>NZ_JBXYDZ010000001.1:0-139378 GCF_057371075.1 Streptomyces sp. WAC03905
CTAGGGGGTGTACCCCGCGGTGGCCTCGGCGATCGTGGAGTGGATGGTGAACGTCCCTGTCGCGCCGGTGGCATCGAGGACGCGGCGGACCGCGGCGCTGGGAGAGACCAGGACCAGGGGCACACCGTGGGAACGCGTGGTCTCCCGCAGGGCCAGCAGGAGGTTGAGGCCGTCGGCGGTGAACAGTTCCACCGCGTCCAGGTCGACCGCCAGCAGCACCGGGCCGTATCGCAGTGCCTCGTTCAGGGCCTGATCGCCGATGGCCCGGGTGCCGGCGTGCAGATCACCGGACAGGACGCACACGACGGCGTCGCCGACGCGCACGGTGTCGGTCTTCAGCTCCGGAGCGGACATCGGAAGATCGGCTGGGGTGCTGGTCATGGCCGCCTCCTCGCCCTGCCTGCGGCGCTCGCCGCTGCCCTGCGGGACTCAGTGCCAGGGGTGTCTCCACCGTACGCCCCCGGGTGGGGGCGACCTTCCTGCCGCCCGGCCGGTGCGTCCCCCCGTTCCGTGCCGGCGGCGTGCCCGGCGAGGCCCGCCATCGTGCGCAGGTACCCGCTGTGGGCCCCGCTGGCTTCGGCCGGCAGACGCCTGGCCCGGACCCGGCCACCGGCGTGTGCGGGCCGGGCGGTCGGGCAGGTGCCTGCCATGACACGGCGCTCCGCGCGGTTTCGCGGCGCGACGCGCGTGAGTCCTCTTCAGGGCCGCGTCGCCGTAGTCACCGTCGCCGCCCGCGGTATCGGCGCGTGCACCGCCCACGCCCTGTCCCGGCGCGGCGCCCGGCGGCGCAGCGGCCGACACCCAGCCCCTCGCGGGACAGGGCCGCGACACCACCTGATCCACGCCACACGGGCAGGTGCGGGGAAGCACTCGTCGACTTTCGCCACGCGGACCGGGGAGCCGGGCCGGGCCGGGCCGGGCCGGGCCGGGCCGGGCCGGGCCGGGCCGGGAGACGGTTCCCCGGTACCGCGGGTGTGGGAGGGTGGAGGGGATGGACCGTTCTGGTTCCGTCGCTCGAGGCTCCGCCGTCGTGCGCGGGCGGGCAGCGGCAGTGTGGTGCTGTGGTGGCTTTGAACGCCGGACATGAACACGCCGCCCCGGGGCGGCCCGTGTTCCCCGCAGCAGCTGCTGTCCGCTTCCAGCGCTGGTACCCCGCAGAAGGGGGAGCCCGTCGTGAAGCCCTACGCGGTCAAGGTGCACCGCTACGGTTCCGTGGCGGTCGTGACGCTGTGCGTGTCCGAGGACCGCGCCGAGGGCGAGGTGTGCCTCGAACGCCTGACGCAGGTGCTGGCGGGCATCGGTGCCGGCGCCTCCCATCTGGTCCTGGACCTCGACTGCGCCCCGTACCCGGCTCCTGCGGACGCCCTGGCCGCGGTCGACGCGTGGGCGGCCGGACGGGAGATCGCCGTGGTGGCCCTCGCCTCTTCCCACCGTCCCGCAGGCCGCCGTCCCGGGGATCCGGCGCTGCGCGCGGCCCCGGCCGGCTTCACCCGCCGTGACCGCTCCGCCGGGGCGGGGGACGAGGCGGCGCCGCTGCGGCGGATGCGCCGCATCCTCGGGATACGGGCTTTGACGTACCAGGCGGCGGGCATCCGCCGGGCCCGCCACCCACAACACCCCTGCTCGTAAAGGCTCCGCGGCGCACGGTCTCGCGGCACGTCAGCGGGTTGGGGATGGGTGAGAATGGAAGGCGGGCGACCGCGGGAGGTGAGGACGGCGTGGGGGACCTTTCGGAGTTCGAGGGGGACGCAGGTCCGCCGTTCGGCGCGGAGGACCTCAAGCGGTTGTCGCGGGCGCTGGCGGAGTCGCTGGCGAGTACCTCCGGCATCGACACTCCGGCCGCGCTGTGCCGGGCGTGCGTGGACCTCCTGGACGTCACCGGTGCCTCGGTGTCCCTGGGCGGCGACAACACCGCCCAGACCTTGTGGTGGTCCAGCGATCCGGTGGCGGGACGCCTGGCCGAAGCCCAGTACACCCTCGGGGACGGTCCCTGCCAGAGCGCCCTGGCCCTGGCGGCGCCCGTCCTCGTCGCGGACCTGACGAGCGGCACCGACGCACGGCGCTGGCCGGTCTTCGCCCAGCAGGCCGTGGCACTGGGGGTCCGGGCGGTGTTCTCCCTCCCGCTGGGGACCGCCGGCCTGGCGGTGGGGACGCTCGATCTCTACCGCGACCGCCCCGGCCCCCTCTCCGAACGGGACCGGTCCTTCGCCTTCCCCGCTGCCGACGCCATCACCACCGCGCTGCTCGCCCTCCAGGCCCAGGAGCCACCGGGCGAGGAGGCGGCGTGGCTGGACGCGGCGGAGAGCGACCACGAGGAAGTCCACCAGGCCACCGGAATGATCATGGTGTATCTGGGCCTGGACGCCCCCCAGGCCCTGGCCCGGCTCCGGGCCCACGCCTTCACCCTGGGACAGAGCGTCACCGAGGCGGCACGCGACGTCCTCGCCGGGAGGGTCAGGTTCGATGAGTAGGTACCCCCGGCACGGCCGGACCGGAGCACAGAAGACGGTGACAGAGATGAACCGCGAGCAGGCGATCACCGAGGCGTTCGTCAGCCTCACCGACACCGTCGCCGACGACGTGGACCCGCTCACGCTCCTGCGCCGCCTGGTCGACCACTGCGTAGACCTGACCGGGATGGACGCGGCCGGTGTGACGCTCGCCGACGCGCGCGCGGCCACCTGCAGTCGGCGGCCGTCACCGAGGAGCGCGTCGAGGTGACCGAGATGTTCCAGGCCCAGGCCTCCGAAGGCCCCTGCATCGACTCCTGCACCACCGGCGACCCGGTGCACGCCGAGGACTTGGCGCGTGAGGACCGCTGGCCCGTCTTCACCCCGCTGGCCCGGGCCGCCGGTTACGCGGCCGCGCACAGCTTCCCCCTGCGGCTGCGCGGACAGAGCATCGGCGCCCTCAACCTCCTGGCCCGCACCCCCACCCCCCTCACGCCCGATGACGGGCATCTGCTGAAGGCACTCACCGGCACGGCCACGACGTCCGTGCTGACGTGGAGCCGTGACCCCTTGCGGCCCTACGACATCGTCACCCGTACCCAGGCGGCCCTCTCCGCGAAATCCGTCCTCGACATCGCCGCCGGCATGCTCGCCGCCAGCGCCCCCCTCACGCCCGTCGAAGGCGGACAGCGGCTGCGGGCCCACGCCGCCGCCCCGACGTCGGCGGCCCGCCGACGTCGCCGAAGACCTCGTGCGGCGGCGCCTCACCCCGAGCGCCGTCCTCGCCCCGGCGGGCGGGGCGTTCGGCGCCTGATGACCTTCACACAGGGCCCGTGCCCGGGAGCCCGGGGCTGGATCCGTTGCGCGCCGGGTCCTGGCCGGGGCCTGGAGGGCGGGTGGAGTCGGGCGGGATGCCCGGTAGGGGCCGTTCGGGTGCTTCTTCGTTTTGTGGGTAGTCTGATATGTAGCCGTTGGCGATACCCGCGCTGCCGCGTCCCCCCCGGGAGGGGGCGCTTCCGGTACGGACCTCCCCGACGTGCGGCCCGTCTGCCGCACACTTCTTTCCCGTTCGCGGAAAGGGAGGGCCCGGACCGATGTGGGACGGTAGCCATGATCGCGTACCCCGAGCACAGGATCACTCTCAGGCATCGGGCCGGAACCGGGCCGGTCCTGGCGGATGTGGAGTGTGTGAACGAGCCGGATCACACGGTCCTCGTCAGCCCGCACGGCGAGTTCGACATGGACACCTGTCATCTGCTGCGTGAGGTCCTGGCGGCCGCGGCCTGCTCCGCGCGGCGGACGATCGTGGACCTGAACGGTGTCGCCTTCGCCGACTGCGCCTTGCTGCACGTCCTGCTCGACGCGCGGGCCACCCATCACCTGATACTGGCCGGCCCGCTGAACCACCAGGTCGAGACCCTGTTCGCCCAGACCGCCACCTCCTGCCTGTTCACCTTCGCGCGTGACGCACGGGCGGCCCGCCGGGCCCCCTGCCGCGCGCGCGGGACGACGGCAGTCGCCCATCCCCGGGGCGGCCGTTGCGGACGAGCGTCGACCTGGCCGCGGCCGGAGCGCTGAGCGTCGACCGTGCCTTCGTGGCCGGTGGCGGGAGCCGGAGCGTCGGGTGCGGTCCCCTCTTCGTCCGTGGTCGCTGAACTCGGCCGGTGGCACCGCGCATTGCCGGTGCGAGGCAGGTCGGCGGCGGGAGGGTCATGCCGGGGCGAGGCAGGTCGGCCGCGGGAGGGTCATGCCGGGGCGAGGGCGGGGCGGAGGGTGAAGAGGTCGCGCGTGGCGGTGAGTTCGAGGACGTTCTCGCCCTGGTCGGGGACGCCGGCGAGTTCGAGGGTCCATTCCTCGTCGATGGCGCGGGCCCGCAGGGCGAGGAGGAGGTGGAGGGCGCTGGTGCCCATGAAGGAGACGTGGGCGAGTTCGAGGACCAGTGTCCGGCCGGGCAGTACGAGCCGGTGCAGGACGGTGGTCAGGAGGGAGCAGGTCTCGTAGTCGATGTCACCGCTCACAAAGACGTGGATGCGTTCCGGCTGTTCGGTGACGTCCACGGCGAAGTCTTTGAGGCCCATGGTGATCCACCGTTCTCGAGAGCCCGTCACGGCCCGCCCTCGTGGCGGGGGCAGGGCCGTCAAGCGTGCGACCGGCTGCCGCGCACGGCCGGGCGCGTGGGCCACCGCCGGGCGGCCATCAGGTTGCGGGGCCCACCGGGCCGGGGTCGGTTCATGGCGCCTACCCCGGCGGTGTTGCCGCAATCCGGTGTGCGGGCCGTCGCGCACAAGGGTGCGGTCCGAGCGGCTTGGCTGCCGCCAGCCGGGGTACGCGCCGGGATGAAATAACCAAATCGCACCTAACGGTGAAAGATGCACAGAAGGGGATTCTGATCATGGAAGCCCAGGAGACCACCCCCTCGGACCGGAGCCCCGGTCCGCTCGGCGAGGGCGTGCGGACGTGCCGTCCGGCCGTCGTACGCCCGGTACGGGCCGACGGCACCGGTAGTGGGGCGCCGACGGCGCCGGCCGGAGCACCGGCGGACTGGAACATCATCCGCGGCGAGGACTAGGCCCCGGCATGCCCTCCGCCCCGGCCTCCCCCGCCACCGCACCGCACGCCGGCGGCCTGCCGCACCACCCGCCCGGCAGGATCCGCGTCGCTTCCGTGCCCGCAGGGCACGTCTACGTCCGGCACGTGCACGCGGCGGACGGATCCGACGGGGTCGTGCTGCTGCCGGACCCGCGCCCCAACGGCGCTCCGAGCACCTCCCAGCGCTGGTGGCCCCCGGTGATGCTGGACCCCGCCTGGGTCCGCGACCACCACGACGACTTCGACGTCTACCACCTCCACTTCGGCTTCGACGCCCAGAGTCCGCGCCAACTGGCCGAGCTCGTCGGCGAACTGCGACGGCACGGCAAGCCCCTGGTGCAGACCGTCCACGACCTGCGCAACCCCCACCACCTGGACCGCGGCGCCCACGACGCCGCACTCGACGTGCTGGTCCCGGCCGCCGACAGCCTGATCACCCTCACCCCCGGCGCGGCGGCCGAGATCACGGCCCGCTGGGACCGCACCGTGCACGTCCTGCCCCATCCCCACGTGGTGGAGGAGCCGCAGCTGTCCGGTCCGCGGGTACCGCGCAGCGAGTTCGTCATCGGGGTGCACGCCAAGAGCCTGCGCCCCAACATGGCGCCCCTGCCGGTGATCCGGGCGCTGGCGGCGATCGCGGCGCGGCTGCCCGGGACACGGCTGCGGGTGGACATCCACACCGACACGCACGACCCCGGTGCCCGCGGGCACGCGCCCGAGGTGGTGGCGGGGCTCGCCGACCTGGCGGCCCGGGGAGCCGTGGACCTGCGCGTGCACGACTACTTCGACGACGACGCCCTGTGGGAGTACCTGAGCTCGTTGGACCTCTCGGTGCTCCCGTACACCTTCGGCACCCACTCGGGCTGGCTGGAGGCCTGCTACGACCTGGGCACGGCGGTGGCCGTACCGGACTGCGGCTACTACGCCGAGCAACGCCCCTGCCACCTCTACCGGCACGGTCCCGACGGCCTGGACGTACGGTCCCTGGAGACGGCCGTGCGTCAGGCCCACGCCCACCGTCCGGCGCCGCGCGCCGACCCGCGGGCGCGGGCGGGCGAACGCGAAGCCCTCGCCGCGGCACACCGCGCGCTCTACGAACGCTGCCTGTCGTGATCCGCCCGCTGCGCATCGCCCTCATCGCCTCGGCGCGCTTCCCCATCCGGGAGCCGTTCGCCGGCGGTCTGGAGGCCCATACCTGGGCGCTCGCCTCGGCGCTGCGCCGGCGGGGCCACCGCATCTCCCTGTTCGCGGCCCCCGGATCCGATCCGGAGCTGGGTGTGCACGAACTCGCCGTGCACACCCCGCAGCTGAGCCAGGCCGCACGGGCGGACCTGAGCATGACCGACCCGTCCGCGATGGAGGAACACCACGCCTACCTGCGGCTGATGCTCGACCTCGCGCACGGCGACGGCGGTCCGGCGTTCGACCTCGTGCACAACAACAGCCTGCACTACCTTCCCGTCGCCATGGCCCCGGCGGTTCCCGCGCCCGTGATCACCACCCTGCACACTCCGCCCACCCCTTGGCTGCAGTCCGCGATCCAGGTCGACCCGGCCGGCTCGGGCGTCTTCACGGCCGTCAGTGCCCACACGGCGCGCTCCTGGCAGCCGCTGGTGCGCTCAGCCCGGGTCGTGCACAACGGGATCGACCTGCGGCGCTGGCCGGCCGGTCCCGGCGGCGGCGATCTGGTGTGGTCGGGGCGGATCGTGCCCGAGAAGGGCCCCGACCTGGCCATCGCCGCCGCCGTCGAGGCGGGGCTGCCGTTGACGCTGGCGGGACCCGTCGCCGACCGGCGCTACTTCCGCGATCTCGTCGCCCCTCGGCTCGGCGGCCGGATCCGCTACGCGGGCCACCTGGACCGCACCGGGCTGGCGGCCCTCGTCGGCTCGGCCCGCGCCACCCTGGTCACCCCCTGCTGGGACGAACCGTACGGCCTGGTCGTCGCCGAGTCCCTGTCCTGCGGCACACCGGTCGTCGGCTTCGACCGCGGCGCCCTGTCCGAGATCCTCACCCCCGACTGCGGCCGGCTCGTCACCTGCCCCGACGTGTCGGCCCTGGCCTCGGCAGTCGTCGAGACGGTGGCGCTCAGTCGTCGCGCCTGCCGGGAGCGGGCCGAAGGGTTCTGCTCCCTGGGACACATGACCGACCGCTACGAGGGCCTGTACGAGGAGCTGCTGCCGTGATCGGCTACTACGTCCACCACCAGGGGCTGGGCCATCTCCACCGTGCGCTGTGCATCGCCCGGCACGCCCGCAGCCCGGTCACCGGCCTGTCCAGCCTCGACCCGCCCCCGGAGTGGCCGGGGCCGTGGATCCGCCTGCCGCTGGACACCGGCGGGCACGCCGCCGTGGACCCCTGTGCGCAGGGCCGGCTGCACTGGGCGCCGCTCCAGCACGACGGGTACGCGGACCGCATGGCCGCCCTCGCCGGGTGGCTGGGGCGGGCCCGGCCCTCGCTCGTGGTCAGCGACGTCTCCGTCGAAGTGGCCTGCCTCGCCCGGCTGATGGGGGTACCGGTGGTCGTGGCGGCCATGCGCGGGCAGCGTCTGGACGCCGCGCACCGGCTCGGCCACGACATCGCGCTGCGTCTGCTCGCCCCCTGGCCGGCAAGCCTGCCCGAACCCGGCTGGCCCTCGCGCTGGTACGACAAGACCGTCTACGCTTCCGCGTTCTCCCGGGCCGACGGCAGGGTCCCCACGCCGCCCCCGCAGGACGGGACCCGCCGGGTGCTGCTCATGCTGGGAGCGGGCGGCAGCGGCATCACCGGCGACCAGGTACGGGCCGCGCGGGCCGCGACGCCCGACTGGCGGTGGGACCTGCTCGGCGGGCCGGGGGGCGCCTGGTCGGCGGACCCGTGGCCGCGGATCTGTGCCGCCGACGTGGTCGTCACCCACGGGGGTCAGAACGCCGTCGCGGAGTGCGCGGCCGCCCGCCGGCCCGCCGTCGTCCTGCCGCAGGAACGCCCTTACGGCGAACAGCACGCCACCGGAAGGGCCCTGCGCGAGGCCGGGCTGGCCGTGGTGCGCGGCCGCTGGCCCGAGCCGGCCCAGTGGCCGGGCGTTCTGGACGAGGCGGCGGCCCTCGACGGTGCCGCATGGGCCCGGTGGGCCCCCGGCGACGGCGCCGTGCGCGCGGCCCGGGCCCTCGACCTCCTGGCCGGGACCGGGGAGGCGTCATGAGCCGCGAGAGGTCCGCCGACACCGCGCCCGCCCCGGAGAGGTCCGCCGACACCGCGCCCGCCTCACGGGTGGTTGCGCCCGCCTCACGGGTGGCTGCGCCCGCCTCACGGGTGGCGGTGATCACTCTTGTGGCGGGCCGTCACCGGCACCTGGCCCTCCAGCGGTCGGCGCTCTCGCAGGCCGGCCCGGCCGGCCGGTTGCCGGACGTCTACGTGGTGGTCACGATGGGCGATCCGGTCGCCGGGGCCATCGCCGCCCGCGGCAGCCCGGCGGCTGCCGTGGTGCCCCTGGCCGTGCCGCAGGACGGCCGCTTGCCGCTGGCCGCCGCCCGCAACGCGGGAGCGCGCCGGGCCCTCGCCCTCGGTGCGGACGTCCTGGTCTTCCTCGACGTCGACTGCGTGCCCGGCGCCGAGACCGTGGCGCGCTACGCGGGGGCGGCCGCCGACGGGATCCTGCTGTGCGGGACGGTCGCCTACCTGCCTCCCCCGCCCTCCGGCGGGTACCGGCTCGCCGACCTGCCGATGCTGGCCGACCCGCACCCGGGGCGGCCCGCGCCGGAACCGGGCCGGTTGCAGCCCGGGGGCGATCCGGACCTGTTCTGGTCGCTCTCCTTCGCGCTCACCGCGGCCACGTGGCGGCGTATCGGCGGCTTCTGCGAGGAGTACACCGGCTACGGGGGCGAGGACACCGACTTCGCCCGCCTGGCTCACCGTGCCGGGGTGGACCTGTGCTGGCTCGGCGGAGCGCCGGTGTACCACCAGTACCACCCGGTGGAGAGTCCGCCGGTCCGGCATCTCGACGACATCCTGCGCAACGGCGCGCTCTTCCGGCGGCGTTGGGGGCGCTGGCCCATGGAGGGCTGGCTGCGGTCGTTCGCCGAGCTGGGGCTCGTCCGCTTCGACAGCGCGACCGGTGCCTGGGCGGCGACCGGCCCTGCGGTGCGCACGTCCGGCGCGCGCGGCGCGGACTCCCCGGAACGGCCTTGACGGAATGCGCACGCTCGGAGACTCTGCGTAGACGGACGCCGGGGGCGCCCGGGGACGACGGGGGGACCGATCATGCCGCTCACCACCGACCTGGCCGAGGCGCTCAAGCTGCCCTCGGGCAGCGCCAACCAGCTGGCCTTCCTGGGCCGGCTGTGGCACGCGTACGTCTGGCTGGAGACGGACTCGACCACGGCCACCGACGCCCGGAGCAGGATCTGCGACGCGATCAACGGCCAGCTGACCACTGCGAAGATCAAGATCACCCGGGGCTTCCAGGCCTACGACCCGGTGGTCCGCCGGGGCCGGCCCAAGCGGTACGTCGCCCTGGCCGAGACGCTGTCCTCCCCCACCGACGGGGGGCAGGGACAGGCCGCGGCCGTCATCGAGTGGATCAAGGGCAACCGCACGCTGGCGACGCTGGAGGAAGCCGCGCAGGAGTTCGTCGTCATCACGCACTTCGCCGAACTCGGCCGCGGTTACAGCTCGGAACTGGACTCCCTGTACAAGCGGCTGGCCGAGATCGCCGACACCGGCTCGGCGGTGAAGTCCCGGGCCCTGTGGGGCAACCTGGCCACCAAGTGGTCACCGGTCCTGACCTACAAGGAGGACACCAGCACCGACTGGACCCCGGGGGCGGAGAAGGCGGAGAAGACCGACAGCGACTCGGAGATGTCCACCGACTGACGCGCGCCCCGGCCCAGGCCCCGGCCCCGGCCGCTGCTGCCCGTCGCCCGGCGGCGGCGGTCGGCGGAGGCGGTCGGCGCCCTGCGGGCCTTTCCGTGAGGGGCGAGACTGGAGGGTGGGTCTCGCCCCTCACGGGAGGTTCCATGACCGCGACATTCCTGTACGACGCGAATCTGAGACTCGAGGTCGATTCCCCGGAATGGTCCCGTTTCCTCGAAGACCACGGCATTCACACCGCCGGCTACCACGGTGACATGGCGCCGCTGACCAAGCAGCTTCAGCACCACATGGCGACGTTCTCGTACCTGCCCGTCCTCAACTACTTCTACCTGCGCGCCGACCCCGTGTACGAGCCGATCGCCAGCGCCGTCTACGCGGCGGACGGCACCACCGGCATCCCGAGCCTGCTCGTCGTCCCCGCGGGCAGTGAGGTCACCGGGGCGGGCGACCTTCGCGGCAAGCGGCTGGCCATAGCGCACCGCTTCTGCACGACGAGCTTCCTCGCGCCGCTGCTGATGGTGCACGAGCTGGGGGGCCGGATCGACGAGTTCTTCGGCGAGCTCGTCGTGACGCCGCCCTACGAGGGGCAGTTGGAAGCGGTGGTGACGGGCGCGGCGGACGCGACGTTCATCCAGGAGGACGTGTGGCTGAAGGATCCGGCCAACGCGGGGAGAACGCGTGCGATCGCCCGGAGGGACCACCTGCCGACGCCCCTGTTCATCGCCGGTGAACAGGCTCCGCCTCGACTGCGCTCGGCGGTCCGGGACTTCGTGCTGAACCACCGGTCGGCGGAGGGGGAATCCGTGCTGTTCTCCGGATTCGCCCCGTACGACGCCGCTGTGGTGGAGGAGACCCTCCGGATCACCGAGGAGGCGCTCGCCTGACCGCGCTCGGCCGGCTCGGCAGGGACGGACGGGCCGTCGGCTCAGGAGTCGAGCACGGCGGCGACCGCTTCGATCTCCACGAGCTGGCCGTCGTAGCCGAGCACGGTGACGCCCATCAAGGTGCTGGGCACGTCATGGTCACCGAACGCGTCCCGGACGACCCTCCACGCCGCCACCAGGTCCTCCCGCCGGTGGGAGGCGACGAGCACACGGGTGCTGATGACGTCGTGCAGTGACGCGCCCGCGTCCCTCAGGGCGGTACGCATGTTCTCCACGGCCCTGGCCGCCTGCCCCGCGACGTCCCCGATCGCCGCGGTGGAGCCGTCCTCTTTCAGCGGACATGCTCCGGCCAGGAAGATCAGCCGCGCCTCGGCGGGCGCGGTGGCGGCGTAGGCGTACTCCGCGACGTCGGACAGGGAGGCGGAGCGGATCAGCGTGACAGCACGCGGCACGGGCTTTCCTTCCGCAGCGGTTCGGTTCCGGGCACTGAGGGCCTCCTCGACTGAGGACTTTCTCAGAGGCCGACTCCGCGTTCGACGCGTTTTCCCGGTCAGAAGGGCTCGGCGGCCCGCAGGAGGTACTGCGGCAGGTAGGGGGACTCGACGCGGACGGCCCAGCCGCGGCGGCGGGCGTGACAGGCCAGCGCGAGGACGTCGAGGTCGACGGAGACCTCGGGGCCGTCGGCACGGTCGGCGACCTCGTAGTGGGCGCGGTGGGCTTCGAGCGCGTCGGCCAGGGCCAGGTTGAAGCTCTCCTCGTCGCCTTCCACGAGCTGCGCCAGCAGCACGGCCGGCGGCATCGCGAAGCCCCAGTCCTTGGCCCTCTCCGCCTCCTGCAGCGCCCGCTGCGCGGCCGCTTCGGGCTCGGCGTCCTTGAGGTAGGCGTGGAGTGCTCGGCGGTACGCGGCGAACGCGGAGCCGTCCGGGCCGGCGACGGTGGGGCCGGTGAGCACCAGGGGGGCGAGGTCCTCGCGCACGCCGGTGATCAGGGCGAAGGCGACGGCCGTCTGCCAGTACCCGGGGCCGGCCTCCCTCCCCCGGCTGGCCGGGTAGCGCAGGGTGCGGCCGCCGACGGACACCTCGGCCTCGGTGCCGGGCTCGGCCAGCGCGATGCGGAACAGGGCCGCGCCGGCCTGGGAGGCCAGCCGGAGCGTGGCGAGCTGCGCGTCCTCGATGTCGCCGCTCGATCCCCTCCCGCTCGCAGGACGGCCGCTCCACCACCAGCGGGCCCGCGGCGAGCGCGGCGACGGCGTCGGGCCGCCGGCCCCGGCCGAACCCGGCGACGCGCGGTCCCCGCGTCTCGAAGCCGGTGACCAGCGCGTGCGGGAGGTAGTCGCTGCGGACGGCCGGGGCCCAGCCCAGCGTCCGGTACGCGAGCGCGGCGAAGGCGATGGGGACGAGCGGGAGAAAGCTGCTCGGGGTGGCCCCGGGGCCGTGCAGGCCAGCTTCCCAAGCTTGCCATCCAAAGAGCGGCCAACACACAGGACACGGCTGGCGCTGGCTATAGATCGCCGTGATCTTGTTGGGGTTAATACCCGCCTCAAGCTCAGGAAGTGAGCACACATGCTCGGCTTCCGCGGCCACTTCTCCACCAAGTCCCGCTGCTACTCCATCACCCTCGGCCAGCTGCGCGACGCCCGCCGCGCCTGGCGCACCGAACAGGCGCGCGCCCACGCCGGCCTGCCCCTCCCTCGACCCGACCGCCACCCTCGTCATCGGCCACTGGACCTACCACGGATCGGGCTACAGCCCCGGCGCCGGACTCCTCGCCGCCGCCGTCTGGCACAGACGAGAGCTGGAACGACAGTTCGCTGCAGAAGGCGGCTGCTGATGGCCACGCACCAGCCCATTCAGCTCCATCACGGGCCGGGCGCGACGCAGGACCTGCTGACCGTCCCCCAGGTGATGGCCCGACTCCAGCTCAGCCGCTCTGCTGTCTACGACCTGCTCCGGACCCAGCAGCTTGCCTCGATCACCCTCGGCCGAGCCCGCCGCATCCCCGTCCACGCCCTCACCGACTTCATCCGCGCCCGACTCGACCAGGAAGCCGTCTAATGACCACGCCCCGCGACGCCACCCCCTTACGCCGAGTCCGTACCAACGGCGACGGGACCGTCTACGAGCGCAAAGATGGCCGCTGGGAAGCTGCTGGCTACGTCCTCGCCCCAGGCAATGCCCGCAGGCGCGTCCGCGTCTACGGCACCACCCGCACGGAAGCCCTGTTCAAGCTCACCGAGAAGATCGTCGCCAGCAACCGCGGCGTCCCCGTCCCGTCCGCAGCGGGCAGCGTGGCCGCGTTCCTGACGTACTGGCTGGAGAACGTCGCCGTCCACCACCTCCGCGAGAACACCCACACCCGCTACACCGTCTGCGTCAACCGATACCTCATCCCCGGCCTGGGCAAGAAGAAGCTCGCCAAGCTCACTGCCAAGGACGTCCGAACCTGGCTCAACCAGCTGCGCACCAACTGCCAGTGCTGCACGCGCGACATCGACGCCCGGCGCGACCAGCCCCACTGCTGCGCCGCTGACGAAGCCCGGCAGTTCCTCACCGCCGCCCAGAACCACCGGCTGCACGCGCTGCCGAACTCGCCCTCCACACTGGACTCCGCAAGAGCGAGCTCCTCGGCCTGCGCTGGACAGACCTCGACCTCGACGAGGGCACCGCCGCAATCCGCCGCAGGCGGGCTCACCACGCTGCCCACCAAGACCCGGGCTTCCGAGCGCCGCATCGCCCTCCCCACCCGCTGCCTCCAGTCACTGAAGCTCCACCACGAACAGCAGAAACGCGAGCATGAGGCCGCGGGCAGCATGTGGCAGCCCGACGGGCAGGTGTTCACCACCGCGCAGGGCCGACCGATCGACCCGACCAACCTCACCCACGCATTCACCACGCTCCTCCGCACGGCCGGCCTCCGCCGCATCCGCTTCCACGGCCTCCGGCACTCCACCGCGACCCTGCTCCTGGAACAGGGCGTCGAACTCGTCGTGATCAAGGAACTCCTCGGCCACGCCCACATCGGCGTCACCGCAACCGTCTACGCCCACGTCCGACTCCGCCTCCAGCGCAACGGCCCGACAGGTGCCGAGGCAGCCAGTGTCGCCGACCATGAACTGCCACCCTGTGCTGCTCCCGTCCGTTGACGTTGCCGTCAACTACTGCCGTCACCCCACGCAGAAGCCCCGCCAGGAGTCACCTGGCGAGGCTTCTGTTTGCTCGTGTTACAGCGCGATCGGCGCTCTACTACCGCTTCCAGACGAAGCTTTGCGGCAGCACGCCGTCCTCCCATAGTCGGTCGAGCCTAGTGAAGAGCCTTGGCAGGCTCGTGTCGAACTGTTCCCACGCCGCCGGATCCAACTCCCGCCATGGATCCGAGATGGTCAGACCGGGCGGAAGAGGGCCAGTTGAGCCGGACATCTTTCGGCATGCAGCACACCATGTGTAGCTGATCACAGCGGGACGACCCGCGTGTTGCGCGTTTCTGAGATAGGTGCGGACCGAGACCTCTCCACACGAAGGACAAAGCCACTCCGACTGGTCCCGGAGGAAATTTCGGTCTCGCCCGAGAGCCTCGATTTCCGAGGGTGTGAAGCGCGTTACCTGAATCATGCACCCGTCCTTCGCCTGAAAACACCGAGCATAGCTTGCCCGAATTTCTCCGCAGCGGACTCTGTTCCACCCATCGAGCCTGGCCAAGTGGCGTACATCCGGTGATGGTAGATCTCGTGGAAGATCGTGGCCACAGCAGTATCCATATCAGCCAGTCCCATGTTGGAGATCTGGATTACCGGACGTCCTCGCGGCCCCAGATTCGGCCTTCCATTGCCGTCGTGCGGGCTATTCGCGTAAGCGGGCAGGCCATCTCCAGTGGTGCGGATCTCGGGAACGTGCACGATGTCGTACTGGGCAACGCTCATGTCGGCCCTGCCCAGTGCCATTTTCACCTGCTTGATGCTAACGGCAGCGCCGTTCTTCCCTCCAGGAGCGCTCTGGGGGTCTACATCGCAGTTGTGAACGAGGACCGGCGTCTCGCCTGCCAGCACATAGTACGTGTGGAAGTCGTCGACCGTGAGGTTGTGCGTGGTGACGGCGTACGGGTAGTCGCGAGTGGTCTGGACCGTGAGGGTGGTGCCGTCGGGCTTGCGGAGTTGCTCGCCCGGGAGGAATTCGCCGGCGTCGAGCCACTGGTGGCGGGTTTCGTTCCAGTGGGGGTGGTGCGAAGTAGAGGTCAGGGTGGCCGGCGGGCCGCGGGGAGTGGCGTCGTCGGTGAGGGTGAGGTCGGTGAATTCCTTGTCGTCGGGGGTGGTGATGGTCGCCGTGACCGTCTTCGGTGTGGTTTCGCCGGTCTGGGGGTCCGTGGCCAGGACCTTGTCGCCTACCTGAACGTCCTCGATGGCCTTGCTCGTGCCGTCGGCCATCTGGACGCGAGCGCCGGTGGGGAAGCTGTTCTTCTTGACGGGGCAGGAGGCTCCGACCTCGGAGTCACCTCCGCGTGCTTCCGATCCCCCGCCACTCGTTTCGGCATCCGTGTCGGTTCTGTTGGTCTTGGATTCCGTGCCCGCGCTGTCTGTGGCCTTCTCGGTTGCCGCTTTTTCGTCGGCTGCCTTCCGGGCTTGGGCTGCTGCTGCGGCTGCTTCGTCGTCGGCCTTCTTGGCTTTGGTGAAGGCGTTGAGGGCTGCGGTGGCCTTGTTTTCTGCCGCGTTGACGGCGTCGTAGGCCTTATTCATCTCCTTGTAGATCTTGAAGGCCTTGATGCCGATCTTGATGGCCTTGGCGATCTTGCCCCAGGGGACGGCGTTGAGGGCGGTGTTGATGCAGGCCATGACGTCGCCCTTGGTGAAGCAGTCACGGGCGTCGTTGTAACCGATGAGGTCCATGACCAGGTCGACCACGGCGTGCTTCAGCGCGTCGCGCTTCTGCTTCGCCTTCGTGAGCTCGGCGTTGGCGGCGTTCAGTGCCTCGGCCTCGAGGCTCGGGCCTCCCCAGCGCGGGGGGCTGGACCTGGTTTCTGTCTCCTCCGTGCCGTCGGGGCACTGGCCCGGCGAGCATCTGGCCATCAAGCCGTCCGGGTCGGAGAAGTTGAGCGGGCTGTTATTGGCGTAGGCGTAGGCGTTCCACTGCTGTGGGTTGCCGGGGTCGATGAGTGGGTCCGGGCTGATGAAGCGGCCGGTGGTGGGGTCGTATTCGCGGGCGCCGAGGAGGGTGAAGCCGGTGGCTTGTTCCTTGGTGCCACCGACGAAGCCCTTGTCGCCGGCCCAGATGCCGGGGGTGGGCTGGGTGCCGCGTTCGTTGCCGAACGGGTCGGCGGGGCGGCGGATGTGGTTGAGGTCGCCGGCGTTGAACTGGACGCCGTTGGTGCCGTGGTGGTCGGAGGACTGGTAGGTGAGGTTGGACGTTCCGGCGGTGGTGGTGCGGGTGATGGACAGGCCGCCAGGGGCGGCGTAGGTGCGGACGTTGGAGACCTTGCCGGTGGCGGTGTCCAGGGTGAGCTGGTCGGTGCCGAGGTTGAGGGTGGTCTTGCCGGGGTCGCGGCGGATGAGCTGGTTGCCGGCGGTGTCGTAGAGGTAGCTGGTGCCGGCGCTCTCACCGGTACCGGTGATCTTGTCGAGCTTGCCCTGGTCGTTCCAGGTCAGGGTCTTGGTGCCCGGCGTGCTGGTGATGGAGGCGGTGTTGCCGCCGGCGTCGTAGGTGTACGAGGTGACCTTGGTTCCGGCCGCGCTGGTCTCGGTGGACTTCATCAGGGCGTGCGGGCCGCCCGTGCCGCCACCGGTCTTCGGGTCGGTGGACGGGGCGTTGGGGCCGGCGCCGAAGGTCTGGGTGACCGTCGTGTCCTTGGCCGTGTTGCCGGTGACGTCCTTCTTGACCAGCTTGGTGCGGTTGCCGATCTTGTCGTACTCGTACTGCTGCCAGTACGGGGCCGGGCCTCCCACGCTCGGCTTGCCGGTGCCGTCGACCGCGGGTGCGGTGCTGTTGGTGCAGCCGCCGATGCCGCGGACGCTGGGCTGCGGCGCCGTCGTGGTGGTACCGGTGTCGGTCCACGCCTGGGTCAGGCGGCCCAGGTAGTCGTGGGTGAAGCACTGCAGGTCCCGGCTCGCGCCGTCCTGCGTGTTGCTGATCGAGGTCAGCTGCCCGACGCGGTTGTAGGTGTAGTCGACGGCGTCGACGCTGGCCTTGGTCGCGGTCTGCTTGTCCAGGGTGGAGCGGACGGGCCGGCCGGTGGCCTGGTCGTAGTCGATCGTGGATACGACCTGCTTGCCGGTGCCGCCGATGGTGGTACGGATGGCACGGCCGTAGGGGTCGTAGCGCATGTCCACGACGTACGGCGTGGTCACCGAGTTGATCGTGCCGTCGAGGAAGGTGAAGCTGCCCGCGATGTTGTAGTTGAACGTCAGCGTTTCAGTGGCCAGACCGGCGGCGGTGATGGCCGGCAGGTCGGTCGTCTGAAGCTGCCCGTACTTGTCGTAGGTGTTCTTCGTTTCGTAGGTGCCGGCGAGCTGGTTCTCGGCCGCCGGGATGGTGACCTTGGTGCCGAGCGACCGGTAGCCGTTGTCGTAGCCGGTGATCTCGCTCTTGTACTGGCTGCCGGACTTGCCGCCCACGAAGCGGGTGGTGGTGGCGGGCTTGCCGAGGGCCTTGGGCAGGGTGTCGTAGGTGAAGGCCCCGACCTGCTTGGCCTCGTCGACGGCCTTGCCCTCGTAGGTGGCCACGGTGCGGCCGAGGATGTCGCTGACGGTCGTGGCGCTCTTGCCGCGTGCGTCGGTGACGGTGACGAGGTTCTTGGCGTCGTCGTAGGTGGTCTCCGCCGTGCCCGAGTCGGGGTCGGTCGTCTTCACCGTGCGGCCGAGGAGGTCGTAGGTGAAGGTCCACTCGTTGCCCGCGGAGTCCTTGCGGCGCAGTTCCTGGCCCTGGGTGTTGACCTCGTAGAGGGTCTCGTCGTAGGCGCCGGTGGGAGTGTTGCTCTTGTACTGGCGCAGGAGCGAGGTGGTGCCGTTGCTGATGCGCGTCGTGGCGTAGCCGCCCGCGGGCGGGATCGAGCGGACCTCGTCGGCTCCGGGGTACTCGGTCTTCGAGCGCCACTGCTCGATGCCGTAGGACTGGAAGACGGAGGCGGTCGGGCGGCCGAGGCCGTCGAAGACCGAGACGGTCTGCGCCGGGATCTTGCTGTCCGGGTTGACTCCGCCGTTGGGCAGGAACAGGGCGCCGCCTGGGGCGGCCTGGTCGTTGTAGTACGGCGCGCTGGTCTTGACCTGGCGGCCGTGCGAGTCGAACAGGGCGTCGGTGATCATCCGGCCGTAGGCGCCGGAAGGCGTGTGGGCCTGGGTCTGGCGGACGCGGCCGAGGCCGTCGTAGATGGTGTAGCTGTTGATGTAGGAGTTGTCGTTCATGAGCGTCTGGCTCAGAACGGTGGTGGGCGCGTTGGCGCCGTTCATGCTGTACGAGAACTTGCGGACCGGTGGGTCGACGGTCCGGTCCTGCCCGGGCTGCCAGATGGTGGTGACCCGGCCGAGGGAGTCATAGCCGCGTTCGGCGACGTGACCGTTCTCGTCGGTGGTCTTCATCGGCAGTGCGCGGCCGGTGTCGAGGGTCGTGGTGGTCTTCCAACCGAGGGGGTTGGTGTGGGTGACCTCGTACGGCAGGGCGTTGGGCAGGGCCCGGTACTCGGTCTTGGTGACGGCCCCGTCCGGGTGGGCGGTGTCCTTGCGGAGCTTGTTGGTGCTGGTCGCCAGGCGTCCGTAGACGTCGTAGGTGGAGGTGATGTTCAGCCGGTAGACGGGCTGGCCGGAGGCGTCGTACTTCTCCAGGACCTCGGTGCCGGTCTGGTCGGCGGTCGTGCCCGCCTGGCCGAGAGGCTTGCCGTCGAAGTAGGCGCGCGTGTCAGCGACCGTGTTCGCGGCTATCGCGGGGCCCGTGCAGCCGCCGGCGCCCTTAAGGATCAGGGTCCGGGAGGCGAGCTGCGTGAGCGCACCTGCGGGGCCGGCCGCGTAGGTGAAGGTGGTGCACAGCCGCTGGTCGGGGCGGGAGAGGTCGCTCTTGTCGTCGACCTGCAGGGGCCGTGAGAAGGCGGTGTCGTCGTAGGTGGAGGTGCGTTCGCTGACGCGCCAGGTGATGCCGTCGGCGAGCTTGGCGCGGCTGGTGACCTTGCCGGTGTTCATCACTCGCGCGGTGATGGCGGGCATGCCGCCGGACTGGGCGCGGGTGGCGGTGGGCTTTTCGCGGGTCCAGGGGGTGGAGACCTCGTCGGCGATGACGGTGCCGCCGTCGCGGTCGTAGGTCTCGCTCTGGCGGACGAAGCCCGAGAGGTGCTCTTCGTCCTTGATGGTGCCGCCGTGGGCGTCGCTCACGTTCACGCTGCGCTTGGTGCCGTTGGCGAGGACGTCGCCGTCCATGCCGCGCAGGAACGTGGCGACGGACTTGGTGCGCGGGGCCTCGGCGCTGTTGCCGTTGCCGGTGCGGGTGGTGACGGTGGCGTAGCCGCGGAACTGGTCCCAGGTACGGGTCTTGGAGTCGGTGAACTCGGAGTCGTTGCGGTGCCAGGCGATGCCGCCGCCGTACTCGTAGTCGGTGACGACGGTGGTCTGGCCGGCGACCATGTCCTGCTGGGTGACGGACTGAACGACGACCTTGTGGAACCAGTCGTCGACCGGGTCGGGGAAGGACTGGTCGGGCAGGTACCACTTGACCGGCATGCAGGCCATGGCGTTGGTGTCCGCGGCGGCGGGCATGGTGCCCTTCACCCGGGAGCACTCCGGAGCCTTGTAGACGACGTTGATCCGCCCACCGGTCTCGGTGGTGATCTCCTGGATGCGCGGCCGGTGGAAGGGGGAAGTGGTGGCCTCGGTGCCGTTGGGGCGCTTGACCGGCCCGTCGACCCGGTTGGGGATCTGCTTCGGCAGCCCGAAGGTCACCGGCGGAACGTCCAGCTTGGGCCGGGCGTTGGTCGCGCTGCGCTGGATCGACTCCAGCCACAGCGTCGGCGCGGAGCCGTCACCGGAGGGCTCGAGGCGCTGCTTGAGGTTGTAGGTGTCGATGTTGCGGTAGCCGCCGGTGCCGAGGACCTCGGTTTCGATCTTCGCCAGGCGCTTGGTGGAGAAGTAGGTGGGAGACAGGCTCAGGCACTGACCGGTGGCCGCGCATTCCTGGTCGACCGGGGTGTCGCCCCACGCGGTCGGGTTGGTCTTGCGCTTGGTGGGGTCGCAGGCGGTGCCGGCTTCGAAGCAGCGGTCCTGGATGTCCAGCTTGATCTGGGCGGCGGTGTTGGCCGTGCCCTTGGCGGCGATCTGGTCGGGCAGGCGCTGGCCGTAACCGATCCAGGTCGGGTAGGAAGCGCGCTGGTAGAGGGTGGGGGTGCCGGTGCCGTTGTTCTGGCCGCCGCCGCGCGCGTAGTAGTTGTGCTCCTGCGCGTAGCGGTAGGAGGTCAGGTTCTGGTGCGGGTCGACGACGAAGTCGAGGTTCCACTGCCAGCCCAGCTGCTGGTGGGTGCCGTTGGCGGGAGTGGCCGCGCCCAGGCACTTGTCCTGGCCGCTGTTGAAGTAGACCGGGACCGTGGAGACGGAGTCGGCCTGGGGGTCGGTGCCGTCGCCGCCGGGCAGGCGGTTGGAGCCGAAGTAGTACTGGGTGCCGTCGGTCGTGGTGACCTTGAAGGCCTCGCCCTTCCAGGCGGAGTTCCGCTGGCCGGTCAGGCGCTCGATCTTCGTACCGTCGTCGCCCTGCAGCCGGTACTCGCAGGTGGTGTCGTCACGGACGATCTGACCGGCGTGACCGGCCATCGACAGGGAGAGGATGTCGCCGGCCCAGCACTCGTCACCCGAGTCCTTGATGCCCGCGTCCTTGCAGCCCCTGTACGAGCGGGAGATCGAGCCCGGGTGCCAGTCCCAGCCCTCACCGATCAGACCGGCCTGCGCGTTCGTCGACGCGGTACGGCCGTCGATGGAGGAGGAGTCGTAGCCGAGCGTCAGGCTCGGCGCCGCACCCGCGATCGCCGACGGGATCTCGGCCGTGTAGCCGTAGGTGAAGTTACCGGCGTTCGCGCCCGCCTGCCAGGAAGCCGACGGCAGCAACGGCGTCGCCGAATAGTCACCGAGGTTGCTCGACGGACCCGGCTCCATGGCGAGGGCGACGTTCTGCGGGGCGAGCATCTGCGGGGCTGCTGCGAGAGCAGCCTTGGCGTCGCTCGGCGCCGTCAGGGGGGACGGCCGCGCCGCGGGCCGCTTGGGCATGTCGATCTCGGCGACGAGGCGGCCGGAGGCATCGCGGTGCGTGAGGAGAGGCTTGCGGCTGGTGCAGCCCGGTGCGCCCGGTGTGGTCAGCGCGCAGGCGGGCAGCTGGACCAGGCGGGCGCGGGCGCCCCAGTTCGCGCCGGCGTTCTTGGCCCAGGTGGAAGCGTCGACCGCGAGTTCGACCTTGCCCGATGTGGCGGCGCCGACGGGCTCGGTGAGGGCGATCAGTGCGCCGTTCACGCCGGCGGCGCTGGTGGTCTTGGCGTCCTTGACCTCGACGTTGACGCTGCCGGTGGTGGGTGTGGCCGCGGAGGTGGCGAGTTCGGACAGCGGCGTGGAGCTGTTCGCCGTCTTTCCGGGTGCGACCCAGACCGGCAGCTCGCCCGCCTGACGGGTCTTCGACGGGTCTGCCGGACGGCCGGCCGGCGGCCTGCTGATCTCGACCCGGTTGGAACCGCTGGGGGTCTTCGACGCCTTGGCGGGCTTCCACGCCTTGCCGGTGGAGGTCTCCTTGGCAGCCGTCTTGGCGCTGGAGCCCTTGACTGCCTTGGCATTGGGCAGGGCCGTCTTGGGCGGCACCCACACCTTTGGCGGTTTGTCAGCCGCTTGGACCGTTGGAAGGCCCAAGCCCGATACGAAAACAGTGAGCGCGGCGACCGCCGCGACTCTTGCCCGCCTGCGCTGTGAGCGCACGGCGAAGCCACCCCGACGGAACAACAGGATCCCCCACAGAGAAAGAACACGGACGAAACGGAACAGTTGTGTCCGAATCAGCCGCACCCTATGAAGGTTTCGTGTGAAAGTTAAGGGATCTTTAAGGATTTTCCCAGGTGGGGGATGTCACTCCGTGGACAAGGTGTCACGTCGCACCGCTATCCGGACATCTCGATCTTCAACACTTTGACAACTTCGCAAACGGCAGGCAAATGTGCGCCTGACTTCTGTTCATTTCTGCCGACAGCGAGGACCCTCGCCCATGAGGCCAGCCATCCGTTCATCTCGTTCCGGCCCCGGGGTCCGACGCAGACGGCGAGCCACCGGCTCGCTCACGCTCCCCGTGGCCGGGGCCGTGTTGCTCGCCCTCGGCGGCTCACTGCTCGCAAGCCCACCTGCGTACGCGGAGGAGACCCGCGGGCACGGCCCCGCCGACAGCTCGTGGCCCACCCCTGCCTCGAACCCCAACGCAGCCCTGACCGCGGCCGTCGATGCCGCGAAGACCCAGGCCAAGAGCAGCGGCAAACCGGTCATCATCGACCACCTGACGACGGCCAATTCGCAGACCTTCGCGACGCCGGCCGGCTCGCTCAGCACCGACACCTCGCCCGTGCCGCAGCGCGTCAAGACCGCTTCGGGCGCGTGGAAGGCCGTTGACGCCACCCTCCGCACCAACGCCGACGGCACCGTGTCCCCGGTGGCCGTGCCGTCCGCACTCAGCCTCTCCGGCGGCGGCACCGGCCCCATGGCCACCATGACCACCACGGACGGCAAGAAGCTCGCCCTGAAGGCACCTTTCTCGCTGCCGAAGCCGTCGCTCAACGGCGACAGCGCCCTGTACGCCTCCGTCCTGCCCGGCGTGGACCTCGAACTCAGCGCCACCACGCTCGGCGGCTGGCGCCAGGTCCTCATCGTGCGCACCCCGGAAGCCGCGGCCAACCCCGCCGTCAAGAAGCTGCAGCTCGCCGTCGAGGCCGAAGGCCTCACCGTCAGCGCGGACGGCGCGGGCAACCTGAAGGCCACCGACGGCCAGGGCAGGACCCGCTTCTCTGCCCCGACCCCGCTGATGTGGGACTCGGCCGGCTCGGCCGCCCCTGCCCCCGCCCCCCTGGCGAAGTCGGCGCAGACCCAGGCCGCCCGGTCCGCTCTGGCGGAGACCTCCGCGACGCCGTCGAGCACCGACGGTCCCGGCACCGGAGCCACGGTCCAGAGTATCGCCACGACCGTGGACGCCAAGGGCATCCAGCTCGTCCCCGACGCCGCCCTCCTCGGCCAGGGCACCGGCCCGTGGTACATAGACCCGGGCTGGAACCCCACGCTCGACAACGCCAACCAGGCCTGGGCCCAGGTCCAGGAGGCGTTCCCCGACACCAACGAGTACAACGGCACCCAGTACGGGCAGGACAAGCCGGCCGCCGGCTACTGCGGCTACATCGTGGGCAACCCGCCGTGCGACCGGGAGGGCCGCTCGCGCGCCTACTTCCAGATCGGCGTGGATTCCCGCCTCCACGGCGCCGAGGTCATCAACGCGACGTTCTACGCCGACGTCGTGTCCTCCTCCAGCCCCAGCACGGTCACCCCGATGGGCCTGTACTCCACCGGCTACATCAGCAACCCGACCAGCTGGAACCGCCAGCCCTGCGACAAGAACTCGCGCATGGGCGGCTGCGGCAAGATCGGCACCGTGAGCATGTCCGGCTCCGGTGACATCCAGTTCGGCGTCAAGGACCTGGTGAAGACCGCGGTCGCGAACAAGTGGCCCACCATCACCCTCGGCCTCGCGCCCGACGACGAGTACAACAAGTACTACCGTCAGCGGTTCACCAACACCCCGCACATCGTCGTCGAGTACGACATCCAGCCCACGGTCTGGTGGCCCCGCACGGCGCCCACCCCCGGCTTCGCCGACACCGCCGCCTACGCCGACTGCCGCACCCCCGGCACCACCAACCCCTGGGACAACCCGGGCTGGGTCGGAGCCAACAACAACATCACCCTGACGACCTCCACCTACTCGGCCACCGGCCAGCAGCTCTGGACGGCGTTCCAGTACTGGGACGACGACAAGGGTGGTGAGACCAAGTACGCCGAGACCGGATGGCAAAGCAGCTATGGCGCCGTCACCGTCGACATCGGGTCGCTGACCGACGGGCACCAGTACGGCTGGCAGGCCCGCACCACAGACGGCACCCTCACCAGCGCCAACACCGAGATGTGCTTCTTCCGCGTCGACCGCACCCCGCCGACCGCGACCATCACCTCCACCGACTTCCCCGCCTCCGGGACCATCGGCGCACACCCCAAGCGCGCCGGAGAACCGGGCACCTTTACGCTCACCGGCACCGACCCCGCCCCGGCAGGCGGCGGCCGGACGTCCGGCCTCGCCTGCGCCCGGTGGACCACCGACCCGGTCAAGGCGGCCGCCACCGGCTGGAAGTGCACCGATACCGCGGCGGGCATCGTCAAGCTGGCAGGCGGCAAGGCCGACATCAGCATCAAGCCGGTGCGCTGGGGGACGAACTTCGTCTATCTCCAGACGCAGGACAACGCGGGCAACATGTCCCAGCCGTTCGTCTACAGCTACTACGCGCCCTCCAACCCGGACGCCGGGACATCCGTCTTCGGTGACATCAGTGGAGACCACAAGCCCGACATCCTGCTGCCCGACACGGCAGGCGACCTCCGCAAGATCGGTGGCGGCGAGGACCCCTACGGCGCGCCCCGCGCAAAGATGGTCACCGCGCCGGGCAACAGCGGGAACTGGAACGGAATCCAGATCAGTCACCGCGGCAGCCTGGGCTACAAGTCCGTCGATGACCTCTTCGCCCACCAGAGCGGCAGCCCCTACCTGTACGTCTACGACAATGACGGCAACGGCGGCTGGTTCGACGGGCAGGCAGCCACCACCATCGCCAAACCCACCACCTGCCTGAAGTCCGACAAGACGACGGTCATTCCCTGCGCCACCAACGGCTACGGAACCGACTGGGCCAAGGTGACGCAGATCGCGGCGTTCGGCGGAATCGCCGGCGAGCCCGGCGGATCACTTCCCCAGACGTCTCTGCTGTTCGTCGAGAACGGACGCCTGTGGCTGGCAACGGCCGGAAGCGGCGGCAAGCTGGCACCGCAGGCGATCCTGCTGTCCGGAAACGACACCAAGTGGGACGGCTACGACCTGGTCGCACCGGGCCGTGCGCAGGGCACAGCCTTCCCGACCCTGTGGGCCCGCTCCAAGACCGACGGCGGCACCCTGCACGCCTTCACCATCAAGAGCGCCACCGACCTGACCGGGTTCACCGACCCGGCGGCCGGCCTGATCGCGGGCACCATCGATCCGAAGGCCTACCCCAGCATCGGCTCCAACGGCAACATCAGCGATGACGGCATCCCCGACCTGTGGGCTGTCAGCACCAACCAGCACCTTGTTTCCTTCAACGGCATCGGGACTCGCCCGAGCAGCGGGAACCCGAACCCCGCGGTCACCGGAGTCGACACCTCGCCGGTTATGCTGGCCGACCTGAACCGGCCCTCCGCCCAGTGGGGTCTTACTTCCGCCGGTCTGGCCGACACCAAGGTCCGCGACGAGGTCGGCTTCGACGCAGCCACGGCACCCGCTGGCAGCAACCCCGCCACCCCGGCAGGCATCACCTTCAACAAGGAACCCATCGCGGGTCGCGAGACCACCTATGCGGCGTTCCAGGGCAAGGCCTCGACCATCACCAGTACTACCAAGGCTGTCGACACGCGGGGCAGCTTCACCATCACCACCTGGGCCAAGGTCGATTCGGACAAGGGCGGCGACATCGTCAGCCAGGACGGTAGCCGCAGCAGTGCCTTCCGTCTGTACGCCGACCCCAATGGCCAGGCGTGGCGCTTCGCCATCGCCCGCGGCGACACCGATGGCCTGATGTACGACTGGACCGACCTGGCCGTCAACAGCACGGCCCGCTTCGTCCCCAAGCAGTGGGCCCGTATCTCCGCCGTCTACGATGCGGCGACCGGCTTGATGCGCCTCTACGTCAACGGCACTCTCGCCAGCACCGGTCACCACACCGCCACGACCAGCCAAGCCCCCACCGGGTCGCTGGTCATGGGCCGGTACAAGAAGGACGGTCAGCCCGCTCACCTGGCAGCCGACGGCTTGGTCGGCGGTATAAGCAACCTCGCGGTCTACTCGTACGCGGCCCCCATTACCGCCACCAACGCCTCCAGTCCCATCCACCTGGCCGGCGCTGCGACCAACTGCGTCGACAACGACTACGACCGCGACGTCGACGGCAACAAGATCCAGATCGCTGTCTGCAACGGCACGAACGCCCAGCAGTTCCAGATCCGCAACGACGGCACGATCCAGACCCACGGAAGGTGCCTTAACGCCGCGGCAGCCGGCACCGTGAACACGACGCTGATCGAACTGCGTACGTGTGACGCGAGCGCCAAGAGCCAGCAGTTCCTCCCCCGTGCGAACGGCGCAATCTACAACCCCGTTTCCGGGCGCTGCATCGACCTGGGCAACAACGACACGACGCCCGGCCGACAGCTCTGGCTCTTCGACTGTAACGGCTCCCCCGCCCAGACCTGGACCATCCCCAGCCTGGGCACGGCTCCGCTGCCGCTGCCAGTCCCGCTGCCGGAACTTCCCAACCCGTAACCGCAGATCCCACAGAACAGAACACGGGCCCGCCATCCCTGCACGGGGTGGCGGGCCCCACCCTCCGCCGCGAGCCAAGAACTTAGGCTCACACCAGAAACCAGCAGCCCTGACCTTGTGGGACTGCCCAGCAGCAGGCTGCCGGAAGAATCCGGCAGCCTGTCCAACCAGCCATCAGCGACAAAGGAGCCCCGTGCGCAAGCGCCGACTCGTCATAGCCGCAACTGCTCTCGCAGCCGGCGTTGGACTCATACCCGGCGTGGCCCAGGCCCAGCCGACGGCGCCCGATCCCCACAAGGCGGCCGCTCCTGACACGGATCCGATCGCAGCCGAAGCCTCCGGAGCCGAAGTCTTCAGCAGCTCCGAGAACCGCACCATCCGCAAGGCGGTGCCCACCGCCAAGGGCGGGGTGGCGTCCGCAGCGGACAGCTCACCCCTGTCGATCAGGCTGGACAGCTGGGGCACCAGTGCCCACGGGATGTTCCTGTACTCCACCTTCAAGGGGGTGGAGGGTCCCTTCGACGTGACCATCTCCTGGGGCGACGGCATCACCGACACCGTCACGACCACAACCGAAAGGCCGTTGGAGAGCCAGCACTCCTACGCCGAGGTCGGCGAATACACGATCACCGTCACCGCCACCGACCCCGCGAGCAACACGCAGGTCAGCAACAAGGTCTCCGTGCGGACGAAGGGCTCGGACTTCACCCCGCACGCACCCCTTCGGCTCCTGGACACCCGCGACGGCACCGGTGTCGCGAAGGGCAAGGTCCCCGCGAACTGGTACACCAGCGTCAAGGTCACCGGGCAGGGGACCATTCCCGACAACGTCACCGCCGTGGTCCTGAACCTCACCGTCACCAACACCACCGACAGCGGCCACATCATCGCCTCCGGCTCCGGCCGCACGCGACCCGACACCTCCAGCGTCAACTACGCCGCCGGTGAGACCATCCCCAACCTGGTGATCATGCCCGTCGGCAGAGACGGACGTGTCAACCTCGACAACGTCGGCTGGGGTTCCGTCGACCTCATCGCCGACGTGACCGGCTACTTCACCCCCGCTGCATCGAGCGGCTACAAGGCGCTGTCCCCGACCCGCTTCGTCGACACCCGCGAGGGCAAGGGTGCCCCCAAGGGACAGGTCGCGGGCCAGACCGCCCTCGGAGTACAGATCACCGGGCTGGGCGGGGTACCCAAGGGTGCCACCGCCGTCTCCCTCAACGTGACGGTCACGAACCCGCGCGAGGCCGGACACCTGACCGTCCACCCCAGTGGACAGGCCACTCCGACCGCGTCCAACCTGAACTTCACCACGGGCCAGACCGTCGCCAACTCGGTCATCGTCCCCGTGGGGCCCGACGGCCGGATCATCGTCCGCAACGGCTCCTGGAAGCCCACCGACGTCGTCATCGACGTCAACGGCTACTACACGCCCGACAGCAATGCGGCCTACGTACCCAATCACCCCACCCCCGCCCGCTATCTCGACACCCGAAGCACCGGTAGCCCCCTCGGCGAGCGTGACTATCTGCCCGTGCTGGGTCGCCCCGGTGTCGAGGCGTACGTGCTGAACGCGACGGTGACCAACACCACCGGCAGCGGCTTCCTGTCCGTGGCTCCGGATCCCAACAGCCGCGAGCAGTACGAGAACGGCACCGCCACCCCGCCGGTGCGTCCGGTCGCGTCGAACCTGAACTGGACCGCCGGCAAGACGATCGCGAACCTCGTCCAGGCTCCCCCGGCCCAGGGCGGCATGGTCGCCTTCTGGAACCAGGGCTGGGAAGACGTCGACCTGATTGTCGACTTCCTCGGCCACTACGGCACCGACTGATGTACCTGCTGCCCGCTGGCAGCCCGCCCGGAGGGCCGGACCGGGCTGCTGGCGGGGCGAGGAGATCGCACGGGCGCCTGCGAGCACCCAGGGAGACGTCGGCAGTCCTCGTGCTCCAGAGGACGCGCCCGCGCCCGCGGCTCTAGCGGCGGCGCTTGTGGAAGAAGCGTGTGCGGCGGGACGGCTCCGGGGCGTCGTCGGACGGGGGTGGTGGGGGAAGTTCTCGCTGGACCACCGGGTGTGGGGACCAGGTGGTGTCGCGGACGCAGCCGGCCGGGATGCCCAGGATGTCGACGAGCGCCGCGAGGGAGGCTTCGTCGTCGGTGTGACGGCGGTCGAGCCACACGGTGACGCCCGTGTCCTCCACTTCGGTGAACTGGCTCAGGACGAAGAAGCGGCGGCCCAGCCGGAACATGGCGACGTCCACCGCCCCCAGGTCCTCCCAGCTCTGCTCCACCCGCAGCACCAGTCTGTCGGCGTAGGCCTTCATGGGCGGGGGCAGCACACCGATCGGCCGGTGGGAGAGGGCCATCGCGTCCCATATCCCGTACTGCACCGCGGGGTTCGGGTTCTCCTGGTACTGGGGGGCGGGCCGCCAGTGGGGTTCCGGCGCGGGCACGGTGACCGGCTCCCATCTCTTCGACAGCCGGTCAGCGGCCGGCCCGCCCCCCACCGATTCCCGTCCGTTCACTTCCGCCCCCCCCCTGAGCCACTCCTGAGACACGTCCTCGATGGGAATCCTGCCAGGTGGGGCTGGTGGCGGAGCCCGTCCGGCGGGCTCGCAGGGGCCCTGGGGGCGTCGGTGGTCAGGCTGCGGCTCGGGCGGGGGTGGTGGCTTCGGTCGGGTGCTGTGCCAGCCGGCGGCGGCGGCCGGGCATGCCGGCGGTGGGGTGGGCCACGCCCCATGCCGCGCCCTTGCAGATCAGCTCCTTGTAGAGGGCGGCCGTGCGGCCGGTCAGGACCTTGTCGACCGCCCGGTCGTCGGCGGTGACGAACTGGATCAGGCCCTCCTTGCGGCCCAGGGAGATGCACTGCTGGAAGTAGCGGATGGGGACGTGCGGGACCTTGGTGCCGGCGAGCCGGGCGGCGATCGCGTCGGCGGCCTGCCAGGCCATGGGGACGCCCGAGGCGCACGACATGCGCAGCGGCTTGCCGCCGGGGCCCGCCGCCGTCGCCGCGTCGCCCACGGCGTACACGTCCGGGTGGGAGAGCGAGCGCATCGTCGCGTCGACCTCGATCCGGCCGCCGTCGGTGACCTGCAGCGTGGTGGCCCGGGCGATGGGGTGGACGGCGAATCCCGTGGTCCAGACGGTGACGTCGGCGGGGAGGGTCCGGCCGTCGGCGGTCGTGACGCGGTCGGCCCGCACGGCGTCGACCACGGCGTGCTCGTGGACGGTGACGCCGAGGCCGTCCACCGTCCTGCGCAGGTGGGCGCGGCCCTTCTGCGACAGCCAGTCGCCGAGGCCGCCGCCCGCGGCCAGGGAGACGTCGAGGTCCGGGCGGGCCTCGGCGATCTCCGTCGCGGCCTCCAGTCCCGTCAGGCCGCCGCCGACCACGACCACGGGCCGGCCGGGTTCCAGAGCGGCGAGGCGCTCGCGCAGCCGGAGGGCGCCCGGACGGCTGGAGACCTCGTGGGCGTGCTCGGCGGTGCCCGGGACGCCCCCGTCGTTCCAGCCGCTGCCGAGGGCGTAGACCAGGGTGTCGTACGCCAGTTCCTCCGGCTCGGCGGCGGCCGCGGGGGCCGTTGCGGCCACCGCGTCGGCGGGGGTGACCGAGACCGTCTTGCGGTCCACGTCCACGGCGGTCACCCTGGCGAGCTTCACCGTCACCCCCGTACCGGCGAACATCCGGTCGAACGGCCGGGGCCGGAGGTCCGCTCCGGCGGCGAGCTGGTGCAGCCGGACGCGCTCGACGAAGTCGGGCTCGGGGGTGACGAGGGTGATGCTGACGTCCTCGCGGTGCAGCCGCTTGGCGAGACGGCCGGCGGCGACGGCACCGGTGTATCCGGCTCCGAGGACGACGATGCGGTGCTCCATGTCCGTGCTCCTGTCTGGGCGGGTCCGCCGTGGTCCGGCGTGGTTTCGCACCTTGAACCGGGCAGCCCCGCGTTTCCTGACAGGATCCGATGGTGACCTGCGTCACAGGGTGTGGAGCGGGCCCTCCCCGTGATCCGCGGCCGCCCACCGCTCGGTGGCGCGCACGAGCTTGTCGGGGTTGACCTGGCTGGTGACCGCCACGATGCCGTCCGCGGTGACGTCCAGGCAGGTGATCCCGACGAGCCGGCCGTCGACGACCGCCGCAATGGCGGGCCCGCCGTTGGCGGTCGTGGCGTAGATCTCGGGCGTGCCGCCGACGATGGCCCGCTTGGCCTTGCCCGGCTTGAACAGGCCGCGCAGGAACGTGGCCACCGCGAGGGCGCCCTCGAACGCCTTCGCGCGGGCCGGGACCTTGCCGCCGCCGTCGCCGACCGCGACGGCGTCCTGGGTGAGCAGCTGGACGAGGGGTTCGGTACGGCCGCTGGTCGCGGCGGCGAGGAACTCCTCGACGATCCGCCGTGCCGCGGCCGCGTCGATCTCGGTGCGCACCCGGCCGTCCGCGACGTGCTTCTTGGCCCGGTGGTGGATCTGCTGGCTGGCGGCCTCGGTGACGTCGAGGATCTCGGCGATCTCCCGGTGCGGGTAGTCGAAGGCCTCCCGCAGGACGTACACGGCACGCTCGTTGGGCGTCAGGCGCTCCAGCAGGACGAGGACGGCGTACGAGACGGACTCGCGCTGCGCGGCGGTGTCGGCCGGCCCGAGCATCGGATCGCCTTCGAGGAGCGGCTCGGGGAGCCAGCGCCCCACGTACGTCTCACGTCGGGCGCGGGCCGAGGTCAGCTGGTTGAGGCAGTAGTTGGTCAGTACCTTCGTCAGCCAGGCCTCGGGCACCTCGATCCGCCCGACGTCCGCCGCCTGCCAGCGCAGGAACGTCTCCTGCACCGCGTCCTCCGCATCGCCCGCCGACCCGAGCAGCCGGTACGCGATGGCCTCCAGCCGGGGCCTGGCGGCCTCGAACCGGTCCACGTCACTCATGAGCAGCGCCATGCCGTGATCTTAGGCGCCCCGCCGGAGACCGCGCCGGGCGGGACGGGGCCGGGCCGGGCGGGGCGGGACGAGGCCGGGCGAGACGGGGCCGGGCGGGACGGGGCCGGGCCGGGCGGGACGGGCCGGGCGGGACGAGGCCGGGCGGGACGGGGCGCCACGGGCCGGGCCCGGGCCTTCGTCTCCTGGACGCCCGGCCGAAACCCGGCCCGACGCGGTCAAGGCCGTTGCGCCGGCGGTCCGTTCGGCGCCCGCGGGGCGTTGTTCAGTGGTCGATGACCGCGACGGCTTCGACCTCGACCAGGTGCTCGGGGACGTCCAGCGCCGCGACGCCCAGCAGGCTGGCCGGGGGTGTCGGGGTGACGCCCAGTTTCGTGGCCGCGCGGGTGATCCCTTCCATGAGCTGCGGCATCTGGTCGGGGGTCCAGCCGGCGACGTAGACGGTCAGCTTCGCCACGTCGTCGAACGAGGCACCGACCTCGGCCAGGGCGGTGTCGACGTTGAGGTAGCACTGCTCGACCTGGGCGGCGAGGTCGCCCTCGCCGACCGTGACACCGTCCGCGGTCCAGGCGACCTGGCCCGCGATGAAGACCAGCTTCGAGCCGGTCGCGACCGACACCTGCCGGTAGGCGTCGGTCTCCGGGAGACCACTGGGGTTCACCAGGGTGATGGGCATGCTGCCGCCTCCTTTGCATGAGGGCACTCCGCACCGCGCGTGCTCTCTTGTGGTTACTCAGGAACCGTAAGAGAGTGGTCACTGACATGGAAGAACGCACTTTTCAGTGACTGGGGAACCTCGTGGGAACCAAGCAGTTCAGCGGCTCGGCCGACGACGCGGACGTCAGGCGCGCCGACTCCCTGGCCCGGGAGATCTTCTCGGACGTCGCCAACAAGTGGGCCCTGCTGATCATCGAGGCCCTGGGAGAGCGCATCCTGCGCTTCGGTGAGCTGCGGGACGAGGTCGAGGGCATCAGCCACAAGATGCTCACCCAGAACCTGCGGATGCTCGAACGCAACGGCCTGGTCGAGCGGACCGTGCACCCCGTGGTGCCGCCGCGGGTCGAGTACACCCTCACCGGCCCGGGCCGGGCGTTGCGGGTGACGATCGACGGACTGTGCGACTGGACCCACCGCCACCTGGGCCACATCGAGGCCTCCCGCCACCGCTTCGACGGCTGACGCCGGGAGCGTACGGCGCGCCCGGTACGCGGGCCGTTCCGGAGCAGCCCTTAGGGGTTGGCCCATGAGCTTGACAGCAGGTCACGAGGGGGGAGCCCTGCCCGGTCCGGTGGCACCGGCGGGGAGTTGGCGGGCGCCGAGCGCGGTCGAGCGGGGGCTGTACGAGGCGAAGGTGCGCGGCGACTGGCCCGCGTACTACGACCTGGTCGCCCGGGCCGACCTGTTCATGATGCAGTCGCGGGCCCACGTCGACGCGAACGCGGGCAGCACTCGCTTCCACCCGTACTGGAACCCGCAGACGCGGACCCCGTGCCTGGCCGTCTACACCGGCGGCATGCTGCCCCCGCCCGTCGCCGACCCGGTCTACAACTGCTACGACCTGAGCTGGTTCGCGGAGGTCTGGAACCAGGACGACCCGCCCTACCTCGTCGTCAATCCCGGCAGTCCCTGCGAGGGCGTCCTGCCGGCCGGGCCGGAGGGCCGCGCCCTGTGGCAGCGCCACTGCGCCCCGGTCGAACGGGCGGGTCTGGCCCAGGACGTCGTCCACACCCTCGAGGTGGGCGGCCCCCGCACCGGGCCCGTCGCCTTCGGTCTCGCGGTCGGCGCGCACATCAACGTGCACAACGGGCGCTACCGGATCTATTCGCAGTGCACCGGGCTTCAGCCCGGTGGTGAAGCGAATCTGAGAGCTGCTCTGACCTCAGCCGTGGGCACGGATCCGCACTGTTCACCTCAGCCCCAGGTCAGAGCGGCCGGTTCTGCTGCTCGATGTACTGCTTCACGATGCTGAGCGGCGCGCCGCCGACGGACCCGGCGAAGTACGAGCCGGACCACAGGCGCTGTGCCCGCCAGTAGTGGCGGACGAGGTCGGGGAACTCCTGGCGGAGCCTGCGGGAGGACACGCCTTTGAGGGAGTTCACCAGCCTGGACACGGCGACCTTAGGCGGGAAGTTCACGAGCAGGTGGACGTGGTTGTTCTCGCCGTTGAACTCGACCAGCTCGGCCTCGAAGTCCTCGCACACGGCGCGCATGATCTCCTCGCACCGCGTCAGGTGCCGGTCGGCGAAGACCTTGTGCCGGTACTTCGTCACGAAAACCAAGTGGACGTGCATGCGGAAGTCACAGTGACGGCCTGTACGAACGTTCTCATCGCTACCCATAAACCAACTGTGCATCATGATCCGCATGCAGCTTCGGTACAGCTTCCGCCTGTATCCGAGCGCCGGTCAGCGCAGCACGTGAGCGAGGGCGTTCGGGTGCGCGCGGGTGGTCTACAACGACGCGCTCCGCGCTCGGGAGACCGCCCGCAGCGAAGGTATGCCGTTCCCGAAGACCGGCGACCTGTCGAAGGCTCTGATCACCGACGCGAAGAACACCCCGGAACGGGCGTGGCTCGGCGAGGTGTCGGCGGTCGTCCTCCAGCAGTCTCTGCGGGACCTGGACACGGCGTACCGGAACTTCTTCGACGGCCTCAAGGGCAAGCGCCCGCGCATGGGCGCGCCCCGGTACAAGTCGAAGAGGGGCACCCGGCAGTCGGTCCGGTTCACGGCGAACGCCCGCTGGTCGATCACGACCGGCGGGAAGCTGCGCCTGCCGAGGATCGGCGACGTCAAGGTGAAGTGGTCCCGCAGCCTGCCCTCCACCCCGTCCACGGTGACGGTGGTCAAGGACAGTGCGGGCAGGTACTTCGCGAGCTTCATCGTGGAGACCGGCCCGGAGGAAGTCCTGCCCGAGGTTGCGCCCGAGGTGGGCATCGATCTCGGCCTCGGACACTTCGCCGTCCTCTCCGACGGGACGAAGGTCGACAGCCCGCGCTTCCTGCGCCGGGTCGAGAAGCGCCTGAAGAAGGCACAGCGCACCTTCCCCCGCAAGGAGAAGGGCAGCAAGAACAGCGACAAGGCCAGGGTCCGCGTCGCACGGGCACACGCCCGTGTCGCGGACGCGCGCCGCGAGTTCCACCACCAGCTCTCCACCAAGCTGATCCGCGAGAACCAAGCGGTCGCTGTGGAGGACCTGGCGGTAAAGGGACTCGCGCGTACGCGCCTGGCCAAGTCCGTCCACGACGCCGGATGGTCGGCGTTCGTGAGCATGCTGGAGTACAAGGCCGCCCGGTACGGACGGACCTTCCACCGGATCGGCCGCTTCGAGCCCACGTCTCAGGTGTGCTCGCGGTGCGGCGTCAAGGACGGCCCCAAGCCGCTGAGCGTCCGTGTGTGGACGTGCCAGGCGTGCGGGGCGGTCCTGGACCGGGACATCAACGCGGCGGTCAACGTCGCCAAGGCCGCCGGACTGGCGGTATCAGCCTGTGGAGCGCAGGTAAGACCAGGACTCGTCCCGGCACCGCGCAGCGAAGCAGGAACCCACCCGACACCGCAGCCTTCAACGGCGCGGTAGGCGGGAATCTCCCCCCCTACAGGGGGGAGAGGATGTCAATGGAACTCCATGGCGTACCACGGCTGCGGCTACCTCGGCGAGAAGCGCATGCTGGAGCGCTGGTGGGGCGTCACCGGCCGGGAGGACTGGCAGGGCACGCTGGAGCAGCTGCTGCGCGCCGGAATGGTCAGCGGCGTATGGGAGTTCGCGCTGCAACTGCGCCGCTCCATGGCCCTGGACTTCGCGGGCCCCGTCGACGTCGAGCACTGGCGCCAGGCCGCGAGCGGCGTGGTGCGCCGGCGCGCCGAGGCCGCCGCCGAGCCCTCCCTGACCGCGGACGGCGTGACCCCGGGCCGGGCCGTCACCGAGGCGGAGCTGGAGGGGCAACTCACCGGTCTGCAACGGCTGATCGGCCGCATCGACCGCTACGAGGCGAGGTTCCGCGCCGACGGTCTGCTGCCCGAGGGCGGCTTCGTCCGGAGCGTCGAGGCCTGGGACTACGGCCGGGCCTCCGGCATGGCCCGCTGGGGAATCGCCGCCCGCCTGTGCTCGCTGCAGGAGGCGGAGGCGGCCGTGGTCCGGGCCGGCCGTCTGGTCCAGGTCAACTACCGCTCGTGGGAGGACTTCTCGGCCGCCTACGTGCTGGGCCGCTGTCTCCACTTCGACGAGGAGGAGTTCGGCGAGTGGTACGAGACGGTGCTGGCGACCCATCGTGTCCTGACCACGGACCCGGCGAGCCCGTGGCGCACGCTCGCCTGGACCTGAGCCGCGGGGGTCAGCGGGGGCGGCGGCGTCGGCGGGCGCGTTCGAGTTCGGTGACGTCCGACATCCAGGGACCGTGCTGTTCGAGTGCGGCGCAGCCGCCGCGGGCGAAGGCGCTCACCAGGCTGCGGTAGCCGCCGATCCCGTCGACCAGTCTGTACTCGACCCGGTATTCCGGCTCCGATCGGGCTCCGCCCGGGCGCAGCGTCGTGATCCGGGCGATGGAGTCCGCGTAGAAGTGGAGCTGGATGCCTTCGCCCTTCTCCTCGTCCTCGATGGTGAAGACTTCGTTGTTCGGGGCGGAGCGGTCGGCGACGAACTCCCAGAACTCGGCGGTGGCGGTGCGGGGGCCGTCCCGGAGCCACTTCTTCTCGGCGCCCTTGTCGTCGGTGAACGACAGGGCCGTCTTCCTCCCGTCCCCGATCCCGTCCCCGCTGCCGCTGCCGCTGCCGCTGCCGCTCCATTCCTCGTCGTCGTCCAGGGGGGTGTTCCTGGAGCGGGCCGCGGCCTCCGAGCACATCAGGAAGCCCACGGTGTGGACCGCGTCGTCGGCGAGCCCTGGGTGGGCGCGGCGGACGGCCGTTTCGACCGTCGCCTTCATCCGGTCCCAGTCGTGCTTGTCGGTGGCGTGTCTGCCCCGTCGCGGATCGCGGCCGATCCGCATTGCGGCGCACGCCTGCTGCGCGGTGGCGATCACCCGCATGACCTCGGGCAGCAGTGCGGGGTCGACGGCACCGGGCGTCCGCCGGGGGATCGTCGCGCCGTGCAGGTACTGGCCGGTGTACTTCAGGATCGCGGTGTCGGTCGGGCCGAGGACCACTGCGCGCTCGGCGCGTCGGCGCTCCGCGCGGTCCTGCTGGGCTCGTTCCCCGTCCGGCGTCTGCGTCGCGGCGTGCAGCGCCGCGCAGACCTGACCGCGGTCCAGGAGAGCGGTGTCGGCGCCGTGGGCGACGAGCCGGCTCCTGTCCCATCGGATACGGCGGAAGAGGGCGTCGACGTCCGCGGGCGGGGCGAGGAGGATCGGGTCCAGAAGGGCCACGGCCGCGTCCTCGTCGAGGCGGCCACGGGTTCCGGCGTCGTCGCACAGCGGAAGGACCGCGCTCCACAGCAGCAGGTGCCGGGCGAGGTCCTGCCGGATCACCGCGAGGTGGGCTTCGCCGATCGGGAAGGTGAAGGTGCGGGGGTCGTGGTTGGCGTCGGCCCCGGCGCCGAGCGTCAGCCGCAGCGCGCCGTCCTCGCGGATGACGTTCGGGATCCAGCCGCTCGTGCGCGTGAAGACGATGTCCTTCACGACCAGCGGGCGCATTCGGCGTCGAGGCGGGGGTCGGTGCGCACCCAGACTTCGCCGTCGGCGGCGTCGGCCGGGGCGTCGACCCGTTCGAGGCGGAGGAATTCGAGCAGCGCGAGCAGTTCGGCTCGTTCGGCCCGGTCGTCGTCGGCGCCGTGCGAGTCGAAGAAGACGTAGTACTGGTCGCTCGGGTCGACGATGCCGGAATCCGCCCAGATCCGGCCGACTTCCTCGATCGCGGCCGCTTCCGTCGTGAACGTGGCGGCGCGGGCGGCGCCGCGCGTCTGCGGTGCGGCGTCGAGGTCGCAGGGGTCGGAGAACCACTGGCCGAAGCGGTCGAGTCCGGCGTATCCGTTCTCGAAGAACAGCATCGCGCCGGGGAGGTAGCGGTTGGGCCTGTCGACCCGGAGGTATTGCGACCGGGGCGGGTCGGTGGCGCGGGTCCGGCGGATCACGCCTTGTGCGGGCATGAGGACCAGGCTCTGCCCGGCCGGTCCGTCGGTGATGGTGCAGGTGCCGGGGTTGCGGTCGCGGAAGAACACGGAGAAGGCCACGTACGCTTCCTGGGCGTCGCCCACGCAGACCTGCTGGTCGTCGCCGTCACCGGCGTCGAAGACGAACTGTTTGGGTCCGGGGTGGTAGGGGCGGGCCATGTGCGTCCTTCGTTCACGTGCTGGCGGCCCCCTCAGCGTAGCCGCCGCCTCGCCGGGCCCCTCCGGCCGCCGGTGGTCCGGCCGGGCGGCGCCGTTCGTCACGGCGTGCTGGTGAAGGAGCGGCGGTAGGAGCGGGGCGGAACTCCCCGGCGGCGCACGAACTGTTCCCGCAGGACGGCCGCGCCGGTGTATCCGACGCGGCGGGCGATCTCCTCGACGGGCAGGTCGGTGGTCTCCAGGAGCTCCTCGGCGCTGCTCAGGCGCAGGGTCCGCAGCCAGGCGTGGGGGGTGGTGCCGGTGGCGGCGGTGAAGCGGCGGGCGAAGGAGCGTTTGCTCATCATGGCGCGCCGGGCCAGTTCCGCGACGGGGAGCGGCTCGTGCAGGTTGGCGCGGGCCCAGGCGAGTACGTCCGCGAGACGGTCGTCGCCGCAGTCCTCGGGGACGGGGGCGGCCAGGTACTGCGCCTGCCCGCCGTCGCGGTGGGAGGGCAGCACCACGTCCCGGGCGACCGTGTTGGCCACGGCCGCTCCGTACTCGCGGCGCAGCAGGTGCAGGCAGAGGTCGAAGCCGGCGGCGGCTCCGGCGCCCGTGAGGACGGGTCCTTCGTCGATGTAGAGGGCGTCCGGTTCGACGCGGACCTCGGGGTGGCGGCGGGCGAGCAGTTCGGCGAACCGCCAGTGGGTGGTGGCCCGCCGGCCGTCGAGGAGTCCGGCGGCGGCGAGCGCGAAGGCGCCGACGCAGTGGGCGGCGACCAGTGCGCCGCGCTCGTGCGCGGCCGACAGGGCATCGAGGACGGCGGGAGCGGGGGGCGTGCGGAAGCCGGCCCACGGCAGGGCGATCACGAGGTCGGCCGAGGCGAGCCGGTCCAGGCCGTCCGGGACGGTGAGCGGTATGCCGAGGTCGGTGGGGACCGGCCCGGGCCGGTCGGTGCACAGGGTGACGTCGAAGCCGGGCAGTTCGGCGCCGTGCGGGCCGAAGACCTCGGTGACGATGCCGACCGCGAGCATGCCGACTCCGGGCGGGGCGTAGGCGGCGACGGACACGAAGGGGGGCACCCCCGCAGTGTGGCACCAATCCTGCGATCAGTGGCAGCCGTGCCACTCGTGCACGACGTCCGTGGCGGCGAGAGTGGGGGCATGACAGACGCACCGCTCGGCCGCAGCGCCGTGTACTCGGTCCTGACCACCGGTTATGTCGGCTCCACCGGCCCTGGAGTCGCCGCCACCGTCTCCTACGTGTCCGACGCCGGCCTGCACGTGGTCTTCGACCCGGGCATGGTGGCGGGCCCGGACCGCATCCTGGGTCCGCTCGCCGAACTGGGGCTCGGGCCCGACGACATCACCGATGTGGTGCTCAGCCACCACCATCCGGACAACACCATGAACGTGGGTCTGTTCGGGCGGGCCCGGGTGCACGACCACCAGGTGGAGTACCGCGGCGACCAGTGGGTGAACCGGGACGCCGAGGGCCATGACCTGACCCCGTCGCTGCGGCTGATCCGCACCCCGGGCCACAGCCCCGAGGACATCACGCTGCTGGCGGGCACGGACGCGGGCGTCGTCGCCTTCGCCGGGGACCTGTGGTGGCACGCGGACGGCCCGGCGGACGACCCGGTGGCCCCCGACCGGGAGGTGCTGCGCGCCTCACGGCTGCGGGTGCTGTCGGCGGCGGACCTGATCGTGCCCGGCCACGGCGCCCCGTTCAGGGCCGACGACACCACCCCGCGCTAGTGTTCTGAGTCTTGAATTCTGTTTAGATGTAGGCTTTCGGTATGGCGATGGGGCGGCCGAAGGCCGAGTTGGTACTGACCGATGAGGAGCGGGCCGCGCTCGAGGGCTGGGTGCGGCGCCGTTCGACGCCTCAGGCGTGGGCCTTGCGTTGCCGAATCATCCTGGCCTGCGCCGAAGGCGCGACGAACAAGGATGTTGCGGCCCGGGTGGGTTCCACGCCTCAGGCGGTAGGCCGCTGGCGGGCCCGTTTCGTGGAGTACCGGATCGCGGGCCTTGGAGACATGCCGCGTTCGGGCGGGCCCAGGACGGTGACGGACGAGCAGGTCGCCGCTCTCGTCACCAAGACGCTGGAGTCGACGCCGAAGGGTGCGACGCACTGGTCCACGCGGTCGATGGCCAGGGAGACCGGTCTGTCGCAGTCGACGGTGTCGCGCATCTGGCGGGCGTTCGGCCTGCAGCCGCACCTGTCCGAGACGTTCAAGCTGTCCACGGATCCGTACTTCGTCGACAAGGTCCACGATGTCGTCGGCCTGTACCTGGATCCGCCGGAGCGGGCCCTGGTGTTCTGCGTCGACGAGAAGTCGCAGATCCAGGCCCTGGACCGGTCACAGCCGGTGCTGCCCATGATGCCGGCGGTGCCCGAGCGGCGGACGGCCGACTACGTCCGGCACGGCACCACCACCCTCTTCGCCGCACTCGAGGTCGCCACCGGCAAGGTCATCGGATCCCTGCACCGCCGCCACCGAGCCGAGGAGTTCAAGAAGTTCCTGGTCAAGCTCGACAAGGAAGTCCCGGCTGGCCTGGAGGTCCATCTCGTGCTGGACAACTACGCCACCCACAAGACCCCGGACATCAAGAAGTGGCTGCTGGCACACCCCCGCTTCCACCTGCACTTCACACCCACCGGATCGTCCTGGCTGAACCTGGTGGAGCGGTGGTTCGCCGAGCTCACCAACAAGCAGATACGGCGAGGCGTCCACAAGTCCGTCCAGGCCCTCGAGAAGGACATCCGCGACTGGATCGCCACGTGGAACAGCGACCCGAAGCCTTACGTCTGGACCAAGACTGCGGACGAGATCCTTGAACGCCTCGCCAGCTATCTGAACAGAATTCCGGACTCAGAACACTAGGTCCTGTCGTCAAAGTGGCGCCGGTCAGGCCCGCGGTGTCCGGTGCCGTGCATCGCAAGGCGGAGGGGCGCCCGAGTACTGGCCGTACTGGGGCGCCCCGACAACGCGGCGAGGTGCACTGCCGGGCGCCGCGGGCCAGGTGCAACTTTGACGACAGGGCCTAAGGGGTGTCCGCGTCGCTGTCGTCCTCGCCACCGCCGGGGCTCCCCCGGTTGTCAGTGCCGGACAGGATGATGACCTTCATGACCGACAACAGTGCCCTGCTTTCCCCTGCCGCCTACGTGGAGGCCGTGACCACCGCTCTTGCGGCGTCGGCCGCCTATTACGGCGACGGGACCACCCCGCTCGGGGACGACGAGTACGACGGCCTGCTGCGCGCCATCGCGGCCTATGAGGACGCCCACCCGGACGAGGCGCTGGCCGAGTCGCCGACGGGGAAGGTGGCGGGCGGGGCCGTGCAGGGTGACGTGCCGCATTCGGTGCCGATGCTCTCCCTGGACAACGTCTTCGACGCCGGCGAGCTCGCCGAGTGGGCCGCGGGGCTGGAGCGACGTCTGGGGCGCCCGGTGGCCGGTTGGTGTGTCGAGCCCAAGCTCGACGGGCTCGCGGTGGCCGTCCGGTACCGGTGTGGCCGGCTGGTTCAGGTCCTCACCCGCGGCGACGGCCTGGCCGGCGAGGACATCACCCATGCCGCCGACGCCGTGGTCGGTCTGCCCCAGGTCCTCACCGAGCCGGTCGACGTCGAGCTGCGCGGCGAGGTGCTGCTGACGACCGCTCAGTTCGAGGAGGCCAACCGGATCCGGCTCGCCCACGAGGCCACGCCCTTCGCGCACCCGCGCAGCGGCGCGGCCGGCACGCTGCGGGCCAAGGACCGCCCGTACCGGATCGAGTTGACCTTCTTCGCCTACGGCGCGATCGGCCTGGACGACCTCGGTCACCTCGCCCTGCTGGAGACCCTGGCCGTGCTGGGTGCGAACACGGCCGCCAGCACCGCCGCCGCCCCGGTGCGGTGCGAGACGCTGGAGCAGGTGCAGGAACGTATCGACGTGATCGCGGGGCTGCGCGCGGAACTGCCGTTCGGGATCGACGGTGTCGTCGTCAAGGCCGACGCGGCCGAGGACCAGCGGCGGGCCGGCAGCGGCTCGCGCGCCCCGCGGTGGGCGGTGGCCCGGAAGCTGGCGGCCGAGCACAAGGTGACGCGCCTGCTGGCGGTGGAGTGGAACGTCGGCCGGACCGGGATCATCGCCCCGCGCGCCGTGCTGGAGCCCGTGGTCATCGACGGGGTGACGGTCACCTACGCCACGCTGCACAATCCGGCCGACATCACCCGTCGCGGGCTGATGATCGGCGACCAGGTGTTCGTGTACCGGGCCGGTGACGTGATCCCCCGGGTCGAGGCCCCGCTGGCCGACCGGCGCACCGGCGCCGAGAGCCCGATCGTCTTCCCCGAGGCGTGCCCGCGGTGCGGCGACGCGATCGACACCTCCGAACAGCGGTGGCGGTGCGTGCGCGGCCGCGGCTGCCAGGCCGTCGCCTCGGTGATCTACGCGGCCGGCCGGGACCAGCTCGACATCGAGGGCCTCGGCGGCACCCGCGCGGTCCAGCTGGTGGAAGCCGGACTGGTCAAGGACATCGCCGACCTGTTCACCCTGGACCGCGAACAGCTCCTGGGGCTGGAGCGGATGGGCGAGACCAGTGCGGCCAACTTGCTGGCCGCGATCGAGACCGCGCGCGGGGCGGCGCTGAGCCGCGTGTTCTGCGCCCTCGGCGTGCGCGGTACCGGGCGTACGATGTCGCGCCGGATCGCCGCGCACTTCGGGTCGATGGCCGCGATCCGGGCCGCCGACGCGGACACGCTGGCCGGGGTCGACGGCATCGGCACGGAGAAGGCCCGCGTCATCGCGGCCGAACTCCTCGAACTGGCGCCGCTCCTGGACAAGCTCCAGGAGCGGCAGGTCGGCACGCAGGTCACCGAGCCGCTGAAGCCGGCAGCCGCCGAGGCGGCGGACGGCGCGGCGGACGGCGCGGTGGACGGCGGCGGGGCCCCGGCGGGCGGCCCGCTGGCCGGGCAGGCCGTGGTGGTCACCGGTGCCATGTCCGGCCCTCTCGCGGCGTTGTCCCGCAACGAGATGAACGAGCTGATCGAGCGGGCGGGCGGCAAGGCCTCCTCGTCGGTGTCCAAGCGCACCACCCTCCTGGTGGCGGGCGAGAAGGCCGGCTCCAAGCGTGCCAAGGCCGAGGAACTGGGCGTCCGCATCCTCGGCCCCGAGGAGTTCGCCGCCCTCGTCGCGGACCTCCTCCCCAGCGCCTGACCGGTCGGCGGGCGGGGACGCCGCAGGGGCCGGACCCGGCGGGTCCGGCCCCTGCGGTGTCAGGTGGGGCGTCAGTTCTTGACGGGCTCCATGCAGAGGACGAACTTGTCCGTTTCGAGCTGCTGCGCGAGGGCGACCTGGGCCACGCCCTGGCACTTGTCGAGGTCGAAGGTGTTGTCGACGACCTTGACGACCTTGAAGAGGTTGTCCACCTTCTCGGTGCAGCCCTTGCTCTCGACGTCGGGGGCGTTCTCCGGTCCGGTGACGACGACGCAGTCGCCGGCCTGCGCGTGCACCGGGGCGTCGCCCGTCAGGTAGGGAAGACCCAGGCGCCAGAAGAGCACGACCGCGATCGCCACGACGACGCCGAGGATCTTCTTCCCCACGACGCCCTTCTTCTTCGCGGGCTCGGACGGTGCGACGGGGGCGTCGAACGTGCCGGGGGCGGCGGGCTGCTCGGGGGTCTGCGGCGCGGGGGGCGTGGCCATGGAGGATTCCTTGGGGACGTGTACATGATCGAACGCGCGTACGCTACCGGCTGCCGGCCACACAAAACGGACTCTTCCACTCCGGTTTCAAATCAGATGCGGAGTCGTGATCCTGCCGCCCCGTCAGCCGCCGCACCTCCCGGCGCTGTCGCGGACCCAGGTGGGCACCAGTCCCGTCCGGGCGCTGCGCCGCCCGCGCTGCCGGCGCGGAGGCGAAGACTCAGGCGGATGCCGTCAACGGGGGCTTGTACGCCCCGGCGGCCGCCACCACGGAGGCGGGCCGGGCTGAAGACCTGCCCGGGGAGGCAGGGTCAGGGGTTCGCCGAAAGGGGTGGGAGTCGGGAAGGGCGGGGGCGGGGGGTCCTACGCTGGTGCGGTGGCAGACGAACAGGCCGAACAGGGCCCTGAGATGGAGAACGATGCTGGTCACCTGGTGGTCAGGATCGGCGGCGAGCTGGACATCGACCGGGCCCCGATGCTCATACGGGCACTCCTCGACGCGGCGACGGACGACGGTTGTCCCGGCGAGCTGGTCCTGGACCTGACCGACCTGTCGTTCTGCGACTCCTCCGGTCTCAACGCCATCGTCCAGGCCCATCACCTCGCGCAGGGACACGGCCGGCGGATCCGCCTGCACGCACCCCGGCCACAGATCCTGCGCCTGCTCTCCCTGACCGGAGCGGACCGGCTCTTCTCCATCACCGGGACCTGAGCCGGCCCGCCGTGGCCGCCCCCGCGGGGGCGGGTCGGGTTTCGAAGAGGAGGCCCTCGTCACCGGGGGGCGCGGCCGGGTGCGGTCCGGGTGCGGTCCGTGCGCAGGGCGCTGGGGGTCAGGCCGAGGTGGCGGCGCACGGTGCGGGTGAGCCTGTTCGAGGCGCCGGCCGAGGACGTACTGGTGCGGGGACTGCCCGGTGGAGGCCCGGAAGACCCGCGTGGCCGGCTCCCCGGGAGGCCGCGGTCTTGATGATGTGCGCGGCGACCGCCTGCACCGGTGACTGGGTGTAGAGGGTGCCGGCGGGGCCCTTCTGCTCGTACTCCAGGACGAGGCGCTCCACCATCATGGCGAGGAAGGGGTCGTTGTGGTGGTGGTCGGGGGTGATCTCCAGGGTGCCGCTGAAGCCGCCCCCGTCCGGCACGCCGCCGTGCGGGCCGGGCGCGGCTGCGGCCGGGAGGAGCGGGCGGGGGGGGCGGGGCTTCTAGGTTCGGGGCAGGCGCCCGGCCGGGGGGCCTTGCGCGGTCGTGCCGCGCAGCAGTGCGCCGGTCGCGGTCGCACCGGCGACGGCGAGCAGGAGGGGAACGACCATGTCCAGCTGGGAGCCGGTGAATTCCAGGGCGAGTACGAGCGCTGTGACGGGCATCCGCTGGGACACCGCCAGGAACGCGCCCGCGGCCACGACCGCGTACGCCGCCAGGAGGGTGCCCGGCCACATGAGTTCCCACAGCCGGCCGGCGACGATGCCGAGCAGGGCGCCGTTGGCGAACGAGGGGGTCAGAAGCCCTCCGTAGGCGCCGGCCCGCAGGCACAGGGCGACGACGGCGGTGCGCAGGAGCAGGAGTACGGCCGCCAGCGCGAGGGTGGGCTGGGTGGAGAAGGCGATCTCGGCGGGTCCCTTGCCGTTGCCCAGCAGTTGCGGGAAGGGGACGGCCAGCAGACCGAGGCAGCAGAACGCGGCGGGGGCGGTCCACAGCAGGGCGTTGCCGCGCGGGGCGCGGGCGCTCGCGGCCGCCGTGAGCCGGGCGAAGCCGTAGGCGCAGACCCCCACCAGCGGGCCGGCGAGGAAGGACCACAGCAGGAGGGAGGCGTCGGCGGGCAGGGCCGGAAGCCGGTAGACCGGTTCGTCCGGGACGACCAGGCGGGCGACGAGGGTGGCCACCGCGGCCGTCAGCACGGCCGGGACGACGGAGCGCAGGGCCCAGGTGCCCAGGAGCACTTCCAGGGTGAACAGCATGCCGCCGAGGGGGACGTCGTAGACCGCGGCGAGGCCGGCGCCGGCCGCGCAGGCCACGAGGGTGCGGCAGTGGGCGGGGCCGAGGCCGGTCCTGCGGACGATGCCGGTCGCGAGGCCGGCGGCGAGCTGGCGCGGGGCCACTTCCCGGCCCAGGGGTGAGCCGAGCGCGATCGTGACCACCTGGAGCGCGGCGTGGGCGGAGGTGGTGAGGGCCGGCATACGGGGGTGTTGCATGCGCAGTGCCTGCGCGACGTCGACCAGGGGGCGCCCGTAGCGGTGCAGCAGCCACCAGCCCAGGCCGGCCACGACACCGGCGAGGGTCACGCACACCAGCCGGCGCTGGGGTGAGGCGGCCTCGACGCCGGCGAGGAAGGTCCCCTGGTCGTACCCGTACGCGAGGTGCTGCACGGCGTGCAGGAGCAGTAGGAGTACGGCTCCTGCCGCTCCGGCGGCCAGGCCGACGGCGAGGGCCGCGGCGGCGAACCGCAGTCGCCGGGCGGTGGGGCTGCGGTCGACCGGCATGGGGGAACAGTAGACGCAGCGCCGGGTCCGGACGGGGCGACGCTCGGACCGGGGCGGAGGGAGTGTGCCGGCCCGCACGGGCCCGCCCCGCCGAGCGGTCGCGCCGCGGCGGCCGGGCCCCGGTCCCGGCGGTGCGGGCGGGTACCGGCCGGGCCTACCGGGCGGCCTCGTTCCGCGAGACGGTGTAGGCCACCATGGCCGAGTCCAGGTAGGCGCGTACTTCCACGATGGTGTCGCCGTCGAAGCGGCACACCCAGCAGTAACGGTTGGCGAACGGGGCGCCCTCGTTGGTGGTCGACGTCGAGTACAGCTCGGCCACGGCGACGTCCCCGTCGACGTGGACGTGCTCCACCTCGAGGCGGGCGCCGCCCTTGAGGACGCCCGCCAGGCGTCGGAACGTCGCGTCGAGGAAGACTTCCTTGCCGCGGTAGCGCCCGGCGAGGGGGTGGGTGCCCTGGACCGTCCAGTCCACGTCGTCGGAGACACGGTCCCAGAACTGCGGCTGGGTGGCGGGGTCCCCCAGGAAGCCGAACAGCCTGGTCCGGTCTGCGCGTACGTCTGTCATCGGATCCGTCCCTGGGTGACCGGCCGGGTGGCTGCTTCCACCGGCACGGGGTGCGGGACGGTGGCGGACGGCCCATTGTGCCCAGTCCCGGTCCGGGTGTGCGGCCAGGACACGGCCCTGCGGCGTGCCCGCCGTGGCGTGCGACGGGCCGGGCACCCCGGCGGCGGGACCTCCCGGTCACCGCCCCCGTCCGGGGCGGCACGCTTCGGACGGGGGCGGGGCCGGGGTGTCAGTCCCGGGTGGGCAGGTACTGGTCGATGTCCAGGGCCGCGCGGGCCGTGGCGAGCCAGGCGAGGAGGGGCGCGGTCAGTGCGATGCCCCGCTGCTGCGGGTCCTCGGGGTCGTCGACGCTCTGGACGATCTGCAGGCAGACCATCGCCCCGTCCGAGGCGGCCAGGCGGCCCAGGGCCGCCGCGAACTCCGCTCCCCAGGCCAGGATCACCGGCTCCAGGTCCTCCGGGCGGTCCCGCCCCGCCTCGCGGATCCAGGTGGTGTGGGACCGCGGTGGCGACTGGGAGTGGCGGCGGCTGCCGATCGGCGTCGCCTCGTCGGGCCGTGCTCCCAGCCGCGCGGAGATCTCCTCCGGCCGCAGGGTATCGCTGACCACCCGCAGGTACACGTGGAAGGCGCTCACGGGCGGTACCTGTAGTTCGTCGGGACCAAGATCCTGCCGTCCTTGCTCACGAGGATGATGCGGCTGTCGCCGTCGCGCATCGCGTCGAAGCGCGAGACCATGTTCTTGCCCACCCAGTCGGCCTTGAAGCCGTGGGGGTCTTCGCCCAGGGTCTTGAGGGCCTTCTCGAGCTGCTTCTCCTTCAGCTTCACGAGCGAGCCGCGGTCGATGTCCTTGGCGTCGGGGATCTCACCGGGGATGAAGTCGCACGAGGCGTTGTGGACGAGTACGGGTGTGGCACCCGCCAGGACGTAGTAGGTGTGCAGGTCGTTGACGGTCAGGTTGAAGGCCGGCTGGGTCTCCTTCCAGTGCGTGACCTTCTGGATCTGCGCCGTGGTGCCGTCCGGGGTGCGCAGGGTGTCCCCGGCGTTCAGGTCCGCGGCGATCGTCCACTGCGCGCGGTTCTGCGTCCAGAACGGGTGGTGGTCGGTGGCGGTGAGGGAGCCGCCGCCGACGGACGCGTCCAGGGTGAGGCCGGTGAACTCGCGGTCGTCGGGCGTGCGGATCGTGTCGTCGACGCGGCGCGGCCCGGTGTCGCCCGAGGCGGGGTCGGTGGCGAGGACCGTGTCGCCCGTCCGGATCTCCTCGATGGGACGGGTCGAGCCGTCGGCCATCAGGACGTGCGTGCCGGCCGGGAAGCTGTCGCACTTGCTGCGCCGCTGGGCCTTGCGGATGTCGTCCGGGTCGAGCTTGCCGCCGACCCTGAGCCAGCGCAGGACGACGACCGCGCCCATGGCCCGGTCGGCGGGGCTCAGGCGCTCACCGGTGGCGATGTCCTTGCCCTTGAGGGCGTCGATGACGCCCTTGCCGTCGCCGATGCCGGGCAGCAGGTCGAGCACCAGGCCCATCCGGCGGTCCAGGGCGGCGAGTTCCTCCTTCGAGACCTGGTTCGCGCCCGCGTTCTCCGCGACGTGCGAGAAGTCGAAGGTGAACTCGGGCACCTGCCGGATGCGCTCCGCGGCCTTGTTCATGCCCTTGACCGCGGTGTTGGTCTTGCCCAGGGCGTCGTTCATGTCACGGACGCCCTCGTTGAGCTTGTCCATGCCGCGGTTTGCCTGGGCCAGGCCCTTGTTGATGCCGTCGATGCTGTCGTTGACCTCGACCATGGTCGCGTTCATGTCGTCGAGTGCCGAGTTCATCTGGTCGAAGCCGGCGTTGATCTGGTCGAGGGCCTTGCCCATGTCCTTGAGGTCGGCCCAGATGTCCCATGTCGGGACGTCCGGTGTCGGCTCGATCGGCTTGGACTCGGGGAAGTAGTCCCCCAGCACCACGGTCAGGAAGGTGAGCAGCTCGGCCGACTCGTTCTTGGCGCCGAGGAGGCGGGAGGCCTTGACCAGGTTGGTGCGGAGGGTGTCGATGTGCGGCTGGGCGGCCCGGTAGGTGGTGACGAACTGTTTGAAGATCGCCCGGCGCCGCTCGGGGTCCGCTTCCTGGTCGGCCTGGTGGAGCAGGGGCTTCAGCTGGCCGCCGAGTACCCCCAGTTCTTTGTTCACCTCGGCGAAGGCGGCGCCGTCGTCCTTCATCGCCGAGTGGAAGACGTAGAGGTAGAGGCCGACCGCGAGTCCGAGCTTGGCGGACTTGAGGGCGAACTCCTTGCGGCAGGTGGGTCGTTGCAGGAGCGGCAGCTGCCGGCACTTGGAGTACTGCTCGACCCTGGCGATGATCTCCACCAAGGTGGGTTCGCGCTCGGGCGGTTCGGCGGCGGCGGCCGAGCCGGCGCCCACGGTCAGGCACAGGACCGTGAGCAGGGTGACGATCTTCTGTTTGAGGTGCTGGTACATGCGTTCCTTACGGGGCGGACCCGTGCGGGCCGCGCTCCCCCTGGGCAGTGGAACTGCCCTGTCGTGCGTGCGCGCCGGGCGCGCGTGGTCGCCGCCACGGTATGCCGTTACCACCGGTCATGATCATTTCTGGGGTGGGCGGCTCCTCGTCCGGGGGTGGGCCGGGCGCCCGCCCCGCGTTCCCGCGGCGCGGTCAGGCCGCGGCGGCGAGGGTGTCGTCGAGCCAGTCGTAGATGCGGGCGATGGACAGCCGCATCGCGCCGGGGTGGCAGTGCGCGCCGGCGCCTTCCTCCGCGGTGAACGCCATGAAGGTCTTGGGGCAGGTCAGGTGGTCGTAGAGCTGCTCGGGCTGGCCCTTGAAGAAGATGTCCTCCTCGGCGTCGCACACGAGGGTGGGGCACTGGATCCGCTCGGCGATGCCGTCGGCGAGGGTGTAGTCGAGGTAGGAGGCGTTGAAGGCACGGGGGGTGTCCACGCCCATGACGTACATGCCGTGGTTGATCGCCCAGCGTGCGATCGGGTCGTGGGTCATGGCCTGTGCGAAGGCGGCGTCGAGTTCCGGGGCGGACGCGGCGCGCAGGAGCCGTTCGGCCTCCTCGCGGGTGCCGGGGACGTTGCGTACGGCGATCTCGCCGAGGTCGTAGAGGCCGTCCACGGCGATGAGGGCGGCCAGTCGGTGCTCGAACGCGGCGGCCCGGGGGGCGAGGACGCCGCCCATGCTGAGTCCGATGAGGGCGATGCGGCTGCCGTCGACGTCGGGGAGGGACTCGGCGAAGTCCACGACGGGGGTGATGACGTTCTCCCAGTCCGGTCGGAAGACCAGGCCCTGGTGGTGGCGCGGGCCGGGCATGCCGGGGCCGTCGAAGGCCAGGACGTTGTAGCCGCGTTCGACGGCGGCCATGGCCCCGAAGAAGTGCAGTTCCTCGGCGGTGCCGTCGAAGCCGTTGTGCATGACGAGCGTCGGGCGGGGGGTCCCGGAGTCGTCGACGCGGTAGAAGTAGCCGGGCAGGGTGGTGTCCTCGTAGGGGATCTCGACCGGCTCGATGACCGGGGTGTACAGGGCCGCCGCCGCCTTGAAGCAGGCCACGGAGCGGTCGTAGGCGTGGTCGTGGCGGGGGTCGCAGGGGTGGCCGTGCAGGAAGAACTCCGCCGACCGGTAGTAGTTCGACGCGCGCAGGAACCCGTCCCGGGCACTGATCCGGTGGCCGGCCGCCAGCGCCTTCTCCGCCTCGCCCGCCACGCGGTCCGCGGTGGCCGTCCACTCGACGTACCAGCTGTCGTAGTCGCCTTCGGTGATCCGCTCGCCGGTGGAGACCACCTCGCCGAAGTCCGCGCCGCCGTAGGCGATGTGGCTCAGCGACCGCAGGGTCTCGTACCAGAACTGGGCGTTGTCGGGGAACAGCAGCTGCTTCATGGGAATCTCCTGTCGTGCGGAGCGAGGATGTGCGCGCCGGGGTCGTTCCGGGCGTGATCCGAGATTCCGGCAGGCCGGTGTCCACCTTCCAGGCCGTACGGGGACGAGGAGTGTCCACCGTTGTCCGCTCGCGTCCGCCCCGCGCTGCTCGGGGCGGTGGGCGGCTTTCCGTGCGTCCGGCAGTCCTGCAGACCTGCAGACCTGCAGTCCGGCAGTCCGGCAGTCCGGCAGTCCGGCAGTCCGGCAGTCCGGCAGTCCGCTAGGACGGGGGTCGGGTCCGCAGGGTCTTGCGGAGGTGGTCGCCGAACGCGGCGGGGTGCGTGGTGAGGCCGGTGTGGCCGCCGGGGAAGTGCAGGAGTTCGGTGCCGAGGCGCTCCGCCAGGAAGGCGGCCGGGCGGTAGGGCAGTTCGCCGCGCGAGTCCTGGCCGGTGGCGAGGACGAGGCGGTCCGACAGCTCCTGCAGACGGGGCAGGTCCGGGGCGTAGGACATGAAGGCGGGCACGATGCGGGCGACGAAGTAGGGCAGGTCGGCCATCGTGCGTTCGGCCCGTGCCGCGGCCCGGGGCGGCAGTTCGATCGCGGCCTGGGGGCCTGGTCCGGTCGTGGGCCTGGTTCCGGGCTCGGTTGCGGTGGTGTCGCCGTCCTTCTTCAGGCCGTCGGCGAAGACGGCCATGGCCGGCATCAGCCCCTGGGTGCGGAACGTCTCCTGCACGCGCGAGAGGAGCGCACGGTGCCGGGGGGCGTCGGGGAGGACCTCCACCAGCGGCGGTTCGTGCGCCACGAGGCGTGCGATCCGGTCGGGTCGGGTGGTGAGCAGGTGCACGGCGGCGATGGCGCCGGAGCTGGCGGCGAACACCGTGGCGGGCTCGTCGGGCGACAGCAGGTCGAGGATCCGCAGCGCGTCGTCGGCGTGCTCGGCCACTCGCTGCGGGGCGTCGGGGTCGTCCAGTGTGCTGCGGGACATGCCGCGCGGGTCGTAGGTGGCGACGGTGTGGTCGGCGGCCAGGTCGTCGGCGACGGCGTCGAAGGCGGCCGCGCCGCCCGTTCCTCCGGGGATCAGCAGCAGGAGCGGGCCCCGGCCGCGTACTTCGTAGTGCAGGGTCGCACCGGTCACGCGCAGGCTGCCGGTGGTCGGGGCGGTCATGAGGGGTCTCCTTCTCGGGACGGGGGCCAGTGCTCCAGGAGGGTGTGGAGGGCGTCGAGGGCGCGGACCCAGGACTGCTGGGGGGCACGCCCGTCGGTGAAGCCGCCCGCGGCTTCCAGGGCGACGAATCCGTGGAACGTGCTGCGCAGCAGCCGGACCGCGTCGGTCAGGTCGGGTTCGGCGAGTCCGTAGCCGCGCAGCATCGCGTAGGTCAGCTCGACGGCGCGCCGCGGCCCGGGCGCTTCGGCGGCCAGTTCGGGGTCGATCCGGATCGGGGTCTGTGTCGCCGCGTAGCGGCCCGGGTGGGCGTGGGCGTACTCCCGCCAGGCGTCGGCGAACGCGACGAGGGCGTCCTTGCCCGCGCGACCGGAGGTCGCCTCCGCGATGCGGAGGGTCTTCTCGTCCGCCGCCAGCAGGGCGATCCGTCCGCGCAGGTCCTCCAGGCCGCGGACGTGGGTGTAGAGGCTCGCGTCCTTCACACCGAGCCTGCGTGCCACCTGCGACATGGTCACCTGGTCGAGTCCGGCCTCGTCCGCCAGTTCGGCGCCCGCGATCGTCACCCGGTGTGCCGTCAGTCCTGCCCGCGCCATGCACCCTCCCATGATCCTAGGATCCCTAGCTTCAACCTAAGGGCCCTAGGAACGCAAGGAGGAGAGGGAGAGGGAGAGGGAACGGAGCACGCCCTCAGCGCGGTTCAGGTCCTCGTAGAGCAGGTGGTGGTCCGAGTGCGGGCTGGGGCGGACGTGGTGCGTGCGCGGGGTGATGCCGCGCAGGAACACGTAGTCGAACGTCCTGTTCCAGTCGGTGGTCGCCTCACAGACGTCCGCGTCCACGTCCTTCTCCGTGTCGCCGTTGCCGTTGCCGTTGCCGTTGCCGTTGCCGTCGGCGCCGGGGGGCGCGGGGCGGCAGCCGGGGTGCGTGTCCGGGGCCACGGCCCACAGGGGGGCGAGTTCGGGCGCGGGCGGCACGGCGTTGAAGTCACCCAGGACGATCACGCGGTCGTGGCGGGCGACTTCCGCCGCGAGCACCTTCACCTGGCCCGCCCGCACCGCTTCCTGCCGGCGCTCGGCGAGGTGGGTGTTGAAGACCCGGACGGGCCGGCCGCCCACCCGGGTGGTGACGGCCAGGTAGCCGCGGTCCTCGGACCCGCCGTCGGGGTACTCCGTGCTCACCCGGTCCGTCATCGGCGCCGCCGACAGGATCGCCTGGCCGTAGCCGCCCGGCCGCCACGGCAGGCCCCCGCAGCGGTTCCAGTTGCGCAGGACCGTCCCGTACGCGACCCGGTAGACCAGCCCGTAGACCTCATCCAGGTGGGCGCGGATCTGCTCGACGTCCCGTACGCACGCCTCCTGCAGGCCGATGACCTGCGGCGCGTACGTGGCGATCTCCGTCGCCCGGCCGAAGTTCTGCCCGCTCCCGCCGCACGGATTGCACAGGTTCCACGTGGCGACCCGGTCCGCCACGACCTCCTCGGCGGCGCCCGGCGGCAGCGGCCCGGCGGGGGCGGCCCCGCCGGTCGGTGTACCCGGGCCCAGGAACAGCACCCCGCAGACCGCGGCCGTCACGCCCGCGGCCCACCGTGCGCCCCGTCTCAGCACCGTCGCCTCCCCGCAGTGGACGCACATCATCACACGGCGCCCGCACGGCCGGCGCCGCGCAATCGAGGTGCCCGCCGTCCGGTGCGTCCGGCATCATCGCGGCATGATCGGCAACCGGATCACCCATCGCATGGCGGACGGCGTCCGCGTACCCGGCACCTGGCGGCACGCGTTCATATGCAACGGCGGCTCCTACTTCCTCACCGACCTCTTCATCTACGCCGACGGCCTCGTCGACTGCTGGGAGCTGGTGACCCTCGCGGAGTTCGAGGAGAAGCTCCGTCGCGGATGGGTGGCCACCAGCCTTCCCGACGGCGCTCGCGCCTCCGCGCACCACCTGGCTTCCTGGACGTTCGGTGAACCGCACAGCTGGCTGTCGCCGGACCTGCTGCTGGCCGAAGTCCGCGACACCGTCGACGAGCTGAACGGCCGTCCCGATTCGACCGCCCGTTGCCTCGCCGCGGTGGACGTCTTCCTGGCGGACCGCACGGAGGACAACCGGGCCGCCGCACGAGCCGCCTACCTGGCCGTTCCCGAGACCGTACGGCTCTATGCGCTCGGCGACATGGACCACAAGGACCGCCCCCTGAAGGTGCTGGTGGCAGGGCCCGGCGGCCAGGTCCCGGGCGGGGACGAGCCCGGGGAAACGGTCACGCGGGAGGAGTACGAGGCAGCCGTCGCCTACTTCGAGGAGCGCGCGCAGTGGCTCGCGAAGGCTGCCTCACGGGTGCCCGCCGACGGACCCGCCGAGCCCTTCGCCCCCGCCGTCAAGGTCTACCACTCCTACCCGCAGCGCGCCCTCGAGGACCCGGGCAAGCAGGGGCTGCGCAACGACTACCCGGCCCCGGTCACCCTCGGCGACGTCACGTACGCGTCGGTGGCGCACGCCTACTGGGCCCGCTCCGTCGCCGGACCGGAGGCGCGGACCGCGGTCATGGCGGCGGAGTCCGGGGCGAAGGCCCGTACGGTCGCGGCCGCGGCGCAGCGGCGGGAGGGCTGGGAGCAGGTCCGGACGGGGGTCATGGCCGGCCTGTTGCGCGCCAAGTACGAGCAGCACCCCGGCCTCGCGGCGGTCCTCCTCGCCACGGGCGACGCGAGCATCCTCTACGACGACGCCGACTCGGGCTTCTGGGGCGAGAACGGGGGCCGGGGCCGCAACTGGATGGGCCGCCTCCTGGAGCTCGTCCGTTCCGAACTGCTGGCCCGGCAGGTTCTCGACGGCTGACGCGAAGGAGGGGCGCGCCGGGGGCGGGCGGCGCCCCTCTCCTCCCGCTTCGTTCCCGTGGCCGTGTCCGCGCGGGGGCGGGGTGTTACGGCCAGCCCTGCTTGACCTTGGCGGGGGCGGTGTTCCAGCTCTTGGGTATGAAGGTGATGACGTAGGTTCCGCGGTCGAAGTCGGTGTAACCGGAGGACCAGCTGCGGAACTTGCTCTCGTACACCTGCATGGGCCCCATGCCGCCGTCCGGCGAGTGGTAGTGGTTGGCGTGGGTCCATACGGTGTTGTCGGGGTCGGTTTCCTTCTGGTCCCCGAACCAGCCGTAGTCGAAGTTGACGTAGCTCTCGCCGGGCTTGGCGGGGCTGCGTGAGGTGTTCCTGTCCTGCGACATGTCGACGAGGCCCGTGGCGGGGTCGGGGCGGAAGGCGTCGGGGTCGCCGTACTTCCTCTTGTCGGAGGCGCTCCGGGGGTCCTGCCCGCTCCAGAAGTGCTTCGAGTAGACGACCGCCTTCATCTTGGAGGGGTCGTGGTCGCCCCCGTTCCTGTCCTTGAAGGACGGGGTGTTCCTCAGCGCCGAGTAGAAGGCGGAGCGGCTGTCCTGGCCGGCGAGGGCGTCGTTCTTCCTGGTGAGTTCCGCCTTGAGGTTGCCGAGGTAGGCACTCTCGTCGTGGGCGTTTTCCAGGGCCTTGTTCATGACGGACGCCACATCACGGGCCCGGTCGAATCCCTTTGTCTCGTCGAAGCTCTGCTTGGCGATGCGCCCCTCGAACTCGGCCCGCGTCTCGCCCGGCCGGGGACCGGTGTTCTCCAGCGCGTTCCGGTGCTTTTCCTCGTCGAAGGACGCGAAGGCCAGTTTGTTCGTCGGGTAGGGGCCTGAATTCACCCAGGTGACACCGACGCATCCGTAGGACAGCTGCTCCCGCTGCTGTTCGGTCATCTGCCGTGCCTGCCCGTCGCGGTGGCTGTATGCCTGCTGCCACTTGCGTATGTAATTGCTGATGCCGGTGGTGGCCCTGTCCCCGCGGGCCCGGTACGGGTCGGGCATGCGGTCCAGCGGCTCGGCCGGCGGAGTCACCCTGTCGCCGGCCGCGGCGGAGCCCCTGGGGGACTCGGTCGCGCTCGGCAGGTCCCCACCGGGGACCCGGCCCGTCCGGCCCAGATCCAGGGCCTTCTCGTTCAGCGCGTTGATGCGCCCGATGTCGTCCGCCGTCAGGCCGTTCCTGTCGGCGTAGGAGCCCTTCGCCTCCCCGGCACCGGCGCCTGCGCCTGCGCTTGCGGCTGCCTGGCTGACGGACGGTGCGAGACCGGCGGTGCACAGCACGACGCCCACCGTGGTGAGCGCGAGAAATCCGGAACGTTTGTACATGAAGCCTGGGGTTCCTTTTCAGTGAAAATTGACATGCCGGAATTCCGGGCGGTCGGCGCCCGGTCCTCCTGCCCGTCCGGGCCGAATCGGCCGTATGGGCCACGGTGTTTCCGCCCGTTTCCCGGTTCTCGACGGCGGGTCGGGCGGCGTGAGACGTGATCATGTCCTGACGCCGATTCGCCGACAACACTGCGGCGCCGGAATCGGCCAGCCGCCCCCTGGGGCGGAATTCGGTCAAGGGGGCCCGGCCGCGAAAGTCCCGCGCAAAGTCCTGCGGCGGCGCCCGGCCGTGCCGAGGAATGTCACGCGCCCCGTGGGGATACGGGCGCGGAAGCTCCGGCGGGGGTCGTGCGGGGTTCCGTTCCGGTGCGCCGCTGCCCGCCGCAAGAGCGCAGAATCTGCGCCACTCATCCCTCCGGGCCCCGGCCGGCTCACCGCCGGCCCGGCCCCGCCGTGAGCCGCCGCCCTCGCCAGAACGGCCGGTAAGCCCCGCTCCCCCGCGCGGCGACGGCACCGAACCAAGAAGCGATTTCCGGGATCCGGGGACCTCCGTGATCATCCGGGCTCCGTCCGCGTTGGGGTTGGTGGAGGCGGGCCCCGTGCGTCGAGGGACGGGGCACCGCAGGAGACAGGAGGCTCGTTGGTGTCCGAGAGCTTGGCCGATGTCATCGGGGCCGCCGGGGGCGAACTCCGCTTCCTGCGCCGGCTGCTGGGCAACGTCGGCGAGGACGCCTGGGAACGGCTGCTCGAGTGGCTGATGGACGACTGGTTCGGGCTGGACGTGCTCGGGCTGGAGAACGTTCCCGCCGAGGGCCCGGCGGTGCTCGTCGCCAACCACTCCGGGGCGTGGGGGCTGGACGCCTTCGTGCTGCAGAAGGCCCTGCACCGGTCGCTGCGGCGCTCGTTGTCCGTGCTGGCCGCGCCGTTCGTCCTGCGCCTTCCCGTGCTGGGCTCGTACGCCGCCCGCAAGGGCGCCGTACCCATCGACCCGAGGACGGCCATGCAGCGCCTGGGCTCCGGTGAACTGGTCGCGGTGTTTCCCGAGGGGGTCTCCGGACTGGAGAAGCCGTTCCGCGAGCGGTACCGCCTCCAGCCGTTCAACCCCGGTTTCTCGGTGGCGGCCCTGCACACCGGAGCGCCGATCGTTCCGGTCAGCGTCATCGGGGCGGAGGAGTCCTCACCGAAGATCGGGGAGGTGCCCGCGCTGGCGAAGCTCCTGGACCTTCCCTATTTCCCGGTGACCTCTCCCTTCCCGCTGCCGGCGAAGTGGCTGATCACCATCGGTGAACCCGTCGTGCCGCCCGAACGGCCCCGGGGCCCGGGCGCCCGCTCCGCGGCTGCCCGGTGGCTGTGCGCCGAAGTCCAGGCCACCGTGCAGGAGATGGTCGACCGGGAACGCGAACGGCGCGACGCGCTCGTCCGTTAGGGGCGCTCGCGCCACCGGGCAGCCGCCGCGCCCGCCGCCGGCCGCACCCGCCGAACCGTCACGGTCGTCGCCTCAGTCGCCGAGCCGGCGGGCGGCGGCACGGACGTCGGAGGCGGCGCGGGTGCACCGCTCGGCGTGCTCCAGCAACTGCATCCGGAACCGCTCGCCCGTCTCGTCGCCGTTCCAGCCCGTTTCCGTGGCGCAGGCGGCGAGGCTGCGGGCGTGCCGGTCGAGGCGGTCCGCGCCGGCCCGGGCCAGCGCCGCGGACGCGGCCGGGGTACCGGCGCGTACGGCCGTCGGGACGGCGGCGCCTTCGGGGAGGGCGACCCGGACGGTGTGCGGGGCGAGGGTGAACGGCATGCGGTCCGGGGTGAGGGCCGGGGACAGCAGGGCGGGCCGGGCGGTCCCGGTGAAGAACCGGACGATCTCCTCCGCCACCAGGGCAGCGAAGGCGGTGGCCGGGCAGCCGGTGGCGGATCCGCACAGCGGCGAGGGCCCGTCGTGGGCGAGGGTGCCCCGGCTTGCGCCGGCGCCCGCGCAGGACGCGGTGTCCGCGGGGTCCCGGAGCCAGCCGGGGGCGGCCAGGATCTCGGTGCCCGCGTCGACGGCGAGTCCGTCCCACACGAAACGGGCGCGGACCGGGTGCACGGCGGCTTCGACGGGCGGGAAGTGGTCGAGGGCGAGCGCCACGGCTCCGGCCGGGCCGCCCGCGGCCCCCGGTACGCCCGCAGCCGTGAGGGCGAGGGCCTGCAGGGCGGTGGTGACGGCCGCCTCGGAGACCACGGCCAGGGTGTGGGCCAGTGCCTCCCCCGTCCCGTCGGGCCCCGCGGACGGTGCGCCCTGGGTACGGGCGGCGGGCACCAGCGGCCCGGCGGCGTGGCCGCGGTCCAGGCCGGCGGCCACGGAGCGGGGGTCCGGGTCGGCCAGGTAGGGCGTGAGCCGCCGGTTCAGGGCCGCCGCCCGGCCCTCGTACGCGTGCCCGCCCGCGGCCCGGGCTGTCCTGAGGAGCACCTCGGTCAGCAGGGTGTCGTCCGCCGCGGCCCCGCCCGCCACCACCCGGCGGGCAGCACGCAGCAGACCGGGCCGCCACGCCTGCCAGGGCAGGACGTGGCCGTCCCGGCGTGCGGCGGCGGCCACTTGCTCCAGTTCCTCGGCCAGCGGCCCGCGGACCACCGCCGCGGAGGGGGCGGCGTCGGGCGGCAGCGGGACGTGCGGGTGCAGGCCGTGCCGGCGGCCGGCCGCATCGAGCCGGACCGCGGGGGCGAGCGCGTCCGACGCGGCGCCCTCGGCCAGGAGTGCGGCGGTGTCGGCCGCAGCCAGGGGGACGAGGAACGAACCGAACGGGGTGCGCAGCCTGACGGGGCGTCCGGAACGGCTGTGGCGCAGGTGCGCGAGGACCTTGCGGGCCGCGCCCTCACGGGTGAGGGAGTCCAGACCCAGGGCGCGGGCGGGTGCGTCCGCCCAGGGCAGGCGGTGGGCGAGCATGGCCGCGCCGAACACCGCGTTCTCCAGCGGCCGGGCGGTGGCGGGGGTGGTCATCGGGGGCGTTCTCCCTCGGGTCGCGCGAAGGCACGGGCAGGGGCGGGGCGATGGGCACGGGCGGGGTCACGGCGGGGAACTCGGGCGTGCTGCGGGGACTCGGGCGTGCGGCCGGGGCGCGGGCGGCGCGCGGCGGGACCGTGGCGGGGCCGCGGGCGGCGCGCGGCGGGTTGCCCGGGCGGGCGGCGGCGCCCGGTGGGGTCATCTGTCGCGGAGCATGTACGGCTGGTTGGCGGTGATGTCGCCGTCGTAGCGCCGGATGAGGTCGTTGACCTGTTCGCGGTAGTGGGCCAGCTCTCCGCGCAGGCTGTCGGAGTAGGCCTGGGGGGCGTGGGAGAGCGGGTAGTCGTAGGACTCGTCGAGCCAGGCCAGTTCGACCCAGCCGGCGGGCAGGTCGTGGGGCGAGGCCGGGCCGCGGCCGTCCAGCATCGGGATGACGTCGTGCTTGTTGACCAGGCTGATGACGCGGGTGGTGTGGTCGGCGGGCCGTTTGGCGTCGATCGGGGAGCCGAGCGTCACCACGTGGGTGACCGTGTACTCGGAGGCGACGTCCACGTCGGCGGCCAGGTTCATCGCGGTCAGGCCGCCGAGGCTGTGGCCGACCAGCATCAGCTCCGATCCCGCGGGTACGCCGGCCCGGCGCAGGAGCTTCTTCGCCGCCCGGGTGTAGGTGGTGTCGGTGCGCAGGCAGCCGTCGAAGGCGCCGACCAGGTCCTGCGGGGTGCTGTTGCTGAGCAGGGCGAAGCTCGTGCCGGGCAGGAGGAGCACGTGCCGTGTCGTGCCGTCCGCGCAGGCGACGCGGCGCAGGAGGACCAGGCCGTGGTTGCCGAGGGCGCCGATGTCGTTGATGTAGCTGACGATGTCGTTGCGGGAGGTGCCGAGGACCTTGGCGAGGATGGGGTCGGCGTCGGCGCGTTCGGCGCGGCCGGGGCCGGGGTTGAGGTGGGCGAGCAGGGAGCTGGGCAGTCCGAGGAACGGGTCGGTGGTGGGGACGCCGCCCGCGAGCGTCACCCAGGAGAAGTCGTCGTTGACGGGGTTCTCGTCCAGCAGGCCGGTCAGCGCGAGGAGTTCCATGATCACGGGGCTGACGGTGGTGAGGGCGCGGGTGACGCCGAGCCGTTCCACGAGGGCGTGCAGGGCGCGGACGGTCTCCAGCCGGTCCCCGGCGATGACGGCGCCGGTGAAGCGGCGGGCGTGGGCGGAGTCCAGGTTGGGGTGGGTGACGGTCGCGGCCTCGATGCGCAGGGCGAAGGCGTCGACGGCCATGGCGACGGCTGCGGGGCGCAGGCGGGTCACGTTGCCCGCGATACGGGCGAGTTCGCCGATGACGCCGCCGTTGGGGCCGAAGCCGAGACCGGTCGGGCTGGTCAGGGCGCGTGCGCAGGACAGGACCGTACCGAGGGCCCAGGCGGGGCGGCGCAGGGCCTGCTGGGCGAAGCGGCCCGCGGTCAGGGCTGCGGTGAGGTCGGCTCCGGCCTGCCGGGCGGCGAGGGCGGCGTCGGCGAGCAGCACGGAGGCGGCGATGAGGAGTTCGGTGTCGGTGCGGGTGGTGGCGGTGGCGGTGGCGGCCGGGGGGCGTCCCGCGGGGCCGTCGCCCGCGGGGCCGTCGCCCGCGGGGTCGTCGCCCGCGGGGTCGTCGTCAGGGAGGGCGCCGGTGGTGGTGTCGGGGGTGCGGGGGGTGTTCTTCCGCTGCCCGTCGGAGAGCTGCCGGGTGGGGTTCCCGGTCGCCTGAGGCATCACGTTGCAGACCTCTCGTCGCTGACCCGCTGTTCGGGACGCATGGTGGCACCGGACGGGGGTGCCGCCGGCGCACTGGAGCGGCAATACCGGCGCTCGCGCGGGGTCGCGCTCCCGTGCGCGCCCCGCCTGCTCTGGGATCCGCGCGCCGTCCGGCCGCCGGGCGGCCCTTCGGTTCCGGAGGATGACATCGCGGCCCCCTGTTGACGGGGCCGGCGCGGGCGGGTGGCGGGCAGCGGCGGGCGGGACCTCTGCAGGAGTCCTGCAGCCCTGCGGCTCGCCCCCTGGGCCGCGGGGCTCCAGGGCGGCGGGCCGGTGCGGGTCAGCGGATGCGGAGGGTGACCTCGGGGAGGGGGATGTCGGAGAGGTTCAGCTGGATCCCGGTCAGCGTCAGGGAGACCTGCGCGTCGGTCGGCGCGGAGTCGGTGGACGGCGCCTGGGTACTGCCTCGCGTGGTCACCACCAGGTACCAGCCCCCGAGCTTGTAGCTGCGGGCGTCGGGACGGTCGCCCTTCGGGTTCGGGTTCAGTGTCCAGCCCTGGCGCTCCAGGTCCGCGCAGAGCGCGTCCATCTCCGACGGTGCGGTGTTCTTGTCGCGGACGGCACTCCAGCCCGTCCGCCGGGAGTCGGCGTCGGCCGCGACGGTCGGGCGGCCCTGCGCCGGGTCCAGGCCCGCGGCGCCGACCGCGGTCCGGATCGCCTCGTCCACGGCGTCCCGCGTGAGGGGCGGTGACGTGGACTCCGGTGCGGGCGCAGCCGTGGACGGGGACGGTGTGCGTGCGGGCGCGCCCAGGTGGATGCGCCCCTCGTCGGTCATCTGGATGCGGTCCGGCATGACCGTGGCGGCCAGGCTCACCAGCAGGGCCGCGGCCAGTGCGATCCACACCCTCTTCAACAGCGCGTTCAACGCGTGACTCCCCCCGAGTGATCATTCAGGGGGGGAGTCTCACACATCCGGTGCGGCTCCCGGCAGCGCTGACGGGGGTCTCCGGCGTCCGCCGTGCTCTTTACGTGCGCCGTGCTGTCGCGGTTACCTGGAGGGCACACGGACGAGCCACGGGGGCGGGCGGACATGGCGGGCCGGCACGGGGGTTGGGGGCGGGGGCTCCGGCGGACCGCGGTGGCGCTGGCCGCGCCGCCGCTGGCCGCGGCCCTGGCGTTCGCGGTGGCGTGGAAGTCGGCGTACGGGTCGCTGGGCGACTGGGCGTTCTTCCTCGGCGGGCTGCTGCTGCCGCTGGTCCTGCTCGGCGGGCACGCGGCCCGCGCCGCACGGCGCGGGGCGTCGCTGATCGCGCTGTCCGCCCTGCCGGCCGGTCTCGGTGCCGTCCTGGCACTCGCGTCCGTGGGGCACAGCGCGCTGGAGGACCGGGGGGTGGAGATCAGCTGCGTCGTGCTGGAGGTCACCGAGCACACCGAGACGGAGTCCTCCATGGACGCCGAGGGCCACTGGACCTCCACGACCCGGACCTCCTACGACCACCGCCTGGACTGCCCCGCGGGCGGCCCGGAGCACCTGGACACCTCCTCGCGGCTCGCGGAGGAGGGCGGGTCGCTGGCGGTGGTGCACGACCCGCTGGGCAAGGTCTCCCCGCGGGCCGCCGGGGACGTCCACGGCTGGGGCCTGCGCACCGCGGCCGGGGTGGCGGTCGGGGCGGCGGTGCTCCTGGGGCTGGCGGGCGCGCTCCGGGAGGCGTACCAGAAGCGGCGCCGGAGGCCGCGGGGGCCGACGGGGCGGTGAAACGCCCGCCCGGGGGCGGTTCGGTTCCTACACTCGTGCGGTGGATTCGATGAGGTGTACGTATTGCGGGGGCGTCGGCCTGGAGCCGGGTTTCGTCGAGGACGCGGGCGAGGGGGCGCGGGGGTACGCGCGCTGGATCGCCGGGCCGCTGGAGCGCGGGCTGTTCGGGAATGCCAGACGGCTGGGCCGGCCCCGGCGGCGCATCGAGGCGTACCGCTGCCCGCACTGTTCCCACCTGGAGCTCTTCGCGACCGAAGCCGTCTGAGCCGGCCGCCCCCGCAGGGGCCGGGCTCCTGCGGGGGCGGGCTCCGCGCGCGGCGCGCCGCGGGTGCGCCCTCACGCCTCCGCACGCCCCCTGCGGGAGGGATGACCGCGTGGCCGTGCGCCAGCACCATGACCGTCATCACCGCAGTTGCGGAACGCTCGAGGGTCACGGGGGAACGATGGGACGACGCTGGCTGGTCACAGGGTGCTCCTCGGGGCTCGGGCACGCGCTGGCAACGGCGGTGGCGCGGGCGGGGGACGAACTGGCGGTCACCGCACGCAAGACCGCCGACCTGGAGGACCTCGCCGCCGCCTGGCCGGGCCGTGTCGTGCCGGTCCCGCTCGAACTGCGCGACGCCGCCTCCTGCGAGGAGGCCGTGCGTCTGGCCGCCGACCGGCTGGGCGGCATCGACGTCCTCGTCAACAACGCCGGTGTCGGGCTGTTCGGTGCGGTGGAGGAGGTTTCGGACGCGGAGCTGCGCGACCAGCTGGAGACCCTGGTGGTGGGGCCGTGGCGGCTCGCCCGCCTGGTCCTGCCGCTGATGCGGGCCCAGGGCCGCGGCCACATCGTCAACGTCTCCTCCGTGGTCGGGCGGATGGCGTTCCCGGGTCTGGGCGCCTACGTCGCCGGCAAGCACGCCCTGGAGGGCATGAGCCAGGCCCTGGCCGTCGAGGGCGCGCCGCACGGCATCCGCGTCACGGTGGTCGAGCCGGGCATGTTCGCCACGCGCTACGGCACGTCCATGACGCAGGCGCACCGGCGGATCCCGGCCTACGACGTGACCAACCGCGAGATGCTCGAGGGCGCGCGGGGTCTCGCGGACCACCCCGAGACCGGGCGGCCCGAGGACTTCGCCGCGCGGGTCCTGGACATCGTCGCGGCCGCGGACCCCACTGCGCTGCGGATCCCGGTGGGTGAGGACGCGTACGGCTACCTGGAGCTGGCCGACCAGGCCTGGCACGAGGAGTTCGCCGCGGCCCGGACCCTCACCCGGACGCCCCCTCCCCCGCCCTCGCCCTGACGGCAGGGCCCTGAGGGAGCGCGGGCGCGGGGTGGTGTCGGTCAGGGGCTGCGGCGGCGGTTGCGGTTGCGGTTGCGGTTGCGGTTGCGGGTGACGATCGCGCGGGTGATGACGGGCGGCAGCAGGTCCTTGGCGAGCTTGCGCCAGCGGGCACCGGGCCTGCGGGCGGGTGCGGGCGGGGCGGGGGCCGGTTCCGGCTGCGGGGCGGGGTGGAGGGGCTGCGGGGGCTGCGGGGCGGTCACGCCGTGGTCGCCGATGCGTACCAGGGGGCGGCCGTCGATCACGTCCACGCCGTGCCAGAGGTCGGTGCGTTCCTCCAGCCATGCGCGCAGTGCCGCCTGGTGGGGGGCCGGGTCGCCCCAGGTGGCGTAGAGCTTGGAGGCCGAGACGCAGATGGGGTGCAGGTCGCCGGTGACGACGGCGGTCCAGACGGCGGCCGCGACGCCGGGGCAGTGCTCGGAGCGGTAGTCGTCGAAGACCACCACGGCGTCGGGGGTGGCGACCAGGCGCGAGGAGGCGATGTCGGTGACGACGTGCTCGTAGAGGTGCGAGGCGTCGATGTGCACGAACCGGCAGCTGGCCGGCTTGACCTGGTCGGCGACGACCGAGGTGGGGGCCTGGATCAGGGTCGGCAGCGTCTGGTGGAAGGCCAGGTAGTTCGTCTCGAAGCCGCGTCGCGTGAGGGTGGGGTAGGAGCTGCGGTTCTCCGAGATGTTGAAGTCGTCCGTGGCGGGCGAGTCGAAGAGGTCGCAGACGGTGAACTCCTCGCCGGGGCGGAGGTACCGGCCGAGGAAGATCGCGCTCTTCCCCATGAAGGCGCCGAGTTCCAGCAGGTCGCCCGGCTGCCCCCGATCACTGTTCTGGCGTGTCAGGAACCAGTCGAAGAGCAGCTGGTCGTACGCCGAGAACCATCCTTTGACCTCGCCGTACGCGGTGGGGGCGGGCGGGGCCGGTTCGGCGTCGGGGGTGGTGCCGGAAGGTGGTGAAACGTGCGACACGGAGAGTCATCCTCCAGCGGAGTGGCATCGGTTTCCACGCTGAGACCCGGCCGGGGTACCGGCACCCTAAGCCCTGGGGGACGGCGTGACGAGACGTGAGCGTCATCGGCTGTGATTTCTCCGCCCGGCGCACCCGTGTGCTCGTCGGCCTCAGGCCAGGAAGCGCTCCAGGGCCTCGCGGGCGCGGGCGTTCGAGGCCGCGGCGGCGGCCAGGGAACGGGCCAGGGCCTCGACCCACTCGTCCAGCTCCACCGGTCGCCGGGAGAGGACGATGCCCCGGACCTCGTGCAGGATCTCCCCCACCACCGTGCCGCGGTCCGTGCGCAGGGCCAGCCTCTGCTCGCCGAGCGCGATGTCCAGTTCCGCGACCGGTCCCTGCCGTCCGGCCAGCCGGTCCGCGAGGGAGCGCGTACGCCGGATCCGCACGGCGCCGGCCGGCAGCGAGTCCGCCAGGTTCGCCGACAGCACCCGCGCGTACACGTCCAGGTCGGCGCTGTCCCGGCGCAGCGCGGCGGCCAGCAGTTCCACGTCCTGCTCAGCCATCGAGGCTCACCACCAGGGCCGGCCGGTCGATGACGTGGTCGTCGCGCAGGGGACGCACCGCGGTCCCGAGGGCGAAGAACTCGGTGGTGTGGCCGCCCCAGCCGTGTGTGTGCTGTTTCAGCTGTACGGCCACGATGCCTTCGGCCTCCAGGGCCTCGCCCTCCGCCCGCATGCGGCTCATGGCCAGTTCGCGTGCGTCGTAGAGGGCCTGGGTGAACGGTTCGATCTCGACGTTGCGTCCCGCGTTGCCCAGTACTTGGGTGAAGCGCTGGTGTGCGACGTGGTAGACGCACGTCCCCATCACCAGGTCCAGGGGTGCGTAGCCGGCTCGGATCAGGGTCCAGAATTCCTGGCCGGACAGGTCGGAGGTGAACGGCCGGCCCTTGTTGTTGAGCCAGGTCCCGCCCGGTCCGGGGTCGGCGCCGTCCGCCACGACCGCTGTGCCGACGGCGATGAACTCGGCGATGTCCGACCCGAACTCCTTGAACTCGATGTCCAGCCGCACGCCGACGATCCCGTCCGCGCCCAGGGCGGCGGCCTCGGCCTCCATCCGGGTCATGGCCAGTTCGCGTGCGTGGTACATCGCCTGCGACAGCTTGGTCAGTTCCTGGTTCTTCGACCAGCGGCCGAGCTGGAGGCCGACGTGGTAGACGGAGGATCCGAGGACCAGGCCCAGCGGGCGGAAGCCGGCCTCGCGCACCAGCAGGAACTCGTTCACGGTGAGGTCCGAGGTGAAGAGGGAGCCCTTCCCTCCCGGCCGGAGCCCCGCGAGGCGGCGCATGGCGTCCTGCGCCGTGTCGTCCCCCTCCGTGGGTCCTGCGGTGTCCCCGATCGTGTCCCGCCCCGTTCGTTCGGTCATCTCAGCGCTCGCGCTCCAGTCTCATGATGGTCAGTGGTGGTCTGGTGCCGGCGGGCCGTTCGGAGCGGCCGAACCGGGCGATCGAGGTGCCGACGAAGACGGCCTCCGCGGTGAGGTCGCGCGACGATCCGTAGGAGGGGCACTCGCTCTCCTCCACGCGGAGCGCGGTGTCGTCCACCACCACCCCGTCCCCGCCGTGCTTCTCGGTGTCGAGGAGCAGTTGCCGGCGGGCCTCGCGACGGACGTGTCCGGTCAACTGCGTGTAGCAGTCGACCTCTTGGTTGCGGGTGCGGGTGGTGTAAGGGATCCGGAAGGAGGAGCGCCAGTCGTCGTGCCGGGCGGCGAAGGCGATTCCGAAGGCGATTCGGACCGGAACCCACCCGGTGTGCAGGAGACGGGCGAAGTCCTGGCCGCCCAGGTGGGAGGTGAAGGGGGTGCGCGGCCGGATGCGGGAGCGGGCCCTCACCGCGGTGCCCCGGGCGGTGAACTCCACTCCCCCGGCGGGGAACGCCTCGGCCCGTAGTTCGACGCCGACGATCCCGTCGCCGCCGAGCGCGTCGCATTCGGCCACCGCGCGGGCCAGTGCGGTGCGGCGTGCCGCGTACATCGTCCGCACCCACTGCGCGTGGGAGGGCGCCCACCTCGACGCCGGCGCCGCGGTGCCGTCGTCGGTGACCGACCAGTTGCCGGGGCAGCCCCAGGCCCCCGTGCAGCCCATGTTGAAGACGGCGGTGCCGAGGACCTGTCCGACCGGCTGGAATCCGGCGCCGCCGATCGCGGCGAACTCCTGGCTCGACAGCGCCGAGTCCCAGGCGGCCGCGGGCGGCGGGGCGGCAGTCCCCGCGGCGGTGCTGCCGCCCGGCGGACCGGTATTCCCTGCGTGTGTCATCGGCCCCCGCCATCGACGTCCCGGCTGACCACGCGGATCATGCCCCCTGCGGGCAGTTTACGCCGGGCGGTCCGGCCGTCATCCGGTCCTGTCGCGCCCACTTGGGGCGGGGTCGCTTCGACGGTGCCCGTGGCGGGGACCGGCCGGCGGGGCTGCGGGCTCGGACGAGGGCGGCGGCGGGGTGGTGCCGTCCGGCGACTCCGCGGGACACCGGGCGGAGGCGGCAGCTGCCGGTGGACCGGCCCGCCCGGGGGCGGTGGGCGGTGGCCGTCCCTGAACACCGTGGTGAGCTGCGCGGATGCGGCGTGTTCGACGGGTGGACGGTTTCCGTCCGGCCGCCTGGAGGGGGGTATGGTCCTCCGGTCACGGACGGCAACCGGATCGTCTGTTCAACCCAGGGAGCCGACATGACGGATCTGGACTCGTTCCGGGCGAGCCTCGCGTCGGGCGGGCACGAGTTCGCCGACACGCTGGCCTTCGTCGCCGCGCACTACGACTACCGGCCGCAGGCGTTCCGCAACGGGGAGATGGAGAACGCCGCGGGTGAGAACGAGGGGTCCTGCAAGACCCTGGGGCTCGCCGTGCTGGAGGGGCTGGACGACCAGGAGGCGCTGCTGGCCTTCGGCGAGCACTACCGCAGCGTGCTGGCGTCGCCGGACGGCACCGACCACGGCAACATCCGCAACCTGCTGGCCCACGGCCTGGCCGGGGTGAGCTTCGCGGACCGGCCGCTGGCCCGCAGGAGCTGACCCCCGCATGAGCACGTCCCAGACCCTCTGGCTCCTTGCGCTGATCTTCATTCCGGCCGGGGCCGTCGCCGGCGCGGCGGCGTACCGCACGGTGCGCCGGGTACGCACCCTGGTCCGGCACGGGGCGCGGGCCCGGGGGGTGGTGGTCCGCCACGCGGCGACGGAGCTGGAGGGTCCGGGCGAGGGCGGCACCCGCACCTTCCGCAGTTCCGGCACGACCGTGTACTACCCGGTCATCGCCTGGACCACCGCCGACGGCCGTGCGATGGAGACCCGGACGGACATGGCCCGCTCCCGGGACAGGATCCCGGCCGTCGGCACCCGGGTCGAGGTGCGCTACGACCCCGCGCGGCCCACCCGCTGGACGCTCCCGGCCCAGAGCAGCCGCCTGTGGTGGCTCTTCGTCGGGATCGGCGCCCTCTTCGTCGTGATCGGATCGGGTTTCCTCGTCGCAGCACTGCGCACGTCCGGGCTCTGAACCCGGACCCGCCGGACCCGCCCCGCCCCCGTCCCGCCCCCGTCCCGCCCGCGTCCGTGCGGTGCGGTGGGCGTTCCGTTCGGTGTGATTCTCCTGACTCCGGTGCGGCGGGCGGAGCGGCGGGGCCGTGGGCCGGCGGGCCGGGCGGGCGGCGGCGGTTGCGGAGCATCGCGCCCGCAACCTCAACCCACCCATTACGCAGGGTTGTTGAAGAATGACCGGCCTTCGGGCGCCGTGCGGGCCCGGCCCGTTCACCTGGGGGTTTGCGGCGATCGGCCCGCGCCGGACGGCGGGATTCTTTTGTCACCACCGAGAGTGGTCTGCTTGCCTGCACCCCGACGACCGTGCACACTTGCGCGAATTCCGCTTGGGCGCAGTGTCGCACCCTCATGACGGATGTATCGGCGTCAATACGCCGGTGCATCAACAGGGCACACAGGAGCACGTGTTGAGTTCTACGGGTACCGCCCGTCAGCAGCAGCTGCAGAGTCTCAGCGACGGGGAGCTCTGTGCCCTGTTGCGCGGGCGCACCTCGGAGCCCGACGCGGCGGTCAGTGACGTGATGGACGAGGTGTTCGCCCGTCACCATTCCTCGGTGGTCGCCTACGCCCGTACGTGCTGCCGGGACCTGCCGACCGCGCAGGACCTCGCCGCCGAGGCGTTCGCGCGGACCTACCGGGCCATCGCCTGGGGTGCCGGACCCGAACACGCCTGGCGGCCCTACCTGCTGACCTGTGTGCGCCGCCTGGCGGCCTCGTGGGCGCGGGACGCCGCCCGGACCCGGCTGTCCGACGACTTCGAGGAGTGGGCCGCCCAGCTCTCCGACGGCCAGGACACCGAGGACGCCGTCTTCGCGGCGGAAGAGGGGTCGCTGGTCCTGCGGGGCGTACCGGACCCTGCCGGAGCGCTGGCAGGCCGTGCTGTGGCACTCCGTCGTCGAGAGCGAGCCGGCGGCCGAGACCGCGGTGCGGCTGGGCATATCGGCGGGGGGCGTCGGCTCCCTGGTCGCGCGGGCCCGGGAGGGCCTGCGGGAGGCGTACCTGCGCGCCCATCTGGACCGGGCCGCGAGCGAGGAGTGCCGGCACTACGGGGGGCAGATCGCCGCCAGACTGCGCCGCCCGGGCACCCGCCTCACCCGGGACCTGGGCCGTCATCTGCAGGGGTGCGAGCACTGCGCGCGGGCCGAGCGCGAGCTGCGCGACGTCAACGGCCGTCTGGGGGTGCTGCTGCTGGGCGGGATCCTGCTGTGGAACCCCGCGTCCTTCCTGGCCTCGCTGGGCGGCGGGGGCGGTACGCAGCTGGCCGCGGCCGCGCTGAACGGTACGCAGGCCGGCGGGGCCAAGGCCGGCGCCGTGAAGTGGGTGGCCGCGGCGGCCGTGGCGGGAACGGCGGCCACCGTGGTGGCGCTGCTGCCGGCCGACTCCGGGAGCGAACGGGCCGGCCCGGTCCCGGATCCTGTCCGAACGCCTGCGGGGGCGGGGTTCCCCACGCCCCCGCAGGCGGAGCAGATCGGGGCCATCGGGTCGGCGGCGTTCGCCACCGCCCCCGCCACCGGTCTGCCCTCCGCCCCGGTGTCGGCGTCGGCCTCCCCCGCCGCTCCGACCGCGTCGTCATCGGCGTCGCCCTCGCCGGGCCGCGGCGGCGGCTCCGCCCTGGCCCACGTGACGTCGGGGCTGTGCGTGGGCATCGGCGGTCCCGGGTCGGCCGGCCCGTTGCGGCTGGAGAAGTGCACCGGGAAGGCCGACCAGAGCTGGCAGCGGCTGCCCGCCCGGCAGAACGCCTACCAGCTGCGCAACGCCGACAGCGGCACCTGCCTGGACGGAACCACCGGCGGCGGGAACGTCGTCGCGGTCGCCCTGCGCCCCTGCCGCGGCGGTGCGGACGGTACGACGCAGCTCTGGCGGTTCGCACCGGACGGGATGCCGGGCACGTACCGCGTCTGGCTGGTGCCGGGCGTCACGCACACCGACTACGCCGACCACCTGCTGGGCCCGCGGAACTGGCCCAAGTCCGATCCACCGCGCCCGGGTTCGGAGCTGGTGCACCTGCCCGACTACTACAACTCGGCCAACATGCTCTTCGCCCTGCGGTAGTTGCCCGGGCGTTCGTCCGTACGGATCCCCGTGGGGTGGGACACGGCCGCCGGGTCCTCAGAAGGGGAGGTGGTAGAGAAAGGCGTCGGTGCGCACGAGCCCGGCCGTCAGCAGGGTGGCCGCACCGACCCCCAGGAAGGGTGCGAGGAACCACGCGGCCCGGCCGGGGCGCCAGGCCGGCAGCAGCGACACCACCAGTACGGCCGGGGCTCCCAGGACAGCCAGTTGGGCGAGCGGGTCCGTGAAGAACTCCGCGGGCCCGAACTCGTGAAGGGCCGCCGGGCCCATGTGCCGGGTCCACAGGGCCGCGGTGACGAGTGCGGTGGTCAGGGGCGCCGACCAGAGCCCCGGTACGAGGCCCTCCCTGCCGCACACCGTGCAGAGGACCAGGAGGCACACCAGGCCCGCGGCGGCCGCGGCCATCGAGTCGTACTGGACGGTGGCGTTGAACCCGTCCCGTGCCTGGCTGTGCCGGCTGATCCAGCGGGCGCCCAGCGTGCCGGCCGTCGTGACCAGAGCCACCGCCAGCGGCAGCACGAGCCGCCGGGTCGAACGGGCGGCCGTGGCCCGGCGCAGGCCCCCTCCCAGCGCGAGCAGTGCCAGAAGGGCCACGATGACGGCGTCGGTGACGCCGTGGAACGAGTGGATGCCCTCCATCGTCAGCCAGAACCAGGGGTCCTTGGGCATGCTGTACGTGATCAGGGCGATTTCCTGCGCGGCTCGCAGTACCCCCACGAAGAGCAGCACGTTGGCGAGAACGGCGGCAAGGAACAGGATCTGCAGCCGCGAGCCATGACGGCTCCGCGCAGACAGGGCCCGGACACAGCTGCGGGCCAAGGCCGCGCTCACGGCCGCTGCCACGCAGAGAGCCGTGGGCACCACGGCTGCAGAGTTCCAGGTGAGGGCGGGGGCGGACGAAAGCAACGAGCCGGTGTCGCCGAGCCTGGTGAGGAACCCCAGCCCGGCACCAGCCGCCAGCGCAGCGAACGCACGCCGCGGTACGGGAGGAGCCTCCCGGTCGTGCCAGGCGGCCTGCCACACCCGTACGCCCCAGGCCATGGCGATCAGGGTCCCTGCCATCAGGGCCGGGACCAGGGTCACGTAGGGCGCCAACCGGGTCCCCGGAAACCCCGCCTGGGCGAGCTGGCCGGTCAGGTCGAGGGTGACGACGCCGAACAGGCCGGCGACGGCGGCGTCCGGCCAGGACGGGCCCGGGTGCGGACGGACGGGGCTGAGGACGTCCAGTCGACGGCCGGGGCGTGGATGGTTGGCGATCAGGGACCGCGGGCCGCCGGGTGAGCGCCACCACCCTTGGTCGAGGGCCCTGATCCGCTCGGTGCGCTCGGCTGCGGCCAGGACGGCCCTGAGCCCGGCGTGGGAACGGTCCGCGACGGAGCGGATGTCTGCCTCGTGCTCGCGGGAGCGCAGCACCAGTTGGGAGGCGATCAGGACGAGAGCGAGGAGCAGGAGGGAGCGACCCGCGTAGGCGCCCCAGAACGGGTCGGTGAGGATGGTCCGAAGAGCCCGCCCCCTCTGCAGCCTCTCCACCACCAGGCCGGCCGGAGGTGCGGCGAGGACGGCCAGGGCCGCCGCCAGCGCGCTGCGGGTCAGCCACACAAGGCGTACGTCTCCGGCGGCCACGTGGGCGGCTTCGTGACGGATGACCGCCTCGGCCCGTTCGGGCTCCAGGGCGCTGAAGCCGGCGGGCAGCACCACGACGGGGGCGCCCGGCGCTCCTGCGGTGAAGGGGTCCTCCCACCCGTCGCGCGCCTGGGCCACTCGCGGACGGCTTCGGGCCCGCAGGTCTCTGCACGCCTGTTCCACTTGCTCCTGTGCGCCGGCCGGAGCGGGTGCCAGGGGCCCGGCCCGGCGTAACGCCCGGCGGGGCAGCAGCCACAGGCCCCCGACGGCGAGCACGAGCACCGCGGCCGAGCCGGCCAGCGACACCACGACACCACGCTCCGCGGCGGGCTGCGCACAGCGCATGCTCCACTGCCCCCGGGTGAACCTGTCCGGGTCCGCCTCCCCCGCCGTCGGGAGGGGGTAGCGACGCTGGGCCTCCTCGGAGCAGGACTGCCGGGTCCGGGCCCATGACTCGCCGAACAACTGGTTGTGGACGAGCTGCCCCGCGAAGGCTCCGACCAGCAGCAGGACCCCGACGAGCAGGGCGTACCGGCTACCTGACGGCGACCGTAGGAGACGCAGTGCCCCCTCCGCCCGGCGGACCGACCCGGGTGCGGCGGCACGGGTCGTGTGCTCAGCCTCAGCCTCTGCCGTGGGGGCCGGGCCGTCGAGTCGCGTCACTCGCCCGGTGCGGGCTCGGGCCGGCCGTCGAGAGCCGCGGCGATGGTCTGCGCGAGGGTCGCCGCGGGATCGGCCTCGAGACCGAGCCGCTGAACGAATACGACCTGGAACGCCGTGACGAACACCGCTCGCTCCTCCTCGGTCCAGGCCGTCCGCCCCTCCCCCGGCGCGGCCGGCTCCCGCGCCGGGACGTGCTCCGCGTCCGCCCCCGACTCCACCCGCACCGTCGGCTCCGCCGGCAGGTCCGAGCCTTCCCGCCGGTCCGCCCTGGGCTGTCGCATGCTTCCCAGCAGGGTGGCGGCCTTCCGGCGGGCCGCCTCGCCGAGCGCAGCGGCCGCGCTGCCGGTGGCCCTTTCGCCCACCACGCCGAGTACCCAGGCCACGGCCGGCAGCACGTACACGGGCAGATCGGAGATGCCCACTCCGGTGCCGATCGCGGCACCGCGCCGACGGGCTGCCAGTTTCTGCGGGTCCGCGTCGAAGTCCGCCAGCAGCTCCTGGAACGCGCGGCTTCCGCGCGTCTGGGCGGGCAGGGCGGCGAACACCGCCCCTCCGACTCGTTCCAGGCTCTGCCGGTCGTAGGGCTCCGGGTCGCCCGGCTGCGGGACCGGAACGGCGAACGCGGACCGGCCGCGCCCGAAGAGCAAAGGCATGATCCCCCCATGGACGCCGGGGGCGATGTGCCCCATACGACGTACTTCCGTCAGGGTAGTGCCGAAGCGGCACGGTGCCGGGGCTTTCGCCGAACTCGAGTCAGAGCGGTTGGCACACGAGGCCCGCCGCGCCCAAGTCCGGCGGCCACTGAGGGGATTCCGGTCCGGGTGGGCTCACTGGGAGGGGACGGCGTCCTTCGGGGAGGTGTGCCAGTTGGTGACGACCGGCTTGTCGACGGTGATGGTGCCGACGGGGAGGGAGACCGGGTCGGGGTCGTTGTCGCCGACGGCGACGATGATGCTGTCCAGTTCCTTGCCGTCGTCGGTGTGGGTGGTCTTGGGGTTCACCCCGGCGTAGGCGGTGGTGTTCCCGGACAGGGTGATCGGCTGTCCGGTGGACTGCTCGGCGGGGCCGGCCTGCGTGCCGTCGGAGCCGAACGCCACGGTGGGCAGGGCGGCGGGCAGGACGCAGGTGATGCCCGGCTTCGCCTTCGCGCTGACCAGGATGTATCCGCCGGCCTGGGTCTCGGACCGGGTGTTCCAGGCGATGTCGTTGGCGCCGCAGACCTGCCCGGCGGGCTTCTGCCCGCCGCCGGTGCCGCCGCCGGTTCCACCGCCGTTGTTGTTGTCCTTGGCCGTGGCGCTGGGCGCGCCGGACGGAGTGGCCGTGCCGGGCGCCGCGGTGGCGGAGGCGGAGGTCTGCGGGGCGCCGGCGCCCGTGCCCGGGTCCGCGTCCGTGTCCTGGCAGGCCGTCATCAGCAGGGCGCCGCCCGCGAGGGCTGCGGTGACGAGGAAGGTCCTGCGGCGGTTGCCAGACATGAGTGGGTCCCCTTTTTTTGCGTGGTGCGGTCTCGGTCGTGGCCGTGGTGGTCGGGCCCGGCCCTGCATGATCACTATGCGGGGGCCGCGGGCCGGCCGGGAGGGATGCGCCCGTTCCCTGACAACGCTGTCGCACATCGGTGACATGATCGCGACGAACGCGGCAGGGCGGGCGCGGGAAAAGGGGTCGCGCGGACGGGCCGGATGGGAGAGCGTGCCCGGATGCAACAGGCGAGCGGTCGTACGGTCGGTGTCCATCTCACCCACGGGGGCGAGTACTTCGGGCTGTGGGGCCCCTACGAGGTGGACGGGGGGTGGTGGTCGTCGGCCGCGCCGGTGGTCGAGCGGGTGTCGCGGGAGCTGGGGGTGCCCGTGGTGGTGCTCCGGCTCGCCCACGCGCCGAGCGACGGCAGCAGCGGGCACGGCGGGCACGTGGTCTACCACGCCGAGGCACTGGAGCGGCCGGCCGGCTCGACACCGTGTCAGATGGGGCCGGACGTCGCCGCGTTGCTGGGTCCGGCCGAGCGCCGGGCCGGCTGGGCCACGGCGGCCGGGCTGCGGGAGGCACTGGCCTGGGCCGGCGGGACGCTGGACGCGGCGGGCCGGGCGGCCGTCGGCAGGCCCGAGCAGGTCCGGACGTGGAACCTGTCCGCCCTGTTCCGTTTCCGCACCGCCGACGGCGGCGAAGCCTGGCTGAAGACGGTCAGCCCCGCCTTCAACGCCCGTGAGGGCCAGGTGATCGCGCTGCTCGGCTCCGTCGACCCCGCGCTGGTGCCGACCGTCCTCGGCTCCGACCCGGAGCACGGCCGGCTGCTCCTCGACCACGTGCCCGGGGAGGACCTCTGGACCCCGTCCGCCGAGGAGGTCCTCGCCGTGGTGCCCCGGCTGGTCGCCGCCCAGGCGGCCCTGGCCGCCGACGGCCGGGCCGCCGCGGCCGGGCTCCGGGACCGTACGCCGCCCACGCTGGTCGCCCACGTCGACGCACTGCTCGACCGGCTGGCGTCCGAGCGCGCGGCGCCGTCGCCCGGGCCGCAGTCCGATGCGCCCCCGGAACGGCCCGGGGAGCGGCCCGGGGAGCGGCTGACGGCCGCGGAGCTGACGGCCGCCCGGGCGCTCGCCGCGCGGCTGCCCGCACTGGTCGAGGAGCTGACGGCCTGCGGACTGCCGGACACCCTGGTCCACGGCGACTTCCACCCCGGCAACTGGCGCTCCGACGGCACCCGGGCGGTGGTCGTGGACTACGCCGACTCCGCGTTCGGCCACCCGGCACTGGACGGGCTGCGCCCGCGCCAGTACGTGGACGAGGAACGGTGGGAGCAGATCGCCGGGGTGTGGGCGCGGGCGTGGCGGGACCACGTGCCCGGGTCGGCGCCGGAACGCGCGCTGGAGCTGGTCGAGCCGCTGTTCCACCTCGCGTACGCGGTGCGCTATCAGGAGTTCCTGGACCACATCGAGACCAGCGAGCGGCCGTACCACGAGACCGACCCGGTCACGGAGGTCCGCAGGGCGCTCGCCCGCGCGGGGCTCGGCGTCGGCGAGGACCTCGGCGAGGACGCGTGCGAGGAGGTCGGCGAGGACTGATCCTGCGGCGCCGCAGGGGCGGGGGGGGCGGGCTCGTCAGTCTGCGGCGGCGGCCGTGCGGGCGCGGACCTCCTCCGGGGTGAGGTAGTGGTCGGTGTACTCGAAGTCGCGCAGGGTGCCCGGCTTGTACGTCTGGAAGCCGGTCCGGACGAAGTCGTCGCCGGCCACGGCGTTCAGGAGCCAGTTCGTCATCACCCGGGTCTTCGCGGCGCCGGTGCGCAGCGCCGCCCAGTGGTAGCCGCGGGCCACGGCCTGGGCGGGCATGCCGCGCAGGTCGATGCCGAGCGGGCGGGAGACGCCGTCGCGGCCGCCGAGGTCCACGACCAGGCCGAGGTCCTTGTGGACGTAGGGGCGCAGGGGTGTGCCGCGCAGGGTGGCGACGACGTTGTCGGCGGCGACCCTGCCCTGGCGCATGGCGTGCTGTGCGGTGGGCGGGCACACCGCGCCGTCGTCGCCGCCGGCGAGGTCGGGTACGGCGGCCGCGTCTCCGAGGGCGAGGGCGCCGTCGGCTCCCGGGACCCGCAGGTCGGGGGTGACGACGAGGCGGCCGCTCTTGGCGGTCTCGGCGCCCAGTGTGGCGATGAGGGGGCTCGCGGCGACGCCGGCCGTCCAGATGAGGGTGCGGCAGGGCAGGACGCGGCCGTCGGTGAGGGTGAGGTCCTCGGGGCCCGCCTTGGCGACGGAGACGCCGAGGGAGACCTGGATGCCGCGGCGGCGCAGCACGTCGAGGGCGGCCCGGCCCAGCCGGTCGCCGAGTTCGGGCATCAGCTTCGGGGCGACGTCGACCAGGTGCCAGGTGATGTCGCGGCGGTCCAGGCGGGGGTAGCGGGTGATGGCGTTGGTGGTGAGCCGCTCCAGGGAGGCGGCCGTCTCGGTGCCGGCGTAGCCGCCGCCCACGACGACGAAGCCGAGCCGGGAGGCCCGTTCCGGTGAGCCGGGTGCGGCGGCGTCGGCCAGGTCGAGCTGGGCGATCACGTGGTCGCGCAGGTGGGCGGCCTCGGCGAGGGTCTTCATGCCGCGGCCGTGTTCCGCGAGGCCGGGGATGTCGAAGGTGCGGGTCACGCTGCCGGGGGCGAGGACGAGGTGGTCGTACGGCTGGTCCACCAGCTCGCCGGTGATCTTGCGGATGACGCAGACCTTGGCCCGGGTGTCGACGCCCACGGCCCCGCCGGGCACGATCCGGGTCCGGTGGCGGCGGCTGCGGCGCAGGGACACCGCCACGGACTGGGGGGTGAGCACCCCGGAGGCCACCTGGGGCAGGAGGGGCAGGTAGAGCTGGTAGGAGAACGGGGTGACCAGCAGGATCTCCGCCTCCCCGGGTGACAGCGTCCGCTCCAGGCGGCGTACGCAGGCGACGCCGGCGAAGCCCGCGCCGACGACGACGATCCTCGGTCGCGCCATGGTGTCCGTCCCTTCTGGGGTGTACGGGCCCTGTACGGGTCCTCGTGCACCTTCCCCGCTCCGCCCTTTCATGCACGCGGAAAGCGGGGCGGATGCCTCCGGAAGGCGCGGACGTCCGCCGAACGCCACGTTGCCCGTTCCTCTCCCCCGCGGGGCGGGCGCCGGGGACCGGGGGGGCTGGGGGCGGGGAGCGGTGGTCGGGGGTTGCGTTGGAGTGTGCTCCAGCTCGTAGGGTCCGCCGGTATGACGATGCGATACAGGGTGCTGGGCGGGACCGGGCTCGAAGTGAGCGTGCAGTGTCTGGGCACGATGATGTTCGGGGCGGTCGGCAACCCCGACCACGAGGACTGCGTACGGATCGTCCACGCGGCCCTGGACGCCGGTATCAACTTCGTGGACACCGCGGACATGTACTCGGCCGGCGAGTCGGAGACCATCGTGGGCGAGGCGCTGCGCGGGAGGCGCCGCGAGGACGTGGTGCTGGCGACCAAGGGGCACTTCCCGATGGGTGAGGGGCGCAACCGCGGCGGGAACTCCCGGCGCTGGCTGACCCGGGCGGTCGAGGACAGCCTGACCCGGCTGCGTACCGATGTGATCGACCTCTACCAGGTGCACCGGCCGGACCCGAGGACGGACATCGAGGAGACCCTCGGTGTGCTGGGCGACCTGGTGCGCGCGGGCAAGATCCGGGCATTCGGCTGTTCCACCTTCCCGGCCGAGGAGATCGCCGAGGCGCACCACGTGTCCGAGCGGCGCGGTCTGGCCCGGTTGCGGACCGAGCAGCCGCCGTACTCGATCCTGGCGCGCGGGGTGGAGAAGGACGTGCTGCCGGTGGCCCGGCGGTACGGGATGGGGGTGCTGACGTGGAGTCCGCTGGCGTCGGGGTTCCTCAGCGGGAGGTACCGGGCCGGGCAGGAGGTGGACCTGAGCCGCGGCCGGGCGGCGCTGACGCCGGCGCGGTTCGATCCCGCCGTACCGGGGAACGCGGCGAAGCTGGAGGCGGCCGGTCAACTGATCGACGTGGCGGCGGAGTTCGGCTGCACGCTGCCGGAGCTCGCGGTGGCGTTCCCGCTGGTGCACCCGGCGGTCACCTCCGTCATCGTCGGGCCGCGGACGATGGAGCAGCTGCAGTCGCTGCTGAAGGGGGTGTCGGTGGCGTTGGACGACGCGGTGCTGGACCGGATCGACGAGATCGTGCCGCCGGGCACCAACCTGTACCAGCCGGACGGAGCGTGGCGGCCGGTCTCGCTGACCGATCCGGCCCTGCGCCGGCGGGCTGTCGGGGACCGCTGAGGCGGGGTCGCGTCCCCCTGGCAGCGGGGCGGGCGTGGGCGGCTCATCCCGGCCAGTGCACGCGTCCGAGGTGGATGAGGCGGAGCTGGCCGAGGGCCGTGGCGGTGGCGGCCGTCCAGTCCTCCCCCCGCAGGGAGGCGGCGAGGTACGCCGAGGCGGTCATGAACATGTGGTCGACCAGGAGCCGTGACAGCATCGTCACGTCCTGCCCGGTCCAGCCGTCGCCGAGGGGGTCGGCGGCGAGGGCGGCCGCCGTCTGGCGGGCGAACACGTCCAGTTGTGCGGCGATGGCCTCGCGTACCGCCGGCACCCCGCCGTGGCGTTCGCGGACCAGGAAGCGGACGTGCGCGGGCCGGGTGCGTACCAGCGCGGCGACGAGGCCGACCGCGGCCTCGCCGCGCCGCTCGGGGTCGCCGGTGGCGGCGAGGACGTCCCGCAGGGTGGTGTGCAGGCTGGCCAGTGCCTCCTCGACCAGCGCCGTCCCGAGTGCGTCCATGTCCGGGAAGTGCCGGTAGAAGGCGGTGGGGGTGACGCCCGCGGCCCGGGTCACCTCGCGGAGGCCGAGACTGCCCAGGCTGCGCTCCTCCAGCACCGACAGGGCCGCGTCGAGCAGGGCGCGGCGGGTGCGCAGGCGCTGGGCCTCGCGGGCCCCGGGGGAAGGACTCATGACGGGAAGTCAACCGCGTCACACTCGCGGTCCGCCAGCATGACCCCGACGGAGCCGGGTAACTGAACCGGGTAGTCAGTGAACAACTGTTACTCGATTTGGAAGGACATCCCATGCTCTTCCTCGTAGGCGCACTGCTGGTGCTCGGCGTCCTCCTCGGCGCCGTGGCGCACCTTCCGGTACCGGTCGGGGTGGCCGCCGGTGGCGCCATCGCCCTGTGGCTCGGTGTCTTCGCGGCCCGCGAACGGCTGTCGGGCCGCCACCGCGAGAGCGGAGGCCTGCGATGAGCCGGAACACCGGGCTCCGTCCCGGCGGCCGCACGAGCACCCCTGCCGGTGCCGCTACGGCCGCCCGTGCCCGTCGGCGCGGGCTCGATGCGGATGCGATGGCCGTCACCGGGTTCGTCCTGGGGCTGGTGGGGCTGCTCGTGCTGAACCTGCTGCTCGGCCCGGTCGCCGTGGTCCTGGGCGTACTCGCCCTGCACCGGCGCACCACCCGGCCGGCCCGTGCCCGCCTGGCCGTCGCCCTGGGCCTGGCCGACCTGCTGGTCCTGGCCTGCCTGGTCACCGCGGACGGCACCTGGTCGTGGAGCCTGACCTGACCCCTGCCGGGCGGGTGCCACGCCGCCACGGCCCGGTCCGGTGCGGGCCTCAGCCCCGCCCGATGAAGGCGAGGCCGGCCGCGGCGGGCCGGAGGTCGGCGGGAAGGGCCAGGTGGGCCTGGCGCAGGGCCTGGGCCAGGGGTACGCCCCGGCGCAGGTGCCGGTCGTAGGTGTCGGCCAGGAGGCGCCCGGCCAGTTCGTCGTCGATGGCCCAGAGCCCGCCGACGACCTGCGAGGCTCCGGCGACCAGGCAGGACAGTGCGGCGGCCGTGGTGTCGGCGCGCTCGGTGGACTTCGCCGACCAGCAGCAGCCCAGGACGACCACCGGGGGCAGCCCGAGCCGCAGCAGGGCGGCGGGCGAGGAGGGGCCGTCCGGGAGCAGCATGCGGTACTCGAAGCCGTCGCCCTCGGTCCCGTGGACGCTCATGGTGAGGATGTCGTACGGGGCCCTCTCCAGTGCGGTGCGGAGCTCGGCCAGCGAATGCACCCGGGTGAAGCGGATGTGCCCCTGGGTGTCGAGTTGTTGCAGGGCCCGCGCTTCGAGGCGGGAGCCTTCGAGTTCGTTCTCGTCGAAGATGCCGATCACCCGGGGCAGGACGGGCGGCGGGGCGGGCCGGGAGCGCAGGGCCGCGCCGGCCGACATGCTGATGGTCAGCTCCGTGGTGCCGGGCGGGGCGAGTTCGTTCCACGGCATGGCCCAGGTGACCGAGTCGGGGACCACGAGGATGCGTGCTCCCGCGGCGTCGGGGGTGACATCGGCGAAGAACAGGCCGGAGATCCGCCGCACGGCCTCTGCGGGAGCGTCCTCGGAGTCCTCGTCCAGGCACTGGGCCAGTGCCTTGCCGTCGACCGCCGAGACGTGGATGCGGCGTACGAGCGGAAGGGGGTGCGAGGGGGGCAGTGTCACGACGGTGAGGTAGTGCTCGCCGACCTGGGCACCGGTGACGTGCACCCAGACGACGTGATGTGCCGGGAGTCCCCGTGCGATCTCGGCCGGTGGCGGTGGCGCGGTGGTTCGGGCCAGGAAGTCCACGAGGGTCATGTCCGCGCGGGCGTCGGTGTCATAGGCGCCGCTGTCCTGGGGACGGCCGACGGCGGTACCGCCCCGGAACTCACCGAGGAAGTCTGCGAGTTCGGCGACAATCTGCGTGTCGTGGCCCGCCTCGTGGAGGTCGACGGCCCTCATCAGCAGCCCCGTGAGGAGCAGCTCGACATCGGTGACGGTGCGGGCGGCGAAGACGTCGTCTGCGCAGAGCCGGGACAGGCAGGCGTGCAGGGCGGCCGGTGACGGCAGCAGGCCGCCCTGGACCCGCGCCGCTTCGGCGTACAGGCGCAGCGCCGACCTGGCGGGTCCGGGCGGCAGTTCCTGCGCGCTCCTGCCGTACCATTCCGCCGCCCCCGCGTAGTCGCCGCGCAGGGCGGCCTCGGAGGCGTGTGCCATGGCGCTGTCGTGCGGGGTGACGCTGGCCAGTGCGGGGGCCACCAGCTGGTGGGCGCGGTCCTTCGGGCCGATGCCGGCCGCCGCCCGCGAGAACTCCCTTTCCGCGGCGAGTCCTTCGTCGATACGGCCGTCGGCGATCAGAAGGCGGGAGCGGTAGTAGGTGACGAGGGCCTGGTAGCCGGGGGTGTCGGCGGCCGTCGCCAGGGCCTCCACGGTGGCCCGGAGGCGTTCGATGTTGCTCGTGGAGTGGGCGGCATGGGCAATGGCGCCCAGGATCTTCGCGCGCCCGGTCCGCGGGCCGCTGCGGCCCACCTCGTGGAGCAGCGCGCGCAGGACGGCGTCGACCGTGAGGGATCCGAGGGTGTGCAGCTGCTGCTCGCTGGAGATGGCGGAGAGCAGGTACAGGATCGTGCGGTCCGGGCCGCCCGGTGCCAGCTCGGCGGCGATGCGGCGGCATTGTGCCGCTTGCCCGGCACGGCCCAGTGCGTCGAAGTGGCCGCCGGTCTCGTCCAGCAGCGATGCCAGGAGGCGGCGGGTGAGCGGTTTGGGTGAGGCGTGGGAGTAGTGCTGGTCGACGGTCTGGACGATGTGGTCGAGTCCGGTCGAGTACACCGGCCGCCGGTCCAGTACCTGGTAGAGGCGGGTGACGGCGCGGACGTCGGTCGCGTCGGCGTCGTTCAGGTCGCTCACCAGGTCCACTTCCAGGTGCCGTCGGACGGCGGTGACGACCATGGACTCGAAACGGTCCCGCCAGGTGCCCACAGCGGGCGGTCAGACGGTGTCGGCGTCGAGGGCGGCGGCCTGGCCGGCCGCTGCTTCGGCGGGGCCGGCGCCCTGCGCCGGAAGGATCGTCCGCCGCAGCAGCCGTTCGATCTCCTCCACGGTGGCCTCGCCGTCGAAGCGGATCTGGCCGTGCGGGCCGATGGCTTCGACGTACATCCGGGTGCGGTCCTCGGTGCGGTCGGCCCGGCGGCGGGACGCGAGCGAGCGGACGGCTGTGGCCAGGTAGGCGATGGTCTGGGGGGCCTGCAGCAGGGCGATGACCGTGGCGGTCCCCCCGATGAAGTCCCCGTCGAGGCCCCACTGGGAGCTGCGCCGGCCGCGGGTGGGCGTGGCGTGCCCCTCGGCGACCAGGAGCTCCGCGAGCTCGGCCGGAACGCTCATCTTGATGGTGTCGCTCATGTACGCCCCCTCACCGAGCGGGCCGCCCGCCGTGTTCCCGGTCCCGGGCGGATCGCTCAACCGGCTTGTTCTGCGTGCAGTATGGCGCGGCGGGCTGCACGGCATCCGATGTTCCGGAATTCCGCTTCCGCATCGCCGGGGCGGGGGCCCGTGCGGCCCCTCGGCCCGGCGCGGTCCGGATCACGGTGGCCGCGGGGCCGGTGCGGGGAACCACGAGGCGGCGGCCTGCCGGGCGCCGGCGGCGTTGCGGGGGGGGGTGCGCAGTGTCTTCGGGGCGGGGGAATGGTCCGGCGGCGGGGCGGTGTTTTCGAGGGGTAGGCCTTTCCGCCCTGCCTGGAGGAGGATGTCGTGGCACTGTCCCGGACCGAGCGTGAGCAGTTCCTCGCCGAACCCCACATCGCCGCCCTCTCCGTCGACGCCGGCGACGACCGTGCACCGCTGACGGTACCGATCTGGTACGGCTACTCCCCCGGCGGCGACATCTGGATCATGACGGGGCGGGACTCGCGCAAGGCCGAACTGATCGCCTCCGCGGGCCGGTTCAGCCTGATGGTCGACCGTGTGGAGCCGTCGGTGCGGTACGTGTCGGTCGAGGGCCCGGTCGTCTCGGTGGAGCCGGCCGTGCGCGAGCAGCTGGAGTCGATCTCGGCGCGGTACCTGCCGGCCGAGAAGGTGGACGGCTACGTCGACGACGCGTGGAAGAACCACGGGGAGCAGGTCGTGATCCACATGCGTCCGGCGCGGTGGGTGAGTTCGGACCTCGGCCAGGTCTGACCGGGCTTCCCCGGCCCCGGTCCCACCGGGGGGGGCGGCGCCGCCCGCGTCCGTACCCCGTGCCCCGGCGCGGCTGCGCGCTCGGGGCTGCGGGCTCCCGCGGGGCCGCCAGGGAGCACCGCCGGCTGTCCCGCCTCGAAGCAGCCGGCCGCATGCGCACCGGGGAGGACCGCACGGACCGCACGGACCGCACGGACGCCGGGGCGGTCTGACCCGCCGGGCGGCTCAGCCGGCGGTGGAGGGGCGGTGGTGGCCGGGCTTGTGGGGCTTACCCGGCCTGCCCCCGGCCGCGACGGCGTTCTCATCGAGAACAACGGCGGGAACAACGGCAACACCGATCACGAGGAACGGCGCGGAGTTCGCCGCGGACCGGCGCCTGCACCTGGTGGACCGCCATGTCCTCGCGGTGGGCCGCCGGTTCGCGTCCCCTGGGGGAACTGCCGCACGCGGTACCACCACCCCGGCGGCGCCCGCCCCTCCCCCAGGGAGCCGGCTGCCGGGTTCCGGGTGACGGCCGGTACCACGCCCTTGGCCGGGGCGAGTCCGTGCCGGCCCCGATGACACGGCGGGGGCGGTGTCGGTGGGGCGTGTCAGGATCGGGGCATGGATCTTGTCGTACCGCTGCCCACCGACCCCGGCCGTTCCGAGGCCTATGCGCACTGGGCCCGTTCGTACGGGCCGGCCGCGGAGGATGCGGCGCGGGGGGTGCTCGTCGAGGTGCGGGAGCGGATGTCGGCGGCGTATCCGAAGGCGGGGCGGGCACTGGATGCGCTGGCCGGGCCCGCGCGGCGGCTGCCCGCGGCCCATCTGCCCTGGTACTGGGACACGGTGGCCCACCGGCTGGTGTCCTTCGACGCGCGGGCCGCGGGGCGGGCGTACGCGCTGGCCCGGGCCGCGGAGCGGGAGCACGACCTGCCCGTGGACCCGGCCTGGCGGCGCGGCAACGTCACGCTGCTCGCCGGGGCGGGGGCCCTGCCGGTCAAGGAGCTGAGCGGGCACCAGGCCTGGCTGGCCGGGGTCTTGGACCCGGCCGCGGCGCACGAGGAGTTCGTAGGGGTCCTGGCCGCGTGGGCGGCTTCGCCCGGGGAACTGCCCGCCGATCTGGCCCGCCGGGTCCGGGCCTCCGCGCGCGCCGCGGGCCTGGACGGTGCGGAGGAGGCCCGGGTACTGGCCCGTACGGTCGGGGCCGCACGGGGCAAGGCCCTGCCGGACACCCTCCTCGACGCGGTGGCCGTCCTGCTCGCCGCCCATCCGCAGGACGACGACCGGCTGGCCGCGCTCCTGGAGGTCTTCCCGGAGTCGAGGAACGACACGGCCGCCTGGCTGCGGGTCCTGCTGCGGTCCGGGGCCGCCGATGCGGTGGCCGCCGGCCGGATCGGCCCGCAGGGCGGCCCGGCCGGCTGGCTCGGCCGCTACGCGCACGCCTACGCCCACCGCCGGGTGCCCTACGGGGGCGTGACGCGCCAGCCGATGCCGGAGGAACTCTTCGACGTGGTCGGCCGGTTCGCGCCGCGGCTGCGGGCCGCCGGGACCCCGGTGGTGCTGCACGAGGACCGGTACCGCCATCCTGGGCTGGACGCGGACCTGCTGGACCTGTGCCTCGCCGAGGGCGTACCGGTCGTCGACCCGGGCGAGCGGGTCCGGCTGTGTTTCTGGGGCGACCGCTCGCGCCGCGACCTCAAGGCCCTCGCGGCGGACGCGGTGTTCGGGCCGCGGCTGGAGGGCACCGTGCACGCCGGGCTGCGCGGCCGCGGCACCGCCATCACCCGGCTCCCGGCGAACCCGGGCATCGCCGCCGAGGTGCAGACCCGCGTCGAGAGCCTGCTCGGGGCGCTCGCGGGGGGCGGGCTCGCCGCCGCCGACGAGGCCGTCGAGGAGCTGTCCGCCCTGCTGGACCGGCCCACCGCCACCGCCCTGGACGGCATCGACGGGGCCCTCGCCGCGCTGGACGCCACCGGCCCGCTCGCGCGGGCGCTGCGCGCCGGGCTGCCCGAGGAACTGGGCTGGCCCGCACTGGAGGAGGCCCTCGCCACCCTCGCCGACGCCTCCGCCGCCGACGGCGTGGACAAGGCCGACGGCGTGAGCGGGGGCGACGGCGTGGACAAAGGCGACGGCGTGGGCCAGGGAGGCCGGGACGGTTCGGGGGTGGCCGGGGTGACCTGTACCTGGCCGGTCCTGACCGTCTACGGCCGTACGAGGGCCGTGGCCGTCGCGCCCGGTTCCGTCCGTGCCACTGCCGCGTTCACCCTGCCCGAGGACGCCGTCCGCCACGTCGTCCACTACGCGGGCGGGCAGTTCCTGGTGAGCTGGTCCACCGACCCCCGCGACGCCTTCGGGACGCAGGCCTTCTGGACCGACCGCCCCGAGGAGGTGTTCGTACCGGAGCGCAGCTACGGTCTGCGCCCGTACGGGGGCAGCATCCAGGGCGGTCTGGGGTACCAGTTCGAGACCGGGGACGGCGGTGGCCGCCACGACGGGGAGCGCGTCCTGCGCGCCGGCGGCCGCGAGGGCGCCGACCACTACGACTTCCAGATGAGTGACGGCACCCGCGTGTGGAGCTCCAAGGTGTTCGCGGGCCGCAAGGGCTGGGCGGCGGTGGATCCCGTGACGGGCGAGCGGGCCGCCGGCCCCGGCCTGCCCGCGTTCCACGACCGCGCCGATCTGCCCCCGGGCACGGCGCTGTTCGGGGACCAGCTGACGCTCGCCGCCCTGCCCGCGGACGCCGCCGCCTCTCCCCTGGGCCAGGACGGCACGCTCACCGGATGCCGGGTGCTGTACCGCACCCCGTACGCGGGGCCGTCCCCGACGGAGTTCGTACTCGAAGGCATCGACGGGCGGCGCGCCCGCTACCGCAGCGGGCGCCCGGGACGCCGGCCCTGGGGGATCCTGCGCATGCCGGCGGGCGGCGAGGACGCCGTCACGGCGGGCGAGACGGTGATCCGCTGCCATGCCGCCGAGGACAACTCGCTGCTCTGGGAGGCCCGCGGCTTCCCCGGCCCGGAGGGCTCGCGGCGGGGCCGGCCCGCGGGGCACGGCGTGGGCCCGTTCCCGCCGCCCGCGTTCTGGCACTTCCTGACCCCGCGCGACACCGCGTCCTCCGCCGCGCTGCGGGCCGTCGGGGACGCCACCGTGCGCGCGCTGCTGGAGGCCGCCGTACGGACGGGCCCGGGCGACGGCCCGGCCCTGCGGGAGCAGGTCGCGGGGCTGCTGCCGCAGGTGCGTGACCCGAAGGTGGTGGACGGGGTCGTACGGGCCGCGCGGCTGGCAGCCGACGTCCTGCGGCGCCGCGAGGCGCTCTCCCGGCAGGTGGGCATCATGCGGTCCGGGCCGGTGGTGGAGCTGCCGCGTGCCGTGCCGGACACCGCGCTCGCCCCGGCGCTGGGCGGACTGCTGCCGCGGCCGCGTTCGTACGGCTCCCCCGGGCCCGGGGCGCATCCGGCGACCCTGACCGCGGTGGCCGCCGAGGGACGGTTCCTGCGCGGCGAGATCGACGAGGAGACCCGGCGGCTGGCCCTGCCGGCCGCGCCGGCGCCCTGGACCGCACTGGTCGGTTCCGTCGACGCGGCGGCGTGGCGGGCGGTCGTCGCCACCACCTGCGGCGAGGACCGCGAGGCGCTCACGGCGCTGCTGCAGACGTGGGCCGGCCAGCCGTTCGCCGTGGGCGGCAGCCGCTGGCGCACCGGCGGCGGCCGTGTGCGGCCCGCCGACGGCGCCGCCGGGGACGGGGGCGAGGCCGCGGCCGGCGGGCGGGCCGCCGGCGAGGAGGTCCGCGTGGTGGGCCGGGACGAGGCGGGGCGGCTGCCGCTGCTGCTGGAGCTGCTGGCGCGGCGCGGGCCGCTCGCGCTGCCGTCCGAGGCGGTGGAGGTCTTCGCACGCCGTACGGGGGTCCGGCGGGCGGTCGCCGCGCTGGTCCTGGGCGGACTGCCGCACCGCGACGGCCACGACGAGCACCTCAAGGCGCTGCGGGCGGCCCCGTACAAGGCGAACAAGGAGATGGCCAGGGAGTACGACGGGCTGCGCCACCGCCTCGGGGAGGCCGGCTGCCGGGCGGTGCTCGCCGCGGGCGTGCCCGACGACCCGGCCGAGCTGTGGGAGCCGGGCGGGATGACCGCGGCCGCCGGGCGGATGGCGCGGGCGTGGGCGGGGCTGCTGGGCAGTTCGCAGTACGTCGACGAGGACCTCGCCGCCGCCCTGGAGGCCGAGCTGGGGCTCGGGGCCGGCTGGGCGCTCGCGCTGACCGGCGGCCCCGGGGGCGCCGGCCGGTCCGTGCCGGGCGGCGCCGGTGTGCTGGTCGGCGCGGCCAACGGCGGGCTCGCCCTGCACCACGCCGAGGCCGACGGCAGCGCGGGCCGTCCGGTGTTCGTGCGGCACCCCGTGCACGGGGCGCCGGCCTCGGCGGTGGCGTGGGCGCTGACCGAGCTTCCCGGTGGGCCATCCGGCCGCCGCCGGGGCCGCGGCGGTGCACGCCGCGCTGCGGGCGCGGATGGACGACCCGCGGACCCTGATCCCGCTCGGCCGGCACTCCGCCCTGGGGCGGGCCGTGCCGGGCGATGCCGCCTTCGTCCCGTACGAGGGCACGGTGCTGCCCTGTCCGAAGCCCCTGTACCGGGAGGACACGGTGGTCTCCACCGCCTACGACGACGGGCTGTTCGTGGTGTCGGTGCCCGGCGGGGACGTGTTCCTGCGGCCGGCCGCGCTCGCCGGTCCGGGTGGGGTCGAGCGGGCCGAGGGGCGGTGCGCGGCTCTGGGGGCGACCGATCTGCCGGCGGCGGTCCGCCGGATCCTGACGGTCCGCGGGGAGGGTCCCGAGCGGATGCTCGCCCGGGCCGCGGGCACGCCGGTGCCGGCCGGCGGGTACGAGCTGAACCCGGCGCTGAGCGTTGCGGAGCTGGTGGCCGAGGCCGGTGCCGTGCTCGGGGTGGGCGCCGACGCGGCCGCGCTGTACGTGCAGTTGCTGGCGCTGGCGCGGCCCACCGACCGGAACGTGCGGCGTTGGAACGGCTGGAGTCCGGCGCGGCACAAGGCGGCCCAGGCGGAGCTGGTGGCGTCGGGGGCGGTGGAGTCCGGCCGGCGGGCCAGGGCGGGCCGGACGGTGTTCGTGCCGGGGCCGTGGACCGAACTCAAGGCCCCGCACCTGCCCCTGGAGACCGCCAAGCTCGGCCTGTACGGGGTGGGCGTGGGGCGTGCGGAGCCGGAGATGCCGTTCCTGCGGGTGCTGTCGCCGGTCCCGGTGCACGAGCTGTTCGCCGAGGCCTGGCGCACGGCCCGCTAACGCCCGGGCGGCAGGGCGGTTGTGGGGGCTACCGGCGGAATCCGCGCCGGGGGTCTCTGCCGGTACGGTCGTCGAAGGGGGTGAACCAGGCGGCCCGGCCGGTCCCGCCCGCGCCCGTGGACTCGGGGTGGAGCAGCATGCGGACGTCGTGGTCCTGGTCGAGCAGGGGTGCGCAGTCGTAGTCGCCCGCGTGCCGGGGAAGCGTGTGGTGGTCGTCGTCCTCGCCCAGGTCGTCCAGGCGGGCGGGAAGGTCGCCGGCGGCCAGGTGGAGGGCCATCTCCTCGGCGGTGCAGGAGGGGACGGGGTGTCTGCCCCCGGCGAGGTCGCCGGCCAGGTCGTCGAAGGCGCGGGCCATCCGGCGGCGCCAGCGGCGGTCCGCCGTCCAGGTGTACGGGGGCAGCCGGTGGAAGACGTCCAGGGCGCCGGGGCCCACGTCCGGGAGGTAGCGGTCGGCGAGGTGCTGGGCGTCGTCGTAGGCCTGGTCGGCGAGGACGGCCAGGGCTGTGTGGAGCAGGTCGGCGGTGCGGGGCGTGAGCCGCTGCCGGAGCGTTGCGGCGTCCTGGTGGCCGCTGTCGGGCGGGGGGTCGGCTACGGCGAAGAGGGTGGCGAAGTCCGGTGTCGGCGCTCTTCGGCGGGCGGGTGTGCGGGCGGGTGCGGGCCGGCCGTCGGGGTGGAGGCGGTGTGCGGAGCCGTGGTGGTCCAGGGCGCGGGTTCCGGCGACGTCGGGTGCCCGGGTGAGGACTGTCAGGGCTCCGATGAGGTCGTGCGGATCGTCGTCGCCGCGTTCGGCCGCGGGCAGGGGCTGCCATCCCCGGCCGGCGGCGGCGTGCAGGAGCGCGGCCTCGTCGGTGACGCGGTACTCGTAGGCGTGCGTGATCCGCACGACGGTGCCGGGGACGCGGGGCGGGGCGGTGCGAGGGGGCGTCCGGCGGCCGGCGGCGGCGGGCGGCGGGGGGTGGATGACCAGGGCCGGGCCGGTGTGGGCGTACCGGTGGTGCTGCTGGTGCATGGCGGGGCTGCTCCTCACGGGTGAGCCGGACGGCCGTCGGGGCGGCCGGTCGGGCGGGACGGTCGGGCCGACGGGCAGTCGGGCAGGCGGCGGGGCGGTCAGGCGGTCGGCGGGGCGGTCGCTCGGGGATCGGCGGGGCGTTCGGGCCGGCTCGGGGTCGGGGCCGGCTCGGGGTCGGGACGGGGCGGGGTCGGGACGGGGCGGGGTCGGGACGGGGCGGGTCAGGGGCGGGGCGGGTCAGGGGCGGGTCAGGGGCGGGTCAGGGGCGGGTCGTGGTCAGGGTCGGGGAGCTGCCTTCGGTCAGCCGGACGGGCTGTCCGGAGCCGTCGGCGGGCACGGTGTGGACGAAGGGTTTGCCGTGTTCGGTCCTGCTGTAGGCGACGGTGCGGTCGTCGAGCCAGGCGGCCTGGTCGTCGATGCCGGGCGGGGCGGCGAGCGCGGTGTCCCGGCCCGTGGCGAGGTCCAGTACGTGCAGCCGCCAGTCGGCGCCGATCCGTTTCTTGTAGGCGATGCGTGTTTCGTCGGGCGACAGCGACGGGCACTCCACGTTGGTGCGCAGGGCGGTGAGTTCGCGGGTGGTGAGGTCGCCGCGCACGAGGTGGGTGCGGCCGCCGGCGGACATCGTCGCGTAGAAGGTGCGGTCGTCGGCGGCGAAGGTGATGCCCCAGAAGTTGCGGTCGTCGGAGGGGGCGGGCTCGCCGTCGACGTGGACGGTGAAGTCCTCCAGGGAGCCGTAGTGGTTGCCGCTGCGCAGGTCGTAGATCCCGGCGGTGGTGGAGAACTGGCCGGAGGCGGCGTAGGAATCGCCGGAGCGGAAGACGGTCCAGGCGACGAGGTGGCCCGACGGGGAGACCCGGGCCCGGCTGGGGTTGCCCCATACGGGCAGGGTGACCTCGGGTTCGGTCCGGCCCGGCCGGTAGATGCGTACCTCGGAGGAGAAGGGGCCGGGGAGGGCGTGCAGGCAGACCAGGGTTCCGGCGGCGACGGCGGCGCGGCGGCAGTCCGGTCCGGTGCCGAGGTCGCGGCCCTGCAGGGTCTTCTGCTGCACGCGGGTGCCGTGGCTGTCGACGACGAGGAGCGTGCCGGGTTCGGTGAGTCGCAGGGTGGCGGTGCCCGGTTCGGCCGCGGCTCCCTGCCAGGCGACGGTGGCGGCGGCGGAGCCGAGCAGGGCGACGATCAGCGCGGTGGCGCTCGCGGTGCGGGTGATGTTCATGCGTCCTTCCCCGGTCGGTGGATCAGGCGGGCGGCGGCGACCGCGGCCGCGGAGGCGCAGGCGAAGGCGGCGAAGGCGGTGGCGAGTCCGCCGAACGCGGCGAGGGTGCCGAAGGCGAGCGCGCCGCCGGCCCGGGCGAGGGACTGCGCGGTCTGGACGACGGCCAGGCCCGTCGTGCGTGCCTGCTGGGGCAGCAGGGGTGCGATGTGGGCCATGAGGACGCCGTCGGTGGCGGCGTAGAAGAGGCCGTAGAGGAGGAGGACGAGGGCGGTGGCCGGCCAGCCGGTGAGGGGCGCGGCCCAGAGGAACAGGTAGGCGCCGAGCGCCGACAGGTGGCCGCAGAGGAACAGCGGCCACCGGCCGATGCGGTCGGCGAGGACGCCGAGGGGTACCGCCGCCGTCATGAAGACGAGGGCGGTGCCGATGGGCAGGAGGGGGAGCGCTTCGGTGGGGACGTCCAGCCGGCGCTGGAGGCCGATGTAGAAGGACATGTCGCCCACGGTGAGCAGGCCCAGGAGGGCTGCCGCCAGGGTGCAGCGCCGGATGGCGGGGGTGCGCAGGGAGGTGAGGCGGGCCCGCAGGCCGGGGTCCTGTGCGCGCGGGGCGGGGTGGGGGCCGCGGCGGACGAAGGCGACGATGGCGACGACTCCGGTGGCGGCGAGGCAGAAGCTGACCAGGAACGCGGTGCCGTAGCCGCCGGGGACGGCGAGGAGGACGGCGAAGGCGATGAGGGGGCCCAGCAGGGCGCCGCAGGTGTCCAGGGCGCGGTGGATGCCGAAGGCCCGGCCCAGGTCGGATGCGGGGACGGCGGCGGTGATCAGCGCGTCGCGGGGGGCGGTGCGGATGCCTTTGCCGATGCGGTCGGCGGTCACCAGTGCGCCGACGGCGGGGGCGGATCCGACGGCGGGCAGGGCGAGTTTGGTGACTGCGGAGAGTGCGTAGCCGCAGGTGGCGACGGCTTTGGAGTGCCCGAACCGGTCGGCGGCGTATCCGCCGCCGATCCGGAACAGGGCGGTGGCGCCGGTGTGGAGGCTGTCGAGGGCGCCGAGTTGCAGGTAGCCGATGCCCAGTCCGTACATGAGGTACATCGGCAGGATCGCGGTGACCATCTCCGCCGAAGCGTCGGTGACGAGGCTGACCAGACCCAGGGCCAGGACGGTGGCGGGCACCCGCGATCCGGCGGTGTCGGCTCGGGGTGCGGTCGCCGTGGGGGGCTGGGCCGCGGTGGTGCGGCTGGGGTCGGTGGCTCTGGCCTGTGACAGGTACATCGTGACGCTCCGGCGGAGAAGGGGGTCGGGGCGGGGTGGTCCGGCGGGTGTCAGGTGGTGGTGTTGAACTTCCACTGCTGGCCGGCGCGTCCGTCGCAGGAGTTCTGGACGATGCGTGCGCCGTCGGAGGTGGAACCGCCGCTGACGTCCATGCACTTGCCGCTGTGCTGCGCGGTGGCGGTGAAGCCGGTGCCGGCTGCGGTGAGCTTCCATTTCTGGTCGGCCGCCGTGCCGCAGGTGCGTTGCTGGACCGCGCTGCCGTCGCCGGTGGATCCCGGGGCGCCGGCGACGCACAGGCCGCTGCTCTTCACCTTGAGCTGGTAGGTGCCGTCGGAGTTCTTGGTGGCGATGAACTTCTGGTTGTTGAAGTTGCCGCCGGTCCACTGCACCAGGTTGCCGCCCTCACCGTTCTTGGCGGGGCTGTCGAGCACCTTGCCGGAGCCTGCGTTGACGAGCTGGTAGGTGGCGCCCGAGGCGGGGCCGCCGGGGTCGGGGGTGGGGCCGGTGGACGTCGGCGTCGGCGTGGGCGTGGGGGTGGGGGTGGGGCCGGGGCCGGGGTTGTTTGCCTTGGCGTGGCAGGTGCCGCTGGCGGAGTCGGTGAAGGTGCGGCCGGCGACCGGCTTGAAGGTGAAGGAGTAGCCGGTGGAGGTCAGGTCGAACTGTCCGACGCCGTAGGTGTTGTTGTTGAACACCTCGGACGGGCCGGAGGAGGTGGTGCGGGCGCTGTAGAGGGCCCGGCCGCCGGTGCCGATCACGAAGGAGCGTATGCCGTTGGCGGTGTCCCTGGTGCCGTTGGACAGGGCGGGGGCGAACCGTTCGTAGTGGTGGTCGTGTCCCCAGACCGCGACGTCGGCCTTGAAGTCGGTCAGTGCCTTCATCAGGGGGGCGGTGCCGCTGCTGTCGCCGTGGTCGCCGGAGGAGAAGCGGGCGTGGTGCCAGTAGGCCAGCGTGCAGGGTTTGGTGCTCGCGGCCAGGTCGGCGCGCAGCCACTTCTCCTGGGCGCTGCCGGCGCTGGTGCTGATGTTGGAGTTGAGGGAGACCAGGTGCCAGTCGCCGACGTCGACGCTGTAGTAGCCCTTGTCGCGGTCGCCGGTGCGGACGCCCTTGCCCTGGTAGTAGTCGAAGTAGCCCTGCGCGCCGGAGGTCTTGTACTCGTGGTTGCCGGGCGAGGGGTGGACGATGGAGTTGAACTTGCCCCAGTTCTTGTCGTAGGTGCCGTTGAACTCGGAGAGTTTGCCGGATTCGTAGGCGTTGTCGCCGGCGGTGATCACGGCGGCGGGGGCCATGGCGCTGACCAGGGGGGCGGTCTGGTTGCAGGCTTCGCCGCAGATGTCGCCGGCGGCGGCGACCTTGACGGAGGCGGCTGCCAGTGACTGTTTGCCGGACTGGTAGGCGTCGATGGAGTAGCCGCTGCCGGTCCGGGTGAGCTTCGGGGTGACCGTCACGCAGCTGCCGTTGAAGGCGCGGGTGAAGAATTCCCTGCTCGTGGCGTTGCGGGAGGTGAGGGTGTAGGTGCCGCCGGAGGAGCCGGTGAGGGTGACGGTGTCGTCGCCGTGGAGGGTGAGGCCGGTGAAGCGCAGCCTCATCCAGCCGGCGCCGTCGGCGCAGAGCTGGCGTTCGGTCTTCGTCGCGGCCTTGGAGGCGTCGGCGGCGAGGGCGGCGGGGGTGATGGTGGCGCCGGGTTCGGCGAGCTGTGCGACGGCGGTGTCGTCCTGTGCCGCCGGGTCGGCGGGGGCCTGGCCGGCGGAGGCGTTGACCATGAAGCCGCCGGCGATGAGGGCGGCGAGGGAGGTCGCGATGAGCAGGCTCCGTGCCGGGCGGCGTCGTGCGGGTCGGGGTTCGTCCATGTCTGCTCCATGAGGGGTGTGGGAGGGAGCCCGCTCGGGGGCTCGGGCCCGGCCGGTCCCCCGGCCGGCGCGCGGTGGGGGGTGCGGGCGGCGAGAGGGACCGGCCGGGAGTGCGGGGGGACGGTCCGCGGGAGGTGGTGCTGCGGTGTCCGGGGTCGGTTCTACCGTCGGGACGCGGCCGGTGGTGGCTCGTGGTTGCCACTGGCGCGGGTGGGCGGGCGGCGTGCCCGGGGGCCCGCGCGGCGTGGCTCAGAGGCCGCCGGTGAAGAGCAGCCGGTTGGGGGTGTCCTTGCCCGGGTCGCGGACCTTGCCGGTGGTCGCGGCGCCGGTCAGGGCGCTGTGGACCTCGGCGGGTGTCGCTGTGGGGTGCTGGGCGAGGTACAGGGCCGCGGCTCCGGTGACGTGGGGTGCGGCCATGGAGGTGCCGGACAGCCGGCGTTCGGCGGTGTCGCTCTGGTGGCCGGCGGAGGTGATGTCCGTGCCGGGGGCGAACAGGTCGGTGCAGGGGCCGTGGTTGGAGTCGGAGCGGCGGACGTCGGCGGAGGTGGAGTTGTTGACGACGAGGGCGGCGCCGATGCGGGCGGGTGAGTTGGTGCAGGCGTTGGTGGCGCCGTTGCCGGAGGAGACCACCCAGGTGACGCCGGAGGCGATGGAGCGTTTGATGGCGTCGTCCTCGGCGGTGTTGGCACCGCCGTTGATGCTCATGTTGACCACGGCGGGCCGGGCGGCGTGGGCGGTGATCCAGTCGGCGGCGGCGATGATCGCCGAGGTGGCGGCCTTGTCGCGGCAGTCGGTGACGCGGACGGCCACCAGTTTGACGCCCTTGGCCACGCCGTAGTCCTTGCCGCCGACCGTTGCGGCCACGTGGGTGCCGTGCCCGGTGCAGTCGGCTCCGCCCCGGCCGTCGCCGACCTTGTCCACGCCGATCGTGGCCCGTCCCTGGAACTGGGTGTGGGTGGTGCGCAGGCCGCTGTCGACCAGGTACACGGTGACGTTCGAGGCGGTTGCGGCGGCCGTGTAGGTCCGGTCGAGGGGCAGGTTGCGCTGGTCGATGCGGTCCAGGCCCCACGGCGGGTCGCTCTGGCCCGCCGCGGTGGTGTGCAGGCCGTCCTGCTGGACGTAGGCGACGGCCGGATCGGCGGCCGTGCGCGCCGCCTGGGCCGCGGTCATCTCGGCGGCGTAGCCGCGCAGCGCGGTGCTGAAGACGGTGTGGACGGTGCCGCCGTGGGTGCGTGCGGTGCGTGCGGCCGCGGCGGTGGCGGTGGCGGCCGCGTGTTCGGCGTCCCCGGACCCGGTGCGGGCGGTGTGGTCGGGGGCGTGGTGGGCGGCGGGTGCTTCCTTGAAGACGACCAGGTAGCGGCCGGGTATGGGTTCGGCGGCGGTGCGTACGGGGCCGTGGGCGGCGCCGGGTGCGGGGCCGGCCTCGGCGGGAGGGACGGCGAGGGTGAGCGTGGCGGCGGCCGTCACCGTGGCCGCGGCGACGGCGACGGACCTGTACGGGGGCAGGGCAAGGCGCAAGGGGGGCTCCGGTGGGAAGGGGCGTTCCTGGACCCGGTGGTTGCGGGCCACGACCGGTGTACTCCCCCGCGGCCGGGGGTGGTGGCCATCGGTGGCCGGTGGCGTGGAGGGGCACCCCCGGTGCTGTCGTACGCCTTTCCCGGCCGGCCGGCGGCCGCCCGGTCCGGGGAGGCCGGTGCGGCTGGTATTGCCGGCGGCATTCCCGCGGAGAGGGGGTGGTGAGGGTGCTCGATCAGGGGCGGGAGAGGCCCCCGGGGCCGCGGCGGGGTGTGCGCGCGGCGGGCGAATTCTTTGCTTCCGCTTCGCCCGACGTGCAACGATGTCAGGCCAGTTCGCTCGCGCAGCCGAATGACGGACCGCCGGTGGGCGACGGTGCCGCCGCTGCCGTCGGAAACGCGGTTGCGCTGTTCTCACGGGGGTGGGTCGATGCCTGATGAAGATATACGGGAGCATTTGTGCCGTCTCGGTCTCACCCGGATGCAGGCGGACCTCTATGTGACGCTGCTCGGCGGCGGGGCCTGCACCACCGAGGGCCTGGCGACGAAGATCGGTCGTCTTCGCCGCGGCCACCGCAACGGCCTTCCGTTCAAGGACGCCGTGCTGGAGGAGCAGCTTGCGCACCTGCGCAGGCTGGGGTTGATCACCACCACCGGCACCGGGACGGACGGCGGTGAACACGTGCCGGTGGAGCCGTCGATCGCGCTGGAGAGCATGGCCCACACGCGGACGGCCGAGGTCCATCGGGCGCACCAGGCGGCCAAGCAGGCGTATCGCGGATACCGGCGTTCGGTGGCGCCGCAGGGGATGGAGGATCTCCTCGAAGTCGTGCGGGGCCCGCATGTCGCCGAACGCATCTGGAATTTCGAGAAGGCCGTCGAATTCGAGGTATTACGTTTTGACTCCCCTCCGTACCACACGCACGGAACCGCCAATCCGATCGAGATCGAGAAGTTGGGCAGTGGCGTGGACTACCGGGTGGTCTACTCCAAATCGGCGGTCCAGGACGCGGCCTACTACAGCGTCAACATCCAGCCGTGCATTGCCGCGGGGGAAAAGGCCCGGGTGCTGCCGACGGTCCCGGTGAAGCTGACCATCTACGACCAGCGGCTGGCCATCGTGTCGATGTCGTTCGTGGAGTCCGAGGTCAAGGACTACCTGCTGATGGTCCATCCCTCCAGCCTGCTGTCGGCGCTGGCGGGCCTGTTCGAGACGTCGTGGCGGGCGGCGCTGCCGATGCACCTCAACGACCGGGTGCCGTGCGGCCTGCAACCGGTGCACCGGCGCATCCTGGAGCTGCTGTCCACGGGGATCACCGACGACACCATCGCCGAGCTCCTCGGCATCAGCCGCCGGACCCTGTCCCGGCACGTGGAGGCGATCAACACGCGGGCCGGGTCGATGACGCGGTTCCAGATGGCCCTCTACGCGGCGCGCAACGGCTGGATCTGACGCGGCCCGCGCACCCGCCCCGGCCGCCCCGGCCCGGCCCGCCCGCCCCGGCCCGGTTCCGGCGTCGGCTGCACGTTCTTCGCCGCCCGGGGCGGGTGTGGGGGCCGCGGATGCGGGCAGGTGCCTGCGGTGACGTCGAAGAACCGGCCCGTCACCACGGCTGACGGGCATCATGTCGTCATCGACGGCCGCCGCTGGCGTGCCACCGATCCGGCTGTTCCCGACGCGGTCGGCGCTCGTCTGCGGGTCCATCTGATGGCGGCCCGGCGGGCGGTGGCCGCCGCCCGGCGCGCGCAGGACCGGCAGGCCGAGCGCGGCGCGCGGGCGCGCGTACAGACGGCGAAGGAGGCCCTGGGAGAACGCGGCACGCCGTGGTGGGAGCAGGACGCCGACGAGCGGCGGGCGCGGTGGACCCGGGGCCTGGCCGCGCTCGACGCGCAGCAGGACACCGGGTGAGCCGAGCCCGGCGGGGCGGGGCGGGTGGGGTCAGAACGTCAGGCGGAACAGGGCGCCGCCGCCGGGGGCGGGCTGCGCCGTCAGGTCGGCCGCGTGGGCGCGGGCGATCTGGCGGGCCATGGCCAGGCCCAGGCCGGAGCCCGGCAGGGCGCGGGCGGTGCCGGCGCGGTAGAAGCGGTCGAAGACGTGGGGCAGGTCCTCGGGGGAGATGCCGGGTCCGTGGTCGCGGACGGTCAGCTCCGGGCCGCGCCCGGCGGTGCCCGCGCTCAGGTCGACTTCGACGGGCAGGCCGGCGGGGCTGAACTTGGCGGCGTTGTCCAGGAGGTTGCCGAGGAGGCGGCTGAGCCGTGCGGGGACCCCGGGCACCACGACGGGCTCGGCCGGTACCCGTACGTGGAAGGGCACGGCCGGCCAGTGCGTGCGTGCGGCGTGGGCGCAGTGTTCCACCAGGGTGCCCAGGCGGACCTGTTCCACCAGCGGCTGCGGTTCTTCGTCGCGGGCCAGCTCGATCAGGTCGCCGACGAGTCCGGTCACTTCGCGCAGTTGCCGTCCCAGGGCGGCGGAGGCGCGTGCGCGCTGGTCGGGGGTGAGGCGGTCGGCGCGTGCGAGGAGTTCGGCGTTGGTGCGCAGGGCGGTCAGGGGGGTGCGCAGTTCGTGGGAGGCGTCGGCGACGAGCCGGCGCTGGGCGGCGATGGACTGTTCGAGTTCGGCGAGCATGGTGTTGAAGCTGGTGGCCAGGCGGGTGATCTCGTCCTCGCGTCCCGGTGGGGGCAGTTCGATGCGGTGGCGGGCGTCGCGGGTGGCGGCGATGCGTTCGGCGGTGGCGGTGAGCCGGGCGACGGGGGCCAGGCCGGTGCGGGAGACCCAGTGGCCGAGGAGGGCGGCCAGCAGGACGCCGGCGGCGGCGGTCAGGACGAGCCACCGGGCGGCTTCCTCGATGCCGTCCTGGACGGTGTCGGCCCGCAGGGCGACTTGCAGGGCGCGGCCCTTGGCGTAGTCGGTGGTGAGCATCCGGGCGGGGTGTCCGGCGATGGTGATGTTGGTGTAGTAGGGGGCGTGGGTGCCGGCGGCGACCTTGCGGGCGGCGGGGGCGACGGGCAGCTGTCCCGGGGGCCGGGGGCCCTGGGCGGGGTCGGCGGGGACGACCTCGGCGCAGGCGGGTGCGGCCAGGAAGCGGCACTCCCCCGCCAGGACGCCGGGGGCGGAGCCGGGGTCGCGCTGGGCGGCGAGCCGGGCGGACTGGGTGAGGCTGAGGTCGAGCTGCTCGTAGAGGGCGGAGCGGACCACCAGGTACGCGGCCGCGCACACGCCGATCGCGACGAGGGCGACGGCGGCGGTGACGGAGAGGGCGAGGCGGGTGCGCAGGGGGCCGCGTCGGCGCCAGACCCGGCCGAGGCGGCGGCGGCCGCCGCTCACCGGGTGTCCAGCCGGTAGCCGACGCCGTGGACGGTGTGGACCAGCCGGGGTTCGCCGGCGGCTTCCAGTTTGCGGCGCAGGTAGCCGATGTAGACGGCGAGGGAGTTGGAGTCCGGTCCGAAGTCGCGGCCCCACACCAGTTCGAGGACGAGTTCGCGCGGGAGGACCTGGCCGGGGTGGCGCAGGAGGAGTTCGAGGAGGGCGGCTTCGGTGCGGCTGAACTCCAGCGGGCGGCTCCCCCGGCGGCCGGTGCGGGTCCCGGGGTCGAGGACGAGGTCGGCGAAGGCGAGCGGGGCGGTGGTGCCGGCGGGTCCGGGGGCGGCCCGGCGCAGGAGGGCGCGGATACGGGCGACCAGCTCGTCGAGGGCGAAGGGTTTGACGAGGTAGTCGTCGGCGCCGGCGTCCAGTCCGTCGACGCGTTCGCTGACGGAGTCGAGCGCGGTCAGGACCAGGACGGGGGTGCGGTCGCCCATCGCGCGCAGCTGGCGGCAGACGCCGAGGCCGTCGAGGACGGGCATCATGACGTCGAGGACGACGGCGTCGGGCTCCCAGGCGGCGATCTGGGAGAGGGCGGCGAGGCCGTCCGCGGCGCCCTGTACCCGGTATCCCTCGACGGTGAGCCCGTCCTCGACGGCCGCCCGTACCTCGGGCTCGTCGTCGACGACGAGGATGCGCTGTCCGCCGCCGTCCTGGCCGCCCCGACCGTCCGGGCCGTCCGTGCTGTTCATGGAGCTCATGGGGCACAGCCTGCCAAAGGCTTCTGAGAGAACCTCTTAGAACGTTCTTAGGGCGCACCGGGAGTGTGCGCGCATGACCACCACCACAGCCCACACGCCTGCGGGCGGGGCGCTTTCCGTCGTGATCGGTGCGGGCGGCACCGGCGGGCACATCTATCCCGGCCTCGCCCTCGCGGAGGCCCTGCGGGCCGCCGTGCCCGACGCCGTGGTCTCGTTCATCGGGACCGAGCGGGGCCTGGAGGGCGAGCTGGTCCCCGGGGCCGGCTACCGCCTGCACACCGTCGACATGATCCCCTTCGATCCCGCGCTGGGCGCGAAGCGGTACCTGCTGCCCGCGGCGCTGCTGCGCTCGGCGCACCAGGCGCGCTCGGTGATCCGGGCGCAGGGTGCCCATGTCGTCGTGGGCATGGGCGGATATCCGAGCGCGCCGGCCGTGCTCGGTGCCCGGCTGGCGGGCCTGCCGGCCGTGATCCACGAGTCGAACGCGGTGCCCGGCCGGGCCAACCGGTTCGCGGCCCGGCTGACCCCGCACGTCGCGGTGGCCTTCGACCGCAGCCGGGCCCACCTGTCGGGCGGGGAGCGGGCGCTGACGACCGGGATGCCGATCTCCGCGGCCCTGTCGGGGCTGGCGCAGCTGCCCGGCGCGGACCGGGCGGCGCTGCGTGCGCGGGCCCGGCGGGCGCTCGGGGTGCCGGCGGGGCGCCGGCTGGTCGTCTTCAACGGCGGCAGCCTGGGCGCGGTGCGCCTGACCCGGGCGGCGACCGGGCTGGCGGGCCTGTGGCAGGACCGGGACGACGTACAGCTGCTGGTGAAGACGGGGCCGGCGGCGCTGGTGGACACGGTGGCCGATCTGGCGGCGTGGGGCGGGCAGCGGATCGCGCGGGCGGTGCCGTACCTGGACCGGATGGACCTGGTGTACGCGGCCGCGGACCTGGTGGTGTGCCGGGCGGGTTCGGCGACCGTGGCCGAGCTGGCGGCGACCGGGGTCCCGGCGGTGCTGGTGCCCTACCCGTACGCGCCCGGCGACCACCAGACCCACAACGCGCGGGTGCTGTCCGACGCGGGTGCGGGGCTGCTGCTGCCCGACGCCGAGACCACCGCCGAGCGTCTGGCGGGCCTGGTGGGGCCGCTGCTGGCCGACCCGGCCCGGCTGGCGGCGATGGCCGGGGCGGCCGAGCCGGGGCCGCACGCGCGGGCCGCCGAGCTGCTGGCCGCCGAGGTGCTGCGCGTCGCCGGTGCCGCCCCCGCCCCTTCCTCTCCTTCTCCTTTCTCTCCTTCCTCTTCTGCTTCTTCTTTCTCTTCTCTGGAGCGTGCATGAACAGCTGGACCGGCCGTACCGTCCTCGTCACCGGCGCGGAGGGCTTCATCGGCTCGACGCTGGTGGACCTGCTGGTGGAGCGGGGGGCGCGGGTGCGTGCCTTCGTCCACTACAAGCCGTACGCCGAGAAGGGCCACCTGGCGCGCTACCTCGCCGACCCCGACGGGCCGGTGCAGATGTGGGCGGGCGACGTCCGGGACGCGGGCCGGGTCAGTGACGCGGTGGCCGGCTGCGACACCGTCTTCCATCTGGCGGCGCTGATCGGCATCCCGTACAGCTACGCCTCACCGGGTGCGTACGTGCAGACGAACGTGACGGGCACGCAGAACGTGGCGGAGGCCTGCCGGCGGCACGAGGTGCGCCGGCTGGTGCACACCTCGACGAGCGAGGTCTACGGGACGGCGCTGACCGCCCCGATCTCCGAGAGGCACCCGCTGCAGCCGCAGTCGCCGTACTCGGCGTCGAAGATCGGCGCGGACATGATGGCGCTCTCCTTCCACCACGCCTTCGAGCTGCCGGTGACGGTGGTGCGCCCGTTCAACACCTACGGGCCGCGGCAGTCGGCGCGCGCGGTCATCCCGACGATCCTGGCGCAGCTGCACGCGGGGTCGCGGGAGATCCGTCTGGGGTCGCTGACGCCGACCCGGGACTTCACGTACGTGACGGACACGGCGGAGGGCTTCCTGGCGGTGGCGCAGTGCGACCGGGCGCTGGGTGAGGTGGTCAACCTCGGTACGGGTGAGGAGATTTCGGTCGGTGACCTGGCGCGGACGCTGGTCTCGGTGTCGGGCCGGGACGCGCGGGTGGTGGTGGACCCCGAGCGGCTGCGTCCGTCGGGCAGTGAGGTCCAGCGGCTGCTGTCGGACAACTCCCGTGCCCGGGAGTGGGCGGGCTGGCGTCCGCGGGTCGCGCTGGAGGAGGGGCTGCGGCGGACCTCGGAGTGGGTCGCGGCGCATCCCTCGCTGTTCGCGCCGGACCGGTACGCGGTCTGATCCGCGCCCGGGAGGCTCGCGCCCCCGGCGCCCGAACGGGCGCGGGGGCCCGCACCGGCACTCACCGGTGCGGGCCCCGGGCCCCCTGGGGGGCTTTTCGTCCAGGACGCGGCGCGTCTCAGGTCGGGTCAGGCCGGGTCGGGTCGGGGCGGGTCAGGTCGGGTCGGGGCGGGTCAGCACTCGCGCAGGCCCGGGGCGGGGTCGACGGAGGTGTGGACGTCGACGGCGGCGACGTTGCCCCACTGGCCGTTGTCCAGCTGGGTCCAGTACCAGACGTTGTTGCCGCCGGCGTGCTGGTCGCCGCGGCCCCAGCACTGGAACCAGCTGGGGCTGGTGTTCAGCGGGCCGCGCACCGCGGAGTTGTAGCGGCGGTGCTCGTAGCCCTTGGCGCCGACCCGGTTGCCGCACCACAGCTTGCCGTCGGCGCGGACGCCGCATTCGGCGGCCGCGACGGCGGTGGTGGCGGGCGTCGCGACGGCGGGGCCGGTCACGGTGGCCGTGCCGCCCGCGAGAGCGACGGTGGCGAGGCCCAGGGCGATCTTCCTGCCTGCGTGCATGTTTCCTCCAGGGGTGTGCGGATGGGTGCCGAGGGGGTGTTCGGGGTCAGGGGCAGGTGCGTACGCCGTCCAGCCAGGCGGCGCCCTTGATGTAGATGTTGGTGATCCACGCCCCGTACTCGGGCAGGTAGGACCAGGCGTCGTTGGTGTAGCCCTCGGCGGTCACCGGCTGGGCGTGCTTCTGGCAGTCGATGCGCACCGTGGTCGGGCCGGGGAACCTGTGCACGCGGGGGCTGGTGGTGGACGGTTCCCGGTGGGTCCACACGTCCGTGCCCCAGGTGCTGAACGTGCCGGGTGCGGCCGCCGGCGGGGCGATGCGGACCGCTCCGGCGTAGTCGCCGTCCAGGCGTACGTCGCTGACGGTGATCCGGGTGCCCGATTCGCGGGCCTCGACCATCTTTCCCGCGCCCAGGTAGATCGCGATGTGGTGGACGGAGCCCGCCGCACCCCAGGCCAGCAGGTCGCCCGGGAGCAGCGGGCCGGTTTTCTGGGCGGCGGTGAACCGCTGTTGCACGTGCGGCGAGTGGAACTGGTGGTGGGCGTTGCCGGTCAGCGGGTCGCCGCCGGCCGCGCGGGCGTAGGCGTGGCGGACCAGTCCCGAGCAGTCGAAGCCGAGGCGTTCGGGGTCGTGTGCGCTGTCGGGGTCGCTCGGGTCGACCTGGCCGTAGGTCGGTCCGGGCCGGGGGCCGTGGCCGCCGCCCCAGGTGTACCAGACGCCGATCTGCTCGCATGCGGCCGTCACGGCCTTCTCGGCCACGGCGGAGGCTCCGGGGGCGAGTACGGCGCAGCTGCCGGCCGTCTTCGCCGTGTGGGGTGCCGCCGGTGCCGCGGGTGCGGCGGTGGCGCTGAGGGTGCCTGCCCACGCGGTCAGGAGGGTGAGTGCGCTCACCGCCGCCGTCACCGCCGTTCTCCGGATCGTCATCGTCTTCTCCCCCGTGTCGTGCTCGTCTCGTGCCGGTGTCGTGCTCGTGGTGGTGCCTGACGAGACTGTTCCCCGCCGCCCCGGTGTGTCGAGCAGGCACGGGTCGCCCACCGCAACGGGCAACGGGAAACCTCTGGGAAACCCCCTCCCGCCTGGGGTTCTGAGGTTCCGTCAACGAGCCGTTCCCCCGCCGGTCGTGGCCCTCGGGCCGGCCTGGAGAATGCGACGGTATGAACGCTGCGTCGCTGTCGGGTCCTTGGGGCCGTGTGCTGTGCGCCGTGCGGGGGTACCCGCGCCGTGCGCCGCTGACCCTCGCCTACGTCTGCCTGCTGCTGGCCACCCATGCCTGGACCGGGTACGTGCTGTCCGCCGGCCGGTCGGCCGATGTGCTGGGTTACGTCAGCACCAATGTGGACAACCTGCGGGACCATCCGCTGTCCGCGCTGCTCGGCAGCGTGCTGTTCTTCGACGGAACGCTCACGGACGTCGCCTCGACCGGTTTCGTGGGAACCCTGATCACCCTGGGTCTGGGTGTGTGCTGCTTTCTGGCCCGGGCGGAGCACCGGTGGGGGGCGCCGCGCGCGGTGGCGGTGTTCCTCGGCGGGCATGTCGCGGCCACGCTGCTGACCGCCGCCGTGATCGCCGTCGCGCTGCGGCAGGGCTGGTATCCGGCGTCGGTACGGCAGGACCTGGACTTCGGGGTCAGCTACGGCGCCCAGACGGTGCTGGCGGTCGGCACGCTCGCGCTGCCGCGCCGGGGGCGGCTGCCGTGGGCCGTGTTCGTTGTGGGGTGGCCGCTGGGTGGCGCGGAGTGGGCGGCCGGGCCGCTGCCGGACTTCACCACGGTCGGCCATCTCGTGGCGGCCGTCCTGGGGTTCGCGCTGCTGGCCTTCCCGGCGTTCGGGCGGCGGCGGGTCCGGGGCGGGGGGCCTGGCGCCGCTGCGCGCGACACCGTACCGGGGCCGGGGCCGGAGCCGGGGCCGGGGCCGGGGCCGGGGCCGGCGTCACCGGCCGTGGGAGCGGGAGCGGCGGGAGGGACGGCTCCTCCGTCCGACTGAGCGGGGGCGCGCCGAAGGGCCGCCGTCACGGCGGCCCTTGTGGCCGGGTCAGACGACGGGGGTGTCGGAGAGCGGGGCGAAGCCGGCGCCGCAGGCGGCCGGGAGGTTCGCCGGGGTGAAGGGGGTGCCGGAGGCGGTGGTGCAGACGGCCTGGCGGATGACGCCGTTGCTGGCCAGGAGGGTGATGTAGAGGTGGCCGGGGTCTTCCTCGGTGACCGACACGGCGGTGCCGGAGACGCACCGGGGTGCCCCGGCCAGGAGGCCGAGGTTGATCCACACACCGGGGTTGCGGCTGTCGTTGAGGAAGGCGTGGCCCCGGCGGTCGGTCGCGGCGCGGAAGACGGTCTCGAACAGGCCGCCGGCTCCGGAGTAGTCGACGACGGTGGAACTCACGTCCCGCGCCACCGAGCATTCCTTGGACGTGTCGGCCTGGGCCTGGGTGTCCTTGGGGGCGGGGTCGTCGTGGGCGAGTGCGGAGGGGGCCACGAGCGCCCCGGCGAGCAGTGCTCCCGCGACCGCGGCGGTACCTCGGGCAGCCCAGGCGAGCTTCCTCATGTCTGTCCTCCCGTGGGTGGGGGCCGGCCGCGTCGACGGGCGGCGCCCGGGGCGACTTGTGTCGCCGCGGGGCGCGTGGGGTGTGGTGCCCGTGGTCAGCCGGCTCGCCGAGTGGTGGAGGCCGTGGGGTGACGGTCTCCTTTTTCGGCATCGAACATTCCGCGCCGGCCCCCGCCGCACACGCACAGCTACGGTTCGTCACTCCAAGGAATGGGCTTGGTGCCGGAGTCGTGTGAAGTGCCGCGCCGCCGCCCCGGGAGCCGGCCGGGCGCGGCCGAACGGGTGGGCGGGTTTCGGCGGCGCCGTGCGGGAGCGCAGCTCAGCGGGCCGATGTGACGGCTGCTCATACTCCTCGGAGGAGAGGGGGTTTGAGGCGGGGCGGTCCGGACAGACGCGTGGATACCGGAAGCGGACACCCTGCGGATGGGTCGCTTTCGGAGCGGGCCCCGCCGCATGACGCCCTCCCTCCCCGTCATGCGGCAGGCTCGCCCGCACGACGGGCTGCCGCCCGGATCCGTCCGGCACCCGGACACCTCGCGTCCCGGCCTCCTCCCCGGCCGGGGGCCGCAGGCGTCCGGCGAACCCCCGGCGACGGCGCTCGGACCGCCGCCCCCGGGCAACGGGCCCGACGGCAGCAGCCCGCCGCGACATCACCGCGAGCTCCCCCCGCCACCTGCCGGCCCGCCGGAGGGGGCGGGGGGCCGACAGCGGGTGGCGGCCGCCCCGGTACGACGCCGCGGGACCGGCCCGGCTCGTGGCCCGGGCAGAGGTGACCGCGGCGGAGCTCGCCGTCGCGGCCCGGGCCGCGACGGCCGGCGTGACCCCGCGGATCAACGCCGTTCTGGCGAGCCGGCCCGCCGAGGACACCCGGCCGGGCAGTACCCCGCTCGCGGGGGGGGCCTCATCAAGGACCTGGCCGTGATCAAGGACCTGGGACGGCCGGGTGCCGCGGTGGCGTCGGCGCGGGCCGGCGGGGGCAGATCGTCATCTAAGATTCAGGCTGGCCGCGGGGCCGCGGGTCGTCGCAGGTGCGGCGGCCGCGGAGGGCCGGGCCGGCCGGTCGAGGAGAGCGGCCCGTGTCAGGGGTTGCGGTCCGGCCGGGTCCGGACGGGACCGGCTGACGCTGATCATGAAACTCCCGGGAATCGCGTGCCGTCGGCGTGCGTCTCAGTGGTGTGAGATGCCCGGCCCGCACGCCACGCACATGAAGACCGCCAGGGAGAAGTGAGGGATGGCAGTGATCTGCGTCGGAGGCATGATCGGGATCGGGAAGACGAGCGTGGCGGAGCTGCTCGCCGAGGAGCTGGGCAGCGAGGTCTTCTACGAGAGCGTGGACGACAATCCGATCCTGCCGCTCTTCTACACGGCGAGCCCCGAGGAGATCCAGGCCCGGCGCTATCCCTTCCTGCTGCAGCTGTACTTCCTGCAGACCCGGTTCGCCGCGATCAAGGAGGCGTACAAGCAGGGCGACAACGTCCTGGACCGGTCCATCTACGAGGACTGGTACTTCGCCAAGGTCAACCACGACCTGGGCCGGATCAGCTCCCTGGAGATGCAGGTGTACGAGGGGCTGCTCGGGGAGATGATGCGCGAGATCGACGGCCTGCCGTACCGCAAGGCGCCCGACCTCATGGTCTACCTCAAGGCGGACTTCGAGACGGTGCTGCACCGGATCGGCCTGCGGGGCCGCGACTTCGAGCAGGACGAGAGCCTCGTGGAGTACTACCGGACGCTGTGGTCCGGCTACGACGACTGGGTGCACAAGCACTACTCGGCCAGCGAGGTCCTCGTCGTCGACATGAACCACACCGATGTGGTGCACAACCCCGCCGACGCGGCCCGCGTGGCGCAGGACGTCAGGAACGCCCTGGCCGTGGTGAGGCGGGGCGCCGCGGCCGGCGTCTGATCGACGTGCCGGCGGCAGGGGCCGCCTCCCCGCCCGGGGGGGGGCGGCCTGCCCTCTTTTTGGCAGGGGGTGGTGTCCGGGCCGCTCCCCCGGCCGGCGGCGGCCGTACGGGCCTGACCCGTACCGCACGGGCCGGCGGCGGCCGGGGCCGGCGGCCGGCCGGGCCGTGCGCCCCGCCGCCGCCCGGCTCTCAGAGGTGCGCCCCACGGGGCGCCTCGTTCCGTATCCCGGCCCGCGCCGCGATGATGACGTACCGTCACCACCTTCGTGGAAAGGACGTGCGCATGGCCGGGCTGGGCACGGGGCGCGGAGTGCTGCGCCGCAAACCGATCGAGCACATCGAGGAGCCGGAGGGAGCCCTCGGCGAGCAGCTCACCCGCACCCTCGGCCTGTGGCAGCTCACGGCGATCGGGGTCGGCGGCATCATCGGCGCCGGGATCTTCACCCTGGCCGGGACGGTCGCCAACGGTGTCGCCGGGCCCGCGGTGCTGGTCTCCTTCCTCATCGCCGGTGTGGCCAGCGCCGCGGCCGCGTTCTCCTACGCGGAGTTCGCCGGGCTGATCCCGAAGGCGGGTTCCGCCTACACCTACGGGTACGCCGTCCTGGGCGAGCTGGTGGGCTGGTTCATCGGGTGGGACCTGCTGCTGGAGTACACCGCCATCGTGGCGGTCGTCGGCATCGGGATCTCGGGCTACTTCAACTTCCTCCTGGTGGAGACGGGCGCGGCGCTGCCCACCTGGATGCTGGGGGCGCCGGGGACCGGTGACGGCCACCGCTTCGACCTGATCGCCGCGGTGCTGTGCCTGTTCACCGCGTACCTGCTGAACCTGGGGATCAAGAGCGCCGCGCGGTTCGAGACGGCCGTGGTCGCCCTGAAGGTCCTGGTCGTCCTCCTGGTCATCGTGGTCGGCTTCTTCCACATCGACACCTCCAACTACACGCCGTTCTTCCCCTACGGGGTGGGGGGTGCCTTCACCGGTGCGGCGACGGTCTTCTTCGCGGTCTTCGGCTACGACGCGATGAGCACGGCGGCGGAGGAGTCCAAGGACGCACAGCGCCACATGCCGCGGGCGATCCTGTACTCCCTGGCCATCGCCATGGTCCTGTACGTGCTGGCCTGCCTGGTCCTGACGGGTATGCAGGAGTACACGGAGATCGACCCGGAGAGCGGTTTCTCCAGCGCGTTCAAGGCCGTCGGGCTGGACGCGGTCGCGGACGTCATCGCGGTCGGGGCGATCGTGGGCATCCTCACCGTGATGTTCACGTTCATGCTGGGTGTGACGCGCGTGTGGTTCTCCATGAGCCGTGACGGGCTGCTGCCCCGCTGGTTCGCCAAGACGCACCCGACCCGGCACGTGCCGACCCGCGTCACGTGGATCGTCGGTGCGGCGTCCGCGGCCATCGCCGGGCTCGTGCCGATCGGCGAGGCGGCGGAGCTGACGAACATCGGCATCCTCCTCGCCTTCGCCGTCGTGTGCACGGCGGTGATCGTGCTGCGCTACCGGCGGCCCGACCTGCCGCGCACCTTCCGCACCCCGCTCATGCCGTTCACGCCCGCCCTCGGGGTGGTCGCCTCGGTCTGGCTCATCACCTACCTGCGGGTGGAGACGTGGATCCGCTTCGCGGTGTGGTTCCTCATCGGGCTGGTCATCTACTTCACCTACTCCTACCGGCACTCCAAGCTGGCCGGGACCGCTCCCGGCGACGAACCGGCCGGCCGGGCCGGGAGCGGTGACGGCAACGGCGGCTGACGGACCGGCGGGGCGGCGGACCGTGCGCCCCCGGGGCGGGAGCCGGAGGACCCCTGCGGTGAGGGTGTCGCCCGCCGCGGCGGGCGACGGCGGACAGGACGGCGCCGATGTCCCACGGGGCCGTCTTCCGGGCGCATCGGCATGCACCTCACCTCCGAGAAGGGAGGTAGAGGGCGGACGGGGGGGTGGGGCGGGAGGGTGCGGGCGGGTGCCGGAGGGCGGGTGCCGGAGGGGATGGTCTCCCCGCCCTCCATGGCCATGGCCCGCGCGGTGGTCTTCCGCGGGCGGTCTTCCCCGCGCGGCGGTCTTCCCCGCGCGGCGGTCTTCCCCGCGGTGGTCTTCCCCGCGCGGTGGTCTCAGCCGGAGATCTCCTTGCGGCCGGACTCGCCGCCGATGCTGATCTTGCGGGGCTTGGCGCGCTCGGCGATCGGGATCCGCAGGGTCAGGACACCCGCGTCGTAGTCGGCCGCGATGCGCTCGGTGTCGAGGGTGTCGGCCAGCATGACCTGCCGGGAGAAGACCCCCAGGGGCCGCTCGGAGAGTTCCATCTGCGCGCCGTCGCCCCTGGCGGCCGGCCGGCGCTCCGCCTTCACGGTCAGCATGTTCCGCTCGACGTCGATGTCGATCGCCTCGGTGCTCACCCCGGGAAGGTCGAAGGCGATCACGTACTCGTCGCCGTCACGATAGGCGTCCATCGGCATGACCGACGGCTTCGACCAGGTCCCCGACGCACCCGACAGCTGCTGGACGATCCGGTCCATCTCACGGAACGGGTCGGTGCGCATCAGCATCGCGAAAACACCTCCAGTTGGTTCAGGCAGGAACTGCCCGTGCGCTTCGACGTGCCACCGTTGTAACATGTCATCGAAACGATGACAAGCAGCGTGTCACCCGATGGATGACTAAGGGTGGAGGGCCGGTGCGTACCGGCGAACGCGTGTCGGACGACGAGCCTTCGGAGGGCGCCGTGAACGAGATTCCTTCCCCCGTCCCACCGGTCCGCGCGGCGGATGCCGCCGCGGCACTGGAGGCCATCCACCGGGCCGTCGAGGACGCGCACCGCTCCCGCGGCGGGGCGGCGGCCCCGACGGCGGGAGACTCCGGCGCCGGACAGGCCCTGGTCGCCCTGCGGATGCTGCGCGAGGTCCGCGAGCGGCTCACCGGCTGGGAAAGCGTCCTGATCGAGACGGCCCGCGCGCAGGGGGCCAGCTGGGCCGAGCTCTCCGGCCCGCTCGGGGTCGCAAGCCGCCAGGCCGCCGAGCGCCGTTACCTGCGGCTGCGTCCCGGCGCCGCCGGGAGCACCGGCGAGCAGCGTGTGCAGGCCACCCGTGATGCCCGGGCCGCGGACCGCACCGTCACCGCATGGGCCCGCGACAACGCGGCCGACCTGCGCCGCCTGGCGGGCCAGGTCACCTCCCTCACCGGCCTCCCCCCGGGCGCCGAGGAGGCCGTCGGCGAGCTCAACCTGGCCCTCGGCGGCGACGACGCCGCCCACCTGGTCGGGCCGCTGGCCGGGACCCGGCCCCACCTGGGACCCGGCGACACCGAACTCGCCGACCGCATCGACGCCATGACCCGCCACACCGACCGGCTCCGCCGGGACAGCAACGACCAGCGCAACTCCTGAGCGCTTTCTCGAACGACCTTCACCCACGGGGTCGCGACCCGAGGAGGGATCCCATGGCCGAACACCCCGACCGGGCCACGGGTGCGCAGCCCGGTGCGGAGCCCGTCGTCGAGATCGTCGGCCGGGTGGTCGCGGTGCGGCCCGCCGGTGAGATCGACATCGTCACCGCGCCGTTCCTGAGCCGCGCGCTGGCGCGGGCCATCGCCCACGTCGGCGCCTCGCAGGCCGACCGCATCGTCACGGACTTCAGCCGCGTCACCTTCTGTGATTCCTCGGGGCTCAACGCGCTGCTCTCGGCGCGGCTGCGGGCCGTCGAGGCCGGCACCGTGATCCACCTGGCGGATCCGGCTCCCCAGCTCCAGCGCCTGCTGCAGATGACCGGCTCGGCGCCCCTCTTCCCCCGCGAGGACGGGCCCTGCGACCCCACCGGCCCGGGCACGGCCGGCCCGCCCCCGCCGCCGGCCTGACGCAGCGCCGGCCTCACCGCGACGGGGATCCGGGGCCGGATCCGGGCGCGGGGCCGGGGCCGGGGCCGGATCCGGGTGCGGGGTCGGGTTCGGGGGCGGGTTGGGCGTGGAGGATGTCGCGGGCCTGTTCGGCGGCGCGGGCGATGCTTTCGGAGACGAAGTCGGCGAAGCGGGCGATGTTCTCCAGGCGGGTGGCGGCCGGGGTGCGGGGGCCGAGGACGCCGACGCCCTCGCGGGCGATCTCGACGAGGTGGGCGGTGGCGCGGGCGCTGGCCATCATCGACTGGTACCAGACGTCGTTGTCGACGACGTAGCGCTCGCGGCGGCGTTCGTCGCGTTCCCGGCGGACCAGGCCCTGGCTGTCGAGGAACGCGACCGCCTTGGAGATGGACGCCGGGCTGACCTGCAGGTGCCGGGCGAGTTCGGACGCGGTGAGGCTGCCGCTGTCGGTGAGGGTCAGGCAGGCCATGACCCGGGCCGTCATCTTGGGCATGCCCGAGGCCATGAGGACGGTGGTGAAGGTCTCCTCGTACGCGTGCACGGCCTCGGCGTCGCGTCCGTGAGGCTGCGGGGAGGCCTCCGGGCCGCGGGGGGCGGGGGTCCTGCGGCGCTGGGCGCGGTGTTCGGTGGCGCGGTGGGCCAGGTCGGCACGGTAGGCGGTGGGGCCGCCGTTGCGGAGCACCTCGCGCGTGACGGTGGAGGTGGGGCGGTCCAGGCGTCGGGCGATCTCCGCGTAGGCGAGGCCGTCGGCCAGGCCCAGTGCGATCTGCTGGCGTTCGGGCTGGGTGAGCCTGCCTCCGGGCATCGCGCTCTCCTTCGTTCCTTTTTCGGGCTGCACCCCCACCTTAGCGTTCACCCTCATTTCATTGCAACGCCCCCTGGTCTGACGTTGCGTTAAGCGGGAGAGCCGTTGCAACGAATTCCCTGCTTTGAGCTGCCATTATTGAAGTCGGACGCAATGAAGATGTTGAAGGGACATAGAAAGCAACGTAGCGTTCAGGGCATCAGAAACAACGAGTCCGAGGAGAGAACGATGCAGAAGTTCGACACCCCCGCCGCGATCGCCGCCGTCCTGGACATCCCCGCGGGGCGCGTGCGCCTCATCGCCGCCGACCGCGCCGACACCGTGGTCGAGGTCCTCCCCGCGGACGCCGCCAAGGGCCGCGATGTGAAGGCGGCGGAGCAGACCGCGGTCACCTTCGCCGACGGCGTCCTGCGGATCGAGGCCGCACCGGCGAAGAACCGGATCCTCGGCGGCTCGGGCTCCGTGGAGGTGACCGTCCGGCTGCCCTCCGGCTCCCGCGTCGAGGCGAAGACGGCCGCCGCCGAGTTCCGCGGCGTCGGACGGCTCGGGGAGGTCTCCTTCGAAGGCGCGCAGGGCTCGGTCAAGCTCGACGAGACCGCCGGCGCCCGCCTGGCCCTCATGGCCGGCGACATCTCCGTCGGCCGCCTGGGCGGCCCGGCGCAGATCAGCACCCAGAAGGGCGACCTGCGCATCGCCGAGGCGGTGCGCGGCACGGTCGTCCTGCGCACCGAGGCCGGCGAGATCTTCGTCGGCGCGGCCCGCGGGGTCAGCGCCTCCCTGGACGCCGGCACCTCCTACGGCCGGGTCCACAACGCGCTCCACAGCACCGAGGGCGCCGCCGACCGGCTCGAGATCCGGGCGACCACCGCCTACGGCGACATCACCGCCCGCAGCCTCTGACCCGCAGGGCCGGCGCCCCGCGGGGCGCGGGCCCTGCCGCCCTGACCGCACGAGCCTTTGAGGAGCAGCAACCATGACGACGAACAGCACCCGCGAGGCCGCCGGCGCGCCGGCGGCCGGGGCCGGGCCGGAGCGGCCGGAGCTGCAGAAGGCCATGGAGGAGGTCGTCGCCGCCGGCATCACCGGGATACAGCTGCGCGTGCACGACGCGCGCGGCGAGTGGGTGGGCACCGCCGGGGCGGCCGAGCCGGGCGGGAGCGCCGCGCCGCCGGCCGACGGGCGGACCCGGATCGGCAGCGTCACCAAGACCTTCACCGCGACCCTGGTGCTGCGGCTGGTGGCCGCGGGCGCCCTCGCCCTGGAGGACCCGGTGGCCGGCCACCTGCCCGGGTTCGGGCTGGACCGGCGGATCACGGTGCGGATGCTGCTGCAGCACACCAGCGGGATCTTCAACTTCACCGGCGAGTACTTCGAGGACGGGACGGTCACCCCGGGGATCGTCTGGCAGGGCCGGGAGTGGGTGGAGGGCCGGTTCCGGACCTACCGGCCGCAGGAACTGGTGCGGCTGGCGCTGTCGAAGCCGGCGCGGTTCGAGCCGGGGACGGACTGGAGCTACTCCAACACCAACTACGTGCTGGCCCGGCTGCTGATCGAGGAGGTCACCGGCCGCCCGCTGCCCGAGGTGATGCGCGAGCACATCCTGCAGCCGCTGGGCCTGGCGGACACCCTGGCGCCGGAGACCGGACAGGAGGTCCCCGCCCCGCACGCCCACGCCTACTACCGCTACGAGGAGGACGGTAGGACCACGACGGTCGACGTCACCCGCCAGAACCCCTCCTGGATCTCCAGCGGCGGCGACATGATCTCCACCACCCGGGACCTGCACACCTTCATCCGCGCCCTCGTCGGCGGCAGGCTGCTGCCGGCCGGACTGCTGGAGCAGATGTGCACGCCGGAGGCGAAGGCCGGCTACGGGCTGGGCGTGATGGTCCAGGACACCGGCCGCGGCCCCGTCATCACCCACAACGGCGGCATCGCCGGCCACGCGGCGCTGATGTACAGCACGCCCGACGGCGGCACGACCCTGACCGCCGCGCTGAACTACGTGGACGACCCCGCGCAGTCCCTGGCCGAGCCGTTCGCCCGGGCGACGCAGCGCCTGGTCGGGGAGGTGTTCGGCCCGCCCGCCGGCTGAGGTGGACAGCACCCGTGCGCACACGAAGAAGACGCCCCGCCCGGGAGATCCCGGGCGGGGCGTCTTCAGTGCTGCGGGCGGACCTGCGCCGGCGGCTCAGTACCAGGAGCGGCTCAGTACCAGTGGTGGCTCAGTACCAGTGGTGGGTCTGCCAGAAGTTCCAGGCGCCGACGGGGCTGCCGTAGCGCGAGTTCATGTAGTCCAGGCCCCACTTGATCTGGGTGGCCGGGTTGGTCTTCCAGTCGGCGCCCGCGGAGGCCATCTTCGAGGCCGGCAGGGCCTGGACCAGGCCGTACGCGCCGGAGGAGGCGTTCGTGGCGGTGTGGTTCCAGCCGCTCTCGCGGGACACGATGTTGCTGAAGGCCGCGAACTGCGCCGGGTCCTTGATCATCTGCTGGGCGATCGCCTTGGCGCTCGTCGGGGCCGCCTGGGCGGGGACCGCGGCGAGCATGGACCCGGCGACACCCAGGGCGACGACGGAGCCGGCGAGGGCCTTCTTGGAAGCAGCGATGCGACGGATGACGGCGTGGGACACGGAGATACCTTCCACAGGGGACAAGGGCGGTCGCGGCATGCCCGAGGCATGCGTGAGCCACTCACGCGGTGGAGAGGGGTTCGTCGGCGGCGGGTGATGGACCCGTGCCGCCCGGCGACTCATCCAGTTCTACCGACGCCCCGCCGCCCTGGCAACGACCGCCATTACTAGGGGGCTTCGCAGTCGGGGACCGCCGGCCCGGGGGGCGCACGGGACGGGATCCGCGCAGGGAGGCGGCATCCCCCGGGCCGGAAGAGGGCCTCCCGGGTCTACTACCCCGGTTCGTGTGTGACGTGAGTCCTATGGGGCGGCTCACCTCCGGACCCCCGCGATCTCACCCCGCGTGACCACCCGTACCCTTCAAGAGACCGACCCGAATGTCCGAATTACACCGGAATCTAAGGAGATAAGGGCTGGAGAGCGGACCATCCTGGGCGCAGCCCGGGCCAGGGCGCGGCGGGCCGGGTCAGGGCGTGGCGGGCCGGTCGGAGCGGCGGCGGGCCGGCCGGGGGTGGCGGCGGACCGGCCGGGGGTGGCGGCGGACCGGGCCCTGGCGCTGCGGGCCGGCCGGGGGTGCGGGCCGGGTCAGGGGGTGCGGCGGATGCGGATCGGGCCGCGGGCCTTGGCCGGGTCGACCCGGCGGCCGCCCTGGGTGATCTCGACCTTCCCGGCGGCGACCAGCCGCCGGGCGGCGCGGCGGGCCGGTTCCATGAGCGCGCGCCAGCCGTCGCCGTCCCCCTCGTACACGGCCCGCGCGGCGTCGGAGGGACAGATCGTCGCGGTCGGGGCCCGGTCCTCCAGGAGCTGGAGGATGGCCCGCTCCAGCCGCCGGTCCCGCTGCCGGTCGGCCTGCCGGTCGCTGTCTGTCACGGCGCCAGTCTCGCACCGCGCGCCGGCGGCGGTCACGGTACGCCGCCGCCGCTCCCCCGGCCGGCGGCGTTCCGCGGCAGGGCGGGAGGGCCGGGCGGGAGGGCCGGGCGGGGTCAGCGCATGCGGGGAAGGCGCAGACTGAGCAGGACGGTCAGGGCGATCAGGGCGAGCTGGACCAGCAGGGTGGCGGCGGCCGCTTCGCGCAGGCCGGCGGTGGGGGCCAGGGCGAGGAAGAGGCTGCCGAGGACGGCGACGCCGAGGGCGAGGGAGGACTGCTGGGTGGTGATCATGACGCCGCTGCCCACTCCGGCGCGGTCGGCGGGTACGTCGGAGAGCATCAGCCGCATCAGGACGGGCAGCTGCAGGCCCTGGCCCAGGCCTGCCAGGAACACGCCGGGGGCCAGGGCGGCCGGGCCGGGTCCGGGGCCGGCGTGGTGGAGGGTGGCCAGGAGCAGGGCGATGCCCGCCCCCTGGACCAGGCCGCCGGCGGTGATCACGCGGGTGCCGAAGCGGCTGACCAGGCGCGGCCCGGCCAGGGAGGCACCGAAGAAGGCCAGGGCCATCGGCACCAGGGCCAGGCCCGCGGTGACCGGGCCCATGCCCAGGCCCTGCTGGAGGGTGACGGCGAGGGTGAACATGAAGCCGCTGAAGCCGGCCGAGAACGGCACCAGCAGGAGCAGGCCGCGGCGCAGCGAGTCCAGGCGCAGCAGGCTCGGGGGGACCAGCGGGGTGCGGCCGGCCCGGTCGGCGCGGCGTTCGGTGAGGTAGAAGGCGGCTGCGGCGAGGGGGAAGAGGGCGAGGGAGAACCAGGTCCACAGGGGCCAGCCGGCGGCGCGGCCCTCGGTGAGCGGGAGCAGGAGGCAGAGCAGGGCGAGGGCCAGGAGGGCGGTGCCGGGGACGTCGACGGCGGCGGGGCGGCCGGCGCGGGTGTCGGGGACGGTGCGGAGGGCGAGGAGGAGGGCGAGGAGGACGACGGGGACGTTGACGAGGAAGACGGCGCGCCAGCCGGTTCCGGCGAGGTCGGCGGCGACCAGGAGGCCGCCGAGGATCTGGCCGGTGACCATGGACAGGCCGGCGGTGGCGCCGTAGAGGCTCATGGCGCGGGCCCGGCGGGGGCCGGTGGTGGTGGCCTGGATGGTGGCGAGGACCTGCGGGAGCATGAGGGCGGAGGCCGCGCCCTGGGCGATGCGTGCGGCGACGAGGGTCCGGGCGTCGGGGGCGAGGCCGCAGGCGAGTGAGGTGACGCCGAAGGCGGCCAGGCCGGTGAGGAAGAGGCGGCGGCGGCCGAGGCTGTCGCCGATCCGGCCGCCGAGGACGAGCAGGGCGGCGTAGGCGACGCCGTATCCGCCGATGATCAGTTCGAGCAGGGCGGGGCCGGCGGCGAGGTCGTGCTCGATGGAGGTGAGGGCGACGTTGACGATGAAGAAGTCGATCAGGGGCAGGGCGGCGCCGAGCAGGACGGTGAACAGTCCGGGGCCGCTGAGGTGGGCGGCGGCGGGGCGGTCCGCGGGCGCGGTCGGCGCGGCGGAGGCGGGCAGGCGGGTGTCGGTCACCCCTCGACGCTCGCCCGGGCCGCGGACGGCTGCCAGAGTGGCATTGTCCGGGTACCAGGAGTACCTGGCAACAGGATCGGCGCTGCGGCAGGCTGGGGCGTATGACCACGGTGGCCCCTGGAAGTGATGTGCGCCGGCACGAGCTGGCGGAGTTCCTGCGCAGCCGGCGGGAGCGGATCACCCCCGAGCGGGTGGGGCTGGTGCGCGGGCCGCGCCGGCGTACTCCGGGGCTGCGCCGTGAGGAGGTGGCGCACCTGTCGTCGGTGGGGGTGACCTGGTACACGTGGCTGGAGCAGGCGCGGGACATCCAGGTGTCGGGGCAGGTGCTGGACGCGCTGGCGCGGGCGCTGCTGCTGGACGTGAGTGAGCGGGCGCATCTGTTCGCGCTGGCGGGGAGTCAGGATCCGGCGCCGCCGGCGCAGTGTCCGAGCGTGACGCCGGCGGTGCGGGCGGTGCTGGAGCAGCTGGGGCCCATTGCGGCGTGCGTGCAGAACAGCCGGTACGACATCCTCGCCCACAACCCGGCGTACGGGCTGCTGCTGGGGGACATGGACGCGCTGGCGCCGCAGGACCGCAACTGCATGTGGCTGGCGTTCACCGATGCGCGGTGGCGGGCGGCGGTGGTGGATCTGCCGGCGACGCTGCGGCTGATGGCGGCGAAGTTCCGGGCGGCGATGGCCGGGCATCTGACGGACCCGGCGTGGCAGGCGCTGCTGGCGCGGCTGGAGGGGGCGTCGGCGGAGTTCCGGGAGGTGTGGGCGCGGCGCGAGGTGGTGGGGCAGAGCTCGAAGGCGAAGTACCTGCGCAACGAGTACGTGGGGCTGCTGCACGTGGAGCACACCACGTTGTGGCTGGGGCCGGGGTCGGGTGCGCGGCTGGTGTCGTACGTGCCGCTGGACGGGCCGACGCGGGAGCGGATGGAGCGCCTGGAGGCGCTGGCGGGGCAGCGCGCCCGGGCACGGGGCGGGGACCTGGGCGGGGACCCGGGCGGGGGTCTCGGCGGGGACCTGGGCGGGGGTCTCGGCGGGGGTCTCGGCGGGGACCTGGGCGGGGGTCTCGGCGGGGGTCTCGGCGGGGTGCGGGGCGGGGTCGCGGCGGAGGTCTGAGTCGGCGGAACAGCGGAACACCCCCCCTGGGGCCGGTGCCCGCCGGGGCGGTGGGCGGTGGGCGGGTGTGCGGAGCGGCGGGCCGGGGTGCGGGGGCGGGCGGGGGTAGGGTGCGGCCGTGTCCGAGCAGCAGCGTGACCTCGTCGGGTACGGCGCCGAGCCGCCGCACGCCGCGTGGCCGGGCGGTGCCCGGGTCGCGGTCAGCCTCGTGCTGAACTACGAGGAGGGCGGGGAGCAGAACGTCCTGGAGGGCGATGCGGCGTCGGAGGGGTACCTCCACGAGATCGTCGGTGCGCCCCCCGTGACGGGCGGGCGGGACCTGAACGTGGAGTCGATGTTCGCCTACGGTGCGCGGGCCGGTTTCTGGCGGGTCCACCGCACGCTCGCGGCGCACGGTGCGCCGCTGACCGTTTTCGCGGTGGGTCAGGCGTTGGAGCGCAATCCGCAGGCGGCGCGCGCGATGGGGGCCGCGGGCTGGGAGGTGGCGGGCCACGGCCGGCGCTGGATCGACTACCGGCAGGTGCCCGAGGAGGTGGAGCGGGCCGACGTCGCGGCCACGGCGGCGACGATCGCGCGGCTGGTGGGACGCCGGCCGGTGGGCTGGTACACGGGCCGGACCAGTGCGAACACGCGGCGCCTGGTGGTCGGGGAGGGCGGTTTCCTCTATGACAGCGACGACTACTCCGACGATCTGCCGTTCTACGTGGAGAGCGGCGGGCGCCCGCATCTGGTGGTGCCGTACAGCCTGGACGTCAACGACTTCAAGTTCCTGATCGTCCACGGCTTCACGACCGCGGACGACATGCTCGCCTACCTCGTCGACACCTTCGAGACGCTGCGCGCCGAGGGCGGGGAGCGGCCGCGGATGATGAGTGTGGGCCTGCACTGCCGGATCATCGGGCGGCCGGGGCGGATCCGTGCGCTCGACGGTTTCCTCGCGCACGTCGCGCGGCGGGGCGGGGCGTGGGTGGCGACGCGGGAGGAGATCGCCCGGCACTGGCTGGCGGCGCACCCTGCGGTGCGGTGAGGGTGTGCGCGGCGGGGTCCGTGCGGGCGGCGGCCCTTAGGATGCCGGCGGGGCGGGGTCGTAGCGCAGAGGTCGTCGCGCGCGGTCTCCAAAACCGTGAGGACGCCGGTTCGAATCCGGCCGGCTCCGTCCCGCGCGCGTGCGGCCGCCCCCGCCGGGCCCCCCGGGTGGGGGGGTGCGGCGGGGGCGGCGGCCGGTGCGGCCGGGGCCGCACGGCGGGTCAGATTCCGGCCTTGGGGGCCGGGGCGGGGTTGGGGGCCGGGGCGGGGTTGGGGTTCGGCGCGGGGTTGGGGTTCGGCGCCGGGGCCGGGGCGGGCTTGTCGGGCTTGTGCTCGCAGTAGACCTTGCCCTTGTAGAACTTGCAGCCCGGCATGTTCTCCACGTCGCGGACCTTGTCCTTCTTGCCGTGCTTGGTGTTCTTCTTGTCCTTGCCGTGCTTGCTGTCCTTCTTGTTCTTGTTCCCCCAGGTGTCCTTCTTGCCGTGGCTGTCGTGACCGCTCTGGGCGTGGTCCACGTGACCGGCAGCGACCGTGGTCGTCGTGGGCGCCGTCGGGGCGGCGAAGGCGCTGGTGGGGACCAGGGCGCCCGCTCCGACGATCGCGGCCGAGACGGCGTACAGGGCGAAACGCTGCTTGCGGGAGGTGGTGCGGACCATGGGAGTGGCTCCAGTCAGAGGCGGGGGGAGGGGGACCGTTCCAGAGAACTTGTGGCGAAATGTCTGTTTTGTTCTCTGGTGAAAAGACTGGCTGCCGGACTTCATGAAGCTGTCCGCCGACTGTCACAGGCGCGTGACAGCCCCGCGCGCCTCCCCCGCTGCGCACCGGATCAGTCGGCCAGCGGGACCGCGATGTCGCAGGCCGGGTCGGACGGGCCGATCCCGGACCAGTCGGCGAAGTAGACCTCGCGGGGGGCCGCCGAGACCGTGCGGGACTCGCGCTGCGCCCAGGCGTGGACCGCGTCGTAGGCGGAGAGGATCTGCGGGTAGGCCACCTGTGCCCTGGTCAGCCGGGTGTAGGCCTGGGTGTGGGCCGGTTCGGTGCGCCACGGCGCCGGGAGCCGGCCGGCGCGGGCGGGATCCACCGGGACGCAGAGCTCCACGGGGCCGTCGCCGTCCTCGGTGACCTCGCCGTGGTAGACGACGAAGGGGTGGCCGCTGACGCCCCCGTGCGCCTGCGCCACCGGCAGCAGCCGGCCCATCGCGGCGGGGATCCAGTGGGGCAGCTCCTCGGGGGTGATGTGCCGCTGTTCGGTGAGGACCAGCTGCTCCGGCACCTCGCGCTGCTCGATCTCGTACATGTCCAGGATCCCTTCGTCTCCGAGCAGATGGATGCGCAGGTGCGCCGCCAGCTCGCGGCGGGCCGCGTGCCGTCGCTCGACGTCGTCCCAGTACGCGGCCACCAGCCGGGCCGCCTCCGGCGCCGGGGCGGCCAGCACCCGGCCGACGTCGGCCAGCGGCATGTCCAGCCCGCGCAGCCGCACGATGAGCCGGGCGGCGGCGAGCCGGTCGGCCCGGTAGGAGCGGTAGCCGGTGACGGGGTCGACGTGGTCGGGCGGCAGCAGGCCGTGGCGGTCGTACAGCCGCAGGGCCTTGTGCGACAGCCGGGCCCGGCGGGCGAACACGCCGATGCTGAGCAGTGCTTCTTCCTCCATGGCCGCTACCCTCCCCTCTCCCCCGGGGGCAGGGTCAACCCGGCCGCGGCGGGGGCTGCGGGGACGGGTGCAGGGCGGTGCGCAGGCGGCGGGCCCGGGTGGCGAGCCGGGAGGTGCCCGGGCGGGCGGCGGCCGCGGTCAGGCTCTCGGGCCACGGGCCGGTGGCGCCGCGGTGCTCCACGCAGGCGGCGGCCGCGGCGAGGAGTTCACCGGCGCCGCGGGCCGGGCCGTCCTCCAAGGCGGCGGGCAGGGCCCGTCCAGGACGGCGGGCAGGGCCCCGTCCAGGACCGCCCCGGGCCGTCGCGTACGCTCCGCTCGCCGCGGCCGTGCGGGCCGTGTCGGCCGGCGGGTTGGGTTTGACGGTGCCCAGGCGCGCAGCGGTTCGGCGAGGTCGCGTCCCAGGAGGGCGGTGTCCTGTTCGCCGCGTGCGGCCAGGACGAGGAGGGCGTCGGCCGCGGCGAGGCGGTCCTCGGTGTGGCGGGCGCCCCGTGCGGTGGCGAGGGCCGGGTGCAGTGCGGGGCCGGCGGGGCCGGCGGGGCCGCCCAGTTCGGCGAGGCGGGGAGGGGCCCGGCGCGGCCGGCGGTCAGGAGGCGCGGCGGGGGCGGGCGGTGCGGCGCTGGGGGCGGCGTCGGGCGGCCGGGGCCTCGGGGGCGGCCTGGGGTGAGGAGAACCCGCCCGCGACGGGCAGCGGGGCCGGTGCGGCGGCCGGCGCCGGTACCGCGGGTGCCGTGGCGGGGGTCGTGGCGGGGGCGGCGGCCGGGCGGCCCTGGGTGCGGGGCTGGGGCTGGGACCGGCCGAGGATCGCGGTGTGCGGGATGAGCGGTGCGCAGGACTGGCAGATCTCGGTGAGCGTCCAGACCTGTCCCACGGCCGGGTTGTGGACCAGGACCAGGAGGGTGGAGCCGGTGCACTGGGTGCGGGTCTCGTGGAGCGCGCACTGCGCGGCCCGGCAGGCGCAGGCGGTGTCGGGGCGGACGGTGGCCAGCCGTGCGTGGGCCCGGACGTGTTCGGCGGCGAACCGCTTCAGGGCCGCGGTGTCCTTCGAACGGGGCGGCATCCGGCAGGCTTCGGTGCTGCAGGTGACGGAGGCGCTGTGATCGGCGTGGCCGGTGAGCCGGACCGTCCAGGTCCGGCCGGGCACGCGTGATCCGGGCATGAGGGTCAAGTCGGGGTCCGATCGTCGTGTTTCAGGTGGGTCGGTGTCGCGGTCGGTCGCGGTCCGTCGCGGTCGGTCGCACCGGCGCGACGCGAGGGCTGACCGCGGCGGGGTGGACCTGGCGGGCTGTCGTCCCGGGACGGCGTCTCGCGGTTGCGGCGGCGCCGGACCGCGGAGAAACGGACATCGCGCGGCCTCGGACGTGGGGACTTTGTCGCACGTGCCCGCGGGCTCTGTCAATGCCCCGCGCCTGGTCAAACGGGCGGACGGCCGGGGCAAGTCAGCCGGTGGGGCGGGTGAACCGTACCGGGACTCCCGGGGAGTACAGCACGCTCGCCGGGGGCCCGGCGGGCGCGGGCAGGCCGGCCGCGGCCACCAGGTCCTCGTCGCAGCACAGGAGTTCGGCGTGGTGCAGCGGCCAGCGCGGGTGGCTGTTGGGCAGGTACAGCAGCCGGCCGCGGTAGTCGCTGTGCAGGCCCCAGCGGGCCGTGAGGAAGTGTTCGAGGGCGGTCGGCTCCTCGACCGGCGGGCCGGTGCGCACGGTGAGGGTGCTGTGCGCGCCGCGCGGTCCGGGCCAGCGGCGGCGGCTGGTGTAGGTGAGGGTGGGGCCGTCGTCGGGGCCGTCGCGGCGGACGGACATCCGCGACCACTGGTACGGGAGGCGGAAGGCGGTACGGGCGGCGAGGACCGGGATCAGGCGGGAGGCGTCGAGGGAGCGGAAGACGACGCCGCGGCGGCCGCGGTCGTCGACCGAGTAGAGGCGGACGTTGGTCTCGGGAAAGGAGCCCAGGTAGGGGATGCCGGGCAGGCGCAGCCATCCGACGCGGTGCATGCGGAACGCGACGAGGCCGACGTAGGTGACGCCGTCCAGGGTGTCGGGGGTGGTGCCGGCCGGCAGCAGCGGGGCGACGTCGGCGGGGTCGGCGGGCCAGTGCAGGAAGGTCAGGTCGAGCCAGGACTGCGTGAGCAGGGGCCGGTCCACCCCGGGCTGGTGGGGCGCGTCGGCCGTTATCGGCCCGACGGCCGGCCCGACGGCCGGCACGGCGGGCAGCCCGGCGGGCGGTACGGGAGGTCCGGCCGTCTGCCCGGACGGCCCGGCGGACCCGGCGGACTCGGCGGGCGGCGTGTGCTGCATCGCGTCAGTATCCCGCAGGGTGCCGCACGTCGGCCGGTGCACCGCCGCGCGGCCCCGCGGGTGGTGCTCAGTCCGGTCGGGGCCGGAGGCGGGGGCGGGGCCCGGAGGCGGGGGGGCCGGGCCCGGAAGCGGGTCCGGGGGCGGGGGCCGGAGGTGGAGGACGGGCCGGAGGTGGGGTCCGGAGGGGGGCCGGAGTTGAGGGCCGGGCCCGAGGCGAAGGCTGGGGCCGACCCCGGAAGCGGGTCCGGGGGCGGGGGCCGGACGCGGAGGACGGGCCGGAGGCGGAGGCCGGAGGGGAGGCCGGAGTTGAGGGCCGGGCCCGAGGCGAAGGCGGGGGGCGGGGGCCAGGAGCGGGGGCGGCAGGCGGAGGCGGGCCCGGGAGCGGGGGTCGGACGCGGAGGGTCGGAGGCGGAAGCCGGAGGTGGGGTCCGGAGGCGGAGGCCGAAGTTGGGGCCGGAGTTGGGGGCCGGGCCCGAGGCGGAGGCGGAGGCGGGCCCGGGAGCGGGGGTCGGACGCGGAGGGTCGGAGGCGGAAGCCGGAGGTGGGGTCCGGAGGCGGAGACCGAAGTTGGGGCCGGAGTTGGGGGCCGGGCCCGAGGCGGAGGCGGAGGCGGGCCCGGGAGCGGGGGTCGGACGCGGAGGGTCGGAGGCGGAAGCCGGAGGTGGGGTCCGGAGGCGGAGACCGAAGTTGGGGCCGAAGTTGGGGGCCGGGCCCGAGGCGGAGGCGGGGGCCGCGCCCGGAGGGGGAAGCCGGAGTTGGGGGCCGGGCCCGAGGCGGAGGCGGTGGCCGAGCCCGGAGGTGGGGGGCGGGGGCTGAGCCCGGGGGGCGGGGGCCGGGAGCGGGTCCGGGGGCGGGGGTCGGACGCGGAGGGTCGGAGGCGGAGGCCGGAGGTGGGGTCCGGAGGCGGAGACCGAAGGGGAGGCCGGAGTTGGGGGCCGGGCCCGAGGCGGAGGCGGGAGCCGGGCCCGGGAGCGGGGGCCGGGCCCGGGAGCGGGTCCGGGGGCGGGGTCCGGGGGCGGGGGCCGGCGGAAGCTGGCCCGGAGGCGGAGGCCGGCCCGGAGGCGGGAGCGGGGCGGGCCCGGGCCCGGGAGCGAGGGCCGGAGGAGAGGCAGAGGCGGGGGCCGGGCCCGTAAGCGGAAGCCGGAGGCAGAGGCCGGGCCGGAGGCACAGGCCGGGCCGGGCCCGGGAGCGGGCCCGGGAGCGGGAGCGGGCCCGGGAGCGGGAGCGGGCCCGGGAGCGGGAGCGGGCCCGGGAGCGAGGGCCGGAGGCAGAGGCAGCGGCCGGAGGCGGGGCCCGGAGGCCGGGCCGGGACCGGGGCCGGGCTCGGGGGGATGGGGGTCCCGGGGGGGGCTCGCTGGGCTGGGTTGCTGCGGTGTCTCCCGGGGCCGGTGGGGGCCGCCCGCAGGACAGGACTCCGGCCGCCGAACGGATGGTTGGGCCCCCCACTCCCCCGCGCCTTTCCGTGCCGTCGTGGGGCGTGGTTACGGGCGGGTCACCTGCTGGGTGTAACGGGGAATCAACTCCTGGTGGGACGACGGCGGCAGGGCGGGCGGCTACGTTGGCGGCCGTTCGCGACGCCCATCACGGAGGTTCGCAGCATGCAGATCCGTTGTGCCGACGCCCCGCGCGGGCGTGTGGCGGGGGCGGTGACCCTCGTCCTGATCGTGGTCACCGCGCTGCTGGGGGCGGCGCCCGGCCCCGCCGGGGCGGCGTTGTGGGACGGCCCGCCCGTGCCCGTGCTGTCCTGGGGGCCCTGCAGCGGCCCGCAGGACGGTTTCGAGTGCGCGACCGCCCGCGTACCGCTGGACCACCGCCGGCCCGCCGGGCCCACGATCGCCCTCGCCGTCACCCGGCACCTCGCCGCCGGTCCCGCCCGCCGCAAGGGTGTCCTGCTGCTGCACCCGGGCGGGCCGGGCAACTCCGGTGTGGACTTCGCCCGTAACAGCCGCGCTGCCCTGCCCGCCGTCCTGCGCGAATCCTTCGACGTCGTCGGGTACGACATGCGCGGTGTGGCGCGCAGCGGTCAGGTGGAGTGCTGGGACGACACGCAGTACGCGGCGGCCGTCGACGCGGCGCGCGGTGTTCCCGGCCCGGGCGCCCTGCGGACCGCGGTGCGCCAGGGCGCGGACTTCGCGGCTGCCTGCCGGCAACGCTCCGGCGGCCTGCTGCCGTTCGTCGGTACCGGCTCGAACGCCAAGGACATCGACCTGCTGCGCCGGGCGCTGGGTGAGGGGCAGCTCTCCTTCTACGGGCGTTCGTTCGGCAGCTACGTCGGTACCGTCTACGCCGCGCAGTTCCCGCGGCGGGTGCGTGCGATGGTCCTGGACGGGGCCTACGACCCGCACCGCTACGCCGACGTCCCCTACGCCTACGACGGCGCGCAGTTCACCGCGCTGGACTCGGCGGTCGGGCGGTTCCTGGACTGGTGCGCGGGCAACGCCGCCGTCTGCGGGTTCGGGGACGGCCGGCCGCGGGAGGCCTTCGCCGCCCTCAAGCGGGCGCTGGACGCCGACCCGGTCATCACCGCGAGCGGCCGCCCGGCCACCGGCTACACCCTCGCCTACCGGCTGATGTTCAACATCAACGCGGGCCGGGAGATCTGGCCCTACCTGGGTGAGGCGCTGCGGGCGGCGCAGGACCGGCAGGCGTCGTTCCTGCTGGCCCCGCCGTCGCCGGCGTCGTTCGACTTCCTGAACGTGAACACGGCCGTGGAGTGCACCGACCGGGTCTATCCGGCCGGCCGGACCCTGCTGGGCGTGCTGGTCGGCGCGCACGCCGCGTCGGCTCCGCTGCTTGGGCCGGCGATCGGTTTCGGTCCGCCCGCCTACGACCACAACCATGCGCCGGCGTGCGTGCAGTGGCAGGCGGACCGGCCGAGCCGTTTCGAGGGCTCCTACCGGGCGGCCGGGTCCGCCCCGATCCTGGTCCTCGGTACGACCGGGGACCCCGACACCCCCTACCGGGACGCCGTGGCCCTGGCCGGGACGCTGGAGAACGGCCGGCTGCTGACCTTCGAGGCCGAGGGGCACACCGCCTACAACCGCAGTGCGTGCGTCAGCGCCCTGGCCACCGCTTACCTGGCGTCTTTGGCGCTGCCCGCGCGGGGCACGGTGTGCGCGGACGAGACACCGCCGGAGCCGGCGGGCCGTCGTATCGCGGTCCTGGAGGTCGACGAGACGCGTGATGTGATCCCGGCACTGCGCTGAGCCACCGGGCCCGGCCGGGGGCGAAGAGAGCAGACCGGCCGCCTGGGCCCGGGCCGGGGGCCGGGGCTGGGGGCTGGGGGCTGGGCGGGATGCGGTCCCCGTCGCAGCCATGAGGGCCAGAACCGCACCCCGCACTCGTCGCCTACCCGGCCCCGTCCGGCCGACACCCGCATCCGGCGGGGGCGGGCGGGGCGGGGTGTGGGGGCGCGGAACGCGCGGCAGCACCTCGCGGAGGTGGTCGCCTCTGCGAGGTGCTGCGCTCGTGCTCGACCGTTCGTGGGCCGTAAGGTCGGGTGGCCGCTGTGGTGGTCGCTGGTCAGCCCTGGGTTCCACCCTGGGTGCTGCCGGCGCCGCCACCCTGGGTCCCGCCCTGGGTGTTACCCGTGCCGCCACCCTGGGTCCCGCCCTGGGTGTTACCCGTGCCACCACCCTGGGTCCCGCCCTGGGTGTTACCGGTCCCGCCGCCCTGGGTCCCGCCCTGGGTGTTACCGGTCCCGCCACCCTGGGTCCCGCCCTGGGTGTTACCGGTCCCGCCGCCCTGGGTCCCGCCCTGGGTGTTACCGGTCCCGCCACCCTGGGTCCCGCCCTGGGTGTTACCCGTGCCGCCACCCTGCGTGCCGCCCTGGGTGTTACCCGTGCCACCGCCCTGGGTCCCGCCCTGGGTGTTACCCGTGCCACCGCCCTGGGTCCCGCCCTGGGTGTTGCCGTTACCGCCACCCTGGGTTCCGCCCTGGGTGTTGCCGTTACCGCCACCCTGGGTTCCGCCCTGGGTGTTGCCGTTGCCGGCGCCCTGGGTTCCGCCCTGGGTGTTGCCGTTGCCGACCTGGGTGCCGCCGATGGTGTTGTTGGAGCCGCCGATGATCGTGTTGTTGACGATGTTCGTCACGTTGTTGGTCACCTGGTTGACCACGGCGGGCGCGAGTCCGAGCCGCTTGGCTTCCGAGGCCGCCGCCTTCCGGCCGATGGCGGCCGCCTGGGTCTTGGAAGCTCCGCCGCGGGCCGCCTGCTGGGCCGCGGCCGCGCCTCGGGCCGTTGCCGCTGCCACGTCGGTCTTCGTGGAGGCCGCGGAGGATCCGGCGGAGGTGCACTTGACGGTGCCGACGGAGAACGGGCCGCTGCCGGTGACTCCGACGCGGATCTCGCCCTTCGGTCCGGCAGCGACGCGGGCGACGGTCTTGCCGTTGCGCTTGACGTCGTAGGTGTGCTTGAGGGCGAAGCCGTTGCCGTGGATCTCTGCGCCCTTCAGGCTGCACACCGCCGCAGGAGCCGCGGTCGGAAGTGTGGAGGCCAGGGAAGGCTGGGCGAATGCCACCCCGGCCGTTCCGGCGAGAATCGCGGTGACGCAGGAAAGACCGGCAATGTTGGCGACGTGCTTCTTCCTCGACATTTAAATCTCCCTTGAATGGGCCGGCCCGGATTTCTGAGAATCTCTGCGAGCCGGGGATTCGACTTGCCTGGTGTCTCAGTTCCGCTTGGTGGCCGAGCGGTTTATCTGTATTCAGATTGCCCTTTCCGGGCGGAGGGGGAAAGCGACGGAGATTCGGGGCTTGACAGATGCGCGGGCGGATGGGCGGTCATGTCGTGCCTGGTGAGGGGGGGCGAGCGGGTGTGTGTGGGGGGTGTGGGAGGGGGTGGGCCGGTGCGGCCTTGGGGCGCGGGTGCCACTGTTTGCGGTCCCGACCTGGTCGGGACCGCAACGGCTGAGAGGGGGGGTGGTGGGGAGGTGTGGCGGGCATGCGGCATCACCTCGCAGAGGAGCCTCTGCGAGGTGATGCGCTGTGGGGCGGGCCTGATCAGCCCTGGGTTCCGCCCTGGGTGTTGCCATTGCCGCCACCCTGGGTTCCGCCCTGGGTGTTGCCATTGCCGCCACCCTGGGTTCCGCCCTGGGTGTTGCCATTGCCGCCACCCTGGGTTCCGCCCTGGGTGTTGCCGTTGCCGCCACCCTGGGTTCCGCCCTGGGTGTTGCCGTTGCCGCCACCCTGGGTTCCGCCCTGGGTGTTGCCGTTACCGCCACCCTGCGTACCGCCCTGGGTGTTGCCGTTACCGCCACCCTGCGTACCGCCCTGGGTGTTGCCGTTACCGCCACCCTGCGTACCGCCCTGGGTGTTGCCGTTACCGCCACCCTGCGTACCGCCCTGGGTGTTGCCGTTACCGCCACCCTGCGTACCGCCCTGGGTGTTGCCGTTACCGCCACCCTGCGTACCGCCCTGGGTGTTGCCGTTACCGCCACCCTGCGTACCGCCCTGGGTGTTGCCATTGCCGCCACCCTGCGTACCGCCCTGGGTGTTGCCGTTACCGCCACCCTGCGTACCGCCCTGGGTGTTGCCGTTACCGCCACCCTGCGTACCGCCCTGGGTGTTGCCGCCCTTGTTGCGCTTCTTCTTCTTGTGGTCCTTGTCGTGCTTGTGGTGGTCGTGCTTGTTGTGGCTGACGACGCTCTCTACCGACGTGGTGGGGGCTGCCATCGCGGAAGACGTGGGGATGAGGATCCCGCCGGCGATCGCGGCGGCCGCGACGGCGGTGGCGAGGCGGAAGCCGCGGCGCTTGGGGCGGGTGGACTCGGACGTCTCGAGCTTACGGTTCATGGTGTTTCTCCTGATCGGATCGGACCTTGTACGGGTTCCGGGAATTCGGGGCCTTCATGACGGGGTGGAATTGTTTCCGCCCTTGTCTGCGACCTCGTTTCCTTGCCGGTGAGGCGCATCACCAGTAAGCACTTCGGGGGCGGCGGCGGTCACGTTCCGCGAATTCGGGGCTTGACGTTTTCGCGGATACGGGTTAGCCGGAAAGCCGGTGGTTCCGCAGGGGCTGCTCGCCTGGTCTGTCCCGCGGTGGCGTGAAAACGATCATCGGCGGGGTTGGGGGGCGGCGTGATCCCTATGCTGACGGGATGCTCGACATACCTCTTTCAGCGCTGGAAGTCGCGATGGTGCAGACGGGCACCCGCGCCGTGGACACCCTGCGGGACACCGCGGCCTTCGCGCAGGGAATGGAGCGGCTGGGTTACCGGCGTCTGTGGTACGCGGAGCATCACCACTCCCCCGCGATCGGCGCGTTCCCGCCGGTGGTGCTGACGGCGCATGCCGCCGCTTCGACGTCGGTGATCCGTCTGGGGTCGGGTGGGGTGCTGGCGCCCAACCATGCGCCTTTGATGGTGGCGGAGCAGTTCGGGACGCTGGCCGCCCTGCACGAGGACCGGGTCGACCTGGGGATCGGCCGGGGTCCGGGCACGTTCGACGAGGGCATCGCGCGGGCGTTGCGCCGCGGGGCGGGTCCGGCGACGGAGGAGGAGTACCGGCAGGACGTGGCCGCGGTCCTGTCGTTCCTGGTGGAGGAGGTGGCGCTCGGGCCGCTGCCGGAGCCGTGGCTGCTGGCTTCCAGTACTGCGGGGGCGGCTCTGGCCGCGTCCCTGGGTCTGCCGGTCGCGATCGCGCACCACATCCGGCCGGACAACACCCTTGCGGCGGTGGAGGGTTACCGGGCGGCGTTCACCGCGTCCCGGTGGTGCGAGCAGCCCCGGGTGATGCTGTGCGTGGAGACGGTGTGCGCGCCGACGCAGGAGGAGGCCGTGTGGCGGGCGGGGCCGATGAACGTGGTCAAGGCCGGGCTGCTGAAGGGGCTGAGCCAGGCGCCGTTCCCGACGCCCGCGCAGGCGGCCGTCCATCCCTTCACGCCGCAGGAGCGGCAGGCGCTGGAGGCGTTCCGTGCGCAGCAGGCGGTGGGTGCTCCCGAGGCGGTGGTGGGGCGGCTGGCGCAGCTGGCCGGGGAGACGGGGGCGCAGGAGTTGATGCTGGCCACGCCCGTCTACGACCTGGGTGAGCGGATCGGTTCCTATGAGCTGGTCAGGAAGTACTGGGGGGCGTCGGCGGGTTCGGGTTCCGGTGCGGTGGTGGCGTAAGCCGCCGGGGCGTAGGGCGTGGGGCGTCGAGGCGTCGAGGCGTCGGGGCGTAGGGGGGTTCTCGTATGCCGGAGGCGTTTTCGCGGGTGCGTGCGAAGGGGTGGCGGGGCGGGGGCGGGTGCATTCGGGTGGCGGCGTGCCGTGTCGGGGCGGTGGCGGGGTCCGGTTCGCGGATGCTGGGCCGGGCGCGGCGCCGGGGCCGGCGCCGCCCTTGTTTTCCCGTTCCACGGTGAGAAGGAGTACGGCATGGCGACGGATGACGCGGTCGGGCGTTTCCTCGCGGCTCTGGAGCCGCACCGGCGGGAGGCGGTGGCGGGCAGGCCGCGGGAGGAGCAGGAGCGGCTGGCGGCGGCGTGGGAGGAGGAGCTGGGCTCGGACGACGAGCTGGACACCCTCGATGAGCTCTCGCCGCCGGCGGCGGAGGCCGAGGCCGCCCGCCGGGTGATGGACCGCGAGTCCTGACCCGGCCGCCGGCACCCGGCGGCGGGCCCGGCCCCGGCGGGGGCCCGGCCCCCGGCGGTGGGCCCGCGCGGGCCTGGCCGGGTGCCGGGGGTGGGGTGCCGGGGTGCTGGTGGGGATATCGGGTGGCCGGGTGGTGCGGGGGCGGGGAAGACTGCGCGGGTGCGTGATCGACTGGAAGTGTCCCGGGGGCTGCGGCTGCGGCGTTGGGCGCCGGCGGATGCCGGGGCGGTACTGGCGGCTTTCGCCGAGCCGGTGATGTCGCGGCAGGCCGCCGAGCCGGTCGTGACGCCGGCGGCGGCGCGGCGCTGGCTGGCGGCCAGGGCGCAGGAGTGGGAGGCGGGGTCGGGGTACGCGTTCGCGGTCGTCGACGGGGCGGACGGGGTGCTGGGGCATGTGGCGGTCGGCTCCGTCGAGCGGCGGCACGGCACCGGCTGGGTGTCGTACTGGACGACCGCGGCGGCCCGGGGGCGGGGTGTCGCCTCGGGCGGCTGCCGTGCGGTGGCGGCCTGGGCGTTCGAGGACGCCGGGCTGTTCCGGCTGGAGCTGGGCCACCGGGTGGACAATCCGGCGTCGTGCGCGGTGGCCCGGGCCGCGGGCTTCGCCGTCGAGGGGGTCCAGCGGCGCAGGCTCGCGTACGGGGGTGTCCGCTACGACGTCGAGCTGCACGCGCGGCTGGCGACCGACCCCGGCCCCCGGCCGGCCCGGGCCAGGGCACGGCGCGGGTGAGACAACCGGGTGCCGGACGGGCCGGCCCGGGCACGAGCCCGCCCGGGGTGAGCCGGGGTGCTGGGCGGGCCGGCCCGGGCACGCCCGGGGTGGGCGGCGGAAGGGAGGCCGAGGCGCTTGCGCGGCGGGCCCCGTTCGGTGCCGGGGAGGACCGGCACGAGGACGACGGGGCCGGCCCGTGGCCGGGGGCCGGGCCCGAGCACGAGGACGGCGGGGGCGAGGCCGGGGACCCGGCAGGCCGGCCCGGGCGTGAGAACGGCCGGGGCGGGCGGCGGAGGGGAGGCCGACGCGCTTGCGCAGCGGGCCCCGTTCACGCAAGGACAACGGGGCGGGCCCGTGGCCGGGGGCGGGGGCTGGGGCCGGGGGCTGGAGGCTGAGGGCCGGGGGCCGAGGCCGGGCCCGATGATGTAGCCGGTGCTTTGGAGGGTGTGGCCGGTGGTGGTCCGCGCGGGGCGGCCCGCTCGCGGCACCGGGCGCGGGGGCGTCCGCCCGGGGCCGGGAGCGCGGTGGGCCGAAGGACGCAGACGTGCGGCTCAGGCGCGGGCTATCGCGGGGCTGGGGCGGGGCTCGGCGCGGCCATCGCAGGTCCCGGAGCGCGGACTCGGCGCGGGCCATCGAGGCCCAGGCGCGCGCACCCTCGGACAGGCGGAGATGTGGTTTGGCGCCGGGCGCGGGGTCCGTGCCCCCGGGGTTCCGCCGTCCGGCCAGCCGTCCGTGATCAGGCTCGCGTCGACGCCCGAGCCGAACAGCACGACGACCGCTCGGGGCTCGACGCCGGCAAGCGCGTGGCTCAGGCCGGGAAAGTGCGGGGCTAGGCGCGGGCCATCGGGGGTCGGGGGTGTCGTTGAAGGGGCGTTGGCTGCCTGAAGGGCGGGGCCGGTGGGGCCTGGTGCGTGCGGTCGCAAGGCGGGGAGGGAATCGGCGCGGGTGCGTTGGTGAGCGACGACGGCGTGCGTGCGTGCGTGCCAGGCTCCATCGGGCAGACGGGACTGTGACGACACGACCTGGCGCGGGCAGGCGCGTGGGGTTCAGCGGGGGTGGATGCGGTCGATGCGGTACCAGCGGGAGACGCAGGCGGCGACCCAGTCGCGGTCGTAGTCGGCGGTGAAGAAGGGTTCGGCGAGGCTGGCGATGTGCAGGGGGCGGTAGCCGATGTCGGTGGCGCCGCGTGCTGCTTCGGCGCGGATGCGGGTGTTCTGGGCGTCCCAGGCGGCGGAGCGGGCCACCGTGGTGGTGGTGAGCTGTTGCAGGTGCGGGACGAGTGAGGCCATCGCGGTGAGGGTCAGGCCGAGGGCTGCGGTGGTGGCGGCCGCGGCGGTGGCGGGGCGGCGGACGGCCGGGCGGGAGCCGGCCCAGGTGCCCAGCAGGATGCCGTAGCCGCACAGGGCCAGTTCCATGGGCAGCAGGAAACTCGTCCAGGTCCGGGCGTAGGTCCAGCCGGTGGGGCCGTATCCGCTGCGCAGGCCTGCGGCCACGGCGAAGGAGCCCAGGATCACCACGGGCAGCGGCAGGAGCAGCAGGGCGGCCCGGGTCGTGCGTCCGGCGCCGGTCCCGGCCGTCATGCCGCCGGCCGCCACGCGCGCGGACACGGGCGCGGGTGTGGGTGTGGGTGTGGGGCGGCGGGTTCGGGGGGTGCGCAGGGTGGCGGTCAGGCCCAGCAGGAGGCCGGCGGCCGCGGCGGCGAGGTAGGCCCACTGGTTGGTGACGGTGTCCCACATGCGCAGCCAGTCCTCGAAGGTGGCGCGCAGTTCGTCCGGGGACAGCAGCGGGGGTTTCTCGGGTTGCTGGGCGCGGCGCCAGCGGGCGCCGGGGGAGGTGTAGAGGACGGCGAGGCCGAGGGCGAGGCCGGTGCACCACAGCAGGCACCAGGTGAAGGGGCGCCAGGTGGCGGCCAGGCGCAGGCGGGGCAGGCACAGCAGGGCGGTCAGGGCGGCGAGGAGTGCGCTGACGAGGGCGAAGGGTTCGCTGAGGGTGCCGAGGGCGAAGCCGGTCAGGAGGGCGCCGGCCAGGCCTGCGGTGCGGACGGCGGGGCGGGGGTGGCCGGTGGTGGCCAGGGCCAGCAGGAGGGCCCACAGGCCGATGACGGAGGGGATGGTGTGGGAGATGGTGGCGGGGGCCCACAGCAGGACCTGGTAGCTGCGGGTGCCGGCGTAGTAGAGGAGTGCCTGGAGGGCGAGGGCGCAGGCGGTCAGGGCGAGCAGGGGCGGGGTGCGGCCGAGGGCGTGCAGGAGGCGGCGGCCGAGGAGGACGAGGGCGGCGGTGAGGCAGACGGTGATGAGGGTGGGGAGGATTTTGGGGCCGGCCGGTCCGCCGCCGTAGAGGAGGCCGCTGAGGAAGGCGTTGGTGATGCGGCCGTTCTGGGTGGTGTAGAAGTCGGCGGTGATGCCGAGGACTCCCAGGTCGCGGGTTTTCCAGGCGGCGCACCAGTCGTCGGAGGTGGGGCGGATGTAGAGGCCGAGGAAGCATCCGACGGCGACGAGGGCTCCTGCGGTGGCGGTGAGGGTGGCCGCGGCGGTGATCAGGAGGGTGCGCAGGAGGTGGCGGGGGCCGCCGGTGGTGCGGCGGGTCGGTGGGCAGGGGGTCACGAGGTCCTCGTCCTCGGCCGCCGTGGTGCTCATGGGCCACCCTTTCCCACGTGTTCGCGGCCTGCGCGGGCGGGGCCGCCGGTCGGGCCGGGGCCGCCGGCCGGGGCCGGGGCGGCCGGTGCGCCCTGGCCGGCTGTGGTGATCGCACGGCCCGCGAACACCCATGATGTGCACGGTTCGTCGGGGGCGGCATCCCGGGCGGGGCCCGGGTGGCATCCCGGGTGGGGGCCGGGTGGCATCCCGGGCGGGGCCCGGGTGGGGCCCGGGTGGGTGTGGCCGGCCGGCGGTAGGGGGCGGGACCGGCGGCGGGGCGGGGGTGGCGTGGGGCGGGACCCGAGGCCGGGGGGGGGCGTGGCCGGGCCGGCGCGGGCCGGACCGGCGGTGGGACCGGACCAGGGGCGGGGGGCGGGGTGGCGTGGCCCGGGCCGACGCGGTGGGGCGGGCCGGCGTGGTGGGGGCGGGCCGGCGGTCGGCGGGTCGGGGGTGTGTGGGGGTGAGGGGGCGGGGCGGGGTCACTCGGGCGGCGGGGTCTGCTTGGCGGGGCGGGCGGGGGTCTTCGAGGATGAGTGGGGGTCAGCGTCCGCGCGTACGCGGTGCGGCGGAGGGAGTGGCGGTGCCCGTTGTCCTGGGTTGCTGGGCGGTGGCCACGGCGGTGCTGGCCGGTGCGGCGGTTCCGGTGTGCGGTGCGGGTGGTCATGCGCCGCTGTCGGGGTTCACCGCCCCGGCGGTGGGGGTGTTGTCCAATGTGACGGCCGCGGAGGGGGTTTCGTCGGCGCGGGCGTCCGGGGCGCGGTATGTGGAGGGCAGCAATGTGCTGCGGCTGGCGTCGGGGCGGTGGTTGTACCTGCCGGCGGGGCGGACGGTGTCGGTGGTGGTCGCGGCCGGTGATGCGGGGGCGGTGCGCCAGATCGGGCAGAGCCGGGCGTGGCTGGCGTCGGGGCGGGTTCCGGGCCGGTCGGCGGGTGAGCGGGCGGCGGCCGGGCGGGCGCTGCTGGCGATGCGGGCGCTGCTGCGGCCCAACGGGGCGATGGCGGCGGGGTGGAGTCCGGGCTGGATGTATTCCTGGCCGCGGGATTCGAGTTTCGCGTGTGCGGCGTTCGCGCACACCGGGCATGACGCGGAGGCGTTCCGGATCCTGCGGCACAGTGCTGCCACGCAGCGGGGGGACGGCAGCTGGGAGGCGCGTACGAAGCTGGACGGTTCGGGGCCGCCGGACGGCAGGCGGTGGCAGCTCGATGCGAACGGGTGGGTGCCGTGGGCGGTGTGGCAGTGGTACCGGGCGGCGCCGGTCCAGGGGCGGCGGGCGAGGCTGATGACGCTGTATCCGATGGTGGCCGGGGCGGCCGACCGTGCGGTGCGGTCGCTGGGGGCGGACGGGCTGCCTCCGGCGTCTCCGGACTACTGGGAGCTGATGACGTCGAGTGCGAACATCGGTACGGCCGCGCCGCTGCTGGCCGGGCTCAATGCCTCGGCGGATCTGGCGCGGGAGGCGGGGCGGCCGGGGGACGCGGCGCGGTGGGCGGGGGCGGCGCGGCGGCTGTCGGCGGGGATCGCGAAGCGGTTCTTCCCGCTGGGTTATCAGCGCACGGTGGACGGGCGGCACGGGCGGGACAGTGCGGTGGCGTTCATGGCGCCGCCTTTCAACAGTGCGGGCGTGGGGGTGGCGGCGGCGTTGGAGGCGACGTGGCGGGCGTTGCGTCTGCCCAACGGGGGGCTGACGCCGGGTGATGACCCGGGGGCGCCGTGGGGGGCGACGGCGTGGACGCCCAGTACGGCGTTCTTCGCGCTGGCGTGGGCGGCCTCGGGGCGGCCGGCGCTGGCGGGGCCGGTGCTGGAGTGGGTGCTGGCGAAACGGAACGTGCTCGGTGAGCTGCCGGAGAAGGTGGACCGGGCGGGGCGGGCGGCGTCGGTGGCGCCGCTGGCGTGGACGGGGTCGATCGTGCTGCTGTCGCTGGTGGCGCTCGAGGACGGCGGCCTGCCCACACCACCACCCGCACCCGCACCCGCACCGGAACCGGCACGGCCGTAACGGGGGACGTAGCGGGGGGGGCCGTAGCGGGGGCGGTTGCGGTCCTGCGTTGCGGGTGTGCGGCGTTGCGGCGGGGGCCGGTGCCGTGCCGGCGGGGGTGCGGGGATACCACTCCCGCGCTGCGTCGGGGCGTCGGGACGTCGGGACGTCGGGACGTCGGGACGTCGGGACGTCGGGACGTCGGGACGTCGGGACGTCGGGACGTCGGGACGTCGGGACGTCGGGACGTCGGGACGTCGGGACGTCGGGGCAGGGTCTCCTGTGCCGGCGGGGGGGAGCAGTCCGGGGCCGTACCGGTTTTGCGGACCGGGGTACGAGTGCGGCGGAGGCTGGTGCGCGGGGCCGCCGAGGGGTGTCTCCTCGGCTCGGCGCGCGCGGGCCATCACGGTCGTGGGCCGGGGGTTGCGCGCTCGTCCTGCGGGGACACCCCTCACCGTCCCCGCTCCCCGCGACAGGCGGGCTTCGCGGCCGTACGGCGGGGCGGGAGCACGGCGGAGTGTCCCCGCAAGGACGCCCCCCGGGGCACAGCACAGCCGAGAAGGACGGGACGCCGAGGAGACACTCCTGCGGGGCACCACCCCACGCAGCCACCGGGCACATCCAGCCCCGCCAGCGATTGAGGCCCGGGTCCGGGGCGGGGCGCCGGCAGCACCGGCAGCACCGGCAGCACCGGCCCAGGCTGAGCCCCCTCCCCCGACGGAAGCCACCCCACACCCCCACGCAGCCACCAAGCCGCATACCCAGCCCCGCCGACGATTGAGGCCCGGGGCGGAGCCCCGACCGGGGCCGTATGCGAACTGCTGCCCCGCGGGAGCGGAAGGGCGCGGGGTCCGGGGCCGAGCCCCAGTACACAGGCCCGGGCCGGGCCTCTGCCACACCGGCGGAAGCCACCCCGCACCCCACGCAGCCACCGGGCCGGCACATTTGACCCCGCCGGCGATTGAGGCCCGGGGTTCGAGGCGGGGCTCCGGCCGCGGCCGCTATACCCAGCCCCGCCGGCGATTGAGGCCCGGGGTTCGGGGCGGGGCGCTGGCCGGGGCCGTATGCGAACTGCTGCCCCGCGGGAGCGGAAGGGTGTGGGGTCCAGGGCCAAGCCCCCAGCACACAGGCCCGGGCCGGGCCTCTGCCACACCGGCGGAAGCCACCCCGCACCCCACGCAGCCACCGGGCCGGCACATTTGACCCCACCGGCGTTCGAGGCGCGGGGTTCGGGGCGGGGCTCCGGCCGCGGCCGCTGGGGCTGTCTGTGAACTGCTGCGCCCGCGGGAGCGGGAGGGCGCGGGGTCCGGGGCCGAGCCCCAGCACACCGGCCCGGGCCACCCTCTGCCACCCGGCGGAAGCCCCCCACGCAGCCACCTGGCACATCCAGCCTCGCCGGCGATTGAGGCGCGGGGTCCGGGGCGGGGCCCCGGCGGGACCGGCCCAGGTCACCTTCTGCCAACCCCGGCGGAAGCCGCCCCACACCCCCACGCAGCCACCGGGCACGTCCAGGCCTGCCGGCGATTGAGGCGCGGGGGCCGGGGCCGAGCCCCGGCAGCACCGGCGCGGGGTCCGGGGCGGGGTCCCGGCGGCTCGGGCCCGGGCCGGGCCTCTGGCACACCGGCGGAAGCCACCCCGCACCCCGCGCAGCCACCGGGCCGGCGCATCCAGCCCCCCGGCCGGTGATTGAGGCGCGGGGTTCGGGGTGGGGCTTCGGCCGCGGGGGGTGGGGTTGGCTGTGAACTGCTGCCCCTGCGGGAGCGGGAGGGTGTGGGGGCCGGAGGTTGCTGGTCGGGGGTGGGTGTTTTCAGTGGGGGCGGGCGGCCTGGGCGAGGGCGGTGGGGGGTACGGCCCGGTGCCAGGGGGTGGTGGGGGCCGGTCCGGCGGGAACGGGTGCCGGGCTGGGGGTGGGTGGGGGTGTGGTGGTGGTGTGGAGGTCGGCGTCCAGGCCGAGGGCGGCGGTCAGGCCGCTGCCGTCGGGGGCGGTCACGGCGGAGGGGGCGCCGGTGTAGAGCATCTGGGATTCGTGCCAGGCGGGGGTGGTGGCGGGGAGGGTGACGGCGGCGGTGCCGGTGGCGGCGCGGCCGGCGAGGAGGGCGCCGGTGGTGGCGACGGCTCCGTAGCCGCCGTCGCCGCCGGTGGGGGCGGGCGGTGTGAGGACGGGGGCCGCGCCGGTGGCGGTGGCCTGGGTGGTGGTGACGGTGCCGGTGCCGGGGGTGCGGAAGGACAGGCGTATGCCGTCGCCTTGGGGGGTGGCGGACAGGACGCCGGTGGTGGCGGGCAGGCCGGTGGGGAAGGGGCCGGCGAGGGGGGCGCCGGGGGCGGGCTGGGTCCAGGCCAGGACGGTACGGTCGGTGGCGGCGTAGAGGTGGCGGCGGCCGGTGTGGTCGGTGGCGGTGACGGGGTCGCCCTGGAGGGCGGCGCCGCCGAGGTCGTGCCAGGGGCCGAAGCCGGCGCCGGGGGCGCTCTGGGTACGGGCGCGCAGGGTGCGGCGGGAGTCGCGTTGGTAGACGGTGATACGGCCGGCGGGGTCGGCGGCGGCGGTGGGGGCGCCGATCGCGGAGGCGGCGGCGAGGTCGCCGGTGTCGGGGGTGCCCAGACTCTGCCAGGCGGCGAAGCCGGCGCCGGGGGCGCTCTGGAGGGCGTAGACGGTCTCGCGCCGGTAGTCCTGCGGGGTGGGGGCCAGGGTGGTGCGGGTGGCGAGGACGGCGATGCGTCCGTCGGGCAGGCGCACGGTGGTGGCGCCGGCGTCGAGGGTGGTGCCGGGGGCGGTGGCGGGCAGGAAGCGGGGGCCCTGCCAGTCGGCGTCGGGGGCGGGGCGGGACCAGTGGGCCATCTGTCCGTCGAGGACGGCGAAGGCGTGGAGGCTGCCCGCGGTGCCCTCGGTCAGCCAGCTGGTGCTCTCACCGCGGCTGTAGCGGATGGTCTGGTTCCAACCGGCGCCGGTGGGGCGGGTGGCGGTCTTGCGGTCGCCGCAGCCGGCGGGACTGCCGCACCAGTCCTGGTGGTCGCTCCAGGCGTAGGTCTTGAGGTAGCCGAGTTTTTCCTCGGCGGCTTTCGCATCCAGGGTGGGCGGCAGGGAGCTGTTGGGGTAGCTGACGTAGTTCTGGACCGTGAAGTGGGGCCGGCCGGTGGTGGCCGCGTAACGTGCGGTGGCGGCCTGCACGAAACGGGCCCCGTACAGGTGGTCCTGGTGGTCGGCGAACGCGCCGGCGGGCTGGGTACGGCCCGGGGTGGGGTCCTGGGTGCGGATGGTGGTGGGCCGGTAGAGGGCCAGGATGCCCGCGATGGCCTGGACGGCCTGGTCACGGGTGTAGGTGAAAGGAGCCTGCACGGGGGTACCGGAGGCGAGCTGGGAGCCGAGCGCGGGGACTTTGCCGTCCCACAGGCCGCGCAGACTGTCGGGATTGTCCCCGGAGATGCTGCGGGCTTCACGCATCTGCATCCATACGAGGTTGACCTCGGGCCGGGCCAGGAGGACATCGACCTCGGCGCTGCCACCGCCGGCCGTGGGCAGCGACGTACGCTGCCAGGCGCTGGTACGCCGGCCGGTGGCCATCTCGGCGTAGGCGGCACGTATGCCGTTCTGGCGGGCTTCGGCGTAAGCGGCGTGATCGGCGGGACGGGCGGGGTCCTGCAGATGGGGGCTGTGGGCTTCGTTACGGCCGTCGGACTCCCCCGCGGTGAGGTAGACGGTGGTGACCTTCACCCCGGTGGATATGGAACGGCTCAGGTCGGGATTCATGAAGAACAGGTCGTCGTCGGGGTGAGCGACGACCTGCACGACCGTGCCCCGCGTCACACTCGACGGCAACTGGGCGGCCCGGGCAGCGGCAGCCGTTACCGGAGCGGCACCGTAACCGTGGGCCCAGGTCGTCACACCAGCGGCAGCAACGGTCAGAGCAGCGAGCACGGCCGCGGGGCGGGTGCGGCGGGCCAGAGACATCTACGGGCGCCTTGAAGATCGGTCCGGTACGAAAACCCCCCCCAAAAAAAGAAGGGGGGGTGCAAACAGGGGGCTGGTGGTGCCCCGCCGGGAGCAGCACACCTTTCCCTCTACCGGAGACGACCGGAGCCGATTATGCCCCGCCGGTCCTCCCCTGACACACCCTCAACCCCCATATGAAACCAAACCAGTTGAATGCGACAAATGCACGACTTGTACCCATTTGATGCTGAATGGGCGGGACAGGACCGGTCAGACCCACATGGCACACGTCACACCGGCAAGCCAAGGCAGGGGCGCGGGGTGGGGCGTAACGGGGCGGAGACGGGACACGGGGTAAGGCGGGGGGAGGAGACGGGGCGGGGATGGGGCGCGGAGTAGGGCGCGGGCGAGGACGGGGCAAACACGGGGGGGGGGGGGGGAGGGGGGGGGGGGGGGGGCGGGGCGCGGGCAAGGCGTGGACGAGGGCGGAGGCGGGGCATGGGGCGGCCGACTTCCAGCGACTTCCGCCGCCTTCTGCTGACTTCCGCGGGTTTCCTGCCTGACAGAACCGCCATCTCCCCCCACCGCCGGCACACCCCACCACGTCCGGCACACCCCACCCGGGCAGGCCACACCACGCCACAGGCCGGCCGGACAACGACCAGCCGCGGACAGCCGCGGACAACCGCGACCAGCCGCGGACAGCGGCGGGACGGACGGTGAGGCCTCCCACACCCCCACGCCAGACCAGCCGTGCAATGACAGACCAGACGGACGGGAAACCGGCACACCAGACACCACCGACGCCGACGAAACCCCCCGGCCGGACCAAGAC
>NZ_JBXYDZ010000002.1:0-424318 GCF_057371075.1 Streptomyces sp. WAC03905
CTAGTAGTGCTTCGTTACGTCGGGTGATCTTGCCTGCTCGTGGGTAGTTTGTGCGCATGAGGTTGGGGGAGGTGGAACGACTCCGGAGTGAGTTGGCGGAGTTCGTTGCCGATGTCTTTGGGTCCTTGCCGCGGCGGGATCAACGCCGGTGGGGCGAGTGTTATCTGCGGGGACTGATGCTCGACGGCCGGCGCAAGTCGATCCAGCCGATGGCCGATCGCCTGCCGGACGGCAACATGCAGGCTCTGCAGCAGTTTGTGAACCAGTCGCCGTGGGATCCGCTGCCGGTGCGGCAGCGGATCGCCGAGCGTCTGTGCGAGGTGATCCAGCCCGAGGTGTGGGTCGTCGACGACGTGTCGTTCCCCAAGTGCGGCACCGAGTCGGCGGGGGTGGCCCGACAGTACTGCGGAGCACTGGGCAAGCGGGCGAACTGCCAGGTCGCGGTCAGCGTGCACGCTGCCACCGACACCGCTTCATGCCCTTTGGAGTGGGAGTTGTTCCTGCCCGAGGAGTGGGCGCGCGATGACCGGCGGCGCCGGCGGGCCGGGGTCCCTGACGACGTCGGGCACGCCTCCAAGACCCGTCTGGCTTTGGGGTTGCTGGAGCGGCTGGCCGAGCAGGGGCTGGAAGTGCCGATGATCGTGGCGGATGCCGGCTACGGCCGCAGCGTCTCCTTCCGGCTCGCTCTGGAGGAGCGCGGCTGGTCCTATGTCGTGGCCGTTGACCCCAAGGAGGTCGCCCGGCCCGCGGCGGCTGAGCCTCATCAGCCCGTCTATGGCGGGCTGGGGCCGCCCACGCTGCCCCGCTACCGCGAGGCGGCCCGGCCCCTGCCCTGCCTTGTCGAGACCGGCACCCGGTTCGAGGAGGTCACCTGGCGGCAGGGCAGCAAAGGCGCGATGACCTCGTACTTCGCCGTGATCGAAGTACGGCCCTCGGGGAAGGAAGCCACCCGCACGGCTCAGGAGCAGGCCGGCGGACGCAGTCGTTGGGACGGGCTGCTGCCCTTGCGGACCATGCTCGTCGAGCAGCCCGCAGAAGCAGCCGAACCGACCGGCTACTGGATGACGAACCTGCCCCCGACTACTCCGGTCGCTGATCTGGTGCGGTGGGCGAAGACGCGCTGGAGGATCGAGCACGACTACCGCGAGCTCAAGCACGGCCTGGGCCTGGACCACTTCGAAGGCCGCACCTGGCGCGGCTGGCATCACCACGTCACCCTCGTCACCGCCGCCCAGGCCTTCCTCACCCTGCGACGGCTCGACCCAAAAGTCCGGATGCCAGCCTGAGCCTCTACCAGGTCCTCGATGCCCTTCAGGACCTGCTTCGGTGCTGGGCCGGCACCTGCACCACCTGCGGCCGAACCCTGCCGACCAGCAAAACCAGAACCAGAACCTAACGAAGCACTACTAGTCGGCGTGAAGTGCAGGTGGAAACGAGGGTGGGCCAGCAGTCACTTCTTGATGTCGGGCCTCTTGTAGGTCGCGTAGTTGTCCAGGATCCAGATGAACCTGCAGATCAGCTGGGACTTCCTTGTCCAGCTTGGTGAGGAACTCCTTGAACTCTGCTGCCCGGTGGCGGTGGTGGAGGGAGCCGATCACTTTGCCGGTGGCGACCTCGAGCGAGGCGAAGAGGGTGGTGGTGCCGGCTCGGATGTAGTCGTGGCTGCGGCGTTCGGGGGCGCCGGGCATCATCGGCAGGACCGGCTGGGACCTGTCCAGGGCCTGGATCTGTGACTCCTCGTCCGCACAGAGGACGAGTGCCTTCTCTGGCGGGTCGAGGTAGAGGCCGACGACGTCACGGACCTTGTCGATGAACAGAGGGTCCGTAGACAGGTTGAACGTCTGCGACCGGTGCGGCGCCAGGGCCAGATCCGCGAGACCGTCGACTGCGACATGCCCGCGGCCGCCGCCATCGACCTGGTCGACCAGTGGGTCGCGTTCCTCGGTGTCTCCTCGAACGTCTTGACGATGACCCGCTCGACGTCGGCATCGGTGATCTTCCGAGGGACACCAGGCCGCGGGTCGTCGCACAAGCCGTCCAGGCCCCGCTCGATGAAACGGCGCCGCCAGGCGCGGACCGTGTCCGGCACGATCCGCACCGGCGTGACACCTCCATGATCGAGTGGCCCTCAGCGCACTCCAGCACGATCCGCGACCGCTGGACCAAGCCTGGGCCGTCGTGCGGCGACGTAACCAGCCTTCCAGCACCGCCCGCTGGACATCAGTGACCGACAACGGCGGAATCTTCGGACCCGGACGACCCATGCCAGACCAACAATGAATCTCTGACTCAGGTCACTAGAAGTTCCTAACCAGCTCGACAAAGAGGCGCCCACTGACCTGTTTGATATCCCGAAGCACGGCGGCAGAGCCTGCCAGGCGCAGCCGGACACCAGCACGTAGATTTATCGCGGCGAACAGCGTCTCATCAGGCGTGTCCTGCGTCCCGCCACCCTGAGACCGCACCCTGGACGGTGGGATCAGCGGCTTCGCGATCTCCCATAGCCCGTCCGGAACAATCCAACTCCACCTACCCCGCCCCACGACGGCCTCAACGACCGCCTCACCACATAGGAAACAGTCTAAGACCCGCCGTTCGGCATAGACCTCCTCCGACAGCCTTGCCGGGTGGCTACTCTCCCGCGGATGGGTGGGAGGCCTTCGAGCATCGGGCCGAGCTGGCGCATGTCGTTGAAGATTCCGCCGGTTGAAGCTGCGATGAAACCTCCGGCACCACCACTTGGAACAGCTCGCACAACGCGTCCGGCACCAACCGTTCAAACGATCCCCGCCAAGGCCACAGCCTGTCCACGAAGCCCAAATGACATGACGTCTTAGACTGTGTCCTATGTGGTGAGGCGTTGTTGTTGTCGGTATGGGGCGGGGTAGGTGGAGTTGAATTGTTCCGGATGGGCTGTGGGAGATCGCGGAGCCGCTGATCCCACCGTCGAAGGTGCGGTTTCAGGGTGGTGGGACACCGGATACGCCTGATGAGACGTTGTTCGCGGTGATCATCTACGTGCTGGTCAGCGGGTGTGCCTGGCGGTCACTGCCGCCGTGCTTCGGGATATCGAAGTCGACGGCTCACCGCCGGTTCTTGATCTGGTCGAGGGCCGGCGTGTGGGGTCGGCTGCACGAGGGGATCCTGCACCGCCTCGACGACGCCGGCCTCCTCGTCTTGTCCCGCGTGGTCCTGGACTCTGCTCATGCTCGCGCTAAAAGGGGCGAACTCACAAGTCCGAGTCCCGTGGACCGAGGCAAGCCGGGCTCCAAGATGCACGTCCTGTCGGACGCGGCCGGACTGCCCCTCCTCGTCGGCGTCACCGCGGCCAACACCCACGACAGCCTCGCGCTGAAACCCATGATCACGGGCAACCAAACGAGACACGACCCCCACCGCGGCCGCCACTTCAAACCCCGGCGTCTGCACGCCGGCAAGGCCTACGACGTACCCGAGCTGCGGAAACGGTTACGCGGGAAGCGATCGGAGTCCGTATCGCACGCAAGGGCATCGAGCCATCGGAACGGCTCGAAGACGCCCGGTGGGTGATCGAGCCGACCATGTCCTGGCTCACCGGCTACCGCCGACTCAACCACCGCTACAAACGCCACCCCCGCAACTACCTGCCATTCCTCGGCCTCGCCGCAGCCCTCTGCTGCTACAAGCGCCACGTCCACCTCACCACATAGGACACGGTCTAAGTCGCTGCCGGCTCTAAGAAGAACGACCCGACGTTTTTGGCGCCAAGGAGCCAACATCAATAAATGATTGCGACATTTTAGCCGCGAGATTCAAGAAGTGAGCAAGGTGGGATTCGAACCCACACGCCTTAAAGGCTCCGGATTTTAAGTCCGTCGCGTCTGCCGTTCCGCCACTTGCCCTCCATTAGCAAGATACAGCATCTTCTGTCGCACGCTGTAGAGTACTTTTTGCTCAACAAGCAACCCGCCCAGGAGAGCGACACTTAATATCGAATAGGAAAGAATGCGACGACCGCGCCAATAACTCGACCAATTTCATGCAATTGCCACACATGGGACGATGGGCTCGAATTCAAAGATTCCCAAAATTTAAACCCTTAAGATCGGCGCGGAGTTCGTGCCGGCTTCCCACACCAAGCTTTCGATAAATTCGGTACAGATGATTATTTACCGTCCTTGCAGAAATGGTAAGCCGAGTAGCTATTTGCTTGTCGGTCAAGCCCTGCATTACCAAGGCGACCAATTCTCGTTCGCGCGAGGTCAATGGGCGGGTCGAACCCAACAACCATAAAGGAGGGGTAGAAGCGCCTTCGCACTTAGCTGCAAATTCACTGGCTCTCAGCCGCGCAGCCGTCGCAGCGCGTTCTTGACCGTCACGACCATAAAGAACCGAAAGCTCGGCATATGCCTCCGCTGCGTAGAGCTCAGCCCCGCTATTTGCAAATATCTCGGCCGACTTACGCAAGACTCTAAGGTCTTTCGTGACCAGAGCGCGGGAATAGTCTAGTTTGGCCTGCAAGTATTTACTTTGCACCTCAATATTCCAGAACTCCTCGCTAGCCGAGGCCACTCCCAAACGGCCCATCTCGTGGACAGCTGCAACCGCTTGTTCAGCAGCACCAAAACGTAAAGCCCTATCGATTCCTTTCAGCAGGCAGGATTTCATTGATAGGCTCTGACCGTCTAGGTAGAGTCTCCAGGCTTGTGCAACATACCAAGATATGTGCTCTCCGGTGCTTTCTTTATTGGGTAAGGGGAAGGGATCAATCTCCCCCACAGCAGCCTTGGCAATTACTAGTAGAACCCCCGCACGCTCATCCCACTGAGGCCAACCAACTCGATATGAGGGGCTAAAACTTAGTATCTCTTTCGCCTTCTGCGGACGGCCTTGCGCAAGGAGTAGACGGCCCAACTCCAGTCCATACTGGGCCTCTTCTCGGGAAGCACCTAACCTTGCCGCTGTTTCGTGAGATATTGTCAACTCTCGAACGGCATCGGATATATTGCCGCGCGTTTCCATAATTCGCCCGTGAAGCGGTTTGATGCTGTCGAAGTGAAACGTGTAGCTACTAAGTCCGAGCCGAGCCGAGTCGAATAGGTCGGAAGCATCAGAAGTTTTTCCTGCGTCTAAAAGTGATGCGCAAAGAAAGATAGAGGCTTCCACTCCTGATTCGCCAGACAGATCGCCTTCTTTCTCTTGCAAGTCAACAAAGGAGGATAATTTGCGCAGACTACTGGAAATGTCACCTTGTAAATATGAGGAGATTCCTGAGAAGAGTTCTCTGGAGGTGCAGGATTCTCCATCAAGAGCTTGCATAGCCCTACGATGTTCCCCTTTCAGCACCATCAAGCGAAAGGCGGCCTGGCGCAACAAGTCGCACTTGTCAGAAAATCTCTCATGAGCCTGAGTAAGTATCTGATTTGCTTCTTCAAATTCGGCCACCGCGACCAGGGTGAGGCAATATATGGCTGCATTCTCAGGAGAGGCATACAAATGCCAAAGTTTGCTAGCGAAGTGCGCGGCCAAATGAAGGTCGCGAATTTCATTAGCAGAATCTTTAGCCTTTAGAAGGTCTATTTCGCTAATCTCTAATCCAGCGTCAAGGGACCAAAGTGCTTTAGTGCTTCGGTCTCGGCTTGATAGGGTTGAGCACTCTGCTTCCATTTCCTCGACCAAACGTTGCAGCATGCGGCGGCGCTGAAAGAATGGCAAAGATTCTCTGATGAAGTGGCCGACGAGAGGCTGGGCGCATCGCACCAGCTGAGATCCGTGGGGCGCATCCCGAAGACGGCTTTCCTCTACCGCAATGAGGCCCGCTTTCTCGAGCTCATACAGGCTTTCTACAGACACTAATCGCGTTATTCGCGACAATCGCGCTGGTTCACTCAGCGCGACCCAATCCAGTGAGTTTCGTTGCATTTCGGACAGTTTTGAGGTGCGTTCTCGTATGGTTTCCGACAATAGTGCTGAGAAGGATACCGATGATGTGAGATTCCACCCTCTTGGAGATTCGCTGAACTGATTTGTCAAGAAGGCCGAATCTACAAGGCGAGAGAGTAACTGAGGCGTCCCGCCTGAAAGTGAAGCGAAAGTTATTGCCGCGCTCCGAGAGATCTGGTTCCCCGTCATTTCACTGACCATAATACGAGCAGAAATTTCATCCAAATTTTTGATATGGACTCTATGGAGATGCTCATCCTTCCACAGGTTTCTAAGCATGTACGGAGATTCGGAATCTACGGAAACCGTCAAAAGAACCCGAACATCTTCGTGCCGAACCGCATTATAAAGTCTGGCTGCCTCGAATGTCGATAATAGGTGAGCATCGTCGATATAAAGGAAAGTTTTAGACAACTGCCCCCTGCTCAGTTTAGACCGAATCGCTAGCGCATTTTGCAAAGTCGGAACCTTCGACCTGCTCACCATTGCGGTATCTGCGGCATGTTCTGTTGCGCAGCCGGCCAATACGCGAATTACCTGGTGCCCAGCATCTTCCAGTTTGCTGACGACCTCCTCACCTAGACGTGTTCTTCCGTTTCCGTCATTGGACGAGATAGCTACACCGGAGCGAGAATTAGCGCGCATAAGGCGCACTGTTTGAGATAATTCCCTGCCTCGACCGATAAAGCGGGGGACACACTTTCCGCCAAAATTCTCCGTGCGGTTCAATCTGATCTCTTTCGAATCAGTCGGCTATTCCAGAAATTTAATACTGGTGGTACTTTGGGTCGCAGTTCCTCTGAAGATATTTACGACAATGGGGCGCGCATTGCCGTAAATAGGCTGCTCTGCTCGAAGTGGACAAGCTTGAGGAATCTCTACTCCATCCGTTCGCACCGCCCGAAAAAGCGTAATATGTAGCAAAATTAGAGATGGATTATTCGGGTAACGCGGGCGTGAGGGATCGCTTGCGGCGCTGCTCTGCCATCTCGGATCCTCCGTCGATTGACCGGCTCTTCGCTTAGACCGTATCGACGTTAATAACCCTCGGCGGGGACTGCCGTGGGTAGACACCCGCACCCCTGCTCAAGCAGCACTTTTCCCGATCACCAGGAAACCCTCCGGTCGAGCCGGGTGCGCCCATGTCCGGTAGAGAACACCATTGATCACGATTCGGTAGTCGGCCCACCGACCCCTCGGGTTTCCGGTCTTCGGTAGCAGCGGGACCATCCGCTCTCACCGATTATCCGTCAGCTCATGCAGACGCACCGTTCTGACTTCCGCCCGGAACACCGGAACACCGGTAGATACACCGCGGAAAGAGCCATCAAACACTGTCTAGCGCAGCCTCCATCGAACTGAAAGATTACCGGTGTAACTTATGTGATTACAGGCTGAAGCATTTGGGAAGCGTCGTTTGCAGGACTGTTCTCTCGTGCATTGCGGAACTGGTGAACGTGCTTAGCGAGCTTGTGCATGGTTGGCGGTGACGCGTCGAAGGGTGCGGGTCGGCCTCGGTGGTCACTGTGGCTGGCGGGCCCCGCGGGTGGTGGTCTGCTCATGTGAGAGCAGGCTGGTGATGGCTTAGATGTGTTGTCCCGGGACGTTGGTGACACGGGTGCTGGGTTCTTGAAATGGGTGAGGGCCTCCGGGTTCGGTGTGGATTGCGACATCGGCACCGAGTTCAGGAGGCCCTCGTGGTCCACCGTAATGCCCCGCTGACCGAGACCGGACGACTGCGTCTGGCGCGTTGTGTCGTGGACGACGGCTGGCCGCTACGGCGGACTGCCGAGGGAACCACCGTTCCACCAGGTTCAGCCAGGACGCGCTGGTCGGGGTGAAGTGCAGGTGGAACCGGGGGTGGGCCAGCAGCCAGCGTTTGATGTCCGGCGTTTTGTGGGTCGTGTAGTGGTCCAGGATCAGGTGCACGTTTAGGTCTTCGGGGACCTCCCGGTCGAGCTTGGTCAGGAACTTCTTGAACTCCGCTGCCCGGTGGCGGCGGTGGAGGGATCCGATCACTTTGCCGGTGGCGACCTTAGGGCGGCGAGGAGCGTGGTGGTGCCGGCCCGGACGTAGTCGTGGCTGCGCCGTTCAGAGTGCCGGGCACCACCGGCAGGACCGGCTGGGACCGGTCGGGGGCCTGGATCTGCGACTTCTCGTCCACGCAGAGGACCAAGGCCTTCTCCGGCGGGTCGAGATAGAGACCGACGACATCGCGGACCTTGTCGATGGACAGCGGGTCGGTGGACAGCTTGAACGTCTGCGACCGGTGCGGCGCCAGCGCGAACGCCCGCCAGACCCTCGACACCGTCGACTGGGACATCCCCGTGACCCCGCCATCGACCGGGTCGACCAGTGCGTCGCGTTACTCGGCGTCTCCTCCAGCGTCCTGACGATGACCCGCTCGACATCGGCGTCGGTGATCTTCCTCGGGACGCCCGGCCGCGGCTCGTCACACAGACCGTCCAGACCCTGTACGAAAAAACGACAACGACAGGTGCGGACCGTATCCGGAGCGATCCCAAGCCGCCGTGACACCCCCATACTCGACTGGTTCCCGGCGCACCCCAGCACGATCCGCGACCTCTGGGCCAGAGCCTGAGCCGTCGAACGACGACGTAACCAGCCCTCCAACACCGCCCGCTAGGCGCCACTCACCGACAACGGCGGAATCTTCGAAACCAGAACGACTCATGCCCGACTAGGCCGTGTTTTAGGTCGGGGTTCCGGTTCACGCCTCATGCCGTGATGATCATCGTGTGGGGCGTGGGGATCTTTCTGATGAGCAGTGGTCTGTGCTGGAGTCGTTGCTGCCTGCGGCTGGTGTGAGCCGCAGGTCGCCTTCCCGGCGGCGGTTGGTGGACGGTGTGCGGTGGCGGGTGCGGACCGGTGTCCCGTGGCGTGACCTGCCGTGTGAGTACGGGCCCTGGCAGACCGTTTACGGGCTGTTCCGCAGGTGGCAGCGCCAGGGTGTGTGGGGGCGGCTGCTGACGTTGTTGCAGGCGAGGGCGGATGCGGCTGGGCTGATCGCTTGGGAGGTCAACGTCGACTCCACCATTTGCCGGGCCCACCAGCATGCGGCTGGTGCCCGCCGTAACGGCGCTGGGCAGAAGGAGCCGCCCGGCGGAGTCGGCAATCAGCCGGACGATCACGGGCTGGGCAGGTCCCGGGGCGGGTTCACCACGAAGATCCATCTGGCGTGCGAGCAGGGCCAGAAGCCGCTGTCGCTGCTGGTCACGGCTGGCCAGCGGGGCGACAGCCCGCAGTTCGAGCCGGTCCTCGAAGCCATCCGCGTGCCCAAGCCCGGCGGTGGGCGCCCCCGGCGCAAACCCTTGCGGGTGCGGGGAGACAAGGCGTATTCCTCGCGCGCCAACCGTGCCTACCTGCGCAGACGCGGGATCCGGTGCACGATCCCGGAGCCGGCCGACCAGGTCCGAAATCGCAAGCGCCGCGGCCGTGATGGTGGCCGCCCGCCGGCCTTCGACCGGCAGGACTACAAAGCGCGTCACGCGGTGGAGTGCGGGATCAGCCGCCTCAAGCAGCACCGGGCTGTCGCGACCAGATACGACAAGCTCGCTGTGCGTTTCGAGGCTGCCGTTCACATCGCGGCGATCAGCCAGTGGCTGTGAACCACCGGCCGGCCGCCGGGCCGTGCCATCCTGACCACCGGGAACGAGTAGCACACGCAAGGGGAGGGCCCGTGGCCGCCGACTACTACTGCGCCGACAGCGAGAACGGCGACCACATCGACGACCCGTCCGAGGACGCACTGTTCATGCTCATCGGCGATCTGAACGGCACGGACAACACCTTCGTCGTGATCCAGCCCGACGAGGACGACCCGGTTTGGTTCGCTTCCGTCTCCGTGCTGGACGAGGGCGGCTACGAGATCGTCCGCCGCGACACGAGCACCCGCGAGCACGACGTCACCGTTGAGACCGGCAGCGACCGGATCGCGGGCGACCTCACCAAGTGGCTGGCCGCCCGCGCTTCCTAAAACACGGCCTAGGTGTATTGATCACGAGCGTTGTTGACACTTGGCTGGTCTTGAACATGGCGAAGACCTCCGGTGTGGTGGGAGCTGTCTAGGAACTCACCGCACGGAGGTCTTCGTGTCCCACCGTAATGCCCGGTTGACCGTGTTCGGTAGGCGGCTACTGGTCGAACGGGTCGTCTCCGGCCGTCCCGTCGCCCACGTCGCTGCCGAGATGGGCATCTCACGGGCCACTGCCCATAAGTGGATACGCCGGTGGAGGACCGAGGGCGAGGCGGGCCTTCACGACCGGTCCAGCCGGCCCCGCACTACGCCGCACCGGACGCCGGCCGACATCGAGGCGAGGGTCTGTGAACTGCGTCGGGCACGCAAACTGGGCCCCGCAAGGATCGGCCCGGTCCTGGGATTGCCGGCCTCGACCGTCCACCGGATCCTGACCCGGCACGGTCTCAGCCGGCTGGCCTGGTTCGACCGTCCCACCGGCACAGTGATCCGCCGCTACGAACGCGAGCGGCCCGGCGAGCTCGTCCACGTGGACGTGAAGAAACTCGGCCGGATCCCCGAGGGCGGCGGCCACCGTGCCCTGGGCCGCGAGGCCGGCCGCAGAACCAAGTCCGGCGTGGGCTTCGACTACGTTCACTCCGCCGTCGACGACCACTCCCGGCTCGCCTACAGCGAGATCCACGGCGACGAGAAGGTCGCGACCTGCGCGGGCTTCCTCGCCCGCGCGGCCGCGTTCTTCCACAGTCAGGGCATCACCCGCATCGAACGGGTCCTGACGGACAATGCCTGGGCCTACCGCAAGGGCCTGGCCTGGCAGGCCGTGCTTGCGCCCTCTACATGATCACGGTCACCCGCATGGCCTGGGAACCACGCACACGCGCCTACGTCGCCCGCAGGACAGCCGAAGGCAAGACGAAGACCGAGATCATCCGCTGTCTGAAACGGCACATCGCACGCGAGATCTACCGGCTGCCCGTCCCCCGCATCCCAGCCCAGCCGCCGTCCCAACAGGACCTGGCAACCGCAGCCTGACCGTCCTTGACAGCTATTAAGAGCATCAGCAAAGTCGAACGCTTCCACCGCACCCTGCCCGACGAACGGGCCTACCTACGGCCCTACACCTCCAACGACGAGCGAACCAGGGCCCTGGCAGACTTCCTCCACACCTACAACCACCACCGCAGCCACACCGCACTCGGCGGACATCCACCCATCAGCCGAATCAACAACGCTGCGGGTCAATACACCTAGGGTCTGTATTGGGTCGTGATCGGTTTGTCGGATCTGCCCTCGCTGCGGGGGTGGATCCGGTAGTCCGGTGCGTGTGACGCGTGCGCAACTGACGGACGATGAGTGGGGATTCATCGAGCCGTATCTGCCGATTGGTGAGTACGGCCCGTATCCCGAGCGGCTGCGGGAGCAGTTCGAGGGCGTGATCTGGAAGTTTCGTTCGGGAGCGCAGTGGCGGGAGATGGCGGAGCGGTTCGGTGCCTGGTCCACGGTGCACAACAGGTTCAGGCAGTGGCGGGACGGCGGGGTCTTTGAGGGACTGCTGGAAGGCGTGATCGCCGAGGCGGCTGGGCGGGGCAGGGCTGACATGTCGCTGGTCAGCGTGGACTCCACGACGGTCCGCGCCCATCACGACGCGGCCGGGATGCGCTTAGAGAAGGAGGTTCTGGACGCTCTGGAGAAGGCCGCCCTCGAGGCGGAGGCGGCCCGGCAAAAAAAGGGGCGACACGGCGGAACAAGACGGACACGGCAACGCCGGGGATCCCGGCCGGGCCGAGCGACGGCGCGTCCGGCGACGGCGCAAGCTCCGTCTGAAAGCAGCTCTGCTCGGGCGATCGCGAGGCGGGCAGACCAGCAAAATCCACCTGGCTGCCGACCGCCGCTGCCGGCCTCTGGCCCTGACCTGACCGCGGGGCAGGCCGCGGACAGCCCCCAGTTCATCCCCGTGCTCAAGAAGGTGCGGGTCCGCGGGCCCGCCGGACGTCCGCGCACCCGGCCCGGCGCGGTCGCCGGGGACAAGGCCTACTCGTCCCGCGACAACCGCTCCTACCTGTGCAAACGCGGGATCAAGGCAGTCATCCCGGAGAAGAAGGACCAGGCCGCCAACCGGAAGAACAAAGGCCGCAGGGGCGGCCGGCCAGTCACCCACGACACCGACCTCTACAAGGAACGCAACACCGTCGAGCGCCTGATCAACAAGCTGAAGGCCTGGCGAGGCATCGCCACACGCTACGACAAGAACCCCGCAGCTACCTCGCAGGCCTCCACCTCCGTGCCGCCATGATCTGGATCAAAGACCTCACCCGGACCGACCTTTGATCACGACCCAATACGCGCCCTAACAGCGAACCTCTGACTCAGGTCAGTAAGGTAAGAGCTGTCCCATAAGTGATCTTGCCCTGCGATGATCTCGACCGTGCCACGCATGATCACGGCGTCTGAGCCGTGCTGGATAGCCCCATTCACTGGTGTGGCTCCGCGCCAGTTCAACCGGGTGGTGCGTGCCCTACAGCGAGAAGGCGCCGACGTCGCTCGGCAAGGCCGGCCATGGGGGATTCCGCTGGAGGACCGGGTGCTCCTGGTCGCTGCATACTGGCGCACCAATCTGACACGGCGGCCGCTCGCACTGCTCTTCGGTGTCTCGAAGTCCGCGGCTGGCCGCATCGTCAGGCGTGGCGGGCCTCTTCTCGCGTTCCGGCCCTGGAAGCGGTTCCACAAGGACACCGTGCTCATCGTGGACGGCACTCTGGTTCCCACCCGCGACCACGCGGTGGCGGAGCGGTCCAAGAACTATCGGTACTCGACGAATCACCAGGTCGTCATCGACGCAGACACCCAACTGGTGGTCGTGGTCGGCCGGCCACTGCCGGGCAACCTCAACGACTGCAGGGCATGGGAGCTATCGAGGCGAAGGCCGCCGTCGGGAACACCGCAGTGATCGCCGACGGAGGCTATCGAGATACCGGGCTCGTCATCCCACACCGCGGCGACCCTGGGCAGGGCGAAATGCCTGCCTGGAAGGAAGAGCACAACACCTCTCACCGCACGATCCGCGCTCGGGTCGAGCATGCCTTCGCCCGGATGAGGACCTGGAAGATCCTGCGCGACTGCCGCCTCAAAGGCGATGGCGTGCACCACGCGATGCTCGGCATCACCCATCTGCACAACCTTGCGCGCCGCGACTGACCGCACCCGGCCCGAAGTACTGTCCGTTCAGGATTCGGCGGGCAGGAGCTGGACCAGGCCGACCCAGTTCTCCTCGTCCACCTTGGTCTGTGTGGCGCGGCCCCTCCAGCGGCCGGCGGGCAGTGGGACCGACGCCTCAGCGGGCATCCCCCCTTCGGGGTACTCGACACCCAAGTCGGAACCTGCTTCGGCGGAGTCCATGAGCACCGCCGGACCGTCCGAGGCCCAGGTGCCGCACTCCTCCCACACCGTGGCCGGGTCCGCGAGGACAGAGTCCGCCGCGACTCTCAGTCCGGCCTCGGAGTCGGCGGCGAGCCACTGCAGGAACGTTCGGTGCTGGGGCAGATAGCAGCTGGTCGCCGGCTCGTCCGCCAGGGCCAGTGTCTGCGCACCGTTCTCGTCGATGGGGATCACACCGGCCAGATCGTCCACCGCGCAGGCACGGTCGTAGTCGTCTGGGGCGGTGGCATCTCCCGCCATAAGGCCACTCTCCGTACACCCGCCCCAGGAGGTCAGAGCGAAAACGGGGACGACGATCAGAGGGCCGCCCATCGACTCCACCCAGACAAGGAAGGGGCCAGAGGCATCATCTGCAGCGGATGAAGAGGTGATCATGCAAGTCAGTGTGCCCTCGTCCGCTGACAACGTCCCCGCACTCATCGGAGCCCAGCACGGGGACGGCTCAGCGCCTATGGCAACCAGCAGTTACGGGACAGCCTTTAGCCAACCACGCCGATTTAATCTAACTCAGTAGAATACCACCCGCTTGACTGGACTCCCGACCTCACCCTGCAATGATCAGGTAATGGAGCAGAATGTACTCATCCGCACGACAGGTCAGGGACAAACCATGTACCAATAAGCCAGACTTCCAGCTAATGCGAGACCGGGCCTTAAAACCTCTGGAGAGGTAAGCGCACCCACTTCGACGTACAGAAAACTAGCGCGGCAATCTTCAGCTGACCTGCCAAATGTAAACCCAGATGAAAGCAACAGAACCAATGATGGTTTCCTACAGCAGCAAGGCCGAGGCACTGCAAACGGCGGTCATGTTTATTGCCGGAGCGATGCCCGTGGCCGCCATACCAATACACGTGACCGGTGTCGCCCCCATATCGCGTGAAGCGGTCTTCATTGTACTGCCCCTAGCCGCTGTATCTGCCCTACTGGCGTTTTGCCGCACACGGGCATCCTTCTGGGCCGTCCACGGATTCCTGGGCGGCCTATTGGCGGTGGCATTCTATGAATTAATCCGATTCCCGTTCATCGCCTTCGGGGTCTGGTCAGATTTCATTCCTCATTTGGGTGGGATGATTATCGGGGATGAGGGTGATACGAACGCGCTTATTGGCTACATCTGGCGGTGGGTGGGAGACGGTGGCGGCATCGGGATGTCCTTCTTCCTTACGTGCGGAATCTTAAGTAGGACGAGATACCGCACCCTTTTAAATCGTCCAGTCCTTCTGTCGATTGGTTACGCAGTATTTATCTGGACAGGGCTGCTCGCCACCGTCGGGCTGACTTCCCGCGGAGAGGAGATGCTTTTCTCCCTCACGCCGGCTTCATTTACGCTCAGCATGGTCGGCCATCTCGTTTATGGTGCAACACTAGGCTTCTATTTGCGGCGCGCCATCATACGCTCGGCTGAGCCGACTTCCCGCGTTTCGCTTGCAATAATCCACCCGTCTTCTAAATACGCACGCTGCGTGACTGTCGACCTTGAACGCAATCTGATTAAACAAGATCGCATTATGGCAGATATTGTGCAACTGCAGCACCGGCTAACTGAACTGCAGAAGGATCAGCTGCTGCTTGTGGATCTGCGCCAGGCGCTGCGCACTTCAATTTCGGCGAACTTAACGAATGATCCGCTTTTCGCGGACTCGCGCGTTTTAATGCAAGAACACTGAGCTTTTTTACGTTGTAGCTCTGGGGTGAGGATTGCTTTGGTGATTGGGTCATGCGGGTTGGGCTGATGGGGGATCTGCGGAGGATCCGCCAGGACTTCAGGCGGGGGTGGCGCCGTGTTCGACGGGTGCCCGTGTGGTGGCCAAGGCACGGTTGAGGTCTTCTCGGTGGAGGTCACTTCCTTCAGGGCCTGCGTTTGATGCACATGGTCGGCCACGACACGGCGCGCTGGTAGGCGAGATCGGCCAGGGTGGGAAGTGGGCTTGCTTCGCTTTTACGGACATCGGAGATCAGGGGCTTGGGCTCCGGAAGGATGATGTTCATTATATGGGGAAGAGGAGGGCGCGTCCTCGGCGCTCGTTCATGCGGAGTTCAAGGCCGAGATCGTCGAGCTGTGCCAGCGTGGTGACCGCTCGGTCGGTCAGGTCGCCAAGGACTTCGACCTGACCGAGACCGCTGTCCGCGACTGGGTCCGCCAGGCCCAGGTCGACGCCGGTGAACGTGACGGCCTGACCAGCAGCGAACGCGAGGAACTGGCCGCGTTGCGGCGTGAGAACCGCAGGCTGCTTGAGGACGTCGACATCCTCAAGCGTGCGACGGCTTTCTTCGCGACGGAGACCCGGTGAACGTGGAACCGTTCATCGAGGCGGAGAAAACCGCAGGTCACAACGTCAAACGGGCGTGTGAACTCCTCAAGCTCTCCTGGACCGCCTACTACGCCCGCCGCAACGGACTCTCCGGCCCCCGGGCGGCGCGGGATGCTGAGCTGACCGAGCAGATCACTGCTGTTCACCAGCGCTCCCACGGCACCTGCGGTGCCCCGCGCGTCCACGCCGTCCTCCAACGCGAAGGAGCCGGCTGCGGACGCCGCCGAATGGCACGCCTGATGCGGCAGGCCGGACCCGCCGGCCGGCACCGCAGGCGCCGCCACCGCACCACCGTTCCCAACCCGCACGCGGCGACCCGACCCGATTTGGTGCTTCGCGATTTCCAGCCCGACCCCGCCGCCATCGACACCCGCTGGTGCGGCGACATCACCTGCATTGCCACCGACGAGGGCTGGCTCTACCTGGCCACCGTCATCGACATCGCCCCCCGCTGCGTCATCGGCTGGACCACCGCCGACCACCTGCGGACCGAACTCGTCGCCGACGCCCTCACGACCGCCTGCCGAACCCGCCGCCCGGCCGGCCGGCCCGGTGATCTTCCACTCCGCCGCGGCTGCCAATACACAAGCCGCGAACTCGCCACCCGGCAACGAATTGCGGCATCAGACTGTCGGTAGGACGCACCGGTCAGTGCTGGGACAACGCCCTTGCCGAATCATTCTTCTCCACTCTTAAGAACGAGCTCGGCAACAGTCAGCCCTGGCCCAGCCAGGCCGCGGCCCACACCGCGATACTCGAGTGGATCGAGAGCTGGTACAACTTGCACCGTCTCCACAGCAGCCTCGGCTACCGCAGCCCCGCCGAATACGAGACTGCCCTGGCAGCCTGACCAACACACCAAACGTGTCCGTCAAAGCGGAACAAGCTCAGGGCAGTTCTCCACGAGCACCAGCTGTCCGTTCTCAGATCCGCAGGATCCAGTGTCTCGTGCTCAACATCCGGGGGCAGCAAGGCCCTCCGTCGCGGGCTTCTTGAGAGGCTTCCCGCCGGGTTCCGGACGTGCGTGTTGGTCGGCATGTCTTCAGACTGGGGGATGAGTATTCAGCCGAACGGTAGGGAGTCGAAATGTCCTGGGCGTCATGGACCACCCCCGCGGTCTTCGCCTCGCCTCACGGGGTGAGAACCTGTGACGGGCGCACCCTCACTGGTGAGATCGGTGTCCACACCACGTGGACCGAGGCCGAACAGCTCGCACATATCAGTGTGCAGTACACCGGAGCAGGTGACTGGTATTGCCTTGTCGGCAGCCCTGTTCCCTGCCTCGGTGAAGAAGCCAGCCGAACCCTCCACGAGGCCGTCGTTCACGCCATACAAACCGGAACGAAACCACCCCTGGCCGTCGAACTCACTCAGCAGTGGACAAACCTATAACTACGGGGGCATAGAGCAGCAGAGGTCCCGGAGAAGAGAGGCCCCGGGACCCTGCCACCGCGACGGGTAGACCCCACCGCCGCGAAATGCCGCTCATCCAACGGCAGGTACTATCCAATCAGCCCATAGCTTCGAGCCCCGCACCCGCCCGCACGGTCACACCAACGGCCCACACCTTCCACCACCGGACTGATTTCGGTCACCAGCATAATTTCAGCGACGGTGGGGAAGCGGTCCTTGACCGGAACCGTGGCCGCCACTGGGCGGGGAGGCTGGCTGCTGGAATGGGCGAGCAATATGGCGGGGTGTCGGCCGTGCGGTGCTCCCGTCGTCAGAGCATCACCACCCGTACTTGGCGGGGCGCCTTGACCATGCCGCTCTCCATGGTACCGAGCACCTCACCGCTGATTGTCCCGCCGGTGACATCCCGCCGGTGATATTTTCGCCACCCGCCTCCTCATCAGCGTCGGCTTCTCGCTCCCTAGGTACCCTCACACCGCCTGCCAACGCCGCCCCTGACCCCGCTCGGGCCGTCGGGCACGTGTCCAGGGTCCGGGGCAAATGCGTCTCGGCCAGACGCTGTTTAGCGTGGAAGGTAGCAGCGGTCGTCGTGTGCGTAACGCGGGGGAGGGCGGGAGTTTTATGGCTGCGGAGCCGGTCAGCAGAACAGCCCACGAGGCGCGCTCATGCGGCAGCCGTGCGTGAGTGGGCCAGACGGGACGAGCGGCTGCGCCGCATAAGCATGCTGATCGGCTTGATCGCATTTGCCGCGGCGATCGGTCTCGCTGGCCGTACTCTTGTGATCCGCCTTACAGCGTTACGTCTTCAGCAGACCTCCGGCAGGGCACCCTACACGGGGCGTTCCCAGCCGACCCGCCTGCGGGCTTCAGCGGGCGACGGCCGACGCGCTGGGCGAGCTCTATCTCCGCGACGGCCGACTACTGGGGGCAGGGGGGCCGCCGGATCTCATGGCCGCCCCGGCAACGTGGCCATGCGGCGTTCATCCGCTACTACCTCGCCGACGCCGACCGGCGGGCTGAACCGTTCTGACTTCTCTGCCGCTCCGTTGTGAGCCATCAGAGAGGATGGGACACGTGCCCAAGAAGATTGACCCCGCGCTTCGGAGCCAGGCTGTGCGTCTGGTGACGCAGCACCGCTCGGAGTACTCCACCGAGCGTGCTGTCCATGTCCAGGTCGCCGAATCGCTCGGCGTCTCCCGGGAGTCCGTACGGCGCTGGGTGGCCCAGCACGAGATCGACACCGGTGTCGCCGCAGGTGTGACCAGTGACGAACGTGAGGAATTGCGGAGGCTGCGGGCGGAGAACAAGCGGCTGCGTGAGGTCAACGAGGTGCTGAAATCGGCGACGATTTTCTTCGCGGGGGAACTCGACCCCCGAAACCGCTGATCGTGGCCTTCGTCGACCAGATGAAGGCGGTCGGTCACGCCGTCGAGTCGATCCTCATCGCCCTGAACACCGCGGGACTGAAGATCGCGGCACGAACCTTGCGAGCCTGGTGCGCCCCAGCAGGGCCGGCGAACGGGCACGCGGCCCGGACCATCAGTGACGCGCTGGTCGAGGACACCATCCGCCAGCTGGCCTTCACCACCAACGCCGCTGGGAAGCGTGTGCTGGCTCCCGAAGGTCTCTATGGCCGGCGCAAGATGCTGGCTCTCATCCGCCGCACCCGTTTTCCCGAGGCCGGGTTCGGGGCTGTGGACCGGGCCATGCGCTCACTCGGCCTGGCCGGCGTCGTGCGGGGGAAAAGACCCAGAACGACCGTCCCCAACCCGGCCGACAGCCGGGCGGCGGACCTGCTGAACAGGGACTTCACCGCTCCGGCTCCCGATGAGAAGTGGATCACCGACTTCACGTATGTCCGCACGTACCAGTCGTTCACCTACGTGGCGTTCATCGTGGACTGCTTCTCCCAGAAGATCGTGGGCTGGCACGCGTCGGTGAAGCGGGATGTGGAGCTGGTCGATGTGCCCCTGCGGATGGCCCTGTGGCGCCGCGGCCAGGAAGGAACCCCGGTCGGGCGGGACCAGCTCATATGCCACTCGGACGCCGGGTCGCAATATACGAGTGTGCGCTTCACCGAACATCTCCGGCTCGAGGGCATCCGTCCCTCGGTCGGGAGCGTCGGTGACGCCTACGACAACGCCCTGATGGAGACCATCAACGGTCTCTACAAGTCCGAGTGCATCCGCACCAGCGTCTTCCACGACGGTCCCTGGAAGACGATCGCTGAGGTCGAGTACGCCACCGCCTGCTGGGTGGAGTGGTACAACAACCGGCGCCTGCACTCAAGTCTGGGCATGATCAGCCCCACCGAGTTCGAGGCAGCCCACTACGCTGACACCCAAGCTGTGGCCGACTGATCACTGGCCAGCAAAACACCGGCAGGAAAGTCGGAACGGTTCAGGCCCTGTCCCCGCTGTTCTGGACCCACGTCAATCCCCACGGCCGGTTCGAGCTGGATATGGGCAACCGGCTCGACCTCGGCCCGCTTGGGAGCAGAGTAGGCCGTGGGGACGAGAGGTGACTGCTGACGCACTCGGATCGTGCCGGTGGGTCATTCTGTCCGCAGGCCGTCGGGGCGCATGAGGCGCCAGAGGGGTGGCAGGGTGAGGAGGGTCACCAAGAGGATGACGCCTGCGCCGATGCCGCTGATCGCTGCGATTGTCGGCCAGTTGATGGTGACGGGGGCGAGGCTCATTTTCAGCAGCATGGTGCCCAGGGCCAGGCCTGCCGCGGTGGACAGCAGCAGGCCGAGGGTAACCGGCAGGGCGGTCTGCCACAGGACCGACATGCCAAGGGTGGTGCGCCGGGTGCCGAAGGCGACCAGTGCGGACAGCAGTTTCTTGCGTTCGCGCAGCTGCTCGAGCTGGGAGACGAGCAGGCTGGCGCCGATGAGCAGTAGGACGCAGGTGGCGCCGATGAATAGGCCGGTGTGGATCGACTGGAATTGGCTGGATCGTGCGGTCGCCTGCAGATCGACGGGGGTCATCGTCGGGTCCTGTCTGGCGACCGCGGTGCGGGCCCGTTCGATTGCGTCGGGTACGGCGGGGTCGAGCTGGAGGTAGAGGGTTGCGGAGCGGGAGGTGCCCAGGTTTAGGGGTGCGGCGCTGGTGGTGGCGAGGATGCCGCTGTTCCGGGTGCCGGTGGGGTCGGGGCGGCTGGCTGCCGGGCGCGCGTCTGCGGGCAGGGTCCAGGGGACGGTTTTGTCGCCGTAGAGGCCCGCGTGCAGTTTCCGTCCCGGCCGGGCCACCTCCGCTGTTGCGGTGTCGTCGTCACCGCCGTGCAGGATGAAGCTGTCGCCGTCCTTGCAGGAGTCCAGGACTGCCACTTCGCGCAGGGCTGTGCAGCTGCCGATGGTGAGGGCGACCGAGGCGGCCTCGTGCTGTGTGCCGGTGGTGGCATTGGTGAGGGTGAGAGGGGTTACCGTGCGGATGCCTTCGGTCCGGCTGATGTCCTTCGCGAGGGTTTCGATGCGTGTGGATGCCTGGGTGTCCGACGGCGCGGAGACCATGAGCGCGGCCCGGGAGGGGTCCTGTCCGGTAGAGCGAGTGTAGTTGCTTTCGATGCCGGTGAACATCATCTGCAGGGCGATCGCCCCGGCGACGGCGACGGCGATGCCGCTGACCAGCCGTGCTGCTGCTGCGCTATTGATCTGCAGCCGACGGACGGCGAGCTGCCAGGAGACCAATCCGCCTCCCAGCCGGGCGACGACGCTCTCGATCATCCAGGGCAGCAGCACAGTAACGCCCGCCAGCAGCAGGACAATGCCGCCGATGACCATCCGCTGGTCGAAGTAGCCCTGGTCGTTGCCCATGCCGGTCATCGGGGCCAGCAGGCCCAGTCCGGCCAGCGGCAGCATCAGCCGCCACCAGAGTTTGCGCCGGGTTGGCCTGGCCGTGCGGACCACTCCGAGCGGCTCGATCACCACACCGCGCAAACCGAGCAGAGTCATCGCGACGGCTGCCGCCGGCACGGCACCGGTGACCAGGGCAGCAAGCCACGGAGTGGGGCTGAGATCGGCCGGGAACACGCTCATCCCGTCCAGTTCGACGCCGTGCGCGAAGTGGCGGGCCAGAAAGAAGAACCCGGCGCCCATCACCAGTCCGGCCAGCGAGCCGGCGAGTGCCTCGCCGGCGGCGATCCTGCGGGCCATCCGCCCGTCGGCGCCGATCAGGCGCAGCGCGGCGAGACGGCGGTCGCGGCGTTCGCCGCCGAAGCGCATGGCGGTGGTGATGAAGACAGCTACCGGTGTCAGCAGGGCGATGAAGACCAGCAGGATCAGGAGGGTCAGGACCGGGTCCAGCGGCTGTGAGGGGGCACTGTTGTCGAAGCCGGTGATGCGCCGGGTCTGGCTGCCGGCCTGTTCCAGGGTGCTGCTGCCCGCGTAGTAGGCGAGTTCGGTGGGGCCGAGCAGGCCCTCGTCACCGATGACCTGAATGGTTTTGCTGGGCAGGCGTTCACGCAGCCACTGGCTGCCTGGGGACTTCAGAAGTTCGCCCAGAGCGGGGGAGATGGCCATCTCTCCTGGGGCGGGGAAGCGTGCGAGGCCTGGTGGTAGGAGGGCATCTGGTCCTTCGGGCTGCAGCAGCCGGCCGTAGATCTCCTGATCATGGAAGCGGGTGTCCGCCGGGGCGATGAGCAGCGTGTTGCGGCCGGGATGCTTCGCGGTGGGCGCCGTGTACTCGCTGCGCGCGTCGGCGCGGGCATCCCGCCCGGCAAACGCACTCGGAAGCGCCGTGGTCACCAGCAGCAGTGCGACGCCCAGGCCGACCCCAATACTGGTGAGCAAGGTGCGGATCCATCCCTCACGGCCTCCGCTTGCCGAGAACCGCACACCCATCAGAAGGTCACGGCCCCAGCGGGTTAAATGTCCGTGGGTGTTCCGGCTCATACGGCGCCCTCCATGCTGCGGGACTTGCCGTCACGCACGATGATCTCGCGATCCGAATACGCCGCCACACGGGTCTCATGGGTGACCAGCACAACCGCGGCTCTGGTGGAGCGAGCCGCCTCGGTGAGCAGCTGCATCACCCGCTCGCCGTTGATCGAGTCCAGAGCGCCAGTCGGCTCGTCGGCGAACAGCACGCGCGGGCCGGTAACCAGCGCACGGGCCACCGCCACCCGCTGCCCCTGGCCGCCGGAGACCTCACCGGGACGCTTGGCACGGAGATCATCGACTTCCAAGCGCTCCATCCACTGCAGCGCCGTGCGCTCGGCGTCTTTGCGCCGGGTGCCGTTCAGCCTCAGCGGGAGTGCCACGTTCTCCACACAGGACAGTTCCGGCACCAGCTGGCCGAACTGAAAGATGAAGCCGAACTCACTGCGGCGCAGGGCGCTGCGCTCGGCGTCGTTCATGGCGGACAGTGTGCGGCCGTCATAGGTGATAGTGCCCGCGTCTGGGGTCACGATCCCGGCCAGGCAGTGCAGCAGGGTCGATTTCCCGGATCCGGATGGGCCCATCACGGCCACCACCTCACCGGGATGGATGGAGAAGCCGGCGCCGTCGAGCGCGGCCGTGCGCCCGTATGACTTCCGCAGGTCCTCGGCTGTGAGCAGGGAGCCAGCAGGGAATGTGTGGTTCATGCGGCGACCTGCTTTGCGAGCGCGTCCAGCCGGGCCGCGGTCAGCTCCAGCCAGCGCAGGTCCGCTTCTAAATGGAACAGAGCGTGATCGCAGATGAGCTGGTCGGCGAGATCACCCTGGCGTTTGCGGTCGGTAAGGATCCGCATAAGCCGCAGATGCTCCGCGCGCTGCACATCCAGCAGCTCGGCGGCATCGCGGCCGGTCAGCAGGGCCAGAACGACCTTCGTGTACAGGGTCGACTGCAGATACGGCTCGGGCTTCTCCGGAGAGGCGAGCCACCGAGCGACATCGGTGACACCCGCTTCGGTGATCGCGTACCGCTTCCGCTCCGGGCCGTCACCGGCCTCGACACCAACGACCTCGACCAGCCCGTTTCTGAGCAGACGCGACATCGTCGAATAGACCTGCCCGTAGTGCAGGGAGCGGTCATGGCCGAACCTCTCGTCGAAGACGCGTTTGAGGTCGTATCCATGGCGGGGGCCGGACTCAAGGAGGCCGAGAAGAGTATGGCTGATAGACATGCCGCCTGACTATACACGTCGGCTATACACTCAGTTGATACGTTGGGTTGATGTCCGCGAAGTGTGACGCACAGCCCGGCTCGCCCTGCCGCTCGCGTAGCGGCGCGGTCGCCTTGGCATAGCACACCTGCCGCTTCACCCAGGTGCCCCGGCTGAAGAACGCTACGGGTGCCCAACCCCGCCGACCGCGGCCCGGGCCGGCCGTGGCGGTCCGGCACCCCACCGCCGGCGCTGATCGACCCGGACCTGCCCAGCGCGGACATCCGCATCGGCTATGCGAGATGCTCGACCCTCAGGCAGGAACTCGACTCCCAGCTCGACGCGCTCAGCAAGCAGGGCATCCCCCGCGACAAGATCTTCAGCGAGAAGATCAGCACCCGCGTCCGGGTCTGCCGCCGCTTCGAGGAGGCGCTGCGGACCGCGCGGGAGGTCAAGGCGCACGCCCCGCACTGCCGGGTCGTCTTCACCGTGTACGAGATGAAGCGGCTGGGCCGCGACGCCGCCGAACTCACCGCGCTCGCCGACCACCTCACCGCCTACGGCCTCATCCTGGAGATGCTCCCCGGCCCCCTGCCCGGCATCTACGACCCCACCGGCCTTGGCAAGCTGCTGTTCGCGTTCTTCGCGGCGATGGCGGAGACCGAACGGGAGAACATCCGCGAATCCACGCTTGAAGGACTCGACACCGCAGCCCGCAAGGGCATACACGGCGGCTGGCCCCCGGTCATTACCGACGACATGCTCCACACCGTGCTGCGGCGCCGCGCGGGCGGCGAGTCCGTCGAGCAGATCCAGCCCGACCTGATCATCCCCACCGGCAAGCGCAAGGGACACAGCCCCTCCGTCGCCAGCATCTATCGAGCGCTCGCCGAGCACGCCAAGCACGAGGCGTACCCAGAAGCCGTCGAGGCCGCGCACGCAGACTTCGCCACTCTCCAGGCCAGCGAGGTCCCTGGACCCCGCCCCGCTGTCCCTGACCGAGCGTCACTCTGATGACAGAGCGCTACTTGTCACTTCGCCGTAGCTTCGGGAGAACAGGGCCGTATCCGAGTGATCTGTCCGATGCCCGTTGGTAGTTGATCGAGCCCGTGCTCTCGGCCTGGCGGTTCGAGCGCCGCGGCCGGGCTCTGGATTTCGGGCGGCCGCCGGAGCATGACCTGGGCCACGACCGCACTGGAGCACGGTCTGCGGCTACCTCGCCAAATGGGCCGACGATGGTGTATTCGCCCAGCTCAACGGCCTGTCAGGCAGCTCCTACGTGAGAAAGAGGGGCGCAAAGCAGAGCTGTCGGCCTGCGTTATGGACGCTCAGAGCGTTAGGACCTCCACCAGCGTCCCCGCTGCCGGCCAGGGCATCGATGCCGGAAAGAAGATCCTGAGCCGGAAGCGGAGCATCGTCACCGACACGCTCGGACTCCTCCTCGCCGCCCTGGTCACGGCGGCGAGCGTGCAGGACTCCGTCGCTGGTACCGAACTCTTGGACCAGGTCGCCGCCAGCCACCCCGGGATCGGGAAGGCCTGGGTCGACGGAGGCTACCGCCAGCACCTCGTCGAGCACGCCGCCACCCTCGGCATCGACATGGAGATCACTGCCCGCAAGCCCGGTACCAGGGGCCTCACCCCGATCCCGAAGCGATGGACGGTCGAGCGGACCTACGGCTAATACTCCAGCAGCGTTTTGCTATCTGGCCTGGTCAGGGGTGTCGTGGGGAGTGTAGTGGGAGGGTGGGGTGCCGGTGGTGGTCTTGGCCGGGTGCTCCACCAACGAGTGGATGAGAGGTATGGGCCGGGCTGAGTCGTGGACAGCTTGTCTTCGTGATCGACGACCACGCGGACGCGGCCTGGGAACGACAACTCGAGGACCTGTTCCTTCGGATCGGCCACCGTTTCGGCCGCGCCGACCTGCGGCGCCGCGGACGGGACTACATACGAGGCCTGCTCGCCCCCGTCGGCCGCAAGAACGGCTGGCAACTGGCCGAATTCGCTGGCCATCGCACGCCCGACGGCCTGCAACGGCTCCTGAACAGGGCGAACTGGGACGCTGACGACGTCCGTGACGACCTCCAGTCCTACGTCGCTGAGCATCTCGGCGAGGAAGCAGGGGTGCTCGTCGTCGACGACACCGGTTTCATCAAGAAGGGCAGCACCTCCGCCGGGGTCCAGCGCCAGTGCTCCGGCACCGCCGGCCGCACCGAAAACTGCCAGATCGGCGTCTTCGCCGCCTACGCCACCACCCGCGGCCGTGCACTGGTCGACCGGGAGCTCTATCTGCCCAAGTCCTGGACGGACGACCGAGACCGCTGCCAGGCGGCAAAGGTCCCCGACGAACGGGGCTTCGCCACCAAAGGAGAGCTGGCCAAGCGCCTGGTCCTGCGTGCTCTGGCCTCCGAACTTCCGATTGCCTGGGTGACAGCGGACGCCGCATACGGGCAAGAGGGACGCTTCCGCCGACTACTGGAGCAGTCCGGGCTCGGCTACGTGCTCGCAGTACCCAAGTCCCAGCAGGTTTTCGGCCCGCGCATCGACCACCTCTTCGCCCGGGCCCCCGACGAGGCATGGGAGGCGATCTCCTGCGGCGACGGCGCCAAGGGGCCACGGCTCTACCACTGGGCGGCCCTGGAGCTGCCCACGGTGGCCGAGTTCGACTACCAGGGACAGGCCCCCGTGCGCCGCCGGTGGGCTCTGGCCCGCCGCAGTCTCAGCAAGCCTGAGGAGATCGCCTACTACCTCGCCTACACACCGCTCGAGACAGCCATTCAGGAGATGGTGCGGATCGCCGGGATGCGCTGGCAGATCGAAGAGTGCTTCCAGGCCGCGAAGAACGAGTGCGGCCTGGACCAGTACGAAGTTCGCCGATACGTGGGCTGGTATCGCCACATCACGCTGGCGATGCTGGCCCACTCCTACCTCGCGGTCATGGCCCACGAAGCGACAAAGGGGGGTGCAGAAACGGTTCCGGCGCCGTGGTTCCCCTCACCGTGGCAGAAGTCCGCCGGCTCCTGGCGCTTCGCCTCGGCCCAGGCGGCCGCCCGGGCCGGGCGCTCCGCCGCCACGTGCTGAGCTGGTCACTTTGGCGTCGCAGACGCCAGGCGACAGCCCGCCACTGCCACTACCAGCGGCGAATCCACTCGTTGGTGGAGCACCCGGCCAAGACCACCACCGGCACCCAACCCTCCCACTACACTCCCCACGACTCCCCTGACCAGGCCAGATAGCAAAACGCTGCTGGAGTACTAGATGTCTACCTCCCCGGCCGCCGCAGCCACGCCTGGATCACCATCAAACACACCACCATCGACGACAGCGCTTCGGAAGAATCAGGGTGATTCCTCCCCCGGCGCGTCCGGCTCCTCTCCCATGTCAGACATCCCGCCCGGCCCGGCCCCGTCATCCGGCCGGTGTGGGCGAGGCGGTGGTGGGAGGGGCTGGTCGAGGGTTTCGGCCAGGGCCAGGGCGTCGGTGTGATGTTCCAGGGCCTGCAGCATGAGTACTGCCAGCTCTCGGCTGGGCCAGGCGTCCTCAGGGACCGGGCCCAGCAGGTAGCCGTTGATCCACACCCGGCCCAGCATACTCGCCGCAGAACCGCACAAGGTGGTGAACAAGGCCGGATCATCCCGGGTCGAAAAGCCGCCCGGCTCCAGATTCAGTTCGTCGAGGAACTGCCACGCCCGGGCGTAGAGCTCATCGGCGTCATGATCGGTTCCGGCGAAACGGCAGGCTACGTCGTCCAGCCACACCCCGGTCATCACCCCCACCGCGTGCAGCAGATCCCGCACCCGCTCCCCGTCCCCCTCCTCACACACCCGCAGCTCCCCGTGCAGCTCTTGCAGCTCACGGATCAGGGCCTCGATGTCGCGCAGCGTCTCCAGACGCAGCACCCGCACCCGGCGGGCCGCGCCCTCCTCGTTTCCCGGCGATCCAGCAGACACAGCCCTATCGTCACCCTGGCTCCTCCCTCCCGCATCCCACGGAACAACAAGCATCCGCGCTCCCTCACTGCCATCGCGCCCGCCTTCACATCCCCCAGCGCCGGCAGTAGTGCTACCTGCCTCCCGGCTCCCCCATCCTCCGCTCTCGCCCACCGCTCCAGAACCTTCAGATTCCCTGCGGTTCCTCACCCCGGCGCGACACGGTAACCGGGCGTATGTTCTACTCGAGGTGCGGTGGGGTGGTAGCTCAGCTGGTCAGAGCAGCGGACTCATAATCCGTCGGCCGTGGGTTCAAGTCCCACCCACCCCACACCTACCACTACCCGGCATCAGCGCTCCCCCGGGCCAAGGGGCACCCCGTCGAGGACATACCAAAATCAGCCGAGCCATTGAGCCTTTCAATCTGGCGCGTATGAGGGCGTGAGCGGCCAGCAGATGGTCTCCGGAGTACTCGGCCGACCGCAGGCCCAGTTCAGAAGCCGGCGCCAACTGCGCGGACCCGCCCGGCAGCAGGGCTCTGACCAGTACGGACGCCAGGTTGGAAGAGGCTCATTCGTGCAGGAGTTGTCTCCTTGCGCGTCAAGAACATCAGCGGGTATAAAAGCAGTCGCCGTGAAAGGGGCGCGGCAGCCGGTCAGGGGCGTCCGGTGGAATGACGTGGTGCCAGGGCCGCTGGATCGCCCCATCTGCCCTGTCGGCTCGTAGAGTTCGCTCAGTATGCCTGCCTAACTGTCTTGCTCGAACTTTCCGAAACCTCTGTATGCGAGCCGACTGTATCGCCGCCGCCCCTGTCCTCCAGCACGTGCGGTATCTGATCGCCCAGCGCCCCCACCTGCCGGTAGCGGCCATCGCCCATGCGGGTGTCGCCTCCTCCACGCTGAAGTCCCTGCTGGGTGATGCTCGGCACGGCCCAGGTGAGGAGCGCACTGTCAGCCCGGCAATCGCACGGCGCCTGCTGTCGCTCGCGATGGCTTGATCTGCCGTGCCGTGAGCGCAGATACGGCGGTCGGTCCACAGACGCCGCCCCGGCCATGCACCATGTGTGGGCGCTGCTGGCCACGCATCCCGTCCTGTCGCAGGCCGCCATCGCTCGGGCGGCCGGAGGGTCGCCCAGCACCCTGGCGGCCGGGCCGCCCTGCACGATGTCGCAGCAGGCACACCCCGGCGCATCCAGCAGGCCGCCGCCCGACAACTCCTCGCCTTGGACCCGGACCTGCTCCTGACCACAGCCCCTGGAGCGACACCATGGATCTGCGGCCGGTCATCGACCACCTCCATGCCCTGCAGCTGCGCTACGAGCGCGCCAGCCGCGCCTTCACCGCTCGCACCGCGAGCGTCAATCCCAGCACTCTGGCCTCCGCCCTGCTGGACCACAACCGTAACCCCCGGCGCGGCCTCCACACTGCGGTGGGTCGGCGGATCCTGGCCCTGAACGAAACCATCGACGACCCTAGCGTCTCACCCAGCGGCAAATCCGCAACCGAGCCACCAGCCCCCCTAGAACCCCGGCCTGCTCCACCTCGAGCTTGGCTTCCTCACCCATCCCGCCCTGGCCGCATAACACCCTGAGCCTGCGGACCGGGTTCGGGTTCAGAGATAGTTTTTTGAGTAAAACTATTCCGGGCCGCATATTTGACAGGCCGCGGCGAGGTAGGGAGCGAGATCACGCCTCAGCACGGACGCCTCATCTGGGACCAATTCGATTTCGTAAGATACGCCATCGACTGCAAAGGAGACAGTTTCCATAGTCGGTGAGATGGCAGAGCCACCTGAGGCTAGCTGCTCTTCTGTGCTGCTGCTCATTCTCCTATGGTTCGGAATTCTATCGAGTGACACGATCGCATGGCGCGTTTCCGCATGGCAAGCGCAGGTACATTGCATGCCGCTCAAAGTTTTCACGGGGCATGACCCGTGATGGCCGGTGATGCACCAACCGAACTTTCCCACGCCGACTCACTTTCCAGCTGAGACTTGCTGACCAGACGACAACACCCTCACCCGCGCCGGACCATCCCCTGGCGCGGGCACGGCCAGCCCAACCTGCCGTGCAAGACGGTAGCGACCATGAGGAGCACGAGAGAGCCCTGGCCTTGGGTAGGAGTGGAGGTAGTCGAACCCTCACGCCGCGAAGGACACCGGGACCTGAAGCGTCTGCCAGTTCCACTCCCGCGACCGCAACAGCCAAGGTCAACGATACCGTCTGCGCATGATGGCCGGTACACGAGGACGGCTTGAGCACGAAGAACAGAATGAACCGGAACAGCGCGGTGCGGCGCCTGTCATTTTAAACCGGCGTTTTCCCCCGGGCCGCTAGGTAGGAGTCTTCCCCTACCGTCACCTTCATTGAATGCTCCGACATAAAATCAGCCCTTTATTAGCACCTCTTTCCCTGCCTGAATCCCAGTACGCCCGGTCATACCCGGCAGGGAACGCTGGTGATGGGGCGTAGAAGATGCAGCCGCCATGGCTGAGCTCGGGGTCCCGCGGGGAACTCCGCCGGTCAGGAATTGCGCAAGCCCGAAGATGCGGCAGCCGAATGTGAACTTACTGGCGGCAAACATCTCTCCGGTTATTTTTTCGTCACCGGCATGCTCCTGGAGGGCGCAAAAATTAGGCCGCCAAAAGCTCCCTGTAGCGTTCACTCTTTAAGCGTCAGTCGAACCACTCAGCCGCATGCGGCAAAGCACTAAAGGTCGAACTCGAGATGCTCGATGTCGGTGAACCGAACCTCCTCTAGGGAGCCGGCGCGGCGGCCGCTGTCCTGGAAGTACTCCTTCTTGAGTCCTTCTGCGGCGATTTCCTGGAGCTCGTCGTCGCTGGCGCCAGCCTCCTGGGGGCTTCGAAGAGGCGGGCGGCGTACTGCGGGTGCAGGGCGACGGTCAGGTGCCGGATGCGGCCCTGGCCCGTGGACCCGATCGGCGCAGTGTAGCCCATACGGGCGCGGGTGTCGATGACAATGCCGCCGGTAGAGGCCGCCTTCGCCCTGACCTTGGCCCTGATCTGCGGCTGCCAGCGCTACTTCACCTCGCACTCCAGGCGCGCGGCGAGAGCGGGGCGCGGGGTCTTGGCCTTGCCCGCCACATAGCGCTACACCTACCGCTGGGACATTCCCAGCAGGTCGGCGACCGGCTTGCTGCCGCCGAGCTTTTTTGACCAGGTACCGCATCTGCGGCCCGCGTTCTTGGGCGCTGGGCGGCTGAGGGCCTTCTGCACTGCGGCCTCCAGGCCGTCCCCGAACAGGCTCATCGCGGCCTCTCCTACTCTACGTTGTCGACGTCGGTGACGGTGCCGTCCTTGATGTACCGGGCGATGTTGAGCTCCGGAGCATTGAACTTCTCCCGGACCTCCTCGCCCCACAGGACGGGCTGGGTGCCCTCGTGCTTGACCAGTCCGGGGTTGATGCCGAGCTTGAACCCGCCCGGGAGCGGCTTGCCATCGCGGTAGGGCATGCAGTCCAGTGGGCTCGGGCCGTTCGAGGCGTAGACGACGCAGTCGGACAGGATCGCGATCGGGTACTGGCCGGTGAACGAGGCGTGCTTGACGATCTTGCGGTGGAGGTTGATCCGGGTGCGGGAGATGACCGCCCCGCGCGGATGTCCGGCCTCCAGGTGGGACGGGACAGGGCGCGCCACGGTTCGCCCGGCCGCCAGCCCTCGGCCCGGGGCCGCTCGCGCAGCTTGCCCAGGCCGCCCTTGACCGTCGTCTTGACCGCCGAGACGACGATCGCCAGCTCCGGGGCACCGTCCTTGTAACCGTCCATCGCGGCGAGGAAGTCGGCCGGGGCGAGGTCGGCTTCGACGCCGAGGTCGACCATCGTGGCGAGGTAGGCGTCGCGCAGCCGCTGGTACCAACCGTCCAGGTACCTCCCGTGCTCGTGCCGCACCCACGCTTCGATCGGGCGCACCTCGTAGCCGACCTCCTGCGCATAGGCAATGGTGGGCGTCGAGTACCAGGCCGGGCCCTCGGGCCGCTCGCCCTTCGGCGTGAACGGGGACGGCAGCAGGCTGTCGTCCAGCTCCACCCACTCCTTGCCGACCTTCACGCGGGACAGGTCGACGTGCGACAGGTCGACCAGCCAGGAGCCGGGCAGCTTCAGGTCGAACACCGTGGCCTTGACGTGCGTCGCCTCCCCGAGGCCAACCGGCAGCCCGTTGGCGTCGGCGGCGAAGGCCATGTTGACGTAGATGCCGACCAGGTGGCGCAGGGTGCACTCCGCGTCGGTCATCGGCCGCGCCCAGTCATACGCCTCCTCGAACAGCTTCTCCGCCGGGCCGCGCGCGTGGAAGTGGGGCACATCCTTGAGGGCGGGGTGGCCGTCGGGCACCTCGCACGGCGGCCAGTTCATCGGGTCGATGGCGTCCTTGCCCAGCGAGCCGGGGTTGTGCTCGGTGTGCCGCTTACCGTCGGCGTCAGGCTCGGAGGCCCGGGTCGGCGGGTGCAGCGCGGTCATCAGCTCCAGACCGATCACGGCCGTGGAACCGCGCGGCGTCATCACCCGGGACGCGTACACGCCCAAGACGCGGGCGAGCTCGGCCGGTGGGAGCTGCCCGGCGTCGCCCCAGTGCCGGGTGTCCAGCGCGTTCCACGACGGGATGGACAGACAGCTGCACGCAGGCCCGCTCCGAAGCGGTCGCCGGCCGGTAGATCCGCGCCCGCGGCCCGAACCCGCGCTTCGTCAGCTTCCACTCCGCGCGGACCAGCTGCTTGATGACCTTCTGGCCCTCCGGGATTCGCCCGGCGGTCCGCTCCTCCTTCGTAAGCGTAACGCGTAGGCCATAGCGCTTGTACGCGGCCTCGGTGAGCACGATCAGCGGGTCGGCGTCCTTGCCCAGCCCGGACAGCTTCGGAGCCCCGAGCTTCGCCTCCTTGAGCGTCCAGTCGTCCAGGGACGGCCGGGACTTGGCGGGCACATCCAGGACCAGGCTGCCCGTGCAGTGCACCAACATTTTGCCGTCCTCGGCGTCGATAACCGCCAACGGCCCGTTCTCGAACGGCGGATCTGTACCGCCCGCCGGGGCGCCGGCCAGGGCCGCCTTCTTCGCACCCGGGCGGCGCGACGTCGACGACATCATGGTGGTGCGCGCCAGACGGGGCGCGGCGGCCGGAGCAGCGGCAGGGGCCTGGGTGTTCTCGGTTGCCGTCATGACCCCACGCTCGGACGCCTGACCTGTAGACAGAGTCTGCGCTTCCGCCGGGGCGGCCGCGGCGGTGAACGTGGCCGGCACCGCAACGTCGGCGGCGGGGGCGGGCGTGGCTGTGCCGGCCGGGGCGGGGTAGAGCTCCGCGAGCTTATCCAGCAGCCGGGCGACATGCTCGACGAGCTCATGAGGGACCTCGAGCGTGGCAGGATAACGGAACCAACAGGGCCCCTTCGGCCGCCGGAGATATGAGTGGACCACGCCACCGACCAGGGGCCCTGCCTCGTCACCACCCCCGCTGACCAGCCCATTTCACCCTCCAGCACAAGATGAAAGAGGCTCAGTCGTCTTATTTGGGTGGCTCTGTTTTCTCTGTGTCATAGTGGGGATCGTTGAGCGGCTGGTGTCGAACGAGTTGTGGGAGTTGCAGCGGGTGGTGCCGGAGGTGCCGTCGCGGCCGCAGGGTGGTGGGGGTCGGCACGGCGACCGGGAAGTGCTGGCCGCGATCGTCTTCGTGGTCACGTCGGGTTGTACCTGGCAGCAGCTGCCTTCGGCAGCGTTCGGCCTGTCCGGAGCGGCCGCCCACAGGCGCTTCTCGCAGTGGTCGAAGGCCAGGGTGTAGGGCAGGCTCCACCGCCTGGTCCTTGATGAACTCGGCACCCGCGAGCTGGACTGGTCGCGGTGCGCGATCGACTCGGTGCCCATACGGGCTCTGAAAAAAAGGGCGACCTGACGGGTCCGAATCCTGTCGACCGGGGAAGTACGGCTCGAAGATCCACCTGATCACGGAACGGCCGGGTCTGCCCACATCCGTCGGCATTTCCGGGGCCAACCTGCACGACAGCCAGGCCCTGATATCGCTCGTCAAGGCCATCCCCCGATCCGCCCGCGCCGTGGTCGGCGACGGCGCAAGCCCGGCAAACTCCACGCCGACAAGGGCTATGACCACACCCACCTGCGGCGGCGGCTACGCGAACGTGGCATCACCCACCGCATCACCGCAAGGGAGTCAAGTCCTCGCAGCGGCTGGGCCGCCACCGCTGGACCGTAGAACGCACCATGGCCGGCTCGCCGGCTGCCGCCGCCTCCACCGACGCTACGAACACAAGACCGACCACTTCCCCGCCTTCACCAGCATCGCCTGCATCCCCATCTGCTACCGCACGCTCACCAAATGAGATGAATTCTGAGGGTAGGGGTGCTCATACCTCCCCATAACGCATTGTTGACAACAACCATAGAATCACGCCTAATTGACGCCCCATCACTAACCAAGTTGACCGGCACACCGCATCAATAGATGAGTAATTAATACCCTGTTGACGTTTGCGTGGTTCGAAATACTTTCTATAAGCAATCGATCCGGCGGTCGCGGTCGTTACCGAGTGCGGCCAGCCGAAACGCGTAAGTCGATAGAGGAGGAAGAAATGAAGAAGGCGGCTCTAGCGATAGTTGCGGCTCTTTTCATGGGCGGGTTCTTTGTTGGCCCTGCGGCCGCGGCGGGTTGCACTTTTGACCACGACACCAACCAGTGGCTTTGCAAGGAAAACTGACGGAAAGTAATGTAGGCAGGCATCGCGTGCAGGCTGAACACTAAAAAGCGACCCGCTTAGCGCCTGGTTCTGAGCGGGTCGCTTCTTTCATGAAAAAGGGCGATAGCGTTCTTGTAACATCCTGCCACAGGAATCATGCCAAGAGGCCCAGCCATGTGGTCGGGGGACCAGGACTATTCGGCACGCTTGGGCGCGTTCACCCTCCGTCAACGAGGGATCGAATGCCACCCTCCCCGAGCGTCCGGGTCAGCTGGCCTGACGCAAGGGGCGTCATGACCGTTACCTCGTTCCCGTCACCCATACCGGTATCCCCACCTGTTTCGGTGTGCTCGGCAGCGTCCAGCAGCACCAGCAGCGGCCACCAGTTAGAGCCTGTTTTCGATCCCCGGTTTTGAGTAGCTTTGGGCCCTAGGCTGGCTGGGTGTCCAAGGACGCCGGGGGCCGGGGAAAGGGTGTGTGAGGGCTGGGGTGAACGGTTGCGGCCGGACGCACGGCCTACTGCTGTGTACTGCTCGGCAGCATGTCGTTCCAGGCAGGGGCGCCGGGACCGCCGGTTGCGCAAGCGGGTGGCCGCGGAGTTGAGTGGCGCTGGCAGGGCCGGGTGCTCCGAGTGCGGGGCGACTTGGGTAGCCGGGGTGGACCGCCGTTCGAATGCGGTCTACTGCTCGCGGCGGCGTGTCACGAGGGCCTGGAGGGCCCGGAAGGAAACGTTCGGTGAACGGTCACAGTGACCGCACCGCGAACGCACCCGGAACCCAAATCCTTTCAGAACGTGGCCAATTACGGCTTTTCGTTGTGATCGTCTTATTTCCGGTCCGACTCTCGGTCGGGAAGCGAGCCGGGTCTCGCCACGGCCGCTTGGCCGTGCACCGGTCCGCGGTGGGTGGTGGAAGCCATGCCCGAAGAGATCGAGTCCGCCGACAAGGTCGGCAGCGTCAGCGGAAACCGTTATGCGGCGATCGTGGCTGAGCTGCGGAAACTGGTCTAGACGTCCAGCCGCATCCAGTTCACGATCGGCGACTACGCCCTCGAAGTCGAGCCGATGCGCGAGGCCGGCGGCCAGGAACGCGGCGATGAGCTGTTCACGGTCAAGGACTCGCTGCTCCGCCTCGCCGAGGACATCGGGGTGTCGTACTCGCAGGTGAGGTCGGCGAGGTGGACCGCGTCGAAGTGGCCAGAGGACCGCCGGGTGTCCGGGGTGTCCTTCACCGTCCACAAGATCATGGCGTCCATCGTCGACGACGAGGAACGGTGGGCCACGGTTTTCACCCCGCCCGAGGGCAGGAGCCGGTGGACACCGGACGAGGCCAACCGGCAGGTCGGCCGGCAGGTCGTCAAGCCTGTCACTCCGCAGGAGAAGATCACCGCGATCCACACCCTGGCCCGTGACGAGGACGTCGCCGCGGTGGTGACCACGGACCTCCTGAAACGTCCGACGGTCGCGGCGAAAGCGCCCGATCAGGAGAAGGTCCGGGGTCGTGGCGGAGTTCACCCGCGACGAGGCGGTGGCGACCACCGCCGCGACCAGCCTGCTCCGCAGGCCGATAGTCGCCTTCCGGGCGATGTCGGAGGACGCCGCCCGCCACCAGGTCAATCACGCCCAGGTCGAGCGGGGCCGGCAGGCCCGTGAGCACTTCGAGCAGACCAGCCCCGTCGCCCCGGCCATCCGCAACATCGACCGATCGGTGGAGTTCCTGGACCTGGTCACCGCCTGCCACGCATTCGTCGCCGCGTCCGGCCGCGTCGTCCCCGGCCTGCGCGAGGCGCCGCTCGGCGACGACGAACGCACCCTCATCCATGAGAACGTCGCACGCGTGAGGGCGACGCTGGACTGCATCGAGACCGCGGTCGACACCGGCAAGGTCGACGTCGACGGAGAGCTGGCCAAACTGCTGCAAGGCGAATAGGCGATGCCTCGCGCTTCCGAGCGCAGATCACCCGCCGCCCAGCGACACGCCGACACCATCCGCTTCGTACTCTTCGAGGCCCGCCCGGCCGGTCTGACCTTCGTTCAGCTGGTCAGATCCAGCGAACTCTCGCCCCACCAGACCCGCTCAGGCCTGACCTGTCTGCGGGACACCATCGCCGAACGTGACTGGCCTCCGCTGATCTGGACCCTGAAGGACGGCTACAAGTTCTGCGCCGACCCGGCCGAGCTCGAGGCATACCAGGTCGCGGTCATCCGCGGCAAGCTCACCGAAATCCGCAGGTTCATCACCGGGACCGTCGCCCCGCCCGCCGCCCTCCAGCCCAAGGGCCGGTGGATCAAACACCTCAACACCCAGCTCAGCTCGGTCGAGTCCACACTTGACGTCATCGCCGACTTCACCGATGCCTGACCGGCGGGGCCAGCCGCTTCGCGGCCGGCCCCGCCCCGTCCATGAGGGGGTAAATGTTGCCGCGCAGGCGCTGCTGTCCCTCCGACACCTGGGACGACGAATGGGCACTGATCGAGCCCATGCTGCCGACACCGGCCTGCGAAACCAAGACCGGCGGCCGTCCCGAGAAACATCCCCGCCGGGAGATCGTGGACGCGATCCGCTATGTCGTCGACACCGGCTGCAAGCGGCGGTCCCTATCCAAGGACTTCCCGCCCTGGCGCACGTGTTACGAGTTCATGGCCCGCCGGGCCGCCTGCGGCGTCGTCGGCCAGATCCGTGACCAGCTCCGCAAGCGGATCCGCCGCGAAATGGGCCGGGCTCCCGGAGCCGTCGCCACCGTCATCGACTCTCAGTCGATCAAGGCCGCCGAGACCGTCGGCAAGAACTCCCGCGGCTACGACGCCGGCAAGAAAATCAACGGCCGCAAGCGGCACCTGGTCGTGGACACCAAGGGCCTGCCGCTGTTCGTCATGGTCACCCCAGCCGATATGACCGATCGCGACGCAGCCAAGGAAGTACTGTTCCGGCTGCGGCTGATGCACCCGGAAATCGCCATCGTCTGGGCTGATGCCGCCTATGCCGGAAAGCTCGTGACCTGGGCAAAGCCATACCTGAACCTGACGATCAAGACCATCAGCCGCCCGAAGTATGTTCCCGGGTTCGTCGTCCTGCCTCGGCGCTGGGTCGTCGAACGCTCACACGCCTGGATCATGCACGCCCGCAGACACGCGCGGGACTACGAACGACTCATCCAGCACTCAGAATCGCTCATCACCTGGGCCGCGATCACCCTCATGACCAGGCGAATCACCCGCAGAAGCTCCCGCAGAACCAAGCAACCGGACTCTCGCGAAGCGCAACGGGACTCATCGAAAAGGCGGTCACGGTCACCACCGCCACCCAGAAGCCGCCCAGCCCATCAGGCCAGCTCGTCCCATCAGATCAGGTCCGAGTTCTCTCTGGCGCCCTCATCTACCACATGAGTCCGGACCAGATCGCTGTCACAGCGGTGACCCCCATGGCCATTGCTCCGCAACCAAGAACGAAGTCACCTGAGCTGCCACCACGAACCGGACCCCGACGTCGGCCGATTCCTGCAACGAACACAGCGGCCACAACACCTGCCGTCCCTCCCAGAAGGCAGAGGAAGACTGCGGGAATCATGCTGAGAAGGGCAATGGCCAAGATCAGTGAACCCGCGGTCACAAGCACCACGGCTGCATTCTGGCGTCTTCGATCTGCTGGCAGGTCATGACCTGCGGTGAATCACTGGGAGAGTAGGAGACAAGCAACTGGTCCCACGACGCATCTTCGAAGTCAGGTTCCTCTGAGTTTGATCCACCCAGCTCAAGCCGCCTCTCCCAGTCCGCGGCTATCGTCTCCCCCACCGAAACAACGGTTTCAATTTCGCCGCTGCCAGCCACTGCCAATCGAAGTCGCAACTCCTGCCTGGAGACACCGAAGACCACGGCAACGACGGACTGCCGACGCATGGAGAAGCGGCGCCAATACCGCAGCCGGCCCCAGCCAGCAGCCATCAGGGCGGAAGCGCCAAGAGGAACGGCCATCGTCACCCAAGTCGGAAGCACCTGTCCCCCAAGAATCGACTACTGATCACCTTCTCGTTGACCGAACGAGATCACCTCAGTCAACCAAATTGGCCGCAAGAATCGGAAACAGGCTCTGAGGGAAATGGCCGCGGCCAAGAACCGGCTGCAGGACCTCCTCGATGCGGTGCTGGCCCTGAGCCGGGAGGAGGACCTTCCCGCCCTGCTGCACCGCTTCGGCACCACCGCCATGGGCCTGACCGGCGCCCGCTACGGCGCACTGGGCGTCCTGGACGACTCCGGTGAAGAACTGCAGCAGTTCATTCCCGCCGGCCTGTCGGCCTCGGAATGCGCCAATCTGGCAGGGACCGCCTTCCCCAGCGGACACGGCGTCCTCGGCCACCTGATCCGCCACCCCCAACCACTGCGCGTTCACGACATTGCCGCCCATCTGGCCTCCGTCGGCTTTCCGCCCGGCCACCCGCAGATGCGCACCCTCCTGGGCGTCGCCATCAATGTCCGCGGCACGATCTACGGCGACCTTACCTCTCCGAACGCCACGACGACCGCCCCTTCGACCGCGACGACGAAGCCATCGTCATCACCCTCGCCGGAGCCGCCGGCATCGCGATCGACAACATCCGCCTGGTCGAAGCCCACCGCGCCAGCGCCGAACACTTCCAGCGCCTGCTGCTGCCCACCCTGCCCGACCTGCACCCCTTCTCCGGCGCCGCCATCTACCGGCCCGTCACCACCCCCGGCCACCTCGGCGGCGACTGGTACGACGCCATCTGGCTCCCCGACAACGCATGCGCCGACGTCATCGGCGACGTCGTCGGCCACGACCTGCACGCCGCCGCCATGGCCCAGACCCGCAGCATGCTCCGCGCCCTGCTCTTCGACCGCCTCACCCCGCCCAGCGCCGTCCTGCACCGGCTCGACTGTGCCCTGAAGGCCATCACCGACCTGCCGGTCACCACCGCCTGCCTCGCCCGGATCGAGACCGCCCACGACGGCTGGACCCTACGCTGGAGCACCGCCGGCCAATCCCCCGCCGCTCCTGATCACCGCAGACGGGATGACCCGGTACCTCTACGCCGAGCCCGGACTGCCGCTGGCCGTGAGCACCGAACAGCACCGACCCGACCACACCGACCCCCTGCCGCCCGGGGCCACCGTGATCTTCTACACCGACGGACTCATCGAACACCCCGCCCACAGCATCGACGACGGCCTGGCCCAACTCGCCGACATCGCCACCACACACGTGCCTTGCCCTCGAGGAGTTCGTGAACACGCTGGCCGACCGCCACCCCAGCGACGGCCACGACGACATGGCCATCCTCGCCCTCTGCACCCCCAACACCTGACGCCCGACAAAGGCACCATCCGCCGGGCCCGCCCCCGACCGGATCAATGCAGGGCTGAGAACGACGCGGCCTGTGCCGGCAGACGGGAAAGGGCCACGCAGGCGAAGACAGAGCCAGCCATCCCGCCGTCCAGAGCCGCGTCCGTCACCTCGCCCAGTGCCTCCCGCAACTTGACCACCAGCCGCAACCAAATCGCGGGAGCCAGACCTCCAGACCGGCACGCAGAACCGCGCCACGTCCGCGCCTTCAGGAAACCGATCGTCGGATCATCACTCACCTGCACAACCCGACGGCCCGAATGACCACCCGCCAAAACTTCTGACAGCAACACCAGTTTCCTGGTCCGTTCCCACTCGGACCCCGGGTACGCCCGCACGTCGACCGCCCGGCAGGAGCTGGCGAGCCAGCTCGAAGCCCTTCACCGGGCGGAGTGCCACAAGGTCTTCAAGGAGCAGATCAGCACCCGTGCGAAGGTGCGGCCCGAGCTTGAGGCAGCGCTCGCGCTGGCCCGGAAGTTCAAGGAGGCCGCCCCCGGAAACACCGGTCATCTTCACCGTCCACGAGCTCAAGCGCCTGGCCAGGAACGCGGCCGAGCTGATGACGCTGTCCGCCGAGCTCCAGGCCGACGGCATCCAGCTCGAACTCCTCACCGGCCCACACCGAGATCTACGACCCCAACGGCATGGGCGCCATGTTCTTCGCCGTCCTCGCCGTCGCCGGACAGATCGAACGCAACTACATCCGCGAGAAGACCCTCGAAGGCCAGGTCGCCGCAGCGGCCAAGGGCAACCACGGCGGACGCCCGAAGGTTATCGAATGACGACATGCTCACCTTCGCCATCGCGCTCAAAAACAAGAGCGTCCCCGTTCCGGGGATTGCTAAGAAGCTAGTCATCAAGACCGGGAAGAACACGGGCAAGTCACCCTCGGTCGCCTCGCTCTACCGGGCACTCGCCGAAGCCGAGGCCACCGCAGCGGACGACGGCCTGCCGATGCGGCCCAAGCCCGTCCGTATCCGCCGGCCCGAGGACCCGCTCACCCCCGAGGAGATCGACCTCCGCGAACGCCTCCAGGCCCAGCCCCACCCGAACGCAGAGGTCCACAGCTAGAAACCATGATCGTTTTCAGCGCCAACAGCTGTACCGATGTTCCCCGAGGCCGTCCCCGGCCGCACTACGCAAGGCGGGCCGACGCAGACTCGTCGAGGTGATCCTGCCCAAGACCCCACGCATGGCAAACTTCATGGCCCCGAGGATCGGCACCCTCGACACGATCATCCCCTCGCTACCCCGCTCGCTCGCCGCCACCCACGAGGAATATGCCGGGTTTTGAAAGCCCAGATTAACACTCCGACCCGAGCAAAACTTCCGGATCACGCCTTTGGAACCTCGCGGCTGCAGCGGCTAGGAAACAGGGCCGTACTCACCGATCGGCAGGTACGGCTCCCCGAATCCCACCCGCCATCCCCGTTAGTTGCGCACGCGTCACGAACACCGGACTATCGGATCTATTCGGTCGGGATTTCGGCGGGCAGGTTCGAGATCAGTACGTCACCGGCTCCGCCTCGGCCTCGGGCCACTGGACGATCGGCAGGACAACGGGTGTAGCGGAGTGCACACGCGAGCGCTCGAAATCGATTTAATTCCTTACGTGCCAAATACCAGGACATGATGGTGGCTAAGTGTGAAAATGTCAAGGGCATCGAAAGATCTTCCATTGGCGCCATAGAAAAAACGCTAAAAGCAAATTCCCCGGTGACGCGATCGCCAGCATCATCGCCCCCAGTGTGGAAATATCCTCACTCATGATAAGGTACGTCCAGTCAGTGGCACAATCGCTGATTCTGATTGAAGCGATCGCAATAAGCCACACGGGGCAACGCTTCCAGTTTACAGCTGCGCAAGCCTGAAGAACAGCAAACATCGCCCACGATGCTCCCGTTCTAGGGAGGAGGGCCTGAGGATCGACATATGGCGCACTATGCGTCACACTGAACCACAATTCTGGATATGCAATACCGGCAGTGGCAAGAGTCGCATCCAGTGCCACTAAACCCCATAAGACATACGATACGAGATGGAATTTAGGTGCCTTTTCTCGCGCCTCACCCACACGCCCTTCGCGGATCTGCTGCAGAGTTCTCAACAGTTGCATGACCGCATGATGGCATCACAAAGAAGATAATAACAGCCCCTGCTTCCACTCCTCTCGAAGTTACAACGATTTTTGGCCATTCATGACGGTACCGCATTATAGGCGAAATGTCATGGAAAAACGCTCATCTTTCACGGTCAGATAAGTCATAGTTTCTTTTCGGACCGGAAAGGCCTGGTGCATGGTGGTGTGAGTCGGGGATTCTGTAGAGTTTTACGTTTTGGGTGTGGCGATGGAGCGGTCGAGGGCCGAGTTGGTGTTGACGGATGAGTGAGCCTCTTTCATCTTGTGCTAGAGGGTGAAATGGGCTGGTCAGCGGGGGTGGTGACGAGGCAGGGCCCCTGGTCGTTGGCGTGGTGATTCCACTCATCACACCGGCGACCGAAGGGGCCCTGTTGGTTCCGTATCCTGCCACGCTCGAGGTCCCTCATGAGCTCGTCGAGCATGTCGCCTGGCTGCTGCACGAGCACCGCCAGGCCCGCAATACCCGCTGGCGCAAGTGCGGCTGTTTCAAGCAGGCGTTGCTCACCTGGTGCACCTGCGGAAGAACGAGACGTTTTCGCAGCTCGGGGCCGATATCGGGATATGTCAGGCCACCGCCTGGCGCTACGTCGACGAGACCCTGGACATGCTGGCCGGCTGGGCGCCCGGCCTCCACGAAGCCCTCACCGGGCTCGGTGAAGGCGACCACGTCATCGTTCTCCCGCGCGACACTGGCCGGACCCACGACCTGACCGCGGCCCGATCCCACGGCATCGTCCAGACCTGCCTCACCTGGCAGATCCTCGCCCTCCCCGACCGCCCCTACCAGGGCGCCGACGCCACCTTCCGCACCCCGTACAAGAACCATCGCGAACAGCCCGCCCACTACGAGCAGTTCAACCGCGACCACGCCCGCCTGAGAGCGCCCGGAGAACGCGCCTTCACACAGCTGAAGTCCTGGCGAACCCTCCGACGAGCCAGATCCCCCACCCGACGCATCGGCACCATCGTCCAAACCGTCCACACCCTGCTGACCTGCAAATATTCAGGACGAAAGAGGCTCAGTGAGAAGTTCGCACTCATGAGATCAGTCGAGCCATTGGAAATCTGCATGTCGGGGCATCTGCAGGATCGCATCTGCTGTTTCTTTGGGTGGAGCGATCAGGCGGCGTTCAGCGAGTGAAAGCCAGCCACCTTTTGCGACAATCGTCGCAGCAACCTCGTCTCCATTCAGGATGTCCTGTGAGAAATGCCACCGCGATCCATCGCTTCGAGCAGCAATCAGTGCCAGCGTGACTGTGGCAACGCTGCCGAAGCGGATCTCTTTGCGATACTCGATAAAGTCGGTAAAAACGATCGGGCCATATGGATAAGATTTCCCTCCGGCCAGTTCAACACCGCGATCCGATAAGAACTGGAAGCGTGCTTGCGTCGCGTACTCAAGGTACTTACTATTCGCTAGATGGCCATTGCCATCAATGTCCCCCCAACGAACTGGCACGAGGATGGAATACGTCTTACCTTGACTCATAGCCTTACTCAATTCTGTTCTAGGTGCGCTTAATATAGGTGATACGCGACGGGATGAATTGCCCGACAGGGCTCCTTCAAGGCGTTGTCAGGGTATCGGTATCCATTGTTTTCTCAACGAAATGATCCCGTCGGCGCTGAGGTATTGGGGCGACCGCAGGCAGGCGTGCAGCCCCTGGATGATAGGTCTTTCTCACAAGATTCCTGTTAACGGGGGCTTCACGTTAGTCACTTATGCTGCCATGCTCGACGTCTCGCGCCCTGTCGTGGAGTTCCTCGCCCGGCTGCTGGCCGGCCGCCGCCGGATCGGTACCCGAAAAGGTCGCGGGCACTGGGCCCGTTCCGTCAGGGGGTGCTGGTGCTGGTTCCGCGATCGCTCGTGTTGTGCACTGCCTGGCCCGGGATGCCGACATCTCACAGAGCACAGGCTACCGCTACCTGCACGAAGGCATCGACGTCCTGGCCTGACAGGCCGCCGACCTGCGCCGAGTCCTCGCCGTGTGCCGGGAGCAAGGCATGAACCATCTGCTCCTGGACGGCACGCTGATCGAGTGACTCGACTGGCCTTCCTGATCACGCCGGGTCAGTGGGGCGACAGCCCGCAGCTGGTACCCGTCCTCGAACGGATCCGGGTCAAGCGCCCGGCGGTGGCCATCCGCGCACCCGCCCCGACCATCTGGGCAGCGATAAGGCGTACAGCTCTCACCGCAACCGCCGATACCTGCACAGACGGCAGATCAAACACACCATCCCGGAACCGAAGGACCAGCGGGCCAACCGTCGGGGCCGCGGCAGCCGGGAGGCCGGCCAGCTGGCTTCGACAAAGAGATGTACAAGCGCAGGAACGAGGTCGAGCGCACGATCAACCGACTCAAGCACTCCCGGGCTGTGGCAACGCGGTATGAAAGCGCGCCTACGTCTTCCATGGCACCGTCACGGTTGCGTCGATCCGCCTTTGGCTCAGGCCATGATCAGTCGGCTTCCAGAGCGTCGGGCCGCTCCTTGAGATCCTCTGCAACGTGGTCCCAGTCCGGGCCATGCATCCACAGATTCTCAGCAGCCTCCCGAAGCAGTGCCGGTTCGTCCGGCCGCTGCAAGAGCACCAGCCGATAGGCAAGATTCCGGATCCAGACCGGCAGGTGGCCGTCCACCAGGTGCGGACAGAGTTCACAAAGTATGGCAAGGATCGAATCCGCGTCAGCGAATGTCAGCTCCTCGACGAAGTAGCGCTCCCCGTTTTCGAGCCCGCACTCCGGCGTGGATCGGTACTCGTTGCCGTAGAGACATCTGGCGTGCTCCGTCAGGGTGCTATGCATGGCCTGGAGCCTGTGCCGTCATGCTCCGCCGGACGGAACCTAGTAGTGCTTCGTTAGGTTCTGGTTCTGGTTTTGCTGGTCGGCAGGGTTCGGCCGCAGGTGGTGCAGGTGCCGGCCCAGCACCGAAGCAGGTCCTGAAGGGCATCGAGGACCTGGTAGAGGCTCAGGCTGGCATCCGGACTTTTGGGTCGAGCCGTCGCAGGGTGAGGAAGGCCTGGGCGGCGGTGACGAGGGTGACGTGGTGATGCCAGCCGCGCCAGGTGCGGCCTTCGAAGTGGTCCAGGCCCAGGCCGTGCTTGAGCTCGCGGTAGTCGTGCTCGATCCTCCAGCGCGTCTTCGCCCACCGCACCAGATCAGCGACCGGAGTAGTCGGGGGCAGGTTCGTCATCCAGTAGCCGGTCGGTTCGGCTGCTTCTGCGGGCTGCTCGACGAGCATGGTCCGCAAGGGCAGCAGCCCGTCCCAACGACTGCGTCCGCCGGCCTGCTCCTGAGCCGTGCGGGTGGCTTCCTTCCCCGAGGGCCGTACTTCGATCACGGCGAAGTACGAGGTCATCGCGCCTTTGCTGCCCTGCCGCCAGGTGACCTCCTCGAACCGGGTGCCGGTCTCGACAAGGCAGGGCAGGGGCCGGGCCGCCTCGCGGTAGCGGGGCAGCGTGGGCGGCCCCAGCCCGCCATAGACGGGCTGATGAGGCTCAGCCGCCGCGGGCCGGGCGACCTCCTTGGGGTCAACGGCCACGACATAGGACCAGCCGCGCTCCTCCAGAGCGAGCCGGAAGGAGACGCTGCGGCCGTAGCCGGCATCCGCCACGATCATCGGCACTTCCAGCCCCTGCTCGGCCAGCCGCTCCAGCAACCCCAAAGCCAGACGGGTCTTGGAGGCGTGCCCGACGTCGTCAGGGACCCCGGCCCGCCGGCGCCGCCGGTCATCGCGCGCCCACTCCTCGGGCAGGAACAACTCCCACTCCAAAGGGCATGAAGCGGTGTCGGTGGCAGCGTGCACGCTGACCGCGACCTGGCAGTTCGCCCGCTTGCCCAGTGCTCCGCAGTACTGTCGGGCCACCCCCGCCGACTCGGTGCCGCACTTGGGGAACGACACGTCGTCGACGACCCACACCTCGGGCTGGATCACCTCGCACAGACGCTCGGCGATCCGCTGCCGCACCGGCAGCGGATCCCACGGCGACTGGTTCACAAACTGCTGCAGAGCCTGCATGTTGCCGTCCGGCAGGCGATCGGCCATCGGCTGGATCGACTTGCGCCGGCCGTCGAGCATCAGTCCCCGCAGATAACACTCGCCCCACCGGCGTTGATCCCGCCGCGGCAAGGACCCAAAGACATCGGCAACGAACTCCGCCAACTCACTCCGGAGTCGTTCCACCTCCCCCAACCTCATGCGCACAAACTACCCACGAGCAGGCAAGATCACCCGACGTAACGAAGCACTACTAGAGACCTGAGTCAGAGATTCATTGTTGGTCTGGCATGGGTCGTCCGGGTCCGAAGATTCCGCCGTTGTCGGTCACTGATGTCCAGCGGGCGGTGCTGGAAGGCTGGTTACGTCGCCGCACGACGGCCCAGGCTTGGTCCAGCGGTCGCGGATCGTGCTGGAGTGCGCTGAGGGCCACTCGATCATGGAGGTGTCACGCCGGTGCGGATCGTGCCGGACACGGTCCGCGCCTGGCGGCGCCGTTTCATCGAGCGGGGCCTGGACGGCTTGTGCGACGACCCGCGGCCTGGTGTCCCTCGGAAGATCACCGATGCCGACGTCGAGCGGGTCATCGTCAAGACGTTCGAGGAGACACCGAGGAACGCGACCCACTGGTCGACCAGGTCGATGGCGGCGGCCGCGGGCATGTCGCAGTCGACGGTCTCGCGGATCTGGCCCTGGCGCCGCACCGGTCGCAGACGTTCAACCTGTCTACGGACCCTCTGTTCATCGACAAGGTCCGTGACGTCGTCGGCCTCTACCTCGACCCGCCAGAGAAGGCACTCGTCCTCTGTGCGGACGAGGAGTCACAGATCCAGGCCCTGGACAGGTCCCAGCCGGTCCTGCCGATGATGCCCGGCGCCCCCGAACGCCGCAGCCACGACTACATCCGAGCCGGCACCACCACCCTCTTCGCCTCGCTCGAGGTCGCCACCGGCAAAGTGATCGGCTCCCTCCACCACCGCCACCGGGCAGCAGAGTTCAAGGAGTTCCTCACCAAGCTGGACAAGGAAGTCCCAGCTGATCTGCAGGTTCATCTGGATCCTGGACAACTACGCGACCTACAAGACGCCCGACATCCAAGAAGTGACTGCTGACCCACCCCCGTTTCCACCTGCACTTCACGCCGACTAGTGACCTGAGTCGGAGATTCGGTTGTAGTAGGCGGCGACCTTGTCGAGGATCTCGTCGGCGGTCTTCGTCCAGACGAAGGGTCGTGGGTGGTCGTTCCAGTCGGTGAGCCAGGCCCGGATGTCCCGTTCGAGGGCCTGGACCGAGCGGTGGGCGCCGTGCTTGAGTTTCTTCTGCGTGAGCTCGGCGAACCACCGTTCGACCAGGTTCAGCCACGGCGAACTGGTGGGTGTGAAGTGCAGGTGGAACCGCGGATGCGCCAGCAGCCACCTCTTGATCTCCGGTGTCTTGTGTGTGGCGTAGTTGTCGAGGATCAGGTGGACCTGCAGGTCGGCGGGCATCTCCTTGTCGACCTTGGCCAGGAACTTCTTGAACTCCGCTGCCCGGTGGCGGCGGTGGAGGGATTCGATGACCTTGCCGGTCGCGACTTCGAGGGCCGCGAAGAGGGTGGTGGTGCCGGCTCGGATGTAGTCGTGACTGCGGCGTTCGGGAACGCCGGGCATCATCGGCAGGACCGGCTGGGACCGGTCGGGGGCCTGGATCTGCGACTTCTCGTCCACGCAGAGGACCAAGGCCTTCTCCGGCGGGTCGAGATAGAGGCCGACGACATCGCGGACCTTGTCGATGAACAGCGGATCCGTGGACAGCTTGCAGGTCTGGGACCGGTGGGGGGCCAGGGCGAAGGCCCGCCAGATCCTCGAAATCGCCGACTGCGACATCCCTGTCGCCGCGGCCATCGACCTGGTCGACCAGTGTGTGGCGTTCTTTGGTGTCTCTTCGAGAGTTTTGACGATCACACGCTCGATGTCCGCGTCGGTGATCTTCCGAGGGACGCCGGGTCGCGGCTGGTCATGCAGGCCTTCCACGCCTCTGTCGAGGAACCGGCGCCGCCAGGTGCGGACCGTCTCGGGAGCGATCCCAAGACGGCGCGACACCTCCGCAATCGAATGTCCCCCGGCAGACTCGAGCACGATCCGGGACCGTAACGCCAACACCTGGGCTGTTGAACGGCGACGCACCCACCCCTCGAGCACTGCCCGCTGGACATCGGTCACAGACAACGGCGCGACCTTGGGTCCAGGACGACTCACGCCCAACCAACGACGAATCTCCGACTCAGGTCACTAGTGTCATGAGTCTGAAATTCCCATAGTGTTGTGTCATGACGCGTCCGGGGCCGAAGCTTGCGCCGTTGAATCTGACTAATGCCGAGCGGTCGGTGTTGGAGGGCTGGGTTCGGCGGCGTAAGTCTGCGCAGGACATGGCGATGCGGGCGCGCGTGATCCTGGCCTGCGACGACGTCGGGGAGGACGGCTTCCCGGTGTCGACGCGTGCAGTTGTGGAGCGGGTCGGGGTGTCCCGCGACACGGTGTCGAAGTGGCGGCGACGATTCCTTGCGGAGCGTCTCGACGGGCTGTCGGACGAGCCTCGTCCTGGCCGTCCTCGCACGGTGCTGGACGAGCAGGTCGCGGATCTGATCGCTCGGACGCTGGAGTCGAAGCCGGAGAACGCCACGCACTGGTCGACCCGGTCGATGGCGAAGAAGACGGGCCTGTCGCAGTCGACTGTTTCGCGGGTGTGGCGGGCGTTCGGGCTGCAGCCGCACCGCTCGGAGACGTTCAAGCTTTCCACCGATCCGTTCTTCGTCGACAAGGTCCATGACGTGGTGGGGCTGTATCTCGATCCGCCGGAGCGGGCACTGGTCCTGTGTGTGGATGAGAAGTCGCAGATCCAGGCCCTGGACCGGTCGCAGCCGGTGCTGCCGATGATGCCCGGGGTGCCGGAGCGCGCTTCGCACGACTATGTCCGCGCCGGCACCACCACCTTGTTCGCGGCCTTCGACGCCGCGAGCGGCAAGGTGATCGGATCGCTCCACCGCCGCCACCGGGCCGAGGAGTTCAAGAAGTTCCTGGGCAAACTCGACAGGGAGATCCCTGCAGGGCTCCAGGTCCACTTGATCTGTGACAACTACGCGACCCACAAGACCGCAGCGGTCAAGAAGTGGCTGCTGGCCCATCCCCGGTTCCACATGCACTTCACGCCCACCAGCTCGTCCTGGCTGAACCTGGTCGAGAGGTGGTTCGCGGAGCTGACGAACAAGCGGATACGGCGAGGCGTCCACAAGTCGGTCCAGGCGCTGGAGAAGGACATCCGCACCTGGATCGACTCGTGGAACGAGGACCCCAAACCGTTCGTCTGGACGAAGACGGCCGACCAAATCCTCGAATCGCTCGCTTCGTACTGTCGACGAATTACCGACTCAGGACACTAGGGTATGACCGGCGGATCATGCGATCGCCTCGCGTGGACCATTGTGTTGGTCGTGGGGCGGGGTGAACCGTTCTGACTTCTCTGCCGCTCCGTTGTGAGCCATCAGAGAGGATGGGACACGTGCCCAAGAAGATTGACCCCGCGCTTCGGAGCCAGGCTGTGCGTCTGGTGACGCAGCACCGCTCGGAGTACTCCACCGAGCGTGCTGTCCATGTCCAGGTCGCCGAATCGCTCGGCGTCTCCCGGGAGTCCGTACGGCGCTGGGTGGCCCAGCACGAGATCGACACCGGTGTCGCCGCAGGTGTGACCAGTGACGAACGTGAGGAATTGCGGAGGCTGCGGGCGGAGAACAAGCGGCTGCGTGAGGTCAACGAGGTGCTGAAATCGGCGACGATTTTCTTCGCGGGGGAACTCGACCCCCGAAACCGCTGATCGTGGCCTTCGTCGACCAGATGAAGGCGGTCGGTCACGCCGTCGAGTCGATCCTCATCGCCCTGAACACCGCGGGACTGAAGATCGCGGCACGAACCTTGCGAGCCTGGTGCGCCCCAGCAGGGCCGGCGAACGGGCACGCGGCCCGGACCATCAGTGACGCGCTGGTCGAGGACACCATCCGCCAGCTGGCCTTCACCACCAACGCCGCTGGGAAGCGTGTGCTGGCTCCCGAAGGTCTCTATGGCCGGCGCAAGATGCTGGCTCTCATCCGCCGCACCCGTTTTCCCGAGGCCGGGTTCGGGGCTGTGGACCGGGCCATGCGCTCACTCGGCCTGGCCGGCGTCGTGCGGGGGAAAAGACCCAGAACGACCGTCCCCAACCCGGCCGACAGCCGGGCGGCGGACCTGCTGAACAGGGACTTCACCGCTCCGGCTCCCGATGAGAAGTGGATCACCGACTTCACGTATGTCCGCACGTACCAGTCGTTCACCTACGTGGCGTTCATCGTGGACTGCTTCTCCCAGAAGATCGTGGGCTGGCACGCGTCGGTGAAGCGGGATGTGGAGCTGGTCGATGTGCCCCTGCGGATGGCCCTGTGGCGCCGCGGCCAGGAAGGAACCCCGGTCGGGCGGGACCAGCTCATATGCCACTCGGACGCCGGGTCGCAATATACGAGTGTGCGCTTCACCGAACATCTCCGGCTCGAGGGCATCCGTCCCTCGGTCGGGAGCGTCGGTGACGCCTACGACAACGCCCTGATGGAGACCATCAACGGTCTCTACAAGTCCGAGTGCATCCGCACCAGCGTCTTCCACGACGGTCCCTGGAAGACGATCGCTGAGGTCGAGTACGCCACCGCCTGCTGGGTGGAGTGGTACAACAACCGGCGCCTGCACTCAAGTCTGGGCATGATCAGCCCCACCGAGTTCGAGGCAGCCCACTACGCTGACACCCAAGCTGTGGCCGACTGATCACTGGCCAGCAAAACACCGGCAGGAAAGTCGGAACGGTTCAATCCGCCCCAGTTATCCGTGGTTGCTGCGGCAGCGCGTGACGGTGATGCTCACCGAGTCCCGGACCGCCAGCGACCCAGCTGCCTTCCAACGGCTCGAACAAATGGCCCAGCACGCGACCCCGACAGCGAGGTCCGACGCTCTGAAACAAGCTCACCTGGATCGTGATCCGCAAGGGCGGCCTGGTCAGCGACATGACCGTCGGCGACTGCATCGAGCTGACCACCGCGCTGGAGGAACACCACTCCCGGGGAAGCGCGGGCCGGCAGTTGTTCTACACGCTACTCAAGGAGACCGGCGTGCTCCCGCCCAGCGCACCGCTGCGGCTTCGGGCGCTCCGCATCGAGGGCCGCCGCAGCGTCGAGCAGATCGTTGACGCGTACGGCATCGAGTGCCGGGCCGTCCGGGATCTCTTGTCGAGTACTTCATCGAACGGGCTCCCGAGCTCGACCACGTCTCGCTGCGGATCGCCCGCAAACTGTGCCGGTTGTTCTGGCGCGACCTGGAAATCCACCACCCCGGCATCGACTCGCTGCGGCTGGCCCCCGAGGTCGCGCAGGCGTGGAAGGAACGGCTGGCCTTCATCCGTGATGCCCAGGGCCATCCGGTGCGGCCGCGGGTGAACCGCAGCGAGTTGGTGTTCCTCACGGCGTTCTACCCGGACATCGCCCGCTGGGCCGCCGACCATCCGGCACGGTGGGCACCCTGGGTGGCGCCGTGTCCGAGCAAGGCGAACGAGTTCGCGACGAAGAAGGCCAAGGCCAGGGTCAAGTCCCGGACGGACCAGCGAACCCGGGCCCAGCTGCCGCTGCTGCCCACCTTGCGTCGCGCCGTCGAACAGCAGCTCTAGGACGCCGAGGCCGCATCACCGCGTGCCCACCGGTTTTACGGCCGTCAAACTCGCCTGGCCGTCCCTCGTCGGCGGCGCAGGCGTCAGCTGCGCGCAGACTCGGTCAGCGGCGAGTTTTACGGCCGTAAAACTCTTCGTGCTGAAGGTACGGTGCTTGGCCCCCGGAGCTGCGGACAGGCTCAGGCTTCAGGGAACGGGCGTGGCCTGCTGTCGGACGCCCCGGATACGGTTGCCCGGTGCATTGATCGAACGCGTCATCCGGCGTGCCCGCTCGGCCTGATACGTTGCTGCCTCTCCTGGGCAGCGACGAGGAGGTCGTCGACTTCTTCGCCGGGGTCGCGGACCTCGACGCGACGTCTCCGGCTGATTACCGGTTGGAGGACGGGGTTCGGCTTGCCTCAGGGGCCCGGCTGGAGCAGTTCTGCTTCGTAGCGAGGGCGGTGAGGAACGTCCCGTGGTGTACGTGAGCCTCGATGTTGAGGCCGGGCGTGTCGCTGTTGGCCTGCCAGAGTTGGTTCGGCTATGTCTGATGGCACCGTGGTGGCTTGATGCTCCCGGACAGACGGCTGGTGAGCTACAGGGGTTGGCCGATGACTGCCGGGAGAATGTGCCCGACCTTGATCGGCGACGCGACCGCACAGATCGGGCGCTCGGTGTCGACCCTGTGGGTCTGCCTTCGGAGGCGAGGGTCCTGGCCAGACTCGCGGAGCTTCTCCCCTGTTCAGTAGCTGAAGCCTGTCTCGTCGTGGGGTACGAGGGCGAGGTACTCGACCCTCTCTTCGAGGTCGCTGTAGTCCACCGGCTGCGGGGACCGGACTGGGTGCCTGGTGAGGTGTTTCGGACCGCCGGGTGGGTCGATCGACAGCTGCGCGCAGGCTCGCGGAGATCATCCAGGTTCGTTGAGAGGTGGCACTCGGCTCCAGCCCGCAGGGTCCGGGCCTGAGTTTTACGACCGTAAAACCGCAGAGATCCGCATGCCCCCACCAGATCTCTCAGATCATCTGAGAGGATGCTTCCCGTCCATCCGAAGTACCGGGTCTTCTCGGGAAGTAGTCGGAGAGCAGTAAATGCCCTACATCACCGTGCTCCTGAACCGTAAGGGCGGAGTCGGCAAGTCCCTCTTGTCGGTCAACCTCGCCGCGGTCTACGCAGACATCCTCGGCTGTGATGCCGACACACCAGGCGGGCCCTCTGTGGCGGTCGTCTCAATAGACCCCCAGGGCACCAGCATCGAGCATGCGGAGAAGGTCAGGAAGGCCGGCAGGCCTGTCCCCTTCCGCGTGGTCGACGCCAGCCAGAGCCTCGACAAGCTGCGCCGACTGCGTAGCGCCAAGGCCGACATCATCATCGTCGACACTCCAGGGTTCATGCCTCTGAAGGCCGAGGACGATGAGGACGAGTCCATCGATCCCCTCGGCGACGGCACCACCGGGGACTCGCTCCGCGCGGTCCTCGATGTCGCTGACGACGTCATCGTCCCCCTCGAAGCCGAGGGTTCGGCCTTCACCCCGACCAGGGTCACGGTGGAGCGCGTCCTCGTCCCCCGCCAGATCCCCTACGGGGTCGTCGTCAACAACTGGGACCCCCGGGACGGCACAGCGGACCGTGACCGCACCATCAGCCTCGCGCAGCGCAGGGGCTGGGACCTGTTCAATGCCACGGTCCGGCATTACAAGCCCCACACGCGCGGTATCACCAATGGGCGATTCTGCACCTCGTACGAGTCCAACCACATCGCAACCAAGGCCAAGCAGGACTTCGTCTCCCTCGCTCTGGAACACCAGCTCCGACGCCAGAAATACGCGGGAGGACGCTGATGGCCAAGCACGACCAGTTCGACGATTTCTTCGGCGATGAGGATGCAAGCCCAGTCGTCGACACCCGAGCCGATGGCCGTCTCCTTCGTGTACCCCTCCGACGGCTCTCCCCCAGCCTGGTCAATCCGCGCATCGACTTCGGCACCGAGGCAGAGCTGATCGATCTCGGCAAGAGCCTGATGCGCCGCCAGATCCAGGCATGCCCCGCGGTCAGCCGCAGCGCCTACCTGAAGCTGTGGGGCGACCACGCAGAGAAGATCGGTGACGTCGACTACGTCCTCGTCACTGGCGAACGGCGTTACCGTGCCTCTGCGGCCGCCGGCAGCGCCACTCTGAACTGTGTCGTGGACGACGGCCTGGCCAAAGACCGCAAGACGTTCATGGAAGCCGTGGTATCCGAGAACGTCGACCGGCAGAACTTCAACCCCATAGAAGAGGCTTACGCCGTCCAGTCTCTCGTCGCCGAGTTCGGCTCCAACCGGGCCGTGGCCCAGCACTTCGAGCGAGTCGACGGCTGGGTCACCCAGCGCATTCTCCTCACGCACCTGGCACCCGAAGCCCAGGATCTGGTGCGGAAGAAGACGATGCCCCTCGATGCTGCCCGCGCACTGGGCAAGCTGGCACGGGACAAAAGCTGGGACGGTCCCACACAGCTGGGCTGGTGGAGAGACGAGCAACAGCGTCGGGCCACAGCGTCTGCGGAACGCTCGGCAGCCAAGAAAGCTGAGAAGCCGGTCGTCGCCATTCCGAAGCCGATGCCTGTCGGAGAGCCGGCTGGAGCTGACATGAAGCCTGAGTTTTACGACCGTGAAACCGCCTCAGTCGAGGCAGCCCCGACACCACGCCCTATAACAACGCAAACTACCCCGGCCCACTCGGCAGGAGCGGAAGCCAATTCCGCAGCCTCGGAGGAACCCCCGCAGCAGAACCGGTTCCCGGACCCGCGGCCCGCTCCGCTGGAAACCGAGAGCACCCCGGAGCTGCCAGCCAGTCTGTGGCAAAGCGGAGCCGCGTTGATGGAAGCCGCCATCACCAACCTGTCCCCCTCGGAGCGCAGTAACTTCATTCTGCGCTACTTCCACGTCAGCAGTGGGGTTGACGCAGTCATCAAGGACATGAGGGGCGCGCTCTCCGTCGACGACCGAAGCTCGCTGGCCGTCATCCTGCAGCAGGTCGCAACCGGCCTCCTCAAGTAGCATCCTCGTAGGCGGAGCACAGCCCGCCTCGAGCCCCGCGCCATGGGCGCACGGAGGCCCTTGCCACGCAAGGGCCTCCACCGTTTTCCGTACGCTTAGGTTCGTCCGTAGTCAGAGTTCAGACGGTGCCGTGAGCTCCAGGACCGCCTCCGCGGCTGCGCGGACGCACAAAGCGGCGGCTACCGGGGCTGCCGCATACGGTTCAAGACGTGCGGCTAGGCCGTGTTTTAGGAAGCGCGGGCGGCCAGCCACTTGGTGAGGTCGCCCGCGATCCGGTCGCTGCCGGTCTCAACGGTGACGTCGTGCTCGCGGGTGCTCGTGTCGCGGCGGACGATCTCGTAGCCGCCCTCGTCCAGCACGGAGACGGAAGCGAACCAAACCGGGTCGTCCTCGTCGGGCTGGATCACGACGAAGGTGTTGTCCGTGCCGTTCAGATCGCCGATGAGCATGAACAGTGCGTCCTCGGACGGGTCGTCGATGTGGTCGCCGTTCTCGCTGTCGGCGCAGTAGTAGTCGGCGGCCACGGGCCCTCCCCTTGCGTGTGCTACTCGTTCCCGGTGGTCAGGATGGCACGGCCCGGCGGCCGGCCGGTGGTTCACAGCCACTGGCTGATCGCCGCGATGTGAACGGCAGCCTCGAAACGCACAGCGAGCTTGTCGTATCTGGTCGCGACAGCCCGGTGCTGCTTGAGGCGGCTGATCCCGCACTCCACCGCGTGACGCGCTTTGTAGTCCTGCCGGTCGAAGGCCGGCGGGCGGCCACCATCACGGCCGCGGCGCTTGCGATTTCGGACCTGGTCGGCCGGCTCCGGGATCGTGCACCGGATCCCGCGTCTGCGCAGGTAGGCACGGTTGGCGCGCGAGGAATACGCCTTGTCTCCCCGCACCCGCAAGGGTTTGCGCCGGGGGCGCCCACCGCCGGGCTTGGGCACGCGGATGGCTTCGAGGACCGGCTCGAACTGCGGGCTGTCGCCCCGCTGGCCAGCCGTGACCAGCAGCGACAGCGGCTTCTGGCCCTGCTCGCACGCCAGATGGATCTTCGTGGTGAACCCGCCCCGGGACCTGCCCAGCCCGTGATCGTCCGGCTGATTGCCGACTCCGCCGGGCGGCTCCTTCTGCCCAGCGCCGTTACGGCGGGCACCAGCCGCATGCTGGTGGGCCCGGCAAATGGTGGAGTCGACGTTGACCTCCCAAGCGATCAGCCCAGCCGCATCCGCCCTCGCCTGCAACAACGTCAGCAGCCGCCCCCACACACCCTGGCGCTGCCACCTGCGGAACAGCCCGTAAACGGTCTGCCAGGGCCCGTACTCACACGGCAGGTCACGCCACGGGACACCGGTCCGCACCCGCCACCGCACACCGTCCACCAACCGCCGCCGGGAAGGCGACCTGCGGCTCACACCAGCCGCAGGCAGCAACGACTCCAGCACAGACCACTGCTCATCAGAAAGATCCCCACGCCCCACACGGTGATCATCACGGCATGAGGCGTGAACCGGAACCCCGACCTAAAACACGGCCTAGAAGCGTCAGAGCCTCGAACAGCTGCCCTGCGCGCAGCGCCCACTCGCTTGCGGAGTTGGTGTGCTCCCAGGTTGCCGGTCTATCGAGCGACAAGCACACGGTCCTGAGCCGTTCCGCTGACTTCCGAGCGTGGGGCAGGGACCTGCTGGCCAGGCTGGAGACGGATGCACCCCGTCGTGCGGGCTTGCCCATGGCGGTTGCAGGGGAGTCGTGCAACTGCTGGGAATCCAACCAGCGTGCGCGGCGGCCCCTGCCATCCTCACCCACGGTTTCAACGCAGATCTTTCCCGCGCAGGGAACCCTCGGAGAGCCGGTGCTCCTGGCGATGCAGATCACAACGGCGCTCAGTGCCGAGGGGCGGGCGGCGTAGTAGCCGTCGCCCTTCTCGAAGTTGGCAGCTGTGCCCATTACCGTGAGATCCGACCCCCGAAGCTCTGAAGGACATCGTCGCCGTCCTCGCCAAACACGAGGCTGTCCTCGTCACCGACATTGTCTGAACACCTGCCCGAGTTCGCGACTACTACGCCGAACTCCCCCCGCGAGCGCAAGACATCAACCGCGAGGCACTCCGACGAGGCGGCAGGGTGCCGGCCGACGCCCTGCGACCCGAGAACGGCAAGGGCCTCAGCGGTCACGTGAACGGCCTGAAGACCACCCTGTCGGGGGATTGTAAGGAATTCGGTGTAACTCCGATCATGGATGAGTGGCGTTTGTGACCAGTGAGAACATAGTCAAGGCGTCTGAGACGGGGTCTGGGCCTACGGCTGCGGATGACCGCTTCATCGAGGAACTTGTGGTCCGGGCCCAGACGGAGGGCTTGCAGTTGACGGGTGAGGGCGGGCTGCTCCGGCAGCTGACGAAGCGGCTGCTGGAGTCCGCTCTCGAGGGTGAGATGACCGGTAACCTCGGGTATGACCGGCAGGATCCGGCGGGGAAGAACGGCCAGAACTCCCGTACCGGCAAGCGGGTCAAGACCGTCATCACCGATGCCGGCCTGGTGACCGTCCAGGTTCCCCGGGACCGTGACGGCGCCTTCGAGCCGCAGATCGTGAAGAAGTACCAGCGCCGGCTGACCGGCGTCGACGAAATGGTCCTCTCGTTGTCGGCGAAGGGGCCTGGCCCGCGGTGAGATCTCCTCGCACCTGGCCGAGGTCTACGGCGCCGACGTGTCGAAGCAGACCGTCTCCACGATCACCGATTCGGTGATGGAGGGCATGGCCGAATGGCAGGCCCGCCCGCTCGACCGCGTCTACCCGGCCGTCTTCATCGACTGCATCAACGTGAAGATCCGCGAGGGCCAGGTCGACCAGCCGCCCGATCTACATGGCCCTCGCGGTCACGGCCGAGGGCAACCGCGACATCCTCGGGCTCTGGGCCGGCAGCGAAGGAGGCGAAGGCGCCAAGCACAGGCTCCGTGTCCTGACCGAGCTGAAGAACCGCGGCCCCGAGGACATCCTGATGCTGGTTTGCGACGGCTTGAAGGGCCTGCCCGACACGGTCTGGGGAGGTCTGGCCCAAGACCGTCGTGCAGACATGTGTCGTTCACCCGCTGCGGGCTTCGTTCCGCTACGCCGCCCGCCAGGACTGGGACAAGATCGCCAAACCACTCAAGCCCGTCTACACCGCTCCGACCGAAGATGCCGCGACCAGCCGGTTCCTGGAGTTCTGCGAGGAATGGGCCACCAAGTATCCAGCGATCGTCCGGCTCTGGGAGAACGCCTGGGCCGAGTTCGTCCCCTTCCTGCAGTTCGACGCCGAGATCCGCCGGATCCACTGCACCACCAACGCCATCGATTCCGTCAACGCCCGCATCCGCCGGGCCGTGAGGACCCGCGGCCACTTCCCCTCCGAGAACGCCGCCCTGAAGTGCGTCTACCTCGCGGCGATGTCCCTCACCCCGACGGGCACCGGCCGCAAACGCTGGACCACCCGCTGGAAGCGGGCCCTCCAAGCCTTCGACATCGCCTTCGACGGCCCCCTCACCAACAACCGAATCTGGCCCGACCAGCCAACCCAATTACACCAAAAACTCTACAGAACCTGGCGGGTGGGGGCTCTCGGTGTTGAAGTCAGCGAGAGCCCCCTGGGTGCATCTCGGGAGCTGAGACGCGTGCTGTTCAACGAGTGTTCCTGCCAGCGGGTTGCGCAGCGGCCAGTGTGCCGGCCGGATGCATGGCTGTGCTCTGAGGAGACGGAGTCCATGTTCGGGCTCTTCCCAGTGTTTGGTGTGGTGTGGACGCCGGTGGTTTCGGGGGACTGTAAAGGTGTGGTGTTGTGAGGCCTGTGCTCGTCCGGTCCGGTCCCGCAGCACCGTGTTGCTGTGGCGCACCCTGGAACTCCGCGCTGTCCGGCTGGGCACGGGGCGCGCTGCAGCTCTTTGCGTCGGGGTGGATGTTTGCCGGACGGCTGCCTGTTCCGTGGCGCTTGCGGGGTTCCGGCGTGGTGATGGTGCGCGCAGTGGGTGTGGGGGAGGATCAGGGGTGAGCGCCAGGGTTAGCCGGTCGGGCCCCTGGCGCGTCCCATGAACGGGTTCCTGCAATTCCGGCCCGGGGTGTCGGCATTTCCGCCGCACCCGCAGCGGTGGTGGGCCGGCCGGTTCGCTATTTGGTGGGAGTGGAGGGAGTCGAACCCTCACGCCTTTTTGGGGCACCGGGACTTGAATCCGGGGCGTCTGCCAGTTCCGCCACACTCCCATGAACAATCCGCCCGCCCTTCCGGCTGCCCGGGGCATTGGGGGCCGGGTGACCCGCCGAGGTCGGCTGGCCTGCTGGCGGAGTGCGGCTCCCACTGTACCGCCGACCTGCGGTTCGCTGTGTGAGCGGGCCAGCAGGTGTGCCAGGGTGTAGGGATGCGCAATGATCTGCCGTTGACGGTAGTGGGGAATCTGGTGGAAGAGCCGGAGCTGCGGTTCACCCCGGGTGGGATACCGGTGGCCCGGTTCGCGGTCGCCTCCACTCCCCGTACATTCGACCGGGACACCGACCAGTGGCGGGACGGGGAAACGACATTCCTGGACTGCACAGCGTGGCGCCAGCTCGCCGAGAACACCGCCACCTCCCTGCAGATGGGGGCGCGGGTGGTAGTCGCGGGGCGACTGCGCACCGAGCGCTAGGAAAGCCCGGAGGGTGAGAAACGCTCGAGGATGATGATGGACGTCGACGACATCGGCGCCTCCATAATGTTCGCCACCCTCAACATCACCCGCACCACACACCCCACCCCCACACGCGAAAACACCCCCGACGACCCCTGGGCAACAGCCCGCCCCGGCCGCCCGGCTTCCATGCCCGCCCAAGACCACGGCCTGCCCGACACTCCGGACACCCCGCTCTGACCGCCCGAAATCCCCCACCCGGGCGGTCAGCGATCCGGTGCACACCGTCCCGGGACCTGTAGAACCGACCGGCGGCCACGTGCTCTCGCCGGAGCCGGGGAGCACCCCTCAACCTGTCCGAATGTTCAGCTCTTTCCCATTTTGCCACAGGTTTTTCAACAGGGTGTGGACAGGCGTGGTTCGGGTGGCTGTCCGGAGCGGTGGTGAACGGGTACCTCTGACCCTGCCTCTGAGAATAACCGCGTGCCTCGGCCTGCGGGCGTACAGGGTGGGCTGCCTGTGGCTCTGTGCCGGGCGGTGGGGTGGCCGCCCGGCACAGAGCCGTGGGGGAAGGCGCAGGTTCCCGGCGGGGAAACGAGCGGGAGCAGGGATGGTTACGTGTGCGGTACTGGCGGCGCGGGGTGGGGGCATGTGAAGCAATCCGGTTGAAAACTGCCACTCCATGCTCGGGGAGGACCCACACCTGCTCATGGGATCCTCCCCGCCCATGCGGCACCTGAACTGCGGACAGGCCAGTAGTGAAGGGCCAGGTCTAGGAGCGGTGGACTGTCCAGGAATGGGCAAAGCCAAGCGCGGAGCGCCGCCGAGGGGCCCTGGGTGACCGACGCCCACACGTCTGACGGTGGCCGGTAGATACTCCCCGTAGGCGGCCGTTTATATAGCATTCTGTGGCCACGAGTCTTCCCGGTGACGGCCAGATACCTCCCCGGAATCGGACCGACACCGGCCAGCGAAGCTGGCCGGTGTGAGGAACAGCAGGGAGATCTTGGAAATCCTGGAGGCTTACGACCTCACGGGGAGTTACCGCGCGGCGGCCGAGCTGGCCGGCTGCGACCACCACACGGTGAAGCGATATGTCCAGTTGCGCGAGCAGAGCGAGCGTCCTGTCGAGCGGCAGCACCGAACCCGCCCGATGGACGAGTTCCTGGAGAAGATCGAGGAACTCGTGGCCGCGTCGAAGGGGCGGATACGGGCGGACATCGTGCACCGGCGGATCACTGCGATGGGCTTCACCGGCGGGGAACGCACCACCCGCCGCGCGGTCGCCGAGGTGAGAACGCGCATGCGGTCGGGGCACCACCGTGTCTACCGGCCCTGGATCGCCTAACCCGCGCTTTGGCTCCAGTGGGACTGGGGCGAGGGCCCGCGCAGCGGCGGAAGACGTACGTCTTTGTGGTGCGCGCGGCTCGCCTGGTCCCGGTTTCGGGTCGTGATCCCGGTCTTCGACAAGCCCCTGCCGACGATCGTGACCTGCCTGGACGCGACCCTGCGACGGATCGGCGGAGTGCCGACCTATGCACGGACCGACAACGAGAAGACGCCCCGGAGATCGTCGAGGTCGGACGGCACTACGGCATGACGATCCGGACCTGCCTGCCGGCAGACCCGAGACGAAGGGCGGCAGCGAGGCGACCATCCGCATCGCGAAGGCGGACCTGGTCCCCACCAGCGCGAACCTGCTGCCGCACTACAAAACGATGGGCCAGCTCGAAGCGGCCTGCCGCGAGTTCTGCGACACGGTCAACAGGGTCCACCGCGAGAGCCGCCGCCGGCCCGCCGAGGCCCTCCTCGAGGAACAGCAGCGGCTGCACCCACTGCCCAAACAACCCTTCACCGTCGCGTTCGGCAGCACTCGGCGGGTGAACTGGGACGCCACGATCTCCGTCGAGGGCGTCCGCTACTCGGTCCCGCACGACCTCGTCGACACCCGCGTCTCGGCCCGCTCCCACGGCGACGAACCGATCGTCACCCCCGTCGGCCAGGACGGACCGGCCGAAGTCGCCCGCCACGACCGCTCCAGCCCGAGCAATCCCTCGATCAAGGATGAGCACTACCCGCTGCGGGAGAACAAGGAGGCCGACCGCACTCCGCGGGTGAAGACCGCCGCGGAGGCCGCCTTCCTCGCACTCGGCCCCGGGGCTGCTTCCTGGCTCATCGAAGTTGCGGCCGCCGGAGCCCGCCGCTCAAGCCGAAGATGGCCGAGGCCGTCCAGCTCGCCAAGCTCCACTCCGTCGCCGAGTCGACCGGGCCCTGGGGGCCGCGGCGATCGCCGGCAGGTTCGCGGAGACCGTCGAGCCCACCCGCGCCTCCGAAGAACACAGCCTGCTGCCGGGCACCTCCGCTTGGTCCCGCTTCGGCATCACCGATGAGAAGGACGAAGGCTGACGGCTACCCCGATCCGCACGATCACCGGCGCCCACAGCGACCCGCTGGCCGAGGCCATCGAACTGACCAAACGCCTCAAACTCCCGCACCTGCGCAGGGCACTGAGCGACCTGATCCCCACCGCGAAGGCCCAGAGATGGGATCCGGCCGAGGCTGTCCGGGTCCTGCTGGCCGAAGAAGCGGCCGGCCGTGACGCAGCCAACCTCCGGACCCGCCGCTCCACCCCTCCGGCTTCGACGAGATCATGCCCAAGACCCTCGCCACCGCAACCGTCGACCGGCTCCTCCACCACGCTCACGTCGTGGTCACCCAAGGTGACAGCTTCCGACTCACCGAGGCCACCACCGGAAAGGGAGTGATGCCTCTGAGGTGACCACAGCCCTCTCAACGGCGGGGAAGTATCTGGCCGCCGCTGGGGACGCTCAATCGGCCGTCAGCGCATGGAACAACTGGCTGTCACTGGCCGTTGACACACGTCGGCGACACAGCTGGACTCGGCGCCCTTCGGACGGTGACGTAGTGGCAGGCGCTCGTGCAAAGGCCGCTGCCCGCGGTGGCACTCCCGGGGCTGGTTAGGATGCCGGCCTGTGGGAGGGGGCGGGTATGCGGGGGAACACGGCCCGGGTGATGGTCACCATGCCGGACGGGCAGGAACTGCGTGCCCACCTGCATGAGCGGCGGCGTACCAGTGACGGCGGGGAGTACCGAGTCGGGATCAGCTGCTGGGCACCCGGCGGCAAAGAAGGCCGTACGGAACCGGCGGAGCGCAATGGGTGGCTGGACGCCCGGCACGTCCGCCCGCTCGAGGGCGGCGACTACACCCGTCCCGACCCATCCCGCCGCACCTATCGGCCACGGCCGCCAGGCCTGGACGGTACAGGACATCCCCCACCGCCCCGGCCACCCCGCAGCCCGCCTGGTCCACGTCATCGGCTGCCAGCCCGGCGCCACCCCCATCACCCTCGACCAAGCCCTCGACATCCTCCGCCAGCCCCGCACCGTCACCTGCCGCGAATGCCACGCCGCCACCTCACTCCCAGCCTCAACCGACCCGCTACCGGCAGGACAAGACCACGCTCAGCCCTGACAACAGCGCTGCTGCCCTCTCGCCCCGCGTCCGGTAATTGTGGCGGGACTGCACGCCGGGCGCGGAACCTTCCTCCTGGCACGCTCGTTGCACACCCGGGTGCACAACCCGGCCGGGGCCTGCACCCTCCACCTCCCTGGAGTGCGGGCCCCGGCAGCCACCCAGACACACCGGACCGGGCGCCATCAACCGGCGGTCACGCTGGCAGGGTAGGGACATGAGCAGCAGTGACGATTCCCTGAAAGCCGCCGCGCACGCACTGCACGACGCGCAGGAGGCCCTACACACCGCCCGCCGCCACCTGACCAAAACCACCATGGCCGCCTACAATCGCGGCGAAACCGCCGCCCGGATCGCCGAGCGCACCGGACGCACCACCACCACCGAGGTCTGGAACACCCTCAACGCCCACGGAATTACCCGCAGCAGCGGGACCCGGCCACCCGCCTGAAACACCACGCCCCCGCCACGGGCGCATCACAACGGTCCGAGCGGTGGGGCGGGTGGGGCTTGAACCCACGACCTACGGATTAAAAGTCCACAGCTCTAATCAACTGAGCTACCGCCCCATACCCACGATAAAAACACGCCACCGACCACACAGCCCGCCAACCACACCCCACAGCACCCCACCCCCGGCCAGCGCCACGGGCATCTGCAACGCGAACGGCATCGATTGGGACCACGCACGTCCTCCTCCGGGCCGGACAACGCCGCCCAAAGCCCATTAGAGATCCAGACCTCTCACTACGGAAGTGTGGGCTGGTTCCGGTGTGGGGGCGGGTGGGAGTCGAACCCACGACCGACGGATTATGAGTCCGCTGCTCTGACCAGCTGAGCTACCATCCCCGATCAACCCACACCTCAGATTAGAACACCCGGACGATCGCTTGTCCTGCCACAAGCCGGTGCCTCCAGGCGCCGCCCGGCTGCTCTGCACCGAGCGCAACCATCCCACGCTCAGCGGGAACCTGCGCCTTCCCCCTCGGCTCCCGGCGGACCGCCGCCCACCAACCCGCCACATCGAGTGAACCGTTCCGACTTTTCTGCCGGTGTTTTGTTGGCCGGTGATCAGTCGGCTCGTGGTTCTGTGTCAGCGTAGTGTGCTGCCGCGTACTCGGTGGGGCTGATCATGCCCAGAGTGGAGTGCAGCCTGCGGTTGTTGTACCACTCGGCCCAGGAGGCGGTGGCGTACTCGACGTCGGAGACGGTCCTCCAGGGCCCGTCGTGGAATACCTTTGGTTCGGATGCACTCGGCCTTGTAGAGGCCGTTGATCGTCTCCATCAGGGCGTTGTCGTAGGCGTCCCCGACCCTCCCGATCGAGGGCCGGATGCCCTCGATGTGCAGGTGCTCGGTGAAGCGCCCACTGGTGTATTGGGACCTGGCATCGCTGGGGTGTATCAACTGGCCGCGTGGGACGGGGTTTCCCTAGGGCCTGTTGTGAAAGTGCTGGTCACAGCCATTCGTTGATGGCTGCGATCAGCACTGTCGCTTCGTAACGGACGGCGAGTTTGTCGTACCGGGTGGCGACGGCCCGGTGGCGCTTGAGCCGGTTGATCCCGCACTCGACCGCGTGCCGCTGCTTGTAGTCGTCCTTGTCGAACTTTGGCGGGCGCCCGCCGCGCGATCCGCGCTTGAGGCGATTGCGGACCCGGTCCGCCGGAACCGGGATGGTGGCTTTGATTCCGCGTCTGCGCAGGTAGGAGCGGTTGCTGCGGGAGTCGTAGGCCTTGTCTGCCCGGACCCGGTCTGGCCGCTTGCGCGGCCTGCCGAGCCCGAGCCGGGGCACCCGGATCGCCTCCAGGACCGGCTCGAACTGCGGGGAATCACCCCGCTGCCCAGCCGTGATCACCACCGACAGAGGCTTCTGCCCCTGCTCGACCGCGAGGTGGATCTTGCTGGTCAGTCCGCCACGGGAGCGTCCGAGACCGTGGTCGGCCGGCTCGACGAACACTCCGCCGGGCGGCTCCTTCTGGAGGTCCCCCTTTCTGCCGCCCCGGCGGCGTGCTGATGGGCCCGGCAGACGGTGGAGTCGACATTCACGTCCCAGGTGATCAGGCCCTTCGCATCAGCCTCGGCCTGGAGCCGCGTGAGGATCCGGGCCCACGTGCCGTCCCGCTGCCAGCGCCGGAACAGGTCATAGACCCGGTCCCACGGCCCATAGCGTTCGGGCACGTCCCGCCAGGGAGCGCCGGTTCGGGTCCGCCACCGTATGCCGTCTATCAGCTGCCGCCGTGTCCATACCTGCGGACGGCCCGGCTTGATGCCCGTCGGCAGCAACGGCTCAAGCCGGGCCCACTGGCCGTTCGTCAGATCTCCACGTCCCACGACAGGTGATCATCAACGAACAAGATCCACTTTCGCAACAGGCCCTAGTGGCCGCGGCGTCACAGTGCCATCCGCAACGGCACGTCGACCATCGGTATTCGTTGCCGTAGAGACATCTGGCGTGCTCCGTCAGGGTGCTATGCATGGCCTGGAGCCTGTGCCGTCATGATCCGCCGGACAGAACCAATACTCCAGCAGCGTTTTGCTATCTGGCCTGGTCAGGGGAGTCGTGGGGAGTGTAGTGGGAGGGTTGGGTGCCGGTGGTGGTCTTGGCCGGGTGCTCCACCAACGAGTGGATTCGCCGCTGGTAGTGGCAGTGGCGGGCTGTCGCCTGGCGTCTGCGACGCCAAAGTGACCAGCTCAGCACGTGGCGGCGGAGCGCCCGGCCCGGGCGGCCGCCTGGGCCGAGGCGAAGCGCCAGGAGCCGGCGGACTTCTGCCACGGTGAGGGGAACCACGGCGCCGGAACCGTTTCTGCACCCCCCTTTGTCGCTTCGTGGGCCATGACCGCGAGGTAGGAGTGGGCCAGCATCGCCAGCGTGATGTGGCGATACCAGCCCACGTATCGGCGAACTTCGTACTGGTCCAGGCCGCACTCGTTCTTCGCGGCCTGGAAGCACTCTTCGATCTGCCAGCGCATCCCGGCGATCCGCACCATCTCCTGAATGGCTGTCTCGAGCGGTGTGTAGGCGAGGTAGTAGGCGATCTCCTCAGGCTTGCTGAGACTGCGGCGGGCCAGAGCCCACCGGCGGCGCACGGGGGCCTGTCCCTGGTAGTCGAACTCGGCCACCGTGGGCAGCTCCAGGGCCGCCCAGTGGTAGAGCCGTGGCCCCTTGGCGCCGTCGCCGCAGGAGATCGCCTCCCATGCCTCGTCGGGGGCCCGGGCGAAGAGGTGGTCGATGCGCGGGCCGAAAACCTGCTGGGACTTGGGTACTGCGAGCACGTAGCCGAGCCCGGACTGCTCCAGTAGTCGGCGGAAGCGTCCCTCTTGCCCGTATGCGGCGTCCGCTGTCACCCAGGCAATCGGAAGTTCGGAGGCCAGAGCACGCAGGACCAGGCGCTTGGCCAGCTCTCCTTTGGTGGCGAAGCCCCGTTCGTCGGGGACCTTTGCCGCCTGGCAGCGGTCTCGGTCGTCCGTCCAGGACTTGGGCAGATAGAGCTCCCGGTCGACCAGTGCACGGCCGCGGGTGGTGGCGTAGGCGGCGAAGACGCCGATCTGGCAGTTTTCGGTGCGGCCGGCGGTGCCGGAGCACTGGCGCTGGACCCCGGCGGAGGTGCTGCCCTTCTTGATGAAACCGGTGTCGTCGACGACGAGCACCCCTGCTTCCTCGCCGAGATGCTCAGCGACGTAGGACTGGAGGTCGTCACGGACGTCGTCAGCGTCCCAGTTCGCCCTGTTCAGGAGCCGTTGCAGGCCGTCGGGCGTGCGATGGCCAGCGAATTCGGCCAGTTGCCAGCCGTTCTTGCGGCCGACGGGGGCGAGCAGGCCTCGTATGTAGTCCCGTCCGCGGCGCCGCAGGTCGGCGCGGCCGAAACGGTGGCCGATCCGAAGGAACAGGTCCTCGAGTTGTCGTTCCCAGGCCGCGTCCGCGTGGTCGTCGATCACGAAGACAAGCTGTCCACGACTCAGCCCGGCCCATACCTCTCATCCACTCGTTGGTGGAGCACCCGGCCAAGACCACCACCGGCACCCCACCCTCCCACTACACTCCCCACGACACCCCTGACCAGGCCAGATAGCAAAACGCTGCTGGAGTACTAAGCGGCAGGAGCTTGGCTGTCGGGGGACAGCTTCCGATTTGTGCCGGACCGATTGATGTCCAGGTCGAACAGCGTTGCCCGCCGTCGGGTAAGGCCGGTGCCGCTGTTCCAGAAGCCGACCTTTCGGCGTTCGAGCCACATCGTCAGCCGCTTCACACCGATCCGGCGCAGGGCAGCCGGGGTCTGGTACTCGGTCAGCATGATTACAGGGCCCTTGGCCGCAGAGTAGTCGAAGGCCCGTTCCAGGGACGGGCAGATGCCGACGAGCAGGTCACGGAGACGGTTGATCAGCCGCACGCGGTCGGCGATGAGATCGGCCCGGTAGTGCGTCAGGAGCCGGAGCGTGGAGACGGTCTCCTGCGGAATGTCCAGCTGGGCGAAGTCTTTGGGGCGCATGCGGGCCTGATCGGCGATGACCCGGGCGTCGCGTGCATCGGTGTTGCCCTCGCCCCGGTAGACGCCGGACATCCGGTTGACCGTGCGTGCCCGGTACGTAGACCACCCGCTGATCATGCGCAATGAGCAGCGCCAGCAGCAGGGTCGAGGCTCGGCCCGAGATGTCCACCGCCCACCGCACCTCATCAGCCTGTTCTCTGGCGGTCTCGATCAGCGTGAGGATCTGGGCCTCGTCGTTGATCACCTTCGTCGAGAACACCGTCTCGCCGTCGGCGTCGATGGCGACCGCCCATTGGTGCCCCTGCCGGCGTCGATGCCGACCCATATCCGTGCCTGCCGCGCGCTCACCCTCAAAGCTCCGTTCCGCCGTGACCAGCACATTCGTGGTCCGAAGAACACTCCGCCGACAGGTCCCTAACCAGCGATGACCGCAGTTCTCAATCAGTGGTCGGAGCGTCCAGAAGGACCGGGCGGCCATTCCCCTCGAGCCATCAACGACACACAGTCATCAGCCACACCCGGTCCTCCCGGACCGCCCAACATTCTTAGGAAACAGCCATACCGGACCCGAAGGCCGGAGGCCCCATCGCGGAGCCACGAGGACGGTAACGGGGGCAGACGCCGCTGAGCTTCACCTCGCGCCGGCGGAGCGGTCGTTCTGCAGCCTCGTTGGTCAAAAGGCCTCCTCGACGGCAGTCCGATCACTGCAGTGTTGTGGGATGGGCGGACGTGATCAATACCTATGGACGGAGTTCAGGGAGGTTGCGGGGCTCTGATCATTTTCCCCAGGCAAGGAGAGCATCACTACCGACGTATGACAGCCATCTCTTCGCAGTGCACCAGTACCTGGAGGGGTGAAGAGATCACGAGGACCATGGTCATCTTCGCCTGAGCAGGACGGCCCCGGCCCTACACAAACTTTTCATCCACTCTCGGGTGAGGTACCAGCTCCGGCGTAGTCCCGCTGCCCGAACCGGCGGGCAGCGGATATGCTGCTAGCACCGTTGTTACTCAGGCGAAGAGGGCCCCTCCACCACTGTGGAGGGGCCCTCTTTCTCGTTCTCGCACAGGTCAGGCGACCTGCAGCTTCGGCCTGCCAGTAGGGGCAGGCGGCGCCTGGCGGTATGTAGGCAGCTTCAGGTTCGGCAGGTCCCCGGCCTGAATGCGAACGAGCGCGTCTCGGAAGGCGGCCTCCATGGCCTCAGGGGTCTCGTACTTCGCTGCGAGCGGGTGAAGGCGGTAGGAGTTGCCGTTCCGCTCCTCACTACGCGGACGCAGAACGATGTTGAGAGCGCACAAGGGCGCCATCAGACCGCTGACAGCCTGCGGAGTCACGCCGTACTCCGTAGCCATGTCCCTCTGCCGCACTGGCAGCGCTCCTCCGAACTCGCACCGGTAGAGAAGGTACTGGAGAAACTTAACGGCGGATCCGGACAGAGGCAGAGCCCAGATGCGCTCCGCGACGATCGGAGACAGGACGTTAGCCATGAAAGGGCCTTCCTTGTGATCGGTCGCCCTGGATGAGGCCTGGCAGCGCTATCACCCGGTTCGTTTCCTTCCACGGATCCTCGCGTCCACGCCGAAGTCGAGGTCGAACTCATCCTGATGAGCATCCTCAGGCCCCACCGCGTAGGGGAAAGCCTCAGGACTCCGCTCATGCCGCTCGGCGATCTCAGCGAGGACGTCGTGCTGCGCGGTGCTGTTCCCGTGAAACCAGAGGCGTACGTTGATCTGGATCCGGCCGTTGCCAGCCTTCTCCACCCAGTTATAACCGCAGAGGGCCTGCACAGCACGGTTCACGGTAGAACGCGTGATCATCTTGCCGCCCTTCTGGGCGGCAACCTTGTTCAGTCCATCAGTGATCTCTTGCTGTGTGTACTGCGCAATCCCCGTGCCAGGTACCTGTCCGCCGGCTACGAACAGAAAGACGCACAGCTGGGACTTGGTGATGCTGTTGGCGACGGCGAGCTGCGCGAGCAGCTGTGTGAACCAATTGCTCGCCAGGCTGTAGCCGGCCCCGCCCGCCATGTCGTGAACGGACCGGGGATCTGCTGCGTACTCGAAGTGGACACCCTTCAGTCGGCGTCGGCCACCAGGATCGGCGGCCCGGGCCACCTCCTCTCCGAGCTGCTGGCCGAGTACGGCCAGGATGTCTCCGAACTCAGCCTCGTTTCCTGCCACGGCAGGTGTAGGGACAGAGCGGGGCCCACGCGTTCGACGACGGGCGGGCGGATCAGATGTCACACGTCCTCCTTGGTACTCAGGCAGGACGAGCCTATCTAAAAATCAACGCCCAGTTGTCTTTTGATGCATCGACGCGCCGCGTGGGTCTTCGATGCGCAAGCAGGCCCTCAGCGCCCTGAAAAGTCCACGCCTTGTGAACTTTCCGTGCCACCTCGTACCGGAAGTCCATGCCTCGTTGATTCTACGTGTCGAGACGGCAGCACACGCCAGTCCTCAGCAGCCGGACAGTAGAGGCTCGCCGTCCGCCAACGGCAACGCGCCCACCTGCGACGATGCGAGACCTCGCGGCGGCACCAGAGAGTAAACCGCTGCTTGATTTTCCGCCCAAATGTGCTCGCCGGGTACACACTTCACCAGGCAAAACGTGCCCCCCACGACACGCTGCCAGTCGCGTTGTTGCAGGTCAGAGCCCTATGGATCCTGGATACTCTTCTTCAAGAGCAATTTGAGGCATCGTCACTCCTCTTCAGTTATCCGCTCCTAGGGTCAAGGACATTCCGCAGTGCTCCACAGGGCAGCATGGGTTGGCTCACTCTCCGCTCAAGGGGGGCACTACATCCCGTGGGCGTCTGCACAGGATCCTGGCTGCGGGCCCGGTGCCCCGATTCCGGGAGGACGGACAGCAGCTTGCTCCACCGACTGATAGCTGCACCACCGAAAGCGAGCCCAGGACTAGGGTCCGACGCCGGACTACGGTCAGGGGCCACCTGCACCACCCCCGACCTCAGCCAAGGTTCCTTTCCTACAACGAGTACAGCCTGCAGTCGCCAATCCTCCTGACCTACCCAGCGGGGCACCGCAAGCCCGCTAGGGCTGAGGAGCTACCGGCCCTAGGGCGCGTATTGGGTCGTGATCAAAGGTCGGTCCGGGTGAGGTCTTTGATCCAGATCATGGCGGCACGGAGGTGGAGGCCTGCGAGGTAGCTGCGGGGTTCTTGTCGTAGCGTGTGGCGATGCCTCGCCAGGCCTTCAGCTTGTTGATCAGGCGCTCGACGGTGTTGCGTTCCTTGTAGAGGTCGGTGTCGTGGGTGACTGGCCGGCCGCCCCTGCGGCCTTTGTTCTTCCGGTTGGCGGCCTGGTCCTTCTTCTCCGGGATGACTGCCTTGATCCCGCGTTTGCGCAGGTAGGAGCGGTTGTCGCGGGACGAGTAGGCCTTGTCCCCGGCGACCGCGCCGGGCCGGGTGCGCGGACGTCCGGCGGGCCCGCGGACCCGCACCTTCTTGAGCACGGGGATGAACTGGGGGCTGTCCGCGGCCTGCCCCGCGGTCAGGTCAGGGCCAGAGGCCGGCAGCGGCGGTCGGCAGCCAGGTGGATTTTGCTGGTCTGCCCGCCTCGCGATCGCCCGAGCAGAGCTGCTTTCAGACGGAGCTTGCGCCGTCGCCGGACGCGCCGTCGCTCGGCCCGGCCGGGATCCCCGGCGTTGCCGTGTCCGTCTTGTTCCGCCGTGTCGCCCCTTTTTTTGCCGGGCCGCCTCCGCCTCGAGGGCGGCCTTCTCCAGAGCGTCCAGAACCTCCTTCTCTAAGCGCATCCCGGCCGCGTCGTGATGGGCGCGGACCGTCGTGGAGTCCACGCTGACCAGCGACATGTCAGCCCTGCCCCGCCCAGCCGCCTCGGCGATCACGCCTTCCAGCAGTCCCTCAAAGACCCCGCCGTCCCGCCACTGCCTGAACCTGTTGTGCACCGTGGACCAGGCACCGAACCGCTCCGCCATCTCCCGCCACTGCGCTCCCGAACGAAACTTCCAGATCACGCCCTCGAACTGCTCCCGCAGCCGCTCGGGATACGGGCCGTACTCACCAATCGGCAGATACGGCTCGATGAATCCCCACTCATCGTCCGTCAGTTGCGCACGCGTCACACGCACCGGACTACCGGATCCACCCCCGCAGCGAGGGCAGATCCGACAAACCGATCACGACCCAATACAGACCCTAGGTGTATTGACCCGCAGCGTTGTTGATTCGGCTGATGGGTGGATGTCCGCCGAGTGCGGTGTGGCTGCGGTGGTGGTTGTAGGTGTGGAGGAAGTCTGCCAGGGCCCTGGTTCGCTCGTCGTTGGAGGTGTAGGGCCGTAGGTAAGCCCATTCGTCGGGCAGGGTGCGGTGGAAGCGTTCGACCTTGCCGATGCTCTTAATAGCTGTCAAGGACGGTCAGGCTGCGGTTGCCAGGTCCTGTTGGGACGGCGGCTGGGCTGGGATGCGGGGGACGGGCAGCCGGTAGATCTCGCGTGCGATGTGCCGTTTCAGACAGCGGATGATCTCGGTCTTCGTCTTGCCTTCGGCTGTCCTGCGGGCGACGTAGGCGCGTGTGCGTGGTTCCCAGGCCATGCGGGTGACCGTGATCATGTAGAGGGCGTGGTTGGCCTGGCGGTCGCCGCCGCGGTTGAGGCGGTGGCGGCTGGTCTTGCCTGAAGAAGCGGGGATGGGGGCGACGCCGCAGAGGTGGGCGAAGGCCGACTCGGACCGGAGCCGTTCGGGGTTGTCGCCGACGGCGATGAGCAGGGCTGCGACCGTCTCGGCGCCAAGCCCCTTGACGGCCATGAGCTCGGCTGCTGCCTGGCTAACGAGCCTGTGCAGGTGACGGTCTAGTCCTGCGATCTCGTCACTGAGCTGTTGATACCGGAGGGCGATGGACCTCATCGCCAGCTTGGTGACTGCGGTCAGCGTGTCCGGTTCAGCTCCCGTCCGCCAGCGAGTGACGGTGCGGATCAGCTCCGACCGGTGGAGGCCGCGGATGCGCTCGCGAAGAGTGTCGGGAGCCGTCACGATCAGGGATCTGAGCTGGTTGACGGCTTGGGTGCGGGCCTTCATCGCGCTGCGGCGGGCGACCCTGAGGGTGCGGATCATCTCGACGGCACCATCGCCGGTCTTCGGTATGGCCGTAGCGACGCCGGCCTGCACCGCTCGTGCCGCGGCCTCGGCGTCGACTGCGTCAGACTTCCCGCGGCGCCGTCGTGTCTGGCGGTCAGGTCGGTTGACCTCGAAGACTCGATGACCCCGCTGCCGCATCCACCTGGACAGGCCGGCGCCGTAACAACCGGTGCCCTCCAGACCGATCTGTTCGATGGTGCCCATGCTTGCCGCCCAGGACTCGAGGGAGGCGTAGCCCTGTGGTGTCGAGGGAACGGTGAGCGTGCCCAGTCGCCGGCCGAGCTGGTCGAGGGCGGCCGCGACATGGATGTCTGCGTGGGTGTCGACTCCGAGGGTCACGCTCGTGGTGGAGCTGCTGGGCACCTGTCCTCCTGGCGGTCCATGTGGATGGAGCCGCACCGATGGAGCACAGGGGACACAACTGCGATGAGGCGCGTGAGCCAGGCTCTTATCAGGTCACATCCGGCGGTCCGCCGGTGCAGCCGCACACGTTCTCCCGGCCGGGCGACACATCGGCAACAAGGCACGAATGGCCGGTTGGTCTGTGGGTCAGACCAACCGGAAGAACGCCGTCAGATCCTCGCAGTTGGTCTGTGGCCGCCAGGGCCTGGTCCAGCGGGGCTGGATGCCCAGGTCACGGCAGGTGTCGCGCCAGGTGTTCCGGCTGTAGGCCCAGGCGTTGTCGGTCAGGACCCGCTCGACGCGGATGCCCAGGGACGCGAAATGGGCGGTGGCCCGGGCCAGGAAGCCGGCGCAGGTCGGGGCGGTCTCGTCAGGCAGGTCCTCGGTGTAGGCGATCCGGCTGTGGTCGTCGAGCGCGGTGTGGAGGTAGGCGTATCCGGCGCCGTTGCGGCGGTCCTTGTTCGGGCTGCCGGCGGCCCGACCGAGAGCTTTGTGACCGCCGCCGTCGGGGATCCGGCCGAGTTTCTTGACGTCGATGTGGATCAGTTCGCCGGGGCGGGCGCGTTCGTAGCGGCGGACGGGCTCGCCGGTGGCCCGGTCCAGGGTGGCCAGGGCGGCGGCTGGCCGTGCCGGGTGAGGATGCGGTGGGCGGTGGAGGCCGCGATGCGGCAGCGGATGGCCAGCCGCAGCGGGCCGATGCGGTGTTCCCGGCGGAGGCGGAGCACTTCCGTCTCGATCTCGGCAGAGGTCCTTCGGGGCTGGTGGTGGGGGCGGCTGGAGCGGTCACTCATTCCGGCGATGCCGAGCTGCCGGTAGCGGCCGGCCCAGCGGGCCGCGGTGGTGTGGCTGACCTGGAAGCGTTCCGCGGCCCGCCGCAGGGGCCAGCCGTCGTCCACGACACAACGCGCCAGACGCAGTCGTCCGGTCTCGGTCAGCGGGGCATTACGGTGGACCACGAGGGCCTCCTGTCTCCGGTGCAGATGTCGCAATCCACACCGAACCCGGAGGCCCTCACCCATTTCAAGAACCCAGCACGCGTGTCACCAACGTCCCGGGACAACACACCTAGGTGCCGGTCGTGGTCAGTGAGCACGGCACGGGTCAACGGCTTGGCAGGTCGGTGGACCCTGAACTCATCGACTCCCAATCGGGCCCGGTGTATGACGACGGGCAGTTTCATGATTTCTCCGTTGTGGTGCGGCGGCTGACTTCGTTGGCGTAGGTGCTCCAGTCGCCGGCGGAAAGACGCTACCAAGCGACGGCGACGTCGGCATGGATACCGAGGGTGCGGGCGAGGATCGCGGCGGGGGTCTCGGTGGCGAGCTGGAAGAGAGCGGTGCTGCGCGCCTGGCTGGGCCGGATCCCGAGCTGGTTCAGGCGCTGGGTCAGCTGTGTGGTGCTGATCGGGCGTCCGGGCTGGCCGCCGGGGAAGAGCCATGGAGACGGAGCCAGGGCACCGATGGTCGCGTGCCCCTTGCGGTTCGCGGCGACAGTGCGGGCCAGCTGGGCGACGGGCTCGGGGAGCTGAACGGGGGCACTACCGAGGTGGAGACGTACCTCTTGAGCGTCGACCTCGACGTCCTCGATGGTCAGTCGGTGGATCGCCGATGGCCCTTGTACGTAGAGGAGGAGAAGCGGTTCGGCGAGGCGGTCTTCGGGCTTGAGGGTGTCGTCGTGCAGGAGCCGGCGTGCGACGTTTTACCGGTGCTTGTCGTCGAGTGGCTGGGTGGGGCCGTTCCAGCGGACGGTGGGGACGTGGAAGGTGGTGAGCTTGTTGGTGCGAGCCCAGCGGACGAAGTGCCCGCCTGTGTGGCGGTAGTTCGCGGAGTCGTTGGTGAGCCACTGGTCGAGGTCGGCGGCCTGCCGACAGGTCTCCAGGGTGAGGTCGTGGGCTGTGAGCCAGGTAAGGAAGGCGACGGCCGCGTTGGGCGCGTTGGCGCGCGATGCGAACTGCTGCGGGGTTAGGGGGCGGCCGTTGCTGCGTCGGCGTAGTCGACGGACCAGATGCCATATCGCGTACTGGTGCAGGACTTTGCGCTGTTCGGGATCTTGCTGTGATGCGAGAAGGCTGGCGAGGAAGCGTTCGAGGCGGACCATGTACTCGCCTCGCTCGGGCAGGGCACCGACGCCGACGAGCACCTGGCGGAGGTTGGCGAGGGGCGGGCTGTCGGGCAGCTCGTCGAGGGCCTCGTGGGTCAGGGCTCGTCTGCCGGCCGCGAGGTCGGCCAGGACCGGAGACACGGACGGCTTGTTCAGCCGCCGATTGGAGGTGAGTGGGTGCTCGGTGGTGGCGATGTTGTTCCGCAGGGCTTCGAGACCGGGGTGGAGGGTGCCGGACGGATGGCCCAGGAGCTCGGTGAGGCGCCGATTGGTGAGACAACGAGCGCACTGGCCAGGGTGCGAGTAATCGGGATCGGTGCAGGTGGGGCAGGTGTGCCAGGCCTCAGGCGCGGTGCAGCCCAGGCTAAGGGGTTGGTCGAGGGTGCCGGAGACGACCGCCGCGACGCCGCCGCAGGCTGAGCATGCAGCGGAGTGACGCTGGCAGTCCGGGCAGCATGGCCGACCTGTAGTCCGGGAGGTGCCGCAGGGAACCGGCTGGTCGCGGCATCTTCGGTCGGAGCGGTGTAGACGGGCTTGAGTGGTTTGGCGATCTTGTCCCAGTCCTGGCGGGCGGCGTAGCGGAACGAAGCCCGCAGCGGGTGAACGACACATGTCTGCACGACGGTCTTGGGCCAGACCTCCCCAGACCGTGTCGGGCAGGCCCTTCAAGCCGTCGCAAACCAGCATCAGGATGTCCTCGGGGCCGCGGTTCTTCAGCTCGGTTCAGGACACGGAGCCTGTGCTTGGCGCCTTCGCCTCCTTCGCTGCCGGCCCAGAGCCCGAGGATGTCGCGGTTGCCCTCGGCCGTGACCGCGAGGGCCATGTAGATCGGGCGGCTGGTCGACCTGGCCCTCGCGGATCTTCACGTTGATGCAGTCGATGAAGACGGCCGGGTAGACGCGGTCGAGCGGGCGGGCCTGCCATTCGGCCATGCCCTCCATCACCGAATCGGTGATCGTGGAGACGGTCTGCTTCGACACGTCGGCGCCGTAGACCTCGGCCAGGTGCGAGGAGATCTCACCGCGGGCCAGGCCCCTTCGCCGACAACGAGAGGACCATTTCGTCGACGCCGGTCAGCCGGCGCTGGTACTTCTTCACGATCTGCGGCTCGAAGGCGCCGTCACGGTCCCGGGGAACCTGGACGGTCACCAGGCCGGCATCGGTGATGACGGTCTTGACCCGCTTGCCGGTACGGGAGTTCTGGCCGTTCTTCCCCGCCGGATCCTGCCGGTCATACCCGAGGTTACCGGTCATCTCACCCTCGAGAGCGGACTCCAGCAGCCGCTTCGTCAGCTGCCGGAGCAGCCCGCCCTCACCCGTCAACTGCAAGCCCTCCGTCTGGGCCCGGACCACAAGTTCAGCCAGCGCCCGTCACCACGAGCTACCGGTGCGCGAGACTCTTGTGGCGGCCACGCACTACCTCGTCACGGGAAGTCCTCACCGTCTTGCTTGTTACCCAGATTCTGCGGGCCGGAGCCGCGTGTGAGGTCGCTTGACCTGCTGGCACAAGGGCCTGTACTGCCGCTCGGTACGCGGGGGTGCAGGCCCTCACGTATCTCGAGACCTCGGGCACCTCGAGCCTGATACTCACTGGGAGGAAGGCGGTGCTAACGCCGTTAGCACCGCCTCAAGTGCTACTGACCTTAAAGGCGGGTTGTCGTAGGGGCTGACGAGCGGTGATCGTCGCGGTATGCCCGGTGTATGAGGTATCCGCAGGGTGGGGGTCTGAACGCGGAGAGGCAAGCATTCCGTGAGCGGGTCCGGATGGAGGCGGTCGGGATGTTCGCCGATGGGCGGGGCAGTACCGATATCGCGAAGGAGTTAAGGGTCAGCGTCCGTTCAGTCCAGCGGTGGCCTCAGGCTTGGCGGGAGGCCGGGCAGGACGCGGTTCGCTCTCGTGGCCTGGCGTCCCGTCCGAAACTGAGCGATGTGCTGTTTGTCGTGCTCGAGGAGGAGATGGCCGAGGGTCCGGTCGCTCACGGCCGGCCGGATCAGCGATGGACGCTGGCCAGGATCAAGACGCTGATCGGCCGGCGGTTCCACAAGAGCATGACGTTGTCGGGGATCTCCCTGATGCTGCGGAGGCACGGCTGGAGCCATCAGGTTCCGGCCCGTCGTGCCGTCGAGCGGGACGAGGTGGCGGTGGCCAGTTGGGTGAAGGAGCTGTGGCCGTGCCTGGAACCACCGCGGCGGCGCTCGGGGCCCGGCTCGTCTTCTAGGACTAGGCAGGATTCTCGATGATGCCGCCGACCTCTCGCATGTGGGGCAAGCGCGGAACGACCCCGGCCATCCGGGTCAGCGGCCGTTCCCAACGCCCGTTTTCCATCGCAGCCCTGTGCTGCTACAAACCCGGCGAACGCCTCCGCCTGATCTATCGACCCAAACGACATACCGATCATAAGAGCGGCGGCCGCAAGAGCTTCGCCTGGACCGAGTACCGCGACCTCCTCATCGCCGCCCACCAGCAGTTCGACGGACCGATCGTCCTCGTCTGGGACAACTTGAACGTCCACGAGGACCACCGAATGCGGGCCTTCATCGACGCTCAGGACTGGATCACCGCCTATCACCCGCCGCCCTACGCCCCCGACCTCAACCTGGTCGAAGGAATCTGGTCGGTTCTGCGCCGAACCATCCAGGCCAACACGGCCTTCACCGACCCCGACCGCCTCATACGCCGGCTCCGACACGGCCTCCGCCAAATTCAATACCGCAGCGGCATCATCGACGGATGCCTCACCGCTATCGGCCTCATCCTCACGTTCAGCTCAGACGGGCCATGCTGTGAGTCGCCGCAGCATGCCCTCCTGTGAAGCCGCGCTCAAGAAACCGGAGGTGGAGCCACGCTCGTGGGCTGAGTACGTGCTCAACCAGACCGCGGGACCGAGGACCACACGCCCAACCACTGCTCGGCGCCGAACTCCTCGAACCGCTCCATCTCGCTGAACCCCATTTTCTCCGCGACACGTACAGAGCGGTCGTTGGCCTCCTGGGTGCAGAGCATCACCGGCTCGCCGGGAACGGCGTCGGCGAACCAGCCGAGAGCCGCGGCGCATGCCTCAAAAGCGTACTCACGTCCCCACGCCTCCGGCAGGAGCATGTAGCTGAGCTCGGCCTCCCTGGCATCGGGACGGACGTGTCCCGAACGCTCCGCGTCCCGCCGGTCAAGCGTGACGATGCCGATCATCGCCCCGTCGTGATCGACCACGCAGGACGTCGCCCGGGCACTTCAGGTACTGCACTATCAAGCTCAGCACGTGGTCGGGGGCCACCGAGGTACGTCCGCACCTCTGACAAGGTGAACAGGTCAACGTACGCCGCACGGTCCCGAGCCTCGGGCTCGCGCAACACGAGCCGCTCGGTCCGCAACGGGACGGGCGGCCAGACAGCGGGTCCAAGCTCAGCCATGACAGGCGACCTACCGAATTTCCCCACAGCAGGAGCATCCGGCCCCGACATCACGCCTTCAAACTCAGTAACGGCGTTAGCGCTTGCGGAGCAACTACCGCCAGATTTCGGCAAAACGCTCCTATGGATCACCATCACCTCGCCTGGCGGCAGTATGCTGCCGTCCATGTCATCTCTCAACTCGGGAGGTGAGCGGGAGAAGCTCGTCTCCAAGCTGCCCGCCCACCTCCAGCAAGCACTCAAGGTTCGTGCAGCGCAGCTCCAGATCGACATGCAAGATGCCGTCGCAAACGGCATCCAGGCGTGGCGGAACTGCAGTGACGACCTCCCCACTGTCAACACCGCCGGAGCGGACTCGTTCGGCACCTACCTCCCCGAGGGCCTGTACGAGGACTTCAAAGCCGACTGCCGCGAACGCGGCGTCTCCTACATCCAGGGGCTGGCACAGTCCGTGGTTCTCTGGCTCGCCGACAACCCCGCCGGCGTACAAGTGACGACCCGCAGAATCGTCGTCTGCAACCAGAAGGGCGGCGTCGGCAAGACCGCCGTATCCGCGGGCCTCGCCCAAGCCTTCGCCGAAGATCTTTCCGCTGTCAGTGCGGCAGCCGATGCCGCAGTCGGTGGCCTGAGAGTCCTTCTGGTTGACTACGACCCTCAGGGACACCTCACCCACCAGCTCGGCCTTACCGCCATTCCAGCGGGCGAGGAAAGTCTCATCACGCACATGCTCCACCGTGAGCAAGCCAAGCAGAGGCTACTCGACCTCACTGTGGTCATAAGCGGTGAGCGATTCGGCGGACGCCTGCGGATCCTGCCCGCAGCCTTCGACGCGTTTCTTCTCGACTCAGGGCTCACCATGTTCCGTGGCCCACGTGAGGCCACCCTCGAACGGGCACTCGCCCCGCTCGAGGAGCACTTCGACGTCATCGTCGTGGACTCACCGCCCAGCCTCGGACTCGCTATGGACGCCGCCCTCAACTACGGCCGCCAGCGCGACGACGAGAAGCCAGGCTCTTCCGGTCTTGTGATTCCCGTAGAAGCAGAGGACACCTCGGCCCAGGCTTACGGGATGCTGATCCAGCAGATCGACTCCCTTTCCAGGGACTACGACCTCGCCATCGAGCAGCTTGGACTCGTCGTCAACAAGTTCGACAGCCGACGCGGCTACATCGCAACCTCGTCCCTCGAGAAGTGGAAGTCGCTCGGCTCTCCCCCGGTCCTGGCCGTGGTCCCCGACGTCAAGGAGCAGCGCGAGGCCGTCCGAAAGCAGCGCCCGCTGCTGGACTACGCACCTGACTGCGAGCAGGCCCACCGGATGCGACAGGTCGCGCGAGGAGTGGAAACGGCATGAGCAAGGCGGACATGCTGGGCGACTCCCCCACGTTCAACGCCGTGGCACAGCCGATGAGCAGCCGTGCGGCATCCTTCGCACGCTTCGCCGGGCAGGACGGCCCCGCCCCGGACCCGACCAGCGCCCCGGCCGGGACACTCCGCGTTCGGCTGGACGCCCTGGCCCACAACCCCTACAACCCCCGCGAGGAACTCAAGTCGGTCGAGGACCTCGCCGACAGCCTCACCTCCCGGGGCGTCATCCAGCCCCTCGCTGTCGTTAGCCGGCAGGCGTTCCTCGCAGCTCACCCCGGCCACGATGACCGGATCGGCCAAGCCGCGTATGTGGTTGTCGATGGCAACCGTCGACTTGCCGCATCCACTCTGGCTGGCCTGGACGACGTCCCCATCCACGTTGACGACTCACTCGCCCAGGACGCTGACACCCTTCTTGAGACAGCTCTCACAGCGGCCGTCCAGCACGAGAGCCTCGACCCTCTGGAGGAGGCGAAGGCCCTCCAGCGCCTAGTCCACGTCCATGGATCCCAACGCGCTGTCGCCCGCGCGCTGGGTAAATCCAGCCCCTGGGTCACCCAGCGCATCGCCCTCCTCAAGCTCACCCAGGAGCTCCAGGACGCGGTCGAAGATCGAAGCCTTCCGGTTGAGATCGCACGCAGCATCGGCCAGCTGCCCGCACAGCAGCAGCAAAGTGCAGCACAAGAAGCACTCGCGAAGCGGGCTGATGCGAAACGCCGCAAGCGGACCGAGCGGGGTGCTAACGCCGTTAGCACCCCGCATGCCGCCAGTGGAGAGCTGAAGCCCAAGGATGACGCCGTCACCCCTCAGTCCGACGAGGGCAGTGCGAAGGCCCATCCGACCGATGGCGCGGTTATCGCCGAGCACGGCCTTCCCACACAGCTTCCTTCACTGCCGTGGCATGACGGCAACGCGGTCATGGACCTCGTCATTGGCGTATTGGATGACGAGCAGCGAACTCGTTTCCTGCACCGCTACATCGAGCGCAGCGGTAGCAAGGAGGCACTGGTCGCTGACTTCGCTCGGCTTCTCCCCAAGGAGGGCCGTCTTCAGCTTGCCGCGATTCTGGCAGCGGTGGCGGCAGACCTGCGCGTGCTCTGAACGCCCAGAGCAGGGGGCGTCCCTGCAGAGGCCGGAGCCAGAGCAGGGGCCGTCCGTGCGGGGGAGCGGTAGAAGCAGAGACAGGGGCTTCCGAAAAGGGGCAGACGGCGAAGCACCGTACCGTCGGCAGCCCTGACCTTCAGAAGCTCGACGTCACCGCGCCCAGCGAATACTGCGCGCGTAGCAAACACAAAGCGGACGTCTCGCTCTTCGCCGCCTCCTGCAAGTTCACCAAGCAGGCCCACACCTTCGCCGCCCGCCACAGCTTGGTTCTCGTCGTCGTGGACCTCCTCTCCGTGGAGCCAACATCACTGTGGCCAAGGCCGTCGAGGCCGCGGCAGTCCCAGCAGATCGCGCTGCCCGCTGAGAAGCAGGCCGCTAGGCTTGTCTGCGACCTCGCCCACCAGCTGGTGGCCCTGGACGAGAGGATCAAAGACAACGACGGGAGATCCGTGAGACCTTCCGTTCGGACGAGCGGGCCGAGATCATCGAGTCCATGCCCGGCATGGCCCGATCCTCGGGGCCGAGTTCGTCGCCATCGTCGGTGACCTGTCCGGCTACAAAGACGCCGGACGCCTGGCATCCCATGCCGGCCTGGCGCCGGTCGCCCGGGACTCCGGGCGCCGCACCGGCAACTACCACCGCCCCAGGCACTACAACCGGCGTCTGCGCTGGCTGTTCTACATGTCCGCCCAGGCCTCGATGATGCGGCCCGGCCTCTCCAGGGACTACTACCTCAGAAAACGGGCCGAAGGATTGCTGCACACCCAGGCTCTGCTGTCCCTCACCCGGCGCCGGGTCGATGTCCTGTGGGCGATGCTCCGTGACGGAAGGCTGTTCACCTCCGCCCCACCCGTCACGCAGGCGGCTTGACTTCATCATTGCGATTCCCCCTTTGTTTCGGTTGCTGATCCGGGGGGGCCCCTATGGGTTTCGTCAACCCGTGGGGGCGGGTTGGGGTTCGTAGAAGGTGCCGTCGCGGAGCATCGCGAAGAGCACGTCGGTTCGGCGTCTGGCGAGGCAGAGGAGGGCTTGGGTGTGGTGCTTGCCCTGGCTGATCTTCTTGTCGTAGTAGGCCCGGGACGTCGGGTCGGCCAGAGCCGCGAACGCGGACAGGAAGAAGGCCCGTTTGAGCTGCTTGTTTCCGCGGCGGGAGGGTTGTTCGCCTCGGATCGAGGAGCCCGAGCTGCGGGTCGCCGGGGCGAGGCCGGCGTAGGCGGCGAGGTGGGCGGCGGACGGGAACGAAGTGCCGTCGCCGACGTCGATGAGGATCCGTGCTCCGGTCCTGACGCCGATCCCCGGCATGGACGTCAGGACCTTGGAAAGAGGGTGTGCCTCCAGCAGTTCCTCGATCCGGGCGGCGAGGAGTTTCCGCTGGTCAAGCACTGTCTGCAGCGAGTTGGCGAGGCTGGGGACGATCAGCGCGGCCGCGTCCGTGCCAGGAACGACGACGGTCTGTTCGTCCAGGGCGGTGAAGATGTCCTCGACCAGTCGCTCGGCCATCCGCGGTGCTTTCGGGCGTATCAGCGTCACGAGCCGTCGGCGTCCGGCCTTGCGAATCTGGGCAGGGGAGCCGAACTGGTCGAGAAGCCTGAGTACCGCCGGGTGCTGCACTCGCGGGCCCAGCACCCGTTCCAGCGACGGGTGGATCTGTGTCAGCAGGCCCCGCAGCCGGTTGCTGATCCTTGTTGCTTCGCCGGCCAGGTCGTCGTCGAAGCCCACGATCATCTCCAGCTCGGCGATCGTCTCGTCTTCGAGATCGACCGAGCGGAGGGTGTGCGGCATGACGCGGGCCGCGTCGGCGATGACGAAGGCGTCGCGGGCGTCGGTCTTGGCCTCGCCTGGGTAGAGGTCGGCGATCCGCCGCATTGTCAGTCCGGGCAGGTAGGCGACCGGGCAGCCCATGTCCCGGGCGACCGCCAAGGGCAGGGCCCCGATGGAGGCCGGCTGGTCGACCACCACGAGCACGGTTCCGTGCTTGGCCTGCAGCTTGCCGAAGACCTCGCGGAGCTTGGGTTCGCTGTTGGGCAGCCGCTTGTCGAAGGCCTTCTTCCCGGCCGGGGTGACGGCGGTGGCGTGGTGTTCGCCCTTGCCGACGTCCAGGCCGAGGAAGACACCGATGTCGCTGACGTCGATCACGTGCGTCCTCCGGTCGTCCCTGCCCGGCCGTCCCACGGCACCGATCGCCACATCCACATTACGAAGAGCCTCCCGACCTGCGGAAAGGTCGGTGGTCATGCCCCTAATCAGCGGTCTGTCGATGCCTCCGGAGCCGGTGACACCACCCCCCAGGCCATGCGTTCGACAGGGGGAGAAAGTCATACCGACTCCGGAGGCCGGGCGCCCCATTGCGGGGCCACCAGAACGGTAATGGGGGGGGGCACCGGCCCGCAGGCATCGACGGACCGCTGATAAGGGGCTGCACCGGCTTCACCCGAGCCGGAAGAGCTTCTCCGTAACGTGGGTGTGGCAGCTCGGTGCCGAGGCAAGGCCGGCCGGAAGCGTGATGGAGGGGCCTGCACGTGATCGACACTAGCGACATCGACGTCTTCACGGCCTGGACGTCGGCAAGGGCGAACACCACGCCACCGCCGTCACCCCGGCCGGGAAGAAAGCCTTCGACAAGCGCCTGCCCAACACCGAGCCCAAGCTCCGCGAGCTGTTCGCGAAGCTCCAGGCCAAGCACGGGACGGTGCTGGTCGTTGTCGACCAGTCGGCCTCGATCGGCGCCCTGGCGCTGGCGATCGCGAGGGACATGGGCTGCCCAGTCGCCTACTTACCAGGGCTGACGATGCGGCGGATCGCCGATCTGTATCCCGGCGAGGCCAAAGCGGATGTGAGAGACGCGTTCAGCATCGCGGACGCCTCCCGGGCGATGCTTCACACGCTGTGGGCGATCGACGGCGAGCACGAGACAATCGCCGAGCTGGAGATGATCGTCGGCTTCGATGACGACCTGGCCGACGAAGCCCGCGTCACCAACCGGCTACACGGCCTGCTCACGCAGATCCATCCGTCGCTGGAGCGGGTGCTGGGGCCGCGGCTGCAGCACCCGGCCGTCCTCACGCTGCTGGAGCGGTTCGGGTCACCGGCCCAGATCCGCAAGGCTGGACGGCGTCGCCTTGTCGGCGTGCAGACGCCGGGGTTTGAAGTGGCGGCCGCGGTGGGGGTCGTGTCTCGTTTGGTTGCCCGTGATCATGGGTTTCAGCGCGAGGCTGTCGTGGGTGTTGGCCGCGGTGACGCCGACGAGGAGGGGCAGTCCGGCCGCGTCCGACAGGACGTGCATCTTGGAGCCCGGCTTGCCTCGGTCCACGGGACTCGGACCTGTGAGTTCGCCCCTTTTAGCGCGAGCATGAGCAGAGTCCAGGACCACGCGGGACAAGACGAGGAGGCCGGCGTCGTCGAGGCGGTGCAAGATCTCCTCGTGCAGCCGACCCCACACGCCGGCCCTCGACCAGATCCGCTGACCAGCACGTAGATGATCACCGCGAACAACGTCTCATCAGGCGTATCCGGTGTCCCACCACCCTGAGACCGCACCTTCGACGGTGGGATCAGCGGCTCCGCGATCTCCCACAGCCCATCCGGAACAATCCAACTCCACCTACCCCGCCCCATACCGACAACAACGCCTCACCACATAGGACACGTCTAAGACAAGAAGATCGCCCAGGGCAAGCACCACACCCAGGCCCTGCTCTGCCTCGCCAGACGTCGGGCCGACGTCCCCTTCGCGATGCTCCGCGACGGGACTTTCTACGAGTCCCGGCCAGCCGCGGCTGCCTGATCCTCAGCAACCTCACCGCACATGGGGCAGTCACGCTCGTCGACCGAGTCGATCACGACCGGATGACCACAGAAGTCACACGGCCGCATGCCCTCGCCCCTCGAATCCCCAACAGGCACGTCATCGCTCACGACAGCCACACTGAACCGTTCCGACTTTTCTGCCGGTGTTTTGTTGGCCGGTGATCAGTCGGCTCGTGGTTCTGTGTCAGCGTAGTGTGCTGCCGCGTACTCGGTGGGGCTGATCATGCCCAGAGTGGAGTGCAGCCTGCGGTTGTTGTACCACTCGGCCCAGGAGGCGGTGGCGTACTCGACGTCGGAGACGGTCCTCCAGGGCCCGTCGTGGAATACCTTTGGTTCGGATGCACTCGGCCTTGTAGAGGCCGTTGATCGTCTCCATCAGGGCGTTGTCGTAGGCGTCCCCGACCCTCCCGATCGAGGGCCGGATGCCCTCGATGTGCAGGTGCTCGGTGAAGCGCCCACTGGTGTATTGGGACCTGGCATCGCTGGGGTGTATCAACTGGCCGCGTGGGACGGGGTTTCCCTCGTGGCCGCGGCGTCACAGTGCCATCCGCAACGGCACGTCGACCAGCTCCACGTCCTTTCTGACGGAGGATTGCCAGCCGACGATCTTCTGGGAGAAGCAGTCCACGATGAACGCCACGTACGTGAAGGACTGGTAGGTGCGGACGTAGGTGAAGTCGGTTGTCCACTTCTGGTCCGGGGCCGGCGCGGTGAAGTTGCGGTCCAGCAGGTCCGGAGCCCGTGTGTCAGCCGGGTTGGGGAATCGTGGTCCTCGGTCTTCGCCCGCGGACCACGCCGGACAGACCGGGTGAGCGCATGGCCCGGTCGACGGCCCCGAACCCGGCCCCGGGCAGCAGGTCCGGCGGAGCAGGGCCAGCATCTTGCGTCGCCCATAGAGCCCTTCCGGAGCCAGCACACGCTGCCCGGCCGCGTTGGGGGTGAAGACCAGGGACCGGACGACGTCCTCGACCAGGGCGTCACTCACGGTCCGGGCCCGCGGGCTCGTTCCCGCCCGCTGCCGGGGCACACCAGGCCCACAAGGTTCGTGCCGTGATCTTCAGCCCCCGCCGTGTTCAGCACGGCCGGGATCGACTCGACGGCGTGACCGACGGCCTTCATCTGATCGACGAAAGCCACGATCAGCGGTTTCGGGGGGCGACTTCCCCCGCGAAGAAAATCGTCGCGGACCTCAGCACCTCGTTGACCTCGCGCAGCCGCTTGTTCTCTGCCCGCAACCGCTTGAGTTCCTCGCGCTCGTCCGTGCTGACGCCCGCGGCCTGACCGCTGTCGATCTCGTGCTGGGTGACCCAGCGGCGCACCGATTCCCTCGAGACACCGAGGGAATCGACGACCTGGATGTGGACGGCGCGCTCGGAGGAGTACTCCGAACGATGCTCCGTCACCAGCCGCACAGCCTGACTCCGAAGCGTTGAGTCAATCCTTCTAGGCATAGCCCCATCCTTCACTGATGTCTCACAACGGAGCGGCAGAGAAGCCGGAACGGTTCAGGGTGACCGGAACTCGGCGGGAAGGCCGGGCCTTGACCCCGAGTCCTGGACACGGGCTATGCGGCTTGGGCCAGTGTAGGTGATGTTGTTGTGACTGCCGTCTCGTAGGCGATCGGGCTGCGTTGTCCGAGGCGGGAGTGTCGGCGTCGGGTGTTGTAGCGGTGGAGCCATCGGAAGGCGTCGAGGCGGGCCTCGCGCTCGCTGGACCGTGCCTTCCTGTCTTGGAGCGTTTCGCGTTTGAAGGTCGTGTTGAAAGACTCCGCCAGCGCGTTGTCCGCGCTGGACCCGATCGCGCCCATGCTCTGGATCACTCCTGCTGACGTGCAGGCTTCGGCGGATGCCCGGCTCTTGTACTGCGAGCCGTGATCGGTGTGCATGATCGCACCGGTCAGGCTGCCGCGGGTCCGCCGGGCCGCGGCCAGGGCGTCGGTGACGAGTTCCGTGCGCATGTGACCGGCGATCGCCCAGCCGGCCAGGCGACGTGAGGCGAGGTCGATCACGGCCGCCAGATAGAGGAACTTCCCACCGTCCAGCGGTAGATAGGTGATATCGCCGACGTACTTCGTGTTCATCTCGGTCGCGGTGAAGTCACGTCCGAGCAGGTCGGGGGCGTTGGCCGCGGCCTGGTCGGGGACGGTGGTGCGGTGCCTGCGGCGAAGCCGCAGGCCTGCGAGCCCGATGCTCCGCATGATGCGGGCGACCCGCTTGTGGTTGACCGGCTCGCCGTCCTCTCGGAGCTCGGCAGTGATCCTGGGGACGCCGTAGGTTCCGTCCGATTGCTGGTGCACGACCGGTATTCGGGTGGCGAGCCGGGCGTCGGCCGCCTGGCGGGCGGCTCGGTCGGAGGCTGTCGCGCGCCAGCAGTAGAAGCTGGAGCGGGCGATCCCCAGAATCCGGCTTAACCGCTTGACGCCGTACCGGCGCTGGTAGTCGGCGACGAACTGGAAGCGGTTCACCAGCGCGTCTCCCCGGCGAAATACTTCGCCGCCTTCCTCAGGATCTCGCGCTCCTCCTCCAGCTCGCGGATCTTCATCCGAAGAGCGGCGTTCTCCGCCTCCAACGGCACCGCCGGCTGGGCCGGCGCCTGCGCTTGGTGTCCGCGGGGCCGGCTCGCGCCAGCGGCTCGGATCCAGTTGCGCAGGGTTTCGGGGTTGATTCCCAGATCGGCGGCGATCTGCTTGATCGTCGCTCCGGGCCGTGACTGGTACAGCGCGACCGCGTCCGCCCTGAACTGCGGCGGACAGTTCTTCATGACCACGAGATGTCCGTCCTTCAGATCCTCAGGATCCACTGTCTCGTGTGTCCAGGATCAGGGGTCAAGGCCCAGCCTCCGTGTGGTGCCGTCCTAGACAGCTCCACCACACCGGAGGTCTTCGCCATGTCGGGGACTCACACCCCAGGCCCGGTCCGAGTCGGACTCGTACCGCTGGTCGCAGTCCCCGCACAGAGACGGGTGCTTGGCCGGGGAGGAACCCCAGCCGACGGGCTTGGTCGCCTTCCATCGTTCGTCGGTAAACGCGGTACCCCATTCGGTGCAGACGGGGCGCTGGGGGGGGCGGGCCAGAAGTCGTCCGCCGCTGCCTCGCTGTGCACCGGCTCCTGGCGCTCCTTGGTGGCGGCGACAGCTTGGTGCTTGCAGCCGTCGCACAGCTGCGGTGGGTGCCGACGAGCTCTCCACAGTGCGTCTTCTCCACGGCCTCCCAGCGTTCGTCGGTGAACGGCGTTCTACAGCTGGCGCAGGTAGGCCGGCGGGCCTCGCGCTGAGCGGCTTTCCGTGCAGCTGCGGCCGCCTTCTTCGCGTCGTGCTCCTGTGCCGCGCGCCGTACCCGTGCCTGATATTCCGCCGCGCGGGCCTTGGCCTCCTCTTGCTCGCGGGCGTTGGCGGCCTCGCGGCGCGGGTTGCCGATCGCTTCCAGGAGCGGCTGCGGGTGGATGCGTCCGAAGCGGAGAAAGACCGGGCCGGCCGGGCCGTGCTCACGTAGCTGGTTCAGCCCGACTGCGATGATCGGGATCTTCCGGTCGTAGAGATGGTGGCCGCTGCGCTGCCGCTCCCCCTGCCACAGGTGACGGGTCAGCTCTTGCAGGCGCGGGACGGTGCGGTTGGGGTTGCGCTCGCCGACGCGGTTGAACACCAGCAGCATGGGCGGATGCGGCGCATCGCCGTACCGGCCCTCGGGGACCGTCCAGTGCGTGCGCCATATCGGGCGCTCCTTGCCGTCGGTGTCCTTCATCTTCCGCTTGAAGAAGTGGGCGTACTTCTCCAGCTTGGCGGCGAGCTCTTCGGCGGTTTCGTGGCAGTTGTCGACCTCGATGAACAGCAGCGGCACCTGGTCCTGCGGTGCGGTGAGGACGAGGTCGGCCTGGGCGCCGTCCTTGCCGGGCGCGTTCCACGTGCCGGTCGCCGGGAGCGGGACTTCGGTCCAGTAAGAGGCGATGGTGGCGATGCCGTCCGGGGAGTCGACGGCGGCCTGGGCGGCGGCCTGGACGTGTGGCGGGTCGTCGGTGAGCTTGGCCATGTTCGGCTTCGGGCGCAGCATGGCGATCACGGTCTCGTTGACGGCCATCGGGTGGGAGGCCCCGCTGGAGCCTGCGCCGCGCGCGGTGGAGCCCGTCTCCGTCGCCGGCCGGTTCAGCTCGTAGGAGGCGGCCAGGAGGCCCTTGGGGGTCAGGTTCCGCAGGGTGTCGCCGGTCTCGGTGGAGCCGCCGTTCTCGGACAGGCCGTGCCCCCGCATGTCGGAGAGCGCGGCCGTGTGCGAGGCGGTGCGGGCCTGCTTCTGCTTGGCCGGGGTTGGCTTGTCGGCGTGCCGGAACGTCAGGTGCGGAGCGCCGATCCGCTGGATCTGATCCGTCGTGGCCACCTTCAGCGCTCCGAGCACGCGCGGCACGTCGCCGCGGTAGCTGTTCGTCGACCCCGCCGGGTTGGTGATCCTCTTCCCCGTCATCAGCCCTGCTCCCTCTCCGTCGTTGCTCGCGACCGGCCGCCGGCCGACCGGCGCCGCTGGCCGCGGCTGGCCGGGGCTGGCCTCCGAGGGGTGTGACGATGCCGTTTTCGCGCTCATCACCGCGCTGACAAGGGGTTTTCCCCTACCCCCAGGTACCGGGCACCAAAGGGGGTTCCCGAGGGGCATCCGAAGTGGGCACCCAGGGATCCCCCTCGGGCTTGCCACCCCCACGGTCCGGCCTTCACGTCCGATCGGCCCGCGCGGTGCCGCTGCCCGTCGGCTCTCGGGTGAGTGCTCGTCATCGTCTGCTCTCCTTCGCTGCCCCGGCCGGGGCGGCCGGGGCGAAGGAGCAGCGTGCAGGTGACCACTTGTCCGCGGCCTGACCGTGGCCAGGTCAAGGAGAAACCCGGCGGCGGGCGGGTCGGTAGCGGACCTGGACAAGAGGTCAGGGCCGGGCTCGCGGTCGGACCGGCCAAGCTGGACAAGGGGGCCCTTTTTGGCCCTTGCAGTCCTGATTCGTCCGCATCCGGCGGAGGGGAGATTTCTCTGTCCTCTGTCCACAGGGTGCTCGTTCGAGGCTGCTGGGAGTCATCGTGATCCGAGCGACGTCACCCAGTTGAGGAGACCTCCATGCCATCCTGATCCCGCCTTGCACCCCGCTCACCCCGCAAGAGGTCGATCGCGCCTTCGACTACCTTCTCGCCGTGCAGACGGGCGGCGGGAACCACGCCTCCGGACGCACGTCGGCTACTCCCGAGCTGGCCTTCGTATTGCTGCGCCTCGCTGAGAACATCGTCTTCCCCATCACGGGGGTCCTCGGCGACGGGGAGCCTCGGACTCCTTCGCCCTGGACGAGGTCGGATGCATCCTGCTGTCCGCCCTACGGGACTGGACGCGCGACTCCCCCACAACGGCCGTGCTGGGCATCGCCCGCAGCATCATCCGCTTCGTCGAGAACGTCATCCCCGACCCGCCGCCCACGTAGACACCCACGCCGCCCTGGAGACCATGCGCAACGAACACCTGAAGTGGGCACACACCGTGCAGTCCATGACCGGGCGTCCGTAGCCACGCGCACGATGCGCACCGGTGCGCTGGTGCGGTGCGGTGCGGTTCCATCCGGTGCGCACCAACCCAGCCGGCGCACCCGTGGAGGTGCGCATCCGGTGGGTCGGTGCGGCGGAGTGGACCGGCTGGGTGGCGGCACATCCCTCCTTGACACGGGCCCACGTCAAGGGGAAATGCAGTAGGTACACACCGGGTGGATGGACCCCATCGTCTCGGGCGATGGCGTCCACTTCCACCGGGTGGTCTCCACTCGGTGGAGCGGATGCCGGGCACGGTGGTCTCCACACGGTGCGGTGGCCTCAAGTCGGTGGAATGGTGCGCACCATCGGGTCCACGAATTCTGCTGCACCATGTCCCGGACGTGGAGGAGGTATCGCTGTACGGCATTCCGGCGGACTACGCGGCCGCGATGCGCAAGACCTGGCGTCCCCACGTGCGACACGCAGTGCAGCTCGACGTCCGCGGTGCCCGCAAGCCGGATGCGATGGACGTGAGGGGCAGGGCCGACACCACCACCACCACCGCGCGCACGGCCGGCTATCCGCTCGAGCGACTGCACTCCCGGGCAGCGCTTGGGCGACCAGGGTGGCCGATCAAACCCGCTTCACCGAGCCGAGTCCTGGAGACCTGGGGCCGAGTAGCCACGACCTCTGGGGCAGGCAGACACCTGCCCCAGGTAGTGAGCTTCAGGGCAGTGGGGCGCCGTGGCTGACCGGGATGCCGGCCTGCCGGGCGCGGGTGATGATCGCTGGGGTGGCGCGTTCGGCGAGTGCGGCGATCGTCAGGGAAGGATTGACGGTGAGGGAGGTGGGGACGGCTGCGCCGTCGGTGACGAAAAGGCCTGGCTGTCCACGGAGTTCGTGCTGATCGGTGAGTGCTGAGGTGTAAGGGTCGTCGCCGATCCGGCAGGACCCCAGCGGGTGTGCGGTGACCGTTCCGCCGACCTGTTCAGTCCAAGGCCGGACTGTGGCCAGGCCGTCTTTCTGAAGGATGGCGCGTAGTTCGGTATCGGCAGCGTTCCAGCCGGTTTTAGTGTGGGTGGTGGGGGTGTAGGTCATGGTGCCCAGACCGAGGCCGGGAGCGAGTCGGGTGAAGCCTCCGGTGAGGGGTGGGGGGCCGAAGGTGCCCTCGTTGTCGTCCTCAGTCATGGCGAGCAGGGTCAGCCAGGACCGCCAGGACCTCCGGAGCTGCCGTTTGCCTGTGCCGAACCAGCCGGGAGCGAGAGTAGCCCGGGCGAGGGTGTTGGTGATGGGTGGGAAGTAGATCTGCTGCAGGGTGAACCGGGTGAACTCCGGCGCTTTAGGGTCCAGGTGGTCGTAGGTGGCGGTGGTAATGGGTTTACCGATCGGCAGAGCGGCGTAAGCGGTGCCATCCGGGCGGGACAGCCCTAGCAGGTCACGGACCTTAGTTTCGTTCATGGCTGCGACGCTGACGCGGTCGCCGTTGCCGGAGAAGTAGCGTCCGACGGCTGATGGGATGCCGCCCAGGGGCAGGGCGGAGCGTTGCAGGATGACGGGTGTGCCGACGGCGCCAGCGGCCAGGACGACGATCTTGGCGTGGATGGTGCCGGTCTGAAATGTGCAGGTGTAATCGGTCGGGTCCAGCACGGTGTAGCTGACCGCGTACCGGTAATCGTCGATCCAAGACGGGACGACGGTCTGGGCCTCGTGCAGGGGGTGGATGGTGGCGCCGTGGGCTTCGGCGGCGGGCAGGTAGTTGAGCAGCATGGAGCGTTTGGCGTCGAAGCGGCAGCCTGAGAGCATCCAGTTGCAGTCTGTGCAGCGGGCCAAGTCGACGGCGACCGGCACCGGGTTGCAGGTGCGTCCGGCCCTGTGGCAGGCGGCGGCGAGGACGCCGCCTGCGTAGGAGATGGAAGTCCAGTCTAGGCGGGTGGTGGGCAGGGCCTGCTCGGCCCGCTCGTACCAGGGATCGAGTGCGTCCCGGGTTAGCGCGGCGGGCCAGATGCGGCGTCCGAGGCTTCCCTGGCGTTCGAAGATGAAGGATGGGGCGCGCAGGGATGCGGCGAAGTAGACAACGCTGCTGCCTCCGACGCAGTTTCCAGCCACTACCGAGATCCCATCGCCCTTGATCACGTCCACAATGCGGGTGTAGGTGCCGAATCGCAGGTCGTGGGAGAAGTCGGTAGCGGCGAGGCGGGGGCCGCGTTCGAGGATGGTGACGCGGGCTCCGCCGGCGGCGAGGTAGTAGGCGGGGATGGCGCCGCCGAAGCCGGAGCCGATCACCAGCACGTCGGTGGTCTGGGCGCTCATGCCGGGCTCCCCGAGGCGGTGGTTTGCGGATGCAGATCAGCCAGGAGCCGGTTGTAGGAGTGCTGCGGGAAGCGCCACAAACCGTCCGCGTCCGGATCCGGGAAGCCGATCCAGGACAGACCGGGGTGGCCGTTGGCGAGTGCGGTGGTAGTGGCCTGATGGGCGGCGGTGTCGAAGGCCAGGCCGACCAGTAGGGCCATGACTTGCCAGATTGGCCGGTCCGGGTCGTCGGGGTCGAACAGGCCGGTGACCAGGGCTGTGCGGTGGCTGAACGACAGGCCGACGAACGCGGGCCGCGTCGGTGGGAGGAGCATGAGCTGACTGGCAGCCCAGGCCAGCGCCCGAGCATCGAGCAGAGCGGCAATACCCGGCAGCCACGGGGCCAGTGGCAACTGGGGGTAGGTGAGAACTTGCAGGGCGCCGGCCTGCACCGCTCCTGGTCCGGTGACGGCCCCGGCGATTGCGAGGTCACCGGAGTAGCGGCGCTGGCCGGGGATGAGGGTGTCGGCGAATGCCTCCAGGGTCTGGGTGTTCCAGGTGCCCAGCGTGGTGGTTGCCTCAGCGGGCACTGCGCTCAGCGGCCCGGCGGCCAGGAGGGCAGTGGTGGCGGCGAGGGCCTTGAGCAGGCCCCGCCGGTCCAGCGGAGTCCGAGAAACCACCGGTTCACCCGCCCAGAGCACAGCGCAGGTCGAACGGCAGCGTGGTCGTCAGGCCGCTCTCCCCAGAAGCGGTGCCGTAGGCGGCGAGCGCGTCGGCAAGATCGGGATAGAGCGGGCGCAGCGCGATTACGGCGTCGCCGATGCCGACCGAAATGCCGTTGATGCGGAAGTTGGTCAGACGTGCTCCGGCGCGCTGACTGTGTTTGTCCCACCAGTACTGGCCGTCCCAGGCCACCCACGGCACCGCACCGGTGGTGGACTGCACGCTCCAGTGGTCCTTCTGGTAGTAGTGGCAGGTGAGCAGCGGGGCCGCGATCCGGGCTGGTTCGGCGAGCAAGAACGTCAGCGCACCGCCGTTGTCGAGGGTGATGTCGCGCTTGCTGTACTTCACACACAGCGGATCGGTGAACGCCAGCCACCACGGCGGCTTCTCCGCCTCGCCAAACGTGTGACGGGTACAGATAGCGGCGAAGCCCGGCACGCTGAACGGGCCCACCACAGTTAACGATGGGGGTGAGGATGCAGCCGTCTCGGTAGGGACGGCCGCGGCCGGGGAGGCGGTTGCGGTGCACACCCCCAGGGCGAAGGCGCAGGCGAGCAGAAGGTGACGCAGGCGTGAAGGGGACACGGGACCTCCTGGAAGCGGAACAAATAGGGGCGTCGCTCAGGAAAGCCCGCCGCTACATCGCAGGCGGAGAGCCAGACACCGAGGATGAAGCACAACTACCCGCCAGTACAAGAGATGGGACGGTGACTCAGCCACTTACTGAGCATTTCATAATGAGGTTCTGAGTTGTCGCAAACAGATGATGCTGCATGCGAGTTGGAGCAGTCCGAGGTGGAGGTCGGCTCTTATCTCGTAGCGGATCCGGAGGCGTTTGAACTGGTGGAGCCATGCGAAGGTGCGCTCGCCGACCCATCTGGTCTTGCCCAGACAGGAGCCGTTGGGGTGCCCTTGCGGGCGATCTTCGGTGTGATGCCACGCCCGCGGAGCAGGCGTCGGTATTTGTCGTAGTCGTAGCTGCGGTCGGCGAACAGCCCCCGTGGCCGGTGACGGGGCCGCCCGACCAGGCCACGGATGCTGGGGATCGCGTCCAGCAGCGGCATGAGCTGAGTGATGTCGTGCCGGTTTCCGCTGGTCAGTGACACGGCAAGGGGTGTTCCACGGCGGTCGGTGATCAGACATCCGATGGGTATAGCGGGTCAAGCCGTGTGGCCAGTTCGAGCCTGGGCGGGGCGGGGAAGGCGGTGTTCTCCCCGTAGGGCCTGCCGACGGTGAGGCAGTGGTGGAGGCAGCCGTTCTCTGGGGTTCTTTCTGGTGTGGTGTGACGTTGTCTGATCCTCTTCGTTGATGCCTTGCATGACGGTTTTCCGGGGGTGTGGTGCTTGTGGTGGGCCGTCGCGTGAGGTGCACGACAGGGAAGTGATGGACGCGTTCTTGGTCCGCATGCCGTCCGGGGGCCGGTACTGGACGGTCATTGATGATCAGCTGCAGGTGATGCCGGTCGCGGATCGGTACCTACGGGATCTATGGTTCGGCCGCAGTCGCGCTGAGCTGACGACTAAGTCGTACGCCGGGGCTATCGCCTTGTACTTGCGGTGGTGCCGGCGCACGGGTCGCGACTGGGCGACGGCAGCGGCGGACATGGGGCTGTTCATAGTCTGGCTCAAGTACAGCTCCGGCGGAGCCTCGCAGATCGTCATGGCAGGTCCCGGGGTGGGCCCGGTCCGTCGGGAAGCCGGATCAACGGCGTTCTGACCGGGGTACGCGGGTTTCTGGCACATGCCGTGGCGGCGAAGGCGCGTCTGGATGGGTCCTCGGGCAGATTTACGAGATCGCTAGCACGCAGGACCTGCCACCGGAGGCCCAGGGCGAGGACACGGGGATCGGCTACCGGCTCGGTGCCCGGCACCGGCTGCAGGAGCCCGAGATCGAGGTGAACCGGGCCAGCGACGAGGAGATCGTCGCTCTGCTGCACGCCTGCCGCTCGGCACGCGACCGGCTGATTGTTCTCTTGATGGCCCGGGTGGGACTGCGCGTCGGGCAGCTGGCGGGGCTGCGTCACTGCGACGCCCACCTGATGATGGACTCCCGCATCCTGGGCTGCGATGTCGAAGGGCCGCACCTGCACGTCGTGCGACGCCAGAACCCCAACCCGGCGTGGTCCAAACGTCGTTCGTCGATCTGGTCCCCGGTCGACTTCCTCGAGGTCCAGGCATTCGACCAGTACGTCTACGAGCGCCATGAGTTCCTGGGCAACGACAGCAGCGACTTCCTGCTGGTGAACCTCTTCCGCCCGCCGCTGGGCTCGCCGGTCACCCCGGACGCGGTGGGGGAACTCGTCGAACGGCTCGGCCGGAGGGCAAAGGTGGGCCGGCACCTTACCCCGCACATGCTTCGACGGGCGTTCGGCAGCAACGTCGCCGATGCCGGTGGCTCGCTCGACGAAGTACAGCGGCTACTCGGTCAGCTGTGTCCTATGTGGTGAGGCGTTGTTGTTGTCGGTATGGGGCGGGGTAGGTGGAGTTGGATTGTTCCGGATGGGCTGTGGGAGATCGCGGAGCCGCTGATCCCACCGTCGAAGGTGCGGTTTCAGGGTGGTGGGACACCGGATACGCCTGATGAGACGTTGTTCGCGGTGATCATCTACGTGCTGGTCAGGGGGTGTGCCTGGCGGTCACTGCCGCCGTGCTTCGGGATATCGAAGTCGACGGCTCACCGCCGGTTCTTGATCTGGTCGAGGGCCGGCGTGTGGGGTCGGCTGCACGAGGGGATCCTGCACCGCCTCGACGACGCCGGCCTCCTCGTCTTGTCCCGCGTGGTCCTGGACTCTGCTCATGCTCGCGCTAAAAGGGGCGAACTCACAGGTCCGAGTCCCGTGGACCGAGGCAAGCCGGGCTCCAAGATGCACGTCCTGTCGGACGCGGCCGGACTGCCCCTCCTCGTCGGCGTCACCGCGGCCAACACCCACGACAGCCTCGCGCTGAAACCCATGATCACGGGCAACCAAACGAGACACGACCCCCACCGCGGCCGCCACTTCAAACCCCGGCGTCTGCACGCCGGCAAGGCCTACGACGTACCCGAGCTGCGGAAACGGTTACGCGGGAAGCGATCGGAGTCCGTATCGCACGCAAGGGCATCGAGCCATCGGAACGGCTCGAAGACGCCCGGTGGGTGATCGAGCCGACCATGTCCTGGCTCACCGGCTACCGCCGACTCAACCACCGCTACAAACGCCACCCCCGCAACTACCTGCCATTCCTCGGCCTCGCCGCAGCCCTCTGCTGCTACAAGCGCCACGTCCACCTCACCACATAGGACACGGTCTAAGTCGTTAGTAATTAGAAGTTCTGGATCTCTGAGGGGCCCGGGGCGGCGTTGTCCAGCCGGGGGCAGGACGTGTGTGCTCCGGTCGGTGCCGTGGTGACCCCTACGACACCTCCGACCGTGTGAGGTCTGCGCTTCCGGGCATCCCGGACGTCTCCATGCACGACACGGACCGCCACCGCACGACACGGCTCGCGCCATCGACAGTCCCCCGAGGCAGCTATGCCATCGATACCGAACCCGGGGGCGCCCCTTTCGAAATCCCGGATGCCCAGATCACGGACGTGCAGAGAAGCCGAGCGCTTCTCATGCCACCTGACATGACCGGCATGGTGTCTGCCGGCCTCAGAAACTCCGTGATTGTGCATCCACAAGACGTGCCGAGTCTGCAGCTGACCAGCCGGCTGGGCGTGCACTGCGGATGCTGCGGGCCGCGGGATTGTAAGGAATTCGGTGTAACTCCGATCATGGATGAGTGGCGTTTGTGACCAGTGAGAACATAGTCAAGGCGTCTGAGACGGGGTCTGGGCCTACGGCTGCGGATGACCGCTTCATCGAGGAACTTGTGGTCCGGGCCCAGACGGAGGGCTTGCAGTTGACGGGTGAGGGCGGGCTGCTCCGGCAGCTGACGAAGCGGCTGCTGGAGTCCGCTCTCGAGGGTGAGATGACCGGTAACCTCGGGTATGACCGGCAGGATCCGGCGGGGAAGAACGGCCAGAACTCCCGTACCGGCAAGCGGGTCAAGACCGTCATCACCGATGCCGGCCTGGTGACCGTCCAGGTTCCCCGGGACCGTGACGGCGCCTTCGAGCCGCAGATCGTGAAGTACCAGCGCCGGCTGACCGGCGTCGACGAAATGGTCCTCTCGTTGTCGGCGAAGGGGCCTGGCCCGCGGTGAGATCTCCTCGCACCTGGCCGAGGTCTACGGCGCCGACGTGTCGAAGCAGACCGTCTCCACGATCACCGATTCGGTGATGGAGGGCATGGCCGAATGGCAGGCCCGCCCGCTCGACCGCGTCTACCCGGCCGTCTTCATCGACTGCATCAACGTGAAGATCCGCGAGGGCCAGGTCGACCAGCCGCCCGATCTACATGGCCCTCGCGGTCACGGCCGAGGGCAACCGCGACATCCTCGGGCTCTGGGCCGGCAGCGAAGGAGGCGAAGGCGCCAAGCACAGGCTCCGTGTCCTGAACCGAGCTGAAGAACCGCGGCCCCGAGGACATCCTGATGCTGGTTTGCGACGGCTTGAAGGGCCTGCCCGACACGGTCTGGGGAGGTCTGGCCCAAGACCGTCGTGCAGACATGTGTCGTTCACCCGCTGCGGGCTTCGTTCCGCTACGCCGCCCGCCAGGACTGGGACAAGATCGCCAAACCACTCAAGCCCGTCTACACCGCTCCGACCGATGATGCCGCGACCAGCCGGTTCCTGGAGTTCTGCGAGGAATGGGCCACCAAGTATCCAGCGATCGTCCGGCTCTGGGAGAACGCCTGGGCCGAGTTCGTCCCCTTCCTGCAGTTCGACGCCGAGATCCGCCGGATCCACTGCACCACCAACGCCATCGATTCCGTCAACGCCCGCATCCGCCGGGCCGTGAGGACCCGCGGCCACTTCCCCTCCGAGAACGCCGCCCTGAAGTGCGTCTACCTCGCGGCGATGTCCCTCACCCCGACGGGCACCGGCCGCAAACGCTGGACCACCCGCTGGAAGCGGGCCCTCCAAGCCTTCGACATCGCCTTCGACGGCCCCCTCACCAACAACCGAATCTGGCCCGACCAGCCAACCCAATTACACCAAAAACTCTACAGCCCCTATCAATCGCGGGGGAGTTGTAGCGGCCGTCAGACGGCCCGGAACCGTGGCGGGCCGCTCTTGTTTCCTCGCCGCTACGCCGAACGGCGCGTGAGGGGCTCCTGAAGCCCGGAAGAGGCTGGCGGGGAGCAACTGCTGCTGCGATGTGGCGCGGTCCAGCGTGATCGCTCCGCTCGTCGTGGCCGGGCGTCCGGTCGCCCCCGACAGGCGGGCTCGCCTCTCGGCGCCCGCCGCGTGCGAGTGGCCCCGGTGGCAGATCGTGCACGCCCGCTGGAACTCCGGACCGGAATTCCAGCGGGTTTGGGGCCTCGCGCACATTATGCGCGTGCGCACGAGACACCGCCAGAACTCCAGCCGGACGATCACCCAGAGCTGTCGGCTTCCCGGCCTATCCGCCTGCCGTCCGGTCGGTCTCGTCCCATAGCTGCGACATCGCCCCAGCCGATTCGGTTGCCGACGCTCCGCGGCGAGCCCCTTGGCAACCGCCACCATGATGTTCGCCCATATCTGCTCTGCGTGCCAGGCGGTCTTCCGGCACATCAAAGACCAGCACTTCGGCAGGCGCCCCCGTCGCAGTGCCCAGATCCTGAGCCGTCTTTCCACGCCGCCGATCGTACGCGGTGCCCGCCGCGTAAATGCTGGATGCCGAGCAGCGCGGGGCCGAGGCATACACCTGGGTGTAGGATTTATGGCATGGGAGTCACGTGGGGAATAGTCCGATACGACAAGAAATACTTCCCAAGGGAGAGGCGCAAGGAAATACTGGAAGATTGGAGGCCGCTTGTAGAGTTCTGCGATCAGCAGGCAGGGTTCAGCATAATGCACGGGGAAGATCGAATAAATTTGCGCCGCAGCGCAACCCGGGGAGGAGGCGGTGAGTGGCAAGTGGAAGTCACGGAAACCGCCGAACCAGAAACGCTAAAAGTGCTGGAAGGATTAACAATCGGAGATGGTACGTATGGAATCTTTGAACAACTATTCGACGGATATCAACTATTTGTCCCCTGGGAGCCAACCCATTGGAAAATTGAATCTCCTGGAAGCATCATAGATAAAAACATAGTTGCATCTTTATTTTCTCTCCAGGTCTGGATGATAGACCTTCAGAGAAATCCGCCTAGAGATCCTTCGGTCGCAAGGCTGGCAGGAGAATTGTTGAATGCCGCAAAAATCGCCAGCTCTTTCAATATGATAATTAGGATCAATTTCTGAGATTCAAAGTTTTGATTGCGCAAGGTGAAGGTCGACAGGTGCTATCAATCGCTTACCCCAGGAGGGGCAGAGAAATTTTTATTCTTTCAGCCCGCCCTCCGACGTTGGAACTCGAGAGCGAACGAAACGAAGGCAGGTATGGGGAACCGAAAGCGTGGTACGCATGTCCAGATCACCCAGGAGGCATGGCACGCCCAAGTGGTTGGCCCCCCAGGCGAACCGACTCCAGAACGCTTCCAGGGGCGCCGTGAAGCACTCTTCGAAGCACTAGCCGAAGGACCGCAAGCAGTTCAGCCACTGATCGAGTCGTGGGGGCTGATCTGGAAAGCGAGCCCTCACGTTGCCCCCACAGTGGACGTGGCCGCGCTGGATTCCAACAGCCAAGCCTGAGATCTCTCACACTCTTGCACCACGACCCAATGGCCAGACAACGCAACCAAGACCGCAAAAGCATTCCTAGTTCAACGGGCCGTCTCGCTGCCCTCTGGACAGACGCCAGACCGAAATCAGGCCGGCGCGCACCGGGCACAGGAGGCCACCGGCCAGTCCCGTTCAGGGCGCCTGAATACACAGACGGGCCGCACGCAGGAGAGAAAGGGTCCAGCGTGCGGCCCGTCTGACACCACAGAGATAAAACAGCATAACGCCTGTAATGGGGCAGTTGAGGCATCAGACACGCGGTTTACATGGCGCCGACCAACCCGGGGCTGTTCGAGAAGATCTAGGGGGACCGGCGTGTGGATCCGACGGTCTCGGGCCGGCAGCTGGCTCTGCGCTACCGGGTGAGCCGGAACACGGTGGCGGAGGCGCTTCGCACGCCGACTGCCGAGGGAGCGCAAGCGGCCCGCGTCTCGTGGGTCGGTGCTGGTGCCGGTGATGTCCCGGATCGACGAGATGCTCTGGGCGGAACTGGAGGCGCCGCGGAAGCAGCGGCACACCATCGAGCGGATCAAGGTCCGTCTCGCGGTCGAGGACGACTTCGACCTGGCGTCGTACTTGACAATCCGGGACTATGTCCGCGGGCGGCGCCCGCAGCTGACGGCGCTCGCCAAGGAAGGCCGCCGCCACCTGGAGGGCACCGTCGCGCAGGAGAAGCAGCCCGGGCAGGAGGCGGAGGTCGACTTCGCGGATGTGTGGGTGGACCTGGCCGACGAGCGGGGCAAGTGCGTGCTGTTCACGCTCCGCATGTCCTACAGCGGCAAGGCGGTGCACCGCGTCTACGCCACCGCGTCCCAGCAGGCGTTCCTCGAAGGGCACGTCACGGCGTTCGAGGCGTTGGGCGGTGTCCCGGCCGGGCGCATTCGATATGACAACCTTCGGCCGGCGGTGCGGCAGGTGTGTTTCGGGCGGAACCGCAACGAGACGACCCGCTGGGTGAGCTTCCGGTCCTGGTACGGCGTCACGTCGTTCTACTGCGTCCCGGGCGAGGAGGGCGCGCATGAGAAAGGCGGGGGCGAGCACGAGGGCGGCCGGTTCCGCCCGCACCCACATGGTCCCGCCGCCGCAGGTCACGACGCTGACGGAGCTCAACGAGCAGTTGGCCGAGATCGACGAGCTGGAGGACGTCCGGCACATTCAGGGCAGGCGACCAGCATCGGCTTCGACTTCCACGCCGAGGGGCCGCTGCTGAGAACCTGTTTCTGATCCGGGGACTGTTCGGCGAGGTGTGGATCACGGAATTTGATCACGACAATGCATGGATACCTGCTGTGACCAACGGCAACGCCTCCGAGGCAGCCCCGGATTGGTGGTGTGAGGTTGGGACGTCCGTTGTGCTTCTAGCTAGGGCCTGTTGTGAAAGTGCTGGTCACAGCCATTCGTTGATGGCTGCGATCAGCACTGTCGCTTCGTAACGGACGGCGAGTTTGTCGTACCGGGTGGCGACGGCCCGGTGGCGCTTGAGCCGGTTGATCCCGCACTCGACCGCGTGCCGCTGCTTGTAGTCGTCCTTGTCGAACTTTGGCGGGCGCCCGCCGCGCGATCCGCGCTTGAGGCGATTGCGGACCCGGTCCGCCGGAACCGGGATGGTGGCTTTGATTCCGCGTCTGCGCAGGTAGGAGCGGTTGCTGCGGGAGTCGTAGGCCTTGTCTGCCCGGACCCGGTCTGGCCGCTTGCGCGGCCTGCCGAGCCCGAGCCGGGGCACCCGGATCGCCTCCAGGACCGGCTCGAACTGCGGGGAATCACCCCGCTGCCCAGCCGTGATCACCACCGACAGAGGCTTCTGCCCCTGCTCGACCGCGAGGTGGATCTTGCTGGTCAGTCCGCCACGGGAGCGTCCGAGACCGTGGTCGGCCGGCTCGACGAACACTCCGCCGGGCGGCTCCTTCTGGAGGTCCCCCTTTCTGCCGCCCCGGCGGCGTGCTGATGGGCCCGGCAGACGGTGGAGTCGACATTCACGTCCCAGGTGATCAGGCCCTTCGCATCAGCCTCGGCCTGGAGCCGCGTGAGGATCCGGGCCCACGTGCCGTCCCGCTGCCAGCGCCGGAACAGGTCATAGACCCGGTCCCACGGCCCATAGCGTTCGGGCACGTCCCGCCAGGGAGCGCCGGTTCGGGTCCGCCACCGTATGCCGTCTATCAGCTGCCGCCGTGTCCATACCTGCGGACGGCCCGGCTTGATGCCCGTCGGCAGCAACGGCTCAAGCCGGGCCCACTGGCCGTTCGTCAGATCTCCACGTCCCACGACAGGTGATCATCAACGAACAAGATCCACTTTCGCAACAGGCCCTAGAGGTCTCGTCCCATCCAGATCGATTTTTCTGCTGTGAAGCCGTGACGGGTGTAGAAAGCGCGGGCCTGAGAGTTGGGTTCCTCGGTCTCGAGGAAGATAGATGAACTGCCTGCTGCTTGCGCGTGTGTCATGGCATGGGTGAGAAGTTGGCCACCTGTTCCCCTGCCCGGGGTGCGGACGTAGATTTCGTCGAGAAGACAGTCGCGCCCACCGGACTCCAAGGACCAGCTCCATGTAACAACGGCGTAGCCGTCGGGCGCCTCACTTCCACTCGTCGTCGCTAGCCATACCTGGCCGACGGAATCGTCGGCCAGGAGCGGACGAAGGCCCGCAGTTACTCGATTGGAGTCGAAGGGATGACCGTCCACCGCGTAGAACTCTGCAATGAGTGGCAGAAGCGCATCCAGGTCGGAGCTGAGAGCGCGTCGAATCGTGAGCATGGTCCTATTTTTGGCTACTCCATAGGTTGGAGCAATCCAGATGGCCTGGGCTGAGGGCACCTGCGAGCCAGCCCGTGCTGGTTTCCATGGCGGGCGGACTGCGGTGACGAGCTTCAGATGGACGGACGTCAGTCCGGGCTGGCTGTGCCTCGGGTGATTCGGCGGGTCATGAGGGTGATGGCTGCCCAGGTGATCAAGGTTTCGGAGTGCTGGATGAGGCGTTCGTAGTCGCGTGCGTGGCGGCGGGCGTGCATCATCCAGGCGATGCTGCGCTCCACGACCCAGCGGCGGGGCAGGATCACGAATCCGGCAGTGTCCTTGGGCCGGCTGACGGGTTTGATTGTCAGGTTGAGGCGGGTCTTTGCCCAGGTCACGAGCTTACCCGCGTAGGCGGAGTCGGCCCAGACGAGGGTGATCTCGGGGTGGGTGAGGCGCAGGCGGAAGAGGATCTCCTTGGCCGCGTCGCGGTCGCTGAGGGAGGCGGGGGTGACCATCACCATCAGCGGCAGGCCCCGGGTGTCCACGACCAGATGCCGTTTGCGGCCGTTGATCTTCTTGCCCGCGTCGTAGCCGCGGGTGGCCCGGGAGACGGTTTCGGCGGCTTTGACGGACTGTGAGTCGATCACGGTGGCGACCGCGCCGGGGCCTTTGCCCATGGTGCGGCGGATCCGGCCGGCGAGGTCGTCGCGGATGTGGCCGATGATCCCGGCGGCGGCCCAGCGGGCCATGAATCCCCAGACGGTTCGCCAGGGCGGGAAGTCGGCGGGCAGGGACCTCCACTTGCAGCCGGTGTCCACGACGTAGCGGATCGCGTCGACGATCTCGCGCCGCGGGTGCTTCTCGGGCCGGCCGCCGGCGTGGGTCTCGCAGGCCGGGACCGGCAGCAGCGGTTCGATCAGCGCCCACTCGGCGTCGGTGGTGTCGGTCGGATAGCGGCGGGGACGCATGACAACCGGGTCGTCCCTCCAGACATGGGGGCGGGGCCGGACGGCTTCGCCAGGGGTGGGAAGGGTCAGGCTGAGGCGATGAGGTCGAGGGTGGATTCGATGGAGTTGAGCTGGGCGACGATGTGGCGGACCCACTTGTCGTTGGGGTAGGCGGCGGCGTGCGGGGCGACGGTGCCGGTGATGAACCGGCGGAACTGGGTGAGCTTCTCGCTGACCACCTGCCGTTCGTATGCCTCCAGGACGGCCCGTTCGGCTCCGAGCTGGTAGCCGTCGGTGCGGGTCCAGATCAGCGGCGGCCAGCCCTTGGAGGCGGCCTCGTCCTTCAGCGCGGCGAGGCCGGCGCGGACCTGGTGCAGGGAGAGTCCGCTGGCGCGGATGAGCTGGTGGGAGACCAGTCCAGCCGGGCGGGCTTCGAAGAGGACGAAGCGGAGGATGTCGGCGTGCCGTCTGGCGGCGTCGCCCTTGCGCCGGGAGGCGCGGGGCATGGCTACTGGCCCCGGAGCAGGGCCGCGAGGGCGTCGTCCATGTCGACCTTGCCGGTGTCGACGGCGTTCTCGATCCAGTCGAGGGTCGCCCTGACCTTGGCGATGTTCTGGTGCACGATCGAGGCTTCGTCCTCGCTGAGGGTGCGGTCGCGCAGACCCGGGACGGTGCGGCCGGCCGCGGCGACGAAGGAGTGGCAGGCGGTGACGAGGTCGAGGAACTCGACCGTCCGGTCGAGCTTCTTGACCGCCGGGGCGACGGGGCTGGTGGTCTCGAAGTGCTCGCGTGCTTGCCTGGACCTCTCGTTCTGGGCATGGTTGACCTGGAAGCGTGCGGTGTCGTCGCTCATCGCCTTGAAGGCGACCTCGGGTCGCCGCAGCAGGCTCGTCGCCGCGGTGGTGGCCACCTGCTCGTCGCGGGTGAACTCCTCCACCACCCGGGCCTTGTCCACCTGTGTGACCGTCGCTGTCACCTCCGGCCGCTTGAGGAAATCGCTGGTCACCGCTGCGGCAACCCGGTTGTCCTGGGCCAGCGAGTGGATCGCGGTGATCTTCTCCTGAGGCGTCACCGGCGTCTCGACCCGGTTGCCGACCCTGCGCTTGGCGTCGTCGGTGTTCCAGCGGGACTTGCCCTCCGGCGGCACCAGGATCGCCGCGAACCGCTCCTCAGGGTCCTCGATGTGGGCCAGGATCCGGTGGACCGAGTGGGAGACGTCCTTCTGCCGGTGGGCCGCCGGCCAGCGTGAGGCGGTCCACCGGGCTCCCTTCACCGTGCTGAACTTCAGGCCGATGTCCTCGGCCAGCCGTGTCAACGATGCCTCCACCGACCACTGGGGATCGACCAGGCCCTGGCCGCCCGGGTCCCTCATCGGCTCGATCTCCAGGGCACGGTCCCCGATCGTGAACTGCCCGCGTGTCTGCTGTTCGACCACATCCCGCAGCTCGGCCACGATCTGCTCGTAGCGGGAGAGGGTCACTTCTCCGACGTTGTCGATCTCCTCCGGCATGGCGATACCACCACCAAACACGGGACAAGGCACGGCACTTGCGTCCATGTCAGGACAGGTCCCGCTTCCACTACGGAGAGTGGAGCCGCCAACCTGAAGATCACAACGAATGTCCGCAAATGACCGGTCCATGACCGGACCCAGTCCGCGAAAGTGTTCGCCTCACCGTTACTGTGACCGTGTCCCGAACGTTTCCTTCCGCAACCGCCAAGCGGCCACCTTGCACCGCCCCGAGCAGAACACCGCCCGTACGCTCCGGTCGATCCCGGGCGTCCAGGCCGTCCCGCAGACCGGGCACCGTCTCTGGCCGGCTTCGTCCTGGATCGCCGCCAGCCGCTGCCGCAACCGCCGCCGCACCCGCCACTGCCTGGAACGACACGCCGCCGAGCAGAACACCGCGTGAGGCCGGGCATCCGGCCTCAGCCGTTCACCACAGCCCTCACAGACCCTCTCCCCGGCCTGGCCGGCGCCCTTGGACACCGAACCAGCGTAGAGCTCAGGTTACTCGTCCACGGGGAATCAGAAACGGGTTCTGAACCCGTTGCCGGCGGACCGCTACGACTGCGGCCTGGACCTGACCCCGACGGTCCACCGCAACGGCCGGATCACTGTCCGCCAGAGCTACTACTCGGTGCTCGCCCGCTTCATCGGCGGCCAGGTGCGGGTGTCGCTGCGCGCGAACGCACTCGTGGTCTTCGACGGCCGCACCGTCGTGGCCCGCCACCCGAGGCTGACCCGCCGCTACACCTATCACAAGGTGCTGGACCATTACCTGGAGGTCCTGCTGGTCGGGATTGTAAGGAATTCGGTGTGCCTCCGATCATGGATGAGTGCCGTTTGTGACCAGTGAGAACATAGTCAAGGCGTCTGAGACGAGGTCTGGGCCTACGGCTGCGGATGCCCGCTTCATCGAGGAACTTGTGGTCCGGGCCCAGACGGAGGGCTTGCAGCTGACGGGTGAGGGCGGGCTGCTCCGGCAGCTGACGAAGCGGCTGCTGGAGTCCGCTCTCGAGGGTGAGATGACCGGTCACCTCGGGTATGACCGGCAGGATCCGGCCGGGAAGAACGGCCAGAATCGAACGACGACGTAACCAGCCCTCCAACACCGCCCGCTGGGCGCCACTCACCGACGACGGCGGAATCTTCGAACCAGAACGACTCATGCCCGACTAGCAGCGAACCTCTGACTCAGGTCACTAGGTGTATTGATCCGCAGGGTTGTTGATTCGGTTGATGGGTGGGTGTCCGCCGAGTGCGGTGTGGCTGTGGTGGTGGTTGTAGGTGTGGAGGAAGTCTGTCAGTGCCTGGGTCCGCGCGTTATTCGACTGGTAGGGCCGCTGGTAGGCTCGTTCGTCGGGCAGGGTGCGGTTGAAGCGTTCGGCCTTGCTGTTGGTCTGTGGCCGGTAGGCGCGGGTGAGCTTGCCGGTCGCGCCGAGTTCCGCGAGGGCGGCTTTCCAGGCCAGGTCCTTGTGGTAGGCCCAGGCATTGTCTGTCAGGACCCGTTCGATGCGGGTGATGCCTTGACTGTGGAAGAACGCGGCCGCGCGGGTGAGGAAGCCCGCGCAGGTCGCGGCCTTCTCGTCGTCGTGGATCTCGCTGTAGGCGAGTCGGGTGTGGTCGTCGATGGCGGAGTGGACGTAGTCGAAGCCCACGCCGGACTTGGTTCTGCGGCCGGCCTCGCGGCCCAGGGCACGGTGGCCGCCGCCCTCGGGGATCCGGCCGAGTTTCTTCACGTCCACGTGGACGAGCTCGCCGGGCCGCTCGCGTTCGTAGCGGCGGATCACTGTGCCGGTGGGACGGTCGAACCAGGCCAGCCGGCTGAGACCGTGCCGGGTCAGGATCCGGTGGACGGTCGAGGCCGGCAATCCCAGGACCGGGCCGATCCTTGCGGGGCCCAGTTTGCGTGCCCGACGCAGTTCACAGACCCTCGCCTCGATGTCGGCCGGCGTCCGGTGCGGCGTAGTGCGGGGCCGGCTGGACCGGTCGTGAAGGCCCGCCTCGCCCTCGGTCCTCCACCGGCGTATCCACTTATGGGCAGTGGCCCGTGAGATGCCCATCTCGGCAGCGACGTGGGCGACGGGACGGCCGGAGACGACCCGTTCGACCAGTAGCCGCCTACCGAACACGGTCAACCGGGCATTACGGTGGGACACGAAGACCTCCGTGCGGTGAGTTCCTAGACAGCTCCCACCACACCGGAGGTCTTCGCCATGTTCAAGACCAGCCAAGTGTCAACAACGCTCGTGATCAGTACAACTAGATCCTGATCGTCGCCCACCCGGCTCGCTCGCCTAACCCCAAGGCACCGGATGGCCATCCGGTGCCAAGAACAAATGGCGGGCACCCCGCTACGATGTCGTACCAAAAGCCTCGAAGCTCTCAAGCCCGGAAGATCTTCGCAGCAAGCACCAACAAGCTAAATAATGATAGTAGCACCTGGATTTTCTGCGAGTCCTCAGCCCATCTAAAGTTCGGGCAATGTGAGGTAAGTTTTCCCTCTGGCAATAATATCGCATCGGCCGTCATTGTTTGTGTCGCGGTACTCAGAAATTTCGCTGTACCTCAGCTGGGACTGGGCGAGGAAGTGGTGGACGCCATTACCATCGGTCCACCACCACGTCACGCCGTTGGCTAGGAAATTATCCGTAGCTCCGTCACCGTTGAAGTCGCATACCGCTAACCTCTGGGCTGTTGAGGGAATGTTCAGGGTATTGTTCCACTCCCTGATCCCCTGCTCGGTCTGATCGAGAGCCCCGCTGCGCAGCCTAAGGTCTGTCCACTTGTTGCTGTGTGCGAACAGATTGTCGTGGACGTCCATACCAGTTGTGGGTGTGCCGCGGAGCTTGATTCCGGTTCCAGCCGTGTACTTGATGTGATTATGAGCGATATCCATGTACTCACCAGCCAGTCCGCAATTGTAGGTGCTTATTCCGCAATCACCCCGGCCGTGCATGTCAATCATGTGAGTGTGATAAATGTTGGTATTCCAGCCGCCGCCGTTTTCAACGATGTTGCGGTAGAATAGAAAACCGCTTCCGGCGCGCCCGTCCCCGGCGATAGCATGCCGGTTGTAATTGAACACATTGCGCTCCACCAGCGCTGCGCCTCCATAGGCGACTTCAACGCCGTAGCCGCCACCGTGACCGCCGCCCACCACGTCTCCCGTCTGATGCTGGTTGTGGTGGAAGTAGTTGTCCGTGATGTGGGGCATTAGGGTTCGATGCTCGAAGTCGATTCGGTTCTGCTCGTCCCTGACCTGGATGCCCATGTTGCTCCACCCGTAGAATTCAGAGTGGTCGATCTCCACTTTCTGGCTTGAGGAGATCGTGACGCCTATCGAGAGCGGGTCCTCCTCTTCTGCCTCGCGTTCGCCAAGTCCTCCGTCGAAGCGGATGCCGCTGATCCTCACGTTGTCGGAGCGCAGGGGATCGTAGTGATCCCGTCCGATCCTCAAGAAGTTCTTGGGAAAAGTCTTAGTGAAAATGCGCGGGCCTCTGGGAAACTCACTCGTACGCGCGCCCAGGATCCTGACGTGGGATGCGATCTGGATGTCCTGCCTGCCGCTGAGATCCAGGTTCACGCTCGGAGCGATCCTGACGATTTGACGTGGTTGCTGAACGGCGCGGACGAAGCGGTCCGCTTGAGTTTCGTTATGAATCCAGGCGGTGGAGGCCTCCGTTGCCCAGGCGCCGAACTCGGGTAGCCCGAAGGGGGTGGAGGCCACCGTAAACACGCCGTCGCCCGCGGCAAGCGCCAGCGGCATGGAAGACCAGCCATCGCCTCCGACCACGGCTATGTCGGTCTTGCCATCCTTGTTGAAGTCGCCCGCCACCGGGACGGCCCCGGCTGTCCTCGCCAGGTCGGCCAGACGTGCGCCGCTCTTGGCTACCACGCCGTAGGTACCCGCTGCGTCACCGTGGGAGAACGCGATCGGAATACTGTTCAGGGCCGACGTGCCCACCAAAGCGACATCTGTCTTGTTGTCGCCGTTGAAGTCTCCCGCGAGCGGAGTGCTGTCTGGGTCGCTGGCCCAGGCTCCGAAACCGGTGCCCACATCGCCCGCTGTCACCCGGAACGAGCCGTCTCCGTTGGAACGCGCGAGCGGCATCGTTGTTAAACCGCCCGAGCCGACCAATGCTATGTCGGTAAGACCGTCGTTGTCGAAGTCACCAGCCAACGGCTTAGTTTCAGGGCCACTCGCCCACTGGCCGTAGCCAGCGCCCACAGCACCGTTAGTGACCTCGAAGTTACCCTCCGGCTTAGCAAACGCGATCGGGACAGTGTGCCAGCCGACACCGCCGACCAGAGCTATGTCGGTGGTCCCGTCGTTATTAAAATCCCCCGCAACTGGCTCGGCACCCTCTACCCGGGACCAGCTGGGAAACTCCCCGGCCTGCACGGCCTGCACGAAGAAGGCCTTCCCATCGCCCAGCGAGAACGCCACGGGAACGAACGACAGCCCCGGAACATTCAGCAGCGCAATGTCCGTGGCACCGTCCCTGTTGAAGTCGCTCGTCACCGCCGACGACCCCGGCTCACGCGCCCACGCAGCGAAGCCGGACCCCACGTCCGGGGCCGTTGCCATGTAATTACCGTCACCAAGAGACAACGCCAACGGGACCGTGTTCTGACCCGTCGCACCGACTAGGGCTATATCGGTCTTATGATCCTTGTTGAAGTCACCGGTCAGCTGCTTCACACCCGGCTGACGGGCCCAATAACCTAACCCTGTCCCGATCGTACCCGCGGTATACCGGAAGGTGCCGGACCCCGCCGAGAATGCCGTCGGTGCCTTATCTACCTCCTGTAGGCCCACTAGCGTGATATCTGTACGGCCATCACCATTGAAATCACCAGATAGAATACCCGGCGGATCCGCCGCCGGGGAAATCGAAGCAGTATTTTTACTCTCCGCAGCCCCCGCCACCCCTCCTCCGGAGAGCAGCTCGCTTGCAGGCATCACTAGACTGAGCGCGACGACCACCGCCATCACTCGAAGTCTCAACGGCCGACCTTCCAGAGCGGCCATCCGCGGACGAGATCCCACAAGCATCCAATACCGCATAGTCGAGCTCACTTTCATAAAGAATGCAACGGGGAGCAGGCCTCCGCTTTCACTCAGAATCTTTCACCTGATATCCTGAGAGGCAAGGTTCGGCGCATCACCATATATCAACGGTACTTGAACGTCCTGGCAGAGCCGAAGATGAAGGAGGCTCGCCACAAAGGGCCGTGCAACAGCAAGGACCTAAACGGCTCAATGCGACCTACTGGGCCAGTCGACGAAATATATTAACCGACAACCAAATTATCCAAGAGAACGGCCTAGCTCAAAGCCATACCCAGGACGCATCCGATCCTACGAATGACCGGTTCAAAACAGACTTGCAATATGGGACAAGCCGATCGGGCGGCCTACGAAGCGAGCCTTGGCCCCGCGCGGAACGCGCGCCGGGGCCCAGGCCGTCGGGAACCTCACTGTCCGGCGAACTCGATGGCGTTCTGGGAAACGGCCAGGGCAAGAGCCATGACGGTGAGTTGGGGGTTGACTTCGGGGCAGCTCGGCAGGGCGGAGGCATCGGCAACTAAGACGCCTCCTACACCGCGCAGTCGACCGTGCTCGTCGGCTGGGGCGATCTGCGCGTCGCGTCCCAGGGCTACGGTGCCGGTGGGGTGGAAGGCTGACAGGTGCAGGCTTTTTGCTGTCGTACGGCTCAAGGTTTCGTGCAGCTCGGCAAGAGTGCGCACGCGTGGGTGCCGGGGAAGCCCGGTGAGTACTTCAGTTGCCCCAGCAGCGAACAACAGTTCACCCATCGCAGAGACAGCATGCAGCAGAGTGCGGCCGTCTTTCGGGTCGAGGTGATAGCGGACCAGTCGTCCGGTGCGCCCAAGGACCAGTCCACCTGGCCGGTCGGCGATCATCGCGCCTAAAGTGGCCAAATGGTCGGCACCGTCGAGTTCGGCGCGCAAGTCTTGGCCGAGGCCGGGCAGGACGAATGAGGTCATGCCGGGTGGGGGGGCAGTGGCCTCGATCAGGATGCCTTGATGGTGGAGTTCTTCCACACCGGCGCTTTGCAGCACCGCCGCGCTGCCGGTGATCGGGTGCTCGAAGCGACCGGCGATGCTAGTAGCGGGGTGCACAGCGAGGTTGCGGCCGGTCATCGGGTGTCGGCCTAGGCCGGAGCGGCGCAGCAGCGCTGGAGACTGCAGGGCGCCCGCGGCCAGGACGATGAGTGGGCTCAGTATTTCGAACGTGGTGCCGTCGGGGCGGCGGGCCTTGACGCCGGCGGCGCGGGGCCCGCCGGGCCGGTCGGGGTCGGTGAGTATGCGGTCCACACGGGCGCAGGTGATGATCCGGGCTCCTGCGGCGCAGGCATCCGGCAGCACAGATAGCTGCACGCTCTGTTTCGCGCCTGTGGGGCATCCCACGACGCACTGAGTGGAGCCGTGGCAGCCCGGGGCGTTGCGGCGCAGCGGTTCGGCATGCCATCCGAGGCGCTGGGCACCTCGGATGGTGAGGAGGCCGGCCTGGCCTAGGACTTCTAGAGGCTGGGTGGCGACGCGCAGGGTGCGTTCGATCTCGTCCAGATGTTTCGCAAAGCCTGCCGAGTCCGCTAGGTCGAGGCCGTGTTGCTGATGCCAGCGATCGAGCACGCGCCTGGGGGTGCGGTAGCAGGTGCCTGAGTTGACGATCGTGGTGCCACCCACGGCACGACCGGTGGGTAGCAGAATCGGTGGTCGGCCGACCATGACGGTGGCGCCGCCGTCTCGGTACAGCTCGGTGAAACGGTCTAGCGGTGTTGTGCGTGTGAAGTCTGCCGTGGTGTGGTGGCGCCCCTCTTCGACGACGAGCACGCTCATTCCGGCGCGGGCAAGGCTGCGGGCGGCGACCGCTCCGCCCGCGCCGGAGCCGATCACTACAACATCCGCCGTGACCCGATCCGGCCATTCGATAGAGGGGATGCAGTCCAGGGGTGGATCCTCAGGGACGGCCGATCTGCCCGGTATGGCGGGCCGTTGGTGGAGCATGCGTTCAGTTTCGGCCGCCAAAACAACCGGCACTTTCAGGGCATCCAGCAGCGTCAGAAGGGCCGAGCGGGTGGCCAGGGCGCCAATGAGGGTTTCGCGGCCGGCCGGAGTAAGGCGATCCAACCGTGACCCGGTACGCAGGAGGGCGTAAGCATCTATGGCGACGGCAGCACTGAGGAAAGAGGCCCGGCCCGGATGCGGCAGCGACGCGAGTAAGCTTTCTAACCTGGTCGGGACGTCGGCCATCCATGGCGAGCTGCCATCGTCGGCGAGCAGGGCGGCGGCCAGGCTGTGCAGGCTGCGGTTCACCGGTTGCCTACCTCTGCGTGTGCCGTGCCAGCCAGGGTCCAGCGAGCTTCCGGACGCCAGCGGCCCCACCAGTTCTCCAGAACGATCTCGGCGTTGGCGGCTTCGCTGTTGCGGCACACCGCGTGGCTGCCATCCGGATCGGTATACTCCAACGTTAGGGTACGTTCCTCGGGCTGGTTGACCACAACACGGATGCGACGCAGCAGGGTTCGGCCGGTCACGGTCCAAGTCGGCAGAGAAATGCCCGCGGTGAACCGACCCAGTCCAACCCAGCCGAACGCAGCGCGTGAGGCGCTGCGCGGCCAGTCCCTGCCTTTGTGGCGCATTTTGAGAAACACTAAAGGCGGCAGACGATTGAGTCCAGGTTTCCTGGAGACAGCGGCTACGATTTCCAGGGTGTCGCCGTGGCCGAGGTCGGCGTGTAACCAGCTCCAGCGCTCGGCGTTGCCGTGACCGTAGATCCGTGCGGTCGCCCCCGGTGCTCCATTCAGGTGGAGCACCCCGCCGGGGTGGGTGATAGTGCCGCTGTAGGTGGAGGAGGCTGCCGGCAGCATCTGTGCTGCCGGCAGCAGGCGGTGGCGCCAGGCCCAGCGAGGGAAGGTGTAGAGCGGTTCACCTGCAGGGCGTTCGGTCAGGTCCCAGGCGTAGGTGTGTGCGCTGCCACGCAATTGCCGCAAGCCTGAATCGCTGTGCGGAGAAGAATAAGGCAGGCCGGGCGGTCGGGACTCGGGGCCGAACCGCGCATGCCGCACTGGGCCCTTTGGCGGGTAGAGCGCGATCCAGCCGTGTACACGGGCGGGGGATCCGTTAGTGGGAGCGACCAGTTCTTGATGCAGCCAGATGCCGGTCCCGTCTGTGGGGTCGGTGATAGTCGTGTACCAGACTTCTGTGCGGCCCGGTGTGCCGTTCCATCGCGGTGCCAGTTGCCGCTCTCCTTCCCCGTGTCGGGGTAAGCGCCAGCTGGTCAGGAACGGCAGCAGTCCAATGGCTAATGGGAAGCGCAGCGTGCCCCGTCCGATCTGAAGATCGTTTTCGAATAGGGTGTACGGTAGTGTGGTTATCGACCTCAGCGGCCGCCGGAAGGAGATAGATTTCCAGCCTTCCAGAGTCAGGCGACGGCTTCCTGCAATAAAATTCAACCGGTATCGTATCCGTCGTCGAACCAATGGCGAAATCTCCATTTGACCCGCGGCGTCTGCATCATCGGCAAATCCCCGTACCCGCACCCGTCCCGTCAGGCAAGCCGTGGTGGTGCGGTGCGGAAGCACCATTACGTTCGCCCGCGCCCGAAGGTCTAGGCGGATCGGACGCCCCTCAGCCTCCCCGTTCAGGCGGACGACGCCTAACATCGTCTCGGCGAAGACTGTTCCATGCGATCCCATGGCTCCCCTTGCAGCTACTGCCAGACTGTTAGTGGATGAGCCACCGAACCACTCTGCCTGAATCTGTGTCAAGGCCACAGGCACCACTATCGGCGTCGTGGGTGCGGCCGGGCAGTGCGGGGGAGATCCACAGCAGCTTGCCGGCGGGGTCGGCCACGGCCTGGATGTTCACACCGTGACGGTGGTGCCTGGCCGAGTAGTCGGCCCGGCTGTCACCGACGCGGTCGCACTCGGCGAGCGTCCTGTCGGCAGGACGTGATTCGGATCCGTCTCGCGCAGGATCCGCAGCCGTCCGGGCGTCTTCCGGAACAGGTGCTCGACGACGGCTGTGACATAGGCGTGGGCGGTGCCGCCGGATATGCCGAAGCCTGCGGCGATCTGCGTGAGCGGGTCGCGCCGGCGCAGGTAGACCAGGCCGGCCAGGGCACGCTGGTGAGGCGGCAGTTTGCAGCGCCGATCACCCTAACGGGTTACGATGAGCATGGATATCCACTCGACCAGAGCGTGCGGCAGGACGAGTGCGGCAGGACGGGAAACCAACGAGGCTCCTGCGCTGATGAGTTGAGACGTCGAACACCTCCCCCAACGGCGCGAGAGCCCTACGCGTTGCGGAACGCTGGCCCGTCACCCGATCAGTGGCCACTCTGAAAGGCCTCACTATACGAAACGGGAGCGCCAGCGACCCACCGCATGAAGCGTGCAACCCACCAGGGCCGCACCATCCTTGTTCGTCACACCTTCAGCACCCGCCAGGATGATCCAGCACCGCAAGGCCCACGCCTGCGGCGTCGAACGGCGCCGCCCCCCTCGAGCACGGCCCGCTACTCATCCGCCAACACCAACTCTGCCCTCGGCCGCCCCATCGTCACACCCAAAACTACAACTCTACAGAATCCCCGACTCGGAACACTAGGGCGTGGGTGTTCTACTCACTGGACGATCTCAAGACCGCACTCAAGAACTGGATCAAAGTCTGGAACGACGGTTCACGGCCCTTATGTGGACCAAGACCGTCGACCAGATCTTTGACCGGATCTGCCGCCGTTGCTCAAGCATCTCCGAGCAAGATGACTAGATCGGCCCGAAGAGTGACGGCAACTACTGCCACGTACCCCCGATGTCACCACGAAGTGATCTCGGCTAGCACTTTGCGGTCACCTGCCCGATCCCAACTACCGCCCTGGACTACCACTTCAGCAGGTGCTACGACCTCGGAAGAGCATACAGAACTCCTCCGGCTCCAGCGGCGCAACCAAGATCCGTCAAGTGTTGAAAAAACGAATAATCGCACCACCGAAACGACTTCTGAAGACGCTTTTCGCGTCTCACAACTTTCCCTCGCCAGCTCGGATACACATATTACTTGATGTCCGCCCAGCTTCAATTTAGGCCTATGTGTGAAGCTTTCTATTAACGGCTCCAGCCGCAACGCCAAGCAAGATTCTTGGGTGCATTAGCGAACTAGGGTGATCAATCATTCCCAGGACTCGAAGCATGGCGTTACCAAGCCGGATATCACGCGTGGAGGCCGCGTGGAGAAATTCAATGTATCGATTGAAAAATCGGGTCATTAATGTGCGCCTCCCCTTCACTTTGGGGTTGCTTAAGTCCGCGCCCACTGCAGTTTTCCAGGGAACATCGATCAGCTTACTGACTCGATTATAATACTCTCTAGGGGTGACCGCATTCCCCGTGCTAAGGAGCTTCCCTAGAGTCAGAGCCTCCAAAGCCGCAACGGTCATCCCTTGTCCGTATACCGGATTGAAAGAACATAAAGCGTCTCCGATCACAATAAAACCATCTGGCAGCCGTTTGAGATTCTCGTAGCGCCTGCGAAGGCTAGCCTTGAATCGAAACGTTGCGGGTTCCCCAACTTCCTCCGCATCCTTAATAGCTTCGTAAATATCTGAGAAAGGGAGTGACTTAGCGAAATCCTTGAATCCCACCGAGTCGGCGGGAGGGTGGTCACCCAAGATGCCACCAAGACTTAGAATGTGGTAGCCGTTTTCGAGTTCCATAAGGAAGCCGCTTCGGGGGTGATTCTTTGCGTGCGTAGAGAAAACAGCAGAAGCTCCGCCTAGTGCCCCCTGAGTCAACTTGAAGGTTCGCGTCGAATACCCCATGTCCACCTGCACTCCCTCAAGCGCAGGGCGGCTATAGCCTAGGGACTCAAGCCACACGGCCGCACGCGACCCTCGACCGGTCGCATCAACCAGCAGATCACACTTTACATCAGAATACTTCCTGCTAGATTTGCTGAAAACGCTTACCCCTACCACTTTTTGGTTTTCAGATGCCGCAATCGGTTGGACGGCCTCACTCTGCTCCATCAGGTGGATGTTAGAAATCGCTTCTATTCTGCCGCGAATTTTATTTTCCAGGAACGGTCGACTTGCCTGAAGGTTCTTAATCCCCAGTTCAGGTCGAATCATCTCGTGGCCCGACAGTTGCCATATCACTCCAGCTCCGTAATCAACGCTGATGGCCCCCTCCTTGATGGCCTGGCTTGATATTCCCGGAAAGAGCTCCTCTAGAGCGGCCTTTCCAGCCAGCTGAAAACCATGGGCGTGAAGCCCTTGAGGCACGCCACGGCGGGCACCCATGCAGTCCGAACCTTTAAAGTTATCCCGCTCAATAATCGTCACTCGGTCAAAGTGCTCTGACAATACTCGGGCAGCCAGCAAACCGGCAATACTGCCCCCGAGGACCACTGCATGACGAGTCTCTTTAGTCGACATTCAAACCTCTAACATGCAAAAATTATCGTATTTTGCCATCAGCGTTGCACGCTAGGGGACGGCAAAGTCAATGGAGAAGCTGTCTCTCTTGAATTTGGAGGCGATCCTGATTCGAATCCCGGAGACTCCATCCGCCCCTACTTCAGACGTACAGCCGCGTAAATATGTCACACTGTGAAGGTGGATCGCTGAGTATTAATTACTCAATCATTTGGTTGATGTTGCGAGAGAGGCTGTAGTTGGCTGAACTGAATATTATTTCGATCAGGCGGCTGAAAATCTACCTGTTCCGTGCTCGAACTCAAGATCATCAACGATGCTGGCAGCATCGGCTGGCGGTGGCATGCATGCATGGAGTAAACACCATCAAGCTCGAATGCCCATTACGCTTCCATTTTCTATCGTGTGAGAAATGCTTCTAAATAAAAAATTGATAATTCGCACCTAATATGCATTCCTCCCCCGACGCGTCGACCAGATCAGCGGCCGCGCACTCCCTATTTATCTTTTCGTTGGTTGGGTGGGGTTGGTGGATGGAGGGTGAGTCCGGTGAGGTGGTCGCCTCCGAGGGTTGGCGAGCTCGTCTTTCTTGAACGAGGACCACAGCAGCTCCACCGGATTCAGCTCAGGCGCGCAAACCGGTAATCGCTCCAGGGTGAGCCAGTCCTGCTCGGCCACCCAGGCCCGCATGGCCCGGTTCCAGTGGGCCGACAGCCCGTCCCAGACCAGCACCACCCGCTCCCCGCGATAGAACGCCTTTATCTGCTCCAGAACCTCGATGAACCCGGCGGTGTCGTAGCTTCCGGGTTTGAGGTGGAAAGCACAGGCGGGCCCCTCGATCGGGATCGGTGGAGTGGAACCCCAGGGGCCCGGCCATCGACGCACGTTTCCAGTTCAGCCGGTGCCGCAGCAGCGGGGTGCGGCACCGGGGCGCGTGGGTGCGGCGGGCCTGCGGCAGCAGCGAGAAGCCTGATTCGTCGAAGAAGACGATCCAGGCACGTGTGTGCACCGCCCCCTTTTGATCCGCGGCCACTCATGCGCGACCCAGCGGGCGATCTCCGACTCGTCCCGCTCTACCGCCCGCCGCTCGGGCAGCTGCAGGCTCCACCCCAGCCGGCTCGTCAGCAACCGCCACACCGACGCCCGCGACAAGACCACTTCGGTTACCCGCTCGACCACCAGGCCGACCCGTTCCAGGGTCTGGCGTCCTTCGGTGTCGACTCCAGCGTCCTGGTGACCAGCGCGGCGACCTGCTCGTCCGTGACCGACCGTGGACCGCCGGATCGCGGCATGTCTCCGAGGCCGGCGATCCGGTGCTCGACGAACCTCGCACGCCACCGGCCCACCGCATGCGCGGTCGAGCCGAGCCGGGCTGCCACATCCTTGTTCGAAGCGCCTTCCGCACAGGCCAGAATGATCCGGCAGCGAAGTGCCCACGCCTGCGGCGTGGAACGGCGCCGCACCCACTCCCCGAGTGCGGCCCGCTCCTCATCCGACAGTAAGCGGCTGGTGTCGAACGAGTTGTGGGAGTTGCAGCGGGTGGTGCCGGAGGTGCCGTCGCGGCCGCAGGGTGGTGGGGGTCGGCACGGCGACCGGGAAGTGCTGGCCGCGATCGTCTTCGTGGTCACGTCGGGTTGTACCTGGCAGCAGCTGCCTTCGGCAGCGTTCGGCCTGTCCGGAGCGGCCGCCCACAGGCGCTTCTCGCAGTGGTCGAAGGCCAGGGTGTAGGGCAGGCTCCACCGCCTGGTCCTTGATGAACTCGGCACCCGCGAGCTGGACTGGTCGCGGTGCGCGATCGACTCGGTGCCCATACGGGCTCTGAAAAAAAGGGCGACCTGACGGGTCCGAATCCTGTCGACCGGGGAAGTACGGCTCGAAGATCCACCTGATCACGGAACGGCCGGGTCTGCCCACATCCGTCGGCATTTCCGGGGCCAACCTGCACGACAGCCAGGCCCTGATATCGCTCGTCAAGGCCATCCCCCGATCCGCCCGCGCCGTGGTCGGCGACGGCGCAAGCCCGGCAAACTCCACGCCGACAAGGGCTATGACCACACCCACCTGCGGCGGCGGCTACGCGAACGTGGCATCACCCACCGCATCACCGCAAGGGAGTCAAGTCCTCGCAGCGGCTGGGCCGCCACCGCTGGACCGTAGAACGCTGCCGAAGATCCGCTCACCTGAGGCCGCGGACCGCTGGACCTGGCTGATCCTCGTCTCCTACACCCAACTGCGACTGGCCCGGCCACTGGCAGCCGACCGGTGCCACCCATGGGATAGGCCCGTCTGCTCAGACAGGCTGCCCCCGGCACACGTCCGCTTGCGGATGGACCAGCGTGTGAAGGGTTTGCCCAGCACGATTGGGCGGGTGGTGGCCGTCTGAACGACGAAGTCTTCGTGGTCACGGCGGGAAGGCGGGGGCGACCTCTCGCCCAACGAGGCCCAGGACATGCAAGCCCAAACGCGCTGAACTAGGAAGAGAACGCTACGAGATCGCAGGATTGCCGATCCTTCTAGGTTTCCCTACGCGGTCCTGGTTACCGTGGGCGAGCGATAGATTAGAGTGGACCAGGAGTTTTGAGGCGGGGAGGTTCGAGAATTCGCATATTGGATGATGCGGAATTTCAGTTGCCGGATTTTCGATGATTACGGAAAGGGCTGGACTCGACTCATTTTATAGAATGGAGTCGGCATCTTATCCTTATTGATTCTTTTCAATCATCGCTCTGAGCTGGTCCGATGCCGCCTGAGGATGGCTGGTTTAACGGCTGGTGCCGGACGATTTGTGTAGGATGTTTCTAGCATTGCTTCTCGAATTATGTGCGGAGTCAGATGTTGCGGGCTGCTGGGGTGACGGTGCCGAGGTAGGGGTAGGCGCGTTTCTCGTAGCGGGTGGCGATGGCGCGGAAGCTCTCCAGCTGGTTGATGGCGCGTTCGACGGTGTTGCGTTTCTTGAATCGCTCGCGATCGAAGCCGGCAGGACGGCCGGAACCGCGATTCCTGCGATGCCTTTGTTGGTCGAGGCGTTCGGGATGGTGTGCCGGATCCCGCGTCGTCGCAGGCAGCGACGGCTTTTCCGAAACGTGTAAGCCTTGCCCACTGGGACAGGGTCTCGCCGCTTCCGGGGCCGGGTGATTCCGAATGCGGGGCATGGAAGCCTGCCTAAGTGCTTGTTTTCAATCCGCGTCGGCCAAGACTGCCGCCCTGTACAGATGTCAAGGGCTGCCGGGGTGAGATTCTAATTAAAATTCTCTGGGCGTGTGGTGTTATGAACTCAATCGAGTACCGCTTACTCATGATGTTTCGTTTTGAATGTCGTCAAATGGCGAGAGACGTGTGACTTCTTGCTGGTGGAGCTCAAAGCGGCTTTCGCGTGTGTTGCCTGAGATCGCCGGCGCATACCGGAAGGCGACCCTGTGCAAGGCTTTTCCTCCGTTCTGGCCATAACTAAAAGGCTGGCGCCCCCACGTGCGCCTGAACGGTGGAGGATGGCAGGTTCTGCGCCTCGTGGAACTCTCCTGGCCTGGGGAGTGGCGACGCTTTGTTTCATCGTGTACGCGGCGCTGTCGCTGTTCCGGCATCGGCTCATGCTGACCACCGGATACGATCTGGGGATATTCGAACAGGCCGTGCGCTCCTACGCGCACGGCCATCTCCCGGTGGCGGAGTTGAAGGGTCATGATTACCCGTTGCTGGGTGACCATTTCTCTCCTATCACCGCAACCATTGCACCCTTCTATCGAATATGGCCGTCACCGGTCACGCTGCTTCTGGCCCAGGCGTTTCTGCTTGCCTTGGCGGCGGTCCCGCTGACTCGGTGGGCACACCGCGTCGTGGGATCTGCAGGTGCTCTGGTCATCGGGCTCGGCTACGGCGTTTCGTGGGGAATCGCTCAGACAGTCGGGTTCGACTTTCACGAGGTGTGCTTCGCGGTGCCACTGATCGCGTTCTCCGTCGAAACGCTCGGGAATGAGCGCTGGCGGGCGGCAGCGGCATGGGCCCTTCCTCTATTGCTGGTCAAGGAAGACCTCGGCCTGACGGTAGCTGCCATCGGCGCCTACATCGCCTACCGCGGAAAGCACCGGCTGGGCATCGTCACGGCCGTCGCCGGCCTGGCGGGCACTGCGCTGGAAATGCTGGTCGTCATACCTGCATTCAACCCTGACGGAGTGTTCGCCTACTTCGATAAGGTGCCAGAAAGCTCAAACGCCGGGACACTCGACCTCCTCTTGCGCTATACCGTTGGTCTGATCACCCCGGAAACGAAGCTGCTCACGCTTCTGATGCTGCTGGCTCCCACAGCTTTCGTTGCCCTTCGGTCGCCGCTAATACTTATCACTGTTCCCACGCTCGCATGGCGTTTCGCATCCGATAATGAGGCCTACTGGGGAACGCGCTTTCATTACAGTGCGGTATTGATGCCCATTATTTTCGGCTCATTCATCCACGCCCTGGCCTCGATCCACCGGCAGCACTCGATCGGAAATCGGGAAAGTTCTGTGCGTCGTTCGCTGATCGTGAGTGCGGTTTTCACGGCGATTACACTTCCGCTCTTTCCGTTTTCGCAGCTCGCAGAAGGCATGACCTGGAAACCGGGCCCGCGCGTGACAGTCGCGCGTCATGTTCTCGAAATGGTTCCCGATGGGGCGACCGTCGCAGCGTCCAACCGGCTCGTTCCGCAGCTCACTAATCGCTGCACGGTCATGGTCCTCGGTCTGCCTCAGAATCAAGAGAGTCCTGAATGGGTCATCGCTGACACTCACGATCCTCAAGGCTGGCCCATCAGCCGGGAACAAGAAGCCGAAGAAGTGGAACGATTCCGCGAAAAGGGATACAGGACCGTGGCGGAAAAGGCGGGATACGTGCTTCTGCAACGCGAATGAGCCGGCTCATGCGTCCTGGGTGCTCGTGATCGCCTGGTGAGGCCGGCGTGCGGTCCAGGTACTCGGTCGGCGCGTGAGACGCCTGGTCATGAGAGTGATGGCTGCCCAGGTGATGAGGGTTTCGGAGTGCTGGATGAGCCGTTCGTAGTCGCGCGCGTGGCGGCGGGCGTGCATCATCCAGGCGATGCTGCGCTCCACGACCCAGCGGCGGGGCAGGACGACGAAGCCGGAGGTGTCCTTCGGTCGGCTGATCGTCTTGACCCGTGAGGTTCAGAGGCGATGAACGGCCGGCCAGCGCGAGGCTGTCCACCTCGCCGACTTCACCGTGCTGAAGCTCAGCCCGATGTCCTCAGCCAGCCGTGTCAGCGACGCGGTAACCGACCACTCCGGATCCGCCAGGCCCTGGCCGCCCTGGCTCCTCATCGGCTCGATCTCCAGGGCACGGTCCCCGATCGTGAACTGCCCGCGGGTCTGCTGTTCGACCAGTCCCGCAGCTCGGCCACGATCTGCTCGTAGCGGGACTGGCTCACTTCTCCGACGTTGTTGATCTCCTCCGGCATGGCGATACCACCCCCAAACACGGGACCAGGCACGGCACTTGTGGCCGTGACGGGACGGGTCCCGCTTCCCTACAGAGAGTCGAGCCGCCACCTCGGAGATCACAACGAATGTCCGCAAATGACCGGGCTGTGACCGGATCTGGTCCACGGAAGGGTTCGCCTCACCGTCACTGTGACCGTGTCCCGAGCGTTTCCTTCCGTGACCGCCAAGCGGCCACCTTGCACCGCGCCGAGCAATAGAACGCCCGCACGCTCCGGTCGATCCCGGCCGTCCAGACGGATCCGCAGACCGGACACTGCCTCCGCCCGGCTTCGCTCTGGATCGCAGCCAGACGTTGCCGCAGACGGCGCCGCATCCGCCACTGCCTGGAACGACACGCTCCCGAGCAGAACACCGTGAGGCCGGGCGTCGGGTCTCAGCCGATCACCACAGCCCTCACAGACCCTCTCCCCGGCCCGGCCGGCACCCTCGGACACCGAACCAGTTTAGGGCTCAGGCTACTTGCCAACCAGGGATCAGAAACGGGTTCTAAGCACGCGCTCGAACTGAGGCAGCCGTCGACTCGTGGTTCTTTTATGATGCCGAGACGATCAGTGAGCCTCTTTCATCTTGTGCTAGAGGGTGAAATGGGCTGGTCAGCGGGGGTGGTGACGAGGCAGGGCCCCTGGTCGTTGGCGTGGTGATTCCACTCATCACACCGGCGACCGAAGGGGCCCTGTTGGTTCCGTATCCTGCCACGCTCGAGGTCCCTCATGAGCTCCCGGTTTGGACGATGGTGCCGATGCGTCGGGTGGGGGATCTGGCTCGTCGGAGGGTTCGCCAGGACTTCAGCTGTGTGAAGGCGCGTTCTCCGGGCGCTCTCAGGCGGGCGTGGTCGCGGTTGAACTGCTCGTAGTGGGCGGGCTGTTCGCGATGGTTCTTGTACGGGGTGCGGAAGGTGGCGTCGGCGCCCTGGTAGGGGCGGTCGGGGAGGGCGAGGATCTGCCAGGTGAGGCAGGTCTGGACGATGCCGTGGGATCGGGCCGCGGTCAGGTCGTGGGTCCGGCCAGGTGTCGCGCGGGAGAACCAGAGCGGTGTGCCGTCGGGGCGGGCGATGACCTGCACGTTCATGCCGTGCTTGCGGTGTTTCATCGAGTAGTACGGCTCGTCCGCGCGGATCCCGGTCGATCGGAATGAGAGTGCCGTCAACGATGACGTGGTCGCCCTCACCGAGCCCGGTGAGGGCTTCGTGGAGGCCGGGCGCCCAGCCGGCCAGCATGTCCAGGGTCTCGTCGACGTAGCGCCAGGCGGTGGCCTGACATATCCCGATATCGGCCCCGAGCTGCGAAAACGTCTCGTTCTTCCGCAGGTGCACCAGGTGAGCAACGCCTGCTTGAAACAGCCGCACTTGCGCCAGCGGGTATTGCGGGCCTGGCGACGATGTCGTGGGCTGTTTGAGTCCAACTATGAGCCTGTCGGACATCGCAAGGGAGACAGGGCTCAACCGCCGCACGGTCCGCAAGTACCTGTTCTCAGGGGCTCCGGCCGCACAGCCCCGGCGGGCCCAGGCTCGCCGAAGCCGTGCCCGCCGATGGATGGTGGATGAGGTCTCCCCGCTGATCGAGGCGATGCTGCGGTCCGAGATACTGATCATAGGAGCCGTGGTCCACGAACGCCTGGAAGCGGAATACGGCTTCAGCGGTAACTACCAGCGAGTTAAGCTCCATATGCAAGAGGCCCCCCGAGTCGCGGAAGAAGTGGGCGTCAGCCCAAACGAGCTGGCCGGCCTCCACCGCCGGTTCGAAATAGTGCCCGAACCACAGGCCCAGGTCGGCTGGGGACACGGGGGCAGAATCCTGGCTCGCGTCGGCATCTCGAAGGGCTACTCGTTCCACATGACCTTGTCCTACTCACGGGACCCGTTCTGCTGCTTTACCACCAGCCAGGACTTGGCCACTTTCTTCGACTGCCACCATCAGGCGTTCGCTCACCTCGGCGGGGTGCCGAGGTCGATCGTCTACGACCGCACCAAGCCCGTCGTCCGCCTACGTCGCACCGACCCATGGGGAAAGGCGGGGGCTGACCCACCCCCCGATTCCACCTGCACTTCACGCCGACTGGCTCGTCCTGGCTGAACTCCGTCGAGCGATGGCTCACCAAGTCGACCATCAAGCAGACACGGCGAGGCGTCGGCCATTGGGCGATCAGCCAGGTCAGTCCGATTGTGCCGTCGTCGGCGGGTTTCGGTCGCCGGCCGGCGCGGCGGACCTGCAACAGCACGCAGTATGAGCTCAGTAAGGCCTTGGAACCCTTGCGCCAGGCCGTCGGCCCGTCCCCGGCGGACGGCCAAGACATGCCCGCGCAGAGGAATCGGGCGGGTGCGGTATCGCTGCAGCGGCCGGGGTCCGAGGCCGCCATGGGCGGGCTGATGCGGCTCCGCTCCCTGCGGGCGGGCGGCCACCTCACCTTTCACCTGGAGCACGTAAGAGTACCCATGCAAATGTGGACACATAATAGATACCACTACCGTTAAAAACTTATCGGAATATTTTCGATAGCTCTCGACGTGTAGTAATACCCAGTTTTGAATATATTCGCTGAAGGTGATTATCGACTGTTCTCACAGACAGATGCAGCACTTCAGCAATTTCTTTACTGGGAGCTCCTTTGGAGGCAATGAGTGCAATTTCGCGCTCCCTGCGAGTCAGATCGCCCGCGGTTTCAAATCCTACAAGGAGTGGACTCCGGACGCCAGGGCAAAATTTTACATTATCGCTGGCGATTACAGCTGCGGCCGCCGCTGCGCGTGCCTGCCCCTGCCGGCGGAGAATCACCGACGCGGTAGTGGCTGCCTCTGCAGCCAGAAGAAAAACTCCAAGCTCTGCAAGATCGTCAGCAACAGACAACAGAGACGAAACATCTGTCGCCGCAAGCGCGCTGACAAAATTGGCTCGAGCTTTAGCAAGAGCGCCATCACTTTTATCGGCGATCTGCCGGACGCGCCCTTCGACCTGCTTGGCCAAGCCGAGGCGTGCGACATCGGTGAGCAGCATCCCCTCGGAGGTAATGTGGCCTGAAACCTGTGCGATATTTGCTGCCTTGAGAAGGGTGTTCTTCGCGCCTTCCAGATTACCCTGGGCGACTCTGAGCCACGCCTCACCCAACAGCTCTTCGCCTGCAAGGTGCCCCATAGGGGGGTACTTACTCATCTGAGAGAGAGCCGCTTCTGCTGATTCCACATCCCCCAAGGCACCCGCGGCCGCTGCCAAGCCAGCCCAAGCGTGGAATGCTGGGCGCACACAGCCATTCAGCTGGGCCTGTGCTAGAGCCTCGGCATGCCATCGTCTAGCGGCGGCAACGTCACCAGCCACCCATTCTGTGCGACCTCGGAAATGGGCCACCCAGACCCGCGTTAGTGGTGAGTTGGTGGCTACCGGATCAGCGGCGATTCGCTCGGCGAGCTCGCGCGATTCTGATATCCGCCCCGTGTCAGCTAGCGCGAATATTGTGGGCAATAGTTGAGTGATTGGGTGGGCGGTTCCTGTCAGTCGATCGTCAAAGCGAACATGCATTTCATGGGCTCGCTGAGCCCATGAAATGGCCTCACGCGTGCTCCCCGTATAGGACAGCCCTGCTGTTTTACACATCGCGGCTTCGAGCCACAGGTCTAGACTTTGTGCGTGTTCAGGTGCTGCCATCAAGCGTTCGAGTAGCGACAGCCCCCTAACAGGCTGACCGGAAACAGTACTCAGCATGGCACTATTAAGCTCCAGAAGGATCTTTGAATCACCCATGACACGTTCATGTGCTGCCGAATTGACCGCCAATGCCCGCTCTGTAAGCCCCGCCATCCAAAAAAGATTCCAAGTGCGAAAAAGGACTATCGCGACAGCCTCCTCCTCATTCGCCGTCGAATGTTCGGTCTCGGCAAGTATCTTGTCTGCGCTCTCCCAATCTCCGAGTTGCACAAGCGCATATGCGTAAGTTTTGTTTATGTCATGCGTGCGTTCATCTTTGGGGATAGCCTCGATGAACACCTTCACTTGCCGATAGTCATGACCCAGGCGTGCCAGCAGGGCTGCTTCCTGAAGTAGATCATGATCTACAACACCACAGGAGAGGAGATCCCAATTGGCTAGATTTAGTATATCCTCCCGCCGCCTCGCGCCGTGTGAGCGAGTTCGCGACGCCTGCTCGTTTAGCAATTCCTTGCGCCGCATTATTGACATGCCAGATCTGATTACTTCTCCGAAAATCGGGTGGGTCAAAACGATGGAGGTTCTGCGCTGACTTCTGATCACTCGAATTATGTCTAGTGACTCCAAGTCCGCCAGCAGCTCCAAGGATGTAACACTTTGAGCATCAGTCAGTGCGAGAGGTTCGCAAAGGGATAGCAGGTCGAGGAGCTTTCTGGCGTTCGGAGCGGAAGTAGCAAGCCGCTCTTCTACAAACTCTTCCAGTTTACGGGTGGTGGGGAGCGAACCCTCAGTCAATTCCCAAATTTCCCCTGAGCGTCCCAGAGAGCCTGTTTCTATGGCTGCTCGAACAAGCTCATGTAGAAACAGAGCGTTGCCACTGGAAGCCGTATAGAGCTCAGAAAGCGTCCGTTGGCTAACTTGCCCCTCCAACGCGCTCTTCAGAACCGTTTCAAGCTGTTCGCGCCCGAAGGGTTCCAAGTCAAAACGGAAGACCGATTCACTCGCGGCCAGTGTGCTCACGGCATCGCTCTGACGATCTCCTTGCAATACTGTTGCGATGATCCGGACCAGCCCTGCATCCATCAGCTGGCGAAGTAGTACCGCCGAGGCATTGTCGAGAAGATGCAAATCATCGACGAAAACCACGAGGCGTTGCCCACTGTATCGCTCACTCAAAGCGCGCGCCACGACTGCGAATCCCTTGACAGGGTCTGACACATCAGCCGACGGCGGAATCAAATGCGCAATAGCGCCCAGAGGAATACTAGATGCAGCTCGTGTCGCGGTGACTTGGAAAGTTCGTGCACCCTTACCCGAAGCACGCATCATAAAGGCTTCTGCAAGTCTCGTCTTTCCGACACCTGGAGCTCCGAATACTACAACACCTCGACACCATCTTTCGACCCAAATTTGCCCGAATGCTTCTATTTCCGATTCCCTAGCGACCATTGGCCATCTGGCGGAAATTCCAACTGCGCCATTCATGCACTGTGCCCTTTCCTCGTGGACAACTCGGGGCTGCCATTAGGTCACGTTTTCGGCATCTCTAGAACTGCCTGCCCTATAGAGAGTTCGTTGGCGGCGATAATCGCGGTGCCCTGCCTACATGTACCCGAGCACCGCACTCGATCCCCAAAGGTCCGACACGCCCGTTATCACCCTAAGTAACCGACTAGTGTATCACTGTAGCCGTCTGCCAACTACTCAGATTCTACTCAGTTGGGCCTGCCTCCGCACTATGAGGAAGGCAGAGTCCCGGCAGCTGTGGTGGGCAGAGGTAGGGAGGGCTGCAGCGCGCCCGCCGGTGATGACGTTAAGCGCGAGCCCGCACGAGCTGGCCTCGGTGTATCCAGTCGACGCCAACAGCTGACTATTCAGTGAATTCATCAATGAGCGAAACTAGCTTACCTTTTTTAGCCGCAGGCAACCCGCTCGCCTGCGGCAGCCACTTTCTGTTCGTCTCTGCGCAATGAAATAATTATCCAGAGTTAATCAAATGCTGTGAGGTTGCGGCGTTGGCCCGCTATGACAGCTGCATGGACCTTTATCTCGCAGAATAGCCTAGCGCCTCCTTGCGGTAATAGCGTCTATAGGGTCTTTTTCGCTTGCTTCGTATAATGAGGATGCTTCTCAATGCCTTCTGCTGGATATGAGCTACCGCTATCCAGTTATATCAACCTCTCCGGCAAACCTGTGTTGCGTGTAGTGGCAAGCCGAGCACTCGCTTCCGATCGGTGCGGCGATGAGCCACTCAATCAATGAGGAGCGCGTAAGTCAATGGGTCGATTGCCGTGGGCTGCGAGGCGGGCAGAGAGTTGATGGGGTTCACGGATTGGGTCATATGCCAGGGCGCGTATCAATGTCCCTGCCCCTGTTTTGGTCTCTGGGACTGGTATGACGGTGTCTTCTCGGTCGAACGGATGATCGGGGGTGTGCCCGGGCCCAGGAGGCATGTCGCTAGCGCTGATGGGAGACCCGGTCAGTGCCCCGCCCGGCCGCAATGCCCGGCTGAAACGTCGACGGCAGGTCTGCCTAAGCGTGGGTGCGAAAGCACGCTGCCATCGCACCGTGGCCGGCACGATCAGCCCTGGCGAGAAGGCGCGACTGCACGGGCGTGCGTCTTCCTCTGAAGGGACGCCTGTAAAATCGCCGAACACGGCCGCGGGCCCCCGACACTGACCGGGTTTTTCGACCAAGATTCACCGTCGAAGCAGCACCGATCACCTATTGAGGTTGGTTCGGTTGGCGGACATCTGGAGATCTGGGCTCGTGGCCGGATAACCGCCGCCTGCGGGGGGCCCCTATGGGTTTCGTCAACCCGTGGGGGCGGGTTGGGGTTCGTAGAAGGTGCCGTCGCGGAGCATCGCGAAGAGCACGTCGGTTCGGCGTCTGGCGAGGCAGAGGAGGGCTTGGGTGTGGTGCTTGCCCTGGCTGATCTTCTTGTCGTAGTAGGCCCGGGACGTCGGGTCGGCCAGAGCCGCGAACGCGGACAGGAAGAAGGCCCGTTTGAGCTGCTTGTTTCCGCGGCGGGAGGGTTGTTCGCCTCGGATCGAGGAGCCCGAGCTGCGGGTCGCCGGGGCGAGGCCGGCGTAGGCGGCGAGGTGGGCGGCGGACGGGAACGAAGTGCCGTCGCCGACGTCGATGAGGATCCGTGCTCCGGTCCTGACGCCGATCCCCGGCATGGACGTCAGGACCTTGGAAAGAGGGTGTGCCTCCAGCAGTTCCTCGATCCGGGCGGCGAGGAGTTTCCGCTGGTCAAGCACTGTCTGCAGCGAGTTGGCGAGGCTGGGGACGATCAGCGCGGCCGCGTCCGTGCCAGGAACGACGACGGTCTGTTCGTCCAGGGCGGTGAAGATGTCCTCGACCAGTCGCTCGGCCATCCGCGGTGCTTTCGGGCGTATCAGCGTCACGAGCCGTCGGCGTCCGGCCTTGCGAATCTGGGCAGGGGAGCCGAACTGGTCGAGAAGCCTGAGTACCGCCGGGTGCTGCACTCGCGGGCCCAGCACCCGTTCCAGCGACGGGTGGATCTGTGTCAGCAGGCCCCGCAGCCGGTTGCTGATCCTTGTTGCTTCGCCGGCCAGGTCGTCGTCGAAGCCCACGATCATCTCCAGCTCGGCGATCGTCTCGTCTTCGAGATCGACCGAGCGGAGGGTGTGCGGCATGACGCGGGCCGCGTCGGCGATGACGAAGGCGTCGCGGGCGTCGGTCTTGGCCTCGCCTGGGTAGAGGTCGGCGATCCGCCGCATTGTCAGTCCGGGCAGGTAGGCGACCGGGCAGCCCATGTCCCGGGCGACCGCCAAGGGCAGGGCCCCGATGGAGGCCGGCTGGTCGACCACCACGAGCACGGTTCCGTGCTTGGCCTGCAGCTTGCCGAAGACCTCGCGGAGCTTGGGTTCGCTGTTGGGCAGCCGCTTGTCGAAGGCCTTCTTCCCGGCCGGGGTGACGGCGGTGGCGTGGTGTTCGCCCTTGCCGACGTCCAGGCCGAGGAAGACACCGATGTCGCTGACGTCGATCACGTGCGTCCTCCGGTCGTCCCTGCCCGGCCGTCCCACGGCACCGATCGCCACATCCACATTACGAAGAGCCTCCCGACCTGCGGAAAGGTCGGTGGTCATGCCCCTAATCAGCGGTCTGTCGATGCCTCCGGAGCCGGTGACACCACCCCCCAGGCCATGCGTTCGACAGGGGGAGAAAGTCATACCGACTCCGGAGGCCGGGCGCCCCATTGCGGGGCCACCAGAACGGTAATGGGGGGGGGACATCAAATCCTCAGATCAGCAGGCGTTCGATCACCTGGTGGAGCAGGCTGGTCTTGCGCCGCAGATATTCGGGCTAACCTGCTGTCCAGCACCGCCGACGAGGTCAAGGACCTCCAGGACCCGCTGCACCGATTCCTACCGCTTCTTGGTCAAGCGGCTCATAGACCGTGCCCTATGTGGTGAGGCGGACGAGTCGCTGGTAGCAGCAGGGGGCGGCTGCGATGCCGGGAAAGGCCAGTAGTTGCGGGAGTGGCGTTTGTAGCGGGGGTTGTGCCGGCGGTAGCCGGTCAGCCAGGGCATGGTGCGTTCGATGACCCATCTGCGGCGTCCACGCCGTTCTGACGACTCGATGCCCTTGCAGGTAATGCGGACGCCGGTGCGTTTACCGCGGAGCCCTTTCCGCAGCTCAGGCATGTCGTAGGCCTTGTCGGCATGTAGGCGCTGGGGCTTGAAGTAACGCCTGCAGTGGGGGTCGTGTCTCGTTTGGTGACCGAGACCATGGGCTTCAGGGCCTGGCTGTCACGGGGGTTGACGGATGAGACTCCTACGAGGAGCGGCAGTCCGTTCGCTCCGACGGGACCTCCATCTTGGAGCCCGCTTTGCCCCGGTCCACGGGGCTTGGACCTGTGAGTTCACCCCCTTCCTTTTTCGCCCTGACGTGGGCGGAGTCGCGGAACCGCCCGGGACAGGTCGAGCAGGCTGGCGTCGTCGAGGCGGTGTAGGGTCTCCTCGTGCAGTCGGCCCCACACACCGGCCCTGCACCAGACCAGACGTCCGCGTGTATTAACGCCTGCACATCCACCTCGCCCGGGGTGCGGCGCAGCCGGAACGGTCCGCTGGAGAGAACAAGCTCGGAGATCCGCTGTGCCGCTTCGACGGCGGCCGGGTCGTGGCCCCGGATCTCGATGGTGATGACGTTCTCGTCGTTCATGCCCTCGGCAACCTGCCTGCCCGGGACCCGGCTGCCCCTCGCGCGCCAGGTGCACCCCATCGAGTGCTCCCGAGCCAGCCCGCTGCCCGCTGCTCCGCTAGTATTTCAGCAGGACTTTGATGTCTGACCTGGGGCGATGTTCGGCGGCTCGAGTGTAGTGGGACGGAAGCTGGTCAGGGGCGTTCTTGAAGAGACCGCCCCTCGATCGTGCGACAGCGTCGCTGGTAGTGACAGTGGCCGGGCAGCCTCCTGACGTGATCATCGAGCAGGGTGCCGAGCAGTGGGACCTGGAACTGGACGACCTCTTCGTAACCATCGGCCACTGTTCGACCGAGTCGAGCTCCGTCCCCGCATGCGCGACTACGTACGCGGTCAGCTCGCCCCGGTGGCCCGCAAGAACAGCTGGCAGCTGGCCGAGCAGGCCGGCCACGCCACACCCGATGGTTCGCAGCACCTGCTCGCCGGTGCCAAGGGGGAGCCCGACGACATTCGCGACGACCTGCAGGAATACGTCGCCGACAAGCTCGGCGAGACCGACGGAGTCCTCTTTATCGACGACACCGGTTTATCAAGAAGGGCGTCACCTCCGCGGGAGTGCAGCGCCAGTACTCCGGGACCGCCGGTCGCACCGAGAACTGCCAGATCGGCGTCTTCGCCGCCAGCCGCGCAGGAAGTACCGCTGCGCGGCAGTCGGGGTGAAGCCGGCGGCGGTCAGGGCGCGTGCGGTGAAGGGACGGTGCCCGGTGGGCAGGCCCGGGATGCCGGTCGCGGTGGCCGGGCCGGTGCACGCGTACAGCTGCCGGTCGCCCAGCCGCGCCCGAGCAGCGTGGCGACCACTTCGAAGCATTCTCGGCCGTGCAGCCACACGATCAGACCCGCCCCGTCCGCAGCCCGCACCTGGCAGCGCACCACCCCTGTCACGTTCCATACCGCAGACCACGAGCGTCTCCACTCCCGGCACGCTTTCATCTGCTGGTGCGAGCACAGTGTGCGCGCCGGATGCTGGCCGGGCAGACGGTCTGCGGCGATCAGCCCCCCTGTCGGGCGGTCCGGTCGGCTTCGGTGTGGGGGAGGGCCGGTGGGAGGCGTTCAAGGGCGGCGGGTGTAGAGGTGGAGCCGGTCGATCTCGGCGAACCCGGCCGCGGTGTGCAGGGCGAGGGCGGCATCCAGGTCCGGCTCGCCGTCTGCGGGAGCAGGCAGAACCGTGGTCACCTCGCAGACTCCGCGGTCGGCGAGATGCGCCAGGCACTGCTCCAGCAGGATGTTGCCCATGCTGCGGCGCGCCGGGGTCAGGCTCACCCACCGCAATGCCGCGCACCCGTCAACAGGGACACCGACGAGGGCCTCACCGATCCGGGCGCCGTCCCGCTCGCGCAACTGCAGCCGCCAGCCGGGAAGCCCCGGGCACTCCACCACATCCGCGACCGCATACAGCCGGCCCCCACGGTCATCCAGACGGCGGTGCAGAAAGCGCGAGCGTTCGGTACCGGAGAACCCGCACGCCTCCAGCGCCCGGCGCGTACCGGGACGCATGCGCAAGGGAAGGCCGGCGGGTGCCAAGGCGGTGGGTTCCATATACGCGTGCACCGTGCGCCGCCCCAGCCGGGCCACCGCACGCTCGATCAGCGCCCGGGCCAGGTGCTGCTCGTCCTCCAGGCAGTGCAGCCACAACAGCATCCCCGCCCCGTCCGAGGACCGCACCGCCCAGGAAACCGCGCCCATAACCTGCCCGTCCGGCGAGGCGAGGACCTCGGTGCACACCTCCTCCAGCTCGGCCCGGACTCCAGGGCTGTGGGGGCAGGTGCCTTCCAGCGCCTGGTCGAGGTCGGCGAACGTCGGGGTGGGCAGGCCAGGCAGCAGATCCGCGGTCACGAGTTCCAGCACCGCCGCGCGGTCTCCGGCCTCATGTGGCCGCACCCTCGTTTCCGCACCCGCCCCTGCCACTGCCGTAACCACCCGAATCCACCTTCCCGCGTCGTGCTGATGGCCAAGCTTCACCCCGCCCGACAGCAAACCGCCGCATGACACGCACAGACAGCCCCGCCAGGAAACTGCCAGACGCAGACGGTGAAGACGCTCTAACCCGCGCCATGCCAGACAGTGAGGCCAAGGCCGGTGCTCTCTCTTTCACAACGGAAACCCGGCAGACGGGCCGTGAGCAGGCAGCAGCGGAGTGGACGTAGTCGAAGCCCACGCCGGACTTGGTTCTGCGGCTGGCCTCGCGGCCCAGGGCACGGTGGCCGCCGCCCTCGGGGATCCGGCCGAGTTTCTTCACGTCCACGTGGACGAGTTCGCCGGGCCGCTCGCGTTCGTAGCGGCGGATCACTGTGCCGGTAGGACGATCTGCGGCTCGAAGGCGCCGTCACGGTCCCGGGGAACCTGGACGGTCACCAGGCCGGCATCGGTGATGACGGTCTTGACCCGCTTGCCGGTACGGGAGTTCTGGCCGTTCTTCCCCGCCGGATCCTGCCGGTCATACCCGAGGTTACCGGTCATCTCACCCTCGAGAGCGGACTCCAGCAGCCGCTTCGTCAGCTGCCGGAGCAGCCCGCCCTCACCCGTCAACTGCAAGCCCTCCGTCTGGGCCCGGACCACAAGTTCCTCGATGAAGCGGTCATCCGCAGCCGTAGGCCCAGACCCCGTCTCAGACGCCTTGACTATGTTCTCACTGGTCACAAACGCCACTCATCCATGATCGGAGTTACACCGAATTCCTTACAATCACACCTGCCGATACTTGCGTCACTCGGTGCGCCGTTACGATAACTCACCGTTCGCCAGAGCATCACGCTCCGTAACGCGCCCATCCCGAATGTATGAGTATCACCTACTCAAGCACCAGTAGTAGTAATTGCTTGAAACTTAATGGGAAACCCAGTCGGCTGGATCTGCGAAAACGCGGGGACTGTTCCACTGGAAATCACCTCTCTAATTACGGAGCGTTGAGAATGGAATCCTCGGCTGTCGATTACGCGGCGATCAAAGATCGCCAAAGGGCTATGTGGACTTCGGGGAATTATGCAATAATCGGCACTTCTTTGCAGCTTGTTGGCGAACTTCTTGCCGAAACGCTAAATGTTCAGGCAGGGTCCGCAGCGCTCGATGTGGCTGCAGGAAACGGCAACGCCTCGCTGGCAGCAGCACGCCGTGGATGTCGAGTCACCGCGACAGATTACGTGCCAGAGTTGCTTGAGAAAGCTGCTCGGCGAGCCCTCGCAGAGGAGCTGAATCTTGTAACCCAGGTTGCGGACGCGGAGGCTCTCCCCTTCGATGACGCGGAATTTGATTTCGTGCTATCGACGTTCGGCGTGATGTTTGCCCCTCAGCAAAGCATTGCGGCTTCTGAACTTAAGCGTGTATGCCGAAAGGGCGGGAAGATAGGTGTGACCAACTGGACTCCCGATGGCTTCATTGGTCAATTGCTCCGGATCGTGACCCGATACGTCAAGCCGCCGACGGGAGTATCCTCACCCCTAAACTGGGGAAGAGAGGAAACAGTAACCGAGATTTTTGGCGGCGGGGTTGAAATGAAATTTGAACGCCGACACCACGTCTTCCGCGCAGCCTCAGCGCAAGATTTTGTGCACTCATTTAAGTCTTTCTATGGACCGGTACACAAGGCATTCGCAGCGGTTTCCGTTGCCGACGGGGAAGCGCTCGAGAAAGAGCTAATTGATCTTGCGACGCAGGCAAATGTCATGTCTGATCACGGATTTGCGATTCCTAGCTCCTATCTAGAGACTATCGCCACGCGGATCGCCTAAGCAGCGTCGTATGAAGTGCGTAATAAATAATGGGATTCAAGCGTTTCACCTTGCAGTACGTCTGCAATCGACAGGCGTGATTCCTCATGGGAGATGCCGACTGTCGTCAAGGCGCACTTGAACACCCTGGACTCGTTGCAGGGGCCATTGTCGGTCAGTTCGGCTGTGGCGAGCTGGACAGAAACGTAGGTTTGTGCCTGCCAGAAACCGGTGCTCGACAAGCCAAGCACGCGTAGCATCGGGCCGGCTGATTGGTGGGCGGGCCTAGTCATGCCGGCCAGCCCGTCGGTCGGCTCAGGATTAAATGATCTGCGCCAGAGGCGCTGTCGCAGTAGGCAGCGTCCCTTGACGAGGATTGGGTCAGCTTTCTTGGTTCGGACGAACGGTCCCGGGGGTGTCCGTTTCAGCCAAGGAAGCAGGCCTGAATAGCGCGTTCGAGGGTTGAATGGAGCGGTGATCAAGCGAAAAGGTCGCTTTCTCCGAAGCGACGAGAGCGGGGTCTATCGACGCGACCCTGGGCGCGAGGGAGAGAGATTTCGGACATCACGCATCATTGGGAACCCACGGATCGGATTTTCCATCCGGCGCCTTGGTGAATTTTTCGGCGTGGCGGAGCCGCCGTTTCCTCTATTGTCGTGCGCATAAAGATGCTCGCGCCGAATAATCTTTCGGCCTTCATTATGGCAGCATCATCCGATTCGTTTCGAAGGCAAGTTTTTATCGCGATACATAAGCTTCTGTCGTCATTTATAGGCAATACAGGCTCCCGTCTCCTCCCACCCCAGCGTACGGGATGATCAGAAATAAGTCCTTCACGAAAGACGAGAAGATGACCAGCGAATTCAAGCACACTTATGACGGGCTTCTTGATAGAGTCGGTAAGCACGGTTCTTCTTGGCTTTCTCGCCCCTCACATATGGCGATAACCGCACAGGCAGAACCAAGCTCCATAAAAGATGTGCTTGGCGGCGCGCTGCCCCGGGAGGGGATGGATCCAATAGAAGTAGTTGATCTACTCGTACGAGGAGCTGAGTCTGGTCTAGTAGCGAGCGGGTCCGGGCGATTCTATGGTTTTGTGATCGGGGGAACACTGCCAGCAGCACTTGGTGCTGATCTGATGACTAGTGTGTGGGACCAGAACGCGGGGCTGGTCGCTACTTCGCCGGCAGCGGCGGCCGTCGAGGTAATTGCCTCGGAGTGGCTGCTTGATGTACTCAAGCTTCCATCCACTTCGAGTGTAGGATTTGTTACTGGCGCAGGTATGGCTAACTTTACTTGTTTGGCAGCGGCCAGGCATCACGTGCTCGCGAATTATGGATGGAACGTTGAAGAAGATGGCATTGATGGAAGCCCAGCTCTAACTGTAGTGGCAAGCAGAGATCGACATGCGACTATAGACTTGGCTCTCCGCTATCTCGGCATAGGTAACGGTAGTCATCTTCAATTGGCGGAGACTGACGATCAAGGCCGAATGCTCCCTGAGTCACTCAGAAGCATTCTTAAGAGTGCAGATGGGCCGATCATTGTATGCCTTTCTGCAGGAAACATAAACACGGGATCATTTGATGATTTTTCAACTCTGATTCCCATGATTCATGCCGCAGGTGGATGGGTTCATGTCGACGGTGCCTTCGGGTTGTGGGCTGCGGCTTCTCCTGAAACCGGGCCCCTTGTCGATGGAATTGGTGATGCCGATTCATGGGCAACAGATGCACATAAGTGGCTCAATGTTCCTTATGATTCCGGCCTGGCGATCGTTCGCTATCCAGATTCCCATCGTGGCGCCATGGGGTCAACTGCCCCCTATTTGATCCAAAGCAAGGGTCTGCCTGATCCTTTCGAGCTTGTCCCAGAGTTCTCTCGGCGCGCCCGGGGTTTTGCAGTGTGGGCGGCAATGCGCTCCCTCGGGAAGGATGGGATCTCCGATCTCGTGGAGCGCTGCTGCTCTCATGCTCGAATATTTGCGAGCGAGCTCGAATCAGTATGCGGCATTACCGTACTAAATAATGTGTGCCTGAACCAAGTGATCGTTACCTTCGATTCCGGCGAAAAAAATGTGACGGAATCGGTGGTTCGCCTACTTCTGGCGAACGGGTCCTCCTTCATGACTGGAACGAAATGGCACGGAAGGTCGGCTATGAGGATTTCGGTTACCAACTGGCGCACCGACGAGCACGATGTACTCCAGGGCATCCGCGACATTCAGGCAGCATTTCAGGAGGCGGTTTCGGAGGTTGCCCTCTAGGTTTTGTCGTCAAATATCACGCCCACATCAGGAGTGATGCGAGGGTGACGGCTGCTTCATAGGACTCGGCGGTTTTGTCGTACCGGGTGGCAATCCCACGCCACTGCTTCAGACGGTTGAAGCACCGTTCCACCACGTTGCGGTGCTTGTATGCCCAGGTTCGTATCACTTTGGAACTGTAGCCCTTGTCGCCCAGGACGTGATCGGGCCGGACCCGGGGACGGCCGGGCCCGAGCCGGGGCACCCGAATCGCTTCCATCACGGCAATGAACCGGGTGCAGTCGTTGGTGTTGCCTCCCGTAAGGACGAAGCCGAGCGGACGGCCACGGCCGTCACAAGCCAGGTGGATTTTGCTGGTCAGACCGCCTCTGGACCGACCAAGGGCCGGGTCTCAGAGCCCCCTTTTCGGGCCCCGGCCGCATGCTGGTGAGCGCGGATGACTGTGGAATCGACCGACACCAGCCACTCGACATCGCCCGCCGCGTCCGCCTTCGCCTGAGCGGCCCGCAGCATCCGGTCGAGCGTCCCGTCCACCGCCCACCTGCGGAAACGCGTGTGCAGCGTGGCCCACGGCCCGTAGCGCTCGGGCACATCCCGCCAGGCTGTCCCGGTCCGGAACTCCCGTTCAGGACCCTGCGGTCGTCCAGCCGCTTCAGCCCCCGCAGTAACTCGGGCAGCAGCGGCCGGACGAACTCCCACTCGGCATCAGACAGTTCATGGCGACGTATCACGACACCATGATCCATCAAGAGGTGAGCATTTGAAGACACTGCCTAGTCTTCTGAGTCAGGAATTCTGTTCAGATGTGTAGGCTTGGTTAGCGTGGGCACTTCGCTGCCGGATCATTCTGGCCTGTGCGGAAGGCGCTTCGAACAAGGACGTGGCAGCCCGGCTCGGCTCGACCGCGCATGCGGTGGGCCGGTGGCGTGCGAGGTTCGTCGAGCACCGGATCGCCGGCCTCGCAGACATGCCGCGATCCGGCGGTCCACGGTCGGTCACGGACGAGCAGGTCGCCGCGCTGGTCACCAGGACGCTGGAGTCGACACCGAAGGACGCCACGCACTGGTCGACGCGGTCGATGGCGAAGGAGACAGGCCTGTCGCAGTCGACCGTGTCACGGATCTGGCGGGCGTTCGGCCTGCAGCCGCACCGCTCGGAAACCTTCAAGCTGTCGACGGACCCGTACTTCGTCGACAAGGTCCACGACGTCGTCGGCCTCTACCTCGACCCGCCGGAGCGGGCCCTGGTCTTCTGCGTGGACGAGAAATCCCAGATCCAGGCGCTGGACCGCTCGCAGCCCGTCCTGCCGATGATGACCGGTGTCCCGCAGCGGGTCACGCACGACTACGTCCGCGCCGGCACCACCACCCTCTTCGCCGCCCTCGAGGTCGGCACCGGCAAGGTGATCGGCTCACTCCACCGCCGCCACCGCGCCGAGGAGTTCAAGAAGTTCCTCATCAAGCTCGACAAGGAAGTCCCGGCCGGCGTGGAGGTCCACCTGGTGCTGGACAACTACGCCACCCACAAGACCCCGGCCATCAAGACCTGGCTGCTGGCCCATCCCCGATTCCACCTGCACTTCACACCCACCGGGTCGTCCTGGCTGAATCTGGTGGAGCGATGGTTCGCGGAGCTGACGAACAAGCAGATACGGCGAGGCGTTCACAAGACCGTCCAGGCCCTGGAACAGGACATCCGGACCTGGATCGCCGCGTGGAACAGCGATCCCAAGCCCTACGTCTGGACCAGGACCGCGGACGAAATCCTTGAACGCCTCACCAGCTATCTGAACAGAATTCCTGACTCAGAAGACTAGCGGCGGTCGCCTTCACAGGCGTCGAGGCGTACGGCGGACAGGTAGTGCGTGCTCTGAGGGTTGACGTCTGCGGACAGAAGGAGCTTGCGGTCCGACGGCTCGAGGACGTCGGTCAGTTCATGGATTGGGTAGCCGAAGAGGTCTAAGTCGCCGAAGGCGACCGGAACGTCGGCGGCCCGGTCCAGTACGCGCTCGGTCCGCTCGACGATCAAGTGCCCCATGGCCTGCTCGGCACAAGCCGTGCAGGCATAGGCCGTGACCAGGATGCCGCGGTGGACGAAGAAGAAGGTCCAGTGTGCTCCGCACATCCACCCGCCGGCGCGGATGTCCGCCAGAGTTGACGCCGTCCACTGCGCCGCATGCTCGGTCATGCCGAATCGCAGGACGCCTGCGTTCGCTGGGAGGACGAGCCCGGTGCCTGGCATCAATCGAAAGATCACTCGAATAGTCTGCCGGGCCGCGTCGGCCGGGGCACCCCGGTTGCGTTCCGTTCGTCCCGACACAGATCCGAACTCGCACAGCTCCCTAGTGACCCGGACCGGCATCCCATGGCGCTACCTTCCGCACGACCACCCGCACTCGAACACCGTCTACGCCTACTTCGCCCGCTGGCAGGAAGAAGGCGTCTTCGACCAGCTCAACAGCCTCCTGCGACGTCAAATCCGCAGGCAGGAAGGCTGGGAGGAAAAACCGACCGCCTGCGTCATCGACTCCCAGAGCTTCAAAACCTCCACCAACGTACCCATCTGCGAGCAAGGAATTGATGCCCGCAAGAAGATCGTGGGCCGCAAGCGGAGCATCGTCATCGACACCGTCGGACTCCTCCTGGCGGTCGTGGTCACTGCCGCAAGAGTGCAGGACTCGTCGACCGTCGGCCAGACCCTCATCGAACGAGTCGCCGCCGAGCATCCCACCGTCCGCAAGACCGGTCGACGGCGGCTACCGCCAGCACCTCGTCGAGCACGCCGCCACCCTCGGCATCGACATGCACATCATACGACGCGACCCCACCACCAGGGGATTCTCAGTCCTCCCACGACGCTGGACCGTCGAGAGAACACTCGGCTGGCTCATGAACCACCGACGCCTCGCCCGCGACTACGAAGCCCACTCACACCGCTCCGAAGCCATGATCAACCTCGCAATGATCAACCTCGTGACCCGCAGACTCACCGCCGAATCCACCCAGACCTGGCGCGGCCTATGAAACCACAATCAACCCAGCAATCCGGGATCAAACAACAGGATGAAACGCCCTCTAAAAGAGCGTTTTGTCCCGTCGGGGGTGTTTGACGGTCGGATGGGTGGCTGAGTGGGCTGGGGCTGCTGAGGTCAGGGTCGTTACCCGTGATGTGAGAGACGGCTGACTCGATCGCCGGAGACGTTTCCGCCCGTTCGCTCCTGTCTGATCCCAAGGCGCCCCCAGTCACCCCTGTTTGCGCCCTGTGGCTGCGTGCCTGCCGACGGAACTATCGAAACGTGTCCCGACAGCGGCCGTATCCGAGTGACCTGTCCGATGCCCGGTGGGAACTACTTGAGCCCATTCTGTCGGCCTGGCGGGCCGAGCGGAGAGGGAAGGCCTGGACATCGGGCGGCCGCCTGAGCACGACCTGCATCGGATCTTGGACGCGGTCTTGTATGTGGACCGGACCGGGATCCCCTGGCGCTACCTTCCCCACGACTTCGCGCCGTGGGAAACCGTCTACGGATACTTCGCGGCCTGGCAGAAGGAAGGAGTGCTCGACCAGCTCAACGGCCTGCTCCGCCGACTGGTTCGGGAGGCCGCAGGCCGGGATGCCGAACCGAGCGCGTGCGTGCTGGACGCCCAGAGCGTCAAGACCTCTGCCAACGTCCCGACCGCCGGGCAAGGCATCGACGCGGGCAAGAAGATCGCCGGACGCAAGCGCCATATCGGCGTCGACCCCCTCGGCCTCCTCCTCCTCGCGGTCTGGGTCACCGCGGCCAGCGTCTCCGACAACGCCGGCGGCATCCACCTGCTCTCCCACATCGCCAAGGCCCACCCCACGATCACCAAGGCATGGGCCGACACCGGCTATCGAACCAAGGCCATCGAACACGGCGCCATCCTCGGCATCGACGTTGAGGTCACCCGCCACGACCCAGGCCAGAAAGGATTCAAGGTCATCCCGCAGCGCTGGGTCGTCGAGCGGACCTTCGGCTGGCTCGTGCACCACCGCCGCCTCGCCCGCGACTACGAAACCCACCCGCACCGCTCCGAAGCGATAATCCGCATCGCGATGATCGACCTGATGAGCCGCAGGCTCACACGAGAGTCGACCACGAACTGAAAAACTCATAACCAGAGAATGAAGTGCGGCCGTTCACACCTACCACTCCGCCACCGACCGTCACGTCGTAGACGCTTCGGACCTCGATAGGGTGACGCACATGGCCGATGTCATCCCCGACAAGGCTGACCAGGCCCGCAACCGCCGGAAGCTCGGTTGCCGCGGCGGCCGGCCACCGCACTTCGATCCGGTCGACTACCGCGAGCGTCACGCGGTGGAGTGCGGGATCAACCGCCTCAAGAGACACCGCGCGCTGTCGCCACGCGATACGACAAACTCGCGGTCCGCTACGAGGCGACCGTCCTCGTCGCGGCCATCAACGAGTGGCTGTGACCCTCGGCTATCACACGATGGGATCCACGCTCCACATCTCCGGCAGATCGTTGCCGCAGAAGACGCAGACGAAGTCGTCCTCGCGCACGATGTTGTGCTCCTGGCAGACAGGACACCGGCGGAACACCACCTCGTGGGTGAAGCTGGAGGGCCGTTCGATCCCTACGTCGTCCAGAGCTCGAGCGACTGCCGACCAGGAGCCGATGTCGGGGCAGTATCCGGTGGACTGGTTGCTGACCATGCTCACAGCCCACCGGTCCCGCTTGCGCACGAAACCAATCTCGCCGGCATTCAAGACCATGGCTCCGCCGGCATAGGCCACGTGCTCGCTCCGTCGCGGCGCCAGCCGAAGCACACCGTCCACGCCGACCACGAAGGTGAACGGTTCGGTCAGTTCTGCTGCCGATAGCTCAGCGATCCAGCTGTCGAAGTCAGCCGCCGAGCCGATCGGGCACCCGCCGCTGTCAGGCCGGACCGCAGCCCTTTAGCTCGACCGGTCCGACGTATCGGTAACTCCGCCCCCGCGTACTCACGTCAGCCAACCTAGAGCACTCCCGACACACGCCCCAGGTGCTGCTTGCGGCACTCCCAGCTGCCGATGGCAACGGCCAGGGAACGTGCCTCGTTCCACCGTTCGTGGCGTTCCACCAGCGGGCGTCGCTTGAGGAGGAGAGCCACCGTACTCGCTACTGCAGTCGGAGCCGCCAAATCGCTCAATGGTAGACGGCCCCCGCCGAATTGCCACTGCTCGTAGCGCCAACCAGTACTGGACGACCAGCGCAAAGTAAGGTCATCCCACGAAATTATGGCCACCAGCTCATATATTGAGTCCGAGTCAATAGTGCGGACGGCGAGCACAGTAGGGGCTATTCTTTCATCGAGGAAAGCAGAATGTAGGGCAGTCGCGTATTGCAAGTGGGGCAGCATAGCGCTCCTAGCGCCGACAGGATCTTAGTAGATCGAAAACAATTAAATAGTCATCCGCACTCCCTCGTTGCTTGTTCGGGGGTGGCTACATATCCAGAACACCTGCCGTCAACCCGAAACTCCTGAGTATTCCATACCTCATTTCCCCGCACTGTCCATTGTGTGCATTCTACCGAGCGTGGGCTGATTCTGCCGTGTCGCACATGGCGACTCGGGCCCGAGGGGGATGACGTAATTGCCGATCAGCCTTGTATGTACTGCATGCGCCCCTGGGCGAGTTCCCGCCGACCCTACCGCGCGGTTCATGCAGCGGAAGTGAATTTCACGTTAAGTGATCACATGATGGCCATAGGTTACGTCCGCCTTCGGAGGCCGAGTGGAACCGCTTCCGTACAGGTAGGGAGGAATTCCGTGAACGATCCGTGTAAATAGAAGGTGCCGCTCGAGCGACTGCCGACCAGGAGCCGATGTCGGGGCAGTATCCGGTGGACTGGTTGCTGACCATGCTCACAGCCCACCGGTCCCGCTTGCGCACGAAACCAATCTCGCCGGCATTCAAGACCATGGCTCCGCCGGCATAGGCCACGTGCTCGCTCCGTCGCGGCGCCAGCCGAAGCACACCGTCCACGCCGACCACGAAGGTGAACGGTTCGGTCAGTTCTGCTGCCGATAGCTCAGCGATCCAGCTGTCGAAGTCAGCCGCCGAGCCGACCGGGCACCCGCCGCTGTCAGGCCGGACCGCAGCCCTTTAGCTCGACCGGTCCGACGTATCGGTAACTCCGCCCCCGCGTACTCACGTCAGCCAACCTAGAGCACTCCCGACACACGCCCTAGGTGTATTGACCGGCAGCGTTGTTGATTCGGTTGATGGGTGGGTGTCCGCCGAGTGCGGTGTGGCTGTGGTGGTGGTTGTAGGTGTGGAGGAAGTCTGTCAGTGCCTGGGTCCGCGCGTTATTCGACTGGTAGGGCTTTTGGTAGGCCCGTTCGTCGGGCAGGGTGCGGTGGAAGCGTTCGACTTTGCTGATGCTCTTATAGCTGTCAAGGACGGTCAGGCTGCGGTTGCCAGGTCCTGTTGGGACGGCGGCTGGGCTGGGATGCGGGGGACGGGCAGCCGGTAGATCTCGCGTGCGATGTGCCGTTTCAGACAGCGGATGATCTCGGTCTTCGTCTTGCCTTCGGCTGTCCTGCGGGCGACGTAGGCGCGTGTGCGTGGTTCCCAGGCCATGCGGGTGACCGTGATCATGTAGAGGGCGTGGTTGGCCTGGCGGTCGCCGCCGCGGTTGAGGCGGTGGCGGCTGGTCTTGCCTGAAGAAGCGGGGATGGGGGCGACGCCGCAGAGGTGGGCGAAGGCCGACTCGGACCGGAGCCGTTCGGGGTTGTCGCCGACGGCGATGAGCAGGGCTGCGACCGTCTCGGCGCCGAGCCCCTTGACGGCCATGAGCTCGGCTGCTGCCTGGCTAACGAGCCTGTGCAGGTGACGGTCTAGTCCTGCGATCTCGTCACTGAGCTGTTGATACCGGAGGGCGATGGACCTCATCGCCAGCTTGGTGACTGCGGTCAGCGTGTCCGGTTCAGCTCCCGTCCGCCAGCGAGTGACGGTGCGGATCAGCTCCGACCGGTGGAGGCCGCGGATGCGCTCGCGAAGAGTGTCGGGAGCCGTCACGATCAGGGATCTGAGCTGGTTGACGGCTTGGGTGCGGGCCTTCATCGCGCTGCGGCGGGCGACCCTGAGGGTGCGGATCATCTCGACGGCACCATCGCCGGTCTTCGGTATGGCCGTAGCGACGCCGGCCTGCACCGCTCGTGCCGCGGCCTCGGCGTCGACTGCGTCAGACTTCCCGCGGCGCCGTCGTGTCTGGCGGTCAGGTCGGTTGACCTCGAAGACTCGATGACCCCGCTGCCGCATCCACCTGGACAGGCCGGCGCCGTAACAACCGGTGCCCTCCAGACCGATCTGTTCGATGGTGCCCATGCTTGCCGCCCAGGACTCGAGGGAGGCGTAGCCCTGTGGTGTCGAGGGAACGGTGAGCGTGCCCAGTCGCCGGCCGAGCTGGTCGAGGGCGGCCGCGACATGGATGTCTGCGTGGGTGTCGACTCCGAGGGTCACGCTCGTGGTGGAGCTGCTGGGCACCTGTCCTCCTGGCGGTCCATGTGGATGGAGCCGCACCGATGGAGCACAGGGGACACAACTGCGATGAGGCGCGTGAGCCAGGCTCTTATCAGGTCACATCCGGCGGTCCGCCGGTGCAGCCGCACACGTTCTCCCGGCCGGGCGACACATCGGCAACAAGGCACGAATGGCCGGTTGGTCTGTGGGTCAGACCAACCGGAAGAACGCCGTCAGATCCTCGCAGTTGGTCTGTGGCCGGTAGGCGCGGGTGAGCTTGCCGGCCGCGCCGAGGTCGGCAAGCACGGCCTTCCAGGCCAGGCCCTTGCGGTAGGCCCAGGCATTGTCCGTCAGGACCCGTTCGATGCGGGTGATGCCCTGACTGTGGAAGAACGCGGCCGCGCGGGCGAGGAAGCCCGCGCAGGTCGCGACCTTCTCGTCGCCGTGGATCTCGCTGTAGGCGAGCCGGGAGTGGTCGTCGACGGCGGAGTGAACGTAATCGAAGCCCACGCCGGACTTGGTTCTGCGGCCGGCCTCGCGGCCCAGGACGCGGTGGCCGCCGCCCTCGGGGATCCGGCCGAGTTTCTACACGTCCACATGGACGAGCTCGCCCGGCCGCTCGCGTTCATAGCGTCGGATCACTGTGCCGGTCGGGCGATCCAGCCAGGACAGGCGGTTCAGGCGGTGCCGGGTCAGGATGCGAGCGAAAACTCGCGAAAAAGGGCACGATTCCTGTCACTACCGGGAAGCGCAGTTCACTCGTGCCGACCTAAGGATCGTTCTCATAGAGCGTGAAAGGCAGACAGGTCATCGACCTTACGGGCCGATGACGGCTCACGGATTTACAGTCGTCCAGGGTCAGTCGGCGGCCTTCTGCGGTCAACCAGATCTGGTAGCGAAGGCGGCGCCCGGCCAGCGGCGATACCTCACCTCCAGGTCCAGTTTCCCGGTAGCAGCCTGATCATCAGTGTGGCTGGGTACGCGTACCCGTCAGTTGATCCGCGCATCCGTCGTGCCGAATGGATTCAAAACATGATCAGCGGAGATCTGCAGGTCGAGGCGTATCGCCCGGGATGGGTCCTCGCCGTCTAACTGAGCCGTACCGGTCATGGTCTCCGTGAATCGCGTTCCGCGTAAGTTCGTGCAAGATCTTCCCTCATGATCCGCTCCGTCATGTCCAGATATGTTTCGGCCGCATTCTTCGCGGCGCTTCGGTCACCTGCTACAACGGCGTCGACAACGGGCGCCAGTCGGTCGTGGGCTACGAGGGGATCTGTGAACGGACCTGCCAGAGCTGCCCGTACCGGCAGGTAGGCGCTGAAGAGGGTGTTGGTAAGCAGTACGTAGACCCGGTTGCCCGTTGCGCGGGCCAAGGCGCGGTGCACCTCGATGTCGGCAAGCTGCACCCCGTCCCCCGCGTCAGCCCTTCGCACTGCCTCCAGCAGATGACTCAGTTCATCGCGCTGTGTGTCACTACCGTGGACGGCGGCCCGTTCCGCAATCAATGCGCCGATACTGTGGCGGACCTCGAAGATGTCGCCGATCCAATCAGGGTTGTGCCGCACGAGCATGGGCAGCAGATCGGCGCCTCCTGCACGGGCATAGTCACGGACGCGGGTACCGATGCCGTGACGGGTTTCCAGCAGTCCAGCCTGCACTAGACGGCTGAAAGCATGTTTAAGCGTCGTCCGGGTGACACCGTACCCCTCGGCGAGCTGCCGCTCAGGGGGTAGGTAACTGTCTGTTGCGTATCGACCGGCGAGAATATCCTCGCGCAGACGGCTTTCCAGGACGTCAACAAGGGTTTCGCGGGGCAATGCCTCCATAACTCATCTCCTCAGCGGAAGGATCACTGGGCCAGCCACTCAATCGATGGGGCCGGGGTAAGTCAAGAGCCCAGCATCCCTCCAGCTTGGACTGTGCAAGAAGACTCTGTCCTAGTGAGCCTCTTTCGTCCTGAATATTTGCAGGTCAGCAGGGTGTGGACGGTTTGGACGATGGTGCCGATGCGTCGGGTGGGGGATCTGGCTCGTCGGAGGGTTCGCCAGGACTTCAGCTGTGTGAAGGCGCGTTCTCCGGGCGCTCTCAGGCGGGCGTGGTCGCGGTTGAACTGCTCGTAGTGGGCGGGCTGTTCGCGATGGTTCTTGTACGGGGTGCGGAAGGTGGCGTCGGCGCCCTGGTAGGGGCGGTCGGGGAGGGCGAGGATCTGCCAGGTGAGGCAGGTCTGGACGATGCCGTGGGATCGGGCCGCGGTCAGGTCGTGGGTCCGGCCAGGTGTCGCGCGGGAGAACCAGAGCGGTGTGCCGTCGGGGCGGGCGATGACCTGCACGTTCATGCCGTGCTTGCGGTGTTTCATCGAGTAGTACGGCTCGTCCGCGCGGATCCCGGTCGATCGGAATGAGAGTGCCGTCAACGATGACGTGGTCGCCCGTTAGCAGCCGGGTCTGCCGCACGATCGGGTGACATCTGAACTGGCTTGCTGTCGATGGCAGGTGGGAAGGATGTCGCTGTGCCCAAGCCTTACCCCCAGGAGTTCCGCGAGGACGTCGTGCGGGTCGCGAGGAACCGCGGTCCGGGCGTCACGGTCGAGCAGGTGGCCGCCGACTTCGGCGTCCACGCGATGACGTTGTGGAAGTGGATGCGCCGCGCGGACATCGACGACGGCGTGAAGCCGGGGACGACCAGCCAGGAGAGCGCGGAGCTGCGGGAAGCGCGTCGGCGGATCAAGCTGCTGGAGCAGGAGAACGAGGTCCTGCGGCGGGCGGCGGCCTATCTGTCGCAGGCGAACCTGCCGGGAAAAGGATCTACCCGCTCGTGAAGGAGCTGGCCGCAGGCGGGGTGCCCGTCGCGGTGACGTGCCGGGTGCTGAAGCTCGCCAGGCAGCCCTACTACCGCTGGCTCGACGACCCGGTGACCGCAGCCGAGCTCGCCGAGGCCCATCGCGCGCACGCGCTGTTCGCCGCGCACCGCGACGACCCGGAGTTCGGCTACCGCTTCCTGGCCGACGAGGCCCGCGACGCCGGGGCCGACATGTCCGACCGGACCGCGTGGCGGATCTGCCGGGACAACCGGTGGTGGAGCGTGTTCGGCAAGAAACGCGGCCGGGCCAGGAAGGCGGGCCCGCCGGTCCACGACGACCTGGTGAACCGGGCCTTCACCGCGACCGGCCCGAACCGGCTCTGGCTCACCGACATCACCGAACACGCCACCGGCGAGGGCAAGCTGTATCTCTGCGCGGTCAAGGACGTCTTCAGCAACCGGATCGTGGGCTACTCCATCGACGCACGGATGAAGTCCCGCCTGGCCGTGCAAGCCCTGGACAACGCCGTCGCCCGACGCCAGGACGTCGCCGGATGCATCGTGCACAGCGACAGGGGATCGCAATTTCGATCAAGGAGATTCGTCCAGGCCCTCAGTCGCAACCGGATGGCCGGCTCGATAGGAAGAGTCGGAGCGGCCGGCGACAACGCGGCCATGGAGTCCTTCTTCAGCCTGCTGCAGAAGAACGTCCTCGACCGCCGCACCTGGGCCACCCGCGAAGAACTCCGCATCGCGATCGTGACCTGGATCGAACGGACCTACCACCGACGCCGCCGGCAAACCGCCCTCGGCCGACTCACCCCCGTCGAATACGAAACCGTCATGAGCACACCGGCTCTGCAGGCCGCGTGACTGAACCTGTCACCCAACGCTGCATCAGACCCGCCGCTTTTTGAGGGCGGGGGTCTTGTAGGTGGCTAGTTGTCGCATCGGTCGACAGCTTAAGGTCTCCGACTGGTGCGGCCGCAGGCCCAATGCCCGCCAGATCCGGGACACGGGCGACTGCGACAGCGCCATCTCCTTCGTCATCGACCGCGTCGACCAGTGCGTCGCGATCTTCGGAGGGAATTCCAATGTTTTGGCGACCACCGCGGCGACCTGCTCGCCAGTAACCCACCGCGTGAGGCGTGCAACCCGCCAGGGCCGCAACATCCTTGTTCGTCGTGCCCTCAGCACCCGCCAGGATGATTTGACACCGCAAGGCTCACGGCTGCGGCGTCGAACGGCGCCGCACCCACCCCTCGAACACGGCCCGCTCCTCACCCATCAGCACCAAGTCAGCCTTCGGCCAACTTGCCCGTACCGTAGGACAAGCCTATACATCTGAGCAGGATTCCCAACTTAGAACATTAGGAGCCACCTTCTTCTCCGGCTTCTTTATTTGAAACTCCACCTCGAGGGCGCATAGTCACGCCAGTTTCCCCAAGCAGACGGTGGATGAATCCGTAGCTGCGGCCATTAATTACAGCAAGGCTGCGAATAGAAGCGCCGGCTTCGTATTCACCCTTTATTTTTGCGGCAAGTGACGCACGATTTGCGCCCGTTACGGGAGTTCCTTTTTTCATTTCCCTCGCCTTGATCCTAGACTTCATCGAATGATATTCGGAGTCACCCGGTACACCCTTGCCGGTCCCTGCATATAACACCGCGCGACTGAAATCCCGGCGGATCTTCCGCCGAGCCCGGTGCAGCCCGAGCCGCCCTCTCGTCAATCGCCGCCGCCATCCTCACCCTGGAGCGGCAGCGCTGAAAACGGTCACTGCCAACTTAACTAGAAAATAGCGCAACTGAAATTAAAATTGATCGGGTACGTCGCACCTTCCGGGGCAGTTGTGAAATATGCGCGGTTTATTCCCACACTAGATAACGCTTCCTGACATCGCGGGCATGGAAGCGCTAGTGTAGGAACGTCGTCGCACCCTATGCGGGCTACATATATTGTGGCGCTTTCGCAATTGCCGCTTCGTCTCACAGCAGCTTCCTCTGCATGGAATGTGGCATGCCGAAAATCTATAGACGGGTTATTTCGACGCAAGTTCGGCGATGCGGCGAGGACTCGATTTCCCATGGCAATGACCGCACCTACCCTTTGTCGGCATCGCGACCTTTGAGCCTGACGGATCGCCAATCGGAGCATCCATACGGCCCGTCCCGGCGATCCGATAGAGTGCATCGTATCCGCTTGAGGCGCGACTTTACAGCTGTGCACTTGGCATCTCCCATAGAACAGTCTCAGATGATTCAGGTGCCTAGCGTGCCCCAAGGCCGACCGTTAATACGTGAGCAAGTGATACTCATGAACACCCGCCGACAAAAATGTACTCTCTATTCTAATATCAAGCGTCCGCCGTGAGGAATTTAGAACATGAAGAACTGGAAAATAAGACTCTCGCCTGCCCCTGTTTTGCACAGGCTGAAGCTCCCGATTGCCGCAATTGCTGCAGCACTCGTGACACTCTGCACCCTGTCATGTTCCGCCAAAGAGGATTCTGGAACGATAGTCGATAGGAAGATTATGAAAACCGGAAAGCAGTGGCGCTATAAGCTCGTCGTTAGGTCTGACGGCGGCGATAGAGTTTATTTTGTCAACGCGTCGAATTTCAAGAATTGCACAACTGGAGAACGGTATCCGAATTGCAAGACTTAGCGCCGGCGGCTCAATTCGGAGGCCTTGTTTGTGATATAAATAGACGCCCCGTAGGGTTCGTATAAGGAATACTGATAATTAAGACGCTCATTAGGTGCTACGGCTCGGTTATCGACGTACCCGGTATTTGCGTATACATGTCCTCGCATATGCATAGGAGCACGGCGGCCCTTGTTCGAGTCAGGATCAAGGTTGAGCAACTATTACTCACTCTGCGACACCTCGAAGCGGCAATACAGTGCAGACCTGCAAACGAGATGGGCGCCTTGACTCTAAGAGGTTCATGCCGACGCGATCGATGTTTTAGGTGATCGATGTCCGACCTCACGCTTTAATTGTCGCGAACCAGCTCTAATTCTTAAAGTTTATCGGAAAGCGACCCTTGGCTCTGCGCAAGGGTGGGCGATGAGGAGGACAGGCATGAATAGAAGTGTCGGTATTATTTTGCGGGCGAGTGCTGCTCTTGCTCTCTCGGCCGGTACAATTGCAGGCGTCGCGGCGAGCCCCGCAGCCGCATCTAGCGGCATTTCAGCGAAGCTGAATATCAATGTAGCCGACCAAGCCGTCCTTATGGATCTGAGTATGCATGTACCTATGGAGCGCCAGGAAGCGGAAGGCTACATCTATAATGGTGCTAGCATCGAGGTGGTGTGTCACGGCGAGGATCCGGGTTTCGACGACACTCTATGGATCCCTGGATACGGTAAGTCTCTCGTATTTCACAAAAACGCGCCCCTCAAGTTGCTCGCGACCGATGATGGAGTCCGCGCAAACTTCTCAATCCATAGCCAACGTCCTAGTTGGCTGAATGAAGATATATCGGAGAAGGATGAGGTTTACTGTACTGCTAAATGGATCGATGCCGATAGGCACTCTATGCAGGCCCGCACGGGCACCTTATCCGGCTGGTACTGAACTGCGTAATTCTGGTTAAGAAGCCATCTCATTTGTCCTTGCTGAGTAGGCTGAGGTCATGGTGGGGGATCGTTGAGTGGTTGGTGCCGGACGAGTTGTGGGAGTTGTTCCAAGTGGTGGTGCCGGAGGCTCCGTCGCGGCCGCAGGGCGGTAGGCGGCGGCTGTACGGAGATGGGGAGGTGCTGGTGGCGATCATGTTCGTGGCCACATCGGGTTGTACCTGGCAGCAGCTGCCCTCGGCCTCGTTCGGTCCCTCGGGGGCGACGGCCCACCGGCGGTTCGCGGAGTGGAGCAGGGCCGGGGTGTGGGCCAAGCTCCACCGGCTGGTCCTGGACGAGCTGGGGGTCCGCGGAGAGCTGGACTGGTCCCGGTGCGCGATCGACTCCGTGAACATAAGGGCCCTGAAAAGGGGCGGCCTGGCAGGTCCGAATCCTGTCGACAGGGGCAAGTACGGGTCGATCCATCTGATCACCGAACGGACGGGTCTGCCCATATCCGTCGCTCTCTGGTGCGAACTTGCACGACACTCAAGCCTCTGGTCCGGGGCATCCCGCCCGTACGATCCCGTCGCGGGCCGCGCCGCCGACGGCCAGGCAAGCTCCACGCCGATACGGCATATGAATCCCGCGACCTGCGTAGATGGCTGCGCGGCCGCGGAGTCCGGCACCGCATCGCACGGAAGGGCATCGCACGGAAGGGCATCGAGTCCTGGGACCGGCTCGGCCGGCACCGATGGGTCGTAGAGCGGACCGTGTCCTCGCTCGCGGGCTGCCGCCGACTCGCCAAATGAGATGATCTAAAGCCGTCATTGCGCGCTCGAGGTCGTGGCTAGAGAGTCAGTCTCGAAGCCGAGATCGGTCGCCTCCTGCGACCTCGCATGCTAGAACCATGCTGTCCAGGTCAGGTAACGGGTCCTTTCATCCACCGACGACGGCATGTGCCCGCCACTGCCGGTGCCGCCGCCCGCGATGAGCTGCCGGTAGCGGGCGTTGGACTCGGTGGCGGTACCGAAGCCGGCGTACTGCCGCATCGTCCACGGCCGCCCGGTGTACATGTTCGGATAAATCCCTCGGGTGTATGGGAAGTCCCCTGGTGCACCCAATTGGACCTCGGGGTCCCATTCCGTCAGATCGCCCGGCCCGTAGACCGGTTCGACCGGGATTCCGCTCTCCGTGCTTGCCATGTGACGAAGTCCTCCGTAGAGCAACCGGGCCCGGGGCTGGTACAACCGTGCCCGCGCGTCGCTTCGTAAGGCTGCGGACGGTTGCTGGTCACAATGGCGCAACATCCCGGGACCCTGTGCAACTCTCCACGCGCGCCAGGCATCACCTAGATACACGACGTAGAAACCGGGGGACTGCAATGCAGCGCCAGAGAGCCATAATCCGCACGATCGGGGTTGCCACCGCCGTCGCGCTCGCCGCGACCGCCTGCGGTCCGCAGAAGACGGAGTCCTCCGGCTCCTCCTCCGCGGCACCGTCATCGCCCACGGCGGGCGCCACCCCCGAAGCCTCTCCGTCCACCGACAACAAGCCCGGCGAGCCCTCGGCCTCGGCGTCGGCGTCCGCCTCCGCCTCCGCTTCCGCGTCGGCCTCCCCTTCGCCCTCGGTGAAGCAGATCATGGCCAACGGCGACGAGAGCGAGCAGGTCCGCGAGCTCCAGGCCCGCCTCAAGCAGCTCAAGCTGATGACGGTGGCGCCGACCGGCTTCTACGGGTCGAAGACCACGGCCGCGGTGAAGTCCTTCCAGGCGAAGAACGGTCTGGACGCGACCGGCGGCGTCGACGAGAAGACCTGGAAGAAGATCCAGAGCTCCAGCAAGAAGCCCACCGCCGAAGAGCTGCGCCCGCCGACCACCAACGAGGTCGCCGCGCCGGACCCGCGCTGCATGACGGGCCGCGTCATGTGCATCAGCAAGGAGAGCCGCACGCTCGCCTGGATGATCGACGGCAAGGTCGTCTCCACGATGGACGTGCGCTTCGGCTCGGAGAACACCCCGACCCGCGAGGGCGTGTTCAACGTGGGCTGGAAGGCCAAGGAGTGGACGTCGACGATCTACCACACGCCGATGCCGTACGCGATGTTCTTCAGCGGCGGCCAGGCGGTGCACTACTCCGCGGACTTCGCGGCCCGCGGCTACGCCGGCGCCTCGCACGGCTGCGTGAACGTCCGGGACAAGGGCAAGCTGTCGAAGCTCTTCGACGACGTCCAGGTCGGCGACAAGGTCGTCGTCTACTGGTGAGCCCGCGCCGGGTGATCCCCGGGGCCCGCGGGCCGGGCCCCGACCGCACGACCGGCCACCGGCCGGAGGAACACATTAGGCCGTCCTCCAGCCCCCAGGTCTTGCAACTGATCCACCACACCCAACTCTCTCTTTCCCCTTCACCGGTGTACTGGCCGGGCCCCGGCGCGCCGGCCGCACCCACCCCGCCGCCGACCCTGGTCAGGAGCGGTCGTCGACTCCAGCCACGTCAGGGCGCTAAAAGGGGGATCCAGAGGGGACCGTCGCCAGTCGACCGAGGACGGGCCGGCTCCAAGCACCACCTGATCACCGACGGCCTCGGCACCCTGCTCACGGTCATCCTCACTGGCGGCAACCGCAACGACCTCACCCAGCTCATGCCTCTGCTCGACGCCGTCCCGCCTGTCCGCGGCCGGCCGGGGCGGCGCCGCCGGAAGCCCCAGTCGGTCTTTGCCGACCGAGGCCACGACCACGACGTCTACCGCGACCAGGTCCGGGCCCGCCGGATCGTGCCCGTCATCGCCCGACGCGGCACACCCCACGGCAGCGGCCTGGGCGTCTTCCGGTGGGTGGTCGAGCGCACCTTCGCCTGGCTCCACGGCTTCAAACGACTCCGAGTCCGCTGGGAACGACGGACCGACATCCACGAGCCTTCCTCAGGCTCGCCTGCTGCCTGATCACCCACCGCCAGGTGCTGTCCCTGACCTAACCGGCACTTGCGCCAAGTCGACAGACCGACCCGGCAAACTGATCGCATGGACCGAGACACCCTGCAATTCGCACTGTCCCAGGACGTCAGCGCCTCTGCCCGCGCAGCCCTGGCCGAGCTGGAGGCAGGCGCGGACTTCGAGGTCTTTCTGAACCAGACGGCCTCTGCGCAACAGCTCTGGGGCATCTGGTCTTGGCGGCACAAAGTCATGCTCGACACAGGCGGCACGCCTCGGCCCGGACTTGCCGAAGCCATCGCCGGACTCCAAGCCGCAGGAACTCTCGGGTCTACATGCCGACCGTCACTGGATCACACTCGGCGGACATCCACCCATCAGCCGAATCAACAACGCTGCGGGTCAATACACCTAGTGATCTGGTTTTGAGTTCTGGGCTCGCCCCATGAGTCGTGTTCTGTTTCAGATCTTGGGCTTTGCCTGACGGAGGCGGATTCGGTCCGGTGTCCTGAAGACATGGGCGATAACAGGCTGCCGCCGGTGGTGCTGTCGGAGGCTGAGCGGCCGACGTTGGAGAGCTGGGCCAGGCGACGCACGACTGCGCAGGGCCTGGCCCAGCGAGCGCGGATCGTGCTTGCGTGCGCGCGAGGGTGGAACAACACCGTGGTGGCCGCGCAGCTAGACACAGAGCGTAAGACGGTGGACCGGTGGCGGACTAGATTCCTGCAGGATCGTCTGAACGGTCTGTCGGACGAGCCGCGGCCCGGAGTGCCGCGGACCATCACGGACGCCCAGGTGGAAGAGGTCGTGGTCCGCACCCTGGAAGAGACGCCCTTGGCCGGGACGCACTGGTCCAAGCGGGAACTGGCCAAGGTCGTGGGGATCTCTCCGGCAAGCGTGCTGCGGATCTGGCACGCCTTCGGCCTGCAGCCGTGGCGGACCAAGACCTTCAAGATCTCCCCGGACCCGTTCCTGATCGACAAGATCCGTGACGTCGTCGGTCTCTACCTCGCCCCGCCGGCCAGCGCAGCGGTGTTCGCGGTGGACGAGAAACCGCAGACGGCAAGGACGATCCGGCAACGCAAGGCCCACGCCTGCGGTGTCGTACAGCGCTGCACGTCAGGAGCGGTGTGAGGGTGACGGCTGTTCGGTAGGACTGGGCCGTCTTGTTGTACCTGGTGGCGATTCCGCGCCACTGCTTGAGGCGGTTGAAGCACCGTTTCACCACGTTGCGGCGCTTGTAGACGTGCTTGTTGAAGGCGGGCGGGCGGCCGCCCCGGCTGCCGCGCCGGGCTCGGTTGCGGATCTGGTCAGACCGTTCCGGGATGGTGTGCGTGGTGCCCCGGCGCCGCAGCCAGACGCGGATCGCCTTCGAGCTGTAGCCCTTGTCGCCGATGACGTGGTCGGGCCTCGCCTGGGGCCGGCCGGGCCCGATCCGGGGAACCCGTATCGCGTCCATCACGGCGGTGGACTGGGTGCAGTCGTTGGTGTTCCCGCCGGTGAGTACGAAGGCCAGCGGTCGGCCCGGGCCGTCGCAGGCCAGATGAATCTTGCTGGTCAGCCCGCCTCGTGACCGGTCGAGGGCCGGGCTTTGGAGCCCCCTTTTCGGGCCCCGGCCGCGTGCTGGTGGACACGGACGATGCTGGAGTCGACCGACACCAGCCAGTCGATGCCACCTGCCGCGTCGGCGTTCGCCTGCGCGACCCGGAGCATCCGCTTGAAGGTCCCGTCCGCCGCCCACCTGCGGAAACGCGTGTGGAGACTGGCCCACGGGCCGTATCGCTCGGGCACATCCCACCAGGCGACACCGGTTCGGAACTTCCACACGAGCCGGTTCAGGAACGTCCGGTCGTCCAACCGCGGCCGCCCCAGCACAGGCCGGGGCAGCAGCGGCCGCACGAGTTCCCACTCGGCATCACACAGTTCACGGCGACGTAGCACAACACCATGATCCACAAAACAAGATCACTTCGACAACAGACCCTAGTCTAGTGCGCCGCCGATAAGTGATTGAGCGGACCATATCCTGCATCACCAGCTACCGGCGACTTCGTAACCGCTACGAACCCCGAAAATATCTGACCTCTCTGGGTCTTGCAGCGCCCCCTGCCGCCACAAACGGCTCTTCTGCCGCATGAGGATAAAAGCGCCTAACTAAAATCGCCGCTGACAGTGTTTGTCTTCACTTCCCATTTGGTATGCGTGAGAGGATCAAGCAGGAAGATCTTTGCATATACTTCATCATCCTCGTACGGAATTCCGTTGTCTTCGTTGAAAACGGTTCCGGCCCTATGGACGATTTCCCGGTTCGCAGGACTGGGCCGCCCCTTAGTGGGCAGCCACTGTGTGAGCCAGTGATCAGGGAAAGGCCAGGCATCCTCTCCCCAGTACTCAATGCGTTCGATTACAGCGCTTGAGCGACTGATATTGCAAACAGTGTGCGCCTCCCAGGCGCCACGGGTATCCCCCATGGTGAGCTGACACGCAGAGGCGGCAGAAGCTGGCTGCCCCATCGTGATGACTGCCGCAATAAGGCCGAGAGTTGCGATCCCGCAGGTGTATTTCTTCTTTGAGTGACCCATTTTTACCACCCGCTCCTTCAGGAGATATGCGCCCGGCCTGTCGCGGAATGATCGAGCGTCCAGACCTGAATCTTTTTGTTGGGCACAGGTGATTCTACTTAGTGAGGCGACGAGAAGGGTGGAGTACTTCTGCTCATTTCGGCTCTATTGTGGTAAGCCTTGGTCCCGCTTTCCCTCAGCGACTGCGACGCGCCCATGGAGATCCTCTTCCGCCACCGCCTGACCCACCAAGAGGTTTTTGCCTACGGGTTGTCTCGTAAGCGGGTCCGCGGTCGGGGCTTCAGAGGACCCAGCGGGACGTCTTTCGCGATGCAGAGCCGCAGGACGCCCGCCAGCTGGCGGGCGTCCTCGATGTGCTGGAAGAGCTGGTCGCCGGCCTCCTGTGTCCACTGGTCGGTGATCGCTTCCAGCCGGACCAGAATCGAAGCGCATTCGGCAGGCGAAAGGTCGTCGCCGCCGGCATCCGGATGATCGAGGAGTGGCTCCAGAACGGCGGACACCTCGCTCCACGGGCGCTCGCCGCCGAAGCCTGACATGTCGGAGAGGACGAACCCCTCGGCCTCGGCCAGACGCCGCCGGAACGCGGCGAAGCCGCTGTATGTCCAGGAGACATCCGGACTGCTGTTGTCTCCGTCGCCAGGGAAAAGGACCAGTCCCATGTGTCCTCCTTGCTTGCCGAGCACACAGGATCGAGGACGCGGGGCAGCGCCTGCAACTGGAATGATCTTGGTGTGGCTGGTGTGATCATGATCACGGCGTCGGAGCCGTCCTGGATAGCCCCGTTCACCGGGCTGAGCCCGCGGCAGTTCGGCAAGCTGGTGACGGTGCTGCGACGTGGGGGCGCGGACGCGGTCCGCAAAGGTCAGGCCATGGAGCCTTCCGCTGGAGGACGAGGCCCTGCTGGTCGCTGCGTACTGGCGCACGAACCTCACGATGCGGCAACTCGCGCCACTGTTTGGGGTGTCGAGGTCGGCGGCGGGCCGGATCATCGACCACCTGGGGCCGATGCTCGCGCTCCAGCCCCTCAAGCGGTTCGCTAAGGACACCGTTCTCATAGTCGACGGCACCCTGGTGCCCACCCGGGATCACACTGTGGCCGAGCAGTTGAAGAACTATCGGTACTCAACCAACCACCAGGTCGTCATCGATGCCGATACGCGGCTGGTCGTCGTGGTTGGCCGGCCGCTCGCTGGCAACCGCAACGACTGCAAGGCGTGGGAGGAGGCTGGCGCCAAGGCCGCCGTCGGCAAGACCACGGTCATCGCGGACGGCGGCTACCCGGGCACCGGACTCGTCATCCCGCACCGCCGCGAGCGCGGCCAGACTGAACTCCCGGACTGGAAAGAGGAACACAACAAGTCCCATAAGCAAGTCCGAGCCCGCGTCGAACACGTCTTCGCGCGCATGAAGACCTGGAAGATCCTCCGCGACTGCCGCCTCAAGGGAGAAGGCGTCCACCACGCCATGCTCGGTATCGCCCGGATGTACAACCTCGCCCTCGCCGGATGGATCAACGGGCTTCACCGCGATCCACCATGCCGGAGGCGACTCGGACACGAGGGTGACGTGGTGGTGCCAACCCGGCCAGGACCGTCCCTCGAAGTGGTCCAGGCCCAGGCCGTGCTTGAGTTCGCGGTAGTCGTGCTCGATGCGCCAGCGGACCTTGGCCAGCCTGACCAGCTCGGGGATCGGGGTGTCGGCCGGGAGGCTGGAGAACCAGTAGTCGGTCGGGGCTTCCGCGTGTTCCGGCCACTCGACCAGCAGCCAGCAGTCCGGCAGGACCCCGCCCCACCAGCCTTGAGTGGACGAGGCCGCGGTCTTGATCGGGCGCTCGACAGCCTTGCCGGCGGGCCGGACCCGTAGGGCGGCGAAGCGGGACTTCAGCCGGCCTCGGGTCCCCTGGCGCCAGTTGACCGTGTTGAATGCCTCCGGCCCCACACCGGCAGCCAGGGCCGCCACCGACGGTGCGGGGTGTCGGTAGCGGGGCTGGGGCCAGCAGCCGACCGGTCCCATGCGTGGAGGCGCTTCGGGCTCAGCATCGAACGGGTAGGCACTCACATCTGCCCGGATGGCCAGAACGAAGTGGATTTCGCGGTCGGCAAGCCCGGGGCCCGGAATTGCGCGTTGGTGCCGTAGGCGGCATCCGCCACCACCGCCGGAGGCCTCAGGTCCCAGCCGGCCAGGGTGTCGAGCATGTCCAGGGCCAGCCGCCACTTCTGACGGTGGGTGACCTCGGGCGGGACTCGGGTGGACGTCCTGCGGTCGTCGTCCGCTTCCCATGACCGTGGCAGGAACAGCCTCCACTGCAGCGGGCAGGACGCGGCATCCGTCGCGGCATGGACGCTGACCGCGACCTGGCAGTTCGCCCGCTTGCCCAGAGCTCCGCAATACTGCGGAGCCACCCCGACCGACATCCTTCCGTCCTTGGGCAGCGACACGTCGTCGATCACCCACGCCGTCGGAGTGATGAGCGGCAGCATGCGTTCGCAGATCCGACGCTGCACCGGCACCGGATCCCAGGTGGACTGGTTCACGAACTGCTGCAAGTTCTGCTCGTTGCCGTCCGACAGCCGACCGGCCATGGCCTGGATCGACTTACGCCGACCGTCCAGCATCAGTCCCCGCAGGTAGCAGTCGCTCTTGGCCCGCTGGTCCTTACGCCTCAAAGACGCGAACACGTCAGCCACATACGACGCCAACTCAACCCGAACACGGTCCACTTCACGTGTGTCCACACACCCGACATGCCCACACAAGGACAGCCGCAACCAGAAGACCTAACGGAGTCCTATTAGGGTACGTCAATGACCAAGAACGTACGATCCGATCCTTCACCCGGCACACCGATGCGAAGCCGTGGCAGTGGACGCCGCAGCATGTCGACGAATGGTCGACCGATCTGCGAGCCGTGCATGGCTGCGTCCGCTCCACCCTGCGCAACTACCAAGGCTTTCGCCAGTTCTGCGACTTCCTGACCAACCCCGCCTACGGCTGAAGCGACGAGTGCATGCGGTATTTAGGTACTCACTCAGTCCAGGTGGTCCACGACTGGAATGCTGCAGCGCAGACCGACGAAGCCGAGGGCGAGCCTGGACGACGGGCCTTCACCAAGCCCGAGCTGGAGCAGTTCTTCGATCACGCCGACAAGGGACAGGTTTATCGCGTAACTCTCCAGCCTGGTCCTACGGGCCAGACGACGATGCGCTGGACAATCCCGCCCTATGCGCCCACCACCGACCACCCAGGGTGACCAAACTGGAGCTCCGGAGGATACGCGACACCTCAATATGCGGGCCTATCAGTCCCGAGGCCGGTAGAGGACCAGGCGGTGGAGCTTGGCCCACACACGGCCTTCGACCACTCGGAGAACCGCCGATAGGCGGTCGCGCCGAGGGTCCGAACGACGCCGAATACAACCGCTGCCAGGTACAACCCGAGGCGACGAACACGATCGCCGCCAACATTTCCTCGGTCACCATGCCGACGCCGACCGCCATCCGAAAAACGTGACGGCGCCTCGGGCACCACCCGCTCAACGATCCCCACCATGAACGACAGCCTACCCAAAAAACCAAATGAGATGACCTCTTGGTCGCAGACGAGACATTTCGATGATGCTCTCGAACGCGATCCCCGTGGGATGAAAGTTACGTGTGAGGCGTGCGAGGCAGATGGGTTTCCAAGCGAACGCCTTCCTCGAGCGAATGCTCACCAAGTCACTTTTTTCAGCCACACCCATCCCGGATGGCTTGTTTTCGTGCCATGATGCCGTGCATCGAGACATACCGGCCGAGGGATGAGCGCCGCCCGAAGCCAAACATGCGACGCCGGCTGAAGGCGAACAGCGAACCGCCTCGGGGTCACCACGGGATTCCATGCCATAGAGGGACCACTCGGCCCGCTTGGGAACCCTGGCAATTTGAGGAAACCCCCAGGGTGCGCGCTGAAAAACCGGAGCTATAGGGCAATTGTTTTCATAATCATTCGAAAGGGCAAGGTAATGGGGAATAGGATTACAACAGAAAAATTTGCCTCAGAGTTCTTCCGCCCAGACGGTGTCGATGGATCCTTGCACCTGCAGTTTTCCTACGCTCCCGCGGATCCGCTTGCAGTGTGTATGGAAATATTTTCCGACCAGACACTCCTCGGTGCATGGCTTTTCAGTCGCGACCTGATACTTCCTGGCTTTGACGGGCACTCCGGAATAGGGGCGGTGAGTATATGGCCCGCCTTGAACGGAAACGTGGTGATCAGGTTGATGGACGATGAAAGACAGATTTTGCTGAGGTTCAAGAAGGCGCCCCTGGCGGAATTTATCAAGCTCGTGTACGAGGCCGTCCCAGTCGGAACTGAATTCCAGAATGTGGATATCGACGCCGTGGTCTCCTCCTATTGCGGCATGTTCGCCGACGGAGATGATCCGGCAGCGGGTTAACGGACCCCGCCCCCTGCCGCAGCCGGACTCCCCAAGGCAGTTGAAATAATAAGCCAGCGAGTCCAGTTTGCGGGGATGGGTAGTGACTACTCGGGACACCGCCCCCATCGGTGAGACGTTCAGGCTCGTGAAATAGGTCGTCGGCATGGGATGCTGGCCGGCAGACGCGCGCTGGGTGGTCGATGGCTGATCACCACTGGTCGGTGTCCCTGTCGAAGGTTCGGGGAGTGAAACCGACCGTTATAACCGGGCCACCGGTATCCCGTTCGGGGTGAACCGCAGCTCCGGCTCTTCCACCAGATTTCTCTTCCGTCAGCGGCAAATCATTTGCGTTCCCCTCACCTTGGCACCCCCCGTTACCTAATGGGCATTGAAGCCGGCGGATCGCTACCCGATACCCGGCCTTGAGGTCTTCAAAAAGAGCGCGGCCTCCGGATTCACTCCCCGTTCGCGGTGGCAGCGGTCGGCACCAGGATAGTCATGACGCACCCCTGGGACTCGATCCCTTGGTCAAAAGCCGGCACCCGGTCCCGTCGCTGCCACCGCGTTCGTACGGAACCGAGGCAGACGACCGGAACGTTGAAGTTCGTGGTCCAAGCCGTTCGCAGGGGTCACCTCTGAAAAAGCCGGGAGCCTGACGAGCTCCCTCACAGACCGAGGGCACTGCGGATCGCTGGGGTCACGAACGGCTATTTGGATGCAGGGCCATCGAGCCCTTCCATTAGGGAGACGCGTGCCCCGCACGGCTGCGACCAGCAGCGACACACCTCAACCGCGAGGACCCGGACCCGTGAAAGTTTTCTGCGGTATCGACTGGGCCAGCGATCACCACGACATCGCGGTGGTCACGCGAAGGGACCCTTTTAGGCAGGGCCCGGATCGGCGACGACGCAACGGGCCTGCAGCAACTCCTCGACCTGCTCACCACACACGGCGACACCGCGGACACACCCATACGGGTCTGTAGAGTTTTTGGTGTAATTGGGTTGGCTGGTCGGGTCAGATTCGGTTGTTGGTGAGGGGGCCGTCGAAGGCGATGTCGAAACGTGCGGTTCGGGGCATCGGCGACGAAGTCGCGCTCAAGACGGTCGGGCGCCCGCGAGGCGGCGGGATCCGGGACCGTCGTGATGATCTTCTTGCCGCGGACAGCGCCGGCGATGCCGCTCTCGCGCATCAGTCGTTCGATGGTGCAGCGGGCCACGGTGTGCCCCTGTCAATTCAGCTCCCGTCAGACTTTCCGGGCTCCGTAGACGCGGTAGTTGTTCTTGAACACCTCGTGGATGAGGGGCTTGAGTTCGGAGTCCCGCACCGTTCGCGGTGAGGGTGAATCCAATCGCTTTTTGTGGGCGTAGTAGGTGGAAGGGGCGATCTTGCAGTCGTGCTCGGTGAGCGCCCTGCAGATCGGCTCGACGCCGCCGAAGCGGTCCCGGTGCTCGTCGATGAAGGCTACGAGCGAGGATGTGGCCGGTCGAGCTCGGCCGCGAAGAAACTCGCCGCAGCCTTCAGGATGTCATTCGCTCGTTTCAGCTCGGCGATCTTTTTCTTCATCGCCTTGACCTGCGCGGACTCCTCGCTGGTCACGCCGGGGCGGACGCCTGAGTCGATCTGACTCTGACGAACCCACTTGCGCAGTGTCTCGGTCGAGCCGATGTTCCCGGCCACGGACTTGATCGTAGCCGACTCGTTCGGGTAGTCACCGCGGACCTCGGCGACCATACGGACCGCTCGTTTACGCAGCTCAAGGGGATGAGAGGAGGGGCGTGCCATGACTCGATTCTTCCATGGAATCGAGTCTCTATTGAGCACGGAACGGTTCACCGGTAGTTCTGGCTGGGAGACAGGTCGATGCCGGCCAGCAACGGCCGCAGTCGGTTGTGGAGAACATGCCGCGGGTCGACCGAGATCCGATCACACGGCGATGGCGCCGCAACTGCTGAGTGAGGAAGTGGGGGGGCGGAGCTGGACACGTCGACGCCCGACGGGTAGACAAGCACGTGAAGCCCCTGGTGGAGACGGCTCTATTGGCCGAAAACTCATCTATCAGACGCTTCACCGCGTTGCCGGCTTAAGAGCCTTATGACCGAACCAGTTGGAAAAGGCTCAGGTGCTGGCGGCGGGGGTGTTGTGCTTATGGCGGAGTCGTTTGTCTGGGAGGTGATGTCTATAGAGGTGTCTGGTGTAGGTAGAGGGGTGGGTTTGAGGTCGTAGGGAGTAGTGGAGGGCTGGGGTGCGGGGGTGGTGGTTTGGGTGGCGGTGCGGGTGGGGCTGCCGGAGGGGAGTGAGGGATGGGGGTGGTCAGGTATGTGGGGAGGGTGATGGCGGAGGCGGCGCAGGTGAGGACTGCTGTGATAGCAGCATGGAGGAGTTTACGGCGGCCCGCCGTGCGGCGGATGGCTCGATAACGTCCGGCAGGTGGCTGGAGGAGGCTGTGGGCTGGTTGCAGGAACTGGATCAGTGGGTCCGGGGAGGGGAGGTCTGTGTCGTCGTCAAAGTGAGTGGTCAAGGCTTTTCCTCAGGTGGGCGCGGAGTAGTTCACGGGCCGCGTGCAGGTCGGCTTTGACGGTCCCTTCCTTGCGTCCGGTCAGCGCGGATATTTCGCGGATCGTCATGTCAGCGTAGTAGTGCAGGAGGGTGGGGACGCGGAGCCGTTGGGGTAGGGACTGGACGAGCAGGCGGACTGAGGGGTCTGTCTGCTCGCTATGCACGCGAACGGCTTTTTCGGCCGAGATGTGCCGGATTGCCCGGCGTTCCCGTTCTGTCTTGCGCCAGTGATCGCGCACGAGGTTGGCCGCGGTCACGTAGACGAATCCGTGGGGTTCCTCTACAGCGGTCCAGCGGGCCCACAAGCGTGTGAACGCTTCTGAGGCGATCTCGTGGGCTGTTTCGTCGTCGTCCACCAGGCGGCGACACCATCCGGCAAGATGCGGATACAGGGCAGCGAAAAGCTCGGAGGCGGCCTTCTCGCGGGTCCGCTTCAATGTTCTCCAGAGGCCGGGTGCTCAGTCGCACGTGCAGTGTTTGGCGCGCTTCACGGCATGTGGTCGGCTCGCATGGCGTCTCGCCGGGCGAGCCGACCACGCGCCGGCAGGTCATGATCGTCAATGGATGATCGTGCGCAGTGTGGCGAAGACGATGAGGTTGTCACGGTAGCCGTGTGCCTCCTGCGGTCCGCCGCAGGTGATGAGACGCAGCTCCGGACGGTTCACGTTCCCGTAGACCTTGTTGGCGGGAAAGTGGGATTTGGTCACCGTTTGTGTGGAGGTGACGGTGAATTCTGTCCGCGCTCCGTTCTCCAGGCGGACCGTGATGCTTTGTCCCGTGCGCAGCCGGTCCAGGCGGCGGAACACTCCGTCCCCATAGGAACCGACGGTGCGGTGGCCCAGAATTACGGAGGGTCCGCGCTGTCCGGGAGTGGGGGAGTGCCGGTACCAGCCTGCCCGGTCGTTCCGGGCGACCGGCGGGACCTCCACGGTGCCGTCAGGCGCCAGGCCAAGACTCAGCAGTGGGGAATCGACACCAATGGCAGGAATCACCAACTGCGCGGGCACCGAATGCGCCGGCGGTGGTACCCGATCGGCACCTGTATCCGAGGACGCCTGAGCTTCCGGTGCAACAGGCTCACGGGCGGGTGCCTGTTGTGCTGGGTTAGAACTGCACCCGGTCAGCAACGCCGCAAACATGGCAGCGCCGAATGTCCGCCTGGAGAACGATGCCACTACTTGACTTCCGCTGCCCTGCGGTGGCGGACGCTGAAGAGCACACCACCCGCTAGGACGACTGCCGCACCGGCGCCCCCGATCAGTCGCACCGGGATATCAGACGCCGACGCCGGGGTGACGCCCGTGTTCGGCGCTCCCTTGGGTACCACGTCGACCTGACGGTTAGCCGACAGGTGTGTAGGCGACGGGCTAGGGCCTGTTGTGAAAGTGCTGGTCACAGCCATTCGTTGATGGCTGCGATCAGCACTGTCGCTTCGTAACGGACGGCGAGTTTGTCGTACCGGGTGGCGACGGCCCGGTGGCGCTTGAGCCGGTTGATCCCGCACTCGACCGCGTGCCGCTGCTTGTAGTCGTCCTTGTCGAACTTTGGCGGGCGCCCGCCGCGCGATCCGCGCTTGAGGCGATTGCGGACCCGGTCCGCCGGAACCGGGATGGTGGCTTTGATTCCGCGTCTGCGCAGGTAGGAGCGGTTGCTGCGGGAGTCGTAGGCCTTGTCGGCCCGGACCCGGTCTGGCCGCTTGCGCGGCCTGCCGAGCCCGAGCCGGGGCACCCGGATCGCCTCCAGGACCGGCTCGAACTGCGGGGAATCACCCCGCTGCCCAGCCGTGATCACCACCGACAGAGGCTTCTGCCCCTGCTCGACCGCGAGGTGGATCTTGCTGGTCAGTCCGCCACGGGAGCGTCCGAGACCGTGGTCGGCCGGCTCGACGAACACTCCGCCGGGCGGCTCCTTCTGGAGGTCCCCCTTTTTGCCGCCCCGGCGGCGTGCTGATGGGCCCGGCAGACGGTGGAGTCGACATTCACGTCCCAGGTGATCAGGCCCTTCGCATCAGCCTCGGCCTGGAGCCGCGTGAGGATCCGGGCCCACGTGCCGTCCCGCTGCCAGCGCCGGAACAGGTCATAGACCCGGTCCCACGGCCCATAGCGTTCGGGCACGTCCCGCCAGGGAGCGCCGGTTCGGGTCCGCCACCGTATGCCGTCTATCAGCTGCCGCCGTGTCCATACCTGCGGACGGCCCGGCTTGATGCCCGTCGGCAGCAACGGCTCAAGCCGGGCCCACTGGCCGTTCGTCAGATCTCCACGTCCCACGACAGGTGATCATCAACGAACAAGATCCACTTTCGCAACAGGCCCTAGGCGCGAGGTCCGTCATGGAGTCATTCGCTGCCGGAGCGTACGTCGGCTGTAAGGGCTGGGGCGCATCCTTGGTGGGAGACGGGGAGGGGCCATCAGCAAACGCGGCTCCGGCTCCGGACAACATCGCCGCACATGCAAGTGCCACGGCGGGGATAGAGGTACGACGCATAAAAAGTTCCTTATCTCTTGGCGCTCGGACTCGAGCAGCCAGCCTGTGATCCACGATAAGAGACGGTCCAGACGCCCCAGATGTTGTAAAGAAATGGCAAAGGGATATCAGGTGCTGCTGGATGGCCCAGTCCTCCCAGCGACTGGGTCGTCATCGCTGAACCACCGAACGCACCATGGCCTGGCTCGCCGGCTGCCGGCGCCGACAGTACGAACGCAAAGGCCGACCGCCTCCGGCGCGTCGTCGGCTGGTCCACCGTCGCGGCCCGGGGATTCATCTGTCCGGCCACTGAATATGCGCAGTGATGGCAAGCGCTAGGTTCTGTCCGGCGGAAATGGGTGAGGGCCTCCGGGTTCGGTGTGGATTGCGACATCGGCACCGAGTTCAGGAGGCCCTCGTGGTCCACCGTAATGCCCCGCTGACCGAGACCGGACGACTGCGTCTGGCGCGTTGTGTCGTGGACGACGGCTGGCCGCTACGGCGGGCTGCCGAGCGTTTCCAGGTCAGCCACACCACCGCGGCCCGCTGGGCCGGCCGCTACCGGACGCTCGGGGTCGCCGGAATGAGTGACCGCTCCAGCCGGCCCCACCACCAGCCCCGAAGGACCTCTGCCGAGATCGAGTCGGAAGTGCTCCGCCTCCGACGCGAGCACCGCATCGGCCCGCTGCGGCTGGCCATCCGCTGCCGCATCGCGGCCTCCACCGCCCACCGCATCCTCACCCGGCACGGTCAGCCGCCGCCCTGGCCGCCCTGGACCGGGCCACCGGCGAGCCCGTCCGCCGCTACGAACGCGCCCGCCCCGGCGAACTGATCCACATCGACGTCAAGAAACTCGGCCGGATCCCCGACGGCGGCGGTCACAAAGCTCTCGGTCGGGCCGCCGGCAGCCCGAACAAAGACCGCCGCAACGGCGCCGGATACGCCTACCTCCACACCGCGCTCGACGACCACAGCCGGATCGCCTACACCGAGGACCTGCCTGACGAGACCGCCCCGACCTGCGCCGGCTTCCTGGCCCGGGCCACCGCCCATTTCGCATCCCTGGGCATCCGCGTCGAACGCCTCCTGACCGACAACGCCTGGGCCTATACCAAGAACACCTGGCGCGACACCTGCCGTGACCTGGGCATCCAACCTCGCTGGACCCGGCCCTGGCGCCCGCAGACCAACTGCGAGGATCTGACGGCGTTCTTCCGGTTGGTCTGACCCACAGACCAACCGGCCATTCGTGCCTTGTTGCCGATGTGTCGCCCGGCCGGGAGAACGTGTGCGGCTGCACCGGCGGACCGCCGGATGTGACCTGATAAGAGCCTGGCTCACGCGCCTCATCGCAGTTGTGTCCCCAGTGCTCCATCGGTGCGGCTCCATCCACATGGACCGCCAGGAGGACAGGTGCCCAGCAGCTCCACCACGAGCGTGACCCTCGGAGTCGACACCCACGCAGACATCCATGTCGCGGCCGCCCTCGACCAGCTCGGCCGGCGACTGGGCACGCTCACCGTTCCCTCGACACCACAGGGCTACGCCTCCCTCGAGTCCTGGGCGGCAAGCATGGGCACCATCGAACAGATCGGTCTGGAGGGCACCGGTTGTTACGGCGCCGGCCTGTCCAGGTGGATGCGGCAGCGGGGTCATCGAGTCGTCGAGGTCAACCGACCTGACCGCCAGACACGACGGCGCCGCGGGAAGTCTGACGCAGTCGACGCCGAGGCCGCGGCACGAGCGGTGCAGGCCGGCGTCGCTACGGCCATACCGAAGACCGGCGATGGTGCCGTCGAGATGATCCGCACCCTCAGGGTCGCCCGCCGCAGCGCGATGAAGGCCCGCACCCAAGCCGTCAACCAGCTCAGATCCCTGATCGTGACGGCTCCCGACACTCTTCGCGAGCGCATCCGCGGCCTCCACCGGTCGGAGCTGATCCGCACCGTCACTCGCTGGCGGACGGGAGCTGAACCGGACACGCTGACCGCAGTCACCAAGCTGGCGATGAGGTCCATCGCCCTCCGGTATCAACAGCTCAGTGACGAGATCGCAGGACTAGGGCCTGTTGTGAAAGTGCTGGTCACAGCCATTCGTTGATGGCTGCGATCAGCACTGTCGCTTCGTAACGGACGGCGAGTTTGTCGTACCGGGTGGCGACGGCCCGGTGGCGCTTGAGCCGGTTGATCCCGCACTCGACCGCGTGCCGCTGCTTGTAGTCGTCCTTGTCGAACTTTGGCGGGCGCCCGCCGCGCGATCCGCGCTTGAGGCGATTGCGGACCCGGTCCGCCGGAACCGGGATGGTGGCTTTGATTCCGCGTCTGCGCAGGTAGGAGCGGTTGCTGCGGGAGTCGTAGGCCTTGTCGGCCCGGACCCGGTCTGGCCGCTTGCGCGGCCTGCCGAGCCCGAGCCGGGGCACCCGGATCGCCTCCAGGACCGGCTCGAACTGCGGGGAATCACCCCGCTGCCCAGCCGTGATCACCACCGACAGAGGCTTCTGCCCCTGCTCGACCGCGAGGTGGATCTTGCTGGTCAGTCCGCCACGGGAGCGTCCGAGACCGTGGTCGGCCGGCTCGACGAACACTCCGCCGGGCGGCTCCTTCTGGAGGTCCCCCTTTCTGCCGCCCCGGCGGCGTGCTGATGGGCCCGGCAGACGGTGGAGTCGACATTCACGTCCCAGGTGATCAGGCCCTTCGCATCAGCCTCGGCCTGGAGCCGCGTGAGGATCCGGGCCCACGTGCCGTCCCGCTGCCAGCGCCGGAACAGGTCATAGACCCGGTCCCACGGCCCATAGCGTTCGGGCACGTCCCGCCAGGGAGCGCCGGTTCGGGTCCGCCACCGTATGCCGTCTATCAGCTGCCGCCGTGTCCATACCTGCGGACGGCCCGGCTTGATGCCCGTCGGCAGCAACGGCTCAAGCCGGGCCCACTGGCCGTTCGTCAGATCTCCACGTCCCACGACAGGTGATCATCAACGAACAAGATCCACTTTCGCAACAGGCCCTAGACCGTCACCTGCACAGGCTCGTTAGCCAGGCAGCAGCCGAGCTCATGGCCGTCAAGGGGCTCGGCGCCGAGACGGTCGCAGCCCTGCTCATCGCCGTCGGCGACAACCCCGAACGGCTCCGGTCCGAGTCGGCCTTCGCCCACCTCTGCGGCGTCGCCCCCATCCCCGCTTCTTCAGGCAAGACCAGCCGCCACCGCCTCAACCGCGGCGGCGACCGCCAGGCCAACCACGCCCTCTACATGATCACGGTCACCCGCATGGCCTGGGAACCACGCACACGCGCCTACGTCGCCCGCAGGACAGCCGAAGGCAAGACGAAGACCGAGATCATCCGCTGTCTGAAACGGCACATCGCACGCGAGATCTACCGGCTGCCCGTCCCCCGCATCCCAGCCCAGCCGCCGTCCCAACAGGACCTGGCAACCGCAGCCTGACCGTCCTTGACAGCTATAAGAGCATCAGCAAAGTCGAACGCTTCCACCGCACCCTGCCCGACGAACGGGCCTACCAAAAGCCCTACACCTCAGACCGGGAACGCATGGAAGCGTTCACCGACTGGCTGCACTGGTACAACTACCACCGACCCCACACCGGCATCGGCGGCCACACACCAGCCAGCCGCGGCACCAAGCTCCCCGGACAACACACCTAGTGGGTGTGAAGTGCAGGTGGAACCGCGGATGCGCCAGCAGCCACCTCTTGATCTCCGGTGTCTTGTGTGTGGCGTAGTTGTCGAGGATCAGGTGGACCTGCAGGTCGGCGGGCATCTCCTTGTCGACCTTGGCCAGGAACTTCTTGAACTCCGCTGCCCGGTGGCGGCGGTGGAGGGATCCGATCACTTTGCCGGTGGCGACCTTAGGGCGGCGAGGAGCGTGGTGGTGCAGGCCCGGACGTAGTCGTGGCTGCGGCGTTCAGAGTGCCGGGCACCACCGGCAGGACCGGCCGGGACCGGTCCAGGGCCTGGATCTGCGACCCGAGCGGGGGCGGCCGGGGCGGCGGCGTCAGTGAGTGCCCGTTGTGGCGGCGAAGGGCCCGTCCAGGGCCGCCCATTGCAGGAGCATGATGGTCTTGCCGTCGATGATGCGTCCGTCGCGGATCATGGCGAGGGCGTCGGTGAAGGGCAGTTCGAGCACTTCGATGTCCTCGCCGTCCTCCTCGAGTCCGCCGCCGTTTCCAGTTCGGTCGGCCGGGGTGTAGGGAGCGGCGTAAAAGTGCAGGCGCTCGGTGACCGAGCCGGGGCTCATATAGGCGTCGAGGACGTGGGTGAGCGGTCCGAGTGTGACACCGAGTTCCTCGGTGCTCTCGCGCCGGATGGCGGCGAGCGGGTCGTCGCCGTCGAGCAGTCCGGCCGCTGCCTCGACAAGCATGCCGTCCGGGTGGTCGTTGACGTAGGCCGGGTAGCGGAACTGGCGGCTGAGCAGCACTCGGCCGCGTTCGGCGTCGTACGGTAGGACGACCACGCCGTTGCCGCGGTCGTAGGTCTCGCGCTGCTGGGTGGTCCAGTGTCCGTCGCCGCGCCGGTAGTCGAAGGTGGTGCGGCGCAGGACGTGCCAGCCCTGGGAGGTGAGCTCTACGTCGCGGACCACGACGTCGGGGTTGCGGTCCAGGTCTCGCCCGACGTGGTCGAGGCCAGTGCGGCCGCGGTGGTCGGGGGCGTCGATGCCGGGGCGGGTGTTCACGCGGTCTCCTGCGGGGTGCGGCGGGGAATCTCGTTCACGTCGTAGTAGACGGGCAGGCCGCGGCGGCGGGCGGTGGCGACGTCCTGATCGGCTCCGGTGGAGTCGCCGGGGAGGCGGAGTACGGCGTCGCAGTGGGCGAGCAGGCGCTCGGCAGTCGGGTAGAGGACCTGGTCGGCGAGGGGTGCGGTGGGGCCTGCACCGGCCGAGCGCAGGACGGGCAGAGCGACCCATTCCCCGATCAGGGGGACGTGGCCGGCGGCGAACACCGGCCAGGCCGCGGCTTCGAGGCGGGCGAGGTTGGCGGCCATGGCCTGCGGGTCGCCGTCGGTGCCGGAGCGGTAGGGGCCGGCGATGAGGATGAGCATGGGCTTGTCGGTCATGGCGCGCTACGATACACGCAGAAACATACAAGAACGGGAGAAACTACGGAATGCTGGCTGCCGAGCGACGCGACCACCTGCTGAGCCTGCTCGCCCGCGAGGGCAAGATCGTCGCCAAAGACGTCGCCGCGGACCTGGGCATCTCCGAGGACAGTATGCGCCGCGACCTGCGCGAGATGGCCGCCGCAGGACTGTGCCAACGGGTTTACGGCGGAGCCCTGCCCGTCTCCCCAGCCATCGCGGACTACGGGGCCCGGCAATTCGTCACCCCCGACGGCAAGCAGAAAGTCGCTGCGGTCGCCGCCACACTCGTACGGCCCGGCTGCGCCTTGATCCTGGACGGCGGCACCACCGGCCTCGCCGTCGCCCACACCCTCCCAACGGACCTGGCCTGCATCGTGATCACCCACAGCCCGACCATTGCGGCCGCACTGCTGGACCACCCACAGGCCGAGGTCTTCCTCCTCGGCGGCCGCCTCTTCAAGCACTCGGCGGTCACCTGCGGCGCCGCTGCGGTCGAGGCCGCCCAGAACGTCTCGGCCGACCTGTGCCTGCTCGGCGTCACCGGCGTCCACCCGCAAGCAGGCTTGACCACAGGCGACGCCGAGGAGGCCGCGATGAAGCGCGGCCTAGCCGCACGGGCCGCGGACACCTACATCCTCGCCTCGTCCGAGAAGATCGGCACCGCCTCCCGGTTCCGCGTCCTGCCCTGGGAGGACATCAGCGGACTGATCACCGATGCCGACCCCTCCCACCCGGCCCTTAAGCAACTCACCGCGCACGGCACAGAGATACTGGCAGCCGGCTGACAGCTACGAAGCGAACGGGGGATCACAAGAGATCGAGCCATCGGCCTGCCACTGTGGTTTAGCCATCCAAAGGAATTGACAATTGCTCCCCAGGTGCTGTCGACGGCCCGCATCCGCAGCCGGTTGTAGGCGCCTCGCCAGTTGCCGTACTTCTCGGGCAGGTGGACCCACTGCGGTCCTGTCTGGAACTTCCATGCGATCGCGTCGATCATCTGGCGATGGTCCCGCCACCGGTCACCTCATTGCGGCTTCCGATCTGGGAGTAACGGCTCGATTCGCGCCCACTGCGCATCAGTCAACGGCACACATGAACAAGGGCCCGTGGGGGTGGTTGGAACGGTGCCGCCATCAATCGATCGGCCCAGATCGAAGTCGCCGCACGTCCCGCAGGACTTGTTCCGTTGCTGGCAGCGGGTCGGCACCTGGTCCGGATCCTGACTCGGCTCCGGGCCGAGGCGGACGCGAAGGGCCTGATCACCTGGGAGGTCAACGTGGACTCGGCGGTCTGCCGGGCCCGTCAGCACGACGCCGGCGCGATGAAAAGGGGGACATCCAAAAGGAGCTGCCCGGCGGCGTCTTCGTCGAGCTGGCCGATCATGGCCTGGGACGGCCCCGCGGCGGCCTGACCCTCAAGGTTCATCTTGCCGTCGAGCAGGGGCAGAAGCCCCTGTCGGTCGTTGTTGTGACTGTGTGATCAATCGCTGATGGTCGAGCAGATCGAGTCGTGGTCCGAGGGTGTAGCGGACTTGCATGCCCGGTTCGGGCATCGCTTTGGCAGGTCGGATCCACGTGATCGGACTCTGGACTACCTCATGGGTCAGCCGGGCCCGGACGTCCTCGACCGGCCATGTCGAGGACGTCATGAACTGCTGCAACCGCTGATGATCCACCCCAAGACGCTCGGCCATCGGCTGCATCGACTTCCGCCGACCCTCCAGCAGCAGGTCCCGCAAATACAAGGCGCCCTTCTCCCGCTGGTCCCGCCGCACCAGCGGCGCGAAAACCTCGGCGACGAACTCCTCCAACCGCCCCCTCACCGCAGCAAGCTCCCCAGCCCTCATATAGCCAGCGAACTACCACACAACCGACGTGACAAGACCAGCTAACAAAGCACTACTAACCGACGGGCCGGGTTACCGAGCTGTGAGCAGGACCCAGACCTGGCCGGGGGTGAAGTTCATCGGCTTGCCTGCGAGGGTGGTAAAGGTGGTCTTTGCTTCAGCGTTCGGCCTTGACCATTTTGCCTTGAAGCTCCTGCCGTTCCGCAGGACAGTAGCAGTGCCCTTGCCTATGGTCTTCGTGTAGGGGGAGACGCTCCCCCAGCGGTCCTGAAACCGGGAAGGATGGACGTCAACGCTCTGTACGACCACCGTCGACGTTCCGATGGGGAGGCCTGCCGGAGTGCGGTACACCTCGCCGTCCATCGAAACCATCCACTGATGGTGCTTTCCCGACCAGGTGAAGCTGAAGGTGGCTGCCGGGAACTGCACGGTGTACTCGTTGACTTTGGCGCCGCCTGAAGGTGATGGACCAAAGCGGAAGCCGATATCCTTAGCGTCATCGGATTTCGGGGCCACAGCCTTCACCTTGAAGGGGTTCAGATACAGATTGTGGGGGGCGGAGCGATTCGGATCCCGGGTGAAGGCTAGGGGTGCCGCCTCGGGCGGAAAAGCGAACACCGGCGCCTTCTTGATCAGGGGTTTTAGAGCCGTTTGTGATCCGGAGTAGGCGAGAAGCGGTTTGCCGAACTGGTGCAGTAGCTCGAGATCGGACTCACGTGCACTTCGGACAGGGCCGATCTTAGACGGCAGCCTGGAGGAGTAGACCGCCAGAATACGGCTCTGGCCGGCCTCGACCTGCTCGACGTACACCAGGTCAGCCGCTTCCACCCCGGTATGAGGCCGAGCAGCCCGCACGTTGTCAATTTTGACGGCCAGTACTGGACCGAGCTGCCCCGGTAGACCTGTGAGCGGTGACACTCCTCTATCGGGTACCGGCACAGGAACCGTAGCCGGGGCCGCAGCCGTCACGCCGTGGCCGGACTTCGAAGCGGCGCTGCTTGTATCGGCGGCTGAGGAGTGGCCTGCGGTGCCAAGCAGTAGGGCTGATGAAACAGCGCCTGTGACAGGCAGAAAGAAAAATGAAGAACGGCAGTTGCTGCGGAAGTTGAGCACGATCGGTCTCCAGGAGCGGGGCCTCGCCCGGCACCACCTTCGTCACGCCAGGCGCCCACGGGTCTCGGTCGGCTAACCAAAAACCGAACCGCGGGATCCCTGACGAACTCGCCCGGCAAGGTGGGCGCGGGGTGCCTACACGCGGCAGCTGGTGGCGCAAGCAAGGGTGGCTAAGGGCTGTGTCAGCGTGGGAAATGGCGATGAACGGCAAAGGGTAGAGCTACGGCGTGCCGCCGCCTGATTCAGTCATCACGTAGGCGCCCCGGCTTTCCGGCCGCGCGGAACTCCGTGTCCGCTTCCTTGAGGAGCTGGTGCACTGAAGCGTATGAGCGGCCGGTTCGCTTCGTCAGATCCCGTATCGACAAGCCACCCTCGTACAACGCCCTGGGATCGCGCGCCAGCTGCCCACGCCCAGCGCCTGCAAGCGGGCTATTCCTGCCGAAAAATGGCTCTCCGAGCATTTCGAACTTCCTCAAAGATTGGCATCAGATACAAAAAACCTCGTTGGAAAAATAAATGATCATTCCCCATCTTCCGTCCGAGTGTCTACCTTAAGCGTGAGTAATCGGCACTCAGGATGCCCGTCGGCAGGTCACGCGCATGCCCAGTTAGTCTTGCCGAAGCGGGCCGCGACATGCGGATATGCCAGATCCGAGAAATCGAATGCAATCGCATCTCGTGCTCGGGCGCGGGTGGGTGCTTTACTGGTTGCCACCTTGTGGGGTATGAATACCTCGCCTGACCGCCCAGTGATCAAGACCTGATAAGGCGTCTCAAGCGGAGCCTTCCTCAGCGTTCACGATAATTTTTTGGGCCTATTGGACTCCGGCAAGAATCGTGGTGCTGCCGGGCCTAACCGCGGAACCAAACCACTCTTGCATGCGCTCGGCTGGGGTATCCCAGCAGAGTGTTTTCCCTGGGCGGCTGTTGAGTTCAGCTGAGACTTCGTCCAGGCGCTGCGTATGCCGGGAAAGATCGGTGGACGGGGAAGTACTGCCGTAGCAGGCCGTTGGTGTCTCGTTCGAGCCGCGCTGCCAGGGGCTGCCGGGGTTGCAGACCTCTCACGGCATCTACTCGTCAAGCGGCGGTGGCGAGAAGGTGCGGGAACGCCACCTGTTCTTCGAACATGGTGCGGGTCTGGAGGCAGTGGAAGAGCTGGCCGAGCATGCGGTTGAACAGGTTCCGGAGAGCCGCCGCATGGAGTCGCCATGTGCCCGTCGGCGGCGGTAATGGGCATTGGCGCCGCCGGAGGCGGTGAGGGACGAGAAGGACCACAGGAACCCGGCGTTCAGGAGTCGGTTGTTCTTAACGCGGCGCCGTGCGACGTAGTGGTGCTTGCCTGAGGCCCTGGTGATCGGTGGGGCCCCGGCGTATGCCTTCAGTCCTCTGGCGTCGGCGAACCGGGACCGGTCGTCTCCGATTTCGGCGAGGATGCGGGCGCCGAGCTGGACGCCGAGACCTGGAAAGCTGAGCGTCACCTCCGCGTCGGGGTGCTGCCGGAATGCTTTCTCCGTCGCGTCCGCGGGATCGTCGACGGTGCGGCAGGCGGCGTCAAACTGCCGCAGCAGCCCGAGCATCTGCCTGCCCAGCGCATCCTCGACCAGCTCGGGATGCCTGGCCTGTGATGTCTGGAGGATCTTCTGCCAGCGTTCGGCCTCCGCCTCGATGCCGCGGACCCGGCCGGCCTTTTTTGAGAGCGGTGCAGAGCCGTTGGCGGGTGACCTTCGCCGCCTTGCCGGGCGTCGGGACGACCGCCAGGATCGCGCGAGCCTCGGGACGCGTCAGGCCGTTCTGCCAGCTGGCGACCGCTTCGAGCGCGGCCGGGTAGTACTCCCGAAGCAGGGACTTGAGCTGGTTGCTCAGCTGCTGGCGGTTCCAGACCGCGTCCTGCTGGGCTCGTGCCAGCACGGCCACGGACCGGGCCAGATCGCTGTCGTTGGGCAGTGGCCGGTGCATGTCACGGTCGGTGCGAAGGATGTTGGCCAGCACCAGGGCGTCGCCGGGGTCGGACTTCTTCCGGGAGACTCCGTGGCGGTCGCGGTAGCGGGCGGCGGACATCGGGTTGATGGCATAGACCGGCCGGCCCCCCTGGCGGAGGAAGGCCACCAGCAGACCGCGGTTGGTCTCGATCGCGACCGGGATGGGCTGCGTCTCGGTGTCGCCATGTTCGGCCAGCAGGTCCAGCAGCAGCTGGTAGCCGACCAGGGTGTCGTCGGTCCGTAGCTTCGCGACGGGCTTGCCGGCCTCGTCGGCCAGGGCGACGTCGTAGTGCCCCTCCGCCCAGTCGATTCCGCAGGTGATGGTCAAGTTGTCCCTCCCCTTTCGCTCGCTGATGCGCTGGTGACGAGCGCAAGCGGGCCACGCGGCGTTCTAGGGCGCGTATTGGGTCGTGATCAAAGGTCGGTCCGGGTGAGGTCTTTGATCCAGATCATGGCGGCACGGAGGTGGAGGCCTGCGAGGTAGCTGCGGGGTTCTTGTCGTAGCGTGTGGCGATGCCTCGCCAGGCCTTCAGCTTGTTGATCAGGCGCTCGACGGTGTTGCGTTCCTTGTAGAGGTCGGTGTCGTGGGTGACTGGCCGGCCGCCCCTGCGGCCTTTGTTCTTCCGGTTGGCGGCCTGGTCCTTCTTCTCCGGGATGACTGCCTTGATCCCGCGTTTGCGCAGGTAGGAGCGGTTGTCGCGGGACGAGTAGGCCTTGTCCCCGGCGACCGCGCCGGGCCGGGTGCGCGGACGTCCGGCGGGCCCGCGGACCCGCACCTTCTTGAGCACGGGGATGAACTGGGGGCTGTCCGCGGCCTGCCCCGCGGTCAGGTCAGGGCCAGAGGCCGGCAGCGGCGGTCGGCAGCCAGGTGGATTTTGCTGGTCTGCCCGCCTCGCGATCGCCCGAGCAGAGCTGCTTTCAGACGGAGCTTGCGCCGTCGCCGGACGCGCCGTCGCTCGGCCCGGCCGGGATCCCCGGCGTTGCCGTGTCCGTCTTGTTCCGCCGTGTCGCCCCTTTTTTTGCCGGGCCGCCTCCGCCTCGAGGGCGGCCTTCTCCAGAGCGTCCAGAACCTCCTTCTCTAAGCGCATCCCGGCCGCGTCGTGATGGGCGCGGACCGTCGTGGAGTCCACGCTGACCAGCGACATGTCAGCCCTGCCCCGCCCAGCCGCCTCGGCGATCACGCCTTCCAGCAGTCCCTCAAAGACCCCGCCGTCCCGCCACTGCCTGAACCTGTTGTGCACCGTGGACCAGGCACCGAACCGCTCCGCCATCTCCCGCCACTGCGCTCCCGAACGAAACTTCCAGATCACGCCCTCGAACTGCTCCCGCAGCCGCTCGGGATACGGGCCGTACTCACCAATCGGCAGATACGGCTCGATGAATCCCCACTCATCGTCCGTCAGTTGCGCACGCGTCACACGCACCGGACTACCGGATCCACCCCCGCAGCGAGGGCAGATCCGACAAACCGATCACGACCCAATACAGGCCCTAGTGACCTGAGTCGGAGATTCGTCGTTGGTTGGGTGTGAGTCGTCCTGGACCCAAGGTCGCGCCGTTGTCTGTGACCGATGTCCAGCGGGCAGTGCTCGAGGGGTGGGTGCGTCGCCGTTCAACAGCCCAGGTGTTGGCGTTACGGTCCCGGATCGTGCTCGAGTCTGCCGGGGGACATTCGATTGCGGAGGTGTCGCGCCGTCTTGGGATCGCTCCCGAGACGGTCCGCACCTGGCGGCGCCGGTTCCTCGACAGAGGCGTGGAAGGCCTGCATGACCAGCCGCGACCCGGCGTCCCTCGGAAGATCACCGACGCGGACATCGAGCGTGTGATCGTCAAAACTCTCGAAGAGACACCAAAGAACGCCACACACTGGTCGACCAGGTCGATGGCCGCGGCGACAGGGATGTCGCAGTCGGCGATTTCGAGGATCTGGCGGGCCTTCGCCCTGGCCCCCCACCGGTCCCAGACCTGCAAGCTGTCCACGGATCCGCTGTTCATCGACAAGGTCCGCGATGTCGTCGGCCTCTATCTCGACCCGCCGGAGAAGGCCTTGGTCCTCTGCGTGGACGAGAAGTCGCAGATCCAGGCCCCCGACCGGTCCCAGCCGGTCCTGCCGATGATGCCCGGCGTTCCCGAACGCCGCAGTCACGACTACATCCGAGCCGGCACCACCACCCTCTTCGCGGCCCTCGAAGTCGCGACCGGCAAGGTCATCGAATCCCTCCACCGCCGCCACCGGGCAGCGGAGTTCAAGAAGTTCCTGGCCAAGGTCGACAAGGAGGTGCCCGCCGACCTGCAGGTCCACCTGATCCTCGACAACTACGCCACACACAAGACACCGGAGATCAAGAGGTGGCTGCTGGCGCATCCGCGGTTCCACCTGCACTTCACACCCACCAGTTCGCCGTGGCTGAACCTGGTCGAACGGTGGTTCGCCGAGCTCACGCAGAAGAAACTCAAGCACGGCGCCCACCGCTCGGTCCAGGCCCTCGAACGGGACATCCGGGCCTGGCTCACCGACTGGAACGACCACCCACGACCCTTCGTCTGGACGAAGACCGCCGACGAGATCCTCGACAAGGTCGCCGCCTACTACAACCGAATCTCCGACGCAGGTCACTAGTGCGTCCTGGCTGAACCTGGTCGAGCGGTGGTTCGCCGAGCTCACCCAGAAGAAGCTCAAGCGCGGCGTCCACCACTCCGTCCAGGCCCTCGAACGCGACATCCCAGCCTGGCTCACCGACTGGAACGAACACCCCAGACCGTTCGTCTGGACGAAGACCGCAGACGAAATCCTCGACAAAGTCGCCGCCTACTGCCGACGAATCTCTGACTCAGATCACTAGAATACAGCGCCATATCATGCGCTATTGACCGCGTAGAGCCAGTGCGTCGCGTTCTTCGTAATGGATTCAGCGCCCTGGTGACCACGCGGCGACCATCGGCTGCTGCCCCATCCCTCCCCACTGTTCGTTTCTATGGTCCTGGGGCCTCCGGGACGCGGTATGTCACCCAGGCCGGTAATCCGGTACTGCACGAAACCACAAGGTCCCCACATGCAGTGTTGAGCGGGGCATCCATTTCTCGAGAGCGGTCCGCTCCGCATCCGACATTATAATCTCGGTCTTCGATCGCCCCCTCCGCATCATAGCGGAAGCAAATCGGAATACTAGACCGCGCCGGCTATGTCGCTGAACGTACAGAGCGCTGACCTCATTAGCCGTGAAGGAAATAACGCGCCGACCCTGGCCGCAATCGTCCCAGCGCAGTGGGATGTGGTCTACAAATAATCGTAAATTTTGACATTTCTGAGATATGAAGGAGAAGCCAAATGTCCCTTTTCCGTGACCATCAGATATATGGCATAAGCTTATGGTGTGCGGCCCCTGCAGGGGCCGCACACCATAAGCTTATTGTCGGTGTTCCGACTCAAAAGCAGCGCGGACCTCCGCTGGGATCCTGCCGCGTTCGTTGACCTCGTGTCCATTCGATTTTGCCCACTCGCGGATTTCGGCCGTGGACGGACCGCCGGTGTGTTGCCTTGAAATCTTCTGTGGACGCTTGCCACGCCCGGTCCTTCGACCAGCTTTAAGATAGGGGCCAAATGCTTCGAGCATCTGGTCGTAACTGTCCGGCGAAAGATCAATTTCGTAGCCGACGCCATTCAAAGTGAAGGTGTGCGTGTCACCCTCTGCGGTCTCTTCACCAGTGAGATCGTCGATGAAAATTGTTACATGCCTCTGTGCCATGTACGGGATGATACACCCATAGATGACGCGTTGAGGCCGAGACTCTTAATTGCACTGCTCTGTGTCGACAGTCGGCATCGTCCCACGAGCGCATGGAGAGGCGTGGGGTGCCTATTGTGAGGGCGTTCGCTGTACGGAGGCTCTGACGGGCGACCACGTTCTGTTCATGTTGTTGATGTAGTGCACCGAACGGCTCAATATCGGCGTCTGTACCGATACGGTGGTAAATGCGCGTGAGGTCGACTTTGTGGCCGTCTCGACGTGCCTCCCCGCTACCATATCCGGCCAATCATAGCCGACGGCCTGTGTGTTAGGCCTGTGGTCTTCGGTTGCGAAACTTGTGAGGCTAGCAACAGACAGTTCCCGTCTCGCTGCAGATTGTTGAACTTGACATCTCGGGTCACGCCAGCGGACGTCCCGCCGCGGGTATGCGCACACGAAGTGTACTCGCGAAGGCCCCTCATGGCGTCATGGTGAACCATATTCGAGATGCGGGAGGGGGAGAAGCAGGGACAGCGACGACTTTCGAAGCGTTACGTGCCCTCGGAACTGGCGGCGGGTCTCATCAGCGCGAATCCCGAGAACTCCCGCGAGGCTCCTAGTGACCTGAGTCAGAGATTCATTGTTGGTCTGGCATGGGTCGTCCGGGTCCGAAGATTCCGCCGTTGTCGGTCACTGATGTCCAGCGGGCGGTGCTGGAAGGCTGGTTACGTCGCCGCACGACGGCCCAGGCTTGGTCCAGCGGTCGCGGATCGTGCTGGAGTGCGCTGAGGGCCACTCGATCATGGAGGTGTCACGCCGGTGCGGATCGTGCCGGACACGGTCCGCGCCTGGCGGCGCCGTTTCATCGAGCGGGGCCTGGACGGCTTGTGCGACGACCCGCGGCCTGGTGTCCCTCGGAAGATCACCGATGCCGACGTCGAGCGGGTCATCGTCAATACGTTCGAGGAGACACCGAGGAACGCGACCCACTGGTCGACCAGGTCGATGGCGGCGGCCGCGGGCATGTCGCAGTCGACGGTCTCGCGGATCTGGCCCTGGCGCCGCACCGGTCGCAGACGTTCAACCTGTCTACGGACCCTCTGTTCATCGACAAGGTCCGTGACGTCGTCGGCCTCTACCTCGACCCGCCAGAGAAGGCACTCGTCCTCTGTGCGGACGAGGAGTCACAGATCCAGGCCCTGGACAGGTCCCAGCCGGTCCTGCCGATGATGCCCGGCGCCCCCGAACGCCGCAGCCACGACTACATCCGAGCCGGCACCACCACCCTCTTCGCCTCGCTCGAGGTCGCCACCGGCAAAGTGATCGGCTCCCTCCACCACCGCCACCGGGCAGCAGAGTTCAAGGAGTTCCTCACCAAGCTGGACAAGGAAGTCCCAGCTGATCTGCAGGTTCATCTGGATCCTGGACAACTACGCGACCTACAAGAGGCCCGACATCAAGAAGTGACTGCTGGCCCACCCTCGTTTCCACCTGCACTTCACGCCGACTAGGGCGCGTATTGGGTCGTGATCAAAGGTCGGTCCGGGTGAGGTCTTTGATCCAGATCATGGCGGCACGGAGGTGGAGGCCTGCGAGGTAGCTGCGGGGTTCTTGTCGTAGCGTGTGGCGATGCCTCGCCAGGCCTTCAGCTTGTTGATCAGGCGCTCGACGGTGTTGCGTTCCTTGTAGAGGTCGGTGTCGTGGGTGACTGGCCGGCCGCCCCTGCGGCCTTTGTTCTTCCGGTTGGCGGCCTGGTCCTTCTTCTCCGGGATGACTGCCTTGATCCCGCGTTTGCGCAGGTAGGAGCGGTTGTCGCGGGACGAGTAGGCCTTGTCCCCGGCGACCGCGCCGGGCCGGGTGCGCGGACGTCCGGCGGGCCCGCGGACCCGCACCTTCTTGAGCACGGGGATGAACTGGGGGCTGTCCGCGGCCTGCCCCGCGGTCAGGTCAGGGCCAGAGGCCGGCAGCGGCGGTCGGCAGCCAGGTGGATTTTGCTGGTCTGCCCGCCTCGCGATCGCCCGAGCAGAGCTGCTTTCAGACGGAGCTTGCGCCGTCGCCGGACGCGCCGTCGCTCGGCCCGGCCGGGATCCCCGGCGTTGCCGTGTCCGTCTTGTTCCGCCGTGTCGCCCCTTTTTTTGCCGGGCCGCCTCCGCCTCGAGGGCGGCCTTCTCCAGAGCGTCCAGAACCTCCTTCTCTAAGCGCATCCCGGCCGCGTCGTGATGGGCGCGGACCGTCGTGGAGTCCACGCTGACCAGCGACATGTCAGCCCTGCCCCGCCCAGCCGCCTCGGCGATCACGCCTTCCAGCAGTCCCTCAAAGACCCCGCCGTCCCGCCACTGCCTGAACCTGTTGTGCACCGTGGACCAGGCACCGAACCGCTCCGCCATCTCCCGCCACTGCGCTCCCGAACGAAACTTCCAGATCACGCCCTCGAACTGCTCCCGCAGCCGCTCGGGATACGGGCCGTACTCACCAATCGGCAGATACGGCTCGATGAATCCCCACTCATCGTCCGTCAGTTGCGCACGCGTCACACGCACCGGACTACCGGATCCACCCCCGCAGCGAGGGCAGATCCGACAAACCGATCACGACCCAATACAGGCCCTAAGTGCGTCCTGGCTGAACCTGGTCGAGCGGTGGTTCGCCGAGCTCACTCAGAAGAAGCTCAAGCGCGGCGTCCACCACTCAGTCCAGGCCCTCGAACGCGACATCCCAGCCTGGCTCACCGACTGGAACGAACACCCCAGACCGTTCGTCTGGACGAAAACCGCAGACGAGATCCTCGACAAAGTCGCCGCCTACTGCCGACGAATCCCTGACTCAGATCACTAGTACTCCAGCAGCGTTTTGCTATCTGGCCTGGTCAGGGGAGTCGTGGGGAGTGTAGTGGGAGGGTTGGGTGCCGGTGGTGGTCTTGGCCGGGTGCTCCACCAACGAGTGGATTCGCCGCTGGTAGTGGCAGTGGCGGGCTGTCGCCTGGCGTCTGCGACGCCAAAGTGACCAGCTCAGCACGTGGCGGCGGAGCGCCCGGCCCGGGCGGCCGCCTGGGCCGAGGCGAAGCGCCAGGAGCCGGCGGACTTCTGCCACGGTGAGGGGAACCACGGCGCCGGAACCGTTTCTGCACCCCCCTTTGTCGCTTCGTGGGCCATGACCGCGAGGTAGGAGTGGGCCAGCATCGCCAGCGTGATGTGGCGATACCAGCCCACGTATCGGCGAACTTCGTACTGGTCCAGGCCGCACTCGTTCTTCGCGGCCTGGAAGCACTCTTCGATCTGCCAGCGCATCCCGGCGATCCGCACCATCTCCTGAATGGCTGTCTCGAGCGGTGTGTAGGCGAGGTAGTAGGCGATCTCCTCAGGCTTGCTGAGACTGCGGCGGGCCAGAGCCCACCGGCGGCGCACGGGGGCCTGTCCCTGGTAGTCGAACTCGGCCACCGTGGGCAGCTCCAGGGCCGCCCAGTGGTAGAGCCGTGGCCCCTTGGCGCCGTCGCCGCAGGAGATCGCCTCCCATGCCTCGTCGGGGGCCCGGGCGAAGAGGTGGTCGATGCGCGGGCCGAAAACCTGCTGGGACTTGGGTACTGCGAGCACGTAGCCGAGCCCGGACTGCTCCAGTAGTCGGCGGAAGCGTCCCTCTTGCCCGTATGCGGCGTCCGCTGTCACCCAGGCAATCGGAAGTTCGGAGGCCAGAGCACGCAGGACCAGGCGCTTGGCCAGCTCTCCTTTGGTGGCGAAGCCCCGTTCGTCGGGGACCTTTGCCGCCTGGCAGCGGTCTCGGTCGTCCGTCCAGGACTTGGGCAGATAGAGCTCCCGGTCGACCAGTGCACGGCCGCGGGTGGTGGCGTAGGCGGCGAAGACGCCGATCTGGCAGTTTTCGGTGCGGCCGGCGGTGCCGGAGCACTGGCGCTGGACCCCGGCGGAGGTGCTGCCCTTCTTGATGAAACCGGTGTCGTCGACGACGAGCACCCCTGCTTCCTCGCCGAGATGCTCAGCGACGTAGGACTGGAGGTCGTCACGGACGTCGTCAGCGTCCCAGTTCGCCCTGTTCAGGAGCCGTTGCAGGCCGTCGGGCGTGCGATGGCCAGCGAATTCGGCCAGTTGCCAGCCGTTCTTGCGGCCGACGGGGGCGAGCAGGCCTCGTATGTAGTCCCGTCCGCGGCGCCGCAGGTCGGCGCGGCCGAAACGGTGGCCGATCCGAAGGAACAGGTCCTCGAGTTGTCGTTCCCAGGCCGCGTCCGCGTGGTCGTCGATCACGAAGACAAGCTGTCCACGACTCAGCCCGGCCCATACCTCTCATCCACTCGTTGGTGGAGCACCCGGCCAAGACCACCACCGGCACCCCACCCTCCCACTACACTCCCCACGACACCCCTGACCAGGCCAGATAGCAAAACGCTGCTGGAGTACTAGTGTCCTGAGTCGGTAATTCGTCGACAGTACGAAGCGAGCGATTCGAGGATTTGGTCGGCCGTCTTCGTCCAGACGAACGGTTTGGGGTCCTCGTTCCACGAGTCGATCCAGGTGCGGATGTCCTTCTCCAGCGCCTGGACCGACTTGTGGACGCCTCGCCGTATCCGCTTGTTCGTCAGCTCCGCGAACCACCTCTCGACCAGGTTCAGCCAGGACGAGCTGGTGGGCGTGAAGTGCATGTGGAACCGGGGATGGGCCAGCAGCCACTTCTTGACCGCTGCGGTCTTGTGGGTCGCGTAGTTGTCACAGATCAAGTGGACCTGGAGCCCTGCAGGGATCTCCCTGTCGAGTTTGCCCAGGAACTTCTTGAACTCCTCGGCCCGGTGGCGGCGGTGGAGCGATCCGATCACCTTGCCGCTCGCGGCGTCGAAGGCCGCGAACAAGGTGGTGGTGCCGGCGCGGACATAGTCGTGCGAAGCGCGCTCCGGCACCCCGGGCATCATCGGCAGCACCGGCTGCGACCGGTCCAGGGCCTGGATCTGCGACTTCTCATCCACACACAGGACCAGTGCCCGCTCCGGCGGATCGAGATACAGCCCCACCACGTCATGGACCTTGTCGACGAAGAACGGATCGGTGGAAAGCTTGAACGTCTCCGAGCGGTGCGGCTGCAGCCCGAACGCCCGCCACACCCGCGAAACAGTCGACTGCGACAGGCCCGTCTTCTTCGCCATCGACCGGGTCGACCAGTGCGTGGCGTTCTCCGGCTTCGACTCCAGCGTCCGAGCGATCAGATCCGCGACCTGCTCGTCCAGCACCGTGCGAGGACGGCCAGGACGAGGCTCGTCCGACAGCCCGTCGAGACGCTCCGCAAGGAATCGTCGCCGCCACTTCGACACCGTGTCGCGGGACACCCCGACCCGCTCCACAACTGCACGCGTCGACACCGGGAAGCCGTCCTCCCCGACGTCGTCGCAGGCCAGGATCACGCGCGCCCGCATCGCCATGTCCTGCGCAGACTTACGCCGCCGAACCCAGCCCTCCAACACCGACCGCTCGGCATTAGTCAGATTCAACGGCGCAAGCTTCGGCCCCGGACGCGTCATGACACAACACTATGGGAATTTCAGACTCATGACACTAGGTTCTGTCCGGCGGATCATGCGATCGCCTCGCGTGGACCATTGTGTTGGTCGTGGGGCGGGGTGACCTTACGAATGACGAGTGGGTGCAACTTGTCCCACATCTACCGCAGAGCGGGCGCCGGGGTGGACGTTGGATTGATCACCGGACGGTGATCAACGGTATCCTGTTCCGGGTCCGCACGGGTGTCCCGTGGCGGGACCTGCCGGAGCGGTTCGGGAGCTGGAAAACCGTGTACGAGCGCCACCGCCGGTGGTCGTCGGACGGCACCTGGGAAAGGATCCTCCAGGCCGTCCAGGCCGAGGCCGCATCTCAGGGGTACATCGACTGGAGCATGGTGAGCGTGGACTCCACCTCGTGCCGGGCCCACCAGCACGCTGCCGGTGCACCGCGCAGAACACCCCGTATACCGAAACGGAGACCAACGCCCCGACAGCCCCGCCTCGATGAAGGACTCGGCCGGTCCCGTGGCGGTCTGACCTCCAAGATCCACCTGGCAGGGGAGGGCGGCCGCCGTCGACTGGCCTTCCTGATCACGCCGGGTCAGTGGGGCGACAGCCCGCAGCTGGTACCCGTCCTCGAACGGATCCGGGTCAAGCGCCCGGCGGTGGCCATCCGCGCACCCGCCCCGACCATCTGGGCAGCGATAAGGCGTACAGCTCTCACCGCAACCGCCGATACCTGCACAGACGGCAGATCAAACACACCATCCCGGAACCGAAGGACCAGCGGGCCAACCGTCGGGGCCGCGGCAGCCGGGAGGCCGGCCAGCTGGCTTCGACAAAGAGATGTACAAGCGCAGGAACGAGGTCGAGCGCACGATCAACCGACTCAAGCACTCCTGGGCTGTGGCAACGCGGTATGACAAGCGCGCCTACGTCTTCTATGGCACCGTCACGGTTGCGTCGATCCGCCTTTGGCTCAGGCCATGATCAGTCGGCTTCCAGAGCGTCGGGCCGCTCCTTGAGATCCTCTGCAACGTGGTCCCAGTCCGGGCCATGCATCCACAGATTCTCAGCAGCCTCCCGAAGCAGTGCCGGTTCGTCCGGCCGCTGCAAGAGCACCAGCCGATAGGCGAGATTCCGGATCCAGACCGGCAGGTGGCCGTCCACCAGGTGCGGACAGAGTTCACAAAGTATGGCAAGGATCGAATCCGCGTCAGCGAATGTTACACCGTTTACTGGACAGACCCATCCCGCCGATCACCGACCCACAAGATCTCCGGCTGTAGTACAGGCCCGGTCCGGTAAATCTTTACAGACCCTCGGTAAGGAGATGGTTGAACTGGGGGTTGAATCCTTGCTTGCTGAAATGTCCGCTGAAAAGCACCTTGGTGGTTCCGTAGACCGGGAGAGCGAGTTCGCTGCTGAGCATACGGATGGTAAGCCGGCTGCTGGCGGTGCCGGCGGTCTGACAACCCAGCAGACGGACAGCCGTGATGTTCAGTTCATCCAGCAGTCGGGAGTATGCGAGATCGCGGAAGAAAGCCGATACGGCGGGATCGAGCATGTTGACTACAGTGCTGCCCATGCGCAGGAGGCGGTGTCCGCTGGTGGAGTGACCGATCAGGTCGAGACTGGCGGGGGTATGTGAGCGCGGCTCGCTGTCCTCCAGAATCTGGCGCACCGCGTTAAGGTTCTCAGCGCGCCGCAGAGTACCGCGGCGCGCTGAGTGGTTGAACAGCACAGCCTCGGCGCCGGAGGACAGGACGCTGACCGCTGCCGGGGCGATGAGCATGCTGCTTACTCTCCCATGGACGTGGGCCACTTGGGGATTTACGCGACGGCCGTTGCCACGGAGGAGGTCGCGACGATAGCAGTGCCCGTCATCGCGAAAAGGGCGGCGACGCGGGTACGCCGGCGGGAAGGTGCGGCGGGGGTCAGTTGGACGGCATCCTGGCTTGCCGTATCGACGTCACGAAACTCGCTGGGCTGAGCATTCATAATCTTATTCTCTCTCATGGTTCTACTGGGTGTCAGAGCTGACCGGACCGTAGGAAAATGGCCCCCGTTTTAGGGGCGTCCCCTATACCGATCTCGGTCATTCCAAGGTGGCCCGCGTCGTGTTGTTCGGGCGAGGCCATGTCGATCCACATCGTTTCCGGCTGCACTGCAGAGTCATCCGATCGGTCACGGGGATAGACCGCCAGTCGGGCGAGTGAGCCTCGTTCCTCAAGAATCCTGGCGTGATGCCCGGCGTAGCGGTATCCCGCACGTGCATCGCCCGTACTGGGCTGGTACACCACCGTCGAGTACTCGTAGGACTGTCCGCTCATGCCCTCGGGCGGGCAAGCCGGCTGAACTGCCTCGGGTAAGCCCTCCAGGAGTCGGCGCTCCAAAAGAACCACTCCGGCCAGGTGCAGTTCAGGCCACCGCGGCCCCAGCGTCGTACCTTGCAGCATACCGTTCAGTCCCGCAAAGCAATCATCTACCTGGACCTCACTCCACGGAATCTTTCCAGACGCCGCGGCAAGTGGTGTCCTGTCCAGATCGACAGTGATGAGTCGCCGTGGATCGAACCCATGCTCGGAAGGGTCGTCAGCCCAGAAGGCGCATCTGGAAACACTGTCTACACGACCCAGAAAGGCCCCGAAGGCGGTGAATACACAACGCATCCGAAAGCTCTCCTGTAATTTCGTCAGCGGACGAATTGCGATATTGATCAGGAACTGTTAAATTACCTGCTAGTGAAGCGCTGGCCTGCGGCGTTACTCCGCTGGATCAGGCAACCGCACCATTCCGGCTCAATAACGTGCGGGAATCGCCTCTGAAGAGAGTAAAGGTATGCAGTCGACGACGTTTGTGTATGTAGTACTCATTTTAGGTTACTGATATTCGAGGCCCTGGTTAACGAGTCGGCTGCGTGCGGCGTACCAGATGTATGAGGACTCGAACTCGTGGGCAGTTGAGCCTGGTTGAGGTAGAACGGCGGCGTCTTGCCAGCGTCCATGGCAATCTCCCCGTAGGCCTGGAGGCCTATTCACGGGGCTCACCAGCCCTTTTTATAGAAGGCGAGAGCGGTGATCTTCTTGACGATGAGGGGAAAGGTTTGACGGCAGCGCGGAGTGTGTTGATGATCTGGTTGTCGACCTTGTCCGTGGCGGGCCGTTGCTGTACGGGCGGCTTGCGGCGGCCGGTGAGCGTGCCGGAGCCGAGGTAGCCCAGGTCGCCGATGTCTTCCCGGTTGGCGAACGCCTGGGGGAAGTGGGACTGCCGCCAGGCATAGATGTCGTGGCGCGAGCCCGGGACGGGTGCCGAGACCGTGAGTACATCCCCGGACAGCATGGCCGCGACCTATGCAGGTTGAAGCCGATGTCACGGTGCTTTCCGGAGAACATCGAAGTACCCTCGCTTGCCCAGTCCAACGTGGTCACCAGGGTGCCGTCAATCAGCACGACCCGGCCGGCCGACACCCCGGCAGGATCCGGGACATGTACGGCCAGGACCTTCTCCACCACCGGCAGCAGGGCCGTCCACCGCCTGGAGACAGTGGCCTGGGAGACCCCGAACAGCTCACCGGCAGCCTCTTGGACAAGGTTCTGCCGCAACATGAACAAGACGAGCACCACCGCCTTGTACAGCCCCAGCGCCCACATCCGCTCCGGGCGCCACCGTCTGGTCGATCCTCCGCCAACGCCCGGTGGACCCGCGCCACCAGTCCGTCCAGTTGATCCTTGTCCAGCCCTGTCGTAACGTCCCAGCTCAATGACCCTGCCCCCGTAGTGATCCGATGTCGTCGAAAAATCAGGCTACGGAGCAAGGCCGTCTTCACGATCAAGCAAATCGGGCCAAGAACCCCGGGAATAGGCCTCCGGGGGCGGCCCTGTTCGGCGATAGCGAACCGCCGGCGGCGCCGTCCGGCCGGTACCGCAGCAGCAGCCCCGCCGTTCCAGTGTCAATCCCCTGGAATCGTAGAGACCTCTCGAGACTGTAAGGAATTCGGTGTAACTCCGATCATGGATGAGTGGCGTTTGTGACCAGTGAGAACATAGTCAAGGCGTCTGAGACGGGGTCTGGGCCTACGGCTGCGGATGACCGCTTCATCGAGGAACTTGTGGTCCGGGCCCAGACGGAGGGCTTGCAGTTGACGGGTGAGGGCGGGCTGCTCCGGCAGCTGACGAAGCGGCTGCTGGAGTCCGCTCTCGAGGGTGAGATGACCGGTAACCTCGGGTATGACCGGCAGGATCCGGCGGGGAAGAACGGCCAGAACTCCCGTACCGGCAAGCGGGTCAAGACCGTCATCACCGATGCCGGCCTGGTGACCGTCCAGGTTCCCCGGGACCGTGACGGCGCCTTCGAGCCGCAGATCGTGAAGTACCAGCGCCGGCTGACCGGCGTCGACGAAATGGTCCTCTCGTTGTCGGCGAAGGGGCCTGGCCCGCGGTGAGATCTCCTCGCACCTGGCCGAGGTCTACGGCGCCGACGTGTCGAAGCAGACCGTCTCCACGATCACCGATTCGGTGATGGAGGGCATGGCCGAATGGCAGGCCCGCCCGCTCGACCGCGTCTACCCGGCCGTCTTCATCGACTGCATCAACGTGAAGATCCGCGAGGGCCAGGTCGACCAGCCGCCCGATCTACATGGCCCTCGCGGTCACGGCCGAGGGCAACCGCGACATCCTCGGGCTCTGGGCCGGCAGCGAAGGAGGCGAAGGCGCCAAGCACAGGCTCCGTGTCCTGAACCGAGCTGAAGAACCGCGGCCCCGAGGACATCCTGATGCTGGTTTGCGACGGCTTGAAGGGCCTGCCCGACACGGTCTGGGGAGGTCTGGCCCAAGACCGTCGTGCAGACATGTGTCGTTCACCCGCTGCGGGCTTCGTTCCGCTACGCCGCCCGCCAGGACTGGGACAAGATCGCCAAACCACTCAAGCCCGTCTACACCGCTCCGACCGAAGATGCCGCGACCAGCCGGTTCCTGGAGTTCTGCGAGGAATGGGCCACCAAGTATCCAGCGATCGTCCGGCTCTGGGAGAACGCCTGGGCCGAGTTCGTCCCCTTCCTGCAGTTCGACGCCGAGATCCGCCGGATCCACTGCACCACCAACGCCATCGATTCCGTCAACGCCCGCATCCGCCGGGCCGTGAGGACCCGCGGCCACTTCCCCTCCGAGAACGCCGCCCTGAAGTGCGTCTACCTCGCGGCGATGTCCCTCACCCCGACGGGCACCGGCCGCAAACGCTGGACCACCCGCTGGAAGCGGGCCCTCCAAGCCTTCGACATCGCCTTCGACGGCCCCCTCACCAACAACCGAATCTGGCCCGACCAGCCAACCCAATTACACCAAAAACTCTACAGCCCCAGTTCGAGGCAGCCCACTACGCTGACACAGAACCAGGAGCCGACTGATCACCGGCCATCAAAGCACCGGCAGGAAAGTCGGAACGGTTCATCTCGCTGTCGACCTGGATCAGCTCACCCGGTAGGTCACGTTTGTGGCGGCGGATCGGTTCGCCGGTCAGCCGGTCGAGCCAGGCCACCCGGTTCAGGCCGCGCCGGGTCAGGGTCCGGTGCACGGTCGAGGCGGGCAGGCCCACGAACGGCCGCGTATGGTGTGCAGTCTAGATACCTCCACCACGCCGGAGCTCTTTGGCACGTCGATTTCCCTGCTCCTTGGCCTTTCTTCGTCGCTTGATACGGCACCGAAAATGCTGCAGGAGCAGCACGCCATTAACCTGCCCGCTAAAAATAAGCAGTGATTGCTCATGCCTAAATCTGCTAGGAGGAGTTTCCTGGACTGCGGGGCTGCTGAGCGGGGAAAAGACCTGGGGAGGTCAAAACCGCTATGCAGTAGCTGATGAGAAGCGCCGTGCTACGTGCCACCAGCATGTGCCTCATCCTTGATGTGCCGACAGGTGGGAAAACGCTCCAGTCTGTCGGCGCATCGGGCCTCTTTTCGCCTTTCGGCGCGACCAAGACCGAAACATAAAGGTCGCCAGATGGATTTCCCAGATGCTCCGCAAGGACTGTCTAGTGCGCTCTTGCTCTTTGATTGGCGTACCGCGGGGCGCTTGAGGCCCGCTTTCAGCGCGTATATGTCATGCGTCTCCGCAGCAATTCGAGCTCGAGGCCGCTTCGACCTCCTCTGTATCGGTGGAATTCTCAATCCGGCTTTGATTTAGGGCGTACTTATGTTCCATCCGCAGACGGGCGGGCGCCTGGCAGGGCGCGGCGGGCGGAGCTCAGACACCGCAAGCGGGACTTGATCGCCGACGGCGCTGTGACGCGGCTCCTCGGCCGGGTGCTGGTGCCCGACGCCGGTCCAACGGGCCGTCAGAACTGTGGTGGTGCCTTGTGCAGCAAAGCCCTATCAGGAGACGCTTACCGTGTCAGCGACAACAAGCACCGCAGGGAACAGGACGCCGACAGATCCGGAACAAGGCACTGCGGCCAGTTGTCCACGGGGCAGACGTCCGCTCCCAGCGGCACAGCGCAAGTCTCACAGTTGTCCCAGACCACCACGATCGGGCCGCCGAGCGGGACGTGCGCCGCACCAGCAGGACGCGGTAGTCCTGCCAGGAGAAACTCTTGCGTGCACCTGGGACGGAGATGGGAGCGGCCGCGGACGCGGATGACAGGGTGTGCCCGCGCCGGCCCCAGGTGCGGGCCCGGGGCGGTGTCATCGAGAAGCTGGCCTCGTCCTCGAAGACGATCCAGGCCCCGGACCGCCACTAGGCTTCCACCCGCAGCCCCACCTCCTTCTTCCACAGCTCCACCGCGTGCTCGTCACGCTCGAGGGCTCTGCGGGCTGGCGCCTGCCAGGACCAGCCGTGCCGTTTCAAAAGCCGCCACATCGTCGCCACCGACACACTCACCCGCAGTCGCCCGCGGATCAACGTCTTGATCCGGGCCAGGGTCCAGCCTTCGTAGGCGAAGCCGTGAGCCGACGGTCCATTGCCAAATTCCGCCTCGAGCACGGTGAACTGGGAGTAGGTGACGACCGAGGAGTTGGCCGGGCCCCCCGAGCGCAGGGCTTACCTACGCCCCCGCGCCAGGCACGGCGCCGCTCCGCCGGCCGCACACTCACCCGCAGGTCCTTGGCGATCACGGCGGTCTTCTCGCCCGCCACGAACCGCTCGCCGACCTGAAGCCAGATCCCCTCACGGAACGCCCGATGCTCAGGCCCCTACCCTCCGGATATGTCGCCCCACCGACATACCGCAGAGATCATGAACCGTCACCATTCGACGTCAGCACGAAAATCTCAGTAAGAACCGCTCGCCGTCGGCGGCACTGCATCGGTAAAGACCCGCGACGCCTAGCAGCGAAACCCGTGGCAATTCAGCCAGTATGGTGCTCCGGCACTCCGGTAACTATCAGCCGTGGAAGTTTAAGCCAGAACTCTCAGCACCAGACTGACCGGTCCAGCGGGAGTCGAAGTCCTGTCTCTCCGTACTCTGAACCGTAGTCGTCAAGGGCGTCGGCAAGCTGGGGGAAGTCCGGGCGCAGCGCCTGTACTGCGTCACCGATTCCGACTGTTTCTCCGTTAATCCGGAAGTTCTTCAGGTGGCCGGCGATTGCTCCCTGGGTCTTGTCGAACCAGTAGTAACCGTCCCATGCCACGTACGGAGTGGCCCCGGTGGTCGACTGGAAGCTCCAGTGGTCGATCTGGACATACCGGCATGTCAGCATAGCTACCGCGAAACGTTTCGGCTCTGACAGGAGGAACCTTACGGCGTCACCGTTGTCGACGGTGATGGCGCGCTTTGAGTATTCGACGCACAAAGGGTTGCTGAACGCCAGCCACCAAGACGGCTTCTCGGCTTCACCGAACTGGTGCCACGTGCACTCGCCCGCGAACGTAGGCTCGGTGAAGGGTTGAGGCGTCGTGGCGGGGGCGGCGTGGGAGGTCGCGGGAGCGCCCGCGATCAGAGTTAATGCTGCAGCTGCGGACGCGAGTAATCGTCGGATACGCATAAAGCTCCCCTTCGGCAGGTCATGCACTGCAGGTAAACAATCACTAACTTGTTGTTTCAGCGAAGCATGAGCCAGCAACCCAGCCGGTGGCAATAGGGCGTGCCAACTTGGCGACAACTCTCCAGCCGGGGGGGCGTTGCCGGTCACTTCCGGCTGCGGATAGCCAGGCCCAGCCCTCAGCGTTGCCCATCGGCTCATCCCAAGGCGGGCGCAGCTGCCAGGGCATCAGCGAAGATGATGATCTTGCCGCGGACCAGGAACCGGACAGCTACACCAGACAGACAGCCTCAGCAGACACCTGAGGCATCAGCCACGAGATGGCCGGTTCACCACCCTCGCCCAGCCCCTATGGACGCAAACCGTCCAGCCTCCACAACTACCCGGCGCATCATTTACCTGCCTGCGAACAGACACCCCTATGCCAGTCGGTCATACCCGCAGCCGCAGCCGGAAAGCAGCATCCTGACTACTTGATGACGGGGATGATCATCGCAGCTGCACACATTTCGCAGGTCGCGGTTCATAAGCTGCACACGAATCGGCCCCCGAGATGGTCAGGAGCCACGGGCACGTGTCCGAACCTCCAACGCGTCCCCTGTTCTGCGGGTTCGTGTGTTGCGTCAGTAGTCGCGGCGAACGGTTCCGCCTTAAGGCGGGGTCGACAGCCCGGCTGCACCGTTATGTGTCGTCGCAGAGGCAGATGAACGAGACACGGGAGCCTTCGGAGGCCCCCCTGAAGATCACGAAGAGGGACGTCGGCGAAGACACCATCGCCTACACCCTCAGTTCCGGCGACAAGGCCCGGCTTTCCCAGGACACCATGATCGGACCCACAGTCAAGGTCACCGGCGGCGGAGGCGAGAAGTATCTCAACTCCGATCGAGGCTACACATACACCGGACCCGGCGGCGTCACGTTTACCCTGCACTCCGACGCGGTGACTGCGGAAAGAGGCAAGGACAACGTGTGTCTTGATTTTCCGAACAAGATCATCGATCCAGAAGGAGGCGGGGCCCCCTCCCGCCACTTTTAGTCGGCGGCGCAGCCATCACAGGGCTGAGCCTCATCGTCCTGCGCTCCACAAGATCACGACAGCCTCTGATATCGGTCCCGCAGAGTAACCTTCGCAGGGCTTAGCGTGGGGCTCGCGGCCGGTTCCAAACTCTGCAATGGCGGACACGACCCCTGCTGTTTGCGGCTGGTGACAGAGTTCTTACCGGCACCCCTCACGGCCGGCTGACCTCTGAGGCAGCGTGGACGCTGCCATCGCCGCTCGCAGTGCCCGGGGCATGCGCCGGGAGACGTCGTATGGCCGGGACACAGAGAAGCGCGAGAGTGGCGGGGACCGCAATGACCGTCATCGCGTACAGAGTGGGCCGCACGCCGAGGGATTCGGACACCGGACCGGCGAGCGCCAGGCCGACTGGCATCAGTCCGGCCGACAGCAAATGGTCGTAGGAGCTCACGCGGGACAGGGCATTCCCAGGCACCTGTGTCTGCAGCGCTGTCTCCCACAGGACGAAGAAGAGGGAGACAGCAACGCCGGTGACCGCTTCGAGGACCGCGATCAAGATGAGCGGTGCACCGGATCCGATGATGATCGCCTGACAGGAGGCCACCGCCAGCGCCGCAGCGGCCAGGGCCATAGGCCGCGTGATCTTGAGCCGGTAGGCGCATACATCGCCGACGATGGCCCCGATACCGAAGGCCGCCACCACCACCGACCAGCTTGCCGCACCACCCCACTCACGCTCGGCAAGCACGGGGCCCAGCACATAGACCGACGGCAGCACCACAACGTGGTAGACCGCCATGCCAGCCAGGCCGGACAATACCCACGTCCGGCTGCGCACCTGAACCCAGCCGGCGCGCAGTTCCGCGAGAAAGGTCCCCCCAGCAGCGCCCTGCACTGTCTCGGATGCCGTCTCGCGGGTCCTGAGCCGGGCCAGGAACGCGGCGCTGACAGCGAAGGTCAAGGCGTCCAGGGCCAGGGCGCCTCCAGGGCCGGCCAGTGCGACCAGTCCACCGGCCAGGGCCGGACCGAGCACCAGCCCGGACGACTGGACGACTCCGCGCAGGGCATTCGCCTCCCGCAGCCGGTCTGGTTCGACCACCAGCGGCATCAGTCCTGTGGAAGCGGGCATGAAGAACGCATCCGCCGTGCCGAACAGGATCATCAGCAGGGCAAGGTGCGGAACCTCGGCGACACCGGTCAGCAGCAGTACGGCAATGAGCCCCTGCACGGCGAACCGCACCAGGTCGGAGACCAGCATGATGCGGTGGCGCCGGAAGCGGTCCGCCCACACCCCGCCCACCAGGGTGAACAGCAGCATAGGCACCAGCCCGGCGGCCGCCACCAGGCCAACGTCAGAGGCGGACCCGCCCACCGAGAGCACTGCAAAGGGCACGGCCACGAACGACACACGGTCGCCCAGCACCGACAGGGACTGTCCGATGAACAGGCGGGCGAACTGCGGTTCATCACGCAGCACGCCAGGGATCAAGGATTTCATGCAGGAGCCGTTCAGAGACAGGAGGGCAGATTGCGCAGCGCCCGATCGTAAGAAGGACCGTCCTCGCAAGTCACCTGAATTTCCCCCCAGGGCCGCTCCAGCCTGCCGTAGGGCGCCAGATACCTGCGGATGTTGAACGTATTGTCACAATCATCGATAAATCCCGGTAGCAGATCGGCAGTACTCACTACTCATCCAGCTAACGCGACGAAGCCGGGCAATCCGCACGTAGCAGCGCTGCAGCCGCCGGTCATACAGGGGACGGCCGGTCTCACCCTCGGGAGTGCGCGGGCCAGGCACCATTACCGCCCGGGCTGTCAGCTCCGGGTCCAGGAGGCTGTGCATGTCGAGCTCGAACCGGCCGTAAGGGTCACGGGAGTCCAGAACAGCGGGGAGCCCGCCTGTCCGGCCTGCGGAGCAGGCTGGTCGCGGCGGTGGTCGCCACCGCCTCGTCGCGGGTGAACTCCGCCACGACCCCGGACCTTCTCCTGATCGGGCGCTTTCGCCGCGACCGTCGGACGTTTCAGGAGGTCCGTGGTCACCACCGCGGCGACGTCCTCGTCACGGGCCAGGGTGTGGATCGCGGTGATCTTCTCCTGCGGAGTGACAGGCTTGACGACCTGCCGGCCGACCTGCCGGTTGGCCTCGTCCGGTGTCCACCGGCTCCTGCCCTCGGGCGGGGTGAAAACCGTGGCCCACCGTTCCTCGTCGTCGACGATGGACGCCATGATCTTGTGGACGGTGAAGGACACCCCGGACACCCGGCGGTCCTCTGGCCACTTCGACGCGGTCCACCTCGCCGACCTCACCTGCGAGTACGACACCCCGATGTCCTCGGCGAGGCGGAGCAGCGAGTCCTTGACCGTGAACAGCTCATCGCCGCGTTCCTGGCCGCCGGCCTCGCGCATCGGCTCGACTTCGAGGGCGTAGTCGCCGATCGTGAACTGGATGCGGCTGGACGTCTAGACCAGTTTCCGCAGCTCAGCCACGATCGCCGCATAACGGTTTCCGCTGACGCTGCCGACCTTGTCGGCGGACTCGATCTCTTCGGGCATGGCTTCCACCACCCACCGCGGACCGGTGCACGGCCAAGCGGCCGTGGCGAGACCCGGCTCGCTTCCCGACCGAGAGTCGGACCGGAAATAAGACGATCACAACGAAAAGCCGTAATTGGCCACGTTCTGAAAGGATTTGGGTTCCGGGTGCGTTCGCGGTGCGGTCACTGTGACCGTTCACCGAACGTTTCCTTCCGGGCCCTCCAGGCCCTCGTGACACGCCGCCGCGAGCAGTAGACCGCATTCGAACGGCGGTCCACCCCGGCTACCCAAGTCGCCCCGCACTCGGAGCACCCGGCCCTGCCAGCGCCACTCAACTCCGCGGCCACCCGCTTGCGCAACCGGCGGTCCCGGCGCCCCTGCCTGGAACGACATGCTGCCGAGCAGTACACAGCAGTAGGCCGTGCGTCCGGCCGCAACCGTTCACCCCAGCCCTCACACACCCTTTCCCCGGCCCCCGGCGTCCTTGGACACCCAGCCAGCCTAGGGCCCAAAGCTACTCAAAACCGGGGATCGAAAACAGGCTCTCAGCTTCGCGGCGATCTCATCCAGTTGGGCATCCAGTTTCAGCCCCGACCGCACATACCGCGCGGCAAACTGCCTGGAGTCCTCTTCGTCGGCCGTCACGAGTGTCGTCCGTCGTCCCCCTTCCCTTTCCCGCATCGCGGGCCGATCGCTGCCGGGAGGGGACGGGTGCATGGACAGCATCGTTCCAGCACCGGAAGCCGGGACCGGGCGTTGACGGGACGCATGTCCGGTGCGCTGTTCACCCGCCGGAGCACGTGACAGAGCCCGGCCGGGGTGACGACGGGACCCGGCCGGGCTCTGCGTGCGTGGGATGGTGCTGGGCTCAGAAGTCCTCGTCGCGCACGTCCCAGTCGCGCAGGTCTTCCTCGCGGCGGCGCTCCCGCTCCGGGTCCGCGCCCCTGTCGTCGTGGGACGGCTCCGGGTGGACGGGGTCCTGACCCGGGCGGGGCGTGCGCTCCTGCTCCTGGTGGCCCCTGCGGGGTTCCTGGTGTTTGTCCTGCATATCGCCCATGACGGGTGACTCCTCCATGCGTGGCGGCTCTCCCCTTCACGTTCACACGCACCGTGACCGACTGCATCATCTCGGCAGCGGATGGTGGCGCGCGGGTGACGGCAGGAGCCCGACAGACGACGTCGGCAGGCGCGGTCGGCTGCGGGCCCTGAGGATGGTTGCCGACCACCTGCTCCCTTGTCGCCAAGGAGTCTTCCCGTGCTGGAACGCATCCCTCGCAAGAGCCGTACCGAGGTCACTTTCGTCCTGCCCCCTGATACCCCGGCGGGCCCGGCCAGCGTCGTCGGGGACTTCAACGACTGGCAGCCCGGGACCCACCCCCTGCTGGCCCGCCGCGACGGCAACCGGGCCGTGACCGTGGCCCTCCCCGGCGGGAGCGCACACTCTTTCCGCTACCTGGCCGCGGGCGACTACTGGTTCAACGACGAGGACGCCGACGGCCACGACGGCGTCAACAGCCGCCTGCACACCTGAACAGCCCAGCACCGTGACCAGCGCCCGGGCGCCGGCGTTGGATCGACCGGCACGTGTCCCCGGCCCCGCCATCTGAAGCCGGGGCACGCGCGACGGCCCTGCTACCGCGCCCGGCGGCAGGGCCGCACCCCTTGGCCCGGGTCCGGCCGCAGCCGTGGTTTACTCACCACCGGGCCAGTCGTTGACACAGGCGTGAACGAGAACAGCAGGACCGTTCCTGCGCCGCGGCCCGCCTCCTGGGGACAGGGAGACGGCTATGGGAGACCTCGGATACGCCGATCTACGGCGAGGTCGTGAGACTCTGGCTCCACGCCGGGAGGAAAGTGCCCCGGCTCGCCGGGCGCAAGACACGGCATCAGATGGCCTTACAGGCATGGCCAGACGGAAGCGCGGTGTGCAGCCCAAGCCCCCGGAGAGTCCGTACCTGGAGGCGCTCCGCCTCCAGGTACGGGGACGTGGCGTGTGGGACTTGTCTGCGGTTACTGGGCGAAGCTGAGCCGGATGACGGTTTTCACGGGAGAGGGAGTAGCGGTCAGTGGCAGCGATGATGTCGGTGGGGACCGGGTCGTGCTTGACGGTCCGGCCCTTCGAACCGGGGGACCTGGTGGTGGTGGGGGGGCCTGGAGCTGGTCGAGGGGGACCGGCTGACCGGGCGTCCCGCGGTGACCGCGGAGGTCTTCGGGCAGGTTCTTGCCCGATGCCATCCCTGCGATGCGGCACTCTCACTGCTTCCGGAACCGCGCACGGACGTGGCGGTCGCCGCCGGCGGCGAGGTTGCGGGGGCCGCCGGCTGGGCCGTTGGTACGCAGGGTGAAGGGCTGCTTTTGTGGCTGCACTGCCTGGAGGACGACCAGCAGATCTCGCAGGTCCTGGTACGGCACGGTGTGGAGCTGGCGGGCCGGCGGACGGTGCGGGCGTTCGGCAGGCCAACGGCGATGGCGTCCGCGGGTCTTGCGGTACGCAACCGGCGGGGCAGCGCGGTGGCGCTGGAGGCCGCGGGATTCTCCCGCGAGGACGGCTGGAGCTACCTGCATTGCCGCCTCCATCAGCTGCAGCGCCCGCCCTACGAGATCGTCGACATCACCGAAAGCCCTGACCCGTACGGGTGGTATGTACGGCTGAGGGAGAAGGACGGCACCCCCATCGGAAAGGCCGTCGTCAGCCGCCCCGTCGAGGGGACCGCGGTCCTGGAATGGATCAGCCTGACCTCCCAGGAGAACCGGACCGGTCACCTTCACTGCGACAGTGCCTGGCGCACCTCGCCGACCGGGGCATCCGCGAACTCGTTGTCCTCCTCGAGGCCCCCACCGACCCTTCCGCCAGCCAGGACCTGGTCGCAGAACTCCATCAGCAGGAAGCTTCCAGGAGATCGACCGGCTCCACCCCCACACCCGCCGCCCGTAAACCGTCCTCGGGTGGGCGGGAGATGTGCTCGTCCGGTCACGTGAGTCGGCTTGCCCGTCGGCGGAGGGGTGGCAGACTCTCGTCCGGCGGGCCCTCCGCGGCGGGAAGCGCCGTGAGCGCCCGCCCGAAATTGGCACGACGGAACGATCAAGGACGCGAAGATGGCGACAGGCACCGTGAAGTGGTTCAACGCTGAGAAGGGATATGGGTTCATCACCCAGGACGACGGCGGCCCGGACCTGTTCGTCCACTACTCCGCCATCCAGTCCACCGGCTTCAAGGAACTCCACGAAGCAGACCGCGTCGAATACAGCGTCGCCAAAGGCCCCAAGGGACTCCAGGCCGAACAAGTCCACCGCCGGTAGACCCAAGAGCCGACAGCAGGAACGACATCACCCAACCGGCTGCTGCCGCCCCCCTCTTCTCTTCTGCCGACAGGCCGACGCTCTCTGCCCGTCCGGCACAACCCGCCTGTCCGCTTGCGGCTCATGTACCCCTGGCAACATGCGCGACGATAGACGGGCGCGGTGACGGAGCCGCTGCGAGGCCGGAGTGCAAAGGGGGTACTGGTGGACATCGAGGATCCGAGGCTCTGGGAGGACTTGTTCGTCCGCGATGTCGAGGAACAGCCCGCACGGTTCGTGCGCCCTGCTGATACCGGCGACGCCACCTGGGCTGTCTACGAGCACGGCTCCTACCTCGGCACGGTGAAGGCAGACTAGGCTGGCAGCGAGACAATGTGGCGCTCTGCAACTATCCGTAAAACCCACCGCCGGCTCGACGACGCCATCAGGGCAATGCGGCGGCCACCGTCCTGGCCACGGGAACGCGCGCAGGCCAGCGGCTGGGCCCGCCGTCTCCTGGCCGACGACTCCCTGATCGCCCTCGACGTGGAGACCACGGGGCTGACCGACGCCTACGCGGTGCAGATCGCCGCCGTCGACCGCCGCGGCGCGGTGGTCTTCAACGAGTACGTCCAGCCGAACGCCGTCCTGGAGCCGGCCGCCGTCGCCGTGCACGGCGTCACCCCCGACCGCCTCGCCCAGGCCCCGACCTTCGCGGAGCTCCTGCCCCGTCTCACGGACCTCCTCCACGGCCGGGTCGCGGCCACGGCCGGGTCGCGGCCTTCGACCGCAGCGTCATCGAGCGAGAGCTCCGCCACCACCACGGCGACGCCGCAGCAGTCAACGCGTGGCTGGCCCGGGTCCGGTGGGAGGACGCGATGGTGCCGTACGCGGTGTGGCGGGGACTGTGGTCTGTCAAGCGCGGTGCCTACCGCAACCAGGCGCTCGGCGGCCCGCACGATGCCGTCGCCGACGCGCGGCTCGTCATTGCGGAGCTCAAACAGATGGCCGCGACACCGTCCACCTCACCCTGGTGATCTTCCCCGCCCGGAAGTGAAGGCCAGAGCCGTACTCGCAGCTACTCTCACAAACGCTCATTTGTGAGAGTCACGCGATGCAACCTTCTTCGGCCGAGCGGCGGGAGCTGGCGCATGGCCAGGCCGAGGCGCAGGGGAAGTCGCCGAAGAGCCGACGAGACCTGAGCTGGAGTGGTTTTCTTCCTGGAGGACGTCGACCGGAATGCCATGTGCAGGCGGCAGGCTGGCGCAGCTGGGAGCGAGGGGCTCAGGCCCCGGTGCCCCCTGGCGCCCACTGCCGTCAGCGACGGGGAAATCGCTTTGCACCGAGGGTAGTGGGGGCCAGGGGCGACGAAGCCCAAATGCCGTTGCTTTTGGTGTCGGGGGTTCAGTCCGGCCTGTTGCTACTGAGGGGCCACGGTGAGGGTGAGGCGGACTGCCGCGAGGAGCTGATCGTCGCTGGCGCCCATTTGGCGTGCAGTGGTGACGTAGGTGAGGGCGACCTGGGCGAGTTGGTCGTCGATGGCGGGTCGTGGGTGCGCCGGTGGGGTGACTCGAGTGCCTGCTCCGCGGCGGCTTCTGACCATTCCTGCTGATTCCAGCTCGCGATAGGCCCTGGCAACAGTGGCGACGGCGAGCCCGAGGTCTGCAGCAAGCTGCCGTACCGGGGGAAGCCGGTCGCCTTCGGCAAGGTGGCCGCCCAAGACCAGGTCGGCCACTTGGGCACGGACTTGCTCGTATGCGGGGATGGCGCTGGCGGTGTCCACGTGTACGGTCAGCTGGTTCATACTGCGGCCCGCCGGAAGCCGTGCTGCTTGGTCAGTTTGTCGAGCAGGTAGACGAAGGCCGATCCGCCCATTGCCATAGTCAGGTAGGCGGTCAGGCGCATCGGGGCCAGCCACCAGTTCGTGCAACTGTCAGCGAGGCTGTCGAACAGGATGTGGGCGACCAGGGCTGAAGAGAAGAGTGAGGATGCCAGTAGGCAGCCCCAGGCGTAGAGCACGGCTCCGGCAGAGGCCTTGCGCATGGCGGTATCTTTGGCGTCGCTCTCTGGGCCTGCCGTGACTGCGGGACGGCTGACGATCTTTTGCAGGACTAGCAGGCACACGCTGGCACTTCCAGCGAGCGAGAGGGTCGTGGCTGCAATCGCGGGCGCGCCCATCCAGGTAGCCGGAAAGCTGGTGGCCATCTCACCGCAGGTAAGGCGGATGCCGCCCCGGCCGGCTGAGTGCGAGGCCGCGACAGCAGCCATGGCCGTCAGTAGCCCGGAGAGGCTCACGAGGGGTATGCCTAGCAGGGCATGGTGTCGGCGGGGCAGGTAGTCGCGGACCCGTCGGGTTGTCAGTGCTGCCGCCCGGACGCTGCCTGCCGGACCGGGAATGAGGAGCTTCTCCCGCGAGGACGCCTGCGAGCACGAAGAAGCCGAAGACCGGACCGGCAAGCCAGTCCCCCTGGAGGTGGGGAATCGGCAGGTATGCGAGCAGAGCGGCGGCAACGAGCCCGAGCGCCATTGCCCCTCGTCGCCAGCGTAAGGCCCGGCGTTCGTGCAGCAGGAGGTGATCGACAGCCCAGCGCTGCGGAAGCAGGAGCATCAGCAGGCCGATGATAAAGGGGACGGTCAGGAGTGTGTTGAAGCTGAGCAACAGTTGCAAGAGGTTCATAAGTTCCGCCAAGTTGTGCCAATGATGTGCAACATCATCACACTGGCCGCATGCTTGTATCAATAGGGCGGTACATCTTGTCGGCAGGCGAGGGCCGTTTCGCCATGTGCCCACTTGCGGCTTCCACCTGTTTCCCTCTTCAGTCTCCACCACCGGTAGACCTTCGGGGCTTCTGGGCAGAATTTCCGAAGGAGGTCCTGGCAAGTCGCCCTTTACTCCTCTTCGTCCTCGTCGAGTTCGACTGTGTCCGGATCGCGCAGCGGCGCAGGCCGCCGCCAGCCTGCCGGAGTGGAGGCGGTGAAGCTGTAGCGGCCGAGCATGTTGAGGTTCTTGTGCTTGAGCGGGGACAGGGGAGCGGTGTCCTCGTCCCGGATCTCGTGGCCTCGGCGCGGAGCCGGGCGACGGCGGCGTCGATGTACCGGGTCGTCCCCAGGACCACTGCGTTCAGGACCAGGCCGAGCGAGCCGAGCTGGTCTTATCCGAACTAGCCCAGCTCGGCGGTAGGTCCGTCTGCGAGCCGTCGTTCACCACGGAAAGTAGTCGTGAAGAAGTTGGGCGGACGGGTTCCGTCGGGCGTGTCGTGCACGTCGTCCGCGCGCTTTGCGGTCCTACTGGGAGAACGCGTAGGTCCGGACGGGGTCGAGGTGCAGTTCGAAGGGCCCGAAACAGTCGGCCGCGAGGGTCGCGACCGGAGCGCCGCAGGGGCAGGCCCGGTTGAGTCCCTCGTCGCCTCTCGGTCCGCAGCAGCCACTGCCGTTCTCCCAGTTGGGCAGTGGCTGAAGGCCGGCGGCGTCATCAGGGTGCACCAGCACTGTGTGTCGGCTGCCGGCCGAGATGACGAAGCCTTCTTCATGGCAGACCACAGGTCCGCGGGACTGAGCTGGCTTCGGGTCCTCCTGATCGTCCTGCACGACGTAGGGAGGTCCCCACGGCTCGGGATCGATCGCGTAGTGGCCCCGCGGAACAGTGGCCGGTGCCCGCCGTGTCTTCTTGTCCCGGTCGCGCTCGTCGTCTGAGACGTCAGGGACGGCGGCAAGCTCGGCGAGCTCCGGCGTGATCGCGGTGCCGCACTTGGCACAGAGGAAGACGGTCATCCCCTCGTTGTAGTGCTCAGGACTGCCCCTTCGCATCCTCGTTTCGCTGCTCGGAGTCGATGCGTGCGACGACGCCACGGAGATCGGGCATGCCCAGGTGGACGGTGGTATGCCGGGCCGCGAGGTCGCGCATGGCGGCGAGCTTCTGCTCGGCGGCGGCGAGGCTGGCCTCGATCGCGGCGACTTCGCCGAGCCATCCCTGTTCCTTGGCCTCCTGGAGCCGGTCGAGCAGGTTCGCGTGGATCTCCTCCAGGCGGGGCATCTGCTCGGGATCGGGCCGCAGGACAGGGCAGCGGATGCAGGCGTGTTCATGGACGCAGGGGGTGCCGAAGTCGCGTGCGCAGACGCCGAGGGCGACCTTCCGCAGCTCGAAATGGGCGAGGAAGTCCTGCCACTCCTGTGCGGTGGGCTCGCGGTACTCCTCTCCGGGTCGCAGTGCCCGGCGGCGGGCGATGAAGGACCGGTGGTGGTTGATGACGTCCTCGGGATAGATCGCGGCATAGCCGAGGGTCGTGTCGACCGTCCGGTGGCCGCAGATGCGGGCGGCGATGTGCGGGGGCAGACCGGAGCGGAGGGCGTCGGTCACGAAGATTCTCCGGAAGTCGTGGGGTGTGTATCGCAGCTGCTCGCTTCCGGGCCCGGTCAGCCCGCTCGTGGCGAGGGCATCGTTGAGGCAGGTGTAGATGTAGTTGCGCGGGATGGCCCGGTCTTCCGGGCCGCAGCGGCGCTGGAAGAGGAACGGCATCGATGCACTCCAGAGCCGTTCCAGACTGTCGTAGGCGGAGACCAGGGGCATGGCCTGCTGCCCGCGCCGGACGCGATGGATGATCGCAGTGAGCACCTCGCCGAGCTCTGGTGAGACCAGCAGCAGCCGCTCCTGGTCGAGCTTGGACGGGGCAACCTGGAGCATGGGCACGATCTCGCCGGTGGTGGGCAGCTGGTAGGCGACGAAGCTGTGGTGGGTGAGTTCGAGTGCTTCCTCGATGCACATGCCGGTGTGGCGAAGGACTTCGACGATGGCCCAGGCCCAGAAGGCGCGTTCCTCTTCCACGGTCAGGTCCCGGCGCCGGCCGGTGGCGGGGTCGTCGGCGTAGATGCGGGAGGACACCCCGGCGCGGCGGAGGAGGTTCTCGCCCGCCGGAGTGGTGAACGGGGCTCCGGCCGGGGTCTCCTGCCCGGTGGCGAGACAGGTCTGGGCGTCCTTGAGCTGGCGCTCGACGGCTTTGACCAGGGCCGGGAGTGCGGGCAGCAGGGTGCGGGTGCGCTGGTCCATGGCCGCCTTGCGGCGGGCACGGTTCTTGCTGTGGTCGGTGTCGCTGTCGCGGACCGGGCAGGGTGCGACCCACGGGCCCCAGCGCGTCGGCTCGTCGGCAGCCCAGCGGGCGAGATCCTGGTAGAATGTGCGGACCCAGCTGAACACAGTGTGCGCGTTGACCCGCGGCCGGATGGGGGTGCCGTGCCGGTCACGGACCATGCGGACGCGCTCCCGCCAGGCGGTGACGATGCCGGCGTCCAGCCGCAGCGAGTCGATGCCTGGGTGGTGCTTCTCCAGGTCGCGCCAGAACAGTCCGGCCAGGGTGCGGGCCATGTCCTCCAGCGTGGTGTAGTCGACGTCCACCGCGCGCTCGGTGAGGTAGTCGACCAGGAGGTCTCGTATCGCGGTGCAGGTGATGCCCTGCCGGTCGACCAGGGCTGCCGGTGTCAACTGTCCCGGCAGCATCACCGTCTTCAGCCGCGCCGGGGCATCAGGGCCGAAGACGCCGAGGCCCGCGAGGAGCGCGTAGAAAAGGTGCTTGCCGTGGTAGCCGTTGGTCTGGTGCTCGCCGATGGCGTGCTGCAGCTCGACGCAGTCGCCGATGGTGACGTCGTGGACGGTCCCGCCCTTGGAGGTCACGATCCAGGTGACGCGGTTGAGTGCGTTGTTGCAGTCGTTGGCTCCCGCGTGGCCGGTGGCCGTGTACTGGTCCTTGAGCGCCGCGAAACCGTCGGGATCGGTGACGCTGCGGATGTGCGCCAGCAGTTGCGAAGGGCGCTGCCGCAGTAGCCACCGGTAGGCGGGGCGTACGACTTGGCCGCCCAGCAGCGGGATCATGCCGCAGCACAGATCGGCGCGGTCGTACTTGCGTGCCCGCTGGTGCTCGGCGAGCCACTGCATTGGCAGCCGCGTCCACTCCCGGCCTGCTTCCTCGGCTCCGCTGGCCATCCAGCGCTCCTGCCAGGTGCCGCCGGGCTGGTCCTCCAGCCAGTCCAGTAGCTTGATCAGACCGCGGTGCCGTGAGCGCTGATTGGCATCGCTGTCCGCGGTGAACGGCAGCGCGAGTGTGCGCTCCAGCACCTGTTCGCGCGGTTCCTCCGTCTGCCACCAGGTCGTCGGCGCTTCGCGTTTCTCCTGGCCGGGAGGCAAGGGGGCGTGGCGGACGGGGGCGGAGGGCCGGGCAGTCACGGTCGCGGTGGTCATGCCGGGCCTCCACCGAGGGCGGCCGTGCCGAGCAGCGTCTGGAGAACCTCGGAACGGTAGCCCGGGGCGGGCATCACCGGTTTGACGGGCTCAGCAGCCTGCCGGGCGTGGTGGGCCAGCACGTGCGCGACGACCTCGTCTTCAGCGGGTTCGAGGTACTGCTCCGTGGTGCTGATGTGGAGATGGCCAAGGACCCATTGGACGTCGGTGAGCGAGAGCTTGGGGTCGCGCACCATGCGTTTGGCCGCGCTGTGCCGCAGGTCATGCAGGGTCCAGTTCGCTCCCAGGGTCTCGTTGGCCCGAGTGAACACCATGCGGGCCGCGTCGTAGCTCAGCAACCTGATCGGGCGCCGGAGGGTCCACCACAGTGGTTCCTCCGGCCCGTCGAGGGCCTGCGGGCGGATCTGCTGCTGGTAGAGCCGCAGCCATACGAACGCGTCGCTGGAGGCGGGGATCCATTGCAGGGCCCGGGAGCCCTTGCGGATGACGCCGATCGTCTGGTCACCGGGGCTGACCCGGTCGCGGCTGACCCCGAGGAGTTCCGAGGCGCGCGGGCCGGCCGAGATGTAGAAGGCGACCAGCGCGCGGTCGCGGTGCGAGGGCAGGGCCGCGAACAGTTCGTTAAATGCCTGGTCGGGAATGCCACGCGGGGTTCGCCGGGGTTCCTTCGGCTGGTAGGGGGCCCGGCGGGCAGGGCGTTTGAAGGCGTGCACCGGGTTGTGGTGGGCGTTGAGGTGCTCGTCCTCGGCGCGCTTGGTCTTCGGGAACGGGTTGAGCAGCGGCCGTCCGTGCATGTCGCGGTGGTACTCGTAGAAGCTGCGGACGACTGCCCGCGCGTGCCTCCGGGTGCGTGCCGCGTAGTTCTCGCCCGCGTACCGCTTGCCAGTCACCGGATTGACCGACCCGGGCGCCGGGGCGTCCGGCCGCCGGGGCCGCGGCGGCTTTTTGACCATCTTCAGCCAAAGTGCGAAGTCTCGGGCCTCCGCCCGGCCGGCCCGGTCCCACGGCACGTCGAGGGCCCACAGGAACCGGAACCAGGCCAGCAGCTCGTACGCGTACGAGCGGAGCGAGGCCGGGCTGTCGTCGTCGGCAAGCATGTCGAGCAGGAACTCGCTGACCGCCGCCACCTCAATCCCGTCCCGGTCGAGCAGCCGGTACGGCAGCGACGGATCGCCGGTCTCCTCCACCCGGCCGACCCTCGGCACCGCGAGCGCCGTGACGTCCCGTAACTGCATGCCCTCTTGCACCTGAGCCTCCACGAGCTGCTGTGGTCTCCAACAGCTCGTGATGACAGCACATCAGGAAGGTGATGTGGCACGGCTTCCGAGGCAAGCTGACCGGCCTGGTGCTTGGTCCCGTCACCGTGCGTCGATCTCCGGGGACTCGTCGGCTCACACCCCGGTAGTTCGGTCAACAGGTCCTCCATACCGTCGCGGTACGCCTGGTGGATGGTGCCGCGCTTGCCGTGGCACACATCCCGGGCCAGCTTGTGCCGGGATTCCTGCACGGTGAGCTGGCGGTTCATCTGGCGGCGGTATGTGTCGTCGACCGGGTCGACCACGCGGAGCAGGTGCTCGGTCTTGGCGATCCGCCCGTACTCGGCGAACGCCTGCCCCAGCTGGGTGGGGTGTCCTTCGCGGCCGAACATCCGCAGCAGGTCGTAGGCGCGGACCTGGTTGGGGGCCTTGACCCCTGATCCTGGACACACGAGACAGTGGATCCTGAGGATCTGAAGGACGGACATCTCGTGGTCATGAAGAACTGTCCGCCGCAGTTCAGGGCGGACGCGGTCGCGCTGTACCAGTCACGGCCCGGAGCGACGATCAAGCAGATCGCCGCCGATCTGGGAATCAACCCCGAAACCCTGCGCAACTGGATCCGAGCCGCTGGCGCGAGCCGGCCCCGCGGACACCAAGCGCAGGCGCCGGCCCAGCCGGCGGTGCCGTTGGAGGCGGAGAACGCCGCTCTTCGGATGAAGATCCGCGAGCTGGAGGAGGAGCGCGAGATCCTGAGGAAGGCGGCGAAGTATTTCGCCGGGGAGACGCGCTGGTGAACCGCTTCCAGTTCGTCGCCGACTACCAGCGCCGGTACGGCGTCAAGCGGTTAAGCCGGATTCTGGGGATCGCCCGCTCCAGCTTCTACTGCTGGCGCGCGACAGCCTCCGACCGAGCCGCCCGCCAGGCGGCCGACGCCCGGCTCGCCACCCGAATACCGGTCGTGCACCAGCAATCGGACGGAACCTACGGCGTCCCCAGGATCACTGCCGAGCTCCGAGAGGACGGCGAGCCGGTCAACCACAAGCGGGTCGCCCGCATCATGCGGAGCATCGGGCTCGCAGGCCTGCGGCTTCGCCGCAGGCACCGCACCACCGTCCCCGACCAGGCCGCGGCCAACGCCCCCGACCTGCTCGGACGTGACTTCACCGCGACCGAGATGAACACGAAGTACGTCGGCGATATCACCTATCTACCGCTGGACGGTGGGAAGTTCCTCTATCTGGCGGCCGTGATCGACCTCGCCTCACGTCGCCTGGCCGGCTGGGCGATCGCCGGTCACATGCGCACGGAACTCGTCACCGACGCCCTGGCCGCGGCCCGGCGGACCCGCGGCAGCCTGACCGGTGCGATCATGCACACCGATCACGGCTCGCAGTACAAGAGCCGGGCATCCGCCGAAGCCTGCACGTCAGCAGGAGTGATCCAGAGCATGGGCGCGATCGGGTCCAGCGCGGACAACGCGCTGGCGGAGTCTTTCAACACGACCTTCAAACGCGAAACGCTCGACTCAGCTGGAATGCGCTGATCTCACCGACCCGCTCCAGCGACCGGGCGAAGGCCGTGCCCGTCGTCCGCGTCGGCGGCCGACGCAGCCGCTCCAACTCCGAGAACCGCCCGCCCTCCGGCACCACCAGCGTGGCCACCAGATCCGCTGGCAGCGCTGGATCCGCGCGGTGAGCCGCCCTGGCCACGGCGGCGTACAGCCGCTTCTCCGCGATCGTGCGGACCTCGGACACCTGTCGGGCCAGCACCGAGACACCCGGCAGTAGTACCCGGTTCCTGCGCAGCCAGCCCACCGCCTGGTTGAACAGGGCCACCGGCCCCTCCGGGTGCGTCCACGCCCGGCCGTGAGGCTCAGGCCTCGTCGGCTCCTCGGAGAACTTCCCGTACGCCTCGACCTGATCATCAGTTAAGAAATCAACCGGCATGAGGCGGACCGTAGTCAGGCCCCACCCATGATCAACGATCTTTCAGTAAACCCTGCTCCGGCGACGATCACTGTGCTAGCCGACCATGATCATTCTCAGCGCCAACGGCTGTGCTGATGTTCCCCGATGCCGGGGGAGCCGTATCACTCGAAGAGCCGGTGATGGCGGGGCGGTCCAGCCGCGGGCCCAGGACTCGCTGCAGAGGACGGGTGAATGTGGGTGAGCAGGCTGCGCATCTGGTTGGAGGTGCGGGTGGCTTCCGCAGCGAGGTCCTGGTCGAAGCCGGTCAGGACGGTCAGCTCGGCGTTGATCTCGTCGGTGAGTTCCAGAGACCGCAGGGTGTGGGCAGAGTCCGCGATGACCTCCGCGGTCCTTCGCGTCGGTCTTAGCTTCTCCCGGATAGAGCTCCGCATTCCGCTGCATCGCCAGTCCGGGCAGGTAGGCGACCTGGCAGTCGACATCGCGGACGACGGTCAGAAGCAGGGCGCCGTATGGATGCCGACTGGTGCACAATGACAGGAAGTCGAATTTGGCCTTTAGCTTGTCGAAAACGGCTCGCGGCTTCGGCTCGCTGTTGGGCCGACGTCCAGGTTGAGGAACACGCCCACGCCTTCGGTGTCTAACCTCGCACTCTTTCCAGTCAGTAATCGTTCCGGCCTCGACAATGGCACCGTGGTCGCGCGTCCATGCTATGCAGACCTGCCGCCCGCAACCGACCGGCATTGCACCGGACTGGGCGGTGTCCGGGTCTCTTATCAGCGCCTGTGACGGCACATACCGGTCCCGGCGACACCCTCCAGGTCGTCCGTTCGAGAAGTTGGGCAGCATCCTCGACGGAGGCGGGCACCAAGTCATGGATCGCCGGCCGGCGATGGATAACAAACTCGCCACTACGGACGAACGGCGGAACTCCAAGCCGGTGATTGGCTACTGCTTCGTTGACTCCGCCGCCGACGACCACTCCCCGCCTGGCACGCGGTCACGGGGAACATTGCCCGCCTGACGGTACTACGGCACCAATCGAACTTGCATCTGCAAATGGTAGCGTCGGCACCAGGGTCCCGCAAACGCTACAGGCTACCCGGCAGGGCTACTTTCATGATCAACGGCGACGCCGCGCTGCGAGTCCGCAGAGATTACCTGCGTCCAAGGATCAGCATCGTCTACTCAGGAAGTTTTTCTGCCTTCTGCGAAGATGAGACGCGAGGAAAGAACTGATTCTATTGGATCGCGAGCCGGCTAAGGGTCGGCAGCAGAGACGCAGGCATTGATGGACAGGACGGCGCAGCCTCGGGTTGGAGCTTTGACGCGATATATAGTGCCGATACGGGCACAGAGCATTTCTCGCGCATTCATACGTCGCGCCGACTGGCGCAGATCGAAGACGGCAAATAGGGCGATCGCCGAGTATTTCCCCGATAGGGCGATTTCGAACGGGGCAATGGGGGCCCAGAATGCAGATGACTATTTCGAGCTTTTCGCCCCGCGGATGGTCCGACGGCAAGAACAAGCTGCTTGCGCTGATGCGGTATGTCTAGACGAATGGCCGACCCCATGACAATCCCCCTGCGACGTGCTTCCACCGCTTGTACCGGCTCCATCGATGGCTTAGTCTGCAGGGCTGAGGAGGCGGCTTGCAGTCAGTTGCACTGGATCACGCGCCAAGCGGCCCGGCACCCCCAGCGTCCCCCTTCCCCCACCGACAGCCTGCGCCGATGGTGCGGCATCCTGCTCGAGGCCCTCGCGACCTTCCACGACGCTTTGGCGTCCCTACCTGGACCACACGCGCGATTTTGGCGTCTCCGACTAGCAATGATCGCCAACCAGCACCTGACGTCTCTCACTGGGGGCCTGCCGACTCGCCGTTGGCTAGTCCATGCCTACCACCGCACTCAAACCCGCGCCAACCCCAGCCTCGATCGTCCCCTTTATCTCGCCTGGCTCCCCGAGCTGACAGCTGCGGCCAACGACCTCATCGTCCATAGTGCCGCAGCAGCAGTTCACACCACACGCACCCAGCCCTACCCTCCCACCGCAGCCCATCTCCTCCAGGCCCGTCATGCCCTTCAGCACGCCTGCCTTGACCTCTCCATCAGCCCCCCCAGACCCTGACGGGCTTGTCACGACAGTACGTTCGTGTGGCCGCTAGTCTAAGGGACTCGTGGATACACTGGCGGATCTTAAGGATACTGACGATTGATCACAGAGGCCGATCCGCCATGGCATGAACGGCGCCAAAGAATTAGGGGATAAAGGCCGCGAAAGTTCAGGTATCGGGCGAGGCGTTCGAGGTTCTCGTCCGTGATCTTGCTTCCAGACGTAGGGTTCGGGGTCGGTGTTTCAGGCGCGATTCGGTTACAGATGTCCTTTTCCAAGGCCCTGGAGGGAGCTGTGAGCGCCTTGCTGTATCGGCTTGTCTAATCAGCTCGCGTGGGGGTGGGCCAGCCGAGCCGAGGAGCTCAAGAAGCCCTGGTCAAGCATGGAGTTAGGACGTTACGACGGCGGGCTCTGGGAGCGTGCGGAAAGCGATGATTTCGGCGAATGGGATCCGGGCCTGGAGACAGTGGTGGAGCTGGCCGAGCATGCGGTTGAAGAGGTGCCGCAGCGCCTGCCCGTACCAGTCCCCGCCGGTCCGTGGGTGTCGGCGCCGGCCGAGCCGCTGAGGAAGGCAAAAGCCCAGAGGTGGCCGACGTATTTGAGCCGGTAGTCCTTGACGTACCCACGTCCGAGTAGTGGCGGTTGCTGGAAGCGCGGGTGGTGGGGGCAGCGCCCGCGTGTGTCTTTAGCCCTCCGGCGCTGGCGAACCGAGTGCGGTCGTCGCCGATCTCAGCGAGGATCCGTGCGCCGATCTGGGATCCGCTGCCGGAGAAGCTCAGCATAATCGTGGCGTCGGGATGAGCTCGGAAACCCCCCTCCGTGGCTTCGCTGAGATCGGCGACTGCTGCGCAGGCAGTGTCCAGCTGCGAAGCAGAGCCGCAGCCTGCTTGCCTATCGTGTCTTCGACCAGCGGGACGTTGAACGGGGCTTCCCGGCGAAAGACGTGCTGCAGTCGCTCGGCATCGGCTTCAATGTTGATGCGGCGGTCGACCCGCTTCATCATCGCCGTCATGCGCCAGAGCGGCAGCTTGGCAGCCAGCGAAGGCGTGGGTGCCACCAGCAGCCAGGATCCGGCCAGCGTCCGGGCGGGACAGACCGCCCTGCTTGTCGTCGAACGCATCCAGGAACGCAGGGAAGTACTCACGCAGCATGGCACGGAGCTGGTTGCAGACCTGCTGCTGGTTCCAGACCGCGTCCTGCTGTGCTCGGCCCAGGACGGGCACGTCCTGGGCCAATTCGGTGTCGGCGGCCAGCGGTCAGTGCATCGGCATGTCCGTGCGGATGATGTTGGCGAACACGAGCGCGTCGCCGGGGTCAGACTTCTTGCGGCTCACCCCGTGGCGGTCGCGGTAGCGGGAAGCTGCCATCGGGTTGACCGCGATCATCTGCCGAGGCCCCTGCCTCAGCGTCGCGACCAGCAGGCCACGGCTGGTTGCGGTCGCCACCGGGATCGGCGCCTCGGCGGTGTCCTGTGCTCGGCCAGGAAATCCAGTGGCAGGCGGTAGCCGTCGAGGTCGTCGCCGATGCGGCACTGCTCCAGCAGCTTGCCGGTGCCGTAGATGAGCACTGTACGTCGTGATTCCGCCCAGTCGATCCCGCAGAACACGTTCAAGAATCCCGCCCGTTCGCCGATGCTGTTGTCGAACGCCAGCACACGGGCCCCACGGTGCACATTCAACAGCGGCCCGTGGCGTCGGTGCAAAGCACCACTTCGTCTCTGCGGCCTGGCTTCTCGCCGGGCCTGGCCACTCGTAACCTTAGGACGCCTGGTGGCCTGCTAAATTAGCATCGCTTGGTCTACTATAATCTGCCCTCGCGGCCCGGCTACACCATCATGGATTTTCCGCCGCTGCACGCTCGCCAGGTGCGGGCAGCCAGACGTAATCAAGTGAGTTCCACAACCGGTCTCTCAAGCCGTAGCCGCGTGCAAAGACTGCGAGCAGTTCTAGGGTCGGCAACGCGCGTGAGGAGCGTAAAAACGCACGCCCCTACGTGCAGACGGCCAGCAACCGAGTGGACCGACAGGTTGGTGTCCGGGGTATTGCATCTGCCTACCAATCCTTGAGCCGAGCAATCGCAGCCTGCCCGGCTCGCCGCGGCTATCAACGCATAGGCGCCCTGCTGGTGCCGCTAGCCTAGTGATCTGGTTCGGAGATGCGTGAGCAGTGGCGGCAGATCTGGTTGAGGGTCTGGTCGGCGGTCTTGGTCCACTTGAAGGGCCGGCGTCGTCGTTCCAGACCTTGATCCAGCCTTCGAGTGCGGTTTTGAGGTCGTTGGGTGAGCAGAACACTCCGCGCTCCAGGCAGCGCTGTTCCAGCTTGGCGAACCACCGCTCGACCTGGTTGATCCACGACGAGTAGGTGGGGGTGAAGTGGAGCTGGAACCGGGGGTGCGCCAGAAGCCACCTGTGCACCACCGGCGCCTTGTGGGCGGAGAGACTGTCGCAGATCACGTGGACCGCCAGGCTCTTGTCGGTCTGGCGGTCGATCTCGTCGAGGAAGTCCCGGAAGTCCACTGCCCGGTGCTGCGCGGACAGTTTCGTGATCACTTTGCCCGTCGCGGTGTTCAGGGCGGCGAACAGGTCGACGGCGCCGTGCCGGACGTAGTCGAAACTGCGCCGCTCGGGCACCCCCGGGATCATGGGCAGCACCGGCGCGGTCCGCTGAAGGGCCTGGATCTGCGGTTTCTCGTCCACCGCGAAGACCACCGCGTTCGCCGGCGGAGCGAGATACAGGCCGACGACGTCGCGGATCTTCTCGATCAGGAACGGGTCCGGGGAGATCTTGAAGGTCTCGGTCCGCCACGGCTGGAGGCCGAAGGCATGCCAGATCCGCAGCACACTGGCTGGCGAGATGCCCACGGCCTTGGCCAGTTCCCGCTTGGACCAGTGCGTCCCGCCAGGAGAGGTTTCCTCCAGGGTGCGGACCACCACCTCTTCCACCTGGGCGTCGGTGATGGTCCGCGGGACCCCGGGCCGCGGTTCGTCCGCGAGTCCATCGAGCCGGTCTCGCAGGAACCGGGCCCGCCACTTCGCGACGGTGCCCCGGTCCACTCCCAGCCGGGCGGCCACCGCCAGGTTCGGCCCACCCACCGCGCACGCCAGCACGATCCTCGCCCGCAGAGCCAGACCCTGCGCGGTCGCCCGACGCCTGACCCAGTTGCTCAACACCTGCCACCCGGCCCCCCGCGAATTGGTACGCAAAGCAACTCACGTGCTGCCGAATCAACTCACAACCAAATCACCAGGTAGGGAAGGCGTGGGCTCGGCGTTTCCTTGGCGAACCGCTATGCATCGGGCTCGTCTCGCCGCTGAGGGGCCGGCAAGGCCTGGTGAACTCGGTTCGTTCGTTCATTTTGGCGAATAGCAGGCTGAACGATTGTCGCCCGTGAGGACCACGCTGCTCCCGGACAGGGCGGTAGCCGAGATCCGGACAGGCGCCCCGATAGTGGGCAAATGCCTCAACTCCACTGTCGGCGAGGGCTATGAACCGATATGCGTGCTTCAGCCGCGTCGGACAGGGCTCGAGCCCAGCTCTCGGACGTTTGCCGAACTGAACCAGTCCCAGTCGGCAAACATTTGTCACGGACCGCTCTCATCTGCCGTCTGCTACCACGTAGGCCACCGTCCGTGCTCAGCCCATACCACAATGCAGGCCAATCGTCAATGTCCGTAGTTGCGGGAAATCAATTCCAACAGCACAAATGAGCCAATAGAGCAAGGATTACTCACGAGCTGACCTGCTATCAGGTGCAGGATCTCTAAGCGTTCTGCCCAACGATGCCTCCACCTCCCTCCTGCAGTGGCCAGCGAGATGCTGCTCGTGATCGAGAATGGTGTCCTGACGTGGAGCAATGTGGTCCCATTTAACCGAGCCGCTTAATGCGAGTATGCGCCGCGCCTGGCGCAACTTTCTGTCCCACCTCCCTTCACCTTGACGCCGAAGTGCAGCCGATAAGTCAAACCGCAGAGCAATTTTCGCACGCACTACTTACAGCGGAGCGGACCCTCGGCGTGCGCATTTGCTTAGCTGGTTGGCAAGTCCGCTCTTCCGCGGCGGGTGAATTGCTAGCAATATATTTTTACATTTAGCTGTAGGCGTCGACCTGAGCAAGTCTAGGCAAGAATAAGAATGGGAGCTATTGTGACAGGTCATTCCTGCTCGCCAGAACGCAGCCGTATCGAGAGCACCTTGGGCCCTTACGCAACCAACGAAGCTGAGCATCTCGCCTTAGGTGGCAACTTGCAGATTGATAGTGGCACATCATTAGCTGCTGCGCGCAATCACTTTTCGGCGCTCGACCATAAGGTTTACTTAGATACTGCAACTATTGGTTTGGTCTCGCGCTTCTCTGCGAAAACAGTCACATCATATCTTGACCGGGTCACACTCTGCCCGGCTCGGACCGGCACGGAGCATCATCAACAGCTATCTGCATTACGCGCTTCGGCAAGATCCAGCATATCTAGATTAATCGGATGCGATTCAGATGATATTGCACTGTTAGAGAATGCCAGCCAAGGGCTCGCTGTAGCCGCTCAAGCCTTACCCCTAAACCAAGGTGATGAGGTAATATACAGCGATTTAGAGTTTGTGCAGATGGGGGCGGTGTGGAGCCAAATAGAGTCTCGGCAAGGGATTTCTGTTAATATTCTGAAGAATGAATCAGGGAGAGTAAGCGCAGACTCGATCCTGAAGGCCATAAATAAGCACACGCGTGTCGTTGCGATCAGCTCCGTTCAGTGGACTCACGGGTTCCGTGCCGATTTAGAAACGATTTCAGAGATTTGTAAAAATCGAGGCATTTGGCTTCTAGTGGACGCAGCTCAGCACATAGGGTCCATTCCATTCAATGTGGCCGAATGCCCGGTAGATCTCCTCGTTTGCGGTGGGCATAAATGGCTGAATTCGCCCTTCGGGGCGGGTTTTCTGTATATTTCGCCAGCCATTCGCGAGTACTTACGTGCTCCCATATCCGGATTCTTTGCTGCTGCACCTCCAGCGCCCACATGGGGTGATGCTTTCAAAAATCCAGAATTTATTCCTCACGGCAATCTAAAATTCGAGAACACCGCTCGCCTATTCGAAAGCGGCGGCACGGGAAATTTTATTGGGGCCGTGGCGTTAGGGGCATCAGCGGAGTTTGCGCTCAAACTAGGTTTGAGCGCAATCTCGGAGCACATCATCAATCTCACAAATCGACTTATCGAGGGACTCGATCGACTTTCCATTAAGGTTGTCTCCCCACGCGAGGAGATCGCGAGGTCCGGCATCGTGGCGTTTGATCTCAACGGCGCTTCATCGAATGTTGCCCTGTCGGAGTATCTGGCAGATGTTGGAATTGCCGTCAGCGTCCGCTATACATCTGGCGTCGGTGGAATACGAGTATCATGTCACTATTTCAACAACGTTGATGACATCGAGCTTCTCTTAGCAGCCGTGTCACAGTGGAAAAAATCACGCTCTGAATGACAGAGGGTATGCATAGTTAGTTGCCATCAGGCGGCGCATTTTTGACACGCCGCCCGAACGCCGTTGAACACTAGTGTGGTCCTGCCTTCATCTACGGCTAAGTAGGTGAAATCAATTTACTTTTCTCGTTGCAGAACGGATTAAGCAGTGACATTTAATTTGATTGACCACTTACGAAACATGGCTCTGCGGGCGCCCCAAAAGGTTGCCTTCTCAGACGGTCTGCGCATAGTTACGTACTCTGATCTTTGGCGTCGTACAGGATGCCTCGGCGGCAATCTGGTTGACCTTGGTCTTACACGCGGCACCAGTGTGGCGATTCTTTTGCCTAACAGTGTGGAGTTGGTCCAAGGCTATCTAGGAATCCTCCGAGCGGAGTGCGTGGGCGTTGCCCTCAGCATGCATTCCTCTGACGCTGAAATCAAAAATATACTTGATGACTGTGACGCCAAAGTTGTAATCACTGATACTGCTAATTCCGACAGGGTTATGCGCGTACGACCGGAGGCGCAGATCCTGGTCACCGGAGATTCCTTCGAGGAATTCTGCACTACAGACCCACGGTCCTCAGCTCCCGATTGCCTTGGCCCAGATGAGCCTGCTTGGATTTTCTATTCTTCCGGAACCACTGGAACACCTAAGGGAATCGTTTCTAGCCAACGCGGCTATCTGACATCAGCCACGGGTTCTTATATCCATCCTTTGGGCCTAACAGCGGAAGATAGGTTGCTATGCCCAGTCCCACTCCATCACGCCTTTGGTTTCGGAGTGGGACTGGTCTCTGTACTTATGAGTGGCGCAAGTGCCAGGTTCATTACAAGCTTCTCTCCTGTGGATATAAAGGAAGCTCTGGAGCGGGAATGCAGTACGATCTTGATCGGCGTCCCTACCATTTTCCAACAAATTGTCCTGAATTCGCAAGGAGAAGATCAAAACTGGGCTGTTACTTTGCCTTCGCTGCGCGCGTGCATTACTGCCGGCGCCAAGTGTTCTGCCGCCTTGGTGGAATCAGCTGAGGACACACTTGGAGTTAACCTATTCGATGGGTACGGCGCAAGCGAGGTGAGCGGACTGTTTACCGCGCATCGGTCGGTTGGAGATCGAGTCACTGGGTCCTGTGGCTCCGCAATCGAAGGCCTGCGTTTGCGCATCACAGACCCGCAAACAGGGCAAGACCTCGCTGATGGAGAAGAAGGCGAAGTGTGGGCCGCCGGCCCGATGGTAATGATCGGTTATCATAAAAAGCCTGACCTGACGGCGGAAGTTTTCTCGGGAGAATGGTATAGGACTGGGGATTTGGCCCGCCGCGAATCTTCGGGTCAGCTCGTTATAACCGGGCGCCTCAAAGAGATAATTATCTGTGCTGGAGAGAACATAGTTCCCGATGAGGTGGAGCACGTTCTTCAGCGGATGCCCGGAGTTCTCGATGCGGCAGTCGTGGGGCTTCCCCACGATGAGTTGGGCGAAATCCCGATAGCTGTTGTTGTACCTGCCTCTGATGCCTTTGATCCCGAAGTACTGATTTCGGGCTGTCGAGCGGAACTTTCTTACTTCAAGGTCCCCCACGAAATATATCAAGTTACCAGCATCGCCCGGACTGCGTCCGGTAAAGTTCGCCGGAAAATTGTTCAGGAAGGTTTACGTGACACCAGTCTGACCAAAATAGCTCCCAGACTGCGTGTTGAGGAAGTTCATTCTTCCTATGGAATAGATCAGGAGTTAGCACTCCTCCGGGTAATTCTAGATCAAATCGACGGTAAGGTTGACCCTGATCTAACTTTCACCGCGATCGGCGTAAATTCTTTGTCATTGGTGCGGCTGCGGGATCGTCTGGTTGAAGCTACAGGAGTTGTTTTTCCCACGGCGGCTATTTTCAACCACCCCACCCCTCGCCTCTTGGCGAATTTTTTATTTCGGCGCCTCATGGGATCGCAGGAGAATTGCCACGAACAGGGCGGAGACTCCCCTGATTCCAGTGCCTCACTTGGAAGGGAAGGGGATGAGAACGAGCCCATAGCTATCGTGGGAATGGCCTGCCGCTTCCCGGGAGATGCACAATCGCCTTCAGGCCTATGGGACATTGTTTCTCGAGGCGGGAGTGCAATTGAATCGTTTCCATCGGATCGCGGCTGGAATATGGAGAAATTATTCGATTCCAACCCGAGTAGCACTGGAACGACCTACGTCCGTCGCGGTGGCTTCCTGCATGACGCAGCGCGCTTTGATGCGCCGTTCTTTGGCATCTCGCCGCGTGAGGCATTGGCTATGGACCCGCAGCAGCGATTGTTACTAGAGGTTGCCTGGGAGAGTTTAGAGAACGCCGCTATTCTTCCAGAAACATTGCGGAGTAGCTCCACAGGTGTGTTTTTCGGGACCTGGTCGCAAGGCTATGGCACTGGTCCGGAGGCTGCAGGGCATGAAGATTTCACCTTGACAGGGACAGCCACCAGTGTAGCTTCCGGTCGTGTTGCGTATCAGCTAGGTCTCGTGGGCCCGGCCCTGACGGTGGATACGGCATGCTCTTCGTCTCTGGTTGCATTACATCTGGCAGTTCAATCTCTCCGGTCCGGTGAGTCTTCAATGGCTCTGGCGGGCGGTGCCACAGTTATGGCTTCGCCGCAAACCTTCGTTGAGTTCTCTCGACAGCGGGGCCTGGCTCCTGACGGACGGTGTAAGGCATTTGCCGCCGCGGCCGACGGAACGAGCTTTAGCGAGGGGGTAGGCGTACTCGTATTGGAGCCCCTTTCGCAGGCTCGACGCCGTGGGCACTCTGTACTGGCTGTGATTAGAGGGAGCGCAAGCAATCAGGATGGTTCCAGCAATGGTCTGACTGCCCCTAACGGGCTATCGCAGGAGAATTTGATCCGTGCGGCTTTGGTTGATGCGGGGCTTTCGCCTGCTGATGTGGATGTGGTGGAGGCGCACGGTACGGGTACGGCATTGGGTGATCCGATCGAGGCTGGAGCGCTGTTGGCGACGTACGGCCAGGAGCGTCCGGTGGCTGCGGACGGTGCCGTCCGGCCTTTGTATCTGGGTTCGCTGAAGTCGAATATCGGTCATGCGCAGGCGGCCGCCGGCGTGGGCGGCGTGATCAAAATGGTTATGGCTATGCAGCATGGGGTGATGCCCAAGACTCTGCATGTCGACTCGCCGTCAGGGCACGTCGACTGGGATTCCGGCGCGGTGGAGCTTCTGACTGAGGAGCGGGAATGGCCGGAGTACGGACGTCCCCGTCGTGCCGGTGTTTCGTCATTCGGCATCTCGGGAACGAATGCACACGTCATCCTGGAGCAGGCTCCTGCCGAGCCAACGGCGACCCATCTGACTAATCGCGATGAAAGGATAGTGTCCGATGACGCCGCTCGCAACGCTGGTCATCTGGTGCCATGGGCGGTATCTGGGCGCGGACGCGAATCCTTGCGTGCACAGGCGCGGAACCTAGCGCGCTATACGGCTGGTGAGGTCGACACATTAGGCGTCGCACGGACGTTGGCGCTATCGCGTACCGCCTTCCCTGACCGGGCCGTGGTGCTGGAAAGCGACCACGCTGTTCGTGTTGCAGCCCTGGACGCACTGGCAGCAGGTGCCTCGCACCCAGCCTTGGTGACTGGCAGAACTGCTACCGAAACGGCACGCACAGTCTGGGTTTTTCCCGGACAGGGCGCCCAGTGGGTAGGCATGGGCCGGGACCTACTCGATGAATCCCCGTGGTTTGCAAAGGAGATCGCCCGCATCGCCTTGGTGCTTGCGCCATATGTGGACTGGTCGTTGGACGAGGTACTGCGCGGCGATGGTCCGCACGCAATGCTACAGCGAGTTGATGTGGTGCAGCCGGCATCGTTCGCCGTGGCAGTGGCTCTAGCGGGACTGTGGTCCCGTGCCGGAGTGACACCTGATGCCGTGGTGGGTCACTCCCAGGGAGAAATTGCCGCCGCTTATGTGGCCGGCATTCTCTCGCTGGAGGATGCAGTTCGAATCGTGGCTGTGCGGTCCCAGCTCATTGCCTCCGACCTGGCCGGAAGCGGAGCCATGACCTGGGTTTCGACTCCTGCCGACCAGGTGCAACGATGGCTAGAGGCACAGCCTTACTCAGTTTTGTCCGTCGCAGCGGTCAATGCCCCGGCATCCACTGTGGTCGCTGGGGAAGTTACTGCGCTCGAAAGCCTCGAAGCCCTGGCGACCCAAACTGGAGCCAGGGTGCGACGCATACCAGTCGACTATGCCAGTCATAGTCCGCAAGTCGACACCGTCTCAGTACCATTGCGGGATGCCCTAGCCGGGATAAGCCCGCAGCGAGGCCGTATTCCGATGCTGTCCACCGTTTCTGGCGCATGGTTGAAGGGTCCAGAGGTGGGTGCTAATTACTGGGTCGAGAACCTTCGCCAAACGGTACGATTCGACCGTGCAATTGACCAACTCATCCAAACTGGGCATAACACCTTCGTAGAGTGCAGTCCTCACCCGGTCCTGATTCAGCCCATCGAAGAAGTTGCAGACGCCTGCAAGCAGGACGTCGTAGCATTGTGCACGCTCCGCCGAGAGCGAGGGAGCTGGAAAGAATTTCTCACACAGGCGTCTACAGCCTGGGCAAATGGTACCTCCCTCGCGTGGTCTGAAATTCTTCCTGTTGCCGAACCAGCCGTTGTTCCCACCTACGCCTTCCAACACCGGGATTATTGGCTGCCCTACGGACAAAACCCTGGTGATGCGGCGGGCGCTGGATTGGATGGAGCAGGGCATCCACTATTGGCAGCTGTGGTGGAACTCCCCGATGGTTCAGTGGCGCTCTCTGGCCGACTTTCTATGGAATGCTCGCCTTGGATCTCTGATCATTCGGTGTTCGGAACGGTACTGCTGCCCGGAACTGCTTTCGTAGACCTCGCGCTGAAAGCCGGGGAGCGGACGAACTGCCCGCAACTAGCCGAGCTCAATCTTCTTGTACCTCTCGTGGTGCCTCCAGTAGGGGATCTTCAGTTACGCGTTGTGGTTGGCGCACCCGACGAAAGAGGGAATCGGACCTTTTCCGTTCACTCTCGGCCCGGAACTGCAGAGCCACAATCCGGTATATGGACCGAGCACGCAACGGGGCTTCTGGAGGTCGGACCAGTTAACACCCCCAGCCTTTTCCCGCAGCATTGGCCCCCGGCGGGGGCTGTGAGCGTAAATCTTGAGCGCTTTTACGAACGCGCGGCCGATTATGGCTACGGTTACGGGCCGACCTTCCAAGGACTGAGGCAGGCCTGGACCGAAAACGGTTCGATCTTCGCGGAAGTCGTGCTCGATTCTGAGAGAAGCTTCATTACTGGGTCCTTCGTGTTCCCCCCGGCACTACTCGACGCTGCTTTGCACGCGCTACTTCCTGAGATATTCGTTCGTAGCGGTGAAACAGTCCTTCCTTTTGCCTGGGCTGGTGTTCAAGTTCACACCAATGCCAACGCGGCAGACTCATTAAGAGCCGCATTTAGCCCGATCGGTGACAACACGTGGTCGCTTCACGTGGCCGACCCGTCTGGCCGGACCGTTTTGACCGCCAATGCGGTGACCACTCGCCCCGTCGCCGTTGAAGCGTTACGCCGAATCGAGCGAGGGAATGCCCACCGTCTATTCGAATTGCAGTGGGTTCGGCTTCGTTCTAATAGAAATTCTACTGCCGGAGATCAGACTTTACTGGGCCGCGTTGCACAGGTCGGTGGGCTAGGCGCCGACGTAGGGGTTTTTCCTGCCGCTAACTATGACAACCTGATGGAACTCGGCAGAGCACTTGACGAAGGTGCGCCGGTCCCGTTGGTGCTGGTGGCTGGCCTCGCAGCTGAGCCGAACTCTGGCCTGAATGGCACGCATGCTGCGATGGAAAATGCAGTGCGGTTCATCCAGGGATTTCTGGCAGATGCCAGGCTCTCGACGAGTCAGCTTGTCGTCTTGACCCGCCAGGCGACTGGTGGTTCTAGTACACCAATCAATTTGTCCCACGCCGCGGTATGGGGTCTATTGGGGACTGCGCAGAGCGAGAACCCGGACCGTATCATCTTATTGGACCTGGACGAAGACGAAGCGCCCGAAAACTGGCTCGAAACAGCCTTGGCTGCGGCCGAACCACAGTATGCTATACGGGGGGGGGAATTCCTGGTCCCGCGGCTTACCCATGCCAACGCCCCGTCGACTCGGACCGAAGCCGGCCAGCAGGGTCGGCCCATTCTGAGCGCGGACGGCACCGTTCTCATCACGGGTGGCACCGGTTTACTCGGCTGCTTGGTCGCGCGTCATCTGGTGGTCAACCATGGCGTGAGGCATCTGCTGCTGGCCAGCCGTCGCGGTCCTGAGGCGAGCGGCGCTCAGCAATTGGTAGCCGATCTGCAAGCTCTCGGAGCGACGGTGACTGTGGCGTCTTGCGATGTCGCCGACCGCGCGGCCGTCTCATCTCTGCTGGATTCGGTTTCGTCCGATCACCCTCTGACGGGGCTCGTGCACACGGCGGGTGTTCTCGAGGACGCCACCATCACCTCGATGACTGTTGATCAAATTGCTACAGTATTCGGGCCAAAGGCTGACGCAGCATGGAATCTGCATGAGCTGACACAGGACTTGAACTTGTCGATGTTTGTTCTCTATTCCTCCGCCGCGGGTGTCCTGGGAACTGCGGGCCAAGGAATCTATGCCGCAGCTAACAGCTATCTCGACGCCCTTGCCACGCACCGTCGGCAGGCCGGGCTCCCTGGGCTCGCTCTGGCCTGGGGTCTCTGGGAAGAAGCCAGTGAAATGAGCGGCCATCTGAGCGACACAGATTTGCATCGGATGAAGCGAAACGGCCTCGTCTCTATTCCCTCCGAAACCGGCATGACGCTCTTCGACCAGGCCCTCCACCATGGCGGACCTGCGCTGCTACCAACCGGCTTGGACGTCGGCGTATTGCGTAACCAGCCTGAGCAAATACCGGCAATTTTGCGCGACCTGGTGCCTCCGCGCAGTGGCAGTTCCGCGGCTAAGCAGCCTGTTCAGGGCGAGTTCAATCTCGTCAGCGCTCTGAATGCGATGGCCGGCGAGGATCGTCCCGCCTTCGTGCTAGATCTGGTGATTCGTGAGGCTGCCGCCGTCCTAGGATATGAGCAGAAGGACCTAATCACTGGTCATGCATTCAAGGACCTTGGGTTCGATTCGCTAACGGCCCTGGAACTCCGCAACCGACTCAATGCTATGACCGGGTTGAAAATGCCTTCTACCCTGCTATTTGACCACCCCACGCCGAACCGTCTTGCGCATTATCTACAGCAGAAATTGGTCCTGAATAGTGCAGCAAAAAGCAGTGCGCCTGCTGTTATGACTCAGCTAGCCCAAATTAAGGAAGTGATCAGTACTACAGTTCCAGGCTCAAGCGAGATTGACGCGATCCGAGATATCCTTTCGGAAATCCAGTCAATGCTGGGTGAGAGCGAACTGGATAAAGATCTCGCCGAACTGGGGCTTGCCACCGACGAGGAGCTGATCGCGCTTCTCGACGAACCGACACAAGGAAGCTAACAAATGGCCGACGAACAGCAAAATCTTCGCGACAGCCTTATCCGGTCACTGGCCGAGACCCGCAAGGCCCGCCGGCGCGTCCAAGAATTGGAGGAGCGTAATCGTGAACCGATCGCAATTGTGGGGATGGCGTGCCGTTATCCCGGAGGAATTGCCGCGCCGGAAGACCTGTGGCGAACCCTGACAGCAGGTGAGGATAAAATAGGAGAATATCCGATTGAACGGGGCTGGGACGGACGTGGTTTATACGACCCCGATTCAGCTCGGCCTGGCACGATGTATACTCGTTATGGCGGCTTTCTGTCTAATGCTGAATATTTCGATGAGGGCTTTTTTGGAATTTCGCCGCGTGAGGCGCTTGCGATGGACCCGCAGCAGCGCCTGTTGTTGGAAACTGCGTGGGAGGCATTCGAGCAAGCAGGCATCGATCCACTGACGCTGCATGGCAGCAAGACGGGCGTGTTCGCGGGCTCCATGTACGAGGACTATGCGCCGCCGGTCGGCCAGAGGCCCGCCGATCTGGAGGGCATGTTGTCGACCGGTGCTGCTGGCAGTGTGGTCTCAGGTCGCATCGCTTACCAATTTGGCCTGACGGGACCGGCGCTGACCGTAGACACGGCATGTTCATCTTCGCTCGTGGCTTTGCACCTGGCGGTGCGGTCTCTTCGTTCTGGTGAATGCTCGATGGCATTAGCGGGTGGTGTAACAGTTATGTCTACGCCGCACGCACTCGTCGAGTTCTCCCGGCAGCGAGGATTGGCTCCTGATGGGCGCTGCAAGGCCTTTTCTGCCGCAGCCGATGGAACTGGCCTAGGCGAAGGCGTGGGCTTGCTGGTGCTGGAGCGTCTTTCGGATGCCAGAGCACTAGGGCATCAGGTTCTAGGAGTGATCAGGGGGAGCGCCACTAATCAGGATGGTGCCAGCAATGGTCTGACTGCCCCCAATGGGCCTGCTCAACAACAGGTTGTTCGTGCGGCTTTGGCTGATGCGGGGCTTTCGCCTGCTGATGTGGATGTGGTGGAGGCGCACGGTACGGGTACGGCATTGGGTGATCCGATCGAGGCTGGAGCGCTGTTGGCGACGTACGGCCAGGAGCGTCCGGTGGCTGCGGACGGTGCCGTCCGGCCTTTGTATCTGGGTTCGCTGAAGTCGAATATCGGTCATGCGCAGGCGGCCGCCGGCGTGGGCGGCGTGATCAAAATGGTTATGGCTATGCAGCATGGGGTGATGCCCAAGACTCTGCATGTCGACTCGCCGTCAGGGCACGTCGACTGGGATTCCGGCGCTGTGGAGCTTCTGACTGAGGAGCGGGAATGGCCGGAGTACGGACGTCCCCGTCGTGCCGGTGTTTCGTCATTCGGTATCTCGGGAACGAATGCACACGTCATCCTGGAGCAGGCTCCTGCCGAGCCAACGGCGGCGTCGGCGGGCAATCCCGATCTTGCAGTGATGCCGCTAAGCGTTGCGGTATGGCCGATGAGCGCGAAGTCGGCAGAAGCGTTGAAGGCACAAGCGTGGCGTCTGCATGCACACCTGTGTGCCATGCCGCGAAAGCAGCGTCCTACCCCTGCAGAGGTAGGACTGTCCCTGGCGACCACGCGTAGCCATCTTCCGTACCGCGCGTGCGTTGTTGGCCACACGTTTGATGACCTGTTGGAAGGGCTCGAGGCTCTGGCCGCGGGTCGGCCACACCCGCGCCTTGTCGTCGGGGATGAGCCGGCGACGGACAATCAGAAAGTCGCCTTCGTGTTCCCCGGCCAGGGGGCGCAGTGGCCGGAGATGGCGCGGGAACTCATAGCCGGCTCTGACGTGTTCGCGCGAGTTATCAGCGAATGCGAGAGGGCGCTTGCGCCGCATGTAGATTGGTCACTTACTGAAGTTCTATCCGGTGCTCCTGACGCGCCGGATCTGTCACGTGTCGATGTTGTGCAGCCAGTGTTGTTCGCCGTGATGGTTTCTCTGGCGCGGGTCTGGGAATCGGCAGGGATCCCACCGGATGCCGTTGTCGGGCACTCCCAGGGAGAGATAGCCGCCGCATATATCGCCGGAATTCTGTCGCTGGACGACGCGGCGCGGATTGTCGCGGTGCGCAGTCGGGAACTGAAGCGGTTCGCGTGTGGCGGTAGCATGGTCTCGCTTGGCCTTGCGGCCGAAGCTGTGCAGGGCCGCCTGGCGCAATGGCCTGGCACGGAGATTGCAGTAATTAACGGCGCGGACGCCACGGTCGTTTCGGGCGACCGGCTCTCCGTTCAGAAGGTGATTGCTCAATGCGAGACAGACGGAATACGAGCGCGCATAATCGACGTCGACTATGCCTCCCACTCAGCGGCAGTGGACCCACTCTGTGACGTCCTGACTGACATCCTAGGCGAGATAATTCCCGCTCCTGGACACGCGCCTATGTATTCAACTGTCACTGGCGCCATCATAGAGCCAGAAACCTGCAACTCTGACTACTGGACGCGAAACTTGCGTCAGACAGTTCTATTCCATCAGGCCACCCGGTCACTTCTCGACGACGGGTACAATGTATTCGTGGAGATAAGCCCGCACCCCATTCTTATCCCGTCGCTTATTCCTACCATCGACGACAGTGGGAACGCTGCGAATACCCTCGCCAGTGTCAGCAGAGGAAATGCCGATCCCTCGGATCTGGCCATCAGTTTCGGTAAGGCGTACGTTGCCGGCGTTTCCATGGCCTGGGGATCCTTCTTTCCAACCGATACGAACACCATCGCTCTTCCTACCTACGCTTTCCAGCGTCAGAAATTCTGGCTGGACGCACCAATTGGGGCAGGAAATCTTGCGGCGGCCGGGTTGGAACCTGCTGCCCATCCTCTTCTGAGTGCTGTTGTAGGCCTGGGGCTGGAAAGCGGAGGACGTGACTCTGTCGGCGGCATTGTGGCGACTGGCCGGATTGACGTCGACACCCACGCATGGCTGGCGGACCATCAGGTAGGCGATCACATTTTGCTACCAGGAACCGCCCTGCTGGAGATGGCGGCATGGGCAGGGGAGTGGGTCGATTTTCCGCATATTGACGAGCTGCTTTTGGAAGCACCCTTAGTTCTCGAAGGCGCGCGGGATATAAGAGTTGTGGTTAGTCCCGAGGCAGTCGAGGGCGACTGTGAAGCCTTCCAGCTCACGGTGCTCTCTCGTGCGGTTGATGATTTCTCCGGTCTATGGATGAGACATGCGTCGGGGAGGCTCACCTCGGGGCAGACGCCCGCCGAGAGTGTAGATGCAGACTTCTCCCTTGGTGGAGTGACACAGAGCGATATGTGGCCGCGCCGAGGCGCAGAGAGGTTGGATGTCTCCGGACTCTACGATCAGCTCGCTGATCGTGGCTACGCCTATGGGCCGCTATTTGCTGGAGTCGAGTCAATTTGGCGCGATGCAAAAAACATCTACGCCGAAGTCCAGTTGCCTCCACTTGACGAGAACACGCAAGGCAGTGGATTCCTTGTACACCCTGCTCTTCTCGATGCATCGCTGCATGCCCTACTAACCACGGTGTTCCGTACTACATCCACCACACTTCTGCCTTTCTCGTGGTCCGGCGTTCGGATGGAACGTAATTCTTCTGTCGGTATGTTAAGAGTGACGCTAAGTCCGGTGGGCAACAATGCCTGGTCGCTGCGAGCAAACGACTTAAATAACCGAACGATAATCACTGCTGACGAAATTAGGGTCCGACCTGTTCAAATCGAGGAGCTGGATGGGGCAGCCGACCGCGGTTCCAAACATGAACTTTTCGAAGTGACGTGGAAAGAGCTGGACATAAGTCGACGTGATTCACCCCCGCGCTCTCCGTCTCAACTTAGCAGCACTGCTTACGTAGGCTCGGTTATTTCAAATTGCATCGGCATATCTAGCAAGCATGGAGAAATTGCCGACCTGATTGCCTCGCTCGAAAATGGTCAACCAGTTCCATCGGAAATCGTAGTAGATTTGCCGACGTGTCAAGAGGTAGGCCCGGACGCGACACGCTTATTGGTTACCAGGACTCTACAATTGGCTCAAGCATTCCTGTTTGACGCCAGGCTTTCCCAGAGTCGACTAATTGTTGTCAGTCGCAATGCTGTTACGTTCCCGGAGCGAGCTGCAGATCCTTCCCAATCAGCAGCGTGGGGGCTATTGGGCGCAGTACAGAGTGAGAACCCCGAACGCATAATCCTGGTTGACATCGGCGACGCGTCACCGCCCGAGGGGTGGATTGCGAAGGTACTCCTAGCGGATGAGTCACAGCTCGCCCTGCACTCCGGTAGGTGGTTCGTTCCAAGGCTTGTGCGCACCGAGGACGTGAAATCTGCTGCGTCGGACGTAGCGAAGGTAAGTAGCCAGCTTCCGAGTGACGCCACGGTGCTTATAACCGGCGGCACAGGACTACTAGGTGCGCTGGCCGCACGTCATCTCGTCCGTGTTCACGGCGTGACTCACCTGCTGCTCGCCAGCAGGCAAGGACCGGCGGCTCCGGGGGCTTTCGAACTCGTAACGGAACTGGAAAGCCTCGGCGCAGAAGTAACTGTTTCTGCTTGTGATGTCAGCGACCGAGACGCTTTGACGCGATTGCTGGCATGTATACCTAACGAGCACCCACTTGCAGGAGTTGTGCACACGGCCGGGGTTCTCGATGATGCCACCGTTATGACGGTAACCTCGGAGCAAATAGCGCGTGTGTTTCCATCGAAGGTGGATTCTGCCTGGCACCTTCATGAGTTAACACAAGATCTGAACCTTGCTTTCTTCGTCCTATACTCTTCAGCCGCAGGGGTACTAGGTTCTGTGGGCCAAAGTGTCTATGCCGCGGCAAACAGTTACCTCGATGCGCTCGCTCGGATCCGACACCAGGCTGGTCTCCCGGCGCTGTCACTAGCCTGGGGACCGTGGGAGGAGGACAGCAGCATGACGACGCATCTCACGGTGACTGATCGAAATAGACTAAGCGAGTCTGGCCTGCTCCCATTGTCGGCCAGCACAGGAATGGAGCTTTTCGATCAAGCCCTGCTTGCGAAGAGCCCGGCCCTCGCTCCGATAGGCCTTGATTCTGGGTTGATTGCACGTCGCCATGATGGGGTCCCGGGGATTCTGCGGAGCGTGGTAAGCCGGCGTAGGACACGCACGCCCGGCGAACGTCAGGGCAGCAGCGTCGACTTACAAGGCACGCTCGCAGCATTGGCGAACGCCGATGAGCGTTTTGATTACCTGCTTGATCTCATACGTCGAGAAGCCTCTTCCGTGCTCGGTCACGAACGAAAGCGGCTAATCCGTGGTGAGGATAATTTTAAGGACATCGGTTTTGATTCGCTCACTGCCGTCGAACTACGGAACCGTCTCAACTCCCTAAGCAATCTCAAACTCTCTTCCACCATCGTCTTCGATTACCCCAGCCCCATCGAGATGGCGGCATATTTAAACGAGAAGATACAGGGCAGGACTGTCGCGAATGTAGATGGTTCGTCTGTCCTTGCGGATCTTGAGAAGATTAAGCTCCATCTTCAAGAGGCGAGACTTGGTGTCGATGACTCAGCGGCGATACGAGCCAGCTTAAGTGATATCGTGTCTCTTCTCGATACAAACGGCAGGCAGATCTACGGCAGCCATAAGGACCTGCAGACGGCTACCGCTGAAGAAATCTTTGCCCTTATGGACAGTGCGGCTCGCGAGAGTGGAGACGAAAGTGGCTGACGAAAAACAGATGCTCGAGTATCTCAAGCGAGCGCTTATTGATGCCCGAAACGCTCAGGCGCGTGTTAAAGAATTGGAAGACCGCCAGCACGAAAAAATTGCGATTGTAGGAATGTCCTGCCGTTTCCCAGGGGGGGTCACGAATCCAACAGAATTATGGCGACTGGTGCATTCCGCAACGGACGTCGCATCAGGTTTTCCGGCTGATCGGGGATGGCGAGACGATCTTTTCGATCCGGACCCAGATGCTGTTGGTAAAAGTTATGTGCGACAGGGCGGTTTTTTGTCTGATGCGGCAGGTTTTGATGCAGAATTCTTTGGAATTTCGCCGCGTGAGGCGCTTGCGATGGACCCGCAGCAGCGCCTGTTACTGGAAACTGCGTGGGAGGCATTTGAGGATGCAGGCATCGATTCGGTCGGTCTTCGCGGCAGCAATACAGGCGTATTCGTGGGTTCCATGCATAACGAGTATGCGCCATCATTTGGGAAAATTCCGCAAGAATTAGAGGGAATGTTGGCGACTGGTGCTGCTGGAAGTGTACTATCAGGCCGCATCGCCTACCAGTTCGGCCTCTTAGGGTCTGCAATGACCGTGGATACGGCATGCTCTTCATCTCTGGTTGCATTGCATTTAGCAGTACGATCTCTTCGGGCTGGCGAGTGTTCAAGGGCACTGGCAGGCGGTGTGACCGTAATGTCGACTCCCCACGTATTCGTTGAGTTCTCTCGGCAGCGCGGCCTGGCTCCTGACGGGCGCTGCAAAGCGTTTGCCGACTCCGCAGACGGAACGGTGTTCAGCGAAGGCGTGGGCTTGCTGGTGCTGGAGCGTCTTTCGGATGCCAGAGCACTAGGGCATCAGGTTCTAGGAGTGATCAGGGGGAGCGCCACTAATCAGGATGGTGCCAGCAATGGTCTGACTGCCCCCAATGGGCCTGCTCAACAACAGGTTGTTCGTGCGGCTTTGGCTGATGCGGGGCTTTCGCCTGCTGATGTGGATGTGGTGGAGGCGCACGGTACGGGTACGGCATTGGGTGATCCGATCGAGGCTGGAGCGCTGTTGGCGACGTACGGCCAGGAGCGTCCGGTGGCTGCGGACGGTGCCGTCCGGCCTTTGTATCTGGGTTCGCTGAAGTCGAATATCGGTCATGCGCAGGCGGCCGCCGGCGTGGGCGGCGTGATCAAAATGGTTATGGCTATGCAGCATGGGGTGATGCCCAAGACTCTGCATGTCGACTCGCCGTCAGGGCACGTCGACTGGGATTCCGGCGCTGTGGAGCTTCTGACTGAGGAGCGGGAATGGCCGGAGTACGGACGTCCCCGTCGTGCCGGTGTTTCGTCATTCGGTATCTCGGGAACGAATGCACACGTCATCCTGGAGCAGGCTCCTGCCGAGCCAACGGCGGCGTCGGCGGGCAATCCCGATCTTGCAGTGATGCCGCTAAGCGTTGCGGTATGGCCGATGAGCGCGAAGTCGGCAGAAGCGTTGAAGGCACAAGCGTGGCGTCTGCATGCACACCTGTGTGCCATGCCGCGAAAGCAGCGTCCTACCCCTGCAGAGGTAGGACTGTCCCTGGCGACCACGCGTAGCCATCTTCCGTACCGCGCGTGCGTTGTTGGCCACACGTTTGATGACCTGTTGGAAGGGCTCGAGGCTCTGGCCGCGGGTCGGCCACACCCGCGCCTTGTCGTCGGGGATGAGCCGGCGACGGACAATCAGAAAGTCGCCTTCGTGTTCCCCGGCCAGGGGGCGCAGTGGCCGGAGATGGCGCGGGAACTCATAGCCGGCTCTGACGTGTTCGCGCGAGTTATCAGCGAATGCGAGAGGGCGCTTGCGCCGCATGTAGATTGGTCACTTACTGAAGTTCTATCCGGTGCTCCTGACGCGCCGGATCTGTCACGTGTCGATGTTGTGCAGCCAGTGTTGTTCGCCGTGATGGTTTCTCTGGCGCGGGTCTGGGAATCGGCAGGGATCCCACCGGATGCCGTTGTCGGGCACTCCCAGGGAGAGATAGCCGCCGCATATATCGCCGGAATTCTGTCGCTGGACGACGCGGCGCGGATTGTCGCGGTGCGCAGTCGGGAACTGAAGCGGTTCGCGTGTGGCGGTAGCATGGTCTCGCTTGGCCTTGCGGCCGAAGCTGTGCAGGGCCGCCTGGCGCAATGGCCTGGCACGGAGATTGCAGTAATTAACGGCGCGGACGCCACGGTCGTTTCGGGCGACCGGCTCTCCGTTCAGAAGGTGATTGCTCAATGCGAGACAGACGGAATACGAGCGCGCATAATCGACGTCGACTATGCCTCCCACTCAGCGGCAGTGGACCCACTCTGTGACGTCCTGACTGACATCCTAGGCGAGATAATTCCCGCTCCTGGACACGCGCCTATGTATTCAACTGTCACTGGCGCCATCATAGAGCCAGAAACCTGCAACTCTGACTACTGGACGCGAAACTTGCGTCAGACAGTTCTATTCCATCAGGCCACCCGGTCACTTCTCGACGACGGGTACAATGTATTCGTGGAGATAAGCCCGCACCCCATTCTTATCCCGTCGCTTATTCCTACCATCGACGACAGTGGGAACGCTGCGAATACCCTCGCCAGTGTCAGCAGAGGAAATGCCGATCCCTCGGATCTGGCCATCAGTTTCGGTAAGGCGTACGTTGCCGGCGTTTCCATGGCCTGGGGATCCTTCTTTCCAACCGATACGAACACCATCGCTCTTCCTACCTACGCTTTCCAGCGTCAGAAATTCTGGCTGGAGAATTTTACGGAGCAGGAAGAAGGTGCGCAGCAGAGCAAGGTCTCTGTCGCTACCACCGCCTCGGAGGAAGCCTCTCTAAGCGACAAGCTGAAGATCTCAGATCCAGCGACGCGGATAGAGTTGATGACGGACTTAGTACGTGCCGAGCTTGCCGCAACTTTGGGGCATTCTTGTGACAATTCTAAACTTGATCAAACTTTCACAGAACTGGGCCTCACTTCGCTCACTGCGAACGAGCTGCGCGTAAGGATTAAGAAATCTCTCAAAGGATTCCAAATTTCCGCCGCAGCCGTTTTCGATAATCCCTCAGTCGAACTGCTGGCGCTTCACCTCGCATCTCTATTTGACGAGAACAATGCGGCCGAAGTAGGCCCCGATGCCGCACTTATTATGGAAGAACTCTTCCAGAAAGCTAGTGTTGCAGACAGTCCATACGATGCGCTTCGTGACCTTGCGAGCCGAGAATCCATTCGAGGATCTATTTCCGGCGCAGGTTCGAGAAAAGCAGAACCGAAAATGGTGTACTTCAGTCATGGCGACCACAACCCAATGCTAATCTGCATCCCTTCACTTGTGGCTCCGGCAACGCCATTTCAGTTCGCTCGGACTGCGCAGGTCTTAGGAGATAGACGCACAGTAGCTTCGTTCGCGCCGCTGGGGTACGAGGCCAACGAAAACTTGCCGACAAGCCTTGAGGAGGCCGTCCTATATCATGCGGCGGCGATCCGCCGGATGACGAAGGGTAAATCATTCGCCTTGCTCGGATACTCATCAGGGGGTTGGCTCGCCCATGAGGTAGCGCGGGCTCTAGAACGTGCTGGTACCGCACCCATTGCCGTGATCTTGCTGGATTCTGTACGTCCGAAAGACCCGGCCATGAAAACTCTACTGTCCCACCTGCATCGAAATCTTCTGCATCGGACTGAGTACGCCGAAATCATTGATACGAGCAAGATTGCCGCCATGGGAAGGTACCTTGACCTATTCAAGGATTGGCAGCCAGGCGGGCTAAAAGCCTCAGTACTGATGGCATCCGCGTCGCCGGGGAAGGCTGATTTTCGTCCACGAAATCCGCGGCCAGATCATTCTTGGGTTCGCACGGTCTGCGAAGTTCCAGGTACACATGTAAGCATGATCGAAGAACACGCCGAGGCCACGGCTCAGTTGGTTGATCGATGGCTAGATAATCTTTGATAAACACCTTATATTGAGGCGTAAGACCGCGAGTATGTGCCTACGCAACAAGATTGTGGGCACACCGCCTCTGCATGCGCCGTCTGCGATGTTGCAAATCAGGGAGAATTTTCACATGCTCAACTTTAATTGGGAGGGTGAATTAGTGGAAAACGAAAAGGAGAGTTCCTTGAGCGCTTGGGGTGAGTCAAAAATTTCCCGTCTGGGTGGGAGGCTTCCACTCGTTGGCCTCGGTGACATGAGTGCAATTCAGCGTCGCCTGTATGATGAAATGTCGGATTTCAGCGTCTCGGGAATCCAAGAAGACGGTTTTCGCAAGAAGCTACCTGATGGCCGTTTCATAGGAGCCTTTAATGCTATGCTTCATTCTCCGGAGCTAGCCATGGGAATCCGCTCTGGGCTTGATTCTCCACTGCATGCCAGCTTGTCGGCTGATGTGCGCGAGATCGTGATTCTTACCGTAGGGGTCGCCTGGCATGCCGAATACGAAGTATACGCTCACTCGGATATTGCACGACGAATTGGAGTCGCTGATGATGTGATCGAATCCATCAAAGCTGGGGTCGAGCCATTAGGTATTTCGGCAGAGGCTACCGTTGCGTACCGCCTCACTTGCGCCCTACTTAGTGAGCATGCCGTATCCGATGAGCTATATAGTGCGGCGATAGATGAGCTCGGCACCGCGGGTATTTTTTCTCTGATTCATGTAATTGGCCTATACGTTACAGTATCGGCCGTATTGCAATGTTTTCAAATTCCAGCACCGGAAACGATTCGTAAAGAGAATTGATCCTTTGCTCACATGTGCAGTGAACATCTGAATTCGGTGATTCTCATTTCTCTAGTTTAATCGCGGCTGTGATCACTGTGTCTATTTATTCACGCGTCCGTAGTTTCTAGAGTGTGCTAACTTCTTATGCAAACTGCATCCTGATGAGCCACAGAAAGCAATTTTGTGACGGCGTGAAGCCTTTGGCGGGTTAAGGTTGCGTACGCCAACAAAGCCCATCGAGGCTTCACGCTAGCAATCCATCGCCATACTCGCCTCATAAAGGGTGGGTAGCTGATGATTACGGCCCTGATGGTTAACCGCGGTGGGTAGTCTGCGCGCAGCACCTGACCGGGCCCACGGCGTGATCGTGGAGCTGCTCGCCGCCCTGGCCGGCGGCGCCGACGACACGGGCCCGCGCCCCGGCATCGGGGCGGAGGAGATCGCCGACATCCTGTGGCTGGCCGCCCGCGTGGATCCCGCATATCCTGCGCTGGAAATTGTGAGCAACAATGATCGAGAGACTGCTGCCATCGGTAGCCACTACGGTGGAAAGCTACGGTTATAGCGACGCGGAGCCCACGCTCTACCCCGAAGAGGCGCTGCTCATGGAACGAGCATTTCCTAAGAGGGTGCGGGAATTTGCCGCAGTGCGAGCATGTGCCCGTCGCGCCATGGTGAAAATTGGCATATCGCCGCAGGCGATTCTGCCCGGTGAGCGAGGCGCACCTGGCTGGCCGCGTGGACTGGTTGGCAGCATGACCCACTGCGAGGGCTACTGCGCCGCCGCTGTGAGCCGCGCTGCCGATCTTGCCTCTCTTGGCATAGACGCAGAGATCAACAAGCCGTTGCCGGAAGGAGTGTTGCCATTGGTGGCTTTGCCCGCAGAAAAAGACCGGCTGTTGCAGCTGACTGCCCGGTTGCCGGAGGTCGCGTGGGACCGTTTGCTGTTTAGTGCGAAAGAGTCCGTTTACAAGGCCTGGTATCCCCTCGCCCATTCGTGGCTCGACTTTATGGATGCCGATATCGAGTTTTTCGAGAATGGCAGTTTTCGTGCGAATCTACTCGTCCGGGGGCCTTGGGTGGACGACCATCGCCTAGACCAGCTCAAAGGGCGCTGGGCAACCGGGCAGGGCCTAATCGCTACTGCCGTGACCGTGCCGAGTGAACATCCTGGGAAAATTGTTAGGGAAATGTCCATACTCTGATCTCGGCCGTACCCGAGAGTTACTTAGGGGGAAGGATCTCAGCGTGACTCCGTTTGTGGGCAATGGACTTTTAAAGCATATGGTCGGAACGCATTCCACAAAAATGTGACTCGTCGCTGCATAGTAGGAGTGTCTGGCAGGCCATGTGTTTGCGTATCGACCGATCTCGGCAGGTGAACATAAATTATCCCCACGGGAGGTCGGCGCTCTACTGTCAGCTGTGTTCGCGGGGTAACGCGCCCCCAGGTTACCTGAAGTGCACCCCATGTATGCGGAGGTTTTTCATTGCGGGTTACGTGGCCGCCTATCCGGGTTGCGCACCCCCGCTGCATCTGGAGTTTACGTTTCCGCGCCTCGAATTTCGTAGAGAGTTTTAGGATTCCGACATCCTCGGAACGCTTCAGTTCGATAGTAGGAAAAAGAATGAATATGAGTCTCACTTCCGAGAAGTTAATCGAGATAACCCGGGCTCGTGTTGACACTTTGGATAACCAGATTATCGCTTTGATCCGCGAGCGAATGGCCTTATCTGGGGTAATCCAAGAGGCGCGAATCTCCGCTGGGGGTCGCCGGGTTCACCTGTCACGCGAGATGGAGGTGCTAGCGCGTTGGAACGATGCCTTTGGAAAGTATGGAACCACCCTGGCGATGACTCTGTTGGAACTTAGTCGGGGACGCGCGTGACCCCGGTCGGGCAGCCAGTGGTCGCTCCATCCCTTTCGGGGTCTCACGGGTGAGTTCAGGTGTGTTTGCTGTGCCGCCGGCCATTGCCGCCCGGCAGCAAACGTAACGGCCATCGGTCCTTTGTCGACGCCGATGAGTGAGCCTCTTTCATCTTGTGCTGGAGGATGAAATGGGCTGGTCAGCGGGGGTGGTGACGAGGCAGTGCCCCTGGTCGTTGGCGTGGTGATTCCACTCATCACACCGGCGACCGAAGGGGCCCTGTTGGTTCCGTATCCTGCCACGCTCGAGGTCCCTCATGAGCTCGTCGAGCATGTCGCCTGGCTGCTGCACGAGCACCGCCAAGCCCGCAATACCCGCTGGCGCAAGTGCGGCTGTTTCAAGCAGGCGTTGCTCACCTGGTGCACCTGCGGAAGAACGAGACGTTTTCGCAGCTCGGGGCCGATATCGGGATATGTCAGGCCACCGCCTGGCGCTACGTCGACGAGACCCTGGACATGCTGGCCGGCTGGGCGCCCGGCCTCCACGAAGCCCTCACCGGGCTCGGTGAGGGCGACCACGTCATCGTTGACGGCACTCTCATTCCGATCGACCGGGATCCGCGCGGACGAGCCGTACTACTCGATGAAACACCGCAAGCACGGCATGAACGTGCAGGTCATCGCCCGCCCCGACGGCACACCGCTCTGGTTCTCCCGCGCGACACCTGGCCGGACCCACGACCTGACCGCGGCCCGATCCCACGGCATCGTCCAGACCTGCCTCACCTGGCAGATCCTCGCCCTCCCCGACCGCCCCTACCAGGGCGCCGACGCCACCTTCCGCACCCCGTACAAGAACCATCGCGAACAGCCCGCCCACTACGAGCAGTTCAACCGCGACCACGCCCGCCTGAGAGCGCCCGGAGAACGCGCCTTCACACAGCTGAAGTCCTGGCGAACCCTCCGACGAGCCAGATCCCCCACCCGACGCATCGGCACCATCGTCCAAACCGTCCACACCCTGCTGACCTGCAAATATTCAGGACGAAAGAGGCTCTGAATGTGGCCACTATTGGGTGACGGTCCGTGGAGCGCAACGAGGGAGGCCCCGGGCTGTTGATCGCGATGTCTGACGATTCAGTCTCGTTGCTTGGGGGCCTCGTTGGTGATGCATGCTGCCGCACTCGACCTGGTGCATGCACTCGTGGAGCGGGTCACCATGCTTATCGTCCCGGTGAGGGGGTATCTCTATGTCTTTCGTCAAGGACGTGGTGTCGGATATGGGGCCGTTTGGGATAGTCATGCAGTGAGGGTGACGGCGGGGACTTTGGACTCGTAGAAGGTACCGTCGCGGAGCATGGCGAACAGGACGCTGACGCGTTGGCGGGCAAGGCGGAGGAGTGCCTGGGTGTGGGTTTTCCCGCGGGCGCGTTGACGGTCGTAGTAGGTGCGGGAGGCCGGGTCGGCGTTCATGCATGCGAAGGCAGAGAGGAACATGGCCCGTTTGAGCTGCCGGTTTCCGCCTCATGGTGCGTGTTCGCCGCGGATCGAGGTTCCCGACGACTTCGTCGTCGGGGGCGATACCGGAGTAGGAGGCAAGGTGGGCGGCGCTGGGAAAACTGGTGCCGTCGCCGACGGTGACCAGCAGGATGGCGGCGGTCCTGACCCCGACTCCCGGCATCGAGGTCAGGACCTGGTGAAGAGGGCGGGCCTCCAGCAGGCTGCTGATCTGGGCTTCCAGTGCCCGGCGCTGGTCGTGAACCGCCGCGAGTGAGGCCGCCAGTGACGGAATCACGATGTCGAGGGTGCCGGTTCCCGGGACCACGACGGTCTGCTCGTTGAGAGCGTCGAAGGCCTCGTCGATCAGCCGGGCGGCCATGCGTGGGGCTTTCGGGCGAATGAGGTCGACGAGTCTGCGGCGGCCGGCTTTCCGCAGAGCGGCCGGAGATCCGTGGCGCTCGAGGAGCCAGGTGACGGCCGGGTGGTCCAGCCGGGGTCCGAGCACGCGCTCTAGCGACGGGTGGAATGGGTGAGCAGGCCGCGTATCCGGTTGCTGGTGCGGGTGGCTTCGGCGCGGCCAGGTCCTGGTCGAAGCCGGTCAGCGCCGTGAGCTCGGCGGTGATCTCGTCGGTCAGCTCTAGCGACCGCAGGACGTGCGGCATGGTGCGAGCGGCGTCCGCGATCACCGCCGCGTCTTTCGCGTCGGTTTTCGCCTCTCCCGGATACAGGTCGGCGATCCGGCGCATGGCGAGTCCGGGCAGGTAGGCAACCTGGCAGTCCGCGTCGCGGGGGTCAGCGGCAGAGCGCCGATCGATGCGGGCTGGTCCACGATCACGAGCACCGTGCCGAACGTCGCGATCAGCTTGTCGAAGACGGCCCGCAGTTTCGGTTCGCTGTTGGGCATCGGCTTGTCGAAGACTCTCTTGCCCGCCGGCGTCAGCCCGTGGCCGTGATGGGCGGTCTTGCCGACGTCCATACCCAGGAAGATGCCCACACCGCCGGTGTCTAACATCGCACCCCTCCTGGGTGGTTGACCTGGCTGGCCTCGGCATTGGCATCGTGCTCGCGCATCCACGTGATACAGACCTGCCGCCCGCGAACTGCCCGGCATTGCGCCGGACCGAGCGGTGGCCGGGTTTCTCATCAGCGTCTCCGACGGCACCTCCCGGGCCCGGCGACACCACCCTCCAGGTCATCCGTTCGACAGGGGGGAATCGCAATGATGAAGTCAAGCCGCCTGCGTGACGGGTGGGGCGGAGGTGAACAGCCTTCCGTCACGGAGCATCGCCCACAGGACATCGACCCGGCGCCGGGTGAGGGACAGCAGAGCCTGGGTGTGCAGCAATCCTTCGGCCCGTTTTCTGAGGTAGTAGTCCCTGGAGAGGCCGGGCCGCATCATCGAGGCCTGGGCGGACATGTAGAACAGCCAGCGCAGACGCCGGTTGTAGTGCCTGGGGCGGTGGTAGTTGCCGGTGCGGCGCCCGGAGTCCCGGGCGACCGGCGCCAGGCCGGCATGGGATGCCAGGCGTCCGGCGTCTTTGTAGCCGGACAGGTCACCGACGATGGCGACGAACTCGGCCCCGAGGATCGGGCCATGCCGGGCATGGACTCGATGATCTCGGCCCGCTCGTCCGAACGGAAGGTCTCACGGATCTCCCGTCGTTGTCTTTGATCCTCTCGTCCAGGGCCACCAGCTGGTGGGCGAGGTCGCAGACAAGCCTAGCGGCCTGCTTCTCAGCGGGCAGCGCGATCTGCTGGGACTGCGCGGCCTCGACGGCCTTGGCCACAGTGGTGTTGGCTCCACGGACCTTTCGGCGTTCGAGCCACATCGTCAGCCGCTTCACACCGATCCGGCGCAGGGCAGCCGGGGTCTGGTACTCGGTCAGCATGATTACAGGGCCCTTGGCCGCAGAGTAGTCGAAGGCCCGTTCCAGGGACGGGCAGATGCCGACGAGCAGGTCACGGAGACGGTTGATCAGCCGCACGCGGTCGGCGATGAGATCGGCCCGGTAGTGCGTCAGGAGCCGGAGCGTGGAGACGGTCTCCTGCGGAATGTCCAGCTGGGCGAAGTCTTTGGGGCGCATGCGGGCCTGATCGGCGATGACCCGGGCGTCGCGTGCATCGGTGTTGCCCTCGCCCCGGTAGACGCCGGACATCCGGTTGACCGTGCGTGCCCGGTACGTAGACCACCCGCTGATCATGCGCAATGAGCAGCGCCAGCAGCAGGGTCGAGGCTCGGCCCGAGATGTCCACCGCCCACCGCACCTCATCAGCCTGTTCTCTGGCGGTCTCGATCAGCGTGAGGATCTGGGCCTCGTCGTTGATCACCTTCGTCGAGAACACCGTCTCGCCGTCGGCGTCGATGGCGACCGCCCAGTGGTGCCCCTTGCCGGCGTCGATGCCGACCCATATCCGTGCCTGCCGCGCGCTCACCCTCGAAGCTCCGTTCCGCCGTGACCAGCACATTCGTGGTCCGAAGAACACTCCGCCGACAGGTCCCTAACCAGCGATGACCGCAGTTCTCAATCAGTGGTCGGAGCGTCCAGAAGGACCGGGCGGCCATTCCCCTCGAGCCATCAACGGCACACAGTCATCAGCCACACCCGGTCCTCCCGGACCGCCCAACATTCTTAGGAAACAGCCATACCGGACCCGGAAGCCAGCGGCCCCATTGCAGGACCGCGAAAAACATAACGGGGGGCTGGCGCTGCAGGCTCCGTCCGTCCCCAGCGAGCGATGGTGGCACGGGCATACCTGCGTGAACATACCAACGGTTGCGGGTTTTCTCGGTGGAAACCGCAAGACGTCAGTTACCAGGGCAATCTTCACCCTGGAGCTGAAATGCTGAAGAAGCGCAATCATCGAACCCAGATGAGGAGCGCTGCGCCGACACCCGGTTGCTGCAGGAGCAGTCTGGAGTCAGCGGCGTTCCTCGAATATCTCCCCTCCGTCTGGTACGGAGGGGAGACGCCGACGACATCAGAGTGGATCACGCGAGAAACGCGGAGTTAATTTGTTCCGAGACGCCTCAGTTTGTATCGTGCGTGCCCTCGGCATTTAAGCGCTCGATAGTCGCAACGGAATTGGTGAAATTGTAACCACCACGGCGACCCGAGGTGACAATCTTGCCGTCACGCTGAATGGAGACACCAAGCGTGAACGTGGCCTCTTCGTTGTGGACCGGAACGGTTCCAGCATTCCCGAAAGTCGGGTCCAGCCGACCCTCCGCTGTGATACGGGTGATGAATGAATCCGTCACCGCACCCGGCTCCTGGAATTGATTGGCAGTGACAACAATTTCGCCACCCCTCTGCAGGGCCATGCCGAAGCCGGCGTCATTGCCGGGGTTATCAAGAACCTTGCGACCGTTGCCGTTAAACGTGATGTCGGCCGAGCCGTCGGTATTCAGCTGCCACACGACAGCATTGCCGTCCGTTTGGCCGGGGCCAGAGGTCGTGTATCCGACAACGTTGATCTTACCGTCAGCACGAACCGCCAGCTCATAAGCCTCAGCGTAGCCGTTGGCTTGCAGCTTCACAACCCCCTTATCCCCAAAGGAGTCGTCCAGACCACCTTTGCTGGTAAGACGGATCACGACGCCTGCGTCGCCTTGCTCAGTCATGCCTGAAACGAGGATCTTCCCGTCCTCCTGAAGCGTGACGTTATTGGCAGCATCGAACGCAGCGAGATCGATGGTCTTCACTCCATTATCGCCGAAAGTCGTGTCGCGCGCACCATTGGTGTTAAGGCGAATCACGGTCATATCTGTATTCCCATCCGTTCGGCGACTGAAGCCGACCGCGACGACTTTGCCGTCAGACTGGACGAGGAGGTCGGTGGCCATGTCGGTCCCAGGCAAGCCATACGTCACTATCCCACCGTTGCCGAAGTGGTTATCGACGTTGCCGCTGGCATCCAGTCGAAAGATCGCCATGTCCCGGCCGCCGCTGTTGCGGGTATAGCCGGCGCCCATTACCCCGCCATCAGGGAGTGGCACGACCGATAGAGCAGGACCGTCGAGGCCCGGAACGGTGACCTTTCCAGTGCCCCGACCGAACGACGGGTCTGCAGAACCGTCCGTGAGGCGGCGTGTGACGATCGAGGAAATCGTCCCGGCCTCGACTCGATAACCCGAAGCGAGGACGCGACCATCGCTGTATAGAGCGGACGAGGCGAAAGAGTCGTCCGATGTCGCCGAAGCGTGGACGTTGACCTTGCCATCGCGGCCGAAAAAATCAGGATCGATGTCACCCTGACTGGCACTCAGCGTTCCGCGAATGTGCCCGGAAGGCGTCAAGGCCGCAGCATTAGCAACGGCTGGCACGATCAGTGAAACAAGAGAGGCGGCGATGACTCCGGCTCCGCAGAGAGGGGAAAACTTCATGGCGTTTCACCTTTGCAATTTATGGGAGGGATCTCGAGAGGTCTAATTCCGAAAATCTATTGACCTCCACAAAGGTAAATGGCGCTCCGTGGGCCGTGTGGAGCATTGGATACTCTATCGCCGATATGCCTGCAGATCTGGCCGAAAACTTCGACTACTCCAGCAAAATGTGCAAATCCGGCCGTGCCGCTTATTTAATGCTCTTCGCGCCATCGCCTCTGTCTATTGGTGGGGTGCTCTTCGCTACGGTAGAAACAGTTGATGGCTCGCCAAGGTCGTTACCGGTACTAGATAGGGATGGGTAAGTTTTACTCACGACTTGATGGCATGACCGGGAGAGCATTTGAAAATTATATATGTACATGCGGATTATGCTGCATTGTCTCACAATGGCTGGAAGTCGCTAAGCAGTCGGCAACAAACGTGCCGACTCGTTTTCAGGCTCTACTTGAAATGCACTGAGCGAAGAGGCTAGGTAGGATGCCACAATTGCTGGGCCGCGCCGAATTCAGGATGGCGGCGAAGGCAGTTTGCATGACTCATCGGGCGGGTTAGAAAGTTACGTCGGAATGCCGCTACTTCACCTGGAAAAAGTAATCATTGGCCAAGTTAATCGGTCGAGTTTACTAAGGCTGTATGGTGTGACGATCTATGTGGTGCCGTCTTATCTTGTTGCTGACTTCATTCGGTACCTTTCTGGCTGGGCGCGTCACTTCTCACTCCCACGCATATCCCAACGCTAGTTTCTGCCTCCCGCGATGCGTGTCTACGGCCACACAATGTCGAAAAAGGGCGACGATATCCGCATGCAGAATTATCAGGCTGAGATTTATCTCGGTGTCGAATAAAGCAGTAAGCAACGTAACGAAGCATGGCAAGGGAGAGGAATAGAGTGACAACTCAGGGTAGCGTTCCGGCAGAGGTTCGTTTAGTCTTCCAGGAGGCTCTGCGTGAGGAATCGGATCACGCAAATGCCCTGCCGGATCCCCTGCCGGTAGGAGTGACCATGGATTTGCGAGATGTATCCAAGGGGGAGCGCGAAATAATTCAGATTCGCGCCCAACACGATGAAGCAGGGTTTTTTCTTGATTACTTTCGTTTAGAGAATGACGGAACGACTTCTTGGCATGGGCGAATTAGCGATGACGGATCCATACGGGGGCTCGAAAATTTCGAGGGCCAAATCGGAATCCGCGCATGTGGTGATCAATTGGAAACTCGGCTCGAACGTGAACGCGTGCGCCTGCATAACGAGTGCGTAATTGAGATTCTCCGCAAGAAGGGATTTAAGTGGCTCTAGTACCTTCTGCGTTTCATACTGGTGCAGATGGCGCTGAATGGCCCGTGCTCGCGGAGTTGAGCCAGCGTCGTCACACCAGCTCGCAGCTGGGAAGTTTCAGGCGCTGGGTCACTCGCGGCGAGGCTGCGTAGGTCGGGGATCCGCCGGGCGAGGCGGTCCTCAGAGGCTCCGGTCAGTACAAAACACAAGCCGGGGGAAGGCAGGGTATCTGTAGGGCCAGGCTGGCATCGCGGCCCGGCGCCGAGGCCCGCAGGCACGCTTGCTGGGCGGGGCTGGGGCGCGTACTCGTGGTAGGCCGCGTAGGCGTGCAACTTCTGCCTTGTCGCCGGATCGGGCGACCCCCGAAACTCACGGACGCCGAACTGCTGTGCCTGGCCGTCGCCCAGGTTCTGCTTGGCTTCCCCTCGGCCCGGCACTGGATCCGCTTCGCCCATGCCCGCCTGGGGCACCTGTTCCGCTATCTGCCCCAGCAGTCCGCCTACAACAAGCGCCTCAACGCCGCCGGTCCGCTGATCAGCCAGGTGATCGAGGCGCTGGCCCGGCAGGTGCCGACCTGGCACGACGATCTGCGGCTGATCGACTCCACCCCGCTGCCCTGCGCCGCGTCCCGCGAGACCGTCAAACGCTCCGAACTGGCCGGGCACTGCGGCTACGGCTTCTGCCGCAGCCACTCGCGCTTCTTCTGGGGATTCCGGCTCTACCTGGTCACCACCGCCGAGGGCATGCCCGTCACCTAGGGCCTGTATTGGGTCGTGATCGGTTTGTCGGATCTGCCCTCGCTGCGGGGGTGGATCCGGTAGTCCGGTGCGTGTGACGCGTGCGCAACTGACGGACGATGAGTGGGGATTCATCGAGCCGTATCTGCCGATTGGTGAGTACGGCCCGTATCCCGAGCGGCTGCGGGAGCAGTTCGAGGGCGTGATCTGGAAGTTTCGTTCGGGAGCGCAGTGGCGGGAGATGGCGGAGCGGTTCGGTGCCTGGTCCACGGTGCACAACAGGTTCAGGCAGTGGCGGGACGGCGGGGTCTTTGAGGGACTGCTGGAAGGCGTGATCGCCGAGGCGGCTGGGCGGGGCAGGGCTGACATGTCGCTGGTCAGCGTGGACTCCACGACGGTCCGCGCCCATCACGACGCGGCCGGGATGCGCTTAGAGAAGGAGGTTCTGGACGCTCTGGAGAAGGCCGCCCTCGAGGCGGAGGCGGCCCGGCAAAAAAAGGGGCGACACGGCGGAACAAGACGGACACGGCAACGCCGGGGATCCCGGCCGGGCCGAGCGACGGCGCGTCCGGCGACGGCGCAAGCTCCGTCTGAAAGCAGCTCTGCTCGGGCGATCGCGAGGCGGGCAGACCAGCAAAATCCACCTGGCTGCCGACCGCCGCTGCCGGCCTCTGGCCCTGACCTGACCGCGGGGCAGGCCGCGGACAGCCCCCAGTTCATCCCCGTGCTCAAGAAGGTGCGGGTCCGCGGGCCCGCCGGACGTCCGCGCACCCGGCCCGGCGCGGTCGCCGGGGACAAGGCCTACTCGTCCCGCGACAACCGCTCCTACCTGCGCAAACGCGGGATCAAGGCAGTCATCCCGGAGAAGAAGGACCAGGCCGCCAACCGGAAGAACAAAGGCCGCAGGGGCGGCCGGCCAGTCACCCACGACACCGACCTCTACAAGGAACGCAACACCGTCGAGCGCCTGATCAACAAGCTGAAGGCCTGGCGAGGCATCGCCACACGCTACGACAAGAACCCCGCCAGCTACCTCGCAGGCCTCCACCTCCGTGCCGCCATGATCTGGATCAAAGACCTCACCCGGACCGACCTTTGATCACGACCCAATACGCGCCCTGGTCCGCCTGGACCAGGCGGACTAGGACCGGGACCGTGCTGCCGCCGGCCGAGGCCAGCAGCATTATCGCTCGCCGGACCGCACCGAGCTGGTACTGCCTCGCCGGATGATGGCTCGGCCAGCCCGCGAACCAGTTGCGCCATCCCGCCCCCCACTGGCTGAAAAAGTCATTTCCAACTGGCACGACGAACAACCGGGCGAACCTTCCCAGTCACAGCACGAGGCGGTTTGCGGGTTTTGGGTAGTGATTACTCGGGTGTGGCGATGTCAAATAGAGGAACCTAGTCGTTAGAGACAGTGGAAGCGGAACCCGGCACCTGCCCGTGCGCCGTATCATTCTCAGCGCGCCTGCGGTCCGAACTGCGGACGGAAAACCGGGGCTCTGGTGTGGCGTGCGGAAGCGGAGGGGACCGCACGAAGCAAAGACCTAGCCGTCTATGGTACCCAAACCGTCACACAGACTCTATGCTCACCAAAAATTCACCATCGGAAATCAATAGCGGAACACACAGCACCAAGCCTCTGCGTCTCGTACCCAAAGGTGTCCAGCTTCCGTTCGCATCGTCCCGACGGAAGCCGGATTGGTCCCGGCCCACGCACCTGCCAAAAACGGGGCAGGCCGGAGACAAAGGGGGGGCGGATATCCGCCACGTCCCTGGATATCCGCCCCTCGGTTGATGCTGACGATCGAGTGGCTGCCACTCTGCACTGGGGTGGGTGTCCGCCGAGTGCGGTGTGGCTGTGGTGGTGGTTGTAGGTGTGGAGGAAGTCTGTCAGTGCCTGGGTCCGCGCGTTATTCGACTGGTAGGGCTTTTGGTAGGCCCGTTCGTCGGGCAGGGTGCGGTTGAAGCGTTCGACTTTGCTGATGCTCTTATAGCTGTCAAGGACGGTCAGGCTGCGGTTGCCAGGTCCTGTTGGGACGGCGGCTGGGCTGGGATGCGGGGGACGGGCAGCCGGTAGATCTCGCGTGCGATGTGCCGTTTCAGACAGCGGATGATCTCGGTCTTCGTCTTGCCTTCGGCTGTCCTGCGGGCGACGTAGGCGCGTGTGCGTGGTTCCCAGGCCATGCGGGTGACCGTGATCATGTAGAGGGCGTGGTTGGCCTGGCGGTCGCCGCCGCGGTTGAGGCGGTGGCGGCTGGTCTTGCCTGAAGAAGCGGGGATGGGGGCGACGCCGCAGAGGTGGGCGAAGGCCGACTCGGACCGGAGCCGTTCGGGGTTGTCGCCGACGGCGATGAGCAGGGCTGCGACCGTCTCGGCGCCGAGCCCCTTGACGGCCATGAGCTCGGCTGCTGCCTGGCTAACGAGCCTGTGCAGGTGACGGTCTAGTCCTGCGATCTCGTCACTGAGCTGTTGATACCGGAGGGCGATGGACCTCATCGCCAGCTTGGTGACTGCGGTCAGCGTGTCCGGTTCAGCTCCCGTCCGCCAGCGAGTGACGGTGCGGATCAGCTCCGACCGGTGGAGGCCGCGGATGCGCTCGCGAAGAGTGTCGGGAGCCGTCACGATCAGGGATCTGAGCTGGTTGACGGCTTGGGTGCGGGCCTTCATCGCGCTGCGGCGGGCGACCCTGAGGGTGCGGATCATCTCGACGGCACCATCGCCGGTCTTCGGTATGGCCGTAGCGACGCCGGCCTGCACCGCTCGTGCCGCGGCCTCGGCGTCGACTGCGTCAGACTTCCCGCGGCGCCGTCGTGTCTGGCGGTCAGGTCGGTTGACCTCGACGACTCGATGACCCCGCTGCCGCATCCACCTGGACAGGCCGGCGCCGTAACAACCGGTGCCCTCCAGACCGATCTGTTCGATGGTGCCCATGCTTGCCGCCCAGGACTCGAGGGAGGCGTAGCCCTGTGGTGTCGAGGGAACGGTGAGCGTGCCCAGTCGCCGGCCGAGCTGGTCGAGGGCGGCCGCGACATGGATGTCTGCGTGGGTGTCGACTCCGAGGGTCACGCTCGTGGTGGAGCTGCTGGGCACCTGTCCTCCTGGCGGTCCATGTGGATGGAGCCGCACCGATGGAGCACTGGGGACACAACTGCGATGAGGCGCGTGAGCCAGGCTCTTATCAGGTCACATCCGGCGGTCCGCCGGTGCAGCCGCACACGTTCTCCCGGCCGGGCGACACATCGGCAACAAGGCACGAATGGCCGGTTGGTCTGTGGGTCAGACCGGCCGGAAGAACGCCGTCAGATCCTCGCAGTTGGTCTGTGGCCGGTAGGCGCGGGTGAGCTTGCCGGCCGCGCCGAGGTCGGCAAGCACGGCCTTCCAGGCCAGGCCCTTGCGGTAGGCCCAGGCATTGTCCGTCAGGACCCGTTCGATGCGGGTGATGCCCTGACTGTGGAAGAACGCGGCCGCGCGGGTGAGGAAGCCCGCGCAGGTCGCGGCCTTCTCGTCGTCGTGGATCTCGCTGTAGGCGAGTCGGGTGTGGTCGTCGATGGCGGAGTGGACGTAGTCGAAGCCCACGCCGGACTTGGTTCTGCGGCCGGCCTCGCGGCCCAGGGCACGGTGGCCGCCGCCCTCGGGGATCCGGCCGAGTTTCTTCACGTCCACGTGGACGAGTTCGCCGGGCCGCTCGCGTTCGTAGCGGCGGATCACTGTGCCGGTGGGACGGTCGAACCAGGCCAGCCGGCTGAGACCGTGCCGGGTCAGGATCCGGTGGACGGTCGAGGCCGGCAATCCCAGGACCGGGCCGATCCTTGCGGGGCCCAGTTTGCGTGCCCGACGCAGTTCACAGACCCTCGCCTCGATGTCGGCCGGCGTCCGGTGCGGCGTAGTGCGGGGCCGGCTGGACCGGTCGTGAAGGCCCGCCTCGCCCTCGGTCCTCCACCGGCGTATCCACTTATGGGCAGTGGCCCGTGAGATGCCCATCTCGGCAGCGACGTGGGCGACGGGACGGCCGGAGACGACCCGTTCGACCAGTAGCCGCCTACCGAAGACGGTCAACCGGGCATTACGGTGGGACACGAAGACCTCCGTGCGGTGAGTTCCTAGACAGCTCCCACCACACCGGAGGTCTTCGCCATGTTCAAGACCTGCCGCGTGTCAACAACGCTCGTGATCAATACACCTAGAGGGGTGGAGTCGGGGGCGCTGAGCGGCCGTCAGGCGGCCCGGAACGGTAGCGGGCCCCCGTTCCCCCGTCGTCGACCCGAACGGCGCGTGAGGCGCCCCTGAGGCCCGGGAAGGGGCTGGCGGGGAGCAGCTGCTCCCGCCAGGTGGCGCGGGCCGGTGCGATCGCTCCGCTCGCCCGGGTCTCGTCGTGGCCGGGCGTCCGGCCGCCCCTGGCCAGCGGGCGCGCCTCTCAGTGCCCGCCGCGGGCGGTGACCCCGGTGACAGACCGTGCGCGCCCGTTGGAATTCCGGTCCGGAATTCCAGCGGGTTCCAGGCCTCGCGTGCATTATGCGCGCACGCACGAGAGCACCACCGGAACTTCCGGCCGGACGATCACGAACTTCCGGCCGGACGATCACCCAGAGCTATAGGGATCCCGGCACATCAAGGCCCGCCCCCCCGGTCGGGCTCGTCCCACAACAGCGGCATCGCCCGCCCTACATCCCCGACCGGTTCCGACTGAGCTTCCGGCGCGGGGCCGGTGCCCGCCACGCGTCCGGCAGCACCGAGTCGGCCGGGACTGGGGCAAGCGGAGCGAGTAGGAAATCCCCTCCTTCAGCCGCCTGGGGAGGCTCGGCAATCTCACGTGATTTTGCAGGACCGGCCTGCGGTTCTTCAGGCAATGTCACTGATTTTGCGGCTGCCGCAGCGGCGCGGCGTTCCGCGTCGGCCACCGCCGCCAGGACTGCCTTCCGGGTCTTGCGCGCCTCATACGCCCGCTGGGTGCAGGCCCGGGAGCAGTCCGCCGCAGCAGCTTCTCGGGGTCGTGGCACTGCTGGCAGATTCGCTCACCGCGGCTGTTCCTCGGGATGTCGTACGTCATGACCGGGAGCGTAACCGGCGACCACCAGACGACATCCGGCCGATGCCGCTCAGGTCACCCGCACATGCAGAAGGGCCGCGCGCCGGAAGGGAAGAGTTCAACTCGCGGCCCATCTGGCAATGAAGAGGCAAAAACACAATAAAGCCTGTAATCAGGCAGGTGAGCGGCGGACACGTGGGTTCCCTGGCGCTGGATGACCGCAGGCGAAGGACAGCCCGGTCATCGGAGTCGAGCCTGCCCAAAGTGTCCTCACGGTCAGGCAGGTAGCCCTCGGCGTACTCGTAGCGTGGCGAGCCCACCAGACGGCCGACCGAGTCCAGTATCTGCCGCTTCCGGCTGCTGCAGCGCGTGCAGACCAGCACCCGCTCCCAGCCCCCATCCATACACAGCTGGGCATGGGCCGGCTGCCAGGAATGCTGCAGCTCACGGCAGTGCAAAACCCGCGTATTCAACCGTCTGGCCCACGCGCTCACCGCCCGTTCCCGCTCGCCAAGCGCCTCATCCCGCCCAAGCCTCCGCGCCACCTTGAACTCCTCCCGTCACCCACACAGTTATGGCCGCTCACCAGTAACAACAGCATGCTGCCCCGCCCAGAGACCCCAACTACGGAGAACACGAGGCCAGTCCAAAGATCAGACAGACAGAAAATCCCCACGCCCTTGCATCACGGCCCAACGGCCCGTCCGAAGACATCGCTTCAGCAATCAGACACATGGCACTACTCGGGCATATGCGGTCATCTTGGATAGAGGGCACCAATGCCATCTTCTGCAATGCGCTTAGCCCAGTTGGTGCCGTAGTCATCGACGATCCGGCAGCAGAAACGCTCGATCATCCAACACACAAAATCGCGGGCCTCACTGCCCCCGTACTCCTGAATGACTCGCACCTCCTGCTCGCCAATGATCACCAGGACTGCGTAGGGAAACCGAGAAGGATCGGCGATCCGACGGTCGCGGAGGACCTTCTTCGCCTCCGGAAAACGGCACAGAATATATGTATCTGTACCAACTGGGTCGAGCATTACGTCGTTTCGATAAGCAAGCCACTTCTCAATCGCCTCGGTGTCGAACCCGTCGTCATCGGCGGGCGAGAGTGTGATGTCGTTAGTCATCCGTCAACGCTAGAGCTCTGTGGCAGAACGGTTTCGACCGGCCATGCAAACACTGCACGGCCGGCGGGCGCTCGGGTCTGGCTTTCCCCGGCAGCCAAGGTGTCGGCGTCCACGATTCCACCCGAAGTGCAAAGGGGGTTCCCCTGATGGGGAACCCCGGACGGCCCTGTTCTCGTGTAGCTGCCGCCAGGTGGCGAGTAACGCTGAGTTACCATTTAGCAACGGATTTGATCTACCCGCTTCGCTCCCACTGGTAGGTCACCACTATGTGGTGATCATCTGATTCGGAGCAAGGAGTGCACGGGTCCATAAAGAGTTCGGGTTCCGGGCGGGCACGGAGGAGGACCAGGAGCGGCTGGCCGAGTGGCTGGCGGCCGAGCTGTGCGGGGTGGAACTGTCGCGTGACCGGTTGGCAGAGGCCATCGTGGCCCGCTGCCGCAACGACTTCGTCGAGCCGCCGGCCCCGGCCAAGGTGCGGCGCCTGGTGGGCAAGGCGGTCAGGGACTTCGATACGCGGTTCTGCGCGACCCGCTCGCGGCTGGAGAACCTGGTCGCGGGCAGCGAGGACGGTGACGAGGCGGCTCGGGGTCAGGCGGTGGCCGGGGGCGGGCGGTCGTTCTTCGCCGAGCTGAAGGCGGATCCGGGGGCGCCGGGGCTGGAGAGCTTGTTCGCAGAGGTGGACAAGCTCCAGCGGGTGCGGAAATTGGAGTTGCCGGCGGACCTGTTCGCGGATGTGTCGGAGAAGCTGGTGGAGGCTTGGCGGGCGCGGGCGGCGAAGGAGTACCCGGCGAACCTGGAGCGGATGAAGCCGCCAATGCGTCTGACGCTGCTGGCCGCGCTGTGCCATGTGCGGCACGCGGAGATCACGGACTCGCTGGTGGAGCTGTTCATCCAGCTGGTACTGAAGATCAACACCCGGGCTGAGAAGAAGGTCGACAAGGAGCTGACGGGTGAGCTGAAGAAGGTGCGGGGGAAGGAGGCGATGATGCTGCGGGTCGCCGAGGCGGCCCTGTCCGAGCCGTCGGGCACGGTCCGCAAGGTGATCTACCCCGTCGTCGGCGGGGAGAAGACGCTCCAGGCCCTCGCCGCGGAGGCCGCTGCGAACCAGGCCAAGTAGAAGGCACATGTGCGTACCGTGCTGCGCTCGGCATACTCGGCGCACTGGCGGCGGATGCTCACCCCGCTGCTGAAGGCGTTGACGCTCAAGTGCAACAACACCGCCTATCGGCCGGTGATGGACGCCATCGACCTGCTCCAGCGGTACCTGGACCAGCCCATCGCCAAGGAGGGCGCGTTCTTCGAAGCGGCGGAGGCCGTGCCGCTGGAGGGTGTTGTGCCCGATCAGTGGCGGGCCGCGGTGGTGGACGAGCGCGGCCGCGTCGAGCGAATCCCCTACGAGCTGTGCGTGCTGGTCAGCCTGCGTGAAGCGTTCCGGCACCGGGAGATCTGGGTGGTGGGCGCGAACCACTGGCGCAACCCGGAGGACGACCTCCCGCAGGACTTCGAGGACAACCGGGACGTCCACTACGACGCGATCCCAAAGCCCCAGGAACCGGCGAAATTCATCGAGGCCCTGAAGAAGAAGCACCGCGACGCGCTCGACCGGTTCGAGCAGGCGCTGAAGGACGGCACCACCGGCGGGGTGGCCATCGTGAAGAAGAACGGCGAGCCGTGGATCAAGGTCTCGCCGCGGGCCAAGCAGGAGGAACCGGAGAACCTGGTCGCGCTGAAGGCCGAGATCGAACGGCGCTGGGGAACCATCGACCTGCTGGACATATTGCAATATGCCGAGTTCAACACCGACTTCATCGCCGAGTTAACCACGGTGGCCACCCGCGAGAACCTGTCCCGGGAGGTCCTGCGGAGACGGCTGCTTCTGGTCCTGTTCGGACTGAGCACGAACATGGGGATCAAGCGTGTCGCGGTGACGGGCAAGCACGGCGAGTCGGAAGCGACGCTGCGCCGGGTGAGGCACCTGTTCGTGAACCGGGCCAACATGCGCGCGGCCCTGGTGAAGCTGGTCAACGCCACCTTCGCGGCCCGCGATGAGATGTGGTGGGGCACCGGGACGGCGTGCGCCTCCGACAGCCGCAAGTTCGGCGCCTGGTCCTCGAACCTGATGACCGAGTGACACCAGCGCTACCGCGGCCCCGGAGTGATGATCTACTGGCACGTGGAGCGCAAATCGGTCTGTATCTACTCCCAGCTCAAGTCCTGTTCGGCCTCCGAGGTCGCCTGGATGATCGAGGGCGTGCTGCGGCACTGCACCGACATGGAGGTCGACCGGCAGTACACCGACACCCATGGCGCCTCCATCGTCGGGTTCGCCTTCGCGCACATGCCGGACTTCAAGCTGACACCGAGGCTGAAGAACATCGGCCGGGCGAGGCTGTACCGGCCGGCCGCGGGCGAGGACAAGAACTGGCCCCACCTGGCCCCGGTCCTCTCCACCCGCACGATCGACTGGGACCTTATCGCCCAGCAGTACGACCAGATCGTGAAGTACACCACCGCGCTGCGCCTGGGCACCGCCGAGGCCGAGCAGGTCCTGCGCCGCTTCACCAAGGGTGGCCCCAAGCACCCGACCTGCGCACGGCGTTCATCTGCGACTACCTGTCGGATCCGGAGATGCGCACCGGAGATCGGCGAGGGCTTGCAGGTGGTGGAGAACTGGAACTCGGCGAACTCCGACCTGTTCTACGGCAAGGACGGAGACCTGACGGGTGCGGACAAGGAGCGCCAGGAGGTCTCCGTGCTCGCCCTGCACCTTTTGCAGAGCAGGCTCGTGCATGTCAACACATTGCTCATTCAGCAGGTTCTGGCCGACCCGAAGTGGGCGGACGAGCTCACCGCGGCGGACTGGCGGGGGCTGTCGCCGCTGTTCTGGACCCACGTGAACCCGTACGGCCGGTTCGAACTGGATATGAACAGCCGTCTCGACCTGGACCTCACTGCCGCGGTCACGGTGCCCGGCCCGCGCAGTCCGCAAAGCGGGTCGGCCGGCGCTGCGAGCTGAGCCGGCAACGCGGGGGCGGCCCGCTACCCCGAAGGCGAGCCGGGCTGCTGGGAGAGTTGCAGGGCCCATCCAGTACCCGGCGGTGATTCCGGGCGGTGGCGGTGGTCAGGGACGGCGGGTGTAGGGGTGGAGTTGGTCGATTTCGCGGAAGCCGGCCTGGAGGGTGAGCTGGTGTACGGGGTCGGGCTGGGTTTCGCTGTCGGGTGGGGTTTCGCGCAGGGTGACGACTTCGCGGACGGTGCGGTCGGCAAGGTGGGCCAGGCACTGCTCGAGGAGGATGTGTCCGAGGGTGTGGCGGCCGGGCTGGAGTGTCATCCATTCCAGGATCGTGGTGCCGGCGACCGGCGGGCTGACGAGGGCTTCACCGATGCGGGTCCCGTCCCGCCCGAGCAGGCGCACCCGCCATCCCGGCGGACTCACGGACTCGGTGAGATCCGCTACCGCATAGGGGCGCGGACGGAGCGTGTCGAGACGGTGGTGGAGGTAGCGCCAGCCTTCCTGCCTGGTGAACCCGGCCCTCTCCAGCGCCCTGCACGTACCGCGACGGCTGCCCACCGGCAGGCCTGCGAACGAGACGGCGGTCGCCATGTCGAAGGCGTAAACGGTCCGCTGGCCGCAGTGGCCCAGCATGTGGTCGATCAGCGCCCCGGCGATGGCCTGGTCTTCTTCCAGGCAGTGCAGCCACAGCAGCACGCCTGCCCCGTCGGCCGGGCGGAGGGCGAAGGAGACTACCCCTACGATCCGGCCGTCCGCGCAGGCCATCACATCCGTCCGCAAGCCTCCGAGCCCCCACGGCTCTCCGCTGTCGGGACAGATTCCCGCCAGCGCGTCGTCCAGCATCCGGGAGGTGACCGAGGGCCGGCCCGGAAGCCGGTCCGCATCCATCAGCTCGAGAACCTGCTCCCGGTCCTGCGGGCTGTAGGCCCTCACCGTCACGCCCGCTTCCTGACCCGCCTTCATAACCGTCACCGTTGACCCACCTTTCCTCACTTGCCGCACAAAAGGTCAGCTTCACCCAGGCACCCGGCATGGCATGCCACGCCACGCCCACATCCCCACCACCCCCGCACCGCGCGGGCCCGGTCCACGCTGCGGGAAGACCTGGCGGGCCCCAGAATGGATCCATGCCCCATCTTGACGACGGCAGCGGTGGCAGTGAAGCGGTACAGGCCCGGGCCGGAGAGGCACGCCTGGAAGCCCTGCGTGACATAGACGCGCTCATCGGAGAACTCCAAGCGGCCCGGTGGCGGCTGGCGCGGTGCCCGGCTGAGGTGTCGCAGGTGCATGCGGAACTCCACGCCGCCGCCACCCAGACCAGCCTCTGGCTGGACGAGGTGTGCTGCACTTTGGCAGACGGCGGTGAGGACGCCGACACCGTCCTCGCCCACGCATGGGAACTGATGGACTCCCTGCGCCTGACACCAGCCGGCTTCGGAACTGCTGCAGACCCGGTCCTTTTCACCACTCTGCGCGCCACGTCGGCCAGTGTGCTGGGACGACTGTGGATCACGGGCTACCTCTTGGGCCCCGTCCCCGTGGATGCCTGGCCCAACCGCGAACTCGCAACCCTCCTCCTCACCGCCCTCGAACACCACCACGACACCCAGGCCCTCACCGCCGAACTCGACCAGACCGCCCTCCACACCGCAGACACCCAGCCATGTGAGACCACAGCCGCGGCCCGGCACCCCTCACAACAACACGCCGCACACCGGCCCGCCCCACCCCCACCCAGAAAAACCGCACTCGCGAAACTGCTCCTGCGCTGCGCCACATGGCTGGCCCGAATCCTCACCCAGTGGGCCCAGCACGCCACGAGCCTGTTCCCCGTCCTCGGGAGACGGGCCCGCGTGAACAGAGGCCAGTGAACGGCCCGTACCGCCGGCCGACACCCGACCACAACGGCCGTCACCACACAGACCTTCGCCCTATTTGTCTGATATATAACTTCTGTGTGGCGGGTTGCAGTCAGGCAGTCCGCCGTTTCCGAGAGGTGACACGAGTGCCGGAGATGTCGCGCGGTATGCAGGACGCTGCGGAGAAGGTCAAGAAGATCGAGACCAACCTCAAGTCCGCCCCTGAGAACTGGAGCAAGAAGCAGGAGACCACCGAACTCCTGCACGACCTCAAGACGACCGTCGAGCAGCAGAACCGCTGACGCCCGGCACCCATTACGGCTCTGCGCTCTCCTGCTCGTGTGCGGCAGGACAGCACAGAGCTACAGCCGGGTAGTCGGCCCTCGGGCCGGCCGCCCGGCTCCCTGCTGGTTGTTCCGGCAGCCCGGGTCACGCCCGCCCCGGATGAGAGAGCGGACCACCCCCGAGGGGTCCTGACCGAGGCTGCACCTCATAACTCCCCTTCCCCGGCGAGCCCCAGGCTGTGCGAGCTGCGCCCGGCCCGGGCGCAGCTCGCACGGTCAGAATGGATATTGTTCGGCCGGTGCCGGATTGGGTGTCTTCCGGGCGGGCGGCGTTGTGGTCGTGCCGGTGGTGGGGTTGGTGCCTGGCCGGTAGGTTTTGGTGACGGTGGCTTTCGCGTAGGTGAGGGACGGCGCGATTTCTTCCGCGTCGAGTTCTACGACGGTGCGGCGCTGTCCTTCTTTGTCGTCGTAGGTGCGTTGTTTGAGGCGTCCGGTGGCGATGACGCGCATGCCGGCGGTGAGGGTTTCGGCGGCGTTCTCCGCGGCCTGGCGCCACAGGGTGCAGTACAGGAACAGCGGTTCCCCGTCGGTGAAGCCGCCCCGGTCGCGGTCGTATATCCGTGGTGTGGAGGCGATGGTGAAGCCCGCGACGGGGACACCGGCAGCGGTGAACCTCAGTTCCGGGTCAGCCGTCAGGTTGCCCGCCACCGTGACCATGGTCTCGCCCGCCATACCCGCTGCCCCTCGACATCCCTGCATCCTGTGGGATCCACCGTACCGGGACCCACACCACCGGCAGGGGCCCACTGCCGCCTGCCCTGCGGACGCCCCCCATTACCTAATGGGCATTGAAGCTGGCGGATCGCTACCCGTTACCCGGCCTTGAGGTCTTCAAAAAGAGCGCGGCCTCCGGCTTCACTCCCCGTTCGCGGTGGCAGCGGTCGGCACCGGGATAGTCGTGACACACCCCTGGGACTCGATCCCTTGGTCAAGAGCCGGCACCCGGTCCCGTCCGCTGCCACCGCGTTCGTACGGAACCGAGGCAGACGACCGGAACGTTGAAGTTCGTGGTCCAAGCCGTTCGCAGGGGTCACCTCTCAAAGAGCCAGGAGCCTGACGAGCTCCCTCACAGACCGAGGGCCCTGCGGATCGCTGGGGTCACGAACGGCTAATCGGATGCAGGGCCATCGAGCCCTTCCATTAGGGAGACGCGTGCCCCGCACGGCTGCGACCAGCAGCGACACACCCCAACCGAGAGGACCCGGACCCGGTGAAAGTGTTCTGCGGTATCGACTGGGCCAGCGACCACCACGACATCGCGGTGGTCGACCGCGAAGGGACCCTTTTAGGCAGGGCCCGGATCGGCGACGACGCAACGGGCCTGCAGCAACTCCTCGACCTGCTCACCACTCACGGCGACACCGCGGACACACCCATACCGGTGGCCATCGAGACCTCCCACGGACTGCTGGTCGCCTGCCTTCGGGCAACCGGCCGGCCCGTCTACGCAATCAACCCGATGGCAGCAGCCCGCTATCGAGAACGTCACGCCGTCGCCCGCAAGAAGTCCGACCACCTCGACGCCATGGTCCTGGCGAACATCCTGCGCACCGACAGGGCCGCCCACCGGCCGCTGCCCGCCGACAGCGAACTCGTCCAGGCCATCGCCGTCCTCGCCCGCGCCCAGCAGGACGCGGTCTGGGACCGCATCCAGGCCGCCAACAAGCTCCGCTCCCATCTGCGGGAGTACTTCCCCGGCTTCCTCGCCGCCTTCGCGCACGCCCGGGAAGGACTCTGCCTGCCACTCGCCCGGACCGTTCTGGCCGCGGCCACGACCCCGGCCCAAGCCGCCCGACTCACCCGCACCCAGCTGCGGTCCCTGGTGAAGAAGGCCGGCCGCAAACGAGGCATCGACAAGGAAGCCGACCGTCTGCGCGAAGCCTTCAGGATCCCGCAGATGAGACACCTGCCCCAGGTCGAACAGGCCATGGGCCTGCGGACCCTCGCGCTGCTGCGGCAGCTCGCGGCCACCTGCGAGAGCGTCGAGGAACTCACCGCCGCGGCGGTGGAGTCTTTTGATACGCACCCGGACGCCGAGATCATCACCAGCTTCCCAGGGCTCGGATCTCTCACCGGCGCCCGGGTGCTCGCCGAGATCGGAGACGACCGATCCCGATTCACCGACGCCAAGGGCCTCAAGGCCTTCGCCGGGGCCGCGCCGGTGACCCGGGCGTCCGGCAGAAGCCTCTCCGTCATGGCCCGCAGGGTCAAGAACCAGCGACTCGCCGCAGCCGGCTACCTCTGGGCCTTCTCCGCCCTCTCCTCACCCGGCGCAAGAACCCATTACGACCGGCGACGCGAAGCCGGCGAACGACACACCGCCGCCCAACGCAACCTCTTCAACCGCCTGCTCGGCTGCCTCCACCACTGCCTCATCAACAACATCCCCTATAACGAAACCGCCGCCTTCCCACCCCCGCAGACCCCCGTCCTTGCCGCAGCGGCTTGACCAATGACTGCATCGGATGTCTTTTTGGTTGCCTCGCAATGGGGCGCCCGGCCTCCGGAGTTGGCATGACTTTCTCCCCCTGTCGATCGCATGTCTTGGGGGGTGGTGTCACCGGCTCCGGAGGCATCGACAGACCGCTGATTAGGGGCATGACCACCGGCCTTTCCGCAGGTCGGGAGGCTCTTCGTAATGGATGTGGCGATCGGTGCCGTGGGACGGCCGGGCGAAGAGGACGACCGGAGGACGCACGTGATCGACATCAGCGGCATCGGCGCCTTCCTCGGCCTGGACGTCGGCAAGGGCGAACACCACGCCACCGCCGTCACCCCGGCCGGGAAGAAGGCCTTCGATAAGCGCCTGCCCAACAGCGAACCCAAGCTCCGCGAGGTCTTCGGGAAACTGCAGGCCAAGCACGGGACCGTGCTCGTCGTGGTCGACCAGCCGGCCTCCATCGGCGCCCTGCCGCTGGCCGTCGCGAGAGACATGGGCTGCCCGGTCGCCTACTTACCAGGGCTGACGATGCGGCGGATCGCCGATCTCTATCCGGGCGAGGCCAAGACCGACGCCCGCGACGCGTTCGTCATCGCGGACGCCGCCCGCGTCATGCCGCACACACTCCGCTCGGTCGACCTCGAGGAAGAGACCATCGCAGAGTTGGAGATGATCGTTGGCTTCGACGACGACCTGGCCGGTGAGGCAACAAGGATCAGCAACCGGCTGCGAGGCCTGCTGACGCAGATCCATCCGTCGCTGGAACGCGTCCTGGGGCCGCGAGTGCAGCACCCGGCCGTGCTCAGGCTCCTCGACCAGTTCGGCTCGCCCGCCCAGATACGCAAGGCCGGACGGCGTCGGCTCGTGACCTTGATCCGTCCCAAAGCGCCGCGGATGGCCGAGCGTCTCGTCGAGGACGCCTTCACCGCGCTGGACGAACAGACCGTCGTCGTCCCGGGCACGGACGCGGCCGCATTGATCGTTCCGAGCCTCGCCAACTCGCTCCAGGCAGTGCTTGACCAGCGTAAACTCCTCGCCACTCGAATCGAGGAACTGCTGGAGGCACACCCTCTTTCCAAGGTCCTGACGTCCATGCCGGGGATCGGCGTCAGGACCGGAGCCCGCATCCTCATCGACGTCGGCGACGGATCCAGCTTCCCGTTCGCCGCCCACCTCGCCGCCTACGCCGGCCTCGCCCCGACGACCCGCAGCTCGGGCTCGTCCATCCAGGGCGAACAACCCTCCCGCCGCGGAAACAAGCAGCTCAAACGGGCCTTCTTCCTCTCCGCGTTCGCCGCCCTGGCCGACCCGGTCTCCCGGGCCTACTACGACAAGAAGATCAGCCAGGGCAAGCACCACACACAAGCCCTCCTCTGCCTCGCGAGACGACGGGCCGACGTGCTCTTCGCGATGCTCCGCGACGGCACCTTCTACGAACCCCAACCCGCCCCATCAGCTTGACCAAACCCATAGGGGCCCCCGCGTGACGAAGGACCCCCGGAGGGGCCCTTCTCGGTCAAGGATCATGTGATCGGGGTTTACGGGTGTGCGGTTGGTCTTCACGTGCGGGGTTGGCTGCTGGTGAATGGCCGTGCCCGGGTCCGGTCGGGGTGGCGGCGGTAGATGGTGAGGTTGTCGGTGGGGGTGAAGCCGGCGGAGGTGAGGAGGCGGATGTAGGGGAGGTCGTCCTGGTCGGTGTGGGCGGTCAGGTTGGTGGCGCCGCTGATGGCGGCTTCGGTGAGGCACTGGGCCAGGAGGCGGGTACCGACGCCCTGGCCCTGGTGGGCGGGGTGGACAGCCAGATGCCACAGTGTGGCGGTCCGGGGAGGGCGCGGGGTGTGGAGGATGGCGGTGGCGAGGCTGTTGCCGTGGGTGTCGGTCAGGATCAGCTGCCGGCCCGGCGGGTCGGCGACCGGGGTGACCTCCGCCAGCGGATATGCCGGCGGGTGTTCTGTGCCGGTGAGGGAGCGATGGAAGTAGAGGCGGGTAGCGGCGGGGGTGAATCCGGCCACTGCCAGGGCGCGGACTGTGACGAGGCGGTGTTTTCCTGGCAGGCCGGGCAGGTGGCGTCCGTCCGCGCCGGGGGGCGGGGCGAAGGCGTAGAGGGTGCAGCGGGCTCCGAGGTGGCTGCGGGCCACCGACAGCAGGGCGGTGAGCACGTCGAAGTCTTCATAGCCGTGCAGCCACCAGATCATCCCGGCCCCGTCACCGGGCCGCACTCCGCAGCACACCGCGCCCGCCACCTCGCCCGCCGCGCTGAGGACAAAAGTGTCCGCTGATCCGGGCGGCGGGGCCTGTGCCAGGCCTGGCAGCCGGTCCGCCTCGATCAGCGCCCGCACCGCACCATGGTCGGACGACCGATAGCGGCCGACCGACCACCCGCCCCCGCCACCCTGCACCGCCACAGACCCCACCAGCTCTCCTTCGACTGTTGCGCGCATCATTGCCAACACCGCATTCACCACAGAGGTGTCACCGAACCGTCAGGCAGGCCTTGCCTCCGGAGCCGGCGGGACAGCGCGTCAGAGGTGCTACCGGCGGTGGACCTGGTCTGCCTGGAGCCCCTTGGACCCCTGGGCGACCTGGTATTCGACCTTGTCGGCTTCCTTGAGTTCCTTGTAGCCGCTGCTCTGGATGGCGGAGTAGTGGACAAACAGGTCCGGTCCGCCATCATCCTGGGTGATGAACCCGAATCCCTTTTCCGCGTTGAACCACTTCACCGTGCCTGTCGCCATCACTCAATTCCCTCTTCCTCGTGCCGCAGTCGCGGCGCCATTCCGCAGGACAGGCCCGGGGACCCATGGCGTTCCCGGCCAGGTGGCCTCGATCCGGCAGGAGGGGAGTGCGCCACGCCAGTATGCGGGGCGCACTCCCCCGGGGGTGGTGCCCGGCTCGGGACGGGGCACCACGTCTGGCGGGTCAGGGACAGCAGCGCATGAAAATGCCCATTCCTCGTCGTCCCGGCCCGGGACGAACCGTCCAGCAGCCAGCCACTCCCGGACCAGAGCAGCATAGACCGGCTCCAGGCCGGTACAGGGAACCGATTCTCCAGGATCCCGCTGCCCGCCGATAACCGGAGTGAGCCGCACCGTCGTGGTCATAATCCCGCTTAACGCGCAAGCACCCGACCAGTTACCCACACCGAGCCAGACACACAGAAGTCTTTCTGTCTGACTGCGGTCCTGGAATGGATCACCCTCAGCCTTCAGCCGGACGGGCTGAGGTTTTCCCCCTGTCAGGGATGCTCGGCTGCTGCGGTCAGGGTGGGGGCGATGTGGAGGTGGGTGTCGAGCCGTGTGACAGTAAAGACTGGCGAAACGGTGCGGGAGCGGACCGGCCAGGATGAGGGTGAGCGCTCGGTGCCCGGCGATCAGAACGCTGAGAAACGCAGAGTCCACGAAGGAAACCTGACTCACGTCCAGAATCACCCTGTCCACACGCTCACGTGCGGCTCCGCGCAGTTCCCTGCCGAGCAGCGGGCTGGTGTGCGCGTCGAATTCGCCGTGGCACAAGATGATCCGGATGCCGTTCTCATCCGGCATCTGCTGCACGATCGCACTCACCCTCAGCCCCTTGCCCTTCCTCTCAGGGCAAGCCCGTGGCAGTGGCACGCGGCCCGCAGACCAGGCTACTCACCCCCGGAATGTGGGCGCGGTGAGAGTGTACTGGTGCGCAATGGCCAAGTACCTCCATTTTTATCACAGCTTCTGCACCTTGCCGGCCAGATCGGCGCATGTTTATGACGTCGTGTCAGCGACACGATCCGGACGCACACCGGCAACCGCGCCGGAGCGCGAGCGGCAGGGGGACCCTGACGATGCGTGACAGCGCGGGCAGGGGTGGCGCTCGAAGCCGGGGCACCTTCGTGAACCGGCCGGAGAACATCCGTGAGTCCACCCTCGAAGGACTGGACGCCGCGGCCCGCAAGGGCAACCACGGCGGCCGGCCCCCGGTCATCACCGACGACATGCTCCACACCGTGCTCCGCCGCCGCGCGAACGGCGAGACCGTCGAGCAGATCCAGCCCGACCTGCTCATCCCCACCGGACGCCGCAAAGGGCACAGCCCCAGCCTCTCCAGCATCTACCGGGCGCTCGCCGAACACGAGAAGACCCAGACATACCCGGAAGCCGTAGAGGCGGCCCACGCCGACTTCGCAGCCCTCCGGCAGCGCGACGCAGCCCCGAGTAGTCACTCAGCGCTACACGCCACCTGGCGGTAGCTATACGAGAACAGGGCCCGGACCACCGACCCGACCGCCTTCGGTCTGGTGCCCGAGACGCACTTCGCCCCCGCTGGCCTTACGGGAGGCGGGGGCGAAAAGTGTCTCGAGCGATAGCTTGCTCGGCTACGCGGCAGGGCTCTCGTCGAGCGACGGATTCTTGACTAGGCAGTCGCCCACGTGCTGGCCGTACGGCTGGAGCGGCGCGGCGAGTTTGCCTCCGCATCGGCGGCAGGCGGGCGACGCGTCGCCGGGCGGGGGAGTGACGGCCGGACGGTCAACGGGCTTGGCTCGCAGCGGCTTGTGCAGGCTGACCTTCGGGCAGGCCTCCTCCTTGGGGTGGCGGACGCGGTGCGGGGCGGCGGTTAGCTCCTCGGCGCGGGCCGCGTTCGCCGCACGGCGGGCCGCGCGGAACTTCTCCTCCTCCGCCGACATGACCTCGAACCCAAGCTGGTCGGCGTCGAGGTCGCCCGGCGCGGCCGGCACTTCCGGGGTGGGCGGGTCGAGGATGTCCTTGCCCCAGACCAGGCCCCAGGACTCGATCAAGCGCCGGACGCCCGGCAGGCCGTAGGCCTCGGCGACCTTGATGAGGTCGAGGCGGCGGCCGGGGCGCCGTGCGATGTGCTGGTACCAGACGCAGGCGGGGATGACCGCGATGGCGACCAGGCTCTCGGTGGCGTTGGTGATCTGTTCCTCGGTCCGGGTGTCCTGCTGAATGCCGAGGGCCTTGATGAGCCGGTTGAGGTTCTGGGACCGGTAGTGCTTGCGGACCTTCCCATGCTGCCGAACTGCTGGCCATCCTTGAAGCTCTGGCCGGTCAGCTCCAGCCCGATCTTCGCCGTGCCGCCCTTGGCCTTGTCGCCGTCCTTATACAGGTAGCGGGCCGCCTTGCCCTCCTCGTCCTGGTTCAGCGGGCGCAGGTCGAAGCCGTGGCCCTTGCCCTGGCAATAGCAGCCAGGCCGGTCGCAGGTCTGGCTGACGGTGTAGCCGCCCGCGGCTTCCACGGCCTCCGCCCACGCGAGGGCCAGCGCGTCGCGGAACCGCTCCTGGGTGTCCGCGTCGAAGGTGGTCTCGGTGACCCACATCGCGTGCCAGTGCAGGTGGAAACCGGAACCCCAGCCGAAGGTGTCCTCGAAAGCCCGCTCGTAACCGACGATTCCCGAACTCATCCCGCAGCCTGCGCCAGCGGCGGCCAGCCGAACCATACGCGCCAGCCCAGCCGTCATGACCAGGCCGAAGCGCATCCCCTTGCGGATCGTGCCGAACGCCATCCGCTCGAAGTGCCTCAGCGTGTTGGTGCCCAGGTGCAGCCCGTACCCGGCATCCGCCAGGCCATCGGCGGCAAGCTGCACGTTCGAGCCCCGCACCGCCAGAATCCGGCTCATGCACCACGGACAGACGTGCAAGTTGTTGCAGCGGCACATCTTGCCGAACGTCGCCTCACCCGGCTTTCCACAATAGCTCCGCGACCCCGCCCGTCAGCCGGTAGCCACACGCCTTGAACGCCTCGTTCAACGAGACCGGCTGATGCAGATTCCGCCGCTCGAAGTTCGCGTCCCGCCGGTCCGGTTTCCCGGTCCGCGCAGCCCCCGAATTCGTGTAAGGGTCGCGTCCCCTGGGAACAGGTGTTACGCACCCCCTCTGACCTGCAGTGGACGGAGATTTTCTCTTATTCCCGCACCCGCCGGATATTTCGTCGGGATCCAAACCAAGGCCGTCAACTCCTCAACTGGCGAGGTCTCGTATGCCTCGCCCAAGGTCACCCAGCTGATCGCCTGGGCTCTGGTCGAGGCGATGGGCAGAGATGGAGACACCGCGACCATGCTGGAGCCGATGTTCCTCACCAGCACCGGCAGCTTCGCCCATGCGTCGGAGGTTCGCTGGGAGGAAGGTGCGGGACACGTGACCGACGGCTGTAGGACGCTGGTCAGGGTCGAGGTGATTCCGGCAGCTGACGCTGTCGCCGAGCCTCCGCCCTTCGGCGAGGCTCCGGGCAACTAGGGCCTGTTGTGAAAGTGCTGGTCACAGCCATTCGTTGATGGCTGCGATCAGCACTGTCGCTTCGTAACGGACGGCGAGTTTGTCGTACCGGGTGGCGACGGCCCGGTGGCGCTTGAGCCGGTTGATCCCGCACTCGACCGCGTGCCGCTGCTTGTAGTCGTCCTTGTCGAACTTTGGCGGGCGCCCGCCGCGCGATCCGCGCTTGAGGCGATTGCGGACCCGGTCCGCCGGAACCGGGATGGTGGCTTTGATTCCGCGTCTGCGCAGGTAGGAGCGGTTGCTGCGGGAGTCGTAGGCCTTGTCTGCCCGGACCCGGTCTGGCCGCTTGCGCGGCCTGCCGAGCCCGAGCCGGGGCACCCGGATCGCCTCCAGGACCGGCTCGAACTGCGGGGAATCACCCCGCTGCCCAGCCGTGATCACCACCGACAGAGGCTTCTGCCCCTGCTCGACCGCGAGGTGGATCTTGCTGGTCAGTCCGCCACGGGAGCGTCCGAGACCGTGGTCGGCCGGCTCGACGAACACTCCGCCGGGCGGCTCCTTCTGGAGGTCCCCCTTTCTGCCGCCCCGGCGGCGTGCTGATGGGCCCGGCAGACGGTGGAGTCGACATTCACGTCCCAGGTGATCAGGCCCTTCGCATCAGCCTCGGCCTGGAGCCGCGTGAGGATCCGGGCCCACGTGCCGTCCCGCTGCCAGCGCCGGAACAGGTCATAGACCCGGTCCCACGGCCCATAGCGTTCGGGCACGTCCCGCCAGGGAGCGCCGGTTCGGGTCCGCCACCGTATGCCGTCTATCAGCTGCCGCCGTGTCCATACCTGCGGACGGCCCGGCTTGATGCCCGTCGGCAGCAACGGCTCAAGCCGGGCCCACTGGCCGTTCGTCAGATCTCCACGTCCCACGACAGGTGATCATCAACGAACAAGATCCACTTTCGCAACAGGCCCTAGACCGGATGTGATCTGCTCCGGTACGAGCAGGTCGGCCGGGAAGGGTAGAAGGCTGCAGGACACCGCGCCGACGTCGACGCGATCGTGCCGCCCGGTCACCTGATGTTTTCTCAGCTTCGCGATTTGCGAGGCAATGAATAAGGCTTCCTCCACCCGCCCTGTGCTGGTAGGTCCCCGGGGGCTGACTTGTCGGCGGCGCGGGCGCGTCGGGGTGGGACGGACAACGATGCCAGGATGGCTGTCTCGCCTCCTGCGGGGCACCGTACCGGCACCGCGTCCGCGCCGTGGCTCACCCGGCGACCCGTTCGGCACAGGTGTCAAGCACTCGCCAACGCGCCAGGTAGAACGTTGAGTCACACCCGGGTGCCCGCCACCGGCGGATCCTGGACCACAGGTCCGCAATTCTCACTATCTGTAGAGGATGACCGGCAAAAAGTTGACGCAGAGTAATTAAACCCTCTAGTCTTCATCGCTATGAGTAGCGCACTTCTCGCCCAGGGGCAGTTGTCCGGTCAGCTCCCCCTGCCCTCGCCTCTCGTCCCGCAAGCAAGCGGCGTGTACCTCGTATCGCCCCAGATCGCCGCATCCTGGCTGCAGTTCAACCGTCCAGAGAATCGCCGGATGTCTCAGCGGGCGGTAACTAGCTTGGCCGCGAGCATGCTGGCTGGTGAGTACTTGCTCACTCACCAGCCCATCGCTTTCGACGCTCTTGGCCGACTGATCGACGGGCAGCATAGGCTGGCCGCCGTTGTCCAGTCCGGAGTTTCTGTCCAGATGTGGGTGATTATCGGCGCGGACCCTGAGACATTCGGCGTCGTAGACACCGGTCTGGCAAGGCGCCCCACGCAGTTCCTCCGGGTAAAGCACTCAAACAGCATTCACGGGGCCCTGGGCATGATCCGCTTCGCCGAAGCGTGCCGAGACAACGATGGGCAGGTCCCCGAGGGCTTCCAGTTCGCGATGGACGTGAAGCCGTGCCTCGACATGCTGTCTGACTGGCCCGAGGTAGAGGACTACGCCCAAGCGGCAGACCGAATCTTCCGTGCGTGCCGGCTTCCCCCGGCGCCCCTGGTCGCAGTACTGGCCCAAGCAGCACGAGGAAGCTACCCGGAGAAGCTTGGCGCGTTCGTGGAGGGCATGAAGACCGGCGCAGAGTTGACGAGCACCTCGCCCCTACTGTCACTCCGCCGCCGTGGCATGGAGCACAGGTCCGGCATGCGGGCCTTCAAAGACCGAGTGGCCATGTACGGCGTAATGGTCAAGGCATGGAACGCGCATGCACGAGGCGCTGGTATCTCATGCCTCAAGTTCACGTTCCACGACGTCGACGAAGCGGAACTGCCTATCCAGAAGAAGGGAAGCACGGGTGTCAAGGAACGAATGCCTGAGGTGATCTGAGGGGGACGGCCCTGCCTCATCGACAGCGCCCACCCAGGCGCCATCACCTGCGAGAGAGCAGTGCTCGGAACTTGTGGATCGGCCCGGGACGGGGTGCCTCGTGAGATGCGGAGGGCGTACCTTCCCAGGTGATCGACTGATGGTCACCGAGTAGGCCCGCGTTCGAGCGCGGGTCGGGAAGGCACGCCCGTGCTCAGCGTAGTCAACGAAGACGGCACCACCGAGAGCGGTACCTCTCTGATCGACGAGATCGTCCGGGAGGGTGCCCGGCGGATGCTCGCCGCGGCCCTGGAGGCCGAGGTTGAGCAGTACATAGCCGAGCTCGCCGGCCAGCGCGACGGGCGGGGCCGGAGGCTGGTGGTCCGCAACGGCCGTCACCGGCCCCGGTCGGTGACCACGGCCGCGGGACCGGTCGAGGTCGCCGCGCCGCGCGTGAACGACAAGCGAGTCGACGCCGAGACCGGGAAGCGGGAGCGGTTCTCCTCGAAGATCCTGGCGCCGTGGTGCCGGAAGTCCCCGAAGGTCAGCGAGGTTCTGCCGCTGCTCTACCTCCACGGCCTGTCATCGGGCGACTTCGTGCCCGCCCTCGAGCAGTTCCTGGGTGGCACGGCCGGTCTGTCGCCGGCGACGGTGACCCGGCTGACGAAGCAATGGACCGCTGAGCACGCCGCCTTCCAGCGCCGTGACCTGGCCGGATCCGACTACGTCTACGTGTGGGCCGACGGCATCCACCCCAGGATCCGCCTGTGCCAGACACACTCCTGCCTGCTGGTCCTCATGGGTGTCCGCGTGGACGGCACCAAGGAGCTGATTGCGATCGCCGAGGGCTTACGGGAGTCCACCGAGTCCTGGGCCGATGTGCTGCGCGACTGCCGCCGGCGCGGCATGCGTGACCCGGTGCTCGTCGTCGGCGACGGAGCGATGGGTCTGTGGCGGGCCCTGGCGGAGGTGTTCCCCGCCGCCCGCCATCAAAGGTGCTGGGTTCACAAGACCCGCAACGTGATGAACGCGCTGCCGAAGTCCGCGCAGCCCGGCGCGAAGAAGGCACTCCAGGAGATCTACAACGCCGAAGACCGCGACCACGCCGAGAAGGCATTCACCGTCTTCGAGAGGGCGTACGGGGCGAAGTGGCCCAAGGCCACGGCGAAGATCACCGGTGAGGTCGACGAGCTGCTGGCGTTCTACGACTTCTCGGCCGAGCACTGGATCCACCTGCGGACCACGAACCCCATCGAGTCCACCTTCTCCACCGTAAAGCTCCGGACCAAGGTCACCCGCGGCGCCGGCAGCCCCACCGCCGCCCTCGCGATGGTCTTCAAGCTCGTGGAGTCCGCCCAGGCCCGCTGGCGGGCGGTCACCGCACCCCACCTCGTCGCCCTCGTCCGGGCCAAAGCCCGCTTCGAACGCGGCCACCTCGTCGAGCGTCCCGAGGCGGTGGCCGCTTGAACGAACCCACGTACGGCACGGCACAGCCTGACAGACTAGGGCCTGTGGACGATTTATCAGACCTCACAGGGCGTCTTGCCGCATTGCTGCACCGCTTAGAGCTTGCCGACGCCCTCGATGACACGCTGCGTGCCAGGGTGGATGTCCATGTCCGCGACCACTTTCCTGACGGACCGGCTCCCGAGTGGATGACCGAGCTGCTCGATGCCCTCCTTACGCGTCGCCTGACCGGTGCGGCCGTGTGCTGTCCTGAGGGCTATCCCCATGGGGAGAACGGTCTGATGAACGTGCTGCTCGACCTCGAACAGGAATTTCCGCTGGGTATCGAGGACGAAGGCGAAGCGGCCTTCTGGCCTATGCCGCAAATCGGCCTGGCCATGTTGATCGGGCGTGAGGGCGGCACCCACTATGTGGTCCGGCCCTGGGAAGGCAGCTGGCAAGAGCACCTCCGAGACGGCGGGGTGATCGAGGGCACGCTTGCCAAGGGGCGACCTGTCGGACGATGGCAGTTCAACTGGCCCGACGGCTGCGTCGACAAACACGATTACGGGAATCATCCGTAATCGCCTCAATCAGGGGTGTTGGGTCCTGGCCCGGGCAACTGCCGATCCACAGGTCTTGACGATTACTCCCTGCGAGATCAGCCGCCGTCGATGTGATCGAAGCCGGGGTCCAGCTCCTGCGCTGCACCGCACAGGGAGCACAGCCGGGTGCCGGCTGCTCCGCGACGTCCAGGGCCCGCTCCACTCGGTGTCTCCTCGAACGTCTTGACGATGACCCGCTCGACGTCGGCATCGGTGATCTTCCGAGGGACACCAGGCCGCGGGTCGTCGCACAAGCCGTCCAGGCCCCGCTCGATGAAACGGCGCCGCCAGGCGCGGACCGTGTCCGGCGCGATCCGCAGCCGGCGTGACACCTCCATGATCGAGTGGCCTTCAGCGCACTCCAGCACGATCCGCGACCGCTGGGCCAAGCCTGGGCCGTCGTGCGGCGACGTAACCAGCCTTCCAGCACCGCCCGCTGGACATCAGTGACCGACAACGGCGGAATCTTCGGACCCGGACGACCCATGCCAGACCAACAATGAATCTCTGACTCAAGTCACTAGGCCGTTTCTTGGCGATCACCTCGCGGTCCAGATGTGGATGGCCGCGAGGTGCAGGGCCGCCCGGTAGACCGTTGCGGTCTTGTCGTAGCGGGTGGCCAGGCCCCGCCACTGCTTGAGCTTGTTGATGCACCGCTCGACGGTGTTCCGCTGCTTGTAGGCGGTCTTGTCGAACGCCGGAGGCCTGCCGCCCTTGCTACCAAGGCGTTTGCGGTTGGCGATCTGGTCGGCGGGCTGCGGGATCACCGCCCGGATCTTGCGCTTGCGCAGGTGCTCGCGGATCGCGCGGGACGAATAGGCCTTGTCAGCCAGCACGACCGTGGGCCGGGTTGTGGGTCTGCCTGTGGGTCTGGCCACTCGGATGGCGGTCATGACCTGTGTGAACGCTGGTGCGTCGCCGGCCTGGCCGGGTGTGACGACGAAGGCCAGCGGGCGGCAGAGGCCGTCGGCGGCGAGGTGGATTTTTGTGGTCAGTCCGCCGCGGGACCGTCCGAGGGCATGGTCGTGCGGCTCGCCGGCCGGGGCCCCCTTTTGACGGGCCCCGGCGGCGTGCTGATGGGCACGGACGATCGTGGAATCGACGGCAACGACCCAGTCCAGGTCGCCGTCGGCGTCGGCCTGGGCGAGCAGCGCGGCGAAGACGCGGTCCCACGTACCGTCGATCGCCCACCTCCGCAGCCTGCTGTAGGCGCCTTTCCACGAGCCGAACCGCTCGGGCAAATCCATCCACGGCGTGCCGGTGCGGTACTTGAACGCGATCGCATCGATCACCTGCCGGTGATCACGCCACCGCCCAGCAACAACTCGATCCGCGCCCACTGCGCGTCAGTCAACGACACACATCAACCAACGATCAGATGATCCGAGAGAAACGGCCTAGTGACCTGAGTCGGAGATTCGGTTGCAGTAGGCGGCGACCTTGTCGAGGATCTCGTCGGCGGTCTTCGTCCAGACGAAGGGTCGTGGGTGGTCGTTCCAGTCGGTGAGCCAGGCCCGGATGTCCCGTTCGAGGGCCTGGACCGAGCGGTGGGCGCCGTGCTTGAGTTTCTTCTGCGTGAGCTCGGCGAACCACCGTTCCACCAGGTTCAGCCACGGCGAACTGGTGGGTGTGAAGTGCAGGTGGAACCGCGGATGCGCCAGCAGCCACCTCTTGATCTCCGGTGTCTTGTGTGTGGCGTAGTTGTCGGGGATCAGGTGGACCTGCAGGTCGGCGGGCACTCGCCGACCGAACCTGCGGCCGCAACTCCCGACGCCCGGGACGGGATGCCGCAGTCCGTCCCCGTCGATCTGGCCCGGGCCGCGCAGTACGCCGCGATCCCGTCCGCAGAGCAGTTCGCGGCGTACCTCGCGCGTGCCTACGGCCTGACCGACCAGGACACCGGCGGCCTCCTTCCCCGACGCCCTGCTGGAGCAGGTGCTCGCCGAACTCCACACCGCGCAGCTCGAAGCCGCCGCGCACGCGGCCTCCGGGCCGACGGTCGAGGAGGCAGTGACCGACGCGTCGGCTGCCCCGGCGCCGACACCCGTTTCCGCGGAGCAGTTGCCCGGCGCGGGGGAGCCGCACCCCTTCTTCGGCGAGCAGAACGGCCCCCGCAGCTCGTCGGTCACGCCGGTCGAGCCAGCACGACTGCCCGTCAGCACGGCACCCACGCCGACGGCCTCCGTGACCGATGCCGGCCCGACCGTACCCGTCGGCGGTTCCTTCGAGCAGCCCGTCCTCGCGGCGCCGGCAGGCGCAGACGGACAGGACTGGGTGGCCGAGGCCGAGGTGACCACATCCGGGGAGGCGACCGCGCGGGTGCCGAAGCAGCAGACCGTGGAGCAGCCGGATGTGGTGGACCCGATTCAGCGCGAGATCGAGGTGGTGGCCACCTGGCTGATGGAGGCCGAGGAGACCGGGAAGCGGCTGTCGGGGGCCGAGGTTGCCCGGCGCCTGGAGGTCTCACCCAAGACGGGCCAGGGCTGATGACGCTCGTTGAAATCGGCCACCCGCTGCTCGTGGGTGGGATCAAACATGCTCAGTGGATCTCCCCATCCATCGTGTGATCTTTCTCGGTGTGTCGGAGTGGGTGGGTGTTCGACCGGAGAGCTTGCGTGCGCATGAAGTGCGGCCTGTTCGGGGGCCTGGATGCTCACGCGGGAGGAAGACGTGGATGCTCATGCTCTGCGTCGTCAGGGCTGGACGATCTCAGCGATCGCCCGCCATCTGGGTCGTGATCGGAAGACGATCCGTGCCTATCTGAACGGCGAAAACGTCCCGGGAGAGCGCCGCCAGAGCCCGGACGCATTCGTGCCGTACTTGGACTACTGCAGGCAGCGGCTTGCCGATGATCCGCATCTGTGGGCTTCCACACTCTTCGACGAGGTCGCCGGTCTCGGTTACGAAGGCGGCTACTCGACGTTCACCCGCGCACTTCGCCGCTATCAGGTGCGGCCTCACTGCGAGCCGTGTCATGCCGCGACCGGCCGCAACGTCGCGGTGATCGCGCATCCGCCTGGCGAGGAAATCCAGTTCGACTGGCTGGAGCTGCCGGATGCACCGCACGCCTGGGGAGTCGGCGAGCATGCCCACCTGTTCGTCGGTGCCCTTGCGCACTCGGGCCGCTGGCGGGCCGTCCTGGCCGAGTCCGAGGACTTCCCGCACCTGGTCCAGGCACTCGATCAGGTGGTGAGGAAGCTGGGCGGGACAGCACGCCGCTGGCGGTTCGACCGGATGGCCACCGTCTGTTATCCGACGAGCGGGCAGGTTACGGCCGCGTTCGCCGGCGTCGCCAAGCACTACGGAGTCAGCGTCGACATCTGCCCGCCACGCCGGGGCAACCGCAAAGGCGTCGTGGAGAAGGCCAACCACTCAGCCGCACAACGCTGGTGGCGCACGGTCCCGGACGCCCTGACCATCGAGCAGGCCCAGTCTGGAATCGACAAGCTGTCCGTCCGAATGGACGACCGCCGCCGTGTCGTCGACGGCATCAAGGTCACCGTCGCCGAACTCGCCGCCTGCGAACCACTCCTCAGCATCCCCACCCGGCCGTTCCCCGCCGAGCTGGAGGTCGAACGGACGGTCAGTCCGCAGTGCTTGGTGTCCTTCGACGGCAACCTCTACTCGGTCCCACCGGGACTCGCGGGCGCGACCGTTCGAGTCCGAGTCCGGCTGGGAGACGACTCCGTCAGCATCGCGACCGCTGGCCGGGCTGTGATCGCCCGCCACCGCAGGGCAGTCCGCGGAGCGGGGCAGACGGTCCGGGAGGCCGGACATGTCATCGCTCTGGAGCGCGAAGTCCTGGCCGCGTTCTCGGACCGGACTCCCTGCAAGACCAAGGTCCGGCGGCCACCTTCGGCTGCCGCGCTGGCCGAGGCCGAGCGGCTGCGCGGGCAGCAGGCCGCCGCCGATCCGGCCGAGAGGGTCGTGATCGACCTCTCCCACTATGCCGCCGTGGCCGACCGGCTGCGGACCGTTCCCTCACCGAAGGAGGAGAACACGGAATGAGTACGACGCCGATGCAGATGAGCGAAGCACGCCGCTTCCAGCAGCTGCGGGGCCATCTGTCCTACCTCAAACTCAACGACGCGGCCGAGGCCCTCAACCGCGTGCTGGACCAGGCCCGCACCGAACGGATGTCGCTGACCGCCGCGCTGGAACGGCTGCTGGAGATCGAGGTCGAGGCCACCGAAGCCCGCCGCCTGGCCGCCCGGCTCCGCTTCGCCTGCCTCCCTGAGCCCTGGACCCTCAACGACTTCGACTTCGCCGCCCAGCCCGGAGTCGACGAGAAGCTCATCCGCGACCTCGCCACCCTCCGCTTCCTCGACGACGCTTCCAACGTCCTGTTCGTTGGGCCTCCCGGCGTCGGCAAGACCATGCTCTCTGTCGCACTCGGACGCGCCGCTGTCGAAGCGGGCAACCGCGTCTACTTCACCACCGCGGCCGAATTTGCGGCCAAGTGCCACAAGGCCGCCCTCGAAGGCCGCTGGAAAACGTGCATGAACTTCTTCGCCGGCCCCAAGCTCCTGATCATCGACGAGCTGGGGTATCTCCCGCTGCCCGAGGATGGGGCCTCCGCCCTGTTCCAGGTGATCAATCAGCGGTATCTGAAGTCATCCACGATCTTGACTACCAACGTCGGTATTGCGGACTGGGCAGGCGCCTTCGGGGACGCCACCGTCGCGGCCGCAATGCTCGACCGGCTCCTGCACCGGGCCGCGGTCGCCGGCATCGACGGACCCTCCTACCGCCTGCGCGGGCACCAGAACCAGGCCGAGACTCTCCGAGCCGGGGTGAACGCCCGTGTCTCCTGAGAACGCTCCCGAGACCTCCGAGGAATCTCCGGACATGGCCCGACGCTGCCCGTTCTGCGAGACCACCTTCACAGTCAACGACCGCCACAGCCGCCAGATCTTCTGTTCACCCCGCTGCCGGGAGGCAAACCGCCGGCACACCCCCGTCGAGCGGACCTGCCCCGTCTGCGAGAACCAGTTCACCACGGACGTGAGCCCGAAACGTATGTTCTGCTCGCACGAGTGCCGCATCTCGGCCCGCACCAGCAAGAACGCTCTGGAACAACGCACATGTCCGGCCTGCGACAACCTCTTCAACTCGCCCAAGACCGTCCGCCAGGTCTACTGCTCAGCGGCCTGCCGAGCCAACGCGGAACAACGGCGAGAGCAGGACAGGGACTCAGAACGGGCCCTCCGCCTGGGTGAGAAACCACCCCAACCCCGATCGGCGACCGAGCGGCCAGCAAGGCCGGCACCACGCCAGCAGCCAGACACCCAAGATCCACTGGCACCGACCGCGACCCGCAACTGCCCTCACTGCGACCAGCCGATCACCATCGTCGCACTGCTGGCCACCCCCGAAGCTGCCCGCCCCTCGATCAGTAACCGGGTCCCGGACATCACCCCGTTGCGCCGGAAGTCGCACACTTCCGCCTGACCGTCCCTGATCATCAGGACCCGGCGGCCTCAGGCCGCCGGGTCCTCACACATGCTCGTCGCTCCCCACCTCCCCAGATGCTTCAGCAGTGAACGATGTGAGGAGAAGAGCGCCGCTGGCCGAACCGAGAGCCGGCCTATGCGAAGAAGTCGTCCGCTGACTCCAGCACGTCCCCCAAGGCCAACTTCGACCTGCACGACAGCACCGCCGTCCTGGCCCACTCCCGCACCGCAGCCACGTCATCGGCCACGTCGAACAGATCCCGGGCCGTCTGCTGAGCCTCCCGAACCCAGTCAGAGAAGGGATCCTCGGCCAAGACCGCGGCCAACCTCTCGCGGGCGGCCGTCGCATCGCCGACAAGCCCAGCGGCCACGCCGGCATTGAAGCTGTCCCACAAAAAGCCAGGTCGAGCCGGCCGGGAGAGCAGGCAGCGAGCCACTGCATTGAGGTCGGCGAACCGGTTCCGGATCCCGGCCACCTGCTCTTCAGCAGTGCCGGCGAGCTCTGCGGCCACGGAAGCGAACTGCACCTCATTGCGGAATGGTTCCGACCCTTGGGCTCGCTCGACGAAATCGAACGTCACATGTCCGACGTCCTGCCACAGCCACATCACCCCGACTGTCAGCCCGCTGCCCTGGCTCCACTGCGGCGACGGGAACTCGACGACGCCAAGCCACCACCCGTGATCATCGAGCCAGAGCCGCGACCGGCCCCGCTGGCGGAGGCCGAGGGGACGAAGTCGTTCCTGAGCTGCCGCGGCGACCAGTCGTGACGCAGGAGAAATAGCTGCCATGCCCAGCATTCTCGTCCACCCCCGCACGGGCATCGGCACTGATCCGCACACGGTTCAATCAGCAAGGAAGTGAGGCGAAAAGCAGCACCGGCCGTTTTCAAAGATCCTCATCAGCGCCGCGTGCTCGACGCCCAGGCGTACCTGGAGGGCAGCGTCGCCAGCTGGGCCGGGCGCACCTCCGCTCGGTCGGCAGGAGCTGACCGACTTCCGGTTGGGGCCCGGTGACCGGTCAGCGGCCGTCGCCGACCGGCCCGGGCAGCCCTCCCGCCGTGACCGATCGGCCGCGTGACCGATGCCGTGACCAGTCACCGAACCGGTTTGTGACCGACGCTGTGACCGATCGCCGAAGCCGCCCGTGACCGATCCCGGGCCCTGTGACCGGTGACCGATCTGGGCGCCATCGGTCACCGGTCATGACCGATCCGCGGGCATCGGTCACCCGCTGCCCCGCCCGCGCACCCGCTTCCTGGGCAAGCCTTGGCGGCACAAGCCTGGGGCTTGCCCACCCCCATGGGGGCTTGCCCAGAGTTGTATGGACCGGTCACGACAAGGCTTGCCCAACCCCCGGGCAGGCTTGCCCAGCTAGAGGGAAAGCCTCCCATCTGCGCTTTTAGGGCTGCGGGCAAGCCTTCGGGCAAGCCGGTCTGAGGAGTGTGTACGGCACGAGATCCGAAAGGAGACGTGCCGTGCACGACGCTTCGCACCCCGCCGCCGGCGGCGGGTACTTCGACCGGCTGGACGCCGACTGGGCCGCGCTGTGCGCGGATCCCGCACTGCGCCAGGCCGTGACCGACTGGGTGACCGATGGCCAGCTGACCGACGAGCTCGCGGCCGTGACCGATTCCTGGGCCGGCTCCCTGACCCCGGAGCAGCTCCTCGCCGCGCTGCGCCCGGCGGCCGCCGGCGTGACCGATGCGCTGACCGATGCCGTCCTGCGCGTCCTCCTGGAGCGGGCCGCTGGCCGTGACCGATCGGCCGTGCTCGCCGGCCGCGTCCTCGTCCAGGCGATGCTGCCTGCCGTCCTCCGCATCACCCGCGGACAGGTCCGTACGACCGGCGGCCGCACCCGGGACGCCGTCGGTCACGTGACCGTGGCCGCCCTCTACGAGGTCGCCCGCGCCGGCCGCATTCACCACCGGCCCGGCCGGCCGGCCGCCAACCTCACCCTCGACACCTTGCGCCAGGTCCTGGCCGAGCTCGCCGCCGAGCAGGAGCCGGCGGGGGAGGACCTGGGGTCCGCGGAGCAACTCGCCGACCCGGCTCCGGGCCCGTACGAGATCGCCCGCGCCCGCACCGTCCGCGCGGCCGCCGCCGAAGCCGGCCTCCACGCGGGCCTGGCCGACGACGCCGCGACCTCCCCGGCCCGGCTGGAGCTCCTGGAGCTCCTCCTGGACGCGGTGCCCGACGGCGCCCTGTCGACCGCGGACGCGCAGGCGCTGGCCTGGCACCACAGCACGGCCGGACTCCCGGACGCCGAGGCCGCCGCCCGCGCCGGGACCACGGTCGGCGCCTGGCAGCGCCGGCGCTCGCGGGCCCTGGCCCGCCTCACAGCATCCCTCCAGCCCAAGGCCGCGGCATGAACCGGACCACCGCCCCGGCCACCGTCCGCTCCCCCCTTTGGAGATGCGCCTTGACCACATCCGCCGCGACGTCGCTGGACGCCGACGAAGAGCGCGTCACCCGCGCCCAGCGTCTGCTCATCCACCTCGGCGCCGCCCTCGTCGCCCACCCCTTCGACACGACCACCCACGAGAAGCTCCGCGCCTTCCTCGACGAGGACGCCGAGCCCGTCCTCGCCTCGCTCGCCGCGCTGAGCCGGCGGCCCGAAACGGAACTCCGGCGCCGGATCGCGGAACTGGCCGGCCACACCCTGCGCTCCGCCGGAGGCACGGCATGAGCCCCGTCCTCACCAGCCGCCGGAAGCAGCCCGCCCCGGCCGACCCTCAGCCGCCGACTGCTCAGGAGACCGAGACCGAGCTGGCGGCCGGCTCGGTCGCCGGCTGGTCGACCGGAGCGCAGGCCAACTCGGCCGCCCTGATGCGCTGGCTCGTCTGGGGCCTGATCGCACTCGGGCCGCTCCTGGGCGCGCTCGCCTACCTCTCGGTCCCCGCGACGTCCGCAGCCCCGGCGCCGAAGACCGCGCCGTCCGCACCGGCCGCAGCCGGCAGCCAGGGCGCATCCGGGTTCGCGACCCTCTTCGTCGCCGCCTACCTGTCCGCCGGCCGCGGCGACGAGCCCAAGCTCGCCGCCTACCACCCGCCGGCGGCCAGCATGCAGCTCGACGGCGTCTCCGGCCAGCACCGGGGCGAGCAACTGACCGTCGTCCGGCTCCGCCAGACCGACAACGCGGTCTGGTCCGTCACGGTCGCGGCCCGCGTCACCGGCGCGCAGCCGACGGCCACACCGTCCACGCAGCCGGGCGCCTCGCCGAGCCCGGCGGCCGATGCGGTGCGCTACTTCCAGGTGCCCGTGGCCACCGCGCCCGGCGCCGGGGGAGCGACCGCGTACACCGCGCTCGCGCTGCCGGCCGAGGTCGCTGCCCCCGAGCGGGCCAAGACGCCGGAGCTGGTCTACGGCGCGATGCGCCCGGCCCTGCCCACTGACCCGCGCACCCAGGCCGTCACCAGTTTCCTGACCGCGTACCTCACGAAGGGCGGTGCCGAGCTCGACCGCTACCTCGCCCCCGGGACCCGCCTGACGGCCCCGTCTCCGGCTCCGTACTCGGGCGTCGCGGTGGACCAGCTCGCGGTCGAGGGCGAGACCGGCGGCGAACCGGTCGTCTCCGTCCCCGGCGACGGCACCACCCTGCGGCTCCTGGTCACCCTCCGGGCGACCGGCCAGGACGGGGTGCGCCTCCCGCTCACCTACGCCGTCACCCTCAAGGCCCGTGCCGGCCGATGGGAGATCGCCAGCCTCGACGGCGCCCCGGCCCTCACCTCACCGACTCCGGCCCCGGCCGCCTCCGGCGCCCCCGGTCCGGTACCCACTCCCACCGCATAGAAGGAGCACCCGTCATGCACGAGACCGTCACGCTGGCCGCGGGCTGGATCCAGACCGGCACCGGCATCGGTACCGACATCAAGGCCCTGATCTTCGACGTCGCTATCCCGGCCCTGTGCGGGATCTTCGTCGTGGTCGTCGGCTGGAAGACGAAGGCGCCCGGCCCGACGATCATGGCCGTCATCTTCGCGGCGATCGTCTGGGGCCTGTCCGCGAACATGGGAGCCCTCAAGAACAAGACCACCGAGGACATCGTCCAGTACCAGTCCGGCCCGAACGCCGCCCGGACCGACCAGTGAACGAGGCCACCGCCAACGGCGGGGGAGAGCTGGACTTCGAGCTCATCGGCCGCTGCTACACCAAAGCGCGGCGCGCGCCGCTGGTCCACGGGGTGATCCGGGACGTCAACGGCGGCCGGGGGATCCGGCTGCCCGGCGGCCCCTACACCCTCACCCAGCTGGGCGGGATCGTCGCGACCGTCGCCGCCCTGATCCTGACCCGCCCCGTCTGGGGCGGCAACGGCTGGCTCGACGTCGCGGTCCTCCTGGTCCTGCCCGCGGTGGTGGCCTTCGTGCTGCGCCACCTCCACATCGACGGCCGCAACCCCGCGGCCGCCCTGCTGAGCATCGCCCTGATGCTGGCCGCGCCCCGGCGCGGCCAGCTCCGCGGCCGCACCTACCGGACGCCCCGGCCCACCCGCGGAGACACCCGCATCCACCTGCCCGCAGACGAACCGCCTGCCGACGCTGCCGTTCCGGCCAGCGATCCCGCTCCTGAACAGGCCCCCCGGCGTAAGCCGCCGGCCCGGCCCGCACCGGCCGCACCCCCGGCACCGACCGCTGAGCCAGTGGCTGCTGCTGCACCGGTGGCGTCGGGGGTGCAGGCCCTCCTGGCACGCCGCGCCCCCACCACTCGTACCTGATTGGAGAGATGACGATGCGCCTGCCGATCCGGCACGTCCAGAACAACCTGGTCTTCACCACCCACGGCACGGTCTGGGCCGTCTGGCGCGTCGCCGCGACGAACTACTCATACGCCCCCGCCGCTGTGAAGAAGCGCCGTCTCAAGGCGCTGGAGGGCCTGTTCAAGGCGATGACCGGCGAGCCGATGCTCATGTCCCTGTGCCCGCAGATCGACCCGACCGCCGTGGTGCGCGCCATGGTCGACGACATCGACCTGGAGCGCGCGCCGCGCTACGAGCGGCTCGGCCATGCGGTCCTGGACCAGTTGGAGGACATGGAGCTGACCGGGCGCACTGACTGGCTCGCTCTCCCGCTGCCTCCGCTGAACCAGAAGGACGCGGTGCTCTCCGCGTTCCGGGCGGCGCGGGCGGAAGTCTCCCTGCAGCTCGGGCTGATGCCCGCCGTCGTCAGCGACGCTGAGGTGCGGCGGCGCCTGGAGCAGGCCCAGCGGATCCAGGCCCAGTGGCCGACCGGGGTGTCGATGCGGCCGGCGTCCGAGGCGGAGATCCTCTGGATCTACGGCCACTCGGCCCGCCGCGGGCTCGCCGAGCCGTTCCTCCCGGACGGCACGGAGACCCCGGTCCGCGGCCGCGGCCGCAACGTCGCGGCGCTGGGCGAGATCCTCGTCGCTGAAGGCGGCGCCGACTTCAACAGCGGGCCCGCGCTGCCGGCCAACCCGTTCAGCCGGCGGTTCCTCCAGGTCTCCTCCGAGTGGGGCGACTCCTACCAGGCGCTCCTGGCGCTCTCCGAGATGCCCGAGGCGTTCGCCCTGCCCGGTGCGGCCTACCTGCAGCAGCTCGACGACTTGGCCTACCCCGTCGACTGGACCGCCCGGCTGGTCATCGTTCCCGGCTCGAAGGCCGAGCCGAAGGTCCGTAAGCGCGCCCGGCACCTCAAGGCCCAGGCCGCCGAGTACGAGGGCGACCCGGCCGGCCCTCCCGCGGCCGTGGCCCGCAACCAGCAGGACAACGAGGAGTACCACGAGCGGCTGACCGCGAACCGGCGCGAGGTCGAGATCCGCGCCATGGTCACCCTCGCCGTGTGGGGCAACAGCCCCGACGACGCCATGGACCGCGCCGCCGCCCTCGCGAGCGACTTCGGGTCCACCGACTACACCTTCTCCCGGCCCGCCGGGGAGCAGGCCAACCTCTGGCAGGCGATGCTGCCCGGCTGCCGTACGCCGCGGGTGATGGCCGGGTACGCGCAGATCCTCCTCGCGCGGGACTTCGCGATGGCCATGCCCTGGTGCGGCTCCCAGCTCGGCGACGAACGCGGCGGGCTCTACGGCCTCCAGGTCGCCTCCGGCGGCGCCCGCCCCGTCCTGATCGACCCCGCCCGCGGCCCCCGCGAGAACGCGTCCGCCTCCATGGCCTGGCTCGGCGAGCTCGGCGCCGGCAAGTCGGTGGGCATGAAGGGCGCCGTCTACAACGTCCTCGCCCGCGGTCACCAGCTCGGCCGGCCCGGCAGCCGCGGCCGCGCCGTCATCGTCGACCGCACCACCGACCAGGAATGGGCCCGCTTCGCCAAGGCCTGCCCCGGCACCACCCAGCTCATCCGCATCGACCACACCGCCGAGGTATCCCTCGACCCCCTGCGCCTCTACAAGGAGAACAGCCCCGAGGTCGCCGCCCGCTTCACCGAGTCCTTCCTCACCCTGCTCCTCGGCGTTCGCCCGATGGACCTCGAAGGCGTGGCTCTCTCCGAAGCCGTCCAGGCCGTCCTGGCCCGGCCCGAGCCGTCCATGCGCGCCCTCATGGACGAGCTCACCACACGCGGCGCCGGTGACCCAGCGGCCCACGGCCTGGCCCGCAAGCTCGCCTCGGTCGCCCGCAAGGACCTCGCCCGAGTGGTGTTCGACGAGACGCTTCCCGTCGTCGACACCCAGCGCGCCGACAGCGTCGTCTTCCTCGTCAGCGCGCTCCAACTGCCCAAGAAGTCCGAACTTGCCTCCGAGCACCGCATCCAGCGCCTGGAGTTCGAGAAGGTCCTGGGCCGCGCCCTGATGTACCTGATCGCCGCCGTCTCCCGCGAGACCGCGATGCGCTCCCGGGACGAGTTCGCGGTCACCGTCTTCGACGAGTGCTGGTGGCTCACCTCCAGCGACGAGGGCCTGGAGCTCCTCCTGGAGCTGCTCCGCGACGGCCGCAAGCGCAACGCCGCCGCGTACGTCGGCAGCCACGACGCCAACGACATCGGCCCGTCCGACAGCGAGAAGGGCGTCATCGTCCGCGGCCTCATCCCGCACAGGTTCGTCTTCCGGCAGACCAGCCGCACCCTGGCCGCCCGCTCCCTGGAGTTCCTCGGCGTGGACGCCACCGACAGCGAGCTGCTGGACCTGGTCACCGGCGGGCTCTCGCCGCTCGGCCTGCCCGAGGACCAGCGCCGGGCCCGCGCGGGGGAGTGCCTCTACCGCGACCTCGCCGGCCGCATCGGCCTCATGCGCGTCCTCATCCCCCGCGACCGGGCGATCGAGCGCGTCATCCACACCACCCCGACCACCGAGCAGGCCGCCGCATGAGAACCCACCGCGCCCCGTGGGGGCGGCTGCGCCTGCTCGGCATCGCCCGCCTGCGCTTCGCGCTGCTCGTGGCGGCGCTCGCCGCCACCGCGTTCACCATGCTCACCTCGCTCCCGGCCGCGGCCGAGCCGACCCCCGCCGCGTCCCCGACACCCACCAGCCCGCCGCCGGCGACCAATCCGCTCGGTCCGCCCACCCCCGGTACACGTACGCCCACCCCGGAGGAGCTCGCCGAGATCGAGAAGATCATCGCCGACCTCAACAAGCGGTTCACCGAGAACATGAAGGAGGCCTTCCTCAAAGCCGAGGAGGAGCGCCTGCGCGCGCTCCTGCCCGACGAGGGCGGTGTCCTGGCGGTCTTCAACGTGACCGACGAGCGGAACCTGCCGATCTCGGCCTACACCGTCAAGAGCGACACCGGCGGCTTGACCGACTGGGACCTCGGCATCATGAACATCCTCGTCGAGCTGTGCTTCATGGCCGTCAAGTGGGTCATCGCGTTCTGCTGCTGGCTCATGGTCTGGGCGCTCGGCTTCGGCCTGGCCAACCTGCTCCTGGCGCCGGTCCTGTCGGTGGCCAACAGCCTGCACATCCAGGTCATCATGCAGATGGGGTTGCCTGGTCTCTTCCTGTCCGTGTGCGCTCTGGTCGCCGTCATCCGGATCTTCTTCGGCGACCGGGCCAAGGGGGCAGGCGACGCAGCCCTGTCCATCCTGCTCGCCGCACTCACCGCCACCCTGCTGTCCTCACCCCCGCAGCTCCTTCTGGGGGAGCAGGACGGCGCCATCGCCGCCGCCCGCGGCCTGGCCCTCGAAGTCGCCGACATCATCCTCGACGCCAACCCCGGCCCGAAGGAGAAGGCGCCCGACGACGAGGACTCCGCCAGCAGCCGGGCTCTCTCGCGTCCCCTGACCAACGCGCTGACCGACGCCTTCGTCGTCAAGCCCGCGATGCTGCTGCAGTACGGCCGCGTCTTCGAAGGCGACTGCGCCAAGAAGTACTCCGACACCAAGATCACGCAGCTCGCCTACGAACGCGCGATGAACCAGCAGATGGAGAAGCTGAAGAAGCTCAACAGCTACCGGGCCTGGATCGACCCCACCGGCGCGCAGATCACCGACTGGACCATGCCCCTGGCCAAGCAGTGGGCCCTGGACCACTTCGGCAACCCGCCCATGGAGCAGTTCGAGAAGGACTGCGTCAAGGGCGACGTGCAGGCTGCCAAGCGGGCCTCGATGGACAAGGTCGGCGGCGCGATCTTCCTCCTCGTCGCCGCCCTGATCGTGACGGTTCTGATCGCCGGCCTGACCGGCAGCTTCCTCGTCGCGCAGTGCCGCATCGCCTGGGATGCCGTACGAGCCGAGCCGGCCCTCGTGGCCGGCCTGCTGCCGGGCGCCGGGCGCGGCTACCTGTGGGACTGGGCGGCATCCGTCCTGCACTCCCTCGGCCAGCTCCTCGCCTCCATCATCGGCCTCGCCGTCCTCATCCTCATCGTCCAGGCCGTCCTCGACCCCGTGCAGCAGGACTGGGGCAACGAACTCACCCTGCGCTTCCTCGCCGTGGACATCGTGTGCATCGGCGCGATCAAGAAGCGCAAGGCCCTCACGGTCAAGTCCAAGCGGGCCGCTGCCAAGTGGCGCGACAAGATGTCCTCCGGCCGCATCGGCGGGACCAACGGCAGCGCACTCGCCCCGTCCTCCACCCCGGTGGCGAAGAACCAGTCGATCGCGCGCAAGGTCACCCGCGGCGCGGTCCGCACCGCGATGGTCGGTGTGGCCGTGGCCTCGGGCAACCCGATCGCCGCCCTCGGCTACGCCACCAGCTCCAGCGTCAGCACCGTCGCGCTGATGAACCGCATCCAGTCCGGCGCCAACGGCGGCCGCCGCCGCCCGGTCCAGCCCCAGCCCCAGCCCCAGCCCCAGCCGGGCAACGCCGGCACCCCGAGCCAGACACCCCCCGTCCCTCCGCAGAACCCGCCCGGTTCCCCGGCCAACCAGCTCCCCGGAGGCCCCGCGCACAACCTCCCCACCAGCAGCCAGGCGGTCACCGTCCCCAATCAAACTCCGGGAGGCCCGGCACCCCAACCGACCAGCGGCAACAGCCAGGCGCCCACCACGCCGAACCAGCCCAACGCGCAGACCACCAGGCGCCACCAGCCGCGCCACCAGGTCCCGACCCAGCCGGCGAGCTCGCCGCGCCAGCAGCAGCTCCGCCAGCGCCTGGACCGCGGTACCCCCCGCCAGCCCGGCCCGCGCCGCGTTCCGACCGCGACCCCGCGGCGGCCCAGCGACGCGACCCTGAGCCGTGACGAGGAGCGGGAGTTGAACCTGCGCCGCCGCCGGCAGCGCCGGTCATGAAGAAGAAGTTCAAGGGGTGGCTGGCCGGCCTCGCGGCCGTTGTGGGCCTGGCGCTCGTCCTGCTCGCCGCCGTCGGCGCGCACGTGGCCGGCCTCGGCCAGAGCGAGGCCGAGGCCGCAGCGGCAAGCTGCCCCGCCGTCGGCCAGCCCGGCCTCGACCCGGATACCGCCGAGATAGCCCGCAAGGTCAAGGAGCTGCTCGCCGGAAGCGGCGACGTGAACGTGCCCGGCCTGTCCGAGCCCAGGAAGCAGATCCCCAACGCCAAGGTCATCGTCGCGACCGGCATCCACAAGCGGGTGCCGGCCCGCGGCCAGGTCGTCGCCCTCGCCACTGCCCTCCAGGAGTCAACTCTGATCAACCTCGACCACGGCGACCGCGACTCCCTCGGCCTGTTCCAGCAGCGGCCCTCACAGGGCTGGGGAACCCGCGAGCAGATCATGGACCCCGTCTACTCCTCCGGGAAGTTCTACGACGGGCTGGTGAAGATAAAGGACTGGGAGCAGATGCCCGTCACCGTGGCCGCGCAGAAAGTCCAGCGCTCCGGATTCCCCGACGCGTACGCCAAGCACGAGCCCCTCGCGACCGCCCTCCAGCAGGCCATCGCCCCCACCCTCGGCGCCGCCCCCGCCGGTCCGATTCCGGGACAGCCAGGCCTCGGCGGCTTCGGCCCGGGACGGTGCGCCGGACAGGGCGGCGGCAACGTCGACTTCGGGAAGATCCCGCCCGGCTCCCTGCCCGAGGGCTACCAGATCCCGGCCAGCGCGCCGCAGCAGGTGCAGACCGCGATCCGGTGGGCGCTCGGCCAGCTCGGCACCATGTACCAGTGGGGCGGCAGCTGCACCAACCCCCACGGCCCCAACGCCTCCGAACGATGCGACTGCTCCTCCCTGACCCAGCGCGCGTACGGCGTGGCCGGCAAGGAGATCACCCGCACCACCTACACCCAGATACACGACGGACGAGGCGTCCCCGCGACCGCCATCGCTCCAGGCGATCTCATCTTCGTCCGCGGAACGGCATCCGCTCCCGAACATGTAGCCATGTCCACCGGATACGGCTACGCGGTACACGCCCCCCGGACCGGCAAGCCGGTGATGGTGTCGAAGGAAGGAGAGCTCGGCGGCCCCATTCTTGTCGTCCGGCGCATCGTCGGCTGAATCCAGCTGTGCCCGCCGCGCATCTGCGAGGCGGGCACACGCTGACAGCCCTCAACGGTCAAGGGATGGCAAAGCATTCGGGCGCGGTGTCTGGATCGGCCTCGAATTCTTACTTGGTCCAGGTGAAGGGCTTCTTCGCACCACCTGGAGGAACCGTGCACCACACCGCCCCGTCCCGGCCGAACCCCGGCCGGCCGACATGAACCTCCCGGACCTGCCGGTCGACGAGCTCCTCGCCCAGCTTCAGGCCGTCCTGAACGCGGCCGCACCGTACCTGGTCGCCCTCGGCGTGCTCGGGGCGGCAGTGTGGGTGTGGTGGACGATCCGACGCGCGGCACTCGTCCGGGAGGCGCTCGCCGACCGGCTCCAGGTCGAGGTCATCCCGACCGCCACCTTCGACCCCAGTGAAGGGGAAGTCGGACGCTGGGCCCGCCAGCTCGGCCGCGTCCACCACGCGGCCGACCGGGTCCCAGCCCGCGGCTCAGCGGTGCGCCTGCGGTACACCGCGGAGGCCGGGAAGATGCGCTGCTACATCGAGGGCCCGGCGGCCGCGGCCGCGGTCCTGAACATGCCCGGCTTCGCCGAGGTCGAGGTCCGCACCCAGCACGGCCAGGCCGACATCCGCCCCGTGCACTTCACTGGCCGGGGAGGAACTCCGTGACCGCCGTCATCTCCCTCGCCAAGCCCGCGCAGGCGGTCACCATCCCGGCGGGCGCGCGCCGGTACGTGCAGCGCGCTGAACTCGCCCTGGGTCTGCCCGACTACAAGGCCCTCGCCTCCCTCGGTCTGAGCCCCGACCCGCTCCAGCAGCTGGCGGCGGCCATGGCCTCGGTGCGCACCGAGGACGGGGAGAAGGCCGAGGCGGTCTTCGACCTGGTCCCCGTCTCCGAGCAGCGCCTGGCCCGCCGGCGCCGGCGCCTGATGGCCCGGGCCGCCCGCCGGGGCCCGTCCGCGTACGGCGAGCGCCTCACCGGCGGCCTCGGCGGAGGAGGCTTCTGGGGGTCGATGACCTCTGCCTGGTCCGGCGGCGCCGGAGCCTCCAACCGCTCCGAGCGGATCCCGAGGCAGACCGACCTGCGTGACGGCGTGGGCAAGCTCGAACCCTCCGCCGGGGCGGTGTTCGCGGTGCAGATCCTTCTGCGGACCGAGGCCGCGCACCCGCAGCTGGCCCTGGCCCGGATGCACCAGCTGATCGCCGCGCTGTCGATGACCTCGGGGGAGAACTACCTCAAGGTCCACCGGCCGCGCAGCTGGTCGATCGGGCGGTTCGAGCGCCGATTCGCGAGCGGGGAGTTCGCCCCGCGCCGCCGGCAGTGGCTGACGGTGCCCGAGCTGGCCGGCTGGCTCAAGCCGCCGACGGTGAAGTGCACCGCCTCCAGCGTGGTGCGCTCCGGCGGCCTGGTCCCGCCGGCCCCGGCCGACCTGCCCGTTTACACCGGGCAGCGCGACCTCATCCCGCTCGGCGCCGTCGTCTACCCCGACGGCCGCGAGCGGATCGCCGCCGCCCGCGTGCAGGACCTCCTCTTCGGCCTGCAGCTCGGCAAGGCCGGCCACGGCAAGACCGAGGAAGCCCTCGTGCAGTGCATCGCGATGGCGCACTGGGGCTACGGGTGCTGGTTCCTCGACCCGCACGGGGAGGGCTGGGCCCGCGCGAAGCCCTACCTCGCCCACCCGGACATTCTCGACCGGCTCTGGGAGATCAACCTCGCCAAGGCCGACCCGGACCAGCCCGTCGTCTCCTGGAACCCGCTGTCGATGGAGGGGCGCACCCAATCCGACGTTCAGGACATCGTCCGCTCCGTCACCGAGGGCATCGCCGCGGCCCAGGACTGGGGCGACAACGCCCCGCGCGCCCGCACGATCCTGGCCCGTGCCTCCCAGGCACTGGCCCTGCTCAACCTGAAGGCCGTCCAGGCCGGCCAGCCGGAGGCGCAGTGCATTCTGTTCCAGCTGCGCACCTGGCTCACCGACGAGGACTGGCGCCAGCAGCTCCTCCCAAAGCTCCCCGACCGCGTCCGCGCGTACTGGGAGACCACCTTCCCCAAGCTCGGCCCGGACGCCGTGCCGACCGTCACCTACGCCATCGACCGACTCGACACCAGCCAGTCCCTTCAGGGCTTCTTCGGCAGCCCGCGCTCCGCGTACGACGTCCGCCACGCGATGGACACCGGCAAGGTGGTGTTCGTCTGCCCGTCAGGCAGTGAGAGCGATGCCCTGGTGAGCTGCCTGCTCATCCACGACCTGCACCGCGCAGGCCTCTCCCGGCAGGACACCCCGCGCGAGCAGCGGAAGACGTTCTGGGCCTGGGGTGACGAGCTCACCGCGCTCGACAGCAGCAGCAAGGGCTTCCTCGCCGCCATCGCCGAGCAGCTGCGCAAGTACGAGGTCCGCTTCATCGGCATGACGCAGATGGTCCTCCGGCTCTCTGCCATCACCCGCCAGGCCCTGCTGCAGAACCAGTCCTGGCTGTCGACCTGTGCCGCGGACTACGACGAGGCCGCGTTCGTCGCCAAGAGGTGGAACGGCCACATCAGCCCGGAGACGATCACCGAGCTTCCCGAAGTACCACTACGTGATGTCCGTGAACCTCAACGGCGCCCGCACCACGCCCTTCCGGGTCCGTGGCCTGCCCGTGGACAAGGTCTTCGCGCGCTACGACAACCCGGCCGGCGTCCCCGACCTCGACAAGGCGATCGACAAGAACCTCAACCGCCGGCCCCTCGGCGACATCCTCGCCGACCTGGAAGAGCTCGACGCCCTCGTCCTCGCCCACCACACCGGCCGGCGCCCCGGCGGCCCGAGCACCGGCGACCCCACCAGCATCGTCGACTAGGGCCTGTTGCGAAAGTGGATCTTGTTCGTTGATGATCACCTGTCGTGGGACGTGGAGATCTGACGAACGGCCAGTGGGCCCGGCTTGAGCCGTTGCTGCCGACGGGCATCAAGCCGGGCCGTCCGCAGGTATGGACACGGCGGCAGCTGATAGACGGCATACGGTGGCGGACCCGAACCGGCGCTCCCTGGCGGGACGTGCCCGAACGCTATGGGCCGTGGGACCGGGTCTATGACCTGTTCCGGCGCTGGCAGCGGGACGGCACGTGGGCCCGGATCCTCACGCGGCTCCAGGCCGAGGCTGATGCGAAGGGCCTGATCACCTGGGACGTGAATGTCGACTCCACCGTCTGCCGGGCCCATCAGCACGCCGCCGGGGCGGCAAAAAGGGGGACCTCCAGAAGGAGCCGCCCGGCGGAGTGTTCGTCGAGCCGGCCGACCACGGTCTCGGACGCTCCCGTGGCGGACTGACCAGCAAGATCCACCTCGCGGTCGAGCAGGGGCAGAAGCCTCTGTCGGTGGTGATCACGGCTGGGCAGCGGGGTGATTCCCCGCAGTTCGAGCCGGTCCTGGAGGCGATCCGGGTGCCCCGGCTCGGGCTCGGCAGGCCGCGCAAGCGGCCAGACCGGGTCCGGGCCGACAAGGCCTACGACTCCCGCAGCAACCGCTCCTACCTGCGCAGACGCGGAATCAAAGCCACCATCCCGGTTCCGGCGGACCGGGTCCGCAATCGCCTCAAGCGCGGATCGCGCGGCGGGCGCCCGCCAAAGTTCGACAAGGACGACTACAAGCAGCGGCACGCGGTCGAGTGCGGGATCAACCGGCTCAAGCGCCACCGGGCCGTCGCCACCCGGTACGACAAACTCGCCGTCCGTTACGAAGCGACAGTGCTGATCGCAGCCATCAACGAATGGCTGTGACCAGCACTTTCACAACAGGCCCTAGTGTTCTGAGTCCGGAATTCTGTTCAGATAGCTGGCGAGGCGTTCAAGGATCTCGTCCGCAGTCTTGGTCCAGACGTAAGGCTTCGGGTCGCTGTTCCACGTGGCGATCCAGTCGCGGATGTCCTTCTCGAGGGCCTGGACGGACTTGTGGACGCCTCTCCGTATCTGCTTGTTGGTGAGCTCGGCGAACCACCGCTCCACCAGGTTCAGCCAGGACGATCCGGTGGGTGTGAAGTGCAGGTGGAAGCGGGGGTGTGCCAGCAGCCACTTCTTGATGTCCGGGGTCTTGTGGGTGGCGTAGTTGTCCAGCACGAGATGGACCTCCAGGCCAGCCGGGACTTCCTTGTCGAGCTTGACCAGGAACTTCTTGAACTCCTCGGCTCGGTGGCGGCGGTGCAGGGATCCGATGACCTTGCCGGTGGCGACTTCGAGTGCGGCGAAGAGGGTGGTGGTGCCGTGCCGGACGTAGTCGGCCGTCCGCCGCTCGGGCACCGCCGGCATCATGGGCAGCACCGGCTGTGACCGGTCCAGGGCCTGGATCTGCGACTTCTCGTCGACGCAGAACACCAGGGCCCGCTCCGGCGGATCCAGGTACAGGCCGACGACATCGTGGACCTTGTCGACGAAGTACGGATCCGTGGACAGCTTGAACGTCTCGGACAGGTGCGGCTGCAGGCCGAACGCCCGCCAGATGCGCGACACCGTCGACTGCGACAGACCGGTCTCCCTGGCCATCGACCGCGTGGACCAGTGCGTCGCACCCTTCGGCGTCGACTCCAGCGTCTTGGTGACGAGAGCGGCGACCTGCTCGTCCGTCACCGTCCTGGGCCCGCCCGAACGCGGCATGTCTCCAAGGCCCGCGATCCGGTACTCCACGAAACGGGCCCGCCAGCGGCCTACCGCCTGAGGCGTGGAACCCACCCGGGCCGCAACATCCTTGTTCGTCGCGCCTTCGGCGCAGGCCAGGATGATTCGGCAACGCAAGGCCCACGCCTGAGGCGTCGAACGGCGCCGCACCCAGCCCTCGAGCGCGGCCCGCTCCTCATCGGTCAGTACCAACTCGGCCTTCGGCCGCCCCATCGCCATACCGAAAGCCTACATCTAAACAGAATTCAAGACTCAGAACACTAGGCTCAGGCATTGTCTGTCAGGACCCGTTCGATGCGGGTGATGCCTTGACTGTGGAAGAACGCGGCCGCGCGGGTGAGGAAGCCCGCGCAGGTCGCGGCCTTCTCGTCGTCGTGGATCTCGCTGTAGGCGAGTCGGGTGTGGTCGTCGATGGCGGAGTGGACGTAGTCGAAGCCCACGCCGGACTTGGTTCTGCGGCTGGCCCCGCGGCCCAGGGCACGGTGGCCGCCGCCCTCGGGGATCCGGCCGAGTTTCTTCACGTCCACGTGGACGAGCTCGCCGGGCCGCTCGCGTTCGTAGCGGCGGATCACTGTGCCGGTGGGACGGTCGAACCAGGCCAGCCGGCTGAGGTTCCCCCGACATGCGGAAGGTTGCCGTTCATGGCCTGATGGGCCGTGAGAAGGGAGCCTTGTGTGATGGCTGCACCGATGAAGTACCCGCCCGAGTTGCGTCGGCGGGCGGTCCAGATGTACCGCGAAGCGGACCCGAAGCCGGTGATCCGGCGGATGGCCGGGGAAGCTGGGGTCCACCCGGAGGCCTTGCGGAACTGGATCCGCCAGGACGAGGCCGATCACGGTGAACGCGATGACCGGCTGACCACGACGGAGAAGCAGGAGCTGGCCGCGCTGCGGAAAGAGAACGCCGAACTGCGGCGCTCGTGCGAGATCCTCAAGGCCGCCTCGGCTTTTTTCGCCCAGGAGCTCGACCCGACCCGGCGACGGTACTGAAGCTCATCGACGAGCACCAAGACCGCTTCGGGGCCGAGCCCGTCCTCCGGGAACTACACATCCCCGCCTCCACCTATTACCGCTGGCGGCGGACCGCCCACCAGCCGTGCGACCGGGTCCGGCAGGACGCCGCACTGACCGAACAGATCCGCCACGTCCACACCGAATCGGACGGCACCTACGGATCTCCGCGCGTCCACGCGATGCTGCGGCGCGAGGGCGTCAACGTCGGCCGCAAGCGCATCGAGCGCCTGATGCGGCAGGCCGGTCTCCAGGGCGTCAGCCCCCGCCGGCCCCGCGGCTTCACCCGCCGCGACCCCGCTGCCAAAACGGCTGCGGACCTGGTCCGACGCGACTTCACCGCGGCAGCCCCGAACCGGCTGTGGGTCGCCGACATCACCCTGGTCCCCACCGGCGAGGGCGCCTGGTGGCTCGCCACGATCCGTGACGCGTTCTCCCGCCGGATCGTGGGCTGGCACACCTCGGAACGGGCGGACGCCGACCTGGTCCTGACCGCCCTGGAATACGCCCTGCACGGCCGGCCCGTCGAGCCCGGACTGCTGGTCCACCACAGCGACCACGGCTGTCAGTACACCTCGATCAAGCTCACAACCCGCCTGCTCAAGGCTGGTATCGAGCCGAGCATGGGCAGCGTCGGCGACTCATTCGACAACGCTCTGGCGGAGAACTTCTGGAGCGTGCTGAAGACCGAGTGCGTGCGCCGCACGACGTTCGCGACCCGCACCGACGCCGACCTCGCCCTGTTCGCCTACATCGACGGCTGGTACAACACTCGCCGCATTCAAAAGCGTCTCGGCTGGCTCAGCCCTGACGAGTACGAGGCGAAGTATCACGCCAAACAGCTGACGGCCGAACCGGTGGAATCCAACCCAACCGCACCCGCACTGACCAAGTAATCAGCACCTCCCGCACAACGGGGGAAGCTCAGGTGGTCCAGGACCGCCCGTCGCAGCGCGCGGCCTGCTCGGACCTTCCAAGCACCTGATGTACACCGACCGGCTTGCCACGCGGACGCATGACCAGCGCCGCCCGCCCGCCAGCCCACTTCGCCCCCCACCAGCCGTCGACAGCCTTTAGTGACACCCCGAAGACCACCGCCACGTCCTCACGGTCCCGCCCCACCACCAACGCGGTCACCGCCCGCAGCCGCAAGGCCTCCTGCGCCGACGGCGATACATGCCGCGCGTCCCCCATCAGACCGCTCACACCTCACCAATGACCCAGAACTCGGAACCGTTTCGGATCAAGAAGGTTGCATATAGCCTGCGAGTGCCCTTCTTAGAGAATCAGGGGCGGCGTCACTCACAAATTTTCCTCGAGCTTCATCGTCAGGAAAAAATTGTGGCGGACAACTTGAGTTCGAACTATGAACCAATTCTCTACCGATCTCTTTACCCGTCTTGACTTCCAAGATGCGGGCATTATAGGTTGCCGTGAAGAGTGGCAGTGAAATTTTTCGTCCCGAATCCAAGACTTTCGCAGAACAAATTTCTTCACTCTTCGATGAGGATGCAATTTCCAGGCAAGCTACCAAGTCGATCATCCCATCTTCACTTCCGACGCTCCAATCAGAGGGCAGCAGGTGAGACTGGGAAGTATAGGATGATTCCCCCTTTTTTGCCATCGCAACTATGAAGTGTCGGCCACCGTTTTGCTTATAACTGTCATGGCTGCCAAAACTTTCCCCAGATGAACAAGAACGAACTAAATCGCTTTCCACGGACACCATGCCGGGGGCAGTCTTAAGCGGGGCACTGTTCCTGAAAGCGTTGCCGCCCTCCTTCTGGCCTTGATATTCTCGTTCGAATGAGCACGCACCAAGTGATACCAAAAGAAAAATGGCAAAGATCACCCTCCCCTGCCTCATTGAAATCCCTTCGCCTAATGAACTCTTACTTGATATACCTGGTGGATAATCAACCATAGTTCGACCAGGCCGACCTTTGAGGTATCAATCCGCTCTAGCTGAGATAGTTTAGCGAACTACTTTTTCACGCATCCGACAACGAATGGGCCATTAAAGGCGGTTCGGGAATCTTGCGGATACGTTGGAGTTAAAAAATTGGGTGCACATTCCTTCCGAAGAACATGTCCCGGTAGGCGCCGGGTCTTCCTTCAGTCTGACGGCGCGTTTGCACTGACCCCAATCGCCGCTTCAGGCGGCCTGTGTGTTGCGTAACCATTTCAGCCCTTAATGCGTGCCTCTCTGACTCTTCATGCACAGCCAGACGTCGCAGCAGATAAGCCAGTTTGGGGTTAAGGAAGCATTCCGCACCTCTTTAACCCCAAACTCAAAATTAAACTAGAACCCGCCGCAGTGTGTTATAGTGGCATAAGTTCCGGATACGCGCTTCTCAACCGCTGGTGTTGTAGGAGTTGCTGTTCGCATGTACCCGGAATCCAGAAGGGCCGACTGGTTTCTACCGACGTGCTTATATCCGTTGTACGAGCTATAGCCGCCGCTACTTAAGTACGTCTCGGACTGCCAGGCCGCTAGGTAGCAAGCAGTGAGAGAATCATTATAGTAGTATAGGGAAGAATTGGTCCAGCCGTAAGGCTGATATCCTGCACTGGCGGTCGAGGCGATCGGAATAATTGCCCCGAAGGCAATCGCCGCAGCTAGGCCAATTTTACTTTTCAGTGAAATTTTCATGCGGTGATAGTACTTCGCACGCACGCGTAGGATTAGGGTATTTATTGCTTACTTATGTGCGACGAGCGGCTCGCCTTCGGGAGGTGGTCGCATGTCGGGTCTGGGAGGAGGTTTTTCTGCGTGGGCTGGAAGCGTTGGGACTCAGTCTCGGTCTGGATCGATGGATATCGTGACGACTCGCCTGCTCACGATCCCGAGGCCCTTGGCTTGGCAGGCATTGCCCTGGGCCTGTTAGGCGTGTCCGTCGGCGGTCATCCGCTCATTGCCGGTCATGTGGCCTATGGACTCCTTGGCCTTGCCGTTGGCCATCTCGACGTGGGTGGCCAGCCCGCGCTCTGACATGCTTTAGGCCAGTGGGCGTGGCTGGGCCCGACCATGGGATGTTGGTCGGGGCACAGCGGCTGCCGCGGGTCGGGGCTGTGGTAGGACACCCCGTGCAGAGCCGACAAGACACACCGAGGTGCCGACGCCGGCTACCAGGGCCTGGGCGCCCAGACCGGCGGCCGCGTGGTGACACCACCGCATCGCAAGTTCAAGAAGAACCCGCCGGACTGGTACGAGGAGATCTACCAGCGCCAGCGCAAGGCGCACTCCTCACGCCGCATCCGCGTCGAGCACGGCATCGCCCACCTCAAGAACTGGCGATCCCTCGCCCGCCACCACGGCCGTCGCGAGCACATGAGCGACACGATCCAAGCCGTCACCAGCCTGCTCTCATACCAGCAGACCACCACCGCGGCCCGCCAGCCACAGTGACCATCGGGGCCGACCCGCACCCTTCGACGCGTCACCGCCAACCATGCACGAGTTCGTTAGGGCTCGCAGGGAATCAACATGCTGACTTGATCTCTGTGGTGTTGCTGTTCGTGAGGAACGCTGTGACGTCGGCGGGTGTGCGGAATCTGGCTGTCGAGGGTCGAACGGTGTAGCCGTGGTCGGCGAGTAGGGGCTGGATGTGGTGAACGGCCCGGGTGATGGTGCTGCCGTTGACGCCGAAAAGCTGGGCGATCAGGTCTCGGGTGCCGAGTTTGCGCAGGTAGAGAACGCTGGCCAGGACTCGATCCGCGGTGGTCAGCTTGTCCTTGGCGCCGGCTCCGCGGGCCCGGATGCGCTCGCTTCCTCGCTGCTGGGACCGTCCTCGTTCACGTAACTCATCGAGTTTCTGGGTGAACCGCCCCGGGTTCGGTAGAGATCTCAGACTGTGGTGATGGCCTGGGGTTTCGTGAGTTCGGTGTAGTAGTTGGCTTCGTATTCGACGGGAGGGACGTGGCCTATCTCACCGTGGATTCGTCGGTGGTTGTACCAGTCGATCCACTCGGCGGTGGCGAGCTCGACGTCGGGCAGTGACTTCCATGGCCGCCGGGGGGTGATCAGCTCGGTCTTGAACAGGCCGATCGCGCTCTCCATGAGGGCATTGTCGTAGGCATCGCCGACCGATCCGATCGAGGCGGCGATGCCGGCGGCGTCCAGATGTTCGGCGAGCCGGAAACTCGTGTATTGCGACCCGGCGTCGGAATGGTGGATCAACTTGCCTGACTGGACAGGCTGTTGGTCGCGGTCGCGTTGCCAGATCACCATCTCCAGGGCGTCCAGCACGAAGATCGTCTCCTTCACGGTCGCGGCGGACCAGCCGACGATCCGGCGGGAGAAGGTGTCCACGACGAAGGCGACGTAGACGACACCGGCCCAGGTCTTCACGTGGGTGAAGTCCGCGACCCAACACCGGTTCGGGGCGGCTGCGACGAAGTCACGGTCGACCAGATCAGGGGCCCGCTCGGTCTGTCCGCCGGGGAGCGTGGTGATGACGCGCTTGCCGCGCACCGCGCCCTGGATGCCGAGCTCGCGCATGAGGCGCTCGACGGTGCAGCGGGCCACCTCGTGGCCCTGCCGGTTCAGTTCCCGCCAGATCTTCCTGGCTCCGTAAACCCGGTAGTTGGTGGTGAAGGCCTCGTGGATCAGGGCCTTGAGTTCCGTGTCTCGCACGGATCGCGCTGATGGTTCGGCGAGGCGTTTGTGGTGGGCGTAGTAGGTAGAGGGGGCGATCTTGCAGTCGTGCTCGGTGAGCGTCCTGCAGATCGGCTCGACGCCGCCGAAGCGGTCCCGGTGCTCGTCGATGAACGCTACGAGCGAGTGTGTGGCCGGTCGAGCTCGGCCGCGAAGAAACTCGCCGCGGCTTTCAAGATGTCGTTCGCCCGCTTCAGCTCGGCGTTTTCCTTCTTCAGCGCCTTGAGCTGGGCGGACTCCTCCGTCGTCGTCCCCGCACGCGCCCCCGCGTCGATCTCGTGCTGCTTGATCCAGTTCCGCAGCGTCTCGCGGGAGCCGATGCCGAGCTTCTCCGCGACCGCCTGCAGGGCGGCCGTCTCGGTCGGGTAGTCGCCGCGCACCTCGGCGGCCATGCGCACCGCACGACGGCGGAGCTCAAGCGGATAACGGGAAGGTCGTGCCATGACTCGATCCTTTCATGGAATCGAGTCTCTACCGAACACGGAACGGTTCACGGTGCCGTCGGCCGACACCCGTCCATAGGAAGACGACGGTCAGATACTTCGCACTATTTGGGTGGTATACAGCTTTTAGGCGGCGGGCTGCAGTCAGGTAGTCTGCCCGTTTCTGAGAGGTGGAAAGATGCCAGAAATGTCGCATGGCATGCAGGATGCTGCGGAGAAGGTAAAGAAGATCGAGACCAACCTCAAGTCCGCCCCTGAGGACTGGAGCAAGAAGCAGGAAACGACGGAGCTCCTGCGCGATCTCAAGACGACCGTCGAGCAGCAGAACCGCTGATACCGGGCAGCACTGTGGCCCTGCGCCCACCCGCTGGTGTCCGGCAGGAAAGCGCAGGGCCGTCGCGGGCGGACGCAAGTCGGCCGCACAGCCACGGCCAGGATCTGTAGACCGTGTCCTATGTGGTGAGGTGGACGTGGCGCTTGTAGCAGCAGAGGGCTGCGGCGAGGCCGAGGAATGGCAGGTAGTTGCGGGGGTGGCGTTTGTAGCGGTGGTTGAGTCGGCGGTAGCCGGTGAGCCAGGACATGGTCGGCTCGATCACCCACCGGCGTCTTCCGAGCCGTTCCGATGGCTCGATGCCCTTGCGTGCGATACGGACTCCGATCGCTTCCCGCGTAACCGTTTCCGCAGCTCGGGTACGTCGTAGGCCTTGCCGGCGTGCAGACGCCGGGGTTTGAAGTGGCGGCCGCGGTGGGGGTCGTGTCTCGTTTGGTTGCCCGTGATCATGGGTTTCAGCGCGAGGCTGTCGTGGGTGTTGGCCGCGGTGACGCGACGAGGAGGGGCAGTCCGGCCGCGTCCGACAGGACGTGCATCTTGGAGCCCGGCTTGCCGCACCTTCGACGGTGGGATCAGCGGCTCCGCGATCTCCCACAGCCCATCCGGAACAATCCAACTCCACCTACCCCGCCCCATACCGACAACAACGCCTCACCACATAGGACACAGTCTTATTCTTGGCGCCGGGTGGCCGTCCAGGGCCGGCGCCTCAGGGTTTGGGAACACAGGTCGGTCAGGCGAGGTGTGGGCGGATGTTTCTGAATCCTCGGCGGACCCGGGCCGGGGTGAGTCGGCCGTGCGGCGGGTTTCTCCCAGGGCCTGCGGAGGTCCGCGGCGAGGGGCCGGGCGAGCCGGAGCTGAGTGTGGGCGACGATCAGAATCCAGGTCCAGCGATCTGCGGCCTCGGGGAGCACGGAGTTTCGGGGTGGTCCAGCCGAGGGTCTGCTTCGCGAAGCGGAAGGTGTACTGCAGGTCGAAGCGGCGGAGAAATACCTGCCAGGAGCGGTCCACATCGGTGGAGGTGGCACCCGTCTTCGAGGACCATAACCACACCGTTGGGGCGTCCCGGTCCTTCGACAGGTGCTCTACCTTGAGCCGGATTAAAGTGCCTTCGACCAAGGGCAGTTCGCCGTCGTGGCCAAGCCAGGAGGAGCGATGGGTGAGCCGGGGGTGGACCCGGTCCCATGCCTGCGTTTCAGCTTTGCCGTAGTTGCTGGTGTTGGTGACGGTGGTGATCGCGGGTTCGGGCCAGGTCTCCGGTTTTGTTAAGCGGAATTCCGGACCGTGGCTTGGGTGGCCGGCTTCGTCCCGGGCAGCCGGACCGGCTTCGGCAGGCGCATGACGCGGTCGGAACGGACCTGGCCGACAAGCTCGACCGGCAGCTCACGCAGGACCCAGGCCAGGCGGAGGACGTCGTAGCCCGCGTCCATGACGATCACGATATCCGGGTTACCGGCCTGCCACTACCCCGCGACGATGAGCCGCTCAACGACTCCTCGGAGCTAGGTGGCGGTGACGGCGGTGGCGTCGTCCGCCGGGCCGAGCCGGACCGCGTCGAGGATCGCGGTCCAGGACGTGGCACCCGGCTCCAGCACGGCCACGAAGGAATGCGGCAAGCCCGGGATGAACTGCGAGGCCGTCTTCGCCCGACCGTAGACATGGCAGAACAGTGGGCCGAGCACGGCGCGTCCGAGCGGAGCCACGGTGCCCCATCGACCGCCAGGACCAGCCGCCCGCCGTCGAAGCGCGGCAGTGGCAGGCCGGCGAGCACCGTCCGCAGACGGTCGGCATCGATCCGGCCGTGGTTCAGTCCGCCGTATATCGCTTCGTGCCCACGAGGATGCTCGGGCACCAGTGTCAGATCCACCGAGGACTGCACCGCACCGTCCGCACACAGCAATGCGTCCACCAGCTCGAACAGCTCGTCACGCCGAGCGGTCAGACACTCATAGAACTCCCCCCTGGAAGCGTGACGCTTCCACGAATGCTCCCCTCCGGACAGCATCAAGCAGCAGACTCACCCTCACGGCCTTCGTCGTGGTCATGCGCCTCCTTGGCCGGAGCACATGATCAGACGAAGGCCGCCCCCACGTTCGGCGAACCCCCAGGTGAACGACCCAGTACGGGACTGTAAGGAATTCGGTGTAACTCCGATCATGGATGAGTGCCGCTTCTGACCAGCGAGAACATAGTCAAGGCGTCTGAGGCGGGGTCTGGGCCCACGACAGCGGATGACCGCTTCATCGAGGAACAGGCCCGCAAACTCGGCCCGGCCCGGATCGGCCCGATCCTGGGCCTGCCCACGGCCACCGGATCCTGACCCGGCACCGCCTGAACCGCCTGTCCTGGCTGGATCGCCCGACCGGAGCGGTGATCCGACGCTATGAACGCGAGCGTCCGGGCGAGCTCGTCCACGTGGACGTGAAGAAACTCGGCCGGATCCCCGAGGGCGGCGGCCACCGTGCCCTGGGCCGCGAGGCCGGCCGCAGAACCAAGTCCGGCGTGGGCTTCGACTACGTCCACTCCGCCATCGACGACCACACCCGACTCGCCTACAGCGAGATCCACGACGACGAGAAGGCCGCGACCTGCGCGGGCTTCCTCACCCGCGCGGCCGCGTTCTTCCACAGTCAAGGCATCACCCGCATCGAACGGGTCCTGACAGACAATGCCTGAGGTGACCCCCGGAGCGTGGACAGGGGGGTTCATGCAGCGAGTGTGAGTTTACGGCTTCGCTGTTGCTGGTGTTCGAACTCGGCGGGTGAGAGGTAGCCGAGTGAGCTGTGGCGCCTGCGGGCGTTGTAGTAGGTGAGCCACTGGAAGATCTCCAGCCTGGCCTGACGGACCGTCGTGAACGGCCTGCGTAGGGCTTCTCGCTTCAGTCCCTGCCAAAACGACTCGGCTAGGGCCTGTTGCGAAAGTGGATCTTGTTCGTTGATGATCACCTGTCGTGGGACGTGGAGATCTGACGAACGGCCAGTGGGCCCGGCTTGAGCCGTTGCTGCCGACGGGCATCAAGCCGGGCCGTCCGCAGGTATGGACACGGCGGCAGCTGATAGACGGCATACGGTGGCGGACCCGAACCGGCGCTCCCTGGCGGGACGTGCCCGAACGCTATGGGCCGTGGGACCGGGTCTATGACCTGTTCCGGCGCTGGCAGCGGGACGGCACGTGGGCCCGGATCCTCACGCGGCTCCAGGCCGAGGCTGATGCGAAGGGCCTGATCACCTGGGACGTGAATGTCGACTCCACCGTCTGCCGGGCCCATCAGCACGCCGCCGGGGCGGCAAAAAGGGGGACCTCCAGAAGGAGCCGCCCGGCGGAGTGTTCGTCGAGCCGGCCGACCACGGTCTCGGACGCTCCCGTGGCGGACTGACCAGCAAGATCCACCTCGCGGTCGAGCAGGGGCAGAAGCCTCTGTCGGTGGTGATCACGGCTGGGCAGCGGGGTGATTCCCCGCAGTTCGAGCCGGTCCTGGAGGCGATCCGGGTGCCCCGGCTCGGGCTCGGCAGGCCGCGCAAGCGGCCAGACCGGGTCCGGGCAGACAAGGCCTACGACTCCCGCAGCAACCGCTCCTACCTGCGCAGACGCGGAATCAAAGCCACCATCCCGGTTCCGGCGGACCGGGTCCGCAATCGCCTCAAGCGCGGATCGCGCGGCGGGCGCCCGCCAAAGTTCGACAAGGACGACTACAAGCAGCGGCACGCGGTCGAGTGCGGGATCAACCGGCTCAAGCGCCACCGGGCCGTCGCCACCCGGTACGACAAACTCGCCGTCCGTTACGAAGCGACAGTGCTGATCGCAGCCATCAACGAATGGCTGTGACCAGCACTTTCACAACAGGCCCTAGAGCCTGTCTCCTAGGGCCTGTTGCGAAAGTGGATCTTGTTCGTTGATGATCACCTGTCGTGGGACGTGGAGATCTGACGAACGGCCAGTGGGCCCGGCTTGAGCCGTTGCTGCCGACGGGCATCAAGCCGGGCCGTCCGCAGGTATGGACACGGCGGCAGCTGATAGACGGCATACGGTGGCGGACCCGAACCGGCGCTCCCTGGCGGGACGTGCCCGAACGCTATGGGCCGTGGGACCGGGTCTATGACCTGTTCCGGCGCTGGCAGCGGGACGGCACGTGGGCCCGGATCCTCACGCGGCTCCAGGCCGAGGCTGATGCGAAGGGCCTGATCACCTGGGACGTGAATGTCGACTCCACCGTCTGCCGGGCCCATCAGCACGCCGCCGGGGCGGCAAAAAGGGGGACCTCCAGAAGGAGCCGCCCGGCGGAGTGTTCGTCGAGCCGGCCGACCACGGTCTCGGACGCTCCCGTGGCGGACTGACCAGCAAGATCCACCTCGCGGTCGAGCAGGGGCAGAAGCCTCTGTCGGTGGTGATCACGGCTGGGCAGCGGGGTGATTCCCCGCAGTTCGAGCCGGTCCTGGAGGCGATCCGGGTGCCCCGGCTCGGGCTCGGCAGGCCGCGCAAGCGGCCAGACCGGGTCCGGGCCGACAAGGCCTACGACTCCCGCAGCAACCGCTCCTACCTGCGCAGACGCGGAATCAAAGCCACCATCCCGGTTCCGGCGGACCGGGTCCGCAATCGCCTCAAGCGCGGATCGCGCGGCGGGCGCCCGCCAAAGTTCGACAAGGACGACTACAAGCAGCGGCACGCGGTCGAGTGCGGGATCAACCGGCTCAAGCGCCACCGGGCCGTCGCCACCCGGTACGACAAACTCGCCGTCCGTTACGAAGCGACAGTGCTGATCGCAGCCATCAACGAATGGCTGTGACCAGCACTTTCACAACAGGCCCTAGACCGGTGAGTGCTGAGATGACCCCTTTGGTGTGGACACTCTGACAATGGATCCTGGTGGTCCGAGGAAAGGTGTCCTGGTGGGACGTAGGTCTCCGTATCCGGAGGAGTTCAGGAACGACGCTGTGGCGCTGTATCGAGCCGCGGCCGGCAGACGTTCCTTCTCGGCGGTGGCGGCGGATGTCGGCGTGACCGGCGAGACGCTGCGGAGCTGGGTCCGGCAGGCCGACGAGCAGACCGGCCGAGTGAGTAGCGGCGGGCCGTGTCAGAGAGCCGGGACGAGGAAGTCGTCCGGCTGCGGGCCGAGCTGGGTCGGCTGCGCAAGGCGGAGAAGGAGTGGGAGCTCGAGCGGGAGATCCTGCGGCGGGCGGCCCAGTATTTCGCCAGGGAGATGAGGGCATGACCGGCCGCTGGGACTTCATCTCCGCTCACCGCGCCGAGTATGGCGTGCAGCGGATATGCGGGGTCCTGGGCGTCTCGCGCTCGGGCTACTACCGGTGGCTCGGCGGGGCCGGAGCCCGCCGGGTTCGCCGGGCAGCCGACGATGCCTTGGCTGCGGAGATCCGTGAGATCCACGCCGTCCACCGCGGGACGTATGGAGTGCGCCGGGTCCACGCTGAACTACGGGGCTTCGGTCACACCGTGAACCGCAAGCGCGTAGAAAGGCTCATGCGGCGGGAGGGAATCGAGGGCCGGCATCTGCGCAGGCGCAAGCGCACCACAGTCCCGGACCGGCTCGCGCCGCCCGTCCCGGACCTGGTCCGACGCGACTTCACCGCCGCGGCACTGGACGAGAAGTGGTGCGGCGACATCACATACGTGCAGGTCGGCAGCGCATGGCTCTATCTGGCCTGCGTGATCGACGTCTGTTCGCGTCGGGTGCTGGGCTGGTCGATGGCCACCCATATGCGCACGGAACTGGTAGTCGACGCGCTCACGATGGCGGTGTCAGCCCGCGGCGGCCACGTGGCCGGGGTAATCTTCCACGCGGACAGGGGCTCGCAGTACACCTCCACTGCGTTCGCCCAGGTCAGTGACGGTTCCCCCGGAGCGTGGACAGGGGGGTTCATGCAGCGAGTGTGAGTTTACGGCTTCGCTGTTGCTGGTGTTCGAACTCGGCGGGTGAGAGGTAGCCGAGTGAGCTGTGGCGCCTGCGGGCGTTGTAGTAGGTGAGCCACTGGAAGATCTCCAGCCTGGCCTGACGGACCGTCGTGAACGGCCTGCGTAGGGCTTCTCGCTTCAGTCCCTGCCAAAACGACTCGGCTAGCGCGTTATCGTAGCTGGACCCGTCACCTCACTCGGGCCGAGGCCCTTAAACAAGACCAGACCTCCCTGGTGCTGAAACCCGGCGATGGCTACGGCGGGGCCGGGGTGACCATGGGCCGCTCGATGACTGAGGAAGCATGGCGGGAGCGGCTTCTGGAGGTTGCCGGGAAAGACAACCACATCCTGCAGCAGGTAGTGGACGCCGACCTCGTCACCCTTTCGCTGCCAGGCCAGGCCGACGACGATGTTGAGGACCAGGAGGCCGGCGCCGATCCCGAGGCAGCCTCGGCCGCGATGGCGAGCCGGGTGGGCAAGAGTGCCTTCTCCGTGGTGGAACGGGCTCTCCATCATTTGAGCTTCTTTTACTCAGCCCATGTGTGATCGATGCTTTTAGAATCAGGTGCGATCTACGTCTTTAGATATGTCACGGTCCGGCGGTGTCTCAGGGGCTCCAGGAGGTATTTTGATGCGCTGCGTTTTCACCTCGTTCGGAGCATTCCTTGGCCGGGTAGACAGCCTGACCCGCTGCGCGCTCTGGACCGAAGACCCCACCGAGCATGAATTCGACCCCGGGCGTCTGATCGCAGTAGACCTGGGAAGAACGCCTGCTGCGGCAGCCGCCGGGAAAATCTCATGGACTGGCGTTCAAGTCGATGACTGCCTCACCGGGCCGAACGGTTTTCTGGCCGGCACCACGTCGGGGCCGGCCTGGCCGGAGCTCCACCTGACGGGCTCGGTTCATCTGGAGCAGCGGTTTCTGCAGACTCTGCCTGAGGCTCTGCGGCCTGTGTGCCCGCCGACGGGGATGGGCGGTTATCCGTACGAGTACACAACGGTACTCTATCAGCCAGGCCTGGACGATCCGCGGGCGGGTAGCCGCTACACCGGGCACCACGCTCATCTCCTCGAGAAACGGGGCACCCTCGCACGCCTGGCGATCTTTCCTCGGGGCCGGTCGCAGGACCCCGCCGCAGAGCTGACCACGGTATGGATCGACCTCGCCTCGTGCGAGCAGCATGACGCGGGCCCCTCCGGTCTGACCACGATCGGCTTTGGAGACGCGCCCAAGACCGGCGCGCTCTTCCTGCGATCTGGCCAGTTGTAACACCCAACCACACTCTCGGGCTGAAGAATCAGTCTCATCTCTGAAGGAAAAAGATGGACAACCAGTTACTGACGGACCAGGCGACCAACCTTCTCGGCCAGGACGACGCCCAGCCAGCTGCCACCCGCACCGCCCGTAAGCGTCTCGCCCGCATGGCCGCCCTCCTCGGGACCGTGGGTGCCACTGCCATCGTCGTGGCCTCTACTACCGCGATGGCTGTCATCGAAGACCCGAAGCTGCCTCCGGGCGCCGGAGAGTAACCAGTCATGTCCACTAGCCTCGCATCGGTCAGTATTGTCTCCCCCGACGTCGAGGCCGTGCTGTTCAAAGGATCCGCGCGCCGCGCCGCTTTGCGGCGCGCGGACAGCCTAACGGCGGTACGCAAGATCCTGGACAGCGAGCTTCCTCCTGCTACTCCGGTTAATCTCGACCTGATTGGCCACTCCACGGGCGGCCACCGGTTTCTCCGCATCGGGACCACCGTGATCAACATGCTGGACTCAGCGGTGTCTGGCTTCTTCAGTGAGCTCGCGGACTCCGGGCTATTGGAGGATCTGAACATCACCGCCGTTCGGCTGCTCGGTTGTGGCACGGCCACCACCGCCAGCAGCCGACAGACCATCCGTATGCTCACCAATGAGCTCGCAGTCCCGGTTTACGGGACCACCAAAACCCTTCTTAACGGACACTTCACCGACCGGGGATTTAATCCGCAATTCACGCACCTCCTCACTAGCAGCCCTCTCTAGAACGTGCACACGGCACGACACCGAGCAGTGCAGAAGCCGGGAAACCTGCTGATGTAGTCGTCGCGGTCTCACTGGCGCAGGCTACCCAGTCCTCAATCTCCCACTTGGGCACTGGCTCAGGTGGTCGCCTCCTCGTTGATCTCCCAGGCCCAGCCGCTGACTGCGGCGGTGGCGGCGGTCTTCTCGATGCGGTCGGGGAGGTCGTCAGTGGCCCACGCGCGGTACTGTGCCCACTGAGCTTTCAGCGTTGACGTTCCAGGGGTGAGGATGGCTGTGGCAATGGCGGTCATTCAGTTGGGGCTGCAGCGGGCTCTGCGGAAGACTTGCCAGGACTTCAGCCTTGCGATGCTCCGTTCGACCGGCGCCCGTGCCGCTGACGGGCCCGGTTGATCGTCTGCTGGGTTGTGGTGAGGTCCCGGCCGGGAAGCCGTCTGATCGGTGTGTCACCCGGCCACGGTCCGGTCGCGGGTGGGGACCAGCGTGCCGTCGACGATGAGCACGGCCTCCTTACGGAACCGCCGGGGTGGAGGGCGAGAGCCGGCCCGAGATGGGCGACGATCCGGTCGGCCACCGACTTCGAGACGCCGAACAGCGGGGCGAGCTGGCGCAGGGTGAGGTTGGTGCGCCAGCACGCGGCCACCAGCAGCACCCGGTCCTCCAACGGCAGCGACCACGGCCTGCCCTTGCGGACCGATCGGCCCCAGTTCACCGCTCTGCGCTACTTCGCCCTCGACGGCACCGACCATGCCAGCCACCACGAACAGGGCAGCATGATCCGCCGCTACCTCATCTGGCGAAACCGCCACGCCGACGATCGACGCCTACGCGCCGTTGTCGACAGGGCAAACGTTGCCTGCTCCGTCGGCTAGTTCGGGAGGCCGCAGGCCGGGATGCCGAAACCGAGCGCGTGCGTGCTGGACCCCCAGAGCGTCAAGACCTCGGCCATCGTCCCGGCCGCCGGGCAAGGCATCGACGCGGGCAAGAAGATCACCGGACGCAAGCGCCATATCGGCGTCGACACCCTCGGTCTCCTCCTCGCGGTCTGGGTCACCGCGGCCAGCGTCTCCGACAACGCCGGCGGCATCTACCTGCTCTCCCACATCGCCAAGGCCCACCCCCGAATCACCAAGGCCTGGGCCGACACCGGCTATGTCACCACGCGGCTGCCGGTCTGGGCGCCCAGGCCCTGGTAGCAGGCGTCGGCAAGGATCTCCAGGGCCGGGCCGTCGGTCAGGTGCTTGACCAGGCCTATTTGCCGGGCGTGGGCGACGCCGGCGCAGCTTGCCGGCTGGGCTGGACTACAGAACAGGAGTCGGCCGTCGGCGTCGGTGGGGACCATGGTCTTGACCGCGTTCTGCTTGTTCTTGCCTGAGATGTACTTCTCCCGGTCTTTGCGGCCGGCTGCGGGCCTGTGGACGCGGATCTCGGTGCCGTCGATGACTCCGGTCTGTCCGCTCGCGCCGAGGTGGTCGATGACTTCGGCGAGGGTGCGTAGCCGGGTGCCGGCCGCGATGGTGCAGCCGCGGGTGGCGAGCAGGGGCCGCACCTCGCCGATGGCGCGGGTGATCGTGGACCGGTTGACGCCGAACCAGCAGGCCACGTCATGGGTGGCACCGTGACGGAGGTGGACCAGCATGGCCAGGAGCTGGTCGATGGAGACCAGCCGGTGCTTTGCACCGGCCCCGACGGCCCGCTTCCGCGGCCTGGACCCCAGCTTTGCCTGGCGCCGCTCACGCCATAACAGACCCACCTCGGCGACGAGTTCGACGATCACGTCAGCAGACAGCCCTGTAATCCGCCGGCCACTGATGATCGCTGCACGAGACCCGTTCCCCACCACACGAACATGATCAGGGATCACGATCCAGCACCGCACCGCCAACCATGCACGAGCTCGAGTCTTCTGAGTCGGGAATTCTGTTCAGATAGCTGGCGAGGCGTTCAAGGATCCAAATGGCTGGTCAGATGGGCCGTCGATGGAACCTTTAAGCTACCGAGCAGCCCTAACCACAAGCCGATCCACCGCCAGGTCGGAACCAAGCTTCGGCGCACCGGATCAACGAGAAGCTAATCGCTGATTATGCTCGCCGCTGCAGAGGCCTGACCACTGCTGACGACGGGGACGACCTCGAACTCCACTAGATCGTTCCATTGAGAGACCCAGGCCAATAACAGACTCAGGTCTTCGCACTCCATGAGCTGAAAGCAGCGGCTAAAACTAGCATCGACCCAGCTATCGATATAGTGAAGGCCGTCTGGCGCCATTCGCCCGCGCTCACGGAACCGCTCATACACCGGTGCTGCGCTCCCGCCCCGGAACATCTCAATAATCATGAACAACATGCGGGCCATGATAAGGGATGGACATTGTTTGTACCACAACCGGCGGCGGACGCGCCGCCGATGGTGCCGCGGGCGCCTTCCCAAGACGCGGTGCCCGGCGTATCGCTCGTAGTGCGCTGCCCCACGGCCTCCTTCGGGACCGAGGAGCCTGGGAGACCTCAAGGAGCTCAAGGAGGGGTTCGGCGTGCGGGCCAATCCTGTCGCCGAACTTCCGGCCGTTGCAGGGCTACGCGAAGATTGCAACGGTTCTGGGCTTCCCTCAGCGTTGAGTTTCATGCGTGAGTGGCCCGGCTGGCCCCTGAAATGCAAGAACACCCGGCACCCCGCAGATCTTCCGTTCTAGTTTAGGGTCTGTATTGAGTCGTGATCAATGGGTGGTGCTGGTGGGGTCGCTGATCCAGATCATGGAGGCTCGGAGATTGAGTCCGGCGAGGTAGCTCTCGGGGGTCTTGATGCCCCTATGGATGTCAAGCCGCTAGAACGTGGGTGGTGGTGTGGGTGATGAGCCGGTGGATCTCGCGTGCAACGTAGCGTTTGAGGCAGCGGAGTGCTTCGCGTCGGGTCTTGCCTTCGGAGACGCGCCTGTCGATGTAGCCGCGGGTGCGGGTATCCCAGCGGAGACGGGCCAGCACTGAGGTGACCCCCGGAGCGTGGACAGGGGGGTTCATGCAGCGAGTGTGAGTTTACGGCTTCGCTGTTGCTGGTGTTCGAACTCGGCGGGTGAGAGGTAGCCGAGTGAGCTGTGGCGCCTGCGGGCGTTGTAGTAGGTGAGCCACTGGAAGATCTCCAGCCTGGCCTGACGGACCGTCGTGAACGGCCTGCGTAGGGCTTCTCGCTTCAGTCCCTGCCAAAACGACTCGGCTAGCGCGTTATCGTAGCTGGACCCGCCGCGCCCCATGCTCCTGCGGATCCCGAAACCCGAACGCAGTGGAGGTGTACTGCGAGCCCCTGTCCGCGTGGAAGATTACCCCGGCCACGTGGCCGCCGCGGGCTGACACCGCCATCGTGAGCGCGTCGACTACCAGTTCCGTGCGCATATGGGTGGCCATCGACCAGCCCAGCACCCGACGCGAACAGACGTCGATCACGCAGGCCAGATAGAGCCATGCGCTGCCGACCTGCACGTATGTGATGTCGCCGCACCACTTCTCGTCCAGTGCCGCGGCGGTGAAGTCGCGTCGGACCAGGTCCGGGACGGGCGGCGCGAGCCGGTCCGGGACTGTGGTGCGCTTGCGCCTGCGCAGATGCCGGCCCTCGATTCCCTCCCGCCGCATGAGCCTTTCTACGCGCTTGCGGTTCACGGTGTGACCGAAGCCCCGTAGTTCAGCGTGGACCCGGCGCACTCCATACGTCCCGCGGTGGACGGCGTGGATCTCACGGATCTCCGCAGCCAAGGCATCGTCGGCTGCCCGGCGAACCCGGCGGGCTCCGGCCCCGCCGAGCCACCGGTAGTAGCCCGAGCGCGAGACGCCCAGGACCCCGCATATCCGCTGCACGCCATACTCGGCGCGGTGAGCGGAGATGAAGTCCCAGCGGCCGGTCATGCCCTCATCTCCCTGGCGAAATACTGGGCCGCCCGCCGCAGGATCTCCCGCTCGAGCTCCCCACTCCTTCTCCGCCTTGCGCAGCCGACCCAGCTCGGCCCGCAGCCGGACGACTTCCTCGTCCCGGCTCTCTGACACGGCCCGCCGCTACTCACTCGGCCGGTCTGCTCGTCGGCCTGCCGGACCCAGCTCCGCAGCGTCTCGCCGGTCACGCCGACATCCGCCGCCACCGCCGAGAAGGAACGTCTGCCGGCCGCGGCTCGATACAGCGCCACAGCGTCGTTCCTGAACTCCTCCGGATACGGAGACCTACGTCCCACCAGGACACCTTTCCTCGGACCACCAGGATCCATTGTCAGAGTGTCCACACCAAAGGGGTCATCTCACCATCGCCTACCAGGCCGCACTCCACCTTGCTGCCATTCTCATCTGGACCCGGCGCTGAGCAAGGTGTCCAAAGGACTACTCAGACCAGCCCATGGACGACGAGCCGGTTCTGTTCGCCGTCGAAGATGCCGGCCAGGAGATCGGCCTCCCGCCGATCCCCACCGAAGAGACCTTGCTGGTCGACGTGCACAGTAAGAATGTCGTGGCTGTCGATCACCTCGGAGATGCCCCGAGTCTCGATCGTGTCCGACCACGCGTCCGGGTTCCGGCCGAACCACTCCGGCAGCCCGCACGGCTCGGCAACCGCATCCCAGAAGTCGTTGAGTGTCTCGATCGGCCGACCGCACAGGTCAACAATCAGCTCGCTGCTCGTCATCGCAGCAGACTAAAACCAGCCCTCCCACCACGAGGCACTCACCGGTCTAGGAGACAGGCTCTAGTCTTCTGAGTCGGGAATTCTGTTCAGATGTGTAGGCTTGGTTTATGGCGCGGACGGGGCGGCCGAAGGCCGAGTTGACGTTGTCGGATGAGGAGCGGGCCGCACTCGAGGAGTGGGTGCGGCGCCGTTCTACGCCGCAGGCGTGGGCACTTCGCTGCCGGATCATTCTGGCCTGTGCGGAAGGCGCTTCGAACAAGGATGTGGCAGCCCGGCTCGGCTCGACCGCGCATGCGGTGGGCCGGTGGCGTGCGAGGTTCGTCGAGCACCGGATCGCCGGCCTCGGAGACATGCCGCGATCGGGCGGTCCACGGTCGGTCACGGACGGGCAGGTCGCCGCGCTGGTCACCAGGACGCTGGAGTCGACACCGAAGGACGCCAGGCACTGGTCGACGCGGTCGATGGCGAAGGAGACAGGCCTGTCGCAGTCGACCGTGTCACGGATCTGGCGGGCGTTCGGCCTGCAGCCGCACCGCTCGGAAACCTTCAAGCTGTCGACGGACCCGTACTTCGTCGACAAGGTCCACGACGTCGTCGGCCTCTACCTCGACCCGCCGGAGCGGGCCCTGGTCTTCTGCGTGGACGAGAAATCCCAGATCCAGGCGCTGGACCGCTCGCAGCCCGTCCTGCCGATGATGCCCGGTGTCCCGCAGCGGGTCACGCACGACTACGTCCGCGCCGGCACCACCACCCTCTTCGCCGCCCTCGAGGTCGGCACCGGCAAGGTGATCGGCTCACTCCACCGCCGCCACCGCGCCGAGGAGTTCAAGAAGTTCCTCATCAAGCTCGACAAGGAAGTCCCGGCCGGCGTGGAGATCCACCTGGTGCTGGACAACTACGCCACCCACAAGACCCCGGCCATCAAGACCTGGCTGCTGGCCCATCCCCGATTCCACCTGCACTTCACACCCACCGGGTCGTCCTGGCTGAATCTGGTGGAGCGATGGTTCGCGGAGCTGACGAACAAGCAGATACGGCGAGGCGTTCACAAGACCGTCCAGGCCCTGGAACAGGACATCCGGACCTGGATCGCCGCGTGGAACAGCGATCCCAAGCCCTACGTCTGGACCAGGACCGCGGACGAAATCCTTGAACGCCTCACCAGCTATCTGAACAGAATTCCTGACTCAGAAGACTAGGGCCTGTTGTGAAAGTGCTGGTCACAGCCATTCGTTGATGGCTGCGATCAGCACTGTCGCTTCGTAACGGACGGCGAGTTTGTCGTACCGGGTGGCGACGGCCCGGTGGCGCTTGAGCCGGTTGATCCCGCACTCGACCGCGTGCCGCTGCTTGTAGTCGTCCTTGTCGAACTTTGGCGGGCGCCCGCCGCGCGATCCGCGCTTGAGGCGATTGCGGACCCGGTCCGCCGGAACCGGGATGGTGGCTTTGATTCCGCGTCTGCGCAGGTAGGAGCGGTTGCTGCGGGAGTCGTAGGCCTTGTCTGCCCGGACCCGGTCTGGCCGCTTGCGCGGCCTGCCGAGCCCGAGCCGGGGCACCCGGATCGCCTCCAGGACCGGCTCGAACTGCGGGGAATCACCCCGCTGCCCAGCCGTGATCACCACCGACAGAGGCTTCTGCCCCTGCTCGACCGCGAGGTGGATCTTGCTGGTCAGTCCGCCACGGGAGCGTCCGAGACCGTGGTCGGCCGGCTCGACGAACACTCCGCCGGGCGGCTCCTTCTGGAGGTCCCCCTTTCTGCCGCCCCGGCGGCGTGCTGATGGGCCCGGCAGACGGTGGAGTCGACATTCACGTCCCAGGTGATCAGGCCCTTCGCATCAGCCTCGGCCTGGAGCCGCGTGAGGATCCGGGCCCACGTGCCGTCCCGCTGCCAGCGCCGGAACAGGTCATAGACCCGGTCCCACGGCCCATAGCGTTCGGGCACGTCCCGCCAGGGAGCGCCGGTTCGGGTCCGCCACCGTATGCCGTCTATCAGCTGCCGCCGTGTCCATACCTGCGGACGGCCCGGCTTGATGCCCGTCGGCAGCAACGGCTCAAGCCGGGCCCACTGGCCGTTCGTCAGATCTCCACGTCCCACGACAGGTGATCATCAACGAACAAGATCCACTTTCGCAACAGGCCCTAGAAGGGGAGCACCCCATGCCCTACCCGCACTCCGCCCCCACCGGGCTGGGCCAGGTCGCCCAGCAGGCGGCCCAGGTCCTCTACCAGCACCGCCTGGTCTCCACCATGCAGCTGCACCGGCTCATCACCCCGCACCACACCCGCTCCGAGTTTCTGCGCCGCCAGCTCCACACCCTGCGCCAGGCCGGCTTCGCCGAGGCCGTCGGCCGGCGCAGCGCCGGCCAGACCCAGCTGCTGTGGTGGCTGACGGAGAAGGGGGCGCAGTCCGTGGAGGCCGTCGGCCTGCTCCAGCCTCGCGCATACCGGATGAGCCAGGAGGCCGCCCTCGGCCCGCTCCAGGAGCACACCCTCGCCGTCGTTGAGACCGGAGCGGCCTTCGTCGAGCACGCTCGCCGCCTGGGCCACGAGTGCGGCCCCCTGGACTGGTCGCCCGAGATCGCCCACTACTACCGCGACGAAGCCCGGCCAGGGAGGAGCTGTGCCTCGTCCCGGACGCCGTCCTCAACTACGTCCACACCGCTGGCAAGCAGCGCACCCTGCTGACCTTCTTCGTCGAGGTCGACCGCACCCAGATGACCATCGCCCGCCTCTCCCAGAAGCTGCACGCCTACGTTGCCTACCACGAGTACGCGCCTCAGCCCCAGAGCGCCAAGGGAACCCGCGGGCCGCGGCGCCAGGCCGCGATGCCGGCCTGGCGCTACCGGTACCCCGCGTTCCCCCGGCTTCTGCTCGTCCTGACCGGAGCCTCTGAGGACCGTCTGGCTCGCCGGATTGCCGACCTGCGCAGCCTCGCCGCCAGCGATCCCGCACTCGCGACAACCGCACTCCGCGCCGGCGTCACCACCCTGGACCAGCTCCGCGCCCATGGTCCGTTCGAGCCCGCCTTCACTCCGATCCTCGGCCCTTCGGAACCTGTGGATGCCTGGATCAGGGGGGCAGTGGCAGCTGCTGCCTGAGACGGCCGATAGGGGCGGGAGGCTTGGCCTCCCGCCCCTATCAACGTGCATCTTTCCTGTGGAGCACAGTGTGGTGAAATCCCGCGCCGATCACCTTTCCCACAGGGAAACGTGTCGTGCAACGAGCATCGTCATGCTGTGCGCCTCAGCGGCACGACGTTGCTCCGTTCCGGCTCAGCCACCGGGCCGAGACCGTAATACGTGACGTTGCCGTGGCGCTGGGCCACCCGCAGCCAGCCGGCCTTCGTGAGCACCGGGAGCTGCTTGCTGAAGGTGGTGCGATTCATGTCGATGGCCTCGGCGATCTCCTGCCCGGTCATCACCACGCCGTAGTCGAACTCCGGGTCCTTCTGCGCGGTCAGGTAGAACGCCACCACCCGCATCTGGGGATGCGGCAGGGACAGAGTCCGACTCAGGACGACGGGGTCGATCCCATCGCCGACGAGTGGGTAGCTGCTCATGCTGTGCGTCCTTCCTTCTCAGGCATTCCGGGTAGTACAGGCAAACGGTACGAGGCAGCGTCCTGCTGCTGCTGCTCACCGCCTGCCCGCGAGGCGTGGTGCGCGGTCGCCCGGTAGTAGATGGTTCGCCCGTGTCGCTCGGCCTCGAAGAGCCATCCCCCCTTGGTGAGCTTCTTGATCGACGACGCCACGGTGCGGGTTGTGATGCCGAGGTAGTCGGCCATCTTCTGCCGAGGCCAGCGCAGTACATCTCCGCGCTTCTCGGGACCGTGCACATGAAGGGCGAGTACGTCCCGGTCCGCAGGCGTCAGCCCGGACTCCTTGCTCAGGATGGCAAGGCCGGTGCGGTTACTTACTGCAGTGAAGCCTCCTGGGTAGTTGTAGGGGGTGGTCGGACGTGAGTCGGCGTCCAGTTCTTCCAGCTCCTGGATCACGCCGGTGTCGCGGTCGGCGAAGCGCCGTACGCGCGCGGGTTGTGCCGGCATGGCAGCGAGGCGCACCTTTCCCCTCGGGAACAGTAATCCGAAGATCATTGCACGACACTGTTCCTCAGAACAACACTGCGCGAGTGTCGCGATTCACCTTGTTTCTAGGACAGTTCGGACACCTACGCATCATGAAACCAGAGACACTTCACTGTGCTCATCCAGCACAGTTGCACGTTTCTGGCTTCATCATGTGATGCAGTCAGAGACCCTTTAGGAAAAGGCATTTGCGCAGGTCAGAGACCACTTCGTCTCGGCGCCTTCTATATGCTGGTTACCTGAGGAGGGGTCACGACCCCTTGCCCACCCCTGCTTGAGCCCCACCCTCTGCAACGGACGGTCTGAACAACGGCCAGCGAGGACGAAGGGCCCGCGCGGACTCGAACCTGACCTTGGTAGTGAGCATCGGACCTGCGGCCCGATAACCGGGGGGACCAGCCCCCCGGACCCCCCGCCAGCGCAAAGGCCGCGCTGGACCGGCCGTGGCGCGGGGGCCAGCCCCCGGACCCCCTGGCAAGGGCTGCGCCCCTGCACCCCGCCCCGGGGGCTCCTCGCCCCCGGACCCCTCGCCAGCGCCTTTCGGCTGCGCTGGACCAGCCACTGCCGCCTGCCCTGCGCAGGCTCCCTGAAGGTCGCCCACGCACCGCTCCGGGCCTGGGGGCCCTCCACTGGGCAGTTGCCTCTGGTGGAAGTGGCTGGCGCCGTCCGGGGTGCAGGAGTTCACCGGGCGTCCATGGCCAGGTGACCGGTGCGCGGGACATGATGCGACCGGCCGAGGTTGAAGCGGGGAGCCGAGCAGCAACGCAGCCTGAAGGTTCGAACATTCCCTGACCTGAGGCTGAGTAACGAGGTTCGCGCCGGAGCGCTGTCGGCTGGGTGGACCGGCACCAAGAGCAACAGCGGGTGTAGGGACGTCCCACCATCGGAGACCGTCCGCTCCAAGCTAGACGGTTGCGTCTATTTCCAGCCATTCCGATTACATATTTAGCCAATCCGCTTGCAGAATCCTAAGTGCAGATGAATCGACATTCTGAGTTGCCAGGAAGGGGTGGGCCTGAGCGTTCCAGTTGCTGGCATCTCGCCCCTCGGACTGAATTCCGAGAAGGTACCGCGAGGGAGTAGAAACGTCTGGTTTGCACCATCAGCGTGGCCGTGAACTGCGCTAATGGCTTTCGATGTTGGCCGCCTCTGCGTAACGTATGGGAACAGTCCGGTCGCTTGTGACGGTTTTGGTTCACGCCGCGCGAAAACAGGCCTCAAAGGTCTACACCGGGCGCGATGGCTTTCTACGGGGAGGCAGCGGTACCGATGGCACGACTCGCTCAGCTTGGCCGGAACAGCAGTAGGGCAGTTCCTGCATTTCTCTTGACTGTCTGCGTCGCCTTCACCGCGGCGTGTACCTCATCGAGCGGCTCGGATAACGAGAAGGACAAGGCGGCGTCCCCCACAGCCTCGGCCGCGCCGAGCAAGTCGGCGACGCTCGACCCGGCCGAGGCGGCAAAGGCCGAGGCCCTCACCGCCTACAAGGCGTACTGGACGGAACTGCCCAAGGCCTATGCGGTGCCGGCGATCGAGAGCACCGACCTCAAGAAGTACGCCACCGCGGATGCCCTCAACAAGGCCATCGAGGAAACCGCCAACCTCAAGACCAACGGCCGTGTCATGACCGGCGAGCCGGTCCTCTTGAACCCCACCGTCACCGGGGCGGATCTGGAGAAGAAGAGCCCCAGCGTCTCCGTATTGGCCTGCCTGGACGTCTCAAAGTGGAAGATCACGGACAAAAAGACCGGCCAGCCGGCACCCGTTGCGTCCAGCCCCGTTCCCAAGTACGTCATCACGAGCCAGATGGAGCGCTGGAACGGCTCCTGGATGGTCCTCAAGTACGAACTCCACGCGGATCAGCCGTGCTGACCCGCCGACACGTCGCTCTTGCCCTGCCCCTCGCCCTGTCCCTAGCTCTCCCCGCCACAGCCAAAGCAGACGAGAAGCCGAAGTGCGAGACCGGCTTCGTCTGTCCAATCGTCGTGGTCCCCGGTGGTCCCGGCGGAAGCACTGGCGGAGGATCTGGAGGCGGTGGGGGAGGCGGCGGTGGAGGGGATACCGGCGGAGGCGACAGCCGCTACACCTGCACCTACAGCCTGGCCGACCCCCAGCCCGGGGACGACAGCGCGCTCTGGGGGCCCGGCGGCCGGAAGCCCGGCGTCTCCATGTATATCGAGGACTGCCTCGACAACGAGACCGGCATGCACGACATCAAGAACATCTTCACCGACGCCCCGCCTGGAGGCGGAGGAGGTCCGGTGATTGACCCCGCAGTCGTTGCGCAGCAGGCCGTGGACAAGATGCGGCTGCGCGCGCCGGCGATCGGCATCACGCCGAAGCCGGGCGGCAAGGGCGTTGTCGGCATGCCCGTCTACATGTGGACCGAGACCGGGCCCGAGACGTACGGTCCGAACGTGGCCTCGGCGTCCGTCGGACCGGTATCGGTGACGGCCACAGCCAGGGTGTCGAAGATCGTGTGGAACATGGGTGACGGGAAGACCGTCACCTGCACCACCGCCGGCACGCCCTACAAGCCGGAGTACGGCAAGAACTCGTCTCCCGACTGCGGGCACCGCTATGACAAGCCGTCCTCCACCACCGGCTCCGGCACCTACCACGTCACCGCGACGTCCACCTGGTCCATCGACTGGCAGGTCACCGGCGGCGCCCAGGGCGGACAGCTGACCGAGATCCGCACGAGCGCCGTGGACATCAACGTCGCCGAGGTTCAGGTCCTCAACTAGAACGCGCACGGCTTGCACTTCCCCGAGAGGCAGTACTCCGAATGGAAACCCCCGCCGCCCCGCCGATCCCGCGCCCGGTCGGCCCGCGCACCGAACTCCCCATCACCACCACGGCACCCGTGAAGAAGCAGCGCCGGTACGCCGCGGCCGCCCTCAGCACGGTCCTCGCCGTCGCGGCCGCCCTCGGCGCAGCCGCCGCCGTGTCCGCCGTAGGTGACCGCACGAAGGTCCTGGCCATCGCCAACGACGTCCCGGCCGGACAGCCCCTCACCGACGCGGACATTGTCGTCGCCGAGGTCTCCGCCGACTCGGCCCTCACCCCGATGCCGGCCACCGACCGGGCCAGCGTCGTGGGCAAGCGCCCGGCGGTAGACCTGCGCAAGGGCAGCCTGCTCGTCGCCGGGCAGCTGCAGCCCGGCACCGGCCTGGGCGACGACAAGCAGCAGGTCGGAGTCCAGGCCAAGCGCGGCCAGGCCCCCGCCGGCTCCCTCGTCCCGGGGGACAAGGTCCTCGCGGTCACAGTCCCCGGCCAGGGCGAGCAGCCCACCGGCAAGGACGGCGCCGAAGCCCCGCCCACCTCGGTCAAGGCCGTCGTGGTCTCCGTCAGCCGGCCCGACGCCTCCGGCGCCGTCGTCGTCAACCTCGCGGTCGCCTCCACAGACGGGCCGCTGCTGGCCACCCGCGCCTCCTCCGGCCGGATCGCCCTGGTCCGCGACGTCCGGACCGGACCGTGACCGTCACCGCGCTGGTCAGCGCCAAGTCGTGCGGTGTCACCACCAGCGCCCTCGCGATGACCCTGTCCTCCACACGCCCGTCGCTGCTGGCCGAGTGCGACCCAGCCGGCGGCACCATAAGAGCAGGCCTCTTCCAGGCCCAGATCACCGCCGGGACCGGCCTCTACCACCTCGCCGTAGCCGAACGCGCCGGCGAGGACGCCCTCGCGCAGGCCTTCGCCAGCCACCTCGTCAGCCTCGACGAGTCCGGCAACCGCCAGGTCCTGCCGGGCCTGACCGACCCCGCCCAGGCCCCTGCCCTCGCCCGGACATGGCCCGCCCTAGGGCCTGTTGTGAAAGTGCTGGTCACAGCCATTCGTTGATGGCTGCGATCAGCACTGTCGCTTCGTAACGGACGGCGAGTTTGTCGTACCGGGTGGCGACGGCCCGGTGGCGCTTGAGCCGGTTGATCCCGCACTCGACCGCGTGCCGCTGCTTGTAGTCGTCCTTGTCGAACTTTGGCGGGCGCCCGCCGCGCGATCCGCGCTTGAGGCGATTGCGGACCCGGTCCGCCGGAACCGGGATGGTGGCTTTGATTCCGCGTCTGCGCAGGTAGGAGCGGTTGCTGCGGGAGTCGTAGGCCTTGTCTGCCCGGACCCGGTCTGGCCGCTTGCGCGGCCTGCCGAGCCCGAGCCGGGGCACCCGGATCGCCTCCAGGACCGGCTCGAACTGCGGGGAATCACCCCGCTGCCCAGCCGTGATCACCACCGACAGAGGCTTCTGCCCCTGCTCGACCGCGAGGTGGATCTTGCTGGTCAGTCCGCCACGGGAGCGTCCGAGACCGTGGTCGGCCGGCTCGACGAACACTCCGCCGGGCGGCTCCTTCTGGAGGTCCCCCTTTCTGCCGCCCCGGCGGCGTGCTGATGGGCCCGGCAGACGGTGGAGTCGACATTCACGTCCCAGGTGATCAGGCCCTTCGCATCAGCCTCGGCCTGGAGCCGCGTGAGGATCCGGGCCCACGTGCCGTCCCGCTGCCAGCGCCGGAACAGGTCATAGACCCGGTCCCACGGCCCATAGCGTTCGGGCACGTCCCGCCAGGGAGCGCCGGTTCGGGTCCGCCACCGTATGCCGTCTATCAGCTGCCGCCGTGTCCATACCTGCGGACGGCCCGGCTTGATGCCCGTCGGCAGCAACGGCTCAAGCCGGGCCCACTGGCCGTTCGTCAGATCTCCACGTCCCACGACAGGTGATCATCAACGAACAAGATCCACTTTCGCAACAGGCCCTAGCCCAGGTCATGCGCGTGCTCTCCGACGAAGGCGGCTACGACGTCGTCATCGACGCCGGCCGCCTCGCCCTGGAGTCCGGCCGCCTCCACCCCACCCTCACCCCCGCACCCCTCCTCCACGGCGCCGACCTGGTCCTCCTCGTCGTACGCGCCACCGACCAGTCACTCGCCCTGGCCCGCCACATGACCGAACCGCTGCGCAACGAACTCACCGACCGCGGCACCGGCCCGGACGCCCTCGGCGTCCTCCTCATCGAGGACGGCCCCCGCCGCGCCCACGAGGTCTCCGAGGCCCTGCGCCTGCCCGTGATGGCGGCACTGCCGTGGGAGCCGGACACGGCCGCCTACCTGGCGGGAACCGGCCGGGCTCCGCGCGGACTGAAGAAGTCCGCGCTCCTGAACTCGGCCCGCAACGCGCTCGGCCACCTCCAGGCGGCCGCCTCACGCCGAGCCCTGCACCAGAAGTACGCGCCCACCGCACCGGCGCCAGCACCGGCCGCGTTGCCGGCACCAGCAGCTGCGCCGGCACCCGCCTTGGAGGCACCCGTTCCGCAGGTCGCCGGGGTGCTCCAGCGCCTGGGACAGGGAAAGGTGGACCCCCGTGTCTGACGCACAACAGCGCCCCGACGGCGGGGCCGCGCGTGGCCCCGCCGACATCGCCGGACTGCTGACCGGCCGCATCGGCACCACCCGCATCCCCCAGCCGGCCGCCGCCCCCGCACCGGAGCCCGCGCTGCCGGCTCCCACCCGGCCGACGGCCGCCAGCCCGGGCGCCGTACCGAAACTTGCTGGGCTTCCCGGCCAGCTACCGGTCGGCTGGGAGGTGATCGAAGCGCTCCAGGCGGAGGTGTCCGCCGAGCTGTCCGCGCACGACCCCGGCCGCCTGCTGGAGGAGGACGACCGCCGGGCCCAGGCCCGCTCCATGGTGACGAAAGCCGTCGCGAGCTGGGCCACCAAGTACTCGCATGGAGCCCCCGCCCTCTCAGCGGACGAGGAACGCGCCATCGGGAGCGCGGTGTTCGACGCCATGTTCCGCGGCGGCCGCCTCCAGGGCCTCCTGGACGAGCAAGGCGTCGAGGACGTCATGGTCGACGGCGTCCGCGCACACATCGAGTACTACGACCGTCCCCGCCGCACCATCGAGCGGGTCGCCGACTCCCACGCGGAGCTGATCACCTGGGTGAACCGCATGGCCGGCCTGTCAGGGCACGGCGAGCGCGCCCTGACGCAGGCCACCCCCAACGTCGGTTTCCGCATGCCCGACGGCTCCCGCGTCACCGCGAGCCTCCTCACCACCCGCCCCTCAGTGGTCATCCGAAAGCACCGCATCCGCCAGCACGGCATCGACGAACTCGTCCGCTGGGGCTCGATCAACCCGCTCCTGCGATCCTTCCTGCAGTCCTGCGTCCAGGCGAAGCTGAACATCCTGGTCGTCGGCGACATGGGCGCGGGCAAGACCTCGCTGCTCCGCGCCCTGGGCCGGGAGATCCCGCCGGGGGAGCGGATCGCGACCCTGGAGTCCGACCGCGAGCTCTACCTCGACGAGCCAGGCCCGCCCGACAAGCCGGGGCCGCTGACGTTCGCGTTCGAGGCCCGCCAGTCCAACGGCGAGGTCCGCGGGGGCGCCAACTCCGGCGAGGTCACCATCGGCGACATGTTCCCCACCGCCCTGCGCTACAACGTGCACCGGGTCATCGTCGGTGAGGTCCGCTCCACCGAGGTCCTGCCCATGCTCCAGGCGATGTCCGCGGGCGGCTCCGGCTCGATGTGCACCCTGCACGTGCGCCGTCCGCACGCGATCATCTCCCGCCTGGTGCAGCTGTGCACCGAGGCCGGCATGCAGACCGAGGCCGCCAACCACTTGATCGCCAGTGCGATCGACGTGGTCGTCTACCTCACCTACCTCGACGAGACCGCGATCGGCGGCCGCAAGCACCGCTTCGTCTCCCACATCTACGAGGTCCACGATGTCGTCGGTGAGGGCGGCCGCCCCACCACCAGCGAACTCTTCGCCCCCCACGGGGACGAACCGCGCGCGGTGTACCGAAACATGCCGAGCTTCATAGACGTCTTGGAGCGCACCGGTTCTTTCCATCGCCATTGGCTGGCCAAGGACCCCGAGGGTGCCTGGGGCCCGGCTCTGCAGACGGTGAGCCGATGAACGCATACAGGTTGGCGACGAGTCGGCGCCTTGATCGCCGTGGTGCTGTACGTGATGCGGTAGACGTTCGGGAGGCCAAGTGAACTCCGCCCAGCTCGCCCTTGTCGCGGCGCTGTGCGCCCTCGTCACGGTCCTCGCCGGCATCCTGGCCGTGCGCGAGTGGCGCGGCCGTGTCGTGGACCAGGCGAAGCCCGCTTCCCGCCGTGCCAGTCGGATCCGGGCGGCGAAGGCCGGCCTGCCCGAGGCCTGGCAGCGCCGCTGGCGCGCCCTGGTCATCACCGCCGGTATCACCGTGCTCGCGGTGTGGGCGTACACCGGGTGGCCCGTCCACGGCGTCCTCGCCGGCGCCGCGGTCCTCGGCTTCCCGTTCCTCCTCAACCCGGGCACGGCGGCCGAGCAGCGCATCGAGCGACTGGAGGCGATCGGTCAGTGGCTCAACGGCCTGGCCGGCATCCACACCGCGGGCATCAGCCTCGTCCAGACGATCCGCGCCAGCGCCCGCAACGCCCCCGCCCCCATCGCCGCGAACGTCCGAGCGCTCGATGAGCGGCTGCGTTCCGGCATGGACTCCAAGCAGGCCTTCGCGCTGTTCGCGGACGAGCTCGGCGACGGCGTCGTGGACCACGTCGCCCTGCTCTTCCAGTCGCACGCTGCGAACATGGGCCCGGGCCTGTCGACGGCGCTGGAGGCGCTGGCGGTGACGATCCACCAGCAGGCCGCCGACGCCCGCGACATCGAGTCCGACCGCGCCAAGATCCGCAAATCCTCGCGGATTGTGTCCATCGTGATCTGCATCGTCTTCGTCGGCTGCATGCTCAACGAGGCCTGGTCCGCCTGGTACCAGTCCCCGGCCGGGCAGCTCGCGCTCGCGATTCTGGGCGGTCTCTTCGCCTGGACGCTGTCCTGGCTGCGCCGGGCTGCCGCGACGAAGCCGGACCCCCGCCTCCTCAACCCCCTGGACCAGGCCGAGCCGGCCCTGACGGGAGCCGCCCGATGATCCCCATGGAAGCGGTCCTGCCCGCCGCGGCCGCCGGCGCCCTCACCGGCGTGGCCATCCGCGCCCTGCTGCCTGCCCGGCCCAACGTCGTCTCGGTCATGGACCGGCTCGACGCCGATCACATCGCCCGCCAGCCCCGCATCACCGCCACCAGCACCGGGTCCCTGCCCGAGAAGGTCGGCACGCGGCTTCTCAGCGCGTTCGGCGAGCGGATCACCCTGCCCGTCCGCGACCTCAACCTGCTCCGCATCAGCCCGGCCGAACACCTGGGCAAGAGGTTCCTCTTCGCGCTCTACGGCCTGGTCCTGCCGCAGCTGGCCGGGGCACTCCTGGCCATGCTCGGGGTGAGCCTGCCCTTCGTGATGCCGGCCGCCGCAGGCCTCGGCCTCGGCGCGCTGTTCTGGCTGTGGCCCGGCCAGGAAGTCAAGAAGGAAGCCGCCGCCGCGCGCCTAGGGCCTGTTGTGAAAGTGCTGGTCACAGCCATTCGTTGATGGCTGCGATCAGCACTGTCGCTTCGTAACGGACGGCGAGTTTGTCGTACCGGGTGGCGACGGCCCGGTGGCGCTTGAGCCGGTTGATCCCGCACTCGACCGCGTGCCGCTGCTTGTAGTCGTCCTTGTCGAACTTTGGCGGGCGCCCGCCGCGCGATCCGCGCTTGAGGCGATTGCGGACCCGGTCCGCCGGAACCGGGATGGTGGCTTTGATTCCGCGTCTGCGCAGGTAGGAGCGGTTGCTGCGGGAGTCGTAGGCCTTGTCTGCCCGGACCCGGTCTGGCCGCTTGCGCGGCCTGCCGAGCCCGAGCCGGGGCACCCGGATCGCCTCCAGGACCGGCTCGAACTGCGGGGAATCACCCCGCTGCCCAGCCGTGATCACCACCGACAGAGGCTTCTGCCCCTGCTCGACCGCGAGGTGGATCTTGCTGGTCAGTCCGCCACGGGAGCGTCCGAGACCGTGGTCGGCCGGCTCGACGAACACTCCGCCGGGCGGCTCCTTCTGGAGGTCCCCCTTTTTGCCGCCCCGGCGGCGTGCTGATGGGCCCGGCAGACGGTGGAGTCGACATTCACGTCCCAGGTGATCAGGCCCTTCGCATCAGCCTCGGCCTGGAGCCGCGTGAGGATCCGGGCCCACGTGCCGTCCCGCTGCCAGCGCCGGAACAGGTCATAGACCCGGTCCCACGGCCCATAGCGTTCGGGCACGTCCCGCCAGGGAGCGCCGGTTCGGGTCCGCCACCGTATGCCGTCTATCAGCTGCCGCCGTGTCCATACCTGCGGACGGCCCGGCTTGATGCCCGTCGGCAGCAACGGCTCAAGCCGGGCCCACTGGCCGTTCGTCAGATCTCCACGTCCCACGACAGGTGATCATCAACGAACAAGATCCACTTTCGCAACAGGCCCTAGTGGTCCGGCACGCCGCTGCCTCCTACCTCGACCGCGTCGCCCTGGCCCGCATCGCCAACTCCGGCGCCGCCCAGGCCCTGACCGACACCGCCGATGTCGGCGATGGCTGGATCTTCGAGCGGATGCGCCAGGCGTTCTACGAGGCCGACCTCGCCGGAGTCACCGTCTGGGACGCCCTCAAGCAGCTCGGCGAGGAACTCGACATCCCCGAACTGACCCGCCCGGCCGACACCCTCGCCCTCGCGGGCGACGGCGCCGCCGTCTACACCACCCTCCAGGCCCAAGCCCGCCAGCTGCGCGTCGCGATCCTCGCCGACGCCAAGGCCCAAGCCAACGAAGCGAGCACCAGCATGGTGCTGCCGGTGACCTTCGCGGTCCTGCTGATGCTCGTCTTCGTCGTCCTGCCGCCCGTTGTCTCCATGTTCAACGGCTGAACCCCAAGGGAGAAACCATGCACATCCGCTTCCTCACCACCTTCCTCGCCGCCCGTGTCGAGCGCCTGAAGAACGCCCCGCGCGACGCCGGCCAGACCTCGGCCGAGCTCGCCGTCATCGCCGGCGTCGTCATCGCCATCGCCATCGCGGTCGTCGCCGCGATCAAGACCTTCACCGACGCCAAGATCCCGCTCATCAGCGGCTGAACCACCCACCAGAAGGAAGGAAGCGGCGTGAAAGACCAGGCCGGCAACCGGTGGCGGCGCCTACGCGCACGTCTGCGGGAGGAAGGCGACTGGGGCTCGGGCAGCGTCGAGCTGGCCGTACTCGCCGTCGTGGTGCTGTTCCTGGTCTTCGCCGCGATCCAGACCGGCATGTACTACCACGCCCGATCCGTCGCCCGCTCCGCCGCCACCCAAGGGGTGGAGGCCGGCCGCCAGCTCGGCGCCGGCCCCGGCGACGGCGTCGCCCAGGCCCAGGAACTCCTCGCCAAGTACGGCAGCGTCCGCGGCTCGTCCGTATCCGCCGACGGCAGCGGCCCCGAGCAGATCCGCATCACAGTGCGCGGCACCGTCGCCACCCTGGTCCCCGGCTTCGAGCTGGATGTCGTCCAGAGCGCGGAAGCTCCGGTCGAGCGTTGGGTGGAGGCGCCATGAAGTGGGTACGGCGCATCAACTGGCGAGAGGACCGGGGCAGCTACAGCGTCGAGACCGTCATCCTCGCCCCAGCCATCATCGCCCTCATGCTCCTCATGATCGCGTTCGGACGGGTCACCGACGCGTCCGGCGCAGTGGAAGGCGCCGCGCGGGCGGCCGCGCGCGCTGCCTCTCTTGAACGGGAAGCCGGCGCCGCGCAGGCCTCAGGGGCGGCGGCCGCGACTCGCAGCCTGGGCGGCGAGGGCATCCACTGCGCCTCTTCCAGCGTCTCGGTCGACACCTCCGGCTACGGCCTCGACCTCGGCCAGGACGCCACCGTCCGCGTCACCGTGGCCTGTACGGCTCCGCTCGGCGAGATCGGACTGCCCGGCCTCCCGGGATCCCGCACGCTCCGGGCTTCGTGGACCAGCCCGATTGATTCCTACAGGGGCCGCCAGTGATCACCGCCCTCACCCGCCGCCTTGCCGCTGTGCGGGACCGCTTCCGCCACGACGGGGACCGCGGGTCGCTCTCGCCGTTCTACGCGCTGAGCGCCATCGGCATCATCATGATCATGGGGCTGCTGGTCGACGGCGGCGGCGCCCTCAACGCGACGAACAAGGCCACCGGCCTCGCGCAGGAAGCGGCCCGCGCGGCCGGCCAGCAGCTCAACGTGCCCGCCGCCGTCCAGGGCACCGAGATCACGGTGGATCCGGACGCCGCCGTCGCCGCCGCCCAGGACTACCTCGCCGCCCAGGACGTCTCGGGCTCCGTGACCGTCACCGACGGCGGTCAGCGCCTCGAAGTCACCGTCCACGACACCTACACCACGTTGTTCGCTCAGTTCGTGGGTAGGTCGACGATCAGCGTGTCCGGCAAGGCACACGCCCGACTGCACACCCAAGCCGGAGGCTGACCGCCCCATGAGCACCCCCCTACGCCTGCTCCGCGCCTTGCTCGGCCTCGCCGTCCTGGCCGCACTAATCGCCGGGATCCCCCTCGTCCTGCTGGCCGTCGGGCACCAGCCCACCGACTTCGCCGGCGGCTGGGACCTGCTGACCCAGCAGGACGACGGCCGGCTGTTCTTCACGGTGCTCACGACCATCGGCTGGATCGGCTGGGCGCTGTTCACCCTCTCCGCCCTCGTCGAAATCGTCGCCCTGTTCCGCGGCCGCAAGGCGAAGCGGATCAAGGGCCTCGGCGGGATGCAGTCCTTCGCCGGCCTCCTCATCGGCGGCCTCGTCCTGATCGCCCCCACCGCTGCCTCGGCCGCCACGACCGGCCCGGCCGTCGCAGCAACTGCCGTGCAGACGGCGGGCACCAGCAGCGCGGCGACGGCCCAAACGGCGGCGGCGGAGCAGGACGCCTGGCCCACCCACACGGTCACCGGGGACTCCGAGCTCCCGTGGGACCTGGCCGAGCAATACCTGGGCAGCGGACCGCGCTGGAAGGACATCGCCGCGCTCAACCCATCCATCCCGCAACTCGCGGCCGGCGACCAGTTCCTGCCCAAGGGCAGCGTGATCCGGCTCCCCGCCGACGCCAACATCGCCAAGCCGGCCGCCCCGGCCCCGGCTACGGCGCCCTCCCAGGCAGCGGCCGAGACGGCCGCGCCCGTGCAGCAGCCCGCGCAGGCCGCCCCCACGGACGCCAAGCCTGCTGCGGCTGAGGCCGAGCATGTCGTCAAGGCCGGTGAAAACCTGTGGGGCATCGCGGACGAGCACGGCGACCCCGAGGACTGGCCGGAGATCTTCGAGGCCAACCGGGGCAAGCAGCTGCCCGGCGGCGGGACGTTCGACAACCCGGACCTGATCGTCCCAGGTCAGGAACTCATCCTCCCCACGGCAACAGCCCCGGCCCCCGCTTCCGACAGCCGGCCCGCCCCGAACACCAAGACGCCCCCGAAGCCGGACACGGCGAAGGACACCCCCGCGCCGACGGCGCCCGCCCCTGCGCCCTCGACGCCCTCCACGCCTGCGCCTGCCGCCTCCACCCCCAGCACCGCGCCCACCACAGCCGTTCCCGCGCCCGCGCAGGACGGCCAGAAGGCGGACACCGCCCAGCAGCTGCAGGATCCTGACGAGGCCTTGGCCCCCGCTGCCGTTTGGATGGGAGCCGGCGCCCTGGCCGCCGCCCTTATCGGCACGCTCGCCACCCGCCGCATCCTTCAGCAGCGCCGCCGTCGGCCCGGCCGACGCATCCCCATGCCCACCGGCAGCGCCGCCGCTACCGAACAGGGCCTGCGCGCAGCCCAGCACCCCACTGGATTCGACCTCCTCGACGCCGCCCTACGCACCCTCGCCCTCAACCTCGCCGCCGCAGAGCGTGAGCTGCCGGTGGTCACCGCCGTCGTCCTGCACGAGCAGAAGGTCGAACTCCACCTCGACCAGGACACCGCGCCGATGAAGCCCTTCTCCGCCGCCGCCGGCGGCACAAATCTATGGGCGTGCCCGGCCTCCAGCCCCGACCTCGCCGACCGCGACGCTCTGCAAGGCGCCGATGCGCCGTACCCGGCGCTCGTCTCCCTGGGCTGGGACGACGCCGGCCGCCTTAGGGCCTGTTGCGAAAGTGGATCTTGTTCGTTGATGATCACCTGTCGTGGGACGTGGAGATCTGACGAACGGCCAGTGGGCCCGGCTTGAGCCGTTGCTGCCGACGGGCATCAAGCCGGGCCGTCCGCAGGTATGGACACGGCGGCAGCTGATAGACGGCATACGGTGGCGGACCCGAACCGGCGCTCCCTGGCGGGACGTGCCCGAACGCTATGGGCCGTGGGACCGGGTCTATGACCTGTTCCGGCGCTGGCAGCGGGACGGCACGTGGGCCCGGATCCTCACGCGGCTCCAGGCCGAGGCTGATGCGAAGGGCCTGATCACCTGGGACGTGAATGTCGACTCCACCGTCTGCCGGGCCCATCAGCACGCCGCCGGGGCGGCAAAAAGGGGGACCTCCAGAAGGAGCCGCCCGGCGGAGTGTTCGTCGAGCCGGCCGACCACGGTCTCGGACGCTCCCGTGGCGGACTGACCAGCAAGATCCACCTCGCGGTCGAGCAGGGGCAGAAGCCTCTGTCGGTGGTGATCACGGCTGGGCAGCGGGGTGATTCCCCGCAGTTCGAGCCGGTCCTGGAGGCGATCCGGGTGCCCCGGCTCGGGCTCGGCAGGCCGCGCAAGCGGCCAGACCGGGTCCGGGCAGACAAGGCCTACGACTCCCGCAGCAACCGCTCCTACCTGCGCAGACGCGGAATCAAAGCCACCATCCCGGTTCCGGCGGACCGGGTCCGCAATCGCCTCAAGCGCGGATCGCGCGGCGGGCGCCCGCCAAAGTTCGACAAGGACGACTACAAGCAGCGGCACGCGGTCGAGTGCGGGATCAACCGGCTCAAGCGCCACCGGGCCGTCGCCACCCGGTACGACAAACTCGCCGTCCGTTACGAAGCGACAGTGCTGATCGCAGCCATCAACGAATGGCTGTGACCAGCACTTTCACAACAGGCCCTAGTCCTCGTCGACCTGGAGCATGTCGGCGTCCTCCACCTGGACGGCGACACCGACCACGCCCGCCACGTCCTGCAAGCCATCGCAGTAGAACTCGCCAGCACCCCGCTGCCCGGCCACCTGGAGATCACCGCGCTGGCCGATACGGCCGCCGGCCTCGACGAGGCAGCACCCGAACGCGTCGCCCGCACCCACGACCTCGCCGACGCGGTCGCCGAACTCACCAGCCACACCGCCGACCAGCGCCGCGCCCTGGCCGCGCTCGGCGCACCCACCCTCCGCGCAGCGCGCCTCCAGGAAGACGCCGGCGGCTCCTGGACACCTCACATCCTCCTCGCTGGCGAGCTTCCCCGAAGGGGATCAGACCGAGTCGCTGCTCGGTCTGATCACGGCCCAGCCGCGGGTCGCCAGCGCGGTCGTCACGGCCAGCGGGAACGCGGATTTTGCTCCGGAGGGGGGCTGGACCCTGGACTGCGCGGGCCCCGACGCGACCATCGTCCTGCCCGGCTCCGGCCTGCCCATCAAACTCCAGGGCCTGTCGGACCCGCACCTTGCCGACGCGATCGAGCTGCTCACCCTCTCCGCCGCCGACACCGACGTGCCCGCTCGCGACGAGTGGCTCGACGGCCTCCTCGACACCGACGAGCAGGCGGAGGCGCAGGAGGACCACGACCAGGAGGACGCGGACGATGACGAGGAAGACGCGGCGGACGACGCTGAGGAGAGCAGCGACGACGAAGCACCGCAGCCGGAGGCTAGCGCCGACGAGGACGGTATGCCGGACGAATACGCCGACATCGAGCGCGAGGAGCTGGAGACCGAGCATCAGGCCGACACCGACACTGAGGCCGACGAGACGGACGAGGGGCCCGCACAGCCCGCAGACCCCACGGCTGAGGCATCCGACGACCAAACCGAGCACGGCACCAGCGGCCAGACCCCCGCTGACCTCTTCGAGCCGCCCGCCGTCCCCGCCCCGGCCCCGGCAACCGCTGCGCCTGCACAGGCGCCCGCAGCCAGCCCCCTGCTGACGATGCAGGGAGGGGACCCGACCGAGGCGACCCCTGAGGCAGAAAACCCAGTACCGGCCCCCCTCCCGGTCGCAGCCCCGGTTCCACTCCCCGTACCGGTGCCCGCCCCGACCGCCACCGCTGACGATGCCGACGGCACCGAGGGGAGCGCGCCGAAGGTGCTCCTACTCGGGCGGGTGGTCATCGAGGGCGCCGCCGGCCGGATCGACTCCAACCGGCAGAGCGCCGCCGTCGAGCTCCTCTCCTACCTCGCGCTTAACCCCGGCGCCGACCACCACGCGATCGATGACGCCCTCTGGCCGGGCCGCCTGGTCAACAAGCAGATGCGCAACGCCGTCATCTCACGCACCCGCTCCTGGCTCGGCAAGAATGCCGGGGGCGAGGCCTACTTCCCGCGGGTCCAGGACACCGGTGACAGCCGCTACCGACTCGCCCAGGCCGTCACCTGCGACTGGAAGGCCTTCCAGAACTTCGCCCGCACCGGCCTCGCCCGCCACGACGAGGACGGCGAGCTCGCCCTGCGCAGGGCCCTCTCACTCGTCCGAGGCCGTCCCTTCGCCGCGATCGACCCCCAGCGCTACGCCTGGGCCGAGCCGGCCATCCAGGAAATGGTCTCGGCCATCGCCGACGTCGCCTACGAGCTGTCCACCCGTCGTCGGGAGGCCGCCGACTACGCCAGCGCGCTCTGGGCCGCCCAGCAGGGCCTCCTCGCCGCTGAAGAGAACGAAATGTTGCACCGGCAGGTCTTTCTTGCCCACCACGCAGCCGGAGACGTAATCGCCCTCCGCGAAGCCGCCGCGCGGTTGACCCGGATCAACGAGGGTTTCGGCGGGGGAATGGACATGGAGGCCGAGACCGCGCAGCTCCTGAGCACCCTGTTGCCGACGCCGGCCATCCGACGCTAGCGACCGGCCGACTCGCCAAGAAATGGAGGGATCGTGCGTTCTGGAGCGGGCGGTGAGCCGGGTCCAGTCGACTTCGGCGTCTTCCGTCCGCATGCAAGAGCAACCGAATGAAAACGGTTACCTAGAGCGATAGAGCCCCAGCTCAGGAAGTGTCGACCCCGCGCCCGCGGGGATGGTCCCTGGAACGCCTCGGACTCCGTGGCGGGCCGCATGTCCGCGCCCGCGGGGATGGTCCGGGACCGGGAAGATCGACCTCGGCGAACCCCCGGTCGACCCCGCGCCTGCGGGGATGGTCCGGCCTTCGGCGAGACTCTGGCCCGCACCCTGGAGTCGCCTGCGGGGATGGTCCGGCGCGCGGACAGCTCCGCCGTGACGGCGTTGAGTCGACCCCGCGCCCGCGGGGATCGTCCGGAAGTGCGCTCGGCCGTTACCGGCCTGCCGCAGTCGCCCGCCTGGCGCCGCCCATTGGCGGCCACCGAGCAGGTGGGTGGGGAGATCCTCAGCCTGCCCTTCCACCAGCACCTCAGCGACTACGACATCGCCCGCGTGGCGATCACACTCGACCGAACCCTCAACTCCGTCGGGAGGCTCATGATGCGTAAGCTCCTGACAGTGTGCCTGGGTAACCAGCCGCAGCCCGCTCGCGCAGGTCGCACTCACGCGCAGGGGCGGACCGGCGGTCACCGTCCACTCTGCCGGGCTGATCGGCAAGTGGCAAGACCACCCCGCCAACCCGTCCATGATCAACGCAGCCCGGCGCCTGGGACTCGACCTCACCCACCACCGAGGACAGCAGATCACCCGCCAGGACCTGGACTGGGCGGACGACGTCCTGGCGATGGATACCGCCGTCCTCGACACCCTCCATGCGATCGACGACGGCCGCAACGCCCAAAAACTGGGCCTCTACCTTCCGGGCCGCGACGTTCCCGACCCGGTGGGACAGGACGAGAGCACCTTCCACGACTGCGCCGTGGTGATCGAGGCGGGCACCGCCCTGCACATCGGACCACACCGCCCGAAGTCCGGCTGATCAGCCGGATGCGGCGGTGGCCTCGGCAGTCAACCATCTCTCGGCAGATCTGCGGCGTGCGCTCGGCACCGAACCAATCCCCTGGGACAAGGGGCAGCGGCCCGGCGAGCTCGTCCTGCACGCCCTGGACCCCCTGGTCCGACGGCTGCTGGCAGGAATGAGAGGGCTGGAAGACCTCGAGCGCATCGAAGCAGGCCAGCTCGCATGGGAACAACTCGCCTGGCGCCGCAGCTGGGAGATCGCCGACCGCCTCCTGCAGTCGGTACCGGTTGGAGCATACGCGGGACGAAGCACCTCCCAGGGGGAGGGCAAGCCCGAGCGTACGCACCGCGTCCCGCTGGCTGAGGCCTCCTTCCTCAGACGACGAGCGGAAATCCTCCACCGCGCTGACGCTCTGCGCCGCACCAACGGACGCTCCGACAGCCGGTAGAGCACAACGGCCGAGGCGCCACCATTCGGACACGCCAGCCGGATCGATCCGACCACACTCCCAGGGCACCCTCGGGGATCCCGCATGCCCTCCTGTGCCACAGAAACCTCATCACGTCTGGAAGCGGTCATGACCGAAATAGACCACACGCAATACAGAATCTGGCACCGCTACACCGCGGCGGACGGCACCTGGCGCCGCAAGACCGGCACCCCCGCCGCCCAGCGCCCACCCGGAGAAGACCTCGCCGTGCTGCGCAGGGGACTCGGCCGCCCCGCCGGAACCGTGCTGGAGATGTTCCCCTTCTACACCTGCCCGGTCGACGACTTCGCCGCACGCCGCGGAGAGGTCTCGGCTGCGCAGGAGGCCGAGCACACAGCACTCGCCCTATACGGGCTCCACCAGCAGAGTCAGGACCGGCCCATGCACCGTGACTCCTTCGGCCTGGGCAGGGCGATGCTCGAACTCCGGCGCCACGAGCGCAGCAGCGAGGCAGCCGTCGACGCCCGATTCCAGCAGGCCTTCTCTGCGACCTCGACACCGGCCCTCCAACTCCGGCTGCGCGGACTGATCACCCAGCTCAGGGACATCAAGCAGCCCCTCGACTACAACCAGCTGGCCTCAGACCTCCTCCACTGGAGCCGCCCCGAATCCCGCACCCGCGTGCGCCGCCGCTGGGGCCTGGACTACTACGCGTGGACCCAGAAGCCGGAGTCTCCGCCGTCAGGCCGCTGACCGACCGCAACCTCGACAGCCCCCACCGCAGTCGCCCCCTTACCCACGCGCGTCGGCCGACGCAGGTCCGTCGCGCACGGCCCATTGACAATCTGGAGCCACCTATGAACCAGCGCCTCTACATCGATGTTCACGTCGTCCAGACCGTCCCACCCGCCAACCTCAACCGTGACGACCAGGGAAACCCCAAGGAAGCCGTCTACGGAGGGGTCCGCCGCTCCCGCATTTCCTCCCAGGCCTGGAAGCGGGCAACCCGCCAGCATTTCGACGCCCAGGCCCCCGAGCCCGAGCGCGCCACCCGCACCAAGCGCATCACGAACGAACTTGCCACCCGGATTGAGACCAACACCTCCGGCGTGAACCACGACGACGCCCGACGTATCGCAGCCGCCATGCTCGCCCAGCTCGGCCTCAGCCAGGGCAAGAAGGCCGGAGACACCGCCTACCTCCTCTTCTATGGCAACGCCCAGCTCGACAACGTCGCGGCCCTGGTACAGAACCAGGCCGTGGACCTGGCCGCCCTCGACGACAAGGCACTGGTCGAGGCGCTCAAGGAACTGCCCGTCGCGAAGACCTTCACCACCGGACACCCCACGGGCGTCGCCCTCTTCGGCCGGATGGTCGCCGACATCCCCAAACTCAACGTCGACGCCGCCGTACAGGTCGCCCACGCGCTCTCCACCCATGAGACGCAGCTTGAATTCGACTACTTCACCGCCGTCGACGACCAGAACGAAAAGGATGAGACCGGTGCCGGAATGATCGGCACCATCGGCTTCAACTCCGCCACCCTCTACCGCTACGCCACCGTCGGATTCGCCCAGCTGACCGACAACCTCGGCGGTGACACCGAAGCCGCCCTCGAGGCTCTCGACCACTTCGTCGACAGCTTCGCCCTCTCCACACCCACCGGTTACCAGAACGCCTTCGCGCACCGCACCCGGCCCAGCCTCGTCGCAGTCGTCGTGCGCACCGACCAGCCCGTCAACCTGGTATCAGCCTTCGAAGAACCCGTGGCGGCAGAAGCCGGCATCCAGGCGAACTCCGCCCGTCGCCTCGCCGAGGAGCACATCACCGCCACACAGATCTGGGGGGACGCCCCCCTGTACAACGCAGCCAGCCATACCTTCACCACAAGCGAGCCCCGCACCAAGGACACTGCCGAAACCCTCACCCAAGCCTTCGGCGCCCCGGTCACCTTCGCCGACCTGCGCACCACCCTGCGAGCCCGCATCACAACCGCCCTGGGAGCCCAGGCGTGAGCACCGCAGACCCGAACGCAGTCCTCCTCCTGCGTCTGGCCGCCCCCCTTCAGTCATGGGGCGACCGCAGCACCTTCAACCGGCGCGAAACCCGGCCCGAACCCACGAAATCCGGCATCATCGGCCTCCTCGCCGCAGCCGCCGGCCGCTCACGCCACGCCGCCCTGGACGACCTAGCCAGCCTTGCCCTCGGCATCCGCATCGACCAGCCCGGCACCCTCCTGCGCGACTACCACACCGTCAGTGACTACCGCGGCCAGCCACTGCTCTCCGCCGCCGTGAACGCCAAAGGCCGGCAAAAGCCCACCTCACCCGCCAAGCACACCCACATCACCCAGCGGTTCTACCTCCAGGACGCCATCTTTCTCGCAGCAGTGGCAGGCCCCCAAGGCCTCATCGCCACCCTCGAACACGCCGTGAGCCACCCCGCCTTCCCGCTCGCCCTGGGCCGCCGCTCCTGCGTCCCCACACAACCCCTGTCCCTGGGCCAGCGCACCGGCCACCTCGAAGACGCGCTGCGCGCAGAGCCCTGGCAGGCCGCCCCCGCCGTACGCAAGCGGTGGGGCCGCCAGAACGGCCACGCGGCCCACATCGACCTACCCGTCACCCTCGACGACCCCGCAGGAGACGAAGTCCGCGACGACGTCCCTGTGTCCTTCGCCCCCAACGGCCGAACCTTCACCACCCGCCGCACTCGGCACACCTACCTTCAAGCGCCCACCGGCCTCACACCCGACCCCGCACGCCCGCGGAACACCGGCGGCCACGACCCCTTCGCCCTCCTGGGCTGGTGACCGACATGCCCTTCCTCTCCCGCATTCGCGTCAACCCCCTACGCGCCGAAAGCCGCACACTCCTCGCCAGCCCGCGTGCCATGCATGCCGCAGTCCAAGGCGGCCTTCCCGGCCTACCCGACCAAGCACGCACGCTGTGGCGACTCGACCCGGACAACCCCCACCGCCCCAACCTGTTCGTCCTCACCACCGACAAGCCGGACTGGACCCACCTCGTCGAACAGGCCGGATGGCCCGCCGCCGAAGGCGAGCACTACGCCGTACGCGACTACGGCCCGCTCCTGCAACAGCTGGCACCCGGCCGCACCTTCGCCTTCCGCCTCACCGCCAATCCCGTCCAGAACACCACCCGCCCCGACAAGCCCACCGCCAGCCAACAGGCACACATCGACGCCGGCGGCCGGCGGCGCGGCTTCCGCCTGGGCCACCGCACTGCCGCCGCCCAGCTCGACTGGTTCCTTACCCGCACCACACGCTGGGGCTTCGACGTCCCCACCGCTCCCCACTTGAACGAAACCCGCAACACCACCGACGAGCCCCCACGCGACATCCGCATCACCAACCGCCAACGACGCTCCTTCGGCAAAGGACCGACCACCACGAAAGAAGCCCAGGTCGTCATGAACTCCGTCACCTACGAAGGACGCCTGCGCATCACCGACCCCGCCCTGCTCACCGAACACCTCCTGACAGGCATCGGCCCCTCCAAGGCCTACGGATGCGGACTCCTCACCCTCGCCCCCCCTCCCCGAAGGGCGATGACAACCCGTGCCCGACATCTGGTGGAAGGCAGACCCTCAAGACCTCCACCGCCTCGTCGACCGCGTCTCCAGCGTCTACGTGGAGCGAAGCCACTTGGACCGCGACGAGAACGCCATCGTCATCATCAACAAGCGACAAACGGGTCGCGTCCCTGCAGCCATGGTGGCCGTCATGCTCCTCGGCCCCGGCACACGCGTCACCCACGGAGCCATCCGCCTACTCGCCGACTCCGGCACTACCGTGTGCTGGGTGGGCGAGCAAGGCGTCCGCATGTACGCAGCCGGCCTCGGCCCCAGCCGCGGCGCCGGCCTTCTCCACCGCCAAGCCTGGCTCGTCACCCGCCCCAAGGAACGCCTCGCCGTCGCCCGCACCATGTACGGTATGCGCTTCGCCGGCGAGGACGTATCCACGCTCACCATGCAGCAACTCCGCGGCCGCGAAGGCACCCGTATCCGCAAGTACTACCGCGCCCAGGCCGCCCGGACCGGCATCGCCTGGAACGGCCGCGTCTACAAGGCCGGCGACGCCTTCGCGGCAGGCGACGACCTCAACCGCCTCCTGTCAGCCGCCAACGCCGCCCTCTACGGCATCTGCCACGCCGTCATCGTCGGACTTGGCGCCAGCCCGGGACTCGGCTTCGTCCACACCGGCAAAGCCACGTCCTTCGTCCTGGACATCGCGGACCTCTACAAGGCCGAATACACCATCCCGCTCGCCTTCGACCTTGCGGCCCAAGGCCTCGCAGAAGAGCGGGACGCTCGCCTGGGGCTCCGCGACCTCATAGCCCGTGACAAACTCCTCGGCCGCATTGTCACCGACGTCAAAAACCTTCTGACCCCCGAAGGAACGGACGTCGAGGACCCCGAAGCGAACCTCCTGTGGGACGAACACCTCGGCGCCGTCCCGGGCGGCACCAACTACGCCAGTCACGCGGACCTGTCAGTACACGGAATGACCGACAATCACATTGCGGTCATCGGTCCCGAAATCAACGAGGCCGAGCCAACATCGTGACCGTCATCATCCTTATCGCGGCGCCGGAAGGCCTCCGTGGCCACCTCACGCGCTGGATGGTCGAGGCCAGCGGCGGCGTATTCGTCGGCAACACCAGCCGCCGCATCCGCGACCGTCTTTGGGAACTCCTGGCCACCAGGATCGGGGACGGCCAGGCCATCCTCATCGAACCCGCCGCCAACGAACAGGGCTGGGCCGTCCGTACCGCAGGCCGCGACCGCTGGCAGCCCGTCGACTTTGACGGGCTGATCCTCTCCGCCCGCCCCCAAAGGCAAGTGAACGAGAACGACGCGCCCTCCGCTGAAAAGCCCAGGTGAGAAAGTGTGGTCCCCGCGGGTGCGGGGATGGTCCGCTCCTCCGGCAGGCCATGCGGTTGCTGCGCCGGTGGTCCCCGCGGGTGCGGGTATGATCCGCGCTCCGGACCGTGGTCGGCCTGCGGAGCCACTCCCGAGCGAGCTCCGCCGGCCACACCTGCCAGGAAACGATCTCGCCATCCCTGGTCACGCAATCCCTCCCGTCACGACCTCCATGATGTCCTTCGCCTTCGCCGTGCAGGGCGCACACGCGCCCCCGCGCAAGGAGCCGCAGATGGCGGCCGCGAGCGCGTCTAGGGCCTGTTGCGAAAGTGGATCTTGTTCGTTGATGATCACCTGTCGTGGGACGTGGAGATCTGACGAACGGCCAGTGGGCCCGGCTTGAGCCGTTGCTGCCGACGGGCATCAAGCCGGGCCGTCCGCAGGTATGGACACGGCGGCAGCTGATAGACGGCATACGGTGGCGGACCCGAACCGGCGCTCCCTGGCGGGACGTGCCCGAACGCTATGGGCCGTGGGACCGGGTCTATGACCTGTTCCGGCGCTGGCAGCGGGACGGCACGTGGGCCCGGATCCTCACGCGGCTCCAGGCCGAGGCTGATGCGAAGGGCCTGATCACCTGGGACGTGAATGTCGACTCCACCGTCTGCCGGGCCCATCAGCACGCCGCCGGGGCGGCAAAAAGGGGGACCTCCAGAAGGAGCCGCCCGGCGGAGTGTTCGTCGAGCCGGCCGACCACGGTCTCGGACGCTCCCGTGGCGGACTGACCAGCAAGATCCACCTCGCGGTCGAGCAGGGGCAGAAGCCTCTGTCGGTGGTGATCACGGCTGGGCAGCGGGGTGATTCCCCGCAGTTCGAGCCGGTCCTGGAGGCGATCCGGGTGCCCCGGCTCGGGCTCGGCAGGCCGCGCAAGCGGCCAGACCGGGTCCGGGCCGACAAGGCCTACGACTCCCGCAGCAACCGCTCCTACCTGCGCAGACGCGGAATCAAAGCCACCATCCCGGTTCCGGCGGACCGGGTCCGCAATCGCCTCAAGCGCGGATCGCGCGGCGGGCGCCCGCCAAAGTTCGACAAGGACGACTACAAGCAGCGGCACGCGGTCGAGTGCGGGATCAACCGGCTCAAGCGCCACCGGGCCGTCGCCACCCGGTACGACAAACTCGCCGTCCGTTACGAAGCGACAGTGCTGATCGCAGCCATCAACGAATGGCTGTGACCAGCACTTTCACAACAGGCCCTAGTGCTCTGACCGGGAAGGTTCACCGGGTCAGTACGCTGAGCGAGGCTGTGGAGGGCGAGGAGGTCGGGCATGACGCGGAGACTGTCGATGGAGGAGGCAGTGGGATTGCTTGAGGGCGAACTGAGGTCAGGGCAGCGAGCGCTTGACGATCTGGTCACGGAAGACTTCTGGCTTGCCTTCCTCCGATTTGGCCGACGGCTATTCGACGTCCCGGACACACCCGACGCTGACGGTCTTCTGTTCCAGTACGGGATCCACGCGTTCGGCGGCCCTCGGGCGTTCATGCTGGATCTCACCCGGCAGTTCGAGGTCTCCGACAGCGACGGTGATCACGACCATTACGTTCAGGTCCACTGCGAGCTCAGATACGGCCTTGCACCCGCGCTGGAGGCCCTCGGAAGCTTCGACTCGTGGTTCTTCCACGATGCCGGAGACGATCTCGAAGAGTGGGCTCAAGGACTGACCGAGCGAGCGGCCTGGGCAACGATTCACAGACTCAAGCCGACCGAGATCAGGGTGTATCAGGAACAGGTGTAGTCGTTCAGGCTGCCATCGTGGTGCGACGCCCTCCCCAGCGAACACCCTTCTCACTGCGGATGCGGGCTCGTTCGCGTCGTTGGGCTGCGATGACGTCGGGGTGGCGACGGGCGTTCTGGTTGCGCCAGCGCAGGTAGGCGTGCATGGACCGTGTGGTTGGGATGGTGAGAGTTGGCCAGGGTGAACTGCCGCAAGGGTCCGAAGTGGGCTTCGATGGGGTTGGCCCAGGACGCGTAGGTCGGGGTGAAGCACAGCTCGACCTTGTTCCGGGTCGCCCACCTGCGGATTCGCCAGTTCAGTTGGGCGGACAGGTTGTCGAGGATCACGTAGATGGGGGCGCCGTCCGGGCGGGCGGCTCGGATCGACCGCAGCGCGGCCCAGGTGTGGTCGATGCCCTTGCAGCGCCGATTGATTCCCCACAGTTTGTCGTCGCCGACGGAGTAACAGCCGTGGAAGTAGGTGATTCCGTGGGTGCGTCGGTAGGTCGCCGGCAGCCGGTCTGGCCTGCCTTGTTCTGCCCAGCAGGAGCCGGCGGTGGGGCGGATGCCCAGCGGGCCGAACTCGTCGAAGGCGAACGTGCGGTCCGGCCGCTGGTTGACCGCGTACTCGATCCGGGCCAGCTTGGCGTCGAAGTCCGCATCAGGGGACTCCTTCCAAGTCTTCGTGCGTTGGAAGGAGATCCCGCGGCGGGCCAGTAAGCACCGCAGGGCCTCCCGGCCGATCCGGACGGGCCGGGCGATGTTCCTGCGCACGTGATCGGCGAGCTTGCGGATGGACCAGCGGGTGAAGGGCTTGCCCAGCACGGTCGGGCGGGTGGTGGCCGTCTGGACGACGAAGTCCTCGTCGTCACGATCGAGAAGGCGGGGACGGCCTCCCGCCCAGCGAGGGTCCAGGCATGCGATCCCGATCTCGTTGAACTTGTGGATCACGTCGCGGACGGTGTCCTCGTCCGCCTGGACCAGGCGGGCTATGACCGGGACCGTGCTGCCGCCGGCCGAGGCCAGCAGCATCATCGCCCGCCGGAACCGCACCGAGCTGGTACTACCTCGCCGGACGATGTGCTGGAGTTTCTGCCCCTCCTGCTCGGTCAACCCGCGAACCCGGACCGGTTGCGCCATCCCGCCTCCCCACTGGTCCGGGAAAGCATTGCCAACCAGCACACGAGCAACCCGGCGAACCTTCCCGGTCACAGCACTAGCGACCCCGTGGAGGCGATGCGCCACAGGCCGTCGGCCTTCCGCGTGCACGTCTCGCACGCGCCCGTCTTGTCCGGACGGATGCCACACGCGATCATCGCGATGCGGGACGTCCTCCCGACTCCCGTGAAGGTCACGGAGACGATCGTGTTCATCGGCGGCTGCCCTTCGGTGCGCGCGACTTGTGTGGGCGATCTGCTCGAGATCGGTACCGACGTGCTCGTACGCGGTCATCTCCTCGCAGGGCGAGCACCGGTAGGCGACGTAGCGCCGCAGCGGGTCGGTCACGGACTGCGGACTGCCCTGGCGGCCGCCGGCCATCTCGCACGGTCCGGCGTCTCCGCACCAACTGCAGGCGGACGAGTAGTGGGTGATCACGGGCGCCGACGTCCACGACGACCAGGTGATGGGACGCCCGCGATGTTCCGCCGGGAGCACGGCTGCAGCCCAGGTTGTGGGGGCGGGCACCGCCCACAGCCGGCGGGCCGGGGCGCCCGCCACGCCATGGTCGGCTGCACCCGCGTCGACCCCGCGCCGCGGCACGGGCTCCGGCTCGCCGCGAAGCGACCGCAGGCAGGTCGCGCAGACGCTCGCCTCGTCGACCGGGCCGACCCACGGCCGCACGCCCGGCGCCTGCGCCTCATCGCGAGAGCACTCCAGCGCCACGGTGAACACCGCGGCCCCGGGCGAGACCACCCCTTCGGCACCGACGTGCAGCAGCCGCCCGCCGGCGGCACGCACGACAAGCCGACCATCCCAAGGGGCCACGGTCGTCGTCGTGTCCACGGCCAGGGCGCTCATCGGTCCACCGCGGCGAGCAGCGGCACCAGTTCGGTCTGCGCGAGTCGGGCCCGGTGCGCCCGGCGGCGCGCGACGTGGACACTGCGACGGGCCAGGCAGAGCTCGCTGGCGGGCACGTGGCAGGTCGGGCACTGCTCGGCGAATGCACCGTGCCGGAACCGCCGGTGCGTCTCGTAGGCCGCGTCCAGTGCCGCGTCGACGGCCGCCGGGGCCCTATGCCGGTGGTGGCCCGCATCGGCGGGGCCGTTATGGTGCTCATGGAGGGGCATCTCCTTGTGCGGATCGGCGGAGTGGGGCATGCGCCCCTTCACCTCATGTACGTCGAACCCGGGGATCTTGTTATGGTTCGCCGTTCCCGCCGGTCAGCTCGGCGCCCCGCCACGTCGTCGAAGACGGCTGGTGATCTGCGGCTCCGTCGTTCAGGTACGAGAGGCCTTCCCGAGGTCTTGAATTTCGAGCGCGCGTTCGAGTAAACCCGGCACCTACGTGGGACATTTCTCCAGGAATTCTTGGAGGGAATGCGCTGGGCTCCATAGCTGGTGGAATGCGCGATGTGAATACGCTAATCTGTAATCGCTGTCGAACTCTCTGCAACACGGGGGTCTGCGGTGCATATCTGCGGGAGCGTCGCATGCCGGCGCTCCCGCAGTTAGGTACCGGACTCGAGAGAGAGGAGGTCCACATGGACCTCGGCAGCGGAGATGATCAGCAGCAGACGCGATGGGACCGCCTTCGCAGGGAGCTGCGCGAGCGCGCGGAGGCGTGCTGGCGGCACCTGCGCAAGGCTCGGCGTAGTGCGCCGCTGGTCACCCTGGCAGCGAACACCCTCACCGTGATCCACGGGATCCAGGTGATCGCTGGCAAGTAGCCGGTCCGGACGTTTAGAGCTCGCCCGGACCGGCGGTACGCGAGATGCGGTCCGTCCGGTGTTCCCGCACCGGGCGGACCGCGCTTTTTCGCGCAGCGGACACGTTCTTGCCGTGTCGCTGCTTCGTAGCGTACCGCAAAATCACGGTTTCCAGATTTAAAATCGCGAGGAGCGTTATTTTCCGGCGTCTCGCAGCTTCCAAAAATCGCTAATTTTCCACGGATCGCTATTTTTGGCGGAGTGAAGATTTTTTAAGTTCGGCGCTCCCGAGGAAAGTTACGCATCGCAGAAGCTGAGGGAGCTCGTTTTCTCGTAGCGGTGCATTTTAGGTTCCGGCGTTACCGCTGCGGTTCTCGCGATGTTCCACGTTCTGGTGCAGGCTCCCCGGCGAGTTGCATGCGGGCGCGTTTGTAGGCGGCGCGAGCGGCGATGAACTGCTGCTCGGTACCGCCGCGGTCCGGGTGCGCGGCCGCCATCCGTTGCTTGAGGGCAGCAAGGTCTTCGTCCGCGGCGGACGGCCGCGCCGAGGGAAGCTCCGGCGGTGCGGCATACAGGTGCTTGTCGGGCTCCCACCAGCCGCCACCGCGGAAGACCTCGCCGGCGTCATCGAGCGGCGCGCGGTCCACGTACCCGATCACTGGAACCCCGGCGTGCACGTCGCGGACGTAGTAGACGCGCCGGGCCGTGCGGCGGGTGATCGGGAAGCTGACGACGCGGGCGGTGAAGTCGTTGTGTTCGTCCCCGGGGTCGAGGGCGTAGAGGTGTTCGGCCGGAGCGGCGGCCTCTCCGGCGGTCTGGTGCGCCGGGCCGCGTTGACCGCCTTGAGGACGTCCGCGGCCAGGCCGTGGCGGACGAGTAGGCGGGCCGGCTGGTCGCCGGTGAGCGTCCGGGCAGCGGCGTCGCCCGCGATCAGGGCCCGGCTCGCTGTCGGTCCAGCCGTGCGCGGTGTGATCCTGACCTGCGGCGTAGTCGTGCCAGCGGGCGGCCCAGAACCAGCGGCGGCCGGCGCGGCAGCGGCCCCAGAAGACCAACTCGTCGCCGTTGTTGGACATCACTTCTCCGCGTCGAGGAGGAAAGCGAGGCCTTCCCGGAAGGCGGAGTGGTCCTCCTCGCGGATCCTGTATCCCTGCACCGGTCCGTAGCCGGGGCCGATGCCGGTGATCGGGGACTGCAAGCCGTGCGGCCACCACCCTGCCACGGCCCCCCTGTTCAGGGTCTTCTTCAGGCCGCCGGCATGGCCTCGCAGGTTCTTGCCGCCCCCGGGGCGCAGGGCGTGGTCCGCGACACTGCCTCCCCGCTGGAGGGCTTCCCGGATGATGGCCTTGGACCGCTCGGGGAGCTTGTCGTAGTAGAGCCGGGCCAGGTCGGGAGTCCAGACGGGGTTCGCCGTGACGACGGCGGCGTGCTTGGTGAAGAGCACATCGAGGTCGTGGAGGAACTCGGGGGTCGGATCCTCGACCGCCATGGTGACCGTCAGTTTCAAGGGGAGCTCTTCCGTTACATCAGACGTTGATAGACGTGTTTCTAACGTGTGCTTGGCACCATACCCGTCGGGACGCGGCCCGCGGGGCGGTTCGCCCGGACCGCCGCGCGGGTGCACTACCCTGCAGCCGCATACGGGCCTCATCTGCGAGTTAGGGCGTCCTTACCTCCTATTCGTGGAAGAATACGAGGTAATGAGGGAGCGTCACCCGACGCCCGGGGGATGGGGGTTGAGACCTTGACCGTTAGCGAGCCGAACGAAGAGCGTCCCGGCGACGACGAGCCGAAGCGGTCGACACCTGACCACGCAGTCGACTTCCCGCCGGTGCAGAACGGCGTCGACTACCTCCTCAGCGTCGTCGAGCACCTCACCGCGGAGAAGCCGCCCGGCCCACGGCACCTGAAGTACGCCGTGCTCCACCTTCAGGCCGCCACCGAGGTTCTGCTCAAGGCCCGTCTCCAGAGCGAGCACTGGAGCCTGGTCTTCGCCAAGCCGGAGACCGCCACCCGCAAGAATTTCGAATCCGGCACGTTCGACAGCTGCACCACCGAAGGCACCATCGCCCGCCTGCAGGGCATAGCAGGCGTCATCATCGACGACAAGACGGTCGGGTACGTGAAGGACCTGATCAAGTCCCGCAACGCCCTGCAGCACTACGGCCTCACCTACAGCGCCCGATCGGTCGAATCCCACGCGGTCAAGGTCCTCGACTTCCTGCTGGCCTTCGTCCACACCGAGCTGCTGCCCGCCCTGTCACCCGACGAAGTGAGGAAGGTGGCCGGCACGCTGGAGACGGTCGGCGAAGACGTCCGCACCATCCAGTCCTTCATCAAGCGCCGGCTCAACCGCCTCAAGGGAGAGCTGAGGGCAGTACAGGACAAGACGGTGGAATGCCCCTCCTGCGACCAGTGGGCGATGGTCGTCGGCGGCCAAGAAGGCGAGCCGACCTGCCACTTCTGCCACCAGAACTGGGGGGACCGCGGAGCCAATGGGGCAGCTGACCTGTACCAGTGGGCGCGAACCGAAGACAGCGAAGTGATCGAGCCGTGCCCGACGTGCGGCGTCAAGGCGCTCCTCCTCGACTGTGTACAGGTCGCCGCCGACCCCCTGACACGCTGTTCCCTCTGCTTCGGCTGCGGCACCAGGCACGACGATCTTCCAGCGTGCAACGCCTGCGAGAAGCTCTACGTGCCGGACAAGGACACCATGGGCCTCTGCGGCGAGTGCGAATACCTCGCCACGAGGTGAGGTGGGTTCGCATCGCGCGCAGCCGTACCAAGACCCATCTGTAGCCCGTCCCGCACCGACGAAGAGGAACCGCCTGTGAGCAGCAGCACCGTCGCGGAGAACCAGCTGTACCGCGACCTCGCCTCCGACATGAAGTCCCGGGACCGGCGCCTGCGCGTCACCGCGATCCGGGACGGACGAGCCGACCTCGTCGTCGAACACGACCTTGGCGGCCAGGCCGGCAGGAAGACCCACGCGAGCACCGCCCGGCTGCGGTCTGCCGCCTTCGAGCTGATCGAAGACCCGGCCGACGCCGACCCGCAGTATCTGGCCCTGCTGGCCGCCGTCGCCGAGGTCCACCGGCCCGGCGCTACCCCCCCCCGACTACGCGCGCGCCGCCCTGCACGTCCTGCGGACCCTTCAGTCAGCCGGGGATGAAACCGCGGAGCTGCCGGTATGAGCCAGACGCCTTCCTCACCCGAACTCAGCTACCCCGCCGTACGCAACGGCCTGGACTTCCTGCGGAGCGTTGTCGAGCACCTTGACGGGCCCGACCCGGATCCCCGCGCGGTGAAGTTCGCGGTGGTGCACCTCCAGGCCGCCACCGAAATACTCCTCAAGGCGGCCCTCGCCTCCCTTGACTGGAAGCTCGTCTTCATCGACCCCGACCAAGTGGACGAGGCCGCGTACAAGGCCGGCGACTTCATCAGCATCGGTGCCAGCAAGGCGATCACACTCCTCAAGAAGGAGGGCGTGGTGATCGCGAACCGGGAGAAGAAGGAGATCGAGCGGCTCGCCGTGCAGCGCAACAATCGCGCACTTCGGGGGCACGCTGAGCGCCACAGCGGTCGAAAAGCGTTCCGGCATCGTCCTGGAGTTCCTTCTACGGTTCATCGACGACCACATCCGGATCGAACTGGAAGCGGACGACGCCGCGTACCTGGAGGAGGAGATGCGGTTCGTGCGGGCCAACGTGCCGCGCATCCGCGGGTACGCCAACGCCAGGTTGACCACGCTCGAATCCGAGCTCGCGCCGCTCAAGCACTCCACCCTGCGCTGCCCCGACTGCGACATGTGGGCCCTGGTCGCCGAGGGAGGCCTGCTCGGCTGCCGCGTGTGCGAGCGCTCGTGGGAGCCAGCGACGTTTCCGCTCGAGTACGCCGTCTACGTCCTCGGCCACTCCTGGCGCGACTACCGCAAGACGGGTCAGCCGGCCGGCTACTGCCCGGAGTGCCGCGACCGCACGCTCGTGGACGAGGCGTACCTTGCCGACGCACCGGAGCAGCAGCGCGCGTTCTGCTTCAGCTGCTCGCAGGCCTTCGACGATCTGGACAACTGCACCCGGTGCACACTGCCCTTCCAGCCCCGCGACGACGAGGACCTGACCTGCGGCGAGTGCTGGTCCGCAGCCCTCGCCCGCGACTGACCCTTGAAGGGAGAACCATGCCTGCCCACGTCGTGCACCAGGCGCGGGTCCCGGGGAGCAGCAACCTGTTCCCGGAGGGCGTCGCCGCGCTTCACCGCGCTGCACTGGAGCGGCCGACCGCGGGCGTGTACTGCAGCCTGACCAGCTCGATCGGAGCCGTCACGATCCACGTCGAGAAGGACCCCCTCGGGGAAGACCTCGCAATCGCCGAGGTGACGTGCGCCGATCCCTTGTGCGTCGAGCTGGTGGAGGGCAACCGGTGACCACCGACGCAGTAGCCGAAGGGGCTGAACTGGACATCCTCGACGCCGAACTCGTCGAGGAGGCTGCCCTGGCGCCCGCAGCCGCGCCGACCACCGCGGCACCGCGGTACCGGGTCACCCGGCACACCGTCCTCGGCCCCGGCGAGCTCCCACCCCGGGCCGACGAGCCGGACACCTTCACCGACATCGACTTCAAGGTCCCCGAAGGCGTCAAGAAGCGGCTCGACTCGCGCGGGGCGCGCAACACACGCGTCAACCGGGACTCCACCCGCGACCGCTTCGAGCAGTGGTGTGCGAGCCAGGGCCGCGTCGCCCGGCCGACGACCACCACGGCGAACGTTGCCGCGTACTTCGGCCACCTCATGGAGCAGGGCAAGGACGACGGCACCAGGTACAGCCCGGACACCCTGCTCGCCTACTCGTCCCGGATCACCTCCTGGTACCCGAAGGGCGATCGTCCCGACGCCTCCCTGGTCCGCCAGATGATCGAGGACTACCGCCTCGAGGAGTACATTCCGGCCGGCGGGGAGAAGGAGCAGTCGGCGGGCCTCACCCTGCGGTACCTGGTGCGGGTTCTCGCCGAGATCGACGAGACCACCAGGATCGGCCGCCGCGACGCTGCCATGCTCGTCCTGCAGTACGGGATGCTCTACCGCTCGATCGAGGTCACCAACCTCCTCGTCCGCCACGTCCGTGTCGACACCGACGGGGTATGGGTGTGGACCGCGATGTCCAAGACCCGCCGGAATGGCAAGGGCCGGTGGCGATTCATCCGCGACCGCGCCGACCTCCAGATCGTCGCCCGCACACGCGCCTGGCTCGCCGACCTTCGCGAACTGCGCGAGCCCACCGCCACCGACCAGAACCCCACCGATGGTGAACCGGCCTACCTCCCGAACAAGCCGCTCTTCCGGGCCCTGACCCGCCTGGGCAACCTCAAGCGCCGCGCCAACGCCACCGTCCGCGGCCTGTTCCTCACCGGCCGGGCCGTCAACGAGATAGTCAAGGCTCGCGCGGCAGCCGCCGGCGTCTCCCTCATCAACGGCCTCAAGGTCACCTCCCACAGCCTGCGCGCCGGCCCGAACACCGACATGGCCCAGGCCGACGTTCCGCTCTCCGAACGCAACGAGGCCGGTGACTGGAGCCCAGGCTCCACCCTCTCCGACGACGACTACAACCGGCCCGACGGCAGCATCGACATCAGCAAGCACGACCCCCTCGACGCCGTCCCGCTGTTCGGCGGGCCCGCGCATGCCGCGGTGGCTCAGGCTCGATCTGGCACAGCCGCACTGCGAGGGGACGGGTAAAAAGGGCAGCTCAGGGGCGTCATGGGCGAACCGGTAGCCAGACGGGTATACCGATGGGCATACTCGAAGGCATGGCAGACACCAGTGTGAAGATCGACGACACCACCAGGGACCGGCTCAAGGCCCTGGCCGACGCCGCGGGCGTGTCCATGAAGGACTACCTCGCGCGCGTCGCCGCGGAGAAGGAACACGAGCAGCTGCTGGACACCGCCACGGCCGCCTTCCGGCGGGCCATCGGCGCGCCCGGGGTCCTGGACCGCTTCGACGCCGACTTCGGAGGGCTGCCGCCGGCCGCCGCCCACGACACCTCGCGGGTGGCCTGAGCCGGTGGAACTGCTCGTCGACTACCGATGGCTCCTGGACCGCCAGGAAGACATCCTCCGCTCCGACCTCACCGTCAACGACCTCTCCGCGCTGGTCGGCATGGCCGCCCGGCACCGGGTCAACACCCCCCGCCTGGACCACGCCGACCCCGACGCGTTCTGGCGCGCCGCGGTGTTTCTGGAGGAGTGCGTGCTCTTGCGCCCGCTCCCAGCCCGTAACGAGGCGTACGGCTACGGCGTCGCTCTCGCCTACCTGGAGGCTTCCGGAAAGCGCGTCGTGGCCGAGTACGAGCCGTGGCGCGACCTCATCACGGACATCCGGTCCCTGCGACTCGACTCCTACGCCATTGCGGACCGACTCCGATCCATCCAGGTCGGCTGACGCCAGCGGCCTCACCGCCTTGCGGCCCGTGCGAGGGGATGGCCGCTGATCGTCTTCCGCTCGTCCCCGCCCGCACAGGAGGATCTTCGACATGAAGATTCTTGTGCTGGGCGGGACTTGGTTTCTGGGGCGGGCGGTCGCTCAGACTGCGCTCGACCGTGGGTGGGAGGTGACGGTCTTCAACCGCGGCCGGTCGGGGGCGGTGCCAGAGGGAGCCCAAGCGGTTCGAGGCGATCGGACCGTCGCGGCTGACCTGGCCCGGCTGGCCGGGGAAGGCCCGTGGGACGCCGTGGTGGACACCTCGGCATCCGAGATGGCTCCGCGCGATGTCCTTGCGGGCGCCAGCGCCCTGGAGCCGGTCGCACGCCGATACGTGTTCGTCTCCACGGTGAACGCCTATCGCGGCTGGCCGAACGATTCCCTCACGGAGGACTCGGAAGTCCTGGATGGTCCCCCGGACGCCGACGCCGACTACGGCCGGCTCCCTGACGGCTGGGACGGGCCGGACTGGTACTACGGCCGGCAGAAGGCTGGCGCCGAGAGGGCGACCACCGTGGCCTTCGGTGATGACCGCGCGGTGATCCTGCGGCCCGGCGTCATCCTCGGGCCCGGCGAGTACGTGGGCAGACTGCCGTGGTGGCTCAACCGAGCAGCCCGTGGCGGCCGGATGCTCGCCCCCGGAGCCCCGGACAAGCCGATCCAGCCGATCGATGTGCGCGACGTGGCCGCCTTCGCGTTGGACCAGGCCGCCGCCGATGGGGGCGGCGCGTACAACTGCGTCGCCCCCATCGGCCGGGAGACGATGGCCGACTTCCTCACGGCATGCGTGCTGGCCACCGGCGGAGACGCTCAGCTGGCTTGGGCACCCGACAAGCTGCTCCTCGACCACGGGGTGCAGCAATGGACGGAGCTGCCGCTGTGGCGCACCCACGCGGGGGTGTGGCGGATCGAGTCCACCCGGGCGCAGGCGGCCGGGCTGGTCTGCCGGCCGCTCGCGGAGACCGTGGCCGACTCGTGGACGTGGCTTCGCGGCGGCGGGGTGCCGGTGGATCACCCGCGGTGGGCAGAGCACGGCATTGCACCGGAGAAGGAGGCGCTGATCCTTGGCGCCCTGAGCCGGTAGCAGGTCAGGACTCGATGGCGAGCGCGCTCTGGGCGCCGAGCCGGCGCGCTGGGGAGAGGGCGCTGAACTCCTCGATCTGATCGGCCAGGGCGACTGCTGCGGCTGCTCCGCGGAAGTCGGGTCGGGTCAGTTCCATCCGGGCAGCCGTCAACCGTTCCATCATCCCCGAGGACCGATGCCCGGGTGCTACCTGGAACATGGGGTTCAAGGCCTCCTGGGCGCCTTCGACCTCGTTCCGCGTCAGCCGAGCGCGGGCGAGGTCGATGGCGGCCGGCCCCGACACCACCAACGGGACTTCCGACGTCGGGCGGCTGCTCAGCAGGGTGAGTGCCGTGGTGGCGAACTCTTCTGCGGCCTCCCCGTCCCGCAGCAGGAGGCTTGTCGTCGCGTTGCTCATGGCAGTTCGGGCTTCGTCGAAGGCGAACTCGCCCCCGATGTCGTCATGGAGCTCGTCCCGGATGCCGCCGGTCTGCTCCATGGCGGCCACGATGCAGCGGCGCGCTTCCACGTCGTCCCGGAGGTGTCCGTGAGCCCGCGCTTCAATGGCGTACAACCGCCGGCGGGCGGTGCTGCCCAACCCTGTGCAGTCCTGGGCGATACGAGCCAGTCGTACGGACTCGGACGGTCGACCGTCCCAGAAGGCCATGAAGGCCAGCATCCCGTAGGCGTACGCCTGGAGAGGGCCGTGACTTATGGTCTTGCCGTACTGGACGGCGGTACGGGCGAACGAGACCGCGGGCGCCAGCTTCCCGAGGTCGAAGCAGACCGCAGCGAGCAGGGAGCTGGCCTGCCCGGCGGCGTAGTAGAGGCGGGTCAGCTGTTCCGGGGAGCGGGTTCGCTCCAAGGTCATCTGAGCGTGCTTGAGCAGGCTGGTGGCTTCGTGGAAGACCTCCGCGGGCGCCCTGCACCCGTATTCGCGGGAGAGCCTGTTGAGGTCATCGGTGAGTTGGTCGAGGGTCAGCTCGTCCACGCGGAGCGCGGCGGCTTCGCCTGAGTGGTCGGCGGCGTCCCGAGCGGTCATCAGTAGATCACTTTCGGTGGGCATAGGCGGAGAGGGAGTCCGACCGGGGGCGCTCTGGATCGGCGATTCCTCGGCGGCGCGCAGCAGCTCGTTGACCGGGCGGCCGAGCATCCGCTCCAGCACGAGAGAGGTGGGCCGGAAAGGGGCTGTCTTGACGCCTCCGACGGTGAGCAGGCGCGCGTACTGGCGGGCCCCGGGTGGCGGCGCCACCTCGTAGCCGGCCCGCCGTAACTCGTCTGCAGCGCGGCTGTACGCCTCGCTGAAGTGCGGGTGGGAGCTGATGCCCTTCGCGCTCACCAGCTGAAACAGCACCGTGCGCCGGCCGTCTTCCATGTTCCCTCCGGATCGGTTCCCTCTCATGGGATACCGCCTTTGCAGCCCGATGGAACTGCCCTCCGCCAGAAGGCAGCAAGAAGTCATAGCCGCGTCATCGTGTCACCCAAGGAGGCAGCCAGAAGTCTCATCCCCGACATAGGCACCACCTACCTTATAGCGCCACGCTAAGTGGCCAGTCCGTGACGAGGAGGAGTGATGGGGACGGCAACTGCGTCGAGCGCAACCCAACCGACGAAGGGCCCCACACCGTCCCCGACCGACCGGGAGGGAAGCGAGAGGAAGGCGCCATGTCGATTGCCGCACCACCGCTCGATGCCGCCGCGCTTGGGCGTGCCGGGTTCCGCGTATCCGCGCAAGTTCACCGTCTGGCCGATGCTTCTTTCGAGCGCAGCGGGCTGCATGGCCGGGACGCGCCGCGCACGGGACAGGCACGTCGGATCACGGCTGCTCTCCTTCGGCTGTGGGGACTGGCCGAGCTCGTGGACCCCGCTTGCCTGGCAGTCTCCGAACTGGTCACGAACGCCTTCGTGCACGGGCAGGGCGAGACGGTGACCATCCGGATTTCCGTCTCCGACACCCATCTGCGGATCGAGGTCCGAGACGGGGGGTCGTGGACGCCGCGGCCGCTCTCCCCGGATCCGCTCGCGCAGGGCGGACGCGGCATGCTCCTGGTGGAGGCCTTCGCCGATGCGTGGGGGATCGCCGACAGCGGAGCGGTCTGGTGCGTCTTCCACCACACAACCTCAGGCGGTCCCCGGTGAGGTTCGACACCGACGGCGGCACGAGCGAGGCCGTGCTCTTACGGGTACTTGAAGGCCTCCGCCGCTCCTTCCCGCCCCCGGACGTGCCGGACTCGACATTCGATGTCCTCGACGCCGTCCTCGGCCCGGACCACGTGCCCAACGAAGAGGAAGTACCCCTTCTGATCATGTGGATGCGCGGCTCCCTCATGGAACTCCTCCCCGTGGTCCCTTCCCACGACGCCAGGAAGCCGGACTTCGCCGCCCTCATCAAGAAGGCTCACCTCCTGCTGGAGACGGAGCCCCCCGGCGACTACCTCGGCGTCCGGCTGCACCTGAGACGCATGGCGGTAGTCGGCCTCGGACTGGTCGATCTCCTGGCCCCGCTCCCGGCCCCCCACCCCTGAACCCACGCCGATCGCTGAGGATGGCCATGTTCTGCCAGCACCAGCCGCCTTGCCCGACCTCCGATGCCCCTGACAGAGAGGCAGCCCGCGCAGTGGCACATCACCCCGAGCAGGGGTGGAGCCTGCTGTGTAACGGAGTGCTGCTCTTCGAGGACACAGGGGAGCTCCTCCCGGACGGCCAGGTCGTGGAGCCGCACCGCCCGTGCCCCGCAGTGCCGTCTTCGGGCAGGGGGAGCCGGTGAGCAGGCTCGCACCGCCGGACCCGGAGTTCCTGCCGGGGATCCAGGTCGACACCCGGTACACCCTGCGCGGATCGGTGCCCGTCGTCACCCTGTTCCACCCGCACGCGCACACCCGCAATGCCGTGGCCGGCAATGCGATGCTGGCGATCGCGAGCGGTCTCGGGCTCCGCTACGGTCGGAGCTTCCCGCGGACAGGGCAGCTCGTCTACAACATCTGGGACTACTGGGCGCTGGACTACGGACACCCGCGCGACGCGCTGACCTTCTTCCCCCAGGACCTGATCTGGCCGTTTGTGGTGCGTGGCGGCGGGGGGTGCTTCCTGGCCGTCAGCCCGGAGCACGAGCCCCGGTCGGCGAACGAGGACCGCATCCTGACCGGCCGGGTCGCCTTGAGGTACCGGGCCCCGCGCGAGTGGATGAGGGCCCGGTGAAGGCGGCGGCGGCCGCAGAGAGGCGCGATGTCTGAGACCGGCCCGACTGCGACTGGGGTGAGGGTCGACCCGAGGAGACGGCGCTCCTGGAGCTCAGGGCGCACGCGAACTCGTGCTACCGCCTGGGATCCGTGGCGCTGTCCCGGGGAGACCTGGAGGTGGCCGCGAACTGGCTGTGGAAGGCCATGGACGCCGACCACCCAGGTGGCTGGTTCCGCTTCGCCGTGGTCATCTACCGCTGCCACGGGTGGTCACTGGACGAAGAGGCCCGCGTGCTTGCGGTCCGTAGTCCAGGGTGCTGCGGGCTTCGACCACGGCGATGCGCAGTATCTGCGCCCGCTACTGACAGACGCCACCGCGGTCCTGCCGCCCGCCGACTGGGAGGACCAGGACTACGGACCCGAGCTGGAAGCCGCGCTCCGCGCCGGCCTTGACGTCCTCACCGTCCCCGACGACGACACGGAAACGAGTGACGGATGAACACGCTGCTTCCGAAAGCTGAATGGCTTGCCAGCCTGCCCCACGTAGTCGCCGTCGGCTCGATGCTCGTCACCGACGAAGATGGTCTCGTGCTGCTGGTGAAGGCGAACTACAAGCCGTACGGATGGCAGTTCCCGGGGGGCATGCTCGACCTCGGGGAGTACCCGTCGGCGTGTGCCGAACGCGAGCTCGCGGAGGAGACCGGCCTGAACTGCCGGGCGGTCGGCCTGCTCGCAGTGATGTGGCACATCCCGACGGAGTCGAGCGGCGGCCGGGCGGTCGTGCAGTTCCTCTTCGACGGCGGCCAGGTCCCGGCCGGCACCTCGGTTCGCCTTCAGGAGAGCGAGCTGTCCGAAGCCCGCTGGGTCCGCCCGGCCGACGCCATGACGCTTCTCGACGACAAACGTGGCGCCTGGCTGGAGGCCGCGCTGCGCGCCCAGCAGGGCGAGTCCGTGCAAGTCCTGGCCCGCTGATCCCGAGTCCGTCGCTGCACCCTGCCGACGGCCTCCGTGTGCCCCCCACTGCCGCACCCGGGCGCCCGGATCGCGCCTGCGGAAACCCTGGTGCCGGCCTCTGACCTCTGATCCTTCAAGAGACAGGAAGCTCCCCGTGATCATCGAACTCACCAGCGAACTCGAAGACGCTCTGCTCGACCGTCCGCTCCCGCCGTGGGAGCTGGACGTCCCGTCCCTGGCGCAGTCCACCAGGGGGCAGTACCGGGCCGAGCTGGCGGCCGCCCCACGGTGCGAGGACACCGTCACGACGCTGCGCCGCGCGCTGGCCGGGGAAGGCGGCGGATACGCCGTACTGCGCCTGGGGCGCCTCGCCAAGGCCCTGGGCGGGGCTGACGACGAACGGTTCCTGCGGCTGGCGACGGCCTTCGCTGCCGAGGTGGCTATCCCCTTCTCGCCCTTCCCTCGCTGGCCCCTGTGGAAGCCCATCGGAGTCAAGATCGACAAGGACCCCGGGAAGTCCAGCGGCATCGGCTACAACGCGTTCCACATGGACATCGTGAACGGGACTCTGCCGCCGGACTACACCACGCTCCTGTGCGTCCGCCGCGACCCGCTCGGCGGCGGCCCCAGCATCCTCTCCAACGGCCACGCGGCCGTGTCGCGGTTGTCGGAGGACTGCCGCGCGCTCCTGGCCGAGGCGGCCTACCACTACGGGACGTTCTTCGACCTGCACGGCGTCGGCGAGGACTACGCACAGTTCCCCGTCCTGGACGGCCCCAACGGATTCGTCCGCTTCACCGCGAAGATGCTGCAGCGGTCCCAGCTCGGCCCGGCCTATGCCGACGCCGCCAGGCAGCTCGCGGGGGAGCTCGTACGAGGGCAGGTCTCCTTCATGCTCGAACCCGGGGACTACCTCGTCGTGAACCAGCGCCGCTTCCTGCACGGGCGGGAGGCGCTCCAGGACGGGCAGGAGACCCTCCCGGTCGATGACAGGCGTCTGCTGCTCCAGCTGTTCCTGCGAGCGCCCGTCGACGCCGGCACGGCCGCCTAACCGGCCGACAGCACCGCGCGCCTCCGGTCTTCGCCCCGGGCCCAGCCGTCGCGCAGGCGGGCGGCCTCAGGGCGGGGGCCGTCGCGACGGACTTCCCGGACCGCTAGATGCGCGAGTTGCGCAGGGACTGCCACGCAGCGCCGACCAGAGCCTGCGTCGCCCGTGGGACGGAGAGGTGCTCGTGCTCGCGGTAGAGGTCCCAGTTGTACCGCACGAGCGAGAACTTGTTGGAGGACAGCGACCCCGCCCGCGCGGCTCTGTAGACCGCGAGCGGCTCGGCCAGGCCCCGGGCGTCGAAGCCGTCCCGCATGATCGACAGCCAGAGGGCGTAATCCTGCCTCTTGCGCATTTCCGGCATCAGTCGCGTACCCAGCACGTTGCGGTCGTACATGGCGGTGAGGGCGCCGATGTGGTCCTGGAACAGCATCGCGCGGTAGTCCACGTACTGCCGGGCGCGGACCACCCGGCCGTTCGGGATCCAGTCGGTGCTCTCGCCGCCGTAGCTGGCGTCCATTTTGAAGTACGAGGTGAAGGTCAGCGGCGCATCGCCGTCCGCGGCGAAGGCGAGCTGCTTTTCGGTCTTCTCCGGCAGCCACATGTCGTCGCTGTCGAGGAAGGCGATGTAATCCCCGCGGGCCCGCCGCATCGCGAGGTTGCGGGCCCTGCCGGCGCCGCCCTGTTCGGGTGCCGGCTCCGGCAGGACGCGCTCGTCCTCCTTGGCGAACGCGCGGAGCAGGTCCATGGAGTCATCGGAGGACTGATCGTCGGTGATCAGCAGCTCCAGGTCGCTGTGGGTCTGCGTGAGCACCGACCGAACCGCTGCGCCGAGAGTGGCCGCCGAGTTGTAGACGGGCATCACGACAGACACCAAGGGCACAGCGATCTCCTTGCCAGACCAGGAACGACGCCCCATTCAAGCACCGCATTCGAGTAGGAGCTGCCATGCAGATCGTTGTCGCTGGTCAGGGTTACGTAGGGCTTCCGCTGGCCGTACGTGCCGCCGAAGTGGGGCACCGTGTCGTCGGCTACGACGTGGATTCGCACCGCGTCCGGCAGCTCGCCGCCGGCGATTCGTACGTGGAGGACGTGGCCTCGTACCGGCTGCGTACGGTCCTGGGCGGCGGGGCCTACTCCGCGACCACGGATGCCGCCGCGCTGGCCGACTACGACCTCGCGGTAATCACGGTCCCGACCCCGCTGCGGGACGGCGTGCCCGACCTGACCTACATCGAGGCCTGCGCCCGGACCCTGGGCGAGCACCTGCGCCCGGGCGCCACCGTGGTCCTGGAGTCCACGACTTACCCCGGCACCACCGAGGAACTGCTGCTGCCGATCCTGGAGCAGACCTCGGGCCTCAAGGCCGGAACGGACTTCCGGCTCGGATTCAGTCCCGAGCGGATCGCCCCCGGCAACGCGCGGTTCAGCTTCGAAGGGACGCCGAAGCTGGTGTCGGGCATCGACGCCACATCACTCGAAGTGATCAAGAAGTTCTACGACGGCATCTTTCACACCACCGTGCCGGTGTCCGGGCCCAAGGTCGCCGAGCTGGCCAAGCTGATCGAGAACACGTTCCGGCTCGTCAACATCTCCCTGGTCAACGAGCTGGCGACGCTGACCGGCCGCCTCGGCGTGAACGTGTGGGAGGCGATCGACGCCGCCGCCACCAAGCCGTTCGGATTCACACGATTCACCCCCGGGCCGGGGGTCGGCGGGCACTGCCTGCCCGTCGACCCCCTGTTCCTGTCCTGGAAGATCCGCGAGGAGCTCGGCGAGGCCTTCCGGTTCGTGGAGCTCGCCGCCGAGGTGAACGACGGCATGCCCGACTGCGTCGTCCAGCGCGTTGTCGCAGCACTCGACGCGCGGGGCGCAGGCGTCGCGGGGGCTCGGATCCTGCTGCTCGGCCTGACCTACAAGATCAATGCCACGGACCTCCGCAACTCGCCGTCGGCACGTGTCGCCGAGCTCCTGACCATGCTCGGCGCCGATGTCCGCGGAGCCGAGCCCAACATTCCGGACGACGCCGACACTGGGCCGAACCTCCGCCGGGTGGACGCGACACCCGAGGAGATCGCGGCCGCCGACGCCGTGGTGCTCCTGATGGACCACGCGCGCTTTGACCTTCCGATGATCCAGCAGAACGCGGTCTGGGTTCTCGACTGCCGCAACCGCATGTCCGGAGCGAATGTCGAAGTCCTCTAACTCAACCGACCGGCACCGACCCCCAACAGGAGTTCCCTCTTGCGCACCGAATGGGAGCACGCCCACACGGACTACGCCCTGCCCGCGCAGCGCCGCAGTCCGGCTTCGCTCGCCGACAGCGAAGCCGACTGGCGCAACTACCTGGAACACTCGACCCCCAACGGGTGGCTGATCCGCAACAGCGCCCTGACCGCAGCGCTGGCCAGCGGCAAGCCGATGTATCTCCTGCACCTCACCCGGGGCATCGACGCCATCCGCGCCAGCGGCCAGGTGCACGTCTCCGCCGGCTGCCTCGTCGGAGCCCTGTACTGCTCGCCCCTCACCCCACGGGGTGGGGGACTGCGCCCCCACAACCTCGGCGCCTACCTGATGGCGACGAAGCCATCCACCACCCCCCTGGTCTTCGAGGTGACCCCGGACGCTCCGGTTCGGCCCATGGGGATCGACTACCTGCATCTCGGCTCCATCCACCTGCGCACCTATCTGCGCTACCAGAACCTCCTCACGCGTGCCGAGGCCGACCAGCTCGCACACACCGTCGGGGCCGGCCTGCACGCAGCGGCCCCGTTCCTGGACATCGCCCTGCGCAACGCCACCGGCCATGCCACGTCAGCGCCCGAGTTCGTCGACCGCCTGGCCGACGCCGTCCCCCACGTACCGTTCCTCGGCTACCTCTACTTCGAGGTGCTGTCCGAGTACCTGATGCTCCACTCGGTCACGCCAGAGACCAAGACCTACGCCCAGGAGGGCGAGCTGAACAACTGGCTCTACAAGCGCTTGGCCTTCGCCGCCGTGGACGGCATGGACCGCCTCTTCGACCTGGCCCGCTTCAACCCGCGCTACCACCGGCTCGTCCAGCTCTTCGAAGGCCTGGAGCCCGATCTCGTTCGGGGAGTCGCCGAGTACGTCCGGCGACGGCTGTCGCACCTGCTCGCACTAACTTCCCTGGAGCCGTCCCAGGACGCGGCCACCTTCACCTTCCAGGGCGCCGAGCTCGACCTGCTCCAGGAGACCGCGCCTGGACTCGTCGGCCAGATGGTATTCCGCGTGATCCGTCATATGACCCGCTACAGCCAGCTATACCACTGCTTCGAGAAATCCAAGGCTCTTGAAGCATGGGAATACTGGAACAGCGAAGGAATCCCAACACCGTTCAATGGGATCCTCCCCAAGGGGGAAATCGGGATACATCCCGTCTACCCCCGATCCTCGGTCAGGGTCTGGGTCGCAGAGCAGGACGGCGAGGGCTATCTCCATCCGTTCGAGGAGGTCAGAGCGGTTGTCACACCGCACCTGGCGTCCTGGTGGGCGCCTCCCCGCCAGGGTGCAATCTAGGTGCGCCCTAGCGTCCGAACTAAGGTATTGGGGTTCCGCATGACCAGCAAATTCCTGAAAATCCTGACCGGAATCAACCGTCCCTCGGCGCCTTCCTCGGGGAGCATGATTCTCGTCAACGACCTATACAGCGTGATGCCTGGTACTCACACGACCTTCCTCGGCCGAGAACCGGTCGATGCAACCTGGGCAGCCGCATTCGGTGAGCTGGCCGTCCTCTCCACGGTGAAGCGCCCCCACGGCCCCGACTTCGAGTCGTACGTGGACGAGCTGACCACCGAAGTCGGGGAGCTCATCGAGAAGGTCCGGCCGCACGCCCTCCACGCCCAGTACCTCGGCTTCGCCCTCAGCCAGGCCTTCATCCGCACCGCCGGCGACATTCCGGTCATCTCCATCGCCCACGGCCCTGATGTGATGGTCGCCGAGCGTAGCGAGTGGGAGCGCGAAGGCCTGCACGAAGTGGCAGCTGCCAGTGCGGCGATCGTCGCCCCGACCTCCGCCCTCGCGGACCGCATCGACCGCCTCACCGGCCGCCGGTTCACCGACCGGCTCACCGTCATCCCTTGGGGTATCCGTCTGGCCGACGCCCACGTCCGCGATCGCCAGACGAGCGGACCCGGACCCCTGGCTTTGGTGCACGCCGGCCGCCTCGACGCCAACAAGTCACCAACCACTGCCGTCGAAGCCCTTGCCCTGACCGAGCAGCCGCACCACCTCTCCGTGATCGGCCAAGGCGTACTCCGGGAACATCTCGAGCAGCGAGCACTCGAGCTCGGTGTACGGGATCGGGTGCAGTTCGAGCGGTTCTTGCCCCGCGCCAAGCTGTGGCGCCGGCTACCGCAATTCGACGCCTTCGTGGGAACGACCACGGGCCTTGAGGCCTTCGGGCTCGTCCTCATTGAGGCCCAAGCACACGGCCTTCAGGTGGCCTACTCCGACCTTCCCGAGGCGAGGGAGATCCTCGGAGACACCGGCGTTCCCTACACCCCCGGCGACCCGCAGTCGCTGGCCGCGGCCTTGGACGATCTGGGCCGGGACGTAGACCGTCGCGAGGCGCTGACCTGCGCGGCTCTCAACAATGCGCGCCGATACGACATCAACACCACCAGCCGTCGGCTTCGCGAACTGACGCTCCGCGTCAGCCGTTCCGGAGCGACGTCGTGATGCACCGGACTCCGACCGGGGCGACGAGGGCATAGCGCACATGGCGACGCTGTCCCTCGGACCCGTGTAACAGAACGACGTTGTTGGCGTTCAGGGTGACCTCGGCGGACGGCTGTCGGCAGCCGCGGCAGTACACCTCCAGCGCCTCGATGCGCTGCCCAGCGGTGGCCTTGATGCAGCCGCGGAATTCGGCGATCGACGCAATGCGGGGCGTCACCTCCACTTCGGCGGCTGCAACCCAGGTGTGCGAGAGGTCGCTCGCGGTCTTCTCTGCTGGAGGGGAGGGCGGAGGAGAGGCGGCCTTCGTCTGCAGGCCCGGGCGGAGGAGGGCGAACAGGCTTTGCTGCCGGGGGGCTCGCCCTTCGCTCACGTATGAGGGGGCTGTCGCTGTGGTCACCGTTCCTCCGCCGGGTGTGCGGGGGTTGACGTAAGGCCAACCCCTCTCGCCCTCCTGATTCCGGCCGACCGTGCTCACCCTGGATGTGGTCGGCTGCGGCGGACTCACCGCCGCCCGCCGGATCCTGGCCCGCACCACCACCCCCGTCTTCCTGCACGGCCGTTCCCTGATACCCGGCCTCCACCTGGCTGCCGCTCGGCCCGACCGGGTCCTGGCCGTCGAATACCGGCAGCAGTGGGAGCCCGGCCGCCAGAACCTCTACGCCTACCCCGTCCGACCACGGACACCTCACCCTGCCCACCACCTCAGGCCTGGGCGCCGCTCCGAGGAGCGCACCATGCTGAACTCACCCCGCGCCCTGCCCGTACAGGGCCGCACCGTTCCCGCCGCCACCGGCCCGCTGCTCGTCCTGGACGCACGCCTCGAAGGACACGACACCTTCCTCATCGGCACCCTCACCCTGCACGGACACGACATCCCGGTCCGGGTCACCACCCTGGACGACAGCACCACCCTCCAGCCCACCCAGCCGCTCCCCGACAACCTCCCCGAGCAGTGGTGGGCCGCGCTCCACCTGCGCCACAGCCAGCGCGCCCGCGACATCCCCGACGACCTCCGCGCCGCGGCCACCACGGTCGGCCGCGACCTCGATGCCCTGGACGACGCCGAACTGCGCTACGCCCTGACCTTCCTCGGCGAAGCCACCACCGACGCCATCCGCACCGAGCGCCTGGCCGCGATCGTCACCGGCCTGCCCACCCTCGCTCGGGCTCCTCGATCCGAGGCGAACAACCCTCCCGCCGCGGAAACAAGCAGCTCAAACGGGCCTTCTTCCTGTCCGCGTTCGCGGCTCTGGCCGACCCGACGTCCCGGGCCTACTACGACAAGAAGATCAGCCAGGGCAAGCACCACACCCAAGCCCTCCTCTGCCTCGCGAGACGACGGGCCGACGTGCTCTTCGCGATGCTCCGCGACGGCACCTTCTACGAACCCCAACCCGCCCCCACGGGTTGACGAAACCCATAGGGGCACCCCCCGCACTGACCGCACGTCCAGACGTTCTTCTTCACCACAGTTCCAGGGTCCTTCGCTGAACTGGACACGCACCTGTGAGGCAGCCCCCGCCGTTTGAGGTATTCGCCCTGATCGATAGGGGGCGAGCGGGATCCCCGGGGGTGGTAGGGATCCCGCCCTTTTGGCCCTGGCCGCCGGATGCTGTCCACCGGTGACGGGGCCGGTCCGGTGTCCTTCACTGTCGGGTGGAAGGAAACCGGAGTATGAGGGGAGAGGTCAGGTGGTGAGTCTGGCCCAGTGGGTGGTGTTGCCGTGGGGGTGGGTGCGGGTGCCGTGGGTGTGGGCGAGGGCGTGGATGATGTGCAGGCCGCGGCCGTGTTCGTCGGGGATGCAGGAGGTGGTCCAGGGGCCGTGGTGGGGTGCGGGGCCGCCGTCGCTGACTCCGATCCACAGCCGGCTGCCGGTGTGCTCGCGGTGCAGGTGCAGGGCGAGCGGGGGCCGGGCGTGTTCGACGGCGTTGGTGACCAGTTCGGAGACCACCAACATCACGGCGTCGGCTCTTTCGCCGGTGATGTGCCAGCCTTTCAGCACCCGGTGGGTGGCGCGGCGGGCTGTAGCGACGGCCTGGGGGCGGTGGTCCAGGTTCTGGCTGACCTCGTTGGGGAGCGGGCAGGAAGCCGCCGCCGCAGGACTGTCATCCTTGCTGGCCGTGGGGCTGGGCTGCGGCAGCGGGCCGCCGGCCGGGCCCACGCAGGGGGTGGTGGCATACATGACGATCACTTCCGGTAGGAATATCCGTCTGCCAGGAAGCCCGGCCCGGTCCGGGACGGCGTTCCTTCTCATCCACCACACTCCCTCCTCCCTCGCGCCGGATCCTGAGCAGCCTGTGCCCAAGACCAGCCTTCCGGCGTTTCACCACCCGGAGGAACCAGGACATTTTTACTGGTGTCCGCCCCGTTGGACGGCTGTTTCTCCTGGCCGGGAGTGCACAGTGAGTCCTGCGCTTCAAAGACTCCCCCCTCCTTGAAGTGGCGGCAAAGCCCCTTGGCGGTGGTCACAGTCTGCTCGGGGGCATCTCAATAACCGATGTCAAGCGCCCTGTGACGTCGAGGAGAGTGCGGTGGAGCGACTGCACCCTGGGAGCCAGGTGCAGCGGTCGTTGCGTGTGAAGTTTGAGGGTGACTGAAGGCGGGCGGGGTGCGTAATGTCATCCTGCGTACCAAGTGGCTACCTGGCCATGCGCAGATTAGACCAGGTCAATTAGTTGGATGAGTTATGAATCTTCTTTCCTTTTCCTCCGCTCACGCTGCCACGGTGGCTGACTGGCCAGTTTCCGTCGATGAAGTCGCCATGTGGTGCGGGCGGCAGGAGTTCCCCGTGCCTCCCCAGACCGTCACCGACTGGCAGAAGGGTGAAGACGTACAGGGGTACGTCTTCGTCGAAGACGGCAAAACCATCGGCTACGGAGAGTTATGGCTTGACTCCGAAGAGGAGGAGGTTGAACTCGCTCGCATCATCGTGGCGCCCGACGCTCGCGGAAAGGGGACCGGTCGCGTGCTGGTACGAGGACTTCTCGCGCATGCGCTCGAGACCGGCTACTCCGACGTCTTCATGCGCGTCCACCCCGACAACGAAGCAGCGCTGCGATGCTATCGGGGAGCCGGTTTCGTGCCAGTTGATGCTGAACTCGCCGACAGCTGGAATACAGCCCAGCCGGTCAACTACACCTGGCTCCAGCACGATGCCGAGAGAGCAGGTGCTTGAGACCGCATCCCGCTGCATGATTAGGGTCGTAGCAGGATCGATCTCACTCGGGTGCCGGCGGGGTGAATGTGAAGGGTCTCTTGTCCCGCAGCATTGCCCATAGGACATCTACTCGGCGGCGGGCCAGGGACATGATGGCCTGGGTGTGGATCAGCCCCTCGGCCCGCTTCTTCCGGTAGTAGTCCTGCGAGGGGCCCGGCAGTCTCATCGCCACAAGCGACGACATGTAGAACACGTGGCGTAGGCGGCGGCTGTAGTGCTTGGGACGGTGCATATTTCCGGTCTTGCGGTCGGAGTCCTGGGGCACTGGTGCGAGTCCGGCATGGGCGGCGAGGTGGCCGGCGTCCTTGTGCATGGACAAGTCGCCCACGATGGCGAGGAGCTCGGCTCCGAGAACCGGACCCATGCCGGGCATAGACTCGATGATCGCGGCCCGCTCGTCAGTGCGGAACAGCGCTGCGATCGCCTTCTCGTTGACCTTGATGCGTTCATCGAGGACAAGGATCCGGTGCGCGAGGTCCGGGCCTTGACCTCTGATCCTGGACACACGAGACAGTGGATCCTGAGGATCTGAAGGACGGACATCTCGTGGTCATGAAGAACTGTCCGCCGCAGTTCAGGGCGGACGCGGTCGCGCTGTACCAGTCACGGCCCGGAGCGACGATCAAGCAGATCGCCGCCGATCTGGGAATCAACCCCGAAACCCTGCGCAACTGGATCCGAGCCGCTGGCGCGAGGCGGCCCCGCGGACACCAAGCGCAGGCGCCGGCCCAGCCGGCGGTGCCGTTGGAGGCGGAGAACGCCGCTCTTCGGATGAAGATCCGCGAGCTGGAGGAGGAGCGCGAGATCCTGAGGAAGGCGGCGAAGTATTTCGCCGGGGAGACGCGCTGGTGAACCGCTTCCAGTTCGTCGCCGACTACCAGCGCCGGTACGGCGTCAAGCGGTTAAGCCGGATTCTGGGGATCGCCCGCTCCAGCTTCTACTGCTGGCGCGCGACAGCCTCCGACCGAGCCGCCCGCCAGGCGGCCGACGCCCGGCTCGCCACCCGAATACCGGTCGTGCACCAGCAATCGGACGGAACCTACGGCGTCCCCAGGATCACTGCCGAGCTCCGAGAGGACGGCGAGCCGGTCAACCACAAGCGGGTCGCCCGCATCATGCGGAGCATCGGGCTCGCAGGCCTGCGGCTTCGCCGCAGGCACCGCACCACCGTCCCCGACCAGGCCGCGGCCAACGCCCCCGACCTGCTCGGACGTGACTTCACCGCGACCGAGATGAACACGAAGTACGTCGGCGATATCACCTATCTACCGCTGGACGGTGGGAAGTTCCTCTATCTGGCGGCCGTGATCGACCTCGCCTCACGTCGCCTGGCCGGCTGGGCGATCGCCGGTCACATGCGCACGGAACTCGTCACCGACGCCCTGGCCGCGGCCCGGCGGACCCGCGGCAGCCTGACCGGTGCGATCATGCACACCGATCACGGCTCGCAGTACAAGAGCCGGGCATCCGCCGAAGCCTGCACGTCAGCAGGAGTGATCCAGAGCATGGGCGCGATCGGGTCCAGCGCGGACAACGCGCTGGCGGAGTCTTTCAACACGACCTTCAAACGCGAAACGCTCCAAGACAGGAAGGCATGGTCCAGCGAGCGCGAGGCCCGCCTCGACGCCTTCCGATGGCTCCACCGCTACAACACCCGACGCCGACACTCCCGCCTCGGACAACGCAGCCCGATCGCCTACGAGACGGCAGTCACAACAACATCACCTACGCTGGCCCAAGCCGCATAGCCCGTGTCCAGGACTCGGGGTCAAGGCCCGACCCGCCATGATGCAGCGGCTGTGGAAAGGCCAGACCGCCTGGCACGGCTTACAGAACCCCGACCCGGTTCGAGACCCAGCGCGAGGCCAGATGGCCCTACACCTGGCTGCCACCCTCGTGCAGTGGTTCACCGCCGGCCTGGTCCAGCGCACACCGTAATCCGCGATTCTGCAGCGGCGCCGGGCCGAGCCGGGCTGCCGCCATCGTCTCGCCCGCGCCGAAGGGCCCTGCCCTGACCAAGCCCTCGATGGAAGACAGGTGTCATGATCGACCTGGCAGCCGCCCTCTCCCGGCAACAGATCCTGCCTGACGACGACGGCCCAGCAGTACCTCAGGGAGGGCCAGTGGCCCGTCTGGCAGTTCACCGTCGACATCCTGGATCGGTATGACCTCGATGCCGAGGAACTCGTCCGCTCCCTGCCCCGCGTCGGCTACACCGGGCACGTGGGCCCCTCCTACGGCCTGACGACACACATCAGCTTCCACATCTCCGACGACGACCGCCCCGCCCTCACGATCGCTGCCGCTCTCCACGTGCTCGAGCTCCAGCCATACGTGGCACCTCCTTCCTCCGTGTCCGGCGTCATCAGCCAGCCCGCTACGGCCTGCCCCAGGGACCGCCACCCGGCCGACCGCAGCCTGACGCCCATATCCCCGCCAATATGACAACGCCCATTAGGGTTACCCTTAGTAGATGACGATTGAAACGATCATTGCGGAAGCTGACGCTTCTCTGGCGAGCGCGGGAGAGCAGCCTTGGCAGATGCGGCGCTTCATGAGCGTGTTTGAACAGCTGGGTGAGGCGGTCCTCGCAGGCGAGACAGATTGGGCCGCCGCGCGGCCCTGGGCATTACGTGCATCTGAACAGCTTTTGGCTGTAGAAGCCAGGCTCGACGAGTGGGAAGGCTGGCTCTGGGAACTTTGCGACGGTGGAGAAGAAGAGGTTGAGCGGGCGCTGATCATGCGATCGCAGCTAGCGGTGGCGGCCGTACTATTCAGCGGAACATTGGCAGGAGACCGATTCGCCGCGACCTGTGTTATCGCCTCGGATGAGGACCAGCTAGATGAACGGTTGCGCTCAAGGGCAGAAGCTCTGGGCGCGGACGCTCCTGACTGGATACCGCAGTCGCACCGATGGTGGAGATGGACTGATTTCCGGCTTGAACGACCGTTGAATGCGGAAGTGACCACCGAGTCGGGCCCGCCGACCTCATTACCGGATGGTCCTTTCCCGCTGACACGGCATCGTTGGTTGGATCTCGTCCAGTTGTTCAAGGAGGGCGAAGCGAACGACAACTGCTGGTGTTCGTACTGGCGCACATTGAGTCCGACAGATCGACATCGGGGACGGGATAACGGCGAAAACCGGAAGGTGTTGGGCCGGGCGGTTGCCGACGGCACGGTACCTGGCCTGCTGCTGTACGAACATGGCCAGCCGATCGGCTGGTGCTCAGTGGCCCCGCGGGAACATTTTCCCTTCTTAGAAAAAATGTGCGATCGTTCACTGCCACGGTTTGACGGTGACCGAATCTGGTCGGTGAACTGCTTTTATGTACCACGGGAACGCCATGGTGAAGGCATCACCATCCGGCTTCTGGAAGCGGCCGCTTGCTACGCTGGCGAGCAAGGCGCCGATGTGATCGAGGGCTACCCTCTCGCCTCTGGTACACGTGCCACCTACAGAGCAGCGCATGTGGGCTGGGTATCGGCATTCCTTGCCGCTGGCTACACCGAAGCCGGACATGGCGATACAGGCCGCGTCGTCATGCGCCGCCTGGTGGCAGGCCTAAATAGTAGGAGCGTCCGCCCGTGAGCCTCTTTCATCCTGAATAGCTGCAGGTACTACAGCCGTGAGTCGCGGTCCAGATCTTCAAGGCTCAGCCACACTCGACAGAACGCCGCCAGTGGCCACACGTCCGTCAGACTTCATGACCGGGAAGGTCGACACCAAGCGCTACCCGATCGCCGTGAACACCGACGAGCCGGTGTACGCGACTGACCACGCCGACCCCCGCTCGTCCGTCCCGGCCGGGCTCAAGCTCGCCCCCGAGGGCGAGATCGGCGCCCTCGGCCAGTTCCGCCCCAAGACCACCATGACCACGAAGGAGTGGGAGGAGACCCGTGGCTCTCATTTGGTCAGTCTTCGGAAGTAGATGAGGGTGCAGGCGATGCTGGTGAAGGCGAGGAAGTGGTCGGCTTTGCGTTCGTAGCGGCGGCGCGGCGGCAGCCGGCGAGCCAAGCCATGGTGCGTTCGATGGTCCAGCGATGGCGGCCCAGTCGCTGCGAGGACTCGATTCCTCTGCGGAAAGGAGCCGGTCGCTTTCCTCAGCCAGTCGTCGGCGACGGCTCTACCGGTGGCGGCTCCGGCGAGTAGCGGGCCCCACGGGAATTGAAATGAGCCAGGTAGTAGGTGATGCCGTCGAGCTGCAGCTCCATGGGCGGAGGATCGGTGACCAGGTGACCCCAACTGCGGTGGCCGTCCACCCGGGCCTCCATCTTCGGCGTGTTCCAGGACCGTGCCCAGCTCTCCGCCTGTTCCAGGGGCCACAGGAAGTGAGCGCCGAACTTCTTCTCCTCACCACGCTCCGCCTCTGTCAACGCACGCACCAGCGCCGGGCTGTAGACGGCACGGACCCGGAAGTTAAGCAGGAATCGGCTCTCGATCACGATTCGCATGTAGCGACGGTGGTTACCCCGATGGCGTCCAGCCACAATGACGCGTTCGCCGCCATCGCCCCAGGCCGGCGGTGCTATATACACCTTCGCCCCCGGCGCAAAGTGCCGCAGCCCCTTACGGATCTCCAGTCCACCTTCGCCATGGCTGGTCTCCTGGGCGACATTGGCCACGATACATATGCCCAGCGGATCCGGTTCAGTTGCATCGGTCATGGCTGCCATGATAGCGGCGTAGGAGCTGACCTGCGGCGATGCCTATCGTGCACGAGGTCGTTAGAGGGCGTTTTATCCCGTTGTTTGATCACAGATTGCCGGAGCGAGTGCGATTCATAGACCACGCCAAGTTGGGGTGAATTCGGCGGTGAGTCTGCGGGTCATGAGGTTGATCATTGCGAGGTTGATCATGGCTTCGGAGCGGTGTGAGTGGGCTTCGTAGTCGCGGGCGAGGCGTTGGTGGTTTATGAGCCAGCCGAGTGTTCTCTCGACGGTCCAGCGTCGTGGGAGGACTGAAAATCCCCTGGTGGCGGGGTCACGGCGAACGATGCGCATGTCGATTCCGAGGGTTGCGGCGTGGTCGACGAGGTGTTGGCGGTAGCCGCCGTCGACCCAGGTCTTGCGGACGGTGGGATGCTCGGCGGCGACTCGTTCGATGAGGGTCTGGCCGGCGATCGAGTCCTGCACGCTCGCGGCGGTCACCAGGACTCCGAGGAGGAGGCCGACGGCGTCGGTGACGATGCTCCGTTTGCGGCCCACGATCTTCTTCCCTCCATCGATGCCTTGCTCGCAGGCGGGGACGTTTGGTGGACGTCTTGATGCTCTGGGAGTCGATGACGCAGGCGGTCGGTTTTCCTCCCAGCCTTTTCCTGCCTGCGGACTTGACGTCGCAGGAGGCTGTTGAGCTGGTCGAAGACGCCTTCTTCCTGCCGGCGGGCGAAGTAGGCGTAGACGGTGTTCTAGTGGTCGTGGGGCAGGTAGCGCCATGGATGCCGGTCCGGGTCACTAGAGGCCCGCGTCCAGCAGGCTCCGCAGGTCGTGGTCCGGTGGCTGGCCGATGTCCAGGCCCCCGCCGCGGCGCTCGGACCGCCAGGCGGTGAGCACCGGCTCGACCAGCTGCCACCGGGCATCGGGCAGATCACTGGGTACGGATCGAAGATCCACCTGATCACGGAACGGTCGGGTCTGCCCATATCCGTCGGCATCTTCGGGGCAAACCTGCACGACAGACAGGCCCTGATACCGCTTGTGAAGGATATCCCCTTAATCGCTCGCGCCGTGGCCAGCGACGGCGCTTGGCACCTGTACAGGCGAGCGTGATGCTCCACGCGCCGCATCAGCGCCCACGCCATCCACCTGGCGCGACTCAATGAAGACCACAGAACATCCTGCATCGGCACAAAAGATTGAAAAAACGACCCCTTCAAAGAGCCAGACGTCACCTTAAATACCGGAGCCCGGATAACCTCTTGAGTCGTGACTACCTACAGGTGCGCTTCAAGGGCTCTTTACTCTCTATGGGGCCAAGCCAACTATCCGAAATGGAGCGTAGAGATGAATGCATTACTCCAGAAACTCGTAGTCGCCGCAGCTGCTTTAACTTTAGCAAGCGGCGCTTCTACAACTTCCTCCCAGGAAACACTCGCGTTAGTGCGGGACCAGCCCCCGACTTGCGGTACGCCGACAACGCCTATGTGCATATAGATAGAGCGTTCCAGCGAGTGATATCGGGCCCCAAGGCTTGTCCCGTATAAGATGTCGTTTCTTTTGGTGTGATTGTTCGTTGAACCGTGCATGACGGACTTGGTTGAGCGGCTCGTGCCGGACGAGTTGTGGGCACTGTTGCGGCGGGTGGTCCCGCCGTCGGAGGCTATACGTCCGCAGGGTGGCGGTCGGCGTCGAGCAGGTGACCGCGAAGCCTTGGCCGGGATCATCTTCGTGGCGACTTCAGGCTGCACCTGGCGGCAGCTCCCGCCGGTGTTCGGCCCCAGTTGGCAGACGGTCCACCGACGTTTTGCACAGTGGAGCCGGGCTCGGGTATAGGCCCGGCTCCATCGCGTCACCCTTGATGAACTCGGGGCACGTGGGGAACTGGACTGATCGCGGTGTGCGATCGACTCCGTCAGCATGCGGGCCGCAAAAGGGGGCCTCTGACGGGACCGAATCCGACCGACCGTGGCAAGCCCGGATCGAAAGTTCACTTGATCACCGACCGGAACGGACTGCCGCTCTCGCTGGGTATCTCGGGTGCGAACATGCACGACAGCCTCGGTCTAGAACCGCTCGTGCGGGGCATCCCGCCGATCCGGTCCCGGCGTGGCCCTCGCCGACGGCGCCCCGGCAAGCTATGCCGACAAGGGCTGCGACTACGACCACCTGCGGCGATGGCTTCGTAGACGCGGCGTCCGCCACCGCATCGCCCGTCGCGGCACCGAATCCTCACAAACGTCTCGGCAGTCATCGCTGGGTCGTTGAGCGGACCGTGTCCTGGCTGGGCGGCTGTCGTCGGCTTCACCGCCGCTACGAACGCAAGACGGAACACTTCCTCGCCTTCGTCGGCAAAGCTGCAGCCCTGATCTGCCACTGACGACTCAGCGAGACGGCAGTGCCTCATCGGCCGAGGTAGGGCACAACGTTGTCCGGCTCCAACAAGGGGTCGGCCCAGGCTGCGTGTGTAAAGACGGGACGCTGCAACATCCGGCCGCCCGCGTCATCGACCAGCGTCGTCCTCACCCGGGGAGTGAGACGGATCCGATAACGCAGACCCTCCACCTCGACGACGCCGCAGTCACCCGCGCCGGCGTCCAATACTGCGTCTGGGACGACACTCGCTGTCCACCCGGCCTTGGTAGCGAGATACATCCACACCTCAAGAGCGCGCTCCCGAGGTGCAGAGTTGCCCACCCGGGCGATGATCTGCGCCGGATGGGCTCTGTCGTCAATGGTCATGTCGCCCCTCCACGGCTTAAGGGTAGCCGGCGAGAGCGCAGAACTGCGGATTGGCTGGTAGCTGCCCCTCTCGCTGGACCAAGTTCCGTGGGCGTCTCGGGTATTTCTTGCTGGCTAGTGCTGTGGCCGGAAAGGTTCACCGGCTGCCATGTTTGACGACGATCTTGGCTGGCAGGACACTTCCGCGTATGGGATGGAATACTTCCGCGTTATTTGTCCGTGACCGATCGAGTGAGGATGTTCTCGGTTTCCTGCCGGATGTCTTCGAGTACCGGCGGACCGGGGAAGAGCTTGCAGCCGAGTCTGCATGGGCTGGTTCGCCGGGCCGGCGCCTCTACCTCTCGGACGAGGGTGGCTGGTGCCATTTGTGGGACCCCGACCAGCGGTTCCCGCCGCGAGTGGGGTTACGCATCGACAGGGATGGTCCGGGAACGCTCAGGGGTACGCAGGCGCTGGCGGTCCTGTTCTCGAGCATCTCGAGCACCTACGCTCTGTGGCTTTATGACGATGGGACCCTGGTCCGTCACGTCTCCTTCAGGGATGGTGAGCCCGCGCCGGTCTTCGGTGCCGTCGTCGGCGACCCGTTGCCGGCCGAGGTACGGGCCAAGATCCCCTCTTGGGGCCCGGACGAGGATTATCTGTGGAACGTGATCAAGGCAGTGACCGGGCTGGACAACGATCTTGACCAGCTCTTCACCGTGTATGACGTGGCCCCCTGATGTCCAGGGTACGGACCGGCGGTGCGGCTGCGCGGCCCGCGGCCAGCGGCCCGCGGCCAGCGGCCCGCGGCCAGCGGCCCGCGGCCAGCGGCGGCAAGCGGGCGTCCGCCCCAGCGCAGGCCTTTTTCGCTGCGGATGCGGGCGCGCTCGCGGCGCTGGGCGGCAAGGACGTCGGGGTGGCGGGGGTTGGCGTTGCGCCAGCGCAGGTAAGCGTGCAGGGCGCGGGTCTGGACCGTGTGGTTCGGGTGGCGGGAGTTGGCCAGGCTGAACTGCCGCAGCGGTCCGAAGTGCGCCTCGATCGGGTTGGCCCAGGACGCGTTGGTCGGGGTGAAGCACAGCTCGACTTTGTTCTTCAGCGCCCACCGCCGGTTATTGGCCCCCCTTGTGGGCGGAGAGGTTGTCCAGGATCACATAGACCGGGGCGCCATCGGGGCAGGCGGCCCGGACCGACCTCAGTGCGGCAAGCGTGTTGGCGGCGCCCTTGCGGCGCCGGTTCACTCCCCACAGGGTGTCGTCGCCGACCGAGTAGCAGCCGTGGAAGTACGTCACTCCGTGGGTGCGGTGGTAGGTCGCCGGGATCCGGTCAGGCCGTCCCTGCTCCGCCCAGCAGGACCCGCCGGCGGGGCGGATGCCCAGCGGTCCGAACTCGTCGAACGCGAACGTCCGGTCCGGGAAGTGCTCCAGGACGTGCTCGATCCGCTCCAGCTTGGCGTCGTACTCGGGATCGGTGGACTCCTTCCACGTCTTGGTCCGCTGGAAGGTGACGCCGCGCCGGGCGAGCAGGCAGCGCAGGGCCTCGCGGCCGAGGCGGATCACCCGGCCGGGGGCCCGGAGCAGGTAGGGGAGCAGTTTGCGTATCGACCAGCGGGTGAAAGGCTGGCCCAGCTTGGTGGGTCGGGTGGTGGCCGTCTGGACGACGAAGTCCTCGTCGTCAGGACCGAGCAGGCGGGGACGGCCTCCCGCCCACCGAGAGTCCAGGCAGGCCAGCCCGGTCTCATTGAACCGGTGGATCGTATCCCGCACCGTGTCCTCGTCCGCCTGCACCAGCCGGGCAATCACCGGAACCCAGTTGCCGCCGGCCGAGGCCAGAGGCAGCATCGCCCGCCGGCAGCGCACCGAGTTGGTACTGCCCCGCCGCACGATCCGCTGTAACTGCTGCCCCTCCTGATCAGTCAGTCTTCGCACTCGGACCGGCTCCGACACCAACGCCTCCCCAGACCGACTCGGACATCCACCCATCCAACCGGCACTGGACCCCGCACCGCCAACCCGGCGAACCTTCCCGGTCACAGCACTAGGGCGCGTATTGGGTCGTGATCAAAGGTCGGTCCGGGTGAGGTCTTTGATCCAGATCATGGCGGCACGGAGGTGGAGGCCTGCGAGGTAGCTGCGGGGTTCTTGTCGTAGCGTGTGGCGATGCCTCGCCAGGCCTTCAGCTTGTTGATCAGGCGCTCGACGGTGTTGCGTTCCTTGTAGAGGTCGGTGTCGTGGGTGACTGGCCGGCCGCCCCTGCGGCCTTTGTTCTTCCGGTTGGCGGCCTGGTCCTTCTTCTCCGGGATGACTGCCTTGATCCCGCGTTTGCGCAGGTAGGAGCGGTTGTCGCGGGACGAGTAGGCCTTGTCCCCGGCGACCGCGCCGGGCCGGGTGCGCGGACGTCCGGCGGGCCCGCGGACCCGCACCTTCTTGAGCACGGGGATGAACTGGGGGCTGTCCGCGGCCTGCCCCGCGGTCAGGTCAGGGCCAGAGGCCGGCAGCGGCGGTCGGCAGCCAGGTGGATTTTGCTGGTCTGCCCGCCTCGCGATCGCCCGAGCAGAGCTGCTTTCAGACGGAGCTTGCGCCGTCGCCGGACGCGCCGTCGCTCGGCCCGGCCGGGATCCCCGGCGTTGCCGTGTCCGTCTTGTTCCGCCGTGTCGCCCCTTTTTTTGCCGGGCCGCCTCCGCCTCGAGGGCGGCCTTCTCCAGAGCGTCCAGAACCTCCTTCTCTAAGCGCATCCCGGCCGCGTCGTGATGGGCGCGGACCGTCGTGGAGTCCACGCTGACCAGCGACATGTCAGCCCTGCCCCGCCCAGCCGCCTCGGCGATCACGCCTTCCAGCAGTCCCTCAAAGACCCCGCCGTCCCGCCACTGCCTGAACCTGTTGTGCACCGTGGACCAGGCACCGAACCGCTCCGCCATCTCCCGCCACTGCGCTCCCGAACGAAACTTCCAGATCACGCCCTCGAACTGCTCCCGCAGCCGCTCGGGATACGGGCCGTACTCACCAATCGGCAGATACGGCTCGATGAATCCCCACTCATCGTCCGTCAGTTGCGCACGCGTCACACGCACCGGACTACCGGATCCACCCCCGCAGCGAGGGCAGATCCGACAAACCGATCACGACCCAATACAGGCCCTAAAGGGTGTTGCAGAAGGCCGGGCTTGGGCAGGTCGGAGTGGCTTTTGACCTGTTGTTTCACCGGGCCATGGCGAGGTTGTGCATGGTGGCGACGGCCTGGACGGCGTGGTGGAGGCCGTCGCTCTTCTGGCGGCAGTCGCGAAGGATCTTCCAGTTCTTCATGCGGGCGAAGGTGTGCTCGACGCGGGCGCGGACCCGGCGGTGTTCGGCGTTGTCCTCCTCCTGGCCGCGCAGGAGGGGGCGTCCGGCTCGTCTGCGGTGCGGGACGATCAGTCCGGTGCCGAGGTAGGCGCCGTCCGCGATGACCGTCGTCCCGGCCGCGGCGGCCGGCAGGTCCGACTCCCGCCAGACGTGGGCGTCGGCCTTGTTGCCCGGTGCCGGCCGGGCGGAGGCGATGACCAGGCGTGTGTCGGCGTCGATGATGACCTGCACATTTGCCGAGAACCGGTAGTTCCTCGAGGAGGCGCCCACTTTCCGGTCGCGGACCGGGACGAGGGTGCCGTCCACGATCCACAGCCGGTCCACGTCGGCGGCGGGCCGCGGTGCGGGCTCGAGCGCCAGGAGCGGCCGCAGGCGGTGGATGACCCGGCAGACGGTGGCCGGGGAGATCCCGAAGAGTGGGGCGAGCTGCCTCATCGTGAGGTTGGTGCGGTAGTACACGGCGACTAAGAGGACCCGGTCCGCCAGCGGCAGGCACCACGGACGGCCCCCACCGGGACCGTTCCCGCCCCGCTCCTTCACCACTTTCACCAGCTTCGCGAACCGGTCCATCCGCAAGCCCGTGAACGTCTCCACTCACACCGGCTCAGCCCGCAACACCCCACCCATACAGGAGAAATGCCCAAGACCACGCCTTCTGCAACACCCTTTAGGGCCGCGCGGGCCTGGCCGGCCCTTGCCGGGCACCCTTAACGGCTCCCAAACCGGCAGGTGGGTGCAGCGGTGCGCTTCATCCCGGGGAGTATAGAGGGTCTGGAGTGCAGCCGAGGACGAGAGGCCGACCTGGTAGTGGGGCAGGAGGTTATGAGGCCGGGGCCGTCAGGCGCGACGAGGGTGCACCAGTCGCGGCCCGCAGCACCCGGTAGGTTTTTCCAGCGATCCGGCCATCCGGAATGTGTCCAGGGTGGCAGGTGGTGGGTGTTATGCGGCGTCGAGGGTGGCCCAGTAGTCGATGAGGCCATCGGCGTCGCAGCCGGTGCCGACTTGGTCGGCGAGAGTAGTGATGATGTTCCCGCCCCGTCCGTGCTCGCCCTCGGGACGCTTGGCGGGCCAGCCGACCGCGGCGGTGGCGGGCTGGGGGCCGCCGTCACTGACGTGCACCCGCACCTGCATGAACTCGTCCGCGGCGGCGTGCAGCTGGAGGATGACGGGGGGCAGGGCGTAGACGATTGCGTTGGTGACCAGTTCGGAGATGATCAGCAGCGCGTCGTAGACCTGCTCCTCGTCCAATCCCCAGGATTCCAGCATGGGCTGGGCGGCGTGGCGGGCGGTGGCCGGGGCCAGCGGGCTGTGCTCGAGCGGCAGGCCGAAAACATACTCACCCGTCTCGGCGGCCCGCGGCAGGGTCTGCGGGTTAGTGGAGGAGATGGTGGTGGTCGTCATCAGGATCACTGCCTATCCAGTGGGGCCGGGAGCCTTGCGTCCTCGTCTGCTGTTTCCATCACACGCCTCTGCAGCACAAAAACCCCGAGTAAGCAATACCCAAAGGGGAAGAAATCGGGCACCGGGTTTACGGGGTGGGCATATGTCGGGCTGCGAGCGCAGGCGGGGTGCGCCGCGCACGCTGGCAGTTCAGCGAAACGGGATGCTCTACATCTGGGGCAGGAGTCGGAGGCACAGCCGTTAACGGCTGTTTGCTTATCGTGCCGCCGAGTCCGCGGAAGTCCGCTCGGGCGTCAGCCAGGAGGCGGTGCACCGCGGCGTAGAACCAGTCGGTTCGCCAGTGCCCGGATGGTGTCGCCGGCCCGTTCGTCAGGCGGTCGACGACCTTGCGGACCATTTTCATCAAGACTGTCGAAATAGATCGAGTAGTCGGGCGGCAGGCCGGTTGCCGACCCCACCACCGCGTCGGAGGAGTGCGGCGTGTGGGAGAGGACGGTCCGGCGGTGTTCAGGGTCTTCGCGACAGCCAGGGCGAGCTGGGTGTTGAGTTTCCGAACGGCGGAGGCTTGCCGGAGCAGGCGCCCGTTCCGCTCGGGCCTGGCAGCTGGACGGTCCGCGCCGTCCACGCTTCACCGATCGAGGACACCTCGGTTGTGGTGATCCAACTTCTGCCTCGACCGTTGAACTGACCGGGATAGGCCCTCGGTGGGGAGGGACCAGGACTTTTCCTCGTCCAGTCGGCTGAGGAGACCCTCGAAGATCTGCTCGCGAGCAACCTGCCCCTTGGCCGGCGCGTCGTCTCGCTGGCATTCGAGCGCGGGGCCCAATTCGAAACAGAATTCCGGACTCAGGTCGTTACCATGGGACTGTTTGTTGGCAGGTGGGGCAGGTGCCGGTCCAGGTGGTGATGAGGTGTTGGAGGAGGTCCGGAGCCTGGTAGAGGGGCAGGCCCTGGCAGGGGGTGATGGCGCTCTTTGAACCTCCCCAGGTGCTGCTCTTCGGGTGGCCAAACCTGCTCAGGTGATCTCCCCACCCTTTGCGTGATCCTTCTCGGCGTGTCGAACTGGTGTCGGCGTGTCGTGGAGAGCCTGCGTGAGCACAAGTTCGGCCTGTTCGAGGGGCCTGAATGCTCACCTGGGAGGAAGACGTGGATGCTCACGCGCTACGTCGTCAGGGCTGGTCGGTCTCGGCGATCGCCCGGCATCTGGGGCACGACCGCAAAACGATCCGCGCCTATCTGAACGGCGAGCGAGTTCCTGGATACCGCCGCCAGTCGCCGGACGCGTTCATGCCCTTCCTGGAGTACTGCCGCCAACGACTGAGCGATGACCCTCACTTGTGGGCCTCAACGCTCTTCGATGAAGTGGTGGAACTCGGCTACGCAGGCGGCTACTCCACCTTCACCCGGGCCCTGCGGCGATACCAAGCGCGGCCGCACTGCGAACCGTGCCAAGCCTCCAACGGCCGCGACGTGGCGATCATCGAGCACCCTGCGGGCGAGGAGATCCAGTTCGACTGGGTCGAGCTCCCGGACCCGCCCGCGGAGTGGGGCGTCGGTGCCAACGCGCACCTCCTGGTCGGTGCCCTGGCGCACTCGGGCCGGTGGCGGGCCGTGCTCGCGGAGGCGGAGACCTTTCCGCACCTGGTCCAGGCGATCGACGCGGTGCTGCGGCGGCTGGGCGGAACCGCCCGGAGGTGGCGGTTCGACCGGATGGCCACCGTCTGCCACCCGCCGACCGGACGGATCCTGCCGACCTTCGCCGCCGTTGCGAAGTACTACGGAGCCGGCGTCGACATCTGCCCACCGCGACGAGGCAACCGCAAAGGTGTCGTAGAGAAGGCCAACCACTCCGCGGCCCAACGCTGGTGGCGGACCGTCCCGGACGGCATCAGCATCGAGGCAGGCCAGAGTGGCATCGACAAACTGGCCGTGCAGATGGACCTGCGCAAACGCAAGCTCGACGGAGCCGCGACTACCGTCGCCGCGCTCGCTGAAGCCGAGCCGCTGCTGGAGCTGCCGACCCGCCCGTTCCCCGCTGAGCTGGAGCAGACTCGCGTCGTCAGCCCTCAAGGGCTGGTCTCCTTCGCCGGCAACCACTACTCCGTCCCGCCCGGGCTGACCGGCGCCCACGTCACAGTCCGGATCCGTCTCGGCGAGGACGACCTGCACGTGGCCACCGCCGGCCGCGCGGTCATCGCCCACCACCGCCGGGCACCGGACGGCGCCGGGCAGACCATCCGCGACGCCGGACACGTCATCGCCCTCGAACGAGCCGTACTCGCCTCGTTCTCCGACAAAGCGCCCTGCCGCACCAAGGTCCGGCGGCCTCCATCGGCCGCGGCCCAGGCAGAAGCCGAAAAGCTTCGCGGCCGACCTGAATCAGACGTCGCGAACCGGGTCGTGATCGACCTGGCCCACTACGCCGCCGTCGCCGACCGGCTCCGGCAGGCCCCCACCCACGAAGACCAGGAGTGCGAGAGTGAGTGACACCATGCCGATGAGCGAGGCCCGCCGCTACCAGCAGCTGCGAGGACACCTGTCCTATCTGAAACTCAACGATGCCGCCGAAGCCCTTCCCCGCGTCCTGGACCAGGCCCGCGCCGAGCGGATGACCCTCACCACTGCCCTGGAGAAGCTCCTCGAGATCGAAGTCGAGGCGACTGAAGCACGCAAACTCTCCTCCCGGCTGAGGTTCGCCTGTCTGCCAGAACCATGGACTCTCAACGACTTCGACTTCGCCGCCCAGCCTGGCGTCGACGAGAAGCTCATCCGTGACCTGGCCACGCTGCGGTTCCTCGACAACGCCTCCAACGTCCTGTTGGTCGGCCCGCCCGGCGTCGGCAAGACGATGCTCGCCGTCGCACTCGCCCGCTCCGCGGTCGATGCCGGCCACCGCGTCTACTTCACCACCGCGGCCGAACTCGCGGCCAAGTGCCACAAGGCCGCGCTCGAAGGCCGCTGGTCGAGCATCATGCGGTTCTTCGCGGGCCCCCGCCTGCTCGTGATCGACGAACTCGGCTACCTCCCACTGCCGGGCGACGGGGCTTCGGCCCTCTTCCAGGTGATCAACCAGAGGTATCTGAAGTCGAGCACGATCCTCACGACCAATGTCGGTATTGCAGATTGGGCCGGCGCTTTCGGCGACGCGACCGTTGCCGCCGCGATGCTCGACCGGCTCCTGCACCGTGCAGCCGTGGTCGGCATCGACGGACCGTCCTACCGTCTCCGCTCGCACCAGTCCCACTCCGACAACCTCCGCAAAGGGGTGACCGGACGTGCTGGTTGAGTTCCGGGAGTGCCCTATCTGCTGGACGTCATTCCAGGTCAACCCCAGTGCGGGGGTTCGGCACACCTACTGCACCCCCCGATGCAAAGCAGAGGCAAGCCGACGTCGGCGCCGGGAACGCGACGGAACAACCAGCGCTTCTGAAAGCGAGACGATGACGGCGGCGTCGCCGGATCCGACACCACTCGCGCCCACGGCCGTCCGGAACTGCCCGCACTGCGACAAGCCCGTCACCATCGTCGCCCTGCTGGCCACCCCCGAGGCCGCACGACCCACCATACCGATGGCCAACCCGGACGTCATTCCGATGCGCCGCAACTGAAAGAGCAGGTCAACGACCCTGCCGACCACCTAGACGGCAGGGTCAGTCCTCGTCCGTGAACATGGTGCTGATGTTGTTCCACATGAAGGCGTCCTTCCACCCCGGACGTTCCTCAGCCCAGCCGCCCAAGGCAGCGATCACCCTTTCCTGAGAGATCGTCCTGGTCTGGTAGTGCTCCGCCGCGGTCCCGTCGCGGAACTCCAGCTGATAGGTGTTGTCATCCCTCAGCCACACCTGCACATACCAGTCGCCGTCCGCCTCACCGTCGAGTCGCTCGACGATCACGAAGGCGTTGCCCCGGCCGAGGTTCGCCACCATCCGGCTCAACGCGGATTCCTTCGGATCCCTCACCCGTCGGCCGTGTTCATCTCTCGCTTGCAGCATGCCCAGATCATCGCCCAGGGGTCTGACACCACTCGATGAGCAGCCAGTCGTACTCGGCCTCGCTCACGGCCTTCCTCAGTTGGTTCACTCCGTGAACCAACTGAGGCGAAGAGCAGGTCCGGGGAATATTCGAGATCCGCATCAGGGGCTTCTGGGTTCCTCCGTTGTTCGGTCAGGAACAGGTGGGCGGCGGTGACGAGGGTGACGTGGCGGTGCCAGCCGGTGAACGAGTGAAGGTTCTGAGCCCTGGAAGGGTTGGAGGCATGCCAGCACCGAGAAAGTACCCTGCCGAGCTACGGGAGCGGGCCGTGCGGCTCGTGTTCGAGATACGTCAGGAGACCGGTCAGAAGGTCGGTTCGTTTTCCCGGGTCGCCGACCAGCCCGGCGTCCACCGTGAGGCCCTGCGTGGCCACCTGGCCGGCACCGTCTACGTCGCGGGGCCGCCGACCATATGCGCACCAGCCTGGTCCTGGACGCCCTGGAGATGGCGATCTGGTCCCGCGACCGCGAAGGACTCGGTGACCTGCACGGGCTGGTGCATCACAGCGACGCCCGGCAGCCGATCTTGGCGATTCGCTACACCCAGCGCCTGTCCGAAGCCGGAGCCGCCCCGAGCGTCGGAACTGTCGGCGACGCACTCGACAACGCGTTCATGGAGTCCACGATCGGCCTGTTCAAGGCCGAAACGATCAAGCCCGGTGGTCCGTGGCAGACCCTCGACCACGTCGAGCTCGCCACCCTGACCTGTATCGACTAGGGCCGCATCGGGCAACGTTCGCCCTGTCGGGGGTATAGCGCTGGTTCGGTGGAGGCTACTGGTCGGGATGCAGCAGGGTGCGGAAGGTCACCGATACGCGTCGGCTGCGTGGGACGCGGCCGGTGGTTCCGGGATCGCTCTTGCGTGCGGCGATGGCATGGCGCCAGGTGTAGCGGGCCGGGCCGGTCATGACCAGCAGGCTGCCTGGTGCGAGCGGCACGGCCAGCTTCGTGCCGTCCTCGGGATGGGTGAAGTCCATGAGGCAGCCAGAGCCCAGCGAGATAGCGGTGATGACCGGACCGAAGCATGGCAGGCAGTCGATATGGGCGCTGATCCCCTGACCCGGCTGGTACTCGTTGACGATCACCTGCTCCGCTTCCTGGTCCATCAGGCCTTCACGCGCCAGGCGGGCGGCCGTCTGGCGGGCCCACGCGGTAAGCGGCGGCGCGGCTGCCTGCCGGTCGGCTGCCACGCTGCGGCGGCCGTAGTCGTAGCGGTGGCCGTAGTGCTGCACGCGCCGCTTCAACTGCGCCGACCATGGCGCGGCGTCGATGTCCGAGGCCCGGCACCCCAGCGGAGGGCTGCGGTCGGGATATGGCGTCGATGCCCAGGGAAAGCTGGCCGGAAGTCTCAGACATGCCCCGAACAGTAGCCAGCCTTGCGCCACCTCTTTGGGAACGGAGGAAGCCGAATACGCCGGATATGGCCGTGGAGCGGAAAGCTCCGGGACACTGTGCGGATGACTGAGCGGGTGCGGGTACGGGAGATCGATGACGACGAGGGGCGGCGCCTGCTGCAGATCGTGCGCCGGGGCTCGGGGTCGGTGGTGACCTGGCGGCGTGCGCAAATGGTGCTCTTATCGGCCCAGGGCCTGTCCGTGACGAGGATTGCCGAGGTGACGTTCACCTCCGACGACAGGGTCCGGGATATGATCCACAACTTCAACGCCGACGGCTTCGAGTGTCTGTATCCGAAGTATTCCGGTGGCCGGCCCAAGACGTTCACGCTGCCGGAGCGCCGGAAGATCAAGAAGACCGCCAAGTCGAAGCCAGCCGAGCACGGCCTGCCGTTTTCGACCTGGAGTCTGGCCAAGCTGGCCGACTCCTGGTCGCTGAGGGGGTGGTCGACGACATCAGCCACGAGGGCCTGCGCATCCTGCTCCGCGAGGAAGGCGTCTCCTTTCAACGCCTGAAGACCTGGAAGACCTCCCGCGACCCCGACTACGCGGCCAAGAAGGCCCGAGTCGAGCACCTCTACGCGATCGCCGACGGCGAGGTCATACCCTACAAGGACGAGCCCGGAGTCGTCTTCTGCATGGACGAGTTCGGCCCGCTCAACCTCCAACCCCACCCCGGCCGCCAGTGGGCCGAACGCGGCGGTAAGCACAAGGACCCCGACCGCGAGCCCCGACCGCGACGCCGCGCGACCTACACCCGCCCGCACGGGGTCCGCCACCTGTTCGCCGCCTACGACCTGGGTAAGGACCAGCTCTACGGCCACATCAAGAAGACCAAGAACCGCTCCAAGTTCCTGGAGTTCTGCCGCTATTTGCGCTCACTGCGCCCATTGGCCGTGCGCATCGCGATCATCTGTGACAACTACTCGCCCCACCTGACCACCAAGCGGTGCCCGCGGGTCGGGACCTGGGCCGCGGCGAACAACGTGGAAATCGCCTACACACCGACCAACAGCTCCTGGCTCAACAGGATCGAGGCCCAGTTCACCGCCCTGCGCTACTTCGCCCTCGACGGCACCGACCACGCCACCCACCACGAACAGGGCAGCATGATCCGCCGCTACATCATCTGGCGAAACCGCCACGCCGACGATCGACGCCTACGCGCCATTGTCGACAGGGCAAACGTTGCCTGATGCGGCACTAGGGCCTGTTGCGAAAGTGGATCTTGTTCGTTGATGATCACCTGTCGTGGGACGTGGAGATCTGACGAACGGCCAGTGGGCCCGGCTTGAGCCGTTGCTGCCGACGGGCATCAAGCCGGGCCGTCCGCAGGTATGGACACGGCGGCAGCTGATAGACGGCATACGGTGGCGGACCCGAACCGGCGCTCCCTGGCGGGACGTGCCCGAACGCTATGGGCCGTGGGACCGGGTCTATGACCTGTTCCGGCGCTGGCAGCGGGACGGCACGTGGGCCCGGATCCTCACGCGGCTCCAGGCCGAGGCTGATGCGAAGGGCCTGATCACCTGGGACGTGAATGTCGACTCCACCGTCTGCCGGGCCCATCAGCACGCCGCCGGGGCGGCAGAAAGGGGGACCTCCAGAAGGAGCCGCCCGGCGGAGTGTTCGTCGAGCCGGCCGACCACGGTCTCGGACGCTCCCGTGGCGGACTGACCAGCAAGATCCACCTCGCGGTCGAGCAGGGGCAGAAGCCTCTGTCGGTGGTGATCACGGCTGGGCAGCGGGGTGATTCCCCGCAGTTCGAGCCGGTCCTGGAGGCGATCCGGGTGCCCCGGCTCGGGCTCGGCAGGCCGCGCAAGCGGCCAGACCGGGTCCGGGCCGACAAGGCCTACGACTCCCGCAGCAACCGCTCCTACCTGCGCAGACGCGGAATCAAAGCCACCATCCCGGTTCCGGCGGACCGGGTCCGCAATCGCCTCAAGCGCGGATCGCGCGGCGGGCGCCCGCCAAAGTTCGACAAGGACGACTACAAGCAGCGGCACGCGGTCGAGTGCGGGATCAACCGGCTCAAGCGCCACCGGGCCGTCGCCACCCGGTACGACAAACTCGCCGTCCGTTACGAAGCGACAGTGCTGATCGCAGCCATCAACGAATGGCTGTGACCAGCACTTTCACAACAGGCCCTAGTGACCTGAGTCGGAAACCGCAACCCGTCGACGTTGATCCGGCCGTGGTCGAGGGCTCCGTACAGCGCGCCGTGCCCACGGCGGTGCTCGGGCACCAGCGTCAGGTCCACCGGAGACTTCACCGCACCATCGGCGCACAGCACCGCGTCCACCAACTCGAACAACTCGTCACGCCGGGCCGTCAGACACTCGTAGAACTCACCCCGGAGGCGTGACGCTTCCGTGAACGCCTCCCTCCGGACAACACCAGCCAGCAGACTCACCCTCACGGCCTTCGTCTTGATCGGTGCACCTTGGCCAGAGCACATGATCAGACGAAGGCCGCCCCCACGTCCGGCGAACCCCCAGGTGAGCGACCCCGTACGAGACGCCGTTCGAGACCAGAAGATAAAGAACAAGCTGAGCCCACGACGACAGGGGTGAGCATCGGTGCTACCGGAGCCCTCGACGTCTCACCGCTTACCGTGCACGAGCTCGTTAGTACATGCTCTTCCTGACGGGGGTGAAGGCGGTTAGCTTTCCACCGTCGCCATCCACCCACCTGACTCTGCAGAAGACCTCGTCCATATCTTCGCCAGAGGGGATGATGGTGTCCTCGTTGAAGCCATATCGGCCGTGCGGCCAGCCAGCTTTCTCATCTTTCATGAGAGGCGTCTGGCCTCGCTGGACCTGAATTTTCATATGAATCCTGACGCCATCTTCGGCGGCATAGACGGGGTAGGACGGACTGTATATCTTCTTCTTGTTCGCTACATGATCAGCTTCATATGGGAAGAGGTTATCATCCGACAATTCATCGTCACCCCAGCACATGACGTACGCCCTTGCACCGTTATACAGGTATCCCGCCGCCTCCTCCCGGGTCATGGGGAGATGTGCAGTAATACTTGCTGTAGTCCATTCAGATGTAGTTGTCATCTGAAGGTTGGCTGTAATAGTAGAGGCCGCGTGAGCTTGAGGAGAAGTTAAAGATAGCGCTATTCCCATGACCGCAGCTGCAGTAATGGCGGGTCGATTAATTCGACTTAAAAGACTTGCAGTCATTTTTCTCTTTCGGTAGATAGGTGGCCGCTTGAAGGGTCATAGTGGATTTATGGTCATTATGATTCGTAAGGCGTGAGGGCGTGTCATGGGTAGTTAATACTCAAGGGTAAACTGATTGAGGGGCGTTATGCAGTGGGCCTTGGCCCTGGATCTACACACCGGAGAGACTTGGATTTTGATGGTCCACGGAGTCCTATGGGTCTGCCGTCAAGCCCCAGCTGCCCCAGGTCTGGGCGGACTCCGCCTACGGAGGCCAGCTTGTCAACTGGTCCCAGGACTTCCTCGACCTGACTCTGCGGACCGTTTCCCGGCCCCGTGGCCTTGTCGCACTTTCCGTCGAAGGTCTGCCCGTAGACCATGAGCTGGTTGGGCTTGACGATGAACGCCTCCACCAGCGCGTTCGTGATCGGCTTCGACACGTTCGGGGTCGGCGCTGCCCTTGGCGCTCGCGGGATCGTCGGCCAGCACGATGCTGGCGATCTCCAGGGTGAAGTCCTTCGACTTCCCCAGCAGGCCCTCCTCCGAGAGCAGCATGGTGGAGCCCTGGGGTTGCGCCTGGTCGTGCTGGCCGAGCAGCACCTGAGCCGGTGAGACGAGGACGGTGGTGGTCAGGGCCGCGACGACCAGGGAGACCGCGATCTCTGCGAAGCCCCGCGAGCGCTCCTTGAAGAGGATGAGCCAGCCGCAGTAGAAGCCGGCGAACGTCAGGAACAGGCCGGGGAGCCCCAGCCTGTCGATGACCTGGTTCTTGATGGTGCTGGAGATGTCCTCGACGGGGCCGACCATGACCTTGGCCAGCCCGAAGTCGAGTGCCCAGTCGACCAGCCAGCAGGTGAAGCCGATGACCCACTTCGAGGCGCCGAAGAACAGCTGGGCGATGATGTTCCAGATCTTGAGGTCGATGTCCTTCCAGCCGCCCGTGTCCGTCTTGACGGTGTAGGAGGAGATCGGGACGCCGTTCTTGTCGGTGACGTTGAACGGCTGGAGCAGGCCGTCGGACCCGTCCTTCGGCTTCTGGTTCAGATTCGGTCCGGCCCCCGGCTTCGCCGGTGCGGACGTGCTCGGCGACGGCGACGGGTCCGCGCTTGCTGCAGGGGCCAGCACCACGGTGAACACGGCCAGCAGGACGGCGATCAGTCCCAGGCGCCGCTTGATCCCCCTTCGCGGTATGCGGCTCATGCGAGGGCTCCGTCCGCCTCGGCGAACTCCACGGCCTCGTCGTCCTCTTCGTCGTTCTGCCCGGGCGTCGTGGTGATGGCGGCGGCCGCGTTCTCATCGGCGGGGATCAGCACCTTGATGCCGCCGATGCGCTTGCGGAGGTCGCGGTACAGGCCTTCGCCGGCGCGCAGGGCGCGCTCGGTCTCGCTGACGTTGAGCGGGGAGAGGTTCTCGGTGATGACCTTGAGCATTTCGTCGTCGGCCGGGTCGAGGTCGAGGAACTCCAGGCACCTGGCGGCCAGCGCCTTGCCGCGGTGGCGGAAGACGAAGATGTGGCTGAGCAGCGCCCGGATCTTGTCGCCGATCTCGGACTTGGGGCCGATGTCGTACGGGTCGTGGCTGCCGGCGAAGGCGCCGGCGTTGTGCTTGCGGCCGTCGGCGATGAGCTCGAGCATCAGGTTGGAGCCCTCGGCGGAGGAGGTGAGCCACCAGCACTCGTCGAGGAAGACGCCGGCGAACTCGTTCGGGTCGGCGAAAGCGATCTCGCGGCAGAGCGCCGTCATCAGGTACATGAGGCGCCAGCCGAACCGCTTTTCGACCTCCAGGCTCGGGAGGCGGTGCTCGGAGAGCTCTTCCTTCGTGGGCAGGCCAAGGCGGTCGACGGCGAACACGATGCTGTCGGCGGCCGTGATCCGCACGACCGGGAGCGTGGGGTCGAAGATGGTGCGGCCGAGGTCCTTCTTAGCCAGCGAGCGCAGCTTGCGCACGAGTTCGGAGGCGGCGGCACGGACCGCGGCGTCGTTCGGCTCCTCCGGGTCGGGCGTACGGGCCCGGTCGGTGAGCGTCTCCATCAACGCGGTCATGCTCGGCTTGGGGCCGAGGCGGGTGGCCTCGATGGCCTCAGCGAGGGTGATGCCCTCGATGCTCATCGAGCCGATGTCCAGCAGTGGCGTGAGGAAGGACTCGGTGTAGCGGGCGGCGCGCGGGCCGCGGAAGACGCGCAGGGGGTCGAGGGAGACGCCGGCGTTCTCGTCGACGTTGATGATCTGCGTCGTGCCGGGGCACGCCTTCGCGAACCGGCTCCATTCCTGCTGGGGGGTGCGGTCGATGACCAGGGCGCGGCCGCGGGAGTTCCTCTGCCCCGCGCGGTGGCCGGTGGTGAGGATCGAGTACATCGCGCACTTCATCGCCACCGACTTGCCGGACCCGAGCTCGCCGACGAATGCCGCGGATGCGGATGCGTCGACGCGGGGGCCGTGGGAGAAGTCGACGAGCACGGGGCGGACTCCGCCCCCGTTGAGCTGGAGGCCGAAGAGGCTGCCGGAGTCGTCGCCCAGGCCGGCGCCGCAGAACGGCATCGACATGGCGAAGTCGCGGGCGAGCAGGTACTGGGTGTAGTCGAGCATCGGGCCCGGGGTCTTGGTGCCGGGCAGCATGCCGTGGAACAGCGCGACCTGGTCGCCGGTGGGCCGCACGAGGGTGTAGTCGTTGCCGCCGAAGTGGTTGGCCAGCGACGTCGCCTTCTCGTCGGCCTCCTCGGGGCTGGTTCCCCACACGCAGGTGGCGACGGTGGCGCGGATCTCGACTTCGGTGCTGGAGGCGGTGAGACGGTCGCGGTACTCGTCCAGGGCGAAGGACGCCTTGTCGAGTGAGGCCGGCACGCCGGAGGTCTCGCCGTCGTACTCGCCGCGCTGGTGCGCGAGCTCGCGCTGCTGACGGCGGGACTTCGGCTCGGCCTTCGCGCCGGACTCGACGTGCAGACGGACGGCCCAGTCGACGGGGAAGCTGAATTCGTCCAAGGCCGCCAGGTATTCGGAGCCCGGGAACCGGAAGGCCTCCGGCATCTCGGAGAGCACGCAGAAGGCCTGGTAGGAGTCGCCGTGCTCGCTGGTGGCGCGCAGGTAGCGGCGCTTGAAGGGGTTGGTCGGGCCCTTGGAGGCCCGGGTGCCGCGGCCGCCCTCGTCCAGGATCACCTGGGTGTGGGCGGTCACCGTGTGGCCGCGGCCGCGCAGGCCGCGCGGTGCGCCGTCCTCGGGAAGGAGCGGCTCGTTCAGGCCGCGGCGGGCGCTGTGCCCGTATATCCACAGGATCTCGGTCTCGGTGGCGGGACGCATTTTGATGCCGGACGGCCAGCCGGCGGCGAGGCGGTTGGCCTGCTCCAGGCGCTGGCGTTCCTCTGCGAGGGATATCGGGGCGACCGGCAGGCCGAGCGCACCCATGACCTCGACCTGGAGGGAGGAGAGGACGGCCCGGCTGCTCTGCTTGAAGTCGAGGTGCGGCAGGGGGACGGCGAGGAAGTCGACGCGGCCGGTGAGCTCGAGGTCCTGGAGCTGGTCGAGGACCTTCAGCGCCAGGTCGACGTATTCGGGGGAGGCGTCGAGGTCGACGCCGGCGGTCATGCGGGTGACGACCGACGCGGCGTCGACGCTCGGGCACAGGCTGAGCAGGAGGGCCTCGCCCCGTAGGGACTTGAAGAGGGACTCCAACGAGTCCAGCCGCTCCCGCTTCGTGGACTTGCTGGCGTGGGTGTAGTTCTCGGTGTCGACGCGCCACACCGCCCACACGGTGGCGGCGGTGGTCCAGATGAGGTGGCCGCTGATGTGCCGGACGGGGAGACGCATGGGTTCTTCCTTCTGTGCTGGTGGTGAGGACGAAGCGGCTGGTTACTGCTCGTCGAGGGAGGCCAGGAGGGCCTGCAGTCCGGTCTTGGGCTCCGCCCGGTACCCGCCGCGGCCGCGGCGGGTACCGGTGCCGGGCGGGCGGTGCGCCGGGCCACGGGAGCGGGCGCCGGGGCAGGCTTCGGGGCGGCCGCCGGGGCGGGCCGCTCGGCGGACCGGACGCGCACCGTGCAGGTGGCGGTGGCCAGTCGCGGTCGAGCGACCCGCTGCGGCTTGCCGGCCAGGCGGCCCTGGGCACACGTCGTCCCACGGCAGGCCGTAGGACCGTCGCTGCGTCTTGGCCATCAAGACCGCCTTGGGCAGCAGGACCCGCACGGCCACCCGCCACGCGAGGTGGGCGTCGAAGCCGGTCCCGCCGGCCCGCTCGACCAGGAGGTGCATCACGCGGTCGTGGCCGTCCAGGTCGCCGCGGCGGTAGTAGGCGGAGATCTTGTCGACGATGTCCTGGGGGCCGGCCGCTCCGGCGAGGTCCGGGTGCTCCCCGGCCCAGGCGGCGACGCGGTCCGTCGCCCGCAGGTCGCGGCAGAGCGCGGCCCAGTCGCGGTTCATCAGGGTGAGCGTGTCGTAGCGGGGCGTGGACTCGGAGGAGTCGAGTGCCGGGGTGTGCTGGGTGGTGGCCACGTCCGTGTCCGTCCTTTCGCGCCATCTGGTCTCGATGGCGCTCACACTCCCGAGGCCCCCCTTGACCGCGGTCTGACCGCCGTTTCTGCGCGATGCGATCGAGTAGCCGAGGGGTGAGATCCCCCTCGGCTACTCGATCACGTCCGCCACCGTCCAGGCGATGTCGCGCATCGGCCCGCGAAGGGGTTTGCCGGAGGGGAGACTTCTCGGTCCCGCACCGTCACGGTGCGTAGCACTGGTGCGGTGTGCAGAGTGGCGTCCACTCCGCTCGGTGGTGCGCTCCACCGGGTGAGCGTGGACCCCATCGTGCGCACCGGTGGGAGGGAGCGCACCACGGTGGAGCGCACCACCGTGGTGCGGTGCGGGTGGAAGCCATCGTGGTGCGCGCCGGGGTGCGGGTGGAGTCCACTCGGTGCGCACCGCCCGGTGGGGGGTGCGGTCCATCGCGCGCAACTCATCGCGCCGTGCGCGCACCGGTGCGCACCCACGCGCTGCTGCCCCGGACGTCCGGTGTGCGCGGTGTGCGTCGGACCCGGGAGGGCGGACTCTACGCGATCCGGGCGTGGGACAGACCCCGGCACAGAAGGCCGCGAAGGCGGCACGCGGGCAGCAGCCGAAGAAGCGGCCCGGCAAGGCGCAGCGCGAGGCGATCAAGCGGGCGCAGGCGGCGAAGAAGGCGGGCGGCGGGAAGCCGGCCGCGAAGGAGACGGCGGCGAAGAAGGCCGTACCGCTGCCGCGCGGCTCGCTGCGTGCCAAGTACGGCGGGCACCTGCCCAGCCTGCTTCAAGGACTACGCCCAGGGCGAGGTCATCACGAAGGTCGCCGACGGCTGGGGACACCCCGGCTGCGCTCCACGGCAGCTGTCGGCGGCCGAGCGGGAGTCCGCCCGGAACAAGGCCCGGATCGAGAGCGGCGAGGCGTTCCGCGGCCAGAAGCCCTCGGACTGGAGGCTGGGCTCCTCGCCGTCCAGCACCCGGCCCGCCCGCTGAACTCGGGTCGGGCGGTGTGGCGTCGGCCACGGACAAAACCACCCGTCAAGGGGATGGTCAAGGAGCAATCGGACACCGTTCGTCGGTGACGGTCAGACCGCGGACAAGGGGTGCCTCCTCACGGTGGCACCGGCCCGTGCGCACATCAGCGTGAGGGCCGGACGACTGCCGACCCGGCCGCAGGCCGGGGGAATTCGAGGACACCGTGCCCGCCGACCACACACCCCGCCCCGCCCAAGACCTCCGCAGCGTGCCCGGCCCGGCGCCCGCCGGCGCCCTGGACCAGGCCCCGCAGGCCCCCTCCATGGGCCCCTCCTTCGCCCCCTTCACGGCCACTTCGCCCGCCGGAGGCATATCCGCAGGTCAGACTTGCCAGTCAAGGGGCCGCGACGCGTTCGACAACCCTCCTAGGTCGACACAGGTCTGGAAGCCGACCGGAGCGTGACGCAAGGAAGTGCTGAAGGCTCTGGGGATCTTCCAGCGGGCTACCGCCGATCAGCTCTGGAGGATGCTGCGCCCCACCGACCGGCACGACCGGCTCACCAGGGACACCCTGAACGCGTTGAAGAAGACGGGCCTGGCCCGGGTGGAGACGCGACTGGAGTCGGGACACCAGCTGTGGGTGCTCACCGAGAAGGGACACAAGGAAGCCAAGCTGCTGCTCCCGAAGAACGTACGGATGTCCGCGCTGCGCAAGTTCGAGTACGACGACGAAGGCAAGCCGGTTAAAGCCGAGGGCTACGACGAGCACGCTGCCGCCGTCACCTCGACCGCGGCCGTGCTCACCGGGGCCGGGTACGGCACACCGCTGTCCTGGCAGACCGAGATCGCCCACCGCCTGCCGTACGGGTACACCCAGTACGCCGACCTGACGATGCGCGCCCCCGACGCCGGGGTGCCCGCGATGCTCCTGGAGGTCGACCGCGTCAACGAGCCCATCGACGAACTGGTGGACAAGCTGCGCCGGTACCACGACTGGTTCGAGCTCCTGGCGCCGAAGGTCGACGCGAACAAGGAGCGGGCGGCCCAGGGAGCGGCGGTGCACGACTTCCGGCTGTGGTCGCGGATCTACCCGCCGACCGGCCGGGAGGGCTACGTGCCCCTCGCCTTCGTGTTCACCGGGAAGACCGATGCGCAGCGCGAGAGCCGGATGCGGCGGCTGGAACAGGCCGCGCGCATGTACGTCGGCGGGGAGCCGTACCCGGGCCGGGGAGCGGGCATCACGGCCGTCGATTACCACCAGGCGGTGCCCGTCGTCGTCACCGAGCTGGAGCGGATCACCGCCGACCCGGCCGGGGCCGCAGGCAAGGTGTGGCGCAGGCTCGGGCGCGAGGAATGGCAGACCCTGCCCGAGGCCCTGGACAACCCCGACGGCGACCGCCTGTATGCCGTACAGCGGAGAGAGGCCCGCGACCGGCGGGCGGCGCGGGAGGCAGCGGAGCGGGAGGCGAAGCGGCCGGTGTGCACGCGGTGCGGGGCGAAGTTCACCGACGAACGCTGGCGGGAGACCGAGCGGTCCTCGTGGCCCGGGCAGTGGGACGACCTGTGCGGGGCGTGCGCGGAGGCATCCGTCGCTCGTGCGGAGGCGGAGCGGGCGACGCAGCGCCAGGCGGAGGACGTCGCGGCCGGCACGACGGCCGAAGCGGAGGTGTCGAAGGCACGCGGGCTGTTCAGGCGTCGCGGATAGCTGCGCGGTTCCGGGAGTCTGGGCAAGCCGTCCAGGAGGGCGGCTTGCCCAGCAGGAGGGCGGCTGGGCTCAGGAGCCGAGCGCGGGCGGGTTGCTGTGGTGGCGCATCTGGGGCCACAAGGGGTGCTCGGCGAGGGCGTCGAGCAGGATCGCGGCCACCGACCGGTCGACGGTCCGTGTGCGCTTGACCTCGTCGATCACGAAGGGCATTCCCCGCGCCCACAGCTCGCGGGCGGCCCAGTTCAGCCGCCGGCTGATGAGCCCCAGGGCCGTGAGGGCCGGCTTGCCGGTCAGCTCCGGGGAGACGTACTCCGCGATGACTTGTCCCCGGACCCCGGGCGGGCCCGGCTCCGCGCACACCCGCCACACCACGTCCAGCTCCTCCACGGTGTGCAGCAACTTCACCCAGGACCGCAGCATCTCCTCCGTCCAGGCCGGGTGGTCGTACCGGCTGGGCGGCTTCCACACCACGTCCTCCGGCAGCACCACCGGCCGGCCGCCCGGCTCGGGCTGCGGCTTGCCGTAGGCCGCGCGCACGGTACGGATCGCGTCCTCGTACGAATTGGTCTCGGTGTCGATCGTGAACCTCAACGCCCACCCCCAGCTCAGCGCACTCGTGCCCGGAGGCTACCCGCCGCGCACTGCCGCAACGGGGTGTTCCGGGGGAGTGGGCAAGCCCAAGGGGACCCTGGGCAAGCCGCTTCGACGGGTGGCTTGCCCACCCCGGCCGGGGCACGTCGGGCGGGGCGGCGTCGGTCACGGCCCTGCCCCGGAATCTCTCGGCGAGGCAGCGGCTGACCGATGGCCGGTGACCGGGCGGTGGGGAGTTGCATGGATCGGTCACGTGCGCTGACGTGCGGTTTGACCGATGACCGTGGAGATCGGTCATGCCTGACCCGGTGACCGATCCGGCGGGTGGGCAAGCCTGAAGGCCGGCTGGGCAAGCCCCCGCGGCGTCCGGGCGCACGTCGGTCAGCCGCTGATCTCCTCCACGATGGCCCGGAGCACGGCCGGACTCGCCTTCACCTGCACGGGCACGACGGAGCCGACGATGGTGGGCTGCGCGTGGACCGTGCCGTAGATCACGGCCGGAGCGGCTGCCTCGCAGATGATGCGCAGGAGCGGGTTCTCGGGAGAGCACTCGATCCGGTAGCCGGCCTCGAGCCGCGACAGCCACTCGGCGTGCACGGCGACGGGCCGGCCGTGGACCGCGCCGATCCGGGCGCCGCCAGTCGTCCAGTTCGACCACCGCACCGGCTCCCAGTCGGCGCCGGTGTAGGGAAGACAGTCGGTCAGGTCCGGGTGGTCCGGGCCCAGCCACTGCGGGTCCCGGCTCTTACGGATCCGCCACTGCCCGTCCTGTTCACGATGCTCGGGTCGAGACCGGCGATGCCGTCCATGTCCAACGCGACGCGGCCGTCGGTGATCCGGTCACCGTGGACCCAGACCTGGTCCTTGTTGACCACCCAGTCACACAGCCGCTCCCTCGCCACCGTCACGTGCTCTCTCCCTGCCTCGCTGATGAACGCCCTCACGTTATCCGTGCAGGCCGGCGGGCAGGCGGGACAGACAGCACGGCAGGGGCCGGGCAAGCCGCCCCGGGGAGGGTTGTACCGGGAGGGGGCTGCACAGGTGTCTGGACGGTTGCACTAGTACTCCAGCAGCGTTTTGCTATCTGGCCTGGTCAGGGGTGTCGTGGGGAGTGTAGTGGGAGGGTGGGGTGCCGGTGGTGGTCTTGGCCGGGTGCTCCACCAACGAGTGGATGAGAGGTATGGGCCGGGCTGAGTCGTGGACAGCTTGTCTTCGTGATCGACGACCACGCGGACGCGGCCTGGGAACGACAACTCGAGGACCTGTTCCTTCGGATCGGCCACCGTTTCGGCCGCGCCGACCTGCGGCGCCGCGGACGGGACTACATACGAGGCCTGCTCGCCCCCGTCGGCCGCAAGAACGGCTGGCAACTGGCCGAATTCGCTGGCCATCGCACGCCCGACGGCCTGCAACGGCTCCTGAACAGGGCGAACTGGGACGCTGACGACGTCCGTGACGACCTCCAGTCCTACGTCGCTGAGCATCTCGGCGAGGAAGCAGGGGTGCTCGTCGTCGACGACACCGGTTTCATCAAGAAGGGCAGCACCTCCGCCGGGGTCCAGCGCCAGTGCTCCGGCACCGCCGGCCGCACCGAAAACTGCCAGATCGGCGTCTTCGCCGCCTACGCCACCACCCGCGGCCGTGCACTGGTCGACCGGGAGCTCTATCTGCCCAAGTCCTGGACGGACGACCGAGACCGCTGCCAGGCGGCAAAGGTCCCCGACGAACGGGGCTTCGCCACCAAAGGAGAGCTGGCCAAGCGCCTGGTCCTGCGTGCTCTGGCCTCCGAACTTCCGATTGCCTGGGTGACAGCGGACGCCGCATACGGGCAAGAGGGACGCTTCCGCCGACTACTGGAGCAGTCCGGGCTCGGCTACGTGCTCGCAGTACCCAAGTCCCAGCAGGTTTTCGGCCCGCGCATCGACCACCTCTTCGCCCGGGCCCCCGACGAGGCATGGGAGGCGATCTCCTGCGGCGACGGCGCCAAGGGGCCACGGCTCTACCACTGGGCGGCCCTGGAGCTGCCCACGGTGGCCGAGTTCGACTACCAGGGACAGGCCCCCGTGCGCCGCCGGTGGGCTCTGGCCCGCCGCAGTCTCAGCAAGCCTGAGGAGATCGCCTACTACCTCGCCTACACACCGCTCGAGACAGCCATTCAGGAGATGGTGCGGATCGCCGGGATGCGCTGGCAGATCGAAGAGTGCTTCCAGGCCGCGAAGAACGAGTGCGGCCTGGACCAGTACGAAGTTCGCCGATACGTGGGCTGGTATCGCCACATCACGCTGGCGATGCTGGCCCACTCCTACCTCGCGGTCATGGCCCACGAAGCGACAAAGGGGGGTGCAGAAACGGTTCCGGCGCCGTGGTTCCCCTCACCGTGGCAGAAGTCCGCCGGCTCCTGGCGCTTCGCCTCGGCCCAGGCGGCCGCCCGGGCCGGGCGCTCCGCCGCCACGTGCTGAGCTGGTCACTTTGGCGTCGCAGACGCCAGGCGACAGCCCGCCACTGCCACTACCAGCGGCGAATCCACTCGTTGGTGGAGCACCCGGCCAAGACCACCACCGGCACCCAACCCTCCCACTACACTCCCCACGACTCCCCTGACCAGGCCAGATAGCAAAACGCTGCTGGAGTACTAGTGATCTGGTCGTGAGTTGATCCTCTTCATGAGCCGCCAGGTCCGCCTCCACGTCCTCCTTGTCGCCCAGTCCGCCACCGCCCGCGCCATCGGCGGCCCGGAGATGCGCGAGAACTTCTCCACCCGGATCCTGGTCCGCTACACCCTCAACGCCTGGCGCATGCTCGTACCCGAAGTCAGCCCCATCCCGATGCCGACCGAACATCCCGGCCGTGTTCAAGTCGTCACCCGCGGCCGCGCCCAGGAGACCCAGGTACTCAATCTGTCGAACGCGGAGGCCCGCGAGTGGGCGATGTCCGGCGTCCACGCGAAGGCCACGACCGGCCCGGCCCTGCAGAAGCCGGCCACCGCCGCTCCGGCCGCCGACGTCCTCGACGACCCCTGGAGCACCGGCGTCCAGACCTTCCCGCCCGCCCCCGCGGCTGAACCGGCGACCGACCGGGACTTCCTCGCCGATGCCTGGAGCATCAACCCGCGCCCCTGCCGCCGCCGGACAGGCCGCAGCCAGCTCCCCTGCGACGCTTCCCGAGAATGCCTCCCCGGCCGGAGACCCGGACGACGCCGTGGTCGGACTGCGCAAAGCGCAGCAGGACCACCTTCCCGCGCTCACCCTCGATGCCCTGCGCCGAGCGCGCGCCGACGACCCGGACTTCCCCGACGCCGTCGACAAGCGCGGCACCGAACTCCTCTACCGCGTCGGCGACCTCAAGAGGTGGGCCCGCAACCGACCTCGCGGCGCGGCCGGCACCACCGACGTCGACTGATTCGCATCCGCCCTGGCGCCGCCCGGCCCCTGCCCACAAAGGGGCGCCTGCCTGGACGGTCGGCGCCCCTCGGGCGCAGCGGAAGACGGAAGGCTCGTTGTCGGAACTGCTCCGCACCCTTGGCTGAGGTACCTGAAACAGGAGGGCAACGTGGCCCGCAGCGGCATCAACAAGCGCGAGATCGACAAGTGGGCAAAGAACCTTGTCAGGGAGACCAACAAGAGCCTGGAGCGGGCCCAACGACAGAACCCTCCTCGCGTCTCCGCACAGATCGAAGCCACCTCGAGCGCGGTACCCGGCGGTGAGATGGTCGGAAGCAACGGCTACCTGGCCCGGCTGCTGCTGTGGCTGGACGACCGAGCGAAGCAGAGCCCGGCCGGGTACATCAACGTCGCCGCCTTCCCCGAAGAACTCCAGCTGGAGGACGAGGACCCGGCCATCCTGGCTCTCCAGCTCGACCAGCACGGCCTGGTGCAGATCCTCCGCGCTATGGGGCCTCAGACCCATGTCCGCCTCACCGACGCCGGCCGCGTCGCCGTGCGCCAGCTGAAAAACCTGCAAAAGGACCGCGCCGCCCGGATCCGGCACACGATGGACGCCCTGCTACGGTGGCTCTTCGACACCGCCAGCGACCAGACACCCATCAACCCGGTCCTGTTCCTCCAGGCCCCCGGCTCCTACTTTGCCGGAACCAAGATCAGTGGCACCGATCTCCACCAGGCGCTCGCCTACCTAGCCGAGCACAAGTTGATCGACCACACCGACACCGACCCGGCCACGGCCGCCATCACACCGCAGGGCACCCGCTGTGCCCTGGCAGGAGGAAACGTGCAGGACCACGTCAACCAGCCCCGCACCGGCACCACGTACAACAACTTCATGCCGAACGCCAAGGGCGTCATCATTGGCGAGCAGCAGCACTTCACCCAGAACAACACCGAGGGCGTCGACCCCACGCTGTTCGCCCAGCTCGCCGGATACATCGGTCAGGTCAGTAGCACCCTGGACATGCCCGAAGCAGACCGCGTCGAGCTGGAACGCGTAGCTCAGGACCTTCACGACGAGGCGACTTCGGAGAACCCCGAGCCAGGCCGCCTGCGCCAGCTCGCCACCCAGGTGAAGGACAAGCTCGTAGAGGCCGGCACCACCATCGCGGCCACGATGGGCGTGCAGATGGCTGAGCAGGCCCTCGCCGCCTTGATGTAGGAGCTCGTCCAGCAACACCACGGGCCCGGGGAAATCAGCCATGACATCCCCGAGCCGGGGGCGCGCGCTGGAGCTCGCCGCCACTTGAGCAGCTAGTTGGGAGTGCGGCAGTGCTTGGCAGCATGCTGCCCTGCCTATCACTTAGTGATTCCCAGTATCTGTATGCGATAGATGCGCTAGCGTCGGCGTGACACTGACCACGAATGCTGGGGGATCCGTGAAGCGTGACCTCGCCTTGTTCACCAACTCCAAGCACGCGCGGGGCGCCGAACCGGAGAAGCTCGCCCACGGGGTACTTGGCGCATGGATTTCCGGGCGCGGGGACGGACGGAAGCACACGCACTTCGACCCGAGCCGCGTAGCCGTTGTTGTGGGAACCGCGTTCGGCAAGGTGATCGGCGTCTACGACACCGTGGCAGGCGAACCGGGCGGGAAGCACTGGTTCCACGAGGAAGACCACCTGGTACCCGACCGTCAGCGAGTCCGGTTCCACGGTCAGCCCTCCGAGGAATTTGCCTATCTGGTCGGCCAGCCATCACCGGTAACCTGGGCACGAGGGGAGCGCAATCCCGTAAAAACGCTGGCACTCAAGCGGTTGCGGGAGCTCTACACCGACGTCGAGACCGTTCCCAGCGGAGAAGCCCCTGCTCTACGGGCCCGCGTCGGGGACGCTGTGTTGACCGTGGAACCGGACGGCAGCGTGATCGTTGATGTCCAGCCCGGAACACCCGTCACCGTACGCTCGGCAGCGCCGCAGCCGGCAAAGGACTCGTACTACACCCCGTCCTCACTCACGCGCGCGGTCGTCGAGAGCGTCCTGGCGCCGTTCGAGGAGATCCTCCTGAAAGGAGGGGAACTGACCGTCTGCGATCCGGCGGCTGGTACAGGCGGCATCCTGACGGCTTCCTACGCGCGGATTGGGGAGCTGCACGGCGAGAATCGCAGCAACTTCCTCGCCGAGGTGGACTCAGCTCTGGAAAGGATGCGTGGCCGGGGGCAGGCCGATGCCCGGAAGATCTTCGAGCAGCTCCGCAGCGAGGAGACCGTACGCGAACTCGCTGAAGTCCTTGACAGGCGGATCGCGGAGGCAGGCCGGTGGAGGCACCCCGTCCCGGGCCGATCCACAAGTTCCGAGCATTGCTCCATCACGACCCAACGGCCAGACAAACCGCTACAGATCGCACACCTATGGAACCAAGCTGGTAGATCCAGCAGAGAAGAGCGGCCCCGCAGAAGAGCCACCTACACGTCCGACAAGAAAGCGCGCGGGCAGCAATCGATGACCTGAGGTTCTCTCATAAGCTGACCTGGTTCGAGCCTCAGTCAAGATCCCGCAAACAAGGAGCCACTAATGAGTATTCAGTCATATAGCTCCGCAAGTCCCCAAGACTCTCGCATGACCATGAGGGTGGCGGGCTTCAGCTATGCCGTCGTCTACCCGGCACTGGTGGTTTCCTCCGCACCAGGATGGATATGGGGCGAACCGAACAGAATGTCAGCCTTCGAGTACATGCTTTTCGCTATTTATGTGCCCTTAGGATTCTTCCTCTTCTGGGGCGCACGGGATCCACTGCGATACAGGCCACTCGTCGACTACGTCATCGTCTCCAACATCATGCACGCTACGGCCATGCTCTTCTCAGCCTCATCTGACCACACAGAGCAAGAACATCTCTTACCTTTTGGCGACGTAACCGGAACCTATGCAGGAGCGATCATCCTGCTTGCAGGGCATCCCGTTTTGGGGTTAGGAAGCTACCTTCGCCGCCGCGCCACCAGGACATGAAGCCGTCGAGCTAACCAAGGATAAAAGCCTCATATACTCTGCGATCCGATTCCGGTCCCGGAAGTACCAAAGGTATTTCCGATACGTGATCTTGGTCCGAGGCTTACCCGGGGGGCTTACCCAGCTCGACCTAGGCTTGCCCAGGGGGTGGCATTACCCGTGAAGACACTTCCGGGAGTTGCACCGGAGGGCGGCTGGAGAGTTGCGTGCAGAGGGGGCCTAGGGCCTGTTGCGAAAGTGGATCTTGTTCGTTGATGATCACCTGTCGTGGGACGTGGAGATCTGACGAACGGCCAGTGGGCCCGGCTTGAGCCGTTGCTGCCGACGGGCATCAAGCCGGGCCGTCCGCAGGTATGGACACGGCGGCAGCTGATAGACGGCATACGGTGGCGGACCCGAACCGGCGCTCCCTGGCGGGACGTGCCCGAACGCTATGGGCCGTGGGACCGGGTCTATGACCTGTTCCGGCGCTGGCAGCGGGACGGCACGTGGGCCCGGATCCTCACGCGGCTCCAGGCCGAGGCTGATGCGAAGGGCCTGATCACCTGGGACGTGAATGTCGACTCCACCGTCTGCCGGGCCCATCAGCACGCCGCCGGGGCGGCAAAAAGGGGGACCTCCAGAAGGAGCCGCCCGGCGGAGTGTTCGTCGAGCCGGCCGACCACGGTCTCGGACGCTCCCGTGGCGGACTGACCAGCAAGATCCACCTCGCGGTCGAGCAGGGGCAGAAGCCTCTGTCGGTGGTGATCACGGCTGGGCAGCGGGGTGATTCCCCGCAGTTCGAGCCGGTCCTGGAGGCGATCCGGGTGCCCCGGCTCGGGCTCGGCAGGCCGCGCAAGCGGCCAGACCGGGTCCGGGCCGACAAGGCCTACGACTCCCGCAGCAACCGCTCCTACCTGCGCAGACGCGGAATCAAAGCCACCATCCCGGTTCCGGCGGACCGGGTCCGCAATCGCCTCAAGCGCGGATCGCGCGGCGGGCGCCCGCCAAAGTTCGACAAGGACGACTACAAGCAGCGGCACGCGGTCGAGTGCGGGATCAACCGGCTCAAGCGCCACCGGGCCGTCGCCACCCGGTACGACAAACTCGCCGTCCGTTACGAAGCGACAGTGCTGATCGCAGCCATCAACGAATGGCTGTGACCAGCACTTTCACAACAGGCCCTAGGCGGGGGACCGGAGGTGTGACCGTCGGTGGGACCCCCCGTCCCGGCCGCCCGCGCGTTGTCGCCGGTCAGACCCCGTGGGCAAGCTGAGAACCGCCGCCGACACCTCTTTCCACGGAGCTGGAAGAGGTTGTTTGGCAGGTGTGGGGCGGCCGGTCAGCGGCCGGGGGAGTACCAAGGTATGGCCCTGCCATACGGTCCGCCGACCATGATCAAACACGGGGTATTACAAAGGGGGTTCCCCTACTCGGGGAACCCCGGACCGCCCTCGGTCCGGGTCGCCAGGACGCGCTTCGGGCCCCGCCGGCCTTTCGGCAGGCGGACCCGAAGAGTGTCCTGGCGGATAGCTTGCTCCACCCGGTCAGGCCAGGTCTGGGGCTCCGGCAACAACGAGCTGGCGGAAGAAGTTCTGCTGGAGCTCCGCCGCCACGTCGCCCGGGGCGTCGTCAGGCAGCGCCTCCAGTGCGGCGTCCAGTTCGCCCCTGAGCCTGATCACGAGTCGTTCGAGGCGCTTCCTCGCCTGCTTGGTGGCGAGTCGGGCGAACAGGTTCTCCTGCACCGCCGCCAGCTCCTCCGCCGTGGCCACCCGGACGTGGTCGCGACGGCCGCCCAGGCCGTCAACGACGTCGGCCGCCGACTCATAGCACTTCGCCTTGATGACGTCCTGCATGTCCAGTTCGGCATTCGGCGTCCACCACGGTGGCGACCGCTGGCACCACGGCTGGGAGACGGTCGCCGCCCTGGTCGCCACCACCGGCGCGAAGACCCGGTAACCGGCCGCCCGGCACGCCCCTGCCCGCGCCGGGTGCGTATCAAAAGACTCCACCGCCGCGGCGGTGAGTTCCTCGACGCTCTCGCAGGTGGCCGCGAGCTGCCGCAGCAGCGCGAGGGTCCGCAGGCCCATGGCCTGTTCGACCTGGGGCAGGTGTCTCATCTGCGGGATCCTGAAGGCTTCGCGGAGACGGTCCGCTTCCTCGTCGATGCCTCGTTTGCGGCCGGCCTTCTTCACCAGGGACCGCAGCTGGGTGCGGGTGAGTCGGGCGGCCTGGGCCGGGGTCGTGGCCGCGGCCAGAACGGTCCGGGCGAGTGGCAGGCAGAGTCCCTCCCGGGCGTGCGCGAAGGCGGCGAGGAAGCCGGGGAAGTACTCCCGCAGATGGGAGCGGAGCTTGTTGGCGGCCTGGATGCGGTCCCAGACCGCGTCCTGCTGGGCCCGGGCGAGGACGGCGATGGCCTGGACGAGTTCGCTGTCGGCGGGCAGCGGCCGGTGGGCGGCCCTGTCGGTGCGCAGGATGTTCGCCAGGACCATAGCGTCGAGGTGGTCGGACTTCTTGCGGGCGACGGCGTGACGTTCTCGATAGCGGGCTGCTGCCATCGGGTTGATTGCGTAGACGGGCCGGCCGGTTGCCCGAAGGCAGGCGACCAGCAGTCCGTGGGAGGTCTCGATGGCCACCGGTATGGGTGTGTCCGCGGTGTCGCCGTGTGTGGTGAGCAGGTCGAGGAGTTGCTGCAGGCCCGTTGCGTCGTCGCCGATCCGGGCCCTGCCTAAAAGGGTCCCTTCGCGTGACCACCGCGATGTCGTGGTGATCGCTGGCCCAGTCGATACCGCAGAAAACTTTCACGGGTCCGGGTCCTCGCGGTTGAGGTGTGTCGCTGCTGGTCGCAGCCGTGCGGGGCACGCGTCTCCCTAATGGAAGGGCTCGATGGCCCTGCATCCAAATAGCCGTTCGTGACCCCAGCGATTTGCAGTGCCCTCGGTCTGTGAGGGAGCTCGTCAGGCTCCTGGCTCTTTCAGAGGTGACCCCTGCGAACGGCTTGGACCACGAACTTCAACGTTCCGGTCGTCTGCCTCGGTTCCGTACGAACGCGGTGGCAGCGACGGGACCGGGTGCCGGCTTTTGACCAAGGGATCGAGTCCCAGGGGTGTGTCACGACTATCCCGGTGCCGACCGCTGCCACCGCGAACGGGGAGTGAATCCGGAGGCCGCGCTCTTTTTGAAGACCTCAAGGCCGGGTATCGGGTAGCGGTCCGCCAGCTTCAATGCCCATTAGGGGTGCTTCCTCACGGTGGCTTCGGCCCGTACGCACATCCGCGTATGGGCCGGACGCTCACCGAGCCGGCCCGCAGGCCGGAGAAACCGAGGACACCGTGCCCGCCGATCTCACGCCCGACCCCGCTCGCGAGCACCCCGCCGCCCGTGACGGCCGGCCTTCTGAGGACGTCGACCAGATCCCGCAGGTCCCCTCCATGGGCCCCTCCATCGCCCCCTCCACGGCCACTTCGCCCGTCGCAGACGTATCCGCAGGTCAGACTTGCCAGTCAAGGGGCCGCGACGCGTTCGACAACCCTCCTAGGTCGACACAGGTCTGGAAGCCGACCGGAGTGCGAAGGAAGGAAGTGCTCAAGGCTCTGGGGATCTTCCAGCGAGCTACCGCCTATCAGCTCTGGCGGATGCTGCGCCCCACCGACCGGCACGACCGGATCACCAGGGACACCCTGAACGCGTTGAAGGACTCGGGCCTGACCCGGGTGGAGACGCGACTGCAGTCGGGACACCAGCTGTGGGTGCTCACCGAGAAGGGCCACAAGGAAGCCAAGCTGCTGCTGCCGAAGAGCGTGCGGATATCCGCGCTGCGCAAGCTGGAGTTCGACGACGAAGGCCGGCCGGTGGAAGCCGACGGGGTCCAGTCGCCGAGCTTGCCCAGCACCCACGGATGCCGGCGCGCGCTGGTGTAGACCCGGGCAACTCCTTGCGCGACGTCGCCGCCGAGCGCCGGAAGTCGCCGCCGGAGCTCCAGCAGCGCCCCGGCCCGCATGTTCGCCAGCGGACGCCGTCCCGACTCCCAGCCCTGCAGCGTGTCCACATCCACGCTCAGGACCTCCGCCAGGCCGGCCTGCGTGCACGGGATGGACTCGCGGACCAGGCGCAGCACGAAGCCGCTCACCACTCCTGCCGATGTTCGTCGCGGCCTGCCCATATCGGCCTGCTTCCCGGTCGCCCTGCGCACCGAAACCCGTACTCACGGTCAGTCCTACCGCATCCCGCCCGCCCCTACCGTCGGGATGCGGTCGATGTCCGACGAACGAGACCGCGCCGCCCGTGACCACCGATCCGGCGAGGCCCTGATGAGCAGCGCGCACCTGGTTCTCCACGACCCCGAGGGGCGCCTCGACACGGAACTCCCCCTCGACCGGGAGCTCCACAAGGCTCTGGTCAAAGCCGTCCTCGGATGGTCCGGCGATCCCGGTCTGCCGCCCGCGGACCTGAAGCAGATCGGCCTGCTGCTCACCGGCGCCGCCCGCACCGTAGCCGCCGATGTCCGCCGCGCCGCCGACCTGCTGCCCGAGGACCACGCCGCCCGCGCCCTGGCCGACGTCGTCCTCGAGGAAGCCGACCGCCGCCTGTCCGTCCCGCTGGAGGGCAGCGCGCGCTGCGCGCAGGGCGGCGCCCGGCTCGTCCGCGCCCTGTATGAGCGCCTGGACCGCCTCGTCGGCGCCGCCCCCGAGCCCGCCAGGGCCTCCTGAGACCCCCGCGCACCCGGAGCAGACCGGATCTCCCGGGTGCGCGGTGCACGGCACCACCCCTGGCCCAACCCGGGCCGGGGGAGCACCACTCGACACCGAGAGGGGCACCACCGTGAGTACCGCAACCATCGAGCTGGGCCGGTTCCTGACCATCACCGGCCAGCGCTTCCGCACCGGCCAGTCCGCACCCGAGATGTTCTCCCCGGCCGTCGACAGGGAGTGGCACGAGCTGCTCGGCACCCCGGCCTACGAGGCCCTGTGCCTGGAGACCGCCGGCCAGCCGATCCGCCACGTCGCCAACAACGGCCACGGCCCGATCGCCTGGGTCGCCGCCTACGAGGAGGCGTACGGGCCGCTGCCGGAGATCTGGTTCACCGACGCCGACGGCAACCTCGACCAGGCCGCCGTCGCCCGCTACCGGGAGACCGGCACCGTGGTCGCGGAGTGGGACTGCGGCCCCGCCGGCGGCAGCGATGGCGACGACGTCGCGCCCGACCAGGTGGAGACCGCCCGCCGGTGACCACCGGCCGCACCAGCGCAGCGCCCCGGCCCACCGCCGGGGCGCTGCGCCTCGTTGAGGCCAGCACCACCCGGCCCAGGTCCGTGGACATCAGCGACTACGCGCGGCAGATGACCGCCCACTGCCCCTACCTCGCTCCTTCCCTCCAGCGTGGGCTGACGTCCTGGACGGTCTACCGCGCCGACGGCGACGGCGACGCCGAAGCCGTCCAGGCGGAGCTGTTCCACGCGGGCGCCCAGGCCGCGGAATGGCTGCGACCCTTGCTGAACCGGCCGCACGGTGTCCTGCGGTGCGAGAACATCGTCCTGTTGGGCGAGGTACCCGGCGCCCGGCATCGTGACCTGCTCGCCTGGCCGCACTGGGTGCTGAAACACCTCTACGGGCCGGTCGGGGTGATGTTCGGCAAGTTCTACGCGGGAGAAGAGGAAGTCACCGCGGCCGGCCACCGGATCCCGGCCGCCCCCGCCTCGTTCCTCCCCGTGAGGGCCGCCGTCCGGCGCCGCGACCCCCGCTTCCTGAGCGCGACCCCCGACCTGGCCGCCGCGCTCGCCGCGGCCGACGACGACGGCCGCGACGTGTTCGAGCACATCCCCACCGGGTGGACGGAGATCCGCACATGGGCAAGCCACCTGCTCCCCCGGCGAAGCCGTCGGCCTCCTCACCGGACACACCGGCGAGCCCACCGCGATCCGGCTCCTGAGCGACCGGCGCGGCTCCCGGGCCTGGAAGATCCAAGGCCCCAAGCGCGCCCTCGTGATGAAGGCCAACGACCCCGACAGCTACGACGCCCGCGACAAGGCCGCCGAGATGGCCCAGGAGGACGACCACCTCCTCCACCTCACCGCCGCCGGCGCTCTCCACCCCGACTACCGGGTCGGCGCCGGGACCTGGGAAGGCGGCCGGTGGCTGGCCGTGAACTGGATCGACGGGGCGCCCCTGTGGCGGGCCCTCGCCCTCGCCCGCGGCCGGGAAGGAGACCGCGCCTCGGTGCGCCCCTGGCTCGCGGGCATCGCCCGCACCTTCACGGAGCACCTTGCCCGGATGCACGCCGCCGGGTGGGCCCACGCCGACGTCCAGCCGACCAACACCCTCGTCACGAAAGGCGGCCACGCGGAGGTCATCGACTACGCCCTCGCCTGCGGCCCCGCCAACGGCCGCCGTGTCCCGTACCGCGGCGCGATCACCCACACCACCGCCCCCGTACTCGCCACGCAGATCCTCGACACCCCCGCCGACACCCATATCCAGGCACAGCCGCCCGGTGACATCTGGAGCCTGGGCGCATCCCTGTTCTGGTGCTGGACCGGCCAACGCCCCGTCGCCTACGACGACGACCTCGACCGGCTCGAGAAACTGGCCGCCATCGCCCGCGGCACCACCACCGCGCTGCGCGACGTCCGGCCCTGGCCGTTCCCCGAGCTCGAGGACGCCATCACCGCGTGCCTCGCCCCCGACCCCAGCGACCGGCCCACCGCGAAGGAGCTGACCACCGCATGGTGACCCTGCGCGCCCTGGCTCTCGACGACGCCCCCGCCCTCACCCGCGTCTACAGCGGAGCCTCCATTCGGCACACCACCGGCAAGCCCCTCACCCTCGACCAGGGCCACGAGAAGATCCACGCAGCCCTGGCACGAGCTGCCGAATTTCCTCGGGCGCAGTGGAGCTGGGGATCCTCACCAAGGGCGAGCTGATCGGCTTGATCGCTCTGCGGCGACGGACCTCGTCCATGGGCACCATCAGCTACATCCTGCGTGAGGAAAGCTGGGGCCGCGGCTACGCCACGGATGCCGCCAGCCACGTGGTCTCCGTCGCCTTCACCACCGCCGGACTTGTCCGGCTGGAGGCGATGCACCACCCCGACAACCCCGCCTCCGGCCGCGTCCTGATCAAAGCCGGGTTCACCCGTGTCGGCACGTCCGACCGGCAGGGCGACGACGGGGCCGCCATCCCCTACGAGCTGTACGCACTGGAGGCCGCCGAAGCGTGACCAGTCCATTACGGCAAGCCGGCACCATCGCGGGCGGGCCCGGTGCCCAGGGCCGGCGCTGTCAGGTGTGCAGGCGGCTGTTGCGGCCGTCCTGGTCGCCAGCGCCGTCGTCGTTGAACCAGTAGTCACCGGCGGCCAGGTAGCGGAAGGAGTGGCTGCTCGCGTTGGGCAGTGCGACCGTGACAGCCCGCTTCCCGTCCTTCTTGCGCGGCGTCAGGGTGTGGACGCCGGGCTTCCAGTCGTTGAAGTCACCAACCACACTGACCGGCCCCGGCGGGGTGTCGGCGGGCAGGACGAAGGTGACCTCGGTGCGGTCCTTGTGTAGCGTGCGCTCCAGCATGGCGATCGGCTCCTGACGGCGCGGGGGCGGGCGGGGTTCGAGCCCATCTTCTGCACTGGGAAGCCGGCCGTGGGGTCTCGACGCTTCCACCCGGCCTGCGCATCACCCTCTCGCCACGCTTTGCGGCCGTAGTGGTGCGGTCTGTCATGGTTCGTGTGAGGTTGATGTGCGAGGAAGCCGTACCCCACGCATCAAGGAGTCGCCGTCATGGGCGGTATGCAGGACAAGCGCCAGGAACCCGGCAAGGGACGCGAGGAGCAGCAGCGCACTCAGCGCCCCGGCCAGGACCCGGTCCACCCCGAGCCCACCCCCTCCCGCGGCGGCCAGCGCCCCGAGAACGAACGGCGCCGCGAGGAAGACCTGCACCGCGACGAGCGGGACCAGCACGACCACGACTTCTAACCGGCGGCACCCCACGCACGCAGAGCCCCGGCCGGGCCCGTAGTCACCTCGGCCGGGGCTCTGTCACGTCCTTGCCGGGGCAGAGCAGGCCCGCTCACCCGGGCGGCTGGCGCGGCGTGGCTCCGGGCAGGGCAACCCGGGGCCGTACTCAGCCGTCCCGCGCCTCGGGATGCTGAGGGACAGCGCGGCCACAATGTCACCACCAGGAGCTCCGACGTCGACCGCGTGAATGGGCGGTAGCGGTTCTGCTCACGGATGGCGGTGTCGGATGCCTGGAGTACGTTCCGGCCCATGGAAATGACTCCAGAGGCTTGGATCGGCATCGCCGCCGCGCTAGTTGCGATCACCGCAGCCACCATCAGCGGTCGTCAGGCCAAACACGCGAACGCCCAGGCCAACGTGGCGAAGCGGCAGCTGGACCTGGCGGAGAAGGTCTATCGCGAGCAGAACGAGCCGTATGTCATCGTCGATGTTCAGCCTGGCGAGCCGGGAACGAGTTTCCTCTATCTCGTCATCGAGAACATCGGTTCGACCGTCGCCCGCAACGTACACATCACGGCTGACCCTCCAATCGAGTCCAGCTTTGGCGAAGAGCAGACGGCGGATCTCCAGACCGCCCTCGCCCGCGTGCTCCCCATGATCCCTCCAGGCCGCCGTCGGGAACTCATCTTCGACGGCCCGAGCAGGTTCGGCAGCGGACTCCCCATGACGTACACCTTCACCGTCCGCTGCGAAGGGCCGTTCGGGCCGATGGAGGACCTGGAGCACGTCGTCGACATCGACACGCTGCCCGAATCCCCCATCGGACGCGCCCCCTGAAGGCGATCGAGGAGAGCCTGGGGAAGATCCGAGGTGAGATCAAAGGGCTGGCCGCCGCCTACAAGAGGAGCAACGCTCCGGCGATTAGGGCAGAGAATGAGCGCGAGATGCAGGCATACCGGGAGCGCCAGGCCATGCGTGCCACCGGCGTCAATGTGCAGAGCGCCGAGGGAGAGGCTGACACTACTGACCCGGCTACGGCGGACTAGCGTTGACGGCAGACGCCGCGGCGGGGTGGCTTGCGGGCGGGTCCGCGGCGGCGCGACGATCGGTTCGGGCCATCCGGTGCCCGGTTCCGGGCGGGTATGCATCAGGTGCGCCGTTCGAGGCGAGGTGGGACGACATGGATTTCCGTGTGATGCCCAGGCGCTACGGGCCGACGGTGCACCTCGCCCCGGCCGGTGAGCTCGGCCTGGAGACCCGGACGGCTCTCGACGGGCTCTACATCGACGCCGACGGTCCCACCATCGTGTCCTGCGACATGAGCCGCCTCACGTTCATGGACGTCGCCGGCCTGAACAGCCTGATCGCTTTCGCCGAACGGCTCGACCGACGCGGCATCGCCTTCTTCGCCTACAACTGGCAACCCCAGCCGCTCCGCCTCCTGGACCTGACCGACGCCCTGTACCCGCCCCCACGCCGCACGGGAAACCGCCGGCCCACCCGACTGCTGCGCCGCTCCCTGCGCGACGCCACCGCCGCCCACCGGGCCGCCTGAGCGGCCCCGCCCACAGCATCCGCCGGGCAGGACCGGCAAACCGCTCAGAGGCACAGCTAGGCGCGGGGCAGCCAGCCCGCGGCGAAGTCGGCGTGATCACGTGCGCGCTGGACCCGGTCCTCAAGGAACCGGCGGAAGCCCGCCACCGCGTACCGCTCCCCGGTGGCCGCGCCGGGCCCCGGGATCCCGGCCAGCTCGGCCATGAGCCGTTGGGGCTGGGGCTGCCATCCGGTGACCAACACCCGCAGACGCAGCAACTCGGCGCGCCGGTGCAGGTCCAGAAGGTGGAAGAGGCCGTCGGTGTCCATGACCCCCACCCCGCGAAGGTCCACCAGAAGGTCGCGCTCGGCGCTGGTGACATGATCCAGGGCCTGCCGGAGCGGCTCGCCCGCGTCCTCATCAAGTTCCCCGTCGATGCTGATCAGGACCGAGCTGCTGCAGCGCTGGACATGCACGTTGATCAATTTCTTCTCCCGTCACCCGCGGCGCCGGCCTGCGGGGCTCCATCGTGGCCCAGCGTGTCCCGAGGCCGGATGAGGCGCGCTCTTGCCGCGCCGGGTGAACGGGGGAGTGAGGGGCCCCTGGCCGGGCGCGGCAGGAGCCCCTCCTTACGCGCCTCCGTGGGGGACGGAAAAGGCACGCGTCGCGGGAGACAACGAGGACCGGCGCGGCAGGACACGACGTCTCCGCCAGCATCGACACCCAGTGACCTGGCTGAGGAAAACGCCGGCCTGCCCACGGACAACAGGCCAGGTCGCAGCGCAGGCCGCATACAGCGCCCGGGGCCGAACCCCTCCCGGCCTCACCGTAGTCACCAGGAGCAGCAGCCCAACCCCAGGGCCTACACGCACAGTGCGATGCCGCGACCTCCAGGGCCATGGCATCAAACTGGCGTGCGTGTACGTCCTGGGGTTGCGCTTCGGCTGGCCCGGGGGCGGAGCCGACGCCAGCGGGTGACACCTGCACCCTGCCGCTCGTTGATTCCACATGCCTGTACTGCCATCCCCTGAAGAGATCGAAGCCGCCAAGACGCCCAAGGGGGCGTGGAAGCGCGCTCAGCTGGCCGAGTGGGGCGTGTCGTGGCCTCCGGAGAAGGGCTGGAAGGACGAGCTGATCGAGCGCTGGAAGGCCGCGTGCCAGGACGGCGCACCGCCGCCGCCCCTGCCCAGCCCGGCCCCAATCGACTTCGCACAGGACACGCTCGACTTCGGCTGACCACACGACAGCGGGGCCGGACAGGATCCCCCCGCCCGGCCCCGCCGTCGTTCCCGGCTGATCACCGGCTGAGGCGGATCCGCGGCCCCCACACGAACTCGAGGTCATCCAGGAACACCGTCTCCAGCTCCTTCTCCCACTGACCGCGCAGCAGGAACGGGGCGCTCTCCATCCGCTCCACGATGATCAGGGTCTCGGGCTGTCCGATCAGCGCGTACCGGCCGTGCGAGGCGGGCGTGCTGCCCGGCCCGTGCGTGCGCAGCATCTCCTCCAGGCGGGCGCGGTGCTGCTCCACGAACGCCTCCAGGCGCTCGATGTACCCCCCGCGCTCCTCGGGGCGCACCGCGCGCAGGGCGACGTCCAGGAAGTCCCCGCCGTCCGGCCAGTGCCGCTCACCCGGTGCGGCCAGGGCCCACGGGAACCGCTCCGCGGCCGCCAGGACGTCCTTCGTGTCCAGCTGCTCGGTGCTCATGCTGCCCACTCCAGCCCGAGGCTGGCCAGCGCGGCGAGCTTGTCGGCGGTCAGCTTGTCCCGGCGGCTCTTGCTGTTGCTGAGGAATACCCCGAGCTTCACCTCGCTCCCGTCCTCCAGCTGCTCCACGTGGGCCCTGGGGACCTTCACAGAGCCTTCGCGGGCCTTGTACTGCGCCAGGGCCGCCACGCCCTTCTCGAAGGCGCTCACGGCCTTCCCGGGGGCCTTGACGGGTGCCACCGGCTCCGGGGGCAGCGGAACGACGCCGACAGCCTCCAGGAGCTCGCGCTGCCCCTCCATGAGCCCGTCCCAGACCGTGTGCTGACGCTGCTTCGCCAGCCACTTCCCGACGTCCATGCCGTGGACGGTGAACCCGGGCAGGACGTCGGAGTCGTCCTTAACGCTCGGAGGGGGGCTTGTTGGTGTAGTGAGGGCTTGCTGGCCTGGTGTGTTGTGGGTTGGTTGAGGGAGGCCAGGTGCACGGTTCCAGCGGGCGGGTCGGGGTGTGAGCTGGGGTTGTGTCGTGTGTGCTGAGTGGGACCGGGCTCGTTGTGGGTTTCGTTAGCGCGTAAAGGCTCGGTGGGTGTTTTCGCTGTTCAGGGCTGTTTGGCCTGTTCGGTGGGTGGGGGTTAGCGGCTGCGGCTGGGGCGTCTGTGTTGTTCGGCGAGGTGGTCGAGTTGTACGGCGTCGAGGGCGGTTTTGGTGATGCGTTCGGTGCCGTCGTGGATGGCGGTGATGGCGGCTTGGCGGATGAGGCGGGTGAGGGATCCGATGCGGCCGGCGGTGCGCTGGTGGAGGTAGGCGGTGTGGCGGCGGAGGGTGCCGGGTTTGTGGTGGGTGAGGTCGAGGGCGTTGTCGATGTCGGTGATGACGTCGCGGAAGGGGTGGCGGGTGCCGTGGCGGGCGGGGAGGGGGCCGCAGGTGATGAGGGTGGCGCGGCCGGCGAGCTGGGCGCCGCGGGTGCCGCTGAACAGGGGTGTGTCGGTGACGTTGATGCCGGCGTACACGAACGTGGCGGGCAGGCGTTCGGTGAAGTCTTTGAGGAGGTCGGCGGCTTGGGCGCCGGTGGTGGTGCGGGGGTTGAGGCGGTGGATTTCGTCGATGAGGACGAGTTGGACGCCGGCAGCGGTGTAGGTGTGGCAGACGGCGTCGGTGATCTGGGTCTGGGTCATGCGGGTGGCGACGGGGATGCCGAGGTAGCGGGCGAACTCGGTGATGAGGGTTTTCGCGGTGGCGCCGGGCGGGACGAGGACGTACGCCACGGGTGCCGTGGCGTGGGCTGACCCGGGCGGGGGCGGGTTTTTGCGGGTGTGGGCGAGGTGGCAGGTGCGGCCGACGTTGAGCAGGGCGGTGGTTTTGCCGGCTGCGGCGGGTCCGGTGACGATGAGGGAGGGCCGTGCGGTGGTCTGCTGGTGGCGGCCGAGGATCATCAGGGTGCGGACCTGGGTGGCGAGTTGGCTGATGGCGGGGGTGCGGATGGTGACGAACGCGGAGTGGTAGGCGAGGCGTTCCTCAAGGCTGCGGGGCGCCTCGCCGGGCCGGGGAGGGGCGGGCGGCTCGGTGGTGGCGAAGTGCTGCCAGCCCTGCCAGGTGGTCAGGGGCCAGGACGGCTCGGCCGTGGTGCCGCTGCCCGCGTCGGCGGGTGCGCTGGACGGTTGGTGCGCTGCGGGGTGGGGGCGGCTGTTCACCACTTGTCGGCTTCCTCGTGTGCGTCGTAGAGCCCGAATCCGGTGGCCGCGGCGGGGCGGGTGTCGTCCTCGGGGAGGTCGTCGAGGTCGTGGATGCTGTCGTCCTCGCCGTGCTGCGCCGACTCCCCGGTGGCGGGACCGGTGCCGTATTGGGGGTGCCGTGCGGCGGGAACCGGCAGTGTGGTGGCGCGGGCGAGGAGGGCTTGTTCGGTGGTGGTGGCGTGGCCGCTGTGGACGCGGCGCATGAGCTGGTCGAGGGCGTCGGCCAGGCCGGCCTCGTGCTGCTGGCTGTCGTCGTGGTTGTTGTGGTGGGCGTGGGTGCGGATGTGCTGCCAGGTGTGGTCGTTGAAGGGCTGGTGGACGTGGTCGCGGTGGATCCAGGGGATTTCGGTGAGCTCGCCGTCGGGCAGGCGGATCCAGATCTGGCGCACGTCGTGGGGGTTGTAGTGGATTTCCCATTTCCCGCCGCGGCTGGCGACGGGGGAGGTCTGGCCGCGGTAGGGGGCGAGGAGATCGTGGTCGTAGGTGCGGTGGTGGATGGTGATGCCGGCGGGGGTGATGGCCTGCCAGCGCACGGGCAGCAGTTCGAGGTAGTCGCTGCCGGTCAGCGGGACGGGGACGTGTCCGGCGACGGCGACGAGCGCGGCCCACATCTGGTTCGGGGTGAGGGCCTTCTTCGGCATCATCGGGTGGCGCAGGCCTTCGTGGGGCCGGTGGTGGTAGTGCGCCAGCCACTCATCGAGGAGGTCCTGGAGCTGGGCGACGCTGTAGCAGGCGTCTTTCTCGGTGTCGGGGCCGCGGCGGGTGACGTCGGAGCCGGTGTAGCCGGGCAGGTGCTGGCAGAACAGGGCGTTGATGGTGCCGAAGGTCCGCTCGACGATGCCTTTGGCGGTGGGGGCGCGGGGCGGGGCGGGCTGGACGCTGATGCCGAGGTGTTCGCAGGCGGCGGTGAACGCGGCGGAGACGAAGACTTTGCCGCGGTCGACGACGATCGTCTCGGGCAGGGTGACGGGCCGGGCCGCCGCGCCGGCCAGCCGCTCGTCGAGTGCGGCCAGCCGCTGGTGGGGGAGTGCGGGTGCGTGGTCCATGCGCAGGATGTCCGGCCAGGCGGGCCGGGCGGGGTGGGGGACGGCCATCTCCGCGAGCAGCAGGGCCGCGTCGACGGCTTTGGTCGCGCTCGGGCACAGCACGGCGGCGAGGATCGCGCGGGTGGCGACGTCCACGGCGATGGTGAGTTCGGGCCGGGCCAGACGCCCGTCGTCGAAGAGGGCGAGGACGTCCAGGCGGGTGGTGTCGACCTGGACCTGCTCGCCGGGCCGCAGCGCCGTGGCGGGGGTGAACGCCCTCCCGTCCATGCTCGCGGGCACCTGCCTCACGGGCCCGGAGGGCAGTTCGCCGGGCCGGGCGAGGTTGGTGACGAGCCGGTACAGCGTGGCCTGCGACGGCGCGGGCACCGTGCCGGGGCCGTGCCGGTCCTCAAGGATCTGGTTGATCAGCGGGAACAGGCCGTTGATGGTGCCCTTGGAGCGGCCGCGCCGGCGGCGCAGTGCCTCGCGGACGGCGGCGACGACCCGTTCGTCGGCCCGGCCGGTGGGGCTGGAGGCGCGGGTGGTGCGGTGGTCGAGCAGCCCCCACAGGCCTTGTTTGCGGTAGGCGAGCCGCATGCGCTGCACCGTGGTGCGCGAGACCCGGCCGAAGCCGAGCGCGGTGAGTTCCTCGGCCTTGGCCTGCTCACGCTGGGCCAACGTGTGCCGCTCAGGGTCGTACTGCTCCCGCACCACCCCTTCGCTGTCAGGCCCGCCAGGCAGGCCGCATTCGACTTCCCTGACATGCCGCTGCCACGCCAGCGCCTTCTGACGCGCGGCGGCGGGGGCGGTCTCGAACAGGCCCCACTGCGGTGCCGCTTGGGGCATGTCGGCTCCGATGACGGTGAAGCCTGGGTCGGCGAACAGGTGCCCGGCGAGCACGGCCTCACCGCCGCCGTCCGGGCCGACGAGGTGGATGTCCTGTCCCGACAGGGCGACCACTTGCCACTTCATGCCACGGAAGCGGACGTGAGCTCCTACCTTGACGGCTGGCCGGGCATTGCGCCGCGCGGTCACCCGGCATCTCCCGTCTGGGGGCCGCTCCAGCCCCGCGGGCCGACGGGGACGCGTTCGTGCAGCGGCGTGTCCAGGCCGGCCGTCAGCTGTCCCTGCCATAGGGCGTGAAAGACGGCGGGCAGGACCTCGATGGGGTCGCCGGCCGCGCTGGCCCCTTCGATCAGCGGCCGCGGCCGTGTGAACGCCTCCAAGACAGCGGGCATCAGACCAGGGCGGCCGGCGTTGCGGGGGTGACGGTAGCCGGCCAGCCATTTCAGGTTGGAGGCCAGGACGTCGTCGAGCGGTGCGAGACGCCGGTAGGTCCAGCCGATGTCCGCGCATGCCTGCGCCACCGCCTCGGCGGCCTTCCTCGCGCGCTCCCCGCCCGCGTCCGGGTGGCTGGGGCAGTCGGCGAGCAGGGCGGTGCCGTCGGCACGGCGGGCGAAAAGCTGCGGCACCCAGGAACGCACCTGGCCGCGGGGATTACGCCACAGCAGCCGCACCGGCCGCCCCGCCAGCCCCGTCACGTCAGGGTCGCGGTCCAGGACCATCAGCTGGATCCGCATCGCGTTCGACCCGGCGGCTACGTGCCGTCCGGTGGTCGCCGACCACCACAGGCCCGGCCCCCAGCGGCGTCCCGGGATTACCGGGAACGCCGACACCGGCGGCACGTCCTCGAACGCCACGGTCATGGCGGCATCCGCCCACCGCTGCTGGACCGCCTGCCCCACCGGGTCGAGGAACACCGCCTCGAACCCGCTGCCCTGGTCCATGGCCGCTCGCCCTGCCCGGCTCTGGTGCCGGGTCGCTCCTGTGCTGGTCACTCGCGTCAGCCAAGCCGCTCCCGCCGGCACTGGACCCCGTTTTCAGTATTTCTGCCACGAACGAGTGCCGTATCAGCTAACAGTCGACGTGCCCCTTGGCGCATCGGCTTTCAGCCGCCGTTGCCCTGCCTGCCCGTCGTCAGCATCTGGCTGAGCACCTCAACGGGCATGTCCACCCACCGGGCCACCTCCTCAAGCGGCACCCCGCCGTTCACCGCCGCCACCGCGGTCCGTTTCCAGGCGTTCTCGATCAGGCCGGCACTGTGACCGAGCCCGCGCAGCAGCCGCCGGGCGACCTTGGCGGTCGGCCCGGTCTGCACCCCGCGCAACTGCAGCAGCTGCTCCTCGGCGCTGTCGATAGCGTTGGTGATCAGCCTGCGCTGTTCGGCGGGCACCGCAGCCCGCCACATCGTCCCCGAGCCGGGCGCCTTCTTCTCCTTGCCCAGCACTCGCAGCTGGCCGGCCATGGTCGAGCTCTGGTGTTCCTGGCGCAGCCACCACGGGTCGTTGTCGTAGCCGGGCGGCCCGCCGGCGCCGCGGCGAAGGCGGATGACGCTGCCCATCCACGCGATGAGCGGCCCGCCGTGGTCCGTCGCGGCCAGCGGCCCCAGCCATCCCCGACCCAGCCGCTCGCCGAGTCTGCGGCAGAACATCCCGTCGGCGGGAAGCGCCTGCGGCCGCCCGGCGCCGCTGTCGGCCCACACCAGCTCGGCCATGGCCGGGTCCAGCAGCGCGTCGGCCACCGCCACCACCTCCGGGAAGACGACCGCGTCCCGCCCCACGATCCGCCACCGCTCCAGGTCACCACCTGCATCCCCGCCCGCAACCTGGTGCAGGCGCCGCGGCCAGATCGTCTCCCGCTCCCACTGCAGGGCCTGCTCCCACCACCGGGCCACCACCGCCTGCGCCAGCGCGAACACCCGCTCCGGCTCCGCTCCGGCCCGCACCGCCCGCCGCGCCACCTTGGCCCACCGCCGCTGCGCCGCGGTCACCTCCGGCACACCCCGCACGTCCAGATGCTCAAGAGGCTGGTTGGCGTCCGCGTCCAGCAGCCACCGCCCGTGCCGGACACATACCCGCTCCCACCGTGGCGCGTACCGCATCACCCGCATGGCCGTCCCCGTGCGGTGGGCCGTGCACAGCCGGCAGCCGAACGCTACCGGGCCGGCCACCGCGCCACCGATCCGCCACAGCCCCACAGGATCACCAGCTCTGGCGCGCAGCTTCGCGTCCTCCTCCGCCCAGGACGGCAACGCCCGTGCCAGCACGTCTTCCTCGACGCTGCATATACCTGCCAGGAGTTGGCGTCCGGCTGCGTTCAGCAGTACCTCGGCGTCGGCCCGTGCGCCTCCGCCCTCGTGCCCAGGCGGGTAGTTGCGCCATTTCCAGCATGCCCGCAGCACCTTCGCTTCCATTCCGTAGCGGCTGGCGATGCGGCAGATCAGCGACGAGGTCGTCTCCCCGGGCACTGGCGCGACCCGGAACACCCAGGCGTGGCAAGGGCCGTTGAGGTGGGCTGGACCGGAAACGGTGACCATGGGCCTCGGACCTGTCGGTGACTGCATCGGGCGTGGCGGGTGAGGAAGGCTCGGGGAGTGTGCAGCCGTGCTCCGCCGCAACCGTTTGGCCCGAGCGGGTACAGCAAGCGGCCCCGGGACAGTGTCCCGGGGCCGGCGGGTGCTCTTCGGCGGACCAGGGCGGGGAGGCACAACCCCGCTTCCTCCTGGTCCAGCGCCTCGGCCCGAAACCGCTTCTCCAGGAGGACGACGGGCTGGGAGACTGCCGAGTGACCCTGCATCAGGCGCCGTCGGTCACGCGGAGATTGGGAGGCACAACCCCTCCGGTGACCCGTCCTCGGCCTGATGCGTCTTCGACGGTACAGGCACCTCTGATGCGAGGTCAACAAGCTTCTGCGGGGCGCCCGTTATTTACCCCACCCTTGCACCGGGTCAGTGACGACCTTACTGGTATGATAACAACCCTTGTGTAGGGGTGGTTTGTTGCTAGCGACCGGCACTAAAGTACTCAAGGAAACTTCTCCTACTAGGATTACGGCGGTGACCCGGTGCAAGCGGATCAAAGGGCAGAAGCGGCCAGGGCACCCTCGCTGCGCGCGCTGAAGATGGCGGAGAGCGCCGGGCGGATCGGACGGCGCAGGGCCCAGGTCCGGTACACCTTCGTCGAGCGCTTCACTCACACCGAACAGCCGCCGCCGATGGCCCGCATGCTCCGCGGCGGCCGCGGTGGCCAGGTCCGGCTCAAGCTCTACCTGAGCTACCTGTGGTTGCAGAAGGAGGACGCGGCCAGGGAGCTGGCCATCCGGCACAGCGCCTGGGCCACGCTGCTGGATTTGCCAGATCCGGAGAAGGCCGGGGCCCGCCGCGTCGGCGACGCGCAGGCCTGGCTGGAGGAGCACCGCTTCATTGACGTGCGCCGGACCGGCCGGCTCAACCTTGTCACCGTCCTGGACGAGAACGGCCGCGCAGAGCCCTGGATCGCCCCGGGCGCGGCCGCGAAGAAGGAGAAGGAGACCAGCGACCTCGGCGTACTGCTGCACCGCTACATCCAGATCCCGCAGACCTTCTGGACCCGCGGTCACATCGCCGTGCTCTCCGGCGCCGCAGTGGCCATGTTCCTGGCGCTCCTGTGCGAGAACGGCGGACTCGGGGAGGACGTCCCCTTGTGGTTCAGCCCCCGTGACGCCGAGGGCCGCTTCGCCCTGAGCGAGGACACCCGCAGCAAAGGGCTCCGGGAACTCGGCAACGCGGGGCTCGTCACCACCAGGCGGCGCCCGGTCAACGAGACCGACTTCCAGGCCGAGGCGCTCTACATGCGCAACGTGCACTTCCTGAGGATGGAACGCCTGTCCGAGACCGCAGCCCTCGCCCCCCGGCGCCGCGTGGTGAGGGTTCCCAGGCGGCGCGGGGCTGCTGAGGATGACGAGTAGCCGGCCCGGCCACCGGTCCTGCATCACGTCTGTTGGCCGGGCGGGATCCCGGCCGGCGTGCCGGGGCGCCGGGGGCGCCCGGTTCTCTCCTGTGCGAAAGCGTCCCGCCTGCGGCTTGGCTGCCGCCTTAGGGGAGCCGCCGGGAGGGAAACTTGCTCGATCTTCGAGCTTGCCTAACTAAGGAAACATGGGAAGTAGAGTTAACTTGCCTGTAAATCGAACTTGCTTAATCAAGGAAAGTTCTCGATCCAGGCAAGTTGTCACTTTAAGTAGCCGTGGGAGTGGATGTGGACCTGAAGAGTGACGGAGAGGAGTCGCCGAGGCAACTCTTCGATGCGGGCCTGGAGCAGTTGCGCGGTCTCTTCGGCGAGGGCTGGACGGTCGAGGCGGCCCCCGGCTATCAGCAGGATGCTTCTGACTGGTACACGGACCGCGTCATCGAGATCCGCTCCACCGATCTGGGCCACACCACCCGGTACGTGGTGGACCTGAAGTCCTCACTCACGCCCCGCTCCGTCAACACCGAGCTCCTGAGCAAGCTGCACCTGGTCCGTCAGGTGAACTCGTTCACCTCGCTGATGGTCATGGCCCCCTGGATCTCTCCCAAGACCCAGGACCTCCTACGCACCCACGGCATCAGCTACCTGGACCTGACCCGCAACGTCTGGATCCGGGCGGACCGGCCGGCCATCTTCATCTACACCGAGGGCCAGATGCGAGCCCCGCGCAGCGCCTCGCCGTCCTCGCCGGCGGTGACCTTGTCGGGCTCGAAGGCCGAACGGCTGGTGCGCATCCTGGCGGACGTGAGGCCGCCCTACCGCGCCAGCGACCTTGCCGAGGCGACCGGGCTCAGCCTCGCCTATGTCTCCCGGCTTCTGGGCACCCTCGCGGACCAGCTTCTGATCCGGCGTGATGGCCGCACCATCCACACGGTCAACTGGCAGGGCCTGCTGCGCGCCCGGGCAGAGCACTCCCACCTACTCAACCTGAACCCCTACAGCGGCTTCATCGCTCCCAACGGCATCGAGTACCTGCTCAACCAGCTCCACAACGCCTTCGTCTCCCGCCACCTCATCGCCATCACCGGCTCCTACGCCGCACGGGAGGTGGCTCCGCTGTCCGTCGGCGGACAGCTCATGGTCTACATCCGCCCCGACCACTTCTCCGACGAACTCGTGGACCATCTCGGGCTCCTTGAGGTGAAGCAGCAGGCCGACGTGCTCTTCCTCGACGCCCACGACCCGGTGGTCTTCTGGAATTCCCGCACCGTTGACGGCCTGCCGCACGTGGCACTCAGCCAGCTCGCCCTCGACTGTCTCAGCGGTCCCGGACGTCTACCTGCCGAAGGCGAAGCAGTCCTGGAGAGGATGGCCGCACACGGGCAGTGGAGGAACTTGGACATTCACACGATCAAGGACTGGAAGTCCGCCTAAGCTCAGCTGTCCTGTGCAGTGAGCAAGGGTGGGGAGACAATGGCCATAGTTCCGGAAGGCGTGGATGCCCAGCAGCTCCACGTAGTTGCGCGCCGGGTCCTCCTGGACGGACTGACCGCCCTCAGCGACCAGCTCGACGCCCTGACCGTCGTTGGCGCTCAGGCCGTCTACCTGCGCACGCCCGAGGCCGCCCTGCGGACCTCTCCTTTCACCTCCGACGGCGACATCAGCATCGACCCCGACCTCCTGCAGAACGCCCCGCTTCTCGATCAAGCGCTCCAGGAGGCGGGCTTCGAGCTGCTGCGTGACAACCAGCCCGGCTTGTGGGCGCGGACTCAGCAGATCGGCGACCGGGAGGTTCCGGTTGAGTTCGACCTGCTCATGGCCAAGGGACTGGCCCCGAAGATCGGCAGTCGCAGCGTCAAGATCCCCCCGCACGGTGTGATGTCAGCGCGATGGGTCCCGGGCCTGGAAGTCGCTGCCGCCGATCGCTCACCCATGACCATCACAAGCCTCGAGCCCTCCGACACCCGAGCGGTCACCGTGAACGTCGCCGGCCCCGCCGCCCTCCTTGTGGCCAAGGCCTTCAAAATCAACGACCGCCTGAAGCAAGCGGATGACCGCCCTGCACGCCTCACCAACAAGGACGCCGGCGACGTCCTGCGCATCATCCGAGCCATCCCCGTGGCTCAGGTCGCAGCCACCTTTGCCAGCCTGCGCGAAGATCCCCGAGTCGGCGATATCACTCGGGAAGGCCTGCAGCTCCTCCAAGACATTTTCGGTGGACCCACCACGCCTGGCGTCGACATGGCAGTGCAGGCCCTCAGCGGTGACCTGCCCGAATCCACAGTTCGAGCCCTCGCGCCGGCCTATGTCTCGCGCTTGACGTGACGCAGCGGAACCGGCTGCGCTGACGGCGCGGCTATACCTCTTCGTTGGTGTCCCCGGCAAAGCCTCCGGGCTCAACACCGCGTGATGCCGGTGTGGTTGAGCAGGTGTTGTTGGCGGGGGTGGAGGGTTTGCCAGTGGGCGCGTTGCTGGGCGGCCCAGTGGTGCAGTGCGTCGGGGACGGGTCCGTTCCTGCTGATCGTGGTGCGGTATTGCTGCCAGGTGCGGTGCCAGGTGTAGGGCCAGGGTGGGTTCCACCATGGGTCGAGGCTGGTGAGGGCGGTTGCGGCGGTGGTGGAGAGGGCGCCGGCGCGGGCTTTGCGGCGTTGCTGGCCCAGCCATAGGCCGAGGGGGAAGCCGTCTCGGCGGGTGTGCTTGTCCGGGGTGAGGTGGCCGTGCTGGGCGGCGTAGGCGCGTGGTCGAGTCCGGGGCTGGGAGCGTATGTACGGGTGGCGGGCGCGGGTCGTTCGCCTACAGGAGTGTGGGGTGTGATGCCGAGGGCGGTCAGGAGGTCCTGCTGGCCGGGGTGGAGGTGCTCCCAGGACTCCTGCTGGACGCGGAGCCAGGGGCGAAGGTCTCGGGGGAGCTTCGTGGCTGGTACGCCGTCGGCGCCCGTGGGTGCTGCGCGGAGGCGGTGGTAGGCCTGCTGCCATGGCAGGGGCCAGGGCGGATTCCACCACGGATCGATGATGGTCAGGGTTTCGGCCCGGGTGGGGGAGAGGCGGCCCTGACGGGCGCGTCGTCGTTGCCAGGCCAGCCACTTCCCCAGCGGGAACCCTTCGAGGACGGTGCTGGCGGGCGCGGCGATATGGCCGTATTCGGCTGCGTAGGCGCGAGCGTGTGCGAGTGCGGTGTCCAGGAGACCGGGGTCGGTGCGGGGAGCCGGTGGTTGGGCGGCGCGGGCTGTTTCGGCGGTGATGCCGATCTTGGTCAGCAGGCGGTGCTGTTCGGGGTGGAGTGTGCCGTAGCCGGTGCACTGACGGCTCAGCCAGCCGGCCAGCTCCTTCTCAAGGCCCGCAATGCCCGCACTGCCCCCGTCGTCGTCGGCTGCGGACGCGGACTCTGACCGCTCGCGTACGCGGCTCCAGTTGCGTTGCCACTCCAAGGACCAGGTCGGGTTCCACCAGGGGTCGAGGGCTGCGAGGAGCGTGCTGACCGGCCATGTCCCGCCCGTTGCCTGATGGTGCTCCCGCGCCCGGTGGCGCTGTTCGCTCAGCCACCGGCCCAGCGCAAACCCCTCAGGACAAGCTTTCACGGGCATGGCGAGGTGACCGTGTGCGGCGGCGTACGTGCACGCGTGAGCCAGCCCGGGGCCCGTACCGCAGAGCTGGGCGATGATCTCGTGGGGGCGAGCGGCGGCGGTCTCGGCGGTGATGCCGATCTGCGCCAGCAGATGCTGCTGCAGCGGATGCAACTGCTTGTAGCTGGTGCACTGTACGGACAGCCACATGGCCCAGCCGTCACTGCCGTCCGGCCAGCTCCCTTCTGCAGTCCCTTGGCGCCGGTCTCGGGCATGAGCGCGGATCCGGTGCCAGGTGTGCTGCCACGCCAAGGGCCACGGCGGGTTCCACCACACGTCGATCGCGTCGAGCACCTGAAGGTGCGCTGGTTCGTCCTGGCGGCGGGCGAGGACACGCTGGGCAGTGAGCCACTCCCCGAGCAAAAACCCCTGGTAGGAGATGTTCTTGGTGGCCAGGGCCATGCATCCGTGTTCGGCGACGAAGGCGCGCGCACAGGCAACAGCCTTATCGATGCCCGCTGTCCGGGTCGTTCGGCGCGGGCGTGCGCTTCCGGCGGCCTGGGCCGTGAGACCGATGCCGGCCAGCAGACGGCGCTGTTCGGGGTGGAGGGAGCTGTAGTCGGTGCACTGCAGGTACAGCCACTCCCCGGTCAGCACGTGGGTGTCGGGGAAGCCGTCGGCGGCGTTGAGGGGGCCATGGCGCCTGACGTGGTCGCGGGCGCGGTAGTAGGAGCGCTGCCACTTCACCGACCAGGGGATGTTCCACCACGGGTCCACCTCCTTCAGGGCGGCGGCCTTTTCTTCAGGCAGGGCCAGGGCGTGGGTCTGCTGGTTGTGCACCCATTTCCCCAGGGCGAAGGAACCGACTCGCGTGTCGCGTTGGGTGGCGAGGTGGCCGTGCTGGGCGGCGTAGGTGCGCGCGAGGGCCAGGCCGGCGGCGAAGGCCCCGTCGGCGTGCACGCTGTGGCCCCGCAGCCGTTTCTGAGCCGGCAGGCCCTCTGTGCTCGCGGTCTGCCGATGCTGGTAGCCCGCGAGAACGTCGGCGAGAGGCCGGGGCCGGAGCGCCAAGGGGACCTGCCACAGCCGCTGTTCGGCGTCTCCGCTGCCGCCCTTGGTACGGATGCACTGGTACGTCCAGGCAAACAGCGGTCCGTGGGTACAGGCGGCCAGACGCTCGGTGAGCCACGGTCGCCGCAAGCGATCGCCCAGCTCGCTGGGCACGCAGGGCACATCAGCCAACCGGTAGGGGAGGTGACCACCACCGTCAGCCGCGACACGGAGCCGCCAGGCCCGGCTGGCCAGAAGCGTGGCGAGGGCGACGGTCTCTGGGTAGGTGACCAGATCCCGCGCCAGGATCCGCCACCGCTGCGGATCCTCGCCCGCGGGCATGGCCGCATCCAGCCGCATCGGCCACAGGCGCTCCTCGGGCCACTGCTGCGCCCACCACGAGGCGGTGACCGCCTCAGCGACCTCGAATGCCGAAGCAGCGACGGGGGAGCGGCGCAGCAGCCGGCGGTGATCCTCCTGCGCCTGGACCACCTCCGGGCATCCGGCCAGCCCGACGACACGGCCTCCGCTGCCAGGCATGCTCATCAGCCAGCACCGGTGGCGTGGGCAGACTCGCTCGTGCGCCGCCAGGTACACCCGGGCTGGTGCCACGCGGCCGGTCCGCGCAGCCACACAGCCCGGGCAGGCCGGACCCCAGGCGGCAACCGTCTCGACCCCGTTATGGAGCCGCGCCGCCGGCCTCTCCTTCGAGGGGCCCAGCGGCTCCTCCCGCGTCCAGGCCGGCAACGCACGGTATAAGCCCACCTGCGGCACACGACACAGCGCCGCGACCCGGCCCCGGGCCGAGGCGTTCAAGAACACCTCACTGTCGCCCCGTAGAGCCCCGGCGACGCCCTGCTGGCCGGCCACTTCGGTAACCGCCGACAGCAGACTCGGCACCGTCAGGCCGTACCTGTCCGCGATCCGCCCCAGGAACGACAGGGTCATCTCACCCTGCAGGGGAGCCACCCGAAAGGCACCCGCAGTCAGCAACAGTTTCCCCAACCCATCCCGTGGCTTGTGACAACGATCGTGCTTCGGCTCAACGAGCAGGTCCGGGCTCCCGGTCGCTGCCGGGGTTAGTAGTCGAGGTCGAGGTAGTCGATGTCGTTGAGGGTGACGTCGGAGAGCCCCAGGGCGCGTGCTCCGCCGTCTTGGAAGTAGATCTCTTTGAAGCCTTCGGCGATGATCTGGCGCATCTGCTGGTCGCTGGCGCCTGTGTTGCGGGCGTCGAACAGGCGCTGCGCGTACGCCGGGGGGAGATGCACAGTCAGGCGCCGGAAGCGCCCGTCGTCGGTCGTGCCGATCGGCGCGGTGTACCCGAACCGGGCCCGTGTCTCCACCGTGATGCCGCGCGTGGTGGCGGCCTGCTTCTGGCGGCGCTTGCGGACCTGCGGCTGCCACCGCTGCCGTACCGCGTCGTCGATCCGGTCAGCGATCGCCTTAGGCGGGTGCTTGCGTTCGCCCTTGCGATAGCGCTCCACCGACCGTTGGCTGACCCCGAGCTCCGCTGCGACGGCCTTGGTCGTCTTGAGCTGCTTCATCAGGAAGTTGATGCGGGCCTGGAGGGTCTTGGGCGGCTGGCGGGTGAACGCTTCCCGGTCGGCGCGTTCGATGGCGTCGTCGATCTCCCCGGCCACGGCTACTCTCCTTCGTCGAGGACGGCGTCGCCGCCCTTGATGTGGCGGGCGGGGTTGTAGCCCTGTTCCATGAGGTCGACCGCCCACAGCATCGATTGGACGCCCTCCAGCTTCGCCAGGCCCGGGGTGGGCCCGAGACGGAAGGCGCCGGGCTGCGGCTTGCCGGAGGCGGCGTACGGCAGGAAGGCGAGCGGGCTGTCGCCGGGTGAGGGGTAGACGACGCAGTCGGAGAGCACGGCGAGCGGGTACAGGCCCGTCATCGCCGCCATGTTGCGCAGCTTGCGGTGCATGTTGATGCGGGCCTTGGAGATGACGGCAGCGCGGATGTCGGGGCGCCATGTCGGCCGCTGAAGGGCCGGCCACCGCTCGCCCTCCTTGTACTTCCTGCCCTGCGGGCGCTCGCGCAGCTTGCCGATACCGCCCTTGACGGTGGCCTTGATGGCAGCCAGGACGGCCGCCATCGCCGGGTCGACGTCCTTGTGCCGCTCCATCGCCGCCAAGAACTCCGCGTCGGTGAGGTCCTTGGTGACGCCGAGGTCGGTGAGGGTGTCGACGTACGCGGTCTTCAAGCGGTCGTGCCAGGGGTCCAGGTACGCACCGGTCTCGCGGCGCAGGTACGCCTCGATCGGCTCCACGTTGTAGCCGAGTTCCTGGGCGTAGGCGATGGTGTGTGTCTGGTACCAGGCAGGCCCGGTCGGCCGGGTGCCGTCCGGGGTGAACGGGGAGGGCAGACGCGGGTCTACCTCGACGTGGGACAGGTCGACCAGCCAGGAGCCGGGGATCTTCGGGTTGAACTTCGGGGCGTGGAAGTGGTCGGGGGCGGAGAGGCCGACGACCAGGCGGGCTGCGGCTGCGAGGAACGCCGTGTTCAAGTCGAGGCCGACGGCGAAGGGCAGTGTGCACTCTTCATCGGTGAGCAGGTCCACCGACCGCACCCACTGGTACGCCTCTTCGTTGAGGAACCCGCCCCTCCAGCCGGAGTTCACGACGATGGGGTGCTCCGGGGTGGCCTCCGGCGGGGCCGGGTCCATCGGCTCCGTGCCCAGTGAGCCGGGGTTGTGGCCGGACACCCAGTTCCCGCTGGCTTCGTCGCGCACCGCACGCGTGGGCGGCCGTAGCGCGGTCATCAGCTCCAGGCCGGACACGGCGGTGGAGCCGCGCAGGGTGATGACCCGCTGGGCGTACACGCCGAGGACTCGGGCGACGTCGGCCGGCTCCATCTCCGCCACCCCGGGCCACGACCGAGGATCGAGGGCGTCCCAGGACAGGATCGCCAGCTGCACGCACTGCCGGTCGCGGCCCTGGGCCTTGCGGTAGATCCTTGCCCATGGGCCGAACCCGCGCTGGGTGAGCCGCCACTTCGCCTTCACCACCTGCTTGACCACGGGGTGATCCTCCGGCAGGCGCAGGGAGCGGCGCTGCTCGTGGCCTTCCAGGCGCTCGGGCAGCCCGAGCTTCACGGCGGCCGCGGCAGTGAGCACGATCAGCGGATCACTGTCCTTGCCGTAGCGGTTCAGCTTCGGCGCTCCGAGGCCGGACTCGCGCAGGGTCCACTCCACCAGCTCCACCACGGTGCTCGCTGGGCAGTCCAGCACGATCCCGTCCACGCCGTACGCGCAGCCGTCACCATCCAGGACCGCGAGGGGCCCGTGCGGGAAGCGCGGGTCGGCTGCGGGCTGCGCCGCCTTCTTCAGGGCCGGACGCCGCGATGTCGCAGCGGGCCGGATGGCAGGGCGCGCCGGCGCCGCAGCCGCAACGGCGGGAGCCTGCGGGGCATCTGCCGTCTCCACCCCGGACGCGGCCGGTTCGGGAGCCGATGCGGCAACCGAGGCTGTCGGAGCTGCGCCGGGGGCGGGGTACTTCGCCGCCCATCCGTTCAGCAGCCGCTGGTAGGCGTCCAGGCGGGGCGACTTCGGCTCGCTGCGGCCGTTCTCCCAGTTCTTCACTGACTGGGTCGTGGTCTTCAACGCGGTGGCGAGGCGGGCCTGGGTGATACCGGCGGCCTCACCGCCGGGCACGCTCCGCCGGAGGCGGGAGGCGCGGCTCCTCGTTCAACAGAGCGTCGACGGACGCGAACAGCTCTTCCTCAGAGGCCATGACCCTGCACCCTCACTTCAGGCCAGCATTGCTTAACCACAAACTTATCCCGTCCCTTAGCCTTCCAGGGCCCATTCCAGCCCTAGCGCGGCGAGTGCAGAGAGCTTGTCGGTGGTGAGCTTCGCCCTACGGGTCTTCTGGTTCATGATCCACACTCCAAGCCGGACCTCGGCCCCGTCCTCCAGCCGCTCTACATGGGCCCTGGGGACCTTCACAGAGCCTGTGCGGGCTCTGTACTGCGCCAGGGCCGCCACGCCCCGCTCGAACGTCGTGGAAGCCCTTGTCGGCTCCTCCGGCGCCGGGGCGAGCGGTGTGATGCCGAGCTGCTCCAGGCGCTCGCGCTGTCCGTCGGTCAGGGCCTGCCAGACCTTCGGCGTCCGCTGCCGGGCCAGCCACTTGCCGATGTCCATGCCGTGGACCGTGACGCCAGGCAGGACTTCGGCCTGGCCCTCTTCCTCGGCCACCAGCTCGCGCAGTGCGGCGTAGTGCCGCTGCCAGTCGGCCGGCCACGACGGGTTCCAGTCCTCGTCGACCTCCTTGAGCGCTGTCTCCCACTCGGGGTGCCCGTCAAGCGCACCGGGGCGGCGCAAATTGCTCAACCACTGTCCTACCGGTCTGGACAGGGCCACTGCGGACCTCGGAGCACAGAGGGTCCAGTGCTGGTCGTAATACGCCTTCGCGGCCTCCAGGTTCTCCTGGAACCGCTCATCGACCAAGGACCAGACCATGCCGAGCTTCTCCAGCCGCCGGGCGCGCAGGCCGCTCATCTGCCCCGCGCCGTAGACCCGTCGCTGCTCCGCCACCCATGACCCAAGAGGGTATGCGCCCTCTTTGTGACCATATGGGACCCTGGCATGCTGCTCACGCTCGGTGAACCTCTTCAGCGCCACCCAGCCGCGCGCCCAGTCCTGCTTCTCCGTGTCGATCACGTTGAAGCTGACCCAGTCCGCGACCATCACTGGATCACGCGGAACCGCGAAACGGAGCAACAGACGAGATTCCTCCTCACCCTCCTCGGGCGCCGGGCCAATGTTCATGGACGGCTGCGCCACGTCCTTCTGCGGCTCCTGTGGAATCGCTAGCAATTCCACGGCCTCTTCATCATGAGCCCGAAGGCCTTCGAGCACCTTCACCAAAGGCCGATACGATCCGGAAGTGAACATGTCCTCCGGCTTCTCTCCCGGCTGGAGAAAAACCGGCACGATCAAAGAAGCCAACTTCCCCTGCCCCGGCTTCTGCCGCAAAGCACGTCCGATGGCCTGCACAATGTCGTGCGGCGCCCCCTTCGGGTCCAACAGGGCCACACTGTCCACGGCCCTGATATCAACGCCCTCACCCAGGACACGACAGTTCGACAGCACCGCACGCCAGGCAGTGGAGCCGAACTCACCCAGCACACCGCGCCGACGCTCCGGGACGTGCTCCCCGCACAGCCAGTCCGCCCAGATCCGCGCCGGGTACTTCTCCGGCTGATCGGCGTGCAACTTCGCGGCCATACGCTCCAGGCCCTCCGCATACGCCTGAGCCTCCATCGTCCGGTGATGGAAGGTGATGCAGGTCTGGAGATTGTGCTGCGCCATCGTGTGCAGGAGCGCGGCCTGCAAGGCTCCCAGCCGCTGCCCACGCACTTCCTCGCTGCGCCGCTCCTCACCCATCAGCCGCTCCGGAGTGACGACCGGGTCCTGGAGCTCCAGCACGATGATCTGGTACCGCGCCAGCAGACCCCGCGAGACGGCCGACGCCAGGCTGAGCTTGTACAGCACGGGCCCGAAAACCTTCTCGTCGTCCATCGAGGCCGCCATCTCACGCGGCAGCGGATCCCGCACCCCCTCGGCAACCTCCCAATTGGGCCGCTCCTGCCAGATCCGCGGCGTCGCCGTCAGATACAGGCGACGGTGCGCCGGGATGACGCTCTGGTCGTGGATGTCCGCCCACGCCTTACCCATCGAGCCACTTGTCCGGTGCGCCTCATCGACCACGGCGAGGTCAACCGGGGCCAACTGCTGGCCGTAGACACCCTCGAAAGCCTCCGCCAGCACGCCCAGCGACGCGTACGTCGCGTAGATGGTGACGGGCCCCTGGCCGTGCCACAGCGCCAGCTGCACGGGGTTCGTCGTGGAGCGCACCTTCAGGCTCCACAGCTCCGGGTCGTCCTGGAGCGAGCACACCGCAACCGCCGGCCCCTTGTGCCCGGCCTCATGCCACGCCTTCACCGTCTGCGCCAACAGATCCAGCGTCGGCACCAAAACGAGAATGCGCCCCTTCGGCACAAGCCGCTTAGCCGACGCAGCAGCAATAATCGTCTTCCCGGTGCCGCACGCGGCGTGCACCTGCCCGCGCAAGCCATTCCAGGGAATACCGCCCGGCGGGATATCGAGACCGCGCACAATAGCGGCAACGGCTTCGATCTGGTGGTCACGCAACTTCACGGCCATGCCCCGTGCTCTCCTTCTCGCGGAATGTAGCGCGTGCTCAGAATTGAGAATCCCGGCGCGGTGGATGCGTCCCGGGGGTGTGATGTCTGTTCCCAAACTCTACACAGTGCACCACTATGATGCATCCTCCTTTGCGTCAATTCCGGCCTCAGAGTGATGCATGGCTGATTCTCGCCCGTAGCGGCCGGTTGTCCCGTATGTTGGTGGAGCGTTGTTGAACTTTGCTGCACAAGTCTTGCGAGTTGAGGAGGGGTCAGGGTGGAGCGCAGCGGAGCCCGTCACTGCGGCGGCCAGCACTTATTGAACCGACGATCCGTCAGCCCTGTTGCATGGGTGGTAGCTGGGATTCCCAGTGGCTACACAGGCCCGCACGTGATGCACCCCTCTTACCGCCAGCCTCGACACCCGCGCTTGCGCGGGTGTTCTCAATTCGCGCTTGCGCGAATTGACTCGCTTTTAGAATTCCGCTTGCGGAATTCAATTCCCGCGCTTGCGCGGGAATTTGGCGGAGCGTCAGCGGAGCCGTAACTACCGTGCGGCTTGCCGCACGGGTCCT
>NZ_JBXYDZ010000003.1:0-2327500 GCF_057371075.1 Streptomyces sp. WAC03905
GGGCAACCGACCGACCCGGCCGCGGGGAACCGACGGGCCGGGCGGAGGCGGCGGGCCGGGCGGAGGCGGCGGGCCGGGCGGAGGCGGCGGGCCGGGCGGTGATAGGCGGCGGTGCCGCCGGGACGGGGACACCCCCGGCCCCCTCCCGGCGGCACGACACCCCGGGCCGGGGCCGGGTGCAGCACCCCGGACCCCCTCATGGCTCTCCCCCGACCCAGACCCCCGCCGGCGAACACGAACGCCGGCGAGACCGCCGAAACCACCGGGGGCATCAGGAACACCGGTACAGGCCGAGGCGCACCGCCCGGAAAGCCAGCACCTCGGGTCTCCCCCACAAGCACCACCCCGGGCGGATAGCGGCGGCCGCCCCCGGCCCGGGCGGCGGCACAGCGAGTACCGGCGGAACGGCTCACGCAACCGCACGCTGCACCAACCGGCGGACCGGGCGGAGGCGGCGGGAACCGGATGATGCTGGAGCGCTTGGGCCCAGCGGTGGCCGGGGAGGCCACCTCCCCGGCCCCACCAACCCCCGCCGACACCCAACACCAAGCCGGGCATCACAGGAGGAAACGTGTCAATACCAAAGCCCACCCACAACATCCGCCACCGTGAACGCCAACACCCGCCACACCCGAAAGGCCTCCATGACCAAGCACCACACCCCCACCCCCACATCAACCCCCGTTGCGGGCACGGGAACCGGAGCGGATACGGGACCCGGCGCAGGCGCCGAAGCAGGTATGGGAGGAGCTACAGGAGCAGGCACGGGCGCCAAGGCTGGCACGGGCGCCCGGGCAGATACGGGTACGGGTACGGTGCGGGCACTGGGGGCCAGTCGGCGGGCCGTCCTGCGGGTCGCGGGGGCGGCCGGAGCCGCCGCTCTGCTCAGCGCCGCCTGCACAGGGCCCAACCGGGCCCGCGGTGCGGCCGGACAACCCTCCACCCCGCCCGCCACCCCACCCGGCCCGGCCTCGGCGTCGCCGGCCTGCGTCCTGGCCGTACAGGCCGGCGCTGGACCCTACTACCTCGACCTCGGCCTGATCCGCTCCGACATCACCCAGGACCGCGACGGCGCTCCTCTACGCCTGGACCTGACACTCGTACACGTCCCCGAGGGCTGCCGGCCCGTACCCAACGCCCGCATCGAGGTATGGCACGCCGACGCCGACGGCAAGTACTCCACCGGCAAAGACACTTACCTGCGCGGCACCCAGATCACCGACAGCACCGGGCGCTGCGTCTTCCACACCATCGTGCCCGGCTGGTACGCAGGCCTCGCCCCCCACATCCACTTCACGGTCCGCCCCGACCCCCACACCGCAACCACCTCACAGTTCTTCTTCCCCGAACACCTCCTCACCGCCATCTACACCCGCCCGCCCTACTCCCACCGCACTCCACCCGCACACCCCAACACCCGCGACGACCGCTACCGCGCCGCAGGCACCACCATGACCCTCCCCCTCATCCCCGACACCACCGGCTACCACGCCACCTACACCATCGGCATCAGCTGACTCCCCCACCTCGAACCACCGCCGCCGCCCCCGGACCCCCTTCCCCGGCCCTCACCGGGAACGCATCCACACGGGCCCGCCCCGCGCCAGGACAGGCACAAACACGCTCACCAGGTGCGAGCCACTCCGGGATCAGAGAAGCTGAGCATGGCCCCAGCACCCCCGGCGCCCAGGCAACAGCGAGGAGGCCCCGTGGACACCACACCCCGCCCCCACACCCGCAACACACGAAACCGCAGCACGCGAATTTGGGCCGCAGTCCTGCTCATCACCGCAACAACGCTCGCAACCACCACCCTCCCCGCAACCGCAGCACCCACCCCCGCACCAGCTCCCGCCCCCGTCGTCGTCGACTGCGACTCCCAACCCCAAACCCGCCCCACCGAATACCTCCTCGCCTGCGGCGACGGAAACAACCGCCTCACCGACCTCCGCTGGCACACCTGGAACAACGAAACCGCCACCGCCACCGGAATCGACCTGGTCAACGACTGCCGCCCCTACTGTGCAGCAGGCCAGTTCCGCCCGTACCCCGTCACCGTCACACTCGCCAACCCCCAGCCCTGGCCCAACCACCCCGACACCCACCGCTACACCACCATCCGTCTCCTCTACACCCACAACACCCCCGCCCCGACCCCCAAGGACGTCACCTATCAACTCGTCTACGACACTCCCGCCACCCCCCAGCCCACACTCAACTGAGACGTCGCCTCTCATGGTGTTTCCTGCGTCTTGCCGGGCGGGGATGTCGGTCCATTGCTGTTGACGTGGATCGCTGAGGTGACGAGAGAGCCGTTGGCGTTGGAGCCAGGTGACCGACGGGTGGACCGGTGTCTGCTGCCGAGGTGATCGCTGCCTTTGAGCAGACTGCTGCCGGCATCCGGGAACGCAAGAGCAAGCCAGCCTGGCCCGTCGGTGGAATTCTCGCCGACAACACATGCCGGGCATTGCCGCCCGGTCGGACCCGGGTGACACCGAGGGTCACTTGAAGCAGGCCGTACGGGGGCTGAGAGCGCGCCGCCCCTGGCGTATCTGCGTCAGCGGCGTTAGACGCCCAAGGACAGCGGCAGCCCAAGGCTGACCGCAGCAGACATCGGTAGCCAAAGGGCGGGCGCGCACAAGCAATACGAATCGTCATTACGGACACGACCCGCGGCAGATCACATTGCACGCAAGGAATGCAAAGGAATGCAGGTCGTCCCGCGTGTGGCGATCACTTAGCCGGCAGCGGATCCCGGCGCCCACTGCGGCTTCCCCGGCACAGCACAACCGCGTGTCGCGGCCGGCCTGCTCACGCACAGGGAGCAGCCGGGTACTCTCGGCCAATCGGTGTCCGCTGACGTGCCTCGCGCCGGGTGCCCGGAAGAGCAGCAGCGCCCCGCTGCCGCTGCGGTGGACGGGCGGTGCTCGCCCCTTGCAGGGAGCAGCTGAAACGAGACGTCGGGCCCTGTCGGAGTGGAAATCGATCCGGTTTGGACAGATATGGTCGCGCTCATCGATGCCGATGGCATTCACCGGCACCGGCACTCAGCGCGGAGGTCGTCCGGCGGCATGCATCGAGGCGAGGCGCTGGTCTCCCTCCTGTGCGCCCCGCCCCCTGCTCCACTCTCCGCGGGCCGCGAACAAGGAAATGAGCGCAGAGATGAAAAAGACGATCCAGTCAGCGTTAGGCACCGCCGCACTGCTGCTGGCCGCCATGACGGCCAGCAGTGGCTCTGCTGCCGCCCATACGACGGGGGCGGACGCAGCAGCCGCGCGCCCGGCTCGGGTCGCCGGGCAGTGGACCGAGCCCGTCGACCAGAACCGTCCGGGCATCACCTTCTACATCGAAAAGCTGACCCTCACCGCGGACGGCCGTTTCGAGCAGATCAACAACGTGATCTGCAATCTGGACAACTGCCCCGCTTTCAAAATCGGCGTCAACACCGGCACGTACCGGGCCGAGGGCAGGGCCATCCACCTCGACGGAAATCTCTCAGACCTGCACGGCACCATCCGCAACAGCAACACCATCGTCCTCGACGAACACGTACTTCACCGCATCACCCCCGACAGCACGCAATAGGTCGCTCGGGGTGGAGGGCGCTCCGTAACGACGTCGCGCCCGGTTAACGGGTCGGCCGGAATGGCGGAGAGGGCCGTGCGGTGGACGATCGTCCACCGCACGGCCCTCCGTGTGTCCGAGGGCTCAGGGCGTGGGGACGGTGGTGTTCGCCGTGGTGCCGTCTTCGTCCTTGGTCTCCGGCGTCGCGGGCTGTTGCGGAACGGGTGGGGTGCGGATCAGCAGCGCGACCAGTACGGCCAGGACGCCGAGGGCGGCGCCGACGCCGAATCCCCACTGGATGCCCGTGGCGAGGGCGCCGCCGGCGTCGGCGCCCTCGGCCGCCGCCGCGGCGGCCCGTCCCGACATGACGCTGATGACCAGGGCGGTGCCGGCGGCGGCCGCGACCTGCTGGAGCGAGCCCAGGATGGCGGAGCCGTGGGGGTAGAGGTGCGGCGGCAGAACGGCCAGACCAGAGGTGAAGACAGGCGTGAAGACGAACGCCATGCCCGCGCTCAGGGCCACGTGCAGGGCGAGCACCAGCCACGGCGAGGTGTTCTCGGCCGTGAGGGCGAACAGACCGAGGCACAGCGCGGTGACGACGGCTCCGGGTACGACCAGGCGTGGTGCGCCGAAGCGGTCGTAGAGCTTGCCGACCTGCGGTCCGAGCAGGCCCATGGTGATACCGCCGGGGATGAGGAGCAGCCCGGTCTGCAGGGAGGTCAGGCCGCACACTTCCTGGAGGTAGATCGGCAGCAGGATGAAGGCGCCCATGAGGGCCATGAACGACAGACACATCAGGCCCAGCGCAACGGAGAAGTGGCGGAACGTCAGAGTGCGCAGGTCCAGGAGCGGGGTGGAGGAACGCTGCAGTGCCAGTTGCCGCCAGACGAACAGCCCGACGAGCACGGCGCCGGCCGCGGTGGTGACCTCCGGGGGAACGGGGGCCTGGGCGGCGTTCTCGGCTCCCAGGCCGCTGAGCCCGTAGACGAGGGCGCCGAAGCCCGCTGCCGCCAGGGCGACGGAGATCCAGTCGATGGGGGCGGCCTTCGGCTCGCCGATGTTGATCAGGTTGCGTCGGCCGAAGACGGCCATGGCTCCGGCGATGGGCAGCACGGCCAGGAACAGCAGGCGCCATGACCCCAGCTGCAGCAGCACACCGGAGACGGCCGGGCCGAGAGCGGGTGCGACGGAGATGACGAGGGTGATGTTGCCCATGACGCGGCCGCGGTCCTGCGGGGGTACGAGGGTCATCAGCGTGGTCATGAGCAGCGGCATCATCACGGCGGTGCCGCTGGCCTGGATGACGCGGGCGGCCAGCAGTACGGGGAAGGCGGGCGCGGCCGCGGCCAGAGCCGTACCGGCGAGGAACAGTGCCATGGCGAGGCCGAAGGCGGTTCGGGTCGTCACGCGCTGGAGGAACCACCCCGTCACGGGGATGACGACGGCCATGGTGAGCATGAAGGCCGTGGACAGCCAGCCCGCGGCGGCTGCGGTGACGTCGAAGTCGCGCATGAGTCGCGGGATCGCGTTGACCATGATCGTCTCGTTGAGCAGCACGACGAACGTGGACAGTACGAGGATCCGCAGCACGGCGGTGACGCGGGCGGGTGGGAGGGTGGGGGTTGCGTGTGGTGCGGGCATGGTGCCTTCCGTCATGTGAATGTCCTCCGTACCTGGCAGGTCACACTGACAGACTGCGACGCCGGGCAGAACTCATCGGTCCCGCCCGATCCTGTCGGTCCCCGCGTCGAAGCTCAAACGATTTCGACGAACCGGAACGCCAGGACATGGCATGGCATGGCGCGGCGTTGCGTGGCATGGCATGGCGCGGGCCGGGACGGGCACGGCTCCGGGCTCGTACCGGCGGCCTGGGTCAGACTCTGACGGCAACGCGCTCGCCGATCGCGACAGCCGCGCGGCGGCATGCCGCCCGGGCCGCGGTGAGGTCCGCGCGTGCGTCCGGTCCCCGCTGTCCGGTGGCGGCCGCGGATGCCCTGTGGGCTGCCACGCGCAGCTCGGCCCGGGCGGTCGGGCCGTCACCGGGGAGCTCGGTGAGTTCGGCGGCGTCCGCGATGGAGGCGAGCAGCCGGGCCAGCTCGGCCGGGCCGGACACCGCCCTGTGGAGGTGGACGCCGAGCAGCCGGGGCACCCAGGCTGCGAGGGCGCCCCGGATCTGCTCACACAGCCCGTCGGTCCCCGCGTACGGGCTGTCGGGCGCTATGCCGGCGCTCATGTGCCCATGGTCGCCGCGCCCACTGACAATCCCGGTGACGGTTGCTGCTCCGCCTCCGCCGGGTCCCGGGGCCGGTGGAGGGTGCGCCGGGTGGCGGCAGGACGGCGGGGCGGGTGGCGGCAGGACGGCGGGGCGGGGGCGGGGGACGCCGCGACGCCACGACGGCGGGACGGGGGACGCAACCACGCCAGGACGGCGGGACGCCACGACGCCACGACGCCAGGACAGCGGGACGCCATGGCACCAGAGACGCCAGGACGCCATGGCACCAGGGACGCCAGGACGCCATGGCGGCCGGACCGGCTACGGCAGCGGGCCGGACGTGGGGTCGGCGTCGGCCGCGTCCGCGAGGGCCTGCGCGGCGGCTTCCGCCGCCCGGGCCGCGTCGTCGGCGGCCTGGGTCGCCCGGTCCTCCGCGGGCCGGGCGTGGGTGGCCTGGGACGGGGGAAGCGTTTCGTTGAAGGCGCGGCTCACGGACTGGAGCGCGGACGTGACCTCGCCGGGAATGACCCAGAAGGTGCTGCCAGGGCCCTGGGCGAGCTGCGGCAGTGCCTGGAGGTACTGGTAGGCCAGTAGCTTGGGGTCGGGGTCGTTGCGGTGCACCGCCTGGAAGACCTCGTCGATGGCGCGGGACTGCCCCTCGGCCCGGAGGATCTCGGCCGTTCGCTCACCTTCGGCCCGCAGGACGGCGGACTGCTTGTCGCCTTCGGCGGTGAGGATCTGGGACTGGCGCTGGCCCTCGGCCCCCAGGATGGCGGCGCGCTTGTCCCGTTCCGCCCGCATCTGCTTCTCCATCGCGTCCTTGATGGACTGGGGCGGATCGACGGCTTTGATCTCCACGCGGTTGACCCTCAGGCCCCATTTGCCGGTGGCGTCGTCCAGTACGCCGCGGAGTTGGCTGTTGATCGTGTCGCGCGAGGTGAGGGTCTTCTCCAGGTCCATCGATCCCACGACGTTGCGCAGGGTCGTGACCGTGAGCTGTTCGACCGCCTGGAGGAAGTTCGAGATCTCGTAGGCCGCGGCCCGCGGGTCGGTGACCTGGAAGTACAGGACGGTGTCGATCTCGACGACGAGGTTGTCCTCGGTGATGACCGGTTGGGGCTGGAAGGAGACGACCTGCTCCCGCAGGTCGATCACGGGATAGACGCGGTCGATGTAGGGGATGACGATGTTGAGGCCGGGTCTGAGCGTACGGTGGTAGCGGCCCAGCCGTTCCACGTTGCGGGCACGCGCCTGGGGCACGATACGGACGGCCCGTACCACGGTGAAGACAGCGAAGACCGCGGCGATGACGCCGACGACGACCCAGGCTTCCATGGTCACTCCCGGGGGTAGACGAATGCGGTGCTGCCGCTGATTTCCACCACGTCGGCGGTGGTTCCCGGAGGGATCACCAGCGTGTCGTCGTAGGGGCGGGCGGTCCACTCCTCGCCTCCGATGCGGACCCTGCCGCCCAGCGCGGACACTTCGCTGACCACGTAGGCGGGTTTCCCCACCAACGCCTCCACCCCGAACCGCGCCTCCTGGCGCGGCGAGAGGCGGCGCAGCGCGAGGGGGCGCACGAAGAGCAGGCTGAGTGTCTCGACGGCGGCGAACAGCAGGAACTGCCACGGCACGGGGAGGCCCAGGGCGGCTGCCGCGGCGGTGACGGAAGCGGCTGCGGCGAGCAACCCCAGCGCGGCGGTGAGGGTGAACACCTCCGCGATGGCCAGCACGGCCGCCGCGATCAGCCACATGAGCCAGGGTTCCACGAAGGCCCTCCTCCCGTGCGGTGCCCCATGCGGTGCGGCCGGCGGGGCAACCCGCCGAGCGACCGACCCGCCGAGCGACCGACCCGCCGAGCGACCGACCCGCCGAGCGACCGACCCGCCGAGCGACCGTCCACCGACTGACCCGATCAGCCGACCGACCGACTGACCCGATCAGCCGAGCGACAGGACGTACACCTTGCGCCGCATTGGGCCTTCAATGTACCCATTTCGACCAATATGGAATCACCGGTGGCAGGGTTCAGCTGGAGATCGCTTCCAGGAGGTCGCCGACCTGCGGGTCGGGAAGGGCCCGGGCGACGTCGGCCTGGGCGACGATGCCGACGAGGTCGTGGCCGTCGATCACGGGCAGCCGGCGGACGTGGTGCTCGGACATGGTGTGGAGGATTTCGGAGGCGTCGTCGTCGGCGCCGATCGTGACCGCCTCGCCCTGCGCGAGTTCGCCCGCCTTGCAGGTCGCGGGGTCCTTCCCGGCGGCCAGGACCTTCGTGACGATGTCCCGGTCGGTGAGCATGCCCTTCAGCTTGTGGTCGGTGCCGCAGATCGGCAGGGCGCCGACGTCGAGGCGGGCCAGCTTCTGGGCCGCCTCCAGGACGGTCGACTCGGCGTCGATGCATTCGGGTTCCGGAGTCATGATGTCGCGCGCGGTGGTCATCACTGCCACCCCTCTCGTCGCGGGAATCGAGCTTCTACGGAGCCCCTGCCCGACCTCCCGCCACCTACGCCTCTCACGGCTCGGGCTGCGCGTCTCCCGGCTCGTGGCGCCGGCCGGGCATGGCCGGCCGGCGCCACGGTGCTCAGGCGGGGGGTGCGGCCGGGGCCGGGAAGCGGGCCCAGACGCGGTGGGCGCCCATCAGTTCGGTGAGCCGGCGCAGAGCCGCCGGTCCGTCGCCCGCGAGGACGACGCCGGCCTCTCCGTCGTGGATGCCGGCGGCTTCGAAGAGCTGCTCGGCGCCGTTCCAGCCTCCGACCGCCTTGCCGTGCCGGTACGCCTCGGCGAGCAGTGCCAGGACGCGGGGGTCGCCGGCTGCGGGCCTGGGATCGCCGGCCTTGGCGTCGCGGGCGCCGTAGGCGTCCGCTCCCGCCGCGGGCAGGCCGGCGAACAGCAGCGCGTCGAACTCGACGGAGCGTGCGGCCGCGTAGGTGCGCTGCACCGTGACGGGATCACCGTCGCCGGCCAGGCGCCCGCCGACGGGGGCGATCACCAGCGGCACCATGCCGGCGTCGAGGACGGCCTGGCGGACCTCGGCCACGCCGGCCAGATCACCGGCCGGGTCGGTGACGATGCCGATGATCCGTCCGTCCAGCGGCCAGGTCTGCCCGATCTGGGACAGGCGCGGGCTGGGGCGGGCGTCCCCGAGCGGTTCGGTGGCCGCCGGTACGGGCAGTCCCAGCCCCGCGGCGACTTCGGCGCACAGCCGGCCGTCGATGTTGGCCAGCGTCTGCAGGACGCGTTCCTTGACGGCCTCCTCGTAACACTTGGACAGCTCGAAGGTGTAGGCGGCGATGATGTGCTCGCGTTCCACGGCGCTCATGCTGAGCCAGAACAACCGCGGCTGGGAGAAGTGGTCGTCGAAGGAGGCGGGCGCCTCGCGGACCTTGCGCGCGGCGGGGAGTTCGACCGGCACTTCGATGAAGGCGCCGGTGTCGGCGCCGGCGAAGAAGGGGCAGCCGCCGTCGAGGCTGTTGGGGTGGTACGGCGCGACGCCGCGGTGCACGGCGGTCTGGTGCATGCCGTCGCGGAGCATGTCGTTGACGGGTGCGTGGGTGCGGTTGATGGGCAGTTGGGGGAAGTTGGGGCCGCCGAGGCGGGTGATCTGGGTGTCGAGGTAGGAGAACATGCGCCCGGCCAGCAGCGGGTCGTCGGTCGGGTCGATGCCCGGGACGAGGTGGCCGGTGTGGAAGGCGACCTGCTCGGTCTCGGCGAAGTAGTTCGACGGGTTGGCGTTCAGGGTCAGCAGGCCGAGCGGTTTGACCGGCGCCAGCTCCTCGGGAACGATCTTCGTCGGGTCGAGGAGGTCGATGCCCTCGAAGGTCTGCTCCGGCGTGTCGGGGAAGGTCTGGATCCCGAGTTCCCACTGCGGGAAGGCGCCCGCCTCGATCGCGTCGGCCAGGTCGCGCCGGTGGAAGTCGGGGTCGACGCCCCCCAGGATCTGGGCCTCCTCCCACACCAGGGAGTGCACGCCCAGCTTGGGCTTCCAGTGGAACTTGACGAGCGTGGTGACGCCCTGCGCGTTCACCAGGCGGAAGGTGTGGACGCCGAAGCCCTCCATCATCCGGTACGACCTGGGGATCCCGCGGTCGGACATGTTCCACAGGGTGTGGTGCGTGGCCTCGGTGTGCAGGGAGACGAAGTCCCAGAACGTGTCGTGCGCGCTCTGTGCCTGCGGGATCTCCCGGTCCGGGTGCGGCTTGCCGGCGTGGATGACGTCGGGGAACTTGATGGCGTCCTGGATGAAGAACACCGGGATGTTGTTGCCGACCAGGTCGAAGACGCCCTCCTCGGTGTAGAACTTCGTGGCGAAGCCGCGGGTGTCGCGCACCGTGTCCGCCGAACCCCGGGAGCCGAGGACGGTGGAGAACCGCACGAACACGGGCGTCTCGGCGTCAGCTGCGAGGAACGCGGCCTTCGAGACGACCGCCCCGGTGCCGTAGGACTGGAAGACGCCGTGGGCGGCCGCGCCGCGGGCGTGGACCACGCGCTCGGGGATCCGCTCGTGGTCGAAGTGCATCAGCTTCTCGCGCAGGTGGTGGTCCTGCAGCAGCACCGGGCCCCGCGGGCCGGCCTTGAGCGAGTGGTCGGTGTCGTAGAGCCGGGTGCCCTGCGCGGTCGTGAGGTACGCACCGCTCTGGGCCGTCCGGGCCTGCTCGTCGCCGGTGGGCTGCCCGGTCGGGCTCACCGTCTCCGGGCCCCTCTGGTCCGCCTTGGGCGGCAACGGCTCGACCGGCTGGGCCGGCTCGATCAGCTGCGGAGACGCCGAGGCCGGCTTACCCGGGATCCCCTCCGCGGGAGGACGCTGGGCCCCTCCCCCTTGCACGACGTCGGCGATCTTTTCGGTTACGGCCTTCAACGGATTCGTCTCTGGCATCACAGCTCCAGGGCAGGGGATCAGGGCGATACACGTGTGACCCCATGCGAGTAAGCCCAAACACTGCCATGTCGACAAAAACGGCGAAAATCGGGCGGCTGCTTCGTCGATGCCATGGGCGGGAGGGCGTGTGGAGGCCACCCGGAGCCGCACCCCGGCCCTGCGTGACCTCACCGGTTCTCACCGGGGCCGTGCCCCGGCCGCGCCGGGACCGCGCCGGGAGCTCACGGGGCCACACGGTTGGGGCGCCCTGGCCCGGGCAGCCGCCCCGGTGGAGGGAGAGGCGATCGACATGGGCTGTACGGCTCTCATCGTGATCGACATGCTCAACACCTACGAGCACGAGGACGCGGACGCGCTCGTCGACTCCGTGCGCACGTGCCTGCCGGGTGTGGAAGCGGTCCTGCGTCGGGCCAGGGCGGGCGACTCGCCCGTGATCTACGTGAACGACAACTTCGGCCGATGGCGGTCTCACCACGGCGAGATCCTGCAGGCGGCACTCACCGGCAAGCACTCCGAGCTGGTCGAGCCCATCGCGCCCGACGAGGACTCGCTCTTCGTTGTCAAAGCCCGCCACTCGGCGTTCTTCGAGACCCCCCTGGCCTACCTGCTGGGACAACTCGGCGCCGAGCGCGTCGTCCTGTGCGGCCAGGTGACCGAGCAGTGCGTGCTCTACTCGGCCCTGGACGCCTACATCCGCCACCTCGACGTCGTGGTGGCGGCCGACGCCGTCGCCCACATCGACCCCGGCCTGGCCGAGGCGGCCCTGCGCATGATGGAACGCAACATGTCGGCGGACATCCGCCTGAGCCACGACATCACCTTCGACGGCTCCCCCGCCCCCGGGTGAGCGGGCAGCGGCCACACCGGACGGGCGCTGCTGCGGTACGTCGGGCGTTCATACCCGCGATGGGCGTGGGCGGCGCCCGGCACGGACGACCATCCGTTCCGTTCCTCCGCTCGTCACCCGCCCGGGCCTGGCCGTGCTTCCAACGACGACTCCCCGCGCGGGCGGCCTCGCCTGTGCCGCCGATGACGGCTACCGCTGGGAGGTGCCCGGCCTCACGAGAGCGGGGGCTGGAGGCGCGATGGCGCTCCAGCCCCCATGTCCCGATGTGTTCCCGTCCGGTCCCGTCCCCTTACCGCCGTTCCCGTACTTCGCCGAGCGCCGTTCAGGCCGCGGCGACGGGCTGGGGCCGGGGCTGGGGCTGGGGCCGGCGCAGTTGTACTTGGCCGAAGAGGAGGGCGTAGTCGTCGGGCAGCTGCCGGAGGATGCGGGCGAGGAGATCGGGCCCGGCCAGGCGTGCCACGGCGGCGAGTACCGCGCCGGTGTCCCAGCGGGCCATGGCCGGGCTGACTCCGGTTCGCTCCGCCAAGTCCTTCACAAAGGCCCAGCCGGTGAGCTGCTCGACGTCGGGGACCTGGGAGGTCAGGGTGAGGGCGGCTTCGACGGGCAGGGCCTGGGCGAGGTCGACGCGTTCGTCGCCGGTGATCCGGCGGCCGAGCGCGGCGAGAACGGCACGGGTGGCTTCTTCGGCGCGTTCACGGGTGGGGTAGGCGCCCTCGTAGCGGACGCGTTCCAGCATCTGGTCGAACGCCGCGGCGGCGGGGGCGGGCCGGTCGGATCGGAGCTGGTCGTACATGGCGGTGCGGTCACCTTTCTCGCCGAAGGGAAGGGCGGGTCACGGCCGTCCGGGCTGCTCAGCTGGGCTGGGGATGGCCGAAGAGGAGGTCGTAGCCGGGTGGGAGCTGCAGGAGGACCTCGCGGGTCAGGACGTCTCCCGCGGCGGCGGCCGCGGTGGACAGGACGGCGCCGATGTCCCACAGGGCCGTCTCCTCCGTGGCTCCCTCGATCCAGGCCGCGGTCGCGCGGACGAACCGCTGCGGCGAGAGCGGCTCGGCGGCTTGCAGCGGGTTGAGGAGGATCAGGGCGTACGTCTCGGGGAGACGGGCGGCGAGTTCGGCGCGCACGCTGCCGACCAGGTGGGCGCCCAGCAGGGCCAGGACGACGCGGGCGACGCGATCGGCCTCGTCCACGGTTTCGTACTCGCCTCGTTCCTGGACGTGGGCCAGGAACGACTCCCTGCGCATCGACATCACAGCACCTCCGAGAAGGGAGGGAGAGGGCGGACGGGGGTGTGGGGCGGGAGGGTGCGGGCGGGTGCCGGAGGGCGGGTGCCGGAGGGGATGGTCTCCCCGCCCTCCGTGGCCGCGGCCCGCGCGGTGGTCTTCCGCGGGCGGTCTTCCCCGCGCGGCGGTCTCAGCCGGAGATCTCCTTGCGGCCGGACTCGCCACCGATGCTGATCTTGCGCGGCTTGGCGCGCTCGGCGATCGGGATCCGCAGGGTCAGGACACCCGCGTCGTAGTCGGCCGCGATGCGCTCGGTGTCGAGGGTGTCGGCCAGCATGACCTGCCGGGAGAAGACCCCCAGGGGCCGCTCGGAGAGTTCCATCTGCGCGCCGTCGCCCCTGGCGGCCGGCCGGCGCTCCGCCTTCACGGTCAGCATGTTCCGCTCGACGTCGATGTCGATCGCCTCGGTGCTCACCCCGGGAAGGTCGAAGGCGATCACGTACTCGTCGCCGTCACGATAGGCGTCCATCGGCATGACCGACGGCTTCGACCAGGTCCCCGACGCACCCGACAGCTGCTGGACGATCCGGTCCATCTCACGGAACGGGTCGGTGCGCATCAGCATCGCGAAAACACCTCCAGATGGTTCAGGCAGGAACTGCCCATGCGCTTCAACGTGCTTCTGTTGTAGCACGTCATCCAAACGATGACAAGCTGTACGTCGTCCATGGGATGACACGTTGACGCGCGCTTGTCGTCGTTCGGGCAGGACGCCCCGGCCGGCGCCGCGCGCCGCGCACGGGTGTGCGGGCGTGCGGGTATCGCCCCGGGGCAAGCGCCTGACCGGAGGTGGGAATGCCGATGTGGAACCGCTTGCGTACGTCCGCCCGGGCAGCGGGACGGGATGCCGTCGGATTCGTCCGGCGTGGGGTCCGGTCCCCGGGCAGTGAGCGCGACGACCTGGTTCTCGTCGTCAAGAGCGTGGTGGCGGCGACCGTCGCCTGGGTGCTGGCCCGCCATTTGCTTCCGCCGACGGTTTCCACCTTCGCCCCCTTCACCGCTCTGGTGGCGCTCCAGGCGACGGTGTACCGCTCGTTGCGGGACTGCGCTCAGTACCTGGCCGCGATGGCCGTGGGAGCAGCGCTCGCCGCATCTCTCGCGGCCCTTGCCGGGATCCACGGCTGGCCCTTCGCCCTGCTGACGCTCGTCGCGCTCGCCGTGGGCCGGTTCCGGCCGCTGGGCGCGCAGGGCGCACAGGTCGCCATCATCGGCTTCTTCGCCTACTCCTCCGGGCTGGGCCGGATCGACTACATCGGCCATCTCGTCGCGTCCGTCGCCCTCGGCGCGACCTGCGGGATGCTGGCGCACGTGGTGCTGGCCCCCGCCCGGCACACCCTGCACCGCCAGGAAGCGGTCGCCGAGCTCTTCCGCCGCGTGCAGGACCGTATGGGTGAACTCGTCGACGCCTTCGAGAGCGAGACCCCTGACGGTGAGCGCATCCACCGGCTGCGCGGCGAGTGGCGGGAGCTGTCCGTCGACGCGGACCGGGTCCGGCAGGCTGTGGACGCGGAGGTGGAGAACAGCCGCCTCAACCCGCGGCCCACCATTGCCGGGTCCGCGGACGCCCTCGTGCGGGCCCGCGAGGCGCTGGACGTCTGCCAGCGCTGCCTGGATCATCTCCGCTCCGCCGGCCGCAGTCTTGACTACGCCGTTTCCAGCAGGGAACTCGTCGTTCTGCCCGCGGCGTTCCGCTCGGCCTACGCCGAGCTGCTGCGCGCAGTGTCGGCGGCGGTCCACCAGATCGGCGGGCTGGAGCGCACCGACCCGCAGCTGCTGGGCCAGACCCTCGCCCAGGCCGTCCAGGAACTCGACAACGCCCGTCAGGCATGGGGCACCGATGACGGCAGGGCGGAAACGGCCGCCCTGCAGGGCACTTTGCTGACGGATGCCGGGCGGCTGATCGAGGAACTGCAGTACAGCGGCCGGTTCCTCGATCAGCGCCGGTGACGGCGCGACGACCCGCGCGTCGACGGGCCACATGCGTCATGAAGGTCCTGGGACGGCCGAGACGCCCGAGACGCCTGATCCCGAAGGTCCGAGTCGAGGGCTCGAGCGCCTCGTGGAGGTGCGGTTGGCACGGCTCGCAGCATCAGTGCGCATTGCCGCCGTGTGCAGGGTCCTTGGCGTCGACTCCGGTGACGGCGGTCGCGTCCCTGGTCCCGCTGGGCCGTCGGCTGCGCCCCTTGGGGCCGGTGTCGTGCATGCCCTCGTCGCCTCCCCCGGCCTTGGACTGCCGTTCGCCGCGGCGGCGGTCGGAGGTCTTGACGGGCTCCCCGTGCGGGTTTCCGGCCTCTTCCGTAGCAATCCGGCGCCCGGAACCCTTCTGCGGAGCGTGCTCGTCCGGGTGGAACGAGCGGCGCGCGCTCGGGTTGTCCTGCGTAGGAGTCGCATCGACGTCGGGAGACCAGCCGTGCTGTGCGGACCCCTTGTGCCGGCCGGCGCCTTCACCGTGCTTCGGGTGGGACTGCGGTTCCTTGGTCATGACACTCGCCTGCCTTCCGGGCGTACGCCCTACCCGGCGGCTGTCCACTCCGGGCCTCCTCATGCACCCTCGCCGCCACGGGGGCACCGCCTCGGGCAGCCACGCCCAGGGAACCCGCAGGACACAGGCGTCGACCGGCCCTCGGCCGCGTGCCGAGGCGTGCGCTCAGCCTTCGGACGGAGAGCGACGTTTCCGTACGGTCCGCACGGGCAGGCGCGAGCCATCAGGGGGCGACCTGCTCCGCGGAGCCGGGCCAGTGGGCCTGATGGCCGGCTACTCGGCATCGCTCAGGGGTGCCGGCCGGGTGTGGGTCGCCGACCAGAGCGACCGGCTGCGGCTGGCCGAACAGGCGCCATTCTCATCAACACCGCCGAGCAGGGGCCGGGAGAAGTCGTCAAGGAGGCCGCTGGGGCTCGGCGCCGACGACGGCTGCGCATGCGTCGGCTCGCCATGAACGGCCTCATCGATGCCGTCCGCTCCACTGGCAAGTCCCGGCGTCGTCGGGGTGTCCTCTCCGAGGACCCAGGTGAGGGCCGGCCAGGCTCCGGTCAAGCGGTACGACCGCGCTCTGCGCGATCTCATCGCAGGGGGAAAGGCCGAGCGGCGCTCCTCTTTGCGCCGGGAGCAACTTCGAGCAGCCCGCGGGCTGGACGGCCAGCGACAGCCGGACGTAGCGCGAGCCGGATCCGAGGCGCCCGGCCCACATCCCGTGCCCACGCGCGACGCCCGCCTTCACACCTACGTCGACGCCCCACGTACAGGATCCAGCCCACGCACCCGCGCACGCGCATCCGGCAGGACGCACCGCTCGTCGACGCTGTGACGATGCACGCCCGGCCTCGCCCCGACCACGGCGAGGCCGGACACCTACCAGGGGCATGGCCGGCTGGGCGGCCGCAAGGCGCTGGTCACCAGTGGCGACTCCGGGATCGGCCGCGCCGTCTGCCTGACCTTCGCCCGGGGAGGCGCCGACGACCCAGACCCTCGCCCAGATGCTCACCGAACGCGGCATCCGCGCCAACGCCGTCGCACTCGGACCGGTCTGGCCCCCACCCCCGCGACGACCGGCGCGGCGTGTCCCCGGGGCGTCACGGGTTTTCTCGTCGCCGCACAGCGCGGCCGATGAGTTTGTGGCTCTCGACCGGTCCAAGCTGGTGACGCTGGTGACACCACCGAAAGGACACCGCCATGTCGGAGCTTCTCGTCGACTTCATCACTTCCCTGGACGGCTACGCATCGGGAGAGGGCTGGCCCGGGTTCTGGGGCCTGGAGGGCCCGGAGTACCTCGCATGGCTGGGCGAGCAGCCCGAGGTCACCTACCTGATGGGAGCGAACACCTACCGCCTGATGTCGGGCTTCGCCGCAGGCGAGATCCCGGGGGGCCAGGACGAGTTCAGGCCCGAGGAGGAGGCCTCCGTCGACGAGCTGACGCAGGCGTCCAAGGTCGTGTTCTCCTCCACCCTTGAGGAGCCGCTGACGTGGGGCAATTCCAGGCTCGTCCGCGGGGACGCCGTCGAGGCGGTCCGCGCCATGAAAGCCAGCGGCTCGGGGCTTCTGAGCACGATCGGCAGCCTCAGCCTGTGCCGGGCCCTGCTGCGTGCCGGACTCGTCGACCGCTTCCGGGTCGTGATGTTCCCGGTGATCACCGGTGCCACGGGCCAGGAACGGATCTACGACGGCTACCCGGACGTTGCCCTCGACATGATCGAGCACCGTACTTTCGACGGCCGCATCCAGCTGGTCGAATACAAGCCCCGCGTGCTCGAACACCCGCCGCTCGGCGCCCCCGCGTGACCGTCGCCCGCCCGCCGGGCCCGACGGCCACCAGGCCAGAGCCGGCGGGCGAAGCAGGAATTCCGTCGGCGCCCTGCTCTGCACCGGGCCTTCGCGTCTCCTGGGCCGTGAAGGTGAACGCGTCCCGGGCGCGACGCTGACGCGCGCGGGAACGCACGTGACGGACAGGGTCTGCCGCTAGGTTGGGGAAGCCGTACAGGCCTGCGGAAGGGAACGGCGATGATCGCGAGGGTGGCGGTGTGGGAACCGATGCCGCTCGATGATCGGGACTGGGTGCTGCAGGCCACGGCCTCGGTGCCCGGAGTGCTCGGCGCCTACCATCTCGTCGATCCTGCGAGCGGCAACGGGCTGTCGATCGCCTTCTTCGAGGACGAGACAGCGGCACGAGCGGCGCGCGAGGCCATTGAGCAGCGGGCTGCGGCGATCGGGTGGAACGAGTCCCAGCACCCGGCACCCACCTCCCACACCTTCTACGACGTCATCCGGCACGTGTAGCAGGTCGACAGCGGAGCGGGGCCGGCGAGTTTCGTGCATCGGCGCATGAGGTGGAGGCTGCCCTCGTCATCTTGAGCCTGAAATGCCCCGGCTACGTGCCGTCCAGGCGCCCGTCGTGCGGATCGGCCCCGCAACGCGAGGCCTGCCTCGGGGGCCTCATGGGGCCGCTCTCGCCGAGGGTGTGGACGATCACGCTGTCCCAGCGGTTCGCGAGACGTCGCAGCTCGCGCACCTCGGATGTCGCGTTACGGAAGCCATGGACACGGCCCTCGGTGCGGCCCGGGTACGCGCAGGTCATCGCGTTCGGGTAGGCGGTCGGGACATTGAGGCGGCATCGCGCGCCGCCCGGCTCATCGCGGGCGCCCGCCCCGGGCGGCCTTGTGGTGGGCCGGTCCACGGCGCGTTCGGGGTGTGCCTCGACAACGTACGGACCGCGGACCGGCCAGGCCTTCGAGGGGGCGCCGTGCGGCGGGCTCGGTCGTGCCCCGCTGCTGAGGCCGCTGCCGTCTTCGCCGTCGGCGTGTGGCGGTCAGGCGCCGAGGCCCGGCTCCGCGTTCCCGGCCCCGGCGCTGGCCCCTGGGGCCGCGGACGATGGGGCGGGACCCGGCCGGGGCTCGGCCGGGAGTGGGCCGGGCGAGCCCTCGTAGGGGAACCGGGTGACTCGCGCCGGTTCCCGGTAGGCGGCGTGCAGCTCGGCCACGCGGTCGGTCCGTGGCCAAGGTGCTCCGGCCCTGTCGGTGTCGGGTTCGCCGCGGGCCGCGCGGGCGGCCCGTCGGCGGGTGGTGAGGAACGCAGCGATGGTGACGGCGGCAGCGGCGGCCATGGCGGGGTGCCGAAGGCGTGCGGCCACGCTTTCCTCCTTGGGGCGGGGCCCTCTCACGGACCAGACCGGGAGAGGGGGCGGGCGGCGCCGACCCGAGAGTGTGGGTCGGCGCCGGCCCGGGGAAAGGCTCAACCGGGCCAGGTGCCGGTGATGCGCCGGGTGGTGACGGCTCCTGCGCGGTCGACGGACGCCTTGACGACGGCGAAGATCGCTCCTTGCAGGGCTGCTGCGATCAGGATTTCGCGCCACGTGCGCTGCTCGTCGGTGGCGTCGGGCGCGTCGCCGTCGTGACTGATCAGCTTCCAGGCCTGTTTGAAGGCCGCGCCGGCGATCATGCCGCTGGTGGCGCCGAGTACCAGCCCGACGGGCTTGTAGGCGATCTTGGACGCTTTCATCGGCGCCGCCTCCGGCTGCGGCGCACGAGCAGCAGGACGACGAACCCGGCGGCCGCGGCGATCAGCGGAACGCGGTTGGCGCGTGCCACCGTGACGGCTTGGTCGGCCTTCTCGCGCACCGCATCCGGAGCCTTCTCGGCGGCGAGCTGTCCGGCCCGGGCCGCGGCGTCGCGTGCTTGGGCCGCGGTGTGCGCCGCGGTGTCGAGGATCGGGTCGGGCGTGTGGTCCTTCACCGCCTGGGTGGCCTGGGCCGCCTTCTCCCGGAGCTGGTCGGTGACCTGGGAGGCCTTCTCCGCGGCCTGTTCCTGGATCTTCGCCGCCGTCTCCTTCGCCTGGGCCTTCACGTCGGCCTTGTCCGCCAATGCCTCGACGGTCCGGCCGAGTTCCTCACGCGTGTGCTCGACCTGCTTGCGCATTTCCTCGGGTGTGGGCGAGGGCTGATGGTCGCCCTGAGGGGTGTTCATCGGGATGCTGCCTCCTGGCTCTCGACCGCGCGGGCCGTGTCCCTGTCGATGGCCCGCTCCGGTGCGGATGGGTGGGCCGTCCTGGCTGTCGGCTTCCGCGTGGGCGGCAACGGCGGCAGTCGGGAACGGCCTTCATGGCTCTTCTTCTTGTTCTTGCTTCTTCTTGCTTCTTCTGGCTTCTCGTTCTTGCTTCCCGCTCTCGCATCGGCGCGCATACCCCCCGAGCAGCCGGTCACCCGCCCGCGCGCGAGTTCATCGCAGGCAGTGGAGGAGGAGCCGGGGCGCAGCCCGGACCAGCGCGGCGGCGGCCAGGCCGATCGCTGCGCCGCCTGCGACATCGGTGGGGTAGTGGGCACCGCTGTGGACCCGCTCGATCGCCACCATCACCGCCGGTACGCCGCACGCGGCGCCCACCCACGGCCACCTGGGCGCGACGGCCGCCGTGAACGCCACGGCGGCTGCGGTGTGGCCGGAGGGGAAGGAGGAGCTGTCGGGGCGGTCGTGGACATCGTGGTGAGGAACCCACTCCTCGGGCGGTCGGCGTCGCTCGGCGAGCGGTTTCACCACGCCATTGGCCAGTAGTTCGGCAACCGCCATGGCCATGACCCCGGCGGCGGCCGCCCTGCGGCCGCGTCGCCCTCCTCCGGCGGTCATGAGCACTGCGGCCGCCCACCACAGCTTGGTGTGCTCGGCGGCGTCCTCGACCGGTGGGAGGAGTTTCCGGGCCCAGGCGGAGTCCGATGCGGCCATCCGCCGGGCGAGGCGGTGGTCACGGCTGTGCAGCGCGGTCAGGACGTCCACCCACTCACCTCCTCGCCTACGTCACCGCGCGCCGGGTTCACCCCAGGCGGCGGCGGTCCTCGTCACTCCACGCCCGGGTGTCGCGGGGTTCGACGTACGGCTCCTCGTCCTCGGGATGGCCCCCGGCGATGGCGCGCTGGCGGATCATCTCGGCGTCGAACTCCAGGCCGAGCAGGATGGCCAGGTTGGTGATCCAGAGCCAGATCAGGAAGACGATCACGCCGGCGAGAGTGCCGTACGTCTTGTTGTAGGAGCCGAAGTTCGCCACGTAGAAGGCGAAGCCGGCCGAGGCGATCAGCCAGATCAGCAGCGCCAGGAAGCTGCCGGGGGTGACCCACTTGAAACCGCGGCCCTTGGCGTTGGGTGCCGCCCAGTACAGGATCGCGATCATGATCGTGACGAGCAGAACGAGGACCGGCCACTTCGCGATCGACCACACCGTCATCGCCGTGCCGCCGACGCCGAGGGCGGCACCCGCCTGCCGCGCCAGACCACCGGTGAAGACCACGATGAGGGCGCTGAGGACGGCCAGGACCATCAGCGTGACCGTCAGCGCCAGGCGCAGCGGCAGGACCTTCCACACCGGGCGCCCTTCGGGCATGTCGTACACGGCGTTGGAGGTCCGGATGAACGCGGCGACGTAGCCCGATGCGGACCAGATCGCGACGACCAGACCGACGATCGCCACCAGCGATCCGATCCCGGCGTTGCCCTGGAGCTGTTGGACGGCATTGGTGATCACATCGCGTGCGGAGCCGGGGGTCAGTTTCTGCAGGTTGGCCAGGACCTGCTCGGTGGCCGACTTTCCGGCGATACCCAGCAGGGAGACCAACACCAGGAGGGCGGGGAAGAGAGCCAGCACGCCGTAGTAGGTCAGCGCGGCGGCCCGGTCGGCGAGCTCGTCGTCCTTGAATTCCTTCAAGGTGCCGCGCAGCACTGCCCACCATGACCGTTTCGGCAGCTCCGACAGCCGGTCCGGGGCCCGCTCCTCGACCTGTTCATCGGGTCCCACGCTGTCAGGAGTCTCCGGCGTGGGCTCGCGGGCTTTACGGTGTTCTGCCTTCTGGATGCGTGTCATAACCAGCGGCTTTCCTCTCCTGGACGTCTCATGCGCCGCTGACCGACCGGTTGTCACTCAGGCCGTCCCGCCGGCATGGCCGCTGGCCGCTGGAGGGTCGGCGCCACCCCGAGCAAAGATCTGTCACGTCTGGTCTGACCTGCGCCAGCTTGCGGAACAGCGCTCAGCAGGGCCCGGCCTTCCAGTAGTACTCCACGATCTCCTCCCGGTACTCCCGGTCGGCGAGGTGCTCGTCGGGCAGGAACTGCGGGGCGTCCTCGATCTGCCCTCGGCTCAGGGACAGATGGAGCGTGCGCCCGTCGTGGTCGATGCGCCGCACCGCGCCCGCCGGAATCAGCAGCTTGCCGAAGATCCATCCGCCCGCATCCACGACCAGGAAGGCGTCGCCGGCCTCGTCGGAGTGCTCGTCCACTTCGCCGACGTGCCCGTCGGCGGCCTGGACCCGCCAGCCGGTCAGGTCGATGCCGGCCAGTTCGCCGCATGACGGGGCGAAGCTCCACGGGTCGTTCGCCATGCCGGTGCTCCTCTGCTTCAGCGGGCCAAGAACTCGTCGAGGAGTTTGTCGAGATCGATGAACTCCCCTCCCTCGGCCACGATGTCGTACGTCCGCTCCAGGAAACCCTCCAGTGCTCCGACGTCCGCAAAGAGCACTGCCTGTTCCTCTCGGCCCTCAGCGGAATTGCGCAGCCCGATCCGGACTTCGTGACCGCTCATCCCGAGGTGGGGGCGGAACGTCACGTCGCCCTCGCCGACCGGGCGGTGCAGTCCCTCGGCCAGCATCTGCCGGTCGAACTGCCAGGAGGCCAGGACCGCCGGCCCGTCGAAGAAGTCCGCCTGGACCGTGTACGGATGGTCCGCGGAGTACAGGAAGCGTGCGAGGAGCGGCACAGCGCCCTCACTCGTATCGAGACGGACAGCGATCAGGCTGGACACGCAGGACATGAGGAGGGCCTCTCGGATCGGCGGCACGGCGCGCCTCTCAGGTGCCCCTTCGCGCTCCGCTCACTCCCATCACTGCGGAGGAACAGCTCCGGTTCCGGGTCAACGGCGGCCACGGCGTCCGCGCGGCGGCCGCGCAGCGGGGTCAGCAGCAACGTGGCCCCGTCCAGGGCCAGTGCCCAGGCGGCGCCCACTCCGGCCGTCAGGAAGCCGGCCACGACGGGGCCGAGCAGGCTCCCGAGGGCGAAGGTGCCCATCAGCCGCCCGTTGGCGCCGGTGAGGTCATGCGTACGCACCAGGTTGGGGATGGCCGTTACGTAGGCGACGTCGAACAGCGTCTTCAGTACGGCGACCGACGCGGTCAGCACCTGAAGCAGCCAGATCTGCGGCCTTGCGAGCCACCAGACGAGCGGGACCGCGCCGAGCAGGGCGGCCCGCGCCACGTCGCAGACGATCATGAGCCGTCGGCGGTCCACGCGGTCCACCACGTGCCCGGCGAACGCCTCCGTGCCGATGGCGGTGGCGCCTTGCGCGGCCGGGAAGGTCCGCACGGACGCCGCCGCTCTGGGGGAAGCCGCGGCCTCGCGGGGTGGGCGTTGGGCGCGGGCGCACGTTCCGGCGGCGCAGGGCCTGGGCGCCCGCCGGTCGCGAGCACGCATGGCCGGATCACGGTGGCCGCCGGCAGGGGCGGGGGCTGTCACACGGCTGTGACAGACGGCGGACAGGGGCGTGAAGTGCGGCAGCCACGCTCTAACGACAGGACAAAAGGGACATTCGATCGGGTGTCCCGACTGCTTCCGAGGACGCGAGCAGCGATGACCGAGCCACCCCGGCAAAGGAAATCCCATGACCGCCACACTCACCGCCCCCGCCACGGTCCCCGCAGCCGAACTCGCCCCCCGTGAACAGGAAGCCCTCCGTCACATCGCCGCCGGACGCACCTACCTGCAGACCGCCCGCCACATGGGCCTCTCCAAGCACACCGTCGACGCCTACCTGCGCCGCATCCGCGTCAAGCTCAACGTCAACACCACCGCCGAGATGACCCGCGTCGCCATCGCCCTCGGACTCTGAGCGGGCTCACCTGTCAGGAAGCCGGGCGGAAGGCCGAGGCGCGGACCGTCGTGCCGCAGAGGGCGAAGTTGCCGCCGTCGTCGGGCGCCAGCTGCAGACGTGCACCCGCGGCGCCGATCACCATGGACGGCGCCGCGAAGGGCTCGGCGCCGGAGGCACAGTAGCCGTCCGCCTCGCCGAGGACGGGTACGAACGAGATGCGGGTCTGGGCCGCGGCGCCGACCGCCAGCTGCACCGGGCGCGCGGGACCCTGGCGGATCACGGTGAGCGACGTGGCGCGGGAGGGCGCGCCCTGGCCGGCCACGGCGATGGTGGGGTGGCCGCGCAGCACGCACGGGCCGGGCCCCTCGTTCACGACGGTGATCCGGAACGCGTCCGCCCCCACGCGCTCGGCGCCGCCCGCCGCCAGCTGACCGCCGCGGCACGGGGGCGCCGGCGCCGCCGCGGGGGCGGCCACGGCGGAGGCCGGGGCGGCCGTGGCCAGCAGAGCCGCTGTCACGAGTGTCGCGCTCCAGGCCGTACCGGCCCGGCGGCGGGCCGCGAACCCCTTCACTATGCGGACCATGACGCTCCTCTCCACCGCAGAGACGACTTCCACCTCCAGCGTGACGCCACCCGCCCGCGCCCACACTCCGGCCGGGACCGGCGCGGGTCAGCCGTGGCGGCTGAGGGCGTCCGGTGCGCCGGCCGACTGGGCTCCTTCGGACTCCAGGGTGAGCCGGTCGGGCTGCGTCATGGTGAGCACGTAGAGGTTGCCCCGGGGGCACTCGAAGGTGGCCGAACGGTCGGTGGGGTGGCTGGTCACCGCCGCGAAGACGGCGGAGTCCTGGCGGAGCTGCCGCAGCTCCAGGGCCTCGGTGCAGCCCAGGTTGCGCCCGGTGGAGAGCTCCTTGACGTCACTGACCTGCCGGCCGACGAGCTCGCCCACCGCCCCGCCGTTCAGGGTGACCGTCACGGAGAACGCGCCCGTCCTGGCCCGGGTGATCCCGTCCGCGTCCGGGGTACCGGGCCCGGTGCCCGACCAGGTCCCCACCCAGGCGGCGGGCAGGACGGCCCGTCCCGGTGTCTGGCCCGGGGCGGACGCGGTCGGCGTCGGGGCGGGCGAGGAGGACCTGCTGCCGGCCCCGTCACGGCCGCCGTCGCCGTCGCGATCACCGTCCATGAGGAGCCGTACCGGGAACGCCGCCAGTACGGCCACCACGACGGCCGCTCCCGCCAGGGCGAGGACGCGGCCCCGGCCGGGCGCGGGCCCACCGGTGCCCGCTGCCGGAGCCGTGGGCGCCGTGGGAACCGGCGGCACGTACGGGGGACCCGCAGGTACGGGTGGCGGCGGAGGCGGCGGGGCGAGGAATCGGGACAGTTCGCTCTCGCGGCGGGCGATGTCCTCGCCCAGCGCCGGCGGCACCACGCCCTCCCACTCCCCCGCGCCCGGTCCGGCGGCATCGGCGAGGGCGGTGAGGCGCCGGTGGAGTTCCCGGGCGGTGGGCCGCTGCGACGGGTCCTTGGCCAGGCAGTCCCCCACCAGCGGGAGAAGGTCCCCCGGAAGGCCGGTCAGGCGCGGCTCGTCGTGGACGATCCGGTACAGGAGCGCCGGGAGCTGCAGCTCCTCCCCCTCGGCCAGGAAGGGACCGTGGCCGGTGGCCGCGTACACGAGGACCGCCGCGAGCGAGAACACGTCGGCGGCGGCCGAGACGTCGGCGCCCGTGGCCTGTTCCGGGGCGAGGTAGCCGGGGGTGCCGATCACCGTACCGGTCTGCGTGTAGCGGGCGTCGCGGGTGGCGCGGGCGATACCGAAATCGATGAGGAAGGGACGCTCTCGGCCCAGCAGCACGTTGGCGGGCTTGATGTCCCGGTGGACGACCCCGGCCGTGTCGACCGTGACCAGGGCCGCGGACAGTTCCCGTGCCAGGCAGTACAGGGCGGGGCGCGGCAGCGGCCCGTGCCGGTGGATCCAGTCGGCCAGGGACGGCGCGGCGACGTACTCTGTCGCCAGCCACTGCGGCGCGGCGCCGGGCGGGCTGAAGTCGACCACCGACACGGTCCATGACCCCCGGACGCGGTCGCTGGTACGTATCTCCCGGTCGAAGCGCTCGGCGAAGTCCGCCTGGAGGCTCAGGTCACGGTGCACTGTCTTGAGCGCGAGCGGCCGGCCGGAAGCGGTGCGGGCCAGGAACACCTCGCCCATCCCGCCCTCGCCCAGACGCGCGAGGAGCCGATAGCCACCGATCTCCGGCGGATCACCGGGCCGCAAAGCCTCCACCAACACCACCCGCCCACAACGCCTGTTGCCGTCCCGCCCGATACGGGTCGCCTGGTGAGGCCACCCTAGGGGGTGTCAGCGGGTGCTGCGGTGGTCGTAGACGGCCAGTGACAGCGCCTTCATCGCGGCATGCGCACGGCCGGCGTCCACGCCCTGGTCGACGGCCTCCAGCGCGGCGGCCGCGGACACCCGGACCGACTGCGGCAGGCCCTCGTGGGCGCACACGCGGTAGGCGACGCCGCGGCGTGCGTCCCGTTCCTCCTCGGTGACCCCGAAGCCGGTCAGCGGGAAGGCGGCCGCCTGGTAGGTCGCGACGCTCACCAGTACCGCGTCGGCGACGCCCTCGGCGTACCCTCCCACCACATCGGGGCCGGGCACCGGGGCGGGACGCACGGTGGCCACCGGTGCCGGGCGGAGGAAGTCGGCCACGTGTCCGCGCGAGAGGAACGCGCCGATCCCGGCCCCCAGACCGGCCGCCACGGCTGCCAGCACTCCGGTCACCCGCCCGCCGAGCAGCCACCCGAAACAGGCCCCTCCGGCCACCCCGCACATCACCAGCACGAAGGTGATCATCAGGTGGATGCGGGCGACCGGCGAATACCTCATGTTCAGCAGTATGCAATGCACACCTGCCCCCGCCCCAGGCACTCCCCGGACCGGTGCGCGCCGGCTCCGCCCGGAGGAACGGCCGGTACGACCGCTACACCGACACTGCCGCCCCGGGCGGGAGTGTCCCGCGGGGGCGAGCAGGGGTTCAGGGCGCCGGAAGGGCGCCGGAGCGGTCCGGGGCGCGCAGCGCCTCCAGGCGGCGTTCCGCCAGCTCCAGATGGCCGGGGTCGGGCAGCGGCAGCACCCGGAGCAGATCCACCAGGTCGGGTCCCGCCTCCAGCGCCCCGGCCCGGTTCTTCACCTGGGTCCAGCAGTACAGGGCCCCGGCTGCCGCGTCCCGCACCTCGGCCGCACTCGCACCCTGCCGTTCCAGCCGCGCCCGCCCCGCGTGCACCCACAACCGGGTCGCGCGTACGTAGTCACCCGCCATCCGCGCCAGGTCCGCGCGGATCTCCGTACACCGCACCGCTTCCAGGGACGCCCCGCCCCACCGCGCCGCCACGTCCCGCTCCCACGCCCTCGCCAGTGCGTCCGCCTCGCCGTGCCGGCCCTCCACCGCCAACGCGTGCAGGCGTGCCCGTGGGTCGTCCTCGGCGACCGGCTCGGGCGTGGACTCGCAGCGCGGGCGTCCGGTGTCCGGGGCTGCGTGGGCTACCTGGGCTACCTGGGCTACCTGGGCAGGAGGCTGCGCGGAGCGCAGTTGCAGCTCCCGCGCCGACGGGACGACCAGCGTGCCGGGCGGCAGCCCGGCCGAGCCCGCCGCCAGCACGTGTACTTCCACGTCGGACGGCCGGGCCGGAGCACGCCGGAGCTGCTCGATCCACTGCCGGGTGTACCCGCTGACGCCCCCGCCCCCTGCCGGCACGTCCGGCCCGCGCACGACCCCGAAGAGCTCCACGCCCGCGAGTTCCGCGAGACCCGGCAACGACTCCGGTTCCCCCAGGAGGGGCCACGCCTCCCTGTCCGCCACCAGGTCGAGCACCACCGTGGTCCCCCCGACGCCTGCACCAGCACCCGCGCCCGCACCGCCCGAACGCGAACGCAACTCCCCCACCAGCCACTCCCACGCGAGCGACGTGTACCGGACGCTGCCGGCCGTCGTCCCGGCCAGTGCCACGTACAGCCGCCGGCCCCGGCGGTCCGCCGTCAACCGCCCCGAGACGTACACGAACAACGGGCCCGTGGCCGCCACCGCCACCTGCAACCGCGCCAGCACCGTGTTGGGGTCGCGTACCCCCTCCAGACACACCGTGTCCGCCGGCACCTCGCACCCCAGCAGCTCGTCCGCCGGGACCATCGCGAGCGCGGCGACGTTCGCGCCGGGCGACAGCAGCACCCCACCGCGCCGTACCGCTGCATCCGCCGCCACCAACAGCACGTGCCCGCGCGAGGCCCGCCCCCGGCCGCCGCCGTCGCCCACACCACCGAAACCCATGGGGCCGACGCTATCCACATCGCCCTCCCCATCCGCACCAAACCCGGAGAACAGCACACCAACACGCGAAATCCGACCCGGCGGCTCCGGAGCGCGCGCCGGGCCACCGGCGCCACGCGCAGACGTACGGGGAACGGGCGATCACGGTCCGTGCGAAGGGAGTTCGGCCGCATCCCCCGGGGGGCTCGTCGCACCTCCCTCGCCGTCGGCCCGATCAAGCCAGACTTCCGTCACCTGATCGGCTCAACAGGATCTAGAGTGTGCGCGTGACCGAGCAGAATCCCGCACTCATCGCCGGCCGGTACCAGCTGGTCGAACGCATCGGCCAGGGCGGTATGGGCCGGGTGTGGCGTGGCGTCGACCAGCACCTCTTCGGGCGCGAGGTCGCCGTGAAGGAGATCCTCTTTCCGCCAGGGCTGGACGACGACGACCGTGCCGCGCTGCTGCGGCGGTTCATCGGCGAGGCCCGGGCGGCGGTCACGCTCAGCCACCCCGGCATCATCACCATCCACGACGTCGTCGAGCACGACGGCGCCCCCGTCATCGTCATGGAGTTGGTCCGCGGGCAGTCGCTGGCCGCCGCCATCCGCGCCCGGGGCCGGCTGCCCGTCCAGCGGGTGGCGGAGATCGGCGCCGCCCTGCTCGACGCGCTGGCCGAGGCGCACGCGGCGCGGATCGTCCACCGCGACCTCAAGCCGGACAACGTGCTCCTGACCAAGGACCGTGTCGTCCTCACGGACTTCGGCATCGCCCACCTCGCGGACGCCACGACCAGGCTCAGCCACAGCGGCACCGTCATCGGCACGCCCCAGTACATGTCGCCGGAGCAGTTGGAGGGCAAGCGTCCGACCCCTGCGAACGACCTGTGGGCGCTCGGTGCCACCCTCTACCACGCCGTCGAAGGGCGGCCGCCGTTCGACGCGGAGGGTCTGCACGCCCTGGCCGTGGCCGTGTTCACGCGCCCGCACCGGCAGCCGGTCCACGCCGGCCCGTTGGCATCCGTGCTGGACGCGCTGCTGACCAAGGACCCGGAACAGCGCGTGGAGGCCGCGGAAGCGGCCGACATGCTGGCGTCGGTGCTGCGGTCCTCCTCCCCGGCCCTGCCGGACGCGCCCACCGGGCAGGAGCGCGGGCCGAATACAGGACCGGATGCCGGACCCGATTCCGGTCGCACGCCCCCGCCCGACCCGAGGACGCCGTCGGTTCCGGCGGGCGAACAGGCATCGGAGCCGGAGCCGGAGCCGGTGACGGTGAAGGACCCGGAGCCGGAGCAGGCGCCGGAGCGCGTACCGGACCGGGCTCCGTCGACGACGCCGTCGACGCCCGCACCTACGCCCGCACCCACGCCCACGGTCCTCGACTCCGGGCCCGGTGGTGCCGGCACGCCGCCGCGCCCGGTACCGGACCGGCCGACCCGGCGGCCCGTGCCGGAGGCCCCCGCCGAGCCCCCGGTCGTACACGGGACGCGGGGAACGGCCCCCGGCCGTGGTCGTGGCATCAGCCGCCGCTCGGTGGTCCTGGGCGCGGTGCTGGCCACCCTCGCCACGGGCTCCGTCCTGACCTGGACCCTCACCCAGGGCGATGACACCGGCGGCGGTGGCAAGGCGTCCGGCGGCGGTGCGCCCGCCTCCTCCGTCACGGTGGTGATCGGCGTGGACGCACCGCTCAGCGGCGGGATGTCCTCGATGGGCGTCGGCATCAAGAACGCCGCCGACCTGGCCGCCAGGACCGCCAACGCATCCGGGCACGTCCCCGGCGTGACCTTCGAGATCAAGGCGCTGGACGACGCGGCCGATCCGGCCAAGGGTGCCTCGAACGCCGCCCGGTTCGTGTCCGACGAGAAGGTCCTGGGGGTCGTCGGGCCCCTCAACTCCGGTGTCGCCAAGACCTTGGTGCCACCGCTCGCGCAGGCGGACATGGCCGTCGTCTCGCCGGGCAACACCGATCCCGTGCTGAGCCTCGGGACCGGCTGGGCCGCGGGCAGCACGTCGCGCCCGTACTCCACCTACTTCCGCACCGTCGCCACGGACGTGGACCAGGGGCCGTACGCCGCCCGCTACCTGCACGGCGAGGCGAAGAAGACCAAGCTGTACGTGGTGGACGACGCGGGCGCCCACGGCACGGCGCTCAGCTCCCGTTTCGCGGCCGAGTTCACGAAGCTCGGCGGGACCGTCGTCGGTACCGAGCAGGTCGATCCCGCGGAACGGGCCTTCGAGGGGCTCGCCCTGAGGGTGAAGTCGTCCGGAGCCGACGCCGTGTACTTCGGCGGCTACTACGACACCGCAGCGCCGATCTCGCAGCAGCTCAAGCAGGCCGGGGTGAACGTCCCCCTGATGGGCGGCGACGGCATCTTCGACCAGCAGTACCCCGCGTCGAACCCGAAGGCCGAGGGGGACCTCGCGACCAGCATCGGCGGACCGGCCGAGGAATCGGCCGCGGGGCGGGACTTCCTCGCCCGGTACCAGAAGGCGGGCTACCCGGAGGCGGCCGGCTGGTACGGCCCCTACGCGTACGACGCTACGTGGTCGCTCATCGAGGCGGTGAAGGCCGTGGCGGCGGCCAACGGCGGCACCGTCCCCGACGATGCCCGGGCGAAGCTGCCGCAGGCGGTGGCGGGACTGGCGTTCGACGGTGTCACGGGGCGGGTCGCCTTCGACGCGAACGGTGACACCGTCAACCGCCGGCTGACCGTGTACACGGTCAGCGGCGGCAGCTGGTCACCGGCCCGGAACGGGTCGACCACCGCCCGCTGACGCGCGGGCACCGTGCGACGGCCGTCCGCTGGAGGCATCGCTGTCGTGGCCGACGGCATGACCCGGCCGGTAGTTTGCCTCTGCCGGCCGGCAATCCGTAGCGATCATGCAGGGGGAGACCATGGCGAGTTACTCGATCTAGGTTCGTTTGCAGCGCACGACGGTGGAGGAGGCCTACGTGTCCGTTCCCGTCACCGAGGCGGTGATGGAGGAGGACCCGGCCGATGACGGCTCTCGCCGCCTCGATGCGGATCGGCTCGTCGCCGCCGCGGTGGAACTCGGCCGGGAGGCCGAGTGGACGGCGGAAAAGCAGCAGGTCGTCGTGCATCCGATCCAGAAGGCGCCGGACTCCGTCGACGCCGACCGCTGAGACCGTTCGTCGTGGAGGGCAGCAGGGAACTCGGCGAACGGTGCCGGCAAGCCGTCCGAACTCGCGGAAGCCACTCTCCGTGCGGGACGTGCGCTAGCCGATGCGTTCGGCCAGGGCGACGATGATGCCCGCCGGGCCGCGGAGGTTGCAGAGGCGGTAGACGTCCTCGTACTGCGCCACCTCTCCGAGGAGTTCCGCGCCGTGGGGGCGCAGGCGGGCGATGGTGTCGTCGATGTCGTCGACCGCGAACATGACGCGGTGCAGGCCCAGGGTGTTGGGGGGCGGGGCGAGCGGGCCGGTGGTGATCGCGGCCGGGGTGTGGAACTTGGTCAGCTCCAGTTTGCCGTGGCCGTCGGGGGTGCGCATCATCGCGATGGCGCTGCGGACCCCGTCGAGGCCGACCGTCCGGTCCGCCCAGACCCCTTCGATCTCCGCCTCGCCTTCCAGTTCCATGCCGAGGTCGGTGAAGAAGGCGATGGCGGCCTCCAGGTCGTCGACGACGACGGCCACGTTGTCCATCCGCTGGATCGTCACGGGGTGCTCCTTCTGCGTCTCGCAGTGCGTGTCCCGGTAGGGGTATCCCAGGGACGGAGCCGGTGTCGCGGTTTCGACGCCCGGGAGTGTCGCCGCTCCTACTCCTCGGGTTCGCCGAGGTCGAGGTCGCGGAGGGCGTTGGAGACCACCTCGGTGGGCGCGGGGTGGATCCACAGGGGGGTACGGGCGAGGTCGGCGGCCTTGATGCCGAGGCTCATGGCGACCACCAGCGGCTGGATGAGGCTCGCGGCCTGCGGGCCCAGGACGTGGGCGCCGAGCAGCAGCCCGGTGCGGCGGTCCGCCAGTACCTTGCAGAAGCCCGTGGTGTCCTCCAGGGCCCATCCGTAGGCGGTGTCGGCGAAGCGGCGTACGGAGACGGCGTAGTCGAGTCCTTCCTGCCGGCACTGCTGCTCGGTCCTGCCGACCTGTGCGATCTGGGGGCGGGTGAACACCGCTGCGGGGACGGCCTCGTGAGAGGTTTCGACGGGGGTACCGGGGTGGAGCAGGTTGTGCGCGACGACCTGGGCCTCGCGGTTCGCCACGTGCTTGAGGGGGAAGGGCGTGCACACGTCTCCGAGGGCGAACACCCCGTCCGCGCTGGTTCGCTGGGTGGCGTCCACGACGATCCGGCCGTCGTCGTGCAGGTCGATCCCGGCCCGGCCGGCGTCGATCCGGTCGCTGTTCGGGGTGCGTCCGACCGCCACGAGCAGGGTGTCCGCCTCGACGGCCGGGCCGTCGTCGAGGATCAGGCGCAGCCGTCCCGGTTCGCCCTCGACGCCGGTGAGCGCCGTGCCCGTGCGCACGTCGTAGCGCTCCGCGGCGAGGGCGGTGTACGCGGCGGCGACCGTCTCGTCCTGGGCGGAGAGCAGCGTGTCCTCCTGCTCGACGATCGTGATGCGGCTGCCCGCCGCGTGCAGGACGTGGGCGAGTTCGGCGGCGATGTAGCCGCCGCCGAGCACCGCGAGGTGCCGCGGTGGGCGGTCCAGTCGCATCACCGTGTCGGAGGTTTCGTAGGGCAGTCCGCTGTCCCGGACGGGCGGCGGTACGGCCGGGCGGCTGCCGACGGCCACGACGATCTGCTCACCGCGCACCGTGACGCTGTCGGCGCCCGTGCCGACGGTCAGGGTCCGGTCTGCGGTGAAGCGGGCGCGCCCTTTGTAGACGTCGATGTTCGGGGAGCTGCGGCGTCCCTGCTCCCCCTCGGCGGCTTCCCGGTCCAGTCGTCCGAAGACCCGTTCTCGGACGGCGGGCCAGTCCACCCGGCCCGGCCGGGCCTGCACGCCGAACCGGTCGGCGTCGCGGACCGTGTCGGCGAGGTCCGCGACGTGCACGAGCATCTTGCTGGGGATGCACCCGCGGTTGAGGCAGGTGCCGCCGAACGGCCCCTCGTCGATGACGGCCACGTCCAGGTGCGAGAAGCGCTCGTCGACGACGGCGTTGCCGGAGCCCGCCCCGACGATCACGAGATCATGGGTTCGCATGCGGCGGAACGTACCCCCGCAGGGCGGGCGTACCCGTGCACGGCACGCGGCGGCCGCCGGCCCGCGTCACGGGGACGCGGGCGGGGTCCAGGCCGGGTCGCGTCCGCTCAGCCCGATGGCGCGGTCCAGGAGCGGGGCGTCGTCCGGTACGGGCACGATCGGGCCGAAGATGCCGCCGCCGCGGGTCTCGTCCTCGGCGGCGGCCAGCAGGAAGTCGTACGCGGCGCGGAGCGCGGGCTGGTCGGGTGCGTACTCCTGGCCGGTGGCCCGGGCCAGGTCCCAGCCGTGGACGACCAGTTCGTCGACGGCGACGGCTCCCGCGACGTCGCCGGGCAGGTCGACGCTGCCCGCGCGGGTCATGCCCGTCCAGGCGGCCGGGTCCCGCCAGGCCCCGGCCAGTTCGTCGAGGACCCTGGGCAGTTCCTCGCGCCAGTCGGCGGGCAGCGGGGTCGCTTCCGGGTCCGGGGCGGTGTCCGTGGTGGGGCCCAGGTCCTTGCGTGCGGCGTCGCGGAAGGCGACGGCCAGGCCGGTCAGGTGGACGAGGAGGACCCGGACCGTGTAGTCGGGGCAGGGCGTCGGGTCGTCCAGGCGGGCGTCCGGGACGCCTGCCGCGATACGGGCCACGGCCCGGGTCTGTGCTCCGAGGTCCAACATCGTCCTACCGGTCATCTGCGGCTCCTCCGGGCGATGGGGGGTGTGCGCCCGGTCGTCCGCCGGCCGGGCGACGACGGTCGTTCACTCCTCATGCTGGTCGTCGTCCGCCCGGCCCTGTGCGCGCTTCGCGACGACGGCTGCCGCCGCAGCGGCACTGGCGGCGAAGGCCAGGGCGAGCGTCCACCGCTGGTCGAAGGTGTGGCCGGTGGCGTGGTCCAGCGAGTAGCGGCCGGCCCCGGCGAGGCCGATGGCGGCGGCGGTGAATCCGAGGAAGGCCGGGTACTCGAACCCGCCGCCCTGGGCGAAGAAGCCGGCGGGGGCGTGGACGGCCACGGCGCCGGCCATGGCTCCGGCGGCCGCGGCGCCCGCCGCCGGGGTGGCCAGGCCCAGGACGAGCAACGCCCCTCCCCCGGTCTCGCCGAGTCCCGCGGCCAGGGCGCTCCGCCGGCCGGGGGTGTAGCCCATGTGTTCCATCGCGGCCGCCGTCTTGTCGAGGCCGGCGCCGCCGAACCACCCGAAGAGTTTCTGGGTGCCGTGCGCCATGAGCACCGCTCCGGTTCCGGCCCGGAGCGCCAGTAGCGCGAGGTCGCGTCGGTTGATGCAGCTCATCGAAGTCTCCCTGGAGGCAGTGGCCCGCGGTCGTGCACGGCGACGACATCCGTCCCCCGCCGGGGCGGTGGTGACCCCGTGGCCGCGGGCAGGTCCGCCGAAAGGGCGACCGCCCAGCGGAGCAGCGCGTGCGCGGTCCGTGCGGCGCTCGGCCACCGGCGCTCTCCCACCGGCGCTCCGCCGTGCGTCCGGCGCGTCGTCAGCGGGAGCCGTTCGCGACGCGGTGCCGGTGCTCTGCGGTGAGGGACGCCGTCCGCTCGCCCGCTGGCAGGCGCGTGGTCACGGAGACGTCGTCTGGTCGTCAGGTGACGCCTGGAGCCATACGTAGGCGACCGGCTGCGGTTCGTTCCAGACCTGTGCGAGGGCCGGGTCCACGGGCGCGAAGCCGGCGCCGCGGTAGCAGCGCAAGGCCCTCGCGTTGTCCGGGTGCACGCGCAGGAAGACGTCGGCGTGGCCCGCCGCGACGGCGCGGGCCAGCAGCTCCCGTACCAGTATCCGGCCGCGGCCCTCGCCCCGGGCGTCGGGCGCCACGATGAGCCGGGCCAGCTCGACCTCGTCCTCGTCGGCGTCGAACCACAGCTCTCCGTAACCGAGGACCTGCTCGCCGTCGACGAGGACGTGGGCCTGGACGTCGGTGTCGCGCTGCCAGTCGGTGACCGTCTGTGCGGGCAGGGGGAAGTCCTGGCGGCCGCACCACTGGGCGACCTCGTCGGCCGAGGTGGGCCAGTCGGCCACCAGGGCGGCGTGAGCTGCGGAAAAGGGAAGAAGGTGCATACCCGTCGGGTCCGTCCGGAGTCGCGTTCTGGCCGTCGCCCCCAGCGGGGGGCGGGCCGACACTACGTGCCCCGTCAGGGCCCTCGCACCCGGTTTACCTGCGGGTTCGGTCGCCGCCGCGGCGAAACATCCCGCTCCGCAGGGCGCGGAAGGCCCGGGGCGTTCACACTGGCAGGACGACGAGGCAGCGTTCAGTGCGCTGCGTGCAGTCCGCAGTGCGGCGAGGAGGCCGGATGAGCTGGGCATCGTGGACCACCTGCGGGATCTTCGCCGGCCGGGACGGAGTCATGACCGGCGAGTCGGGCCCCGTCCTCACCGGTGAGCTCGACATCCACACCACGTGGACCGAGATCGAACACCTGGCGTACGTCACGGTGCAGTACAGCGGGGCGTCCGACTGGCTCCCGCTCGCGGGGAGCCCCGTCCCGTGCCCCAGTGAGGAGGCGAGCCGCTCCCTGCACGAGGCGGTGATCAACTCCGTGCGCGCCGGCGCACGCCTGCCCCTGAGCGCCGGCCTTCCCTGAGGTCCGCCGTCAGGCCACCGCGCCCACGGTGCTGCGGGCCGCGTGGGCGCGGCGTTCCTCCGTGGTGAGCCCGCCCCACACTCCGTACGCCTCCCCGGTGTTCAGCGCGTGCCGCAGGCACTCGGCCCGCACCGGGCAGCCGGCGCATATCTCCTTGGCCGCCCGGTCGCGGGCGGCGCGGTCGTCACCGCGCTCCCCCGCCGGGTGGAAGAACTTGCGCGAACCCAGGCCCCGGCAGGCCGCTTCCGCCTGCCACGCCCAGTGGTGCTCGGCCAGGCCCGGGAGTCGCGACACGTCGGACATTGCTTGCTCCTTCCGTGGGATGGTGATGACGATGGCTCGCCTGCTCACGATCCGGCGGATGAAACGTGCGTCCCGGTCCGTCCCCGAACGGGGTCCGCCGGCCGCAGTGGGGGGTGTGCGGCCGACGGACGTCTCTCGGCGTCGCCCGCCCGGCGACGCTGCGCGGCGCGCTGCTACGCGGCGCCCGTCATGCGGGCGAAGACCACCACGTTGCTGTCGTAGTAGTGCTTCTTGGGGTCGAAGTCGCCGCCGCAGGTCACCAGGCGCAGGCCCGCGTGGTCGAGGTTCTTGTAGACCTCCAGTGTGGGGAATTGCGCCTTCGGGTACTCGCTGACCCGGTCCACCGTGAAGGTGACCGTCTTGCCGTCCTTGCGGGTCACCTTGATGGTGTCACCGCCCTTCATCGTCTTGAGCTTCTCGAACACCGCGGATGCTCCGTTCCACGTGACGTGTCCTGCGATCACGGCCGGTCCCTGGGAGCCGGGCGTCGGTCCCGGCTCGTACCAGCCCGCGAGCGCGGGGTCCTTCGGGGTCTGCATGGTGCCGTCGGCGTTCTGCCGCAGCGTCTCCAGCGTGCTGGTCAGGTTCAGGGACGGGATGGTGATCTTCTGCGGCTCCGACCGGGCGAGGGCCTGTTCGGCCCGGCCCGCTCCGGCGCCGGTACCACCGGTGCTCCCTGCCGTACCGCTCTGCGTTCCGTCCGCGGGGGCCGCGGGGTCGCCGCCGGCGGGCTGCCCGGCGGGGGCGGCGGCGCCCGCCCCGGCCTGCCCGGCCTGCCCCGGTGGGGCGGCGGGCTTCGCCGCGTCCTGGCCCGCGCAGCCGGCGAGGAGCAGCGCGGCGAGGGCCGCGGCGGCCACCGGGCGTACGGTGCGGCGTGCGGTGCGGCGGGGGGTCCCGGCGGACGGGGTGGCCGTGACGGGTGCGGGTGTCCGTGTCACGCGCCGCCCCCGGTGTTGTTCTGGCGGACGGGGACGGCGGAGGCCCGCTTGCGCGTGAGGGCGACCGCGCCGGCCGCGACGGCGAGCACGGTGATCGCCACGCCGTCGCGCATCGTCACCTGTACGGAGGCGTTCTCGAGGGAGCCGCCGCCGGTCTCGATGGCTCCGACCGGGATGGATCCCACGGCCGCGCCCTTGACCTCTCCGCAGTTGGTCGGGGCCGTGGCCTCCTGGGGCAGCTTGGGGTCGAGTTCGCTCTTGCCGGCGCCTTCGAAGTCGTACTTGCCGTTCTTGTTGCGGTCGATGCCGTGCTGGACGACGTGCAGGTCCTTGATGTGGTCGACGACGTCCTGGCCGACGGTGATGGTCCGCTTGTAGGAGATCTTGCCCTTCTTGTCGGCGACGGGCATGCGGTCCACGGCGAGACCACTGGTGGCCTTGGTGTCGCCCGCCGTGGTGAGCGAGATGTTGATGTCACCGTAGTCGTGGGTGGCCTCGGTGTTGCTGAGGACTCCGTCGCGGTTGGTGTCGTCGGTCGCGTCCGGGCACTTGAAGTCGTGTCCCTTCGTCGAGCCGTGCAGGTGCTGCGCCGACGGCGATCCGGGCACCATGCCCTCCGCCTCGATCTGCACGGTCAGCTGGTTCCCCTTGAGGCTGAGCATGACCGTGCCGCGGGAGCCCGAGTCGTTCAGCTGCGCCAGGTCGATCTGGTACGCCTTGGCGCCCTCCGCGAGAGCTGGTCCGGAAAGACCGAGGGTCAGGAACACGGCGGCGGGTACGGCGGCGAGAACCACGTTGCGACCGGCACGCTTGACTATCACATTCGCTCCTGTTCCGTTGATCCCCGGGAAGGGAATCGCAGATCGTACGGGGTCGAAACGAGCCCCCGGAGAGGGCCTCGTTCCTTCTTCGGCGCCCCAACGCCTTTGGATTGGTGTCTGTTTGGAGATTCTGAGGATTTTCCGGCGCCCACAGCGTCCGGCAGCCTTCCCCCGGTCATCCAGATGCGTGACATGGCATCGGCCAGGGCGGGGAATCGGGCGGCGTCGCAGAGCATCACCGAGAGCACGAGCATTCCGTGCGCGGTGGATTTCGGGTCACGGTTCCGGTGCAGCCGCATGACCGCGTCGCCCAGCGGGCGGCGTCCCAGCGCAATTTCCGGACTCCGCACGCCCGCGGCCGTCTCCAGGTCGCGGCGCCGGCCGCCGAACGGCAGTTCCTGGGTGCGGCGGATGCCGGGTGGCGGGGCCGCGTCCCGCACGTGGCGGACGTAGGCCTCGGGCGGCGCCTGCCCGTTCTCGAAGGTGTTGCGGAATCCGGTGATGCGGGGGCCCGCGGCGTGCGGGCGGAGCTCGATGTAGAGCTCGATGAACAGGCCTCGCAGTTGAATGCGGAGGGGGAGGTGGGTTTCCTCCGCTCCCCCCGGGCCGGCCATGCTGAAAAGACCGTGAGCATCTGCCGCTCTCGACCGGATGGCCGACGTCAGGAGCCGATACTCGTCCACCGATGCGTACGCCGAGGAAAACGACACGGGTTTCAGCATGGCCGCCTGCATCAGGTGGAGGAGCCGGGACCCGGACTCCTCGTCAGTAATCTGTACGGAATCGGTTCGACCTCGCTGTACTCACGCACGCGCATCCACCGCCTTCGACATCTTTCCGATCACCGGCGGGTGACGTGGTCCCCATCGCCGGTTTCGGTTTCGGTTCGGTCTCGACCTTTGTAGTCCGCCCGGCGGTGAACGGACCAATAGTTGGCCTCTGTTGCTAAGAAATCAGCGCCCGGCCGGGGCGGGTGGGATGTGGTCAGCGCGCCGGTCCGGCGGCGGCCGTCCCGGCCGCCCGTTCGAGGACGTCCAGGACGGTGTCGCGGAACAGCGTGGTCTTGTAGCCGGTCTGCGGCAGCGGCCGGCAGCGGTCCAGTACGGTCGCGGCGGCCGCGGCCAGGGTCCCGGGGGTGGCCTCGCGGCCGATCAGCTCCGCCTCCACCTCGGGCAGCCGCAGCGGGACGCGCGCCACGCCTCCCGCGGCCACGGCGGCGTGCGTGACGGTGGCCCCGTCGAGCGAGAGCCGGGCCGTGGCCTCGACCAGGGGCCACTCGGCGTGGGCCCGGCTGGTGGCCCGGTGGTAGGCGGCGCGTTCGCCGGGCAGCGGTGCGGGCAGCCGGACCGCGGTGAGGATCCGGTCGGGCGCCAGCAGGTGGTCGGCATGGTGGAGCCGGTCCCCGTCGCCGTACAAGTCGGCCACGGGGCGCGGCGATTCGCCGTGGATCTCGGCCTCGGCGTCGTAGGTGAGCAGGGCCATCGCCAGGGTGGACGGGTGCGGGGCGATGCAGGGGCCGCCTCCGCCGACCACGCCGAAGTGGTGGTCGCCCTCCCGCGCGGGGCAGCCGGCTCCGCCCTTCTGCAGGCAGCTGACGTGCGGGTTGCGGTAGTACCAGCAGCGGTTGCGCTGGAGCAGGTTGCCGCCGAGGGTGCCGGCGGCGCGGATCTGCGGGGTGGCCGCGCTTCCGGCGGACACGGCGAGGGCCGGCCAGCCCGCCCGTACCCGTGGATCGGCGGCCAGCGCGGCGAGGGTGGTCAGGGCGCCGATCCGCAGCCCACCGCCGGGCAGCGGCCTGCTGCCGTGCAGGTCGGCGCTGCCGTCGAGGTCGGTGAACGGTCCGGTGGACACGCCGCTGCGCTGCCGGGCGCCGGTGTCGGTGCCACCGGCGCGCAGTTCGCCGCCGCGGGCGCGTACGGCGGCCGAGAGATCGGTGAGGTCGGGCTCGGTGCTCACGTACGCAGTCCTTCCAGGAGCCGGTCGGGGCGGATGGGCATGTCGTACGGGCGCCAGCCGGTGGCGTCGTGGACGGCGTTGGCCAGGCACGCCGCGGTGGGCAGGGTGGCGATCTCGCCGAGTCCTACTCCGCCGCCGGGGACGTGCTCGAAGCCCTCCTGGTGGAAGTGGACGGTGATCTCGGGGGTGTCGCCGATGCCCGGGATGCGGTAGTCCTCCAGGTTCTCGGTCAGCACCCGGCCGGTGACGGGGTCGGCGCGGCGTTCCTCGAAGAGTGCGTAGCCGATGCCCTGGACGACGGCCCCCTCGCACTGGCCGCGGGCCAGCCGGTCCTCGTGGATGCGTCCGGCGGCGATGCCGCTCCAGACGCTGAGCGGGCGGATCCGGCCGAGCCGGGTGTCGACCTCGACCTCGGCGACCTGCACCGACCCGGTGAAGCCGCGGCCGACGGCGATGCCGCCCAGGGTGAAGGGGGTGACGAAGCCCCGTCGGTCGCGGGGGCGGCGGCCGGTCACCCGTACGCCGTGTGCCGCGTCGAGGCGGGCGGCGACGTCGGATCCGCCGAGCGCGTCGCGCAGCCGGGCGGCGGCGTCCACGGCGGCGGGCACGAGGGAGGGGGTGGTGCGGCTGCCGCCGGAGACGGGGCCGTGGACGGTGTCGCTGCGGCCGATGTCGGCGCGCACCCTCGCCTCGGGCAGGCCGAGGGCCTCGGCGACGGCGCGGCGCAGCACGGTGCGCGAGCCGGTGCCCATGTCCTGGACGGCGCAGCGGGCGACGACGGTGCCGTCCTCGACGGCGAGTTCGACTTCGGTGACGGGGTCGAGGAAGTACAGCCAGTTGGCGGCCGCCACGCCGACGCCCCGGCGGAAGCGGCCGGTGCCGCCGCGCCGGCCCGACCAGACCGGCAGGGCGGCGGCCCGCTCGTACAGGGCCTGCCGTTTGGGGTTGCCGTCCCAGCGGCGGCGCAGGGCGACGGGGTCCTGGCCGAGGCGGTGGGCCATCTCGTCGACGGCCTGTTCCAGGGCCCAGCACAGGGTGGGTCCGCCGGGGCCGCGGAACGGGGCGCCGGGCGGCCGGTGGGTGAGGGTGTCGAAGTCGCGGAGCCGGCGGGGGGCTTTGCCGTACATGAACCGGGCGAGTGCGGCCACGGAGCCGCCCACCGAGATCCCGCCGTCGTGGTCCGCGTCGATGGCCAGCGCGCTCAGGTCTCCGGAGGCGTCCGCGGCCATCGCCAGGCGGACCCGGGTGCCGGGCCGGTAGCCGCCGTCGGTGAGTTCCTCGTCGCGGTCCAGGACGACGCGGACCGGGGCGGCGTGCAGCCGGGCCAGCTCGACGGCGGCGACGACGTCGGAGGTCAGGCCCATCTTGCAGCCGAAGCCGCCGCCCACGTGGACGGCCCGCGCCACGACCCGTTCGGGGGGTACGCCGAAGCGTTCGGCGGCGAGTTCGGCCACGCGTTTGACCGACTGCGTGGACACCTGGATGTGGAGGGTGTCCCCGGCCCAGTGGGCGAGGCAGGCGTGCGGTTCGAGGGGGGTGTGGGTCTGGGCGGCGGTGGTGAACACCCCTTCCACGACCCGTTCCGGGGAGGTGGCGCGGGCTTCCTGGATGCGGCGTACGGCCGCGGCGGGGCGTTTGCTCATGGCGGACGGGCCGCGCAGGTTCCCGCGCCATCGGGCGGGCACCAGCTGGGGGGTCTCGCCGGAGCCGGGGGCGCGCTTGCGTGCCGCCTTGTCCTCGTGGACCAGGGGCCCTTCGCCGGTGCGGGCCCGGCCGGGGTCCAGGGCGGCCGGGAGCACCTCGTAGTCCACGGTGACGCGTTCGGCGGCGGCCCGGGCGGCGGCGCGGTCGGTCGCGGCGACGGCGGCGACGGGCTGCCCGACGTACCGGACGATGCCGTCGGGGGGAAGCAGGGGGACGAAGGGCAGGTCGCCGGCTTCGAGGGAGCGGACGCGCGCGTGGGCGTGCGGGGAGCGGATGATCACGCCCTCCAGCAGGCCTTCGGGGCGCAGGTCCGTGGTGTAACGGGCCGCTCCGGCGGCCTTCTCCGGCGCTTCGGCGCGCGGGACGGCCGGCGCGTCGCGTCCGGTCGGGGTGGTGTCGTAGTCGCCGGCGCAGGCCGCGGCCACGGCCCGGTGGATCCCCTCGTAGGCGCCGCAGCGGCAGAGGTGGCCGGACAGGGCTTCCGCGATCTGCTCGCGGCCGGGCCGGGTGGGGCCGTGTTCGGCGCGCCACCGGTCGACGAAGGCGGCGGCCTCGACCACGAACCCCGGGGTGCAGTAGCCGCACTGGAGGGCGTCCTCGCCCGCGAAGGCGCGTGTCACGGGGTGGCCGGCCAGGCCCTCCACGGTCGTCACCCGCCGTCCGGCCAGCCGGGCGGCGGGGGTCAGGCAGGACACCCGGGGCTCGCCGTCGACCTGGATCGTGCAGGCTCCGCAGACTCCGCCCGCGCAGACCAGCTTGGTGCCGGTCAGTCCCAGCCGGTCGCGCACCACTTCCACGGCGGCCGGGTCGCCGTCCACGTCGACCGTGCGGCGGGCGCCATTGACCTCGAACTCCACGAGACGTACTCCTCAGTCGTGGGGTGGTGACCGCCGGGGCCTCACGCTCACCGTCACGCTCCTTGATAACCCGTGCCCGGGGCGGGTGCAGTCCGGTGCGCGGCCGATCGCGGGCGCCGGCCCGCCCCCCGGGGTGCAGGAGGCGCGTCGGCCGCCGCCCGGAGGCGTGCGGCGGGATGCTCCGTTCGTGGTACTCCGTAATCCGCTGCCGGGTGCGGCGGGCCGCGAAGTAGCATCCCGGGATGCCGAACATCAAGACCCTCACGCCCGAGGCCGGCCGGATCGACGCGGTCGGGCTGCGGGCGTACGACGCCGACCGGCTGGCGCGCTGCGCCGTCGACCGTGCGGAACCGTGGTGGCGCCGGAGAGCCTGCCTGGAGGCGCTGGCGGGCCGGGTGCCGCAGGGGCGGCTGGGTGAGCTGCTCGCGTGCCTGCGCGACACCGGGGACAGCGGGACGGTCCGCAAGGCGCTGCTGGGCGTGCTGTCGGACCGGGCCGAGCTGCTGCCCTGGCTGCGGCACGAGGACCGGCGCGGTGAGGAGGCGTACGGCATGCGGGAGGCGGTCCTCGGGGCGCGAGGGGCTCTGGGGGACCTCACGGCGGCGCCCGAGTTGGCGACGCTCGCGTTCAGCCATTGGTGGACCCGGCGGGAAGTGGGTGACGCCGGGCTGGAGGCGCTCGTGGCCCGGTACGGGGCGGAGGCGGTGCTCGCCGGCCTCGCGGACGGGCGGCCGGAGGACCGGGCGGCGGCCGTGCGCATCCGGGACCGGGCCGGCGGGGACGTCGTCGACGCGCTCGCCGACCCGGACCCGGCGGTGGCGCACCTCGCGCAGTCGCTGCTGACCTGCCCGGACCGGATCGGTGCCTACCTCGCCGGGGCCCCCACTCCCGACGCGGCGCTGTGGGCGGCGTACGCGCTGCACCGGCTGACCGGTGACGGGGCGCGGACCCGTGCCGTGTACGAGGCGCTGGGGCGCCCGCGCTTGGAGGTGGAGGGCCTGGACGAGGAGCTGCGCCGGGCGATCGTCCACGCGTACGGGCACGAGTGCGAGAAGCAGAGCGATCCGCGCTGGCGGATCGAGGCCCTGTGCACGGAGCCGCCGCAGCCGCCGGACGAGGAGCGGCAACTGGCGCTGGCGACAGCGGCGCTGACCGCGGCGGGGCTGATGCCGCGTCCCCCGCTCTCGTGCGGGCGGGCCCACCGTCAGGGCGACGGGACGTACCACGTGATCGGTTACGGCGAGGGCGGCCGGAGCGAGGTGTTCATCAGCACGCTGGGGCCGTTCGCGGGCGACCACGAGGACGACCCGGCCGCGCGCGCCGCCCTGGAGGCGGCCGGCTTCCGCTGGATCGACGGGGCCACGGGGGCGGTCCGGGTGACGGGGCTCGGCGTCTACTACTTCGGGGCGCGCGAGCCGCTCGACGTCAGCACGCTGCTGTTCTACTGGCAGGACTGAGGGCGCCGGGGGCCGGGGGGCCGGTCAGGCGGGCTGCCACAGTTCGATGCGGTTGCCCTCGGGGTCGGTGACCCAGCCGAAGCGGCCGACGCCGTCCATGTCCTGGGTCTCCGCGGCGACGTCGGCGCCCTTGGCGCGCAGTTGGGCGAGCATCGCGTCCAGGTCGCGCACCCGGAAGTTGAGCATGGTCCGCTGGGTGCGGGCGCCGAAGTAGTCGGTCCCGGACTCGAAGGCGGCGAAGACCGTCGGTCCGGACTGCGGGTGCCACAGGCCGTGCTCGTCGGAGTCGAGGCCCAGGCAGTCGCGGTACCAGGCGGTCAGGGCCGCGGGGTCGGTGGCCCGCAGGAAGTATCCGCCGATTCCCAGCACGCGTTCCATGAGGCCATCCTGCCAGCCCTGCGCCGGGGCGGGCCATCACTGCGGCCCTGGGGTCAGGGGGTGTCGGGGAAGGGACCGGTGTGCAGGGCCGCGGCAGCGAGGACGGCGGCTCCGGTGGCCATGGCGTCCTCCTCGAAGACGACGCGGTCGGAGTGGATGTCGGGGGCCTGGGCCGGCGGGATGCCGGGCGGGCACGCGCCGAGGAAGGCCATCGCGCCGGGCACTCGGCGCAGGACGTACGAGAAGTCCTCCGCGCCCATGATCGGTTCGGGCAGGTGGTGGACCCGGCCGGGACCGAGGAGCGCGGCCGCGGTGTCGTGGAGGGCCGTCGTGCGGGCGGGGTCGTTGACGACGGGCGGGTAGCCCTCGGTCAGCGAGACCTCGGCGTGTGCGCCGTGGGCGGCGGCGACGTGCCGGGCGACACGGGTGATGCCCTCGCGGACCCGTTGCCGGGTGGCGGGGGTGAGGGTGCGGAAGGTGCCGTGGATCTCGGCGGTTTCGGGGATGACGTTGGTCGTGGTGCCGGCGTGGATCGAGGCGACGGTGACCACGGCCGGATCGAAGACGTCGAGGGTGCGCGTGACCATGGTCTGGAGGGCTTGGACGATCTCGCAGGCGACGGGGACGGGATCCAGTGCCCGGTGCGGGGCGGAGGCGTGACCGCCGCGGCCGCGTACGGTCACGTGCAGCCCGTCGGAGGCGGCGAAGGTGGGGCCGGGCCGCAGATGGAGGGTGCCGGCGGCGAAACGGGTGGTGACGTGCAGGGCGAAGGCGGCCGCGACACGGCCGCCGCCGCGGGTCTCCAGTACCCCTTCGTCGATCATGTGCCGGGCGCCGCCGCCGGATTCCTCCGCGGGCTGGAACATCAGGACGACGTCGCCGGCCAGCTGTGAGCGGCGGGCCGCGAGCAGCCGGGCCGCTCCGACGAGCATGGCGGTGTGGAGGTCGTGCCCGCAGGCGTGCATGGTGCCGGGCACGGTGGAGGCGAAGTCGAGACCGGTCGCTTCGGTCAGGGGCAGCGCGTCCATGTCGGCGCGCAGCAGGATCGTGGGGCCGTGCCCGGTGCCGTCGAGGCGGGCGGTGACGGAACTCAGGCGGGTGCCGGTGGCGATGTCCAGTCCGAGCCCGTCGAGTGCGGCAAGGACGGACTGCTGGGTGCGGGGCAGGTGCGTGCCCGTTTCGGGGTGGCGGTGGACAGTGCGGCGCAGGGCCACGAGGCCGGGCAGGGCGGCGCGTGCGTCGGCGAGCAGCCCCTGGAAGGCGGCGGGGGCGTCGCCGGCCGGCGGATCGGCGTGCACGGTGCCTCCTTACGTACGTAGGGGCGTACGGGTCTGCTGCCCATGGTGCCGCGCGTCCCCTCCGCCACGGCGGCGTACGGCTCCCGGCGCGTCGGAGGGGACGGTCCGAGGCCCCTCCCGGGGGGTGGAGGGGCCTCGGGGTCAGGGGCACGCCCCGGGGCGCGGTCAGGCGGGCGGGGCGTCTTCGAAGGTGCGCAGGCGGCGGGCTTCGAGGGCGGTGGCGAGGGCGTAGGCTCCGCCGCCCGCGACGGTGAGGACCCAGTAGAGGCCGGGGGCGTCGAACGAGAGGGCCGCGGCGGAGGTCAGGGCGAGCCAGACGCCGAGGCCGTAGTGCAGCACGTTGCCGCGTACGGCGCCTTCGGCGAGGTAGAGCAGGCCGACGATGACGCCGGATCCGGCGGGCCACAGGACGGACTGGAGTTCCGGTGCGTCGAGTACGGCGGTCAGGCCGGTGATGGCGAGGGCCAGGGCGGTGAAGGCGGCGATCCATGCGGTGCCGAGCAGCTTGCCGGAGAGGACCTCCGGTGCGGTGGCGCCGCGTTGGGACCGCAACGCCGCCGTGGTGGCCAGGGCGATGCCGGTCACGAGTCCGGCGCCGAGGAGCGCCGTGGGGAGCCAGCCGGGCAGGCCGAGCACGGGCGTTTCGCCGTGGGACGCCGCGGCTGCGCCGTGGCCCAGCACGTAGGCGAGTCCGAAGCTGGCGTACGCCGCACGGTTGTCGACTTCGCGCTGTCTGCGGGTGGTGGCGGGGGCGCCGGTCTCGGCGGGCGCGAGGGTGGCGGTACTGGTCACGGTGGAGGCCTCCGGGAGGGGTGAGGGGGGTGCCGCGGGCGGGGGGAGCCCGGTGGGGGTCAGACGGGCTGCTCGGCGCGGGCCTTGAGGCAGTCGAGCCAGCTCTGGAGGGAGGTGCGCAGGGCTGCGGTGAGTTCGTCGACGGCGGCGTCGACCGGTTCTCCGCTCCAGGACTCCTCGGTGTGGACGACGACTCCGGCGTCGGTCCGGTCGAAGGTCCAGGCGTGGATGCCGACGATGCCCTGGACGGTCCCGTCCCAGACGATCCGCTTGCCGGGGACGAGTTCGCGGACGGTGGAGGTGATGCTCATCCCGTGGGTCAGCCAGGTGAAGCTGGTACCGACGGCCATCGGGCCGTCGGCGCGGGCCTGGTCGACGCCGGTGTTCCAGGCCGACCAGGCGTCGACGTCGGTGTGCAGCGACCAGACGGCGGCGAGAGGGGCGTCGATCTGCGTGGTGAGGCCGACGACGACCGGGGCGGTGGTGTCGATGGTGTGCATGAGGCGTCCTGTTCGGTTCGGTTTGATTCGGTGCGGTGCGGTGCGGTGCGGTTGCGGGAACGGGTCGGGGGTGGGGTCCGGGTCAGGGGGTGCGGCGGGCCGGGCGGGTCAGCGGCAGGGCGAGCAGCGCGGACGCGGCCAGGATCACGGCGGAGACGGCGAACGCGGTGCGGTAGCCGGCGGTGAGCGCTTCGAGGTGGGGCTGGTGGCCGGACGCGTGGGCGGTGACGGAGCCGGCCAGGGTGGCGAGGGCGGCGAGACCGATCGCGCCGCCGACCTGCCGGGTGGTGTTCACCAGGCCGCCCGCCAGGCCCGTGTCATGCCGGGGCACGCCGTCCACGGCGAGTGCGGTGAGCTGCACGAAGGCGATGCTCAGACCGAGGCCGACCAGGACGCTCGGGCCGAGGACGTCCCCGAGGTAGCTCCCGTCGGGGCTCATGCGTGACAGCCACAGCATGCCGGCGGCCTCGGTGAGCAGGGCTCCGATCACGGTGGCGGTGGCCCCGACGCGCCGGGAGATCGGGGGTGCCGCCACGGCTCCGAGCATGTTGGCGACGGCGAGCGGGAGTTGGCCCGCGCCGGTGGCCAAGGGGCTCATTCCGAGGACCTGTTGCTGGTAGAGCGGCAGGAAGAAGAACAGTGCGATCCATACGGAACCCAGCAGCGCCATCAGGACGTTGCCCGCGGCGACCCGGCCCGTGGTGAACAGCCGTGGTGGCATGAGCGCGTCGGGCCGGCTGCGTTCGATGAGGGCGAAGGCCACGCACAGCACGCCTGCGGCGAGGAGGGCACCGAGGACCGCCGCGTTCGTCCAGCCGAGCGTGCGCGCACTGGTCAGGGCCCAGACCAGGCAGGTCAGGGCGAGGGTGACGGTGGCGGTGCCCAGCAGGTCGAAACGCCCGGGCCGCCGGCCGGCGGCGCGGGGTACGAACGCCGCCACGGCGGCGAGGACAAGCAGTGCCCCGAGGGCCGCGACGTGGAACACCCAGGGCCAGCCCCACGCCTGGGTGAGGACGCCGCCCAGCAGGACGCCCACCGCGCCGCCCGCGCCGGACACCGCTCCCCACACCCCGAGTGCTCTGCCGCGCCCGGGGCCGGGCGGGAAGAGGTCCATGGCCAGGGCGAGGGCGGCCGGGGCGATGACGGCGGCGCCGAGTCCCTGCACTGCGCGGGCGGTGATCATCACGCCGGGGGTGGCGGCCAGTCCCGCGGCCAGGGATGCGCCCGCGAACACGGCCAGGCCCGCGATCAGCACGGGGCGACGGCCGAGGAGGTCGGCCGCGCGGCCTCCGGCGAGGAGCAGCGCTCCGAACGCCAGTCCGTAGGCGTTCACGACCCAGGTGGTCCCGCCGTCCGACAGGCCCACCCCGGCGCGGATCTGCGGCAGCGCCACGTTCACGATGGAGGTGGCCAGCATCACGGTGAACTGCGCCGCGGCGAGCGCCGCGAGCGCGGGCCCCGTGCGGGGTGGGATGGCCGGGGTGGCCGGGGTGGCCGGAGCGAGCGGGCCGTCCTTCGTACGTCCAAGGTTCATGGCGGACAGCCTCACGCCGGGCGGTGTCCACTTTCCATGCCCGGCGGGGGCGTTGACTGTCCAGTCCTGTCCGCACCTGCTCGCGCGTGTTCGCGGCGCGGAGGCGGGATCGGCTTCCGCGCGGCGGTGGGCGCCGGGCGTGGAGCGCTGGGGTTACGGGACGCGCAGCGCGGCCAGCCGCTGTTCGAAGGGCACCGTCACGAAGCCGTCCGCCGGGTCCACCGACGTGATCGCGCCGGTCGGCGAACGGGGGGCGATCGCCGCGGCGGTGTCGGTGTCGACGGCGGCGGTTCCCCGGCCGGTGGCTGCGGTGTCCGGGACGGCGGCGGTCACGAAGCGCGCCAGCTCACCGCCCGCGCGTGCGATCCGCTGCGCCAGTCCTGCCTCGCCCCAGTCCTCGGAGGCCGCGTACACGGCGGTCGGCAGGACGAGCGCGCGCAGGTGGGTGAAGAGGGGGCGCAGGGCGTGTTCGGTGACCAGGGAGTGCCGGGCCGTGCCGCCGGTCGCGCCCAGGAGCACCGGCTTTCCGGTGAGGGCGTCCTTGTCGATGACGTCGAAGAAGGACTTGAACAGGCCGCTGTACGACGCCGCGAACACCGGCGTCACGGCGATCAGGCCGTCCGCGGCCGCCACGGCGTCGAGCGCGGCGGCCAGGCGGGCGGAGGGGAACCCGGTGACGAAGTGCTGGGCGATCTCCGTCGCCAGGTCCCTCAGTTCGATGACTTCGGTCTCGGCAGGGAGGCGCTCCAGGGTCGCGGCGGCGAGCCGGTCGGCGAGCAGCCGCGTGGAGGAGGGCGAGCTCAGCCCGGCCGATACGACGACGATCTTCATGCCTGCGTCACCTGCTCCTGGTCCTTGGCCGCATCCTGTTCCGCCGCCGCCGACACACGCGCGGAGTGCGTCGGTGCGTCGGGCACACCGGCCGCGCGCAGGTTCGCGAACTCCTTGCGCAGCACCGGTACGACCTCTTCGCCGAGCAGGTCGAGCTGTTCCAGGACGGTCTTCAGGGGAAGGCCCGCGTGGTCCATCAGGAACAGCTGGCGCTGGTAGTCGCCCACGTAGTCCCGGAAGGACAGGGTCCGCTCGATGACCTGCTGGGGCGAGCCGACGGTCAGCGGCGTCTGGGAGGTGAACTCCTCCAGGGACGGGCCGTGGCCGTAGACGGGCGCGTTGTCGAAGTACGGGCGGAACTCCCGCACCGCGTCCTGGGAGTTCTTGCGCATGAACACCTGACCGCCGAGGCCGACGATGGCCTGCTCGGGGGTGCCGTGTCCGTAGTGGGCGTACCGCCGGCGGTAGAGGTTCACCATCTGCTCGGTGTGGGAGGCGGGCCAGAAGATGTTGTTGTGGAAGAAGCCGTCGCCGTAGTACGCGGCCTGTTCGGCGATCTCGGGCGAGCGGATGGAGCCGTGCCAGACGAAGGGGGCGACGCCGTCGAGGGGGCGGGGGGTGGAGGTGAAGGACTGCAGCGGCGTGCGGAACTTGCCCTTCCAGGTGACGACGTCCTCGTCCCAGAGGCGGCGCAGGAGCGCGTAGTTCTCGACGGCCAGGTCTATGCCGTCGCGGATGTCCTTGCCGAACCAGGGGTAGACCGGTCCGGTGTTGCCGCGGCCCATCATCACGTCGACGCGGCCGTCCGCCACGTGCTGGAGCATCGCGAAGTCCTCGGCGATCTTCACCGGGTCGTTCGTGGTGATCAGCGTGGTCGAGGTCGACAGGATCAGTTTCTCGGTGCGTGCGGCGACGTAGCCCAGCATGGTCGTCGGCGAGGAGGGGACGAACGGCGGGTTGTGATGCTCGCCGGTGGCGAAGACGTCGAGGCCCACCTCTTCGGCCTTCTGCGCGATGGCGAGCATCGCCTTGATGCGCTCGTGCTCGCTGGGCACGCGTCCGGTCGTCGGATCGGCCGTGACGTCACCGACGGTGAAGATTCCGAACTGCATGACTCCCCTTCCCAAGGTTGTTTACGATTCAACTATACCCGGGAACGAGGGGTGCGACCGCGGTATTCCCGAAAGGGTGCGGGCATGCCGGCCGCGCCCGGTGGTGGACGGACCGGGCGGCGGTGACCGGGCGGGCGGCGGTCAGGCGGGAGCGTTCCAGGCGGTGGTGAGCCCGTCCAGCCACGCGGGCGGCAGCTCCACGGCATCCCACTCCTCGCGCAGCTCCCGCGGTGCGGCGGCGAGCCGTTCCAGCACGGCGATGCTCGTGGCGGAGTGCAGGAGCGAGTAGCGGCCGTGCATCGTGATGGCGCTGTCCGGGCCGTACCCGGCGAACATCCGCTCCAGCCGGGCCCGGTGGTCCGCGGCGAACTCCGTCAGCCGCCCCGCGTACCCCGCCCGCTGCCGGGGGGTCATGGTGCCGAGGACGGCGCCGAGGACCTCGTCCGTCACCTCCGGGTCCAGCTCGGAGACCGCGGTGAACGACAGGTACAGGGGGGTGACCGCCACTCGTGCCCGTTCCACCTCCATACGCCTGGCCCGGGACCGCTCCCCCGCCGCGCCCTGCTCGCCCTCCGCGCCGACGGCCCGTACCAGGGTCCGCTCGGCGACGGCACCGAGCGCCTCCAGCACGTCCCGGGCGCCGTCGAGCCGGCCGGACGCGTAGGGCTCACCCTTGTCCCCCGGCGCGCCCCCGTCGCCCGGCGCGTCCCCGGGCGGGGCGGTGTCCGCGCTCAGCTCCTCGTGCGCGAGCGCCAGTGCGCCCGCCTCCAGGAGGCCGATCAGCTGCCGCGCGTCATCGGACGGGACCCCCGCCCGGGCAAGGAGCTGCAGCAGGGTCGCCCTCGCGTTCTCGACGCTGACCTCGTCCGGCCACTGCCGCCCCCCGTCGGCCACGCTCATCAGATCCTCCTCATCACAGCGATCAAGGGCACCGTAGGCCTTGATCCTTCCAGACCGCCGCCGTCACCGCCGAACGGTGTGCGGGCGGCCCGCCCCCGCGCGGGCCGGCTCCCGCCGTCAGGGCCGCAGGCCGGCTCGCCGGAGGGCGATCTCCGACAGGGCGGAGATCGCCTGCGGGTCCCCGCGGCGCCAGGCGTCGGCGAGACCCCCGGGCGGGGCGGGGACCGCGGAGAGGTCGCCCGGCGGTCCGGTGAGGGCGCGCAGAGCGAGCAGGTCCGCGCCGCCGGGCGCGGTGAGCAGGCTCCGGAGGGTGGCGCTGCGACGGATCCAGCGCAGGCGGAGGGGCAGCCACAGCAGGAGCACACAGGCCACGGGGACCACGATCAGGGCGAGGGCCACCAGGAAGGCGACCTGGCCGACGACGTCCTGGAGGGACTGGCCGGCGTCGGCGAGCCCCGTGCCGGCGTCGGCGGCCGAGCGGAACGGGGTCCTCAGGAGGTCCCCGACGAGCGGAACCCGGGAGGCCGTCTCCCCGGCGTCATCGAGGGCCGCGGCGAGGCTGTCGCCGGAGCTTCTCCACCTTCCGTCCCGGCTCGGCCAGCAGCATGATCGCGTCGTGCACGGCCAGGGCGAACGTCACCGCGGCGGCGATCAGGAGCACCGCGATCAGGTCGGCGAGGATCTGGCGGTTCCGCCGCGCGGGGGTCTGGGCGTAGAGAAGCAACGACTGCTCCTGTTCCGGTCGTGGCGTCGAGGAGACCCGGCCCGGCGGGTGACGGGCCCGGCCGGTCGCCCGACCGTAGCCCGGGTACGGTCCTCCCCCGGGCGTCCCCGGGCCCGGGTCCGCGAGACGGTGCCGGGTTGGCGCAGCGCCCCGCCTCCGGCCGTGGGGTCGCCGGGGGCGGCTGTCGGGTTCGGCGTTCGGTCGCGCAGGCGGGGGCGGCTCCCGGTCGTCGTGCGTACGGTGATAGGCGCGGGCCGCAATGAGGCCACGCCACCTCGCGGGCCCAGGCACTCGGCGAGGTCGTCGGCCACCTGGTTCATCGCGGGCGTCAGCGTGTTCATCGCCGCTGCCGCGCGCGGGCCGGCCGCCGCCTCCTGCGACCCCGAACCCCGAGGACGACCTCACCGCCGCCCGCACGACCCTCGGCCCGCGTGACGCAGCCGGACGCTGACCTCCCCTGCGGGCGGACGCCGCCGGGCGGCGGTCACGAAAAAGCACTGTCCGATCATCGGAGCACGGTGATAGACATCCCGCGTGGAAAAGAATCTTGAGTTCACGGACCTGCTGCGACTGATCGACGAACGGTCGACCGCCTTCCGTGACGCCGTCGCCGCCGCGCCCGGTCTCGACGCACCGGTGCCGTCCTGCCCCGGGTGGACGCTGTCCGATCTGGTGAAGCACCTCGGCGGGGGAGATCGTTTCTGGGCCGCCATCGTCGCCGCGGGGCCTGCAGACGCTCCCCCGGCCGAGGCCGCCGCCGCGCGCGCCGCCCTGGAAGTCCCGCAGGAGCGTGAGGCTCTGCTGGCCTGGCTGGCCGCGTCGACGCAACTGCTGCTGGGCGCCCTGCGCGCGGCAGGACCGGACGCCGGCTGCTGGGCGTGGTGGAGCGCCCTGCAGACTCCGCGGACCTCCGGCGGAGTCGCACGGCACCGGGTCCAGGAGACCACGGTGCACACGTACGACGTCCAGCTCGCCGCGGGCGCGCCGGACCCGCTGCCGGCGGATGTCGCGCTCGATGGTGTCGAGGAGTTCCTGTTCACCTGCGTCGCGACGCCGAGCGCCTGGCCGCACGCCGCCGCGGCCTTCGACTTCCATGCCGCCGAGGGGCGCTCGTGGCGCCTCACGGTCGACGGCGACGGCGCCCGTTCCACCCGCATCCCCGCGGCGGGCCTCGCGGATCCGGCCGGCGTCGCCGTTCGCGGCACGGCCGGTGAGTTGGTCCTCTACCTCTACGACCGTGTCCCCGCCGAGTCCCTGCACGTCGAAGGGGATGCGGGCCTGCTCGACCTGCTCCGCGCCTGGGAGCCGGAACACTAGGACGCCGGGGGCGGCGGAAGCAGCGGAAGCAGCCGCGGACGCGGCCTATGATCCCCCGGTGGAACGGGTGCTCGTCCTCGGGATCAGCGGAGCGGGAAAGTCCACCCTGGCCAGAGCGCTGGGGCGGGACCGCGGCCTGCCGTACCACGAGGTCGACGCCCTGCACTTCTGCGGACCGCAGTGGCAGGTCAGCCCCACCTTCGCCGAGGACACGGCCCGCATCGTGACCGGGGACCGGTGGGTACTGGACGGACAGGGACCCGCCGCGGTTCGCGACCTGATGTGGCAGCGGGCCGACACCGTGGTGTGGCTCGACCTCCCGCGACGCGTGGTGATGCGGCGCGTCCTGCGACGCTCGCTGTGGCGCAGCCTGCGGCGCGAGCGGCTGTTCGGCGGCAATCGGGAGGCCTGGCGCGAATGGCTCGGGGCGGACCACCCGGTCCGCTGGGCCTGGTCCCGCTTCGCGGAGCGGCGTGCCGAACTCGAACACCGCGCGGCGGACCCCCGGTTCGCACCGCTGCACGTGGTCCGCCTGCGCAGCCCGCGCGAGGCAGCCCGCTGGCTGACCACCCCGACCGGCCCCGCCTGAGCCCGGCCCGGGATGCGTACGGTCGGCCGGCGCTCCCGGCCCGCCGTGTGGTCAGCCCATGGCGTGGGCGGCCAGGAGGGTGTCCGTCCTGAGGTGGAGTTCGGGCGGCAGGACTCCGTGGACGGTCACGGAGAGTTCGTCGCCGCCGGCCGAGCGGGCGAGGCGGACCTCCACCTCGTACGATGCGCCGGCCGGCGGGTACGCGTACCCGCCGTCTGCCCGTTCGACATCCTGTCACGGGGCGGCGCGCGGCCGGGCGGAGGGGCGGGCCCTCCCGGGGGGGGGGAGGGGGGGAGGGCCCGCGGAGGTTACTGGAGCCAGGGCTTCCAGACGGCCTCGTTGCGTTCCACCCACTTCTTCGCCGCCTGCTCCGGGGACAGCTTCTCCTCGGCGATCATGAGCGAGACCTCGTTCTGCTGCGCCTTCGTCCAGTGGAACTTCTTCAGGAACCCGGCCGCTTCCCCGCCCGACTCGGCGAAGCGCGTGTTGAGGTACTTCTGCAGCGGCGTGTGCGGGTAGGCGCAGGCCACCTTCTCCGGGTCGTCCGCGCAGCCCTCCTTGTACTCGGGCAGCTTCACCTCGGTCATCGGGACGCGCTCGAAGAGCCACTGCGGTTCGTACCAGTACGTCAGGAACGGCTTGCGCTCCTTGGCGAACTGCTTGATCTGCGTGATCTGGGCGGCCTCGGAGCCGGCGAAGACCACCTCGTAGTCCAGGCCCAGGTTCTTCACCAGCGCCTTGTCGTTCGTGACGTAGGACGGGGAGCCGTCGAGCAGCTGGCCCTTGCCCCGGCTCTCCGGGGTGCGCAGCTGGTCGGCGTACTTGTCGAGGTTCTTCCAGTCGGTGACGTCCGGATGCTCCTCGGCGAAGTACGTGGGCACGAACCAGCCGATGTGGCCCGTCACGCCCAGGTCCCCGCCGCGGGTGATGGTCTTCTTGCCCGCGACGTACCGCTCCTCCTGCTCCGGATGGCCCCAGTCCTCCAGGATCGCGTCGACGCGCCCCTGGCTGAGGGCGTCCCAGGCGGGGACCTCGTCGACCTGGACGGTGTCCACGCGGTAGCCCAGCTCGTGTTCGAGGAGGTAGGCGGCGACGGCGGTGTTCGCCTGGGCTCCGACCCACGACTGGACGGAGAGGGTGACGGTCTTCGCACCCTGGGCGGCCGCGTACGGGGATGCCTGCCGGGTCATGTCGGCGGCCCCGCATCCGGTGAGGACGGCGAGTCCGGTGGCGGCGGCGAGGACGGCCGCGCCCCGGCGGCGGCGCAGGGGGCGCCGGTGGTGTGTGTCGCGCATGTCTGTCAGGCCTCCTTCGCGGGCTGGGTGACACGGTCGAGGAGCAGGCCGAGGCAGACGATCGCGGCGCCGGCCACCAGGCCGGTCGCGAGGTCGCCCTGCGCGAGGCCGAGGACGACGTCGTAGCCGAGCGCCCCGCCGCCGACGAGACCGCCGATGATGACGACGGCCAGGACCAGGACGACGGCCTGGTTGACGGCGAGCAGCAGCGCGGGCCGGGCGAGCGGCAGCTGGACCTGGCGCAGCAGCTGGGCGCGGGTCGCGCCGAGCGAGCGGGCGGACTCCACGACGGTCGGGTCCACCTCGCGCAGGCCCTGGACGGTGATCCGGACGACGGCGGGCAGCGCGTACACGATGGCGGCCGCCGCGGCCGGGGCACGGCCGACGCCGAAGAGGGCGACGACGGGGATGAGGTAGACGAACTGCGGCAGGGTCTGGCAGAGGTCGAGGACGGGCCGCAGCATCCGCTCGGCCCGGGCGCTGCGGGCGGCTCCCACGGCGATCGCGAAGCCGATTACGAGGGTGACGGCCACGGCGGCGAGGACCTGGGACAGGGTGTCCAGGGAGGCTTCCCACACGCCGAGGACTCCGACGGCGCCGAGGGCCAGGACCGCGGTGACGGCGGTGCGCCAGGTGCCGGCGAGCAGGGCGAGCGCGCAGGCGACGAGCAGGAGCAGCCACCAGGGGGCGGCCTGGAGACCGCTGCGCAGCGGGTCGAGGACCCAGCCGGTGAAGCGGGCGGCCCAGTCGGCGGTGCCGCCGACGACGGGTACGCCGGAGTAGAGGTGGTCGGTCATCCAGGCGACGGCGGAGTTCACCGGTTCGGCCACGGAGACGGTCCAGGACTCGGGCCATACGGAGGTGCCGGCCATGCGGCCGAGGACGGCGACGGCGACCGCCGCGAGGAGGGTCAGCAGGCGGCCGTACCAGCCGGAGAACACCCGCCGCAGCAGGTGCTGTTCGCCGAGGGGTACGGGGTCGGCGCCGAGTCGGCGGCCGGCGGCGTCGGCGGTGCGGTCCAGTACCACGGCGAGCAGGACGATCGGGATGCCTGCGGCGAGTGCGGCGCCGACGTCGACGGAGGCGAGGGCCTGGTAGACGCGGTCGCCGAGGCCGCCGGCCCCGATGACGGAGGCGATGACGGCCATGGACAGGCCGGTCATGATGGCCTGGTTGACGCCGAGCAGGAGCTGGCGGCGCGCGAGCGGGAGCCGGGCGGTGAGCAGGCGCTGGCGGCCGGTGGCGCCGAGCGAGGCGGAGGCTTCCATCACGCCGGCGTCGGCCTCGCGCAGCCCGAGGGCGGTGAGGCGGGCCATGGGCGGGGCGGCGTAGACCACGGTGGCGAGGACGGCGGCGGGCACGCCGATGCCGAAGACCAGCACCATCGGCAGCAGGTACGCGAAGGCGGGGAGGATCTGCATGGTGTCGAGCACGGGGCGCAGGACGCGGTCGGCGCGGCGGGACAGGCCCGCGGCGAGGCCGAGGAGGGCGCCGAGTACGACGGAGGCGGCGACGGCGACGACCATCAGCGCGAGGGTCTGCATGGTCGGCACCCACATGCCGAGCAGTCCGCAGGCGGCGAAGGCGGCGGCGCAGGTCACGGCGAGCCGGATGCCGGCGAGGCGCCAGGCGACCAGGGCGGCCAGGGCGGTGACTCCGGTCCAGCCGGCGGCCAGCAGGAGCACGTAGACGGCGCGGACGCACACCACGACGGCGTTGCTGACGTGGCCGAAGAAGTACAGGAACAGCGGGTGGCTGTCGCGGTGGTCGATGATCCAGTCGCCGGCGCGGCCGAGCGGGCCGGAGAGGTCCACGGCCAGTGCGGTGGGCCAGCTGCCGGCGCCGGGGAAGGCCAGGGCGAGCGGGATCAGCAGGGCGACGGCGACGGCCATCGGGACGAGGAAGGCGCGGCCCGCGGCGAGGCCGCGCACCCCTCTGCGGGGGCGGTCCTGTGCGGCGGCGGTGCGGGAGCGCGCCGGGTCGCCGGCGCGTCCGGCGGACCGGGCGGCACCGGAGGCCGAGGCGGCGGTGCGGGAGCCCGGTATCCGGGCCGGGGTACGGGCTTTGGCGTGGGTCGGGGTCGCGGTCACGCGCACCACCTCCGGGTGTGGGGGACGGGGACCGCGGGACGGGCGGGGCAGGTCACGCCGCCACCCCCCGTCCGGTCGGGGCCGGGAGACCGGCCACGACGGCGAGCAGACCGGCGTCGTCGACGACGCCCAGGCAGCGGCCGCCGTCGACGACGCGGGCCGGGCCGCCGCTGACGGCGACGGCCTGGATGGCCTCGACGACGGTGGTGGCGGGGGCCAGTGCGGGTCCCTGTTCGGCTTCGCCGGCGGTGGCGGGGCGCATGGCGGTGCGGACGGTGAGCACCTGTTCGCGCGGGACGTCGCGGACGAAGTCCCGTACGTAGTCGTCGGCGGGCGAGCCGACGATCTCCTCGGGCGTGCCGAGCTGGACGATGCGGCCGTCGCGCATCAGCGCGATCCGGTCGCCCAGGCGCAGGGCCTCGGAGAGGTCGTGGGTGATGAAGACCATGGTGCGGCCCTCCTCGTGGTGGAGGCGTGCGACCTCCTCCTGCATCTCGCGCCGGATGAGGGGGTCGAGGGCGCTGAACGGCTCGTCGAAGAGGAGCACTTCGGGGTCGGCCGCGAGCGCGCGGGCCAGGCCGACGCGCTGCTGCTGGCCGCCCGAGAGCTGGCCGGGGCGCCGGTGTTCCAGTCCGTCGAGGCCGACCTTGGCGACGAGTTCGGCCGCCTTGTCCCGGCGGTCGCCGCGGCCGACGCCCTGGATCTCCAGTCCGTACGCCACGTTGTCGAGGACGGTGCGGTGCGGGAGCAGTCCGAAGTGCTGGAAGACCATGGCGGCGCGGTGGCGGCGCAGGGCGCGCAGCCGGGTGGCGTCCATGGCGAGGACGTCCTCGCCGTCGATGGCCAGGCTTCCGGCGGTCGGCTCGATCAGCCGGGTGAGGCAGCGCACGAGGGTGGACTTGCCGGATCCCGACAGGCCCATCACGACGAAGACCTCGCCCTTGCGGACGTCGAAGGTGACGTCGCGGACGGCGGCGGTGCAGCCGGTGCGCTCGCGCAGTTCGGCGGCGGACAGGTCGGCGTCGGCGGAGCCGGGGACCTTCGCGGCGGCCTTGGCGGGGCCGAAGACCTTCCACAGGCCGTCCACGGAGAAGACGGAGGGCGCGTCGGCGCCGGCGGGCGCCGCGGTGGGGGCGGTGGTGGTGTTCATCGGGTACCACCGTCCCGGGCGAGGAGTTCGGCTGCCTTTTCGCCGACCATGAGTACTCCGATCATCGGGTTGACCGCGGGCATCGTCGGGAAGACGGAGGCGTCCGCGATGCGGATGCCTTCCAGGCCGCGGATCCTCAGGTCCGGGCCGACGACGGCTCCGGGGTCGTCGGCGGCACCCATCCGGCAGGTGCCGGCGGGGTGGTAGACGGTGTGCGCGACGGAACGGGCGTAGGCGCTCAGCTCCTCGTCGCCGGTGATCTCGGGGCCGGGGCAGACCTCGCGCCCGAGCCAGCCGGCGAGCGGCTCCGTGGCGGCGATCTTGCGGGCGAGCTTGATGCCGTCGACGAGGGTCCGGCCGTCGTAGTCGTCCTCGTCCGTGAAGTAGCGGAAGTCCAGAGCGGGCTTGACCTCGGGGTCCGCGCTGGTCAGGTAGAGGCGGCCGCGGCTGCGCGGCTTGGGGATGTTGGGGGTCATCGACACTCCGTGCGCGGGGCGTTCGTAGCCGAGGCGCTCGGGATTGTCGGTGAAGGGGACCTGGTAGAAGTGGAACATCAGGTCGGGTCCCGCGGATTCGGGGTCGCGCCGGACGAACAGGCCGGCGTCGCTGTCCATCGCGGAGTTGTCCGGTATCGGACCGTCGGTCTCCCAGACGATCACCGACTCGGGGTGGTCGAGCAGGTTCTCCCCCACCCCGGGCAGGTCGTGGACCGGCGGGATGCCGAGGGCTTCCAGGTCCGCGCGCGGGCCGATGCCCGAGTGCAACAGGAGCCGCGGGGTGTCCACGGCGCCGGCGCACACGAGCACCTCGCGGCGTGCGGTGATCAGGGACTCGGTGCCGTCCGCGGCGCGTACGCGCACCCCGCGGGCCCGGGTGCCGTCGAGTTCGAGGTGGTGGGCCCAGGTCTCCAGGAAGATCCGGAGGTTGGGTCGTTCGTCCATGACGGGGTGCAGGTAGGCCACCGACGCGGAGGAGCGCTTGTTGTCCTCGGGGTGGTAGGCGAGGTCGAAGAAGCCGGCGCCCTCGTGGAAGGGCTTGCGGTTGAAGCCCTCGACGCGCGGGACGCCCAGGGCCTTCTGCGCGGAGTCGACGAAGTCGCGGGCGATGGCGTTGCGGTCCTTCTCGGCCACCGGGACGATGTTGTTGAGCAGCTTGTCGAAGTACGGGTCCATGGCGGCCGCATGCCAGCCCTCGGCCCCCGCCTCCTCCCACTCGTCCCAGTCGGACGGGAGCGGCTTGAAGGAGATCAGGGTGTTGTGCGAGGAGCAGCCGCCGAGCACGCGGGCGCGGCTGTGGCGGATGTGGGAGTTGCCGCGCGGCTGCTCCGTCGTGGGGTAGTCGTAGTCGAGTTCGCCGCCGAGCAGGCCCATCCAGCGGCGCAGGGTGAGTACGTCGGGGCGGTCGACGTCGCTGGGGCCGCCCTCGATGACGGCGACGGTGACGTCGGGGTCCTCGGTCAGGCGGGAGGCGATCACCGAGCCGGCGGTGCCGCCGCCGACCACGACGTAGTCGTACCGGTACTCGTGCACGGACTCGTCCGTGCCGGCGGGCCGGGGCTGGTCGTGGGGCGTGGGGACGTGCGTGGGGGTGGTCATGCTCTGCTCCTCCTTCAGCCCGCGAACCAGCGCACGGGGCGCGGGGCGAGGTTCTGGTACACGTGCTTGGTCTCGCGGTACTCGGCCAGTCCGGACGGGCCCAGTTCGCGCCCGATGCCGGACTTGCCGAAGCCGCCCCACTCCGCCTGCGGCAGGTACGGGTGGAAGTCGTTGATCCAGACGGTGCCGTGGCGCAGCCGGCCCGCCACCCGGCGGCCGCGTCCGGCGTCGGAGGTCCACACGGCGCCGGCGAGGCCGTACTCGGTGTCGTTGGCGAGCGCGACGGCCTCGGCCTCGGTGCGGAAGGTCTCGACGGTCAGGACGGGCCCGAAGACCTCTTCCCGGACGACGCGCATCCCCCGGTGGCAGCGGTCGAGCACGGTCGGGCGGTAGAAGTAGCCGGGCTCGTCGGGCCGTACGCCGCCGGAGCGCAGTACGGCTCCCTCGGCGAGGGCGGAGGCGACGTACTCCTCGGTGCGGTCGCGCTGGGCGGCCGAGACCATCGGGCCGCACTCCACGCCCGGGTCGGTGCCGCGGCCGAGGCGGATCCGGTCGGCGCGGCGGGCGAGTTCGGAGACGAAGCGCTCGGCGACGCTCTCCTCGACGATGAGCCGGGAGCCCGCGGAGCAGACCTGGCCGCTGTGCATGAAGGCGGCGTTGAGCGCCTGGTCGACGGCGGTGTCGAAGCCTTCCTGGGTGGCGCAGGCGTCGGCGAAGACGACGTTGGGGTTCTTGCCGCCGAGTTCGAGGGCGACCTTCTTGACGGTGTCGGCGGCGGCGCGCATCACCTTCGTACCGCTGGTGAGACCGCCGGTGAAGGAGACCAGGTCGACGTCGGGGTGGGCGGCGAGCCGGGCGCCGACGGGGTCGCCGGGGCCGGTGACCAGGTTCGCGACGCCGGCCGGGAGGCCCGCCTCGACCAGAATGCCGATGAGGGCGGCCGTGGACAGCGGGGTGATCTCACTGGGCTTGATCACGAAGGTGTTGCCGGCGGCGAGGGCGGGGGCGATCTTCCACGAGGCCTGGAGGAGCGGGTAGTTCCAGGGGGTGATCAGGGCGCAGACCCCGACCGGTTCGTGGACGACGACGCTGTGGACGTCGGGGGTGCCGGCGTCGACGACGCGGCCCGCGCTCTCGCCGGAGACGAGGTCGGCGAAGTACAGGAAGGCGTCGGCGACGCAGTCCACGTCGACGCGGCCCTCCTCCACCGTCTTGCCCGCGTCGCGGCTCTCCAGCAGGGCGAGGCGTTCGCGGTCGCGGTGGAGCAGGACGGCGGCGCGGCGCAGCAGCGCCGCGCGCTCCAGAACGGGGGTCCGGGGCCACTCCCCGCCGTCGAAGGCCGCGCGGGCGGCGCTGACGGCCGCGTCGGTGTCCGCGGCGCCGCCCTCGGCGACGACCGCGAGGACCGTGGCGTCCGCCGGGTCGAGGACCTCTCGGGTCGCTCCTGAGATCGCGGAACGCCATGTCCCGGCGATGTGGATGGTCGTCTGCTCGGACACGACGCGCTGCACCTCCGATTCCGCCACCGCGGCGTACCCGCGGTGGTGCTGCTCGGGCGCGCTTGCCCCGGTCCGCCGCAGACATGTCCCATCCGTCACTGGAAGTGACGGGAGTCACTGTCCGTTGCCCCAACGGGATTTGGTGCAGATATTGACATATCGGACACCGCGGAGCGTGTCGGGCCGACTCGCGTACGGCAGGACCAGCAGGTCAGGGCATGACGACCGGCAACCCCTCGGAGTCCGAGCGCCGTTCCAGCAGAACTACACCTGAACCGCGGCGAGCGAGCAGGATCGCGGCGGCACCGTCGGCGGGGCCGGCACCGCTGACGACGGCGCATTCGGCCCGGAGCCCGCCGGCGGGGTCGCTCGGCCGGGCTCTCAGGTGTTCGCCAGCAGGCGGTGGCGCTCGTCGGAGGTGAGGCCACCGCGCACACCGTACGGAATCCGCTCGGCGAGGGCGCGGCGGCGGCACGGAAGGCGGACCGGGCAGCGTCCGCACACGGCCTTCGCGGCCTCCTCGCGCGCACGGACGGCTTCGGCCCGCTCGTTCGCGCCCCGCTCGAAGACCGCCCGTTCCCCGGAGCGGCACGGTCCGTCGAGCGGCGCGTCGTGTCGGGGGTGGAGGAGTACGTCCGTACGGGAGTTGTCGGTCACGCCCGGCTTCCTTCCGGCAGGGGCGGCCCGTGGTGACCGCCTGTTCCCCCCGTATCACCGGAACCCGCGAGTCCATGCGTCGTCAGATGGTCCCACGCCCCGTCAAGGCATCGGCGCCCAAGGCCCCGTACCCAACCCTCAGGGCCGTCACCTGGGGTTTCTTGGTGGACGGTTGGCTTCTGCGTGCCGTAGTTTCCCTGTGCGCGCTCAACCCGGGCGTCTGCGCACCGCGCCCGTGGGGAGTTCCACCGCGTCATGTCCTCGGCCCGTCCCGACGTTCTCCGGCCCCGTCCGCCGCTGGCCCACCCGGCCTCCAGCCCCACTCGTGCTCTGCTCGGGGTGCTGCACGCCACGCTGACGGCCGCCGCGGCAGGCGATCTCGTGTCCCTGTACTCCGGGTTCCGGGTGCGCGCCGCGGTGGAGGGGGACGGCGGGTTCGCCTTCATCGCCGAGGACCGGTGGGTGACCCTGAACACGATGCTCGCCCGCGTCGAGTCGTTCCGGCTGCTGACGGTGCTCGTGTGCGCGGCCGTGTTCATCATGTGGTTCCACCGCATCCGGTTGCGGGCCGGCATGCTGGCACCCACCGCGTTCCGCCGTGGTCCGGGGTGGGCGATCGGCGGCTGGTTCGTTCCCGTGGCCTGCCTCTGGATGCCGTACCGGATCGCCAACGAGGCCTGGACGGTCGGCCTTCGGGGGGCGAAGGGCCCCTACTGGCCGCTGAACCTCTGGTGGGCGTCGTTCGTCGGCTCGCTCCTGCTCGGCCGGTACGCGAACGCGCGCGCCCGGCGGGTCGACGACCTCGGCCCGTACCTGGACGCGGTGACCCTGGGCATGGTGGCGGCGGTCCTGAGCATCGTCGCGGCGGGCGCCGCCATGTTCTTCGCGGCCCGCCTGACCCTCATGCTGGACGGCGACGGGAACGCGGCCGCCCGCCGGTGAGCCGGGGGCGGCCGCGCGGCCCCGACGTCACAGCCGCCAGTGCGCACCCGCTCGGGAGTCCACGTGCACCACGTGCCCGCCGACGCGGACCACGTGGTGGTCGGGGCCGGACCAGGAGCCCGTGGCGCCGTCCGTGTCGGGCAGCGGGGTCCAGACCTCCAGGAAGGTGCTGCCGTCCGGGTTGGTGCCCGACTCGACGAGGTTCTCGCCGTCCCGGCGGAGGGTGCCGGTGTCGTCGCCGGGCTCGCCCGTGAGGTGGTGGAAGCGCACCCGGGAGCCGTCGTAGGAGGTCGTGCCGGCGAAGCCGCGGCTGTCGGCGTAGTACGGCCCGGCCTGCAGCCAGATCACTGCGGCGTCCCCCTCCTCGACGAGCGGTCCGCCGTTGCGGCTGATGCCGCGCCGCAACCAGGCGCCGCGCTCGGGTACCGGGATCCCGCCGGACCCGCCGGACCCGCCGGACCCGCCGGACGTTCCCGGCTCAGGCACGGTCGTCGGCGGCCGGGGCGTGGTCCACCGCCAGGAGTGTCAGCGGTACGTTGCCGCGTACCGCCTGCGCGTACGGGCAGACCTCGTCGGCCCGGTGCAGCAGCGGCTGGAGGTCCGCCGCGGGCCAGCCGGGCAGGCTGACGGTGAGGGTGACCGCGAGGCCATAGCCCGCGGGCGTGTCCGTCGTACCGAGTTCCACCGCACAGGCCACCCGCGCGGCGGAGGCGTCCGCCCCGAACTCGGCGGCCACTTCCGCGAACGCGGAGGTGAAACAGGCCGCGAAGCCGGCCGCGAAGAGCTGCTCGGGGTTGGTGGTGCCCGGCACCTTCTTGCGCGGCGGCGCGAGGCGGACGTCCAGGCGGCCGTCGTCCGTGCGGACGGATCCGCTGCGGCCTCCGACGGCGTGCGCGGTCGTCCGGTAGAGGCTGCTGGTGAGTGGCACGGTCATGACGTTCGGCCCATCCTGCTCGACGAGGACGCTGCCCGGGAGCGGACAGCGGGCGGTGCCGCGCGTGCGGCACCTCGCGCGTCGTCGTGCGTAACCGGGTACGGCGCATCTCGTCCGGGGCCGGGGACCGGGCCGCCGGACAATCTAGCAGCGGTTCCGGCGGGATCGGCAGGACGCCCCGGGTGCTGTTCCTCACCCGTCCGAAGTCCGGCCCCCGGTCCCGTCGCCGACCCCGGCCCCGGCCCCGGCCCCGTCCACGGTCCCGGTCCCGTCCCCGGTCCCGTCCGCGGTCCCGGTCGCTTCGACGGCCGGGGCGGCGGGCCGGCACCGGCTGCGGTACGCGCCGGGCGGGATGCCCTCCCACCGGGTGAAGGCACGGACCAGGGCCGTCGCCCCGCTCAGGCCCACGAGCGGCGCGATCCGGTCCAGGGGCAGGGCCGTGGTCTCCAGCAGCCGCCGGGCGCGGCCGTGGCGGGCGGTGTCGAGGAGCGCGCGCCACGACGTGCCCTCCGCGTGCAGGGCCCGGCGCAGGGTGCGGACGCTGAGGTTGAGCTGCCGGGCGGGGCCCTCGGGGCCCGCGTCCTCCAGCGCGGCGTGGTCCAGCCACTGCCGGACGCGCTCGGCGACGGACGGGGCGGCCGCGGACAGTTGGCGCAGGAGGCGGTCGGCGTAGGCCCGGTGGAGGCCGTTGAGCACCGGATCGTAGAGGGGGCGGCGCCTGTCGAGGTCCTCGCCGGCGACCGTGATCCCGTTCTCCGCGGCGTCGAAGGTGACGGGGCAGCCGAAGACCCGGGCGTACGGCTCGGCCGAGCCCGCCCGCGGGTGGGCGAACGACACCGCCAGGGGCGCCCAGTCGTCGCCGGCGATCCAACGCGCGGCCCGCACCATGCTGCTGACGACCGCCTCCACCTGCTGGGGGTGCATGGCGCTCGGGCCGACGGTCGGCCGGTAGCAGACGCGGCCGACGCCGCCCCGGCGGTGCAGGGTCACCGTGCCCGCCTGGCTCACCAGGGGGTGGTAGCGCTCGGCCGCCCGTGCGGCGTCGGCGAGGCCGGCGCTGGTGAGGATCAGGTGGCCGAGGATGTGCAGGGCGTCGGGACGGATCCGGTCGCCCACGAGGAGGCCGGTGTGCGGGCCGGCATCGCCGGCGGCGAGCACCTCGTCCCACAGGGCGCGCATCTCGTCGTACTCCAGCCGGTCCGTGGGCACGGTCCGGGAACCGGGACCGCCGCCCCCCGCCTCGGTCGTCGCGCTGAGGACGGCGAGGGCGTAGGACGCGTTGACGGACGGGCCGGGGACGGAGGTGGACACGGCCGTCAGTCAATGCGGGCGCACCACCCCCGTCAAGGGCGTCCGCGGGACGCCCGCGCGCGGGGCGCCGGGTCCGGAGAGTCAACGCCTTGGCCGTCGGAGTCAATGACGGCCCGGCGGGCGGCTCCTAGGGTCGTCCTTCGGACACCGAGGATCAGGGGGTCGGGCCCCTGGGCCGCGGAAGCGTACGTGCTGCCCTGATTACCACCGCTCAGAGGAGTACGCCGTGATTCTCTTCCTGCTCCCGGCAGGCGACTACGACCCCACCGAAGCGGCGGTGCCCTGGGCGGCGCTGCGGGACGCCGGCTTCGAGGTGCGGTTCGCGACGCCCGACGGGAAGGTCGCGCTCGCCGATCCCCGGCTCACCGACCTCGGCTTCTCCTGGCTGTCGCCCTGGCTGATGACCCGCCGTGCCGAACTGGCCGCCTACCGGCGCCTCACCGAGGACCCGTCCTTCCTCGCCCCCTTCTCCTACGCGGACGTGGACGCGGAGGTCGATCCGGCCGACATCGCGGGCCTGTTCGTGCCGGGCGGCCACGCCCCCCGCATGCGGACCCTGCTCGAGAACGCCACCGCCCAGCGGCTGTTCGCCCGGATCTTCACCCGGGGCCTGCCGGTCGGGGCCGTCTGCCACGGTGTGCTGCTGGCCGCCCGCGCCCAGGACCCCGCGACCGGACGCTCGGTCCTGTACGGGCGGCGGACGACGGCACTGACGGCCCTGCTGGAGCTGACCGGGTGGAACCTCACCCGGTTCTGGCTGGGGCGCTACTACCGCACGTACCGCACCACCGTGCAGCAGGAGGTCACGGCGGCGCTCGCCGATCCGCGCCACTTCCTCGCCGGCCCGCCGCTGCCCGTTCGCGACACGGCCGCCCGGCCCGGTCGCGGCTTCACCGTGACGGACGGCAATTACGTCTCGGCGCGGTGGCCCGGTGACTGCCACCGCCTCGCGGCCGACTACCTGGCCCTGGTCCGTGCCCGTGCGGCGGGAGCGGTGGACCGCCCCGTGTGATCCCCCGTCCGCGCGGGCGGCGGTGTCCGGGGCCGAAGAAGACCATCTCCGCAGGGTCGTGCACGCTTCGTGGAAGGGATGGGGATGAATCGACGAAGAGCCTCAGGACGGCGCCGCCAATACCTCCTGATCGGCCTGGTCCTCGCGTTGGTGACGCTGGCCCTCGGGCCCGCGGCCGCCGGCGCGCCGGCCGGGCCGCAGTGGTGGGAGCCCGTGGCGCGACCGGCCCCGGACTCGCAGGTCAACGTCACCGGCGAGCCGTTCACCGGTACCGACGCACAGGGCCGCGTCCGCGGCTACGTGGACGCGCACGTCCACCTGATGTCCGACGAGGGCTTCGGAGGACGGCTGGTCTGCGGAAAGGTCTTCTCCCCGGCAGGGGTTGCGGACGCGCTGAAGGACTGTCCCGAGCACTATCCGAACGGCGTCCTCGCCCTCTTCGACATGATCACCAAGGGCGGTGACGGCCGGCACGACCCGAACGGCTGGCCGACGTTCCGCGACTGGCCGGCCCATGACTCCGCCACCCACCAGCAGACGTACTACGCGTGGGTGGAGCGGGCCTGGCGGGGCGGGCAGCGGATCCTGGTGAACGACATGGTCACCAACGGGGTCATCTGCTCGCTGTACTTCTTCAAGGACCGCGGCTGCGACGAGATGACCGCGATCCGGCTCCAGATCCAGAAGACGTACGAACTCCAGGCCTACGTGGACGCCATGTACGGCGGCGCGGGCAAGGGCTGGTTCCGGGTCGTCACCGACCCCGGCCAGGCGCGCCAGGTCATCCAGGAGGGCAAGCTCGCCGTGGTCCTCGGGGTGGAGACCTCCGAGCCGTTCGGCTGCAAGCAGGTGCTGGACAGTGCCCGGTGCACCATGGAGGACATCGACCGCGGACTGGACGAACTGCACCGGCTTGGCGTGCGCAGCATGTTCCTGTGCCACAAGTTCGACAACGCCCTGTGCGGCGTACGGTTCGACACCGGCACCCAGGGCATGGCCATCAACGCCGGGCAGTTCCTCTCGACGGGCACCTTCTGGAGCACGGAGACCTGTACCGGCCCCGAGCACGACAACCCGATCGGGTTCGGGCTGACCGCCGGGGCGGCGGCCGGGCACGACGGTCACGCCGCGAGTGCGGCGAGCGCCGGCCCCCCGCAGGCCGGGACCGATGCCGAGGCGGCGGCCCGGATCCGGGCCGCCCTGCCCGAAGGCGTCGAACTGCCGCAGTACGGCGGCGCCTCCCTGCAGGCGGCGCAGTGCAACCGCCGGGGCCTCACCGCGCTGGGCGAGTACGCGGTGCTGGGCATGACGAAGCGCGGCATGATGCTGGAGATCGACCACATGAGCGTCAAGGCGGCGAACCAGGCACTGCGCGTGCTCGAAGCCGAGCGCTACTCCGGCGTCCTGTCCACGCACGGCTGGATGGACGAGAACTGGACCGAGCGGGTGTACCGTCTGGGCGGCTTCATCGCGGGCCACATGTTCGAGGCGCCCGCCTTCGCCGCCGAGGCGCGTGAACACGCCGCCCTGCGTGCCCGGTACGGCGCCGGGTACGGCATCGGCACCGACATGAACGGCTTCGCCTGGCTGCCCGGTCCCCGGGCCGCGGCCGGCGATCAGGTCCGCTATCCCTTCCGCAGCCCCGACGGCGGCTCCGTCCTCGACCGGCAGGTCACCGGTTCTCGCGTGTGGGACGTCAACACGGACGGCGGGGGCACCCACTACGGCCTCGTGCCGGACTGGATCGAGGACATCCGGGTCACCGGCGGCCAGGACGTGGTGGACGAGCTGATGCAGGGCGCCGAGGGCTACCTGCGCACGTGGGGGCGCGCCCACGGTCACACCACCCCGTACGTGCCCCTGGTGCGCGGCTACCGCCCGCACGCCGGGCACCTGGCCTCCTCACGGCCGCTGCCCGCCGGATTCACCCACGAAGGAGTCTGGAGGGTGCTGCGGGACCCGGCGCCGGGCACGGTCCGGCTCTACGAGTGCAAGGTGGCCGGCCACTCGCTGCTGACCCACGATCCGGGGTGCGAGGGCCGGCAGCCCCTCGGCGCGGTCGGATACGCGTACACGAAGGCGGTGCCGGGCTCGGTACCCCTCTACCGGTGCTACGTGCCGTCCGTCTTCGACCACTTCGTCTCCACCCGCGCCGACTGCGAGGGCCCGTACGTGCGCGAGGGCCTGCTCGGCCACGTGATGCCGGTGGCGGCGTCGCCGTAGCGGCGGGAGCGGACGGGGTGCCCCCGGCGCGTGCGGCCCGGGGGCACCTCCGCCCGGAGGCCCGCCTAGGGGCGGGAGGACCGACGCTACTTCGACGACACGACCTGGTCGGCCTCTGCGCCGAGGATGCTGTCGACGTGGGCGGCGAGCGCGGAGCGCAGGCCGTCCGGGGACATCTTCTGTTCGTCGATCAGGTACGCGACGAGGTCGGCGCGGATGGCCGCCAGCAGTGCGTGGGCGGTGAAGTCCGCGTCGGGGACGCCGGGTACCAGGTCGAGCGCCGCCCGCAGCGTTTCGTGCCACCAGCCGTAATGCTGGGCGTGGTACGGGCTGCTGAGGCCCGCGTCCTCGGCGGCCGCCATCAGGTTCCGGTTCTCGATCTTGAAGGTCAGCGAGGTGTCCAGGAGGGCCAGCACCCGCTCCCGCGGTGCGGAACCGGTCGCCTCCTGCACCTCGCGCACGGTGCGCTGCAGCGGTTCGAGGCGGGAGGTGATCACGGCGGCGATCAGCCCGGCGCGGTCGCCGAAGCGGCGGAAGAGGGTGCCCTTGCCGACGCCCGCGGCCGCGGCGATGTCGTCCATCGACACGCCGTGGGGGCTGCCGCCGGCGGCGAAGAGCGCGTCGGCGGCTGCCAGGACGGCTTCCCGGTTGCGCTGGGCATCGGCGCGTTCCGGCCGTTCCGTGCGTGCGGTACCGTCGGCGCGCTCCGTGCGCTCGGTACGCTCCGATCGTCGGGCCACGGGTCCTCCTCGGTCTAGGACCGCTCCGGCCCCGGGGAATGATATGCGCCGCCCAGCTCCCGTTCGACGAATGCCTTGAGGGTGCCCGCAGGGCGGCCGGTGAGGCGTTCCACGGTGTCCGAGGTGCGGTCCTCCGCCCCGTCGGCGATGGCCCGGTCCATCCGGGCCAGCATGGTGGCGAATTCCAGCGGTATCTCGGCCGCCCAGCGGTCGCGCAGTTCCTCGAAGGTCAGCTGCCGGTGCACGACGCGGCGCCCGGTGACCTCGCTGATGGTCGCGGCGACGTCGGCGTAGCTCATCGCTTGCGGCCCGGTGAGGATGAGGTCGGCGTCGGGGGCCCGTTCGTCGGTCAGGGCGCGTACGGCGACGGCGGCGATGTCCTCGGCGTCGACGAATCCCACGCGTCCGTCGCCCGTGGCCGTGAGGATGGCGCCGTCCTCACGGATGGTGCGTGCGTGGGGGGCGGTGCCGGCGAAGTTCTGCATGAACCAGGAGGGTCGCAGCACCGCCCACTCCTCGAACAGGCCGGGCAGTTGTGCGTGGACCCGGCCCACCGCGGGCCCGCCCGCCGGGATCGCCGAGGAGCTGAGCAGCACTGCGCGGCGTACGCCCGCCGCGTGGGCCCGGCGCAGGAAGGGCAGCATGACGGCTGCCGGGTCCGGCGAGCCGGTGGGCGGGATCAGGTAGGCGCGGTCCACCCCGTCCAGGGCGTCTTCCCAGGTCCCGGGCTCGTTCCAGTCGAAGCGGACGGCATGCGTGCCGGGGTGCGCGGCATGTGCGGGGGCGGTCCGGCCGGCCGCCCTGACGGGCCGGCCCTCGGCGATCAGTCCGGCGGTGACGCGGCGTCCGGTGGTGCCGGTGGCCCCGATGACCAGGGTGGCGGGAGCGGGGGTGGAGGCGGGATTCATCGGTTCGCTCCGGTGAAGTCGGCGCCGGGCAGGGACGCGGCGAGGGGGTTCCAGTAGTCGCGGTAGGCGGTGATGAGGCCGTTCTCGACGGTGACCACGGCGATGTAGGTCATGTCGTAGGGGGTGTCGGTCCGCACCAGGCGGCCGACTCCGCGCATCTCGGCCACGATGGTTCCGGGGGCGGTGGTCTGGTGGATCGTCACTTCGGGGAAGGCGTGCAGGTCCACGTGGTCGGGATAGTGCCGCATGTAGGCGCCGACCGCGGCCTTGCCCTCGATGCGTGCGGGCCAGCCGTCGGGGGCGAAGGGGAATTCGAGGACGCCGTCGGTGTCCCACAGGTCGACCCAGGCGGGGATGTCCTTCTCCAACAGCAGTTGCAGGCCGTGGCGGTAGAGCTCCGCTGCCGTCCTGGGGATCGTCATGGTCGGGGGTTCCGATCTGCTCGCAGTGGGGGCGCGGCGCACGCCGCCGGATAAACGGACTGTCGGTCCGTATGATCTTGAGCGTACGGACCGGCGGTCCGTTTCGCAAGCCGCAACCGGCGCCGCGGGGCGGAGAACGGCGAAGCCGCAGCCACCCCCCGGGGGGTGGCTGCGGCTTCGGCCTCGGCTTCGACGTGGGTCAGGAAGTGCGCTTCAGCGTCCAGGTGTTGGGGCTGAGGCTCGGGACGGCGGAGTAGCGACAACCGCTGGAGTAGTAGGTGCTGGTGATGGTCCAGCCTGCCTGCGGCCAGGTGGAGGCGCAGGCGTTGACCTGCGTACCCACCGGATAGCCTCTGAGGTCCTTGATCTGCTTCATGTTGGGCGTGAAGCCGGAGCCGCACCCGGCGCTGTTCCACCACTGGACGTCGACCCAGCCGTCCGGGGTGAGGGCGCTGGCGCACATGTTGACCGTGTCACCGGGGGCCGCCGAGGCGGGACTCGCGGTGACGGCCAGGGCGGTGACGGCCATGGTGGCCAGTGTGACGGCGAAGCGGGTGCGGATCACGAGGTGTTTCCTCCTCGGCGCACTGGGGTCGCCGCCGACCGTCGGCGGGCCGCGCCAGGCGCCGCACCATTGCTATCCGACCGGCTCAAACTGCGGAAAGTCAGCTTTTGGGCATAACTCTGCGATCGTTTAGAGCCGCACCCGGCAGCGCCCCCGCACGGAACCGAACCCGGACGCACACCCGCGGTCCCGATCGGATCAGGCGGCGCGGCAGAGTTCCGCAGGACCCGCCGGGGCGGAGGCGCGCACCAGAGCCGCAGGCAGGGTGCGGGCGACGGGACGGCCGCCCACGGCCCGCGCACGGTTCTGTGCGAACACGACCAGGCGGAGCAGCGCGAACCGCGCGACGCCGGCGAGCGCGGAGGCCGACAGGTAGACCGCCTGCTCCAGCATCGGATCGGGCACCGCCACCAGCTGCCGCAGGGCCAGCATCGCGGCGCAGGTCACCGCGTACGCGGCCACTGCGGACCCGGCCGACTGCGCGTGCTGGCGGCGACTCGCACGCCCGCCCGCGCCGAAGGTGAAGCGGGCGTGGAGTTCGGTGGCGAGGAGCGTGGAGACCGCAGTGACCAGGGCGTTGGCCAGGGCCCAGGGGATCCGGGAGGCGAGGGCTCCCACGGCGAAGCTGGAGGCGACGCCCACCCCGCCGCCGCAGAGCACGAAGCGGACGAAGGCGGTGACGGCGCCGGGCCGCGTCGCCGACTGCCCGCTCTGCACTGTCCCCATGTCCCCAGCCCTTCGACGACGCCACCCGCGCACCCTTGCGTCGACCTCGCGGCCGACGGGCGCGCCATCCATGACGCCATGATGGCGCATCAATGGCGCCACGTCGAGCCACATTTGACGCCACATCTGCTCTTACCCCATGGATCCGCAGCTCAGAAGCAGTGCCATCACGGCTGAATCGGCAGGCTACGGGGGTGAGGTGAAACGGCGTCACCTGCGGGAGGCCTGCTGGCTCAGCTCTCCACCAGACCGAAGAGAACCCGCTTGTTCTTGTCGGCGAAGGCGGGATCGGCCCGCAGGAGCTCGACCCGGACGCCCGCGCCCAGTTCGAGGTCTGCCGTGGCGGAGGTGACGCTGCCCAGCACGGCGGGCTCGGCGAGCTGCACCTGACCCTCCCGCGGGTGCGGCCGGGAGCCCTCGGCGTCGGTGTCGATGACCACCGCGTCGAAGGTGGCCCCCACCCTGTCCATGAGCAGCGCCGCTTCCACCAGGTCCACGGACTGCCGGTCCGCCGCGCTCCCCTTCCCCTTCGCCATCGTCTCCGGCAGCTCGTCCAGGGCCGCGAGCACCCACTCCGGCGCCCCCCGGTCCGCACTGGCTGCCACGCACACCTCGCCCGCGTACCGGTCGACCAAGCGCCGCAGCGGCGCCGTGCAGTGCGTGTACGGCGCCGCGATCGCCGCGTGGACGGTCTGCGCCGGGAGGTGGTCGTGGTCGGGGAAGGACCGGTAGACCGACTTCAGCAGCAAGGCGCCGGCCGCCTCGTGGAGGAACGCCGCGTGCTTGTGGTCGTGCGGATCCAGCGAGCGGATCAGCTCGGCGTACGACACGTGGTGCGGCCAGTCGATACCGAGGCCCCGGGCGATGTGGCGCAGGCGCGTGACCTCGTGCGTCGGGGCCTGCTCCTGGGTGCGCAGGATGCCGGGGCCGCCGGCCAGCATCATCGTCGCCGCCGCCATGCCGGTCATGAGGGAGATCTGCTCGTTCCAGCCGTCCACGGGCAGCGGGGCGCGGTAGCTCAGCCGGAACGATCCGTCCTCGAACGTGACCTCCTGGTCCGGCAGGTTGAGGGAGATGCCGCCGCGCTCGGCCTCGACGGCTTCGCGGAGTGCGCCGATCTCGCGCAGCAGCGCGAGGGACTCCTCGGCCGTGCCGGCGTCAATGGCCTGCTGGACGCCCGCGTAGTCGAGCCTGGCCCGGCTGCGGACCAGGGCCCGGCCGACGGACGACCTGGTCACCTCGCCGTGGGCGTCGAGGTCGTGCTCCCACAGCAGGGCGGGGACCTGCTGGTTCGGCAGCAGGCTGGCCGCGCCCTCGGAGAGGACGGGCGGGTGGAGCGGTACCTTGCCGTCGGGGAAGTACAGGGTCACGATCCGCCGGTGCGCCTCGGCGTCCAGTGCGTCTCCGGCAGTGACGAAGGCGGCCACGTCGGCGATGGCGTAGTACACGCGGAACCCGCCGCCGGGCCGCCGCTCCAGGTACATGGCCTGGTCCAGGTCCTTGGACCCGGGCGGGTCGATGGTGAACAGCGGCAGGTCGGTGGCGTCCTTGTCCGGCAGCCGGGGCGCGCGGGCGGCCGCCTCGGCCGCCGCGAGCACGGGATCGGGGAAGGCCGAGCGGGCCTGCAGATCGGTCCGGAGCTTCTTCAGCGCGGTGGCGAGCGCGGCCTTGGCCGCATCGGACATGCGCATCGGGCGGCGTGGCATGCCCCGAGCGTAGGGCGGCGGTCGTGCCCCGGCACGGCGGGCGACCCGTCCGGGTGGAGCCGTGCCGGGCGCGCCCCGCCGGTCGGCGCGGGGCGGCGCGCCCGGCACGTCGCGGGCCGGTCAGGCGCCGACGCCGAGGACGGTACGGATGAGTGTGCGCTGGGCGTCGGACAAGCAGGGGTCCTGGAGGTCGAGCACCTCGTCGTCGACGGTGATCCGGTAGCGGTAGCCGTCGGCGACGGGCGTGACGGCCCGCTTGGCGAGCTCCTCGAGGTCCGCGGCGTCCGTACGGCCTGAGGTGTCGAGTGCGCTGAGCTTCTCCTGGCCGGCGAAGCCTCCGGAGCGGGTGACCGTGATCAGCATGGCCGTTCCTTCCTGTTCGCTGGTGTGGCACGCGGTCTGCGCATCGCAGCCACTGCCGCGCATGCCCCGAACCGGGGGCCGCTGTCACACGGCGGGGCCCCTCCCCCGCGAACGTCCGGAAAACGCCGCTGTCCGACACCGCCCGGGGGTGTCTTGTCGATCAGGCCGGATCAGGGCGCCCGGCCCGCGGCCCCGGCATGATCGGCACGAGACGACTCAGCGCTCGACGCGGGTGAGCCAGTCGGTGAGGAGGGCGCGCAGCAGTTCCGGCCGCTCGTGCGGCAGGGCGTGCCCCGCGTCGTCGACCACGGCGAGCGAGGCGCGGGGGTAGTGGTGGACGAGGTCGGCCGCGGCGGCGTAGCCGACCGTGGAGTCCAGCCGAGCGGCCACGACCAGCGTCGGGCCCGGGTAGGCGGGCCCGGGGGCGGGGGTGAGCGCCCAGCGTTCGCCGATGCGTTCGAGGGCCGCCTCGTCGACGAGAGCCGCGGCCGGTTCGACGTGGCGTCGGTACCGTTCGAGCATCTCCGGCGTCCGGATCACGAAGTAGCCCCGGAAGACCTCGTCCCCGATCTCGCCCGATCCCGCGACGACCCGGGGGTCGGGAACGTCGCGCACGTCGGGCAGCAACGGGCACACGAGCGCCAGACCGGCGACCCGCGCCGGCCGCCGGTCGGCCATCGCCCGCGCGAAGTACGCACCGGCGGAATGGCCGATCAGGAGGTACGGAGCACCGCCCGTGACCTCGTCGGCGAAGCGGAGCAGGGTGTCGACGACGTCGTCGGCGCTGCGCAGCGACTCGGGTGCGGCCGTCCGGCCCATGGCGGGGAGGTCGGGGTAGATGCGCCGCAGTCCCGCGGCCCCTTCGAGGGCCGGCTCGAAGCACGCTTCCGCCTCGTGGTGGTCGACGCCGCCGCCGTGGAGCACCAGCACGGGCCGGCCGGTGCCGTGCTCCACGCAATGGACCAGCACCTGACCCGCGCGGACCTCCATGCCCACATGCTAGGGGGTCCTGCGGATCACGGCCGGGTTCGTCTTCCGGGCCGGCCGGCGGACCTGGACGGTCTCCTCGGTCTCCCTCGGCCGCCAGGACCGCCCAGGTCCTCCCAGAACGTCTTGTTTTCGATCTCCGCCGGGGAACACCGTGTGCCGTCGCGGCAGTTCAAGGAGGTGGAACCGGGGGCGGGTCCGCACGGCCCGTCCCCGACCGGCACACCATGGGCAAGGAGAAGCAGTGCGCATCCTCTTCACCGGCCCGGCCTCGGCCGGGCACCTCTTTCCGATGATCCCGACGGCTCAGGCCTTACGCGCGGCCGGCCACGACGTGCTGTTCGCCGGCTCGCAGCCGCTGCACCAGTTGCGCCAGGCGGGATTCCCGCTCGTCGAGATAGGCGACGGCCGCAGCATCCGCGAGGTGTTCGAACAGTCCACGGACGAGGAGGTGCGGTACGTCGCACCCGACCTGACCACCGACCAGATCCTCGACCGGGCGGCCCGGGGCTTCGCGCTCATCTCGCGCTCCACCGTGGCCGGTCTCCTCGAAGCCGCCGAGAGCTGGCGCGCCGACCTGCTGGTCTACGACTCCTTCCAGGCGTCGGCCCCGCTGGTCGCGGCCAAGCTCAAGATCCCGTCGGTGATCCAGAACTTCGGCGTCACCTCCGGCCGGGACATGGTCCGCCGGCTCGCCGCCCACTTCACCGAGGCGTACGAGACGTACGGGGTGTCCGGCCCGGCCGAGTCCACCGCGCTGGACATCGTCCCCGCCTCCCTCGGAGGCGACCCGGACGGCCTGCGGATGCGCTACCTGCCCTACAACGGCGGCGGTTTCGTGCCCCTGGAACTGCTCCGCCGGGGCACCCGTCCGCGCGTGGCCGTCACCCTGGGCACGGTGCTCACGGAGATGGACGGCGTACGGGCCATCGTCCGCCTGATCGAGGCCGCGGCGTCGGTGGACGCGGAGTTCCTGCTCGCGGTGGGCGACGCCGACCTCGCGCCGCTGGGCACCCTCCCGGACAACGTCCGCCCGCTGCCGTGGGTTCCGCTGGCCGAGCTGCTGACCTCCTCCGACGCGTTGATCCACCACGGCGGCTCGGGAACCCTGCTGACCGCCCTCCAGGCCGGTCTGCCGCAGCTCCTGCTCCCCCAGGGCGCCGACCACTTCACCAACACCGACGCCCTCACCGCGACGGGCGCGGCCCTGCGTTCCGCCTCCGACGAGGTGGACGCGGAGCTCCTGACGCGGCTCATCGTCGACCCGGCCCTGCGCGGGGCCGCCGAACGGCTCCGCGCGGAGAACGCCGCCCTGCCGAGCCCGGCCGAGACCGTCCCCGCACTGGAGGCCCTGGCCGCCGCCTGAGCCCACCGTCGGGGCCCGTCGCCTGAGCCACCGCCCGGGCCCACCGCCTCACGATCGCCTGCCTGAGCGGCCGCCCGGACGGGAATCCCCTGTCCGGGCGGGCGCACGGGCGTCACCGCCTCAGGTGGCGGACGGCACCGTGAGCGCGGCGAGTTCCCCGAGGGTGCGAGCCGCCGGAGCCGGGTCGATCAGCCACTTCAGGTGGCTGCCTGGCAGCGTGCGCACGTCGTAGGGGTTGTCGGGCGTAAGGGTGTCGCCCTCGCGGATCAGCCGGTCCTGCATGGCGAGCGGCAGGCTCGCGTCGTCGGCCAGGCGTACGTACGTCTTCGGGATCGTGCCCCAGGTCGCGGCCTGGGCGCGGTCGGCCTCGGTGCCGGCGTCGAGGTTCTCGTCGGGCTGGAAGGTGTTCAGGAAGGTCAGGAACTCCCCGTCGGTGCCGTCGGCGAGGAAGGCAGCCTTGAACGCGGCGAGGGCCGCGGGATCGGCCGTGCGGAAGTTGACGCGCAGCAGGCCGAGTTCGGCGGGGTTCCCGGCCAGCGCCAGGCTCAGGGAGGCCGCGTCGACCGTGGCCATCTCCGGTTCGGCGTAGTAGGCCCCGACCTCCAGGTCGACGGGGGCCCAGGCGGCGACGTAGACGATGCGGTCGATGAGGTCCGGCCGGGCGTTCGCGGCGGCGGTGGCGGTCGCCCCGCCCCGGCTGTGGGCGACGAGGATGACGGGGCCGTTCTGCCGGGCCCGCTCCAGGACGCCGATCAGGTGCTTGGCGTTGTCGGCGAGGGTGACGCCCCGGATCGGGCCGGGCGCCGTCGCGAGGCCTTCGGCGTCCTGCGGCACCTGGTAGGCGTGGAGGTAGCCGGCCTCGAAGCCGTGGCCGGGCAGGTCGACGGCCACGGACCGGTGCCCGAGCAGGCCGAGTTCGGCCTGGAGCGGGGCGAAGGAGAAGGAGTTCGCGAAGGCGCCGTGCACCAGCACGAACGTCGGGGTCTGCTGCATCTGTCTGATCGCCCACTCTCTGTCGGACATGAGGAATCGCCGGGATGCCGGCGGGCCGCGGGTGGCGCGGCTCCTGCCGGGTTCCTCGGGACAGTACGCAGAGGATGATCATCGAATCAATCGGTACGGGCTACTCCGCTTGCGCCCGGCCCCCGCGCGTCGCCTCCGGCCGGGGGGCCGGGGAGCCTGGGGCCGGGGGCCTGGGGCCGCGGGCCCGGGGGCCCGAGGGACGCAGTTCAGGGCATCTCGTCGGGGTCACAGCTGGCCCGGCGCAGCCCGATCGTGCGGAGGGCCCGCATCAGGGCCTCGGAGTCCCCCTCGCGCACGACGTGGACGGCTCCCTCGACCGCGAGGCCCGACACCGCACGGGGCACGCGCGCGGTGGGCGTCCGCAGCACCACCCCGCTGGGCGGGTCCAGCCCGCGCACTCCGCGGAACACCCGCAGCACTTCGGGGTCCGAGTCGATGCTGTCCACCCCGGCCGGCAGGGACAGGACGGTGATGTCGGGCAGCAGGACCCGGGCGTGGGCGAGGGCGACGGCGGGGTCGTGGGCGTGCGAGACGACCTGAAAGTGCGGGTTGCGCTGGATGCCCGAGCGGAGCAGCTCCAATTGCTCGCCCTCGGGCACGCCGACCACCAACACCGTCATCACCCTTCCCATCGTGCTTTCCGGTGGGGCGCGGGGCGACCCGAGAGGAGCGGGCCGGCTGGGGGGTGTGAGGGCAGGGTGGCTCGGGGGCGCGGGTGGCCGCCTCGGACCGCCGCCGTCCCGGCCACGTTTCCCGTCCCTTCCGCCGCCGCCTCGGCGGCGGTGTAGGAGGAGGCGAAGGTGAACGCGCGCGGCGAGGGGCCGTGCGCCCGCAGGTCGCCCAGCCGCTCCAGCGCCTCACCGACGGTCGGCAGGTGACCGGCGGGGACCCACCAGAGCACCAGGTGCGCCTGGACGTGCCGCGCGAACCAGTCACGGCGCCGCCGCATCGCCTCCAGGTGCCCGCTGCGGTAGGCGAAGTCCCACAGGGCGTCCTGGGTCTGCCACACCGACAGGTTGACGATGACGCCCTCACCCGCCGGGCGCAGTCCGGTGGCGTCGGCCTCGCCCTCCTCCACGAGCCGCCATACGAAGCCGGGCGCACCGTCGGCGGCCGAGTTGACCGGATCGAGGAGTTCGACGAACGGGGCGATGCGCGGGTCGTCGATGGGGTGGAGGAGCGTGGCGACGTTGAGCTGGGCGAGGTGGAAGCCGTGCGCGGGTTCGGTCATGGCCTCATCCCAGCACGCGGCACATTTCTATGTCAATGTTCATTGTTTTTAGAAGCTTCGACCACGACGCAGCACTCCCCCGGCCGGGCGTCCATGCGGGCGCGGAGCGGACCGTCGGCGCCCAGCAGCCCTTCCAGCAGCGCGAGGTTCATGCCGCAGACGAGCGGGGGAAAGCGTTCCGCAACCGAGTGGAACGGGCAGTTGCGCATGCGGACGACGACCTCCGGGCCGCCCCCTCCCGCGCCACCTCCCTCCAGGTGCGGCTCGTAGCCGCGGGCGGCCAGCGCCTCCAGGGCCTCTTCGAGGTCGCCGCAGGGCTCCGTCCCGCCCCGGAGGGCCTCGCCCCGCCGGCGCGCGGCCGCCGCGAGCCCGGCGTCCAGTCCGGCCTCCTCCGCGGCCTCGGCGAGCAGCTCGGCGGCGGTGCGGTAGTCGCGGGCGGGCAACGACACGGACCGCTCGACGCGCGCCCTCGTGTACACCTTGGCCGGACGGCCGGCTCCCGGCCCCGAACGCCCGGTCAGGCGACGACTGCCGCTGTCCAGCAGTCCCGCCTCGGTCAGCCGGTCCAGATGGTGGGCGGCGAGCGTCCGCGCCACCCCTGTCGCTTCGGCCGCCTCGTTCCGTCCGACCTCACGCCCCTGGGCGGCCACGTACTCGTACAGCCGGCGGCGCACCGGGTCCTGCAGCACCGCGATCACGTCGATGTCCTTCACCCCGCCATTCTAGAAACAACAAGGATTGGAGATAGAAAGCCGCCCCTCCCCGACTCAGGACCGCTTCGGGTTCCCAGCGCGTGGACGGTGAGGGGGTCAGGCCGTCCGGGGTGGGCGCAGGACGTGGCGGACGGCGGCGCGCAGCCATTGGTGGGCGCCGTCGGCGGTGTGGCGCGGGTGCCAGGCCATGCCGATCGTCACGGGCGGCAGGGGCAGCGGGATGTCGAGCAGGCGCAGCCCCATCGCGTGGGCGGCGTCACTGAGGGGCGATGGGGGCTCGCCCGGCAGGGCGGTCGGCACGAGGCAGACGACGTCGCCCGCCGCGGCCAACGCCATCGCCGCCAGGTGACCGGGCAGGACCGCGCCGACCTGCCTGCTGAGCCCCTGGGCGGCCAGGGCCGTGTCGAGCGGGCCGGTGAAGCGGCCGCGGCGACTGACGGCCACGTGCTCCGCCGCGGCCAGTGCGGCGGCGGTCAGGGGGCGTTCGGCCAGCGGGTGACCGGCCCTGACGCCGGCCGCCATCCGCAGGGTGGCCAGCTCCTCCACGCGGGTCTCCGGGTCGACGTGGTCGATGGACCCGATCTCCAGGTCGATACGGCCCTCGCGCAGCGCGGGGCCCGCCTCCCACTCCTCCGCCAGCACCCGCAGCGAGACGCCCGGGGCGCGGCGCCGGGCCAGCCCGAGCAGTCCCGGCGCCAGGGCCGCGCCGACCAGGTCGGCGGCCTGCACGGTGAAGGTGCGCCGCAGCGCTGCGGGATCGATCCCGCCGCTCGGGGTGAGCAGCGCCTCCAGGCGGCGCACCACCGCGGCGGCCTCGTCCCGCAGTTCCTCGGCGCGGGGCGTGGGGACCATCGCCTGCCCCGCCCGTACCAGGAGGGGGTCCTGGAGTACCCGGCGCAGGCGGGCCAGCGTACGGCTCATCGCCGCCGGCGAGGTCCGCAGGCGCGCGGCGGCACGGGTGACGCTCTGCTCGGCGAGGAGCGCGTCGAGGGCGACGGCGAGGTTGGCGTCGAGATGGGGTGTCGGACCGTTCACCCTGTTCACCTGCGTCTTTCCGCTCTGGGCAATGATTTCTTGCTCAAGTTCCCATTGTGGCAACGCGGTGCGGATTCGGACGATGAGGGGGCGCCCGACGAGGGCGTCATCGATCCGACTGGCTCAGACCGTGAGGTTTTTCATGATCGTCATCACCGCCCCCACCGGGAACATCGGCAGCCGGCTGCTGTCGCTTCTGATCGAGGCAGCGCCCACCCACGGGGAGGAGTTGCGGGTCGTGGTCCGCGATCCCGCCCGGCTCCCCGGGGCCGTACGGGAACGGGTCGAGGTGGTCACCGGCTCGCACGGCGACGCCGCGACCGTCGAACGGGCCTTCGCCGGGGCCGACGCCGTCTTCTGGCTGGTGCCTCCGGACGTCGCGGTCCCGCCGGAGGAGGCGTACAGCGGCTTCACCCGCCCGGCCGCGCGGGCGTTCGCCGCCCACGGCGTCGGCCATGTCGTCGGTGTCTCGGCGCTCGGCCGTGGCACCCCGCAGGCCGGCCGGGCCGGGCTGGTCACCGCCTCCCTGGCCATGGACGACCTGATCGCCGGCTCCGGCGTGTCCTACCGCGCCCTCGCCAACCCGTCGTTCTACGAGAACCTGCTGGAAGAGGCCGATTCGATCCGCGCGAACGGCGTCTTCACCGACACCGTCGCCGCGGACCGGCCCGCTCCGATGGTGGCCGTGGCCGACATCGCCGCGACGGCGGCCGGGCTGTTGCTGGACCGCTCATGGAGCGGAGCCGGCAGCGTTCCGGTGCTGGGTCCGCAGGAGCTGTCGCCCGACGACATGGCCCGCATCATGACCGCGGAGCTGGGCCGGCCGGTCCGCTACGAACGCCAGACCCTCGACCGGTTGCGGTCCGACCTGTTGGGCCACGGCCTGGGCGAGGCGTTCGTCGAGGCCATGGTCGAGATGAAGCGCGCCAAGGACGAGGGCCTGGACGCGGGTGCGCACGCCGGTGCGGCAGCGGGCGAGGCGCGCTCGCCGCAGGCGGGCCCGGCCACCGGCTTCGCCCAGTGGTGCGCGCAGACCCTCAGGCCGGTCGTCCTCGCCCCTGCGGAGGCCACCGATGCCCGCTGACCGGACCGAGCCCGCGGTGACGGCGTTCATGCTGGTCAAAACCACACCGGAGTGGCTGGCGATGAGCGTGTGCGAACGCGTCCGGGCCTTCACCACCCATGTCGTCCCGGTGATCGAGGCCCGCACCCGTGGTGTCCGCTCCCGCTTCTACGACACCGAGTTCTACTCGGCACGGGTCACCGACGTCTGGGTGTGGGAGGCGGACGACCATGACGCCTACCGGCTGCTGATCGACGCACTGCGCGAAACGCCCTTCTGGGACCGCTACTTCCACGTCGTGGACCTGCTCGTGGGCACCGAGAACGGTTACGCCCGTACCTACGGCGTGGAGCCGGTGGCCACCCTCGGCACCTGACACGACACGCCCAGGGAGCAGCGGCCGGGGTGGGGCGCAGGTGCCGGGCGACGTACCGGAGCCGGGCCGACGCGAGCGCGGCGACCGACAGCCCGCGCCCCGGTCTACGGCGCGGGAGGCGCGGGCGACCGTTCCTGGGAGGCCGGCCGTCGGCGCGGGGACCCGTCGGCGGCTTCCTCCGTACGCGGCCAGTGCCGCCCTTCGAGGGCCTCCGCGCTGCGGTTGAGCCGGACCAGGACGTCCTCCAGCTCACGCACCTCCTCGGCCGACCAGTCGGCGACCACACGGGCCAGGCAGGACCGGTTGACCTCGCGGTCCTCTTCCAGGCGGCGCCCGCCCTCGGCGGTGATCCGCAGCTTGCGGGCCATGCCGCCGTCCGGATCCGCCACGCGCTCCGCCAGTCCGCAGCGCAGCAGTGCGGCCGTCTGGCGGTTCACGGTGGAGGTGTCGAGGCCGAACGCCTCCGCCAACTGCCCGATGGACATGGGGCCTTGGGTGTCGATCCGGCTGAGCAGCAGGTAGGCCGACCGCTCCAGGCGTTCGGCGTCGCGCTCGCGCCGAGCCAGTACCTGGTGCCGCGAGAGCAGCATCAGTTCCCGCTCCAGTTTTTCCAGCACTGCGCCTCCCGCTCCTTTCCGGCGCTCCATTATCGCGGACCCGGCCCGCGGCCCGGCAGGGGCGCAATATGCATGATACATAGCGTGTGTACTATGCACTTCTCGTCGTGAACCGATGAGTCACCGCCTCACACCGGAGGACCCGCATGTCCGTCACCACGTCGACCGCCTCCCGCGCGGCCGAGATCCTCTCCCGGCCCGTCACCCTGAACGGCCTGACCGTCCCCAACCGCATCGCGATGGCGCCGATGACGCGGATGTTCTCCCCCGGCGGCGTGCCCGGTGAGGACGTGCGGGCGTACTACGCCAGCCGGGCCGCGGCAGGTGTGGGCCTCATCGTCACCGAGGGCACCTACGTGGGTCACGACTCCGCGGGGCAGAGCGACCGGGTGCCGCGGTTCCACGGCGAGGAGCAGCTGGCCGGGTGGGCGGAGGTCGCCGCCGCCGTGCACGAGGCGGGCGGCACGATCGTCCCGCAGCTGTGGCACATAGGCATGGTGCGCAAGCAGGGCGAGGCACCGTACGCCGAGGCGCCCGCCGTCGGCCCCTCCGGGATCCGTGTCGACGGCACCGAGGGCACCGGCAGGGCGATGACCCGCGCCGACCTCGACGACGTCATCGGCGCGTTCGCCGACGCCGCCGCGGACGCCGAGCGGATCGGCTTCGACGGCATCGAGCTGCACGGCGCACACGGCTACCTGCTCGACCAGTTCCTGTGGGAGCGGACCAACCGCCGCACCGACGCCTACGGCGGCGACGCGGTGTCCCGTACGAAGTTCGCGGCGGAGATCGTCGCGGCGGTCCGCGAGCGCGTCTCGGCCGACTTCCCGGTGATCTTCCGCTACTCGCAGTGGAAGCAGGAGGCCTACGACGCCCGGCTCGCGCAGACCCCGGAGGAACTGGAGGCGATCCTGACCCCGCTGGCGGCGGCGGGCGTCGACGCGTTCCACGCCTCGACCCGGCGCTACTGGATCCCGGAATTCGAGGGCTCGGACCTGAACCTGGCGGGCTGGACCAAGAAGCTCACCGGCCTGCCGGCCATCACCGTCGGCTCGGTCGGCCTCGACGGCGACTTCCTCCGCGCCTTCGCCGGCGAGGGCGCGGCGCTCGGCGACATCGACAACCTGCTGGACCGCATGGAGCGCGAGGAGTTCGACATGGTCGCCGTCGGCCGCGCCCTGCTCCAGGACCCGCAGTGGGCGGCGAAGGTCCTCGCCCACCGCTTCGACGAGCTGAAGCCCTACGACGCGGCTGCGCTCAGGTCCCTCAGCCACTAGGGGGTGTCCGGCGGATCATGGCCGGGCCCAGCCCGCCCGGCGCCGCGCCTTGCCGCGTTGTCGTCGGTCGCCGACGCTCCGCGTCGACTCCCTCCTCCGCCTTGCAATCCACGGCACCGGACAGCCCGGACTGTCCGACCTTGATCCGCCGGACACCCCCTACACCTACCGCCCGCCGCCGTCCCGGGGAGCCGCGCCCCGGGGCCGCCGGCAGCCCGGCATGCCGTATGCGTGTTCGGTTAGGCTAACCTCGTTTGACGTGCAGGCGTACCGGATAGGGTCCGGTGCCGCGGGTGGCAGCCCGTAGAGCGGAACGCGCAGAGGCAGGCGCAGGTGAGAGGTGGTGACCGGGCTTGGGCGCGTCGTACGCCCACCGGGGCGGGTCGGCCATGCGGGTGACGGGCGTGCCGGGGGCCGGCGCCGCCATCGGGACGGTGCCCCGTGGATAAGATCGCACTGACGGCCGGGGCCCTGTACGTCATCGTCCTGCTCCGCGCCGGAGGGACGTTCGCCGTCGGGTGGCTCGCCGGCGCCGGAGCCCGGCGCAGCAGGCTCGCCGGACGCATCAGCACGGCGCGGTTCCAGCGTGCGGAGCGGGCGATCCAGCGGTGGGGAGCGCCCGTGGTGGCCGTCTCCTTCCTCACCGTCGGCTTCCAGACCGCCGCCAACTTCCTCGCGGGCAGCATGCGCATGCCGCTGCCGCGCTACCTCCCCGCCCTGTTCGTCGGCGGGGCGGCCTGGGCGCTGATCTACGCGACAGCGGGCCTCGGCGTGCTCGAAGTCCTGGGACGGCTCTTCGCCCGCCAGCCGGCCATCGGCGTGTCCGCCGTGGCCGCCCTGCTCCTGGCGGCGTGCGGGGTGGCCCTGTACCGCAGGAGAAGGGCTCCGGCCCCGTCCCCTGGCGACGCCGCGCCGGACGAGGCGTAGAAACCCCGTAGCACCTCCGGAGGCGGCGCTCGCCCTCACAATCGAACATGTGTTGCAATGGTGGGGTGACGGCATCATTCCGGTTTCCCGATGATCTGGTCGCGCTGCAGGTGGCGTGGTTGCGCACCTACGACGAGCTCGCGCTGGAGCCCGCCGGGGGCGGGACGACTCCCTTGCGGCGGCGGCTGATCGCACTGTCCGGCCTGCTGTGCGCCCACCCGCACTGGACCGGCTCGCCCGGCTGGCGGGACGGGGGCGTCGAGCTGCGGCGCGTCGCCCGCGCGGCTCCTACGACTCCGTTCGGGCGAAAGATCCAGTGAGCCCCTGCCCCTCGGGCCCGACCCGGGCCATCGTCTGTTCCGAGACAGCGGACCCGGCGGACTCGACGAAGGGCATGGAACGTTGCATCTGAGGCGCATCGGAACGATCTTGACCGCGACGGCACTGACCGTACTGGCGGTCCCGGCCACCGCCGAGGCGGCCGCCGTCGCCTGCGGCGGCGGGACGTCGACCGGCCGGGTGGCCGTGAACGGGTGCATCAGTGCCCAGCGGGGATCCGCCGGCCGGTTCCCCACCCGCGAGATCACGGCGTACATCAAGGCGCGCAACACGGGGGGCAAGGGGGTGAACGTCGCCTACGAGGCCTTCTTCCGCGTCGTCGACGGCGGCCACTGGGAGAAGCTGGGCAGTGGCCGCACCCACGTGCGCGCGGGTGAGTCCGTCGGCCCCCTCGAAGTGGGGAGCAGCACCCGGGTGTGCGGACCCGTGAAGGTCGAGATCCGCGTCCACGCCCGGGCCGACGGCGCCGCGTGGAGCGGCTGGTCCCCGGCCGCGACGAGGCAGTGCCAGACCTGAGCGTCAGCCGGCGCCCGGGGCGTCCGCGCGGACGGCGTCGCGCCACATCGGCCACAGGGTCGGCCCGCCGTCCGGCAGCCGGATCTCGCCGGTGACGCGGAAGCCCAGCCCTTCGTAGAAAGGGATGTTGGTGATGTTGCTGGATTCCAGGTAGACGGGCTGCCCGAGCCGGTCGCACTGGTCCAGCTGCTGGCGCAGCAGCGCCGAGCCGACGCCCATCCCCTGGAGTCCCCGGTCCGTCCCCACCGACGGCAGGTACCAGTGCGGCTCCTCGGGATGGGCCTCGTGCATGGCGTTCTGGACTTCCCCTGCCCGTGGCAACCCGCGGAATCCGAAGATCCTGACGTAGTGGGGCAGCGCCGCCAACTCTCCCGTCGCGGAGGTCTTCCAGCATCCGGGCCCCGACCACAGCGCGGCGCCCAGCAGCCTCCCGTCGGCCGTCGCGGCGACCCGGACGCCGCCCTCGCGCGGACGCTGCAGGCGCTGCGACAGGCGGAAGTAGCGGGCGGCCCGGTGTTCCCGGCCGGGAGCGGGGACCATCCACGCCATGACCGGGTCGTCGGCGAAGGCACGGGCCAGGAGCGCGGCGACCGCCCCGGCCTCGGAGGGCCGGGCGTGCCGGATTCCGTACCCGGCCAACGCCATGGCGGGACGGCTGCTCATCGGAGTCATGGGAGCACGGTAGACAGCCTGACCCCGACCCTGCCGCCGGCCGGCGCCGGACACGCCGCACCCCCGTCGTACGGGCCCGCACGCGCCGCACGCGCTCCGCGCCGTGCACCGTGTCGGCGCCACGGCCGGTCGGGGCGACTCCCGTTGCCGCTCGGTGTGTCTGCGCGACCGGTGCGGCGGGGCTGCCTTGAATGGGCAGCCTCCTACGGAAACGGGCACCGTATGACCCTCCGCGCACCACTCCCCCAGTCGGCACCCGCCGCGGGCCGGTTCACCCGCCGGTCCGTCCTCACGGGCGCGTTCGCCCTGGCCACGGCGGCGGCACTGCCCGCCGGCGCGGCCGGGCGCGCGTACGCCGCCGCCGGGCCGGACATCATCGCCTGCGCAACCTGGGGTGCGCGGGCGGCGTCCGAGCCCGTCGTGGTCCTCGCCAACCGTCCGGAGCGGATCGTCGTCCACCACACGGCGACGGCGAACGTGACGGACTACTCCAAGCAGCGCGCCTTCGCGCTGGCCAAGGCGATCCAGACGTACCACATGGACGCGCAGGGCTGGATCGACACCGGTCAGCACTTCACCGTCAGCCGCGGGGCGTTCGTGATGGAAGGCCGCCACAACAGCCTCGCGGAACTGCGCACCGGCAGGCGCCAGGTGCGCGCGGCGCACTGCGTCGGGCAGAACACGGTGTCGATCGGGATCGAGAACGAGGGCACCTACACGTCGGAAGCACCGCCCGCCGCGCAGTTCGCGGCGCTGGCCGAGCTGTGCGCCCACATCTGCGACCAGTACGGCCTGCCCGCGTCGGAGATCTACGGGCACCGGGACTTCAACGCCACGTCCTGCCCGGGCGATCGGCTGTACGCCCTGCTGCCGAACCTCCGCAAGGACGTCGCCGCCCGCCTCGGCACGCCCCTGTCGGACCCGGAGGCGGATCCGGTGTGGGACCTGGTGCGCCAGGCCACCGGACGCCCGCCCGCCACGATCGGGGAGTACCTGCCGGCGGGCCTCCTGCCCTGACCCGGCGCCCACGCCCTGACCCGACTCGACTCGACTCGACGTCGGATGCAGTTCTCGGTACTCAGTCCGTCGGCGACCAGCCGGAGCAGGGGTCGCGCACGGACGGCCTGTCCACCAAACGAAGACCTTCCGGCTTTCGCCTGAGGGGCTGTAGGTGCCCGCCCGCCCCGGTAGCGTCGGGGCGGGCGGCCGCTGCCGAGGCCCGCCCGCGCACCCGAAGGCAGGACCGAGATGAACCCCCTGGCCGCCCGCGGTCCACACAGTGTCACGCTCGCCACCCGCGCCGACTGCAGCATCATCACCCTCACGGGCGAGATGGACCTCGACCACGTCGGCCCCCTGCACACGGCGCTCCAGGAGGCCTGTGCGGCTCCGACCGCTCCCGCGCGGGTCGTCGTCGACCTTTCGCACCTCGACTTCTGCGACTCCGCCGGACTCAACGCCCTGCTCCACGCCCGGTTGCTGTGCGAGGAGAACCGGCGGACCCTGACCCTCACCCACCCCGGCCCGCAGTTCTCCCGGCTGCTGCGCATCACGGGCGCCGACGCCCTGTTCGAGCTCTCCTCCCCCGGGACCCCGGAGGGTTCGCCCGGCGCGAACGGCTGAGCGCAGGGCGGCCCGCGGCCTCTCAGCCCGACCGCAGCGTGACGGAGGGCGGCACGCCGTACTCCCTGCGGTAGGCGGCGGCGAAGCGGCCCTGGTGCGCGAAGCCCCACCGTCCGGCGACGCCGGCCACGGTGGTGGAGCCCTCCGGGGCGGCCGACTGCAGCTCGGCATGGGCGCGGGCCAGCCGGACCCGGCGGAGGTGAGCGAGCGGTGTCGTGCCGGCGTGGCGGGTGAAGGCGTACTGCACCGCGCGCGGGGTGACCGGGATCGAGGCGGCGATGTCGGCGAGGGTGATGTCGCGGTCGGCGTTGGCCTCGATGAACGCGAGGGCGCGGCGCAGGGTGTCGCTGTGGGCGTCGCGCGTGTCGCGCGGGGCGGCCCCGGCACTGCGGGCGGTGTTCGGCAGGGACCCCAGCACCGTGGCCGCGAGGTGCTGGGCGGCGGTCGAGACGAGCAGTCCGTCGGGCTCGGCACCCGCGGCGTCGTCGTCGAGCACGTGGTCGCGGAGGTAGGCGACGGCCGCGCCGAGCCGCCGGTTCTCGGCGGGGCCGACGGCCCGGGCACCGGTGATGCGGACCTCTTCCCCGCCGGGCACGGCGGCGATCCGGCTCAGCAGGCCGGGGTCGAACATCGTGATGGTGTACCGGGCTTCGCGCACCAGGCCCGCGTACGGCCGGTCGTGGGGGGCCAGCAGGAAGGTCTCGCCGGGGCCGAAGACCTCTTCGCGGCCGCCGGTGGTGTCCACGATGGTCCCGTCGTGCATGGTGACCAGGCAGACCTTGCCCAGGCAACCGGCGTCGTAGCCCATCGTGTAGCCGAAGGAGAGGCGGTCGACGCTCAGCCCGCCGACCTCGGTGCGGGAGATCCGCGCCCGGGTGTCCGCGGGACGCCCGCCGATCTGCATGGGGGTGTACGCGGCGGACAGGAACGCCTCGGTGTCCTCCAGGTTCCCGCTCTCGAAGAAGAGGTTGGTCATCGGGCTCTCCCTCGCCGACGTTCGGCACGACCTGCTGGCGGCAGGAGCCTCCAGTATGCCGTGGCAGGGTGGCCAGGGGGTGTCCGGCGGATCAAGGCCGGGCCCGGCCCGCCCGGACCGTCCGGCCTTGATCCGCCGGACACCCCCTAGCCACCGGTGCGGAAGGTGACCGGGAGGCCGAGGGGGCCGCGCAGGCCGCCGGGGCGCCAGCGGATCTCCTCGGGCGGCACGGCGAGGGCGAGTCCGGGGAGCCGGCGCAGGGCGGTGCCGATCGCGATCCGGCCCTCCAGCCGGGCCAGCGGGGCGCCCAGACAGTAGTGGAGGCCGTGGCCGAAGGCGAGGTGGGCGTTGTCCTGCCTCGTGATGTCGAGGCGGTCGGGGTCCGGGAAGCGCGCCGGGTCGCGGTCGGCGATGGCCGAGGCGATCAGGACGGTCGCGCCGCGTGGGACGGTCACGCCGGCGATCTCGATGTCCTCGCGGGCGAAGCGGGCGATACCGGGGCTGACGGGGCCGTCGTAGCGGAGGAACTCCTCGACGGCGCTTCCCAGGAGTTCGGGGTCGGAGCGCAGGAGGTCGAGCTGGCCGGGGTGGGCGAGCAGCATCGCGATGCCGCCGCTGATCAGGTTGACGGTGGTGATGTAGCCGGCGGCCAGCAGCAGGAACACCATGGCGATGAGTTCGTCCTCGCTGAGGCGCTGTTCCTCGTCCCGGGCGGTGATCAGGCCGCTGAGCAGGTCGTCGCCGGGGCGGGCCCGTTTGGCCCGGATGAGGTCGGTGACGTAGGCGCGCATGTGCTGCCAGGCCTCGTCCACGACGGCCGGGTCCGGCGGCTCCGCACCCCGCATGATCATGCGGTCGGTCCACCGCTGGAAGTCGTGCTGGTCGTCGTCCGGTACCCCGAGGAGTTCGCCGATGACGGTGACGGGGAGGGGCAGGGCGAAGTCCGCGACGAGGTCGGCGCGGCCGGCCGGGACGATCCCGTCCAGCAGGCGGTCGGTGACGGCCTGGATCCGGGGCCGCATCTCCGCGACCCGGCGGGCGGTGAACGCCTTGGAGACCAGGCGGCGCAGGCGGGTGTGGTCGGGCGGGTCGCTGCGGAGCATGTTGCTCAGCATCGACTCGCGTTCGGTCACGGGCAGCTGGGCCAGGAGCCGGGGGTCCGAGGCGTCGCGGGCGTCGCTGCTGAGGCGGGGGTCGGACAGGGCCTCGAGCCCGTCCTCGTAGCGCGTGACGAGATAGACGTCCAGGCCGCCCGCGGCGACGACGCGGCGTACGGGGCCGTCCTCGCGCAGTTTCCCGTAGAGCGGGAAGGGGTCGGCGAGGAAGTCCTGGTCGGCGTAGGGAAGTAGGACCGGCTGTTCACTCATGCTGCCTCCCGGAATAGGTCGCCCTCTCCATGGGAAGTGAGGATATGCGCCCGAGTCTCCATGAATGCAGCTTTTCGGTCATGGCGGACGAGCCGTCGCAAGCGTCACGACGGCCCGTCAACGGCCGCCGCCGGGGGCGAACTGACGGTCGGTCGATTTGCGGTGACGCGTGATCTGGGCCAAGGCCCACTGCGGAAAGTATGATCAAGAAATGGCTGACATGACCGAAACCACGCCCGGTTGGCTGACCAGTGACGAGCTGGACATGGCCAGGGCTCAGATGCCGATCCTGTACGTCGAGGCCGTTCCCGTGCGCGTGAACGACACCGGCGAGGTCACCAGCATCGGACTCCTCCTGCGGATCGGAGCGGAGGGAACGATCAGCCGGACGCTGGTGTCCGGCCGTGTCATGCACCACGAGCGGATCCGTGACGCGCTGCTGCGCCATCTGGAGAAGGATCTGGGCCCGGTGGCCCTGCCCCTGGTGCCGGCGTCCCTGCAGCCCTTCACGGTGGCCGAGTACTTTCCCACGGCCGGCATCACCCCGTTCCACGACCCGCGCCAGCACGCGGTGTCCCTGGCCTACGTCGTGCCGGTGACGGGCGACTGCCGGCCCCGGCAGGACGCCCTGGACCTGGTCTGGTTCACGCCCCAGGAGGCGGCCTCGCAGGCGTTGCAGGGTGAGATGCCCGGCGGTCACGCGGTGCTGCTCAAGCAGGCCCTGGCCCACGTGGGGCTCGCCTACTGACGCACGCCCCGTCACGCCCTACGGGGTCTGTGCCGGGGCGAAGTTCGTGAGGATCAGCAGCGTGTCGACCAGGTCCTCGGCCGGGGCCCCCGTGGCCAGTCGGCGCAGCTGCTGCCCGAACACCAGGGCCACGGCCGCGCCGGCCAGCCGTTCGGGGTCCGGCACTCCGAGCTGGGTCAGGATCCGCGCGGCCAGCAGGTCGTAGGCGGCGAAGCACTCGGCCGCGGCGGCACGCAGCCGTTCGTCACGACCGGCCTGGACGTACAGCTCGAAGGGCGCGATGTGGCGGCTGTCGAAGGCGTTGCCGCCCGCGACCTGCGCCACCACCTCGGCCGCCCGGCCGATGTCGAAGTGCTCGTCGGAGCATTCGTCCGCGAGCGCGGTGAAGTGCCGGGTCTCCTCGGCGACGAAGTGCAGCAGGCTCTCGCGCAGCAGCTCGTGCTGGGTGGCGAAGTGATAGGTGACCGAACCCAGGGAGACCGCCGCCTCCTTGGCGATCCGCCGGTTGGTGACGGCCGCGATGCCGTCCTGCCCGATGATCCGCAGTACGGCGTCGATGATGCTCTGGCGGGTGGCGGAAGCGTGGGGCATGTCCGCATTCTGCCCCATCGGCCGACGTGACGGCCCTGCGGGGCCGGGGTGCCGGGGTCGGGCGGGTGTGGACAAGCAACCACGCGGTCCATACTGTTCGTTCGAACGAACAATGGAGAACGCCGCAACGCCGTACGGGAGTCGCCGTGAAGATGTCCGGATCCAACGTTCTGCTCACCGGGGCCACCGGAGGCATCGGGGCCGCCCTGGCGGGGCGGCTGACCGTGGAAGGGGCCCGGCTCACCGTCACCGGCCGGCAGGAGGCCGCGCTGAAGGCCGCCGCGGACTCCTGCGGGGCCCGGACCGTGCTCGCCGACCTCGCCGTCCGGTCGGACGTCGTGCGCCTCGCCGAGAGCTGCGCCGAGACGGACGTGCTCGTCGCCAACGCCGCCCTGCCCGCCAGCGGCGACCTCCTCGACTACACCGAGGAGCAGCTCGACCGCGCCCTCGACGTCAACCTGCGGGCGCCCGTGCTGTTGTCGCGGCTGCTCGCGGAACACATGGTGGCGCGCGGCCGCGGCCACATCGTGCTGGTCGGTTCCATCTCGGGCAAGGCGGCGACCAAGTCGACCTCCCTCTACAACGCGACGAAGTTCGGGCTGCGCGGTTTCGCCCTCGCCCTGCGCCAGGAGCTCCGGGGCACGGGGGTGGGGGTGTCCCTGGTCCAGCCCGGTTTCGTGCGCGACGCCGGGATGTTCGCGGCCACCGGTGCCGCCACCCCGAACGGCATCCGGACCGTCACCCCGGGCCAGGTCGCCGACGGCGTCGTACGGGCCGTGCACCGCGACCTGTGCGAGGTCAACGTCGCGCCGCTGGAGCTGCGGCTGCTCAGCGCCATCGCCGGGCAGTTCCCCGGCTTCGCGGAGCGGATCCAGGCCCGTACGGACGTCGACGGCTCGGTGCGGCAGATCGTCGACGCCCAGCGCTCACGCCGCTAGGCGGTGTCGGACGCGACCCACGGCGTTCCGCACCCGCGCTCCTCGCCTCGCACCTCGCACCTCGCACCTCGCACCTGCAGACCTTCCATGCCACCCATGTGAACGGAGAGCACGGCTGTGCAGAGTGAACACCTGTCGAGTGACGGGCCCGGTGCGGGCCCGACGGTCGAGCGCAGGTCGCTGCTGCGCTTGGGGGCCCTGCTGGCCGCGGGCGGGGCCGCCGCACTGGTTCCGGCACCGGTCGCGCACGCCGCGACGAAGGGCCGGGGAACGGGTGAGGTGACCACCACCTACACCGGCCGCGCCCCCTACGGCGACGACCAGTGGGCGTACGTCCCCTTCGACGTCCCCGCCGGAGTGCAGCGGATCTCGGTCTCCAGCACCCACGACGGCGCAGCCGGCATCCTGGACCTCGGGATCTTCGGCCCGACCGGCTTCCGCGGCTGGTCGGGCGGCGCGCGCTCCGGCTTCACCCTCGCCGCGTCGGACGCCACCCCCGGGTACGTCCCCGGGCCCGTGGAGGCGGGCCGCTGGTCCGTCATCCTGGGTCCCATGGTGCGCAGCCCCGGCGGCATGGCCTGGCAGGTCGACGTCACCCTCCACCAGGGCCCCCCGCTGCCAGGTGCCCCGTACGACATCCTGCCCGCCGTCGTGCCCGGGCGGGGCCCGGGCTGGTACCGGGGCGATCTGCACCTGCACAGCGTGCACTCCGACGGGCAGCGCACGGTGGACGAGATCGTGGCGGCCGCCCGCCAGGAGGGGCTCGACTTCATCGCCACCTCCGACCACAACACCAGCTCGACCGGCGTGACGTGGAACGGGAACGTACCGACCGACCTGCTGGTGATCAACGCCGAGGAGGTCACCACCCGGCACGGCCACTGGCTGGCCGTCGGCCTGCCGCAGGGCGAGTGGGTGGACTGGCGCTACGGTCCCGCGGACGAGGGGGCGTTCGACGGTCACGCGCGGCGCGTGCACAGTCTGGGCGGCCTGGCGATCGCCGCCCATCCGCTCACCCCGGCTCCGGGATCCTTCTGGGAGTTCGGCCTCGACCGCGTGGACGCGCTGGAGGTGTGGAACGGACCGTGGACGCTGGACGACGCCGCGAACATCGCCGCCTGGCACGTCATGCTCTGCCTCGGCCAGCGGGTCGCCGCCGTCGGCAACAGCGACGCCCACAGCCCGGCCGACGCCGTCGGCCGGCCGCACAACGTGGTCCGCGCCGACAGCCTCTCGACGGCCGCGGTCCTGGACGCGCTGCGCGGGGGACGCTCGTACGCCGTCGAATCCGCGGCCGTGACCCTGGATTTCACGGCCCGCGCCGGCGGGGCGGTCGCGGGGCCGGGTGAGGAGCTGCCCCTGTCGTTCTTCGACGCCGTCGACGTGACCCTGGAGGTGACGGGCGCCCCCGACTGCATCGCCACGCTGTACACCGAGTGGGGCATCATGGCCGCCACCTGCATCGACGGCAGTGGCCGCGGGCAGCTGCGGTGGCGCGGCTGGGGGAAGGCGTCGATGTTCGCCCGGGCGGAGGTGCGCCGGCCCAAGCCCGCGTCGACCACGCTGGACCAACTGGTCGCCCTCACCAACCCGGTGTGGTTCTCCGCCGCCCGACTGCCGCCGTACGACGTCGAGCGGCGCGTGCTCTTCCACACCGAGCGCCGTCCGGACGGGTCGTGGAGCGGCATGCGTCCGCTGCCGGGTGCCGTCAACGCCGCCTCGTTCGCCGGGGTGCAGAGCGCCGTGGCGGGCGTGGCGGAGGGCTCGGTGCTGATCCTGGGCGTCGCACCCGACAACGGGTCTGTGGCTGACCGTCGTACGGGGTGCGGCCACGCTCCGGCCCTGGCAGCGGGTACCGGGCCCCGACGGCTCGGCGGACTTCACCGTCCGGGAGGCGGACGTCGCGGCTTTTCCCGACGGCACCTGCCGGATCGTGGCGACGGCCATGGACGGCACCTTGTACCACCAGCTGCGGCGGGCCGACGGCGGGCTGCCCGGCTTCCGCCCGGTGCCGGGTCCGACCGCGACGAGCCGGTGGGGTGCGACGAAGGTGGCGATCACCGCCCTGCCCGACGGGTCGGCCCAGGTGCTGAGTTACGGCACCGACGGTGCCCTGTACCACTGCGTCCACGGGCGTACGGGTACCTGGACGCCCTGGGGCCGGCCGCCCGGATCGGGCGGCGCCCCGGCGTTCTCCGGCCCCGCCCTGGCGATCGCGGGCATGCCCGACGGGTCCTCGCAGGTCCTGGCCATCGGGACGGACGGGATCGTGTACCACCAAGTGCGGCGGCCCGATGGCTCCTGGACCGGTTTCCGGCCCCCGCGGGGCGTCTCCACGCCCACCATGGGGGCCAGCGCCATCGGCATCGCGGGCACGCCGGACGGCTCGGCCCAGGTGGTGGCGGTCGGGCCCGACGGGCGGGTCTGGCACAACGTCCGGAGGCCGGACGGCTCCTGGACGCCGTTCGGCCGGGTCCCCGGACCGAACGGCAGGGACCCCTTCCCCGCCGGCCAGGTCCGCATCACCGCCCTCCGCGACGGCAGCACCCACGTGACGGCGATCAGCGCGGGATAGGGGGTGTCCGGCGGATCAAGGTCGGACAGTCCGGGCACGCCTAAGGCCCGTCTTGGGGATCGGGGCGGGCTCCGTCCGGGAGCCGGGACCGGGACAAGGGCGCGTCGGGGTCGGCGTCGTCCGGGTCCGGGCGGAAGCCGAGTTCCGCGAGTTGGTTGAGCGCCGTCATCGCCGTGAACATCGGGTTGGGGTTGGCGCCGCCCCCACCGAGGCCGGCGATCGCGGGGCCGTACAGGCTGGTGAACGTGCTCGGCCGGATCCGGGCGTCTGCGCCGGTCAGCTCCAGCGCCGCCGCCTGGAGGGCGACGGCCCGTTCCAGCAGGCCGTCCAGGTGGGACACCGCCTCCGCACCGCGGCGCACGGCGAAGGTGTGCCCGTCGGTGAGGGTCTCCGCCTCCCCCTGCTCGAAGAGGCCGGCGATGGCACCGAGCACGGTCTGGATCTTGAGCTGGTCGGCGTCGTACATCGCGCCGCAGGCACCGTTGCCCTCGTCGGAGAGGTGGAGGACACCGCTGTCCCTGAGGTGGACGATCACGTGCCCGGCGCAATGGCCCTGGCTGCGCAGCACCCGGACCGCGCCGTCGGCGAAGGTCCAGCCGGTGAACCGGTGCGGGCCGATCCGGATCCGCTCCAGGGGCCGCTCCTCGTAGGTGCGGGTCGAGGTGGCGAAGGGCCGCATCGGCGCGAACAGCGACACCACCTCGGCGGCCCGGGCGGCCGCGGGCAGCGGTAGCGCTCCGGCGATGCGCTCGAAGGACCGCACCCAGTAGGACGTGGGATCCCGCATCTGGTCGACGTCGCGGGCGGGAACGAAGTGCTCGGCGGGCACCCCCGGCGCGCCGGGCGGCCCGTCGGCCAGTTCGTCGGCCAGGTCGTTGTTGCCGACGTGGTCGGGATGGCCGTGGGTGGTGAGCACCAGCACCCGGGACCAGCGCCCGAGCCCGTCGGCCGCCGCCCGCAGCGCCGCGCGGAAGGGCCGGGTGACGCCGGTGTCGACGAGGACCAGGGTGTCGCCGGCCCGGTGCACCAGGGCGTTGGCGACGTCCGGCCGACCGTGCTCCAGGTCCAGTTCCCGGCCGACGACCAGCACGGTCCTGGCGTCGATCCGGATCCGGTCACCGAGTGCGCTCATGCGTCCTCCCGCGGGCCGTTCGGCGTGGACGGGTCGGGGCCCGGGGCCCCGGACACCAGTCTCCTGCCGCCGGGCGGGACCCGCACCAGCGCCCGTACGCGCGGCAGGGCGCCGGGGCGGTGGCGCGCCTACGCTGGAAGGACACCAGGCGCCGGGGCCCCGGGGCACCTGACCCGGGCGGACGGGGTGAAGCGACGGGGTGAAGCCATGACAGCGCAGCGCACAGCGGCACCGCGCGCGGCCCGCCGGATCCGGGCCGTCGCCACCGCATTGGCCGTGACCATGACCGGCGCCGCTCTGGTGTCGCTGTCCGGGCACCCGGCCGCGGGCCGGGCGGCGGCCTGCGAGACCGCGGCGCCGGACAGCTTCTGGCGGGCGCCCGTCGACACGCTTCCCGTCCACCCGGACTCCGCCCGGTACGTCTCCTCGATCGGTGCCGCTGCGCCCCTGCACCCGGACTTCGGCTCGGGTGTCGTCGACGGGCAGCCGATCGGCATTCCCATCACGGTCTCGGACGCGGCGGTGCCGGAATCGAAGGTCACCTTCGACATCGCCGAGGAGAGCGACCCGTCCGGGTACCGGATCCCGCAGAACGCCAGGATCGAGAACGGTCCGGCGAGCGACGGCGACCGGCACGTCGTCGTCTGGGACCGTGACCGGTGCAAGTCCTACGAGCTTCTGGAACGCCCGGCCGCTCGGCGGCAACGCCTGGCACGCCGGCGGTGGCGCGGTCTTCGACCTGCGCAGCAACCGGCTGCGGCCCGACGGCTGGACGTCCGCCGACGCCGCCGGCCTCGCCATCCTGCCCGGTCTGGTGCGCTACGACGAGGCGGCGTCCGGGCATATCGATCACGCGATCCGGATCACGGTGCCGCGCTCGGACCGGAGCTACCTCTGGCCCGCGCGGCACCAGGCGGGCGCGGCCGCGGACCCGGCGCTGCCGCCCATGGGGCTGAGGCTGCGGCTCAAGGATTCCGTCGACACCTCGAACCTGGCTCCGCAGGCCAAGGCGGTCGCCGAGGCTCTGAAGAAGTACGGCGCCATCGTCGCGGACAACGGCTCGGCCTGGTTCATCTCCGGTGAGGAGAACTCCGGCTGGGACGACGCCCAGCTCGCCGGCCTCAAGGCCTTCAAGGGGTCCGACTTCGAGGCGGTCGACGCGTCCGGACTGCAGCGGTCGCCCGACTCGGGGGCCGTCGCGCCGAAGTGAACCCGCCGCGTCGGCCCCCTCCTTCGCTGCGGCGTGCCGTCATTCCTCCCGCAGGGTCGTGACCAGGTCCCGCGGCAGGCCGTGGGTGTCGTGGAGGTAGCGGAAGTCGTCCTCGCCCAACGGGCCGTGGAACCGAGGGCGGGCGAGCACCCGCCTGCCGCGCTCCAGGAGGCTGCGGAACCGCTGTTCCTCCTCCCGGAGCAGCCGGAGCACATCCCCCGGCGGCATGTCCTGCCGGAAGTGGTCGAGGGTGTGGCGCACCAGTTCCTGCGGCAGGTCCCCGAGTCCGCGGGAGGGGTCCTCCCGCCACAGGACGGTGAGGACCCGTCGCACCAGCCGCCGCAGCACGTATCCGCGTCCGGTGTGGGCCGGGCGCACGCCGTCGCCGAGCACCACGACGGCCGAACGCAGGTGGTCGCAGACCACCCTGAGGGACGTGTCGTCCAGGTGCCACAGGGGCGGGACGAGCCGGCGCCACGGGTCGAAGACGTCGCACTCGAACACGGACGACTTGCCCTGCAGCAGGGAGGCCAGCCGTTCCAGGCCGAGTCCGGTGTCGACGTTGCGCCGTGGCAGGGGGACGAGGGAGCCGTCGTCGAGCCGGCGGTGGCTCATCGTGACGTGGTTCCACACCTCCACCCAGCGGTCGTCGCGGGTGGGTGTCGACCGGGGCGGACCGTCGCCGCTCCACAGGAAGATCTCCGAGTCGGGGCCGCAGGGACCGACGGGGCCGTTGGACCACCAGTTCTCTCCGGTGGTGAGTTCGACAGGGACGCCCCGGTCCTGCCACAGCCGGAGGGAGGCGGTGTCGGGGCCGGTCTGCTCGTCGCCGGCGTGGACGGTGGCGTGCAGCAGGCGGGGATCCACGCCGAGTCCCTCGGTGAGGAGCCCGTGGCCCCAGTCGAGGCTCTGCGGCCCGTCGTAGTCGCCCAGCGACCAGGTGCCGAGCATCTGGAAGACCGTCAGGTGCGTGTCGTCACCGACCTCCTCCAGGTCCGTGGTGCGCAGACAGCGCTGTACGTTGACCAGCCGCCCGCCCCGGGGATGGGGGCGGCCCTCCAGGTACGGGGTGAGGGGGTGCATGCCGGAGGTGGTGAAGAGGACGGGGTCGCCGGGGGGTGGCAGAAGCGTCGAGCCGACGATCCTGCGGTGCCGGCGCTCCTCGAAGTACTCGACGAACGTGTCGACCAGGCGTTCGGTGTTCATGGGGGGCTCCTTCGCGTCACAGCGGGAGGGGCACCGGAGAACGGACCGGGGTCTTTCGCGGTGGCGGGGACGCCACGGCATGGCCGGCGGACCGTTTCCGGTCGCCGGGGAGAGGGGGAAGGTCAGGCGGCGGCAACCGGCGAGCTGGTCGCTCGCGCGGTCGCGGTGGTGCCGGGGCCGTTGACGTTCATGCGGGCAACGGTAGCGCGCCCGTGCCCGCCGGGCACGGGGTTTTCGCACGCCCCCGCGTCGCAATGACGATCACCGCGGTTCGTCACCGCGACGGTCCTCCGCCCGCATGAGGAGGTGGCCGCGGCGGAAGCGCTCCTCGGCGCCGGGCTCGCGCAGCATCCGCCCGACCTCGACGAAACCGGCCTCGCGAGCCATCGCGGCCAGGTCGTCGACCGGCCACCGGTAGGCGGTCGTCACCTTGTGGTCGAACGCCGCGACCGGACCGCCTCCGGCCTCGAAGAAGGCGAGCAGGAGGGGTGCGCCCGGAGCGAGCACGCGGTGGAACTCGGCGAAGTGGGCGGGGAGTTCCCGGGGTGGGGTGTGGATCACCGAATACCAGGACACGATGCCCCCCAGCGCGCCGTCGGCCAGGTCCAGGGCGTCCATCGAACCGAGGTCGAACCGCAGACCCGGGTGGGCCGCGCGGGCGAATTCGATCATGGCGGGTGAGAGGTCGACGCCGAAGACGTCCAGTTCCAGTCCGCGCAGATGGGCGGTCACGTACCCGGGGCCGCACCCGAGTTCGGCCACGGGACCGGTGTCGGCGGTCCGCGCGAGCTCGGCGAAGGCGGCGAGGACCGAGCGGTCCAGCGGGACGCCGTCGAGGTAGTCCCGGGCGAGGTCGGCGTAGGGGACGACGACGGCGTCGTAGGCGTCGGACGTCACGCGGAGGTGCGCACGGGGTTCGGGGAGTTCGCGGAGTTCGGCCACGAGCCACGACACTACCGCGGGGTGGTCTCGCGCACCGCCCACGCCAGGTAGCCCGCCGAGGTCGCCGCCACCGGGAACACCAGCCACTGGTCTCGGTCGGGGCGTCCCCACCGTACGGGTGGATCAGCCGGCGAGGGCGACCAGCCTCCGGTAGGCCAATTGGTCCGCCCGCCGGGCGGTGAGGTGGACGTGGACATCGCCCAGGTACTCCTTCAGGGCGGAGTACCCGGCCGTGTACGTCTCCTCCTGCTCAGCTGCCGCCGGCGGCATCCAGAGGATCAGCAGGAGCTCGTTGCGCCGCGTGCCTTCGGGGCTGGCGAAGGACAGCTCGTGGAGGACCAGCCGGGGCTGGTCCGACGGCAGTCCCTGCACCAGCTCATCGTGGGTGAGGTTGGCTTCCAGTTCCGGGACCAGGTCCTCCGGCGGCGCCGCGTACCGGAGGACCACGGTGTTGATCTCCCGCAGCTCCCTGAGGTGTTGGACGGCAGCGACGCTGCCTTCCGACAGACCGGTCGGGCTGCTCACTGGGTCTCACCTCGGTGCTGGTCGGTGCGGGCGGCAGGCGGACGGCAGGTGAACGGGAGCGAGCGGCCGCCCTCAGGTGTGGATGCGGCTGTTGGTGCCGTCGTGGGCGTCGGCGTGCTCCTCGTCGAACCAGTAGTCACCGGCCGCGAGGTAGCGGAAGGAGTGGGCGCTGTGGGCGGGCAGGGCGACGGTCGCGGCGCGGGTGCCGTCGCCGCGGGGCTCGAGCGGGTGGGCGGCGGGGTTCCAGTGGTTGAAGTCCCCGACGACGCTGACCGGGCCGTCCGGGGTTTCCGCGGGGAGGACGAACGTGACCTGCGTGCGGCCCTTGAGCTTCTTGCGTTCGAGCACTTGGACAACTCCAGCCGTGGAGGAACGGTGAACCGGCCCGTGCATCCTCGTGCCCACGCCTGTGCGGTGCGGCGGCACCGGGCCGCGCTGCGGGCAGAAGTCACCCGGCTGGCCGCGCCCGCCCAGCACCTTCGCGGACGGGCGACGACCGGTGGGACAAGGGGGCCGCCGCACGGATGTGCTCCCCGTCGAAGGTGGGGAGGACCCGTCTGCCGCGGCGCGGCGCACCGAACGTGCGCCACCAGGCGTGCCGTTCGGGGAGGGGCGGTGGCAAGACCCGGTCAACTGCCCCCGCTCCTGGACGTCGTGGCCGGTTCGCTCGGCTCCTGCGCCGTGCGGACACCGGCCGAGCGCCGGCCGGTACGACGCCTCGGACGCCGGGCCGCGTGTACGCCACCCGGAGTGACTCGGGTGTCCTGGCGCGGGGGTGCGGCGGATGGGGAGCCACGGGCTGTTAAAGAGGCCGTGCGGCCCGCGCGATGCCGGAGGCCGGCCAACGGGCTCTGCCCGCACGAGGAACGAGGGGCGCAAATGCGCGACAGCGACATGTCCACGCACGGCCGACACCGCCACCCCGGAACCCCGCTGCGGGGAAGGGTCGCGGTCGTGACCGGCGCCGCACGCGGCATCGGGGCGGCCCTGGCACGGAACCTGTCCGCAGCGGGGATGTCCGTCGCGCTGCTGGGCCGCGAGGAGGCGTCGTTGCGCGCGACGGCTCGGACCCTGCCGAACCGGAGCGTCTGCGTCGAGGCCGACGTCACCGACAACTCGGCCCTCCAGGCCGCCGCCCTGCAGGTGGAGGCGGAGCTGGGGCCGGCCAGTGTGGTCGCCGCGAACGCCGGGATCGCCGTCGGCGGACCCTTCGACCGTACGGCGGCCGACCTGTGGCAGCGGGTCATCGACGTCAACCTCACCGGATCCGCCAACACCGCGAGGGCCTTCCTGCCCCAGCTGACCCGCACGCGCGGATACTTCCTCCAAGTCGCCTCGACCGCCGCGCTGGGCTCCTCCCCCATGATGAGCGCCTACTGCGCCTCCAAGGCCGGCGTCGAGTCCTTCGCCCTGGCGCTGCGCAGCGAGGTGGAGCCCGACGGTGTCGCCGTCGGCATCGCCTACGTCCACTGGACCGGCACGGACATGATCAGCGGTGTCGACGAGCCCCCCGTACTGCGCGCCCTGCGCCGCCACCAGCCGAAGTTCGCCCGTCGGGTCCGCAGTCCGGAGCAGGTCGCCGACTGGCTCGCGCAGGGGATCACGCGCCGCTCCCCCTCCGTCTACGCACCGCCCTGGCTGCGCTGGTGCCAGCCGCTGCGGCCGCTCTTCCCGCCGATCGTCGCCCACATCGCACGGCGCGAGCTGCGTACCCCCGCGCGCGGCGAGCTGACGGCCGACGCCACCGTCCTGGGAGCCGGTGGCCTCGCCGACTGGCACGCCTACCACCCGCCCGGGGGCTCGTGAGCCGGTGGCCCGGGTGGGTGGTGCCGGCCGGGGAAGTTTGCCCCTCGGGGGTACGGGCACGCGCGAACCGACGGCCTTGAACGCCACCTCTGCCACCCCTGGAGGCACGAGACCCATGACGTCCTTCGGATACTTCCTCTCCTGCGAGGAATTCACTCCTGCCCAGCTCCTGGACCAGGCCCGCCGGGCCGCCGACGCGGGCTTCACCCGCCTGGCGATCTCCGACCACTTCCACCCGTGGAACGACGCGCAGGGCAACAGCCCGCTGGTCTGGTCGATGATCGGCGCCCTGTCGCAGACCGTCGACCTGCCCGTGACCACCTTGGTCACCTGCCCCACCGTACGCCTGCACCCCGCGGTGACCGCCCAGGCCGCGGCCACCTCCAGCCGGCTGCTGGACGGGCGGTTCGCCCTGGGTGTGGGAACGGGTGAGGCGCTGAACGAGCACGTCCTCGGGGACCGGTGGCCTTCCTTCGACGAGCGCGCCGACATGCTGGAGGAAGCCGTGGAGGTGATGCGCGCCCTGTTCACCGGTCGCCAGGTCAGCCACCGGGGCAGGCACTACACCGTGGACAACGCCCGTCTCTACACCGCGCCGCACGGGCGGCTGCCCGTGTACGTCTCCGGCTTCGGGCCGAAGGCGGCGGAGCTCGCCGGCCGGATCGGCGACGGCCTGGTGACCATGACTCCGGACGAGGAGGCCATCGCCCGCTTCCGCGAGGCGGGCGGCCGCGGAAAGCCCGTGATCGGCGGCCTGAAGGTGTGCTGGGGCCAGGACCGGGACCGGGCGGTCGACACCGCGCACCGGCTGTGGCCCAGCGAGCACCTTCCCGGCGAGCTGGCGCAGATCCTCCCCACTCCCGCCCACTTCGAGCAGGCGGCCCGGCTCGTCTCCCGCGAGGAGGTGTCCGCCGCAGTGCCGTGCGGAGACGACGTCGAGGAGCACCTGGAGGCCGTCCGCGGCTATGTCGACGCCGGATTCGACGAGGTGTACATCGGGCAGATCGGACCGGACCAGGAGGCGTTCTTCGCCGCCGCCCGCGACAAGCTGCTCCCCGCCCTGGGCAGTTGACGGACGGCGCCGCCCCTCACCCTGAAGGGCGGGCCTCCAGTTCCGACTTCAGCTTGCGCAGGGTCGCCCGGATGTTCTTGCGCTGGAACTCCGCGAAGGTGTGCCCCTTCGTCGCGATCCTGTCGAAGGTGTTGGCCACCGGGTCGGGCCAGCCGCGCCGGTCGTCGGTCCACGTCTCCGTCACCTCGGTGCCGCCGGGCACGGCGGCGAAACGATACTCCCAGGTGGCGATCGGGCCGCGCAGCCACGGGCGGCGCAGGCCGATGGCGTGGACCCGGAAGCGGAAGACCTCGTCCGGGTCGGCGGCCGTGACCGTGCAGCGGGTCGTCCAGCGGAACGGGCCGCGCTTGTTGTGGCCGTCGAAGACCATCCCGACGCGGGTCGCGGTGCCCGGGCCCCCGGCCGGGGTCGCGCCCAGGTTCTCCGGGCTCCAACGGCCCATGAGGGTCGGGTCGGAGACGTGCCGGTAGACCGTGGACGGGTCGGCCCCGACGATGACGGAGTCACGGACGCTGAACGTACGGGGCATCTGACTCCCTTGCACGGGGCTCTCTGGCATGGGGCTCCCTGGCATGTGGCTCCCTCCTCGGAGCACGACGGTAGCGGTCGTCGTCCCGCCCGGAACCGGCGCCCCCGGCATCGCGGACCCGGCCCGGTCGGCCCGGTCCGGTCGGCCCGGTCCGGCCGCCGTCAGCTCCTTTCCAGCATCCGGCGGCGCAGCGTGTCGTAGACGGGTTCGCTCCCCAGCCGGTCTGCCGTCACGGCGGCGGCGAAACAGGCGGTCAGCAGGGGCAGCAGGAGCGCGCCGGCACCCGTCATCTCGGTCACCAGGACAATGGCGGTGAGCGGTGCCCGCACCACCCCGGTGAACACGGCGGCCATCCCCACCACCGCGAACGCGGCCGGACCCGCCGCGCCGGCCGGGAGCAGCGGGGAGACGAGGGTGTGGGTGAGCGTCCCCCACAGGGCGCCGAGGGCCAGCAGGGGCGCGAACAGGCCGCCGGGCGTCGCGGCGGCGTAGCTGAGGGGGCCGGCCAGGAACCGTACGGCAAGGCAGACCGCCAGCGCCGCTGCCGAGAGGCCGCCGCCCGCCAGCAGGCGCTCGGTCAGCTGGTCGCCGCCGCCCGTGAGGAGCGGATCGAAGGCCATCAGCGCGCCGACCACGGCTCCGATCACGGCCGCCCGGGCGACGAGCGGTACCCGGGTGAGCCGGTCGCACGCCTCCAGGGTTCCCACGACCAGCGCGCCGTACCCGGCGCCGAGCGCCCCGGCGGTCACCCCGCACAGCAGGAAGACCGGCAGCATCCACAGCGGCGGGAAGGGGACGCCGGCCATCGGGAGGACGAGCCCGTCACCCACGAGGGGCTGGGCGGCGGCGACGGCGGTGAGGGTGCCGACGAGCGTCAGCAGCACCAGCCGGGGGCGCACCGTGCCGGTGATCTCCTCGCAGACGAAGACCAGCCCGCCCAGCGGGGCGGTGAACGCCACCGCCAGGCCGGCCCCACCGAGCGCGGTGTGCAGCATGCGGGCGTCTTCGGCCGGCAGCCGGCCTCGGCGGCCCGCACCGGACCCGATCGAGGCGCCCATGTGGACGATCGGTCCCTCCCTGCCCAGGACCAGACCCGAGCCGATCGCGATGAGTCCGCCCACGAACTTCACCGGCAGCAGCCGGGCCGGACCGGCCGCCGCCTCCTGCCGCCACACCGCCTCCACGTGCTGGATCCCGCTGCCCGGCGCGTGCGGGACGCGCATGGCGACGGCGCACGCCAGTGCGGCGCCCGCCGCGGTGAGGGCGACGGGAAGCAGCCGGCCCGCTCCGCCCGGTCCGGCGGTCGCTCCCAGCAGCGACGCGCGCAGCACGTCCGCGTGCTCCAGGCACCAGCGGAAGCCGCCTCCGACCAGCCCGACCAGACATCCCGCGAGGGCAGCGACCACGAAGGCGCGACCACCCCTCCCCCGGCCTCCGGCAGTCACCGGTCAGTGCTGGGGCAGGTGGGACTTGGCGTCGTCGTACGTCGCGCCGCCGGGCGCGGCGGCCGGCGCGTAGAACAGGTTCAGCACTCCGGTGCGGAAGGTCTCGGCGGACACCAGGTCCAGCGGGACGGGGGGCGCTTCCTGTTCGAACAGGCGCATGCCGGTACGGACGGCGATCGGGTGCAGCAGGAGGTTCAGTTCGTCGAGCAACCCGGCGGCCAGCAGCTGCCGGACGACGGAGACCGAGCCGCTGATCCAGATCGGTGTGCCCGCGCCGGGCTCGTCCTTGAGGGCTGCGGCCGCCGGGGTGAGATCGCCGGCGAGCTGTTCGGAGTTGCGCCATGTGAAGTCGAGCGGGCCGTTCGACACCACGATCTTGCGGGCGTCGCCCAGCACCTTGGCGAACGGTGCGTCCTCCCCGCCCGCCGCTTCCCGCTCCGGCCAGGCGCCCGCGAAGCTGTCGTAGGTCCTGCGCCCCAGCAGCAGGGTGTCGGCCCGGCCGAGGGTGGCGTCGACGGCGGCGCCCATCTCCTCGTTGAAGTAGGGGAAGTGCCACTGGTCGGGTGCCTCGACGACGCCGTCGAGCGAGATGAACAGCTGAGCCTTGATCTTCCTCATACCGGTCTCCGGGAGCTGGTGGTCGGTCCTTCCCTGTACGGGCCCATCAAAGGCCACGCGGGAGCCGTGCCCCGGGTCATTCACCCGCACGGCGGCTGCGTCGCCGTACGGAGCTCCGCGGTGGCTCCGGCTGTGACCGGTGCCGGGTGCACCGCATCACCTCCGGCGCCCCGACGGGTTGCGGCGGGGTGGCAGGGGCAGGAACCCGCTCGTGCGGGCGGCGTACTCGGCATAGCCGGGGCGGTCCGCCATGTGCTTCTCCAGCAGGCGTTTCCCGCTGCCGACGGTCAGCAGCAAGGTCATGACGAGCGGCGAGACCAGACTCAGCGCCGCCGGGAGCGGGCCGGTGCAGGCGAGCAGGTACAGGCCCCACCAGACGAGGCTTTCGCCGAAGTAGTTGGGATGGCGGGTCCAGCCCCACAGGCCCCGGTCCATGATGCGGCCCCGGTGGGCCGGATCCTCCTTGAACCGGGCCAACTGGTGGTCGCCCACCGCTTCGAAGCCGAGGCCGGCGGCCCACACGACCAGCCCGAGCACCCCGAGGACGCCCACGGGGACGGCCGTGTACGAGGCCACCTGGACGGGCAGGGAGATCAGCCAGACCAGCACGGCCTGGAGGAGGTAGACGGTGCGCAGCGCGTACCGGGTGCGGTTCCCGCGCGCCTTGTCGAGGAGCGCCGTGTAGCGCGGGTCCTCCCCGTGGCCGCGGGAGCGCCGGGCGATGTGCGCGGACAGGCGCAGCCCCCACACGACGGTCGCGGCGGCGACCAGGAGCCGTCTCTCGGGGTCCCCGTGGCCGGCGGACAGCAGGTAGGTGGCGGTGGCCACGGCACTGAAGGCCAGACCCCAGGCGATGTCGACGACGCGGTGCAGGCGCAGGCGCGTGCCGACGGCGAACGCGGCGAGCAGGACGGCCGTCGCGACGGCCGCGCCGGCCGCGAGGTTGGTCCCGAGGGCGCCCCAGGCCGTACCGCCGGTCACGACCGCTCCCGGGCCGGTGGCTTCGCCGTGAGGACGATCTGGCGGACGTCGAGGTAGCGGGAGCGGAATCCGGCCTCCGAGTAGGCCAGGTAGAACTCCCAGAGCCGTTGGAAGACGGTGTCGAAACCGAGGTCGGTGACGGTCTGGCGGTTCGCGGTGAACCGCTCCCGCCACAGGCGCAGGGTCTGCGCGTAGTGCTCGGCGAACCCCTCGTCGGAGACGGTGCGCAGGCCGGCCGCCGCCGCGTGGTCGGTGATGGCGCGGCGGGAGGGGATCAGTCCGCCGGGGAAGACGTACTTGCTGATCCAGGTGTGGGTGGCGGCCGTGTGGCGCATCCGACGGTGGCCCATGGTGATCGACTGGAGGGCGATGCGGCCGTCGGGGCGGAGCGCACGCCGCAGGGCGGCGAAGTACGCGGGCCAGTACTCGGCGCCGACGGCCTCGATCATCTCGACGCTGACGACGGCGTCGTACCGGCCTTCGGCGTCACGGTAGTCGCGCAGCTGGACGTCGACGCGGTCAGCGAGTCCCGCGGCGTGGATGCGGGCGCGGGCGAGTCCTGCCTGTTCGGCGGAGAGGGTGAGGGTGGTGACGCGGGCACCGCGGGCGGCGGCGCGCAGCGCGAGCTCTCCCCAGCCGGTACCGATCTCCAGCAGTTCGGTGCCGTCCGTGACGTGCGCGAGGTCCAGCAGGCGGTCGATCTTGCGGTGCTGGGCGGCGGGAAGGTCTTCGTGCCGGGCGGGGAAGGTGGTGAAGACGGCGGAGGAGTACGAGAGCGTCGGATCGAGGAAGGACGCGAACAGGTCGTTGGACAGGTCGTAGTGACGGTGGGCGTTCTCGCGCGCGCCGTGGCGGGTGTTGCGGTCGCGGCGGGGGCGGGCGGACACCCAGAGGGGGCGGAGTGCGCGCAGTGGCGCCGGGACGAGGTGGTCGACGTGCGCGGCGAGGACGGTCAGCAGGCCGGTCAGGTCGTCGCTGTCCCACTCCCCGGCCATGTAGGACTCGCCGAAGCCGATCAGGCCGTCGCGTCCGACGCGCGAGAAGAAGGCGCCCGGGTCGTGGAGGGTGAGGTCCGGGCGGTGGGAGGCGCCGGGGCCACGGGTGGGGCCCGCGTTGACGTCCACCGGGAGCCGTTTCAGGGCCCGGCCGACCAGATGTGCGGCGATGGCGGTGCGGGCCGTCCGGGCGCCCGGCGGCCGGGCCACGTCCGGACGGGGTGCGGCGGCCGTCTGCCGGGGGACGGCCTCGTCGGGGCCGGACGGGCGGGGCCGCGGAGCGGACGGGCGTGCCGGGTGGTCGGGCGAGGTGGCCGGGCGGGTCACGGGACCATTCCCTTCTGCGGGGCGTGCCGGGGACGGGGCTGCACGGGCAGGCCGCGCAGGAGGAGGCGGATGCCGTGGAGCTGGATGCCCGCCCGCGCTGCGGCGGTCGACCAGGGGCGGCGGGCGGCGGCCCGCAGGAGGGCGCGGGCGGTGGCGGGGCGGGCGCGTCCGCGCACGGTGGCGGTGAACGGGCCGGCCTCGGTGTCGAGGTGCACGGTCAGGTCGAGGCGTTCCTCGGGGAGCGGCAGCCGCATCCGGTAGTGGCCCTCGACGGGGAAGAACGGGGAGACGTAGAACCGCTTCTCCGCCCTCGCCCGGCCGCCCGCGTCCGGGTGCAGCAGATAGCAGTGGCGCTGCCCGTACGTGTTGTGGACCTCCGCGACCACGCACACCAGTGACCCGGAGGCGTCGTGGCACCAGTAGACGCTGAGCGGGTTGAAGACGAAGCCGAAGACGCGGGCGTGGGCGAGCATGACCACGCGCCCGCCGGCTATGTCGATGTCGCGGGAGGCGAGGAACTCCTCCAGGCCGGCCCGGATGGTGGGGGCCCGGCCCGCGAAGTGGTCGCGCGGGTCGAACCGGGCGAGCGGGCGCAGCGGGCGGGGCAGGGCCGGCAGCCGGTCGAGGTCCACGCACCACAGGTACGTGCGGTGCCGGACGTCGTGCCGCAGGGGGGCGGTCCGGGTGTGGACGACCACGCACTCGTACAGCGCGGCGGGGGGCGCCGCGTCCCGGGTCACCAGCGCACCCCCAGGGCGCGGGCGGCTTCCACGCCGGAACGGCAGCCGTCCTCGTGGAAGCCCCAGCCGTGCCACGCTCCGGCGTACGCGGTCACGCCGGTGTTCAGCCGCGGCAGTTCCTTCTGCGCGGCTACCGATGCGGGCGTGTGGACGGGGTGTTCGTAGAGCATCCGGCGCACCACCCGGCCGGCGTCGACGCGGTCGTCGGCGCCGAGGGTGACCACGTAGTCGGCGCCGTCGGGCAGGTTCTGCAGGCGCCGCATGTCGTAGCTGACGCGAACGGACTCGGCGGAGGGCTCGCAGGCGGGCAGGTGGTAGTTCCAGGAGGCCCGGGCCCGGGGCGAGCGGGGCAGGAGGCCGGTGTCGGTGTGCAGGAGCGTCGGGTTGGCCTCGTACGTGAAGGCGCCGAGGAGCCGCAGCTCGTCCGGGGTGGGGTCGGCGAGGAGGCGCAGGGCCTGGTCGGGGTGGGTGGCGATCACGACGGCGTCGTAGCCGTCGGTGGCGCCGTTCTCGGTGGTTATCCAGGCGCCCGAGCCCCGTGCGGCCCGGTGGACGGCCTGCACGGGGCTGGAGGTGCGGACGCGGTGGACGCTCTTGGCCACGGCCTCGACGTAGGAGGCGGACCCGCCGGTGACGGTCTTCCACTGCAGGGAGCCGGTGACCGACAGGAGGCCGTGGTGGCGGAGGAAGGTGAAGAGGTGGGCGGCGGGGTAGGACAGCGCCGTACGTGCGGGGCACGACCACACCGCGGAGACCAGGGGGAGGGCGAAGTGGCTGACGAAGTACGGGGAGAAGCGCCCTTCGCGGAGGAAGTCGCCCAGGGTGACGTGGTGGGAGGGCGGGTCGGCGAGCAGCCGGCGGGCCCGGCGGTGGAAGACGGGGACCTGCGCGAGCAGCCGCAGGTAGCGGCCGCGCAGCGCCGCCCGGCCGGTGAGCAGACCGGCCGGGCCGCGAGCGCCCGCGTACTCCAGACCGCAGCCCTCGCACCGTACCGACATGCTCATCTCGGCGTCCTGGGTGGAGATCCCCAGCTCGCGGAAGAGCCGTAGCAGGGTCGGATAGGTGCGCTCGTTGTGCACGATGAACCCCGAGTCCACGCCCAGGGGCCGCCCGTCCGGGCCGGCGACCTCATGGGTGTGGGCGTGGCCGCCGAGGCGTCCTTCGGCCTCGTAGAGGGTGACCTCGTACGAACGGGCCAGGACGTGGGCGGCCGTCAGGCCCGCGACCCCGGCGCCGATCACCGCTGCTTTCCGGTGTTCCACCTCAGCACTCCCGCCACTCACCGCGCCGCCGGGTGCGGTCGCTCATCCGTGCTTCGCGGCGGAGCGGCGGGTGGATTGGTGGGGATCGCCCGGCGGCGGGCCCGGCCGGTACGAACGCGGCGCCGCCGGACGGGTGGTGGGGTCGGTGGCGGGGTCGGTCGTCAGGTGGGCAGGGCCATCAGGAGCAGGGGCGCCGAGGTGGGCCGACGGGATCCTCCGGCCGGTTCGACGGTGAGTCCGAGGGCGCCGGCGTCGGCGGTGTCCCCGTCGACGAGGACCGTGCCGTCCTGGTGGATGAATCCGGCCGGGCGCATGGTGCCGTCGTGGTCGAGCCACAGCTGGTAGGTGGTGCCGTCGGCGGGCGCGGGCAGTCCGGACGCGCTGAAGACGGCCCGGTTCTGCCGCTGGGAGGAGACGACCGTGGTGAGCGCTCCGTTGCTGGCACGGCCGTGGACGGTACGGGCGTCGGGGGCGGCCAGGACCGTGCTGACGGCGTCGAGCCGCTGCTCGGCCCGGTCGGCACGCTGCTGGTACTGGGCGCTCTGCTGGTTCTGCCAGGCCGCCAGGCCGGCGAACGAGGCGGCCGCGACCACGCTGGCGGCGAGCGCCAGGGGTACGGCCCGGCGGCGCAGCGTGCTGCCGACGCCGGCCGAGGGCACGATGTCGGGGACGCGCGGCGGCAGTTGGCGTACGCCGTCGACGGCGTTCATGACGTGGTGCTTCATCGCGTTCGGCGGATACTCGGCGGCGGCGTCCGCCAGGCGCGCGGCAGTGGCCTCGAACTCGGCCACCTCCTCACGGCACGCCTGGCAGTGCGGCAGGTGGTCGGTGAACGCCTTGCGCTCGGCGGGGTCCAGTGCGTTGAGGGCGTAGGCGGCGGCGAGGGTGTGGACGTCGGAGTGGTGTTGCTTCATGTGGTCACCCCCATGCAGTCGCGGAGCCGGATCAGCCCGTCGCGCATGCGTGTCTTGATGGTCGGCAGCGGTGTGCGAAGGGCTTCGGCGACCTCACGGTAGGTCAGGCCACGGTAGTAGGCCAGGGTCACGGCCTGGCGCTGCAGTTCGGTCAGGCCGCGCATGCAGCGGCGTACCTGTTCGCTCTCCAGGCGGGTCTCGACCTGCTCGGAGACATCGTCGAACGCCGTCTGGTGCTCGCGCGCCGCCTGGGCCTGTTCCCGGTCGGCGGCGGCCTGGGCGGAGCGGACCCGGTCCACGGCCCGCCGGTGGGCGATGGTCGCCGCCCACGCGGTGACGCTGCCCTGGTCGGGCCGGTAGCGGGCGGCCTGCCGCCACAGGTCGATCATGACCTCCTGCGCGACCTCCTCCGACTGGGCCCGGTCGCGAACGACTCTGACCACGATCCCGAAGACCATGGGCGCGAGCGCGTCGTAGAGGGTGGAGAAGGCTCGTTTGTCACCGTGGGCGACCTCGTCCATGACCTCGGAGAGGTCGCTGCGGCCCGCGTGACTCGCACGACCGGTGCGACCTGGACCGAACGGGAGTGGTTGGTTCACGGTCCGGGCTCCGGCTGCGGCTGCGGCTCCGACTCCTGCCGCGGCTGCGGTGACGAGGCGAGGGGGCAGCCGGTACCGGCCTGCCGGGTGCGGGGTGTCCATCGCATGGTGGTCCTTGTCCTTGTCCTCGTACGTGGAGCGGGGCCGTGAGGTGTCTCCGCGGATTCTTCGTAGCGGAAGTGCGCACGGATGGGCGGACTTTTGGCAAACGGAACAGATGAGCGTGTCGGCGGAGCGTCTGGGGTAAAGGGATCGCCGGCCGGTCCGCGTCGGAGGTCGGCTCGGAGGTGGCTCGGAAGTCAGTGCTCGGTCCAGGTGAGCACTGCGATGACCTGCTTGCCGAAGGGCGCTGGGCTGACGAAGAGTTCGGCTCCGAGAGCGCGGATGATCGCGAGGCCTCGGCCCCGGGTGGCCAGCGGGCCGCGGCCGCCGGGCTGCCGGGGCAGCGAGCGGGAGGCGTCGCTGAGGGCTATTCCGGCCCGGCCGGACTCCACGCTGAGGGTGAGGGCGTAGGGCGGTCGGGCGTGCCGGACGGCGTTGGCCGTCAGCTCGGAGACGATGAGGAGGATGTCCTCGGCGGTGTCGGGCGGGCGGTCGGCGGGGTGGACGGCGAGCAGCCGGGCGGCCGCACGACGGGCTTCCGGGGCGGCCTGCGGGCCCGGCGGCAGGGGGTGGTGCAGCGTTGGCGGCGGCGTGGGGGGTGGACAGGCGGGTGCGGGGGTCCGTGCCGTGGGGGCGGGGGTGGCGGTGACGGTGTTCATGGCGGGGTCCTGTGGCGGGGTTCCTGCGGGGGTGGTGGGGCGGGGGCCCGGGGCCGTGGCCCCGGACCCTCGCCGGGCCCGGGTGGGCGCTACCACTTGTTGTGGCAGTTCCAGTGACCGGGCACCCAGTGGTTCACCGAGTGACCGGGCACCCAGTGCTGCTTCCAGTAACCCTTGCTCCACCAGCCGTCGTGCCACTTGCCGTGGTGGTCCCGGTAACCGGGGTGCCAGCTGCCCGGGTGCCACTTGCTTTCCCAGTGGCCCTTGCCCCACTTGCCGGTGACCCAGTGGCCCTTGACCCAGGTGCACCGATCGTGGCCGCGGCGGTCCCAGCGGTCGTGACGGTTGCTGTCCCGGTTGTTGTCCCAGTTGCGGTCACGGTCACGATCGTGATCACGGTCGCGGTCGCTCGTGCTGGTGCTGGTGGTGGTGCCGGCGAGCATCGCATGCGCCGTGGTCGGCGCTGCCACCGGGGCGGCGCTCGCCGTACCGGACAGTCCCAGCAGCGAGCCGCCTGCCAGCAGCCCGGCGGATGCGACTCCGACGACCACGCGCTTCGTGTGCATCGAAGCGGTCATCGGGCTCACCTCCTCCCTTTCATCAGGTTCATCAAGCATTCGGCCTCGTCTGCTCCTTCACCATCTGGAGCGTCACCACGGATTCGTGACGAAGGGGGTGAAGGATTGCCAAGAGCTTCAAACCGCCATATCTCTCCCTTCAAGGTGGGTGCTGTGGACCCTGTCGCCGCTGCTCGGACCGTGGTGTGCACGCCGCCGGGTTCGGGACCCGGTCCGGGAGTGACGGCGGCCTCGGCTGCGACGTCCAGGGAGCTACCTGAGCAGCGGCTCCTCCTCCCGGCTCCCCGTTCCGCCGGGCCGGTCCGACTGCTCTTGCGTGCCCCCGTCGACGGCGCCGTCCGGGACCTGGCGGCTCCCGGGATCGGGGCCGGTCTCCCGCCCGGTCTTCCGGTCCCGGTCCCGGGCGCCGGTGCCCTTGCCCGGCGGCGCCTGCCCCGTCCCGTTACCCTGACCGCCGCCGGCACCCGCCTCCTGACCGGCCGTCTCCCCACCGCCCTGACCGGGCGCCTTGCCGGTGCCCTGGCCGGGTTTTGTACCAGTGCTTTGGCTGGGCGCCTTGCCCGTGCCCTGGGCGGGCGCCTTGCCGGTGCCCTGGCCGGGCGGCTTACCCGTGCCCTGGCCAGGTGTTGTACCGGTGCCTTGGCCGGGCACCTTGCCCGTGCCCTGGCCGGACGGCTTGCCGGTGCCCTGGCCGGGCGGCTTGCCGGTGCCTTGGGCGGGTGTTGTACCAGTGCTTTGGCTGGGCGCCTCGTCCGTGCCCTGGCCGGGCGGCTTGCCGGTGCCCTGGCCGGGCGGCTTGCCGGTGCCTTGGGCGGGTGTTGTACCAGTGCTTTGGCTGGGCGCCTCGTCCGTGCCCTGGGCGGGCGCCTTGCCCTTGCCCTGGCCGGGTGTCGTACCGGTGCCCTGGCCGGGCGCTTTGCCTGTGCCCTGGGCGGGCGTTGTGCCCGTGCCCTGGGCAGGTGGCCTGCCGTTGCCCTGGGCGGGCGGCTTGCCCGTGTCCTTGACGGGCGGCTTGCTCGAGTCGTGGGCGGGCGCCCGACCGGTGCCGTGGCTGGGGGTCTGCCCCGCACCCCGGCCGGTGCCCTGGCTCGTGCCGCGCCTGGGCTGCTTGCCCGTTCCCTGGGCGGGAGCCGTGCCGGGGTCCGCACCCGAGCCGTCACCGGAGCCCTGACCGGGGGTTTTGCCACCCGTGTCCCGTCCGGAGCCCGAACCCGTGTCCTGGCCGGACCCGGTGTGCGGCTCCTTGTCCGGCCCCTGACCCGGCAGCTTGCCCGCGCCCTTGCCCGGCGCGTTGCCGGTCCCCTGACCGGGGTCCTTGCCCGGGTCCTGACCGGATCCGCTACCCGAGCCCTTGTCCGGTGCGCCTTCGGACGCCTGGCCCGGCTCCTGCCGCCCGGGCGGGTTCTCCGGGGCTTTGCCCTGGCCCGTGCCCGATTCCTGACCCGGCACGTGACCGTTGCCCTTGCCCTTGCCGGATTCCTGACCGGGCACTGTGCCCGCGCCCTTCTCCGGGCGCGGCCCGGGCGCCTCGTCCGTCCCGCCGTCGGTCCCCGGCGCACGGCCCGAGCCCGTTCCTGATCCTTGTCCGGGCACCTTGCCCGGCTCGTTCCCGGCCTTGTCGCCCTGGCCCGTACCCGGCTCCTCCGCGGGAGCCTCGCCCGGCTGCTTGCCGGGGTCCTTGCCGTGGCCCGTGCCCGACCCCTTGTCAGGGTCCCCGTCCGGCACCGTCGTGGGCGGCCCGGCCGGGTCCCTGCGCTGGCCTGTGCCCGACTCCCCCGCCGGAACCTTGCCGGGGTCCTGCCCGTGGTCCTCGCCCCGGCCCGGCTCCTGGCCCGACGGCCCGACGGGATGCTTCGCCGGGGCCCCGTCCCGTCCCGTGCCGGGCTCATCGGGCTGTCGGCCGGTGTCCTGACCCGTCCCCCCGCCCGGTTGCCGGTCCGGCACGGTCGCGGGCTGCTTCGCGGGGGCCCTTCCGGTGCCCGGCTCCTCGGCGGGGGCCGGGGGCAGGGCCGGGTACCGCGAGCCGGCGGGCCGGCCGGGCGGGGGTTCGACCTCGCGGTCGGGCCGGCCCCGCGCCGCCCCGCTCGGGCGCTCGTACCAGGCCTTGCGGGCCGGGTCGAAGACCGTGACGGTCTTCACCGGCTTCGCGGCCGGCCTGACCGCCACCAGCTCGGCGGAGCGGAACGAGGACCACTCCGTCCCGCTCAGCCTGGGCCTGCCCCGCACCGCGACGGGGGGCGTCAGGGGGTTGCCGCACGCACACCGGACCCGCGGGACGCCACGGCCGTCCACCAGTACGGACGTACCGGCCTGCAGGACGGCCTGGTAGCCGGTGGGCGCGTCGTTCCTGTACCCGTGGTTCGTGACCCGGGTGTCCCAGCCCAGCCGGACCGGCGTGAGCGAACGCAGATAGGACGGGATCCCGGCCTGCCGGACGCCCAGCGTGGTGGCGAAGGCACCGCCCTTGTCCGGGTGCTCCGAGAGGAACTTGATCTGCTTCTCCACGTCACAGCTCGCGACGTTGCGCGTGCCCCCGTACAGGCCCGGGTGTCCGCCGTCGACCTCCAGGGTGCGCGCCCCGCTCGTGCCGCCCCGCACCGCCGCGGCCGTCTCCCGCGCCGCGGCCGCGAGGGCGTCCTCGGACTCCGCGGCCGTCGACGGGGTGAACGGATCGGGGCCCGCCGCCGCGGCGGCCTCCAGGAAGACCTCGCCGCCGGCCGCGGTGTTCCCGCCCAGCACGGTGAAGCTGACGACCGCCGCCGAGACCACGACGGCCGCCGTACTCGCACTCACGAGGGCCCTGCGCGACCGCCGGCGCCGCCGTCCGCGCCGCTCCTCCCCGTCGTCCGCGCGGGACGACGGGGACGAAGGCTGCGGCAGGGACGAAGGCTGCGGCGGGGGCGGCGGCACCGGCGGCGGAGCCTCCGGTGGCGGCGCGGGCCGCGGCTGCGCCCCGCGGCCCGACAGCGGGCCGGGCGGCGGGCCCGTGGGGTGTTCGGACGAAGAAGGCACGGAACTCACGACACTCGCCCCCTGACACGGGGCACCGGGACAACGATGGTGACTCGCATGCGCTCGCTCCTTCTGACCGTCAACGCCTCCACATCCCGGAGGGGGACTCGAAACCGGCGCCGCGAAGCAGAGGTCGGCGAAAGGACGGCCCCTGCGGGGTCGTCCGCTCACCTGCGACATCGGTGGGGCCACGTACTGGGGGTGGACCCGTCCCTCGAGTAAGCCCCCTGCCCCCGCGGCGCGTCACGTCGCGACCTTTCGGGACTTGACAGGACCCACCGGGGGCCGGGTGCCGGTCAGCGACCAGGGGCCGAAGGCTGGTCAGCCGGCGCCGAGGTGGAAGAAGAACCAGACGAGCGGCCCCAGGACGGCCGACGTCCCGAGCAGGACCCCGATACGGGCCCGAACGGGGCTGGAGTACTCCGTGCCCCACGTGCGCCACAGGCCGGGAAGGCCCAGGACGACGGCGCAGATGCCGAGGGGCAGGACCAGGTACAGGGGCAGGAAGCGGACCAGGGGCGGGAGCGCTTCGGGCAGGAACGGGCAACCGAAGGCCACGACGGCGGTGATGCCGAGGACCAGCGATCCCGTGCCGCCGCCGTTGCGCGGCTCTTCCTGCTGCTCCGGCTCGGTGACCTGCTCCGGGGAACTCATGGCCGGCAGGCTACGGGCGACCCGACGGCCCCGCCTGAGCGGGGCTACTCATACCGTCTGAGTATCGCGGCCCTCCCCGGACGTGGCCGCGGCGACCGACGTCCGCAGCCACGCCGCCGGTGAAGGACATTGACAGGGAACAGTGTGAGTGGTTTATTACTCACATGAACACGGAACGACGACGTCAACTCTCCTCCGCCGAAGAGCGCCGCGAGACGGTCCTGCGGACGGCCATCGGGGCCTTCGCCGCCCGCGGCTACTTCGGCACGACGACCACCGAGGTGGCCAAGGCCGCGGGGATCTCCCAGGCCTACGTCTACCGACTGTTCCCGAACAAGGAGGCGCTCTTCACCGCCGTCGTCGAGCGCTGCTTCTCGCGGGTCCGGGCCAGCCTCGAAGAAGGCGCCGCCCAGGCGCAGGGCAGCAGCCCCGAGGCCGTTCTGGACACGATGGGCGACACGTACGCGCACCTCATCGCCGACAAGGACCTGCTGCTCGTCCTGACCCACGCCCAGGCGGCGGCCGTGTCCGAACCCGCCGTACGGGAGGCCGTGCGCGCCGGGTACGCCCGCATGGTGGAGTACGTACGCGGGGCGTCGGGCGCGGCGGAGGCCGCGGTGCAGCAGTTCTTCGCGACCGGGATGCTCTGCCACCTCCTGGTGTCGCTGGACGCCCACGAGGTCGACGCGCCCTGGTCCCGGACCCTCTCGGCCGGCATCCGGCACTACTAGCGGGCGACGGCCGGGCGGATCCGCACGGTCCGCCCGCCTTCCTTTCGGACCAAAGAGTGAGTGGTCAACCACACACAGGAGATCGCGCATGCACGCCACACCGCCCGACCGACAGCCCCCCTCCCCCGCCGTCGCTGCGACCGCCGCGGCGACCCTCGGGGCCCTGGCCGCCGCCCAGTTCGCGGTCACCCTCAGCACCTCGATCGTGAACGTCGCCCTCCCCGCCGTGCGCGACGGGGTCGGACTCTCGGACGCGGGCATGTCCTGGGTCGTCAACGCCTACGGGCTCGCCTTCGGCGCGCTGCTCCTGCTCGGCGGCCGGGCGGCCGACCTCCTCGGACGGCGTCGCGTCCTGACCGCCGGGCTCGCGCTCTTCGCGGTGGCGGCCGTTGCCGCCGGACTGGCGAGCGAGCCCTGGATGCTCGTCGCGGCGCGCACGGCGCAGGGCGTCGGTGCCGCCGCGATCGCGCCCGCCGCGCTCTCCCTGGTCATGCTGCTCCACCCGCCGGGTCCCGCCCGCGCCCGGGCCCTCGGCGTCTGGGGCGCCGTCTCCGGTGCGGGCGGCGCGGCCGGAGTCCTGCTCGGGGGGATCCTCACCGAAGGCCCCGGCTGGCCCTGGGTGTTCCACGCCTCCGGCATCGGGGCGGCGGTGGTCCTGGCGGCCGCCCTGCGGCTCGTGCCCGCCGACCCGGAGGAGGCCGCCGGGCCCCGCCCACCGCTCGACGTGGCGGGATCCCTCACGGTCACCTCCGCTCTGGTCGCGCTGGTGTACGGGCTCACGGCCGCGGGCCGCTCCGGCTGGACCGAGCCCCTGGTCCTCGGCTCGTTCGGCGCGGCGGCCGCCCTCCTCGCCCTCTTCGTGCGGGTCGAACGACGCCACCCCGCCCCGCTCCTGCCGTCGAGGATCCTCACCCGCGGCGCCGTGGGTCCGGCCAACCTCGTCATGGCGCTGCTCGGTGCGGTCTGGGTCGGCCTGTTCTTCTTCCTCCCCCTCTACCAGCAGCAGGTCCTCGGCGCCGGGCCCTTGGAGGCCGGCCTCTCCCAACTGCCGCTGGCCGCGGCCAACATGCTCGGCTCAAGTCTGGCGCCCGCGCTCGCCCGCCGCATCGGCCCGCACCGTACCCTCCTCGCGGGCCTTGCGGTCCAGGCCGCCGGATTCCTGTGGCTGGCCCGGATCCCGGCCGGCGGGACCTTCCTCGTCCACCTGCTCGGCCCGGTCCTCCTCGTGGGATCCGGCCTCGGCGTGGCCTTCGTCCAGCTCACCGGTTCGGCCGTCGGCGGGGTGGAGCCCGCCGACGCGGGACTGGCCGGCGGGCTGGTCAACACCACCCGCCAGATCGGCGGCGCGGTCGGTCTCGCCGTCCTGGGCACGCTGGCCGCCGCCCGTACCGCCGCCGCCCCCGACCTGCCACAGGCCGCGGCCCTCACCGAGGGGTACCGCGCCGCCTTCCTCCTCTCGGCCGCCGTCCTGGGCGTCGGGGCGGCCCTGACCCCGCTCCTCGCCCGCAGAACCCGCCCGGAGCGGGGAACCCGGGAGGCCCCCGCCCCCGCTGCCCCCTCACCCGCAGCCCTTTCCACGTCGTCCCGAACCCGCTGACCCCACCACCCGAGGAGCACTGTCATGACCACGCACCCCACCACCGTCGACACCGCGGCCCCCGTCGTCGTCCGCGTCGAGACCACCGTGCACGCCCCGCTCCCCACCGTCTGGGACCTGCACACGGACATCGCCGCGTGGGCCGACTGGAACACGGACGTGGACCGGGTGGAGTACGCCGGCCCGCTGGCCCCCGGTACCGCGATCCGCTGGCTGACCCACGGCCTCGACATCACGTCCACCGTCCACCAGGTCGTCCCCGGCGAGCGCATCGTGTGGGGCGGCCCGGCGCACGGCATCGACGGCATCCACGTCTGGACGTTCGAGGAGACGACGCCCGGCACCGTGACGGTCCGTACCGAGGAGTCCTGGAGCGGCGAGCCCGTCGAGGCCCGGGCCGCGGAGATGGAGCAGGTGCTGCGGCAGTCGCTGGACGCCTGGCTCGCCGCTCTGAAGGCACGGGCCGAGGCCGTGGCGGGCGCCGCCGCCGCTGCCGAACGGCACTGAGGCGCCCCGTCCCCGAACGCACCGCATCCCGATCGTTCCGTTCCGCCGCCCGAGAACCGAGGACAACGCCATGACCAGCACCGGCAGCCACACCCCGAAGCCCTACCTGACCGGCCACTACACCCCCGTCGCCGACGAGATCACCGCCACCGGACTCACCGTCGAGGGCACCCTCCCGCCCGAACTGACCGGCCGCCTCATCCGCAACAGCCACAACCCCAAGCCCGGCATCACCCCCACCCACTGGTTCAAGGGCAGCGGCATGGTCCACGGCATCCGCCTCCGGAACGGCCGTGCCGAGTGGTACCGCAACCGGTGGGTCCACACCCCCGCGCTCGACGGCGCCCCCTACATGACCGACCGGGGCCCCGACCTCACCGCCAGCACGGCGGGCACCCACGTCATCGAGCACGCCGGCCGGCTCCTCGCCCTCAGCGAAGCGGCGCTGCCCTTCGAGCTGACGGCGGGTCTGGAGACCGTGGGCGCCTACGACTTCGAGGGCCGGCTCACCTCGGCGATGACCGCGCATCCCAAGGAGGACCCGGTCACCGGCGAGCTGCACTTCTTCGCCTCCTCCCCCTTCCCGCCGTACCTGGTCCACCACGTCGCCTCCGCCGACGGGAAGGTGCTGGAGAGCCAGGAGGTGCCGGGTGCGAGCGCGGCGCTCAAGCACGACTTCGCCCTGACCGAGCACTACGTGGTCTTCCTGGAGGGGTCCGTCACCTTCGACCCGGCCGAGCACTCGGGCATCCCGTACGGCTGGGACGACGAGCAGGTGTCGCGCATCGGCGTCATGCCGCGGACGGCCGCGGGTGCGGGCGGCCGGGCCCGCGAGATCCGCTGGTTCGAGATCGGGCAGGGCTACGGCATGCACTTCGCGAACGCCTACGAGGACGCCTACGGGCGCGTCGTCGTCGAGGGACCGACCGTGGGCCGGGACGGCTGGCAACGCTCCTGGAACTGGTGGGTCGGCGCCGAGGACCGCGGAGCGGAACCCAACCACGGTTCGCGCAGCACCCGCTGGACCGTGGACCTGGCGGCCGGGGCCGTCAAGGAGGAGGTGACCGACGACCTCACCGTGGAGTTCCCGACCATCAACGAGGCCTTCCTCGGCATCGAACACCGCTACCAGTACGCGCTCGCCTTCCCCGACGACATGGGGATCGCCGCCCACACCCTCGTCAAGTACGACCGCACCACCGGGGCCCGGCAGTTGCTGCCGTTCGGCGCCGGCCGACTCCCCAGCGAGGCGGTGTTCGTACCCGCCGAAGGCGCGGGTGCGTCGCAGGAGGACGCCGGGTACCTGCTGACCGTGGTCAGCGACCTCAACGCCGACGCCTCGCAGCTGCTCGTCCTGGACGCCTCCGACCTGACCGTCCCGCCGGTCGCCACCATCCACCTGCCGCGCCGGGTCCCGGCCATGATCCACGGCTCCTGGATCCCCGACGCCGCGACGCGACCGGCCGCATGACGGCAGCGTGACCGGCAGTCGACCGGCGCCCGGGTGAGCCACGTCTCACCTGGGCGCCGCCGCTTGTCTATGCAACGAGTTGCATAGCAGGATCGGGGTATGGCGCTCGAACACGCGATCCTCGTCTCCCTGCTGGAGAAGCCGGGCTCCGGCTATGAGCTGGCCCGCCGGTTCGAGCGGTCGATCGGCTACTTCTGGACCGCCACGCACCAGCAGATCTACCGCGTACTGGGGCGCATGGAGGGCGACGGGATGCTCGCCGTCCGTACGGTCCCGCAGCAGGGACGGCCGGACAAGAAGGAGTATTCGGCCGCGGGTCCCGGCCGGGCCGCACTCGCGCGGTGGCTGCACGAGCCGATCGAACCGGAGAGCCTGCGGCACGAACTCGCCGTGAAGATCCGCGGGGCGGCATTCGACGACCCGGCCGCCCTGATTCCCGAGGTGGAGCGGCACCAGCAGGCCCACCGTGACCGCCTCGCCCGCTATCTCGCCGGGGAACTGCGCGACTTCACCGGGCCCGACGCCCCGGCACCGCTCGACACCGGCCAGGAGCTCCAGCACGTCGTCCTGCGCGGCGGGATCGCGCAGGAGCGGATGACGATCGCCTGGCTCGACGACGTCCTGGCGACCCTGCACCGGCTGCGGCGGAGTGCGCCGCCGACCGCGTAGGCCCCGTCGGCCCGTGAAACGCGACCTCCGTCGCCACCTCCCTCCCCCACGCGCCCCGCGCGCACCCCGTCTCAGCCGCCCGACCCCGACCCCGACCCCTCGGAAGGTGATCCGCCATGTCCGACCCCCTGCTGTTCCACCCGCACACCTACGACCCGGCGCACTTCGACCCGGAGACCCGCAGGCTGCTGCGCGCCACCGTCGACTGGTTCGAGGCCCGCGGCAAGCGGCGGATCATCGAGGACTACCGCACCCGCGCCTGGCTGGCCGACTTCCTCGACTTCTCCGCCAAGGAAGGGCTGTTCGCGACCTTCCTGACCCCCGCGGCCGCCGCCGGCGAGGACGAGCCGGACAAGCGCTGGGACACGGCCCGGATCGCCGCCCTCAACGAGATCTTCGGCTTCTACGGCCTCGACTACTGGTACGCCTGGCAGGTCACCGTCCTCGGCCTCGGCCCGGTCTGGCAGAGCGACAACGCCGCCGCCCGCGAGCGCGCCGCGCAGCTCCTGTCGGAGGGCGAGGTGTTCGCCTTCGGCCTGTCCGAGAAGAGCCACGGCGCCGACATCTACTCCACCGACATGCTGCTGGAGCCGGCCGCCGACGGTTCCGGCGGCTTCCGCGCCAGCGGCTCCAAGTACTACATCGGCAACGGCAACGCCGCCGGGCTCGTCTCCGTCTTCGGCCGGCGCACCGACGTCGAGGGCCCCGACGGCTACGTCTTCTTCGCCGCCGACAGCCGCCACCCCGCGTACCGGCTCGTGAAGAACGTCGTCGACTCCTCCAAGTACGTCAGCGAGTTCCGCCTGGAGGACTACCCGGTGGCCGCCGAGGACGTCCTGCACACCGGGCGCGCCGCGTTCGACGCCGCGCTCAACACCGTCAACGTCGGCAAGTTCAACCTGTGCACCGCCTCGATCGGCATCTGCGAGCACGCGATGTACGAGGCCGTCACGCACGCGCACGGCCGGATCCTCTACGGCCGGCCCGTCACCGCCTTCCCGCACGTGCGCCGCGAACTGGCCGACGCCTACGTCCGCCTGGTCGGGATGAAGCTGTTCAGCGACCGCGCCGTCGACTACTTCCGCTCCGCCGGGCCCGACGACCGCCGCTACCTGCTCTTCAACCCGATGACCAAGATGAAGGTCACGACGGAGGGCGAGAAGGTCATCGACCTGATGTGGGACGTGATCGCCGCCAAGGGCTTCGAGAAGGACAACTACTTCGCCCAGGCGGCCGTCGAGATCCGCGGACTGCCGAAGCTGGAGGGCACGGTCCACGTCAACCTCGCGCTGATCCTCAAGTTCATGCGCAACCACCTGCTGGACCCGGCCGACTACGCGCCCGTCCCGACGCGCCTCGACGCGGCCGACGACGACTTCCTGTTCCGGCAGGGACCGGCCCGCGGCCTGGGCTCCGTACGCTTCCACGACTGGCGCCCGGCGTACGACGCCTACGACTCCGTGCCGAACGTCGCCCGCTTCCGCGAGCAGGCCGACGCCCTGGCCGAGTTCGCCGCCACGATCGCGCCGGACGAGGCACAGGGCCGCGACCTGGACTTCCTGCTCTCCGTGGGGCAGCTGTTCGCCCTCGTCGTCCACGGTCAGCTGATCCTGGAGCAGGCCCGCCTGACGGACCTGGACGAGTCCGTCCTGGACGAGCTGTTCTCGGTGCTCGTACGGGACTTCTCCCAGCACGCCGTCGAGCTGCACGGCAAGGACTCCAGCACGCCGGAGCAGCAGGCGTGGGCCCTGGCCTCCGTCCGCCGCCCCGTCGTCGACGAGGCCCGCTCGGCCCGCGTCTGGTCCCGGGTCGAGGCCCTCGCCGGCGCCTACGAGATGGCGCCGTAGTACCCCGTCTCCCGGCGGTCGCCACGTCACCGTGCGTGGCGACCGCCGGGGGGCTCAGCGCAGGGATTCGGCCGGCGGGCGCTCGCGGAGGGCGCCGTAGCCGATGAAGTACGCCGGGACGCGGTTCAGCCAGGGCATCTCGGTGAACAGTTCCGTGATCCGCTTGGCGCGCGCCGGGTCGCCGAACGCGGTACGGCCCTCCAGCAGCGGTTCGATGACCTGGGTGTGGGCCAGGCGTTGGAGACCCTGCGTCGCCACAGTGGTCGGCCAGCGGCGCAACTGGACGCGGCGTACGTCGTTCAGCCCGACCCGGCCCGCGCGCAGCGGGCGCACGAGGTGGCGGGCGGCGGCGACCGCGTCCTGCACGGCGAGGTTGATGCCGATCCCGCCCACGGGTGACATGGCGTGGGCGGCGTCGCCGATGCACAGCAGGCCCGGGCGGTGCCAGCGGCGCAGCCGGTCCAGTCGTACGTCGAGCAGCTTCACCTCGTCCCACGAGCTGAGGGCGTGGCTCCGGTCGGCCAGCCAGGGAGCGGCCTCGGCGAAGCGGGTCGTGAACCGCTCCAGCCCCTCGGCGCGGCGCTCGGTGTCGGTCCCCTTGGGGATGAGCGCGGCGCACTGCCAGTAGTCGCCGCGGTCGATGAGCGCGGTGAAGAACCGGTCGCCGAGGCCGCCCACGAGCCCGCTGGGGTCGTCCTCGTGCCGCGGCAGGCGGAACCACCAGGCGTCCATGGGGCACGGGAAGTGTTCCAGGCCCAGTTCGGGCAGCGTCCTGGCCAGTGAGCCGCGGCCGTCACACGCCACGGTCAGGGTGGCCCTCAGCGCGCCGGTGGCGCCGTCCGCGGTGCGGTAACGCACGCCGTTGACACGGCCGCCCTCGACGAGGAAACCGGTCGCCTCGGTGTCCATGCGCAGGTGGAAGGAGGGCTCCCGGGCCGCCTCGTCGGCGAGGAGGTCCAGGAGGTCCCACTGGGGCACCATCGCGATGTAGTTGTACGGTCCGGGCAGCGCCCCGACGTTTCCGATGGTGACCAGGGACCGGTCGGGTCCGATCGGCAGCTGCACCGTCGTGACGCGGCGCTGCGGCAGCCGCGCGAAGCGTTCGGCGAGGCCGATGTCGTCCAGCAGCGACAGGGTGCTGGGGTGCACGGTGTCGCCGCGGAAGTCGCGCAGGAAGTCCCCGTGTTTCTCCAGCACCGTCACCTCCGCCCCGGCGCGGGCCAGCAGCAGCGCGAGCACCATTCCGGCCGGGCCGCCCCCCACCACGCAGCAGGTCGTTCGCTCCACGGCAACCACTCCCTTCGCGGAGATCGGGCGATCCCCAGGCACGTATACCGCACCGGGGACGTCGGCCCCGGCGGGACACTCGCCGGGGCCCGCGTAGGCTCGACCCGTGCCAGCCTCCCGTCTCCACCGCGTCGCCGTCCTCGTCCTGGACGGCGCGAAGCCGCTCGACGTGGGCATCCCCGCGCAGGTCTTCACGACCCGCGCGAGCATGCCGTACGAGGTACGGGTGTGCGGCGCGGCGCCCGGGCTGGTCGCCGGCGGCGACGGTCTCTCGTACCACGTGACGCACGGACTGGACGCCCTGGCGTGGGCCGACATCGTCTTCGTGCCCGGCTACCGCTTCCCCGACCGCGAGGATCCGCCGCGGGCGGTCCTGGACGCGCTGATCGCGGCCCACGAGCGGGGGGCGCGGCTGGCCGCCATCTCGACCGGCGCGTTCGCGCTGGCCGCGACGGGCCTCCTCGACGGCAGGCGCGCCACGACGCACTGGCACTACGCCCGGGCGCTCACGGCCAAGCACCCGCTCGTGCGGGTCGACGAGAACGTCCTGTTCGTCGACGAGGGCAGCGTCCTCACCTCGGCCGGCGCCGCCTCGGGCATCGACCTCTGTCTGCACATCCTGCGCGGCGACCTCGGGGTCGGCGCGTCCAACCACGCGGCGCGGCGTCTGGTGGCCGCCCCCTACCGCAGCGGCGGTCAGGCGCAGTACGTGCCGCGCAGCGTGCCGGAGCCGCTCGGCGAGCGGTTCGCCGCGACACGCGAGTGGGCGCTGCGCAGGCTCGGTGAGTCCCTCACCCTGGAGACGCTCGCCCGGCACGCCGGGGTGTCGCCCCGTACCTTCTCCCGGCGGTTCGCGGAGGACACCGGCTACACGCCGATGCAGTGGGTCATGCGGGCCCGCATCGACGTCGCCCGTGAGCTGCTGGAACGCTCGCAGCGTGGCGTCGAGCAGATCGCCGCGGACGTGGGCCTCGGTACGGGCGCGAACCTGCGGCTGCACTTCCAGCGGATCCTGGGGACCAGCCCGACCGAGTACCGGCGCACCTTCACGAAGGGTGAGTAGGAACGGGACCGGACCCGCGAGGATCCCGCCGACCGGGCTGGCGAGATCCTTTTGAACAGTGGCGATCACGCCGCTGTCGCGGTCGGCCGCGGAGGGCGAACCTGATGGCGAACGAAAGGGACTCGCTCATGACTCGCATCGCCATCAACGGATTCGGCCGCATCGGACGCAACGTGCTGCGCGCGCTGCTGGAGCGCGAAAGCGACCTCGAGGTCGTCGCCGTCAACGACCTCACCGAGCCGAAGGCCCTCGCGCGGCTCCTGGCGTACGACAGCACCTCCGGCCGGCTCGGCCGCCCGGTGACCGTCGACGGGAACACCCTGGTCGTCGACGGCCGCCGCATCACGGTGCTGGCCGAGCGCGAGCCGGAGCAGCTGCCCTGGGCGGAGCTCGGCGTCGACATCGTGCTGGAGGCCACCGGCCGCTTCACCTCGGCCGACGCCGCCCGCGCCCACCTCAAGGCGGGCGCGAAGAAGGTCCTGGTCAGCGCGCCGTCGGACGGTGCCGACGTGACCCTGGCGTACGGCGTGAACACCGACGCCTACGACCCGGCCGTGCACACCATCGTCTCGAACGCGTCCTGCACGACCAACGCGCTCGCCCCGCTGGCCGCCGTCCTGGACGAGCTCGCGGGCATCGAGCACGGCTTCATGACGACGGTGCACGCCTACACGCAGGAGCAGAACCTGCAGGACGGCCCGCACCGCGACCCGCGTCGCGCCCGCGCAGCCGGCGTCAACATCGTGCCGACCTCCACGGGCGCCGCGAAGGCGATCGGCCTGGTGCTTCCGCAGCTCGACGGCAAGCTGCAGGGTGACTCGATCCGCGTGCCCGTCCCGGTCGGCTCCATCGTGGAGCTCAACACGACGGTCGCCCGCGAGGTGACGCGCGAGGAGATCCTGGAGGCCTACCGCGCCGCGGCCGAGGGCCCGCTGGCCGGCGTCCTGGAGTACTCGGACGACCCGCTGGTGTCCTCGGACATCACCGGCAACCCCGCCTCGTCGATCTTCGACTCGGAACTCACCCGCGTCGACGGCCGGCACGTCAAGGTCGTCGCCTGGTACGACAACGAGTGGGGCTTCTCGAACCGCGTGATCGACACCCTCACGCTCCTGGCCGCGGGCTGAGCACCGCCCCGCCGTCAGTGACCCGCGCTCCGGCCGGCCCCTCGGGCCGGCCGGAGCGCGCCGTTTTCAGAAGGCCCCGTAGCGCATGCGGCCGAGCGCCGACATCGGCAGGTCGTGCGCGGCGACCGGCGCCGGCAGGCAGGTCGAGCCGGTGAGGTAGCGGTCCACGGCGGCCGCCGCCGCCCGGCCCTCGGCGATGGCCCACACCACGAGTGACTGGCCCCGGCCCGCGTCGCCGGCGACGAACACCCCGGGCGCCCGGCCGCCGCGGGCCGCGAAGCCGGCGTCCCGCGCGAAGTTGCCGCGCTCGTCGAGCTCCAGGCCGAGCTGCTCGCGCAGTCCCCCCGCCCGCTCGGGGCCGGAGAAGCCGAGGGCCAGCAGGACCAGCCCTGCCGGCAGGACCCGCTCGGTCCCCGCCAGCGGGCTGCGGCCGACCGGCTCGACCGCGGTCAGGTGGAGGGCCCGCACCCGGCCCGACGCGTCCCCCTCGAAGCGCAGGGTGGCGCAGGCGAACAGGCGGGGGTCGCGGCCCGCGCGCCCGCGCGCCTCGTCGTGGGCGTGGGAGATCCGGTACGTCTTGGGGTACACCGGCCAGGGTTCGTCGTCGGTGCGGTCGGGGCCGGGCTCCGGGTTGATGTCGAGCTGGACCACGGAGATCGCGCCCTGCCGCAGGGCCGTCCCCATGCAGTCGGATCCGGTGTCGCCGCCTCCGACGATGACCACGTGCCGGCCCTCGGCGGTGACGGGGGACGCGACCCGGTCGCCTTCCTGCACCCGGTTCGCGCAGGTCAGGTAGTCCATGGCCTGGTGGATGCCGTGGAGCTCACGGCCGGGGACGGTCAGCTCCCTGCGCTCGCCGGCTCCGACCGCGACGACGACGGCGTCGCACCGGCCGCGCAGCTCGGCGGCGTCGGCTGCGGCGGTGGCGGTGGCGTCCGCGGCGGCGGCGCCTCCGACGTCGTGGCCCGTGACGAACTCCGTGCCCTCGGCGCGCATCTGCTCGATCCGGCGGTCCAGGTGGGCCTTCTCCATCTTGAACTCGGGGATGCCGTAGCGCAGCAGGCCGCCGATCCGGTCCGCCCGCTCGTGGACCGTGACCGTGTGACCGGCCCGGGTCAGCTGCTGGGCGGCGGCCAGTCCGGCCGGGCCGGACCCTATGACCGCCACGGTCCTGCCGCTGTGCCGGTCCGGCGGCCGCGGCCCCATGTAGCCGCGCCGCAGTCCCTCGTCGGCGATGGTCTGCTCGACGTTCTTGATGGTCACGGGGTCCGCGTTGATCGTGAGGACGCAGGCGTCCTCGCAGGGAGCGGGGCAGAGCCGCCCGGTGACCTCCGGGAAATTGTTGGTCGCGTGCAGCCGCTCGTACGCGGCGCGCCAGTCGGCGTGGGCGGCGTAGGCGTTCCACTCGGGTATGAGGTTTCCGAGGGGGCAGCCGGTGTGGCAGAAGGGGATGCCGCAGTCCATGCAGCGGCCGGCCTGCCGGGAGACGAGCGGGAGCAGTGCCTGGCCGGCGTGCACCTCGCGCCAGTCGGCGAGCCGTTCCTCGACGGGCCGGGCCGGGACGGGCTCGCGGGGGATCCTGAGGAAGCCGAACGGATCGGTCACGCGCCGCCTCCCTGGATCATTAGCGGCGGGGTGTGCGGGTGCGCGCACCGCGGTGGCGGCGCGCCCTCCCAGTGGCGGTCCGACCAGGTTACGCCGCTCGGGTGGCGGGCGCGCAGGGCCGCTCGGGTGGCGGGCGCGCAGGGCCGCTCGGCGGCGCCCCCGCGCGCGCCGGGGGTGTCAGCCGCGTGGCGGGGCGCAGACGAAGCCCTCCTGGACGTCGCGGACCCCGTTCCAGCAGCTCGGGGTGGGTGGTCGGGGAGGTCTGCGTGGTGATCGTGAAGGTCGCGGAGCGGCGGCGGGACGTTTCAGGTCGCGGCGAGCGAGCAAGCGCCAGGTGACCGTAACCCGATCGAGGAGGCGTGTGGAATGGCGGACGAGGGCAAGGGCCAGGACGTGGTCGAGGTGATCCTGAAGGACCACCGGACGATGGAGGACCTGTTCCGCCGGATGCGGAGCGTCGAGGCCGACCGCGCGGCGGCCCGGGACCAGTTCTCGGCGTTGCTCATCGCCCACGGCGAGGCCGAGGAGGCCGAGGTCTACGGTGCGCTCAAGCGTTTCCGGGGCGTCGACGACGACGAGGTGGAGCACGGCGAGGAGGAGCACGCCGAGGGCAACGAGGCGCTGCTGAAGCTCCTGGAGGTCGAAGAGGTCGGATCCGACGAGTGGGACGAACGCCTGGAGGACCTCGTCAAGGCGGTCTCCCACCACTTGGACGAGGAGGAGCGGACCATCCTCAACGGTACCCGGGAGAACGTCCCGGACGAACGCCGGGCGGAGCTGGGCGCCGCGTTCCTGGCGGAGCGCAAGAGGCAGCTGGAGTCGGACTGCGGCAGCATCGAGAACGTCCGCAAGATCGTGGGGAAGTGACGGGTCCCCGGCCGGAACGCCGGAGGGCGGTGCCCTCGAACGGTTCCGTGCCGGGGATCCGCGCGAACAGCGTCCCGGGCCGGTCGGTGCGCCGCGGCGCACCGACCGGCCCGACCGGGCGCGCGTCCGGGCGCCTCAGCACCGGCCGTCCGGGCGGACGGACAGGGAGTGCGGGGCGGATGCCGTCGGCGGCGGCAGGTGGAGTGGGCGGCTGCCCGGGGTGATCGACCCCAGGACGCGGGGGCCGGCCGCTCCGGTGCAACCGGGCGCGTTGCCCGCGAGGCCGTGCACGGTGAGGTATCCGAGTACGGCGAAGGCGTACGCCTCCTTCGCCGCGGCGGGCAGCCCGAGCTCCTCGGAGGCGCGCAGCCGTGTACCGGCGAGCTCGGTGCGGAGCATGGCCGTCAGCGTCGGATTGCGCACGCCGCCTCCCGAGGCGAACACCTCGGTGGCTCCCAGGGGCCGCAGCGCGTCGGCGACGGTGCGGGCGGTGAGGCGGGTGAGCGTGGCGACGACGTCCTGCGGCGGAAGTTGCCCGAACTCCCCCAGGCGGGAGCGGAGATACTCGGGGTGGAACAGTTCCTTCCCCGTCGTCCGTGGTGCGGGCAGCCGGTAGTACGGCTCGGCGAGGAGCCGTCGGAGCAGGCCGTCGTGGACGCGTCCGGAGGCGGCGAGTGCTCCGTCCTCGTCGTACGCCAGGCGTCCGCCGCTCAGTTCGCGTACCGCGGCGTCGATGAGGGCGTTGCCCGGGCCGGTGTCGAAGGCGACGGGGTCCGCGTGCGGGGGCACGACGGTGACGTTGGCGATCCCCCCGATGTTCAGGGCCGCCGGAACACCGGGGCGGCCGCGCAGCAGCATCAGGTCGATCAGGCTGACCAGCGGTGCGCCCTGCCCGCCGGCCGCGACGTCGCGCGTGCGGAAGCCGGAGGCGACCGGCCGGCCGGTCGCCTCGGCGATCCAGGCCGGTTCGCCGATCTGGAGGGTTCCGTGGACCTGCCCGTCCGCGACCCAGTGGTAGACGGTCTGCCCGTGCGAGGCAATCAACTCGGCTTTCTGCGCGCACAGTTCGCGGTCGGCCCGGACGGCGGTCCGCCCGAAGGCCTGTCCGATGCGGGTGTCGAGGCGGCACACGTCGGCGAGGGTGGTGGTGGCGGGCGGCAGGGCACCCGCGAGACCGGCCCGCAGGTCGGCCGGGTACGGCTCGCTGACCATGCCCAGCGGGGTGAGGTGCAGCGCGCCGTCCTCCGCCCGGTGCTCGAGGTCGCAGGCGGCGGCGTCCACGGCGTCGTAGGAGGTCCCGGACATGAGGCCGATCACCCTCATCGCAGCGGCTCCCGGTGGTCGTTGCCGCGCAGGGTCAGCAGCGCCACGGCGCTGAGGGCGCAGGCGCCGGCGGCGTAGTGGGCGGGGACCGCGGTGTCGGCGGTCCGGGCGGTGAGCGCGGTGATGAAGAGTCCCGCGCAGCCGGAGAACACGGCGTTGGCGAGGGCGTAGGACAGGCCGAGCCCGGTGCAGCGGACGCGCCGGGGGAACATCTCGGCGAGCATGGCCGGCCCCGGTCCGGCGAGCAGGCCGACCAGCGCGCCGGCGGCGAGCACGGCGGCGGCCCGGGCCGACGGGGACGCCCCGGGTGACTGGAGCAACTGCAGGAGGGGGTGGGCGAGCAGGGCGATCCCGAGCGCCCCGGCGAGCATGACCGGGCGCCGCCCGAAGCGGTCGCTGAGCCGTCCGGCGGGCAGGATCGACGCGGCGAAGCCGAGGTTGACGAGGGTGGTGGCGAGGAGGGCGTCCCGGAAGGACGCCCCGAGCGCGGCCTGGAGATGGGACGGCAGCACGACCAGGAAGGTATAGCCGGCCGCCGACCAGCCCATGATCCGTCCGATGCCGAGCACGACGGAACGGGCCTGCTCCGCCAGGTCCGTTGGGGCGGCCGGCCCGCTCGCGCGCGGGGCGGCCGACACGCCGGGCGGGCCTCCGGGGGGTGCGTCCGGGGGTTCCTCCAGGGCCGTGCGCAGCCACAGCGCGACCGTCCCCAGCGGCAGGGCCAGCAGGAACGGGATCCGCCACCCCCACGCGTACAGCGCTTCGGCCGGCAAGGCCACGGCGAGGGCGGTGGCCGTTGCGGCGCCGGCCAGCAGACCGAGGGCGACGGTGAAGGACTGCCATGCGCCGTGGAGGCCGCGGCGGCCGGGCGGGGCGTACTCCACCATCAGGGACACCGCTCCGCCGAACTCGCCCCCGGCGGACAGCCCTTGGAGCACCCGCAGGAACGTGAGCAGCCAGGGGGCGGCGGCGCCGATGTCGGCACGCGTGGGCAGGAGCCCGATGAGGGTGGTGGCGAGCGTCATGAGACCGATGACCATGACGAGGGCGGGACGGCGGCCGAACCGGTCCCCGACGCGCCCGAACAGCAGGGCACCGACGGGCCGGAAGAAGAAGGCGAGCGCGAAGGAGGCGTACGTGGCGACCAGCGCTTCGGCGCCCGCGCCGGGGCTTCCCGCCTGCGGGCTGAAGAAGTTGGCCGCGATGACGGTGGCGAAGCAGCCGTAGACGCCGAACTCGTACCACTCGACCAGATTGCCCGCCGAACCGGCGAGCAGGGCCCGGCGGGCCGCGGCGCGGGACGGCGGCGCGGGGAGCAGTTCGGTCGGGTTCACCCGTGCTGCGTGCCCGTTCGGCGGCCGAGCGATACCTGTCGGCGCCCCGATTCAGCATATCGGCGGCGGTGTGACGGTCATCTGTTCGTATCTTCTTCAATCGAACGCAAAATCGGGACAAATCGCTTCGTGTCCGATGCGATCGGGGCGGGGGGTGCGGGAAAACTGGTCCGCCGTCAGAGCCAAGACGACTGCCACCGAGAACAGGACCAGGCCGCTGATCTGATTTGTCGCCTGCCAACCGATTGCGGAGGTGTCACGATGTCCTGCTCCAGGACCGACTTCCGAAAGGCCCTCACGGGCACTTCCCCGATGTGCTGTTGCCCCCGAGCACGTGCCGTCTTCTTCATACTGCTCCTCGCGGCCGGCGCCCTGACCGGCCCCACGGACCCGGCGTACGCGGCACCGTCGTACGGCGCGAAAGCCGTCCGGGTGGCCGCCTCCAAACAGGGCTCGCCGTACGCCTACGGCGCCACCGGCCCCAGACGCTTCGACTGCTCGGGCCTCACCCTCTACGCCTTCAAGAAGGCCGGCAAACGCCTCCCGCGCACGGCCGACCAGCAGTACGAACACACCCGCCACATCCCCAAGGCCGATCGCACGGCCGGTGACCTGGTCTTCTTCCCAAGAGGAGAGACCATGACGCACGTCGGCATCTACGCCGGCGACGACAGGATCTGGCACGCTCCCCGTCCCGGCACGACCGTGCGACTGGAACGCATCTGGAGCGAAGCGGTCCGATACGGACGCGCCCTCTGAGCCACCACCCGATCCACCACCCGTTCGCGGCGCGTTCGCGTTCACCGCCCGCCCGGCCGTGGCCGGCGCACGCGCGCGTGCACGTCGACCGACCCCCGGTCACCGATCCTTTCTCGGTGGTGTGCGTGACTGGAAGCGGGCGACGGCACGGCGCAACCGCCGGCACGGCCCCTAGTGCAGCCGCCAGGTGAGTTTTCCGCCGCCGACCCAGCGGACCGAGTCCGGATCGTCGAGGTCGTGGATGGTGATCCCCGCGTCCGCGGCCGCCAGGATCACGTCGGTCATGGATGTCGCCATACGGACCACCTCCCCGTCGATCTCGACGATCCGGAAGGGCGGGTCTCCGGCCTGCACCCCCAGGACGGTGACCCGCGCCGAGGACATGTACGGGCTCATGCTCTCTGTCATGCGGAGATCGTTCCATGCCGACCGGCATGTCGCGCCCATTGGCAGCGCGTCGGACGCCCGCAATGACGCGGCCCGGGGGCCGCGGCCGGCGTCCGCCCGCACGACGGGGCCGGGTCGGCCGCACGACGTGGTCGGGGCAGCCCGGCCGCGAGGCCGGGTCCGCGCACTGAGTACCCGCGCTGAGTACGCGTACTCTGCCGCGCCCGGCGGGGCGGCCGCACCATGGTGATCGTCACGGCCTCAGGTGGGCCGTACCCACCGGGCACCCCGAGGAGTTCCATGCGTTCTGGACCGGTCCGCACGTTCGCCACCGTCACCTTCGGCAACTGGCTGTCGGGTACGTACCTCGGCCTGGCGGCCCTCCTGCTGCTGATCGGCGCCGGCGACGGGGGCGACCAGACGGCCGGGCTGTTCGCCCTGATGCTGGCCGCGCCCACCGGGGCGCTCCTGCTCTCGGTCGTGAACTCCGTGGGGGCCTGGGCACAGACCGACGCCACCATGTGGTGCCTCCTGGCCTTCTCGTACCTCTTCCAGGCCTTCCTGCTCGGCCTGGCCGTCCGCGCGGTCCGCCGCGGAACGAGCCGCGTCGACCTCTGACCCGGCCGTATCCGCCGAGGTCAGAGACTCGCGGATGCGGGCGCGTCGATCATGGGGAACCCTTGCCGTGGGGGACGGACGCAAAGGAGGCCGACATGTCGATGATGGACAAGCTCAAGCAGATGCTGCGCGGTCACGAGAGCCAGGCCGACCAGGGCATCGACAAGGCAGGAGACTTCGTCGACGGCAAGACCCAGGGCAAGTACAGCAGCCAGGTCGACACCGCCCAGGACAAGCTGAAGGAGCAGTTGCGCCGCGACCAGGGAAACCCCCCGCCGCCCCAGGCCTGAGCCCACCCTTCCGCTCCCGCGGCGGGCAGCCGATCGGGGTCGCCCCGGGCCGGTGCCCGGGGCGCTGCCCCGGACCCCGCGCCGAAATCGCCGGCGAGGGTGTGGGGCGGCGCCACGCCGGAGCGTCCCCCACCACTCCTGAGCATTGGCGCGGCCGTCACGAGGGGGGCCCGGTCCGCGTGGGGGTCCGCCGGTCCGGACACATATGTTCGAACCGGCCCGAACGGGGTATACGTCATGTCCGCATCCGATGACGAGACCGAGACGGCGAGACCCCGAGATGTCCCAGTGCAAGATCCCCGACTACCGCACCGGCCACCGTGGCCGCCACTGGACGCACGCCCTGCGCAGTGCCCAGCGGGCCGGGGCCGTCATAGTGACCGACGACACCCGCGAACCGGTCGGTTACGCCCACGACGCCACCGGGCCCGGCCGTTTCCGGCCCTGGATCACCGCCGCCGGCGACCGCTACGACAGCCACGACGTCCACCCCGAGTGGTAGCCGAAACGCTCTGCCGGTCACGCGTGCGGCGGGCCGCCCGCGCAGGACGGGCACAGCCCGCGGTAGACGATCTCCACGTCGGACACCGCGAAGCCGAAACGCTCCTGTGTGGGCAGGCCGGCCAGCGGGTCGCCGGTCGGACGGACGTCGCGGATGAGGCCGCAGCCGGAGCAGACCAGGTGCTGGTGGGGGTGGTGCCCGTTGGGGTCGTAGCGCTTGGCGCGCCCGTACGCGGAGAGTTCCGCGACCTCACCCAGGGAGACCAGCTCGCCGAGGGTGTTGTAGACGCTGGCCCGGGAGATCTCGGGCAGCCTCCGGGCCGCACGGGCGTGCACCTCGTCGGCGGTCAGGTGCACGTGCTCGCCGTCGAGGACCTCCGCGACGACCCGCCGCTGGGAGGTCATGCGCCAGCCGCGCCCCCGCAACCGCTCCAGCAGGTCACTCATGTCGGCTCACCAGTTCGCGCTCGGCGGGACAAAGGAAGGGGGGCGGACCTGTCGCGGGCCCGAAAAGCGAGCTACAGGTTACCCGGCGATGATGCGGACAGGGCATTCGCCCACGACCATGCGATAACGATGATCCTACGATCATTGGTCTTCTCCCCTTTTCCCGCGCGGGCGAAAACCGTGAATGCGTCTTGGGCGGCGAAGCCCTGCGTGTTCTCTCCGCCGCACGGTCTGCGGTGCGCGACCATACGGACGCCGTCAAGAGCGAGCAGCCAGCAGATGGAAGCACCGAGACAGGAAGAAGGACGGACGTGTCCGGCAGCGAAAGCGAGAACCCAGCAATCCCCTCCCCGACCCCGACGCCCACTCGTCCCAGGACGAACCGGGACTGGTGGCCGAATCAGTTGGACCTCCAGGTTCTCCACCAGAACTCGCCCCAGGCCAATCCGATGGGCGAGGACTTCGACTACGCGGCGGAGTTCGCGACCCTGGACGTCGAGGCCCTGAAGCGGGACGTCTTCGAGGTGATGACGACGTCGCAGGAGTGGTGGCCCGCCGACTACGGCCACTACGGGCCGCTCTTCATCCGGATGAGCTGGCACTCGGCGGGCACCTACCGCATCGCCGACGGGCGCGGTGGCGGCGGTTCCGGCGCGCAGCGCTTCGCGCCCCTCAACAGCTGGCCGGACAACGCGAGTCTGGACAAGGCGCGCCGCCTGCTCTGGCCGGTCAAGCAGAAGTACGGCCGGAAGATCTCCTGGGCCGACCTGCTGGTATTCGCGGGCAACTGCGCCATGGAATCCATGGGGTTCAAGACCTTCGGATTCGGATTCGGCCGGGAGGACATCTGGGAGCCGGACGAGGTCTTCTGGGGGCCGGAGGACACCTGGCTCGGCGACGAGCGCTACAGCGGCGACCGGGAACTCACCGGTCCTTTCGGTGCCGTGCAGATGGGCCTGATCTACGTCAATCCCGAAGGCCCCAACGGAAATCCGGATCCGATGGCCGCCGCCCGGGACATTCGTGAGACGTTCGGGCGCATGGCGATGAACGACGAGGAGACGGCCGCGCTCATCATCGGCGGCCACACCTTCGGCAAGTGCCACGGCGCGGTCGACCCGGAGTACGTCGGTCCCGAACCCGAGGCCGGTCCGCTGGAGCAGCAGGGCCTCGGCTGGCACAACTCGTACGGCAGCGGCCGGGGCGGTGACACCATCACCAGCGGGCTCGAGGGCGCGTGGACGAACGAGCCGACGAAGTGGGACAACGGCTACCTGGACAACCTGTTCCGGTACGACTGGGAGCTGACGACGAGTCCGGCCGGGGCGCAGCAGTGGACCCCGAAGGACGCCTCGGCGCAGGGCACCGTGCCGGACGCGCACGACCCGGCCAAGCGGCACGCCCCGATGATGCTGACGACGGACCTCGCGCTGAAGGTGGACCCGGTCTACGCGCCGATCGCGAAGAGCTTCCACGAGAACCCGGACAAGCTCGCCGACGCGTTCGCCAGGGCCTGGTACAAGCTGCTGCACCGCGACATGGGGCCGGTCTCGCGGTACCTCGGCCCGTGGATCCCCGAGCCCCAGCTGTGGCAGGACCCGGTCCCCGCGGTCGACCACGACCTGGTCTCGGCCGGCGACGTCGCCGCCCTCAAGGGCCGGATCCTCGCTTCGGGGCTGACCGTGTCCCAACTGGTCACCACGGCCTGGGCGTCGGCGGCCAGCTTCCGCGGCACCGACAAGCGCGGTGGCGCCAACGGGGCCCGGATCCGGCTCGCGCCCCAGAAGGACTGGGAGGTCAACGCCCTGCCCGAGGTGACCGAGACGGTACGGACCCTCGAAGGGATCCAGCGGGACTTCAACGGCTCCCAGGGCGGCGGGACGAAGGTGTCCCTCGCCGACCTGATCGTCCTGGGCGGGTGCGCGGCGATCGAGCAGGCCGCGAAGAACGCCGGGCACGAGGTCACGGTGCCGTTCGCGCCGGGGCGTACGGACGCCACGCAGGAGCAGACGGACGTGGAGTCGTTCGCCGTGCTCGAACCGCGGGCCGACGGGTTCCGCAACTACCTGGCGGCGGGTGAGAAGCTGTCGCCGGAGACGCTGCTGCTGGACCGTGCCAGCATGCTGAACCTGACGGCGCCGGAGATGACGGTGCTGATCGGCGGTATGCGGGCCCTGAACACCGGCTTCGGGGGGTCCTCGCACGGCGTGTTCACCGACCGGCCGGAGACCCTGACGAACGACTTCTTCGTCAACCTGCTGGACATGGGGACGCAGTGGAAGGCGTCGACGGCGGACGAGAACGTCTTCGAGGGGCGCCAGGGCGGCGCGGAGGGCGAGCCCCGGTGGACCGCGACGGCCGTGGACCTGGTCTTCGGTTCGAACTCCCAGCTCCGGGCCATCGCGGAGGTCTACGCGTCCAAGGACGCGCGGGAGAAGTTCGTCGGTGACTTCGTGGCCGCCTGGGACAAGGTCATGAACCTCGACCGGTTCGACCTGGCCTGACGGGCGCGTCCCGGCCGGCCGCTGGTGGCGGCCGGCCGGGACGTCTGCACCGGGGGCCGTGCCGGCTGCGTGACGGCCGGGTCGGCTGCGTGTCAGAGGGGAGCTCTTCGACGCGGTGGAGACGACGCACTCCTTGTACTCGCTGCCGTCGCCCTTGCCGGTGTACGGCGCGGTGGCCTCGGTCTGCTGGGAGGCGCCGGCCTTGACCTTGAGTCCGGTCACCCGGGCCGTCGCCGCGACCGCGCTGGAGCCCGCGGCCGGGTTGAACTTCATGGTGATGCTGTAGGTCTGGTCCAGCGAACCGCTGTTGGTGACGGTCAGCCGGGCGACCAGGTTCTTCCCGGTGCTGTCCAGCTTGCAGCTGTCGATCTTGATGTCGCGCTCGGCCTTGTCCCGGCTGGAACCGCCGGTGGTGGTGGTACCGCCGGAGCTGCTGCTCGTACCGCTGGTGCTGTCGCTGCCGCTGCTGCCGCCGGTGGTGCTGCCGCCGCTGCTGCCGCCGGAGCTGCTGGAGCTGGAGTGGCTGCTGCCGCCGCAGCTGGCGCCGTGGGAGCCGCGGGCACCCGTCAGCGCGACGATGGCGATGCCGAAGACGGCTATTGCACGGACATGACGAAACTTCACGTGTGAACCCCGTTGGAATGTCAGAAACCGAAATGCGCCCGCCTTGACGAGCACACGTCACCCTAACAGCGGATTCGGACAACGCCGTTCCGCCACGCCCGGCCCGCCCCGCCCGGGCCGTCGAGAGCCCACGGACACCGTCAGGCGATGTCGACGACGAGGTCGGCGCGGTGACGTCCGCGGGCGACGAGCCGGGCGTTCGCCTCGTCCGAACGGGCCACCCACGCCCGCGCGTCGGCCGGTTCCCTGCCGTGGCGCACGTGCCGTTCGACCAGGCGACGGACCCGGGTGTCCTCGTCCGCAGCGCAGTACCAGGTCTCGTCCAGCAGGGGCCGGACGCCGGCCCACTCCCCCACGTCGTGCAGCAGGTAGTTCCCCTCGGTGATCACCAACGGTACGTCCGGGGCGACGGCGATGCTGCCGGCGACCGGCTCCTCCAAAGAGCGGTCGAAGGCCGGCGCGTAGACCGTGGCGCCGTCGGACGCGCGCAGGCGCAGCAGCAGCGACACGTACCCGGCCGCGTCGAAGGTGTCGGGGGCGCCCTTGCGGTCGGCACGCCCCAGCCGGTGCAACTCGGCCTGTGCGAGGTGGAACCCGTCCATGGGGACCACCACGGCCGTGCGCGGACCGAGTGCGCCGGCCAGCAGGGCGGCGAGGGTGGACTTCCCGGCGCCCGGCGGCCCGGCCACGCCGAGGATCCGCCGGCCGCCCCGTGCGGCCAGCGCGGCCGCCCTCTCCACCAGTTCCGTCGTCTGCACGTGCGTATCCTGCCCGATCACGCACGGCGGCCGCGCCGGGCGGCGGCGGTCCGTGGCCGTCGCGCAGTGCCGCGCGCTGCGCCGCCGCCCGGCGTGTTCAGCAGCGGGGGCAGGCGTCGCGGATGACGCGCCAGGTGAAGGTGGTGGAGGCCGTGGCGCCGGCGGCGTCCTTGGCGGTGACGGTGACCGTACGGGTTCCGCTCCCGCGCAGGACGCCCGAGATCAGGCCGGTCGAGGCGTTGATCGTGGCGCCGAGCGGCAGGTTCGAGGCGGACCAGCCGTAGGGTGCGGCGCCGCCCGTGGCCGTCATCTGCAGGCGGACGGCGTCCCACTGGAGATTGACCTGGTTACCGGGGTTGACCACGGCCGGGGCGGCCGCCGCCTCGCGGACGACGCCGGTGGCGCCGTCCTGCGGCGCGCCGAGGGCCGTGCCGGCGGGCGCCGCCAGCAGGGCGGCCAGTGCGATGGCCAGGGCCGCCAGTCTGCGCGGGCCGCGCCGGGTGCGTAAGGGTGTGCTCAACAGGACCTCCGAACTCGTCGGGTGGCGCCGGCGGTTCCGGTCGGGTTCCCGGGCGCCGTCAACCCCCGTGCTGGGTGGGTGCGTTCGAGGTGCGGTATGGCGTCGGCATCATAGGCGGCCGTCGCCCGCGGCGTCGATGGCCCTCGCGCTCGCGTTCGAGGGGCGGGCGGGCCGGGTCACGGCTGAGCGGGCTTCCAGCCCCAGGCGGTGAGCATGCCCGGTGACAGTCCGGTGCACCCGGGGGAATCGAGGTAGCGCACCGCTTCATCGAGCTGTCCGTCGTCGACGAGGCCGGTGCCCACCATGGCCGTGCGGGCACGCTCCCAGGTGTCCGCCCAGAACCTGCTGATCGGGCTGCCCGGCTGGAGGGGCGGTACGTGGATCTCGGCCGCCACGGATTCCAGACCGGCCTCCCGCAACAGCTCGGGGTGCCGGGGCACGTGGGAGACGTCCGTGCCGATGCTGTCGCGCAGCCCGCGCCACATGGCCCGCATGGCGCGTGTGTACGGCGTGTCGGGCGCGGCGGCGGTGGTCAGGTCGACGGCGTCGCTGACGACGAGGACGCCGCCGGGGGCGAGCAGCCGGCTCAGCCGGGTGACCATGTTCCGCGGGGACGGCAGGTGCATGAGCACGAACCGGGCGTGGACCAGCCGGAAGGGGCCCGGGGTGAAGTCGTCCGCGGTGACGTCCGCCTGGAGCACGGTCAGTCCGGGTACGGGATGCGCGGCGAGGAACCGGACGTCGCGGTCCACGGCGAGGACCTCGGCGACGCCCGCTTCCGCCAGCAGGCGGCGGGCCACGGTGCCCGTTCCCGCTCCCACCTCCAGGCAGTTCCACCCGGGTCCCGCGCCGAGCGTGCGGAGCCGGGTCATGGTGGTGTCGTCGTAGGTGAGGGCGCCGAGGTCGATCCGGTCGCCCTCGCCTCCCTGGTCCGGCCGGAAGACCCGCTCGCCGTAGCGCCCTCCGGTCGGGGGGCCGGCGTCCTCCGGTGACAGCCCTGTGTCAGCCATGGGGCAATTGTCCCCTCGATCGGCCGTGCGCGCGGGGCGGGGCGCCGGGCGTACCCCGTCAGGCTCCGCCGGCCCGGCCCGAGAGGGAGGCGTGCCAGGCCGGGGGTTCCGCGGGCGGCTCCGGCGCGGCCCGCCGTCCGCCCGTGGCGAAGAAGGCCGACAGGGGGAGGGTGGCCGCGCCGACCGTGACCGCGTCCGGTCCCAGCGCGCCGAGGCCGACGGTGACCCGTCCGGCCGGGTGCCGCAGGGAGTAGCGGGTCGCGTGTTCCCGGACCGACGGCAGGATGTACGGGCCGAGCAGCAGCCCCGCCCAGCCGCCGATGAGGATCCGCTCCGGCTGGAACAGGTTGACCAGGTCCGACAGGCCCGCGCCCAGGTACTCCGCCGTCTCCTCCAGGATCTCCACGGCCACCGGGTCCGCCGCGCGGGCGGCCGCGAGCAGGCCGGTGAGGGCCTCCTCCTCGTCCGCCTCCCCGGTCCGTGCGGGGCCGCCGCCGCGCTCGGTCCACCGGGCCAGAAGCGACTCCGCGCCGGTGTAGGCCTCCAGACAGCCCAGCGCGCCGCAGCGGCACCGCCTGCCGCGTACCGAGACGGTCAGGTGGCCCCATTCCAGCGGGGTGCCCCCGGGGGTTCCGCCGTCCGGCGAGCCGTCCGTGATCAGGCTCGCGCCGACGCCCGAGCCGAACAGCACGACGACCGCGTCCCGGGCCCCGCGCCCGGCGCCGAACCACATCTCCGCCTGTCCGAGGGTGCGCGCGCCGTTGTCGATGAGGTACGGGACCTCCTCGGGCAGTGCCCCGGTGGTGCGCAGCAGCCGTTCCAGCGGGACCGCGTCCCAGCCGATGGTCTGGCCGTGGACCACGGATCCGCCCGGAGCGTCGTGGTCCACGATGCCGGGCACGCCGACGCCGACGCCCAGCAGCCGGTCCGCGCCGATGCCCGCGTCGGCCAGGACGGTGGCGATGCCCGTCCTGACGTGGTCGACGACGGGGCCGACGTCGTAGCAGCCGCGGGGCAGCAACGGCATCTCGGTGCGGGCGAGTTCGGTCAGGGCGAGGTCGAACAGCTCGACGCGCACCCGGGTCTCGCCGACGTCGACGCCGATCATGTGCGCGCTGCCGGGGCGGACGCGCAGCAGGGTGCGGGGGCGCCCGCCGTCCGAGTCGACGACGCCGGCCTCCTCCAGCAGTCCGTCGGCGACGAGTTCACCGACGACGTTGCTGACGGAGCCGGAACTCAGCCCGGTCGCGGGTCCGAGTTCCTGGCGGCTCATCGGGCCGTCGAAGTACAGCCGCTGGAGCACGGCGCTGCGGTTTCCGCGCCGCAGGTCCCGTACCGTGCGTCCGCTTCGCGCTGTGGTCATCTGGCCCCTTTCCACCGTCACGTCGCCGTGACACCGCTCGCAACATACCCTTGCGCGACCCCTTGACGCGACCCTTCCACACCGCTTAACTCACGCCCTAAGTTAAGGCCTGGATCAACCCCGTCGAAAGGGACCGAGCCGCCATGCGCAGATCCACAGCACCAGCGACGGCAGTCGTCGAAGCCGCCGTCAGGGCCACCGCCGCAGCCGTCACCGCCGCCGCCCTGATCGCCACCGCCACCGGCTGCGGTGGCGGGTCCACCGACGGCGCCGGCTCGAACTCCGCCCCCCACGAGCTCACCTACTGGGCTTCCAACCAGGGCGCCGACATCGCCGCCGACCAGGCCGTCCTCGGCCCGGAGCTGAAGAAGTTCGAGGAGCGGACCGGCATCAAGGTCAAGCTGGAGGTCATCCCCTGGTCCGACCTGCTCAACCGGATCCTCGCCGCGACCGCCTCCGGGCAGGGCCCCGACGTCCTGAACATCGGCAACACCTGGTCCGCCTCGCTCCAGGCCACCGGGGCCCTGCTGCCCTGGGACGCGGAGAACTTCAAGTCCGTCGGCGGCCGGGACCGCTTCGTGGCGTCCGCCATCGGCTCGGCCGGAGCCGCAGGCCAGGACCCGGCCGCCGTCCCCCTCTACTCCATGGCGTACGCGCTCTACTACAACAAGAAGGTGTTCCGGGAGGCGGGCGTCGAGAAGCCGCCCGCCACCTGGGACGAGCTCGTCGAGACCGGCCGGAGGATCAGCCGCGACGGCACGTCCGGCACCTGGGCGCTGGGGGCCGAGGGCGCCAACCTCGCCAACAACGTCCACCAGGTCTTCGTCCTGTCCCGGCAGCACGGCGGTTCCTTCTTCGACGCCGCCGGCAAGCCCACCTTCGACACGCCCGCCAACGTCGACGCAGTCAAGCAGTACGTCGATCTGATGGCCAAGGACAGGATCGTCGCGCCGGGCAACGCCGAATACGACAAGAACCAGTCCCTCCAGGACTTCGCGAGCGGCCGGACCGCCATGGTGCTGTGGCAGAGCGCGGCCAGTTCGTTCAAGGCCCACGGCATGCGGGAGGGCGACTGGGGCACCGCCCCCGTCCCCGTTCCGGCCTCCGCCGCGGGTGCGGGCGCCGCGCACGTCAACTCGATGGTCGCCGGCATCAACATGGCCGTCTTCAAGAACACCGACAACCTCGACGGCGCCCTGAAGTTCGTGGGGTTCATGACGAGCGACGAGGAGCAGAAGATCCTCAACCGGACCTACGGCTCCGTCCCGCCCGTCAAGGCGGCGCAGAGCGACCCCGCCTTCGCGGACCAGGACCTCACCGTCCTGCGCGACACGCTCGCCACCAGTGCCGCCCCGCTCCCCCAGGTGCCCGAGGAGTCGCAGTTCGAGACGACCGTCGGCACGGCCGTCAAGGAGCTCTTCGCCGACGCCGCGGCGGGCCGGCCCGTGACCACCGAATCCGTCAAGGCCAAACTTGCCAAGGCCCAGCAGCAGATGGCGGGCTGAGCCGCCGGCCATGACCTCCGCGCCCTTGACCCCCGCGACAACGACCTCCCCGCCCCCGGCGCCCGCCGCCGGGACGACAGCCGCGAGCCGGACCGGGGGCCGGACCGGGGGCGGCGGCCTCGCGCCCCCGCGCCGGTCCGGCGGCGGCCACCGCCGCCCCGGACGACTGCGCCGCGGCGCCCTGCCCTACCTCCTGCTGCTCCCGGCCCTGCTGCTCGAACTGCTCGTCCACCTGGTGCCCATGGTGACGGGCATCCTCATGAGCTTCCGCCGGCTCACCCAGTTCTTCGTCCGGGACTGGTCCCGGGCCCCGTGGACGGGCTTCGACAACTACGACCTCGCCGTCGACGTCAGCCGGCCCGTCGGCAAGGCACTCCTCGACTCCTTCCTCACCACCTGCCTGTTCACCGTCCTGTCCGTCACCCTGTGCTGGCTGCTGGGAACCGCCGCCGCCGTCTTCACGCAGCACTCCTTCCGCGGCCGCGGCCTGCTGCGCGCGCTGTTCTTCGTCCCGTACGCCCTGCCCGCGTACGCCGCGGTCATCACCTGGGCGTTCATGTTCCAGCGGGACAACGGCCTGGTGAACCACGTCCTCCACGACCAGCTCGGCCTCGGCGGCGCCGAGAACACCTTCTGGCTGATCGGCGACAACAGCTTCTGGGCGATGCTGACCGTCTCCGTCTGGAAGAGCTGGCCCTTCGCCTTCCTCATCGTGACGGCCGCCCTGCAGAACATCCCCCGGGACCTGTACGAGGCGGCGGCGCTCGACGGCGCGGACGTGTGGCAGCAGATCCGGCGCATCACCCTGCCCTCGCTGGGCCCCGTCAACCAGGTGCTGGTCCTCGTCCTGTTCCTGTGGACCTTCAACGACTTCAACACCCCCTTCCTGCTGTTCGGCAGAGCGGCCCCCGAGGCCGCCGACCTCGTCTCCGTCCACATCTACCAATCGAGCTTCGTCACCTGGAACTTCGGCACCGGCTCGGCCATGTCGGTGCTGCTGCTGCTCTTCCTGCTCCTCGTCACCGCCGCGTACCTCCTCCTGACCGGTCGCGGCCGGAAGGACGCCGATGCCCGCTAGTACGCACTCCACCGAGGGCGGCCGCACCCGTACCCGCGGCCGGGGCCCGCTCGATCCGCCGGCCTCGTTCCGGACGCTGCGGGCCGCCTTCCTCACCCTCCTCGCCGCCTTCACCCTGCCGCCCGTCTTCGTGATGGTCACCACCTCCCTCAAACCGCTCCAGGACGTCTCGGCACGCTTCCGGTGGATCCCGAGCGGGCTCACGCTGCGCCCCTACGCCGACATCTGGCACACCGTCCCGCTCGCCGAGTACCTGGTGAACTCGCTGATCGTGGCGGGCACCGCCACCGTCGCGTCCGTGGTCATCGCCGTCTTCGCGGCCTACGCCGTCAGCCGCCACCGCTTCCGCGGCAGGCGCCTGTTCACCCTGACGGTGCTCTCCACCCAGATGTTCCCCGGGATCCTCTTCCTGCTGCCGCTGTTCCTGCTCTTCGTGAACATCGGCAACGCCACCGGGATCGCCCTCTACGGGTCCCGCGGCGCGCTGATCCTCACGTACCTCACCTTCTCCCTCCCCTTCTCCATCTGGATGCTCATCGGCTACTTCGACTCGGTGCCGCGCGACCTCGACGAGGCGGCCACCGTCGACGGCTGCGGGCCCCTCGGCGCCCTCTTCCGCGTGGTGGTGCCGGCCGCCGTGCCGGGCATCGTCGCCGTCGCCGTCTACGCCTTCATGACGGCGTGGGGCGAGGTCCTGTTCGCCTCCGTCATGACCAACGACGCCACCCGCACCCTGGCCGTCGGCCTGCAGGGCTACTCCACGCAGAACGACGTCTACTGGAACCAGATCATGGCCGCCTCGCTCGTCGTCAGCATCCCCGTCGTCGCCGGGTTCCTTCTGCTGCAGAAGTACCTGGTGGCCGGACTCACGGCAGGAGCCGTCAAATGACCCTCTCCGAAAGCCTTCCCGGCACCGGCACGGACGCCGTCGACGTGCGTGCGCTGCCCCGCGACTTCCTGTGGGGCACCGCCACCTCCGCCTACCAGATCGAAGGGGCCGTCGACGAGGACGGCCGGGGCCCGTCCATCTGGGACACCTTCTCCCGCGTCCCCGGCGCGGTCGACGGCGGCCACACCGGAGACACCGCCTGCGACCACTACCACCGCTGGCCCGAGGACATCGCGCTGATGCGGGAGCTGGGCACCAACGCCTACCGGCTCTCCGTCGCCTGGCCGCGCGTCCTGCCCGGTGGCGACGGCCCGGTCAACCCCAAGGGCCTGGACTTCTACGACCGCCTGGTCGACGCGCTCCTCGCCGCCGGCATCCAGCCCTCCGTCACCCTCTACCACTGGGACCTCCCGCAGGCCCTCCAGGACCGCGGGGGCTGGCCCGAACGGGACACCGCCGAGCACTTCGCCTCGTACGCGGGGCTCGTCGCCGCGCGCCTCGGCGACCGGGTCACCCAGTGGACCACCCTCAACGAGCCGCTGTGCTCCGCCTGGATCGGCCATCTGGAGGGCCGGATGGCGCCGGGTCTGACCGACCTGACCGCGGCCGTCCGTGCCTCCTACCACCTCCTCCTCGGGCACGGGCTCGCCGCCCGCGCCGTCCGGGCGGCCGCGCCCGGCGCCCGCGTCGGCATCGTGAACAACCTCTCCACCGTCGAGCCGGCCACCCCCCGCGACGCCGACCTGGCCGCCGCTCGCCGGATGGACGGGCACGTCAACCGCTGGTGGCTCGACCCCGTCCACGGCCGCGGGTTCCCCGCCGACATGCGCGAGGTGTACCGGGTCGACCTCCCCGAGCGGCCGGGCGACCTCGCCGCCATCGCCGCTCCGCCGGACTGGCTCGGGCTCAACTACTACTTCCCGCAGGTGGTCATCGCCGACCCGGACGGCCCGGCCCCCTACGCCCGGCAGGTCGCGCGTCCCGGTGTCCATCGCACCGGGATGGACTGGGAGGTCGACGCCGGCGGCCTCGAAACGCTGATCATGCGCCTGCACCTGGAGTACGGCGCGGGGCCGATCCACATCACCGAGAACGGCTCGGCCTACCCGGACACCGTCGCCCCGGACGGCAGCGTGCACGACCCGGAACGGGCCGCCTACCTCACCGCCCATCTCGCCGCCTGCGCCCGCGCCGCCCGCAGGGGCGCACGGGTGGCCGGGTACTACGCGTGGTCGCTGCTGGACAACTTCGAGTGGGCCTACGGCTACGACAAGCGCTTCGGCCTGGTCCACGTCGACTACGCCACCCAGCGGCGCACGGTGAAATCGAGCGGCCGCCACTACGCCGGGATCATCGCCGCCCACCGGAGAGGGTGACGGCGCGCCGCGGACGGTGGCGCTGCGGGGCGGCTCCGGCCGCCCCGCAGCGCCTTCCTGGGATCGGGGTCGGTGTCGGTGTCGGTGTCGGTGTCGGGTCAGGGGAAGGAGACGATCGTGGACGGGACGGTGGAGGTGCCCGAGGTCGGGGCGCCCACGCTGTTGATCACGTGCTCGTACTGTCCGTTGCCGCCGAGCGAGACCACCAGCAGGTCGTGGAACCGCACGCCCGGCTTGACCGGTGCCTGGAAACCGTGCTCCTGGCGGATCGTCGGGTCGACGTTGTAGTAGCAGTAACTGCCCAGGCCCCAGCCCTCGTGGGCGTTGACGGAGTCGGCCACCTGGTAGGCGGCGTAACCCTTGACGGAGCCGTTCTGGATCGCCGCCTGGTTGGGTGCGTCGTACGCCTTCTCGTTCTGGAAGAAGATCGTCCGGCCGCGTTCGCCGTTCCACTGCACGTCGTACTTGTTGAAGTGCTCCACGAAGAGCCCGGTGGCGAGGACGTCGTCGCCGTTGACGCGGAAACCGTAGTCGGAGCGGTTGGTCTCCCATCCGACGCCGTCGCCGTGGTCGGCCCGCCAGATCCAGGTGTGGTCGACGATCGTGTCGTGGTTGTTGACGACCATGCCGACGGTGGCCTTGCCCGGCCCGGCCCCGCCGACGCGGATGAACACGTCCTGCACGGTGGTCGGGTCGCCGGCGTGGTCGGTGGTGGTGCCGGCGGGGCCGACCTCCAGCAGGGAGGGTGAGTTGACGGGGCCGGCGTCGATCAGGAAGCCGGCCAGGCGGACCCCGTCGACGTCACCGACCTTCATGGCGGTCACCCCGTTGTCGGGGACGATGGTGGCGAGGCCGAGGCCCAGTACCACGGTGCCGGGGCGATTGACCTGGATGGTCCGGTCGACGTGGTAGACGCCCGGGGTGAACAGCAGGTGCAGGCCCTGGGTCAGCGCCTGGTTGATGGTCGCGGCGCTCGCACCCGGCTTGACCACGTAGAACTGGCCGAGCGGGATCGAACTGCCCTGCGGGGCGGTTCCGTTGCCCCACGAGGTACCGCGCGCGCCGGTCCGCTTGCTCGGTACGAACACCTTGTAGTCGTTGCCGTCGAGGTACAGGAAGGGCTTCTCGCGCGAGACGGGCGTGGTGTCGAGGGTGGTGTACGGCGGGTTCGGGAAGCCCTGCGCGGGTGCGCCCTGGGTGCCGGAGAAGACCTGGTTCCAGACGCCGTTGGACCAGCCGCCGATCGAGCTGTCCCGGGTGTACCACTGCTGCTGCGAGTAGTTGCCCACCTGGCCGTCGATCTTGGAGTCGGCGATGTAGCCGCCGGAGGCCCAGCCGTAGCCGTTCGGGGCGAGGTTGAGGCCGCCCCTGACGTGCATCCGGCGGAAGGGGGCGGCCTGGGAGACGGCCCAGCGGTCGGTGCCGTTGACCGGGTTGAGGGCCAGGTTCTCGGCGGAGCGCCAGAAGTTCTGGGTGGCGTTGCCGTTGAACCAGCCCGCGTCGACGGTGACGTCACCGTTGATGGTGGTGTCGTCGGGACTCAGGCCGAGGCCGGAGATGGATGTGTAGAAGCCGATCTGGGCGTTGAGGCCGTTGTAGGTCCCCGGCTTGAAGAGGAACTGGTAGCGGCCCGAGCCGAACTGCGCGGACTCCTGCTGCTGGAACACCTGGTCGAGCCGGGCCTGGATGCCGGGGGTGGACGGGTCGAAGACGATCACGTTCGGGCCGAGGTCGCCGCCGCCGGGGAGGGCGGGGCCGGTGTCGGTGGTCCCGTAGACCTGGACCTCCCAGAGCGAGTAGCCCCAGGCGGTGGCGCGCTCGGTCCCGTATACGCGCACGTACCGGGCGGTGCCGGTGATGTCGAGGGTCTGCACGCCGCCGGTGCCGGCGGCGGTGGAGTAGGCCGTGGTCCAGTGCGATCCGTCCGTGGACAGCTCGATCCGGTAGGCGCGGGCGTGGGCGGTCTCCCAGCGCAGCACCACCTGGCTCAGCAGGGCGGGGGTACCGAGGTCGACCTGTATCCACTGCGGGTCGGCGAACTGGCTCGACCAGCGGGTGCCGTTGTCGCCGTCGACGGCGGCAGAGGCGGGGGTGCCGGCACCTTCGGTACTGGAGGCGGTCGCCGGCCTGCCCTGGGAGAGCAGGACGGGTGCGGCCTGGGCGGTCGCGCTGCCGGGCAGCAGCACGAGGAGGGCGGCGACCAGTGCGGCCGCGAGCGCCGCCGCGAGGGACGGCCTGGGGCGTGGAGGCATGTGGGGTGCTCCTGACGTCGAGGATCCGGGGGGATCGAAGCGTGAGTGAACTGCCCGCCGGGAAGGCCGTCAAGGGTTTGAGCGTTCACGAAGCGAAGGCCGCACGGGACGTCACATGCGGGGCAGGGCTGTGAACTCGCTGTTTCTTCAATCCTTGTGAAAAGCATTGACGAAAAATTTCGCCGTGGCTGTACTGGCAAACCGAGCGTGCGCCCCCGTAAGCACCGCCGACGGGACCCGCCGCAGCCGATCACGATCGGTAGTTCAGGAAGTGACTCCAGAGAGGCGACAAGAACCACCATGCGTTCGATGCTTTACACGGCCACGGGGGCCCGCCCCCTGGGCGAGCCCCCGCATCACCGTCGTCCGACGCCTCGGTCGGACGCCGTCATGGCCGGTCGGGTGACGGGGCCGGGGTAGGCGGGGCCGAAGTCGGCGGGGGCGGGGTGCCGGCGGGGGCCGACGCCGCGATCAGGGTCTCCGCGAGGTTCTCCTTGCGGACGCGCAGGTCCACGTAAAGCAGGGACAGGACCAGCGGCGGGAAGCCGAACTGGAAGATCCCGCTGGCCAGGCCGCCGATCACCATGCACAGGACGTAGATGCCGAGTCCGGCGACCGCCATCTCCGGGTCTCCGTTCCCGTCGTCCGCCCCCAGGACGCTCGGCAGGAACGCCGCCAGGCCGATGAAGCTGAACGGCATCTGGATGACGTAGCCCACGGCCATCGCCACGAAGGAGCCCAGCATGGAGATGCCGAACACCCGCCACCAGCCGTCCTTGACCAGGTGCGCGGAGCGCCGCAGCGAGGCGACGGTGCCGAGCCCTTCGCAGACCGCGACGGCGGGCGCGAGGCTGAGCCGGGTCATGAGCCAGATCGAGACGGGCAGGCAGACCAGGACACCGAGGATCAGCACGAGCAGTGCGGCCGGCGGCCCGGATCCGTCGGCGGACAGGACGACGAGCGGCACGCAGACCGCGTAGACGACCAGCATCGGGCCGCCCGCGATCAGCGCGGTGAGCAGCATGCTGCCGAGCACCGCCGGCAGCCGGGACCAGGTTCGGCGCCACATCGCGCCGAAGGTGGCGGTGCGGCCCAGGACGGCCTCCTGGATGACGGCCGGACCCAGTGCGCTGATCAGCGCCGCCCCGACCGTCAGCGTGACCATCAGGAGCACGAGAGCCGGCACGAAGGCCAGGACCAGGGCCATCACGTCCTCGTCGGCGGCGGTCTCCCCCGGCCCGAGGTCGAAGACGGCGGAGAACCGGTCGGACACGACCGCGACGCCGATGCCGATCGCGAGGCCCACGAGCAGGACCCCGAGCCCCTGCACGGCGACGATGATGCCGACCAGGGCCTTCCAGTTCCGGCGGAAGGCCGAGAAGGCACCGCCGAGTATGTCCCCCAGGCTGAGCGGCTGGAGGGGTATGACGCCCGGTTTCGGCGCCGACGGCGGCACCCAGCCGCCTCCCCATGGTGGAACGGGCTGTCCCGGGTGCTGAGCCCACCCCGTGTTCTGCGACATGTCTGTTGTCCCCCTCGGATGAAGGGCTACGGTAACCCGCCCCGGGCAGCGTCCGTGCACGGCCCCCGGCCCCGTGACGTCAACTCCCGTGCAGGTCAGCCGCCCCGGGCCCGCCGCACGTCCGTGCGCGCGGCGGCGGGGCGGTCACCTCCCGGCGGGGCGGCGGTCCTGTGCCCGGAGCCGGTACACCACGCTCCGGCGCCGCGGCCCTTCGGGCACCGTCGGGTCGTCGAAGTCGTCGGCCGGATCACGGGTCATGCCGATGCGGCGCATCACCGCCCGGGAGCGGAGGTTGGTGGCCGTGGTCACCGCGAGGACCTCGGGCAGCGCGAGGGTGTCGAACCCGAAGGCGACGGCGGCGAGGGCGGCCTCGGTGGCGTAGCCGTGCCCCCAGGCCGAGCGGGCCAGCCGCCAGCCGGCCTCCACGCCGGTGAACGGCATGTCCTCGTCGACCGGGTCCAGTCCCGTGAAGCCGATGAACTCACCGGTGTCCTGCACCTCGACGGCCCACCAGCCCCAGCCCCGCTGTTCGATGGCCGCCTGGAAGCGGGCCACGGAGGCCTCGCTCTGCGCACGGGTGAGGACGCCGCCGAAGTGCTCGCGGACTTCGGGGTCGGCGTTCATCGCCGCCCAGGGGCGCAGGTCGGCCTCCCGCCATGAGCGCAGGACAAGCCGTTCGGTTCGCAGTTCCGGCATCGCGCCAACCTATCCGATGACCGGCGCGGGATGGCCGGACGGCGGACGACGGCGGACAGCGGACGGCGAACAGGGGCAACCCCGAAGGCCCGTTCGCCCTCTCACGGTGCGTACCCCGGAAGGAGGCCGTCATGGAGACAGGTACGGGCAGCGCGGGCCCAGGGCGCCCGAAGGAGACAGAGGCGGCGTGGGCACTCACCCTGGCGGCCGTCGCGGCGGAGGTCCTGGTGTGGGTCCTGGGGGCGTTCGTGGTGCCGCCCACCGGCCTGGACGAGCTGACCGAGTTCTCCGGGCGGGGCGCCGCGCTGACTCGACTCGCCTGGTCGGCCGGTGTACTGGGCGTGCTCCTGGCCGCGTGGCTGTTCGTCGCGGTGCGGATGCGGGCCGGGCGCGGCTGGGCCCGGGCCGTACTGACGGTCGTGGGTGCGGTGTTCCTGCTCTTCCGGGTCGGCGGTCTCGGTGTGGACGGCATCGACCCGGCGTGGTGGGCCGTCGTCAACGCCCTGCCCGATGTGCTGGCCGCGGCCGCGGTCGTCCCGATGTACCTGCCGGCGGCCCGAGCCCACTTTCGCGAGGGGCCGCGGCGCACGGCCTGAGCGGCCGGGACGGCGGTACGGGCCCACGGTGCCCGCACCGCCGTTCGGTCTCGTGCGACGAGACCGATCAGGATGCCCGCGTGGCTCAGCTGGGCCGCGGCCGGGGAGCCGGGCAGGCCTGCCAGGCGAGGTGGTACAGGGTGCTCACGCTGGCATCGGTGGAGTCCATGGTCATGAAGCTGGTGGCCGACTGCGGGTTCGACGTGCCCGCGTTGACGCGCAGTTCGGTGTTGATGTTGAAATTGCGCTTTTCGCCGCACGGCGCCCAGACGAGGTCCGCGTACTCCGTGCGGTCGGTCGCCTGCCAGTTGTCATTCAGCGGACCGTTGAACTGGTGGGTGCGCTGGGTCGTCTGCGGCATTCCCTGGAAGTAGTAGTTCGCCTTCTCCTGGCCCCATGCGCCGGGTTGGAGGAATGCGAATCCGCGGTAGTCCGCCTGGACAATGGCGTAGGTGAATCCCGAGGGGACGTGGACCCGCAGATTGAGCTGGCAGTTCTTGCGGAATCCGGTCGGCGGGGCACCGGGCCCGACCTGGGCGAGGTAGTCGCTGTAGGTGACGGTGAAGGCCGTGTTGTCGGGCGCGACCGCCACTTCCGCCGTGCCCTCCCGACAGCCCGAGCCGTTCACCGTGGCCAACTCGATCACGATCTTGTCGGGCGGTGCGGTGATCTGCGGGGTGGCGCCGGCGGCTCCGGCCGGGGTGGCGGTGGCGATCAGTGCCGCGGCCGCGGCGCCGGTGAACAGGGTGCGGGGCAGGGAATGGGACATCGTTGTCACTCCTGACCGTGATGTGCTGGTTCCGAGGCTCACGCCCTGTCAGACCGCAGGACATTCCTTCCAGGCGAAGTGGTAGACCGTGCTGACGCTGCCGTCCGTGGAGTCCATGCTCATGAAACTGAGGGCCTGCGGGCTCGACGTTCCCGCGTACACGCGCAGTTCGCTGTTGACGTTGAGGTTGCGCTCCTCGCCGCACGGCGCCCAGACCAGGTCGGCGTACTCCGTCTGGTCGCTCGCCTGCCAGTTGTCGGAGTAGGGGCCGTTGAACTGGTGGGTCCTGCGGGTCGTCTGGGCCATGCCCTGGAAGTAGTAGTTGGCGCGCTCCTGGCCGTAGGCGCCGCGCTGGAGGTGGGCGAAGCCCCGGTAGTCCGCCCGGGCGATGGCGTACGTGTAGCCCTGCGGCACGTGGATCTGGAGGGCGAGCTGGCAGTTCTTGCGGAAGTCGGTGCCGCCCGAGCCGGCGCCGGTCTGCGCGAGGTAGTCGCTGTACGTGACCGTGAAGGAGGTGTTGTCGGAGGCGGCGGCCACGCTGGCCGTGCCCTGGGGACACCCCGAACCGTTCACGCCCACGACGTCGACGGTGATTCTCCCGGGTGGATACGTGGCGTCGTGGGCTTGTGCCGGCATCGCCAGGGTGGACAACGCCACCACCGCCGCGCCGACGGTCAGTTTGCGGAGCAACATCCTTGTTTCTCCATTCATCGGGGGCCGCCGATCCGAATTTCGGCATGGACATGCCACCACGCGGCCGGGTGCGGCAACAGGACGGGATATGGACAACCGCCCGGAGCCGGGGCGCGCACCGACCCCTTGGCCGAATTCCGCTTCGACGACGCGTATCCGGTCCACGGCCGGGGCGACCCTTCGCGCCCGCCGTGGCGACGCCCGCCATGAACCGGAATGGCCCGGTTCGGTGGAGGGGCGGAGCCCACGCCGGTCCCGGCAGGAACACCCGACCCGGGCGTCACCCGCCCGCGGAGGTGGACCGCGTTCCGGGCGCAGCGCAGGTGGAGCGGCGGTCGGCGGACCGGGCCCCCCGGCGGAGCGTGACGCGCACGGTCCGCAACTTGGCCGGACGCGACGGGATGGCGTGCCCCTCCGCCGCCGTCGGTGGGCACGCGGACCGCAGGGCGCGGTCCGGAAATCGGGCACCACGGCCCGGCCGCGGCCGGGGGTCGCATCCGGGCGGTGATGCCCGGTGTCGGCGGCCGGGCCGTCGGTCAGAGCGCGGTCAGGCGTACGGCGGCGATGCGGTCGGCGGCGTCGAACTCGACCTCCGCCGCGCCGCCACCGGGCAGGTCGGCCCGGATCAGGTTTCCCTCCTCCCGCGACGGCAGGCCGTGGTGCTCCAGGTAGCCGGTGACCACCCGCCGGGCCGACCGGCCGATCAGGCCGGCCCCGGTCATCAGTCGGCGCGGCAGGGCCACCGCGTCGAGGCCGGCGCGCGGCACCCGCGGATCGTCCGGGAGGAAGTAGACGCGGCTGTCCGGCCCCGCCGGAAGACCCAGGTAACCGGGCGCCTCGGCCACGCCCATGCCCGCGAAGGCCAGAGTCTCCGCGGCCCGGCGGGGGTCCTCGAAGCCGGACAGGTCCAGGACCTCCTCGGTGAACTCGGCGATCCCGTGGGCCCGTCCGTAGCGTCCGATCGCGCCGGTCAGGGCGACGACCTCGCTGCCGCGCAGCCCCGGATTGGCCCAGCCCCACATCCAGGTCCGCTCCCCGAGGTCGTAGGTGCCCAGGACGGCGATCCGCAGTTCCAGGTCGCCCTGCCGGTAAAGGCACGCCTCCAGGTCCGCCGTCCAGGCACCCGTGGGCATGAACCCGGTCAGGGCCTCCAGTTGTGCGGCGCCCCAGGCCGCGTGCCGTTCCGCTTCCAGCAGGAACGCGTCACTGAACTCTGTCTTCATGATCATGTCATGAGCCTAGGTCCTGTCGTCAAAGTGGCGCCGGTCAGGCCCGCGGTGTCCGGTGCCGTGCATCGCAAGGCGGAGGGGCGCCCGAGTACTGGACGTACTTGGGCGCCCCGACAACGCCGCGAGGTGCGGTGCCGGGCGCCGCGGGCCAGGTGCAACTTTGACGACAGGGCTAGGGGTGTCCCGTCGGTCGGGCCGGATCGGGGAGCGGTGCATGACGGCGTTGCTCGCAAGGCGGACCGGGGAGGCGACGCGGAGCGCCGCCGACCGAGGACGACGCGGCGACGCGCGGTGGCGGGGCGCCGCGAGCCCGGCCTGATCGGCACGAGTCCCGAGTGGGGCACCGACGTTGGTGCGGGGCGGCAGCTGCCCTCCGGTCAGGCTCGCCGGGGCGTCCGGGAGGCCGTCCGGGCCGCCTTCGCCTCCCGGGCGGCCTCGCGGTGGCGGGCGTCGGCCGCCTCCGTGGCGGCCGCGAGCGACTCGCGCTCCTCCCGGGCACCGGCCAGCCGCTCTTCCAGCTCCGTGATGCGCTCGTCGAGCGCGCCGAGGGCGGTGCGGGCCCGTTGCCGCTCCGTCTGTGCGCGGGCCAGGGCCTCCTCGGCGCGCGCGACCTGCTGCACGTCCGGTTCCGGTGCCGGCTTCCGCTGCGCCTCCGGCTTCCGCTTCGGCTCCGGCTTCCTCCCCGATTTTCTTGCCTGCTCCGGTTGTTGCTGCGGGCGCGGCTCCGTGCCCGGTGCCGGTGCCACCTCGGCGAAGCCCACGGCCGGGGGCGGCGCCTTCTCCAGTGCTCCGCGCGCCCAGGCGTTGGCCGCTTCCGGGTCGGCGAGGACGCTCCGCAGGATCTGCTCGACCTCCCGCTGCACCCCCGCGGACAGTTCCTGCCCCGCTTCTCCGGCCAGCCGCCGGGCCTCGCCGGCCATCGCCGCGATCACCACGTGCTGCTGGTGGGACAGTCTGCGCAATTCCTCGCCCGACAGGGTCCGGTGCGCCTCGCGCAGCCCCCGCCCGAGTTCCAGCAGGTGCTGGGCCTGGTCGGCCTCGGCGCGGGCGAGCCGGTTGGCGGCCCACACCGCGAGCGTGGGCTTGCGCAGGGCGGCGATGCGCTTCGCCACGTCCCGCTGCCCCGCCTTGCGCGCGCCGGCCACGTAGGCGTCCCGGGCTGCCGTGAACTCCTCCGGCCTGAGCCCGTACAGCTCGGCTGCCACCGCGTCGACGTCGGCCACAGCTCCACTGTCCCCCACCCGCCGCCCCGCAGCGACACGGACACCGCGCGGGTGGCGGCCCCGTGTCCCGCCCCGGGTCAGGCCCGCCCGGGGTCCTTCACCACCCGGGTGTTCCGGCAGGCGGTCAGCAGCCGGGGCCGTCCGCCTTCCTCGTCAACGACCTCCCCGTCCCGGCTCGCCCCGGGCGAACTCGACCGGCTCCTCGACGCCGATGAGCACCTTGCGGTGCGCCGATGGACTCGATCCTGCTCCCTCAACCACACTTGAGGTCAAGCGATATGATCATATGGCCGCATGACCACCAAGACCCTCTACCTGCTCTGCTCCGCCGCCCCGCCCGTTTTCGACGTCGCCCGCGTCATCGAAGACGCCCAGGCCCGCGGCTGGAACGTCTGCCTCGGGCTCACTCCCACCGCCGCGCACTGGCTCGCGGAGAGCCTCGACGGGCTCGCCGCCCTGACCGGCCACCCGGTCCTGTGGCAGTACCGGCTGCCCGGCGAACCGGAGCAGTGGCCGGCCCCCGACGCGCTCCTCTACGCACCCGCCACCTTCAACACCGTCAACGCCTGGGCCCTCGGCCTCACCGACCGGCTGACGGTCGGCCTCGCCGCCGAGGCACTCGGCAACGGCACCCCCGTCACCGCCATTTCCTGCACCAACAGCGCCCTCGCCGCGCACCCCCAGTACGAGATCTCCCTCGCCACGCTGCGCAACGCCGGGGTCCAGCTCCTCCCGCACGACAACACCGCCGTCGACGCGGCCCCCTTCCCCTGGACCGCCGCCCTGGCCGGGCTCGACGTCACCCCCGTCCAGCACTGACCGGCGCGGACCGGCGCGCACCGGCCGCTCGGACCCGCACGGCCAGGCCGACGGGGGAACAACCGTACGAGCCGTGGCTTGCGGGGCGGCGGCTCCTGTCCCATAGTCCGAAGTATGGACGCGCGCGAGGCCGCGCTCCGGCGCGCGCACGAGCATGCCGTCCGGTGGCTGGCGAGCCTGTCCGAACGGCGGGTTCCCGCGCGCGCTTCGGTCGACGAGACCGTGCGCGCGCTCGGCACCGAACTGCCCGACGGCCCCGGCGTTCCGGCCGATGTCGTCGACCTGCTCGCCACGGCCTGCGAGCCGGGACTGACCGCGTTCCCGAGCGGCCGGTTCTACGGGTTCGTGGTAGGTGGTACGGAGCCCGCCGCGCTCGCCGCCGACTGGCTGGTCAGCGCCTGGGACCAGAACGCGGTGATGCGGGCCGCCTCACCCGCGTACGCGGCGGTGGAGGAGGTCGCCGGCGCGTGGCTGCTGGACCTGCTCGGTCTGCCGGACGACGCCGGTGTCGGCTTCACCACCGGTGCCACGATGGCGAACTTCACCTGCCTCGCCGCCGCGCGCGACGAGGTGTTGCGCCGCTCCGGCTGGAGCGTCGCCCGCGACGGACTCGTCGGAGGTCCGCGCGTACGGGCCGTCGCCGGCCGGGACCGTCACATGGCCGTCGACCTGGCGCTGCGTTACCTGGGGCTGGGCGCCCCCGTCCTGGTGGACGCCGACGGCCAGGGGCGCATGGATCCGCGGGCGCTGCGACACGTCCTGGCGTCGGGCGGTGAGGGTCCCGCCGTCGTGATCCTCCAGGCCGGGGACATCCACTCGGGCGCGTTCGACCCCTTCACCGAGACCGTACGCGCCGCCCGGGAGGCGGGAGCGTGGGTGCACGTCGACGGGGCCTTCGGACTGTGGGCGGCCGCTTCGCCGCGCCACGCGCACCTGACCGAGGGCTGCGCGTCGGCCGATTCGTGGGCGACGGACGCGCACAAGACCCTGAACGTCCCCTACGACTGCGGGCTCGCCGTGGTGCGCGACCCGTCCGCGCTCCGGGCCGCGATGGGTCTGCGCGGCGACTACCTCATCCAGCACGAACACGGGGACCCGGTCGACAAGGTCCCCGAGCTCTCCCGTCGCGGGCGGGCGTTCACGGTGTGGGCGGCGCTGAGGTCGCTCGGCCGCTCCGGGGTCGCCGACCTCGTCGACGGACTGTGCCGGCACGCCTGCGCGTTCGCCGACGGCATCGCCGCGATCGACGGCGCGCGAGTACTCAACGAGGTGGTGTTCACTCAGGTGTGCGCCGAGTTCGGCGACGACGAGCGCACCGAGCGGGTCCTCACCCGGCTGCTCGACGACGGTACGACGTGGATCAGCGGGTCGACCTGGCACGGCCGACGGGTCATGCGCATCTCGGTGAGCAACTGGTCGACGGACGACGACGACGTGGCCCGCGCGCTGGATTCGATCCGGCGCGCCGCCGCGGGCCCCTGACCGGGACGGCTGCCCGCGCCGGGCCGGCGGCGCGGCCCGGCGGCGTCAGTGGACGACGCTGAAGCTCCGCCAGGGCCGGGCGCGGGGGGCGGTCACGTTCGAGAGGGTCGTCGCCACGTAGATCCCGTTGTTCGGCTCGTCGGTCTGCTTGCAGTCGAAGTTCTGGTAGAGGATGACGTCGACGAGGGTGTTGTTCTCGACGTGGGTGGCCCCGTCGGGAATGGCGATGCGGTGGCAGCCCGTGACGAGGCTGTTGGAGTAGGTGATCTCGACCGGCGAGTCGTGGCCGCGGAAGCTGAGCTGGCCGACCGTGGTCCGACCCAGACCCGAGCAAGCGGTGGCGCCGAGCAGCAGCGCTGCGGCCCCCGCGATGATGCCGATACGTCGCCTGTGGGACATGGTGCGGTCCTCGTCTGTGCGGTGGTGTCGGTGCGGTCCTTGCCCACAGCGTGGCCCGGTGCGGCGCGGGTGGCTTGCTGTGCTCGGCCGACCGGATGAACCCGGCCGCCACGGCGCCCCGCCGGCCCGGGCGGGCTCCCCACCCGAGTGCGGCGGCCGGGGGGCGCGGCCCGTCGCCCGGAGCGAGGATGAAGGTGATGAAGGGGAACGGAAGCGGCCGCGGACCGCACTCGGCGAGCGGCCGGCAGGAGCCGCGCCGCGCCCCGGGGCCGCCGTGCCCCGAGGCCGGGTCCGCCCGGAAGGAGCGGGTGCGGGATGCATGAGGAGATGCCGCTGCAGGACCTCATCAGCAGCGCCGCCCAGGACGCCGGCGGGTGGCTGGGCGCCCTGCCGGTGGCACTCGTGGCCACGAGCGGCGACGGGATGATCGTGCGGTGGAACCACGGCGCGCAGGAGCTGCTGGGCTACGACCCGCCCCAGGTGCTCGGGCGGCACATCGCCGACCTCCTCCACCCCGGCGCCGACCGCAGTCTGGGCCGGTCCCTGTGGGAGACCGCGGCCACCGGACGCGGCGTGATGGGCACGGTCACCGCCTGGCACCGCAACGGCCATCCCCTGGAGCTGGAGATCTGGGCCTGCCCCGTACCCGATCGGCGGCACGGTGCGTCGGCCGTGCTGGTGTTCGCGGCGGACGCCCACGCGGCCCGGCGGATCAGGGGGGCCTCGGCGGTGTGGGACGGCCTGTTCGCCCGCTCTCCCGTCGGGATCGCCGTCCTGGACACACAGCTGCGGTTCCTGCAGGTCAATCCGGCGCTGGAGGCGATGAACGGTCTGACGGAATCGGCCCATGTGGGCCGGCGTCTGGCCGAGGTCCTGCCGGAGGTGAACGCGGGCGAGATGGAGGAGGCGATGCGGCAGGTGCTGGAGACCGGCGAACCGGTCCTCAACCGCCTGCGCACCGGCCGGACCCCCGCCGACCCGGAGCACGACCACGTGTGGGCGTGCTCGTACGTCCGGGCCGAGGACCCCGGCGGCCAGGCGATCGGCGTGATCGCCTCCCTGCTCGACATCACCACGCAGCAGCGCGACCACACCGAGGCCGAGGCGGGCCGGCGCCGGCTCGCCCTGCTCACGGAGGCCAGCTCACGGATCGGCGCCAGCCTCGACCTCGAACGCACCGCGCAGGAGCTGGCCGACCTGGCCGTGCCCCACCTGGCCAGTGCGGTCACCGTCGACGTCCTGGACTCGCTGGCGTGCGGCAACGAACCGGGGATGGGCCTGACCGGTGGTGTGGCGCTGCGCCGGCTGGGCAAGGCCCCGCTGGCCGGTACCGCCGTCACGCAGATCCTCGCGCCGCTCGGCAGGACCCTCACCTTCCCCACGACCGCCCCGTACACCCAGGCCCTCTCGGCCCGCCAGCCCTTCCTCGTGGCCCAGCTGGACGCCATGGCCGTGGCCCCGGCCGCCCGGCACACGCCCCGGCCCGCGCAGCTCGTCGAGGCGGGCGTGCACTCGTTCATGATGGTCCCGCTGATCGCGCGGGGCCTGGTCCTCGGTGTGGCCTCCTTCTTCCGCACCCGGCCCTTCGAGCCGTTCGGCGCGGACGACGTCACGCTCGCCGGGGAGCTGGCCGCGCGGACCGCCATCAGCATCGACAACGCCCGCCTGTACCACCACGAGCACGAGACCGCGGTCGTACTGCAGCGCAGCATGCTGCCGCAGCACATCACGCCGCCGCCGGGGATCGAGATCGCCCACCGTTACCTCCCGGCGAGCGACGTCAACGAGGTCGGCGGGGACTGGTACGACGTCGTGCCCCTGACCGGCGGCAGGGCCGGCCTGATCATGGGCGACGTGATGGGGCACGGCATCGCCGCCGCCGCGGTGATGGGGCGCCTGGCCGCGACCGTGCGCGCCCTGGCGCGGCTCGACATGCCGCCGACCGCGCTGCTGCACCAGCTGGAGGCGACCCTCGCGGACCTCGCGGAGCCGATGCTCGCCACGTTCCTGTACGTGGTGTGCGACCCGGCGACCGGCCACTGCACGGTCACGCGGGCCGGTCACCCGCCGCCCGCCGTGGCGCAGCCGGACGGCACCGTCTACCTGGTGAAGACCCCGCCCGGTGCCCCGCTCGGGGTCGGTGGGGTCACCTTCACCACGACCGACATCACCCTCCCCGCGGGGAGCCTGCTCGTGCTGTACACCGACGGGCTGATCGAGGCCCGCAACCGGGACATCGACGAGCGTCTGGGCGAGTTGACCGGGCTGCTCACGGAGCCGCTCCAGCCCCTCGACCACCTGTGCGACTCGTTGATCGCCCATCTCGTCCCGGCGTCGGCCGATGACGACATCGCCCTGCTGACGGCCCGGATCGGCACGAACCACCGGAGCGGCCGCTGACCCCGGCGCGGCCGCCGGGACGAGCACCCGGGGCCGTGGCGTCAGGACAGGCGGTCGGACGCGTCGAAGCGGGCCAGGGCGAGGGCGCCGGCGTGGAGGGAGTCCTCCAGGGCGCGCCGCACGGCCGCGTCCAGGCCGCCCAGGCCGTCGGCGACCTCGTCTGCGGCGTCCCGCGCGATCTCGGCGGCCAGCTCCTGCGGCGGGGTGCGGGGTCCGAGCTTGCTGACGGCCGAAGCGGCGCGGGCCGGGGTGAGCAGGCCGGTGCCGTGGGCGAGCAGCCAGCCCGGTACGCCCGCGGCGCCTTCGGCGGGCGCCTCGTAGGGGCGCGCGCCGTCGAACCGTTCGTCCTCGGCGAAGGCGGGCTGCTTGGCCTTGGCCATGGGCCGGGCGGGCCCGCGGGACCCGCCCGCGGGTTTGACGACGAGGCCCTCCGCGAGGTTGTCGGGCAGCGCAGGCAGGCCGAGCAGGCCGGGCAGCCGGGTCGGGAAGAGCGCCGGCAGTTCCTGGAGCCGTGCGAGCGGCCCTTCGGCCAGCAGCGGTACGCAGCGCAGGCCGGCCCGCTCCGCCGCCGCCCGCAGGGTGCGGTCGGCGACCCAGCACGGCCCGTCCCCGTCGGTCACGGTCGCGTCGAAGGGCAGCCAGACCAGGTCGGGGGCGTACCAGACACCGGTCTGCACGGCCGCCGCGCCCGGCACGGGCGGCACGTCGGGGTGGGGATAGCGGCCGCCGGCCAGTTCGCCGTACACGGTCACGACCGCCGACGGCGCGGCGCCGACGGCCTCCCGCAGCGCCTGGGCGCAGCGGGTCGCCGCGACCGCCAGGGCGGGCCAGATCCGGCCGACACCGAAGAAGTCGTCGAGTCCGCCGTCGCCGAGCAGTTCGCGTCGCTTGGCGGGGTGGGCGCCCGCCGCGTCGCACACGACGGCGAAGTTCGCGCCGTGGATCTTCTCGTGGGCCACCCAGGTCCGCCCGCGGGCCTCTCCCAGCCGGGTGTTCGCGGGGATCTTGGGATAGGGGGACCAGCCGGTTTCTCGGTGCACCGGCCGATGGTAGCGACCTGCTCGCCGAGCCCGGTACGGCCTGGGGCTGCGGCGTCAGAGGGGGTCGACGTCCAGGAAGGCCTGGAGGACGGCCTCTCCGCCGCCGGGGGTGCCGGGCAGGGCCAGTTCCGCCCAGATGACCTTGCCCTCGGGCGTGTAGCGGGTGCCCCAGTGCTCGCTGAGCTGCGCCACCAGGAACAGTCCGCGTCCGCCCTCGTCGGTGGTGGCGGCGTAGCGCAGGTGGGGGGCCGTGCTGCTGCCGTCCCAGACCTCGCAGGTCAGGTTGTGGTCGCGCAGGAGCCGGACCCGCACCGGCTCGCTCCCGTGCCGCAACGCGTTCGTGATCAGCTCGCTGAGGATCAGTTCCGCCGCGAAGCCGAGCTCGCCCAGGTCCCATTCGTCGAGCTTCTTGGCGGCGACGCTGCGCATGGCACCGACCGCGCTCGGCTCGAAGGGCACGTCCCACTGGGCGACCCGGTCCGGGCCGAGGGTCCGGGTGCGCGCGATGAGCAGGGCCACGTCGTCGGTCGGCCGGGCCGGGAGCATCATGTCGAGCACGGCCCGGCAGCTGTCGTGGGGGTCGCGGTCGGCGTGGCTCAGGGCCGCGCGGAGCAGTTCCAGGCCCTCGCCGATGTCACGGGTGCGTTCCTCCACCAGCCCGTCGGTGTAGAGGACCAGCTGGCTGCCCTCGGCCAGCTCCACTTCCGCCGTCTCGAACGGCATGCCGCCCAGCCCCAGCGGGGGGCCGGCGGGCAGTTCGACGATGCGGGTGCTGCCGTCCGGTGCGACCACGAGCGGCGGCAGGTGTCCGGCGCGGGCCATCGTGCAGCGCTGGGAGACCGGGTCGTAGACGGCGTACAGGCAGGTGGCGCCCAGGACGCCGCCGCCGTCCGTGTCGTCGGTGTCGCCGTTGTGGTCGTGGTCGATGCGCTGTACGAGGTCGTCCAGGCGGGCGAGGATCTCGTCGGGCGGCAGGTCGAGGGAGGAGAAGTTGTGGACGGCGGTGCGCAGCCGGCCCATGGTGGCGGCGGCGTGCAGGCCGTGTCCGACGACGTCGCCGACGACCAGGGCGACCCGGCTGCCGGGGAGCGGGATCACGTCGAACCAGTCGCCGCCGACCCCCGACTGTGCGGGCAGGTAGAAGTGCGCGACGTCCATGGCGCTCTGTTCGGGCAGGGCGCGCGGCAGCAGGCTGCGCTGGAGCGTGACGGCGAGGGCGTGCTCGCGGGTGTAGCGCCGGGCGTTGTCCATGCTGACCGCCGCGCGGGCGACGAGTTCCTCGGCGAGGGACAGCTCGTCCTCGTCGAAGGGCTCCTGCTTCTGCGACCGCCAGAAGTTGACCACGCCGAGGACGACGCCCCGGGCCATGAGGGGGGCCGCGATGAGCGAGTGGATGCCGTAGTCGACGATGGCGCGGGCGCGGGGCGGGTCCTGGGCCTGCCAGCCGGGTGCCTGCGACAGGTCGGGGACGAGTTCCGCCCGGCCGGTGCCGTAGCCGCGGGCCTGCGGGGTGGACGGCAGGAAGTCGATCAGCCGGCCGACGGGGTACAGGGGGTGGTCGGAGCGGATGCCGCTGATCGCGGTGCGCCGCATGTCGGCTCCCGGCGCGGGCTCGTCGCCGTCGATGACCTGGTCGGCGAGGTCGACGGTGACGAAGTCCGCGAAGCGGGGTACGGCGACGGCGGCGAGTTCCTCGGCGGTGCGGACCACGTCGAGGGTGGTGCCGATGTCACCGCCGGCGTCGTACAGCAGTTTGAGGCGCCTGCGGGCGGTCTCGGCCCGGGTGGTGAGGATCTGCATCTCGGTGGAGTCGCGGATGGTGACCGCCGCGCCCTCGGGACGGCCGCGGGGGTGGGTCGGCCGCTGGTTGACGACGAGCAGGCGGTCGCCGGAGCCGATCACCTCGTCGGTGGCCTCGCGGCCGGAGAGCAGCAGGTCGGCCATGCGGCGTTCGAGGCCGGGAACGTCGCCGATGTGGCGGCCCTCCGCGTCCTCGGGCAGGCCGAGGAGGCGCTTGGCCTCGTCGTTGGCCAGGAGCAGCTGGCCGTCGCCGTCGGTGATCAGGACGCCTTCGCGGACGGCGTGGAGCACCGCGTCGTGGTGCTCGTACATGCGGGTCATCTCCTGCGTGCCGAGCCCGTGGGTCTGGCGGCGCAGGCGTCTGCTGATCAGCCAGGTGCCCACGGTGGCGAGGGCCATGCCGGTGGCGATGGCCAGGAGGATGACCGGGAGCTGGCGGTCGACGACGCCGGTGACGTTCTTGACCGTCAGACCCGCCGAGACGAGGGCGACGACCTTGCCGTCGGCGTCCTTGACCGGGACCACCGCCTGGATCTCCTTGCCGAGCGGGCCCTGGACGCTCTCGGTCAGGACGTTCCCGGCGAGGGAGGGTTTGATCGTTCCGACGAATCGTTTCCCGATGCGGTCCGGCTGGGGGTGCGTGTAGCGGATGCCGTTGGTGTCCATCACCACGATGAAGTCGACGCCGGCGGCCTTGCGCGTCTCCTCGGTGAGGGGCTGCAGGAGCGCGGAGGGGTCGGAGGTCTTCAGCGCGGGCTGGAGGCCGATGGAGCGCGCGAAGGTCTCGGCGACGGACACCGACCGGTTGCGTGCCTCGCGGTCGATGTCGTGCCGCGACTGGAGCACGAGGGCCAGGAGTGCTCCGGCTGCGAGCAACACCACGATCGCCACCTGGAGGACGAATACCTGGCCGGCGACGCTCCTGAAGCGGTTGCCTAGGGGTGACCGCACCGACGTGCCCGGCACGGGTGGCGAGGAATGGTCACGAACCCAGTTGTAGCACTTCCGGGCCTCCATGGCTCCCGGCATGCACAATTCGCGTCGGGAGTGTCACGCCTCGTCCCGTGCCGCCGTCACGACGAGCCGGGTGCGGCCGCGGCGCTGACGTGGCCGGCGGTGGTGCCGGACGGTGCGGGCGCGGTCTGCCCCGTGGGGGCCGGCGGCTGCGCTCCCCCGGGGGTCTCCGGGGTGCAGACGACCTCGTCGCGCGGGGTGTAGTGGGTCTTGAACTCCTCGTTGCGGACTTCCTTGCCGCCCTGGACGAAGACCCGGCCGACGGTCACGTCGAAGCCTTCGAGGGGGGTCTGGACCTCGCAGGCGGGTCCGGTACCGGTGCGCTTCGCGGGCGGGGTGATGTTGCTGCGGGGGCCCTTGGTCGCGCGTATCTCGTCGTACTTCTTCGTCCCCAGGAGGGTGATGGTCAGCGAGGTGTCGGTGGACCGGGCCTGTACGTAGACGGGGTGGCCGGAGTCGTTGAGCCAGCGCAGGTCCAGGGTGCCCCAGGCGACGGTGGCCTCGCGGCCCTCGGGGTAGCGCTCGATGTAGAAGGAGTGGGCGCCGTGCTCCAGGGGCTTGAGACCCGCGAAGAAGACGGCGTTGTACATGGTCGTGGCGACCGCGGAGACGCCGCCGCCGGGCGACTTCACGTACTGGCCGTCATTGATCATGATGCCGTCGACGAAGCCGTTCTCCTTGGTGCGCTCGCCGACCGTGCGGTTGAAGCTCCACTCCTTGCCCGGCTGGACCACCGAGCCGTTGATCAGCTCCACGGCGCGGCCGATGTTGGTGCTGCGGTAGGGGGCGGCGGGGAACTCGACGGTGAAGGAGGAGAGCTTCTCCTTGATGCCGAGCCGGGCCGCCTCGCTCGTCAGCTCCGGCTGGACGGCGACCGTGGCGACCTCGCCGCTGCGGGCGGCGCCCGTACGGGTCAGGAGCGGCAGCACCGCCTTGCCGAGCGCGTCCTCGGTGACCTTGCGTCCCGCACGGCTCTGCTGGGCCAGGACCACGGTGCCGTCGGGGCCCACGCGGGGTGCGGCGTCCAGCGGCGGGCGGCTGACCTCCTCGATCGGCCGGGCCACTGCGGGGTCGGCGAGCAGGCCCTTGGAGTCGAGGGCGGGCACGAGACGGCCCTCGGCGTCGGCCCGCATCTTCAGGTGCGCGCCGAGCACGGCGGGGGTGATCGACAGGTTCTTCCCGGCGACGGTGAGCGCGACGGGCCCCGACATGGCGGGCTGCGCGAACTGCTTCATGGCCCGGCCGGTCTCCTCGGCTCCGACGACCGGCTCGGTGCGCTCGACCGGCAGCACGACCGGGGACGTGTCCGTGCGCAGGTAGGAGTCGCGGAGGGTGTCGAGGGCCCGGTCCTGGACGAGGGTGACGCCGGTGAGGGGGGTCACGGCCTTCGCGGCGCCCTTCTCGAAGGCGATGGCGCCGTCGCGGGGCCCGCGGGCGGTGGCCTCGGCGATGCGGGCCACCTCGGCCCGGCCCTTCTTCTCGTCCGAGCGGACCACGGGTTCGACGTCGCGGTCGCCGGAGGCGAAGAGGCCGCCGATGACGGTGACGGGGTCGTAGCCCTTGCGCACGGCGCGGTCGGCGGTCGCCCCGGCATCGAGCGACAGCCCGAGCGCGGCGGGATCGGCCTTCTCGACGCGGTCGCCGATCTTCAGGGCGACGGGGGCCGCGGCGGCGGGTCCGAGCCCGCTGTCCAGCGCCCGGCGGGCCTGCGCGGCGGTCATTCCGCCGATGTCGACGCCGCGCACACGGGTGCCCTGGTCGATGTCGCCGCCGGCCACCAGTCCGGTGACGTAGAGGCCGCCCAGCCCGAGGACGACGGCTCCGCCCGCCACCATCGGCAGGGCCATCCGCCGGTTGCCCGTCCAGCCGCGCACGCGTCCCATGTCACTCCCAGTGGCGCCGACCGTCCCGGGCGGCGCGGGCCGCGACTCGCACGGCCCATAGACGACAGTTCCGGGAATCATGATTCACCCAAAAGGGCAAATAAGGGAAGAATGTAACCGTTCTCACGATGCCGGGGCGGTGGGAATCCGAGGCCCGCCCGCCGCCGGGTCTGGCCGTCCGGGGCGGGCTCCGGCACCCGCTCCGACCGGCAACTCGGCTGCTCAGCAGGCGCGTTGCCCTCTTCGGATCATCGGGATAGATTTCCGGGAACTGTTTCCATCCGAGGCGGGGCAGGCGACGACGTGTTAGAGCTGACGGGGAGCGGGGCCGAGCCGCTGGAGGCGGAGGACCCTCTCCGGATCGGGCCCATCCCGCTGGCGGGGCGGCTCGGGGCCGGCGGCATGGGCCGGGTGTACCTCGGCGTCCAGGACGGCCGGTACGTCGCCGTCAAGCAGCTCCTGGCCTCCGTCGTCGGCGAGGACGAGGACTTCCTGCGCCGTTTCGGGCACGAGCTGGACAATCTCGCCCGGCTGCCCGCAGACGCCACCGCGCCCCTCCTGGCCAGCGACCGCGAGGCGAAGCCGCCGTGGTTCGCCACCGCCTACATCCCCGGGATCACCCTGCGGGAAGCCATCGCGCTGCACGGCGGCCCCCTGCCCGGGGACGCGCTGTGGCTGCTGCTGCGGGAGGCGGCGGCCGGCCTGACGGCGGTCCACGCGCTGGGCATGGTGCACCGCGACCTCAAGCCCTCGAACGTCATGCTGACCCTGGACGGGTTGACCCTCATCGACTTCGGTGTCGCCCGGGCCGCCGAGCAGAGCATGCTGACCAGGACCGGCATGGTCGTGGGCACGCCCGCCTACATGGCCCCCGAGCAGGCCTCGGGCAAGCGCCGGCTCAGCGGAGCCACCGACGTGTTCGCGCTGGGGTCGGTACTGGCGTACGCGGCGTGCGGGCAGCCGCCCTTCGGGGAGGAGTCGGGGCACGGCGTGCTGTACCGCATCGTCCACGAGGAGCCCGCTCTGGAGCCCCTGCGGGAGGCGGACCCGGAGCTGGCCGACCTGGTGGAGGCCTGCCTCGCGAAGGATCCGGACGATCGGCCGACCGCGCCGGAACTCCTGGAGCGCGCCTCCCTGCACGGCCCGTTCACGCAGCCGCTGTGGCCCCCGGCCGTCGACGAGCGCCTGACCGAACGGGCCGCCTTCGCCGCGGACGTCCAGGACATCGACGTGCCCACGCTCCCGCTGGTTGGCGGAAAGCCGGATCCGGGAGCCGCGGCCGGCGGGGAGGGGGACCCGCGCGGCGGCCCCGCGCCCGCCGTCGCGGCCGCGCCGGACGGACCCGGGCGTCCGGAGCGGCGCGAGCGCCGCCGCCGCACCCGTGCGCTCCTCGCCGTCATCCCCGTCGTGGTGGTCTCCGGCGGCACGACGCTCGCCATCCAGTACCTGCCGCACACGTCCTCGCCGCGGGCCGAGGCGCAGAACACCCCGGCCGCTCCCCCCACGCAGCGGCGGCCCCGCCGCTGCCGCCGCCGGCGATCCGTCCGGTACGGCCCCTGCCGCACCGCCGCCCGCCCCCGACCCGGGTCAGCCGCAGGGCGCCACGGGTACCGCACCGGTCACGGCGGGCGGCGGCGGGACCGGCCCCGGCACCGGTCCCGGGGGCGGCTCCCCGCCCGGTTCGGGCGCCTCGGGCGGCTCCGCGACCGGAGGCGGCGGCAACGGCGGCGGCTCGCGCCCGTCCGCCGGGGGCACCTCGACGGCGCCCACCAAGGCTCCGGCACAACCCCCCTCGCCCCCGGACTCCGGCACCTACCGCTACCGCAACGGCAACAACGGCGCGTGCATCACCCAGGTCTTCGGCTCCTCGGACTCCGGCGACTGTGCGAGCGGCTCCGCCCGCTGGACCGTCCGGAGCAGGTCGGACGGCAGCTTCAAGCTCGTCAACCAGCAGAGCGGGAGCTGCCTCTACTCCAACGGCCTCGGCCAGGCCGTCTTCGTCGGCGACTGCGCCCAGGACATCGGCCGGACATGGCGCGCGGGTCCGGACGGCGCCCTCCGCAGCGACCTCGGCGGCGGCTGCCTCGACCTCGGCATGGCCAGCGGCCTGGTGACCAGTACGTGCGGCGGGAAGGCGTCCCAGCGCTGGACGAAGCAGGGGTGAGGGCGTCGCGTCGGGTGTCGGACCCGACGCGCCCGTGAGGGCGGCCGGTGGCTCGGCAAGATCGGCGGGATGGCACACTGGCCGACCGTACGGCGAACCGAGAGGGCGGACACCATCGTGCGACGGCAACGGGGGCGCACCGCCCCGACCTCCCTGGTCGTGGCGGCACTGATGGCGACGGCCACCGCCTGCGGCACCGCGCTGCAGGACCTCGGCCCGCTGCCCCCGCGCTTCTCGGGTCCGCCGCTGCCCGCGGACACGGCGGTGTCGGAGCTGACGTCGGCCCTCGCGGCGGAGGGCGTCACGGTGGCGCGGCAGCCCTCGAACGCCCCCGGCCGGTGCATCGAACGGCTGTCGGGCCAGCACGCCCGGGAGAGCGTGGACTCCGCACTCAAGGCGGCGTTCGCCCGGGCCCGTACCGAGTACGGCTGGCAGGCCGGCCCCGACATGGGCAGTGGCACGCTGACCCTCACGAAGGGCAACTGGACCGTCCTGGCGACCTACCCGGCCCCGGAACCCGCGCAAGGTCTTCCGGCGATGGTGGTGATGTCCCTGACCTGCCTGGACGCCGGCGTCTCCACCACCGGCCCGACGCTCGACCCCGCTGCGGCGCCGTCCCGGACCCCGTGATCGAAACCCCTCGCGCCGACCATCGAACGTATGTACTCTGAGCGCGACAATCCTGATCACGTTCAAAAATGAAAATGGGGGGCCGGTGCGTAATCGCCGACTCATGCTGTCCACCGCCGCGATCGTCGCGGCCGGTGTCGCGCTCGTACCGGGGGTCGCCGACGCGGCGGGTCCCGAGGGGGCGAAGGGGGCGACCGGTCCGGGGGTGGCCGTTCCCGACCTCGACCTGAACACGACCGAGGCGTACCGGTCCGAGACCTCGTCCAGCCCCGCGGCCAAGACGGTCCACCCGGCCACCGCGGGCGGCTCGAAGTCCGCTCCGCGCGCCAACGCCGCGGCTGCCGTCGATCCGACGGTCGGCCTCGAAGCCACCACCACCAGCGCCCACGGCGTGGAGCTGAAGCTGGCCGTGTCCAGCGACCCCGGCACCGCGCTCGGCGTGCGCGTCGAGTGGGGCGACGGCACCGAGATCCAGGCGGGCGCCAACGGCCCGACCGACCTGACGGAGTACCACACCTACACCAAGGCCGGCGTCTACACCGTCAAGGTCAGCCTGATCGACAGCGGCGACGGCAGTGTCCGCGGCACCAACCAGACCGTCATCCGGACGGCGGGCAACGAGTTCACCCCGCACGCCCCGACCCGTCTGCTCGACACCCGCGACGGCACCGGTGCGCCCCGCGTCAAGGTGCCCGCCTTCGGCACCTCCCGGGTCCGGGTCGGCGGCGCCGCGCAGATCCCCGCCGACGCGACCGCCGTGGTCCTGAACGTCACCGTCACCAACCCCGCCAAGGCCGGGCACGTCCGCGTGTACGCCGACGGCGGCGCCCTGCCGACCACGTCGAACGTCAACTACGCCCCGGGCCAGACCGTCCCGAACATGGTCATCGCGTCGGTCGGCAGCAACGGCTTCGTCAACATCTACAACAGCGGCGACGGTGCGATCGACCTCGTCGTCGACGTGACCGGCTACTTCTCCAAGTCGGCCGCCAGCGGCTACACCTCGCTCACCCCGAGCCGCGTCGTGGACACCCGCGAGGGCCTCGGCACCGGCCGGGGCATGGTCCCCGGCCAGAGCAGCTTCAGCACGCAGATCCACGGCCGCGGGGGCGTCCCGGCGAGCGCCAAGGCCGTCGCGCTCAACGTGACCGTCACCGAACCGAAGAACGACGGCCACCTGACCGTCTACCCCTCCGGCGGTTCGGCCCCGACGGCCTCGAACGTGAACTTCACGACGGGCCAGACCATCGCCAACTCGGTCATCGTGCCCATCGGGGCGGACGGAAAGATCAGCATCCGCAACGGCGCCTGGGCCGGAACCCACGTGGTCGTCGACGTCGTCGGCTACTACAGCCCGGACAGCGGGGCCGCTCTGATCCGCACCACGCCCTCGCGCTGGTTCGACACCCGCGAGTGGGACGGCCCGCTCGACGGCCGCGCCTACATCTACGGCGAGGTCATGGACGGGGACCCGAACGTCACCGCCCTCATCACCAACGCCACCGTCACCAACACGGTCGGCACGGGCTTCCTGACCGTCTCCCCGGACCCGAACTCCTGGGCGGCCTACGAGGGCGGCTGGGCGAGCGACCCGACCCCGCCGAACTCCTCCAACCTGAACTGGACGAAGGGCAAGACCGTCCCGAACCTGGTCCAGGCGAGCTCCGGCCCGTACAACCTGATCGACTTCTGGAACATGGGCTGGCAGCCCACCGACCTGGTCGTCGACACGTTCGGTTTCTACGCCAAGAACTGACCCGCGAACCGCCCCGCCGGCGCACACCACGCCGGCGGGGCGCCGCCGTGTCGGCCCGCCCTCCCGCGACCGCCCTACACGGGCAGGGGCGGGAGGGCGGCCTCGTAGAGCCAGGCCGAGTAGAGCTCGTCCAGCGGGTCGTTCGTGTAGCGGGCGGCATGGGTGGTGAAGGCGGCGGTGCTGACCACGCCGTGACGGTGCACCGTGGCCCAGTCGCGCAGCATGCGGAAGAAGGCCTCGTCGCCGAGGGCGCGGCGGATCGCGTGGACGGCGAGGCCGCCGCGCTGGTACAGGCGGTCGTCGAACATCAGCTTGCGGCCCGGGTCGACCAGCCGCAGGTCCTGCGGCCGGGCGGTCAGCGAGCGGTGCGCGGCGGCGGCCTGCTCGTGCGCGGTGCGGCCGCCGGAGCGCTCCGACCACAGCCATTCGGCGTACTTCGCGAAGCCCTCGTTCAGCCAGATGTGGCGCCAGTCGGCGATGGTGACGCTGTTGCCGAACCACTGGTGGGCGAGCTCGTGGGCGATGAGGCGCTCGGAGCCGCGTACGCCGTCGACGTGGTTGGCCCCGAAGAGGGAGAGCCCCTGCGCCTCGACCGGTACGTCCAATTCCTCGTCGGCGACGACCACCGCGTACTCACCGAAGGGGTACGGGCCGAAGAGCTCCTCGAAGAGCTGCATCATGGCGGGCTGGCGGGCGAAGTCCCGCGCGAACCGCGGGAGCAGGTGGGCGGGCACGTGGGCGCTCTGTGTCACGCCGCCGAGCCCGGGGTCGCCCAGGAGCACCGTCTGGTACATGCCGATGGACAGGCCGACCAGATAGCTGGAGGTCGGGGCGGGCTGCTCGTACACCCAGGTGGTGGTGCTGGCGCGGGTGGTGCGGGTCAGGAGCCGGCCGCCGGCCACGACCGTGTAGGCGGACGGCGTGTTGACGGAGATCTGGTACGAGGCCTTGTCGGCGGGGCGGTCGTTGCACGGGTACCAGGAGGGGGCGCCGACGGGCTGGCTGGCCACGAGGGCGCCGTCGGTCAGTTCCTCCCATCCCAGGCCTCCCCAGGGGCTGCGCACCGGTTTGGGGTTGCCCGACCACTGCACGTCGACGGTGAAGGCGGCTCCGGCCGGCAGCGGCTTGGCCGGCCGGATGCGGAGCCTGCCGCCGCGATGGGTGTACTGCGGGGCCCGCCCGTTGACGAGGACGCGGCCTATCTTGAAGTCGGCCAGGTTCAGGTGGAACTCGGTGAGCGGCGCCCGGCCGGCGATCGCGCTGAGGCGGCCCGTTCCGGCCAGCCGGTTGGGGGCGGGCCGGTAGTCCAGGGCGATCTCGTACCGGTGCACGCGGTAGCGGGCGTCCCCGTTGGCCGGAAAGTACGGGTCCGATACCTCTGTGGTCTGGCCGCTCACTGCCGCTTCCGCTCCCTGCGCCGTGCTCGTACGACGTGCTGGTGTGCCCCTGCCGTGCCCGCCGCCGCTCCCTTCCCGGCCGGCGCGCCGCCACTCCTCAGGACCGCCACGCCTCGATCGGGTTCCCCAGCCAGCGGGTGTCGTCGGGTACTGACTCCCCGGCCATCACGAGGGAGGCGGGGCCCAGGGTGCTGCGCGCCCCGACCGTGCTGCCGGGCAGGACGATTCCGCCCGGGCCCAGGGTGGCGCCCTCGCGGAGGATCACAGTATCCGTCCTCAAGATCCGGTCGTGGAAGAGGTGCGTCTGCAACACACAGCCGCGGTTCACGCTGACCCCGTCGCCCAGCGTGACCAGGTCGGTCTCGGGCAGCCAGTAGCTCTCGCACCACACGCCGCGGCCGATCCGGGCGCCGAGCCCGCGCAGCCACAGGGACATCAGCGGGGTACCGGGGACCGATCCGGCCAGCCAGGGCACGGCGAGCACTTCGACGAAGGTGTCGGCGAGCTCGTTGCGCCAGACGAAGCCGCTCCACAGCGGGTGCTCGCCCGGCCGGTGCCGGCCCACCAGGAGCCACTTCGCGGTGACCGCGACGCAGCACGCGGCCGTTCCGGCGGCCAGCAGGACGGCCCCGGACAGCAGCGCGGCGCCGACGGCGCCCACGCCGCTCCACGCGGTCAGCGCGCACAGGGCCGCCACGGTCAGCACGGCCAGCGCCGCCGAGCAGAAGACGGGCAGGAGCCGGCACAGCTCCACCAGGCCGCGGGCCCACAGCAGGTGCGCGGGCGGCTCGTACGTGCGGCTGTGGTCGGAGGCAGCGGCGGACCGGGGCAGTTTGACGGGGGGCAGGCCCAGGTAGGAGCTGCCCTTCTTCGCCTTCTTCGGGGCGGCGGACAGTACGCCGACGAGCCCGTCGTCCGGGACGGTACGGCCGGGGGCGGCCATGCCGGAGTTGCCGAGGAAGGCCCGTCGGCCGATCGCGGAGTGCCCGATCCGCACCCAGCCGCCGCCCAGTTCGAAGGGGGCGGTGAGGGTGTCGTCGGCGAGGAACGCGCCCTCGCCGACGGTGGTGAGGCTGGGCAGCGCCAGTACGGTGGAGACCTCGGCCCCCCGGCCGATCTTCATGCCGAGCAGGCGCAGCCAGACCGGTGTGACCAGCCCGGCGTAGAGCGGGAAGAGGGTCTCGCGGGCGAGGTCCATGAGCTGCGTGACGGTCCAGGCCTGCCAGCCGGTCCGGCTGTGCGTCGGGTGGGTCCCGGCGCGCAGGCCGATGCTCAGCAGGCGTACGGCGGCCAGCAGCAGCAGCGCGTAGGCCAGGCCGAAGGCGAGCGCTGCGGGCACCACGGCGACCAGGGCGCCGCGCAGCGCTGCGGCCAGTCCGGCGTCCGCTGGGACGAACCGGCTCACCACGAGCAGGGCCGGCACGGTGGCGAGGACGGGCAGCACCATGAGGCAGAAGCCGGTGGCCCCGTACATGGCGCGCCAGTGGACCGCGCGCGGCGGGCGTCCGTCGGGCCAGTTCCGTTTGGCCTTGCCGAGCTTGGCGGCCGGCGCGCCGGCCCAGCGCTGGCCGGTCGGGACGGTCCCGACGACGGCTGAGCCGGGGGCCACCTCGGCCCGCTTGCCGATCCGGGCTCCGGGGAAGAGCACGCTGCGGGTGCCGACGACCGCGCCCGCCCCGATCCGCACGGGGCCGATCTCGATCCGGTCCCCGTCGAGCCAGTGCCCGGAGAGGTCGACCTCGGCCTCCACGGCGCAGCCGCGGCCGAGCTTGAGCATGCCGGTGACGGGGGGCAGCGCGTACAGGTCCACCTCGGGGCCGACCTTGGCGCCGAGGGCGCGGGCGTAGCGTTCCAGCCAGGATCCGGTCAGGGAGGTCGCGCCCGCGTAGGCGGCGAGCCGTTCGGCGGTCCAGAGCCTGAGGTGCACGCTGCCGCCGCGCGGGTACCGTCCGGCCTTGACGCCGCGCAGGAGCAGGCGGGCGCCGCCGGCGGAGATGGCGAGGCGCCCCGGGGGGCTGAAGAGGAGCAGGGCTCCGGCGGCGACGAGCCACCAGGAAGCGGTCGGCGCCCACGGGTACGGCCCGAACCGGTGCAGTACGTTGCCGAGGGCCAGCAGTGCGACGGTCCAGCGCAGGCCGAGGACGGTGAGCAGCGGCAGGAGCAGGAGGCACTGGAGGATCTGGGAGCGCAGCGGGACGGGTGCGACGGGGCGGGCTTCGGCCTCGTCCGGTACGGACTTCTCCAGGCGGCGGGCGAGCTTGCGCAGGGTGGGCTGCTGGTAGATGTCGAGTACGGCGGCGCCGGGGTAGCGGGTGCGCAGCCGGGTGGTGAGCTGGGCGGCGGCGATGCTGTTGCCGCCGATCGCGAAGAAGTCGTCGGTGGCGCTGGTGACGGCGGCGCCGAGGATCTCGCGCCACTGCTCGGCGAGCCAGGCCTCGGTGCCGTGGAGTTCTTCGGCGGGTCCGGCGGTCTCCAGGTCGGGCAGCGGCCAGGGCAGCGCGTCGCGGTCCACTTTGCCGGAGGTGCGGGTGGGCAGCTCGGTGACGGGGGCGAGGAGGGGCACGAGGGCAGCGGGCAGCTCGGCGCGCAGGCGCTCGACGGCCGCGGAGCGGTCCCAGCCGTCCTGGGTGACGAGGTAGCCGACGAGCAGCTGGTTGCCGCTGCGTGCGGTGCGGACGGCGGCCGCGGCGCCCGCCACGAGCGGCAGGGCCTGGAGGGCGGCGTCGACCTCGCCGAGTTCGATGCGGCGGCCGCCGAGTTTGATCTGCTCGTCGGCGCGGCCGAGGAAGACGAGTCCTTCGGGCTCCGCGCGGACGAGGTCGCCGCTGCGGTAGGCGCGCTGCCAGCCGAGGGAGTCGAGGGGGGCGTACTTCTCGGCGTCCTTGTCGGGGTCGAGGTAGCGGGCGAGGCCGACGCCTCCGATGACGAGTTCGCCGCTGCCGCCCATCGGGACCGGGTCTCCGGCCCCGTCGACCACGGCGAGTTCCCATCCATTGAGCGGGAGGCCGATGCGGACGGGGTCCCCGCCGGTCAGGAGTGCGGCGCAGGCGACAACGGTGGCCTCGGTGGGGCCGTAGGTGTTCCAGACCTCACGGCCCTCGGTGACCAGCCGCTGGGTCAGCTCGGGCGGGCAGGCCTCGCCGCCGAAGACGAGCAGCCGGACCTCGCCGAGCGCCTCGGGTTCCCAGAGGGCGGCCAGGGTGGGGACCGTGGAAACCACGGTGATCTCCTGTTCGACCAGCCAGGGGCCGAGGTCGGCGCCGCTGCGGACCAGGCTGCGCGGGACGGGCACGAGGCAGGCGCCGTGGCGCCAGGCCAGCCACATCTCCTCGCAGGAGGCGTCGAAGGCGACGGACAGGCCGGCCATGACCCGGTCGCCCGGGCCGATGGGTTCCTCGGCGAGGAAGAGCGCGGCTTCGGCGTCGACGAAGGCGGCGGCGCTGCGGTGGGTGACGGCGACGCCCTTGGGCTTGCCGGTGGAGCCCGAGGTGAAGATGATCCACGCGTCGTCGTCGGGGCCCGGGCGGGCGGAGCGCTCGCCGGTGGCGCCGGTACCCGTGCCGGTGGCGCCGGGGCCGGTGACCTCGATGTGCCGCCCGGCGCCCACCACCGCCCGTACGCCGGCTTCGCCGAAGACGAGGTCGGCCCGTTCGTCCGGGTCCTCGGCGTCGACGGGCACGTAGGCGGCGCCCGCGGTGAGGACGGCGAGGATCGCCACGTACAGCTCGTTGGTGCCGGAGGGGACGCGTACGCCCACCCGGTCGCCCACGCCGATCCCGGCGGCGGCGAGGGCCCGGCGGCCGCGGCCGACCTCGGCGGCCAGGGCGCGGTAGGTGAGGCGGGTGGAGCCGTCGTCGAGGGCCGGTTCGTCGGGATACGCCCGTACGGTGGCTTCGAGGACGTCGACGAGGGTGCGGGGCGGGGCGGCGGGCCCGGCGCGGAAGCGGGCCGCCTTGCCGGCCTCCTCGGTCGTCGGCGCTGCTCCGTCCGGGGCGTCGTGGGGGCCGCGGTCGTCGAGGAGAGCGAGTTCAGTGCGGTCGGGTGTGGCTGGCATCGGCCCTCGCGTGTCGTTCCGGCTGGTGGTCCGGTTCATCGGCTGAGACCTGATTCACCCTCTTTGTTCCGGTCTGTCGCCGAACAACCCACCAGCCTAGTGCGCGGTCAAGGATTTTCCCGTTGAAGCTTCGGGTGTGGCCGGTTGACGACGCTCTCGCGGCCGGCCGGGACCGCAGGTGTTCGGTTCGCGGTCCCGGTCCCCGTTCGCCTCCCGGTCAGGCCCCGGTCCGGTTCTCGACCGTGTAGCGGATCCGCGCCCACAGCGGCAGGGCGAACCAGCACAGGAGGTACCAGGCGAGCACCCCGGCCACGAGCCACGGCACCAGGGCGTCGTGGGTGGCCACCCGCAGGACGAGGAAGAGCGCCGACGTGCACGTGGCCAGCAGCAGCACGAGCCCGGCGAAGGTGAGCCGCGAGGCCCAGGCGACGGCCTCCGGCTTGATCTGCCGGCCGGAGACTATGCGGTGGAAGGCGACGGGCCCGATGAGCGCGCCGGTCGCCAGGGAGCCGAGCACGATGGTGACGATGTAGATGGTCCGGTCCGTCTGGGGGAGCTGGTGGAAGAGCGGCGTGAAGACCACCGTCAGGAGGAAACCGAAGAGGATCTGCACACCCGTCTGGGCGACGCGGATCTCCTGGATCAACTCCTGCCACTGGCGGTCGGCGCGCTCCTCGGGGCTCTCGTCGCGTCCCTCGGTGGTGCCGGTCATGCTCTCTCCCTGTTTTCGTGTGGCCCGGGGCGCCGCCGCCCCGGTGCACCTGCCGGAGTACTACTTCCCACCTTCGCCGGACCCGTCCGCGAAGGGGCTGTCGTCGAGGCGGGCCAGGAGGTCGGCCGGGTGCCGGTAGACGGCGCGCGCGCCGGCCTCCTCCAGGTCCCGCCGGGGGATCCCGCCGCTGAGCAGTCCCACGCAGGCGACACCGGCCCGCGTGGCGGCCTGCATGTCCCAGACGGTGTCGCCGACGAACACCGCGTCGCGCGCGTCCGCCCCGGCGAGTTCCAGGGCGTGGTGGACGGGGTCCGGGGCCGGCTTGCCCTCGCTGACGTCGTCCGAGCTCGCGGTGGCGGTGATGGCGTCGTCGGCGCCGATGGCGCCCCGCAGCGCGGTCAGCTCGGCCTCGCTGGCCGAGGTGACCAGGACGACCCGCCAGCCCCTGCGGTCGAGTGCGCGCAGCAGGTCGGCGGCGCGGTCGAGGTCGGGGAGCCGGTCGAACCAGGTGGCGTAGAGGGTGTCGTGCGCCGCGGTGAGCCGCTCGTCCCCGCTCCTGTCGCGGTCCTCCCCGAGCAGGTGGCCGAGGAGGTCCTCGCCCGGCAGGCCGATGGCGCGGTGGATGTCGTGCATCGCCACGTCGTGGCCTGCCTGCCGCAGCGCCTCCCACCAGCACGTGACGTGCAGGTGGTTGGTGTCGGCAAGGGTGCCGTCGACGTCGAACAGAGCAGCGCGGTGCATCGTTCGGCCTCCCTGTGGGTCGGTGGGCGGGACCGTGCGGGAACGCCGGGGCCCCCGCCTCGTACGGCGCCTACCCCCGGCGCCCGCGATCACTCGTACGGGCTACACGGGGTTTCGGCGGCGCGGGACGGGTAAGCGCCTGCCGTCAGCGCGCGGATCCCGGCCCGTCCGGCCGAGTCGAACAAGTGAGGTCCTCCGTGAACAATCCTCCGGCCGACCTGTGTGGCGGGGGTCCTCCTCCAGAGGCCCTCAAGCCCCCCACCATGGCCCACGGCCAGCTGCCCAAGGACCACACCCAGGCGATCCTGGAGGTCACCAAACACGTGGCGGCGCTGCTGAAGCAGTGCGGGCGGCCCTTCGCGCTGGCCGGCAGCGTGGCCGCGTTCGCCCACGGGGTCCCGGCGCGGTTCCAGCACGACACGGACTTCTGCATGCGGCGCGAGGACGCCGACGCGGCGATCCAGGCGCTGGAGGAGGGCGGCATCGAGATGCGCCGGGCGGCGGAGGACTGGCTGGTCAAGGGCCGCTCGGGAGGTGAGGAGATCGACCTGATCTTCGAGCTCGCCCGTCGGCCCGTCAGTACGGAGCTGCTGGAGCGGGCGCCGGTGAAGTCGGTGGACTCGGTGTGGATGCCGGTGCTGGCCCCCACCGACCTCATGGACAGCCGGCTCGCCGCCCTGTCCGAACACTACTGCGACCTCGGAGACCTGCTGCCGATGGCCCGGATGCTGCGCGAGCAGATCGACTGGGAGCGGCTGGACCGCGTCCACCGGGACTCCCCGCTGCCGGACGCCTTCCTGTACCTCCTCGACCGGCTCCGGGTCATCGACCGGGGAAAGGGGACGACCTCATGACGTCCGTGGAGAACCTCGATTACCGCGTCGAGCACCTGCGCGACCGTCTGGCCCGCGAGGACATCGCCGAGCTGGGCGTACGCGTGGAGGCGCGCGGCGCGTGGGTGATGGTCTGGGGCGTGGTCACCGACGCCGGTTCCCGGGAGGCCGTACTGCGGATCGCCGAGGAGGAGCTGCAGGGCGTGCCCTGGCACGAGGACCTGACCGTCCACCGGGTCGGACCGCCCGGGCCGGCGGAGGTGCTGTCGTGATCCGCATCGCGGCGGTCGGGGACATCCACCTCGGACCCGACAGCGCCGGCTCCCTGCGGCCCGCCTTCGACACGCTCGGTGACTGCGCGGACCTGCTGCTGCTCGCGGGCGACCTCACCCGGCACGGCACCCCGGAGGAGGCCCGGGTCGTGGCCGCCGAGGTCGCCGCCCTGCCCGTACCGGTGGTCGCCGTCCTCGGCAACCACGACTACCAGAGCGACCAGCCGGACCTCGTCGCCCGTGAGCTGGCCGCGGAGGGCGTCCACGTCCTGGAGGGGGACTGTGTCACCTTCGAGATCCGGGGCGTCACCGTGGGGGTCGCCGGGACGAAGGGCTTCGGCGGGGGGTTCGCGGGCCGCAGCGCCACGGAGTTCGGGGAACCGGAGATGAAGGCCTTCATCCGCTATTCGCGGGCGTGCGCGGACGGGCTCGGGCGGACCCTGCGCGAGCTGCGGGACCGGGGCAGCGGGCTCCGGGTGGCCCTCACGCACTTCTCTCCCGTGCCGGACACCCTGGCGGGGGAACCGCTGGAGATCTATCCCTTCCTCGGCAGCTATCTGCTGGCGGAGGCCATCGACGGGGCCGGGGCGGACCTCGCGGTGCACGGGCACGCCCATCTGGGCACGGAACACGGGATGACGGGCGGCGGGGTGCGCGTGCGCAACGTGGCCATGCCCGTCATCGACCGCGCCTTCGCCGTTTACCACCTCTCCCCCACGCCCTGATCACCGCCCGGGAGGCGTCGGAAGGGTCAGGGCGCCACGATCGGGTATATAACCGAACGGGAAACCCACGACGGCCCCGCTGCGTCTCGCGCAGCCCCCCGACCCGTCGGAGGAAACTGATGACTCCCCTGCCCCGCGACACCGCGGACCCCGTCCATACCGGGCCCCTGGTGGACACCATCGAGATTCCCGAGAACCCCCTGTCCGTCAGCACGGACGATGCCCGGAGCCTGTCCGTCGCGCTGTTCCACCGCCTGCGTTCCCTGGCCGAGGGCACCGCGGAGTACTCCTACGTCCGCAACACGCTGGTGGAGCTCAACCTGAGCCTGGTGAAGTACGCCGCCCGGCGCTTCCGCAACCGCAGCGAGCCCTTCGAGGACATCGTCCAGGTCGGCACGATCGGCCTGATCAAGGCCATCAACCGGTACGACGTGGAGCGCGGGGTCGAATTCGCCACCTTCGCCGTGCCGACGATCACCGGCGAGATGAAGCGCTTCTTCCGGGACACCAGCTGGTCGGTGAAGGTCCCGCGGCGCCTGCAGGAGCTGCGCCTGGACATGGCGAAGTCCTGTGACGCGATGGAGCAGGACCTCGGCCGCCGACCGACCGACCACGAACTCGCGGAGCACCTGGGGGTCAGCGACGACGCCCTGGCCGAAGGCCGGCAGGCCGCCAACTGCTACGTCGCGGAATCGCTGAGCACCTCTGTCGGCCAGGACTCGGACGGCGGCTCCCTGCCCCGTTCCCTGGGCACCGAGGAGGAGGCGTACCAGCGCATCGAGGACCTGGAGACGCTCAAGCCGCTCCTGACCGCGCTCGGTGAGCGCGACCGGCTGGTCCTCCAGCTGCGCTTCGGTGACGAACTCACCCAGTCGCAGATCGGCGAGCGCCTCGGCATCTCGCAGATGCACGTGTCCAGGCTGCTCAGCCGCATCATGACGAAGCTGCGCGCCGGGATGCTGGAGGACGCCGAGCACGACGAGGAGCGGACGCAGGAGGACGACACCGTCTAGGAGGGGTCCACGGGCCCCGGGCGCCGCCGACGGGGGAACCCGGGCGGGGGCTCTTCAGGAGACGGGCTGCGGTCCCCGGACGTCCGGGGACCGCGGTGGCGAATCGATCTCCGCCCACACGCACTTTCCGTCCGCGAGGGGCAGCGTGCCCCAGCGCCGGGCGATCCGTTCGACGATGAGCAGCCCGTAGCCGCCGGGGCGGGCGGGGTCCGGACGTGAGCGCGGAGCGGGGGCGGCGGGATCGCCGTCGGTGACCTCGACGCGCAGCCGGTCGTCCGTGCATTCCAGCAGCAGGGTGCGGGGGCCGCCCGCGTGCAGGCAGGCGTTGGCCACCACCTCGGAGACCAGCAGCAGGACGTCCTCCGCGTCGTCCCGGGCGCCCGGCATCCACTTCCAGTCGGTCAGGGCGTCACGAGTGAAGTCACGGCACCGGGTGACGACGTCGGTCATGCCCGTCAGCAGGAGGCTCCGCCTCCGGTCGAGCGGCCGTGGCTCCATGGCGCGCTCCTCCCTCACGCGTGCCGTGGCTCGGCCAGCGCGTGCGCCACGTCGGGGTGTACGGCGAAGATCCCGTCCGCACCGGTGATCCGGAACATCCGTGCCACGGGCGGGCGGAGCCCGGCCAGCGCGATGCTGCCGCCCTCCTCACGCAGCGAGAGCCGGCTGTGCAGGAGCACGTTCAGGCCCGTGGAATCGCAGAACCGCAGCTCGGAGAAGTCCACCAGCAGCCTGCGGGCGCCGCCGTCGACGGCTGCGGCGAGCGCGGCGCGCAGGGGCTCGGCCGTGTCGTGGTCCAGCTCTCCGGTCAGGGCGAAGACGAGTACGTCGCCCTCGGACCGCACCTCCACGGCGAATCGCTCACCGTTCGCCGGCGGGGCCATAGGGAACCACCTCTTCCCAGTGCGCAGGTACGTGAAGGCCATCGTGAAGGCCATCGTGAAGGCCATCGTCCTGCTGCCCTCCGCGCACCGCGACCGGTGGTCGGCCGCGTCCGCCGAGGTCGTTCCGGCGTCGCTTCGCCCGGTTCTGCACGGCGCCTACCCCTGCATCCGGGACGTCAATCCAGGGGGCGGGCCCCGGACCAAGGGCCCCGGGTCAGGCGCAGTCCGGGCACAGGCCGCGGTAGGTGATCTCGGCCCCGGCGACGGCGAACCCGAAGCGCTGGGCCGTCGGCAGCCCGGACAGGGGGTCGCCGTCCGGGCGGACGTCGCGGATGAGGCCGCAGCCGGAGCAGACCAGGTGCTGGTGGGGACGGTGGGCGTTGGGGTCGTAGCGCTTCGCCCGACCGTCGGTGGTGACCTCGACGACCTCTCCGAGGGCGACGAGCTCGCCGAGGGCGTTGTAGACGGTCGCCCGGGAGATCTCGGGCAGTCGCCGGACCGCGCGGGCGTGCACCTCGTCGGCGGTCAGGTGCACGTGGTCTCCGTCGAGGACCTCGGCGACGACCCGCCGCTGGGACGTCAGCCTCCAGCCGCGCGCCCGCAGCCGCTCCAGCAGGTCACTCATACCGGTTCCCCCATCAGGTTCCGCGGGTGCCTGCGGCGTGCGCCGGCCGGCTTCCCGGATCCGATCGAATATGGGCTTGGTGCTCATCTTGACTTGGACTGGGTCCATCGTAGGATCGGTTCCGTTGATAACCAAGAGGCGGGAAATGTTCCACCGCAATCGATCCTGAGCACCGCGATCTGAGCACGCGATCCCCCTGGTACGGAAGGATTCCCATGTCTGAGAACCACGACGCGATCGTCACGGACGCCAAGGCCCAGGGCGGAGGTGGCTGTCCCGTCGCGCACGAGCGGGCCGCACACCCCACCCAGGGTGGCGGAAACCGCCAATGGTGGCCCGAACGGCTGAACCTGAAGATCCTGGCCAAGAACCCCGCGGTGGCCAACCCGCTGGGCGAGGAGTTCGACTACGCCGCGGCCTTCCAGGCCCTCGACCTGTCCGCGGTGAAGCAGGACATCGCGGAGGTCCTGACCACCTCCCAGGACTGGTGGCCCGCCGACTTCGGCCACTACGGCCCCTTCATGGTCCGCATGGCGTGGCACAGCGCCGGCACCTACCGGATCAGTGACGGACGCGGCGGCGCCGGCGCCGGCCAGCAGCGCTTCGCGCCCCTGAACAGCTGGCCGGACAACGGCAACCTCGACAAGGCCCGCCGTCTGCTGTGGCCGGTCAAGAAGAAGTACGGCCAGAGCCTGTCCTGGGCCGACCTGATGATCCTCACCGGCAACGTGGCCCTGGAGCAGATGGGCTTCGGGACCTTCGGCTTCGGCGGTGGCCGCGCCGACGTGTGGGAGCCGGACGAGGACGTGTACTGGGGCCCCGAGACCACGTGGCTCGACGACCAGCGCTACACGGGCGACCGTGAGCTGGAGAACCCGCTCGGCGCGGTCCAGATGGGTCTGATCTACGTCAACCCGGAAGGGCCCAACGGCAACCCGGACCCGATCGCCGCGGCGCGCGACATCCGTGAGACGTTCCGCCGGATGGCGATGAACGACGAGGAGACGGTGGCCCTGATCGCGGGCGGCCACACCTTCGGCAAGACCCACGGCGCCGGCCCGGCCGAGAGCGTCGGGGCCGACCCGGAGGCCGCCCCGATCGAGGCGCAGGGCCTGGGCTGGGCCAACTCGTACCGCACCGGCAAGGGGGCCGACGCGATCACCAGTGGTCTGGAGGTCACCTGGACCACCACGCCCACCCAGTGGGGCAACGGCTTCTTCAAGAACCTCTTCGAGTACGAGTACGAGCTGACGACGAGCCCGGCCGGCGCCCACCAGTGGGTGGCCAAGAACGCGGAAGCGATCATCCCGGACGCCTACGACGCGTCGAAGAAGCACCTTCCGACGATGCTCACCACCGACCTGTCCCTGCGCTTCGACCCGGTCTACGAGCAGATCTCGCGCCGGTTCTACGAGAACCCCGCGGAGTTCGCCGACGCCTTCGCCCGTGCCTGGTTCAAGCTGACCCACCGCGACATGGGACCGAAGTCGCTCTACCTCGGCGCCGAGGTGCCGGCGGAGACCCTGCTGTGGCAGGACCCGCTGCCCGAGGCACAGGGCGGGACCCTGGACGCCGCCGACACCGCGGCCCTCAAGGAGGCGGTGCTCGCCTCCGGCCTGACCGTCTCCCAGCTGGTCTCGACCGCGTGGGCGTCGGCCTCGACCTTCCGCAGCAGCGACAAGCGGGGCGGCGCCAACGGTGCGCGCGTACGACTTCAGCCGCAGATCGGCTGGGAGGTCAACGAGCCCGACGAGCTGGCACAGGTCCTGCGGGTCCTGGAGGGCGTCCGGGCGGAGTTCAACACCGGCGCCAAGCAGGTTTCGCTGGCCGACCTGATCGTCCTCGGCGGCGTCGCGGCCGTGGAGAAGGCCGCCCGGGACGCCGGCCACGACATCGCGGTGCCCTTCACCCCGGGTCGCGTGGACGCGACGGAGGAGCACACCGACGCCGAGTCCTTCGCCGCCCTGGAGCCCACCGCCGACGGCTTCCGCAACTACCTCGGCAAGGGCAACCGCCTGCCCGCCGAGTACCTGCTGCTGGACCGCGCGAACCTGCTGGGCCTGAGCGCCCCCGAGCTGACCGTCCTCGTCGGCGGCCTGCGCGTCCTCGGCGCCAATCACGCCGACACCGCGCACGGCGTCCTCACGGACCGCCCGGGCACGCTGACGAACGACTTCTTCGTCAACCTCCTCGACCTGGGGACGACCTGGACGTCGGCCAACGGGGACGCGGACACCTTCGAGGCTCGTGACGGCGTCACCGGCGAGGTCAAGTGGACCGGCACCCGCGCCGACCTGGTCTTCGGCTCCAACTCCGAGCTGCGGGCGCTGGCGGAGGTCTACGCGAGCGACGACGCGAAGGAGAAGTTCGCCCGGGACTTCGTCGCCGCGTGGGACAAGGTGATGAACCTGGACCGGTTCGACCTCGTCTGATCCCGTCGCTCCGGGCGGGTCGGTGCCGGAAGGCGCCGGCCCGCCCGGCCGCGTCCGGCGGTCACCGCGCTGCGTCAGGGCCGCGGCGACGGGGCCGTACGCGTCGGTGAATCCGGCGTACCGCTCCTCGATCGCGGGGAAGTCCCACCACGAACTGACGGTGGCGGGCAGGTCGCTGAACGCGGCGTAGTCGGCGGCGAACAGGTGCACGTACGAGCCGAGTCCGAGCCGTACGAGCATGTCGTGTGCGTCGTCGAGGAGCCGGGCCGGCGCCGGCCGCACTCCGGGGGCGATGTTGCCGAAGCCCAGCCAGGTGAGGCGGGGTGCGCAGTTGGCAGCGGTGGGACCGCTCGGATTCGGGCACGGAGAAGATTCCGTCGTGCGCGGTGGCGATCCTCTGCGAGCCGGGCGGCCGCGGCTCCGTGCGGCCGCCCGGCCCCGGTCACAGGCGTACGGCGCGCCGGAGGCGGCCCAGGTCCACGAACTTGAAGTCGGTGTCGGTACGGGCTTCCCCGTCGGCTCCGGTGGTCACGGGGGTGTTGGCCCCGTCCTGCACGACGAGGAGGCCGTTCGGGAACCTCCGGCCCAGCGGGGCGCTCGTGACGGCGGCTCCGTCGCACTCCTGCGATCCGTCGGGCGCTCCGGCCCCGCCGCCCGCGGTGACGCGGAAGCCTCGGACGTAGGCGTCACCGCGCTCGCGGTCGAAAACGGCGAAGGTGTCGTCACCCTGGCTGGAGGCGAGCAGGTAGCCGTCGCGGCGCGGGTGTTCGGGGTCGCGCCAGATGGTCAGGCCCTCCACGTCGGCGGTGAGGTGCCGGCCGCCGAAGCCGGGGTCGGCGCCCGCGTCGCACTCCTCGGTCTGCGGGTTCCAGGTGCCGGGCACGCCGAAGGAGCGGACCTTCTCGATCAGTCGGGCGGGGGAACGCAGGTCGGCGTCGAGCTTCCAGATGCCGACGTCCTCCTGGCCCGCGTAGAGGTCCCCGGTGTCGGGATCGATGACCATGCCCTCGACCTGGGGCCGGTCGCCCGGCTCGCCGCAGGGCGTCCAGGACCTGCCGTCGGGCAGCGCGAAGGTGGCGGGCAGCGTGGTGGTGCGGACGGTGCGGTAGCCGACCTTCCCCCGGGCGTCGGGCCGGAGTTCGAGCAGGGCGAGGGCGGTCTCGTGGCGGCGGCTGGTGACGGCGAAGGAGCGGCCGCTGCGGCGGTCGGTCCAGGCGGCCAGGCCGTAGGCGGTCCGCTGGTCGGCGACCTCGTCCGGGCCGGTCGAGAAGACGAGCGGGGCGGCGCCCTCGTCGGTGACGTCGACCAGCGGGGCCCCGGTGCGCCGGGCGTCGATCCGGTAGACGCGCAGCTGGTCGCGGCCCCGGTCGGAGACGACGGCCACGTCGTGGCGGCCGTCGGGGAAGCGCAGGCCGGTGATCAGGTCGACGTTGTTGAACCGGCCGGGGGCGTCGCCCGCCCGCGGCGGCGGCGGGGCCGGGAGCGACTGCACCTGGCGCCCGTCCAGGTCGTACACGCGCAGCCCGCCCTCCTTGGCGGTGGCGATGACCAGACTGCGGTCGGGGTCCTCGGCGTTGCGCCAGATCGCGGGGTCGTCGGCGTTGGCGTTGCCGCCGGCCTCGTCGTCGAAGAGGGAGGGCGTCTCGACGGAGGCGGGCACCTGGGGCAGTGCCGGCGGGGCGCCGCGGTCCGCGCGGGCGTGCGCCGGTACGGCGATCACGCCCAGGGCCACGGCGGCGGCCACGCCGACGGCCGTCGTCCGCCTTCTCGAGATCGCGGTCATCTTGCCTCCTGGTCACGGGGTCACGGGTGCGGCCCGGCCGCCGGGTCGGGTCCCACGGGTGCTCCGCGGCCGGGCCGACCCCACCGTGGGCCACGCGCGGGTGACGACCATGGAGCCTGCATGTCGTGGACATGACCGAGCCGTGAACTCCGGTGACCGCCCGGCTCCACCGCAGACTCGCCACATGAGATGACCTCCAAGGAGAACGGGTCCGAGCCGCCGTGCGAACGGCCGGTTCGCCGGTGACCGCGCCTCCCGCCGCCTGCCTGCTGCCCAGCGCCGACACCACCATGTCGGGTGGGGCGCCCAGGGCCATGCTCCTCGCCGCGCGCGAGGAGCCGGCTCCTCGTCCGGGCTGGGCTGCTGTCGTGGTTACAGGGTACGGGTCAAGTGGTCGGTGAGCAGCCGGGTGAAGCGGGCCGGATCGGGCAGGTCGCCTCCTTCGGCGAGCAGCGCGCTGCCGTAGATCAGCTCGGCGACCTCCGTCAGAGCGGGGGCGTCGGCGTCTGCGTGGTGTGCGGTACGCAGTGCGGTGATCAGGGGGTGTGTGGGGTTGAGTTCCAGGATCCTTTTGACGGTGGGCATCTGCTGGCCCATGGCCCGGTACATCTTTTCCAGGGTGGGTGTCACGTCGTGGGCGTCGCCGACGATGCAGGCTGCCGAGGTGGTCAGGCGTGAGGACAGGCGTACCTGCTTGACGTGGTCGGACAAGGTGGTGGTCAGCCATGGCAGCAGGGCGGCGAAGTCCTGCTCGCGCTGGGCTTTGTCGGTGTCGGTTTCCTTGTCGCCGTCGGCGGTGTCGTCGAGGTCGACCTGGCCTTTGGCGATGGACTGCAGACGATGGCCGTGGAAGGCTGGGACCTGGTCCACCCATACCTCGTCGATGGGGTCAGTGAGGATGAGCACCTCGTAGCCCTTGGCGGCGAAGGCTTCCATGTGGGGAGAGTTCTCCACCATGGCTCGGGTTTCGCCGGTCAGGTAGTAGATGGTGTCCTGGCCGTCCTTCATGCGCTCGACGTACTCGCGCAGCGTGGTGGTCTTCTCCGGGTCATGGGTGGAAGCTGCCGACACCAGTTCCAGCAGCGCCTCGGTGTTGTCCGTGTCCTCGAGCAGGCCCTCCTTCAGTGCCCGGCCGAACTGGGCCCAGACCTTCGTGTAGCTCTCGGCGTCCTTGGCCTGCATGTCCTTGAGTGCACCGAGGACCTTCTTGACCAGGCGTCGGCGTACGCCTTGGATCTGGCGGTCGTGCTGGAGGAGCTCGCGGGAGACGTTCAGCGACAGGTCATGGGCGTCCACGACGCCCTTGACGAAGCGCAGGTAGTTGGGCATGAGCGCTTCGCAGTCGTCCATGATGAACACCCGCTTGACGTACAGCTGCACGCCTGACTTGGACTCGCGGGAGTACAGGTCGAAGGGGGCCTGTGCGGGGACGAACAGCAACGCCTCGTATTCGAAGGTGCCTTCGGCGCGCATGTGGATGGTCTCGGCCGGGGGCAGCCAGTCGTGGCTGATCCGCTGGTAGAACTCGTTGTACTCGTCCTCGGTCACCTCGCTGCGGTGCCGGGCCCACAGCGCCTTCATCGAGTTGAGCGTGTCGAGGTCGGAGGTGGTTTCGCCGTCGGCATCGGTCCGGTCGGTGGCCATGCGGATCGGCCAGCGGATGAAGTCCGAGTAGCGCTTGACGATCTGTCGGATCTTCGATTCGGAGAGGTAGTCGGCGAGTCCGTCCTCGCTGTCGGCGGGCTTGAGGTGCAGGGTGACCGAGGTGCCGACGGGGAGGTCGTCGGCGGCCTGGATGGTGTACGAGCCCTCGCCGTCGGACTCCCACTGGGTGCCGGAGTCGGTACCGGCCCGCCGGGTGCACACGGTGACCTTGTCGGCGACCATGAACGCCGAATAGAAGCCGACGCCGAACTGACCGATCAGACTTTCCGTCGTGGCGGCGTCCTTGGACTCCTTGATCTTCTCCAGCAGGCTGGCCGTGCCGGACTTGGCGATGGTGCCGATCAGCTCGACGAGATCGTCTCGGGTCATGCCGATGCCGTTGTCGCGGACGGTCAAGGTACGGGCGTCCTTGTCGACCTCCAGCGAGATGTGCAGGTCCGCGGGGGCGTTATCGGTGAGGCCGGCATCAGTCAGTGAGGCCAGCCTCAGCTTGTCCAGGGCATCGGACGCGTTCGAGATCAGCTCGCGCAGGAAGATGTCCTTGTTCGAGTAGATCGAGTGAATCACCAGCCGGAGCAACTGGCGGGTCTCGGCCTGGAACTCCAGCGTCTCAACGCTGCTGGCCATGGTCGATCCTTTCAACGGAAGGTCAGATATGGACGGGGTCCGGCGGCGCCGTCGGAGTGACGCGCAGTCGGGGTACCGCGTGCGGGTGATAGCTCTGCGTGGGTCAGTCTTCGCCAGAGGCCGTCGTCGTGCGGTGGGCTTCGAGGGCGTCGAGGGCGTCGATCAGACCGGTGTGGCGGGCGTCGAGGTAGGGACGCATGCCGACCAGGGGGCTGAGGAGATCGGAGGCGTCCGCGGCTCCCAGAGCGGCGTGGAGGGCGGCCTGGGCTGAGCGCGCTTCGGGCGTGAGGTGGGCGAGGGCGGTGATCTGTCCGGCAAGGCGTCGCAGGTCGGCTGCATGAGCGCGGGCCCAGGTGGCGGCGGTGCGGTCAGCCGCGCGGCGCTGACGGGTGGCCTGCACGCGTTGCTCTGCGGTGGTGCCGGCGGGGCCCGGCCGGCCGCGCAGGTAGCGGCGCTCGGCGGCTTGGCGGCTGGCGACACCGAGGGGGTGGGCAAGGTCGGCCCAGCTGGCGCCCGCGTCGCGAGCGGTTTCGATCAGACCGGTCTCCCAGCCGGCGAGCTGCTCTCGCACCTGCCGCAGCAGCATCAGGGAGGCCAGAGCCTGCTCGGGGGCGGGCCCGGCGGTGTCGGGCATGTCGTTCTGGGCACCGCGCAGGACCTCGTCCATGGCGGCCAGGGCTGCCGAGGCGGCCATGAAGGACGCGGGACTGTGGGCCCCGGTGCCGGGCGCGAGTGGTTGGTGGTCTGCGGTCACGGGCACCTCCCCCAATTGTCATCAGGTTGACGACGGTACTTCGGTCATCCATTGGATGACATGTTACACGTGGTTGTGCAGCACATCGGCAGCAGCCGTTCGAACCCGCTGGAGCTGTACAGGATGCTGATGCGCACTGCCCGCTTGCGCGAGCCGGACTGGATGGCGCATCAGCTGAGGGCCCAGTGGCCTTCGATGTCCCCGGCGTGACCGCGGACGCGCTCGACATCGACGTCGAGCGGAACACAGGCCCCGCAGGCGGCGTCACCGAGCAGCACCTCAACTGGTACGTCGGTGCCGGCCGGCTCCTGAAGAAGGATCGGCCATGCGGGGTCGTCGACGTTGATCAGTTCATTGGGGTCATCCACCAGATCGAGACCATCTCTTAACGGAACGTTAGATCTGCGCGGCGGAGGTTGTCCGGGTCCCACGCGGGCCGCATGCTCTGGGCACTCCCCCGCCGTCGGGGCCGTTCTCCCCTCTCCCCTCAGGGACTTCTCTCTGGAGCCGCCATGTCCCGGTCCTCCGTCGCCCCAGGATCCCCGCCCGGACGCACCCCGGCCCCGCCGCCCGTGGACGAGCGCGGGAAGCGCCGTCTCGCGCTGGTCGGCGGCTCGCTCGGCAACCTCGTCGAGTGGTACGACTGGTTCGTCTACGCCAGCTTCGCCATCTACTTCGCCGACTCCTTCTTCCCCGGCGACAACCCGACCACGCAGCTGATGAACACCGCGGGGATCTTCGCCGTCGGCTTCCTGATGCGTCCCGTGGGCGGCTGGATCCTCGGCCGCGCCGCCGACCGGCACGGCCGCAAGAGTGCGCTCACGCTCACCGTCACGATGATGTCCGTCGCGGCGCTGCTGATCGCCGTCGCCCCGACCTACGGCCAGGCCGGCTACTTCGGCGCGCTGGTGCTGCTGCTGGCCCGCCTGCTCCAGGGGATGAGCATCGGCGGCGAGTACGCCGCCAGCGCCACCTACCTGACCGAGGCCTCGGCCCGCGACCGCCGCGGGCTCGGCTCGTCCTTCCAGTACGTCTCCATGACCTGCGGCCAGTTGCTGGGCCTCGGCATCCTGATCACGATGCAGCACACCCTCACCACGGCGCAGCTGGAGAGCTGGGGATGGCGGATCCCCTTCGTGCTCGGGGCGCTGTTCGCGGTGGTCGTCTTCTGGCTGCGACGCCGGCTCCAGGAGACCGACGCCTTCCAGGAGGAGGCGGCGTCCGGAGAGGACGCGCACGACGACAGCGCGCGCGGCACGCTCAAGGCCCTCTGGCAGTACCGGCGGCAGGCCGGTCTGGTCATGGCCCTGACCCTCGGCGGCACCGTGGCCTACTACACCTACACCACCTACCTGACCAAGTACCTGGTCGGCAGCGCGGGCATGCCGAAGACGACGGCCACCCTGGTCAGCTTCACCGCACTGACCCTCTTCGCCGTGCTCCAGCCCTTCGCCGGCATGCTGTCCGACCGGATCGGCCGCCGGCCGCTGCTGATCACCTTCGCGGTGGGCTGCACCGTCGGCACGTACCCGATCATGACCGCCCTGGGTTCGGCGTCCTCGTACTGGTCCACCCTCGGCCTGTCGCTGCTCGCCCTGGTGATCATCACCGGCTACACGTCCATCAACGCCGCGGTCAAGGCCGAACTGTTCCCCACCAGGGTGCGCGCCCTGGGCGTGGCCCTGCCGTACGCCCTCGCCAACGCCCTCTTCGGCGGGACGGCCGAGTACGTGGCGCTCTGGTTCAAGAACAGTGGTCACGAGTCCATGTTCTTCTGGTACGTCTCCGGCTGCGCGCTGGTCTCCCTCGTGACCTACGTCCTGATGCCGGACACCCGCCACGCCGCCCTCAGCCGCGCGGAGGCCGACGCCGACGAGGGTGGCGGCGCGGGCTCGGACCGCGACGCCGACCGGGGGAAATCGGCAGCGGCTCCCGCCGAAGCCTCCCGCTGAACGCCGACGGTAGCCTGGGGCGGCGGTCGCGCGGGCCGCACGCCCCGCCGCGAGGAGGCACCCCATGCACGCGCTCCTCGTCGAGGACGACGACCGGATGGCCCAGGCGCTCGGCACCGCCCTCGCCCAGCGGGGGCACACCGTCCGCCGGGTCGCGCGGGCCCTGGACGCGCTGCGCCACACCCGCGAGGCGGAGTTCGTGCTGCTCGACCTGGGGCTGCCCGACCTGGACGGGATAGAGCTGTTGCGCCGGCTGCGGACCGTGTGCGGTGCGCCGCTGATCGTGGTCACGGCGCGCTGCGAGGAACGCGACATCGTGCAGGGGCTGCGGGCGGGCGCCGACGACTACGTCGTCAAACCGTTCCGGATGGCCGAGCTGATGGCCCGTATCGACAGCGTACGGCGGCGTACGGACGCACACGCCGACCGCCCCGCTCCGGGCGCGGCGGCGGTGCGCCGCGGTGACGTGGAGGTGGACCCCGCCGCCCGTACGGTCACCGTCGCGGGTGCCGAAGTCCGGCTGACCCGGAGGGAGTTCGACGTCCTCGCCTTTCTGGCCGCCCGGCCGGACGAGGTGCACTCCCGCGAGGAGATCCTGGACCGGATCTGGGGCGACGCCTTCCTCGCCGCGTCACGCTCGCTGGACGTCCACGTGGCGGGCATCCGTGCCAAGACGGGCCGCTCCGGGCTGGTGCGCACCGTGCGCGGGTACGGCTACCAGCTCGGCGGGGACCGGTGAGGCGCAGGCTCCTCGCCGTACTGACCGTCCTGATGGGCGTCGCGGCGCTCCTGCTCTGCCTCCCCCTGGCCGAGGGGTACGCGCGCGGGCGGACCGAGCACCTGCTGCTGCAGCGGCGCTCGGAGGCGGTGCGCTTCGCCGATCTCGCGGAGCGCATGCGCACCGATGCCGACCGGGCCGAACTGGCGGCCGAGATCGGCCGGTACGCCGACCTGTACGGGGCCGGCGTGGTCGTCGTCGACACGGCGGGCGCGACGCTGCTGCGCGCCGGTCCCGCTCCCGGCGCGGGGGCGGCCGAGGCCCGCGGGCGCGCCCTCACCGGCCGCTCCACCGACCGGCTGCCGACCCTGCGGCCCTGGGGGCCGGGCAGTGTCGTGCTCGCCGAGCCGGTGGGCCGCGACGAGCGGGTCAGCGGGGCGGTGCTGCTGGCGGTCCCCACCGGCGCCGCACGCCGGGACGTCACGGTCCGCTGGGCGCTCGTCGCCGCCGGGGCGCTCGCCTCCTTCGCGGCGGCCGCCCTGGTCGCTGCGGGGATCGCCCGCTGGCTGATGCGTCCGGTGCTCGACCTGGACCGGGCCGTGGAACGGCTGGCCGCGGGCAGCCTCCGGGCCCGGGCCGGCTCGGACACCGGTCCGCCCGAACTGCGCCGGCTGCGGCAGCACTTCAACACCATGGCGGAGGCCGTGGCCGACTCCATCGGCCGCCAGCGCGACTTCGTCGCCGACGCCTCCCACCAGCTGCGCAATCCGCTGGCCACCCTGGTGCTGCAGCTGGAGAACGTCGAGCCGCACGTCACCCCCGGGCCCGGCCTCGCCGAGCACGCCCGCGCCCTGGACGAGGCGGAACGGCTGGAGGAACTGCTCGACGGGCTGCTGGCCCTGGCCCGCGTGGAATCCGGCCCGGCCGAACTGACCCGCCAGGACGTGTCACGGTCGGTGCGGGACCGGGTGACGGCCTGGGCCCCGGTCTTCGGTGCCGCGGGCCTGCACCTGACGGCGGACGGCCTCCCGGAGGGCCTGTGGGCCGACGCCCTGCCCGACGCCGCCGGCCGGATCCTGGACGCGCTCCTCGACAACGCGGTCAAGTTCGTGCCGCGCGGTGGCCGGGTCGAGGTCGGCGTCTCGCGCCGGCCGGACGGCGGCGCGGTCGTGCGCGTCGCGGACAACGGCCCGGGCGTCCCGCAGGAGCAGCTCGGCATGCTGCTGCGACGCTTCACCCGCTCCCCGGACCACCAGAACGTCCCCGGCAGCGGTCTGGGCCTGGCCATCGCCGACGAGATCGCCCGCATCAGCGGCGGCACCCTCGACCTCAGCGCCACCACTCCCCACGGCCTGACGGCACACTTCCGCCTGCCGCCGGCGGGCGGTCAGCCGTACACCGAGCGGTAGTACGCGGACGCGCCCGGGTGGAGGGGGACCCGGCCCGTCGAGATGGCGAAGCGGGGCTCCAGGCGGGCGCCGGCCGTCACCTCGCGCAGGAGGTCGCGCCACTGGCCGAAGACGACCCGCAGCAGGCCCCGTACGACGTCCGGCTCGACATCGGTGCGGGCCAGCAGGTAGTTGCCGACACCGATGGTGCCCACCGGCTCCCGCAGTCCGTAGACCCCGGCGGGCAGGGTCACCGCGGTGTAGACGGGGGCGTGGCGCTCGCGCAGCGGGGCCACGTAGGCGTCCAGCGGCAGGAACCGCAGGGGGAGTTCGCGGGCCAGCGCGGCCAGGGCCGGGGTGGGGACGCCGCCGGACCAGAACAGTGCGTCGACCGTGCCCTCGCGCAGGGCGGTCACCGACGCGGCCAGGCCGAGGGGCCGTTCGTCGGCCGGCCCGGCCGCCCGCAGGACCCGCTGGGCGACCACCCGTACGCCCGATCCCGTCGCACCGGCCGCGACGGGGCGTCCGGCGAGGTCGGCCACGGTGCGGACCGGGCCGTCGGCCGGGACGACGAGGTGGGTGTAGTTGACGTAGACGCGGGCCAGTGCCGTCACGGCGGCGGGCCTGGCGAAGCTGTCGCGCCCGAGCACCGCGTCCTCGGCGGAGTCCGCCATGGCCAGGGCCAGCTCCGCGGAGCCCTCGTCGAGGCCCCGCAGGTTGTTCACGCTCGCCGCGGTGCTCACGGGGACGATCTCCAGCGGCAGGTCGCTCGCGCCGACGGCCGTCGCCAGGGCCTTGCCGAAGGCGTTGTACGGGCCGCCCTCGGGTCCCGTCGCGAGCCGTAGCCGCCGTACGGGGCCGAAGTCCCCCGAGCAGCCGCCGAGCGACGCCGCGAGGGCGCCGATCCCGGCCGCGAGCCCGGCGCCCAGCACGGCGCGGCGCGACGGTCGGTCCACTGGCGGCCTCCGGGGGTCTCGTCGAGTGTGCGGGGGGGGGCACCATGATGCGGTACGCGTGCGGCGTGTGACGTCCTGATGAACCCTCACGGTACGGAACGGAACGGATCCGTCCCTCGGGGCGCGCGCACCCCCGGACCGGACGAGCAGCAGGTGGGCGGGGTCGGGACCCGCCTCCGGACCGGCGAAAGATGCCCAGGTCAACTGCTCTGTCCGCCAGATGAGTTACTACCCAGAAGACATGGAACGTCGCTCAGAGTTCGGGTACCTTCCATCACGTCGCCGCCACACCCGGGGCACAGGGCCCCACGGGACTTGCGGCGCAAAGGACCCGACCCCTGTTGACGACAGCAACCGAAGTCTTCACAGTCCGTCCGTACACCCCGCACTGCCAGGTGATCCACACCGAAGGTGATCACGCCGTCATAGGCATCTCGCCGGGCAACAGCTACTTCTCGGCCCAGCGGGTCAACGACCTCGCCCAGTGGGGCATGCGCAACTTCGCGCAGGTCGACCTCATTTACACCGACATGCACGTCGCCGAGATGTACGAGGCCCTCGGATACGGCGAGGACGAAGCGCGCCGCAAGGCGGTGAAGAACCTCCGCGGTGTCCGCGCCAAGGTCAACAACGCCGCCGCGGAGGCCGACCCCACCGGCGTCCGCCTCCGGGCCCGCCCGATGTCCTCCCTCACCGACATCCCGGCGTACCGGACGCTCCACAACCACCTGAACAACCTGCTCGACATCGACCCGGAGTTCCGCGAGACCTGCAACTCCCTCGTCGACGCCTTCCTTTCCTCGAAGGTGCTGGGCGGGAAGGCCGCCACGACCCGCCAGCGCGAGGTCTGCCTGGAATACGTCTGCGCCGAGGCGCCGCTGTTCCTGGACACGCCCGCCATCCTGGGCGTGCCGTCCTCCCTCAACTGCTACCACCAGCTCCTGCCCATGGCGGAACTGCTCTACTCGCGCGGCTCGGGGCTTCGCGCCTCACGCAACCAGGGCCACGCCATCATCACCCCCGCCGAAGGAGACTCCGATGACCGCTGACACCCTCCTCGATTTCCCGTTCTCCGCGCGCGGCGACCGACTCCCGCCCGAGGTCGCGCAGTTGCGGGACGAGCCGGTCAAGCGCGTCCGCACGATAGCCGGTGACGAGGCGTGGCTCGTCTCGTCCTATTCGCTGTGCAAGCAGGTCCTCGAAGACCCGCGCTTCAGCCTGAAGGACACCTCCGCCCCGGGGGCACCGCGCCAGTACGCGCTCACGATCCCGCCCGAGGTCGTCAACAACATGGGCAACATCACCGGCGCCGGCCTGCGCAAGGCCGTGCTCAAGGCGATCAACCCGAAGACCGACAACCTCACGGGCTGGATGCGCGACCAGGCGAACACCCTCGTCGACGGCATCCTGCGCAGTGGCGCGCCGGTGGACCTGCGCGGTGCCTTCACCAACCCGTACGCGGAGAACCTCCACTGCCGCATCCTCGGCATCCCGGAGTCCGACGCCCCGCGCCTGGCCGCCAGCCTGGACATCGCGTTCATGAACTCGGCCTGCCCGGTCACGGGCGCCAAGCTCAACTGGGACCGCGACATGGCCTACATGGTGGAGCGCCTCGACGACCCGGCGACCGTCGGGCTGATGGCCGAACTCGCCGCGCTGCGCGAGGACCCCGAATACGCGCACCTGACGGACGAGATGCTGGCGACCGTCGGCGTCACCCTGTTCGGCGCCGGGGTCATCTCGACCATGGGCTTCCTGACCATGGCGATCGTCTCGCTCCTGCAGAACCCGGACGTGTGGGAGCAGCTGCGCAAGGCCCCGGAGAAGATCCCGTCCGCCGTGGACGAACTGCTGCGCGTCAACCTGTCGATCGCCGACGGACTGCCGCGGCTGGCGCTGGAGGACGTCACCCTCGGCGACGTGGAGGTCAAGAAGGGCGAGCTGCTGCTCGTCCTGGTCGAGGCGGCCAACACCGACCCGGCCGTCTACTCCGACCCGCACGTCTTCGACATCGACCGCGCGAACGCCGGTACGCACCTCTCCTTCGGCGGCGGGCCGCACTACTGCCCGGCCACCGCGCTCGGCAAGCGGCACACGGAGATCGCCATCGAGGTGCTGCTGGAGAAGATGCCCAACCTGCAGCTGGCCGTGCCGTTCGACCAGCTCGTCTGGCGCACCCGGTTCATGAAGCGCCTGCCGGAGCGGCTCCCCGTCCTCTGGTAGCGCCACCGGCGCGCGGCGGCGCGTCCGGACGCTGAGGACGGCCCCGGCCGGGGGGAATCCGGCCGGGGTCGTCGCCGTGCGCACGGGGGGCGCACGGGCGGCGGCGTTCGGGCGACGACCTGTCGGCCGCGGGGCCCGTGGCGCGTCACCCCAGGAAGGCCGCGGTGGCCGCCACGAACCGGCCGGGGTCGTCCAGCCACGGGTAGTGACCGGCTCCCGGCTGCACGACGAGGGTGGCGTCGGGGAACAGCTCGGCGCACGCGGTGACCGCGCGGGGCGGGCTGTTGAGGTCGAACTCCCCGGCGAGCAGGAGGGTGGGGGCCCGGAGGGCGGCGAGACCGGCGCGGGTGGCCTCCGGATCGAAGGCGCCCTCGGCTGCGAAGTGGGCGACGGCCGCCGGATTGTCCGGCCGGCCCTCCGCGTGGTGACGCCGCGCCTCGGCGTCCCAACGGCCGTAGAAGAAGGGGGCGATGGCGTCGCGGTCGCCGTGGGCGCCCGCGATGAGCTCCTCCAGCGCGGCGAACGCCGCCGGGAACCACGGCTCTAGCGCGCGCAGCCGGGCGAGTTCCCGCCGGGTGTCCCCCGTGACCACGGTACCGACGGCCCGGGTACCGGGCGTGATCAGGGCGAGCCTGCCGATGCGGTGCGGGTACCGGGCCGCGTACTGCGTGGCGGGATTGGCCCCGGCGGAGTGGGCGAGCAGGTCGATCCGGTCCAGGCCCAGATGTTCGCGCAGGGCTTCGATGTCGTCGACGAGGCGGTCACTGCGGTAGGACGAGGTGTCGTGCGGCACCGCGGAGCGGCCGGTGCCCCGCAGGTCGAGGACGACCAGACGGCGGTGGGCGGAGAGGCCGCCGAGGTCGCCGAGGTAGGCGGAGTCCGCGGGTCCGCCGGGGATGCACAGGACCGGCCGGCCGTTGCCATGGGTACGGCAGGCGAGGAGGGTTCCGTCGGGCGCGGTGAACGTGAAGGGGGCCATGCCGCGGATCCTGGCAGCTATAACCAGGTTGTACAACCTGGTTATGGCGAGGGGGTTCCCCGGTGTATAACCGAGAGGTGAGAGATGACGGCGAGACGGGACACCGCGTGCACGCGCCCGGTGCACTGACCGAGGAGCAGGCGACGCGGATGCTCGCCGGCATGAACGAGGTGATCCGCGCCGGCGAGGAGATGCGCAGGCTGCGCGCCGAGATGATCCGGCTGTTCACCGGCTTCGGCTGGACCCAGGACACGATCGCCCGGATCACGGGCATGAGCCAGCCGGCCGTGTCCAAGCAGGTCACGCGTTTCACCTCCGACGAACCGGCGTCGCCCCTCGGGCTCGCTCTCGACCAGCGCGACACCGCATGGCTGCAAGGACGCCTGTGGGCGCTGGCGGAGGAGGTCGCCGACACCCTGGACGCCGCACGCTGCACGCGCTTCGTGGGTGCCCTCGCCAGAGGGCGCAGGCAGTTCACTCCGGAGAGCACCGACGAGCTACGCCGCCTCCTCGAAGAGGATCTGCGGCGGGGGGCATCCGCGCTGCCCGCAGCCTGCCGGGCGGCGTACGACGAGATCAGCCGCGCCATGGACGTCGACTCCGAGCCGGCCGCCGTCGGGTCACCCCCGGCGTCGGTCCGCCGCGCCGTCGCCCGCCAACTCCAGCGCGACCGCCTCCGGGGCTCGGCCTGACCCCGACGGCACGGGCCGTCGGGCCGGGTCAGTCCTCCGCCAGCAGCTCGCGGATCACGTGCCGGGCGTTGCGTGCCATCACCGGATTCGTCGTCCGGTAGTAGGGCAGCGCGATCACGGCCTGCGAGAGCGAGCGTCCACGGCCGCGGATCCAGGTCGCGTCGTCCACGCCGAGCGCGTCGCGGAACACCCCTCGGGCGGCGGCGGGCAGCAGGTTCCACGCCGGGAACAGGTCGCAGGCCGGGTCCCCCACCCCCGTGCACCCGAAGTCGATGACCGCGGTCAGCCGGCCGCCGTCCACCAGGACGTTGCTCGGCATGAGGTCGCCGTGCACCCACACCGGCGGTCCGTCCCACTCGGGGGCCCGCAGCGCGTCCTCCCACACGGCCGTCAGGGCGTCGCAGTCCACTCCTTCCTCCGGGATCAGCCGCAGGTCCGCGATCGCCGCCCGGGTCGGCCCGTCCAGCAGGGCCGGCGGCCCGCCGCGGTGGGCCCGTGGCGCCCCCGGCAGGGTGATGCCCCGCATCGCCACGACGAAGGCGGCCAGGTCCCGTGCGAGGGCCGCGGCGACGGACCCGTCCAGCGTGCCCGGCTCCGGGTTCTCCCCCGGCAGCCACCGGTGGACCGACCACCGCCAGGGGTAGCCCTCGCCGGGCCCGCCCTCCCCCAGCACCTGCGGGACGGCCGTCGGCAGCCGGTCGGCGAGGCGGGGCAGCCAGTACCCCTCCGTCGCCACGTCCTGGGCCCCGCCCTCGTACAGGGGCAGCCGGACGACCATGCCCTCGCCGAGCCGGTAGATGGCGTTGACCGTGCCGCCGGACGGGAACCTCTCCACCTCCATCCCCGCCCACCGGGGGAACTGTCCGGCGAGCAACCGCCGTACGAGGCCTTCGTCGACGGGGTACTGACCGGGGTGCATCCGTGCAGTGCTCACGAGGGCCATCCGACCCGTCGGCGGCGGCTCGGTCAACCGGTTTCCCGGCCCGGCCCGGGTCTTCGGCGTCGCGGACCGGCTCGGCACGGTCGAGCTCCGGTGCGACGGACGCGGCGGCCCCGAGGAGGGCGGGGCGGGGAGGCCGCCGGGTCAGGGCCGGTCGTACCAGGAGAACGCCGCGATCCGCCAGCCTTCGGGGGTGCGCACGAACTGGATGGTCTTGGTGCCGCCGCCCTCGAACGGTTCGCCGTCCAGGACCCCCGACTTGCGGTACTCGCCGAACCGGGAGGCGATGTCGCCCTCGATCTCGGTGCGTTCGGAGGTCTCCCACTCGGAGAACTCCACCAGCCGGCCGCCGGAGAGGAGTTCCCGGCGGGGTTCGACGAACTCGTCCACGGTGTAGGCCGTGTACTTCGGGCCGGTCATGACGATCACCGCGCCGGGCAGCGCGAGCGTGGGGATCCGGTCCACGTCGGCGGCCTTGTCGCCCCGGTTGTCGAAGCATCCGAAGAACTCGGCGGTCACCCTGTCGATCTCGGCCTTGGACATGAACGCGACACTAGTGCGACGGGCGCGCCGGCCGCAATCATCCGGAGCACCGCCGGGCGGGCGGATCCGCAGGCCCCGTCAGAGGGTGATCCAGTAGCGCCGCTTGGGCCCGATGAGGGTGTCGCGCACGTCCTCCAGGACGCCGCCGGCGCGCTCGATGGTGCGGACGGACCCTTCGTTGCCGGGGTCGCAGGTCAGCAGGACCCGGTCCATGCCCATGACCCGGGCCTCGTGGAGGACCTGGGTCAGGGCCCAGCCCGCCAGGCCGCGCCTGCGCGCCGAGGGGCGGATGCCGTAGCCGATGTGGCCGCCGGCGTCGAGGAGGAAGCCGTTGAGGTAGTGGCGCAGGTCTATGGCGCCCAGGTAGGTGTCGCCCTCCGCGATCCACCAGTACGTCGCGTGGACACGGCCGTGGTCGACGGGCACCGAGCGGTCCGCGTGGCGGCGCAGCTTCCGCGTCCAGGCGGCGAAGCCCTCCGGGCTGTCGACGTCGTCGTCGGAGCCCAGGCCCGCGCCGTCCATGTGGGCGTCGGGCCCCCATTCCTCCTGCGCGGCCGACCAGGAGCCGTGCAGGCGGGGGGTGGGGGCGATGAGCTCGGGCATGCTACGGACCCTAGCAGTCGGACCGTCCGACCAGGTCAGCCCGTCTTCTTCGGCTCGGACGGCTTGTGGCCGGGGTACACGTGGCCGGGGCTCACGATGCTGGTGATCGCCTCGCCGAAGAGCGTGCTGGGTTCCTGGCCGTCGTGCAGGATGTCGGTGTTCAGGATGACGACCATGGTCGCCTGTGCCTGGGGGAGGTAGACGCCGAGGCTCTCGTAGCCCGGGAGCGAGCCGTTGTGGCCGATCCAGCCCTGGACGTTGAAGAGGCCCAGGCCGTAGCCGGCGCCGGGGATGCCGACCGAGGTGGTCTTCAGGCGCTGGGCCTGGGTGGCGGGCGTCAGCAGCGTGCCGGTGGCGAGGGTGCGTGCCCAGCTGCGCAGGTTCTGCAGGTCCGAGATCATCGCCCCGGCCGCCCAGGCCCAGGACGGGTCCCAGTCGGTCGCCACCTCGACCTTGCCGGTGGCGGTCTGGTCGGTGTAGCCCTGCGCGTGCGGCTGGGGGAACTCCGCGCCGGTCGGGAAGAAGGTGCGGTCCAGTCCGGCCCGCGCCACCACGTCCTTGTCGATGACCTCGGCGAGCGGCCGGCCGGTGACCTTCTCGATCACGAGGCCGAGCAGGACCAGGTTGGTGTTCGAGTACTGGAACTGCGCGTTCGGCGCGAACTGCACCGGGTGCGTGAAGGAGTAGCCGAGCAACTCCTGCGGGGTGAAACGGCGGTCGGGGTCGGTGGTGAACGCCTTGTCGAAGGCCGGGTCCTCGCTGTAGTTGAACAGCCCGCTGCGCATGCCGGCCAGTTCGCGCAGCGTGATGCGGTCGCCGTTCGGCACCCCGGAGACATAGTCGCCGATGGGGTCGTCGAGGCCGACCCTGCCCTGGTCGACCAGCTGGAGGAGGGCCGTCACCGTGAACGTCTTGGTCTGGCTGCCGATGCGCGTGTTGAAGTCGGTCCGCATGGGCGCGCCCGTCGCCTTGTCGGCGACGCCGAAGGCCTTGACGTAGCTGCCCTTGCCCGGTGCCCACAGGCCCACGATCACGCCGGGCACCCCGGCCTCGCGCATGACCTGCCGGACCGCCGCGTCCAGTTGGCGCGCGACGGCCGGGGTGAGCTGCTTGAACTCCCCGCCCGTGTCCGGGGAGGGTGTGGCGGGGGCGGACGGTCCGGGGGTCGGCGCCGCCCCGTACGCGGTGGCCGTGACGGCCCCGGTGAGGAGGAGGCCCGCCGCGGCGGTGGCCGCGCAGGCCCGGCGGAGCCGTGAATGCGTCCTGTTCACCAATGCCTCCTGCGGTACGGGGACCAGGGCAGGGCATGCACGGTCAGCGTAGGCCCGTACCGGTGGGGCCGCGAGGCGAGCCGTCGTCCGGTGTCAGGGAGCGGGCGCGGGCGATGACCAGGGCGACGTCGTCGTGGTCGTCGGGGCGGCGCAGGGAGTCCAGGAGCCGGTCGCAGGTCTCCTCCAGTGGGCGCCCGGTGTCGGCGAGCAGCTCCAGGAGGAGGTCGAGCCGCTCGTCGATGGGCTGGTTCCGGGTCTCCACCAAGCCGTCGGTGTAGAGGACCAGTTGGTCCCCCGGCGCCATGGCTACCGTGGTGGCCTCGAAGGGGATGCCGCCCACGCCCAGGGGTGCGCCGGTGGGCAGGTCGAGCAGCCGGGGTGCCCGGCCGGAGCGGATGAGCACGGGAGGCAGGTGGCCGGCGACGGCGATGCGGCACTGCGCGCGGTGCGGGTCGTGGACGACGTACACGCAGGTGGCGATGGTCTCTTCGAGGGCGGCGGTGGTGCGGTCCAGCTGCTGGAGCACCTGGGGCGGGTCGAGGGCGAGTTCGGCGAGGGTGCGGGTCGCGGTGCGCAACTGTCCCATGCTGGCCGCGGCGTTGATCCCGCTGCCCATGACGTCTCCGATGACGAGGACGGTGGTGTCGTCCGGTCCCGCGATGGCGTCGAACCAGTCGCCGCCGATCTCGCTGCTGGCGGCCGCCGGGCGGTAGCGGGAGGCGACCTCCAGGCCGGGGGTCGGCGGCGGATGGTGGGGCAGCAGGTGGTGCTGGAGCGCGAGGGCGGTGTGGTGCGCGTTGCGGTACCAGCGGGCGTTGTCGATGCAGACGGCGGCGCGCGCGGCCAGTTCGCCGGCCAGCACGATGTCGTCGTCGTTGAAGGGCAGGGGGTTGCGGGTGCGTTTGAGGTCGAGGGCGCCGAGCACCTCGCCGCGCGCGATGAGCGGCACGGCGAGGTAGGAGCGCAGCCCGGCGCGGCTCAGGAGGGAGGCGGCATTGCTGTCGCGGGCGATCCGGGAGATGTCGCGGGCCTGCACATGGGCGACGAGGACGGGGTGGCCGGTGGTCACGGACTGGGTGACCAGCCGGTCGGCGGCGTAGCGGGCGATGTCGCCCGGGGGGTCCGCGGCGCGGACGGCTTCGCTCGGGTAGGCGGCGGCGACGGCGAGGGCGCGGAACACCGCGGGCTCGTGGGCCGAGGACCTGAGGGTGGGCCGGCCTTCGAGGACCGAGTCGAGGATGTCGACGGCGGCGATGTCCGCGAGCTCGGGCACGACGACGTCGGCGAGCTCGCGTGCGGTCTGGTCGAGGTCGAGGGTGGTGCCGATGCGGACGGTGGCGTCGGCGATCAGGGCGAGGCGGCGGCGGCTGCGGGCGATCTCCAGGGCCGCCTGGTGACTCTGGGTGACGTCCACGACGGACGTGGCCAGGCCCAGGACCCGGCCGGTGGCGTCCTCCAGCCGGTAGTAGGACACCGACCAGGCGTGTTCGGCGCGGTGACCGCCGTGGGTGCGGCCGGCCGTGAACTGCTCCAGCAGCGGCGTTCCGGTGGCCAGGACCTGCCGCATCGCCGATTCGGCGGCTTCGGTGTCGTCGAGGAAGGACAGCGCCTCCCGGACGCCGCGGCCGATGTGCTCGGAGGCGGGCAGCCCGTTGATCCGCTCCAGCGTGGGGTTGACCAGGACGTAGCGCAGCTCGGTGTCCAGGACCGCGAGGCCGATCGGGGACTGGGCCACCAGGCGGGCGGACAGGGCGAGGTCGCGTTCCAGCTGCCGCAGTGTGGTGCGGTCGGTGGCGATGCCCAGGGCGTAGAGGTCGCCGCGTTCGTCGAGCAGCCGCATGTTGCGGAACTCCACCAGGCGGGTGCTGCCGTCCTTGTGCCGTACGGGGAAGGCGCCCGCCCAGTCACCGGCGCCGCCCATGACGCGGGCGAACAGCTCCGACACCAGGCCCACGTGCTGGGGCGCGGCGAGCAGCCGTGCCGCGGGCCGGCCCAGGGCCTCGGCCGCGGTCCAGCCGAACAGCTGCTCGGCCTGCGGGCTCCACAGGGCGACCCGGCCTTCGGCGTCGAGGACGACGGCGGCCACGTTCAGTACGTCGAGCAGCCCGCTCGGCGGGGCGAGCCCGGCCGCGGCGGGCCGCCTCCCGTTGCCCCCCGACCCGTCGATCGCACCCATCGGCGATGCTCCCTTCCGGCACCGTCGGCCCCGCGGCCACCCGCCCCGGGCCGCTCCGGCCCCTGTCCGGGGCGGTCCGGGCCGGTCCGAGGCGCACGGTTACCTCTCATCGTCCCCCCGAAACCGCCGGGAAGCGTCCCGAGCGGCCGTGACCGGGCCCCGCCGGGACGGCGTAGGCTCGGCGAATGGCGAAATACTTCGACGTGCACCCCGAGAACCCCCAGCGGCGCACCATCGACAACGTGGTCGACATGATCCGCTCGGGCAAGCTCGTCGCGTACCCCACGGACTCCTGCTTCGCGCTGGGATGCCAGCTGGGCAACCGGGACGGCATCGGCCGGATCCGCTCGATCCGCAACCTCGACGACCGTCACCACTTCACCCTGGTGTGCCAGAACTTCGCCCAGCTGGGGCAGTTCGTGCAGATCGACAACAACGTGTTCCGGGCCATCAAGGCGGCCACGCCCGGGAGTTACACCTTCATCCTGCCGGCGACCTCGGAGGTGCCGCGCCAGCTGCTGCACCCGAAGAAGAAGACCGTGGGCGTCCGGATCCCCGACCACGTGGTCACCCAGGCCCTGCTCGCGGAGCTGGGCGAGCCGCTGCTGTCCAGCACGCTGCTGCTGCCGGACGAGGCGGAGCCGATGACGCAGGGCTGGGAGATCAAGGAGCGGCTCGACCACGAAGTGGACGCCGTCCTGGATTCGGGTGACTGCGGCACCGAACCGACCACGGTGATCGACTTCTCCGGCGGTGACGTCGAGATCGTGCGCCGGGGCGCCGGGGACGTGTCACGGTTCGAGTAGGCCGCTCACGGACGGGCGCGCGCCACGTCCGCGTAGTGGCCCAGGTACCGGAACGCTCCCTTCTCGCTCTGGTAGAGGTGGGCGAGGGAGTCTCCGGACAGGGCATGGGTCCCCGAGTCGAAGGCGACGGTCTTGGCGAGGCCCTGGTAGGTCGTGCGGAAGATCCGGCGGGAGAGTCCCGCCCGGTCGCGCCCCTCCCCCTCCAGCCCGGTCAGGGCGGTGGCCAGCAGGCCCACCGCGTCGTACGCCTCGGTGGCCCAGCGGGCGGGCGGTTCACCGTACGCGCTCCGGTGGGCCGCGACGAATTCCGCGGCGGCCTGCGTGGCCAGGGGGTCGGTGTAGAGGGTGCTGAACACCCAGCCCTCGGCCGCCGGGCCGGCCGCGGTGAGGAACGTCGGTTCCATGGCGTGCTGGAGGCCGACGCGCGGTCCCGGGAAGCCGGCGTCGGTCAGCGCGCGGGCCAGTTCGGCGGCGCGCCGCGGCGAGGCGCCGACGTACACCACGCCCTCGGCGCGGGCCTCGGTCAGGGCGCGTACGGTGTCCGCGAAGTCGGGGGCGCCCTCGGGGACGCGGTGGACGCTCACCGTGCCCCGTGCCGGGGGGCTCTGCTGGAACACCCTGGTGACCTGCCACGGCGGTGATCCCTCGGCGTCCTCCACGACCGCCGTGCGGCGCGAGATCCGCACCTGGGAAAGGTAGTGCAGGGCCGGGAGGCCGAGGCCCTCGTCGCTCGGGCGGGTGGCGCACACCGTGCGCCAGAGCGTCGTGGCGTTCTCCGGGCTGTTCACCGACACGAGCACCAGGGCGAGGTCCGCGGCGAGGCAGGCGCCGGCCAGCTCCGGCAGGGCCGCGTCCCAGGTGGGGCCGACGAGGGCGAGCACGGCCGGATCGGCGGCCAGCTCCTTGACGGCCTGTGCGGCGCGCTGCGCGTCACCGCCGTCGTCGGCGACGCGCAGGGCCAGCCGGAAGGCGGCGTCGGCCCGGGCGTTGTGCCGGTCCACGGCCAGCCGCATGCCGCGCTCGTGCGCCTGGCCGGTCGCCCGGCCGGGACCGGTCAGGTCGGCCTGCAGACCGAGGGTCAGGACCGGCAGGTCCCGGGCGGTGCCGCCGGGCGGTGCCCCGCGGCCGCCCGACCCCCGGGTGGTGACCCAGGCGATCGGCGCGGCGGCGGCGACCAGGGCTCCGCCGGCCGCGAGCAGCCGTCGGCGGGTGAAGGGGCGGGCGGGCGCCGGAGCGTCGATGCGGGTCGGTTCGGGCGCGGGCAGGTCCAGGGCCCGGGTGGAGCGTTCGGCGATGATCCTCGGCAGGGGGGCGGGCAGCCAGTCCGCGGTCGCCGCGGAACCCGCCGTGGCCGGGTCGGACCCGAGGAGGGCGGCGAGCTCGGCGAGGGTCGGCCGGCCGGCCGGTTCCTTCGCCAGGCAGCCGCCGACCGCCTCCCGCAACTCCGGGGGCAGCGAGCCGAGTTCCGGCTCCTCGTGGACGGTACGGAAGACCACCGCGGCCGCGTGCCCGCCGCCGAACGGGCCGCTTCCGGTCGCCGCGTACGCCAGCACGCAGCCGAGGGAGAACACGTCGCTGGCCGGGCCGGCGAGCGGGCCGCCCGCGCGGGCCAGCTCGGGGGCCAGGTAGCCGGGGGTGCCGACGACGGCGTCCACGGCCGTGAGCGTGGTCGCGCCGGCCGCCCGCGCGATCCCGAAGTCGATCAGGCGCGGCCCGTCGGGTGCCAGCAGGACGTTGCCGGGCTTGACGTCGCGGTGGATCAGCCCGGCCGTGTGCACCTCGGTCAGGGCCTCGGCGAGGCGTGTACCCAGGATCCGTACGGTCCGGGCGGGCAGCGGACCGTACCCGCCCACCGCTTCGGCCAGTGAGGGACCGGGGACGAACGGGGTGGCCAGCCACGGTTCACGGGCCTCGGGATCGGCGGCGATCACCGGGACGACCCAGCGTCCGGTCAGCCCGCCGGCAGCCTGCGCCTCGCGGCGGAACCGCGTCCGGAAGGCGGGGTCCGCCGCGTGGTCGGCGCGGATCACCTTGACGGCGACGAGGACGCCCTCGGGGGAACGGCCCAGGTAAACGGTGCCCATGCCGCCCGAGCCGAGGCGGCCCAGCAGCCGGTTCCCGCCGATCGCGGCCGGATCGGCGGGGAGGAGGGGGCGCATGGGCCGCTATCCCGCCGCGGGGTCGGCGGCCGGGCCCACGTAGCGGATCCGGCCGCCTTCCACCCGGTGGAGGAAGTAGGTGTTGCCCTTCACCATCCGGTCCTCGCCGAAGGCGTACTCCCTGGTCAGGCCACGGAAGGTGCTCTGGGCGAGGGCGGTCAGCAGTGCGGCGCGGGCCGGGTGGCCGCCGCCGCGGGCCGCCGTGACGAGCCGGTCGATGACGAGGCCGGCCGCGTCGTAGGCCTCCGCCGTCCAGACGTCCGGTGCGGTGCCGTAGGCGGCCTGGTGCGCGCGGGCCAGCTCGGCGGTCTCCGGGGCGTCGGGGCCGGTGTACGGGGCGACGAACTGCCAGCCCTCGGCCGCCGGGCCCGCCGCGGCGAGGAAGTCGGGTCCCATGGAGACGTAGTCGGCGGTCCGGTGCCCACGGTAGCCGGCGGCGGCGAGGAGGGTGGCGGTCCTGGCCGCGCCCTGCGGGGTGCCGGAGTAGAAGAAGGCGTCGACGCCGTGCGCCAGCATGTCGGTGACGACCGGGGCCAGGTCCCGGGTGCCGCGCGGGACGACCCGCGGGTAGACGGTGGCTCCGGGGACGAAGCCGGCGATGGTGCGGCTCGCGTGCAGGATCGCCTGCCAGCCCTCTCCGTCGCCGTCCCGGTCGCACAGGACGCCCAGCCTGGTCATCCCCTGCTGGCGGGCCAGCGCCTTGTTGAGGGCCGAGCCCTGGACGAAGGAGACGGGGCCGAGCTGGAAGAAGCTGCGGCGGTCGGCGACGCTGAAGGCGCTCGCCAGGGCCGAGACGGTGAGCAGCGGCAGCGCAGCCTCTCCGTACAGCTCCAGGCAGGGAGTGACCGTGGCGTTGCCGGTCGGGCCGATGACGGCGAGCACGTCCGGGTTCGCGATGAGGCCGGTGGCGGCGGCCGGGGCGCGGTCGGCCGCGCCCGCGTCGTCGGCGGTGACGACGGTGAGCGAGAACGGCTTGTCCTTGCGGGCGTTGAAGGCGTCGACGGCGAGCCGCACCCCGCGTTCCTGGGCGAGTCCGGCGGCTTTCTGCGGCCCGGAGAGGTCGGCCTGCACGCCGATCACCCAGGGCCGGGCAGCGGCTGCCGGTCTGCCTTCGGGGTCGTCGTCCTCGCGCAGGGCCCACCAGGCGGCGGTGCCGCCGCCGACCGCGAGCACGGCGCCGGCGGCGAGGCCGAGGATCCGCCTGCGGGACGGCGCCGCGCCGGTGCCGCCGGGTGCGGGGGCGGCCTTCGGGTCGGCGACGGTCTCCTCGATGCCGGGCAGGGCCAGCAGGGCGGCGGCCCGTTCGGCGATGGTGGCGACGACGGGGTCGGGCAGCCAGTCGGTGCCTTCGCCCGGGGCGTCCTCGGTGAGGGCCTCGTCAAGTCCGGCGGCGGTGGGGCGGACGTCGGGGTGCTTGGCGAGGCAGGTCCGCAGCAGGGCGGTGAGTTCGGGGTCGGCCAGGAGTTCGGGGCCGAGGTCGGGCTCGTCGTGGACGGTGCGGTAGAGCACGGCCTCCACGGTCCCGGCACCGAAAGGAAGCCGCCCGGTGGCGGCGTAGGCGAGCAGGCAGCCGAGGGAGAAGACGTCGCCGGACGGTTCCGCGGGGCCGCCCTCGGCCTGTTCGGGCGGAATGAAGCCGGGCGTGCCGAGGACGGCGTCGGCCGAGGTCAGGGCGGTGTGCTCGCCGCCGCGGGCGATGCCGAAGTCGATCAGCCGGGGCCGGTCCATGCCGAGGAGTACGTTGCCGGGTTTGACGTCGCGGTGGACCAGGCCCTGCGCGTGCATCACCTGGAGGGCTCGGGCCAGGGCCTTGCCGAGGATGCGTACGGCCCTCAGCGGGAGCGGGCCGTGGGCGGAGACGGCCTCGGCCAGGGAGGGCCCGGCGACGAAGGCGGTGGCCAGCCATGGTTCGCGGGCGTCGGGGTCGGCGCCGGTGATCCGGACGGCCCACGGGGTGTCGACCTGGGCGGCGATCGCGGCCTCGCGGCGGAACCGGGCCCGGAAGTCGGCCTCTTCGGCGTACTCGGCGCGGATGACCTTGACCGCGGCGAGCCCGCCGTCGTCGGTGCGGCCGAGGTAGACGACGCCCATGCCGCCGGCGCCGAGCCGTCCGAGGAGGCGGTGGCCGCCGATCCGGGACGGGTCCGAGGGGTGCAGCTGCTCCATCAGCCGGCCGCCTTTCCGAGGGCCTGCTTGGCCTGCGCGATCATGCGGCTGTTGCCCTGCACGACGAGCTGGGTGAGGGTCTCCTGCTTGAAGCCCTCGGCCCCCTTGCCGGCGATGGCCACCGTGACGGGGCCGAACTGCGCCTGGTACCAGAAGTAGCGCTGGGGCTCGCCGCCCTCGGGGCCGACGTACGTGCCGAACTCGCTGAAGGCGTCCTCGCTCCAGTTGTTCATCTGCTCGCCCTGGTGGTTCGCGGTCCCCAGCAGCCCCTTGAGGTCCTCGCCCTCGCGCAGCTTCTGGTCGGGGCAGCGCACGACCTCTTCCATGGCGCGGGCCGTCTCCCAGCCCGATTCCGCGCGGTCGTGGTGGACGGTCACCGTGGCGTTGATCCGGACGCGGCCGTGGCCGTTCCCCGCCGGGATCTCGAAGTAGCGGGTGTTGGTGGCGAGTACGTCCGGCGGCAGGTCACCGGTCTGCCACACGCACTGCTCGTCGAGTACGGGCCAGCGGCCGGGCCGGCTCTCGAAGGGCGCCTGGCGCACGACGTCCGGGCCGAAGGCGTCCTCGGTGATGACGATCCGGGCCAGGAGGGCCCGGGCCTCGGCGGCCGTCCTCGGCTGCTTGGACTCGTCCAGCTCCGGTACGAGGGACACGGGTGAGGCGCCGGGCGAGGGCGGGGCGGTGGACGGAGGCGGTGCGGGTGAGGCGGGTGATGGTGATGACGCGGCCGGGGCACGGCTCGTCGCCGCACCCCCGGCTGCTCCGTCGGCCGTGCACCCGGCCGTGGCCATGAAGAACAAGCCCGCCGCCGCGCAGCCGCAGGCGCGCAGCGCGACATCACGTCGTGTCACAGTTCCCCCCACGGCACGGATGGTACCGCGCCGTGGAGGTGCGCAACTGGGTTATGGGCAAACGTTGTTGGAGGGCGAACCGGAGTTCGGGGACAGGCGGTCCATCGTCCAGGCGGAGTCGTGGCGGGTGAAGCCGACGTGCGGGTAGTAGTCGACCGCGGCCGGCGCGGAGAGCAGGACCACCTTGGCCTCGGGGGCCGCCTCCCGGGTGACCCGGATGAGCTCGCGGCCCACGCCGCGGCCCTGGTGGGCGACGTCGACGGCCAGGTCGGCGAGGTAGGTGGAGTAGGCGCCGTCGGTGAGGGAGCGGGCGATGCCGATGAGGGCTCCGTCCTCGTCGCGGGCGACGACGACCAGGTTGGCTCCGGCCAGCATGCGGGCGAACCGCTCGACGTCGTGCACGGGGCGCCGCTCGGCGAGGGTGGAGGCGCGGTAGACGCCGAGCACCTCCTCGACGTCGAGGTCGGCGCCGATGACCCGCTCACACGTCCACATACCCCCGCAACTCCCTCTCTGCTCTTCGAGTCGGCGGCCCGCAGGCGTGGCGCCGCCGGAGGACCCAGGCTCGCAAGTAATAGCCGAAACCGCACCGGGATTATTACACGTCGGCGAGGTCGAAATACAAACCGGTGGACCGGTATGTATCGGCGGGCAGGCGGGCATGCTGCAAGGGCTCGCGTTCTCGGGAAGGAGCGATGTGCTCACTCAGGTTCTCGACCGGATCCGACGGCTCTTCGGACGCCCCACCTCCCCTGCGACCTCCGCATCCGCTTCCGCTTCCGCATCCGACTCCGCCGCGGCTTCCGCATCCGCGTCCGCTCCCGAACGTGACGCCACCGGCCGGGCGAGCGCCCGCGCCCCGGTCTTCACGGCCGACTTCGGCTCGACCCGCCAGTGGGTCGCGGGCCGTTCCTGGGCCTATCCGAACGGCGGCCCCACCAACTCCGGCGACAACAAGCTCGACTACCTGGTGCCCGACGCCTCCTTCAGCCGCAGCGGCACCTTCCGGGCGGCCCGCCGCCCCGACGGCAAGTGGAACGCCGGCCTGTTGACCACCGAGGGCAGCGACGAAGGGTTCATGGTGCGGACCGGGGACATCCTGGAGTCCCGGGTCCGCCTGCCCGCAGAAATGGGCGCGTGGCCCGCGATCTGGACCTGGCTGGACGGCGACAACGAGATCGACGTCTTCGAGTACCACCCGGACAACCCCGACCTCCTCGAACTGTCCAACCACGTCAAGGGCGGCTCCCGCTACCACCGCGACGCGGCGATCGGCCCCGGGCGCTGGGTGGATCTCAAGGTGGAGTTCGGCTCCCGGTCGGTGGTGTGGTGGGTCAACGGCAAGCAGGTCTTCGCCGACCGCCGCGGGGTGGGACGCCGCTGGCGCGCCTACCTCATCGTCAACCTCTCGGTGTGCGCCGGCCGCTACCACCCGGCCCCCGACCGGGACGTCTCCGAGATGTCCTACGAGGTGGCCTACCTCCGCGTCATCCGCCCCTAGGGGGTGGTCGCGCAGCTCTCGTGGCCCCAGCGGGCGCCGTTCTTGGCGATCATGTCGCCGGCCGCGTACGGCTTGCCGCAGGGGCAGCTGCCCGGGAACTTCGCCTTGATGGCCCGGCCGGCCCGGGCCGTCGCGGAACCGGCGGACGCCGCTCGCTTCTTCGCCGTACCGGACTTGCTCCGGGCGGGCGCGGCGGGCGCCGGGACGGGCATGTCGGCGTGACCGAGGGCCGTGCCCGCGGCCTCCTGCCGCAGGGCGGCATCGCTGGCGGCCTGGTCGGCGATCGCGTTCAGGTGGTCGCCGTCCTCGCGGTGCGCGGGGACGTACCGGAACGTCACGTCGCGGTCGGCCAGCAGCCGGTCGATCTCCTCGACGAGTTCGCGGTTGGCGACGGGCTGGCCGGAAGAGGTCTTCCAGCCGTTGCGCTTCCAGCCGGGCAGCCACTGCGTGACGGCCTTCATCGCGTACTGCGAATCCATCCGCACCTCGACGGACGTACCGGGCGCCAGCGCCTCCAGCAGCCGCTGGAGGGCGGTCAGCTCGCCGATGTTGTTGGTGGCCCGGCCCAGCGGACCGGCCTCCCAGCGCTCCGGGCGTCCTTCGGCGTCGGCGATGACCCATCCCCAGCCGGCGGGCCCGGGGTTACCCTTCGCCGCTCCGTCACAGGCGGCAATGATGCGATCAGACATCCCCCGATCATGCCTCATGCGCGGGGCCGCACCGCCCCCGGTCCGTCCTCCCGGCCGTTCGGGCCTGCTCCGTGGGCAACGCGCTCGCCGCATGCGCGCTCCCCAGCGCCGTCTTCACTGCGGGCACGCTTCGATGGGTCTGGCCGGACATGGCAGTGGCCCTGCCATGGCAGGGCCACTGCGGGACGGGCTCTTGCCCCCGAGTCGCCCGTGTACGTGGCGTGCGCGTGCCGACCGGCTCGGCTCGGCGGGGCGCGTCAGCCCAGGCAGCCGGGGACGGGCACCGAACTCCCTTGGCAGTTGGTGGGTTGGTTGCCGGTGACGCGGACTCTGCCGTAAGGAGTGACCGTGCCGCTGTTCTGGATGCCGCCGGCGGGCAGCACGGCGGTGTTGTTCTGCACGTCGGTGTCCGTGAGGGTGAGGAAGCTGCCGCTGAAGAGGATGATGCCGCCCCCCTGGCTGTCACTGCCTACGGCCCGGTTGCGGAGGATCTTTGAGTCACGGACCGCGACATGATTGCCGCCGGAGGGGATGAACATGCCGCCCCCGTCGTCACCGGACCTGTTGTTCGTGATCTTGCTGTCCTCGATCACGGCGTTGCCATTGAGATCGAGACCGCCGCCGTCGTCGGCCGTGGTGTTGTCGCTGATGGTGCTCATGCGCAGGGACAGAGTGCCGGGGTTGTGGAAGATGCCGCCGCCGTCATTCGCCGACATGTTGTGGGTGACGCTGCTGTCCTCGACGTCCAGCGTTCCGGATGAGAAGACGCCGCCGCCGCTGCCGCTGGTGGTGGAGTTGCGGCTGATCACACTCTTGGCGAGCTTCACCGAACCGCCGCTGTCGTTGCGGATGGCGCCCCCGACGGCGGCTCTGTTGCGGGCGAGTTCCGAGACGCCGATGTCCAGCCGCCCGGTGTTGTGGACGGCGCCGCCGTCGCCGTCGGCGGTGTTACCGCTGAAGGTGCTGCTGCGGCTTGTGGTGATGCCTTCATTGAAGATGGCACCGCCGTCGTCGTCAGCGTGGTTGCCGGTGAGTGCGGCACATTCGAGAGCCAGCCTCTGGCCGGCCGCGACGAAGACGGCGCCCCCGTCGTCCGTGCTGCTGCCGCCTCGGATGGTCAGCTCCGATCCGTCCCGGCAGCTCCGGCGGTCTTTGCGGTCCGTGCCGCTCTGGAGCGCGGTGGCGGACCCATGGCCGTCATCACGGTGGTCCCGGCCGTTACCGTGTTCCCGGTCGCGACCGATGCCCTCCAGGGTGAGGGCACCTGCCGGGCCGGTGACTTCGAAGATGCGAAACCTGGGGGCGGCAGCGGAGCGTTCGATGACCGTGCCTCGGCCGCCGACAAGAGCGATCGGAGTGGTGATCAACGGCAGGCCGTTGGCATCGCCGCTGGGGCCGGTGTTGTCCACGGCCGTGAGGGTGTAGGTGCAGCGGGGAGCCAAGCGAATGGTGCCGCCGCCGACGGCGTTGGCGGCATCGATGGCGTCCTTGAGAACCTCAGCATCACAGGCGAGCGCGGCGGGCAGCGTGGAAGCGTCGGCCTGTGCGGTGCTCGGTACGATGACGAGGCCCAGCGCAAGGAGAGCGCAGGCGCCGCCTGCTCTTGAAACGATTCTCATCTCATCTCCACATCCGAGGGATCACGAGCAAGATAGGCGCCACCAGGCTGCCCCGCTCACGACACGCCCCCGGTACACGCAGCGCCACTCCGATGCCTCACCCGCCTCGGTCACCCGCTTTCAGCCTTTGCCGACCCGAGCAGGAGAGCAGCGCCCCGGCCCGGTCAGGGCTGCCGGTGCGTGCTGGCGGCGTCGGGGGTCGCGACGGTCGCGCTCGGCGTCGTCGGCGCGGCCGTGCGGATCGGGGAGCTCGCGCCGGCGGGCCTCCCGGGCCGTGCACGCATCAGGGCCGTGCGGCGGTGCCGCACGGCCCTGATCGTCCACTCCCCCGGTTCACACCAGGGGAGGAAACGGTTCTCCGGGGTCCGGACAGCAGCCCGGGCCGGCCGGGGATCAGGCGGGGGTGATGTTCTCCGCCTGCGGGCCCTTCTGGCCCTGGGTGATGTCGAAGGTCACGGCCTGACCCTCCTGGAGCTCACGGTAGCCCGTGGCGTTGATCGCCGAGTAGTGGGCGAAGACGTCCGGGCCGCCACCGTCCTGGGCGATGAAGCCGAAGCCCTTCTCGGAGTTGAACCACTTCACGGTTCCCGTAGCCATGTTCATGCCTTCCCGTTGACGTACGTCCCCCACACGGCGTGGAGGACGGAGGTGATCGCCCTGGTCCTACGGCACAACACAGCAAAACTGCCCACACCAGAAGGCGCGGGCAAGGCACTTGGAACCACGACAGCTACCGGAGAAGGTACACGCCTGCACGCACGGTCACCAGGGGGAATGATCACGCCTGCGCGGCGGGAATTCGCCCTTGTACGGACTTGCCGGGCGGCCCTCACCGGAAAATCCGCCGAAGGGGGGTCCCCCGGACGCCGCGCTCGGAAGGGCCCGGATCCTGGTGGAACCGGGCCCTTCCGCCGTTCCGGGCCCACCGCGACCGACGCGACGACGAGTCGCCCGGGTCCCATGTGACCGCAGTCACAGAATTTCCTGTCGTCCGATGTCGACCGGACGCGGTGCGCCGGGCGTATGCCCGGTGAGAGGGACACATGGATTCGGGAGCGATTTTTGACCGTCGAGGAGTTCGAAGCGTTCTACGCACAAGCGGCGGGAAGGCTCACAGGACAGCTGTACGTGATGCTCGGTGACCACCACGAGGCGCAGGACGTGGTGCAGGAGGCCTTCGTCCGCGGCTGGGGCCACCGGCGCCAGCTGGACCGGGACGGCCGCCCCGAGGCCTGGATCCGTACCGTCGCGTGGCGGCTCGCGGTCAGCCGCTGGCGGGTGCGCCGACGCAGCGCCGAGGCCTGGCGGCGCACCGCTCCCGCGCCGCACGTGGAGGGGCCCGGACCCGAGGCCGTGGCCCTCGTCGGGGCGCTGCGGCAACTGCCCCTGAAGCAGCGCCGCACGATGGCGCTGCACTATCTGTGCGACCTGACCGTCGAACAGATCGCCGCCGAGACCTCGCTGTCCGCGAGCACGGTCAAGACGCACCTCTCCCGCGGCCGCGCCGCCCTCTCCCGTCACCTGCAGGATCCGCGCACCGAGGAGGCTCCCGATGCCTGAGTCCCACGACCCGCTGCGGTCGGCCTTCCGCGCCGCGGCCGCCGCCGGACAGTCCGCGAGCACCCTTCCGCCCGTCGCCGCGATCGAAGAGCGCGGCGACGTGGTCCGACGGCGCCGCATCGTGGGCATCGCCGCCGCCTGCTGCCTGCTCCTCGGCGGATCCGGCGCGGCGCTGGCCGCGTTCCTGCCGCAGGACTCCGGCCGGCCGACGCTCCCGGCGACGACCCCCTCTCCGGTCGCCCCGTCCGGCCTGCCGACCTCCGCCCCGACCTCCCCTGCGCCCTCCGCTCAGAGCACGTCGACGGCGCAGAGCACCTCGACGGCGGGCAGCACCGCCACGGCCCTGAGTCCGCCGCCCTCCGCGACCGCGGGCACGGGTGACCCCGACCCCACCGGGACGATGAGCCCCCGCCCGCCCCAGGGAACGAGGTACCCGGGCGCGCCCACGGCGACGACGCAGCCGCCTCCGTAGCGGCGTCCCGCCCGCCGCACCGGCCCGGCACTCCCCGCCCGCCTTCACCACAGCCCGCACCACAGCCCGTACCCGCCGCCCGCGGGCACCGGCCCCGGCTCTCCCCGGCCGGCGGTTCCGCACACCCTCAGACGGCCCAGGAGATCTCTTATGCCCGTTTCGTCCCCGCCTCGGCCGTCCCCGACCCCCCGCTCGCGGCCCGCCCCCGCGGGCCGTCCCGCCTCTCCTCGGCCCCGCCGGACGTTCCCCGCCCCGCGGTGGCCCGGCCCGGCCGACCGGGAGGTGCTGTGGCTGTACCTGGTGACGCGCGTCGGCATCTGGTCCACCGCCTGCGCCGTCGGCATGCTGTTCCCGCCGGACGGGGAGAGCCGCCGGCCCCCGTCTCTGCTCGCGCCATGGCAGCAATGGGACTGGACGTTCTACCTCCGCATAGCCGAGGACGGCTACTTCCCCGACGGGGCCGGGCCCTGGACGATCGGCTGGGACAACAGGGAGGCCTTCCTGCCCGGTTTCCCCCTCGTCCTGCGCGCCGTGCACACGGTCGTCCCGTCCTGGGCCGCGTCCGGGGCCCTGGTCTCCTTCATCGCCGGGGGCGTCGCCGTCGTGGCCCTGGCCCGCATCGCCCGCGGTCTGCTGGGCGACCAGGAGGCGGGCCGGCGCGCGGTGACCTTCCTGCTGGTCTCGCCGTGTGCGGTGTTCCTCGCCGCCGGCTACACCGAGGCGCTCTTCCTGGCCCTGGCCCTGCCCGCCTGGCTGGCGGCACAGCGCCGGAACTGGGCCGCGGCCTCGGTCCTGGCCTGCCTGGCCTGCTCGGTGCGGGTCACGGGCCTGTTCCTCGCCGCCGCGCTCGCCCTCCACTTCTTCCTGACGGCCCGCACCCGGGCCGCCTGGCGGTCCGCCCCCTGGCTGTTCCTGCCGGCCCTCGCACCCGTGCTGCACAGCTGGTACCTGCACAGCCGGACCGGTGACTGGATGGCCTGGAAGCACTCCCAGGAGCGGGGCTGGTACCGGGATTTCCACCTGCCGTGGGAGGCCTGGTCGCACACCTGGACGGCCGCCTTCGGGCACACCCAGCCCACGGGCTACGCGCTGATGTCGCAGGCGGAGCTGCTGGCCATGGTGACCGGCCTGGTCCTCCTGGCCGTGCTGGTACGGGGCCGCCGCTGGCCGGAGGCCCTGTACATCGCCCTCACCCTGTGGGCCCTGGGTACGTCCTACTGGTACACCTCGGTACCCCGTTCCACCCTGCTCTGGTGGCCGCTGTGGATCGCCCTGGCGGGCTGGAGCATGCGCCGCCCCCGGGTGCGCAGCGCCTACCTGTACGTCGCGGGGCCGCTGTGCACGACGGTGGCCGTCACCTTTCTCACCGGACGCTGGGCCGGATAGCCCGGACAGCCGGGAGAGGGCGGGTGCGGGGGGGCGGGCGGGAGCGAACGGGCCCACGGGCGGGCGCCGGACGCGCATACTCGGAGGATGGCCGACACCACCACCGTCGAGGTCGACACCGACGTGCGCGACCGGCTCGCCGCGCTCGCCGCCGACCGCGGACTGAGCCTGCGCGCGTACCTCGCCGAACTCACCGCCGCCCAGGAGAACGCGACGGCGCTCGCACGCGCCGCCCGGGCCTTCGAGGACGCGCTGGACCGCCCCGGTTTCCGCGAGGGCTTCGCGCGTGACTTCGGCGGCCCCACGGACCGTGGCTGACCCGGCCGACGCGGCGGAGCCACCCGGGTGGCTCCGCCGACGAGCCGGTCCGCGCGAACGTCCCTAGGCTCGGGGAAGGACCGCTTCGAGCGCTGGAGGACGGCTGTCATGACCGATGCGAGCGAGGCGCGGCAGGCCGACCGCACCCTGAAGGCCAAGCACCGGGCGATGTGGGCCATGGGCGACTACCCGTCCGTGGCCTCCCACGTCGTCTCCCGGCTGGGCCCCCTGCTGGTGAAGGAGTGCGGGATCCAGATCGGTGACCGGGTCCTCGACATCGCCGCTGGGTCCGGCAACGCCGCCATCCCGGCGGCGCAGGCGGGCGCGGACGTCGTCGCGACCGACCTGACCCCCGAACTGCTGGAGGTCGGACGTCACCTGGCCGCCGTACAGGGCGCGCGGCTGGAGTGGCAGGAGGCCGACGCGGAGGACCTGCCCTTCGCCGACGGCGAGTTCGACGTGGTCATGTCCTGCATCGGCATCATGTTCGCCCCGCACCACCGCACCGCCGCCGAGGAGATGCTGCGCGTCTGCCGGGCGGGCGGGACGGTCGGGCTGGTCAACTGGACGCCCGAGGGGTTCGTCGGCCGGCTGTTCGCCACGATGAAGCCGTACGCCCCGCCGCCCCCGCCCGGGGTGCAGCCGCCGCCGCTGTGGGGCAGCGAGGAGTACGTCCACGAGCTGCTCGGCGACGCGGTCACCGACGTGGTCGCGCGCCGCCGGACGATCCCCGTGACCATGTTCAAGAACCCTTCGGACTTCCGGGAGTTCTTCAAGGCCTGCTACGGGCCGACCATCGCCGTGTACCGCGCGGTGGGCGACGATCCGGAGAAGGTCGCGGCCCTGGACGCGGCGCTCGACGCCCTCGCCGCCGAGCACACCACGGACGGCGTCATGGAGTGGGAGTACCTGCTGCTGACCGCCCACCGCCGCGGCTGACGGCACCCCGGCCCGGGGCACCCGGCCGGTCAGTCGATGACCGGGTGCACCTCCGGGTGCGCGTCCCACCACTCGCGGTGGAAGCGGTTGTTGTCGACGTTGGCCAGGTAGGCGCGGGCCGCCGCGCCGTAGAGCCGGCCCGCCTGCCCGGCCGAGAGGGCAGAGCGGTTCCAGGCGAGGCGGATGCGTCCGGTGATGGGGCTGCCGACGAGCGGGCGCATCACCGTACCCTCCGCCGTCGGGGCCGTCGGCTGGCACAGCGAGACCGCCCGGCCGGCCGCGACCAGGTCGTAGTGCATCTTGCGGTCGGTGATCCGGTAACGCAGTGAGGGGCTGAACCCGGCCGCCGCGCAGGCCGCGACCAGGGCCTCGGGACCGCCGTCGTCGTCCTCCACGGGGGTCATCCACGACTCCCCCGCGAGGTCGGCCAGGTCGACACGGTCCAGGCCGGCCAGCGGATGCCGCGCGGACAGCCGGATCCCGAACGGCTCCTTCGGAATCAGCGTCCTGGCCAAAGTCCCCTCCGGTAACGGCACTTCGTGGTCGTTGACCTCGCCGTAGACGATCGCGTCGTAGCGTCCCGCGCCGAGCATCCGGGCCAGAGCGGTGACCGAGTCCTCCAGGTCCACGGCGATCTCCCGGCCCGACATCGACAGGTCCGTCTGAGCCAGGAGACCGTCGAGCAGCACGAGCAGGATGCAGCCGAGGCGCAGCGGGCCGCCGGCGGAGATGGCGCGCGCCTCCGCTCCCAGGGCGTCCATCTCGCTCAGTACGCGCCGCGCCTTCGCCAGGACGAACTGCCCCAGCGCCGTGGGCTCCACGCCGCCGCGTCCCCGTACGAACAGGTCGCCCCCGGTGACCCGTTCGATGCGCCTCAGCTGGGCGGACAGGGCCGGCTGCGAGACTCCCAGCCGCCGCGCCGCGCCCCCCAGACTGCCCGCCTCCGCTATCCGGAGGACGGCTTGCAGATGCCTCAACTCCAGCTGCATCCGGGCAGCGTACGCAGGCCGCCGCGACCGCACCATAACGCGGACCTTATGCCTGCCGAGATGTCCCATTCTCGTCATGTCCACGCTCATACTCGGCCGCGAACGAACACCCACTCATCCCCGCACCCCCCACGATCGGAGTGGACGTTGCAGCCCACCAGATGGACGGCGGCCGTGGCAGCGATGGCGCTGACCGCGAGCCTCGCCGGCGCCCTGGCCGGGACGGCATCGGCAGCGCAGCAGGCGCAGCCCGGACCGTCCCAGCAGGACACCCCCGCCGCACGCGCGGTCGCGGCCGCCGACCAGGCCGTCGACAGCGGTCTCGACTCCCTGGTCAACTCCTCGCAGGAGCAGTACGAGCGACGACTCGTCACCCCCTGGGTGAAGGACCTCTATTCGGTGTCGTACGAGCGCAGCTACCGCGGTCTGCCGGTCGTCGGCGGCGACGCGGTCGTCCTCGCGGACGGCGCCGGGAAGGTCCGCGCCCTCCAATCGGCCTCCTCCGTCCGCATCGACGTCGCGACCCGGCCGTCGGTGTCCGCGAAGGACGCCGAGGCCACGTCGCGGACGAAACTCGCCGCGGTCGACAAGGTCGAGAGCAGCCGGCTCGTCGTCCGGCTCAAGGACGACAAGCCGGTGCTGGCCTGGGAGACCGTGCTGAGCGGCCGTACCCGGAGTGCGCCCAGCAAGCTCCACGTCTTCGTCGACGCGCGAACCGGCGCCTTCGTCGACAGCTACGACGACGTGGTGGCGGGCACCGGCAACAGCAAGTGGAACGGTCCCGGCCCGATCACCATCGACACCACCAACTCGGGCTCCACCTACACCCTGCGGGACCCGAACCGCACCGGCCTGAGCTGCGCCGACTACAGCACGGGCACGGTCTTCACCAAGTCCTCCGACTCCTGGGGCACCGGCAACCCCACGAGCAAGGAGACCGGCTGCGTCGACCTGATGTTCGCCGCGCAGAAGCAGTGGGACATGCTCTCGCAGTGGCTGGGCCGCAACGGCGTCAGCGGCAACGGCCGCAGCTTCCCCGCCAAGGTCGGCCTCAGCGACCTCAACGCCTACTGGGACGGCAGCTCGGTCACCATCGGGCGCAACAGCGCCAACGAGTGGATCGCCGGCATCGACGTGGTGGCCCACGAGTACGGGCACGCCATCGACTCCAACACCCCCGGCGGCACCAGCGGCCAGGAGTCCGGGCTGGGCGAGGCCACCGGCGACATCTTCGGCGCGCTGACCGAGGCCTTCGCCAACGAACCGGCCCCGTACGACACCCCGGACTACACCGTCGGCGAGGTGATCAACCTCCAGGGGCGCGGCCCGATCCGCAACATGTACAACCCGCCGGCCGTCAACAACGACCCGGCCTGCTACAGCTCCGCGATACCCGGCACGGAGGTCCACGCGGCCGCCGGACCCCTGAACCACTGGTTCTACCTGCTGGCCGAGGGCACGAGCCCCGGCGGCGGCAAGCCCAACAGCAGTACCTGCAACGGCACCTCGCTCACCGGTGTCGGCGTGCAGAACGCGGGCAAGATCTTCTACGGCGGCATGCTGCTCAAGACCAGCAGCATGTCGTACAAGAAGTACCGTACGGCGACGCTCAACGCGGCCAAGTCGCTGGACGCCACCTGTGACCTCTTCACCAGGACCAAGGCGGCCTGGGACGGCATCAGCGTGCCCGCCCAGAGCGCCGACCCGACCTGCACCCCGAGCGGCCAGAACAACGACTTCTCGATGTCGCTGAGCCCGTCCTCGGGCACCGTCCAGCAGGGCGGTACGGTCACCACCACCGTCGGCACCACCGTCACCACCGGCACCGCCCAGTCGGTGACGCTGACCGCCTCGGGCCTGCCCGCCGGGGTGAGCGCCTCCTTCAACCCGGCGACCGTGCAGTCCGGCCAGTCCTCCGTGCTGACCCTGACCGCCACGTCCAACGCCGCGCCCGGCACGTCCACCGTCGTCGTCAAGGGCCAGGGCACGACCCTGTCCCACACCGTCGACTACACGCTGAACGTCGGCGGGACCCAGCCGGGCAACGACCCGCCGGACATCGACGTCGCCAAGGTGCAGGCGCACCTGGCGCAGTTCAACACCATCGCCGGCCAGAACGGCGGCCACCGCCGCGCGGGCAGCGCCGGCTACACCCAGTCGCTGGCCTACGTGAAGGGCAAGCTCCAGGCCGCCGGGTACACGGTCACCGAGCAGAACTGCACCACGTGCACCTACCCCTCCAACAACCTGATCGCCGACTGGCCGGGCGGCCCCGCCGACCAGACCGTCATGTTCGGCGCCCACCTGGACGGCGTCTCCGCCGGCCCCGGCATCAACGACAACGGTTCGGGCTCCGCGACCCTGCTGGAGAACGCCCTCGTCCTCGCCCAGAAGAACCCGACGATGACCAAGCACGTGCGCTTCGCCTGGTGGACCGACGAGGAGCAGGGCCTCAACGGCTCCGAGTTCTACGTCAACCAGCTCAGCAGCGCCCAGCGCGCGGCGATCAAGGGCTACTACAACTTCGACATGGTCGGCTCGACCAACGGCGGCTACTTCATCAACAACCTCAACTCCGCCACCGCCGCGCCCCTCAAGGCGTACTGGACCTCGCTGAACCTGGCACCGGAGGAGAACACCGAGGGCCAGGGCCGCAGCGACGACTACTCCTTCCAGCAGGGCGGCATCCCCACCTCCGGCTACGCGGCCGGAGCCAGCGCCCGCAAGACCTCGGCGCAGGCCTCGAAGTGGGGCGGCACCGCGAACGCCGCGTACGACCCCTGCTACCACAGCTCCTGCGACACGACGAACAACATCAACGCCACCGTGCTGAACCGCAGCGCCGACGGCGTCGCCTACGCCGTCTGGAAGCAGGCCGTCGGCGGTGAGACACCGGCGCAGGACTTCTCCGTCGCCGTCAACCCGTCCGCGGGCAGCGCGGCCCCCGGCGGCTCCGCCTCGGCGACGGTGAACACCGCGACCGTGAGCGGCGCGGCCCAGACCGTCGCGCTCTCCGTCTCCGGCGCGCCGAACGGCGTGACGGCGACGCTGAGCCCGTCCTCCGTCCAGTCCGGCAGCTCCTCCGCCCTGTCCGTACAGGTCGGGGCGAGCACCGCCCCCGGCACATACACCCTCACCATCACCGGCTCCGGCACCGTCAGCCACACCACCACGTACACCCTCACCGTCACCGGCGGCGGCTCCTGCACCCCGCGCCAGGTGGTGGTCAACGGCGGCTTCGAGAACGGCTCCAGCCCGTGGAGCGCCACCGCGGGCGTCATCACCAACCAGTCCGGTCAGGCCCCGCACGGCGGCAGCTACAAGGCCTGGCTCGCCGGGTACGGGTCCACCCACACGGACAGCGCCTCCCAGACGCTGACCGTCCCCTCGGGCTGCGCCTCGTACCGCCTCGGCTTCTTCCTGCACATCGACACGGACGAGGACGAGAACGTCGTCTACGACCGGTTCACCGTGTCCGTGGCGGGCCAGACGCTGGCGTCCTTCTCCAACCTGGACGCGAACACCGGCTACGTCGAGAAGTCCTACGACCTGTCGGCGTACGCCGGTCAGACCGTCACCCTGAAGTTCAACGGCGTGGAGGACCAGTCCCTGCAGACCTCCTTCGTCGTGGACGACGTCACCCTCCAGGTGAGCTGATGCCCGCCTGAACCGCCCGGGTCCGGCCCGGCCCCCGTCCCACGGGGCCGGGCCGGACGCCTGACCTCACACGGGGCTCCCGTCGGCGAACTCGGCGTCGAGGACCTGCGTGAACAGACCGATCGGGTCGCCCCAGTCGCCGTTGACGCTCTGGGCGACGAGGTGCTCGCCGTCACGGGTGCCGTAGGTGTAGCAGAACGAGCCGTTGATGGCGCCGCCCATGCCCCAGACCGTCGCGCCCGAGGACACCGTCATCGACGACATGCCCAGGCCGTAGGAGGCGCCGGGGATCCACTTGCCCTCGGGCGTCGGGCGGGCGGCGAACATCTCCTCCTGCTGGGCGGGCGGCAGCAGCCGGCCGCCCAGCAGCTCGGCGAAGAACCGGTTCAGGTCGCCGGCCGTGGACACCATCCCGCCGGCCGACCAGGCGAAGCTGGCGTCCAGCTCGGTCACGTCGTGGATCTCGGCGTCGGGCGTGGTGAGGAAGTTCTTGCTGTAGAGCCGGGCGTGCGGTCCGCGCAGCCCGTGCTCGGCGGGACCCGGCACGTAGGTGCCGGTCAGCTCCAGCGGGCGGGCGATGCGCTGCTCCACCTGGTGGGCGAAGGTCCGGCCGGTCGCCCGCTCGATGATGAGGCCGATCAGGACGTAGCCGGTGTTGCTGTACGTCCAGCCCTCGCCCGGTGCGAAGTCCGGGGCGTGGGCGGTGGCGGTCGCCACCAGCTGCTCGGGGCTGAAGCGGTCGTAGCGGTGCTCCAGGAAGGCCGGGCCGTAGTGGCGGGACAGCAGCCCCTCGTCCACGGAGTAGTTGAAGAGCCCGCTGGTCATGCCGAGCAGGTGCCGGACGGTGATCGCGCCCGCGTCGTTGCCGTTGCCCTCGACCAGGCCGGGGAGCCAGTGCTCGACGGTGTCGTCCAGGGAGAGCTTGCGCTCGGCTGCGAGCAGCAGGGCGAGGGTGGCCGTGAAGGTCTTGGTGGTGCTCCCGATGCGGTACTGCTCCTCGGGGATCCGCTCACGGCCGGTGGCGGTGTCGGCCACCCCCGCCGCACCGAACCACCGGCCCCGGCGGTCCTGGACCTCGGCGACCATGCCGGGGAGGCCGGCCCCGCTCACCGCACGGTCCAGTACCTCCTGGACGGCGGGGCGTGAACTCGTCTGCTGGGGAACGGGCTTGGTCATCCGTCGGTCTCCCTCGATGCGCGCCAGTCACGTTCTTCCCTGTGGAAAGGACGCTACGGCGCCGCACCCGGCCGGCGCTGGCCCGCTCCCGGCCAACATCAATTCGACCGAAACGCCCGGGTTCACCCGTCCGTGCGCGACTCCTTCCGGCTTTCCCGGCCCCTGTCCTCGGGGGCGATCATGGCGATCAGCCCGTAGTCCAGCTCCGCGCCGTCCACGAGCAGACCCTCGATGCTGCGGGTCTCCGGGTCGATGTCGGCCTCCATGCCCTGCCCCCGGTAGCGCGGGTACCCGGAAGCCCCCTGCTCGCCGGTCGCCTCGACCACGGCCGACCGCAGCGCGCGGTCCGCCGGGGAGGCACCACGGAGGTTCTCGATGTGCTCGGGCACCACCAGGATCTCGAAGCTCTGCGGCTCAGTGGTCATGGACCGAAGCTACCGGACGCGACAGCGCGCAGCCGGTTTCCCACGTCGCGGCGCCGCACCCCGATCACCGTGCGGGCGACCCGGCGGACAGCGGAGCCCGGCACGCGAGGCGCGGTACGCGGTACGCCGCACGCGACAGAGCCTCCGGCCCGGTCGGGCGGGAGGCTCTGCGGTGTGCGGTTCGGTGCCCACGTCGCCGGCCGTCGGGCCGGCGCGCGCCGTTCGGAGGTCGGATCGGCGGATCCGGGTGGAACAAGCCGGGGCCCCGTGGGCACTCGCGCAGGCGTCGGAGGCCCCGGCTCGCACAAGGGGACTGCGTCAGCTGCCGGCCGAGAGGTTGCCGGAGAGGACCGGGATGTTGTCCAGGATGTGGGAGAGCGGCTCGTCGCCCTTGGCCTGGGTGGAGTTCTCGGTGCACTGCTGGTTCTGCGGGTTCGACAGGACGTTGATGTCCTGGACGCCGACGTTGATCAGGGCGAGGATCGACTGGGCGTTGACCTTCGCCGGCAGGCCGATGCACGGCTTGTTCAGGGTGCCCTGGACCAGGCCGAGCTGCGGGCTGAGGTCGCCCTCGGTCTTCTGGTTGCCGTAGATCTGCTGGGCACCGTTGCCGTTGACGGTGTTGATCCCGTTGTCGTTGCCGATGGCCATGGCCGGGGCGGCAACGGCGGCGCCCGCGCCGACGATGGAGGCGGTGGCGGCGGCGGTGGCCATAATCTTCTTGAGCATCAGGGGTCCTTATGACACGAGTGCATGGGGGTGAGCGCCTTGATCAACGGGCGGGGCGGCCGCTGGTTCCGGTGCTTCACCCGATCGGCCCATCGCCCCTGCGTGGTGCCCCTCCGGCCGCCCCCGCTCGCCGCTGGCCTACCCCTCGCGGACGGCCACGTTCACCTCGACCACGTAGTGCTCCTCCACCCAGCCGTCGGGGAAGCGGCCCATGAGGAGGGCGCGTTCGTCGCTCAGGAAGGCGTCGGTGCCGGGCTCGCCGACGAGGAACAGGGAGTGGGTGGACAGCTTGGCCAGGTGCGTGTCGACGGGGACCCGGCGCGACCACGACAGGTGACGGCCGGTGAACCGCAGCCCGTCCTGCGGCCGGGCACGTTCGTTGATGTACCAGCCGGGCCCGAAGCGGGCCTCGATCCGTGCCTGCTGCTGCGCGATCCATGCGACCGTGACGTCCGGGTCGTTGTGCCAGATCGCCAGTGCCCCGCCCGGCCGCAGCACGCGCAGCGCCTCGGGGACCGCACGGTCCGGATCGGTCCAGTGCCAGGACTGCGCGTACGTGAGCAGGTCCAGGCATCCGGAGGTCAGCGGCAGCCGGTTGCCGTCCGCGCGGACCAGCGGTGTGCGGGGGTTGCGGCGCCGGAACTCGGCGGCCATGCCCTCGCCCGGCTCCACCCCGACGACGCGGGCGCCGCGGGCCTCCAGCAGGGAGGTGGCGATTCCCGTACCCGCCCCTACATCGGCGACGCGGGCGCCGGCCAGGGGGAACCCGGCCAGTTGCTCCAGCACGCCGAAGAGCTCGGGCGGATACGAGGGGCGGTTCGCGGCGTAGCGCGCGGCCGCGGAGCTGAATGAACGAGCACGGGATTCGGTCGTCATGCCGCCCATGATGCCGGTGGCCCGGCCTCTCGTGGAGTGGGCCGCCGGTGTGGTGGGGCGGGCGGGTCCGCCTCTCCCCGTACCATCGCGCACGGTACGGGGAGAGGCGGATCGCGGATGGTGGCCGCGCGGTATGTCTTGGAGCTGGTCGAGGCGTTCGAACGCCATGCGTGGCGGCCCGCGCTGGGCAGCGGCGACGCCCCCGGCACCGGGCCGGTCGTGCTGGAGTTCCAGGAGGTGCTCGACGCGTCCTGGCGGCTCGCCGGCGTGCTGGCCGACGCGGGGATCGGGCGCGGCTCGGGACTGGCCTGTGTGGCGGGCACGAACCGGCCGGAGGTGCTGCTGGTACGGATCGCCGCGCACCTGCTGGGTGCCCGGCTGACGCAGGTCCTCGCCGGACCCGCCCTGGTCGGGCTGGAGTTCATCCTGCGGGACTGCCGGCCGGACCTCGTGGTGCACGACGTGCCGGTGCCCGCCACGGGGGTGCGCCTGCTGGGCCTGGACGCGGCCGTCGGCGACGCCCGCGGGCGGGCGGCGGCCGAACCGGTGTCCGTGGCGGCGCGGGACGACGACGTGGCACGGGTGACGTACACCGGCGGGACGACGGGGCGACCCAAGGGGGTGGCCTCGACCTTCGGTGCGATGGCCGCGCGGAACTCCGCACGGCCGGCGGGCTGGGCGAAGACGGACTACCTGTCGGTCACCTCGCTCGCGCAGCGGTCCGGGGGCCGGTGCCTGGAGCAGTTCCGGGCCGGGGGACGCGTGGAGATCCTGGAGCCTTTCGGCACGCGGGAGTTCGCGGCGGCCTGCCTGCGCCTGGGGCCGGTGTCGACGTACCTGACGACGTCGATGGTGTACCGGCTGCTGGACGATCCGGTGACCGCGCACGGGGTGCCGGGGCTGGAGCTCGTCTCGTACGGGGACTCCCCGGTCCATCCGGAACGACTGCGGGAGGCGGTGACGCGCTGGGGCGGCCGGTGGCGGCAGGGCTACGGATCGAACGAGGCGGGGGTGATCTGCCGGCTGACACCCGCCGACCACGACGCGGCGGTGGGGCGGCGGCCGGAACTGCTGGCTTCGGTCGGCCGGCCCGTCGAGGGTGTGGAGGCCGAGGTCCGCGACGAGCGGGGCGGGGTGGTGGCGGCCGGGCGCACGGGGGAGGTGTGGGTGCGGTCGCAGGCCGTGATGTCCGGCTACTGGGGCGGTCCCGAACTGACGGCGCAGGTGCTGCGGGACGGCTGGCTGCGGACCGGAGACCTGGGGCACCTGGACGGGGACGGCTACCTCCACCTCGACGACCGGGCCGCGGACGTGGTGATGGTCGACGGGGACAACGTGTACTGCCTCCCGGTCGAGGCGGCGCTCACCGGGCATCCCGCCGTGGCGCAGGCGGTGGTGGTGGGCCGGCACAGCGACCGCACCGGGGAGGAGGTGTGCGCCTTCCTCGTCCCGGCCGGGGGCCGGGCGCCGGAGCCGGGCGCGGCCGACGAGGCGTGCGACCTGGTGGAACGGCGGCTGGCCCGCGCCCATCGACCCACGGCGGTGTTCTGGGTCCAGGACGTCCCCCTGACCCCGCGCGGCAAACCGGACAAGCGCCTCCTGCGCTCCCGGGCGGCGCAGGCGCCCCAGGAAGGGTCGTCAGAGTAGCGTCGGCCCGCGCGGAGGGCGGGGCCGGCGGCCGGACGGGACTTTGACGACACGACCTGAAGGGGGTCGGCGCCGAACCACCGGGCGGCGGCGCGCCCGCACGCCTCGCCGCCCGAGGCGGGGCCACTCTCCCGGGCCGCCCCCGGCGCGGCGTACCCGACGTCGGCACGGCCGAGACGTTGCCGGGCGCGTTCCACGGCTTCGACTCCTTCGCACCGCACGCCGCCCTGACCCGGGACGCCCGTGACGCCGGCATCACTGGCTGCGGCGCCTGCTCAGGCGCCGGCCCACACGTCCTCGCCGGTTCGTCCGCGCCTCACCCACTCGGCGAAGTCCGCCGGTTCGCCGTCGGGGGTGGGGGAGGCGCCGACGTCCGTGACGAGCCACACCCGGCCGCGCTGCGGTCCGGTGGTCACCAGGAGCCAGAACGCCCGGTCGTCCTGGGCGCGGAGCACGATCGAGCCGTGGGTGAACACCGTGCCGATCCGGGCGTCCGCACCGTCGTCGGCGGACTCGTCCTCCTCCCAGATCCACTCCTCCTGCAACGGGAACGCCGCGCCCGGTCGCCGCGGCTCCCCCGCGGGCCAGCAGGCGGGCAACTGCCCCAGCGGCTGCATCCCGACGCCGTACGGGCCCGGGCGGACCCCGTTGCCGACCTCGGCGACGAACGACCGGTACGGCTCCGGCAGCGTCACCCCGTTCGCCGCCTCCCACGCCTCGACCGCCGGGTAACCGAGCGCCGGCTCGCGCCACTCGGCCGGGAACGCGTCCCGCAGCCCGTCGAGGGTGGCGCCGTCGGGGCGCGGATCAGGTGTTGTCGTCACGGCATCATGATGGCATCCGGCGTGCAGCCGTTGCGGAGGGAGGGACCGACATGTTGCCCGAGGTGGTCGGACGTGGAGAGTTCAGCGCACTGGTCATCAGGACCGACTACGAGGACGAGGCCGCCTGGCGGGAGGTGCTGGCGGCCCTGCATCAGCCGTGGGGCGACGACGGGGAGCACGAGTCCGACGTCCACGTCGTCGACGACCCCGTCTGGGCCGGTGCCGCGTCCGAGGAAGTGCTCGCCGCGGTCGGCCGCGACGAGGAGCTGAGTGTGGTCTTCGTCGCCGACCGGGTCACGATGCGGTCCGCGCAGCGGGCGTTGCTCGCCCTCGATGTCAGGCCCGAGGAGGAGGATCTGGATCCCGAGTACTACCAGGAACTCCTCGACTCCCCCGCACCCGTGGAGTTCCGGACCGTTCCGGCCGGGGTGCACTGCGCCCACGCGAACCTCACCCTGGGGAACCTGGACTTCGAGGAGTACGCCGAACAGGCGCTCGCGGACCCCGACGGGGTCTACCGGGCCTGGCGGGACACCGCCTAGGCGGCCGGGACCACCGAGGCGCGCATCGCGGCGGCCCATTCCTGGAGGAGCCCGGCGTGGCGGATCCGTTCCGCGTCGGAGAGGCGGCCCTCTGCGCGTGCGAAGAGACAGCGGATGTCGGCGTTGATCTCGGCGAGGGAGCGTTCGGGGGCCGGGTGGTCGTCAGGCGTCGGGCTCACGTGATCAAGAGTAGGGCCGGGGTCCGACACCCGTGGCCGCTGTCCGGCATGCGGACGGCGCGTCCCGCCGGGGTGGACGCGTGCGGCGAACCAGGGGGCCGGTCCAGGAGCGGAGGCCCCGTACCCTGCCGCCATGAAGATCATCGACCTTGAGCCCGGCGACGCCCGGCTCACCACCGATCTGCTCCCCGTCCTGCTCGAGCTGCGTCCCCACCTCACCGAGGAGCTCTTCCTCTCGGTCGTCGAGGAGGGGAGGGGCCAGGGCCTGCGCTTCACCGCGGCCTACGACGCGGACGGGGTGTGCGTGGGTGCGGCGGGCTGGCGGGTCGTGGCCACCACGTCCATGATCCGCAAGCTGTACGTCGACGACCTCGTCACGTCCGCCACCGCCCGTTCCGGCGGTGTGGGCCGGGCGCTGCTCGCACATCTGGAGCAGCACGCCCGGGACGCCCGGTGCACCGCCCTCACGCTGGATTCCGGCACCCAGCGGACCGACGCCCACCGCTTCTACTTCCGCGAGCGGATGGCCGTGACCGCCTTCAGCTTCGAGAAGCCCCTCGGCTGAGCGGGCGGTCCGGTCCTCCGTGACCGAACCGACGCCGCCCCGAGGCCCGATCGGGCTCGTCGGCCCGGCACCGGCTTGTTAGGTTCCTCGCGTCGTCGACCCCGGGGGAACCGTGCCCATACCCAGAGTCCGCGTGCCCGGCGGCGTGCCCGGCGGCGGCCTGTGCGCCGCGGCCGCGGCCCTCGTCCTGCTCGTCGGCTCCGCCGCCTGCGGGCCGCAGCAGCGAAGGGAGTCCCCGGTCCCGGCGGCGTCGGTGGCGCCATCGGCCTTCCCTCCGGTGTCGGCCACGGGCCCGGCTGCGACCGCGGGGGCCGGAACTCCGTCGGCGTCCCCGCCGGTGTCGTGGCCACAGCCGACGCCGACGCCGTCCCGGCACGCGTCGACGCCACCTCCGGCTCCGACCCGGCTGACCGTCTCGGTCGACACGCGCGGCGGCCGGCTCGCCCTCGTACGCGGCGGCGCGGCCCAGGAGTTCACCGTGACCCTGCGGAACGGGAACTCCGCCGCGTACCGGCATCTGCTCGTCGCCTTCCAGATGGAGGCCCTGGTCGGCGGACCGGCGGACGCGCCGGGCAGCGGGCCGGGCCTGCTGCTGGAGCGGTTCGAACCGGCGTCCGGGACGTGGCGGGCGGCCGGGCTGCGCGTCGCGAACGATGCCAAGCCCCTCTCACTGTTCACGGGTGGCGGGCCGCTCGCCCGCGGGGAGGTCCGTGTGGAGCGCTACCGGCTGCGCGCGACGGCCGGCGGTCCGACGGGCAGCAGCCCGCTGGTCGTGTCCTTCGTCGACACTGACGCGGACCGGGAGGCCGCGGCCCATGTCCTGCTCGGGCACCGCACCGGCTGAGGCCCCGTCATGCGTCCGCGCAGGTCTCCCCGACGGCGGACGCCGCGGTGCGCCAGGCCGCGGTGACGGCCTCCCGGGCCCGGTCCGTCGCCTCGGGCACCGGGGTGGGGAGCCGCAGCGGCGATCCGATGTGGACGTGGAGGCAGGGCCGGCGCAGCGGCGCCGTGAAGACCCCCGCGAGCTGCTTGGCGCTGCTGCCGGAGCAGAGGCGGCGGGAGCCGGCCTGTCCCACGGGCACCACGGGGGCGCCGGTAGCGGCGGCGAGGCGGGCCAGGCCGCTGCGGAAGGGACCCGGCGCGGACTCCCCCGCGTCGCGGCGCGCGGGAAGGCCGCCTTCGCCGTAGAGCAGCACGCTGCGGCCCGAGGCGAGGGCCACCGCGGCGGCGTCCAGGGAGTCCGCGGCCCGGGTCGTACCGCGGTGGACGGCGATGTGCCCCTCGCGGCGCAGCGCCGGCCCGAGGAGCGGTACGCGCCACAGGCCGGCGGTGGCCAGGATGACGGGTTCGATGCCGTGCCGGCGCAGTGCCGCCACGACGACGGCGGGGTCGGCGAGCGAGGTGTGGTTGGCCACGAGGATCGAACCGGAGGCGGACCCGGCACCGGGGTCGGCGGTGACGGTCAGCCGCCCGAAGGCGGGGACCAGGGCGGAGGCGATTCGGCTGAGCATGGACGGTCCCGTTCGGTGGTGGTGCGGTGGTGTTGCTGTGGTGTCGCGGTCCATCGTCGGCGGGGGCGGGGGCGCGGTCATGAGTAGCCGTACTCACCGAATATGACCGAACGGTCACAAGATCGGCGTCTGGGAACGCGGGGTGCACGGGCGGCATCTAGCAGTGCGGCGGGGCCCTCTTCGGGCGCCGCCGAACGGTATCTGCACAGTGTGAGCGGCAAGGCGGGGCTGGGATGAAGGCGGTAACGGTGGCGGGCGGTTCCTCGGACGACCCGAAGATCGAGGGAACCACCGTCGCGGGGGCGGGCCCTGACGAGACGTCCACGGACCCGGAGGCCGGTGCGGGTGCGGATGCGGCGCCGGGGGACCGGGCGGCGGCGCAGTCCGAGCCCGCGGACGGCGGTTCGGCGTCGCCGGAGTCCCCCGATGACGCCGCGGCACCTCCTGCCGAGGAACCCGAGCCCGAGGCCGAGCCCGGCGCTACGGACCCGGAGGAGGACGCTCCTGAAGGCCCGACCAGCAAGGACACGGCCGACGCCCCCGACAGCACCGCCTCCGGAGACGAGCCAGCCGCGGGGGCCGACCGCCCGGAAGACACGAACGCGGACGACGAACCCCCGGCGGGCGACGACGCCACGCGCGTACTCAAGGCGCCCCCGCGCGCCAGCGACACCTCCGACGACGCGGACACGGCCGCCCCGAAGTCGAAGCCGGCCGACGCCGACGGGCCCGACGACATCGACGCGGACGACGAGGCCCCGCAGGGGGACAGCGCCACGCGCATGCTGAAAATGCCCGCGCGCGCCACCGACGCCACGGACACGGCAACCCCGAAGACGAAGCCGGCCGACGCCGACGCGGACCCCGCGCCCCCGAAGGACGACGACGCCACGCGCGTACTCAAGGCGCCCCCGCGCGCCAGCGACACCTCCGACGACGCGGACACGGCCGCCCCGAAGTCGAAGCCGGCCGACGCCGACGGGCCCGACGACATCGACGCGGACGACGAGGCCCCGCAGGCGGACAGCGCCACGCGCATGCTGAAAATGCCCCCGCGCGCCACCGACGCCCGCACGGCGGCCTCGGAGGCTCGGACGACGGCGGACGGCGAAACCCCCGCGGCGGACGACGCCACGCGGATGCTCAAGGTGCCCGCGCGCGGTGCCGGTGAGCCGGAGGCAGAGTCCGAGGAGGAGGCCGGGCGCGGTAAGGGGCGTGCCGACGGCGGAGGTGAGAAGGACAAGGACACCGGTGGGCCGCGCGTGCCCGGGTGGGCCAAGGCGAAGGCCGAGGCCGAGGACGGCGCGGCCGCGGACACCGACTCCGAGCGGACGAGCAGGTTCGTCGCGCTCAAGGACGTCGACGTCCCGCCCCCCGCCGCGTCCCGCCCCCGGCCGCAGCCCCAGTCGCAGCCCCAGTCGCAGCCCCAGTCGCAGGCGCCCGTTCCGACGCCGCTGCCCCCGCTGGACCTGCTGGCCGAGCTGACCAACACCCCCGCCCCGCCGGAAACCCCCCGGCGGACCGCGCTGCGCCGCGTCAAGGTGTGGACGCCGATCCTGCTGCTGCTCGCCGGCGCCTGCATCGGCGGTCAGATGCTGCGGCCGCTCCCCGACCCCCGGCTGGTCGCCGCCGAGGCCGAGCACACCGTGGACGGTCAGTTCTCCCTGCCCTGGCCCGGCGCGGGACAGGGCGCCGTGCGCGTCGTCGGCTCCGGCGACATCGGCACCTTCGGCGAGCAGAAGCCCGTCCCGACGGCCAGCGTCGCCAAGATCATGACGGCCTACGTGGTCCTCAAGGGCCATCCGCTGCGCAAAACCGAGCCCGGCCCGGACATCACGGTCGACGCGAAGACCGTGGCGGACGGCAATTCCGAGCACGAGTCCCGGATCACGGGCCTGACCGCCGGCTCGAAGTTCAGCCAGCAGGACATGCTGAAGATGCTCATGATCCCCTCGGGCAACAACGTCGCCCGCCTGCTGGCGCGCTGGGACACGGGCACCGACTCCGAGGCCGCCTTCGTCGAGAAGATGAACGCCGCCGCCCGGGAACTCGGCATGAAGGACACCGTCTACACCGACCCCAGCGGTCTGGACGCGGGCACCGTCAGCACCGCCGCCGACCAGATCAAGCTCGCCGAGGCGGTGATGAAGGACGATGCCTTCCGCGCGATCGTCGCCCTGCCCGAGGCCAGCATCAAGGGCCTGGGCGAGAAGCTCGTCAACAACAACCACCTGCTCACGGAGTCGTCGCTGAGCATCCGCGGCATCAAGACCGGTTCCAGCACACCCGCCGGTGGAACGTTCGTGTGGGCGGCCTACAAGCGGGTCGGCGACAAGGACCAGTTGATGCTGGGGGCCTTGATGGAGCAGCGCGCGCCCGCGCCCGACCAGGACGCCCTCAACAGCCTGGCCCTCGTGAAGACGAACAGCAAGAAGATCATCGAGTCGATGCGTGCGGCGCTCGCCTCCACCGTGCTCGTCCGCAAGGGCGACGTCGTCGGGCACGTGGACGACGGGCTCGGCGGGCGCGTCCCGCTCGTGGCCGTCAAGGACCTGGAGGTGGTCAGCGTGCCCGGTCAGCGGTTCAAGCTGTCGCTGACGGCCGGCGACGGGCCGCTGCCGCACACCGCCAAGGCGGGCACGGAGGTCGGCGTCCTCACGGCCGGCGAGGGCGAGGGCGCCAGAAGCGTTCCGGTCGCGGTCCAGCGAGCCCTGGCGGAGCCCTCGGTCGGCACCAGGCTCACCCGTCTCGGCTGAGGCGTGGGCGGCGCCCGTCAGAGGCCGTCCGTGAACAGCAATCGGTTGGGGGTTCCGGTTCCGGTTCCGGTGAGGAGGTCCTTGGTGGACTGCTCGACGAGCCGGCCGGCGACCTCCTCGGGCGTCGCCGCCGGGTGGGCCGCCTTGTAGAGGGCGGCCGTTCCGGCGACGTGCGTGGCGGCCATGGACGTTCCGTCCAGGGCGACGTTGCCCCCGCCGAGCAGCGCCGAGTCGATCTGTTCACCGGGGGCGTGGATCTCGACGCACTCGCCGTGGTTGGAGAAGGCGGACTGCTCGTCGGCCTGGTTGCTCGCGGCCACCGTCAGCACCGCGTCGGCCGATGCCGGGGAGACCGTGCAGGCGTCGGCGGCCGAGTTGCCCGCGGCGACGACCGGGAGGGTGCCCGACTCGGCGACGGCGGTCGCGGCCCTGTTCACGGCGTCGGAGCGGCTTCCGCCCAGGGAGACGTTCAGGACGGCCGGCTGCCGGGCGTTCTCGGCCACCCAGTCCAGTCCGGCGACGACCGCCGAGTATTCGCCCCGCCCGTCGCAGCCGAGCACGCGGACGCTGACCAGGCGGGCGGCGGGTGCGATGCCGTACGTCCGGCCGCCGACGGTGCCCGCGACGTGCGTGCCGTGGCCCTCGCAGTCCCGGCCGTCGCCGCCGTCCCCGACGGCGTCGAATCCGGGCTCGGCCCGGCCCTCGAACTCCGCGTGGTCGTAGTCGATCCCGGTGTCGAGGATGTACGCGGTCACCCCGGCGCCGTCCCCGGCCGTGGTGAAATCGCCGTCGAGCGGCAGGGTCCGCTGGTCGATGCGGTCCAGGCCCCAGGTCGGGGCGGGTACGGCGGCGGAGAGGGCGGCGGGGCCGGCCGGGGTCGGCGGTGCGGAGACCTCCGCGTCCGCCTCCACCGAACGGACGCCCGGGGCCTTGCGGACCTCGTCGAGCTGTCGCGCCGTCAGGGGGACCGCGAAGCCGTTCATGGCCGAGCCGTACACGAAGGTGGGCTCCAGGCCCAGGCGTTCCGCGAGGCCGGCCGCGTCCACGCCCTCGTCGAGGCTGACGATGAACTTTCCGGGGACGGCGGCGGTGGACACCAGGAGCGGAGCCCGCACGGGTTCCGGTCCGTCCGCGGCCGCGGCGCCGGCGAGTGCGGGGGCCGCCGCGATCAGGGCCGCGGCGGTCAGACGTGCGAGCAGGCGCATGGAGGTACTCCCCGGGAGGTCGGCGGTCGTCAGGAGACGGCCGCGTCCTCGCCGGTGCTCGGGCGCGGCCTCCCTCTCCTTCGGACGGGGCCCGGGGAGGCTTGAGGGGCGCGTCCCCGCATGGCCCAGCGGCGCCCGGCCGCAACCCGTCCCGGGGCCCACCCTCAGCCCTGTCGGCGGCCCACCCGCAGCCCTGCCGGGGGCCCGCAGCGCTGCCCCGGGGCGACTCGCAACCCGCCGATGGCACCCGCCGGCAGCACTCCCCCGGGAACCGCCCGGAGCCCTCCCCCGGCTCTCGGCCTCGGCCGCCGGTCCACGCCCGGGCGGGGACACCGGGCGGGGCCCGCCCGGAGCCGGGCCGGGCCCCGGGCCGGGTGCCCGGATCAGGCGCCGGGCGGCACCCGGGACGGGCGGCCCGCGCCGCGCGTCAGGGAGTACCCGAAGATGCCCGCGAGGGCACCGAGCACCCCGCCGGCCGCGGTCCACAGCCAGCGGTCCGACCACCAGCCGCCGGACCAGCCGTCCTCCGGCTCGCGCAGTGAGCCGGTCACCGTGCCGGCGACCAGCGGCGTGGCGAGGGCCCCGTCGACCGCGTAGGCGCCGCCCTCCTCCCGGACGTCGGCCTCGACGGCCGCGCTCACCGGCAGGCCCAGGTCGTCCTCGGGCAGGTCCACGACCGTCAGCCGGACGTAGTAGCTGCCGGGCAGCGGATCGTTGGCCCACGGCTCCGCGCCGGCGCGGACCGTGCGCAGCGTGCAGGACAGTTCGACCGAGGCGGCCTCCTTGGCCGCGGCCCGGCTCTGCGTGCCGTACGTGCAGGCCTGGCGGCGGCGCAGGCCGTCGTACACGTCGAGCTGCCAGGTCGAGGCGCCGTGCCGGGCGGCGGACCCGGGCAGGGTGACGGACGCCTTGACGGTGACGCGCTGCTGGGCGTCGACCGGGAGCACCCAGTACAGGTAGTCACCGCTGGAGGCACCGGCCGTGGCCTTCTGGCCGGGCCGGAACGGCGTGGCGGTACGGAAGCTCGTCCCCGCCTCGGTCGGGGCGGACTCGGCTGCGGTCCCGCCCTTGGCGGTGGTGGCGCTCGGCGACGGGGTGTCCGCGAAGGCCGTGCCCGCGGCCGTACCGGCCACCGTGAGGGCGGCGGCCGCCGCGAGCAGGCCCGCGGTCAGTGTGCGTACGGTACGCATCAGTTGGTCCTCCAGACGGAGATGCGCCAGCGCGAGATCCATCCCCACACCAGGCCGGCCAGCAGTCCGGCGAGCACCAGCACGGCCAGCGTCCACCAGCCGCGCCCGAGGCCGAAGGCCGCGGCGTCGGAGGCGGTGTCGGGGCCGTCCACCAGGTCGATGGTCAGCTCGACGGGCATGCCGGGGGTGGTCTTGACGGACGCGGGGGCGGAGAAGGAGTTGCTGACCTGGAGGCAGACCGTCTCCGCCGCCGGCTTGGCGTCCGAGTCCGAGTCGTCGTCGATCTCGGCCTTGGGGTAGCGCAGGCCGGTGGACAGGGCGTCGGTGCGGCCGTCGCCCGCCTCCGAGCCGCGTACGATCTCCCGCCCGTGCACGGTCGTGGCGCGCAGCAGGACGCCGTAGTCGTTGTTGACGGCCCGGTCGGCGCCGATGCTCACCGAGGCGCGCAGCTCCTGGCCGGGAAGGACGTCGACCCGGTACCAGCGGTGTTCGCCGAAGGTCTCGCGGTCGCTGTAGAGGCCGGCCTTGAGCTGCGGGGCGCCCTCGCACTGCTTGGCGCCCTCGGTCGCCACGGGGTTGACGACCGGGTCGGCGGCCCGGTCGACGAGCTGGCGGACCCGGCCGGAGAGTTCGGCCTTGTGCTGCACGGAGGTGTACGTTCCGCCGGTGGCCTCGGCGATGCAGGTCAGCTGGGCCCGGGTCTTGGCGTCGGGGACCAGCCCGAGGGTGTCGATGACCAGGTGGATGCCCTTGGCCGCGATGTCGCGGGCCACCTCGCACGGGTCGAGCGGGGCGCAGGTGTCCTCGCCGTCCGTGATGAGCACGATCCGCTTGGTGGCGTTGCCGCCGTCCAGGTCCTGGGCCGCGCCGAGGAGGGCCGGACCGATGGGGGTCCAGCCGGTCGGGGCGAGGGTCGCGACGGCGGTCTTGGCCTCGGTCCGGTCGAGGGGGCCCACCTTGTAGAGCTGCTTGGTGTCCTTGCAGCCGGTCGCCCGGTCGTCACCGGGGTAGTCGGCGCCCAGGGTCCGTATGCCGAGCTGGACTTCGGCCGGTACGGCGTCGATGACCTCGTTGAAAGCCTGCTTCGCCGCGGCCATCCGGGACTGGCCGTCGATGTCGTTGGCCCGCATGGAGCCGCTGACGTCCAGGACGAGGTCGACCTTGGGGGGTTCCTTCGCCGTCGGTCCGTCGGCGGCGGTGGCGCTCGCCGGGAAGAGGCCGACGGCCAGTGCGGCGAGCAGGCCGCACGCCCTGGCCGCAAGCCGTTTTCTAGTGATCATCGCCGGATCGTATTGAGGATCGTCCGGCAATCCAAAAATCGGTGCGGACATCGGCCACACATATCCGGATGCGGGTGCTCGTCCCGGCGCCTACGCTGCCGGGATGAGTACCCGTACCTTCCGTATCACCGTCCGTGGCGCGTTCGACGGTCTGACCGACGGCCAGCGGGCCGAGCTGCTCGCGGCCGCGCCCGAGCACGACATGCTGCGTGCGGAGTTCACCGCCGAGGGGCACTTGACGTACGACCTCGCGGCCCGTCCCTTCTTCACGTTCCGTTTCCTGGATGCGGGCGAGGCGGAGGAGGACATCCTCGACGCGACGGCCCGCGCGGAGCTGGCCGCGGAGGCCTGGCTGACGGACCGCGGTTACGGCTTCAAGCAGTTGCGGTCGCAGGCCCAGGACCTGTCCCGGGCTCCGCTGGGCAAGCGGCAGCGCCGGGAGGCGGCGCGCGGCGGGGCGCGGGCCTGACGGGGAGGTGGCCCGGAGCCGGGCGGTCAGCGCCCGGCGTCCGCGGCGAAGACGGTCGCGAGGTGCGCGGCGAGCCGTTGCGGGGTGGGCGGGGAGAGCCGGGCGCCGAGGTGCCCGTCCGGGCGGACGAGGAAGGCGGTCGGCCCGTCGGCCGCGTAGAGACGGGCGAACTCTCCGCCGGTGTCGTGGTAGGCCGGCAGGACGGCGGGGCCCGCCGGTGCGTCGGGCGGGGTGTGGGCCGGCAGGACGACGCACGTCCCGATGCGGCCGCCGGAGGATTCCCGGGCGGTCCGGGCGAGTTCGTCGAGGCCCGTGCCGTAGAGCAGCAGGACGTGGTCGCGCCCGCGCAGGAGGTCGGCGAGGCGCAGCGGGACGGCGGTGATCGGTGAGGTGAGGCCGCCGCAGTCGGGGGCCCGGTCGCCGGGGCGGGGTCTGGGGCCGTCACCGGGCGGGTCGACGACGGGGCTTCCGCGGTAGCCGACGAGCAGTTGGGCCTCGCGCAGCATCAGGGTGTCGGCGTCCTCGGGGTCGGACTGGACGCCCTGGGCGGAGGCGTGGCGCACCGTACGGCCGACGACCTCCTCGCCGACCGGCCGGCGTTCGGCGTCGTAGCTGGGCAGGAGGTCCGGGTGGGCGGCGCCCTCGACGGCCAGGGCGAGCTTCCACGCCAGGTTCCAGGCGTCCTGGATGCCGGTGTTCATGCCCTGGGCGCCGGTCGGCGGGTGGATGTGCGCGGCGTCGCCGGCGATGAAGACCCGGCCGTGGCCGTACCGGTCGACGATCCGGTGGCTGATGCGGAAGACCGACGACCAGCGGATGTTCGAGGCGGTGGTGGGGGTCGGCGAGAGCCGGTCCAGGACGGTCTGGATGTCGGCGAGTTGCGGGGCGCGGCCGCCCTGGAGGCCGTGGACGACGCCGTCGGCGGCGGCCTGGTGGGCGGTGGACAGTTCGGGGGGCACCTTCATGGACATCCGGTAGCGTCCGCGGCCCGGCAGCGGGATGCATACGAGGACGTCGTCGACGGCGCCGGAGCCGTCCAGGTGCATGGCGCGCAGGGAGTACCCGTACGGCAGGTCCCAGTCGGCTTCGACGTCGGCGAGCATGTACTCCTCGGGGAAGGCGCCGCCCTCGAAGCTGAGCCCGAGTCCCTTGCGGACGATGCTGTGGGCGCCGTCGCAGCCCACGAGGTACCGGGTGCGCAGTTCCTCCTCGGCGCCCGAGGGGGTGTGGAGCCGGCTGGTGACGCCGCCCGGGTCCTGGCGGAACGACACCAGTTCGGTGCCGCGTTCGACGGTGGTGCCCCAGCGGCCCAGGTGTTCGTCGAGGATGCGCTCGGTCTCGTACTGCGGCAGCGCCGCGAAGCGGTAGGGCACGTCGGGCGGCAGGACGAGGTCGAGGCGGGGCTGTTCGGCGCCGTTGACGTAGGTGATCTGGCCGCGCATGGGGACGGCGGCGTCCAGGACGGCGCGGACCGTTCCCATGCGGTCCCAGATCTCCAGGGTGCGCGGCTGGATGCCCACGGCCTTCGCGAACGGCAGCGGGGCCGGGAGCCGGTCGACGATGCGGCAGGACACGCCGCGCCGGCGGAGCTCCGCGGCCGCGGTCAGCCCGATGGGGCCGGCGCCCACGACCAGTACGTCCGTCGTTGCGTTGTGCCCCACTGGCGTCTCCCGGCGTGCGGCCCCCGTCGGAGTCGGTCTGACTCCATGGTGGCCGTCCGCCGGGCCCACGGCATCTCCGTGCGGTCTTCGGGCGGGTGGTGCCTACTCGACGACGAGCTCGACCTCGATGTTGCCGCGGGTGGCGCGGGAGTAGGGGCAGACCTCGTGGGCCTGCTTGACGAGGAGGGCGCCCGTCTCGCCGGCCAGGGAGTCCGGGAGCTCGACGCGCAGGACGACACCGAGGCCGAAGCCCGCGCCGTCCTTGCCGATGGAGACCTCCGCGGTGACCGAGACCTCGCTGGTGTCGGCCTTGGCCTGGCGGCCGACCAGGCCGAGCGCGCTGGCGAAGCAGGCGGCGTAGCCGGCGGCGAAGAGCTGCTCGGGGTTGGTGCCCTGCCCGTTGCCGCCCAGCGCCGGGGGCATGGCCAGGGCGAGGTCGAGCTGGCCGTCGGAGCTGACGGTGCGGCCCTCGCGGCCGTTGGCGGTGGCGACAGCGGTGTAGAGCGCGTCCATGAGAGTTCCTCTCGCAGAAATGAACCGTGGCGGCGGCCGGTGTTCCCGGCCGCGCTCCACCAGTAGAGCACGCAATTCAGTTGTGCACAATTCAATGCCCTCCAACTTCTACCCGGGTACACTGGCCGTCATGACCGAGCAGCCCACCGCGACCCCCGCCGACCAGGACTTCCTGCGCCTCGACGGCCAGATCTGCTTCGCCCTGAACGCCGCGAGCCGTGCCTTCGGCGGCCTCTACCGCGTGGTCCTCAAGGACCTCGGGCTCACCTACCCGCAGTACCTGGTGATGCTGGTGCTGTGGGAGCACGGCGAGATGCCGGTCAAGGAGATCGGCCGGCACCTGCGGCTGGACTCGGGCACTCTGTCGCCCCTGCTCAAGCGCCTGGAGGCGGCCGGACTGGTGCGCCGTGAGCGCAGCATCCAGGACGAGCGCTCCGTGCGCGCCGCGCTGACCGAGGAGGGCGCCGCGCTGCGCGCCCGCGCGGTCGAGGTGCCGCGGCGGATCGCGGCCGCCACCGGTTTCGACCTCGCCGAGGTCGTCGACCTCCAGGCCCGCCTGAGCCGCCTGACCGCCGCGCTGGACGCCGCCGTGCCGCAGGAGGAGGCACGGGAGGCACGGGAGGCACCGGAGGCGTAGCGGCCGTCCGCGACGGACACTGGGGCCACCCGACCCGTGCGGCAGGAGGTGGCCGATGGACCCGGTTGCGGCCCTGGACCGGATCGCGTTCCTGCTGGAGCGCTCGCTGGCCCCCACCTACCGGGTGCGGGCCTTTCGGAACGCGTCCGCCGCCGTCGCGCGCATGGACGGGGCGGAGGTGGCCCAGCGGGCCGCCGCCGGCTCCCTGGAGGCCGTCAAGGGCCTCGGCCCCAAGACCGCCAAGGTCGTGCGGGAGGCACTCGCGGGTGCGGTGCCCTCCTACCTGCAGGCCCTGGAGGACGAGGCCGCGGCGCTCCCGGACGGACCCCCGGCCTCACCCGCGGCCGCCGCCCTGCGGGCGGCGCTGCGCGGGGACTGCCACGTGCACTCCGACTGGTCGGACGGCGGCAGCCCCATCGACGCGATGGGCCGGGCGGCGGCCGGCCTGGGCCACGAGTGGGCGGTGCTGACCGACCACTCGCCGCGCCTGACGGTCGCCCGGGGCCTGTCCCCGGACCGGCTGCGCGAGCAGCTCGACGTGGTGGCCGGGCTCAACGCCTCCTGGGCGCCCTTCCGGCTGCTGACCGGGATCGAGTGCGACATCCTGGACGACGGCGCGCTCGACCAGGAGCCGGAGCTGCTGGAACGGCTCGATCTCGTCGTCGGCTCGGTCCACTCGAAGCTGCGCATGGACGCGCCCGCCATGACCCGGCGGATGGTGGCGGCCGTCCGCAATCCGCTCATGGACGTCCTGGGCCACTGCACGGGCCGACTGGTCACCGGTCGCGGCCGGCCGGAGTCGCAGTTCGACGCCGAGGAGGTGTTCGCGGCCTGCGCGGAGGCCGGTACCGCCGTGGAGATCAACAGCCGTCCCGAACGGCTGGACCCGCCGCGGCGGCTGCTGCGGCTGGCCGTGGCCGCCGGGACCTTCTTCGCGATCGACACGGACGCGCACGCCCCGGGTCAGCTCGACTGGCAGGCCCTCGGCTGCGAACGGGCCGTGGAATGCGGCGTCCCGCCGGAGCGCGTGATCAACACCTGGCAGGCCGACGACCTCCTGAACTGGACCCGCACCCGGCGGGCACCATAGGACACCTCCGGCCCGGGGGGGGTGTCGTCAAAGTCCCGTCGGCCGGCGGTCGGCCGCCGCTCCTGTGCCGACACTCACCAGGGGCGGAGTTCGGCCACCAGCAGGACCACATCGGCTCCGGCCACCGCCATCACCGTGCGGAACGGGAGCCGCCCCGCGGGGCGGCGGGACGCGAGCAGCAGGGCCGCGGCCGTCACGGCCAGCAGCGCCCAGCCGTACGCGGACACCCGCCCCGGGGGCCCCGCCACGAGGGCGGCGGCCGAACCCAGGACGAGCAGACCGGCCAGGGCCGCCGAGCGCCGGGCTCCGAGCCGGTGGGGCAGCCCCACCACGCCGGTGGCCAGGTCGTCGTCGATGTCGGGCAGGACGTTCGCGAAGTGGGCGCCCGCGCCGAGCAGGGCCGCGGCCGCCATCAGCCACGGCGGCGGCCAGGGCGCACCGGGCAGCCCGAGAGTGACGAAGGCGGGCAGCAGCCCGAAGGCCAGGGCGTACGGGGCCCAGGAGACGACCGTGCCCTTCAGCCGCAGGTTGTACGCCCAGGCGGCCGCCACGCCGGTCAGGTGCACGGCGCCGGCGAGGGCACCGGCCGCCAGTGACAGGGCCGCGCAGACCAGGAGCGCCACCGCCGCGGCACGGGCCACCGCGGCGGGTGACGTCGTACCGGCGACCAGGGGCTTGTCCCGGCGGCCGGCGGCCAGGTCGCGCCGCAGGTCGGTCCGGTCGTTGCACCAGCCCACCGACAGCTGGCCGGCGGCCACCGCCCCCGCGGTGAGAACCACTCCCGACGGGCCGTGCCCCGCCGCGACCGCCAGGACGGCCGCGAAGAGGCTCACGGCCACGGCCGGCAGCGGGTGGCAGGCCGCCGGCAGGCCCGCCGGGCCGCGTCCGGTGCGGGCGGCCGTCCCTCGGCCGCCGCTCTCGGTGATCTGGGTGGTTCGCACGGGCACGGCGACACGCTACGCGGCGGCGCGCCCGAATCAGGTCATTCATAACGAAGTGTCAGTTGTTTCCTATGGTGATCGAATGACACGTGTTCTGGCAGTGCGCAGCGTGTTCCCGCCCCATCGCCATCCGCAGGCCGAGATCACGGATGCGCTCGCCGGTTTCCTGCCGCCCGGCTCCGACACCGCCCTGCTGCGCCGGGTCCACGCCTCGGTGCGCGTGGAGAACCGCCATCTCGCGCTCCCCCTGGAGCGTTACGGCCCCGCGAACGACTTCGGTACGACGAACGCCCTGTTCCTGGAGACGGCCCTCGCACTCGGTCCCCGGGTGCTCGCCCTCGCCCTCGCCGACGCCGGCCTGACGGCCCCCGAGGTGGACGTGGTCATGTCGACCACCGTGACCGGTCTCGCGACGCCGTCGCTGGAGGCCCGGCTCGCCGCCCGCGCCGGACTGCGTCCCGACGTACGGCGGTTGCCGCTCTTCGGCCTCGGGTGCGCCGCCGGAGCCGCCGGGGTGGGCCACCTCCACGACCTGCTCGCCGGGCGGCCCGGTGACGCCGCCGTCCTGCTGTCCACCGAGCTGTGTTCGCTCACCCTCCAGTCCACCGATGCCTCCATGGCCAACCTGGTGGCGGGAGCCCTCTTCGGCGACGGCGCGGCCGCCCTGGTGGCCGTGGGCCGCGACCATCCCCTGCACGCGACGGGCACGGGCCCCGAGGTGATCGCCACCCGCAGCCGTCTCTACCCGGGCACCGAGCACCTCCTCGGCTGGGACATCGGCCACTGGGGCATGCGCATGGTGCTCGGCCGTGAACTCCCGGACCTGGCGCGGCTGCACGTGGCCGAGGAGGTGGAGAGCTTCCTCGCCGCCCACGACCTCAAACCCGCGGACGTCGACGCCTGGATCTGCCATCCCGGCGGCCCGAAGATCCTCGACGCGCTGTCGGACGCGCTGGCGCTGCCCGAGGAGGCGTTCGCGGCGAGCCGGCGCTCGCTGGCCGCCGTGGGCAACCTCTCCTCCGCCTCGGTCCTGCACATCCTCGAAGGCGTCCGCGCTGCCGGACCGCCCCCCGGATCCGTCGGGCTGATGCTCGGCTTCGGCCCCGGCTTCGCCTCCGAACTCGTCCTCCTGCGCTGGTGACCGCGATGAACTCCTCGGCCTCCCTGGCCTCCCTCTCCCCCCTGACCTCCCTGTCCTCCCCGACCTCCTTGTCCTCCTTGTTCTCCTTGTCCTCCCTGAGCCTGTACCTGCTGCTCATCTGCCTCGTCGCCGCCGAGCGCCTCGCCGAGCTGGTCACCGCCCGCCGCCACACCGCCTGGAGCCTGGCGCGCGGCGGCCGCGAGTACGGCCGCGGCCATTACCCGGCCATGGTCGTCCTGCACACCGCACTGCTGGTGGGCTGCCTCGTCGAACCATGGGCGGCCGGGCGGCCGTTCGTCCCCCTGCTCGGCTGGTCGGCCCTCGCCGTCGTCGTCGCCGCCCAGGGACTGCGCTGGTGGTGCATCGCCGCCCTCGGTCCGCGCTGGAACACCCGCGTTCTCGTCGTGCCCGGACTGCCGCTGGTGGAACGGGGCCCGTACCGGGTGCTGCGCCACCCCAACTACGTGGCGGTGGTCGCCGAAGGGGCCGCGCTGCCCCTGGTGCACTCCGCCTGGGGAACCGCCCTCGGCTTCACCGTGCTCAACCTCGCGCTGCTGCGCGTGCGGATCGGCTGCGAGGACGCGGCCCTGACGGACGGCGGACGCCTGCGCGCCCCCGCCTCCGTCCCGTCGGCGGGCGCACCGTCATGATCGACCTGCTGATCGCGGGCGGCGGTCCCGCCGGACTGGCGACCGCCATCCACGGCGCCCTCGCCGGGCTGGAGGTCGTGGTGGTGGAACCGCGGCCCACCCCCATCGACAAGGCCTGCGGGGAGGGCCTGATGCCCGGGGCGGTGCGCCGCCTCGAAGAACTGAGCGTGCCGGTGGCCGGGCAGCCCTTCCGCGGCATCCGCTACGTCGACGACGCGAGCGGCCTGCAGGCGGAAGGGCTCTTCCGGTCCGGGCCGGGCCTCGGGGCCCGCCGTACGGACCTCCAGGCGGCGCTCGCCGAACGGGCCGCGCGGCTCGGCGTAAGGGTCCTGCCGCAGCGCGTCGACCAGGTGCGTCAGGGAGTCGACCACGTCACCGCGGCCGGGCTCACCGCCCGCTACCTCGTCGCGGCGGACGGCCTGCACTCCCCCGTCCGGCGTGGCCTCGGCCTGACGGCGCCGGCCACCCCCCGTCGGCCGGCGCGCTACGGGCTGCGCCGCCACTACGCGCTCCAGCCCTGGAGCGACCTCGTCGAAGTGCACTGGTCGGCGCGGTCCGAGGCCTACGTCACCCCGCTCGCTCCGGACCGGATCGGCGTGGCGGTCCTCACCACCGACCAGGCGCCCTTCGACGAGCAGCTCGCCCGTTTCCCCCGGCTGGCGGCCCGGCTCGCCGACCGCGCCGACACGCCCGTGCGCGGCGCCGGCCCGCTGCGCCAGGGGGCACGCGTCCGCGTCTCGGGGCGGGTGCTGTTCGTCGGCGACGCCGCGGGGTACGTGGACGCCCTGACCGGCGAGGGGCTCACGCTGGCCCTGGCGGCCGCGGGCGAGCTGGTGCGGTGCGTACGGGCGGGCCGCCCGCAGGCCTACGAGCAGGCGTGGCGGGACCTGTCACGCAGCTACCGTGCGCTCACCGAGTCGCTGCTGTGGGCCCGTCGGCGACCGCGGCTCGCTCCCCGGATCGTGCCGCTGGCCGCCCGGCTGCCCCGCGTGTTCACGGGCGCGGTCAACCTGCTCGCCTGAGGCTGAGGCTGCGGCAGCAGCGGCGTACGGCGCGAAAGGGGGCGGCACCCCGCGCGCACGGTGGCGCGGGGTGCCGCTGCGGCGGTGGTGGCCACCGGTCAGGCCGAACCGCCCTGACGGTTCCTCAGCGCCATGCCCGCGAGGACCGCGCCGGCCGCCGCGCTCAGCATGACGGCGGCTCCGGCCCAGGCCTGCGAACCGCCCACGGTGCCGGCCAGCGGGTCGAAGGCGAACGAACCGCCGACCACGTGCAGGGCGACCACGCCCAGGGCCACGGCCGCGCCGGCCCGCCACACCGCCGGGGTGTCGCGCAGCGCGACCAGGGCCCCGACGACCAGGCACACGACGGTGACCAGGAGGGGCAGCAGGCCGAGCGGACCCGCGGACGGCAGGGCCATCAGGTCCTGCGGCAGGTGGAGGGCGCCGCTGACCAGCAGGGCGACCGACACCGGCCAGCGCAGCACGTGCCCGAGCGCCGGGGTACGGGCCGGTTGCGCCGCGGGCGCGGGAGCGGGGCGTCGGGACCGCACCTGGTGGGGGGCGTCGTACAGGGTCGGGTACGCGACGCCGTACGGCTCCTCGCGCCGGCCCGGGGACGGCGCCGCGGCGGGCGCGGCCGACGCGGCGGCCCCGGCTCCTGTCCGGGCTCCTGCCCCGGCTCCTGTCCCGGCGGGGACGGGGCCGGCACGGTGCTGCTGCTCCGGCCCACCGGGCGCGTCCTTGCCGAGGATGTTCACCAGCAGGGCGACGTCCTCGATGGAGCGTCCCACGGCGGCGGCGCGCAGCGTGATGTCCGCTTCGCCAACCTCGTGCGGGGCCTCACCCAGCAGGGTGACCATCCGTTCCACGTCCTGCACCGGGCGGGTCACGGCGGCCGTGCGCAGCGCGTCGTGTCCGGCGTCGGGCAGCGGGCCGTCCTCCTTGAGGAGGCCCACCAGCGCGGTGACCTCCTCGACCGGACGGCAGGTGGCGGCCGTCTCCAGGAGGGTCCGCATGCGCTGCGTGGTCTGCAGGTCCGAGTCGTCGGATGCGTCGAGCGCGTCCAGCGCGTCCGGGGCGTCGGGGGGCTCAGGGGGCTCGGGGGTCTCGGGGATGCCCGGAACCCCGGTGGTGGCCGGGGCGTCCGGGGTGGCCGGGGCGGTCGCGTCGGGGGTCCCGCGGCGGTCTTCGGGTTGCGTCGCCGCGAGAGTGATGGGGTCATTCATGGAAAGCTCCGTTCGCCGACGCGCGGGTCTACGTAATCGCGCGCCGGTCATCGTGCGTCATGGGATGCGCACGCTTTGTTACATTGAGTGGCATTTCCGCCGACTGCGCCATTCGGGGCGGGCAAACGGGGGTCCCGGTGGGAACGGCGGGGGTCGTGCCCGACGTAGAAGGGCCCGTCGTGGACGGCGACCGCGGTCCGGTGCGGGCCCGGACGCACGGCGCGCACAGCACGTTCGAGGGCAACCCCTTCGCGGCTCCCACGGCCGGCGCGTGCCGCCGGCGGCTGCCGGAACCGGCCCGCCGGGGGACGGGCGTCGGGGACGCGGGGGCGCCCGGTGCGCGCTGTGTGCAGCTGCCCCCGCTCGGGGGCGACGAGCCGGCCGGCTCGGCGGACTGCCTGTACCTCATCGTGACGGTCCCGACGGCCGGTGCGCGGCCGGCGGGGCGCGCACCGGCCCGAGCGCCTCGCCGTCCGGGACGTCGTGGTGGTCGTCACGGTCAATTACCGGCTGGGGCGTCTTCCCCGGCTCCGCCCTCGCGGACCAGCGGGCGGCGCTGCGCTGGGTGCGTACGACCGCGGGACGGTTCGGCGGGGACCCGCGCAACGTCACCGTCCTCGGCGAGTCGGCGCGCGCCCTGAGCGTCTGTGCGCACCTCACCTCGCCCCCCTCCGCGGGGCTGTTCCACCGGGCGATCGTGCGGAGCGGCTCCCGCTCGACCACGACACCACCGTTCGCGCTGCTGCCGGCCCTCGGCACGTACGAGCCCCTCGTGCCCGCGCGGCGGCCCGGCTCGGCTGCGGCCGGCCCTCGGGCGTACTGGACTGCGTGCGCGCGCTGGACGCCCGTTCCCTCGCGACCGCCGACCTGATGCACCGATTCTCATCGGTGTCCTACAGGGCCGGCACGCTGCCGGCGTTGCGGGCCGACCGGTTCCACCGGGTGCCGGCGGTGCAGGGCACCACCCGGGACGCGGTGCGGCTCTTCGCCTACCGGGCCCGGACGGAGCGGTCGTCCGGCCAGGAGACGGCCCGGGCCGTTGCGGCCGCGTACCCGCTGTCGGCGTACAACCGACGTACGGCTACCGGTTCAGCGACCGTGGCGCGGCGAACTCCACGGGGTTGCCGCCGGTGCCGGGCTGCCGTACGGCGTGGCCCGCGGCTTCGAACTGCCCTACCTGTTCACGATCGCCCCGCTGGGCGCGGACTGCGCGCCTGGGACGTGCGGTGGCCGGGGTCACCACTGCTCGGTGACGACCTCGCGGTCGGCGGTGCGCAGGGTCAGGGTGCCGTGGTCGCCGTACACCTCGCGGCGCCACGAGCCGAACACGGCGGCGATGCGGCGGGCGTCCTCCGCGGCCCCCTTGCCGACCTGCGGGGTGGCGAAGGTGATCCGGGCCTCGCCGACCGACCGGACCTTGCGGACGCGGGTCTGCGTGACCGAGACCCCGGCGTCCTGGTCGGTACGGTGCGCCTGGTGGTACGCCGTGAAGTCGCGGGTCATGTCGAACCAGTCGGCCGGGCCGCAGGGGCCGCCGCCGTTGCCCGTGTCGCCGTCGGTGGGCGGCCCGGCGGGTGCGCCGCTGTCCTGGTCCGTGGGCGGCCCGGCGTACGCCCCGGTCTCCTCGTCGGTGGGCGGACCCGCGTAGGCCCCGGTCTCCTCATCGGTGGGCGGACCCGCGTAGGCCCCCGTCTCCTCATCGGTGGGCGGACCCGCGTAGGCCCCGGTCTCCTCATCGGTGGGCGGCCCGGCGTACGCCCCGGTCTCCTCATCGGTGGGCGGACCCGCGGGGGCTCCCGGGTCCTCGTCCGTGGTCCGGTCCGCACCGCAGTCGGCCGCCGCGGGCGTGGGTGCCCCGGCGGGCGGGGCGGCCTGCCCGGCCCGGGTGGTCCCGCACCCGGCGAGGACGGCGCACAGGAGCCCCGCAACCACCACCCGTCCGGTCACGGACACCGTCGTCTTCGTCATGAGCATCCCCCTTCGGGGAGCAAGAGGCCGTTGCGCCGCCCACGGTTCCCTCCGGTGCCGACCCGGCCCGCCTGCGGCTCGGCATCCCGTCGGAGCTGCCCGAACCACGGCGGCCCGCGGGCGGCTCAGCCGAGGACGAGGTGGCCACCGACACCGCGGCGAGCACGTCCAGCCGGTTGTCGCGGGCGGCGGTGATCGGCCTTGAGGGCGAGGCTGAGTGGTGAGCCCTGCTGGGGCTGGTGCGGCCGTGCAAACCTCTGGCCGGACGACGACCTCGGTGAGCTGGTGACGATCTTGGGCCTGCTGGCGCCCCACGCCGGAGATGCCGGACACGGCGGGTTCATGCCAGAGGCACACGAAGCAGAGAGACACTCAGATCCAGTTGCCCCAGCCGAACGTTGCGATGTAGGCCCGCCGGACGGCGGCCCAGCCGCGGCCGCCGCCGATGTGGATCAATGTCAGCGCAAGGCCGAACCAGGCGATGAAAGCACCAGCGACGGTCAGGGTCCATCGAGAACCGGAGAAGCCGGCCACGACAACGAGGGCGATGACGGTCACGCCCAAGCCCATATGGGCAGCGGGGAGATCCGAACGCAGCGCTTCGCGCAGAACGCGGCGTTCCTCCTGCATGTTGTGGGCGTACCGATAGGGAGCCGAGCCTTCGCTTCTCTCTCGCTCAGAGCTGTGTTCCATGAAGCCCCCGTTGATCCGGCTGCGACGGTCCGAGCAGCCTACGCCGTGCTGTGATGGCCGTCAGCAGCGGTTTTTGTAGCCCTCGCCCATTCGGTTCCGCCAGGCATCGCCACGGTCAGCAGGGGTCCCTTGCCAGGGGGGCGAGGCGGACCTCATGGGAGCGATGGCGGGCGCCGGTCCTTGGCCCGACTCGATCAGGGTCTGTGCGACGACGAGGCCGGAGCGGCTGCCGTCACGGCCAACTGGTGGACCGAGTCGATTTGCCGGCCCGTGCGGGTTTTCGCTGATCAGATGGTCCATTCCGGGGTGCGGTCCGTGGCCTGAGAGGGTGAACAAGCCCATGACCAGGTCGAATTCACTACCGACAACGGCGGTCTGCACCTCGCCGTCAGGGCTGGCCCAGAAGTGCCCGCCCTGACCTCCGCATGGCGTGGGTACCGCCGCAGCCGCACGGTGGCGCAGCGGGCGGGGCTACCGTGCGGGTCATGAACCGCATGGCGCCCCTTCCCCTTCTCTACCTCGATGTCGACGGACCGCTCATCCCCTTCGGGGCGGGCCCGTACCCGCCTGCGGACGGTGGCCCCCATCCCCTGCTCGCCCGGGTCGACGCGGCGCTCGGGCCGCTGTTGGCGGGACTGCCCTGCGAACTGTGCTGGGCCACGACGTGGATGGCGGAGGCCAACGAGTGCGTCGCGCCCCGGCTCGGGCTGCCGGAGCTGCCCGTGGTGGCCTGGCCGGAGCCCTCGGACGAGGACGGGCGCGGGGGTGTCCACTGGAAGACCCCCGCCCTCGTCGACCACGCGGACGGGCGGGCGTTCGTGTGGGTCGACGACGAGATCACCGGCGCCGACCGGGCCTGGGTGGCCCGCCACCACCCCGGCCCGGCCCTGTTGCACCGCGTCGATCCGGGCGTCGGCCTGACCGCCGCGGACGTCACGGTCCTGCGGGCGTGGCTCCGCTCGGTGTAGCCGTCCACGACGCGGCGACGAGGGAGCGTTCCGCCGCCGCCAGGTGGGTGGCCGCGGCCAGCCAGGCCCAGGCGTAGCCGTCGGGCGAGGGGTCGGCGAGCCGGCCGAAGGCGTCACGCGGACGCCGGTCGGCCTCGGCCGCGAGGGCGGTGGCCAGGTCCGCCGCGGCGGTGAGTCCGGCCCGGCGCAGCGGACCGTACGCGGTCAGGGGCGCCGTGCCGCGGGCCGCTTCGGCGACGGCGCGGCGGCCCCCGGCGACGCCGGTCTCCAGGAGGCGGCGTACCCGCCACAGCGGCGCGTCCGCGAGCGGGTCCGGGGCGTCGGCGTCCGGTGCGGGGGCGGCCGCGGCGGCGGCTCCGGCGGCGGCCGGTGGCGGGAAGTGCTCGCCCTGGAGGCGGTCGTAGCCGAGATCGGCCCGGCCCAGCCATTCCTCGGGCAGCCGCAGCGTGTACGACTCGCCGGGCACCAGGCCCACGGCCACGGGCCGCAGGGTGGCGGCGCGGTCGAGGTCGGGGCGGCCCAGGACGCGCAGCCGGAGTCCGGGGTACGAGGCGATGCGCCGCAGGTTCTCGGTGTGCGGCAGCTCAGGGTGCGGGTGCGCCGGCAGCAGCCTCAACAGGGGTGCGTGCGGGCCGGCTTCGCGGACGAGGAGCTGGTCGCCGACCGCCCCGACGACCGTGACGTCGCAGCCGATCAGGGCGGTGTCCGCGTCGGCGGTCTCGGCGGGGGCCGCCAGCAGCGCGGCGACGGCCTCGGCCGCGGGGCGGGCGAACAGCGGGGCCGCGGGCCCGTCGCTCCACGCGGCACCGGGCAGCGGGGTGGCCTTGACCCCGCGTCCGGCCCCGAGGCGGCCCTCCGCGGAGACCGTGGCGCCGACGATGCGCAGGCCGCCCCGGGCGAGGCCGGCGTGGTCGAGGGTGGCGCCGCCGAGGGCGACGGGGGCCCGCCCGGCCCCGCGGGCTCGGGCCGGGCCGCCCGGGCGGACGTCGGAGATGGTGTAGCGGGAGCCGTCCGGGGCGAGCAGGTGGGTGACGACTCCGCCGTAGCCGGTGGCCGAGAGCACCGGTTCCCGGCACAGGCCCCGCACCTGGAGGCTGCCGCCCGGCGTGTAGGCGCGCCGGGAGGTGCCGGTCAGTGCGGGGTCGGCCGTACCGGACGCCAGCACCCCGGCGGTGTGCAGGAGTTCACGGAAGGATCCGGTGAGGTCGCCCAGGCGGTGTGCGGTGCGGCGCTCGCGGGCCGCGCGCAGACCCCGTACGACACGCAGGGCGGCCGCTTCCGCGCGGGGCAGACCGGCGAGGCGGGCGGTGTGCGCGGCGCGCAGCAGCTCGGCCTGGACGACGGCTCCCCCGGCGGTGACGCCGGCCGCCAGGGCCTCGGCGGCGGCGTGCCAGAGCGCGGCCGCGGCCCCGATCTGGGCCGCGGTGAGGACCGGGACGGGCTCGGTGCGCTCTGCGGATCCACCGGACGCGGCGGACCCACCGGAAGCGGCGGACCCACCGGACGCGGTGGACGGACCGGACTGACCCGATCCGGCATCGGCGTCCGCTCCGGCGCCGGCCCCCGCGGGTACGGCCCCTGGTTCCCGCTCCGTTCCGGCGGTGGCGGCCCCGCCCGACTCGGGCGCCGGCTCCGGCGGCGCCGCGTCCGCGAGCGGGGCGGCGCCCAGGGCGGCGGCCCGGTGCAGGCACCGCGGCGCCAGCAGGCAGGTACAAGTGGCCTGTCCCGCTTCGGCGACCGTCCCGGTCGGACCCGGACGCAGGGTGACGAGGGCGTCCTCACCGAACCGGAAGGTGATGCTTCCGTCGTCCTCGCGGGTGGCGGCGTCCGCGCAGCCCGCGGTGGCGGCGTCCAGCTTCTTGCGCAGCCGCGCGGTGAGGCTCTCGACCGCTTCGGCGAGCACCTCGGGTGCGACGGGCGGCAGTTCGGTGCTCAACGGGACTCTCCACGGAGGCGGTCGCCCACCCAGCGGGCGAGGGCGAGAGGACTGAGGGCGGCCACGGGCATGCCGGCTGCGACGAGTTGCCGCGCGACCGGGACCGAGTACCGGGGCGTGCCGGTGTCGTCGAGCGCGGCGCAGCCCAGCAGGTGGGCGCCGGAGGCGGCCAGGGCGCGGACCTCGCCGAGCAGTCCGCCGATCGGGCCGCCTTCCTCGAAGTCGCTGACCACGACGACGAGGGTGCGGCTGGGAACGGTGATCAGGGAGCGGGCGTGCGCCAGGCCGGCGGCGATGTGCGTCCCGCCGCCGACGCGGACCTCCAGCAGCAGCGAGAGCGGGTCGTCGACCCGGTCGGTGAGGTCCACGACCTGCGTGGAGAAGGCGAGGAAGTGGGTGGAGAGGGTGGGCACGCCGCCCAGTACCGCCGCGGTCAGGGCCGACCAGATGACGGAGGCCTCCATGGAGCCGGACACGTCGACGACGAGGACCAGCCGCCAGTCGGCCTCGCGGCTCGCGCGGGTGCTGAACACGGGCCGTTCCGGTACGACGACCACCGTGCCGTCGGGCCTGCGGCGGGCGTGCGCGAGGTTGGCGCGCAGGGTGCGGGCCAGGTCGAGCGCGCCGCCCGGCCGGCGGGTGGGGCGCGGTGTGGTGAGGCCGGACAGGGCCGGGCGCACGCGGGTGGCGAGCTCCTTGGCGAGTTCGTCGACGAGTCGCTTCACCAGCGGGCGCAGCCGGGCGAGTTGGGCCTCCGGGAGTCCTCCGGCGAGGGAAAGGACGGAGCTCAGCAGTTCCACGGAGGGCCGTACGGCCTCCGGGTCGAGCTGGGCGAGGACGTCGGTGCGGCCCGCTTCGGCGGCACCGGCCAGCACTTCCTCCCGTACGTCGGCGCCGAACAGCGCTTCGAGTTCCTGCGACCATTCGCGTGCGGTGGGGAAGGATGCCTCCTGGCCGCCGCTGCGGCCCGGTCCCTGGCCCGTGCCGAGGTCTGCGGCGCCTTCGCCGTGCCCGGAGCCGTACAGCTCGTCCAGGGCGTGGGCGTAGCGGCGGGCTCCGGCGGGGAGCCGGTCGCGTTCGCGGCCGAGGAGCAGGCGCCAGCGGTCGGCGGGGGCGAGCCGGTGCGCCTCCGGGCGGGCGGTGGGGGCGGGCGGCTCGTCGCGGAGGTGCGGGGTCGGCCCCGGGTCGGCCGGGTCCGGGGCCGGTTCCTGCCGCGGGGGCAGCGGGAGCGCCTTGAGCGCGGCGAGGCCGGCGGCGTCGGCGGCGGCCCAGAGCGCCAGGAGCGCGGGCGGGGCGTCCAGCGCGAGGTCGACGCGGTCGCCGAGGCGCTCGGTGACGGTGTCCAGCAGCCGGTCGCGGGCGGTCGGCGCGAGGGCGTCGAAGCCGCCGCGCAGGGCGGGGAGGCGGTCGAGGAAGTCCTGGTCGGGGAGGGTGTCGACGCGGTCGAGGAGCGGGGTGAGGGCGGCCGGGGAGGACTGCAGCAACGGCCCGGCGGCGGTGAGGAGTCCGGCGAGCCTGCGGGTCAGTGCGCGTCGGCTGTCGGCGGTGCCGGCGCTGTCGATCCATCCGGCGGCGCGGTCGCCGAGTGCGTCGGCCGGGTCGAGGTCGAGGAGGACCCGTACGGCCAGGGCCGCGCCCTGCATCAGCGGGGAAGCGGTGGCGGCCAGGGCGGCGAGCGCGTCGTCGGTGCGCAGACCCAGGTGCTGGGCGGCGGCCCGGTCGGCGAGGGCCACGAGGGCGCCGGCGTCGGCCGGGTCGTCGCTGCCGGCCAGGCCGGGCAGGGAGCGTACGGCGGCTTCGAGGAGGTCGTCGGTCAGCGCGGCGCAGGCGGCGCGGGACGCGGCGGAGGTGCCGGGCAGGTGGCCGCGGTGCAGTGCCTCCAGGAGGTCGAGGGCGTCGAGCAGTTCGGGCAGGGTCGCCGTCCGCGGCAGGGCGGTGGCCGCCTCCCGCAGGCGTACGTCGACCAGTTCGGGCAGGTCGCACCGTGCGGCGGCGGCGAGCCCGGCGAGGATCTGCGCCGGGGTCGGGCCGCCGTCGGCGGCGGCCCGGCGGGCGGTTTCGGCGAGCGTGCCGGCGGCGGCCTGGGCGGCGGTGACGCCCCGGACGCCGGTGAGGTCGAGCCGGGCCGGGACGGAAGGCGTCCAGGACAGCCGCCACTTGGTGCCGAGGGCGGTGCCGTCGCCGGTGGCGGCGACGGTGAGGGGCTCCCCGTAGGAGGCGCCGCAGACGAGGAGGCGCTGCAGGAGAACCTCGCGCCGTCCGTCGAGGGCGGAGCGGAGCGGGTCGAGGCGGATCTCGCGCGGGGCGGGGTCCTCGGGGCACGGCAGACGCAGTTCGGCGAGTTCGGCTTCGACGGAGGGGCCGAGGCCGGAGCGGGGGGCGTGCGGGGTGATCCGCCCGCGGGTGGTGCCGACGAGCACCGCTTCGAGGGCCCGGGCCAGGGCCCGGCCCCGGCCGAGGGGTTCACCCTGGCCGAGCACGGTGGCCACCGCCTCCAGCAGCTCTCCGCGGCCGGGCGCGGGGAGCCCGCGCAGGACGGCGAGGTCGCAGGCGAGCCGCAGCGTCTCGGCGGCTTCACCGGTACCGGCGGTGTGGCCGGTCCGGCGCAGCTCACGGCAGAGTCCGGTGACGGCGACGGACGCCGCCTCCCGGAGGCGGCCGGGGTCGCCACCGGCCTCGAGGACGGCTTGCTGCCAGCGCGGGTCGCGGATACCGGCGGGGTACCCGGAGCGGGAGTCGAGCAGATCGAAGGAGTACGGCACGAAGGAGGTGACGGCCGTGCCGTCCGCCCCCGCCGGTCCCCGTCCGGCGGCCCGGTCCGGGCGGGTGCCCGGACCCGGCGCGGCGGCCGGAACGGGACCGGCTGCGGGGTCCGCTGCCGGGTCCGGGCCGGAAGCGGCGCCGTTGCCGGGCCGGGCGCCCGCCGGTCCCCGTCCGGCGGCCCGGTCCGGGCGGGTGCCCGGACCCGGCGCGGCGGCCGGAACGGGACCGGCCGCGGGGTCCGCTGCCGGGTCCGGGCCGGAAGCGGCGCCGTTGCCGGGGCGCCCGGCCCGGCGCGGCGGCCGGAACGGGACCGCCCGCGGCCTCCGTTGGCATGGCCGACCCGGAGGCGGCCCTGCCCGCGCCCGCCCCGGTGCCCCGGCCGGGTACGGCCGCGGCCGCCGTTCCGGCGCCCTTCGGCACGGCGGGACCTGCCACCTGGTCCGGGCCGGGCACGCTGCCCGCTCCCTCGGCGGACCCGGGCTCCCCACCGGCATGCCCCTCGGGCGGGGCCGCGAGGCGGGCCTTGCCGTCGGCGCCGCCCTGCGCGGGCGCCCGGTGCGTCGGCGGTGTGACGAGCGCCGGGGCGTGGAAGGAGCCGATGACGGCGGCCACGCGCCGGCCGTCGGCGGCGGCGTCGGCGATGACGGCCCGCATGTGGGCCTCACGGGCGAGGTCCCGGTCGGGCACGGGTCCGTCCTCGCGCAGCGCCCAGCCGACGCCGAGCGCGGCGCGGCGTACGGCCTCCGGGGAGCAGCCCGGTGCGAGGACCTCGACGGCCCGGTCCCACATGTCGTCGCCGTCGCGGCCCGTGCCGGCGGCGGTGAGGGCACCGGCGAAGCCGCCCCCGTGCCGTGGTTCACCCGCCGCCTTCGTCTCCGCCCCCGGCCCGGCGGCAGAGGCGTCGGGCGCGTCGGGTGCGTCGGGTGCATCGCCTGCGTCGGGTGCGTCCGTGGACGGGGACGGGTGCGGGTGCGGGGCGGATGGGCGGGGGGTCCAGGCGGGGGCCGTGAGGGGGAGGTCGCAGCACAGGACCGTCGCGCCCGACCGGCGGGCCCAGCGGATGGCCGCCAGCTCCGGGGAGAAGTCCGCGAACGGGTAGAACGCCAGGCGGCCGTCCTCGCCGGTGCCGGCCAGGGCGACCGGGGCGACGGTCTCCGGGTCGGACAGGTGCTCCAGCCACGGCTGGAAGTCCACCGGGAAGCTCGACGCAGACGACGTCCGCGCCGGAGGCGTCCAGCAGGTCCGGCACCACCGCGGCCAGCGCGGGGCTGTGGTGCCGTACCCCGATCAGGTAGGGCTCGCGGGCCGCGGCGAGCGCGTCGAGCGCGGCTCGCGGGTCGGTGTGCGTCAACGCAGGCTCCCGCGCAGGTCCCAGAGGCGGCGCCACATCGCCGAGCCGTCCTCGGCGCGGCGCCGGACCGGGCCGTCCCAGTACCCGAGCAGCCGTGCGTGGTCGGCGGGGTCGTCCTTGCGCACGACGCCCAGCAGGTGACCCGGGAGGAGGTCCAGCACGTCCCCGTCCGGCAGGTAGGCCGCGGCGACTCCCAGCGACGCGGCCACCTGCACCGCCTCGGCGGTGGACATGACCGTCCCCGGGCGTTCCACGTCCCAGCCCTCGGCGGAACGCCCCGAGCGCAGGTCGCGGAAGACGGTGACGAGCGCGTCGAGCACGGCGTCGTCGACGCCGAAGGCGGCGCCGGCCCGCTGGACGGCGGCGACGGCCTGGCGGCGGATCAGCGTGGCCTCCGCGTCCGCGTCGGCGATCGGGGCGACCGTCTCGAAGTTGAAGCGCCGCTTGAGGGCGGCGGACATCTCGGAGACGCCGCGGTCGCGCAGGTTGGCGGTGGCGATGACGGTGAAGCCGGGAGCCGCGGAGACCACCGCGTCCTCGGTGGCGGTCAGTTCGGGCACGCTGACCCGCCGGTCCGACAGGATCGAGACGAGCGCGTCCTGCACCTCGGGCAGGCAGCGGGTGATCTCCTCCACGCGGACCACGCGCCCGGTGCGCATGGCCGAGAGCACCGGGGAGTCCACGAGCGCCTGCGGGGTGGGGCCCTGCGCGAGGAGGAGGGCGTAGTTCCAGCCGTAGCGGAAGGCGTCCTCGGTCGTCCCCGCGGTGCCCTGCACGGTGAGGGAGCTCGTGCCGCAGACGGCGGTGGCCAGCAGTTCGGACAGCATCGACTTGGCGGTGCCGGGCTCGCCGGTGAGGAGCAGTCCGCGCTCCCCCGCGAGGGTGACGACGCACCGCTCGACCAGGGCGCGTTCGCCGACGAACTTGGGGGCGACGGCGAGCTTGGCCGGGAGGCCGGCGCGGCGCTTGGGCAGGACCAGCTCGGTACCGTCGCTGCCGCAGACGAAGGTGACGACGGCGCGCGGGGTCAGCGCCCAGCCGGGCGGCCGGGGGCCGGTGTCGTGGGCGGCGAGGAAGGCGAGCTCGTCGGCGTAGCGCTCCTCGGCGGGCATGACCTGCCGGGCGGCGGGGGCGGTTGATGCGGTGACTGTCATCGGATGGTTCCTCTGGGGCACGGGTGTGAAGGGGTGGTGGGCGGGGCCGGCGCGGCCCACCGTGTCAGGTGGGCCGCGCCGGCCCCGCGTCGGGGTGCCGGACGGCTCAGCGGCGGCGGGCGCGGGTGCGCTTCACCTGCAGTTCCTGGAAGCGCGGGACGTCGCCCTCCCGGATGCGCTGCCAGGCGCGGCGGTAGAGGTCCGCGGCCGGTTCGGCCGGTGCCAGGACGCCCAGCAGCGGCCGGCCGCCGCCGGCGAGGCCGTACATCGGCAGCTTCCACTGCTCGACCGGCAGGGCCGGGGAAGCCATGTCGGCCCACCCGCCGGGCAGGAACAGGGTGCGTCCGGCCCGGCTGCGGTCGGCCGACACCACCAGGTCGGTGGCGGCCAGTTCGGCGCGGGCGGCCTTGAGCCGGGCCGGCTTCCAGCCCGTCCACCGGGCGGTGTTGCGGTCGGTGGGGTCGGGCATGGCGAGCAGGGCCAGGTACAGGGCGGCCGCGTCGGCGCCCAGCCCGTACTCGGCGCTGACCTCCTCCACCAGCTCGGGAACCGATCGGCTCGGGTCCTGCGGCCACCACGTGCCGTCCGCGTCGACCGTGCCGGCCGCGGGCGCGCCCGGGTCGGCGAGCAGTGCGGCGAAGCGCGGGTCGTGGGCGGCCCGCAGGGCGTTCTCCGCCGCGAGGGGCTGCTGGTCGTCGCCGCGCAGCGCCGGCAGGTAGGGGTCGGAGCCGGTGGAGTCGAGCAGTGCCGGGCGCACAGCGGGCTTGGGCTGGTCGTCGGCTGTGGCCATGACGACCGCGCCGTAGCGCTCGTAGCCCTCGCCGGTCTCGGTCGGTGTGCCGGCGACCTTCCTGAAGTCCGGAAGGCTGGTGTAGTGGGCGATCTCCAGGAGCAGTTCGGGCGCGGCGAGCCGCTGCCGCACGGCGGTCAGCGCGGGCGGCAGGGCCGCCCGCACCGGATCGCCGGCCGGCAGCCGGTGGGCCAGCCAGCTGCTCATGGCGAGGGTGGTGGTGAGGACCTGCGCGGTGAACGGGTCGGCGACGGCCACGGCGGGCTCGACGTGGTCGCCCTTGACGATCCACGGTACGTCGACGGAGAGTTCGGGCGAGGTGGCCGGGTCGAGCACCGCGGCGAGCACGCGGTGCGCGGACCATCCGCCGCGGACGGCGCGCGCGGCCTCCGTGGCCAGCCAGTCCGGTACGGGGGTGCGCCGGCCCACGCGCCGGTTCCACAGCTCCGCGGCGGCGGCCACGTCCGGTCCGTCGCTCCACAGGCGGGCCGGTTCGGCGGGCAGCAGGGCCGCGACCAGGGCGCGCCGGAACTCCGCGGTGAGGCCCCTGAGCTCGTCCCTGGCGTGGGCGGCGTCGGTCGCCTTGACGCCGAGGGCGGTACGGACCTCCGCGGGAAGGAAGTTGCGGTCGTAGCCGTCGATGTGCGGGAGCCCCGCGACCACCAGGCGGGCGAGTGCGCCGGAGACCCCGGTGAGCCGGGAGAACTCCTCCGCGCCCTCCGGGCGGAAGGGCACCGGACCGTGCTCGGCGGCCGCGCGCAGGAAGGCCGTCAGCCAGCCGGGGTCCCGGTCGGGGTCGCCGAGGGGTGCCTCGCGGCGCAGGGTGTAGGGGCCGGGGACGGTGAAGCCGCCGGTCGGGTCGTGGAGGAGGGCGGCGAACTCCTGGCCGTCGGGCACGGAGTCGCCCGACGCGGTGACGGCGAGGACGGCTCCCCCGCCCAGCGGCAGCACGCTGCGGTGGTAGCGGTTGCGGTCGAGGCCGTCGGGGCCGGTGAGGTGGGCGTGGTCGAGGTGGACCACGACCCGGCGCCAGCGGTCGGCCGAGCCCCGCACCGAGGCGATGCCGAGGGCGTCGGCCTCGCCGAGCACGGTGAGGAGGGCCGCCCGGTGTTCCCCGGTGGTCGTCGCGGCGGCCGCCCGGTAGGCGGCGGCCGCGGGCTGGTCCAGCAGCGGTGCCCAGGTGAAGGTGTAGTGCGACACGGCGGGGGTGTCGTAGTGGAGCTGTCCGGGCACGGCGGTGGCGTCCGTGGCGCTGCGGGCGTCACCGAGGAGGCGCAGCAGGTGGAAGGAGCCGTCGTCCTCGCCGCCGTAGCGGTAGTGGGCCGAGTCGAGCAGCCCGTGGAGGGCTTCGCCGAGCAGCTGGTCGGAGGGGCCCTGTTCGCGTTCGTCGACGGGAGCGGCGTCCGCGTCGAGCCGGGCCGAGATGGCGTCCAGTGCCTTCTGCTGGGTGAGGGCGAACCTCAGGACCTCGACGATGCCGCCGATCAGCAGGGGGTCGGTGACGTGCGGCAGTGCCGCGCTCACCACGTCGGGCAGCTCGGTCACCTTGGGTGCGGCGGCCGCCGCCTTCAGGAGGGCCCCGACGGTCTCGCGGTCGGCCGTGCGCAGCGCCATCGAGCCGCGCGGGTCGCGCGGGCGCAGTGCGTACCAGTGGGAGAGCGGCGGAAGGTCGACGCTGCCGGTGCTGAAGGGGGTGTCGTGCCGGTCGCTGCGGGTCTCGGCGGTGACGACGCCGTCGGGGTCGGTGACGGACAGCTGGCGCCAGCTGTGCGAGAGGGCGCGCGGGCGGTCGTCGCCCGGGAAGGTGAGGGCCGCGACGGGCTTGTCGCCGCCCTCGGGGACGGTGACGGTGCGTCCGCCGTTGTCGACGCCGGCCCAGCCGTCGCCGGTGAGGCGTACGGCGTGCCAGCCGAGCAGGCCGTCGACGGGTGCGCCGAGCACGGAGCCTTCCACGGTGGGGGTGGGCAGCAGCCGGCTGGAGTGGCCCGAGGACGCCCTGCCGCTGTAGGCCCTCATGGTGTCGGTGAAGAACGCGGGCACCGAGGAACGTCCGTAGGCGCCGCTCGCCGGGTCGTATTCGAGCCAGCCGCTGTCGTTGTCGTGGTCGCGCTGCCGCCACGCCCAGTACGAGGTGCCGTCGGACAGGACCGGCCGCTCCTCGGGCAGCCGGGTGTCGCCGCGGTGCAGGACACCGCCGCCCGTGGTGCGCCCGCCGCCCGGCAGCTGCAGGGAGAGGTGGTCGCTGCGCAGGGACCAGTAGTTGCGGTCGGTGTCGAGGGTGAAGACCGTGCCGGGCGCGGTGTGCCAGTAGCCCTCGACGCGGTTGGCGCTCCAGTCGGCCCAGAAGACGAGCAGTTCGCCGTCGACGTAGTGGAAACCCATCCGGCGGTGGGAGCCTGCGGGCACGCGCAGGTCGTGGGTGAGGACGGTGGAGTCGGCGTCGATGACGCGGACCTGGGACGCGTTGGCGACGACGAGGTACGGCCAGGCCTCGACGATGGTCAGGCCGCCCCGGTCCTTGCCGGGGGTCAGTTCGGCGACGGCGGTCTCCCAGGAGGGCCACGCCAGTTCCTCGAAGAGGCCGCCGCGCAGGGTGCGGGCGAGGGTTTCCCCGAGGTCGGCGGCGGCCGCGGCGGCGACCTCCTCGGGGGCGAGGGCCAGTGCCTCGACGGGCAGCCAGGTCAGCCGCTCGATGGCGGCGGGGACTCCGGGCAGGCCGGCGGCGACGGAGGCGCGGGCGACCTCGACCATCCACTCGGTCAGCAGCGGGCGGGCGCCGGGCGAGGCGGCGACACGGCGCACGATCTCGGCTCCGCCGCTGCCGATCGCGCTCAGCGCGCGGCGGAAGGCGGGCTGGAAGCGGGTGTCCGCGGCGACCGCGGCCAGGTCACGGCGCTCTTCGCGGTCGGCCCAGTCGGACAGGTTCAGCGTGTCGTGCCGGTGGTGCGTCTCGTGGTCCACGGGTGTGACGACGGGGACTTCGAGGGTGAGCAGCAGGTCGAGGAGGTCGGCGTCCTGGACGCCGACCTTCAGGCCGGCCTCCTTCCCGGGCCGGTCGAGTTCGGTGCGCAGCTGGGCGGCGCAGCGCTCGACGATGTCGAGGAGGACGGGGTTGGTGGGGCGGCGGCCCCAGCCGGAGTGGCGGGCGGAGTGGAAGCGTTCGAGCCAGCCGGCGGTGCCGTCGGCGCAGCGCTCCTCCTCGGGAAGGTTCCCGTCGGCCAGTCCGGCGGTGGCGCCGGACTCCTCCAGGACGTCCAGCCACAGGTCGGTGAGGTCGGTGTCGCCGCCGGGCGGGGTCAGTCCGAGGAGCGTGCCGCGTACGGCGGGGACGCGGCGGGCGAGCGCCACGAGGGCGCCGCGGTGGGCCTTCCACCAGCCGAGCGCGGCGCGCAGGGTGGCGGGCAGGGGCAGCAGTTCGGCGAGGTACTCCTGCTCGGGTTCGGTGCCGGTGAGGCCTGCGGTGCGGGCGAGGCGGCGCAGTTCCACGGCGGCCTGCGCGGAGGGCGGCAGCCCGCCGGCGGTACGGCGTACGCACAGGCGGCGGAAGCGCTCGTAGGCTTCGGCGGGGCTGACGCGGAGGGCCAGGGCCTTGCCGTATCCGGCGAGGACCTTCACCGGCAGGGCACCGGCCAGCGCGAATTCGAGGAAGACGGAGTCGAGGCGGTCCTCGTCGACGGGCAGGCCGTGCTGGGCCTCGGCGGTGCGGGCGCGGCCGAACAGCTGGGCGGCGTAGGTGGTGTTCTCGACGGCGAGGAAGAGGCGCGCGGCCTGCTCGTGGAAGAGGGGCAGGAAGTGCGGCACGGAGGCGGCGAGGCGGTCGGCCAGTTCGAGGCAGGCGTCGAGCGCGGCCTTGGGCTTGGTCTTGGCCTGGCGGGCGATCCGGTCGAGTTCGGGGACGACGGCGAGGGCGTGGTGGCCGTCCTCGGGGTGGTGCACGAGGACCCATTCGGGGAAGCCGAGTGCCTGGCGCCGGCTCAGGCCGACGACGGGCGGTTCGCCCTCGTCGCGCACGAGGCCCAGGAAGCCGGCGGCGAGGTCCTCGGCCGCGCCGAGTTCGGCGGCGGCGAGCCGGACGACGACGCGGTCGTCGTCGAGCCCGGGGTGGCGGTAGGTGCGGGCGGTCAGGTCGACGGCGTCGGCTCCGGCGCCGGTGGTGCCGTTGGGGAGGACGGCGCCGGCCTGCAGCAGCAGCGCGGTCTCGCTCGTCCCGGTGTTCCTCAGGTTCCTGCTCATGCGTCCCCGCCCTCCTCGATCTTGCGCCCGGCGTACAGTGCCGCGGCCATTCGCATTCCCTCGGACCAGGCCACCGGTCCGACCTTGGCCAGCGTCACCGCCCGGCCGTTCTCGTCGTGCCAGCTCAGTGCGCCGGTGGTGGTCTCGTCGTCGTAGTAGGGCTCGCCGATCCACACCGCCGCCTCGGTGCCGGTGCCGGCTCCGGCGTCGCGGACCTTGCAGGTGGCGTAGCCGCCGGAGACCCGGTAGCCGAGGGCGGTCGCGCGGGCGGCGAGGCCGAAGCGGGTGGGGAAGACGCCGCCCGCGTAGTCACGGACCTCGTGGGCGGTGGCGGAGACCTCGTCGGGCTTGCGCCAGGTGGCGCGGTGGATCTGCTCGACCTGCTGCACGATGCCCAGCTCGGCCGCGAACTCCCGTACGTCGTCCAGGTCGGGCAGCAGCACCGGGTGGGGCAGGGTCACGGTGCGCGGGGAGAGCCGTACGGTCTCACCGTCGAGGTTGACCACCTTCAGCTCGCCGTCGGCGGTGGCGTCCCGCAGGAAGCCGACCTCGTCGGGGTCGTCGCCGACGACGGCGAGGTCGCGCAGGGCGTTCTGCCAGGCCTCGTCGGGCCAGACCCGGGCCAGCAGTTCGGTCGGGACGGGCAGCGAGGACACCATCCAGCCGTCGACCTGGGCGACGCAGGCCGCCGCGTGCCGGTCGAGCCATTCGGCGAGCCGGCGCAGCCGGTCCACCTCGGGATGGTCCTTCAGCGCCTTCGGCAGGGTCTTCAACTGCCGTCCCGCCGCCCGGCCGGTGACGGACCTCGCCGCCACCCGTCCTTCCACCAGGGCGATCTCGTACCCCTCGCCCGCCGCCAGCCATGCCATCAGACTGTGCCCCTCCGCCTGTCCCGTACCTGTTGCGCGCAGCCCTGACAGGGGGGACCAAACCCCCCTGAGCTGCGGTATGTCGGGAGACTAGCGAGAGCCACTGACAACGCCCGCCGGAGGGGGCTCCATAAGTTGAATGTCCGGTTCTGGGTAGGCTCCCCCGGACAGTGGCGGAGCGGTTCGGGCTCGGGGTGGGGTTATGGGACGTCAGATACGTGTACCGGGTGCGCTGCTGGCCGCCCTGTTGCTGGCGGGCGGGGCCGGGTGCTCGGGCCCCGCCGGTACGGACGCGCCGGGCGGCGGGGACCCGAAGCCGTCGGACTCCCGGGCCGCGCCGCCGGCCGGGGGCCCCGGGGGTGGTGGGCCGGTCGGCGGGGACGTGCTGCCGGGCATGGTCACCACCGCCGTGGCGCGTACCCAGCTGGCCGCGCTCAAGGTGGCTCCGGCGGGCACGATGGCCGGCTACAGCCGGGCCAGGTTCACGCACTGGGCGGAGCAGGGCGACAAGTGCGACACCCGCGAGACCGTCCTGGAGCGCGACGGCACCGGGGTGAAGCGGGACGGCGAGTGCCGGGCGGTGTCCGGAACGTGGAAGAGCCTGTACGACGGCGTGACCGTCACCGACGCGGGCAAGCTGGACATCGACCACGTCGTGCCCCTCGCCGAGGGCTGGCGCTCCGGGGCGTCCGGCTGGGACGCCGCCCGCCGCAAGGCCTTCGCCAACGACCTGACCCGTCCGCAGCTGCTGGCGGTCACCGCGGCCTCCAACCGGTCCAAGGGCGACCAGAGCCCCGACCTGTGGCAGCCGCCGGACCGTTCGAGCTGGTGCCAGTACGGACGGGCCTGGACCACCGTAAAAGCGACGTACGAGCTGACCGTCACCGAACCGGAGAAGAAGATGCTGACCAGGATGCTGGACACCTGCGCCTCATGAGCGGGGCGGAGCGGTGGCAGGACGAGGTGCTCGCCGGGCCGGGCGGCGCGATGACCGACGAGGTCGGCGTCATCACCGGCCCGCTGACCGTGCGCACCACCGTGACCGGCGGCGGGCTGGTCCGCTTCGACGTCCAGTACGAGGACGCCGACGAGTGGTACACCCTCACGGGCAGCCCCCGTCCCCACCGGGGGGCCCCGGCCGCCCTGCACGCCGCGGCGGTGGCCGCGGTCCGTGCGGGCGGCGGGGCCGTGGCGCCCGGCGGCCCCGCCTGAGGGTCCGGCGGGGTCTGCCGGCGCCCGTCTACTTGAAGGTGACGTCCGAGCAGGAGTAGAAGGCCTCCTCGCTCTGGAAGGAGCCGTCGGGCCGCTTCAGCCCGTGCCAGATCGTGTAGATCAGGTGCTTGCCCTTCTTCTCGGGGAGCACCGTCTTGAAGGCGAACGCCTTCGCGCCGAGGAAGCCCGAGGGCGCCGCCGTGGCCGCGGTGTTGTCGGCGCTGAGGAAGGGGGTGTCCTCCAGGTCGGTCCACTTGAGCGGCTTCTTCGGGTCGTAGCCGTCCTTGGTGACGTACATCTCCATGCGGTACGGGTTGTGCAGCGCGCTGATGTCGTAGCGGATGTCGTACTCGGCGCCGCCGGGCAGGGTCGTCGAGGGGAAGTCGTCGCGGGCCAGGTCCAGGCCCGAGAACTGTGCGTTGCCCGCGCTGCACAGCTTGCCGTCGGGGATCCGGGCGCGGTGCTGCGGGGAGGAGGTCGGGGTGCTGTGGTCGATGGCGCGGCCCTGGACGACCGACTTCCAGTCGCCGGGGATGCCGGGGCTCTGGGCGAGGGCCAGGCGGCAGGCCTCGCTGGCCTTCGGGTTCTTGGTGCAGGCCACGCTGCGGCTCACCGGGTCGGCGGTGGAACCGTGCGCGGAGGCGGGCGGGGAGCCGAGGGTGGTCACGGCGAGGGGCAGGGCCACCAGCGCGGTGACGCGCAGGAAGGCGGTGCGGCGGGCCGGGCGCCGGGCCGGCTCGGAGGTGGTCGCGGGGGCGGGGCGGGTGGTGGTCATGAGGGGACGCTCCGGGTCGTGGGGTCGGTCGTGCGCGGGGGCGACGGGCGGCGGTCAGCCGGCCGTCTTGTCGGTCGGCCGGCCGTCTGCAGGGACGGTCGGCCGTCTTCGCGGTCAGCCGGCCGTCTTCACGGTCAACTCGCGGGAGAACGTGCCCCACGTGCCGTCGCCGAGCCGCGCCCGGATCTTCACGGTGTACGTCGAGCCGGGGTGGGCGCCGACGAGCACCTCGCGCGAGCCCCTCGTCGTCGGCACGGGCAGCACCGGGTCGCCGGTGCCCCACATGAAGGTCTGGGCGGCCCTGCCGTTCAGGTGGACCTGGTAGGTGGTGATCTGGCCGACGCCCTGCGGGACGGACCAGGTGAGGTTCAGGTAGTGCTGGGTGACCGCGCCGTCCTGCTTGGTGGCGGTGGTGACGGCGAAGTCGCCCGGGGCGGCGGCGCCGCCGTTGCCGTCGGGGGCCGCGGGGGTCGTCACCTGTGCCTCGCGGGTCGGGTCGGACTCCTTGCCGGAGGCGTCGACGGCGGTGACCTTGAAGCGGTGGGCGGTGCTCGCGGTCAGGCCGGAGACGGTGGCCGTGGTGGCCTTGGCGTCCGCTTCCTGGACCTTCGTGCCGTTGCGGTAGATCCGGTAGCCGGTGACGGCGACGTCGTCGGTCGCCGCGCGCCAGCGCAGGGCGGCCTGGTACGGGCCGGAGGCGGTCGCCTCCAGGTCGGCCGGGATGACGGGCTTCGCCTTGTCCTGGCCGGGCGCGGCGAGCGTGGTGAGCACGATGTCCTTGCTGAAGCCGGTGGTGCGGCCGTCGGCGCGGACCGCGCGGACCTTGAACGCGTACCGGGTGGCGGGGGCCAGCCGCTCGACGTCCGTCATCGTGTCCTTGACGCTCTTGACCTGCTTGCCGTCCTGGAACACCTCGTAGCGCACGACCTCGGCCCCACCGGCGGGAGGCTTCCACATCAGGTGGACGGCGGTGTGGTCCTTGACGAAGGATCCGCCGTCGGCCGGGACGGCCGTGTTGGTGCCGGTGTCGCTGCCGTTGCCCGCGCCGCCGTTCACCTTGCATCCGGTGATCCGGGGGACGCCCTTGCCGGCGGGGTTGATCCCGACCTTGACGGCCCGGTCGCCCCGGGCGGCCACGTCGGCGCGGTCGGCGACCGGCCTGACGGTGACGTGCTTGCCGGTCTGGCGGATTTCGTAGGCCCAGGGGTTGTCGAGGGTGACCTGCCCCTGCGACACGTCGAACTCGGCGGTCCAGTCCCGTACGGGCCGGTCCCCCTTGTTGGCCAGGGTGACCTCGCCGGTCGCCCACCACACGGTGGCCCCGTCCGCGACGCGGCAGGCGGCACCGAGGCCGTTCTCCTCCTCTCCCGCGTTGGCGGCCACGGGGACGACGACGGAGCCGACCCCGACGACCACGGCCGCACAGGCCAGGGCAATGCGCTTTCGGGACATCAGAAACCTCTGGGTAGAGCCGATCCGCCGGCGCGGCGGCGGCATCGGAAGTGCCTTGGTCAACACCCGTGACACTAAGGGTCGTTCGCCGGCCGAACGGGCCTCCGAGGGGCTGCGGGCCCACTGTTATCCGTCCCTTAAGGTCCGGATAGGACGCCCTTGATCCCTTTCCCGTGTCCTACGACGCTGCGGACAACCGGGGTCACTCTCCGTCGGCGGGACGGGGACCCTGCCGGCCTGGCGGGGTCAGAGCACGGCGATGCCCAGGGGGCGGGTGCCCGCGGGCAGACGGCGGGTGGTGCCCGTGTCGAGGTCGACGACCGTGATGCCGTTCCAGTGGCCGTCCCGGGTGTGGCCCCCGGTGACGTACGCGGTCCGGCCGTCCCGGGAGACGGCGACGTCCTCGTGCGGGCCCTCCAGCGGGTGGACCCGCTCGGTGCCGTCCGGGGAGCGGACCGTCAGCGACGGCCCTCTCCCGTCGCCCGGCCGGACGGCTCCCGTGCCGACCACCAGGAGCCGGCCGTCGGCGGTGAGCGCGGCCCCGTGCTGGTGGGTGTCGGCGGTCATCGGCTCGACGGTGGTGCCTCCGGTGCGCGGGTCGACCACCGCGAGCCGTTCGCCCTCGAAGGGCAGCAGCAGCTTCCCGTCGGACGGGCGCACGGCCGCGTAGTGCGGCTTCAGCCAGGAGCCGAGGCCGCCCCCGGTGCCGTACGGGGCCACCTCGATGCGGCGGGTGCTCAGCGGTCCGGCCGCCACCACGGTGACGTCGAAGGAGTCGTGCCCGGTGACGTAGACCTCGGCGCCGTCGCGCGACACGTCCACGTCGAAGGGCCGCCTGCCCACCGGTACGACGGCGGTGACTTCGCGGGTCGCCGTGTCCATGACCTCCAGCACGCCCTTGGTTCCGGGGACGTTGACGCCGACGTACGCGCGGGCGCCGGCGACAGCGCGATGCCCATGCCGCCGCCCCGGTACTCGCCGTCGGTGACCGGACCGGTGGCGGTGCGGTACGGGACGCGGGCCAGGCGTACGCGGGTACGGGTGTCGACGACGGCGACGCCCTCGGCGGTGGCCACCCACGCGCGGCCGTCCGCGCCGACGGCGAGGCCGTACGGGGCCGGCCCACGGTGACGGAGGCGACGGCGCCGCGTTCCGGGTCGACGAAGGTGACGGTGTCACCGCCGGAGTCGGCCGTCAGCAGGAGGCCCCGCGGGGTCGGCGTGCCGGCCGGCAGCGGCTCGGCGGCGGAGGGGCCGGGCCGGGCGGGGACGGGACCGGGCCCGGCGGGGACGGCGTCGCACCCTGCGTGCAACCCGTGAGGAGGGCCACGGCGGCGACCGCCACGAGTGCGGCGCGGCCACGGGGGCGCGGTGGCCTGCGGTTCACCGGTCCTCCCCGTGCCGTCCCCCGGCCGGCCGCAGCGTGCGGGCCGTGCCCTCGAAGCCGCGGCGGGCGGCGTGCGCGTTCATGGTGTCCCTCTCGGCTCCGGGACGGGGAGGGCCCGGTACGCCCTCCCGCTCCCCCGGTCCATGCTCGCGGCGTCGCGGCCCGCTGCCGGTCCGCCCGGTGGCGGGAGCGCGGGAGCGGTCCGGACGACCCCCGGGTCGTCCGATCGGCTGATGCGGGCCGCCCGGGCGCGCTGCGGGTCCGGTCAGGCCTCGTACTCGGAGAGGTCGATGCCGTGGACCTGCACGGCGTGCCCGTACCGGGGGTCGGTGATCTCGCGTTCGCTCACCATGTCCAGCTTGCGGGCCACGCTCTCGGAAGCGGTGTCGCCGAGCCGGTGGACCGCGACGACGCGGTCCAGGCCGCGGTCCTGGAGGGCGAACTCCAAGGTGGCGTGGGCCGCTTCGGAGGCATAGCCCTGACCCCAGAACGGCCGGCCGAGCAGCCAGCTGATCTGTACGTCGGCCCGCGCGCCCGGCAGGTCCTCCAGGACCGAGAGGCCGACGGCCCCGATGAGCTCGCCGGAGCCGAGGAGTTCGACGGCGAAGAGGCCGAAGCCCTCCTCGTCCCACTCCTCCTCCCAGCGCTCGATCGCCCCGGCGGTCTCGTCGAGTCCGAGGGTCGAGCCGTCGCCGACCCAGCGCATCACGTCGGGGTCGGCGTGGATCTCGGAGAGGGGGACGAGGTCGTCGTCGGTCCAGAGGCGGAGGAGGAGTCGGGGGGTGCGGATCTCGGTCATGCCCCCATCCTGCCGAAACTCACCGGACCAGCGGTAATCGGCCGCCGGTGCGCCGGTCGGGTGCCGTGCACCCGCGGGCGTGGGGAGGTGCGGGGAGTCGGCCTACGGGGTGTGGAAGCGGACTTCCGGGGCGTCGGCGGAGGGGCCGTCCAGGACGGGCCGGGGCTCCCCGCGCAGGTGCCGGTCGAGGAAGGCGCCGACGTAGCGGCGGGTCAGTTCCACGGAGCGGGCGCCGGGCAGCGGGGCCTCCGGGTCGTCCAGGCCCAACTGCTCGCCGATGGCGGGGAAGTCGCTGAAGGTGAAGTGGCCGGAGCCGTCGAAGGTGATCCAGCGCTTCCAGCCGTCGAGCAGCGGCCAGTCGCGGTCCCAGCTCGCGTTGCCGCCGGGGCCCCGCTCCTGGGCGCCGAGGAGCAGGAACGGGCGGCCGCCGAGTCCGGTAGCGGGTACGGGCGTGGCGTTGCCGCCGTCCATGTTCACCCCGGCCCGGATCCTGGGGTCGGACTGCATCGCGGCGATCGCGGAGGCGCCACCGATGGAGTGGCCGGCCATCGCGATGCGGCCCGGGTCGATCAGACCGGCGTGGCGCCAGGCGGGACGGGGTCCGGTGAGGCGGTCCAGCAGGAAGGACACGTCGCGGGCGCGGTTGTCGCTGACCGCGCGCATTCCGGTCTCCTGGGCCTTGTCGCAGGCCAGGCAGGTGAACACGCGTCCGCCGGGGAAGGCGGTACCCACGCTTTCGTAGGCGTGGTCGACCGCGGCGACGACGTAGCCGCGGGAGGCGAGGTCCTCGGCGAGCGCCGTGAGGGTGGCGCGGTGGACGGTGAAGCCCGGGGAGAGGACGACCAGCGGGTGGCGGCCGGCGACGGGACGGGCGCCGGTCCGGGAGGCGCTCCCGGTGCCGGCCAGGGTCCCGACGGGCACGGCCTGGTCCAGCCCGCGGTCGACGAGGAGCAGCCGGGCCTCTTCGCGGGTCAGGTAGCGCGCGGGGCTGCCGGTGTCGCGCCGGGCCGGGTAGCGCAGAGTGACCATGAGTTCGCGCGGTCCGGAGCCGGCCCAGGGATCGGTCCGGCTGCGGTCGACCAGGTGCAGGTCTTCCCGGCCGACGGCGAAGCGGCCGGTGGGGCGCGGGAGTTCGACCGCGGTGCGGCTGCGCTCGGCCGTGGCCGGGGTGTCCGCCGCGGCGGCGGTGCCGGCGGCGGCGAGCGGGAGCGGCAGGAGCAGGGCGAGTAAAACGGCGGCTGCGGCGGTTCGGCGTCGAGTCATGGCACGACGCTATGCAGCGCGGCGGGGGCCGGTCGTCACCTTGCCGGCTGATCCGGGCGTACCCCTCGGGGAGGGCTCGGCGCCACGTGTCACTCCGAAGTATCCCCCTGCGCCTTGCCCGCGGAGACGCCATGTAAGGCGCCGTCGTCCCAGAACGCGAAGTCCGCACACGCACCGGCCTCGCCGGCCTCTGCCGGGCGGCGAACCGTTCGGTGACGAACGTGCCGCGCTGCCGGACGACGGGACCGAGCGTCGTATCACGCTGAAGACCGGCACCGGGCCGTACGACTGACGGACGCGCCGGCATGTGGCGGGCCCCCGGCGTCGGGAGGGAACGCGGCCCGCGCGACGGCGCCCGGTAGCGGACCGGGGAGGGTAGGGAGTTCCCAGGCGTCACGGACGGTGTGCCGCAGGTGTCGGTGAGCGCCAGGTGGTACCGCCGCCGCAAGGGACACCTCGCGTTGCTGAGCCGTCCAGTTCAGGGAATGAGGCCTCCGCGCCCGGCGCGGTCGTAGAGGCGCTGATGCCACTCGTTCGCGCCGGACGCGGGCTCCTTTCAACGCGTGCCGCGCAGGTCCTCCGTCTCCCCGGACCCGGCGGGCCCCGTCCGGCTGCCGTCGGCGCCTCCGGTCAGGCGGCTTCGCCGACGAGTTCTTCGAGGACGTCCTCCATGGTCACGAATCCCCTGACGGCCCCGGTGTCGTCGGTGACGGCCGCGAGGTGGGTTCCGGCGTCGCGCATGGCGTCCATCGTGTCGTCCAGCGGCGTGTCCTGGCCGATCCGGGTGACGGTGTGCAGGGAGGCACGGGGGAACGGGGCCGTGCGGTCGGCGGCACCCAGGGCGTCCTTGATGTGCAGGAAGCCCATGATGTCGCCGTGCGCGCCGGTGACGACCAGGCGGGAGAAGCCGTGGTCGGCCGCGGTGCGTTCCAGACCGCGGGGGGTGATGCCGTGGGCGACGGTGACGAATTCCTCCCGCGGGATCATGATCTCCCCCACGGGCCGTTTGCCGAGGGCCAGTGCGTCCCGCAGTCGTTCGCCGTCCTCGGGGGCGAGGAGCCCGGCGGCGCTGGAGTCCTTGACCAGCCGGGCGAGTTCGTCGTCGGTGAAGACGGCGCCGACCTCGTCCTTCGGCTCCACCTTCAGTACCCGCAGCAGGGTGTTGGCGAAGGCGTTGATGCCGAAGACGAACGGCCGCAGGGCGCGGGTGAGGGCGACCAGGGGCGGTCCCAGCAGCAGGGCCGTCGGGGCCGGGGCGGCGAGGGCGATGTTCTTGGGGACCATCTCGCCGATCAGCATGTGCAGGTAGGTCGCCGCGGTGAGGGCGATGACGAACGCGATGGGGTGGATCAGGGCCTCGGGTACGCCCACGGCCGCGAAGGGCGGCTCCAGCAGGTGGGCGATGGCCGGCTCGGCGACCGCGCCGAGGACGAGGGAGGAGACGGTGATACCGAGCTGGGCGGTGGCCATCATCGCGGAGAGGTGTTCCAGCGCCCACAGGGTGGTTCTCGCCCGCCGGCTTCCCTTGAGGGCGGCCGGTTCGATCTGGCTGCGCCGGACGGAGATCAGGGCGAATTCGGCGCCGACGAAGAAGGCGTTGGTGATCAGGGTGAAGGCGCCGACCAGCAGCTGGATGGCGGTCATCGGTCCTCCTCCCCGGAGGCGGTGCGGGCGTCGGCCGGTGCCGGTGCGGTGACGGTGACCCGGTCGGCGCGGTGGTGGTCTATGTCGAGGACGGTCAGTTCCCAGCCGTCCACGGTGACGGTGTCACCGGCGACGGGGATGCGCTCCAGGCGGGTGGCGATCAGGCCGGCCAGGGTCTCGTAGGGGCCTTCGGGGACGGCGAAGCCGATGGCGTCGAGTTCGTCGAGGCGGATGCCGCCGTCCGCCTCCCAGACCTCGCGCCCGTCCTGGTCGGGGGCTTCGATCAGGTCGGGGACCTCGACCGGGTCGTGCTCGTCGCGGACCGGGCCCACGACCTCCTCGACGATGTCCTCGACCGTCACCACGCCGGCGGTGCCGCCGTACTCGTCGATGACCACGGCCATGGTGCGGGCCTTGCGCAGGCGCGACAACAGGGTGTCGACGGGCAGGGAGTGCGGGACGAGCAGGGCGGTGGTCATCAGCTCGGACACCCGCGTCCTGGCCCGGTGGTCCTCGTCGAGGTCGAGGACGTCGCGGATGTGGACCGTGCCCACGACCTCGTCCAGGCTGTCGCGGTAGACGGGGAAGCGGGACAGTCCGGTCGCGAGCGTGAGGTTCGCCGCGTCGGCAGCGGTGGCGTGCAGCTCCAGGGCCTGGACGTCGATGCGCGGGACCATCACGTTCTCCGCGGTCAGCTCGGCCAGGTGCAGGGTGCGTACGAACAGCTCGGCCGAGTCCGCCTCGATCGCGCCCTCGCGGGCGGAGTGCCGGGCCAGGGCCACCAGTTCCTCCGGTGTCCGGGCGGAGGCCAGTTCCTCGGCGGGCTCCAGACCGAAACGGCGCACGAGACGGTTCGCGGTGTTGTTCAGGTGGCGGATCAGCGGGGCGAAGGCGGCGGTGAAGGCGCGCTGAGGTCCGGCCACCACCTTGGCCACGGCCAGCGGACGGGAGATCGCCCAGTTCTTCGGGACCAGCTCACCGACCACCATCAGCACGACGGTCGACAGGACGACGCCCAGCAGGGTCGCGACGGTCGACACGGCACCGGCGGGCAGGCCGGCGGCCTCCAGCGGGCCGCGCAGCAGCGCGGAGACCGACGGCTCGGCGAGCATGCCGATCACCAGGGAGGTGACGGTGATGCCCAGCTGTGCGCCGGACAGCTGGAAGGTGAGCCGCTTGGCGGCCTTGAGGGCGCTTCCCGCGCCCCGCTCACCGGCCGCGGTGGCGCGTTCGAGTTCGCTGCGCTCGACGGTGGTGAGGGAGAACTCGGCGGCGACGAACACCGCGCACGCGAGGGTGAGGGCGAGTGCGAGGAACAGCAGGAGGACTTCGGTCACCGTGCCACCCCCGTTCCCGGCTCGATGTGCTGCGGGCGGGTCGTGGCACGGCATGGACTGGGAGGTTCACCCATTGCGGGTCGTGCGCTCCATTCGTTCTTCGGCGGACCTGCGCGGTCCGGGGCCAGGTGTGGTCACGGACAGTATCCGGGAACCGATGGTAAAGGGCAAGTAAAGCAGGGGGTGCGCCGCCGCGCGGCCCGGGACCGGGCCGGGCGGCCGCCGGATGCATCCGGCGGCCGTCTGAGAGACGAAGGAGAGGGCAGACACCAGGCATGGTCCATGGATCCGAGTCCACCAGGAGCAGGTTGTGGCAACTTCAGTGACGCCCCCGGTGCGCCGGCACGGGGCGAGGAACCTCTGGGCCCTTCTGCTCTTCCTCGCCGCGAGTTACGGGGTCGCAGCGCTCGGCGCCTTGGCCTCCGCCGATGCGGGCACGGTCTACGAGGCCCTGGACCGGCCCGCGTGGGCTCCTCCCGCCTGGCTCTTCGGGCCCGTCTGGACCGTCCTCTACGCCACGATCGGCATCGCCGCCTGGCTGGTCTGGCGCCGCTCCGACCAGGACCGCGTCCGCGTCCGAACGGCACTCGTCTGGTGGTCCGTCCAGCTCGCGCTCAACCTCGCCTGGACCCCCCTGTTCTTCGCAGCCCGCCAGTACGGCCTCGCGCTGTTGGACATCCTGCTTCTGCTGGCCGCAGTCGGGACGACCGTCGTCCTCTTCCTGCGGCTCAGCCGACCTGCGGCGCTCCTCCTCGTCCCCTACTTCCTGTGGGTCGCCTTCGCGAGCGCCCTCAACGCGTCCATCTGGTACCTCAACCCCTGAGCCCCGCACCGCCCCGGCCTGCTGGCCGGCGCCGGATCCATGGGAGATGCTGCACGCGTGATCGAACGAGAGATCGCAGTGCGCATCGTTGAGGAAGAGCTGGCGCGCCGCAACCAGCCGTGGGCGGCCCAGGGCGTGACCCAGCTCGGCACAACGGTGCTGGGCGTCACGGAGCACGAGCTGGTCTGGAAGGTGTACTGGCAGTCCGAGGAATACGCCCGCACCCGCGACCCCGCAGGACTGCCGGTGCTGTCTCCGGGGCAAGCCCTCGAGTACGTGCGCGCCCTGCTGCACGCCAACGCCCCGGACCACCTGGTGACGGTCGCCGTCCAAGAACTCGTCGAGCCCATGAACCCCGTTCTCGCCGTGCAGAGCGTCCGTCGGGAAGGCTCCGCCGATGGGACAGCCCCGCATCGGCTGACGCCACCCGGCTGATGCAGCGGCACCGCGGCCCACCCAATGCCGCGCACGGACCCGACACCGGACCGACACGGAGGGTGATTCTCGGGGTGCGCGGGCGGTCGCCGGCCGCGAAGATCGTCACGAATGGGACCAGAATGGAACGGCGGGGGCCTCAGGGACGGAGCGTGCGGTGGAGATTTCGACACGGGAGGTCTTCGGGGCGCCGTGCTGGGTGAGCCTGATGACGCGCGACCTCGGGGCGGCCCAGGACTTCTACCGTGCGGTGGCCGGGTGGCGGTTCCGGCCGGCCCGCCTCGGGGATGCCTTCTCGGTGGCGTTCCTGGACCGGGTCCCGGTCGCGGGCATCGGGGCGCTGGCCGCTGACCTGGCGGTGGCGGCGGCGTGGACCCCGTACTTCGCCGTCGACGACGCCGACGTGGCGGTGGACCGCATCCGTGAGCGGACGGGCACCATCGCCGTCGGCCCGGTCTCCTTCGAGTCCGGCGGCCGCGCGGCGCTCGTCGCCGACCCTGACGGCGCCGTCTTCGGGATCTGGGAAGGCGATGTCGCCGCGGACTGGCGGGCAGGCAAGGGCCCCCTCCCGGCCTGGCTGGAACTGCGGACCCGCAACGCCTTCGACGCGGCGATGTTCTACGGCGCGGTACTGGAGTGGGCCACCGACCGCCCGGGCTGCTGCGCGGTCTCCTACGAGGAGGACCAGGTCGTCCTGCGGCAGAACGGCGAGCCGGTCGCCCGCCTGAACAGCGGTCCCGTCGAGCTCGCCTCCTACACCCCGCACACCCGGCCGCGCTGGCACGTGCACTTCCGCGTGCCCAGGCTGCGGCCCGCGATCGACGCGGCCGTCATGCGCGGCGGGCGCATGGTCTCGGTCATCTCCTCGAACGCCGCGGAGCGGTGGGTGACGCTCCGCGACCCGGACGGGGCGCTCTTCACCCTCACGACCGAGCTGGGGGCGGATTCCGACGAGGATCTCGCCCGCCCCGTCCTGTACTGAGCGGCCGCGGCAGGATCACCGTGGGTGACGGTTCGAGATGCGGGTCCCCGGCGGTGCTGGTTCGCTGAATCCGCCCGCTCTTCCCCATCAGTGCAAGGAGTGATCATGAGCGTTGCAGGCGAGTCCCGCGGCCGGGTCCAGCAGATGCGCACCAAGGCCAAGGAGCTCAACGAGGCCGCCGAGCGGTCCACCGATCCGGAGGAGCGCCGCCGGCTGCAGGAGAAGGCCCGCCGGCTGCAGGAGCAGAGCGAGCAGGAGAGCCGCATGGACGACCGGGGCATGGACCCGATGTAACCCCCCTCGCCCCCGCGCCACCCCTTGCCGGCCGGTGGCCCGCCGCGACCCCCGTCGCCGCGGGCCACCGGCCGGTTCGGCTGCCTGCCGCGTGCCGTGTGCGTCGTGCGTCGTGCGCCGCGCACGCGGAAAGGGCGGACGGGTGGGGCGGGGGCGTTCTATGGTGACGGTCCGATGCGGGACCCCGGGAGGGCGACGGATGGCTGTCGACGGTTTCAAACTGCTCGCTGACGCGCACGGCTACCTGCTCGCCGCCGTGCGCGGCGTGCCCGACGGGGCGTGGGGGGATCCGACGCCGTGCTCGGAGTGGACGGTGCGTCAGATACTGAACCACGCGCGGCTGGACCAGCAGGCGCTGGTCATGCAGATCACGGGCGTCGCGCCCGCGACCGACCCGTTCGAGCCGGCGGACGCGACGGGCGACGACCCGGTCGCCGAACTGGCCGAGGTGCTGCAGGCGGCCGCGGCGGCGTGGGAGTCGCGGAGGGACGAGGAGAGCGTGCCCACTCCCATGGGACCGATGCCCCCGGACGTCGGTGCCACCGCGGCCGCGCTCGACGCCGGGATCCACGCCTGGGACATCGCCCGGGCCACCGGTCAGGACCTGCCGCTGACCGAGGAGATGGCAGAGGGCCTGGAGGACATCGCGGCGAGGATCGTCGACTTCGTCCGCGACTCCTTCGGCAAGTACGCACCGGCCCTGGTCGTCGCGGAGGGGGCGGGCCGGGCGGAGAAGCTCCTCGCCTTCACCGGCCGGGACCCTGACTGGTCACGCTGACCGGCGCCGGGGCAGCACTCTAGGCCCTGTCGTCAAAGTTGCACCTGGCCCGCGGCGCCCGGCACCGCACCTCGCCGCGTTGTCGGGGCGCCCACGTACGTCCAGTACTCGGGCGCCCCTCCGCCTTGCGATGCACGGCACCGGACACCGCGGGCCTGACCGGCGCCACTTTGACGACAGGACCTAGTGTTCTGAGTCTTGAATTCTGTTTAGATGTAGGCTTTCGGTATGGCGATGGGGCGGCCGAAGGCCGAGTTGGTACTGACCGATGAGGAGCGGGCCGCGCTCGAGGGCTGGGTGCGGCGCCGTTCGACGCCTCAGGCGTGGGCCTTGCGTTGCCGAATCATCCTGGCCTGCGCCGAAGGCGCGACGAACAAGGATGTTGCGGCCCGGGTGGGTTCCACGCCTCAGGCGGTAGGCCGCTGGCGGGCCCGTTTCGTGGAGTACCGGATCGCGGGCCTTGGAGACATGCCGCGTTCGGGCGGGCCCAGGACGGTGACGGACGAGCAGGTCGCCGCTCTCGTCACCAAGACGCTGGAGTCGACGCCGAAGGGTGCGACGCACTGGTCCACGCGGTCGATGGCCAGGGAGACCGGTCTGTCGCAGTCGACGGTGTCGCGCATCTGGCGGGCGTTCGGCCTGCAGCCGCACCTGTCCGAGACGTTCAAGCTGTCCACGGATCCGTACTTCGTCGACAAGGTCCACGATGTCGTCGGCCTGTACCTGGATCCGCCGGAGCGGGCCCTGGTGTTCTGCGTCGACGAGAAGTCGCAGATCCAGGCCCTGGACCGGTCACAGCCGGTGCTGCCCATGATGCCGGCGGTGCCCGAGCGGCGGACGGCCGACTACGTCCGGCACGGCACCACCACCCTCTTCGCCGCACTCGAGGTCGCCACCGGCAAGGTCATCGGATCCCTGCACCGCCGCCACCGAGCCGAGGAGTTCAAGAAGTTCCTGGTCAAGCTCGACAAGGAAGTCCCGGCTGGCCTGGAGGTCCATCTCGTGCTGGACAACTACGCCACCCACAAGACCCCGGACATCAAGAAGTGGCTGCTGGCACACCCCCGCTTCCACCTGCACTTCACACCCACCGGATCGTCCTGGCTGAACCTGGTGGAGCGGTGGTTCGCCGAGCTCACCAACAAGCAGATACGGCGAGGCGTCCACAAGTCCGTCCAGGCCCTCGAGAAGGACATCCGCGACTGGATCGCCACGTGGAACAGCGACCCGAAGCCTTACGTCTGGACCAAGACTGCGGACGAGATCCTTGAACGCCTCGCCAGCTATCTGAACAGAATTCCGGACTCAGAACACTAGAGGCGGACCTTCCACTCCACCGTGGAGCGGAGCGTGCGGGCGGTCTTCGGGTCGCGGACCGACGGCGTGCGGTCCTCCGCCGTCACCGACAGGCGGTGGGTGCGGAGGTCGAAGAGCCGCAGCTCGGCCACGGACACCTGGGTGCGCCCCTCGAACCGCCTGAGTTCCTTCCCGTCCAGGTACCAGCGGACCACGAGCTGCCGGCCGTCCGCTCCGGCGAGTTCCGGTACGGCGACCTTCGCGGTGTGGCGCATCCGCAGGGTCCGGTCCGTGGGAGTGATCGCGGTGGCGATCTTCGCGTGCTGGTGGAAGCCCGCGATCATCGCCTCGACGCCGGGCAGGTTGAAGGGCTTGCCCAGGACCCGCATGAGGGAGTTGTCGGTCGGCCGGTACAGCCCCGTCACGTAGTAGTTGCCGCCCTCGTACGCCCCGACCGTGCCGCCGTCCGGTGACTCCTCGCCGAGCCAGCGGTACCACTTGGCCCGCTGCGCGGCCATCCGGTCGGCCGGCAGGGCTGAGCTGTTGGATTCGCCGGGTTCGGGCCCCGTGTACTCCTCGTAGTCCGGCACGCCGGGGTAGAAGTACTCGTCGGCGAGCTTGCCCAGCGAGTGGCCGGTCTCGTGGATGGCGACCTGGCCGGACTTCGGATGGCCGGCCGAGGCGGTCGATATGCCCTCGTAGCCGAGGGTGGCGCTGGGCTCGTTGTAGCCGGCGCCCCCGTACTTGGCGCTGTTGGCCAGGACGACGACCAGGTCCGCGGCGGGCGCCTTCGCCACGTAGGCGTCGACCTTGGGCTGGTCGATGCAGAGCAGCCGCTCGATGCCGTCGCACCAGAAGAAGGAGCCGAGGGCGGTGTCGCGGACGGTGGCCGGGTCCGGGTCTCCGGAGACGCCCGATGTGCGGGAGACGGCGTCGACCGTCCAGACGTTGAAGAGGCCGCGGTAGGTGGTGTACGGCTCGACCGCCGCCACCTCGGCCCACTTCTGCTCGGCGTCCGCGCGGAACCGGGGCAGTTCGGCGGCGGTGTAGCCGTCGCCGATGATCACGACGTCGAGCCGGTCGGCGGTCGAGCCGTTGTCGATCAGCTTGGTGACCTCGCCGTCCGCCGAACGCTCGGCCTCGGTGAGCCGGCCCGCGCTCTTCGCGGGGCTGCCGGCCGACGGCACCAGGCGGTGTCCGGATCCGGCGTCCCCGCCCACCTCGGGGCCGGGGACCTCCACCTTCACCCGGCTCCCGGCCGGACCCGCCGCGGTCTGCACCGCATCCGCCGCGCCCGCCCCACCAGCTGCCGCGTCCGCCGGGCCGGCGGCCACCAGTGCTGCGGTCGCGCAGACCATGGCGAGCACCGCACGCAGTGCCGGACGCCGGGCCCGGCCGCCGGCCGCACCCCTGAACGCACCTCTGACCGTGCCTCTGACCGTGCCACTGACCGGATCCATGAAGTCCTCCCCCGGGAAAGGAAGTTAAGCGAATGAGTAAACGCACTGAATCGGCTGCTTAAACTAGGCGGCGCACGGGAGGTGCGCAATGGCGGACTCCGGTTGAATACTGGGGAGTTCGAGCAACCAGGGGGGATTCCATGGACGAACCGGGCCAGATCGGCCGCAGGGTCCACCGCATGCGTGTGGAACGCGGCCTGACCCAGAAGCAGTTGGCGCAGCCCTCCTACACCTCTGCCTACGTCTCCACCCTGGAGTCGGGCAAGGTGCGCCCCTCCGAGACCGCGCTGCGCTTCCTCGCGGCCCGCCTGGGCACGTCGTACGAGGAGCTGGCCACCGGCCGGCCGCCCCATCTGGCCACCGAGCTGCGCCTCGCCCTCACCGACGCGCAGCGCACGCTCGCCACCGGCGCGGCCGAGGAGGCCGCCGTGCGCTATCGCGGGCTGCTCGCCGACGCCGAGGAGCTGGGGCTCGTCCCCGAGCAGGCGCAGGCCCGCCTCGGTCTCGGGGAGTGCGCCCTGGAGGCCGGTGAACTGCCCGCCGCCATCGACCACTTCGAGGAGGCGGAACGCCTCATGGCCGACGAGCCGCTACCGCGTCGGGCCCGCCCCGTCCGCGGCCGGGCCGTGGCGCACCTGCTCGCCGGCGAGCTGCGCTACGCCTGCTACCTGCTGGAGTCCGCCATCGACGAGCTGGAGGCGAGCGGGCTGGCCGACCCCGATGCGCTGGTCATGCTGCACGCCGCGGTGATCGGGCCGTACATGGACATGGGCGCCCACGCGCGCGCCGCGCACTCGGCGGAGCTCGCGCTCGCCCTGGCGCCGCGGGTCGGCGATCCGGCGCTGGTGGCGGGCATGCACCGGCAGGTGGCGCGGACCTTCCTGGCCGAGGGGCGGATGGCCGAGGCCGACGCCTCCCTGGCGAAGGCGCAGGCGATCTACGGGCAGCTGCAGCTGAGCACCGATCTGGCGCACTGCCACTGGATGCGCGGCTACGTGCTGGCCCAGAACGGCGAACTCGGCACCGCGGAACGGGAGCTGCGTACGGCCCGGGACATGCTGTCGGCCCGGCGGGCCGGCCTCTACACCGCCCAGGTGGAGGTGGAGCTGGCGGACGTACTGCGCCGGCTGGGCCGGCAGGAGGAGGCCGCGGCGCTGCTCGCCGCGCTGCTGGAGCTGGGCAACAGCCACGGCGCCGTGCACGCGGGCGGCGCGCACCGGCTCCTCGGCCTGATGGCCGAGGAGCGCGGTGAGACGGAGTCGGCCGAGGAGCACTACGTCCAGGCGCTGGCGCTGCTGGAGCGCAGCGGGGCGACGGGCGACCTCGCCGATCTGTGCCGGCTGCTGGGGGACCTGCTGCGGCGTACGGGGCGGGTCGAGGCGGCGATGGACGCGTACCGCACGGGCCTGGGGCACCGGGCGGCGCCGGGCACCACCACGCTGGGCCCGGCGCCCGCGGCCGCGTTCCGGCCCGCCCGGGTCAGTGGTTCTCGGTGGGCCGGAGATCGCGCGGAATGAGCGCCCAGCTGGTGGCCGCCGCGGCGACGGCGAGGCCGCCGGCCAGGAGGAACGTCGGGGTGATGGCGAGGGTGTAGGCGTGCGAGGCGGTGTCGAGCAGTGCCTGGCCCACGGCGCCGCCCAGCCGTTCGGCCAGGTGCGCGGCCTCTCCGACGGAGTCCCGTGCGGCGGCCGCGGTGGGGCCGTCCAGTTCCAGGTCGGGCAGGTTGCCCCGGTAGAGCGCGGCCGCGGTGGAGCCGAGGACGGCGACGCCCATGGCGGAGCCCAGCTCGTAGCAGGTCTCCTCGATGGCGGCGGCGCTGGAGACCTCGGCGGCGGGCGCGGCGGACACCAGCGTCACCGAGGCCACGGTGGTCGCGGTGCCGGCGCCCAGGCCCATCACCGCGAGGGCGGCCGCGAAGGCGGGGTAGCCGAGGTCGGTGAACTGCTGGAGGGTCCACGGCAGTGCCATGCCCGCGGCCAGGACGACGAGTCCGGCGCCCAGCACGTGGCGGATCGCGAAGCGCTGCATCAGCGACGGGGCGACCATCGAGGCGGCGACCAGGGCCAGTGGGGCCGGCAGCAGGCGTAGTCCGGCCTCCAGCGGGGTGTAGCCCTCGCCGTACTGGAACCACTGCGTGACCAGGAAGAGGATCGCCCCCATGCCGACCATGGGGAGGAAGATCGCGGTGGCGGCGACGCTGAAGGCGGGCTTGGCGAACAGCCGTACCTGGAGCAGGGGGTTGTCCAGCCTCGTCTGGCGGCGGACGAAGACGGTGAGCGCGACGGCCGCGACGAGGAGCAGGCTCCAGGGAAGCGGGTCGGCGACACCGCTCTTGCCGAGCTGCTTGATGCCACCCGCGAGGGCGAGCATGCCGACGACGGACTGGGCGACGCCCCACCAGTCCCACCGGCCGTCGCTGCGCGGGGAGCGGGATTCGGGCAGGTAGCGCAGGCCGGCCGCCACGATGACGGCGGCGACGGGCAGGTTGAGGAGGAAGGCGGAGTGCCAGCCGTGGTCCTCGACCAGGAAGCCGCCGACGACCGGCCCCAGGGCCATGCCTCCACCGAAGACGGCCGCCCAGACGGCGAGTGCGAAGGCGCGCTCCTTGGCGTCGGTGAAGACGGTGCGCAGGATCGAGACGGTGGCCGGCATGATGGCCGCGCCGCCGATGCCGAGCAGGGCGCGGGCGGCGATCAGGTGCCAGGCCTCGGTGGCGAACACGGCCATCAGCGAGGCGGCCGAGAAGATGCCGAAGCCCGCCATGAGCAGCCGCTTGCGGCCCCACCGGTCACCGAGCGCGCCCGCGGTGACCAGCAGGCCGGACAGGGCCAGCGCGTAGACGTCGATGATCCACAGCTGCTGTACGGCACCGGGTTGCAGGTCGCCGACGAGCGAGGGGAAGGCCACGTTGAGGATCGTGGTGTCCATGGAGATGAGCAGGAGGCTGCCGGAGAGGATCGCCAGGACGATCCACCTGCGAGGGTCCGGCGTGGGGGTGTGCATGGGTTTCCGTTCGGGGTCTGTGCGCGGTGAGGGCGGATCAGGGTGCGGGGGCGTCGGCGGGGGGCGGCCCGGAGGGCCGCTCGGGGGGCCGCCCGGGGGGCCGCGTCCCGTGGAGGAGGGAGGTCAGGACCAGGTGGCCGATCTGCCGGCGGGCGAGGTGCCCGTCCCGTACGCCTTCGGCGGCGGCGTCGAGGAGTCCCCAGAGGGAGTACCAGATCCAGTACGGCGGGAGGTCGGCGCGCAGCCGCCCCAGTCGCTGGCCGAGGGCGAGGAAGGCGAGGGCCCGCTGGTCCTGCCGGTCCACGCCGGCCCGGAACGCGGGGTCGGCGAGCACGGTGGCGTCGCGTGAGGTGAAGCCGTAGAGGTGGGCGGCGGGCAGGAGCGCGACGACCAGTTCCTCCAGGGCGGTGTCGAAGGCGGCGGGGTCGGCGTTCCGTGCGAGGTCGAGCGGGGCCAGGCAGCCGTCGACCACCTCGATCGCCCGGACGGCGACGGCTTTGAGCAGCGCTTCGCGGGTCGCGTAGCGGCGGCTCAGCGTCGCGCGGCTCGTGCCGATTCCGGCGGCGATCTGCACCATCGAGGCGCTGTGGTCTCCCGCGAGGACGCGGGCGGCGCCGTCGAGCAGTTCTTCTTCCTGCACCATGATGAGCCTCCTTCGCCTCGAACGATACAAGATTGTCTCATTCGAGGCAAAGGAAGCCCACGTACGCCCACCGTCGGAGGCGGTGGGCGTACGTGGATGGTGTCGCGGGTGGGGTCGCGGGTGGGGTCAGTGCTCGCCGTTGGTTCGGGCGCGGGCGCCCGAACGGGTGCGGGAGGCGGTCTGGGCGCGCTGCGGGTGGCGGCGCACGTACTCGTGCTCCAGCTCGTTCATCCTCTTCGTATGGGTGACCAGGGCATCGTCGGACCCGTGCAAGAGGGTCTCGTGGCGCGTGCGGTGGATGGCCTCCAGCTCCTTGAGCAGCCGGCCTTCCTCCAGGTCCTGCGCCGACGGGCCGCCTTCGTGCTCCGTCATGGCACGTGCACCTCCTCCTCGGGCCTCCGCCCACTCCATCATCCTCCGCACCGCTCCACTCGGCCTCGTCAGCCGCCGCGGCCCCGGCCCGAGCGAGTAGACACTGTCTACTCCTGCTGGTAGACAGACCTCCATGGACCAGGAGAGACCCCTTCGGGAACGGCTGATCGACGTCGGCGCGCAGCTCGTCATGAACGGCGGAACCGGCGCCCTCGGTCTGCGGGAGATCGCCCGGGGGGCGGGCGTCTCGCACGGTGCGCCGCGCCGGTACTTCCCCACGCACCACTCCCTGCTGTCGGCGATCGCCCGCCGTGGCTTCGCCGATCTCGGCGAGCGGTTCGCGCAGGTGGCGGCCGGAGCGAAGGGGTCGGCCCCGCGGGAGCGGGTGCGGGCGATCGGCTGCGCGTACGTCGGCTACGCCCTGGAGCACCCCGGGATGTTCGAGCTGATGTTCCGGCACGACCTGCTGGACAGCGAGGGGCAGGACCCGTCGGACGAACCCCGGCTGAGGGAATCCACGCTGCCGCTGTTCGCCCTGCTCGTCGCGCTCGTCGGCCGGTGCGGGGCCATCGAGCCGTCCGTCACCGCCGCCGCTCTGTGGGCCAACCTGCACGGCGTGGCGCAGCTGTGGCGCTGGGGCAGCCTGCCGCTGGTGCTCGGCGAGGACCGGGCCGCCGGGGTCGAACGGCTGGTGGATGCCGCCGTCGACGCGCACCTCGGTGGTGTGCCGGCGTGAGGCAGCGGATCTCCCTGCTCGTCAGCGTGGCGGGCGCCATGCTCGTCGCCCTCGACGGCACCGTGCTGACGGTGGCGCAGCCGAGCCTGAGCCACGACCTCGGCGCGAGCGTGACGCAGGTCCAGTGGACCAGTACGGCCTACATGCTGGCGGTGGCGGCGTTCCTGGTCGTCGCCGGGCGGCTGGGCGACCGGTACGGGCACGCCCGGCTGCTGTGCGTCGGCGTGCTCGGCTTCGCGGCCGCCTCGGCCGGCATCGTGCTCGCGCCCGGCGTGGGCTGGGTGATCGCGCTGCGCGCCGTGCAGGGCGTCTTCGGCGCGCTGCTCCAGCCGGCGACGCTGGCGCTGCTGAGGCTGGCGTATCCGCCCGACCGGCTGGCCACGCCGGTGGCGGTGCGGACCAGCGCGATCGGGGTGGCGGCGGCAGCCGGCCCCCTGCTGGGCGGCCTGCTGGTCGCCCAGTGGGACTGGCGGGCGGTGTTCGTGCTCAACGTGCCCGTCGCCGTGGTGATCGCCGCGCTGACCCTCGCGGTACGGGCGCCCGCGCCGCCGCGTGCGGAGGCGGGGCGGCTGGAGCTCGGCGGCGCGGCCCTGCTGGCGACGGCCGTCGCGGTGTTCGTGCACGCGCTGGTCGGCGTACCGGAGTACGGGTGGGGCGGCGTGCCGACCCTGCTCGGGTTCGCGGGCGCCGTCGGGCTCGGCGCCTGGTTCGTCCGGCGTGAGCGGCGTTCCGCGCGGCCGCTCGTGCCGGCCGCCGTGGCGCGGGCCAGAGCGGTGACGGCTTCGATGGCCCTGCTGCTGGTGGTGTCCGCGGGCATGTTCGGGGCGCTGTTCACGGCGACGTTCCGGCTCCAGGACGTGCAGGGGCTGGACGCGCTCGACACGGGGTTGCGGGTACTGCCGCTGACGGCCGTGATGGTCGCGGGGGCTCCGGTGGCGGGGATGGCACTGCGCCGGTTCGGGGCGCGGCGCACCGCGCTGACCGGTACGGCGCTGGTCGTCGCCGGGATCGCCGGACTGGGCTCCGCCTCGGGGCCGGCCTTCGCGGTGCTGGGGGCCGGTTTCACGACCGTCATGGTCACCGCCACCGGGGCGGTGGTCGGCGAGGCCCCGGCGGGGTACGCCGGGGTGGTCGGCGGTCTGAAGCAGACGGCCATGAACGTCGGTCCGGCCCTGGGCATCGCGGTGGCCGCGAGCGCCGGGGTGCACGGCCCGTCGCTGGTGGCCCTGGCCGCGCTGGCCTCGGTCGGGCTGGTCGTGGCGTCACTGCTGCCCGGCCGCGCGCGCCCGGCAGCTGCGGGCGACCTCGTCGGCGAAGACGAGGGCCGGCGGGGCGAGGGCGGCCCAGCGGCGGACGGCCCAGCCGACGGCGAGCGGCGGCAGGGCGGGGATCGGCACGAGGCGCAGCGGCCCGTCGGATCCGGGGACCTGCCAGCCGGGCAGCGCGGGCACGACGGCGTGGCCCAGGCCTAGTTCGGCGAGGAGCAGGGCGGTGTCCCAGTCGGCGACGCTGGTGTCGGAGCGGACGTGCACACCGGCCTCGGCGAGGGCGGCGTCGAGGTGGGCGCGGGAGGCGGAGTTGTCCGGGAGCCGGATGTGGCGGACGCCGGTGAGGTCGGCCGGGGTGAGGCCGTCCCGGTCTGCGAGGGGGTCGTCGGCGCCGACCGCGAGCACCCAGGGCAGTTCCATGACGGGGCGCTGCTCGATGCCGCGGACCGGGGCGCCGATGGTGATCCAGGCGAGGTCGAGGTCGCCGGCGGCGAGGGCGTCGAAGCAGCTGCGGCTGGAGTTCTCGGTCTGGAACTCCAGGCTCACCCCGGGGTGGTCCCGGCGGAAGGAGACGACGGCCTCGGACATGAAGTGCCGCACGGTCGTCGCGCCGGTGGTGACGCGTACGGTGCCGCCGCCGCCCCGTACGAGGGCGTCCACGCGGCGCAGCGCGCCGTCGAGGCCGGCGATGCCGTCGGCGGCGGCCGCCAGGAGGATGCGGCCCGCCTCGGTGGGGACGACGCCGCGGGCGTGCCGTTCCAGAAGGCTGGTGCCGGTCCGCTTCTCCAGGCGGCGGACGTGCTGGCTGACGGCGGACTGGGTGCGGCCGAGATCACGTGCGACGGCACTGAGGCTGCCGGCACGGCAGACGGCCACGAACACGCGGAGGTCGTCGAGGGTCATGAGACCCAAGATATTCCTTGGGTGCGGGGAGTAAACAGGAGGATTGACTTGGGTGTTGGGGTGGATCAGGATCGGTGCAGGGCCCGGGCGGCAACCCGTCCCCGCCTGCGCCACGGGGTCCGGACCCCCGGCGCGAGGTGTGGACGGGTGCCGACCCACCGCAGCGAACTCCGTTCTCCGTGCCGCCGGTTGCCGGGACGACCGGGCGGGCCGGCCCGGCCGCGGTGGCGCCGGGCCGGCTCGGGGACGCGGACACCCGCCGGGGGCTGTCCGTCGGTCGTCAGCGTGCCGGGTGGGGCCGCCCGGGCGGGTCGGCGGACGCGGAAGGCAGCGGTTCGGCCGCGGGGAGGGTCACGCCGGCGGCCCGGACCGTGAACGCCCGCGCCTTCGTACCGGTCTTGATCCAGAGGATCCCGGCGCGGTCCGCCGGGTCGTGGAACCAGCCGGAGTCGGCGGAGTCGTAGGCGGCCTTGGAGGCCAGGCGCGGCAGGGCGGCCGCGTCCACCGTGACGGCGGTGGGGGCGGCGGCCACGTGGAGGGTGAACTCGTAGCCGCGGGAGGCCGGTTTGCCGGCATAGCTGCCGGTGGGGGCGCCCACCGAGACGGCGACCGTGCCGGTGCCCGAGGCCGGGGCGGTGACGTCGACCCGCTGGCGGGCATAGGCGCCCGACTCATGGGCGCGGGTGCGGCCGTCGTCCTCGTAGAGGCTGAAGGTCGACGCGCCGCGCGGGTGGATGTCGTAGGTGAGGGTGGAGACGGGCTTCTCCCCGGTGTGGTTCATCTGCGGCCACATCGGAACGATGCCCCCGCCCTTGACGAACAGCGGGAGGGTGTCGAGGGGCGCCCGGTATCCGTCGAGCCGGCCGGGGCCCCGGTACGTGCGGCCCGTCCAGTAGTCCGTCCAGGTGCCGGCGGGCAGGTGGATGCCGTCCCGGACGGTGGTGTCGGAGACGACGGGTGCGACGAGCAGGGAGTCGCCGGCCATGAACTGGCCGCTGGTGGCGTTGGAGCGCGCCACCGGGTCGTCGGGGTACTCCAGGACCATGGCACGGGTGCTGGGGACGCCCGTCTCGTGGGCGACGCGGCTCATCGTGTAGAGGTAGGGCATCAGCCGCATCTTCAGCTGGAGGTACCTGCGGTTGATGGACAGGTACGGTTCGGCGAAGCGCCAGGGCTGCTTGTCCTGGTAGCCGGTGGAGGGGTTGGGGGCACCCCATCCGGACATGGTCATGAAGGCCGGGGTGAAGGCCTTCCACTGGAGGTCGCGGGTGTACGTCTGCGGGCTGCCGCCGAAGATCCCGTCGATGTCCCCGGCGGCGTAGTTGAGGCCGGAGAGGCCGGCGCCCGTGATGGCGGGGACGTGCCAGCGCATGTCGTCCCAGGTGCCGTGGGTGTCCCCGGTCCAGACGACGGCGTTGCGCTGGGTGCCGGCCCAGCCGTCGACGGTCCAGACGAAGCGGCGGGCGTCGGAGTTCTTCTCGATCCCGTCGACGGCCTGTTGCACGCCGTCGAAGGCGTGTTCGTAGCCGCCGCCGATCCAGGCCACGTCGGTCTTCACGGCGCGGGTGCCGGCGCTGCCCACTTCGTCGGCGATGGAGCCGAGTCCGGTCGAGGTCCACAGACCGGTCTGGAAGCCCTTGGCCCGCAGGGCGTCGACGGTCGGTTTCAGGGGTGCGGTGTAGCCGCAGCCGTAGCCGTCATTGGGGAGGAACCACCCCGAGGGCATTTCGGCGGCGCGGGCGTCCGCCGCGTAGCCGACGACGTCGGGCGTGGTCCGGTGGCGGGGACGGTCGTGGTCGCCCTGGTAGTCGGGGTTGGAGGCGTTGAAGCAGTCGGCGTTGCCGAGTTCGAAGCCCCACATCGGGGCCAGGAACGGTTTGCCGCTGACGTCGGTGTAGGCGTCGAGGACGGCCTTGGGGGAATCGCCGGTGAAGTACCAGGCGTCGAAGCGCTTCTCGTCGTGGGCGAGGGTGGTCGGGGCGTGGAAACCGTAGGAGCCGGGGGCCCAGGTGTTGCGCATCACGCCGTAGCCGTTGGTGGACATGTAGAAGGGGGCGGGGCTGGCGTTGTCGTTCTCGCGCCACCGGTTGTCGACGGCGATGGGGACGGTCTTGTCGCGCAGCGCCCATTCGCCGAGGCGAAGGCCGGTGCCGTAGAACTGCTCGTCCGCGCCGCGGGCGAGGTACTGGGTGGTGCGGCCGCCGGTCCAGCTGGTGGGCCGGGTCTCCTGCCAGACGGGGGTGGTGTCGTCGGCGCGGTGGACGGCGAACCGCAGCGGCGACTTGTAGACCCGGATGGAGAGGGAGCCCGTGCTGATCCGGTGGTACGCGCCGGCGTCGGTGTGCTGTGCGGGGACGGACCCGAAGTCGGTGGTGACGGCGAGGTCGGAGCCGGCGGGGTCGTCGGTGAAGGTGCCGTCGGGCGAGAGCCAGAGGCGGAAGATGTCGGCGCGGGCGACGACCACCCGGGCCCTGGCACCGCTGGAGGCCCAGATGGTGAAGGTGTTCCCGGAGCGGGTGAAGCGGGTGACGTCGCCCGCGGTGGCCGTGGCGCCGGCCGGGGCCGCGGTGGCCGGGGCGACGAGTGGTCCGGCGGCGGCCAGACCGGCGACGGCGAGGACGGCGGCGAGCAGGGCGGTGGCGGGCGCGCGCAGGCGCCGCCCCGCTCGTCGGCGCGGTGTGCGCGGTCGGCCGGATAAGGGGATCCGTCGGCTCCTGCGGATGCGCGGCAGTCTCATGGGCAGCTCCTCGTGCGGTCCGGAGAACGGACACAGCTCTTTGGCATGCTCCCGGCAAGATACCGCCCGGGCGGCCCGCTTTGAAGAATGCTGCTCGAAATCGCACTGGAACAAGCATCTTTGAACATTCATCAGGCCGGGGACGGGCACACCGAAGCCCCCGCCGGGCCACGGCGGGGCGGAAGGAACGGACGGGCGAAGGCCGAACGACGGGGAAGGCAGGGCCGGCCGGGAGCCGGCACGCGGGGCCGTCCAGAAAGGACGAGAAAGGCAAGGAGGTGAACCCACTCCTTGCCACTCTGAACTTATAGCGCACCGGGGGGCTTGCCGCAAGGCCCTGGTGCTGGGTCACAATCGCGGACCGAAGCCAGAAACTGCAGAAACGGGAGATTCACGAAGTGCATTCGTCTTTGTCGGTTCATGCATCACGCGGCGACGTCGAGCCGCTCGCGGACGCTCCGCGGGCCGGCAGCGCGTTCGACCTTCCCGACCACCTCTCCCCCAAGGCCGACCCGGCCCTGATCGACGGCGACGAGCGGCACTTCGCGGCCGTCTCGGAAAGCCTCACGCAGTCCGTCGCCGAACTCACCGACCGCCTGGATGCCGCACGCAGGGCTCCCGGCGGCATCGGCCGGGAGGCCATGGACCGGGACGCCGAGATCCACCGGCTGACCGCCCGCCTGCGCACCCTGCGCCGTTTCGGCCTGGACCTGTGCCTGGGGCGCATCGTCCCCGCCGACGGCGGCGAACCGGTGTACGTGGGGCGTCTCGGCCTCACCGACAGCACGGGACGCAGGCTGCTGCTCGACTGGCGCTCCCCCGCCGCGGAGCCGTTCTTCGCGGCCACCCACGCCCGCCCGCTGGGGCTGGCCAGCCGCCGCCGGTACCGCTGGTCCCGCGGCCGGATCAGCGACTACTGGGACGAGGTGTTCAGCGCCGACACGCTGGAGGGGCATGCGGCGCTCGACGACCAGTCCGCGTTCATCGCCAGCCTGGGCGGCAACCGGTCGGCCCGGATGCGTGACGTGCTCTCCACCATCCAGGCCGATCAGGACGCCGTCATCCGCGCCGGGTCCCGCGGTGCCCTCGTCGTCGACGGCGGCCCGGGTACGGGCAAGACCGTGGTCGCGCTGCACCGCGCGGCGCACCTCCTCTACGCCGATCCGCGTCTCGGCCACCGTCGCGGCGGCGTGCTGTTCGTCGGTCCGCACCAGCCCTACCTGGCCTACGTCGCCGACGTCCTGCCCAGCCTCGGCGAGGAGGGCGTGCAGACCTGCACGCTGCGCGACCTCGTGGCCGAGGGGGCCGCGGCGGCGGAGGAGAGCGACCCCCGCGCGGCCCTGCTCAAGTCCTCCGCCGACCTGGTGAGGGCGGTCGACGCGGCCGTGCGCATCTACGAGGAACCGCCCACCCGGGGCATGACCGTCTCCAGCCACTGGTCCGACGTGTGGCTGAGCGCCGACGACTGGGCGGCGGCCTTCGCGGCGGTGGAACCGGGCACCCCGCACAACGAGGCCCGCGAACAGATCCGGGAGGAACTGCTCACCCTCCTCATGGACAAGCACGAGGACGGCGGTGAGGGGCACGACGTGCCGCCCGAGCTGCTGCGGCGCTCCCTGCTGCAGGACCGGGAGTTCATCCGCGCCCTCAACCGGGCGTGGCCGATGCTGGATGCGACCGACGTCGTCTCCGACCTGTGGTCGGTGCCCGCCTACCTGCGCAGGTGCGCGCCCTGGCTGGACCCCGACGACGTGGCCGCGCTGCAGCGGGCGGACGCCGGTGCCTGGACGGTGTCCGACCTGCCGCTCCTGGACGCGGCCCGGCAGCGGCTCGGCGACGCCGAGGCGTCGGTCCGCAAGCGCCGCAACGAGGCCGCCGTCGCCGCGGAACGCGCCCGCCGGGCCGACGCCATCGAGAGCCTGCTGCAGAACGTCGTGATCGACGAGAGCGAAGGCGCGATGGGGATGCTGCACGGGCGGGACCTCCAGGACACCCTGATCGACGAGAGCACACTGCCCACCGCCGAACCGGATCTGCTGGCGGGCCCGTTCGCCCACGTCATCGTGGACGAGGCGCAGGAGCTGACCGACGCGGAATGGCAGATGCTGCTGGCCCGCTGCCCGTCGCGGAGCTTCACCGTCGTCGGCGACCGGGCCCAGGCCCGGCGGGGGTTCACCGAGTCCTGGCGGGAACGGCTCGAACGCGTCGGGCTCGACCGGATCGACGTCGCCTCCCTGAGCATCAACTACCGCACCCCGGAGGAGGTCATGGCGACGGCCGAGCCGGCCATCCGCGCCGCGCTCCCCGACGCCAACGTGCCGACGTCCATCCGCAGCAGCGGCATCCCCGTCGTCCACGGCCGCGTCACCGAGCTGGCCGCGGTCCTGGACGACTGGCTGGCCGAACACCCGGAGGGCATCGCCTGCGTCATCGGCGACCCCTCCTTCCGGCCGACGTCCCGCGTCCGGTCGCTGACGCCGGCGCTGGCGAAGGGGCTGGAGTTCGACCTGGTCGTCCTCGTCGACCCCGACCGGTTCGGCGAGGGCGTCGAGGGAGCGGTCGACCGCTACGTCGCAATGACCCGCGCGACCCGGCAGCTCGTGGTCCTGACGAGCTCCTGACCCCCGCCGCCGGCGTGCTCGCAGTCCGACTAGAGTGCGCGACATGGGGGTTGACGTGGACGTCGCGGTGGTGGGGGCGGGGCCGGTCGGGCTGAGCGCCGCGCTCCTGCTCGCCCGGACGGGGCTGGGCGTCGTCGTCCTGGAACGCCGCCCCGGCCCGGTCACCGAGTCGCGGGCGACGGACCTGCACGCACGGACCTTGGAGGCACTGGCCCCGAGCGGGCTGGCCGAGGCCCTGCACCCGCTGGGGCGGCGCGTGGACGCGATCGACATGTGGTCGGGGCGGCGCCGGCTCGGCGGCTTCGACCTGGCACGGCTGCGTTCCCCGTACCCGTACGTCCTGACCGTCCCGCAGTGCGCCACCGAGGGACTGCTCGCTGCGGAGGCCGAGCGCGCGGGCGTGCGCGTGCACCGGTCGACGGCCGTCCGATCGGTGGCGGAGGCCGCCGACGTCGTCACCGTGCGGTGCGACGCCCTCGAACCACTGCGCGCCCGCTGGGTGGTGGGGGCCGACGGTGCGTCGAGCACCCTGCGCGCCCTGACCGGTACGGCGTTTCACGGCGGGACCTACGGGGGCACCTGGCAGCTCGCCGACCTGCAGGTCGAGGAGCCTTCGCTGGACCCGGCGCGGGTGCACATGGTCGGCGGCCCGCGCGGGCTGCTCGTCGTGCTGCCGATGCACCTGGACGGCTGGGCCAGGGTGGTGCTGCACAGGCCGGACGGGCCCGTGCCGGACGCCGCGGAGGACCCCGAGGCGCTCGCCGCCGAGGCGGCGGCCCGGGGGTGGACAGCGACCGTCCGCGGGTGCCGCTGGACGAGCACCTTCCGCACCCAGCGGCGGATGGCCGGCCGCGGGCGGAGCCGGCGGGTGCTGTTGGTCGGCGACGCCGCCCACGTGTGCAGTCCGATCGGCGGGCAGGGTCTCAACCTCGGGCTCCGGGACGCCGTGTCCCTGGCCTCGGCCCTGCCGGGAGCGGCGCCCGACGGGCTCGCGGCCTGGCGCCGCGGCCGCCGCGCCGACGCCCTGCGCGTCCTGGCCCGTACCGATCTCGCCACGCGCGCCTGGACCGTGCGCGCCGCTCCCGCGCGGGCCGTCCGGGACACGGCCCTGCGCGCCGCGCTCACCACGCCGGCGGGCCGCCGCCTCCTCGCGGAGGCCGTCGCCGGCCCCGGCCCGGATCGCGGGCGGGCTGACGGTCCGCGCCGTTCGCGGTGCTGTAGAGCGTATCCATCAGGGCCTTCACCTGGTGTTTCGCCGTCGGGAGATGCGCGTGGGTGGGGTGCGGCGGAGAATCGGCAGGGATGGGGGGTGACCGGCGGCGGCGTACGCCGCGTCTGCCGCTTCTCGTCGAGAAGGAGATTCCCATGGCTTTCGGATCCGGCCGTATGCGCCGCGGGTGCACCGCCGTGTGTGCGTCCTCGCTGCTGTTCCTCGGGGGCGCCGTCGGCGCCGGAGCGGCTGCCGCCGCCGAGCCCGCGTCCGTGACCGCGGGCGCGCGTGCGAGCGTTCCGCTGCAGGTCGACCCCAACGAGTTGCTCCAGCTCGAGAACGACGCCCGCGCCAAGGCGGGTTGCAACACGCCGCTCGCGATCGACTCCAAGGTGCAGGCCGCGGCCCAGAAGCTCGCCGACGACAACGTGGGCGTGAGCCATACGGGTTCGGACGGCTCCAGCGTCCAGGACCGGCTGAAGGCTGCCGGGGCGACGTACACCGCGTCCGCCGAGAACGTCTCCCAGGGAACGGATGCGGCGCAGGGGCACTTCGACCGGTGGATGAACTCCACCGGGGTCCACAAGGCGAACATCCTCAACTGCTCGTACACCAAGACGGGCATCGCGGTGAACGGCGACAGGGTCGTGCAGGTGTTCACCAACTGACCGGATCGGACCGGTACGCCGGCGCCGGCTCAGCCGGCGTCGGCGTGACCGTGTGTCCGCGGTGCCCGGGGCGGGCTCACCGCGAGGACCGGTGGGGCGGGGGTGCTCCAGCGGTCGCCGCAGGGGTCGAAGACCAGCACGACCGGCTCTCCCGGACGCTGGCGCCAGGAGATGCGTCCCGGCACGCAGCCGCACACCGGACAGCAGGGCAGCGGGCCCGGCTCCGGCGGGCACGCGGGGGCGGCCGCGAGCGGCGTGACGTGCGGATCGCGCATGGAGGCTCCCTGCTCGTGCGGTTGGGCTGATCGCACTGTGCCATGGACGGGGCACCCGCCGCACGGGCTAATCATCCAGTGTTCGGGCTGGTCAGAGGTACGGTCACCAGGGGGATTCCGGCCCTCTTGGGGGCACTTTGTGATCAACCGCTCGCGCTGCCGGCCTCCACCAGGCCCGATTCGTACGCCGCGATCACCGCCTGGGCGCGGTCCCGGACGCCCAGCTTGCCGAAGATGCCCGTGATGTGGTTCTTGACGGTGGAGACGCTGATGTCCAGGTCCGCGGCGATCTCCGCGTTGTCCAGGCCGGAGGCCAGGAGCTGCCAGATCTCCCGCTCGCGCGGGGTCATGTCGGACGGGACCGCCGCCGCCGCGGCGGAACGGGCGGGCGCGGGGGTCCGTACGTAGGCGGAGAGCAGCCGGGTGAGCAGCCGGGGTGCGACGGCGGCCTCGCCGGAGTGCACGATGCGGACCGCTGCGCCGAGTTCCTCCGGGGAGACGTCCTTGGGGAGGAAGCCGTACGCTCCGGCGCGCAGGGCGGCGACCACGTACTCGTCCATGTCGAAGGTGCTGAGCGCGAGGACGCGGACGCACGGCAGGGTCCGCGCCAGCTCCGCGGTGGCCTGGACGCCGTCGAGGACGGGCATCCGGATGTCCATGACGACCACGTCGGGCCGCAGTTCCCCGGCGAGGGCGACCGCGCGGGCGCCGTCCTCGGCCTCGCCCACGACCTCGATCTCCGGGTCCGGGCCGAGGATCAGGGCGAGGCCCCGCCGTACCAGCGGCTGGTCGTCGGCTATGAGCACGCGGATCATCGGTGTCGTTCCCCTCCCTCGCCGCCCCGCCCCGCCGGGACCGGGAGGCGTGCCGCCACCCGGAATCCGCCGCCGTCGCGTGCGGCCGCCTCCAGGGTTCCGCCCTGGAGGGCCACGCGTTCGTGCATTCCGATCAGACCGTACCCGCTGCCCGTGGCGGGCCGGGGGGCAGGCGGCGGTGCACCGGCCCCGTCGTCGCACACCTCGACGCAGACCTCGTCGGGGTGGTACGTCAGCCGTACCCGGGCCCGGGCCTCCCCCGCGTGCTTGCGGGTGTTGGTGAGCGCCTCCTGCACGATGCGGAAGAGGGTGAGGCCGACGCTGGGCGGCAGCGGGCGCACGGGGCCGTCGACGGTGAACTCCGTCTCCGTTCCGGCCAGCCGGGACTCGGTGACGATCCGTTCCAGGTCCGCGGCGCCCGGCTGGGGTGCCGGCGGGACCTCGTCCGCTTCTTCACCGGCCCGCAGGACGTCGAGGAGTTGGCGCATCTCGCGCAGGGCGATGCGGCCCGAGTCCTCCAGGGTGACGAGGGCCTCGCGGGCCGCCCCGGTGTCGTGCGCCAGGTTGGCGCGCGCGCCGCCGGCCATCAGCTGCATGGCGGTGATGTGGTGGGCGACGATGTCGTGGAGTTCCCGTGCGATGCGGCGGCGCTCCTCGGCGACGGCGCGCTCGGCCTGGAGGGCGTGGTTGGCGGCGACCTCCCGCTGCCAGCGGTTGATGACCAGGGCGGCGCCCGCGACCAGGGCGGCGGCCGCGGCATTGGCGACGAGGGACCAGCCGGCGGGAATCAGCCTGCCGCCCTGGCCCGCCGAGGCCAGCGGCACGGTCAGGGCGACGGCGGCCGCGGCGACGGCGGGCCGGCTGAACCGGACCACCGAGTAGAGGGCGACGGCCAGGCCGAGCGGGAAGTGCGGCGAGACGTCCGGGACGACGACGTTGGGCACGATCTCCAGGAGCAGTACCGCGGCGAGCACGGGGACCGGGCGGGTGCGGCGGGCGAGCAGGCACATCCCGGCCGCCACGAGTGCGCAGACGGCCGGGAGGGTGAGGGGCAGGCCTTCGGACTGGGTACCGACCGAGAAGCCCAGCAGGTCCACGGCGGCGGCCCCGATGGCCACCAGTGCGTCGTTGCGCGTCCAGCGCAGTCTGTCGGCGCCTTTGTGCATGCGTGCCGGTCCTCCCCCGCCGGCTTGCCCCCCGCGGGTGCGGAGGCGGTTCGTGCCGGTTCCTCTCGTTCCATTCTGGCAGCCCGGCCGGGGGCTGCCGCCGTCCTGTGGACCGGTTGCCGACCAGGACCAGGGTCCTGGTCGGGGCCGTGGGCCGGACCCCGCTCCCGGGGTGCGGTTCCTCCCGTACGCCGACGTCCGCGCGGCTCCCGGCTGATGGTCTGGAGTCGGGCCGGGAACCCCCGGTCCGCCCCCCTGACCTGAGGAGTCACGTGATCCGCGCCCTGACCGGGTTCTCGACGAGGAATCCGTGGAAGGTGATCGCCCTGTGGGCCGTGCTCGGCATCGCCCTGACGATCCTGGGGCAGGCGCTCGTCTTCCGCGCCACCCAGAGCAACACCGGCGATTTCCTGCCGTCCACCTACGACTCCGCGGCGGCCCTGAAGGTCGCCGAGGAACGGTTCGGGGTGAAACCGGACGCCAATACGCTGACCGTGCTGGTGGCCCGGCCGGACGGCGCGCCGCTCAGCGCGGCCGACGAGCGGCGCATCGACGAGGAGGCCGCGGAGCTGGGCCGCCACCGGGTGGCCATGCCGAAGCCGGAGGAGGAGACGCCGTTCGCCCAGGACCACTCGCAGACCCCGAAGGTCGCCCCGGCGATGACGGCCCCCGACCGCAGCTTCCGGCTGCTGTCGGTGGAACTGCAGGGCAACCCCCAGGACCCCGGACTGCACGACACCTACCGGGCCTTCCGTGAGCACGCCCGGGCCGGTTTCACCGAGGCCGGATTCCGGACGGGCTATACGGGCGGCCTCGCCTCCACCGTCGACGGGGTCGACGCCGAGGAGACCCGGGCGCGGGTGATCGGCTTCGTGATGCTCGGCGTCATCGTGCTGCTGCACGTGCTGGTGTTCCGCAGCCTGCTCGCCGCGCTGCTGCCGCTGATCGTGGTGTCCGTCATCGGCGGTGCCGCGACGGGCACGGTGGTCGGCGTCGCGATGCTGACCGACGTCACCCTCGACCCGTCCACCCCGCAGCTGATCAGCGTCGTCCTGGTCGGCATCGGCATCGACTACTTCCTCTTCCTGCTGTTCCGCTTCCGCGAGCAGTTGCGCCGGCTGCCCGGACAGTCGGGGCGGGCCGCGGCGGCCGAGGTCTCGGGCCGCGTGGGTACGGCGGTGACCTCGGCCGCGCTGACAATCGTGGCGGCGTTCGCCACGCTCGGGGTGGCCTCCTTCGGGCAGTTCCGGGTGCTCGGTCCGGCGATCGCCGTGTCCGTGCTGGTGATGCTGTTCGGCAGCCTCACCTTCATGCCGGCGCTGCTCGCCGTCACCGGACGCCGGATGTTCTGGCCCTCGCGGGCCCACCGGCGCGAGCCCCGCGGCGGTTCGGCCGGGCGGCTGGGCAGCTGGCTGGTCAGGCGGCCCCTGGTGGCGGCCCTCGGTTCCGTGGTGCTGCTGGGCGCCCTCGCCGCGGGCACGGCGGGCATGCGGATGGACTACGGCTCGGGCGGGGCGGGCGGCGAGCGGACCGATGCCGCGGCCACCGCCGCGGAGATCTCCCGGGCGATGCCGGCCGGCGTGTCGGATCCGATCAGCGTCTACGTCACCACGTCGGACGGCGCACCCCTGACCACCGGGCGGGTCGACGCCCTGTCCGGGACGCTCTCCCGGGTGGAGGGGGTGGGGCAGGTCGCCCCCACGGTGCTGAGCGAGGACCGGCTGGCCGCGCGCATCGACCTCTTCCCGAACGCCGACCCGCACGGCCAGGAGGCCCGCGACCTGGCGTCCGGCGCGGTCCGCGACGCGGTGTCCGCGCACCGGCCGGACGGCACCGAGGCCCATGTGGGCGGTACCGCGGCGGTGTTCGCCGACGTGTCCGCGGCCGTGGACGAGGACCTGCGCCTGGTGTTCCCGGTCGCGGCGGTGCTGATCGCGCTGATCCTGTTCCTGCTGCTGCGCAGCCTGCTCGCCCCGCTGATCCTGATGCTGGCGGTGGGGCTGGGGTTCGCCGCCACGCTGGGCGCCGCGACGCTGGTCTTCCAGCACGGGCTGGACCAGCCGGGAGTGGCCTTCACACTGCCGCTGGTGCTGTTCCTGTTCGTGGTCGCGCTGGGCACCGACTACAACATCCTGGTGACCGACCGGATCCGGGAGGAGATGGAGCGGCCCGGGTCGGCCCGGGACTCGGTGGCCCGGGCGGTGCGGCACACGGCGCCCGCGGTGGCGACGGCCGGGCTGGTGCTGGCCGCCTCCTTCGGCAGCCTCGCGGTCAACCCGGTCGCGGCAACGCAGCAGATCGGCTTCGCGACCGGGCTCGGGATCCTGCTCTCGGCGTTCGTCCTGTCGATCGTGCTGGTGCCGGCGTGCGCGGTGCTGCTCGGCCGCTCCCTGTGGTGGCCGGTGCGGCCGCGGCCGGCGGCGCCCCTTCCCGCGGCGGGTACCGGTACCGGGACCGGGGCGGAGGCTGCGCAACGCGCGCTGGTGCCCTGAGCGGGACCGCGTACGCGCGCGGGCGCCGGGCGCGCGGGTCCCCGTACGGGGTCCGCGGGCCCGGCGCCTGCGGCGCTTCGCTGCGCCTTTCCTGCGTGTGCCGCGCGTCAGGACAGCGCGGCGACCTCGGGGTGGTCCTTCAGCCAGGCGCGGACGGCCTGCTGCTCCTTGCCCTTGCCGGTCTGCTGGATCTTCGCCTCCAGGCCGGTGAGCTGCTCCTCGGTGAGTTTGAAGGAGCGCAGCCAGGCGGCCACTTCGGGCTCGTCGGCGGCGAAGCCCTTGCGGGCGAGGGTGTGGATGCCGTCCCCCTTGCCCCAGACGCCCTTGGGGTCCTCCAGCTTGGTCAGCTCGTACGAGGAGTACGCCCAGTGCGGCGACCACAGGACGGTGACCACCGGCTCCTTCTTGTCGTAGGCGCGCTTGAGCTCGGCGAGCATGCCGGGGGTGGAGCCGTCGACGACCTGGTACTCGCCCTCCAGCCCGTACTCCTTCATGACCTTGTCCTTCAGCAGGGCCATGGCGCCGGCGCTCGGCTCGATGCCGATGATGCGGCCCTTGAACTGCCCGGACTTGCCCTTGAGGTCGGCGAGGGAGCGGACGTCCTTCATGTAGGAGGGTACGGCGAGCTCGATGGAGGTCGGGCCGTACCAGGAGCCGAGGTCCTCCAGCTTGTTGCCGTACTTCTCCCAGTACTGGGCGTGGGTGACGGGCAGCCAGGCGTCGGTCTGGAAGTCGAGGCCGCCGCCGGCCAGGCCGGTGTAGAGCGCGCCGGCCTTCAGCTGGCGGCTGTCGACCTTGAAGCCGCGCCGTTCCAGGAGTTCCTTCCAGAGGTAGGTGGAGGCGATGCCCTCGTCCCACGGGATGTAGCCGATGGAGACGGTGCGGCCCTTGCCGATGTTGTCGGCGCCCTCCGCCCCCTCCTCGCGGCCGGAGCCGCCGAAGGTGTTCAGTCCGCCCGCGACCAGGGCCAGTACGACGGCTCCGGTGACGGCGTAGGCGGGCTGGGGGCGGTGGTTCCACAGGCGGGCGGCGCCGGTGGCGACCGACCGGGCCCGGGCCAGGGTGCGCCGGCCCAGCGGGGAGACCTGGCGGCCGAGGGCCCCGGTCATCCGGTCGAGGTACATGGCGAGGATGACGATGGAGAGGCCGGCCTCGAAGCCGAGGCCGATGTCGACGTTGCCGATGGCCCGGTAGACGGCGCCGCCGAGGCCGCCGCCGCCGACCATGCCGGCGATGACGACCATGGAGAGGCCGAGCATGATGACCTGGTTGATGCCCGCCATGAGGGTGGGAAGGGCCAGGGGCAGCTGGACGCGGACGAGGGTGTCGCGGGGGGTGGTGCCGAACGCCTCGGCGGCCTCGACCAGTTCGGCGTCGACCTGGCGGATGCCGAGTTCGGTCATGCGTACGCCCGGCGGCAGCGAGAAGACGATGGTGGCGATGATGCCGGGCACCACGCCGACCCCGAAGAAGATGATGCCGGGGATCAGGTAGACCATGGCCGGCATCGTCTGCATGAAGTCGAGGACCGGTTTCATCACGGCGCTGACCCGGTCGGAGCGGGCCGCCCAGATGCCGAGGGGGATCGCGATGACCAGGGTGACCAGCGTGGCGACCAGGACCAGGGACAGCGTGGACATGGCGTCGGGCCAGAGGCCGACGGAGTCGACGAGTGCGAAACCGGCGAAGGCCAGCAGCCCGGCGAGCAGTCCGCGCAGCCACCAGGCGGCGATGGCGAGGATGCCCGCGAACAGCAGCGGGGCGGGCGCCGAGAGGACGGCGACGAGGCCGTCGTAGAGGCCGGTGACGAGGGCGCTGATGGCGTCGAACAGCCAGGACAGGTGGCTCTGGAGGAAGTCGACTCCGCTGTCGACCCAGGCGCCGAGGGGCAGGCGGGGCATCAGGCGGCCACCTCCGCGCAGCGGACCGGGGCGCGCTGCTCGTCGCCGATGAAGGCGACGAGGCGGTCCTGGGGTACGGAGCCGACGACGGCGCCGTCGGTGCCGGTGACGGTGACCGGGTGGGGGACGCGTGCGCTGACGGCGCACAGGTCGGCGAGCGGGGTGTCGGCGGTGACGGTGGGGCAGCCGCAGGAGTCCGCGCCGGGGCGGTGCGGGCGGGTCGTCGTCATCACCGCGTCGGCGGTCAGGACGCGGGAGCGGTCGACGTCCTGGACGAAGGAGGCGACGTAGTCGTCGGCGGGGCGGGTGAGGATGTCCTCGGCGGTGCCCTGCTGGACGACGCGGCCGTCGCGCATGACGGCGATGCCGTCGCCGAGGCGCATGGCCTCGTTGAGGTCGTGGGTGATGAAGACGATGGTCTTCTTCAGGGTGCGCTGGAGTTCGAGGAGCTGGTCCTGCATGTCGCGGCGGATCAGCGGGTCCAGCGCGCTGAAGGACTCGTCCATCAGCAGGAGATCGGCGTCGGTGGCCAGGGCCCGGGCGAGGCCGACCCGCTGCTGCATGCCGCCGGAGAGCTCGTCGGGCCAGGCCATCTCCCAGCCTTCGAGGCCGCACAGAGCGAGGGCCTCCGCGGCCCGGCGCTCGCGGTCGGCGCGGGGCACGCCCTGCACCTCCAGCCCGTAGCCGGCGTTCTCCAGAACGTTCCGGTGCGGGAAGAGTGCGAAGTGCTGGAAGACCATGGATATCTTCGTGGACCGTACGCGGCGCAGCTCGCGCGGGCTGAGCGCGGTGAGGTCCTGGCCGTCGAAGAGGATGCGTCCCGCGGTCGGCTCGAGCAGTCCGTTCAGCATGCGCAGCAGCGTGGACTTGCCGGATCCCGACAGGCCCATCACGACGAAGATCTGGCCGGGCTCGACGTCGAAGGAGACGTCGATGACCGCGGCCGTGGCTCCGTCGGCGCGCAGTTCGCTGCGGTCGCCGCCGCCTTCGAGGGCGCGCACGGCGTCGTCGGGCCGGTTGCCGAACACTTTGTAGACGTGCTCGGCCTGGAGCGTGGACACATACACCTCACGGGTCGTACCGGTAACGGCTCGCGCGGATCGGTCCGGCGCGGCCGTGGAGCGGGACGGGATCCGCCCGCATGCGCGTCGCCCCCCGGCGCACCGCACCGGAGGGCGAGGCTCCGCTCCAGCTGTGCCGATGCCCGACATTCACTGCGGCAAACGCATACGTGATCCACCTCACGTGCGGGGCGTACGAGGGCGGTTGGAGGGAGGGCTCAGACCACGCGGAAGCCGGCGGTGGCGGAGTGACGGCGGTCACGATGGATCGTCAGGTGGTCCCAGGTGGGGAAGGCCAGGTCGGTCACGGCCAGGAGCACGCCGGAGGGGGTGTGCACGGTGCGCCGCACGCTCAGCCCGCAGACCGGAGCGGAAGCGGGCGAGTCGGACGGTGGGGTGGTGCGGGTCATGGTGATGGTCTCGGCGACGCGGCCGCCCGCCGCGGCCCGCTCCAGCCAGCCCCGCAGGGGGGCCAGGTCCTGGTCGCGGGCGTACCCGGCGCGGCCGCGGCAGGCGGCCAGCTCGGGGCTGCGCGCGACGACGTCGGGGCTGAAGTAGGTGACGGCGTGCCGGAGCGTCTCCCCGGTCCGGCCCCGTTCGCGGTGGTGGTGGACCAGGGTGCGGTCCCCGCCCGACATGCCGAGGAGCACGGCGAGCGAGGGCGGGACGGTGACCACCGTCACCCAGCTCCGGGTGAGGGCCGGGGCGGGGGGCGCGGGCGCGAAGGACACCGGGCCGGCCGCGGCGGCGAGGACCTCGGCCGAGACGGCGGGGCGCGAGCCCCGGCGCCCGGTCACGACGAGACCGTCCTCGCGCAGGTACTGGAGGGCGGCCCTGATGGTCTGCCGGTTGACCTGGTACCGGGCGGCCAGGCTGCGCTCGGAGGGCAGCCTGCCGCCGGGGGTGTGCGCGGCGCGGTCGAGATCGCTGCGCAGGGCTGCGGCGATCCGCTGGTACTTGGGCGTGGCGGCCGGGCCGCCGCCCCGCGAGGGGGAGGGCATGGCTTCTCCTCTGACGGGTGGTCAAGGACTGCGCGGTGCCCGACCAACCTAGCAGTGGTCTATACCTTTGGGTGAGGGGGTGGCATGGTACGCCGCCCACCTTGGCCGGTTCCCGATCCCCGTCGCGAGACACTGCCTACGGGCGCAGCGGGTTGGGCAGGGGGAGGTAGCGGGCGTCGGCTCCGTCGGCCCGCGTCCAGCGCAGCAGCAGGTTGGTCTTCGCGGGCAGCGCGGGCGCGGCGAGGAGCGCGGCGATCTCGGGGAGCCCGCGCAGGGAGTCGTAGCGGAGCAACTCCTCCCGTACCGCGGGCCAGAGGAGCGGGGAGATGTCCGGATACCGATCGGCCAGCGCATCCGCGATCTCCGACAGGTTGTTGACCACGAGGCAGTACACCAGGCGCTGCCAGGCGTCCGCGCGCGGCAGGTCCGCCAGCAGCTTGACGCCCTCCGCGTCCCGGAAGAGGGCCTGCACGGGCAGGCCCGACGCGTCGACCGCGACCAGGGTGTTCTGGAGGTGGGCCTCCAGAACGACGCCGTGCCGGGCGAACAGTTCGAGCACCGGCGGCACGACCTGGCGCAGGTACGCCCGCCACCACGCGACGGGGTCGGCCGCGCCGGCCGGCGGGCTCCCCGGGAATCCCTCGGCGAGCGCGGCCGCCAGCAGGGGCGTGGCCCCGGGCACGGTGTGGCCGCGCAGGCCGTCACGGACCAGGACGGCGAGTTCCTCGAAGGCGAAGGAGGCGGTGCGGTAGCCGCGGTCGGCGAGCCAGGCCGCGTTCGAGCCGGTCCGGCGCAGTGCCGCGAAACCGGCCTCGACGGCGGCGTCGGTGCGGCGCAGCTTCAGCAGGTCGTGCCGCCACAGCCGGCGCACGTCGTTGGTGATCCGCACGTCGAGGCTGAACTTCACGAAGAGGTCGGCCGCCGGATCCGGAACGTGGAGCGTGCGGATGGACGCGGTGGGCCAGGCCGGGCGGCGGCTCTCGCCGAGCCGCAGCAGCCGCCCGTCGGCGAAGGCCTCGCGCACGGCGGGGCGGTCGTCGACCAGGCCGAGCTGCCAGGGGTGGGCGGGCAGCAGCCGGTAGCCGGCGGGGGCGGCCGGACCGTCCAGCAGGTCGGCGAGGGAGTCGACGGCCTCGGAGGCGGCCCGTCCGCCCTCCTCGACGCAGCTGTCCTCGCGCAGCCCCAGGAAGACCAGCGGGAACCGGGCGTGCGCCTCGGGCGCGTAGGGCAGCCAGCTCCCGGCCGGCGCCCCGCCGCGCGCCTTGGGGGCGGGGTGGTGGGGGTGGCCCGTCACCAGGGACTGCTCGGAGAGCACGTACGGGTCCGCCGGGGGCTCGGCGGCGGCGCGGGCGGCGAGCAGCGCGACGACTGCGTCGCGGCTGTCGGCGATCTCGACCGGCAGTTCGTCGTTGGTCACACCGGTGAACCGGCCGAGCTCGTCGGAGACGAGTTTGACCAGTTCGGTGTGGCTGAGCGGGTGCCAGCCGTCGGCCTTGCGCAGTTCGGGGCGTACGGGACGGCGGCCGCCGCGCACGCGGAGCAGTCGCCCGCTGCCGCGCAGCCGGTGCACGGCCGCCCCGTCGGGCCCGGGCCCGGCCGGATCCACGGGCTCGGCGGCCTCCCGGAGCAGGCAGTTCAGGAGCGGAGCGGCGGCGTAGGCGTCGGCGGCGGCGTTGAGGTCCACTGGTTCCATTCGGTCCATCCGGTGGGCCGGTGGCCCGCGAAGCGGAACCACCGGCCATGATCGTCGGTATCCGCAATGATTACTTGATCATCCCGTGAAGCGACATTCCGAAGGCGGAGCCCAGCATGCCCATTCCCTCCTCCGCGGCCGAAGAAGCCGTCGCCACCGAACTGGCCACCGTACGGCCCGCACTGCGACCCGCGTACGCAGCCGCGCTGAGCGGCGCCCGGGCGGCCGTGCTCACCCGGCTGTGGCGGGCCCTGGCCTTCGAGCCCCTGCCGTGGGTCGTGGGCCGGGAGGAGGGCCCGGACGGGCTCACGCTGCTGCTGACGGGGGGCCACCGGCTGGAGGGTCCGCCGCCGGACCCGTACTCCACCCGGCCGTACGTGAACGAGCTGCTGCTCGACGGCAGGCCCCACCGCCGGGCCGGGCAGCTCGTCAGGGCGCTCGGTGTCCCCCACGGGGAGGACTTCGCCGCCGAGCTGGACGGGAGTACGGCCTCCCTCGCGCTCTCCCGCGCCGGGCAGCCGCCCGCCGGGGAGGACGCTGCGGCGCGGACGACCTGGGAGTGGGAGCAGCGGGTGGTCGACGGCCATCCCTACCACCCCAACTGCCGTTCCCGGCCCGGTTTCTCGGTCGCCGAGCAGCTGGCGTACGCGCCCGAGCACCGGCCCGTGGTCGAGCTCGGGCTGGTTCCGGTACGAGCCGAGGAGTGCCTGGTCACCGGGGACTGGCCGGCGTGGCTGCGGGACGGCGGGCGGATCCTGGTCCCGGTGCACCCGTGGCAGGCGGCGCACGTCCTCAAGCACGAGCGGGTGCGCTCCGGGTTCGCCGCGCATCCGCTGATGGCCCTGCGGACGCTGGCGCCCGCGGACGGCGGCCCGCACGTGAAAACCGCGCTGAGCGCCCGGCTGACGTCCTCGGTCCGGGACATCTCGGTCTACTCCATCGAGACGGGGGCGGCCGTGTCCGCCTTCGCCGAGGACCTGGCGGAGCGGCTCGACGGGCGGTTGCACATCACCCGCACCCTGGGGGCGGCGACCGCGAACAGCCCCGATCTCGCTGCCGTGCTGCGCGAGCCGCCGGAGGCGTACGCGGACACGGCCGCCGGTGAGCGGGTGCTGCCGGTGGCGGCCCTGGCCGGGTACCCGCCGGCCCGTTCGGCGACCTGGCGGGCGCGGTTCGCCCGGCTCGCCCTGTCGGTGTGCCTGCGGGTGCTGGAGCTGGGGGTGGCCCTGGAGGCGCACGGGCAGAACCTCCTCGTCGTCGTCTCCCCCGACGGCGAGCCCCTGCGGCTGGTCTACCGCGACCTGGCCGACATCCGGATCAGCCCGGCCCGGCTGCGGGCGCACGGGCTGCCGGTGCCGCAGCTCACGGGCAGGCTGGTCACGGACGACGTGGCCGTCCTGCGCCGCAAGCTCTTCGGCTCCCTGCTGACGGGTGCCCTCGGTGCGACGGCGGGCTCGGCCGGGGCCTTCGCGGAGGCGCTCGCGGAGGCGGTGGCCGTGCCGGCCACCGCCGACACCGCGGCGCTGCTGACGGGCCGGCTGCCGACGAAGGCGCTCACCCTCATGCGGCTGAGCCCGGGGGTGCCCGGTGACCAGTGGGCGGAACTGCCCAATCCGCTCACCGGAGGATGATCCGGGGCGCCGGGCGGGCTACTGTTCAGGGGCATGACAGCTTCCTCGCACCTGGCCTCCGTACGGGCGTTCTACGATGCCGTCGCCGTCGACTACGCGCGGCTGGTGGGCACGGAACTGGCCGGGAGGCCGCTGGACCGGGCCATGCTGGCCGCCTTCGCCGAGTGCGTGGGCGGGGACGGGGGAGGCGCCGGGCGCGCGGTCGCCGACCTGGGCTGCGGTCCGGGCCGGGTGACGGCGCACCTGGACGGGCTGGGCGTACGGGCCTTCGGCGTGGACCTGTCCCCCGCGATGGTGGCGGTGGCCCGCCGGTCGTATCCGGGGCTGCGCTTCGAGGTGGGGTCGATGTCCGCGCTGGACGTGGCCGACGGGGTGCTGGGCGGGGTCGTCGCCTGGTACTCCACCCTGCACACGCCGCCCGGGGAGCTGCCGGCGGTGTTCGCGGAGTTCGCGCGCGTGCTGGCCCCGGGCGGACACGCCCTGGTCGCCTTCGGGGCGGGCGAGGGGCGGGTCCGGCCGGAGCACGCGTACGGGCACCCCGTCGACCTGGACGTCTACCGGATGCCGCCCGACCGGGTCGCCGCCCTGCTGGCCGGGGCCGGGCTGACCGAGGTGGCCCGGCTGCTCCGCGAACCGGCTCCCCGGGAGGACGGGCCGCAGGGCTTCGTGCTGGCCCGCAAGGACTGACGGTGGCGCGGGGCGATCGAGCCGGGCGGCGGACAGGGCCGCGGCGAGGCCGAGGCGGGTGACCAGGGCGCCGGGGGTGTCCGGTGCGCGGGCCGGCAGCGGGGCCTGTGGGAGCGGCGGCACTCCCGTGCCGAGGCGGCCGACGCTGTCGACGGCGGCGGTCGTGGCGTCCCTCGACATGATCTGCGCCTCCCGGTACAGCCGGTGGAAGTGGAACTCGTGGAGGTCGGCCTGGGTGACGCGGATGCGCCGCGGGACGTGGAGCACCACGCAGTGGTGGAAGCCGGCCGCCACCGGGGCGCCGAGGCGGACGAGGCCCGCGTGTCCCGCCGCGACGAGCCCCGCATTCGGGGCCTGGGGGGCGGCCTGTCGATCATGACGGGCCCGCGTGCCCCGGCGCCGCCCCTCGCCGCGTTGTCCTGGGTCGGCGGCACTCCGCGTCGCCTGCCTCCTCGACTCGCGAAGCACGACACCGGACCCCGCTCGCTCCCTGAGCCGGCTCGATCGACAGGACACCCCCTCGCGGCTGCCCGCGCGGCGACGTCGTGGAGGTCCCGGTGACGTCGAGCCCGGGGGTCGTGCGCGTGGGCGACCAACGTGTCGACGGGGTCCGCCATGGATCTCCTCGGCCCTCGGCAACTCCCGCCGCGGCGGGGGCGGTCCGAGGCGGGCCGGCGCATAGACTGGCCCGCATGGCATGCCGCATCAGTGAGCTGGTCCTGGACTGTGCCGAGCCGGAACGGCTCGCCGTGTTCTGGAGCGAGGTCCTCGGCTACGTCGAACTCGGCCGCGAGGACGACGGCAGCATCGAGATCGGCCCGCCGGACGCCGGCTTCGGCGGCCCGCAGCCCACGCTGGTCCTCAGCCCCAGCAGCACCCCGCGCAGCGGCAAGCTCCCGCTGCACATCGACGTCAACGCCACCGACCGCGACCAGCCGGCCGAACTGGAACGCCTGCTCGCCCTCGGCGCCCGCCCCGTCGACATCGGCCAGGACGGCACGGAGAACTGGCACGTCCTGGCCGACCCGGAAGGCAACGAATTCTGCCTCCTCCACCGCCGCTTGAGCCCCCTGTCCCCCTGAGCCCACTGTCCGGCGGCGGCAGGTCAGAAACCGGACGCCGCCCGGGTGGAGCGGCTGGGCCGCAGGTCCATCCGCTCCACCACGTCGTGCCCGCCCTCTCCCACCGAGCGCGGGCCGGCGCCCGGCGGCCGGGCCGCGTGGGCCAGTGCCCAGCACGGACGGGTTGGCCTCAGCGCAGGACGTTGGCCCAGTGGGACAGCACCGACGGAAGCTCGTTGGCATCCACCCAGGCGCGGAAGAGCTGGCTGCTCTCCGCCCGTTGTTCGGGAGTGCCCGTGTACACGGCGACGATGGCACGGTCGTGCATCAGCGCGTCGCCCCTCTGTCCGTTCAGCTCCTTCCACACACTGACGTACCCCTGGGGGTACGTCAGTGGTCCGATCTCGTACACGTCTTCGACCTCGGGGGCCCCAGGATCTCCGTTTATGTTCATGAACACGGAGCCTATGACCACGCCGCGCGCTGCGGGCCGAGATGCGCAACCCGCCCGGTCCTGAAGGCGGGAAACGGCGCCACGGCGGGGCGAGCCCCTTGCTTTCGCCGATCCTCGCCGACGGAGGCAATCTCCCGTGCCCGGCGGAGGGCTCGCCGCAAGGGCGGCCGACGAAGGGGCGGCGTGCTGTCGCGGGCGGCTCCGGTTCGTCGGGCAGGGGTGATCACCAGCGGAGCGGGAGGCGGGTCACGCCGCGCATCAGGGTGCCCGGGAGCCAGTCGGGCGGGCCCGCGTCCGGGTCCTCGGCCAGACCGGGGAAACGTTCCAGCAGTGAGCGGATCGCGATCCGCCCCTCCATACGGGCGAGCGGCGCGCCGAGGCAGTAGTGGATGCCGTGGCCGAAGGCCAGGTGGCCCGGGCCGGTGCGGTGGATGTCGAACGCGTCGGGGCCGGGCCCCGGCCCGCCGAACCGGGCCGGATCCCGGTCGGCCGCGGCCAGGGCGACCATGACGGACGAGCCGGTCGCGATCCGCTCCCCGCCCAGCTCCAGATCGGCGTCGGCGAAGCGGTACGTGGCGTGCTGCACCGGCCCGTCGTAGCGCAGCATCTCCTCCACCGCGCCGTCGATGAGCCCGTCGGGGTCGGCACGCAGCGCGGCAAGCTGCTCCGGGTGCGCGAGCAACGCCCGTACCCCGTTGCCGATGAGGTGGACGGTGGTCTCGTGGCCCGCGACCAGCAGCAGGAAGGCCATGCCGATCAGTTCGTCCGGGGAGAGCCGGTCGCCGTCCTCCTCCCGGGTCCGGATCAGGGCGCTGAGCAGGTCGTCGCCCGGTTCGAGGGCCTTGGCCGCGACGAGTTCGGCGAGGTACGCGGTCATCTCGTCCAGCACCCGGGGGTCCGCGCCGACGCCGTCGAGCGGGGCGACGATCTCGCCCGACCAGTAGCGGAAGCGGGCCCGGTCCAGGTGGGGAACGCCCAGCAGTTCGCAGATCAGCGTCATCGGCAGCGGCACGGCGAAGGACCCGATGAGGTCGCCCCGGCGCTCGGGCACGGCGTCCATCGCGTCCAGCAGCCCGTCGGTGATCTGCTGGACGCGGGGCCGCAGCGACTCGACCCGGCGGGAGGTGAACTCCCGGGCCACCAGGCGCCGCAGCCGGGTGTGGTGCGGCGGATCGGCGTCCAGCATGTTGGTGGCGACGGCAGGCGCCCGCGTGACCTCGGACAGTTCCGACCCCAGCCAGTTCTTGGACAGGGCCGGGTGGCTGAGCGCCTCTCTGGCCTCCTGGTGGCCGACGACCAGCCAGGCCCGTTCGCCGCCGAGCACCAGCCGGTGGACGGGGCCGGCGGCGCGCAGCGTCTCGTAGAAGGGGTACGGATCGGCGTTGAACTCTTCTGCGTGCGCGGTGAGGTCCACAAGGCTCATGGGGGCAGCGTACGGCGGCCGTTCGGGGTCCGAGGGGCGGTCGGGGAGCACGGGATCCATGCCGCCCGGTCCGTTGATAGCAGGAGTCGAACCGTTTCGGCGCTGAGCCGTTCGGGGGTCAACGCGGTACGCGTGGGACCCGCCTGCACGGGGATCGGGACGGACGGTGGCAGGAAGGAGGTATGAGCCTCCATCGGCGTCAGGTCCTCGGCGGTGCGGCCGCGGCCGTCCTCGCCACCGTCGGCGCGGCGGCCGGGGGTCCGGACTACGGCGCGCTGGCCCGCGGGATCGACGGGCGGCTGGTGCTTCCCGGGGACCGTGACTACCCGGAGGCCAGGCGGCTGTTCCAGCCGCGCTACGACACCGTCGCACCGGCCGCAGTCGCCTACCCCGCGCACGCCGGGGACGTCGCCGTCTGCCTGGACTTCGCCCGCCGCGCGGCGGTCCCGGTGGTGCCCCGCGGCGGCGGGCACAGCTACGCCGGCTGGTCCACCCGGACCGGCGCCCTGGTCGTCGACGCCGGAGCGATGGCCGCGGTGACGGTGGAGGGGGACGGCGTACGGATCGGCGCGGGCGCCCGGCTCGGCGACGTGCACACGATCCTCGCCGGGCGGGGCCGGTCCGTCCCGACGGGACTGTGCCCCTCCGTCGGCATCGCCGGGCTCACGCTGGGCGGCGGGCTCGGTCTGGCCTCGCGGGCGTACGGCACCACCTCTGACCGGCTGGCCGGAGCGCGGGTGGTCACCGCCGACGGGAGCGTCCGCGAGGTCGCGGCGGACCGGGATCCGGACCTCTTCTGGGCCCTGCGCGGCGGGGGCGGCGGCAACTTCGGCGTGGTGACCGAGTTCGCCTTCCGTACCCACCCGGTCGACGACTGCGCCTTCGCCGAACTCCACTGGCCCGACGGCGGTTCCGCGGCCGTACTGCGCGGCTGGCAGCGCTGGCTGGCCGCGCTGCCGGACCCGTTCTGGAGCCAGGTGGAGTTCACCGTCGAGGCCGGCACCGGATCCGGGCCGGGAGCCGGGGCCGCCGCGGTGCCCTCCGTGCGCGTGGTGTGCCTGGACGGGCGCCAGGAGCTGGAGCGGCAGTTGACGCGGCTGTCCGATCTGGTCGGCGCGGCGCCACGGGACAGCTGGGTCGTCGTCCGCAGCCACGGGGACACCGTGCGGGCCATGTCGGGCTGCCTGGACCTGAGCGCGGCGGAGTGCCGGCTGCCGGGCCTGCTGCCCGGCCGGGACCCGCGGGGGCGCCTCGGCAGGAACTCCTACGCCGCCCGCTCCGACTTCTGGGCGGACGCCGGCCTGCCGGACGAGGCGATCGGCACGGTCCTGGACGCCGTCCGGCGGTACGCGGCCGGCGCCCCTCGCGGCGGCCTCGCCGTGGTGCAGTTCGACGGGGTCTGCGGCGGCGCGGTGAACCGGGTCCCGGCCGGCGACACCGCCTTCGCGCACCGGGACAGCGCCTTCCTCGCCCAGTACCTCGTCCACTGGCCCGACACCGCGCCGACCGCCGACGCGGCCCGGCACGAGGCCTGGCTCGACGGGCTGTGGCAGGGCCTGCGCCCGTGGGCGAGCGGCCGGGCGTACCAGAACTACATCGACCCGAAGCTCAGCGGCTGGCGCGAGGCCTACTACGGCCCGAACCTCGCCCGGCTGGAGGAGGTCCGGCGTACCTACGACCCGGACCGGCTCTTCCGTTTCCCCCAGGCCGTTTAGGGAGTGTCCGGCATGCGACGTACGTTGACGGTGGCCGCGGCGGCGGCCGCCCTGCTGGTGTCCGCGGGGCCGTTGCCCGCGGCGGGGGCGGGGAGCGCCGCGGCCGCACCGGCGGCGGTGGGCCGCTGGGGCGTGCACGACGCGGAGTCCTTCTGGACGCCGGAGCGGATGGCGTCGGCCCGTCCGCTGCCGCCGGGTCCCCCGGAGCCGGGTGCGGCACCGCAGGCCCCCGCCGGCCCGGTGGAGATCGCGCCGGACCCGCCGGTGGAGTGGCCGGCGCCGGACCCGGGGGCGCTGCCGTCGCCGTCGGCCGCGACGCCCGTCGTGCCCCCGGCCGGGCCCGTACCCGCGCCGACACCGACACCGACACCGACACCGACACCGACACCGAGCATCCTGCCGGCGCCCGCGCCCGTACGTCCGGCACTGCCCCGGATCCCGGCCGCCGGCCCCGGCGTCGGACAGGACTTCGGCGGCCTCCCGGTCGTCGGCCGGATGTTCCTCGTCAAGGGCAGCGGCTCGTACTTCTGCACCGCGAGCGTGGTCGCCTCCCCCGGCCGCAACCTGATCATCAGCGCCGCCCACTGCCTGCTCGGCGCCGACACCCAGCAGGTGGCCTTCGTACCGCAGTACACCCGGGCCAAGCCCCGGCCGTTCGGGATGTTCCCGGTGCTGCGGACGGCCGCCGGCCGCTCCAAGATCTGGATCGACCAGCGCTACCGCACCCAGGGCGTCAACCGCGCGGCCGCCCTCGACGTGGCGTTCGCCCAGGTGGGCCCCGGCGTGAAGGGGCTGCGGGTGCAGGACGTGGTCGGCGGCAACCGGCTGGTCACCGGCGCCGGTTACGCGCACGCCCGGGCCACGCTGATCGGGCACCCGTCCTCGGCCGCGCGGCCGCGCACGTGCGTCAACCGGACGACGAAGTACACCAGCACCGACTCCCGCATCCCGGGCTCTTTCCTGCGCATCGCCTGCACCGGCTACCCGGGCGGCACCAGCGGCGGCCCCTTCCTGCTGCGGCTCGACGGCCGCACCGGGACCGGCGACGTGGTCGGTGTGATCGGCGGCTGGAAGACGGGCGGGGACCGGTCCGACGTCTCGTACAGCTCCTACTTCGGCGCGGACATCAGGAAGTTGTACGAGAAGGCGGTTGCCGGGGCGAAGGCGCCGTAAGGGCCCGCACCCACCGGGTCCGGCGCGGATTGCCGACCGTACGCGGGACCGCCGGGAGGCCGTCGCCGGACAGCAGCTCGGCGGGCGCGAGGCCGAGGCGGCGGCGCAGGTCGGCCAGGGCCGCGTGGACGGGTGCGAGCACCACCTCGGCGCCCGGGGCCGCGGAGGCGAGGGCGTACGCCGTGGTCTCGATCGCCTCGGCGGCGTCCTCGGCCGCGGTCCGGCTCCACCCTCCGGGCGCCCCGGGCCCCCAGGGCGCGACGGTGTCGTAGAGGTGGCAGGCGGCGTCGGCCACGGCGTCGGCGCGTTCGCCGACGCCGGGCGCCGCGATGCTCGGCAGTTCCATACCGGCCCAACGAGCCGCCGGCGCCCGGGGCACGACCGCCTCGCCACCGCTCCCCACCGCCCGTACGAGCGGTGGGGGGTCAGGTGGCCAGGGTGTGGAGCCAGAGGGGCAGCAGGACCAGGGAGACGAGCGAGGTCTTGATCACGACGGAGGCGGAGAGGTCCACGCCCACGTCGTAGCGCTGGGCGAAGATGAACAGGTTCTGCGGGGTCGGCATCGCCGCTGTCAGGACGAGGTACGCCAGCCAGTCGCCCCGCACCCCGAACAGCGGCCCGCACACCGCCCACGCCAGCAGCGGGAACGCCAGGCATTTGAAGCCGATCAGGGCCAGCTCCTCGCGCGTCGTGCCCCGCAGCCGGAGGCCGACGCCGCCGAGGTGCAGACCGAGGGCGAACAGGGCGACCGGCGAGGCGCTGTTCCCGACGAAGGCGGCTCCGTCCAGGGCCACGGCCGGGACCCGCACCGACAGCAGGTTGAGCAGGATGCCCGCGTTGCAGGCGAGGACCAGCGGGGTGGCGAGCGAGGCACCGACGGCCCGCGACAGCCGGCGCCCCGGGCCGCCCTCGGCGGGGCCCGCGCTGCCCAGTTCCATCAGGGCGATGACGACCAGGGACAGCACGCACACCTGGAAGAGCAGGATCGGGAAGACGGGTGCGGCCGTCCCGAAGACGGTGATGAACACGGGGACGGCGAAGTAGGCGGTGTTCACCTGGACGCCGGCCATCACGCGCAGTGCCACGGCGCGGGGCTCCCGCCGGCCCCGGGCCACCGCCGCCACGGCCACGACCGCCACGGCGACCGCGGCGGCCGCCGCGTAGCCGCCTATCGCCCGCCAGTCGAAGAGGGCGGCGAGGTCGCTGGAGTAGATGTTGCCGAAGAGGTAGCAGGGCATCGCGAACAGGAAGGCGTAGTCGGAGAAGACCTTGGAGGCCTCGGCCGGCACCACCTTGCGGCGCGCGAGGAGGACTCCGCCGCCGAAGGCCAGCAGCACCGGAACCAGTTTCTCCAGCGCGGCCGCCCCGCCCATGCGAACATCTCCCCCATGATCGACTGCCGTGCAGCCTACCCCTGCGCCCGTCCGGGCCCGCCGGAGCATAGGCTGGTGCGATCATGAGCGACAAAGCCCCCCGACGGGCCGGAGGACGGACACCGGCCGGGGCCCCCGCCCGCCCGGCCGGGGCCCCCGCCCGCCCGGCCGGGGGCGGGGATCCCGGCGCCCTGGCGCAGCTCGCCGCGGCCCTGCGCACCCCGGCCGGGACGGCCCAGCCACTGTTCGCGCAGGCTCCCCGGGCCTGGCAGCGGGCACTCCCGTACGTCCTGGTCGCCACCTTCGTGGTCTCGCTGCTGCCGACGACGATCGCCGTGCTGACCGGCGACTACGGCATGGACGGCGGTTGGGCGGGCGCGCTCGGGGTGGCGCAGACCGTGCCCCTGCTCCTCGCGGTGACCCGGCCGCTGCCGGCCTGGCTCCTCGTCCTGCTCGCGGACACCCTCGGTGCGGTCCTGCTGACCCAGGCCGACAAGGTCGCCGGGCACTCCTGGCCGTGGACTCCCATGGCGGTCGTCGGCTACCTGGTGCTGATGGCCTGCCTCGGGCTGCGCGAGACCGTACGGACCCTGGTCGGGGTGTGGCTGGTGACCGGTGCGCTCGGCGCGGTGCTCGGCTTCTTCCAGCCCGCGGACACCATGAACACCGCCGCGCTGCTCTTCGTCCTCGGTGGAGTCGTGCTGGCCCTGACGGGCGCGCTGCGCGGTCTGGGCGACGCGCGCCAGCGGATCGCCGAACAGGAGAGCATCAGCGAGGCCGAGCGGTCGCGGCGCACCCTGCTGGAGGAACGCGCCCGCATCGCCCGTGAGTTGCACGACGTGGTGGCCCACCACATGTCGGTGATCACCGTGCAGGCCGACTCGGCGCCCTACCGGCTGCCGGGCATGCCGGAGCCGGTGCGGGAGGAGTTCGCGGCGATCGCGGCCGGCGCGCGGGAGTCCCTCGCCGAGATGCGGCGGCTGCTGACCGTGCTGCGGACCCCGGACGGTGCGGGTGGCACGGACGGCACCGGCGCCGGTGGCGGCGCCGACGGCGAGCGGACTCCGCAGCCGGGCATCGGCCGGCTCCAGCAGCTGGTGGAGGCGACCGTACGGGCGGGCCAGCCCGTGGAGCTGTCGCTCGCGGCCGGAGCGGCGCGGGCCGCGCCACCCGCGGTGGACCTGTCGGCGTACCGGATCGTGCAGGAGGCCCTCGCCAACGTGGTGCGGCACGCGCCGGGCGCGCCCACCCGGGTGTCGGTGACGGCCGACGAGGACGAGGTCCTCGTCCTCGTCGTCAACGGGCCGGCGACCCGGGACGCGGTGGTCGAACCGGACGGACCGGGCACCGGGCACGGTCTCGTGGGCATGCGGGAGCGCGTACGGTTGACCGGCGGGACGCTGGACACCGGGCCGCTGCCCGACGGGGGCTTCCGGGTCGCCGCGCGCCTGCCGTTGCGCGCCGGTGCCGGTACCGAGGCCACGGACGAGAACGGCAACGACACGAACGAGGAGCGCAGTTGACCATCCGCGTGGTCATCGTCGACGACCAGGCCATGGTGCGGGCGGGATTCGCCGCGCTGCTCTCGGCGCAGGCGGACATCGACGTGGTGGGCGAGGCGCCCGACGGGCGCCGGGGCGTGCAGGTGTCCCGCTCCACGCACCCCGACGTGGTGCTGATGGACGTACGGATGCCGGAGATGGACGGCCTGACGGCGGCGCGGGAGATCCTCGACCCGCCACCCGGGGTGGTGCACCGTCCGAGGGTGCTGATGCTGACCACCTTCGACATCGACGACTACGTGTACGAGGCGCTGCGCGCCGGGGCCTCCGGCTTCCTGCTCAAGGACGCCCCGCCGGCCGATCTGATCGCGGCGGTACGGGTCGTCGCGTCGGGCGAGGCGCTGCTGGCGCCGTCGGTGACGCGGCGGCTGATCGCGGACTTCGTGCAGCAGCGGCCGACGCCGCGCAAGGACCCGGCGCTCCGGCTGAACGGACTGACGCCGCGCGAGACCGAGGTACTGGAGCTGATCGCGCGCGGGCTGTCGAACCAGGAGATCGCCGGCCATCTGGTACTGGCGGAGCAGACGGTCAAGACGCACATCGGGCGGGTGCTGGCCAAGCTCGACCTGCGCGACCGCGCCCAGGCCGTGATCTTCGCCTACGAGGCGGGGCTGGTGCGCCCGGGCGACTCGGCCTGAGCCCACCGCCCGGACCGGCATCGCGTACGGCCCGGTCCGGCGGTCGCGTCTCCTCCACCCCCTACCGGGGTATGACATCGGACTTGGCTCCACGGTCCGACGTACGCGGTGCTGCCGCCTTCCTACCTTCCTCCTCGTCGCGAGGAGAGGAGAAGGGGCATGCGCCGCTTTGGAAGGACGCTGGTCACCGCCGTGCTGGCGGTGTCCGTCGTCGGGGGGACCGCCGGATGGGCCTCGGGCGAGAGCCAGTCGGCGGTCACCGGGCCGCCGCCGGGCGCCGCCGCCTGGCGGGCGGACACGGCGTACGGCGGGGCGCTGCCCGATCCGGCGACGGCGACACCGCGGGAGGTGGCCCGGTTCTTCGCCGGGCTGGACGACGCCGAGCGCTCCGCCCTCGTGCGCGACCACCCGTCGGTGGTGGGCAACCTCGACGGGGCGCCCCTCCCCCTGCGCTACGAAGCCAACCGGCTCGCCGTCGCGGCCACCGGTGAGGCGCGGTACGCCTCTCTGGCCGCCGCGGACCGACGGATCCTGGCTTTCGACCCGCGCGGCCGGGGTCAGGTGGCCGAGGTCTTCGGGGACCTGGAGCACGCCGCCCACGTATCGGTGATCGTGCCGGGGTCCGACAACGACGCCACCTCGCACGACGCCCGGCGCGCGCCGTACACCGGCCCGGCCGGCATGGCCCGTGCGCTGCTCACGGCGACGGCGGGTTCGGCGGCATCGGATTCGGCGGGCGCGGCTTCGGCGGGCGGCGCCTCGGTGGCCGTCATCGCGTGGACCGGGTACACCACCCCGGTCGGCGTGGGGCTCGACGCGGCCGACGGGCGGCTGGCCGCCGCCGGGGCACCGCGGCTGGCCCGTTTCACCGCCGGTCTCGACGCGGTGGGCGCACCTGACCCGGTGCTGTTCTGCCACAGCTACGGCTCGGTGGTCTGCGGGCTGGCGGCCCGGCACACCGACGCCGCCGACATCGTGGCCCTCGGTTCTCCCGGCATGCGCGCGGACACCGCCGGCGCCCTGCGCACCGGCGCCCGCGTCTGGGCGGCCCGGGGCCCCTCGGACTGGATCGCGGACGTCCCGAACGTCAGCTTCGCCGGGCTCGGCCACGGCGCCGACCCCACTTCGGCGGCCTTCGGCGCCCGCCGGGTGCCCGCCTCCGACGTACGGGGCCACGCGGGCTACTTCACGCCGGGAACACAGTCCCTCGCGGCCTTCGCCGCGATCGCGAAGGGAGAGGCCCCATGAGCGCCTCCACGGTCCTGGCGCCACTGCGGAAGGCCGCCGGGCGGATCGACCGGCAGACCCCCGCCCACCGTGACAGGGCGGTCGACGGGTTGCGCGCCCTCGCGCTGCTGGCCGTCCCGACCGGCCACTGGCTGCTCGGCGGCTTCACGCTCGACTCGGACGGCGGCCTGCACAACGCCAGTCCCCTGTCGACCTTCGGCGCCCTGGCCCCCGTCAGCTGGGTGCTGCAGATGCTGGGCGTCTTCTTCCTCGTGGGCGGCTACGCCTCGGCGCTCTCCTACCGGCGCCGCCCCGGATCGACCGGCGCCTGGCTGAAGGGCCGCGTCGTACGCCTGGGCCGGCCCGTGCTCGGGGTGACGGTGGTCTGGGCGCTGGCGGCGCCCGTCCTGTACGCGGCCGGGGTGCCGGAGGCGTCGCTGCGGACCGGCGCGAAACTGGTGGTCCAACCACTGTGGTTCGTCGGGGTGTACGTGGTACTCACCGCGCTGACCCCGTACTGCGTGCGGGCGGCGCACCGGCTGGGCGGCTGGGCGGCGGCTCCGCTGCTCGCCGCGGTCGCGGTGGTGGACCTGCTGCGGTACGGGCCGCTCGCGGAGTCCGTACCGTCATGGCTGTCGCTGCTGAACGTCCTGCCGGGCTGGCTGTTCGCGTACCAGCTGGGCGTGGACTGGGGCGAGCGGCGGATCGGGCGGCGCGGAGCCTGGCTGCTCCTGGTCGGCGGGGCGCTGCTGTTCGCGGCGCTGCTGGCGGTGTTCCACTATCCGGCGTCGATGGTGGGGGTGCCGGGTGCGGCCCGGACGAACTCGCACCCGCCGTCGCTGCTGGTGCTCGCGTTGGCCTCGGCCCAGTCGGGTGCGGCGATCCTGCTGCGGGACCGGCTGGCGCGGCTGCTGGTCCGGCCGGCCCTGTGGGCGCCGGTGGTGGTGGTCAACCTGTGCGCGATGACGATCCTGTGCTGGCACCAGACGGCCCTGCTGGCCGCGGCCGTGCCCGCTGCGTTCGCGGGAGGGGGCGGGGACGGGCTGGCCGGGCTGACGGCCGCGCCGGACAGTCCGGGCTGGATCGTGGCACGGCTGGCGTGGATGCCGGTGTTCGCGGCGCTGCTGGTCGTGATCGCCCGGTACGCGCGGCGGTTCGAGGCCGCGCCGGTCGAGGGCCGGGGCGGCGCGAGCGCGGTGCGCCGTGCGGTCCGCCGCACGGCGGCGGGACTTCTGGCCGCGGGCTACGGGGCGTTCGCCCTGGGCCTGGCGTAGCGGGCGACCCGGTGGGGGTGGCGGGGCCGGGCACGGGCAGAGCGCCGCTCCTGTGACGGAGCGGCGCTCTGGACCACGTACGGGGGCTCCGCGTCAGGCGATCGAAGCGGCGACGATCGCGGCGACGGCGAGGTTGCAGGCGGCGGAGACCCAGACCGCCGGGTGGGGTTCCCGGTCGACGACGATGGCGCCGAGCTTGCCGGGGGTCACCAGGTCGAGCACGAGGAAGGCCACCGCCATCAGGACCAGGCCGAGGAGGCCGAAGGCCGCCGTCGACGCCAGGCCCTTGCCGAAGTCGTCGTAGGTGGTCCAGATCGAGGTGAAGACGATGCCGCCGATGCCGAGGAGCGCGGAGCTGAGGAAGAGGGCCGCGTTGCGGTTGCGCTCCTCCCAGATCTGCTTCGGGAGCTTCCCGGGCGTCAGCACGTCCACGAGGACGATGCCGAGGATCAGCAGGACGAGGCCCAGGGCGCCGTAGGCGCTGGTGCGGCCAAGTCCGTTGATGATGTCGCTCATTGAGAAGCCTGTCTCCGGTGGTGGGAAAATATGTGCCGTGGGGAGGCCGAATCTATCGCACGGCCTCCCCGCAGACCATGGGGAGGTCAGGGAATGGTAAAGGTCAGGGCCGCGCGGGCGGCCGAGGCGGAGGCCCTGACCGGGCTGGTGATGCGGTCCAAGGCGCACTGGGGGTACGACGCGGGCTTCCTCGCGGCGTGCGCCCCGGAACTGCGGATCCTGCCGGACGAGGTGACGGCCCGCCGGATCGTGGTGGCGGAGGACCCCGAGGGGACGCTCCTCGGGCTCGCCTCCCTGGAGGGCGACGCCCCCCGGGCCACGCTCGGGCTGCTCTTCGTGGAACCCTCCGCCATCGGGCAGGGAGTGGGGCGGCTGCTGTACCGGGACGTGCTGCGCCGGGCCGTGGAACAGGGTGTGCGCCGGCTGGTCATCGACTCGGATCCGCATGCGGAGGGCTTCTACCGGGCGATGGGCGCGGTCGCGGCTCCGGCGGGGGCCGCCGCCGGTGCCGCGGGGTCCCTGGTGCGGTTCGAGGCCGCCCCGGCACCCCTCGCCGACTGGGCGCGGGCCTGGACCGGCGGCGGGCGGGCCGTGCACGTCGGCAACGTCGCCGAGTTCAACGCGCAGTTCGGCGACCCCTCCCTGGACCGTGAGCAGGCCGCCGCCCACCACTACTCCTGCCTGGCCGCGTTCTACAGCCCCTACCCGTCGGCGCTGGTCCTGCCCCGGGCGGTGCCCGCCGGGTGGACCGAGCTGGTCTGCCGGCAGCTGGGCTGGACCGGCGTCGAGGTGTTCGACGGGCTGGTGGAGCGGGGGCCCGGGCTGACCGACGCCGTACGGGCCCGGCCGGCGCTGGCCGCGCGGCTGACCGGCGCCGGGGAGCCGCTCGTACCGTGGGGGCTCACCCGCTCGTTCGGGCTGCTCGCGGGGCGGCCGTGGCGGCCCGGGGAGCTGCGCCACGAGTCGAAGGCGGCGGCGCACGGCCTGTTCGCGCGGATCCTGGCGGGGGGCGGCCATCCCCGCATCGTGCTCCCCGCACAGGTACGGGCTTCCGGCCGGTGGGCGGCGGCCCGGCTGCTGGCCGCACGGGCACGGGCCGGCGAGAGCACCGTTCTGAAATCGGAGCACGGCGTCGGAGGTTCGGGCACCACCGTGGTCACCGCCGGGCAGGTCCGGGCCGCGGGCGGCGCCCGCGCGGTCCTGCGACGGCTGCCGCGCGGGCCGCTGCTGGTGGAGGAGTTCGTCGACGGGCCCGCGGATCCGGCCGCGACCCGCGACCTGACGTACGACGGCTTCGTGGATCCGGCCGGCCGGGTCCACGAGGTCGGCGCGGCCCGGATGGACGTGACGGCGGGGGCCTACCGCGGAGCCACGGTAGGCCCCGGCGTCGTGCCGCCGTGGGCGCGGGAGCCGCTGCTCGCCTTCGGTGCGGCGGTGGGCCGGGGGCTGGCGGAGTCCGGCTACCGGGGCTGGTTCGACGTGGACTTCGTGGTGGACCCCGAGGGACGGCTCGCGCCGACCGAGACGAACCTGCGGCTGACCGGGCCGTCGATCGCCTTCATGGTGGCGGCCCGGCTCGACGCGCTGCGGGGCGCGGGACACCTCGTCCGCATCGCCGACCGGGTGGAGCTCGGGGCGCGGCTGCCGGAGCCGCAACTGGACGAGCTGTGCGCGGACCTGGCCCGGGGCTGCGCGGAGCTCGGGGCGGTGTTCGTCCCCGCGATCCCGACGGCCGCCTTCGAACCGGCGCCCTGGCTGGGCGTACTGGTGGCGGCGCGCAGCCCGGAGGCGCTGGACGCGGCCGAGTCGCTGGTCCGCGCCGGGGCGGCGGCCGTCGGCGCGATGTTCGACCCTCCGGAGCCGGCCGCGCCGTGACGGCGGCGCGCCCGCCGGGAGCGGCGCGGCGGCACGGGCCTTCCCGTCGGTCCGCCGGCGCGGGTCGGCCGTGCGTCGGCCGGCGCCGGGCTCAGTCCCGGTCCTCGAAGTCGAAGGGCGAGTCCGGTGTGCGGGCCACGTGGAGGGCGAGGACCAGGCCCGCGACCATCAGGGGGATGTTGAAGGCGTAGACGAGGAGGGCCTGGAGGGGCCAGTCCTGTTTGGCCGCGAGCCGGTAGGCGTTGTCCTGCGGCCACCAGGCCAGCAGCAGGTAGCTCGCCGCGAGGTGGACGGCCCTGATGCGGCCCGGGGGCCGGCCGCGTTCCCGGCGTTCGATCAGGCGATACCCGGTGAACAGGAAGGCGAGGCCGGCGCCGAAGGCCAGGCTCTCCGCCACGTAGAGCAGGAAGAACAGGGCCGCCCACGGGTAGGGCACGGCGGAGAGGTCGGTGGAGCCGGGCCACACGACGGGCGTGAACACCAGGGTGAAGAAGGCGAGGACCACCGTCGCACATCCGGCGAGGACGGCGCGGCCGCCGTCCGGGTTCCCGACGGTGGTCGATGCCCGGCTGTACTTGCTCCCGTACGCGGCGGGCCGTTCGGAAACGGGCTGCGGAGGCAGCGGCAGGGCCGAGCGGTCCTCCTGGCCGGCCCGGTTGCGCGGCAGGGCCCGGAGCCGGATGAGGACGGTGGGGGACGCTTCCTTCAGGACGACGCCCGCCAGGTGGTTGCGCAGGCCGTGGATGTCGGGCAGCGGCGCGGAGGCGTCCCAGGCCGGGTCGCCGGGCGGCGGGCAGACGTAGGCGACGAGCCGCCGCTCGCCGTCCTTCTCGACGCCGGCGACGACGGCCCCGCCGATGCCCGGGTGGGTGCGGATCGCCCCCTCGACGGCGTGCGGGTCGAAGGAGTCTCCTTGGAGGGGGATCCTGTCCCGGATCCGTCCGGCGTACTCCAGCAGGCCGTCGGGGCGCTCCACGCCGAGGTCGCCGGTGGGTATCGCGTCACCGCCGCCGGGCGGGGCGAGGTGCACCTCCCCGCCGCGCAGGTGGACCTGGCATCCCGCGAAGGGGGTGCCCAGCAGGGAGTGGCGTTCCGGTTCGGCGACGGGGGCCGGCAGCTGCGGGAGTTCGAAGCAGGTGCCGACACCGGCGGTCTCGGTGAGCCCGTAGACGTTCAGGATGCGCACGCCGGGGCGCAACCGGCTGTGCAGGGCGTCCATTTCGTCGAGGTGGAGGCGGTCTGCGGTGACGGTGGCCAGCCGGAGGGAGCGCAACGGCCGGGGGCCGGTCCTGCGGTCCGCCGCGGCGGGCCGGGGGCCGTCGACGACCAGCGCCGCGATGCCGGCCGGGTCCGTGTGGACGACGGTGACCTTCTGGAGGTCGACCGCCGTGCGGAGCGTCAGCGGGTTGCCGGACGGCCAGGAGGGTCCCGGGGGCAGGACGAGAGCCCCGCCCGTGCACAGGGCCCGGGTCCAGCCGGCGGCGAAGGCGGTGACGTCCGGCCGGGCGGTGATGACGTGCCGGTCCTGCGGGGTCGGCCGGGTCAGCTCGGTCCAGCCCTCGTGGGCGGCGAGCAGCAGGGCGTGGCCGACGCGCACGGGGCGCGGTTCGGCGCTCGCCGTGAAGAGGACGGCCGCGCCGCCGACGGCCGCGCCCGAGCCGTCGGCGCCGGCCACGCGGTCGGGTGCGTGGGCGGGTCGGTCGGCGATCTCGGTGGCGGCCTCGTCGGTCCGGATCGCGCGCAGGCCCAACGCCGTGTCGAGAGCGGCCCGGTGGGGCGCGTGGGTGAGCAGCGCGTAGGGCTCCAGGGGCTGGAGCGCGGCGAGCTGCCGGCGGCCCGTGCGGGGCGTCTCGGCGTCGAGGACGGCGTAGACCCCGCCGGCCTTGAGGACGGCGAGGATGCCGACGACGATTTCGGCGGGCTGGGTGGTGCCGATGGCGACGAGGGCGCCGGGTGGCAGGCCGCGGGCGAGCAGGTGGTGCGCCAGCCGGTTGGCGCGGGCGTCGAGCACCCCGTACGGGAGCCGGTTCTTCGTGCCCGCGATGAGGGCGGGAGCCTCGGGCGTGTCGCGCGCCCAGCGTTCGAAGTGGTGCAGGACGGTGTCTGTGGTGTTCTTGGTGAAGCGGACGGACTCGGATCCCTGCGTCATGGACCGATGATGCCACCGGGCACCGACAGAGGAGGGGCCTTCCAAATCCCTTGCGCCCTGGCGAGGTTGCCGGGGCGGCCTCTGCGATGCCCCCTCGGCCCCGACGTTCCCCTCGGCCCCGACGGTCCCGGCGGTCCCCCGGTCGGGGGGTCCGGCGCCGAACGCTTGACCTCTACTTTGGTTGAGGTCCTAGCGTTCGGGTCATGGACATGGAAGTCACCGCTTGGACCTCGTTGCACAGCGCGATCAACGCCCAGCAGGACCGCCGCCCCCTCTCCCGGGCCGGTCTGCGCCGCGTGGCCGCGTTCGCCCGCCCGCACCGCCGCGGGCTCGTTCTCTTCCTCCTGCTGAGCGTGGTGACCGCCCTGCTGGCGGTGGCCACGCCGGTGCTCGCCAGCCGGGTCGTGACCGCCATCGTGGAGGGCCGGGACGGGTCCACGGTGACCCGGCTCGCCCTCCTCATCGCCCTGATCGCGGTGGCGGAGGCCGGGCTCGGGCTGCTGGCCCGTCGGCTCTCCGCCACCCTCGGCGAGGGACTGATCCTGGATCTGCGGACGGCGGTCTTCGACCACGTGCAGCGGATGCCGGTCGCCTTCTTCACCCGGACCCGTACCGGGGCCCTCGTCAGCCGCCTCAACAACGACGTCATCGGTGCCCAACGGGCCTTCAGCAACACCCTGTCGGGGGTGGTCGCCAACATCGTGACCCTGCTGCTGACCCTCGCCGTGATGCTGGGCATCTCCTGGCAGATCACCCTGCTGGCGCTGGTGCTGCTGCCGGTGTTCGTGCTGCCGGCCCGCCGGATGGGCGCGCGGATGGCGGCGATGCAGCGGGAGGCGTCGGCGCTGAACGCCGCGATGGGCACCCAGATGACCGAGCGGTTCTCGGCGCCCGGCGCGACGTTGGTCAAGCTGTTCGGCCGACCCGCCGACGAGTCCGCGGAGTTCGCCGTCCGGGCGGCGCGGGTCCGGGACATCGGGATCCGTACGGCGATGGCCCAGTCGGCGTTCATCACGGCCCTCACCCTGGTCTCGGCGCTGGCCCTCGCACTCGTCTACGGGCTGGGCGGCCACTACGCCCTGCGCGGGACCCTCGACGCCGGTTCCGTCGTCGCGCTCGCCCTGCTCCTGACCCGGCTGTACGCCCCGCTGACCGCTCTCGCCGGGGCCCGCGTCGAGGTGATGAGCGCGATGGTGAGCTTCGAGCGGGTCTTCGAGATCCTCGACCTGGAGCCGCTCATCGCACAGAAGCCGGACGCCCGCCGGGTGCCGGAGGGGCCGGTGGCCGTCGAGTTCGACCGGGTGTCCTTCGGCTACCCGGCCGCCGACAAGGTCTCGCTCGCGTCCCTGGAGGAGGTCGCCGTGCTCGACCCGCGGGGCGGTACGCAGGTGCTGCACGAGGTGTCCTTCCGGGCCGAACCGGGCCAGATGATCGCCCTGGTGGGCTCGTCCGGCGCCGGCAAGTCGACCATCGCGCAACTGCTGCCGCGACTGTACGACGCCGACGCGGGCGCGGTCCGGCTCGGCGGCATCGACGTACGGGACCTGACGGCCGACTCGATCCGCGAGACGCTCGGCATGGTCACCCAGGACGGGCACCTCTTCCACGAGTCGGTACGGGCCAACCTGCTGCTGGCCCGGCCGGACGCCACCGAGGAGGACATCTGGGAGGCCCTGCGCAGGTCCCGGCTGGACGGCCTGGTCGCCTCGCTGCCGGACGGGCTGGACACGGTCGTCGGGGAGCGCGGCTACCGCCTGTCGGGCGGTGAGCGGCAGCGGCTGACGATCGCCCGGCTGCTGCTGGCCCGGCAGCGGGTGGTGGTCCTCGACGAGGCCACCGCGCACCTGGACTCCACCTCGGAGGCGGCGGTGCAGGAGGCCCTGGGCGAGGCCCTCGCGGGCCGGACCGCCGTGGTCATCGCGCACCGGCTGTCGACCGTACAGGCGGCCGACCTGATCCTGGTGGTCGAGGACGGCCGGGTCGTGGAACGGGGCACGCACGCAGGGCTGCTGGCCGCGGGCGGCCGGTACGAGGAGCTGTACCGCACGCAGTTCGCGGCGGCGGACACGCCCGCCGGCACGGAAACCGACGGCGCGGCACCGGTCCGGGGCGCATGATGCCGTGATGGACATCAAACTGGAACTCGTCGCCGTCCCCGTCACCGATGTCGACCGGGCCAAGGCCTTCTACGAGAAGATCGGCTTCGTCGCCGACCACGACGTCACGGTCAGCGAGGACATCCGCTTCGTACAGCTGACCCCGCCGGGATCGGCCTGCTCGATCGCGATCGGCAGGGGCCTCACCCGGATGACCCCGGGCTCCCTCGACAACATGCAGGTCGTGGTCACCGACATCGAGGAGGCCTACGAGGACCTGCGCGGCCGGGGGGTTGAGGTGACGGAGATCCAGGACCTTCCGTGGGGCTCCTTCGTCCACTTCTCCGACCCGGACGGCAACGGCTGGGCCGTCCAGCAGACCACGCCGCGCACGTCGGCGGACTGATCCCGGTCACTCGTGCCGCCGCGCTCGCCGCGGCCGGCCGATCGGCAGGGCCGCCCCTGCCGGTCGGCCGGCCCGCCCGCTCGGCGCGCGCCGCCGGTTCAGGCCTCCTCCGTGCTCCCGGCGATGGGAGGCCGACGGGAGAGGGAGCTCGGCCACCAGCTGCGCGGGCCGATGTCGATCACGAGGGAGGGAACGAGGAGGGAGCGCACGACGAGGGTGTCGAGGAGGACGCCGAAGGCGACGATGAAGGCGATCTGGACGAGGAAGGCGAGCGGGATGACCATGAGGGCGGCGAAGGTGGCGGCGAGCACGACGCCGGCCGAGGTGATGACACCGCCGGTCGTGGTGAGACCGCGCAGGACGCCCTGGCGGACGCCGTGGGTCAGGCTTTCCTCGCGGACCCGGGACATGAGGAAGATGTTGTAGTCGACGCCGAGGGCGACCAGGAACACGAAGCCGTAGAGGGGGACGGAGGCGTCCGTGCCGCTGAACCCGAGCAGGTGCTGGAAGACGAGCGCGGAGACGCCCAGCGTGGCCAGGAAGTTCAGGGCGACCGTGGCCACCAGCAGGACGGGGATCAGGACGGAGCGCAGGAGCAGGACCAGGATGAGCAGGATGATGACCAGGACGACGGGGACGATGAGGGTGCGGTCCCGGGCGGCGGTCTGTTCGGTGTCGTACTTCTGGGCGGTGTAGCCGCCGACCAGGGCGTCGGCCCCTGGGACGGCGTGCACGCGGTCGCGCAGGTCCCGTACGGCGGTCTTCGCCGCGTCGCTGTCGGCGGCGGGGGTGAGGACGGCGTCGATGCGGATCCGGCCGTCGACGACCAGGGGCTCACCGCCGGGGCGCCCGGAGGCGGTGACGGGCGTGGCGGAGGCGACGCCGTCGACGCTCCGGGCGGCCGCCTGCACCTCCTGAGCCCTGGCGGCATCGGCGATGATCACCGCGGGCTGGCCGGAGCCTCCGGGGAAGTGTTTGCCGAGCGTTTCCTGGGCGGCGACCGAGGGGGCGTCCTTGACGAAGATCTCGTCGAGGGGAACGCCCCGGGAGGACAGGGTGGGGGCGAAGGCCGCGAGGACCAGCATGAGCAGGGTCGTCGCCACCCATACCCGGCGCGGTGCCCGGTCGATGAGGCCGGCGACGCGGCGCCAGATGCGGTGGCCTTCCGCCGTGGCGTCGGCGGGTTTGGGTGTGGCGGGCCAGAACGCGGCGCGGCCGAGGAGGGCCAGGACGGCCGGCAGGAAGGTCAGGGTGGCCAGGAGCGAGCAGAGGATGCCGATCGCGCCGACGGGGCCGAGGGCCCTGTTGTTGGTCAGGTCGCTGGCGAGGAGCGCGAGCAGACCGAGGGCCACCGTGGCCGCGCTGGCCGTGATCGCCCCGGCGGAGCGACGCACCGAGGCGGCGGCTGCGGCCGTACGGTCGCCCCGGACCGCGAGCTCCTCCCGGAACCGGGCGGCCAGCAGCAGCGCGTAGTCCGTCGCCGCTCCGATGACCAGGATGGACAGGATGCCCTGGACCTGGCCGTCGACGCGCACGACACCGCGGTCGGCGAGGGCGTAGACGACGGCGCAGGCGAGGCCGAGCGCGAAGACGGCACTGATGATGATCACGAAGGGCAGCAGCAGGCTGCGGTAGACCAGGAGCAGGATCAGCAGGACCGCGCCGAGCGCCACGCCCAGCAGGAGCCCGTCGATGCCGGCGAAAGCGTCCGCGAGGTCCGCCTGAGTGGCTGCGGGACCCGCGATCCGGGCGGCCAGTTCCGGCACTCCCACCGCCGTGCGGACCTGGTCCAGGACGGTGGGCAGTTCCTCGCCGAGGTCGGGGGCCAACGGCACGACGGCCTGCAGGGCCGCGCCGTCCGCGGAGCGCAGAGCGGGTGAGGGCTGTCCCGTGATGCCCGTCCGGCCGGTCAGCGCCGCGACGGCCGCGGTCGCCTCCTGCTGTTGCGCGTCACTGATCGCGCCACCGTCGGACGCCTGCCAGACGATGATCGCGGGGACCGACTCGGAGCGCTCGAAGGCTCGGCGGGCTTCGAGGACCCGGGTGGACTCCGCGCTCTGCGGGAGGAACGCCGCCTGGTCGTTGGTGGCGACCTCGCCGAGCTTTCCCGCGTAGGGGCCCAGCGTGCCGCCGATGCCGAGCCAGACCACCAGCAGCAGTACGGGCACCAGCCATCGGGCCCAGCGGGGTGTACGCGTCACGGATCCCTCACTCCAATTCACTCAATGATGAAGTATCTCAATCGTCGAGAGATCATATGCTGGTGCCATGCGCAGCGCCGACCACTCCCCGCACGTACTTCCTCCCGAGGACCCGATCGGGTTGCAGGCCTTCGCCGTTCTGCTGCGCGCGATGAACGCCGACTTCAACCGGATCGCACAGGAGTTCGCCCAGGCCCAGGGCCTGCACCTGACGGACGTACAGGCCCTGATCGCCGTCCTGGACGCCGAGGGCGACGAAGCGGCCGGGCCGATGACCCCCGGGCGGCTGGGCGCACGGATGAACCTGACCTCCGGTGCGGTTTCGGCGTGCCTGGACCGGCTGGAGAAGGCGGGGCACCTACGCCGGGAGCGCGCCGTGGACGACCGCCGGGTGGTCCACCTGCACTACACCAAGGCGGGCAGGGAGGCAGCACGCGAGTACTTCCGCCCGCTGGCCCGCTCCACCGAAGCCGCCCGTGCCCACTTCAACGCCGATGAACTGCACGTCGTGGTGCGGTTCATGGCCGAGATGAACCGCCAACTCGCTCGGGTGCGCACCTGACCTGCCGCCGCGGAGCGGGGGCGGCCGCGGCCGCCCGCGGAGCCGCGGCCTGCGTCGCCGGGGCGCGCCCGCTGCGCGTCAGCGGGCCTGCTGCCCCTGGACGTCCATGTGGAGGCGTACGGTGGTGCCCTGTTCGGGGGTGGACCGGATCTCGACCAGGTCGCAGAGCTGGTGCGCGAGCCACAGTCCACGGCCGCCGAGCTGTCGGGCCGACGGCCGGACGCGGCCGGCCATCGGGTCGGCGATGTACCCGGCGTCCCGGAACTCGCACAGGAACACCGAGTCCTGGGCCCACGTACGCAGCGTTCCGCCGCCCCCGCCGTGACAGATGCTGTTGGTCGCGATCTCGGTGACGGCCACCGCGAGCTTCGCCCGCTGCTCCGGGGACACGCCCGCGTCGGCCGCGCACTGGGCGACCTTGGAGCGGACCGCGGCCAGGTCCCCGCGCGCGTAGCCGAGTTCCTGGTACGGATCGCAGGGGGCGGCCAGGGCGTCGAACGGGTAGCGGTCGTCGTCCAGGAACTCCCCGTTGGGCGTGTACCGGCCGTCCTCGTGGATCAGCGGGTGGCAGCGGGAGACGGAGCGCAGCGCGGCCCGGTCCGCGTCGGTGGTGTCGTAGGGGCACAGCATGGACCACGCGGAGCTCCGCGCGAAGGCCTGGTTGAGCAGCCACTCGTGGTGGCGCAGCTCCGAGAGGTGGGCCGCGTTGCGGGCCTGGCTCCAGGCGGTCTCCCCGACGCCCCGCACCGGCCGGCCGCCCTCCCCGCTCTCCCCCAGCCAGGCGGTCCAGGCGTCCACGAGCCGCCCCGGATTGGGTCCGGCGGTCGCGGTGTCGACGAACGTGACGGCGGGCTCGCCGCCCAGCTCGCCCCGCAGAAGAGACGCCCGGGCCGTGGGGACGGCGACGACGACCGCTTCGTCCGCCTCCAGCGCCTCCCGGATGAAACCGAGGATGCCGGTCATGAACTGGTCCTGCCCCTGGTACGGGTACAGCTCGTGGCGGAAGCGGGCCTCGGCCCGGGCTGTCGCCGCCGGGGCGCCGGGCGGCCGGGTGGTGCTCATACGGCCATCACCACCGGCACTCCGGGGGTGGCGTATCCGGCGAGTTCCCAGCACAGCCGCACGGTCTCGTTGGCACCCTCCACGACGATGTGCCGTCCGGGAAGGTGGTTCGCCGCGTCGACCAGGGCCCCCATTCCGGCGGCGTCGATCATCTCCAGGCGGTCGAAGCACAGCCTCATCCTCGGCGTGTACCCCACGGCCGCGCGCAGCGCGGCGTTGAACGCCGCGGCGCCCTGCGAATCGATCACCCCGTCCACGCTCCAGCTGTCGACGCCCGTGCTGAACATTCGGAAGGCCGGACGCTCTGCACGTGTGCCCATCTCGTGCGGGTGCACACTCGCCACGTGCTCCAGCGTATCCGCCTGCCACTGGGACGGCCTGAACGCGCACACCACCATCGCCCCGCATTCCGAGGCGAACTCGTCGAGCCTGAGCTCCTGCGACAGGAGGTCGTGCGCCGCACCGGGCTCCGTGACCGGAACCCTTTCGGCGAGTACGCGTACCGAACGGTAGCCCTCGCGGGCCGCGGTTCGGGCCTCACGCTTCACCGCCGCCAGTACCGAGTCGGTGTCCCCCAGACTCGGCAGATCGAGCACCACCGCGGCCGAGGCCCGGAACGTGCCCTCGGCCACGCCGCCGGCCGCTCCGACCACCACGATCTTGTCCCCGTACAGGGCGCCGTCGGCCACGTACGCCCGCGCGGTACCGGGGAAGGGGGCAGCCGCGTCGACCAGCCAGCAGACGTGGTCGCCGACGTCCACCTCGTCCAGCGTCGCCAAAGCCCGTGCCGCTCTCACCGCGCCCCTTCCCCGCCGTCCAGCCAGCATGCATTGATCAGACTACTGCGCCCCGGCGGCACGATCCCGCTGTGGCTGAACCCGGTCGACGGCGTCCGCGGGGCGTTCGGCCGGATACGGGGGTCACCCAGCGGCCGGGTGCAGCAGTTCCAGGACGCGTTCCTCGTACCGGACGCGGGCCGGGGAGAGGTCGTACGGCATCCTGCCGACGGCCTCCGCCACGCTCATCCCCTCCCCGCTCCCGTCCCGCGCTTCGTCCGCGGGCCCGTCCTCCCGGTCCAGGAGGGCGTCGAGGGATTCCGCCAGGCCGGACCGTTCACCGGCGGCTTCCAGGGCGGTCTCGTGATCACGACGTCGGGCGGCCAGGTCCTCGACACGGGGGTCGTCGGGGGAAACGGTGTCGTCCAGGGACGCCTCGGCCTCGGCCAGCCGGTCCTCCTCGGCCCGCAGCCCGGGATGGGTGGCCAGGACGATGAACCGGTTGGCCTGGACGGCGGCGCCCAGGGGCCCGAAGATGCGCTCCGTGACCAGGAGGGTGTCGAGGTCGGCGGAGCGCAGGGCTCCGGGCGGGAGATCCTGCAGCCGGCCGGTGACCAGCGGTGAGAGCAGGCCCAGGGGGCTGCCCGCCTCTCGGAGACGGCGCACGGCGGCCCGTTGGGCCTCGATCGCGGCGGCCCTGGAGGCGAGGGACTCCTCCAGGCGGGCCAGGGGCTCCTCGATGCCGGGGCGCGTGAAGGCGGCGCCGATGTCCTCCAGGGAGATACCGGCATCGGCCATCTTTCGGATCCACAGCAGGCGGACCATGTCGTCGTATCCGTAGCGGCGGCGGTCGTCGCTGCCGCGCTGCGGTTCGGCGAGCAGCCCGATGGCGTGGTAGTGGCGGATGGCGCGGGGTGTGGTCCCGGCGAGGGCGGCGGCATCGCCGATCTTGACCCGGCGGGGAATCGCAGGAAGGGGCATGCGGGGGAACCTCTCGGTGTCGTGCTCGCCGCCCACTGGACCACATGCCGCTACGGCACGTGCAACCCTCTCCGTCACGGGCGCGCCCGTACGGCACATCCGCCACGGGGGTGCCGTCCCGGGGCCCTGTCAGACGCTGTCCGCGCGGGCCAGCGTGTGCATGGCCTCGCGCTCCACGCGGGCGAGTTCGGTCAGGGCCGAGCCCGCCTGGACGAGGCACTGCGCACCGGCCGGCTCACCGGCCTGCTCGATGAGGGCCGCGACTTCCGTCCACAGGACGGCTGCCTCGGCGTAGAGCGCGTGCCCGGCCCGGATATGGCGGTTGTCGAGCAGATCGGCGCTTTCGGCGAGGAAGTCGCGGTAGAAGTTCCGGAACAGCGCGCCCCCGGTACCGGCCTTCTCCATCAGCAGGGCGGCCTGCGGCAGGTCTCGTCGGGGGTCGTCGGTGCGCTGCAGCCACAGGGGCACCCTTCTGCCCGCCTTCTCGATGCCCCGGTGGCCGAGATTGGCGATGGGTGGGTCGAGGAAGGCGCGGGCGCACGCGGTGACGGCGGGGACGATCCGTCGGTGCGGGGCGGGCATGTCGCGCGGAACGGTGAGGACGAACGAGCGGTGCCTGGCCGTCATCGGGCCTCGGGCGGCCCTGGCCTCAGCGAGACTGTGCAGGCCGGTGGTGACCGCTCCGCCCTGCTGGACGGTGTCCACCAGGAAGGCGGAGCGGTCGTCGTATCCGTACAGGGCGACGACGTGGCCCCCGAAGTGGACCCTGGAGCTGAAGTAGTCCAGGTGGTAGCTGTCGAGCTGGAGTCCGACGGGGTGCCCGGCCTCGAGCGAGGACCTCACGTCGTCCCAGGCCTTGCGGGGCGAGGCGGTCTCGCGGACCACGAGTTCGAGGCCCAGCCGGCTGGCCAGGTTCCTGGTGAGGTCGAAGGGCTTGACCCGTCCCCCGAGGAAGGGGAAGGGCAGGTTCTTGCTGTCCCAGTAGACGAAGGAAAGACCGGATCCGAGGCCGAACAGCATGGGCTCCGACAGATCGAGTCCTCGGTGCCGCAGCAGTACCCCGAGGGTCGTCGTCTCGCAGTGCTGCATGCCGCGGGCATCGACGTCTTCCAGCGTGGTCATGCGTGCTCTCCCGGACGGGGATTCCGCGCGCGGCCGCGCTGCGGACAGTGGCGTGTCCTGGGACAGGGTAGACCTACCCCCGGCCGGGTCACGGGACGGGCGGCGAGGGGCAGCGCGGCCGGCAGCGGGCGGGGCGGTGGAGGACTGCGGATACGCGTCGGCGGCCTCGTGCGGCGGTGGCCGGGGCGAAGGTGCGGTATCCGCGGGCCGCCTGGGCACACGAGACGTCATGAACGGACAACATGCGCGTCCCACCACGAACGGCAGTGTGTTCGACCCGGCCCGCACGTCCCCAACGTCACCGCCCGGCCGTACCGGCGGCAAACACTCGCGCCGCAGCCGGCTCGCTGTCCGCCTGCGCCGACGGATCCTCGCCTATCGGGGCATCGACTTCCTGTCCACGCACATCCCGGACACCTCCGGGCCGGGCGAGGAATGCCTTCTCCTCGTCCACACGCGCCAGGTGGTCGGCCAGGTCCATTACCGGCTCTGCGCCTCCTGCGCCCGGGGCGTCATCACCGCCGTCGTCATTGACGAGCGTTTCCACAGCGCCGGTCTGGCCGCTCGCGCGCTCTCGCATCTGCGCTCGCGCCACCCGCAGCTCGCCTGGCGCAGCACGCTGCGCAGGCGCACCACCCGTGATCTCCTGCGCCGGATGCGGATTCCCACGACAGCCTCCGCCGCGCTCTGCCCCCACGCCTCTCCCCGCACCAGGGAAGACGCGTAGGAACGAGCATGGTCGTGCGCTCACGGGCAGGGCTGCGCGGGGCCGCGCCGGCCGGGGAGCACGGCACGCACGCGCGGCGGAGCCGGCGCACTGCTGCGAAGGCGGCTCGCGCAGCGGCGGCCACGTCCTGGCGCGCTGCCGGAACCGGCCCGCACCGCTGCGGAACCGGCCCGCACCGGAGGCGACCGGCTCGCCGGGGCCGTGAGCGGGTCACTTGGAGTCGGCACTGGGAACGGCGAGCGGATCGCGTGGTGCCCGCTGCTTCTCGGCCTCCATCTCACCGCCCAGTTCGGTGAGCCTGTTGCGGCCCATCGCCTTGCGGACGTCGGGGAACCAGTCCTGTTCCTCTTCCTCGACGTGGTGGCGGACCTGTTCCATGAGCACGCTCATCTTCGCCTTGAACCGCTCGTCGCCCGGGTCCATGTTCTTGATCTCCGACAGCATCCACACGACCGCGTGGTGCTCCTCGATGCTCTCCAGGACGTGGTCCGTCGTATCCGGCGCGGCCTCGCGGGCAGCGGGGTAGAAGACCTTCTCCTCGATCCAGGCGTGCACGGTGAGCTCCTCGATCACCTCGTCGGCGATCCGGCGGCGTTCGGCCGTGTCGTCGTCGGAGGTCTTCTCGAAGCGCTTGAAGAGCTTCTCGACCGTCTTGTGGTCCTCGCGTAGCAGAACGATTGCGTCCATGTGTGCGCCCCTGATCAGGTGGTGACTCGGCTGCTGGAGCCGTCGTGGTCGTCGGTCCGACCATCGTCGAACCAGTGGTCGCGGGCCGCCGGGCAGCGGAAGGAACGGCCGCTGCACGCGGACAGGAGCACCGTGGCGGCGCGACTGCGCCGTCGCCCCGGATCTGCCGCGGCCGACCGGACCGTCCGGGCTGTCGGCGGCCGGCTGTGTGCGTCGGAGCACCTGGGACGACTCCCGGGGAAGCCGGCAGATGCCCAAGCACGGTCGCACGGTGTGTTCATCGCTTGACCTGCACACGCCGCCGACGGGCGGGGCGTCACTCACATGGAGGCAGGCGCGAGGTGGTCACGGAGCGCCCGCCCACCGGCCGGCGGCTCACCTGCCCGGCGTGCCCGGCGCTCTCCGGCGGATCCGGTCGAGCGACGACGACGGTCGCCTCATAGGCTGCGACCATGACTGACAACCCGACGCCCCGCGAGGCCTTCGACCTGCTCATGGCCGGTAACCGGCGCTTCGTCGCCGAAAGCCCCGAGCACCCCAATCAGGACGCCACCCGGCGCACCCAGACCGCTCCGTCCCAGCAGCCCTTCGCCGTGCTGTTCGGCTGCTCCGACTCCCGGCTGGCCGCCGAGATCATCTTCGACCGCGGTCTGGGCGACCTGTTCGTCGTCCGTACCGCCGGGCACGTCACCGGAACCGAAGTCCTCGGCTCCATCGAGTTCGGGGTGAGCGTCCTGAACGCGCCGCTGGTCGTCGTCCTCGGCCACGACTCCTGCGGCGCCGTGGCCGCGGCCTGCTCGGCCCTGGAGAACGGACAGACGCCCGGCGGCTTCGTCCGCGACATCGTCGAACGGGTCACCCCGAGCGTGCTGGCCGCCCGCGCCGCCGGCCGCGAGAGCGCCGAGGAAATACTGGCCGAGCACATCGAACACACCGTGGACCTGCTGCTGGAGCGCTCCCGCGTCCTGGGCGAGGCGGTGGCCGCCGGCCGGACCGCAGTGGTCGGGCTGTCCTACCGGCTGGCCGACGGCAGCGCCCAGCTCGTCGCCACGCGCGGCCTCGACCCGGCGGTCCCCACGGCGTCCTGAGTCCCGGCCGGGCCTCCCGGCGCAGGCGGCGGGTGGTCGCCCGCCCCAGCCCCTCCTCCGCCGGCAGGGACGCGACAACGAGGTCGCACCCCTGCCGGTCGAGCTCGCGCAGGCTGCGGTTGCCGGAGGCATCTCGCGCTGGAGCCCGGGCCTGGCCGGCGGTCGCGGCGAACGGGGTCAGGTCCGGGCCGGGGTGTGGTGGTGGTCGAGTTCCCAGGCGTGGTGCTTGAACTCGTGGCGGAAGTCGGCGTGGTCCTCCCACTGGCGGGCGATGCCGCGCAGGACGTCCCAGTGGTGCTCGACGGACTGGTCGATGACGCGGCGCGTGGCCGGCTCGGCGCCTTCCCGCTTCTCGATGAGGCCCTTGACGGCGGAGGCTTCAAGGACGGCGTTGCGCAGGGCGCGCAGGGCGCGGGAGGTGTCGTCCATCGAGAAGCCGTGCTCGCTTCCCGTCGCCTCGTCGAACAGCGGGGTGAGCCGCGCCTCGATGAAAGCGGTGATCCGCTCGAAGTGCTGCACGTCCATCGGGGGGTTCCTCTCCTGCCGGACCACCGTGCGGTCCGGCGTCTCCACTGCTTGTGCCGTCCGCGGACATTATCCCCGACGCCACGGCGCGCTCCCCGGTGATCTATTTTGAAGATCCGCTGCGAGGAGGGGACGTGGTACGGGTGGACGAGGGTTCGGTGTCTGCGGAGTTGACGGAGCGGTTCGAAGAGCACCGCTCTCACCTCAGAGCGGTGTCCTACCGGATGCTGGGCTCGCTCGCCGAGGCCGACGACGCCGTCCAGGAGGCGTGGCTGCGCCTGGACCGCTCCGACGTCAGCGAGGTCGAGAACCTCGGCGGGTGGCTGACCACGGTCGTGTCGCGGGTGTGCCTGAACATGCTGCGCTCGCGCGCGGCCCGGCGCGAGGACTCGATCGACGCCCGGCCCACCGACCCCGCCCTCAGCCGTGAGGACGCCGTCGACCCCGAGCAGGAGGCCGTGATGGCCGACTCCGTCGGGCTGGCCCTGCTGGTGGTGCTCGACACGCTGACGCCCGCCGAACGCCTCGCGTTCGTCCTGCACGACCTGTTCGCCGTGTCCTTCGACGAGATCGCCCCGCTGCTGGGGAAGTCCTCGGTGGCGACCCGTCAGCTCGCCAGCCGCGCCCGACGCCGCGTCAAGGGCGCCCCGTTGGTGTCCGAGGCCGACCTGGCCCTCCGGCGCCGCGTGGTGGAGGCCTTCCTCGCCGCCACCCGTGGCGGGCACTTCGACGACCTCGTCTCGCTGCTCCACCCCGACGTCGTGCTCCGCGCCGACCAGGCCGTCGGACCCACCCCCCGGCCCCTCACGGTCACCGGGGCGGTCCCCGTCGCCACGGGCGCCATGGCCGCCATGCAGCGGGCGCGGGCCACGCAGCCGGCGCTGGTGGGCGGCACGGTCGGCCTGGCGATGGCTCCGCTGGGACGGCTGTTCCTGGTGCTGCGGTTCACGATCGAGGACGGCCTCATCACCGAGATCGACATCGTGGCGGAGCCGGAGCGCCTCGCCGGGCTGGAGCTGGCCGTGCTCGACGCGTGAAACGGCCGTAGCGATTCCGTGCCGCGGCCGCCCCTTATGGCCGCGGCACGGCGCTCCCATACTGGCGCCGTGACCGACTTCGCCAAGCACCTGCCCGGGGCGTCGGTACCCGAGGGCGCGCTCCGGTCCTGGGACGTCGACGACGCCCGACGCTGGCTCCGCGTACGGGTCCCGGCCGCCTTCGCACCCGTTCGCGGAGCCTGGATCCTCGGCGCTCTCGTCGTCCTCTCCCTCGTACTGACGTCCTGGAACGGCGCGGACTCCGCCCGGGCCGGCTCCGGCTGGCCCGAGTACTCCCGTGTCGTCCTGTTCACCGCCCTGCCGGTGTGGTTCCGGTACCTGCCCGCGGCGACCCTGGCCGCCGCTCCCGTCCTCGCCGCCGACGCCGCCCTCGCCCTGCCCGGCGTCACCGGCGCCGCGGGACGGACCGGGCGGGGCCTGGTCGTCGCCGGCTGCGCGTGGGCGTTCACCGGGGCGCTGCTGCGCCTGCGCGTCCGCCGCCGGCAGCGCGCGCTGTCCCTCGCCGCCGCCGGACCGGGCCGGTTCGCGGTGCCCGCCCCGCTCGCGGACGCGCACCGCCGCCGCGGCCTGGCGGGCATGGCAACGGCACCGCCGGAGCTGCCGGCGGCGGGCGGCGGGCGGCAGCGGGCGGGGCACCTCCTACGGTGCGAGGAGGACGTCCAGTTCCTCCAGTGCGCCCACCGCGATCCGCCGGGTCAGGGTCTCGGCCCGGGTGGCGTCGCCCTCGCGCACCGCCTCCGCCACCTGGACGTGCAGGGTGACGGCGGCGGGGTCGGGATCGTGGAACATCACCTCGTGTTCGGTGCGCCCCGTCAGGACCTCCGCCACGACGTCCCCGAGCCGGGCGAACATCTCGTTCCCGGAGGCGTTCAGCACCACGCGGTGGAAGGCGATGTCGTAGCGCAGATAGTCCTCGAGCCGGTGGCCGCGGGAGGTGCGGACCATCCCGAGGGCCGCCGCCGTGAGGTCGGCGCAGTGCTGCGGCGTGGCCAGGGTCGCGGCGAGCCCGGCCGCCACCGGCTCGACCGCGGAGCGCAGCACGGTGAGGGAGCGCAGCTGCCGCGGCCGGTCGGGGCCGGCCAGCCGCCAGCGGATCACCCGCGGGTCGTAGACGTTCCACGTGTCGGCGGGGCGCACCGTCACGCCGACGCGGCGGCGGGACTCGACCAGGTGCATCGACTCCAGGACGCGGACCACCTCGCGCACCACGGTGCGGGAGGCCTCGAAGCGTTCGGCGATCTCGTCCGTGCGCAGGACGCTGCCGGGCGGGTACTCGCCCGCGGCGATCGCGAGGCCGATGGTGTCCAGCACGTGGGAGTGCAGGCCCGCTGCCGGACCGCTCTCGGCGCCTTCGGTGGTCATGGCGCAAGCGTACGGTGACGCCCACCCCGCCAAAAGATGTGATGTTTTTGACCCGAGGCTTGAATACGTAGTACTTAATGCGCTTCAGTGGTGCCGCACGAACCGATGTCGACGAGGACAGCGAGGTGGACGTGAGCACCCAGCGCGTCATTGTGGTGATGGGCGTGGCCGGCACGGGCAAGACGACCGTGGGCCGGCTGCTCGCGGAACGGCTCGGCCTTCCCTACGCGGAGGGCGACGCGTTCCACCCGGCGGCCAACGTCGCCAAGATGGCGGCCGGCCACCCGCTGGACGACGCGGACCGGTGGCCCTGGCTCGACGCCGTGGGCGAGTGGATCCGCAACCGCGCCGGCACCCACGGCGGTGTGATCGCCGCGTCCTCGCTCAAGCGCTCCTACCGCGACCGCCTGCGCGCCGCGGCCCCCCGGGCCGTCTTCGTGCACCTGACGGGTGAACGCCCGCTGATCGAGGAGCGGATGGCGGCGCGCAAGGGCCACTTCATGCCCACCACACTGCTGGCCTCGCAGTTCGCCACGCTGGAGCCGCTCCAGGACGACGAGCCCGGCGTCGAGGTCGACGTGGCCGGCGCCCCGGAGGACGTCACCGAACAGGCCCTGGCCGCGCTGCGCCGGCTCTGCACCCCCGAGAACTGAGGAGTCGTCACCGTGACCGGTCCTGCCCTCGGGACCCTGACGTCCGCCGCCACCGCCGGCGCCGCGCCGATCGCCTCGGTCGGCAACGCCCGGCTCGGGATCGCCGTCCTCGCCGCCATCGCGCTCATCGTCCTGCTCATCACCCGTCTCGCACTGCACGCCTTCCTGGCCCTGACGGTCGGCTCACTGGCCCTGGGCGTCTTCGCGGGCGCGCCCCCGGCCAAGACCGTGGCGAGCTTCGCCGCCGGACTCGGCGCCACGGTCGCGGGCGTCGGCGTCCTGATCGCGCTCGGCGCGATCCTCGGCAAGCTGCTGGCGGACTCCGGCGGCGCGGACGAGATCGTGGACACCATCCTGGCCCGGGCCGAGGGGCGGGCCATGCCGTGGGCGATGGTCCTCATCGCGTCGGTGATCGGGCTGCCGCTCTTCTTCGAGGTCGGCATCGTGCTGCTGGTACCGGTGGTGCTGCTCGTCGCCGAGCGGGGCAACTACTCCCTGATGCGGATCGGCATCCCGGCGCTGGCCGGCCTGTCCGTGATGCACGGGCTGATACCCCCGCACCCCGGACCCCTCGTCGCCATCGACGCGCTCCACGCGAACCTGGGTGTCACCCTGGCGCTCGGCGTGGTGGTCGCCGTCCCGACCGTGCTCGTCGCCGGGCCGCTGTTCTCCCGGTACGCGGCGCGGTGGGTGGACGTCCCGGTACCGAAGGACATGCTCGTGCGGTCCCGGCCGTCGACCGGTGCGGAGCACCGACCGCGGTTCGGGGCGACGGTGTTCACCGTGCTGCTGCCCGTGGCGCTGATGCTGGTCAAGGCCCTCGTCGACATCGTGGTGGACGATCCGGCGAACCCCGTGCAGCGCGTGACCGACGTCGTCGGCTCCCCGCTGATCGCCCTCCTCACGGCGGTGCTGGTGGGCATGGTCACCCTCGGCCGGGCGGCCGGCTTCACCCGGGCGCGGATCTCGGTCACGGTGGAGAAGTCCCTCGCCCCGATCGCGGGCATCCTGCTGATCGTGGGCGCCGGCGGCGGCTTCAAGCAGACCCTCGTCGACGTGGGCGTCGGGCAGATGGTCCTGGACCTGTCGCACCACTGGGCCGTGCCCGCGCTGCTGCTGGCCTGGCTCATCGCCGTCGCCATCCGGCTGGCGACGGGCTCGGCGACCGTGGCGACGATCTCGGCCGCCGGTCTGGTGGCCCCGCTCGCCGCGGACACGTCCACCACCGGAACGGCGCTGCTGGTCCTCGCCATCGGCTGCGGCTCTCTCTTCTTCAGCCACGTCAACGACGCCGGTTTCTGGCTGGTGAAGGAGTACTTCGGGATGACCGTCGGTCAGACGGTCAGGACGTGGTCGGTGATGGAGACCATCATCTCGGTGGTCGGGCTGGGCTGCGTCCTGCTGCTGTCCCTGGTCCTGTAGCGCCACGGTCCCGCCACCCGCCCCGACCCGGTCTGCGGTCCCGACCCGGTTCCGGTCCCGACCGCCCGTCACGGGTCCCGCAGTTGGGCCGCGGCGAGGGCCAGGCCGCCCGCCGCCGTCGCGCAGCGCGCCGCGAGGTTCTCGACCTCGGCGCGCAGCGCTTCGGTCTCCCGGCCCTGCCATCCCGGTGACCCGGCCGCGGCCCCGCGCAACCGGACCGCGTGCGCGCGCAGCGCGGCGGCGTGGTCGCGCAGGCTCCCGCCCGCCGGCCGCCCCGCGGGGCGGAGCGGCCGGGGCGTGCGGGGCGGCCGGTCCGCGACCCGGCGCCGGACGGGCCCTCGCTCGGCGGCCGGCCCGGCCGGGGGACGTGCGGGCAGCCCGGAGCCACGGTCGCAGAACGCCCACAGGGCGGCGCCCAGTCCGAGGAGCGGCCGGGCGGTCTCGGCCCGGCCGGTGGCGACCTGCCAGCCGGCGTGGTCGTTGAAGGGGTTGGCGTCGGTCAGGGCGTGCCAGGCGAGGATGTCGGCGAACGACGGCGCCATCAGCGAGAAGGCGTGCTCGGTGCCCCGCTCGCGCATGATGCCGCGGAACAGTCGGACGGCTTCCGCCTGGCGGCCGGCCTCGACGGCCCGTAGGACCGCCGCGGTGCCGGCGTCCTCCAGCAGTTCGGGGCGGTCCGCGCTCGCGGCCCGGATCCTGGCCCTGAGTCCGCAGACGGCGATGCTGATGGCGAGGCTCTCCCGGCCGGCCAGGACCCCCGCGAGCCGGCCCGCGCGGGCCGCCCCCCGGCCGCGGGCGGCCCAGCCGAGGCCCGCCGGGTCGGTGAGGGTACGCACCAGGGTGCGCCAACCGCGTCTGCTGCGGCCTCCCCTGGCCAGCGCCGCCGCGGGCAGGCGGGTGCCGAAGGCGAGGCCGGAGGCGTAGCGGGCGGCCTCGCCGACCGCGTCGGCAGCGTCGGCGAGGGCGCGGCACGGGGCGTCGAGCTGGTCGACGTCCCGTGCGGTGGACGCGGAGGTCGCGGCGTCGGACATGGGTTCCTCGTGGGGTTCGGCAGGGATCTGGGAGGTCAGGGCCGGGCGGTCGGCCGGAGGACGGCGGCGCGGGGAGCGGCCGTCAGCGGCGGGTGAGGGGGTGAGACGGCCGTCAGCGGCGGGTGAGGGTGAGACGTACGCCGTGCGGGTCGAGCGTCACGGGCAGGGGGCCGACGGGGTCGAGGACCGGCCGGGTGCCCGTGATCCGGTGGCCGCGCAGTACCTCGGCGCAGAAGGCGGCCGTGATCATCAGCCCGAGCTGATCGCCGGGGCAGCGGCCGCCGCCGTGGCTGAAGGGCGCCATCCGGACGTCCCGGTCGGCGCCGGGGTTCTTCCACCGGCCCGGTACGAAGACGTGGGCGGCCGGGACCCGTTCGGGGTCGCGCTGGTGGAACGCGGCGGGCAGGAGCACGGCGGTGCCGGCCGGGTGGCGCACGCCCCGCCATTCGGTCTCGTCGCGGGTGACGCGGATCAGGTCCGGCACCACCGGGTACAGGCGCAGCGACTCGCGGACGCAGGCCCGCAGCCTGGGCAGTCGGCCCCGGGCCGGCCCGGCGGCGACCTCGGCGGACGCCTCCGCGGCGGCCGCGTCCTGTTCGCAGGGGTGGGCGCCCAGCAGGAGGAGCGTGCGCAGCACGGTGTCGGGGACGGCGTCCATCGCCAGCAGCCAGAGCCGCGCCTCGTCGGCGGGGTCGACGGCGCCGTCGGGGTCGGTGGTGTCGCCGGGGCCCGCGTGGCGGGCGGCGCGGCCGGCGAGGGTGTCCTCGCCCGCGTGCCGGACGTACGCGCGGATGCGTGCGCGGGTCTTGTCGTGCACCGCTCGCGCGGCGCGGTTCCGGCCGCCGCGCGGGCGCCCGTCCTCGGCGCGCAACTGGGTGAGCCATCCGGCGAGTTCGTCGTCCCCGGCGGCGGCGTCCCCGAGGACGATCCGCCGGGCGGCCCGGTTCACGGCGTGCCGGACGCGCTGGAGTTCGAGGGTGCCGGTGGCGGTCAGGTGCCGGGCCTCCTCGGCGACGACGGCGAGGATCTGCCCGGCGGCGGGGTGCACGGGCAGGCCGGCCGCGAGCACGTCGGCGCTCATCCGCCGCCGCTCGGGGCGCTGTTCGCCGCGGGCGCAGCCGGGGGCGTCGCCGTCCCGGTCGGTCTCGTGAGTGTTCAGACCCCGGCACTTCCGGGGCGGGTCGGCCGCGAGGACGCTGACGGGTTCGGCGTAGAAGCGGCGCAGGTCCCGCGGGTCGAGGAGGACGAGGACCGTCTGGCCGGAGCGGGTGCGGACGAGGGCGGGCGCGTCCCCGTGGCGTGCGCGCAGGGCGCGGAGCGCGGCGGCGGAGGCGCCGGCCTCGCCCGGCCGCCGGCGGCGGGGGCGCGGCCGGCCGGCGGCGGTGAGCAGGGCGCCGAGTGAGCCGAGCACGGTGGTCGTGGTCGCGGGGGCGCCGGCGGGCGGCAGCGCCGCGGGGGGCCCCGCGGGCCGGGCGGCGGAGGTCCGCCGGAGCGGTCCGCGTGCGGTGGCCGGCCGGCCGGGGTCCTCGGCGCCGACCGGTGGCACGGCCGGGCGGGCGTCCGCGAGCGGGGCTCCGCCCCGCAGGGCCCGGCCGGTCCGCTCCGCGGGGCGCGAGGCCGGGTCGGCGTGCGGACGGGCCCCGGCCCGTGTGGACCGCACCGGCAGCCCGGTCCGTTCGGCGAGCGCCCGTACCCGGGCCTTGAGCCCGTGGAGGGCGGCCCCTTGGACCGTACGCATGCGTGAACCTCCGCGGCGGGAACGACGACAACGGCCGGTGACATCTGCATCACCGTACGTCCCGCCCGCGCAGTGCGCGCTTCGAGCGCTACACCCGGGGGATCCCGTCCGACGTGCTGCTGCGGCCTGATCCGGCCGGGGCGAAGACGGCTTCGCGGAAGGTGGTGCGCAGCGGGCCGCCGGCGGCGGGGAGGAGGACCGCCCAGCGGTGGTGGCGCGGGGAGATCCAGACGGCGGGGCCGGGGTCGGTCGGTGCGTGGTGGGTCCAGACGCCGTGCGGGGCGGGCTGCCAGAGGAGGCCGCGGGCGGGCGTGAGTTCGCCCGTGCGGATGCGCAGGGACTCGGCCGTCCAGGCGGGGGTGAGGGGCGCCGGGACGGATCCGTCGTGCGCCGCGCCCGTGCCGCCGTCGGCGCTCGGGTGGAGCAGGCGCCCCAGGAAGAGGGCCAGGTCGGCGAGGGGTGCGCGGAGGATGCCGTCGGCGAGGCGGGTGCGGGTCATGCCGAGTGGGTGCCACACGCGTGCGGCGGCGAGGTCGGCGAGGGGGCTGCCGGAGAGGTGTTCGACGAGGCGGGTGAGGGCGGCCGTGCCCCCGGGGCGGGTGAGGAGGTGGTGGGCGGTGGTTCCGGCGGGGGTGCCCGCCGCGGCCTCGTCCCCGTAGGCGGCCAGCGGCGTGTGCAGCCGCAGCGCGCCCTCGTCGACGAGGGTGCCCACCGCGGGCCACAGGGCGAGCACGGCGGTGAGGCCCGCGACGTCGACGGCCTCGTCCGCTCCGCCCGAGGACGCGTGGGGGCCGTCGGGTCCGCCGACGGCCCATACCGCCCCGGGATCGGCGGACTCCACGAGGGCCCGGACGGCGTCTGCCTCGTCGCTCAGGAGCGTCATGGTCGTCCACGCTAACGACCGGGGCGGCCGGCCCGTGGCAGGTGGCGCGGATCGGCCGGGCCGGCCACCCGAATGGGCCGGAAGCCGGGTGGGTGCCCGGACGCGCAGGGGGCGGGGCCGGTGGGCCCCGCCCCCTTCACCGGGTCAGCCCTTGTCGGGGCGGTCGGTCACCCGGAGGGTGTTCAGCAGGGGCTTGCCGAATCCCGAGTGCGTCACGAAGCGGACGTTGAGCACGCCGTCCGTGACCGTGACCGTGTAGGTGCGGGTCACGGCCTTGTAGGTGCCCGCCTCCAGCGAGATGTCGAGGGAGGGCAGGACCTGCGCGCCTTCGGCGAGGACGTCGAAGACCCGCTTGTTCGGCTTGGTGGAGGAGAGCTCGGCGAAGCCGAGTTCCACCGTGTAGGTGCCGTTGGGCACGTTGTCGAAGCGGTACTCGTACATGCCCTCGCGGGCGTTGCGGAAGAGCCGCTGCTCGTCCGTGCCGGCGATGGTGCGGCCGGTGGACTGGACGGTGCCGTTGCCCTGGTAGCCGTACGAGCCCGGCGTGTACCTGCGGTCCGGGGACCAGGCGTCGCCGAGGGCGTCGGTGGAGCCGTAGCCGGAGCCGGCGTCCACGCCGACCTGGTAGCGCGGGACGACGACCTTGACCGGGACGGTGAGGACCGGGGTGCGGCCGCTCGCCGAGGCGATCTTCAGGTCGGTGGTGAGGACCGTGCCGGGCGCCAGTCCGGTCGTGTCGACCGAGAGGGTGACCGGGACCCTGCCGCCCGTCGGCAGTTCGCCGCTCGCGGGTGCGGCCGCCAGCCAGGCCGCGTCCTCGGACACGGTGAAGGCCGTGCCGAGACCGGGGTTGGTGAGGTCCAGGGTCCGCGTCCGCTGCTGGTCGGCCGGGAGCACGACCTCCAGCGCCGACCGGGACGCCGTCACCCTGCCGGTGCGCAGGGACTGCGTGACCGTCGTGACGTCGGCGGCCTTGACGTCCACGGTGGCGGTGGCGGGCTCGTACTGGGCCGCCGCGAGGGAGACGGTCCGCGCGCCGGAGGGGCTCTGGACGACGTAGCCGCCGTCCGCGGCGGTGGTCGCCGACACCGCGGTGTCGCCGGTGCCGACGGTCACCGTGGCTCCGGCGACGCCGTTGCCGTCGTTGGCGTCGAGGACCCGTCCGGCCACCACGCCGCTCTTGGTGGTGCGGAAGGCGATGGACAGGCCGTCGGTGATGACCGCGGTGTTGAAGGAGTACTTGAAGGCGTCGGTTCCGGTGGCGTTCTCCACGCCGACGGTGGCCGTGGAGCCGCCCTTGATGCCGGTGCCGCCGGTTCCCTTGTAGGAGTAGGTGACGGTGCCGTCCTCGCCGATCGCCGCGGAGAAGGAGAACTTCTCGGCCTGCGCCGACCAGTGGGCCACCTCGCGCCACTCGATCACGTACGCGCGGTGCGGGGCGGTGCCGGTGACGGCGGTGAGGACGCCGGAGCCGCTGCCCGCCGCGCCGACGACCAGGTCGTCCCAGAAGGGGTAGAGGGCGGCGTTGGGCGTGGCCGTGCTCGGGAGGTCCCCGTTGATGTCGCCGGTGTGGTTGCCGCCGAAGCTGACCGTGCCGTTCGTGCCGATCCAGGCCTGGGCGTAGGTCTTGCCGTAGAGCGGCAGCGGGAAGGGCAGGTCGACCCGTTCGGTGGTGTTGTCGCCGGTGAGGGCGAGCTGGGCGCTGCCCGCCCGGTAGGGCCGGTCGCTCGCGGTGGCGCAGGCGTAGCCGTAGCCGTCGGTGCGCTCGGGCAGGTTCACGGTGACGGTGGTGTCCCCGCCGACGGTGACCTCGGCGGTGCCGGCGCCGAGGCAGCGGGAGGCGTGGGTGGCGTTCACCCGGTAGGTGCCGTGGGGCAGGGTGACCTCGAAACGGCCCTGGGCGTCGGTGGTGGCGGTCAGCGGGGTGTCGGCGATGGTGACGGCGGCCCCCGCGGCCGGCCCGGAGGCGGAGACGACGGTGCCGGTGACCTTGCCGGAGGCCGCCTGGGTGAGGGTGAAGTCGCCGGTGGCGGTGCCGTTCTCGGTCACGGTGGCGGTGGCCGCCTCCTGGCCGTAGCCGAACTTGGCGGCGGTCAGGGTGTACTCGCCCACGGACAGGGCCGGGAAGGTGTAGCTGCCGTCGGCCGCCGTGGTGGTCGTACGGTCGATCGGGCCGTCGGCGGTGACCTTCACGCCGGCGAGGGGCCCACCGCCGGAGCGGACGGTGCCGCCGAGGGCGCCGATCGCGCCGCGCGGGGCGGCGTTGACGGCGGCCAGCACGTCGAGCCGGCCCTCGCCGAAGACGTTGTTGTCCGCGGCGTTGCCACCGCACTGGCTGCTGTCGGTGTCCAGGGCGGTGCCGTCGAGGAGGGACTCGGTCTGCGCGACGTCGCCTTCGAGGGCCGGGGCGGCGGACCACAGCAGGGCCACGGCGGCCGCGGTGTGCGGCGAGGCCATGGAGGTGCCGGAGAAGGCCTCGTACGCGCCGCCGGGGACGGAGGAGCGGACGTTCACGCCCGGGGCGGAGATGTTGGGCTTGACGATGCCGCCGGGGCCGGCTCCGCGCGAGGAGAAGGACGCGATCGCGTTGTTGATGTCGAAGGCGCCGGAGCTGTAGGAGCTGGCGTAGTCGCCCGGTGAGCCGCTGGTGGAGCATCCGGGGCCGGCGTTGCCGTTGGAGAAGGCCGGGAAGATCCCGGCGGCCCGCCAGGTGTCGACGATCTGCTGGTACCAGGTGTCGCCGCCCGAGCCGCCCCAGGAGTTGTTGACGATGTGCGGGGCGAGGTCGGGCCGCGGGTTCTGCCCGTTCAGGTCGGTCGGTGCGACGATCCACTGGCCGGAGGCGAGCAGCGAGGCCTCGGAGCAGGAGTTGGACTCGCAGCCCTTGGCGGCGATCCAGCGGGCGCCGGGGGCGACGCCGATCTTGTTGGCGCCGCCGTCGTCGCCGACCATCGTGCCCATGGTGTGGGTGCCGTGGTCGTTGTTGTCGCACGGCGCGGCGCCCGCGCAGACGCCCGCCGGGTCGAACCAGTTGTAGGCGTGGGAGTAGCTGCCGTCCGCGTTCCTGCCGCGGTACTGGTTGGCGACGGCCGGGTGCGTGAAGTCGACGCCGCTGTCGATGTTGGCGACGACGATGCCCTCGCCGCGGACGCCGATCCGGTCCCACACCTGCGGGGCCTTGATCCGGTCGATGTTCCACTCGACGGCGTCGGCGACGGCCTTCTCGCGTTTGCCCTCGGCGGGTTTGGGGAGGTCGACCTTGTCGTCGGCGTCGATCCGGGCGACCTCGGGGCGCTGCGCGAGGGTGCCGGCGAGCTTCTCGCTGCCGACCACGCGCACGGCGTTCACGATCCAGTACGAGGTGTACTCGGCCCCGGCGCCTTGCAGGGCCTTGATGACGTCGGCCTGGCTGCGCGCGGCGTGGTCCTTCTTCGTCCTCAGCACGGTCTCGGCCTTGGCGGCGCGGGTCTGCTGCTTCCCCGCGGCGGTGAGGTCGGCGGCGCTGTCGAGGTAGACCCAGAAGACGGCCTTGGCCGAGCCGTCGAGCTGGGCGCGGAGCTTGGGTTCGATCTTGCGCTCGGCCGCGGTCGGCGCGCCGGGGCCGGGATCCGGTGCGGCTGCGGCGACGCCCGCGCCGAGCGGGAGCAGCAGGACCGAGGTGAGGGCGGCGAACGCCGTGCGTAAGGACGGTGCGGACCTGGCCGGCCTCGTGGGCCGTAGGGCTCGTGAGGACCGCTTGTCGCGTTGGGCCACGTGTTGTCTCCTCGTACGCCGTGTGCGGGATGTGCGGGAAGGGTGTGCGTGACGTGCGCGGGTCATGGTGAAGGAGGCGTCATGTTCATTACAAGAGGGCCTTATGAGCCGACCCCGGGGGTCCGGGACCCGGGCGGGGGCGGCGCGCCCCGCTGGCCCTTCCGCGCCGGGCGCGCCAGCCTGAAGGCATGACCGTGCCCGCCGAGTCGCCCGACGCGCCGCCCGGGCCCGCCGTCCCGCTGGCCTCGGCGCGCGGCCGGTGGATCCTGCTCGCCACGGTGCTCGGGTCGACCATGGCCATGCTGGACTCGACGGTCGTGAACGTGGCGCTCCCGCGGATCGGGGAGGACCTCGACGCCGATCTGGCGGTGCTCCAGTGGACGGTGAACGCCTATCTGCTCACGCTGGCCGGGCTGATCCTGGTCGGCGGGGCCCTCGGTGACCGCTTCGGCCGCCGCCGGATCTTCGTCCTGGGCACGGTGTGGTTCGCGGTGGGCTCCCTGCTGTGCGGGATCGCCCCGAACGCCGGCGTCCTGGTGGCCGCGCGGGCCCTGCAGGGCATCGGCGGGGCGCTGCTGACCCCCGGCTCCCTCGCCCTGATCCAGGGCTCGATCCGGGCCGGCGACCGGGGTCGCGCCGTGGGCCTGTGGTCGGGGCTGGGCGGGGTGGGCGCGGCGGTGGGGCCCTTCCTCGGCGGCTGGCTGGTCGACGGGCCGGGCTGGCGGTGGGTGTTCCTGCTGAACGTGCCGGTGGCCGCGCTGTGCGTGCCCGTGGCACTGCGACACGTACCGGAGTCGCGGGACCCGCAGGCGCACGGGCGGTTCGACGTGGCCGGGGCGGTGCTCGGCGCGGGCGCCCTGGGCCTGGTCACCTACGCGCTGATCGAGGCCTCGTCGGGCACCGCGCCGGTGATCGCCGCGGCGGTGGGCGGTGTGCTGCTGGGCACCGCCTTCGTGTGGGTGGAGCGGCACCGCGCCGACCCGATGGTGCCGCCGGACATCTTCGCCTCGCGGCAGTTCACGGCCGTCAACCTCGTCACCCTGTGCGTGTACGCGGCCTTCAGCGGCTTCTTCTTCCTCGTCGTGCTGCAGCTGCAGGTGGTGGCCTGGTACTCGGCGCTCGGCGCGGGTGCGGCGCTGCTGCCGACGACGCTGCTGATGCTGCTGCTGTCGGCCCGCTCGGGCGAATTCGCCGAGCGGATCGGGCCGCGCGTCCCGCTCACCGTGGGGCCACTGCTGTGCGCGGCCGGGATCCTGCTGACGCTGCGGGTGGGCCCGGGGGCCTCGTACGTGGCGGACGTGCTGCCCGCCATGGTGGTGATGGGGCTGGGCATGGTGACCCTGGTGGCCCCCCTGACGGCGACCGTGCTGTCGTCGGTGGATCCGGGGCGGGCGGGCCTGGCGAGCGGCATCAACAACGCCGCGGCCCGCGCGGCCGGGCTGCTCGCGGTGGCGGCGCTGCCGCTGCTGGCCGGAATGGGCCCGGAGTCGTACCTCTCGGCAACGCAGTTCGACGCGGCCTTCGGGCGGGCCATGCCGTGGTGCGCGGGGGCCCTCGTGGCCGGAGCCGTCGTGGCCTGGGCGACCGTACGCTCCCCCGCGCCCGGGGTGTGCCACCCGCAGTGCCACACGCACTGCGCGCTGTCCTCGCCGCCGCTCGAACCCCGCGAGCGGGGTGACCGCACCGCGCCGGGCTGATCCCCGTGTGCTGGAGCGCGACGGCCGATCTGGTGGCGGGCACGGCGGTCGCCGCCGTCGGACTCGTGTGCGTGGCGCGCGTACGGCGGGCCCGCGACCTGCTCGTGGCCGCGCTGCCGCTGCTGCTGGGCGTTCACCAGCTCGTGGAGGCCGCGGTGTGGGGCACGGGCGGCGGGTGCTCACCGGCCGCCACCGCCTGGGCCGTGATCGCCCTGCCCGTGCTGCCCGTGTGGGTGCCCGTGGGGGTGCTGCTCGCGGCGGCGCCCGGCGCGCGGCGGCGCCTGTGGTGGCCGCTGGCCGTGGGTCTCGCGACCGCGGCGGTGCTGGTGCACGCCCTCGCGACCGGGCCGGTGACGGCCGAGATCCGGGGCCGCACGATCGGCTACGGCGTGAATGTTCCGTGGACGGCCCTGGTCCTGACGGGCTATCTGTCCGCCACCCTGGGCGCCCTGCTGCTCGCCGGGGACCGGTGGCTGCGGACCCTCGCCGCGGTGCTGGGGGCGGGGGCGCTGGCCTGCTCAGCGCTGTGGCGGCTGGAATTCGCCTCGACCTGGTGCGCCTTCGCCGCGGTCGCCTCGCTGCTGGTGCTGGGCTGGGTCCGGGGCCGGGAACCGGCCGCCCGGGGCCGCTGATCGACCGAAAGTTACCTAGACGTATGTAGTGACTTCACACGCGGGCGGCAGTAGAACTCGTTCCCATTCCATCGAGAGTGAGGAACGTCACATGGGTGACAACACCCTGCCCAAAAGAGGCTCCAATGGAATTTCCCGTCGCGGATTCCTGGGTAGAACAGGTTCCATCATCGGGGCCGTGGCCCTGGCCGGTCACCTCTCTCCCGCGGCGGCGCAAGCGGCCCCGGCCGTAGCGCCGGGACCGATCGGCGACGGCGCCCGGGTACCGGTCCTGGTCATCGGCACCGGCTACGGCGGGTCGGTCGCGGCGCTGCGGCTGGCACAGGCCGGAGTCGACGTGCAGATGATCGAGATGGGCATGAACTGGGACACCCCGGGCCCGGACGGCAAGATCTTCCCGAAGGTGACCAGTCCGGACTACCGCTCGTTCTGGCTGCGCACCCGGACGAAGGCGCCGCTCAGCAACTTCCTCGGCTTCCCCATCGACAAGGACGTCCCCAAGTACACGGGGATCCTCGACGCCGAGGACTTCGCCGGCATCACCGTCTACCAGGGCCGCGGCGTCGGCGGCGGATCGCTGGTCAACGGCGGCATGGCGGTCACGCCCAAGCGCGCGAACTTCGCGGCCGTGCTGCCGTCGGTGAACGCCGACGAGATGTACGACACCTACTACCCGCGGGCCAACGCCGGTCTCGGCGTCGGGATGATCGACCCGGCCTGGTTCGACACCGCCGACTGCTACCAGTTCTCCCGGGTCGGCCGCAAGCACGCCCAGCGGTCCGGCTTCGCCTGGACCTTCGTGCCCGACGTGTACGACTGGGACTACATGAAGAAGGAGGCGGCGGGCACCGCCACCAAGTCCGCCCTGGCCGGCGAGATCCTCTACGGCAACAACGCGGGCAAGAAGTCGCTCGTCCAGACCTACCTCGCCCGGGCCGGCGCCACCGGCCGGGTCACCATCTCGCCGCTGCACAAGGTCACCACGGTCTCCCCCGCCGCGGGCGGCGGCTACACCGTCGCCATCGACCAGCTCAACACCACCGGCGACACGGTGGCCACCAAGACCGTCACCGCCGAGCGGGTGTTCTTCGCCGCCGGCAGCGTCGGCACCAGCAAGCTCCTGGTCAAGCTGAAGGCCACCGGTGCCCTGCCGAACCTCAACGGCGAGGTGGGCAAGGGCTGGGGCGAGAACGGCAACGTCATGTGCGGCCGCGCCAACCACATGTGGGACCCGACCGGCAAGCTCCAGTCGACCATCCCCTGCTCCGGCATCGACAACTGGGACGCCGGCGGCGCCTTCGCCGAGGTCGCCCCGCTCCCCACCGGGATCGAGACCTACGCCTCCTTCTACCTGTCGATCACGAAGAACCCCAACCGGGCCGAGTTCACCTGGAACGCCGCGACGGGCAGGGCCGACCTGAGCTGGCAGGCGGCCTGGAAGCAGCCGTCCATCACCATGGCCAGGACCATCTTCGACAGGATCAACTCGAAGGAGGGCACGATCTACCGGACCGACCTGTTCGGTGGCAACAAGATCTGGAACGACACCCTCACCTACCACCCGCTCGGCGGCGCGGTCCTGAACAGGGCGACCGACAACTACGGGCGTCTGCACGGCTACACCGGCCTGTACGTGATCGACGGCGCGCTCATCCCCGGCAACGCGAGCGTGAATCCCTTCGTCACCATCACGGCGCTCGCCGAGCGGAACATCGAGAAGATCATCGCCACCGACCTGACGTAGGGCCGCGTCCTCCCCCCAGCGGCCGGGGCCGTTCGGATCGCCGAACGGCCCCTTTTGCCTGTCCGCGGACCTGTCCGCCTGCCTGACCGCCCTCCGGTCCGCATGCCGATCCGCATGCCGGCCCGCCCGCCGGTCCGCACACCACGGCCCCTCAGTGCCCGGGCAGCACGCAGACGCTGTCGAGGCCCAGCACGTGGTTGAGCCGCCCGAAGGCCAGCCACGACCCGATGCTCATCGTGCAGCTCCACGATCTCCAGCTGGCTGTAGTGTGCGGTCATCCGGTCCCAGAACTCCTCGTCGAGCCCGTGGTGGTCGAGGGTGTACCGCTCGGCGTACTCCGCCGCCAGGCGGGTGCGGTCGTCGAAGGCGTCGGTGGTGCGCCACTCGGTGACCGCGTCGGCGAACTCCTCCTCGACCTTCAGGCCGTCCCGTTCGGTGCGCCAGTCCAGGCAGAAGACGCACCCGTTGATCTGTGCGACGCGCAGCCGGGCCGCCTCGAACTCCCGCAGCCCCAGCGTGGTGTGGGCGTACACCGACAGGGAGAAGTTCGCGGCGGCCATGCCGATCCCGGGGACCATGTCGCCCCACACGTACTCGATCGGGTGCTGGCCTTCGGGGATGTCGATCCTCATGACGGTTTCCTTCCGAGTCTGCCGGTGGCGGGGCGCAGCGGGACGTCGAGGGCGTCGTAGAGCCCGGGCTCCGCCTCGGTGAGCCAGTCGATGGCACCGACGAGACGGCCGACGGCGGTGGCGTTGCCGCCCGCGGAGCGGTTCTCGCCCTCGTCGGTGGCTTCGACGGTGACCTCGATGCGGGGGCGGCCCTCGATGACGACGCGGTGGGCGCCGTCGCCGCCGTCCGGCGGCACGGGCCAGTCCGGGGCGCAGGAGGGGTGGATGCGGGTGACGTGCTCGATGACGATGCGGGGCTCGCCCGCGACGACGCCCTGGACCTCGAAGCGGATCGCGCCCTGGGTGCCCGCCTCGAAGTCGCCCATGGTGGGGGTGGTCACGGTGGCGTCGAGGGCCCGTCGCTCCGAGGTCTCGCGGATCTCGTCGAGTTCGACGCCGAGCGCCCGGGCCATCATCCGTATCTGGCCGCCCCAGACCATCGTCGGTACGGACGGCATGAGCATCATCGGCTCGAAGTCCATGGGGTGGCCCATGCCGATGAGGTTGCGGACGGAGTCGGGCTGGTCGTAGGTGGAGTAGTCGAAGATCTCCTGGCAGCGGACGGCGTCGATCGTGGTGCCGAGGCCGCTGATCAGGAGCGGGAGGACGTCGTTGCCCCAGCCGGGGTCGACGCCGGAGGCGAAGAGCGAGCCGCCGCCCTCCGCGACGGCCGCGAGCACCGGGTCGCGGAACTCCGGCGGGGCGCTGCGGTGGTCGTACAGCGGGTAGAGGGCCGGGCTCACCACGACCGCACCCGCCCGGATCGCACGGGTGATGTCGGCGAGGGCGTCGTCGGGCCGGACGTCACCGGACGCGGCGTACACCACGGCCCGGGGGCGGCCGGCCAGTACCGATGCGGCGTCGTCGGTGGCCTCGACCCCCAACAGGTGGTCGAGGCCTCCGAGTTCACCCGCGTCGCGGCCGACCTTGGCTGGATTGCGGACGATGACTGCGGACAGTTTCAGCGCGGGATGGGCCGCGACGGCGCGGATGGCCAGACGGCCGACGTTGCCGGTACCCCAGACAACCGTGGGAATCATGCGCGGAGGGTAGCCACGACCCCCGCACCTTTCCATAGCCGTGCGGCACCGGTTCGCGCGCTCCGGGACTTACTGGTTCTGGCCACCCAGGACGAAGAGGAGGTAGACGAAGAAGGCGAAGAGGTGGCCGACGAAGAGGTAGGCGACGAGCCGGATGATCAGGCCGCGCGGGAACTTGGCCTCGAAACGCGCGCGTACGCCGGCGGGCTTGTCCGCAGGGGGCACGGGGGTCATGGACGGGCTCCTCGCCTATCGGTGGTGCGTGGTGGTCGCGGCCCCGCCGAGGCACAGCCCGGCGAGGCTGCTCTGCAGCAGGGTGTGGACGAACAGCAGGTCGGCGCCGCCGGAGGAGGCCGCGCCGATCCGGTGGGGGGTCAGGGAATCGAAGTGGGCGCTGTCCCCCGGCCCCAGCAGGTGCTCGGCCTCGCCCAGGTGCAGGCGGAGCCGGCCGTCGAGGACGTACAGCCATTCCTCGCCGGGATGGACGCGGACCAGGTCGTCGGGGCCGCGGCCGTGCGGGACGTGCACGCGCAGCGCCTGCATCCCGCGCCCGGCGCCGCCCGCCTGCCAGTACGTCCAGCCGTCGGCCTCGCGGGCGCCGGGACCGCCGGCCCGTACGATGGGATCGGCGACGGCGGGGGTCTCGCCGAGCAGCTCGGAGACCGTCGTACCGTAGGTGCGGGCGAGGCCGAGCAGAAGCGGCAGCGAGGGCTGGCGACGGCCGGTCTCCAGCCGCGACAGATGGGCGGGCGAGAGCCGGGCCCGGGCGGCGGCGGCCTCCAGGGTGAGACCGGCGCGGCGGCGCAGCTCGCGCAGCTGTGGTGCGACGGCGGGCAGCTCGTCGGCGGCGGCTTCAGAGCCGTGGGCGGCTTCGGGGCCGTGCGCGTCGTCGGCGCCGGGAGCGGGACCGGGGTTCATGCCCCGATTGAGCCAGAGTCTTGCCTTGCTGGCAAACCGCATTGCCTCTGAGGCAAATCACGGTGGCGTCGTGGGATGCGCGCTACCACCAGCGCACGGGGTAGCGGGGCGCCGCCGGGCGCAGGCGGGAGGCGGCGAGACCGCCCAGGACGAGGACGACGGTGGCGCAGAACAGCAGCGGGACGAACCGCGCGGGCGCCGGGTACTGCAGCACGACGACGACCGCGGTGGCGCAGGCGGGCGAATGCGGGGTCCGGGCGACGCTGGTGGCCGCGAAGGTCAGGCCGGCGGCCAGTGCCGCGCTCCATGGGCTGCCCGGCAGCGCGGCGAGGACCGCGTAGCCGGAGGCGGCGCCGAGGAGGTGGGCGACCACGACGGTCCGGGGCTGGGCCGTGTGCAGGGTGGGGGTGTAGTGGAGGACGGCGGCGCTGGCGGCCAGGGACGGTATGAGGACGGGTTCGGTGATCAGCGCGCCCAGGGCGGCGAGGGCCAGGAGGGAGGCGGCGACCGCGCCCGTTCCGGGGAGGGCGGCGACGACGGCGGCCCGGGCCCGGTGCAGTCGCCCCGACCTCCTCACGGGCGGGGGATCGTCGCGGGGCGCCTCCGGGCCGGACGACGGCCTGCGGGTCAGCACGGAGTCAAGGTCCACGGCGGCGGCTCCTGGCACGGCGGGGTCACGGGCACGGTCTGCGGGTCGACGCGGCGGTCCCGCAAGGGGCCGGCACGTGGACAGCCACCGTGGCCCGCGCGCCTGTCACCGCCCTACGGCACGTCCATGACGCGGCGTTCCCCACACCGGCCCGTAACCGGGCGAGGTACGGACAAGCGGGCCGGTGGCCTCAGACGGCGCGTCCCTGGCCCAGGACCGCCTCGACGGTGTCGGCCTGCTCGGGTGTCTTGTCCGGGCGGTGCCTGACCACCCGTGCGAAGCGCAGGGCCACACCGGCCGGGTAGCGCGTCGAACGCTGCAGGCCGTCGTAGGCGATCTCCACCACCAGTTCGGGCCGGACCCGTACGGTGAACCCGTCGTCCGAGGTGGCGAGCGCGCCCAGGGCCTGCGTCTGCCAGCGCAGCATCTCGTCGGTGAGGCCCTTGAAGGTCTTGCCGAGCATGGCGTAGGTGCCGTCGGCGGCGCGCGCGCCCAGGTGCAGGTTGGACAGCAGTCCGGTGCGCCGGCCGTGGCCCCATTCGGCGGCGAGGACGACCAGGTCCAGGGTGTGCACCGGTTTCACCTTCAGCCAGTGCTTGCCGCGCCGGCCGGCCGCGTAGGCCGACTCCAGGGCCTTGACCACCACGCCCTCGTGGCCGCGGCGCAGGGTCTCGGCCCAGAACTCCACGGCCTCGGCCTCCTGCGCCGCCGGGTCCCGCACCTCCAGCCGGCCGACCCGGGCGCTCGCGGGCACGAGGGCGGCCAAGGCCGCGTACCGCTCGCGGACGGGGAGGTCGAGGAGGACGTCGTCGCCGACGGCCAGGACGTCGAAGAAGTAGGGGACGACCGGCAGCGTCCGGCGGGCGGCGTCCACGTCCAGCCGGGAGCCGACCCGGCTCGCGATCTCCTGGAAGGGGACGGGGCGGCCGTCCGCCGTCTGCCCGATGACCTCCCCGTCGAGGATGAACCGCTCCCCGGGCAGCGACCGGGCGAGGTCCGCCACTTCCGGCAGCCGGCCGGTGATCTCGTCGAGGGAGCGCGTGTAGACCCGTACGTCCTCCCCCTCGCGGTGGACCTGCACGCGGATCCCGTCGAGCTTCTCCTCCACCACGCACGGGCCGAGCGCGGCCAGTGCCTCGGTCACCGACGCGGCCGTACCCGCCAGCATCGGCTGTACGGGCCGGCCCACCCGCAGGGTCACGGCGCGCAGCGCCTCGGGGCCGCCGGTCAGCACCGCCTCGGCCACCCGGGGCAGCGAGCCGTCCAGCATCACCGCCCGGCGCAGCTCGGCGGCGGGCACTGAGGCGGCCGCGGCCACACCCTCCAGGGCCACCGCGTCGAGCGCGCCCTGGCGCACCTCCCCGGACAGCAGGCTGCGCAGGAACGCCTGCTCGGCCTCGGTGGCCGCGCCGAGCAGGCCGGCGACGATCCCGCTGCGCCGGGCGGCGGACCCGGCGCCGGCCTCGGCGACCAGCCCGCTGACCGCCGTGTCGACGTCGCGGACGGTGAGGGTGGGCTCGACGGCCGGCGGGATCTCCTGGCCCAGGGTCCGCCAGCCGATGCCGGGACGGCCCTGCGGGAGACGTCCGGCCAGGTAGGAGATGACCAGCCCGGCCTCGTCGGGCGGGGCCGCGGCGAAGAGTTCCGCGAGCAGCGCGGTCTTGCGGGACCGGGCGGAAGTGGCGGCGACTTCCCGGGACACACGGGCGACCTCGGCCAGCAGCATGCGGCCATCCTGCCGTCCGGCGGCACGATGCGCAGGTCGGACGGCAGGACGGCAGCGGAGGTCGGACAGACGCAGGCCCCCGTACCGCGGCCGAGGGCGGGCGAGCGGGCGCGCGTACCGCAGGCGCGGTACGTCCGGGGTGCGGGCTCGTCCCTGAGAAGGTCGGGAGTTCCGCCTGTGGGTGCTCGGAGGCCGGCTACCGGGCCCTTAGGGTGCCCGTATGAAGCTCCGTATGCCCCGGCGCCGCCGAGACCGCCTGCTCGCGGGCGCCGCCGCGCTGGCCGTCGTGGCGGGAGCCGGTACGTGGACGGCCTCGTCCGCGTCCGGCGACGCGCCCGCCGTGCACCGCCGGGACCAGGTCCTGAACATGCCCGGTGCCGACATCGACACCTCCTACTTCGTCGCGGGCGACGGGGCGGACGGTGGGGCGAAACGCCCCGCCGTGCTCCTCGGGCACGGCTTCGGGGGCAGCAAGGACGACGTCCGCGCCCAGGCGGAACGGCTGGCCCGCGAGGGCTACGCCGTGATGACCTGGTCGGCGCGCGGCTTCGGCCGCTCCGGCGGCCGGATCGGGCTGAACGACCCCGAGCACGAGGTCAAGGACGTCTCCCGGCTCATCGACTGGCTCGCGGCCCGGCCCGAGGTACGCCTCGACGCGGACGGCGACCCGCGCGTGGGCGTGTCCGGGGCCTCCTACGGCGGGGCGGTCTCGCTGCTGGCGGCCGGTCACGACCGGCGCGTGGACGCGATCGCCCCGGAGATCACCTACTGGAACCTCGCGGACTCCCTCTTCCCGGGCGGCGTCTTCAAGAAGCTCTGGTCGGGGATCTTCTTCACCACCGGCTCGGCCGACGGGATGCAGCAGGCCGGCACCGCCCCTCGGGCCACACCGCAGGACGCCGGCAGCGGGCGGCCGGAGACCGGGACGGGGGCTGCGACCGGGGCGGCGACCGGGACCGGGCCCGCCACCGGGGCGCAGGACGCCGCCACGGCCGGTCCGGGCTGCGGGAAGTTCACCCCCGAGCTGTGTGCGATGTACGAACGCGTCGCCGTGGCCGGGAAGCCCGACGCCGAGGCCCGCACCCTGCTGGAGCAGCGCAGTCCGTCGGCGGTCGCCGACCGGATCAAGGTGCCGGCCCTCATCGTGCAGGGCCAGGACGACTCCCTCTTCCCCCTGGACCAGGCCGACGCCATGGCCACCGCCATCGCGGCCAACGGCGCGCCCGTGTCGGTGGACTGGGCGGCCGGCGGCCACGACGGCGGCATGCGCGAGGCGGACCGGGTGGAGGCCCGCGTGGCGGCCTGGTTCGACCGCCACCTCAAGGGCGACGAGGGCGCGGACGCCGGACCGACGTTCCGGGTCTCGCGCTCCGGCGGGATCGACTCCACCGACGGCGAGGTGATACTGCGCGGCGCGCGCGGCGAACGCTACCCCGGGCTGGCTGCCGGACCGAAGGAGTTCGTCCTGACCGGACGCGAGCAGACCTTCGTCAACCCGGCGGGCGGCGCGCCCCCCGCGCTGTCCTCCCTGCCCGGTGTCGGCGGGCAGCTGGCCTCCTTCGGTGCCGGGCTGTCGCTGGACTTCCCCGGGCAGAACGCCCGCTTCGAGTCGGCACCGCTGACCGGCGACCTGCAGATCACCGGGGCCCCGACCGTAACCCTGAAGGTGAGGTCGACGGCTGCGGACGGTTCGGCCGTCCTGTTCGGCAAGGTGTACGACGTGGGGCCGGACGGGCGGCAGCAGGTGCTGCCCTCCCAGCTGGTCGCCCCGCTGCGGGTGGAGAACGCGCAGCAGGGTGCGACCGTACGGCTGCGACTGCCCGCGATCGACCACTCCTTCGATGCAGGACACCGGTTGCGTCTCGTGGTCGCCGCCACCGACCTGGGGTACGCGAGCCCCGCCGCGCCGGCCGCCTACACGGTCGCGGTGCAGGGCCCCCTGGCCGTGCCCGTCGCCCCGCGGGTACGGACCGCCACGGCGGGCCTGCCCGCCTGGACCTGGGGCCTGCCGCTGGGCGCGGCGGCGCTCGCGGCGGCCCTGCTGGGTCTGCGCGGGCGCGGCGCGGGCGGCGCGCGGGCCGGCGTACCGCGGCCGGACCCCGCGCTGGCCGACGTACCGCTGGAGATCACGGGCCTGACGAAGCGGTACGCGAAGGCGCAGGACCGGTACGCGGTGCGGGACCTGTCCTTCCGGGTGGAGAAGGGCCAGGTGCTGGGGCTGCTCGGGCCCAACGGCGCGGGCAAGACCACCACGCTGCGCATGCTGATGGGGCTGATCTCGCCGGACGCCGGGGAGATCCGGGTGTTCGGGCACGCGGTGCGGGCCGGGGCACCGGTCCTGTCGCGGGTCGGGGCGTTCGTGGAGGGCGCGGGTTTCCTGCCGCACCTGACGGGCCGCGCCAACCTGGAGCTGTACTGGCAGGCCACCGGTCGCCCGGCCGAGGACTCCCACATGGCGGAGGCCCTGGAGATCGCGGGGCTCGGCGACGCGCTGGAGCGCGCGGTGCGGACGTACTCGCAGGGCATGCGCCAGCGGCTCGCGATCGCGCAGGCGATGCTGGGGATGCCGGACCTGCTGATCCTGGACGAGCCGACGAACGGTCTGGACCCGCCGCAGATCCGCGAGATGCGGGACGTGATGATCCGCTACGCGGCCGGGGGGCGGACCGTCATCGTTTCCAGCCACCTGCTGTCGGAGGTCGAGCAGTCCTGCACGCACCTGGTGGTCATGGACCGCGGGCAGCGGGTGGCGGCGGGCGAGGTCGCCGAGATCACCGGTGGCGGGGACACCCTGCTGGTGACGCTGGCCGGGCCGGCGGACGAGGTGGCCGTCGGCAAGGTGGCGGCGCTGGAAGGGGTGGGGTCCGTGGTGGCCGCGGACGACGGGCTGCTCGTACGCCTCGAAGGCGCGACGGCCGCCTGGCTGATCGCCGAACTCGTGCGGCTGGAGGTGCCGGTGACCGCAGTGGGGCCGCACCGCAGACTCGAGGACGCGTTCCTCACCCTGATCGGAGGTCCGGCATGAGTACGGCGACGACGGCGCGGGAGGCGGCTGCGGAAACGGCACCGGGCTACCGGGCGGGCCGTACCCTGCCGCTGCGCGTGGAGGCGCTGCGGCAGTGGCGCCGGCGCCGGACGCTGGTGATGGGCGGGGTGCTGGCCGCACTGCCCTTCATCATGATCATCGCGTTCGCGGTGGGGGGCGGGCCGGACAGCAGGGGCGGCGGGAACGGCCGGATCACCCTGATCGACACGGCCACGGCCTCGGGCGCGAACTTCGCCGCGACCTGTCTGTTCGTGTCGGCCGGTTTCCTGCTGGTGGTGCCGGTGGCGCTGTTCTGCGGGGACACCGTGGCCTCGGAGGCGAGCTGGTCCTCGCTGCGCTACCTGCTGGCGTCGCCGGTGCCGAGGGCGCGGCTGCTGTGGAGCAAGCTGGTGGTGGCGCTGGGCTTCAGCCTGGCGGCGATCGTGCTGCTGCCGGTGGTGGCGCTGGCGGCGGGCACGGCCGCGTACGGGTGGGGGCCGCTCAAGCTGCCCGCGGGAGGCGCGCTCGCGGCCGGGGACACGGTGCCGCGGCTCGCGCTGGCGGTGGCCTTCGTCTTCGTCTCGCAGCTGGTGACGGCGGGGCTGGCGTTCTGGCTGTCCACGCGGACGGACGCGCCGCTGGGCGCGGTGGGCGGCGCGGTCGGGCTGACGATCGTCGGCAACGTCCTGGACGCGGTGACGGCGCTCGGCTCCTGGCGGGAGTTCCTGCCGGCGCACTGGCAGTTCGCGTGGGCGGACGCCCTGCAGCCGCAACTGGAGTGGGGCGGGATGGTGAAGGGGGCGGTGGTGTCGGTGTCGTACGCGCTGGTGCTGTTCGCCCTGGCCTTCCGCGGCTTCGCCCGCAAGGACATCGTGTCCTGACCGGGCGGGTGTTGCGTGTGCCCCACACCCCCGCGGGGTGTGGGGCACACGCGTCCCCGGGCGGTGATGTCCGTCAGGCGGGGACGCCCGGTGCGATCGCATCGATCTCGGCGAGCAGGTCCGCGTCCAGCGGGTGTTCGCCGGCGGCGGCGTTGGCGCGGATCTGCTCGGCGGAGGTGGCGCCCGCGATGACGGAGGCGCAGCCGGGCCGGGCGGAGAGCCAGCCGATGGCGAGTTCGAGGACGGTCCGGTCGTGCTTCTCCGCGATCGCGGCCAGCGCCTCGACCACGTCGAGGCGCTCCTCGGTGAGGTAGGACGCCCGGTCCTCCAGGCGGGAGCCGGCCGGGACGGGCACGCCGCGACGGATCTTGCCGGTCAGCAGGCCGTTGGCGAGCGGGAAGTACGGGAGCACGCCGACGCCGTAGTGCCGGGCGGCCGGCACCAGTTCGCGCTCGGCCGACCGCTCCAGCAGTGACCATTCGTTCTGCGCCGACACGAAGGGGACGGAGCCCGTCTCGCGGGCGACGTGGGCGGCTTCGGCGAGCTGCCACCCGGTGAAGTTGGAGTGGCCGACGTAGCGCACCTTGCCCTCGGCGACGAGCTCGGTGAGCGCGGCCAGCGTCTCGGCGACGGGCGTGGCCGGGTCGGGGCTGTGCAGCTGGAGCAGGTCGATGTGGTCGGTTTCGAGGCGGCGCAGGGACTCCTCGACGGCGCGCCGGACGTAGGCGCGGCTGCCGCGGGACCCGGCGGCGGGACCGTACTTCATGTCGACGCCGTCGTAGCCGAACTTGGTGGCGAGGACGACCTGGTCGCGCCGGCCCTTCAGGGCCTGCCCGAGGTGCCGCTCGGAACCGCCCCCGCCGCCGTAGATGTCGGCGGTGTCGAGCAGGGTGACGCCCGCCTCCAGGGCGGCGTCGACGACGGCCCGAGTGGCCTGGGCGTCAAGCCTGCTGCCGAAGTTGTTGCAGCCGAGGCCGACGGCGGAGACCAGCAGACCTGAACTTCCCAGCGGCAGATAACGCATGCGTTTTCGTTCCTCCGACTCGACGGTTGCACGATCGGGGGAGCCAGTCCCCCACCGCATCCTGCCAGCCCGGACCGGTCCGCTCTGATTCACTCCGGCCGCCGGACGTTTGGAAACCGCGTATCGGTGAAGACGAGCGTCAACACCGGATCATTTCACGAGGTTGGAGAAGCGCATGGGCATCATTGCCTGGATCCTCATCGGACTGCTCGCGGGCTTCATCGCCAAGGCACTCATGCCGGGGAAGGACCCCGGTGGCATCATCATCACGATGCTGATCGGCATCGCGGGCGGCCTGCTCGGCGGCTGGCTCGGCAAGGTCATATTCGGCGTCGACTCCATCGACGGCTTCTTCGACCTCTCCACCTGGATCGCGGCCATCGTCGGCTCCGTCATCCTCCTCGCCGTCTACCGCCTGGTCACCGGCAACAAGCACCACCACCGCCACGCCTGACCGACACCCCGGCTTCCCGCCGCGGCAACCCCGAGGGGGGCCACAGCCACACGGCTGTGGCCCCCCTCGGCGTTCCCCATCGACCCAGGACCGGACCCCTGCCCGGGGCCGGAACGCGGTGCTGTCGGGCGTGGGGTCGATCGCCACGGTGGTGGGACCTCCGCCGGCGACCCTGCTCGTCGCGTTCGGCGCCCCGGCGGCGGTACTGGCCGTGGACGTTCACGGTGATCCGGCACGTCCCCGCGCTGGCCGGACTCCTCGCCCTGAGCTTCGCGTTCCTCCTCCTCTTCGGCCCTGCGACGGCCTCCGGCATCGGCGCAGTGCTGGGCTCGGTCTGTACCGGCCCCCTCGGCCGGTGGCGGACGTGGCCCACGACGGTCGGCATCGTCATCGCGTTCGGTGCGCTGATCCCCCTGGGTGCGGGAGCCCCGACGGCCGTTCGCCCCTTTCCGGCGTTCGGCACCCGGTGCGGCGCTGCCCCGGGCCCTCGCGGCGAGTTCCGCCGTACGCGTGCTGCCGGGGTCCCCGGGCACCGCGCTCGGACCTGCGGGCGGCGGTACCGCAGGCACGGCCGGTACGGAGGGGGCCGGGGAATCGGGGGCCGCGGGTCGGCGTTGTCGGAGCATGAGTGAGGTGTCCCGGCACGACCAGGGCGGGCCCGAACCGGCCGACTCCTCGACGGTGCGCGCCCGGCTCGCGGCCGACCGCGCGGACACCGTGGCGCGGGCGGCTGCGTTGGCCCGCGACTTCGACGGGATCGTCGCGGCCAACGCCCTGGTCGCGGTCGACGACGAGCACGACCCCGAAGGCGGGACCACCGCCTTCGAGCGGGCGCACGTGGCCTCCCTGATGGCGCAGGCGCGCGAGCACCTGGAGGAACTGGACCAGGCGCTGCAACGGCTCGAACGAGGAGAGTACGGGCGGTGCGAAGCCTGCGGCGGCGTCATCGCGCCCGAACGCCTGGAGATCCGGCCGGCGGCCACCACCTGTGTCGGCTGCGCCCGGCCCGCCGCCCCGCGCCGCCCGCCGCACCCCGCCTGACGCGGACGCCGGGGCCGGGGTCGGGGTCGGGGCCGGGAGCCCTGCTGCTGGTCCGACGGCAGGCTCAGCAGTTCTCGCTGATCACGTCATCCAGAGGCCGTCCTCGCCCGGGCGCCTGCCGGACGCAGCCGAGGCGGTGACGTTTGCGGGCGGGGATCGGGAGCAGGAGAGCGGTCACGACCAAGCCGGTACGACCACGAGGAGGTCCCCGATGTCGGGCACGGAGAAGAGCAAGGCGCACGCCGAGCAGGCGAAGGGCAAGGCCAAGGAGGCCCTGGGCCGCGCCGTGGGCAACGAGCGGATGACCGCCGAGGGCGAGGCCGAGCAGGCCAGGGGCAAGGCCCGCCACGCCAAGGAAGACGTCAAGGACGTGTTCCGCCCCTGACCACGGACCGCGGGGACGGCCGTCCGCGGTGGGCGCCGTCCGCGGTGGGCGCGCGACGCGGAACCGCCGCGTCGACCGGGCCCCGACCTCTCCCCCGGGTCGGGGCCCGGTCGCGTGTCCGCCTCCTCCGAGGCGCGCGCCCACCGCGGCGCTTCGGTTCGGCGCGGGTGGGTAGCCGAGGGACGACAGAGCGCGCGGCAGGGTTAAGGAGCATCAGTGATCACGCAGGAGCAAGTGGCGGCCATGGAAGGCTGCACGGCGTTCACGGACCAGGGGCAGCGCCTGGGTCTGGTGGAGTACCTCCTGGTGGACGACACCACCGGCAGGCCCGAGTGGGTGCGGATCATCGACCGGGCGTCCGGCCTGGGCGGGGTGTTCGTCCCGTTGCGCGAGGCGGATCTGCAGAACGGCCGTCTGGTCGTCCCGTACCCGGTGGCGATGATCGAGCGGGCGCCGTGCGCGGCCCTGGACTGCGGGAGCGTCCTGACCGTGGCGGAGGAGTCGCAGCTCTACCGGCACTACGGCGTCCGCGACGCGCGCGACGAGGTGCACGCGGACGGCAGGGCGGGCTGGGCGGTCATGGACCGGGCGCAGACCATCCGTGAGGGCACGAACGGCCAGGAGCAGGCGGTGTCCCGCCTGCAGCAGGTGCAACCGGGGCGCTGATCCGCGAAGGGTGCGCGCCGCACCGGGCCGTACGTACCGTGCGGCTCGGGTGCTGGTGTCGATGACCCCACGCCCACCGAGTCCCACCAGCACACCGGCGGGACGAGGCCGGTGGTACCGCCCCGTACGAAGATCCTGCGGCTCGGGGCGCCGGGGGGGGGACAGCCGCCGGGTGAGCACGCCGGCCCGGGCGCCGTTGACCATGAGGAGCGCGACCAGCGCGCTCTCGGCCTGGGCGAGCGGCGAGAAGAGGCCGGGGCGGACCATCAGCCCGCTGCCGACCGGACCGGCCGCGCCCGGCCCGCCCGGGTCGGCACGCGCAGACCGGACGTCACAGCGAGCGCGTCGCCGAGGAAGGCCACCCGGGCGTCACCGGGCCAAGGCCGCCGATCGGATGAGACTCGGCCCGCACCGGCAGGTCAGGACCGGTCGGACGCGCCGGATTCTTTAACTTGGGCGTGCCATTGCCCTTCCGCAGAGAGGTGCAGCATGCGTTTCCTTCTGACCGCCCTGGCCGCCGGCGCCGTCGTCTTCGGCACCGCCGGTGTCGCGAGCGCCGACGTGACCGTGAACTACCAGCCCCAGCCCTCGTTCACGTTCGTCTTCGGCGACTGGTCCCAGGTCGCCGGGGACGACATCTTCGCCGCCGGTCACGACAACACCGTCGGTTCCAACAACTGACGGCCGGCGCCACCACCGGGGCGCCCCGTTCACCGACACCTGCCTCAGGCGTGTCGGCGCACGGGGCGCCCCGTGCCGTACCGGCGGCAAGTCGTCTGCAAGGGGCCTGCAAGGGGGGCCCGAAGACTGGGGTCATGACTTCGCGCAACACGTCCGACTCCCCCGTCCACCCCTACACCCGCGAGATGGCGATGATCCACCAGGTGTTCCGCCGAGAATCGCGCCTGCTGACCGAACTCGTCCAGGACGCGCCTCCCGGCGACACCGCCCGCGCCGGGATTCTCGCCGAGCACTGGCGGCTGTACGCCATCGGCCTGCACGCCCACCACACCGGTGAGGACGAGATGCTCTGGCCGGTCCTGCTGCCCCACCTGGATCTCGATGCCGAGCAGGTCCTGGCGATGGAGACGCAGCACCGCGAACTCGACGAGGGGATCGCCGAGGTGCAGCGGCACATGGACCGCTGGCAGGCACGGGCCTACCGTGAGGACCGCGACGAGCTCGCCGAGGCGCTGCGCCGGCACCACCGGCAGCTGTGCGCCCATCTCGACGAGGAGGAGCGGCATGTCATGCCGCTGGTCGCACTCCATGTGAACGAGGAGCAGTGGCACGCGGTGGGTGAGCGGGGCCTGGCGGAGACCCCCCGCAACCGGCTGATGATCGCCCTCGGCGCCATCCTGGAGGACACCTCGCCCGAGGAGCGCCGGGAGTTCATGGCACGGCTGCCCGTACCGGCCCGGGTGATGTGGAAGCTGCTCGGGCAGCGGCAGTACCGCCGTGAGACCGAGCGGGTCCGCGGTCGGCGCACCGCCGTCTGACGTGCCGCACTCCCCCTCCCCGCCCCCGTCCTGCCCCACCCGTACGCACCCGTACGCACCCGTACCCACCGAGGAAGTACCGCCGATGCGCATCGGTTTCTCCGTCCCCCAGTTCGGCCCGTTCGCCGATCCCGACCGCTCCGCCGCGATGTGCACGGCCCTGGAGGCCCTGGGCTGCGACAGCCTGTGGGTGGCCGACCGGCTGCTGGCACCGCTGACCCCCGCCGAGGGCTACCCCGGCGGGAAGCCGATGCCCGTCCGCTACGGCACCCATCTCGACCCGGTGCTCGCGCTGGCCGTGGCGGCCTCCGCCACCGAACGGGTCCGGCTCGGCAGCAGTACGCTCAACGCCCTCTGGCAGCCACCCGTCGTGCTCGCCCGGGCCTTGACCACCCTCGACCTGATCAGCCACGGCAGGCTCGACGTCGGCATCGGGCTGGGCTGGATGCGGGAGGAGTACGAGGCCGCCGGGGTGCCCTGGCAGGGGCGTGGGGCACGGCTGGAGGAGACCCTCGACGTCCTCGACGCCGTCTGGCAGGGCGACCCCGTGGTCCACACCGGTCCCCTGTGGACGATCCCCGGGTCGACCGTCCTGCCCAAGCCCGTCCAGGGCCCGCGACCCCCGGTCCTGCTCGGCGGGTTCACCCCGCCCGCGCTGGAGCGCGTCGGCCGGCGCGCGGACGGCTGGCTGGGGGCCTCGATGCCGCTGCCCTACGTGCAGGGACTGTGGGCGGTCGCCGCGGAGGCCGCAGAGCGCGCCGGCCGCGACCCCGCGGCACTGCGCAGGGTGTTCCGGGTGAACCCGGAGGTCACGGCGGCCGGGGCCGACCCCGCGGAGGTGCACCACCGCGGGACCGTGCGCCAGCTCTGCGACCACCTCAGGGCGATGTGCGCCACCGGCACCGGCGCCGACGAGGTGCTCGTGGACCTCCAGTTGGCGACGGACTCACCCGAGGAGTACCTCGACCTGGCCGCTGCCTTCATGGCCGAGCTGTCCGACACCCCCTAGATGAGTGAGTCCGATGTTCTTAGTGGTCGTAGGCGATCAGTGAGCGTTTGACTGCGGCGCCGGTGGTCCAGTTGTGCCAGATGCCGACGGCGAGGGCGAGGAGTCGTTGTCCGGTGCGGGCGAAGACTCCGGCCGGGGTCCTGGCGCCGTGTTGTTCGAGGCTGAGCTGGCCTTTGAGGGTGTCGATGACAGCCTCGATCCACTGCCGGACCCGGGCGATCTTGCCGTGCCGGACCGGTTCGTCCTCCCGGTCCGGGCGCACGAGATGGGCGCCGAGGCGCTCGCTGACGAAGGTCTCGAATTCCTTCCCCGCGAAGCCTTTGTCGGCGAGGATCACCTGCCCTCGGCGGACCAGGCGGTGGTCGCGTTCGAGCAGCGCGGCCATCACCTCCCGCTCGCCGGTCCTCGGGTTGGCCAGGCACCAGGTGACGGGCATGCCCTCGGCGGTGGTGACCAGGTAGAGCCGGAATCCCCAGAAGAAGCACGAGTGGCTGCGGCAGAAGCCGTAGCCGCAGTGCCCGGCCACTTCGGAGCGTTTGACGGTCTCGCGGGAGGCCGCGCAGGGCAGCGGGGTGGAGTCGATCAGCCGCAGATCGTCGTGCCAGGTCGGCACCTGCCGGGCCAGCGCCTCGATCACCTGGCTGATCAGCGGACCGGCGGCGTTGAGGCGCTTGTTGTAGGCGGACTGCTGGGGCAGATAGCGGAACAGGTGCCCCAGGCGGGCATGGGCGAAGCGGATCCAGTGCCGGGCCGAGGGGAAGCCAAGCAGAACCTGGGCGACGGCCAGGCACAGCAGTTCGGCGTCCGTGAGTTTCGGGGGTCGCCCGATCCGGCGACAAGGCGCCACATGGTCGTCGATGAACACGTACAGTGCCGCCAGAAGGGCGTCCAGGTTTGTCTTCACACACTGACCAACGGGCGCCCTTTGCCATGGTCGCGACCAGCACGAACATCGGACTCACTCATCTAGGGGGTGGTCACGGGGGCGGGTGCAGCAGGGAGTTCGGCCAGGGCGGCGGTCGCCGCGGCCGCCCAGTGGGGCGAGTCCCAGGCGGCCGCCACCCGCCCGGCCTCCTGGAAGTGCTGCCGGGCCTGTTCCGGGCGGTCCAGGAAGCGGGCGAGTTCGCCCAGGGTCTGCGCGACGGGCCGGTAGACCACGCTGAGGCTGCTCGCCCCGCCCGCCAGTCCGCGCAGGGGCAGCAGGTCCTCGTACACTTCGGCGGCGGCCTCCCGGTCCCCGAAGGTCACGGCGGCCACGCCCCGCAGCCCGGCCAGGATGGGGTACGCGAAGTCGCGGCGGTGCGCCACGCGCTGGGCGAAGACTGCCCTGGCCTCGTCGGCGCGCCCGGCGGCCAGCAGCGCGAGCGCCGCGAGGGCTTCGTTGTACGGCTGGTAGCGCTCCCACACCATGAGCAGGACCGGCAGCATCTCGGCGAGGCGGCCCTGCTGCAGGCGGATGCACCCGAGGCTCAGAGCGGCCAGCCCGCTGAGGTCCACCGCTCCGCGTTCCCGCAGCTCGGCCACGGCCGTACCCAGGTCCTGTTCGGCCTCGTCGAAACGGCCCCGGGCCATGGCGAGCATGGGGCGTCGGAGCCTGGCCACCGCGAACGCACCCTGGAGTTCGTACGTACGGGCGATCTCGTCCGCGCGTACCAGGCAACGCTCCATCTCCTCCGGGTCGTTGCGGCCGGCCGCTGTCCGGGCGGCGATGTAGGAACTCATCCACGCGTACTCGGGGCTGTCGTGGGCGGCGGCCACGTCGGCGAGTACCCGGTGGAGCTCCCGGTAGACGTCGGGGTCGAGTTCGCAGTCGACCTTGCGCAGCAGGGAGGTGACGGCCAGGCCCAGCAGCCGGGGATCGCCCGCGCTCCGGGCGACTTCCACGGCCCGGCGTCCCACGGCCACGGCACGCGGATCGGTGTCGTCGAGCGCGTCCGACAACTGGTCGAGCAGCAGGCACCGCTGCCGGTCGGACAGGCCGGGGTCCTCCAGCAGCCGCCCGAGTTCCTCGACGGCCTCCGGGTCGGACTCCGCGTACGGTCGGACGCGCCAGGGCGTCGGTTCGGTCCAGGTGGTGTAGGCGGCGGTCAGCAGGTCGGCCCGGCCCTGTGCCCGGGCCACCCGTACGGCTTGTTCCTGCGCCTCACGGGCGGGCACCACGGCCCCCATCCGGATCCGGCAGTCCACCAGCTGACCCAGCAGCGTCACCCGCAGCAGGGCGTGGTCCTGCCCGGCGAACGCGCCCGGCCGGTCGGTGAGGAGACCGAGGGCCGCGTTGAGGAGGGCTTCGGCGTTCTGCGGGGCGTAGCGGCGCACCGCCTGCTCGCACGCGAGCCGGGCGTGGTGGACCGCGGGAGCGGCATCGGCGGTCACCACCGAGGCCGCCTTCAGCAGGTGGTGGGCCGTGGCGGCGACGTCGTCGGAGCCGAGGGCGATCAGGCTCCGGCCCAGGCGGGAGTGCATCCGGGCCAGCCGCAGCCGCGTGAGGTCGCCTTCCAGCGCGTCGCGCACCAGGGCGTGGGTGAAGCGGACCGTGCCCGGGCGCGGTTCGGTGAGCAGCCCGGCGGTGACTCCGGCGTCCAGGGCGTCGAGGAGCTGTTCGGCGTCACCGTCCGCGGCGTGGGCGAGGAGGGCCACGGACGTCTCGCGTCCGGCGACGGCTGCCAGGCGCAGGCCGGCCGCGGCACCCGGGGCGAGCAGGGCCAGGCGTCGGCGCAGCACGTCCCGGACGCCTTGCGGGACGCGTGCGAGTGCCTGCTGCTCGCCCTCGCCCGCCAGCAGGAGCGAACTCTCCCGCAGGTAGAACGGGTTGCCTCCGGCCCGTTCGGCAAGGGCCACGGCGGCATGGTCGCTCATGCCGGCCGCGCCGCGCCGCAGCAGCTCCTTGGCCTGGGCCGCCGACAGCCCGCCCAGGGTCAGCCGTACCGGTGAGCAGGCGGCGAGCCGTGCCAGGGCACCGGTCAGATCGCCCTCACCCGTGCGGTACGAACCCACCAGCAGCAGCGATACGTCACGCAGTTGCTCGGCGCAGAGCAGGAACAGCTCCAGGCTCTCGCGGTCGCCCCGGTGCAGGTCGTCCAGGACGATCGCGAGCGGCCCGCGCAGGGCCGCGTCGCGCAGCCAGCCGATCAGTGCCCTGTGCAGACGGAAGCGTCCGGCCGGGCTGCCGTCCGGCAGCCCGGAGTCGCCCCCGGTGCCGGGCGCCAGGAGGGGCGCGAGTTCCGCGGCGTGCGGGCCGGGCGGGGCGGCCTCCGCGAGTCCCGGCAGCATGTCGAACCAGGCGCGGCCGGGTGGGGCGCCGTCGGTCTCGGGGCAGTGCCCCGACCCGACCAGCCAGCCCTGGGCGGGGAGTTGGCCGACGGCGGTCTCCAGCAGGCTCGACTTGCCGATGCCGGCCTCGCCGCTGACCACGACCACCTGCGCCCGGCCCCCCAGCGCGCGGTCGGCGGCGCCGGCGAGGGCGGCCAGCTCCTCGTCACGGCCCAGGAGCCGGTCGGCCGTGAACACCGTCGCCGTGACCGGGGTGCCGACCGCTGCCGTGACCGCTGTCGTGACCGGGGTGCCGACCGCTGCGGTGACCGCTGTCGTGAGCGGGGTGCCGACCGCTGTCGTGACCGCTGTCATGACCGGGGCCGGTGCCGGGGCCGGGACACCGGTCGCCGCGCGGAGTACGTCCAGGCGCTGGTGCAGCAGCGCGTGCTCCAACTCCAGCAGGGCAGGACCGGGTTCCACGCCGAGTTCCTCGTCGAGGACGTGCCGGGCCCGCCGCAGCGCGGCCAGCGCGTCCCCCTGTCGGTCGCGGGCCCACAGCGCCAGGGCCAGAAGCCGCCAGCCCTCTTCGTGCAACGGCTGCTCCCCGGTGAGCGCCCCGGCGTCGGCGAGGGCCTGCGCGGCCTGACCGGCGGCCAGCCGCGCCGCGGCGAGCCGTTCGCGGGCGGTGCGGCGCACCTCCTCCAGCCGGGCCCGCTCCCCCGCAGTCCACGGCTCGTCGGAGAACTCCGCGTACGGCTGCCCGCCCCAGGTATCGAGCGCCGCTGCCAGATCCTCGGCGGCCGTGCCGGGGGAGGACTGCGACGTCGGGAAGGCCGCCACCCGGCGTTCGAAGAGCCAGGCGTCCACGGCGTCCTGCTCCAGATGGAGGGCGTAGCCGTAGGGAGCGCTGACCAGCAGGCGGGCGGGCGTGCGCGGGGCACGCCCCGGTTCGAGGACACGGCGCAGGCGTGCGATGTAGGCGTGGAGCGACGCCTGCGCGCTCGCCGGGGTACCCGTGGGCCACAGCCGCTCGACGATCCGCTCGGTGGGCACGACGGCCCCGCGGGCGAGCAGGAGTTGGACCAGGACCATCCGGGCGAGGCGACCGCCCGTGCCGACCGCGCGGCCGTCGACTTCCACCCGGAACGGGCCGAGCACCCTCACTTTGACCATGACAAGAACATGCTAAGCGGATCACAGCGACGCCCACGCGGCACGGTCGCCCTGGCGGGCCCTGTGCGACCGTCCTGTCGTCCCGGCGTTCCGAGCCCTTGCTCAGCCTATCGAGATTCGATAGATTTCCATCGCAAGTCGATGGAGGGATGGGTCATGGGGAAATGGACCGTGCACGCACTGCGCGCCGTGCTCGCGGTGGTGCTCACCGGCACCGTGTTCGTACAGGCAGCGATGGTCTGGGCGTTGGGGAACGATCCGGAGGACGGGTCGCTTCCCCTCACACCCATGCGGGTGATCACGATCCTGGGCATGGTCACGGCCCAGGTCGCCCTGGTCTGCGTATGGCGGCTGGTGACGATGGTGCGGCGCGGCACCGTGTTCTCCCACGCCGCGTTCCGGTACGTGAACGGCGTGATCCGGGCGATCGTGGCGGCCGCCCTGCTGTGGTTCGCGGTCACGGCCGTCAATGCCCCGGGCCAGCGGGAGGACCCGGGTGTCACCGTGATCATGGCCGGGATCGGCCTGGCCATCCTGGGCGTCGCACTCGTCGTGCTGGTGCTGCGGATGCTGCTCACCCAGGCCGTCGCGCGAGACGGCGAAGCGGCGCGGATGCGGGCCGAGCTGGACGAGGTGATCTGATGCCCATCGCCGTCGACATCGACGTGATGCTGGCCAGGCGGAAGATGTCCGTGGGTGAGCTGGCGGAACGGGTGGGGATCACCCCGGCGAATCTGGCCGTGCTCAAGAACGGCCGCGCCAAGGCGGTGCGCTTCGCGACGCTCGCCGCGCTCTGCGAGGTACTGGAATGCCAGCCGGGCGACCTGCTGCGCTGGGAGGCCGAGGACGCCGCGCCGGAAGGGGCGGCCGAGCTCTGACGGCGGGGGCCGGGCCGGCCCCGGACCTGTGCTGCTCCTCACGTTCCTTGCCGTGCGCGGAACTCGACAGCCACGATGATCGGCATGTGGAAATTCCTGGGAACGGACACCAAGCACACCTTCGTCCTGCCCATCCGTGACGCGGACACCGTGGCGGCCTCCTTGCGCCGGGCCCTGGAGGCGGCCTCCCCCGAGGAGCGCGCGGGGCTGGAGCGCGCGGTCGCGATCGCCGAGGCGACCGTCGGCGCCGACGACGGCCGACTGCGCGCCGACTGGGTCCGCTCGCGGCTGGCCGAGGCCGGTTTCACGGGGGACGTCGACTCGGTCGCCGCCGTGAAGGCGCTGCGCCGGGTGGAGCCGAGGCTGAGCCTGCTGGCGGCGGTGGAACTGCAGAAGGCCGCGGTGGCGCACCCCGAGTGACGACGGGTCGGTTTCGGATCGGGTGATTGCGGGGACGGTGTCCCAGCATTACCGCATTTGTCCGCTGCGCCGTGACGGCGCCCGACGCGACAGCCGGGGAGACCATGGGTGGGAAAGGCGTATCCAGGAGGGCCGTACCGGCGGCTCTCGCCGCGGTGGCCGCCCTCGTCCTCGCAGCTCCGTCCCCGGCCGCCGCCCGGCCCCTGACCGTGAGCGGGCTCCTGACCAGTAGTGGGCCGCTGACCGGCGGACCCCTGACCGGAAGCGGAGCCCTGACCGGAAGCGGGCCCCTGACCGTGAGCGGACCCCTCACCTCGGCCGTGGCCCGCGACATGACCGCGGCCCTCTCCCGCACTCCGGCCGGGCGCCAGGACGTCTCCCCGGCGCCTCCTCCGCCCCGCCTCCCCCGTGACTTCCGCGGCAAGGGCTCGTACATCGTCCGGGACCTGGACATCACGGTGCCGTTCACCTGGGAGGGGAGGGACGGCGACAGCCAGATGACCGCGGGCGGGCCGCAGCACCCGATCTGGTTCACCAACCTGATCCACCGCGGCACGCTCTACACGCTGACCTACAAGTGGCCCGGTCTGACCGAGCACCCCTGCTCGCGCATCCCGGGCTTCAGCCTGGAGACGCTGAACCAGGGCTTCGAGAGCGCCCGGTTCGTCGGGCGCGAGACGCTGCGGCGCACTCCGCAGCGGCAGGTGAACCACTGGAGGGTGGGCGTGGTCTTCCCGGACCTGCCGCCCGGGAACCACCCGCGGGTGCCGCTCGCTCTGGGTGACATCTACGTCGACGAGAAGGACCGGGGCACCTTCTGGCAGGTGTTGCAGTTCGGTGTCCAGAACCTCTACGACCCCGCCCTGGACGAATGGCTGGTCATGGACACCTTCGAGCACCGGCCCGGGACCGTGACCCTTCCCCGGCGGTGCGAACCGCCCCGCTGACGGGCACCGGGCATGCGCGGGCGCGGCGCGGGGTACGCGCGGGGCGTGGAACGCGAACGGCTGACCTTCGACGGCTGGATCGCCGCCGTCGGCACGGGCTCCGGCACGCGCGTGGTGGTGGGCCACTGGCCCCGCTCGCCCTTCGGGGCCTTCAGTGACGTGATGCTGGAGCGGGCCGACGGCCGGCGCACGCTGATCGCCCCCACCACCCGGACGGCCGAGTACATCGCCGGTGTCTACCACTTCGACGAGGTCCGGACGGATCCGGTGTCGGTACGGGTCCACGAGGACGCCTGGCACGTCACGGCGGGCCCTCTGGAACTGCGGTTCCTGGTCGGCCGTCAGGGCGCCCTCGGCCTGGCCCTGCGGGCCGTCCCCCGGCCCCTCGCCCGTCGGCCGGTCTGGGCGGCCGTGACCGACCTGCCCTCCCGCCTGATGGTCGGCGTACGTACCCGGGGCAGCTCGCGGCCCGGATGCCGCCAGTGGTACGCGGCGGCAGGCCTGTGGCCGGTCACCACCGCCCGGGCCGCGCTCGGCGGGACCGACCTCGGAGGGCTGGCTGCCGTCGACCCGCCCGTGCGCTTCGGCTTCGCGTCGGCTCCTGCGGCACCCGCGCTGGTGCGGGTGTTCTCCACCGTGGAACGCACGTACCCCTGAGCGGCGTACCCCCGCGCGGACCGTCAGCGGACCGAGCGGGCAGAGGGCGTCCGTCATTCCCCGGGCCCACCTGTGCGGAATCGTTCATCTACACCGCCGCAGTACGCCATCTCGCACTCCACCGTGACCGGTTGGTGTTCGGAAACGACAAAGGGGCAGCCTAGAACGCCCGACTGCGCCGCGAAAGGCCCCCTCCCCCGTTCTGCGGCACGGCTGGGGCCGGATCAGGTCGATCATTCCCGACCCGTCGCGGACCGCGTCCGATCGCCGGGCGGCGGACCCTGACCGATCTCCGTGGCACGTGACGGCAGGGTGCGTTCAAACGGTCTGGACGGGTGAAAACCGCCGGATGCCGTCAAGAGCATGGATGTCCTGATATGCGCCATGGAACGGTCCGGCCGGGCTACAACGGGTCCCCCCACGCCACCGATCGGCGACGCCCGGTCGGTGATTTCGAGAGGACGGCTTCGTGAGCCACTCGCACGACGACAACCCGATCACCCCCGTCACCGCCGCACAGTTGGGCCGGATCGCCGGGCACGGCATCTACAGCACGCCGACGGCCGTCGACCCGGCCGCCGTCAACGTCGCAGAGGCCCTGGTCGCCACACTGAACGGCACGGCCGAGAGTCCGCTGCTCACCCCCGAACTCCAGCAGCTCACCGAACAGGTCCGGCAGAGGGCGACCTTCGGCTTCCCCCGCATCACCGCCGGCGACGGCACCGGGCTCTCCGCGCACACGATCAAGCTCAACACGTCCGAGCCCCGCCCCGTGGTGATCGTGCCGGCGGGCTGGACGCCCTTCGGCTGGATCCTCTTCGAGTACGCGTACCTCCAGCTGGCGCTGCGCGGCTACCACGTGCTGGCCTACACCCCGCGCGGCATCGGACTCACCTTCCCGCTGCCGGGCGGCGGCCACGCCGACGCGCCCTGGACCTCCGGGGGAACGATCGACGTGGCCGGCCCCTCCGACCTGACCGACGGCTCCGCCGTCATCGACTACGCCCAGCGCCACTTCAACCCGAGCAAGGTCGCGTTCCTCGGCGAGTCCTACGGGTCGGGCATCAGCCAGCTGGTCGCCGCGAACGACCCGGCGGACCGGGTGGACGCCGTCGTCGCCCTGAGCACCTGGGGCGACCTGGCCGACAGCCTCTACCAGAACGACACGCGGCACCTGAAGGCCGTACAGTCCCTGATCGACTTCACGGGCGGCCCCGAGGAGCGGAAGTTCGACGCGGCGACGCGGCAGATCCTGGACGACTTCCGGGCCGGCCGGAACCTCGACGACGTGGTGGCGTGGGGCAAGGTGCGCTCACCGTCCTCCTACGTCGAGGAGACCAACGTCCGCGGCATCCCCACCTTCCTCTCCAACACCTGGCACGAGACGCTCTTCCCGGCCAATCAGGCCATCGCCCACTTCGAGCGGCTGACCGTGCCCAAGCACCTCAACCTCTGGATCGGCGACCACGCCGCGCCCGAGGGCGCCGGCCTCACCATCCCCTCCAGCGGACCGAACCTGCCCGTCGAGGAGGCGTTCGCCTGGCTCGACCACCACGTGCTCGGAGCCGACAACGGCGTCGCCGACTGGCCCGCGGTCAACAGCCAGATCATGTTCACGTACAGGACCACCGCCGACCCGGAGACCGGTCAGAACGTCATCACCGAACCGGCGGTCCGCGAGCCCCGGCCGTCCTGGGCGGACGTCACCACCTCCACCGAGCGCTGGTACCTCACCGCCACCGGAGCGGGCCGGCAGGACGGCGGACTGGGCACGACGCCGGAGACGGGGTGGAAGCTCGAATTCGCCGCCGGCGAGCTCACCGCGGCCACCGCGGTGGACGCCATCATCACGACCGGCCAGGCCGAGTGGAAGGGCAACCCCAAGCAGTACGCCACCGACGCCTTCGACCGCCGGCACCTCGCGGTGTGGACCAGCGGCCCGCTCCAGGCGGCCCGACGCGTCCGGGGCGTCCCCGAGCTCACCCTGACCGTCCGCAGCTCCGCCGACGCCACGACCCTGGTGGCCTACCTCTTCGACGTCGGCCCCGACGACACGGCCCGCATCATCACGCACGAACCCGTCACCCTGCGGGACCTGTCCTCCACTGAGAACCGCGTCACCACCTGGCAGCTCCAGGCCGCCGGCTACGACATCGCCCCCGAGCACCGGCTCATGCTGGTCGTGAACAGCCGGGACCAGCTCTACTCCGACGCCGACACCGACGCCGGCGCCGAAGGCAGCACCACCACCATCACCTCCACCGACGACTCCGCCGCCCACCTGGTGCTGCCCCTCGGGTAGTCCCGCGCCGGCGGGACACCCGCCCCCGCCGCCCCGCCGCCCCCGGCCCACCGGCCGCGCCCCAGGTCAGCAGGGGGGCGGGGCGGTGGGGGCGGGCCGCGAAGGGTGACATAGCGTGCCCTCATGGATCAGGAGCACATAGCCGGGCCGGCCGGCGACGGCGGCGCGGGCAGGCGGCGGTTCCTCGCGATCGCCACGGGCGCCGCGACGGCCGCGGGACTCGGGGCGGTGGCCGGCTGCACGGAGGGGGACGCCGGCGCGGCGGGCGACCGCGGCGCCGACGGCCGGAACGGGACGCCGGCGCCGGACGGCAAGCCGTCGGCGGCCGCGGGCCACGGTTTCGACGTGCGGGCCGAGAACGCCCGTCCGGGCCATGCCGACTGGCCGGTGACGAAGGCCGGACCGGCCCGTGCCGTCGAGGGCTTCGCCGACAGGGTCAGCGTGCTCCCGGGCGAGTCCTTCGGACTGTACGTGTCGACGACCGCGCCCCGGTTCACCGTCTCCGCCTACCGCATGGGCTGGTACGGCGGCGCCCGCGCCCGGCTGGTGTGGCGCTCGCAGGCCCTGCCGGGCGTACGGCAGCCGGACCACACCGTCGACGCCGACACCCGGATGGTCCGCACCCGGTGGGCCCGCACCACCACGGTGGAGACGAAGGACTGGCCGGAGGGCAGCTACCTGCTGCGCCTCGACGCGCAGGGCGGCGAGGGCGGCCAGCGTTTCGTGCCGGTCACCGTCCGGTCGGCGGCCACGGCCGGGCGCACCGTCGTCGTCAACGCGGTCGCCACCTGGCAGGCCTACAACCGCTGGGGCGGCTACGGCAGTTACGACGGCCCCAACGGCGGCTACGCCTCGCGCTCCCTGTCCGTCTCCTTCGACCGGCCGTACGACTACGACGACGGCGCGGGCCTGTTCCTGGTGTACGAGGCCCCGCTGATCGCCCTCGCCGAACGGCTCGGCATACCCCTCGCCTACGCGACCACCACGGACGTCGCGCGGGAGAAGCGGCTGCTGGAGGGCGCCGCGGCGGTGCTCTCGCTCGGGCACGACGAGTACTGGTCGCCGGAGCAGCGCGCCCACTTCACGGCCGCCCGCGACGCCGGCACCAACATCGCGATCCTGGGCGCCAACTGCTGCTTCCGCCGCATCCGGCTGGAGGCCTCCGAACTGGGGCCGGACCGGACCCTGGTCTGCTACAAGTCCTCCTACGCCCAGGACCCGGGCTTCAAGCGGGGCCATCCCGCGACCGTGGACTTCCGTTCGGCGCCCGGCGCCGACCCGGAGAAGCTCCCTGCTCGGCGTGATCTACGACGGCTACCCGGTGGACGCCCCGTACGTGGTGACCCACCCCGGCCACTGGCTGTTCGAGGGCACCGGCGCGAAGGCGGGCGACCGCTTCGAACACCTCGTGGGCGTGGAGTACGACAAGGTCAACACCGGTTTCACCACGCCCAGGCCGATCGAGATCCTGGCCCACTCCCCCGTGGTGTGCGAGGGCCGCCCCAGCCACCAGGACACCGCGTACTACACGGTGCCGAGCGGGGCGGGCGTGTTCGCCACCGGCACCATGCGGTGGGTGGAGGCCCTGGACGCGACGGGCGACGGCCGCAGCGGACGCAACCACGGCCTGGACGCGCGGTCCGGGGCGCTGACCACCCGGGTGACGGAGAACCTGCTGCGGGTGTTCGCGGCGGGCCCGGCCGGCCGCACGCACCCGGCGCAGGACAACGTCAAGGCGGTGTACGGGACTTCCAGCACTCCTGATCGGCAGGACACCCGCTAGGGTGGCGTCACGGCATCGCGTGCCGGTCACCGACCGGGTGAGGCATGGAGGTGCCGTGATGTGCCTTCCGGAGGCATTCACCCATGTCCGTACAGCTGAACCACACGATCGTCCACGCCCGTGACAACCGGGAGTCCGCCGCATTCCTGGCGCACGTCCTCGGCCTGGAGGTCGGGCCCGAGTGGGGGCCGTTCGTCCCCGTCGAGACCGCCAACGGCGTCACCCTGGACTTCGCCACCATCCCGGCCTCGTCCATCACCCCTCAGCACTACGCCTTCCTCCTCTCCGAAGAAGAGTTCGACGTCGCGTTCGAGCGGATCCGCGCCGCGGGGGTCCCGTACTTCGCCGACCCGCACGGCAGGATCCCCGGCGAGATCAACCACAACGACGGGGGTCGCGGCGTGTACTTCACGGACCCGGCGGGGCACGGGATGGAGATCATCACGCGCCCCTACGGGTATCAGGAACCCGTGACGGCGGGCAGGTAGACGACGTTGGGCGCGCCCGTGTCGGGGTGGATCCCGACCCGGGCGCGCACTCCGTAGACCTCGGCCAGCAGTTCTTCGGTGAGCACCGCACGCGGCGGCCCCGAGGCGACGACGCGGCCGCCCGACAGGACGTACAGCCGGTCGCAGAAGGCGGCGGCGAGGTTGAGGTCGTGCAGGACGAGCAGGCTGGTCGCGGGCAGTGCCCGGACCAGGCCGAGGACCTCCAGCTGGTAGCGGATGTCCAGATGGTTGGTCGGCTCGTCGAGGGCGAGCAGCCCCGGGTCCTGGACGAGGGCGCGGGCCACCAGGACGCGTTGCCGTTCGCCGCCGGACAGTTCGTCGAAGCGGCGGTCCGCGAAGGGGCCGGCGCCCACGGTCTCCAGGGCTCCCGTGACGCGCCGTACGTCGTCCGGACCGTCCTGCTGCCAGAAGCGCTTGTGCGGGCTGCGCCCCATGGCGACGACCTCTCGGACGGTCAGCCCGAAGGTGCCGGTGGCGTCCTGCGGCACCACCGCAACGCGCCGCGCCCGTTCCTTGACGGTGAGCGCGTCCGCGTCCGCGCCGTCCAGCAGCACCCGGCCGGCGGTCGCCCGCAGGGTGCCGTAGACGCAGCGCAGCAGGGTGGTCTTGCCGCTGCCGTTGGGGCCGACCACCCCCACCGTCTCGCCGGGCCGGGCGGTGAGGTCGATCCCGTGGAGGAGGGTGTGTCCGTCGGTCTCGTGGCTCAGGCCTTCGACGGCGAGTCCCACCGGCCGGGAGGCGCCGGCCGTCGCGGGCGGCGCGATCGGCCCGGTCGACCCGGACGGTTCGGTCGTCGCGGTCATCCGGTCACTCCTTCGGTGCGGGTGGAGCGGCGCAGCATCCAGAGGAAGCAGGGCCCGCCGACGAGGGCGGTGACCACGCCCACCGGTATCTCCTCGGGGGCGGCGGCGGTACGGGCGACCAGGTCGGCCAGGACCAGGAACACCGCACCGCCGAGCGCGGCGACCGGCAGCAGTGCCCGGTGGCCGGCGCCCACGGCCATCCTGGCGGCGTGCGGGACCATCAGCCCGACGAAGCCGATCGCCCCGCTGCAGGCGACGAGCACGCCGATGACCAGTGAGGTCAGGACGAACACCGCGGCGCGGAAGCGTCCGGTGTCCAGGCCCAGGGTGTGCGCGCCCTCCTCCCCGGCGAGGAGCAGGTCGAGCGGCCGGGCGAGGGTGAGGAGCAGTGCCCCTCCGACGATCAGCGCTGCGGCGGGCAGGGCCAGTTCCTCCCAGCGCGCCCCGCCGAGTCCGCCGAGGGTCCAGAAGAGCACGGAGCGGATCTGGTCGGGGTGCGCGGCGAGGACGAGGACGAGGCTGGTGAGGGCGGACAGGATGTACTGGACGGCCACGCCGGCCAGGATCAGCCGGCCGGTGGTCATGGTGCCGCCGCGCCGTGCCATGGCGTAGACGGCGACGAGCGCTGCCATGGAGCCGGCGAACGCGGCCAGCGGTACGCCCATGCCGAATCCGGCGGCGGCCGAGCCGAAGACGATCACGAGGACGGCTCCGGCGGAGGCGCCGGAGGAGGCCCCGAGCAGGAAGGGGTCCGCGAGCTGGTTGCGTACGAGGGCCTGGAGCACGGTGCCCGCCACGGCGAGCCCCGCTCCTACGACGGCGCCGAGCAGGATCCGCGGCATGCGCACGTCCCACACGATGGAGGCGAAGGCTCCGGTGGGCCGGTCCCCGGCGAGACCGCCGAGGACGATGTCGAGCACCCGGTCGGGGGCGATCCGTACGGGGCCCAGCGCCAGGCCGGCGAGGGCCGACGCGGCGAGCGCGGCGGTGAGTACCGCGAGGACCGCCCCGGTGCGCTGCCTCACGCGGCGTTCGGGTGGAGCTGGCCGCCCAGCGCCTCCACGGCGTCCGCCACCCGGACGCCGAGGACGACGGAGGAGAGCGGCAGCACGACGAACCGCCGGTTCTTGACGGCGGGCACCTCGGCGAGGGCCGGGTCGTTCAGGAGTCGCTGCTTCTTGGCCTCGACGGTGGTGCCGCCGTAGTCGTAGATGAGGACGACCTCGGGCTTGCGCTCGATGACCTTCTCCCAGGCGACGTCGCCGAAGGTGTCTTTGAGGTCGGCGAAGACGTTCGTGCCGCCGGACAGGGAGATGATCTCGTTGCCTATGCCGTTGCCGCCGGAGGTGGAGGCGGATGCCTCGCCGGAGTCGTAGGCGAAGACGGTCGGCCGGGGGCGGTCCTTGACCCGTGCGGTCACGGCGTCGATGCGGCGCTGCTCGTCCGCGATGAGCTCCGTTCCGCGGTCGGGCACGCCGAAGGTCCGGGCGACCTCGGTGATCTCGGTCCGGAGCTGGTCGAGGCCGACGGCCCCTTCGGTGCAGTACTCCACGTTGAGGCGGGAGTTGATGCCGGTGCGGGCGAGTCCCTCGCGGTCGCGGCCCTGTGCCTTGTCGAAGGCGCTGGCGTAGCCGCCGTAGACGAAGTCGGGGTCGGCTCCGAGGAGGACCTCCTTGGAGGGGTATTCCTCGGCCAGCACCTTGATCTTGTCGTAGGCGGGCCGGTAGGCGGGCAGTACGGCGTCGTCGAGGTAGGCGGTGCCGGTGATGCGGTCCCCCAGGCCGAGGGCGAGCAGCAGTTCGGTGGAGTGCTGGTTCATGGTGACGGCGCGCCGCGGCGGAGCCTGGTAGGTGCTGCTCACACCGCAGTTGGTGACGGTGTACGGGAAACCGGGCGCGGCGGCGGGGTCGCCGGTGGCACTGTCCGGGCCGGCCCCGGGTGAACCGGCGCAGCCGGTCAGGGATATGAGGAGCGCGAGGGGGGTGAACGCGCGCAGGGCGGCGCGGGAACGCGACATGGCGGGGCCTCTCCGGGGGATCCGCGTCCCCTGGTCGACGTGAAGGAGCAGGGGCGGTGCGTCAGTGTCTGACTCCCGGTCTCCCGCGTGGGGAGACCGGTCACAGTGGCGGGACCGCACCGGAATCGCACCGGTTTCCTGTCCTGCACCGCCTGGTTACGCGCCCAGTCTGCCAGAACGCCCACGTGGGGTGGGGTGGGGGCCGGATTCGGCGGGGGTCCCCGTGGCTTCAGCGGACCAGGTGCGCGTCCTCCTCGGCCCACCGCCGGAACGACCGGCCCGGGACGCCGGTGATGCCCGACGGGCCGCGCGGCCGGCGGGCACGACCTACGTCGTGATCAGGTCCATCCCGGGGTACCGGGCGGGGACGAAGCCCGCGGCACGGTACACGGGCTCGCCCGCGGAGCTGGCGTGCAGTTGGACGTAGTGGACGCCGAGTCCGTTCAGCCACTCGACCAGCCCGGCGACGATCCGTCCCGCATGGCCCTGCCCGCGGGCCGCCGCCTCCGTGACCATGCCGTCGATGTAGCCGCGCCGCCCGTCCGGCCACCGCGGCCCGGGCAGGTGGTACGTCACCCAGGCCATGCCCGCGGCCAGCAGCGGCTCACCGGGCCCGCCGCCGACGACCAGACAGGTGCAGTCGGACCGGTCCCCCGCGACCCGTTCGGCGAACCAGCCGCGGGCGATGGCCCGCCACGGCGCGTCGGCCGGTCCGGGGTCGACGCCGAGGGCGTCGAGCGCGGCGGCCCTGAGCCGGATCAGTTCGGGTATGTCGGCGGCGGTCGCCGTACGGGGCTGCATGGTCGGTGTCCTCCTGGGGCTCCCCAACTGGCTGCATACAGCACGAACTTTAGGCACGCACGCCGGCCGGCCGGCGTGCGGGGCTTCCCGGTCGGACGGCAGGACCGGGCCTCACTCGGTCCAGGTGCGCAAGCGCGCCGGGGTTCCAGCGAATTGGCCGCCCCGCGGCGTCAGCGGCAGAGCTCCAGGATGGTGTCGTCGAAATCGGGGAACTCCTCGGCCGCCAGCTCGATCACGGCGCCCGCCGTGCGGCGCGCGTCGGGAGCGAACCGCTCGGCCACGGCCGTCAGCGCCTCGTCCGGGCGCGAGGTCCAGGCGGCGCCGTACGGCGCGGCCGCCTCGTACGGTCCGCAGCCGTCGGCCAGCAGCCACAGGAAGTCGCCCAGATCGCGGGACACGACGGCCGTCTCCCCCTCGGACCCGAGGAACACCACCGGCTGGTCCGCCACCGCCAGCCCCGGCCGGACGAGCCAGAACGCCGCGTACCCGCCCGTGCCGTCCTGGCCGAAGACGCGGAAGACGCCGCCGTCCAGCTCGTTGTTGCCGGTCCAGGCCCGGAACCAGTCCGTGGTGTCCTCGGCGGACAGGAAGGCCTCGAAGGGCTCGAAGTCGACGCCGTCGCCCTCCGCGTAGTCGAAAGGCGCCGCCATGGCGGCCGCGAGCGCGGCGGGGAACTGTCGGTCGTCGGTGAGCGTCACTCGCACACACTACCGAGGCGCTGCGGCCGCAGTTCGATCAAGGGGGTCGGGAGGAAGCCGCCGCGGGCGGTCCCCGAGGGCATCGGGCCCCCTCGCCGCTCGGGAGCGACCGGTTTCGGCCACCCCCTTGACCGCTCTGGTCCAGACCAATAGTTTCCGGCATGCACCGCCGCACGCGCTCACGCCCACTCCTCGCATCCGCAAAGGAAGCCCATGCGCCGCAGCATGCTCGGCAGACTGGCCGTAGCCGCCTGTTCCCTCTCCCTCCTGACCGCTTTCGCCCCCGCCGACGGGGACGCGTCCGCCCACGGAGGAGCCGGCCGCTCGTACAAGAAGGTCGGCTACTTCACCCAATGGGGCGTCTACGGAAGGGACTTCCAGGTCCAGGACCTCGACGCGAACGGCTCCGCCGGCAGACTCACCCACATCAACTACGCCTTCGGCAACGTCAGCGCGGACGGCAAGTGCTTCACCGGGAACGTGCCCGGCGAGGCCGACGCCTGGGCCGACTACGCCCGTCCGCTCGACGCCGCGAACTCCGTCGACGGGGTCGCCGACACCTGGGACCAGCCCCTCGCCGGCAACTTCAACCAGCTGCGCGAGCTCAAGGCGAAGCACCCCGGCCTCAAGGTGCTGATCTCGCTGGGCGGCTGGAGCTGGTCCACGCACTTCTCCGACGCCGCGCTCACCCCTGCCTCCCGCAAGGCATTCGTCGCGTCCTGCATCGACCTGTACATCAAGGGCAACCTCCCCCAGGACGGGACCCGGGGCGGGGCCGGAGCCGCCGCCGGCGTCTTCGACGGGATCGACCTCGACTGGGAGTGGCCCGGTTCCGCGGGCGACACCGACACCACCTACCGCCCCGAGGACAAGCGCAACTTCACCGAACTGGTCAAGGAGTTCCGCAGCCAGCTCGACGCGTACGCGCGCAGCCAGAAGCGGGGCACGAAGTACGAGCTGACGGCCTTCGTCCCGACCGCCCCCGCCAAGATCGACGCGGGCTTCGACGTCCGCCGCATCATGCGCGACCTGGACTTCGTCAACCTCCAGGGCTACGACTTCCACGTCTCGGGCGAGCCGAGGACCGCGCAGCAGTCCGCGCTGTACGCCCGGGGCGACTTCAGCGTCCAGGGCACCGTGGAGGCCTGGCAGCGACGCGGGGCGCCCGCGCACAAACTCGTGATGGGCATGCCGTTCTACGGGCAGGGCTGGACCGGCGTCAGCGGCGGCGGCGACGGCATGGGCCAGCCCGCCACCGGGCCGGCCCCCGCCACCTGGGCCGCCGGGTACGAGGACTACAGGGCGCTGAAGAAGCTGGCGGACTCCGGCGCGTACCAGGTCCACCGCGACCGGCGCAACGGACACGCCTGGCTCTTCGACGGCTCCACCCTCTGGACCTACGACGACCCCCAGGTGCTGCGCGCCAAGACCGGCTACATCCGGGAACACGGCCTGGGCGGCGCGATGTTCTGGTCGCTGGACGCGGACACCGCCGACGGCGAGCTGATGACGGCCGTCGACCGGGGCCTGCGCGGCCGCTGACCGGCGCCGCCGGGCCGTGGACGTCCGTCCGGCCCGGCGGCGCCCCTCCACGTACCCTCCCCGCATGACGCAGACGCAGACGCCTTCGACGGTACGGGCGGTCAACCACCTCACCGCACGTTGGGCCGCGCGGGCCGCCACCGGCGGGGGCACGGTCTTCACCGCGGCCGGGGTCTGGCCGCTGCTCGCGCTCCTCGCGGACGGCTCCGCCGGTCCGGCCCGCACCGAACTGGCGCAGGCCCTGGGTACGCCCGCCGGGGACGCGGCGGGCGCCGCGCGGGAGCTGCTCGGTGCGCTGGACGGCGTACGGGGGCTCAGTACCGCGACCGGCCTGTGGGTCGCGGCCGACCTGCCGCTGGAGGACGGCTGGTCGGCGAAGCTGCCGCCCGGCACCCGGGGCACCCTGACCGGCGTGCCGGAGGCGGACACGAGGGTCCTGGACGGGTGGGCGGCGGAGCGGACGGGCGGCCTGATCGAGCGCATGCCGGTGTCCCTCCGGCACGACACCCGTCTCGTCCTCGCGTCCGCGCTCGCGCTGACGCTGAAGTGGGCCGAGCCGTTCCGGGAGTTCCCCGGCCGCCCGTCCGAGGGGCCCTGGGCGGGACGCGGTGTACGGCAGCTGGTGCGCACCACGTCCTCACTGGACCCGGTGCGGGTCACCCGGGGCCCCGCGGGGCGGGTCACGGCCCTGACCGTCACCGGCGCCGAGGGCATGGACATGGACGTCCACCTGCTCCTCGGTGATCCGGCGGCGCCTGCCGCCGAGGTACTGGCGACCGGCATCGCCGCCGTCTCCGGCGACCTCCCGTCCGTGCGCGGCGACGCCCTCCCGGACGGGACGCCGGGCCCCGGGCTGGCGATCGGGACGGTGGACGCGTTCGGCCCGCGGCCCGTGCTGTCGGTGTCCACGGTCGCCTTCTCCCTGGCCGCGGAGCACGACCTGCTGGCGGACGCGGCGCTGTTCGGACTGCGCACCGCGACCGACAGCGGCCGCGGGCACTTTCCCGGCATCAGCACCGGACCGCTGGCGATCAGTTCGGCCCGGCAGTCGGCGACGGCCCGGTTCCACGCCGCGGGATTCGAGGCGGCCGCCGTCACCGCCGTCGCCGCCAGACCGGGCGCCGCCGCCCGTCAGCCGGGGTACCGCGCCCGGAGGGCCCGGGTCGCCTTCGACCGGCCGTTCGGATTCCTGGCCGTCCACCGGGTCTCGCGGCTGGTCCTCGCCGCGGGCTGGGTGGCCGATCCGGAACCGCCGGTGGAGCAGCTCCGGGGCACGGGCGGACCGCTCACCCCGCCGTCCTTCCCCGGAGCGCGGCCGCCAGCGCCGCCGTCTCACTGAACTCCGGGACCCGGCCGGTGCCGCCGCGGCCGGACACCGAGAGCGAGGCGGCGGCGATGCCGTGGGCCACGGCGTCCGTGAGGCGGTCGCCGAGGACGAGCCGTGCGGTGGTGGTGCCCGTGAAGCAGTCGCCCGCGCCCGTAGCGTCGACGGGCGCGGGGTTCACGGGCACCGGGTGGTAGGCGGCCCCGCCTCCGTCGTCGAGCAGGAGCCGGTCCGCGCCGGCGGTGACGGCGACCGTGCGGGCGCCGAGCGCCCGCAGCCGGGCGGCGGCCCGCACCGGGTCGGTCGTGCCGACGAGGGCCTGCGCGTCGGCCGGGCAGGAGGTCTTGAGCAGTCCGGTCAGCGGGGCGATCCGGGTGAGCAGTTCCCGGGCCTCGGCCCGGCCGGTGAGGCGGGGGCGGAAGTTGGGGTCGTACGTGAGGTGCCCGCCCGCGCCGTGGACGAGGCGCGCGGCGGCCAGTACGGCGGCGCGGCTGCTCGGCGCCAGGGCGCCGGTGATGCCACTGGTGACGAGCGCCCCGCAGCGGGTCAGCAGGTCGCGCCACGATGCGACGTGCCCGGGCGAGAGGGTGGAGCCGGCGCTGCGGGTGCGCCAGTAGACGAACTCGCGGTCGCCGTCGGGGTCGGCGCAGAGCAGGTAGGCGCCGTTGGGGTGCGGGGCGCGGCGGACGTGGGAGACGTCCACGCCGAGTTCGGCGGCCCGGCGCAGCAGCGGGACGCTGAGTTCGTCGTCGCCGACCACGGCGAGCAGGGCGGTACGGGCCCCGGCGGCGGCCGCGGCGGCCGCCGCGTTGAGGGCGTCGCCGGAGTAGGAGATGCGGGCCGAGGTGCCGTCGGCGGCTTCGCGCAGGGTGGTGCCCGCGTGGATCTCGACCAGGACCTCGCCGAGTACCAGGACGTCGTAGTCCGAGGCGGTCCGTCGCCGGGTCACGGCCGCGGCTCCGGGGCCGCGGCGGCGAACACGGCGGCGAGTTCGCCGGGGTCGGTCGGCAGGCCGCCGCCGATGCCGACGGCGGTGGCGCCCGCCGCGAGCCATGCGGCGACCTCGGCCGGGCGGATGCCGCCGGTCGGGACGAGCACCGCGTCCGGCAGGACGGCCCGGACGGAGCGCAGGAACCGCGGGCCGCCCACGTGGGCGGGGAAGACCTTGGCGGCGCCGCCGGCCCGGACGGCGGACGCGATCTCGGCGGGGGTGAATCCGCCCTCGATGAAGACGGCTTCGCGCCGCCGGGCGACCTCGCGGACCTCGGGCGCCGGGTAGGGGGACACCAGGAAGCCGGCGCCCGCGTCCAGGGCGGTCTCGGCCTGCTCGGTGGTCGTCACCGTGCCCACGCCGATCAGGGCGGGACGTCCCTGCGCGTCCGGAAGCGCGGCCGTCCGGGTGACGGCCGCGGCCCAGCCGGGGGTGGAGGTGGTCAGCTCCACGACGCGGCAGCCGGCGGCGAGCAGGGCGGTGGTGGCGCGCACGGCGTCATCGGCGTCGGCGTTGCGCAGCACCGGAAGGAGGCGCTGGGCGGCCAGCACCGCGTACGGGTGGCTGGACATGGAAACCCTCCCCGTTTGTTCCACGTAGTGGAACTGCGTATCGTCAGGCGGAACGATGTGGTCCAGACCTTACACACAGCGGGAGTTGTCGTGGTGTCGCATGCCGAGGAAAGCGCCGGGGACGTGCGCGCGGGTGGCCGGTCGTCGGCGGCCGGGTCGGCGGCGGAGAAGTCGCTGCGCGTCCTGGAGGCGGTGGCGGCGCCGGGCGGCCCGCACCGGCTGACCGACGTGGCGGCGGCCGCCGCCGTCCCGAAGTCGAGCACCTTCCGCATCCTGGCGTCGCTGGTCGACCAGGGGTTCGTACGCCCTGCGCCGGAGAGCCGCTACGGCGTGGGGCCCCGGCTGCGCGCGCTGTCCGCCCTGGTCGACGGCGGAGAGCCGGCCGGGATCGGGCGGGTCCTCGGCGAGCTGCAACGGACCACCGGCCACACCGTCCATCTCGCCCTGCACAGCGGCGAGGCGATCACCTACATCCGCAAGCTGGAGGGCGACCAGCCCTTCCGGACCGCCTCCCGGGTCGGGATGCGCATGCCGCTGCACACGACCGCGATCGGCAAGGGCGTACTGGCGCACCTGCCCGCGGGGGAGGTGGCCGGACTCGTGGCCGCCACCGGGCTGCCGGCCCGGACACCGAACACCCTCACGACCCCACGGGCGCTCTACGCGCAGTTGGCGGCGGTCCGTTCGCTGGGGTACGCGCTCGACGACGAGGAGAACGAACCCACCATCCGCTGCATCGGGGCGGCGGTCCTCGGCCCGTCGGGCCGACCGGTCGGCGGGGTCAGCGTCACCACGGTGGCCTTCCTCGTCCCGCGGGAGGAATTGGAGTCGTACGCGCCCGCCGTGCGCGCCGCCGCGGAGGCGTTGACGCCCCTGTTGTGACCCCGGTGGGTGCCCGGGAATGGCGTCCGGGAAAATTCTTCCGATTAACTGTTATCGAGGCCCGTCGTCGCGGTCTCCCATGTATCGGGCATCATCGACCGCCGGTACGGACAGGGACATTCACATGACTACTCAGCACACCGCAGCGCTGGTGGCAGCGGCTCGCGCGGGCGATCCCCGCGCCCAGGACGAGCTCGTCGGCGCCCACCTCCCGCTCGTCTACAACATCGTCGGGCGCGCGCTGAACGGCTCCTGCGACGTGGACGACGTGGTGCAGGACACGATGCTGCGGGCCCTGGACGGCCTGGGCGGCCTGCGTGCGGACGAGTCGTTCCGGTCCTGGCTGGTGGCCATCGCGATGAACCGGGTGCGGGCGCACTGGCAGGCCCGGCAGAGCGGCTTCGGCGAGAGCACCCTGGAGTCGGCCTGGGACGTGGCCGATCCGGGCGCGGACTTCGTCGACCTGACCGTCGTACGCCTCAACCTGGCGGGCCAGCGGCGCGAGACGGCCCGGGCGACGCGCTGGCTGGAGCCGGAGGACCGCGCGCTGCTGTCGCTGTGGTGGCTGGAGTGCGCCGGGGAGCTGACCCGGGCGGAGGTGGCCTCGGCGCTGGAGCTGTCCACGCAGCACACGGCGGTGCGCGTGCAGCGGATGAAGGCACAGCTGGAGGCGGCCCGGGTGGTGGAGCGCGCCCTGGACGCCCAGCCGGCGTGCGAGGAGCTGCGGACGGTACTGGGGGGCTGGGACGGGCAGCCCTCGGCGCTGTGGCGCAAGCGAATAGCCCGTCACGCACGGGAATGCGTGCGGTGTTCCGGGCTGTGGGGCGGACTGGTGCCCGCGGAGGGACTGCTGGCCGGTCTGGCCCTCGTGCCCGTCTCGGCGGCCCTGCTGGCCGGGATGCGCTCGGCCGGCGCCACCGCCTTCGACGGCGCGGCGGTGGCCTACGCGGCGGACGGCACGGACGGCGCCGACGGCGGTTTCACCGACGCGGCCACCCAGCTCACGCCGGTGGCGCACGCCGGGCCGGTCACGGAGCCGGGCAGGGGCACCGGCGGCCGGGGCGCGCTGCGCAAGCGCCGGCGGAGCCGCCGCCGGGTGGTCGGCGGCGCGGTGGTCGCCGCCTGCGTCGCGGGCGGTGGCCTGGCCTACCTCGGCGGGCTTCCCGGTTCCGGGAGCCCGAAGGACGAGGGCGGGGCGTCCGCCGCGCCCCTGGCCGCGCTCTCCGCCACGGAGTCCGCGGGGGTTCCGTCGCAGCCGGCCTCCCCCTCGGCGTCCGTGTCGGCCTCCCCGTCCCCGTCCGCCTCCGCCTCGGCCTCCGCGAGCCCGTCGGCGAGCCCGAGCCCCACGCAGAGCCGCAGCAGCTCGCCGAGTCCGCGCCCGGCGACGCCGAAGCCGGCGCCCGCTCCGCCGGGCATCGCCGGCCAGGTGGTGGCGCTGGTCAACAGCGAGCGGGCGGCGGCGGGCTGCGGCCCCCTCAGGGAGGACCCGCAGCTGCGGTCCGCGGCGCAGGGGCACTCCGACGACATGGCCGCACGGAGCTTCTTCGACCACACCAACCCGGACGGCAAGGACCCCGGCCAGCGCACGACGGCGTCCGGCTACCGCTGGTCGACGTACGGCGAGAACATCGCCAGGGGCCAGCAGACGGCGCAGTCGGTGATGGACTCCTGGATGAAGAGCACGGGCCACCGGGCGAACATCCTCAACTGCTCCTTCAAGGACATCGGCGTGGGCATCCACCAGGGCGCGGGCGGCCCCTGGTGGACGCAGAACTTCGGCGCCAAGTAGGAGGCTCCGCGAGCCCGGCACGGTCGGCGAGGCACCGGTCAGGACCGGCGGCGGCCCCTCACCGCCCAGGCGCGGGCGGTGAGGGCGACCGAGCCGTCCGGGCCGAAGGGCAGGTCCGACGCGAGCCGGGTGCGCAGGCGGTCGCGGGCGGCGGGGGTCAGCGTCGCGACGTAGCCGGGAGCCGGCCCCTGGCCGGAGAGGAAGGGCTCCCACAGGTCGTCGAAACCGCCGAACACGGTGGGCACCTCGACGGGCGCGACCGTCACGTCGGCCAGCCCCGCCCCGGTCCAGAGCGCGTGCAGCGGGCCGGGGCGGCACACCGCGAACCGCCGGGCCTCGTCCAGCGCGGCGGCCGCGGGGGCAACGGCGGCCGCCGCGTCCCAGAACCGGCGCAGGAGGCTCATGCCGTCCGCGTAGTCCCATACGTACGCCGCGACGAGCCCGCCGGTCCGGACCACCCGCGCCGCTTCGGCCACGGCGGTGCCGGGCGCTTCGGAGAAGTTGAGGGCCAGCCCGCTGACGACCGCGTCGAACGAGGCGTCGCGGACCGGCAAGGCCGACGCGTCGGCCGCGGCGAACCGGGCCGGCGCGGGCACGGCCGCCCGGGCCGCCCCCAGGAACCCGGCGGACCGGTCCAGCCCCAGGACGGCGCGCGGCCGGCACTGCTCGGTGACCACGGCGGTCAGCGCGCCGGTTCCGCAGCCGACGTCGATCCACCGCAGCCCGGCCGGAACGCCCAGCCGTGCCACGAACACCTCCGCGACCCGGCGGCTCCACCGGCCCATGTACCGCTCGTAGGCGTCGCCCTGCGCCCAGACGTCGGGCGGTCCGCCGTCCATCCCCGACGGCTAGTGGTGGAAGCCGGACCGCGGCTCGGTGGCCGGTACCGGCGGGGGCGTGGCCGTCAGGTGCTCGACGGCCCGGCGCATGTCCTCGACCAGGAGCGCGATCTGGTCGCGGGTCACTCCGTGGCGGACGAGGACGCGCTGGATGACGGTGTCGTCGCGGTTGGCGGGCAGCGGGTACGAGGGCACCTGCCAGCCGCGCATGCGCAGCCGGTCGGAAAGGTCGTAGAGGGTGAAGGGGGACGCGGCGGCGTCGGTGAGGGTGTAGGAGACAGCGGGCAGGGCGCCCTTGCCGTCGTAGAGGAGCGTGAAGGGGCCCATGTCGGCGATCTGCCCCGCCAGGTACTGGGCGGTGTCGGCGCAGGCCTGCTGGACGCGGCGGTAACCGCCCCGGCCCAGGCGCAGGAAGAGGTAGTACTGGGCGACGATCTCACCGCCGGGGCGGGAGAAGTTGAGGGCGAAGGTCGGCATGTCGCCGCCGAGGTAGTCGACCTTGAAGACGAGGTCGGCGGGGAGCAGGTCGGCGGAGCGCCAGATGATCCAGCCGACTCCGAGGGGCGCGAGCCCGTACTTGTGCCCGGAGGTGTTGACCGAGGCGACGCGCGGCAGCCGGAAGTCCCACACGACGTCGGGGTGGAGGAAGGGCGCGACGAAGCCGCCGCTCGCACCGTCCACGTGGATGGGGACGTCCCAGCCGTGCTCGGCCTGGATGCGGTCGAGTTCGGCGGCGAGTTCGGCGACGGGCTCGTAGTCGCAGGTGTAGGTGACGCCGAGGATGGCGACGACGCCGATGGTGTTCTCGTCCACGTACTCGGCGAGCTGGTGGGGCTGCAGTCCGGTGGCACCGGGTTCCAGCGGGACCTGGCGCAGCTCGACGTCGAAGTAGCGGGCGAACTTGTCCCAGCAGATCTGGACCGGGCCGCAGACGAGGTTCGGGCGGTCCGTGGGCAGTCCCTCAGCCCGGCGGCGTTCGCGCCAGCGCCACTTGAGGGCGAGCCCGCCGAGCATGGCGGCCTCGCTGGAGCCGGTGGTGGAGCATCCGGTCGCGGTGGTTCCGGCGGGGGCGTTCCACAGGTCGGCGAGGATGTTGACGCACCGGGACTCGATCTCGGCGGTCTGCGGGTACTCGTCCTTGTCGATCATGTTCTTGTCGAGGCAGACGTTCATCAGGCGGTGCACGCCCTCGTCCGACCAGGTGGTGCAGAAGGTCGCGAGGTTCTGGGCGGCGTTGCCGTCGAGGAGGAGCTCGTTGCGGAGCAGTTCGTAGACGACCTCGGTGGGCGAGTGGTCCTCCGGGATCCGGTACTTGGGGAGGATCTGGCCGCTCAGCGTGGACGCGAACACGTCCGTGTCGGCGTCCTGGCGGGTTGCGTCCTTCGTCTCATGCAGAGCCATGCCTGGACTATAGGTGACGATATCCTCCATTACCTGACAAAACGGACATCAGTCAGGGGGCGTCGTGGGGCGGGCCGTCTCCGGCCACCGCGGCGGCCCGCGGCGGACCGTCGACGGCGGCCGGGGCCGGGACGGACGGGGCTGCCTGGGACCGGCGGCCGCGGTCGACCCACAGGAGGGCTCCCGCCAGCATCGCGGCGCCTCCCAGCAGCCAGGGCAGCGGCCCGGGCGGCAGGAGGCCCGCGATCGAACCGGTGAGGGCTGCCGACAGTTGCAGGGCGAGGGACTGGACGGACAGGGCCGTGGCTCGCCCCGAGCCCTCGACCCGGCGGTGCAGCAGCTCGTTCTCGCTCGGTCCCGCCGCACCCCGGCCGAGGTAGACCAGGCAGAAGCCGGCGGCCCCCGCGAGCACCGCGGCGACACCGGTGGACGTGGCCGTGGCCGCCAGCAGGACCAGGCCGCCGGCACTGGCACCGAGACCCACCACGACCGCCCGTCGGCCACTTCCCGCGAGCCGGGCGGTGAGCGGCGCGAGGTGGCTGCCGATGGCGGAGCAGGCGAAGCCGGCGCAGGCGAGCGCGGCGAAGAGCACCGCTCCCGACTCGGGAGCGCCGGTCAGGTCGGCGGTGCGGCCCGGGGTGAGCAGTTCGACCACGGCCAGCGCGCTGCCGGCGCCCGCGGCACTGATGAGGACCCGGCGGACCAGCGCGTCGCGTCCGCCGAGGCGGACCCCGCGCGCCACGGTGGCCGGTACGCCCCGCAGGACGTCGCGCAGCGAGGCCGCCGGCCGGGGCGGCTCCCGCAGGGCGGTCAGGACGTGGAGGACGAAGACGATCTCGACCGCCGCTCCCAGCAGCAGCGGCCAGGAGAGCGGCAGGACCAGCCCGGAGGTGGCCGCGGCCAGCCGGGCGCCGAGGTCCGGACCGAGTCCGAGCAGCCAGGGAAGGGCGCCGCCGAGCAGGGTGCCGCCCGCGAGGGCGGCGGAGGTCGCGGAGGCGCCGCGGGCCAGTCCGGTGCGCAGTTCGGCGCCCGGTCCGGAGCGGGCGTGGACGGTGTCGACGTACCAGGCCTCGGCGGGCCCGCTGGACAGGGCGCGGCCCGCCCCGACCAGGGCCATGCCGAGTGCGAGCTGCCAGGCGGCCGTGCCCAGGGCCACGAGGACCAGCGCGACCAGGTTCGACACGCCGGCGGCCGCCAGGACGACCCGGCGCCCCACGACGTCCGACAGTCCCCCGGTGGGCAGTTCGAGGACGGCGGCGGTGAGGGAGTGCGCTGCCAGGCAGCCGGCTACGGCGGCCAGGGACAGCCCGCGCTCGGTGAGCAGCAGGATCAGCGGGGCGATGGTCAGTCCCAGCGGCAGCCAGTACAGGACGCAGACCGTGACGTAGCGGCGGCGTGCGGCGTCGGACTCCACCACCCGGCCCGCGTCCCGCCCCACGCTCGCCTCCCGCCCCACGCTCGCCTCCCGGCCCCGGTCCCGGTCCGGACTCGCGCCCCCTCCCCCGTTCACGACGCGCCCCCGGCTTCCGCGGCGGCGCCCGGGCCGGTACCCGGCCCGCGCGGGGCCAGCGGCAGGCCGGCGGTGAGCAGGACGACCTGCACCGCGCGCGGGTCGCCCGCGTCCCGCGCGGTCAGCTCCTCCAGCCGCCGGTCGAACGCCGCACGGAGTTCGGTGAGGGACTCGGGGGTCAGCCGGGGCATCCGGTCGCTGATCCCGGAGGGCTCCACCCACTCCCGGCTCAGCCGGCCGTCGGCCAGATCCGCCTCGTGGCGGGCCAGGGACGTCGACAGGTGCTCGATCTGCCTCCTGCGCGAGAGGTTGACGTAGGCGCGGCTGCCCGGTGTGGCCTCCATGGCCTCGTTGCTCCAGGAGGTCAGGGCGTGCACGGACCGCCAGCGGCGCTCACGGCCGTCACGATGCTCGGCCTCGGCGACGAACGCGTACTTCGCCAGCACCCGCAGGTGGTAGCTGGTCGAGGCGGACGACTCCCCCGTCCTGACCGCGAGTTCACTGGCGGTGGCGGGGCCGTCCTGCCGGAGCATCCCGAGCAGGCGGATGCGCAGGGGGTGGGTGAGGGCCTTGAGCGCCGCCGCGTCCCGCTCGGGATCGAGCACGCGCTTCTGATCTTCGCTGGGCATGGGGAGGAGGGTAGGGCCGCCCGCCCGCTCTCCAAAAGTCTTTTTGCAGAACTTTCTTGGGGAAATCCGCCTTGGAAATCCACCTCGGAAATCCGCCCGGGGGATCGGCCGCCGTGGCGGAGGCCCGCGGGGTCGTCAGCCCCGGGCGCGGAGGTACGCCTCCAGCTCGGCAGCACCGGTCAGGAGGGCACGGCCGCGGGACGACAGGCGCTCGCTCCAGGTCAGCAGTGCCGCCTCCAGGGGTTCCGGACCGCCGGCCGAGCGGACCTGGGCGAGGAGGGGGGCGATCTGGTCCAGCAGGTAACCGCCGCGCCGTAGTTGGTGGGTGAGGCGGGCGTCCCGCACGGCCGCCCCGTCGTAGACGCGGTAGCCGGTCAGCGGGTCGCGGCGCGGGTTGACGAGCCCGGCCCTCTCCCACGCGCGCAGGGTCGCGGGCCTGATCCCCAGCAGGTCCGCGAGCGGCCCGATGAACGATGCGCCGGACGGCGCGGGCGACGCCGGCCCCGGGGCCAGGTCCCGCAGTGCCTGCTCCACGGCGCGCAGGGTCCGCCGGTCGTCGAGGAGTTGCGCGTGGCTCTCGTCGATGAGGCGGAACGCCTCGTCGACGGCGCCCTCGTTCACGGCTCGCATGATCGACGTCGCCGTCCGGTGGCCGTGGCCGGGCACCAGGGCGAGGAAGGCGTCCAGGGCCCGCGCGTGCAGGGGGGTGTAGGTGCGGTAGCCGTGGGCGGTCCGCTCGGCGACCGGCAGGATCCCGGCCTCCTCGTAGTTCCTGACGGCCTGTGCGGAAAGACCGTGCCCGCGTGCCAGGTCGACCGGCCTCAGCCGTCCACTGCTTTGAGGGTTTCGTGCCACGGCGCCGACGATATCGCGGGAAAGTTTCAACCGCTGCTTCAACGATAGCGTTGAAGGCATGGCTACTGGCATCAAGGACACCGTCCACGCCGTCGAGGCCGCCGCCGTCCTGGGGCTGCTCGCGGGCCGGCCGCGGGTGCTCGCCCTGGGCGAGCCCACGCATGGCGAGGACGCTCTGCTCGACGTGCGCAACGAACTCTTCCGGCAGCTCGTCGAGGAGGAGGGCTACCGGACGATCGCGGTCGAGAGCGACTGCATGGCGGCACTCACCGTCGACGCGTACGTCACCTCCGGCGCCGGCAGCCTCGACGAGGTCATGGAAGGGGGGTTCGGCCACGGCTTCGGCGGAGCGCCGGCCAACCGTGAACTCGTACGGTGGATGCGCGCGTTCAACGAGGGCCGGCCCGCCCCCGAACGACTGCGCTTCGCCGGCATCGACGGCCCGCTGGAGATGACCGGTGCGGCGAGCCCCCGGCAGGCCCTCACCGCGCTCCACGCCTATCTCGCCCCCCACGTGGACGCCGACCTGCTGCCCTGCACCGCACCCGCGCTCGACCGCCTGCTCGGCGCCGACGAACGGTGGACCGAACCGGCCGCCATGACCGACCCGGCCCGGTCGGCGGGCCGCAGCGCCGAGGCCCGTGAGCTGCGGCTGCTCGCCGACGACCTCGTGGCACTGCTCGACGCACGCACCCCGCACCTGATCACGGCGACCTCGCGGGAGGCGTGGGAGCGGGCCCGGCTGTACGGGCGCACGGCGACGGGCCTGCTGCGCTACCACTTCTGGACGGCCGACACCTCGCCCGGCCGCATGGCGCGACTGGTCGGCCAGCGCGGCCTGATGATGGCCCACAACCTCCTCGCCCTCGCCGACCGCGGCCCCACCTTGGTCCACGCCCACAACAGCCACCTCCAACGGGACGTGAGCTCGATGCGGATGGGCGGCGTGCGGCTGGAGTGGTGGAGCGCCGGTGCACTCGCGAGCGCGCACCTGGGCGAGGAGTACGCCTTCTTCGCGACTGCGCTCGGCACGATCCGGCACCGGGGGGTGGACACCCCCGTGCCGGGCACCCTGGAGGGGGTGCTGTACGCGCTCGTGGACGACCTCTGCGTGGTCGACTCCCGCGCGCTCGGGGCGGCTGTCGCGGGCACGCTCACCGCTCCCCGCGCGTCGGCCTGGTTCGGCTATTCCCCGTTCGACCCGGCCCACTTGGCGGCGACGGACGGGCTCGTGTTCATCAAAGACGTCCCGCAGCGTGGGGCCACGTCCACCTGACGGGGCCGCTGACGCTCTGCTTCCGGCCGACTCTTCACTGTGACACCGTTCATACGCCACCCGCCGACCAGAAGAAATTACTGTCGAGTAGGCTCGACGCCGCAGATCTTCTCGTTCGGGCGCCTGCAGCCGGTCCGAACGGGAAGATCATCCAACTTGTTCTACCGCAAACTTGTCCGCCGATGTCCGGATACCGGCCACGGTCTTCGCGAGCGCTGGTACCTCTTCGCTCATGAACAAGATCACCCGCCGTCAGGCACTGGGGACGACCGCCGGTGCACTCACCGTCCTCGGCCTGACCGCTGCAGCAACGGGCGTCGCCACGAGCGCCGCCGCGACCCCCGCCGCGCCCACACCCCCGGGCACGGTCGACGAGGTCTACCAGGGCCGCCGCATCCAGATCACCGTGGGCGGCGGAGGCCACCACGGGGGCCACCACGGCCCCGACCAACCCACCGTCCGAATAGACGGCAGAGAACTCCACATCATGCGCAACGCCGACGGCAGCTGGATCAGCGTCATCAACCACTACGAGACCTTCGCCGAGCCCAAGCTGCTCGCCCGTGCCGCCGTCCGCGACCTCCAGGGCGCGCCCCTCGTCCCCTTCGGAGGTGCGGCATGACCGTCCGCAAGAACCAGGCCTCGCTGACCCCCGACGAGAAGCGCGCCTTCACCTCGGCGCTGCTGGAGCTCAAGCGCAACGGCAGCTACGACCGCTTCGTCACCACCCACAACGGCTTCATCATGAGCGACACCGACTCGGGCGACCGCGTCGGTCACCGCTCTCCCTCCTTCCTGCCGTGGCACCGGCGCTTCCTGCTGGAATTCGAGGCGGCGCTGCAGACGGTGGACGCGAGTGTCGCGCTCCCGTACTGGGACTGGACCGCCGACCGCACCACCCGGTCCTCCCTCTGGGCCCCCGACTTCCTCGGCGGCACCGGGCGGGCCCGTGACGGGCAGGTCATGGACGGCCCGTTCGCCTACTCGGCGGGCCGGTGGAACGTGGACGTGCGCGTGGACGGGCGTCCCTACCTGCGCCGGGCTCTCGGCGCGGGCGTGGCCCAGCTGCCGACCCGGGCCGAGGTGGACTCCGTCCTCGCCATGCCGGTCTACGACATGGCTCCGTGGAACAGTTCCTCCAACGGCTTCCGCAACCACCTGGAGGGCTGGCGCGGCGTCAACCTGCACAACCGGGTGCACGTGTGGGTCGGCGGGCAGATGTCCACCGGGGTCTCCCCCAACGACCCGGTGTTCTGGATGCACCACGCCTTCATCGACAAGCTGTGGGCCGACTGGCAGGCCAAGCACCCGCAGTCCACGTACCTGCCGGGCGCGGGCACGTCGAACGTGGTGGACCTGAACGACACCATGCGGCCGTGGAACGACGTGACCCCGGCGGACATGCTCGACCACCGGAAGTTCTACACCTTCGACACCGAACCGGCCGCCGCCAGCCAGCGGTAGTGCAGTTCGGGGCGGCCGACCTGGCCGTACCGGGGCGTCCGGTCCGCGCGGCCGGTGTCCACCAGGTGCTCCAGGTAGCGGCGGGCGGTGATCCGCGAGATCCCGGCCGCCTCGGCCGCCCCCGCCGCGGTCAGCCCCTCGGGCGCGGCCCGCAGCAGGGCGGCGACCCGGTCCAGGGTCGGCGCGCTCAACCCCTTGGGCAGCTCGGCCGGGCGGGGCGCGCGCAGGGCCGCCATCGCCCGGTCGACGTCGTCCTGGCCGGCCGCTTCGCCCGCCGTCGCGCGGAACTCGGCGTACCGCAGCAGCCGTTCGCGCAGGGTGGGGAACGCGAAGGGCTTCAGGACGTACTGGACCACACCCAGGGAGACGCTCTCGCGGACCACGGCCAGGTCCCGGGCGGACGTCACCACGATCACGTCGACGGGATGCCCGGCGGCCCGCAGTCCGCGTGCGAAGCGCAGGCCGTGCCCGTCGGGCAGGCCCAGGTCCAGCAGCAGCAGGTCGACCCGGGTGCGTTCCAGCACCCGGGTGGCCTCGGCGAGCGAGTGGACGGCCCCGACCGCGGTGAAACCGGGCACCCGGCCGACGTAGAGCGCGTGCGCGTCGGCGGCCACCTGGTCGTCCTCGACCACCAGCACGCGGACCTCGCCGCCGCTCACCGCGCGCCTCCCGCGGCGGCGTCCCGATCAGCTGCGGGCTCGGGAGCCGTGGGCAGCCGTACGGTGAACTCCGCGCCGCCGCCCGGCCCCTGCGAGGCGACCACAGCGCCGCCGTAGCGCTGGGCGACCTGGCGGACGAGTGCGAGACCGAGGCCGCGGCCCTCCCCCTTGCCGGACCAGCCCCGGCGGAAGACGTCCACCCCCTCGGGCAGTCCGGGTCCGTTGTCCGCGACCCGCAGCAGCAGCTCCTCGCGCTCGGGCCGCAGGGTGACCGCGATCCGGGCCCCCGGTACGGCCGTCACCGCGTCGACGGCGTTGTCGATGAGGTTGCCGAGCACCGTGACGAGGTCCCGGGCCGGCGGCAGTCCGCCGAGGTCGGCGAGGCTGCGGCTGTCGGCGGTGACCACGAGTTCGACGCCCCGCTCGTGCGCCTGGGCCGCCTTGCCCAGCAGCAGCGCGACCAGGACCGGCTCCCCGACGGCGGTGACCACCTCGTCGGTGAGGGCCTGGGCCAGTTCCAGCTCGGCGGTGGCGAACTCCACCGCCTCCTGTGCGCGGCCGAGCTCGATCAGGGAGACCACGGTGTGCAGCCGGTTGGCCGCCTCGTGGGCCTGCGAGCGCAGGGCCTGTGTGAAACCCCGCTCGTGGTCCAGCTCGCCGGTGAGCGCCTGCAGTTCGGTGTGGTCGCGCAGGGTGACCACGGTGCCGCGGCGGCCGCCGCCGGCGACGGGCGAGCTGTTGACCACCAGGACGCGGTCCGCCGTGAGGTGCACCTCGTCCACCCGGGGGCGGTCGGCCAGCAGGACGCCCGTGAGGGGCGCGGGCAGGCCGAGATCGGCCGCACCGGTGCCGGTGACGTCCCCCGGCAGGCCCAGCAGCTCGCGTCCGGCGTCGTTGATCAGGGTGATCCGGCGCTGCCCGTCGAGCATGAGGAGCCCCTCGCGCACACCGTGCAGGGCCGCCTGGTGGTAGTCGTACATCCGGCTGAGCTCGGCCGCGTTCATGCCATGAGTGTGGCGGCGCAGCCTCGCGTTGACGACGTACGTGCCGGCGCCGCCCAGGGCGAGCGCGCCTCCCGCGACCCACACGAGGGCGGTGAGCTGCGCGCCGAGCCGGTCGCTGATGGCGCGGACGGTGATGCCCGCGCTCACCAGGCCGACGATCCGGCCGTCGTCCTCCAGCGGGGTGACCACGCGGATCGAGGGGCCGAGGGTGCCGGTGTAGGTCTCGCTGAAGGTCTCGCCGCGCAGGGCCCGGGCGGTGTTGCCCAGGTAGGGCTCACCGATCCGGCGGGGGTCGGGGTGGGTCCAGCGCCTGCCGTCCGGGGCCATGATCGTGACGAAGTCGACGCCGGAGTCCACGCGGACCTTCTGGGCGTAGGGCTGGAGCGCGGCCGACGGGTCGCTCCCGGCCGCCGCTCCCCGTACCGCTTCCCGTACGGAGGGCGAGTCCGCGACGGCCCGGGCCACGGCCCCGGCCTGGCGCCTGGCGGCTTCCTCGGCCTGGCCCCGGGCGGTGGCGTAGGCGAAGACGGCGCAGCCCGCGACGACCACGGCGACGAGCAGTACCTGCATGGCGAAGAGCTGGCCGGCGAGGCTGCGCGGCGGACGAGGCAAGCGGAACATGGCGCTCAGTGTGCACCGGGTCGTGAACTCAATGAACGCAAGGGTGACCGGGGTCACAGCCCTGGGTGATGGTCTCCCCGGACGACTTCACCACCAGGAGGCATCGTGGCCGCCCAGCGCGACAGAACGCACTATCTCTACATCGCGGTGATCGCCGCGGTGCTGCTCGGCATCGTGGTCGGATTCGCCGCACCCGGCGTCGCCGTCGAGCTCAAACCGCTCGGCACGGGCTTCGTGAACCTCATCAAGATGATGATCTCGCCCGTGATCTTCTGCACGATCGTGCTGGGCATCGGTTCCGTGCGCAAGGCCGCCAAGGTCGGCGCCGTGGGCGGGCTGGCCCTCGGCTACTTCATGGTCATGTCCACGGTGGCGCTGGCCATCGGCCTGCTGGTCGGCAACCTCCTGGAGCCGGGCAGCGGGCTGCAGCTGACCGAGGCGGCGCGCAGCGCGGGCGAGGCGCAGGCCAAGGCGGGCGGTGCGGAGAGCACCCCGGAGTTCCTGCTGGGGATCATCCCGACCACGCTGGTCTCCGCCTTCACCGGCGGGGAGGTGCTCCAGACGCTGCTGGTGGCGCTGCTGTGCGGGTTCGCGCTCCAGGCCATGGGCGCGGCCGGCGAGCCGGTCCTGCGGGGGATCGGGCACGTGCAGAAGCTCGTGTTCCGGGTGCTGGCGATGATCATGTGGGCGGCTCCCGTAGGCGCCTTCGGGGCGATCGCGGCGGTGGTCGGGGCGACCGGCATCGACGCGCTGAAGTCCCTCGCCGTCATCATGATCGGTTTCTACACGACCTGTCTGCTGTTCGTGTTCGTGGTGCTCGGCACGCTGCTGCGCGTGTGCACGGGGGTCAGCGTCTTCGCCCTGCTGCGCTATCTGGGCCGGGAGTTCCTGCTGATCCTGTCGACCTCCTCGTCGGAGTCGGCGCTGCCGCGGCTGATCGCGAAGATGGAGCACCTGGGGGTGTCGCGGCCGGTCACCGGCATCACGGTGCCCACGGGCTATTCCTTCAATCTGGACGGGACCGCCATCTACCTGACGATGTCCTCGCTGTTCGTCGCCGAGGCCATGGGGACGCCGCTGGCCCTGGGTGAGCAGATCTCCCTCCTGCTGTTCATGATCATCGCTTCCAAGGGTGCGGCCGGGGTGACCGGTGCGGGCCTGGCGACCCTCGCGGGCGGCCTGCAGTCGCACCGGCCGGAACTGGTCGACGGCGTCGGCCTGATCGTCGGCATCGACCGGTTCATGAGCGAGGCGCGGGCCCTGACGAACTTCGCGGGCAACGCGGTCGCCACCGTACTCATCGGAACGTGGACGAAGGAGTTCGACCGCGACCGGGCCTCGGAAGTCCTCGCGGGGCGGCTGCCGTTCGACGAGAAGACCCTCGTCGACGACGGACACGCGACGCAGCCGGCCTCCGCACCGGAGACGGCCGCCGCGGACGCGGCCTCCGCGCCGGTCCCGGCGCACCACCCCAAGGACGGCGTGCCGGTCTGACCTCGGGACTCCTCGGCCGGTCCGCTCCGCACGCGGCGGGCCGGCCGGGCAGGGCTCGCCCCCACGGTGCCCAGCCCGGCCGGCCCGCCGCATTCTCCCCACTTGCACCCATAGTCGGTATTCGGCCACCGATAAACGAACCCCCGGGCTGTAAAAGGTACTTCCGCAACCAGCCGCGTGCATGACATCTTGCGTCCACCACTTGTTTCGTACGACCCGGCCTGACCACCGGGTCTTCGGAGGACGCATTGATACCCCACATATCCAGCCGACCTCGGCGTACCCTCGTGCTGGCCGCCACGCTCGGCGCGGCCCTCGCCTTCGGGGCTCCCGCCGCGCTCGCCGGCACCGCCCCCGTGTCTCCCTCCGGCTCGGCCGTCCCCGCCCCCGCGGCGGCGGCTCCCAGGGCCGCGGCCCCCGCTTCCCAGAGTGCGACCTGGGCTGCCGGCACCCGCGCCTACCTCGTGATCACCGCCCCCGGTGACACCACGGCGGTCCGCAACGCGGTCACCGCCAACGGGGGAACGGTCTTCCAGTACTACGACGCCATCGGCGTCATCACCGCCCACTCCGCGTCCGCCTCCTTCGCCACCACCATGCGCGGCGTGAGCGGGGTCCAGCAGGTCGGCGCCACCCGCACCTCGGACGTGCCGGCGGACGCCTACAACCCGGCGCTTCCCGCCAACCCGGCGCAGTCCACGACCCCTTCGGGCGAGCCGGTCCGCGCCGACATGACGCAGATCAAGGCCGACCAGGCCTGGGCCGTCACCACGGGCTCCGCCTCCGTCAAGGTCGGCATCCTGGACACCGGTGTGGACGACCAGCACCAGGACCTGGCACCGAACTTCAACGCCGCGGACTCCGCGTCCTGCGCGTACGGCAAGCCGGACACCCGTGCGGGCGCCTGGCGCGACGTCGGCACCCACGGCACGCACGTGGCCGGTACGGTCGCCGCCGCCAAGAACGGCAAGGGCGTCATCGGCGTCGCCCCGGGCGTGAAGATCTCCTCGGTGCGCATCGCCGAGCCGGGCTCCTCGCTCTTCTTCGCCGAGAACACCGTCTGCGGCTTCATGTGGGCCGGCGACCACGGCTTCAAGGTCACCAACAACAGCTACTACACGGACCCGTGGCAGTTCAACTGCCCGGACAACGCCGACCAGGCCGCGATCATCGAGGGCGTCAAGCGCGCCCAGGAGTACGCCGAGGGCAAGGGCTCGCTGCAGGTCGCCGCGGCCGGCAACTCCAACATCGACCTGGCCAACAAGACGACCGACACCGAGAGCCCGAACGACTCGACGCCGGTCACGCGCACCATCACCAACGCCTGCCTCGACATCCCGACCGAGCTGCCGGGCGTCGTCACGGTCTCGGCGATGGGCACCACCGCGAAGGCCTCCTACTCCAACTACGGTCTGAACGTCGTCGACGTCACGGCCCCCGGCGGAGACGCCACCGGCATCTACAGCACCCTGCCGGGCGGCAAGTACGGCTCCATGAGCGGTACCTCGATGGCCTCGCCGCACGTCGCCGGTGTGGCGGCGCTGCTGGCCAGCACCAACCCGGGCATCACCCCGGCGCAGCTGCGCGACAAGCTGGCCACCCAGGCCAACGACGTCGCCTGCCCGTCGGACAGCCGCTGCAAGGGCACCACGGCGAAGAACGGCTTCTTCGGCGAGGGCCAGGTCGACGCCCTCAAGGCGGTCGGCAGCACCCCGCCGCCCGGCAAGTACTTCGAGAACACCGCGGACTTCGCCATCGGTGACAACACCACCGTGGAGAGCCCCATCACCGTCAGCGGCGTGACCGGCAACGCCCCGGCCACCCTCAAGGTCGGTGTGAACATCGTGCACACCTACATCGGTGACCTCAAGGTCGACCTGATCGCCCCGGACGGCACCGTCTACACGGTCCACAACCGCTCGGGCGGCAGCACCGACAACATCAACCAGGTCTACACGGTCAACGCCTCCTCCGAGGTCGCGGCCGGCACCTGGAAGCTGCGGGTCAACGACAACGCCGGCGGCGACACCGGCAGGATCGACTCCTGGAACGTGACCTTCTAAGGAAACGCACCGGGGCGATCAGCGACGGAGGGCTCAGCGGCGCAGGACGTCGGCGAGCCAGTCGAAGACGACGTCGCAGTGCTGTTGCGGGGCCATCGGGGAGCAGTGCAGCTGCGCCCCGGTGGCCTTCGTCAGTTTCACGTACTCGCGGCGGGTGCGCAGCAGGTCGTACATCTGCCGCGGCTGGCCGGGGTAGAACTGCTCGAAGTCGTAGTCCAGTACGAGCGTCGGGGCCTTGATCCGCCCGACGACCCCGGTGATGTCGAGGCCCATCGCGACCTGGGCCGGTGTCCAGAGGTCGGTGAGGACCTTGCCCTGGCGCGCCTGGCGCAGCGCCTGCCGGTCGAAGATCTCGAAGCGCTTCTTGACGTTGAAGGCCTCCTGCGGGGTCAGCGCCGGAACGACCTCCTCGTTCCAGACCCGGTTGGTCTCCTCCTTGTCGGGCGTGACGAGGTCGCGCAGCTCCTTGTCGAAGCCCAGCCAGGGGCTGAGACAACCGGGCATCGCCACGCAGGCGGCGAGCCGGTGCTCGAAGGCCGCGGCGCGCGGGGCGAGGTTGCCGCCCATGCTGAGGCCGGTGAGGGCGATGCGTCCGCCGTCCACGTCCTCGCGGCGGAGCAGCCAGTCGACGAGCGGGCGGACCACCGTCTCCCAGCGGGTGGTGAAGGGGATCTCCTCCACGAACAGCAACTGCCCCTGGCCGGGGCCGTCGTAGACGAGGGCGTTCCAGCCGCGGTCGAGGGCCGCGGACACGCCGTAGGTCCACATGTCGACGTTCTGCCCGTCACTGCCGTTGGTGAGGATGACGGTGGGGCGGCGCTCGGCGGGGCCGTCCGGGCGGAAGAACCACACCGGGAGGCTGGTCGTGCCCCACGGGACCCGGGCGGTGACGGCGGCAGGCGTGCACAGGCGGGCGAAGGTGTCCCAGGCCCCGCGTCCCGCCCGGTAGACGGCCTCCTCGTCACCGGGCCGGTCGGTGCCCAGTACGTAGAACAGCGCCTGGGCGTAGTACTGGGCCGCGCGCAGCGAGCGGAAGCGGCGGGTCTGTGACGGTGCCCCGCCGCCGTCCCGGCCGGCGGCCGGGGGTGCGGCGAGCCGGTCGCCCCAGGAGCGGAAGGTGTCGGTCCAGGTCTGCTCGGACAGACCCGCCGCGTTGATGGCGTTGACCGCGGTCAGCACCTCGCCGACCTCGGAGGCGCGCATGCCGGCGGCCCCGAGCGCGAGCAGGCCCGCGAAGTTGAAGCCGGGGTCGGCGAAGAGCTCCATCGCTCCCGGCGCCGGTTCGGAGGCCGTCGCGGACGGCGTGGGCACCGCCGCCGCGGTGCTGGCGGTGCTTGCGACGGCGAGCGCGCCGGCTCCCGCGGCGAGCCCGGCCAGGGCGGCGCGGCGGGTGAGGGAAGCGGGCTGGTGCGGTGTGCTTGCGGTCATGGAGGGGACGCTACGACGAGCCCCCGCACGCGGTTGTGTGCCGCGCCCGCCCCTGCTCCGAACGGGCTGCCCGTACGGGCGGATTCAGGCGGTCCGCCGGGTGCGCAGGACGCAGTCGCCGCACAAGCCCCCGCCGGGGACGCGGTAGTACAGGCAGCAGCTGCGCCGCACGAAGGCCACGCCGAGCCCCTCCTCGTGGAGGAAGGTGCCCGTGCCGGCGAGCGCGCCGTCGTCGGCGAGCAGGGCGCGCGCCAGGGCGACGGCCGCGCCACCGGGGACCCGGTCGATCAGCACCCGCAGCGCGCCGACCAGGCCCGACGCCGCGTTCCCCCGCAGGACCGTCGGGGAGACCCCGTACCGCTCCCGCAAGGCCGTCTCCAGCAGGGCCAGGTTCTCCAGGACCGACGCGCCGAGGCCCTCGGCCGGCCGGGCGGCGGGCTCGGGCAGCCAGAGCTGGAGCGACCCCTCGTCGGGCAGCCGCCACCACACCCGGTCGGCGGCCAGGTCCGGCACCCGCCCGGCCAGCGCCGCGCACCCCAGGCCGATCGACCAGAGCCGGGAGGCGATCCCGAACTGGGCGGTCGAGGCGGCCACTCTGCCGGGTCCGGTGCCGATCCGGCGGCCCACCTCTGCCACATACGGCGCGAGGCCCTCGCCGTACAGCGCGGAGAGCGGCCGGAAGCCGGGCCCGGGCGGCTCCTGCCCCGAGGGCACGGCGAAGAAGGGTCCCACGGCGGCCAGTCGCCGCAGTACGTCGTCCATACCCGGAATGATCTCAGTCCCGCGGTCGGGGGCCCGGCGCGGGTCAGAGGCCGGCGAGGAAGTCCAGCAGGGCCCGGTTGAAGGCTTCGGGGCGCTCGGCCCGGCCGCGCTGTGCGGCGGCCACGCCCTCGGGGTCGGTCGCGCACAGCATGGCCATGACCCGGGCGGCGGCCCCGGGCATGCCGGTGACGTCGTAGGGCGCCGGCATCTTGTCGATCACCTCTTCGGCGCAGGGCCTCATGCCTTCCGCGATCAGCCGTTCGGCGGTCTCCCGGCGCAGTTTCGCCCCGGCTTCCGTCCCGGGCGCCGGGGAGGTGTCGGAGAGCACCGGGGCCCTTACCAGACCCGGGTGGCGCAGCCGTAACTCCATGGCGATCCGACCGCCCATGGACACACCACCGACGACCACCTGTTCGATGCCCGGTCCGGCGAGGAGGGAGGCGAGATCGTCCGCGAGGCCGGCGAGCGGCGCCGTGCCCGGCAGAACCGGGCTGTCTCCGTATCCCCGCAGGTCAGGGGTGATCACGCGGTATCCGGCGGCCGTGAGGGCGGCCGTCTGGGGGGCCCACATCGTGCGGTGGAAGGGATGTCTGTGGATCAGGATTACGGGCGCTCCGGGGCGGGGACCCAAGTCGTCGAAAACCAGCGTCACACCATTGCCAAATTGGGGCTTCATGGAAGGACTTCAAGGGGCTACATTGAGCCACTCGCGTTCATCCGACAGCCGATTGCCTTTCACTCGTGTTTTGCACGGGGGGCGACGTCATGGACGCAGACTGTGCAACCACCCCACCGCCCAGAAGGACCGAAGGCTCCGTGCCCGTACCCGTACACCTCGCGGGCCGCACCGTGCGGCTCGAGCCCCTCGCCCCCCACCACACCGAGGCTCTGGCCGTGGCCGGGGCCGAGGATCGTACGACTTACGCCTTCACCCCCGTACCCCATGGGGTGCAGGCGTCACACGAGTACATCGACCGCGCCCTCTCCGATCAGGCCGCCGGTCGATCGCTCCCGTTCGCCATCGTCAGAGCCACTGACGGGCGCGTGGTCGGTTCGACCCGGTTCCTGGAACTCGACTACTGGCAGGGGCCGCTGGTGTGGCCCGCCGTGCCGGGCGTCCCGTTCGGCGATCCGGCGACGGCGATCCCCGATGCCGCCGAGATCGGCAATACCTGGCTGTCCCCGACGGCCCAGGGCACCGGTATCAACACCGAGGCGAAGCTGCTCATGCTCCGCCACGCCTTCGAGACCTGGGGCGTCCGGCGCATCTCGCTGCGCGCCGACGCGCGCAACGGCCGGTCACGGGCCGCGATGGAACGTCTCGGCTTCACCTGCGAAGGGGTCCGCCGGGCCCATTCGCGGGGGCTGGACGGCGCCGTCCGCAGCACCGCCTTCTACTCGATCCTCGACGAGGAGTGGCCGGCCGTACGGTCGATCATCGAGCTGAGGCTGTCGGCGGGGGCCCAGCGCAAGCGCCGCCGCAAGACCCTGATCCCGGCCTAGGAACCGGAAGAACGGAAAAACGGTCCTGCCCCCGCCCGTGTCCCGGCCCCCTCATCCGAGGAAGGCCGGGGCCAGGGCCGAGTCCATCAGCCGGGCGGGGGCGCCGCTCCCGTCGGCCGGTACGGCGTACAGGTCGGCGCCGAAGTCTCCGGGCAGGGAGTAGACGACCGTGCCGCGGTCCGTCCACACCACCTGGTCGTCGACGCTGCGCTCCTCGGCGAGCGGGGTCTCGGCGCCCGAGGCCAGGTCCAGGACGTGCAGCCGCCAGGGCGCCTCGGCCGGCAGGCCCGCCACCCGCTTCTTGAACACCAGCCGGGTCCCGTCGGGCGACAGCGACGGGCACTCGGCGTTCTCGCGCACGGTGGTCACCGTGCGCCCGGCCAGGTCACCGCGGACCAGGTGGGTCCGGCCGCCCGTGCCCAGGGTCGCGTAGAAGGTCCGCTCGTCGGCGGCGAAGGTGACGCCCCAGAAGTTCACGTCCGCGCTGCGGTACGTCTTCCCGTCCTTGAGGATCGTGAAGTCCTCCAGGGAGGCGTCGTACCTGCCCGTGCGCAGGTCGAGCACCGAGGTCCGCGTCGAGAAGCCCGTCCCGGCGTAGGAGTCCCCGCCGACGAAGACGGTCCAGGCGGCCAGGTGCCCGCCGGGTGACACCCGGGCCCGGGTGGGGATCCCCGCGAGCGGGCGGGTGTCGACCTCCTTCAGGCGGGCGTCGAGGACGACGGCGCGGTAGCCGTCCTGGAGCCCGGTCCCGTCGGCCCGGAGGCAGATCCCGGTGCCGCCGGCCGCGTGGAAGCGCAGGCAGCTCACCCCGGACACGCTGCGCTCCCGCCCGGGCGCGTCCGCCGGGACGGTGGCGAGCTCGTCCCGGTGGGGGCCCCAGGCCATGTTCCGGAAGACGATCCGCCGGCCGCCGGTGTCCGGGGCGAGCGAGACCTCCCCCGGAGCGGTCCGGGGGCCGTCCGCGCGGGCCCGGTCCTTGGCGCCGGCCGCGGAGGAGGCCCGCAGGACGGCGGTCAGCCCGACCGCCGTGAGCACGGCGAGGGCGGCGGCGAGGATCAGGATCCGGCGCTGCAGGGTCATCGGCTGACTCCGGGCGGGGTGGGCGTTCCGGGGGCGGGGCGGGGGCACCCTACCCAGGAGGACGTACGGGTACCAGGCACGGGCGACCACTGGTCGGGGAACTCCCGGTGCCCGGCGACCGCCGGGCAATGCGCTGGCCTAGGGAACCCCAAGAGAAGGGAAAGTGCGGAACCCTGGCGTACTTTCGTTCATCTTCCGAACGGAAGAACCGAGACGTCGGACCACCCGCCCCCCTGGGGCAGCACCAGCCGGAGAGCCACCGCACATGTCGTACGCACCCGAGGGGCAGCAGCACCAGCCGTACGGGCCGGGAGGGCAGGGCCCGCGGCCGCCCTACGGCGACCAGTACGGCCGTCCTCACGCGCAGCCGCACGGACAGCCCCCGCACGGCGAGCCGTACGGGGAGCAGTACGCGGAGCCGTACGCCCGGCAGGACCAGTACGGCGGTCCGTACGGGCAGCAGCCGCAGGGACAGTGGGAGCAGGAGCAGCCCGAGCCCCCGCGGCGGCGGGGCCGGCGCTGGCTGATCGCCGGCGTCTCGGTGCTCGCGCTCGCGGGCATAGCCGCCGGCGTCATGGCCTACTACGAGATACCCCCCTTCACCGACAAGGGCTCCGCGGTGTCCTTCGGGCAGCAGCCGGGCGGTGGCAAGGGCTCCGGCCAGGGCGGCGCGGGAGCGCAGCAGCCGGCGAACTCCAAGATGCTGATGCCGACCGGACCGGCCGCCGACTTCAAGAACTCGATGACGCTGGCCGACGGCACGCACGTGGCCGTGACCACCCTGGACGGCAAGAAGTCCGGCTTCAAGGGCAAGGTCTGGGTGTGGGCCCCCAAGGAGTACAACGACCCGAAGTTCGCCAAGAGCGGCTTCCCGGTCATGATCGCCCTGCCGGGCGGCGCCGGCTACCCCAGCAACTACTGGATGGGCACCGACCTCGGCCTCCAGACCAGCATCAGCAAGTGGTACGCGGAGGGGAAGAGCAAGCCCTTCCTGCTGGCCATGCCGGTGCTCAACCCCGGCCCGGACGACAAGGGCGTCTATTGGGACGGCTCCGACATCCCCGGCCAGCCGAAGATGGGCACCTGGCTGACCGAGGACGTCCCGGACCTGATGAAGGCGAACTTCCGCACCGTGAAGTCCCGTGACGGCTGGGCGTTCATGGGCTCCTCCACCGGCGGCTTCGCGGGCATGAAGGCCGTGCTGAAGCACCCGGACAAGTTCAAGGCCGTGATCGCGTCCGGCCCGGACATCGTCCCGGACTCCTCCCTGTGGAAGGGACACGACAAGGAGAAGGCCGAGAACAACCCCGAGCTGCTGGCCAAGCAGCTGATCGACAGCAAGGGGCCGGACGTCTACCTCGCCTTCCAGGTCGGTGACAACGAGAGCAACAAGAAGACCCTGCCGGACGTGCAGAAGTTCATCGCCACCTTCGGCAACAAGGGGCCGGTGCACACCAGCCTGCGGGTGATCCCGGGCGGCCAGCACAACGCCAAGACCTACGTCCCGAACATGGGCGAGGGGCCGATCGAGTACATCAGCAAGGTCATGGAAGGGCCGGTCGAATAGCCACCGGCACCTCCGCACGATCGCGCTCCGGCCCGCCGAACACCTTCGGCGGGCCGTCGCCGTTCCAGGGTGCCCAGCCCGGGTCGCCCGTCGTCGCGAACCGCACCCATGCCGTGTGCATCTCGTCGGCGAGCGCCTGCGGGGCCTCGGTCCCGGCCAGCCACGCGGCCTCGGGCACGGACAGCGTGTCGAAGACGAAGCCCAGCTCCAGCGCGTGGCAGGCGCCGAGGCCCGCGACGCCCGAGCACCAGGCGAACTCGTACAGGTAGCTCGGCGCGGCCCGCCGGGCCCCCGCGAGCCTGCGCAGCGGATCGCGCAGCAGCCGGTCGGTGAGGAGCTGCCCGGCGAGCTCGGCCGGCCCGGCCCCGGGCAGCGCGGTGCGCAGCGCCCGTACGGCGGCCCGGTCCTTGCCGGCCCGGGCCCGCGCCATCGCCACGGCGAGCGGTCCCAGCCGGTCCAGCAGCCGCATGCCGCCGGTCGGGGCGAGCCACAGCCGGTACTCCTCGGTGGTCCATCCGAAGAGCAGCGGCACCTCGCCGGAGGCGGCGTCCGTCTCGGCGGTCAGGGCGTCGAGGGGGTCGACGGGGAGCGTGTCCGGGTCGACGACCAGGCCGAAGGCGGGCCCGCCGAGGAGGGGGCCCGACCGGCGCAGGACGGCGGCCTGCGCGGCCATCAGGTCCGGCAGGGAGGTCGCGGTGAAGGCAGCGGCGGTGGCCTCCACCTTCAGCAGCGAGGCCATCCGCCGGACCATGGCGCGCACCCGGGGGCGCGCCAGGGCCTCGGGGGCTCCGCTCTGCAGGACCGCCCGGTGGAAGAGGCCGGCCGCGCGCGGCGCGGCCAGGAGGGCGCCGATGCTGATGGCTCCGGCGGACTCGCCGAAGACGGTGACGCGGGCCGGGTCCCCGCCGAAGGCGGCGATGTTGTCGCGGACCCATGCGAGGGCGGCGATCTGGTCCAGCAGGCCCCGGTTGGCGGGCGCGTCGGGGAAGAGCCCGTACCCGAGGACGCCGAGGCGGAAGTTGAAGGACACCAGCACGACGCCGTCGCGGGCGAAGGCCGTGCCGTCATAGACGGGTACCGCCGCTGAGCCGCGGGTGTGCGCCCCGCCGTGGATCCACACCATGACGGGCAGCCCGGCCCCGGGGGTGGGGTCGGAGGTCCATACGTTCACGTTGAGGCAGTCGTCGCCGGGGATCTCCGGGTCGGTCAGCAGGGCGGCGAAGGTGGCCGGGTAGGGCACTTTCGGTGCGGTCGGTCCGAAGGCGGCGGCTTCGCGGACGCCGTCCCAGGCGGCCGGGGGCGCGGGGGGCGCGAAGCGGAGGGGGCCGACGGGCGGGGCCGCGTACGGGATGCCGCGGAAGACCGCGATGCCGTCGGTCCCGGTGCGGCCCTCGACCACGCCGGCCACGGTCCTAACCCGCGGCCGGCCGATGCCCTCGGTGACGCCCTCTGTGCTCATCCCGTCCTCCTGCAGCTGGTACCGGTCCCGCACGCTCGCACGCCCGTCCCACGGGTGACAAGGCGTGACCGGGCCGGGGACCGGCCCGGTTGGACGGGCATGCGAATCCTGCGTATCCACCACACTCTGCCCGTCCTCCTGCTGGCGGGCATCTCGTGCGTCACCGGTCCGGCCCGGGCCGCCGGGCCGGACTTCCAGTACGTGGGCCAGGACGACCGGGTCCACGGGCTCACCGCGCCACGGGGCTGCGTGGCGGCCGAGGGCGGCGGCGCCCGCGCGGTCACCAACGCCACCCGCGGCCCGGCCACCCTCTACCAGGGCCCCGGCTGCTCGGGCCGGGTCGTCGGGACGCTGCGGGCCGGGGAGGTGGCTCAGGTGCGGCCGTCCTTCGCGTCGGTCGGGTTTCCCGTCACCGGGTAGGACCAGGGGCCGTGACCCCACGGCCGTCCCCGCGTTGTATGCCATGTCAAATGCCACAGATTCTGTGGCGCCCCACATCTCACGAGGAGATCTTGATGTCGCGTATCGCGAAGGCATTCGCCATCACCGCTGTCACCGGTAGCGCCGTGGTCGCCGGTGCGGGTCTGGCTGTCGCCGATGCCGGAGCGCACGGTGCGGCGGTCGGCTCCCCCGGTGTCCTGTCGGGCAACCTGGTCCAGGTTCCGGTGCACGTCCCGGTCAACGTCTGCGGCAACACGGTCAACGTGATCGCCCTCCTGAACCCCGCGTTCGGCAACACCTGCGTCAACGCGTCGGGCGGCGGCGCCGAGCACCACACCGAGGGCGAGGGCTACGGCCACTGATCGCCTGCTCGACCGAAGGGCCCCCGCCGTGCGGCGGGGGCCCTTTCCCCTGCGTCCCGCGCTCCCGGACCGGTCCGGGGCCACCGGGTCATTCGTAGCGGTACAGGCCCTGGTGGCCGAGGGCTTCGCGCGGTGTGACGTTCCACGGCGGCATCGGCTCGTCGAGGGCGATGACCCGACCGCGCTGGAGGTCGCCGAGGGCGAGGGGCGCGGCCGGCAGGTACCCCGAGCGGGGGTGCCGCTGCTGCCAGCGGTCCCAGATCAGGTCCACGAACGCGTGGTGCAGCCAGAACGCCGGGTCGTTGGGCGCCGTACCGCCCGTCATGTGGCCGCCGATCCACTGGTGGACCTTGTTGTGGTTGCGCCAGCGCTCGCTCTTGGGGGCGGCCCAGCCCTCCAGCTTGTTGCGGAAGCCTCCGGCCGTGGCCGTGGAGTCCCAGGGCGAGACGTCGTAGACCGGGTCGTCGAGCGCCCATTGCAGTTCGGCCGGGGTCGGCAGGGCGATCGGATTCTGCGGCCTGCCCAGGTTGCGGGTGAGGAACGCGGACTCCGTGATGCCCACGGTGACCGTCCAGTTGCCCTTGTCGTAGGCGAACGGCCCGGTCATCACCTTGCGGTCGGCCGCGCGACCCGTGCCGCCCAGGAAGTCGTCCGCCCAGAGGGAGGACACCGGGCTGGTGTCGGTCGTCCAGTCCCAGTACGGGACGGAGACGTTCGGGTCGACCTGCCGCAACTGCTTCTCGAACTCCAGCAGGTAGAGCCGGTGCCACGGGAAGAAGGACGGGGACATGTGCCCGACGCGCAGCTTGCGGTCCCGGTCGGGCACGAAGTACTTGTCGTGGGTGCGCACCAGGGCGTCGTAGGCGCCGCTGCGCTTCAGCTCCAGTACCGCCGCGGTGAACCGCTTCTTCTGGGCGCTGGTGAGGTTCTTCTGGTTCTGCCGGACGTGCAAAGCGGGGTCCTCCCGTTCCCGTGGGTCTGTCAGCCGTGGTGCGGGGCCGCGAACGCCAGCTGGGTCGTGCCCAGTTCGTCGACCGCGGCCCGGGCCAGTTCCAGTGGGGTGGGATAGGACTGGAAGTGGTTGATGCCGCTCAGGTAGCTGCCGTCGGCGCGGCGCATGACGTGCAGGGGGCGGCCGTCGATGCGGACCCCGGCGACGTCCACGGCGATGTGCCGGCCCCGGTAGGTCTCCTCGGCGAGCGGCGCCGGGGTGAGGGTCTGGCGGGGCCGGCGGGCGCGCAGTACGGGGGCCAGCGCCGCGCCCGTGCCGGCGAGCACGGCCGCGGTGAACGCCGTGCGCAGGAGCGCGCGTCGGCTCAGTGGGGCGGCGGTTGCTGCGGACATGCGGTCTCCCTCGCTCGGTGGCCGGCGGCTACGGGTCTAACGCCGAGCGGCGGGCGAGGTCACCCGTGGGCGGCGCGCAGCTGCTTGTAGAAGAGGGTGGTCGGGTGCAGCCGGCCCGCCGGGTCGGTGGCGTAGTCGGGGATCGTGCCGGCCTCCGTCCATCCCGCGGAGAGGTAGACATGCTCGGCACCGCTGCCGGTCTCGGTGTCCAGGACCATCAGGAGCACCCCGGTGCGGGCGGCCTCCGACTCGGCGTGCGCGAGGAGGGCGCGGGCCCGGCCGCGGCCCCGGGCGGCCGGGTGGACCATGAGTTTGCGCAGTTCGGCGCGGTGGCGGCCGTTGGGCTTGGACTCCCGGTACCAGCTGACGGTGCCGTCGACGGGCCCGTCGGCTCCGGCGCGGGAGATCCACAGGCGGAGGGATCCGTCCTCGACGGCGGGCAGCAGGGAGTCCCACCAGGCGGCGGCGGTGTGGTGGTCGAGGCCGTCGAGGAAGCCGAGCGAGGAGCCGTCGGCGACCACGGCGCGCAGGAGGGCGGCGAGTTCGTCGCGGTGGGTACGCAGTCCGGCGGCGGACAAGGGGGCGATCACGGCGGTCATGCGGGGAGCATAGGGATCGGCCGCGGAGCCGCCGTCGGCGGGGCGGGGCGGTCCGCCCGGGGCAGGCCGGTTCGGCACGGGCAGGGCGGTCCGTCCGGGGCAGGCCGGTTGCGGCGGGTGCCCGACCGGTCGGGGGATCCGGTCGGGCACCCGCCGCCCCGCGGCAGCGCTCAGGGCGCCGGGAGTTCCGCGAAGTCGGCGACCAGGCCGCGGTGGTGCCCCGCCGTGCCGAGGGCCAGGGAATCTGCCTTGGCGCGCTTGAGGTAGAGGTGGGCGGGGTGTTCCCAGGTCATGCCGATCCCGCCGTGCAACTGCACGCACTCCTCGGCGGCCCGGACGGCGACCCCCGAGCAGTGGGCCTGGGCGACGGCGACCGTGAGGGGGGCGTCGGGGGCACCGGAGGCGAGGGCGTCGGCCGCGGCCCGGGCCGCGGCCCGGGCGGAGGCCACGTCGAGCCAGAGCCGCGCCAGCCGGTGCTTGAGGGCCTGGAAGGAGCCGACGGGCCGGTTGAACTGGTAGCGGCCCTTGACGTGTCCGACGGTCTCGGTCAGGCACCACTCGGCGAGGCCGACCTGCTCGGACGCGAGCAGGCCCGCCGCGGAGAGCAGGGCTCCGGCGACGGCGGCCCGGGCCGTGGCGGCGTCGGCGATGAGCGTGCCCGGGGCGGCCTGCAGGCTGACGGTGGCGAGCGGGCGGGTCAGGTCCAGCGGAACCAGCGGGGTCACGGCGGCGTCCGCGGCGCGGACCGCGTACAGGCCGGTGTCGGCCAGGACGAGCAGGACGTCGGCGGCCACCGCGTCGGCCACGGCGCCGACCGTGCCGGTCAGCGTCCCGCCGCCGGAGTCCCGTACCGGGGCGGGCAGGGGGGCGCCGGGGGCGAGGGTCAGCGGCAGCGCCGGGGCGCACACCGTGCGTCCCGAGGCCAGTTCCGCCAGCAGCGGGGCGGCTTCGGCGGTGTCGCAGCCGAGCAGGACCTCCGTGGCGAGCACGGCGCTGGTCAGGTAGGGGACGGGGGCGACGGCCCGGCCCAGCTCCTCCAGCACCACGGCCGCCTCCCGGTGCCCGGCGCCCTGTCCGCCGAGCTTCTCGGGCACGAGGAGACCCGCCGTGCCGATCCCGACGGCGAGGGTGTGCCACAGGGCCGGGTCGTGCGGCCGGCCCGTCTCGGCACGGGCGAGCACCGCGGCGGCGTCGCAGCGGGCGACGAGGAGCGAGCGTACGGCGGCGCGCAGTTCCTCCTCGGCCTCGGAGTAGAGGAGGTCGGCCGGCGCCGTCGGCGCTGCGGGTGCCGTCATCGGGACAGGTCCTTCCATGCGAGGTCCTTGTCGTCGCGCGGTTCGGGGGGCAGGCCGAGGACGCGTTCGGCGACGATGTTGAGGAGGATTTCGCTCGTGCCGCCCTCGATGCTGTTGCCCTTGGCGCGCAGGTAGCGGTAGCCGGCGTCGCGGCCGGTGAAGTCGACCAGTTCGGGCCGGCGCATGGTCCAGTCCTCGTACAGGAGGCCTTCCTCGCCGAGGAGTTCGACCTCCAGTCCGCTGATCTCCTGGTTCAGGCGGGCGAAGGTCAGCTTCATGCCCGAGCCCTCGGGGCCGGGCTGGCCGGCGGCGAGCTGCTGGCGGAGCCGCTCCCCGGTGAGGCGGGCGACCTCGGCCTCGACCCACAGTTCCAGCAGCCGCTGGTGCAGGGCGTGGGTGCGCAGCCCGGGGCGCTCGCGCCAGGCCCTGGCGACGGGCGCGATCATGCCGCCCTCGCGGGGGATGCGCATGCCGCCGATGGAGACGCGTTCGTTCATCAGGGTGGTGCGGGCGACCGCCCAGCCCTCGCCCACGGCGCCGAGGCGGTGGGCGTCGGGGATGCGGACGCCGGTGAGGAAGACCTCGTTGAACTCGGCCTCGCCGGTGATCTGGCGCAGCGGCCGGACCTCGACGCCGGGGGCGTGCATGTCGCAGAGGAAGTAGGTGATGCCCTGGTGCTTGGGCCGTGCGGGGTCGGTGCGGGCGACGAGGATGCCCCAGCGGGCGTTGTGGGCGCTTGAGGTCCAGACCTTCTGGCCGTCGACGACCCACTCGCCGGAGCCTTCGTCGAGGACGGCGCGGGTGGCGAGGGCCGCGAGGTCGGATCCGGCGCCGGGTTCGCTGAAGAGCTGGCACCAGACCTCCTCGCCCAGCCACAGGGGGCGCAGGAAGCGCTGCTTCTGCTCCTCGGTGCCGTAGGCGAGGATCGTGGGCGCGGCCATGCCCAGGCCGATGCCGATCCGGCGGGGGTCGTTGTCGGGGGCGCCGGCCGCCTCCAGTTCGGCGTCGACGACGGCTTGGAGGGTACGGGGCGCGCCGAGTCCGCCGAGGCCCTCGGGGTAGTGCACCCAGGCGAGTCCGGCGTCGAAGCGGGCGCGGAGGAACGCGGTGCGGTCGGTGGCGGCGGGCGGGTGTGCGGCGAGCAGCTCCCGGGTGCGGGCGCGCAGCGCCTCGGGGGTGGTGGGGGTGGCGCCGGTGGTCATCGGGCGGCTCCGTCCGGGCCCGGCACGACCACCAGCCGTCCGGTGGTGGTCCCGTCGGCGAGGCGCTGCACGGCGTCGGCGGCGCCCGCGAGCGGGACGCGTTCGCTGACCAGTGGCGTGACGGCGCCCTCGGCGGCGAGCCGGGTGAGTTCGGTGTGGCAGGCGAGGACGGCGGCGGGGTCCTTGGCGGCGTACAGGCCCCAGTGCAGGCCGAGCACGGAGTAGTTCTTCACGAGGGCGTGGTTGAGGGCGGGGGCGGGGATGGTGCCGCTCGCGAAGCCGACGACGACGATGCGGCCCTCGAAGGCGACGCACTTGGCCGACGCGGTGTAGGCGTCGCCGCCGACGGGGTCGTAGACGACGTCGGCGCCGCGTCCGCCGGTGAACTCCTTGACGCGGGCCGCGATGTCCTCCGCCGTGCGGTCGATGACGAGGTCGCAGCCGAGTCGTTCGGCGGTGCGGGCCTTGTCCTTGCCGCCGACGACTCCGATGACGGTGGCCCCGGCGGCTCTGCCCAGCTGGACGGCGGCGCTGCCGACCCCGCCGGCGGCGGCGTGCACGAGGAGGGTCTCGCCGGCCCGGAGGCCGGCGCGGCGGTGCAGGCCGAACCAGCCGGTCTGGTAGCCGATGTGGAGGGCGGCCGCCTCGGCGTCGTCGAGGGTGTCCGGGGCGGGGAGCAGGGCGCGCGCCGGTGCGGTGACGTACTCGGCGAACCCGCCGTGCGGCAGGCTCGGGTTGGCGATGACGCGGCGGCCGTCCTCGGTCTCGCCGCAGATCTCGACGCCGGGGGTGAAGGGCAGCGGCGGTGTGATCTGGTACTGCCCCCGGACGAGCAGCGCGTCGGGGAAGTTGACGTTGGCGGCGAGCACCCTGAGTCTCACCTCGCCCTCGCCGGGCACCGGCTCGGGAACCTCTTCGAGGCGCATGGCCTCGCGGGGTTCGCCGGGGGTATGTACTCGCCATGCCTGCATCCGGGGCCTCCAGCCGCCGTCGAGGAATCACGCTCCGGGGCGCATACTAAGCGGTCGCTTGCCCTTCTGTGAACCGGGGGCGGGGGCGGATGCCGTCCGGGGCGGAACAACACGCGTCTTTTCCGGCCACGTTCGCCACACCATCAGGCACTATGTGACGTGCAGTGTCATGACTCAACGGGGAACTGCACCTGTCCAGGGGGGACCATCACATGAGGAAAAGCATGTCCGCGGCCGGGGCCGCCGTCGTTCTGGCGGGCCTGATCACCGCGGCCGGACCGGCCGCCGCGGCGACCGACGCGAAGTGCGCTCCGAAGATCCAGGTGCTCGGCTCGATCGGGGACGAGTCGTACACGCGCGACGTCGACCAGAGCCAGGGCGTCTTCGACTTCGGAGCAGACGGCCTCGCCGTCGGCGTCTCGGGCCACAAGCCCGTCTACTGGACCGGCACCACGGTGCACCGGGTGCCGCTGACCGACCCGAACGCGTCGGGCCGGGTGATCGCCGTCAACGCGCACGGCCTGATGGTGGGCGTCCTGCACGGTTTCGACACCCACACGCTGTTCACCTACCAGGTGGGCGCGCCGGCGATCACCCCGCTGCCGGACGGCTACGCCCACGACGTCGAGGCCGACGTCAATGACGCCGGGTACGTGGTGTCCCGCTCGGACAGCGGGCCCGGCGCCGTCTGGAAGGACGGCCTGAAGGTCCGCGAGCTGCCGGTCCCGGCCGACGCCGGACCGGGGACCCGGATCACGATGGTCACCGGCATCAACAACCACGGCGACATCCTGGGCATGGCCACGCAGGACTACGAGGTACCCGAGACCGGCGCGCACCTGGAGGGCACCCACCCGGTGCTGTGGCCGGGGGACGGCGGCGCCGCCCGGCTGCTGGACCCCACGATGAACGACAGCTATGTCCAGGACCTCGACGAGAGCGGCCGGATCGTCGGCTACGACTGGTCCGGGCCGTGGCACGAGTACCGCACGTGGGTGTGGGAGCCCCCGGTCGGCGGCCCCGGCACCTCCCCCGGGGGACTGAGCTCCCACCCGTACGCGACGTTCGAGGCGGTCAGCCCGACCACGAACGTCACCGTCGGCACGGCCAAGTTCCACCCGGACGAGATGGCCCTGCCGGACCAGGCGCTCCTGCGGGCCGGTTCCGGCCCGGTCAAGGCGCTGCCGAGGCTGGCGCCGGGCGGGGCGAGCATGGCGGACGCGGTGTCGGACGCCGACCGGGTCGGCGGAGCGGCCGTGAACGCGAAGGGCAGGCTCAAGCCGGTGATCTGGACCTGCGCGACCCGGCAGGCGTACAACCCCGGCAGCTAGGTCGTGGTTCGCGGGCCGTCCGGGGATGGTGATCTGAGCGCCCGCACGCTATCGATGGGCGCATGGAGAACCCTCTGCGCGGACTGCCCGCGCCGCCGCCGCTCGGTGCCGCCGCCCTGCCTCCCGGTACGTACGCCGGACAGGTGGTCCTCGTGACCGGCGGCGGCAGCGGGCTGGGCAAGGCCGTGGCCGCCGAGTTCGCCCGGCTCGGCGCCGATCTGCTGATCGCGGGCCGACGGCCCGAGCAGCTCCAGGCGGCGCGGGACGAGCTGGCGGGCGTGCCGGGCGCCGGCCGGGTGAGCGCCGCCGTCTGCGACATCCGGGACCCGGAGCGGGTCGCGGACGTGTTCGACGCGGCGCAGGCGGCGCTCGGACTGCCGGACGTCCTGATCAACAACGCGGCCGCCAACTTCCCCTCCCCGGCGGAGGACCTCTCCCCCAACGCGTGGCGGGCCGTGGTCGACATCACCCTGACCGGCACCTGGTTCATGACCCGCGAGTTCGGCCGCCGCCACCTCGCGGCGGGCACCCCCGGCTCGATCGTCAACGTCGGGGCCTCGTACGCCTGGACGGGCGGCCCGGGTTTCGCGCACAGTGCCGCCGCCAAGGCCGGGGTGAAGAACCTCGTGGAGACGCTCGCCGTGGAGTGGGGCCCGTACGGCATCCAGGTCAACGGGCTCGTCCCGGGCCTCTTCCCGCACGCCGACATGACGGCGGACATCCGGGGCGGCCTCGACCGCGCCGCACCCGGCGCCAAGGACGCCCGGCAGCCGGCCCTGCGGGTCGGGGTACCGCGGGAACTGGGCTGGGCGGCGACGTTCCTCGCCTCACCGTACGCCCGGTTCGTCACCGGCCACACCCTGGTCGTCGACGGCGCCAACTGGCAGCGTCGGACGGTGGTCAGCCCCGAGGTGGCCCCGGTACGGGAGCAGCTGGGGCGCGCCCCCTTCGACGACCGTCCGCAGACTCCCTGAGGGGTGTCTCCGCCACGTCTCCGCGACGTCTCCGCCACGTCTCCGCGACGTCCCGCCCTGACGCGGGGCGGCGGGTCAGCCGCCGCTGAAGCGGGGCGGGCGGCGCTCCGCCTTGGCGGCGTAACCCTCGCGGGCGTCGTCCGAGGCGAGCGTGAGAGCCGCGGTCATCGCCACCCGGTCGAGGGCCGCGGGGAGGGCAGCGTCGGCGTAGGCGTCGACCGCCCGCTTGATGCCCTGGACCGCGAGGGGGGCGTTGGCGGCGATCTCCGCCGCCAGGGCCTGCGACGCGACCTCCAAGTCTGCTTCCTCCACCACGAGTTGTACCAGGTTGAGCCGTTCGGCGGTCGCGGCGTCGATCCGGCGGCCGGTGAGGGCCAGGAACTTCGCCCAGCCCGCGCCCGCCTCGCGGGCGATGCGCAGGTCACCGCCCGCGTCCACCGCGACGCCCAGTTGGGCCTCGGGCAGGGCGAAGACGGCGTCCCGGGCCGCGACCCGGACGTCCGCCATCAGGGCCAGTTCGAAGCCGAAGCCCAGGCAGTAGCCCTGGACGGCGGCGACCACGGGCTGCGGCAGCCGTGTGAGGACCGTGAACCGCTCGTGGACCCAGCGGATGCCCTCGTAGTAGGCTCGGGTGCGCTCGGCGCCGGATCCGCCGCCGATGGCGCCGCCCGGAGCGGTCACGTCGATGCCGGCACAGAACGCCCGGCCCTCGGCCCTCAGCAGTACGGCGCGCACCGTGGGGTCGAAACGGATCCGGTCCGCGAGCAGACCCAGCTGACGGCTGGACTCCCAGCTCCAGCCGTTCAGCTTGTCGGGGCGGCAGAGGGTGAGGACGGCCACGCCCTCCGCGACTTCCAGGCGGATCCGCTCCTCACCCTCGGCGATCTCCGTGGAGATGGTGTCGATCACCTTGTCCGCACCCCCGGTCCGGCAACGCGCCTTCTTCTGACGAGTCGTCAGGTTAGGGTGGGGCGGTCAGCGGGGGAAGACCTCGAACGCGACCGCCGGGCGGCCCTCGTACCGCGCCGCCACCCGTTCGGCGTTGCCGGTGAGGAAGGTGCGGACGTACTCCTCCGGATCCTGGTCCGTCAGCGCGGCGATGTACGCCTTGTGCTCCAGCAGGGACCGCACGGAACGCTCCAGGCCCGGTCCGGCGTCGGCGGCGTGCGTGGGCGTGCTGGTGCCGGCGACGGCCACCCAGCGGACCCCGTCCCACGGCTCCAGGCCCTGCTCGGAGATCAGCTCCGGGAAGATCCAGCGATTGCCGGCGTCGGCGGCGGCGTCCAGGGTGGCCCGGCCGACGGCCTTGTGGTCGGGGGTGTTCCAGAAGCCGCCGCCCTGCTCCCCGCCCCACGTGTCACGGTGGTTCAGGGTGATGACCAGCTCGGGACGGTGCCGGCGGATGGCGGCGGCGATGTCCCGGCGCAGGGCGAGACCGTACTCGACGATGCCGTCGCGGTGGTCGAGGAACTCCACCGCCGACACCCCGACCACGGCGGCGCTCGCCCGCTGCTCGGCCTCGCGCAGCGGGGCGCACTCCGCGGGGGCGACGGAGTCGATGCCCGCCTCGCCGCGGGTGGCGAGGAGGTAGACCACCTCGCGGCCGCCGCCCGTCCAGTCCGCGATGGCCGCCGCGCACCCGTACTCCAGGTCGTCCGGGTGGGCCACGACGGCGAGTGCGCGCTGCCAGTCGGTGGGCATGGGCGCCAAGGGAGCCTGCAGATCACGTTGTTCGGTCATACGTTGCACCATAGGTGAATGGACCGACACGGGCTGGTAGTGGCCCTCCTGGATGCGACGGGAACCTTCTTCGAGCCCGCCGCGACCGCGTTCCCCGGCGCGGACGCGGCCGACTGGGCGCGCGCCGCGCTGCTGGATCCGGGCGCGGCGGGTCCCGGCGGGGCGTGGCGGCTGGACTTCCGGTGCTTCGCCGTGGCACGACCCGGCGGCCGGTGGGTGCTGGTGGACGCGGGGGTCGGGCCGGCGGACGGGCCCGCGGCCGGATGGGCTCCGGTGCCCGGTCGGCTGCCGGCCGCCCTCGCGGAGGCCGGCATCGCACCGGAGGACGTGGAGACGGTGGTGCTGACGCACCTGCACGAGGACCACGCGGGCTGGACCTCGGGGCCGGGCGGCGAACCGTTCTTCCGCGCCGCGCGCCACGTCGTCCAGCGGGCGGAGGTCGCCGCCCTCGACCGGGCCGACCCGGTGTGGGAATGGACGGTGGCGCCGCTGCGGGCCACCGGCCGGCTCCACGAGGTGGACGGCAGGCACCGGCTGGCGGCGGGCATCACCCTGCTGCCGACTCCGGGGCACACCCCCGGCCACCAGTCGGTGCTGGTCGAGCAGGGCCCGGCGGGCCGCGACGTGCTGGTCACCGGCGACGTGCTGGTGCACGCCGTGCAGCTGGGCAATCCGGCGGTCCCGTACTCCCACGAACGCGACCGGCCCGCCGCCCGCGCCTCCCGCGAGCACCTGCTGGCGCAGGCGGCGCAACGCGGCGCCCTCCTGGCCACGCCCCACCTGACCCACCCCTTCGTGGAACCCCCCGACACAACGCAGTCGGGGCGGCCCCGCTGAACGCGGATGCCGCCCCGGCCGGTTGACGTCGACGGGGGTCAGCCGACGGGCCGCGGGGTCACGTCGATACCGGTGGCGGTCGCACGGAACCAGACGGTCCGGCCGTCGGCACCGACGGCGGCCAGGTCGGCGAGACCGTCGCGGTCGAAGTCGCCCGCCGAGACCAGGGTGGGGTACGCGGTCCGCCCGAGGCCGGAGCCGATCTTCACGCTCTGCGCGGAGGCCCAGCTCGTGGGGTCGAACCCACCCGCGGCGTCCTCGGCGCCCCGTACGGCGAACAGGTCGCCCGTGGTGTCGTCCCGGACCCACAGGTCGGGGGTGCCGTCGCCGTCGGTGTCGCCCGGGACCAGGACGGACACGCCGTCCCAGCCGCCGTCGCCCACCAGGACGGGAGCGCCGTTCATGTCGAGGTAGCCGGAGCGGCTGCCCGTGTAGGCCCAGAGCTTCGCGCCCTGCTTGACCAGCAGGTCGGGCTCGCCGTCGCCGTTCAGGTCACCCGCGTCAGCGATGTCCTGGGCATCGGACCAGTGGTCGTTGCCCTGCACCGGGTCGCTCTCAAGGACGCTCAGGACCGCGGCGTCGTGCGGACGGACGCTGCCCAGCCCGTCGTTGGGGAGGACCCGGAGCTGCTTGGCCCCCAGTCCCGGGACGGTTTCGAGCACCAGCAGGTCGTTGTACCCGTCCTCGCCCCAGTCACCGCCGGCGGCGACGCGGCTGCCGGGGGCGAAGGACGCACCGCCGTCGGCCGGAGCGGCGAAGGTGCCGTCGGCCCGGCCGGCGGAGAAGCGGAGCCTGCCGTTGGGGTCGACGGTCCACAGGTCCCGCAGGCCGTCGCCGTTCAGGTCGCCTGCGCTGTCGCGGACCCCTCCGTTGCCGAGCGCCCAGAGGTGGTAGAGGGCCTGGTCCGAGCGCCGTCCGGCCTTGTCCAGGCTGTACGCGTAGATCGTGTGCGGTCCGGAGGCGGTGGGCGTGATGACGGCACTGGCGCCCGGCGCCACGGTGACCTGGCGCGGGTCCCAGTCGGACCAGTACACGATCTTCTCGATGTTGTCGGCACCACCGGTCCCGAAGGTGAACGTGCCCGGCGTCCGCGCCTTCCCGGTTCCGGCCGGGACCCCGTTCGTGGCGTCCGGGAACTCCGGAGAACCGATCACCGGCGGTACGGGGCGGCCGATGGTGGTCTCCAGCTTCACGGTCGCCGGTGCGAAGCGCTTCCAGGCCGAGACGTTGGACTCGTCGGAGGCGAACAGCCCGACGGTGACGGAGGTCCGTGACGCGGCCGCCGCCGCCTTCACCAGCGCGGTGGCGTCGAACTCGAGGTCGCCGGAGGCGCAGCCCTCATGGCCCTTGGCGTCCGTCACCGTGGCCAGCCGGGCTCCCTTGGCGGGCTGGCGCTTCCACGTGGTCTGCGCCGAGACGGCGTCGACGCTCCACAGCTCCACCGGGCGGCCCTCGCAGGACGCGGAGCCGGTATTGGCGATCTTGAAGGTCGCCCTGGAGACCGTGGCGCCCTTGAGCGCGGTGGTGTCCAGTTGGAGGAAGGCGCGGGACAGGCCCTGGGCGGCGCCCTCGTTGCCGACGCGGAGGTCGTCAAGGGCGTTCCAGTAGGCGCGGTTCGGGTTCTTCTTGGACACGCGCGTCCATGCCTGCGCGCCGACGGAGGTCTCCCCCGCCCCCGCGGCGCTGACGGCCGGTCCGGCGACGGCGGCCGTCGCCGGTCCCGCCGCCAGGCCCGTCACGGCCAGTCCGCCGGCCAGGGCCAGCGAGACCGCGCTCGACATTCTTCTCGACATGCACACTCCACACGTGGGTCGGTTCCCGGGGTACGAGGCCCCACCCTAACCGTGTGATCAACTTCCGGGAGAATGATTAACCGAGGTCCCCATCACGCCTCTGACCTGCATGGACTCTCGTCAGACGGCGTCGTCGTGGACGAGGGACAGGAGGCGGTCCAGGACGCGGGGGCCGCCTGCGCGGAGGCCGTCGTGCTCGAACTCGTCCGTCACCCAGGTGCGCAGGCCGCGGATGGCGCGGGCCGTGCGCAGGGAGTCCGCGGTGTCCACGTACATGTCGTCGTGGTAGATCGCCGCGGCCACCGGAACCTCGTTCGCCGCCAGCCGCTGCGGGTCGTAGAGGGGCTGCCAGCCCGTGCGGGCGGCCAGCAGGTCGGCGGTCTCGCGCAGCGGGGCGAGGGCCGGGTCGGTGGTGAAGTGCCAGGGGTGGACGGTCTCGCCGGTGAAGAGCAGCGGCTCGTCCCCGGCGAGGGCCTTGCGGGCGTCGAAGCGGGGGTGGTCCGACCGGACCCGTTCGGCGGCCCATGCCGTGGGCGCGGCCGGGTCCTGGGCGTAGATCGCCTCGTGGACCAGCGCGTAGAGGGGGTGTCCGGCGAAGGAGAGGTGGGCGCGGGCGCCTTCGAGGAAGGCGTCGGAGAGCGCCGGTCCGGCGGGGGTCGGGACGAAGGCGTCCTCCAGCAGGTAGTGCAGCTGGTGGCTGCCGTCGCCGCCGCCGAGGAGGATGCCGAGGGACTGGAAGGCCTCCACCGTCAGGACGTGGCCGCCGGGGAGTTCGGCCGGCCGCTCCGCGAGGTGCGCGGCGATCCGGCGGGCCCGTTCGACGTCCATCGGGTAACGGGCGTAGTGGCCGAGGTTCTTGCGCTCGATGCGGGGGTACGCCGCCCGGTACACCTCGTCCGCGGTGGCGGTCAGCGACGGGAGGCCGCCGGTGATCAGGGCCGCGGTCAGGCCCTCGGGGGCACTGGAGAGGTAGCGGACCGCGCAGAAGCCGCCGAAGCTCTGGCCGAGTACGGTCCAGGGCGCGCCGCCCGTCAGGCCGGGGCGGATCGCCTCGGCGTCGCGGACGATGGAGTCGGCGCGGAAGTGGGCGAGGTGATCGGCCTGCTCGGCCGGGGTGCCGCGCAGGGGCAGGGTCTGCCGGTTCAGCGGAGTGGACCGGCCGGTGCCGCGCTGGTCCAGCAGCAGGACCCGGTAGTCCTGGAGCGCCCGCTCCAGCCAGGCCTGGCGGCCGACGAAGCGGCGGGCGCCGAAGCCGGGGCCGCCCTCCAGGTACAGCAGCCAGGGCAGGGACTCCGGGTCCTTGCCGGTGGCGACCACCTCGCGGCCGTACAGCTCGATCCGCTCCCCGTCCGGGCAGGCGTGGTCCAGGGGGACGGAGAACCGGTGGTCGGTGAGGACCGTGCCGGGCTGGCGGTAGCTGTGGACGACGGTCACGGACGGCCCCCAGGGGTACGAGGTGCGGAATTCCGCGCCCCGGCCGGGTGGGGCACGGGTGGGCGCGGCGGTCCGCCCGAGTCTAGGTCCTGTCGTCAAAGTTGCACCTGGCCCGCGGCGCCCGGCACCGCACCTCGCCGCGTTGTCGGGGCGCCCAAGTACGTCCAGTACTCGGGCGCCCCTCCGCCTTGCGATGCACGGCACCGGACACCGCGGGCCCGACCGGCGCCACTTTGACGACAGGACCTAGGGCGCCCCGGCTGCCGGGACGGAAGGGCCTCCGGGCAGCGGGATCCGACGGGTCCGGCGGGATTCCTCCCGCCGGGTTTCGCGGGGCCTCCGGCGAGGGATCGTGACATCGCCCGATTGGTCTGGACCTGCTGGGGGAACGATGCGGAACACCACCGTCGCACCGGGGACCCCCTGCCCGGCGCCGCCGCGCCCCGGGGAGCCGCCCCTGCACCGCTTGGAGCTGGCCGGACCGGGCACCGTACCGTTCGCCGCCGGGTCCTTCGACGAGCTGGGGCCCCTGTCACGGTCCGACCGCCCGCACCGCCACACCTTCTACGAGATCGTCCACATCGCCGCCGGATCCGGCACCCACGTCGTCGATCTCGCCGGCCACCCCGTACGGCCGCGCCAGCTGGCCGTGGTACTACCCGGGCAGGTCCACTACTGGCGGGACCAGCACGGTCTCGACGGCACCCTCGCCCTGTTCACCGAGGACTTCCTGGTGGACCATCCCGCCGACCGGGCGCTCCTGCGGCGGATCGGGGAGACCTGCTGGTTCGACCTGGGCGAGGCCGAACACGAGCGCACCGCACGGTTGATGGCCGACCTGGCCGCCGAGTGCCGGCAGCGCGCCCCCGCCCACGAGAGCGTGCTCCGCGCCCTGCTGCACGTACTCGTCGTCCGCATGGCGCGGCTGCCGGCCCGCGGCCGCCCCGACGCACCCGGCGGACCGGCCCGGCTCCGCGGCCCCGCGGCAGCCCTCACTCCCCCGACGGTGGCGGAGGCGTTCGTCCGGCTGGCCGCCCGGCCCGTGGCCTGGTCGGTCCGCGAGTGCGCCGAGCGGCTCGGGGTGACGCCGGGCCACCTCACCCGGACCGTGCGCGCGGCCACCGGCCGCAGCCCGGGCCGGCTGTTGAACGAGGCCCGTGCGTACCAGGCCCAACGCCTGCTCGCGCACACCGAACTGCCGGTACGACAGGTCGCCGCCCGCGTCGGGTTCACCGACCCCGCGTACTTCTGCCGGTTCTTCCGGCGGGAGACGGGCACCAGCCCGGGCGAGTTCCGAAAGCACCACAGCAGCCGTCTTGCGTCCATCGAACCGGGCGGGGCGTCCGCCTAGGTTCGATGGCGAATCCACAGCCCCAAGGAGGCAGGCATGCACGATCCGGGCAGGAACGGCGACGACGCGTTACGCCGCGCGGACACCGAGCGGCCCCGCCGCATCAGCCGCAAGTCCGTGCTGCGCGCGGCCCTCGCGGCCACCGCGGCGGTCCCCGCCGCCCTCATCGGCGGCCCGGCACTGGCCCGCACCCTCACCCCGGACGCCGGGCCCGTACCCCTGACCCCGGCGTGCGACGACGGCGACCACCCCACTCCCGAGCAGACCGAGGGCCCCTACTTCAAGCCTGCTTCACCCGAGCGCACCAGCCTGCTGGAGCCCGGCATGCCCGGCACCCGGCTGACGGTGACGGGCTACGTCTTCGGCCGGGCCTGCCTGCCGGTGGCGGGCGTCCTGCTGGACTTCTGGCAGGCCGACGCGAACGGCGCCTACGACAACGTCCGGTACCGGCTGCGGGGTCACCAGTACACCGACTCTCGCGGCTCCTTCGCGCTGAGCACGATCGTCCCCGGGCTCTACCCCGGCCGCACCCGCCACGTCCACGTCAAGGTGCAGGCCCCGGGCCGTCCGGTGCTGACGACACAGCTGTACTTCCCGAACGAGCCGCGCAACAACACCGACGCGATCTTCGACCCCCGGCTGCTGATGACCGTGCGGGACGCCGGTGGCGGGCGCGAGGCGGCCTTCGACTTCGTCCTGGACCTCCCCCAGGACCCCGGCCCGGGGCCCACCCCGACGGGCACCCCACCGACGGGCGGCGCGTGGACGGCGGGGACCGCCTACCGGGCGGGCGAGCGGGTCGTGTACGGCGGCCGCAGCTACGTCTGCCTCCAGCCGCACACGGCGCAGCGGGGCTGGGAGCCCCCGTCCGTACCGGCGCTGTGGCGGGCGGCCTGATCCCTGGGCCGCACGGGCCCCGGACCGGGCGAACCGGACCGGGGCCTTCGGGGTGCGTCAGAACTGGACGACCGAGCGCAGCACTTCGCCGCGTTCCATCCGGGCGAAGGCTTCCTCGACCCCGTCGAGCGGGATGGTCTCGGAGACGAAGGCGTCCAGGTCCAGCCGTCCCTGCAGGTAGAGGTCGATCAGCAGGGGGAAGTCGCGCTCCGGCAGGCAGTCGCCGTACCAGGAGGACTTCAGGGCGCCACCGCGGCCGAAGACGTCCAGGAGCGGGAGTTCGAGCTTCATCTCCGGCGTCGGCACTCCGACCAGGACCACCGTCCCGGCGAGGTCGCGCGCGTAGAAGGCCTGCCGGTAGGTCTCGGGGCGGCCCACGGCGTCGATGACCACGTCGGCGCCGTTGCCGTCGGTGAGGCCCTGGACGGCCTTGACCACGTCGTCCGTGCGCCCGTTGACGGTGTGCGTGGCGCCCAGGCCGCGGGCCCATTCCAGCTTCCGGTCGTCCAGGTCCACCGCGATGATCTTCGAGGCGCCGGCGAGCCGGGCGCCCGCCACGGCCGCGTTGCCCACTCCCCCGCAGCCGATGACGGCGACGGAGTCGCCCCGTCCGACGTTGCCGGTGTTGAGGGCGGCGCCGAGACCGGCCATCACACCGCAGCCGAGGAGGCCGGCGGCGGCCGGGGAGGCGGCCGGGTCCACCTTGGTGCACTGGCCGGCGGCGACCAGGGTCTTCTCGGCGAAGGAGCCGATGCCGAGCGCCGGGGACAGCGGGGTGCCGTCCTCCAGGGTCATGGGCTGGGTGGCGTTGTGGGTGGCGAAGCAGTACCAGGGGCGTCCCCGCTTGCAGGCCCGACAGGTGCCGCACACCGCACGCCAGTTGAGGACGACGAAGTCACCGGGGGCCACGGAGGTGACGTCCGGGCCCACGGACTCCACGACGCCGGCGGCCTCGTGACCGAGCAGGAAGGGGAACGCGTCGTTGATCCCGCCTTCGCGGTAGTGCAGGTCGGTGTGGCAGACCCCGCAGGCCTGCACCCGGACGAGCGCCTCGCCCGGTCCCGGGTCGGGCACGAGGATCGTCGTCGTCTCCACCGGTGCGCCCTTGCTCCGGGCGATGACCCCTCGTACGCGATGCGTCACGTCGTACCCCGTTCTGATCGGTTCGGTCTGGATCAACGAACGTACACGGACGGCACCCGGTAAGGGAGTTGTGTCACGCTTCGGCGCGCGACCCGGCCAGATCCGGCGGTACGGCGGCCCGAAGGGCCGCGCCGAAGGCCGCCACGGCCGGGTGGGTGCCCGCTCCGCTGCGGAAGGCGAGGTTGGTGCGCCGCTGCATCGCCAGCCGGGTGAGGTGTACGGACGGGTCGGCGGGTCCCGTGGGCGCGGCTCCCGTGATCCCGAGCTGGGGTACGACGGCCACGCCCTGGCCGGCCGCGACCAGCGCGAGCACGGTGGCGAACTCGTCCACCTGGTGGCGCACCCGGGGCGTGAAGCCGGCGGCCTGGCAGGCCCGCACGGTCATGGCGTGGCAGAGGGTGCCGGGGGTGGCGGTGATCCAGGGCGATCCGGCGTGGGCGCGCAGGACCGCGTCCTGCTCGGGCGCGGGCACCCGGGGCGTCCCGGGCACCCCGGACGCCTCGGGCGTCCCCGGCGTCCCCGGCGTGCCCGGCGTCCCCGACACCCCCGGCGTGCCCGCGGCGGGCTCGGCCAGGTACATGGCCTCGCCGTACAGGGGTTCGGTGGTGAGGCCCGGCTCGCGCTCGGCGGGGACGAAGTCGTAGGCGTGGACGAGGGCGACGTCCAGGTCGCCGGCGCGCAGGGCGTGGGCGACCGCCGCCGGATCGGTCTCGCAGACCATCGGCTCCAGCCCCGGATGGCGGCGGGCGAGGGCCACCAGGGCGGCCGGGACGATCGCGCGGGAGGCGGTGGGGAAGGCACCGATGCGCAGGGCTCCGGCCAGGCCGCCGCGGGCCTCGGCGAGGTCGGCGTCGGCCTGTTCGAGCCGTTCCAGGACGGCTTCGGCGTGCCGGACCAGGTTCTGCCCGGCCGGGGTGAGGCGGACCCGCCGCCCGGTGCGTTCCAGCAGGGGCAGGCCGGCCTCCCGCTCCAGCACGCCGAGCTGCTGGGACACCGCCGAAGGGCTGAAGGACAGGGCCTCGGCCACGGCGGCGATGGTGCCGCGGCGGGCGAGTTCGCGCAGCAGGCGCAGGCGTCGTACGTCGAGCATCGGCTCAGCTTACGGTTGGGGTAAGGAACGTGAACTGGATTCGCCGCTAGGGGCGGGCCAGGCTCATCGGCATGGCACACGACACGACAGACCGCACCGCAGGCCCGACCCCGCGGGGCGTCGCCGCGGGTACCGCCCCGCTGCACGGGATCCACGTACCGCTCGTCACCCCCTTCGCGCCGTCCGGGGAGGTGGCCGCCGGGGCCCTGGAGGCACTCGCCCACGAGGTCCTCGACGCGGGCGCCGCCGGGATCGTCGCCCTCGGCACCACGGGCGAGGTGGCAGGCCTCGACGGGGCGGAGCGTGACCTCGTCACCGGCGTGTGCGCCCGGGTCTGCGGCGAACGCGGCGCCGTGCTGACCGTCGGAGCGGGGGCGCCGGGCACCCGGGCCGCGGAGGCGTCGCTGGCCGGGCTGGCGCGGTGGCCGCAGGTGGGGGCGGCGCTGGTCACCGTCCCGTCGTTCGTACGGCCTTCGGCGGCCGGGGTGTTGGCGCACTTCGAGCGGCTGGCCGCGGTGAGCCCCGTACCGCTGGTCGTCTATCACGTGCCCCACCGGACGGGGCAGCCGCTGGACGCCGCCACGCTGAGGGCCCTCGGCTCGCTGCCGGGGGTCGTCGGGGTGAAGTACGCCGTCGGCGCCGTCGACCACGACGCGGTGGACCTCCTCGGCGACCGGCCGGCCGGCTTCGACGTGCTGGCCGGGGACGACGTCCACGTGTCGGCGATGCTCGCGCTGGGCGCGTCGGGCGGGATCCTGGCCTCGGCGCACCTGGCGACGGACCGGTTCGCGGAGCTCGCCGCGGCCTGGCGGGCCGGGGACGCGGTACGCGCCCGGCCGCTCGGCCACGCCCTGGCCGGCCTGTCGGCGGCGGCCTTCGCCGAGCCCAGTCCGGGCGTCGTCAAGGGTGTGCTGCACGCCCAGGGCCGCATCCCGGCCCCCGACGTACGGCTCCCCCTGCTGCCTGCCTCGAAGACGGCGGTGGCGACCGCCATCGAGCGGCTGGAGGCACTCCCCCCGGCGCTTTCCGCGAGGGCGTGAGGGAGGCGGGCGCGCCGGAAAGGCTCCTCTATGGGCGAATTGAACCCTAAGCGCGTGTCGCCCGAATGAGACCAACAGAGAGCGGACTTGCCCTGATTGACCACCGGCCCGTCACCCCGTGATGTCAGTCACGCGGAACAGGTCAACATCATTTCCCGCCCCAGGCCGATTCCCTTTTACCGGAAAGGGAATCGGCCTTTTCGCCGCGATGTCCACAAGGTCATTTCCGGGGCGGATAGCGGGATGTCGATCTATGGGCGGAATTCGGGGCTTGTTCACGCCCGGCGGGCTCACCTACGGTCACCTCACTCCAGGTGGCGCGCTGCCGAATACGGCGCTGCGAACCCGGGTCTCCCGTCCCCCCACGTGAGGAATTCCGCCATGCCTGCAAAGGGTAAGCACCGTCGGCCGAAGCAGAACCCGATCACCCGCAAGCTGGCCCTTGCCGGCACAGGCGGTGCGGCCCTCACGCTCCCGCTGATCACAGCGACCACCGCGGGTGCGGCCGGGACGGGTGCTCCGACGGCCGCGACGACCACCGTCACCGCGGCCACCGCCGTCACCGCGGTGACGGCCCCTCCCACCACGTATTCCGTGGTCGCGGGCGACACCCTTTCGGAGATCGCCTCGGACCACTCCGTCAGTGGCGGATGGAGGCAGCTCTACGAGGCGAACCGCGCGGTCGTGGGCGACAACCCGTCGGTCATCCGGCCCGGCATCAAACTGACCCTCGGCTCCCAGGTGAAGGCCGCCACGGCGGTCAAGACGGCGGCGAAGACGGCCGCCGAGCCGGCCTCCGCCTACCCGAACAATCTCGACGGGTGGATCCGCGAGTCCCTCGCCGTGATGGCCAAGCACGGCATTCCCGGCAGCTACAACGGAATTCACCGCAACGTCATGCGGGAATCCTCGGGCAACCCCAGGGCGATCAACCTCTGGGACATCAACGCCCAGAACGGAATCCCCTCCAAAGGCCTGCTCCAGGTGATCGACCCGACCTTCAAGGCCTACCACGTACCCGGTACTTCGCTGGACTCCTACGACCCGGTGGCCAATATCACCGCGGCGTGCAATTACGCGGCCAAGCGCTACGGCTCCATCGACAACGTCAACGGCGCCTACTAGCAGCACGGTTCCGTCACCCGGAGGCGGCCGGACGGCGCCGGAGCTCGTCCGGCGCAACGTCTTCCACGTGGGTCAGGAACACCCACATGTGGCCGAAGGGGTCCTTGAGGATGACGGTGCGGTCACCGTGGAACATGTCCTTGGGCGGCTGGACGATCCGGGCGCCGGCCGCCTCCGCACGCTCCGTCAGGCCGTCGACGTCCGGCACGAAGACGTGCAGCGTGACGGAGGTGCCTCCGCCGAGCGCGCTCGGCGCGGCGAAGGACGCGGCCTCCGCCTCGGGCAGGCCGGCATCGCCCAGCATCAGGGTCGACCGCCCTATGGTGATCTCGGCGTGGAGGATCCCACCGCCAGGAACGTCGATCCTGAAGTCCTCACGGGCGCCGAACGCCCGCTGGTAGAAGTCGATCGCCGCAGCGGCGTCATCGACCATGATGTGCGGTATCACGGCGTGGCGGTAGCGGTCGGGGATCCCGCTGTGGGCTGTGCGCTCGGTCATGGCGTACCTCCGGGGAAAGGCGCCGCCGATCGGTTCCCGCGGCTCCGGTAGGAACCCAGGAGCCCAACCCTGGTTGAGGTCAAGCGTCGGGGGCCCCGCCCGGCGGCCCGGAGGCTGCGGACCCTGTCCGGGCGGTGTGGGGCCGGGTGGCGGCGCGCAGCAGGATCCGCAGGGGTGCGACGGCTCCGTAGCCGACGTCCCGGCGCAGGGCGCCGACACCGGCCCGCTCGACGGCGGTCAACTGGTGCGCCATCAGGTCGGCCATGGTGGCGATGACGGGGCGCAGGCCGGGCTCGACGAGGTCCAGGAGGTCGTGGGTGGCGTCGAGGGCCGCCCGGGCACGGCGGGTCTCGTCGGCGAGGAGGGCCCGTACGGCAGGGGTGTCACGGGCCGCCTCCAGGTCGGCCCGGGTCACGGAGTGCTCGTCGAGGCGGGCGCGCGGGAGGCAGAGCCGGCCGTCGACGAGGTCGCCGTGGAGGTCGGCGAGGAAGTCGACGCGCTGGGCGGCGTCGACGAACCGCCGCCAGCCGGCGGCCTGTTCCGGATCCGGGCCGCCCTGGTACTGCAGCCCCGTGAAGACCAGCACACCGGGCCAGGCGTACGCGTCGAGGTAGGCCTGGTAGTCCGCCTCGTCGGCGAAGCCGTCGAAGGCGGCCTCCGCGGTGGCGGCGCCCGCGAGGAAGCGGGACACCCAGTGCCCGGGCAGGCTCCGGGAGTCCACCGCGTGGGCGTAGGCCCGCAGGACGGGATCGGGGCTGTCGCCGGTCCTGAGGGCGGTCCCGACGCCCTCGGTCAACGCGGCGAGACCCTCGGCCCGTTGCTGCGGCGTGCCGGTCTCGGCGATGTCGTCGACGAGGTTCATGAAGGCGAGTCCCGCGGCGAGGGCCGGCACCAGGGGCGGCGCGGCGAGCAGGCGCAGTGCCAGGTACGGCGCGGGTTCGCGCCGGAGCACCCGGCGGGCGGCGTGCGTGTAGTCGTCCCGCAGCCGGGTGCCGGAGATCCCGGCCTTCGTGAGGGTGCTGCGCCAGCTGGGCACGGTGGATCGGTCTCCTCGGTGTACGCCCGAACGGGGCGGGGACGGGGACGGGGGCTGGGGCCGGGGCCGGGGCCGGTGACCCGGGACGGGCACGGGCCGCAGGGGTGCTCCGGCGGATCCTGGCCGGACGCCCCGGGTCCGCCGGACACCCTCTAGAGGGCGTAGACCTTCCTGAGGCTGCCGTCGGTGCCCCACAGGATGTAGCCGCCGCGCCCGTACTCGTCGCTGAGGTAGGTGCGGACGGCGGGGACCTGGTCCATCATCCAGGGGTCGATGATGACGTGGCGGGAGGTCGGCTTCTCGACCTTCAGGTCCTTCTTCGCCCGCTCCAGCATGCCGGGCAGCGCGTCCCAGTTGACCGTGGCCATGTCGATCAGCGGCTCGCCCTCCTCGACCGTGCCGTCCGGGCCGGTGCGGCTGGCCACGCCGTCCCGGTACTGCCAGGAGTCGACGGTCTCGGCGCCGGCGGCCGTCGGGATGGAGGCGAGGATGTAGCCGTCGTAGAGCGTCATGTCGACGAAGGTGGTCGTCCCCGTCTGCTTCTTGAACGCCTCCAGGGCGGTGCGGACGTTCCCCGGCGTCATCATGCTGCCGCGGGGCGCGTCCGCCTGCTGCGCGCTCGCCTTGGCGGACGGGGCCGAAGAGGCGTCCCGCGTACCGGGGGTGGCGGCGGAGGCGACGGCCGGGCGGGTCGCGGCGCCGCCCTTCGCGTCGTCGTCGCCGGAGTTCCCGTCGGGCAGCAGCTGGACGATCCCGACCACGCCGGCCGCCAGGACGGCCGTGAGCGCGGCTCCGATCAGGGCGGGGCGGCGGCGCGGGCCGGCGGTCACCGGTACGGGCCTGGTGGTCGCCGCGTACGGGGAGCCCCCGGAGGCGTAGGGCGAGGGGGTGTGCGTGTGCGGGCCGGGCGGGGTGCTGGTGGGCGCGTACGGACCGAACTGCCCGTACGGGCCCGGCACGGCCGGGGAGGCGACGGGCGGGGAGGCGACGGGCGCCGCGCCCGAGCCCGCACCCGGGCCGGCACCGGAACCGGAACCGAGAGCGGCGCTCGCGTCCCGGAGCAGTTGTTCCAGCTGTGCCCCGTCGGGCCGCCCGGCCGGGTCCCGTACGAGCAGCCGTTCCAGTACGGGGCCCAGCGGGCCGGACCGCACCGGCGCCGGGATGGGCTCGTCGAGCACGGCGACGACCGTGGCCAGGCTGGTGGCCCGGCGCAGCGGGTTGGTCCCCTCGGCGGCCACGTACAGCAGCATGCCGAGCGACCACAGGTCGGAGGCGGCCAGCCCCTCCTCGCCGCGGACCCGCTCGGGCGCGATGTACTCCGGCGAGCCGATCAGCACGCCGGTCGCGGTGAGCCCCGTGGAGTCGTGGAGCGCGGCGATGCCGAAGTCGGTCAGCACGGCCGAACCGTCCGGGCGCAGCAGGACGTTGGCCGGCTTCACGTCACGGTGGAGGATCCCCTCGGCGTGCGCGGCGCGCAGCGCGGACAGCACGTCGAGGCCGAGCCGTACCGCTTCCGCGGGCGGCAGCGGGCCGGATTCGAGGCGGTCGTGGAGAGAGCCGCCCCGGACCATCTCCATGACGATCCACGGGTGTCCGTCCACGCCGTCCGGCGGTTCGACGATGTGGTGGATCGTCACGACGTGGGGGTGGGCGAGGCGGGCGAGGGCGCGGGCCTCGCGGACGGCGCGTTCACGCATCTGGTCGGCGAGGCCGGGCTGGGCGGCGGCGGTCGCCGGGTCCGGCGGGCGTACCTCCTTGAGCGCCACCTCGCGGTGCAGGGCGATGTCGCGCGCCCGCCAAACGGTACCCATGCCGCCGCTGCCCAGGGGCGCAACCAGTTCGAAGCGCCCGTCGATCAGCTGTCTGCCGGCCTCACTCGTGTCCATGGCGGATCATCGTAGGCGCCCGCACCGTCAGCAGCGTCGCCGGTCCACCGTCACCGTTCCCTGGACGGTGCCCACCGTGCGGTCGTAGCACCCTCCGGGCACCTGGGACCCGTCCAGCCGGTGGCGGGCGGTCGTGGTCGCGACCGCGTGGCGCTGGTCCCGGGGGACGTTCGCGGTGTAGGTGGCGTCGCCCGTGTACCGGTCGTCGAGCCGGAGGGTGCCGAGGGTACGGCCGCCGCGCAGGGTCACGGTGTCCGCCCGGTCGCCGAGGGAGAGGACCGTGCGCAGGCGGTCGCCGGCGCCGAGGGTGGTCTCGCCGTCCATCGTGTAGGTGCGGTCGGTCCGGGTGGTGGTCGGCCCGTGCGTCACGCTCTCCTGGTCGGTCCAGCGCGCGGTGAGCGCGTCGAGGTTCTCGCCCTCGGTCCAGCGGTGGGCGGAGGTGTGGTGCACGGAGCGGACGACGGTGGTGGCGACCCGCCCGTGGGAGGTGTCGAGGTGTCCCGCGACGGTCAGGCGGTGCGCGCCCTCGGTGTCCACCCGGTGCTGTCCGCCGGGGGCGGCGGGCGTCCAGCGGGAGTGGCCGGACGGGGCGCCCTCCTCGTGCCGGGTGAGGGCGCCGGTGACGACCTGGCGGGCCTCGTCCTGCCACAGCAGCAGGTTGGTGGGGGTGCTCCAGCCGCTCTGCCCGGCGGGCAGCCCGGCGACGCCGACCTCGATGCGGTGCGGACGGCCGTCGTTGAGGAGGGCGGCGTAGGGCGTGAGGTCGTAGCGGATCGGCTGCACGTCGAAGGCGCGCGGGCCGGGGGTGACGTACCAGAGGAACGGGTTGGACCAGCCGCCGGTCCATACGGTGGGGAAGGGAGCGGCGATGCCCGCGAGCCGTCCGTCGACGGAGACCCGGACCTCGCGGTGGGGCCCGTCGGCCGCGGGGCAGGAGTACGGGGCTCCGGCGGGAGTGGTCAGGTACCAGTACTCCTCGCAGCCGCCGCCGGAGCCGGTGGCGTACACCTCGGCGAGCAGCCGTTCGGTGTTGCGGGGGGTGGTGACCAGCGGGGTGGTCAGCGGCAGGACGCGGTCGGGGGTGTCCGGTGCGCGGGTGCGGCCGTCGGCGGCGTAGAAGGTGAGGGTCACCGTGACGTCGATGACACCGGTGTAGGTGTCGTCGACGACGTTGCCGATGAGCATCTCGACGGGCTGCGGGCGGGTGAGGGTGTCGCGGTAGCGGGTGACGTCCTTCTCGACGGACCAGGTGATGCCGTCGGGCGAGGGCTGCGGGGTGGAGGTGCGCAGGATCTCGACACCGCCCAGGGAGAGATGGCCCAGGCGGTCGTACTGGCGGCCCTTGACCTTGCCGTCCAGTCGGAGCACCACGGCGGCCCAGTCGGCCGGCCCGCAGCCGGTGGGGGGTGCGTAGTCGCCGCGGTAGGGGGTGAAGTCGCGGAACTGCGCCTCCGCGAGGGTCACCCGGCACGAACGGGTCGCGGGTTTCGGGACGGGTGGCGCGGCGGTGAGGGGGTCGTGCCAGTCGGTGCCGAACTCGGCGGGCGGCGGGTCGGCCGCGGGACGGCCGTGCGCGGGTCCCGTCGGCGGCGGGTCGGCCGCGGGACGGCCGTGCGCGGGTCCCGTCGGCGGCGGGTCGGCCGCGGCCAGGCCGTGCGCGGGTCCCGCGGCGGTCAGGGTGCCGACGGCGAGTGCGGTCGCGCCGAGCAGGCCCGTGATCCTGAGTCGTCTCATGGCCCGGCAGTGAAACCCGTCCCGCCCTCCGCCTGCCAGGGCCGCCCCCGGCCCCTGGCTGATTCAGGCGGGCAGGACGACCACGCCGTCGTCGTCAGCGTGGACGGTGTCTCCGGGGCGGAAGGTGACGTCGCCGATGGTGACGGGCTCGTCCACGGCGCCCGCGCCGGTCTTGCCGCTCTTGCGGGGCACCGTGCCCAGGGCCTGGACGCCGAGGTCGAGGCCGCCGAGGGCGACGCTGTCGCGGACCGAGCCGTTGATGATCAGCCCCGCCCAGCCGTTGCGTTCGGCCGCGCCCGCGATGACGTCGCCGACCAGGGCCGTGCGCGGCGAGCCGCCGCCGTCCACGACGAGGACGGCGCCCTCGCCCGGCGTGTGGAGGAGTTCGCGCAGGAGGGCGTTGTCCTCGTGGCAGCGGACGGTCCGCACGGGGCCGGCGAAGAGCCGGCGCCCGCCGAACCGGCGGAAGCCGGTCGTGCAGATGCCGAGGTCTTCGCCGTACTCGTCGTACAGGTCGGCGGTGGGGACGGGGGTGACGCTCATCTCGGTACCGGTTCCTCGCTGCTCGTTGCCGTACTTCGCCGTGGTGCGGCCAGGGTAGTGGGACCCGCCGCGGCGTGCCCCGGGGGCGGGCGCCGGAACGGACAACGGCCGGAACCCGACGGGTCCGGCCGTGAACCGCAGGAGGAACGGTGCGGAGTAACGTTTCTGCGCAGTCGCGCGCGGACTCCCCGATCAGACGGGCACCCGCCCCCCGGGGACGGCCAGCTCGGCCGCGCCGCTCAGACCGGCACCGGCCGGGGACCGGGTCAGCAGGACCACGCCGCGCGCCGCCACGAGCGCTCCGGCGGCCGCCAGCAGCAGCCCCGCCGGGCCGCCCTGGAGGCGTTCGCCGAGCAGGACCGCGCCGATGGCCGCCGCGGCGAGGGGGTTGGCGAGGTTCACCACCGCGAGCGGGGCGCCGAGGCCTCCACCCCGGTAGGCCCGCTGTGACAGGAGCATCCCGCCGACCGCGAACACGACGACGAGCAGGGCCACCGTGACGACCCGGACGCTGAGGAGGGAGCCTCCGCGCCCACCGGCGACGGCCACGGTCTGGGTCAGCGCGGAGGCCACCGCGGAGGCGAGTCCCGAGGCGGTGGCGTGCCGCAGCCCCGAGCCCGGTTCCTTCGCCGCGGTCAGAAGCGAGATCACGGCGATGGTGGCTCCGGAGACGGCCAGCGCCTCGACCAGCGTGAGGGTGTCGTCGGGGGCCGGCCCGGAGGCGGGGAGCAGCAGCAGGCCGAGCCCGGCGACGGTGGCGAGGGTGCCGCGCCATTCGGTGGCGGCCACGTGGCGGCCGGCCCGGCGCGCCCCCATGGGGACGGCGGCGACCAGGGTGAGCGCGCCGAGCGGCTGCACCAGCGTGAGGGGCCCGTACCGCAGGGCGGCGGCGTGCAGCAGGGCGGCGGCCGCGTTCAGTCCGGCCGACCACCACCAGACGCCGGAGCCCAGCAGCGCGCCGGCGCTGCGGGCCACGCCGGCGCGGGCGAGCCGCTCCTGGGCGACGGCGCCGGCCGCGTAGGCCACGGCCGAGGCGAGGCAGAGCCCGACGGCGAGGAGGGTGTCGTTCACTGCCCCGCTCCCACGGTCTCGGCGGTGCTCTTCCGGTGCGGCAGGACGGGTACGGCGGGTTCCTCACGCGCCGTCGGGGCCGCCTGCACCGCCGGCACCACTTGTCCGGCCCGTACTTCCTGCCCGGCCGCTGCGGCGTTCCCCGCGCCGGTGTCCACGTCCGGGTCTGCGGGCTCCGGCGCGGCCGCGCGCGGCCGCGGGACCAGCAGCAGCGCGATCCCCAGCAGCACGGCGGCGACGATCGCGTCGAGCCAGTAGTGGTTGGCGGTGCCGACTATCACCAGGAGGGTCACCAGCGGGTGCAGCAGCCACAGCGGGCTCCACCGCGACCGCTTCCCGCCCCGCGTCGCGGCGATCACGCCGATGGCGAGCATCAGCGCCCACCCGAAGTGCAGGGAGGGCATCGCGGCGAACTGGTTGGCCAGCGTGTCGGCGTCCGGGGCGGCCCGGTACACGGTGGGCCCGTAGACCTGACCGGTGTCGATGAGTCGCGCGACGGGGAGCATGCGCGGAGGTGCGAGGGGATAGGCGAGGTGCAGGACGAGCGCGGCTCCCGTGAGCACGGCGAGCACCCGGCGGGTCCACAGGTAGTGCGCGGGATGCCGGACGTAGAGCCAGATCAGGAAGAGCGCGGTGGCGGGGAAGTGCACGACCGCGTAGTAGGTGTTCGCGGTGGTCACGAGGGCTTCGCCGTGCAGCAGCAGCCGCTGCACCGCCCCCTCCCCGGGCATGCGCAGGGCGCGCTCGGCGTCCCAGATCCAGTCCGCGTTGCGGAAGGCCTCGCCGGTGCGGTCGGTCGAGAGCAGCCGGCCCGCCTTGTAGACGGTGAAGAAGCCCGCGACGAGCAGCAGCTCGCGTATGAGGCGTCGGCGAGCGGCTCTCGGTCCGGCTGCCGGCGGCCCGGCAGGCGTGGTGTGGGCGGTCATCCCCCGGTCTCTCTTCCTGTTGCGCGCACAGCGACACGCCAGTGTATCGATACATTGGCGTATCGATACGCTGGTGTACCGATACGGTCGCGTTCCCGTACACTTCCTGACGGAACCCGTAGCCGAGGCGCCCCCGAGGAGAGCCGCAACCCATGACGTCGACGCCGATCCCCGCGCGCCGCTCCAAGATCACCCCGGAGCGGGAGCAGGAGTTCTACGACGCCGTCCTGGACCAGCTGCGCGAGCACGGCTACGAGGCCCTGACCATGGAGGGCGTCGCCGCCCGCGCCAGCTGCGGCAAGTCCACGCTCTACCGGCAGTGGAAGACCAAGCCCCAGCTGGTCGCCGCTGCCCTGCGCTCCGCCCGCCGGGGCACCCTCGCCGCGGTGGACACCGGGACCCTGGCGGGCGACCTGCGCGAAGCGGCCCGGATCGCGGCCGGCACCTCCAACCGGGACACCCGGCTGACGCAGGCCCTCGGGCACGCCGTGCTCAGCGACGAGGCGCTCCAGGCCGCCCTGCGCGAGGCCCTGGTCGAACCGGAACTGGCCGCCTTCGACGCCATGGTGGGGCGGGCCGTCGAGCGCGGCGAGATCGCCGCCGACCATCCCGCCGTGGAGTTCCTGCCGGCCCAGCTGATGGGCGTCCTGCGCATCCGGCCCGTGCTGGAGGGACGCTACGCGGACGCCGACTACCTGGTCCGGTTCGTGGAGGCCGTCATGCTCCCGGCCCTGGGCCTCGCGCCCGGCCACCCCGCCCGGCCGGTAACGGGCCGGACCCCCTGATCCGGTGGGCTGCCGTCCCGGTGACCGGACGGCGGCCCGCCCGCGCTGCCTCGTGGGGACGGCGGCAGCGCGCCACCCGGACCGGGCGGCGGCCACTCACCCGAGTGGCCGCCGCCCGCTCTGAGCGGAACCTCGGCGCCGCCCTGTCCGGGCGGAGCCTCGGCGCCACCCGGCCCGAACGGCCGTGCGGCGGTCTCGACCGCATTCAGCGGACCCCGCCCATGGCGCGGGCGAACTCCTCCGGGTCGGTGTCGAAGCCCGCCAGTCGTACGCCGAACGACCAGGCGCCCGAGGCGTCCCGGGTGAACTCCGCGACCGTGGCGGCGGTAGCGGCCGGCAGGCCCGCGAAGTCGCCCTGGGCGAGGTCGGTGTGGCCCTCCCGGATCCGGAAACCCGTCCCGGCGACGTCGGCGAAGGATTTGGCACGCCGTCCGCCCCCACCCGCCGCGGCGCCGGCACCGGTGTCCTGGATGACCACGCCGATCACCACGCGGCCCAGTTCCGGTGCCATCCGGTCCAGTTCGAGCGTCATGACCTCGTCGAAGCCGAAGCCCTGACCGGTGTGGCTGTCGCGGTTGAGGTTGATCGTGCCGTCCGGCGACCGGCTGCCGAAGTGCACGAGCTGGACGGGGGTCCCGTGCGGATCGGCGGCCGCGTAGACCGCCGCGACGAGGTCGAGGTCGTTCGCGGGAGTGCCGGCCGGGCTGGGGTCCCACCGCAGCGCGACCTCCACCTTCGCCAGTCCCTTGCGTACACCGGTCACCGAACTCCCCCTTCGTCTGCGGGTACTGCCCGCCCATGATCCCACGGGGACCCCGCGCCGGCCCGAACGGCCGTACGTTCCCGGCCAGTCGGGCCGGTGCGGCCCCGCTCCCGGCGCCTCGGGCGTCGCCGCCGCTACCAGTCTCCGTCCTGTACGGGTTTGCCCGGCCTCGGGGCGTTCCCGAGCGGCTTGACCTGCCCGGGGGCGGGTTCCACCCACGGAGCGTGGTCGTCGCCGAGCCACTCCCCCACCGGCTTCACCGCGCCGAGGGTGTCGGTCGGCGCCAGGTCGGTGGCCGATTCGTCGTAGTAGTCGAACCAGGGCAGCCCGGCCTTGGTGTAGGCGGCCCGGTCGACCGGCGAGGGCGGCGCCTCCTCCCCGGTGATCGCCCGCCACGCGGGCGGGGGCACCAGGTGCACGAAGACCCGGGCGGCCGGCTCATCGGCCCAGTCGGAGAGCGGGCGCTCGTCCCGGTAGACCTCCTGGCGCATGCTGCCGCCGACGCCGAGCCCCATCGCGGGGGCGGCGGGCGGACCCGACCTGCCGGGAGCCGCCGAACGGGGTGCCGGGGCGCCTCCCGGGGCGGGCGGGGCCATCATCGGGGCGGGGACCGGGCCGCCGAAGCCCGCGCCCATCGGGGCCTGCGGGGGCGGAGCACCGTAGAGCCCCTCGGCGCCCGGCGGCGGGGGCGGCGCCAGGCGGGCCCGCTCGGTGCGGTGCCACTGCGCCAGGGCCTCACGGCCCAGTTCGAACGCCTGGAGCTGTACGCCTCCGGTCGTCTCCTCGCCCGTGACCTGCCCCTCGACCGTCGCGCCCAGCCCCAGCGGCACGGCGACGAACTGGCGCACCGTCCCGTCGCCGGAGTTGATGCCGTCCAGCCAGGGCTGGCGGGGCAGCACCACGTAGTTCTGCGGGCTGCGCGCCAGCCTGCCGCTCCACCGCTCGCCGGAGACCGCGCAGACCTTTCCGACGCCGACCTGGAGCGCCGCGGGGGTCCTGGTCCCGCCGAAGCTCAGCCACATGGCCTCGCGCAGGTACACGGGCAGCATCACGCCGCCCTTCGCCAGCCACTCCGGCGGGACGGTCCCGGGATGGTCCTCGACCCGGCGCAGAGGGAATTCCCCCAGCCCCGGCGGCAACGCGTGCGTTCCGGATTCGGGCAGGCGCAGGGTCCGTATGAACCGGATCTGCACCCCTTCTCCCAAAAGCAGCGCATTTCCGTCCACCCGTACCGAACCTGTTCCCACGCCCGCCCCTTTCTGCTGGTGAGACCCGGTTTCGCCGAAGAAATTACGGTCGAGCCGGATCGTTATCCTCAAGTTTCGCTCAAATGTAGTGACGCTAAGGGCGCCCTCTTCCTAGCTTCCTCGTACACATGTCTCGACGTGTCGTACGTCCCCGCGGTTCCACACGCCCGGCGATCCCGGTGACGCGTACCGCGTTCCCCCAGGAAAGAGTGCAAGCATGAAGGTTCCCCAGGCCGGCGCGGTCGCCGCAGTGATCGCCCTCGCCCTGACCGCCTCCGGGTGCGGCGGCGGAGAAGAGGACCAGGGGACCCTGTCCATCGGCATCAAGTTCGACCAGCCCGGTATCGGAATGCGGGAGACCGGCGGCACCTTCACCGGTTTCGACGTGGACGTGGCCACCTACGTGGCCAAGCAACTCGGTTACAAGCCGGACCAGATCGAGTTCAAGCAGGTCCTCAGCAACGACCGCGAGCTGCTCCTCCAGTACAACGAGGTCGAATTCGTCGTCGCGAGCTACTCGATCAACGACAAGCGCAAGGAGAAGGTCGATTTCGCGGGCCCGTATTTCGTGGCCCACCAGGATCTGCTGACCCGCGCCGACGACTCCTCCATCACCAAGGCCGAGGACCTCAACTCGAAGACGATGTGCTCGGTGACGGGTTCCACTTCCGCCGAGAACCTCAAGAAGAACCTCGCCCCGAAGGCCGCCCTGCTGGAACTCGGCGGTTACTCGGACTGCGTCGTCGCCCTGCAGGAGGGCCGCGTCGACGCGATGACCACGGACAACGCGATCCTGGCCGGGTACGCCGCCCGCAAGGGCAACGAGGGCAAGTTCAAGCTGACGGGCCAGAGCCTCAGCAACGAGAACTACGGCATCGGCGTCAAGAAGGGCGAGAAGGAACTCCAGCGCAAGATCAACGACGCGCTGAAGAAGATGGTCCAGGACGGGTCCTGGGAAGCGGCCGTGAAGAAGAACTTCGGCCCGAACTACAAGTACGAGCCGGCTCCGGCGATCACCACCGGCAGCTGACCACCGTCGCCCGCGTGGCGGCGCCCCCGTGCGGGGCGCCGCCACGCGTCGTCCGCGCCCGCTCGGGGCCGGAGGGCCGGGCCGGTCAGACCACCGGGGCCTTGCCGCGCAGGACGGTGAGGAACTCCCGCATCCAGCTCGCGTGGTCGGGCCACGCGCGGGCCGAGACCAGGGTCCCGTCGACCACCGTCTCGGCGTCCTCGAACGCGGCGCCCGCGGCCTTCATGTCCAGCTCCAGCGCCGGGTAGGCGGTCACCCGGCGGCCGGTCAGGCTTCCGGCGGCGGCGGTGACGAGCGGGCCGTGGCAGATCTGCGCGATCGGCTTGTCGGCCTCCGCGAAGGCGGCCAGGATCCGCCGCACCTCGGGGTCGTTGCGCAGGTACTCGGGCGCCCGTCCGCCCGGGACGACCACGGCCGCGTAGTCCTCCGTCACGACGTCCGGGAAGGCCAGGTCGGCCGGCCAGGTGTAGCCGGGCTTCTCGGTGTAGGTGTCGAAGCCATCCTCGAAGTCGTGGACCACGAAGCGCAGTTGCTTCACCTGCGGGGCCGCGATGTGGACCTCGTACCCCTCCTCGCGCAGCCGCTGGTAGGGATACAGCACCTCCAGCGACTCGGCCGCGTCGCCGGTCACGATGAGGATCTTCACTGCCATGGGCTGCTCTCCAGACAAGGCGGTCGGCAAGACGGTTCGAGGCGGTTCGAGGCGGTTCGAGGCGGTGCGCGATCGGGCGGCCCCGCCGGCGGGCCATCGCTACCCTGCCCGCGACGGTCGCGGCCCACACCCCGGCTTCCACGTCCCCGACACATCTTTTTTGCCTGATGGGCACATGACAATGCCATCCTCGCTGTGCCACCCGATCCCCCGCCGAATCCCCGGGCGGGGACGGTGCGTACGGAGAGGTACCCCCCACCCGATGAGAATCTCGCGCCTGACCCCCTGGGCGGCCGGCCTCGCCGCCGTCGCCCTGGTCGCCGTACCGGCGGCCGCGTCCGCCGGCCAGGACGGCACGCCGGCGGCGCCCCGGACCCCCGGGGCCGCACCCGCCGCGGCCGCCTCGTACGACGCGTACTACGCGCCCGCCGAGGGCAAGACCGGTGCCGCCCTGAAGGCGGCCCTGCACGGCATCATCAAGACGCAGTCCAAGGTCGGCTACGACGGGGTGTGGAACGCCCTGACGACGACCGACGAGGACCCGGCGAACCCGAACAACGTCATCCTGCTCTACTCCGGCCGCTCGCAGTCGAAGTCCACCAACGGCGGCGGCGCCAACGACTGGAACCGCGAGCACGTCTGGGCCAAGAGCCACGGCGACTTCGGCACGGCCACCGGTCCCGGAACCGACCTGCACCACCTGCGGCCCGAGGACGTCACCGTCAACAGCACCCGCGGCAACAAGGACTTCGACAACGGCGGCAGCCCCGTCGGCGAGGCACCGGGCAGCCTGACCGACGCCGACTCCTTCGAGCCCCGCGACGCGGTCAAGGGTGACGTCGCCCGCATGCTGCTCTACATGGCCGTCCGCTACGAGGGCGAGGACGGCTTCGCGAACCTGGAGCTGAACGACAAGGTCAACAACGGCTCGGCCCCGCTCTTCGGCCGGATCAGCCTGCTGAAGCAGTGGAACCGGGCGGACCCGCCGGACGCCTTCGAGCAGCGCCGCAACCAGGTCATATTCGACGTGTACCAGCACAACCGCAACCCGTTCGTCGACCACCCGGAGTGGGTCGACTCCATCTGGTGACGTCGCCCGGCGGCATCGGCGTCCTCCGGGGGTTGACGCGTGTCAGGCCGGGTATTCGCAGCCCACAGGCTGCGATCCGCGCCCGGCGGCGGCAGCCCGCGGAGGTGCGTCGTGATGGACGGAGCCGGACTTTCCGATCGCGAGCAGCGCGCCCTCTCGGCGATCGAGGCGGAACTCAGGGCCGACCGGGCCCTCGACCGGATGCTGCGGTCGGGGCGCCGGCGGCGGCGGGCCGCCTGGGCCGGGGTCTGGGCCGCCACGACGGCGGCGTTGTTCGTGGCGGCCTCGGTGACCGTGTCCGAGGTGCTGCTCTGGGGCTGCGCCGCCGCATGGGTCCTGACGGTGGTGACGGCCCTGCCGCCCGCCGTCGAGCGGGTGCGGCACCACAGCAGACGGGTCCGGGCGCGCGCGGAGGCGTGAGGGGCGGAGAGGTCTCCGCAGCGCGGCGGGGCCCCGCTGCGATGCCGACCGCACTGCGGGGTCTGTCGCACCGCGGGCCAGCCGCACCGCGGGCCAGACCGCACCGGGGGCCAGGCCGGCTCAGAGCCGGCCCGCCAGGGCCTGGAAGTCGGCCCAGGGCAGCTGGGGCGCCCGCGCGTCCCACACCTTCTGCGACAGCGCCGCCAGCGGCATCCTGATGCCCGCCGCCACCTGGTCCTGGGTCTGCGCGCCGGCCAGGTCGGCCCAGACGGCGAGACGACCGCCGAGCACCTGGCCGTCGTACGAGGCGGGTACGGGGGTGGTGCCGCGCAGGACCAGCGGGGTCCACTGTTCGTAGATCCGCCGGCCGGTGGGGTAGGTGAACTGGTTCGGCTCGCCGAGCACGTAGTACAGGTACTCGTCGTTGAGGTTCACCAGCTCGCGGCCCTCGCGCAGGTACTCCAGCGGCGGCCGCGCCCCGATCTCCTTGCCGGTCCAGTACTCGACCTGGATGTCCTTGGCGGCGCTGGTCACCCCACCGCTGAAGAAGCCGTCGTTCCATGCCTTGAGGGCCTTGCCCGAGGGGCGGACCACGTCGGCGCGGTCGTTCAGCCATCCCGTGGCCAGGTCCTGCACCCGGGCCGAGGGCCCGTAGCGCTGCTGCGCCGCGCGGGCGAGCTGGGGGAAGGAGGCCTGCGGGTCCCGGACGACCAGCGCCTGGTACTCGTCGGCGCCCAGGTGCCAGGCCCCGCCGGGGAACAGCGGGCGGTACTCGCGCAGCAGGTCGTCGACCAGCTTGGCCGAGGCCGGGTTGGATATGTCCACCGCGCCCTTGACGGCCCTGCCGTTCACGTCGCGCAGTTGCAGGTCGGGGTGGGCGCGCAGCACCGCGCCGAGGTGTCCGGGCGAGTCGATCTCCGGGACCACCGTGATGTGCAGCCGGGAGGCGAGCGCCGTGATGTCGCGGACCTGCGCCTTGGTGAGGTGCGGGGTGGAGACGATTTCGGGGTGGCTGTCCGACTGGATCCGGAAGGCCTGGTCGTCGGAGAAGTGCAGACCGAGCTGGTTGAGTTTGAGGTCGGCCATCTCGCGCAGCCGGCCCTTGATCCAGTCGGGGGTGAAGTGCTTGCGCGCTATGTCGAGGTTGAGGCCGCGCTGCGGTTTGGCCGGACCGTCGCGCACGGTGCCCTCGGGGGCGGAGCCCGCGGCGCGCACGGCCTGTTTGAGGGTGCGGGTGCCGTAGAAGACCCCGGCCTCGTCGGGGCCGTTGATGCGGACGCGGCCGTCCTTGACGGTGAGTGTGTACGACTCGGGCTTGCCGGAGCCCTCGACCGAGAGCTCCACGTCGCCGGCGCGCGGCGCGGCCGACTCCCCGTACGCGAGGCCGAGTTCCCCGGCGAGCAGACGGGCCTCGTCGGAGAGCGCGGCCGCGTCGTCCTGCGCGACGACCACGCGGGCGCCGGGGGCGGGCTTCCAGCCGGGACCGCGGGCCGGCTCGTGTTCGCGTACGGCCGGGATGGTGCGCGGGGCGGTGGACAGGGCGTAGGTCGGGGACGGCGGCGGGGTGGGGGCGGCTGCCGGGGCGGTCGTCGTACCGGCGGCGCCGGGTGCGGTGGTGCTTGGGGCCCGCACCTCGTCGGAGGCCGCCGTGCAGCCCGGGAGGGCAAGGGTGACGAGCGCGGCGACACCTGCCGTCGCGATGGCGTGGGCCCTCCTGTGCCTCGTCGTCTTCCGCATCATGTACCCGTGTCCCCCGTACCAAGGTGGCACAGGGGGACACGGGCGCGCGACCGGGCGGTGTCAGACCAGGGCGTCGAGCGCCGCGGCGGCGAAGGCGTGGTCCTGGTCGGGGGCTCCGCCGCCGACGCCCACGGCGCCGACGAGGCGGCCGTCGCGGTGGACGGGGAGCCCGCCCGCTATGAACAGCAGGGGCCGGTCGAGGGCCGTGGGCAGGGTGTGGAAGGGCCCGTCGGGGCGGACCGCGTCGACGAGGTCGGCGGTGGGCGCGTCGAGCTGGAGGGCCGTCCAGGCCTTGCGGGTGCTGGTCTCGCCGGAGATCAGTACGGCCCGGTCGTCGCGGCGGAAGGCCAGCAGGTGGCCGCCCGCGTCGAGGACGGTGACGCTGACCGCGGCGCCGGCCGTCTCGGCGGCCGCGGTGGCGGCGGCGACGAGCAGTTCGGCGTCCTGGGTGGTCAGGGGGGTGACGGTGGTGCGGGCCGTGGTGGGGGTGGACATCGCGGTGCTCCTTGCGGGTCGTACGGGGAGGGTGGGGATCAGTGGTGGGCGGGTGCGGCGGCGGCCGTCCCGGGGGCCGCGGCGGTCGCGACCACCCGGCCGTCGGCGCGGGCCGCGCGTCCGGCCGTACGGCGCTCCAGCGCTCCGGAGACGAGGGCCAGCACGAGGGCGGAGGCGGCGAGGGCGGCGCCGACCCAGTTGGGGGCGGTCCAGCCGAGCCCGGCGGCGATCACGAGGCCGCCGAGCCAGGCGGCGAGGGCGTTGCCGAGGTTGAAGGCGCCGATGTTGACGGCGGAGGCCAGGGTGGGGGCTCCGGCGGCCTGGTCGAGGACCCGCTTCTGGAGCGGGGGGACGGTGGCGAAGCCGAGGGCGCCGATCAGGACGACGGTGACGGCGGCGCCGGCCTTGCTGTGGGCGGTCAGGGTGAAGACGGCGAGGGTGAGGGCGAGGGCGCCCAGGGACACGTAGAGCATGGGCATGAGGGCGCGGTCGGCGTAGCGGCCGCCGATGAGGTTGCCGGCGACCATGCCGAGACCGAAGAGGACGAGGAGCCAGGTGACGGAGGAGTCCGCGAAGCCGGCGACGTTCGTCATCATCGGCGTGATGTAGGTGATCGCGGCGAAGACGCCGCCGAAGCCGAGGACGGTCATGGCCATCGCGAGCAGCACCTGGACGTTGCGGAAGGCCGCGAGTTCGCGGCGGATCCGGACGCCGCCCTCGGGCCGGGGCAGGTCGGGCACCAGGCGGGCGATGCCGAGCAGGCCGACGACGCCGAGCGCGGCGACGATCATGAAGGTGACGCGCCAGCCGAGGGTCTGCCCGACGAGGGTGCCGAGCGGGACGCCGACGACGTTGGCCACGGTCAGGCCGGTGAACATCATGGCGATCGCGCCGGCCTTCTTGTCGGGGGCGACGAGCTCGGCGGCGACGACCGCGCCGATGCCGAAGAAGGCGCCGTGGGCCAGGGAGGCGACCACACGGCCGGTGAGCATGACGCCGAAGGCGGGGGCGAGTGCCGAGAGCACGTTGCCCGCGATGAAGAGGGCCATGAGCAGCATCAGCATGCGCTTGCGGGGGATGCGGGTGCCGAGCACGGTCATGAGGGGGGCGCCCAGGACGACGCCGAGGGCGTAGCCGGTGACCAGGAGGCCCGCGGTGGGGATCGAGACGCCGTAGTCGGAGGCGACCTCGGGGAGCAGGCCCATGATCACGAATTCTGTGGTGCCGATCCCGAAGGCCCCGACAGCGAGGGCGAGAAGTGCGAGAGGCATGGGGAGGTGCCCTTCAGGGAGGTGGTGGTGCGGGTGCGGCCTGCACTCGTCGATGCTGCCGCCGTTTACGTGCGTCCACATTAATTGCAGACGCGGGATATTTGCAAGCGCGGGATATTGCGGTGTTGGCATATCCTGGTGGACACACGCCCGCACGGTGCGTATCGCCGCCCCGGCGCCCCGGCGCACCCACTGCTTTCGACGCCTCACGACGGAGGAGCCCATGACGGCCACGGACAGCGCGCTCACCGCCCTCTCCCAGGGCTGGTGCGCCCTCTCGCTCCTGCACGGCCGGATCGAGGCGCACATCGAACGGGCCCTGCAGGCCGGGCACGGCCTCAGCGTCCGCGAGTACTCGCTGCTCGACGTCCTGAGCCGCCAGCACGACGGGCCGGGCGGACACCTGCGCATGCACCAGGTCGCCGACTCGGTCGTGCTCAGCCAGAGCGCGACGACCCGGCTGGTGAGCAGGCTGGAGGACCGCGGCCTGCTGAACCGCTACATCTGCGACACCGACCGCCGGGGCATCTACACCGACGTGAGCGAGTCCGGTCTCGCACTGCTGACCGCCGCACGCCCCACGAACGACACCGCGCTGCGCGAGGCGCTGGACGAGGCCGCGGGCGATCCGGAACTGGCGCCGCTGGTGGTGGCGGTGGAGAACCTCCGCACGCCGTGAGCCGTGCGGAGGTCCTGCGCAGCCGCTGCCGCTACCGCCCCGACGGCGGGGACGAGGTGATCACCGCGCCCGGCGTGACGGACGCGCCGGACGAAGGACTCACCGACCCCGGACGCTGCGGGGACGCCTGGGCCGACGGGCTCGCCGACGGGGTGGCCGACCGGCCGGGGCCCGGGGATCCGGACGGGCCCGAGGAGGCGTCCCCGCCCGGCGTCGGCGTCGGGGCCGGGCCCGGCCGGCTCGGCGAGGGCGACGGCGGGGCTCCGGTGGACGGGGCCGGGGCCGTCACCTCCGGCGGAGTGGCGGGCAGGTGCGGGCCCGGCCCCGTGTCCGGGGCGAGGAGCAGGTAGGCCGTCCCGGCGGCAGCGGCGACAGCAGTGGCAGCGAGTCCCGCGATGGGCAGGGCGAACCGCCGCAGCCTTCCCGCCGGGCCCCTGCCGGCCCGCATGCCGGGCGGGCTCGCCGGGCGCAGCCGGCGGACGTCGACGCCGTCCGCGCGCGCGTCGAGCGCCTGGCGCAGCCTGCGCTCGACGGGGCGCTCGCCCGGGTGCTCGCCGAAATCGCCGCGTTCACCGCGTTCGCCGCGTTCGCCGCGTTCGCCGCGTTCGCCGTCGGGCGTCATATCCGTCCCTCCAGATTCCGTTCCAGCGCGTCCAGGCCGCGGCTCGCGTTGGACTTCACCGCCCCCCTGCTGATCCCCAGGGTGGTCGCGATCTCCGCCTCGCTGAGGTCGGCCCAGTACCGCAGGACAAGGACCTGGCGGCGGCGGGGCGTGAGCCGGGCGAGCGCGGCGAGCACCTCGCGGTGCGCCTCGTCGAGGACGACGCGGTCCTCGGCGGACGGTTCGTCGATCGTCGGCGGCGGCGTCCAGCCCCGGACGGTGCGCCGGCGGCGCAGGACGGACCGCGCGGTGTTGACGACCGAGGTGCGCAGGTAGCCGAGGGCATTGTCGACGTCGGCGATCTGCTCGCCGTGTCGCCGGTACAGGGCGGTGAAGGCGTCCTGCACCACGTCCTCGGCGGTGGCGAGGTCGTCGACCAGCAGCACCGCCAGCCGGACCATGCCGAGCCGGTGCGCGTGGTAGAGCCCGGTGACGGTGGGCGGCCCGGGGTCGCCGTCGCCCGAGTGGGGGTGGTCGTGGGCACGCCGCCCGGAGGCGGGTCCGGTTCCGTACGAGGAGCCGTACGCCGGACCGTACGAGCGCGGGGCGACCCGCCGGGCGACGGACCACTCGCGGCGCAGCGACGACCACAGGCCCCGCCACGTCCGGCCGGAGCCGGGCGTGAGGGGGCCGACAGGTGGTGCGAGGTGGAGCACGGGGTTCCTCAGCTGTTCGCGCGGCGCCGCACGGCGTAGAGGGCTGCGGCGCCGGCGAGGACCAGTCCGGTGGCCCCGGCCCCCATCGCGACGGTCGTGGCCGAGGAGCCAGTATGCGCGAGCTCCGCGCCGTCGGGTGCCGCGGCCGGGTCCGAGGGGGACGCGCCGGGCCGGGTGCCGGCCCCCGGGAGGCTCGGGGAAGCGCTGGGGGCGGCGCTGGGGGACGCGCTGCCGTCGCCCTTGCCGCCGCTCGACGGGGTGCTGACCGAGGGGACGGGGGCGGGACCGCCCTGACCGGGCGAGGCGCTGGGCGAGGCACTGGCCGGGACGCTCACCGCCGGGGAGGGCGCCGCCGAGGCTCCGCCGGCGGCATGGGCCGGGCCGGCGAGGGCGACGGCCGCCCCCGCGGCGGCCGCGACGACGGCCGTGCGGCGGACGGCCAGGGGGACACGCTTGAGGTTCTTCACGGTGGTTCTCCACGGTCGGGTCGGGGACGCGGGACCGCGCCCCTTCACCCCCGCACGACGCGCGACCTGCCCGGAGGTTGCCGCCGGTTGCGGAAAACTTTCCCGGCGCCGGGGGCGTTCAGCGGACATTCCGGGAATGTGCACCGGTTCCCGGCACGGCGGGTGTCGTGAAGCCGAGGCCGCCGGCCCCCGGGTCCACCCGGGCCGCGGCGGCGCCTGACCGCGAGGGGATCCGCGCCAACAGCGCCTCGCGCGCCGGTGAGATGATCGAAGAACTGCTGCTGAAGGCCGGCGGCAAGTGGGCCCCGCTGCCCGGCAAGACCCTCACGGCCGGCTCGCGCCGCACGTACCTCGTCGACAACAGCGCGCTGGACCCCAACGGCTCCCCCGACCACTTCTTCGTCACCGGCGGCAACGGCGTCCGGGCGAAGGTCCCGCCGCCCTCACCGCGGCCTCCGGCCGCGAGGTCATCGTCGACCTCCTCCGCAACCGCTGACCGACCACCTCCGCAACCGCCGACCGGCCTCCCCGCCGCAACGGGTGCCGGGCCCGCCTGCCGGCCCGGCACCCGCCCCGCTCCCGGGTCCGCCCGTCAGGGCGTGCGGCGGGCGTAGCAGAAGAGGTGTTCCTCGGGGACCGCCCCCTCGCCGGCGGGACGGAACGTCGCCGTGTGGTGGTGCAGGACCTCCAGGCCCCGGTCGGCGAGCCGGGTCAGGTGGTCCTCGGTGGAGAGGCTGCTCACGCTGACCTCGTGTCCCATCCACTCGATGTCCAGACCCCGGATGTCCCCCGGCACGGTGGCCATCACGAAGTACCCGCCGGGTGCGGTCCAGGAAGCCATCCGGTCCAGAGCCGCCGCCACCTCCGGCTGGTCCATGACCAGCAGCGGGAAGAAGGAGCACACCGCGTCGAAGCCGCCGGGCGGCGGCGTCCAGGTGCGTACGTCGGCCTGTTCGAAGCGGGCGCCGGGGACCTTGGCACGGGCCAGGGCCACCATGGCCGCCGAGACGTCGATGCCGGTCACGTCGCAGCCGGCGCGGACCAGGGTCTCGGCGGTGGGCCGTCCGGTGCCGCTGCCCACGTCCAGCACGCGGGCTCCGGCGGGGAGCCGGGCGATGAGCCAGTCGAGGGCCGCGATCTGGCCGGGCACCTGCCCGAACGCCTCCTCGTAGCGCTCCCCCACCGCGTCGAACACCTCTGCCGCTGACTTGCGTCGACCCATCGGCCCGCCCCTTCGTCTCCGGAGGGAACACCGTACAAGGACGGTCAGGTGGAGGCGGGGACCAGGACGACGGCCGTCCCGTAGGCGCAGACCTCGGTCCCGACGTCGGCGGCGTCCGTGACGTCGAAACGCATCATCAGCACGGCGTTCGCCCCGCGCGCCTTGGCCTGTTCCACGAGCCGGTCCATGGCCTGGTTGCGGGTCTGGACCAGGGTCTTGGTCAGGCCCTTCAGTTCACCGCCGATCATCGACTTCAGTCCGGCGCCGATCTGGCTGCCCAGGTGGCGGGAGCGCACGGTGAGGCCGAACACCTCGCCGATGACCCGCTCGACCCGGTAGCCGGGGACGTCGTTGGTCGTCACGACGAGGACGCCGCTCTCGTGCGCGCCGGCTCCGCCGCCGTAGTCATCGATACCCATGCGCCCACTCTGGCGCGCCCCGCCCGCCGCCGCATCCGGAGGGACCGGCGATCGGGGCATTCGGGCGGCGAGCCGGCCGGTATCCCTGCGGCGTGCCCGTCAACCCCCTTGAGTACCGCCCTGGTTGTACGGGGTCACCACCCAACGCGGTAGGCCGGTCTCCACCCTTGGATGGGCGCGGCCGCGGGCGTCACGCCCGTACAGTGCTGGTCTGCCGGCCGCCCGGCCGGCAGCGGCCCTGTCCCCCCGGGGCCCCGCTCGGCGGCCGTGCCCGTACGGGGGCGGGTACGGCCACCGGGCCCCCGGTGGACAGATTGCTCATATCGGGCTAAACGCCGGTGCGTCACCCGGGATGGGGTCCCGCTCCTGGTCATAGTCGTCCCTGGCAACCGTCGGTTGCCGTCCCGTGCCGCGTGCCGCGGCCGGTCGGACGTCTTCACAGAGGAGTCGGCTCATGCTGAAGCCCACCAGAACCACCCTCGCTCTCGCCACCGGAAGCCTGGTTCTCGGTCTGGTCGGGGTGGGCGCCGCCGTCGCGGACGAGGGTCCGCGGGAGATCATCGTCGGCGAGGTTCCCGCGTCCGCGCAGCCCGGCGAGTACCCGTACGAGAAGTACGCCCGCGGCAAGGTGGTCTCCAAGGGCCCGCTGAAGGTCCGCAGCAAGCCGACCACCCAGTCCCGCGCCGTCGGCCAGGTGCAGCCGAACAGCAGGGTCGAGATCGAGTGCAAGAAGTACGGCGAGAACGTCGCCGGCAACCGCATCTGGTACCGCCTGCACGAGGACCGCGACTGGGAGAACGGCTCCGGCCGCGAGGACCGCGAGGACCGTGAGGACCGCCAGGACCGCGGTGACCGCGAGGACCGCAACCGCGCGAAGGCCTACGACAGGGAGCGCTGGGTCTCCGCCCGCTACGTCAAGAACCTCTCCGAGGTGAAGTACTGCCGCTGACCCGCGGTCAGTCCACCGGGCGTACGGTACGCGGTCCCACGCACCGCGCACCGTACGCCCGGACGCGTTCGCGCAGCTCGCGGTCGGCCGTGACCACGACCACCGCGCAGCCGTCCTCCGCACCGGCCGCGGCCAGTTCCACGATCAGGTCGTCACCACTGCCGGACGCCGCCTCGACCCGTACGCCGGGCACGGACCCGACGCCGCGGGCGGCGCCTTCGACGACGAGGACGGTCTCCTCGTCGTCCTGCCCCGCGGCCGCCCGGGCGGCCAGCGCGTCCCGCAGCCGTTCGGCGGCACCGCGCCGGTCGCGCCACCAGCCGTCCGGCACGGACCCGACGACGTTCGCGGCATCGACGATCAGAACGGTCCTCATCCCGCCACCTGGCCCCGGTCTAGAAGTCGCCGTAGTTGACCTGCCAGGTGGGCAGGCCCATCCGGCGCCAGACCGCGACGACCCGGTCCCTGTCGTCGAGCGACACCCGCACCGCGTAACGGTGGCGGACGTGCGCGTCGAACAGCTCCGCCTTGACCACGTCGTCGCGGCGGGTGTCGCCCGCCGCGCGCATCCACAGCTCGTCGTACGGCACCTCGTGCCGGCGCAGCCAGGCCTCGGTCTGCGACCGGTACTCCTCGCCGCGGCCCGACAGCAGCACGATCACGTCGCCGTCCGCGCGCCGGAAGGCGTTCAGGGCGTGCCGTACCGACTCGTTGAGCAGGTCGAGCTCGCAGCGCGTGAAGTCGTACGGGCCCCGGTCGCCGGTGAGCGCGAGCGTGCCGTCGATGTCGCACATCACCGCGGTCGGCAGCGCCGGGTCGGGGACGTACGGGGTCACGGGCGGGGCGGCCACCGCTCCGGAACCGCCGTTCATCCACTCCGTCGTCAGCCGCCAGCCGCCCTTGCGGGCGTTGCGGTGCTTCTCGGCCAGGACCCGGATGACCTCTTCGCCGACCCGGCGTTCACGGGCGGCGTCCCGGCGCAGGCACTCCTCCAGCGGGACGTCGGTGAAGTCGTGCACGACGAAGGTCGCGAGACCGCCGACGGCCGCCTTCAGCCGCTTGGGGATGTGCTTGGTCAGGTGGGTGTTGTCGACGACGACGTCGAAGCCGCCGTCGACGGCCGCGCGGACCGCCGCGTCCTGGACCGCCAGGACGGTCTGCTCGTGGGCGAAGCTGCGGCCCCTCGCGGGATCCGGCAGGTCGAGCATGGCCCGCAGGTCGTCGAGGTTGACCCGGCGCATCCGGCCGCCGGCCTCGGCCTGCAGGGCCCGCGCGGCCGTCGTCTTGCCCGAGGCGGGCAGGCCCGTCATGACGTGGACGACGGGCAGCGGGGCCTCCCGGCGCGCGGGCGCGTCGGCCCGGTCCGGCGCCGCCGCCGGGATCCGCGGCGCAGCCACGGGCGTGCGGGCGGGCACGCCGCGGCCGGCCCGCACCCTCCCGAGCGGGCGCGGGGGCGGTCCGGTCCCCCTCCTCGGGGAGGGTCCGGTCCTCCTCGTCGGTGATGTACGGGTCGGCGGTCTCCGGCCGTACCCGGCGCCAGGTGGTCAGCTCCGTCGACCGGCCGTCGAGCCGCATGAACATCGCGGGCCGGACGGTGCGGTCGGGCAGCTGCGCGACGGCCCGGGCGAAAGCGCCCCGGTCGGCGGCCAGGTGCGCGAGGCCCGCGTAGGCCTCGTCGATCGCCCGCTCGTGGCGGGCGGCCGCCTCCTCCAGGTCCGCGATGACCTCGCGCACCCAGTGGTCGAACTCGTCGGGCACCTGCGCCAGCAGCGCGTCCAGGGGCTTGCCGCCCGCGGCCTCGATGTCGGCGACGGTGCAGTTCAGGCCCTGGGCGAGCTGCTTGGCGGGCAGGCCGGCGAAGCGCTGCACGCCGTGGCCGCGCCAGACGTCCCGCGCGGTCACGCCGGTGAGCACCTTGTGGAGCCGTACGTATTCGGACAGCTTGGCCTTGGCGCGCACGCCGGAGGCGAAGCGCAGGACGAAGCCCTCGGCGTCCATGCCGTTCGCGGAGGCACCGCCGGGCAGGGTGTTGGACTCGGCGAGCGCGAGCAGTTCCCCGAGGGGCATGGCGGGCCACACCGTGACGACGGAACCGATCCCGTCCTAGTGGGCCGCGGCGTCCGCGAGCGGCACCTCGGTGCCGTCCGCGCCGAAGGCGGCGAGGAGGACGAGGTCGCGGCGGTCGCCGTAGTCGACGACGATGCGGTTCTGCGGGTACAGGATCTCCGCGAGGTAGGTGGTGCCCGGGTGCAGGGCCGCGGTGTCCGCGCCGTCGAGCCGGCGCTGCGCCCAGACGGCCTGGGCGCTGGTGAAGGAACCCTTGGAGGCGACCCGCCAGCGGTCCGCGTAGTGGAAGACGATCGCGAGGCTGCCGTCGACCTTGTCGTACACCTCGAACGGCTCGTCGGGGAGGGCCGGGGCGTAGGGCTGACCCGACTCGTGCTCGCCGACGTTGAAGAACTTCGGCAGCGGCAGGGCGACGATCGCGCCGGTCTCGTCGTCGGCGACGAGTCCGCGGCAGCGCGTGGTGACGTCGTTCCAGACGCGCTCGTACTGGGCCGTCCGCGTGTACGTGTAGATGGACAGCGGCAGCTCGGGGTGCGGCTTGCGGCTCACGTACCCGGCGTCGATCGAGTCGGCCAGCGCCTGGGCGGGCATCAGGTCGTGCAGAGTCAGGGTCTCCTGGCTCATGGGGTCCTCCCGGTTTGAGATGGCTCATTCTCGCCTGCGGGAGGGGGTGCTCGGTACTCAATTACCCCTGGTCCGGGCACCTCCCAGGCGGTTGATGTCCGCGGGCCGCAGGATGTGGCCGAGGACCTCGGTGCCGGGGGTGGCCACCGCGATCATGGCGCGGCCGAAGGCCTCGGAGGTGATGACGAGGTCCGGCGCGAACCGCCGCAGCAGCGGCACCAGCGGCGCGGTGACGGCGTAGAGGACGCGGTAGAGCCGGGTCCTGGACGGTACGCCGCGCACCGGCTGGACGATGCCGGGGCGGAACATGTAGGCGCGGAAGGGGAGTTCCAGCAGGTCGTTCTCGGTCCGCCCTTTGACGCGGGCCCACATGGAACGGCCGCGTCCGGTGCTGTCGGTGCCCTCCCCGGAGACGTAGACGAAGGTCATTCCCGGGTTGGCGGCCGCCAGCGGCCGGGCCACGGCGAGCGTCAGGTCATGGGTCACGCGCCGGTAGTCCTCCTCCTTCATGCCGACGGAGGAGACGCCGAGACAGAAGAAGCAGGCGTCGTACGCGGCCGGGTCGACCCCGGCGGCGGACAGGTCGGACGGGTCGTCCTGCACCCGCTCGCGCAGTTTGGGGTGGTTGACGCCGAGCGGGCGGCGGCCGATGGCCAGGACGCCGTCGACGGAGTCGTCGCGCAGGCATTCGCGCAGGACGCCCCGGCCGAGCATCCCGGTCGCGCCGAAGAGGATGACCTTCACCCGTGGAAGCCTAAGGGGTGTCCGGCGGGCCGGGTGGGTGCGCCTCAGTGCGAGACGCAGAGCTCGTTGCCCTGGGGGTCGGCGAGCGTGGTCCACGTGCTGGGGCCCTGGCGGCCCTCGTGGAGGTGCTTCGCGCCCTTGGCGACGAGGCGTTCGACCAGCGCCCGCGGGTCGTCGTCGCCGGTGCGCACGTCGAGGTGCACCCGGTTCTTGACGGTCTTGGGTTCGGGGACGAACTGGAAGAGGATGCGGGGCGCCCCTTGGAGCCCGTCCGGGTGGCGGATCGCCGCCCCGGCCTTCCAGACGAGGGTGCCGCGGTGGGTGGTGGTGTCGTCCTCGGTCGCGTGTCCCGCGGCGATCAGGCCGCGGATGAACGGCTCGTCGCTGGGTTCCACTTCCCAGCCGAGGGCGTCGGCCCACCAGTCGGCGAGCGGGTGCGGGTCGGGCGAGTCGATCGTCAGCTGGAACGTGTACGCCATGCCGGGACCCTACTGACCGGGCGTCGGCCCCGCCACAGGAGAGCGGCGGCCCGGTCGGTGGCCATCTCCCTACCCGGTGGGGGTGCGCCGGGCTGCGAGGTGGGAGGCGATCAGAACGGCGACGGTGAACAGCCAGGCGGCCACGGCGATCCAGAGCAGGACCTCGCCGAGCGGCACCAGCCAGGCGATCCCGGCCGGGCCGGCGACGGAGAGGCAGGCGGTGGACGTCATGCCGAGCGGGAAGACGGTGGCCCACCGGCGGATGTCGTAGCGCGGCCGGGGGTGGCGCAGTTCGGCGGCGAGGAGGACGACGTACCAGACGAGGGACAGGGCGAGCGTGACCAGCGTGACCGTCCGCAGGGCCGTGTGCGCCGAACCCGACCAGACGGGTGAGGCGGTGAGCTTGGAGCCGGCCAGTGCGGAGATGGAGAGCGCGCCGCCGGCGACCCAGTGGTCGCCGGCCCCGCCCACCACCTCGTGCAGGTCGAACCGGAAGAAGGCGGCCCCGTACAGCAGCAGTCCGAGGCAGAACGCGGCCAGCGCCGCCCGGGCCAGCCAGTCCTGGCGGTCGACGGCGGCGAGGACCGCCGCGAGGACGGCGAGCCCCTGGGTGGCCACGCACCCGAGGAAGGCTCCTCCGGGCATGCGGCGGCGCCAGTGCGTCAGGACGTTGAGCAGGAGGCCCGGCCAGACGAGCGCGGCCAGCGCGAGCAGGGCGGCGGCCGGGGTCTGCCAGCCGAACAGGGAGAGCCGGGTGCCGAGGACGGTGGTGGCGGCGACGGCCGTCAGGGCGGCCGGGGTGTCGGCCTCGGCCCGGAACCGCCCGCGGTCGCCCAGCAGCCGCGCCGTGAAGTCGACGGCGAGTACGAGCCAGAGGGCGACGGCGATGACGAAGGCGAGGACCGACAGCGCCTCGTGTCCGGTCAAGTGCAGGGCGACGGAGAGGATGCCGGTGGCCATGACGGCGGCCCCCGCCGCCGGCGGGAGGCCCGCCCACCAGCCCGGGCCGGGGAGGATGCTCACGCCTCCAGCGGACCCCAGGTGCCGGCGGACCGCCAGCTGACGGGTCCGACCGGGCCGTCCGAGTCCGCGCAGGGAGTCCGCGGCCGGCGTCCACGCCGGGAGTCCGGCCGGGGGAAGGCCGCGCGCGCCGCCGACGCGGCCGCCAGGGGGCGGCGTAGCGTCCGGTGCGGCTCGGGCGGAGTGGCCGGAACGTGCGCTTGTCACACCTGTTAGGGCTACCTAACCTATGGGGCGCTCGCGATCGAGCTGTTCGGCACGACTTCGGGACCCGTCCCCCACCGAAGGAGCCTCCCCCCCATGAACGCACGTCTCGACCCTGCCCAGCCCTACGCCGTCGGCCTGTTCCGGATCGTCACGGGCCTGCTCTTCGCCTCGCACGGGGCGGCCTCGCTCTTCGGCGTCCTCGGCGGAGCCCACGGCGGCGGCACCGTCGCGGCCGGCACCTGGCCCGGCTGGTACGCGGCCGCCATCCAGCTGCTCGCCGGCGCCCTGGTCCTGCTCGGCCTGGGCACCCGGGCGGCCGCCTTCGTCGCCTCCGGATCGATGGCGTACGCGTACTTCACGGTGCATCAGCCCGGTGCGCTGTGGCCGCTGCAGAACGGCGGTGAGGCCTCGGCGATGTTCTGCTGGGCCTTCCTGCTGCTGGTGTTCACCGGTCCCGGCGCCCTCGCGCTGGACTCCCTCTTCGCGTCGCGCGCCTCGGCTTCCACCGGGCACCGGGACGACCCGCGCCCGGAGACCGTGGCCGCGTGAGGAATCGGTCCTGCACCTCCTGCGCGGCACCTCCCGAGCCCTCCGCGCCGCCTTCCCGGCGGATGGAGTCCGGCAGGCCCGGCCCTCTCCGTGCGGGAGGACCGGGCTCGACAGCAGTCCGGGGCGCGGGTGGCGCGGGTCAGGACTCCTGGTTGCGCGCCTTCTCGGCCCGCTCGGCGTTCCGCTCCTTGATCCGCACGGCCTCCTTGCGGACGTCGGCCTGGGTGGCCCGCTCCCGCTGGAGCCACTCGGGGGCGTCCTGCTTCAGCGCTTCGATCTGCTCGGTGGTGAGGGGCTCGGTGACGCCGCCGCGGGCGAGGCCCGCGATGGAGACGCCGAGCTTGGAGGCGACCACCGGGCGGGGGTGGGGACCGTTGCGGCGCAGCTCCTGGAGCCACTGGGGCGGGTCGGCCTGGAGCGCACTCAATTCACTGCGCGAGACGACACCCTCCTGGAACTCTGCGGGGGTGGCCTCGAGGTACACGCCCAGCTTCTTCGCCGCGGTCGCGGGCTTCATCGTCTGGGTGTTCTGGTGCGACGTCATGAGGTCAAGGGTATCGAGCGTGTGCACGGGTTCCGACCACGCCCGGTAGCCTTGCGGGGTGACAGGCTCGGAAGTACCCCATGCGTTCCGGCTCGCTTATGTCCCCGGCGTGACCCCTGCGAAGTGGGTGCGGATCTGGAACGAGCGGCTGCCCGACGTCCCGCTGACCCTCGCGCAGGTGGCCTCCGCCGAGGTGTTCGGCGTACTGCGGTCCGGTGACGCCGACGCGGGCTTCGTCCGGCTCCCGGTGGACCGTACCGACCTGAGCGCGATCCCCCTCTACACCGAGACCACGGTCGTCGTCGTCCCCAAGGACCACCTGGTGGCGGCCGCCGAGGAGGTCACCATTGCCGACCTCGCCGACGAGGTCGTGTGGCAGCCCCTCGACGACACGCTGGAGTGGGAGGAGCTGCCGGGACAGCCCGCGTTCGAGCGGCCCGCCACGACGGCGGACGCGATCGAGCTGGTGGCGGCGGGCGTGGGCGTACTCGTCGTACCGCAGTCCCTGGCCCGTCTGCACCACCGCCGGGACCTCACCTACCGGCCCGTCTCGGACGCGCCGACGTCCCGGGTGGCGCTGTCGTGGCCGCAGGCGGAACCCACGCCGGACCTGGTGGAGGAGTTCATCGGGATCGTCCGCGGCCGGACCGTGAACTCCACGCGGGGCCGTCCGCAGACGCCCGCGCAGCCGAAGGCGAAGCGCAAGCGGCCGGAGGTGGCGGGCACGGGGAAGGCCGGCGGCGCCGGTGCGCGGCGCGGGGCCGGGGGCGGGTCCGGAAAGCCGGCGTCCGGGAAGTCGACGTCCGGGAGGTCGACGGGGAAGAGCCCGCGCGGCGGTTCCGGTGGGGCCAAGGGCGGAAAGGGCGGCAAGCCCGGCCGGCGCCCGTAGGTCCTGTCGTCAAAGTGGCACCGGTCAGGCCCGCGGTGTCCGGTGCCGTGCATCGCAAGGCGGAGGGGCGCCCGAGTACTGGACGTACTCGGGCGCCCCGACAACGCGGCGAGGTGCGGTGCCGGACACCGCGGGCCAGGTGCAACTTTGACGACAGGGCTCAGGGGGCGTCTCCGGTCGGTCGGACCGGATCAGGCCGCCGGGGCCGTGCGGGACCGGCTGAACCGTCGGTGGGCCGGCCGGTCCGCCGACGGCCTGGCTTCGGGGATCCCGGTCGCCTCCCGGTGTATGCAGGAGGGATGGATCTCCGGCCGCCGCCCCCGCGTCACCACCGGTCCCGGCAGCTGAGCCACGCACAGCTGGTGGCGCCGTTCGCGCTGATCGCCGTGGTGACGGTGGTCGACGTCCTGGCTCCACCGGAGGTGCACCTCGGGCCGTTCCTGGTCGCCGCACCCGCCATGACGGCATCGTTCGCGGGGCCCCGGATGACGGGCTTCGTGGGCCTGGTGGCAGTACTGGCCCAGGTGGTGGTCTCGACGACGCGCACCACCCTGACCGACCTGAACCACACCTTCCAGATCATCGCGCTCGTCATGATCTCGGTCTTCGTGACCTTCTTCGCCCACCTGCGGGAGGTGCACGAGAAGGAGGTGGTCCAGCTGCGGACGGTGGCGGAGACCGCCCAGCAGGTGGTGCTGCGGCCGCTGCGCGACCGGATCGGGCCACTGGGCGTCGCCTCGGTGTACCTGGCCGCGGCGGCGGAGGCCCGGATCGGCGGGGACCTGTACGCGGCCGCCCGTACGGGCACGGGGACGCGGCTGATCATCGGCGACGTCCGCGGCAAGGGCCTGGAGGCGGTGGGGGACGCGGCGCTCGTCCTGGGTGCGTTCCGGGCCTCCGCCCACCAGGAGGCCGGGCTGCCCGGCCTGGCGGACTACCTGGAGGCCGCGGTCTCGGCGGACCTGGACGGCGGCGGGACGGAGGGCGCGGGCGAGAGCTTCGTGACGGCGGCACTGCTGGAGCTCCCCGACGACGAGCCGGTGGTGCGCCTGGTCAGCTGCGGGCACCCGCCGCCGCTGATCCTGCGCCGCGACGGCGCGGTCGTGAGCCTGGATGTGGCCCGGTCCGCGCCGCCGCTGGGTCTCGCCGGGCTCGTGGCGTCCACGGTCACCGACCAGACCTTCCCCTTCGGGCCGGGTGACGTGCTGCTGCTGTACACGGACGGGGTTCTGGAGGCCCGCGACCGGACGGGCACCTTCTATCCGCTCCGGGAACGCCTCGCCGCGTGCGGCGGCCTGCACCCGCGGGCGCTGCTGGACCACCTGTGCGAGGACCTGCTCGCGCACGCGGCGGGGAACACCCTGGGCGACGACGCGGCGATGGTCGCGGTCGAGCTCTCCGCGCGGACCTGAGGCGGCCCCCGGCCGGCCGCGTTTGCCAGAATCGGATCATGCTGAGCATCGGGACGATCGTCATGGGCGCCGAGGACGTGCGCCGGGCCGCGGAATTCTGGGGCGGGGCGCTGGGGTACGTACCGCGCGACGGGGCGGTGGACGACGGCTGGACGGTCCTGGTCCCGGCCGACGGCCGCGGGCCCGGACTGGCGCTGGGGCGCAGCGTCACCCCGGTCCAGGAGCGCCCCCGGGTCCACCTCGACCTGTACGCGGCGGACGCGGCGGAGCAGGCGGCTGAGGTGGCGCGCCTGCTGGCGCTGGGTGCGCGGCACGTGGACTGGGACTCCTACCCGGAGGACCCGGATTTCGTGGTGCTGGCCGACACCGAGGGCAACCGGTTCTGCGTGATCGACACGACCCACGGCTGACCCCCGGAGCGGGCCGCCGGCCGACCGGTTCGGGTCCGGTGTCGGCGGGCCCGGATCGGCCTGCGCGGGTACGCACGTGACCAGGTGCGCCCGCGGGAATGCTGTGGCGGGGGGTCGGACGCCGTCGGGGCGGCGGCGGCCGACGCGGGCCGGGCCCGGGCGGGCCGGGTTCGCACGCCGGCCACGAGGTCGGCGAGTCGGCGGGCGAGGGCGCCGAGGGCCAGCCTACGGGGCGACCATGCCGACCGGCAGTCCGGCGGCGAGGAGCGCGGTCGGCCGAACGCTGACCGCCTGCGGCACCCGGCCGGCGGCCCCGTCGCCGCCGTGCAGATCGCGCTGCGTCAGGAACGAGACCGGGCGCGACGGGGCCAGAACGAGGGCCCCGCCGGTGCGGAAGAGGGTCCGCGCGGTCTCCAGGACAAGCCCGAACTCGATGGCGAGGGCGTAGGGATGTCCCCCGAGGAGCAGTTCCGCCGGCGGGTCGACCCGGGCAGAGCCTCGGAGGGTCGGCAGCAGAACCACCGGGGAGGACACCGCCCCACCCGTGCCCCAATCCCGTCCCGCCAGGCCGTACTCACCTCTCGGAGGCGGCTCGGGCGGGCTTTCAGCGGGGTTCGTGGGCGGCCAGGCGGCAGGCGCCGGTGGCGGCGCCGCCCGGGACTCCGGCTTCGGTGAGGCCGGACACGCAGCCCTGGAGGTCGCCGACCACGCCGCGGCGGCAGGCGGCCGTGACGGCGTCGGTCGTGGCGGTGCCCGCCTGGGCGGCCATCTGCGTGCAGGCCGGGATGTCCGCCGGAGCGGCCGGGGCGGCGGCGACGATGCCGCCGAGCGTGAGGGCCAGGCCGGTGAGGGCCCCGGCGGTTCGGACGGACCTTCGCATGGCGCACACCTCACCCGCGCTCGATTCCGTACCCCCTCCCACCGTACGACCGGCGCCACCACCCCACACCACGGCAGGCCGGGTCGGTCAGCGCCCAGGGCGGACCGGGCCGTGGGCCGACTCCGGAGCGGGCCGGCCGCCGGGGCCGCGCGTACCTGATCCCCCGCTTTCCCCTTCCTTAAGCGGAACCTAAGACTCATCAGAGCCGCACCGAAACGAACGAATGTCCGTTTCGGTGCGGCTAGCGTGCTGCCGCAACCCCAACTCCCCAGTAACACAGAGGCAGGCACGCGATGGGCAGCACAGTCGGTCACCGGCGCAGGACGAGTCGTACGGCGAGGGTCACGGGCGCGATCGTGGCGGCGGCGGTGATCGGCGGTGCGGCCTTCGCCCTCACCGGGACCGCACACGCGGGTACCGTCGGCGCCGTCTACACGAAATCCAGCTCCTGGAGCGGCGGTTACACCGGGCAGTACGTCATCACCAACAGCACCGGCCAGGCACAGTCGGGCTGGACGCTGGAGTTCGACCTCCCGGAGGGCACGAAGATCGACTCGCTCTGGAACGGTACCCACACCGTCGCCGGCCGGCGCGTCACCGTGAAGCCCGCCGGGTGGAACGGACAGCTGGCGGCCGGCGCCTCCGTCACCGTCGGCTTCGTGGCGAGCGGCTCCGGAGCCCCCGGCGACCCCACGGGCTGCCGCATCAACGGGGTGAAGTGCTCTGTGGACCAGGGTGCGACGGTCCAGCCGAGCGGGCGCCCCACCACCCGTCCCACCGCCACCGCGGCGCCGACCACGGCCCCGACCGCGTCGGCCACCTCCGCCGCACCGACGCGGACCGCCACACCCTCCCCCACGGCGACCGCACCCGCCCCCACGGGTGGCGGGGCGCGCTTCGCCCCGTACGTGGACACCTCGCTCTACCCCGCCTACGACCTGCTCGACACCGCGGCCCAGACCGGCGTGAAGGAGTTCCACCTCGCCTTCATCACCTCCGGCGGCGCCTGCGCGCCGCTGTGGGGCGGCGTCACCGATCTGGCGAACGACAAGGTCGCCGCGCAGATCGGCGCGCTGCGCGCGAAGGGCGGGGACGTCCGTGTGTCCTTCGGCGGGGCGGCCGGGCACGAACTGGCCCTGAACTGCGCCACCGCGGACGACCTGGCCGCCGCCTACGGCAAGGTCGTCGACCACTACCGGCTCACCAAGGTCGACTTCGACATCGAGGGTGCGGCCCTGCCGGACACCGCTGCCAACACGCGCCGCGCGCAGGCCATCGCCAAGCTGCAGAAGTCCCACCCGGGGCTCGACGTGGCCTTCACCCTGCCCGTCATGCCCGAGGGCCTGACCCAGCCGGGCGTGGCGCTGCTGGCCGACGCCCGCAAGAACGGCGTCCGCGTCGACGCCGTCAACATCATGGCGATGGACTACGGTCCGGCGTACAGCGGGGACATGGGGCAGTACGCGATCCAGGCCGCGACGGCCACGCAGGCCCAGATCAAGGGAGTGCTCGGGCTCTCGGACGCGGCGGCCTGGAAGGCCGTGGCCGTCACGCCGATGATCGGCGTCAACGACGTGAGCACCGAGGTGTTCACCGTCGCGGACGCCACGCAGCTGGTGGAGTTCGCGGCGGCGAAGGGCATCGGCAGGCTGGCGATGTGGTCCTCGACGCGCGACAAGCAGTGCGCCGCGGGGGCCGTCAACCACGCCGACGCGACGTGCAGTTCGATCCTCCAGCAGCCGCTGGCCTTCACCAGGGCGTTCGCCGCACTCAAGTAGCGGACGCCCTGGCCGGCTTCGGCCGGATCAGGCCAGGATGCCCGCGCGGGTGGCGATGTCGAGCGCCACGTCGAGGCGCGGAGCGGGACGGCCCTCCGCACCGGGCGCGGTGAGCAGGGCCGTCACCGCGTCAACGTCGGCCTTGCCGTCCCGTACGAGTGCCGCGAACCGGTCGACGGCCTCGGCGAGGGCCCGCTCGTGCACGTGGGGGGCGTCGAAGGAGGAAGCCGTGAGCCCGAGGAACTCCTCGTGCGAGCCGACCCAGGGCGCGGCTCCCTCCAGCCCGTCCTCGCGCACTTCCTCCGGGTACGGGATGCGGTGCCAGGCACCGTTCTCCCACCAGTAGACGAAGCCGAACATGTTGCCGTCGGCGTCGTCCCGCAGGAGGTCCCAGGGCAGCCATTCGGGCCCGCCCGCCAGGAAGTCGATCTGCTCGCCGCCCACGTGGGTGTGGCTGCCGTCGGGGTCCTGGCCGCAGAACACGGCCCGTCCCCCGTCGAACACGCTCAGGCGCCACCAGCCGTCACCGCCGGTGCTGTGGCACCACAGGCCGTCGTCGTCGAGGGCGAACTCCGTGCCGGCGGAGCATGCGGCGTCGACCATGGCCATGATCGCGGCTCTGGCCCACAACTGCTCGGGGTGGTCGAGGTCTTCGGGCCGGCTCGGCGTGTGCATCGTGTGATCTCCCTCCGGGTGCCGGCCAAGCCTCGCACGCCGCGGACCCGCCACCTTACGGGGGGGTCGGCCGTCGGCCGGGGGGGGGCGGCCGTCGGCCGGGGAGCGCCCGTGGACCGTTCGTTCGGCCCTCGGCGGTCGGCCGAATTGCCGATGGCCGGGGGGACCGGCCGCTGGGACTCTGATGGAGGGGCGTTTCGCCCCGATTACCGTCATTCCTCCCGCGAAGGGGCTGCTCCCCATGCTGGTCCTCGACTCCGCCCGCTCGGACACCGCACTGGCACGCCGCGCCGCTGTCCGCTTCCTGCGGACCAGGTGTCCGTGGGCCGACGTCCATGACGTCCTGCTGGTGGTCAGCGAACTGCTGGGCAACGCCGTGCGGCACACGGAGGGCGGCTGGCAGCTGCGGATGACCTGCCCGCGCGAGTCCCTCGTCGTCGAGGTCTACGACAGCAGCAGCTCGCGCCCGGTACCGCGGTGCGGCGACGCCGAGAACGGGGGTGGCTTCGGCTGGGGCATCGTCGAGGAGCTGACCTCCTCGGTGACGGTCCTGTCGCACACGGTGGGGAAGTCCGTGCGCGCCGTCTGGCATCCGCCCGCCGCACGGGCCCCCTCGCGGGGTTCGCGGGGTGACGCAGGGGCGCCCGCCCGGGCCCACACCCGGGCCCGTGCGCAGACCCGTACGGCGGCACCCACGCAGACGCACGCGCCGGCTCCCTCACGGACGCACGCGCGGGCCGCCTGAGCCGCGCCTTCGGCGGCCCGCGCCGGTAGCGGGCCGCGTGTGCGGCCCGTCCCGGCCGGGGGTCCGGCCGGGACGGGCCGGCGTTACGTCGTTCAGACGTTGACGCAGGTGTTGCCGGCGGCCGGGTTCAGCGCGCCGATCACGTTGATGCTGTTCCCGCAGACGTTGATCGGAATGTGGATCGGGATCTGGACGACGTTGCCCGAGAGGATGCCCGGGGAGCCGACCGCGACGCCCTCCGCGACGGAGTCCGCGGAGGCCGAGGAGGCACCGCCGATGACCGCCAGGCCCAGCACCAGGGCGAGGCCCGCACTCTTCAGAACACGCGACACGTGGAATCTCCTTGTCGTGCAGGGCGGTGCCGGAGCACCGCACGGCCCCGAGGGGGGCCGCCCCTCCTTCTTCGGCAGCCGACCACCGCCGACCGAAGTCCCGACGGCCCCGTTCCCCCGAAGAGGTGTCCCGCGGCCTCCGTTCGGACGTATCCGCGCGGGGGCCGGTTCGAGGCCCTGTTCGAGGGGCGGTCCCGGTCTCCCGACGTGCCTGTCGTGCCGTAGCGGGAGGGGGAACCGCGGCCTCAGACCGGGCCGCGACCTCCGTAGGAGGCGGCCAGCGCGTCGGGGAGGTCGGCCAGGTCGTGGTGATCGCGCGGATGCAGCATGAGAACGAGCGGGAGGCCCACTCCCGTGATCCGGGTCAGCCGCCACCGGTCGTCGATCCAGATCCCGTCGTCCCGGTCACGGCACGCGGCGCAGTCCGACGGATCCTCGTCGTGCCGCGCCGGCTCGGGCAGCACCGGCGGGCGCAGCGGCGCGACGCGCAGCCCCGGCGGACTCGAACGGGCTGATGTCCCACCCGGTCATGCGGGCCGGCGGGAGTCGCCGCTCGGCATCGGCCGCGGCGACGGCGTGGTCGTAGAACTCGTCAGGTCGTAGAGCCATGATCCGAACAGTAGTGGCCGCGCGCGCGGCGGCGCCCGGTCCGGGGTGAGCCGGGCCGGGCGGCCGCCGGTGCGCCGCGTCGGGTCACGCGGGCTTCTGCGACCAACTCGTGCACAGGGACCAGATGATGAAGACGTCGATCGCGATGATGATGATCGACCACCACGGCTGGTAGGGCAGCCAGAGGAAGTTGACGATGATGCTGAGGCTGGCGAGGGCGATGCCCGCGCCCCTGGCCACGTTGGAGCCGAAGAACAGGCCCACTCCGGTCAGGACGACGACGAGTCCGACGATGAGGTGGATCCAGCCCCACGCGGTCAGGTCGAACTCGAAGACGTAGCTGCCGAGGCGCGCGTACACGTCGTCCTCGGCGATGGCCGCGATGCCCTGGAAGATCGCGAGGCATCCGGTCACGACGAGGAGGACCGCGGCGAAGAACGTGCCGACCGCTCCCCCGGTTCCGTCGCCCCCGCCGGACAGCGGTGTGGTGCCCGGCGCGGGGCCGGTGTTCCAAGTTCCCCCGGTCGGTGTCGACTGGCCCATCGATCTCACCTCACAGTTGGCGGTACCGCGCCGGACACACCTCGCAGTGTCGTCCGGCCGACGGCTTCTCGTGATCACCCGAAGCGGGTGGTCCTCCCTTCCGGTCCGGTGGCGGGCGCGGCGTCAGGCGGGTACCTGGCGCATTTCGAGCACCCGCAGGCCCAGGGACTGGAAGCGTGTGAGGAGCCCGTACAGGTGTGCCTCGTCCGCCACGACGCCCAGGAGGAGCGTCTGTTCCCGGACCGGGATCCGGTCGAGCTCGGGGAAGTTCGCGGCGAGTGTGTCCGGCACGACGCCCGAGATGCGGAACTCGTAGCGCATGAGAGCACTCACTTCTCTCCGAAGGATGACTTCAGGTGCTGGTGCCCCGCCATCGTCGACCGTGCCACGGCTCCCCGCATCGCCCGGTACGGGCGAGAATGGGTGTGTGCCGTGTGCTCAGAGCAGCCCGAGGTCCTGGGCCCGGTGGACGGCGTCGCTGCGGCGGGTGACGCCGAGCTTGCGGTGGATGCTCTTCAGGTGCGTCTTGACCGTGTTGGCCGACACGTACAGCTCGGCCGCGATCTCCTCGGTGGACAGCATGCGCGCTGCCTGCCCCAGCACCTCGGTCTCCCGCGCGCTGAGCGGCTCCACCACGGGGGGCGGGGCCCCGTCGGCGGGACGGCCGCGGCGCGGTGCGGGAGGCTCCGGAACGTCCTCCCGGGCGGCGGCCGGCGACGTCCGCCGTACGGGGGACCCGTTCTCGGCGGAGGGCGTGCGCAGCCCCTCCGGCCGGGCGAGGTCCACGGCCTCCGCGTGCCTGCGCCGTGCCTCCCCCAGGTTGCCGTCCGCCGTGGCGAGCTGCGCCCTGAGCAGGGACGCCGCCATCCGGGCCGGCGTCGCCAAGCCCTCCTCGGCGGGCAGGGCAGCCAGCTCTCGGGCAGCTGGCCCGCTGCGGCCGGCCGCCAGCAGGGCGCGGGCCCGGGCGAGGAGGTGCTCGGGCCGTCCGCAGGGCGCGGCGTCGAGGACCCGGAGGGCCGCCGCGGCGTCCCCGCGCACCAGGTGCGCGGCCGAGGCGGCGACGGCCAGCTCGTCCACCGCCCACGCGTTGGCGGGCCCGGCCGTCACCGCCGCCGGGGGCAGGCGGGTGAGCAGGGCGAGCGCGCCCTCGACATCGCCCTCGTGGGCCGCGATCCGTGCGCCGATGACCGCGGCCCGGACCGCGGACACGGCGTCGGGCCGGGACCCGCCGGCCGCGACCGCGATCGCCGTGGCACGGTCCAGGTGGGCGCGGGCGGCCGGCAGGTCGTCGTGCTCGGCGGCGACGCCCGCCAGGACGAGGTGACCGGCGCCGGACCGCCGCTCGGGCGGGAGCGCCGACTGCTCGGCGACCGCGAGAGCGGCGCGGGCGTGCTCGGCGGCCCGCCGCAGGCGGCCCTGCGACAACTCGGTGAGGGCCAGCGAGCCGAGCGCGTCGCAGAGCGGGTACTGCGTTGCCGGATCGGTTTCGGGGTCACCGCCCGCGGCGGTGCGCGGGTCCGTGCGCGCGTCCGTACTCCGCCCTCCACAGGCCTCGACGGCCGCCGTGAGGGCGCTCTCCGCGGCGTCGAGCCGTCCGGCGCCGAGCCGCACCGCGCCGAGGCCCGCCAGCAGCAGGGCCCGCAGCTCCGGGTGCGCGGCGACGCGCAGCGGCGGCAGCTCGCCGAGCAGGCGTTCGGCGTCGGCCGCCGCCCGCTCGGTGGCCGGCAGGTCACCGGTCGTACGCCCGGCGAGGACGCCGAGGAGGGCCCGGCCGAACCGGGCCGCCGCGCCGGAACCGGGACCCAGGCAGGAGTCCGCGCGCCGCACGGCCTCCTGGTATCCGGGCAGGTCCTGGACGGCGAGCCGGGTGGCCGCGGCGACGAGTGCGGGGGCAGCGCCCGGTGCATCGGCCGGCAGGGGCGCGAGGGCCCGGTTCAGCTGCTCGGCCTCCAGGCCGGTGAACAGTCGGCCGATCGCGAGGTCGTCGACGAGCTGCCCCGCGGCGAACGGCCAGTCACCGGCGGCGGCCCCCTGGACGACGGCCTCGGTGAGCCCGGCCGGTCCCGGCGAGCCAGCGCGCCGCCCGCCCGTGCAGCTGCTGCTCCAGACCGGGGTGGCGCTGGCGCAGGTGCGCGCGCAGGACTTCGGCGAACAGCGGGTGCAGGCGGTACCAGGCCGAGGCGTCGACCTGTTCCAGGAAGGCGTTGTCGCGGGCCAGCCCGGCGAGGGTGCGGGCGGCGTCGTCGCGGCCGGTCAGCGCGTCGGCGAGGTCGGGGTGGACCCGGTCGGTGACGCTGACGCGCAGCAGCAGGTCCTGGGTGTCCGGCGGCTGCGCGTCGAGGACCTCCCTGAGCAGGTAGTCGGCGATCGTGGTGCGGTCCGCCGCGAACTGGCGGACGAAGGCCTCCGGGTCGGGGCTGCGCTGCATCGCGAGGGCGCACAGCCGGACCCCCGCGGCCCATCCCTCGGTGCGCCGCATCAGCAGCCGGATGCCGGCCGGGGAGATGTCCAGCCGGTGTTCGGCCAGCAGGGCCTCGGCGTCCGCGGGAGTGAACCGGAGGTCGGCGTGCCGGATCTCCGCGATCTCGCCGGCCGCCCGGTAGCGGTGCAGGGGCAGCAGGGAATCGGTCCGGCTGGTGAGGACGATGCGCAGGCCTCCGGCCGCGTGCCGGAGTACGAAGTCCAGTCCCTCGGTCATGGCGGGCGGCTGGGCCGTGTCGAACTGGTCGAGTACGAGGACCACGGGCTGCGCGGCCTCGGCCAGGCCCGCCGCGAGGCGCACCAGGAACGACTGGGTCACTCCTTCGGCGCGGGTCGGCCGCCCCACGGTGGCGGGCAGCTCGACGCCGCCCCGGTGCAGGGCCTCCAGCACGTAGGCCCAGAAGACACCGGGGGCGTCGTCGGGCTCCACGGTCAGCCACAGGGGGGTCCGGGGGGCGCGCCCGCCGGCCGCGGCCCAGTGGGCGGTGAGCACCGTCTTGCCGGAGCCGGCCGGCCCGTTGATCAGGGTGAGCGGGCCCCGTACCCCGGCCGTCAGGCGTTTGAGCAGTTCGGGCCGGTGGACGAGGGTCTTCGGCACGGCCGGTGCGGTGAATCTGGCCGTGAGCATCGGGTCGCACGGTGGTCGGGCCACGGCACCCACTCAAGCCGTCATCGGTGGTGATCACCACTCGGGTCACCCGTTCCGGGTGAGGGGCGGGTGGGCCGGGGCGTGGCCGCGGCGGGCGGGCCGGTGGCGGGCCGTCCCGGTGCCGGCCGCCGGCGTCCGGCTCCGGCGGGTCGTCCGGGGTGCGCAGCCTACGGGCCACCCAGGGCTCGTGGGCGAGGATGTATCCCAGGGCGATGCCCATGGTGACGACCACGAAGAACATGATCAGCCAGGACAGGAGCACGAAGACCAGTCCGAGGCCGCCGAACTGCTGGAGGCTGTGGTTCAGCGCACGGGGCATGTAGAACCGGGAGCCCCAGCTGATCAGGCCCGCCCCGGCCGCGACCAGGACCGCGCCCGGCAGCAGGGGCAGCCACGCCACCCGCCCGCCGAGCAGGAGGTGCTGGGTCCACCACCACAGCAGGATGCCGCTGATCAGCGAGACGATCGCGCCGAGGATCCGGCCGGCCCCGAACGCCTGCTGTACCGGTCCCTGGAACAACAGGGCGGTCAGCCAGACCAGCAGCCAGGCCACCCAGCGCCAGGCCGCGAGCCGGGCGCCCGCCTTGGGCAGGTGCCAGGCGCGTTCGCAGGTCCGCTGGAGCGCGCGGCTGCAGGCGGTCGCGGACAGCAGCGTGACCACGACACCGACCACCCCGGTGCTGGCGATGGTGGCCGTGTCGTCGCCGCTGCTCTGCACCACCGAGCGGATCTGGTCCAGTGCCGGGCCGTTGAGGCCGAGGGTCCCGCTGAGGGTGGAGACGAGCTGCTGGCGCAGCCAGTCGGGTGCGAGGGCCCCGATGACGAAGATGGCGGGGATCGCGCCGAGGAAGGCCTGGGCGGCCAGGCGGGTGGCGCAGTCCAGCAGGTTGACGCGGGCGAACTGTTCGAGGGTCCGGCCCAGGAAGGGCGTGTACTTGCGCATCCAGGCCGGCACGGTGAAGCGGGGCGGCTTGTCGCGCGGTTCCGACACGGTGACCGCTCCTTCCGCGGACGACGCCCGTCAGCTGCGGTTGCCCTCATGAGAAGGATGGGGCAGCACCGGACGTCCGGCACGTCGGGCGTGCGGCCGCTCGGGCGGGGCGGTCCGTCGGGCGGGCGGCCGTCGCGGGAAAAGGGAGCGCGGACGCGGGGGGTCCGCGTCTACCATCCCGGCTGAGCCCGTGGGGAGGACGAACGGTGGAGATCATCTTCCGGAAGCTGCCGGACAACCGGCACGACCTCGAGGTGCGGGACCGGCGCGGGCCGGACGTGCGGCTGCCGGGCGGGCCGACCGGTCCGACCATGCCCCACGACCTCGTGCACGCGGCGGTGGAGAGCGCGCTGTCGATCACCGACGGGTTCTGGGGGGCGATGGCGCGGGGCGCGACCTTCGAGGGGTTCGAGCCCGTGATTCCGACCCGCCACCGCCGGTCGGGGCTGAAGGTCCTGCGGCGCGGCGGCGAGGCCGTCATGCGGGCCGAGCTGTGCGTCAACTGGGCCTACCGCGTCTGGTCGGGGCTGAGCACGGACGGCCGGGGGGTCGGCCGGAGCCCGCTCGACGACCGGCAGGTCGCCCTCGCCTGCGAGGCGCTCGACCGCGCCGCCGCACGCTGGGCCGAGGTGGCGGAGGGCGGATCCCTCACCTGGCGCTGGTGAATCCCCGCCCGGCGACCGGTCAGCCGGCCAGGAAGGACAGCCGGACCTGACGGCGGGGGTTGTCCCGGTTGGTGTCCACCAGGGTGACGGACTGCCAGGTGCCCAGTTCCAGCGTCCCGTCGATCACCGGGAGCGTGGCGTGGGGCGGGACGATGGCCGGGAGGACGTGGTCGCGCCCGTGGCCCGGGGAGCCGTGCCGGTGCCGCCACCGGTCGTCGGCCGGAAGCAGCGATTTCAGGGCGGTCAGCAGGTCGTCGTCACTGCCCGCGCCGGTCTCGATGACGGCGAGCCCGGCGGTCGCGTGCGGCGTGAAGAGGTTGAGCAGTCCGCTGCGGCCGCGCGCCACTTCCCCCAGGAAGGCGGCGCACTCCGAGGTCAGATCGTGCACGGTCTCCCGGTCCCCGGTCGTCACGTCGATGGTGCGCGTTACGAAGGTGTCGGCCATGGCACCATCCTCCCGCTGCCCCGCGCCCGGACGGCGCAACCGCGCCGGAGGCGGACACGGCCCCGGCCGGTCCGGTCGGCGGCGTACCCCCGCGCCGGCCGCCCGTCGGCCGGATCCGCTCAACGCCCCGCCGGGGCCGTCCGGTACTCCATGCAGACCAGGTCCTCGCGCGGGTCCCAGGATCGCGCGACGTGGAAGCCGCACCGTTCGTAGAGGGCGATCGCGGAGGTCCGCCAGCTCCACACGGAGAGGCGCACGGTGGCGACGCCGCTGTCCGCGCAGTGGGCGACGGCCTCACGGAGCAGGACGGAGGCGATGCCGCGCCCCCGCCGCGCCGGGTCGGTCCACAGCCGCTTGATCTCGGCGGTTCCCGCGGCCGGGGCGGTCACCACGAGACAGCCCGCTGCGACACCGTCCTCGACGGCGATCAGCACCGTGTCGTCCGCGAAGGCGGTCCGGGGGTCCTGGATCTCGGCGCGGTAGCGCGCGGGCAGCCGGGTCTCGTCCGCGACCGGGCTGCCCTTCTCCTCCTCGGTGCGCAGGTGATACGCGGTCAGCAGGGCTGCCAGCGGGGCCGGCTCGCCGACGAGGCCGCCCGGGCTGCGGACGACGGTCACCGTGGTGGTGTGCTCGCTCATGGCGTGAGCATGGCATCCCGAGGGTGCGGCGGCGCGACCGGGTCAACGACGACCGGGAACCGCACCGCTCGCAGCTCGCGCCGCTGGACCGCCACGCACCCGTCCCCGGTCAACAGCCCGTGCTTTGTACGGGTGTGGGATGACAACCGGGGCGGGAATACCTTTCATACTTCCCCCCACCGCGCGTGCAGCCTTCGGTTGAAAGGATGATCGGTGACGTCTCAAAGCATTCATCAGCCCTCTCTAGGGCATGTACCGGTCCCCCGGGACGAGCAGGCGGTGGAGTGGGCCACGGGCATGGTGATGGCCCTGGCACCCTGCGGGGCCCGTGAGGCGAAGCTCGTGCTGGCGGCCGCCGCCCGGCTGGCGCAGGTCCCGGTGGCGGACTTCGCCGCCGCGGTGGTCGCGGGCGCGCACGGGGAACCGGTACCCGCCCGGTGGGGCCGGGCACTGCGCCGGGCGGTGCGGGCCCTCGTCGGCCCCCGGCCCGGCCGGGAGGACGGCCGGGGCGTCGGGCTGCTGCCGAACAGGGCCCGGACCGGGGAGGTCCTGGCCCGGTTCCGGGCGGCGCGGGAACGGCTCGCCGCGGCTCCCGGGGACGGGGCGGCCCGGAGCGCCATGGACGACGTCGCCTACACCCTGTGCGTACTGATGGGCATGTCGACCGTCCACGAGGCCGTCATGGCGGCCGAACGGCATCTTGCGGGCCCGGACTGACCGGCGGCCTCAGGCGTTGTCGTCGTCGAGTGCGGAGGCGAACCCGATGCACTCGACGTCGATCTGGTCGGCGAGCTCCGTCAGCACTCCGGAGAGGTCACCGGCGGTCTGCCGGTCGCCGCCCAGCTCGCCGGCCTCGGCCGATTCCACCCAGTCGGCCGCGAGGCGGCGCAGCAGGGTGGTGACGTGGTCGGCGGGGATCAGCAGGACCCCGTCCGTGGCGGGGATCAGCGGTATCGACACGTGGATCATGGCAAGCCCTCCCGGAGAACCCTTGTCCGCGGCGGCTACCCGGTCGACGGCGGGCCAATCCACCCGGCCCGCGTACCGCGGGCCGGGCCCGGCCGTGTGCGGCGTCCCTCCAGGGGTAGGCGCCGGACGTACCGGACCGTCCGCACACCAGCCGACCAGCCAGGGAGTCACCATGCCTCGTGGTTCCAGCCCCAAGCGGGAACGCCAGTACGAGCACATCAAGGAGAGCGCCGAGGAACGCGGCGAGAGCCCGGAGCGGGCGAAGGAGATCGCCGCACGGACCGTGAACAAGGAGCGGGCCCGGGCGGGCGAGTCCGAGACGGCCAGCAGGACGTCGCTGGAGGACATGTCGTCCTCCAGGCGCGGCGGACTGCACAGCCACAAGGGGGCGCAGGGGCCGACCTACGACCAGCTCTACGAGGAGGCCCGCCGCAAGAACCTCCGTGGCCGGTCGTCCATGGACAAGGCCGAGCTCAAGCGGGAACTGGGCTACTGAGCCCGGCGCACGCCGACGAGGAGGAGGACACCATGACGCGACACGGGCAGAGCCACGGCAGGCGGCGGACCACCCCGTCCCAGGCCCCGGGCGAGAGCGGTGACCGGGAGGCCCGCCGGGAGGCGGACGAGGCCGTCGTGGGCGGCGCGGGACGCGGGGACGACACGGAGGCGGGCGCACACGCCGCGAAGCGGCAGCGGCCGGGCACCGGCCGGGAGGAGCAGGTCCGCCCCCAGCCCCCGGCGGACCGGCGCGCCCGGCCGGATGACGACGACCGCGGATCCCGCTCCTGACCCGGGCCCGACCGACAGGACACCTCCTAGGCCGGTCGGCGCATTCGGCGGATGATCGCGCCGGTCCCGGGGTAACCGCACGGCGTGATCACATTCGGCGTCGAAGAGGAATACCTCCTGGTGGACCCGGTGACGGTGCTGCCGGTCCCCGGGGCCGAGTACGTGCGGCGGGCGGCCGGCCTCGGCCCGCTCGCGAACGACGACGAGGTCCAGGACGAGCTGCTCCAGGCGCAGGTCGAGGTCGCCACGCCGGTCTGCACGCAGCTGGAAGAGGTGGGGGGCCACCTGCTGCGGCTGCGCCACGCCGTCGCGTCGGCCGCCGAGGAGCACGGGTGCCGGGTCGCCATGGCCGCGGCCGCACCGCTCAGGGACACCTCGGCGGTCCCGGTCACCCGCAAGCCGCGGTACCTCAGGATGGAGGGCCAGGCCCGGCAGCTGGTGGACGAACAGCTGATCAACGGCATGCACGTCCACGTGGGGGTGCCCGATCCGGAGACCGGCGTCGCGGTGCTGAACCGGATCCGGGTCTGGCTGCCCACGCTCCTGGCCATGTCGGCGAACTCGCCGCTGTGGGACGGCAAGGACACCGGCTTCGCGAGCTGGCGCACGATCGTCTTCGGACGGTGGCCGGTGAGCGGTCCGCCCCCGTACTTCGACGGGCTCGCCGACTACGAGCAGCGGATCGACGCCCTGGTCGCCTCGGGTGTGATCGCCGACCGTGGCCAGCTCTACTGGCAGGCACGGCTCTCGGACCGCTTCCCGACCGTGGAGGTGCGCTGCCTGGACGTGCAGTTGCGGGCCGACGACGCGGTGATGCTGGCCGGTCTGGTCCGCGCGCTGGTCGCGGTGGCCCTCGCCGAGGAGCGGGCCGGGACCCCACCGGTGCGGTGCCGGCCGGAGCTGCTGCAGGCCGCCAACTGGCACGCGGCCCGGCACGGTCTGAACTCCACGCTGGTCGACCCCGACGGGCGCTGCCGCAGCAGCGGGGACGTGCTGTATTCCCTGCTTGCCCATGTCGCTCCCGCGCTGGCGGAGTCGGGCGACGAGCGGGAGGTGTCCTCCCTCGTCCACCGGCTGCTGCAGGAGGGGACGCCGGCCGACCGGCAGCGCCGTGCCCTGCGGGAGGGCGGCATGCCGGCCCTCAGGAGCCTGATCGTCGGCGACGCCCCGTCCGGCTGAGCGTCAGGGCAAGGTCCAGAGCTGTGTCGTGATCACGTAGAAGAGGACGGCCCAGAGGAGCATCGCGGTGACGACGACACCGAGGCCGATCATGTTGGTCCTGCGCCGTGGCTCGTCCGGGTCGGGCCGCAGCCACCGCCGGAGCAGCTTGTTCACGTAGTAGGGCATCGTCACGAAGCTCATGATGAAGCTCGACAGCAGGTTGCCCACGAGGAGCCCGAGCCACAGGGGCATGCCCAGGGGGTGCAGGGCGAGGGTGAGCAGGACGACGGTCGGGTAGAGGCCGACCCAGACCGCGATCGCGGTCTTGGTCTCGGAGGGCGGCGGCACCTCCTTGCCGTCCTCCTCGAAGGCGAACCAGCTGCCGAAAGAGTTGTCGATGGTGCGCAGCTGGAAGTCGCTGAACCTCTTGCCCTCGGCGAGGACCTCCCGCCGCCGGTCCGAGGTCAGCCAGGCGTCGAGGTGCGCGGCGCTGTCGAAGCGGTACAGGGTGGTCCATTCGTCCTGGAGGCCTTCGATCGGGCGGAAGACCTCCGTTCCGCGGAAGCCCTCGAACCGGCTCTCCTCCCGGCTCATGCGGCGCTGCCAGTCGAGGAAGTCGTCGACGCTGCTGGGGTGGACGCGATGGGTGACCACGACGGTCACGAGCGCGTCGGCGGGCTGGCTCCCGCCGCTGATGTACTGCTGGGTGGCCGGGCCGTCGAAGTAGTCCCTGGCCAGGTCGAGGAGGTTCTGCCTCGTCGCGCTGTTGAGCCACGCCTGCAGGTGCACCACCGAGTCGAACCGGTAGACGACGACCCAGTCGGGCTGCAGGGCGGTCGGCGGGGAGATCTCGGCGCCCAGGTGCCCGGGATAGCCCGCGGCCGCGGCGTTGACCCCCTCCTGCCATGCCTCGTACTCGCGTTCCAGCCCGGGGAACACCTTGTGGCCGATGATGACGGTCGCCGCGCCGGACCCGGGCTTCACGGTGTCCATCGGCTCAGGCCCTCTGTACGGACTGTTCGCCCAGGCGGCTGTAGATCCTCTCCGGGGTGAGGGGCAGCGCGCGGAAACGGACGCCGGTGGCGTCGTGCAGGGCGTTCGCCAGCGCCGGGGCCACGGGGTTGATGCAGCATTCCGCCATGCCCTTGGCCCGCATGGGGCCGACGGAGTCGGAGGAGTCCACCAGGAGCAGCTCGGTGCGCGGCACGTCGGCGTAGGTGGGGATGCGGTAGTTGCGCAGGTTCGGGTTGACCATGCGGCCGCCGGCGTCGACCTGGTAGTTCTCGGTCAGTGCGAAGCCGATGCCCTGGGCGACGCCGCCCTCGACCTGCCCGCGGACCTGCGCCGGGTTGATGACGGCGCCGGCGTCGGCCGCGTGGACGCTCTGCAGGATGCGGATCTCGCCGGTGACCCGGTGGACGGCGATGCGGAACCCGTGCGTGTTGGAGGTGACGCTGCGCGGCGAGCCGTAGGCCTTCCTGGCGGCGGTGAAGCGGATGCCGCGGGCACGGGCGAGGGCCACCAGCTCGGCCAGGGACCTGCGCCGGTCGCCGCAGACGACGCCCTCGTCGTCCATCGAGCACATCACGACGTGGACGCCGGTCTGCACGGCGGCGAACTCCAGGATGCGGTCGCGCACGGCGTTGGCCGCCCGCAGGACCGCGTTGCCGGCGACGAAGAGCCCGGCGCTGGCGAAGGCGCCGGTGTCGAAGCCCGTGCGGTCGGTGTCGGACTGCACCAGCCGGATGCGTGAGGGGGTGGTGCCCAGCTGGGTGGCGGCGATCTGGACGTGGGCCGTGGACGTACCCTCGCCGAACTCGGCGGTGCCCACGGCCACTTCGTAGATGAGGTCGTTGCCGAGGGTGACCCGGGCCTCGGAGACGTGGTCGGTGGGGGGCGCGGTCTCGTGCAGGGAGCTGGCGACCCCGGCCCCGACGAGCCAGTCGGGCCCCGGCGGCGGCCGGTCGGCGGTGCGGGCCAGGGCTGCGTCCACGAGGTCGATGCACGTGCCGAGGCCGTTCTCGGTGAACAGCACGTCGTCGGGACCGTCGTGCAGGGCGACGAGCGGGTCGCCGGGCAGCACGATGTTGCGGCGGCGCAGTTCGAGCGGGTCGAGGTGCAGGGCGCGGGCCAGTTCGTCCATGGCCGACTCCACGGCGAAGGCCGGCTGGGTCATGCCGTAGCCGCGCAGGGCACCGCTGGGGACGGTGTTGGTGTAGACGGAGTACGCGTCGTACTTCTTGTTGGGGCAGCGGTAGATCATGACCGCGGCGCCGCCCGCGTAGAGGGTCTCGCCGCCGTGGTTGCCGTAGGCACCGGTGTTGGACACGTTGCGGACCTGGAGGGCGGTGAGCGTGCCGTCCGCCTTCGCGCCGAGCCTGACCGTCAGCGACATCGGGTGCCGGGGGGAGGCCGTGGTGAACTCCTCCTCGCGGGTGTACTCGAAGCTGACGGGCCGCCCGGTGTCCAGCGCCGCGAGGGCGGCGAGGTCCTCCGAGATGACCTCCTGCTTGCCGCCGAAACCGCCGCCCATGCGCACGCAGAACACGCGGAGCTGGTCGGGGCGCAGGGCGAAGAGGTAGGCGAGCTTGACCTTGGCGATCGACGGCGACTGGGAACTGGTGCGGACGTTGAGCCGCCCGTCCTCCATCCAGGCGATGGAACCGTGGGTCTCGAGGTGCGCGTGCTGGACGCGCGGCGAGGAGTACGTGCCCTCGTGGATCACGTCGGCGCGGGCGAACCCCGCGTCGACGTCGCCGATGTGGGAGTGCAGCTCCAGCAGGACGTTGTGGACGGGGTCGCGGACGAACGGGTCGTCGGAACCGTGCAGTTGCGGTGCTCCGTCGGCCATGGCCGCCTCGGGGTCGAAGACGGCGGGCAGCGGCTCGTACTCGACGACGGTCCTGCGGCAGCCCTCCTCGGCGGCGGCGACGGTGTCGGCGAGGACGGCGGCGACGCGCTGGCCCACGAAGCGGACGGTGTCGTCGAGGATGAAGGTGTCGTCCGGGTCGACGAGGTGGTCGGTGTGGATGGCGGTGGTGTACGGCCGGCGCGGCACGTCCTCCCAGGTGTAGACGCGGTGCACGCCGGGGACGGCCAGCGCGGCGCTCTTGTCGACGGAGAGGATGCGGGCGTGCGCGTGCGGAGAGTGCAGCACCTTGAGGTGGAGCATGCCCTCCCTGCGGGTGTCCATCGTGAACTCCGCGCGGCCGGTGACCACGTCGTCGGCCGCCGGTGCGACGACGCTGGCACCGACGGCCCTGCCCGGCGCCGCGTCCTCGGTGCCCACGACACCCCTGACGGCGTCCTCGATGGCGCGGTAGCCCGTGCAGCGGCAGAGGTTGCCCTTCAGCGCGCGGGGAAGGTCGGCCTTCTGCGCCTCGGTGAAGGTCGCCGAGGTCATGATCATCCCGGCGGTGCAGAAGCCGCACTGGAAGCCGGGGGCGTCGCGGAACCGCCGTTGCACCGGGTGCAGGCCGCCCGGTGATCCGAGGCCCTCGATGGTGGTCACCTCACGGCCCTCCGCCCGGAAGGCGGGGGTGATGCAGCTGTGCACCGGATCGCCGTCCATCCATACCGTGCAGGCGCCGCAGTCGCCCGCGTCGCAGCCCTTCTTCACGCCGAAGTGGCCGAGGGCCCGCAGGAAGGTGCGCAGGCACTGGCCCGGGGCCGGTGCCTCGTCGAAGTGCTTGCCGTTCACGGTGTACGTCATGTCAGACCCCGGCGGTGAGTTCGGTGCGGATCTCCTCGGCGAAGTACGCGGTGAGGTGGTGCCGGTGCTCGGGGGTGCCGTTGGGATCGGCGAACCAGAGGTGGGCGGGGACGGCGTCGATGCTCTGCCGGAGGGTCCGGGCGTCCGGCATGCTGTCGAAGGCGAGGCGGACGGGGCGTGTGGTGCCCGCGGTGACCGTCAGGAGCAGGTCGTCCTTTCCGGGCGTCCGGGTGCCGATCAGGAACACCGTGGACCGGCCGAGGTGGGTCAGGGAGAACCGTCGGTGCGCGGCGTGCTTCCTCAGCGCGCGCCCGGGAAGGTGGACGCGGCGCAGGATCTCCCCGGGTGCCAGGACGTTGCGGTGGTCGCCGGTGACGAAGTCGAGCGCGTCGACGCGGCGGGCGGGCCCGTCGGGGGGCCACAGCTCGTACTCGGCTTCCAGCGCCACGGTCAGGGTGATCATCGGACCGGCGGGCAGTGACATGCAGATGTTGCCGCCGACGGTGGCGGCGTTCCACACCTTGAACGAGGACAGGAAGGCCTCGCAGCTCGCCGCGAGGAGGCCGCCCGCCCTCCAGTCGGCCGGCGGCGCGAAGGCGTACAGGTCGCGGACCGTGCACGTGGCACCGATGTCGAGGCCGGTGCCGTCGGGGACCAGCGGGTCCCAGCGCAGCGCCGTCAGGTCGACCAGGCGGCGCAGGCCGGGTTGTTCCGTGGAGAACAGCCACGTCCCGCCGGCGAGCCAGGCGTCGCCCTCGCGCCAGTCCGCGCCCGGCCGGTCGCCGGGGTGGCGGACGACTTCGGTGATGGTGTGGAGATCCATGGGAACTCCCTCACGACGACGATCGTGCGGACGGACCGCCTGCCCGACCCGGGCCGCCGGCGCCCGGCTCCGGCGCCACCGGCGCCCGGCGCGGCGGCGGAACTCCCGGCCGCCGCGTCGAACCGTTCGGTGGCAGGTCCGGGGCCCGGGGAGAGCCCGGGACGGGTCGGGACGGGCTCGGCGGGAGCCCGGGAGGGCCCGGGACGGGGTCGGCGAGGAACGGCCGGCCCGTCGTTCGTCTCAGGGATCAAGAATATCGCCGGATCCCGCGGACGCCGAGGCGAGCGGTCCGCGCCGTGCGATGCTGGTACGCATGACCCTGGAAGACCTGGTGAGGCTGCGCCGTGCCCGGGACGTGATCGACCGCGACTACGCGCAGCCCCTGGACGTCCCGGCGCTCGCGAGGGTCGCGCTGATGTCCCCCGGGCATTTCTCCCGCAGCTTCCGGGCCGCCTTCGGGGAGACCCCGTACAGCTACCTGATGACCCGGCGCGTCGAGCGCGCCAAGGCGCTGCTGCGCCGCGGAGACATGAGCGTCACCGATGTCTGCTTCGCCGTGGGGAGCACGTCGCTGGGGTCCTTCAGCTCGCGCTTCACCGAGCTGGTCGGCGAGAGTCCCAGCTCCTACCGGGCGCGCCGGCACGAGGCGGGTGAGGCCATCCCGGCGTGCGTGGCGAAGTTCATGACGCGGCCGGTCAGGGGTGGTGAGCCGGTCCGCCGTGAACCGATCAGGAATGGAGAAGCGGAATCGGCGGGCGCCTCGTAGCGTCGGAGCCATGAACATCAACCTCTCGCAGTGCTTCATCGCAGTCGACGACCACGACAAGGCCATCGCGTTCTACCGAGACGTCCTCGGCCTGGAGGTCCGCAACGACGTCGGGTTCGAAGGGATGCGCTGGGTGACCGTCGGCTCGCCCACGCAGGACGTCGAGATCGTCCTCGAACCGCCGCTCGCCGACCCGGGCGCCCCCGCCGCCGACCGGCAGGCGATGGCCGAACTGCTGGCCAAGGGCATGCTCCGCGGCGTCATCTTCACCACCGACGACGTCGACGCGGCCTTCGAGCGGATCCGGGCCGCCGGCGGCGAGGTCATGCAGGAGCCGATCGACCAGCCGTACGGTGTCCGCGACTGCGCCTTCAGGGACCCGGCGGGCAACATGCTCCGCTTCAACCAGCCCCGCAAGCAGTAGGAACCGCCCGCACGTGACGGACGCGGTCACGGCCCCGCCACCCGGCGTGACCGTGACCGCGTCCGCGGCCCGCCCCATGGATGGAGAGACGTCAAGCATGGCCACGAGGAAGAACACGCAGCCCCCCGCCCGGCACGCCGCCGACAGCCACGACCTGATCCGCGTGCACGGCGCCCGCGTGAACAACCTCAAGGACGTGAGCATCGAGATCCCCAAGCGGCGGCTGACGGTCTTCACCGGTGTCTCCGGTTCCGGCAAGAGCTCGCTGGTCTTCGACACGATCGCCGCCGAGTCGCAGCGGCTGATCAACGAGACATACAGCGCCTTCGTGCAGGGCTTCATGCCGACACTGGCACGGCCCGAGGTCGACGTCCTCGACGGGCTGACCACCGCGATCATCGTCGACCAGCAGCGGATGGGCGGAGACCCCCGCTCCACCGTCGGCACCGCCACCGACGCCAACGCGATGCTGCGCATCCTGTTCAGCCGACTCGGCAAGCCCTACATCGGCTCGCCGAAGGCGTTCTCCTTCAACGTCGCCTCCATCAGCGGGGCGGGGGCGGTCACCGTCGAGCGCGGCGGCCAGACCGTGAAGGAGCGCCGCTCCTTCAGCATCACCGGCGGCATGTGCCCGCGCTGCGAGGGCCGGGGCTCGGTCACCGATCTCGACCTCACCCAGCTGTTCGACGACTCCAAGTCCCTCAACGACGGCGCCCTCACCGTTCCGGGCTACAAGCCGGGCGGCTGGAGCTACCGGCTCTACAGCGAGTCCGGCCTCTACGACGCGGACAAGCCGATCCGCAAGTACACCAAGCGGGAGCTGCACGACTTCCTGCACCGCGAGCCGGTCCGGATGAAGATCGCGGGCATCAACATGACCTACGAGGGGCTGATCCCCCGGATCCAGAAGTCGATGCTCGCCAAGGACCGGGAGTCGATGCAGCCGCACATCCGGGAGTTCGTGGACCGGGCGGTCACCTTCACCACCTGCCCCGACTGCGACGGCACCCGGCTCACCGAGGCCGCCCGGTCCTCGAAGATCAAGGGCGTCAGCATCGCCGACGCGTGCGCGATGCAGATCAGCGACCTGGCCGGATGGGTCGACTCGCTCGACGAACCCTCGGTGGCACCACTGCTGACCACGCTCCACCACACCCTGGAGTCGTTCGTCGAGATCGGGCTCGGCTACCTCTCCCTGGACCGCCCCGCGGGCACGCTCTCCGGCGGCGAGGCGCAGCGCGTGAAGATGATCCGCCACCTCGGGTCCTCGCTCACCGACACCACGTACGTCTTCGACGAGCCCACCACCGGGCTGCACCCGCACGACATCCAGCGCATGAACGGCCTGCTGATGCGGTTGCGGGACAAGGGCAACACGGTGCTTGTCGTGGAGCACAAGCCGGAGACGATCGCGATCGCCGACCACGTCGTCGACCTCGGTCCGGGCGCCGGGACGGCGGGCGGCACCGTCTGCTTCGAGGGCACCGTCGACGGGCTGCGCACGGGCGGCACCATCACCGGCCGGCATTTCGACGACCGGGCGGCCCTGAAGGAGTCGGTGCGCAGGCCCACCGGAGTGCTCCCGATCCGCGGGGCCGCGAAGCACAACCTGCGGGACGTCGACGTGGACATCCCGCTGGGCGTGCTCACCGTCATCACCGGAGTCGCGGGCTCCGGGAAGAGTTCGCTGATCCACGGTTCGATCCCGGCGGGCGAGGGCGTCGTCTCGATCGACCAGGGCCCGATCCGCGGGTCCCGGCGCAGCAACCCGGCGACGTACACCGGTCTGCTCGACCCGATCCGCAAGGCCTTCGCGAAGGCCCACGGGGTGAAGCCGGCGCTGTTCAGCGCCAATTCGGAGGGTGCCTGCCCCACGTGCAACGGCGCGGGGGTCGTCTACACCGACCTGGCGATGATGGCCGGTGTCGCGACGACCTGTGAGGACTGCGAGGGCAAGCGCTTCCAGGCGTCGGTGCTCGACTACCACCTGGGCGGCCGCGACATCAGCGAGGTGCTCGCGATGCCGGTGACGGAGGCGCTGGAGTTCTTCGGTTCGGGCGAGGCGGCCACTCCGGCCGCGCACCGCATCCTGGACCGGCTCGCCGATGTCGGGCTGGGGTACGTCAGCCTCGGGCAGCCGCTGACGACCCTGTCCGGCGGCGAACGGCAGCGGCTGAAGCTGGCCACGCACATGTCCGACAAGGGCGGTGTGTACGTCCTGGACGAGCCGACCACGGGCCTCCACCTCGCCGACGTCGAGCAGCTGCTCGGCCTGCTCGACCGGCTCGTCGACTCGGGCAAGTCGGTCATCGTCATCGAGCACCACCAGGCGGTCATGGCGCACGCCGACTGGATCGTCGACCTCGGCCCCGGCGCCGGCCACGACGGTGGCCGGATCGTCTTCGAGGGCACGCCCGCCGATCTCGTGGCCGACCGTTCGACGCTGACCGGCGAGCACCTCGCGGCCTACGTGGGCGCCTGACCCCCGACGGCGTCCGGCCCCTCGGCCCCCGAGCGCGCCTCGGCCCCGCTGCCGCGGGGCCGAGGCGCGCTCGGGGGTGGTCGCGGTTTCCCGCCAACTCTGCATATCTCCGGACGAGTTGCACCTGCGCTGACTATCTTCTTCGGGGCACATCAGTTCGCCCCAGGAGGTCAGATTGCAGTCCAGGCGCTCCCTCGCGCTCTCCCGCCTGTTACGCCGCTCCCACCTGCTCATAGCCTTCGCCCTGGGCTCCCTGCTGCTCGGTCTGACACCGTGGCTCGCGGTCACGAGCACCGCGGCCGGCCGGGCCCCGGGGCCGCGGGCCGCGCCCGTGCCCACCGACCAGCAGGCGGCGGTGCAGTCACCGCACCACGGCGTCGCGCCGGCGAACGCCATGGAACCGACGGCCCCCGTTCTCGACCGGGCGGGATGGACGGCCACGGCGAGCGACGAGGAGACCGGCGGCGAGAACGGCCGCGCCGCCAACGTCCTCGACGGTGACGCCAACACCATCTGGCACAGCAAGTGGACCGCCCCGGCCGCCCCGCTGCCGCACAGCATCACCATCGACATGCACCGCACGGCGGTCGTCTCCGCGCTCGTCTACCGCCCCCGCGCGAACGGGCCCAACGGGCGCGTCGGCGAGTACGCGATCAGCGTGAGCGCGGACGGCCAGAACTGGGGCAGCCCCCTCGCCACCGGCACCCTCGCGGACGACGCCACCGCCAAGACCCTCGGATTCGCCCCGACGGGCGCCCGGTTCGTCCGGCTGACCGCGCAGACCGAGGCCGGCAACCGCGGCCCCTGGACCTCCGCCGCCGAGATCGACCTGCTCGGCGACCCGGGCACGCCCGCCGCCACCGTCGACCTGTCCAGGGCCGGATGGACGGCCACGGCCAGCGACGAGGAGACCGGCAGCGAGAACGGCCGCGCCTCCAACGTCCTCGACGGTGACGCCAACACCATCTGGCACAGCAAGTGGTCCGGCACCCCCGCTCCCCTGCCGCACAGCATCACCATCGACATGCACCGCACCGCGGTCGTCTCCGCCCTCGTCTACCACCCCCGCGGCAACGGCCCCAACGGCCGGGCCGGCGCGTACACCGTCGCGACCAGCACCGACGGCATCACCTTCGGCGCCGCGGTGGCCTCCGGCACCTGGCGGGACGACGACACCGCCAAGACCGCCACCTTCACCCGTACCGAGCACGCCCGGTACGTGCGCCTGACCGTGACCAGCGAGGCCGGCGGCCGCGGTCCGTGGACCTCGGCGGGCGAGATCCGCCTGAGCGGACCGGCCAGCCCCGCCGTGCACGGCTCCTGGGGCCGGGTCATCGGCTTCCCGCTGGTACCCGTGGCCACCGCCGCCCTGCCCGGCGACAAGCTCCTCGCCTGGTCGGCGTACGCGGTCGACCGCTTCGGCGGCAGCAACGGCTACACCCAGACCGCGATCCTGGACCTGAAGACGGGCAAGGTCACCCAGCGGCGCATCGACAACACCGGCCACGACATGTTCTGCCCCGGCATAGCCATGCTGGCCGACGGCCGGGTGCTGGTCACCGGGGGCAGCAACGCGGAGAAGGCCAGCATCTACGACCCGGCCTCCGACTCCTGGTCGGCGACCACCAGCATGAACATCGCCCGCGGCTACCAGGCGATGACGCTGCTCTCCACCGGTGAGGCCTTCGTCCTCGGCGGTTCCTGGAGCGGGAACGCGAGCACCGACAAGGCCGGCGAGGTCTGGTCGCCGGACACCCGTACGTGGCGGAAACTGCCCGGCGTTCCCGCGGCCCGGGCGCTGACCGCCGATCCTGCGGGCCCCTACCGCGCCGACAACCACATGTGGCTGCACGCCACTTCGGGCGGCAAGGTCCTGCAGCTGGGCCCGAGCAAGCAGATGAACTGGATCTCGACCAGCGGGCAGGGCGCCGTCACACCCGCCGGCACCCGGGCCGACAGCCAGGACGCCATGACCGGCAACGCCGTCCCGTACGACATCGGCAAGCTGGTCACGCTGGGCGGCTCGCCGGCCTACCAGGACTCCCCCGCCACGCAGCGGGCGTACACCGTCGGCATCTCGGGCAGTCAGGTCCAGGCGGCCCGCAGCGGTGACATGGAGCACGCCCGCGCGTTCAGCAACAGCGTCGTCCTGCCCGACGGCAAGGTGGCCGTCTTCGGCGGCCAGGCGTATCCGGTGCCGTTCAGTGACGCCACCTCGGTCCTGACCCCCGAGCTCTGGGACCCGGCGACCGGAAGGTTCACGCCGCTCGCCACCATGGCCGTACCGCGCAATTACCACAGCGTCGCCAACCTGCTGCCGGACGGCCGGATCTTCTCCGGTGGCGGCGGCCTGTGCGGCGACTGCGCGACGAACCACCCCGACGGAGCGGTCTTCACCCCGCCGTACCTGCTCAACGCGGACGGCACCGAGAAGCCGCGGCCGGCGATCACCGGGGGTGTGCCCCCGCGGGCGGCTCCGGGCAGCACCCTGACCGTGAGCACCGACACCTCGGTGGCGTCGTTCGTCCTGATGCGGGCCGCGGCCGCGACCCACTCGACCGACAACGACCAGCGCCGGGTCCCGCTCGTGTCCACGCCGGCGGGAGCGGGCGCGTACACGGTGTCGATCCCCTCGGACACCGGTGTGGTGCTGCCGGGGACGTACATGCTCTTCGCCCTCGATGCCCAAGGGGTGCCGAGCACCGGGAAGTTCGTCACCGTCTCCTGACAGGGGCCGTGACGGGGACCGTCCCCGGAGCGGCCTCCCCAGGGCCCGTCCCACCCGCCGTGGCCGGATCACGTCGGGTGGCACGGGTGTTCGGGTGACTCGGCCGCCCGTGCGGCCGTCCGCGGGTACGGTTCGCGCATGAACGTTTCCGCAACGCAATCGAGTGACGACGACGTGGCCCTGCCGGCGGTGGTGAAGGACATCGCCCGCCGGCAACTGGAGGAACTGGGCGCGTCAGGACTGTCCTTGGACGCCGTGGCCCGGGACAGCGGTCTCGCCCTCACCGCTGTGGAAGCCGTCTTCCCGCACCGGGACGCGCTGCTGACGGCCCTGGTCATCGACGCCTACGACGCGTCCGGCGCCGCCATGGAGCAGGCCGACCGGGCCGCCGCGAAGTCCGGTGCGCCGGCCGGCGCCCGGCTCCTCGCGGTGACCCGGGCCCTGCGGCAGTGGTCCTTCGCGCACCCCGCCGAGTTCACCCTGATCTACGGCTCGCCCGTACCGGGGTACCACGCCCCGCAGGACACCGTCCCGCCCGCCTCGCGCACTCCCGCGGTGCTCGCCGGCATCCTGCGCTCGGCACTGGAGGGCGGCGAACTGATCCCGCCACGACGGACGTTGCCCGGCCCGTCGCTGCTGCGTCCCGAGGCCCTGGAACTCTTCGGCGGCACTCCCCCGGCGCCGTTCTCGGACATCGTCGAACGCGGTATCGCCCTGTGGAGCAGCCTGATCGGGCTGCTGGTGTTCCAGGTGTTCAGCCGGACGCACGACAGCGTCCGGGACGAGGCCGCCTACTTCGACCACGCCGTCGCCGTGACGGCCGAGACCGTCGGCCTCGTCGTCCCGCTGGGCGAGGGCGACCACTGACGTGAACACCATCCGAACCCTCTGCTTCGCGACGGCCGCGCTCTCCTCCTACGCCGCGCTCTTCTACCGCCTCGCGCAGGCCCGCCGCAGCTGGCGGGACGGCGCCTACCGCGCGCTGATCGCCACCCTGCTGCTGCAGTGCCTCACCTTCACCATGGGCGCCGTCGCCATGAGCAGCGGGAGCTTCCTGGGCGTCGGCAATCTGGCCATCCTGATCATGCACCTGGCCGCCGTGGCCTTCTGCGTGGCGGCACAGATCATCCTGCTCCGTTGGGCGGCGACCGACGAGGCGGCGGCCCGCGGGACCCGGTACTGGCTGATCACCGGCATCGTCCTCGACGTCCTGCTGACGGCGCTGTTCTTCCTCGCGGACGGCCCCGGCCGGCCGGCCTCTGACTTCGACGGCACCAGCAGGCCGCTGCTCCTGACCTACCTCCTGGTCTTCATCGTCTCGCAGGCGGTGCCGTGCGTGACGATCTACCGCCAGTGCGGCCCGTACGCCCGGATGACGGACAACGCCTCGCTGCGGCAGGCCCTGCGCATGCTGTCGGTCGCCGCCGTGGTGCTGTTCCTCTACTGCACGGCCCGCACGGTCAACATCCTGACCGCGGCGGCCGGGGTGGACATCGGCGTCTGGAAGCTCGCCTCGAACGTCTTCAGCGCCTCGGGGATCGTGATCCTCTCCCTCAGTCTCATCAACTCCCTGTGGGGGCCGCCCGTTTCGCGACTGGTCGAGTGGTCCCGCAGCTACCGCTCCTACCGGGCGCTGCACCCGCTCTGGCGGGACCTGTACGAGGCCTCGCCGGACATCGCACTGGAGCCTCCGGGCTCGTCGGTCTCGGACCTCAACTACCGGCTGCACCGGCGCGTGGTCGAAATCCGGGACGGCTGGCGGGATTTGAGGCCGTACATCGACCGGGAATCGCACATGGCCGTGCCGGGCGCCGAGGCGGGCGCGGAACTGCGGCAGGCTTTCGCGGAAGCGGCGCAGATCAGGCAGGCCCTGCAGGCGAAGCGGACCGGGACCGTCCCCGACCACAGCAAGGACGCGGGTGACTTCGACGACCGCGACACGGACAACTTCGTGGCGGAAGTCGCCTGGCTCACCCAGGTTGCCGCCGCCTACAGTAAGCTCAGCAAGGCGAGTTGAGAGCTCCCGCCCGGTTTGCATCCCCCGTCAAACCGGGCGGGCTTCTCCCGTTCCCCCGTGTTCCATCGGGCCGGACGGGTGGCTTCCGCCCGGACTGGCCCGGCCCATCCCCCGAGGGCCGGGCCAGTCCGATTTCCGCAGCAACCCGACCCCGTTTCCCCCGTGAGTCGCGTTAGCTGACAGCTATCGGCGAGACCCAACGTTGGCGGAGTCCCGGCCAATTGTCAACTGACCGCTATTCTGGGAAAGTGACGGATAGCCAAGGGCTATGCCGAGGAGGTGACGGGAGGAAGGTTCACCATGACGGAGACCGAGACCGGGGGCGATGACCGGCCCCTGCTGGCCGTGCGTCTCGACGACCTGTTCAAGACGGTCCGCCCCAAGGGCAAGCACTGGACCAACGCCGAGGTGGCGGAGGAACTCAAAAGGGCCAGTCCCGAACTCAAGGTCGGGGGCGTGTACCTGTCGCAGCTGCGGACCGGAAAGCGCTCCAACCCCTCCCCCGACCTCCTCGCCGCCCTCGCCCGCTTCTTCGGCGTCTCGGTGGCCTACTTCTTCGACGACAAGGTCGCGCAGTCGGTCCTCAGTGAGATCGCCGCCATCGAGGCGCTGCGGCAGTCCGGGGTCCGCGCCGTGGCGATGCGGGCGGCCGGGATGAAGAAGGAGAATCTCCAGGCCATCACGGCCATCATGGACCAGTACCGGCAGCTGCAGGGCCTCCCGCCCGTCGACGACCCCTCCGGCCCCGAATGAGGGGCGCGAGGAAGGAGCGGTCGGCGGACCACGACCGCCGCAGCCGGCTCAAGAAGCTCCGGAAGGCCGGCGCCGAGCGGATCGCCGAGCTCGACCTGCCCGAGGCGACCGACGTGGCCGAACTGTGCCGCCACCTCGGTGAGGCGCGCGGCCGCCCGATCATCCTGGTCCCGATGCAGATGCCCTCGTCGCATCCGTGCGGCATGTGGGTCGCCGCCCGCGACGAGGACCTCATCTTCTACGACGCCAACACCACCAGCGCGCATCAGGAGCACATCATCTTGCACGAGCTGGGCCACATCATCTGCTGCCATCGCGGGGCCGGCGGGCTGGACGAGACGGCCGCCCGGCTGCTCTTCCCCAACCTCGACCCCGAACTCGTCCGCGACATGCTCCTGCGCGCGGCCTACGACGACGTACAGGAGCAGGAGGCCGAGATCATCGCCTACCTGCTCTCCCAGCGGATGGGCGGCGCGGAGGGACGGGACGGGGCCGCCCCGCCCGCGGAGGCGGGAGCGGGCGGCGACCCCGGCACCAGCGCCATGCTCAGCCGCATCGAACGAACGCTGTTCTGAAGTGCCCCGGTCAGCTCCCGGCGGAGGCAGCCACCTCCTCGGCCACCGCCGCGACCGCCCGGCGGACGTCCTCCTCGCGGTGTTCGCAGGTGAGGAAGAACCGCAGCCTCGACAGTCCCTCCTCGACGGCAGGATGGAAGATCGGGTCGGCGATCACTCCGCGCGCGAACAGCCGGTCGGCGACGTGCAGGGTACGCGCCGAATCGCCGAGGACGACCGGCACGATCGGGGTGTCCGCACTGGAGCCGGTCGCCAGACCGGCCGCGGCGGCCAGACCGAGGAACAGCGCGGAGTTGCGCCGGAGCGCACGCACGCGGTGCGGTTCCGCGGCGATCAGCTCGGTGGCGGCCAGTGCGGCGGCCGCGTTGGCCGGGGTGAGCCCCACGCTGTAGACGAAGCCCGGCAGGGTGTGCCGCAGCCAGCGCACCATGCGGGCCGAACCGGCGAGGTAACCTCCGCAGCTGGCGAAGGACTTGGAGAGGGTGCCCATCCACACGTCCACGTCGGACCGGTCGACTCCGAAGAACTCTCCCACCCCGCGACCGCGTTCGCCCACCGTGCCGATGCTGTGCGCCTCGTCGACCATCAGCAGGGCCCCGTACCGCTTCTTCAGCTCGATCACGGCGGGCAGGTCGGCGAGGTCGCCGTCCATGCTGTAGGCGCCCTCGACGACGATCAGCACCCGTCTGAACCGCGCCCGGTTGAGCCGCAGCAGGTGCTCCAGGCCGTCGGCGTCGTTATGGGCGAACGGGCGTCGCGCCGCTCCGGACAGGGTGCAGCCCTGCAGGATGCTGTCGTGGGCCAGCGCGTCGTGCAGGACCAGGTCCCCCGCGCCGACGAGGTGCCCGATCGCGGTGACGTTGGTGGCGTGGCCGCTGACCAGCGTGAGGCAGTCCTCCACCCCCAGGAAACCGGCCAGGGCGCGTTCGAGCCGGACGGTCAGCTCCCGCTCCCCCGAGAGGACACGGCTCGCGGAGACCGAGGTGCCGTACCGCTCCACGGCCCGGTGGACGGCTTCGTTGACCGCCGGATGGCCGGAGATCCCCAGGTAGTTGTAGCTGCCGAAGGACAGGTACGAGCGGTCGCCGATCACGGTGGTGTCGCGGATGGTGCCCTCGTGCACGCGGAAGTACGGGAACGCCGCGCCGCCGGCACGGACCGAGTCCAGGCGCTGCTCGAAGAGGGCGACCTCGGGGAACGCGTCGACCGCGGTGGTGTCGGCGCGCCATTCGGCCGCCCCCGCCCGGGGGGACGGTGGCGGGACCGCGGGCGCCGTCGGCGCGCGGTGCGGGTCGAGCAGCGTGATCAGTGCTCCGATCGTGAGTCCGGGGGTGAACAGGTCCTCGGAGGGGAAGCCGGGGGCGTGCTTGCCGATGTTGACCGCGAGCTCCTGGAGCATGAGGGAGTCGAAGCCGAGGTCGGTCACCAGCCTCATGTCCTCGGCGAGGTCGGCCAGGGGGAAGACCCCGGTCCGCGACACCTCGGCGAGGACGGTGGACGCCGCGTCCCCGACCTGCGGGACGGGTGGATCGGGGACGGCCACCGCGTCGGACGGGGCCCCGTCGGCGGCGACCGGTCCGGCCACCTCCCGTGCCGCGTCGGCCACGACCCAATGGCGGCGCGGGGCGAGCGGACTAGGTGGCAGGGTGCACGGGGGTGTGCGCCCCGGCACGGAGGCTCCGGCCGTCGCGGGCACGGGCTGCTCGCGCACGGGCTGCTCGCGCACGGGCTGCTCGGGCACGGGCTGCTCGGGCACGGGCTGCTCCGCGAGTCGGCCCGCCTCCAGCTCCGCGGCCGCGGCGGCCAGCCGGGCGGCCGCGTCGGGGGTGTCCCGCGCCACCAGGGCGAGGCGCTCCGTCAGAGGCGTGCGGCGGGCCAGGGTGTCCGCCACCCGGGCCAGCGGCGGCCCGTCCTCGGTGAGGGTCCGGGCCACGTCCCGGGCGTAGCGGGCCAGTCCCGGACGGTCCCGGGCGGTGAGGACCAGCTCGTACGGTCCGTCGGGGGGTGCGGGCGCCGCAGGCGGCTCGGGGCACTCCTCCACGACCACGTGGACGCCGGTACCGCCGAAGCCGAAGGCACTCACGCCCGCACGGCGGGGCAGACCGCGCCCGGACCACGGCAGCGGTGCCGTCGCGACGGTCAGCCGCGCGGCGTCCAGCGCCGCCGTGTCGGCGAGGCGGAACTCCGGCTGGGGCGGGATCACCCCCCGCTGCACGGCCAGGACCGACTTGATGAGGCCGGCCATTCCCGCCGAGTTGAGCGAGTGCCCGACGACCGCCTTGACCGCTCCCAGATGGGCCGGGGCGGCATCCGGACCGCGCAGTTCCGCCAGGACCGCGAGCTCGACGGGGTCACCGACGGTCGTTCCCGTACCGTGCGCCTCCAGGTAGCCCACCGCACCCGGGGACAGGTCCGCGTCGCGGTAGGCCCGGCGCAGGGCTCTGAGCTGGCCGCCCGCCCGGGGGTGCAGGCCGCCCTGCACGGTCCCGTCGTTGGCCGTGCCCACGCCGCGGATGACCGCGTAGACCCGGTCGCCGGCCGCGCGGGCGTCGGCCAGGGGCCTGAGCACCAGGACGCCGGCCCCCTCCCCCAGGACGAAGCCGTCGGCCTCGGCCCCGAAGGGCAGGCATCTGCCGCTGCGCGAGATGGCGCCGATCCGGCAGAGTCCCACGAGCAGGTCGGGGGCGAGGATCAGCTGGGCGCCCCCGGCGATCGCGATGCGGGACCGGCCGGCCCGCAGCGCGTGGACCGCGTTGGCGACGGCCATCAGCCCGCCGGAGCACGCGGAGTCCAGGGCGTAGCTCTCACCGTGCAGGTCGAAGACCGAACTGATGCTGTTGGGGCCCATGTTGAGGAGCAGACCGGCGACGGACGTGCCGTGCAGACCGTGGACCGCGCGTACGGTCTCCTGCCATCCGGGATCCGTCGCCGGGGCTCCGAACTCGCCGCCGGCCAGCTGGCGCATCCGTATCCGCATGGTGCTGAGTTCGCGGTAGCCGCTCTCGGTGAGGGCCGTGATCACCGAGGTCTCCTCGCGGTCGAAGCCGTCGGTCTCCCACCCCGCGTCCTGGATCGCCTCGCGGGCGAGGTCGATGAGCAGCCGGTGCTGGGGGTCCATCGCGGCGGCCCGGCGCGGCGGTATCCCGTAGTGCGCGGCGTCGAAGTGGCCCACGTCCGGCAGCAGCGCCATGGTGGCGGTGTAGGTGGACGACGTGTCGCGGAAGTCGTCGCTGAGGAACGCGGCGCTGCGCCAGCGCGCGTCCGGGACGGTGGAGAACTGGGCCCGCGGGGCCGTCAGGAGCCGCCAGTACTCGTTCGGGTTCCGGGCTCCCGGGAACCGGCAGGCCATGCCCACGACCGCTATCGCCTCGCGTCCCCCCGCCGGGGGCCGTACCCCTGTCGCGGAGGTCATCGGGCGGTCGGGCGGGCGCGCCACCAGTCGAGCGTGGCGGCGACCTGTTCGTCGACGGGAGTGGCGCGCGCCTCGAAGGCCGTCTCGAAGGCGCTCGAATCGACGACGAAGGGGCCGTCGAACTGGTAGCGGATCTCCTTCAGTTCGCGCATCAGCGGGGAGAACAGCCCCGCGAGGCCCAGCACCGCCGGCGGGATCCTGCGCACCACGGCCGGGCCGGTTCCGGCACCGGCGGCGAGCAGGTCGGCCATTTCCCGTACGGAGCGGGCGGGCCCGGTCGGTACGTGCCAGGGGCGTCCCCAGGCCCGCTCGTCACCGGCGGCCCCGGCCATCGCCGCGGCGACGTCGGGGAGGTAGGTCCAGCTGTGCGGGGCGTCCGGGTCACCGAGGGCGGACACGGGTTTGCCGCGGAGCAGGGCCGGCACGACGCGTCCGGCGAGGTGGCCGCCGTCGGTGACACCGGGGCCGAAGAAGTCGGAGGCCCGCACCTCGACCGCCCTGATGCGGCCCTGTTCGTGCAGGGTGCGGGCCTGCTCCCAGGCTGCGGCGCGCACCCGCCCCTTGGGGCCGGTCGCGGCCAGCGACAGCCCTTCGGTCATGGGCCCCTCCACCGGCCCGTAGCCGTAGAGGTTGCCCAGCATGACCAGGACGGCCCCGGTCGCTTCCGCGGCGGCGCAGGCCGAGGCGACGAGCGGGGGCCATGCGCGCACCCAGTGGTGGTAGGGCGGCGCGGCACAGTGGTGGATGGTGGCGGCGCCCCGGGCGGCGGCGGTCAGCCGCTCCCGGTCGGTCGCGTCGAGCGCGACGTGCTCGATGCCAGGTTCCGGTTCTCTGCCCGACCTGGTGACGACGCGTACGGAATGTCCTTGCTCGGCCAGCAGACGGGCGGTGGCGGCGCCCGCGGGCCCATAACCCATGACGACTTGAAGACTCACGCGCGCACAGTAGCGCGAGAGTTGATCGCTCTCTTACGAGTTTGGCCAGTACAGGACAACATCCGACAGGCGGCGGCCGGGCCCGTCCGTACGGGCCCGGCCGCCGCCACCGGTGTCAGACGCGGTCGGCCGCGATCAGGACGTATTGGAAGGAGCCGTCCTTGTAGGAGTTGATGAACGCCTCCTCAATGCCCGTGACCAGGGAGGACGTCGCCCGCAGCTCCCAGTAGGGCAGCGTCTCGGGGGTCAGGTCGATGACGGCCTGCGGCACGAGACGGTTGTCGGCCATGGCCCGCATGTACTCGCGGCGGGAGTGGATGTTGCACTCGAAGTGCGCGTTGATCTGGGAGACCCACTTCGAAGGCTGGCCGTAACGCGGGTTCCAGCAGCCGGTGATGGTCACGTAGCGGCCGCCGACCGCGAGGACGCGGGAGTGCTCGGCGAAGAGGTCGTGCAGGTCGACGTACATGCTCGACTCGTTGTTCCACGAAGCGGCGGCCTGCCCCGTCTCGAACGGCGTGTTGAGCATGTTGCAGACGCGGGCGCGGACGGAGTCCTCGATGCCCAGCTCGCGGGCGCGCTGGTTGGCGAAGTCGGCCTGCTTGGCCGACAGGGTGACGCCCTCGACCTTGCACCCGAACCTCTGGTGGGCCATGACCATCGAACCGCCGCGTCCGCAGCCGGCGTCGACGAGGGTGTCCTCGCGGCCGATGGTCCCGAGGTGGCTCAGCAGGACGTCCGCCTGTGCGGACTCCAGCCGGTGCAGCTCGGCGATCAGCTTCTTCTCGTATGCGCTGTCCTCGGTGTCCCCGAGGGCGGCGTGGTCGATGTCACCGATGCCGTAGTGGTGGTGGTACAGGCCGTCGACGTCGCCCAGGCGCAGGTTCACGGGCCGCGCCTCGTGGTCCCAGTAGCGGGCGATGTCGCCCTGGTACGGCGTCGCCGGGGCCGGGATGAAGGCCGAGGTGGGGGCGGAAACGGTGAGATCGGTGCTGGTCACGAATAAATCCATCCTTACCAGAAGTCGGGCAGGCTGTAGCGGTAGGTGTTCGTCCGGTGCCAGTAGTGGTTGCCGTCGACCCAGACGGCCACGCCCCGGAGGAAGCGCACCACGCGTGGATCGGGGCAGGAGACGGCCAGTTCGGCGGCGGCGGCCTCGAAGGCGTGCATGAGGTCGTTGTGGACCTCGACCGCCTTCAGGTAGGCCTCCTTGTCGGAGAGGCCCTCCTGCTGGGCGATGACCACCGGCAGGTTCAGGTGCAGGCCGGGGCTTTCGAGTTCCTTGGTGTACGAGTACAGGTCGTTGGCGATGGTCGTGGCGTTGCCCGCCAGCGCGATCACCCGCTGCATGGCGGGCATCGCGTGCAGGTCGGCCGGGAGTTCGTAACCGCCCACGGTGTCGGTGATGGTGGGGCAGGGGCGGAAGTTGTTGAACTGCCGCATCGCCAGGTACTCGGACACCTGCGGGACGTACTTCGTTTCGGCCCAGGCGGCCTCGGCGAGGTACCCCAGGTGCAGCCGGGCCATGTCGTGCCGGTAGCGGTCGGCCTGGGACGGGGTCGCCGCCCGGGTGAAGTACTCCATGGCCGAGCGGTAGGAGCGCCTGGGGGCGTCCGAGAGGAGCGTTTCCTCCCAGGCGGGGGCGTACTCCGCGGTGGTGTGGACGGGGTCGAGTGCGGTGTGCGCCAGCAGAAGCCTTCCGCCCAGTCCGACCGGCGAACCGCCGTGGTCCTCGCAGTAGCAGTCGTCGACCACGTTCTCGGCGACCATCAGCCGGGTGGCGATCATCAGGTGGTCCACGGTCGGGGCGTCCGGGTGGCAGGCGACCATGTAACGGCCGACGGAGAAACCGTCGAACTGGTCCTCCCACTCGGGCGGGTACGCCTCCACCTCGTCCACCGCCCAGCGCTTGATCCGGCGGCTGACCTCGGCCACGCGGACGGGGTCGGGCTCCGGGACCGGGTGGTGGTAGAGGCCGGGGATCGGCCTGCCCTGCGCGGCGGGCGGGGGCGCGGGCGCCACGGGTTCCGGAGCGGCGGCGGGCCGTGCGCGGTAGGGGGTGAAGAAGAACAGTCCCTCCGTGCCGACCCCGCTCGGGCCGCGCATGATCCGCTCCAGGGCGGGGTTCGGTGCGGTCGCCACGGCGGCGGCCACCCGCGTCGGCTCCGCGACCGGGTCGCCCCCCGGTCCTTCGCCCGGTGCGGGCGGGACTTCGGGAGCGGGAGGGGAGGGCCGGGCGGCCGCCGGCCCGAAGGGCAGCGCGGGCCCGGTCGGCAGTGCGGGCTTGCCTGCGGTGACGGCGTCGGCCCCGCGGCCGTGGCCGTGGGATCCGAAGCGGACCGCGGCGGCAGGAAGGCTCGACTGCGCGGGGGAAGGCCCGGGAACGGGCATCCGTGGCTCCTAGCGAGTGTCTCGTCGATCGGGCTGGAGGAGGGGGCGGGGGGCGGCTTCACGGATCGCACGGCGGACATCCCGGGGAGGGGGTGCTGCGCCGGGTCCCGGACCCCCGGATCCCGGCGGGTCGGCCGGGATCCGGGCAGGGTGCAGGAAGGATCCGGGGGCCGGTCGGGCGGCCCCGGGGCCGTCAGTCGCGCCGGCGGCCGATCTGGACGTTCTCCATCACGCCGAGCGCGTCGGGAACCAGGATGGCCGCGGAGTAGTAGGTGGTGACCAGGTACGAGATGATCGCCTGCTCGCTGATGCCCATGAACCGCACGGACAGGCCCGGCTCGTACTCCTCGGGCAGCCCGGTCTGGTGCAGGCCGATGACGCCCTGGTTGTCCTCGCCCGTGCGCATGGCGAGGATGGAGCTGGTGTTCTCCTTGCTGATCGGGATCTTGCTGCAAGGAAGGATCGGCACCCCGCGCCAGGCCGGAACCTGCTGGCCGCCGAGGTCGACGTGGTCCGGGTAGAGGCCGCGGGCGTTGAACTCGCGGCCGATCGCCGCGATGGTCCTGGGGTGGGCGAAGAAGAACTTGGTGCCGCGGCGGCGGCAGAGCAGTTCGTCCATGTCGTCCGGGGTGGGCGGGCCGGAGTGGGTCTGGATGCGCTGCTTGAAGTCGGCGTTGTGGAGCAGGCCGAACTCCGGGTTGTTGACGAGCTCGTACTCCTGTCGCTCGCGCAGCGCCTCGATGGTGAGCCGGAGTTGTTCCTCGGTCTGGTTGTGCGGACCGTTGTAGAGGTCGGCGACGCGCGTGTGGACGCGCAGTACGGTCTGGGCGATGGAGAGTTCGTACTCGCGCGGCTTGAGTTCGTAGTCGACGAAGGTGCCGGGGAGGGCGGCCTCTCCGGTGTGGCCGGCGGACATCGCGATCTCGGCCTCGCCGTGCTTGTTCTGCCGCTGGTGCGGGAGCGACCCGAACCGCTCGACGTGGTCGCGGAGTCCGGGTGCCGCGTCGAGGACGGCGGCGAAGTCGGCGCGGGAGAGGGTCAGGAGGGTGCCGGAGGTCTCGGCGGTGGCCGTGTAGTCGGCAGTGGCGTCGGCGTCGAGCAGTGCGTTCTCGCCGAAGCGGTCACCGTCGGCCAGGACCGCGACGGCGATCTCGTCGCCGTACTTGCCGACGGAGGTCTGGTTGACACGGCCGTGGGCGATGAGGTGGATCCGCTCGGCGGGGGCGCCCCGCTCGACCAGCACCTCGCCGGCGCGGAAGTCGCGCTGGACGCAGCGGTCGGCGAGCGTGGCCAGCACCTGCTCGTCCTCGAAGCCGCGCAGCATGGCGAGTTCGCCGAGTTCACGCGGGATGACCCGGACCGTGGCGCCGTCCTGGACGAACTCGATGCGGCCGTCACCGACGGTGTAGGTGAGGCGGCGGTTGACGCGGTAGGTGCCGCCCTTGGTCTCCACCCAGGGGAGCGTCTTGAGGAGCCACCGGGAGGTGATCTCCTGCATCTGGGGGGCGGACTTGGTCGTGGTGGCAAGGTTGCGGGCGGCCGCCGTGCCCAGACTCATCTGCTGGGTCGGCTCCAGCTGGGCCTCTGGGCTGGTGTCCACGGTCATCGCGCAGGCCTTTCCTTCGTGTCCTTCGTGCGGGTGGTGATCAGCGCATGCCGGTGCACGTCACCGGTGAGCGAAGAAAAATAGGGTGAATACCCGGGCAATCCCTCTAGATCCGGAAGCACAGTAACCGTCCGTGAACCGGTGCACCCATCGGAAGGGGTGGGGATTACCTCAAACCGGTGATCTTGAGCTGCGCCGTGTTTGATCATGGTCCCGGCGGTTTCGGCCAGACGCCCCGCGCACTTTCCGCCAGAGCCGCACCGACCCCCAACTCCCCTACGCACCGGCCCGGTTCCGGAACCCGGACAGGATCCCGAGGGCGCGCGCACCCACGGCACCACCGGTCGCGGGGGGGGCGGGGCGGGGGGCGGGGGCGGGGCGGGGGCTCCGGGCGGCGGGGTCCCGGCCGGACCGCATCAGGGATGTCCTGGGGTTTCCCGTCAGTCCCATCGTCTTCCGTGTCGGGCCGGCCCCTCAAGGGCGCTCCCTGCGGTCGCGTCACTGCGTGATGGCCTCCGGCCACCCTTGACCGCCCGTCCCGCCACGGAAAGTCGAGGACTGTCGGGAAGCCCCCAGAAGAACGGGCCGGGCGTTCCGTTCCAGGGACGGGCAGATCACAGATGCGGGCCGGTAGCCGGGGTGCGCCCCAGATCGCTACGCGCTCCTGTCGGGTGGCGTCCGCGAGCCCCTTGGGCTGGACATAAGCCGCCACCTGTCGCTACGCGCTCCTCGACTACGGCGTCCGCAGGCCTCTCGGGCTGGTCATAGGCCGCCATCGATCGCTACGCGCTCCTGCGAGACGGCGTCAGCGAGCCTCTGGAGTTGGGCATAGACCGCCCACTATGGGCCGGGCCCTCTCGATCACGCGCCTGCGGTCCGTCCGGGGCTGGACAGAAGCCGCAGAAACCTTCACCCTCCTCCCCACGGACGGCGTCCGGCGCTTGTTCGTGGCCGGGAGGGGCGAAACAAGCGGGCGGGAGGGCCATCCAACGGCCCAGCCGATGCCAACCCCGAATAAGGCGATGATGGGATCCCACCTGCCAGCACAGACGGGGGTAATTGGGGCGAATTGAAGCTTTCCGAGGAGCCCGCCCACCCAGACCTGGATTGGGATCGTCCCAGCCGTCATCTGACGCTTTTCCACCCCGTGGGAGGGGCGGACGCCGTCCATGAGGCGCGATGGAAGCTTTCTGCGGCCTGCGACCAGCCCCAGACGGATCGCAGACACGTAACCGAGAAGCGCGCGCAACCGGTGGCGGCCTACGCCCGGTCCACAGAGCCGCGGACGCCCTCCCTCAGGTGCGCACAGCCATCGATAGCGGCCTATGCCCAGCCGTAGGCGGACTGCGGACGCGTGATCGAGAGCGCACCGCGATCGATGGCGGCCCATGCCCAGCCACAGGGGCTTGCAGGCGCCGTCTCGCGGGAGCGCGTAGCGATCGATGGCGGCTTATGCCCAGCCCACGGAACCTGCGGACGCCGTCTGGCAGGAGCGCGTAGCGATTGGAGGCGCACCCCAACCACCGACTCGCGTCTCCGACGGCCCGTCCCTGGAACGTAACGCCCGGCCCGTTCTTCTGGGGGCTTCCCGACAGTCCTCGACTTTCCGTGGCGGGACGGGCGGTCAAGGGTGGCCGGAGGCCATCACGCAGTGACGCGACCGCAGGGAGCGCCCTTGAGGGGCCGGCCCGACACGGAAGACGATGGGACTGACGGGAAACCCCAGGACCTCCCTGATGCCGCCCGGCCGGGACCCCGACCCCCGAAGCCCCCGCCCGCCCCGCCCGCCCCGCCCCGCCCCGCCCGCCCTGCCCCCCGCTACGGCGCCGTCAGGCGGCGGACCGACTCCACCACCGCCGCGCGGTGGGCGGCGAGGCGGTCGGCGGGCCACGCGGTGCCCGAGGCTCCTGCCGCCGGGCCGCCGACCGCCGCGAACCAGGCCTGCGACAGGCCGACGACCAGGGTCAGCACGTCCGCCGGGGCGATGCCCGCGTCGATGCGGCCTGCCTCCTGGGCCCGCCGCACAGCCGCGATCTTGCCGTCGTAGGACTCGGCCTCCGCGTCCGTGGAGCCGGGGCGCTCCAGCTGCTTCCACAGCACGAGCCGCATCAGCTCGGGCCGCTCGACGAGGTGGTCGAAGACGGCTCCCGCGTAGCCGGGCAGGTCGTCGGCGTCGAAGGGGACGGATTCCGATCCGGTCTCCAGGGCCCGCTGGAGCACGGCGTCGAAGAGCTGCTCCTTGTTGCCGTAGTAGACGTAGATGAGCCGCTTGTTCGCCTGCGCCGCCTCCGCGATGCGATCGACCCGCGCTCCGGCGATGCCGTAGGTCGCGAACTCCGAGAAGGCTGCGTCGAGCAGGCGCGCCTTGGTCGCGTGGGAATCCCGTGCCATGCCCGCAGCCTAGCAAGTAACTATCCAGTTATTGACAAGAGCCGCGGAGGCGTCGCATGCTCTACCTATCCAGTTAGTTACTTTCTTTCGAGGAGCACACCATGGAGATGCGCGCACTGGGCCGTCAGGGCCTGCAGGTCGGGGCCGAGGGCCTCGGCCTCATGGGGATGAGCGCCCACTACGGCGCCACCGACGAGACCGAGTCCCTCGCCACGATCGACCGCGCCCTGGACCTCGGCGTCACCCTGCTCGACACCGCCGAGGGCTACGGCCCCTTCCGCAACGAACAGCTGCTGGGCAAGGCCCTGGGCGGCCGCCGTGAGGCGGCCGTGGTGGCCACGAAGACCGGGATCGAGTTCACCGATGGGGGCGCCTTCCGCGGGCACAACGGGACCCCCGACTACATCCGCCGGTCCGCCGACCGTTCGCTGCGCCACCTGGGTACCGACCACATCGATCTCTACTACCTGCACCGCGTCGACCCGAACGTGCCGATCGAGGAAAGCGTGGGCGCCATGGCCGAACTGGTCGAGGCCGGCAAGGTCCGCCACATCGGCCTGTGCGAGGTCTCCCCCGCCACGATCGCCCGCGCCCACGCCGTGCACCCGCTGGCCGCGGTACAGACCGAGTACAGCCTGTTCGAACGCGGCATCGAGCACGACGGCGTGCTCGACACGCTCCGCGACCTGGGGATCGGGCTCGTCGCCTACTCCCCGCTCGGTCGCGGGTTCCTCTCCGGCGCCATCACCACCCCCGACGACTTCGCGGAGGACGACTTCCGCCGCACCGACCCGCGTTTCCAGGGCGAGAACTTCCACCGGAACCTCGCCGTCGTGGACCAGGTGCGCCGGCTCGCCGCCGAGAAGGGCGTGACGCCCTCGCAGCTGGCCCTGGCCTGGACCCTGCACCAGGGCGCCGTGCCCATCCCGGGCACCAAGCGCCGCCGCTACCTGGAGGAGAACGTCGCCGCCACCGCCGTGACGATCACCCCGGCCGAACTGGCCGCGATCGACGCCGTGGCCCCGCACGGGGTGGCTTCGGGCGACCGCTACGCCCCCGAGCTGATGGCCTCCCTGAACGGCTGACCGTACCGGTCACCCCGGCACCCACCGTCACAGCATGACGTGCTTGACCTGCGTGTAGTCCAGAAGACCGGCCAGGGACAGGTCGCTGCCGTAACCCGAGTGCTTGACCCCGCCGTGGGGCATCTCGGAGACCGTGGTGCCGTGGGTGTTCACCCAGACGATCCCGGTGCGCAGGGCCCTCGTCGCCCGCATCGCGCGGTCGTGGTCGGAGGTCCACACGCTGGCGGCCAGGCCGTGGCGGACGTTGTCGGCCAGTACGAGGGCCTCCGCCTCGTCGGTGAAGGCCTGCACGGTCACGACGGGACCGAAGATCTCCTCCTGGACGATCTCGTCGTCCTGGCGCACCCCCGCGACGACCGTGGGCTCGTGGAAGAAGCCGCGTCCCGGGAGCCGGCCACCGCCGGTGACGATCTCGGCGCGGTCCGGAAGCCGGCCGAGCAGTTCCTGTACCGAGGCCAGCTGGGCGGCGTTGTTGAGGGGGCCGAAGTCGGCGTCCGGCTCGTCCGGGGCACCCGGGCGCAGTTTCGCCGCCCGCGCCGCGAAGGCGGCGAGGAACGCGTCGTGGATCCGGTGGTGGACGAGGAGCCGCGTGGGCGCGGTGCAGTCCTGCCCGGCGTTGTAGTAGGCGACCGCGGCGAGGGTCGCGGCGGTGGCCTCGACGTCCACGTCGTCGTGGACGAGGACCGGGGCGTTCCCGCCGAGTTCCAGATGGACGCGCTTGAGGTCGAGGGCCGCGGCCGCCGCGATCTGCCGGCCCGCCCGCACGCTGCCGGTGACGGCGACGAGGGCGACGTCGCGGTGGGCGACGAGCTCGCGCCCGGTGTCGCGGTCGCCGCAGACCACGTTGAGCACGCCGGGCGGCAGGTGCTCGGCCGCCAGCCGGGCCAGGAGCACGGCGGACGAGGGTGTGGTGTCGGCGGGTTTGAGCACGGTGGTGTTGCCCGCGGCGATCGCCGGGGCGATCTTCCACGCGGCCATCATCAGCGGATAGTTCCACGGGGTGATCTGGGCGCAGACCCCGATCGGTTCGCGGCGCAGGAGGGAGGTGCGGCCTTCGGTGTACTCGCCGGCCGCGGCGCCGGGCAGGTTGCGGGCGGCGCCCGCGAAGAAGCGGACGCTGTCGACGATGGCGGGGAGTTCCTCGGTCCGGAACAGGTGGGGCGGTTTGCCCGTGTCGCGGGTCTCGGCGGCGACGAGGGCGTCCGCGTGCTCCTCGATGGCGTCGGCGATGCCGAGCAGGGCTCGCTGCCGTACGGCCGGGGTGGTGCGGGACCAGTGCGCGTACGCCGCCGTGGCGGCCTCGCACGCGGCATCGGTGTCGGCCCGGCCGGAGCGCGGGGCGTACCCGTGGAACCGGCCGGTGGCGGGGTCGACGAGTGGCGTCGTCTCGCCGGTGGCCGCGGGCCGGTCGGTCCCGGCGACGTGGTTGAGCAGGGTGGCGGAGTACGTGTCGGCGTGGGTGCCGGAGAGTGGTGCGGTGTCAGCCACGGCGCAGCGCCTCCCCGGCGGCGGCGCGTCCGGTGCGGACGGCGCCCTCCATGTAGCCGGCCACCCACTGGTCGGATCCGCAGACGTAGAAGGGTGGTTCGTGGGTGCCGTGGCGGGGGCCGACGGCCGTGACGTCACCGGGGGTCCACTGGGTGACGTACCCCTGGGTCCACGGGTCGGTGCCCCACATCCGGATGTGGGTGGCGAGCGGGCGGTGCGCCTCGTCGCCGTAGAGGCGGGCGATCTCGGCGAGGAGTTCGCCGGTGCGCAGCGGGGCGGGTGTGCCGAGCAGCACGGCGAGCCTTTCGGGTGGTACGAGGGCGGAGAGGATGCCGTCGTTCTGCGGCCAGGTGCTGCCGATGACCCCTTCGCATTCGGAGAGTCCGCTGCGGCCGCGGTCGTGCCAGAACGGCCGGGCGTAGGCGGCGACGAACTTGGCGGCGAGGGCGTGGCGCTGGCGGTGGAGGGAGCCGAGCCGTTCCTCGGAGACGCCGGTGACCGTGACCGCGCGGAGGGGGCCCACGGGCAGGGCGCTGACGACGGCGCCGGCGGTGAGGGTCTCGCCCCCGGCGAGGCGTACGGTGCAGCGGCCGGGGCGGCGGATGGTGACGGCCTCGACGGGTGAACCGGTACGGATGCGGCCGCCGAGGGCGGCGGCCATGCGCAGGGCCACGGTCGCGGATCCCTCGGCGACCCGCAGGCCCTCCCAGGCCTCGTAGTCGTAGTGCTGGTCGGGGCCGGGCACGGGAACGGCGGCGTGCTTGCGCAGGGCGGCGAGCAGGGAGGTGCGTTCGTACGAGCCGTCGGCGAGGGCGAGCTGGCCGATCTCCCAGAGGCGGACGACGGCCGGGGTCGCGCCCTCGGCGCGCAGCCAGTCGCCGACGGAGATCCGGTCGAGGGCGGTGGCGTCGGGGTGGGCCCAGGGGTCGTCGGGATCGACGGTGCGGGCGAGCGCGCAGAAGGCGTCGGTGACCTTGCGGTGGCAGGTGTCGTCGCCGGGGCCGAACCAGTGGGGCGGGTCGTCGGTGGAGAGGCCTTCGGGGGTGGCCCGGGTGAGGGCGCCCGGTTCGGCGACGTAGCTGGGGGTGAGGGTGAGGCCGAGTTCCGCGGCGAGGGTCGTGTAGGCGGTGTGGGCGCGGCCGACGACCTCGCCGCCGAGCTGGACCAGCCGGCCGTCGGGGAGCTCGGTCTGCTCGACGCGTCCGCCGACCCGGTCGCGGGCCTCGACGACGAGGACGTCGGCACCGCCGGCGGCGAGGTCGCGTGCGGCGGCGAGGCCGGCCAGGCCGGCGCCGAGCACGATGACGTCGTGGTTCATGGGTGTTCCTCCGGTCGGGGCGGGGTCAGTCGAGGACCAGGCAGTGCTCGGGCTTCCAGCCGATCTCGACGTGCTCGCCGCCGCTCCAGCGGTCCTCCATGCGGGAGCGGACCGTGTTCTGTTCCAGTACGGAGACCGTGACGCCGGGGGCCAGTTCGATCAGGTAGGTGGTGGTCGGGCCGCAGTAGACGGTCTCGCTGACGACGCCGCCGACCCGGGCCATGTCGGGTTCCAGGTCGGACAGCCAGATCTTCTCGGGGCGGATCGAGACGTTGACCCTGCTGCCGTCGGTGACGGCGGGCCGGTTGCCGACGGGCAGTTCGGGTCCGCCGTCGAGGACGACCCGGCCGGAGCGGTAGGTCCCGGGGACGAGGTTGGAGGTGCCCATGAAGGAGGCGGTGAAGCTGCTGGTGGGCCGTTCGTAGACGTCTTCCGGGGTGCCGCACTGTTCGACGCGGCCGTCGTTCATGACGGCGATCCGGTCGGACATGGTCAGGGCCTCGTCCTGGTCGTGGGTGACGAAGACGAAGGTGATGCCGACCTCGCGCTGGATCTGCTTGAGCTCGACCTGCATGTGGCGGCGCAGTTTCAGGTCGAGGGCCGCGAGTGGCTCGTCCAGCAGCAGCACTTGGGGCCGGTTGACCAGGGCGCGGGCGAGGGCGACGCGTTGGCGCTGGCCGCCGGAGAGGGTGGTCGGCTTGCGGCTCGCGAGGTGTCCGAGCTGGACGAGGTCGAGCATGCCCGTGACCCGCTCGCGGATCTCGGGGCGGGGGACGCCCTTGCGCTTGAGGCCGAAGGCCACGTTGTCCGCGAGGGAGAGGTGGTCGAAGAGGGCGTAGCTCTGGAAGACGGTGTTGACGTTGCGCTTGTTCGGTGGCAGGCCGGTGACGTCCTGGCCGTCGAGCAGGACGCTGCCCTCCGTGGGCTCGGTGAAACCGCCGATCATCCGCAGCAGGGTGGTCTTGCCGCAGCCGGAGGGGCCGAGGAGGGAGAAGAACTCGCCCTGGGCGATGTCGAGTGCGACGTCGTGCACGGCGTAGGTGTCGTCCGCGGCGGGATAGCGCTTGCTGACGTGGTCGAGGCGGACGGCGGGGGTCGGGTGCACGGGGGTCGGGTGCATGGGTGTCACTTCCCGGAGAGCAGGTCGAGGCCGCCGCGGCGCCCGAACAGGCGCGGTATGGCGAGGGCGAGGACGATGAGGCCGACGGAGCCGGCGAGCATCAGGGTGCCGACGGCGTTGATGGTGGGCTGCACGCCGAACCGGATCGCCGAGTAGATGCGGACGGAGAGCGGCTGCGGGTCGACGCCGGTGGTGAAGTAGGCGAGGACGAAGTCGTCGAAGACGAGGGCGAAGATCAGCACGGCGGAGGCGAGGATGCTCGGCAGCAGCGCGGGCAGGGTGACCAGGCGCAGCGCCTGCCGGCGGGTGGCGCCGAGGTCCATGGCGGCTTCCTCGACCTCGGGGTTCAGGGCGGCGATGCGGGAGCGGAGGATGACCGTCACGTAGGAGATGGAGAAGGTGATCTCGGCGAGCATCACGGTGGTGGTGGAGAGGGTGATGCCCAGCCCCTTGAAGAGGAGCATCGCGGCGACGCCGGTGACGATCTCCGGGGTGATGAGCGGGACGAGCATGACCAGGCCGGCGAAGGAGCCGAGGCGGCTCCTGCTGCGTACGAGGCCCAGGGCGAGGGCGACGCCGAGGACGAGCGAGCCGGCCATGGCGACGAGGGAGACCCGCAGGCTCATGCCGAGGGAGTCGAGGATGACGTCGTCGTGGAGGAAGGCGGTGTACCAGCGGAGGCTGACGCCGTCGAAGACGGTGAGGGACTTCTGTGCGTTGAAGGAGAACAGGACGACGACGCCGACGGGGAGGTAGAGGAGGGCGAAGAAGAGGGCGGTGACGGCGATGGCGAAGCGGGGGCGGCGCTCGGCTGCCCGGCGTCGGCGTCGCCGCTTGGCCGGTGCGCCGGGTGCGGGCGGTGCGCCGGGGGCGGGCGGTGCGCCGGGTGCGGGCGGTGCGCCGGGTGCGGGCGGTGCGCCGGGTGCGGGCGTACCGGCCGGTGCGCCCGGGGTGCTCTTCGTGTACGGGGTGTTCGTCGCGCTCGGCGCCGTCACGGTGGTCCGGGCGTCCGCGGCGGCTTGCGCGTCCGCGGCGCCCGCGCTGTTTCCGGTGGTCATCGGGCCGCCTCCGCCTCGTCCTTGCGGGTGCGCCGCAGGTAGCCGAGCATCCCGAGGAACAGGACCGCCATGAGGAGCATGGTGAGGGCCGAGCCCAGCGGCCAGTTCTGGCCCTGGAAGAACTTGTCCTGGATCAGGTTGCCGATCATGATCTGGTCGGGTCCTCCCATGAGCTGTGCGCTGACGAAGTCGCCCATGGCGGGCAGGAAGACGAGGACGCAACCGGCGGCCGCTCCCTGCCGGGTGGCGGGCACGGTGACGTAGAGGAAGGTGCGCAGGGGGCCGCCGTACAGGTCGCGGCCCGCTTCGATGAGCGAGGTGTCCATGCGCTCCATCGCCGCGTACAGCGGGATGATCATGAAGACGACGAAGCCGTAGACGAGTCCGGCGATGACGCCCGCGCCGGTCTGGAGGATCTTGGTGTCGTCGTCGGCCACGCCGGCCGCGCGCAGGAACTTCAGCAGCGGTCCGTCGTCGGAGAGGACGACGGACCAGCCGTACATCCGTACCAGGTAGTTGGCGAAGAACGGGACGACGATCGCGGCGATCAGCAGGTTCTTGAAGCGGCCGCCGCGCAGTGCGATGGCGTAGGCGACCGGGTAGGCCACAGCCAGGCAGATGAGGCAGGTGATCAGCGCGTAGCCGAGGGAGCGCAGCAGGACGGTGCGGTAGGCGGGGTCGGCGAGCGCGGTGAGGTTCTCGGGGTTGAAGCCGAAGCGCGGGTTGCCGAGGGGGTCGGTGGTGCCCAGGGCGAGGGTGGCCACGAGGAGGAGCGAGGCGACGAGGAAGCCGGTCATCCAGAGGGTGCCCGGGAGGAGGAGCCAGGTCCACAGCCGGGTTCCCTTCGTTCGGGTGTCGGCCATGTCAGCCGGCCTTCACGTCGGTCCAGGCGGCGTCGCGGGCTTGTTCGGCCCGGGCGTCGCCGTTGCGGAAGAAGAGGTCGGCCTTGAGGTCGTCGGCGGTCACCAGGCACTGGGGGAAGGGTTCGACGAGGGCCGCGTAGGTGTCCTCGGTGCCGCGGACCGGCATGGGGTAGCCGATGTACTCGATGTTCTTCTTCACGTTCTCCGGGCGGAGCATGTAGTCGATGAAGAGCATCGCGGTCCCGGGGTGCTGGGCGTTGGCGGGTATGGCGTAGCAGTCGGAATTGACGGGGGCGCCCTCGCGGGCGACTTCGAAACCGAAGACCGCCGGGTCCTCGGCCTGGGCGAGCATGGCGGCCATGTCGCCGCTCCAGGCCTGGGTCATGTCGGCGTTGCCGTTGAGCAGGTTGTTGTAGCTGTCGCTGGAGAAGCCGCGCAGGCGGGGGCGGAGCGAGCGGAGGGTGTCGGTGACGCGGGCGAGGTCGCCGCGGTCGCCGGTGGTGAGGTCGAGGCCGAGCTTGAGCGCGCCGAGGCCGAGGACCTCGTCGCGGTCGTCGAGGACGAAGACCTTGCCCTTGGCCTGCTCGTTCCACAGGTCGTCCCAGGAGCCGGTGAGGTCGCCGAGCCGGTCCCGGCGCCAGCCGATGCCGGTCTTGTACATGGTGAAGGGCACGGTGTGGGCCGAGCGCGGGTCGTACCAGGGGTCGGCGAAGTACCCGTACCCGCCGAACACCGGCTCCGCGTTGCGCAGCCGGGAGTGGTCGATCGTGCGCAGGCGGCCGCCGGCCGCGAGGCGCTGCGCCCATTTCGCGGTCGGGAAGATGATGTCGTAGCGGTTCCCGGCGTTGAGCTTGGCGGCCATGCCCTCCATGGAGTCGTAGTTCGACTGGACGACCTTGACGCCGTATTCCTTCTGGAAGCCTTCGAACACGGCCGGGTCGACGAAGTCGGCCCAGTTGAAGTAGACGAGGTCGCCGTCCACCTGGACGTCGATGGGGGTTTCGGCGGTCGCCCGGTCGGCGGGGTCGGCTTCGGACGCGAAGCCGCAGCCGGCTGCGGTGAGGGCGAGGGCGGCGGCGGTGCCGACGCGCAGGAAGAGGCGTCTGGTCGGGGGGAGTGCCTCGGGGGACATGGGGTCCTCTCCGTAGGGCCGCAGGGGGACGGCGGGAACGAGCGGAAGGTGGGGGCTCGGTCGAACGGTGGGCGCGGACGCCGGGGGCCGGGGGCTGTACGGCGGGGGCGGCGAGCGGCGGATGGCGGGTGGCCGGTGGCGGACGCGGGACCGCTGGTGCGGTGGGGGTCGGGCGGGGCATGGCCGGGGCCGGGCGTGGTGGGGTGCGGCGGCCGTGCCGTGCGCGGAGGGGTCCGTCAGGTCGGGCCCAGCCGGATCGGGGGGCCGCTACGGCGCGGCGCCGTCAAGGGCGGCGCGGATGCGGGCGGCGAACCAGCCGACGGCGGATTCGCGGCGCGAGAGGGGTCCGGGCTCGAAGCCGGGGGTGGAGAGGCCCTTCTGGACGCGGGCGACCAGTTCGGCGTCCTCGTCGTTGGTGATCCAGCCGATGTGGATGTTCAGGCGCCTGGCGAGGCGGGTGCGCCACCCGGTGCCGCGGCGGGTGTAGAAGGCGCCGGGCACGGCGACCCGGTCCACGGCCGTGGGGATCGCCGTCCAGGCCAGGACGTGGTCCGGGTAGAAGTCGATGAGGGTGTTGGGGTAGATGACCGCGTACCGCCAGATCCGACGGTCGGCCTCGGCGAGTCCGGGCATGGGGGCGGCGATGCGCTGGTAGAGGCGTTCGGCCCAGTTGGAGGACGGCTTGTCGCGCAGCGGTGAGGCGAACAGCGCGTAGTTCTCCTCGATCTCGCAGGTGTACCCCTGGTAGTCGAGCAGGCGCATCAGTCCGGGGTGGGCCACCGGGACGTGGTAGCCCTCCAGGTAGTTGTCGACCGCCACCTTCCAGTTGGCCTGCTGCGTTTCGGCGCCGGCCAGGTCGTGGATGCGGGCCCGGCCGATGGGCACGAGGTCGGCTCCGGCGTAGTGGCCGACCGCGTCCGCGAGACCCGCGCAGCTCGTGGCGAGCGGTACGGCGTCGGGGTCGAGGTTGACGAAGACGAAGCCGAGGAAGGACTCGACGGAGGCCGGGAAGAGGCCGAGCTTCGGCTTGTCGAGGCAGGGGATCTGTCGGGCCTCCGGGGCTCCGACGAGGCTTCCGTCGAGGCGGTACGTCCAGCCGTGGTAGGGGCAGCGGATCGCCTTGCCGGCCGGTTCGGGGTTGGTGACCAGGCGTGTGCCGCGGTGGCGGCAGACGTTGAGGTGGGCGGCGAGTCCGCCGTCCTCGGTGCGGACCACCATGACCTCGCGGTCGGCGACGGTGGCGGCGAGACGGGATCCCGGTTCCGGCAGGTCGGACTCGTGGCAGACGAGCTGCCAGGACGCGGCGAAGACGTGCCGGGTCTCGGCGGCGGCGATCTGCGGATCGGTGTAGTACCGCGCCGGAAGCGCGGGCCCGGGAGCGTCGGCGGCGGTAGCTCCGGGTGCGGGTGCGGGTGCGCCCGGAGACAGCGCGCTGGGAGCCGGGGCTACGCGGGCCGGGGCGCCCGTGTCGGGGGCGGTTGTTCCGGGGGCCGGGGCCGGCGCGCCCGCGACGGGGGCCTCGCGGACGGGTCCCTCCCCGGCGGCGGCCTTCGCATCGCCGGAGGCCCCGCCGGGCGACACGCCCTCGGCAGGGGCAGTGGCTCCGGGGGCCGGGGCCGGTGCGCCCGGAGTCTGCACGCCGGGGACGGGGACTTCGCGGACGGGCGTGCCCGCGGCGGGAGGCTTCGCATCGCCGTTCGCATCGCCGTTCGCATCGCCGTTCGCATCGCCGGGCGACACGCCTGCGGCGGGGGCGCTTGCCTCAGGGGCCGGGGCCGTGGCGCCCGGAGCGGGGGCTCCGCGGGTCGGGGCGCCCGTGGCAGGGGCCGCCGAGCCGCCGGAGGCGTCGACGGGCGATGCGGCCAGGGCAGACATGGCCCGGATGCGGGTGCCACGGGCTCCGGCCTCGGGGGCCGGTGCCTCGGAAGCGGCCGGTGCCTCGGGGGGCGTTGCGTCGGCGGCCGGTGCGTCGGCTGAAGGCGCCTCCGGGCAGGCCGCCTCCGGGGAGGCGACGTCCGAGCGGGTCGCGTCGGAGCGGGCCCCCTCCACGAGGGCTGCGTCCGGGTGGGGGCTGGTCGGCGGTGCCGCGTGCGGGGAGGTCGCCGCGGCCGGGCGGTCGGGCGGCGCGGGGCGGGACGGGGGGCCGGTTCGGCCTGCGGCGTCGGTGCGCCCGGGGGGCCCGGGGGGCCCGGCGTGGCCCGTCGGTGTTTCGGGAGCTCGGGAATGCATCGTGACTCCTCCGTGCCGCCGTGCGGCGATCGGTGTCGGCGTTCGATGACGAGACGGCCCAGCAGTGGACAGGCGGCCGGGGCGGGAAGCCGGGACCGGACTGACCGATTGGACAGTCAGATTGCTGGCTTGTTTCCGCCGGGTCAAGACTTGTTCACTGACCGATCGGTCAGCTAGCGTGATTCTTGCCTGACCGATCGGTCAGCAAACGTGCTTTCCTGTCGCCCGCCCGGCGCTGCCCCACGTTCGCCCTGTTCACCGGGGCGGAGGCAGGCCGGGCGGCCCGCCCGGCACCCGACCGGGCCCGCACCCCTCGATCCCCGCTCCCCCGCCGCCCGACTCCGTCGGACGCCGGACCGGCGGCGGGATCCCACCTCCCGGAGGCACGCATGAGCGGTCGTCGGCGTCTGGACTGGCTCGGGCTCACCCCCGAACCGGAGCGAGAACTCCCCACGGCGGTCGCCGCGCTGCGCGCCTCGACGCGGGACGCGCCCGCGGGAAGTCTCCGGCACCGCACCCCCGGCGCACCGGCGGCCGAGGACCCGGCGACGGCCGAGGAACCAGCGACGGCCGAGGAACTGGCGGCCGCCGAGCGGCGCCGCGTGGAGCGCCTGATCCTGCGCGGCAGCCGGCGCAGCTGGCTCCGCTACCTCGCCGAGGTCACCGACCTGGTGACCTCGGTGGCCGCCGGCTCCCGTGCCGGCGACCCCGCCGCCGCCCTGCTCGCCGCCGAGGTCGTCCTGGACCACCACCGCATGCTCATCGGCCTCCCGGGGCCGGGATACGGCAGCACCGCGGCGGCCCGCACCGCGCTGGAGGGCGCGGTACGGACCCTGCGCACCCACCCCCGCACGCATACCCCCACCCCCACCCCCACCCCCACCCGGACAGGAGGCAGCCGATGACGACCATCCGGCTCCCCACGGCGCAGCCCCCGGGCACCGTCCTCGGGACGGCTCCGGACCGGACGGAGAGCGCCGACGCCTACCGCGCCTCGGGCGGCTACGCCGCGACCACCGCCCACCGCGAACTGCTCGCCCACCTCGCCGCCTCGGGGCTGCGCGGCCGGGGTGGCGCCGGCTTCCCGGCCGCCGTCAAGCTGCGCTCCGTACGCGAGCGCGGCGGCCGCCCGGTCGTCGTGGCGAACGGCGAGGAGGGCGAGCCCGGTTCCGTCAAGGACCGCTGGCTGCTGCGGGCCCGGCCGCACCTCGTCCTCGACGGTCTCGCCCGCGCCGCGGCGGTCACCGGCGCCGTCCGCGGCTTCGTCTACCTCTCCGACCCGGTCGCGGGCGAGAGCGTGCGCCGGGCCCTCGCCGAGCACCCGCCGCCGCTGCCCGTCGAGGTCGTCGAGGTCGTCGAGACGGAGCACACCTACGTCGCCGGCGAGGAGACGGCAGTGGTCCGCCGGATCGACGGCGGGCCGGCGCTGCCCACCGCGAAGCCACCCCGCCCCTTCGAACGAGGGGTCGGCGGCGCCCCGACGCTGGTCGCCAACGTCGAGACGCTCGCACGGATCGCGCTGACGGCCGCCCGGCCCGACCTGCGCGACGCCGTCGCCCGCAGCACCCTGGTCACCCTGTCCGGTGGGCCGGTCGCCGCCGTGCTCACCGAGGTCCCGTACGGAGTCCCGCTGCGCGCCCTGGCCGCGCGGCACGCCCTCCCCGACGCCGCCGGAGCCCTGATGGGCGGGCTGTTCGGCGGGCTCGTCGACGCCGCCGCGCTCGGCCTCCCCCTCGATCCCGACGCGCTCACCGCCGCGGGCACCGCCCTGGGCTGCGGAGCGGTCCACTTCCTGGGCCCCGGCCGGTGCCCCGTGACCACCGCCGCCGACGCGGCCGGCCACCTCGCGGCCGAGAGCGCCCGCCAGTGCGGGGTCTGCGTGTCCGGGACGGCGGCCGTCGCCGGGGCCCTGTCCGGCCTCGCCGCCGGAACCGCCGCCCCCGAGACCGCCGACCACCTGGACCGCTGGGCGCAGGGACTGCGGGGCCGCGGCGCCTGCGGGCTGCTCGACGCCGCCGCCGGCGTCGCGGGCAGCCTGCTCCGCTCGTTCCCCCGGCTCGTCCGCTCCCATCTGGTCGGACCGTGCCCGGTGTGCGCGGAGGCCGCACCCGCGGACGGCTCCCGCCGCCTCACCGTCAGCGTCCCGGAGGTCGCCACCCGGGCGGCCGTCCCCGGGGCCACCGCATCCGGAGCGGCCGCACCCGAAGCCTCCGCACCCCCGGTCCGCCCACCCGAAGTCGGCGCCCCTGCCCGGCTCCCCCTGCCGGCCGCCTCCCCCACCCCCCTCCCGCTGCCCGCGCTGAAAGGAACGCCGTGAAACTCCTGCTGGACTCCACCCGCTGCCAGGGCTACGGACTGTGCCAGGAACCCGCACCCGACCTGGTCGAACTCGACGAATGGGGTTACGCGCGGCTGATCACCCTCGTGGTCCCGCCCGGCGCCGAGGACGAGGCCCGCGCCTGCGCCGACAGCTGCCCCAACTCCGCCCTGCGCCTGGAGGGATGACATGGGCCGTGATCTGACCGCACTCTTCGACCCCCGCTCGGTCGCCGTCGTCGGCGCCAGCGACGATCCGGCGAAGTACGGCCACGCGGTGGCCGCACAGGCCCTGCGCGCCCCCGACCGGCGGCCCGTCCACCTGGTGAACCGGCGTGGCGGGACCGTCCTCGGCCGGACCGCCGCGACCTCCCTCTCCGCGGTCGGCGAGCCCGTCGACCTGGTCGTGGTCTCCGTACCCGGCGCCGGCTTCGAGGCCGCCGTCGACGAGGCCCTGGCCTGCGGGGCGAGGGCGATCGTCGCCATCACCGCGGGCTTCGCCGAAGCCGGCCCGGCGGGACTGGCCCGGCAGCGGGCGGTGGCAGAACGCGTACGCGCCGCCGGAGCCGTCCTCGTCGGACCCAACTGCCTGGGCGTCGCCGACAACACCACGGAGCTGTACCTCGCCTCCGACCGCTTCGCCGCCGGCGCGGTCGCCCTGCTCAGCCAGAGCGGCAACCTCGCCCTCGAACTCCAGCTGCGCGGCGAGCCGCACGGTCTGGGCTTCTCCCGCTTCGTCTCGCTCGGCAACCAGGCCGACGTCACCCTCGTCGACCTCGTCGAGGACTGCGCCCGCCACGAGGCCACCTCCGCCATCGCCGTCTACGCGGAGGACTTCGGTGACGGCCGGGCCTTCGCCGCGGCCGCCGCCGCGGCCGGCAAGCCGGTGGTACTGCTGACCGCCGGACGCGGCAGCGCTTCCGCCCGCAGCGCCCGGTCGCACACCGGGGCGCTGACGACCTCGGCCGACGTGGTGGCCGCCGCCTGCCGCGACGCCGGCGTCGAACTGGTCCGCACACCGCGGGAGATGACCGTCGCGCTGGTCGCGCTCGCCTCCCGGCCGCGGACCCGGGGCCTGCGCACCGCGGTCCTCACCGACGGCGGGGGCCACGGTGCGATCGCCGCCGACGCCGCCGAGGACGCCGGGCTCGACGTACCGGAGCTGGGCGGGCCGACGCAGGACGGACTGCGGGCCGTGCTGTGGGAGCAGTCCTCGGTCGGCAACCCCGTGGACCTGGCGGGGTCGGGGGAGCAGCGGCCGCTGTCGTACGCGGACGCGGCGCGCGAGCTGCTGGCCGCCGACGAGGTCGACGCCGTTCTGATGACCGGGTACTTCGGCGGGTACGCGGCCTCCGAGGGGGGTCTGGGCGGCGGCCCGTCGGGGGGTTCCGCACTCGCCGACGGCGAGGCCCTGGCCGCCAAGGAGATCGTCGCGCACCTCGCCGCGACGCCGAAGCCGCTGGTGCTGCAGTCGATGTATCCGCAGTCGCCGAGCTGCCGGGTGCTGGCGGAGGCCGGGGTGCCGGTGTTCGCGGCCACCGAGGACGCCGCCCGCGCACTGGCGGCGATGACGGGCGGGGCGGCGGCCGACGCCGCGGGCGTCCCGGCCCTGCCGTCCCCCGCCGCGCCGCTGGCGGATCCGGGCTACCACGGGGTGCGGGCGCTGCTCGGCGCCGCCGGCGTACCGTTCCCGGCGGCCCGCGAGGTCACGGACGAGGCCGGGCTGCTGGCCGCGGCCGCGGAGTTCGACGGTCCGTACGTGCTCAAGGCCCTGCACCTCCTGCACAAGTCAGACGCCGGCGGTGTGGCGCTGCGCCTGGCCGACCGGGACGCGCTGCTGGCCGCGTACCGGGAGATGCACGCCCGGCTCGGGGCTCCCGCCCACTCGGTCGAGGCGATGGCCGACCTCACGGACGGCATCGAGCTGATCGTGGGCGTCAACCGGGACCCGCGGTTCGGGCCGGTCGCCATGGTCGGGCTCGGCGGCGTCCTCACCGAGACCCTCCGCGACGTCGCCTTCGCCCTGGCCCCCGTACCGGCGGCGCGGGCCGAGGCCCTGCTGCGGGGACTGCGCAGCGCCGCCCTGCTGGACGGCGTACGCGGGCGGCCGGCCGTCGACGTGGCCGCGGCGGCCGCCGTCATCGAGCGCATCACCACGGTCGCCGCGGCGCACCCGGAGATCGCCGAGCTGGAGGTCAACCCGCTGCTGGTGCGCCCGGACGGCGCCCTCGCCCTGGACGGCCGGGCCGTCCTGCACTGACCGCTCCACCCCACCCCTGTGCTCTGGAGGACACATGGACTTCCGCTACACCCCCGAACAGGCCGCGCTGAAGGCCCGCGCCGCCGACTACGCGCGCCTGCTGATGCGCTACGAGGAGCAGTCGGAGGAGGCCGGAGGGCCGCTGCCCGCCGACACCGTCCGGGATCTGACCCGCGCCGCCATGGACGCGGGGGTCTACGCGATCAACATGCCCGCCGAATGGGGCGGTGCGGGCCTGTCCCTGCTGGACCAGGTCATCGTCGAGGAGGAGTTCGGCAAGGTCACCAACTGCCTGTGGGACATCCCCTGGCGGCCCGCGAACGTCCTCGCGTACGGCACCGGGGCGCAGCGGGAGAAGTACCTGATGCCGGTGATCCGCGGTGAGCGGTTCGACGCGTTCGCGGTGACCGAGCCCGGTGCGGGCTCGGACCCGGGCTCGGGTACGAGCACCGCGACACGGGCCGACGGCGGCTGGCTGCTGAACGGCGAGAAGTGGTTCGTGACCTGCGGTGACATCGCGGACTTCCTGCTGGTGCAGGCGGACGCCGGTCCGGAGCGGGCGGCGACGCTGTTCTTCGTGGACAAGCAGGCGCCGGGTGTGGAGATGACCCGGGTCCCGCGGTTCATGCACTCCGCGGTGAACGGGCACCCCGAGTTCACCTTCACCGACGTGTTCGTACCGGACGAGGACGTGCTCGGCGGCGTCGGCAACGGCTACGAGCTGACGAAGGAGTGGTTCACCGACGAGCGGCTGATGATCGCCGCGAGGACCGTGGGCGCGGCGGAGCGGGCCCTGGAGCTGGCCCGGGACTGGGCGGTGGAGCGCAGCCAGTTCGGCTCCCCCATCGCCGACTTCCAGCTGGTCCAGGGCATGCTCGCCGACTGCGCCGTCGACATCGCCGTCAACCGTGCCTACACCCACCAGGTCGCCTGGGAGGCGGACCGCCCGGAGACCGACCGCAAGACGCTGCACGCGAAGGCGTCGACGGCGAAGCTCGCGGCGAGCGAGGCGGCCGGGCGGGTCATCGACCGATGTGTGCAGATCTTCGGCGGTCGCGGCTACGACCGTTCCTACCCCGTCGAGCGCATGTACCGGGAGCTGCGCGTCGACCGGATCTGGGAGGGCACCTCCGAGATCCAGCGCCTGATCATCGCCAACGAGCTGATCAAGCGCGGTACTCGGGCCCTCGCCCTGCCCGCCGCCTGACGGCCCCGGCCCCGGCCCCGGCCCCCTGAAGATCCACCTTCACCCCGACCCAGAGGACAGACAGCACATGGACTTCCGTCTCACCGCCCGTCAGGAAGAGCTCCGGGGCACGGCGCGCGAACTCACCGATTTCATCATGAAGTACGAGCTCGACTGCGAGGAGAACAACGGCCTGCCCCCGCGGGCGCACACCGAGATCCGCGACGCCGTCCTCGACAGCGGGCTGCAGGCCGTCAACATGCCGGTGGAGTGGGGCGGCGCCGGTCTCACCATCCTGGAGCAGGTCACCGTCCAGGCCGAGTTGGGGCGGCTGACCGGCGCGCTGTGGGACATGGTGTGGCGGCCGGCGAACGCGCTGTCCTTCTGCACGCGCGAGCAGCGCGAGCGCTACCTGGTGCCCGTGATCCGGGGCCGGCGCCGGGACTGCTACGCGGTGAGCGAGCCCGAGGCGGGATCCGACCCGCAGAGCATCCGGACGACGGCGACGCGGGCTGACGGCGGCTGGGTGCTGAACGGCGAGAAGTGGTTCGTCACCGTCGGGGACCACGCCGACTTCATGATCGTGCTGGCGGCAGCCGGGGAGGAGGGCGCTCCGACGCTGTTCCTCGTCGACAAGGACACGCCGGGCATCGAGATGACCCGGGTGCCGCGCTGGATGCACACCTTCGTCTACGAGCACCCGGAGTTCACCTTCACCGAGGTGTTCGTCCCCGAGGACGCGGTGCTCGGGGAGGTGGGCCAGGGGTACGACATCACGCGTTCCTGGTTCACCGAGGAGCGGCTGATGATCGCGGCCCGGACGATCGGCGCGGCGGAGCGGGCGCTGGAGCTGGCCCGGGACTGGGCGGTGGAGCGCCGCCAGTTCGGCTCCCCGATCGCCGACTTCCAGTTGATCCAGGGCATGCTGGCCGACTGCGCCGTGGACATCGCCGTCAACCGTGCCTACACCCACCAGGTCGCCTGGGAGGTCGACGAGGGCGTGGTCGACCGCAAGACGCTGCACGCCAAGGCCGCCATCGCCAAGCTGGCGGCGAGCGAGGCGTCCGGCCGGGTCGTCGACCGGTGCCTGCAGATCTTCGGCGGTCGCGGCTACGACCGTTCCTACCCCGTCGAGCGCCTGTACAGGGAGCTGCGCGTCGACCGGATCTGGGAGGGCACCTCGGAGATCCAGCGCCTGATCGTCGCGGGCGAGCTGGTCAAGCGCGGTACGGGAGTGCTGCGGATGCCGTCCGCGGGGTGAGGTGTCGCCGGTGGTCCGGGCGGCGGTGGCCCCCTGGCGGGCGCCGCCGCCCGGGCCACCGCCCCGTTTGCGCGTCGTAGTGGCCGGAGTGGTGGAGGGAGGACGAAGCGATGACCGATGTCGAACGGGTCGGGGTCGTGGGCTGCGGACTGATGGGATCCGGGATCGCCGAGGTGTGCGCCCGGGCCGGACGGGACGTCGTGGTGGTGGAGACGTCCCGGGCGGCCGCGGCCGCCGGCCTGGAGCGGATCGGCCGCTCCCTGGAGCGCGCCGCGGCGTCCGGGAAGCTGACGGCGGCCGAACGGGAGGCCGCCGCGGGCCGGATCGAGGTGACCGCGGACACGGACCGGCTGGCGGACCGGGACCTCGTCGTCGAGGCGGTCGCCGAGGACGAGGGGGCGAAGCTGGAGGTCTTCAGGATGCTGGACCGGGTCGTGGAACGCCGCGACGCCGTCCTGGCGACGAACACCTCCTCCCTTCCCGTGATCCGCCCGGCCGGCGTCACCTCGCGGCCGGAGCAGGTGATCGGCCTGCACTTCTTCAATCCGGTGCCGGTCCTGCCGCTCGTGGAGCTGGTGCCGTCGCTGCTGACGGGTGAGGAGACCGTCCGGCGGACGCACGCCTTCGCCGCCGAGGTGCTGGGCAAGGAGGTCGTCCGGGCGCGGGACCGGTCGGGGTTCGTCGTGAACGCCCTGCTGGTGCCGTACCTGCTGGCCGCGGTCCGCATGGCCGAGTGCGGGACCGCTTCGGCCGAGGACATCGACCGGGCCATGACCCTGGGGTGCGCGCACCCGCTGGGGCCGCTCGCGCTCACCGACCTCATCGGTCTGGACACGGTGCAGGCCATCGCCCGGTCGATGTACGCGGAGTACCGCGAGCCGCTGTACGCGCCTCCGCCGCTGCTGTCCCGGATGGTCGACGCCGGGCTGCTGGGCCGCAAGGCGGGCCGGGGCTTCCACCGCTACGGGGGTCCGGGAGGCGGCGCGATGCGCGAGGATGAGGGCGGAGCGGGCGCGGCCGCGGGGCCGGGCCGACCCGCCCACGGGCGCCGACACGGGGAGCAGACGACGTGACCAAGGCCGATCGCGCACTGGAGACGCGGGAGCGCATCCTCACGGCGGCGTGCGAAGTCATCGCCGACATCGGCTTCGAGAACGTCAGCATGCGGAAGGTGGCCGAGCACGCCGGGGTGTCGAAGGCACTGCTGCACTACCACTTCGACACGCGGGAGAAGCTCTTCGCCGAGGCAATGACGCATTCCTTCGCGCAGACCGGTACGGACACGGACGCCGGCGCCGACGGCGGCTCGGTCCCGGCCTCGGTGCTCCTGGCCCGCATCCTGCGGAGCATGCTGCCGTCGGACGCTGAGCTGCGCCAGGACTGGAAGCTCTGGCAGGAACTGTGGGTGCGCGCCCAGCGCGACGCGGCGGCCCGGCACCTGGCGGTCGACCTGTACGACCAGCTGCACGCGTGGGTGGGCGGCGCCGTCGAACGGGGCATCGCGTCGGGCGAGTTCGCGGAGTGCGACGTCGCGGCGCTCAGCACCCTGGTGCTGGCGCTGTGCGACGGCCTGGGCATCCGGCTGATGCTGGACGACCCCCGGGTGGACCTGGCGACGGCCCGCTCCACGATCTGGCGGACCATCGCCCCCACCCTCTCGGTGGACCCCGCCTTCCCGGAGATCTGACGTCCCGGCCCCGCGATCAGAGGGGTCCCGCCCGGTGCAGGGCGTCGGGCCGGGCGTGTCACCAGGGCACGGGGCCCGTGTCGTCGAGGAACTGGCCGGTGGGGCCGTCGGCGGGCAGGGTGGCGAGTTCGACGGCGATCGCCGCGCCCTGTTCGGGGGTGCGTACGCCGCGGAAGCCGTTGAGGTCGGTGGCGACGTAGCCGGGGCAGCCGGCGTTGATCAGGATGTTCGTGCCGCTCAGCTCGCGGACGTACTGGAGGGTGACGGCGTTCAGGAACGTCTTCGACGGCGCGTACGCCGCGGACACCGGGCCCGCGGTCTGCTCGGCGTCGGGGGCCGACTGCCGGGAGAGGGAGCCGACGCTGCTGGACATGTTCACGATGCGGGGTGCGGCGGAGCGGCGCAGCAGCGGCAGCATGGCGTTGGTGACGCGGATGACGCCGACGACGTTGGTGTCCACGACCCGGCTGATGGTGGCGGGGTCGATCCGGGTGGGCTCCTGCGGCATGTCCCCCGCGATGGCGGCGTTGTTGACGAGCACGTCGAGGCGTCCGGCCCGTTCGTCGATGAGCCGTGCGGCGGCGGTCACGCTCGCGTCGTCGGTCACGTCCAGCGGTACGGCGAACGCGTCGACGCCGGCGGCGCGCAGCCTCTCCACCGCGGCGCCGCGGCGCCGGTCGTCGCGGGCGCCGATGCCGACGCTCCAGCCGAGGGCGCCCAGGCCCGCGGCGATCTCGTGGCCGATTCCCTTGTTCGCGCCGGTGACCAGCGCGATCGTTCGTTCAGTCATGGGGACGATGCTGCCTTCGGGTGCGGGCGGGAGTCCAAGACCGATCGGGTGCGCGGCGATACCCTCAGGGTATCGATCCGGTATAGCGTGTCGGGATGGAGACCCGGGAACTGCGGTATTTCGTCGCCGTCGCCGAGGAGTTGCACTTCGGGCGGGCCGCGCAGCGGCTCGGGATCGCGCAGCCGCCGTTGTCGCGGGCGATCCAGCAGCTCGAACGGCGCCTCGGGGCGGCGCTGTTGGACCGGACCAGTCGCACGGTGGCGCTGACCGGGGCCGGCTCGGTGCTGCTGGTCGAGGGCCGGGCGGCACTCGACGCGGTCGAGGCGGCCGAGCGCCGGACCCGCCGCGCCGCCCTCACCGTGACGGGGCGCCCCGGCCTGGTCCTGGTCACGAAGGCCAGCGCGTCCAGGGAACTGCTGGCGCGACTGCTCGACGCGTACGCCGCCGAACCCGGCGCGGTTCCCGTCGACGTCATCCTGTGCGGCCCGGCCGAGCAGGGGCGGCTCCTGCGCGAGGGCCGGGCCGATGTGGCGCTGCTGCACCGGCCGTTCGACCCGACGGCCGGCTTCGACACCGAGGAGCTCGGCACGGAGGGGCAGGTCGTGGTCCTGCCCGCCGGGCATCCGCTCACCGCCCGGACCCATGTGCACATGGCGGACATCACCGGGCTGCCGGGCCTGCCCCTGCCCCGCTGGCCCGACCCCGACGGCAGCTACCCGGGCGGGCCCGGCCCGCGGGTCCGCGACCACGCGCAGCTGCTGCAGCTGGTCTCGCTCGGGCGCGCGTGCGCGGTCTCACCGGAGTCGTGCCGGGCCCAACTGCCCGGCGACCTCGCCGCCGTTCCCGTGCTCGACGCGCCGGCCGTCACCACCGTGATCGCCTGGCCCCCGCACAGCCGGTCCACGGCCGTCGCCGACCTCGTCCGCACGGCGACGCGCATGCAGCAGCACATGCCGTAGCGCCGGTCTACGCCCATGGGCGCCGATCAGCAGGGTGGTTCGGCGGGGGTGAGGGCCGCGGCCGCCGCGAAGAGGCGGGCGCAGCGCCGGGTCATGGCTTCCGGGGACTCGTCGGGGTGCTTGACCCACCAGCGGACGAGGGTGGCGACCAGGTCCCGCCAGACGTACTTGAGCGCGTCCGCGTCCAGCGGGTCCTCGGACCCGGCCGCCCGCAGCAGGTCGGCGGTGCCGTCGGCGGCGAGGGCGTCGACGGCGGACCAGTACTCCGCGGCCCGGCGGGCGGCCGCGCCGCCGGCCGGCAGGGAGGTGTCGTAGAGGACGAACCACGCCTCCCGCTGCCCCTCCAGGGCGGTGAAGATGCTCCCGAGCACCCGCAGGGGCGTGTGCGGGGTGGTGCCGTCCTCGCCCATCGCGGTCCTGACGGTGTCGAGCAGGCGCTCTCCGACGGGCACCAGGCAGGCGAGATGGAGGTCCTCCTTGGTGCCGAAGTACTGGTGCAGCAGGGTCTTGGTGACGCCGACGCGCTCGGCGATGGCGGGGAGGGAGGCGGCCGCGTAGCCGTGGGTGCCGAACTCCGCCGTGGCGGCGGCCAGGATCTGCTCCCGGCGCTGGTGCCGCGGGACTCCCTTGGTGCCGGCCTTCGAGCGTGGGGTTGCCATGGGCGGATATTATCAGTAAGTAATTTACCGCAAGGTAAGTTCCTGTCCCGCGATCTCTGGAGCGCCTCCATGCCCGGTACGACGCAGCAGCCGGCCCCCACCACGCGCACCCGGTCCTGGTGGGGGTGGGGGTGGGCGGACGCGCACCCCGACGACGCGGAGTGCGCCGCGATGGGCGCCCTGATACCCGGCACCCTCGGCCACCCCCTCCCCGTCCCCCGCGTCCGCGACCTGGGAATCGCCCGGCCCGCCGTGGAGCCCCCGTCGAGCCTGGCGCACCTGGTCACGACCGGGCCCGAGGAGCGCGCCGCCCACGCCATGGGCAAGGCCTACCGGGACGTCGTGCGCGCGCTGCGCGGGCGGCCCGGCCGCATCCCCGACCTGGTCGCACGCCCGACGGACGAGCAGGAGGTGGCCGACCTGCTGCACTGGGCCGGCGAGCGGCGGGTCGCGGTCGTCCCGTACGGCGGCGGCTCGTCGGTCTCCGGCGGCGTGGAGTACCGCGGCGACGCCCACCGGGCCGTGTTGTCCATGGACCTGACGGCCATGGCGCGGGTCCTGGAGGTCGACACCGTCGGCCGGGCGGCGCGCATCCAGGCCGGCACGCTCGGCCCCGGTCTGGAGGACCAGCTGCGCCCCCACGGGCTGACCCTGCGGCACTTCCCGCAGAGCTTCGAGTTCTCGACGCTGGGCGGCTGGCTCGCCACCCGGGCCGGCGGCCACTACGCCACCGGCCGTACCCACATCGACGACTTCGTCCAGTCCCTGCGCGTGGTCACGCCGGCCGGTACGAGCGCCTCCTGGCGGCTGCCCGCGTCGGGCGCGGGCCCGTCCCCCGACCGGCTCTTTCTCGGCTCCGAAGGCGCGCTCGGGGTCATCACGGAGGCGTGGGTGCGGCTGCAGGAGCGCCCCGCCCACAAGGCGTCCGCCTCCCTCTCCTTCACCGACTTCCGCGCCGCGCTGGAGGCGGTGCGGGCCATCGCCCAGTCGGACCTGTCCCCCGCCAACTGCCGGCTGCTGGACGCCGGCGAGGCCGCACTGTCGGGTGCCTCGCACGACGGTTCCGCCGTGCTGGTCCTGGGGTTCGAGTCCGCGGACGGACCGGTGACCGCCCGGCTCGGGCAGGCCGTCGACCTGGCCCGCTCCCACGGCGGCAGGCGGGGCGGCGCGGACGGTGCGGACGCCGCGAGCGGCGCCGGCGCCCCGGGCGCGGCGGACGCCGACGCGGCCGTGAGCGCCTGGCGCTCGGCCTTCCTGCGGATGCCGTACCTCCGTGACGGCCTGGCCCGGATGGGAGCCGTCGCGGAGACCTTCGAGACGGCGGCCACCTGGGACCGGATCCCCGGCCTGATCGAAGCGGTGCGCAGGGAGGTCGGGGAGGCCGCGCTCAAGGCCTCCGGCCATCCGGCGACCGTGAACTGCCGCCTCACGCACGTCTATCCCGACGGCGCGGCCCCGTACTTCACCGTCCTCGCGGGGGGTCGCCCCGGCGACGAGGTGGCCTTCTGGGACGACCTGAAGGCGGTGGCGAGCGATGTCCTGCACCGCCACCGGGCCACGATCACCCACCATCACGCCGTCGGCCGCGACCACCGTCCGGGCTACGACCGCCAGCGCCCCGACCCCTTCGCCCTCGCGCTGCGCGCGGCGAAGGGCGCACTGGACCCTCGGGGCATCCTCAACCCGGGCGTGCTCGTCGACTGAGCGGCAGTACGGGAGCACGGCGGTACCGCGGGGCGGTGGCGGGCCGGGCCGTCGGCCGGACCGAAGTGACCGGAGCGTGCGGCGTACGGTACGAAGGCTTCTGTGAAGGAACAGATCCAGCCCTCGACCGTTCGTGTGTTCATGGCGCTCGCCCCGCCCGACGACGCCAAGGAGGAGCTCGCGCGGGCGCTGCGGCCCGCGTACGCGGCGTACCCGGGCATGCGGTGGAACCGCATCGAGGACTGGCACATCACGCTGGCGTTCCTGGGGGAGCTGCCGGTCGGCACCGTTGCGCTGCTGCGGCCGCCGCTGGCGGAGCTGGCGGCGGCCCGCCGCCCCCTCGCACTGTCGCTGCGCGGCGGCGGGCACTTCGACGAGCGGGTGCTGTGGAGCGGTGTCGACGGCGACCTCGACGGGCTGCACCTGCTCGCCTCCGAGGTGCGCGCCGTGGTCAAGGAGTGCGGTGTCCCCTTCGAGGACCGCCCGCTGCGCCCCCACCTCACCCTGGCCCGGACCCGCCGGAGCGATCCGGCGTGCGTGGTGGAGGCCGCCGCCGGGCTCGCCGGCTTCTCCGGCCGTTCCTGGCCGGCCGCGCGCCTGCACCTGGTGGGCAGCAACATCGGCCGCGGCCCGGGTCCGATCCACTACCGCGACATCGAGGCCTGGAGCTTCCCACCCGGCGGGTAGCGAGCTGCTCCGCCCCGTCTCAGCGCGCCGGCCCCAGCCCCTCGGGGAGGGCGGCCACCACGTGGGCCACGGCCTCCTGCGGAGTCGCGGCGCGGGCGACCACCTCGCCGCCGTCCCGCACCCCGTAGAACCCCTCGTCGTAAGGGTGAAGCGCGGGGCCGACCCGAGCCTTCCAGGGTTCGTGGATCCTGGTGGAGAACCCAAGGTTCAGGTGGCTGTTGACGGGCATCAGCCCACGCAGCAGCGGCTCGGCGTACGCCGCCGCCGGCACCGCGTGGGCGCGCGGGTACCGGTCGTAGGGCGGCATGTGGACCAGGTCGAGCTTGGTCCGCCAGGTCAACTCGACGCCGCCGAACGGCTCCCGTTCGTGGGCGAGGGCCCAGGGTCTGAAGAGGAGGAACGGGGCGCGCGCCCGGGTCTGCACGAGCCCCGCGCCACCCGTCCACGCCGCCGTCGCCCTGACGGCCCCGGCCAGGTCCGCGGTCCACCCGCAGGCCAGGCGCGTGCGGTGGTCGTACAGGTTCACCTGGAACGTCCTGCGCTCCGCACCGGGCGGGTACACCGTCACGCGTCGGCCGCGCCCCGGGGCGACGTACTCCGCGATGCGGCCCCGGTCCTGGTCCGACTCGGGCAGATCGCACCCCAGCCCCTCGGCCGTACCTCTCAACGCGGCCCGTAGTGCCCCGTCGCCGCCCCAGCGGTCCTCGCCGTGCCCCGCCTCCGTGTTCATCACCGCAGTCTGCCCGAAGCGGGGTGGGCGGGGGGCTCCTTGGCCGGCCATGCCGATGTGCCGGGAGCCGATCAGCCGGGAGTGGCGCCGGGCGGAGCGCGGGCCGGTGAGGCGGTCGGGGACGAAGGACACGTCCCGGGGCCGGCCGTCCGACGCCGGTGCAACGACCTGTCGGGGAAGACCTGTTCGCAGGCCTTGCAGCTGAGGACCCGGCCGCCGGGGAAGGTCGTGCCGTCCGACTCGTACGCGTGGTCGCCCGCGGCGACGACGTGACCGCGGCCGGCGAGGTCCTCCGCCAGGGTGGTCGGCGAGGCTCGCGGCATCGTGAAGCCCGGGGAGAGGACGATCAACGGGTACCGGCCGGCCGCCGGCCGGGGCAGCGCGCCGGTCCGGGCGTACGCGCGGGTGGCCGCCGGCGGCTCGGGGGTGACGTGGTCCCCGGGTCGGCAGTGGGGGCGCGCAATCCCCCGCGAGGATGACCCCACCCTGTTCGAGCGAGTTTCAGCGCGGGGCACCCGGTCTTCACGGCCCCTCGCCAAGGGCCCGAACATCCGTCCACGGACTGCCCCCGCAGCGACCGTGACGGGGTCGGTCCCGAGCCGTTCTCGGAACCGGCCCTCCCCCGGAACTGTGAGGTACACGTGCCCCCTACCCGCTCACACATCCGCGGCGTCGTCGCCGCCTACCTCGAACGCCATCCAGCCGAGCCCGACGCGCTCCACGACCTGCTCACCGCCCTCGACGCCGAGTCGGACGCCGACGCCGCCCCCGATTCCGACGCGGGCCCCACCTGCCGGTCGGCCGCCCTCCCGGACCGGGGTGGGGAGCGCGGCGGGGTCGGGGCGGTGGCGCATGTGGTCGGGGTGCATCTCTATCTGGAGCGCGACGGCGAGGTCCTGCTCGGGCTGCGGCACCCCGACTCCCCCTACGCGGCCTCCACCCACCACTTCCTCGCCGGGCACTGCGAGCAGGAGTCCGCCGTGGCCTGTCTGGTGCGGGAGGCGCGGGAGGAGGCAGGGCTCGTCATCGACGCCGCCGACGTCGACCTCGTCCACCTGGTGCACGTCGTGGACCGGCCGGGCGGGCAGCCCCGCATGCAACTGGTCTTCCGGGCCCGGCGATGGCTCGGCGAGCCGCAACTGTGCGAGCCCGACCGCTGCGTGTCCTGGGACTGGTGGCCGCTCGACGCCCTGCCGGAGCCGATGGTCCCCTACGCCCGGGCCGCGATCGACGGCATCCGCGCCGGACGCCCCTACACCGAACTCGGCTGGAACCACCCCGGGAGCACCGGTTGAGCGCCCCCCTGCGGCACACGCTGCCCGTCGACGTCCATCTCCTGCTGCGCCGCGACGGCGACCGCGGTCCCGAGGTCCTGCTGTCGCGGCGGGCCGGACCGGTGTACGCGAGCGGCATGTGGCACCTGCCGTCGGGCCACCTGGAGGCGGACGAGGACATCGTGGAGGCGGTGGTGCGGGAGGCCCGTGAGGAGACCGGGATCCTCATCGACGCCGCGGACGTGCGCGCGGCGGTCACCGTGCACCACCGCCCGCCGATGGGCTCTTCCTCCCGCCTCGGCGTGTTCTTCGAGGTGCGCAGGTGGTCCGGCCGGCCCGGCGTGCGGGAGCCGGACCGGTGCGACGGCATGGGCTGGTACCCGCTGGACGAGCTGCCCGCGCCGATGGTCGCGTACTGCCGCGCCGGGTTGGACGCCTACCGGGACGGTGCACCGGCGGCGGTCCACTTCCAGCGTCCCGGGGATCCCGTGGAACACCGGGAGGAGGAGCCGGTGCAGGCCGCACCCCGCACCCGTCGCACCCGCGCCGCCGGGATCCCCCGCCGGTCCGTGGGGCGCGAGGAGACCCGGCTCGTGGTCGTCCGGGGAAACTCGGCGTCGGGCAAGTCCTCGGTGGCGGCGGGGATCCGCGAGCGGTTCGGCCGCGGCGTGGCCCTGGTGGGCCAGGACCACCTGAGGCGGACCGTGCTGAGGGAGCACGACGTGCCCGGCGGCGCCAACATCGGACTCATCGACACGGTGGCCCGCCATGCCCTGGACGCCGGCTACCACGTGGTGGTCGAGGGCATCCTCTCCGCCGACCGGTACGGCGACATGCTGCTGGGCCTGCTCGACGACCACCACGGCGTCTCGCGCTGCTACTACCTCGACGTCCCGTTCGAGGAGACGCTGTCCCGCCATGCGTCCAAGACCGATCCCGCCTTGCTGGCCCAGGTCACCGAACGGGAGCTGCGCGCCTGGTACCGCGAGCGCGACCTCCTCCCCGGGGGCGTCGAGACCGTCGTCGGAGCACGCAGCACCCTCGCCGAGACGGTCGAGCGCGTCATGCGCGAGACGCACCTCGCGGGACCGCCGACCGGGGTGGACCGACATCTCCGACCGAAACAGGCATAAGGGCGCCGAAGCGTGGTAGACGCCATCCAAACCGGTTCGACCAGGACCAGGAGGTAGTCATGATCGTGTTGGGCGTCATCCTGCTGATCATCGGCTTCGTCACGGGGATCTCGATCCTCTGGACGATAGGCGTGATCCTCGTCGTCATCGGCCTGGTGCTCTGGATTCTGGGCGCGGTCGGGCACGCCGTGGGCGGCCGCAAGCACTATTACTGACGCCGGGCGTTCCTGGCGCTCCCGGCGGACCCGGATCCGCCCCGGCCAGGGGCCGTAAGCGCTCCCGGTCAGGGGCGGAACCGCAGTGGATGGTCCGCCGGGACCTCCACGACGGCGATCCGTACGCCGTCAGGGTCTGCGATCCACATCTCGACCAGCCCCCAGGGTTCGCGCAGCGGCGCCCGCAGCACCTCGGCGCCACGGCTGCTCAGCTCCTCGTGCGCCGCCCGCACGTCGGCGACCTGGAGCCACAGGCGCAGGCCCGGCGCGGGTGGGGCGTCGGCCCGTCCTGACACCTCCAGGAAACCGCCGCCCAGGAAGTACACCGTGCCGCGCTCGGGTCCCGTCCCGAACTCGCGGTACACGGCGAGGCCGAGGGTCTCACCGTAGAAGGCGCGGGAGCGTTCGGGGTCCGTGGGGCGGAGCAGGATCCTGCTGCCCAGTACATGCACCATGCCCCCACCCTGGCGCACGGGCCGCCGCGGCGCACGCACATCCGGCGGCTCACTGCTGCGGCCGTTCCGTGCGGCGGCGCCACCGGGCCCACGCCCGCAGGCGCCCCGTGTGCCGGGTGCGGGCGTGCTCGTCCAGTTCCTCGAACAGCCGCTGCGAGCGCTTCTCCACACCCAGCTCGTCCAGCACCCGGTCGATCTCCGTGAGCAGGGCGCCGCGCAGCTGCCAGTGTTCGGGGTCCTCGCGGGCGGAGGCCAGCAGCAGGTCGGCGAGCCGGTCGCGGTGGGCGCGGGCCACGGCCAGTTCACGGCTCAGGCGCGCCTCGGCCTCTTCCGCGTTGGCACTGACCTGGGCGGTGATCAGCTGGGCGAAGCTCTCCACGGCGATCGCGGTGTGGCGCAGCACCTCGCGCAGGGCCGCGGCGGTCAGCGGCTCGAACAGCGGACCGTCGGGGCGGGTCCTGGCCAGGTCGGTCAGGGTCCGGCAGGCCACGCGGAGCACCACGGCGCAGATCTCCAGGGTGTCCAGACCGGTGCGCAGCACCAGCCGGAAGAGCAGGCCCTCCTTGACCCGCGGGTTGAGCCGGATGCTGTCCTCGGCCTGCCGCAGGGCGGTGTCGACCTGTGCGATGTCGTTGTCGAGGCGCCGCGCCTCGTGGAGCCGGGCGGCGGCCTGTTCGACCCGGCCCGGGCCGAGGGACTCCTCGCCGAGGTGGTCGAGCAGGCGGCTCATGCGCTGGGCCAGGTCGGTGATGGCGGCGCCCGCGGGGCCGATCCAGAGGGGTGGTGCGAGGAGGAGGTTGACCAGCAGTCCGACCACCGCGCCGATGACGGTCTCCAGCACCCGGTCCCAGGCGGTGTCCGTCACCTGGGTGACGCCGAGGACGAGCATGGCGCTGATCGCGACCTCGGGCACGAACTCGTCCACGCGCACCAGATGGCCCACCACCAGGGAGGCCAGGATCAGCAGTCCGAGACTCCACCAGGTGAGGCCGACGAGGGCGCTGAACCCGATGGCGATCAGGACTCCGACGACCACCGAGTTGACCCGGCGGATGCTGGTGGTCAACGTGGAGTAGAGCGTGACCTGGACGACGAGCAGGGCCGTCAGTGGCGCGGTCAGCGGGTTCGGTTCGCTGCTCAGGCGCAGCGCGACGACGTAGCTGATCACGGCGGCGGCGGTGGAGCGGAGCGCCTGGACGGCGACCGGCTCGCGGCGGCGCCGCACGACACGGGTGGCGAAGCTGCTGATCGTTTCCGGCATGTGTGGGCATCTTCCCAGCCCGTGGCGGATGACGCGTACCGGAACGGACGGGTCCGGTCGTGTCGGCAGTGACCCGTGGGGTAGGTGGAGGACGTTCGAAGTCCGCGTCGATCGGATCTGCGAGGGAGCGACAGCCATGAAGGGTACGCAGGACAGGCGTCAGGAGCCGGCCGGAGGCCGCGAGGAGCAGCCGCAGGAGCACCCGGGCCCGGACCCGGTGCACCCGGAGGCCAGCAAGCCGGTCGCCGGCAAGACGCCGGAGGAGTTGCGCATCCGGCAGGAGCGGAAGATGTCCCACCCGCGGGACCGGGACGCGGACTGACGTCGTCCGCGCACCGGCCCTGTGGGCCGGCCGGGCGGGCCGGCCGGGCGGGCCGGCCGGGCCGGGTCAGGTCTCCCGGGGACCGTCGTCGTAGGTGCCCGCCTCGACTTCGAGGGCGAGTTCCTGGAGGACCTCGATCGAGGAGACGTCCGTCCGCCCGTCGTCGTGCGCGATCGCGAGGCTGGTGAACGCCAGGCTGAAGCCCGAGACCATCGTGTGCAGGGCCGGGCCGAGCGCCTCGGCCACCAGGGTCGCCACCTGCTGCGGTGACGCCTCGGCGGGGACGGTGATCGACGGCAGCATCTCGTTGAGGAGTTGCGTGGCCATTCCGGCCGTCCCGGCCGGTGCGTCCGCGTCGTCCCCGGCCTCGGCGGCCCGGCGGATGTCCTGGGCCTCGGTGAGGATGCCGATCACTCGCCTGAGTACGTCTGCGCGTTCCATTCGATGCAGCGTAGTGCGCCCGCGCCCGCGCCCGCGCGCCGGGCCGGGCGGGGTGCGGGTGCGCGCGCCGCGGGCCGACCGCACCATGACCGTGTACCCGCGTACGCGCTCCAGCCGCAAGGGAGACCTCCATGTCCTCGGACCCAGCGCCGCTCACGACCGGGTGCCGACTCCTGCTGGTACGGCACGCCAAGGCGGTACCGAAGGGGGACCCCGCCGAGGACTTCGACCGCGCCCTGGGCGAACGCGGCAGGGCCGACGCCCCGCGCACCGGCCGCTGGCTGGCGGAGAGCGGCTACCGCGCCGACCTGGCGCTGTGCTCGCCCTCGCGCAGGACGCGCCAGACCTGGCAGCTGCTGGTGCCGGCCCTGCCCGACCCCCCGGATGCCGTCTACGACGAGCGGCTGTACAACGCGGCGCCGAACGCGCTGGTCACCGTACTGGCGGAACGCGGAGCCGGGCTCGGCTGCGTGGCGCTCGTCGGCCACAACACCGGTATCCACGAGCTGGCCACGGCCCTGTGCGGCACCGGACCGGCCGAACTCCTGGAACGGCTGCGGGACGGGTTCCCGACCTCCGGAGTCGTGGTGGTGGACCTGCCGGGCGGCTGGGAGGACCTGACGCCGGGGCGGGGGCACCTGGCCGCCCTGTGGGCTCCGGCCCACTGACTCCGGCCGGCCACCCCGGCCGGCCGACCCGCCTGCGGTCGGCTGCGTCGGTCAGGCGTCCAGGTCCTCGGCGGGCGGCAGTTCCTCGACGACGTGCACCGCCGCCTCCTCGGCCGATGCGGCGCCACCGTCGATGCCGACGTCGCGTGCCAGTACGGAGACGTGGCGCTGCGGAGCCGTGTCGTCCACCGCGGCCAAACGGCCCGCCCGGTCCGGTCCCACCAGCATGGCGTCGCCGGCCTCGTCGGAGGTCTCGTCCTGGTCCGACACCTCCGGCTGCTCACGCGCCAGCCGCTGTTCGAGGGTCTCGCCGCTGCGCGCCTCGGCGGCGGTGGTGCCCCGCTCGTCGACCGCCAGGGGGCGGTCGAAGGGCACGTACGCGGTGTCGAGGGTGTCGTCGAGGCCCGGTTCGTCGAGGGTGTTCTCCAGGTCGGGCTGCGCCTCTGCGGACTCGTCGGTGTCCTGCGGCTGGTAGACGTCGTCGCCGTAGGTCTCGTCGGCGCTGGTCATCGGGTTCTCCGATCGTCGGGGTCGGCGTGCCGCCGGCTGGGGGGCGCACCGTCCCCGGTGCACTCAGCCGGGCACGGAGGCGTCCAGGGGGAAGGATCCGCTGGACCCGGTGAGGTCGAGCAGACGCAACAGCTGGTGACTGGGAGCGGCCAGGCGCAGGACGTGTCCCGTCCGGGCGGCCTGCCGCCGCGCGGCCAGCAGCGTGTTGAGACCCGTGGAATCGCAGAAGGAGGAGTTCCGCAGGTCCACGATGATCTCGGCGCCCTCGGGCGCCCGGGACAGCGCGGCGGCGAGCGTCTCCCGCAGGTCGCCCGCGTGGTCCAGGTCCATCTCGCCGCTCACCCGCACCACGTAGTGGTCGTGGTGCCCGGTGCCGGCGTCGCCCTCCGTCACAGGCACGTCCTCGGCAGCCATGATGTACCTCCTCGTACACCGGGCACCTGCCCGGAGCGGCCCTCCTCAATCGTTCCGGCCGCCCTACCGTCCATGGGACCGCGGACCGCCGCCGGGCGCATACTGGGCGCATGACGAGCCCGACGACGGCCGTCCGGCGGATCCGGCGGCAAGCCGGCGAGGCGGTGTTCCTGCGCGTCGCCGGGCCGGACGGAGCCCGCAACCGGGAGCGGATCCACTCCGCCCCCGGCCCCCGATGGTTCGCCCCGGACCGGCCGGTCCGGCGGGTCCACGGGGACGCGTCGATGTTCGTCGGCGGCCTCGCCGCGCTGCTGCTGCAGTCCCTGCACCCCGTGGCCATGGCCGCCGTCGCGGCGCACTCCGGGTACCGCGGGGACCCGTGGGGGCGGCTGCACCGGACCAGCACCTTCCTGGCGGTCACGACTTTCGGCACGAGTGCGGATGCCGATGCGGCCGTGGCGCGGGTCCGCGAGGTGCACGCCCGCGTCCGCGGCCGGACGGCCGAGGGAGTGCCGTACCGGGCGGACGACCCGGAGCTGCTGGCCTGGGTGCACATCGCCGAGGCGGACTGTTTCCTGCGCGCCCACCAGCGGTACGGCAGGCACCCGCTGGACGCGGCGGGCTGCGACGCCTACCTCGCCGACGCGGCGCGGGTGGCCCGGGCGCTGGGCGCGGACCGGCCGCCGCGGGACGTGCGGGAACTGACCTCGCGGATGGCGTGGTTCCGGCCGTGCCTGCGCCCGACGGCCGCGTCCCGGGACACGGCGCGTTTCCTGCTGACCGATCCGCCGCTGCCGGGCCCCGCCCGGCTGCCGTACGCGCTGCTCGCGGCGGCCGCCGTGGACCTGCTGCCGCCGTGGGCCCGGGAGGCCGTGGTCTGCGGCTCGGGTGCGGCGGCCGAGCGGATCCCGGGCCCGGCCGCCCGTGCGGGGGGCCACGCGGTGACCCGGGCGATCCGCTGGGCCCTGCCCCCGGCGCCGCCTCCGTCGCGGCGCGGGTGAGTGGCGTTGCGGCTGAGCAGCCGGGCGGCCGGGCCGGGGGCGGGCGGGCGGCCGGGCTCGGGAGCGCGCGATGCCCGATCTTCGCCCAGCGGCAGGGTGGGACACTGGGGCGCAGCCGCCGCCACCGCGACCCGACCGGAGAAGTGAACGACCGATGACACCCCCGCTTCAGGAAGGCCAGCGGGTCACGCTGGCGGCAGACCTCAGGCTGGCCGGGACGGCCGTCACGGCCGCGCCCTCCCCGGCGGCCGACTACCCCGTCGTCGGCGCGCTCGCCCTCGCCGCGGGCACCGCGGGCACAGTGGAGCGGGTGGACGCGCCCCGGGAACGCGAGCAGAGCCATGAGGTCCGCGAGTACGTACGGCTGACGGCGCTCATGGACGACTTCGGGCATCAGATGCCGCCCGCGAGCAGGCAGCAGCTCGCGGAGCGGATCGCCTCGCTGGAGCCCGCGTGGAGGGCCCACGGCGAACACGGGCCGCGCACGACGGTCCGCGTCCGGCTCGACAACGGCTTCGTCCTCGACGACGCGCTCGCGGACCTGTTCGCGCCCGCCTGACCTCCCTGACGCCGCCGAGGGGCGCCGGGTCTGCCGTACGGTGTGCGGGCCGGGCGGCCCCCGGCCCGCCCCCGGCCCCCGGTCTGGCACCCGTACCGGTACCGCGTTTCACTGGAAGGTGCTGCGACAGCGCGCCCGTACGGGGCCCCTCCGGTCGCCGGGACCCCGCCGGGCCTACGTCGGGAGGTTCCGTGAACACGCACACGCCGCCCCGTTTCGACCCCACCCGCGTCCCGCACCTGCTGGGGTCGTTCGCCCCGGTCTCGGAGGAGGTCGACGCGGCCGACCTGGAGGTGACGGGCGAACTCCCGCCCTCACTGGACGGCCTGTACCTGCGCAACGGCCCCAATCCGCGGTTCGCCCCGATCGGCTCGTACCTGTACCCCATCGACGGCGACGGCATGCTGCACGGGGTCTGGGTCTCCGGGGGCCGCGCCCGCTACCGCAACCGCTTCGTCCGCACCCCCGCGTTGGAGGCGGAGGAGCGGGCCGGACACGCCCTGTGGGGGGGCCTGGAGTCGATGATCATGCCGGGTGCCGACGAGGTGGGGCCGGAACTCGCGGGCACCTTCCGGGACATGCCGGACATCAACGTCGTCCGGCACGCCGGACGGATGCTGGCCCTCGCCGAGTCGGCGTGCCCGTACCGGATCGACCCGGCCCTGGCGACCGTCGGCCGCGAGGACTTCGACGGGGCGCTGCCCGCGGGCATCACCGCCCATCCCAAGGTCGACCCGGTCACGGGCGAGATGGTCGTCTTCTGCTACGGCCTGGAGCCGCCGTACCTGACCTGGTCGGTCATCGGTCGCGACGGCGCCGTCCAGCGCGGGCCCACTCCCGTCGACGGCGTGGACGAACCGATGATGATCCACGACATGGCGCTGACCGCGCGATACGCCGTGCTCGTCCTCGCACCCGCCTTCTTCGACCTGGCCGCGGCGATGGCGGGCGGCTCGTTCCTGGACTGGCGGCCCGAGCGCGGCACTCGGGTGGCGCTGATCCCGCGTGACGGCGGTCCGCTGCGCTGGGCCTCCGACGAGGCCTTCTGGCTGTGGCACACCGTCAACGCCTACGACGACGGCCCCGGGGAGGACGCCCCCGTGGTCCTCGACTACGTCCAATGGAGCAGCCTGACCGTCGGCGGGCACCCCGGCGCGGCGGCCGGGCCCGTGCGCGGGAGTCTGGTACGGGCGCGCATCGAGCCGGGCGCCGGCCGCATGGCCCGCACCCCGCTGGCCGACGCGCGGGTGGAGTTCCCCCGGGTCGACGACCGGCTCATCGGCCGCCGCCACCGGTACGCCGCGCTGGCCACCGAGACCGGCCGGACGGACCTGCTGCCGGGCGAGTACGACGCCGTGCTCTGGTACGACACGGAGACCGGGAGTTCGCGCGTCTGGGACGCCGGCGACCTCTCGGTCGGCGAGCCGGTCTTCGCGCCCGAGCCCGGCCTGGACTCCGCGGAGCACGGCCACTGGCTGACCTTCGCCACCGACCGTACGGACGGGTCGAGCTGGTTCCTCGTCATCCCCGCCGAGGACCCCGCACCGGGCCCGGTGGCCCGCGTCCGCATCCCCGTCCGGGTACCCCTCGGACTGCACGGCAACTGGCTGCCGACCGAGGAATGAAACCACTTGCGCGGAAGTCTCCGTCCCCCTCTCACGGCTGCCTCACCTGATGTTCAAGTGACGTTTCTGTGGTGAACCGGCTGCGCCATCGGGGTGAGTAAAGGCTTCATCCGTGAAAGTTCTGCACTTCACCAAGGAAAGATCTGATTCAGGTAAAGAGTCCTGGTGGAGCGGCTCTTCACCTCCCTGTGCCGATGCGCTCCCTCGGAGGAACCGAACGATGACTTACGGGAACAAGCTGCGGGAACAGATCGCGATGCCGGGCACCACACCGCTCATCGGGGTGTACGACATGTACTCGGCCTCCGTGGCGGCCGGGCACTACGACGGGATGTTCGTGTCCGGCTTCGGGTTCGCCGCCTCCCACTACGGGCTGCCCGACATCGGATTCATCGCCTGGCCCGACATGATGGCCTTCGTCCAGCGACTGCGCGGCGCCTTCCCCCGTCACCACCTGCTCGTCGACATCGACGACGGGTACGTAGACCCCGAAGTGGCCTGCCACGTGGTGGAGGGGCTGGAACGGATGGGCGCCTCCGGCGTCATCCTGGAGGACCAGAAGCGTCCCCGGCGGTGCGGGCACGCCGACGGCAAGCAGGTGCTCCCGCTGGCGGAGTACCTGGAGAAGCTGGAAATGGTGCTGGCGACCCGCAAGGACCTGGTCGTCGTCGCGCGGACCGACGCGACGGAGGAGGCCGACATCGTCCACCGCGCGCAGGCCCTGGCGGCGACCGACGCGGACGTCGTGCTCGTCGACGGGGTGCGCAGCGTGGAGTGGATCGAGCGGATCCGCGAAGCCGTGGGCGCCAAGCCGCTGCTCTTCAACCAGATCGCCGGCGGCAAGTCACCGAGGCTCTCGCTCACCGAACTGACCGACCTCGGTGTCGACGTGGCCATCTACAGCACCCCGTGCCTGTTCGCCGCGCACAAGGCGATGGACACCGCCCTCGCCGAACTGCGCCTCGCCGACGGGCGGCTGCCCGCGGCGAACGACGGCGAGGAGATCGGGGTCGGGGAGTCCACCCGGCTGCTGGCGAAGAACATCTCGCGCCACCACCCCGTACCGGTGGCGCGCGAGAGCGTGAAGGTGTGACGGGCGCGCGCATCCGGGCGGCGGCCGCGCTCGCCGTGGCCCTCATCGGCGGCGGCGCGACACCGGCCGCCGCGAGCGGCAGCCTGATCACCGTCATCGACAACTCGCACTCCGACTCCGTGGTCGAGGTCGACCGCGCGGCCAACTTCCAGAGCGGGAGCGGGACCGCGGGCAGCGACCACGACGGCAGCGCCGTCGAGGTGCTCGCCACCCTCGTCGGGGCGGTGCGCCCCGACGACGACTGACCGGACGGGGTGTCTCCGCCCGGCCCGACGACGACGGCCGGCCCTGCTGCGGCGGGGCCGGCCGCCCGGCGTTCCGGTACGCGTCAGTCCTGTGCGCGTCAGTCCTGTGCGCGTCAGTCCTGTGCGCGTCAGTCCTCACCCGACAGGTCGAGGTCCTCGACCACGTCGCCGAGGTTGTCGGTCAGGTCGTCCGTGAGCTCGTCGGCCGGGCCGTCGGCCGGCACGGACGCCGCGGTGACGGCGGCCGGGGCGGAGGCGGGGCCCGCGGCGTGGGCGGTGGTGGCGGCCGACAGGGCACAGCCCGCGAGGGCCAGGGCAAGGGCGGCGGTTCGTACGTTCAGTCGCATGCCCTGTGAACGATCTTGCCCGGCGGGGGTCACACCGACTGACCCGGGTGGGTGCGGCCTGACCCGGGTGGGTGCGGCCGACGGTGACATGCATGCCGCTACCGGCCGTGCCACGCTGTTCTCAGACCTCGGGGAAGGCAGCCGCGACGAACGGAGCGCGCTGTGAGCGGACCGAAGCCCCCCATCGCGCTGCGCCGCGGCCTGGCCGCCGCCTGCGCCGCGCCCCTGTTCCTGGCGCTGGCCCCGGGCACCGCGAACGGCGCTGACCCGACCCCCGTGCCCTCCCCCACCGCGTCCGGCGGCGGGGACGACGGGCTCGACCCGCGCATCACCGAGATCATGCGGAAGCCTGAGTACCGCAACGCGCAGTGGGGCCTGCTGCAGACCGGGCCGGACGACGGTCGCGTGGTGCACAGCATGTACCCCGACCAGTTCTTCGTCCCCGGGTCCACCGCCAAGCTGGTCAGCGTCTCCGGTCCGTGGCACACCCTCGGCTCCGCACACCGCTTCGTGACCCCCGTCCACGCGGTCGGCGAGCGCAACGGCGCCACCCTGACCGGCGACCTCGACCTCGTCGCCCAGGGCGACCTCACCATGGGCGGCAGGACGCGCCCCGACGGCACGGTCGCGTACACCGACCTCGACCACACCTACGCCGACGTCTTCACGGGGGCGACCCTGACCCCGGAGAACCCCCTGGCCGGAATCGACGAGCTCGCCCGGCAGGTGCGCGCCTCCGGGATCACCCGTGTCGACGGGGACGTGATCGTGGACAGCCGGCTGTTCGCTCCCGACCCCGGACTCGATCCCGTACCCACCCCGATGATCATCAACGACAACCTGATCGACCTCCTGACCACGCCGGGGGACGCGGCGGGCGCCGCCGCCCGGCTGGACTGGCGGCCCAAGGTCGCCCCGTACCAGGTCAGTTCCACGGTGAAGACGGTCGCCGCCGGCAAGCCGACCGACATCACGGTGACGGCCACCGACGGCGGCACCCGGATCCGGCTGACCGGTACGATCGCGGCGGACGCCGAGCCCCTGCTGCGCACGTCCCCGATCGCCGACCCGGCGGCGTTCGGCCGGGCGGCGCTGATCCAGGCCCTCGACCGCGCGGGGGTGGAGGTGACCGCGGACCCTGCCGGGGCCAATCCGGTCGCCCGGCTGCCCCGGGACTACGACGGCCACCCGCGGGTGGCGGCGTACACCTCCCCGCCCTACGCCCAGTACGCCAAGCTGATCCTCAAGGTCAGCCACAACCTGGGCGCCAACCTGGGCATCTGCCTGATGGCCGTCTCGACCGGCAGCCACCGGTGCGCGGACGGCTTCCCGGTGCTCGCCGACTTCCTGGACGAGGCGGGCGTCGACCGCGAGCAGCTGCAGCTGGCGGACGGCCGCGGCGGCAACCCGGCCGACCGGGCCACGCCCGCGGCGCTGGTGCAGATGCTGGCGTACTGGCAGCGGACCCCCGACGCCCGGCTCTTCCGCGAGGCGCTGCCCATCCTCGGCGTCGACGGCCTGCTGGCCGAGAACTGCCGCGACTGCCCGGCGCGCGGGAAGGTGTTCGGCAAGACCGGAGCGGCGGTGGGCCCGGACGACCTCAACGACCGGCTGGCCGTCGGGGCCATCACCATCGCCGGGTACCTCGACCGCGGCGGCGGACGCTTCGACCCCTTCTACGCGGGCGTCAACGGCGCCTCCACCCCCGGCCCGGACACCCAGGACGTGGTGTCCATCGCCAACGACCTCGCCCTGATCGCCGCCTACCTCCAGGAGGCGCCGCCCACGCCGTGACGGCCCTGGCGCCGGCGACCCGCCCCTAGTGATCTGGTCGTGAGTTGATTCGGCACCACGTGAGTCGCTTTGCGTACCAATTCGCGGGTTTGGCTGACGGGCGCTGGCCGGCTTCGGTGTGCTGTGGGTTGTGGGTGACAGCAGGCTGGAGCCGCTGGTCCTCAGTGAGGCCGAGCGGCAGGTGTTGAGCAACTGGGTCAAGCGCCGGGCGACCGCGCAGGGTCTGGCCCTGCGGGCGAGGATCGTGCTGGCGTGCGCGGAGGGTGGGCCGAACCTGGCGGTGGCCGCCCGGCTGGGAGTGAACCGCGGCACCGTGGCGAAGTGGCGGGCCCGGTTCCTGCGAGACCGGCTCGATGGACTCGCGGACGAACCGCGGCCCGGGGTCCCGCGGACCATCACCGACGCCCAGGTGGAAGAGGTGGTGGTCCGCACCCTGGAGGAAACCCCTCCTGGCGGGACGCACTGGTCCAAGCGGGAACTGGCCAAGGCCGTGGGCATCTCGCCAGCCAGTGTGCTGCGGATCTGGCATGCCTTCGGCCTCCAGCCGTGGCGGACCGAGACCTTCAAGATCTCCCCGGACCCGTTCTTGATCGAGAAGATCCGCGACGTCGTCGGCCTGTATCTCGCTCCGCCGGCGAACGCGGTGGTCTTCGCGGTGGACGAGAAACCGCAGATCCAGGCCCTTCAGCGGACCGCGCCGGTGCTGCCCATGATCCCGGGGGTGCCCGAGCGGCGCAGTTTCGACTACGTCCGGCACGGCACCGTCGACCTGTTCGCCGCCCTGAACACCGCGACGGGCAAAGTGATCACGAAACTGTCCGCGCAGCACCGGGCAGTGGACTTCCGGGACTTCCTCGACGAGATCGACCGCCAGACCGACAAGGGCCTGGCGGTCCACGTGATCTGCGACAATCTCTCCGCCCACAAGGCGCCGGTGGTGCACAGGTGGCTTCTGGCGCACCCCCGGTTCCAGCTCCACTTCACCCCCACGTACTCGTCGTGGATCAACCAGGTCGAGCGGTGGTTCGCCGAGCTGGAACGGCGCTGCCTGGAGCGCGGAGTGTTCTGCTCACTCGACGACCTCAAAACCGCACTCGAAGGCTGGATCAAGGTCTGGAACGACGACGCCCGGCCCTTCAAGTGGACCAAGACCGCCGACCAGATACTCGACCGGATCTGCCGCTACTGCTCACGCATCTCCGAACCAGATCACTAGGCCCTGTCGTCAAAGTTGCACCTGGCCCGCGGCGCCCGGCACCGCACCTCGCCGCGTTGTCGGGGCGCCCCAGTACGTCCAGTACTCGGGCGCCCCTCCGCCTTGCGATGCACGGCACCGGACACCGCGGGCCTGACCGGCGCCACTTCGACGACAGGACCTAGTCTTCTGAGTCAGGAATTCTGTTCAGATGTGTAGGCTTGGTTTATGGCGCGGACGGGGCGGCCGAAGGCCGAGTTGACGTTGTCGGATGAGGAGCGGGCCGCACTCGAGGAGTGGGTGCGGCGCCGTTCCACGCCGCAGGCGTGGGCACTTCGCTGCCGGATCATTCTGGCCTGTGCGGAAGGCGCTTCGAACAAGGACGTGGCAGCCCGGCTCGGCTCGACCGCGCATGCGGTGGGCCGGTGGCGTGCGAGGTTCGTCGAGCACCGGATCGCCGGCCTCGCAGACATGCCGCGATCCGGCGGTCCACGGTCGGTCACGGACGAGCAGGTCGCCGCGCTGGTCACCAGGACGCTGGAGTCGACACCGAAGGACGCCACGCACTGGTCGACGCGGTCGATGGCGAAGGAGACAGGCCTGTCGCAGTCGACCGTGTCACGGATCTGGCGGGCGTTCGGCCTGCAGCCGCACCGCTCGGAAACCTTCAAGCTGTCGACGGACCCGTACTTCGTCGACAAGGTCCACGACGTCGTCGGCCTCTACCTCGACCCGCCGGAGCGGGCCCTGGTCTTCTGCGTGGACGAGAAATCCCAGATCCAGGCGCTGGACCGCTCGCAGCCCGTCCTGCCGATGATGACCGGTGTCCCGCAGCGGGTCACGCACGACTACGTTCGCGCCGGCACCACCACCCTCTTCGCCGCCCTCGAGGTCGGCACCGGCAAGGTGATCGGCTCACTCCACCGCCGCCACCGCGCCGAGGAGTTCAAGAAGTTCCTCATCAAGCTCGACAAGGAAGTCCCGGCCGGTGTGGAGGTCCACCTGGTGCTGGACAACTACGCCACCCACAAGACCCCGGCCATCAAGACCTGGCTGCTGGCCCATCCCCGATTCCACCTGCACTTCACACCCACCGGGTCGTCCTGGCTGAATCTGGTGGAGCGATGGTTCGCGGAGCTGACGAACAAGCAGATACGGCGAGGCGTTCACAAGACCGTCCAGGCCCTGGAACAGGACATCCGGACCTGGATCGCCGCGCGGAACAGCGATCCCAAGCCCTACGTCTGGACCAGGACCGCGGACGAAATCCTTGAACGCCTCACCAGCTATCTGAACAGAATTCCTGACTCAGAAGACTAGGGACGGGCGGCCGTGACCAGGTAGTAGTCCAGGATCCGCTGCTCCCAGGCGGCCATGAAGTTGCGCGGCCAGGTGCCGGGGGCCCAGAGGCGGGCGAGCCAGCGGTCCCAGCCGGGCCAGACCTGGGGGCCGATGGAGTCGGCCCGGACGTCGCCGAAGCCGGCGTCGGTGAGGGCCTGCGCGAGCCGGGAGACCGGCCGGGCGATGTCGAGTCCGCTGGCGAACGTCTCCAGCAGCCCCGCGAGCCGCTCCTGGGGCGCGGGCACCCCGTCGGTGCTGAAGAAGCCGGCGACCGCGATCCGCCCGCCGGGGCGCAGCACCCGGGCGGCCTCCCGGGCGAAGGCCGGCAGGTCCGGGAAGTGCTGGACCGCCTCGACGCTGTAGAGGCAGTCGAACTCGGCGTCGCCGAGCGGGAGGCTCTCCGCCGCCCCGAGTGCGAAGTGCAGCCGCCGCGGCCGGGCGGCGAGGAGCGGGGAGTTCGCCACCCGGGCCCGCTGGAGTTGCTGGGGGTGGATGTCGACCCCGGTGACCTGGGCGGGCCCGTACTCGTCGAGGGCGAGGGCGCACCCGAGACCGAGACCGCAGCCGACCTCCACGGCCCGGCCGCCGCCGGGGGCGACCGCGTCGAGCACGTGCCGGTAGAGGTCCCGCTCGCTACGGATCCGGTCCTCCTGCGAGAGCGGCCCGTCGAGGTCGACGGACTGCCAGTAGCCGAAGTTGATGAACCCTCCGGCGAACACCGGCACCGCACTCAGATCGGCCGGTCCGTACGTCTCCCACACCTCGGGACGCACCGCCGGGGCGGACCGCTCCGCAGGATCTTCCGACGCCACGCCACCGCCTCCTCATCAGGGCGCGTCCCGCCCCTGAACCACCAGTGTGGCCCGTAACACCCCGTCAGGACAGAGGGCGCGTCCGGCCGTCCGGTCATAGGGTGGCGGTATGGATCATGCCGATGCCGGGTTCGGAGGGGCTGCCGGGGGTGGCGGGGCGGGCGCCGATGGGGCGGCGGCCGCCGCCGCGCGGCTGAAGGAACGGCTGTACGCGACCATCACCATGATCTCCGTGGTGATCGGTCTGGCCGTCTCGGAGCACGCCGACGCCGCCGGGACCGCGGCCACGGTGCTGACCGCCGCCGCCGGGCTGTGGCTGGCTTCGCTCGTCGCCGACCAGCAGGCCCACCGCGTGGTCCACGGCCGGCTCGCCACCGGGGCGGAGCTGCGCCACATGCTGTGGGTCAGCAGTCCCCTGCTGCTGTCCGCCGTCGCCCCGCTGATTCTGATCGCCTCCTCCGCGCTGGGGGTCATGGACCTGGGGACCGCCCTGTACGCCTCGGCGGGCGTGAGCGTCGCGAGTCTCTTCGGCTGGGGCTGGTACGGCGGCGTCCGCATGGGCGGCGGCGGGGCCCTCGCCCTGCTGGCCGGCGCGCTCGACGCCGCCATCGGCCTGGCCGTGGCCCTGGTGAAGGCTGCGGCCGGACACTGAACCCGACTGCGGGGAATGGTTCGTCGTATGCCGAAATCATCGGGCATCCTGGACGTATGAACGCCTTGCACCCCGAGCCGGCCGCGGACGCCCCGGCTCCCGCGGCCCGACTGGCGGCCTTCGCCGCCGCGCTGGCCGACGAGACCCGGGCCTCCATCTGCATGACGCTGCTGGAGGGCCGCGCCTGGACCGCCGGTGAGCTGGCCCGGATCACGGGCGTGGCCCCCTCCACCATCTCCGGCCACCTGACCCGGCTGCTCGACGCCGGCATCTGCGTGACCGAGCGGCAGGGCCGGCACAGTTACGTGCGCGTGGCCGACGCCGCGACCGCCCGACTGCTGGACGAGCTCGCCTGCCACGCGGTGCCGGACCGGGACGCCGCGCACGCCGTTCCGGTGGTCGGCGCACCGGATCCGCTGGCCCGGGCCCGGACCTGCTACGACCACTTCGCCGGGCGGCTGGGCATGGCGGTGACCGACGCGATGGAGCGGCGCGGACTGCTGCGCACGGACGGCGTGTTCGAACTGACGGAGGCCGGGCGCCTCTGGTGCGCAGACACCGGCATCGACCTCACCGGCGCCGGCCGCAGGCGGCCGGCGAGTTCCTGTCTGGACTGGACCGAGCGCCGTCGCCACCTGGGCGGGCTGGCCGGGGCGCGGCTGTGCGGACGGGCCCTGGCCGAGGGCTGGGTGGTGCGCCCGCCGGGCGGCGGCCGGGCGCTGGAGGTGACCGCGGCCGGCGAGCGGGCCCTCGACGGCCTGCTGGGTATCACCTCTCGGACATGGGCCTAGACGGCGATCCACCGAAGACTTTATTTCGGTCGACGCCGAAATGTTGCGGCCGTAGAGTGGTGCCATGACGTTCCGCTCGAGTCCTGTCCCGCCCGGCGTCCTCACGGTCGGCGCCGTCACCTTCACGGTGTTCGCCTGGGCCTCCGCCTTCGTCTCCATCCGCAGCGCGGGCGCCGCGTACTCCCCCGGCGCCCTGGCCCTCGGCCGGCTGCTGGCCGCCTCCCTGGTGCTCGGCGTCCTGCTCCTGATCCGCCGCCAGGGCCTGCCGCCCCGCGAGGCCTGGCGCGGGATCCTGATCTCGGGCGTGGTGTGGTTCTGCGGCTACACGGTGGCCCTGAACTGGGGCGAACGGCTGGTCGACGCCGGTACGGCGTCCCTGCTCGTGAACACCGGGCCCATCCTCATGGCCCTGCTCGCGGCCCGCCTGCTCGGCGAGGCGCTGCCGCCCCGCCTGCTGGCGGGGATGGCCGTCTCCTTCGTCGGGGCGGTCGTGGTGGGCCTGTCGATGTCGTCGGGCGACGGCGGCTCCACCTCACTCCTCGGGGTGGCGCTGTGCCTGCTCGCGGCGGTCGCCTACGCGACCGGCGTGATCGCCCAGAAGCCCGCCCTCTCCTACGGGACGCCCCTGCAGATCACCGCGTACAGCTGCATGACCGGCGCCGCTGTCTGCCTGCCGTTCACGGGTCAGCTGCTCGGCGAACTGCCCCGGGCGCCCCTCTCCGCGACCCTGAACATGGTCTACCTGGGCGTCGTCCCCACCGCCCTGGCCTTCACCACGTGGACCTACGCCCTGGCGCGCATGCCCGCCGGCCGGCTGGGAGCGACGACGTACGCCGTCCCGGCCATCGTCGTCCTGTTGAGCTGGGCCCTGCTGGGCGAGGTACCGGCCTTGCTCACCCTCCTCGGCGGACTGCTGTGCCTGGCCGGCGTGGCGGTCTCCCGGTACGCGCCGCGCTCCCCCCGCTCCCCGCGGAGTGCCGTCGACGGCGCTCCGGCCGCTCCCACGAAAGGCACCCGCACATGAGGATCCTCACGGTCGGCGCCGGCGCCGTCGGCGGCTTCTTCGGCGCCCGGCTCGCGCACGCCGGCCAGGACGTCTCCTTCCTGGTCCGCCCGGCCCGCGCGAAGGCCCTGGCGGCCCGCGGCCTGAGGGTCGACGGCCAGGGGGAGCAGCTCCGCCTCGCGCCGAAGCTGGTGACGGCCGACGCGCCGGGCGGCCCCTACGACCTGGTACTGCTCTCCGTGAAGGCGACCGCCCTGCACCCGGCGCTGGCGGACATCGAGCGGGCCGTCGGGCCCGGGACCGCCGTCGTCCCGCTGCTCAACGGCGTGGCCCAGCTCGACGCGCTCGTCGCGCGCCTCGGGCCCGGGGCGGTCCTCGGCGGCGTCGCGAAGGTGGTCACCACCCTGAACGAGGAGGGCGACATCCTGCGCATGGCCCCGCCCGCGGTGGTCCTGACCGGCGAGCTCGACGGCCGCCCCTCGGACCGGGTGGACGCCGTCCGCGCGGTGCTGACCGGAGCGGGCATCGACTCGCCGCCGACGGGCGACATCGTCGCCGCCATGTGGCACAAGTGGGTCTTCATCTCGACCCTGGTCGCCGTCACCTGCCTGATGCGCGGCACCGTCGGGGAGGTCAACGCCGTCGCGGGCGGGGCGGCCCTGGGGAGGTCCCTGCTCGCCGAGGCTGCGGCGGTGTCCGGGGCGGCCGGGTATCCGGTGCCGGAGGCCGAGCTGGCCTTCACCGCGGCGACGGTGACGGCCCCCGGCTCGCCCCTCACCCCGTCCCTGTACCGCGACCTGGTCGCCGGGGCACCGACCGAGGCCGACCACGTACTGACCGACCTCACCGTGCGCGCCCGTGCGCTGGGGGTGGCCACTCCCCTGCTGGACCTGGCCGCGCTGCACCTGCGCGTCCACGAGCACCGGCTGGCCGCCGGGCGTCCCTGAGCCGGGCGCCCCGCGCCGCCGGGCGCCGGCGCTGCGGCGGCTCCTCACCCGGTTGCCCCGCCCAGGGGGCATCCGGGGGGCGGCGGGCCGTTGACTGGGAGACCCGGAACACCCTTGGAGGCGTGGTGGCGACGGTCGCGTGGATGCGTGGTGCGGCAGGCGTGGTGCTGGCGGCGGTGGCGTTCGGCGCCGCGGGCTGCTCGGGCGGCGACGGCGACCCGGCCGGGGCCGTCTCCAGTGCCGCGTCCGCGGTGAAGTCGGCCGGTGAGGCCGTCTCGTCGGCCGCCTCCGAGGCCGCGAAGGCCGCCGAGTCCGCGGCCGCCGTCGCGAAGGACAAGCTCTCCGAGGTCAAGGACGGAGTGGACGCCGAGGAACAGGTGTCCCTGGGCACGGTGGCCACGGACGCGGACGGCTACACGACGGTCCCCGTGACCGTGCGGAACACCGACGACGCGGCCAAGTCCTTCGCGGTGCAGGTCGAGTTCAAGGACGAGAGCGGCAACCTCGTCGACACCGTGGTCGTGACGGTCTCCGACGTCGCCGGGAAGGGCACGGGCCGGGGCACGGCCCGCAGTACGCACAAGCTGTCCGGCACGGTGACGGCGCAGACCGCGACGGCCCTGCGCTACTGAGCCCCCGCGAACGCCCCGGGCCGGCGGCCCGTCCCGGCGCCCGGCCGCGGCGACGGGTGCGACCGGGCGCGGTGGGGCGGGGCGGACGGAGCGCTCGACAGGTCCAGCCGCCCCCGCAGCCCCTTCCGGCGCGCACGAGCAGGTCCCGACGGCGGCGATCAGCGCCTCGCTGTCCGGGCACACGGCCGACACCCTCGGCTCCGGCCCGGCCGAGGAGAGGACATCCGGCACACGTCCACCGGGAGGTATAACGGCGGCCCGCACGCTAACCTCCCGCCATGATTGACATGGGCATGATAATGACGGGATTCCGCGGCCGCATGCGCGGTGCGCTCCGGAGGAGCCGCGCCCGGCGCACCGCGGCGTGCCTCCTCCTGCTGGCTCTGCTGGGCACCGCGACCACCGCCACCACCGCGACCGCCACCACCACCGCCGCGGCCCCGACCGCCCCCGCGACCGCGACCGGTACCCCGGCCGCCCTCGCGGCCGCCCGCTGGGGCGACCGCCGCCTCGACGAGGTCTCCTTCCTGACCACCCACAACGCCTTCACCAACTACGAGGACTCCCGCTGGAGTTCCGTCAACCAGTCCGAATCGGTCCGCGCCCAGCTCGACGGCGGCGTCCGCGGCATCAGCCTGGACACGCACTGGTACGAGCGCAGCACCTGGCTGTGCGTCATCAGCTTCGGCAGCGACTGCTACCCCAGCGACGTCTACCTGTGCCACGGCGACTGCAAGACCTTCGCCGGCGCCACGTACGCCCTGCCGCGCCAGTCCTTCCACGGCACGATGCAGACCGTGGTGGACTTCCTCGCAGCCCACCCCCAGGAGGTGGTGACCGTCTTCCTGGAGGACTACGTGAGCGCCGACCAGCTCGCCTCGTCCCTGGGCCGGGTCCGCGGGTTGTCCGACCTGGTGTTCCGGCCGGACGAGTGGGGCGTACGGCAGAACGGCTGGCCGAAGGTCGCCGACCTCGTCACCTCCGACAAGCGGCTGCTGATCTTCTCCGACCGGTCCGACCGCGAGAACCTGGGCGTCATGTACGACCGGTCGTGGACGGTGAGCAACTACTGGAGCCTCGGGGACCTCGGCAACGACACGTCCTGCGTGACCCGTTGGCCCGACGTGCCGCTGGACCGGCAGGAGCCCGGCTTCCGGCGCCTGTTCACCATGAGCCACCACCGCAACGTGCCGACCGTGCTGACGGCGGCCCTGGACAACGGCGCGAAACTCAGGAACCGCATCGCCGAGCAGTGCCGGCCCGCGGCCGGCGGCCGGTCCCCGAACTTCGTCTCGGTCGACTTCCACCGCCTGTCGGACACCAGCGGTCACACGCCCGCGTCGATCGTCGCCGAACTCAACGCGATCCGGTAGCAGCGGACTTGCTCCGGACCCGCGCCCTACCGGGCGGGACCGGCTTCGGGCAGGATGACCCGGCGCACCGCCGGGTCGTACGCGGCGGCGCCCACCCCGTCCCCAGCGCTCCGGAGGTCCCCTTTGTCGTGGCACGACGAGCAGGCCCGGCGTGACGAGCTGTACCGCGACCCGTACCCGCTGTACGACCGGGCCCGCGGGGCCGAAGGGCTCACCTACGTACCCGAGTTCGACGCGTGGCTGGTCGCGCGCGACCGCGACGTACGGGAGGTGCTGCTGCGCGCGGAGGACTTCTCCTCGGCGAACGCCCTGCTCCCGGACGTCCCGCTGTCGGAGGCGGCCCTCGGCGTCCTGCAGCGGGGGTTCGGGCCGCGGCCCACGGTGGTGTCCTCGGACGGTGCGGCCCACCGCCGGCACCGGGCCCCGCTGAACCGGGGGCTGTCGGCCGCGCGGGTGGCGCAGCTGGTCCCGTACGCGCGGACGTGCGCCGCGGGGCTGGTGGACGGCTTCGCGGCGGACGGGTCCGCGGAGCTCGTGGGGGCGTACGCGCAGCGGCTGCCGGGGATGGTGGTCGGGCGGCTGATCGGGCTGGATGCCGCCGACGTGCCCACGGCCGTGCACGGGGGCCACCGGGCCGAGGAGCTCCTCTTCCGGCCGCTGCCGCCGCAGGCCCAGGCCGCGGCCGCCGAGGACGTGGTCGCACTGCAGCAGCTGCTCGACGGGTACGCGCGCGACCGGCGCGCCCACCCCCGCGACGACCTGTGCTCGGCCATGGTGGCCGCCCTGGCCCCCGGTACGGGCGAGCTCACGCCGGACCAGCGCCACGAGCTGGTGACGAGCCTGCAGAACCTGCTGATCGCCGGATTCCTCACCACCGGCGCCCTCATCGGAACCACACTGATGCACCTGCTCGACGACGACCGGCGGCAGTGGCGGATGCTCTGCGCCGATCCCTCGCTGATCCCGGCGGCGGTTGAGGAGGCCGCCCGCCACAACACCGCCATCCAGGCCTTCCGCAGGACCACGACCCGGCCGGTCACCCTCGGCGGGACGCGGCTGCCCGCCGGGGCCGCCGTGCTGGTGGCGTTCGGGGCGGCCAACCGGGACGGCGAGCGCCACGAACGGCCCGGCGAGTTCGACATCACCCGGCCCGTGAACCGGCAGCACCTCGCCTTCGGGCACGGCCCGCACGGCTGCCCCGGATCCCGGCTGGCGCGCGAACAGCTGCGGCTGACCCTGGAGCTGCTGACCGGCCGCCTGCCGGGGCTGCGCCCCGACCCCGGCCGGCCGCGGCCGCGGATGCGGCCCACGCTGATCCACCGTTCGCCGGAGACCCTGCACGTGAGCTGGTGAGCCCGACCGGGCAACCTCGCGGGGGCGCGTCGCGTCCTTGCGTACAGGACCCGTCGGCCGAGACGGCGCGTGCACCGCTGAGAGGACATGTGATGAGTGAGAAGGCCCGGCGGTTGTTCGACGCCCTCGACCTCGACCAGGACGGCACCCTGACCCGGGCCGAGGTCATCGGCGCCCTGCGCTCCAAGGGGCCGACCCTCGCCGCGCAGGGGGACATCCCGTTCTGGGGCGTGGGCGACACCGAGGAGTCCTCGGCCCTCTTCGACGCGGCCGATCAGAACGGTGACCGCGTGCTGAGCTTCGAGGAGTTCGCGGCCGTCGTCGACCGGCGTTTCGGCTGGTAGCCGCCGCCGACCCGGCGGACGGGCGCCCGCCGGGTGCGCGGCCGTCCGCGTGCGGCCCCCGGCGGGCGGCGGGAGAATGGCGCATGGGCGACGGGGCGCCCCCGCGGGCGGTTGCGGCCCCGGCCGGCCCGCGGTACGGCCAACCCCGACGGGGCGGACGAGTCAGGTGATCGCACATGTGCCGGTGGCTGGCGTATTCGGGAACCCCCGTACTGCTCGACACCATCCTGTACAAACCCGCCCACTCTCTGATCGACCAGAGCCTCCATTCAAAGCTGGGCGTGGAGACCACCAACGGTGACGGTTTCGGCATCGGGTGGTATCCGGACGGCGGCAGCGGCGACGGTACGCCCGCCCTGATGCGGGACGTCGGTCCCGCCTGGAACAACCGCAACCTGAGGGAGCTGTCGGACCACGTCACCTCCCCCGTGTTCTTCGCCCACATCCGGGCGTCGACGGGCACGGCGGTGCAGCAGACGAACTGTCACCCCTTCCGGCACGGGCGCTGGATGTGGATGCACAACGGAGCCGTCGCCGGTTTCCACGGGATGCGGCGCGACCTCGCGATGCTCGTCGACCCCGCGCTCTTCGGGGAGATCGAGGGCACCACGGACTCCGAGGTCATATTCTACCTGGCGCTCACCTTCGGCCTGGAGGAGGACCCGCCGGGCGCCGTCGCCAGGATGGTCGGCGTGGTGGAGCGCATCGGCCACGAGCACGGCGTGGAGTTCCCGATGCAGATGACCGTGGCCGTCACCAACGGGACCACCGTGTGGGCCTTCCGCTACTCCAGCCAGGGCACCTCGCGGTCGCTCTTCTACAGCAGCCGCGTCGACACGCTGCGCAGGCTGCACCCCGACATGGCGTTCCTCCAGGGCGTGTCCGACGAGACCCGTCTGGTCGTGTCCGAGCCCCTGGGCGATCTGCCCGGCGCGTGGAACGAGGTGCCGGAGAGCAGTTACGGCATCGTGCAGCCCGGTGCGGACGGCCTGTACGCCTTCAGCCCGCAGGCCGCCTGACGTCCGTCCGGGCCCCGGCGCCCATATCGTCGCCGGCGTCCGTACGGGTGTCCGGCGACGGCACGGCGGCCGCCATGGCGACGCGGGGCAGGGCGTACGGGTGCTTCTCGGCGAGCCAGCCGACCAGTTGCTCGCGCACCTCGCAGCGGGCGGTCCACAGCCGGTCCGCGTCCTGGGCGGTGACGATCGCCCGGACCACGATGGTGGTGGGGGTCGCGTCCGTGACGGACAGGTCCCAGCCGCGGCCGTCCCATGCCTCGCAGCCGTCCAGGATCTCTTTCAGCTTTTCCCGCATCAGGGGCACGGGGGCGGTGTGGTCGCAGTGGAGGAAGACGGTTCCGGTCATCTGGACGCCGCCGCGCGACCAGTTCTCGAAGGGCCGCGAGGTGAAGTACGAGACGGGCATGGTGATCCGGCGCTCGTCCCAGGTGCGCACGGCGATCAGGGTGAGCGTCACCTCCTCGACCACGCCCCACTCCCCGTCGACGACGACCGTGTCGCCGATGCGCACCATGTCGCCGAAGGCGATCTGGAAGCCCGCGAAGAGGTTGCCGAGGGTGGACTGGGCGGCGACGCCCGCGACGATGCCGATGATGCCGGCCGAGGCCAGTACGGACGTGCCCACGGCCCGGAAGGCGGGGAAGGTGAGCAGCATCGCCGCGGCGGCGACCACGGCGACGACGGCGGTGACGATCCTCCTGATGAGCGTCACCTGGGTGCGGACCCGGCGTACTCGTGAGGGGTCGCGGGTGCCCAACGCGTAGCGGGCGTAGGAGGACTCCACGATGGCGGAGGCGACGCCGACGACGCACCACGCGCCCGCGCCGATCAGGACGAGCGTCAGGGTGCGGCCCACGGCGGTCTCATGGTCGCGCAAGGGCTGCCACGCGATCTGCCGGTAGGCGCCGCGCAGGACCGCCGTGAAGAGCAGGACCCGCACGGACGGGCCGCAGCGGCGCAGCATGTTCCACAGTGGGGTCTCGGGGTGGCGGGCGTCCGCCCGCCGCAGGAGCAGGTCGGTGAGGCGGCCCACGACGAGGGTGAGCACGACGGAGCCGCCCAGGACGGCCAGTAGTCGGAGCAAGCTGTTCATGACTCCCCGGTGTCAGGTCTCGGGAACGGGTCGGGACGGCCGGGCGTCGATGGCCGCCCGGCCCCCTGAGGTCCTCCGACCGCGGTCAGTCGTGCAGCATCTCCGCGCGCAGGGTCTCCAGCGTGCGGGCGAGCAGCCGGGAGACGTGCATCTGTGAGAGGCCGACCTCCTCGCCGATCTCCGCCTGGGTCATCTCCTGGCCGAAGCGGAGCTCCAGGATGCGGGTGCTGCGTTCGTCCAGTCCCGCGAGCAGGGGTGCCAGGGCCTGGCGGTCCTCGACGGCCTCCAGGGCGGGGTCCAGGTCGCCGACGGTCTCGGCCAGTGAGCGGGTGGCCCGGTCGCCCGCGGGGGCTCCGGCGGTGCCGGTGTCGGACTGGGGCGCGTCGAGGGACTGGGTGGAGTAGGCGTTGGCGGCCACCAGGCCCTGGCGGACCTCGTCCTCGGTGAGGCCCAGGTGGGCGGCGAGTTCCGCCGGGGTGGGCGCGCGGTCGGTCTCGGAGGTCAGCTCCTCCGTGGCCTTCGCGAGCAGCAGGCGCTGCTCCTGGAACCGGCGCGGGACCCGCACGGCCCAGGTGGCGTCGCGGAAGTGGCGCTTGATCTCACCTGTGATGTAGGGCACGGCGAGCGTCGTGAACTGGGTGTTGCGGTCGGGGTCGTACCGGTCGATGGCCTTGATGAGGCCGATGATGCCGACCTGGACGATGTCCTCGTTCTCGGGGCCGCCGGGTCGGTCGCGGAACGGGCGGGCGACGAAGTTCACGAGTGAGATGTTCATCTCGATCAGCGTGCTGCGCACGTACTGGTACTCGTGGGTTCCCTCTTCGAGGCTCCGGAGCCGTTCGAAGAACAGCCGGGTCAGCTGCCGGGCGTCGACGGTCGACAGTTCCCGCGGGCAGGGCACCTCGGGCAGCCCGCTGATCGCGGGTCCCGCCGCGGCGCCACCGGCAGGGGTGGGCGTCGTGGGGGTCGTCGAGGTGGTGGCCTCGGTCGTGGCCGTCATGGTCATCGTCTTCGCTCCTTGGGCACAGGTGCTTGCGGCGCGTTGTGCGATCTCTACGGTCGCTCGTTGCTCGGTCGCTGCGGAAGTCCCCTTCCGCTTCCCTGCACCCTGCCGGGGACGCCCGACACACGTCAAGTTATACCGGAAAGACTTTTCTGGATTTGCTTTTCGCGAGTCGCCACTGTGAGAATGTCGGGGTGGAGAACGAGCACACGGGTTCCCGCCGGAACCACTGGACCTTTCTGACGAACCACGCCCGGGTCCTGATCGCCATCGCGCGCGACCCGGGGGTCCGGCTTCGCGACATCGCGGCGAGCTGCGACCTCACCGAACGCACCGTGCAGGCCATCGTCACGGACCTGGAGACCGACGGGTACCTCACCCGGACCCGGGACGGCCGGCGCAACCGCTACGCCATCGCCCCCGGCGCGCGCTTCCGCCACCCGGCGGAGGCCGGCCGTGAGATCGCCGGCCTCCTCGCCTACCTCGCGGCTACGCCGACGCCCGCCCCCGGACCGGCGGCGGGCGTCCCCGACGACAGGGCCCTTCCCCTGTTGTGACCTACGGTGCCGCCGAGCAGGCGGTCACCGCGGTGCCGTTCGTCACGCCGCCGCCCTTGGTGAGACCCGTCACACACCCGGCGTGGCCACCGCTCTGCGCGGTCTCGCAGGCCGTCACCACGTAGGAGGGGGCTTCGCCGCCCTGCAGCTGCTCCTCGACCACGTTGATGCAGTCCCTGACGTCCGCGTGCGCGGCCGGGGCGAGGGCCGCGCCGCCGAGTGCGAGGGCCAGCCCGGTGAGGACGCCTGCGACACGTGTCGACATACGCATGGAACACACCTGCTCTCGGGGTTCGTCACGCGGCCCGCGACCTGGATGCCTCCGGATCCGCGCGGTGATGCGCCGCCGAGCACCCGGGGCCGGCGTACCGCCACCGGGCCGGCTCGGCCGGACCTCCCCCTCCTTCGACGCTAGAGCAGCCGCCTGCCGCACGCACCCGCTAGCGGTCCGCGAGCAGGCCCTCGAAGAACTCCCAGTCCAGGCGCTCCGCTTCGGCGCCGGCGGGGACGGCCGCCCACGTCTTCTCCAGCCAGGACTCCAGCCCCGCCCGGTCCAGCAGGAAGAGGGCGTACGGAGGCGCCGTCCCCAGCCGCAGGAGGACCTGTCCCGCGCGGCCCGGCCCGGCCGACGGCCGGACCCGGACCTCGCCCGTGCCCGCGAGGGTGCGCAGGCCCCTGGCCAGCAGGTCGCGGCCGAGCACCCAGGTCACGTCACCGGCGCCCACCGGGTGGAAGGTGACCCCGACCTCCAGCGGGTCTTCGGACGACCACCGGAACGTGGCCCGGAGGGGGAACCGCAACCGGGTGCGGACCTGGTGGATCTCGGTCGTCCAGGTCAGTTCCTGCTCGGGGACGTGGGGCAGGTGGTCCATGATGACTCGTCTCTGCGGGAGGGCGGCGGACGGCCGGAGGGGGCCTGGGTCGCACCGTCCGGCCGGAGCGGCACAGCGGAGCGACGGCACGACGGCACGTCGGCTGACGACACCGGGTGCCATGGCCCGCGTCTGCTCGTTCACCCGCATCCGAAACAGCGGGATCAGGACATGCGCCCGATCAGGGGCACGACGACGGCGGCCGGGGGCCATCGGAGGGAACCGCGGACGTGTCGGCCCGGGAGTTCCCCCAGCCGCGCGGATAGTCGTGTCGGGCACTCTCGACCGTCCGCGGTCCGCCGCGGCACGCCCGCGCCGATGTCGTCGGAGAAGAGGCCGAAGATGAAGAAGTCCGTAGTGATGTGCGTGCTGGCCGCAGGCCTGGCACTCGGCCCGATGGGCGGCGCCGGATGGGCCGCCCAGCAGGGGGCCGGGCCGGCCGCCGCGCCCCGTGCCGCGTACCCGGTGGGTGAGGTCGTCTCGGACGCGCCCCTCCATGTGCGCGAGAGGGCCACGGTGTACTCCCCCGTCGTCAAGTCGCTCCGCCCCGGTCAGCGGGTGCTCCTCAACTGCCAGAAGCGCGGCGGGTGGGTGGACGGCAACCCGATCTGGTACCGCCTCCAGGGCTCCCGCGGCTGGGTCTCGGCCCGCTTCGTCCACGACCACCAGCCGGTCCGCGCCTGCTGACCCGCCAGGCGGTGTCGCGGCCGTCGACCCAGGTCGCCACGACCTCGATGCCGCCGATGCGGGAGACGTCGACGCGCCGCGGGTCGTCCCCCAGGACGACCAGGTCGGCGCGCTTGCCCGGGGTGAGACTGCCCGCGCTGTCCTCCCAGCGGCAGGCGTGGGCGCCCGCGACCGTGTAGGCGTACAGGGCCTCGTCGACGGTGATCGCCTCCCCCGGGCCGATCCGGCGACCGGACCCGGAGGCGCGCTCGACCATGAACTGGACGGCCCGCAGCGGCGATCCGTCCGTCACGGGGCGGTCGGAGCTGCCGACCAGGGTGATGCCGTGGTCGAGGAAGCCCCGGCCGCGGTAGAGCCACGGCGCCCGCTCCTCCCCCATGATCGCCGCGTAGTCGTCGCCGAAGTACCGCAGGAAGTTGGGCTGGACCACCGCGCTGATGCCCAGCCGCGCGAACCGCGGGAGCTGGTCGGGGCGGATCAGGCCGGCGTGCTCGATGCGGTGCCGGGCGTCGGGCCGGGGTCTCAGGCGCTGGGCCTCTTCGAGGGCGTCGAGCGCCACGTCCGCCGCCCGGTCGCCGATGGCGTGCACGGCGAGCTGCCATCCGGCGAGGTGACCGTCGACGATGGTCCGGGTGAGGACTTCGGGGTCGTCCTGCAACCGGCCGGCGTGGCCCATGCCCTCGTAGGGGGCGCTGAGCGCGGCGGTGCGGGCCATCATCCCGCCGTCGGTGAAGATCTTGAGGGCGCCCACGGACAGCCAGTCGTCGCCGAATCCGGTGCGCAGTCCGAGGTCGAGCGCCCGGGGGATGCCGTCGGCCTCGTGGGCGCCGACCGGACGCAGTCGGTCGGCGGAGACCATCAGCTGGACCCGTAGGGGCAGCAGCCCCTTCTCCCGCGCGAGTTGGTAGGCGCCGAGTTCGACCGGGGTGTGTCCGAAGAGGGCACCGCCGATGCCCGCCTCGGCGCAGGCGGTGATGCCCTCGGCGAGGCAGGTACGGGCGGCGCGGCCGATGGACTCGGCCAACTCCGCCTGCGAATAGGGCAGTCGCAGGGCGCGGGCGGCGCCCATGGCGCCTTCGGCGAGGAAACCGTTCTCGTGCGGGACGTCCGCGGCCAGCAGGTCCAGCACGGCGGTGTTGACGACGCAGCCGTGCCCGGAGTCGTGCAGCACGTACAGCTTGTGGCCCCGGGCGACCCGGTCGAGGTCGGCGGCGGTCAGGTGGCGGCCCAGCGCCCGCTGGTCGTAGCCGACGATGCTCACCCACGATCCGGGCGAGTCCTTGCGGGCGACCGCTTCGGCCACCACCGCGAGGGCGTCGTCGACGCGCGTGCAGCCGGCCATGCTGGGGGTGTTCTGTGCGAAGCCGGTCCAGGGCAGGTGGACGTGGGAGTCGATGAACCCGGGCAGTACGGTGGCGCCCTGCAGGTCGACGACCTCGCGGGCGGGCAGGGCGGCCACCGCGTCGTCCAGGCCGACGATCCGGCCCCGCCAGATGCCGAGTTCACGGGCGACCGGGTGGTCCGGGTCCATGGTGAGGAAACGGGCGTTGGTCAGCCTGGTGCAGAGCATCGCGCGGGGTCCCCCGGAGAGGTCGGCCGGTACCGCCGGCGGCAGTACCGGGGCGGGCGGTGAAGGAGGGTCAGGCGTCCGTCGTCCGGGCCAGGGAGCGGGGGCGCAGATCGGTCCAGTTCGCCTCGACGAAGTCCAGGCAGGCCTCGCGGCTGTTCTCGCCGAGGGCGATCGCCCACCCGCCGGGAACGTCGACGAAGGACGGCCAGAGCGAGTGCTGGCCCTCGTCGTTCACCAGGACGAGGAAGCGGCCCTCGGGGTCGTCGAAGGGGTTGGTGCTCACGGTCGTTGCCTCCCCGGAACGTCATGATTAGGTTAGGCTCGCCTAATTGTGTCGAGCTTAGTTTCTCCCCTTGCCGCACACAAGGAGACCCGCATGGGCCTGACCGATACCGCCCCCGGCCACGGCGCCGGCCCGCAGGAGCCCTTCACCGCGTACGGACTGCCGGGCGCGCCCGGGTCCGGGGCGTTCTGGGCGGCGGCGGGAGCCCCCGCGTCGGTGCCCTCGGAGGACGGCGGCTGGACGACCCTGTTCCTGTGGCGCGGCTCTCCGGCGAGCGTCGTGTTCGAGAGCTGGTCGGAGCCGGTGGCGCTGCGCCGGTGGGCGGACACGGACTGCTGGTACGCGCAGGTCCGCATGCCCGCCCGGCTGCGGGTCACGTACGGGTTCCGCGCGGACGGCGCGCAGTGCGCCGACCCGTTCAATCCGGCCGGTGCGGGCGGCGACCGGTCGGTCGCCGCGACCCCGGACGCGCCGGCCCAGCCGTACTGGCCCGCCCTGGGCGCCGACGGGGTGTTCCCGCTGCCGGACACCCGGGTCCGCTGGACGAACGAGCGCCTCGGCGGGCGGCGCACCGTACGGGTCCACCCGGTGGGCGGCGGCGGCCCGGTGGTGCTGCTCCTCGACGGGGACGACTGGCTGTACCTGCATCCGGCCATGACGGCGTTCGACGCAGCCGTCGCGGACGGCGGCATGCCGCCCGTCACCCTCGTCTTCCTGCCGACGCGGGACCGGGAGGCCGAGTTCGGGTGCCGGCCCGAGCTGTGGGAGGCGGTACGGGACGAGCTGCTGCCGCTGGTGGCGCGGACGGGCCTGCCCGCGGACCCGGACCGTCTGGTGGTCGCCGGGCAGAGCCTCGGGGGCCTCAGCGCGATGTACGCGGCGCTGGAGTTCCCGGACCTGGTGTCCCGGGTCGCCTGCCAGTCCCCGTCCTTCTGGTGGGCGCCCGGCGCACCGGACCTCGCGGATCCGCTGGGCGGGCCGCTCGGCGGGGTGATCGCCGACCGGCTGCGCGAGCGCGACGACCTGTCGGGGCTGCGGGTCGCCTTCGACGTCGGGGAACACGAGACGCGGATGCTGCCGCACTGCGCCGTGGTCGAGACCCTGGCGGCCCGGGCCGGTGCGGCCGTACGCGTCTCGCGCTCCCCCTCCGCCCACGACCGCGCGGGCTGGCGCCACGCCCTGCTCAGGGACATCGCGTGGACGCTGGGCCCGCACCGGGCCGCCACCACCGCCGTCGAGCCTCCCCGTTGCGATGTCAGTCGTTGCCCGGAGCGGCCGTCCGGAGCGGCGCGGTCATAGGCCTGCTCATCTGGCCACCGCCAGACAGTAGTCCTCGTCGGTGGCGAGCAGGTTGCGGTGGGTGCCCTCGGCCGTGATGACGCCGTCGTCGAGGACCAGGACCCGGTCGGCGGTGTCCAGGAGGGCCGGGCTGCTCGTGATGACCACCGTGGTCCTGCCCCGGCGCAGCCGGGCGATGTTGCGGGCGATGAGCTGTTCGGTGACGGCGTCGACGGCCGTCGTCGGGTCGTGCAGGACCAGGACGTCGCTGTCCGCGGCCAGGGCCCGGGCCAGCGAGAGCCGTTGGCGCTGGCCGCCGGACAGGTTGGCGCCGCGGTCGCGGACGGCGTAGTCGAGGCCCTCCCGGTGGAGGGCGACGACGTCGGTCAGCATGGACGCCTCGACGGCCTCCGCGACCGTACGGCTGCGGCCCGACGGGTCGATGTTCGTGCGCAGGGTGCCCGCGAACACCTCGGCGTCGTAAGGGTTCACCAGCACGTGCTCGCGGACCGCCTCCACCGACAGCCCGCCGAACTCCTGCCCGCTCACCCGCACCACGCCCTCGTACGCGTGCGGCGGGACCCGCACGGCGAGGACGGCGGCGAGGTCGGCGGCGGCGCGCGGCTGGTAGGCGGCGACGGCCACGAACCCGCCCGCCGGGACGCGGAACTTCAGGCCGCGCAGGGCGCCGTGGCGGACGCCGTCGACTTCCAGGTCCCCGCCGGGGGCGGGGCGCCGCCGGCCGGGGACGGAGACCGGGGGCGCGGTCAGTACCAGAGCCATCCGCTCGGCCGAAGCCCTGGCCATCATCACGTACTTGGGCATGTCCGAGAACATCTTGAGCGGTTCCATGATGAACTGCGCCAGTCCGACGGCCATGACGAGTTCACCGATGCTGATACGGCCGTCGAACGCAAGCCGGCCGGCCGTCAGCGTCACCGCGACGGCCAGGGCCGCGTTGAGGGCGGCGGCCGTGCCCGCGTACGCGCCGTTCACCCCGGCGACGGTGACCGCCTGGCGCTTCGCCTCGGTGCTGACCGTCCGGTAGGACCGGAAGGCCGCGTGGTTGCCCCCGAAGCCGTGCAGCGGGCGCAGTCCGGTGATCAGGTCGGCGACCTTCGCCCCCGCCCGGGCCACCCGGGCCTGTTGTTCGCGGGTACTGGAGCCGATCCGCCGGGACATCACCGACAGGACCGACAGGATCGCGACGGTCCCGACGATGACCAGCAGACCGAGCCGCAGGTCGGCCAAACCCAGGGCGACGGCGGCCACCAGCACGGCGACCAGCGAGCTGATCAGCAGGGGCACCACCTCGATGATGTCGGCGGTCTGGTCGGCGTCCTCCGTGGCGATGGTCAGGACCTCGCCGGACTTGAGGTCGACGTCCCGGGCCACGGGCTGCAGTCCGCAGTCCGCGACCCGCACCCGCCAGCGGTGCGCCTCGGTCGTGTTGGCCTTCTGCAGGATGCGCATGCCGAACCGCCAGGACAGCGAGACCGTCGTGATGATCACGGCCAGCGCGGCGATCGACAGGGCCAGGGCGCCGGGGGCCCGGTCCCGCATGGTGTGCTCGACGATCAGGCCGAGCGCGATGGGGAAGGCGGTCTCCCCGGCCTGGTACAGGCCCATGAGGACGGTGCCCCAGGCCATGGCGCCGACGTTGCGGCGCAGCGCGGTGCGCAGGATCTCGGACCCCGAACGGGGCCGCTGCGTGTCAGGAGTTGTCATCGAGGTGGCGGGCAATCGCTTCCGGGGTTCGCAGGGTGAACAGATCGCGGATCGTGATCACTGGACCGTACTCCCGGCGGAGCAGCCCGATCAGCCGCACCGCCAGCATGGAGTGTCCGCCGAGGGAGACGAAGTCGCCCACCGCACTCACCTCGTCGTCGTCCAGGTCGAGTGCCTCGGCGAAGAACGCGCAGACCACGGTTTCCGTCCCGGTCCGCGGGCCGCGTTCGCCCGCCGTGGTCAGCGCGCCCAGCGGCCGGGCCTCGGGCAGGGCCCTGGTGTCGGCCTTGCCGTTGACCGTGAGCGGGATCGCGTCGACCCGGGCGTAGTGCGTCGGGCGCAGGAAGTCGGGCAGCGCACCGCCCACGTCGGCGGCGACCGTCGCCAGGTCGGAGCCGTCCAGTACGAGGTAGGCGGCCAGCCGGTACGCGCCGTCGACCTGCGGGTCGGGCTGGGCGACGGCGGCGGCGAACCGGACGGCCGGGTGTGCGGTGAACGCGGCCTCCACCTCGCCCGGTTCGACGCGGTGCCCCCGGATCTTGACCTGCTGGTCGGTGCGGCCCAGGTAGGCCAGGTTCCCGTCGGGCCGCCGCGCCACCAGATCACCGGTGCGGTACATGCGCTCGCCGGGTCCGCCGAACGGGCAGGCGACGAAGCGGTGCGCGGTCTGGGCGGGTTGCCCGAGGTAGCCGCGCGCGATGCCGATGCCCGCCACGTACAACTCGCCCGGGACGCCGTCCGGGAGGGGGCGCAGCCACGGGTCCAGGACGTAGACGTCGGTGTTGTCGATGGGCACGCCCACCACCGGGTCCGCGCATTCGAAGGTGCCGACGCCGAGGGTGTTGATGGTGTACTCGGTGGGCCCGTAGAGGTTGTAGCCGGCCGTGCCGTCGGTCTCCGCGAGTCGCTGCCACAGGGTGGGCGTGACGGCCTCGCCGCCGAGCAGGACGAGGGCCGGGCGCCGCTCCGGGTCGTCGAGCAGGCCCTCGGCCACCAGTTGCCGGGCGTAGGTCGGGGTCACGTTGATGACGTCGATGCCGTGCCGGAGGCAGTACGCGACGAGCCGGGGGGCGTCGCGGCGCAGTTCTTCGTCGCAGATGTGCACCTCGTGGCCGTCGGCGAGCCACAGGAGCTCCTCCCACGACATGTCGAAGGCGAACGACACGGTGTGGGCGATCCGGAAGACCCGGTGGCCGTGGTCGGCCAGTACCGGTTCGAAGATCCGACGCTGGTGGTTGACCAGCATGTTGGTGAGGCCCGCGTACTCGGTCACGACGCCCTTGGGCCGGCCGGTCGATCCGGAGGTGTAGATCGTGTAGGCGGGGTGGCGCAGGCGTTGGGGGTCGTCGGGGGCGAAGGTGGTGAACGGTTCGGCGGCGGGCAGGGGCCGGTCCAGTTCGATCAGGTCGCCCGGGAGCCGGTCCAGCCGGGGGGACACCGCGCCGACGGTGAGGATCACCTCGGGGCGGGCGTCCGCGACGATCGCGGCGATCCGTTCGTCGGGGTGGTCCAGTTCCAGCGGCACGTACGCGGCGCCCGTGCGCAGTACGGCGAAGAGCGCCACGATCGCGTCGAGCGAGCGGGGTACGGCGAGGCCCACGGTGCTCTCGGGGCCGATGCCGCGTCCGGCGAGGACTCCGGCCAGGGCGCGGCTGCGGTCGCGCAGTCCGGCGAAGGTCATGGTGTGTCCGTGGGCGACGAGGGCGGTGCGTCCGGGGGCGCGGTCGGCCGCCCGGTCGAAGCGGTCGACGACGGTGTCCGTGCCGATGTCGGTGCGTTCGGCGCGCCCGGGCGTCGGCGCGAGGCCCCGCAGTGCGCCGACCGGTCCCGTGGCGCGGGCCAGGTCGTCGAGGAGGCGCAGGTAGTCGTCCAGGAGCCGGCGGGCGGCCGGGGTGTCGTGGTCGCGGTACTCCAGTTTCACCGTGAGCCGCTCGCCCGGGGTGACGACCCAGGTGTACGGGTAGTGCGTGGAGTCGTCGGCGCGGACGGCGGTGATGCCGTGGCGGGCGTTCATCTCGGCTAAGGCGTCCAGGTCCAGGAAGTTCTGGAGGACGAAGAGGTTGTCGAAGAGCGTGTCGTGTCCGCCGGCCCGCTGGATCTCGCCGAGCCCGACGTGTTCGTGCTCCATCGCCTCGACCCTGCGGGACTGCACGGCCGACAGGTACTCCCGGACGGTGTCGCCGGGCCGGGCCCGGGTCCACAGGGGCACGGTGTTGAGCAGGACGCCGACGATGCCGTCGAGGCCTTCGCCCTCGCGGCCGGAGACGGTCACGCCGAACACGGCGTCGCCGCGGCCCGTCCGGGCGCCGAGCAGCAGGCCGAAGGCGCCGGTCAGCACCGAGTTCAGGGTGACGCCATGGCTGCGGGCGGCGTCCCGCAGCAGCTGCGACCGTTCGGCGTCGAGCGTGTGGACGAGGGTGCGGGGCGGGCCGTCGGCGAGGGCGGGCGCCGGTCCGGCGAGCAGCGTCGGGCCGGGCAGGCCGGCGAGGTGCCGGGCCCAGAACCGTTCCGCCTCGGCGGGGTCCTTGGTGGCGAGGGCCCGGGCGTGGTCCTCGAAGCTCGGGGTGGCCGGGGCGGGCACCGTCAAGGGTCCCGCCAGGGCGGTCTCGTAGGCGTCGAAGAGGTCGCGGAGCACGATCTGTCGGGACCAGCCGTCCCACAGCAGGAGGTGGTAGCTGAGCAGCAGGCCGTCGCGGCCGTCCGGGCGGCGGACGACGGTCAGCCTGATCAACGGCGGCCGGCCCGTGTCGAATCCGGTGTCGCGGTCGCGGGCCAGCAGGGCGTCGACCTCGGCGTCCGTGGCGAGGTCGAGCGTGCGGACGTCGACGCGCCGGCCGGCCGCGAGGACCTGTACGGCGTTGCCGTCGTCGTCGGTGGTGAAGCCGGCGCCCACCGACGGGTGGCGGGCCATCACCCAGCTCATCGCCTCGGCGAGGGCGCCGGTGTCCAGGCGCCGGTCGAAGGTGAACCAGCTCTGCGCGACGTAGTGCCCGGCCGGTCCGGCCAGCTGGGCCTGGAAGAACAGGCCGCGCTGGAGCGGGGTGACCGGCGCGGTGCGCTCGGCGGTCGTGGAGGCCCGCGCGATGTGTTCCAGGGCGTCGCGCCAGTGCCCGGTGATCTCGTCGGGGACGCCCGCGGCGAGGGTGAAGACGGCATGCAGGCGGCCGGTGGCCGCGTCCGTCCAGGCGTTGACCTCGACGGCATAGGGGCTGCTGTCCCGGTCGCCGCCGCTGATGTGCAGGGCCTGTGACTCCTCGCCCCGGCCGAGGTAGTTGAACAGCACCTGCGGGTGGGCGTCCAGGAGCGGGGCGGTCTGGGGGTCGAGGTAGCGGAGCCGGCCGTAGGCGCGGTGGGCGCGCTCGTCCGGGCGGCGCGCGGCGACCTCGCGGGCCGCGGCGACCGGGTCGGTGTGGGCGGTGAGCCGGACGGGCGCGATGGAGGTGAACCAGCCGACCGTACGGGTGTAGTCGTGGTGGGGCAGTACGGGGTCGCGGCCGTGCCGCTCCAGGTCGACGGCGAGGTCGGTGGGCGCGGGCTGGACGCGGGTCAGTGCGGTGCGCAGGGCGCCGCACAGCAGTTCGGTGAGCCCGATGCCGAGGGCGGCGGGAGCGGTGCGGGTGAGGAGGTCGCTCACGTCGGGCGGGAGCACGACCTGGGTGTCGCGGGGGGCCCGGACGGCGGGGAGCACCGGGGGCGCCTGGAGGGTGGTGATCCAGTGCGCGAGGTCGTCGTCGGCGGGCCGGGCCGCCGGGTCGGTCAGGGCCCGCGCGTACTCGGCGTACGAGGTGGTCGGCGGCGCCGGGGGCGTTCCCCGCAGGGCGTCGGCCAGGTCGTCCAGCAGGATCAGCCAGGACACCGTGTCGACGGCGAGGTGGTGCACGGCGACGACCAGGGTGCGGCTCGCCTCCAGCCACGAGAACGCGATGACGTCGCCGGTCTGCGGGTCGAGGCGGCCGGCGGCCTCGTCGGCCGCGGTGGCGGGGTCGGTGGTGTCCGCGCGGACGACGGCGACCGGCCGGGCGGGTTCGGTCCGCAGGGTCCATACGCCGTGCTCGACGTGCAGCCTCAGCCGCAGGGCGGAGTGGGCGGCGACCACGGCGTTCGCGGCGCGCTCGGCGTCGACGAGTCCGGCGCCTTCGGGGGCGGTCACGGCGCGGGCCTGGGCGAACCGGTCCAGGGAGCCGCCCAGCCGGCGCAGGCGCAGGACGATCGGGGTCGGGGCGAGTGGGCCGTCCTCGGGGGTGGCCGGCGCGGTGGCGGGGGCGGGCGCCGCGGCGGTCGGTGCGCTCGTGGCCAGGTGGGCGGCGAGGGCGCGCGGGGTCCTGAGCAGGAACACGTCTCGGGGCGAGATCTTGAGGCCGAGGGCCCGGGCCCGGTTGACGACGGTGATGGCGAGGATGCTGTCGCCGCCCGCACGGAAGAAGTCGCAGTCGCCGTCCACGGCGGTGCCGGGCAGGGTGTCGGCGAAGACGGCGGTCAGGGCGGTGAGCGCGGTGTCCTGCGCCGTCACGCGTGCGGCGACGGTGTCGTCCTCCGCTGCGGCCCGGGTGGCGCGTTCGGCGAGGGCCGCACGGTCCAGTTTGCCGTTCACCGTCAGCGGCAGCGCGTCGGCCGGGAGCACCCGGGCGGGCACCATGTGCGCGGGCAGCTTCGCCGCGAGCGCGCCCGCGAGGTCGTCCGGCACCCGGCCCACGACGTGGGCGACGAGGTGGTCGCCGCTGTCCGCCACCGTGACGGCGGCGTCGACGACGCCGTCGAGTTCCCGGATCGCGGCCTCCACCTCGCCCGGCTCGATGCGGTAGCCCTTGAGCTGCACCTGGTCGTCGGCGCGGCCGGCGAACTCCAGCTCGCCGTCGAGCGTACGGCGCGCGAGATCGCCGGTGTGGTACATGCGGGCGCCGCCGCCCGCGAACGGGTCCGCGACGAAGCGGCCGGCGGTGAGCCCCGGCCGGCCCAGGTAGCCGAGCGAGACCTGTTCGCCGGCGACGTAGATGGCACCCACCCGGCCGGGCGGCACCGGCCGGAGCCGGTCGTCGAGCAGATGGGTGACCAGGCCGGGGATCGGGCCGCCGATCGGGCTCGCGGCGGCGCCGCCGCGTGCGAAGTCCTCGTCGGTCAGGACCCGGTGGGTGACGTGCACGGTGGTCTCGGTGATGCCGTACATGTTGACGAGCTCGGGCGAGGCGGTGCCGTGCCGCTCGACCCAGCCGCGCAGCCGCCCCAGGTCCAGCGCCTCGCCGCCGAAGACGATCCGGCGCAGGGCGGGGAGCGGCTCGGCGGCGTGCCGGTCGGCCTCGATGAACCGGTAGAAGGCGGAGGGGGTCTGGTTGAGGACGGTGACGCCGCGTTCGCGCACCAGGCGGTGGAAGTCGACCGGGGAGCGGGTCAGGGCGTAGTCGGGCACCAGCAGCTCGGCGCCGTGGACGAGGGCGCCCCACAGCTCCCACACCGCGAAGTCGAAGGAGTACGAGTGGAACTGGACCCACACGTCGTGCGGGCCGGAGTCCATGTCGGCGCGGGTGTTGGCGAGCAGGGCCACCACGGCGGAGTGCGGGACGACGACGCCCTTGGGTCGGCCGGTGGAGCCGGAGGTGTAGATGACGTACGCGGGGTCGGCCGGGCCGGCCGCACGACCGGTGGTGGCGGGGGGTCCGTCCCGAGTGGGCCGGGGCAGCGGCTCGCCCTGGACGAGTACGCGGGCGGGAACCCCCGCCCGCCCCAGCAGCCGGGTGAAGCGGTCGCGCTGTCCCGGGCCGACGAGGACGACCTGCGGGGCGGCGTCGGCGAGGACGTACTCCAGCCGGTCGTCGGGGTGCGCGAGGTCCAGCGGTACGTAGGCGCCGCCGGCGGTGACGGCGGCGACGAGGGCGACGACCTGTTCCAGGGAGCGCGGGACGGCGACGGCGACGCGCTCGCCGGGGCCGACGCCCGCGGCGCGCAGGGTGGCGGCCAGTTCGTCGCGGGCCGACGCCAGTTCGGCGTAGGTCAGGGAGCGGGTGGCGCCGTCGAGGGCGCACTGCGTGACGGCGGTGGCGGCCGGGTCGCGGCGTGCGGCGGCGTCGAAGAGGGCGGCCAGGGTGGTCGGGGCGGTGGTCGCGGCGGTGGTCCGGGCCGGAGGCCGGGCGGGGTCCGGTGCCAGGTCGTCGACGAGGGCGTCCGGCCGGGTGAGGAGGGCGGTGAGGATCCGGGTGAAGGAGGCCAGGAGCGTGCGGGCGCCGGCCTCCCGCAGGAGGGTGCCGTCGTGGATCAGGTTGAAGCGGGGCCGGCCGTCGCGGGTGCGCTCCGCCACGAGCGTCAGCGGATAGTGCGGGGCGCCCTCGTTGACCACGGCGGTGATGACCAGTGAGTGGCCGGGGCAGCGCAGGGCGGCGGTGTCGGTCGCGACGTCGAAGACCACCAGGGTGTCGAACAGCGGGCCGGTGCCGGCGTGGCGGCCGGTACGGGTCAGGGAGACGTGCTGGTGCGGCAGGACGGCGCTCTGGTGCTCGCGTACCGAGGCGAGCAGCTCCCGGGCCGTGGTGGTGGCGGTCCAGCGGGCGCGGACGGGGATGGTGTTGATGAACAGGCCGGCCATGTCCTCGATGCCCGGCACGTTCGCGTCGCGCCCGGACACCGTGGAGCCGAAGACGACGTCGCGGCCGTGCAGGACGCTGCCGAGGACCACCGCCCAGGCGCTGTGCACGGCCACGCTGAGGGGCACTCCGGCCGACCGGACGGCCCCGTCGAGGTCGTGGCCGTCGAGGTCGACGGCCGTGTCGGCGAACCGGTCGGACGGGGTGTGCCCCTCGGCGACCAGTGAGGGGCCGGGCAGGCCGGCGAGCTGTTCGCGCCACACCCGGTCGCTCTCGTCCTCGTCCCGCTCGGCGAGCCGGCGCACGTAGTCGGTGAAGCCGCCGACCGGGTGGACGGTGCCCGGTGCGTGGTATTCGGCGAGGAGCGTGCGGAGCATCGGCGGTACCGACCAGCCGTCGGCGACGATGTGGTGCACGGTCTGCACCAGGACGCTGCGGCCGGTTCCCGCCCGGACGAGGGTGTACCGCATGAGTGGGCCGGCGGCCAGGTCGAATCCGGCGCGGCGGTCCTGTTCGGCGAGGTCGCGGAGCTCGTCGTCGGTGATGCCGGGCCGGTCCAGGACGGTGAAGGGGGCCTCGGTGCCGCCGTCGAGCACGGAGACGACGCGGCCGTCGGTCAGCGGGGTGAAGCGGGCGGCAAGGTTGGGGAAGACGGCGAGCAGGCGGGTGGCCGCGGCCGCGAGCCGGCTGGCGTCGGCCTCTCCCTCCAGGGTGAGCAGCTGCTGTTCGACGTAGCGGCCCGTGGAGTCGTCGTCGTAGACGGAGTGGAAGTAGAGGCCTTCCTGGAGGGGGGTCATCGGCAGGACGTCGCGCAGGCCGGGGCCGTCCAGGGTGTCGACGTCGGCCTGGGTGAGGGCGACCAGGGGGAAGTCGCTGGGTGTGTGGCCACCGCGGTCGAGTGCGGCGATCGCGGTGAGGGTCTCCCGGTAGTACGCGCAGATGGCGGCGACGTCGTCGTCGGTGAGCAGCCCGTCGGGCCAGGACAGGGTGGTGGCCAGGCGGTGGGCGCCACGCGGGTCCGGTTCGGCGATGGCGTTGAACTCCAGGACGCGGGGCAGCCGCATCCGCGGATCCCGCCGCTCGCCCAACTGGCTCGTGGATCGGGCGAGTTGCCAGTCGGCGGTGGAGCCCGCGTCGAAGCGGCCGAGGTAGTTGAAGAGTACCTGTGGTGCGGGCGCGTCGAACCGGGCGCCGGCCAGGTGGCGCAGGACGCCGTACGAGAGGCCGTTCCTCGGGACGCGGGCGAGGTCTTCCTTGACCGTCTTGAGAGCGGCCGTGAGGTACCCGGGGTCCGTGGGGTCGGCCGCCGGGCCGGGGTCGACGGTGACGGGGAAGAGCGTGGTGAACCAGCCGACGGTCCGGGACAGTTCGGGGTCGAAGCCGGCGGCGTCGGCCACGAAGCGTGCTTCGCGGCCGTGGCCCTCCAGTTCGACGTGGGCGAAGGTCTGGTCCTGGCCGAGGTCGCGGCGCCACCGGGCGAGGGTGACGGCGAGCCCGGTCAGCAGCACGTCGTTGACCCCCGCGTGGAACCTGGCGGGGACGTCGCCGAGCAGGGCGGCGGTGACGTCGGGTCCGACCGTGACGGTCCTGGTCCGCTCCCGGGCCACGGTGTCGGCGGGTCGGAGCGCGCGCCGGCCCAGGGGCGCGTCCGTTCCGGGCAGGGCGCGCGCGTAGTGGGCGCGGTCGTCGTCGAACGGCGCCCGCTCCAGCAGCTGGGTCCACCGGCGGAACGAGGTGCCCACCGGCGGCAGTCGGACCGGCTCGCCGACGGCGTACGCGTGCCACGCGGCTGCGAGGTCCTCCATCAGGATCCGCCAGGACACCCCGTCGACGACGACGTGGTGGGCGACGAGGACGAGCTGTCGGGCTTCGCGGCGCCACACGGCGCGCAGCATGACGCCGCGCTCCGGGTCCAGCGCCCCGGTGGCGAGGGCCACGCACGCGTCGAGCGGCCGGTCGCTCTCCTGCCACCCGGCGGCGGTGCGGTCCGCCGGGGCGGGGACGTCGAAGCTCCAGTGGTCGCCGCGCACGAGCCGGGCGCGCAGCATGTCGTGGCGTTCGACGAGGGCGGCGAGGACCGTGTCGAGGGCGACGGCGGTCAGGTCCGCGGGGGTGTTCAGCACGACGGACTGGACGAAGCCGTCGACGGCGTCGGTGGTCTCGCCGAGCCAGCGCACGACGGGCGATCCCGTGACGGGGCCGGTCGCGACGTCGTCGTGGTCCGCGGCGGAGGTGCCGGCGGGGGTCGCGACCGCGGCGAGCGCGCCGATCACGCTGTGGGTGAAGATCTGCCGCGGGGTGACGTGGAGGCCTTCCCTGCGCAGCGCGCCCAGCAGCGAGATGGCGAGCAGGCTGTCGCCGCCGAGCCGGAAGAAGTCCTGGTCGACGCCGACCGCGTCCAGCCGCAGCAGCGTCGCGACCGCGGTGCACACCAGGCGCTCGTTGTCGGTGACGGGCCGCGCGAGCGGGCCCGTGCCGGTGCCGGGCTCGGGGAGCGCGCCGCGGTCGAGCTTGCCGTTGGCGGTGAGCGGGAACTCCGTCATGACGACGATGCGGGCGGGCACCATGTACGCGACCATGTGCGCCGCGGCCCAGTCCGCGACCTCCTCCGCCCGGAGGTCCTCGGCTCCGGCGGCGGGGATGACGTAGCCGACGAGGTAGGTGCCTCCGGCGGTGTTCTCCTTCGCGACGACGCAGCTGTGGCGGACGCGCGGGTGCTCCGCGAGGCCGGCCTCGACGTCCTCGATCTCCAGGCGCATGCCGCGGATCTTGACCTGGTTGTCGGCCCGGCCGAGGAAGTCCAGCGTCCCGTCCGGGGCGTACCGGGCGAGGTCACCGGTCCGGTAGAGGCGGGAGCCGTCGGCGGCGAAGGGGTTGGCGACGAACCGGGAGGCCGTCAGGCCGGGGGCGCCCGCGTATCCGCGGCCGAGCAGGAAGCCGCCCACGTACAGCTCTCCCCCGACGCCGGTGGGGACCGGGCGCAGCTCGTCGTCGAGGACGTAGAGCTGGGTGTTGGGGTTGGCCCGGCCGATCGAGGTGGACAGGCGTTCCGCCGCGCCCCGGTAGATGACGTGGGAGACGCCGATGGTCGTCTCGGCCGGTCCGTAGCCGTGGTACATGGGTATGTCGAGCCGGGCGCGGAACCGCTCGTACAGCTCCGGGGTCAGTACTTCGCCGCCGCACCACACGTGCCGCAGGCTGTCGAGGCGGCCGGAGTCTGCGGCGATCTCCAGCAGGACGTCCAGCATGGAGGAGACCAGGTAAGTGAAGGTGACGCGCTGCTCGGCGATCACGCCGAGGAGGTGGTGCGGGTCGCGTTCGCCCCCGGGGCGCAGCACCACCAGGCGGCCGCCGGACACCAGCGGCAGGAAGATCTCGTTGATGGAGATGTCGAAGGACAGGGGTGCCTTGAACAGCGAGGCGTCGTCGTGGCCGAAGCCGAGGATCTCGTCGACCTGCCAGAGCAGGCGTTCGCTGATCGCCTCGTGGCGGATCATGGCGCCCTTGGGCCTGCCGGTGGAGCCGGAGGTGAAGATGACGTAGGCGAGGGCGTCGCCGGGGGTGGTGATGTCGGGGCCACCGCCGGGGCGGGCGCCGTGGCGCCAGTCGCCGAGGTCGACGGCGACGGCGGCCGGTTCGCCGGGGTCGTGTTCCCCGGTGCGGTTGAGCTGGAGCGCGACGCCCGCGTCCTCGATGACGACGGCCCTGCGGGCGGCGGGCCACTGCGGGTCGAGGGGTACGAACGCGGCGCCGGCCCGGAGCACGCCGAGGAGTGCGACCACCATGTCGGCGGAGCGGGCGAGGGAGATGCCGATGACCTGTTCGGGGGCGGCGCCGCGGTCGAGGAGTGCGTGGGCCAGCTGGCTGGAGAGTTCGGCGACCTGGCCGTACGTGAGGGAGCGGTGCTCGTCGACCACGGCGACGGCGTCGGGGCGGGTGCGGGCCTGTTCGCGGAACATGTCCACGATGGTCGGGCGGGCCCGGTCCGCGCCGTTGTCGTTCCAGCGGGCCAGGGTCTCCAGGCGTTCGGTGACGCTGGAGGGGGCGATGGTGCCGAGGGGCCGGTCGGGGAAGTCGGCCAGGTCGTCCAGGGCGAGTTGGGCGTCGGCCGCCGGGACGCCGTCGGGGAGGGCGATGCTGCGGGAGTCCGCGCCGATCTCCCAGCCGGCCGTGGTGCCGCCGCCGTGGTCGACCCAGCCGAGGACGTCGGCGAAGAGGGTGGCGGGGGTGAGGTCCATGCCTTCGGGGCTGCGGCCCGTGGCCCAGTACGCCAGCCCGATCGCGCACGCCGCGGTGATGGTCCGGTCGCGATGGTCGCCCGTGCGCCGGCGTAATCCGGCCAGGCGTGTGGGAGAAAGCCGTACGAGACGAGCGGTCGGTTCCGTCATCGAAGACTCAACGCCCCTTCATGTCCGCTGGTCGTCCCACCCGGGCCGGGGGGACCAGGCCCAGGCAGTGCTTCAACTTCCCTCGCGCCAGGCGCGCCACAGGTGCGCGTAGCGGCCACCCAGGGCCACCAGTTCCTCGTGCGTTCCGTGTTCCACGACGCGGCCGGCGTCGAGCACGGCGATCCGGTCCGCCGCCATGGCCTGGGTCAGCCGGTGCGCGACGAACAGGGTGGTGCGGCCCGCGCACGCGGCGCGCACGGCCCGCTCCAGCTCGGCCGCGCCCTCACTGCCCGCCTCGGCCGTGGACTCGTCGAGCACCACCACGGGTGAGCGGGCCAGTACCAGCCGGGCGAGGGCGATCTGGGCGACCTTGGTGACGTCGAGGCGTTCGCCTCCTTCCCCGACCGGCGTCCGCAGCCCGTCGGGGAGTGCGTCCACCCAGCCGTCGGCGCCGACCGTGCGCAGGGCGTCGGCCAGTTGGGCGTCGGTGGCCTGCGGTGCGGCCAGCCTCAGGTCGTCGGCGAGCGGTCCGGAGAACACGTGCGTCTCCTGCGTCAGGATGCTCACCAGGGCCCGCGCGCCGGCCTCGTCCAGACCGGCGAGATCGGTGGGGCCGATGCGCACCGAGCCTGCCTGTGGTGTTCCGATGCCGGCGATCAGGGCGGCCAGGGTGGACTTGCCGGCGCCGGTCGCCCCGACCAGGGCGAGCGAGCCGCCGGCCGGAATGGCCAGGTCGACGTCCTGGAGGACCGGCTGTTCGGTGCCGGGGTAGCCGAAGGTCAGGCCTTTGACGGTCACCGGCTGCGGTGCGCCGGACGCCGGTTCGACGGCGGGGGCGCCGACCAGCCGGTCCTGCGCGTCCTCGCCGAGGACGCCGACCAGCCGGGTGAGGCTCGCGCCGGACTTCTGCGCCTCGTCGAAGGTGAACATGATGGAGCCCAGCGGGGTGAAGAGCCGGTGGAAGAGGAGCGGGGCCGCCGATACCTCGCCCAGGGTGGCGGCGTCGGCCTCCAGCAGGGCGTAGCCCACCACGATGATGAGGACCAGTCCGATGAACTCGGCCCGGTTCTCGCGGCCGACGAACCGGCCGAAGAGCCGGAACACCTCGATGCCGAGCTCGCGGACGCGCCAGGACTCGGTGGTGACCTTCTCGCGTACGGCCCCCTCCAGGCGGTAGGCGCGCACGGTGTCGATCCCGTTCAGTCCGCTGATCAGCGCCTGTGCGCGGTCCGCCTGGACGGCCCGCTGCTGCTTGTAGAGCGGGGCGGAGCGGGGCAGGTACCAGCGCAGGGCGAGGGCGTAGGCGGGCAGCGCGCCGGCGCCCGCGAGGCCGAGCCGCCAGTCGAGGCCGAACATGCCGAGGGTGGCGATGACGACCAGCACGCCCGCCGAGAACACGGTGGGGACGGCCGTGCGGATGCCCCGGGAGAGCACGGCCACGTCGTCGCCGACGCGGGACAGCACGTCGCCCCGGCCGACCTGTTCGATGCGGGCGCTCGGCATCCCCAGTACGGCCCGGACGGCGCCTTCGCGCAGCCGCGCGAGGAGGTCGGCGCCGAGCCGCCCGACCAGGTAGGTGGACAGGGCGGTGGCCGCCGCACCGAGGAGCGCGGCGGCCACCATCAGCACGCCCGTGGTGACCAGGACGGAGCGCGGCCCGCCCGCGACCACCCCGTCGACGACCCGGCCCAGCAGGAGCAGCGGGAGCACCTGGAGGGCTGCGCCCGCCACCGTCGTCAGGACGGTGGCGGCCGTCAGCCAGGGCACCTCGCGGCAGTGCGCGGCGACCCAGCGGGTGGCCTCGCGCCCGGTGGTCGTGCGCAGGGTGGCCGGCGCGACGAGCGTGTCCGTGGCGCTCACGCTCAGCCGGCCGACTTGACGAGTTCGTCGATCGCGTACGGCAGGGAGAGCAGGGTGCCCTGGGACATGGCCGCGCCGACGGCCGGGCCCTCGCTGTCCAGGAGGTAGGAGACCTTGCCGTTCTTGACCGCGTTGAGGTTGGTGAAGAGCTCGAACTTCTTCAGGGCTTCCTGGTCCGCCCTGTCGGCGATGACGAAGATGCGGTCCACGTCGACGAGGTCCATCCGCTCGGGGGAGAGCGTGGTGTAGAACTTGCCGTCGGCGATGGCGTCGATCTCGGTCCGGCCCTTGTAGCCGATGCCCGTCACCAGCCGGCCGCGTACGTCGGTGGTGGTGAAGGGGGCCACCGAGTCCTTGTACCAGGACAGTGCGACGGCGGTCTGGTTCGCGAAGCCGGGGTGGGCCCGCTTGGCCGTGTCGAGCTTGTCCTGGATGCCCTTGACCAGTTCGGTGCCCTTGGCCTCCTGGCCCAGGGCCTTGGCGATGTGGACGGCGTTGTCCTGCCAGGGGGCGCTGAACGGCTCCTTCTCTGCCTTGGTCCGGCCCACCGTCGGCGCGATCTTGGAGAGCTTGTCGTAGGCGGCCCGGTCGATCTCGGAGTAGACCGCGACGATCAGGTCCGGCCGCAGGGCCGCGATCTTCTCGTAGTTCGGGCCGGCGTCGCCGTTGTTCATGACGACCTCGGGGCGGGTGTCGCCCCACTTGTCCTTGGTCCAGGGCCACTGGGTGTTGATGTCGGGGCTCGTGCCCGGCGGGTTCGGGTACTGGTCGACCATGCCCACCGGCTTGATGCCGAGCGCGAGGACCGCCTGGTCGTCGGTGTAGCCGACGGAGACGACCCGCTTCGGTGCCTTGGCCACCGTGGTGGATCCGAAGGCGTGCTCCACGGTGACCGGGAAGGTGCCGGCCGCGGCGGCCGGGGCGTCGTCGCTCTTCTTGTCGGCCGGGTCCGCCGGGTCGGAACCGCATCCGGCCAGGAGCCCGATCCCGAGCGCCGCGGCGGCCAGCGCCGCTGCCGGCCGCGTCCGGGGGGTGGTGGCTGACGTTCGATGGAGGAGCATCCGCAATCCCTTGCTTTCGTGCTGTCCATGGCACCCCCGGCCGGAGGCAGACACACAGTAGCGCGCTCAACTAAGGCTAGCCTAGCCTTACTTGAACCGTATCTTTGTCCATCACATCAGGCCGGACGTGGGCGCGGCCGATCGGCACGATGAGGGGCCTGTCCCCCACCGGGTCGTCGATCACCTTGGCACGCAGTCCGAACGCCTCGTGCAGCACGTCGGCGGTGATGACGTCGCGCGGGTGACCCTGCACCAGGACGGAACCCGCCTTCATCACGATGAGGTTGTCGCTGTAGCGCGTGGCCAGGTTCAGGTCGTGCAGCACCAGGACCACCGTGCACCCCGACTCGTGCAGGTCGTCCACGAGATCGAGCACGTCGATGGCGTGCGCCAGGTCCAGGTAGGTCGTCGGCTCGTCGAGGAGCAGCAGGTCCGTGCCCTGAGCCAGCGTCATGGAGATCCACACGCGCTGGCGCTGGCCGCCGGACAGCGCGTCGACGGGGCGGTCGGCCAGGTCCGAGACGCCGGTCATGGCCAGCGCGCGTTCCACGACGTCGGCGTCGTCCGAGGACCACTGCCGCAGCCAGCTCTGGTGCGGGTGCCGCCCGCGCGCGACCAGGTCGGCCACGGTGAGGCCCTCCGGCGCCACCGGGGCCTGCGGGAGCAGACCGAGCTTCCTGGCCACGTCCCGGGTCCGCAGCCGGGCGATGTCGTCACCGTCCAGGACGACGCTGCCCCGGGTCGGTTTGAGCAGCCGCGACAGGGTCCGCAACAGGGTGGACTTCCCGCAGCCGTTGGAGCCGATGATCGTGGTGATCACCCCGGGCGGAATGGTCACGTCCAGGTCGTCGATGACGACCCGCCCCCCGTACCCGACGGTGACCCCGCGGGCGGCGAGCCGCGCGGTTCCGCCTCCCCCGGACGCGATCCCGGTGACGTGCTCAACGGCCACGGTTCCCCCTTGCTCCAAGCCTGTCCGTACATGTCTCGATCAACGAAGGTTGGCCCGCACCAGCAGGTACACGAGGAAGGGGCCGCCGATCGCGGCGGTGACCACACCCACCGGCAGGGTCATCGGCAACGCCGTCCGCGCGACCAGGTCCGCGCCGATCAGCAGCAGAGCCCCGGTGATGCCCGAGGCCACCATCGGCGGCGTCGGGCACCTGGTCAGGCGCATCGCGACCTGCGGTGCGACCAGCGCGACGAAGGACACCGGTCCGGCCGCGCTCACCGCGACCCCGGCCAGCAGCACCGCGCACAGCAGCAGGACGGCGCGCACCGCCGTGTGGCGCACGCCCAGGCCCGCGGCCATGTCGTCGCCGAGGTGCAGCGGCTTGAACTGGAAGGCGACGCCGGCCACGACGGCCATGAGGGCGAGCGTGCACCACAGGGCCACCCGTACGTCGTCCCACGAGCGGTTGTCCAGCGAACCGATCAGCCAGGCCTGCGCCCGGGCCACGTCCCTGATGTCGGCCGTCACCAGCAGCCAGGTCGTGATCGCCTCCATCACCGCGCTCACCGACAGGCCGATGAGGATGAGCCGGAAGCCGTCGATCCCGCGCCGCCAGGCCAGGACGTACACCAGGAGGCCGGTACCGAGACCACCCGCAAGAGCGGCCCCGGACAGGCCCACGGAGTTGACGACCGCGGTGGCGGTACCGCCCGACACCGTCACCAGGAACACGGCGACCGCTCCGGCGCCCCAGGTGATGCCGAGGATGTCGGGGCTGGCCAGCGGGTTGCGCGCGATGGACTGGGTGATCGCCCCGGACATGCCCAGGGCGACGCCCACCACGCAGCCGGCCAGGGCGCGCGGCATCCGCAGGTCCATGATCACGAACTCGTCGACCTGCTCGCCCCGGCCCAGGAGGGTGGCGACCACCCGGGGCAGTCCGATGGGGAAGTCCCCCACGCCGATGGAGAGGCAGAAGAGGAGGAACGTCGCCGCCGCGAGCAGCAGCGTGGTGCAGACGAGCCAGGGCCTCCAGACGAAGGAGACCCGGCCGAACCGCACGCCGGGGGGCACCGACGGTTTCACCCGGGCGGCGCCCGTGCCGGTCGGGCTCGTGTCCGTCGCGCTCGTGTCCGTTGCGCTCATGTCCGTTGCGCTCATGTCCGTTCCGTTCATGCGCTCTTGAACTTGCCGCGCCACACCAGGACGGCGAAGAAGGGGGCGCCGAGGAGCGCCACGACGACACCCGCGTCCAGCTCGCCCGGCCGTACCAGCAGGCGCCCGGCGATGTCGCAGACCAGCAGGACGATGGCGCCGAGGAGCCCCGCGTACGGCACGAGCCAGCGGTAGTCCGGCCCGGTGAGGTAGCGGGCCACGTGCGCCACCATGAGCCCGAGGAACGCGATGGAGCCGCATGCCGCGGTCGCGGCGCCGGCCAGCAGGGTGATGGCGAGGATCCCGATGGTCCGGTTCAGGGCGATGTTCACGCCGAGGCCCCGGGCCACGTCGTCGCCGAGGTTGAGCAGGTTGACGGCGGGCAGGGTGGTGAGCGCCAGCAGCAGGCCGGCGGCGATGAACGCGGTCACCGGCCAGATGACGCCGAATCCCACGCCGGCCACCGAGCCGGCGTTCCAGAAGCGCAGCGCGTTCAGCGACGCCTTGTCGGACAGTGCGACCGCCGTGGTCATGGCGGCGAGGAACACGGTCACGCCCTGCCCGGCCAGGGCGAGCGTCAACGGGTTGCCCGCGCCCCGGCCGATGCTCGCCAGCCCGAACACGACGACGCCCGCGACCGCCGCCCCGGCGAAGGCGAACCAGACGTACTGGAACGGGTTCGCGAAGCCGAGGACGGCGATCGCGGTGACCACGGCGAAGGAGGAGCCCGCGTTCACGCCCAGCAGGCCCGTGTCGGCGATCGGGTTGCGCGTGTACCCCTGGATGAGCGCCCCGCCCACCCCCAGGGCGATCCCGGCCACGGTGGCGAGCACCGTGCGGGGGATCCGTACGGTCTGCACGATGAGCCGGATCTCGGTGAGCCGCCGGTCGGAGTCGGGGCCGGCCGACAGGCCGTACCAGACCTCGGACGGGCTCAGCCCTCGCGCACCGACGCCCAGCGACACCACCATCGCGGTCAGGAGGATCAGCACCAGGGCGAGCACACCGACGACTCGCCGCCTGCGCACCCGGGACGTGCCCGTGGGCAGGGGACGTTCCACTGCAATCGTGCCCATGTCGCCGTACGTCATCCCTTCGCTCCACCGGCGGACCGGTGTCGGCCGATCCGTGCCCGCGGTCAGCGGGCCTTGGTGCCACCGGTACCGCCGACGACCGTGCGGGCCTCGTCGGAGCCGGGCTTGAGGCCCCGGCCCAGGAGGGAGTCCAGGATCTCGCCCACCCTGACGGCGGTGTTGGAGAGCAGCGAGGAGGTGATGCCGTGCGTGTGCTCCGTACCGCCCTGTACGTAGATGCCGCAGCGCAGCGCGGGATCGGTGGCGATGCGGTAGTCGCGCTCGACCCGGACGCGGCCCGAGGCGTCGCGCAGGCACCGGCCGGCGACCTCGCCGAGGAGGCCGAGCGGGTCGGCGGGGCGGTAGCCGGTCGCGAAGACCAGGACGTCCGCCTCCAGGGAGGTCTCCTCGCCGGTGACCAGGGACCGCACGGTGGCGTGGACGCCGGCCGGGGTCTCCCTGACGTCGGTGAGCCGGGACACGTTGAGGAAGCGCAGGCGCTCGGTGCCGAGGACCTTCTCCTGGTACATCTGCCGGTACAGGTCGTCGATCAGGTCGATGTCGACGACGGAGTAGTTGGTGTTGCCGTGGTAGTCCATCAGCCGGCGCTTGACGTCCTCGGGCGCGGCGAAGAATTCGCCCACGGCCTCCGGGTCGAAGATGCGGTTGGCGAAGCCGCTGTCGTCGGCGGGGCTGTAGCCGTAGCGGGAGAACACCGCGCAGACCTCGGCACCGGGGAAGCGACGGTGCAGGTAGGCGACGTTCTCGGCGGCGCTCTGCCCTGCGCCGACGACGATGAACCGCGAGGGGGCGGTGCCGTCCAGGCCGTCGACCTTCGTCAGGAGGTCGGAGTTGTGCCAGACGCGCCCGGTGCGCTCCACCCCGTCCGGCATGGAGGGGCGCAGGCCCGTGCCTATGACGACGTTGCGGGCCCGGTGGAGTGCGAGGCCCTCGCCGGAGCGGACCGTGACGTCCAGGTACTCCACCGCTCCGTCCCGGGTGACGGGCGTGATGCCGACGACCTCGTGGCCGTAGGACACCATGGCGTCGACCTTGTCGGCCGCCCATTCGAAGTAGTCGTGGAACTCGACGCGCAGCGGGAAGAGGTTCTTGTGGTTGATGAAGTCGACCAGCCGCCCCTTGCTCTTGAGGTAGCACAGGAAGCTGAATTCGCTCGCCGGGTTCCGGAGCGTCACCAGATCCTTGAGGAAGCTCACCTGCATGGTCGCGTCGTCGATGAGCATGCCGCGGTGCCAGCCGAAACGGGGCTGCTGCTCGAAGAAGTGGGCGTTGATCGTTTCCCGTCCGCTGCCGCGTGAGTTGTGCTCGCTGACCGCGATGGCCATGGCCACGTTGGACGGCCCGAAGCCGATTCCAATGAGGTCGTGCACCATCGGGACGTCGCCGGGACGAACCTGTGCCATGTCACTCCCATCGTGCGAGGGCGGCCGCCGCGCCGTGGGGACGGGGGCCGTCGGTCGAGCGTCCGCCGGGCCCGGAATCCGGGCACGCCGACGGAGCCGCAACCGTGAGACTTAGGCAAGGCTAAGCTCATCAAGGCGATACTGTCGATAGGCAATGCGGGCGGTCACCCGTGCGAGTGATCTCCAACTCCCTTGCAAATGGGGCCCATTGCCAGCTTAGGCAAGCCTTGCTTTACTCGACATGACCAACCCCCTGTCTGAGGAGGAACCCCATGCGGGTCGTCATGTTCGGTTACCAGACCTGGGGGCACCGCACCCTGCAAGCCCTCCTGGACTCCGAGCACGACGTGGTGCTGGTCGTGACGCACCCCAAGAGCGAGCACGTCTACGAGAAGATCTGGAGCGACTCCGTCGCCGACCTCGCCGAGGAGCACGGGGTCCCCGTCCTGCTCCGCAACCGCCCGGACGACGACGAGCTGTTCGCCCGCCTGGAGGAGGCGGACCCGGACATCATCGTCGCCAACAACTGGCGGACCTGGCTCCCCCCGCGCGTCTTCGGCCTCCCGCGCCACGGCACGCTCAACGTGCACGACTCGCTGCTGCCGAAGTACGCGGGCTTCTCACCCCTGATCTGGGCGCTGATCAACGGCGAGAGCGAAGTCGGCGTCACCGCGCACATGATGAACGACGAGCTCGACGCCGGCGACATCGTGCGGCAGGAGTCCGTGCCGGTGGGGCCGAAGGACACCGCCACCGACCTGTTCCACCGTACCGTCGACCTCATCGCGCCGGTCACCGTCGGGGCGCTCGACCTCATAGCCTCCGGGCAGCGGGAATTCGTCCGCCAGGACCGCTCGCAGGCGAGCTTCTTCCACAAGCGCTCGGTCGAGGACAGCCGCATCGACTGGACCTGGTCCGCCGAGGAGCTGGACCGCCTCGTCCGCGCCCAGTCCGAGCCGTACCCCAGCGCCTTCACCTACCACCGTGGCCGCCGCATCGAGGTCCTGGCCGCGTTCGTGTCGCAGGGTCGGTACGGCGGCACGCCCGGCCGCGTCTTCTACCGCGAGGGCGACGGAGTGGTCATCGTCGCCGGCGCCGACGCCCGCGCCGGCCGCAACCACGGGCTCGCCATCACCCGGGTGCGGACCGAGGACGGGCGCGAGCTGCCCGCGGCCGACTACTTCACGACCATGGGCGGCTACCTGACCGCGCGTCCCTGACGGGGGGGGCCGCGCCCCGGCGGTCGACGAGAACAACAGCACCTTCGTCCCCCACCCCGTCGCCCCCGTCGCCCCCGTGGTCCCGGGCAACGGCTGACGGACCGGAATCCGGCGGGAACCGGGCCGGGGCGGCATCCGACCACCTGCGCGGAGGCGGAGCGGTGGCTCCGTGCGCGAATCCTCGGATCAGGGAATGTCGATGGCCGATGAACAGCAGTCCGCAGTCCAGGCTCCCGCGTCCACGGGGCGGTGGGGTCCACCCCCGGCGCTGACGGGCTTCGTGGTGCTCCTCCTGGCGATGTTCGCCCTCGCCCACGGGATCGGTACCGCGGCCGGGCCGGTGGCCCCCGGCATGCGCAGCACCGTGGGCGACGGCCGTACTTCGGGGCCGTACGGTCCCGCCGGCGGGGGCATGGGCGTGCACCCCGGGGGTGGCCGGTGACGGCGGAGGGGAGCACGGTCGCCGGGGTGACCACCGACCTCGTCGTCCGGGGCATGACCTGTGCGGCGTGCGTGAACCGGGTGGAGAAGCGGCTGGCCCGCATCGACGGGGTGACGGCCGCGGTCAATCTGGCCACGGGCCGGGCACGCGTCCACCACCCGGCGCACGTCCCGCCCGGAGACCTCCTGACCGCGGTCGAACGAGCCGGATACGCCGCGGAGTTGGCGGCAGCGCCACCGGTACCGCGGGCGGCGACGGCATCCGGTCCGGCCGTCCGGACCGGCACGCCCGGGCCCGACGACCCCGACGACCCCGACGACCCCGCCGGTCCGACGCGGGCGCAGGCCCGCAAGGACCGCGAACGGCTCCTGATCACCGCCCTGCTCTGCCTGCCGGTCCTCCTGCTGTCGATGGTGCCCGCCCTGCAGTTCCGCAACTGGCAGTGGCTGTGCCTGGTACTGGCGGCCCCCGTGGCGGTGTGGAGCTCCCTGCCGTTCCACCTCGGAGCGGCCCGCGGGCTGCGGCACTCCGCGGCCACCATGGACACCCTCGTCTCGCTCGGCGTCATCGCGTCCTTCGCGTGGTCGCTGTACGCGCTGTTCCTCGGAGGCGCGGGCGAGCCCGGCATGCGGATGCCGTTCAGCCTCCTCCCCTCCGCCGGCACGGAGACCGCGCACGTCTACCTGGAGGCCGCGGTCGCCGTCCCGCTCTTCGTGCTCACCGGCCGTCGGCTGGAGGCGCGTGCCCGGCGCGGCACGGGGGCGGCCCTGCGCTCCCTCGCAGGCCTGGCCGCCAAGGACGTGACGGTGAGCGAGGGCGGCAGGGAACGCCGGATGCCCATGGACGAACTCGTACCGGGACAGGGGTTCGTCGTCCGGCCCGGGGAGCGGGTCGCCACCGACGGCGTGGTGGTCTCGGGCAGTTCGGCGCTGGACCTGTCGCTGATCACCGGGGAGAGCGATCCCGTCGAGGTGGGCCCCGGCCGGGCGGTGGTGGGCGGCGCCGTCAACATGGGCGGACTGCTCCTCGTCCGGGCCACGGCGGTCGGCGCCGAGACCCGCCTGGCCCGGATCACGCGCCTGGTCACGGAGGCCCAGGCGGGCAAGGCGCGGGCCCAGCGCCTGGCCGACCGGGTGGCCGGCGTCTTCGTGCCCGTCGTGCTCTCCCTCGCCGTCACCGTGCTCGGCTTCTGGCTCGGCGCCGGGGCCGACCCCCAGGCGGCCGTCACCGCGGCCGTCGCGGTCCTCGTCGTGGCCTGCCCCTGCGCCCTGGGCCTGGCCACCCCCACTGCCCTCATGGCCGCGACCGGCCGCGGCGCCCGCCTCGGCATCCTGGTCAGGGGGCCGCGGGCACTGGAGGCCCTGCGGCACGTCGACGTGATCGTGCTGGACAAGACCGGCACCCTCACCACCGGTCACATGTCCGTCGCCCGGGTCACGGGGACCGCCGGCGGGATGGGCCGGGAGGCGGCCCTCCGGCTGGCCGGGGCGGTCGAACAGGGCTCCGAGCACCCGCTGGGCCGCGCGGTCGTCGCGTACGCGCAGCGCGTCGCGGCCGGGGACCCGCTGCCCCCGGTCACCGGTTTCCTGGCCGTCCCCGGCCGCGGTGTGACGGGGACGGTGGAGGGCCGCCGGGTGGAGGTGGGCACGCCCGGCGAGGGCCTGCCCGCCTCGCTGGCGCACGCACTGGCCGAGGCGGAGGCCGCCGCGCTCACCCCGGTCCTGGTCCGGGTGGACGGCTTCGACGAGGCGCTCATCTCCCTGGGCGACGTCCTGCGGCCCGGCAGCTACCGGGCGGTGGACCGGCTGCGGCGGCTCGGTGTGGAGCCGGTCCTGGCCACCGGCGACCGTGGGGCCACGGCGCGGGCCGTCGCCCGCGAGCTCGGCATCACCCGGGTGCACGCGCACTGCACTCCGGAGGGCAAGGCGGCGCTGGTCCGGGACCTGCGCGGCGGCGGGCGCCGGGTGGCAGTGATCGGGGACGGCGTCAACGACGCGGCGGCCCTGGCGGAGGCGGATCTCGGGATCGCGATGGGCAGCGGCACCGACGTGGCCATCGGGGCCGCCGACGTGACCCTCGTACGGGGCGACATCGAGGCCGTCGCCGACGCGGTCCGTCTCGCCCGCCGCACCCTGGCGACGATCCGGCTCAACCTCGTCTGGGCGTTCGGCTACAACGCGGTGACCGTCCCGCTGGCGGCCGTGGGGCTGCTGGGCCCGATGATCGCCGCCGCGGCGATGTCCGCCAGCTCGCTCCTCGTGGTGGCCAACAGCCTGCGCCTGCGCACCTGGCAGCCCGCGCCGAAACGCCCCGGCACCTCCGTACGAAAGGCACCCCGTTGACGCACCTCCTGCGCGTTGCGATCCGGACGGCCTGCCGGGCGGTGAACGCGATGGTGAAGGCGGTGGCGGAAGGCCGCGGACCCAGCCGTCGCAGCCTGCGCGAGGGGCTGGTCGCCGCGCTGGTACCCGTGATGACCTGTCTGGCGATGCTGGTGGGGCTGACGGCCTGGACCAAGGCGGGGGCCGCGGGCAGCCCGGCGCGGATCGACGTCGGTGTGGGCCGGGTCCTCCTCCCCGCGCCCGGCACGGAGCGCACCACCGCCTTCTTCCGGATCGCCAACACGGGCGACTCCGACGACCAGTTGGTCGGGGTGACCTCGCCGGTCGCGGACGAGATCACGCTGAACCGGCACGAGCGGGCCGGCGAGGAGGGCGCGGCGACGCGCACGGTGTCCTCCGCGACCGTCCCGGCGGGCGACTTCCTGGTCATGAACCCGGCCACCCTGGACCTGACGATCAAGGTCAAGAGCCTTCGGCAGGTGGGCGACGCCGTGCCGTTCGTGCTGCACTTCCGCCGCAGCGGACCGGTGGACGCGGTCGCGTTCGTGGTCCGCCCGCGCCTCTAGATCATGTGCCGCCCGGCCCGTGGTTCACCCGTCGGGACCAGTCGGGCCGCACCGGTGCGGTGGCGGCGTGCGGTGAGGACAGGGAGGCGGGCCGGGCTTAGCGTGGCGTGTGGGGAGTCGGCCATCGCCGACGAACGGCAGACGTCACGGCAGGAGGGTCGGCCATGAGTACGGTGCAACCTGAGGGCGCGCGGTCGCCGGACGGGGACGCGGAGGCCTACGAGGTCGTCTTCGCGGCCGCGGACGGGGTCGGCGAGGACGTCGTCCGGATGACCCGCACCAGCGCCGCGGGGCCGGGCGGCCATCCGGTCTACGAGGACGCCACCGGCATCGTCCGGGCGGAGATCAGCAGCGGCGGCGAGGTACGGGTGCTGGCGACGGGCGGGGGCCAGGAGCCGGCCCGCGTGCTGCGGGCCCGGCCGGTGACCTGACGGCGACGGCGCGGCCCCCGCCCGTGCGCCGGCTCCGCAGGACGCGAGGGCCGCCGCAGCCACTACCGGATCACCCCCGGTACGGAATTCCGCCATCCGGCCGAGGCCGGGCACGGCGTCGCGGGGTTCCTCGCGCTCTGCACGGATCCGCACGGCCCCGGCGGGGTCCCGGGACGTCAGCGCGGGACGCGCACGTGGATCGTCTTCCCTCCGGCCGCGTGGTGACGGATCTCCACGTCCGTACCCAGCCGGTTGACCAGGTGCCAACCCCAGCCGCCCTCGCCGTGCCGGCCGGACCTCCGGGACACGGGCTCCGCGTCGCTGGTGTCCGTCACCTCGATGTCGATCCCCTCCGACGCGAGACGGACCTCCAGCAAGCAGCCCCCGCTCGTATGGCGGACGGCGTTCGTGACGAGTTCGCTGATCAGCAGCAGCGCCGTGTCCGTCGCCAGGGGCGGCAGGGGCGCGCTGCCGGTCGCGGCAGCGGCGAGGTGGGCCCGGGCCGCGCGCCGGGCCTGCGCCGCCGCGCTCCGGCCGTGCAGGTCGAGGTGCAGTATCAACTGGAGAGACATGGACCCCGCTCTCCCGGACCGTAGGGGCTCTCCTGGAACCGCCCGGACGGGCGCGCCTTCCGGCACCGGTCCGGTCGTTCGGCTTCCTGGGGCACCTGCCCGCCGCGTCCGTCCTTCACTCCTCCGCCCGTCCGTGCTCCCCCGGGCACGTAGGGCTGCTCCCCCGGGCGGGGGCCGGAGCGTCAGCCGACGGGGTCCGCCTCGGCGGTACGGGCGGACAGGGGGGCGGCGATGTCCTCCAGGGAGCGGCCCTCGGCCGCGACGGCGTAGAAGACGGCGACGAGACCGGCCGCCACCATCAGCCCGGCGCCGATGGAGAAGGCGAGGACCGCGTCGGAGACGACGCCGCTGGAGGTGAGCCCGGCGAAGATCAGCGGTCCCGAGATGCCGCCCGCCGCCGTGCCGATGGCGTAGAAGAAGGCGATCGACATGGCCCGGGTCTCCATCGGGAAGATCTCGCTGACGGTCAGGTACGCCGAACTGGCCCCGGCGGAGGCGAAGAAGAGCACCACGCACCAGCAGGCGGTCATGGTCACGGCGGTGAGCCGTCCCGCGCCGAAGAGCCAGGCCGTCGCGAACAGCAGCACACCGGACAGGATGTAGGTGCCGGCGATCATCGGCCGCCGGCCGAGCGTGTCGAACAGCCGGCCCAGGAACAGCGGGCCGAGGAAGTTGCCGAAGGCCACGACGGCGAAGTAGTAGCCGGTCACCGCGCTGGACACGTCGAAGAACGTGACCAGGATGGATCCGAAGCCGAAGGTGATCGCGTTGTAGAGGAAGGCCTGCCCGACGAAGAGGGAGAGGCCGAGGACGGCGCGGCGCGGGTAGGTGCGGAACACCGTCCTCGCGATCTCCCCGAAGCCGATGCTGCGCCGCACGGTGATGGTGATGGCCCGGTCGGGCTCGGGCAGCCGTCGTCCGCTCTCCGCCTCCACCTGGCGCTCGACGTCCGCGACCAGGTCCTCCGCCTCCTGCGTACGGCCGTGGATGAACAGCCAGCGCGGGCTCTCCGGGACGTGACGCCGTACGAGCAGGATGACCAGGCCCAGGACCACCCCGAGGGCGAACGTCAGACGCCAGCCCACCGACGGGGCGAAGATCTCGGTGTTGAGGGCGACCACCGACAGCAGGGCACCCGCGACCGCGCCCAGCCAGAAGCTGCCGTTGATGATCAGGTCCACACGGCCGCGGTACTTGCTGGGGATCAGCTCGTCGATCGCGGAGTTGATCGCCGCGTACTCGCCGCCGATGCCGAAGCCGGTCAGGAAGCGGAAGAGGAAGAACCACCAGGCGGAGAAGGAGAGGGCCGTCAGGGCCGTCGCGCCGAGGTACACCGCCAGCGTGATCAGGAAGAGCTTCTTGCGGCCGAAGAGGTCGGTCAGCGGCCCGAAGAACAGGGCTCCCGAGCACGCGCCCGCCACGTACAGCGCGGCCGCGAGACCGGTGACCTGCGCGTCGGTGATCGACAGGCCGCTGCCGTCCTCGGACAGCCGGCTGGCGATGCTGCCGACGACGGTGACTTCCAGGCCGTCGAGGATCCAGACGGTGCCGAGCCCGATCACGATCATCCAGTGCCACCGTGACCAGGGCAGCCGGTCCAATCGGGCGGGCACCTTGGTGGTGACGGTTTCCGTGTTCGTTGACGCTCCTGTCCCGGACATGCCGGGCGTCTGCCCTCGACGATCAGCGGCAAACGGGGTCAGGACGCCGGCGCGTCCGGACCCGTACCGCGGGTCACCTCGGTCACCTTGACGTCCTCCGTCTCCGGGGCACCGAAGGCCTCGGCGACGACTCCGTCACCCCCGGCGGTGACGTCGAGGGCGACGTGGCCGCCCAGCACGCGCAGGTCGATCCTGACCCGGGGCGCGCCCGCGCGGTCCGGCATCCGGTGGATGCGCCCGGCGGGGTAGTCGAGTCCCGCCAGCTGCTGTCGCAGGGCTTCGTGGCCGGCCGGCTTCGTGCCCTTGAACGCCTCGCGGACCCGCTTCACGTGCTCGGCACCCACGCACTCCTCGGTCCCGGTGAGCGGCACCTCCCGGGCCGTCGCGGGCGGGGCGGCAGCGGCGTCCGGCTTCGCCGGGGGCGCCGCGCCGTCGAGCGGTACGGGGATGTCCCCGTCGGCGTTCGGGACGCCCGGCGGGGTCCGGCCCGGCCCGTACCGCGGCGTGGGCACGGCCTCCGCGCCCGGCAGGTCCTCCGGCCTGGGGACACCGCCCCCGTCCGTGGCGCCCGGGGCGCAGCCCTGGGCGGTGCGGGTCATGAGGGCGAGGAAGCGCACCTCCTGATCGCCGCCCGGCCCCGACGGGTCCGACGCCTCGTCCCCCACCGCGCTGCCGGCGGAGGCCCGTTCGTGAGTGCCGTTCTGGGCGCCGCAACCGGAAAGGACCAGGCAGCCGAGCGCGGCCGCCAGTACGGGCTTCAGGAGAGTCGTCGATCGCATGCAGGAATCATGCGCGAGCCCCCACACCGCGTAAATGAGTACGCGTACTCATCGTGTCCGGGCCCCGACCATCAACAAAAACCGCAGTTTTGATCGGGCCGCCGGGGCTTTGCGGACAACAAAAGCCCTCCCTACGGTCCTGCTTGTCGATCACCGCCGGTCGACTCGATCGAGAGGGAAACACACCCATGCGCAGAACTGCGCTCCCCGTCGTGGCCGCCGTGTCCCTGGCCCTGCTGCTGCCGCAGCAGATGGCCTCGGCCACCGAGGTCCCCACGCAGCCCCTAGCCCAGGGCGAGATCCAGAACATCGGCCCGGGCATGTACGTGTCCGAGAGCAACAGCTACCAGATCGCCGAGAACGACGTGCCCGCGGGCCTCATGGGCCGCTCCCACACGATCGTCGGTCAGGCCCAGGGCGTCTCGCAGGCCCAGGACGCCCCCACCACCCGATCCGACCTCGGGGTGTTCGGACCCAGCTGGGAGGCCGAGTTCCTCGGCGGGCAGCTCAACCGGAAGCTGGCGACGGGCAACGGTGCGATCACCACGACGTACCTGGACACCAACGAGTCCACCCGCTACGACCTGACCGACTCGGTCGCCGGCCCCAACGGCGGCAGCGCCAACACCTACAAGGCGTCCGACGGCTCGACCGTGGTCGAGAGCATCACGTGGGACGACCTCGCGGGCACGCTGAAGACGACCGTCGTGGAGACCCTGAACGTCAACCTGACCGCCGTCGAGTCCGGTGACCAGGCCCCGGTCGACCAGTCGGGCAACCCGATCCCCGCGGCCGACCTGAAGACCTCCTTCACCTGGAAGCAGGTCGGCGGCACCGGCGACAACTGGCGCGTCACCGCGGTCGGCAGCAAGGCGTTCAAGCAGTCCACGGTCGCCTACGACGCCGTGGGCCGCGTCTCCACCGTCAAGGAGCCCGCCCGCGGGGAGACCCCGGCGCAGTCCCTCAAGGTCAACTACGCCACCGCCACCACCGCGTCCGGCAGCGCCCTCGGCGATGTGAACGGCCAGGTGAAGGACATCACCCTCACCGTCGACCAGACCGTGTCGACGCTGGCCCGCTACTCCTACGACACCTCCGGCCTGCTGCGGAAGGTCACCAACCCGGCCGAGGGCAGCGAGCTCAACGCCTACACCTACGACGGCAGCGACCGCGTCGCGACCGCCACCTCCGACAACGGCGCCCGCTGGGAGCTGACCTTCTCCGGTGACGCCGTGGCCCCGCAGGCGCAGGAGACCACGGGCACCGTCCCGGTGGCGGGCAGCGCGATGAGCGGTGCGCCCAGCATCTCCCAGGGCGACGGCATCACCCCGGCCGCCTCGGACTTCCGCGGCTCGGAGATCACCGACCCGCAGGCGTACCCGCGTTACTGCTCCACCGCCGTGTCGTGGATGTGGTACCAGTACAGCGGCTGCGCCACGAAGGTCGCGCACTACGGCTGGAAGAACCCGTACTGGAAGCAGACGCCCACCAAGGCATGGGTGATCGGCATCAACGGCGACCACTGCACGAGCGCCTCGGACAAGCCCGGAGGCTGGGACTTCCGTGCCGCCTGTGACTCGCACGACTACGGCTACGGCACCATCGGCAACAGCTACAAGGGCTACAGCTACTACCTGGACCGCAACAAGGGCATTTCCGTCGATGTCGCGTTCTACAACATCCTCTACAACAACACCTGCCCTGCCTACTTCTGGAAGGGTGCCTGCCGGTCGACCGCCTACACGTACTACACGGCCGTCTTCTACTTCGGACGCCCCAAGAACGGTGCTGACGCCACCTGATCCGTCAGCCGTCCCGGCCCCGTTGGACACGAGGGGGCCCGGCAACGAGAAAGCTTCGCTGCCCGGCCCCCTTTCGCGCGCCCGAAACCCCCTTCACCAGCTGGAGCAGTAAGTGAAAAGACCCGTATGGGCCGTGGTGACCGCCACCGCGGCGGCCCTGGTGCTCACCGCGATACCGGCGCCCGCCAACCCACTGGTCGGCACCAGCCCGGCCGCCGCGGCGCCGACCGGCCCGGTCGACCCGCCGCTCCTCGACGAGACGGCGAGCGGCGGCACCGTCCGCGTCAACGTCGTCACCGACCAGCGCACGGACCTGGCCTCGGCGTCCCAGGCGGGCCAGACCCTCGTGTCGTACGACACCCTGCCGATGGTCACCCTCCGCGTGAACCGCGCGGGTCTTGACGCACTGAACTCCAAGCCGGGCGTCCTCAGTGTCACCGAGGACGTCCCCGTCCCGCCGACGCTGAACGAGTCCACCGTCAAGATCGGCAGCGACAAGGCCGCCGCCGCCGGGAAGACCGGCGCCGGCACGGCCGTGGCGGTGCTCGACACCGGCGTGGCCACCAGGCACCCGTTCCTGTCGGGCCGGGTCAAGTCCGAGGCCTGCTTCTCCGTCAACGACGAGAGCTACGGCGCCACCAGCCTCTGCCCGAACGGCAGTGCCGAACAGGCGGGTACCGGCAGCGCCGACGCCGAGGCGGGCGCCTGCGCCACCCTGGGCGCCGCGTGCTCCCACGGGACGCACGTCGCCGGCATCGCCGCCGGCAACGGCGCCGGCATCAGCGGGGCGCCCACCCGCGGCGTCGCCCCCGGCGCGGACATCGTCGCCGTCCAGGTGTTCTCGAAGTTCGAGTCGGACGAGTACTGCGGCGCCGGAGCCAGCCCGTGCGTACTCAGCTTCACCAGCTCCCAGATCAAGGGACTGGAGAAGGTCCACGCGCTGAAGAAGGCCGGCACCAACATCGTCGCCGCCAACATGAGCCTGGGCGGCGGACGCTGGACGACGGCCTGCGCCGCCGACCCGCGCAAGCCGATCATCGACAGCCTGCTCGCGGAGAACGTCGCCACCGTCGTCGCGGCCGGCAACAACGGCTACACCGACGCCGTCAGCGCCCCCGGCTGCGTGTCCTCCGCCGTCACGGTGGGCTCCACCACCGACGACGACCAGGTCTCCACCTTCAGCAACCGCGGCCCGCTGCTGGACCTGTTCGCCCCCGGCACCTCGATCGTCTCCTCCGTGCCCGGCAACACCTACGCCGCCAAGAACGGCACCTCGATGGCCGCCCCGCACGTGGCCGGCGCCCTCGCCGTGCTGAAGCAGACCTACCCCACCGAGGGCATCGACAGCCTGGTCTCGCTCCTGGCCACCAGCGCCGCCTCGGTCACCTACACCGGTACGAGCACACCCCGCATCGACCTCGGCAAGGCCGTCACGGCGATCGAGCCGAAGCCCGAGGCGGACAAGAAGCCGCGTTCCTTCCAGGTCGACAACGACCTCGACGTGAACATCCCCGACGCCCCCACCGGGGCGGGCACGCCCGGCACCCCGGTCGTCTCGCCGGTGACCGTGACCGAATACCCGGGCAACGCGCCGAAGAACCTCACCGCGTCGGTCAACATCACCCACGCCTACCGCGGCGACATCAAGCTGGAACTCCTCTCGCCCACCGGCAAGACGTACCTGCTCAAGAACGCCAGCGCCTCCGACGGCGCCGACAACATCATCGCGCAGTTCGCCGTGGACGCCTCCGACTCGCCCGCCAACGGCGAGTGGAAGCTGCGGATGACCGACACCGACGACGGCGACGCGGGCAAGCTGACCACCTGGTCGCTGATCTTCCCGACGCCGTTCGAGAAGACCACCAGCCAGGTCATCCCCGACACCGGTACCCTCTCCTCGACCATCAACGTCTCCGAGATCCCCGGCAACGCCTCCGGCCCGCTCCAGGTGTACACGAACCTCACCCACACCAGGATCGGTGATCTGCGGCTCGTCCTCACCAGCCCCGACAACCGGTCCTTCACCCTCAAGCCGTACGGCTCCGAGGCCGGCGGCACCCTCCAGACCACGTACGGCGTGGACGCCACCGACGCGACCGCGAACGGCACGTGGACGCTGAAGGTCACCGACTCGGCCGGTGGTTCCACCGGGGACCTCAAGGGCTGGTCGCTCGGCTTCCCCTCGTACGAGAACCAGACCGTGAAGGCGGTCCCGGACAAGAACTACACGGAGATCTGGACCAAGGCCGACGGCCTGTCCGGTGTCGGATCCGACAACCTCCAGGTGTTCGTGCACGTCGAGCACCAGGCCCTGTCCAACCTCAAGATGGACCTGATCGCCCCGGACGGTTCCCTCCACCCCCTGAAGCCGGCCGGTACGAACGGCAACTCCACCGGGACGGGCGTCTTCAAGAAGACCTACACGGTCAACGCGACCGACCTGCCGGTCAACGGCTGGTGGAAGCTCCGCGTCGACGACGTCATCACCGGCAGCACCGGCACGGTCAACAACTTCGTCGTCAGGTTCTGAGCCGGCTCCCGGCACCCCCGACGACCGACGGCGAACGGCGCGCCTCCCGCACCCGCGGGTGCGGGGCGCGCCGCCCCCGCCCCGGACACGAAAGGCTCCCCGCACATGAAGAAGACCTCCCGCGCCCGCCTGGGCGCCGCGCTCGCCACGGTGACCGCGGCCACGGCGCTGGTGGCCGCCACCGCCACCGGCGCGTACGCGGCCGAGCACAAGGTCACCTCGAACTGCGACGTGACCTGGATCAACTGCGCTAACGAGCCCCTGCTGATGCTCTTCTACAACTCCAAGGAACTGGCCGTCAAGAACGGTTCCTACACCTCCAGTTGGGCCCAGTTCTACGGCAACGTCAGCGACTACACGGGAACCAGCCAGTACCAGGGTTCCACGCTCACCACCTTCCGGTACGTCTTCAACGGCAGCGGAACGGGCTCCTGGCAGTACGTGAAGAACAACGCCGCCTCGGTGCAGAACTGCTCGGGCACCGACGCCTACCGCGTCTACTTCAATTCCGGTTACGGCGGCACCTCCCAGTACTTCCAGAAGCGGGAGCCCTACGGCAGCTGCCCCTGGTCGAACCTGATCTCCGCGCTGAAGAACGAGAACGCCTCCCAGCACTTCGCCTGATCCGCCCGCCGCCCGCAGCACGCCCCTCCCCCTTCGAAAAGGAAGCCGTGACCGTGAAGTTCAACCAGCGCGCATCCGCCGCCGCGATCGTGGTGGTCGCGGCCACCAGCCTGCTGACCGCCTGCACCGGCGGCGGCACGCCGTCCGTCACCTCGGCGGAGCCCGTGGCCGGGGACCGGCCCCTGGTCGACCGGGCGAAGTGGCCCGGGGCCACCCCGGAGCGCGGTCTGGCCCGGGGACTGACGCTCCCGCTGGAGACCTACATGCAGACCTTCGAGGAGACGGTCGTCCTCGACGGGGCCGTACGGCAGCTCCAGGAGCGGTGCATGGCCGACTACGGTCTCCCGGTCCGGCTGCCGGTGGAGGGCACGAACCCGCCGCCCAGCGACAACGACGCGAACATGGAGCGCCGTTACGGCCTCACCGACCGGGAGGCGGCGGCCGCCTACGGGTACGGGCTGCCCGACGAGACCACCGAGCCGGTCCGGCAGAAGGTCCCGGAGCTGGAGCCGGCCGAGTTCGAGGTCCTGACCGGCCACAAGCTGCCCGCCGCCGCGAAGGGCGCTCCGCAGCAGAGCCCCGAGCGCGCCCGCGACACGTACAACGGCAAGAAGCTCCACGAGGGCGGCTGCACCCAGTGGGCGGCCCGGCAGATCGCGAAGCCCACGCAGGACGACCTCACGTTCGTCGCCGAGCTGAACGGCAACTCCTTCACCGAGTCGATGAAGCTGCCGGCCGTGACGAAGGCCCTGGCCGCGTGGTCGCAGTGCATGGACGGCAAGGGCCACAAGGGCCTCGCGACGCCGTTCGACGCCGCGAACCGGGTGCCCCACGTCGAGGGCCGGCCCTCCGCCGAGGAGATCGCCGTCGCCGTCGCCGAGGTCGACTGCAAGACGCAGACCGGTCTGGTCGACGTGTGGTTCAAGGAGGAGTCCGGGCTCCAGACCGCGCTCATCGCGCGGCACCTCGGCACGCTGGACCCGATCCGCGCCCGCAACGGCGCCGCGGTGAACGCGGCCGGGAACAAGGCCGGCCGCTGACCGCCAGTGCCCGCGCGGGCGCCCGGTCACGTGGAATGGGACACGATCTGGGTGACGACCCACCCGGCCCACGCCAGGGGGATCAGGGTCACGTAGGCGAGCGGCCGCCGCAGGACGGGCGGGCCCGTGTCGAGGTGGGTGCGGCCCGGGAGGGGCGTCGAGGGTTCGAGCGCGCGGTACTTGAGGTGGGCGACGAGGTTCCACACGAGGGTGAGCGGGTTGAGGATCACCAGGGAGAGCGGTCCCCACCAGCCGACGATGAGGCTCCGGTAGGTCATCTGCCGGACGACGGCCAGGCCGCAGTCCCGGCAGAACGGTCCGTCGAGGTGCTCGAACCTCATCATGATGAGGAAGCCGGTGTGGGCCCGGACCTTGAGGTCGAGCGCGGTACGGCCGCCACAGGCGCGGCAGACCGGCGGGGCGGCCCGGTCTGCGGGGGCGGCGTACGGGCTGCCGGTCACGGCAGCGGGTCCGGCCGGGTGGTGCGGTGTTGCCATGGTGGGACGGTTCTCCAAGTCTGCAGGTGGTACGAGGGCTGGGACGAGCGGACCGGAGCCTTCGGTTCCACCGCCTGGGGCGTGATCGGTTCAGGGGGAGCCCAGGCGGGCGAGGGCCGCGACGGTCAGGGCGCGGACGGCGGCCGGCAGGGCGGTGCGCGCGTCGGGGGCGAAGTCCGGTGCGTGGTTGGCCGGGAGGGCCGCCATCTTCTGCGCCGCGGTCGTGCCCGGCGCGCGGGACCAGGCGGCCGGGCCGACCGTGCCCACCATCCAGTAGCCGAGCCGGATGCCGCGCTCGCCGTGCACGTCCGTCCCCGCGTCGCCGAACAGGGCGAAGTCCTCCGTCGCCAGCGAGGGCGGCCACATCGCCACCCGCTCCGCCCCGAACTCGGCCGCGTGCGCGTCCCGTACGGCCGCCGTCAGCCGCGGATCCGGGTGGGTGACGGGGGAGGCGGACAGCCGCACGATCTCCGGTTCCCGGGGGCAGGCCGCTGCGGCGCACTCGGCGCGCACGATCCGCTCCACGGCCGCGGCCGCCCGGGCCAGCGAGGCCTCGCTCACCGCCCGTACCGTGATGCCCAGTTCGGCGCGGTCCGGGACGACGTTCGCCCGCTCTCCCGCCCGGAAGGAGCCGACGGTCACCGCCACCTGGTCCGCCGGGGCGGTCTCCCGGGCCACCACCGTCTGGAGCCTGGTCACCACGTGCGCGGCCGCCACCACCGGATCCACGGCGAGGTGCGGGGCGCCCGCGTGGCCGCCCCGGCCGTGCACCACGGCCCGGAGGGTGACGCTGCCCGCCGTCACGGGCCCGTACGCGTGCGCGACCATCCCCGCCGGGAGCGGCGCCGCGTGCTGGGCCAGGACGTCGTCGGGGCGGCCGCACCGCCGGTAGAGGCCGTCGGCCAGCATGGCCCGGGCCCCCTCCAGCGTCTCCTCGGCCGGCTGCCCGGCCACCACAAGGGTGCCGCGCCAGGCCTGCGGCGTCCGCGCCAGCAGCAGGGCGGCGCCCGTCGCCGCGGCCAGGTGCAGATCGTGCCCGCAGGCGTGCGCCGCCTCCCCGGTGGCGGCGTACGGCAGCCCGGTCGTCTCGCGCAGCGGCAGCGCGTCCAGTTCGGCCCGCAGCAGGACGGTGGGCCCGTCCCCGTTGCGCAGCACGCCCGCCACGCCGTGTCCGCCGATGCCCCGCGTCGTCGCGTACCCCGCCGACTCCAGCCGGCCGGCGAAGCGGTCCGCCGTGCGCCGTTCCGCCCCCGACAGCTCCGGGTCGCGGTGCAGCTCCAGGTAGAAGGCCGTCAGGTCGCGCAGGTGCGCGTCGAGCCGGGCGAGCGGGGCGGGTGCGGGGCCGGTCATGCGAGTCATGATCGGCCGTCGGTGCGGAGGCGGTCGCGACAGGGCGCTGACACCTCGTGTCAGCGGAGTGTCAGAGGGACGACGGGTCCGGTGACGGCGGCACCGGGTCTGATGGTGGCAGGCGCGGCGCAGCCCGGCGCCGTCCCCTCACCGGACCGTCAGAAGGAGTCACCATGGAGAAGTCGCCCCTCGCCTCGCTCGCGGACGAGATCCTGGAGCTGGAGTCCGAGACCTTCGAGATCTCCGACTACTCGGACGCCAGCGAGGTCGTGCTCGCCGGTTCCACGAGCTGCAGCTCCACCTCGACGTGTTCCTCGACCACCAGCACCACCTCCTGCTCCGCCTGACCCGTCGGGCCGCGGACGCCAGGACGCCCCGGATCCCCGCGCGTGCGGGGGCCGGGGCGTCCGTCCGTACGACACCCGCTGGGTCCTGTCGTCAAAGTGGCGCCGGTCAGGCCCGCGGTGTCCGGTGCCGTGCATCGCAAGGCGGAGGGGCGCCCGAGTACTGGACGTACGTGGGCGCCCCGACAACGCGGCGAGGTGCGGTGCCGGGCGCCGCGGGCCAGGTGCAACTTTGACGACAGGGCCTAGGGGAAGGGGTGCGGGACGTGGCGGACCTCGGCGTCGGTGAGGTCGGCGGCTCGCATCCCCGCCCTGCGGGGCGCGGTGCGCAGCCGCGGCAGGCGGGGGGCGCGCCGGCGGGACCAGCCGAAGTCGATGGGCAGCAGTCCCGGCACCACCGCGCAGACCGTGTGCAGCCCGATCCGGCGCTGTTCGGGGGTGGTCTGGTCGACGACGACGACGTCGTGGCCGGCGCGCACCAACTCGTCGACCACGCAGAGCAGATCGTCCCGGAGATCTCCGGTCCGGGGCCGTCCGTGGTCCGTCCAGGAGCGGTAGACCTCGTCCATCGGCCGTACGGCGACGGGGTCGAGGTAGGGCCGGACGTGCCGCGCCATCGCCGGCAGCCCGTACAGCTGGGCGTGGTCCTTCAGGTGCAGGACCTTCCCGAAGTCGGTTGCCATCGCCTTCAGTTCGCCGCGGCGTTCCTCGACCTGCCGGGGCAGGTGGGGGATGTAGGTGAGCACCTCCGACAGGGCGGCCTCCACGGCGGTCGCCGGGTCGAGGGAGGCGCCCGCGCCGAAGGAGAACAGCCCGGGGCCGCCGTCGCGCCGGACGGCGAGACCGGTCACCACCGGCACCGCCAGGTCGACGCGGTTGTCGAAGGCGTGCACGTCGTACCCCTGGAGCGCCGCCCGGTCGGCCATCGTGCGCACCGCGGTCCCCGGTACGCTCGCCAGGTCGATCTCGGTGAGCCGCAGGCCGCCGTACCAGGCGAGCAGGAAGGCGTCCCGCTCGACGAGTTCGAGCAGGGCGCCGAGGAGCGCCTCCTCCGGGCAGCTGCCGATGGCGCAGCCGTTGGAGCACTCGAAGACGAAGTTGTCGGCGGCCACGCCGGCGCTGTAGTGCACCAGCCGGGCCGGGACCAGCACGGGACGGTCGTCGCGCAGGGAGTGTCCGTACACCCACGGGATGGGCCGCTCGGGGTCGAAGGGGTCCACGAGGGGGTCGTCCCGGTAGGTCTCGGGCGCGTAGAAGCCGCAGGCGGCGGGATCCAGGGCGCGCTCCCCCAGTTCCGCGTACGAGGCGGTGAGCAGGGTGCTGCCGGTGCGGCGGTGGGTGCCGGCGTAGCGTTCCAGGCCTTCGAGGTGGGCGAGGTCGCGGCTGGCGGTGAAGCTGTTGGCCTGGCCGCTCCAGGTGACGTCCGTGAGTCCGGCGTAGCCGCGCATGAAGACGCTCCCGGCGACGGGCGCGGTGGTCGGTGAGGTGACGTTCTGCCAGGTGCCGCCGCCGAGCACCCCTGTGACCGGGTTGGCGAGGGCCGCGTACGGCATCGGGTAGGAGGACGCGGCGCGCAGCCGCTGTGCGCCGGGGTCGGGCTTGGGCCTGGAGGCGGGTGTGAAGGGCCGTGGCGCGTCGGTGCCGCGCGGTCCGCAGTCCGGGCACAGCGGGTCGGCCGCCAGCGGGTGGGTCCGGGTCCGCAGCGTCCCCAGGTCCAGCCGGGACACCTGGGGCAGGGCCCGGTCGGCGGCGTTCCCGCCGGGGGCGGTGACCCGTCCGCCGTGGACGGCCTCGTGCAGCGCGTACACCGCGTCGTGCACGTACGGGGGCAGGCGGGGCCATTCGGGGCCGGTGGGCGTGCCGGGCCGGCTGCCCGTCTCCAGTGCGTCGCGCTCGCTGCGGCTGCGCAGCCGCTGGCGGCGCATGGCCAGGCACTGGCCGCAGGCCGGTGCGCTGCCGTCGCCGCCCCAGGGGCCGACGAGGACCTCCCGCGCGCTGAGGTGGACGCGGGCCGTCGGCCGGACGGCGGCGAACGGGTCGGCGGCGCGCGGCCCCAGGGCGTCGTGCACGCCCAGGGTCACCACGACGGCGCCGAGCGGCTCCAGCGCCCGGGCGAGGTCGCGCCGGGCGGCTTCGAGGGGCGTTCCGTCGGGGGCGGCCGGACGGGGCGGGGGCGTGTTCATGTCCGGTTGCTCCAGCGGAAGGTCCTGAGGCCGATCGCGCCGAAGAGGAGGGCGAAGCCGAGGAGGGCCGCGCAGCCGGTGCCGATGGTGGCGAGGGAGCCGGTGCCGGTGAGGGCGCCGGTCGCGGCGTCGTTGAGGTAGCGCAGCGGCAGGACGCGGGAGACCGACTGCAGCCAGGACGGCATCATGTCGAGCGGGAGGAACGAGCCGGACAGGAACGCCATGGGCACCATGAGGCAGTTGGCGATGGCGGCGACGGCCTCCGGGGTGTCGGCGTAGGTGCCGACGATGACGCCGATGGCGAGGAAGGCCGTGATGCCGAGGACGAGGGCGGGCAGCACGAGCGGCCAGCGTCCGTCCAGGGCCAGGCCGAAACCGGGGAGCACGGCCACCGCGACGAACACCGCCGCCTGTACGACGCCCACGGCGAGGGCCAGGACGTAGCGGGAGGCGAGCACGGTCGTCAGCGGGGTCGGGGTCAGCCGGATCAGCCGCAGCAGGTCGTCGCGGCGCCACTGCATGAGGGTGAAGGCGATGCCGAAGACGGCTGCGTTGGCGACGCCCCAGGACATCACTCCCGGTGCGATGTACGAGATGTAGGGGCGGCCGGTCTCCTCGACGTCCTGGCCGCTGAAGATCAGGCCGAAGACGACCAGGAAGAGCAGCGGGAAGGCGAAGGTGAAGAAGAGGGTGGCCTTGTCCCGGACCTGTGCCCGGTATCCGGCGGCGGTCAGGGCCGTGTACGCGCTCATGCCTGGTGCTCCGTCTGCGTGTGGGGGCCGGCCTGCGGGCCGATGTGCGCGGTGCCGGCGGATCCGGCCGCGGTGTGTGCGGTGCCGGTGAGTTCGAGGTAGACGTCCTCCAGGGTGGCCGTGCGGGTCATGACCCCGTCCAGCCCGGTGAGGGCGTCGACGGCCTGGAGCACCTTGCCGGGTGTCGCGGTCTCCAGGACGAGGGAGCCGCCCTGCAGGACGGCGCGGTCCACCCCGGGCAGCTCCGCGGCCTCCTCGATACCCAGCCGCCCGACGGGCAGCAGCAGGCGCGCGGGCGCTCCGGCCGCGGTGACCAGCCGGTGCGGGGAGTCGAGGGCGGCGATCCGGCCGTCGACGAGGATGGCGACGCGGTCGCAGAGCGCCTCGGCCTCGTCGAGGTGGTGGGTGGTGTAGACGATGGTGCGGCCCTGGCTCTTGAGGGCGCGCAGCACCTCCCACAGGTCGCGCCGGGCCTGCGGGTCCAGGGCGGCCGTCGGCTCGTCCAGGAAGATCAGCTCCGGTTCGTGGACGAGGGCGGAGGCGATGGCCAGGCGCTGGCGCTGGCCACCGGAGAGGTTCTCCACCATGACGTCGCGCTGCTCGGTGAGGCCGACGCTCTCCAGCGTGCGGTCCGCCGCCGCCGGGTCGCGGCGGTACAGGCCGGCCACGGTGGCGAGGTGCTCGCGCGCGCTCTGGCGTACGAAGAAGGCGGAGGCCTGGGTCTGTACGCCCATCCGGGGCAGCAGGGCGGTGTTGCGGGGCCAGGGGCTCCCGCCGAGGACGCTGACCGTGCCGCCGTCGGCCTGCCGCAGCCCCTCCATGATCTCGATGAGGGTGGTCTTGCCCGCCCCGTTGGGGCCGAGGAGCCCGAAGAACTCGCCGCGGCGGACGTCGAGGGAGACCCCGTCGACCGCCCGTCGGTCGCCGTAGCGTTTGTGGACGTCCCTGACGGCGATGGCCGGGGAGTCGGGCGGCTGGGTGCTGTCTGTCGTCATGGGTCGTGCGTCCCTCTGTGTCTCGTACGGGTGGTTCGGGCTGGGGTGGGTTCAGGCGATGGCGTACCAGACGGCTCCCGTGAGGCCGGCCGCCAGCAGCAGGACGAGGACGGCCGAGCCGAAGGCGTATCCGAGGTAGAGCCTCCGGGCGCGCGGCGGGTACGCGGCAGCGGCCGTCCGGTCGCGCATCCGCAGGCGGAGATACCCCGAACTGGCGGGTGCCAGGCGTGTGACGCGCAGGCCGTGGCCGAGCATCGTGTAGCCGTCCAGCGGGGGCAGCGGAACGAGGTTGACGAGCGCCTGGGCGCTGCCGATGAGCAGCAGCGCGGCGAGCGTGCGCCGGGTGGGGTCGTCGCCCGGGGGCAGCGCCGCCCACCAGGCGGCGAACGGCAGCAGGAACAGCAGGTTGGCGAAGGCTCCCGCGGCGGCCACCGCCAGCTGGTGCCGGCGCCGCCGCAGGAAGCGGTAGTTGTCGACGGTGCAGTACATGATGGCGACGGGCAGCCGCCAGCGCAGGCCGATCTCGCCGACGGTCCCGCCCACGTGGCGGGCGGCCACGCCGTGCGCGAACTCGTGCAGGGCGGTGCTGAGCCACATCAGGGTCGCCACGGCCAGCAGCGGCACCGGGTGGCGCAGCAACCACCCGAAGGCGGGCAGGAGTTCACCGAGCGACGCGGCGAGGGCGGCCTCCATGGCGAGGCAGCCCACCAGCAGTGCGCCGAGCACCGCCGGGTGCAGCAGCGGGCGCAGCGCGCGGTGCAGACGGGCCGTCGTGGCGTCGGCGTCCGCGACCAGGCGCAGCGTGCCGCGCAGCACGCCGCCGCGCAGCGGCCGCCCGGGCGGGGCCGGCGGCGGTGGTGGCGGGCCGCCGGCGAGCAGCTGCCTGCTGCCGAGGAGGGCGAGGAGCTGCTGCCAGTTGCCTTCGCCGAGCCGCCGGCCGAAGGCGCGGCCGTATGCGGTGCCGATCTCCGCGAGGCTGCGGGTGCCGTCCAGCCGGGAGACGAGGAAGTGCTCCTTGGGGCCGATCTCGAACGAGGCACCGGACACCGGGTCCTTGACGAGGTGGACGGTGGCGGGCCCGTCGAGGAGCGGCGGGGAGAGCAGGACCTCCGGCCGCAGCGCGGGCCGGTGGTCCAGCAGCCCGGTCATGCGCCGACCGCCGTACCGCCGGCCGGAACCCCGCCCGCGCCCCCGGCACCGCCTTCGCTCTCGCCCTCGCCCTCGCCCTCGCCCTCGCGCAGGACGCGGCCCAGCAGGTGCGCCAGGTACGCCTCGTCGCGGATGGTCACGTGCAGCCGGTTGTTGGTCATGTGCATGTACGGGGAGAGCAGCAGCGGCAGGGCCTCGGCCGGGGCCGTGACCCGCTCGTCACGAGTGCCGTCCCAGGACCGGAAGACCAGGTCCCCGGCCGTGGCGAGCGCCTCGGCGCGCTCCCGCAGCTCGTGGCAGTGGTCCGCCCACCCGGCGAGGAAGGCGGGGAGGCGGTCGCTCTCCCCGGAGGCGAGGGCGCCGCGCACGGCCGCGAAGCGGCGGCCGAGTCCGGGTGCGGTCCGCCCGTAGGTCCGGTCGTACTCCTCGGACCCGATGAAGCCGGTGCCGGGAAAGGCCTGGTGCCAGAACGCGTAGTAGCGGTCGAGATATCCGGCAAGTTCCTCCCGGTCCGGCAGGAACGCGCCCGCCATGACCATCATCAGCTGGGCCGCGGTGCCCAGCAGGACGGTGCGCAGGTGCAGGTTCATGCGGTGCAGCGCGTCGATGACCAGATCGCTGGAGCGGGCGAAATGCCATTCGGCGAGTTCGACGCCGGCGGGCCCGCCGTACTTTCCGTATTCGGGCTCGTAGGGCTCCCGTGAGTGCGAATTGTTCGGCCGCAGGTTCATCCGGCCGTCGGGCCCCGTGAAGGCGGCGCGGTCGCCCCCGGGGAACTCGATGTCGAAGAGGGTGTTGTAGAACTCGTTGAGGAATCCGGAATCGACCTCGTAGAGGGCCGGACGGGCCCTGAGGAAGGCGGCCACGGCCTCTTCGGCGCGGCGCCGCACCTCGGTCGCCGCCTGTGGTGTGGCGGGGCGCAGCCGCAGCCGTACGTGCGGCCCCTCCAGCCAGTAATTGATGAAGAAGTGCCCGGCGAGCAGCCCGTCGGCGGTGAGCCCGGCGACCAACGGCCGGACGCACTGCACCAGCAGGGGCTGCGGGTTGGCGGCGTAGAAGACGTGCAGGGCCTGCCAGGCGCCGCGGGGGTCGGCGGGAGCGCCGGTGGGGGACGGGGTCATCTCGGACATCGCGTGCCGCCTTCCTGGTCGGTGGTGGTGGTGAAGGTCTCGACGGCGAGTTCGGCGACGTGCGCGCCGTGCGCCGAGTGCACGTGCAGGCCTGCGGGGTCGGGGAGCATCTCGCGGAAGACGACCCGGTGGGCCGGGTCCCGCAGCAGTGCCTCGAACGCCGCGAGCGACAGGAGACTCGCGAAGTCGACGTGACTGGGTTTGGCCCCGACGGCCGAGGGACTTGCCGACACGGTCGCGAAGACCTGCTCCGGCAGCCCGTGGGCGCGGCGCCAGCGTTGCCAGTCGAGGAAGTGCCCGGCCTCCCGCGCCCCCCGAACGGGCAGGTCGCCGGCGGTGGTGGTCCAGCTGCGGCGGCTGAGCACGACGTCGCCGTGGACCACCCGGGGCCGGGTGGTGACGTGGTCGTGCGCGGCGCCCTCCGGTACGCCCGCCCACACGTCGAGCGGTGACATCGACGACGGGGACAGCAGCAGGAGCGTGCGCGGGATCGCGGGCAGCGCGAGCGGCACGAGGTAGCCGAGGTAGACGGGGATCACCTCGCGGTCCAGCCGGCGCGAGCGGAGCACCACGCGTCCGGTCGTCGGCACGTGCTCGGCGTACAGGTCGTCCAGGTGCAGCAGGCGGTCCGGGGGGCGGGTGCCGCTCTCCCCGGGGCAGACGATCTCGTATCCGGTCAGCCGGCCGTGCAGGTTGAGGTTGGTGGTGACGGGGCCGCCGGTGACCTCGGCGAGGACCGCTCCGGGCGGGGTGATCCGCTCCGCCGTGGCCCGCAGGGCGTCGGAGAGGTCCGCGCCCTCCCCGTCGTACACGTGGGTGAAGCGGCTGAACGGGAAGGACAGTCCGCCGTACGAGCGGTTCAGCACGGTCAGCGGGGTGCCGTCGGCGGGATCGCGGCCGAGCTGGAGGTGGTGGCAGCGCGGCGCGAACCCGGGCGAGACCGGCGCGAGTTCGGCCGCGACCGTCTCGACGTCGGCCGCGTCGAGGCGCAGGACGGCCGCCGTGTCGTGCCCGTGCTCCGCGCCGTACCCCGCCCAGGCCCGCCGCATCCGGTCGACGAACGCGCGGCGGGCCGCGTCCAGGGCGCGGATGCCCGGCAGACCCAGCCAGTTCTCCTCCGGGACGTACTCGCCGCGTTCGTCGAAAGGCCTGCGGCGGGCGGTGAACGACAGGTACTGGTCGAAGAAGTCCTCGTGGAAGTCGTGCACCAGCCCGAGGAGGTCCTCGCAGCGGCCCCCGGCCCCGTACCGCGCGGTGAAGAAGCCCTCGAAGGTGATCTGTTGGGCCAGGGTGAGGTCGAAGGCGGGCAGGATCCGCTCGACCGAGCGCAGGGCGGTCCAGTCGGGCGGCGGGCAGGGCAGCTCACGGCCGGCGCTGACGTCCTCGTACAGCAGGGTCTGCGGCAGGGCCGCGTCCGGGGCGCCCAGCTCCTTCTGGGCGCGGCGCAGTCCGCCGCGCAGCACGCGCAACAGCTCGGCCCGTTCCCCGTGCCCGGCGGCCGGGTAGCCGGCCAGGGCGGCTGCGGGCGCTTCGAGCAGCGCGGCCAGCCGGTCGGCCCAGGGCCGTTCCAGTGACGTCAGCGCCTGCTGGAAGGAGCGCAGCGGGTCATGGCTGTGGACTTCGGTGTCCAGGAGGGGCACGCGCACCATGCCGAGCTGGAGGAGGGCGGAGAGGTACGCCTCGCACTCCTCGGGGCCGGCGGCGTGCTCGGCGGCGAGCCACTCGGCCAGTTCCCTGTGGAGCGGCTCGGGGTGCTCGGCGAACAGGTCCAGGAGCCGGTCGAGGGTGCCGCTGCGGCGCAGGAAGAACAGCCGGTCCTCGACCGCGTCGAAGGTGACCGCGGCCGCGTCGTCGCCCGCGGCGACCGAGCGCCGTACGTAGCGGATCCGGTCGTCCTCGTGGCCCCAGCCGGAGGCGAGGCGCAGTGGCAGGTCCCGGCGGCGCTCCGGGTCGGCCAGGACCAGTTCGGCGAGCCGGGCCAGGACCACGACGTTGAGGCGTACGTGGCTGCTCCACTCGTCGGCCGTGCGCAGGGCACCGGGGGCGTCCGTGAAGCGGCCGGTGGCGACGGCGGTGAGGGTGCTGAAGGGGCTGGTCTTGCAGGCGGTGCGGTACACGTACGCCAGGAGGGACCGCTCCGCCTTGCGGGTCCGCCCGTTCTCGGCCCCTGCGGCGCGGACGTATCCGTCGAGCTGTGCTGCGAGCACGGGTGAGGCGAGCAGCAGTCCCCGCCGCACGCGTTCGTCGGCGACCAGGTCGCGCAGGGCGGCCCGGTTGCGCGCCAGGTCGGCGGTGAGCAGGGACGGGCCCTGCGCCAGCAGCTTGTCCAGGAGCCGGCGCCGGTGCAGCCAGCCGGCGAGCTGCTCGGCGGCGCACTCGTCCACGGCGGCCACCGCCTCGACGGCGGTCTCGGTCGAGGCGTCGGGCCGGGGCGGCAGCCGGTCGTTGTGGATCTGGCGGCGCAGCCGCAGCAGCGCGCGGCGCTGGGCCGCACCCGGTCCGTCCGGTGCCGGGTCGGTGGCGCCGACGGCCGTGTGGAGTACGTCCTCCAGCCGCCGGGCGCCCTCGCGCAGGCCCGCCTCGGCGGTGAGCACGTCCCCGGCCCAGCCGCGGGTGCCGTCGGCGCGCAGGGCCTCGACCTCGGACAGGGCGAGTCCCGCGACGCGCAGCATGAAGCGGTCGCCCGCGTGCCACTCGGTGGTGGTGTCCATCGTGGGGCTCCCCTTCAGGCGATCTCGTGGCGGAAGTCGGCCGGCCGGGGGCGTTCGTGGCCGAGCAGCATGATGAGCAGGGGTGCCTCGTCGGTGCCGGTCAGGCCCAGTTCCTCGACGTAGGAGATGTTGTCGAAGCCGAGGGCGACCCCGGCGCCCAGGCCCAGAGCGGCGGCCGTCGTGCAGAAGGTCTGCGCGACGGCGCCCACGGCACCGCCCATAAGCCGGTAGCCGCGGTCGCCGACGGCGTCCAGGACGGCGGTGGTGCGGAGCGTCGGGACGAGGACCGCTCCGGCCTGCTCCAGGTTGTAGTTGGACAGGAAGTAGGTGCGCTGGAGGAAGGGGCCGGGCGGTCCCGCCTTGACGAGGCGCAGGGTGTGGGCGGCCGGGTCGTAGGCGTACGCGCCGGGCGCGATGCCCTCGACGTGGTTGACGAAGGCGTACAGCGAGGTCAGGGAGGGGCCGTCCGGGCGCTCGGCCTCGGTGCCGTAGCGGGTGGCCGCGCAGTCGGCCAGCGCGGCGGCGAGCTGCCCGGCCGTGACCGGGCGGGAGGCGCAGAAGCGGCCGAAGCTGCTGCGGCGTTCACGCAGGGCGCGGCCGGTGCCGGCCTTCGGTGCGACGGGAAGGGGCAGCGGCAGCGGATCGGCGCCGCGCGGCGGCCGGGCGGCCGCCGCGTCCAGCGCGCCGGGCTCAGGGCGGTCGGCGGCCCGCCCGACGGTGGCCCGGTGGATGCGGCGGAGGGTCTCGAACTCGATGACGCGGCGGGAGCGTTCGACGTCCCGGTGGCGCGCGGTGGCGCCCGTGGCACCGCCGTCGGCGGACGGCACGCCCTGCCAGGACAGCGGGACGACGGCGAAGACGCCCTCCTCTTCGGCGGCCACGCCCAGCAGTCGGGCCAGGCGCTCCTCGTCGAACCACAGCAGCGGGTCGGTCCGCAGCCCGTACTGCGCGGCCCACAGCCGCCAGGTCTGCACGAGCGCGCCCACGTCCATGCTGACGGCGTGGAAGGAGAAGCTGTTGTACTTGAAGGCGTTCTGCCAGTACTTGACGCTGAGGACGAGGTACTGCGTCGCCCGCCCGGCGGCGCCCGTGCCCGTGCCGAGTGCCGCGCGGACGTCGCCGGTGACGTCGCCGGTCAGGAGCCGGCGCAGCCCGTGCTGGTGCGGCGCGTAGTGGTAGAGGCCGGGGGTGAGCGGGCCGCCCGGGCCGGCCGCCCAGTGGACGGCCACCGGGTAGAGACCGCCGCCCGAGGCGGTGCCCCGCGACCAGTTGGCGTGGGTGTAGTGCGGCAGCGCCGCCAGGTCGGTGTTGGCCTGGACCGCGAGGCGGCGGCCGGTCAGCCCGTACGAGTCCCTCAGCATCCCGGACAGCAGCGGCAGGGTGAATCCGGGCGCGGGCCGCGCCGGCTCCCCGTTCGGGGGCCCGGCCGGTGACGGGGGCAGGGGGAAGGTCTCGGCGTCCGGGTGGAACTTCGCCTTGCGGGGCCGGTCCGCCCAGTCGGGGACGAAGTCGGCGGGCTCCATCGGCACCCGGCCGCGGTGCATGATCTGGTGGGCGTAGACATGGGCGTGGCCCATGGGTCCTCCTGCGTTCGGGGCGGACGCCGGCGGTGGCCGGTCAGGGGAAGGGGTGGGGCGCCGGGTTCAGGTCGCCGGGCTCCAGCGGGCGCTCGCGCAGCCCGGCGGCGAACAGGCCGGTCCGCATCCGCGGCATGCCGAGCGCCCGCTGGCGGGACCATCCGAAGTCGATGGGGAGCAGGCCGGGGACGAGCACGCTCACGGTGTGCAGTCCGAGGGCCCGCTGCTCGGGCATCGTCTGGTCGACGACCACGACGTCGAAGCCCTCGGCGGCGACCGCCGACACGCACCGCTCCAGGTCGGTGCGCACGTCGTCGGAGGCGGGCGCGCCCCACGCGTCGGGCCACTCCAGATCGGCGACGGCGCGGGGTCGTTCACGGCCGGGCCCGCGCAGCAGGAAGTCCGCGTGCGCGCCCATCTCCGGCACCCCGTAGACGAGCGGATGGTCGTGCAGCGCCGTGACCAGGTCGAAGTCGGCCGCCATGGCGCGCAGCCGGGCCTCGTCGCGCTCGGTGCGTCCGGGCAGGTTGACCGCGTCCGTGGCGATCTCGCACAGCGCCGAGGCCAGCGCGGCCTCCGGGTCGAGGCCGGCGCCGGCGCCGAAGCACATGCGGCCCGGGCCGCCGTCGAAGCGTTCGGCGACCGCCGTCACCACGGGGACGGGGAAGGTGATGCGGGTGTCGAAGAACCGGGCCCGGTAGCCGTACATCGCCAGCCGGTCGACCATCGCCCGGGTCGGGGCCCGGGAGCTGCTGGCCGGGTCGATCTCGGGCAGCGGCTGCCGCCCGTACCAGGTGAGCAGGAAGGCGTCGCGCTCGATCACCTCCATCAGGCCGAAGTAGGCGGCCTCGGCCGTACTGCCCCCGGAGGCACAGCCGTTGGAGCTCTCCTGGACGAACCGGTTCTCCAGGCCGGGGGCGTGGTAGTACGTCAGGATCTCCGGGACCAGGCGGGGCACCCGGTCGCGCAGCGACCAGCCCCATACCCAGGCGATCTCCCGGTCCGGGTCGAAGGGGCGTACGCGCGGGTTGTCCCGGTGGAAGGCCTCGCTGTAGAGGCCGGTCCGCCGCGGGTCGACCGCGTCGGCGCCGAACCGCCTGAGGGAGCCGGTGACGCTCGTCGTGCGGGCGCGGGCCCGCATCCCGGCACAGCGCTCCAGTCCCTCCAGGACGCCGACGTGCGCGCTGCGCGCGAAGGAGTCCGTGTGGCCGCCCCAGAACGTCTCGCGCAGGTACGCGCCCGAACGCATGGAGAAGCAGCCGATGGTCGCGGAGGTGGAGGTGGAGGAGACGTCCTGGACGAGGGACGGGCCGAGCGCCCCGCACAGCGGGTTCGCGAAGGCCGCCACGTCGATCCCGTACGACTCGACGGGCCGGGTGCGGAACACCCCGGGCCGGTGTTTCGGCGCGGGCGCGAGGTCGGGCACGGCCGCGTCGGCGGTGTCCTCGGCCGGGGTGGCGCACAGCGGGCACTCCGGGTCGGGAACCAGTGGGTAGCGGCGTACGAGGCCGGTGCGCAGGTCCAGCAGCCGCACGTCGGGGAAGACAGCGCCGGGCCCGGGGCCGCGGGGTTCCCGGGCGGCGGTGATCAGCGCGGCCAGGGCGTCGGCGGCGAAGGGGTGCGCGTACGGCCACTCGCCCGCGGCGCGGGTGCCGCCGCCGAGTTCGAGGGCGTCCCGGAGCGCGACGGACCGCACGGCCTGCCAGCGGCGTTCCAGGCAGCGGGCGCAGCCGCCGGGTGGTCCGACGACCGCCTGGTGGCCGTACAGGTGCACGGGTACGGCCTCGCCGGGGGTGCTCTCGGGCACGGGTCGGGCGAAGGCGTCGCCGGTGCCGAGGGGGGCGAGCGTGACGGGGGGCCCGCCGAGGGCGGCGAGGGCGCGGCCCAGCCGTGCGGTGAAGCGGGACGCCGCGGCGGCGCCGAGGGCGCCGGTGAGCGCGGGGTCGCAGGTCGTGGGCCGGTCAGTGGTCATCGCCCGGCTCCTGGGCGGTGGTCAGCAGCACTCTGGCGGTGTGGAGTCCGGCCGAGGCGAGGTCCGGGGTCCCGGTGGGGACGACGTAGGCGTCGCGGCCCGCCGCCCGCAGCCGGTCCAGCACCTCCGGCCAGTCGGCGGCGGCCGGGTCCTGCCCGGTGGTCGGGGCGGCGGGCGCGGTGGTGAGGGTGCGGGCGTCGAGGTCGGCCAGGAGGGGGTCACCGGTGTCGGCGGGCCCGCCGGGAGCGGCGTCGTCCCGCTCGTACTGGACGGCGCCCAGCAGGTCCCGCAGCGCGGCCAGCGCCGACGTCCGCCGGTCCGGGGCGGCGCCCACGGCCCAGCGCTCGCCGGAGCGGGCGAGCAGTACGTGGACGCCGGAGCGCGCCGCCTCGCCGAGGTCGAGGAGCTCGACGGGGAGTCCGAGGCGTTCCGCCGACCGTACGAGGAAGGTGAGTTCGGCGTCGGCGGTGTCCTCGGTCAGCGGTACCGGGGCGGCCGGGGCACCGTGGACGGCCCGCAGCAGGGCGTCGTGGGACAGGGCGGACAGCAGACCGGCGGCGGCCGCGTCGGCGGGCGAGGAGCCGGCCCCGGCGCCGGCGCGGGTGCGTTCGAAGAGCCGGTCGGTGTTGTGCGGGCCGAAGGGGCGGACTGCGCCGGCGGGTACGAGCGCGGGCTCCTTCGTGACGAGGGAGACGGCCTGCTGCCAGGCGCCTGCGGTGCCGGGCAGGCCGGAGGCCACGGTCAGCGAGCCCTCCGCGACGGCGCTCCCGCCCCGGGCGGGGACGACGTGGGCGGGGACGACGTGGGCGGGGACGACGTGCTCGGCGTAGACCACGGCGGCGGCGTCCAGCGCCCGCATCCGGGCCCCGGCGACGTGGTGGACGTCGAAAGCGGCGATGGCGCGGGGGCCGGCGGGGCCGGCGCCGAACTCGACGGCGCTCAGCTTGAGGGGGATCTGGGTCAGCGGCTCGTCGGCGTAGCGCGTGAAGACGCCGGTGTACGGGCGGACCAGTGCGGAGCGCCGGTTCAGCTCCTCCACCAGGGCGTCGGCCTCCCGGGCGGTCTCCAGGACGGGCAGGGCGGGGGCGGCCGTCGTACCGGCCTCGGCGAGGTCCACGGGCGCCACGGGCCGCCGCGCCACCTCGGGGTCCGGGGCGCAGAAGGGGCAGCGCGGGTGGGGGTGGAGCGGCTCGGCGGTGACGTCGAGGGAGGCCATGTCCTGCACGATCACCTGGCCGGCCGTCTCGGCGGGCAGGGCTCCGGAGGTGGTGCGGAAGACCTCGTAGCCCAGCAGGTTGCCGATCATCGCGGCCAGCGGCCGCCCCGGCTCCGGGCCGGCCGCGGCGGGCCCCTCGGGCAGGGCCAGCGCGCTCCACAGTTCGGCGGCGGCGGCCGTGTCGCGGCCGGCGGCGGCGCCGAGCCGGAGCGCGGCGCAGGCCCAGCAGCCGGGGGTGCCGGAGGTCATGAGCGGGCCGATGACGGCATCGTCGCCGTACGTCCAGGCCGGCAGGAGGGTGCGGCCGGACGGGACACCGGCACGCAGCAGCGGCAGCAGGCGGGCGGGCGCGGTGCGGCCGCCGGTGACGACCACGACGTCGTAGTCGGACAGTTCGGCCCAGGCGGGTTCCCGCCCCGGGGCCGTCGGCAGGGTGCGGAGTTCGGCCGGGCAGCCGTCGGCGACGGCTTCGGCCACCTCGGCGTCCGGGGCGGGTGTCCCGGACGGCGGGGTGCCGGGGGCGGACGCGGTGGCGGGCGCGGAGGCGGGCGCGGCGAGGGCCGGTGTCACGCCGACGACCGCGCAGCCGTTGCGTATCAGGCTCGACGCGCACCAGCGGGCGATGTCGTCGTCGCCGAGCACGGCCACCCGGGTGTGGCGGAAGCGGAGGAAGCGGGCCTCGGCGTCGTCGGAGTAGTGGTCGGCGTAGGCGATCTGCGGGGCGTACCGGCGGGCCACGTCCGGGGCGGGTGCCGCCCGGCCGTCCCCCGGCTCGGCGGGGGTGGTGACGGGCCGGGCGAAGTCCCTTTCGTACAGGGCCCGGACGAGGTCGCCGACCATCGCCTGCTGCGCCTCGCCGAGGCCCCGGCACAGGTCGGCGACGGAGTGCTCACCGGTGAGGTGGGGGACGATCAGTGTCGCGAAGCGGTAGGCGGACTTCGCCGTGAGGCGGAAGCCGCCGTCCGCGTTGTGGAACAGCACGCCGTCGGGCGTCTCGGTGAAGAGTACGTCGCGGCGGATCCGGGGACGGGTCTCGGCGACGGCTCGGTAGCTGGCGTGGGCCATGGGAACACCCCTGGGTGCGGTCTGGGCGGGATCGGGGAGGAAGCCTGGAGCGGGGAGGTGCTGGGGGGGGCCGGGGAGGGCGGGGAGGAGCGAGGGGCGGGCGGGGCGGTGCGGGCCTGGCGGGTCAGCGGGGTGCGGCCGGGGCCGCCGTCCCGTGCGTGCGCACGCGCCAACGCGCGTAGATGCGGAGCAGGTCGTGGAGGCGGTACGGGCCGGGCGGTCCGTCTTCCAACAGCCCTGCGTCCACGAGCTGTTCGAGTACGGATTCGCTCTCACCGGCCGACGGGTCCGCGGCGGCCCCGCGTGCGCCGAGCCGCAGGAACGCCTGCCGCAGTTCGGGGGTCAGTGCGTCGAGCGCCCGGCCCAGCACCGCGGGTACGGAGAGTCCGCTGTCCTCCGCGAGCGCCAGCCGCGCCGGGGGGTCCTCGGCGAGCCAGGCCGCGCAGTCCGCGACCGACAGGCCGGGCCGGGTCAGCAGCCGTCCGGCGGCGATCCGCAGGGCGAGCGGGAAGTGCCCGCACGTGGCCGCCAGTTCACGGGTCGCGGCCGGCTCGGCGGCGATGCGTTCGGCGCCGACCAGCCCGGCGAGGAGCGCGTGCGCGTCGGTGGGCCGGAGCACGTCGAGCCGGTGCACGGCGCCGCCGTGCGTGGCGACGACCGCGGCCAGTTGCCGCCTGCTGGTGACCAGGACGGCGTCGTCGTCCGCGGCGGGCAGCAGGGGCAGCACCTGACCGGCTCCGGCCGCGCCGTCCATGACGATCAGGCGACGGCCGCCGGTCGCCTCCGGCAGGAGCCGCGCCGCCTCCTCGGCGGTGACCGGGGTCCCGTCCGGCCGGGCCAGCCGGAGGGTGAACACCCCGCCGGGAAAGGCCCCCTGCACCTCGTGCGCGGTCTGCAGGGCGAGCGCGGACTTGCCGATGCCCGGCGCGCCCGAGACGACGACCAGGCGCGGGCCGTGGGCGGCGGTGAGGCGGGCGGCCATGGCCCGGCGGTCGGCTTCGCGCCCGGCGAAGGCGGGCACGGGCGGTACCGCGCGCACCGGCCGGCCCGCGGCGGTCGTACCGGCGGGCGGCGCGGGGAGCGCCCCGGCCGCGGCCGGGGTGCCCGCGGGCTCCGGCGGGGCGGGGCTCGACAGGGCCGGGCGCGGCGGGGCGGGCGCCAGGTCCTCGGCGCGCAGGATGGCAAGTTCGAGGCGGCGCAGTCCCGGTCCGGGATCGATGCCGAGTTCGTCCCGCAGCCGGTCGCGCACCGTGCGGTATTCGGCGAGCGCCTCGGCCTGCCGCCCGGTGCGGTAGAGCGCCTCGACGAGCTGCTCGGTGAAGCGTTCGCGCACCGGGTGCCGGCGGGCGCTCTCGTACAGGTCGACCAGGACCTGATGGCAGTTCCCGGCGGCGAGTTCGAGGTCGCAGACGCGCTCCAGCACGCGCAGCCGCTCCTGTTCGAGGGCGGGCACGGCGTCGTGCTGGAGCATGCGCGAGGCGACGTTGGCGAGGGGCTGCCCGTGCCAGAGGGACAGTGCCTCGCGCAGCCGGTAGAGCTCCTCCCCCGGGTCGTCCGCCGCCTCGGCCCCGGCCGCGAGCGCGCGGAACTGCACGAGGTCGAGGGTGCCGGTGTCGCTGCGCATCCGGTAACCGCCCGGTACGGCCTCGATGGTGGTCGCGGATATGCCGTATTCGGCGAACAGCCGGCGCAGCCGCAGGACGCACGTCTGCAGCGCGGCGCGGGCCGTGGCGGGCGGTTCCTCGTCCCACACGGCGCGCAGCAGGTAGGTGGTCGACACCACCGTGTTCGGGTGCAGCAGAAGTGCGGCGAGAAGACTGGTCGGCTTGGACGGTTTGAGAACGACGGTTTCGGGGCCGTGCGCAATGCTCAAGGGCCCCAAAAGCTGGAACCGGATGATTGATCCCCCGTGTCGGGACACGCATTCCCCCAATAGGGAGCGCGGCGGGGGCGGTGGTCTGCCGGTTCTGCGGGACCGTCACACGCCGGAAATAGTCCGGACCAATCCCGAAGTCGCCGTCCGCCCCCCGTTGGGCGGTGAATAGCTGGAACACTACATAACGGATCTTGCGGAAGTCGAGTCGACGGATGCGGCAATTCCTTCCCGTCGGCTTTTTCTCCCTTCTCCGTGACCCGGACGCTTCGCGGAGTTACCTCCGGTTCGTCAAAACCGTTAAGCGGTAAACGAATTACTGCGGCGGCGCCATCCAAGCACGATGTCGTGATCCAATTAAGGTGCATATCACGCCACTGATATGGCCGATCCTCATCCCCGTCGCGGGCGCTGCCCTCCGCCCCACCGCGAACGGCGGTGCACCGGTGGGCAAGTCGCCGGGCGCACACGGGCAACTGGGCCGATCAGCACGGATCTACGGTGCCGGGGTGGCCGGCCGCGGGAACGCCCCGGCGGCCTCCGCCACCACCTCTTCCGCCCGGTTCAGAAAGGAACACCCTCGTGTTCGACATCGCCCAGGTACACGCCGCCCCGAGCGCGGACCTGCTCACGCCCGACAACTCGGTCATGCTCTTCGTCGACCACCAGCCGCAGATGTTCTTCGGTACGGGCAGCGGCGACCGGGCCGCGATCATCAACAGCACCGTCGGGCTCGCCAAGGCGGCCTGCGCGTTCGACGTGCCGGCCGTCCTGACGACCGTCGCCGCCGAGTCCTTCTCCGGGCCGCTGCTGCCGCAGCTGGCCGCCGTGTTCCCCGGCCAGAAGGCCGTCGACCGCACCAGCATGAACGCCTGGGAGGACGAGGCGCTGGTCGAGGCGGTCCGGGCCACCGGCCGCAGGAAGATCGTCCTCTCCGGTCTGTGGACCGAGGTCTGCCTGGTGCTGCCCGCGCTCTCGGCGCTGGCCCAGGGATACGAGGTCTACGTGGTCACCGACGCCTCCGGCGGTGTGAGCCCGGCCGCCCACGAGCACGCCCTCCAGCGGATGCTCGCCGCCGGAGCGGTCCCGGTCACCTGGGTGCAGGTGCTCCTGGAGCTCCAGCGCGACTGGGCCCGCTCGGAGACCTACGGCGCCGTCATGGAGATCGTCAAGGAGCACGCGGGCGCGTACGGCCTCGGCGTCGTCTACGCGCAGGCGGTCATCGGCGCGCACGCCGCCGGATGAACTCCCCGGACACCGGTCTGCTCCTCCTGCGGCTGCTGATCGGCCTGCTCATCGCCGGCCACGGCGTCCAGAAGGTCAGCCGGCACCTCGGCGGCCGGGGACTGGACGGCGGTGCCCGGGAGTTCCGGGCCGACGGCTTCCGCGGCGGGAGCCTCACCGCCCTCGCGGCGGGCGGCGGCCAGATCGGGTCCGGGGTGCTGCTCGCCGCCGGACTGCTGACCCCGCTCGCCGCGACGGGCGCCATCGGGGTGATGACCGTCGCCGTCACCGTGAAGTGGCACAACGGTCTGTGGGTGCAGGACGACGGCTACGAGTACCCGCTCGTCCTGATCGGCACCGCCGCCGCACTGGCCGCCACCGGCCCCGGGGCCTGGTCCCTGGACCGGGCGCTCGGCCTCGCGCCCTACCCGCTGTGGTGGACCGCCCTCGTCCTGACCGCAGGAGTCGGCAGCGGACTGCTCACCCGGCTCGTCCTGCACCGGGACCCCGCCGGTCCCCGTCCCTGATCCCTCCCTCCCCTTTCCCTTTCCCCTTCTCCCGCACAGGAGCACACGCATGCCCTACATCAAGGTCGCGGAAGGCAACTCCGCCCCCGTCGAGCTCTACTACGAGGACCACGGCGCCGGCCGCCCGGTCGTGCTGATCCACGGCTGGCCGCTCAACGGCGCCTCCTGGGAGAAGCAGACCGCCGCGCTGCTCGCCGCCGGCCACCGGGTCGTCACCTACGACCGGCGCGGCTTCGGGCGCTCCGACCAGCCCTCCGACGGCTACGACTACGACACCTTCGCCGCCGACCTCGACCGGGTCCTGACCGCCCTGGACCTGCGGGACGCCGTCCTCGTCGGGTTCTCGATGGGCACCGGAGAGGTGACCCGGTACCTGGGGACGTACGGCTCCGGGCGGATCGCGAAGGCCGTCATGATCGGTGTCGTCCCGCCCTTCCTGCTCAAGACCGAGGACAACCCGGCGGGCGTCGAGGGCGAGGTCTTCAAGGGCATCGAGGAGGCCATCCGCGCCGACCGGTTCGCGTTCATGACCGATTTCCTCGCCGACTTCTACAACGTGGACGTCCTGGGCGGCGAGCGGATCAGCGAGGAGGCCGTCCGGGCGAGCTGGAACGTGGCCGTCGGCGCGTCCGCCAAGGGCACCCTGGACTGCGTCCGGGCCTGGCTGACCGACTTCCGCGCGGACCTCCCCCGCATCGACGTCCCCACCTTGATCATCCACGGGGACGCCGACCGCACCCTGCCGATCGACTCCACCGCCGTCCCGCTGGCCCGCAGCATCCGCGGGGCCGAGCTGACGACCGTACCCGGCGGCCCGCACGGCCTGCTGTGGACGCACGCCGACGAGGTGAACGCCGCCCTCCTCGACTTCCTCGGCTGAGCCGTCCCCGCTCCGGCGCGCCGGTGGCTCTCCCGCCCGGGAGCGGCCACCGGCGCGCTCCCGGGCCCCGCACCCGCGGCGCCCGCCACCTCCCCCACCTCCCCGCCTCCCCAAGGAGTCCCAGCATGTCGAGCCGACCCGTACTGGAGGCCGCGGCCCAGGCCTTCGCCGACGCCACCGCCCGGCCCCCGTTCCTCCACGAGATCCCCGTCGCCGAGGGCCGCAGGGCCGTGGACGACGTCCAGAACGGTGCGGGGGTCGCCCTCCCGCCCGTCGACGAGGAGTGGCTCACCGTGCCCGGCGGCCCCACCGGTGAGGTCCGCACCCGCATCGTCCGCCCCCGCGGCGCCACCGGTCCGCTCCCCGTCGTCCTCTACCTCCACGGCGCGGGCTGGGTCTTCGGCAACGCCCGCACCCACGACCGGCTGGTGCGCGAACTCGCCGTCGGCACCGGCGCGGCCGTGGTCTTCCCCGAGTACGACCTCTCCCCCGAGGCCCGCTACCCCGTCGCCATCGAGCAGAACTACGCCGTCGCGCAGTGGATCACCGGCGAGGGCCACCGGCACGGCCTCGACGCCGGCCGCCTCGCCGGCGCCGGCGACTCGGTGGGCGGCAACATGAGCGCCGCCCTGACCCTGATGGCGAAGGAACGCGGCGACGTCCGCCTCGTCCAGCAGGTCCTCTTCTACCCGGTGACCGACGCCTCCTTCGACAGCGCGTCCTACCTCCGGTTCGCGGAGGGGTACTTCCTGCGCCGCGACGCCATGCGCTGGTTCTGGGACCAGTACACGACCGACCCGGCCCAGCGCCAGGAGGTCACCGCCTCCCCGCTGCGGGCCTCCGCCGAGCAGCTCGCCGGCCTTCCGCCGGCCCTGGTCATCACCGCCGAGGCCGACGTCCTGCGCGACGAGGGCGAGGCGTACGCGGCGAAGCTGCGGGCGGCCGGGGTGCCCGTGACCGCCCTGCGGGCGCTGGGCACCATCCACGACTTCGTCATGCTGGACGCCCTGCGCGAGAGCGCCGCGGCGACCCTCGCCGTCGGACTGGCCGTCGACACCCTGCGCGAGGCGCTGGCATGAGCGCCGGCACCGGCACCGGCACCACCACCGGCGGGGCCGTCAGCATGCCCGTCGTCGGCATGCGCCCGGCCGCCCGGCCCCAGGACGGGCCCGCGGCCGATCTCGTCCTGCGCAACGCCAAGGTCTTCACGGGCGACCCCGACCGGCCCGCGGCCCGCGCCGTCGCCGTCAGGGACGGCCGCATCGCGGCCCTCGGCGCCGACGACCACGAACTCGCCGGCCTCGTCGGCCCCGCCACCCGGGTCGTCGACGCACTCGGCCGCCGGATCGTCCCCGGACTGAACGACTCGCACCTGCACGTCATCCGCGGCGGCCTGAACTACGTGCTGGAGCTGCGCTGGGACGGCGTACGCAGCCTGCGCCGGGCCCTCGCCATGCTGCGCGAGCAGGCCGGCCGCACCCCGCGCGGCCAGTGGATCCGCGTCGTCGGGGGCTGGACCGCCGAACAGTTCGCGGAGCGCCGGATGCCGACCGTGGCCGAACTGAACGCCGCGGCGCCCGACACCCCCGTGTTCGTCCTGCACCTCTACCAGTCCGCCCTGATGAACCGGGCCGCCGTCCGGGCCGCCGGATACACCCGCGACACGCCCGACCCGCTGGGCGGCCAGATCGTGCGCGGCCGCGACGGCGAGCCGACCGGAGTCCTGCTGGCGGCTCCCGGCGCCCTGCTCCTCTACTCCACCCTCGCCAAGGCCCCGACTCTGGGCGCAGCCGACCGGCGCACTTCCACCCGGCACTTCCTGCGGGAGCTGAACCGTTTCGGCCTCACCTCCGCCGTCGACGCGGCCGGCGGCTTCCAGAGCTTCCCCGACGACTACGCGACCGTCGTCGACCTGGCCCGCTCGGGCGAGCTCTCGCTGCGCATCGCCTATTACCTCTTCCCGCAGACGGCCGGGCAGGAACTCGCGGACCTCAGGCGCTGGACCGAGACCGTCCGGCCCGGGGACGGCGACGCATGGCTCCGGCTGGCCGGCGCCGGTGAGAACCTGACCTGGGCCGCGGCCGACTTCGAGAACTTCGCCGAACCCCGGCCCGCGCTCGCCCCGGGCTACGAGGCGGAGTTCGAGCAGGCCGTCCGGCTGCTGCTGGAGCACGGCTGGGGATTCCGGCTGCACGCGACGTACGACGAGACGATCCGCCGCGATCTCGCGGTCTTCGAGAGACTCGCCGCCGAGGGACTGTTCCCGGGCGGCGGCCGCTGGCTGTTCGACCACGCGGAGACCGTCTCCGACCGGAGCCTGGACCGCATCCGCGCCCTCGGCGGCGCCGTGTCCGTGCAGAACCGGATGTCCTTCCAGGGCAGCGTCTTCCTCGACCGGTACGGGGCGGAGGCCGCCGCCCGCACGCCACCGGTGCGGGCCATGCTGGAACGCGGCCTGACCGTCGCCGCCGGAACGGACGCCACGCGCGTGTCCTCGTACAACCCGTGGGTCGCCCTGCACTGGCTGGTGACCGGCCGCACGGTCGGCGGTACGGCCCTCTACCCGGCCGCGAACCTCCTGGACCGGGAGGAGGCCCTCGGCCTCTACACCCGGGGCGGGGCACGCCTCACCGGGGAGGAGGAGGTCAAGGGCGTCCTGCGGGAGGGGTACTACGCGGACCTGGCCGTCCTGTCGCAGGACTTCTTCACCGTGCCGGACGCCGCCATCCCCGACATCGAATCGGTGCTCACCGTCGTCGGCGGGCGCATCGTCCACGCGGAGGCCGAGTACGCGGGCCTCGACGAGCCCCTTACGCCGGTCGGCCCGGCGTGGAGCCCGGTGGCCCACTTCGGCGGGTACGCGGACGACGGGGCCCGGCAGGCCGAGGCGATGGCGGAGGCCGTCGCCGAGTCCGAACGGCACCGCAGATGGCGCGCCGCCCGCGCCGACGCCCCCGTCCCGGGGCCGGCACCGGACCCCGTCGACCCGTGTTTCGCGCACTGATGCGGCCGCACCGGGAGGAGGGCCCGCAGACGAGTACGGATCCCGGGGGCGGTCCGCCCGAACGCCGCCACGAACCGGACCTCCGCTCGATGACCCGGATCAACCTGCACCCGATCGCCTCGCCGATGCCCCTCGGCTTCTTCACCGTGGCGCTCGCTTCGGTGATGACGGGCTGCCTCCAGCTCGGGATCCTGGAGGCCCAGGACCGCCGGGCGGTCGCCCTGTGCGTCCTGCCCGCCTTCGTGCTGCAGCTCCTGGTCAGCGTCCTGGCCTTCGGAGCCCGGGACGTGATCGCGGCGACCCTCATGGGTACCTTCGCCGGCAGCTGGCTGGCGTACGCACTGGTCATGGCCACGGGGGCGGCCGGCGGGCCGAGGGTGCTCGGGGTGTTCAACCTGGCGTTCCTGTGCTTCGGGGCGCTCATGGCGGCGGTGACCCGGCCCAAACGCGCCCTGTGGCTGGTGCTGGTGGCCTCGCTGCCCCGCTGGGCGGCGACCGGACTGGCCGGGCCGACCGGGGCCGAGTGGCTCACGCGCACCGCGGGTGCGCTCGGCATCGTGGTGGCGCTCGTGGCCGGGTACGCGGCGTTCGCGCTGATGCTGGAGGACATGCGCAGCGAAGAGGTGCTGCCGATCGGCCGGAGCGGGCCGGCCCACCTGGCCGTCGAGGGCGATCTGGCCGTGCAGTTGCGCGACGTGGAGCGGCAGGCGGGCGTACGCCGCACCCTGTGAGGCGGAGCCGGCGCGCGGGCCGTCCTCCGCGGACGCCCGTCCTCCGCGGACGCCCGTCCTTCAGGCCGCGCCCGGGCCCGGGCCGCTCCGGGTCCGGGCGTCGGCCTGCCACTGCCGGGGCGACATCCCGTACGCCGCGCGGAAGGCCCGGCTGAAGTGGGAGGGGCTGACGAAGCCCCAGCGCTGGGCCACCGCCGACACGGACACCGCCGCTGCCGCGGGGCGGGACAGCTCGCGCCGGCACCGCTCCAGCCGCTCGCGGTGGATCCAGCGGCCCACCGTGGTCCCGTCGGAGCGGAACAGCTTGTGCAGGTACCGCACCGAGACGTGGTGCGCGGTCGCGATCCGCTCGGGCGAGAGCCCCGGGTCGCCGAGGTGGCGCAGGGCGTACTCCTTGACGCGGGCCAGCATGCCCCGCGCGACCTCCGGCGCCCGCGGGTCCAGCAGCCCCCGGCGCTCCCGGACGAGCACCGCCAGCAGGTCGGCCGTGGTCAGGGCGAGCTGGTGGCCCGTGTACGGATCGAAGCCGTCGGCCTGTTCGGCGAGCCGGGCGAGGTATCCGGCGACCAGCCCCGAGGTGCCGGAACTGCCGCTGAAGAGGGTGCCGGTGACGGCCCGCAGGTCGTCGTCCGAGACCCCCAGCCCCTGCTTCGGCACCCGGAACGCCGTGAAGCGGAAGTCGTCCGGCTGCTCCCTGCGGTAGGGCCGCCCGGCGTCCGAGCAGGTGAAGGTGCCCGGTCTCACGAGGGCCTGGCGGCCGTCCTGGGTGAGTCTGGCGGTGCCCCGCTGGTGGAGGGTGACGGTCAGGTACTCCGCACCGCCCTGGGAGATCCGGCGTGCGCTGCGCGACACCGTCTGCGGGCCGGCCTCGACCACGGAGATCTGCAGCGGTCCGAGCCGCCGGGTGGCGATCGTGGCCGCCGCGGGTTCGCGTTCGTGCAGTTCGACGTCGAGCGGGATGAACGTGCCGGACACCAAGCTGTGCCAGTAGTCCGCCCGTTCGGCGGGCGACAGCGGTGAGGTGGACAGTACGACGGACATGAGGGGCTCCGAGGGGCGGTGCGGTCGTTGCTGTTCCCACTCTCGGACCGGACGGCTCCGTTGCCATCCGTCACATGACTTGCGTCGTGCCCGGACGCGGCGCCCCGGCCCGGTGGCCGCCTCCCACCGGTCCGCTCAGTCGCCCGGCTCCCGCTCGACGACGTCGCGCAGCTGACTGCGCGAGGTCACGCCCAGGACCGGGAACGCCTGGTAGAGGTGCGTGCCCACGGTCCGCGGCGACAGGAAGAGCCGCTCGCCGATCTCCCGGTTGGTCAGGCCCTGCGCCGCCAGCCTGACGATCCGCCGGCGCTGCGGGGTCAGGGACCGCAGCGCGCTGGGCCGGGTGGACTCGACGGCGACGCCGGCGGCCCGCAGTTCTGCCTCGGCCCGCGCGCCCCAGTGCACGGCGCCCAGCCCGTCGAAGATCTCGCGGGCCTCGGCCAGGGCCGCCCGGGCCTCGGCGATCTGCCGCTGCCGGCGCAGCCATTCGCCGTACTCCAGCCACGTCTGGCCGCGTTCGAAGGGCCAGCGCCGTCCGGCCGGGTCCTCCAGCGCGTCCCGGAAGGACGCGCCGGCCGCGGCGGGTTCGGCCAGCAGCGCGGTGGCGCGCAGCAGGATCTGCCGCAGCCGTGGCGAGGCCCCGTCGCCGACGGTGGCCCGTACCCGGTCCAGGGCGGCGCGGGCGTCGTCGGCGTGACCGGTGAGGACGGCGGCGGCCGCGTGGTCGGCGACGGCGTAGCAGGACAGGTGGTAGTGGACGGGTTCGCCCGATGCGTCGAAGAGCGCCCGCAGGTGCCGGTGGGCGGCGGTGTGGTCGCCGAGGGCCGTCGCCGCGAGGCCGGCGGCGCGGCGGGCGCGGACCACGGTGGCGAGCGCGCGGGCCGGTTCGGTGGCGGCCAGTACGGCGGCCGCCTGCTGGAGGGCCGTGCCGGGTTCCCCGGCCAGTGCGGACAGGGTGGCGAGGACCGAGAGCGCCCGCGCGGACCCCAGGGTCTGCCGGCCCGCCAGGAACCGTCCGGCGAGTCGCTCGACGCCGAGCCGGGCGTCCGCCCAGCGGCCGCTGTCGAGATGGGCCAGGGCCAGGTCGGCGGCCGTCATCCCGGCGTGGAAGGCGTCCGCGTCCTCCCACTGCGGGTTGACGATCTCGCCGAGCAGGCTCACGGCGGTCTCGGTCTCGTCGAGCAGCAGGCACAGGACGCCGAGGGTGTGGATCTCGGTGGGGGCCATGCCGGGTGCGGCGGTGACGGCGGGCAGGTGCGCGCGGATCGCGGGACCGTGGACGAACGGATCGGTGACGCCGGTGTCCCACAGGTGGAAGGGGTGCGTGGCCATGGCGCCGTCCGCGTCCCTGGCCGCCAGCATCGGCAGGATCCGCGCGCGCTGGGCGGGGATCCCGGAGTGGTGGACGATGCCCGTGGCGATCGTGGACACGCCCATGTCGATCCGGGCCGATCCGGGCAGCTCGTCGGGGACGACGAGGGCGAACGCCCGGTCCATCCGCATCCTCATCATCTCCACCAGCCCGCCGAGGGCGGAGATCCAGCCCGCGGCCGCCGGGTCCGCCGCCAGCGGGGTGGCCTGGGCGGCGAGGGCCTCCGCCTGGCCGATGTCGCCGACCAGGATGGCGGCGTAGGCGGCGGTCGACAGCAGGCGCGTCCGCTCGCTCGCGTCCGGGTTCAGCTGGGACGCCCGTTCCAGGCCCGCGAGGGCCTCGGCCATGGCGCCGCGGGCGACGGCGCGCAGGGCGGCGCCCTCGACCGCGGCCGAGACCGCCGGGTCGGGTGCCACGGTGGCGGCCGAGAGCTGCCAGGCCTGCCGGTCGGGGTCATGGTCGAGTACGGCGGCGAGGGCGAGGTGGGCGCGGCGCCGCTCGGCGAAGGGCGCAGCGCCGTAGATGGCCGAACGGATCAGGGGATGACGGAAGTTGATGCGGTCGGCGTGGAGCCGTACCAGTCCGGAGCGTTCGGCCGGCAGCCACACCTCCATGTCGGTGCCGGGCGGCAGTGCGGCCAGTACGGCGGCCAGGCCCGCGCCCTCGGCGGCGGCCGCGACCAGCAGCGCGCCGCGGGTGGCCTCGGGCAGCTCGTCGACCTGGGCGGCGAAGGTCCGCTCCAGCAGGTCCGTGACCGGTACGGGCCCCAGCGCCGGGAGCCGGCCGTCCCGCGCGGCCTGCCGGGCCAGTTCGACGAGGGCCAGCGGATTGCCGGCGGCGGTGGCGAGCACGTGGCGCCGGGTCGGTCCGACGGGCGGATCCGGCTGGGCGCTGAGGAGTTCCTCCGCCTCGGCGGGCGCCAGCGCGGGCACCACCACCTGCGGGACGGCGGGGTCGAGCCAGTCGGGGCGGTGGGAGCCGCGTGCGGCGACGAGCAGTGCGATCGACTCGCCCGCGAGGCGCCGGGCGAGGAAGCCGAGTACCTGGAGGCTGCCGTGGTCGAGCCACTGGGCGTCGTCCACGGCGAGCAGCAGCCGGCCGGTGGAGGCGACGTGCGAGGTGAGGGTGAGCACGGCCAGGCTCATCATCATGAGGTCGGGCGGGGTGGGGTCGTCGCCCAGCCCGAAGGCGCCGAGCAGCGCGGTGCGCTGACGTACCGGCAGGGCGTCCGCCCCGTCCAGTACGGGCAGCAGCAGCTGGTGCAGTCCCGCGAAGGCGAGTTCGGTCTCGGCGGCGTTGCCGCGGACCCGCAGCACCCGGGCCCCGGCCCGCTCGGCCTCGTCGACAGCGGTGTCCAGCAGCAGGGTCTTGCCGACCCCGGCCTCGCCGAGCAGCAGCACGCAGGCCGCGGCCGTCCGCGAGGAGAGCGCTTCGGCGATGACCGCCCGTTCTTGCTGACGCCCGATCAACACTGCACTCCTGAAACGTCTCGCGCGGGGTGGGGTCCATCCGCTCGAACCCCGAACAGAGAGGCGGACGCACCCGTCGGAGCATAAACCGGAGTGCGTGGTTCGACGAATTCGGAAGGCTTCGCGGCGGTGACGCCCTCCCACCGCAGATCCTGCGGCTCGCGCCGCGCCGGATCAGGCGGAGGCGTGGTCGGGCAGCGCGCGCTCGCCTAATGACTGTTCGGCGCCGCATCCACGAACCGCTCCACCTCGGGAAGCCGAGCCGCGCCGCGAGGCGCATCGCGCGGTCGTTGGCGCGCTGCGTGCACAGCACCGCGGGCTCGCCGGGGCGCACGCCGGTGAACCAGTCGAAGGCCGCCCCGCACGCCTCGGCCGCGGGTGCCGCGGCCCCGGGGGTGTCGTGTCCATCAGACCGGGCTCGCGGCACCTGCCACCGCCCCTCGCGGCGTCGCCTCCCTCGTCGTCGGGGTCGATCACGAAGCAGCCGGGACGCCGACCGGTACCTCGGGCACCGCGCGCTCCGGCGCGTCACGCGGCCGGGCACCGCCGACTTCCGGCGCGCTGAACAGCTCGCCGATCGCGGCACGGGCAACGTAACGCGCCGGCCGCCGGCGGCGGGGCCCGCCCGGCGCGTCAGTCGGGCCAGGTGCCGGTGAGGCGGCGGACGGCCACGGCGCCGCCCCGGTCGATGCACGCCTTGACCGCGGCGAAGACGGCGCCCTGCAGGACCGCGGCGATGAGGATCTCCCGCCACGAACGATCCTCGTCGGTGGCGTTCGGTGCGTCGTCCTCGTGGCCGAGCCCCTTCCACAGCTGCCTGAACGCGACGCCGGCCAGCGCGCCTCCGAGGGCGCCCAGAGCCAGCCCCACGGGCTTGTACGCGACGGCCGATGCCTTCATCGGTGCCTCCTCGGACGGGTACGCGTTCGCTCCTAATTGGCGCCTGCCCGCTCCGGCGCCCGGCTAACACGCGGGGCACACGGATGGCCGAGCGGCCGTTAGCGGGGCCGGGGACGGGGTAGACGCGCCAGCCGGTCGGCGGTCCGCGCCGGCCCGCGATCCTCGACGGACGGAGTTGAGCCATGGCAGACGCAGCCGACGTCATCACCGAACTGACCGCGGACCACCGTGAGATGGACGAGACGTTCGACATCATCGAGCGGGCCGTTCCCCCGGCGGAACGGCAGACGGCGGCCGAGCGGCTGACGATCGAACTGGTCCGGCACACCGTCACCGAGGAGGAGCACCTCTACCCGACCCTGCGGGAGGTGTTCCCGGACGGCGATCTCATCGCGGACCGCGAGATCGCCGAGCACGCCCGGATGGAGAAGATCCTCAAGGACCTCGAAGGCCTCGACGCCGACGGTCCGCAGTTCGATCCGCTCGTCGCGGCCCTCCGGGCCGAAGTCACCGCGCACGTCTGGGACGAGGAGGAGAACCTCTTCCCGCGCCTGCGGGAGGCCTGCGCGCAGGAGTCCCTCGTACGGATGGGCGAGGACATCCGCCGGGCCAGGACGCGATCGCCCGCGCGTCCCATCGGCGCGTCCACCGGTCTGGTGGAGCACGCCAGGGCCCTCGTCACGACCCGCCCCCTGCCGCACCCGCACCTGCACCCGCCGTATCCGCACCACCAGTGGGCCTGACCCGGCCCCTCCCCCACCCGGTCGGCCGCGCGTGGCACCCGCGGCAGGCGTCGCGGGGCGATCACGCTCCGGCCGGTTCGGTCCCGCAGGATGGCCGCGACCGGTGCGCGGGGCTGCGGACCAGGATGTGCAGGGGTGCACTGCCATCCGGGCAGGCGCGCACCACTACCGCCGGGATCGTGGGCCACCCGCCGAGACCACCCCCTGAGCCCTGCTGCAGGCGCTGCCGGCTCTCCTCACCGTGCTCAGGCTCGCTCGGCAGGGAGTGCTTCTCCGGCGGGAGGTCATCGAGGCCGGCGCGGGCGTGGGCGGTGCCGCCGACGAGGTCGCCGGAGCAGGCGAGCATCAAGCTGCGGTGCACCTCCAGGTGCGTCGCCAACCGCGGCAGGCTGGCGGGGGGCTCCGCGGCCGCAGCCTCCTGCGCGGCCACCGCGGTGTTTCGTCGCCGGGGCGGGCGGCAAGCAGGGAGGCGAAACATCGAGGCGCGAGTGGGGGACGACGTAGTCGGAGGTCTGCTCGTACGAGCCCGCGTGGTCGAAGATGTGCCGGGACTGGCGATGCGGCGGATCGCCGACCTCTGCCCCGGCGAGGCGAAGACCGACGCGAAGGACGCGGCGGTGATCGCGGATGCCGCCCGCACCATGCCCCACACCCTGCGCTCGCTGGAACTGACCGACGAGATCACCGCCGAGCTCACCGTGCTCACCGGCTTCCACCAGGACCTCGCCGCCGAGGCCACCCGCACCAGCAACCGGGTACGCAGCCTGCTCACCCAGTTGCACCCCAGCCTCGAACGCGTCGTGGGCTCCCGTCTCGATCACCAGGCAGTCACCTGGCTGCTGGAACGCTGCGGATCTCCGGCCGCCTTGCGAAAGGCTGGCCGCGACGCCCCGTCGAGCTCATCCAGTCCAAGGCCCGACGCATGGTCCACCGGCTGATGGACGACGTCCTTACCGACCTGGACGAGCAGACCCTCGTCGTGCCCGGGACCGGCACGCTCGACACCGTGATCCCGTCCCTGGCCCGTTCCCTCACGGCCGTCCACGAACAGCCCCGGGCACTGGAAGCCCAGATCAACGCCTACTGGAGGCCCACCCTCCACCTGCAGGGATGGATCCGCCACCTGCAGAGATGGATCCGCGCCCGCTTCGCGACGACCCCGCTGCGCACGGAGAAGGCCCACACCGGGCTCCTGTACGGCGAGTGGCTGCGCAGGCAGCGCAGCAAGCAGCACGCCCGCACCGAACTGCATTCTGCGTACGAAGAGTTCGCGTCCTTGGGTGCGGTCGGCTTCGCCGACCGTGGCGTACGCCCGGCGGCCCATGCCTGGTCGGTACGGGTACGGGTATGACCGCCGCCAGCACCGAGAGGGGTCCTGACACCGGATCGCTCGCAGACCCCCGTGGCTGGGCCGCGCGAGTTGCCGCGTACATGACGATCGACGTAGGGTCGCCGTCGCCCAAGGTCATTTACTCGTGGACGGCACACATGCGCACCAAGTCACTCATCGCGTCGGCCGCAGCCGTCGCCGCCCTGTTCCTTTCCACGGCGTGCGGGGGTGGTGAGAACCCGACCGTGGGCGGTGTCGGCTCCGGGGCCGGAGTCGATACGGGCACGGACGGCGGCTCGCGCGAAGGCACCCTGGACAACCCGACGAAGAACGGCGGAGTCAACGGGAACGCCCCGAAGGACGGAACCGCGTTCCAAAAGCTGCCCAAGGCAGGCACGATGGCTGCCGCCGCCCGCTTCATCAACGGATACACCCCGTGTGACCCGGTCAGCCCCTCCCCCAAGAACGGCGGCCCGAGCGAGGGCCCGGACACCAAGTTCGGGCCTTCCTTCTCCGTGACCGAGACCGGCTACTGCGGCAGGCGCAGCGTGACCACCATCGTCCTGATCAAGGACCCCAAGGCCTTCCAGACCGCTTTCAAGGCCGAGACCGACGCCAAAAAGGGCAGCGGCAACCCCAACCAGGGCATCGTCGTCGGCCAGGACTTCGCCATGGGGTCCGAGAGCTCCGACGCCATGAGCGCCCTGCTGAAACCCGAGGCCGGCCTGCTCATGCTCAACTGCCACCCGAACTTCAACCCGCCCAGCGGCTTCCGGAAGGAACCCGCCCTGGTCAAGGGCTGCGTCCTCACCGACTACTACCAGGACTGAACACCGCGAGCCGGGGCGCGGGCCGAACCCGGTAAGTCCGCCCGTCCCAGGGGTGGCCTGTTTCCAGCGGACCAACAGGCCAATACGAAGGTACGGAGCCACCAGCGGGCACGAGGGGCAGCGCACCCGTGGACTCCGAAAGATGCAACCCAGTGGCCCACCTTGTGGGCGCGCTCTTCCGCCCCGTCGGTCACGTGGGCCGACGGGGCGGAAATCAACAGGCTCCTCAACCAGCCCGTAGGGTTGGGAAATTCATCGAGTAGGGCGCGCGCAGGGGCCCGATTGACCCACCGAACCGCAGAAGTCATTTCTTGCATCTTGGGGGAGGTGATTTCAGAAAGTCTTTCCGACTCGCCAGGCTCGCGTAGGCGAGTGCTGCGATGTTCGCTCCGTTGACCGAGTTCATCCAGTGGAAGGGGTCGGTGACGATGTCGCCCATGTCAACGTCGACCATGCAGTCGACTTGCACGTCGTCGGCCTGGCAGTCGGAGGGCGGGGGTGTCGGTGCGGGGGGTGCCACCCACGGCGGTACGACCGGCGGCAGCGGTCCTTGCGACGGGCCACACCACCAAACGCCTGGAAGCCCCGGGCAGCACGACCTCCCAGACCCTGGCCTGGACAGCGGGGGGCAATCTCGGCAGGGTAACCGAAGCCACCGCAGCCACGGACTAGCTCTACGACGCGGAGGGCCAGGCGAGGCTTCACTAGGCTGTTCGCCGGGGATTGGTGGATCCCCCTCGTGGGCTACAGAACTCCGCTGCGCCAGTCGGCGGATCTCTGGGTACACAGTGAGCCATTTTCAACCTGGCGGCGGTGGCCGCGTGTTGTGACTGAGCGCCTCGTTGCCGCGTCCGGACGAAGCCAGCCACGTTGCAATCCACTGGGCGATCGATCCCGACCATGACAGGATGCCGGGTCAGGACAGGGGAGGCGGGACGGTATGGGGCTGGACTACAGCTATGAGATCTTCATGCCCCTTCGGAACGTTGCGGGAGCGCTCACCCGGCTGGCCGAGCTCGCTCCCCAAGGCCGCGAGACGCCGCCGCTTCCGGTGACCCTGCCAGGCGGAGAGCAGTTGATCGTGCCGTTCACCTCGAAGTTCAAGAGCGAACCGGTCGACTGTTCGGCAGGCGGCTCGCTCGAGCTGGACACCTCGATCGTCATCGGCGTCGACGACGCGGTGCGCGAGTTCTTCCTCCGCGATTCCGACAGGGCCGACGAGCAGGGACGGGTGGCGGTCGGATACATCTATCTGACGGTCAGGTTCTCCCCCGCACGGCACCCGAACTTCGCGTCACTGCAGTTCACCGCCGCCACCTCGAGCATGAGCCGGATGTTCGTGCAGTCCGCCAGTGTCAGGAAGGTATTCACCGACCTCACCGCCACCACCGGTGGTGTGTGCTGCCTCCTCGACACCGAGACCGACATCTTCGACATCTGCTGGCTCAACGGCGAGACGTTCAGTGGTGAGACTGTTCCCGGCACCCGTTTCTCGGGCTTCCAGGATCTCGTCGCCGCCTGGTGCCAGCCGGTGGAGTAGAACGAGGCGCCCCGCACGGGATACGGCGCACCTGCCCGGTCAACGCTCAACCGGCCAACTGCACTGTCCGTCACACGTGTTGGACGGAACTGCGGAACGACGAAGCTCCTGGTAGACGGGCTCTCGACGGAGATCACCCGTGTCCGCCAAGAGCTTCGCGTGCTTGTCCACCCGTCCTCGATCGACCTGTCCAGTCGCACCCTGCGGTTCCTGACCGGGCGTCCGACAGCCAGGCTGCGGCAGAAGATCGGGACCCGGTGTTTTGCGGCGTCTGACCGCCCGGCCAACGAGCAGCACGGCATGAACATCCACGTCTTCATCGACCCGTTCGGCCGCCTGTCGCGGACCTCGCCTGCGCTGCTCGGCTCCACCCACGACCTGACCCGCGGACGCGGCGTCATCCACCGCATCGCCCGCCGCGGCATCCAGCCCTCACGAGGTCTCAGATGGGTCGTCGAACGCACCCGTCGACTCGCCCAATGAGATGGCCTCTTGACCGGCCCGGTGACAGGCTGAGCAGCCTGTCGGTCACGTGGTGAGGGCGTGCCCGGTCGTTGAATCGACATGCTCAGGGATCTCGTCGTGGCGATCACCCACAGAGGGTGTCCCGGTGGGCTCGAACATGAGGATGGCGGCGCCGGACGGAGCGTACGGCCTGTGCTCTGTGCCTCGGGCAACGGTGAAGACCGACCCTTGCGGGAGCAGGACCGTGCGCTCCCCGTCGGGCTCGCGCAGGGAGATGTGCAGTTCGCCGTCGAGTACCAGGAAGAACTCATCGGTGTCGTCGTGGACGTGCCAGATGTGTTCGCCCTCGACCTTGGCGATGCGGACGTCATAGTCATTGACGCGCGTGACGATGCGGGGGCTCCACAGGGCATCGAAGGAGGCCAGAGCCTTGCTGAGGGAAATGGGTTCGCTGCTCATGGGCCCATCCTGAGCCGTTTCGCATGGCCGCCGTGAGTGCTAGGAATTGCACATGGCGAAAGAATCCTCGCACGCAGCCAACGAGGCGGGCGTACACCGGGTCGTCGTGATCGTGGACGAGAACTCGAACCCCTTCGAGCTCGGGTGCGCGACCGAGGTCTTCGGTCTGCGCAGACCGGAGATCGGCCGTGATCTCTACGACTTCAGGCTCTGTTCCCCCGACCCCCGCACCCCGATGCGAGACGGATTCTTCACGCTCACGGGAGTCGCCGGCCTGGAAGCGGCTGACGCGGCGGACACCTTGATCGTCCCCAACCGTCCGGACACCGAAGTCCCCCGCCGTCCCGCCGTACTCGATGCCGTCCGCCGGGCACACTCCCGCGGTGCGCGCCTGGTCGGCTTCTGCAGCGGCGCCTTCACCCTGGCCGAGGCCGGAGTCCTCGACGGGCGCCGAGCCACCGCCCACTGGCAGTGGGCGGACTCCTTCCGGGCCCGCTTCCCCGCGGTCCAGCTCGAAACCGACGTGCTGTTCGTGGATGACGGTGACATCCTCACCGCGGCAGGGAGTGCAGCTGCGCTCGATCTCGGGCTGCATGTGGTCCGACGCGACTACGGCGCGGAGGTCGCCAACTCTGTGAGTCGGCGGCTGGTCTTCGCGGCGCACCGGGACGGTGGGCAGCGGCAGTTCGTGGAACGTCCCATGCCCGACCTGCCGGACGAGTCCTTGTCGCCTGTCCTGGTCTGGGCTCAGGAACGGTTGGACTCACCACTCACTGTCCCTGGCCTCGCGGCGCGTGCGGCGGTCAGTCCGGCGACTCTGCATCGCCGCTTCCAGGCGCAACTGGGCACGACGCCGCTGGCATGGCTCACGGCGGAACGGCTCGCTCTGGCGTGCCGGTTGATCGAGCGAGGCGAGTCCCGGTTTGAAGTGGTCGCGCGACGCAGCGGGCTTGGCACCGCTGCCAATCTGCGCACACTGATGCGCCGCACGACCGGCATCACACCGTCGGCATACAAGCGCCGGTTCGGACCGGAGGCGAACTGACAGCGGGTGTCCCCCAGGTTCTGTCCGGCGGATCATGGGGGGCATAGGCTCCGATCCATGCACAGCACACTGACAGAGCGCCCCCGGTGCGTCTACGGCGACGAGTACCAACCGGCTCGTGCTCTTGCAGCGGCCTGACGACCCGGCGCTGATGCGAGCAGCAGCCGAAGCCCTCTATCTTCACGGGCCTGACCGGGATGACATCGCCGCCGGTCCTGGCCGACGGGCCGACGCTCTGGAGGCGGCGGCCTAGGCTGGGCTCATGCCTTGAGCCATAGGCGGACCGCGGTCGCGGCCGCGGTGACCGTGCCGTGGAAGACGTAGGCCCTCTTGTCGTAGCGGGTGGCGACTGCCCGGGAGTTCTTGAGCCGGTTGATCGTCAGCTCGACTTCGTTGCGGCGTTTGTAGATCTCGTTGTCTAACCCGTGGGCCGGCCGCCCTTGTTACCGCGCCGTTTTCGGTTGGTCCGCTGGTTGGTACCGAGGACGAGGCGTTCGCCGACCCGGGCGCCGACTTCGTCGACCTCACGATCCTGCACCTCGGTCTGAAGGGCCAGCGGGCCGAGGTCGCCCAAGCGACCCGCTGGATGGACGAGGACGACCGCACCCTGCTGTCCCTGTGGTGGCCGGAAGCCGGACAGCTGAGCCGCGCCGAAGTCACCCAGGCGACGGCACTCTCCCCGCAACACACCGCCGTACGCGTCCAGCGCATGAAAGAACGCCTGGATGCCTTCCGCGCCGTCGTCCGCGCCCTCACCAACCTCCTCATGGGCCTCGCGCTCCTCCCGGTCACCGCCGGACTTGCCCGCCCCGCCGGAACGCGGCCGGGGGCGGGGCCGGAGCCAGAGCCGGGGCCGGGGGCGGGCAGGGCGTGGGGCGTTCGGCCCAGAACGTGGCGGACGCCGCTCGGCGGGCGAGCATCAGCAGCACTCCGACCAGGCTCAGGCCGAGGGCGATGACCAGCGGCGGGCCGAGGCCGAACCAGGCCGCTCCGCCGGAGGAGTTGGCCGGATCCGCCATGTCGGCCACCGCCTCGGCGAGGAGCCACACCAGCAGGCCCGCCCCGACGAGCGGGCCGGCCCCGATGAGCAGGAACTCGCGTACTCCCGCGGTCAGCCGACGGCGGTGGTAGACGGCGCAGGCGATGCCGGTGAGGGCGTAGTAGAAGGCGATCAGCAAGGACAGGGCGGTCAGGGAGTCGGCAAGGGCGTTTTCACTGATCCGGTGGATGAGCAGGTACCAGACGGTGGCCGTGCCGGCGACCCACCAGGTGCTGACGGCGGGCGTGCGGAACCGTGGGTGGATCAGCCCGAAGCGGCTCGGCAGGGCGTGCCGGCGCGCCATGGACAGCGCGGTGCGAGAGGCCGGGATGATCGTCGTCTGGGTCGAGGCGAGCGCCGAGGTGGCGACGGCGACAAGGACGATCCAGTCCCAGCCGCCCAGGGCCTGGTGGGCCAGGGAGGCGAAGACGGCCTCCTCGTCGTCGGCGTGCGCGGCCAGGAATCCGGTGCCGGCGTAGGCGACGACGGCGAAGGCCACGGAGACGTAGGTGGCCAGGAGGACCACGGTCGACCAGATGCCGGCCCGGCCGGGCGCCGAGGAGGGGTCCTTCGTCTCCTCGGTGAGGTTCACGGCCGACTCCCAGCCCCAGTACACGAAGACGCCGAGGAGCAGTCCGCCCGTCAGGGCCGTCCCGCCGGCCCCGAAGGGGTCGAGCCAGCCGGCGGCCGGCCGGACGGCGCCGAGGGAGGCGGTACCGGCGTACACCCGGTACAGGGCCACCGCCGCGAAGACGAACAGGCAGAGGGTCTGAAGCAGGACGAGGACGTTCTGCAGCCGGGCCGCCGCCTGGGTGTCCCGTACGCACAGGGCCGCCATGACCACGATCACCAGCACGGTCAGCGCCTGCCGGATCAGGGTGTCGCCCGCCCAGCCGTCCAGTCCCACGGCCAGGAGCCCGAAGTTCACGGCCACGTCGGCCAGCGAGCCGACGACCAGGACGCCGGTCATGGTGATCGCCCAGCCGCCGAGCCAGCCGGCGGTGGGTCCCAGCGCACGCGTCACCCACGAGAAGGTCGTGCCGCAGTCGGGATCGGACCGGTTGAGGTAGTAGAAAGCGGAAGCGATGAGGACCATCGGTACGAAGGACGCGAGCATGACCCCGGGAGCGTGTACGCCGACGAGCGCGACGATCGGCCCGATCACGGCGGCCAGGGAGTACGCCGGCGAGGTGGCGTTGAGCCCGATGGCGAGGGCGTCGGCGAACCCGATCGCGTTCGGTCTGAGTGTGGCGGCCGGCGTCCGCGGGGTGTCTTCGACCATGGTCCCTCACTGGTGCTGTGTGAACGGGGCGTCCGTGCAACGGGGCGTGGATGCGATGAGGAAACCGGTGCGCCGCCCGGAGGGTCAATGGTGTTGGCATAAGCCCACCCGCCTCCGCCGTCCCGGGTCAGGCCTCGGAGCCCGCGTCCGCCAGCTGCCGTTCCGCCGTCTCCAGCAGCATATCCAGGGCGACCGGGTAGGCGCTGTGCGGCATACGGGCGGCCAGCAGAGCGGCGGTGGCCGCGATGTTCGGGTACTCCTCGGCCGGCAGGCGGGCGTACGTCGACTCCCACCGCTCCTCGTCCGACGCGCGGGCCTGCTCCGTCAGCGCGAGCGGTCCCGCGTCGAGCGCCGCGAAGGCCAGGCTCTGGTCGATGTAGGCGTGGTAGATCCGTACCGCGTCCTCGTCAGCGAAGCCCGCCCCGCGCAGGATGCCCAGGATCGCCTCGTCGGCCGCGATCTCGCGCGGCCGGCCGGTCACCCGGCTGGCGGTCAGCAGGGCGGCCTGCGGGTGGGCGAGGTACGCGCCGTGGATGCGCAGTCCGAGGGCGCGCAGGTCGTCGCGCCACCGGCCGGTCGGGGTCCAGCCGGCGAGCGCCCGCCCGATCAGCTCCTCGCCGATGGCGAGGGTCAGACCGTCCATGCCCTCGAAGTACCGGTAGAGCGTGCTGGGGTCCGCGCCGAGGGCGGCGCCGAGCCGCCGGGCGGACAGGCCCGCGCTGCCGTGTTCGCGCACCATCCGCAGGGCCGTCTCGACGATCAGCCGCTCGGAGAGGACCGTCCCCTGCCGGGTCGGGCGTCGCCGCCTGCGCGCCTCCTCCGGAACCACGTCCTTCGCCATCGCCGCCCGCCTCCGTAACGTCCCCGTCTTATGCCAACACCATTGACCTTAACTCGGGACGCCCGGTTCCATCAGTCCCCAGAGGCGCACGCCTCGTCGAGAAAGGACCAAGACATGCGTGTTCTGCTGGTGGGTGCCGGGGGTGTCGGGAGCGCGATCACCAAGATCGCCGCCCGTCGCGACTTCTTCGACCACTTCGTCGTCGCCGACTACGACCTGGCCCGCGCGCAGACCGCGGTCACGGGGCTGGGGCCCGACGAGCAGCGCTTCAGCCCCTGCCGGGTCGACGCCTCCGACGAGGCGGCGGTGACCGCACTGCTCACCGAGCACGGCTGCGACGTCCTGATGAACGCCACCGACCCGCGCTTCGTGATGCCCCTGTTCGACGCCGCGCTGGCGGCGGGCAGCCACTACGTCGACATGGCCATGTCCCTCTCCCGCCCGCACCCGGACCGCCCGCACGCCGAGTGCGGGGTCAAGCTCGGCGACGAGCAGTTCGAACGCGCTCCGGACTGGGAGAAGGCGGGCCGCCTCGCGCTGGTCGGCATGGGGGTCGAGCCCGGCCTGTCGGACGTCTTCGCCCGTTACGCGGCCGACGAGCTCTTCGACGACATCGAGGAGATCGGCATCCGCGACGGTGCGAACCTCACCGTCGAGGGCTACGACTTCGCCCCGTCCTTCAACATCTGGACGACGATCGAGGAGTGCCTGAACCCGCCCGTGGTGTACGAGAGCGGGCGTGGCTGGTTCACCACCGAGCCGTTCAGCGAGCCGGAGGTCTTCGACTTCCCCGAGGGCATCGGGCCGGTCGAGTGCGTCAACGTGGAACACGAGGAGGTCCTGCTGGTCCCGCGCTGGGTCGGCGCCCGACGGGTCACCTTCAAGTACGGTCTCGGCGACGACTTCATCGGCAAGCTCAAGACCCTCCACGCCCTGGGGCTGGACTCCACCGACCGGGTCGCGGTCCGCGGCGAGGACGGCGCCGCAGTACGGGTCTCGCCGCGCGACGTGGTCGCCGCCTGCCTGCCGGACCCGGCGACGCTCGGGGACCGGATGACGGGCAAGACCTGCGCCGGTACGTGGGTGAAGGGCACCAAGGACGGCCGACCGCGCGAGGTGTACCTCTACCACGTGGTCGACAACCAGTGGTCGATGCGTGAGTACGGCTCGCAGGCCGTCGTCTGGCAGACCGCCGTGAACCCGGTGGTGGCGCTCGAACTCCTCGCGACCGGCGCCTGGTCCGGGTCCGGCGTCCTCGGCCCCGAGGCCCTGCCGCCGGTGCCGTTCCTCGACCTGCTCACGGCGTACGGTTCCCCGTGGGCGGTGCGCGAGCAGGGCCCCGCCCCCACTGCGGGCCACTGACGGCGCCACCTCTCCCCCGCCCGGCGGAACCGGATTGGTCGTGTTTGGCGTCTTTGTCTCCACGTGACCGTCAACACGTGACCGTCAACATGTGACCGTCAAGGGGAGAGGAGAGACGACGTGCGACAGACCCGTCGTGCCGTACTGACTCTGGGAGCGGGAGCGGCGCTCGGCGCGGCCCTGCCGGCGGGCGCGGCCCGTGCGACGACGCCCGGCGGGGGCGGTGAGGCCGTCCGGCGGCTGCGCGCGCTGGAGCGCGAGTACGGCGCGCGGGTGGGGGCGTACGCGCGGGACACGGGGACGGGCCGGACGGTGGTGTACCGCGCCGACGAACTCTTCCCCATGTGCTCGGTGTTCAAGGCGCCCGCCGCCGCGGCCGTGCTGCGCGACCTGGACCGCGACGGGGAGTTCCTCGCCCGGCGGATCCACTACACCCAGGAGGACGTCACCGCCGCCGGCGGTGGCTCCGTGACCGGACTGCCGGAGAACGTCGCCCACGGCCTGACGGTCGCCGAACTGTGCTCGGCGGCCATCGCCCAGAGCGACAACTGCGCCGCCAACCTGCTGCTGCGCGAGCTGGGCGGCCCGACGGCGGTCACCCGCTTCTGCCGTTCCGTCGGGGACCGCACGACACGGCTCGACCGGTGGGAGCCGGAACTGAACTCGGCCGAGCCGTCGCGGGTGACCGACACGACGACCCCCCGGGCGATCGCCCGTACCTACGGGCGACTCGTCCTGGGCGACGCGCTCGTACCGCGTCACCGGGAGCTGCTGACGCGGTGGCTGGTGTCCAACACGACGAGCGGCGACCGGTTCCGCGCGGGACTGCCCCGGGACTGGGTGATCGGCGACAAGACGGGCGCGGGGTCGTACGGGACCAACAACAACGTCGGCATCGCCTGGCCGCCCGGCCGGCCGCCCGTGGAACTGGCCGTAATGACGACCCGACCGGATGCGGCCGCTCCCCGCGAGAACGCCCTGGTCGCCCGGGCGGCCGGGGTGCTCGCGGCGGCACTCGCCTGACGTCCGCGCCCGGGGCGGTGCCCGTGCCCCCGCCCATCGGGCACCACCTCGGGTGATGTCGCTCTGGTCCGTCCCGCAGTCGGGACCGCGGGACGGCAGTGACCTTCTGCCCGGCGCCCCCTGCCCCAAACCGGGGCCCGAGGGTGTCCTGCCGTGCAGGTGTGCCCGGCCCCGCCGCGGGCAGGCGGAGGGCATGGCCGTGTACGTCGGCACCTCCGGGTGGCAGTACCGCGACTGGTCGGGCGTGTTCTATCCGCCGGACCGGCCGCAGCGCCTGTGGCTGGAGGAGTACGCCGGTCATTTCCGCACCGTCGAGAGCAATGCCGCCTTCTACCGGCTGCCCGCACCGGAGACGTTCGCCCGGTGGCGCGACCGTACGTCGCCCGGTTTCGTCATGGCCGTCAAGGCGAGCCGCTTCCTGACGCACGTCAAACGTCTGCGCGACCCCGCCGAGCCGGTGCACCGGCTCATGGCGCACGCCGCGTCCCTGGGTGACCGGCTCGGACCGGTCCTGCTCCAGCTGCCGCCCACCCTGCGGGCCGATCCGGCCGCGCTCGACGCGTGCCTGGCCTGCTTCCCGGCCGGTACGCGCGTCGCGGTCGAGCCCCGGCACGCGTCCTGGTGGACCGAGGACGTGCGGTCGGTCCTGACCGACCGGGCCGCGGCCCTGTGCTGGGCGGACCGCGGATCGCGGCCGGTGACACCGCTGTGGCGCACCGCGGACTGGGGGTACGTGCGGTTCCACGAGGGCCGCGCCCGGCCGGGCTCCCCGTTACGGCCGGACGGCCCTGCACACCTGGGCGGCACGGATCGCGGACACCTGGCCGGAGGGCGCGGACGTGTTCGCGTACTTCAACAACGACCCGGGCGGAGCGGCCGTGGCCGATGCCAGGGCGTTCACCCGGCTGGTGGCGTCCCCGGCGCGGGCGGCGCCCCCGCAGCCGTCCCGGGCGCCCGCCCGAGCCTGAGCAGCCGGTGGGCGGGGTCGCGGACCCCCCGGCCCCGGCGCCGACCCCGGCACGCCCGTCGCGCGGGGCGTCACCGCGGTCGACTTCTTCCACCGCGCCGACCCCGCCGGCCCCGCCGGCACGACTGCCTCGTCGGCCTCGTCGGCCTCGTCGCCGCACGCGACCGGCGCGTCGCGGAGACCACCGCCCACCCCCTGACGCAGATCGCCGACGCCCACGCGGCCTCCACCGTCGGCCACGTCAGGGGCGGGCTCCTCATCACCGTCAACCGGCCCGCAAGCCAAGGATCTTGACGATACCGTGCTGCTCCAGCGGGCTGACGTGGTGCCTCCGAAGTGCCACGATGGTCCGTGCTTCAACAGTGTGCCTTCGGGACGCTACGAGAGCGGCGCCGGCGTGTCCCGGGGGCGGCCCTACCCCACGAAAGGGCGGACTCCCATGCGCGTTATACCCTTCGTATGGCCCTTAGGCGGCGGCCGCGGTCCGGCCGCGGACGACGCGGTGCGGCTCTACTACAGCCGCAAGACCCAGGAGATCCTGCACAAGTACGGTCCGGGCCCACGCGTCCACTTCCACGTGGGCCTGTATCCGGACGGCCCACCGGACACCACCGTCCCGCAGAGCACGCTCAAACAAGGCCTGTTGGACTCCCAGGAACGGATAGTCGACCACGCCGCCCGCTCCTGGGGCGCCTACGAGGCACCTCCCCGGCGGCTGCTCGACATCGGCTGCGGCCTGGGCGGCACCTCGCTCTACTGGGCGCAGGAACACGGGGCGTCGGTCACCAGCCTCACCGTCGCGCCGGAACACCTCCCGATCGTGCGGCGCTTCGCCCGTCGCGCCGGGGTCGCGGAGCGCGTGGAGCCGGTCCTGGCGGACGTCCACGACCTGGACGAGACCCGCGCGTACGACGCCGTCTACGCCAACGAGAGCAGCGGATACACCGACCGGGCAAGGCTGTTCGAGGTCGTCGCCAAGGCTCTGGTACCCGGCGGCTGGTTCGGGATCCAGGAGCACTTCGTGGGCGCGTCCGAGTGGCGGGAGTTCATGGACGGCTACTACCGGACGCGGCTGGGCCGGCGCGCCGAGTACCTGGCCGCCGCCGAGGCGGCCGGCTTCGAGCTGGTGCAGGACGAGGACGTCACGGACTCGGTGGCGGAGTTCTGGGTGCAGTCCATGGCCTGGAACACCGCCGAACTCGACCGGCTGAGAGCCGGCTCCCGGGGCCGGCCGGGGGCCTGGACCGCCGACCGGCTCGAACAGTCGACGATCGCGCACAGCAAGTTCTTCCGGCTGTGGCGCGACCACGCGGTGGAGACGCGGCTGCTGCGCTTCCGGATCGGCGGTGGCCGATGACGGCGCCGCCACGGCCCTCGCGCCTCGGCACGGGGCTGCCGCCCTTCTACTGCCCGCTGCCGCGCGACCTGGTCCATCCCGACGCGAAGGAGGTGGAGGCCCGGGCGGTCGAGTGGCTCGACGCCTTCGGCGTGTACCAGGACCCCGTCGAGCGGGCATGGGGGCTCGCCACCCACAGCGCCGACTTCTCCTGCCGCATCATCCCCGGCGGGGACACCGAGGCGGTCCTGCTGTTCACCCAGTGGAACTACTGGGCCAACGCCGTCGACGACTGGCAGGACTCCGGCTCCGACGAGGTGGGAACGGCGGCCGTCGTCGAACACGGGGCGCGGCTGCTGCGCACCATCGAGGACCCCGGCGCGTCCCTGCTGCCCGAGGGGCCCATGGCCCGGGCGCTGCTCGACCTGGTCGGCCGCACCCACGTCCTGCTCACCCCCTACGAGCTGCGCAGGTTCGTCGAAGGCACGCGGGACTGGCTGCTGGGTGCGGCATGGCGCGCCGCCCGGGCGGAAGCGGGGGGGATGCCGGGGCTGAACGACTTCGTCGCCATGGGGCCGCTCGCGAACGGCACCCGCTTCTCCCTGACCTGGTCGGACGTCGCCCGCAGGGACCGGCTGCCGGCGGAGGTCCTGTGCTCCCCCGCCCTGACGGCCCTGACGGACGCGGCCGGTTTCGTCGTCAGCGCGGACAACGACCTGTTCTCCTACGACAAGGACGACCACCTGGAGCCCCGCGAGGTGAACCTCGTCAACGTCCTGGCGCACCAGGAGGGCTGCTCCCCGGCCGAGGCCGTACCGCTCGCCGTGGCGCTGCGCGACCGGGTGATGGTCCTCTTCCTCGGGCTGCGGGCCCGGCTGGAGCACGACGCGGGCCCCGAACTGCGCCGCCACCTGGCGGCACTGGGCCACTACGTCGCCGGCTCCATCGCGTGGCAGACCCGCGCTCCCCGGTACGCCAGCCCGCGCAACCGGTACCGGCTGCCCCTCGTGGACGCCGCGTTCACGGTCCGGTACGCCGACGGCCCCAGCGACACCGGGACCGAGCCGCCGGACCTGCCCGCGCTGGCGTCCTGGTGGCGGCACCTGCGCGGCTGAGCGGCGCGCCGAGGGCCCCGGCCGCCACGGCGGCCGGGGCCCTCGGTACGCGCGGCGGGCTCAGCGGCGGCCGAACAGCCGCCGCCACCAGCTGACGCCGCGGCGCCTGCGGCCACCGGTGACGGCGGTCGCGGGCGGCGCCGTCGGCTGCGGCGGGATCACCGGGTGGACGGGGTGTCCGGCCGGCTGCTCCACCGGGAGCTGCGGGGCCGGGGTGGGCACCGAGCGCGGCGCGAACCGTACCGGTAGGGACAGCAGGTGACGTGACATCAGGGTGCCCCGCCACTGGAGTTCGCTCGCGTCGACCGCCAGCTGGAGGTCGGGCAGCCGGTCCAGCAGGACCTCGATGCCGGTGTCCGCGATGGCCCGCCCGATGTCCTGGCCCGGGCACTCGTGCGGGCCGCTGCTGAAGGCCAGGTGGGATCGGTTGCCGTGGACGGACGCGGCCGGGTCGGGCCGGATCTGCGGATCGGCGTTGCCCGCGGCCAGGCCCAGCAGGACCATGTCCCCGGCCTTCACCTGCTGGCCGCCGAGCACGGTGTCCCCGGTCGCCCAGCGCCCGATGATCGTGTTGATCGGCGGGTCGTCCCAGAGGACCTGCTCCAGCGCGTCCGGCAGGGTCATGTGGCCCCCGGAGAGGCTCGCCCTGAACCGCGGGTCGGTCAGGACGGTGCGCAGCGTGTTGGCGATCAGGTTGGCGGTGGTCTCGTAGGCCGCGATCAGTACCACCCGCAGGTGCATGAGCACTTCGGTGTCGGTGAGGTCCGCGGGGTGCTCGATCAGCCAGGAGGCCAGGTCGCGGGCCGGCTTGGCCTTGCGCTCCACGACCAGGTTCTCCAGCGTGATGGTGACGTAGCGGTCGCTCTGGAGCGCGGTCTCCGTGCCCTGGAGCATGTCGCGCGCCGCGTTGACCAGCAGCGGTCCGTGTTCGTCGGGGGCGCCGATGAGCTGGGTCATGACCAGCATGGGGAGCTGGTCGGAGAAGGCGGTCACCAGGTCGGCGTACCCCTCGGCCGCGATCTGGTCGACGAGCTGGTTGGCGAAGCGCGTCACGTAGCGGCGGATGCCGCGCTTGTCGAAGCGTTCCAGGGACTCCACGACGGCCGCGCGCAGCCGTTCGTGGACGGGGCCGTCGGTGAAGTTGCACACCGGCACCCAGGAGACCATCGGGCCGAGCGGGGTGTCGGCCGGCACCCGGCCCTCCCTGAGGTCGCGCCAGCCCCGGGGGTCGCGGGCGAAGCGCGACGAGGTGCGGGCGACGTCCAGGTTCTCGCGGTGTCCGAGGACCAGCCATGCCGGGAGGTCCCCGCTCACCAGCACCGGAGCCACCGGGCCGTGTTCGGCCCGGAGCTTCTCGTACAGGGCGAGGGGGTCCGCCTCGGCCTCCGCTCCGTGCAGGCGGTGCAGGCCGCCCGGGCCGACCGCCGCGTGGGCGGGGCACTCGGGCGGCGGGGTGGGGGTGGTGCTCACATTGCCTCCTGGGTGGCTGCCTGGGAGTGCAGGTAGCGCATGAGGGTCAGTAGGACGTCGCGGGACGATTCCCGCCTTCTGGCGTCGCAGACGAGGATCGGGACGGCGGGCGGCAGGTCGAGGGCCTCGCGCAGCTCCTCCAGCGGGTGTTCGGGCGCGCCGGGGAAGGAGTTGACGGCCACGACGAAGGGGACGCCGCGCTCCTCCAGCCGTCCGATGACGTCGAAACTGATCTCCAGCCGACGGGTGTCGAGGATGACGACGGCTCCGAGCGCGCCTTCGAACAGCCCGCGCCACAGGAACCAGAACCGCTCCTGGCCGGGGGTCCCGAACAGGTACAGCACCAGTTCGTCGTTGATGCTGATGCGGCCGAAGTCCATGGCCACGGTGGTGGTGATCTTGCGGGCGACGCCCCAGGTGTCGTCGACGCCGACGCCGGCCCTGGTCATCGTCTCCTCGGTGGTCAGCGGCTTGATCTCGCTGACCGCCCCGACCATCGTGGTCTTGCCCACGCCGAAGCCGCCGACGATGACGACCTTCACGGCCGCGGTGGCCGTCTGCGGCAGTACGTCCGCCTCGCGCGGCCCGGCGGGCGGGTCAGAGCTTCTGAAGTCCATCGATCACTGCCTCGATCAGAGCAAGGTCGGGTAGCTGCGCGGCGGGAATGGGCGGGCGGACGTGCACGCGTTGGGCGGCCATCAGGTCTCCTACCAGCACGGTGACGACGCTGACGGGCAGGCCCACGTACGCGGCGATCTCGGCCACCGACAACGGTGACTGGCACATCCGCAGGATGGAGGCCTGCTCGGGTTGCATCTCGGGCCGGGGAGGCCCTTTGGCCACCACTAAGGTCACGAGGTCCAGCCGGACGGAGGTGGAGGGTCCGCTGCGTCCGCCGGTGATGACGTAGAGCCGTTCGGGACTGCTGTCCTCCCAGCTTGCGGGTGGCTCTTTCACGCGGGCTGCCCGTCGTGCCGCGGCGGGCTGCTCAGGTGGTCCCCCATTCGGGTCACCAGGTTGCGCATCTGCGCACCCATCAGGCCCGCGTCGACACCCTCGTCGGCGAGGACCGCGAGGTAGGAACCGTCTCCGGCGGCCATCAGGTAGAAGAAGCCGCCGTCCATCTCGATCACGACGAGCCGCATTCTGCCCTCGGAGCTGGGCAGTTCGGCGGCCACCGCTCCGGCGAGGCTCTGCAGGCCGGCGCAGGCGGCCGCCAGGCGGTCGGCCGTGTCGGTCTCGGCGCCGTACTGCGCCACGCACAGCCCGTCCGCGGACAGTACGATCACGTGCCGCGTCTGTGGCACTCCGGCGGCCAGGTCCTTGAGCATCCAGTCCATGCTGCTTCGCTGCGTCATCACTGCTTACGCCCCTTTGGTCGATGGATCCGACGAGTCCTGGGCGCCCGGCGGGTCCTGGCCGGGCTCACCGGCCAGCCCGCTGTGGAACGCCTCCAGCCACATGCCGGGGCCGTTGTCGTCCGCGGACTGCGGCCGCGCGGCCGGCCGGACGTCGGAGGTGGCGACGCGGTCCTTCCGGCGCCGCTGCGGCAGACCGGTCGCGGTGCGTTCGGAAGCCGCCCCGCCGCCGACGGACATCGGCCCGCCGGAGGGTGCGGGGATCGGTGCGGGCACGGGTGCGGGCATGGGCGCGTGCAGCGGTGCCGGAGCGGGCCGGGGCACGGAGATACCGGCCGGCGTCGCGTCGACGGGGTGCTCCCGCGGTGTGGCGGACACCGCCCTGGGCCCCGAGGAGGAGCCGATGCCGTGGGCGAGGCCCGTCGCCGCGGACGCGGTGGTGATGAGGTGCTGCGGCACGATGACCACGGCCCGGACGCCGCCGTACGCCGAGGAGCGCAGCGACACCTGGAACCCGTACGCCTGCGCCAGCCGGCCGACCACGGCGAGGCCCAGCCGGGGCGTCTCGCCCAGGTCGTTGAGGTCGATGCCGGACTGTGCCTGCGCGAGCATCTTCTCGGCGCGCGCGCGGGCCTCCTCGCTCATGCTGAGCCCGCCGTCCTCGATCTCCACGGCGATCCCCGACTGGACCTCGACGGCGGTGAGGTGGACCCGGGTGTGCGGCGGGGAGTAGCGGGTGGCGTTGTCCAGCAGTTCCGCGAGGGTGTGGATCAGCGGTTCGACGACCGGGCCGACGACGGCGACCTCGGTGACCGAGTGCAGTTCGACGCGCTGGTAGTCGATGATCCGCGACATCGCGCCGCGCATCACGCTGTAGAGGGTGACGGCCCTGCTCCACTGCCGGCCCGGGCGCGCGCCGCCGAGGACCGAGATGGAGTCGGCGAGCCGGCCGATGAGGGCGGTGCCGTGGTCGAGCCGCAGGAGGTCGCCGAACACGTCGGGGTTGCGGCCGTGCCGGTCCTCCATCTCGCGCATCTCGTGGGCCTGTTGGTGGACGATCGCCTGTACGCGGCGGGCGACGTTCACGAAGGCCCGCTGCGCCGAGTCGCGCAGGCTCTCCTCGTTGTCGACGGCGTCGATGACGTGGGCCAGGACGGCCTGGAGGGCGGCCCTGAAGCGGGGGGTGAGGGCGGCGTCGTTGCCCCAGCGGTTGCCGTGCCCGGCGCGGCCGCCAAGGGAGGTGAGCACCTCCTCGGCCACCTCGCCCCGGCGCAGTCGCTCGATGGCTTCGGGCAGCACGACGGCGGACAGGCGGGTCGCCTCGGTCTCCTGGCGGGCCAGGGTGTGCTGGAGTGCGGCGATCTGGGCACTGCGGGCGGCGAGGGCGCGGCCGCGCCGTAGGGCCTCCACGAACACCGCGAGGGCGCACAGGGCGCCGACGGCGACGAGGACCGTGCCGACCGGCTCCGAGGAGGAAACAAGCGCCCCGACCAGGCAGACGGCGGCCAGGGATCCGATCGCGGGCAGCGCCCGGCTTGCTCCCACCTCCGGGCGGGCCGTTTCGGGTGGAATGTCTCTTTGCTCCATCGGCGTCCTCGAATTATCGGAAAAGGGTTACCTTCTGACCGGTGGGCGGGAGCATAACTACGCCCAACTGCCCGCACGGGTCCTTTCGTTGGAGTTCATCGGACCGAAGGAACCGATATGCGCCATCTCCGGCGAGGATTTCCGGCCACCACGTGGGGTGGCCCGCGGCAACGGGCGACGTAAGAGGAGGTGGACGGGGCGCCGCCGCCCCGACGGCGAAACCCCCGCCCCCGGCCCCCCTTCCGATACCGACCGCACACCCCACCGACGGAGTGGCGCCCGCGCCACAAATGCGCTAGGGGTGTCCGGACGGACGGGCGGGCCGGGGGAACCCCGCGGATCCGTGGAGTGGAGGGTCCGTGACGGCGCGCACCGCCTGCGCCGGCTCACGGACCACCGCGCGTGGGGCCGAGCGACAGTGGCCGGCTACAGCCGGACACGCCGCTCGTCGGCCGTGAGGCCGCGGAGCGTCCAGAGTCCGTACAGGGCCAGCAGCGGCTTGACGAGCAGCCACTCGCCCGGGCGGTAGTCGGCCGCGCGCACCAGCCGCTCCGCGAGATCGGGGCGCTGCCGCCGCAAGTAGGCGCGGGCCTTGAGCGCATGGGCCGGCTGCGATGCGATCTTGATGCGTTCCACGCCTTCGAGCAGGGGGATCACGTTCGTGATGTTCTCCCACGTCGTCGCGCTGCGGTCTTCGAGGTGCACCGTGCCGTCGAACCGAAGGACGGACGTCGCGTAGTCCGCCATCAGCCGGGCCTCCGAGACGCCGCCGCCGGGGGCGCCGCCGCTGAGGATCAGGCAGGCCCCCTGCGCACCGTCGGCGGCGATGGAACGGACCCCGGCGCGTACGCGCTGCCGGTTGACGAAGTTCGCCGTCGCCTGGGGATTCCGGTACCCGCACACGACGACGGCCGTGGAGGCGCCCCCGGCCTGTCCCACGAGCGTCCGGGACCAGCGCCGGTTCAACCACTCGCCCCAGACCAGGGCCGCCGCAACCCCGGCCGTCGCCAGTCCCGTCCTCCGCCGCATGCGACGACCCTAAGGGGCCGCGAGGCCGGTGAGGAGGACGTCGAGGGCGAGTTCGGTGGCCTCGGACAGCGGGGTGTCCTCCAGGAGGGACCCGACCGCCAGGGCCGCGAGGCCGTGCACGGTGGAGAAGGCGACCTGGGCGAGGCGGTCGGGGTCGCCCGCCCGGACGGCGCCCTCCTGCTGCGCGAGGGCGATGAGTCCGGCGGCGATCCGCAGGCTCTGGTGGCCGAGTTCGCGCAGTTCGGCGCTGGAGTCGTCGGCGTGCTTGACCGTGAACATCAGGCTCAGCAGGGGGGCGTTGGCCACGGCGAAGGCGACGTAGGCGCGCCCCATGCCGGCGAGCCGGGCGGTGACGGGGCCGGGCTCGTCGACGGCGGCCCGGAGGCTCTCGTTGAGGCGGGTGAAGCCGCCCACCGCGAGCGCGTCGAGCAGCGCCTGCCGGTCGCGGAAGTGGCGTCCGGGCGCCGCGTGGCTGACTCCGAGGTCCCGCGCGAGGGCGCGCAGGGACAGACTGTCCGCCCCCGTCGCCGCGAGGACCACCTCGGCGCGCGCCAGCAGGGCCTCCCGGAGGTTGCCGTGGTGGTAGGGCGAATCGGCGTCGGCCATGGCGGCCTCCCCTCGCTCGATGTTGTCATTGACAACAATGTTTGCTCTGCCTACATTCGAAGTATCGTCCATCGGCCGGAACACCGGAACGGAGCGCGCCGACCATGTCTATGACATACCGCGGAACCACAGCACTGATCACCGGGGCCAGCGCGGGTCTCGGCGTGGAGTTCGCCCGCCAGTGGGCGGAGCGCGGGGCCGACGTCGTGCTCGTCGCCCGCCGCGCCGAACGGCTGGAGGAGGTGGCGGCGGACCTGCGCCGTCGGTACGGCGTGGAGGCCCGGGCGCTCGCCGCCGACCTGACCCTGCCGGGCGCCGCGGCCGCGCTGCGGGCGGAGCTGGACCGGCTGGGGCTGCCGGTGCACACGCTGATCAACAACGCGGGCTTCGGCAGCCACGGCCCCTTCGCGGACCAGGACCCCGCGCGGATCGGCGAGATGATCCAGCTGAACGTGACCGCGCTGACCGAACTGACCAGGCAGTTCCTGCCGGATCTCACGGCCGACGGCCGGGGCGCACTGGTCACGGTCGCGAGCGCGGCCGCGTACCAGCCGACCCCGGCCATGGCGGTCTACGGCGCGACGAAGGCGTTCGTCCTGAACTTCACCGAGGCCGTCGCGTACGAGACGCGGTCCTCCTCGCTGCGGGTACTGGCCGTGTCGCCCGGGCCGGTCCGCACCGAGTTCTTCGACGTGGTCGGCAGCCAGGACGCCGCGGTCGGCAGGATGGCCACCCCCGAGCAGGTCGTCACGGCGACCCGCCGGGCGCTGGAGCGCGACAGGACACCGCCCAGCATCGTGGTCGGCATCGGCAACCGGCTCTCCGCTACCGCGTCCACGCTGGCTCCGCGCCGCCTGGCCCTGACGGTGGCGGGACGGGCCCTCAAGGCCTGAGCCTCCCCTCTCCCGACGTCGGCCCGGCTCGTCCGGGCGGCCCGGCTGCCGCACACTGGTGTCGTCCGGGAGCCCGGTGCGCGGGGAGGTACGGCATGGTCATCAGTCACCACATCGCCGAGGGGACGCTGCACGTGCGGATCCTGCACGAGCTGCACGTCACCGACCGGGCGGCTGCCGCCCTGCAGATCGAGTCCCTGGTGCACGCGCACCGCCCGGAACGGGTCACGGTCGAACTCCCGAGCCGCTCCCCCTCCCCCATGACCTTCAGCGCACTGGCCCGCGCCCAGCGCATGTGCCAGAGCGTGGGCATCCCCCTCACCGCCACGGCGCCCGGCGACCGGGCCCCGTTCTTCACCCCGACCCCCCGCGGCACCCAGCCGCAATCGCTGGAACACGGCGCCCGCCACGACCACTGACCGGCCCCCGCACCACGGCGCCTGCGGGAAGCCGCTGACGCACGCTTGGAGCAGTTGATGTCCTCGTTCGAGGAGTTGCGGGCCCTGCTGCGGCACCCCGGCCGCCCACGGGCCCACCCGGGCCGCTGGACCGACGTCGAGCGACAGCTCGGTACCCCTCTGCCCGGCGACTTCAAGGCGTTCCTCGATGCCTACGGCAGCGGGGTCGTCTCCGGCGAGCTGGTGGTCTTCGACCCGCGCGGATCGAGCCCGTTGCCGGAGCGCATGCGCAGGACGCACCAGATGTTCACCGCCCGCCGGAACCGGGCGCTGAGCCGCGGCGACGCCGAGCACTTCCCGTACCCGATCCATCCCGAACCCGGTGGGCTGATCTCCTGGGGCTACGACTACAGCGGCGACGAGCACTTCTTCCTGCCCCGCGGACCGGACACCGAGCAATGGAAGATCGTCACGATGCTGCACGGGGAGGGCTGCGAGACCTTCGACGGCCCGTTCTCGGGCTTCGTCCTCGCCTTCGTGCAGCGCCTGCTCGACGTGGACCCGTACCACGGCATCGACCCCGAAGCCCTGGAGTTCCTCGAACCGGAGGACTTGGCGGAGCTGGTCGCAGCAGGAGAGGCCGGCCCGGTCCGGCCGAGTTTCGAGCCGTTCTGATCCGGCCCCGGCGACGGAGGCGGTTCGTCCGCCGGTTCGTCCGCTCGGAGGACGGCAGGCTCGCGGCGCCTTGGCCGGAGGGCGGCGACCGGTTCACGTGCGTCCCTCCGCCCGTACGGCGGGGGAACGCACGACCGGGCGACGCCCACCCCGGGCGCGTGGCGCGTCCTACGTCCTTCCTCCGGGCGCGCTCAGTCGAAGGGCTCCAGGGTCATGAAGGCCTCCTGCGGGTCGGCCTCGTGGACCAGGGACTCGTGGGCGCCCACGTCGTCGAAGGCGAAGCCGTACGCCTTGCCGTCCGCCATCTGGGCGTGGATGAGGCGGGAGTAGTGGTTCGTGACGGCGTCGCGGTAGAAGCCGGAGCCGTTCGGGTCGGGCTGGTTCGGGTTGGTCAGGAGCGTCGAGCGGTTGAGGCCCGCGCACAGGGTGCGGGAGATCGGGCCGCGGACGGTGTCGTTGGGGGCGTCCAGGAACTTGTAGCAGCCGAAGACACTGTCGGAGTCCGGCTTCCGGAAGCTGGTGACCACCGCGCCCGAGCCGTTGGTGAAGTGCATGACGTTGCCCGACACCCGCCCGTAGTACGTGGTGTTCGGCTGGTTCGCGAACGGCGTCACGGTCAGGGTGGAGGAGCCGTACTTGTTCCAGACGCGGTCGATGTAGTCGTTCATCACGCCGGCCGGGATGCCGCCCGCCTCGATGCCGTGGCCCGGCGAGAGGGCGCGCAGGGGGGTGCCGTCCGGGCGGCTCTGGATCAGGCCGCCCCAGCCGGCCGAACGCAGCGCGCCGAACACCGCGTTGTAGCCGCCGGCCTTGAGGCGGCCGGTGCTCCGGACCGTGCCCCCCGGCGCCTTCACGCCGACCGCGTACGGGGCGGAGAACATGTCGACCTGGGTGCTGTTGATCCACAACCCGCTGTCGTTGAGGGTGTACTCCGACCAGTTGAACAGGATGTCGTGGTTCGGGTCGGAGGGGTTCTGCACGGCCGGCTGCACCAGTCCGCCGCTGGTGAGCCTGAAGACGAGCTTCTGCCCGATGGAGAAGTAGACGCGTCCGGAGAACTTCGGCATCCGGATCGTCTTCGTCTGCCCGTTGGCCGGACCGACGATCGCCGCGTCGGGGGCGGGGGTGGGCGGATTGCCCCCGGCGGGCCAGGGGTGGAAGGTGCCGTTCGCGTCGGCCCATCCCTGGCGGCCCGACGCGAGCAGGGTGCCCAGGTTGTATAGGTAGACGGGCTCGCTGCGCCCCGAGTTGTTCTTGATGGTGAGGGAAATGGTCGCCGGTACGGCCTCGGCGGACGGCGGCGGGCCGAAGAACAGCAGACCGGCGCCGACGGACAGCGCGGAGATTCCGAACGCCAGCGCCTTCGATACGCGGGACACTCTCATCCTCCTTGCGTGGGGGGACCTGCCGATGGAGACGTGGGTGGGGCAGGAATCGATGAGTTGAAGCGTGAGAGCGCTCTCAGCGTCCGATCGCCTTCAACTCATGTCAATACTTTCGGCACGACCCCAGCGGTCAGAAGGCGTACCTGATCCGCAGCCAGGGCGCCTGGGCGGCCACGAGCGCACGCATCGTCGCGACCGCCTCGGCCTTCACCTCGCCCCGGTAGCGGACGTTCAGGCTGCCGTTCTCCGAGTGCTTCGGCTGCTGGATGCCGGGCCGCCACAGGACGTCCTCCGCGCGCGGGTGCCAGCCCAGATTGAGGTCGTGCAGGTCCTGGTTGTGCGTCAGCATGATCACCTCCGCGGCCGCCTGTTCCTTCACGCGGGCGGGCAGTACGTCGTCCATGTGCCGCAGCAGCAGGGACCAGTCCCGCTCCCAGTCGGGGCGCAGGACGACGGGCGAGAGGTTGAAGTGGACCTCGTAGCCCGCCTCCAGGAAGTCTCCGGCCGCGGCGATGCGCTGCTCCACCGGGCTGGTGCGGATGTCGAGCAGCTTGGAGTCGTCCTGCGGCATGACGGAGAACCGCACGCGGGTACGGCCGCGCGGGTCCAGGAGGAGCAGGTCGGGGTTGACGAACTTGGTGGCGAAGGACGCCTTCGCGGCGGGCCACCGCGCGAAGGCGCGTACCAGGTCGGCCACGTTGTCGCTGATCAGGGCGTCGACGGAACAGTCGCTGTTCTCGCCGATGTCGTAGACCCACGCGGTCGGATCGCACTGGTTCGCCTCCGGCTTGGGGCCGAGGCGTGCGATGTGCCGGGAGAGGTGGGCGACGGTGCGTTCGATGTTGGTGAAGACGGTGATCGGGTTGGCGTAGCCCTTGCGGCGCGGGACGTAGCAGTAGGCGCAGGCCATGGCGCAGCCGTTGGCGGGGCCGGGGGCGATCCAGTCCGCGGAGCGGCCGTTGGGCCGGGTGGTGAGCGTCTTCTTCTCGCCCAGGACCAGCGTCTCCGTCTTGATGCGGACCCATCGGTCGACGTTGCCCTCGTTGCCGTGGAGGTCGGGGATCCGCCAGTGCGAGGCGACGGGGACGATCTCGGCATCGGGGTAGCGGGCGAGGATCTGCCGGCCGCGCGGGGAGGCGGCGGCCGCCGGCTCGGCGAAGATCGCCCGTACGGACAGCAGCCGACGGGCGGCCGGGGAGTCCCGGAACAGCGGCCCGGCGTCCGCCGGTGTGCGGGCTTGTCCCGTGTCGAGGTCCTCCAGGCCGAACAGGGCGTCGTCCGCCCCGTCGCCGGGTCGGCCCGCGGGAGGCTGGGCTGGCATGTACGTCTCCTGCGTGATCAGGGACCGTCCACTGTAGGGGGTGCGCCGGGCCGCTCCGTGCCCGAGGCTGGGACGTGGACGGCGAGCACGGCCGCGCCGCCGGACGGCGGCCCGCCGGCCCGCAGAGAAGGGAATGCCGTGGATTCCAAGGGCAGCAAGGACGCGGACGGTCTGGGCCGGGGTGACGAGGTCACCTGGAAGAGCCACGGCCAGACGGTGTCGGGCAAGGTGAAGAAGAAGATCACGAAGCGCGGGCAGGCCGCGGGCCGCACCGTGGACGCCTCCGCCGAGGAACCGCAGTACGAGGTGGAGAGCGATGCGACCGGCCGGTCGGCCGTGCACAAGCCGGACGCCCTGCGCAAGAAGGGCCGCTCCCGCTGACGCCGGAGTGCGCTCGGCCCGGTCATCGTCCGCAGCGGACGGTCATGGCGTGAAGAGGACCTTGACGGCGCCGTCCGCCTTCTTGCTGAACATCTCGTAGGCGGCCGGCGCGTCCTCGAGCGACATCCGGTGGGTCGCGAAGTCCTCCACGCCCAGCGGATCCTCGTCGGTCAGCAGCGGGAGGATGTCGTCGACCCAGCGCCGTACGTTGGCCTGCCCCATGCGCAGCGTGAGCTGCTTGTCGAACATGGTCAGCAGCGGCATCGGGTCGGCGGCCCCGCCGTACACGCCCGACACGGAGACGGTGCCGCCGCGGCGCACGAGGTCGATCGCGGTGTGGAGCGCGGCCAGCCGGTCGATTCCGGCCCGCTTCATGAGGGCTCCGGCCAGGGCGTCCGGCAGGAGCGTCGTCGCGCTCTGCACGGCCGCCGCGACGCGGCTGCCGTGGGCTTCCATGCCCACCGCGTCGATCACGGCGTCGGGGCCCCGTCCGTCGGTGAGGTCACGGACGGCCTCCACCAGGTCGTCGCCGCCCTGCCGGACGTCCAGGGCGTGGACGCCGCGCTGCCGGGCCCGGTCCAGTCGCTCCGGGACCAGGTCGACGCCGATGACCGTACCGGCGCCCCGGTGGGCGGCGATGCGGCAGCTCATGTCGCCGATCGGCCCCAGCCCCAGGACGGCGACGCTGCCGCCGGGCGGTACGTCCGCGTAGGCGACGGCCTGCCAGGCGGTGGGCAGGACGTCCGACAGGTACACGAACCGTTCGTCGGAGGGCCCGTCCGGGACCTTGATCGGGAGGGCGTTGCCGAACGGCACCCGCAGGTATTCGGCCTGGCCGCCCGGCACCTGGCCGTAGAGCTTCGTGTAGCCGAAGAGCGAGGCGCCGCTGCCGTGCTCGTGGACCTGTGTCGTCTCGCACTGGGAGTGCAGCCCGCGGGCGCACATGTGGCACGTCCCGCACGAGACGTTGAAGGGGACGACGACCCGGTCGCCCGGCTTCAGGGCTGTGACCTCCGGCCCCACCTCCGCGACGACGCCCATCGGTTCGTGGCCGAGGACGTCACCGGCGTCGAGGAAGGCCCCGAGGACTTCGTAGAGGTGCAGATCGGATCCGCACAGGCCGGTCGTCGTGATCTTGACGATGATGTCGTCGCCGTCGCGGATCGTGGGGTCGGGCACCGTGTCGACGCGTACGTCCCGCTTGCCCTGCCATGTCAGAGCCCTCATGACGCCTCCTTCTGGCCCCCCGGTGTTTTCTCCGTCCACCCAGGCGCGTGCCCGCATCCGTCCGGGGGAACCGGGTACGAGGCCGCGGCCGTCAGCCCGCCCGCCCCGGCGTACGGTCCGAGGCGGGCCATACGTACGGCAGGTCGTCCGCGACCTCCGGGAAGTGCGGGCGGTAGAAGTCCGGGTCCTTGCGGACCAGCGCGGACTGGTGGCTGCGGTGGAAGTCCGGGGCGCCGAGCCAGGGCGGGAGGTCGCCGTCGGCGGCCAGCTGCTGCTGCGTCCGCGGCTCTGCGCCCGGCAGCCAGGCGCGGAAGTCCCGGACCAGGGTGACGGCGCAGGTGTCGGCGCGTCCTTCGGCCGTCCAGGTCCCGCACACGTCCAGTCCGTACCGTACGAGGGCCTCCTCGTAGCCGGTCCACATCCGCACGGCCGGGTGCCTGCGCCATCCGTAGTCCGGGACGATCAGGCCGCGCAGCACCTGCAGCGCCTCGACGCGCTGCTTGCCGAGCCGCCGGGGGTCGAGCACGGCCGCCGACGCCCGGAACGAGGGGAACGGGAGGAAGGTCTGCACGGGTCTGCTCCTGCCCCTCGCCGGTCACGTCACGCGCAGGACGCGGACGCTGGTGACGTCGGTGTCGACGGCGTCCGGGACGACCATTCCCGCCTCGACCCCGGAGCGCAGGTAGCGCAGGACGTCGCGGTCGAGGCGTTCTCCGGGCAGTACCGCCGGGATGCCCGGAGGGTAGGGGGTGAGCATTTCGGCGGCGATCCGCCCGTCGGCCTCCTCCCAGGGCACCTGCTCGGTCGGGCCGAAGAAGGCGTCGCGCGGCAGCTCCGCCTGCTCCAGCCGGAGTCGTGACGGGGGCGGGACCTCGACGGGCTGTCCCGTCCGCAGTTCCCCGGCGTGAGCGGCCAGGTCGGTCAGCGCCGCGAGGAGTCGGCCGGCCGTCTCGTGGTCGTCGGCGTGGGTGAGCTGGGCGCTGATGCGGCGGTGGTCGGCGAGGTGCAGGTTGATGCGGTGGTGCCGGCGCAGCCAGTCCGCGGCCCGGTAGCCGGTGACCTCCCACGCACTGATGTCGACGATGATCTGGAGGGGGTCCATGTCCGCGGCCCGGCCGGGTCCGCAGAAGTCCTCGCGGCCGTGCACGTGCATGCCGTCGAGGCGGGAGATCCTCTCGCGGACCTGTCCGGCGAGGGCGAGGGCGTCGTCGTAGAGGACCTTGCCGTGTTCGACCATCTGTCGACGCCAGCCGTCCAGGGCGGCGTAGACCAGCACGGAGGGGCTGGTGGTGCCCAGCAGGTCCTCGCGGCTCTTGAGGACCTCGGGACGCACCAGGTCGCCCTGGAGGTGGAAGACGGAACTCTGTTCCAGGCCCGAGCCCATCTTGTGGACGGAGGTGACGCACACGTCGGCGCCCGCGTCCATCGCCCACGTGGGGAGTTCGGGGTGGAACGGCAGGTGGGCGCCCCAGGCCTCGTCGACGATCAGGGGCCGGCCCCGCCGGTGGCACACCTCGGCGATCGCGGCGAGGTCCGAGCAGGTGCCGTGGGGGGTCGGGGTGGTCACCAGCGCGCCCCGGGCGTCCGGATGCGCGGCGAACGCCGCCTCGAAGTCCGCGGCGGTCGGGGGGTGGGCGAGGTGACGTTCGGCGTCCCACTGCGGGTCGACCCATACGGGCCGGATGCCGCACAGGATCAGGCCGGAGACGACGGACTTGTGGGCGTCCCGTCCCACCAGCAGTTCTTCGTGGGGTCCGGCGACCGACAGCATCGCGGACTTCACCGACAGGGAGCTGCCGCAGGTGGAGAAGAAGGCGTGCTCGGCCCCCACGGCGTCCGCCATCAGGGCTTCCGCCTCCTCCACGACGCCATGGGAGGACGTACGGTCGTCGAGGCCGCTGGTGGCGAGGACGTCGGAGCGGAACACGTCGTCTCCGAGCACGGCTCTGACCCGCGGATCGGCCCCGCGGCCCTGTTTGTGGCCCGGCGGCGTGAAGGGGGTCTGGCCGTCCCGGTGGTAGGCGGTCAGCGCGTCGAGTACGGGTGTCTTCGACTGGTCCATGGCGTGCGCCTGCCCTTCGGGGGCGCGCGGAAACGGCGGCCCGCCCCGGGACCGGACCACCGGGTACGTGCCGCGGGGCCGGGCGCCACCGCGTGATCGGCGGGGCGGCCCTACGATGGGTGGTGGCATCGGAGGCAGCGGCTCTCGGCGGGAGAGGAGAGGGGTTGAATCGGTTCGCCCGGCTCGCCACGCGACTTCTGGCCGCCCCGCAGGGGCTCGTCTGGCTGGGGCCGGCAGGGGAGGCCGCGGGCGCGGTCCCCGAGTGCTGGCCCGCCGGGACGGAACCCGACCCGGCCGTGTCGGCCTGCTGCCGGCGGGTCGCGGAGGACGGGCGGCCCCACTTCCTGTCGCACGCCGACGGCGGCGCCGGAGCGGTGTTCGCGTTCGCGGGCGTCCCCCTCGTCGGTGGTTCCGGCGAGGTGCTGGGCGTCCTCGCCGTCACGGACCGCGACCGGCGGGAGTGGAGCGAGGACGACGTGCGGGACCTGTCGGACCTGGCCGCCGCGTGCAGCGCGCAGATGCGGATGCGGTCCCGCTCCGAAAGCGTCCGTCAGGCGCGCGAGACGGCGGAGGACGCCGCGCACGCGGCCACCGAGGAGGCCACTCGCGCGCACGAGTTGCTGAACCGGTCCGAGCTGCTGCTGCGGGCGTCCGAGGACCTCGCCGACACCAGCGGCCTGGAGGACGTCCGCCGGCGGGTCGGGGACCTGGTCAGCGGGGACCTCAAGCCGGCCCGCATCGACCTGGTCCTGGTGCGGCAGGGGATGCTCCACCACGTCCTGAGCCCCGTCGACGGAGACATCGCCGCACCTCCCGTGGGGAACGTGACCGGCGGTGCCTCCGGCGCCGCCACCGGTGGTGCGTTTCCCCTCGGTTCGGACTGGCCGGCCGCACGGGCGGTGCGGGAGAACCGGATGATCCTGGTCCGTGCGCCGCAGGAGGGCGAGGGCCCCGGCGCCGCACCCGGCCGTCCGCCGGCCACTCCGGCGTTCGACACCCTGGACCACGGCACCGCCGCCTGCCTGCCGCTGCGCGGCACGCACGGCACCCTCGGCGCGCTGGTCCTGGGCTGGGACGCGCCGTACCGCATCGGCGTGGACGAGCGGGCGGTCCTGACCACGCTCGCCGGCTACACGGCCCAGGCGGTCGAGCGCGCCCTCCACCTCGACCAACGCGTCACCGTCGCGCGGCAGTTGCAGCGCGCCATGCTCACCGAACTCCCCGACGTGCCCGGCCTGGAACTCTCCGCCCTGTACCGGCCGGCCGTGCAGGACGACATGGTGGGCGGCGACTGGTACGACGCCTATGCCCTGCCGGTGGCCCCGGGTACGGAGGCGGCGGGCGCGCTGGCCCTGACGGTCGGCGACATCACCGGGCACGACATGCGGGCCGCCGCCCTCATGGGCCAGGTGCGCAGCATGCTGCGCCAGGCCGACCACGACCATCCCGGCGACGGCCCGGAGCAGGCGCTCGGTGCGCTCGAACGGGCCTGCCGGCGGCTGCGCCTGCCGGCCAGCGGTACCGCCGTGCACGCCCATCTCACGCCGGCGGGCGACGGCCACTGGTTGCTGAGGTGGAGCAACGCGGGCCACCCGGCCCCGCTCCTGGTCGCCGCGGACGGCTCAGTGGAGAGCCTCACGGCCCACGACGTGCTGCTGCACCACGCCTTGGAGCCGGGTCCCCGCAGCTGCGACAGCCGCTCCCTGGCGCCGGGCAGCACCCTGCTGCTGTACACCGACGGGCTGGTGGAGGTGCCGGGCGGGGACATCGAGGACAGTGTCGACCGGCTCGCCCACCGGCTCGCCACCGCTCCCCCGGACGTACCGCTGGAGGTGCTGCTGCGGTCCCTGCTGGACGCGGTCGCTCCTCGGGAGGCCCGGGACGACGCCGTCCTGTTCGCGGTTCGTGTGTGCGCTCCCTGACCGGCCGGCGTACGCCCGCTGGACGGGCCGACGCGAACGGTTCGCTTCAGGAGCTCCGCACGCCCTCATGAAGCAAGAACTTTGCTTTAAGCTGCCGCCATGAGTCGCAAACCGATGGTCCGCCCAGGTGGCCGCAGCGCCCGCGTCCAGGAGGCCGTCCACACCGCGGTGCGCGAGCTCCAGGCCGAGCTGGGCCGCGCCGAGCTGACCATTCCGCTGGTCGCGGCGCGCGCCGGCGTCACCCCCTCGACCATCTACCGGCGGTGGGGCGACCTGCAGGTGCTGCTGTCGGACGTCGCGGTGGAGCACCTGCGGCCGGAGGCGCCGCCGCAGGACCACGGCAACCTGGCAGCGGATCTGCGGAGTTGGGCCGAGCAGTTCATCGAGGAGATGGCATCCGAGGTCGGTCGCGCCTATGTCCGCGACGCCCTGCTCGGGGCTCCCGACGGTGACAACGCCGCGCGGTGCTCGCAGTACGCGGCGGAGCAGATCGGTGTCGTGCTCGCCCGGGCGGCGGAGCGCGGCGAGGTCGCCCCGGAGGTCGAGCCGGTCCTGGACCGGGTCGTGGCGCCGATGATGTACCGCATCCTTTTCCGCCCCGGGGGCCTCACCGCCGACTACGCGCGCGGGCTCGTGGACGACTTCCTGGGCGACCGCGCGGACGACTTCGGCGCGGCCCGCTGACCCGCTCCCGTCAGGCCGCGGCGTTTCCGCCGCGGGCGGGGACGGGTTCGAGCCGGTAGGCGGCGCCCTCGGCGACCACCCGGCCGGCGGTCGGCGGGGGGAAGTGCGTGCCGAGGAGGAGCGTGCCCGTACCGGCGAGCGAGGCGAGCAGGGAGCGGCGGGTCGCCTCGGCCCGCCCGGGGTCGATGTCGACGCAGCTGCCGATCCCCGGGTGCGCCAGCTGCACGGGGTGGTGGACGCAGTCCCCGGTGATCAGGGCCGCGGCACCACCGTCGGCCACCCGTACGGCGACGTGGCCGGGCGTGTGCCCGGGCGCCGGCACCAGCTCCAGCCCGGCGGCCACGGCGACGCCTCCGGCGGGCACGTCGACCGCTTCGAGCAGCCCCGCCTCTACGACGGGGTGCACGGAGTCGCGGAACACGGCCGCCCGCGCGTCGTCCATGACGTGGGCGGCCCAGAAGTCGTACTCCGTCTTCGAGGTGAGGTAACGGGCGTTGGGGAAGGTGGGCACCCAACTGCCATCCATCTCGCGGGTGTTCCAGCCGACATGGTCGGTGTGCAGGTGGGTCAGCAGGACCAGGTCGACCGATTCCGGCGGGAAGCCCGCGAGCGCGAGGCGTTCGAGGTAGTCGGTGCGCAGGTCGTGCCAGGCCGGGTTGGCGCGCGTCTTGCCGTTGCCGATGCCCGTGTCGACGAGGACGCGCAGTCCGTCCACGACCATCGCGAAGCTGTGGCTGTCCAGGCGCAGGACGCCGTCATGGTCCGCGAAGTCGGGCCGGAGCCAGTCCCGTTCGGCGACGACGTCGGCGGTGGCGGCGGGCAGGAGCCACGAGCCGGTCGGCGGCGGCAGGGGGATCTCGTCGATGCGGTGGACGGTGACGGAGCCGACGGTCCAGGACGGGGCGACGGCGGGCGGTGCTGCGCGCACGGGGGTGCCTTCCTTCGTCTGCGGAGGGCGAGCGCCCACCTAAAAGCGACTGATTCGCTTTTGGCTAACCTAGGCCCTGTCAGCACCTAAAGCAACCTGTTAGCTTTTAGGGGGATGGTTGTCCACCACCCCCTCCCCCTCCGCCCGTTCAGGAAGGACACCCGTGTCCGCCGACGCCCTCACCCCGCCGGAGACGGCCCGCTGGGCCGCACGCTCCGGCCTCCCACTGCCGCCCGAACGCCACGCGCACGTGGCCGCCACCGCCGAACACATCCACTCCGTCGTCCGCGTCCTGCGGGAACTCGACTTCGGGGAGACACCGCCGTCCGCCGTGTACCGCGCGGGAGGGGAGGAGCCCGATGCAGCCCTCTGAGCAGCCGTACGAACTGACCGTGGCCGACGCCGCCGAGGCGCTGCGCACCGGCAGGGTGTCGCCGGTCGAGCTGGTCGACTCGGTGCTGGAACGCATCGAGCAGGTGCAACCACGGCTGGGCGCCTACGCCTCGGTGGCGGCGGACCGGGCCCGGCGTTCGGCACGACGCGCAGCCGACGAGATCGCCGCCGGCGGGGCCAGGAGCCCCCTCCACGGGATACCCGTGGGGCTGAAGGACCTGATCGACGTCGCCGGGACGGCCACCTCGGCGAGCTCCAGGGTGCGCGAGGGTCACCGGGCGGCTGCCGACAGCACGGTCGCCGCGCGCCTCTTCGCGGCCGGCGCGGTGTACGTCGGCAAGACCCACACCCACGAGTTCGCCTACGGCCTGACCACCCCTCAGACGGGCAACGCCTGGGACCGGAGCAGGGTGGCCGGCGGATCCAGCGGCGGATCGGCCGTCGCGGTGGCGGCGCGCGCGGCGACGTTCGCGCTGGGAACCGACACCGGCGGGTCGATCCGGGTGCCCGCCGCCCTGAACGGGGTCGTCGGGCTGAAGCCCACGTACGGACTGGTCCCCCGGCACGGTGTGACCTCGCTGTCCTGGTCGCTCGACCACGTCGGGCCCATCACCCGCACCGTGCGGGACGCCGCGCTCGTCCTCGCCACCCTGGTGGGCCACGACCCGCGCGACCCGGCGTCGGTCACCGCGCCGCCCGCCGGCCAATGGCACGGGGTGGAGACGGACTTGACGGGCCTGCGGGTGGGCGTGCCGGGCAACTACTACTTCGACCACGTGCACCCCGACGTGGAAAACGCCGTACGGCGGGCGATCGCCCGGCTGGCGGAGCTCGGCGCGCTGCTCGTCGACGTCGAGATCCCGATGACGCGCTACATCCGGGCGACCCACTGGGGGCTGATGGTGCCCGAGGCGTCCGCCTACCACGAACGGACGCTGCGCGCGGTGCCCGACCTCTACTCGGCGGACGTACGCGTCCTGCTGGAGGCCGGCGAGCTGATGACCGCCGGGGACTACCTGCGGGCGCAGCGCGCGCGCACGCTCCTGCGGCGGGCGTGGCTGGAGATGACGGACCGGGCCGCGGTCGACGTGATCGCGGCGCCCACCGTGCCAATGACGGCGGTGGAGGCCGGGCGGACCGACGTGACCTGGGCCGACGGCACGGTGGAGAGCGTCTCCGACGCCTACGTACGGCTGTCGGCACCGGCCGACGTCACCGGCTTCCCCTCGCTGACCGTCCCGGTCGGCCTGGACCCGCAGGGCCTGCCGATCGGCATGCAGCTCATGGGGAGGCCCTTCGGCGAGGCCGCGGTCCTGCGCGCGGGACACGCCTACGAGCGGACCGGCACCACCCGCGCCCTGGCCCCGGCCGTATAGCGCCGACGCTGCGTCAGGCCGCTTCGACGGTGACGAAGCCGTACCCGGTGAAGGCAGCGGCCACGAGAACCAGCAGGGCGAGCCGTACGCCCGCGAGCCACAGGGCGACCGTACGCCACCGCCGACTCGCGGCCCGCGACAGCAGGACCGCGGTCCCGGCCAGCGACAGGAGCAGTTGGAGGGCGGAGAAGAAGCAGACCAGGGCCACGGGCGAGGTGGGCCCGGTGCCCGTCCCGTCGTCCTCCGCGATCACGGGCAGCAGCAGGCCCGTGGCGCACAGGACGAGGGCCGTCAGCGCCGTAGCCAGGACATCGAAGGCGAGGGTGACGGCCCAGCCGGCGGACAGCCGCGGGGTCGGTCGCGGCATCCGGTGCACATGCGTGCGTTTCCGCGTGCGGTGGAGTGGGGTGCCACGTGCTGCTGCAAACCCGGCGAGGAGAGCCGCCCCATCCACCGGCCCCGCGGCCATCTCCTGCTCCAGGGCGCACGCCGGTTTCTCCCGGAAGGTCCTGGAAGGACTACCGCGACCTTGTCGTTGACGACGAAGTCGCCCAGGTCACGAGGCTGCCCCCGGACTCTGCTCGATGCGGTCCAGCAGGGGCTCCGCCCACTTCGGGAGGGCGGACGCCGCCGGGCGGGGCGGGCGGGGGTCGGAGGTGATGCCGATGCCTCCCGCCGGGTCGCCGTACACGAACCGCTGGGAGCATTCCAGCCAGGAGCGGACGAACAGGTTCGCGCTCCACGCCAGGGCCAGCGCGCCGCGCAGCCCTGGGACCTCGTACCAGTAGCTGGTGAGCACCACGGCGCGGGAGACCGCCTCGTCCGGGTCCCCCGGCCTGGAATCGGCGGTGAGCCCGGCGGCCAGCACCGATGCCGCGAACCGGTTGTCGGCGAGCAGCCCGCCGCTGTCACAGACGACCGCGTCCAGCAGGTCCGCCGGGAGGCCGGCGGCGGCATGCTCCAGCCTCGCCAGCAGCTCGGGCAGGCCCGGATCGCCGACCGCCTCCGGGTCGGGAACCACCCTCAGGTCGACCGGCAGCCGCTCGTCCCCGGTTCGGGCGGCCAGCAGGTTCACGTACGCCAGCGCGCGCAGGGTCTGCCAGCGGCAGAGCGTGTCGAGCAGCGTGGTCCGGGAGCTGCGGAAGGCGAGCCGCACCGGCCAGTCGGCTGCCCGGACGTCGTTGCCGAGCGCCCGCAGCCCGGCCGGCACCGGGGCCGGGAAGACCCTGCTCTGGCCCGGGTCGTAGGACGGCTCGGCGCGGTAGCCCGGCCAGCCGGGTGCAGGATCGCGCGGGATACCGTTGCGGCTACTCATTGACTTCGCCGCCCTTCGGGGTCCGCCACTTCGCGGTGTCCTTGCCGTCCCGCGGAGTGATGTAGTTGGAAAGGTCCTCCGGCTCGATGTGGTACGCGTGAATCATATGGTCCTGGCGGATGATGGCCACCGGCCTGGACGGGTCCAGGGTCTTGTCGATGATGATGCGCGCCCCCGTCTCGCTGTCGCAGTAGGTGGCCGGCGATTGGAGGTGGCCCCGCAGGTACTTCTCCAGTTTCACCTCGTCTTTCCCGATGCCCTCCAGGTAGTGGTTGTCCTTGCCGCTCTCCGCCTCGTTGAGCTGGTGGTCGACGCCCTGTGCCGCCCGGGTGCTGTCCGAGTACGGGGCCAGGCCGAAGGGGTCGCACCACCCGTGGGGGTTGGCAACGTACGCCACCGGGTTGGGAGCCGCCGCCAGGCCCAGCGGGTCCGGGCTCAGGTAGCGGGCGGTCTCGGGGTCGTACGTGCGGAAGTGGTTGTGATGCAGGCCTGATTCGGCGTCGAAGTACTGGCCGGGGAAGCGCAGCGGCGTGTAGGCCGTGGCGTCCCGGTTCCAGGCCGTGGATCCCCACAGTGTGGAACGGCTGCGCCAGGCCAGCCCACCGCGCTCGTCGACGAGTTCGGCGGGTGCGCCCACCAGGTCGGTGACGATGGCGTAGAACCGCTCGTAGGGCGTTCGCACGCTCTGCCGTGCCGTGCACGTTGCGGATTACCGCGTTGAAGGTCCGGTCCGGCTCGACGAGTTCGCCGCCCCGCGGTTTCTTGACCGGGTGGCGGAACCCGTCGCGATGTTCTCGTAGCCGAGGTCGGCCAGGGTGGGGACGCCCAAGGTGGCGACGAGCCGGTTGAGGGCGTCGACCAGGCCGTGGGCGCGGGCGCAGGTGGTGTCGTGCGCGCGGCCCGGGCGGACCGGCGACACCCACAGCGGCCAGCCGTCCGGGGCCGCGATGACCTGTACGTTCCCGCCGTGGTGGCTGCGTTTCCCTGACCACCACAGGTCCGCGCCGTTGGGGCCGGCCGCGGCCACGCAGTCGGTGTGGATCACCGTGCCGTCCAGGTTGAGGTGGGTGTATCCGGCCGCCGCCGCGCGTTCCAGTGCGGTGGACAGGTCGGGGGCCTGGTCTGCGAGTACGGTCATTTCCCCCGTGCAGGTAGCGGTAGGCGGTGGAGGTCGCAATGCCGTTGTCCCGGGCGAGTTGGACGAGTCGGGTGCCGTCAACGAACCAGCGCAGTAGCAGCACGGCCTGTTTGAAGACGCCCAGGGCGCGGGTGCCTTTGCGGGGGCCGAGTCGCCGGTGGTCGCGCAGCAGCATCGCGAGATGCTCGGCGGTCCGCCTGCGGACACCGAGGATGGCGGTGACTGGACGACACCTGAAGCCTCCCGGCCGGGACCCGATCTCCGCAGACCCGTTCCTACCAAGGGCTTCACGCACCACTGCCCGCCGGGTCACCACCCGCGACCACCTGCACACGGTGTCGCCCGTGGCCTCCACTGAGCACGTGCATCCCTGCGCCGGGCCGACCAAAAGACCCTGCGCACCCGCTCGTGGGTCCTGATAGGTTTACCGCCATGACGCTTATCCGAAAGGCCGATGGCGCGTAAGCCGCCCGGCGCCGTCCGCGCTCAGCGACGGCCAGCCCGCACCACAACTCGCCCCATTCGTCAGATACCAGGCATTTCCCGCCAAACCCAGGCGGCCATCCACCGGATCGAGGCCCAGCATCTGGGGCCCGGTGCTGTTGCTGAGGCTCTGCACCGGTACGAGAGGTTTCTGCGGCGCCCCGGCCGTTACCTGTATCTCCCCTTCGAAGCCTGCTGCTGTGACCCGGTGGAGGCTCGGGACACCCTCGAAGACGCACTCCGTCTGCTGTCGCCCACAGCGCGCAGACGACTGCACAGCGTCGTCGCACGCCTCGATGCGGAGTTCCTGCACCGCACCCTGCCCAATCCCGGGGCCGCATCCGTGAGCGCATGGGCTGCGGCGGCATGGTGGAGACAGCGCATGCGGGACATATAACCACCCACCGGTCCACCTGCCGGCGTGGCACTCAGCGCCCCCGTCGGCGCATTGCACTTGTTCGCTGAAGATCACCTTCAAGGCTCTGCGCAGGGCCAGCCTCGATCCCACCGCTGCACGGGCCGCCCTCATCCTCCTCCACCTCGAGCACGACCCCGCTGCCTGAGCGAAGATCACGAACCGTCACGAGACGTTACCGAGAAGGGTTCAATCGGTCAGCCCCCCACCCACCGAGCATCGGCCCCTTCTTCATCCTGGCTCTGTCTCACCTCCGGTTCGGAGTAGTCCGTCGCGTACTGCACCGCTCCTCGTCGGCGCCACAGGCGCTGAGTGCGCCGATCGCCACCGCAGCGATCAACAGGGGCCGGGCGGCTGCGGTCGTCCTCATCGCGAGCTCCTGTCGGCCGACGCGGGAAGGTCCCGGTGGCGGCGAGCAACGTACCTCCTCGATCAGGCAGTTCGTTCGCGCATCACGGGCATCAGGGGTACAGCCGTCCCCGCGTGAGGCACTTCACCCCATGGCCGGGAGTAACTCCCACCCCGCGGGGCGGTGTGCCGGGGGGCGGGGGAAGGGGGCGGGGGCTACGGTGGGGGCATGAGGCTGCTGCTGACCTCGGACACGCACGTGCCCTCGCGGGCCAGGCACCTGCCCGAGGGCCTGTTGACGGCCGTCGACGAGGCCGATGTGGTGATCCACGCCGGGGACTGGACCGACGAGACCACCCTCGACGTGCTGGAGTCGAGGTCGCGGCGTCTGATCGCCGTGTACGGCAACAACGACGGGCCCGCCCTGCGCCGCAGACTGCCCGAGGTGGCCCGCGCCGAACTCGGCGGCCTGCGCTTCGCCGTCGTCCACGAGACCGGCGCGGCCGCCGGACGCGAACGGCGCTGCGCGGCGCTCTTCCCCGACACCGACGTCCTGGTGTTCGGCCACAGCCACATCCCCTGGGACTCCACCGCCCCGGGCGGGCTGCGGCTGCTCAACCCCGGCTCCCCCACCGATCGCCGCCGCCAGCCCCACCACACCTACCTGACGCTCACCGCCGAGGACGGCGTCCTGCGCGACGTCGTCCTCCACCGGCTGCCCGTGGCCCCGCGGTAGGGCGTACGCGCCCGCCTGCCACCCCGGAAGCGCGAGGAGCGCGACCGGCGCGCCGAGTGCGGGCCGGCCGACGGCGGCGCCGCCGAAGGGAATCGGGACAGGTCTCGCCCCTGGATTCGCGTACGAATGCGGGCCGGTCGCGGTGACCGGCTTTCGTGGAATCCACCGGGCCGTGCTTGACCGATGAAGCCGCGGCAACGTAACTTCGACCGCACCCCGCTCGTGAGCTGCTGGAAGGAGGCGAAACCGGATGTCGACCATCTCCGGGCTGATTCGCCTCGCACACCAGATCGCCTGGGCTCCGGGTCGTGTAGCACACGGCTGCTGAGCAGCCCCCTCGTCGGCGTGCCCGATTGCGGCCCCGGCACCTTCTCATCGATGTCACCACTCAACGGCACGCCGTCGGCGTGCCGATGCGTCGCGCTGCGCGTTCCCGCGCCGCGGCCACCGGAAGAGAAAGCTCTGAAATGGCGACTTGGACAGTCCTGTCGACCGCGCACCGAAATGAGGACGTGCCATGGTAGCGGCGCGGATCACGGTCAATGGGAAGGAGACCCCGATCTCACCGGCGTCACCCCACACCACGGTGCTCGATTTCCTCCGCGAGCGCGGCCTGACCGGTACCAAGGAAGGCTGCGCCGAGGGTGAATGCGGCGCCTGCTCGGTCCTGGTGGCCCGGCCCGGGGTGCACAAACCCACCGACTGGGTGGCCGTCAACGCCTGCCTGGTGCCCGTCGCCGCGCTGGACGGGCAGGAGGTCGTCACCTCCGAGGGCCTGGCCACCACCGACGCGCCCGGCACGGCGGCCGTGCTGCACCCCGTACAGGAGGAGATGGCCGTCCGCGGCGGCTCCCAATGCGGTTACTGCACACCGGGGTTCATCTGCAGCATGGCCTCCGAGTACTACCGGCCCGACCGCTGCGCGCACGCCGGCCCCGGCACCGACGGCGGCACCGGCACCGGCACCGGCAGCGATTCCGAGCACGGTCCGAACGGCTTCGACCTGCACGCGCTGAGCGGCAACCTGTGCCGCTGCACCGGCTACCGGCCGATCCGGGACGCCGCGTACGCCGTCGGCACGCCCGCCGAGGACGACCCCCTGGCGCGGCGCCGCGAGCAGTCCCCGCCCGAACCGGTCGCCACCCGGTACACGCAGGACGACAGCGCGTTCCTGCGCCCGGGCACCCTGGCCGACGCGGTGCGGCTGCTGCGCGAGAGGCCCGACGCGGTGGTCGTCGCCGGCAGTACCGACTGGGGCGTCGAGGTCAACATCCGTTCTCGCCGCGCCGGTTGTGTCGTCGCGGTCGACCGGTTGCCCGAGCTGCGGGAGCTGCGCATCGGACCCGACCGCATCGAGATCGGTGCGGCGCAGACCCTCACGGAGATCGAGCGCCGCCTCGACGGCGGCGTCCCCCTGCTGGCGGAGCTGTTCCCGCAGTTCGCGTCGCGGCTGATCCGCAACAGCGCCACGCTCGGCGGCAACCTCGGTACCGGCTCCCCCATCGGTGACAGCCCGCCGGTCCTGCTCGCGCTGGAGGCTTCCCTGGTGCTCACCGACGCCGACGGCGAACGCGAGGTCCCGCTCAGCGACTACTTCACCGGCTACCGGCAGAGCGTGCGCCGCCCGGGCGAGCTGATCCGCGCCGTGCGCGTGCCGCTCCCGCTGTCCCCGGTCACGGCCTTTCACAAGATCGCCAAGCGCCGTTTCGACGACATCTCCAGCGTCGCGGTCGCGTTCGCGCTCGACATCGAGGACGGGACCGTGCGCAAGGCACGCATCGGCCTGGGCGGTGTGGCCGCCACCCCGATCCGCGCCCTCGCCACCGAGGCCGCCCTGGAGGGCCGGCCCTGGACCGCGCAGACCGTCGAGGCGGCCGCCGGGGTGCTCCGCACCGAAGGCACGCCGATGGACGATCACCGAGCCAGCGCCGGGTACCGCTCCGCGATGCTCGGTCAGAGCCTGCTGAAGCTGTACGCGCGAACCACCGAGGCGGTGCCGTCATGAGCCAACTGTCCGAACGCCCCGAGCAGCCCGTCGTCGGTCTTCCGCTGCCGCACGAGAGCGCGGGCCTGCACGTCACCGGTGCCGCCCTCTACACCGACGACCTGGTCCACCGCACCAAGGACGTCCTGCACGCCTACCCGGTCCAGGTCATGAAGGCCCACGGCACGATCACCGCGCTGCGCACCGGGCCCGCGCTCGCCGTGCCGGGCGTGGTCCGCGTGCTGACCGGCGCCGACGTGCCCGGCGTCAACGACGCCGGGATGAAGCACGACGAGCCGCTGTTCCCGGACACCGTCATGTTCCACGGCCACGCCGTCGCCTGGGTGCTCGGCGAAACCCTGGAGGCGGCCCGGCTCGGCGCGGCGGCCGTCGAGGTGGAACTCGACGAGAAGCCGTCCGTGATCACGTTGGCGGAGGCGATCGCGGCCGGGAGCTTCCACGGGGCCCGGCCCGTGATGGTGACCGGTGACGTCGACGCCGGTTTCGAGGACTCCGCGCACGTGTTCAGCGGGGAGTTCCACTTCTCCGATCAGGAGCACTTCTACCTCGAGACGCACGCGGCCCTGGCCCACGTCGACGAGAACGGGCAGATGTTCGTCCAGAGCAGCACCCAGCACCCCTCGGAGACGCAGGAGATCGTCGCGCACGTGCTCGGCCTGCACAGCCACGAGGTGACCGTGCAGTGCCTGCGGATGGGCGGCGGCTTCGGCGGCAAGGAGATGCAGCCCCACGGGTTCGCGGCGGTCGCCGCCCTCGGCGCGCGGCTGACGGGCCGCCCGGTCCGGGTACGGCTCAACCGGACGCAGGACCTGACCATGTCCGGCAAGCGCCACGGCTTCCACGCGACCTGGAAGATCGGCTTCGACTCCGAGGGCCGCATCCAGGCCCTGGACGCCACCCTCACCGCGGACGGCGGCTGGAGCCTGGACCTGTCCGAGCCCGTGGTGGCCCGCGCCCTCTGCCACATCGACAACACCTACTGGATCCCGCACGCCCGCGTCGCCGGCCGCATCGCCCGGACCAACAAGGTCTCCAACACCGCCTTCCGCGGTTTCGGCGGCCCCCAGGGCATGCTGGTCATCGAGGACATCATGGGCCGGTGCGCACCGCTGCTCGGCCTGGATCCCATGGAGCTGCGCGAACGCAACTTCTACCGGCAGGGCCACGCGACGCCGTACGGGCAGCGGGTGCTGCACCCCGAGCGGATCTCCGCCGTCTGGCGCCAGGTCCAGGAGGACGCCGGCGTCGCCGATCGCCGGGCCCGGATCGCCGCCTTCAACGCCGCGCACCCGCACACCAAGCGGGCGCTCGCCGTCACCGGGATCAAGTTCGGGATCTCCTTCAACCTCACCGCCTTCAACCAGGCGGGCGCGCTGGTGCTGGTCTACAAGGACGGTTCGGTCCTGATCAACCACGGCGGCACCGAGATGGGTCAGGGCCTGCACACCAAGATGCTCCAGGTGGCCGCGACCACGCTGGGCGTTCCGCTGCACAAGGTGCGGCTGGCCCCGACCCGTACGGACAAGGTGCCCAACACCTCCGCGACCGCCGCGAGCGCAGGGGCGGACCTCAACGGTGCGGCGGTGAAGAACGCCTGCGAGCAGATCCGTGAGCGGCTGCTCCAGGTCGCCGGCACCCGGCTGGGTGCGAACGCCTCGGACGTGCGCATCGTCGACGGGGTCGCGCGGGTCCTCGGCGGCGACGGGGAGCTGGCCTGGGACGACCTGGTGCGCACCGCGTACTTCCAGCGGGTCCAGCTGTCGGCGGCGGGGTTCTACCGGACCGAGGGCCTGCACTGGGACCCGAAGGTGTTCCAGGGGTCGCCGTTCAAGTACTTCTCCTACGGTGCCGCCGCGGCCGAGGTGGAGGTGGACGGGTTCACCGGGGCGTACCGGATCCGGCGGGTGGACATCGTGCACGACGTCGGCGACAGCCTCTCCCCCATGATCGACATCGGTCAGGTCGAGGGCGGCTTCGTTCAGGGCGCGGGCTGGCTGACCTTGGAGGACCTGCGGTGGGACGCCGGTGACGGGCCGCACCGCGGCAGGCTGCTGACCCAGGCGGCGAGCACGTACAAGCTGCCGAGCTTCTCGGAGATGCCCGAGGAGTTCAACGTCAGGCTGCTGGAGAACGCCACGGAGGAGGGTGCGGTCTACGGCTCCAAAGCGGTGGGCGAGCCTCCGCTGATGCTGGCCTTCTCCGTGCGGGAGGCGCTGCGGCAGGCCGCCGCGGCGTTCGGGCCCGAGGGGATCAGCGTCCCGCTCGCCTCCCCGGCGACGCCCGAGGCCGTGTACTGGGCGGTCGAGGAAGCCCGGAGCGGCGGCACGCGGCCGGGCGGCCCCGCGCCCGACGGCAGCGGGGTCCCGGCCGGAGCGAGCGCTCTGAGCCATGCCTGACATGAGCTGGGTGGCCGCGGTCGCGCGGTTGCGGGCATGCCGGGAACCCGGAGTGCTCGTGACCGTCGCGACCGTGCGCGGCCACGCGCCCCGCCGGGCCGGTGCCAAGCTCGTCGTGGGACGCACCGAGACCTGGGGGTCGATCGGCGGCGGCAACATCGAGGCCGTCGCCATCGACCGGGCGCGCGAGTTGACCCGTGCTGCCGGTACGGAGCCGGAACTGCTGGAGTTCGCCCTCAACGACAAGGTCACCGGCCCGCACGGCGTGCAGTGCTGCGGCGGGGCCGTCACCGTGCTGCTCGAACCGCTGCCGGTGGTCGAGGCCGTGGCCGTCTTCGGCGTCGGGCACGTCGGCCTGGAGCTGGCCCGCGTCCTGGCCCGCCAGGACCTCGACCTGCACCTGGTCGACACCCGCCCGGAGATGCTCGCCGACGAACGGCTCGGGGTGCTCGCCGACGCCGTCGCGCAGGTCCACGTGCACCGGGCACTGCTGCTCCCGGAGGAGGTGCTCGCGGAGCTGCCGCCCGGCGCCCACGTCCTGATCATGACCCATGACCACGCGGAGGACGCCGCGCTGTGCGACGCCGCCCTGCGCACGGCGGGGCTCGGCTCGATCGGCCTGATCGGCTCGTCGGCGAAGTGGTCGCGGTTCCGGCAGCGGCTGGCGACCGAGGGCGGCCACGATCCCGCCACGATCGACCGGATCAAGACGCCGATCGGGATCCCCGGCATCACCGGGAAGGAGCCCGCCACGATCGCGGTGAGCGTGGCGGCGGACCTGCTCCGTACGTTCGAACAGGGCCGCGGCCCGGGCGTACCGGCCGCGGCGGCGGACACGTCCGCGGACCATGCGTACGCCCCGGCGACCCCGTAGGCGATGCCCGGACGCCGTCCGGATCTTTGTCGGTTCTGCCAGTACGGGGCGCGGCCCGGCCCCGTGGAGACTTCCGAGCAGAGGCCGGAGCGCGCCCCGGGAAGGGGCGGCCCCGGCCACGGCATGTCGACGGGGAGGACATCACCATGAGCGCTCAGCAGCAGTACGACGAGATCGGCGAGGCCTACGAGGGGTTCAAGGCCCTGCCCCTGGAACAGTACGTGGTGGTGCCCAGCTTCCTGGGGCTGGTCGGGGACGTCCGCGGCAGGTCGGTCCTGGACCTGGCGTCGGGAACGGGCTTCTACAGCCGGGAGTTCAGGCGGCGCGGCGCAGCGGAGGTGCTCGGCATCGACATCTCCGGGGAAATGGTGGCGGTGGCGCAGGAGTTGGAGCGGCGCGACCCCCTCGGTGTGCGCTACGAGGTCGGTGACGTCGCCGATCTGCGGCCCCTCGCGCAGCGCTTCGACATCGGCCTCGCGGTCCAACTCCTGAACTACGCCGGGGACATCGCCACCACGGAGCGGATGTGCCGTGCCCTGCACCGCAGCCTGAAGCCCGGTGGTGAGCTCTTCCTGCTCAACCAGTCGCCCGACTTCCGCTTCGACGGGCCCACCCCGGAGCGCTACGGCTTCCGCAGCGTGCTCACCGGCGCGGAGGTCGAGACCGGGCCGCAGGTGCGGACGACCGCGCTGCTCGACCCGCCGGTGTCGTTCGTCGCCAACCTCCCGCGCCGCGAGGTGTACGAGACGTGCCTGCGGGCCGCCGGGTTCAGCGAGTTGACCTGGGTGCCGCTGGCGGTGTCGGATGCGGGCCGGCGGGCGTTCGACGCGGACTTCTGGGCGGACTTCCACGCCAACCCGCCGCTCGAGATGCTGCGCTGCCGCGCCTGAGGTTCATCGCGCGAGGCGCGAGGCGAAGGCGCGGGCGGCCGCCAGGTCAGCCGCGTCCGGCCGCCGCTTGTGCAGGCCGCCGATCGGCCGGAAGGGGGCCCAGGTGTCGAAGGCACGGCAGGTGAAGGTGGCTTCGACGGCGTACCCCTTGCCCGAGAGGAGCCGCACCAGCGGGCGGGTGTAGGGCGCGAACGGGAAGCTCGGGCAGGCCGCTGGTGGCGAACACGAAGGCCCGCCCGGCCCCGCCCGACGCCGCCGGCAGGGCCCGGGCGAGGGCGAGCAGGTCCGGGTGCATCCGCTGCGAGAAGACCCCGGAGCCGAAGCCCACCAGGTCGTGGCCCGCCAGGCCCGCGCGGGCCGCCTCCTGCGGCGTGACCACGCGGGCGTCGAGCACCTCGGCCATCGCGTCCGCGACGCGGCGGGTGTTGCCGTGGGATACGGAAGTGCATACGAGCAGGGTCTTCATCGCTGTCCCTTTCGTCGGAGCCCTCGCAACGCAGACCGAGCACCCCCACCGAATGTGACGGCCCCCCTCGTGCCGTTCCTCGGTCCGCAGCGGGACCGACGGCCGCGGGACCGACGGCCGCGGGACCGACCGCAGCGGGGCCGACCGCAGCGGCCCCGCACCTCGCGTCGCCGTCCGCCGGTCGGTCCACCGGCCGGGGCCCCGATCCGGCGGCGCGGTCAGGGGGTGGTGTTGCGGGGGCCCGCGGCACGGCGGAGGCGGTTGGCGATCGCCGAGCCCAGCCCCTCCTCCACCGGCAGGGAGGCGACGATGAGGTCGCACCCCTCCAGGTCGAGCTCACGCAGGAACCCGTACAGCCCGCGCGCATAGGCGGCCGGCGAATCGGGCACGGCCACCACCGCGTGCGCCTTCACCGCGGTACCGGCCAGGTGCGGGGGCAGGAAGACACCCACCTGGTGCCCCGCCTCCTGGGCGAGCGCGGCTTCCGCGGGGACCGCGTCCGGCTCGACGAGGACGACCCGCGCACGCGGCGCGTAGTGCGACGGGTGCTGGCCCGGCACCCGGACACCGCTCGCGGCCGGGACCGCCACCGGGTGCCCCAGCAGCGCTTCGAGGCTCTCGCGCGTCACCCCGCCCGGTCGCAGGATGCTCGGCGTCCCGCCCGTGACGTCGACGATGGTCGACTCGACACCGACCGGGCAGGAGCCTCCCTCCAGGACGAAATCGACGCCGTCACCGAGCTCCGCCCGGACGTGGTCCGCCGTGGTGGGGCTGACCGAGCCGAAGCGGTTGGCGGACGGTGCCGTCACCCCGCCTCCGAAGGCGGACAGCAGCGCGAGAGCCACGGGGTGGTCGGGTACGCGCACGGCCACCGTCTCCAGGCCGCCGGTCGCCTCCAGCGGCACGCGCGGGCCGCGTCGCAGGACGAGGGTCAGCGGGCCCGGCCAGAAGTGTTCGGCCAGCACACGCGCGGCCCGCGGCACCTCGGCGACCCAGTCGTCCAGCTGGTCCGCTGCGGCGATGTGGACGATCAGCGGGTGGGAGGGCGGCCGTCCCTTGACCTGGAAGATCCGCGCGACGGCGGCAGGGTCCTCGGCGTTCGCGCCCAGACCGTAGACGGTCTCGGTCGGCAGGGCGACCAGGCCCCCCGCCCGCAGCACCCTCGCAGCCTGCTCGATGTCACTGGCCATTGCCGTCACTTTCGTACGTCCCTCTCACACTCGCGCTCAGCTTCGGCGCGCGCTGCGGTCTCGCCGGCATACGACCGGGCGGACCTGCGCACGCTGCACCACCCCCATGATGCCGCGCAGAAAGAGGCCGCGCGCCGGACGGCCTCGATCGCAGGGCCGAGGCGGGGGGGAACAGAATGTCCGGAGAACGTCACACAGCGGGGGTGCTCCAGCAGATCGCCCACCGGCAGGACAATCGTCGACATCGCCCTGCCGGACAGGGAGGTCGGCGGTTCCTGCGGTCCGGCGAGCAACTGCCCAGCCGTGCCCGTCCGTTCAGGTGAACCTGCGGCGCAGCCGGCGCTGCGTACCGCTCCTGCCGACGGCCGCACCGACCGCGCGGACCGCGCCGACCGCCGGCCGCACCGACCGCGCGGACCGCGCCGACCGCCGGCCGGCAGGCGAGCGGGTCCCCTGCCGGGCACGGCGGCCGACGCACCGGGTCTCAGCCCAGCTGGTCGTAGTCGAACTGGCGGTCGTACAGCGGTGCCCAGACCTCGGGCCACGGCGTGGTGGTGCTCCCGCAGGCGCCCAGGACCACCGGGGAACGCCGCCCGGTGTCCCGGATGCACTGGCCGGTGCTCGCCTCGACGAGCTCCCAACGGTTCGGATAGGCCTCCGTACCGCGGTAGTTCCAGGTGAACGTGGTGCAGCCCCAGCCGTTCCGCAGGACCATCGGGGTGCCGGGCGCGGTGCCGCCCTGGGTGCCCAGGCAGTAGACGCCGAAGGCGCCGATGGTGAAGGTGCCGCCGCCCGTGCGCTGGAAGGTAAAACGCTGGTGGAGCGCGTTCTTGCAGTCGAAGGTCTGGATCACCGCGCCCTCCTGGGGCGCCCCGCCGCCGCGGATGTCCAGGCACTTCCAGCTGACGGCGGCTCGCAGCTCGTAGATCGCCGCGTTGTGGAAGTTCGACGTGTAGATGATTCCGGGATTCTCCGCCGCCTGCGCCGCAGACGTCGGCAGCAGCAGGGCCAGCAGCGCCATCAGGGCGGCCGCGAGGGCGTGCCTGCCGAGGCGGATCGACTTTCGGGTCACGCGTTTCTCCTGTTCCGAGTACGTCCTTGACCCGACGAAGCTAACGAGCGCGGCCGACCGTCCGGTACCCGCCTGTTCGGGGGGGGTACGCCCCCGGGCGAGGCGCCACGGGTCGGCGGGACTCGGCAGGACTCGGCGAGAACCCGCCCCGGAGCGGCCTGCGGCGGCCTTGACGCCGTCAATCGTGGCGAGATCCACTGGATTCCTCCTATACGGGGGAAACCTGTCGAAGCGGTGCGTGGGGGGTACGGGGTGGGGCTTCAGCGTGCGCGCAGGACCGCCGTGAAGGCCACGGGCCTCTTCCGGATCGCGCATCTCGTGGTCGGCGCCGAGGCGGTGGCCGCGGACCCGGTGGACGGGCGGTCCGCGGCCCTGTGGGCCGGGGTGGTGGCCGTCACCGTGCTCCTCTACGCTTCGGCGCTGCTGCGGGGCTGGTTCCGCCCCCGGTGGGTCTGGTGCGACGTCCTGCTGACCGGGTGCCTGCTGCCGTGGGTGGCGCTGGCCACCGTCGGTGAGGGACCGGCCGTGGAACCGCACGGCTGGCTGATGGTGCAGGCCCTGTCGGCCGCGGCCGCCGCCGTCGTGGCGCTGGGACGGCGGGGCGCCGCCCTGTCCGTCCTGCTCCTGCTGCTCACCTCCCTGACGGTCTACCAGGCCGTGCCCGCGCGCGAGGCGGCGGACCTTTCCGAGCACGTCCGGGCCGTCCTGGAGTGCGTGGTCCTCACCACGGCGGGCTGGTGGTACCTGCGACGGCAGGGCGCGGTGCTCGACGCCGCGCAGGGAAGGGCGGTCCTCGCGGAGGCCGCCCGTGCCCGACGGGCCGAGCGGACGGCCCACCACGCCGCCCTGCACGACACCGTGCTGGCCACGCTGTCGGCGATCGCCGCCGGGCGGGTGGACGCCGACGCCGCCGCCCTCCGCGAGCGCTGCGCCCGTGAGGCCGCGTACGTACGGCGCCTGGTGCAGTTCGACGAGGAGCCGCAGCCGACCGGGGACGCGGCGGGGGCCGTGCACGCCGGTGCGGCGCTGGAGGAGGCGGTCCGCGCCGCGGAGGGCCTGGGGCTTCGGGTGGAGGCCCGGTACCACGCCGTGCCCGAGGTGCCCCCGCACGTCGCGGGAGCCCTGGCGGCGGCGGTCGGCGAAGCACTCAACAACGTCCTCAGGCACGCCGGTACGGGCACGGCCGTCCTCACGGTCACCGGCGGCGGCGCGGGTGGCACGGTGGAGGTGACGGTGGCCGACCGGGGCGCGGGCTTCGACAGCGCGACCGCGGGCCGCGACGGCACGGGCGCAGGCACCCGCGACGGTACCGCTACCGGCACCGGCACCGGGCTGCGGAGGTCCGTGCACGGCAGGCTGGCCGGGATCGGCGGCTGGTCGCGCGTGGACAGCACCCCGGGGGAAGGCACCGTGGTCGAGCTGAGGTGGCCGGCGTGATCGACATCGCCGTGGTCGACGACGACCGGATGCTCGTGGAGGGGATGCGGTCCTGGCTGGCGGGCCAGGACCGGCTGCGTCTGGTCGCCACCGCGGCGACCGTGGGCGAACTGCTCGGCGGCCCGGGACGGGCGGCCCGGGTCGTACTGCTCGACCTCGTGCTGCGGGACGGGTCGGAGCCGGAGGCGAACGTGCGGCGAGTGTGCGAGAGCGGCAGCCGGGTGCTCGTCATCAGCACGGTCGCCGACCGGGCCCGGCTCGTCGCGGCCGTGGCGGCCGGCGCCGACGGCTACCTCACCAAGGACCACGCCCTGGAGACCCTGGTCGAGGCGGTGGAGACGGTGGCCGCGGGCGGTACGGCGCACTCCTCGGAGCTGGCCTTCGCCTGGGTCAGCGACACCGGCCCCGAGCGGCCGCGGCTGGCCCCGCGGGAGCGGCAGGTGCTGCGCGACTACGCGTCCGGGCTGACCCTCAAGGCGGCGGCCCGGCGGGCGGGGATCACCGTGAACACCGCGAAGCACTACCTGGACCAGGTGAAGGAGAAGTACCGGCAGGTGGGCCGGCCCGCCTGCACGAAGATCGAACTGGCCCGGCGGGCCCGCGAGGACGGCCTCACCGACTGACCCCGGCCGGCTTACGGCCGCGGGTGCTCGAACGGGGAGGGCACCGGGAAGTAGGCCTCCAGGAACGCGGCGACGATGTTGTGCTGCTGCGTCGCGGTCAGTGCGGCCGGTTCCCCGGTCCCCGTGGGTGCCTCGTCGTCGGCGAGACAGAACGCGTCCTGGCCGCGCCCGGCGGCCAGCGGCGGCAGCTTCTCGACCACGTCCTGGCGCGCGGTGCTGATGTAGGTGTGCTCCAGCCGGCCCTCGACCGCGCGTCCCCGCGCGAGCGCGAGGTGGGAGGCGAGGGTGACGGGGGCGAGGTCGTCGGTGCTGCGGAACACCGAGCGCGCGGTGGCGGCGAGCCGACCGGGCAGCAGCTCCTCGACGTGGGCGAAGAGGGAGCGCGTGAGGGGGTAGGGGGCGTGGGCGAGGATGTGCGGATAGGTACGGCCGACGGCCTCCTCGACGGCCTGCCGGGTGACCTTCTGCGACGAGGTGAAGACGTCGTCGCCGTCGCGGCTGCCGGGGTCGACGGCACGCCAGTCGTGGAACACCTTGGGCAGTCCGGAGGGCAGGAAGTAGTCCTGCGGTCGCTGGGGCCGGCCGAGGAGGATGTCGTCGTTGAAGTAGATGAAGTGTTCGGCCAGGCCGGGGATCAGGTGCAGCCGGCTCTCGACGGCGTGGGAGTTGAACACCTCGGGGGCGCCCGGGTCCGTCAGGAGTTCGCGGTGGTCGACGACGGTGACGCGGGGATGGCCGGTGTCGAGCCAGTCGGGGGTCTGGTCGTCGGTGACGAGGTAGACGTGCCGGATCCAGGGGGCGTAGGCGGCGATGGAGCGAAGGCAGTACCGCAGCTCGCCGCGGTCGCGGTACCGGTTGTCCGCGAGGTCCACCCGCGTGTGACCACCGGCGCCGGTGTCGCGGGCGGCGGCCCGCGCGGCGCGGTCCCGGCGTCGGCGCCATGCGGGGTCGGCGGCGTCCACCCAGGTGATCACGGCGTCGACGGGGAAGTCGATGTCGTCCGGGAAGCGGCCCGAGAAGCAGTCGACGACGGGGTAGTCCCGGTCGCCGACCCGGCGCGTGGCCGAGGCCGCCAGGGACGGTACCCACCAGCCGTACGGGGTCTCGCGCAGCGTGGCGATGGCGCCCTCACCGGAGTCGGGGGCCTCCCAGAACTCCAGGTCGCAGCCGGTCTCGGGGCCGTAGGTCAGGGTCCGGCCGGAGGTGACGACCGGGTGGTGCAGGCGGACGGCCCGGACGCGGGCGGGGAGCGGGGCCCCACCGGTCGGCCGGTCGCCGTCACCCGGCACGCGGACGGTGGCGGGAACGGGGACGGCCTCGGCGGCGTCGACCGCTGCCGGAAGGTCCTCCGCCAGCACGTCCCCGGCGTCGCCGTCGGCGGTGATGAGGCGGGCGTGGACGGGCAGCCCCTCGAAGGCGGCGGCGCAGGCCTTCAGCGCGGCGGCCCGGTCGCCCGGGGCGATGGCCACCCGGTGGGTGAGCCGGCCGTCGGGGACGAGCCCGTAGGGGACGGCGGCGGCTTCCAGGGCCTCGGCGACCGAGCGGAGGTTGGCGTCGCGGGCGTCCGCGGGGAGCAGGTCGTCCCGGACGAGGGCGAGCCGGCCGCGGTGGCGGACCAGGTTCGGTACGGTCGCCAGCAGCTCTTCTTCCCGGGCGGCGGCCCGGCCGCGCCCGGTGGGCCGGTCCCCCGTGCGCTCGGTGCCCGCGGGGCCGGGCTGGGGCGGGATGCCGCCACGGCGACGCACGGTCCGGGCAAGTCTGCGCAGCCCGGCCGGAAGGGGAAGCCGGTGTATTCCCTGCATGTACGTCCTCGGTGTGCGGCGCCGGTGAGCGGCTGCCGGTGTTCTGAGTGCCCCTCGGCGGGGATGGTGCCTCGGGGCGCGGTGGATGTCGTGTTCAGCGATACGTTTCCCTTCGTTTACGTTTCACGCAAGGGTCCGAGGACCTGCTGTTGCAAGTCACAGCGACTTCTCATGCGATGCCGCCCCCTCTGGCCGGGCGGGTGCTCCTCCGCGTCCGACGGCTCCAAGGCTCCGTTCCGGGCCGATGGGGTCCCCGTGCGTGCCGGGGAGGTGCTGCACGTCCCGAGGAGGCCCCGCGCGGTTCAGGGGGTGGTGGGGTCCGGGCCTTCGACGAGGGGCGTGATGCCGTCGAGGAGGGCTTTGAGGCCGAATTCGAAGAGGACGTCGAGCCGGAGGTCGTAGCCGTGCTCGAAGGATCCGACCACCTTGGCGAAGGCCGGGAAGCGGCCGGAGGCGACGAGCGCCCGGAGGTCGGCGGCGCGGCTGTCCATCCACTGGTCCTCCGACTGGCCCGTCGCCGCTTCCGCGTGCGCCTCCATCTCCAGGTGCACCGCCACGCCCTGGACATGGCTGTAGAGCAGCACGTGGATGTCGAACAGGGTCGTCGGGTCGAGACCGTGGCCGTCGAGTGCGGCCAGCATCCGGTCGCCGTGCACGATCAGGTTGGGTACGAGGAGCGGGCGGGTGAGGGAGCCGACCTGGGCCAGCCACGGGTGCCTGCGGTAGAGGCTCCACAGGGTCCGGGCGCCCAGCTCCACGCGGGCACGCCACCCCTCGGGGACGTCCGCGGGGCAGGACTCGTCCCCGAAGGCGGCGTCGGCCATGTGGAGGACCAGGTCGTCCTTGCTCGGGACGTACCGGTAGGTCGACATCGTCGCGACGCCGAGCCGGGAGGCGACCGCGCGCATGGACACCGCCGGCAGCCCTTCGGCGTCGGCGATCCCGATGGCCGTGCGGACGATCCGGTCGAGGCTCAACTCACCCTCGGGGGCACCGGCTTCGAGCGCGGGGGCCGACGGGAACGGGCGTCCGCGGGCCGGCGCCGCGGGGGCGCCGCCGACGACGACCGTGCCGACCCGGGGCCGGGCCTCCACCAGCCCTTCGAGGCGCAGAGTGGTCAGGGCCTTGGTGGCGGTGGCCAGGGCGACGCCCCACTCCGCGGCGATCTGCCGGGTCGAGGGAACCCGGTCTCCCGGGGACAGTTCGCCGTCCGTGATGCGCTGCCGGATCCCGGCGACGATGCGCAGGTACGGCGGCCGGTCCGCCGCGTCCGTGGCCTTGGTCACACCGAGCCGCCCTTCGGTCCTGTACTAGGGCAGAGGGTAGCAGCCAAGACTCCGGAAGAGCCGCTTTCTGCTCTAGTACAGCCTGCCGGATCGCCTGTTGAGGCTGCTGCGCGTACGGCGTACGTTCAGAGCGCGTACACCGTACAGACCATGCAGGGAGCCCTTTATGCAGACCGTACTCGTCTCCGGTGGCGGCACGGCCGGACCCGTCCTCGCCCACTGGCTGCGCCACCACGGCTTCGCGCCCACCGTCGTCGAACGCGCCCCGGCACCACGCACCGGCGGCCAGGCCGTCGACATCCGCGGAGCGGCACTCGAAGTCGTCCGGCGCACGGGCCTGTTGGAACAGGCGCGCAGCGTCCGGACCCGGATGCGCGGGATGTCGATCCTCGACCGCGACGGCAAGGAGGTCGACCGCTCCACCGAGTCGACCTTCAGCAGCGGCAGACTCGACAGCGAGGACATCGAGCTGCTGCGGGAGGACCTCGTGCGGATGGTGTACGAGCACACCCGCGGGGGCGTCGAGTACCTCTTCGGCGACAGCGTCACCGCGCTCGACGAGGACGGGACGGGCGTGCGCGCCGACTTCGCACACGGACCGTCCCGCACCTTCGACCTCGTGGTCGGTGCCGACGGGCTCCACTCCACCGTGCGGCGCCTGGTCTTCGGTCCGGAGGAGCGCTTCTCCCACCATCTGGGCAGCTACCTCTCCGTGTTCAGCGCCGACAACTTCCTCGCCCTGGAGGACTGGCAGATGTGGCTGCGCGACGGCGACAGGGGTTTCGGGATCATGCCCGTGCGCGACAACACCGAACTGCGGATCGCCTTCGGCTTCGAGTCCGCCCCGCTCGTCGCCGACGCCGGGGCCGGCGACGCGCTGCGGCAACGGGTCGTGGACGAGCTCGCGTCGCTGCGCTGGGAGGGCCGCCGCCTGGCCGAGGCCGCCCGTACGGCGACCGACTTCTACTGCGACGCCATGGCCCAGATCCGCATGGACCGGTGGTCGCGGGGCCGCGTCGCCCTGCTCGGTGACGCCGGCTACTGCGCGTCCCCCCTCTCGGGACAGGGCACCAGCCTCGCGCTCGTGGGCGCCTACGTCCTGGCGGACAGCCTTGCCCGGGCCGACGGGGATCACCGTGCCGCGTACGCCGCCTACGAGGAGCGGATGCGCCCGTTCACCACCCTCAACCAGGCGCTGGCCACCGAGAACCCCGGCGGGCCCGCCTCCGAGGAGTCCGTCGCACACGCCAAGAACGCCATCGAGCTGAGCAGTTGAGACCTGGTTCAGGCGTAGCGCTCGAACAGGGCCCCGATGTACCCCTCCAGCCTGCGGGTCAGGACCTCGGCCGTCAGGTCGAAGCGGCCCAGTTCCCGCCACGGGACGGCGACCTTCTCCGCCTCCGGAGCGAAGGCCAGGGCGTCCAGCAGGCGCCAGTACAGGTGGGCGGGGCCCTCGGCCAGGGTGCCTCCGGCGTCGGCGTACCGGTCGGCGAAGCGCATGCCCGAGGGGACTCCGTGCAGGAGGGCGAGCGCCGTCGCGCAGTGGGCGACGTCCAGGTCGGCCGGCCCCCAGGAGGTCTCCACCCAGTCGACGACGCCGCTGATGCGGAGGGCGCCGTCGGCGCCGGTGAAGAGGACGTTGCCGGGATGGAAGTCCCGGTGGAGGAAACAGCCCTGATGGGCCGGCGGCTCCCGCCGGATGACGTCGACCGCCCGGCGCCAGAGGCCGGGCCGTTCGGTGGCGGCCGGCGGGGTCACCCGTTCGGGCGAGGTCCATGCCTGGTAGCGCCGGAGCCGCTGCGACGCGGTGAGGGGCAGCCGGTGGATGGAGACGAGTTGGCGGGCCAGCAGCCCGGCGCGGACGCCGGCGTCCTCGTCGCCGAGGCGCACGGTCCCCGGCAGCAGGGACATCAGCAGGGACGGGTGGTCGCAGTACTGCGCGGTCGCGTCCACCGCCACGGGCGTCGCCGCGGGTACGTCGGTCCCGCCGAGCCGTTGCAGGACGGCCGCCTCCCGGGTCAACAGGCCCTCCGCGTGCCGGACGTAGAAGGGCTTGACGAAGGACCGCAGGACGAGCGAGCGCCGGCCTGGCCCGGCGAGGTCCAGCCGCCGCATTCGCGACGTCCAGCCTCCGCGCAACGTCGTGACCTGCTCGATGCGCTCGCCCTCGGCGAGCCTCTTCTCCACCCAGGACCGGGTGGCCCCCCACCCGCTCATGTCCTCGGCCCCCGCGCCCATGGCCCCAGGTTACCCATGCCGACGAACGCGTCCCCGGCCGGTCAGGAGGCACACCGGCCGCGCACGACGCTTACTCCGGCCGGCCAGGTGTCGTGTGCAGATCGACGAGGTGCTCACCCGGGCCGCCCTCCCCGTCCAGCAGCACGACCAACGCGCGGTCGCCGACGGTGCCGCCCGGCCCTTCTCAGGCGGCGCCGTGGCTCAGCCGGGCGTGCAGGGCGGGGCCGGCGACGGCCACCACGACGAACAGGAACCCGGCGGTGATCAGTGCCGGATCGGCGAACCACAGGCCGGTCAGCCAGTCGACGAGCAGGGCCACGCCCACCAGCAGCATCTTCGCCACCACGAGGCCGAAGAACAGCTTGCGGTCGAGCGGAGCCCTCCCGGTGCGGGCGAGGCGGCGCCCGACGAGGCGCCCGGCGACGCTGACGCAGAGCACCACCACGAGGACGCGCAGCGCGTGCTCCCAGGCGGGCATGTCCCCGCCGATCACCCAGACCGCACCTATGGCCGCCCCGGCTGCGGCGTAGGCCGCCGGCGTGCGTGCGGAGCCGCTTCCCGTGCGACCGTCGCGGACAGGTGTGTGCCCGGCGGACGCGCGGGCGCTGCAGCTGGACATGTCTCGCCTCTCGTAACGCAGAGATAGAACAAATAGGACAAAACAACTTGCACTCCGAGTGTCATATGTTCGGGGCGGCGCGTCAAGCGCTCCGGCCCCCGGTGACTCCCGCCCGCCTTCCGACGCCCGGCGCGACCGCTGCGTACGTCAGTGATCCGTATGGACTCGGCCCGTGGCCGTCAGGGGCCCGTTACCGGACGGCACTGCGCCGCCGGGCGCGGATAGCTTCGTGGGCGCGCCCCGGGTCGCCTCCCCGCGTCCGGGGCCCATCACCTGCTCGTGGTTCCCCTGGGAGGGCCCATGTGTTTGTTCCAGTACGACGACGACCCCGAGCCCGAGGAACGGGTCCCGGCCGGATGCCTCTTCGTGCCCGTCCGGCCGGGTACCGCGCAGGTGGTGCTCCGGATGTTCCGCACCCCTCTGGGCGGGCGCACCGCCGTCGCCTTCACCCGGCCCGATCTGCTGGCGGCGACCCTCGGCGGCGGGCACCCGTGGATCCGGCTGTCCGAGTCCGCGCTCCGCGCGCTGGCCGCACCGCTGGGCCCGTGCCCGCTGACCATCGACCCGACCTTCACCGCTCCCGCCGTCACGCCGGTGCCGGCCCGGACGGCGGACCTCGCGGTCCGCGCGCTCTGAGGGGGGACGCCACATGACCGTCACCGTCACGGCCAAGGCCGCCCCCGCCACCGCCACCGCCACCGCCACCGAGGACCTGTCCGTCTGGCCCGCCTCCACCCAGCGGCTCCCGTACGGCGGCCTGGCCGTCGGCGGGGTGTCGCTCGCGGAGGTGGCCGAGCGGTTCGACACGCCCGCCTACGTCCTCGACGAGGGTGAAGTGCGCGGGCGCTGCCGGACCTACCGGGACGCCTTCCCCACCGCCGACGTGCTGTACGCCGCCAAGGCGTTCCTGTCCCGGGCCATGGTGCGCTGGATACGGGAGGAGGGGCTGGGCCTGGACGTCTGCTCGGCCGGGGAACTGGAACTGGCCGTCACGGCGGGCTTCCCGCCCGATCGCATCGTGCTGCACGGCAACGCCAAGTCGCCCAGGGACCTGGATGCGGCGCTGCGCCTCGGCGTCGGGCGGATCGTCATCGACGGCCCGTCGGAGATCGCCCGGATCGCGGCCGCCGTCGGTCCCGAGGGCCACCAGAGGGTCATGGTGCGGGTGGTGCCGGGCGTGTCCGCCGGGGGCCACGACAAGATCCGCACGGGCACGGACGACCAGAAGTTCGGCCTGTCCCTGACCGACGGCGGGGCGCAGCACGCCATCGCGCGGATCCTGGGCCAGCCGCAGCTGGAACTGACGGGGCTGCACTGTCACATCGGCTCCCAGATCACCGAGGTGAAACCGTACGTGGTGGCCGTGCGCCGCATGGTCGGGCTGATGGCCCGAGTCCGCGACACGCACGGCGTCGTCCTGCCCGAACTCGACATGGGCGGCGGCCACGGCATCGCCTACCGGCCCGGCGAACCCGCCCTCGACCCGACCGCACTGGCCCGCCGGCTGCGGGCGGAACTCGTCAAGGGCTGCGCCGCGGCCCGCCTGACCGTCCCCCGGCTGCTCATCGAGCCGGGGCGGGCGGTCGTCGGGCCCGCCGGCGTCGCCGTGTACCGCGTGCTCGCCGTCAAGCACACCGGAGAGACGGTGTTCGTCGCCGTCGACGGCGGCATGAGTGACAACCCGCGGCCCGCGCTGTACGGGGTGCGCTACGCGCCCCGCCTGATCGGCCGCGCCTCCACGGCCGCGCCCCGTACGGCGACGGTCGTCGGCCGGCACTGCGAGGCGGGCGACGTCCTGGCCGCCGAGGTGGACCTGCCCGGCGACGTCCGCCCCGGTGACCTGCTGGCGGTGCCCGTGGCGGGCGCCTACCAGCTGTCCATGGCGTCGGGTTACAACCTGGTGGGCCGCCCCGCGGTCGTCGCGGTCCACGGGGGCGCGGCCCGGCTCCTGGTCAGGCGCGAAACGCTGGACGACTTCCGCAGCCGGGACATCGGCGACTGAGCGGCGTCAGCGGGCCGCGAGCCGCTCCAGCAGGGCGGTGCTCCGGGCGAGCAACGCCCGCTCCTCCTCGGTGAGTTCGGCCGCGATGGCCTGGGCGAGCCAACCGGCCCGGCGGCCGCGCTCCGCTTCGAGCGCGGCCCGGCCGGCGTCCGACAGCTCGACCAGCGACTTGCGGCCGTCCGTGGGGTGCGGCCGGCGTGTGATCAGGCCCTGCTCCATGAGCAGCCCGACCGCCCGGGCCATCGACTGGGGGCGTACTCGCTGATCCGCGGCGAGGTCGCTGGTGGTCATGGGGCCGTTGCGGTCGAGCGCGCCGAGCACCGCGGCCTGACCGAGCGGAATGCGGTCCTCGTCCTTGACGCGCCGAATGAGCCTGCCCATGGAGATGCGCAGTTCAGCGGCGATGGCGGCGGCTTCCGAGGAGGGCATAGGGCACTTTACCCCGCTGATCGGTCACGCTGCGCACCTGATCTGTACAGCCATGCTGCACAGCATAGCTGTACAGCTGAACTGAACAGCATTGCTGTAGGGTTTTCCTCGTCGGGCCCAGCGCCGGCGTCGTCGCGGCCGGGCCGCGGCACCTGACCAACGGGGAGGAACCACCATGTCCGCTACAGCAGCCCACACCGCCGACACCGGTATCGAGACCGTCACCGCCCGCCGGATCATCGACAGCAGGGGCAACCCGACGGTCGAGGTCGACGTCGTCCTGACGGACGGCTCCCTGGGGCGTGCGGCCGTGCCGTCGGGTGCCTCCACCGGCGCCCGGGAGGCCGTGGAACTGCGCGACCGGGACTCCGCGCGCTGGCACGGCATGGGCGTCGACCGCGCCGTGGCCCACGTGAACGGGGAGATCGCGGCCGCCGTGCACGGCCGGGACGCGGCGGACCAGGCGGGGCTCGACGCCGCACTGATCGCACTCGACGGCACCGCCACGAAGTCCCGTCTCGGGGCGAACGCGGTCCTCGGCGTCTCCCTCGCCGCCGCCAAGGCCGCCGCGGCGGCCCACCGGCAGCCGCTCTACCGCTACCTCGGCGGCTCCGACGCCCACCTCCTGCCGCTGCCGATGATGAACATCGTCAACGGCGGTGCGCACGCCGACAATCCGCTGGACTTCCAGGAGTTCATGATCGCTCCGGTGGGCGCGGACACCTTCGCCGAGGCCGTCCGCATGGGCAGCGAGGTCTTCCACACCCTGCGCCGTGACCTGCTGGCCGCCGGCCACTCCACCGGCGTCGGCGACGAGGGCGGCTTCGCGCCCTCGCTGCGCACCGCCGAGGAGGCGCTCGACTTCGTGGTGGCCGCCGTCGAGCGCACCGGCTACCGCCCCGGCACCGACATCGGCCTGGTCATGGACCCGGCGTCGTCGGAGTTCTTCCGTGACGGGGTGTACCACTACGCGGGCGAAGGCGTGCGTCGCACCCCCTCCGAGCACGCCGATCACCTGGCCGGGCTCATCGACGCCTACCCGGTCCTCTCCATCGAGGACCCGATGGCGGAGAACGACCTCGACGGCTGGCGCGAGCTGACCGCGCGCGTCGGCGACCGCTGCCAGCTGACCGGCGACGACGTGTTCTGCACCAACGAGTCGCTGCTGCGGGAGGGCATCCGTACCGGCGTCGGCAACTCGGTCCTCGTCAAGGTCAACCAGATCGGCACCCTGACCGAGGCGCTGGCCGCGGTGACCACCGCCCACGAGGCGGGCTGGACGGCCGTCATGTCGCACCGCTCGGGCGAGACGGAGGACACGACCATCGCGGACCTGGCGGTGGCGACCGGCTGCGGCCAGATCAAGACCGGCTCGCTCTCCCGCTCCGACCGGACGGCGAAGTACAACCAGCTGATCCGGATCGAGGAGGAGCTGGGCGCCGCGGCACGCTTCGCGGGCCGCTCCGCGTTGCGCCGGGCGTAACCGGCGCGCACGGCGGCCGGCCTGCGGCGGCGTGGTCCCCGGACCGCGCCGCCGCGGTCTGCGTATCGGCGCCGTTAAGGGTTCGTGCCCGCCCGTATGGGGCCCGTCAAGGCGGGCCGGTGCCGCGGCGATGAAGGGGTTATCTGGTGATCGACGGCCGGTTGGCCGGTTCCTTTCCCTCTCTTCATCCAGGAGCTCACGATGGCCGATCTGGCCTTCGTCGCCACCACGGTCGCGGTGTTCGCGCTGGTGGCTCTCATCGCCCGGGGGGTGACCAAGCTGTGAACGTCGAGAACGTCGTCGGCCTCCTCGTGGCCGTCTCCCTGCTCGGTTACCTCGTCCTCGCCCTCGTGTACCCGGAGAGGTTCTGAGCACTGCCATGAGCTCCGTAACCGCTGGTGTGCTCCAGCTGCTCGCGCTGATCGCCGCGCTGGCCCTGGCCTACCGTCCGCTGGGCGATTACATGGCCCGCGTCTACTCCTCCGACCGGCACTACCGGCCGGAGAAGTGGATCTACCGGGCCGTCGGCGCGAACCCGTCGGCCGAGATGCGCTGGCCGGCGTACCTGCGCGCCGTCCTGGCGTTCTCCGCCGTGGGCGTCGTCTTCCTCTACCTCCTGCAGCGGGTGCAGGGCGCCCTGCCCGGCTCGCTCGGCTTCGTGTCCATCGACCCGGACCAGGCCTTCAACACCGCCGCGTCCTTCGTGGCCAACACGAACTGGCAGTCGTACTACGGCGAGCAGGCCATGGGCCACGTCGTGCAGACCGGCGGCCTGGCGGTGCAGAACTTCGTCTCGGCGGCCGTGGGCATGGCCGTCGCCGTGGCCCTCGTACGGGGCTTCGCGCGCTCCCGCACCGGGGAACTCGGCAACTTCTGGGCCGACCTGGTCCGCGGCACCGTCCGGATCCTGCTGCCCCTCTCCGTGATCGGCGCGGTCGTGCTGGTCGGATGCGGCGTCATCCAGAACCTCGCCGGGATCCACGAGGTCGGGCAGTTCATGGGCGGCTCGCAGCAGTGGAACGGCGGTGCGGTGGCCTCGCAGGAGGTCATCAAGGAGCTGGGCACGAACGGCGGCGGCTACTTCAACGCCAACTCCGCCCACCCCTTCGAGAACCCCACCCCCTTCTCTAACCTGTTCGAGATCTTCCTGATCCTGGTCATCCCGTTCGCCCTGACCCGCACCTTCGGCCGCATGGTCGGCAACCTGCGCCAGGGCTACGCGATCCTCGCGACGATGGGCGTCATCTGGCTCGGATTCACCGCGCTGATGATGTGGACGGAGTTCGCGCACCGCGGGCCGGCCTTCGAGGTCGCCGGCGGGGCGATGGAGGGCAAGGAGACCCGCTTCGGGATCGCCGGCTCGTCGCTCTTCGCGGTGGCCACCACGCTCACCTCCACGGGCGCGGTCAACTCCTTCCACTCCTCCTACACCGGCTTCGGCGGCGGCCTCACCATGCTGGGCATGCAGCTCGGCGAGATCGCGCCCGGCGGCGTCGGCTCCGGCCTCTACGGCATGCTGATCATGGCGGTCATCGCGGTGTTCATCGCCGGTCTGATGGTCGGCCGCACCCCCGAGTACCTGGGCAAGAAGATCGGCACCCGCGAGATCAAGCTCGCCGCCTGCTACATCCTCGTCACCCCCGCCCTCGTGCTGTGCTTCACCGCCGCCGCGGTGGCCCTGCCCACCCCCGGCGATTCGATGACGAACTCCGGCGCGCACGGCTTCTCGGAGATCCTCTACGCCTACACCTCCGGCGCCAACAACAACGGCTCCGCCTTCGCGGGCCTGAACGCCGACACCCAGTGGTTCAACAGCACCATCGGAATCGCCATGCTGCTGGGCCGCTTCCTGCCGATGGTGTTCGTCCTCGCGCTGGCCGGCTCGCTGGCCGAGCAGAAGCCCGTCCCCGAGACGGCGGGCACCCTGCGCACCGACAAGCCGCTCTACGCGGGGCTGCTCGTCGGCACGATCGTCATCATCACCGGTCTGACCTACTTCCCGGCGCTGGCGCTGGGTCCGCTCGCCGAAGGGCTCGCAGCATGAGCACCATCACTCCCACCAGGGCTCCGCAGCAGGACGTGCCCACCGGCCACCAACCGGTTTCCGGGCGCGTGGGCGGCGGCCTGTTCGACCCCAAGCAGCTGGTGAAGTCCTTCCCGGACGCGGTGCGCAAGCTCGACCCCCGCATCATGATCAAGTCGCCGGTCATGTTCGTGGTCCTGGTCGGCTCGGTGGTCACCACCGTCCTGGCGGTCAAGGACCCGGCGGACTGGTTCGGCTGGGCCATCACCGCGTGGCTGTGGCTGACCACGATCTTCGCGAACCTCGCCGAGGCCGTCGCCGAGGGCCGCGGCAAGGCCCAGGCCGACACCCTGCGCAAGGCCAAGACCGACTCCGTCGCCCGCCGCCTGACCCGGGACGGCAGGAGCGAGGAACAGGTCCCCGGCACGGAACTGCGCATCGGCGACCTGGTCGTCTGCGAGGCCGGCGACATCATCCCCGGCGACGGCGACGTCGTGGAGGGCGTCGCGTCCGTCGACGAGTCCGCCATCACCGGCGAGTCCGCGCCGGTCATCCGGGAGTCCGGCGGCGACCGCAGCGCGGTCACCGGCGGTACGAAGGTCCTCTCCGACCGGATCGTCATCAGGATCACGACGAAGCCCGGCGAGACCTTCATCGACCGCATGATCGCGCTCGTGGAGGGCGCCGCCCGGCAGAAGACGCCCAATGAGATCGCGCTGAACATCCTGCTGGCGTCGCTGACGATCGTCTTCCTGCTGGCCGTGGTCACGCTCCAGCCGTTCGCGATCCACGCGGGCGCCGAGCAGTCCATGATCGTGCTCACCGCGCTCCTGGTCTGCCTGATCCCCACCACCATCGGGGCGCTGCTGTCCGCGATCGGCATCGCCGGCATGGACCGCCTCGTCCAGCGCAACGTGCTGGCCATGTCCGGCCGCGCGGTCGAGGCGGCCGGGGACGTCTCCACGCTGCTGCTCGACAAGACCGGCACCATCACGCTCGGCAACCGCCAGGCGTCCGAGTTCGTCCCGGTCAAGGGCACGACGGAGGCAGAACTCGCCGACGCCGCGCAGCTGTCGTCGCTGGCCGACGAGACCCCCGAGGGCCGTTCCGTCGTCGTCCTGGCGAAGTCGAAGTACGGGCTGCGCGAACGCCATCAGGATGAGCTCGCCCACGCCGAGTGGATCGCGTTCACCGCCCAGACCCGCATGTCCGGTGTCGACGTCGACGGCAGGAAGACCCGCAAGGGCGCGGCCGGCTCCGTGATCAGCTGGGTCAAGGAGCAGGGCGGCCGCGTCTCCGACGACGCCGACCTCCTCGTCCGCCGCATCTCCGAAGCCGGCGGCACCCCGCTCCTCGTCGCCGTCAACGACTCCAGGGGTGCCCGCGTCCTGGGTGTCATCCACCTCAAGGACGTGGTCAAGGAGGGCATGCGCGAGCGGTTCGACGAACTGCGCCGCATGGGCATCAAGACCGTCATGATCACGGGCGACAACCCGCTCACCGCGAAGGCCATCGCCGAGGAGGCGGGCGTCGACGACTTCCTCGCCGAGGCCACCCCCGAGGACAAGATGGCCCTCATCAAGCGCGAGCAGGCCGGCGGCAAGCTCGTCGCGATGACCGGCGACGGCACGAACGACGCGCCCGCCCTGGCGCAGGCCGACGTCGGCGTGGCCATGAACACCGGGACCTCGGCCGCCAAGGAGGCCGGGAACATGGTCGACCTCGACTCCAACCCGACCAAGCTCATCGAGATCGTCGAGATCGGCAAGCAACTCCTCATCACCCGGGGCGCGCTCACGACGTTCTCCATCGCCAACGACGTCGCGAAGTACTTCGCGATCATCCCCGCGATGTTCGCGGTGGTGTACCCGGGCCTGGACAAGCTCAACATCATGGGCCTGTCCTCGCCGGAGTCGGCGATCCTCTCCGCCGTCGTCTTCAACGCGCTGGTCATCATCGCCCTGGTCCCCCTCGCCCTCAAGGGCGTCCGGTACCGGCCCACCAGCGCCGACAGGATGCTCCGCCGCAACCTCGGCCTCTACGGGGTGGGCGGTCTGATCGCCCCGTTCATCGGCATCAAGCTCATCGACGTCCTCATCTCCCTCATCCCCGGAATCGGCTGATCTGCGATGAACAACTCTGTAGGCAACACAGCGCGGTTGCTCGGTGCCGGCCTGCGGGCCCTGCTCGTCCTGACCGTGATCTGCGGGGTCGTCTACCCGCTCGCCGTCACCGGCATCGCCCAGGTCCTGTTCCACGACAAGGCCAACGGCTCCGAGGTCAGGGACACGAGCGGGCAGGTCGTCGGCTCCTCCCTCATCGGGCAGACCTACGACCTCCCGAAGCAGAACCCCGACGACCCGGACGAGGCCGCGAAGCCGGACCTGAAGTGGTTCCAGCCGCGCCCGTCCAACGGCCTGGGCAGCAACAGCGTCAACACCCGGTACGCGCTGATCCTCTCCGGCGCCACCAACCGCTCCGCCGACAACGGGGCCGTGAACGGCAAGTGCACCGAGGACGCCGAGGACGGCACCCTCTGCGCCCAGGTCGTCGCCGCCAAGGAAGCCGTCGTCGCGGACAACTCCACCGGCTCGTACACGGTCAAGCCCGAGGACGTCCCGGCCGACGCCGTCACCTCCTCCGGCTCCGGTCTCGACCCGAACATCTCCCCCGAGTACGCCAGGCTCCAGATCAACCGGGTGGCGGAGCGCAACGAGCTCGACGTCAGGCAGGTCGAGAAGCTCGTCGCCGATCACACGACCGGTCGCACGCTCGGTTTCCTGGGTGAGCCCCGCGTCAACGTGCTGGAACTCAACACCGCCCTCAAGGCCCTGTCCCGGGGCTGACACGGGGTGCGCGGGCGGTGGATCGGAGTAAGGGCACGTACATCATGACAGGTCAGCGGCCTTTTACGTAGGACGGAACGCACAGTTCGTGAGGCTTGTCCGGTCCGCCCCCCGACTCCCAGAATCTCCTTTCGTGCATCACCCGGAGACTGGGGGAACATGGGGATGATCAATCACGACGCCGTTCTGCGCGCCCGCGTGCTGCTGCTGGGTTCCGGTCGGCCGAGCCTGCTCGAAGAGGTCGAGGCCTACCGGGTCCTGGCGGAGGTGAGCCCGAAGGCGTATCTGCCGAAGCTGGTCGACGCGCTGCTGCTGATGAGCTACCGCAGCCGGCTCCCGGAGCGGGAACTGGCGCTGACCACCGAGGCGGTCGAGGCGGCCCGGAGGATCGACGCCGGTGTGCCGGCCAGGACGGACGGGCTGCGCAGGGCGCTGGATGCCCACCAGAGGGCGTTGTTCGGCCTCGGACGCCGCGCGGAGGGACGCGCGGTGTGCGAGGAACTGGCCGCGGCCGGCCACCACGGGCGGCTGGCGGTCGCCCTGGCGGAGGAGGGCCGCTTCCTGGAGGCCGCCGGGCTCAACGAGAAGGCGGCGCGGAACGGCACTTCGGAGCCGTCCTTCTGGAGCATGGTCGAGTGGGCGGCCAATCTGGAGGGCGCAGGCCTGCACGACGCGGCCTCGGACGTCTTCCGCGAACGCACCGACCACACCCGGCGCAAGGCGGCCGAGCAGGACACGGCGCTGGCCATCCTCACCTGGGAGTTGGTGCACCTCTCCCGGATGCGTCAGGGGGCCGGGCAGGCGGCGGAGGCCGCGGCCGTCCGGCAGGAAGCCCTGGCCGTCCTGGAGGGGCTGGCCGCGGAGGGTGAGCCCAAGAACTGGAGCTGCGTCCTCGGGTGGTGGGTCACCCTGTTCGCCCTGTCGGGACGGGCGGACGAACCCGCCGCGAGCCCCGTGGCCCCGATGCCGTCGTTCGGTACGGACCACACCTTCGTCAGCGCCACGAAGGACGCCTTCCTCGCCACCCTGCCGGCGATCGAAGCGGAGGCGGCGCGACTGCGCGAGGGCGGCCGCCTGCCCGAACTGGTCGACGCCCAGCGCAGGATCAGCGTCCGCGCGGCGATCCGCGAGGGTGACCGTCCCCACCGTTTCGGGGACCGCTTCGCACCGTATTTCGACGAGGGCGTGGCGCTCGCCCGCCGCCTGCCCGACGACCCCGCGCGCCTCGCCCGGGCGCTGACGGACCGTTCGATGTTCCTCGTCGCCGCGCGCACCTTCGAGCCCGCGTACGCCGACTTCGCGGAGGCCGTCGCGCTCCTCGACGCCCGCTAGCCGGAGCCGGGCCGTGCCGACAGGTCGGGCCGGGGCAGGTCGGGCCGGGGCAGGTCGGGCCGGGGCAGGTTGGGCCGGCAGGTCGGGCCGGCGCCTTGGGCCGCGTCCCGCAAGGCCGGGGAGGCGGCCGGCGCGCCCCTCCGCTCAGTGCCCGTCAGCGGCCAGCTCCGCCTTGTGCGCCATCTCCTCCAGGACGGCCTTGGGGTCGCCGCCCGGGGCGACGGCGCGCCCGATGTTGCGCTTGATGGCGTCGCTGACCGCCACCCACGAGGGGTCGTTCACCGGGTAGAGACGGGCCGTCCGCAGCGCGCTCAGGAAGTCCTCGTCGGTCTGGCTGAGGCCGCCGCCGGCCGGGGTGCGCGCTGCGGAGGCGGTGGCGGGCAGCAGGTGGTAACGGTCCACGAAGTCCGCCAGGTTCTTGTCCTGGTAGACGAACTCGAGGAACTTGCCCGTCTCGACCCGCTTGCCGTTCTGTTTGAAGGCCACCATCCAGTCGGCCACTCCGACGGTCGGCGGGCTCTCCCCGCCGGCCAGCGAGTCCGAGACGGGCATGGCGACGGTGCCGACGTCGATGCCCTTCGCGGCCGCTTCGTGGGCCAGCGACGGGTACCCGTTGAGCATGCCGACCTCTCCCCGCAGGAAGGCGGCGAACGCGTCCGCGCGGTTCATCTCGGACGGCGCGGTGGGCCCGACCAGGCCGGGGGCGACCAGATTGTCCCTGACCCACTGCCAGGTACGGATGTTCTCCTCGGAGTCCAGGCTGTAGCCGCCGCGGCTGTCGGCGTAGCCGCCGCCGTTGCTCAGCTCCCAGATCAGCGCCTCCGCGTGCGCCTCCTCCGGGCCCAGCGGCAGGGCGTACGGGTACTTCACGCCCTTGTCCTTGAGCGCCTTGGCGGCGGCCTTGAGCTGGGACCAGGTCCTGGGCGGGGCGGAGACGCCGGCCTTGGCACAGAGCGCCTTGTTGTAGAACAGCAGACGGCTGCTGGCCACGAAGGGCAGGCCGTAGAGGCGGTTGTCGAAGGTGCCGGCGTCGGCGAGCGGCTGGAGGAAGTTCGCCTCGGCGCCGACCGACAGGAGTTCCTCCGCGGAGTACAGCTTCCCCTGCGCGGCGAAGTCGGAGTAGGAGCCCATGAGCGCCACGTCGGGGGCCTTGCCCGCCTTGACCATGCGCGAGACCTCGCGGTCGATGTCGGCCCACGGCAGCAGCCGTACGTCGACCTTGATGCCGGGGTTGGCGTCGGTGAACGCGCCGGTCACCTTCTCCCAGTAGGCCTTGGAGCTGGTGGCCGGGGTGTCGCCGTACTCCGCGGCCACCAGATGGAGCGTCCCGCCGTCATCCGCGCCGCCGTCCGCGCCGCCGCATCCGGACAGGTGTGGCAGGAGGCCGAGTACGAGCGCGGTGGCGGCCGGCCCGAAGATCTTTCGTCGCACGAGCGTATTCCCCTGATGTCGCTTGGATGTTGCCGCGCACGGCGACGCACCCTGCCGGGGGTGCTCTGCGGCCCGGTGGCCGGAATCATCTCCTGAGGTGGAGCGATTGATTCCGGTCGCGCGGCAGGTGTGGCCGAAGATCCAGACCGGGGTGCGCCCGGTTGTGGCTTCCGACGAGCCCGCGCCCGATCTGACGCGCGTAGAACGGATCCCGGCGGGGCGGAGCCCGTTCGGCGGGATGGTGAAACGCTCCGCCTGCCCACCTTCGAGTGAGCCGGAGCGGCCCCGGCGGCGTCGTCGATGGGCCGGCGGCGGTCCGGGCCGAGGATGCGCGCATGCGACTCTCCTCGACCCTGCCCCGCCGTGTCCTCGTCCCCCTCGTGGCCGCCGTCGCCCTCCTCGGCACGGGCGGTACCGCCGCCGTCACCGCCGCGGAGGCCTGCGGTTCGATCATCACCGCTCCGCTGGCCCCGCCGCTCCCGGCGGACGATCCCTGCCCCAGCGCCGATCCGGTCGTGTGCCGTATCCGCGTCCTGCCGATGGACGAGAAGGTGGAGGCGCAGCGGACCCGGATCCGCTACCACGACCTGCTGGAGGCGATGCACCGCACCGAGGCCGACATGCGCGGGGCGGGCGCCTCCGACGAGGAGATCGCCCGGGAGCTCGTCGACATGCGCAACCAGGCGAAGGAGATCACCCGGGCGGGCATGACCCCCGAAGAGGTCCGCGTGCTGGAGGAACGCAACACGGCCAAGTACGGCAACCCGCTCGGGCCCACCGCGGACCAGCTCTACGTGAAGTACGGCTCCTGGCAGAAGGTCACCGACGCGTCCATGCGCACCAGCTACGCGGTGGACCGGGAACTGGCCCTGGAGTACCGCCCCTGCCCGGTCGGCGGGACTTCGTCATGAGAAGTGTGCGCGGTTCTCGTGGAGGAAGGCGTCGAGGGTGCGGGGCGGACGGCCGAGGACGCGGGTGACGGCGTCGTCGGGCCTTTCCGGCCGGGTGACGGCGAGTTGCTGGATCTCCGTGATGTGATCGGCGAGCCAGTGGGGCATCCCGGCCCGGTGGACGAGGTGCTCCCGCAGTCCCGCCGGGCCGAGGTCCACGGAACGCACCTCACGGCCGGTCAACACACTCAATCTGCGGGCCAGTTCCGGATGGGAGACCGCCTCGGGTCCGGTGAGGACGTAGGTGCCTCCCGCGATCTCGGGCCGGGTGAGCACGGCGGCGGCGACGTCGCCGATGTCCCGGCAGTCGACGTAGTTGCAGGGCGCCTCGCCCATCGCTCCGACGATGACGCCCCGGGCGATGTCCGGCGCGAGCCGCAGCAGGTTCTGCATGAACGCGTAGGGGCGCAGGACGGTGTGGCCCAGCCCGAGGGCGCGCAGGTGCCGCTCCACGGCGTGGTGTCCGCGGGACACGGCGACCGGTGAGTCCGGTTCGGCGGCGGGCGCGGAGATCTTGACGACGTGTTCGACGCCGGCGCGGGCGGCGACGTCGACGACCCGGGTTTCGAGTGCGACCTGTGCGGGGCCGTTGGCCATGGTGAGGAACAGCCGGCTCGCGCCCTTGAGGGCGGAGCGCAGCGAGTCGGGATCGGCGGCGTCGGCGTGGCGGATCTCCAGGCCGCGGTGGCGGGCACCCGCGATGCGGGGGATGCCGGGGATCGGCACGTGCGGGGTGCGGGTCAGCGCGCGTACGGGTGCGCCGAGCGCGAGGAGGCTGTGGAGCAGGGCGTTGCCCGTCGCTCCGGTGGCTCCCATGACGACGATCATCGATGTCCTCGATTCGTGGCGGGGTGGTGGGCGGCGGCCGTGCGGCGCCGGCGCAGGGTGACGATCGTGGTGGCGAGTGCCGTGGAGAGGGGCAGGTCGAGGCGCAGGCGCTCCAGCCGGGCGGAGGACGGCAGGGGTGTGTGAGCCGGCAGCCAGTCGCCCGCGAACCACCCCAGCAGTGCCGCGGCGCCGGTCGCGACGAGCACCAGTACGGCGGTCGCGGCGGCCCCCGGCCGGGCGGCGGTCCAGCGCCGGGGCCGCCCGCCGCGCCGCAGCCAGGCGCCGACGAGGAGGGCCACGACGGCGGAGGTGCCCGCGATGGAGGTGCAGGCGGCCACGGCGAGGTCGCGCTGCCCGGTGGCGAGTCCGGCGGCGCCCGCCGTCAGGGCCGGGGCGGCGTACGCGGTGAACACTTCGCGCCACAGCACGAAGGGCCGCGGCGCTCTCCGGCTCGGGCCGGTTACGGACCGGGCGCCGGCCCTGCCCCGGTCTCCGGCCCTGCCCCCGTCTCTGGTTCTGGTTCCTGACATGGATCCGGGTCCGTCCTTTCGCTACGGCGGTGCCGAGAAGGTAATTAGCGGGCTAACTATTGGGGGAAGAAAAAGGCCCTGCCCGGAGGGCGGGGCCGGACGGGCCGGGCGCAGGGTCAGTCGGCGGCCAGGGCCGCGCTGCCCCGCACCACGCGGGCGAGCAGGTCCAGGAACACGGCACGCTCCTCCACGGTGAGCCCGCCCACCATCGACTGCAGTCTCCCGAAGTGCTCGGGCGCCATGTCCCGCAGGCGCTGCGCACCGCGGGCCGTCAGGATGGCGACGGTCCCGCGGCCGTCCTCGACGGACGGACGCCGGGCGACCAGGCCTTCGCGTTCGAGGCCGTCGAGCAGACCGGTGACCGTGGCCCGGGAGACGTCGAGGTCGGCGGCGAGGCGGGAGGGGGACTTCTCCCCGCCATGGTCCTCCAGGTCGGCGAGCAGGCGGTAGCGGCCCGTCGACAGGCCGAACCGGGCGAAGTGCGCCTCGGCCGCGCGGCCGACCCGGGCGCCCGCCGCGATCAGCCGCACCGCGACCAGCACCGCCTGCGGGTCGGCGTCCAGACCGTAGTGCTCGATCTGCCGCCCGGCCTGCTCCAGAGTGGGCGTCTCGCCGTCGGCGCCGTTCGTCGTCATGCAGATAATATGGCAGCTAACCATCTTCCTGTCCAGGATGGCGGGGCCGACCGTCGACCGGCCGCGCCCCGTGTACCGGTGCCGTTGTACGGCGTCGGGTGCGGCCACCGCCCGGCCCGGGGCCGCTCGCGCGACACTGGGAATGACGCCCGACGCGGTACCGGACGGCGCAACGCCCCTGGCTCCGGGCCGGGACTTCGACCAGCATGGGGACAGCGGGACCGGCTGACGAGATGGGCACGCATGCGCGCCAGCGAGAGCAACCAGGACTATCCCTTCGCCGTCACGAACACGGCCGCGGCCCTGCTGGACGGTGCCGGGACGGTCCTCGCCTGGACACCGGCGGCCGAGGCCCTCCTGGAGCGCCGGTCCGCGGACGTGTGCGGCCGGCCGGCCCGGGATCTCCTCCTGGACCCGGGCGACTGGGAAGGTGTACTGGCCCAGGGCGGCCGGGACCAGCACGGTCGGGACCAGGGCGGCCTGGAGCAGGCCGGCCGGGAACAGGCGGGTCCGGCCCAGGACGGCCGGCGCGGGGACGGGCCGACCGGACCCGGCCGGGACGGCTGGGAGGGGCGGGCCACGCTGCGGCACGGCTCCGGCGGCGCGCTGGAGATCGGCTTCCGCGTCATCCCGCTGAACGACGGCGTGCCCGGCGGGGCGGCCCGCTGCCTCGTACTCGGCGCCCCCTTGGAGCTGGTCGCACGGTGGCGGCAGGACCACGCCTTCACCAACGAACTGTTCCTGCAGGGCCGGGTCGGCCTGGCCGTCTTCGACGGGGACCTGCGCCTGCTGCGCACGAACACGCACCTGCTGCCGTACACGGGGGTGCCCGTCGAGCTGTACGGCCGCCGCCTGGCCGACTTCCTGTGGCCCGCGGACGCGCAGACCGTCGAGGGCCGGCTGCGGGAGGTCCTGGACGGCGGGATTCCGCTGATCGGCTTCAACACGACCGTCCGCACCCTGGACGATCCGAGGGGCGGGCGAATCGTCACCATCCAGGCCTTCCGGCTCCAGGAGTCCGGCCACCGGCCGATGGGCGTGGCGGCGGTGTTCACCGACGTCACCGACCACGAACGCGCGCGCGGGCGCCTGGACCTGCTCTACCGGGCGACCGGCGCGCTGGGCGGTTCCCTGTCCGTGCTGCGCACCGTGGAGGACCTGGTGAAGGTCCTGGCGCCGACGCTCGGCGACTGCGCCGCGGTGGACCTCGCGGAGACCGTCCTCACCGGCGGTGAACCGTCCTCCGATGGGCACCTGGCCCTGCCGCTGATCCGGATGGCCGTCGCCGGGACGCGGCCGGAGGCCCTGCGTACGGGGACGACGACCCGGTTCGCGGCGCCGCCCTCCGCTTCCGCGGAGCGGGCGTGCCGGGGCGAGCTGGTCACCGGCCTCGGCGGCCGACCCGCGCAGCCCGCCCAGGACACCGTCCCGGAGTGGGCCTCGGCCGTGCCCGGCGCGCATTCGGCGATGACGGCCCCGCTGTGCTCGCGCGGCGTCCGGTTCGGGCGGCTCACGCTCTGGCGCACCGGGGACTCCGCTCCGCTGGAGCGGGACGACCTGGCGCTGCTGGAGGAGATCGCCGCGCGCGCGGCCGTCGCCGTCGACAACGCCCGGCGCTACACCAAGGAACGCCGTACCGCCGTGGGTCTGCAACGCAGCCTCCTGCCGCCGGCCACCTCGGAGAAGCCCGCGGTGGAGGCAGCGGGGCTCTACCTGCCCGCCGACGCGGACAGCGGAGTGGGCGGCGACTGGTTCGACGTCATCCCCCTGTCGTCGGCCCGCGTCGCCCTGGTGGTCGGGGACGTCGCCGGTCACGGGCTGCACGCCACGGCCATGATGGGGCGCCTGCGCAGCGCCGTGCGCGCGATGGCGGACCTGGAGCTGGAACCGGAGGAGCTCCTCGCGCACGTGGACGACATGGTCGTGCAGGTCGCCTCCGAGGCGGAGAACGACGACCCCGACGACGCTGACGCGGGCGTTCCGCTGCCCGGCGGTCCGGCTGGGGCCACCTGCCTGTACGCCGTGTACGACCCGGTCACCCGTACCTGCGTCATGGCGAGCGCCGGGCACCCGCCGCCCGTCGTCGTCGGCCCGGACGGAACGGTGGAGTACGTCGAACTGAGCCCCGGCCCGCCGCTGGGGGTCGGCGGCTGGCCCTTCGAGCCGGTGGAGGTCGACCTGCCGCCGGGAAGCGTCCTCGCCCTGTACACCGACGGCCTGATCGAGCGCGGGGAGGGGGACGTCGACGAGGGCATGCGCGACCTGGCGGACCGGCTGCTGCGCGCGGACGTACTCGGCAGGCCGCTGCGCCAGGCCCGGCACGACATCGTGGAGGGGCTGCCGCCGGGGCGGCTGAGGGACGACGTGACCCTCCTGCTGGCCCGGACCCGGGTGGTGGACACCGCCTCCATCGCGACGTGGCTGCTCGACGCCGATCCGGCGGTCGTCGCCGACGCGCGTCACCTCGCCCTGGCCCAGCTGACGGCCTGGGACCTCGACGAGCTGTCGTTCAGCACGGAGCTGATCGTCAGCGAGCTGGTCACCAACGCCATCCGCCACGCCGGCGGTCCCGTCCGGCTCCGTCTGATCCGGGCGGACACGCTGACCTGCGAGGTCTCGGACTCCAGCAACACGCAGCCGAGGATGCGGCGCGCGCGGAACTCCGAGGAGGGCGGCCGTGGCCTCTACATCGTCGCCCAGCTCTCGCACCGCTGGGGCAGCCGCTACACCGCGGGCGGCAAGACCGTCTGGTCCGAACAGAACCTGCCGCTCGTCTGACCACAGGAGGTGGTGACCGTGACCAGCGGACCTCGGGTGGATCCCGCGAACGCCGAGCAGGCGCGTGCCTGGGACGGGCGGGAAGGCAGCTACTGGGCGGAGCACGCCGACCGGTTCGACCGCGCGATCCGCCCCTACCGGACGCACTTCCTCGACGCGGCCGACGTGTCCACCGCCGACCGGGTGCTGGACGTCGGCTGCGGCACCGGCGAGACCACCCGCGCCGCCGCGCGGCGCGCGAGTGGCGGCCGGGCGCTGGGCGTGGACCTGTCGGCGGCGATGCTGGACGTGGCACGACGGCGGGCGGTGGCCGAGGGCGTGCACAACGTCGAGTTCGTGCAGGCGGACGCCCAGGTCCACGCCTTCGGGGCGGCTTCGTTCGACGTGGCCGTGAGCCGTACCGGATCGATGTTCTTCGCCGACCCGGTCGCCGCGTTCCGCAACATCGGCGGTGCGCTGCGCCGCGGCGGCCGCCTCGTCCAGCTGGTCTGGCAGGAGGCTGCGGGCAACGAGTGGTTCCTCGCCTTCACGCAGGCCCTGGCCGCGGGGCGGCCGATGGCCGGGCCGCCGCCCGGCGCGCCCGGGCCGTTCTCGCTGGCCGAGCCGACGCGGGTGCGGGCCGTGCTCGACGCGGCCGGCTTCACGGACGTCGGGCTGGAGGCGCACAGCGAGGCGATGTGGTTCGGTGAGGACGCGGAGGACGCGGAACGGTTCACCCTGGGCCTGCACGGCTGGATGCTCGACGGTCTCGACGACGAGGGCCGGCGGCGTGCGGTCGACGCTCTGCGGGCCACCCTCACCGCCCACGAGACCGACGACGGCGTCCGGTACGCGTCCGCGGTCTGGATCATCCGCGCCACGCGCGCCTGACGCCGCCCGGGCCGGCGCGCAGGAGAACTCCAGGGTTAAGGCGGGATCAACTGAGCCTTAAGGATCCGGGCGGCTCCCGTCGGCCGCGCGTCGGTCCGGCCGGTCGCCGCGTGCGGCGCACGCCCCGCGGATCGTCGGCGGCGCAGGGGCCGCCACCTGCGCCTTCGCGCGCCCCGCCGGGGGCTGCGGGCCCCTTGTCGGGACGCCCGTCTTGCGGCGCGCAGCAGCCGGGGGCGCCGTCCCCGCCGGTTTTGTAACACGGCGACAAGAACCGAACTCCCGTGTGGTGGCGGGCGTATGCAGGACACAGGGGAGGCCGTGCCCATCCGAACGAGGAGTGTCGATGTCCCGGAAACGGACGATGAGTCTGACGAAGAAGCTCGTGCTCTCTGTCACCACGGGAGCCCTGGTCACCGGAGGGGCCGTCGCCACGATGGCGAACGGCAATGCCGCAGCTCCCGAGGTGGTGTGTCCGGGGTCGACGGTGACGCTGTCGGGTGAGGCGGGTCCGCCGGCGGCGACCAGCGGGACCTTCCCCGTCGGAACGAAGCTCAAGGTCACCAACCTCGACAACGGCCAGGCCACCACCGTCACCGTCAACGGCCCCTCCGGCAGCTGCGTCCTGCTCAACAACGCCGCCTTCGACAAGGTCCGCGAACCCGGCAAGAACCTGATCCGGCGGGCCCGCGTCGAGCGCGTGGGCGGCGGCAGCGCCCCGGCCACGGGGGCTGCTCCGGCCGCGCCCGCCAAGCCGGCGGCCCCGTCAGCGGCGCCGGGCGGACAGGCCCCGCCGGCCACCGGCGAGGTGGTGTGTCCGGGGTCGACGGTGACGCTGTCGGGTGAGGCCGGTGCGCCGGCGGCGACCAGCGGGACCTTCCCCGTCGGAACGAAGCTCAAGGTCACCAACCTCGACAACGGCCAGGCCACCACCGTCACCGTCAACGGCCCCTCCGGCAGCTGCGTCCTGCTCAACAACGCCGCCTTCGACAAGGTCCGCGAACCCGGCAAGAACCTGATCCGGCGGGCCCGCGTCGAGCGCGTGAACTGACGTCCGGGCGAACTGGTTCGAGGCCACGGGTGCCATGGCGGGGTAGGGGGCGGTCCTCCCCCGCCATGGCACCGGCGTACGCGAAAGGCCCCCGCGGGGCCGCGGTCGGGCGCCGGCCCGGGCCGGCCGTCGGCGAGGCCCCTGACTCCTCGTCCCGGCCCCCGACTCCTCGCCCCCGGCTCCTGGCTCCTCGTCCTGGGCCGCCGGGTTCCGTTGGAGGGACCCGGCGTGTCGGCGGCTGCCGTTAGGCTTCTCGGATGGCCCTTCCGGACACTTCCCCCGATACCTCCGACGCTCTGCAGGTACTGCACCGCGTGTTCGGATACGACTCCTTCCGCGGTGAGCAGCAGGAGATCATCGAGCAGGTGATCAGTGGCGGCGACGCGCTCGTGCTGATGCCGACCGGCGGCGGCAAGTCGCTCTGCTACCAGATCCCGGCGCTGGTCAGGGAGGGCACGGGCGTCGTGATCTCGCCCCTGATCGCGCTCATGCAGGACCAGGTGAACGCGCTGAACGCGCTCGGGGTGCGGGCCGGCTTCCTCAACTCCACGCAGGACCCGTACGAGCGGCAGGCCGTGGAGCAGGCCTTCCTCGCCGACGAGCTGGACCTGCTCTACCTGGCCCCCGAGCGGCTCCGCACCGAGAGCGCCCAGCGGCTGCTCGACCGGGGCAAGGTGTCGGTCTTCGCGATCGACGAGGCGCACTGCGTCGCCCAGTGGGGTCACGACTTCCGGCCCGACTACCTCGCGCTGTCCATGCTGCACGAGCGCTGGCCGAAGGTGCCGCGGATCGCGCTGACCGCGACGGCCACGCAGGCCACCCACGCGGAGATCGTGGCCCGGCTCGGCCTGGAGGAGGCCCGGCACTTCGTCGCCAGCTTCGACCGGCCGAACATCCAGTACCGCATCGTGGCGAAGAACAACCCGGTCAAGCAGCTGCTGGACCTGATCCGGACCGAGCACCCCGGAGACGCCGGTGTCGTGTACTGCCTGTCGCGGGCCTCGGTGGAGAAGACCGCCGCGTCGCTGGTGGAGCAGGGCATCGACGCGGTGGCGTACCACGCGGGGATGGACGCCCGGGCGCGCGCGGCGAACCAGGCGCGCTTCCTGCGGGAGGACGGGGTCGTGGTGGTCGCCACGATCGCCTTCGGCATGGGCATCGACAAGCCGGACGTGCGGTTCGTGGCGCACCTGGACCTCCCGAAGTCGGTCGAGGGCTACTACCAGGAGACCGGCCGCGCCGGCCGTGACGGCGAGCCCGCCACGGCATGGCTGGCGTACGGCCTGCAGGACGTGGTGCAGCAGCGCAAGCTCATCGACGGTTCCGAGGGGGACGAGGCGCACCGCCGCTCCCTGGGCATGCACCTGGACGCCATGCTGGCGCTGTGCGAGACGGTCGAGTGCCGTCGGGTGCGGTTGCTGGCCTACTTCGGGCAGGACGGCACACCCTGCGGCAACTGCGACACGTGCCTGACTCCGGCCGAGTCCTGGGACGGGACGGTCGCCGCGCAGAAGCTGCTGTCGACGGTGTGGCGGCTGGCGAAGGAGCGGCGGCAGAAGTTCGGTGCCGGCCAGATCATCGACATCCTCCAGGGCAAGAAGACGGCCAAGGTCATCCAGTTCGACCACGACGCGCTGTCGGTGTTCGGTGTGGGTGCGGACCTGGGCACCGCTGAGTGGCGGGGCGTCGTACGGCAGCTGCTGGCGCAGCGGCTGCTGGCGGTGGAGGGCGACTACGGGACGCTGGTGCTGACGGAGGACAGCGGCGAGGTGCTGGGCGGTCGCCGCAGCGTCCCGATGCGGAAGGAGAAGGCGCCCGCCGCTCCCTCCCGCAAGGAGTCCGGGTCTCGTTCGGGCAAGGGCAATCGGGTACCGGTCGACCTGCCGGCCGGGGCCGAGCCGGTGTTCCTGGCGCTGCGCGCCTGGCGGGCCGAGACCGCGAAGGAGCAGGGCGTACCGGCGTACGTCGTCTTCCACGACGCGACCCTGCGGGAGATCGCGACGCGGCTGCCGGCCACGGTGGAGGAGCTGGGCACCGTCGGCGGCGTCGGCGAGGCGAAGCTCGCCAAGTACGCCGAGGGCGTGCTCGCCACGCTGGCGGGGTCCGGCGCGGCCGCCGCGCCCGCCGCGGCGGCCCCCTCCGGTCAGGACCCGGACGAGCCGCCCTTCGACCCGGAAGGCAGTGAGCCCCCGCCCTGGGACGAGGACTGGCACTGAGAGGTCTCACCGCAAACGGCCGGAGGGCCGGGTCGTCGAAATCGACGACCCGGCCCTTCGCCGTATCCGCACCCGGTGTGGCCGCGTCGTCACGCCCCGCGTCCTCAGCAAACCTGCACATCGTGTCCGCGATCTCGACCGCAGGCCGGGCCAGCCCCTCCGCGCACCCCCGAAACGCCTGCATCTTGCGCCGATTCGCCCCGTTCCGTTCCATGTAAGCGGGGCGTCGCCCATATCTGTTACTCGATCTCGTGAAGAAGTCGCCACCATTCGGTGAATCAAGCTGCACGTCCGTCACCGAAGGCGCTCCCCCACCCGTGAGGGGCAGTCAACGGGATTGGATGACCGGCCCGTTCGCGTGCTTACATCTCTCGCACCGCACCACCGGAAACCGGCAGCGGCAATGAATTCCTCCCCCCATGTGAAAGGTGCGCTCCATGCGTAACGACATCGAGACCCGTGAGATCGACGACACCGAGCTGGACGCCGTCTCCGGCGGCATCATCAGCGTGTCCGGCGGCCTGGCCGGCGCCGTGACCAGCGATGTCAACAACGTGGTGGGCGTCGTGGGCTCGCTCCACACCGTCCAGGCCGCGACGGGCATCGTCTCCCACGTCCCCGGCCTCGTCACGGGCATCACCGGCGTTTCGGTGAACGCCGGCCGCGCCGGTCTCTGATCCGGATTTGCCGGTGAACCCCGGAGCATCCCCCACGGCTCCGGGGTTCTCGGCGGTCCCCGTGTCCCACCGTACGAATGCAGTTGAAGGAATAGTCCGTGCAGTTTCGCCAAAAGGCTCTTTCCAAGCTGCAATCGCCCGAGGAACTCGACCTGCCCGTTCGCTTCGCGCGCCCGCAGGGGCGACTGGTCCTGGCCGTGACGGTCCTCGTCATGGCGGCCGCGGCCTACTGGGCCTGCACGGGCACCGTGTCCTCCAAGCTCAGCGCGCCCGGCATCCTCACCCGGGCCGAGGGCAGCTACGTACTGCAGACGCCGGTCGCCGGACAGGTGACGGGCGTCCTCGCCGAGGAGGGCCAGACCCTGTCCGCCGGCGCACCACTGCTCAACGTCCGCACGGAGCAAGGCGAACGGCCCGTCCGCGTCGTGACCGGCGGACGCCTGACGACCCTGGTGGCCAAGGTGGGCTCCGTCGTCGCCACGGGTGCGGACGTGGCCACCCTGGAGCGCGTGAAGGACCCCGCGGACCCCCTGGTGGCCGTGCTGTACGTGCCGGGCGGCAGCGGCGCGGCGGTCCCCGTGGGCGCCCGCGTCGACCTGAGCGTCCAGTCCGTCCCGCAGCAGCGCTTCGGCACGCTGCGCGGACGCGTCACCGCCGTCGGCCGCGCACCCCTGACGCAGGCGCAGATCGCCGGCTTCCTCGGCGACGACGGGCTCGCCGAGCAGTTCTCCCGCCAGGGCGGCCCGGTGGCCGTCGTCGTACGGCTCGAACGCTCCTCCTCCACCGAGTCCGGCTACCGGTGGTCCTCCGCGGAGGGACCCCCGTACGCCGTCGAGTCACGGACGCCCCTCACCGGCGCCGTGCACCTCGCCGCGCAGCGTCCCGTCGACTGGCTGCTGCCATGACCGCCCCGCAGCGCGGAGCACGGTCGCGACCGCACCTGCCGCCCGCCTCGCGCCGGCGCCACCGCCCCGAGCCGAAGCGCGGCGCGCGCCGCGGCCCCGCCCGCACTCCCGCGCCCGTACCCGGGGGCCGTACGCCCCGCCCCGTGCGCACGCCCACCGTGCTGCAGATGGAGGCGGTGGAGTGCGGTGCCGCCGCCCTGGCGATGGTGCTCGGCCACCACGGCCGCTTCGTCCCCCTCGAAGAGCTGCGCATCGCCTGCGGGGTATCCCGCGACGGCTCCCGCGCCAGCAATCTCCTCAAGGCCGCCCGCGGTTACGGGCTGAAGGCCAAGGGCATGCAGATGGACCTGTCCGCCCTCGCCGAAGTGCGCGGCCCGGCCGTCCTGTTCTGGGAGTTCAACCACTACGTCGTCTACGAGGGCACGGCCCGGCGGTTCGGACGCCGGGGCGTCTACGTCAACGACCCCGGCAAGGGGCGCCGGTTCGTCCCGATGGACGAGTTCGACACCAGTTTCACCGGGGTCGTCCTCACCTTCGAGCCCGGCGACGGCTTCCGCCGGGGCGGCCGGAGGCCGGGGGTCATGGCCGGCATGCCGGCGCGTCTGCGCGGTACGTCGGGCACCATGGCCGCGGCCGTGGTCTGCAGCCTCCTCCTCGTCGCGGTCGGCGCGTCGGTCCCGGCGCTGAGCCGCACGTACATCGACATGTTCCTCATCGGGCAGCAGACGTCCCTGCTCGGCGTGCTGTTCGCCTCGATGGCCGTGGCCCTCGTCCTCACGGCGACCCTCACCGCGCTGCTCCAGGCCAACCTGCTGCGCGGGCGCGTCATCTCCACCACGCTCGGCAGCGCCCGCTTCTTCCGGCACCTGCTCAGGCTTCCGGTCACCTTCTACTCCCAGCGCAACCCGGCCGACCTGGCCCAGCGGCTCCAGTCCAACGACGCGGTCGCCGAGACCCTCGCCCGTGACCTGTCCGCCGCGGCGGTGGACGCCGTGGTGATCGTGCTCTACGCCGTGCTGCTGTGGACGTACGATCCGCAGCTCACGCTCGTCGGGGTGGCCGTGGCACTGCTCAACGTGGTCGCCCTGCGGGTCGCGATCCGGGTGCGCGCCACCGGTACCCGCAAGCTGCGCGCCGAGAGCGCCCGGCTGACCAACACCTCGTACAGCGGTCTGCAGCTCATCGAGACGATGAAGGCGACGGGCGGCGAGAACGGCTTCTTCCGCCGCTGGGCCGGACAGCACGCGGTCACCCTCGACGTCCAGCAGCGGCTCGGCGTGCCCGGCGCGTGGCTGGCGATCGTCGCGCCCACACTGGCGGCGTTCAACAGCGCGCTGATCCTGACGATCGGCGGCCTGCGGGCCGTGGAGGGGCACCTCACCGTGGGTCTGCTCGTCGCCTTCCAGGCCCTGGTCACCAGCTTCACCGCGCCGATCTCCCGACTGGGCGGCGTCGCCGGCCGGATCCAGGACTTCGCGGCGGACGTCGCCCGCCTGGAGGACGTCGAGAACTTCCCCGTCGACCCGGTCTACGCCCGGCGCGAGCCCGCCGCCTCCACCCGGCGCCTCAAGGGGCACGTGGAGCTGGACGGCATCACCTTCGGCTACAGCCCGCTGGACCCCCCGCTGTTCGAGGGCTTCTCGCTCTCGGTCGGACCCGGCCGGCAGGTCGCGCTCGTCGGCGGTTCCGGCAGCGGCAAGTCCACCGTCTCCCGGCTGATCTCCGGCCTGCACACCCCGTGGGCGGGCGCCATCCGCATCGACGGGATACGGCTGGAGGACATCCCGCGCGGCGCACTCGCCGCGTCCGTCTCCTTCGTGGACCAGGACGTCTTCCTCTTCGAGGGCACCGTCCGCGACAACGTCACGCTGTGGGACCCCACCATCGCGGACGAGGCCGTCGTCGCCGCGCTGGAGGACGCCGCCGTGCACGAGGTGGTGGCCCGCCGCCCCGGCGGCATCCACAGCCGGGTCGAACAGGACGGCCGCAACTTCTCCGGCGGCCAGCGCCAGCGCCTGGAGATCGCGCGGGCCCTGGTGCGCCGGCCCAGCGTCATGGTGCTCGACGAGGTGACCAGCGCCCTGGACGCGGTGACCGAGCAGGTCATCATCGACAACCTGCGCCGCCGCGGCTGTGCCTGCGTGGTGATCGCCCACCGGCTGAGCACGGTGCGTGACAGCGACGAGATCGTCGTGCTCGACCGGGGCACGGTCGTGGAACGCGGCCGTCACGAGCAACTGCTCGCCGCCGGGGGCGCGTACGCCGCACTGGTCAAGGAGCACTGAGGTGACGTACCCGCACCACACGGCCGCCGCCGTCGACACCGCCGCCGCGGCCACCGTGCCCGACCCGGTCGTCGCCGCCCTGGGCAGCCTGGGCGCGCCCGTCGACTGCGCGGGCGTGCGCAGCCTGTCCCTGGAGGGGCCGCTCGTCCTGTGGCTGGTGGTCGAGGGCGAGCTGGACCTGTTCGCCGTGGATGCGGCGCCGGCCGGGCACTGGCACTTCCTGGGCCGGCTGGAGCCGGGCACCCTGCTGCTGGGTCCGGCCGAGGGCCCCGGGCACACCCTGGCCGCCCGGCCCCTCCAGGGCTGCCGGCTGCGCCGCATCGAACTGCGGGAGCTCTACCGGCCGGAGTACCCGCAGCACCCCCCGCACCCCGGGTACGCGCACCACCCCCGGTACGGGGAGTACGGCGGGTACGGGGAGGCCGCCGCGGCACCGCCGAGCCCGCTGGAGGACGCCTTCGCGCGCGGCATCGGCCGCGGTCTGCGCGTGCTGTTCGAGGCACCGCTCGACGGTGTGGCCGGCGCCGAACCGGGCGCGGCCGACGACGACATCCTGTGGATGCGGATCGCCCCCGGCAGCGTCCGGTACGGCGCCGTGTACGAGGCCGAGCCGGTCGGCACCCTCCTCGTCGACGCGGCGATGTGGCAGGGCATGGTCGACCAGCAGTACCGGCTGCTGTACGCCCTGGACGGCCGGATCGAGCAGCTGGAGCGCGCGCACGAGGACCGTACGGCCGCCGGGATCGAGGCGGGCCGCGCCGCACTCACCCAGGCCGACCGGACGCTGCTGGCGTCCATCGCCCGCTCCCGCCGTGACCACCACCGGGCGGCGGGCGTCGACGCGACCTTCGCCGCGTGCCGCGTCGTGGCCGACGCGGCCGGCATCGCCCTCACGCCGCCGGGCGGCACCGGAACCACGTCCGATGAGCTCGATCCCGTGGAACGCGTCGCGCTCGCCTCCCGGATCCGGACCCGCCCGGTCCGCCTCGCCGGACGCTGGTGGCGGGAGAACAGCGGGCCGCTGGTGGGCCGGCGCGAGAAGGACGGCGCCCCGGTCGCCCTGCTGTGGCGGCGCGGCGGCTACGAGGTGGTCGACCCCGCCACCGGCACGCGCGAACGGGTCGCCAAGGCCGGCCCGGCCGCTTTCGCACCGCGCGCCGTCATGCTCTACCGGCCGTTGCCCGACGCGCGGGTGGGCCTGCCGGCCCTGCTGCGATTCAGCATGCGCGGGACCCTGCCCGAGCTGCGCAGTCTGCTGCTGGGCGGGCTGGTCTCGGTCGTCCTGGCCGCGCTGGTGCCGATCGGTACGGGCCGGGTCCTCGGCCGGTACGTCCCGCAGGGCGAGAACGGCCTGATCGTGCAGACCGGGGTGGCGCTGATCGCGACCGGCATCGTCTCGGCGGTGTTCATGCTGCTGCAGAACACCTCGCTCCTGCGCATGGAGGGCCGTGTCGAGGCGACCTTGCAGCCGGCGGTGTGGGACCGCCTGCTGCGCCTGCCGACGACGTTCTTCGCGGGCCGCTCCACCGGCGAACTGGCGGGCGCGGCCATGGGCGTCAGCTCCGTCCGCCGCGTCCTGTCCGGGATCGGCCCGGTGTGCGTGCAGGCGGGCACGGTCGGCGTGGTGAACCTGGTGCTGCTGCTCGTCCACAGCGTGCCGCTGGCGATGGCGGCGCTGGCCATGCTGGTCGTCATCGCCGTGGTCTTCCTGCTCCTGGGGTTGTGGCAGCTGCGCTACGAACGCCGCCTGAACAGGCTCGGCCACCGGCTGGCCAACCAGGCCTTCCAGACGCTGCGCGGCCTGCCCAAGCTGCGCGTCGCCGCGGCCGAGAGCTTCGCGTACGCGGCCTGGGCGAGGGAGTTCGCCCGTACCCTCGAACTGCACCAGCGCATCGGCCGGATCCAGAACGTCAGCACGGTCCTCGGGGCCGTCTACCTCCCGCTGTGCACGCTGGTGATGTTCGTGCTGCTGGCCGGCCCGGCCCGCGGCGCCCTGTCCGCCGGCGAGTTCCTCACCTTCAGCACGTCGCTGACGATGCTGCTGTCGTCGGTGACGCAGCTGACCGGGGCGCTGGTCTCGGCCGCTTCGGTGCTGCCGATGTTCGAGCAGATAGCGCCCGTCCTGCGGGAGACGCCCGAGGTGGCCCGCTCCAGTACCGCGCCGGGAGAACTGACCGGCGCGGTCGAGGCGAAGAACCTGTCCTACCGCTACGCCGGCGACGGCCCGCTCGTGCTCGACGACGTCAGCCTGCGGGTCGGACCGGGCGAGTTCGTCGCGATCGTCGGAGCCAGCGGCTGCGGCAAGTCCACGCTGCTGCGGCTGCTCATCGGCTTCGACGAGCCCGCCTCGGGCAGCGTGCTCTACGACGGCCAGGACCTCGCGGCGCTGGACCGGACGGCCGTGCGCCGCCAGTGCGGCGTCGTCCTGCAGAACGCCCAGCCCCTCTCCGGCTCGATCCTCGACTGCATCCGCGGCGCCGGTTCGTTCACGCTCGAAGAGGCGTGGGAGGCCGCCGCGTCGGCGGGCCTGGCGGAGGACATCAAGGCCATGCCGATGGGCATGCACACGATCCTGTCCGACGGCGGCGGCACCGTTTCGGGCGGCCAGCGCCAACGGCTCATGATCGCCCAGGCCCTCATCCGCAAGCCGCGCGTCCTGTTCCTCGACGAGGCGACCAGCGCGCTGGACAACGAGGCCCAGCGCGTGGTCATCGATTCCACCCGCGCCCTGCGGACCACCCGCCTCGTGATCGCCCACCGCCTCTCCACGGTCATGGACGCCGACCGCGTGATCGTCATGGCGGAGGGCCGGATCGTCCAGCAGGGCCCCCCGGCCGATCTCCTCGCCGATCCGTCCGGTTTGTTCCACACCCTGGTCCACCGCCAGTTCGGATGACCGACCGGCCGCGGTGTCACCGACGGTACGGCGCGGGGGCGGTGCCGACGCCGCGGTCGGGGACGGCACCTCGGTCGGGGGCCGCACAACTGCGGTCGGGGACGGCGCCGCGGTCGGGAATGGCCAGTTCGAACCAGGTCGTCTTGCCGGTGCCGGTGCGGTCGCTGCCCCAGTCCTGGGCCAGGGCACGGACGAGGTCGATGCCGCGTCCGCCCTCGGCGTCGGTGCCGGCGGTGGACGGGACCGGGCGGGCCGGGCTCGCGTCCTCCACCTCGCACCGCAGGAGGTCTCCGTACACGCGCAGATTGACCCGGACGGGTCCGTGGGCGTGCAGCAGGGAATTCGTGATCAGTTCGCTGACCAGGAGCCGGGAGGTGTCGGTGATCTCGTGGAGCCCCCAGGACGACAGGTGCGCCGTGAGAGCGCGCCTCGCTTCACCGACCGAGGACAATTCGCGCGCCACGGGCCAGGACGTGTTCCACACGCCGAGGCAGACGACCGGGGCGGCCATACCGATCACTCCGTTCACTCGTCACTGATCTTGTAGCAGTCGCTACATGTCAAAGATACACGTAGCGGTTGCTACAGTAAATATGTGCCATATAACGACATTGCGGACAGGCGATCCGGAGGGTGGGCTGACGGGCATGGGAAGAGCCGCTGACCTGGGCAAACGGGCCGAGCTGCTGCGCCGGGTCCGGGAGTACGTGGTCCGCAACGGACTGGCGGGGTTGTCCCTGCGCCCCCTCGCCAAGTCACTGGGCACCAGCGACCGCATGCTCCTCTACTACTTCGGCAGCAAGGAGCGGCTGGTCGCCGAGGCCCTCGCGCAGGACGAGGGGCGCCCGCTGGCGCTCCTGCGGCAGGCACTCGGCGCCGCGGGCGCGCCCACGGACGCCGCGGGCATGCGCCGCGTACTGGAGGAGCTGTGGGGCCGGTTCACGGCTCCGGAGCGCCGGGACATCCTGCCCGTGACCTTCGAGGTGATGACGGCCAGCGTGCTCGACCCGGGCCGGTACGGGCCGGTCATGCGCGACACGCTCGGCCACTGGCGGCGCCTGCTGACGTCCGCGTTCACCGGCCTCGGCATGCCGGACGAGCGGGCGGCCGCCGAGGCGGTGCTCGTGGTCGACGCCACCCTGGGACTGCTCCACGCGCCGCTCGCGGACGGCGACTGGGACCGGGCCGCAGTGGCGTTCGACATGCTCCTCGACCGCCTCGAACCGGCATGGCGGCCCGCCGGGCAACCCGGTTGAAATCACCCTGAGTGTTTAGGAGCGCCGATTCCGGTAACACCAGGTAGTGACAATCAGTCAACACTCGAGGGAAGGCAGGAACATGAACGTCGTTACCGTGCTCGTCCTCGTCGCGGTCGTCGCAGTCGTCGCCCTTCTGATCGCGGCCCCCAGCGCCCCGGTGCGCCGCAACCCGTTCCCGGGCCGCGCGCGTCGAGCGGGCCTGCGCCGCTACCGCCGGGCCGACGGCATCCGCTAGCGAGTGTCGTGGGGTCGGGCGGCCCGGTGGGCCGCCCGACCCGTATCCCTAGTGGGGGGCCACCCGACAGGCCTCCGACGCCGTCGCGGCCGTGACGCCGGCGGCGGTGAGACCGGACACGCACTGGTCGTTGTCGCCCGTGAGGCCGACGTAACAGGCCATCCGGATCGAGTCCGGGGCCTCGCCGCCCTGGAGTTCGCGCTCCACCTGGTTGATGCAGGCCGTCACGTCCGCGTGGGCGGCCGGGGCGACCAGGGCCGCCCCGCCGAGGGCGAGGGCCAGGCCGGTGAGGACACCGGCGATGCGGGTCGACGCGCGCGTCGCCGTGCTGGGTGTCGTTCGGGATGTCGTGCGCAAGGGGATGCACCTGCTCTCGGTGTGCGGTCACCCGACCGGACGGCGAAGAGCCCGACGTGGCGCCCTGGCCCTGCATGCCGATTCCGGTCGCCTTGACCACCGTACGACCGCCTTCGTCCGCTCACGAGCGGGCGCCGTTCGCGGCACGGGGACGGGCCTGTATTTTCGGCATGTACGAACAGGTGATGATCGCGGTGGTCATCCTGACGTCGCACGTGACCAGCAGGGGGGACGTCATGAGGTACGACCTGTCCGACCGCCTCGTGGTCGGGATCGCCTCCAGCGCCCTGTTCGACCTGGCCGACTGCGACGCGGTGTTCCGCGAACAGGGCGAGGACGCCTACCGGGCCCACCAGGAGGCCCATGCGGACGACGTCCTGGCCAAGGGCGTGGCCTTCCCCTTCGTCCGGCGCCTGCTGTCGCTGAACGACCTCGCGGACCCGTCCGATCCGCTGGTCGAGGTCATCATCCTGTCGCGCAACGACCCGGACAGCGGCCTGCGGGTCATGCGCTCGATCGCCGCGCACGGCCTGCCCATCAGCCGCGCCGTCTTCCGGCAGGGCCGGTCGGCCCACCGGTTCATGCGCGCACTGAACATGTCCCTGTTCCTGTCGGCCGACGGGGCCGACGTCCGTCAGGCCGTCGCGGACGGACTGCCCGCCGGGCACGTGCTGCAGTCGGCCCGGATCGACGACGAGAACGACCCGGAACTGCGCATCGCCTTCGACTTCGACGGCGTGCTGGCGAGCGACTCCTCCGAGCGGATCTTCCAGGACGCCGGCCTGGACGGCTTCCGGGCGCACGAGGTCCGCAACGCGACCACCCCGCACGACCCGGGGCCCCTGAGCGAGTTCCTCGCGGGCATCAACCGCATCCAGCGCCGCGAGGAGGCCGCGCGGCGCGAGGACCCCGACTACCGGCTGCGGCTGCGCGTGTCCCTGGTCACCGCCCGGGACGCGCCGGCGCACGAACGTGCCGTGCGCAGCCTCAAGGGGTGGGGTCTGCGGGTCAACGACGCGTTCTTCCTCGGCGGCATCGACAAGGCGGCCGTGATGAGCGTCCTCGATCCGCACATCTTCTTCGACGACCAGGTCTCCCACCTGAACGGCACCGCGCCCGCCACCCCCAGCGTCCACGTGCCGTTCGGAGTCGTCAACGCACCTCTCACGACATGAGTGAGCGGCCCGTCGGCGCCAGCCGCAGCGTCCGGGGGGCCGCCGTCTGCGCCCGCCCGACGCCTGGCAGTACCCCGTCCCGCGCGGCGGGATGCGCGTGCAGCGCGGTGAGGTGCCGGCGGTGGGCGTCCTCGTCGCGGAACGAGGTGAGGACGACGGCCACGTTCTCCCCCGTGCGCACCGGCAGCCGGGGAAAGGTGTTGGCCGCCGGCTCCGTGGCGAACGCGGCGAGCGGCGCGGCTCCCGTGGCGCGGAGCAGCGGGAGGAGCCCGTCCCTGATCAGCGCGGTCCCGTCGGTTCGGCCCGGGGCGAAGGACCAGACCGTGGCGGACACGAACCGCTCGGGGGCCGGCGCACCGGGCCCGGGCCGCGCGGACGGGTCGGCGCGAGGTCCGCTGTCGTCCGTCAGCGGACGCAGGAGGAGGACGTCGTCGGAGTCCGCCATCGTGGCGTTGGCCCGGGGACCGTGGCGGGCCCAGACGGGGCCCCCGTAGAAGGCCGTCAACGCTGCGTGCCGTGCCGTCATGTCGGGGAAGCCGCGCAGCCAGACGAAGCGGTCCGGGTCGTCGAGGTCGCGGAACTGGCCGAGGACGGCCATGCCGGTCTCCTCCTGGGTCTCGACCAGCTCCCGGTCGAAGAGGTCGATGAGGTCGTCGCGCCGGCCGGGGCGCAGCGTGTACTGGCGCAGCTCGATCACGGCGAGGTGGCGGGCGGGGTCGATGGGCGGCACGGAGGGCTCCTGTTCCGTTCGGTCCGTTTGCGGGTACGGGCCGACGGTAGGCGGGCACCGTGCCAGGGGCTGTCAGGGTTTCCGGGGAGAATGGGCGCATGTCTGCCGGTCGTCTGCTGTCGGTCCTGCTGTTGCTGCAATCCCGCGGCCGCGTGTCCGCGCGGGCGATCGCCGAGGAGCTGGGCGTTTCCGTACGGACGGCCTACCGCGACGTGGAGCGGCTGCAGGGCGCCGGCGTGCCGGTCTGCGCGGAGCCGGGCCGTGGGGGCGGCTACCGGTTGCTCGACGGCTACCGCACCCGGCTGACCGGGATGAGCGAGGGCGAGGCGCGGGCGTTGCTCTTCGCCGGGCTGCCGGGCGCGGCCGCCGACCTGGGGCTCGCGGCGGAGGTGGCGGCGGCGCGGCTGAAGCTGCTGGCCGCGCTGCCGGCGGGGCCGCGGGAGGAGGCGGCGCGGACCGCGGCGGTGTTCCACGTGGACGCCCCGGGCTGGTACCGCGAGCCCGAACGCACGCCGTACCTTGCGGTGTTCGTCGACGCGACTCTGGCGCAGCGGGTCGTCGAGGCACGCTATCGCCGCTGGCGGGCGCCGCAGGAGGTGTCGCGCCTGCTGCGCCCGTACGGTCTGGTCCTCAAGTCCGGTGTCTGGTACGTCGTGGCCGCCGCGGAGAACGGTGATCGGGCGGCGACGTACCGGGTCGCCCAGGTCCTCGACGCGGTGCCGGCCGACGAACGCTTCGAGCGGCCGCGGGACTTCGACCTCGGTGCGTACTGGGCCTCGTACCGGGCGGACTTCGCGGCGCGCCGCTTCACGGGCACGGCCACGGTCCGCCTGTCCCCGCGCGGGCGGTTGCGCCTGCCCGACAACGTCGCGCCGGAGGTGGTGCGGGCGGTCGACGCCACCGCGACCCCGGTCGGCGCGGACGGATGGGTGGAGGCGGTCGTACCGACCGAGAGCACCGCGCACGCGTGCGGTGAACTGCTGCGGCTCGGCGCGGACGTGGAGGTCGTGGCTCCGGCCGAGTTGCGCCGGGCCATGGCCGACACGGTGGGCACGCTGGCCCGCTTCTACGGACGGCGGGGCCCCGCCTGAATTCCGCGGGCCGGGGTCACGGCCGGGGTCAAGGCCGGGGACGGCTTCATCCGGACGGGGATTCGGCGGCCGTCCGGCCGCCGTCCCGCCTACGGTGGAACCGGGCAGGGGGTCGTACCAGTCGCAGCCACCCTGCCGTTCGGCGGGTGACGGCCCCGAACCGTACCCCGCGCTCGTGGCCCCGGCAGCTCGCCGGGGCTGCGGAACCTCCGCCCCGCGACCGCGGTGACCGCACGGCAGGGGCTCGTATCCCGCGCGGTCCGTGATCCTTGAGGCATGCGCGCCGCCCGTCTGATCCGTATGGCCCTCCTCATCCAGTCGAGCCCCGGCCTGACCGCCGCCGCCCTCGCCCGCGAACTGGACGTGTCCGAGCGGACGGTGATCCGCGACGCCCAGGCGCTGCAGGAGGCCGGCATCCCCGTCCGCTCCGAGCGCGGCCGCACCGGCGGGTACCACCTGGCGCCCGGCTACCGGACCCGGCTGACCACGCTGCACCCGACCGAGGCGGAGACGCTGTTCCTGTCCGGGCTGCCGTCCGCGCTGCGGGACCTCGGGCAGTCGGACGCGGCGGACACCGCCCGGCTGAAACTGGCGGCCACTCTGCTCCCGTCCGTACGCGCGGCCGCCGAGGCGTCGGTGCGCCGCTTCCACCTCGACGCCCCGGCCTGGTTCCGCGAACCCGCCACCCCCGTGCTGCTGCCCGAGCTGGCCCGCGCGGTGTGGTCGGACCGCGCCGTCGAGCTGTCCTACGCCCGGCCGGGGCGCGACGGCGCGCCCCCTTCCACGGTGTCCCGGGTGGTGGAGCCGTACGGGCTCGTCCTGAAGGCGGGCACCTGGTACGTCGTGGCCCGGCTCCGGGACGGTGGCCGGGGAGGCAACGGGGACGCGGCCGACGGCGGTGGCTGGCGCACGTACCGCGTCGACCGCGTGACGGCCCTGGCGCCCGCCCCCGGCGGGCGGGAGACGTTCGTGCGCGACACGGACTTCGAGCTGGCCGCGCACTGGGAGGCACGCTCCCACGCGTTCGCCCGCGCGCTGCTGCGCACCACCGTCCGGGTGCGGCTGACCGGGCGGGGGCTGGCCCGGCTGCCGGCCGTCGTGGACGGAGCCGCCGTCGAGGACGCGCTGGCCTCGGCGGGCGCCCCGGACGCCGCCGGGCTGGTCACCCTCGACCTGCCCGCGGAGTCCGAGGACGTCGCGTACGACCAGCTGGCCCGGCTCGGCGCGGACGTCGAGGTGCTGGCCCCGGCGCCGCTGCGCGCCCGCTTCCGGGAGCGCGCGGCGGCCCTGGCCGCGCTCTACGGGGCCGGGGGCGGGGGCGGGGCCGGGGCCGGGGCCGGGCCGGGTGGTCAGCGGTAGTCCTCGGGGGAGGGCTGTTTCCCCGGGTGCAGGACGTCCTCGAAATACGCCCAGGCGTCGGGGCGGCTGCCGTCCAGGTCCCGCACCCCGTAGGTCCTCGCGAGTTCCCCGCTGGAGGTGGACCTCCCGTTCCAGCGGGCGGCCCGGCCCGGATCGGCGGCCAGTGCGGCGACCGCGCGGGCCAGGTAGTGCGGGGACTCGGCGACGGCGAAGGCCGGCTCCTGGGCGATCGCGTCGCGCCAGTTCTCCTCGGTCACCCCGAAGTGGGCGAGCATCTGCTCCGAGCGCAGGAAGCCTGGCGAGACCGCGACCGCGGTTCCGCCGTACTCGGCGAGTTCCTGGCCCAGCCCGAACGCGAGCCGGATCGGGGCGTTCTTCGCCAGGTCGTAGTACATGTTCTCGCGGTAGCGGCGGTTGTAGCGGGCGGTGCCGTCGGTGACCTCGACGTGCAGCGGCGCGTCCGAGCGGATCAGCAGCGGCAGCAGCAGTGCCGCGGTGATGACGTGCGAGCGCACGCCCAGTTCCAGGATGCGCAGGCCGTCGGCGAGCGGGGTCTCCCAGCTCTTCCTGCCGAAGACGGAGCCGGCGATGAGGTGCTCGCCGCCCCACAGGTCGTTGACGAGTACGTCGAGCCGCCCGTGATCCCGGTCGATCCGCCGGGCGAGGGAGCGTACCTGCTCCTCGTCGAGGTGGTCGGTGGGCACCGCGATACCGGTGCCGCCGGCCGCGGTGACCCACTCGGCGGTCTCCTCGATGGTTTCGGTCGTCCGGCCGACCTCGCTGACGCGGGTCCGGGTGGTGCGGCCGGTGACGTACACGGTCGCACCGGCCCAGCCGAGCTCGACGGCCTGCGCCCGTCCGGCTCCGCGAGTGGCCCCGGCCACAAGGGCGATCCGGCCCCCGAGGGGACGGGCGCAGTGGTCGTTCTGAACGGTTTCGATGGTCTGGTCCTCGTTGCTCATCCGTCCATCGTCCGAGCCAAGCCCGACAGTTCCTGTCACCTTTTCCCGCCGCCTGCCGGGTGACGTAAGACTTTCGTCACGGGTCAGGACATGGCACCGGGGTCCCCCGCCGCGTTGAATGGCGGTGAACGGACCGGTGAGCGGACCGGTGACGAAGTGGGGCGGGGCAGTGGTGGACGTGAAGAGGCGCGGTCGGGTGTGGGCCGCAGTGCTGGTCGCGGCGGTGGTCGTGCTGGGCATCGGCTCGTACTGGTTCCAGCCGTGGAAGCTGTGGCGGGACGAGACCGTCAGCGAGGCGCTGCCGGCGGCGGCCGCGCCGCAACGCTCCGCGGGCGGCGCGGGAAGCGCGGGCTCCGCGGGTGGCGCAGGGTCCGCGGGTGGGACGGGTGGCGCGGGTGGGACGGCCCCCTCGAACTCCGCGGGCCCGCAGACCCTCGCCCAGGGCACCCTGATCAGCCACGAGCACGCCACGACGGGCACGGCGAAACTGATCCGCCTGGCCGACGGGTCCCACACCCTCCGCCTGGAGGGCCTCGACACCAGTAACGGCCCGGACCTGCGCGTCTGGCTGACCGACGCCCCGGTGAAGGAGGGCGTCGCGGGCTGGCGGGTCTTCGACGACGGCAGGCACGTGAGCCTGGGCCGGCTCAAGGGGAACAAGGGCGACCAGAACTACGCGGTCCCGGCCGACGTGAACCTCGCCGACTACAGCAGCGTCACCATCTGGTGCGACCGCTTCGACGTCTCCTTCGGAGCGGCGGCCCTGACCCCGGCCTGACGCGCCGGGGCCGCCACGGCCACCTCCGCCGCCACGAACGGTCATGATGCGGCCCCCTTCCGACACTCATGGTCCGCAAGCATTCCGCTGGAGAACGTCAGCCCAGTAAGGGATCCTCCGATGCTCCGTTCCGGGACATGAGCCACCGCAAGCCGAAGCCGACGCAGCGGCTGGTGTCCCGGCGCAACGCTCCGGCCGGCACCGGCGGCGGACTCCTCGCCACCGCCCTCGGCGTCGTGGTCGATGTCGGCGGGACGCACTGGAGGCCCCATCCGGTGGAGACGCGCGGTCGAGACGTCCGGCTTCGCGAGCCGGCCGCTCACCGCACACCAGATGGACTCCCTCGCCCGGATCTACGCCTGGGGCATGGCCCAGCAGGGCCGGCCCCTCGAACCGGCTGCCACGCCGCAGGGCCGCAGGTGCGGCATCCACAGCATGGGCGGCCGCGCTTGGCGCGCCCACTCCTGCCCGGGTCCCCTCCGCTCCGCCCAGGCGGGCGAGGTACTCGGCACGGTCTCCGCACCCGGTACCTCCGCTAGGGGGTGTCCGGCGCGGACCGGCGGCGCCCCCGGCGGCCGCGGCCGCGGCGGGGGTACGGGAAGAGGCGGGGCGGGCGTCGGGCAGCGACGTCCTCGACCCAGCCGAAGGTGAGGACCAGCAGACCGAGCACGGGGATCGCCACCAGCAGCGTGAACCACTGGCTGGCCAGCAGCCACTGGAGGTTGTCGTAGAAGAAGGGGACGCTCCAGAGGGGGTCGATGAGCGGGACGGCGACCACCAGCGCGACCTGGTGCCAGAGGTAGACGCTGACGGCCCGTGCGTTGAGCAGACCGACGAGGCCGTTCCAGCGTTCCAGCGGCTTGGGCCACCGGTCCCAGGACGGGCTGACGTGGAGCAGAATCGCGACGAAGCCGAAGGACCAGAGGGCCTGGGCGATCGGCCAGGCCTCGATGTCGGTCGCAACGGTCGGGTCCACCGGCCTGGTCTGCAGGTACCACAGGCTCGCCACCATGATCAGCGGCGCGACGGAGGGCAGCACGTACTGCGGGATCTTCTTGAGCAGGCCCTCCTGGTGGGCCATGCCGAGGATCCAGCAGGCGCCGAAGGTGGCGAAGTCGTTGGCGGACTCCCAGACCCGGCTGTAGACGAACTCCTGGTCGGCGAAGAACGCGTTCATGACGACGACCGCCGCCGGCGGCGCGGCCAGCGTCAGCAGCGGGAAGCGTCGCAGGGCCCGCAGCAGCAGCGGCGAGAGCAGGAGGTACCAGAGGTAGGCCCTCAGGTACCAGAGCGGCACGGTGATCTGCAGGGCCCAGGTGGGCTCCACGTGCTGGAACCCGGTCAGCGCCTCGGCGTAGGGCGGGGTGCTCAGCGGCAGGACCCAGAAGGCCAGCTTGGACCACCACCAGACGGGGTGGCCCTCGGACCGGGGGCCCCAGCCGTCGAGGATCTGCAGGGCGACCAGGACGGCACCGAACACCCACATCGGCGGCAGCAGGCGGCGCAGCCGGCCGCGGATCACGCCGAGGGCGGGACGGCTGAGCGAGCGGGCCATCAGCGAGCCTGCCAGCGCGAACATCACGCCCATCGACGGGAAGACGAGCGGCAGCCAGAACCAGCCGAAGTTGTGGTAGAGCACCACGCGGCCCAGCGCCAGCGCGCGCAGCAGGTCGAGGTAGCGGTCGCGGCCGGGCCCGGGCGCGGCCGCCGCCTGCGGGTTCTCCTGCGGGGCGGGCCCGGGTGCGGATCTCTGTACCGGCGCTGCCGGATCGGCGCGCAGTGCGGCGGGTACGCGCAACTGCAGGGTGTCCCGGGTACGTCCGGGGCCGAAGGATGCGGTCACGGGTCAGGCCTCCACCGGTACGGCGACCTCGCCGGTACGCCGGAGCTTCTGCCAGCGCAGTCGGCCGCCCGTCATCGCCGTGATCGCGGACTGCAGCAGGACGATGTACATCAGCTGCCGGTACACCAGTTGCTGGATCGGGAGGCTGATCAGGTGCCACGGCTTTTCGCGGTCGAGCCGGAAGGCGTACCAGGACAGCGCGGCCTGGAGGAGGATGAAGCCGCCCCAGCTGGTGAGGGTGACGGGGGCGTCCCCGAACAGCACGCCGTAGAGCAGGAACAGGTCGACGAGCGGGGCCAGGAGCGGGGCGACCACGCCGAACAGCACCACGAGCGGCAGTCCGAGCCGGCCGAAGCGGCCGGCCGGGCCGCGTGAGGTCACTGCGCCCCGGTGCTTCCACATCGCCTGCATGCTGCCGTAGCTCCAGCGGTACCGCTGGGACCAGAGCTGCTGGAGGCTGGCGGGCGCCTCGGTCCAGGCGCGGGCGTGCTCGGCGTAGACGACCCGCCAGCCGTCGCAGAGCACCGCGATGGTGATGTCGGTGTCCTCGGCGAGGGTGTCGTCGCTCATCCCGCCGACCCGTCGCAGGGCCTCCTTGCGGAACGCGCCGACGGCGCCGGGGATGGTCGGGATGACACCCAGCATGTCGTACATCCGTCGGTCCAGGTTGTGGCCGAGGACGTACTCGATGTGCTGCCAGGCTCCGATCAGACTGTCGCGGTTGCCGACCTTGGCGTTGCCCGCGACCGCGCCGATCGCCGGGTCGGCGAAGGGCTGGACCAGCTCGCGGACGGTGGACGGCTCGAAGACGGTGTCGCCGTCCATCATCACGACGATGTCGTACGAGGCGGCCGCGATGCCGGTGTTGAGCGCACTGGACTTGCCGCCGTTGGCCTGTCGGACGAGCCGGACGAACGGCAGGGCCATCTCCTCGACGATGTCCGCGGTGCCGTCCGTGGAGCCGTCGTCGATGACGATGACCTCGATCGGATGGTCACTGGCGGCGAGCGAGTGGAGGGTGTTGGCGATGCACTCGCGTTCGTTGTACGCGGGGACGAGTACGGTGACCGGCTCGCTGACGGGCGGCCCCCAGGCGTCCCGCCGCTTGGCGCGGCGGGCGTGGACCGGCGCGAGGACGAGCATCAGCGCGAACCGCCCGAAGTTGAGGAAGCCGACGAGGGCCAGCAGGCCGACCAGCACCGGCAGGGTGAGCACGGCGACCCTGGTGGCCCAGATGAACCCCTTGCCCGCCCACAGCTGGAAACCGTGCACGGGCACGGTCGCGCTCGACGCGCTCAGCGCCTCGGAGATGGTGGTGAAGCGGTAGCCCTGCGCCTGCAGCCTGTCGATGATCTGCGCGAGTGCGGCGACGGTCTGGGTACGGTCGCCGCCCGCGTCGTGCAGCAGGATCAGCGCGCCCGCACCGGGCTTGGCGGGCATCGCCGCCTTGACGATGGCGTCCACGCCGGGGCGCTTCCAGTCGTCGGTGTCGCGGTCGATGAACGCGGTGAGGTAGCCGCGCGCACCCACGTACTTGATCACCGGGTAGTTCCAGTCGTCCATCGCGGTGGCGTCGGAGGAGTACGGCGGACGGAACAACGCGCTGTGGACGCCCGCGACGCCGGCCAGCGCCAGCTGCGTCTGGGCCAGTTCCCAGCTGGTGCGGGCGTGGGACTGGTAGACGAGGTCGGGGTGGGTGAAGGTGTGCACGCCGAGTTCGTGGCCGCCCGCGACGATCTGCCGGATCAGCTCCGGGTTGCGCGTGGTCATCGCGCCGGTCACGAAGAAGTCCGCGCGGACCTTGCGGGACGCGAGCACCTCGAGGATCTTCGGGGTCCACTCCGGCGAGGGACCGTCGTCGAAGCTCAGCACCGCGGTGCGGTCGGGGACGTGGTAGCTCACCGGGTGCTCGTTCCGGGAGCCCCGCGCGTCGATGATCGGACCGCCCTTGAGCAGTTCGACGGGCACGGTCGTCTTGTCGACCGAGATCGCGATACGGGAGTCGTGGAACGCCTCGTTGGTGGCGAGGCCGCGCAGGACGAGCAGGGCGAGCAGGCAGGCCAGCAGGGACAGCGGCATGAAGAAGCGCAACGGCGGCGCGGCCAGTCGGCGCGGCCTCAGCGGGGACTGCCGGCGGCGCTGGTGGCGGGACAATGACGCTCCTGGAAACAGTGGTGCGGGTAACCGGGTAACCGGATGAGGCGATCAGGTGGATCGGGTGATCAGGGTTGCTTGCCCGGTCGGCCCGAGGGCTTCGCCCCGCGCTGCGCGGTGGTCGCGGGCCCGGGCGTGACGGCCGCCTTCGACGGGGCGGCCGAGGCGGTCCGCGTCCCGGGCGCAGCGGAGCGCGCCACCGGCCGTTGCGGGGGCGTGGGCTTCGACGAGGACGCCGGGGCCGCCGGGGACGACCGGCCCGCGGAGGGCAGTACCGACGGCGACGGCGTGGGCGAGTGCGCGGGCTGTACGGGAATGCCCATCGCGGGGGCGTCCGCCTGCACACCGATCAGGCTGCTCCCCATGGCCACCGCAAGGATGGCGCCGATCAGCGAGACCGGCCATCCGAAGCCTCGCAGCAGGCGGCCGCGCAGACCCGACTGGTCGACGAACACCGGTGAGGTGGTGGGCTCCTCGACGGGCGCGCCGGACACTCCATGGTGTTTCGTATGTGCCGATCCGCGCTGGACGGACGTCTTGGCTGGGCGCACCGTGCGAGGCCTTTCATTGCAGGGTACGTAGACCGCGGGATCGCAGGGCGAACGCTAGTGCACCGGCCGGGAGCGACTTGAGCCCGATGTCGGGATATGAGCTGATCTACTCGGGGGTCGTGACCGGATCGAAACGGAATGCGTCGTACCGGTTAGTAGGTGCGACCGGCGCCTCCGCGTGGCGGTCGACGGCGTACGGGCCGCCCCGGGGCTGCCTCTCGGTGGTCGTCCGCACGGTCGGAGCGCGCCTTAGGATGACGCCCTCATCGGTTCGGCCGGTGACGATCCCCCCTGCAGCGGGCGTGTCCAGGCACCGCCTCAACGTCCCAAGGAGCCCAAGTGAGCCAGCCCCGCCGCACCCCTCGCCGCCGCGCGTGGAGCGCGCTCGCGCTGCCCGCCCTGCTGTGCGCGCTCGCTGCGTGCTCCGGCGGCCCCGGTGACGACGGCGCCGCGCCCGCCCCCAGCACCTCGCCGGCCCGGCCGGCCCGCCGGGAACCCTGTTCGACACCTTCCGCTACAGCGGCCCGGACGATCCCGCGCTCGCCGCCCACGGCTGGGAGGTGCGTACGGGCGGGGGCGGGCCCGGGATCAAGGACAGCTGGACCACCGCCGGCGCCGCGTTCCCCGCCGACGCGACGGCCCAGGGCGGCAGGGTCCTGCAGCTGCGGTCCGTCACCGACGGCACCGCGGCGGGCACGCAGCAGACCGAACTCCAGGGCACCGGCAAGAACCTCTTCACGGGGACCTTCGCGGCCCGGGTCCACTTCAGCGACAGGCCCACGAGCGGCCGCAACGGCGACCACGTCGTCCAGACCTTCTTCCCGATCTCCCCTTCCGACGACTCGGCGGACTACAGCGAGCTCGACTTCGAGTACCTGCCCAACGGCGGCTGGGGCACGGCGGGTCCCCGGCTCGACACCGTCAGCTGGTACAAGGCCGATCCGCCGGACCGGGTCAGCCACACGCTCAAGCAGCGTACGGAGGGCTGGCACCTCCTGATGGTCACCGCCATGAACGGTAAGGTCACGTACTCCCTCGACGGCAAGGAGCTGTTCACAAGCTCCGGCAAGTACGTCCCCCGCGAGAAGATGGACGTCCACTTCAGCAACTGGTTCATCGACACTCCCGCCACCGGCGGCCCGCGCACCTGGGACATGAAGGTCAACTGGGTCTACTACAAGGCCGATGAGGCCCTCTCCCAGGCGGACGTCCAAAAGACGGTGGACGCCTTCTACGCCGCGGGCACCCCCTACGTCAACACGGTCCCCAAGCCGTGAGCAGCCCCCTGGTTCACACCGCGGCGGGGAACCGCGCTGCAGCGATGCCTCCGCATCGGGTTGCTGCGCCCGCGCTGTCGGCACGGGCCCGGCCACCTCGTTCCCGGCACGACCGGCTGGAGCACGTCGGAGGGCCTTGCGTCAGGGGGCGGCGGCGAGTTGGAGGAGGGTGATGCCCGCCAGGACGGTGACGCTGGCGGTGATACGCCGGTGGCCGAGGCGTTCGCGGAACACCACCGCGCCGATCAGCGCTCCGAAGACGATGCTGGTCTCCCGCAGGGCGGCGATGGTGGAGAGGTCGCCGCGGGACTGCGCCCAGACGACGAGCCCGTACGCCAGCAGCGAGAGCAGTCCGCCGGCCAGCCCGCGGCCGCACAGCGGGCGCAGGGCGGTGAGCAGGGCCGGACCCCGGCGGGCCCAGGCGATGACGGGGAGGACGAGTCCCTGGCAGAGGAAGAGCCAGGCGATGTAACCGAAGACGCTGCCGGAGACGCGGACGCCGCTGCCGTCGACGAGGGTGTAGGAGGCGATCATCACGCCGGTCCCCAGCGCCGCGGCCAGCGCGGGCAGTTGGGCGCGGCCGGGGATCCCGTCGGCGAGGGCGAGACCGGCCAGGCCGCAGGCGACGACCCCGATGCCCAGGGCCTGGCCGGCGGGCATCGAGTGGCCGAGCAGGGTGGTGGACACCAGGGCCACCACGACGGGCGAGGTGCCCCGGGCAGTGGGGTACATCTGGCCGAAGTCGCCGAGCTGGTAGGCCCGCAGGAGCAGCAGCTGGTACGCGACCTGCAGCGCGGCGGAGGCGGCGATGTACGGCCAGGCCGCCGGGGCGGGCGGCGGCGCGAGGCAGACGAGGACGGCTCCGCAGCCCGCGGAGGCCAGGCTGATGAGGGTGAAGCCCGCCAGTTTGTCGCGCAGACCGTGGGTGAGGCCGTTCCAGACGGCGTGCAGCACCGCCGAGGCGAGGACGACGGCGGGCACGGCGGCCGCCCCCGTCATGGACGGCAGGATCGCGGACACGGTCGCTCCTCACGTCAGGCCGTGGAATGAATTTCCTTGCTAGGATCATTGCATGGAACTGCATTCCACAGCGTCCGGGGGGCTCGCCGCCCACGTCCGGGCCCACCTGCCCGAGCTGCGTGACACCGAGGCCCGGGTGGCCCAGGTCGTCCTCGACAAGGGCGCGGACCTGGTGCACCTCAGCGTCAGCGATGTCGCGGCGCTGGCCGGGACCGCGCCGTCCACCGTGGTGCGGGCCTGCCAGCGCCTGGGGTTCCGCGGGTACCAGGAGCTGAAGATCGCCGCCGCCCGGCAGGTCCCCGCCCAGGAGCCCTCCCAAGAGCAGGACCCGGCCGCCCGCGCCCTGGCCGACACGGTGCGCGCCGGCCGGGAAGCACTGGACGCGGTCACCGCGACGGTGACCCCGGAGCGGCTGCGCGCGGCGGCCGAGCTGATCGACACGGCCGGCCGGGTCCTGGTCGTCGGCGCGGGACTGTCCGGCGCGGTCGCGCTGGACACCGCGTACCGGCTGCGCGCACTGGGCAGCGCGGTCGACGCGCCGGCCGACCCGCTGACCGCGCAGCTGGCCGCCGCGACCCTGACGGCCGCCGACGTCTGCCTGGCCATCAGCCACACCGGCGCCACGCGCAGCACCGTGGACGCCGCGCGGGGCGCGCGGCGGGCCGGGGCCCGGGTCGTCGCCGTCACCAGCTACGCCCGCTCACCGCTGAGCGGGGCCAGCGACTGCACGCTGGTCGCGGGCGGCCAGGACCTGGTGTTCGGGCTCGAGACCGTCGCCAGCCGCCTGGCTCACCTCACCGTGATCGACGCCCTCGCGCTCACCCTGCTGGGGCTGCGCGGAGCCCCGGCCGAAGCGGCCCTGCGGCTGTCGGCCGACGTCACGGTCGACCACTCGTACTGAGCGCCGCGCGGGAAAACTGCTCCTGCCTTGACAGTTCGGATCATGCACGGCGGGGGCGGGGCGATGATGAGCCGGACATGACCGACGCCCGGGCAGGGATGCGCTCGTGTCCGCGGCCCGGTCGGGCGAGCGGACGGTGGCTGCGGGCTGCCGCGTTCACCGTGCTCGGCACGGTGCCGGCCGCCGCGGCCCATCCGCTGGCGTTCGGTGACCAGACGTCGTGGTGGCGAACGGCGGGCGGAGCGGCATGCGTTCTGAGTCCGTCGTGGCTCGCGGCGCGGCGGTCCCGCCCGCGGTGGCAGGTGGTCGCGGCCTCCGGCCTCGCCCGACCCGTGTTGCACCGGGCCCTGTCCGTCCAGCAGCCCGGACCGCACGGGCACGCCGAGGTCCACGGCGCCGAGGCTCACGGCGCCGCGTCGCACGTCGTGCGCACGGCGCACCGGAGCACCTGGGGGATGGCGGCGGCCCACTGCGTCGCCGCCCGCGTGATGGCGCTGCTCATGTGCCGCGCGGACCGGGCGCTCAGCCGCCTGCCGGACACCATGGGCCGCTGGGCCCGGCGGGCGGTGGCGGCGGCCGTCGCGGCCATCGGTGTCCGCTGTCGGCGGCATCGGCGGACGTACGTACGCAGCGGGCCCGGACCGGGCCCGCTCGACGCCCCGCACCCGGTGCCGGTGGCGGCCCGGGTGCTGTGCGGCGCGGTGGTGCGCCGCGGCCCTCCCGTCCGGTGCGCAGGAGACGTTCCGCTGATCCCGGCGGGCTGAACGGTCATCCCGCTCCCCGAGGCCCGCTCCCCGTACCGAGAGGGTTCCTTCGCCATGCACACCCCGCACAGCAGGCTCACGTCCCACAGCAGGCTCATGGTTCACAACAGGCTCACCTCGCAGACCCTGCGCGGCTCGCACACCCTGCGCGGCTCCCGCGCCCGCCTCCCGTTGCGCCGCCTCGGCCTCGCGGCCACCGGCGCGATGGTGCTCCTCGGTCTCGCGGCCGGACCGGCAGCCGCCCACGCCGAAGTGTCCGCCTCCGACCCGCGCGCCCTCGCCGAGAACGTGACCCTGTCCTTCACCTCCGAGGCGGAGTCGGACACCGCCGGCATCGCCGAGCTGCGGGTGTTCCTCCCCCAGGGCATCGCCCCGGACGCCGTGACCCTCAAGGAAGCGCCCGCGGACTGGAAGCTGACCGCCACCCCCGACGGGTTCAGCGTCGGCGGTGCGGCGCTGGCGACCGGCACCGACGCCGATTACAGCATCACGGTGCGCCAACTGCCCGACGCGAAGGCCCTCGCCTTCAAGACGCTGGAGACGTACGGCGACGGCAAGGTCTCCCGGTGGATCGAGGTACCGACGGACGGCCGGAAGGTCGACAATCCGGCCCCGCTCCTCATGCTGCAGCCCGCCGCGCCCGGCGCGAAGCCGATCGCCGCGAGCCCGTCGGCCACGCCTCCCCCGGGCGCTCCGGCCGCCCCGCCGTCGTCCTCGGCTGCGCCGACGCCGGCCGCGTCCGTGGACGCCCGGGCGGCGAATGCGGCGGATGCGACGGGCGCGGCGGATTGGGGGAACAGCACCGGCACCGGCACCGTCCTGGCAGGGATCGCAGCCGTCGTCGTACTCGGCGGCGCGGGTGCCGTCTGGTGGGCGCGCCGCGGCCGACAGGCCTGATCCACGAGGCCGGGAAGGGCCGGGAAGGGCGGGGCCTGGGCGGGCGGTGGACTACTTCGCCGGTCGCCCCGGCACCGGAGTGATGTTGACGCTTCCGCGCACGGTGACCTGGTCGATCTCGCTCGTACGCACCGTGATGTTCAAGGTCCACTCGCCGGGCATGGGCAGTTGCAGGTCGTAGACGGCCCAGAACCCCTTCTGGTTCTTGAGTTCGGCGTCGATGGGGCCGATTCCCAGCTTCTCCTGGGTGAGGGTGAGCCGGAGTTCGGGCACGGTGGCGAGCCCACCGTCCGCGCTGAACACCACGGCCTCGACCGTGTTCTCCCCCACGCGCCCCGGTGCCAGCGTGACCTGCACGGTGCCCTGGTGGCCGGGCTTGCCCATGTCGAAGGGCACCGTGGCCACCTTGGCCTGCGGCTCCTGCGTCGCCGCTGCCACCGCGGCCGCGATCTCGGCCTCGGCACGGCTGGGCTGAGTGCCCGTCAGCAGGGTGGACGCCGCCAGGACCACGACGCCGAGCACCGCCTCCACGGCGACGGTCCGGCGCAGGGCGCGCCGGGGTACGCCGTCCTCCGACAGCGGCGGCCGGACGCCCTCGCTTCCCTCTCCCCCACCGCGTACTTCGCCCTCTGCGGGCACCCCGGTCGCAGCGGGCTCGGCAGGGCCGCCGACCGCGGCCTTGACCCGCTCGGGCTCGCGCACCGTCGTCGTGGCGGCGCCCGGAGCGGCCTCGTGCAGGAGGCGGGCGGTCCAGCGGCGGGCGAACGACGCCACTCCCACGACGAGGACCACGACGGCGACCTTGACGACGAGCGTCTTCCCGTACGCCGTGGTGGTCAGCGCCTCCCAGGAGCCGACCTGCCGCCACGACTGGTACACCCCGGTGCCGACCAGAACGGCGACGGCGGCGAAGGCCGTCGTGGAGAAGCGGCCGACCGCGGCCGCCGGGACCGTACGGCCTTCGGCTCCCCGGCTCCGCAGGACGGCCGCCAGGGTGATCAGGCCGCCCAGCCAGACCCCCATCGCCAGCAGGTGCAGCACGGCGACGGGGATCGCGAGCGGCACCTGGATGCCGGCGGAGGCGTGCTCGGCGGCGGCCCAGGTGCAGGCCAGTCCCAGGGCGAGCGCCAGCCCGGTCCAGCGGACGCGGGGCTCGTGCAGCCGTACGGCGCACCGTTTCAGCAGCACGGCGGCCACGGCCAGGAGCACCAGCCGGGCGACCAGCGCGAGCCCGGGGCGCCCGCCGAGGGTCCGGCCCAGCTGCGACAGGTCGACGACCGAGGTCAGACGGCCGGCCGTCTCGTAAGGGGCGCGCAGCAACAAGAGGGCCGCGGTGGACGCCGCCAGCACGATCGCACCCGTGGCCAGCAGTCTGCGCACCGGCCGGGCCGCCGCGCCGCCGGGCAGGCACACGGCGACGAACGCGGCGGCGCCGACGAGGAGCGCGAGCCCGCCGTAGGCGAGGTAGCGGAAGAACGCGTAGAGGCGGCCGACGACCGAGTCGTCCAACGACGCGTCCGGCACCACCGCTGCGGTCTCTGACGGTCGGCCCACGGAGAACACGAACGCGCCGGAGATGGGGTGGCCGTCGGCGGAGACCACCCGCCAGGCCACCGTGTACGTACCCTCGGGCATCTTGTCCGACAGTTGCACGCGCGCGGTGTTGCTCTTGCCGTCCGCGTACTGGGCCGGGGCGGGATTCACCCGCTGGTTCTCCGGCGACAGGACGCGCACCGAGTCCTCGGAGAACGTCACGGACTCGGTGAAGGTGAGCGTGACCTGCCGCGGCGCCTCCTTCAGGACGGTGTTGTCGGCGGGGTCGGAGCCACTGAGGCTCGCGTGGGCGAAGGCCGACCCCGCCCCTCCGACGAGCAGCGCGCATACGGCGGCGAGCAGCGCCAGTACGGTCAGCGAGGTCCGGGCGGGACGCGGTACTGGGCGCATGAGCAGGCAGCCTCCGGGGTTGCGTCAGCGGTGCAGGGCCCGCGGCGACGGCCGGACCGGCGCCGCCGGGCGGTGCGCGCACGGAGATCCGGACGATAGTGGCGCCGCCCGGCCCGGAGGGTTTGTTGAGCAACTTCCGCTAAAGAGCACCGCCGGAGCGTCCACCGGAGGCAGAGTGGATCTTCACGGGACGCGCCAGACGTTGGCGAAAGCGGCGTTTTCGATGGACCGGCGCTGGTGTACGGCCTCCAGCTCCATCACCGCGTCGTTGACGCCGGCCAGGACGGTCGTCACGGAGTCGTCGGGAAGGCCAGGCCCGGTCCCGGCCCCGGCGTGGGCTCCGGCACCGCCCTCGGGGACCCCGCCCCCGGTACCCCGGCTGCCCTCGACGCCGTCCACGCCGTCCACGCCGTCCATAGCCCCGATGCCCACGGCGGAGCCGAGGGCGGCGAGGACGGGCTCGCCCTCCTCCCACCGCCCGCGCGCCCGGCGCCGGACGGGCGTGTCGGCCACTTCCAGCCGGTCGTTGCCGAAGGGCAGCAGCCCGCGGCGACCCCGCGTGAGCTGGCCGGCCTCCTCCAGGGCGGCCTGGTACGTCGCCGAGAGGTCCCGGCCCCGGCGCCACAGCCAGTCCTCGACCCGCTCGTACGGCACCTGCCGGGTGAGCGCGGCCACCGCCTCGACCAGGAGGGGGTCGTGCGGCTCGGTCTCGGGGCCGGGGACGATGCGGTCGCCGTCCAGCGACGCGGCCTCCGCGCCGAGGAGGTCGATCAGCTCGGCGCCCGCGAGCGCCAGGGACAGGTCACCCTGTCCGACGGGGCGCTCCGGCTCCTGGTCCATGGCGATGATGAACAGGTCCTTGGCCGTGCTCATGAATGCTCCCCATCAAGGTCGGCGGAAGGCGGCTCCGCGCATCGCCTTCCCGTAGTGACACCAACGCCCGCAACGGCATCCGCGTTCCCCGACCCGCCGGAACCATTCCTGTCCCGGAGCGGTTCGCTCACTCCTCGGTGCAGGGCGAGGAAGCCGAAGGGGCGGTCGAATGCGGCGCTGATCCTGGTGGCCCTGTAGCGGGGGTCGGGCATGCCGCCGGCCGCGCCCAGCGCCGTGAGCGCGGCGGCTTCAGAACCCGGCGCGCCGAAGGCCGAGCGCCCCCGCCGGCTCGGCCCGCGCCGCGCCCTCGGCCCCGTCGGCCAGGTGGGCCGGCAGCGGCCGGAGCCTGGCAGCCGAGAACACCGTGCCGCCCTCCGGCTCACTGGCCGTGGGGTTCGTACGGTGTCTCCCCCGCGTACATCCCGGTCAGTTCGGCGGCGATCCGGGCCAGCCAGTGGCGTACCTCCGGCGGCTCCAGTACCTCGATCCGCGCTCCCAGCCCGGCCAGGTGCCCCGCCAGGGCCTTTGCGGCCGGGCCGTCGACCCACACCTCGGTCCAGCCGTCGGGCAGCGGGCCGCCGACGCGGACCCGGCCGCCGAGGAACCGTTGCAACAGGGCCAGCGCGTCGGGGTGGACGCGGGCTCGGGCGGTGACGGCGGTGATGCCGTCCTGGAAGGCTCCGGACAGCGTCCGCCACGCCGTGGCGAGGTCGAAGTCCGGGGGCCGGGTCACCGGTTCGCCGGTCGGCTCGACGGAGGTGACCCGGCTGAGCCGGAAGGTGCGCAGGCCCTTGTCCGTACCGGCGACCAGGTAGTCGACTCCCGCTTTGGCGACGAGGCCGAGGGGGTCGACGGTGCGTTCACCGGCGGGTTTGCCGACGCCCGCGTACCCGAGGCGGACGCGGATCCCGTCGACGACGGCGCTCTGGAGTGCGGTGCGGTGGGCGGCATCGGCGGTGACGGCGTTGCGGGACCAGCCGGTGGCGTCGACGACCCCCGCCCGGGTCGCGGCCCGGGCCTGCTCCCGCAGGGGCGGTGGCAGGGCCCGGACCAGCTTGCGCAGGGCCGTACGCGTCTCGGGGGTGGTCGACAGGGGGCCGGCGAGGAGGAAGAGCGCCCGGATCTCGTCGGCCGTCAGCCCGGTGAGGTTGGTGCGGGCCCCGCCGACGAGGGACCATCCGCCGCCGCGGCCGCGCTGCGCGTACACGGGGATGCCGGCCGTGGCCAGGGCTTCGAGGTCCCGGCGCGCGGTGCGCTCGGACACCTCCAGTTCGGCGGCCACTTCGGGGACGGTGGCGCGGCCGCGTTCTTGGAGGAAGAGCAGGGTCGCCACCAACCGGTCGGCTCTCATGTGCCCTTCGTCCTCCTTCGTGGGTGCCGCGTCGCCGCGCCCTCCCCACCATTCTCTTCGGAGAACTGGCCAGGAGATGGCCACTTTGCCTTTCAGGATGAACCCATGAACACGACCGAGCAGCTCATCGAGACCCCGTCCGACTCCACCGGTACCAGCGCCGCCGACCCTTCCCCTGCCGCCGCTTCCCCCGCCGCCCCTTCCCCCGTCGACCCGCGGACCGACCTCGCCGCGGCCGTCGAGCTGGCGGGACGGACGCTGGCCGCCGTCCGGCCCGAGCAGTACGACGCCCCGACCCCCTGCGAGGACTTCGACGTACGACGGCTGTCGAGCCACCTCGTGGCCGTCGTGCGCCGGATCTCGGTGATCGGGCGCGGCGAGGATCCGTTCAGCGTCCCGTCCTTCGCCGACGAGATCGCCGACGGCGCCTGGGCGGCGGCCTGGGTACCGGGTGCCCGTGAGGTCGCCGAGGTGTGGGCGGATCCGGGCATCCTCGAACGGGAGCTGCGCCTGCCCATGGGCGTGCTGCCGGGCGCTGCCGCCGCGGCCGTCTACACCCACGAACTCACGGTGCACACCTGGGACCTGGCCAGGGCGACGGGACAGGACCCGGACTTCGACCCGGCCCTCGTCGAGCGCGTGATCGACGTCGTACGCCGCGCCCTGCCGGCCGAGACCCGCGGCGGGCGGGTCCCCTTCGCGGAAGTGGTGGCGGTGGACCCGAAGGCCCCGGCCATCGACCGACTGGTGGCCTGGGCCGGCCGCCGCCCCTGAACGGCCGCCCGAGGGCCTCAGCTTCCCTGGCGAAGGCGGCGCCCGGCCCGGCGGCGGCATCCCCGCGCCGGGCCGGACCACATCAGCGGCGACGGGGCATGCAGCTCACGCCGTCCACCAGGCCGCAAACACCGCTACGGAGTCGAGCGGACGGTCAAACCGGCTCAAACACCACCCTGCCCTCGCGACCCGCTGGCACAAGCGCGCCGATGTCCTCTACGGCACCGTCGTCGCAGCGGCCGGCAGGCTCTGGCCCCGCGAATGACCCACCGGACAGAACCCGGGCCACGTCCTCGCGGAGATCACAGCCATCCGGCCCAGCCGAACGTCACGAGGTAAGCGCGCTTGGCTGCGGCCCACCCGCGACGACCGCCACCGACAACCGCGGCAAAGGCGAAGGCGAAGGCGAACGCCACCGCTCCGCCAACGGTCAGAGCCCACATGGTGCCGCCAAGGGCAGCGACCAAGACCACGAGTGCAACCGTTACGGCGAACCCGGAATGGGCCCCACCGATAGTCACGTGGAACATATCTCGCACGACGCGCCGATCCTCTGCAAGAACCCGCTCGTAAGCGTTCGGCTCTCGCCCCGGACCGTCCTGCTGCCTTCCCTCGCCCCGCTCCACGAGCCTCCCCCTCAACACACCTTGGTCACGCCGAGTCCGGCAACCCCACGGACGCACCAGCCCCGCCACAACGTTGCCTCGCAAGCAACTCCCGATACAGCCCCAAGGGCTGCGGGGCCCACCCGGGTCCGAGGCTGGGCCCACAGCACTACCGAGCGCGTTCGGGACATCGCGGCCGCCGTACTCCACGCCGATGGTCAGCAGCGATGACAGCCGGCAGCCCGGTGCCGCCCGTCGTCGGCCGCTCATCGAGGTGGGGGGCATCCGCGTCCCACGGCGTACGGCGGCACCGCGACGCGAGTGTCGGGCATGTCGATTCCGTGGCCGAGACGGCCAAGGCACCGCCTTCTCCGCAGGGCTCCGTGACGGTCGGACCGTGAAAATCCGGCTGGCAACCACAGGCCGTGGTGACAGGCCCTGTCCATGGTTCTCCTTCGGTGCGAAGCAGTCCGACGGGTCGACGACGAACCCCAGCCCGGCCTGGCCGAGGTCCGGGCCCTCGTCGAGAAGAGCATCAGTCACACCGGGGCGGAGGGACGTCGGGCGGGGGTGAGGGGGACTAGCGTGAGGGTGTGGCCGTTGATGTGATCCGCATCGTCTCCCGCGACTCGCCCATGGCGCTCGCCCAGGTCGAGCGCGTTCGTGCCGAGCTCGCCGTCCTCCGCCCCGGGGTCGAGACCACCGTTCTGCCGGTGAAGACGACCGGCGACATGTGGAGGGGCGAGCTCGGTGTGGTCGAGGGCAAGGGTGCCTTCACCAAGGAGGTCGACGCGGCGGTCCTCGCCGGTGAGGCCGACCTCGCGGTGCACTGCCTCAAGGACGTGCCCGGCGACCGGCCCCTGCCGGCCGGGACTGCCTTCGCCGCGTTCCTCCGGCGCGACGACATCCGCGACGCCCTAGTCCACCCCGGCGGGCTCACTCTCGGTCAGCTGCCGCCCGGTACCCGCGTCGGCACCTCCTCCGTGCGCCGGACCGCCCAGCTCGCCGCCGCTCACCCGCGGCTGGTCTGCGTACCGATCCGCGGCAACGCCAACTCCCGGCTCGGGAAACTCGCCGCGGGTGAGGTCGACGCGCTCGTGCTGGCCGTCGCCGGCCTGCACCGCATCGGCCGCCCCGACGCCATCAGCGAGATCATCCCCGCCGACACCCTCATGCCGCCCGTCGGCGCCGGCATCCTCGCCCTCCAGTGCCGCCAGGACGACGTCGCCCTCATCGACACCGTCGGCGTCCTCGGCCACCCCGACACCCACCGCGAGACCCTGGCCGAGCGCGCGCTGCTGCACGTCCTCCAGGGCCACTGCAACAGCCCCGTCGCCGGATACGCCCGCGTCGAACGCGGGGGCGACCTCTCCCTGCGGGCTTCGGTGTTCACCCCGGACGGCAAGGTCGTCCTCAGCGCCCACGAGTGGGCCGGCCGCCTCGATCCCGCTGCCCTCGGCACCTCCGTCGCCGACGCTCTCCTGCGCCAGGGTGCCCGGGAGGTCATCGACGCCATTCCCCATTGACCGACGGCCGCCGCGCCCGGGGCCCGCGGCGGCGGGAATGGTTCAGCGGAACGCGGCGACGTGGTGGGCGACCCAGTCGGCGAAGGTTCGTGCCGGGCGGTGCAGGACCTGCTGGACGGCGGGGCTGATGCGCAGCTCCGCCTCGCTCGGGGCGCCCAGGATGTCCAGGGTGTCGTCGGCGAGCCGCCGGCATGGTGCGGCTCATGGCGGCCCGGGCCTCGTCGCGGGTGAGGTCGTGGAAGCGCAGTGGAGAGCCGAGGGCGGTGGCGATGGCCTGCGCCTGCTGCCGCGGGGTGATCACTTCCGGGCCGGTCAGCTCGTAGGTGCCGCCGAGGTGCCGGTCCTCCAGCAGGCAGGCCGCGGCGACCTCGGCGATGTCCCGCGGGTCGACGACGGGAACGCCGACATCGCCGAACGGGGCGGCGACGACCCGCTGCGCGCGCACGGCAGGAGCCCACCACAGGGCGTTGGAGGCGAAGCCGCCCGGCCGCAGGACCGACCACTCCATACCGGACTCCCGCAGCGTCTCCTCCAGTGCGCGCACGGCCGTCCGCGTCGGGTCGTACGGCCGCGTCGCCACGCCCTGCGTGGAGAGCAGGACAGCCCGGCGAACCCCGGCGGCCGCGGCCCGGGTGACGATTTCGGCCGGGCCGGCGCCCGGGCCGTGCAGGTCCCCGGACAACAGCAGGAACAGGGCCTTCGCGCCGACGAGCGCGGGTTGCAGGGTGGCGGGGTCGGCGAGGTCGGCTGCCAGGTGGCGCACGCCGTCCGGCACCGGTGCCGCGTGACGCGATACCGCCAGCACCTCCGCGCCCTTGTCCGCCAGGGCCCGCGTCAGCGGCCGGCCCACGTTCCCGGTCCCACCGGTCACCACGATCATGATCAGCTCCTCCGTCCAACTGCCGTGTGTGCACACGACGCTAGGAGAGGGGCTAACTTCTGGTAAGGACGTACCTGTGGGTAAGCTCCGCACATGAGTGGTAGCGCGCAGGTCGGAGCCGGCGGTACGGCGAAGCGGTATGACGTGTTTCACACCGACTGCCCCGCCCGCGACATGGTCGACCACGTGACCAGCCGATGGGGCATCTGGGTCCTGATCTCCTTGCGGAGCAATGACCTTCGCTTCTACGAACTGCGCGAGAGCATCAGGGGCATCAGCGAGAAGATGCTCGCCCAGACGCTCCGCGCGCTGGTCCGGGACGAACTGGTGTGGCGCACGGTCGAGCCGACGACACCGCCTCAGGTGACCTACGGGCTCACCGAGTTCGGCAAGGACATCAGCGAACCCCTGCTCGAACTCTTCGACCGGATCACCCGCCACCTCCCCCCGCGCACCCCCGCCGGTGAGGAACTCGGTTGAGCCGTCAGGGACGGGGGGGGGACCATCCCGGTCGGGGTGTCGCGGAGGCCACCCGGCCCGGGGTCGGGCGGCCGGCCGCGTCAGAGGCGGAAGCTATGCGCGAAGGGCCCGCACCGCCCCGCGTTCCAGGTCCAGACAGCTGTCCACGTGCTCCGCGCACGCGTGGAAGAACGATCGCCGGTCCTCGGCCCCGGCCTCCGCAGCGGCTTCCCGGGCCAGCGAGGCCAGCGCGGACCAGTGACGGGCGGACTCCCTGAAGAGCGCGGCGGCCTCCGGACGTCCGACGAGGTCGAGGAAGTCGGCGTACAGCGGCCGGGTCGCGCCCGGAGCGGTCCACTCCTCCTCCAGGCAGGAGTGCAGCCGTGCGGTGGCGGAGCGGAAGACGGCGGGCGAACCGCCGAAGCGGTGCTCCCAGCCCGCGCCGGAGGTGGTGTCGCGCAGCTGCGCGGCGAGCTTCTCCATGCCGGAGAAACCGAAGTTCACGTCGAAGTCGTTCCCGAGCACGGGGCCGGTCAGGTGCGTGACGGTGGAGGCGATCGCCCCCGCGACGTCCGGCTCTCCCTCGGCGGGTCCGGTGGGCACGATCAGCTGGTGGCGGCCCTTGTGGTGCGCGGTCCAGGCAGCGCCGAACTCTTCCCGGTCGATCCGGTACGCGGTCGGTGCGCCGTCCTCGACGAGCAGGTCGTCACCGTCGTACCCGGCGATGACCACGGTGTAGGGGTCGGCGCCCGTCCGTTCGGCGTCCGGGTCGGCGTCGTGCCACGGCAGCGAGGAACGGTCGACCACGCAGAAGGCGGGCTGCCCTTCGTCGAGCGCGGCCCGCACCCTGCCCCAGCGGGGCTTCATCGCGCGCGTCGCCTCGTACGGGACCCCCAGGCGACCGAGCGCGACCTGCACCCAGGGCTCGGGGTACGCCTGGGCCACGATCCTGGCGAGGGGCGGCCGGCCCGCGTACTCGAAGACGAAGTACATGAAGCCGATCCCCCCGGCCAGGCCGGCGACCAGCTCCTCCTCGTGGACGCCGCCCAGGGCATGGCGAATCAGGGAGGCCTCGCGGTGGCGTCCGGTACCGAAGTCTTCGTACACGAGCACAGTCATGCGGCCAGCCTAGGGGGTGTCCGGCGGGATCAAGATCGGACGGTCCGGGCCTCGCGCAGGGGCTAGTGCGGCGCGGCGGCGAACGAGTCGGTGCCGGCGCAGCGCTGCCGGGCTCGTCGGCCCGGGCGGTGACCGGCCAACGGTCGCGCCCCGGGCTTCCGTGCGGGACGGAGGCCACGGGGCGCGGGCCGTGCGGCGGGGCCGGGCGGGACGGGGCGGTCAGCAGCCGCGGATGCCGGGGGCCGGGTCGGCGCCCACGTTCACGTTGCCGCCCCACATCCACACGTTGCTGTAGATGTGGCCGATGTCGTAGTCGATGACGGTGCCGAAGTACCAGACGTCCGTGGTGTATCCGCCCGCGGTGACGCGCTGGCCCCGGGTGTAGCACTCGACGCCGGCCTCGGTCACCTCCGTCGTGGTGCCCCAGATCCGGCTCCCGGTGTGGGGGGCGTCGCGCAGGTTGCTCCTGGCCTGCACGGTCGTCGCGTGGCCGTCGGCGCCGGAAGGCGCGGCCCCCGCGGTCCCGGCGGCGGCGAGCAGGGAGACGGCCGCGCCGAGCGCCAGTCCTGTCGCCGCCAGCCGAGTGGATCGCTTCGCCATGGTTTCCCCTCTGTCATGAACTCGTGCCGTTCGGCTCTACGACGGAAGGGGCGGCGCGTCCGTATGACCGGGTCGCCGGCCACCTTCACGCGTTCCTCCGCTCAGAACGTGCAGTCGTCGACGTGGGCCAGGTGCTCGTCCCCCGTGATGTAGACGTTGTTCACCCAGCCCCACGGCCCGCTCGGTGACTGCACGTACGTCCACCACCGGCTGCTGTAGCCCGAATCGCTGATGAGCTCTCCCTGCTTCTGGCAGTAGGCGGTCACCGTGGTCCGGGACACCGTTGCCATGACCTTGCAGTTCTGCCGGGAGGGGAAGGTCTTGCACGTTTCGAAGGGGTATCCCGAGTCGGCGTTGCGGACGTTGACTCCGGTCGCCCACACGTGGACCTCGGTGTAGTCCAGCGCCGCGGCCCCCGCCGCGGCGGGCCGCTCGGTCGCCGCGGGCCGCTCGGTCGCCGCGGGCCGCTCGGCAGCCGACGCGGTGGCGGGGCCGGCGAGCGCCGCGGCGGCGACGAGGAAGGCCGTGGTCAGCGCTCGGAGCGTGCGCGGTGATGCGTGGGTCATGGTGGAGCCTCATTTCCGGCGGTGGTCGCGGACGGCGGGTGCCGCGCCGTTCACACCGGCGACGGGACGCGGTCGCCCGTCGTATGAGCGCGGTGCGTCCCGCCCCACGCCCGTGTGCGCCGGGCCGGGTGCCGTGCGTCGTGCGTAGTGCGTCGTGCGTAGTGCGTAGTGCGTCGTGCGTCGTGCGTCGTGCGTCGTGCGTCGTGCGTCGTGCGTCGTGCGTCGTGCGTCGTGCGGTGACCGTCTCAGTGGTCGGGGGCGTCGACGTCCCCCGGCTCCGGGAGTTCCAGCGCTTCGCGGGTACCGAGCCGGCGGAAGACCTCGTACGCCTCCCGCTCGTACGCGCGCGCCGTCCCGGTCCGGCCCTGGGCCAGAGCGGCGCGGGCCAGGTCACGCAGGGTGCGGGCGCGCCACAGCGGCAGCTGCAGCCCGTCCCACAGTCCGAGGGACTGCCGCAGGATCCCCGTCGCCGTCTCCCAGTCGGACGCGGCGAGGTGCCACTCCCCCGTGGTGCGCAGGACGAGCGCCTCGCCGAACACGTCCTGGCGCTTGCGGGTGATCTCCAGGCATCGGTCGAGCCGCTCGCGGGGCTCGCTCATCCGCCCCTGCCGGAACTCGACCTTGGCCAGCGACAGGCTCGCGTACATGACGCCGAAGGCGTCGTCCGTCTCCTCGAAGATGGCGAGGGACTGCCGCAGCAGGGCCTCCGCCGCCGGCAGGTCACCCCGCGCCCGGTGGCACAGGCCCAGTGAGCGCAGCGCGAGCGCCTCGCCGTGCCGGTCCCGGGCGGTGACGTACAGCCGGTGGGCGCGGGAGATCGCCTCCCACGCCTCGTCGTCGCGGCCCTGCTCCCGGTGGACGAACCCGATGCCGTACAGGACGTGGGCCATGGACGAGATCTCCTCCGGCCCCCGGTACTCCTCCAGCGCCGAGGTCAGCAGCGGCAGCGCCTCGTCGAAGCGGGCCTGTTCACGGCGGGCCGCGCCCATGCCGGCCCGCGCGTCCGCGCGGCCGGTGCGGACGGAGCGCTCCTCGAACAGCCGCAGCGCCAGAGCGAAGAACGCGTACGCCTCGTCGAAACGGTCCTGTTCGAGGCGGAGTTGGCCCAGCCCGTTCAGCAGCCAGGCCTCTCCCTCGACGTCCCCGCCCCGGCGTACCGCGGCCAGGGCCACGTCGTGGGAACGGGACCACGCGTCGAACTGGTTGTAAAGGGCCGCGGAGGCGGCCATGAGGGTGGCGGCGAGTTCGCGGGCGGCGTCGAACATGCCGTGGTCCGCGCAGTGGATGACCGCGGCCAGCAGACACGGCTGCTCGGCGGCGAACCACGCGGCCGGCTGGTCCATCAGGTGGGCCGACGCGTCGGCCGGCGCGTCGGCCCACCCGTCGGCGGGCTGGTCCGGTCCGTACGCGTCCTGCTCCGGTCCGTCCGCGGCCGTGACGGGAAGCAGCCGTGCCGCGCCGCCCGGGCCGTGGGCCGCCGCGATGCGGGCCATGTTCAGCCAGCGGTCGACCAGTCTGCGAACCGCCGTGTCCCGGTCCTCCCGGGCCTCGTCGGCGAGGCAGCGCTCCCGGGCGTACTCGCGCGCCAGGTCGTGGATCCGGTAGCGCGTCCGACCCGTCCCGTCGGTGCCCACGACCTCCACGAAGTGGCAGTCCGCGAGTCGTTCGACCGCGTCCTCGGCGGCGTCCTCGCTCACGTCCAGGAGCGGCCCGGCGACCCACGCGGCGAAGTCCGGCAGATCCATCAGGGCCAGGCGGCGCAGGGCGCGCTGCTGCTGTTTGTCCAGGTCCGCGTAGCCCATTCCGAGGCTCGCGCGCACTTCCAGGTCGCCCGCCTGCAGTTCGTCCAGTCGGCGGCGCTCGTCCCTCAGCCGCGCCACGAGCCGCGCCGGCGCCCAGTGGGGCCGGGCGGCGAGACGGGCACCGGCGATGCGGACGGCGAGCGGAAGCCGGCCGCACAGCGCGACGATCTCGGCGGCCCGGTCGGGGTCCAGCGCGGGCCGGGCCGGACCGGCGACACGGGCCAGCAGGGCCAGCGCCTCCGTCTCGGACGGCACCCCCAGATCGAGGTGGGCGGCGCCCTCCAGCGCGACGAGCCGGCGGCGGGCGGTGATCAGGACGGCCGAGCCGCCGCCCGGCGGGAGCAGCGGGCGCAGCAAGGCCTCGTTGACAGCGTTGTCGAGGACGAGCAGGACCCGGCGGCGCGCGATGTGCGTGCGGTACAGCCCGAGGAGGTCCTCCTCGTCGCGCGCCGGGGTCTGCGGGTCCACCCCGAGGGCACGCAGCAGTCTGGCCAGAGCGTCCGCGGTCCGCACCGGCTCGGAGTCCGAGGCGCGCAGGTCCACGAAGAGCTGTCCGTCGGGGAAGAGCGCGGCGGTGCGATGTCCCACGTGGACGGCGAGGGCGGTCTTGCCGGTGCCCGACCGGCCGGAGATCACCACGATGGGCGGCGCGGTGCGCTGCGGGTCGCGCACCTCCTGGAGCAGGGCGGTCACCCAGGCCGTCTGTCGGGTACGTCCTACGAAGTCCGCCGCGTCGGGCGGAAGTTGGGAGGGCGCCGGTGACCCGGTGCCGTCGTGCGGAAGCCCGGCGCGGCCGATTGCCGGCGCGTCCTCGTCCGAGCCCGGGTGCGCCGCCGCCGGTGCGGTTCCGGGTCTCTTCCCGGCGGGCGCGGCCCGTCGGGCGGCGGGCGCCCCGAGCACCGTCGTGTCCGCCCGGAGCAGGGCCTGGTGCAGTGCGCGCAGTTCCGGGCCGGGGTCCGCGCCCAGTTCCGTACGGAGCAGGCGGCGGCCGTCGTCGTAGCAGCGCAGGGCGTCGGACATCCGGCCCGTGCGGAACAGCGCGGTCATCAGCTGGCCGCGCGGGCGCTCCCGGAGGGGGTGTGCGGCGACATGGGCGACGAGTTCGGAGACGAGGTCCGCGCGCCGGTCCAGGTCCAGTTCGACGGAGAAGCGCAACTCCTGTGCTTCCAGGCGCAGTTCCGTCAGACGCATGGCCTCGACGCGGGCGAAGGACTGGCCGAGCCCTTCCAGCGCGTCCCGGCCGCGCCACAGGCGCGACGCCGTCTGCAAGGTCTCGACGGCCTCCTCGGCCCGCCCGTCGGCGGCGGCCCTCCGGCCGGCCGCGAGCGCCTTCTCGAAGCACCGGGCGTCCACGGCGGCGGGCGGGAACTCGGCGACGTACCCCGGGGAGCGGGTGCGGATGGCCTCCGCGCCCGCCGTGCCCGCCAGGGCCCGGCGCAGCCCGGAGACGTGCGACGCGACGAGCGCCCGCGCGGTGGCGGGCGGCTCCTCCTCCCAGACCAGATCGACCAGCCGCTCGACGGACAGCACCTCACCGAGATGCACGGCGAGCGCCGCGAGGATCGCGGTCGGCTTGGCACCGTTGAGCGCGATCCGCCGTCCCCCGCTCACCACCTCGACCGGACCCAGCAGGCGAAGGTCCACCCTGTCCCCCGATTTCACGTTCCGCATGCGGGGCAACGTGTCGGCCCCCACCGAGGTGCACGCCCGCCACCCGACCTCCGGTTTCACGGATCGCGGATGTGGCGCAGGGGTGGCCGAAAGCCGTCGGATCCGCCGATACGAATGGCCCGTTCCCGGCGTCCCGGCCGGCGGTGCACGTGTCCCGGCCGGCGGTGCGGGCGTCCCACTGGGCGATGCAGGCGTCTTGGTCCGGGCTGCATGCGTCCTGCAGCGGATCTGCATCGATCCTGCAGCGCCCGGCTCGACGCTGTGAGCGTGACGGACATCATCCTTCTCTCGGACCCCCGGGTCGCCGCCCAGCGTGTGAGCGAGAACGGTGAACCCCTGCTCGACGCCCGGGGGGTCGCCGGACTGCGGGTCGACCCGCGGAAGACCGACCCCGACGGCTCGTTCGCCCATCTGCGGGCCGACGTGCTGCGCCGGCTCCTGCTGGCACAGGAGGCGCTGCCCCCGGGCATCCGCCTGCTGATGGTGGAGGGCTTCCGGCCGCCCGCCCTGCAGCGCCGCTACTTCGACGAGTACGCGGCGACGCTGCGCACGGCGCACCCGGACGCCGGACCGGACCGCATTCGCGATCTGGCCAGCGCGTACATCTCGCCCCCGGAGGTCGCCCCGCACGTCAGCGGCGGTGCGGTCGATCTGACGCTGTGCACCGACGACGGCGCCGAACTCCCGCTCGGTACGGAGGTCAACGCCACCCCCGAGGAGAGCGGGGGCGGCTGCCGCACCGCCGCGCTCGACATCGGCGCCGACGCCCGCGCCAACCGGGCGGCGATGGGGCGGGCCATGACGGGCGCCGGGTTCGTCAACTACCCGACCGAGTGGTGGCACTGGTCCTACGGGGACCGGTACTGGGCGCTCCTGACCGAAGCGCCCGCGGCCAAGTACGGCCCCGCCTCCCTGAGCCCAACCACAGTCTGAGACAGCCGGACCCCGGGGGAACACCGTGGAGACCACGAGCACGACCGCAGTCACCGACCACATGACCGCCACCGAGTTCGACGAGGCGTTCACCGCCGTGATGCCGCGGCTGCGGCGCCGGCTGCTGGTTCTGACCGGCAACCCGCACGACGCCGACGACCTGCTGCAGGAGACGTACCTGAGGCTCTCCCGCCGGGCACGTGCCCACACCCTGGCCCGCCAGCAGCAGCCGTACGCCTACACCTGCGCGGCGGCGCTGAACCTGCTGCGTGACCTGTGGCGGCACCCCTCGCGCCAGGAGCGCTGCACCGACCGGCTGCCGGAACGCGGCTGGGACGGCGGCTTCGCCGGCCGGGAGGCCGAAGCGGTGACGGCCGCGCTGCTGCGCGGGCTGTCCCCCAAGGAGGCGGCCGCCGTGATCCTGGTCGACATCGAGGGTCTGACGCACGACATGGCGGGGGAACGGCTCGGCGCGCACCGCGGCACGGTGCAGCGCAACCGCATGCGCGGCCACGCCAAGATCCGCGCGGCCCTCGCCGCATAGCCCCCCGACCACGGAACGAGCCGACCCGGCCGACTCCAGGACGGCGCCCGCCCGTATGCCCGCCCGCACGCCCGCACGCCCGCACGCCGCCTGCCCGCCGGCACTCCCGTACGACACCCGAACAGGACCGCGTACCTCTTCTCGACCCACCCAGGGGGAATCCATGCACCGTGCCCACCGCACCCTCGCGACGGCTGGAGGGCTGCTCCTGCTCACCACCGCACTGACCTGCACCGGCACGGCGGCGGCCGCCCCGCCGCCGGTCCTCCCGGCGGCCGTCGCCGCCGCGGACTGCCGTCCCCTGGCGGACGCGTCGGCCCAGGCGCAGGCGATCGTCAACGCCGCTTGCTCACAGATCGGGGTGCCGTACTCGTGGGGCGGCGGTTCCGTCCACGGGCCGACGTACGGCCAGGACTACCCCGGCGGCGGCCCCGGCGCCCACGACAGCCAGGTGAGGGGCTTCGACTGCTCGCACCTGGTGCAGTACGCGGCCTGGCAGGGAGCGGGCATCAGCCTGCCCGAGGGGACGTGGAACCAGGCCCGGTGGAGCGGCGCCACCGCCCGGTTCACCCGCGCCCAGGGAACCGCTCCGTTGCAGCCGGGCGATCTGCTGCTGTGGGGCTCGGACCCGGCCAACCTCGGCAGCGTGCACCACATCGCCGTCTACCTCGGCAACGGCACGATGGTCGAGGCCCGGGAGTCGGGGACGCTCGTGAAGGTCAGTGACGTACGGCTGGACTCCCAGTACGCGGGCGCCCTGCGCATCACCGGCGGCCAGCAGCCGCCCGCGGGCACCAAGCGGTTCATGACCTGGGGCACCGACGTGGGCCTCCGCCCCGACGCCAGTACGCGGCAGCCTCCCGTCACCCGCCTGCCCGCACCCACGGCCGTGGACGTGCTCTGCCAGGTGCACGGGCAGATGGTCACCGCCGAGGGCTACAGCAACGACGCCTGGTCGTACCTGCCCAAGTACAAGGCCTGGATCTCGAACATCTACATCAACGACCCGGCGGCCTGGCTGCCCGGCGTTCCCACCTGCTGACCCACCGTTCACCCACCCACACCTCGCCCATCAAGGAGATTCCGCCATGCGCACACCGAAGCGCACCCACTCCATCGGCCTGCTCGTCGCCACGGTCGCCGCGGCCGGGCTGGTGCCGCTCACGGCCGGCCAGGCCGCCGCCGCCCCGCCCGCCAAGGCCACCGGCTACGCCGGCTCCTGCCCGACCGCCGGCACGGTGACCCAGGGATGGCACTCCGGCCACGACGGCGTCGACATCGCCAACAACCGCGGTACGCCGATCTACTCCACCGGGCCCGGCACCGTCATCGTCTCCGGCCCCGCCAGCGGCTACGGCCAGTGGATCCGGATCAAGCACGACGACGGCACCGTCACCGAGTACGGCCACATGTACGAGCGCCTCGTCTCCGTGAACCAGCGGGTGAGCGGCGGTCAGCTGATCGCGCGCATGGGCTCCGAGGGTCAGTCCACCGGACCGCACCTGCACTTCGAGGCGCACGCCTCCACGGCCAGCACCCGCGGCATGGACCCCGGCCCGTACCTGGCCGAGCGCGGCGTCAGCCTGCCCTGCACCCCGGGCAGCGGTACACCGGGTACGAACTTCAGCACCTGGGGCACATCGGTCCGGGTGCGCACCGACGCCCGCCTGAACGCGGCGGTCGTCCGCACGCTGACCGGACCGACGCCGGTCTACGTGCAGTGCCAGAAGCGCGGTGACTCGGTCACCGCCGAGGGCTACACCAATGACGCCTGGTCCTACATCCCGGCGCTCGGCGGCTTCGTCTCCAACATCTACATCGACCACCCCGACGCCTGGCTGCCGGGCGTGGGCACGTGCTGACCACGGCCCGAGCCGGTACGAAGGGCGCCGCGGCGGCGGCTCTGGCCGCCGCCCTGCTCCTCTCGCCCGGTGTCGCCTCGTCCGCGCGGGCCGCCGACTCGGCGCCCTGCACCCCGGACCGGAACTATCCGGGCACGTTCCTGTGCCAGTTCTGGGGCTCGAACGTCAACCTGCGTTCCGCCCCGGATCCGCAGGCTCCCGTCAGCGCCACGTCGCCCGGCGGCGGCGTGCTCAGGGTGCGGTGCCAGGTGAAGGGCGGCCGTGCGACCTACGGCGACTACTGGCACACGTGGTGGGTCAAGACCCCGGCGGTGGGCATGGCGCAGCCCTCGTACATGAGCGAGATCTTCCTCGTCGGAGGCGGCGACGACGAGCCGGACTCGGGTCTGCCGAACTGCTGAACCGCAGCCCGCGCCGCACCGGATGCCCCGGGACCGCGACGGCTCCCGGGGCGTCCGGCGCCACCTCCCGCTCTGCCCGTTCCTGGTTCCCCGCTCCCCTCCCGACGATCCCGAGGACGATCATGATGACCTTGAGCAGCTCACCGCGCGGAGTGCGGGCGGGTGCACTGACCGCCGCTCTCGCCGCGCTCCTGTGCGCCACCGCGACCACCGTCTCCGCCGCCTCCGCCGCCTCCGACGGGTCCCCCGCGGCGCGCCCGGCGGCGGCGCGGGCCGACGTCCCCGCCGGGGTGACGGCGGGCGTCGCCGTCTTCGACCGCCAGACCGGCACCTTCACCGAACAGCTGAACACCGCGACTCAGTTCAGGTCCGCGTCGGTCGTGAAACTCCTGATCGCCCTGGACGTGCTCTGGAACCGGAGCCCCGACGCCCTGTCGGCCACGGACCGGGCCCGGATCGACACCATGCTGCGCGGCAGCGACGACGCGGCCGCCAGCACGTTCTGGGCGAACAACGGCTCGGGGGCCATCGTCGACCGGATGGTCGCCCGGCTCGGACTGACGGACACCGCCCGGCCGCCGTCCACCCACCCCGGCTACTGGGGCTACACGGCCCTCTCGGCCCGTGACACCGTGAAGATCTACCGCCACCTGCTGGACTCCGCCCCGGCGGCGACGCGCGACTACCTCCTCGGTGACCTGCGGCAGTCCACGCGCTGCGCCACCGACGGCTACGACCAGCACTTCGGCATCGCCGGCTCCTTCAACCGGCCCTGGGCCGTGAAACAGGGCTGGTCCGGCTTCAGTTCGGGCGGCTGCACGGCACCGGGCGCGACGGCCGCGAAGACCGCCGGGGCCACTGACGCCCCTGCGGCTCCGGCGGCCGCAGACGCCGTCGACCTCTCCCGTCCGGCCCTGCACACGACGGGCGTGGTGGGCGCGGGCGACCGTGCCATCGTGGTGGTCTTCACCCTGCACCCCGCCGGAACGTCCTACGGCAAGGCCTACACGGACATCGGGCGGCTGACCCGTTCGCTGAACGTCCCCGGCGCCTCCCGCCCCGCCGGCACATGGGTCGGCACCTGGGGCAGCGGGGTCCGCGTCCGCACCCAGGCGACGACCACCTCCGGCGCGGTCACCACGCTGCCGGCCGGAGTCGAAGTCCTGGTCGGCTGCCAGAAGCGCGGCCAGCAGGTCAGCCAGCCGCCCTACGTCAACGACTGGTGGGCACAACTGCCGCAGTACGGCGGCTACATGACCAACATCTACCTCAGCGTGCCGGAGAACCAGATCCCCGGAGTGCCGGTCTGCTGACCGGGCGGCGTGCTGCGAAACGACCCTTCGAACAAGGAGAACTGCCATGAACAAGCGCACACTGGGAGCCCTCGCCGCCGCCGCGGCGATCACCGGAGTCCTGGGGGCGGCACCGACCGCCTCGGCCGCGGAGGTACCGCCGGGCTGCGACAGGGGCTACTTCTGCATCTACTCGGGTGACTACGGGACGGGGCAGCTGCTCCTGAAGTCGGCCGGCAACTGGTCGGGCAGCGTCACCGGCCGGTCCATCTTCAACAACGGGGCGCCCTATCCCGGCTTCGACCACATCCAGGTCGAGTGGAAGGGCATCGGCAGCGGCTCGGAGTGCGTCCACTTCTACCCCGGGCCGGGCGATTACGGCATCAGCTTCAACCACAACGCCGTCATCACCAAGGTGACGTGGCGCGGGGAGTGCTAGGACGCGTCCTCGGATCGGGCTGCGGGGCCCTGCGTGATCCGAGAGACACGCCCCGGGCCCTCACCCGGCACGGCATGGCATGGCACGGCGTCGCGGTGCGTCAGTGCCGGCAGGGCCGGACGCGCAGCAGCTCGGTCCGCAGCACGGGTGCGCCGTCGACCGGCGCCGGGTCCTCCGCGGTCGGCGCGACGCCCCCGGCGGCGACCTCGTCGAGTGTCGTGAGGCCCTCGGCGCCGACGGTGCCGAACACCGTGTAGTTCGGCCGCAGGGCGGAATCGCCGTAGACGACGAAGAACTGCGAACCGTTCGTGTCCGGACCGGCGTTGGCCATCGCCAGCAGCCCCCGCCCGTAGAGGCGGCGCGTACCGGTGGGATCGGTGGGGGCGGGCGGCAGGTCCACCGGGAGCTCGTCCTTGTACTTGTACCCGGGCCCGCCCTCACCGGTGCCGGTGGGGTCGCCGCACTGGAGCACCTGCAGCGTCGGATACGCCGTCAGGCGGTGGCACACCGTGCGGTCGTAGAACCCGTGCCGTGCCAGGTGCAGGAAACTCTGGACCGTGCACGGCGCCTTGGCCCGGTCCAGGCGCAGCGGGAGCGGCCCCCGGCTGGTCGGCACGGCCATGTCGACCGTGCCCCGGCTGGGGGTGCGCCGCGGATCGGGCGGCAGGGGAACCCGCCGCGCCGGCGGCTCGTCCGGGGTCTGCGTGTACTGGCAGGGCCCGTGCGTGGTCCGCGGCGGGACGCCGTCGGCGGCGACGGCGACGCTCCCCCCGGACACGACTAACGCCACGGCTGCGAATGCGCTGATCCATGCACGGTTCATCCTGCACGCCCTCCCGATGATCGCCAGGTCTCGAAGCGGTCGCAGTCTAGGCCGCGGGGCGCTCGCCGGGAGGGAGACTTCCGGCCGACTGTGAGGGCCCGGCAGAGAGGCGCCGTGCTCCCCGGTCGGTGCGATCCGCTGCTGGCGGGGAGATGCACCGTCCGCCGAGGTCGCCGGGTCAGAGCGCCCCGGCGGTTCTGAGCCGGTCGGCCAGGGCCAGCAGTTGGTTGGGGTGCTCGGTCTCGGTGAGGCGCACCGTCGTGGAGTACCGGTTGGTGTCCCGCAGTTGCCACTTGATGCCCTCGTAGAGCCAGTCCTCGAGGATCTGCAGGTACACGGCGACGTCCTGCCGTCCGGCGAGGGCCGGGTCGGGTGGTCCCTCGGCGGAGTGGAAGCTGCTGCGCATGGCGGTGAACTCGGCGGCGGCCCGGTGGTAGCGGGCGGCGGCCCGGGCGACGTTGAGCCGCAAGTCGCCCCCGTGTTCCTCCTGCAGGGACAGGACGAGGTTGTCCCGGATCCCCCGGAGCAGATCGGCCTTGAGGCCGATGATGTCGTTGGCGAGTGCGATGCCCAGCGTGCTGGCCCGCCCGGCGCCCACCAGGAACGGATGCCGGACCACCTCCGCGGGGATCTCGATGCCGTAGGAGTGCTCGGCCAGCGTGAACACCGGCCGTGCCGCGGTGGCCAGCGGCCGTAACTCCTTCGCCTCCGGAAAGGGGGTCACCTGGCCGGTGCGCACCAGGACGGCCTCGTGGGCGGCGGTGTTGAGATAGCCGCGGAGTTCGGTGCGCAGCCGCCTGCGCCACGCGGGCGAGGTGTCCTTCCGGAGCTTGCGCCAGATGCCCCGCAGGCTGCGGGTGAGGGGCAGGTCCGGGGCGCGTACGTCCTCCTCGTCGTCGGCGAACCAGGTGTGGACCGTGTCCGTCACGGCGGTGACCTCGTGCGGCGGGAGGTGGCGCCCCAGCTGTTCGGCCCAGTCGTCGTAGACGAACAGCCACATCATGAGTTCGCCGTAGGTCTCGTAGCGTTGCCGTGAGACGGCCCCCGGTATCACGTACGCGCACATCGTGCCGATGCGCTGCGTCTCGTAGAAGTCGCGGGCCGCTGCCGTCGTCAGCAGGTCCGTGTCGCACGCGAAGCCGATGACGTGGTCGTCGAGGTCGCCTCCCCACGGCGCTTTCCGTTCTCCCGGTACGAGCCGCAGCTCCGGGAGGTCCGGCAGCCTGGTGATCTCATGCGTGGGCACGGGGCTCCTCGGTGGCGTGACGGTGGCGGTCCAGGGCTCTGCGGGCGGCGCACATGCCCGCGTCGGTGGCCGACGAGAACCACAGCTCGTCGGGCGTGGCGCCGGGCACCGTCGCCGGCAGCCGCATGGGTGCCGCCGACGGGACTCCGGTCGCCGGGAACAGGTGCAGCGGATGCCGGCCGACGAGTCTTCGCACGGCCCGTGCGGTCCGCTCGAATCCTGCGAAGTCCACGATGATGAGGGCCAGTTGACTCCGCCACGCGCACCGACGCAGCAGCAGCGCCACCCATACGGGTACGACGAGCGCGTCGGCGGTGGTCGTACGGCCCGGGTTGCGGATCACCGCAACGCCGCGGGAGCGTCCGGTGGGGTCGAGCTCGGCCAGGCAGAGGCGGGCGGTCGTGATGAAGCCGCGCACGAACCGGTCGTCCATGCGGGTCGTCAGTACGGGATCACGGGGGCCGGCGGCGGTCCGTCCGTCGGCGTCCCGGCGGTCGAGGACGGTGATCAGGCCGAGGTTGGGGTGGGCGGGATCCGCCAGTTCCAGGTGGGCGTGGGTCGACCAGCCCGGCTTGCGGTGCGCCGGACCCAGTCGGACGGCGAGCCCGAAGAGGTGCCCGCCGTCGGTGTCGAGTTCGTAGGAGTGGGCGGACAGCCCCTCCAGCGCAGGTGCGGCGGCCGCCCGGCCGAGGGCCGTTCGTGCGGCGTCCGCCGCGGACCGGGTCCAGTCCGCTCTGCGGCTGCCGGTCACAGTGCCGCTACCGAGGCCGGGTCCTTGTAGTAGACGTCGACGTCCAGGACCAGCCCGGCCCGCACCGTGTAGATCTCGGCCGTGGTGGTGTCCAGGAGGTTGCCCGATGCCCGGGAGACGAAGCGGGCCCGTGCGTTGAGGAGGACGCGGTCCTCGCCCACCGGCCACATCTCGATCTCCCCGATGCGGACGTCGTAGTGCGTGAAGATGGCCGAGTACATCGCGGCCAGGCCCTCCCTCCCGTGGTAGTCGCCCGAGTAGGGCAGTCCGGGAACGGTGCGGAAGGTGGCCTCGGGATGGACCAGGGCGAGGGCGTCCGTGAGGGCGCCGGCCCTGACGGCCGTCATGAAGGTTTCCATCACCTCCATCGGAGCGTGCGGCACGGCGTCGTCCTCCTCGGGGGGTCGTGGATCGAAGGGGGCGGTCACTGGCACGTCCAGCCGCCGTCGACGGGCACGGCCTGGCCGGTGACGAAGGAGGAGCGGTCGCTGCACAGCCATGCGGCCGCCTCCGCGATCTCCTCGGGCGAGGCCAGCCGGCCGGCCGGGGTGTGAGCTACGGCGTCCTGCTCCGCGATGACCCCGGCTCGCATGGCGGCGTCGAGCAGGGGTGTGCGTACCGCCCCGGGGCAGATGGCGTTGACGCGAACACCGTGGTGGGCGTATTCAAGGGCGGCCTGCCTGGTCAGGCCCACCAGACCGTGTTTGGCGGCGAAGTAGGCGGACTGCGGCGTCGCGCCGAGCCCTACCAGGCCGGCGATGGACGCGGTGTTGACGATCACGCCGCCCTCCTGCCGGAGCATCTGGCCGATCTCGTGCTTGAGGCAGAGCCACGCGCCGGTGAGGTTGACCCGCAGCACGTGATCCCAGTTCTCCCGGGTCGACTCGTGCAGCGGAGCCGTCGCTCCGTCGACACCTGCGTTGTTGAAGGCGCAGTCGAGTCGCCCGAAGGCCCTGACCGTCGCCCGGACCAGCGCGGCCACCTCTTCCTCGGAAGTGATGTCGGTACGGACGAACATCGCGTCGCCACCGCCCTTCACCACCTCCTCGGCCACTCGCCGGCCGCCCTCGGTGTTGACGTCGGCGAGGACCAGTCGGGCGCCGTGCGCACTGAAGACGCGAGCGGCGGCGGCTCCGATCCCGCCCGCCGCACCCGTGATGAGCACGGCTTTCCCCTCCAGCATCGGCTTCATCGCGGACTCCTCGTGGTCGGGTGCGGCGACTGCGGACGCCGCGCTTCGACCCGCATGCGCAGGTTCCGCGGGTAGAGGCTGGCGCTTCTGGCGGGCGTGACAGGTGGTCCGGGTGCGTGCCGCAACGTCCAGCGCGAAGCGATGTCGGCCACGGTCAGGGTGACCTCGGCGATGGCGAACGCGTCGCCGATGCACTTGCGGCTGCCGCTGCTGAACGGGATGAACGCCTGCCGGTCGGGCCGTGGGCGCGTGGGGAGCCAGCGGTCGGGGTCGAACCGTTCCGGGGCTTCGAACCGGTCGGCGCGGCGGTGGAGGATGTAGGGGCTGTAGACGACGGTGGTACCGCGGGCGATGGGGTGTCCGCCCAGGTGGGTGTCGGCCGTGGCGGTGCGGGTCAAGAGCCAGCCCGGCGGGTAGAGCCGAAGTGTTTCCGTGACGATCCGGCCGGTCAGCCCGAGCCGGGGCAGGTCGGTGTGGCGGGGGCGGCCGCCGCCGAGGACCGTGTCGACTTCGGCGTGCAGCTCGCGTTCGACGTCGGGGTGGGCGGCGATCAGGTGCAGCGCCCAGGCCAGTGCGGAGGCGGTGGTCTCGATGCCGGCCAGCAGGAACATCAGCGTGTTGGCGACGACCTCGGACGCGGAAAGGCCTTCGTCCGCCGTCACGGAGGTGCCTTCGCCGGCCGACACCAGCGCGGCCAGCAGGTCCCCGGCGCGACCGGGATCGGTCCGGCGCCGGGCGAGCAGCGACTCCACGACGGTGTGCAGCCGGGCGTTCGCACGCCGGTAGCGGCGGTTGGCGGGAGTCGGCAGGCGCAGCAGCGGACGCGGGGTCAGCAGGCGCCGGTACACGCTGTCGACGACGGTGGTGACGTCCCGGCGGAGCGCCTCGTGGTCGGCCCGCCCCGGCAGAGCGCTGGAGAACATCGAGGCGAGCAGGACCCTGGTGGTGAGGCCGGTCATCTCGGCGTACACGTCCAGGACCTGCCCCGGCTGCCAGGCCGCGGTCACGTCCGCCGTGTGCTCCGCCATCCGGTCGGCGTAGCCGGGGATGCGCTCATGACGGAACGCCGGCTGGGCCAGCCTCCGCTGGCGCCGGTGCTGGTCGTGCGGGCACAGTCCCAGGCCGTCGCCGATCACCTCCCGCAGCCGCTCGATGAGTTCGCCGCCCTTGTCGAAGGTCTTGTCGTCCATCAGGACGTGGTGCGTCGTGGCCGGATCGCACACCACCACCGCCCGGATCGGCCCCAACCGGATCTCGACGACGTCACCGCACGCGGGGAGCGCGGCGAGGAACGCCAGCGGACTGCGCACCAGCGGGATGACGTGGCCGAGGAGCGGCAGCCGCCCGGGCGCCTGCGGAAGGGGCGGGAGCATCGGGGCTGCGGGGGAAGCGTACGGGTGGTCGGGCGGCGGTTCCGGCGCGGTGCCCAAGGCTCGACCTCCAGGAAGGGCTCACTCGATCGTGATGGCACGCCTCGTCGACGAGGCCCCGCCGGATCCCGAGGGCGGTCGATTCGGAGAAGTGCGTTACGCGTTGGGAATTCCCGAAGAACGCAGAGCTGGTTCGCCCGGACATGGTGGCCAGCGGCCTCCACTCCCGTCAAGACCCTCCCGGCCGCTGGTCCGGCCCGGCGTGGCCGGCCACGTCAAAGCGCCGAAGACACCGAAGACACCCATGGGTTCACGGCCGGTCGCGGGCCGGCGCCCCTGAGGACTCCGGCCCGCGACCGGTGTCGTCAGGACCCGTCGGTCGCGAGTTCCGTGCGGATCTCCCGGGCGGCGGTGACCAGGTTCTCCAGAGAGGCGCGGGTCTCCGTCCAGCCGCGGGTCTTCAGGCCGCAGTCGGGGTTGACCCACAGGCGCTCGGCCGGGATGGCCTTGAGGCCGGTCCGGAGCAGGTCCGCGGCTTCCTCGGCGGAGGGGACGCGCGGGGAGTGGATGTCCCACACGCCCGGGCCGGCCTCGCGGGGGTAGCCGTGGGCGGCGAGTTCGCGCGCCACCTGCATGTGGGATCGGGTGGCCTCCAGGCTGATGACGTCCGCGTCGAGGTCGTCGATGGCCTGGACGATGTCGCCGAACTCGGCGTAGCACATGTGGGTGTGGATCTGGGTGTCCGGACAGACCCCGCTGGTGGTGAGCCGGAAGGACTCCGTGGCCCAGGCCAGGTATGCGGCGTGGTCGGCGGCCCGCAGCGGGAGCGTCTCGCGCAGGGCGGGCTCGTCGACCTGGATCACCGGGGTACCGGCGGCCTCCAGGTCGTTCACCTCGTCGCGCAGCGCGAGCGCGACCTGGCGGGCGGTCTCGCCGAGCGGCTGGTCGTCGCGTACGAAGGACCAGGCGAGCATGGTGACCGGACCGGTCAGCATGCCCTTCACCGGCTTCGAGGTCAGGGACCGGGCGTACGAGGTCCAGCGCACGGTCATCGGTTCGGGGCGGGAGATGTCCCCCGCCAGTACCGGCGGGCGGACGTAGCGGGTGCCGTAGGACTGGACCCAGCCGTGCTGTGTGGCGAGGTACCCGGTGAGCTGCTCGGCGAAGTACTGCACCATGTCGTTGCGCTCGGGCTCGCCGTGCACCAGGACGTCGATGCCGGTCTTCTCCTGGAAGGAGATCACCTCTTCGATCTCGTCCTTGATGCGTGCCTCGTAGCCGGCCGTGTCGATGCGGCCGGCGCGCAGGTCGGCGCGGGCCACGCGCAGCTCGTCGGTCTGCGGGAACGATCCGATGGTGGTCGTGGGCAGCAGCGGCAGGCCCAGGTGTGCCCGCTGGGCGGCGGACCGCTCGGGGTAGGGCTGCGAGCGCCGTCCGTCGGCGTCCGTGATGGCCGCGGCGCGGGCCCGGACCGCGGGGTCGTGGGTGAGGGCCGAACTGGCGCGGGAGGCCAGGTCGGCGCGGTTCGCGGCGAGTTCCGCGGCGATGGCGTCCGTGCCCCGGGCCAGACCGCGGGCCAGGGTGGCGATCTCGGCCGTCTTCTGGCGGGCGAAGGCGAGCCAACGCCGGATCTGCGGGTCGATGTCCCGCTCGGCGGCGGCGTCCAGGGGAACGTGCAGCAGGGAGCACGACGCGGCGACGTCCAGCTGGTCGGCGAGACCGAGGAGGGTACCGAGGGTGGTCAGGGACTTCTGGTGGTCGTTGATCCAGATGTTGCGTCCGTTGACCACACCGGCCACCAGGCGCTTGCCGGGGAGCCCGCCGACGGCGGCGAGGTCGTCCAGGTTCGCCGCGCCGGCCTCGGTGAAGTCGAGGGCCAGGCCCTCTACAGGTGAGGCGGCCAGGACCTGGAGGGCCTGGCCGAGGCGGCCGAAGTAGGAGGCGACCAGCAGCTTGGGCCGGTCGGTCAGCGCGCCGAGGTCGCGGTAGGCGCGGGCGGCGGCGTTCAGATCGGCCGGAGTGCGGTCCTGGACCAGGGCGGGCTCGTCCAGCTGCACCCACTCGGCGCCGGCCGCCCGCAGGGCGGCGAGGACCTCGGCGTACACGGGGAGCAGCCGGTCCAGGAGCGTCAGCGGCTCGAAGTCGGCGGCCACGCCAGGAGCGGGCTTGGCCAGCAGCAGGTAGGTGATCGGGCCGACCAGGACCGGTCGTGCGGTGTGCCCGAGGGCGAGGGCTTCACGGAGTTCCGCGACCTGCTTGGCGGGGTCCGCGGTGAAGACGGTGTCGGGTCCGAGCTCGGGGACGAGGTAGTGGTAGTTGGTGTCGAACCACTTGGTCATCTCCAGCGGTGCCACGTCCTGGGTGCCGCGCGCCATGGCGAAGTAGCCGTCGAGTGCGTCGGCCGCGACCGCGGCCCGGTGGCGGGCGGGGACGGCGCCGACCATGACGCTGGCGTCCAGCACGTGGTCGTAGTACGAGAAGTCACCGGTCGGTACGTCGTGGAGGCCGGCGGCGGCGAGCTGCTGCCAGTTGGAACGGCGCAATGCGGCTGCGGTCTCCCGGAGGGCGTCGGCGGTGACGCGGCCCTTCCAGTAGCCCTCGACGGCCTTCTTCAGTTCGCGGTTCTGGCCCTGGCGGGGGTAGCCGTACACGGTGGCTCGTGCTGCCGCGGCTGCGGGCTTCGCTGTCACGGAACTCTCCTTCGCGAGATGTGTCCAGGAACATCCCGGCGACGGGACGCGGACGCGAAGGGAACGACGGAGCGGGCGGACCACGCCGCGGGGACGATGCCGCAGCTGCCGCTCGCTGTGTACGCCGACCCGCCCACGAGGTCACCGGGATGTCCGCACGCGGAATCGTCCGCACGCGGGCAACGGGCAGGTCTTCGGACTCGCGGGCACGCCTGCCGGTCTCCCGGCGGGCACCTACTGGCCGTCGCTTCCCAGGACCGTTGTCCGGTCCCAGTGCGTATGACGGCGGTCGTTCCCGCTCACCGCTGCGGGGCAGTCCCGGATTCCCACCGGGTTCCCTCTTACGACGCATCCCGCCTGGCGGACGGGGCGAACCAGCTGCACCGGCCACCCTAGGCGGATTTTCCGAAGCGCGAGCAGAACCGTCCACATTGCGGACCACATGATGGACAGAGGGACGTGGGCCGGGCAACGAACAGAGCCCTGCCGCTCCGGATTTCGGGGGCGGCAGGGCTCTGCAGGTGGTGCTGTGCGCGGATCAGCCGAGGGCGGGCACCTGCTGCCGGGCCGTCACTTCCGCGTCCTCGGTCCGCGTGGCGAGGAGTTTCTGGGCGAGGGCGCCGAAGACGATGGCGAACACCGTCCACAGGACGAGTTGGACGGCCAGGGAGGCGATCCGGAACTCCCACAGCAGGGCGGCGGGGAAACCGGGCTGGACGGCGTCGCTGTTGTCCGGCAGGAACACGAACGCCAGGGCGGTGGCGACGACGAAGGCGCCGGCCGCGGTGAGTGTCGCGTTCCAGTTGCCCAGGCGGGGTGCCAGTCGTCGCCCGAGGATGATCGCGCCGACGCCGAGCAGCACGCTCAGCAGGATCATCAGGAAGAACAGGGTGGTGCGTTGTCCGATCGTGTCCGGGTTGCCGACCGCCGGCGGGGTGGCCGGGTACTTGAGGAACGGTACGAGGTAGACGAGGGCGAACGCGCCCGCGCCGGTGAGCGCGGCCGTGGCCCGCGGGCTGAACCCGCCGACGCGGCCGAGGGCGAAGGAGAACGCCAGGGAGGCGATGCCGCCCAGCGCGACCCCGTAGACCAGGACGCCGGTGGCCAGGCCGGCCGTCGACTGGACCGGCCGGCTGACGAGTTCTTCCTCCTCCTCGGCGGCCGCGTCCGGCGCGGCCGCGCCGCCGTGACCGGCGTGACCGGCCGCGGGAGCCGCTTCCCCGGCGGCCGCGGCCTCCTCGACGGCGATGGAACCGCGGACCGGGGGCTCACCGACCACATAGGCGACGGCGAAGGCGAAGAGTCCGGCGATCAGGCCCGCGAGCATGCCGCGGACCAGGAGACCTCTGACAGTGGAGGCGTACATGTGCGCGGCCTCTCAGTGGCAGGGGAAGCCGAGCAGGTGGCGGCCGTCGTGCACCCACTCGTGCACGCCCTCGCCGGCGAACACGGCGGTGGCACCCTGCTCGGCACCGACGAAGTACAGGGCCACGAGCATCAGCAGGCCGACGAAGACCGCCCAGGGCAGTACGGCCTTGACGGGCAGCGGAGCCGACGGGGCGAGGGCGGGGGTGGATACGGCAGCGGAAGCGACGGCCTCGGCCATGATGGAACCTCCTCGGGGAACAACGCGTCCCATACGGTGGTGCAGGACGACGGTCCTCGGGTCTGACTCGCCGCGACGCCCCCCGGGAGGAGCCGCCGCAGCACACAGTGGCGCGACCATGCCGGATTCACACCGGACTTCCGTCTCGCCGTCGTCGCTATGTCTTTATGTCGCGTTGACGCTACCGCGTGGCGGGCCCCCGGCCAAGACCGTGAGTCCCTGATCACAGCGGGTGCCAGGGCGCGCAGTTCGGCCGCCGCACACCCACCGAAAACCCGGCGGCCCTCCCCGTGCCCAGTACCCGGTCCGGGGAAGGCTGGATCTGCCGGCCCCGGACGCGGGGGCGGGCTCAGCTGTGGGTGAAGTGCGGCGGGCGCTTGTCCACGAACGCGGACATGCCCTCCTTCTGGTCGGCTGTCGCGAACACCGCGTGGAACAGGCGGCGTTCGAAGCGGACGCCTTCGGCGAGGGTGGTCTCGAAGGCGCGGTTCACGGCGTCCTTGGCCATCATCGCGACCGGCTTGGACATCTCGGCGACGGTCGTGGCCACCGCGAGGGCCTCGGCGAGCAGTTCGCCGGCCGGCACGATACGGGAAACAAGCCCGGCTCGCTCGGCCTCGGCGGCATCCATGGTTCGCCCGGTGAGGCACAGTTCCATGGCTTTGGCCTTGCCGACGGCGCGGGTCAGGCGCTGGGAGCCGCCGATGCCCGGGATGACGCCGAGCTTGATCTCGGGCTGACCGAACTCGGCGGTGTCGGCGGCGAGCAGGATGTCGCAGAGCATCGCCAGCTCGCAGCCGCCGCCGAGGGCGTATCCGCAGACCGCTGCGAGGGTGGGGGTGCGTACCTGGCTCAGGCGGTCCCAGGCGCTGAACCAGTCCGAGAGGTACATGTCCATGTAGCTCTGCGGACGCATCTCCTTGATGTCGGCTCCCGCGGCGAAGGCCTTGGCGGAGCCGGTGAGGACGATGCAGCCGACGTCCGGGTCCCGGTCCAGCTCTTCCGTGGCGGCCACGACCTCGGTCATGACCTGGAGGTTGAGGGCGTTGAGGGCTTCGGGCCGGTTGAGGGTGAGGACGGCGACGCGGCCCTTGCGTTCCAGGAGGATGGTCTCGTAGGCGGTCATGCGGGGTTTCCGTTCTGCGGTCGGAGGGTGCGGACGATCGCCGAGAAGTCGAGCTCCGCGCCCTCGGCGGCGGCGAACGCCACGTACATTTCGGCGGCCTTGAGGCCCAGCGGCGCTTCCACACCGCCGGAGCGCAGTGCGTTCGCGGCGAGGCCGAGGTCCTTGGCCATCAGTGGGGCGGCGAAGCCGGGGCTGTAGTCGCGGTTGGCGGGGCTGGCCGGGACCGGTCCGGGGACCGGGCAGTTGACGGTGAGGGCCCAGCACTGGCCGGAGGCGGTGGAGGCGACGTCGTAGAGGGCCTGGTGGTCGAGACCGAGGCTCTCGGCGAGGACGAACGCCTCGCTGACTCCGATCATCGAGATCGCGAGGATCATGTTGTTGCAGATCTTCGCGGCCTGCCCGGCACCCGCGGCGCCGCAGTGCACCGCCTTTTTGCCCATGGCGTCGAGCAGCGGTTCGGCCGCGGCGAACTCGTCCGCCCCGCCGCCCGCCATGAAGGTGAGCGTGGCCGCCTCGGCACCGACCACCCCGCCGGACACCGGGGCGTCCAGTGCCCGGTGACCGGCCGCGACTACGGCCTCGTGGGCGGCACGGGCATCGGCCACGTCGATCGTGGAGCAGTCGACGAACAGGGTCCCCGGTCGCGCAGCAGCCAGCAGCCCCTGCTCACCGTAGAGGGCCAGAACGTGCCGGCCCGCCGGAAGCATGGTGATCACCACATCGGCTTCCGTCGCGGCTGCGACGGCGGAGGCCGCGGGCTCGACACCGGCAGTGGCCGCCGTGGCCAGCGACTCCGGTACGAGGTCGAAGCCGACGACGCGGTGGCCGGCCTTGACGAGGTTGGCGGCCATCGGCCCGCCCATGTGGCCGAGGCCGATGAATGCGACGGTCCTGCTCACCAGACGACCTCCTGGGACGAAGCGGTCGCGACGAGTCGCAGCTCGTTCGCGTCGAGTGGAGCGAAGAACCGGTCCACGTCCGCTGCTGTGACGTCCTCCAGCGCGGCCGGGGACCAGTGCGGGGCACGGTCCTTGTCGATGACCTGGGCGCGGATGCCCTCGACCAGGTCGGGCGAGGACAGGGCTGCGCAGGAAACGCGGTACTCCTGTTCCAGTACGCGTTCCAGCGGCCCGAGGTGCCGGGCACGGCGCAGCGCGGCGAGGGTGACCTTCACCGCGGTGGGGGACTTGGAGCGCAGGGTGTCGGCCGCGTCCTTCGCGGCGGGTACGCCCGACGCCGACAGCCGCGCGACGATCTCCTCGGCGGTGTCGGCGGCGTAGCAGTGGTCGATCCACTCACGCGCTGAGGCCAGCCCCCCGGCCGGAGGCTCTGCCACATGGCGTTCCAGTACCGCGTGTACGCAGTCCACCGCCAGTTCCCGCACCAGCGCGGGCAGCGCCGCCGCCAGGACGAAGTGGTCGGCGAGGCCGCACAGCAGCGCGTCCGCGGCACCGACGGTAGCTCCGGTCAACGCCAGGTGGGTACCGAGTTCTCCGGGGGCGAGCGCGAGGAGGTAGGTGCCGCCGACGTCGGGGACGAAGCCGATGCCGGTCTCGGGCATGGCCACCTTCGACCGTTCTGTGACGATGCGGACACTGCCGTGGGCCGAGACGCCGACCCCGCCCCCCATGACGATGCCGTCCATCAGGGCGACGTACGGCTTGGGGTAGCGGGCGATCAGTGCGTTGAGCCGGTATTCGTCCCGCCAGAAGTCGGCCGAGGCGGTGCCGCCGGAGCGGGCGTCCTCGTGGATCGCCCGGATGTCCCCGCCCGCGCACAGTCCCCGATCGCCGGCGCCCTCGATGACGACCAGCTCGACCGAGGGGTCCTCGGCCCAGGCGGTGAGGGCCTGCTCGACACGGAGCACCATGGGGTGGCTGAGGGCGTTCAGTGCCTTGGGGCGGTTCAGGGTGACGTACGCGGCGTGGCCCTCGGTGCGCAGGAGGACGTGGTCGTCGCGGACTTCAGGGGCTTCGTTGGTCATCGCAGGGTCTCCGTCAGTCCGCGCGCGACGATGACGCGCATGACCTCGTTGGTGCCTTCCAGGATCTGGTGGACCCGCAGGTCGCGGACGATCTTCTCGATGCCGTACTCGCTGAGGTAGCCGTAGCCGCCGTGCAGCTGAAGGGCGGCGTCGGCGACCGCGTACCCGGTGTCGGTGGCGAAGCGTTTGGCCATGGCGCACAGGCGCGGGGCCAGCGGATCCCCGGTGTCGAGGGCTTCGGCGGCCTGCCGGACCAGGGCGCGGGCGGCTGCCAGCTCGGTGGCCATGTCGGCGAGGCGGAATTGCAGGGCCTGGGCGTCCAGCAGGCGGCTGCCGAAGGCCTCGCGGTCGGCCAGGTGGGACAGCGAGCGGTCCAGGGCGCTCTGGGCGCCGCCGAGGGAGCAGGCGGCGATGCCGAGGCGACCGCCGTTGAGGCCGTTCATGGCGATGCGGAAGCCGCCGCCCTCGGCGCCGAGGCGCCGGTCGGCGGGGACGCGGACGCCGTCGAGGATCACCTGGCGGGTGGGTTGCGCGTTCCAGCCCATCTTGCGCTCGTTGGGCCCGAAGGACACCCCCGGGTCCTGGCGCTCGACGACGAAGGCCGAGATCCCGGCCGGGCCGGCGTCACCCGTCCGCGCCATGACCACATAGACGTCCGACGCGCCGGCTCCGGAGATGAACTGCTTCACCCCCGTCAGCACGTAGTGGTCGCCCTGCCGCTCGGCGCGCGTGCGCAGCGCGGCGGCGTCCGACCCGGCGCCCGGTTCGGTCAGGCAGTAACTGCCCAGGGTCGCGGCGGTACAGAGGCCGGGCAGCCAGCGCTCGCGCTGGGAGCGGTCGCCGTAGCGGTCGACCATCCAGGCGACCATGTTGTGGATGGAGAGGTATCCGGCGATGGACGGGCAGCCGGTGGCGAGGGTCTCGAAGACGAGGACGCCGTCGGCGCGGGACAGGCCCGAACCGCCGTTCTCCTCACGGACGTAGACGCCGGCGAGGCCGAGCGCGGCGGCCCGGCGGATGACGTCGACGGGGAAGTGCTTGTCCTGGTCCCAGGCGACGGCGTGCGGGGCGAGCTGCTCCTGGGCGAAGTCGAGGGTGACTTCGGCGAGGGCGAGCTGGTCCTCGGTGAGGGTGGTCGTCACGGCGTTCAGCCCATCGTCGGGATGGTGAAGCTCGCGGCCTCCTTGGCCCCGGAGGGCCAGCGCGAGGTGACGGTCTTGGTGCGGGTGTAGAAGCGGACGGAGTCGGGGCCGTGCTGGTTGAGGTCGCCGAAGCCGGACCGCTTCCAGCCGCCGAAGGTGTGGTAGGCCACGGGGACGGGGATCGGCACGTTGACGCCGACCATGCCGGCGCCCACCCGGCGGGTGAAGTCGCGTGCGGTGTCGCCGTCGCGGGTGAAGATCGCGACGCCGTTGCCGTACGGGTGCTCGGTGGGCAGGCGCAGGGCTTCCTCGTAGTCGGCGGCCCGTACGACGGACAGCACCGGGCCGAAGACCTCCTCGCGGTAGATCCGCATCTGGGGGGTCACGCGGTCGAAGAGGGTGGCTCCGGCGAAGTAGCCGTTCTCGTGTCCGGGCAGGGTGAACCCGCGGCCGTCGACGACGAGTTCGGCGCCCTCGGTGGCTCCGATGCCGACGTAGCGGTTCACCCGGTCCAGGGCGTCGCGGCTGACCAGCGGTCCGAAGTCGGCCCCGGGGTCGTCGGAGCGGCCCACGCGCAGGGTGGCGATCCGCTGCTTCAACCTGGCCACCAGGGCGTTCGCGGTGTCCTCGCCGACGGGGACGGCGACGGCGATGGCCATGCACCGCTCGCCCGCGGAGCCGTAGCCGGCGCCGATGAGGGCCTCCACGGCCTGGTCGAGATCGGCGTCGGGCATGACGATCATGTGGTTCTTGGCGCCGCCGAAGCACTGGGCACGCTTGCCGTGGGCGGCGGCCGTGGCGTAGATGTGCGCGGCGATCGGGGTGGATCCGACGAAGCCGAGGGCCTGTACGCGAGGGTCCTCCAGCAGGGTGTCGACGGCCTCCTTGCCGCCGTTGACCACATTGAGCACACCCGGCGGCAGTCCGGCCTCCAGGAACAGCTCGGCGAGGCGCAGCGGAACCGACGGGTCACGCTCGGAAGGCTTCAGGATGAAGGAATTGCCGCAGGCCAGTGCGGGTGCGGCCTGCCAGAGCGGAATCATGGCAGGGAAGTTGAAGGGGGTGATGCCCGCGACCACGCCCAGCGGCGAGCGCAGTGAGTAGACGTCGATCCCGGTGCCCGCGTTGTCGGTGAACTCGCCCTTCAGCAGGTGCGGGATCCCCGCGGCGAACTCGACCACCTCCAGCCCTCGCTGCAGATCACCGTGGGCGTCGGCGACGGTCTTGCCGTGCTCGGCCGACAACATGCGGGCCAGGTCCTCCCGTTCGCCCTCGACGAGCCGGAGGAAACGCAGCAGGACCCGGGCACGCCGCTGGGGATTCCACTGGCCCCAATCGGCCTGCGCTTCCTCCGCGTTGGCGATCGCCGCCTCGGTGTCGGCGCGACCGGCCAGCGGCACGCGGGCCTGGACGGTTCCGGTGTTCGGGTCGTAGACGTCGGCGAAGAGCCCGGACATGCCGGGGGTGTGCTTTCCGCCGATGAAATGGGTGAGTTCACGGACCATGGATGCCTGCTCTCGTCAGGTTGGATCCGGGGATGGCACGACGGACCGGCGGACGGCACCCGGATGGGGGTGCACCGCTGCGGAAAGCCGTGAGAACTACGAGCGCACGGACGTGGTGCGGGTGCGCTCCGCCGGATCACCAGGGTCGTGGGTACAAACCGGTGCCATGCGTGTCTGCTCCATCCTCGTGGACAACACGGAACATCCGCGGCCGGTATCCTGACTCCCGGATCACCGCGCGCCGCCCGCCTTCCCGACCGACCTCGTCAGTGGCGTGTGAACGGCAGCGCACTCCCCGGTCACAGTGGCGGGACCGTGCCGGTTTTGCACCGGCTTCCCTGCACCGCGGACCTTGTGCCACGAACATATAGTTGGACGTCCTAGTAAGTCCAGACCCACCGCCGCGCGCCCTGAAGTCGGAGCACGCGCATCGTCTGCCGAGCTGCCCGCCGTGCGGGCGGGGGACCCGGTGACCGAGGCGGAGGCGCGCCGGCTGGGCCGGGTCCGGTGCTCACCCGCGGTCGCGGGCGACCGGGTAGGGGATGAAGGTGCTGCTGTTCTCGTCGACCGCGAGAGGGCGGCCGAGGGGCGGAACCGCGCGCTGCGGGCAGTCGAGGCGTTCACAGAGCCGGCAGCCCATCCCGATGGGGGTGGCCGCCGAGGCGTTGTCCAGGTCGAGGCCGTCGGAGTAGACGAGCCGCGGCGCGTGGCGGATCTCGCAGCCGAGGCCGATGGCGAAGGTCTTGCCGGGTTCGCCCCAGCCGCCGCGGTGACGGGTGACGGCGCGGGCGGTCCACAGGTAGCGCTGCCCGTCGGGCATGGCGGCCACCTGGACGTGGATGCGGCCGGGCGCGGCGAAGGCCTCGTACACGTTCCACAGCGGGCAGGTGCCGCCCGCGCGGGAGAAGTGGAATCCGGTGGCGGACTGCCGCTTGGACATGTTCCCGGCGCGGTCGACGCGGACGAAGGAGAAGGGCACCCCGCGCAGCCTGGGGCGTTGGAGGGTGCTGAGGCGGTGGCAGGCGGTCTCGTAGCCGATGCCGAAGTGGTCGGTGAGGCGTTCGATGTCGTAGCGGAACTCCTCGGCCGCGGTGTGGAAGGCACCGTACGGGAGGATCAGTGCGGCCGCGAAGTAGTTCGCGATGCCGATCCGGGCCAGGCCGTGGGCGGGTGAGTCCTGCGGGAAGTCCTCGGCAGCCAGCCGGTCCAGCTCCGCCCCGTACTCCAGCAGGGCGAGCTGGGTGGCCATCCGGAACGCCTGCTGGCCCGGCCGCAGCCGGCCGGACAGGTGCAGGACCCGTGCGTCCGCGTCGAAGTGGTGGAGGCGGTCGGAGTCCGCGGCAAGGCGGAGTCCGTGGTGCTCGGTGAGGCGGCGCGACAGCACCCGGACGACTTCCCCGGGGCGGATGCCGATCTCCCGGGCCAGGGCCTCGGCGGCGAGGTCGGTGTCGTGGAGGTAGTTCTGGCGGCGGTAGAAGAACTCGCGGATCTCCTCGTGCGGCGAACGCGGCGCCGCCGGGCCGCCGTCCCGTCCGTCCGCGGTGTCCGCGAGCCGCTCCGCCAGGAGCTGGCTGCGCCGCCCCAGATCCAGCAGGACGGCGGCCACGGCCGGCATCCGGGTGGCCAGTTCCGCCAGGTCGGAGGGGGAAACCCGGGCCTCGGCGACCTCACTCGCGAGCGCCTCGCGCAGGTCGGCGACGAGGCGGCTTGTATCCCGCTCGGAGAAGAACCCGGGGTCGACTCCGAAGGCCTCGGTCAGCCGGAGCAGCACCGGGACGGTGAGCGGACGGGAGTCGTGCTCCATCTGGTTCAGGTAGCTCGGGGAGATGCCCAGGACCCGGGCGAGCTCCGCCTGGCTCATCCGGCGCTCCTCGCGCAGCCTCCGCAGCCGCGCCCCCGCGTACGTCTTGCTCACCTGGCCTCCTCCGGCCTCGACCGGCTTCAGGTTACGCATGGTGCGGCCGTTCACCCCCTTCGCAACCTTGGCAGAACGGCCGCAGAAGATTCGCAGAAGTTGGCATGCATACCTCATTGATGGCACTGCGTGCCGCTGTCAGAGTCTGTCCTGCGGCCGCCGGACCCCGGCAGTCGAGAGGGACACTCCAGGTACGACGCACGCCCTGACGTCGGCGATCCCGGCAGTCCACGCTCGGCTGACCTGCAACATTGCTCAGTTCCACCCAGGGCCCGGCGGCCGGCACCCCCGATACGCGGCACAGAGTGCCATCAGCTCGCCGCGATGAACGAGCGCGTTGGCAGACCAAACGATTCATGGAGACGGTGACGGTCATGGCAGACACGAACACGACGGCGGCCGCCGAGCAGCTCAAGCAGAAGTGGGCCACGGACCCGCGGTGGGCGGGCATCGAGCGGACCTACACGGCCGAGGACGTGGTGCGGCTCTCGGGCAGCGTCCGCGAGGAGCACACCCTGGCCCGGCGCGGCGCCGAGCGGCTGTGGCGACAGCTCCACGAGCGGGACTACGTCCACGCCCTCGGGGCGCTGACCGGTGGCCAGGCGGTCCAGCAGGTGCGCGCCGGGCTTCAGGCGATCTACCTCTCCGGCTGGCAGGTCGCCGCCGACGCCAACCAGGCCGGGCACACCTACCCCGACCAGAGCCTGTACCCGGTCAACTCGGTCCCGCAGGTGGTGCGCAGGATCAACAACGCGCTGCTGCGAGCCGACCAGATCGCCACCGCCGAGGGCGGCACCGACACGACGGACTGGCTCGCGCCGATCGTCGCGGACGCCGAGGCCGGTTTCGGAGGCCCGCTGAACGCCTTCGAGCTCACCAAGGCGATGATCGCGGCCGGTGCGGCCGGCATCCACTACGAGGACCAGCTCGCCTCCGAGAAGAAGTGCGGCCACCTCGGCGGCAAGGTCCTCGTCCCGACCTCCCAGCACGTCCGCACCCTCAACGCCGCCCGCCTCGCAGCCGACATCGCCGACACCCCGACCCTGATCATCGCCCGTACCGACGCCCTCGCCGCCACCCTCCTGACCAGCGACGTCGACGAGCGCGACGCGGAGTTCTGCACGGGCGAGCGCACCGCCGAGGGCTTCTACCACGTCCGCAACGGCATGGCCCCGGTCATCGCCCGCGGCCTCGCCTACGCCCCGTACGCGGACCTGATCTGGGTGGAGACCGGCACCCCGGACCTGGCGCAGGCCCGCGAGTTCGCCGAGGCGATCCACGCGCGGTACCCGGACCGGATGCTGGCCTACAACTGCTCGCCCTCCTTCAACTGGAAGGCCGCCCTGGACGACGACCAGATCGCCAAGTTCCAGCGCGAGCTCGGGGCCATGGGCTACCGCTTCCAGTTCATCACCCTGGCCGGCTTCCACTCCCTCAACCACGGCATGTTCGACCTGGCCCGCGGCTACGCCGAGCACGGCATGACCGCCTACGTCGACCTCCAGGAGCGCGAGTTCGCCGCCCAGGCCCAGGGGTTCACGGCGGTCAAGCACCAGCGCGAGGTCGGCACCGGCTACTTCGACCTGGTCTCCACCGCGGTCAACCCGGCCTCCTCCACCACCGCGCTCGCCGGCTCCACCGAGGAGGAGCAGTTCCACTAGGAGCCGCTCCTTCCCCCCGTCCGGCCACGCCCGGCCTCCGACCGTCGTCGTCCGAAGGCGCCCGAGGTCTCTGCCTCGGGCGCCGGCTGCCCACCCCCGAGGAGCAGAACCAGATGTCCACGTCCCTGACCGCCGGTGTCCGAGTCCTCGGCACACCGGGTGCACGCCACGACGAGATCCTCACCCCGGCTGCGCTCGCCTTCATCGCCCGCCTCGATGCGGCCTTCGCAGAGCGTCGCCTGGAGATCCTCAAGGAGCGCCGCCGCCGTTCCGGCAACCTGGCCTCGGGGACACCGCTGGACTTCTCCCGCGCCACCTCCGCGGTCCGCGCCGACCCCGACTGGCGGGTGGCGCCGCCCGCGCCCGGACTGACCGACCGCCGGGTGGAGATCACCGGCCCGCCGGACCGCCGGATGGCCGTCAACGCCCTCAACTCCGGTGCCAAGGTCTGGATGGCCGACTTCGAGGACGCCACCGCCCCCAAGTGGAACAACGTCATCGGCGGCCAGCTGACCCTGCTCGACGCCATCGCACGCCGCATCGACTTCACCACGCCCGGGGGCAAGGAGTACCGCCTCGGTACGGACCTCGCCACGATCATGGTCCGCCCGCGCGGCTGGCACCTCCTCGAAGAACACCTCGAGATCGACGGCCGACCCGTCCCCGCCTCCCTGGTCGACTTCGGCCTGTACTTCTTCCACTGCGCGCAGCGCCAGATCGACGCCGGCCACGGCCCGTACTTCTACCTCCCCAAACTGGAGAACCGGTACGAGGCCCGCCTGTGGAACGACGTCTTCGTAATGGCCCAGGACCTCCTGGGGATTTCCCGCGGCACGGTCCGCGCCACCGTCCTGATCGAGACGATCACCGCCGCGTTCGAGATGGAGGAGATCCTCTACGAACTGCGCGAGCACAGCGCCGGGTTGAACGCGGGCCGCTGGGACTACCTGTTCAGCCTCATCAAGACCTTCGGCCACCGTACCGACTTCCAGCTCCCGGACCGGGCCGCCGTCACGATGACCGCCCCGTTCATGCGCGCCTACACCGAACTCCTCGTACGTACCTGTCACAAGCGCGGCGCCCACGCCGTCGGCGGGATGGCCGCCCATGTCCCCGGCAAGGACCCGGCCGCGAACGAAGCGGCACTGGCGAAGGTCCGCCTCGACAAGGAGCGGGAGGCCGAGGACGGCTTCGACGGCTCCTGGGTCGCCCACCCCGGGCTCGTGCCCGTCTGCCGCGGGGTCTTCGACGGCGTTCTCGGGAACCGGCCCCACCAACTGGAGCGCACACGCCAGGACGTCGAGATCACGGCGGCCGATCTGCTCTCGGTACGCCGGATCGCCGCACCCCCCACCCCCGAGGGCGTCCGCTCGAACATCGCCGTGGCCCTGCGCTACTTCGACGCCTGGCTGCGCGGCCACGGCGCCGTCGCCCTGTACGGGCTGATGGAGGACGCGGCGACCGCCGAGATCGCCCGCGTCCAGATCTGGCAGTGGCTCCGCCACGACCGGTTGGAACGCGCCGCCGTCCTCGACCTCCTCGACGCCGAATGCACCGCCCTGGCGGAGGAGGATCCGCAGGCCCTGGTGCTCGAAGCTCGCGAGGTGTTCGTGGACGGCGCTCTCTCGGGGCGGCTCCCGGCCTTCTTCACCCCGGACGCGTACTCCCGCCACCTCGTTCGTCGCGCCTCCGCGCCGGTGACAGCGTGAACGCCCCGGTTCAGCCTCACGACACGCACGGCATCCAACGCGTCGGAATCGTCGGCGGAGGCCAGATGGGCGCCGGCATCGCCGAGGTCTGCGCCCGCGCCGGCCTCGACACCGTCGTCGCCGAGGCCGACGCGGCCGCCGCCCTGGCGGCCCGCGAGCGGATCGCCGTCTCCCTCGAACGCGCGGTCCAGCGCGGGAAACTCGACCGGATCTCGGCGGAAGACGCCCTGGCCCGACTCCTGTTCACGGGTGACCTGGAGGACCTCGCCGACCGCCGGCTGGTCATCGAGGCCGTCACCGAGAACGCCGACGCCAAGACCGAGATCTTCACCGCCCTGGACAAGATCGTGGAGGACCCGGAGGCGATCCTCGCCACCAACACCTCCGCCATCCCCGTCATGCGGCTCGGGATGGCCACTCGCCGCGCCGACCACGTACTCGGCCTGCACTTCTTCAACCCCGTACCCGTCCTGCCGCTGGTCGAGATCGTGTCCTCCCTGCACACCGCGCCCCGCGTGGCCGACACCGTCGAGACCTTCGTCCGCGACACCCTCGGCAAGACCGCCGTCCGTTCCCAGGACCGGGCCGGCTTCGTCGTCAACGCCCTGCTGGTCCCCTACCTGCTCTCGGCCGTCCGCATGGCCGAGTCCGGGTTCGCGACCGCGCAGGACGTGGACGCGGGCATGGAGCTGGGCTGCGCCCATCCCATGGGCCCGCTCAGGCTCGCCGACCTCATCGGCCTGGACACGGTCGCCGCGATCGCCGAGTCGCTCTACGACGAGTTCAAGGAACCCCTCTACGCCCCGCCCCCGCTGCTCCAGCGGATGGTTCAGGCGGGGCTGCTCGGCCGAAAGACCGGCCGCGGGTTCCACACGTACGGCCGGGACCGATAAGTCCCGGTTCGCCGCACGGGTTCTGAGGGTGCCCGGCAGCTGAGGAAGGACGGGGCGTGACGAGTGGTGTCGTCACGCCCCGTCCGGCTGCCCTTCTGCAAGGTTCCCTTCCGGCTGTCCCGGCGCCGTCACGCCTGTCCGTTCGGACGTAGTTCGCGTGCGAGGGCCGACAGGGCGAACGCGTGCGGGGAGGTGTGCTGCCAGCGGGATCGTCCGAGCATCACGTCCTCGGCGAGTCCGCTGAGCATGGCCACGGCCCGGATGGTGAACTCGGTGAGGTCCACGTCGGCGAACTGTCCCAGGTCCCGGCCTTCCCGGAGGATGGCCTCCAGGCGCTTGTCCCAGCCGTCCAGCAGTGTGGTCAGGGTCTGCCGGCCCGCTTCGTCGTGGCGCTGGGCCAGTACCTGCGTCCAGAGCGCGTAGCGTTCGTCGCCCTGGTGGCGGGGCAGGTAGTGGCGGACGAACAGGTCCAGCTTCTCGGCCGGGGACGCCGCCCGGTCGGCAGCCTGCTGGAACCGGGTCCAGAGATCCGCCTGGCTCCAGGCGAGGACTTCGAGCAGCAGCCGGTCCTTCTTGCCGAAGTGGTAGAGGATGTGCCCGGTGCTCATGCCGGCCCGCTCGGCGATGTCCGACATCCGCACGGCCCCTGTGCCCTTCTCGGCGATGACGGCGATGGCCGCCCGCATCGCCCGCCCCCGCGCCCCCTCCCCGCTGGGCTGGCGCTTCCTGTCGACCGAGGCGGAGGCACCGGGCCCGGCGGCGACATCGGCCCCGGCGTCGGCCGACCCGATGGCGCTCTCCGGCGCGAAGGAGCGGTCGGAGGGCGATGGCCCCGTCTCTGGCGTCGGCATGGGCTCACTTTCGTTTCCGGAAATCCAGGATCCAAGTCTAGGTTCCAAAAATCTAGATTCCTGATCTAGACTAAAAATCTAGTCAGTGCGATGGGGAGGCCGACGGCCGACCGGGCGTGGTCGCCGCAGCGGCCCCCAGCCCAGCCCCGTCCTACTCAGCCACCCTGGAGACACCCACATGACGCGCGGATTCGATGTCGTGGAGACCTGTATCGCCGACCTGCGCGCGGCGCTGGAGAAGGGCGAGACGACCGCGGTCGGCCTGCTCGACGCCTACCTCGCGCGGATCGAGGCCTACGACCGGCCCGGTACCGCCACCGCTCTGAACGCGATGGTCGTGATGAACCCGGCCGCCCGCGCGGAGGCGGAGGCCTCCGACGCGCGCCGCGCGCGGGGCGAGACGCTCGGACCGCTGGACGGCATCCCCTACACCGCGAAGGACAGCTACCTCGCCGAGGGGCTCACGGCCGCGTCCGGCTCCCCCGCCTTCGAGCACCTCGTCGCCCAGCGTGACGCCTTCGCCATCGAGCGGCTGCGCGCGGGCGGAGCCGTCCTCATCGGCCTGACCAACATGCCGCCCATGGCGAACGGCGGCATGCAGCGCGGCGTGTACGGCCGCGCGGAGAGCCCGTACAGCGCCGACTGGCTCACCAGCGCCTACGGCTCCGGCTCCTCCAACGGTTCCGGCACGGCCACCGCGGCGTCCTTCGGCGCGTTCGGCCTCGGCGAGGAGACCTGGTCCTCGGGCCGCGCCCCCGCCTCGAACAACGCGCTGTGCGCCTACACGCCCAGCCGCGGCGTGATCTCGGTCCGCGGCAACTGGCCGCTCGTACCGACCATGGACGTCGTCGTCCCGCACACCCGCACCATGGCCGACCTGCTCGAACTCCTCGACGTGATCGTCGCCGACGACCCGCACACCCGCGGGGACCTGTGGCGCGCCCAGCCGTGGATCCCGCTCCCCTCCGCGTCGCAGGTACGACCCGTCTCCTACCCTGCCCTCGCACCCGCCGATGCCGAGGCCGCCACGGGCGCGCTGGCCGGCCTGCGCATCGGTGTGCCCCGGATGTACATCAACGCCGACCCCGCCGCCGGGACGAACCCGGACGGGGGCATCGGTGGCCAGACCGGGCAGCGCGTCGACACCCGCCCCTCGGTGATCGCCCTGTGGGAAGCCGCCCGCCGCGACCTGGAGGCCGCCGGCGCCGAGGTCGTCGAGGTCGACTTCCCGGTGGTGACCAACTACGAGTCCGACCGCCCCGGAGCGCCCTCGCTGCTCACCCGGGGGCTAGTCAGCCGCGAGTACCTCACCTTCGAGATCGAGGACCTGTCCGCCTGGTCCTGGGACGACTTCCTGCGGGCCAACGGCGACCCGGCGCTGTCGAGCCTGGCCGAGGTCGACGGCTCCCGCATCTGGCCCAAGCAGGAGGGCGAGCTGCCCGACCGCTACGACGGCTTCGACGACACGATCGGCGACTACCCGCGCTTCGTGCGCGAGCGCCCGTACGCGTCCCTTACCGACATGCCGCACCTGGAGCAGGGGCTGCGGGGGCTGGAGGAGACGCGCCGGGTGGACCTGGAGCTGTGGATGGACGGACTGGGCCTGGACGCGGTGGTCTTCCCGGCGGTCGCCGACGTGGGTCGCGCCGACATGGACGTCGACGAGGCGTCCGCCGACCTGGGCTGGCGCAACGGTGTCTGGGTCGCCAACGGCAACCTGGTCCCCCGCCACCTGGGCATCCCGACCGTCACCGTGCCGATGGGCACCATGAGCGACACCGGCATGCCCGTCGGGCTGACCTTCGCGGGCCGCGCCTACGACGACAACGCCCTCCTGGGCCTCGCCGCGGCCTTCGAGAAGACGGGCAGCCGACGCACGGAGCCGACGCGTACGCCGCGCCTGCCGGCGCGGTGACCTGACCTCGGCGGGCGCCGCGGCCGAAGGCCGGCCCCTAGATGAGTGAGTCCGATGTTCTTAGTGGTCGTAGGCGATCAGTGAGCGTTTGACTGCGGCGCCGGTGGTCCAGTTGTGCCAGATGCCGGCGGCGAGGGCGAGGAGTCGTTGTCCGGTGCGGGCGAAGACTCCGGCCGGGGTCCTGGCGCCGTGTTGTTCGAGGCTGAGCTGGCCTTTGAGGGTGTCGATGACAGCCTCGATCCACTGCCGGACCCGGGCGATCTTGCCGTGCCGGACCGGTTCGTCCTCCCGGTCCGGGCGCACGAGATGGGCGCCGAGGCGCTCGCTGACGAAGGTCTCGAATTCCTTCCCCGCGAAGCCTTTGTCGGCGAGGATCACCTGCCCTCGGCGGACCAGGCGGTGGTCGCGTTCGAGCAGCGCGGCCATCACCTCCCGCTCGCCGGTCCTCGGGTTGGCCAGGCACCAGGTGACGGGCATGCCCTCGGCGGTGGTGACCAGGTAGAGCCGGAATCCCCAGAAGAAGCGCGAGTGGCTGCGGCAGAAGCCGTAGCCGCAGTGCCCGGCCAGTTCGGAGCGTTTGACGGTCTCGCGGGAAGCGGCGCAGGGCAGCGGGGTGGAGTCGATCAGCCGCAGATCGTCGTGCCAGGTCGGCACCTGCCGGGCCAGCGCCTCGATCACCTGGCTGATCAGCGGACCGGCGGCGTTGAGGCGCTTGTTGTAGGCGGACTGCTGGGGCAGATAGCGGAACAGGTGCCCCAGGCGGGCATGGGCGAAGCGGATCCAGTGCCGGGCCGAGGGGAAGCCAAGCAGAACCTGGGCGACGGCCAGGCACAGCAGTTCGGCGTCCGTGAGTTTCGGGGGTCGCCCGATCCGGCGACAAGGCGCCACATGGTCGTCGATGAACACGTACAGTGCCGCCAGAAGGGCGTCCAGGTTTGTCTTCACACACTGACCAACGGACGCCCTTCGTCATGGTCGCGACCAGCACGAACATCGGACTCACTCATCTAGATGCAGGGGGCCGAGGAAGACCGCGTGTCCGGCTCCCTCGGTGAAGGCCTCGGTGTGGACGTGGAGGATGTCGTCCTGCCGGGCGAGCAGTTCGCCACCGGGCGCCCGGCGCACCGCCACGGCGCTCACGCCACTCTCGCCGCCGGCCGGGCGACGGGGTGCAGGGCCGCGTACTCCAAGGGCGCCGACGGGTCGATGGACATGTCGAGCTGGGCGGGGTCGGAGCCGGCCCGGACCAGCAGGTCGCCGACGGCTGCGATCATCGCGCCGTTGTCGGTGCACAGGGTCATGGGCGGTACCCGCAGCTCGACCCCTGCGGCCGCGCACCGCTCCTCGGCCAGGGCCCGCACGCGCGAGTTCGCGGCCACGCCGCCCACCACCACGAGGGTGCGCACGTCGTACTCCCGGCACGCGGCGAGGGCCTTGCGGGTCAGCACGTCGGCGACGGCCTCCTGCAGTGAAGCGGCGCCGTCGGCCACGGGAAGTTCCGCTCCGCGCTGGCGGTGCTGCTCGGCCCAGCGGGCCGCGGCCGTCTTCAGGCCGGAGAAGGAGAAACCGTAAGGGTGCTCCTTCGAACCAAGGAGCGGACGCGGGAAGGCGACCGAGCACGGGTTGCCACCGCGGGCGGCGCGGTCGATGGCCGGCCCGCCCGGATAGGGCAGTCCGAAGACCCGGGCGACCTTGTCGAAGCACTCCCCGGCCGCGTCGTCGATGGTGTCGCCCAGGTGCAGGATCGGATCGCGGACCAGGTCCCGTACGAGGAGCAGCGAGGTGTGCCCGCCGGAGACGATGAGCACCATGCACGGGTTGGGCAGCGGCCCGTGCTCCAGCGTGTCGGCGGCCACGTGCCCGGCGAGGTGGTGCACGCCGTACAGGGGCACGCCCGCCGCGTACGCGAGGGTCTTCGCCCCGCCCAGACCGACCTGGAGGGCACCTGAGAGACCGGGTCCGGTGGTGACGGCAACCGCGTCGATGTCCCGCAGGCGCAGCCCGGCCTGGTCGAGCGCCTCCCGCACGACGGGGTTGAAGGCCTGCAGGTGCGCCCGGGCCGCGATCTCCGGGACGACGCCGCCGAACCGGGCGTGCTCGTCCATGCTCGACGCCACGACATGGGCCAGCAGTTTCCCGCCGGAGACGATGCCCGCGCCCGTCTCGTCGCACGACGACTCGATCCCGAGCACCACCGGAGCTGCCACGACTACCTCTTTCGCACCTAAAGCGCAGTTGCAAGTTATGTGCAATAAGGTACTCCTCCCGCGTGGCCGGGGTGGACACGCCTGCCCTTGCCGAGGCGGGCCACACCGTCGCCCCGGCACGCCGACCGGCGTCATACGGCCCCGCCCTCCCGCGCCGCCGCACCACGGCGCGAAAAGATCCCTGAGCCCGGGAACTCCCCGCCCGCACCGTCCGACTCCTGCTGTGTGACGGACGACCGGAAGGTGCGTGATGGGCGGGCTGGATGTGCGGATGCGGGGAGTCGTCTGCCGGCACGGCCGGGTGGAGGCCGTCGCCGACGTGGATCTGGAGATCGCCGCGGGTGAGCGCGTGGCGCTGACCGGCACCAACGGTTCGGGCAAGACCACCTTGTTGCGCGCCGTCCTCGGCCTGCACCGCCAGGTGACGGGCTCGATCCGGGTCGGCGGCCGGGACACGCGCACGCCGGCGGAGTGGGCGTGGCGCCGCCGTGCCTGCGCCTGGATCCCGCAGAAGCCCGCCGCGGGCCGGTTCCCCCTGCTCGGAGCGGAGTTGCTGGCCAGCAGCGCCGCACCGGACGATGCCGCCGACGCGGCGGACCGGCTCGGGGTGGGGCAGCTGACCGGGCGGCCGCTGCACACGCTGTCCGGGGGCCAGCTGCAACGCATGTACCTGGCCCGGGCCATCGGCTGCGTGGCCGCCGGGGCCGAGGTGCTGCTGGCCGACGAGCCGACCGCCGCCCTCGACTTCGACGGGCAGGCGGAGGCCGCCGACGTGCTGACCTCGCTGCCGGTGACGCTGGTCGTGGTGACGCACGACCGGGCGCTGGCGGACCGCTGTGACCGGGTCCTGGAGATGGCCGCGGGCCGGCTGCGGGAGGTCCGGTGACCACCCTCGCCACCGCCGACGTCGGGACCCTGCTCCAGCTGGTCCCCGTACAGCGGGCCGGGGCGGCCCTGCTGCTCGCCGCGATCGGCCTGCCGGTCATCGGGGTCGTCATCGTGGGGCTCGACATCATGCCGGTGCGGTTCGCGATGATGCACGTCGCACTGCTCGGCATCGCCGTCGGCCTGCTCACCGGCCTCGACCCGGTGCTGTGCGCGCTGGTGGCCTGCGCGCTGGCCGGCGCGGGCGTGGCCCCGCTCGCCCGGACCCCGGACGGCCTGTCCGGCGCGATGGGCCTGCTGATGAGCCTGGCGATCGCCGCGGCCCTGCTGCTGCTCGCCGTATCGGGGGTCAACGCCTCGGGGGCGTTCGCCCTCCTGTGGGGGTCGATCCTGTCCGTCGGCACGCCCGACCTCGTCGTGCTGGGAGTACTCGCCGCGGGCGTACCGGCCCTCCTCTGGTGGAAGCGCCGCGACATCGGCCTGCTCCTCCACGACCGTGAACTCGCCCAGTGCTCCGGCGTCGCCGTGCGGGCCCTGACCGCGGCGCTCCTCGTACTGGTCGCGGTCGCCGTGGCCGGGGCCATCAAGCTCACCGGAGCACTGCTCGTCGACGCCCTGACCCTGCTGCCCGCCCTCGCCGCCCGGCGACTGGGCAGCTCGCTGAAGTCGATCACCTTCTGGGCGATCGGCATCGGCGTGACGGTGAACCTGACGGGATTCCTCCTGGCCCTGTGGCTCGACTGGCCGCCCGGCCCGGTCCTCGTCCTGACGGCGGGAGCACTCGTCCTCGCCGTCCATCTCATATCCGAACGGAGAACCAGCCCATGGCGCGCACCCGCGTCCTCATCCCTTCCCTCCTCACACTGAGCGCGGTCACGCTGGCCCTCGTCACCGGCTGCGGGGGCAGCAGCGACAGCACCGGCGACGGCAAGGGCGGCGACACGTCCTCCCCCGCTGCGTCCGGCGCGCCCAAGGCGGGGAAGAAGCCCGTGGTGGTCGTCACCACCACGTGGGAAGGGGCTTTCGCGAAGGCGGCGGGCGCCGAGGACATCAAGGTCGTCGTGCCGCAGTCCGTCCACCACGCCCCCGACTACGATCCCAAGCCGTCGGACCTCGCGGCCGTCGCCAAGGCCGACTTCGTGCTGTACGCGCCCTTCGAGCCGTACGCGGCGAAGATCAAGGAGGCCGCCGGTTCCAAGGCGAAGCTCGTGGAGGTCGACCTCGACAACGACCCGGACAAGGTCAAGGCCGAGGTGGACAAGCTGGGCGGGCTCTTCGGCACGGCCGACGCCGCGACCACGTGGAAGACCGGCTTCGACACCGAGTACGCGAAGCTGAAGAAGGACCTCCAGGCAGCCTGGCCCGGCGGCAGGAGCCCGGACGTGGTCACGCAGGTCTTCACCGCCTGGGCGGCCGAGCTGGCGGGCGCCACCACCGTGGGCACGTACGGCCCCGAAGCCGTCACCCCGGCGCAGCTCGCCGAGCTCTCCGCGAAGAAGCCGGCGCTGGTCCTGGACAACGCCCACATGTCGACCGGCACGGTCCTGCCCGACTCCGGCGCCAAGCAGGTCAAGATCGTCAACTACCCGGGGGACGACCTCGACCTGCTGCCGGTCTACCGCAACGCGGCCGCCGAGCTGAAGCAGGCCGTGGGTACCTCCTGACCAACCTGCGCCGCTGCCCGCCGGCCGACCGCGTCCCGGGACGGACTGTTCTCCCCTCCCCCGGCCGGGTCCCGGTGACGAGGTCGCCGTCGTCGACGACCCTCGCGTTCTTCGGTACACCGCCCTGCTGTCCGAGGTCGGGGCGTGCCTTGTGGTGGGTGGTGCTGGGCCGCCCCCGGGTCAGCCCGGCGGCGGACAGCAGCATCACTCCCGTGCACAGGGCGCTGACGGTGAGCCCCTCGCGGGGTGCGGCCCGGAGGGCGCGCGGAAGGGTGCCGCGCCGGATCTCGGCCCATACGCCCGGGTCGTCGCGGCGCGCATGACCGCCGCCGGGTACGACGATCACGTCGGCCTCGTCCGGGGCCCACGGGTGCACGACCTCGACCCGCGAGCCGTACGAGGCGCGGACGGGCCCGGGGCGGGACGTGGTGACGTACCGGACTTCCACCGGCCGCCCGGTGAAGAACCGGGCGGCCGAGAAGACCTCGTACGGGGCGGCGAAGCGAGCTCCTCGACTCCGTCGAACATGACGATGTGGACGCGCAGCGGACCGCCGGCGGGGGCGGGGGGCCGTGCGCCCGCCGTTGCGGTGGTCGCCGCCGCGGCCGATGCGGTTCCGGCGAGGCCCACGACCGCTCCGGTGGCGCCGATCGCTGTCGACGCGCGGAGTAGGTCCCGTCGGTTCATCGCGTGCTCCTGGTCGGGGTCGGGCAATGGTCGGGGCGGCGACGCCTTGCCGCTCAGCCGGCCTGCGCGAGGGGGAGTCCGGGGTCCCCCGCCGCGGTGGAGGGCGGGATCGCGGTCAGTCGCTCGCGGAGGGCGGCGCGGTCGGGCTTGCCGGCCGGTGTCAGGGGCAGGGTGTCGACGAGGAGCAGGCGCTCAGGGTGCTTCCGGCGCTCCAGGCCGCGCCCGCTCAGATGCGTGCTGAGTTCTTCGAGGGTGGGCGGCTGGCCGGTGCGCGGGACCACGCAGGCCGCCAGGCGTTCGCCCATGAGCGGGTCGGGCACTCCCACGCAGACGACGTCGCGGACCCTGGGGTGGGAACTGAGTTCGCGTTCGATCTCGGCGGGGCTGATGTTGGCGCCGCCCCGGATGACGATGTCCTTGAGGCGGCCGACGACGTGCAGGACTCCGTCGGGGTCCAGGTAGCCGAGGTCGCCGGTGCGGACCCAGCCGTCGGGCGTGCGGTACCGGGCGTCCAGATCGGGGGCGGCGACGTAGCACAGCGGGGTCATGGGCCCGCGCGAGATGATTTCCCCAATGCCCCCGTCCGGCAGGGCGGCGTGGCTCTCGGGGTCGGCGATGCGGATCTCCGCGACGCGCGGGTCCGGGTGTCCGGCCACGACCCCCGTGCCGTCCGTCGGCGGGACGGTGTGGGCGAGTCCGGTGTGGCAGTTGACCCCGTCGGCGGAGCCGTAGAGGTTGACGACCGGGCAGCCGAACGCCTTTGCCGCGGCTTCCGCGGTGGTTTCGTCGAGCGGCGCGCCGCCGAGGACGAGGGCGGTGGGTGCCGGCAGCCGTTCGCCGGTCGCGTCGAGACGTTCGAGCATCATGCGGATCATGGTCGGCACGCCGAGGACGTGGCTGGGCTCGTGCTCGCGTACGGCCGCGAGGGCGGCTTCGGGCGTGAAGTGGTCGAGCAGGACCAGGGTTCCGCCGTGCCGGGCGAGGGTGACCGCGGTGCCGTTCGAGCCGAAGGCGGAGGCCAGCGGCACCAGGAACAGGCAGCGGGGCGGGGTGCCGTCCGGGATGAGCGAGGCGAGGAAGTTGCCCCGCCCGCCCGCCAGCGCGTTGTGCGAGTAGGCGATCATCTTCGGCTCGGCCTCGGACCCGGAGGAGACCAGGATGCGGGCCGCGCTGTCCGGGTCCGGACGGGCGGGTACGAAGGCCTGCGGGTCGGAGCGCATGAGCTCGGACCAGGCCACGGTTCCCTCCGGCGCGACGCCGGGGCCCACGGCGACGACATGGCGCAGGGCGGGCATCGAGCGCGCCAGCGCGTGCAGGTCGGCGGCGTGCCGGAAGTCCCGGTGTTCGACGGAGGCGATGACGGCGACGGCTTGCGCCCGGCGCAGCAGGCATTCGGCTTCCACGACGCCCCGACCGACGGGGAAGGGCAGGGCGACGGCGCCGAGGGCGGCCAGGGCCAGGTCGGCGATCACGGCGTTGCGGTTGCTGGGCAGTTGGACGCCGACCACGTCGCCCGCGCGTACGCCCAGCGCTCTGAGGCCGACGGCCAGACATCGCACCTTGCGGTCCAGGGCGGTGTAGCAGAGCTTGCCCTTGGCGTCGAGGACGGCCGTGTGGTGCAGGTTCGCGATCTGGCGGGCCCGGAAGAGGCTGTACAGGTCGAGGTCCGGGCAGGTCCCGTCGACCACCCACGAGCGGCGGAGGTCGGAGGGCAGCAGGTCGTGCAGTTCGAGCCTGTCGGCGGTCATGCGAAGCTCCAGGGGTCGGAAACGGCGGGGGCACCGTGTGCGTCACGGCTGATCGAGCCGGCGAAGCGCGGGTCGTGGTGCAGGTCGGACAGGTCGGTCGTGACCGCGGTGGCGGTCAGGCCGTGCGAGCCCAGCCGGGCGAGCGCGTCGGAAGTGCCCAGTCCGCGCAGGTCATGGATGGCAGCGGCCGGGGCGCTGTCGTCGGCGGGGGCGATCCAGCCGTCCGCGGTGGGCAGCGGGTGGCGGAAGCCGGCCGGGAGGCGCGGGTTCGCGCCGCGGGCCACCCGGGCCAGGGCGGGAGCGGTGAGGGTGTCCGCCGCGCCCAGCAGGGAGGAGTCCACGCGGACGCCCCGGCCGGTGCGTTCGCGCAGCAGCAGCCCTGCGAGGACCGCTTCGGTGCCGTGCAGGCCCCCGAGCACGTCGAGCAGGGTCATCAGGGACGGGGCGGGGATCTCGCCCGCGGGGCGTACGGCCTCGCCGACCCCGGTCCGGGCCTGGACCATGAAGTCGGTGCCCATGGGGGCGTCGGTGATCCGGTCGGCCCAGCCGCCGGTGTACGCGTACACGAGCGCCGGGTTGACCCGTGCCAGGTCGTCGGAGTCGAGGCCGAGTTCGGCGGCCTTGCCCGGGGCCCAGTTGTGGAGGAAGACGTCCGCTTCTCCGGCCATCTCGCGCAGTCCGCGGCGGTCGGTCTCGGACTTGATGTCGATCTCGACGGCCTTCTTCCCCCGGTTGAGGGCGAGCCAGCGCGCCGAGACGCCGGAGCAGGCCGGGGGCATGCCGCGCAGCGGGTCCCCGCCCGGCGGCTCGATCCTGGTGACCTCGGCACCCAGCAGGCCCAGCAGGTGCGCGGCGAGCGGAGCCTGGATACGACGGCCCGCCTCCAGCACCATCAGACCGGCCAGCGGCAGCGCTGCGGGACGGGTGATCGGGTCGCCCTCGGCGGCCCGGGTTGCCGGGAGGGGGTGGTCGGCCCCGAACGGGCGGAGGGACCAGGGCGGTGCGCCGTCGGCTTCGGCGAGCCGCTGGGCGAGGGTGTGCAGCAGGCACACCTCGGCGCCCGAGAGGGCTGCGGCCCGCCGGATGCGGTCGAGGGGGTGCGCCCGGGTGACGGCGTGGAGGGCCTGCGGAAAGGGCGCGCAGGCGGTGGCGTAGCGGAACTGGAAGGGCCTCCAGCCCGCCCTCATCGCGTCGGCGGGCGCGTCCAGGGCCCGCCAGAACGCCGCCCACGCCCCGGGGTCGAGCGTCTCCAGTTCGAACAGGGTTCCCTCGGCGGAGGTGAAGGGCGGCCCGCCGGGCGCGAGTTCCGCGGCTTCGCCCTCGTCCGCCCCGGCTGCGGCGAGGTACTGGGACACGGCGAGCAGCCCGGCGCGGTCGGCGCTGGTGGTGACGTGGGTGGCGGCGAGGCCGCGGGCCCGGCCGACCAGACCGGCGAGCAGCCCCTGCACGGCCAGGACGCCGGTGGCCGTCGCCGCGTAATCGGCGGCGAGTCCGCGCGGGCTGCCGTCGCGCCGGCCGTGGACGGCCATGACTCCGGTGGCGGCCTGGACCGTGGCCTCGTCGACGACGCCCCGGTCGGAATCGCCCCATGTGACGGTCGCGTGCGCGGTCTCGTACCCGCCGCCGGTGAGGGTGAGGTGACCTGGCCCGTCCTGCCGCCCGGCGGCTTCGTCCTGTGCTCCGAGCAGCCGCAGGTGCTGCTCGGCGACGCTCGTGAGCTGCGGAGGTCCCGAGATGCCGAGGCGCAGTGTGTCGAGTGGCCGGACCGTCTGCGAGATTGCCGGTGACGCCATGCCTCTCCTTTCCCGGCGCGGCGGTGGCCGTCGCCCAGGTCGTACGGAAACGCGGAACACGGGAACCCGGGAGCGTCCGCGCCCGACCAGTTCCACAGACAGGCAGTCGGACAGGCGTTCCCGCGAGTTCCCGGGAGCCGGGAGGAACACGGTGGCGGATTCACTCACGACGGGCGGCGGGATGCCCCAACCTGACCCTGGGGCAGTGCAGTTGAGGGAGCGGATCGCTTTCTTCGTCCGTACCCGGGTGATCCCGCGGGAGCCGGTCCTCGACGCCGGCGGGCCCGCCGCCGCATCGGCGCTGCGGGAACTTCGGGTCCTCGCCCGCGCTGAGGGGCTGTGGGCGCTGCCCCTGCCCGCCGAACTGGGCGGGGGCGGAATGCCGTTCCCCGTGTACGCGCAGCTCGCCGAAGCCGAGGGCGCCAGCGACCACGGTCCGGCCGCCCTGGGGTCCGCTCCGCTGCTCGACGTCACGATGCTGGCCCGGCACGCCGGGAGCCGGGTCCGCAAGCAGTACCTGGAGCCCTTGGTCACGGGCGAGATCCGTACCTGCTACGCGATGACCGAAGCCGACGTACCCGGCACCGATCCGCTCCTCACCGCCACCCGGGCCGACCGCCAGGCGGACGGCCGCTGGCGCATCACCGGCCGCAAGTGGTTCACCTCCGGGGCCGCGACCGCGGACCTGGTCACCGTGCTGGCGCGCACCAGCGGTGTACCGGGTGACCGCGAAGGGCTCTCCCTGATCCTCGTCCCCACCGACTCCCCCGGATTCCGGATCCTCCGCGGGCTTCCCGTCCTCGGGGCAGCGGGCCAGTACGAGATCGAACTCGACGGCGTCGGCGTGCCCGACGACCACCTGATCGGCGAAGAGGGCCAGGCACTCGCCATCGCCGGGGAGCGGCTCGCTCTCGGCCGGACCCTGCGCTGCCTGCGCTGGCTCGGCCAGGCCCAGCGTGCCTTCGACCTCATGTGCGAGCGGGCCGCCACGCGCAGCGGCTCCCGCGGCCCGCTCTCCGACCACCAGCTGGTCCAGCAGCACGTGTTCGACGCCCTGCTCGCCCTGCGGACCACCCGGCCCCTCGTCCACGAGGCGGCGGCGCTCATCGCCGCCGGGCGGGACGCCCGTACGGAGGTCGGGCTCGCCAAGGTGGCCGCCGCCCGGATGCTCCAGCAGGTCACCGACTCCGCCATCCAGGTCCACGGCGCCGCCGGGCTCGGCCCGGACACCGCCCTGCCCGCGCTGTTCCGCGGCGGACGGGCGGCCCGCATCCTCGACGGCCCGGACGAGCTGCACATCACCTCCGTCGCCCGGCGGATCCTGCGCGGCTACGGGCCCACGGTGGTCACGCCCGGGTGATGTCGAGGAGCCCGTCCAGCAGTGCCCGGCGGCGAAGAGGCCGGCCATCGGGCACCCGAAGGTGCTGGCCGTGGTCCGGCCGTCGGAACGATGGGCACCAGCCTCTCCAGTTGAAGCACGAGGGGCGCACCGCGGGACAGGTGTGAGCTCTGTACGCGCCCATCTCCTCACGGCCAAAATGCGCCTGCCGAAGGTCTTTGGCCGGAACGCCACGTCCCCCCGTCACACCACCGGGAAGCAGGTCGGCTGTCGTGATACTGCGCTCACCCACGTCCTTGTCCGAAGCACAGGAGTGCATGGCTGAGGGAGCGGTGCCCGTGGGCGGCGCCACCCTGGTGTGGGCCACCTGGCAGCGGGACGGCTTCCCCGCCCGTGCCATGTCACTGCGCGACCTCCCGGAGGCCAATGAGATAGGGCCCGAAACCCTGGGCTCGGCCGTGGTCCTGAACCGAATCGACGAGCGGGTGCCCGAAGTACTGCGAAGGGCCGCCGCCGGGGTGGGGACCGGAGCCGTGCGCCGGACGGCCACCGTCGGCGGCAACCTCGTCGGCAGCACCCTGCGTTGCCTGCTGCCCGCGGCACTCGTTCTGAACGCCCGCGCCCTGATCCTCGAACCCGAGGGCGTCCACATCACAGACCTGGCCGAAGTCCTCACCAAACGACCACTGTTACTGAGTCTGGCCTGGCGGACGCCCCTGGCCAGCGTGTACCACAAGGAGGCCGGGACAGCAGGCGGGCCACCGCCTCTCGTCGTGGCAGGTTCCCTGCGTCGCGAGGAAGACGCAGGCAGGCTCCTTCGCGTCGCCGTCCGCGAGAACGGCGAATTCCTCGATGCCGGCGTCAGGTGCAACCCCACGGCCGAAGACGACCTCCGCGCCCTCCGGAACGGCTGTTTGGGCCAACTCTCGAACGCCTCCTGGGAAGCGGTCCGCCGGCAGGTCGGCGAGCTGCTCGCGTCTGCCCCGGACCCCTGACCCATGACCCCTGAACGGCCTGGGCCGGCGGGCGGAGCAGGGGCGTGGCCCGCCGGCCATGTCGACGGAGAGGGATCCAGGCACGGTTGCCCAGCGCGCGCCGCGGCCCCGGCACTCGTGAAGCTGATCTCGTGGGGACAGAACCTCGACAGTCCGTCCGACCAGGTGCCTGCCTCAGCGGCTCAGCACATCGATCCCTACCAGATCGCTCTCGGACAATGGTCCTCCTTGCAGGGCGTCGAGGTTCTGGTCGAGTTGGTTCACACTGCTCGCACCGATGATCACCGACACCACCCGGGGGTCGCGCAGCACCCATGAGATCGCCAGCTGCGACAGGCTCTGTCCGCGGTGTTCAGCCAGCCGGCCCAGCGTCCGCAACTGCACCAGCTTGGCCTCGGTCAGGACCCCCTCCCTGAGGAAGCGTCCGACGGACATCCGCGACCCGGCCGGCACCTCCCCGGCGAGGTAGCGGCTCGTCAGAAGGCCCTGCGCGAGGGGTGAGTAGGCGATCAGGCTGGTCCGGGTGTCACCCACGGCGTCCAGTAGTCCGTCTTCCACCGTGCGGTCCAGGATCGAGTACCGGGCCTGGTTCAGCAGTACCGGTGTGCCCAGCTCACGCAGGATCGCCACCGCCTCACGGTGTTGTTCGGCCGGGTAGTTGGAGATGCCGGCATACAGGGCCCTGCCGGAACGCACCGCCGAGTTCAGCGCCCCCATGGTCTCCTCAAGGGGGGTCTGCGGATCGTAGCGGTGCGAGTAGAACACGTCCACGTACTCCAGACCCGTCCGCCGGAGCGACTGGTCCAGGCTCGCCAGGAGGTACTTCCGGCTACCGCCGTGTCCGTACGGGCCGGGCCACATGTCGTAGCCCGCCTTGGTGGCGATGAACAGCTCGTCGCGGTAGGGACGGAAGTCCTGCGCGAAGAGACGGCCGAAATTGCGCTCCGCGCTCCCGTTGGGCGGGCCGTAGTTGTTCGCGAGGTCAAAGTGCGTGACCCCCCGGTCGAAAGCCCGCCGAAGCACCGCCCGCTGAACCTCCAACGCGTGGCCCTCACCGAAGTTGTGCCAGAGGCCCAGCGAGATGGCGGGCAATTGCACACCGCTACGTCCGGCCCGACGATAGGCCATACAGGCATAGCGGTCCTGCTCGGCGAGATAGTCCATGGATTACATCCTGCCCGACTTCGATCAAATTCGGAAGAAAATCAACACACTTCAACATCGCGGGAGTGTGGGTCGAACTGTCGTGGGAGGAGGCGAAGTCCTGGGCCGTGGACGGGCGCCAGGGCACCCGGGCACGAGACCCTCTCCCCCTGCCGTTGCCGGACGGGCCGGCAAAGGGCCCTCAGTCGGCGACGGTGAACCCCTGCTCCGTGCCGTACTTGGCGATGGTGGCCCGCCATGCCTCCAGCCCCTGGGTCAGGGTCGTCGAGGAGACGTAGGCCTTGCCGACGGTGTCGTTGAAGACGGAGTTCGCGTACACCTGGTACGGCAGGTACGACCAGCCCGCGGCGACCTCACGGGCAGCGTCGGCGAGGATGCGATTGGCCTGCTGTCCGCCGAAGTAGGGGAACGGCGTGTCCAGGAAGGCCGGAGATTCCAGGTCCGCCCGCGTGGCGGGGAAGGCGCCGTCGGAGACGCGACTCGTGGCGCCGGCCCCTGTGGTCGCGTACTCGATGAACGCATAGGCCAGCACCTTGTTCTTCGACGCCTTCGGCACTGCGAGGGAACTGCCACCGTTCTCCGCACCCGCCTTGGCGCCCTTGGCCCACTGCGGGAGGGGCGCCACGCGCCAGTCCCCTGAGGCGGCCGGCGCGCCCGAGGTGAAGTTGGCGGGCATCCAGGCGCCGATGGAGAGGGTCGCGATGCTGCCGTCCGACAGACCCTTGTACCACTCGTCGCTCCACGACGTGACCGGCGCGAGCAGTCGCTCGTCGATGAGCTTCTGCCAGGTGGACGCGTACTGCGCCGTGCCGGCGTCTTTGAAGTCGATGCCGATGTCGGTGCCCTCGACCTTGTACGGGCGTCCGCCCGCCTGCCATATCAGGCTGGTCGTGGCGCCGGCGTCGCCGGTGTCGTTCGTGATGTAGAGCTTCGGATCCGCCCTGTGCAAGGCGCGCGCCGCTTCGACGTACTCGTCCCAGGTGGTGGGGACCGCGATGCCGTACCGGTCGAAGACCTTCTTGTTGTAGAACAGCGCCATGGGTCCGGAGTCCATGGGGAGGGCGTAGATTCCCTTCCCGTACCTGACTCCGTTCCAGGGGCCGGTGGTGAAGGTCTGGTCGAGGGCCGAGGCGCCGTAGGAGGAGAGCTCTTCCAGGGATTTGCCGATGGCGAACTGGCCGATGGCGTAGTACTCGACCTGAGCGACGTCCGGGGCTCCCGAGCCGGCGGTGATCGCGTTCTGCAGCGCGGTGTACTGCTTGTTGCCCGTGCCCGCATTGACGAGTTCGATGTCCACCTTCGGATGCTTCTTCTCGAAGTCGGCGGCCACCTTCTTCAGCGTGGGCTCCCATGCCCACACCGTCAGCTTGCCTCCGGCTTCGAGTGCTGCCGCCACGTCCTCCGCGGCACCCTCGGCTCCTGGGTCCGGCGAACCGCAGGCAGTGGCGCCGAGGGCCAGGGCGCACGCCGCGGCGACGGCGACGACGATGCGACGGCGGCTGTTCGATCTCATCGATGGTGCTCCTCATTCGGTGTGCGGACGAAGCGGGTCGGGCGGGAGGGCTGGGCCGGCGCGTCACTCCTTGACGCTGCCGGCGGCCAGACCGGACTGCCAGTAGCGCTGGAGCAGGAGGAAGACGGCGACGATCGGCACGATGGTGAGCAGGGAGCCGGTGATGATGAGGTCGAAGACGGGCTCCCCGCCCGCGGTCCTGGCCTGGGCGCTCCATGCGTTGAGGCCGAGGGTGAGCGGATACCAGTCCGGGTCCTTGATCATGATCAGCGGTAGGAAGTAGTTGTTCCAGGTCGCGACCATGGAGAAGAGCAGGACCGTCACGGTTCCCGGCATCAGCAGCGGGAGCGCGATCCGGAAGAAGATGCGCAGCTCGCCGGCGCCGTCGATGCGGGCGGCTTCGAGCAGTTCGTGCGGTACCGCTTCCGCGGTGAACACCCACATCAGGTAGAGCCCGAAGGGCGAGATCAGGGAGGGGATGATCACCGCCCAAGGAGTGTCGGTCAGTCCGATGCCGCTGAACATCAGGAAGGTGGGTACGGCCAGGGCCGTCCCGGGGATGGCCACCGCTCCGATGACGACGGCGAACACGGCGCGGCGGCCTGGAAACTCGTACACCGCCAGCGCGTATCCGCCGAGGACGGCAAGCAGTGTGGCACCGCCCGCGCCGGCGGCGACGTAGAGCAGGGTGTTCAGGGTCCAGCGGAGGAATACGCCGTCGTCGTAGGCGAGCGTGCGCGAGATGTTGTCCCAGAGCTGGACGTCCTTGCCGAACCACAGGCCGAAGGAGCCGAGGAGGTCCTTCTGGTCCTTGGTCGCGTTGACGGCCAGCCATACGAGGGGAAGGAGTGTGTAGACGAGGACCAGGCCGGTGATCAGGGTCAGCGGGATGCTGGGCCTGGGGTCGAGCGGGGTGTGAGCCCGTCGGGGGCGGGGCCCCGGCGCTCTGCGGGGCAGGTCCGCGGTGGGTCCTCCCGATCCGGCGGAAGCCGCGACCGGGTCCGCGCCGGAGCGTGCGGTGTGCGCCTTGGTGCCCGAGGAGACACCGGTGGAATCCGTGATCACGTTCTCAGTCCTTCCGCATGCCGCGGAGCTGGACCGCGTAGGCGATGACCGCGGTGAGGACACCCATCACGATGGCGACGGTCGCCGCGTAGTTGTGCTGCTGGCCGGAGAAGGCCAGCGAGTAGGTGTAGAGGTTCGGGGTGTAGTCAGTGGTGATGGCGTTGGGTGCGAGGTTCTGCATGATGTTGGGCTCGTTGAACAGCTGGAAGCTGCCGATGATCGAGAAGATCGTTGCGATGACCACCGCTCCGCGGATGGCCGGCAGTTTGATCGCCGTGACGATGCGCCATTCGCCGGCCCCGTCGATGGCCGCCGCCTCGTAGAGGGAACGCGGGATGACCTTCAGGGCGGCGTAGAAGATCAGAGTGTTGTAGCCGACGAACTCCCAGGTCACGATGTTGCCGATGGAGGTGAGCACCAGAGAGGGCGAGAGCGGGTCCGGCAGGGCCAGGCCGAACGCGTCGTTCAGGTTGCCCACGAGGCCGAACCTGGTGCCGTAGAGGAAGCCCCACATCAGGCTGGCCACCACGGCCGGGACGGCGTAGGGCAGGAAGACGGCGACCCTGAAGACGTCCTTGCCGTACAGGCGGCCGCTGTCGATGGCGAGCGCGACGAACAGTGCGATACCCAGCATGACCGGCACCTGGACGAGCAGGAACACTCCCACCCGGGCCGATCCCTCCCAGAACCGCGGATCGTTGAGCGCCTGGAGGTAGTTGGCCGCGCCGACGAAGGAGGTGCCGCCGATGAGTCGGTCGCGCATCAGGCTGAGGTAGAACGCGTACCCGATGGGGGCCAGGAAGACGAGGGCGAACACCGCTGCGAACGGACCGGCGAACCCCCAGCCGACGAGGGCGTTCCGCCTCGTACGGGGACGGGCACGGGAACGAGGCGGAGGGCCTGCTTTTGCCGACGTCGGCAGGAGCGTCATGGTGGGTCCTTGTGTCAGTGACCTGGGGTCCGCGACCGAGGGAGAGATGAAGGCCTCCGGGCCGGAATCGGCCTCATGGGCAGGACCTGATGATGAATGTTTACGTAATCATCGGTCACGCGATGGTGGCATTCCCCTTGGGGAGCGTCAAGCATCTTGCGCCTCGCTGGCCGAAACCGAGCCGTCGGGCGGCGCGAAGTCCGGCGACCTCCGGGACCCCGTCCCTCGCGCCGGCACCTCACTGACCACCCTGCTGCCGAAAGGCCGCCATCCCAGCCGAGCCGACGGGGGCGGCCGAACCGGTTGTGACGATTCGCGTCCGACTGCTTGACACGCCCTGGCGCGGCTTTCAGACTCGCAGCCAGCCGCTGGGTGTTTACGTAAACATTACAGGGGTGGAACACCGACTTCACCGGGGTCGGCGTCATCGCCGGGTCCGGAACCGTGGGCGCCTCCGCCTGCGGATGCCTCCTTGCCCGCCAGCCATCGCGAGGTAATCATGCGACGTCACCCCCCAGGCCTGCTCCCCCTGTACGCCGTTGTGGCAGCCCTCTTTGCGAGCCTCCTCGGCGGTCTCGGCCCCGCCGCGGCCTCCCCCTCCCCCGTCACCGTCGTCAACGCGACGCAGTTCACCGACCCCTCCGGCCGTCCCGTGCACGCACATGGCGGTGGGGTCATCAAGGTGGACGAGTACTACTACTGGTTCGGGGAGGACCGGAATCCTGACAACAGCTTCCGCCACGTCTCCGCCTACCGTTCCACCGACCTCAGGACGTGGGAGCCCCGCGGCCACGTCCTGTCCCAGGCCAGCCACCCGGAGCTGGCCACCGCCAACATCGAACGCCCCAAGGTGATGTACAACCGCGCCACCGGGCAGTTCGTCATGTGGATGCACAAGGAGGGCAGCGCCACCGACTACAGCGAGGCCCGTGCCGCGGTGGCCGTCTCCTCCACGGTCGACGGCGACTATTCCTGGCGCGGGAGCTTCCGGCCGCTGGGGCACATGTCCCGGGACATCACGACCTTCGTGGACACCGACGGCACCGGCTACATGATCTCCGCCGCCAACGAGAACGCCGATCTCCACGTCTACCGGCTCACCGCGGACTACACCGGCGTCGAGACACGGGTGCAGAGGTTGTGGGCCGGCCAGTGGCGTGAGGCTCCGGCCCTGTTCAAGCGCGACGGCGTCTACTTCCTGGTCACCTCCGGCGCCACCGGGTGGGCCCCGAACCAGCAGAAGTACGGCACGGCGGACAGCATCACCGGCACCTGGAGCTCGCTGCGGGACCTGGGCGACGGCAGGACCTACGGTTCCCAGACGGCCTTCGTGCTGCCCGTCGAGGGGACGTCCGGTGTCACCACCCACCTGTACATGGGCGACCGGTGGGGCAACTCCATGGGCGGTATGGTCAACGACTCGCAGTACATATGGCTCCCGCTGAAGTTCCCCACCAGGACCACCCTGTCCATGGACTACTACCCGCAGATCAACATCTCCACGGAGAATGGAACCGTGCGTGGTATCGGCGACTGGAACACCCTGACCGTCGCGCACAGCGGCAAGTGCGCCGACGCCGCCGACTGGTCGGTGGCCGAAGGCGCGGCATTGATCCAGTGGGCCTGCGCGGCGGGCAGCGTCAACCAGCAGGTGTGGTTCCGGGGCGTGGGAGACGGCACGGTACGGATCATGCTCCGCCACAGCGGGAAGTGCCTCGCGGTCCGGGACGCCTCCCCCCATGACGGTGCCGCCATCGTCCAGGCCGCCTGCGGTGACGCGCCCGGGCAGCGGTGGAAGACGGCCCAGGCGGGCCCGACCGGCATGCGGCTCGTCGCCCAGCACAGCGGCAAGTGCCTGGACGTCGCGGACGGGTCCTGGGGCGACGGCGCGCGGCTCGTCCAGTGGACGTGCCACGGCGGTGACAACCAGAAGTGGCGGCGCTCGGCCGTCTGACGCTCTTCCTTCCGGTGCCGGTGGGGCCCGTGCCCGTGGCGGGCTCGCGGCCCCACACGGCCTGCTCCGACGGTGTCAGTCCTCCACGGGGCCGAGGTCCGGCGCGTCCCGGAAGGCCACCGTGCGTTCCCGGCCGGGTGCGTGCAGTTCGAGTACGACGACTTCGTTGAGGCCCGTGCGCAGGACCGGACCCGGCACGTAGAGCGAGCGCTGGGGGCCGCGCGACCAGTAGCGGCCGAGGGCGAACCCGTTGATCCAGACATTGCCCTTCGTCCAGCCGTCGAGGTGGAGGAAGGTGTCGGCCGTCCGGTCCACGTCGAAGGTGCCGCGGTGGAAAGCGGGCCCGGCCGGCGTGACCGACCCGGCGCCGAACGGAAGGTCCTCGATCGCGGTGAGCGGTAGCGGACGGCTCGTCCACCCGTGGAGCGGGGATCCGTTCAGCAGGACGTGACCGAGCAGTCCCTTGCGGTCGTGGATGCCCTGGCCGTAGTTGACACGGCCCTGGTTCTCGACGAGGACGGTCAGGACGGCGCCGCGGCGCGGAGCCGTGAAGGTGAGGGCGTGCTCGTGGCCCTCCCGCTCCAGCACCCCTATGGGCTGGCCGTCGAGGAAGACCTGGGCCCGGTCGCGCACCTGCTCGACTTCGAGCAGGGAGGGTCCAGCATCCGGCAGTTCCGCCTCGTACAGCACGAAGCCGTAGTTCTGGCCGAGTTCCTCCATCGTCAGCGGACGGTGCGCGGCGATGGCGTCCCCGAGGGCCGGCGCGGTGTCCAGCAGAGCGATGTTCTCGGTCAGTGCCACCGCCTCCAGGCTGAATTTCGCAGCACGTGGCGGCGGCTCTGAGGGGACGGGAGCGTATTTGGCGATCACCTTGCGGAAGGCGGCGAACTTCTCGGTCGGGTCGCCGGCCTCGTCGAGGGGTGCGTCGTAGTCGTAGGAGGTGATGGTGGGCCGGTAGGTGTGCTTGTCGTTGGCGCCGTTCATGAAGCCGAAGTTCGTGCCCCCGTGGAACATGTAGAAGTTCACCGAGGCACCCGTGGCGAGCAGTTCGTCCAGTTCCTGGGAGGCCTGTTCGGCGCTCCGGATGACGTGGTTCCCGCCCCAGCGGTCGAACCAGCCGATCCAGAACTCCGCGCACAGCAGGGGCCCGGAGGGCCTGGCGGTCCGCAGGGCGGCGAGGTGTTCGGTGGAACGGCTGCCGAAGTTGGCGGTGGCGAGTACTCCCGGCAGGGCCCCGCGTTCGAGGTCGGCCGGCTGGTCACAGGTGAACAGCGGCACGTCGATGCCGTGCCGGTGCAGGGAGTCGGCCAGGTGCTCCATGTAGGCCGTGTCGTCTCCGTAGGCGCCGTACTCGTTCTCCACCTGTACGGCCAGCACCGGGCCGCCCCGGGTGGCGAGCCGGTCGTGCAGCGGGGGCAGGAGCCGGTCGAAGTAGTCCTCGACCGCGGCGAGGAAGCGCGGATCGCGGCTGCGCAGCCGCATGGACGGACCGGTCAGGAGCCATGGGGGCAGACCGCCGCCCTCCCATTCGGCGCAGATGTAGGGGCCGGGCCGCAGGAGTACGTGCAGCCCCTCGGCGGCGGCGAGATCGAGGAACCGTGGCAGGTCGAGGCCGGCGTCCATGCGGAACTCGTGGGGCCGCGGCTGGTGGAGGTTCCACGGTACGTACGTCTCCACCGAGTTGAGGCCCATGAGGCGGGCCTTGTGCAGCCGGTCGCCCCAGAGGTCGGGATGGACGCGGAAATAGTGCAGTCCTCCCGAGATGATGCGGAAGGGATCCCCGTCGAGCCGGAATCCGTCGTCTTCGATCTGGAGAAGGGGCATGCGCGTGCTCCTCAACTGAGCAGGGGGCGCGGTTTCGCGCTCGCGGGCTGTCACCCGTCTGATGTTTACGTAAACATCCCGCTCGTGGCAAGCCCTTCCGGTGAACGGTCAGGTAGGCAGCTCGGCCCAGACGAGGTGGCTGTCAGAAGTCGCCCGGGCTCCCCAGGCGCTGCTCAGGGTGTCCACCAGCAGCAGGCCGCGACCCGTAAGGCTCTCGGCGCGGACCGCGTGCGGATGGGAGAGCGGGTCGAAGCCCGGGCCGGAATCCTCGACCTCCAGCCGGACCACTCGGCGGCCGTTGCCGGGACACCGCAGGGCCAGGGTGACCCGGGCGGGTGTGCCGCCGTGGCGCACCGCGTTGGTGGCCAGTTCGCTCGCGATCAGAACGAGGTCGTCGCTCAGGCCGTGAAGGTGCCACCCGGCGAGCCGGGCCGTGATCCAGGGCCGCAGCAGGCGTGGGGCGGTGATGTCGGCGGCGAGCTCGTAGCGGTGGACGCACGGGGTGCCCTTGTGGGAGCGGAGGGCGGCTGGGGTGAGGTGGTCGGTGCGAGGCATGGGATCTCCTCGGCTTGCTGGGGTGAGGGAGCCCGCCCGTGACGGGCGGGCCCGGTGGCCGTCAGGCCGGGTCGGCTGTGGCGGTGACAGTGGTGGGAAGCTCGCGCAGCGGGATCAGCCGGATCGGCTCCGCCAGGAGTTCCTCGAAGCGTGCTGCGAAGGCCTGGAAGTGGGGCGTTGCCATGTGGAAATCGAGGGCTGCCTGGTCGGCCCAGGTCTCGCGGACGTAGAAGGTTCCGGGCTCCTCGAGCAGTTCGAAGGGCGTGTAGTCGAGGCACCCGTCCTCGGCGCGGGAGGGTTCGACCAGTGCGGCCAGGGCGTCCTGGAGGGCTTCGCGTCGTGCTGGTTTCGCGCGCACGCGTGCGAGGGCGACGAGCGGGTGCGGGCGGACGGTCATGGTTCTTCTCCTCGGGTCGACGGCGCCGGGGGCGCGGTGTGTGAGTCTGGTCGCCTGTTCAGAAGCCGGTGAGGGTGATCTTGCCGATGGCGCTGCCGGATTCCAGGATCCGGTGGGCTTCGCGCAGGTGGGCTGCGGTGATGGTGCCCAGGTCCGTGGTGGCGGTCGTGGTGAGGGCGCCCCGGTCCACGAGCCCGGCGATGCGGGTGAGGATGTGGTGCTGTCGCGCCCGGTCGGGGGTGCGGTGCAGCGACCGGGTGAACATCAGCTCCCAGTGGAAGGAGATGCTCTTGGACTTCAGGAGCCCGATCTCCACGGGGCCGAAGTCGTCGATGGCGACGATCCCGCCGAAGGGCTTGAGCATGTCCGCGTAGGCGGCGAGGTTGCGGTCGGTACCGGCCGTGCTGAAGACGTGGTCCAGGCCGCCGGGGGCGATCTCGGCCACCTGCTGCGGCAGCGGGTCGTGGTGATCGACGGTGTGCGTGACGCCCATCCGGCGTGCGAACTCGGCGGTCTCGGGCCGCGAAGCGGTGCCGATCACCGTCAGGTCGGTGAGGGCGCGGGCCAGTTGCGCCACCATGGCGCCTACGCCGCCGGCGGCCGCGGTCACCAGCAGCGTGCCGGTTTCGCGACCGGCTTCCCCCTCGCGCAGGCCGAGCCGTTCGAAAAGGCCTTCCCAGGCGGTGAGGGAGGTCAGCGGGAGGGCCGCGGCGTCGGTGAAGGAGAGGGTGGCCGGCTTGGGTCCGACGATGCTCTCCTCGACGACGTGGTACTGGGCGTTGGTGCCCGGGCGGTCGATCGCGCCGGCGTAGTAGACCTCGTCGCCCACCGCGAACAGTTCGACCTGGTCGCCGACGGCGACGACGGTGCCGGCGGCGTCCCAGCCCAGGACTTTGGGCCGACCGCCCGGGTCGCTGTTGCGGCGGACCTTGTAGTCGACCGGATTGACCGCGACGGCTTCGACCCTGACGAGGAGGTCGCGCGGGCCGGGCTGCGGAACGGGCAGCTCGACGTCGACCAGGCTGTTGCCGTTATCGACCGGCAGGCTCTCGCGGAAGGCCACCGCCCGCATCGTGTCGTGCGGCATCTCGTTCATCTCGCTTCTCCTCGTGAAGGTCTTCTTCGCCACGGGTCCTGACAAGGGCTGTCCGGGGTCCTGATCCGGGGGTGCCCCCTGAGCTTGCGACCCGTTCGGGACGGTACCCCTGGGGACGTAGTAACCTGCAAGGGAGGCTACTTCCCATTGGGAAGCATCGAGGTGGAAGACGCACCGGAGGAGAGTGGACGCCATGGTCATGAGCTGCACGTCGGAGCGGCACGACCATCACGATGTCTACGCGGCGCAGTGCCCCTGCCGCGAGGTGCTCGACCTCCTGGCCAACAAGTGGTCCGCGCTGGCCATCGGCGCCATGGGAGACGGCCCGCAGCGCTTCGGTGCCCTGCTGCGCCGACTGGAGGGCGTCAGCCCGAAGGTGCTGACCAGTACACTGCGGCGCCTGGAGGAGAAGGGGTTCGTCGACCGGACCGTGTATCCGGCGGTGCCACCGCACGTCGAGTACGCGCTCACGGCGCTCGGACACAGTGTGGCGGAGCCCCTGGCGCAGTTGCGGTACTGGGTCGAGAACCACCTCGACGAGATCCAGGCGCTCGATCCTGCCTGAGGGCTCTGCCGGAGCTGAAATCCCTGCCGGCCTCAGGGCTGGGTGGTGCCCAGGATCAGCTGTCCGACCGAATCGCGCAGGACGGAGCACGCCTCGGGGTCGAGGCCGTCGTCGGAGACGAAGTAGTCGATCTCGGAGAGCGCGATGAACCGGCTGAGACCCACGACGCCCCACTTGGTGTGGTCGGCGACCACGACCACCTGAGTGGCGCATTCGATCAGAGCACGGTTGGTCTGGGCTTCCGCCAGGTTCGGCGTCGTCGCCCCGGCCCGTTCGGACACCCCGTGGGCGCCGATGATGAGCAGGTCCACCTGGAGGGAGCGCAGCGCCTGGTCGGCGAGGGGTCCGACGAGAGAGGCCGACTTGGTGGGCGCGCCGCCGGTCAGGAGCAGCGTGGGAGCCGTCGGGCCGGATTCGGCGCCGGTGGGTCGCAGCAGTTGGGCGACCGGCAGGGAGTTGGTCACCACCGTGAGGGCCGGTACGTCCCGGAGCCGGGCGGCCACCGCGTACGACGTCGTACCGCCGGAGATGGCGACGACGCTGCCCGGTTTCACCAGGGCGGAGGCGGCCTCGGCCACCGCGGCCTTGGCACGTGACTCCAGGCCGGCTTTCGTCTCGAAGGGCGGTTCGTCCGCGGTGGTGACGGAGGCGCTGATGGCGCCCCCGTGCACCTTCGACAGGGACCCGGTCCGGGCGAGCACGTCGAGGTCCCGGCGGATGGTCATGTCCGAGACGCCCAGCTGTTCCACGAGGTCGGCCACGCGCACCGCGCCGTCGCGGCGCACGATGTCGAGGATGAGCGCTCTGCGCTGGGGTGCGAGGCGGGCTGCTTCGGTCACGATTCTCGTCCCGCTCCTCTGCGCGTCAGGCGTGGCGCCGTCAAAGTCAGACGGAATTCCTCACGAACGAACAGTCTAGTCGCCGGGCGTCGCCCTTACCGCGTTCTTACCGCGTTCTCATGAGATGCGTCCGGCGCCCGCGGCCGGGGTGATCGGGAACAGGTGGGGAACTTGGTATCCGGCCGCGCGGAACGCGGTGGTGACGGCGGTGCCGATCCCTTCCGCCCGGCCCTGTTCCGCCAGCACGATGACGGAACCACCGAATCCGCCTCCGGTCATGCGTGCTCCGAGGGCTCCATGGGCCAGGGCGGTGTCCACGACGAGGTCGCTTTCGGCACAGGAGACCCTGAAGTCGTCGCGCAGCGATGCGTGGCCGTCGGTGAGGATCGGCCCCAGCGCCGCCAGTTGTCCGGCTCGTAGGTGGGAGACGGCGTGGGTGACCCGTGCGTTCTCCTTCACTACGTGCCGGACCAGGGGCACCAGCCGGGCCGGAAGGGCTTGCCCCGCCCGGGGCAGGTCCGCGGGGGTGAGGTCGCGCAGTGCCTCCAGCCCGAGCAGGCGGGCGGCCCGCTCGCACCCGGTCCGCAGGGCCGCGTACGCGCCGTCGCCGAGGTCGTGCTTCACGCGGGTGTCGACGACCAGCAGGCTCAGGCCCTGGGCCTCCGGGGCGAAGGGGACCTGCTCGTGGGCGCCGGCGCGGATGTCGAGGTGCAGGGCCGCACCGGCGGTGCAGCACGCGGAGGCCAGCTGGTCCATGGCCCCGCACGGCACGCCGGCGAAGCCGTTTTCCGCGCGCTGGCAGATCAGCGCGAGGGCGGGTGCGCTCAGGTTCAGCTCGTAGAGGTCGTTGTAGGCGAAGGCGACCGCGCACTCGAGGGCGGCGGAGGACGAAAGGCCGGCGCCGACGGGCACCGTGCTGTCGATGTGGAGGTCGGCGCCCCCGGGCCGGTGCCCGGCTTCGCGCAGCGCCCAGACGACCCCTGCCGGGTACGCGGCCCAGGTGGTGACCGCTCCCGGGGTCAGCTGGGTGACGCGGAGGTCGAGGACGGGGCCGTCCCCCTGGGCGCTGTGCAGCCGGAGCCGGCCGTCCTGTCGCTTCCTTGCCGCGACGAGGGTGCTCTGGGGGATGGCGATGGGCAGCGCGAAACCGTCGTTGTAGTCGGTGTGTTCTCCGATCAGGTTGACCCGGCCGGGCGCCGCCCAGACCCCCTCCGGGTGGGCGCCGTAGATGCGTCGGAAGTCCTCTTTCATGCGGTCACCTCGCGCGCGAAGGCCCAGGCGTCGGCGACGATGGCGTCCAGGTCGGGGCGGCTGGGGCGCCAGCCGAGGCGCTCGCGCGCGCGGGCCGCGGAGGCGACCAGTACCGCCGGGTCGCCGGGGCGGCGGGGGCGGACGATTTCGGGGATCGTCCGGCCCGTGACCCGTCGTACGGAGTCGATCACCTCCCGGACCGTGAAGCCTTCGCCGTTGCCCAGGTTGCAGATCAGATGCTCGCCGGGGCGTGCTGCCTCCAGTGCCAGGAGGTGGGCCTCGGCGAGGTCGGCGACGTGGATGTAGTCGCGTACGCAGGTGCCGTCGCGGGTGGGGTAGTCGTCGCCGTGGACGTCGATGTGCGGGCGGCGCCCCAGGGCCACTTGGAGGACGAGGGGGATGAGGTGCGACTCGGGTTCGTGGCGCTCGCCGCGGCCCGCGTACGCTCCTGCGACGTTGAAGTAGCGCAGGGACACGGCGGCCAGCCCGTGGGCGGCGGCCTCGCCGGTGATCAGGTGGTCCACGGCCAGTTTGGTCGCGCCGTAGGGGTTGGTGGGCAGCGTGGGGGCATCGTCGGCGATCGGCAGTTCTGCGGGTTCGCCATAGACCGCGGCGGTGGAGGAGAAGACCAGGGTGCGCACGTTCGCGTTCCGCATGGCGGCCATCAGCTCCAGCGAACCGGTCACGTTGTTGCGCCAGTACTTGTCCGGGTCCCGTACGGATTCGGCCACCTGTGAGGAGCCTGCGAAGTGCAGGACGGCGGCGTAGTCGGCGGACAGGAGGGCGGCGGCGTGTGCGAGACCGCCGCGGACGAACTCGGCTCCGGCCGGGACGGCTTGGTGCACGCCGGTCGACAGGTCGTCGAGCACCGTCACGCGGTGGCCGTCCGCGAGGAGGTGGTCGACGACGACGCTGCCGATGTATCCGGCTCCCCCGGTCACCAGGTAGCGGCTCATGACGCGACCTCTCGCAGTCGCGCGGCGGCGGCCTCCGGGGTCACGTCGTTGACGAAGGAGTCCATGCCGGATTCGACCCCGGCGAGGAACTTGAGCTTGCCCGCGGACCTGCGCACGGTGAACAGCTCCAGGTGCAGGGCGAGTTCCTCTCCCCCGGTCCTGGGTGCCTGGTGCCAGGCGGAGATGTAGGGAGTGGGGGCCGCCTGCGTGGTTCGCCCTTCCTCGCGGAACAGCCGGTCGAACCGGCGCAGCAGCTCCAGGTACATCCCGGGGAACTCGGTGCGTTCGGCCTGTGTGAGGTGGGTGAGGTCGGGGACGCGGCGGTGAGGGTAGAGGTGCACCTCGTACGGCCAGCGGGCGGCGTAGGGGACGAAGGCCGTCCAGTGCTTCCCGGCCAGGACCACGCGTGAGGTGGCGGCCCGGGCCTCGGCCAGCAGGTCCTCGAAGAGGTTTCCGCCGGTGACGGCCCGGTGCGTGTCGGCGACGGCGATCATCTTGGCAGTGCGCGGAGGGACGAAGGGGAAGGCGTAGACCTGTCCGTGCGGGTGCGCGAGGGTGACGCCGATCTCCGCGCCGCGGTTCTCGAAGCAGTACACCTGCTCGACTCCGGGAAGGGACGACAGCCGCTCGGTGCGGTCCGTCCAGGCTTCGAGTACGAGGCGGGCGCGGTCCTCGCTCAGATCGGCGAAGCTCGCTCCGTGTTCGGGCGTGAAACACACGACTTCGCAGCGTCCGGCGCGTCCGGCCAGGGAGGGGAAGCGGTTTTCGAACACGGCCACGTCGTAGTCCGCGGCCGGTATCTCGCTGTGGCGTCCGTCCCCGGAGGGGCACAAGGGGCACGCGTCGGTCGGCGGGTGGTGGACGCGTCCCTGGCGGTGCGAGGCGATCGTGACCCAGTCCCCCGTCGCCAGGTCCAGGCGCAGCTCCGGATGACTGTCGACGGACTCCAGTGCACGCCGGTCGACCGTGTCGCGTTCGGCGCTCTCATCGAGGTCGTAGTAGATCAGTTCGCGGCCGTCCGCGAGCTTCGTCGAGGTTCTCTTCACGGAAACGTGCCCGTCTCTCGGAGTACGGTACGGCGCTGTCGCTAGCCGTACATCGACAAGAGTAAACAGAAATCAACTAAAGTCAACGGGTGGTCCCGTCACGTGCGTGCCCGGCGGTGCGCTCTGCGCGTCGCGCCCTTCGCGTTGCGCCGCCGCAGCAGGGCGAATGCGCCGCCTGCCAGGATCGCGGCGCCGCCCACAGCGCTTCCGACGACGGCGGTCCGGCCGCTCCCCTGCGCGGTGGCGCCGGTCCGCGCCGCGTGCGCCGTGCCACCGGGAGCGGCTTCGCTTCCGGCGGGCGCGTCGACGGACGGGGCGGGAGAGGCGCTCGAGGGCGAGCCTGTGGGGGTCGAGCCGAGCGACAGCGTCGGGGACGGCGAGGGCGAGGCTTCGCCACCGGGTCCGCTCGCACGGGCCTCGGGGCGGGAACCGGCGGTCGTGCTGGTGATGACGATGTCATCGATGAAGAGGACCGCCTCGGACGCTCCGACCCGCTTCTCCGGCCCCTTCTCGGGGCGCCAGTTGGGGCGGTAGGCGCCGATCCTGAAGTGCGGCGGATCGCCGCGGTGGTAGTTGTTGGCGCCCTGGTGGGAACCCACGGTGACGCCGTCCCGCACGATGGTGATCGAGCCGGGCCTGCCGGGGGCGGACCATGTGATGTCGAAGGTCCACCGGTTCCAATGGCCCGGACGCGCAGCGCCGAGCGGGATGACGGTCTCCTCTATCTCGCCGCCGCTCATCCAGTGCACCTTCAGCTGCCAGTTGCCCCCGTGGACCGAGAGGGCGACGACGGGTTTGATGCCGCCGCCGTCGTCCTGGGTGCTGAACCACTGGGCGACGATGGTGTCGAGGTCCCGTTCCTGCCAGTCGGCGGGGAGGTAGTTGGCGAAGCCGAAGCGATGACTGCCCGCGTCCAGTCCCTTGATGACCAGTTCGGACTTGAACGAGCGTCCGTCGTTGGGGATGTTCACTCGCGCGGCCTGCCCCGGCTTCCCGCCGGGTGCGGGTCCGACGAGGACGCGGCCGAAGCCGTTGATCGCCATGAACGGCAGCTTCTGGGAGGGGGACTCGAAGTCGTACGACACGGAATCGGCGGCGGCTGCCGGGGAAGCGGCGGCCAGGCCGGCAGCGAGCAGGGCGCTGGTGCAGACGGTGAGGAGGCGGGTGGGGCGGCGGGCGGGCGACAGCCGTATGGCGGCGGGCATGGCGTGGCTCCTTGCCGAGGTAGGGGGTGGGGGCACTGCGGCCGAACGGTCGGCGCGGGCGGGACGGGGTGAGATGGGAGTCATCCGCGCGTTCGTATCCGGGGTTCGTTCCCCGCTTTCCTGTTGCTCGACCGTACGGCGGACCATAACGCCATTCCGCATATCTGGCCAAGAGGTGTCGGCGCATACATGGCGAAGGCCGCCCGAGGCTTCAAGTGCCCGACAATTTCGCGGATTTCGGGCCGCTTATCGGCCCTCCGCAATTGGTGCAGAAATGCCGCTCGGACTCGCAAGGAATGCAGGGCAGCGATGCGCCCCGGGCGGACGACGGACGGGGTCACGGCGGTGTCCGCACTGCTCCCGGCGGTACGTGAGGCGCGCACGGGCCGGTGCGGCAGGCCGGTGCGGCAGCCCGGCACCGCCTGCGTACCGCCTGCCGAGGCGGAGGCATTAACGCCGTGCCAGGGCCGAACGGGGCCGGACCGCCACGATCCGCCCGCGCAGAGAGTTGCACCTCGCTGTCGACGGTCTCCGCGCGGACCGCCGGGGACACCGCACCCGCCGTGCAGCAGGCGCCGGCGCCCAGGTCACCGAAACACTTGTCCATGGGGGTCCTGGTGGCACGGATGCGTTGCGCACCGCGTCGCACCGCCGGTTGCCCGAGGGTCCGGCATCGCTCCGGACGTCGGCGACGGAAGTCGGTGACCCGCGGACCGACCTGCCGGACCTCCCTGCCGGGCGGTTCTCCGGCCGTGGGTGCCCGCTCGTCGCTTCACGCCCTGTGCGTGTCCGCCAGGATCAGCCGGCCGACCTGCTCACCGAGGACGGTGCGCGCCTCCTCGGCGAGTCCCTGGTCGGACACGAAGTAGTCGATGTCGGACAGCTCGGCGAACCGGCTCAGCCCGACGACGCCCCACTTGCTGTGGTCGGCCACCACGGCCAGCCGGTTCGCGGCGGAGATCAGCGTGCGGTTGGTCTCCGCCTCCGCGAGGTTCGGGGTGGTCACGCCGGCGCGCTCGGAAACGCCGTGGGCGCCGACGATGAGGAGGTCGACCTGCAGCGAGCGGATCGCCTGGTCCGCCAACGGCCCGACCAGGGAAGCGGACTTGGTGGGTGCTCCGCCCGTGACCAGCAGGGTCGGGGCCGCGGCGCCGTCTTCCGTCCCGAACGACCGCAGCAGCTCCGCGACGGGCAGGGAGTTGGTCACCACGGTCAGGTTCGCGATGTCGCGCAGACGGTGGGCGACGGCGTACGTCGTCGTTCCACCGGAGATCGCCACGACGCTTCCGGGCTGGACCAGTTGGGCGGCCGCTTCGGCGACGGCGGCCTTGGCAGCCGACTTGAGGGTGGACTTGGTCTCGAAGCCGGGCTCGTCGCACGTGGTGCCCGAGGTGCTCACCGCGCCGCCGTGCACCTTTTCCACCGACCCGGTCCTCGCGAGCACGTCCAGGTCGCGGCGGATGGTCATGTCGGACACGCCGAGCTGCTCCACGAGCGCGGCAACTCGCACCGCCCCCTTGCGGCGCACGGTTTCGAGGATGACTTCTCGCCGCTGAGCCGCCAGCGGTGCCGAATCCGTCACAGTCCCACCCATTGATCTCTAGCGAATTCCGGACAGAGATCAATTGTACACTGCATCCATTACGGTTGGGCAAGTGGTTCGCAGGCTCTCCTCCGAACTTACATATCGGAGGGTGTATTTGGCGGACGGCGTATCCGTCGGCCAGCCCAGGTGAGGGGTTGCCCGCTTTTTGTCCGCGGGAGCGATGGTGGCGAATGGCGGCGGTGCGTGCCGAATGCCTGTTCCGATCCGTATTGCCGTCGTGTGATCCGATCGCGTTTCGGTCCCGATCAGTCCCTCAGCCGGCGAGGCCCTCCCCGCAAGGGGCGGGCCTCGCCGGATCGGCCGTGCCGTACGGCCGTCGCGCGTGCCCCGTGTCAGTGGGGCAGGCCGACAGCCCGTTCGCCGCTGCGGCGCTGCTGGATGACGACCGCGGCCACGAGGAGGGCGCCCTGGGCGACGTTCTGCCAGAAGGTGTTGATGCCCTCGACGGTCAGTCCGTTCTCCAGCGCGCCGAGGAGTGCGACGGCGAGGAGGGTGCCGCCGATGCCGCCCTTGCCGCCCTTGAGCGCACATCCGCCCAGCGCGGCTGCGGTGATGGCCTTGAGTTCGAGGCCCTCGCTTCCCGAGACGGGCTGCCCCGAGCCGGTCCGCGCTGTCAGCAGGATGCCCGCGACCGCCGCGACCACACCGATGAGTGCGTAGACGGCCACCAGGTACTTGTTGATGTTGATGCCCGCCAGGCGCGCCGCGGTGTCGTTGCCACCGATCGCGTAGACGTTGCGGCCGATGTCGGTGTACTTCAGCATGACGTGCACGGCGAGGGCCACGACCACCAGGATCCAGATCATGACCGGCACCCCGGCGATCTTTCCCCGGCCGAGGAACACGAAGAAGGGGTCGTTGAGCACGTAGCCCTGCGCGCGGCCGCCGGAGATGAGCTGGGCGACGCCCTTGTAGGCGGCCAGACCCGCGAGCGTGGCGATGGTGGGGTTGACCCGGCCGTAGACGATGGCCACTCCGTTGACCACGCCGACGAGGATGCCGATGCCGATGGCGGCGGCCATCCCGAGGTAGGGGTTGGATCCGCCGGACGTGAAGACCATGGCGCTCACGACGGAGGCCAGGCCGGCCTGGGAGCCGACGGAGATGTCGAGGCCACCGCAGATGATCACGACGGTCTGCACGATGGCGAGCAGACCGGTGATGGTCGCGGCCTCGCCGATGACCTGGATGTTGGCGAGGCTGAGGTAGTTGTCGTTCAGGAACCCGAACAGGGCCAGGACGAGGACGAGGGCGCCGATCAGACTCAGGTTCTGCCCTCCGAGCGAGGAGAGCAGGGTTCCTGCGGTCTTCCGCTCCGGGGCGGGGAGGCTCTCGGTGGTGGCCGGCGTCTGGGTGGTGGTCATCGAGCGTCTCCATCGGCGGAGTCGGTGAGCGGTCGGTCGGATGCGACGGGGGCGAGGTCGTCGGCCATGGCGAGGTTGAGGATGGCTTCCTCCGTGGCTTGCGACCGGTCGAGTTCGCCGGTGATGCGGCCGTTCTGCATCACGACGATCCGGTCGGCGAGCCCCAGGACCTCGGGGAGTTCGGAGGAGATCACCAGCAGGGCGACCCCCTCGCGGGCGAGGTCGGCGATGATGCGGTAGATCTCGGCCTTGGCTCCGATGTCGATCCCGCGCGTCGGCTCGTCCAGGATCAGGACCTTGGGCTTGCGCAGCAGCCACCGGGCGAGCACGACCTTCTGCTGGTTGCCGCCCGACAGTTTGCGCACTTCGTGTTCGATCGAGGGGGTGCGCACCCGCAGCCGGTCGGAGAAGTCCTGCGCCACCGCCTTTTCCTGGCGGCTCTGGACGAAGCGCCAGCGGCGCAGGCGCTCCAGGCTCACCAGAGAGGTGTTGTCCCGGATCGAGCGGTGGAGGAACAGCGCCTGGGCCTTGCGCTCCTCGGGGGCGAGGCCGATGCTCGCGCGGATCGCGTCGCGGGGGCCGCGCAGACGCAGGGGACGGCCGTTCACGCAGACGCGGCCCGATCGGATGGGCCGGTCGCCGGCGAGGGCGAGGGCCAGCTCGGACCGTCCGGCTCCCATGAGCCCGGCCAGGGCGACGACTTCTCCGGCCCGGACCTGGAGGTCGATCTCGCTGACGTCGTCCGTGGTGACGCCCTCCAACTGCAGGACCACCTCGTCGCGGGCGACGTCCTGGCGTACGAACAGGGAGGACAGGTCACGGCCCACCATCAGGCGGACGACCTCCCCCTCGCTGGTGTTGCGGGCCTCCAGCACGCCGGCGACGGTGCCGTCGCGCAGGACGGCGATGCGGTCGGCGAGGCGGAAGATCTCCTTCATGCGGTGGGAGACGTAGATGACGGCGATGCCCTGGTCCCTGAGCCGGTCGATCAGGGCGAAGAGCGCTTCGACCTCGTTCTCGGAGAGGGAGGAGGTGGGCTCGTCGAAGGCGATGACTTTGGCCTCACCGGTCAGCGCCCGCAGGATCTCGACCAACTGGCGCTGTGCGGGGGTGAGTTCTGAACCGAGCTGATCGGGGTGGATGACCTTCTCGAATCCGAGCCTGGCCAGGTCCGCGGTGATGCGGCGGCGCAGCTCCGCGCGGTCGAGGCGGCGCAGGGCGGTGCGCGGCAGGGCCCCCGCGTACACGTTCTCGGCGACCGAGACATGCGGGATGATCTCGGGCTCCTGGGGGATGATGCGGATCCCGGCCTTGTGGGCGTCGTGGGGCGAGGACAGGGTCCGCGGGCGTCCGTCCCAGAGGATGCTTCCCTCGGTGGGTTGGTGGTCACCGGTGAGGATCTTCAGCAGGGTCGACTTGCCCGCTCCGTTCTCTCCCATGAGGGCGGTCACCCGGCCCCGGGGGAAGGTGAGCGTGACGCCGCTGAGCGCCTGTACCGCGCCGAACCGTTTGGTGATGTTCTCGACGGAGACCTCTTCGCCGGAATCCCGGGCGGGGGCGGGTGGCTCTGTACCTGCTGTGGTCATGGGGGCCTCGCAAGCTGGGGTTACGTGGGGCATTCGTTCCAGCGACGCTGCTGGTCGGCGGTGGTGGTCCGGGCGGATGGCGGGTACGGCCTCGCCGATGCGGCGGGCCGTACCCGTCCTGGTCCCGGGCGCGGGCTCAGCCGCAGGTGACGCCCGCTTCCTTCCAGTTGGAGGCGTCGACCATCTTCGTGGGGGCGAAGGCCTCCTTGGGGAAGTCCTTGCCGTCCTTGAGCTTGTCGAACATCGTCTGCACCGCCAGGGCGCCGACGTCCTTGCCGTTGATGAAGAGTGCTGCCTTCATGCCGGACGGCTTGCCGGAGCTCCAGTTCTTGCAGGCGAGGTAGGCGCCGAGGCCGACGCCGATCACGTTGTCGGCCGTGAAGCCGGCGTTCTCCAGGGCGGTGACACCGCCCTGGACGTTCTCGTCGTTGCAGCCCCAGACCACCCAGTGCTTCACGGAGGCGTTGGCGGTGATGGTCGCGGCGATCTTGTCCTGTGCGCCCGTCGGGGAGTTGTCGGTCGGCACGTCAATGTTCTGCACCGGCGTGCCCGCGGCTTCCGCGAACGCCTTCTTCGCGGCATTGACGCGGTCGGTGCATACGGTGACGTCCTGCTTCCAGGCCGATATCGTGCGCGTCTCCGCCGGGTTCCAGCCGGCCTTCTTGAACTCTTCGGCGGCCCGCTTGCCGACCTCGCCGCCCATCTGCTGGCCGCTGAAACCGATGCGGGGCACCAGGTCGTCGGGGCCGCAGGCGGAGGGGTCGGGGCCGGTGCTGCAGATCTGGTCGTCCGACGTCAGGAGGGCCACCTTGCCGGTCTTCGCCAGCTGTACGACCTGCGGCCCCACGGCCGGGTCGGGAACGACCACGATCAGCCCGTTGCTCTTCTGCGAGATGGCCGCCTGGGCCTCGCTCACGGTCTTGTTGGCGTCGTTGCCCAGGTTCACCACCTTCAGGTCGATCCCGAGCTCACTCGCCTTCGCCTTCGCGCCGGCGGCCTCGCCGATGAAGTACTCCTGGTCGCCCTGCTTCTGCAGGTAGGTCAGGGAGATCTTCCCGTCGACCTTCCCGACGTCCGCGGAGCTTCCGGTCGTCTCCTGACCACTGGAACACGAGGCAAGGACGAGCATGGTGGCCAGGCTCAGGGCCGCGGCCGCTACCGGGCGGCGGTGGTGGTGAGTGAGCATGTCGATCCCTTTGCTTGAGCGGGTCGCGAGCGACCAGTGGGGCACGTGCGATGGGGTGGGTTCGGTCCGGCTGCCGTCGTGAGCGCCGCGGTGCTGAGGGTCCCTGGAGACTCTCGAGGGAGGGGGTGCCCGACCTGGGCGGACGAGTCCCCGCAGACGATCCCCTGGGGGAATCCGCCACAGTCAGCCGTTTTCAAACTTGATGCAACAGAGACAAGCGCCGTTTCCGCCATAAGTCAACAGTGTGAACCATGGGTTTCGGATTGATGCACCCCTGTGACCTCCGCCGCCGCCCCGGGGCGGCGGTGCTGCCGGGCGGGCATCGGCCCGGGCAGAACGGCTGTAGCGCAGGCCGAGGGGCCGCACGGAACGCCGCCGCCGCAGGCGCGCGGCAGGCCCCCTCGCGGGCGTTGGTTTCTATCGGAACCTGTCTGAAATTGTTGGACTACTGAGTCAAGGTGTCTGCCCGGCGGGTTCGTTCCAGCGCTGTTCCGCCGACGGACCGGTGCGGCCGAAGGTGACGGGTGCTCCGGGCTCACCGCCCCCGGACGTCACGGCGTAGCCGGGTGCCACCCGGGGCTTGATGCGTCCGGTCGCATCGGTGGAGAACACCAGGTTGTCGCCCTCGGCACGGCCGAACGCCGAGCACGACCAGATGCCTACGCCGTCCGCTGCGGAACCGCGTGCGTCCAGGCAGTAGGCCGGGTTGGCGGCATTGCGCAGGAGGCCCTTGTCGTCCAGATGCCACTGCTGCGCCTGGGCCCCGGCGCGGCAGCGTGCGGTGATCACGTCGACGCCGTTGGAGAAGGTGCCGCCGCGGACGTCCAGGCACAGGCCGGTGGCGGAATTGACGGCCGGAACGTAGGCGGACGCCCGGAAGGGCCGTACGGGATCGGTCGTCGCGGGGTCCGTCGTCGGAGTGGGGCCGAGTGTGGGCCCGTCACCGGGCGACGGGCCCGTCGCGGAGGGAGACGCGCTGGGGGAACGATGGGGTGGGGCGGATACGGAAGGGCGCGCCCTGCTCGCCGACGGAGCGGGGGACCCCGCGCCGCCCGCCTCGATGTCCGCCCCCGGGGGCTGCCCTTGAGCCGCGGTGGGTGGCTCTGGCTCCCAGGCCGCAGGGACGACGAAGGCGAGCGCCGCCGTCGTGATCAAGGCCGCCGCGACGAGGAGCACCCGCGCGTCCGGCTTCCAGCCGGAGGGCTTCCGGTCGCGGGCAGGGGGCTTCGGCCGGCGTGGGGTCGCAGCCGCGACGGGGAGGGGAATGGTGTCCTCGGCGTCCGGGCCCGCGGCGTCGCGGGATGCGGCGGATGCGTGGAGGACGCCGGCAGGACCGAACAGGGAGCCGGCCAGCAACGGGCCGGGGGTGTCGCAGAGGGCGACCAGGCCGCGCAGCGCGGCAGCGCACCCGGGACAGTCCTCGACGTGCAGCGTCAGGTCCGGGTTCTCCCGGACGTCGGCGCGCACCGCAGCGGCATCGAGCATGCGCGCGTACTCGCGGCAATGCGGGTTGGCCCGGGCCTGCAGGTGAACCAGCAGGAAGGCGTCCCGCCAGGCGGCCAGTGCGCGGTGGGCCAGGTCCGGTACCGCGTCGGGCCGGTCACCGGTGATCGTCGCGACGTCCTCGTCCGGCTCCCGTTCGACCACGGAATGCCACAGGACCGCCTGCGTGCGGGGCGGCAGGGTCGCGAATCCTTTGCGGACGAACGACTGGAGGCCCGGGTCCGGCGGGGCATCGGCGGCGCCGGTCGACGCCCCGGGTACGACCCCGGCCGGTCGCACGGCCCGTTCGTCGGGCTCCGCCCCGGAAGCCGCGGACGGTGCGGGGGGCATGGCCTCCGCCACCAGTGCCAGCAGCGACAGGCGAGGGGGACGGTCCACGGTGTCGGTCGTGGTGCCCAGCCCGTCGATGAACCGCCCGATCGCACGGTCCGCGGCACGCCGGGCCGGCAGCGGGTCGCCGTCCGCGGCGATGCGGGCGAAGGCGGAGACCCTCGGGCCATGGCGTCGGCGCAGCTCGGTCTCGGCCGTCGGGGCGGCCGGGCCCGCGGCGCGGATGGTGTCACACAGTTGCTGGTCGGTCATGCGACTCACAACGGAGGGGTGGTTTGTCGACACGTAGGACATCCTCGATGGGGAGGGAGAGTCGCCCTATTGTTCAGGACACGACACACATCTCAATAGTTCTTGGCGGCGAAAGTTCGGGAGAGCATCCTCGGAAAATGCATCGGCCGAATTTTCGGGCAGGGCGAGTTTCCGGAGTTATCCATAACGAGAGCTCCGGTTTTCATTTCACCTGCCACCGGCCTGGGAATCGAGGGCAGCGCAAAGTTGCTCGCACCGGCCGGCGCGCCTCGAGCATGACGACGGCGCCCACCCCGCACCGAACAGAATCGGACATTCACGCAAGGAAGTCAACACTGACGATCTTGCGCGACTGCTCACGGAACCCGCCGGTACCCCAAGGCCCGCTTGGGTCGTGATGGCCCGTCTTATTGACAGAAGGTCGAACAGTTCACGACACGGGCTCCTGTCGGGGCTCGGGGGAGGGGCCCGGCGCAACCCGGACCGCACATGTAGCCGATCGTTATCAATCAGGCATCCGCCGGGCTGGATTCAGCACCTTCACACACAGTAGATTCACCGATCACCCCCTCCTTCATCACCTCGTCGTCCACAGCGGGCGACCTTCGGGAGCACCGTCTGCGTACGGGGCCCCGGCAATGCAAGGGCCGTACGGCGTGAAGCACGGAGGGCTCATTCTGCTTTTCCGGAACAGCGACTGGAGTTTGGTGAGCACCCCCTTCTGTCCTCGTTGCGGTGACCCCCTGCGCTGTGATTGCGGCCCCGCGCACCACGACGGGCGCGCGGGGTGGGCCACCGTCCCGGCGCAGTTCGACCGCGACTGGGTCAGGCCGTACATCGCCCCGCACGAACCCTCACAGACGGGCGAACCGACCACCGTGACCGCCGGCACGGTGTCGTGGGTCGTGGCGCACGCCGTGCACGACGGCGGCCCACCGCCCGGCGGGCACGCCTTCGACCAGCCCGTTGTCATGAGCAGGCCGACGGGCCACCGGGCGCACCGGCCCGCGAAGCAGCGCCGTCCGTTGCGCGTCACCGCGGCCCTCGCCACCCTGATCGGCTCAGCGGCCATCGCGGGTACGTACGCCTTCGTCCGGAGCCAGGAATCCGGGGGTGCGACGGCGCACGCGCCCGCCAGCCGGCTCGACGTACTCGACGTGGAGGACGAGCCGAGCCCGCCGCCCGGGGTGTCACGATCTCCCGCACCGCCCCCGAGCCCGCCTCGGCGCACCCCGTCGACCGCCGGGAGCAGCCCGGTGCGTGCACCCTCGGCGGCGCCGTCCGCGCATTCCACGGGCACGCCCACGGGGACGGACGCGCCGCCGGCCGTCGGGCAGCAGTCGGGCAGCCCGAGCACTGTGCCGCCTCCTCCCCCGTCGTCGGCGGCGCCTTCCGAGAAGCCGACGCTGCGCCGCCACGACTCCGGGCCGCAGGTCGTCGATCTGCAGCGGCGTCTCGCACAGCTGGGGTTGTGGTCCCTTCCCCTGCCCGGACGTTACGACCAGCACCTCGACGACGCGGTACGGCGTTTTCAGGCGAAGTACGGCGTTCGCGGCGACCCGGCGGGGGTCTACGGCCCGGCCACCCGACAGCGGCTGGAGGCCTTGACCTCCTGACGCCCGGGCGACCGGCGTGCCCGGACCGTGCGGGGGTCTAACGCCTCACCATTCGGCGAGGGAGCCGTCGCCCCGCCGCCACACCGGGTTGCGCCAGCGATGGCCGGTCGCGGCGGCGCGTTCGACGGCCTTCTCGTCGACGTCGATGCCCAGTCCGGGTGCGGTGAGCAGGGCGACGTGGCCTTCCTCGTAGCGGAAGACGGACCGGTCGGTGAGGTAGTCCAGCAGGTCCGACCCTGCGTTGTAGTGGATTCCGAGGCTCTGCTCCTGGATCAGCAGGTTGGGGGTGGCGAAGCCCACCTGGAGGCAGGCGGCCAGCGCGATGGGACCGAGCGGGCAGTGCGGTGCCAGGGAGACGTCGTGGGCCTCCGCCATCGCCGCGATGCGCCGTACCTCCGAGATCCCGCCGGCGTGCGAGAGGTCGGGCTGGGCCACGGCGATCCCCTGCTGGAGCACGGGCTTGAAGTCCCACCGGGAGTAGAGGCGTTCTCCGGTGGCGATGGGGATGCTGGTGGAGCGCACGACCTCGCCGATGTGGGCGCTCATCTCGGGAACCACCGGTTCCTCGACGAAGAACGGAAGGTACGGCTCCAGGAGGGGGAGCACCCGCCTCGCCATGGGGAGGGTGAGGCGGCCGTGGAAGTCCACGGCGATGTCGAAGCCGTCGCCGACCTCCGAGCGGACGCTCTCCACCCGTTCGACGATGTCGCGGACGGCCTGCGGCGTGTCGATCAGTTCCAGCTGGGGCGAGGCGTTCATCTTGATGGCCGTGAACCCCTCGGCCTTGCGGGCGGCGGCCTGTTGCGCGACATCGGCCGGGCGGTCTCCGCCGATCCAGCTGTACACCCGTGCCCGGTCTCGGACCTTGCCGCCGAGCAGTTGCCACACCGGTACGCCCAGCGCCTTGCCGGCGATGTCCCACAGGGCCTGGTCGATGCCCGCGACGGCGCTGGAGAGGACGGGGCCTCCGCGGTAGAAGCCGCCCTTGGTGAGGACCTGCCAGTGGTCCTCGATGCGCAGGGGGTCCTGCCCCACCAGGTAGTCGGAGAGTTCCTCGACGGCCGCGGCGACGGTGTGCGCGCGGCCCTCCACGACCGGCTCGCCCCAGCCCGTGATGCCTGCGTCGGTGTCCACGCGCAGGAAGCACCAGCGGGGGGCGACCAGGTAGGTCCGCAGGGAGGTGATCTTCACTTGGACTCCTTCTTGACGGTCCAGCCGCCGTCCACGATCAGGTTGGTGCCGGTGATGTAGGAGGCGTCGTCGGACGCGAGGAAGGCGACGGCGGCCGCCACCTCCTCGGGGCGGCCCAGACGACCGAGGGCTGTGGCACGGGCCGAAAGGGTGCGGCCCTCTTCGTCCACGTCCTGCCAGTTCTCGGTGAGGATGGGCCCGGGCAGTACGGAGTTGAACCGCACGTCCGGTCCGTACTCGACGGCGAGCTGCCGGACGAGGGCGCACATGCCCCCCTTCGCCGCGGCGTAGGCCGGATAGCCGGGCAGGCCGCACAGCGCGTGCACGCTGGAGGTGGCGACGAACGATCCGCGGGCGGCGCGCAGATCGTCGAGGAAGGTCCGTACGGCCAGGTAGGGCGCCTTGAGGTTGACGGCCATGTCGCGGTCCCAGTCGCTGCCGGCGAGTTCGTGCGCGGCGGCGGGCGTGTGGGTGAAGGCGTTGCTGTGTACGACGGAGGCCGAGCCGAACAGCAGATGGGTGCGGACCTTCAGGGTCCGCCAGTCCTGTTCGGAGGAGACGTCGCAGGGCACGAACTCGGCCCGTCCGCCGTCCTCGCGGATCTTCCGGGCGAGTGCGGTGCCCGCCCGCTCGTCTATGTCGGCGAGGACGACTGAGGCTCCTTCGGCGGCCAGGCGTACGGCGCTCGCCGCGCCGATGCCGGACGACGCGCCGGTGATGACGGCGGTGCGTCCTGTGAATCGGTTCATGGGTGGTCTTCCGTGTGGTGGGGCGGGACGGGGCGGCGGGGGGCTGCCCGGGTCAGCGGACGATGTCTTCGCCGTGGAGGAGGTCCAGTTCGGCGCGGCGGGGCAGTCCCTCCCAGTCGCCGGGCGCGGCCACCGCGAAGGCCCCGCAGGTCGCGGCGAGCCGGAGCCGGCCACTGAGCGGCGCGCCGTCGAGGTGTCCGGCGAGGTATCCGGCGACGAAGGCGTCGCCGGCTCCGATCGGGTCCACCGGGGTGACCGGCACGATGTCCTGGACTGCCTCGCCGTCGTGGGTGGCGGCGAGGGCTCCGCGGGCGCCGAGTTTCAGGACGGCTTCGCGCGGACCGCGGGCGAGGAGGGCGCGGGCCATGGCGAGGGGCTCCGCGTCGGGGACGATCAGGGTGGCCTCGTCGGGGCCGGCGAAGACGATGTCCGCGCGGGCGACGAGATCGGCCAGTTCGGCGGCGGCCTCCTGCCGGGTCCACAGCCGGGCGCGGTAGTTGAGGTCCAGGCTGACGGTGACGCCGGCGGCGTGCGCGATGTCCACGGCGCGGCGGACGGCGGCTCGGGGGCCGGCGCCGAGGGCGGGGGTGATCCCGGTGATGTGCAGGATGCGGGCGGCGCCGATGCGTTCGGGGTCGAGGTCCTGCGGTGCGAGGCGCGAGCCTGCGAGTCCGTGACGGTAGTAGGTGACGCGCGTGTGGTCCGGTGTGCGGCGTTCGCGCAGCATGAGTCCGGTCGGCGCGGTGTCGTCGATGCGCGCGCGGGTGACGTCCACGCTCTCCCCGCGCAGCCCGTCGAGGATCATCCTCCCCGCGCTGTCGGCGCCGACCCGTCCGGTCCAGGACGCCTGGTGGCCCAGTCGGCTGACGCCGATGGCGACCGTGGCCTCCGCACCCGCGAATCCCAGACGGAGCGGGGTCCCGGCGGCGAGCGGACCGGGCCGGTCGGTGGCCAGGACTGCCATGGCTTCTCCGAGGGTGACGAGGGCGCTCATGAGCGGATGCCGTCCAGCAGGGTGGCTGCACGTTCCCGGAGGGCGTCCAGGTCTCCGCCCTCGCATGCGTCTCCGATCAGCGGAGAACCCATGCCGAGCGCGGTCGCCCCGGCGGCGAGGTAGGCGGGGGCCTGGTCGAGGCCGATTCCTCCGGTGGGGACGAGGGGGACGTGGGGCAGGGGCGCCCGCACTGCCTTCAGGTAGTCGGGGCCGAAGGCCGAGGCGGGGAAGAGCTTGACCATGGTGGCTCCCGCGTTCCATGTCGCCACGATCTCGCTCGGTGTCAGGGCCCCGGGGATCACCGGCACGCCCAGGCGGCGGGCCTCCCTGATGACGTCCAGGCAGGTGGCCGGGGTGATGAGGTAGGTGGCGCCGGCCTCCACGGCGCGCATGGCATCGGCCGGGGTCATGACGGTTCCCGCTCCGAGGGCGGTACCGGCGGGCTTGGACTCGGCGTATTCGCGCAGTGCGTGCAGGACTCCGGGCGTGGTCAGGGTGAACTCCATGGCCCGGATGCCCGCCTCGTGGAGGGCGTCGGCGGTGGCGGCGAAGTGGCGGGGCGATCCGGAACGCAGGATGGCTATCACGGGGGCCGCGGCGAGTGCGTGCGCCAGGACGGTCGTCATACGGAACCTCGGGGTTCGTGAGGGCTGGTGGAGTACGAGAGGGAGCGCGCCGGGTTGTCGGCGAACGGCGGGACCGGCACACCTCTGCTGCCGGGCCGGCAGACGAAGATCCGGCCGGCGTCCGGCTCGACCGCGAGCTGCCGGGCCGTCAGCCCCTCGGCGGCGGTGGTGATCATCAGCAGGTCGAGGCCGGGGCCGGCGAAGGCGCAGCTGGACACCTGGGAGGCGGGAACGGTCACGACGGCGTACAGCTCGCCGTCCGCGGTGTAGGCCCTGACTTGCCCGGCCCCCCACACCGCGACCCAGACCCGCCCTTCGGTGTCGACCGCCAGGCCGTCGGGCAGGCCCGCGGGTCCGGTGTCGGCGAAGGGCCGGCGGTGGGAAAGGGCCCCGGTCGTGGCGTCGTAGTCGAACACGTCGACGCGCCGCGTCGGGCTGTCCGCGTAGTACAGCCGACGGCCGTCGGGGCTCCAGCCGAGGCCGTTGGATATCGACACCTGCCGCAGGATTGTGGTCACCGTGCCGTCGGGGTCGAGGCGGTACAGGGCGCCCGCGTCGGCGGTCGTGTCGTACGCCATGGTCCCGGCCAGCAACCGGCCCCGGGGATCGCATTTGGCGTCGTTCATCCGCCTCGGCGTCCCGTCGTCGGGCACGGCGGGGGCCGCGAACTCCGACACCGCTCCGGCCTCGTCGATCCGCAGGAAGGTGGTTCCTGCGGCCGCGACGAGTCCGCCGGTTGCGCAGGGCGCGACGGCTCCCACGGGTCGGTCGAGACCCACGGTGGTCGTCAGACGCAGATCCGGGAGCCCGCTGTCGTCGTCGCGGTCCACCAGATCGCCGCGGTGGACGAGTCCGGCGGTGATGTCCACCCACAGCAGGTCGCCGTGTGCGGCGTGCCAGACGGGTCCTTCGGTCAGCCGTCCGGGCTCGGGGGCGCAGGGCAGCGCGGTCAGGTGCATGTGTCGCTCCTCTCTCCGCGACGAAACTCTAAGAGTTCTTCTAACCCATGTAAATACTCATCTTCCAACGCATGGAATAAGCTCGCGAGCAGACGGCGTCCCTTGGCACGACGGGAAGGAAGCGCACCTCCATGGCGAAACGCACCGCCCAGGACATCCGCAGACGCAACCGGTTCGACGCGTTGCGCTGTGTCTTCGCCGCCCCGGGCCCGGTGAGCCGGCAGGAGATCGCCGCGGCGACGGGACTGTCGTTCGCGACCGCGGCCAATCTGGTGGCCGAACTGCTGGAGGCGGGGGTCCTGCGGGAGGCCGGCCGCGAGGACTCCCGGGGAGGACGCCCGCGGGCCCGCCTCGCGGTCAACCCGGACCGAGGAGCTCTGATCGGGATCGACGTGGCGGAAACGTCCGTCGAGGTCGAACTGTTCGATCTGGCGCTGACGGTGCTGAGCAGCGTACGGCTGTCGCTGCCGCAGGCGGATGTCCGGCCGGACCACGTCATCGACACGATCGTGGCCGGGGTGGAGGGTCTGGTGGGCGCGGCGGGCGCGCCCCCGCGCATCCTCGGCGCGGGGATCAGCGTGCCCGGCCTCGTGGAACGCGAGGGCGGCGTGTCCGTCTTCTCGCCCTACTGGTCCTGGCGCGACGTGCCCTTGCGCTCCCTTCTCTCCGAGCGCCTGGCGATGCCCCTCTACCTGGACAACCCGCTCAAGGCGGGCACCGTGGCCGAGATGTGGTTCGGCGCGGGACGCGAGGTCGACGACCTCGTCGTACTGACCCTCCGGGCCGGCGTCGGGGCAGGCATCGCGGTCGAGGGGGCGCTCTACCGGGGCGCCACCAACAGCGCCGGTGAATGGGGGCACACGCGCCTGGTCCGCGACGGCCGGGCATGCAGGTGCGGCAGGCAGGGCTGCGTCGAGGCCTACGTCAGCACCCGGGGCATCGCCGACACCGTGCGGGAGCTGGACGCGGACAGCCCGTTCCTGGACGCCGACGAGGACGCCGTGGTCACCAAGGTCGCCCACGGCATGGCGGAAGGCGACACGGTGGCGGCCGAGACGGTGACACGAACCGCCCGCCATCTGGGCGAGGCAGCGGCCGATCTGCTCAACCTGTTCAATCCCCAGACCCTGGTACTGGGCGGCTGGGTGGCCGAGCGACTGGGCGAGCCGCTCCTGCGGCAGACCCGCGACGTCATCGCGGAGCACGCGCTACCGGCGACGCTCCAGGCGCTCACCTTCCAGCGCAGCGCCGTGCCGGGCAACCCGGTGACACTCGGAGCCGCCACCTTCGCCCTCGAGGGCTTCCTCGACGACCGCGAGACCTTCGGCACCGTGGCAGAAGGGCGCCGTGCCGCCAAAGCAGCCAGAGCCCGCACATCCTGAGAGCGCCCCGGCGCCCGGCCCGTCAACCGGCGGGGGGCGCCGTGCTCTCGCGCACCACCAGAACGGGCGCCACCGAAGCCTGGCGCGGGCGGTCCGCGCCGCCGCCGATCTGCTCCAGGAGCAGGGTGACGCAGTGGCGGCCCACCGCGTCGAAGTCCTGCCGGACGGTGGTGAGGGGGGCGGGGAAGAACGGGGCCTCCGGAACGTCGTCGAATCCGGTCACGCTCACGTCCTGCGGCACGCTGCGCCCCGCTTCCTGCAGGGCGCGCATGACGCCGAGGGCCATCTGGTCGTTGGCGGCGAAGATCGCGGTCACTTCGGGGCGGCCGGCCAGTTCACGCCCCGCGCGATACCCGGAGGCCGCGGTCCAGTCACCGTAGAGCAGCGGTGGTACGGCAGCGCCCGCATCCTTGAGCGAACGGTGCCAGGCCTCGGCCCGCCGGCGCGCCGCGTAGGAGTCGCGGGGCCCCGCGACGTGCCAGACCGTACGGTGGCCGAGGCCCAGCAGGTGAGCCACGACGCTGCGGGTGCCCTCGGCCTGGTCGATGTCGACGTTGGCGTAGCGGTGGCCCGTGTCTCCGTCGGCGAAGACCACGGGGACACCGGACGGCAGCCGCAGTTCGGGGGTGTCCAGTATCTGCGACTCGATGAGGATGATGCCGTCCACGGACTGGACCATCAGCTGCTGGAACGCCTGGCGCACGGCGGCGCCGGTCTGGGCCCGGGCCCCCATGAAGTTCACGGACAGGTCGGCCTCACGGGCGGCGTCGGAGATGGCGGCGAAGGTGCTGGCGTTGCCGTAGGCACTGATGTCGAAACTGATGACCCCCAGCGTGCCGAACCGTCCGGTGACCAGAGCCCGGGCCGCCGTGTTGGGCCGGTAGCCGAGCATCTTCATCGCCGCCAGCACCCGCTCCCGGGTGGACGCGTCGACATTGTCCCGGTTGTTGGCCACGCGGGAGACCGTCTGCCCCGAGACCCCAGCCATCGCAGCGACATCGGCCATGGAGGGTGACTGGCGGCGCGGGCGGGACCGCGGCGTCCTCGAGCCGACCTCTCGCGACATGTGAACCCGGCCTCCTGCCCCCTGCTCCGTACGAGCGCGCGGTGCACTCCGTACGGATGTTATCGCTGCGCACGCGCTGGGCGGTGCCCTCACGCTACTCGCCGGTTCTCTTGACACCGCCACCCCCTGCTCCGACACTCCCCGCAACGCGATGTTAACGCAAACATGGATCGGGCTCCTGGCAGCCAACCTGCCCCCGCGGCTGCGTTCAGGCGTCCTTCCCCGTGCACCGCTCCCGATAGGAGACCAGCTGTGCTCGAACCCAGAACCAGGCGCCGGGGCTCGGCCCGCCGCCGCGCGCGCACCGCCCCAGCGCTCTCGCTGGCCGCCGTCGCCGCGCTCCTGGTCGGTGGTGCGGCCTCACCGTCGGCCTCAGCCGGCCCCGTCCGGGCCGCCCCGGACCCCGTCCGGCTCGATCCCGGTTACCAGCACGCTCCGTTCGAGGGATGGGGCACCGCACTCGCCTGGTTCGCCAACGTCACGGGCGGCTGGCCCGACGCCCAGCGCAACCGGCTCGCCGACGCCCTCTTCGGCGCCGACGGACTCGGCCTCACCATCGCCCGCTACAACATCGGCGGTGGAGACAGTCCGACCACCGAGCCCTACATGCGCGCCGGCGCGGCCGTACCCGGCCACTGGAAACAGCCCGGCCCCGACGCGCCCGACGGCTGGGACCCCGACAACCCCGATCACTGGGACCCGTACGCCGACGGCAACCAGCGCTGGTGGCTCAAGGCGGCCAAGACCCGGGGGGCCGACACCTTCGAGGCGTTCTCGAACTCCCCGCCGTACTTCATGACCCGCAGCGGGCTCGTCTCGGGTGCGGTCGACCCCTGGCAGGACAATCTCCGCCCCGACCAGTACGAGCGCTTCGCCGCCTACCTGGCCGGAACCGTGCAGCGCGTGCAGGACGCCACGGGCGTCACCTTCGCGTCCGTCTCGCCCGTCAACGAGCCGGGCACCGCCTACTGGCGGGCAGGCGGACTCCAGGAAGGCTCGCACTGGGCCCCCGAATCCCAGGCCCGCGTGATCAGGGCACTGCGCGCCGAGCTGGACCGCAGCGGTCTGCGCACCGCCATCGCGGCGATGGACGAGACCGACCCGGACACGTTCCGTGCCAACTGGGACGGCTACGGCAGCACGGTCCGGTCCGCCATCGGACGGCTCAACACCCACACCTACGGCACGAGCGGGCGCAGCGGGGCACGGGACATAGCCAAGGGCTCGCACACACCGCTGTGGATGTCGGAGGTGGACCTCGGCGGCAGGGTCCCGCAGAGCTTCACCGACATGAGCCCGGCCCTCGACCTCGCCGAGCGCATCACCGACGACCTGACCCGCCTCGAACCGCGGGCCTGGGTGCTGTGGCAGGCCGTGGAGGACTACGAGAACATGACCCCGGCCCACGAGAACTCCAACTGGGGTCTCATACAAACCGACTTCACGCCGGCCAACGCCGCCAAGGAGCCACTGCGCAAGAACAAGAAGTACTGGGCGATGGCCCAGTACAGCCGGTTCATACGGCCCGGCGCCCGCATCATCGGCACGGACAGCAGCCACACCCTGGCCGCGTTGCGCCCCGGGGGGCAGGGGGTGGTCGTGGTCCACACCAACCCCACCGGTTCCGCCCGGACGATCGCACTGGACCTCACCGGCTTCCGCGATGTCTCTTCCGTACCGGTGCAGCGCTACATCACGGACGCGACCCGCAACGTCCGCAGGGAAGCCGATGTCTCCATGGCCGGCAAGCACCTGACCGTGACCCTCGCCCCCCGCTCGGTCACCACCCTCGTCATACCGGGTGCCTCCGGCGTCGACCCCGACGGAGCGGCACCCACCGCCGGTCCCCGGCTCCTCGTCAACGATCACAGCGGTCTCGCCCTTACCGCCGCCCCGCCGGGAGCCGGCAGTGCGCTCGTCCAGAACCGCCCGGACCAGTTCGAGCCCGCACAGCAGTGGACCCTCACCAGGTCGGTGCCCGGCGACTGGAGCAGCACGGCCTCCTACCACGTGACGAACGCGGGCAGTGGGCAGGCCCTGGCCGTCGTCGACGGCGTACTGACCCTGAGCCCCCCGGGGCCGTCAGCGCAGCAGCAGTGGATGCTGTCCACCTCCGGAGACGGGCACCACACCTTGGTCAACAGCGCGACCGGCACTCTCCTCGACGTGACCGGCGCCTCCACCGCGACCGGCGCCCCGGTCGGTGCCTACCGGCCCAACACCGGGCGGAACCAGTCCTGGACCTTCCTCGGGGACCCGTCGAGCAGATAGCGCCGATGGCCGAGACGCTCGCTCCGGCAGCGGGCCCCGCTCCCGCCACCAGCGTGCCCGGCCGGAGGGAGGCGTTGCCCGGCATTAACGCGTCGGCCGCCTTGGTTGCGTAAACATGCGGTGTTCCGCCGCCCCCGAGCGGCCACACCCACCGGAAGGACAACCCACGTGAAACGCAGGTCTCTGTTCACCGCGGCAGCCGGCGCCGTAGCCCTCGGCACCGTGACCTCGTCGCCGGCTTCGGCGCAGCCCTCCGGCCACTCCCCCACCGCACCGCTGTGCACGTTCAACGTCATCAGCGACATCCAGGGCGACCTGCACGACTTCGCCGTCGCCCTCCGGGACATCCGGGCCACCGCCCCGCACGGCGCGGGGCTCGCGGTCGCCGGTGACATCACTCCGCGCGGCTACGACTTCGAGTACGCGGCGGTCCGGCAGGTGCTGGAGCGCGGCCCGCGTCCGCGTGAAGTCGCGTGGGCCATCGGGAACCACGAGTTCTACGTCCCCAAGTACGCCGACCCGCAGACCCTCTCCCTGGCCACCTGGCCCAATGGCGCCACGGAGGACTCCCTGTTCCGCAGCTTCCACCGGTTCGCCGGGCGAGGCACGGTCTACGCCGAGACCACCTTCGGCGGCATACCCGTCCTCACCATCGGCACCGAACGGTACATGCACTACCACGACTCCGAGCTCTGGGACGAAGTGTGGTTGAGCGAAACGCAGTTGCGGTGGCTGGAGCAGCGCCTGCGCCACTGGTCCGCGCGCCGCAAGCCGGTCATGGTGATCACTCACCATCCGCTGCCGAACACGGTCTCCGGCACGCGGAACAGGCTCTACCTGAGTGACTACCTCCAGGCGGACGCGCTCCTCGGGCTGTTGGGGCGTTACCGCGACGTGTTCCTCTTCAGTGGTCACACGCACTGGGACCTGACCCTGTCCGACTGGTACGTGCGGCGCGTCGTACCAGGCACGGCGAACCTGGACGGCTTTTCCGTGATCAACACGGGGGCCGTGCAGACCGGCTTCGCCGACAACGGGCAGGGAGGCGAGAGCACAGTGCCCGGCGTCTTCAACCAGGGCCTGCAAGTGGAGGTGCACCGCGACCGAGTGGTCATCAAAGCACGGGATTTCGCGGCCGGTTCGTGGCTGAAGCAGGTCTCGGTCCCACTGGCGACCGCGATCTGACCCCTACGGGATGCCTGTGAAGGTGACGCTGCGGTCGTCAACGATGCACGGAATGTCGAATTCGTTTACGAACCGTTGACATAGGGGGGCGCGTGCACCAGCCTCTGCTCTAAATTGTTGGTTCACGCGCAGAAATGTTGGTTCCTGTGCGCATGGGGAGCGGGACTCCCCTGTGCACGGGGACTGGCGCGCGCGGTGACATCAAGGATCTGCATGCGAAGAATGAGATCCGCCCTCGTCGGCCTGAGCCTGCTCCTCCCCGTCCTGGGAGGAGCGCCGACGGCGCTGGCGGCGCCCGTCACCACCGAGCCCGGCACCCAGTTCCCCGACACCGGGGGGCAAGGGGTGCAGGCCCACGGCGGCGGCGTGATCAAGGTCGACGACTACTACTACTGGTTCGGGGAGAATCGCGGCGACGACAACAAGTTCCGCTACGTATCGACGTACCGCTCCAAAGACCTGAAGAACTGGGAACCCCGCGGCCACGCTCTGACGCAGGAGGCCGACCCCGAGATCCGCTCCGCCGTGATCGAACGACCCAAGGTCCTCTACAACGAGAAGACCAAACAGTTCGTCATGTGGATGCACAAGGAGGCCGACGACTCCTACGCCGAGGCCCGGGCCGCCGTGGCGGTCTCCTCCACCGTGGACGGCCCCTACACCTGGAAGGGTTCCTTCCGTCCGAAGGACGCCTCCGGCACGGAACACATGTCCCGCGACATCACCGTGTACGAGGACAAGGCGTCGGGCAAGGCCTACATGATCTCCGCGGCCAACAACAACGCGGACCTGCACATTTATGAACTCAGCGACGACTACACCCAGGTGAAGAACCTCGTGGCGAACCCCTGGCCGGGCCAGCACCGGGAATCACCGGCCCTGTTCAAGCGGGGCGACGTCTACTTCATGCTCACCTCCGGGACCAGCTACTGGGACCCGAACCAGCAGAAGTACGCCACCGCCACCAGCCTGGCGGGGCCCTGGTCACCCATGAAGGACGTCGGCAGCCACAACGGCCACCACTCCCAGACGACGTTCGTGCTGCCCGTGGAAGGCAGTGACACCACCTCCTTCCTCTACATGGGAGACCGGTGGGCAGGCGTCTGGTCGGACCCCAAGCACGTCAACGACTCCACGTACGTATGGCTGCCGCTGGCATTCCCCACGCCCACGACCATGACCCTTCCCTGGTATCCCCAGGTCTCCATCGACACCGCGACGGGCCGGATTGCCGGCTCCGGCGGCGACCCCCAAACGATCACGGGCAAGGGGAGCAGCGCCTGCGTGACCGTGCCGGGCAGTTCCTCCGACAACCAGGTCCCGGTGACTCAGGAGACCTGCGCGGCTGATGCCCTGAACAGCCAGTGGCGGTTCACCGACAACAGCAACGGGTACGTGCGCATCCTCGCCCAGCACAGCGGCAAGTGCCTGGACGTGGCGGACAATTCGACGGCTGACGGCGCCGAGGTCAAGCAGTACGACTGCGGCTGGGGGGACAACCAGCGCTGGCGCTTCGAGTCGCTCGCCAACGGCTACGTACGCATCGTCGCCAAGCACAGCAGCAAGTGCCTCGCCGCCCGCGGCGGATCCACTGCGGCCGGCGCCGGGATCGTCCAGTCCGCATGCGGCGACTCGCCCGGTCAGGCCTGGAAGGTCTCCGCCGCCGGCCCTGTCGACCCCACCGACCCGACCGACCCTCCGGCCCCCGGTTCGGCCGAGCGGCAGCTCACCGCGACGGTCGGTGCGGGCGTTCTGACCATGGCCACTACGGCGGACCCCGTCCGGCTCCCTCCGGTCGACTTCGGTACCGGCGGAACCGCGGCAGGGCAGCTGGGTACCGTCGCCGTGAAGGACTTCCGCGGCGGCACGGCCGGATGGTCACTCACCGGCAAGGTCACCGACTTCGCCGGGCCCCGCGGGAAGATCGACGCGAACCGGCTCACCTGGAGCCCTGCGTGCTCCACCCAGAGCGACAGTCCCAGCACGTGTGCGGCGGGCAGCCCCGGCGTCGTCGGAAAGGACGGCGCAACCCTGGCCTCCGCCGCCGCCGGTGATCTGACGGGCGGCGAGTTCGCCGCCGACGCCACCGTGTCCCTCGACATCCCGAAGTACACCCCCGTCGGCAGCTACGCCGGCGTACTCACCCTCACCCTCCTCTGACAGCGCCCGCGTGCCGGACACCATGTGTCCGGCACGCGGCGCCCGGAAAGCTGACCAGCCATGCGCACCGCATTCGTTGCCCTGCTCCTCCTCGTCCTGACGACTCTTTCCCCTTCGCCGGCCGGGGCAGCGGACAACGGCGAATGGTCGGTCCGCCCCGCGGACTCCGCGATCACGCCACGCGCGGCCTTCGAACTGCCGGCGCAGCCCGGCACGACGCTCACCGACCGCGCGGTCGTCACCAACACCACCGCCGCACCGCTGACCTTCCGTCTCTACGTCGCCGACGCCCACAACACCGAACGGGACGGCGGCCTGGCCGTACGCGGCATCGAGGAAACCCAGCGGGACGTGGGAGCCTGGGGAAAGCCGGAGCAGGAAACCCTTACGGTTCCGGCCCGCTCGGCGGTGACGGTCGGTATCTCCCTCACCATTCCTCGCGACGCCTCTCCCGGCGACCACGTGGGCGCCCTCGTCGCGGTCGACACCCGCGTCCAGCCTGCCGACGGCTCCCATCTGGGCGTACAACGCGGGGTCGGCGCCAGGATCTATCTGCGGGTCGAAGGACCGCGGCAGGCCGGCCTGACCGTCGAGGACGTACGGTTCACAGCGCGGAACCCGCAGGTACCGTGGACCGGCTCCCGCGAGTCGACCATCGCCTACACCCTGCACAACACCGGAAACGTGAAACTCGCTCCCCGGGTATCACTCGGCATCAGCGGCGTGGTTCTGGGAGGGGCCGGAGAACGGCTGCTCGCGAACGCACCGGCCGAGCTGCTCCCGGGGCAGAAGGTCCGCCTCACCGAGACCTGGGGCGGTGCGCCCCTCGCCGGCTGGGGGCGCGTCACGGTCACGGCCAGCGCGGACGACGCCCGCGGGTCCGGCACCGATGACATCCTGCAGATCCCGTGGCTCTTCGCGGTGTGCCTGGCGCTCCTGTCGGCGGCGTGGTGGCTGCAACGCCGACGCAGGGCCGCACGCCAGGCAAGCGGCGCCGCCCAGGGCTGACGCCCACACGATCCGGCCGACATTTGGCCGAAGCGCATTCTGCACGAGCCCGCCCACGCCCGATCCACCCAGGTCAGCAGTGCGTGCGCCGGAGAGACGGATCGCCGCCCGCTTGACACCGACTGCTCGGCACCCCAGTCTCATCCCGTTCCAACGTTGGATTCTGTTTACATCCGTTGGAATGTGACTGCTTTGGGTGGTGACGTGTTTACGCAGTTGGCCCCTGGGCCCCGCGAGCGTGCTGCCCGCTCCGTGTGCTCGGCACTCTCCAGGAGGAAGATCATGGACAAGGCGTTATCCCGCACCCTCGCATGTGCAACGGCCGTACTCGGCCTCACACTGACCCTCTCCGGCCCCGCCGCCGCGACTCCCGCCATGCCGACGCCAGCCACGTCGGCCGACGGCACGCTGGTGAGCAGGACCGGCACGTCCATCACGGTCACCGCCGCCGTGGGGCTGAGCAACACCGTCTCCTTGTGGCAGGCCGGAGACACCATCCGGGTGAGGGACACCGGCGACACCGTGACCGCACTCGGCGGGTGCACGGCAGTCAACGCCCACGAGGCCGTGTGCCCGGGGGCCGGGACCCTCACCGAGCTCGTCGTCCACGCCGGTGACCAGGCGGACGACGTGACGTCGTTCCTGGAGAGCCTGGGAGTCACCTTGGTCGGCGGCTCAGGGGACGACAGCCTCCACGGCGGCAGCGCCAACGACACCCTGGAGGGCGACGAGGGTGCCGACTTCCTCTCCGGAGGAGGGGGCAACGACACACTCATTGGTTCCAGCGGCCCCGACCGGCTCTTCGGCGGCCCCGGCAATGACTCGATAGAGGGCCGGGGCGGCTCCGACCTCGTCAATGCGGGTGCAGGAAACGACGTGGTGAGCGGAGGCAACGGCAACGACCACGTCATCGCGGGAAGCGGCAACGACTTCGTCGACGGCGGCGCGGGCCGGGACGACCTCGACGCCGTCGACGAGGTCGGCGGCAACGACTACGTACGTGGGGGCGACCAGAACGACGTCTGCCGCGCCGACCTCGGCGACAGCGTCACCGAATGCCCGTGACGGACCGACGGGAGCAGGGGCGACCGCCCACGATGCACGTGCCCCCGAGGAACGCCTACCGACGACGAGGGAGACACATCACCATGACAGTGCGACACATATGCGCGTCGTTCACCGCGGCAGCACTCCTGTGCGCCGCGTCGGCCGGTACCGCCGCCTCGGCGGCTCCCCGCCCCTCCGCGTCCGGCGACCGAGCGAGCGCCACCGTGGTCGAGATGTCGGCCGGCACCCTGCTCGTCACCGCGGGTCAGGGGGTGGACAACGACATCACCATTCGCCGCCAGGGCGACATCGTCCTCGTCTCGGACACCGCTGCCGAGGTACGGGCCTCGGCCCCCTGTGCCCCTCGCGCCCAGGGGCTCGTGGCGTGCCCTCTCCCGACCGACGTGCAAGCACGCGGGCAGGACGGCGACGACGCCATCTCGATCTCCCCGAACCTCGACGCCCCGGCCGCCCTGTACGGGGGCAGCGGAAAGGACCGGCTCAACGGCGGTCCGCACGCCGACCGCCTCGTCGGCGACGAACCGGACGGAGGCGTCGGCCTCATGGCGGCTACACCAGGCAACGACACCATCAACGGCGGACCGGGGAACGACACCATCTTCGGTCTCGGAGGAAACGACACCATCAGCGGCGGACCGGGGAACGACACGCTCAACGGGAACGAGGGCAACGACACGCTGAACGGTGACGCCGGCAACGACACCCTGGCCGGCGAGGCCGGGAACGACACCCTCAACGGGGGCGAGGGCAGCGACACCCTCGTTGCCGTCGACGGCGTCAACGCCAACGACAGCCTCGACGGCGGGCCGGCGTTCGACTCCTGCACCCGCGACAGCGGCGACGCGATGGTCAACTGCCCCTGACCTCCACGCCTGTGTGCGCCTCCGCTCCGGCGGAGGCGCACACAGGCCCGTATGGGGCACGCCGCTTCGTCAGGATCAGGGGTGAATGTCGAGAGCCGTATCGTCGATCACAAAATAGGTCGGGGCGGCAAGATCCTCCCTGGCGGTGAACGTCAGGGCCACGAACTGTCCTTCCAGCGCATCGAGTTCGATGGTGCGGCGGACATAACCCCCGCTCGCATCAAGATTCGAGTACGTCGCAGCACCCCCTCCGTTCGCGTGGACGGTCAGCTTGTCGTACGGCACCGTCGCGGTCTCTTCCCTGGTGACGATCCGGAGCCAGAAGCTGACGGTGGCCCGGCAGCCGTACGGGATGAAGGCCGTCTGGGTCAGTGTGTCGGTGGCCGAACTCCCGTGGCCTCCGAGCAGGGCCTTCCATGACCCCGTGCGCGCGGGCAGCCAGGAGTTGTCGGAAGTGATCAGGGATGAGTTGCCGTTGGACTTCCAGGCCTTCGGCCCCGACTCGAAGCCGGCGTTGTCGAGCAGCTGTGTCGTGCTGCACGTGCCGGGGGTGTAGACGAGCCAGGAGAACGAGACGACGTCGACGGCTCCGGTCGAGTCCGTCGCCGTAAAGGTGACGACCGAGCTGCCGTCTTTGGTCGGTGTGCCGGTGACAGCTCCGATCGCGGAGTCGAGGGTCAGTCCGGCGGGCAGACCGGTCGCCGAATAGGTCAGCGTGGCTCCCTCATGGCCCGTGCCGGCCCGGATCTGGAGGTCGACCGCTGCGGTGGTCGTGGAGACCTGGTCGCCCGGGCTGATCAGTGTGACTCCCTGGGTCATGCGGGGGCCGACATTCACGGCGGCCCATGCGTTTCCGACGTTGTTGTAGACGACTCCGTCCTTCCCGTACAGGTCGGCGGCGGCCTCCAGCGTGGCGGTGCGCGCGCCCGCGTAGTCGGTGGTCGACGTCATGTAGGTGGTCAGCGCCCGGTACCAGATCTTCGCGGCCGCTTCGCGGCCGATGGGGTTGACCGGCTTGCCGTCGTAGGTCGGTGAGTCGTAGTTGACGCCGTTGACGAGCTTGGCACCGCTGCCCTCGGATGCCAGGTAGAACCAGTGGTTGGCGGGACCCGACGAGTAGTGGACGTCGATCCGGGAGATGCCGGGGTACCAGTGGTCGGCGGATTCGCCGTCCTTGGAGGGCCGGTCCATGTGGCGCAGCGGGGTGCCGTCGCCGTTGATGTCGATCTTCTCGCCCTCGAGGTAGTCGCCCGGGTCGGAGGGGTTGTCCGCCCAGAACTCCACCACGGCGCCGAAGATGTCGGACGTGGCTTCGTTGAGCCCTCCGGACTCCCCGCTGTAGCGCAGGCCTGCTGTGAAGGAGGTGATGCCGTGCGTCATCTCGTGCGCGGCAACGTCGATCGAGGTGAGGGGGTGGGTGTTGTATGCGCCGTCACCGTAGGTCATGCAGAAGCATTGGTCCCACCAGTAGGCGTTGGAGTAGGCGTTCCCGAAGTGGACCCGGCTGCGGGCGGATACACCGTCGTTCCTGATGCCGTTGCGGCCGTGGACGCCCTTGAAGTAGTCCCAGGTCAGCTGAGCACCGTAGTGGGCGTCCACTGCTGCCGTTTGGCGATCCTGCGGGCTGCCGTCGCTCCAGACGTCGTCGGCATCGCCGAACAGGGTGTCGGGTGCCGCATCGTCGGAGGCGTGTCCCAGGTCGGTGGTCCTGTTGCCGCCGCGGGTGTCGTCCCTGAGGAGGTAGCTCCCGGGGGTCCCGGAGGTGCCGAGGGAGACCTGGCCGCCGTACTGACCATGGCCGATGCCGTTCTTGACGGCTTGGTACTCGAATATCGACCTGCCCGTCACCGCGTCGCTGACGACATGCAGTTCCGAGGGAGTGCCGTCGTGCTGGAGGCCGCCGAGGACGGTCTCCCAGGCGAGCGCGGGGCTATCGGAAGCCGCCCACACGACCTTGCGAACAGATTGGACCTTGAGGGTTTGCGTACCGTAGGTCCTCGCCCGGCCGAGAGCGAAGGACATCGCGGAGTCGGCCGTCACCTCGGCCGTGGCGGAAGGCAAACCAATGGCGGCACCCGTTGCCCTGGTAACACCTCTGACGGCCCCGCCCGGCGCAGTGTGGACCACCAGGTCGCCTCCGAGCACCGGCAGTTGGGCGAACGTGCGGTCGTACCGCGTATGCAGAGTGCCGTCCACGTCCTTGAGGACCGACGTCGGCACCAGATCCTCCTGCCCACCCAGGCCCAACGCCTTCGCGACGGCTGACCGGCCCGCACGGGCACCGGCGAGGAGGGCCGCGTTGTCGTCCGGCGTCTGACGGACGTTCGCGGTGCCCGCCCTGGGCGGGTCGGTACCAACCTGCGCGGCCGCCGCCGTGCCGGACGCGGAGGGAAGACCGGTGGCGAGCACGGCGGCGCCGCATAAGAGGGCACCCGCTCTCGCTGTCCTGTGGAGGGTTCGTTTCACTGTGACTCCCGGTGCGGGGCCGGCGTTCGCCGGCCGAAGCGGTCCGAGCGGACCGTTTCGAATCCGCCCGACGGAGCTGATCTCACAGTTCGGGGCGCGTCCTACCCGCCGGGCATCGGCCGACCACACGTTTGTGGCCGATGCCCGCTGCGCCGGAGGGATGTTAACGTAAACATCCTGGCTCGGCCAAGGCCGCTCGACTCCCACCGCTTCCCGGCGGGTGCCGAGGCGGCGGCCTCCGCGGGTGCTACGCCACCGAGCGACGGCGATCCCGGCGGGTGCCCGAGGTCGTCGCCGGCGAGCAGCCCTGCTTCGACCGGCTCGGGATCGACGAGCCGCGTACGCACGTGGCGCGCGGTGCCGGCACATGGGAGTGGACCGGTACTGACGACGGCTCCCATGATCCCGGTGTCGTCCTCGCGTGCGCCGACGACGTCCCCACCATGGAGGCGCTGGCCGCCGCCGCCCTGCTCCGCGAGCACCTCCGCTCGCTGGCCGTCCGCGCCGTCAGCGTCGTCGACATGGCCCGGCTGACGGTACGCCCCACCGCACACATCAACCTGCCCAAGCGGACGGTGCTGGTCCAGGCCGTCGGCGGCTCCGAGCAGGGCCTGGAGCACGCCCTGTCATTGGTGCGGCGCGAAGAGGACTGGACAAGCAAGGGCGTTTTCACTGGTGCACAAGATCCTCCGCGCACTCGCCCGCGCCCTTCGTCCACGGAACGCCCGGCCTGACCCCATCCGCCGTCAGGAGCGTCGGGAGCCGGCCCTTCCCCTGGGCTTCAGGTGGGTCGGGGGGAGCTGCGGGGCGGGAATCGGGGGGCCGTCGTAGCCCTTGACCTCGCCGTAGCGGGTCCCGTTCATCCAGTCCTCGCGGAACTGGGCGATCTCCTCGTGGGAGCGGCCGATCCAGTTCCAGAACATCACGATCTCCTCCTCGAACGGCTCGCCGCCCAGGAGCATCAGGCCCGCGTCCGAGGCGGCGCGCAGCGGGAGTTCCGTGCGGCCGCAGCCGAGGTAGAGCATCGAGCCCGGGAGGACCGGGACGCCGTCGACGTGGGCTTCGCCCGACATCGACAGGACGGCGTACTCGAAGTCCGGGTCCAGCGGGAGGCGGGTCTCCGTGCCCGCCGCCAGGGTCAGGTCCGCGCCCACGATCGGGGTGTACGCCGTGCCGGGCGAGGTCGCCGTGTCCAGGGTGCCCAGGATGACCGTCGCCGTCAGGCCGGGGGCCGTCACGCGCGGCAGGTCCGCGTGGTGCTGGAAGTGCGGTTCCACGTTCCGGTGGGCGTCGGGCAGGGCCACCCACAGCTGGGCACCGTGCAGGAAGCGCGCGTGCGGGCGCGGGCTCTCCTCGGAGTGGCTGATCCCGCGGCCGGAGGTCATCAGCCCCAGCTCGCGCGGGCGGATCGTCTCCAGGCTGCCCACGCTGTCGCGGTGCAGCACCTCGCCCTGGTGGAGCCAGCTCACCGTCTGGAGCCCGGAGTGCGGGTGCGGTGCGACCTGCATGCCGGGCTCGTCGGCGATGTCATCCGGACCGTAGTGGTCCACGAAGCACCAGGCGCCCACCATGCGGCGCCCCAGGTTCGGCAGGAGTCGGCGGACCTCGGTGGACTCCCCGAGCTTGACCGTGCGCGGGCTGAGGAGCTCGCGCACCGGCTCGGCCACGACGAAACCGCGGCCGCCGCAGGCGGAGAGAGCGGGCTGGCGATCGAGATTGCTCATGCGCACAACCTAGCCCCGCGGAGCGGCCGTGTTGAGTGGAATGTTCCGGCGGCCGGCCGTGTTGGAGGCAGCGGACGCACCACCTGGACGGCGGAAGGGACGCGATGAACGCGCCGACGGAGTACTTCGAGCACGGGACGGCCGCCGAGCGCTGGGCGCGCGCCCAGCTCTTCTTCGACGCGCGGGAGTACGCGACGGCCGCCCGGATCCTGGAGCCACTGGCGGGCGAGGCGCCCGAGCAGCTCGCCCCGCGGCTGCTGCTGGCCCGGGCCTACTACCACTCCGCGCAGCTCTCCCGCGCCGAACGCGAGCTGCGCGCCGTACTGGAGCGCTGGCCGGTGGAGGACTACGCCCAGCTCATGCTCGGTCGCACGCTGGAGCGTCTGGGCCGGCCGGGCGAGGCCCGTCCGCACCTGCGGATGGCGGCCGCGATGGCCGGTGAGTCGCCCGAGTAGCGGGAGGGCGACAGGCGGTCCGGCCCGTGCGTGCGGGGCCGGGCGGCCGCCTCGGTTAGCCTGGGGGCACGATGAACCGTCTGACCACGCCTTTCGGCTCCTACGAGCTCACCCGCTTCCCCGAGGACCCGCGCGACCGGCTCCGCGCCTGGGACGCCGCCGACGAGTACCTGCTGCGCCACCTCGACTCCGGTACGGGGGAACGCGGACCGGTGGACCTGGCCGGTGCCGGGCAGATCACCATCCTCGGGGACCGCTGGGGGGCGCTGACGACGGCACTGGCCGCGTTCCGCCCGACCCAGATCACCGATTCGTACCTCTCGCGGGCGGGTACCGCGGCGAACCTGGACCGGGCCGGGATCGGTACCGCCAAGTCCACGGTGCGGCTGCTGACGACGCAGGACCCGCCGCCCGAGCGGATCGACGTACTCCTCGTGCGCGTGCCGAAGAGCCTGGCGCTGCTGGAGGACCAGCTGTACCGGCTGGCGCCGCACGTGCACGCGGGCACCGTCGTCGTGGGCACGGGCATGGTCAAGGAGATCCACACCTCCACCCTCAACCTGTTCGAGAAGATCCTCGGCCCGACCAGGACCTCCCTCGCGGAGAGGAAGGCCCGGCTGATCTTCTGCACGCCCGGCGCCGCCACCGCGACGCGGGGCGACGACGACCCGTGGCCGGTGACGTACAAGCTGGACCAGGACGCGGGCTCGGGCGCCGGGCTGACCGCCGTCAACCACGCCGGCATCTTCTGCGCCGACCGGCTGGACATCGGCACGCGCTTCTTCCTGCAGAGCATCCCGACCAACACCAACGGGGCCCGGGTCGTGGACCTGGGCTGCGGCAACGGCATCGTCGGGACCGCCGTCGCCGTCGCCGACCCGCGGGCCGAGATCGTGTTCACGGACGAGTCGTACCAGGCCGTCGCCTCGGCGAAGGCCACGTTCCGCGCCAACGTGCACCGTGAGCGCGAGCGGGCCGACTTCCTCGTGGGCGACGGCGTCGCCATGCTGGACCCGGGCTCGATCGACCTGATCCTGTGCAACCCGCCCTTCCACTCCCACCAGGCCACCACGGACGCGACGGCGCTGCGCATGTTCGCCCAGTCGCGCAAGGCGTTGCGGCCCCGGGGCGAGCTGTGGGTCGTCGCCAACCGGCACATGGGCTACCACACGCACCTGCGCCGGCTCTTCGGCAACAGCGAAGTCGTCGCCAGCGAGCCGAAGTTCGTCGTCCTGCGCGCGGTCAAGGAGGACCGCCCGCGCCCCGCACGCCCTATGTGACCTGCCGGTACGTCCTACACTCTGGCGCGTGAGCAGCCAGGTGGGGGACGGAAGCGGTGACGGGGCGGACAACGGCGGGCGCTACCGCCGGGAGGAAGTGGCCCGGGCGGCCGGCGTCAAGGTGCGCAACCTGCGCTACTACCAGGAGCGCGGGCTGCTCCCGCCGCCGCGCCGGGAGGGCCGGATCGCCTGGTACTCCGACGACCACCTGACCCGGCTGCGCCTGATCAGCGACCTGCTGGGGCGCGGGTACACCGTCAACGGCATCGCGGAGCTGCTGAACGCGTGGGAGGAAGGCGGCGGCCTCTCCCAACTGCTGGGCCTGGAGCGGGAGATGACCCGCGACTGGGTGCAGGAGGAGCCGGTGACGCTCACCCGGGCCGCGCTGCGCGAGCTGTTCGGCCCGAAGGCCACCGCGGAGGACACCCGGCGCGCGGCGGAGCTGGGCTACGTCACGGTCGACGGGGACCTGGTGACGTACCCGAGCCGGCGGCTGCTGGAGGCGACGCTGGCGCTGGTGCGGCAGGGGGTGCCGCTGACGGAGATCCTGGATGCCGGGGAGTTCGTCCAGGCACAGGCGGCCGCGCTCGCGGACCGGTTCGTCGGACTGTTCCGGCGGCATGTGATCGGTACGGAGGGGCTGGAGCTGCTTTCGGCCACCCAGCTCCAACACGTCACCGCGGCGGTGAAGGCCCTGCGGCCGGTGGCCGGAGAGGTCGTGGCCACGGAGTTCGCGCGGGCGATGGCCCGGCGGGTGGACGCGGAGGTCGCCGAACTGCTGCGTACGGAGCAGTAGGAGTCGGCTCAAAGGGTGCGCTCGCACAACCTTGCCAACCACCATTGGCACTCTTACATTCAACTCGTCGGTAACAACGGTGCACAGCCGAAATAAGGGACGATCCCATGACCGGTTCCCCCCACTTATCCGACGAGCACAGCGACTCCGGCCGCGTCCGCTGGCGCCGGTTCGCCGTCCTGACCGTCCCCGCCGTCGCGGTGACCGCGGGCCTCGGCATCGCCCTCGCCCAGGGCGTCCTGGCCGCCTCGTTCGCCGTGTCGGGCCAGCAGTTCAAGGTGTCGGCGAGCAGCCTGGAGGGCGAGGGCTTCGCCCAGTACGGCGGGGTCGACGTCAACGCCCGCGACGAGCTCATCCCGGTGGCCGTCACCGCCATCCGGGAGGCCAGGCTCAACAACCTCTGCCAGTCCGTCGTCACCACGCTCCCGGTGATCGGGGACATCTCGCTCAACCTCACGGCCGGCGGGAAGACACCGGTGGAGGCGAGCAACCTGTTCGTCGACGCCACCCAGCTCGCGGGTGACGCCGTCTTCACCAACATCGAGATCGGGCGCGACGCCTCCACCCTCGACAAGGGGCCGGCCGACGCGCAGGGCATGCAGGACCTGTTCGCCCAACAGGCCGACACCGTACGCATCTCCGGCCTCCAGCAGACGGCGTGGGCGACGAACGCCGGCACCTTCAAGCTCTCCGGCCTCAGCATGAACGTCAGCAAGGGCAAGAAGGAATGCTTCTGAGCCGCCGTCAGCGGTGGCGTCGGTGGCGGCGCAGCCGGCCCTTCTGGGGCGGGCTGTTCGCGATCATGGCCGGGGCGTGGATCTGCGTCCTCCCACTGGCGCCGTTGAAGATCATGCTCCAGCAGGGAGTGGCGGGGATCCCGTCCGTCCTGATGGGCATCGTGATGGTCGTACTGGGCCTCACCGCCTGGTTCTCGCCGCCCCAGCGCGCTCTCGCGGGTGTCCTCACCACCCTGATCGCCACCGCCGCGCTGGTCCTGTCCAACCTGGGCGGCTTCCTGATCGGCACCCTCCTCGGCATCCTCGGCGGCGGCCTGATGTTCGCCTGGCAGCCGTACGCCGCCCAGCGCGCCGACGGTGGGAACGGATCCGGCGCCGAGCGACCCGGCACCCCACCGGAAGCCGGGACGGAGCCCGACCCACCACGGGTCCCGGCGCCGGCGACGGCACCGGCCACCGCTGCGGCCACGGCCGCGGCACCGGCCCCGAGCGCGCCCCTTCCCCCCACCCCGCACTCCGATCCCCAAGGAGCACAGCCATGAGCCGTACGCGCACCGCGCTCGCCCTCGGGACGGCCGCCGCCGGAGCCATCGCGCTCGCCTCGGTCACCGCCTCCGCCGCTCCCGCACCCGTGGCCGGGTCGACCACCGTCACCCCGGCCGGCCACGACTTCAAGGCCGTCCTCAGCGGGAAGGCCACTCTCAAGGCCGGTTCGGTGACGGTCACCTGCACCGTCTCCGTCTCCACCGGTACGGTCCCGGCCGCCCCCGGCAACACCAACCCGGCCGGGCCGGTGTCCTCTCCGATCTCACCGCCGACGTACAGCTCCTGCACGTCCAGCATGCCGGGGGTGACGCCGACGGTCACCACCAGCGGCGCGTGGGCGGTGTCCATGCAGGACGGCGCGCCGATCACGGCCACCATGACCGTTCCGACCGGCGGGCTGGTGCTCAAGACGACCGGGCTCGCGTCCTGTACGGTCACCGCGGCGCCCACCACCCCGGCGAGCGTCCCCGGCACCTGGGCCAACGGCAGCCCGTCGACCCTGACCTTCACGAACGCCTCCGTGCCGGTCAAGGTCACCGGCGGCTTCGGCTGCCCGACGAGTGCCACCGCGTCGGTGTTCAACGCGGTCTACAAGGTCTCCGACGTCACCGACCCGGCGCAGAACATCACCGTCGGCCCCTGAGCCGCACCCTCCCGCACCACCGCGCGACCACCGCGCGACCACCGCGTGAGCACCGCGTGACCCGTCCGGCCCCGGAGTCGTCCGGCGCCGGACGGGCCCCGTTCGCCTCGGCCCGCGCGGGAAATTGCGTTGCCGGACCCGGTGCGCCGCGCGAGGCTCGACGGCATGCCCCGGCACACCGAACCCCCGCAGCAGTCCGCCCCGTCGGCCCGCCGGGACGTCTCCGACCTCTTCTCCGGCGGCCGGCTCGTCGCGATCCCGCGCAGGGCAGCCCGACGGGAGCAGCTGCTCGTCCACCTGACCGAGACCCTGTTCACGGCGGGCCGCACCTACACGGAGCCCGAGGTGAACGAGGCGCTGCGCACCGTGCACGACGACTGCTCGGCGCTGCGGCGCCACCTGATCACTGCGGGCCTGCTGACGCGGACCCGTGACGGCCGCAGCTACCAGCGGGCCACGACCACCCGGTAGTGGGCCGTCAGCCGGCCGTCGTCTCCGAGCACCTGGAAGGCGACGGCCGGTGGTTCGTCGAGGTGCACGTGCTCGGAGGGCCCGGTGGGTCCCTCCCACGGCACCCGGAGCGTGGCGACGACACCGGGCCGCACCAGCAGGGGCCGAGAGTACGGCGGCCGGGTGCTCCGCCGCATCAGCCGCGGTAGGTCTCCAGCAGGCGCAGCCAGATCTCGCTGACGGTCGGGAAGGCCGGTACGGCGTGCCACAGGCGGGCGATCGGGACCTCCCCGGCGACGGCGACGGTGGCCGCGTGCACCAGTTCGGCGGCGCCGGGGCCCACGAAGGTGGCGCCCAGCAGCACCTCGCGGTCGAGGTCGACGATCATCCGGGCCCGGCCGCGGTAGCCGTCGGCGTACAGCCCCGCGCCGGAGACCTTGGCCATGTCGTAGTCGACGGCGCGCACCCGGTGGCCCGCCCGTTCGGCCTCGGCCAGGCTGAGGCCGACCGCGGCGGCCTCCGGGTCGGTGAAGACGGCCTGGGGCAGCGCCCGGGTGTCGGCGGTCGCCGCGTGGGCGCCCCACGCGGCGGTGTCCAGCGGGGTGCCCGCGGCGCGGGCGGCGATGGCCGCGCCCGCGATCCGGGCCTGGTACTTGCCCTGGTGGGTGAGCAGGGCGCGGTGATTGACGTCCCCGACGGCGTAGAGCCAGTCGAAGCCGGGAACCTGGCAGGTTTCGTCGACCCCGATCCAGCCTCCGGGTGCCAGCCCGACGGTGTCCAGCCCGATGTCCTCGGTCCGCGGCGCCCGGCCCGTCGCCATCAGCAGTTCATCGCCCTCGATGACCTCCCCGCCCTCCAGCACCACGCTGACGGGCCCGGTCGGGCCGTCCCGTACGACCGACTCGACGGCCGCTCCCGTCCGGATCACCGCGCCCGCCTCGCGGAGGGCGTCGGCGACCAGCTCTCCCGCGAAGGGCTCCATCCGGGGCAGCAGCCCGGAACCGCGCACCAGGACGGTCACCTGTGATCCCAGGGCCTGCCAGGCGGTGGCCATCTCGCAGGCCACCACGGAGCCGCCCACGATGATCAGCCGAGCGGGGGCCTGCCGCGCGGAGGTCGCCTCCCGGCTGGTCCAGGGGCGGGCGTCGGCGATGCCCGGGAGGTCGGGGACCACGGCCCGGGTCCCGGTGGCGACGACCACGGCGTGCCGGGCCGACAGCACGTGGTGCTCGCCCTCGGGGCTGGTGACGGCCACCTTGCGCACCCCGAAGAGGCGGCCGTGGCCGCGGTGGACGTCGGCGCCGATGGAGTCGAGCCATTCGATCTGGCCCTGGTCCTTCCAGTCGCCGACCCACGTGTCGCGGTGCGCGTACACCGCCTCCGTGTCCAGCGGGCCGTCGACGGCGCCCGCCAGGCCCGGCACCCGGCGCGCGTCGGCCCGCGCCAGTACCGGGCGCAGCAGCGCCTTGCTGGGGATGCACGCCCAGTACGAGCACTCCCCGCCGACCAGTTCGCTCTCCACGAGGGCCGTGCTCAGCCCGGCGGCCCGGGTCCGGTCGACGATGTTCTCGCCGGCCGGTCCCCCGCCGAGCACCACGACGTCGTACTCCACCACTTCAGTCATGCGGCCCAGTCTCACCGCTGACCGTCGGTCGCGTCACGCAATCACGCCTCCGGCGCGGCGGACCCCTGGCCCCCGGGCTCCTGCGTGCCCGGCCGGGAGGCGGCGATCTTGGCGCGTACCTCGTCCATGTCGAGCGCGCGGGCCTGTCCGATGAGGTCGGTCAGGGCCGCCTCCGGCAGGGCGCCGGGCTGGGAGAAGATCGCCACCTGGTCCCGGACGATCATCAGGGTGGGGATCGAGGTGATCTGGAAGGCGCCGGCCAGCTCCTGCTGGGCCTCGGTGTCGACCTTGGCGAAGACCAGGTCGGGGTGGGCCTCCGAGGCCCGTTCGTAGACCGGCGCGAACTGCAGGCACGGCCGGCACCAGCCCGCCCAGAAGTCGATCAGCACGAACGGGTTCTCGCTGACCGTCTGGTCGAAGTTTTCCTTGGTGAGCTCGACTGTAGCCACGGTTTCCAGACCTCCTCGTAGAGCCGTCTGCTCGTTGAACGAACGACCCGTCCCGCGCATTCCGCACCGAAAGGACCGACCGAAAGGACCGAAGCGGGGCGATGCTCAGAACGGGTGGCCGGCGGGCTCGGTGCGCGCCGTGGTCCAGCGCAGTTCGGTGAAGGCGTCCAGGTTCGCCTCGCCGCCGAAGCGGGCACCGGTCCCGGAGGCGCCCACGCCGCCGAACGGCGCGACGGCCTCGTCGCCCACCGTCTGGTCGTTGACGTGCGCGATCCCGGTCGGGATCCGCTCCGCCAGGTCGAGGCCGCGCCCGGCGTCGCGGGTGACGATCCCCAGGGACAGGCCGTAGGGACCCGCCGAGGCCAGGTCCACCGCTTCGTCCTCCGTCGCGAAGGACCGGACCGGCGCGACCGGGCCGAAGACCTCCTCGGTGTAGGCGGGGGTGTCGTCGGCGGCGCCCGCCAGCACGGTGGGCCGGTAGAAGAGGTCCCGGTACGTGCCGCCGGCGACGAGCTTGGCCCCCGCCGCGGTGCTGGCCTCCACCAGGGCGTGTACGCGGTCCAGCTGGGCGCGGTCGATCAGCGGGCCCAGGTGGACCTGCTCGCGGTACGGGTCGCCCACGGCCAGTTCCTCGGCGCGCGCGGCGAGCCGCTCGACGTACTCGTCGTAGAGGGAGGCGTGGACGAGGTGGCGGCCCGCCGTCATGCAGATCTGGCCCTGGTGGAAGAAGGAGCCCCAGGTGGCCTGGGCGACGGCGGCCTCGACATCGGCGTCGCGGAGCACGACGAGGGCCGAGTTGCCGCCCAGCTCCAGGTGCACGCGCTTGAGGTGCCGTCCCGCCAGTTCGGCGACGGTGCGGCCGACGGCGGTGGATCCGGTGAAGGAGACCACCCGGACCCGCGGGTCGGCGACCACCGCGGCGCCCGTCCCGGGGCCGCCGGGCAGGACGTGCAGCAGCCCGTCCGGCAGTCCGGCGGCGGCGAGGACCGCGGCGAGTGCGAGTCCGCCGCAGACGGCGGTGCGCGGGTCCGGCTTGAGCAGGACGGCGTTGCCGAGCGCCAGCGCCGGCGCGACGGAGCGGATCGCGAGGATCAGCGGGGCGTTGAAGGGGGCCACGACCCCGACCACACCGGCCGGGACCCGGCGGGTGAAGGACAGCCGGGGCGCCTCGCTCGCCAGCACCTGCCCGGTCGGGCGGGAGGCCAGGGCGGCCGCCTCGTAGCACTCCTGCGCGGCGGTGTGCAGTTCGAAGGCGGCCTTGCCGGGTATCGAGCCGGACTCGCGCACCAGCCACTGGCCCAGCTCGTCGGCGTGGGCGGTGAAGAGGTCCCCGGCGCGGCGCAGTACGGCCGCCCGCTGGGGGTGGGTGGTACGGGCCCAGTCGCGCTGCGCGGCCCGGGCGCGCACGGCGGCCTCCGCGACGTCGGCGGGCGCGGCGAGGTCGAGGGTGGCGAGGGTGCGGCCGGTCGCGGGTTCGACGACCGGGGCCGCGCCGCCGGTGAGTGTGGGTCCGTCCTGCCAGAGCGTCGGGTCGAGGAGCGGCATGGCGCGGGGCCTCCGGTGGGGATGGGCGGGATGCCGGGCGGGGGGGGCGGCAGCACGCGCCATCGTGCCAGACCGGAGGCGCCAATTCTGTTCAGTTATTGGGCAGTTGGGGTCATGCGCTGACCGGAAACGATCGACGCCCCCGTGCGCCGGGGGTCAGCGTTCCAGGACGAGTGCGATGCCCTGCCCGACGCCGATGCACAGCGCCGCCATGCCCGTACCCGAGCCCGCCGCGGCCAACTGGTGCGCGACGGCGCCGGCCAGCCGGGCACCCGAGGCGCCCAGCGGGTGCCCGATCGCGATGGCACCGCCGCGCGGGTTGACCACGGCCGGGTCGAGCTCGGGCCAGGCGGCCAGGCAGCCCAACGCCTGCGCCGCGAAGGCTTCGTTCAGTTCGAGGACGGAGAGGTCGCCGAGGCCGCGCCCGGCCTTGCCGAGGGCGCGCTGCACGGCGTCCACCGGGCCGAGGCCGAAGAGCTGGGGCTCGATCCCGGTGACGGCGGAGGCGCTGATCCGGGCGAGCGGTTCGCGGCCGGTGGCCGCCAGACCCGCCTCGTCGGTCAGCAGCAGCGCGGCCGCGCCGTCGTTGAGGGGCGAGGCGTTGCCGGCCGTGACCGTGCCCCGGCCGTCCGTCCGGAAGGCGGGCTTGAGCTTGGCCAGCGCCTCGGGGGTGGAGCCCTCGCGGATGCACTCGTCCCGCGCCAGGTCCACGCCCCCGTAGGGCACGACCTCGCCGTCGTACAGGCCGGCGGCCCAGGCGGCGGCGGCCTTGCGGTGGCTCTCCAGCGCGAAGGCGTCCTGTGCCTCGCGGGTGACGGCGTACTTGTCGGCGATCAGTTCGGCGCCCTCGCCGAGGGAACCGGTCCACTCGGCGGGCATCCGCGGGTTGGTCATCCGCCAGCCCAGCGTGGTGGACCACATCTGCTGGTGCCCGGCGGGGAAGGCCCGCTCGGGCTTCTGGACCACCCAGGGCGCGCGGCTCATCGACTCGACGCCGCCCGCGACGGCCACGGAGGCGTCGCCGACGGCGATGGCGCGGGCCGCCTGGATCACGGCCTCCAGGCCCGATCCGCAGAGCCGGTTGACCGTGACCCCGGGGACGGTCACGGGCAGACCCGCCAGCAGCACCGCCATGCGGGCCACGTCGCGGTTGTCCTCGCCCGCGCCGTTGGCGTCGCCGAAGACGACCTCGTCGATGCGGGCCGGGTCGAGGTCGGGCGTACGGTCCACCAGGGCGCGCACGACGTGCGCGGCCAGGTCGTCCGGCCGGACACCGGCGAGGGCACCGCCGAACTTGCCGATCGGGGTACGGACGGCGTCGACGACGTAGACGTCGCGGACGGTGCGGATGCTCATGGGGTCTCTCCTGGGCGGATCCGTACGGGCGCGGGCGCACCGGTGCCGGTGTCGGCACCGGGGCACGCCACCGGGCACGCCCGGTGGGGCGCGCCCGCAGTCTCCGTCCGCAGGTCACCGCCTGTCAACGGTGGGCCGCGCGCCACCGGGCGGGCCGCGGCGGCGCCGTCAGACCGACGCGCAGTGGACGGCCTGCGCGCCGGGGCCTCGGCGGCGGTCGGCCTCGGCGCGCCCCTCGGCCCGCTGACCGGGGGTCCACCGCAGCGGCTACCTCGTCTTCGCCGCGCTCGTCGCGGGCGCCGCCGTCCTGTTCACCGTCCGCGGCCGTGAGGAGCGGCTCCCGCCGGGCGCGCCGCTGCCGATCGGGTCCCGGCCCGCCGCCTTCACGAGCGCGCTGCGGGACCGGGGCTTGCCTCAAGGGCCCTGGTTTCGACGTGCGTTCGGTCGCCGGCGCCGGCGCCGGCCACACCATCCACCGTGAGGACTTCGACGGCTTCATGGGCTCCCTGGCGGGGTGGGTCCGGGAGGCGCCCCCGCGGCGGGGCGGGCGTTCCGCGGACGGGGTGCGACCGGCGCGGGGCCGGCCGTGGGGGGATGCCGGGGCTCGGGATGTCCTGGCCGCGTGCGACCATCGAGCCTGCCTTCAACGGGGGGCGGCCCGCCCACTGGCCGCCACCGCCCGCCGTCGGCCGCGTCCCACCCCCTGAGCAAGGAGCTCCACGCGCATGTCCATACCGCCCGGCCCCCCGTCGTTCCCCGAGCCGTACCCGCAGCCGGGACCGTACGGACAGCCGGGGCAGCCCGCGCCGTACGGCGGCCCGCCGCAGGGCTGGTACCCGCCGCCGGCCCCGCAGAAGAACAACGCGCTGGCCATCGTCGCCTTCGTCATGTCGCTCGTGTGCGCCCTCCCCCTGGTCCCCCTGGTCCTCGGCATCGTGGCCCTGTCCCAGATCCGCAAGCGCGGCGAGAAGGGCAAGGGTTTCGCCGTCGCGGCGATCGTCATCCACGGCGTGACCATCGCCTTCTACGGGATCCTGCTGGTCCTCGGCCTCTCCGGAGCACTGGAGGACGGCGCCGCCCCGAAGCGCGACACCACCGGTCAGGTCACCGACTCGGGCTCCAGCAAGGTGAGCGACATCCGCAAGGGGGACTGCTTCAACACCAACGGCGACCTGGCGGAGTACCAGGACGAGGACGGCGCCGAGGCCTCCTTCTCCGTGAAGGTGCTGCCGTGCGACCAGCCCCACGAGGGCGAGGCGTACGCCGTCTTCGACCTGGACGACGGGGCCTACCCGGGCACGGAGAAGGTCACCGCGCTCGCCGAGGAGAAGTGCGCCGGCCGGCTGCTGACCGACTACGTGGGCAAGGACCCCGCGCTGTCGGAGAAGCTGGAGGTCTACTACTACTTCCCGCAGGCCGCCACCTGGGTCCTCGGGGACCGCGAGGTCACCTGCTTCCTGGGTGACACCAGCGGTGCGAGCACCGGCTCGGTCCGCGCCTCCGGTTCCTGAGCCACCGGCGCCCACGCCGACGACCGCGAGGTCCGGGACCCACGGCGCCCGCGGGGCCGCCACCACGACCGGTGGCGGCCCCGCCGCGTCACGACGGGCAGGGGACCCTCCGCCCCGCACGTCGTCGGACGAGGACGTCCGGTCCTTGCTCTGACATCCGGGGCGGCACCCCGTTACGGTCTTCCTACCGATCGGTAGGGGGGAGGTTCCGCTATGTCGGAGTCACACGGTGCTGCCACAGCAGCGGTCACGACGGGGTCCGCGCTGCCCGGTGGTCTGGTCGAGATGGCCGCCGCGCTGGCCGAAGGAAGCGTTTCCGCACGCGCGTTGACGCAGGAGGCGCTGCGCCGGATCGTCGCGGCGCAGCCCGAACTCAACGCGTTCCGGACGATCCGCACCGAAGCGGCGCTGGCCGAGGCGGACGCGGCCGACCGGCGGCTCGCCGCGGGTGAGCGGCTGCCGCTGCTCGGGGTGCCGCTCGCCGTCAAGGACGACATGGACGTGGCGGGCGAGCCGACGGCGTTCGGCTGCGCCGGGGACTTCGCCCGCAAGACCGCCGACAGCGAGGCGGTACGCAGGCTGCGGGCGGCCGGCGCGGTCATCGTCGGCAAGACCCAGACGCCGGAACTGGGCCAGTGGCCCTTCACCGAGGGCGGGGCCTTCGGCGAGACGCGCAATCCGTGGAACCGCTCCTACACGCCGGGGGGTTCGTCGGGCGGCTCGGCGGCCGCCGTGGCCGCGGGCCTGGTTCCGGCCGCGCTCGGTTCCGACGGGGCCGGGTCGGTGCGGATCCCCGCCGCCTGGACCCACCTGGTCGGCGTGAAACCGCAGCGCGGCCGCATCTCCACCTGGCCGGAGGCCGAGTCCTTCAACGGGCTCACGGTCAACGGGGTGCTGGCCCGTACGGTCGCGGACGCGGCGCTCCTGCTGGACGCCGCGAGCGGTTCGCACCCGGAGGACCTGCACCGCCCGGCCCGCATCAGCGCGGTCGAGGCCGCCGGGCGCGCCCCGCGCCGGCTGCGGATCGCGCTGTCCTTCGCGATGGCCTTCACGGCGACGCCCAAGTCGCTCGACCCGGAGGTGCGTGCCGCCGTGGAGCGGTTGGCCGCGCGGCTGGAGTCGCTGGGCCACGAGGTGGTCCCGGAGGACCCCCGCTACGGCCCGATCGGCCTGACCTTCGTACCCCGCGCGACCAGCGGCGTACGGGACTGGGCGGAGCGGACGCCGGACCCGGCGCTGCTGGACCCGCGTACGCACGAGGCCGTACGGACGGGCCGGCTGCTGGGCGGGCTGGCACTGCGGGTCTCGCGCCGCGCCGAGGCCCTGCTGCAACGGCGGGTCGGGGAGATCTTCGGCCGCTTCGACGTGGTCCTGACCCCGACGACGGCCACTGCGCCGCTGCGGATCGGGGCGCTCGCCGGCCTGGGGGCCATGGCCACGGACCGGGCGATGATCGCCGCCTGCCCCTACGCCTGGACGTGGAACGTGCTGGGCTGGCCGGGAGTGAACATCCCGGCCGGCCTGACCGACGACGGGCTGCCGATGGGCGCGCAGCTGCTCGGCCCTGCGAACTCCGAGCCGCTGCTGCTGGGGCTGGCCGCGCAGGTGGAGGCGGCCGAGGGCTGGGCGGACCGGCGCCCGGGCTGAGACGGGGCCGGAATGCCGACGGTGAGCACCCGTGACACGCTGAAGGGGGGATCTCGCCGGCCCCGGCCCCGCTCGGCCGGCCGGCCCTGGCACCCGAGGAGAACGACATGGCCACTGACGCCGGCGGGTCGCAGGCGGCCCGCACGCACCCGGACCCGTGGCACGCGGCCACGTCGGGCAGAACCCTACTGGCGGCAGTCCTGATGATCTTCGGCGGGGCGATGGCCTTCTTCGAGGGGCTCGCCGCGGTCGCCAGCGACGACCTGTTCGTCGTGACGCGGCACTACCTGTTCGAGTTCAGCCTCACCGGCTGGGGCTGGGTCCACCTCATCCTGGGCATCGCCCTGGTGGGGGCCGGATGCGCCCTCCTCGCCACCGGCGCGCTGTGGGCGCGGTACTTCGGCATCACGGTCGCCGGCCTGGGCGCGTTCGCCAACTTCCTGTGGCTTCCGTACTACCCCCTGTGGGCCCTGGTGCTCATCGCCGTGAACATCCTGGTCGTCTGGGCGCTGTGCACGGGGGCGCACCACGAGGCGGAGGGGCGGGTGCTGTAGGGACGCGCGGGTTCCGCAGGCAGTACCCTCGCCCGGATGACGGCACTTTCGCACCACAGCAACGGTCGCGCCGAGCAGCCCGGCCGCGACGGCGCCACGGCCACCGCCGAGGCCGACCCGCGCGCCATCGGGCCGGTACGGACCGAGTACGCGCCGGATCCCGACGGCGACCCGGACCCGGGCGAGATCGTGTGGACCTGGGTCCCCTTCGAGGAGAACGACGGCCGCGGCAAGGACCGTCCGGTCCTGGTCGTGGCCCGCGAGCCGGGCGGGCGCACGCTGCTCGCCGTGCAGCTGTCGAGCAAGCGGCACGACCACGACCGCGAGTGGGTCCCCATCGGGACGGGCCCGTGGGACAGCGCGGGCCGCGAGTCGTGGGTGGACGTCGACCGGGTCCTGCGGGTCCACGAGTCGGGCATGCGGCGGGAGGCGTGCGCGCTGGACCGCGGCCGCTTCGGCCTGGTGGTCGACCGCCTGCGCGAACGTTACGGCTGGCACTGACCGACCGCCGCCACCCCGCCCCCCTGCCGCCCCGGCCGCCCCCACGCACGGCCGCTCGCCCGGACCGTGCCCGCCCCCGTCCCCGTCCCCGGGCGCGGGCTCAGGCCCGGAAGGCCGCGAAGGCCCGCTCGAAGGCCTCGCGGGGGGCCGGGTCTCGGTCCAGGACGGCGAAGACCACGCGCGCGAAGGTGCCCTCGAAACGGTCGGACAGGAGCCCGCGGAAGGCTTCGGCCACGTGCGCCGGGTCGTTGCGGAACACCCCGCAGCCCCACGCGCCCAGCACGAGCTGCCGGTATCCGTGGAACGCCGCGACCTCCAGGACGAGTTCGGCCCGCCGCGCCAGCGCCCCCGGGATCTCCGCGGCGCGCTCCGGCTCCTGCCGCAGGATGGTGCCCGCGTTCGGTGCGGGCGAGGTCAGGAATCCGGCGAGGAACGGCGACTCCATCAGCGCGCCATGGTCGTCGCGGAAGACCGGTACCCCGGGGGAGTGAATCACCCGGTCGGTGTAGAAGGTGCTGGCTTCCGCGCGGTGCACGGCGTAGTACTCCGGGGCCTCCAGGAGCGTCTCGTAGAGCGCGGAGGCGCGGCAGAGCGCCTCCTCCTGGGCCTTGGCGCCCCGGACGTAGCCGCCCCCGGGATGACGGGCCGACGCGAAGTTCAGGACCGCCACCGCCGGTGCCGCCCCGGTCGCCCCGGCCCCCGCCGGAGGGTGCTCCGCGAGCCTACGGGCAGCGACCGTACTGCTCTCCCCCGTGACCTCGACGACCGTCGTGAGGTCACCCTTCAGGAGCTGTTCGCCTGGAACGACATGGTTTGGTCCATATATCCTGGTTCCTGCCTTGGCGTCCGCCAGGGCGGCGGCGAGTCCGACCTGCCGCCCCGACCGCGTCCGGTACCCCCCGGCCGCCATGATCTGCGCGTTCTCCCGCGCGATCTCGCGCAATCTGCTGCTCACGCCGCCATCCTCGGGACTCCTTTCCGCGGCGGCAAAGGATTTTGTGCCCGAGGGAGGGGTAGGCACGGGTGATGTCACGGCCGACGACAGGAGAAGAGGACCCGGTCATGCCCCAGGACCCACCCGTTCCCCCACCCCCGCCCGGCGACGCCCCGCCCCCTCCCGCGATCAGCGAGCCGGAGGCGGAGCACCTGATCCACGGGATCTGCTTCAAGACCGGGCCGCCCCGTCTGCTCGGTGCCGAACTCGAATGGCTGGTCCTGGACGCCGAGCGGCCCGGACTGCGCGTCACCCCCGAGCGGCTCCGCGCGGCGCACGCCGCGGCCCGTGCGCTGACTCTCCATTCGCGGATCACCGTCGAGCCCGGCGGCCAGCTCGAACTCAGCTCTGCCCCCGCCACTTCGCTCACCGGCTGCGTGGACGGACTCCAGGACGACCTGACCGCCGTCCGCGCCGCACTGCGCGAGCAGGGACTGGTCCTGCACGGTCTCGGCCGCGATCCCCGCCTCCCGTACCACCGGCTGCTGAACAGCCCGCGCTACGACGCGATGGAGGCCTACTTCGACCGCACCGGCCCCGCCGGCCGCACCATGATGTGCGCCTCCGCCTCCGTGCAGGTCTGCGTGGACGCCGGGTACGAGGAGCCGGGCGTGCTCGGCCACGGCCGGCGCTGGCGACTGGCCCACCTGCTGGGTGCGGTCCTGGTGGCCGCCTTCGCGAACTCGCCCGCGCACGAGGGTCCGTACGCCGGATGGCGCTGTTCCCGCCAGGGGATCTGGAACGACCTGGACTCCCGGCGCACCCTCGCCCCGCCGCTGGACGCGGGGCCCCGGGACGGCTGGGTGCGGCAGGCGCTGGACACCGAGGTGATGTGCGTACGGTCGTACGAGGGCGAGCCGTGGGACGTCGCGCCGGGGACCACCTTCCGCGACTGGCTGCGCGCGGGCGACGACGGGCGGGCCCTGCGGGCGCCCACCGCCGAGGACCTTGACTACCACCTCACCACGCTGTTCCCGCCCGTACGGCCGCGCGGCCACATGGAGTTGCGCATGATCGACGCGCAGCCCGGTGACGACGGCTGGCTGGTCCCGGTGGCCGTCGTGCACGCGCTGTTCGACGACCCGGAGGCCGCCGAGACGGCCTACCGGGTGACCAAGGCGCTGGCCGACGCCTACGGCGCGCAGCCCGCGCCCCGCAATCCGCTCTGGCGGTCCGCCGCCCGGCACGCTCTGACCGACCCCGAACTGCGGGCGGCCGCCAAGACCTGTTTCCGCGCGGCGGCGGAGGCACTGCCCCGTCTCGGCGCGAGCACGCACGTCCGGGACACCGTCGGCGCGTTCACCGAGCGTTTCGTGCTACGTGGCCGATGTCCGGGCGACGAACCGCCGCAGCTGCGGCCCGGAGGGAAGGAGGCCCTGCGATGACCACCGAATCCCACCCCGGGCTGCGAGAACGGGCGGCCGCCTCGCTGACCGCCGCGCGGGCCCGGACGGCGGCCCTCACCGACGCGGTGACCGACGCCGACCTCACCGCCCAGCACTCCCCCCTGATGTCCCCGCTGGTCTGGGACCTGGCGCACATCGGGAACCAGGAGGAGCTCTGGCTGCTCCGCCGGGTCGCCGGACGCGAGTCCATGCGCCCGGAGATCGACCCCCTCTACGACGCCTTCGAACATCCTCGCGCCGAACGGCCGAAGCTGCCGCTCCTGGGGCCCGAGGAGGCCCGCCGGTACGCCGCCGAGGTCCGCGGCCGGGTCTTCGACCTGCTGGAGCGCACCCCGCTGGAGGGCAACGCGCTCCTGGACGACGGCTTCGCCTTCGGGATGATCGCCCAGCACGAACAGCAGCACGACGAGACCATGCTGATCACCCATCAGCTCCGCAAGGGCGCCCCCGTGCTGACCGCGCCGGATCCGGACGCCCCCTACGACCCGCCGGGGGCAGCCGAAGTCCTCATACCCGCGGGCCCGTTCACGATGGGCACGTCCGCCGAGCCGTGGTCGCTGGACAACGAGCGGCCGGCGCACGAGCGGGAGACCGCGGCGTTCTGGATGGACACGCTGCCGGTGACGAACGCCGCGTACCGCGCGTTCATCGCCGACGGCGGCTACCACGAGCCGCGCTGGTGGGAGGCGGCGGGCTGGGACCAGATCCGCCGGCACTCGATCGAAGCACCGCTGTTCTGGCACCGGGAGGGAGGCGAGTGGCTGCGCCGCCGCTTCGGGGTGACGGAGCCCGTCCCCGACGAAGAACCGGTTCTGCACGTCAGCTGGTACGAGGCGGACGCCTACGCCCGCTGGGCGGGGCGGCGGCTGCCCACCGAGACCGAGTGGGAGAAGGCGGCCCGCTTCGACCCCGCGACCGGACGCTCGGCCCGCTATCCGTGGGGCGACGCGGACCCCACCCCCGCACACGCCAACCTGGGACAGCGACACCTGCGCCCGTCCCGCGCGGGCAGCTACCCGGCGGGTGCGTCCCCGCTCGGGGTGCGCCAGCTGATCGGCGACGTGTGGGAGTGGACGGCGTCCGACTTCCTGCCCTACCCGGGCTTCCGGGCCTTCCCCTACCGGGAGTACTCGGAGGTCTTCTTCGGCCCGGAGCACAAGGTGCTGCGGGGCGGTTCCTTCGCGGTGGACCCGGTGGCCTGCCGGGGCACCTTCCGCAACTGGGACCTGCCGGTGCGGCGGCAGATCTTCTCCGGCTTCCGTACCGCGAGGGACGCCTGATGTGCCGTCACCTGGCTTATGTGGGACCGGCGCTCACGCTCGGGAGGCTGCTGAGCGACCCCGAGCACTCGCTGGTCCGCCAGTCCTGGGAGCCGCGCCGCCAGCAGCACGGCACGGTCAACGCCGACGGCTTCGGCGTCGGCTGGTACGCGGAGGGCGACCCCGTTCCCGCCCGCTACCGTCGCGCCGGGCCGATCTGGGGCGACCTCACCTTCACCGACCTCAGCCGGGTCGTACGCAGCGGGGCCGTGCTGGCCGCCGTGCGCGACGCCACCCTGGCCGGGGCCGACGGGGAGGCCGCCGCCGCGCCGTTCACGGACGGGCCGTGGCTGTTCAGCCACAACGGAGCCGTGCGGAACTGGCCCGCGGCCGCCGCCCCGCTCGCGGCGGACCTGCCGCCCGAGGAACTGCTCCAGCTCGCGGCCCGCACCGACTCCGCGCTGGTCTGGGCCCTGGTACGTCGCCGCCTGCGGGCCGGTGACGACCTCGGCACGGCGCTCGCCGAGCCGGTGCGGGAGCTGTCCTCGGCCGCGCCGGGCTCCCGGCTGAACCTGCTCCTGACGGACGGGGCGGCGATCGCCGCGACCGCCTGGGGCGACTCCCTCTGGTACCTGGCCGATCCCGCGGGCGGCCGCACCGTGGTGGCGTCCGAGCCGTACGACGACGACAGCCGGTGGTGCGAAGTGCCCGACCGGACCCTGCTGACCGCCACCCCCACCCGGGTCCGTCTGACCCCGCTCAAGGAGAACCGCCCGTGACCAGCTTCCAGTTGACCCGGACCCTCGACGAGGACGCGGCGGGGACCGCGCTGCGCGCGGACGTGCTGCACGGGCTGACCCGCACCCCCAAGGCACTGCCGCCCAAGTGGTTCTACGACGCGCGGGGCAGTGAGCTCTTCGAGGAGATCACCCGCCTGCCCGAGTACTACCCCACTCGCGCCGAGCGGGAGATCCTGTTGGAGCAGGCGGGGGAGATCGCCGCGGTGAGCGGCGCCCGCACCCTGGTGGAGCTGGGTTCCGGCTCCTCGGAGAAGACCCGGCACCTGATCGAGGCGATGCCGGCACTGGACACCTACGTACCGGTGGACGTCAGCGGCAGCGCCCTGCGGGGCGCCGCCGAGACGCTCCTCGCCGACCATCCGGGGCTGCGGGTGCACGCCCTGCTGGCCGACTTCACCGCCGCGCTGCACCTGCCGGAGTCCCCCGGGCCGCGGCTGGTGGTGTTCCTGGGCGGCACCATCGGCAACCTGCTGCCGCCGGAGCGCGCGGTGTTCCTGGCGTCCGTACGGGCGATGCTCTCCCCCGGGGACGCGCTGCTGATGGGCACGGACCTGGTGAAGGACGAGGCCGTGCTGGTCACGGCGTACGACGACGCGCGCGGGGTGACGGCGGAGTTCAACAAGAACGTGCTGGCCGTCATCAACCGGGAGCTGGACGCCGATTTCCACACCGCCGACTTCGAGCACGTGGCGGTGTGGAACAGCGAGCAGGAATGGATCGAGATGCGGCTGCGCGCCCGGTCCGAACTGACGGTGAAGGTCCGGGCGCTGGACCTGGTGGTGCCGTTCGCGGCGGGTGAGGAGATCCTGACGGAGGTGTCCGCGAAGTTCCGTCAGGAGGGCGTGCGCAAGGAACTGGCCGCGGCCGGGCTGGAGCTGACCCAGTGGTGGACGGACGCGGCGGGCCGCTTCGCGCTGTCGCTGTCGGTCGCGGAGGGTCCGGCCGGCTGAGCGGCCGGGGCGGTCCGCCCGGACGCGCGGCGGCCGGTGACGGCCCGCTGAGCGGCGGCCGCCAGGTCCCGCCGGTCCGCATGCCGGCCCGGCGGGATCCGCGGCAGCAGCGTGACCTCCGCCCGGATCCCGCGCGCCCGGGCGATCCGCCACAGCGAGGCGGTCAGCGGGTCGTCCCCGACGAAGGCGGGCGCCCCGGCGGGGCTCCCGTCGGGGCGCAGGTACGCGACGCGCACGGGCTGTACCGGGACCTGCGCGTCCAGGGCCGCCTGGAAGGCGGCCCGGCGGAAGGCGCCCTGGGTGCGCCCGCACCAGGTGGAGCCCTCGGGGAAGACGGCGACCCGGTCGCCGGCGAGGAGCGCGCGGGTCATCGAGGTGACGGTGGCGGGCAGCGCGCGGATCCGGTCGCGCTCGATGAACAGGGTTCCGGCCTGCCCGGCGAGGCGGCCGAGGACGGGCCAGGCGCGGATGTCGCTCTTGGCCAGCATCCGGCTGGGCAGGACGGCCGCCACGAGGGGGACGTCGAGCCAGGAGATGTGGTTGGCGACGACCAGGCGGCCGCCGCGCCGGCCCGGGCCGCCGCGCACCGTGATCCGTATGCCGAAGGCCCGCACCAGTGCGGCCGACCAGGCCCGGACCACCGCGTGCCGGGGGCCGGTGGGCAGCAGCCGGACCGGCGGGGCGCCCAGGATCCCCAGCAGGATCAGGGCGACGGCGGCGGTCAGCCGCAGGACCGCGTGGGCGACGCTCGCGGTGCTCCCCTCGTGGCCGGCGCAGGCCTCGGGGGTGCAGGGCGAGGTGGGCAGCCAGACGCTCATGCGCCCGGGATGAGCGAACGGAAGTGCTTCAGGTAGCGCGGGTTGGTCCGGCGCAGGGAGAGCAGTACGTACAGGTCGGCGCAGCCGAACTCGGCGTCGAGGGCGGGCTCGCCGCAGACCCAGGCGCCCAGGCGGAGGTAGCCGCGCAGCAGCGGGGGCAGTTCCATGCGTGCGGGGAAGTCGATGCCTTCGGGGTTCCAGGGGATGTGGGGGGTGACCCGGTACTCCTCGGGTGCGGGGCTGCGGGTCAGGGCGTTCGCGCGGGTGGCGGCGGCGAGGACGCCGCCGTCGGCGAGCGGTATCGAGCAGCAGCCGGCGAGCCAGTTGTGGCCGGCGCGGTCCATGTAGTGGGCGAGGCCGGCCCAGATGAGGGCGATGACGGCGCCGTTGCGGTGGTCGGGGTGCACGCAGGAGCGGCCCACCTCGACGAGGTCGGGCCGGACGGGGGCGAGCGCGGAGAGGTCGAACTCGCCCTCCGAGTAGAGGCGGCCGGCGACGGCGGCGCGCTCGGGGGGCAGCAGCCGGTAGGTGCCGACGACCTGCCCGGCCTCCTCGTCGACGACGAGGAGGTGGTCGCAGTGCGCGTCGAAGGCGTCGGCGTCGAGCCCCGGCTCGGGGCCGTCGAGGCGGGCGCCGAGTTCACCGGCGAAGACCTGGTGGCGCAGGCGCTGTGCGGCCCGTACCTCGTCCTCGTCGCGGGCGAGGCGCACGGTGTAGTGGGGGCCGGCGGGGGCGTTGGCGGCCTTGGCCGGGGCGGGGGCGGGGGTGAGGAGCGGGGAGGTGGGGGTGGGGGCCGTGGAGAGGGACGGGGACAGGGGTGCGATGGTCATGGCGGCTCCTGAACCGGGCACGGAGGGCCAGGCCGGCAGGTGGTGGCCTGGCTCCTTTACTTCTTCCGTGACCGGCTGGATTCGACATGACCGCTCTGCGGCCCTCGGGTGTGCGGACGCTGAACTCGCCGGTGTCAGCGGTCCGAGCTGAGGACCCGGCCGATCTCCTCCGAGGCGGTGCGGGCGGCCTGCTTGGGGTCCTGTCCGGTGAGTGCGGCCGTCATGAAGGGCTTGATCGGGTTCTTGGCCTCGACCTCGGCCCAGCGGGCGGAGGCCGGGGTGGCCCGGCCCTGGGCGGCGCCGGGAGCCATCGCGGCGGCGCCCTCATTGCCCTCGACGACGTGGGCGAGGGTGGTCCTGTTCGGTACGTAGCTCATCGTGCGGGCGAGTTCGGTCTGCCACTTCTCGCTGACCAGGGCCGTGATCACGTCGACGGCACCCTCCCGGTTCCCGGTCCGCTCCGGGATGATCAGGTCGGAGCCTCCGGTGAAGACGGAGCCCGCCCGTTCGGAGGTCTTGCCGGGGATCGGGAAGAAGCCGAGCTTGCCCTTCAGCGCGGGGTTGGCCGCCTCGATCTCGGCGGCCTGGCCGGGCGGGGCGATGATCTGGGCGACCTGGCCGCGGGCGAAGACCTGCGACTGCGGGGGCGTCTCCTCGTCGGCGGCCCTGGGCCCGTCCCCGAGGGCCTGGAGCTGCTTGTAGAACTCCATGCCGGCCAGGGCCTTGTCGTCGTCGAGGGTGCCGACCCACCTGCCGCCCGTCTCGACGGCCAGCTCGCCGCCCTCGTCCCAGACGAAGCCCGCGAGGACGTACCAGTTCTGCCCCGCGAGGTAGATGCCCTGCTGGTCGCCCTTGTCCAGCTTCTGCGTGGCCTGGATCCACTCCTGGCGGTTCCTGGGCGGGGTCTTGATGCCGGCGTTCGCGAAGAGGTCCTTGTGGTAGACGACCACGCGGTTGGCGGCGTACCAGGGGACGCCGTACTGGGCGCCGTTGACGCTCGCCGGCTCGGAGAGGCCCTTGAGCCAGTGCTTGCTGTCCCACTCGCGCAGTGCTTCGAGGGTGAGTTCGGACAGGCCCTTGGTCTCGATGTACTGCGCGACCTGGGTGTTGCCCACCTCGATGACGTCGGCGGATTCCTTGCTGGTGCCCTTGAGGACGGCGTTGACCTTGTCGCCGATGCCCGTCCACTCCTGGATCCTGACGTCCAGGTCGACGTCGGGGTGCTCCTGCTCGAAGGCCGCCGTGAACCGGGCGACGAAGTCCTCGGAGGCGCTGCCCTTCATCAGCCAGAGCGTCACCTTCTGCCGCTCCGCGGCCGGATCGGCCCACAGACTGCAGCCCGTCAGGGCGGTCGCGGCCGCGAGGGCCGTGCACACGGCGAGGAAGCGCATCTTCAAGAGGGTCACCTTCTGGGGATCGGTCTCCGATGGCTAGAAATTGGCATAGACCAATAGGCCGGTCAAGGGTCTTTCGCTCGGGATTGTTGGCACAAAGTTCGCGGAGCCGGACTTACTGGGGCACCGTAGAACCAGGCAAAAGCGACCCACTGGCGGGAGACTCCATGTCCAACCACACGTACCGGGTGACCGAGATCGTCGGCACCTCCCACGAGGGCATCGATCAGGCCATCCGCAACGGCATCGCCCGGGCGGGCCAGACCGTACGGAATCTGGACTGGTTCGAGGTGGTCCAGGTACGCGGCCACCTCGAGAACGGGGAGATCGCCCACTACCAGGTGGGGCTGAAGGTCGGCTTCCGCCTGGAGGGCGAGGACTGAGACCCCGGACCGCTCAGGTCCGGCCCTCGACCTCCTGGCCGGACATGAGCTCGGGCGCGTCCGCCGCCCAGTCGGCGAGCACGACCCGGAAGCCGGCCGCCCGCGCGGCCCGGCAGACCAGCTCGTCGTCGTCCACGAGCATGCGCACCTCCCGGCCCCGGGCGATCCGGCCCAGCACCTCCAGCTTGGTCGTCCGGGCCGGCCGCCGGTCCTGGTTGCCGCGCATCCACACCCGCCCCTCGGGCAGGCCGTGCCGCGTGAGCCACTCCTGCGTGTCCGCCCGGCAGCGCTCGGGCCGCCCGGTCAGGTACACCACCTCGCAGTCGGCCGCGCTCTCCACCGCCAGGGCGATCCCGCGCGCGAGCGGCGGATCGGCCGGGGCCGCACCGAAGAAACCGGACCAGTCCCGCGGGCGGCGCTCCAGGAAGTGCTGGCGGTGGGCGGTGTCGGCCAGGGTGTTGTCGATGTCGAAGACGGCCAACGGCCGCGCGGTGCGCTTCTCACTCATCCGGCCAGCGTAAGAGCTGTCACCGACACCCGCCCGGACGCACGCGCCCGTCGGACCAGGGCGGGAATCCTCCGGGCCCGCGGGCGTTGATCCCTGTGTGATCCGAAAAATCTCGATGCTCGACCGGTCGCGCACCCGCCGGGGCCACCCGGCCGCCGAGGCGCTGCGCGACACCGTGGCGCTGGCCCGGGCGGCCGAGGACCTCGGCTACCACCGCTTCTGGGTGTCAGAGCACCACAGCGTGCCCGGCGTCGCCGGCTCGGCACCCACGGTGCTCGCCGCGGCCGTCGCCGGGGCGACGGACCGGATCCGGGTCGGCACGGGCGGGGTGATGCTGCCCAACCACCGGCCCCTCGTGGTCGCGGAGCAGTTCGGGGTGCTGGAATCGCTCTTCCCCGGCCGGATCGACATGGGCCTCGGCCGCTCGGTCGGCTTCACCAACGGCATCCGGCGGGCGCTGGGCCGGGACACCGGGGACGCCGACCGCTTCGAGGAGCAGCTGGCCGAACTCCTCGGCTGGCTCGACGGCACCCAGCGGGCGCACCCCGAAGTCCACGCCCGTCCCGCCGAGGGCCTGCGGGTACCGGCGTACGTGCTGGCGACCGGCGAGGGCGCGGGCATCGCCGCCCGGGCGGGCCTGCCCCTGGTGGTGGGCGACCTGCGCAACCGCGGCCGGGTCGGCGGCATCGTGGCGCGCTACCGCGAGGAGTTCCGGCCGTCCGCCCGGGGCGCGCGGCCCTACGTCGTGGTGTCGGGGACGGTGGCCGTGGCGGCGACGACCGAGGAGGCCCGGCGCATCCTGCTCCCGGAGGCCTGGTCCCTGGCGTACTCCCGCACCCGCGGCAGCTTCCCCCCGCTCCGCCCGGCGGAGGAGGTCGAGGCCCTGGAGATGACCCCGAAGGAGCGGGAGCTGTACGAGGGCGCGCTCGCCGGGCACGTCCACGGCACGGAGGAGCAGGTCGCGGCGCAGCTGTCCGCCGTCGCGGACGAGACGGGCGCGGACGAACTGCTGGTCACCACCTCGACGTACGACCGCGCGGCGCTCCTGGACTCCTCCACCCGGCTGGCCCGGATCGCGGGCCTGCGCCCGTGAGGGGCGCGCGGGGCGGGCCGTAAAGTGGGATGAATGCACCACTCCAGCGAACCCCGGACCGACCACGACCCCTGCGTACGGGTGCGGGGCGCCCGGGAGCACAATCTGCGCGGCGTCGACGTGGACATCCCGCGCGACGCGCTGACCGTGTTCACCGGGGTGTCCGGTTCCGGGAAGAGCTCCCTCGCCTTCGGCACGCTGTACGCCGAGGCGCAGCGCCGGTACTTCGAGTCGGTGGCCCCGTACGCCCGCCGCCTCATCCACCAGATCGGTGCGCCGAAGGTGGACTCCGTCACCGGCCTGCCGCCGGCCGTGTCGCTGGAGCAGCGCCGCTCCTCCCCCGGCTCGCGCTCCTCGGTGGGCACGGTGACGCTGCTGTCCAACTCCCTGCGGATGCTGTTCTCGCGGGCCGGCACCTACCCGGCGGGCGCGCCCCGGCTGGACTCGGACGCCTTCTCGCCCAACACGGCCGCCGGTGCCTGCCCCTCCTGTCACGGGCTCGGCCGGATCCACCGCACCAGCGAGGAGCTGCTGGTCCCCGATCCCGGCCTGTCGATCCGCGAGGGCGCGGTCGCCGCCTGGCCGGGCGCCTGGCAGGGCAAGAACCTGCGGGACATCCTGGAGACCCTCGGCCACGACGTGGACCGGCCGTGGCGGGAGCTGCCCGCGAAGGACCGCGAGTGGATCCTCTTCACGGAGGAGCAGCCGGTGGTGACCGTGCACCCGGTGCGGGACGCGGACCGGATCCAACGGCCCTACCAGGGCACGTACATGAGCGCCCACCGCTATGTCATGCGGACCTTCTCCGACAGCAAGAGCGCCACCCTGCGGGCCCGCGCCGAGAGGTTCCTCGCCGACTCCCCGTGTCCGGTGTGCGCGGGGCGCCGACTGCGCCCGGAGGCGCTCGCCGTGACCTTCGCAGGGCGGACGATCGCGGAGCTCGCGGCGCTGGCGCTGACCGACCTGGACGCCGTCCTGGCGTCGGCGCCGCCGGCCGGGGAGGCCGCCCGGGTCCTCGCCGACGACCTGCGGTCACGGATCGGGCCCGTCATGGAGCTGGGGCTCGGCTATCTGAGCCTGGACCGCACCGCGCCGACCCTGTCCGCGGGCGAGCTGCAGCGGCTGCGGCTGGCGACGCAGCTGCGCTCGGGGCTCTTCGGGGTGGTGTACGTGCTGGACGAGCCGTCGGCGGGGCTGCACCCGGCCGACACCGAGGCGCTCCTCGGCGTACTGGACCGGCTGAAGGAGGCCGGGAACACCGTCTTCGTCGTGGAGCACCATCTGGACGTGGTGCGGCACGCGGACTGGCTGGTCGACGTGGGGCCGCTGGCCGGGGAGCGGGGCGGGCGGGTGCTGCACAGCGGGCCGCCCGCGGCGCTGGCCGGGGTGGCGGAGTCGGCGACGGCCAGGCACCTGTTCGCGGAGCGGGGGGCGGCGCGCGCACGGGTGGTGCGCGAGCCGGCCGGGGAGGTGCGGCTGAGCGGGGTGGACCGGCACAACCTGCGCGGGCTGGACGTGCGGTTCCCGCTCGGGGTGTTCACCGCGGTGACCGGGGTGTCGGGGTCGGGGAAGTCCACGCTGGTCGGTCAGGCACTGGCCCGTGAGGTCGGGGAGCGGCTCGCCGGTGCGGGGTTCCCCGTACGGCGGCTGGTGGAGGTGGACCAGAAACCGATCGGCCGGACCCCGCGGTCCAACCTGGCGACGTACACCGGCTTGTTCGACGTGGTGCGCCGGCTGTTCACGGCGGCCCCGGAGGCTCGGGCGCGCGGCTGGAAGGCGGGCCGGTTCTCCTTCAACGTGGCGGGCGGCCGGTGCGAGACGTGCCAGGGCGAGGGCTTCGTCTCGGTGGAGCTGCTGTTCCTGCCGAGTACGTACGCCCCGTGCCCCGGGTGCGGCGGCGCGCGGTACAACGCCGAGACGCTGGAGGTCCGGTACGAGGGCCTGTCCATCGCGGAGGTGCTCGGGCTGACGGTGGAGTCCGCGGCCGGGTTCTTCGCCGGTGTCCCGGCGGCGGCGCGCAGCCTGCGGGCGCTGGAGGAGATCGGGCTGGGCTACCTGCGGCTGGGGCAGCCGGCGACCGAGCTGTCGGGCGGTGAGGCCCAGCGGATCAAGCTGGCGACGGAGCTGCAGCGGCAGCGCCGGGACCACACGCTGTACGTGCTGGACGAGCCGACGACGGGTCTGCACCCGGCCGACGTCCGGGTGCTGCTGCGGCAGTTGCACGGCCTGGTGGACGCCGGGCACACGGTGGTGGTCGTGGAGCACGACATGGACGTGGTGGCCGGCGCGGACTGGGTGATCGACCTGGGTCCGGGCGGCGGCACGGAGGGCGGCCGGATCGTCGCCGCGGGCACCCCCCACGAGGTGGCGCGGGCGAAGGACAGCCGCACGGCGCCCTACCTCGCGCGGGCGCTGGCCGCGGTCACCCCGTAGGCGGGGCCGGGCGGTCAGGCGTCGCCGGGGAGGAGTTGCTGGGGCAGTTCGCGGAAGGTCCAGCGGCCGCTGCGGCGGGTGAACTGCCAGACCAGGTCGTAGCGGTCCGGCCAGGTCGCGGGAAGGCCGAGGACCTGGTGGGCGCCGAGGGCGCGCACCAGGCGGGGGATTCCGGTGTGCTCCCAGCAGATCAGTACGGGCATGGCGCCGGCCAGGGCGGCGTGCGCCAGGGCGGGTTCGGCACCGACGGCGAACTCGCCGCGCACGGGTGTGCGCAGTGCGGTGGCCAGCGCGGTCACGGTCTGCCGGCAGCGGGCGGGAGCCGGGGCCTTGCCGCCGGCGGCGAAGACGGCGGCGGGGCGAGGCAGTGCGGAGCCCTTGGCCGGCGGGAAGAGCCGCGGCAGCGCCTCGGCCCGGCGCCAGCCGCGCCCGGCCAGCGAGCCGGGGTCGTCCTCGCCGTCCTCGTCCCAGCCGGTGTCTCCGGCGTACGGCTTCTCCGCGTGCCGGATCACCATGATCACGGCGTCCTCGGCGTCGGGCTGCTGCCCGGCGGCCGGGGCGCGGGGGGCTTCCTCGCCCGAGCACCCGGCGGCGGCCAGGGGCGCGAGGGCGGCGGCCAGTACGGTTCGGCGGCGTGGTCCGGTCCCGGCGGGGGCTTCTGGCATGGGGCCACTGTCTCCCATGGCCCGGGCGCCGCCGGGGCGCGGCGCGGCGGGTGCCCGGCCGGTCAGCCGATCGGCGCAGGGCCCCGGCGGTGCCGGGGACCTGCGCCGGGCGGCGGGGGCGGCCGGGTCAGCGGGGGCCCTTGCGGACGGCGCGCAGCCACTCCTTGTTCATCGCGGCGATCGACGGCAGCGGGATGCCCTTCGGGCAGGCGGTGGCGCATTCGCCGGTGAGGGTGCAGCCGCCGAAGCCCTCCTCGTCCATGCGGGCCACCATGTCCAGGACGCGGGTCTCGCGCTCGGGCGAGCCCTGCGGAAGGACGTTCAGGTGGTTGACCTTGGCGGAGGTGAAGAGCATGGCGGAGCCGTTGGGGCAGGCCGCCACGCACGCGCCGCAGCCGATGCACTCGGCGTGCTCGAAGGCGGAGTCGGCGTCGGCCTTGGGCACGGCGGTGGCGTGCGCCTCGGGTGCGGAGCCGGTGGGCGCGGTGATGTAGCCGCCGGCCTGGATGATCCGGTCGAGGGAGCCCCGGTCGACGACGAGGTCCTTGACGACGGGGAAGGCCGCGGCCCGCCAGGGCTCGACGTCGATGGTGTCGCCGTCGTCGAAGGAGCGCATGTGGAGCTGGCAGGTGGTGGTGCGTTCGGGGCCGTGGGCGTCGCCGTTGATGACGAGGCTGCAGGCGCCGCAGATGCCCTCGCGGCAGTCGTGGTCGAAGGCGACCGGGTCCTCACCGCGCAGGATGAGGTCCTCGTTGAGGGTGTCGAGCATCTCCAGGAAGGACATGTCCTCGGAGATCCCGTCGACCTCGTACGAGGCCATGTGGCCGGGGGCGTCGGCGCCGCGCTGGCGCCAGACGCGCAGGGTGAGCTTCATGCGTAGCTCCGCTGGGTGGGGTGGACGTACTCGAAGACGAGGTCTTCCTTGTGCAGGACGGGGGCGGCGCCGGTGCCGGTGAACTCCCAGGCGGCGGCGTAGGCGAAGGACTCGTCCCGGCGGGCGGCCTCGCCGTCCGGGGTCTGGGACTCCTCGCGGAAGTGGCCGCCGCAGGATTCGGCGCGGTCGAGCGCGTCGAGGCACATCAGCTCGGCGAGTTCGAGGTAGTCGACGATGCGGTTGGCCTTCTCCAGCGACTGGTTGAACTCCTCGCCGGTGCCAGGGACCTTGATGCGGCGCCAGAACTCCTCGCGGATCTGCGGGATCCGCGCGAGGGCCTTGCGCAGGCCTGCTTCGTTGCGGGCCATCCCGCAGTACTCCCACATGAGTTCACCGATCTCGCGGTGGAAGGAGTCGGGGGTGCGGTCGCCGTCCACGGCGAGCAGCCGGGCGAGGCGCTCGCGGGTCTCGCGTACGGCGGCCACGGCCTCGGGGTGGGTGTCGTCGACGCTGTCGCGGTGGGGATGCCGGGCGAGGTAGTCGTTGATGGTGGAGGGGAGCACGAAGTAGCCGTCGGCGAGGCCCTGCATCAGGGCGGAGGCACCGAGGCGGTTGGCTCCGTGGTCGGAGAAGTTGGCCTCGCCGATGGCGAAGAGGCCGGGGACGGTGGTCTGGAGGTCGTAGTCGACCCACAGGCCGCCCATCGTGTAGTGCACTGCGGGGTAGATCCGCATGGGGACCTCGTAGGGGTCCTCCGCGGTGATCCGCTCGTACATGTCGAAGAGGTTGCCGTACTTCTCGGCGACCCTGTCGCGGCCCATGCGGCGGATGGCGTCGGCGAAGTCGAGGTAGACGCCCTGCCCGCCGGGGCCGACGCCGCGGCCCTCGTCGCAGACGTTCTTGGCGGCGCGGGAGGCGATGTCGCGGGGCACGAGGTTGCCGAAGGAGGGGTAGATCCGCTCCAGGTAGTAGTCGCGTTCCGCTTCGGGGATGTCGGCGGCGGGGCGGTCGTCGCCCTTGGCCCTGGGGACCCAGATGCGGCCGTCGTTGCGCAGGGACTCGCTCATCAGGGTGAGCTTGGACTGGTGGTCGCCGGTGCGCGGGATGCAGGTGGGGTGGATCTGGGTGAAGCAGGGGTTGGCGAAGTAGGCGCCGCGCCGGTGCGCCCGCCAGACGGCGGTCGCGTTGGAGTTCATGGCGTTGGTGGACAGGTAGAAGACGTTGCCGTAGCCGCCGCTCGCCAGCACCACGGCGTCGGCGTAGTGGGTGGAGATCTCTCCGGTGATCAGGTCGCGGGCGACGATGCCGCGGGCGACGCCGTCGACGACGATCAGGTCGAGCATCTCGGTGCGGGCGTGCATCTCGACGTTGCCCGCGGCGATCTGCCGGGAGAGGGCCTGGTACGCGCCGAGGAGCAGCTGCTGTCCGGTCTGGCCGCGGGCGTAGAAGGTGCGGGAGACCTGGACGCCACCGAAGGAGCGGGTGTCGAGGAGGCCGCCGTACTCGCGGGCGAAGGGGACGCCCTGGGCCACGCACTGGTCGATGATCTCCACGGAGATCTGGGCGAGCCGGTGGACGTTGGACTCGCGGGCGCGGAAGTCGCCGCCCTTGACGGTGTCGTAGAAGAGGCGGTGCACCGAGTCGCCGTCGTTGCGGTAGTTCTTGGCGGCGTTGATGCCGCCCTGGGCGGCGATGGAGTGGGCGCGGCGCGGGGAGTCGGAGAAGCAGAACTGGACGACGTGGTAGCCCTGCTCGGCGAGGGTGGCGCCGGCCGATCCGCCCGCCAGGCCGGTGCCGACGACGATGACGGTGTGCTTGCGGCGGTTGGCGGGGTTGACGAGCTTGGCCTCGAAGCGGCGGCGGTCCCAGCGTTCCGCGATGGGGCCCCCGGGGGCCTTGGTGTCGGCGATGGGCTCGCCGGTGCTGTGGTGCGCGTAGCTGCTCACGGTCAGTTCACCATTCCGGTCATGACGGCGACGGGGACGGACACGAAGCCCGCGAAGAGGACGAGGGCCAGGCCGTTGGCGAGCGACTTCAGCGTCCGCTCGCGCCGGGCGCTGCCCGCGCCGAGGGTCTGGGCCGCGCTCCAGAAGCCGTGCCGGACGTGCAGGCCGAGTGCGGCCATCGCCACGATGTAGATCGTGTTCCCGTACCAGGTGGAGAAGGTGGCCAGGACGTTCTCGTACGGGTGCCCGGCCCAGGCGCGCTCGTTGACGGTGAGCGTGGTGAGGTCGAGCAGGTGCCAGACGATGAACAGGCCGAGGATGACGCCGCCCCAGCGCATGGTGCGGGTGGCGTAGCTCGCGCGGCGGCGCTTGTGGACGTACCTGACGGGGCGGGCCCTGATGTCGCGACGGCTGAGCTGGTAGGCGGACACGGCGTGCGCGACGACGGCGGCCAGGAGGACCACGCGGACGATCCACAGGGCCCACTCGTGGTGGAGGAAGGGCGAGCCGAGGGTGCGCAGCCAGTGGGCGTAGCCGTTGAACTCGTCCGCCCCGAAGAAGATCTTGAGGTTGCCGAGCATGTGCACGACGAGGTAGCCGAGCATGATCAGCCCGGAGACCGCCATGACGGTCTTCTTTCCTATGGTGGAGCCCCAGAGCGAGGGGACGCTCGTCCGGGTGCGCGTTGCCAGAGCCATGCCTTCGACGGTAGGGACGGAGGACCCGAAAGGTCCAAGACATGATGTCGGTCATCTTGATAGACATGCCCTATGCAGCTCCAGCAGCTCCTCTACTTCGTCGCCGTCGCCGAGACCCGGCACTTCACCCGGGCCGCGGAGCGGGTGCACGTGGCCCAGCCGTCGCTGTCCCAGCAGATCAGGGCTCTGGAGCGGGAGCTGGGCGCCGAGCTGTTCAGCCGCGCCCGGGGCAACATCACGCTGACGGACGCGGGCGAGACGCTGCTGCCGCTGGCGCGGCGGATCCTGGCGGACGCGGACACGGCACGGCTGGAAGTGCAGGAGCTGGTGCAGCTGCGGCGCGGGCGGATCCGGCTGGGGGCCACGCCGAGCGTGTGCACGGGCCTGCTGCCGGGCGTGCTGCGGGCCTTCCACACGGCGCATCCGGGGATCGAGCTGCTGATCGAGGAGAGCGGCTCGCTCGACCTCGTGCGGGAGCTGGCGCGCGGGGCGCTGGACCTCGCGCTGATCGCCCTGCCGCTGCCGCCCTCGGCTCCCGCCCTGACGACGGTGGAGCTGTTGACGGAGGACCTCGTGGTGGTGTCCTCGACGAAGCTCCCGGCGCCCGGCGGGGGCCGGGAGCTGACGATCGCCGCCTTGCGCGACGAGCCGATGGTGATGTTCCGGCACGGCTACGACCTGCGGGAGCTGACCGTGGCCGCCTGCCGGGCGGAGGGTTTCGAGCCGTCCTTCACCGTGGAGGGCGGTGAGATGGACGCCGTGCTCGGCTTCGCGCGGGCGGGGCTCGGCGTCGCGGTGGTACCGGCGATGGTGGTGGCGGGCGCGGGGCCGGGGCTGCGGACGACGCCACTGGCCGGATCGCCGCTGCGCCGGACGATCGCGCTGGCGCACCGCACCGACGTGGCTCCGCCGCGTGCGGCGCGCGAGCTGCGGCGGATGCTGATGGCCTGACGCCGCCGGAGTCCGGTGCCCGACGGGTCCGGTGCCCGACGGGTCCCGGGCGTCAGGCGGGCCCGGGTGTCGGGCCGGTCCCCGGCATCAGGCCGGTCCCGGGCGTCAGGCGGGGGTGGGCGGGGCCGTGGGAAGGGCCCGGTCGAGGCCGTCGGCGAGCATGCCGAAGGCCTGCCCGGCGTCGGCCACGGCGGCCGGGTGGGCCTCGTCGGCGCTCTGCCCGGCGTCGAGGCGGCGCCAGTTCTCCCGGCCCAGTTCGTGGCGGACCGTCACCAGGTGCGCGGCCGCCAGCCGGGCGGCGAGCGGCGGCACCGACTCCGCCTCCAGGGCCGCGGCGAGCAGCTCGATCTCGCCTGCGGTGTAGTGGGACAGGCGGGACTCCAGGCTGGCGGTGCCGTACAGCAGTCGCTGGAAGGCGAGGACGCCCGGGTGGTCGCACAGCCCGGTGATCGGGTCCCGCTCGGCCAGGGCCGTCAGGAAGTGCGCGTGCACGGCCGCCACCGGCGTCCGGTCCGGGGGGCGCTCGCGGACGATGCGCGCCACCTCGTCCTGGTGGTCGGCGAACCGGTCGAGGAGCAGGTCCTCCTTGGTCGGGAAGTACCGGAAGAGGGTCGGCTTGGACACCTCCGCCGCCGCGGCGACGTCCGCCACCGACACGGCGTCGAAGCCGTGCTCCAGGAACAGCTCCAGCGCCGTGGCCGCCAGCTGCCGGCGCGTGCGCAGCTTCTTGCTCTCGCGCAGACCCGTCGTGTTGTCCATGGCCACAGCATAGCACGAATGAGAGACCGGGTAATTTTTGTAACCGGGTTGCTTTTTTCGTCGGGAGCCGCTTCCCTTGAGTCATCGACGAGGAGAGGACTTCCGATGAACCACCCCACCGACGTGCTGATCGCCGGATCCGGCCCCACCGGGCTGACGCTGGCCTGCGCCCTCGCCCTGCGCGGATACGCCGTCCGCGTCATCGAGCGCCGGGCCGCACCGCACCGCGAGTCCCGGGGCAAGGGAATCCGGGCCGGCAGCCTCGCGATCCTCCAGGAACTCGGCGCGGCCGAGCCGCTGATCGCCGCCGGCACCGCGGGGGTGGTCCTGCGCAAGTACTTCGACGGCGAGCACGTCGGCGACACCCCCACCCCGGCGGACGCCGGCCTGCTGATCGGGCAGTGGCAGACCGAAGAGGCGCTGCGCGACCGGCTCGCCGTACTGGGCGTGCACGTCGAGTACGGGGCGGAGCTCGCGGGCATCGCCCAGGACGAGCACGGGGTGCGGGCCGAACTGGCGGACGGGTCCGTCGTCGTGGCCCGCCATCTCGCCGGGTGCGACGGCGGACGCAGCACCACCCGCACGCTGCTCGGCATCCCCTTCGAGGGGAACGGCGAGCAGGAACCCGCCATGGTCGTCGGCGACGTCAGGGCGCCGGGCCTCGCCCGGGACGTCTGGCACCAGTGGTTCACCTCGGAGGGCAGTGGCCTGCTCCTGTGCCCGATGCCGGGGACCGACACCTTCCAGCTGCAGGCCTCGCCCGAGCGGGACGAGCACGGCGCCGCGCTGCCGCCCTCCCTGGAGGGTTTCCAGCGGATCTTCGACCGGTGCGCCGGGATGCCGGGCATCCGGCTGCAGGACCCCACCTGGCTCTCCTCCTGGCGGGTCAACGTCCGCATGGTCACGCGGATGCGGGAGGGCCGGGTGCTGCTCGCCGGGGATGCCGCGCACGTGCACCCGATAGCCGGCGGCCTCGGCATGAACACCGGCATCGAGGACGCGGCGGCGCTCGGCCGGGCTCTGGCCGCCGCCCTGTCCGGGCCGGACGCGGACGCGGCGCTCGACGCCTACGAGGCGGAACGGCTGCCGGTGGCCGCGAGCGTTCTGGCCGACACCGCGGAGCGGTACCAACGGGTCCTGGAGGCCGTCCGGACCCCCGGGCGCGGGACGGAGGCCGGCCTGGACTGACGCGGCGCCACTCGCCGGAGGCGGGCGCCGGGCCGCCGCGGGCACGGGCAGCCGTCAGGAGGGTGCGGCCACCGCGTCCGAGAGGGACAGGGTGTGGATGCGGTCGGGGGCCCCGGGACGGGCGTAGTACCAGCCCTGGGCGGTGTCGCAGCCCAGCGCGCGCAGCTGGGCGGCCTGGGCGCCGGTCTCCACGCCCTCGACGGTGACGGCGAGTTCGAGGCTGTGGGCCAGCGCGACAATTCCCTCCACGATCTTGACGTCGACCGGGTCGGCGGGCTGCTGCTGCATCCCCCGGGTGAAGGAGCGGTCGAGTTTGAGGACGCTGACGGGCAGGCGCCGCAGGTTGGCCAGGTTGGAGTAGCCGGTTCCGAAGTCGTCGAGGGCGATGTCCACGCCGAGTTCGGCCAGGCGGCGCAGCGGCTCCAGCAGTTCGTCGTCAGCTCCTATCAGGGCCGACTCGGTGACCTCCAGGCACAGCGCACCCGGGGCCAGGCCGGACTTCTCCAGGACCGCCACGGTGTCGGCGACCAGACCCGGGTGGTGCAGCTGGGTCGGCGAGAGGTTGACGTTGATCCGCAGGGCCGCGCCCCCGTGCTCGCGCTGCCAGACACGGGCCTGACGGACGGCCTCCTCCAGGACCCACCGGCCCAGGGGCACGATCAGCCCGGTCCGTTCGGCGAGCGGGATGAAGCGGTCGGGGCCGAGGACCCCGTACTGCGGGTGGGACCAGCGCACCAGTGCCTCGGCGCCGTGCACGGTGCCGTCGCGCATGTGGACCAGCGGCTGGTACTCGATGAAGAACTCGCCGCGCTCCAGCGCCGCCGGCAGGGCGTTGGTCAGTCCGTGCCGGGTGATCGCGCGGGCGTCGGCCTCGGCGTCGGCGAATTCGAAGCGGTTGCCGCCGGCCGCCTTGGCCCGGTACATCGTGATGTCGGCGCTGCGCAGCACCTCGGCCGGGGTGCGCTCCTTGGCGCGGCCCTCGACGATGCCGATGCTGCCCCGGACGGACAGCTCCCGGCCCTCCAGCCGGATCGGCGTCGACAGGGCCGACAGGATGCGGACCGCCAGTTCCGTCACCTTCTCCTCGGTGTCGGAGCCGGTGGTCAGGGCGACGAACTCGTCGCCGCCGAGGCGGGCGACGACCTCGCCGGGACCGGTCGCGCAGCTCTGCAGCCGGTCGGCGACCTCCACCAGCAGCCGGTCCCCCGCCGAGTGCCCGAGGCTGTCGTTGACCGCTTTGAAACCGTCGAGGTCCAGGTAGCACAGACCGTAGCGGTCACCGCCGGAGCCGCTGAGGGCCTTCTCCAGGCGCTCGAAGAACAGGGTCCGGTTGGGCAGGCCGGTGAGGGCGTCGTGAGTGGCCTCGTAGCGCAGGCGCAGGTTCAGCAGCCGGCGTTCGGTGGTGTCCTCCATCAGCGCCAGCTGGTACTGCGGCTTGCCCTCGGCGTCGCGCAGCAGCGACACCGTGAGGTTGGTCCACAGCACGGTCCCGTCGTGGCGGTAGTACGGCTTCTCCACGCGGTAGCTCTCGCGCTCCCCGCGCACCAGCTCGCCGTACATCCGCCAGACGTGCGGGGTGTCGTCGGGGTGGCCCCATTCGCTGACGTTGCGGCTGCGGACGTGTCCCTCCAGACCGCCGAACATCTGCAGCAGCGTGTCGTTGACCTCCAGGACGTTCCCGTCGAGGTCGGCGATGCCGATGCCGACGGCCGCGCCCTCGAAGACCGCCCGGAAGCGCTCCTCGCTCGCGTGCAGGGCCTGCTGGGCGTCGGTGCGGGCGGTCAGCGCGGAGCGGGCGATGGCCTCCTGCTCGGTGAGGGTGCGCTCGCGCAGCGCGCGGGCGTACCCCGCGGCGATGGCGTGCTGGAGCCGGGCGCAGCGCGCGTGGTATTCGGCAGTGGCCTCCACGCCGGAGCCCTCCAGGCCGTCCGGTCCGCAGTAGAGCACCAGATAGGACTCGATCACGCCGAGGGTGCCGGCCAGGGCCTCGGGGTCGGTGCAGTGCACGGCGACGAGGTCGGCGCCCACCCGCTGGGCCACGGCGGCGTCGAAGGGCCGGGCGTGCAGCGCCTCGGTGAGCGTCCGGGTGAGCGGTACGAGGTGCCGTTCGAACTCGGGCCGGGTCAGCGAGGTCGCGGTGACCGGGAAGATCGCCCGACCCCAGATCGTGGCGAAGCGGGAGATCCGGTCCTCGATGCCGCCGTTGGGGGCCGCCGCGGACGGCGCGGTCGGCGCGGGTGCGGGCGCCGCGACGGTGTCCGGCGCGCCCGCCGTCTGTGCAGGAAGTCTCACGCCTTGCGTCCCACGCCGCCGTAGCCGGAGAAGGCGTAGGGGTCCTCCGGCGCCTCGCCGTCCTCCGCGTCCTCGGAGCGGTCCGGACGCCAGTCGGGCATGGAGACCAGACCGGGCTCCAGCATGTCGAACCCTTCGAAGAAGCGGGCGATCCGGTCACCGGTGCGCATGACGAGGGGGTTGCGGATGTCGCGGTAGACGCCGACGGTGCCGCTCGCGACCTCCTCCGTGAGCGGGATGCCCTCGTAGGAGGCGTGAGTGAGGATCAGCAGGCTGCCGGGGGCCAGCGCGTCGCGCAGCTCGGCCACGGCGTCGTACGGCTGGTCCGCGTCCTCCAGGAAGTGCAGGACGGCGACGAGGAGCAGAGCGACCGGCCGGTCGAAGTCGAGGAGCCGGCCGACCTCGGGAGCGGCCAGGATCTCCTTGGGCTTGCGCAGGTCCGCGGCGACGACGCCGGTGTACTCGTCATCCAGGAGGACGGCGTGGCTGTGCGCCACGGCCACCGGGTCGTGGTCGACGTAGACCACGCGGGCCCCGGGGCTGGCGGCCCGGGCGATCTCGTGGACGTTGCCGAAGGTGGGGATGCCGGAGCCGATGTCGAGGAACTGGGTGATGCCCTCGGCGACGGCGTGCCGCACGGCACGGCGCATGAACGCCCGGTTGGCCTGCATGATCTTGGGCAGGCCCGGCATGAATTCCATGGCGCGCCGGGCCGCCTGGCGGTCGACCTCGAAATTGTGGGACCCGCCGAGGTAGTAATCGTAGATGCGGGACACGCTCGGCACCGAGATGTCGATGCCTGGCGGGGCCCAGGCGGGGCGCTCCATCGGGATCTCCAAGCGTTGTTCCTGCGGCGGTCCGTGCGGGGTCGGACTCCTGTCCGAGCCGAATGTACTGATCATTGACCAACAGGGCGAGCAAAAGCGGAAATTGGCGATCCGTTCTTCGTCACACACCAAAGGCGCCCGGCGGCCCCCCGAGGCAAATGACCAGTACCGACAAATCCCTTTTGGGAATTGACCAGATGATGATCGCACTCGCGCGAGGCCGCTGGACACCTGGCTCAAACCTTTCCGGTCGGCACTCCACCCGTTCAGGCGAACCGGGGCCGAGCCCCGCGTGCGTGGGGGCGCGCGGGCCCATGCTCCCCGGGTGAACAGAGCCTGTGCCAGGCGCCTGCTGGCGGTCCCGGTCCTGCTGTGGGCGGCCTTGACCGTCACGCCGGCCGTGGCCGATAGCAGCGCCTACGCGACGACCGACTCCGGCGCCGGCGCGACCGCCTCCACCCTGGTCGCGGCGGCCTCCGGCGACGGCCGCGGACGCGGCCCGGGTGGCGGACATCACGGCGGCGGCCGCCGCTCGGACCGCCCCTCGGACGACCGGGCGGACCACCGGGCGGACCACCGAACGGACCGCTCCGACCACGGAAGACACCGCGGTGGCGGCCGCGGCGGGGGCCACCACGGCGACCCCGACTGCCCTCCCCCGCCGCCGCCCCCGCCGTGCCCGCCGGAGCCGCCTCCGAAGCCCACCCCGCCGCCCCAGCCGACACCCACGCCGCCGCCGAAGCCCACGCCGAAGCCGGTGCCGACCCCGCCGCCCCCTCCCCCGAAGCCCGCCCCGGCGCCGCCCCGGGCGGTGCCCCGGCCCGTGCCGAAGCCCGTCCTGCCCGCGCCGCCACCGCCGAAGCCGGCGCCCGCCCGCCGGGCGGCCGAGGTGCCCGCACCGCCACCGCCGCCGACCCCCGTGGTGACCCCGCCCCCGCGGAAACCGGTGGCCCGCCCGGCGTACCACGCGCAGGCCCGTAAACCGGCCGAGCACCACATCTCGCCGGTCACCTTCACCTTGCTGACCGCGGCTCCCGCGGTGCTCGCGATCGTCGCGCTGCGCCCGCGGTAATCCGCCCACCGTCAATCGATCTGGAGTCATCTTGTCGGAATGGCTCGTCCTGTCCCTCGCGATGGCCGCGGCCTGTGCCGTGGTGCTGTCCATCGCCTTCTTCAATCACCGCAGGATCGGCGAGGACGACGATCCGAACGAGACCCCCGACGTCATCGAGTACATGACGATGATGATCGGGGTGATCTACGCGATCGTGCTGGGCCTGGCCATCGCGGGTGTCTGGGAGGGCCGCGGGGCCGCCCAGGAGTACGTGCGCCAGGAGGCGCAGGCCCTGCACGAGATCAGCGTCCGCTCCCAGGTCTACCCGGCCGAGGTCCGGGCGAGGATCCGGGCCGACGTCGACGCGTACGTCACCTACGTGGTGGACACCGAGTGGAAGGCGATGGCCGACGACGGCGAACTCACGGACCGCGGCGGGGAGCTGCTGGACCGCATCCGCCGGGACGTCACCGACTACGAGCCGCAGACCGACCACGAGGGCCAGGCCTACCAACCGCTCGTCGACCAGGTCGCGGTGGCCGACGACGCCCGCAGCGCACGCGGCGCGAGCGCCGGGGCCACCATGCCGGGGGTGGTCTGGTTCGGGCTGATCACCGGCGCCCTGGTCACGGTCGGCCTGATCTTCACCCTGCAGATCAGGCGCTCGTTCCGGGAGATGCTGCTGGCGGGCCTGTTCAGCGCGCTGATCGCGTTCCTGCTGTTCCTGATCTGGGACTTCGACGCACCGTTCGGCCGGGGGATCTCGGCCACCGCCGAACCGTTCCTCACCCAGTTCTCCCACCTCGACCTCGGCGGCTGACACCGCCCGGCAAACCGGGGACGGGCCTCCCGTCCCCGGTTCGGCCTACGGCCATGCCCCATTCGCCCGTTCCTGATCGCGGGTCCCGCCACCCGCACCTAGCGTGGCGGACATCGAGGCGCACGACCCCCCACGTGCGGAAACCGTTCCGCGGCTGCTCCTCGGGGATCCGGAGAATCAAGCATGGGAGCGATACGTACCTCCGCCACCGCCCTGCTGAGTGCCGGCGCCACGGCCGCCGTACTCACCCTGGGAGCGCTCGGCGCGCCCGCCGCGTTCGCGGCCGGAGCCCGGTCCGAGGCCCGGGCCGTACCCGAGAGCGAGAAGTACGCCGAGAAGTTCGCCGGCACCGTCGCCGAGAGGCACGCGGAGAAGCGCGCCCGGCGGGTCACGTCGTTCGGCTTCACCCTCACCCCCTCGACCGTCGCCCCCGGCGGCCAGGTGGTGCTCGCGGTCAGCGGCTGCAACGCCGCCTACTCCACCGCCTCCTCCGGTGTCTTCGACACCGTGAGCATCGCGCGCGGCCAGACCGTGCGGGTCACCGTGGACCGGGACGCCCGGCCCGGAGCCCTCTACTCCGTCTCCTTCACGTGCAACGGCGAGACCGGCTCGGCCGACCTGACGATCGCCGGCGGCACGACCAGGCCCACCACGAGTTCCACGCGGACGGGCGCGGCCACCGCCCCGGCCCCCGTCACCACCGGCACGACGCTGGGCGTCCGGGGCGGCCTCGGCGGCAGCGTGGCCGGAATGGACCCCGTGGAACTCGGCGCCGGCGCCGGTCTCCTCCTCGCCGCCGCGGGCGGTACGGCCTACGCCCTGCGCCGCAGGGCGGGCGGGCGCGGTCACTGAATCCCCGCGCGAACCCCTTCCCGCGCCAACCCCTCGCACCGCCGGTCGCCCCGGGTCCTCGGGAGGACGCGGGGCGACCGGCGGGAGCGGCGGGAGCGGCGACGGCCGACGCGAACGGTGGCCGACCGGGAAGTCCGACGGTCGGCTCCGGCCGCGTCAGCTCCGGCCGCGGAGCGGGCGGCGACGACGCATCACATGGGCGCCCGCGCCCAGGGCGGAGGCACCGACCAGGCCCGCGCCGATGGCCGTCTCGGCGGTGGACGGGCCGAAGGACCCGCCGATGCCGCCCTGCGAGGGGTTGCCCTCCAGGATGCGGAACCGGGCCGTGGCGATGAGATTGCTGTCGTTGCACTTGACCGACAGCGTGTGGGTGCCCGGCGAGGCGTGGTTGAAGACCCGGACGGTCGCGAACCCGATCGTTCCGGCGGACAGGTTGGCCGGCGAAAAGTTGCCGTGCGAGGTGACGGTACCGCCGTGACCGCAGCCCGCCGCGCTCACCTGCATCGTGGAGCCCTGGTGCACGGCGAACGGATTGACCGAGATGTTGCTGGGGCCGTTCCCGCCCCCGTTCCCGCCCCGGCCACCGGGGTCCTGGTTCGCGGAGGCGAGCGGGGCACTGAGGCCGAGGGCGGCGCAGGCTGCCGCCGTCACGGTAAGAGCGCGCAAGACACGCATGGTGGAACCTCCAGCGGGAAGCGCCCCGGAGCGTCGGCCCCGGATGATCGACGAGAACGCCTCCCACGTCGAACCCTCCGGTCGTACCGCAACCTCCGCATTTCCGGCTTTGGGCCGCCCGGTTGAGCGACACGCCGAAGCACGGCCGATCGAGCTGACGGATCCGCAGGTCACGACCCGTCAGGCATTTATGTGACGATTACCTGGATGGGCGCATCCCTTCCGGCCCCCACCGGCCCCCGCCGCGGCCGCGGCCACCCGTTCGCCCCTCCCCCCTCGCCGACCTGCCGCCCCGGCCTTAGCGTGCGTGAAGCAGGGCGTACAGGGGTGGGACAGGACCGCGGGTCGGGACCCCCGCGTCGGGAAGGGAGAACGATGGGCGAGGACGAGACAGGGCAGTCACGCAAACGCTCACCGTGGGGCGTCATCGCCCTGGTCATGCTCACCGGCCTCGCCATGGTGCGAAACGGCGTGAACATCGACGACGGACCGCCCCAGCCGACCGCGGCCTCGGCCGTCGCGGTGACGGCCGACCAGTTGCCGGCGCATCCGCCGACGCCGCCCGCGGACATGGAGTTGCTGGAGCACTCCTCCGTGCAGCGCATCCGGATCCCCACGATCAGCGTGGACGCGCCGGTGATGACGGTCGGGCTGGACGCGGAGGGCTGGATCGACGCCCCGCCGCCGCAGGACCGCAACCTCGCGGGCTGGTACCTCAACGGCATCTCGCCGGGGCAGCGGGGATCGGCGGTGATCGTGGGCCACGTGGACAACGCGCAGGGCCCGGCGGTCTTCTACGGTCTGGGCTCGGTCAAGCCGGGCAACCACATCGAGGTGGAGCGCTACGACGGGCGCACGGCGGTGTTCGAGGTGTACGGCGTGGAGGTGTTCTCGAAGGACGCCTTCCCCGGGGCCCGGGTGTACGGGGACACCGGGCACGCGGAACTCAGGGTGATCACCTGCGGCGGCGGTTACTCCAAGGCCCGCGGCTACGACGGCAATGTGGTCGTCTTCGCCCGGATGGTCGAGGCCCGCTGAGAACCCCGAACAGGGGGTCCGGGTGTCCCGGCCCCCCTGTTCGGGACGGCGTCCCTGCCCCGCCCCGCTCTCAGTGCGGCGCCACCGCGGACAGGGTGGGCAGCGTCATCCGGTAGCCCCGCGCCAGCAGTTGGGGCAGGTAGGAGGCGATGGCCTGGACGCTCTGCGTCCGGTTGCCCCCGGCGTCGTGCGACAGGACGATCGCGCGCGGACCCGCGCCGCGCATGACCCGGGAGACGATCGTGGTGACGCCCGGCTCCTCCCAGTCCAGGCTGTCCACGGTCCAGGCGAGCGGCTCCATCCCCAGTTCGGCCCCGATCTCGAAGGCCGCCCGGTTCCAGGCCCCGTAAGGTGCCCGGAACCACTGCGGCGCCTCGCCGACGGCCTGCTGCACGACCTCGCTCGTGCGGCCGATCTCGGCGGCGAGGGCGGGCCGGCTCAGCTTGGGGATGAGCGGGTGGGTCCAGGTGTGGTTGCCGATGACGTGGCCCTCGGCGACCATCCGGCGCAGCAGGTCCCGGTTCTCCGTGGCCATCTCGCCGCAGACGAAGAACATGGCCTGCACGCCGTGGCGGCCGAGGGTGTCGAGGATGGCCGGGGTGTAGCGGGGGTCGGGCCCGTCGTCGAAGGTCAGCACCATGGAGCTGGCGGAACCGGCCGCCGCCGGGAGTTCCAGGATGGGCCGGGTCCGCACGGCCGGCTTCACGAGGGCGGGCCGGGCCGGGGCGTCCGCCGTCATGGGGCGCAGCCGGTAGGACTTCTCGGGCAGGGCCCGCGGCAGCGATCCGGGCGCCCCCGCGGCGGGGTTCGGCCCGGGCCCGGCCGCGGGCCCCGGTGCGCTGCCCGCACCCGGCACGCCGGCTGATCCGGGCGTACCGCTCTCGGTGCCGTTACGGGTGGTGATCAGGCCGGCGGCCGCGACTCCGAGGAAGACGGCGGTGCGCAGGAGCACGCGTCGCCCTACTGTCGGCTCGTCTTTTTTCATTATTACTACGTATCAATGACGTCCCCGCAGAAGTCGAGAGGCGCGGACGCGCCCCGTCGCGCTCACTCGTGCGGACCAGCTCCGCGACCGGTCAGCCGCGCCGCACCAGGGGGAAGGGCAGGGTTTCGCGGATCGTCAGGCCCGTGAGGAACATGACGAGGCGGTCCACGCCGATGCCGAGTCCGCCGGTCGGCGGCATCGCGTATTCGAGGGCGTCGAGGAAGTCGTTGTCGAGTTCCATGGCCTCCGGGTCGCCGCCGGCCGCGAGCAGGGACTGGGCGGTGAGCCTGCGCCGCTGCTCGACGGGGTCGGTCAGCTCCGAGTAGGCGGTGCCGAGTTCGGTGCCGAAGGCGACGAGGTCCCAGCGCTCGGCGAGCCGCGGGTCCTTGCGGTGCTGGCGGGTGAGCGGGGAGACGTCGGTCGGGAAGTCCTTGTAGAAGGTGGGGAGTTTCGTCCGCTCCTCCACCAGCCGCTCGTACATCTCCAGGACCACGTCGCCGCGGGTGTCCTCCGGTCCGTGGGGCACCTTGGCCCGGTCGCAGAGCCGGCGCAGCAGGTGCTCCTCGGTGTCGGCGTCGACCTCCTCGCCGAGGGCCTCGCTGATGGCCCCGTACATGGTCTTGACCGGCCAGGGCCCGGAGATGTCGTGGACGACGAGCTTGCCGTCCGGGCCCGCCTTGTGCGCGACCGGTGAGCCGTAGGCCGCGGTGGCGGCCGACTGGATCAGTTCCCGGGTGAGGTCGAGCATGACGTCGTAGTCGGCGAAGGCCTGGTAGGCCTCCAGCATCGTGAACTCGGGGTTGTGCTTGTAGGAGACGCCCTCGTTGCGGAAGGTGCGGCCCATCTCGAAGACCTTCTCCATGCCGCCGACGCAGAGCCGTTTGAGGTACAGCTCGGGGGCGATGCGCAGGTACAGGTCGAGGTCGTAGGCGTTGATGTGGGTGCGGAAGGGCCGGGCGTTGGCGCCGCCGTGGATCTGCTGGAGCATCGGGGTCTCGACCTCCAGGTAGCCGCGGTCGAGCAGGCCCTGGCGCAGGGCCTGGACGGCGCCGGAGCGGGCCCGTACGACGTCGCGCGCCTCGGGGCTGGCGACGAGGTCGAGGTAGCGGCGGCGGACGCGGGCCTCCGGGTCGGCGAGGCCCTTGCGCTTGTCGGGGAGCGGGCGCAGGCACTTGCCGGTGAGCTGCCAGGACCGGACGACGAGGGAGAAGCTCGCCGGTCCTGCTGGCGCCGGGCTCGCCGGTCACCAGCACGTGGTCGCCGAAGTCGACCTGGGAGGTGAAGGAGTCCAGCACCTCGGGGCCGGCCTCGTCACGGGTCAGCATCAGCTGGAGGTCGCCGGACCAGTCGCGCAGGACGGCGAAGACGACGCCGCCGAGGTCGCGCACGACCATCACGCGCCCGGCGAGGGTGACCCGCTCGGCGGTCCGGGCGCCGGGCGGGTGGCTCGGTCGGGCCGCCTTCAGCTGGGCGACGGTGTGGGTGCGCAGGCGGATCCCCACCGGGTAGGGGTCCGTGCCGGAGGCCCGGATGCGGTCCAGTTTGGCGTGGCGTACGCGTACCTGTTCGGGCAGGCGCTCCTCGGGCACGCCCGGGAGCTCCTGCCCCACGGCCTCCAGGCCGAGGGAGTCGATCGGGGGCAGGCCCTCGGTGGTGGCGGGGGCGGTGACTCCCTTGGGGTGGCCGTTGCCCCACAGGGTGCGCAGGCTGGGTACGGAGACGAAGCCCTCGGCGATGCCGGAGGCGAGGCTGACCCGGGCGAGCGAGCCGGCGTCCTGGTAGCAGAGGAACCGCGGGTACCACTCGGGGCCGTACTTGACGTTCGAGCGGTACAGCGCCTCCAGTTGCCACCAGCGGGAGAAGAAGAGCAGCAGCTTGCGCCACACCTTCAGGACGGGACCGGCTCCGATGCGGCCGCCCTCCTCGAATGCGGAGCGGAAGACGGCGAAGTTGAGGGAGATCCGGCGCACGCCGAGGCCGGGGGCGGCGGCGCACAGTTCGGCGACCATGAACTCCATGACGCCGTTGGGCGCGGTGCGGTCGCGGCGCATCAGGTCGAGGGAGATGCCGTCCCGGCCCCAGGGGACGAAGGAGAGCAGGGCGATCAGCTCGCCCTTGTCGTCGAAGGCCTCGACCAGCAGGCAGTCCCCGTCGGCGGGGTCGCCGAGCCGGTCCAGGGCCATGGAGAAGCCCCGTTCGGTCTCGGTGTCCCGCCACCGGTCGGCACGGTCGATGATGGTCCGCATCTCGTCCTCGGAGAGGGCGGAGTGGCGGCGGATGACGGTGGTGGCGCCGGCGCGCCTGACGCGGTTGACGGCCTGGCGGGTGACGCGCATGTCGCGTCCGTCGAGGTCGAAGTGGGCGACGTGCAGGATGGCCTCGTCGCCCAGTTGGAGGGCGCTGAGCCCGGAGCGGGCGTAGGCGGTGGCGCCGTCCTCGGAGGCGCCCATCACGGCGGGCTGCCAGCCGTAGCGGCCGGCCACGGCCAGCCAGGCGTCGATGGCGGGGGTCCAGGCGGCCGGGTCGCCGACGGGGTCGCCGCTGGCGAGGCAGACGCCCGCTTCGACGCGGTAGGTGACGCCGGCCCGGCCGTTGGGGGCGAAGACGACGGCCTTGTCGCGCCGGGTGGCGAAGTATCCGAGCGAGTCGGCCCGCCCGTAGGCGCCGAGCAGCGCCCTGATGCGGGGTTCCTCGTCGCCGTGGAGGGCGGCGGTCAGGCGCTGGGAGCGGAAGAGGGTCGCGGCCGCGTTCAGCAGGGCGGCGGCGCCGAAGAGACCGAGGAGGAAGTACAGCGGCCTGGGCGGGCGGCCGTCGAACTGCCGGGCCGAGAACAGGCCGCCGAAGACCTGCTTGGCGGCCCAGTCCAGCCACTGGCCGCGGGGCAGGGTGCCGGGGAAGAGGGCGACGAGGCCCCAGCCGAGGAGGACGGCGGCGAGCATGCCGAGGCCCAGCACGATCAGGGCGTGCCACAGCGCCCCGGGCCGGGACGCGGCGTAGAACTCCTTGCGGGCGGCGATCAGTACGGCCATGGCGGCGACGGCCAGGGCCAGGGAGGAGATGCCGATCCCGTAGTCGCCGACGGCGATGTCCAGCAGGTCGTCGACGATCAGCAGGGCCAGGTAGGTGATGACCATCCACCAGGCGACCTTCTTGCGGGTGCCGAGGGCCGCGGCGAAGAGGAAGAGGAAGACGGCGTAGGCGAGGTTCGCGCTGACCGGTACGACGATCAGGTCGAGGAACCGCACGAGGTGCCGCAGGAGCCGCCGCAGCGCCGGGGAGAGCGAGAGCAGCGCGCACAGCAGGCCGATCGCCCCGAAGAACGCGCCGAACCCGTCGGGCACCCGGTTCAGGAAGCGGTTCCGGGTTCCGTGCGTCTCCTCCACGGTGGCACTCATGGTTCGCACTGTAGGGAGGGGTGCGCCGGTGCGCGCGCCGAGCGCGTGGGGGCGTCCCGTACGCCACCGCCTATGCTCACAGGGTGACGGAGCACGTGAACACGGGATTCGAACGCGGTACCGACGGCCCGAAGGTGATCCTGGCGGGGGTGGACGGCTCGGAGTCCTCACTGCGGGCGGCGGCGTACGCGGCCGGACTGGCCCGGCGGCAGAACGCCCTGCTGGCGCTGGTGTACGTCCAGCCCGTGGTGCCGGCGGGGGCGGCGCTCGGCGCGCCCGTGGCCGACACCACCGGGGAGATCGCGGAGGGACTGGTGGCCGAGATCCGCGCGTCGGCGGAGCGGCTCAAGGGCATCTACGAGGTGCGCTGGGAGTTCCACACCTTCCGCGGCGATCCCTACGCCGGGCTGGTGAGCGCGGCTCAGGAGCTGATGGCGGACGCGGTGGTGGTCGGCGCGTCGGAGCAGGCGGGCCACCGCATCGTCGGCTCGGTGGCGGTCCGCCTGGTCAAGGCGGGCCGCTGGCCGGTCACCGTGGTCCCCTGACGGCCGGCGGGCCCCCGCCGCCCGGGCGGGTGGCCGACGGGCCGCGGCGGGGGAACGCGGGCGCACGGTGGAAGCGGTGCGGCACGAGCGGTTGCCGAGCCCGCTCGCCTAAGGGGTGGGCGCTGCCTTGAGGCCGTCCTTGGCGGCGCCGCGGCTGAGGACCGCCTCGGTGATCTCTTCGCGGGCGGCCTCGTAGTCCTCCCGGCCGGGCTCCTTCGCCAGGGCGTCGGGCAGGTGGACGACGCGGCCGGCGGACAGGTCCATCATCTGCGGCACGAACTCCGCCGCGGTGACCTGCCAGCGCTGTCCGGCCGCGGCCGGCGGGGCGAAGGTGAAGCGGCCGATCGAACCGTAGTTGCCGCGCAGGTCGCGCGCGCCCGTGTGGTTGAACATCTCGCCCGCCACCTGGTCGCCCATGCCGTAGACGATCCAGGTCCCGTTGACCTTCTCGTAGGGCTGCGGGATGTGGGCGTGGGTGCCGAGGATGAGGTCGATGTCGGGCCGTCCGTCGGTCTGCGAGGCGGTCAGGGCCTTGCCCAGGGAGATCTGGGTCTCGTCCGGTTCGGTCTGCCACTCGGTGCCCCAGTGGACGCTGACCAGCACCACGTCCGCACCCGCCTTCCGGGCGGCCCGCGCATCCGCGACGATCTTGTCCTGTTCCATCAGGTTGACCGCCCACGGTTGTCCTTCGGGCAGCGGGTAGCCGTTGGTGTCGTAGGTGTACGCGAGGTGGGCGACCTTGGCCGAGCCGGCCGTGTACGTGGTCACCCTGGCCGCCTCGGCCGCCGTGCGGGCCGAGCCGGCGTGCCCGAGGCCGACCTTGTCGAAGCGGTCCAGGGTGCGCCGCAGCCCGGCGGCGCCGTCGTCGAGGGTGTGGTTGGAGGCGGTGGAGCAGCCGTCGTAGCCGGTGGCCTTCAGGCCGTCGGCGACCTCCGGCGGAGAGGTGAAGGCCGGGTAGCCGGAGAACGGCCCGCCCTCCTCACCGTAGATGGTCTCAATGTGGCAGAGGGCCAGGTCGGCCCCCGAGACGACGGCCTTGACGCCGGAGAACATGGGGCGGAAGTCGTAGCCGTCGTCCTGCGCGTCGTTCGCCGCGCGCTGGATGACCGAGGTGTGCGGCAGGACGTCGCCGCTCGCGACCAGGGTGAAGCCCCTGGCGGCGGGCGCCCCGCCGGCGCTGGAGGGGGCCGGGGGGCCGGACTCCCCCAGCCGGGCCGGCGCGGTGCCCCCGGCCGAGCACCCCGCCGCCGCGGACAGCAGGAGGGCGGCGAGCAGAGCGGCCGCCCCGGGGCGGGTGCGCGTGGTCATCAAGCGGCTCCCATTTATATGACTATCTGACATGTCATCATCTGCAATCCATAGAACAACACGCAGTAAGTCAAGAACCCCACCCGCGCCCCGCCGACGGACCACCCGGACGGCCGACAGGGGCGCCGGATGCCGTTCGCCGCGCCGTTCGACCGTTCGTCGCCGGGCACGGCCGCCCGTCGGACCACCCGGGTGCTTGGGCGCAACGCCGGGCCGGGACGGTTCCGGGTCGGCTCTGCGCAGGTCAGGGTGGACGGGGCACCGCCCCAAGGACCCCCGCGCACCCCGGAAGGAGCCACTCGTGCCGCTCTCCCCCACCCTCCCGCGTACGGACCCCGAGGCCCTGGCCGAACTCCAGCGCGACCACGGGCGGGCCCTGTTCGGATTCCTGGTCGGCCTCACCGCGGGCGACGCCCAGCGCGCGGAGGACCTCGTGCAGGAGACCCTCGTACGGGTCTGGCAGCACCCGGAGGCCCTGGCCAGCGGACACGACTCCATGCGCCCCTGGCTGTTCACGGTGGCCCGGCGGCTCGCGATCGACGCCCGGCGCGCCCGGCTGTCACGGCCGCTGGAGGTGGACCCCGAGGGGCTGGAGCAGGCGCCCGCCGCCGAGGACGCGGTGGCCGGGTCGGTCACGGCGATCGACGTGCGCCGGGCCGTGGGCTCCCTGGGGCCGGAGCACCGCGAAGTGCTGCTCCAGGTCTACTTCCGGGACCGGTCGGTGGCCGAGGCGGCCGCCGAGCTCGGCATCCCGGCCGGCACCGTCAAGTCCCGCACGTACTACGCGCTGCGCGCCCTGCGGAAGGGCCTCCAGGGGTACGGCTACGGCCTCGGCGCCTGAGCCCCGCCCTGTCCGCCCCGCCCCGCCCCGCCCCGCCCCGAGGCGACGAACGGATCCCGGAACGCCGTGAACGGATGCGGACCGGACATAAAGCGCATCGAATTCGACAGAACACCGTCCAAGTTGAGTAAACATCCCCCGCCCCGCGAGCCGCTCGGTGAAGGCTCGGGGCTGACGACGGGACGCTCGACGCGCGGGAGAAGGTGGAACGGTGCAGCCCGAGGGTACGAACGGCACCAGTGACGGTGGGCTCGCGGTGCCCATGGCCTGGCTCTACGCCGAGTACATCGCCGACGAACTGCTGCGGACGGGCCGGCTGATCCCGGTCAGCACCCTGGAGTTCCGGGCCGGACGGGACACGCTCGCCCTGACCATCTACCTCTCCGACGCGGCCGGCGAGCTCTCCGGGATCCGCGTCGTCTCGCAGCTCGACGAGTGGCTGTCGCTGACGGCCTACGGGCACCCCTGGCGCGACTGGGTGCACACCCGGTTCCTCGACCTCGGCGAGGCGGCCCGGGAAGGCGGCCGCGGCGAGGACCCCGACCTGGAACTGGCCCGGGCGGCCTGGCGCTGGCTCGACGGCACCGAACTGTTCGCGACCAACCTCGATCCCGGGCGGCCCGGGCACACCGACGACCCGCCGGGACTCGACGAGAACGCACGCGTGTGGACACCCGCCTGGCAACTCGGGCTGCCCCTGGGTCACTTGGCCATGCACCTCTTCTGACGGCCGCGGCCCGTCGGCTCCAGGCGGCTACGAGCGATCGGCCGGATCCATCACCAGGCCCGTGAAATCGGCCTCGTTGCGCTCCGCCCGGCGGACGTACCACCGGGCGATCAGCCACATCACCGGATACACCAGCAGCCCCAGCACCAGCCAGACGAGCGGGCCCGGCCTCGCCCGCGGCGCCGCGAACACCAGCGGCAGCGAGCCCACCAGCGCCATCAGAGCGGCCAGCGCCCCGAGGCCCGCCCGCAGCTGGCTGCGCACGAGGGCCCGTACGTAGGTCGCCCCGAGGGTGGTCTGCTCGGAGATCTCCGAGCGGGCCGGGGTGTGGGCGGGCGCACGGCGGCGGGCGCCCCGGGGGATCCCGGTGACGACCTCCCGCCGGGGCGGCGACTGCTGCTGCTCCTCGGCCATGGTGCCGGAGTCTACGCAGCGCCCCGCTATTTGAGGAGGCGTGAGAGCCGCCGGTCGGCCAGCGGCTTCCCACCGGTCTGGCAGGTGGGGCAGTACTCCAGGGAGGAGTCGGCGAAGGACACCGAGCGGATCGTGTCCCCGCACACCGGGCACGCTTCCCCGGCCCGGCCGTGCACGCGCAGCCCGCTCTTCTTCTCGGCCTTGAGCTTCCCGGCGGCGACCCCGTGCGCCCGGCCGACCGCCTCGCGCAGGGTGTCCCGGACCGCGGCGTGGAGCTGGGTGACCTGCTCCTCGTCGAAGGAGGAGGCGAGTTTGAACGGCGAGACCCGGGCTGCGTGCAGGATCTCGTCGCTGTAGGCGTTGCCGATGCCGGCGATCACGCTCTGGTCGCGCAGGACGCCCTTGATCTGGCGCCGCTCCCCCGCGAGGAGCGCGGCGAAGGCGTCCCGGTCGAAGTCCTCGGCGAGGGGATCGGGGCCGAGCCGCGCGATGCCGGGCACCTCCTGCGGGTCGTGGACCACGTACACGGCGAGCCGCTTCTGGGTTCCTGCCTCGGTGAGGTCGAAGCCGTCACCGCCGTCCAGTACGACGCGCAGCGCCAGCGGGCCCTTGCCGGGCCGCGGCGGCTGCGCCGGCAGGGACTCCTGCCAGCGCAGCCAGCCGGCCCGGGCCAGGTGGGTGACGAGGTGGAGCTCGCCGATCCGCAGGTCGAGGAACTTCCCGTGGCGGGCCACCGCTCCCGCCGGCTGCCCTTCGAGGGCGGTCAGCGGCGGATCGTACGTCTTGAGCACGCTCACCGCGAGCGGGAGGACGCGCTCGACCACCCGCCCGGTGAGGTGTTCGTCGAGGTACTCGCGCAGGGCCTCGACCTCGGGCAGCTCCGGCATGGTCCCAGCCTGCCGCCGCCCCGGGCGGAACGCGAGCCGGGAACGGAACCTCGTGAGGCGACCCGGTCTTCCAACCCGGCCCCGCTCCGGCGGAAGCCATCTTCAGGGGGTGTCCGGCGGATCAAGGTCGGACAGTCCGGGCGGGCCGGGCCCGGCCATGATCCGCCGGACACCCCCTAACCCATGACGAACTCGCACCACACGCACTTGCCGCTGCCGCGGGGTTCCACGCCCCAGACGTCCGCCAGGCGGTCCACGAGCATCAGGCCCCGGCCCGAGACGCCTGCGTCGCCCGCCTCGCGGCGGCGCGGGAGGGCGCTGGAACGGTCGGCGACCTCGACGCGGAGCCGGCGCTGGTGGCCCGCCAGGATGCGCAGGGTCACGATGGCGGGGCCGTCCGTGTGCATGAGCGCGTTCACGATCAGCTCGTCGGCGACCAGCTCGATCTCGTCGGCCCGTTCCCGCGCGCCCCAGGCGCGCACCGCGGCTCCGATCATGTGGCGGGCGGCCACCAGGGCCTCGGGGTCGCCCGGGGCCACGTGCTGCTGGAGCCGGCCGCCGCCGGGCGGGGCGGGTGCCGGCCGGCGGCGCAGCAGGAGCAGTGCCATGTCGTCGTCGCCGCCGCGCTCGGTGACGATCTCGCACAGCCGGTCGGCGAGGAGCTGCAGGTCGGCGGGGCCGCCGCGGATGTGGGAGGTCAGCAGGTGCATCCCGTCGTCGAGGTCGGCGCCGGGGTGTTCGACCAGTCCGTCGGTGCACAGCAGGAGCGTTTCGCCCGGATCGAGTTCCACCGTGGTCACGGGGTACTCCAGCCGGCCGAACTCCGCCGAGAGGCCCAGCGGCATGCCGCCGCCCACGGGCAGCCGGTGGCAGTCCCCGTCACGGGTCCGCAGCAGCGGGTCGATGTGGCCGGCGCGGACCACCTGGAGCACTCCGGTGGAGAGGTCGGCCTCCACGTAGGTGCAGGTGGCGAAGCGTTCGGTGTCCAGTTCGTGGAGGAAGACCGAGGCCCTGGCCATGACCGTGCCCGGCGAGTGCCCTTCGGCGGCGTAGGCGCGCAGGACGATGCGCAGCTGGCCCATGACGGCGGCCGCGTGGGTGTCGTGGCCCTGGACGTCGCCGATGACGGCTCCGACCCGGCCCCCGGGGAGCGGGATGACGTCGTACCAGTCGCCGCCGATGTCCTGGCCCATGCGGGCGGAGCGGTACCGTACGGCGATCTCCCCGCCGGGCACCGCGGGGATCCGCCGGGGCAGCATGGCCTGCTGGAGGCCCTCGGCCAGGTCGTGCTCCTGTTCGAGCAGCATGGCGCGCTGGAGGCTCTGGGCGATGCTGCTGCCGAGGGCGACCAGCAGGTTGCGCTCCTCCTGGGTGAAGCCGTCCTTGTCCTGGTACAGCAGTCCGATGGCGCCGATCGGGCGGGCCTGTGCGATGAGCGGCAGGTAGGCGGCCGCCGAGATCTGCATGGAGGAGATCTTCGCCCAGAGAGCCGGGTAGTCCTGGGCGAACTCCTCCGCCGAGTCGAGGAAGCGCGGCTGGAGGGAGCGGACGACCTCGCTCATGGGGTACTGCTCGTCGATGCGGGTGTAGCGGGTCCCGGGGACGAAGCTGCCCTCGGGTCCTTCGGCCACAAGGTGGATCCGGCCGGCCTCGACGAGGCCCATCACCATGCCCATCGAGCCCAGCCGTTCCAGGCCGTGGGCGTCGCCGAGCGCGTCGATGACGTCCTGCACGGTCCGGGCGTGGGCGAGGGCGGCGGTGGTGCTCTCGACCACGGAGGTCTGCCGGCGCCGTTCCTCGTCGAGCCCGAGACGCTCCGCCGAGTGGCTGAGTTCCTCGGTCGCGTCCCGGACGATCCCGATGATCCGGTGGGGCCGCCCGTCCGGATCGCGCAGGACACGGCCCTGGGTGTGCGTCCAGCGCAGCCGCCCGTCCCGGCAGCGGATGCGGAAGTAGGCGCCGTAGCTGTCGACCTCGCTCTTGAGGGCGGAGGAGACCATGGCGTCGAGCCGGGCCGACTCGGCCGGGGGGACGCGCGGGGAGAGCGACTCGGGCCGGCCGTCGTACGCGTCGGGGGTGGTGTCGAAGACGTCGAGGGCGGCTTCGTCCATGTGCATGAGACCGGTGACCAGGTCCCAGTCGAAACTTCCCATGCGGTTGAGCGAGAGCGACCGGTCCGGGTGTGCGGGCCAGTCGTCCGGCAGCGATACGGTGGTCGGCACCGGTCCACCATGACACACGGGCCGGTCAGGCGCTCTCCAGCGGATGGCCCTGGTCGGTGGTCGGCATCAGGTCCGGGTCGGCCTGGGGATCGGCGGAGGGGTTCGCGTACGGATCGGCGTAGGGGTCGGCGTTCGGATCCGTGTCGGGGTTCGCGTAGGGATCGGCGTACGGGTCCTGGGGGTCGCCGGGCTGCGTCGTCGATCCGCCGGGCCACGGCGGGAGCGCCGGCTCGACCGGGTCCTGCGTCGACTCGCCGGAGGGGACGTCCGACGGGGGCCGCTGCTGCGGCTGCTCGGGTTGGCGGGGCCGGGTGGAGGGGTGCAGGGGCACGGCGGGGTTCTGCTGGGCGTTCCCGCCCGGCGCGCTCGGGGTGGACGGGTTCGACGGGCAGTCCGCCTGGCCGGACCCGGAGGTGCTCGGGCAGGGCCCGGGCGACGCGGCGCCGGACGGGAGGGCGGGGCCGTTCGGGATGCCGTCGGCCGGGTCGTACGGGGGCAGGGCCTGCGGGGTCCGGTCCTGGGCGCCGTCGTCACCGCGCTTGCGCTCGATCCAGGTGTTGTCCGCGATGTTGACGATCACCAGGTTGTTGATCACGTGGGTGGTGGGTTCGATGACGACGACCTGGTTGGGCTGGTAGCCGTTCCAGGCGTCGCCCTTGTGCACCGGGCTCCCCTTCGCCGCGCGCGGGGCGCCGAGCGGGTTGCCGCAGCCGCACCGGACCCGGGGCATGCCGTGTTCGTCGACGAGGACGGCGGTGCCCGCCTGGAGGACGGACTGGTAGCCGGTGGCGCGGCCGCCGCGGAAGCCGTGATTGGTGACGCGGGTGTCGGCGCGCAGGACGACGGGGGTCAGGCCGCGCAGGTAGTCGGGGATGCCCGCCTCCTTGATGCCGACCGCTTCGGCGAAGGCCCCGGCCTTGGCCTTGTCCTCGGTCAGGTGGCTGACCTGCTGTTCGACGTCGCAGCTGCCGAGCCGCTGGGTGCCGCCGTAGAGGCCGGGGGTGGCCGCGTTGACGGTGCGGATGCCCTGACCGGTGGGGTTGGGCAGCGGCGGCTGGACGGGGGCCGACTCGGCGGTGGCCGAGGAGGAGGTGAAGGGGTCGGGGCCGACGTTGGCCACCGGCTGGAGGTAGACCTCCTGGCTCTCCGGGCCGGCGGCGCTGGTCGGCTCCTCGTGTCCGCCGCAGGCCGCTGCGAGCAGCCCGAGCAGGGCGAAGAGGGCGGCCCCGGCCGGTGCCTGACGACGCGACGCCTGACGAGGTGTCGGAAGTGACGGTCCGTTCACGAATTTCTCCCTTTTCGCCCCGATTACTTCCTCTTGTCTGCCGCATCCGCGACGGAGCCGCAACCCGAGCGTCCTCTGAACGCGTTCAAGGAGGGTGTGTGCCGCGCGGCTGGCCCGTGCCGTCCGGCAGGCCGGATACTGGAGGCGATGGACTGGTTCACGGCGCCCGGGTACTGGCTCGCCCGGCTGGTCTTCCAGCGGGCCCTGGCCGGCGTCTACCTCGTCGCCTTCGTCGGGGCCGCCCTGCAGTTCCGGGCCCTGATCGGGGCGCACGGCATGCTGCCCGTACCGCGCTACGTACGGTACGTGCCCTTCCGGCGCGCCCCGAGCCTGTTCCAACTGCGCTACTCGGACCGGCTCTTCGCGAGCTGCGCCTGGGCCGGGGCCGCACTGGCCGCGGCCCTGGCCGCCGGGGCCGGGGACGAGGTGCCGCTGGCCGCCGCCATGGGGATGTGGGCCGCGCTGTGGGCGCTCTACCTCTCCATCGTGAACGTCGGCCAGACCTGGTACTCCTTCGGCTGGGAGTCCCTGCTGCTGGAGGCCGGGTTCCTCGCGGTGTTCCTCGGCAACGCCCGGGCCGGGCCGCCGGTGCTGGTGCTGTGGCTGCTGCGCTGGGTGCTCTTCCGGGTGGAGTTCGGGGCCGGGCTGATCAAGATGCGCGGGGATCCCTGCTGGCGCGAACTGACCTGCCTGTACTTCCACCACGAGACGCAGCCCATGGCCGGGCCGCTCAGCTGGTTCTTCCACCATCTGCCGAAACCGCTGCACCGGGTGGAGTGCGCGGCCAACCACGTGACGCAGCTGGTCGTCCCCGTGCTGCTGTTCACCCCGCAGCCGGTGGCCTCGTACGCCGCGGGGGCCGTCGTCGCCACCCAGCTGTGGCTGGTGCTGTCGGGGAACTTCGCCTGGCTCAACTGGCTGACGATCACCCTCGCCGTGTCGGCCGTGGACTTCACCGGCCTCGCGGGGCCGCCCCCGGCCGCCGCCTCCCGGCCGGCCCCCGTGTGGTTCATGGTCCTGGTCTGCGCCGTGACCGCCCTGGTCCTCGCCCTCAGTCGCCACCCGGTGCGCAACATGGTCTCGCGCCGCCAGGTGATGAACCGGTCCTTCGACGCGCTGCACCTGGTCAACAGCTACGGGGCCTTCGGCTCGGTCGGGCGGGTCCGGATGGAGGTGGCCGTCGAGGGCACCGCGGACCGGGTGCCGCGCGAGGGCGGCGACTGGAGGGAGTACGGCTTCAGGGGCAAGGCCGGCGAACCGCGCAGGCTGCCGCGCCAGTTCGCCCCCTACCACCTGCGCCTGGACTGGCTGATGTGGTTCGCGGCGATCTCCCCCGGCTATGCGCGCGACTGGTTCGGACCCTTCGTGGAGCGGCTGCTGGCGGGCGACCGGGACACGCTGCGGCTGCTGCGCCACAATCCCTTCCCGGACGCCCCGCCGGTGTACGTCCGCGCGCTGCTCTACCGCTACCGCTTCACCACCTGGCGGGAGCTGCGCGAAACGGGGGCGTGGTGGCACCGCACGCTCGTGCGCGAGTACCTCCCGCCGACCCGGCTCGCGGACGCCCGCCTGTCAGAGCCCGAGTAGTGCGGCCTCCCGTCCGGCGTCGAGTCCGGGAGCCGGCCGGTCGGCCCGCTGCGGCGCCCGGCCGTCGAGGGTGCGCAGCCAGGTCCAGGTGTCGGCCACGGTCTCCTCGACGGGGCGGCACGTCAGACCGGCCTCCAGCGCCCGGGTCACGTCCCCGCCGAACATGTGGTCGTACGACTCGCCCTCCGGCAGCCACACCGGCAGCTCGGTCCAGGGCTCCACGCCGGCTTCGAGGATCGGCGCCGGGTCGGTCCAGCGCAGCTCGGCGTGCCCGCCGGTGACGGCGGCGCACGCGTCGAGGAGGGTGCCCATGGTGGCGTGCCCGGTCGGGGAGGCCAGGTTGTAGGGGCCACCGAGCCCGGCCTCGGCGGCGTCCAGGGTCCAGCGGGCGAGGTCGCGCACGTCGATGTACTGGATCGGGAGGCCGCGCGGGCCGGGGGCGAGCACGGGGCCGCCGCGCGCGATGCGGTTCAGCCACCACGGCAGCCGTCCGACGTTCTCGTAGGGGCCGAGGATCAGTCCGGCGCGGACCAGCAGGGCGCGGTCGGCGAAGGCGTCCAGCGCGGCCAGTTCGCCGCCGCGCTTGTCCTCGGCGTAGGCGGTGGCGGCGGCGTCCGGCGAACCCCCGACGAGGGGTCCTTCCTCGCCCTGTCCGGCGGGGGCCGGGTAGGCGTACACCGAACGGCTGGAGACGTAGGCGTACCGTCCGGCCCGGCCGCTCAGCAGGCGGGCGCTGTCGCGCACCGCCGTCGGGGCGCCGCCCCAGGTGTCGACGACGAGGTCCCACTCCCCCTCGGCGAGGGCGGCCGGGCCCCCGGGGGCATCGCGGTCGCCGTGCAGGGCACGGGTCCCCGGTGGGGGCGCGTGGTGCCCCCGGTGGAAGACGGTCACCTCCCAGCCCCGGGCAAGGGCGTCCTCGGTGATCGCGCGTCCGACGAATTCGGTACCACCCAGCATCAGCAGCTTCATGCGATCACCCTGGACCGGCGGGCCGGGCCGCGGAAGCGGTGATCGCTCTCGGCGATGACGCTCAGGGCGTAGCGGGACGGGCAGCGCCCCCGGTGCGGGTGGGCACGAGGGGGCGCTCGTCACCGCTCTGCGCGTGAGTACGGCAGTTGCGGACCGGTCAGGGCGGACCGGTCACGTTGGCCCGGGCCGCGCGGACTGGCGGACTAGTCGACGCCCTGCAGGATGTGGGCCTCCGCCAGGTCGTCCTCGTACCCGGCCAGCCGGATCGGGGCGGAGCGCGCCCAGACCTCCAGGTTTCCGAGTTCGTCGGTCCGCTTCTTGGCGCGCGGTCCGGTGCGCTCCATGAACTTCGGTTCGGGCTGCGTCTTTTCAGTCACCGCGCACTCCTCTGTGTCGCGTAACCCGGCAGGCTGACCGCAGGCCGGGCAAGGGATCAAGGGTTCCGGACGCGGTGGCGCCTTAGTGGAGCGCGGCCCGGATGGGGGCCGTCTTGATGCCCCAGGGTACACATATGAGCGGACCTCCGCTCGATAGGAAGGCAAAATCCGCTTCGCCCTCTTAGTTTCGTCCCGAGTTCAGCAAGTCGTCGGTCGGCGGGCACGTCACGGGTGGTGTGCTCGGACCCGGATGCGCGAGGCGCGACGGAGGGGGTCGGCGGTGTCGAGGTCCGGGGTGCCGGAGGCCGAAGTGCCGTACGTCACAAGTGTGGTTGAGCTGATGGAGCTGCTGCGGGGCGGCCAGGACGAGCGCGCCCTGCGGACGGCGGCACTGCTCCGGCGCTCCCATCCGGCCGACAAGGAACTGCAGCTCGCGGGCCTGCTCCACGATGTCGGACGGCTGCTCCGTCCGGGTGACGGAGCGCGACACGCCGTACTCGCAGCGGAGGCAGTGCGTCCGCTGCTGGGTGAGCGCGTGGCCCGGCTCGTACGGCTGCACGCGTCGGCCGGGGCGGCGGGCACGGGCGGCGGGGCCGAGGGGGTCCGCCGCCCGGACGACGACGCGGACGCGGTGGCCGCCCTGCGCCATGCCCGCGAGGCCGCGGCGGCCTGCGGCCCGGACGCGGGCGTGCTGGAGGACTGGCGCCCCCTGCTGGAGCTGGTCGCGGCCGGGGCGCCCCGGAGAGCCGGGAACGCGAGCGGCCCCCTCGGTCGTCCGAGGGGGCCGCTCAGCAGCGCGCCGTAGGTGCCGGGGGCCTGCGGCCAGGCCGGGGCGAGGGCCGGGGACTACCAGTTCGCCGGGGCGTAGTCCTTGAGGAAGACGCCGAACAGGTCCTCGCCGGCCTCGCCGCGCACGATCGGGTCGTAGACGCGGGCCGCGCCGTCGACCAGGTCGAGCGGGGCGTGGAAGCCCTCCTCGGCTAGGCGCAGCTTGTCGAAGTGCGGGCGCTCGTCGGTGATCCAGCCGGTGTCGACCGAGGTCATCAGGATGCGGTCGGTCTGGAACATCTCCTGGCCGCTCGTTCGCGTCACCATGTTCATCGCGGCCTTGGCGGCATTGGTGTTGGGGTGTCCGGCACCCTTGTAGCCGCGGCTGAAGACGCCCTCCATCGCCGAGACGTTGACGACGTAGGCGCGCCCGCCCGCGGCCCTGCGGGCCGCTTCCGCCATGGCCGGACGGAGGGCGCTGATCAGGATGAACGGCGACGTGTAGTTGCACAGCTGGGTCTCCAGCAGCTCCACCGGGGAGATCTGGTCGATGGTCTGGACCCAGGTGTTGCTGTCGACGACGTCGGGCAGCAGGCCTCCGGCGTCGATGGCGGTGCCGGCGAGGTGCCGCTCCAGGCTGGCGTTGCCCGCGACGAGCGCGAGGTCGGCGACCTTCTGCGCCTCCAGTCCGCTCACGCCGACGGGCAGCGCCGCCAGTCCGTCGACCGCGCCGGAGTTGAAGGCGCCGATGACGTGGTGGGCGGGGAGTTCACCGGCGGGCAGCGGGGCGGACTCCCCCTCGACCAGCGCCGCGTAGGCGGTGGGCAGGCGGCGTACGGTCTGCGTCGCGTTGTTGATCAGGATGTCGAGCGGGCCCGCCGCGGCCACCTGGTCGGCGAGGGCCACCGCCTGGGCCGGGTCGCGCAGGTCGATCCCGACGACCTCCAGGCGGTGCATCCAGTCCGCCGAGTCCTCCATCGCCTTGAAGCGCCGGATGGCGTCCTTGGGGAAGCGCGTGGTGATCGTGGTGTGGGCACCGTCGCGCAGCAGTCGCAGCGCGATGTACATGCCGATCTTGGCCCGGCCGCCGGTGAGCAGGGCGCGCTTGCCGGTGAGGTCGGCGCGGGCCTCGCGCTTGGCGCGGTTCTCGGCTGCGCAGCCCGGGCAGAGCTGGTGGTAGAAGTAGTCGACCTCGACGTAGCGCGTCTTGCACACGTAGCAGGAGCGCGGGCGCTGGAGTATCCCGGCGATCCGGCCGGCCTCGGTGACCGAGGAGGGCAGGATGCCCTCCGTCTCGTCGTCGATGCGTTCGGCGGAGCCGGTCGCGGTCGCCTCGGTGACGGCCTTGTCGTTGGCGGTCTTGGCGGCGCGGCGCTCCTGGCGGCGGCGCTGCTTGACCGTACGGTAGACACCGGCCGTGGCGCGGCGGACGGCGATGGCGTCCGGGTGGTCGACGTCGATGGTGTCCAGTTCGGCGAGCACGTCGAGGCAGAGCGCCAGCCGCTCGGGGTCGATGCCCGGTCCGTGGGCCTGAACCTGGTCGTGGCTGTCCTCGGTCACCGTCATGGCCGCTGCCGTTCCTTGATCACTCGTCCGCATCCGCCTGCTGCGGAGGTCCTCAAAAGGGAAACTGTACGGATCCCACGCGCCCCGAGCCAAACCCGTCCTCGGACACCTCCCGCAGCGCGAACGAGCCGTCACCGTACGGATCGAAGCAGTGACCGTGGGGCACGGCAGGGGTGGCGCTGCGCAGCTGGAGGGGCCACTCTGCGTACTCCCGTACTACGTCGGGAGTATGACTCGTGACCACCTGTGGGCGGAGGAATAGCGCAGATGGGTCGGGCATTGTGGAGCTTATGAGTGCACTGGCGCTGTCGGTCCTGCTCTGCCTCGTGTCCGCCGTGGCGTACGCGGGCGGCGCGATCGTCCAGGAGAGGGTCGCCGCGAGCACGCCGGACCGGCGGTACGCGCCGCTGCGGCGCGGCGGCTGGTGGGTGGCGGTCGGGCTGAACGGCCTCGGTGCGCTGCTGCACGTGGTGGCGCTCGCGTACGGGCCGCTGAGCCTGGTTCAGCCACTGGGGGCCCTCACCATCGTGTTCGCGCTGCCGATGGCGGCCGTCTTCGTACGGCGCCGGGCGGGCGCGGCGGCGTGGCGCGGCGCGGTGCTGGCCACGGTCGGGCTGGCCGGTCTGCTGGCGCTGACCGGCGGGGCGGGGCGGGCCGAGCAGTCGCTGGCGGACGGTGAGCGCAGCCTGCTGTTCGCGGTGACCGGGGCGGCGGTGACGGCGCTGTTCCTGGCGGCGCACCGGATGCACCGGGCGGTGCTGCACAGCGTGCTGCTGGCCGCGGCCGCCGGTACCGCCTTCGGTATGGCTTCGGTGTTCACCAAGTCGGTCGCGGAGAACGTCGAGGCGGGTGCGCCGGCCGGCCTGTGGGTGGACCTGGCGGCGATCGCGGTGCTGGCGTCGGCCGGGCTGCTGCTGTCGCAGGCGGCCTACCGGGGCGCGGGGCTGACGGCGCCGCTGGCCACGGTGACGGTGGTCAATCCGGTGGTCGCGGCGACCGTGGGCGTCACGCTCTTCGACGAGGGCTTCCGCCACGGGGCCGCGGGCACGGCGGCGGCGCTGGCCAGCGCCGTGCTGGCGGCGGCCGGCCTGGTCCTGCTCACGGCCGTGCCGCCGCACGCGCGCGGGTCAGATGCGGACCCCGTGACCGCGCAGGTACTTCAACGGGTCGATGTCGGAGCCGTAGCCGGGTCCGGTGCGGATCTCGAAGTGCAGGTGCGGACCGGTGCTGTTGCCGGTCGAGCCGGAGCGGCCGATGCGCTGCCCGCCGGAGACCTGCTGGCCGGCCTTCACGCCGAGGGCCGAGAGGTGGGCGTACTGGGAGTACCGGCCGTCGGTGTGCCGGATGACGACCTGGTAGCCGTAGGCGCCGGCCCAGCCGGCGGAGACGACCTGGCCGGGTCCGACGGACTTGACGGTGGTGCCCGTGGCCACCGGGAAGTCGACGCCGGTGTGGTAGCCGCTGGACCAGGAGGATCCCGAGACGCGGTAGGCCGTGCCGAGGGCGGCGTCGACGGGAGCGGAGAACCCGCCCGCGGCGGGCTTCTGCTGCGCTGAGGCGGGCTGGGTGTCGGACTTCCCGGCGGGCTTCGGGGCGGGCTTCTCCGCCGGCTTGGGAGCCTGCTTCTCCACCGGCTTCGGAGCGGGCTTCTCCGCCGGCTTCTCCGCGGCCGGCTCGGCGGGCTTGACCGGCTCGGCGGTGCGCGGCGGCTTCTCCGGGTTCTGCGCGGGCGGGGCCGGCGGAGCGGCGGTGACCCGCATCGTCAGGCGCTGGCCGGGGAAGATCAGGTTCGGGTTGTCGCCGACGACGGCCCGGTTGGTCTCGTAGAGCGCCTGCCAGCCGCCCTCGACGTGCTGTTCGGTGGCGATCGCGGAGAGGGAGTCGCCCGGAGCGACGACGTACGGGTTGGGCAGGACCGAGGTGCCGGTGGGGCGAGGCGCGCTCCCCTGCACCGGGGTCGTGCGCACCTCCTGGGTCCGGGGCTGCGAACGCGCCTCGGGCTGTGCGGCGGCCTGTGCGGGAACGTGCGCGGCGAGGACCGGCGACGGGCCTCCGCGGGTGAGCCCGGCCCCCTTGCCGCAGTGGGGCCACGCCCCGGGCCCCTGGCCCTTGAGCACCTTCTCGGCGACCGCGATCTGCTGGTCCTTGGTGGCGAGGTCGGCGCGCGGGGCGTAGGTGGTGCCGCCGAAGGCGCGCCAGGTGCTCTGGCTGAACTGCAGTCCGCCGTAGTAGCCGTTGCCGGTGTTGATGCGCCAGTTGTTCGTCGACTCGCAGGCGGCGACCTTGTTCCAGGTGTCCACCGAGGCGGCGTCGGCGACTCCGGCCCCCATGAGCGGGAGCGCGATCCCGGCGCCCCCGGCGGTGACGGCCAGTGAGGCCCGGTTGATACTGCTCGGCTGATACCGGCGGTGCCGGCCCCGTACGCCCATGGGAGCCCCCATCGAAGACATCAGGAATCGCACAACGTAACGTCGGGATCATTGCATGACAAGGGAGCAACGGGGCGCTCTTCAGCGGAACTTGACAATCCCCCGACGGGCCGCGGCGCCGTGGGGGCGGTGGCGGGGTAGCGTCGGTCACAGCCCGCACACCGAAGCACGCAGGAGCGCACAGATGAGCACCAGCACGGCCCGGATCGGCGTCACCGGCCTCGCAGTCATGGGCAGCAACCTCGCCCGCAACTTCGCCCGCAACGGCTTCACCGTGGCCGTCCACAACCGCACCACCGCCCGGACCACGGCGCTGGTGGAGGAGTTCGGCCACGAGGGCGCGTTCGTGGCCGCCGAATCGGCGAAGGAGTTCGTCGACGCGCTGGAGCGCCCCCGCCGCATCGTCATCATGGTGAAGGCCGGTGAGCCGACCGACGCCGTGATCCACGAGTTCGCCCCGCTCCTGGAGGAGGGCGACGTCATCATCGACGGCGGGAACGCGCACTTCGAGGACACCCGCAGGCGCGAGCGTGAGCTGCGCGAGCAGGGCATCCACTTCGTGGGCGTGGGCATCTCGGGGGGCGAGGAGGGCGCGCTGCTCGGGCCGAGCATCATGCCGGGCGGCTCGGAGGAGTCGTACGCGTCCCTCGGCCCGCTGCTGGAGAAGATCGCGGCGAAGGCCGCCGACGGCACGCCGTGCACCTCCCACATCGGCCCCGACGGCGCCGGACACTTCGTCAAGATGGTGCACAACGGCATCGAGTACGCCGACATGCAGCTCATCGCCGAGGCGTACCACCTGCTGCGCGAGGTCGCCGGCTACTCCCCCGCCAAGATCGCGGAGACCTTCCGGGACTGGAACCGGGGCCGTCTGGACTCGTACCTGATCGAGATCACGGCGGAGGTGCTCGCCCACACCGACGCCGCGACCGGGCGGCCGTTCGTCGACGTCGTGGCCGACGCGGCGGAGCAGAAGGGGACCGGCCGCTGGACCGTGCAGATCGCCCTGGACCTGGGCGTCCCGGTCTCCGGGATCGCCGAGGCCGTGTTCGCCCGGGCCGTGTCGGGACACGCCGGTCTGCGCGCGGCCGCCCGCGGCCTCGCGGGCCCCGTGCCCGCCTCGCTGTCGCCGGAGGCGGCGGACGCGTTCGCCGCGCAGGTGGAGGAGGCGCTGTACGCCTCGAAGATCGTTTCGTACACGCAGGGGTTCCACCAGATCCGGGCCGGCAGCGAGGAGTACGACTGGAACGTGGACCTGGGCGCGGTCGCCTCGCTGTGGCGCGGCGGGTGCATCATCCGGGCGGCGTTCCTCGACCGGATCCGCGCGGCCTACGACGCCCGGCCCGACCTGCCGAGCCTGCTGGCGGACGAGCGCTTCGCCGAGGAGATCGGGGCGGCGCAGCAGGGCTGGCGTTCCGTCATCACGGCGGCGGTCGGCGCGGGCATCCCGGTCCCGGCCTTCGCGGCGTCACTGGCGTACTACGACGCGCTGCGCGCGGAGCGGCTCCCGGCGGCCCTCACCCAGGGGCAGCGCGACTTCTTCGGGGCGCACACCTACCGCCGGACCGACCGGGAGGGATCGTTCCACACCCTCTGGAGCGGCGACCGCTCCGAGGTGCGCACGGACTGACGCCCCGGCTCAGCTCCAGGGCCCGGGCTGGGGTGTCGGCGCGGGCCCCGGCGGCGGGGGCACCGGGTCGGGCTCCGGAACGGGACCGGGCACGGGCGGCGCCGGGCGCGGCATCGGCTCGGGCTCCGGGAACGGGGTCGGGGCCGGCGTCGGGTCCGGCTCCGGGGCCGGCGGCTGGGTCGCTTCGATGTTTCGCACCATGTACCCCACCTTCCCCGGATCGCGCCCGGTACGCGCCGCCGTTCGGCCGCCGGGGCTACGGCGCGGTCGTCAGGGCGTGGGCGAGGCCCGGCCGGGGGCTGGAGAGCACCGGGGTGGCGGTCGTGGCCAGCTCGGCGGCGCCGGCCATGGAGGCCTGGGCGAGGACGATGACGTCCGCACCGGTGACGGCGTCGGCGGCCTGCGCCACCCGGGAGAGGTAGCGGGCTGTGTCCCCCGCCTCGAAGGCCTCCCAGGCACCGGGGACGACGTGGGTGACGACCGACACCGGCCGCCCGCCCGCTTCCTCGGCGAGCAGTGCGGCGGTCGGGGCGAGCGTCGACGCGAGGGCGGCGAGTACCGCGATGCGCGGGCCGGTCCGCACGGCTGCGGCCGCCATCGGCCGGTCCACGCGCAGCACCGGGAGACCGAGGGCGGGGCCGAGCGCCTCCGCGGTCGCCCCGATGGTGGAGCAGGTGACGAGCACGGGGTGCGGTCCGGCCGCGGCCAGCAGCTCGCGCAGGGCCGCGGCCACCGACCGGGGCCCGTCGGCGCGGGCCCGGTCCAGCAGCTCCGGCACCACCAGGTGCCGCAGGACGGCCCCCGGGTGGTGCCGGTCGGCCAGGGCGTCGAAGACGGGGACGTGCACGGGCGAGGTGTGCAGCAGGGTCAGGCCGGGGACGGTCACCGCCGGTCGGAGCCCGCGACCAGCTGCGCCTTCGCCGCCGCCACGACCTCGTCCGGGGCGGCGGGCGCCTCGTCGGGGTGTCTGGCGGCCCAGCTCGCCGCGTACGGGCAGAGCGGAACCACGGGCACGCCCTCGGCCCCGGCGAGTCCGTAGAACGTCCTCACCAGCCCCCCGGCGATGCCCCTGCCCTCGTGGCCCGGCTCGACGACCGTGTGCACGGCCACCAGGGCGTGCGGCGGCCCGGCAAGCACGAAGTACGCGATGTACCCGACCGCCGTCCCGTCCTCGACGGCCAGCAGCCGCCCGGCCTCGCGCTCGTCCTGGAACTCGATCGGCGTTCCCGGGCTCTCCGGCATGTCCCCGACTCCTTTTCAGACGGCCACGGCGTGGGGGCTGCGGCGCTGGTCCGTGCCCGGTACCGGCGCGGAGGCGTCGGAGCCCAGTTCGATGATCCGGTTGTCGGCGTCGACGTGCACGACGCGCGGCTTCAAGGCCCGGGCCTCGGCGTCCTCGACCTGTGCGTAGCTGATGAGGATGACGAGGTCGCCGGGGTGCACGAGGTGCGCGGCGGCGCCGTTGATCCCGATCACGCCGGATCCGCGCTCGCCCTCGATGACGTAGGTCTCCAGCCGCGCACCGTTCGTGATGTCGACGATGTGGACGAGCTCCCCCGGGGAGCAGGTCGGCGGCGTCCAGCAGGTCGGCGTCAACGGTGACGGACCCGACGTAGTGCAGGTCGGCCTGGGTGACGGTGGCCCGGTGGATCTTGGACTTGAACATGGTGCGCATCATCGAGGTACTCCTGGATCTATGCTCCCTGCCTGCGTTTTTGCAGGTCAAGTGCGGTTTCCCTACCCTACAACGAGTCGCAAGTTTGGTCAGCTTCCCCCATGTTTTTGAGGACTGATGCTGACCAATTGCTGACTTTTCTGACTCGCCGTCAGCCGACTTCGGAGGGGTTGAGGAGCCTCACCCACTCCCCCGCCGCGACGACGACGCCAGCCTACGCAACGACCCTCGGCAGCCACTAGGACCACGTTCACTGTGACCGGAGCCACGCGAGCAGGTCGCCAGTCAGTACACCCCGGGGGCCACCTGGCGGCGGCCCCAGCTCTGAGAAGCGCAGTACCCCCAGCCCGGATGACGCTGCCCTCGGATCGCCACAGCAATCACCGGACCCGAACGGCGGAGCAAGGTAACGGCAGATCCCCGGTTAGCCAAACCGGGGATTCTCGTGACCATTGCTGTAGTCCGCACGACGACAGGGCGCCCACTGGGTGCACCTAACCCTGCCGCCGCCTGCCGGACTGCAGGCCGATCCATTCCGGATCGGCGTGGCCGCCAAACCGAAGGAGATCCTTGCCCATAGATCCGCAGACGCCCCTCGGCAGAACAAACACGGCAGCAGACGGGCCCCACGGGAGGCGCGCCGTCGAGCCCGTGCTCATGAACACGTCCGAGGTGGCAACCATGCTGAATATGTCCACGAGCTGGGTGTACAAGGAGGCCGCCAAGCTCGGCCTGAAGGGTTACAAGCTCGGCCGAGGCAGGAACGCGAAGGTCCTCTACAAGAAGACCGAGGTCTTCAAGTGGCTGGAGCAGCAAAAGATCCATTAGCGCCGATCGCCAGCCAGACATCGCATTAACCGATATCACTGCGGACCTGCACGCAAACTGACAGCATTCCGGAAATGAAGACGCACCCGTTCGAGGACGTTACTCACGTCCCGGCGCTCGAGCCTCTGCTGGCCCGGCTGGGCACCGTGTTCCAGCGGTTCGACGATCAAGACTCCGGCTGCACCTCCTACGGATTGCAGGCATCGGGACAGCGCTGGTTCGTGAAGACCGCGTCGGCACCCGAAGCCGTCCCGTCATTGGACAGGGCGATGGCCGTTCACAATGCCATCTCACATCCGTGCATCGTGGCCTTGGCGCACTCCTTCACGACGGACATCGGCCCTGTGCTTGTCTATCCGTGGACGAGCGGTGAGGTTCTCTACCACCCGACCCGGTCACGCCACGGCGGACGCGCCGTTCCCGGCAGCCCCCTGGCACGGTTCAGGGCCCAGCCGCTCGCCCAGATCAATATCGCTCTGGAAGCGCTGCTCAACGCCCATCTGGCTGTCGAAGATGCTGGATATGTAGCCGTGGATTTGTACGACGGCTGCATGCTCTACGACTTCGATCAGCAACGCATGATGCTCTGCGATCTGGACGAGTACCGCCCCGGCCCCTTCACCCTGGAGGGGGACCGGCTCGCCGGCTCCAGCCGCTACATGGCGCCCGAGGAGTTCGTCCGGGGTTCGCTCATCGACATCCGCACCACGGTCTTCAACCTGGGCCGGGCACTGCGCCTCCTCCTCGACGCCGGCGATGAGGAGACGCAGTGGCGCGGAACCCCGGCCCAGCTGGCTGTCATCGTGCAGGCGACCGCACCTGAGCCGCAGAATCGACTGCCGTCCGTGGGCGCGCTCGTCGATGCCTGGCAGGCAGCAGGAGACCAAGCTGGCTGACGCGGTGGTGTCCACGCATCACCGCCTCTGAACCAGGCCACCGCAGGCTCCCTACCTGATCACGCTGAGCTGGCGCCGGGCACTACCGCCCCCGTTGGGACGACCAACTGGGAGTCCAGTCGTTCCCAGGCTCCAATGACCGCCTGGTGAGCGCCCGGGGCGAGGTGTGCGTACCGCTGTGTCGTCTGATAGCTCTCGTGGCCGAGTAGGTGCTGGACGTCGTAGAGCGAGACGCCCTTCTGGACGAGCCACGACGCACATGTATGGCGGGTGGAGTGCGGCGGGTACTGCGGGACGCGCACCAGCGCACCGTCAGCGTCCATGGAGTGCGCCCGCCTCATCGCGGGCCACCATGCCTGGGCCCGCCAGTTGCCGTCGTCAAGGAGCCGGCCTGACCGTCCCTTTGTGACGGTGGTGAAGACGACGCCCTCACGGTCGCGGTCGTGCATGTGTCGGGCCAGCGCGTCGAGGACGTGATCAGGAATCGGAACCTCGCGGCAGCTCTTGGAGGTCTTCGGATACTCCTTGATCCCCGATTTTGTATTGACCTCCACCACGAACAAGCGGCCGCGCCGCCAGTCAATGCGGTGCCCGTGCAGGCCGGCGAGCTCGCCCCACCGAAGGCCGGTATAGAAGGCAAGCAGCACCATCGTCTGCCACGGCTGGTCAAGCTCGTCCAGGATGGCCTGGGCCTGCGCGATCGTGAACCACTGCGGCGGCTTCACCGCCTCCGGCGGCAGAGCGATACGCCGGCATGGCGTCACCGTGATGAGCTCTTCGTCCACCGCCGCTCGCATGATGGAGGACAACAGGTTGTAGGCCCGCCGGATGGCCGACGGACCCTTCCCGTCCACGACAAGCCTCCGGACCCAGGCCTGCACGTCCAGCCTCGAGATCGCACGCACTTCCCAGTCCGACCAGTACGGCGTGAGGTGGGTGCGGATGCACGAGGCATCGCCCCTGAGCGTTTGAGGCCCGACCAATCGGGCCTCCCACCAGCGGTCGTGCCACTGCATAAACTTGATCTTGCTGGCCCGGTGACACGGAGACGCACCTCGCCTGATCTTCGCTTCTTCATCCAAGCCCCAGCAGCGGGCCTGCGAGCGCAAAGGGAATGTTTGGCTGAACCGCTTGCCAGCACGATTCCTGACCGTGGCCTGCCAGTTTCCGGAGGGCAGCTTACGCAAATAGGGCATACGTACCGTCCATTGCCTTCGGCGTACTCGGTGGCTGCGGGGAGACAGAGATCAGCAACCTCCCGGACACTTGCGCCCTCGCCTCACGCCTCGGATGTCCGCGAGACTGTCCTCCGCCCCACTCGACCAATCCTGAGGAGAGGACGCAGCGAGGCCTCGGACGGTCGCGACGCTGGCGAGCAGCCACCGCCGCTATCGGGGAGTCCCCGGTGGTCACGGAAGGGCACGTCGAAGCGACAGAAACTTCTGCCGTCCTGTGCCGCCTCAGCCAGGCCGCTGTTACCCCGAGAACGTCGAAACCGCCCCGCCGCATGGTCTGCCGCAGGCACGGCGAGGCGCGAGATCCGGCCAGGCTCGTCTCCCTCGTGCCCTGATCACGCCGAAAGGCCCCCAGCCTGGCCTTTTGGCCGATTAGAGTAGCCCCGGGAACGGCGCCGATCGGGTGAGGCGCACCGGAAAGGTGAGTCGGTACGGATGAGCGGGGTACCCACGCGGATCGGTCGCTACACGGTGGCGCGGGAGCTCGGCTCGGGCGGGATGGGCGAGGTCTATCTCGCTTACACCCCTGCGGGTGACCCGGTTGCCGTGAAGGTGATCCGCAACGACAAGCTGGATCCGGTGACCCGTGCGCGCTTCGAGAAAGAAGCGCTGATTGCCCGCACAGTGATCGGTACGAACCGGGTGGCACGCTTCCTGGACGCCGACCCGTACGCTGACCAGCCCTGGCTCGCCATGGAGTACGTGGCCGGCCGCACGCTGCTGGCCTGCATAGACACTGACGGCGCGCTCCCTCTCCCGCTGGTGGCAAGCCTCGGCGCGCTGCTGTCTGAGGGTCTTGCGGCTGTGCACGCCGCTGGTCTGCTGCACCGCGACCTCAAACCTCAGAACGTAATCCTCGGCAGCGACGGGCCGATGATCATCGACTTTGGTCTCGGCGCCTTCATGGACACCTCTCAGGAGACGTTGTCGCACAGCGGCATGATCATCGGCACGGTGCGGTGCATGCCGCCGGAGCAAGCGAGCGGTCGTCCGCAGGTGACCCCGGCAGCGGACGTCTACGCACTGGGCACGGTCCTGCTGTACGCGGCTACCGGCCACTATCCATACGACGGGACACGCTGGGAAGCCATCGCAGCCCAGGTCACCAACGCAGACATCGCACCGGACCTCTCTGGTGTACCTGCAGCGCTGGAGCCCCTGCTCGGGTCGATGCTCGCGCACGAGCCGGAAGACCGACCATCTCTCGCGGACGTCTCCAAGGCGTGCGCCGGGATCCTCGCCGATTCCGGCACCGCCCCGGCGACCGCCAGGCTGGCGTTGATTTCGCACACCACCGCAGGCGCTCCGCCGTCAGCGGCCGGGGGGCCGCTGACGGCTTCCTTCGAGAAGCTGCTCCAAGAACAGGCTTCCACGGCTGAGGACGAAGTCCCCAGCCCTCTGGACGTGCCCCCACGGGCAGTGGTGCCGGACGAGAAAGATGAGGAAGAAGCGGAGCCCGCTGGGCATGAACCGGCGGTTCCGCTGCCGGAGCCGACTACGGCGGCCGATCGTCCGACAGCCCGGGCGAAGGCAGGCCCGGCTCAGGGACGGCCGCCCGCTTCGAAGCGGGTCGCGGACGAGCTGCGAGTGTTGTACGCAGCGGATCTTGCTCTTTGACTCATGCACTGACAGTGCCTGGTGAGAGTCTGTGTCGGAATGGGTGCGTACGGGGCGTCGAGCGACGGTTTCCAATGCAGCCCATTGGGGTGTGTGCGGCGGTCTGGGCCGCTAGTAGAGGATCGGAGCGGACGTTGAGCGTCGAGGCGGAAGCCGTGGGCGGCCAGGGCGATGCAGTGTGGGACGCCTGGAGGCCCGACGATGCTCCGGACCGGCCGACAGGTCCTGCCTCATCCGGCTACGCGCCGGGAAGCTCAGGTACTGATCCGTGACGAACTGTGGCTCGTCCGCAACTGCAAGGACACCAAGCTCGACGGGTGGATGGTCGAGGTCACTGGCATCTCCTCGTTCGTCCGCGGCACCGACGCCGTGTTCTACAGCCGGCTCGACGACATCCAGGTCCTGGACCCGCGCGAGACGCGGCTCGTCCCGGACGACTCGCCCAACCACCGACGCGGCCGGCTGTTCCTAGAGTCCGTGATCCGCAAGACGTTCCTGCCGCAGACCGAGCACGGGCTGGCACTTGCCGACGGCTTCCTCATGGACCAGCAGGTGCACCAGCTCCGTCCTGCCGAACTCGCGCTGTCGATGAAGAACCCGCAGCCGCGCATCCTGATCGCGGATGTGGTGGGCCTCGGCAAGACCCTGGAGATCGGGGTATTGCTGGCAGAGCTTATTCGCCGCGGCCGCGGCGAGCGGATCCTGGTGGTGACCCCGCAGCACGTGCTGGAGCAGTTCCAGCGCGAGCTGTGGACCCGTTTCGCCATCCCCCTCGTCCGCCTGGACTCGACAGGCATCCAGCGCATCCAGCAAGACATCCCCGCCGGCCGCAACCCGTTCGCGTACTTCAAGCGCGCGATCATCTCCGTGGACACCCTCAAGAGCGCCGTCTACGCACACCACCTAGAGCACACCGACTGGGACGCCGTCGTCATCGACGAGTCCCACAACCTGGTCAACCGCGGCACGAAGAACAACGAGCTCGCCCGCCTGCTCGCCCGCAAGACCGACGCCCTGGTGCTGGCCTCGGCCACACCCCACAACGGCCGCGCCGAGTCCTTCGCCGAGCTGGTCATGATGCTGGACGAAGCCGCCATCGCGAACCCCTCCGCCTACGAGGTGGAAGACCTCGGCCACCTGTACATCCGACGCACGAAGACCTCCGCCGAGGTGCGCGACTCGCTGAAGGGAGCCTGGGCCGACCGTGGCCCCTCGCAGCCCATCCACGTGCCGGCCGGCGAGAAGGAGCTGGCTGTCTTCCAAGAGCTGGCCACCCGCTGGATTCCAGGTGATCCGGACCATCCCTCAGTCAGTCGGAACCAGCTCGTGCCGTACCAGCTGCTGAAGTCCTTTCTGTCCTCGCACCGGGCCCTGCTGGAAACGGTCAAGACGCGCCTGAAGACCCTGGACGCACCGCAGGACGGTGCCCGGGAAGCCGCACGACAGGCGGAACTCGCCGTTCTGCTGGACCTGCGGACCCTGGCCGAGCAGATCCAGGACGAGGATTCCGCGAAGCTGACCGCGCTGGTGGACGAGCTGCAGACGATGGGGGTCGGGCCGGGCTCGGACGCCCGCGTGGTGGTGTTCTCCGAACGCATCCCCACCTTGAAGTGGCTGGCCCAGGCAGTCCCGACCCTCCTTGGCTTCCCGCGAGGCGCCGACACGGACGCGAACAAGCCCTGGCTGGCGTTCGGCGGCGCAGTGCAGGTCATGCATGGTGAGGCCACCAGCGACGAGGAGCAGCAGGCCATCGTCGAGAAGTTCGGGCTGCGCGACGATCCGGTCCGTATTCTGTTCACCGGTGACGTCGCCTCCGAGGGTGTCAACCTGCACCAGCAGTGCCACAGGCTGATCCACTTCGACCTGCCCTGGTCCCTGATCCGCATCGAACAGCGCAATGGCCGCATCGACCGCTACGGCCAGGAGCACCAGCCGCAGTTCCGGGCACTGATCCTGACCAGCGACGTCCCATGGCGAACGGACGATTCGACCGGCCACCCCCGCACCTTGGACGACCGGCTGGTGGGCGAGAAGCTCCTCAAGCGCGAGGAGGAGGCACACAAGATCGAGGGGTCGGCAGAGGCGGTCACCGGCTTGTACCGGGCCAAGGAGGAAGAAAACCGCCTCACCCAGGACCTGATCGCGGGCCGGACCGTCGAAGAGTCGCTCAAGCAGTCCCAGCAGGGCGGTGCCGCGTTCCTCGCCGGTCTCCTCGGACAGGTCGGTGCCGTGCCGGAACACCCCGAGATCCGCCGTGCAAACATCCCCAGCCTCTTCGACTCCACCGCCAGCTACTTCGACGAGGCGCTTCGCCAGGTCTGCCGCCCGAACCCCGAGGACCAGCTGTCCCTGCGCCGCGACGACGACGGCACCATCGCGTTCGAACCTCCGCGCGACCTGCTGTACCGGCTCAAGGCGCTACCCAAGTCCTACCTGGACGAGCAGCAGATCATGCCCAGGAAGAACGAGCCGGGCCGTATGCGGATCACCTTCTCCAAGGACCTCGCGGCCTCACGGCTGAAGGCGGCGCGGGAGTCCTCCAAGTCCCAGTGGCCGAACATCTCCTACGTCACCGACGTCCATCCGGTCATGGACTGGCTGACCGACAAGGTGCTCGTGGAGATCGGCCGCCACCAGGCCCCGGTACTCGCCGCCGCCGTGGACACCCCGACCTTCCTGGTCCAGGGCATCTGCTCCAACGCGCTGGGTCGCCCGACCCTCGTCGAGTGGATGGCCGTTCACGGCCTCCCCGGTGCGCCCGAGGTCACGTCGCTGACCGCTGATGTGCTGGAGCAGTACGGCGTGGGCCCGTCCATGCCCGGCCGGTCCATGCCGCTCGACATCGACGGCCTCACCGCACTCGTACCCACTGCCATCGAGGAAGCGGAACGGCACCTCGTGAAGCTCAGGGAGGGCTACCGCCGACAGATCGAGGAGACACTCGCCCCGTACCGCAAGCGGGTCGTCCACTGGCAGCAGGAAGCCATCTTCTCCGCGGACGGCACGGGCAAGCGCGGGGTCAATCTCAGCGCCAACCGCCGGCTGAAGCTGATCAAGTCCCTGGAGACGACGGGCGAGCCCATGCTGCGCTTGCTCGCCGTCCTCGAACCGCTCAACGCCACTGAAGGAGGCACCGCCTGATGAGCATGGACTTCGACTCCTTCAGCAACCGCGGTGAGTACCTGTCCGCGCACTACTTCGCCGAACAGCTCGGCACCGACCTCAAGAAGGGCCTCTTCACCACCTGGGCCCTGCGCGAGGGCGACGAGAAGGACCCTCGCCGCACACCCCGCGAAATGCTGCGCGGCCTGCGCGGCACCTATCTCGCAGAAGACGTACGCGGCTACTTCGCCGATGCCGCCGACCGTGACGCCGGCGACGAAGCCCGGTTGAACACCCACAACAAGGCTGAGTGGCGCAAGCGACTCGCGGAGTGGCACCAGACAGTCCTGGGCGCCCTCGGCTTCGAGTCCACGCCTACCGAGGTCACGGTCCACCGTGCAGGACGTGATCACACTCTGACTGCGGCGTACCACGGCCACGGCATCGTCGCCCTGGACTGCGGGTGGGCCTCCGACAACGACGCCGCCCTCGATGCCGACGGCGCTGGCCGCCTACTGTCCCCTCTCCGGGTGAGCGCGAGCGAGACGTTCGAGACCGGCCCAGCCCTGGCCTCCTGGCTCTTCCAGAGCGAGCTCGGGGAGGCTGGCGGGCCCCGTCCCCGCTTCGTACTGCTGCTGTGCGGCGGTGTCCTCGTCCTGGCCGACCGGCAGTCCTTCAATGAGGGCCGCTACCTAGCGGTCAACCTCGACGCGGCGCTGGAACGCAACGACCGTAGCCAGCAGGGCGAACTCGCGACCATCGCCGCCTTGTTCAGCCTGGAGATGCTGCGTCCCGGCGAGAACGACCAAAGCCGGGCCATCGACGCGCTGCTGAAGTCTTCCAGCGCCAACGCTGCCGGCGTCTCCGGCGACGTTCGCCACGGTCTTCAGCGCTCGGTCGAGATCATCGCCAACGAAGTGCTTCAGCGGATGGCCGAGCCGAAGAACGACGTCACCCCAGCCGACATCGAAAGCCCGAAGATCCCCTTTGCCCGGGAACTCACCCGCGAGAGCCTTCGCTACCTCTACCGGATCCTGTTCCTCCTCTACGCCGAGGCTCGACCCGAGCTGGGCATTCTCCCTGCCGACGACGGCAGCTACGAGGCCGGCTACTCCATGGCCCGCCTGCGTGAGCTCGTCGAGCGCGACGAGGAGCTCGTCGAGGAAGAGGCCCGCAACGGCTTCCACCTGTACGAATCCCTGAGCGTTCTCTTCAACAAGGTCAACTTCGGCCACCGGGCGTACGGCACCGAGGACGACGACGATCAGCCCGGCGACGACGCAGAGACCCTCAGGGCGAAGGCCGCCCGCCGCAGTGAGGACCGTGGCCTGCGCTTCGAACCCCTGCGCAGCGAACTCTTCGAGCCCTCAGCCGTCCGACTCATCGGCCGAAACGTCGTCGACCCCCGCAGCGATGAGGACAGCGACCCACGCTGGCTCGACCTGCGTCTGCGGAACTCCGCCCTGCACGAGGTGCTCCGCCTGCTCACGATGAAGAGGGGCAAGCGTGGCGAGCGCGGAGGCTTCATCTCGTACCGCAATCTCGGCATCGACCAGCTCGGCTCTGTCTACGAAGGCCTGATGTCCTACACGGGCAGAATCGCCGAGGAGGAACTGTGCGAGGTCGCCAAGGGCGGTGACCCGGAGAAGGGCTCTTGGCTGATCCCCTCTCGAAAGCAGGACCAGTACCCGGACAAGACCCTGGTCCACTACGGCGAGGAAGACGCCCGCAAGAACCTGCGGGGAGTCAAGAAGTACGAGAAGGGTTCCTTCGTCTACCGCCTCGCCGGCCGTGACCGGGAGACTTCCGCCTCGTACTACACACCCGAATCCCTGAGGCAGGTCACGGTAGAGCTCACGCTCAAGCACCGTCTGGACCAGGAACGTGACGCCGACGGCAACGTGGTCAAGACGAGGGCCGCCGAGCTACTCAAGTACAAGATCTGCGAGCCGGCTCTCGGCTCCGGAGCCTTCCTCAACGAGGCCATCAACCAAGTGGCCGAGGAGTACCTGCGGCGTCGCCAGGAAGAGCGCCGCACAAGCATCCCGACTGCCGACGCCCTCGCCGAGAAGCAGAAGGTCAAGGCATACATCGCCCTCCACAACGCGTACGGTGTCGACCTCAACCGCACGGGCGTCGAGCTCGCCGAGGTGTCACTCTGGCTGAACACCATGCATCCAGGCATGCGGGCGCCGTGGTTCGGCCTGCACCTGCGGCGCGGCAATTCGCTGATCGGCGCACGGCGAGCGGTATTCCCGGCGGACGACGTCACCGACAAGGAATGGCTCAAGGCCAAGGGAGCTTTGGCCCCGACGCCGCTTCCGTTCCTCGACGACGGCAAGCCCCAGCCCCTCCCCCAGGACGCGGTGCATCAGTTCCTTCTGCCGAGCCCCGGGTGGGCGGCGGTCGCAAGCTCGAAGGAAGCGAAGGAGCTCGCGAAGGAGGACGTCGAGAATCTCGCAGCCTGGAAGAAGGGCATCCTCCAGCGACCGAAACGCAGCACCGCCCACCTCAACAAGGACGGCAGCCCCAAGCTCAACCCCAAGACCAAGGAGCCGAAGCCGGAAGCGCCGTCACAGTTCACCCGGCTGCGTGATGCTGCCCGGCGGGCGGAGTTCCTCTGGACACTGGTCGCCAAGCGCATGGAGCTCTCTGAGCAAGCCATCGCACGCCGCATCGACGTGTGGGGCGCATTCCCCGACGACCCGGAGTACGGCTTCCTCCAACGCCCCAAGCACGCCATGCCCAAGGAGAAGGTCCTCGAAGATCTCTTCAACGCCGCGGACACCCCCTACTGGCGACTGAAGAAGATCATGGACGCCTGGTGCGCCCTGTGGTTCTGGCCTGCCGACAAGGCTGACCTACTGGACGGCACGGCGAGCGAGTACGCGGTGCACTCTGCGGTCACGGAGGTAGACGGCCTGACCAGGGTGCTCGAGGGCGCACCGCTCCCCATGGAACCGCCGGCCCCAGCGGACACACCGGGAGCACAGGCCCCACCCGGAAGCTCCGGGCCACGCTTTGTCGAGGCGACGGCACTCTTTTCGCTCGGCCCCGAGCAGACCAGCCTCGCGGACCTCGAGCTGACAGCGGACAACGCGATCGTGGAGGTGCAGGAAGTCAAGGCCAAGGGCGGAGGAAAGCCCGCAGCGCCCAAATCGAGCACGCCCACACGACGATCCATCGTCCCGCTTCAAGACCTCGAGGACTGGTTGGAATTCCTGGAGGCCATGCTGGGCACGTCCGACGTGCCTGAAGGCACGCTCATCGACCGCTTCACGAGTCTGGAGGAACTCAAGAGCTACGAGGAAACGCTCCCCGGCTTCATGGGCATGGACGCCGGCAATCCGGAGGACCGCTTCCCGTGGCTCCGGGAGACGCGGGACATCGCCGAGGAGCAGGGCTTCCTGCACTGGGAGCTGGAGTACGCCCTCGTCTTCGCGCGCACCGGCGGCTTCGACCTCCAGGTCGGAAATCCTCCGTGGGTGCGCCCTCGGTGGAACGAGTCTGCGGTGCTTGCCGAGCACGAGCCGTGGTTCGAGCTGCAGGAAAAAGCGTCCGTGGCCGAGAAGGAGCGACGCCGCCAGAAGGTTCTTGAGTCCGCCGAGGCTCATCATTACGTGGTCGGCGAGCTGACGAATACAACCGCCCAGGTCGCCGTTTTCGGTTCGCCACAGATGTACCCATTGCTGACAGGAACCCAGCCAGATCTCTACCGGGCATTCATGTCCCAAGTTTGGGCGCATTCCTCACTGCGAGGCACTGCCGGGATGGTTCACCCGGACACCCATTTTACGGGAGATAATGAAGGAAACCTCCGCGAGGCGGCATACGGCCGTCTGCGCGTGCACGGAGACTTCGTCAACGCTGGACAGCGTTTCTTCCCCGAGCCGGTTGGCCACACAGCTCACTTTGGCGTGCACGTCTACGGCCAGCCTAAGGAAATCGCCTTCGATCATCTTTCGTGGCTGGTCTCAACAGACGCCCTGCGGCATTCGGCCGAGCACGACGGTTCCGGCGAGGTGCCGGGGGTCCGATACCGCAACGGTGAGTTCGATGAGCGTCCTCACAGAGCCCGTGTAATTCGAGTCGACACCCAGCAACTGTCTGTTTGGCAGCGCCTGCTGAACGAAACCGGCCAGCCCATCGAGCAGGCCCGCCTCCTGTTTCCCGTCAGTACTGGGGAATCGGCAGCGATCCAGGCGCTGGCTGACTATCCGGTGCGACTTGGCTCGGCTGCGCGGATCTCCTCGGGATACCACGAGAGCGGCGCCAAGAAGGACAACCTCATCGATTACAACCGACCCGACCCGAACACCGGCAGAGAGTACCAGCCGAACCGCTGGCGACATGTAGTACTTAAGGGCACGCAACTTAGCGTGGCTACCCCCGTGTTCAAGCGGCACGACGCCAACAGCAACGACGCATACGGCGCTGATCTCGTAGCTCTCGCTGACGACTTCGTGCCCGACACCGCCTACGTACGGGCGAAGGGCAGGAACCGTGCCTACCTCTCAGAGCAGGAACGGTGGACCGACCATCAGGCCCTTACGCGCCTGCGTACTTGCGACACTGCGATCCGCCGTGCACGGAAGACGGTCGCTCAGGCGTATCAGATCCCGGAAGGGCAGGCGACTCCAGCGCAGATCGACGCCGTGCTGGTGGAGAGAGCTCAGCGCAGGTACGCCACTTTTCACCGTCTTGCATGGCGCAAGATGATTGCCCCAAACACTGAGCGTGCGCTCTACGCCGCTCTCGTACCACCAGGCACAACACACATTCACGCCGTGCACAGTCTTGCCATGCCGGATCTCCATCTCACTGCGCTAGTCAGCGGATTCTGGGCCTCGCTTCCGCTCGACTATTTTCTCCGGGCAACCGGTCGGGGCGACCTTCAGGTCAAGGGCGCTAGAGTCATGCCCGCTCCCACCCCTACTCATCCCCTTGCCTCGGCCCTCCTCCTCCGCACCTTGCGGCTCAACTGTCTCACCCGCGCCTACGCGGATCTCTGGGCGACGCTGTACGACCCGACCTGGCCCGCCTACGAGCCGTGGGCTGGCGAGTGGCCTGGGCTTCAGCCGCTGCACGATGTGTCCCCAGACTGGCGTCGCGAGACACCCCTCCGCAGCGAGCGAGCCCGCCGGTCTGCCCTGGTAGAGATCGACGCCTTGGTCGCTGTATGGCTCGGCATGGATGCCGACGCGCTCATCGCGGCGTACCGGGGCCGCTTCCCCGTGCTCCAGAAGTACGAGGCCGTGACCTGGTTCGACTCCGAGGGCTGGAAGATTGCGGGCAATGCCCGCACGATCGGTCAGCGCCAGACGAAGGAGAGTTGGGCGCAGTTCGAGGCGTACCGGGCCGACCCCGCCAAGGCCCCAGTGCCGGATGGCTACACCGCGCCCTTCCACAAGGCGGACCGTGAGGCCGAGATGCGGGCGGCGCATGCCGTGTTCCAGAAGCGACTGGATGAGGCCGTGGCACGTGGTGAATGGGATCCGGTCAAGCAGGAGGTGCCGCAGTCATGAGGCCGACGCTCCAGGCGCGGGGGCTCAAGGAGAGCCTGCTGCAGTACCTGTCGACCACCTACGCGCTGACCGACGAGGGCGCGCGCGAGGCCCTGCACCGGTTCCTCGGGGACGAGACCTCTGGGATGTTCCGAGGGCCGTACCTGCGGATCAGAACGCCCTTCACCGTGGCCGGTGAGGACTGGCGCCGGCATCTCGAATGGCAGCGGGAGGGGTTCAGGCCGTACGCGCACCAGGCCGTCGCCTTCGCACGGCTGACTTCCGCGCACGGGCACACGCCGCAGCCGACGCTGGTCACAACCGGCACCGGTTCCGGCAAGACGGAGTCGTTCCTGTACCCGGTGCTCGATCATTGCCGACGGGAGCGCGAGGCGGGGAAGACCGGCGTCAAGGCGGTCTTCCTGTATCCGATGAACGCCCTCGCCACCGATCAGGCGCAGCGCATCAACGACCTGCTCACGCAGAACGCCGAGCTCGGAAAGCTGTCGGCTGGGCTGTACATCGGCGAGCGGGCCGCGACGCAGTACGAGAAGGTGCGCACGCGGCGTTCAGACATGCAGATGTCGCCCCCGGACGTACTGATCACGAACTACAAAATGCTGGACCTGCTGCTCCAGCGTGCCGATGATGCGCCGCTGTGGCGGGAGTCGGATATCCAGTACGTCGTCGTGGACGAGTTCCACACCTACGACGGCGCGCAGGGGACGGACGTCGGGATGCTGCTGCGCCGGCTCGCGGCGGCCGTCGGCGCGTCGGAGGAGGGGCGGCCGCTGGGGAAGATCTGTCCAGTGGCGACGTCGGCGACGCTCGCTTCGGGGACGGACGAGGACGGAGTGGGCCAGCTGCTGGAGGTGGCGACGCACGTCTTCGGCACCCAGTTCACCGCGGAGTCGATCGTCGGGGAAAACCGGCTGTCGGTGGACGAGTTCGCTCCTCTCACCGAAGTGACCATGCAGCCGATGCCGACCCCCGACGAGCTGTTGGCGCTGCCTGACCCGACTGCCGGCGACGAGGCGCTGCTTGACCTGATCGAGAAGGTGACGGATGTCCGTGACCTCGATCCGTTCGTGCTCGGTGCCAACCTCAAGCGGCACCTGTTCACCCGCGCGGTGATGCAGGCGCTCAGTGGTGAGGTGAAGACCAGCGCCGAGGTGCTGGATGTGATGTGGCGGGCCGGTGCGGCCGGCTGGTCGCAGGCGGTGGCTCGTCAGCCTGAGAAGGCCGCCGAGGCGCTGGCACGGTTTGTCGCGCTGCTGTCGCACGCGCGCGATCCGGAGTCCACGCCTTCCGAGCCTCGGCCGTTCGTGCAGGTCGAGGTGCACCAATGGGCGCGTTCGGTGTCTCGTCTTCTGCGCGGTGTGCTGCCCTGGCCCAAGGCTGAGTTCCGCTGGGATGCGGCGGGCATGGTGGATGCGAGTGCGGCGGACAGCGGGCGTACGGCTCCGGTGACAACGGCCACCTCTGGCCAAAGCGCCAACCTGTTTTTGCCGGCGGTCTACTGCCGTGACTGCGGACGGTCGGGCTGGGCGGTGTTCTCGCCCGAGAGCGATGACCATGACGTCCAGTTCGACACGTACAAGATCCGCCGGTCGTCCCTCGGGCAAGACAAGGCGCGGGTACGGAACCTGATCGCCGCAACCGACCGGGAAGCCCGTGAAGGTTCCGGCGCGGCGCTCATGACGGCGACCAGCGGCAAGGCCGGCTCGGTAGCGTCGCAGGGGGCAGGCGGAACGTTGATGGTGCTGGACGGCACCCGAAAGCGGCTGCGGCTGCCCGACCCCCTCAACGACTACGACCGGGACACCAAGGAGCCGCGGGTCACTGCCCGTGACTCGGCCTTCGTGCTGGTGAACTTTGGGGAGACGGCGAACACCGCGGCCAAGGAGGACTGGTGTCCGGCGTGCGGCGAGCGCAACGCTATCCGCTACCTCGGCACTGGTGCGGCTGCGATGGCTGCTGCGTCGATCACGCAGCTGTTCACCGGCGGGGAGCTCAACGAGGAGCTCCACGAGGACAAGACCCTGATGTTCAACGACTCGGTGCAGGATGCCGCCCACCGAGCCGGGTTTGTGGCGAACCGCTCGTTCACCTTCTCTCTCCGCGCTCTCCTGGCGGGCCATCTGCGGCATGACGAGCCCACCGCGCTCAACGACGTGATCGCGAACGTGGTCGAAGCGACTACGGACAAGGACACCCTCTCCGCGGTGGTGCCACCGGACCTGCACGGGTTCAAGGGCGTGGACAGGCTGCTGTCCGGACAGGGCCGCGGCGGGGACCTGAAGACCTGGCGGCTCATCGGCCAACGCCTCGCCTTCGAAACCCTGATGGAGTTCGGATTCCGGTCGCGCAACGGCCGTACGCTGGAGCTGACCCGGACCGCCGCCGCGCAGGTCCGCATCGACGATCCGGCAGCTGTGATCGCACTGGTCAAGCAGCTCCACGAGGAGTGTGTACGCGACGGCCTGCCCCTCGTGCCGCAGGACGACGCCCGGTACCTGGGGTTCGTACGTATCTTCCTCGAGCGGTTGCGGACCCGTGGTGCGGTCGCCCACCAGTGGCTGAACAAGTACATCGACGAGGCGGGCACCAGCAGGTACTACATCTGGGGCAAGCGCGAGCCGGGCATGCGTGCGTTCCCCAAGGGGATCGCCGCCCCGGTGTTCCTGCTCGGGCAGACCAAAAACGGAAGCGAGTTCGACTTCGCGACCGGACGGTTGTCCTGGTACGAGCGGTGGGCCGGGCGGTGCCTGGAGCTGCCGCGTGAGCTGGCGCCCGAGCTGTGGAGTCGGCTGCTGCCCGAACTGGCCTCGATGGGCCTGGTGTCGGTCCGCACCCCGAACGACACGTCGGTGCGGGTCTACGGGCTCAAGCCCGGCAGCATCGTCGCCCAACTCCTGGACGACGATCAGGTGCGGTCCTCGTATGTGCGCTGTCCGGTGTGCTTCTGGGAGCAGACGGTCCACCCGTCTCTGCTAGACCAGTGGCACGACCAGCCCTGCCCCTCCTACCGGTGCCGAACGGGCCGCCTGGTGGCCGGCGACCGACCCGAGGGCCTGGGTATACACCACCGCGACCGCGACTACACGCACGACTACTACCGGCGCCTGTACCGCGGCGCGGGCACGTACCAGGTGGTCACGGCGGAGCACACCGGCATGCTCAAGCGCCAGCAGCGGGAGAAGGTCGAGGAGGCGTTCAAGCGCGGCGGCGGATTCAAGGACCCCAACGTGCTCTCGTGCACCCCCACGCTGGAGATGGGTATCGACATCGGTGACCTGTCAGCAGTGGTGCTGGCCGCGCTGCCGCGCCGTCCCGCCTCGTACGCCCAGCAGGTTGGCCGGGCCGGGCGCCGCACCGGCAACGCCTTCCTACTGACCATCCCGGATCGGCGCCGCCGCGACCTGTACTTCCTGGAACGCCCGAAGGACCTGATCGCCGGCACCATCGTGCCGCCCGGCTGCCACCTCTCCGCCATCGAGATCCTGCGCCGGCAATACCTGGCCCACCTCCTGGATCTGGCTGCCGCCGGCCGCCTCGTCCGGGCGGACGGCATCGTCCTGCGCGCGCTGCCGCACAAGGCACCTCGCCTGTTTGGGCCGTCCGGCTACCTGAACGACCTGGTGGAGCTGGCCATCGACCAGGGCGCGGAGCTCGTCAAGGGATTCCTGCGACTGTTCCCCACCGGAGTCAACGACCAGGCCAAGGCCGACCTGGCGGAGTACGCAACCCACGGGCTGCGCAGCAAGGTGGAGGAGGCGGAGCGGGAGTGGCGGCGAGCAGAGGACGCCCTGCGGGCTCGCCTACGGCAGATCGACGAGGCCCATGGCGATCTGCACGAGTCCGATCCGGACCAGGCCCGCCAGAAGGCTGAGCTGGACGCCGAGCGCCGCGGGGTGGGCAAGCGACTGCTCCACCTGGGCGAGACCTCGGCGCAAGGCGCGCTCTGCGACCTGGGCCTGCTGCCGAACTACGCGCTGATCGACTCGACAACCACGCTGTCGGCAACCCTGTACGGGGAAGACGGCATCGACCCGAAGACCGGGAAGGTCCTGTACACCTCCGAGACCCTCCCCTACGAGCGGCCCCGCCGCTTCGCCCTCCAGGAGCTGGCGCCGGGCAATACCTTCTACGTCAACGGCTACCGGCACGAGATCACCGGTCTGGAGCTGTCCACCGGCGGGCGGCAGGAGTGGCGGACGTGGCGCGTATGCCCGGGCTGCGGCTACGTCCGCACCGACGACGCCGCCACCGACCGCTCGCCGTGCCCAAGGTGCAAGACGAGCCAGATCGCCGACGACGGCTCCTGCCTGTTCCAGATCGTCGAGCCGGCCACGGTGACCTCGCGGGACAAGCGAGAAGACGCCCGGATCCGCGACGACAAGGACGACCGCGACCGCCGTTCCTACACGGTCGTGGACGCGGTCGACATCCCGGTCGAAAAGATCGAGCGGGGCCTCTCCTGGCGGCATGACCGCGAGACCTTCGGGGTCGACTACTGCCGCAGCGCCGTGATCCGCCGGATCAATGTGGGGCCCGTCCGCTACGACGCTCCGGCCCGGGACGACTTTGCCGGGCACCTGGTACGGCTGAACCCGTTTCACGTGTGCACCGCCTGCGGGGCTGCCACCTCGGACGGCCGGCCGGTGTTCGACCATGACACCGACGCCCTCGACTCGGCTGCAGCCCGCGCTCCGCAGCTCAAGCACCACCGCCCGTGGTGCCCACTGCGGCGCGGCAAGAAGGACGGCGTCACCCAGGAACCGGTACTGCTCGCCCACCAGCTGGAGACCGAGGCCCTGCGCATCCTCATCCCGGCCGCGACCGCGGACGTGGACGCCAAGGTGCACTCGTTCCGTGCCGCCCTGCGGCTCGGCGTGGACCTGCACTTCGGTGGCGACCCCCAGCACCTCGACACCACTGTGGCGTCTATGCCGGACAACGACAGCGGGGAGCGGCGCTGGTTCCTGGTGCTGTTCGACAGCCTGCCCGGAGGCACCGGCTACCTGGACCGGCTCACCGACCGGAACGCCTTCCGTGACACGCTCGCCCGAGCGTACGAGCAGCTCAAGGCGTGCCCATGCGCGGAGGAGCAGCGCCGGGCCTGCCATCGATGCCTGCACCGCTACACCCCCGAGCAGTTCCAGGACGTGGTCTCGCGGCAGGCAGCGCTGACCATGCTTGAATCCTTGCTGTTCAAGGGCGACGGCGAAGACGGCTGGGACGTCAGCGATGTGGATCACACCGGACTGGTCGGACTGGACGCTCAAGTCGAGTCCGACCTGGAGGCCCGGTTCCTGACCGCGCTGCGGGACTGGGTGAAGGCCGCCGACGACGCGGCCCTGGACGAGGATGGCCATGCCAGCGGCCACCTGCGGTTCACCGACGGCTCCGAGGTCATGCACTGGCGGCTCACCGCCCAACGCCAGCTCGAAGGCACACGAACCGACTTCACCTTCACGCGCGTGGGTGGGCCGACGCAGAGCGTCCACGTCTATCTCGAAGGTTTCCGGTTCCACGCCAGCCGGGAACACAACCTCATCGCGAAGAACGCAGCTCAGCGCACGCGGCTCCGCGCCGACGGGAAGCTAGTCTTCCAGATCACGTGGGCGGACATCGACCTGTTCGAACAGCGGCCGGGCCGCACCCGTCCGGTGTGGCCACCGTACCGGGGCACAGCTCAGGAGCGGGCGAAGTCGGCGTACGAGCAGTACGGCGGCAACCGTGCCCACTTCGGCGAGGCCGTCTTCGCCAACCCGATCGACACACTGATCGCCTACCTGCGTGATCCGGAAGCCGCACGTTGGGCGCGCCGGGCAAGAGCGCTGGTCACCGGGCTCACAGGCGTGCCTGCAACGGCCTCTGTCGCCGCGACAGGCAAGCGCAGCGAGCTCGTCACCGCGCTGCGCGAACAGCTCGCAGTACTCGGGGCAGGCGAGCAGCACCACAAACCAATCGTCCCCGACGCGACGGGCATCGGACCCGTCCACGTCTTCCGCACCCAGGATGAGCACGGCCTACCGATCCTGTTCACGCTGGATGCCGCAGACCTCGAGAACCTGCGGTGGACCGCACTGGCCATCTTGGACGACAGGGATGCCGTCCTCGACACGGACGAACACAAGCTGCGATGGCGGTCCTGGCTGTACTGGACCAACATCACCCAGTTCCTGTCCTTCGCCGGAGGCGACGGGGTTCAGCTCGCAGGCAGCAAGGCGGCGGACTTCGAGGTCGAAGTACTCGCTGTGTGCGGTGGACTCGGCGAGCTCGAGTCCCTCGCCGCTGCTCTCACTCCGGCAGTCGAGCCAGCCGTCCAGCCCGCCGTCCCGGAGCCGGCCGAGGACTCGGCAGCCGAGGCGGCGCTGCGCCGGATCATCCGGGACGCCGCTTGGGACGAGGACATCCTGGAGATCCTGCGCGAGGACTCGGAGGCGTCGCCCGATCTGCTTCGGCTCGCCGAATCCCTCGCCGACCGCGGCAAGCAGGCACCCGTCTTCGGATTCGAACTGGGCGCCAGCGGCTGGCAGGCCGAGTTCGCGTGGCAGACCCCCGATCTCAAGATCGCCGTGGTTACCGCCCACTGCGGAGACGACGATCCCGAGGCTCAGCGCCGGGACGCCGCGTACGCCCAGGACGGCTGGACCGTTCGCACGGCTGCCGACTGGCTTGACCACCTCGACACGCTGCTCGAACAGCTCCCCGACACGGAAGGCACCACCCGATGACCGCCCGGCTCAGCCTGTACCGCAAGGCCGAACAGGAGCTGTACAAGCTTGACCGCTCGGTCAAGGCCCAGTTCTACGACTTCTGCCACGACTTCCGGAAGAACCCAAGCCTTCCTGGGTTCAAGCTCAAGAAGCTGAAGGGCGACTCCCGGATCTGGTCCGCCCGCGTGAACCAGTCCTACCGCGCCCTCCTCGCACCCACGGGTGTCGATGCGGATGGCACCGAAAGCTGGCTGGTCATCGCCGTCCGCCACCGCAGGGACGTCTACGAGGAACTCCAGGTCGCGGTCAACCGCGTCACCGGCGAGATCGAGTTCGTCGACCTGGCCGTCGTCGGCGACAGCGCCCTGCGCCGTGCTGGCATCACCCTCACTCCTGCCGAGCCGGACCAGACGGAAGTACCCGTCGGACCGGCGCCGTCCCCCGCCGTCGAACCGGCAGAGCCTCCAGCCACGCCGACGCTGCTCGCCGCGTACACCGCCGAACAGCTGCGCGACCTGGGCGTCGCGGACCAGCTCATCGAGTTGGCCCTCTCGGTCACCGACAGCACCGAGCTGGACCAGCTCGTCGAGGGCGCCCCCCTGCTGTCCAAGGACGTCCTGTACGGCCTGGCCGCCGGCATGGACATCGACGAGGTCCGCAAGGAGATCACCCAGCCCGTCGAGCTCGGCCACGAGCCGGACCTTGGCGACTTCGCCGCCGCCCTGACCCGCACCAAGGTCACCGCCGTCGACGACGCTGTGCAGGCCGCCATCGACGAAGGCGACTTCCGTGCCTGGAAGGTGTTCCTCCACCCCACCCAGGAGCGCATCGTCCACCGTCACTACAACGGCCCTGCCCGCGTCTCGGGCGGACCGGGCACCGGCAAGACCATCGTCGCTCTGCACCGGGTCAAGCACCTGGCCGAACAGCTGCCGCCTGGTCACGACAAGCCGATCCTGCTGACCACCTTCACGAAGAACCTCACCACCGACCTGCGGCTGCGCCTCGCCTCGCTCATCGAACCCGAGCTGCTGGCCCGCGTAGAGATCGCCCACATCGACCAGCTCGCCGCACGAGTGCTCGGCGAAAACACCGCGCCCGGCCGCGGCCGGCAGCGCGTCTACGACAACGTGGCGCTGAACGAGATGCGCCAGCTCCTCGCGGAACTCGACGACCGCCGCTGGGAGGCGGAGTTCCTGCTCGAAGAGTGGGAGCAGGTCATTCTCGGCCAGTCCGTACCCACGCGCTCCGCCTACTTCCAGGCGCGCCGCGCCGGGCGGGGCCGCTCACTGACCCGGCCCGAGCGCAACCACATCTGGAAGCTGATCGAGCAGTTCACCGCCCGTCTCGACAAGCTCGGCGTGGAGACCTGGGGCCAGGCTTCCGAACGCGCCGCCCGCTTCGAGATCGAACGTGCCGCGAAGATCCGGGCCCGCCGCGAGTACAAGGAGGAGGTCGGCGGCAAGGACCTCATCCACCGCGACAACAGCTCGGGCATGCGCTACCTCGGCTTCCGCTACCGCCACATCGTCGTCGACGAGGCCCAGGACCTCAGCCCCGCGCATTGGAAGATGCTTCGGGCCATGGCCGACCCGGACCTGCCCAACGACATGTTCATCGCCGGCGATACCCACCAGCGCATCTACGACCACCAGGTCGCACTCGGCGCTCTCGGCATCAACATCCGCGGGCGGTCCTCCCGCCTCACCCTGAGCTACCGCACCACCAAGGAGATCCTCGCCGACGCGCTGCGCGTCGTCGAACCGCGCAACTCCGCCCCGAAGGGCGGCTACGACGACCTCGATGACGGCACCGACAACCTCGCGGGCTACCGGTCCGTGCTCCACGGCCCTGCCCCTACCTTCACCCCGTACGGCACCTGGGACGACGAACTCGCCGGCCTCGCCACCACCCTCGCCGCCTGGCGCAGCGAACTCTCGACTGACGAGAACGGCTCTCCGCGTGACCCGAGCGGGCACATCGCCGTATGCGTCGCCGATCGCGACATGGTCAGCCAGACCATGTACTACCTGATCACGAAGGCCGGCATCACCTGCGCCGAACTCACCAAGGAAGGCCCCAAGGGGGACGGCGAAGTCCACGTCGGCACCATGCACCGCTTCAAGGGCCTGGAGTACCAACGTCTGGCGATCGTCGGTGCCAGCGACGGCATCATCCCTCGTACCCACGTAATCGACCGCTACCGCGCTGAGGACCCGCCGCGCTACGAGCGGGAGCAGCGCAAGGCTCGCTCCTTGCTCTTCGTGGCGACAACTCGGGCAAGAGATGCACTCACGATCAGCTGGCACGACAAGCCCAGCCCCTACCTGCCGATCTAACCAACTGCTGGCCTCCCCGCACCCCCGCGGGGAGGCCAGAGTCTCGGCTGACATCACGTACGCGACAAAGAACTCGCCTCATAGCGGAGCTGATAGGCGCGCACCCCACCGCCGCTCATCCGATAGATCGTTATCGCCGACAGGAACTGCTCCTTCACCTCCAGCGTGCGGCCCCGCTCCTTCTCGGCGATGTCGCTGATCCAGTCCTCCACATGCTCCGGCAGCTTGAACGCCAGCTCATACGCGCTCTCCGCACTCAACGGCGACAGGGTCCACTCCGCCGAGCCGCCGCTGCCCCGCCGCCGGATCCGCACCGCGTGGTCAGGCTGGGCATCCGCATACGCCACGAACGCATGGTGATCGTCGGCGGCCAGCGGCAGGATGAACGGAGCCGCCGGAAACCCGAGCAGCAGCTCAGCGTCGCTGCGCTGCTGCATAGCCGCGACGAAACTCGCAATGGTAGCGGTCGCCTCTTGCTTAAACTTCCCCTCAGCGACCGGAACCGCTGGCAGCAGATGGTCCGGTGCGGTACCCAACGCCCTTCGCAGCTCGGTACGGAGCCACGTTATCGGGAACGGCTCGGACGGCCCCAGGTGCTTCTGCGCCTTGTCCAATGTCCACGCTGTCGTACCAATGGCCCCCAGCAGCCAGGCGAACGACGCGCCGGAGAGATCCACCAACGAGAGCTGATGGGCAAGCGCGTACTTCTGCGCTTCAGCGGTGAATCCGTTCGCGGAGAACAGGGCGTACGAATACTGGTAGCGCTGCCGCGGCCGCCTCCCGGCATGCGTCATGAAGTTCTCGTTCACGTCGTGCACGACGCCGTGCGCGTTTCGCACGATCTCCAGCCCGACCCTGTCCTTGTAGAACTTCGCCTCAAGAAAGAGCCGCACCGGCATCGAGAACGCCGGCGTGAACGCGAACTCGCCCAGCGCGTCCACCTGATGCAGTGCACCCCGCCCCCGGACCCGGAGCGTGTCACCCTGACTCACGAGCTCCACGGGATCCTGGTCCTCGTGCACCAGAAGCCGGTAGCCGGAGAATCGCAACAGCCAGGCCAGCGACTCCTCCAGCAGATACCCCCGCAACGCCGAATCCCTGGCCACGTTCTTCCCCTCCGCAACACGATCACGCCATACCACCAGTGATGATCTCACCGCTGGTGACCAGGTCATGGGCTGGAGCGTCGCCCCAGCCATCCCAGTCAAGGAAGGCCCAGGGCTCAGACGGTCAGGCTTCGGCCAGAAGAGCCGCCCGAACGGCAGCATGAGGTCCTTCTACGACACGCGCCGCTCCAACCGGACCCATGTCAAATCACCCACTTCTTTCGCGCGGCAAGCCACCGCAGAACGACCTCGCCGCTCCAAGTTTGGTGCTGTCGAAGAAACGGCGATCCGAAATCGTGAGGTGGCTGGGCTCCTGAAACGAGGAAGAAGCCGGCAAGGGCGGCCAAAGCGGCGTCCAGCTGCTCTGCTTCAACAGCCTGGGCCGTGGGATGGCGGGCGAAAAGCGCCGATGCGTCGTACCCATCAGCGAATGCAGTTGCCAGAAGCAGCACAAGATCGAACCAACTTGCGCCAAGGCAGGGCCAGTTCCAGTCGCAGATCCAGGCCGATCCACTGGTGTCGAGCAGGACGTTGTCCTGCCGGAGGTCATGGTGCAGAACCGCGGTGCCCGCGGTAGCCTCGCGCCATCCAGCCTCCAGGTCGGCCAGTTGATCCAAGAGATGAAATGGCGTCCAGGTCGGCAGTAGACGGTGCTCAGTGGCGCCTCCCGTGAGGGCGCGCCAATCGTCGAAGTCTCCTCCGTCGCCCACTGGTTTGAGCCCCGTTTGTAGAAGCTGGGCAGACGGATGAGCGAGCGCCTCTGCCGTCGTGGCCCATGCATCCAACGCGGCCGACAGCTCCTCGGGCTTCCAGGGTTCACTGGGCATACGCCCCCCGAGGACGGCGTCGAAACCCAGGACAACCCATCCGTCCTCCTCCTCATGCCATCGCAGACGGGGAGCCGGCACTTCGTTGGGTAGCGCCGTGTTGATCAGCGCCTCGCGCCGGTAGCAGTCCGCGATGTGCAAGGAGTCGGCACTGTTGACGGCCTTCACGAACTGAGCATCGCCATCTGAGCGGATCACGGCGGCAAAGCCGCGGGTGAACCCGCTTCCAGAGCTCTGTCCAGCCGATACTGGGCCGCTGAACCGCCGACCGATCAGAAGACGGACAGCCTCGGGAAGGTCCTGCCATCCGGGGCGAATGGCAGTGGAACTGTAGTGCGGGCGTGGGGTCACTGTGGCCAGCATCTCCTCAGAGTGCAGCAACCTCGTGGCGCTACGCCAACGAGATTGAGGGGAGCGGCACGCGCAGCCCACACAACGTGACGCCACGACCGCGAGGAAGGACGATGTGAGCACACCGACGCTTCTCAGGCGTAGGTCTTGGCGGAGCGGTGGTAGTCGAAGTACTCCAGGAAGTGCGCTGAGCCAGCATGCGCCAGCAGATCCCCCGCCTCGCCGGCAACCACCCCTACCAGGCTGAGCAGCCTTGCCTCGGCTCTGGTCCGGGGCCGTCCTTAGGTCGTCTTCTCTGTATCACGACAGCCGCATCGCCCATTCGGGCGAATCTCGGCCACGCTTCAGGCGAATCTCGGAAGGGCTCGGCACTTCCGTCACCGTTGGATGTAGCTCAAGTGGCTCGGCGAATGGAGTCGTGGACAGACTGGATTGTGCTGATCGATTACTGGCCGCTACTGGGCCTGCGGCTGACGACGCCCCGCCTGGTGCTTCGCCTGCCCAACCCGGATGAGCTCGCGGAACTGGGCGATCTGGCATACCAGGGTGTTCATGATCCATCCCAGATGCCATTCAGTAGCGGCTGGACGGATCAACCCGGCGCCGACCGAGCGCGCTCCATGATTCAGCACCAGTGGCTGCGACTCGGGAACTGGCGACCGGAGGACTGGTCCCTCAATCTCGCGGTCTTCCTTGAAGGCCGTCCCGTGGGAGTGCAGGCCCTGGCTGCGAGACGCTTCGCGCTGGTGAGGGAGGTCAACACCGCCTCGTGGCTGGGACTGACGTTCCAGAGTCAGGGAATAGGCACGGAGATGCGAGCAGCCGTCCTCCACCTGGCGTTCACGGGACTGGGGGCCGAGTCAGCGACCACTGGCTCGTTCATGGACAACAGCGCTTCACTGGCGGTCTCCCGCAAGCTGGGATACGCCACCGACGGCATCGAACGACGTGTCGTTCGTGGGGATGTCGTCATCCTGCAGCGGCTCCGGCTGTCACGCAGTACATGGCAGACGACCGTGACTCCGGTCACCGAGATCACGGGCCTCACCCCGTGCCTGCCACTTTTCGGCCTACCCCCACAGCAAGCGCCTGGCTGACTGCGCACCAGCGGCCCCGCTCCGACCTCGCATCTCAGAGGTCCAGGCCCGCCACGCTCGTCCGACAGCACTCTCATCACACCGCCATCGTTGGCCTGAACTACGCTATTCGATAAGGGAATTACGGACCTCCACAGCCCGATACCATCTACCGTCATGACGACCGCATCTCCTCGCCAGGGCGTACCCGACAAACCCACACTCGACGGCCTTGAGGCCAAATGGGCTCCGACCTGGGACGAGCAGGGCGTATACGTATTCGACCGCACCGCGCCTCGCGAGCGGGTGTACTCGATCGACACGCCTCCGCCCACCGTGAGCGGCTCCCTCCACGTCGGGCACGTGTTCTCGTACACCCAGACGGACGCACTCGCACGCTTCCACCGGATGCGCGGCAAGGCGGTCTTCTACCCGATGGGCTGGGACGACAATGGCCTGCCGACCGAGCGCAGGGTGCAGAACTACTTCGGCGTGCGGTGTGACCCCTCGCTGCCGTACGACCCGGACTTCACTCCGCCCGCCTCTCCAGGCAAGCAGCAGGTCCCGGTGTCCCGCCGCAACTTCATCGAGCTGTGCGAGCGGCTCACGGTGGAGGACGAGAAGGTTTTCGAGAGCCTGTGGCGCCGGCTGGGGCTCTCCGTCGACTGGAATCACACCTACCAGACGATCGACAGCCGGGCGCGTGCCATCTCCCAGCGCGCCTTCCTGGCCAACCTCGCTCGCGGCGAGGCGTACCAGGCCGAGGCTCCGACACTGTGGGACGTGACGTTCCAGACCGCAGTCGCCCAGGCCGAGCTCGAGGACCGCGAGCGCCCCAGCGCCTACCACCATCTGCTGTTCAGGGCAGAGGCAGGGCCGGCACTGGAGATCGCCACGACACGCCCCGAGCTGCTGCCCGCCTGCGTGGCAGTCGTGGCGCATCCGGACGACGAGCGCTACCAGAAGCTGTTCGGCACCACGGTGCGGACGCCGGTCTTCGGTGTCGAGGTGCCTGTGGTGGCCCACCGCTTGGCCGACCCTGAGAAGGGCACGGGTGCGGCCATGATCTGCACCTTCGGCGACACCACCGACGTGGTGTGGTGGCGCGAGCTGGACCTTCCCACCCGTTCGGTGATCGGGCGGGACGGCCGGTTCGTACGCGAGGCACCGGCCGCGCTGGAATCCGACGCCGCGAGGACCGCGTATGCCCAGCTCGCCGGGGCGACGCCGCACACGGCCCGGGAGCGCCTGGTGGAGCTGCTCCGCGCGGACGGCAGCCTCGTCGGCGAGCCGCGGCCCTTCAACCACATGGTCAAGTTCTACGAGAAGGGCGACAAGCCCCTCGAGATCGTCACCAGCCGCCAGTGGTACCTGCGCAACGGCGGACGCGACGCGGAACTCCGGCAGAAGCTGCTGGAGCGCGGCCATGAGCTGAACTGGCACCCCGAGCACATGCGGAACCGGTACCAGTCCTGGGTGGAGGGACTTGCCGGGGACTGGCTGATCAGCCGACAGCGCTACTTCGGCGTACCCGTTCCCGTCTGGTATCAGCTGGATACCGACGGCAACCCGACTGACGAGCTGATCGTGCCGTCGCAGGACGCGCTGCCCGTGGACCCCAGCAGCGACACCCCGCCCGGCTTCACGCCGGACCAGCGGGACGTCCCCGGCGGCTTCACCGGCGACCCGGACGTGATGGACACCTGGGCCACGTCTTCGCTGACACCGCAGATCGCCGGCGGCTGGGGCCACGACGACGACCTCTTCCAGCGTGTCTTCCCGATGGACCTGCGCCCGCAGGCCCATGAGATCATCCGCACCTGGCTGTTCTCCACCGTCGCCCGGGCCGAGCTGGAACACGACGCGCTCCCCTGGGCCCATGCCGCAATCAGTGGCTGGATCCTCGACCCCGACCGCAAGAAGATGTCCAAGTCGAAGGGCAACGTCGTCACCCCGCTGGACCTTCTGGACCAGCATGGGTCGGACGCAGTGCGGTACTGGGCAGTCTCGGCCCGGCCGGGAACGGACACCGCCTTCGAGATCGGCCAGATGAAGATCGGCCGACGTCTGGCCATCAAGATCCTCAACGTGTCGAAGTTCGTGCTCGGCCTCGGTGTGGGGGAACGGCGCGCTGCGGTGACCAATCCGCTGGACCAGGCGCTGCTCGCACGGCTCGCAGACGTCGTGGACGAAGCGACGGCTCAGCTGGAGGCGTACGACTACGCCCGGGCGCTCGAGACGATCGAGCGGTGCTTCTGGGCGTTCTGCGACGACTACGTGGAGCTGGTGAAGACTCGCGCCTACGGAGGAGGGGGCGAGGAGGCCGCCGCGTCCGCGCAGGCGACCCTGTCGACGGCGCTGTCGACGCTACTGCGGCTCCTCGCGCCGTTCGTACCGTTCGCGACCGAAGAGGCGTGGAGCTGGTGGCAGCAGGGCTCGGTGCACCAGGCTCAGTGGCCCAGCGGGACGGAGCTGCGGGAGCAGTGCCTGAAGGGAGACCCTCAGCTCCTGGATGTCGCCGCGGAAGCCATCGCCGCCATCCGAAGGGCCAAGAGCGCAGCTCAGGTCTCCATGCGAGCTGAGGTGGCCAAGCTCTCGGCACACGGGCCGGCACCATTGCTGGCCAGCCTTCGCCAGGTGAGCGGAGACGTGCAATCTGCCGGGAACATTGGCGAGGTGGATCTCGAAGTGGCCGAGAGTGAACTCCTCACCTACGAGATCACCATGTAACTCACGCTGAAACGACAGACGGCGTTGCCGCCCCTAACGTGGGGCCGGCAACGCCGTCTTGCGTTACGGGCAACAGGAGTTGACCGGTTCGCAGTGATCCCGGCCGGAAGGATTCCGGCCATGCCGGATAAGGGCGCCCAATGCACTGCACAAGGAGCGGATGTCCGTACTAGAGTCTCCGCCCTGTGACAGCCAGTCACCACACGTGTGCGTTGAGGCCGGGTGGACGGAGCACGTCCGGCTCGATGGCCCACGTGTGCCGTGCAAGCGAAGCTCCAGTCCACTGCTGACACATCACGAACCACCCCCGCAGGGGTTCTGGATCCGCCAGCCTCTGCGGTCGACCTGTGGAAGGTGCCTGTGAAGATCGCGGTGCAAGACCCCGGAAACAACGCCACCTACGTACTCGACCCGGAGCTCCTGGGCGAGTTCACGGTCGAACCGGCCCAGCTCGGCGAGGGTGCCGACGTCGTGTTCGTCCTGCCGTCGAAGACCCTGTGCGAGCAGGTCCCCGTCGTCGCGGGCACCGGCTCGGCCGACCCCTCCATCCTGATCTCCGACCCCGACGGTGACCGGCGGTGGCTGCTGACCCGCTCCGCCCTGGAGCGCTTCGCCGCCGACGGCCAGCCGCCGGCGGACGCCGTCTGGTTCTCCATGCCCGACGCGAGCGCCGGCATCTACTCCGCGGTACCCCTGTTCCGCCGCGCCCTCGTGCAGAACAGCTCCTGAGGCACCAGGGCCCGCGGCAGCAGTGCTGCCGCGGGCCCGCCGCGTCCCGGATCCGGCACTCAGGAGGACTTCCACCACATGGACAGGGTTCGCATATTTCCCGCACGGACCATGGCTCCCCAGATACAAGCCGACGCTCGATGGGTCTCCGTCGACGCCGCGACCCGCCAGGCGTACGTCCTCTCCGGCAAGGACCGGGAGTGCGCCCTGCTCTCCTGGATCGCCCAAGGCGAGGATCGCGAGGCGAGTGAGGAATTCACCGCGGCCGCCAGGGCTCTCGGCATCTCGGCTGCCTGGGAGAGTCCGGAGGCACCGGACTTCCTGGCCCACTACCGCCGTCTGAACCTCGACTACCCCTTCCTGGACTACAGCGTCGAAACGAGCCACGAGGCGGACCGGGCACTCATGGACGGCTACGCGGCGAACGGTGGGCCACCTCCCGTCGCGACCCCGCGCCCCGGTCCGAGCACTGTTCTGCCCGAGGATCCGCTCCCCGTCGGACCCCGCAGGGTTCCCGACGTCGGCCTCCTGGCCTCGTGGCTGGCCGCGGCCGGGCGGATCACCGGACGGCGACAAGGCCGACACGGCCCCATCGTTCTCAAGAGCAGCCCCTCCGGCGGTGCCCGGCACCCCACGGACCTCGGCGTGGTCCTCGGGGACGGGTGGCCCGCGCCGTTGCGGGGATCGTGGTGGTACGACGGCGACCGCCACACGCTGGTCCGCGCGGAAGCCGCATTCCCCGTGACGGCGCCCCTCCCGCCGTCGGGCGCGGCGTTCATCGTCTCCAGCCATGTCGAGCGCGCCATGTGGCGCTACCGGGACGTACGTGCCTTCCGGCCCGTCCTCATCGACGCCGGCCACGTACTGGAAACGCTCGACCTGGCCCTGCAAGCCACCGGCTGGTCCACCGCCTGGCTTCCGATGCCGTCCTTTACGGGACCGGACCCGATTCTCGGGCTGCTCTTCGCCACACCGGAACCGGCTCTCGTGACAGGAGGACCACCGCCAGCTCCCGAGATCAGGCCGACGGTCCCGGACACCGAGTACCGGACCAACCCCCTCCTGTCCCTCATCCCGCGGGCCGACGGCCTCTACGCCCAGGTCCACTCCGAACGGCAGGGCCTGGCCAGGCTCACGCCCGAGACCGTTACCGCCCTCGCCTACGCCAACCCCAGTACGCGCGGTGACCGCCCCTCCCGGCCGGCCGAGATCCGTGAGAACAGCGGCGCGTCCCCGGCGGAGGTCGAGGAGCTGGTAGCGGCCCGGGCCCTTCTCCCCGCAGACGAAGCCATGAGGCTCTGGGAGCAGTCCCGACCGTGGATCGAGTCCAGCTGGTTCCCCTCGCTCCTGGTGCACGCCGAGGCAGCCGGCGAAGCCCAGGCGAAGAAGCACCGAACGACGACCTCGGCCGCACTGGCGCCGCCGGTGCCCTGGTCCCAACTGCCCGCTGCCCTTGCTGCGCGGCGAACCCACCGCGCCTTCTCCGAGCTGCCACTCACCAGAGGAAGCCTGGACACTCTGCTCCTGATCCTGGCGACCGTACGGAGCGAAGTCCGGCTCAGCCTGCTGTACCCGAACCACGTCCTGGAGACCGGCACGTACCAGCGCACTGACGGCGGCTGGGCGCGGGTCGGACCGGCGCCCACTCCCGATGCGATCCAGCGCGCGGCCATAGGACAGCCTTGGACAGCAGGTATATCGGCGGTGGCTTGGCTCGTCCCCCGAACCACGGAACCTGGCAGCGTGTCCTGGCAGAGCGCGCTCATCCAGTGCGGGCGTGACGCACAGCGCATCGCCCTGGGCCTGGCGACGGATCCGTCGTGCGGTGTCTTTCAGAGTCCGGCTCTGGTGGAGCATCTGCTGGAGCCACTGACTGGGCTCGGCACCGTCCACGACGGAGCCTACCTCGTAGGCGTGGGCAGGACCCGAACGACCAGCCCCGATGCCGGAGCACATGGGGGTGACGCAATTGAGCACTGAGCCCTCAGGGTGGGCCGTCTCCGAACGATCCGACGGAACATGGGACGTCGTGGAGAACACGACGTGCACGGCCTATCAGGTCAGCAGCGCTATCGGTACGCGACTGTGGCGAGAGGACGTGCTCTGGCCGCTCCCTCTGCACCAGGCCCTCGGCATGGTCTCCAGCCCGGCCCAGAGGGTCGACGAAGATGTCATGCCGTTCGTCGACCTGCTTCTCGCGGGAGGTACGGTCCGCTACCACACGGTCGACCCGGCGGTTCAACGATGGCTCCGGACGGGTCTCGCTGCCGCGGTACCCGTCCGCCGACGGACCGCCGACGTCCTCGTGCGGCTCGACCGCGCCGCTCGGGCCGACATGTTGCACCGGTCATTCGCCGGCGAACGACCCGGCGTCCGTTACCGCATGCCCGGTGATCCCCAGTGGCACGCGCTGGCGGGCCACCTGCCCGCTCTGCCCCCGCTCGCCACTCCCCCGTACCGTGGGCGGTTCGTCGCCCTGCACGCCGCACTGCTCGTGCCGGCCCCTGGCCAAGCCCTCCTCGTCTGCGGCAACCAGAAGGCCGGCAAGACGACCGCGGCACTCTGGGCCCGCGACGCCAGGCTCGCCTCCATCGCCACCGACGAGGTCGTACTGCTGGACTCGTTGACCGGTGTGGTCTTCGGTGTCCCGCTCCCGATCGCAGTACGGTCCGGCGAGCAAAGAACCTCCGTGCCGCTGCCGCAGGAAGCGGGAACGTACCTCGGCGCCTCACTGCCCGCTGCCGTGGTGATCCTCCTCCCGGAGCAGGAGCGAAGCTGTCCGGGCGCCATCGAGACGGCTGGCGACGAGGAGGAGGCCAGGTCGTGGCTGGTGGAACACCTCCGAGACGGGGGCGCCAGCCCGGCAGACCTGCATCGGAGCAGCCGTGAGCTGGCCTCCCGAGTCCCGGTGCACCGGCTGCGTGTCTCCCCATGGCCGGGTCTCGTCGCCGACCTCGAGTCTCACCTCTCCGCCTTACTCAAGACCTTGGAGCGATGACCGTGACGCCACACGCCGTGCATCGGCTGGACGAAGTCGACCGACTGACTATCCGCGTAGGCGTCGTTCCCGACAGCCTCGTCGCCCTCATCGACGCGGCCAACAGCGCTGCCGTCGAGCGAGCCGCCGAGCGCCTCCGTCTCATTCTGGGTGACACTGTGGTGGCGAGCCTCGGACGGCCCTGCGAAGCCCCGTCGCTCGGAAGGGGTGCTGATGACGCCGGCTGGCTGCCTGGCCGCGCTGAGTTCGAGCGCTGGCTTACGGCTGAGCCACGGCTGATCGCCGGACCTGGTACGGGAGCTAACGCGGACATGGAGCTCCGCGACGCCGACGGGAAGCTGCCCGGCGACCGCTTCGGCAACCGGCTGGAACCGGACTCCGACACCTTCCAGATGGACATCCATCGGGTCAGGCGGGCACTGGACGGAGGAGTCACCCTCGGAGTCCGACAGTTCGACCGCTGGTCTGCGGCCCTGGCAGTGCTCATGGACGATGTCGTCGCCGTGTCCGGAGCTGATGTGTTCACGAAGCTCTTCATCTCCGCCGGCACGACAAGCGTCACCGGATGGCACTCCGATCGCCAGGACGTCATCGCCCTGATGCTCTGGGGCAGCAAGCGTTTCCAACTGGGCGGCTGGGACACCCCGGAGGGAGGACCCGCCTCCCGAGTCGTCCTCGACGAGGTACTGAAACCCGGGGACTGCCTGCTCTTCCCTGAGGGGCATCCCCACCAGGCGATCCCGCTCGGCGACGACAGCGGGCTCCTCTCCATCGCCCTCCTCCGGCACCACAACTGGATCTCCCGGAACCAAGTGCCGGCCCACCTCGGTGTGGCCGAGTTCCCTCCGAACGAGGCAACCTATCGTCGGCTGCTGCGATCAAGGCTCCCGCTCTCGGCGGAATCGGTGCGGCTGACCGACGGTACGCTGCTTCGCACACGGATACCGGGAGGAATCGAGCTGCTCGGCACCACCCCGGACGGCCAGGTCGCGTTCGCCGCTGCCGACGGCGTCTTCGCGGCGAGCCCGGACACCGTGGACCTCCTCGCCTCCGTTCACGCATCGTTCCCCATCAGGCTCGACGACGCAGCACGACCCGGGGAGCAGCAGGCCGCCAACCGCGTTCGTTCCCTCATCGAGATGGGGCTGGTGGTTGCTGGGCCGTAGGGCTCCTCCGCACTCCCTCGGTGTCCCGTTCAAGATCCCGACATCCCCTGTCCCATGGCCCAGCGGGTGCTGGCCCTCGGCCCCCCGGTGTGTACCGCAGCTCTCAACCAGAACCTGCGGGCCCTCCACCTGCCTCAAGCTCAGCCATCAGATGCTCGGCCGCCTTCCGGGCCGGCTCAAGCAGAGGGTCCTCCGCGCATGCGTGAGGCCCGACGATTTTCGACAGGAAGAACAACGACATCAGCTTGCCGTCCCGGCTATCCAAGTCCGCCCGCCTCTCCCGGTGGACACGGTCTGCGAGCTCCGGGACGGCAAGCGCATTCCCCCACAGCGTTGCGGCGTCCAGGCCCCGGGGCGCCATCCCCCAGTCCTCCCAATCGACGATGGAGAACTTCGGGCCCATCACGTTGGCCCAGGTCAGATCCGCATGAGCAGGCGCCCACCGCTCGATCCGCGTATCGGCCACGCCGGGGAAGACAGCCCCGAGCATCCCCGTCACAAGCTGCTGCGTGATCGTCACCGTGTCCGGTGTGGCGATCCTGGGCGTCTGCTGCTCAGCGAGCGCGTCCAGCGAAGCGTTCAACTCCGCCCACCACGCATCTGGCAAACCCGGATCTGCGACCACCCGGGCGCCGCTCGCTACGGACGGCGAAGCGATCAACTCCAGCTCGTCCGCACGCCACATCACCGGCTCGCCCGGCTCGCGCCACGCCATACCGCAGTACCACTCGGGCATCGCGATCTTCTGCAACACAGCAGCTGCCTCGGTGCCATTCCAGCCCTGCGGGCCGATCCGCTCGAACCCTCGGCGCTCGATCCGCACCCATGTGCCCCGCTCCGTAGGAGCGCCCAGGGAACGGCGCTTGCGGATCAGTGCCTGCCTGTTCAACCGAACATGCAGGGCCTGTTCCACGCGCTCCAACACTTCGTCGATCGGCTGACGACGGAGATCCACGCGGGCAGCGACGGGCAGGGACGCAGTCATCACGGCCTCCTGGGCGAGCGGAAGACGCGCAGGTAGAAGGCGGAGGATGCAGGCCTGGACATAGATCCAACTCCTCCATCACAAGGGTGATATCACCACCGCGATGTGCGCGAGTTCCTATCAGTATCAGACCCTGGGGCACGCCCGACTCCAGTCGGAAGCGAACCTCATATGCGGGCCTTGCACAACCGGGTCAGCCGTACTTCGGCAGGGGCGCATAGGGAATCCCAGAGAGGAACGAGAACAAGGTGATCACCAAGCGGAACGCACGAGCCATCCTGTTGGACGGCGACGAGCTCGTGCTGATCAAGCGGACCAAGCCCGGCCGGGAGCCCTACTGGGTGGCGGTCGGCGGGGGTGTCGAAGCCGAGGACGCGAGCATCGAGGACGCGCTGCACCGCGAAGTGTTCGAGGAACTCGGCGGCAAACTGAGCCGGGCAGAGCTCGTGCACCTGATCACCGACTCGCTGGACAACGGGCTCGGTGTACAGCACATCTTCGCCGCCCGCCTGGACCAGATGGACATCCAGGCACGTACCGGCACCGAGTTCGACAAGCCCGAGCGGGGCGGTTACGAGGTCGTGCGCGTGCCGTTCACCGCGGAGGCGATCCGGCAGCTGAACCTCATGCCGCCGGAGCTGGCCCACTTCGCCGCCAGCAACGTCGAGGCCATCAAGTCCGTGCTCGACACCCAGATCCGCGCGTCCTGAGCGCCGACATGTTCATCAGCCTCAACGGCCCGGACAACGTCGGCAAGACCACCCACTTACGCCTGCTCGCCTCTCGCTTCCCCAAAGTCCAGTCGCTCGGCTCCGTACACGAACACCACGCCACCGCCTGGAATCAGGTCGCGGGCGAGGGCTACGCCACGTGGTGGTTCGAGGAGTCCACGACTGCCGAACTGACCGGGCTGCTTCTCGACAGCTACGAAAGACGGTCCGGAGCTCTCGAGCGCGGCCGCGTGGGTCTCCTCGACCGGGGGCTGCCGATGCTGATCGCCGTCAGCGCGGCAACAGCCTCGGTCAAGGAGGGCTCGTCCCCGGCTGAAGCGCTCACTGCGGTGGAGGGGATCGCAGCTTTCCGCGTACTGGCCCCGGAGGTGCCCGTTCTCCTCCTGCCGTCGCTTGACGCCGAACGCAGTTACGCGATCACCAGCGCGCGGGAGGGCCGGCCGTGGACCGGCGTCTACCCGGCGTACCAGCGGACCCTGCACGCGGTCTTGCTACACCAGGTGGAGCGGGGAGCGTATGCCGGAGTCGTCGACTGCGAGAGCAAGTCCATCGAGCAGGTCCAGGCCGACGTGGTGACCATCACGGGATCGGTCCTGCTTCCTTCCACTGACGCGGAGGACTCCTGATGACCGCGAACGTCCCTCCCCTCGTTCTTCCGCCCCGCCTGATACGGGCGGCGGCCGTGCTACCGCCCAAGGACCGGCAGCGGCTGGACGACACACTCAACCGCCTGCACGCGACCAACGGCCGACTGTGGCTGGCCGAGGACCGCGTCCGCGGAGGGCTGAGCGAAGCCGAGATCGCCGATTGCAAGCGCGAGATCGACCAGCTCAACGCGGAGCGCAACAACCTGGCCGAGCGCGTGGACGAGGTACTGGCCGCGTTGGCCGGCCCGCCGCGTGCCGACGCCGTACTCCACACCGAGACGCTGTCCTCCGTGCTGGACCGCCTCTCCGTGCTCACCCTGCGCATTTGGCGCAGTGAGGAAGCCGCTCCGTTCGACGCGGCCGTCGCTCAGCGGGTTCCCCTGCTGCACGCACAGAACGCGGCGTTGTCGGAGGCACTGGACGTCCTCGCCGCCGACGTTGCGGCGGGAGCCCGGCTGTTGCCGACCCCGGCGCGGTTCAAGCTCTATGGCGGCAGCACGGCCACGAACGAGGCCATCAGCCCCAGTCGGCACCTCCACCGGGTGATTGCCTTTGGCGGGCTGAGCGAGTCCGGAAAGAGCACGGGGGCCGACTACATACGCCGGCTCGTGGGCGCCCAGCGTTTCAAGATCGGGTATCTGCTCCGGCAGGCCGCCCACCACCACGGACTTGCCGACCCGTACCGGCTCTCGCCCCGCCGGCAGGCGGAGCTGCTGCTGGAGGAGCTGAACCGGTTCGCCGAGGCCCATGTGGAGACAGGGCTGTTCACGATCGAGTCGGTGCACGACGACGAGTCGATGGCAGAGCTGAAGATCATGCTCGGTGAACGCCTCCAGGTCGTCTACCTCTCCGCCCCGTTCGATGTCCGTGTAGCCCGGTCCGGTTCGACCCCGCACGCCGTGGCCGCGAAGGACGCAGTGAAAATCCAGCGCGGCGCGGACAAGGTCGAAGCCATGGCTGACCACGTCATCGACAACTCCGGCAGCGTGATCGACTTGCGGGCCCGGTTGCGCCGGATCGCGGAGACTCCCCGGCTGACGGTACCCCTGCAGATCGCGGACCTGTCCGCACTGGCGCTGCCGACCGCCGTCGCGGCGGCCACTGCCGTCTTCGCGGAGGACATGCGTTCGGTCGGAGAACCGGTCCGGCTCGCTGCGCTGACGGGCAGTCCGAGCACGGGGCCCTGGATCGCAGGTTGGTCCGACATCGACCTTTTCGTGATCGCCGAACACGAGGGCACCGAGCCGGTGTCCGCGGCGCTGAAGAAGTACGAGGCGGCCCTGGAGGGCCTGGCAACCGTCGGTCTCACTCTGGCCACTCCGGACGAGCTCACCGCCCGTCGACTCACTCCCAGGCTGGCGTTCGTGCTCCACCAGCTCCAGGACGGACAGCCGGTGCTTCACACCTCGGCTGGACTTGAGTTGCCGGTAATCAGCCGGCGCGACCTCGTCATGGCCGGGGCGCAGGACCTTCCCCAGGTCATTCTCACCATGCGCCGCCTCCGCGCGGGAGCGACTCCCACCAGCCTCCGCCCGCTCTACCGTCACCTGGTCCTCGCCGTCCGGCTCCTGCTACGCGAGCAGGGGGTCTGGGTCAGTGGCCCGGACGAGATCCTCGCTGCGGCCGCGCAGTTGCCCGGCCTGCCCACGCTCACGGTGCCCGCGCTGGTCGCCGTTGTCGACGAGTGGCTGACCCGCAGCTCAGAGGGCGCCCTGCAGTCGGTGTGCACGGCTGTTGATCACCTGCTGGCCTGGTACGCCGCCCAGGTGTCCGCTGCCTGAGCGCCCCCGCGCTCGCCTCCAATCCATGACGTACTCAAGGAGCTTCGCCATGCCCGAAACCGCCACCGCGCCGTTCACCGCACGGATCGTCGAGCGGCTTTCCATCGGCCCCCAGAGCCGCCGCGAGCGCATCATCCACTCCCTGGACGGCCTCGAGGCCCCGGTCGCGCCGTCCGATCTGTCCGGCGTGGGCGAGGAGCTGTGGTACCGGGTCCGGGAGGAGGTCGGTACCGAACTCGAGCCCCTTGACTTCCTGCTGGGCCTCGACGCCGGCGGCATCCTGCCCACCGTCGCGCTCGCCCACGCCGCGGCGCTCCCCTACAAGATCGCGTGGAAGCTCCACCTCCCGCTCGAGGGTGCGGTCAGATTCAGCGAGCCCCACGCGATGCGCACCGACGTGTACGCCTACGGCATCGCGGAGGGCCAGCGCATGCTGCTGGTCGACGACGAAGTCACCACCGGGCACACGCTCGCCAACCTCGCCCAGAGCCTGCGGCAGGTCGGCGCCACGCCCGTGGCCGCCGCCTGCCTGGTCGAAGACACGACGCGAGGTGCTCGGGAGCTGCTGGCCGCGCACGGCGTCCCCCTGGTCTCGCTGAGCACGATAGGCAGCTCTCGTTGACGAGCAACGAGGCTGGCGTACCCCGGTTCGTCCTGAGCCGTGAGACCGCGACCCGTGAAGACGTGCATAGCGTCCCGCTGGGCTACAGCCGCGAACTCCTGCAGGTGGGCGAGACGCTGCCCATCCCTGCGGCCGCCGAGCTCGTCGATCGGCTGGCCGTCCAGACATCGGTGATCGTCGCCCTCAACGGCAGCCTGGGCGACTCGCTCCTGGCGCTGTCCAGCGTCCGGGCGGTGCTGGATTGGCTGCGGCTTCGGCACCCGTCCCGCGAAATTCGCGTAGCGGTCGAGGGTCGGCATGCCGCCCTCGTCCGCCGCGCGGTGCCGCTCGGCCTGGTGGAGCCCGCCGCCGGACCCACCATCCTCATCGGGGACCGCGCCACCGTCGAGAAGCACGTCGGCGACGTCATCCCGATCGTGTGTGACCCGGCCGCACCACCCTGCTGGGCGTCGAGCTGGCGAGTCCATACCGACCTGCCCGCCCGGTACTACCTGGCTCTGGAGCGGCGCCTCGGTGTCCGGCTACCCGCGAACGGGGACTTCTGCCCGCTGCTCCTCGCACCGGAGCCGTCGGCCAACCCGGTGGTGCGGGCCCTTGGGAGGGACGGCTGGTTCGCCGGGAGGACCATCGCAGTGATCACCGCAACCAGCTGGCCCGAGCGGAAGGACTACACGGTCGCCCGCTACTTGCGTATGGCCGAACATCTGGCCGAGCGCAGTGGGACGGACGTGAGGCTTCTCGTCGTCGGAGGCGAGGCAACCACGCCCGAGACATCTGCGATCGACAACGCGGGACCGCGGGTTCGAGCTCTGCGTCTGGACGGCCTGCGCGCCCTGGACCTCGCAGACGTCTTCGCTGTCTGCGACCTGGTCATCGGCAACGACACCGGCCTCACCCACCTCGCGGCCCTCTCCCGGCGGCCCGACGGTGGGGGTCCCCCAGTCGTGGGCCTGTACGCCCGGCACAGCTACAGCAAGTGGACGACTGGCCTGGACCACCACCATGCCGTAGCCACCGCCTTCTCCGAGCGCATGCACCAGGGAGACCTCTGCCCGGTGCGGGACGCCCTCCGTGCGCCCGCCGACGGTGGCCTGGCCGCTATTGCCCCGGAGTACTTGGCGGACCTCGCCGCCGGCCTTCTGCCCGGAGTCGGCCGTCCTGGCGGCAGCAAATGATCCGGATCGGGCGCCCGCGCCGCTTCACCCGGAACCTCATCGTTCCCCTCGACCTCCCCGGGAAGCGGCTGCTGGTGAAGTACAACCGCGATCTGGACGAGGCGCGGCAGGAACGGAGGGGGCACGAAGCCCTGCGTAGTCGGTACCGGGTGCCGGCACTGCACGCCTCCATGCGCGTACCGGGTGGTTACGTCATGGTGTATGAGCGCCTCACCGGCGGACGGGACAACGGTCTGCTCGTCGACCTCCTCAGCGCCGACGGCGTCGGTGAGGAACTCCGTCTCTACCTCGATCGGCTCACCGATGCCTACCGGGAGAACATCCTGGCGACCGCGGTGCTGGAGGACCCCGTCCACGTGGTCCGCAAGCTGTACTGGGACCGAGCGGCTCCGGGTGGCCGCCTGGACTCGTACTACGCCGAGACCGAGCTCTTCCTCAGCGTGGCCGACGTCGAGATTCCCTTCGACGACCTCGGCGCGTGGACCCTGACCATCAACGGCCTGGACACCAGGCTCGACTGGCAGGCCACCCTCAAGGACCTCCGGACGCACTTCGAGAACGCGGGTCCGGTCTGGGTCGCCCTCACGCAGGGCGACCCGACTGATGTGAACCTGGCGGTGCCTCTTGCCTGGTTCGACTACGACACCGCCGGGACGAACTGTGTGCTCGGCGAGTTCGCCAACTTCCTCACCTACGTGACCACCCTCGGCGGCTGGCTGGTCCCCACGTACAACCCTGCCGCCTTCGCCGACCACCCCGCGGTCGTCGATCGCCGACCGGACAACACACCGGTCGTCACAAAGCAGTCCGTCGAAGCCGCACGCCGCTCCGTGCACATCGAGCACGAGTCACGGCTCTCCGTCTCCCGCAGGGCGGCTGTCACTGCGTACTGGCACCGCCTCGTGCTGCCCGTAGCGGCACGGCTCTGGCCTGGTCAGGACCTTGCAGCCCTCCTGCGACCGTACGTCGCCATGCGCCTCCTCGCCGTCTACGACGTCGGCGACCTGACGCCCACCGACCGGCTGCTCGTCATCGTCCGGCTCGTCGAGGCGCTCTCCCCATACTTCGACCCGATCACCTACTTCCACATCGAGGAGGCCCCGTGCCTGCCCCACTGACCGGCAGAACCGCCCTGGTGACCGGCGCCACTGGCGGCATCGGCACCGCCGTCGTACAGCAGCTCGCGGCCAAGGGCGCCATCGTCGTCATCGCGCACCACGACGAGCCGAAGGCGGCCGCCGAGCTGGCCATGGACATCGGAGCCTCCGGCGGACGCGCGTTCGCTCTCGAAGCTGACCTGCGCGACGAGAGCGCGGTCAGCGAACTGCACGCGCAGACTGTCGCGCGCCTCGGCGCCATCGACATCCTCGTCAGCAACGCCGGCTCGTACCCGCGGACGCCCTGGGCCGAGACCACACCCGCGGTATGGAACGCCATGCTGTCGGTCAACCTCACCAGCCACTACCTGCTCGCCCGGGCCGTCTCCCCGGACATGGCCGCCAGAGGCCGCGGACGCATCATCACGATGGGCTCGGTCCTGGCCACCGTCGGCCGCCATGAGCTGTCCGCCTACATCAGCGCGAAGGCCGGCGTGGAAGGGCTCACCCGGGCACTGGCTCGCGAACTCGGACCTTCGGGCATCACCGTGAACTGCGTCGCGCCCGGCTCGATCCAGGTCCCCGCCGAGCAGACAGTTGTCGACGACCCCGAAGCCATGACCGTCCGGCAGCTCGCACGGCAGTGCATCAAGCGGCGCGGTGCGCCGACCGACGTCGCCACCGCGGTGGCCTTCCTGGCCGGCGAGGACGCCGGCTTCATCACCGGCCAGACCCTCCACGTGGACGGAGGGTGGGTCCTTGCCTGAGATCTGGCTGATGCGTCACGGCGCGTACGAAGGCCATGCAACCGGACACCACGCTCCATGGGGCGTTTCGCTCTCCGAAGCGGGTCGCGCGCAGGTCGCCATGGCCCCGCTGCCCGGTGCCGTGCAGGCGATCCTCACCAGCCCCTTGCCGCGGGCCGCTCAGACCGCGGTCATCATCAGCCGCGTGACCGGCCTCCCGGTGATCGCCGACACGACCCTGTTGGCCGAATGGCGCGCACCGAGCGCGGTGATCGGCCGGACGGCCTCGGACTACCCATCGGCGTATGTCGAGTGGCGTAGGACACGGATGCACTACCCGTCCGTTGCTTTCGGGGACGGGGAATCCCTGGCCCAGCTGCATGGCCGCGCCTGCCTCGCCGCTCGGCACCTCACGGCGCTGTCCCAGTCTTACGGCGGCGGCTTGCTCGTGGTGTCCCACAAGCTGCTCCTCGGCGTTCTGTGCGCGCTGGATGAGGGCCCTGCCGCATTCGAGCGTGCCGCCCGCGACGAATGGAGCTTCGCGGAGATCCGGCCCTTCCCCGAACGCGAGAGCCCTCATCCCCGCCGACGGGCCGCTGCCCAGTCGCCGTCGCCCGGCGGAGTCGAATGCGCACTTCCCAGCTTCACGTCTGCTGCTCCCACGCGTGAGAGGACCTGACCCATGGCCGGACGCCCCAGCACCGCCACGCCCCTACTCACCCCCGCTCAGCTCCGCATCGCCGCGAAGGTCGCCCTCGGCATGTCCAGCGCTCAGGTCGCTGCGAAACTCGGGCTCTCCAAGGCCACGGTGGATGTCCAGATGTCCGACAGCAACACCAGGACGGGCGTGACCTCCCGCACCGCCCTCATCCACACCTGCTACGTGACCGGGCAGCTGCCTCTTCCGGAAGCGGTCGCACCGGCGCCGTCGGCGGATGAGGTCGAGCGGGAGATCCTCTGGGGTCTTGCTCTGGGTGCCGAGCTGGCGGAGACGGGCCGCCGGTGCCACTACTCGGCCGACGCGGTCGGCAAGAGACTGCGTGACCTGAAGAAGCGGTGGATGGCTGCCAACGATCCCCAACTCATCACGCTGGGATGGCAGTACGGCCTACTCGACGCGTCCCGTGGCTGCGCCGGGTTTGCCACCCGCTCGAATTCCCGCCGCTGATCTGCCGTAGCGTCGAACCACGCTGGGCCATCGAGACATCCGGGGGGGCGGTGCACCGTCCTGGAGCGCCGCCTTCGCCACCACGGTGACGCAGGCCTCCAGCAACAGTCGCAGGACGTCGAAGAACACTGTCAACGTGCGCTTGGTCAGCGGGCGTTGAACCCCGGCGTGGCGTCGACCACCCCCTCCTTGATCTCGTCCCGGCAGACCGCAGGACAGCACACCGACCGGGCGATCTCAGCGCAAACGTCGTCTTGCCGGAACCCGCAGGTCCACGGACCACAGCCAGCGTCGGAGGCGTCATGCTCGCAGTCTCCCAGCCCTGCCGGGGGCTGACAGACCCGTGCGCTGCGGTGTGGTGTAGCCGGGAAGCGTGCTCACTTCACGCTTCGCGGCGTGGGGCCCGGACTGGCTCCCCACCGGATGCTGGTCCGGAGTCGGAATCGCAGCCGGATCCGGGATCGGAGCCGGCCCCGCGCCCTCCCCCGGGGCCCTGTGACGGCGGCCTGCCTCCACCTTGGCGCCAGGCGGAGTAAAGGACGGCCGAGGCGGAGGTGGCCGCGATGACCTGATCGGAGGGCAGGTCCAAGGCGATCAGACCTGCCGGTGCGGCGACGATGAAGGCAAAGGCGCAGAGATCGGCCGTGCGCTGACGCATCGACATCCTTTCTTACGTGGGGATTCCTAGGTGCAATGACCACGGTGTCGGATCCTTACGGGCTCCGGAAGTTCGATCTTCCGATCAGGTAGATTGAACCTGCTATCAAGGGGATCGAAAGGGCGAGAGGGCGAGGTATGGCACGCCGGAAACGGGGCGGCCAGTGGTCGGAGTTGGACCCGGGCCTCAACGAGCCCATGCGGGAGATAGTCCGGCTGCTGCGGGGTCTGGTCACGAGCAGTGGCATCCGCCTGAAGGAGCTCCAGCAGCTCCTGCTCGCCGAGCACCGGGAAGGCCCCCGCCCGCCGTCGTATCAGGTGCTGTCGGACCGGCTTCGGGGCAAGGGGCTCCAGAACAACGCCTCGTTGATCTACGCGATCATCGCTGTAATCGCCCCGCCAGAGGGTAAGGACGCCCTGGTCGAGGAGGTCAGGCAACACCTGCTGAATGCACGCTCCGTGCCGGCGACCAGCAGCCAGCAAGCTCCACAGGCGAAGCCGGAGCCCGAACTCCTCGACGTGCTGCGAGAGAACCGCGCCCTGCGCAGGGAGGTGGATCGGCTGGAGCGCCGTGTGGCCCGCAGGGAGAAGGAGCTTCATGCCCTGCGTGTCCGGCTGGCCGCGGCCGAGGGCCGGGTCCCGGCACCCCCCGCATCAGCCGGTCCCGCCCAGGACGAGCCGACGGCCGTCCCCGGGCTCTCGGTGGACGAGATCACTGAGCCGGTCGGCTCCGTGCACCCCCACCCTGCGGCCGCAACCAACACTCCTTCTTCTTCTGCCAGTGGCTCTGGAACTGGATCTGGCTCCTCCGACGTCTTGGCCGTCGCCGATGTCCTGCGCGGCATGCAGGACATCGAGGCGGTGACAGCGGCTGCGCTGCGCGACGCATTCGACAGTGTGCTCGACGGACGGCGGACAGGGCGGTTCGACCTCGCTACGCTCGGGAAGCCCGAGAAGGCCTACCTCGGCGCCAAGGTCACCCACGAGCTCATGGCGGCATGGGGGTTCCAGCCGGGCGGCGAGACCGATCTCCTCATCGGGCACCAGGAGGTGACGTTGAAGTTCACCACGGGCTCGACGTGGACGGTCACGCCCGGCGAGGTCGGCAGGGTGAGTCTGCTCGTGTCGGCCAACGACCAGCGCTCCTGCTGGAGCCTCGGACTCATCCGGATCGAACCCGGTCACCTCAGCGGAGCAGCCAACCGGGACTTCAAGCGGACCCTCTCGGCCGCAGGCCGACAGGCCGTCGTCTGGCTCTTCCAGGACGCACCGCTGCCAGAGAACACCCTGCTCCACCTCCCGGCACCGCTCCGGGATCGGATCTTCGCCCCCGAAGCGGGCGGGGGCGGCAGCCAGGCCCGGGCGAAGAATCTCTTCCGGCTCGTGCAGGGCCGGGTACTCAACCAGACCACGGTCTCCACCGTCTCCATGACGGCGGACCCCGTGAAGCGGATCAGGGACGCCCGAGACACGCTGCGCGAAGAGGGAATCCTCGTACTGGGAGGCACCGGTCAGCAGGCAGAGATCGCCCGCACCCTTGGCCTACCCGTACCGCGGAAGGGCGAGTGGGTCAGCCGGAGAGTCACCCGCCTGCGGCCCCACCACGGTGATGCCCTCAGCGTCACCCTGTCCGGCGAGGCGTGGACCGCGGCTGGGCCCGACGACCCCGTCGAGGAGGCCCCGTCCATCGCCACACTCTGGTAACGCCGAGGAAACCGCCGGCACACACCCATCGGCGCGCCCGGAGCCGATGGGTTTCTCCTCCACCCGCTTCTATAGGGAAGGCCCCACGCCTGAGCGTCATCGCCTCGCCGCCTGCCGAGCCGCGGCCTCACCCAGCGCACCGATTCCCCCAGACTGCGGTCGGCTACGATCGTCGGCTCGTGTTGGTGAGCTCGGAGATGCCCGCCATCACCCTCGCGACGTCCTCGAGCGAGTCGAGCACGAGGTCAGCACCGGACTCGCTCAGCTCGCCGGCCGTGGTCTTGCCCGATGCGACACCGATGACGGCGGCGCCGCCCTCACGACCGGTGCGGACGTCCTCAAGGGAGTCGCCGATGATGACGGTGTTGGCACGGTCGAATGCCGTGCCGTGCTTCGCCTCGGCCCGCTTCTGCGCGATGGCGACGAGCGCCGGCCGGTGGTGGTCGTCGGAGGCGAATCCGCCGATCTCCATGTCCAGCATGCCGTCCAGGTCGAAGGCCTCCAGCTTGAGCTGGGCGCTCAGCTTGAGGTTGCCGGTCACGGCAGTTGGGATAAGGCCGGGATGGTCATGCACCGCACGCAAGGCCGCGGTGGCACCAGCCATGAGGACCCCCTGCTCTCGCAGATCCTGGCTGTGTGCTGCGAGCCGTGCCGGTAGGAGTTCCACCATCCGCGGCAGTAGCGCAGCGACGTCTGCATCCGGCACACCGTTGTCGACGAGGAGCGACCGGATCGCCAGCGGCATCGTGACGCCCGTACCGCGGGCCGGCAGGTGTTCTGCGGGGCGGCCGACCACCTCGGCGAACGTCTCCCGGTAGACCTGCCGGTCGATGTCGCCGACGTACAGGAGGGTGCGGTCGATGTCCCACAGCACGAGGGTCTGCTGGGCCTGGGTCACGTTCTGCTCCTTGTACCGGTCACGAGGGCGGCGCGGTCGATCAGGTCCCGAGCGTACGGGTCTCGGCTGACGGGGGCGAGCTCGCCCACCATCGCATCGATGTGCTCGTTGAGCCGGGCCGACTGGAGCTGTTCAGCGAGGTCGAGCGCCTGGTGCGCCGTGGAGCACCCTGCTTCCAGCTCGCCCTTCCTGAGGTAGGCGGACGCAGCACGGGAGAGGAACAGGGCGTTGGTGCGCTGGTCCGCCGGGTTCAGCGCCTTGCGCGCCTCGGTGAAGCTGACGGCGGCCTCGGGCGGATCGCCCAGGTCGAGGTAGGCACTGCCGGCCTGCCCGTGGATCTCACCTTCGTTGAGCCAGTAGAGCCAGTGGGGATCTGACTCGGAGCGCCCGCGGCCGCAGAGTTCGGCGGCGTCGCCGAGCGCGATGAGCGCTGCCTGTCGTTCGCCCAGTTTCGCGTGGCCTCGCGCCTGCCTGGTGAGCAGCATGGCTTCGAGGGCGGGGGTGCCGAGGGTTTTGATCTTCTCGCGGGCGGCTCGCGCTGCGGTGACCGCCGTGCGCGGCTGCCCGGTGGAGTACCCATGAATGGCCAGGTAGGAGAGGGCTCCGGCGCCGAGGCGGTCGTCGCCGGAGACCTTGGCGGCTCGCAGCGCCGCCAGCAGGTAGTGCTGTGCGTGGTCGTGCCGTCCGGAGTCGAAGGCAAACCAGCCGGTCTGGGTGGCGGTGTCGGCGACGATGCCGGCCAGGCGGCGACCGATGTCTTCCGTGTACGACGCCCTCTGCAGGAGACGTTTGAGTAGTTCTAGGTGGGCGTCGCCCAGTTCGCTCAGTGTGCCACTGCCGCCGCTCGCGTCCATGATGCGCAGGCGGTCGGTGGTCGCCTGCAGGTTGTCCAGCAATTCCGCTGAGAGCTGGCTGCCGTCGGCGGCGCGCTGGAGGGGCTCGGCCTCGGCGGTGCCCCAGTGGTGTACGAAGGCGGTGAGGGCGATCCCGCTCACCGTGAGGAACTGCCGGCGGTCTATCACGTCGCCTCCAACCGCGTGGTCCAGTGCTGCCACCATACGGGCGGCGCTCCACGGGAGGGTGGGGTCAAGATCGCCTGTCGCCTGGTCCACGGGCGGCGGAGGCGCCGTCCCGGGCGACCGGGGAAGCGGGAGCTGCACGAGCTCGGCGGGAGCGCCGAGGCCCGCAACGAATTCGGTGATCTTGTCGATGTTGGTGAGGCGACGGCTGCCCGACTCCAGCATGGATAAGAACGCTTGGCTCAGTCCGGTGAGCTGGGCCATGTCCTCTTGGCGCAGCGAACCTCGTTGCCTGATCAGACGACTTGCCTTGCCGAAGTCCAAGGCAGCAAAGGCCTGTCGAACGGCGATGTCCCGCCAGACTCGATCCGGCACAACAGGTAGCGAGGGGACTTCGGGAACTCGAGCGCGAGTGCAGGCGGCGCAGAGCCCGTCCGGGTTGTACTGGCTGAGCTGGCAGCCGCACTGGTCGCAGTACCGCAGCGCGTGCTGGACCACCTGTTGCCTCCTCACCGAGAACGCACCCCGCACGAAAGTGCAGGTAGAGAACCGAGATCACCCCAGTGATATCACCCATGGAGTGTGCACGCCGGGTGGTTCCCGGTCACCCTTATGCCTCATTCAGCCGCTGTCCAGGGCCAATTGCGAGGAAGTCCGGGTCCTGCCTTTGCCCTGGAGAGAGGAAGTGCGTCTCCGTGGCGATCAGTGTCTCAGTCGTCGTGCTGCTCGCGGTTTGTGTCATCTTGCTCGTCAGGAAGGGCGGTCTGAAGACGGGGCACGCACTCGTGTGCACGCTGTTGGGGTTCTACCTGGCCAGCTCGTCCATGGCACCCGCGATCTCCCAGCTCGCAGCGAACGTCGCACGTCTGATCAGCGGGATCAAGTTCTAGGTCGCCCATGCCTGAAGTCCCGTCTGCCCTGTCGTCCCCCTCTGCAGAGGAACATCCGATGACCGAGAGCCACGACGTTCCTCCACCCCCTGGAGGGCTCCCGTCTTCCACAGCGCCTCCAAGGACTGCGGGTGGCTGCCGCCCGGCTGGCGGAGTGCAGTGATGCGCCCCGTTTACCATCCAGCCGGGACCGATGAGGCCCTCGGTATCGCGCTGGTCGAGTTACAGGCCGGTCGGTGGCGGCCGACGCGAGATCTCCTGGCTACCACTGGTGCACGCTGGGCACTGCGGACCGCGCGTACGCAGGTGTTGGCGGTCGCGGCGGCCCCTTCCGACGTCGTGGGCGTGTGGCTGGCCGAGGAGCCTGAGAGCTATGACGCTCAGGTGATGCGTGCGCGGGTGTCGGTCGAGCGCGCCCTTCGGGCCCATCATCAGCGGCACGCGAGCGCGGCGGCGCTGGAGCAGGAGGCGCGGCATGTAGCGCTAATAGCGGCGCGCCGAGAACCGCGAGATCCGGTGCCCTGGGTGTGCCTGCTCGCTCTCGCTCAGGTGGACGGGCACCAGGTACGGCAGGAACACCGCGACCGCTCGACGGAACCCATGATGCCGACCGGTCCGTGGAGGTTGCTGCACGGGGTGAACCAGCGACACCAGTACAACCGGGAGGCATACCACCGGGTATTGCAGTTCATGCTGGCTCGCGAGGCTCCGCACGCGGCGTCGCTGGCCGCGGTGTTCGACTTCGGCCGATGGGTGGCCTCTTGGTCTCCGGCGGGCTCGCCGCTGCTGCTGTTGCCGCTGTACGCGCTGGTCGAGCAGTGCCGTCGGCGATTTCTCCGGGATCGCACCGATCCGCTGTGGCGGCGGCCGTGGGCGGAGGCGCCGACGATCCGGTACACGCTCAACGCGTTCCATTACTGGTTCCGGCAGCCGGATCCCGCACCGCGCTCGGTGACGGATCTGCACCACCTCGCGTACGGCCTGTGGGCCGGCCACCAGTTCGTGGAAGCCGCCGAGGTGTTCGCCGCCCTTGGCCCCTACGCCGCCCGCGAGCCCTGGGCGTCGGTCCACGACAACCCCAACGTTGCCGACGGCGGCGAGACGTTGTTGCTGCGGGCGCGTCGGGAGGCGATGTCCTTCGCCCGCACACATGCACCCGGATCCGCATCGCCCCGCTGAGAGGCACTCAGCTTTATTGGCATGCACCTGACCTAACTCAATCCCTCGTGATCTTGGAGGATATCCAGTGTTACGAACACGCCCTGCCCCCTGCGGCAGCGAGAACGCGGCCGATGACGCGTTCCTGCGCGAGCTCGGGTACGAGCCTGTGCTGACCCGCCGCATGGGCCCGTTCGGGAACTTTGCCATCAGCTTCTCGGTGATCTCCGTGCTGAGCGGCTGCATGACCCTGTACGGCTTCGGGCTCGGAACCGGCGGCCCGGCCGTGATGCTGTGGGGATGGGTCGTCGTCGGCGCGATGGTCATGCTCGTGGGTGCCGGCCTCGCCGAGGTGACGTCCGCATACCCCACCTCGGGCGCCCTCTACTACCAGGCCGAGCAGCTCGGCGGCCGTAAGTGGGGCTGGTACACGGGCTGGCTGAACCTGCTCGGGCTGCTCGGTGCGATCGCCGGCATCGACTACGGCGCCGCGCTGTTCACCGGAGCCTTCCTGAACCTGCAGTTCGGCTTCGTCCCGACGCCAGGCAAGATCATGGCCATCTACCTGTGCATCCTCACGGTGCACGCCGCGCTCAACCTGTTCGGTGTCCGGCTGGTGACCATCCTGAACTCCGTCAGCGTGTGGTGGCACCTCGGCGGCGTCGCGGTCATCGTGGGCGCGCTGGCCCTGGTGCCGGGGCACCACCAGTCGCCGTCCTTCGTGTTCGGGGAGTTCGTCAACACCACCGGCTGGTCCAGCTCGGTGTACGTGGTCTTGATCGGCCTACTGCTCGCGCAGTACACGTTCAGCGGGTACGACGCCTCCGCGCACCTGTCGGAGGAGACCACCAACGCGCAGGTCTCCGCGTCCCGAGGCATCATGCGGGCGATCGGCTGGTCGTGGCTGGCCGGGTTCGCACTGCTGGCCGGGCTGACGTTCGCCATCCAGGACTACGCCTCCACGCAGGCCACCGCGACCGGGGTGCCGCCGGCGCAGATCTTCCTCGACTCCCTCGGGCTCGCCGGCGCCAAAGTGCTGCTGCTGGTCGTGATCGTCGCGCAGCTGTTCTGCGGCAACGCCGAGACGGCCGCAGCGAGCCGGATGGTCTTCGCCTTCTCCCGCGACGGCGCCCTGCCCGGCTCGCGGCTGTGGCGTCACGTCGACCCGCGCACGGGAACGCCGACCCGCGCGGTGTGGCTGTCGGTGGGCGTGGCCGCAGTCCTGGCACTGCCGGCGCTGTACAGCCCGACCGCATACGCGGCTGTCATCGCGATCAACGTCATCGGCATCACGCCCGCGTACGCCATCCCGATCTACCTGCGGATCCGCAACCGGCACCGGTTCCAGCCCGGACCGTGGAACCTGGGCCGCTGGGGTGTGCCGATCGGCGTGATCGCCGTGACCTGGGTCGCTTTCGTGAGCGTCCTGTTCTGCCTGCCCCAGAACCGTCCGGAGTCCGGCCCTGTCTCCGTGACCACGTTCAACTACGCGCCCGCGGCCCTGCTCGTCGTGCTCGCCTTGGCCGCACTGTGGTGGCGCGTGGCGGGGCGTACGTACAACGTGCCAACCGCTGTGGCCGACGCTGGTTCGGGTATGGCCAAGATCCAGGAAGAGGTCGTGTGATGGCCCAACTTCCCACCCCGGCGAGCCGGACGTCCCGGCCGCCCCGCTTGTCTCCACCTGGGGCGGACGGCGTTCCGAACGCCGTGCAGCGCAAGGCCCGCCCCTTCGGTATCGACGATCTCCGCAAAGCGGTTGGCGTTGGGCTAATCGATACGGTGCTGCTCGCCGTGCCCGACTTGCAGGGCCGCCTCAAGGGCAAGCGATATGGGGCTCAGCACTTCCTCGACCGCGTCCTGAACGGTGGCGCGGAGATGTGCGCCTACATCCTGGCCACCGATGTGGACATGACGTCGGCTGACGGATTCGCCCTCACGTCCTGGGCGAGCGGGTACGAGGACCTGTCGATCGTGCCCGACCCTTCGACGCTGCGGCTGCTGCCTTGGATGCCACGTACCGCACTCGTCCTCGGGCACGCGGCTGGTCGCGACGAAGAGGCCGTCGACGTGGCGCCCCGACAGATGCTGTGCCACCAGCTGACCCGCTTGGCCGCTCTGGGCCTGCATGCCCAGGCTGGCCTGGAGACCGAGTTCGTCCTCTACCACGGCGCGTACAGCCCGGCCGCCGGAATCGGTGAAGGTGGCCTCGTCCCGGTCAGCCAGGAGAACCTGGACTACTCCTTGGACCAGACTCCGGAGTGCGACCGCTTCTTCCGGCGTCTGCAGACATCGCTGGCCCGGGCCGGCATGCCTGTAGAAGCGGTCAAGACCGAAGGAGCCCTGGGACAGGTGGAAGTCACCTTCCCCTACGGTGCCGCGCTGACAGCGTGCGACAACCATCTCGTCTTCAAGCACGCTGCACGGACCCTGGCCAGCAGGTCCGGCATGACCGCCACGTTCATGGCCGCCCCTCAGACAGGGATCGCCAGCGGACTGCACCTGCATTTGTCCCTCACCCGCAGCGGCAACGCCATGCTCGCCGGACCGGCCGGCCGACTGTCCGAGACCGGCGAGCAGGCCGTCGCCGGGCTCGTCTCCGCGCTGCCCGGGCTCACGATGCTGTACGCGCCGAACGTCAACTCCTACAAGAGGTACGCCCCCGGCTCTTTCGCCCCCACTCGCATGACCTGGGGCTACGACAACCGCACCTGCGCTGTACGGGTCGTAGGCCAGGGCCAGGGTGTCCACCTGGAGATCCGTGTGCCCGGGGCGGACGCGAATCCGTACCTGGCCCTCTCGGCCGCCGTAGCCGCAATCATCCACGGCATCGAGCGCAAGCTCGCTCCGCCCGACCCCTGCACGTCCAACGCATACGAGGCCGCCGACACAGCTCTCATGCCGACGGCCCTTGAGCAAGCCCGCTCGGCGTTCCGACACAGCCCTGTCGCCGAGGAGGCATTCGGTAAGGACGTTGTCGCGCACTACGCGCACCTTGCCCAACTCGAACTCGACCACCACCGCGGCATCGTCACCGACGCCGAGCAGGCCCGGTGGTTGACCCGCGCCTGACCGGCGCGCCCCCAGACCAGGCCCCGGCCGGGAGAGGTCTCACCTCGGTCGGGGCCTGCCCAGCACCCCTCCACTCTCACCGCCCGCACGGGCGGCTCTCCACTGCCCGCCATGACCACGTCCGGGCCGACGCCCGTCCGGGTGGGCTGGTGAGGCAGAGAGGTAGGTGGGCCAGCCGCAGATCACCGTTGCTGAGGCCCGAGCGGAAGGGTGTGCACGACCCTCCACTGATACGCGCGCCGCTCACGGCGCAGTTCTACGAGATGTACATCGGAGATCGTGACGGAGACCGGTGGCATCTCTCGAAGGGGACCCAAAGCCTCACGCACCGGGCCCGAGGACCGCCTCCGGTTGCTGTACGCGATGCCGATGTGCGGCCTAAGAAGCCCCGTGGGCTTCCGGGGTGGCAGTCCGATCTGGAGGCCAGCCAGCGAGAGGGCAGCATGGAGTTCCAGGACGGGATTCCAGGGGCCTACGCTGTAGCGGAGTGCGCCTCGTGACGCTGTGAGCGGGACTGCCACGAGACTGAAAGCCGCGGGCAGGGATTCGGTGGCCGTGGTGACAAGGTGATCCAGCTGGCCAGCGTTCACCTCACCGACGAGCCCCACCCGTGCCAGGGTCAGATGCAGTCCGTCTTCGGCGATCTCGTCGAACCCAAGGTGGCTAAGTTGCCGCTGACAGTCCTGCGCCTGGGAGACCAAGGGCGCCTCCGGCGGAACGGTGATCATCCAGTAGTAAGCCCGAGTGAAGTCGCTCCACCCCGGCCGGTCCCAGTGATTGATCATCTCGTCAACCGCGTCGAAGGCGGCCCAGTCGTGCTCAGCGATGACATCGAGATCACTGATGCTGGGCGGGGGCGTGGGAGGAAACGTGCCAGGGTCGCTCAACAGATGCACGTCCTGCCCCTCCCAGTTGCCCGACTGGCCGTGCGATCTTCGCAGAATTGGCCAGGTGTCTTGCCCGAGGAGCATCCTGCCAGGAACGGAGCGCCTCCCCGTACTCACCCACTGCCTGAAGATCACGCCAGTCCTGGGTTCGAGCATAGAGCTCACCCGCCCGCTGTACGACAGATCGAATCGGCGGTCCACCACCCCCCTCAAGGACCTGGCGGCCGAGCACCATGGCGTGTTCGACTTCCGGGCGCGGACCGGCCAGAAGCGCGGTCGCAACGTCAAGACGTACGAGGGCGCGACTCCATGCCGATTCGGACTGTTCGATGAGTTCGTCGATCTGATCCGCATACTCGAGCACCCGCTGAGCGTTGCCGAGGGAGACGTGCACCGTAGCGACGTTGGCTAACGTACGCGCCGTTCCATACGCCTCGAAGGAGATGCAGGAGGTCAGAATCGGCGGCGTGCTGTGCTTGCTGCTGAGATCTTCGGCGGTGGCGATGGATCGCTCGGCTTCCGCCCGGTGGTTGAGCTTGCCCAAGGCCCGGGCACGGCCGTTCGCGTGAAGGCGGATGGCCTGGGGATGGCCTGGGTCGATGGCCAGACCGATGTCAGCCCATTGGACAGCGGCCTCATACCGTCCGGCGTAGTAGGCGTTCAGGGACCTGGTGCCGTACGTCCACATGATCAGCTCAACGTCCCGGATCTCCTCAGCAAGGACCTGGGCCTCAGAGCAGTACGCCTCCGCCAGCGATTCTCGTCCAGCGTTGACGGCCATATAGCCCAGCAGCCCCGACGCCTGCGCCGCCAGGCGGAAGAGCGACCGCCTGTGCTCTGGCGGCTGCCGGCCGTCCAGGAGGCCCTGAATGAAGGAACGGAGCTCGACGGCCTCCGTCACGAGCTGGTACGGGCCTTCGCCTTCATATCGCTCAACGATCTCAGCGACTCCCTGTTCCAGGAGCAGAAGGGCGGTCGAGTCCACGTTGGATGCTGTTGTCGCATTCAGACGCTTGGCGATCTCAACCGGACTCTCCCAAGCGGGTACCGCGAGCGCAGGCTGGCCGAGACTGGGCATCTGAGGTTCGCACATGTCGGCCTGCACTGGCCGAGGAGCGACATCCGGAGGCACCTGCAGGCGCGAGAGAACTGAAATGATCTTGTCGATGTTCGCCAGTCGCCGACCTCCTGACTCCAACGTCGAAAGAAACGATTGACTGAGGCCGGTGAGTTCAGCCATGTCCTCCTGGCGCAAACTCGCGATCTCCCGGATTCGGCGGAAGGCGCGACCGAAGTCCCATTCAGACATCGCCTCAGCAACCTCCGCGTCCCGCCATACCTGGTGCGGCAGATGAAGGCCTGCTGACACGTCATCGGCCGCGGTCCGGACGCAGGCAGCACACATCGGTTCGGTGTTGTAGCGACTGAGAGAACAGTCGCAGCGGCTGCAGCGCCGTTCGTTCCGTGCCATGAGTGCCTCCCCGCTCGGGTCCGGGAGCCTGGTCAGAGAGCACCGCGGAGCGCAATGACACCAGTGATATCACCGGCTCGATTCATGAACATCGTCTTCGCGTCACACACTTGGGCTGCCAAATGCCCCATGGGCGGAGTCGCGGCGCAGATGAGGAGGTTCAGCCCGCAATGCGGCACTTCTTGGCGTCGGCAGCCGGCGCTCAGCAGGCCCACCACGCTCCGGCGTGACCAGCTCACCCTGTCCGAATTCCCCAACCAACCATGACAGCTACCCACGAAGGGCATTGCAGGTGTCTCCACGAGCCGAGCCAGTTGATGGCCCGCTGACTGCCGTCCGGCCCCATGGCGGTTGGCACCGTGCATGACGAGGAACAGCAAAACGAGTTCGTGGCCGAGGTGCTAGAACTGCGGTACGGACTAAGTGCTGACGGGATCGAGCAGGTGCCGCCCACGGGCCTCGGGGCCGTGATCAACCGGCGAGTGCTGACCTCTGACGGCGAGCGGGTGTACATCAAGGAGTACCCCGGCGGGGGCACGCTGCACGGGGTCCGTGCGGCTTTGGACATGGCGCAGTTCTGCTCCGCCGCTCGGCTTCCCGTGCCGCGAGTCTGGCCGGATGGGAGCGGAGACGTACTCAGCGAGTTCGGCGGCAGCGCGTGGGCAGTGGTCTCGGAGGCACCGGGTCGCATCAGTCCATACGTGATGTCCGGGCCCCAGGCAGAGCACATCGGGATGGTCTTGGGCCGCATGCACAGGGTTCTCGCCGCCTACCCACTCCCCCAGGCCAGCCAGCCCAGGCGCTGGTCCAGTCACCCTGTCGAGGGAGCCTTGGCGGAGTGTGATGCTTTGCTCCGACGACTGCCGGCGCAGCTCCTGAATGGTCCGACAAGCCTGCGCACCGATCTCGCTCAGAGGGCAGATGATCTTCGTTGCGAGGCGGAGCGTCTCCGGTCGGGTGTGCCCCAGGATTTGGTGGAACACGCCATCCATGGAGGATTCACCCTCAGACACGTCCTGCTTGTGACCGATGTGGTTACGGGGGTCATCGGCTTCCGCTGCCAGAGCGGGATGCCTGCATGGGAACTGGGGAGGATCGCGCTCGATCCGCGGACTGTCGCAGGCAACGACGAATGGCTCGGCGGCGTGATCGCTCTGGTCTCCGCCTACAGATCAGAGAACCCCACCCTCCCAGTCAGGGACATCACAGCAAGCGCCCGAATCGCGTTGCTTCACATGTTGTTCAGCTTCGGCGGCGCAACGACCACGGCATGCTGCACATCCCTCGAGGCAGACGGCCTGAGGCACCGTTGGGCTGATCAACAAGCAGCCATCCGCAGGGTCCTGGCGAGCCTCGACGATCTCGAAGAGGCTCTCCGGTCCACGCCTGGCCACTCGCCTGGAACCCGCCGATGAGCACCGCACCCGACAACACATCGCGACGCCTGGTCCTAACCGTCGACTCTCCGAGACTGAGATTGCACACGCGCCCGAGCGGTACCCCAGGATGTCCGCCTGCCGACGTGGACGTGTCTCCGCCGCCCACCGGCGAGGTCCTACTCGGGTCGGTTGGCCGCGGGCTCCCAGTAGTTCGCCAGCATCGCCGCCGGCCAGGCCGGAGCGGCGACCGGACCGCGGGGGCCCATCTCCTCGAAGTAGGGGGCCAAGTCGTAGATCGGAGTCCCGGCCACGGCGTCGAGGTCGGTGACGTGGAGGTCCCGGCCTTCCACCTTGAGCAGGCGGGGGAAGGACGTCGCCATGCGGTTGGGACGTCGGTGGTTTCGGTGCACGAAGGTACCGGTGGGCTCCCACGTCGGGTCGTTGCGAGGGCTGCGGGCTCCAAGGTGCAGGTCGGCGTCGGAACCCAGGTGGAAGCGCCAGGTCACGATCAGGTGGGAGAACTCGTCGAGTCCACGCAGGGTGTCCAGCGGGAAGTCCGGGCGCATGCGAATGATCGATTCGACTCCGCCCTGGTAGTCGTCAGCCGGCGTCTGGTGGCCACCGACGACGTGGGCGATGGCCTCGATCGTGATCGGGTCGTGCACGCATTCCTCCCCTGGGACTACCGGACCGGCTGGGCTACCGGCTCGGCTCGGACCGGCGGTGTGACGGCGCGGTCAGCGTACCCGGCTGATCACGGTACGGGCGCGCTCGTCCAGACGGGCCAGCGCGGTGCCGCCGCGACCGCGGTACGGGGACAGGGCACGGCGCATCTGGACGACGGTGTCCAGGGCGCGTCCGGACTGGACTCCCTGCATGGCGTCGAGGGCCTGGGTCCAGGTCGCGCAGGCCACGTCGAGTGCGCCCCGCTGTATCTGGACCGCGCCCAGGAGGCCGAGGGTGACGGCGTGCGTGCGGGCGAAGGCCGTGCTCCTGCGAGTACGTACGCTGCGCAGGAACTCCCGCTCGGCGCCATGGAGATCGCCGAGGGCTTGCAGGGTGCGGGCTGTCTCGTGGGCGAGGGACGCCTCAGAGAAGAAGAAGACCCTCGCGGGCTCGTCGTCACCGGCTTGGGCGCTGCGCAGGTCGTCCTCGGCTCGCAGCAGGGCCGCGATGGCCTCCTGCTTGTGGCCGGCGGCTGCCAGGGTGCGAGCGTGGACGACGCCGAGGAGGGAGCGTTCGCGGCAGCTGGCGTTGGTGTAACGGCGCTGAGAGACGGAGGTCTCGGCAAGCTGGAGGGCCTGCGTGGGGTGGCCGAGGTCGAGGGTCTGGTGGGCCTGTGCGCGGAGGATGTGTCCTGCCAGCGGGGCGTCGTCGGCCTCGGCGGACAACTGCAGGGCCAGGCTGAGCCACTTTTGGGCCAGCACGTGCTCGGAGGCGTCGAACGCTGTCCAGCCTGCCAGGTAGGCCAGTTCGCCGGCGGCCGTGAACATCTCCTGCCGGATTCGCTCGTCAGGGAACCGGCTGCCGAGGTAGGCGGCCACGTCGGTACGGAGGTAGGCCACCAGCGCGGACCGTCCCTCTCCTCCCCCACGCCGCTGCTCGCGCTGCGACAGCAGCTGAGTCATCTCCCGTACGGCAGCCACGTCGTCCGGCCCAACCGTCCGGCCAGCCGGAGGTCGCCGTGTACGGGCGGCGGTCAGGGAGTGCTCCCACCACCCGGCGGACGGCAGGCTCATTCCGGCGAGCGAGAAGGCGGCGCGCTTGAGGGCCAGGCGGCGCTCCAGGTCCAAGTCAGTTCCCCCGAGATCCACGAGCTGTGCGATGGTGTCGCCGCGTTGAGGCCGCATCGAACCCGCCTGTTCGTCGGGGTCGTTGAGCCCGATGTCAGCAGGCGTGACGATGCGGTTCAGCCCCTTGCCGAGCAGTCCTCGCGACAGCGTCTCGCACAAGATACGGGTCGCCGTCGGCCCCGGATGTGCTCCTCGAATCCACTGGTTGACATGGGAGCGCGTAATGGACTGCAGCTCCGTGGCTCCGACCTCGGAGGCGACGCGCACCACGTGCGCGGCTGCCGCGACCTGCGACCAGCCGATTTCCTGGAGTACGCCTTCCAGTCGCATGTTCCGTTCGCGCGGCACGCAGCGCTCCTGTCCACGAAACGATCTTTACCCGCGTTACCCGTCCCCGACCGCGCCTTTGGATACCCACACGGGGTGAAACGCGGTTCGCTGAGCGTAACGGTAGCCCCAAGGGCCACTCCCACGGCCGTAGTTCGGCCATCGAACGCACCGGCATGCGACTCCCCGGCGGGTCAACACGTCCGCGGAATGGAACGAGGTGAGGTGACCATGCCCCATCGGATCACGCGAAGCGACCTGCTTCGAGCTCTGGAATCCCCCGCCGCCGTCTCGGCGTGCGTGGCCCTGCCCAGCCGCCTCGAATCCGTCAGGCAGACCCGCCGCTTCGTCTCGGACCAACTGGGCAGGTGGGGATGTGAGTCCCTGACCGACTCCACGGTGAGGATCTGCAGCGAGCTGGCCGCCAACGCTGTCACCCATGCCGAGCCGGACGCAGCGGGACGGGGCGAGATCCTGGTTTCCCTGACGTTCGTTGCCGGCGAGGCGCTGATCGCCCAAGTCGCGGACTCCGATCCGAGCTCACCCGTCCCGAAGATCACCCGGCCCCAGGGCCTCGCGGAGAGCGGGCGCGGTCTGTCCATCGTCACCAAGCTCTCCGACTACTGGAGCGCCTCTCCCAGGTCCGATGGTCACGGCAAGACCGTCAGCGCCTACCTGCGCTACCACCAGCAGGCCCTTGCTCCCGGAGCACCGTCGGCAGCCGACCGCGCCCTGCCGCTGCCGGCCGGGCCGGACCGTGTGCCTTCCGAGGATGCCGCTGGACTCGCGACCGCGGCGGAGCCCGGCGGTGCCGAGCTGCCGCAGCTGGACTTCTCCAAGCCGGCGCTGGCACGGGTGTGTGACTACGTCACCGGCGGAACGGACAACTACCCGGCAGACCGGGCTCTGGGACGTCAGCTGCTCGAGGTGGCGCCGTGGCTGGACCGGGCAGCTGCCGCCGCCCGTGCCCACGGACAGCACGTCGTCCGGCATCTCGCTTCGCAGGGGACCGTGCAGTTCCTCGACCTCGGCTGCGGGCTGCCCCGCCGCCGCGGCCGCAACGTTCACGATGCGGCGCAGGAAGTCCAGCGCGAGGCCAGTGTCGTCTACGTGGACCGCGACCCGATGGTGCAGGCCCACGTCCGGACCGTATTCGAAGAGACGCCCCGGGAAACGGGCCTGCACTCCGACATCACCCTCACCGAGGCAATGCTCGCCCAGCCAGCCATCGCACGCCTCGACCGCGGCAAGCCGATGGCGGTCCTGCTGCACGAGGTCCTGCCGTGGATCGACGACGACAAGGCCAGGCACCTGCTGGACACGCTCCGGTCCTGGCTCCCCGACGGCAGCGTCCTGTCCGTCGTCCACGCGGCAGCCGACAGCCACCCCGAGTCGACCCCCGACCTCGTCGCGCTGTACCACGAGGCGGGCATCCTCTACCGGCCGCGAACCCTGGAACAGCTGCTCGCCCTCACCGCCGACTGGGACGTCGACGGCCCGGGCATCGCGGCCGTCCCCCTCGACGGACGCCGCGCCGTCGGCGGCCGCGAGCCGCCGTACGGCTCGTACGCGTTCACCGCCTGCGCGTCCGAGTCGGGCAGGCGGCTCGGCCCGGACGCTCTGGCGCACACGCCGGTAGCCGCCGGCGGCGCGTACCGGGAGGCAAGCCGGTGACCGCTCCATACAGCGTGCGGGCCCTCGCCCGCATTGACTACCCCCAAGCGGGCAGCCTGCTGTCCCGGCGCTGGGCCCGGGAGGCCGAGTGCGGGCGGCCGGTCGACCAGGAACGCGATATCGCCCTGATCCGGCCGCTGCGGACCAGTGACCACAGCGACGATCTCCACGGTCTGTTCGAGGCCGGGAGCCTCGTCGCGATGTGGGAGCTGGACGCCAGCGGTCCGGGCCCTGGCTGGAACTCGTCCGAGTGCGCCGAGAGCAGCGTCGGCCTGCTGCTGCTCTACACCGACCCCATTCACCGGCACGCAGGCCGCCTGGTCTCGCTCTGGCTCGCCGATCAGCTCGCACGCCGCCCGCGCCCGCCGCAATGGCTGCGCTGCAACGTGATCGACGGCCGGCTCGCGGACCACTTCGCCCGCGCGTGGCACTGGGAGAGGGTCCGCTACGACCACGGCCGTCACCTTCTCCAGCTTCCTTGCGACGTGAAACCGGCGCTGAGCGCGCTGATCACGGATCCCGTCTCTGAGCGGGCGTCCAGCTCTCCCTCCCTGGCCGCGCCCGCAGGGAGCGAACGCCCGTGACCTACAACGACTTCGACGACGACCCCTACTGGACCGGGCTCGCGGACTACGAGCCGGAACCCGTGCACGACCGCGTGGCCGCCCGCACCGTGCGCGGTGCGCCGCCCGGAGAGGTCCGGGACGCGTCCCCCCGGGAGATCCGGGTCGGCGACTGGTTGGTCCTCGACGGCACGGCCTACGAGATCACCAACATGTTCTCGCCCGGCTTCGACAGGTCCTTCAAGCGAGTCATCCTTCGCGGCCGCCCCGACCTGGTGGTCAAGACGCGCCAGGAGATCGTGCGCCCGTACGAGGTCTCGCACCACGCACCGCGCCGCCCCTGGTAGCCGACGGTCTTCCCCGCACGGCATCGACAACTGACATCCAATTCCCTGTCCGAGGAGTTTCCGTGGGTCCGTCACTTCCGATCCCCACGCCGCAGTCCTGCTTACCCTCTCCGCCGTCACGGCCGAGGAGGGGAATTCCAGGCGGTGTCCGTCCTACCCCACCCGAGGCGGAGCCGGTGACCTGGCGTCTGCTGCGTGCCCTCGCGGTCTCCCGGCTCGAAGACATCACCGACGAGGACAGCGGCCTCTGGGACACCCTCAATCGTGTCCTTGACGATGCGGTGGACTTGGGCGAGGTCCGCCCGCTGACTGCCGGCCTGGCTGTGGACCTCCGCTCGCTGACGGACCGGGCCTCCCGCCACGTCGATACCGGGCTCACCGAGGAGACGCGGGCGCGGGCGTGCGGTCTCCTGCGCGAGGTCCGCGACCGGCTGCTCCGTGACGCCCTGGACATCGGTCTTCTGCGCCGACTGGCCTGGATGACGGAGGAGGTCGCAGGCGAGGTCCTGGCCCCGGCTCCGTCCGCCGCTACTTCGGCGCCGGCCGCAGGGCGTGCGTCCGCGTGCTCCCCCGTCGCCTCGGGGCGGGCCGGGCAGTGGTCCAGAGGGCCCGCCCCTGCCGCGTACTCGGCGGCCTCGGCATGACCGTCGGTGTCTCCGCTGCCACGAGGCCGGACAGCATGCGGATCCTGGACCGGGCCTGCGTCATCGTGCACCAGGGGCTGCTGCGTCTGGACAGCCTAGGCGAGGTCGCGCTGCACACCGGGAGTGTGCCGGTCCGGCTGCGCACACGGGAACCGCACCCACGCGACCCTGCATCGTGCCGTCCGCAACCGGATCCACGCCGGCCACTACCGGCCTGGGACGGCACTGCCGACCGGTCTGCTGGGCAAGTAGTTCGCCCTCCTCCCCCACCACGGGCCCGGCTCTGTGAAGACCGCACCGGTGCCGGCCTCTCGCCGCGCCGCCCGGCACCCCCCAGAGACAGGGGCTGATCCCTACCGCCGCCCTCGCGGCCCACGACTTCCCTCTCCGGCGCTTCCGAAGGGGGGAGGCCAGGAAGCGCGCCGTCAGGCACGTGCCCCTGGCCAGTAGCACACCAACAGACCGAATCAGCAGAAGGAGTTGCAATGGCCACCAATCCCAACCCGGGCATGACCCAGGCCCAGCCCAAGGCCACGGCCGAGGACGCGTTCCACCTGGACGTGGAGCTGGCCGAGGTCGGCGACGCGGGCGCCCTGAAGACCCTGACCGACGACAACTGCGGGTCGACCTGCGGCGCCTGCACCACCGGCGTCCACTGACCCACTCGCTCCACCCTGACCGGTGCCGCCCCGCCCAGCGCGGTGGGGCGGGGCGGCACCGGGCCCGTCCGTTCCTTTCGCCCTTTCATGGAGGTTCAGGTGGCAAGCCCCGCGTTTCGGTCCGGCCGCACGGCGCTCGTGCGCGCGGTGACGTCCCCCACTCCTCCGCTGGTGCCCTGGCCCGACCTGGCCGACCGGTCCCCCGGGGACTTCACCGGGCAGCTTCCCTGGCTGCGTGCGATCCGCGACACGGATACCGGCAAGGCGTTGTGGCACGCCAGCCCATCACTGGGCAGTGAGGTCGATGGCCTCCTGGCCGCCGAACTGCCCCGGCCCCGCGATGTGCGGCGAGCTGTACTCTCGGTGGCCCGGTACGTGCTGCGAGCACACGGCCGCCCCACCCCCTTCGGATACTTCGCCGGCGTCACCACCGCCGGATTCGGCACCTCGGCCCGTGCCGACTGGGGACGCGAAGACCTGCCGGTGGCCCGAGCGTCCGCGGAATGGATGGAAGCGGTCATCGCTCGGCTGGAGGCCGACGCCGAGCTGCTGGAGCGGATTCCGGTAGTCGCCAATACCACCCTCATGGAACGTGGCGATCGTCTCGTCGTCCCGTACCGGACGGACACCGGAGCCGCCCGCCGGCGCGCGGTCGAGGCCTCCGTCCGGATGACCGGCGCCGTGGCTGCCGTCCTCACCGCCGCGCAGGCGCCGGCCCCGGTCGCAGACGTCGTCGCGAAGGTCCTGGCCGAGTTCCCCTCGGCAGGGAGGACCACCGTGAACGGGTTCGTGCGGGAGCTGATGGCGCTCGGCGTCCTGGTCAGCGCCTTGCACGCGCCGAGCACGGAGACCGATGCGCTCGGCAACCTGCTGGCCCAGCTCGACACCATCGGCGCAGACGAGGTCGTCGGGGTATCGGAGATCCTCACCGCTCTGCGGGCCATCCACGATGAACTCCAGCACGCCGACGGGCACGAGGCCGCCCGTGCCCAGATGCGCGCCGTCGCCTCCCGCCTGCGTCGGGACCCGATCGCCCTTGACGTGCGCCTGGCCGGGTCCGTCGTGCTGCCGGACGACGTCGCCCGGGAGGCCGAGCGCGCCGCCCTGCTGCTCGCCCGCGTCGGCCCGGCGCCGTTCGGGACGGCAGCCTGGAAGGCGTTCCACATGCGGTTCTACGAGCGGTTCGGGATCGGCTCCATGGTTCCGGTGCTCGACGTGGTCGCCGACAGCGGTATCGGCTACCCCGACGGATACCCGGGCGCCGGCCCCGCGGACCTCAAACCACGGTTGACGGACCGCGACCAGGTCCTGCTGCGGCTGGCGCAGCAAGCTGCCCTCGACGGCTGCCGCGAGGTCGTCCTCGACGAGGCCACGATCGAAGCCCTGACCGTGGGCAGCGAACCGGTACGGCTCCCGCCCCACCTTGAGATCGGGTTCCGGCTCCGCGCACCCGAGACGGGGGCGCTGGACCGGGGAGGCTTCCGTCTGGAAGTGGTCAGCGTGTCCCGGGGCGCCGGGGTCGGAACGGGCCGGTTCCTCCCTGTGCTCGACTCCGGGCAGCGGCAGGCTTTGATCGACGACCTCAGTGACCTTCCGGCTTCCGACCCGGACACGATCGTCGCGCAGTTGTCGTTCCCTCCGCTGCTGCCGGAGAGCGCGCACGTCACCCGGACATCGCGTTTGCTGCCCACCGTGATCAGCCTGGCCGAGCACCGGCCCCCTGGTGAGGACGTGCTGACCGTCGACGACCTGGCCGTGGGTTGCGACGGGCGCCGGATGTACCTCGCTGCCCCCGGTCGCGGGCAGCGTGTGGAGGCGGTGGGGATGCATGCCCTGAACCTGGACACGCACACCCCGCCCCTGGCCAGGTTCCTCACCGAGCTGGGCCGCGCCCAGTGCGCGCAGGTCACCACGTTCGACTGGGGAGCCGCCTCCCACCTGCCCTACCTTCCGCGCCTGCGCTCCGGCCGCATCATCCTGGCGCCGGCCCGCTGGCGGCTCAACGCCGGAGAGCTGCCTGCCGCCGACCGGCCGTGGAAGGAATGGGACGCGGCGTTCGGCACCTGGCGCGACGCCCGCAAGCTTCCCCTTACGGTGCACGTCGGGGAGGGCGACCGGCTCCTGCCCCTCGACCTCACCGTCCCCGCGCACAGGGCGCTGCTGCGCGAGGAACTGGACCGGGCCGGTGCGATCACGGTCGCCGAGGCGCCGGCTGCGGCCGATCTGGGGTGGTGCGGCGGCCGGGCCCACGAGATCGTCGTGCCTCTCAAGGCCAGCCGTCCACCGGCCTGGCCGCGCCTACCCCAGCCCACGTCCGCTCGCACGGTTCGGAGGGACCTGGTCCACACCCCCGCCGTCTCGCCTGTCCTTCTGGCCAGCGTGTACGGGGACATCCGCCGCCAGGACGTCCTGCTTGGGGAGCAGCTGCCGGACCTCCTGGAGCGGCTCGGCGGGCCGCCCTGGTGGTTCGTACGGTTCCGCGACCCCGACCAGCACCTACGGCTCCGGTTCGCCCTGCCCACCCCGGAAGCCTTCGCCGCCACGGCGAGCACGGTGAGCGCATGGGCTGACGAACTCCGGCGGGCTGGGCTGGTGTCGGATCTGCGCTACGCCACCTCCTATCCGGAGATGGGCAGGTGGGGGGAGGGGCCGGCCTGGGCTGCGGCCGAGGAGGTCTTCCGAGCGGACTCCCGAGCCGTCCTCGCGCAGCTCACCTGCGTGGGCCAGCCGTCCCGGCGGGCGCTGGTCGCCGCGCACAGCGTAGCCATCGCCGCCGCCTACCTCGGCAGTACGGCGAAGGCGATGGCGTGGCTGATCGACCACATCCCGCCCGCGCCCCCGGCACGGGTGGCCCGCCCGGAGTTCACCGAGGCCGTGGCGCTCGCCAACCCTGACGACGGCTGGGCAGCCCTGCGGTCTGTCGCCGACGGCGAGACGATCCTGAGCGCCTGGAGCGACCGCAGCCAGGCCCTGGCCACGTACCGGAACCACTTTCCCGGCCCGGATACCGAGGGCATCGACGTCGACGACGTTCTGACCTCCCTGCTCCACGTCCACTTCGTCCGCGCCGTCGCCGTCGACTTCGCCGAGGAAGCCGTCTGCCTCTACCTCACGCGGGCCGCCGCCCTCGCCTGGACCGCCAGGAGGTCCCGCTGATGCCCCACCCTGCACTCGGCTTCGCCCGGGAGATCGCCGACCGGCTCGCCGACCCGGCGGCCGTACTCGGTGCGCAGGTCGTGTCCGACTGGCGTCGGCAGTCCCTCGGCCATGGCGCTCCGGGTATCGCGTTGCTGCACATCGAGCTCGCCGCTGTCGGCCTCGCGCCGTGGGACCGGGCACACTCCTGGCTCTCCGCCGTGGCCAGACAGCCACTGACCAGCGGGCTCGACAGCCACGCCTTCTACGGAGCGCCGGCTTTCGCCCACACCCTCGCGTGCGCGGCCGAACGCCTTCCTGGGGCATACAGGGCCGCACTCGATGCCCTGGACCGGCAAGTGGCCAGCGACGCACGCCGCCGCCTGGCCGCAGCCGAGCAGCGCATCGAAGCCGGAGAACTCCCGGCGCTCGCGGAGTTCGACGCTATCCGCGGTCTCACCGGATACGGCGCCTACCTCCTTCGCCGACGCCCCGACAGCGACACCGTCCGCGACATCCTCGACTACCTGGTCCAGCTCACCCAGCCCCTCACCCACCGGGGCGAGACCGTGCCCGGATGGTGGACGGCGTCCGGACCTTCGGGCCGCCTCGAGGACCGCTACCCGGACGGGCACGCCAACACCGGGCTCGCCCACGGCATCGGAGGCGTCCTTGCCCTCCTTGCACTCGCCGCACTCCGCGGAACGATGGCCTCAGGTCACCGGGAGGCCATCGCCAGCATCGTTCAGTGGCTGAACCGCTGGGAGGTCGACAGCGGCCGGGGACCGGTCTGGCCGTACTGGGTAACCCTGCCCGCCCTGCGCACTGGTCACTTGCCCGTGGGGCCCCAGCGACCGTCCTGGTGCTACGGCACTGCCGGCCTCGCCCGCGCGCAGCAGCTTGCCTCCATCGCCCTCGGGGACCGGAGAAGGCAGCTCGCCGCCGAGCACAGCCTTCTGGCCGCGCTGACCGACTCCCAGCAGCTCCGCAAGACCACCGACAACGGTCTGTGCCACGGCTTCGCCGGCCTCGCCCACATCGCCGCCCGGGCAGCCTCGGACGCCCTCCCCGCTACCGCCGGTCAACTCCGCGCAGTGCTCCCCGCGCTGCTGTCCGCTGTGCACCCCCCTGTCAGCGACCCGGCCGCCGCCGCAGCCGGGCTCCTCCAGACGCAGGAACCCGACCCCGGGCTCCTCGACGGCGCCGCGGGAATCGCCTTGGCCCTCCTGGCACCAGCCACCGGAACGCCGACGCAAAGCTCCTGGGACACCAGCCTGCTCATCGCCTGAACGGCACACCCACCCAAAACACCCCGTCGTCGTCTACCTACTTGAAGGACATCACCGATGCAGGGCACCTGGCACCAGATCAACGTCACCTTCCGGGACCGCGCCGCCGCGCAGCAGGTGATTCCCCAGACGCTCAAACCCGCCCTGCTCAAGGCCGAGGACCGGGATGAGATTGCCGCCTGGTGGTTCATGAACAAGCAGCCGTGGAAGCTGCGCGTGCGCACCACCGGAGACGAGACCCCCACCCTGTGGGCCGCCCTGAGCGAGCTCGTTCGAGACGACCAGGTCCGGCAGTGGATTCCCACCATCTACGAGCCTGAGACCCTGGCATTCGGCGGGACCGAGGGCATGGAGGCGGCCCACGAGCTGTTCCACGCCGACAGCCGCCACCTGCTGACCTACCCCGTCCAGACCGGGCACCTCGGTCGTCGCGAGACCGCCGTCCTGCTGGTCAGCGCGATGATGCGCGCTGCCGGTCTCGACTGGTACGAGCAGGGAGACGTCTGGGACAAGGTCGCCGCCGAACGCCCGACCCCGCCGATCCTCGCCTCCGAGCTGGACGCGGCCATGCACTGCCTGCTGACCGTCGACGCCCGCACCCTGTGCCGGGAGGACGGCCCGCTCCACGGCCACGCCGACTGGGTCCGCGCCTTCGCACGGGCCGGGACCGCACTCGCCGTCCTCAACCACGAAGGCCGCCTGCGCCGGGGACTGAGGGCCGTTCTCGCCCACCACATCATCTTCCACTTCAACCGGGCCGGCCTCCCCCTGGAGGACCAAAGCGCCCTGTCCAACCTCGCCCGAAAGGCCATCATGGGAACGAGTGACACCCCCGCAACCACCCCCGACGGCACCCCGGCCGCCGATAGCGTCGGATCGGTGAACACCAACACGCTCACCACCCCCGACCCGACCGCGGAACAGCTCCGCAACGCCCTCGTCGACCAGATCCGCCAGGAGGGCCACGCCGTCAACCCGGCGGCCGAAGCCGCGCTGCGCACCGTGCCACGGCACCTGTTCGTGCCCGACGCCTCGCTTCAGGAGGCCTATGCCAACCAGCCGGTTCACGTGAAGTACGACACCGACGGCACGTCCATCTCCTGCGCCTCCCAGCCCGCCGTGGTCGCCCTCATGCTCGACCAGCTCGACGCCCAGCCCGGCGAGCGCATCCTCGAACTCGGCGCCGGCACCGGGTACAACGCCGCCCTCATCGCCCACCTCGTCGGCGACACCGGTCACGTCACCACCATCGACGTCGACGACGACCTCGTCGACGGCGCCCGCGCGCACCTGGCCGCCGCCGGGTACACGAACGTCGAAGCACTGACCCGCGACGGAGCCGTCGGCTACGCCGACGGGGCGCCGTACGACCGGATCATCGCCACTGTCGGCGCCCACGGCATCCCGCACGCCTGGCTCGACCAGCTCGCCCCCGGCGGGCGGCTCGTCGTTCCCCAACGCATCAAGGGCAGCGTCTCCCGCTCCATCGTCTACGAACGCCGAGACGGCCGGTGGGTGTCGCTCGGCAGCGAGATGAACACCTTCATGCCCCTGCGCCGCGGCATCGCGGACGACGACCGGCGTATCGTCCCCCTCACCGCAGACGGAACCGTACGACTGCAGGCGCCGGCCGGGACGTCCATCGACGCCGAGGCGCTGGCCCGCGTGCTCGAAGAACCGCGGGTCGAGGAGTGGACCGGGATGACGGTCCGCGCCATGGAATCGCCCGAGTGGATGGAGCTCTTCGTCAGCTGCTCCTTCGACTCCGGCCTGATCAGGATGCTGTTCCCGGCCGCTGCGACGGGCACCACCCTCACCGAGGACCCCTACCCCTCCTCCACTGCGGTCATCGACAAGGGCGCCCTGACCTACCTCGCCCGGCGCCTCTCCGACCAGACCACCCCTGAGGGCGGCAAGCTGTGGGAGTTCGGCGTCATCGGCCACGGCCCCGGCAGCGACGAGCTCGCTGCCCAGGTCGCTGAGGCGATCCGTACCTGGGACCGCACCTACCGCAGCCGCGAGGCCGGCTTCGAGCTCCAATCCCTCCAGGCGCCGGTTCCCGAGGAACGTCCCGGCCAGTTCACCGTCGACACGCCCCTGAACCGGATCGTCATCGACTTCAACTGACCGTACTCCCCTGACCGTGTGGTGCCCGCCGCCCACATCTCCGGCGGCGGGCACCACACGTCGGGCTGCCCCCTCGGAGAACTTCATGGACCCGCACGGCCAGTTAGCCCGACGCTTCCCCCTCGTCTCACGGTTCCGGCCCGCCTGCCTTCCCCTCCCCGACCGCATCCAGTCCCTCGCAACGCTCTCCGAGACCGCTGCCGCCCGCACAGACCAGGGGCTCGCCTCGGCCGTCTACAACCAGGCCGCCCTGATCGCCAGCGACGTCGGACTTCCTGACCTCGCGCGCCAGCTGTGCCACCAGCACGCCGACGCCTACCTGCACGCAACCCCACTCCCCGCCACGGCCGCGATCCGCGCCCTCGAGCCCATCGTCAACCTGGCCCGCCTGCAGATCCGGGCCGGACACCCCGACGAAGGACGCAACCGTCTTCTGCGCCTCTTCGACGCCGTCACGAACGGCACCGCCGACCGATTCGACGAGGTGCACATCCCAGCCGACCTGATCCAGTCTGGAGACGACCGGCAAGAAGTACGCGCCTGGCTGTGGCGAGTCCTCCTCGCCGACGGCTCACGCACCCTCACCGGCAGCGGCCGGTGGGCCGAAGCCCTCGCGCACACCCACAAACATCAAGGCATCGGCAAGCGGATGTTCGACGGCCGACAGATCGCCGTCGTCACGGCCCTCACCAGCGGCGACACCGAGCACGCCGCCGCCCTCATCGCCGACACGGCCGCCGGCGAGCCGTGGGAGCACGCCGTCACCTCCTGCCTCCACGCCCTATGCCTCCGTGCCTGCACGGGCTTGGACCACAGCGCGGAGAGCGAACTCGAAGCCGCGCTCAGTGCCGTCCCCGCCGAGCAGGGCATGACGGTCTTCGATACCCGCCTGCGCCTCACAGCCCTGGACACCATCGCCTCCCCGGCAAGCCCGGCCGCCTACCGCATCACGAACGAGCTGCACCGGGGCATCGTCGGTACACGTGATGGCTCCGCCGCCCGCGAAGTCCTGGACAACTCGTTGTTCACCGAGCTCGCCGCCCCGAGACAGCTCCAGGACTGCCACGACCTCGTCGCAGCCTGTGCTCTGGGCTCCGGCGCCGTGCCCGCGCACCTGCGTAGCGCCTTGGACACGGCACTGCATCGGAGCGACCGCGTGATCAGAGACAGCCTGTCGGTCCCCTAAGTCGCCCAGGTGTCCGAGCCGGTCCGGCGTACGCACTTGGTCGGCAATCCTCCGCCCGAGTGACACGCCCCTGTTCGAGCGAGTTTCAACGCCATCGCCCCAGACGCGCCAAGCCCACCCAGCCGGACGAGAACATTCGTTCCCGTTTTGCCTCCGATCCGGCCGTGACGGACCCGGATCGGAGCCGTTCTTAGAGCACCAGTACCAGTCGTGCGCCCATCCGGAGGACCCCGTGAATCTCCTGCCGAAGCACCTCGACACTCTCCTATTAATCGAACATCACGCGCCTGCCCCGCGCCTGCGCCCTGCGGGTGGGGGTCGTGTTGACGCCGCATCTGCCTGCTGCCGCGGCTCACGACCGGATTTCAGGAGGGCTGCGTGAGCAAGGACTCGGCAAGCGGATCCGGCACCGCGGGGGTGTCGGATTCCGAGCGGCTCCTCTTCGGCGGCGAGCTGGCCTACGACATCGGCTGGGACCAGCACGAGGGCGCCTGGCTCAAGCTCGGGCTCTGGACAATGGCACGGCAGCTCCCGCATCTGGCGGGGACCGGCCTGCGGCTCGCCCACCTCGCCGACGCACGGGCCCTGCGCGTGGTCCTGGCCTCGGAGGCCGGGCGGGGCATCGCGCAGGCGGTCGGCCTCGTCGCGGTCAACAGCGTGCTCGGCCACGTCCTCGCGGCCGGCAGCACCAACGACCGCCTGACTCAGGCGCTGCCCGCGCTTACGGCCGTGGCCGTCACGGCGTTCCTCGGGTCGCTCTTACGCTCGGCTTCGACGGCGGCCACCGGGGCGCTGGAGCCGAAGGTGCAGCGAGTCGCCACCGAGCAGTACCTCGGCCTGGTGTACCGCACAGAGCTGTCGGCGATCGAGGACGACGAGTTCCACCGGCTGCTGGACGCCGCCCGCTACGGCGCTGACTCGGCCCGGCGGATGATCCGGTACTGCACCAACACCCTGAACTCCGCGGTGTCGCTGATCGCTGCGGCCGGCGTGCTCACCGTTCTGCACCCGGTGCTGCTGCCGCTCTTGGTGCTGATGACGCTGCCGAGTGCGTGGAGTTCGCTGATGATCTCCCGCCAGCGGTACATCTCCTTCCACGCCTTCGTCCAGCACGCCCGCGCCGGGCACCTGCTCGGCCAGTTGCTGACCCAGAAGGAAGCGGCGGCCGAGGTCCGCGTCCACGGCGTCGGCCCGTTCCTACTCGGGCACTTCCGCACGATGGCCGAGACGAGTGAACGCGAGCAGACCCGGCTGGCCCGCCGCGCTGCCCGAATCGGGCTCGCCGCCGACGGTGCCGGCGGTTTCGCCACCCTCCTCACCTACGGCGCCCTGGGTGCCCTCCTCTGGGGCGGAGCGATGGAACTCGCCGTCGCCGGCACGGCGGTACTGGCCATCCGCACTGGCGCCGCCAGCCTCGACAGCCTGGTACTCCAGGTCACCGAACTGCACCAGGAGTCCCTGTTCGTCGCCGACTTCGAGCGGCTGTGCCGAGAGGCGAAGACCCGGGCCATCCCCGTGGGCGGGGACCCGCTGCCACAGCAGCTGCGGGAAGTCCGGTTCGAGAAGGTCACCTTCACGTACCCCGGCAGCGGCCAGTCCCTGCCCGAGCCCACGCTGCGCGAGGTGTCCCTGGCGTTCCCGACGGGGAAGATCATCGCGCTGGTGGGTGAGAACGGCTCCGGCAAGTCCACCCTGGTCAGACTCCTCGCTGGCCTCTACCTTCCGGACGAGGGAAGCGGCACGATCTGGTGGGACGACGTCGATGCCCGTACCGCCGACCGCGACCAGGTCTTCGGCCGCGTCGCGCTGATGTCGCAGGACTTCTACCACTGGCCCTTCACGTTCCGGGTGAACGTCGGTATCGGGCAGCCCGGTCAGGCCATCGACGACCCGGCGGTCGAGGAGGCCTCCGGCTTCTCCGGTGCCGACGAGGTCCTGGGCGGCCTGCCTCGCGGGCTCGGCACGCTGCTGGCTCGCGGCTACCGCGGCGGGCACCAGATCTCCGGCGGCCAGTGGCAGCGCATCGGCATCGCACGGGCCAAGTACCGGCAGGCCGAGATCCTGATCGTGGACGAGCCCACCAGCGCCCTGGACGCGGTCGCCGAGCAGCGGGTCTTCGACCAGATCAGGGCCCTGGCCGCCACCACCGGGCAGACAATCGTGCTCATCACCCACCGCCTGCATTCCGTGCGCCAGGCGGACCTCATCCACGTCTTGAAGGACGGCCGGGTCGCCGAGTCGGGCACCTGGGAGGAATTGATGGACCCGGCTACGGGCACGGGGGACTTCCGCGACGCCTACCTCGTCCAAGCCGCTGCCTTCGATGCCACGATCCCCACCCAGTCCGCCGGCGACCACGACACTCTGCGCGCCCAGGACAACGCATGACCGCCGCCGCGCCCCAGGAACAGACCAGCGGGGTGAACGTCCGCCCGGCATCGGGACGGGACGAGGCCCGACCGCAGAACAGCTCGCAGGCCGAGTGCCGTCCGCCTGTCCCCGTTCCCGATGCCCTGCCCGCGGGCTGGCTGCTGACGGAGGCGGATCTGTGGTGACGCTGCCCCGCCCCCGGCCTTCCGTCCGCAAGAGGGCACCGGTACTTGGGACAGGGTTCCGGTTGTACCTCGGCGGGGAGTCCGCTGGCCTGGTGGGGACATCGGTGCACCTGGTGGCCCTGCCCACCCTGGCCGTCCTCGAACTGGACGCGACGGCCGGGCAAGCCGCTCTGCTCGCCTCCCTGGCCCACCTGCCCACCTTCCTCCTGGCCCTCCCCGCCGGCGGCATCGTCGACCGGTACGCCAAGCGGGCTCTGCTGGTGGGCACCGACCTCGCCGGTGCTGCTGTCGTCACGGTAGTTCCCGTGGCAGCGCTGGCCGGGATGTTGTCGATGTCCGTGCTGTACGCGGTCGCGCTGGTCCTGGGTGCGGTGACCGTGCTGCACCAGGCGGCGGCCATCGCGATCGTGCCGCAGCTGGTGGAACCGGCCCTGCTGCACCGGGCCAACGCCCGGGTGGGTGCCGCGTTCGGGGCCGCGGACACGGCCGGGACCTACCTCGGCACCGCGGTCGTCGCGGCCATCAGCGCGGCCAAGGCCTTCTGGCTGGACGCCCTGTCGTACCTGGTGTCCGCCTGCTGCGCGGCCCGGATCCCGGAGCCCGGCCAGCCGGCAGCGGGTGAGGGGAGGCCCAGGCGTCGGCTGGCCGGGGAGATCTGGGAGGGCTTGGCCTATACCGCGCGGACTCCACTGGTCCGGGACCTCGTGGTCGCGCTGACCCTGACCGGTGTGGGCGTCGGTGTGACTGGCGCGCTGTTTGCGTACTACCTGCTGACCGCGCTGGAGGCGGGACCGACCGGGCTGGGGGTCGTGATGGGTGTCTCCGGGGCGGGCGCGTTCGCCGGCGCCCTGGCAGCGCCGCGGGTCGCAGCCCGGTTCGGTCCCGGCCCCACCCTGCTCGCCGGGTTCGCGACGTGTCCAGTGGCGGGCGTGCCGCTGCTGTTGGCCCGGCCGGGGCCCGTCTGGCTTGCCGTCCTCGCCGCGGCGGGCGGCCTTCAGCTCGCCGCCGCGGCGGTGGCTGGGACCACCCAGAGGTCGGTGCGCCAGCAGATCTGCCCGACCCACCTGCGGGCGCGGGCGCAGCAGACGTCGACCTGGCTGGTCTCCGGGAGCAAGCCGTTCGCGGCCCTGGCCGGCGGCGCCCTGGCCACGGCGTTCGGGGCTCGTACCGCTCTGTCCGTCGGGGCGCTGGTGCTGGTGCTGCCGGTGATCGTGCTCTGGCGCTCCCCGGTCAGCCTCCTGACCGCGATGCCCGTCCCCGCACCTCCCCTCGGCGACTCCGCCCTCGCCCGAGGTGTCCCTCCGCCCGCTGATGCCGCCGGAGCGGACCCGCACCCGTGAGCGTCGCCGACTCCTCCATCCCGCCGTCCCACCGACCTGTGAGGCCCCTCTTGCCGCCCTCCCGCTCGCACATCCGCGATCTCGTCACCGCCTACCTGGAACGGAGCCCGGCGGAAGTGCCGCTGCTGGCACCTCTGTTGAGACTGCTAGACGAAGACGCCGAGCCCACGAGCCGCTCGACCTTGCCGGGACTCATCACGTGCAGCGCGGTCGTCGTCGACCACAACCGCCGGGTCCTGCTCGTCCACCACAACACCTTCGGGCTCCTGCTGGCACCCGGCGGGCACGTCGAGGCAGATGATCGCTCGCTGCTGGAGACGGCGCTGCGCGAGATCCACGAGGAGGCTGGCATCCCGCCCGGCGCCCTGTGCGCCACCGCCACCTACGGGAGCCTGCCCATCGACATCGATGTCTTCGACATCGACGCCAACCCTGCCAAGGGCGAGGCCGCGCACCAGCACTGGGACTTCCGCTTCGTCTTCCAGCTGGTGGACAGAGACGTCAAGGTCACGGTGCAGCCGGAGGAGGTCTCGGCCCCACAGTGGGCCGCCTTCGACCAGGTCACAGCCCCGCAGCTACGGGCGAAGCTCACCGCGTCCAGGCTCGACGGCCGCATCGAGCCGGTCAACGCCTCGGCGCTGATCCACGACGGGAACGGCCGCTACCTGCTGCACCTGCGCGACAACCTCCCCGGCATCTGGGAACCCGGGGCCTGGGCGCTGCTCGGCGGAGGCCGCGAGCCGGGCGACACCTCGCTCGAGGACACCGTCCGTCGTGAACTGCGTGAGGAAGCCGGGCTCGAGCCGGACCTGGTGGAGCCGTTCGCCGTCGAGCTCGCCACCGGCACGGACGGCCTGACTGTGCCGGTGCAGGTGTTCACCGCCCAGTGGAACGGCGATCCCGCCCGCCTGCCGCTCACCGAGGGCGTGATGCTGGCCTGGTTCCGCCCCGACGCCATGGAGCGCTTGCGGCTCAGTCCCTCCACCCTGGAGCTCGTACGCCGGCACGCCCAGCACGCCGCCCGCAGCACGACGGCGCCCCGGGACGGAGCCCCCGCGCCGGACCGGCCGAAGGCAGGCAGCACCAGCGTTCCGCACATCGTCGGCGTCCACCTCTACCTGGAACGCGACGGCCGGGTCCTGCTCGGCCTGCGACACCCCGGCTCCGCGTACGCCGGCGGCACCCACCACTTCCTCGCCGGGCACTGCGAGCAGGAGTCCGCCGTGGCCTGCCTGGTCCGCGAGGCACAGGAAGAAGCTGGACTGCTCATCAACCCAGGCGACGTCGAGCTCGCACACGTGGTGCACATGGTCGACAAGCCCGGAGACCAGCCCAGAATCGGATTCGTCTTCCGCGCCCGCCAGTGGACAGGAACACCCCAGGTCCGGGAGCCGGACCGGTGCCTCTCCTGGGACTGGTGGCCCGCCGACGCCCTCCCCGAGCCGATCGTCCCCTACACCCGGGCCGCGATCGAAGGCATCCGAGCCGGCCGCCCCTACACCGAGCTCGGGTGGACCTGACCACCCCGTGCATCCCGCCCTCAGCCCCCGTCCCCCCTGCCGAAGGAGTCGTACGTGCTCGATCCTCTCGTACCCCCCGCCCATGCCGGAGTCGCCCTTGAGGAGAAGGCGGCAGCCGCGCGGGCGGAGATGGTCGCCGGCCTGGAGGCTGCTGGCCATCTCCGGGCGGGGCCGGTCCGGGACGCGTTCCTCGCGGTGCGGCGGGAGGTGTTGATGCCGCAGGCGTACGTGCGGCGCAGCGGGCCGGACGAGACTCCGCCGCGCTGGGACCTGCTCGACTGGGGAGTGCCCGAGGACCGGGAGGAACTGCTCGGGCTGTTGTATGGAGGGGAGAGCGTGCTGGTCCAGCACGACGGCGAGCCGGTCCTCGGCCGGGTGCCGGGCTCGAGGTCGGGCGGGTCGATGACGGCGATGTCCAGCACGGCCGGGATGACCGTCGCACTCCTGCAGCGTCTCGGACTGCGGCCGGGTCAGCGGGTCCTGGACGTCGGGACCGGTGCGGGAGTGACCGCGGCCGTCGCGTGCGTGATCGCAGGTGATGCCGGGGTGGTCACCGTGGACCGGGACGAGCACGTCACCGCCGCCGCCCGCGAGCGGCTGGCGTTGCTCGGCCACCGGCCTACGGCCGTGACGGGGAACGGGCAGAACGGCTGGCCTGCCGAAGCCGACTACGACCGGATCTTCGTGTCGTACGCGGTCACCCGGGTACCGGAGGCCTGGCCGCAGCAGCTGTCCGCCGGCGGGCTGGCGCTGGCGACCTTGTCGACGTCCTCGCCGTCCTGGCCGGGCCTGGCCGTCCTCACCAGGACCGGCAGCGGGCGTGTTACGGCCCGTCTGGAAGCGGTGCGGCTCGGGCACCGGGCGGGCCACGGCTGGAGCCAGCTGTACCTGAAGCCCGGTCTGCGGAGCCGGATCGAGGCCGCGGACAGGGGCAGCACCCGCACCACGCACGCAGGCCTGCCGCCGGATGATGCCCGCGGTCTGTGGCTGGCCCTGGACCACCTGCACCCCGGGCTCGTACGGAACTGGGCTGCCGACCACCTGGTCATCGGGGCCCCGGACTGCGGGTCGTGGGTCACTGCCAGGCCGGGCGGCTTCGGGTCGTGGACGGTCATGGTCTGCGGGCCCCGCGACATCTGGGCGGAGATCCAGGACACCGCCACCCGATGGCAGGCTGCCGGATCGCCGTCCTCCTACCGGCTGCACCTCGAACCGGACGGAACCCAGTGGGTCAGCGCCGGCAGCGGGCCGGCCGAGTTGTCCTGGCAGCTGCCCGCCGCCCTCCAGCCGGCAGCGACCGTCCCGTCGCAAGCCCCCGAACCCACCCTGTCGCCGAAGGAGTCCACCCCATGACCTCATCCACCCCGGCTTCCACCGCTGCCCGGTCGGGCGGCTGCCTGTGCAGGAAGGTCCAGTTCACGGTCACCGGAGAGCCCGACTACCCCCACACCTGCAGTTGCCGGGACTGCCAGAGCCTGTCGGGGGCACCGATGATGTCGTGGGTCTCCTTCCCGCTCGACGGTCTGACCTGGTCCGGGGCCGAGCCGTCGTGGCACTACACGTGGCCGGACTCCAGGCGCGGCTTCTGCCCGGGCTGCGGCAGCCAGGTCTGCGCCCTGGACGACGGCGCCACCAGCATCGCGGTCACCCTCTCCGCACTCGGCAACCCGCCCGACCTGGTCCCGGTCAACCAGTCTTTCCGGGAGACCGCCGTGCCCTGGCTGCCCCAGGTCCCCGACACCCGCAGCTGACGGCCACGCCCACACCACGAGATCGGAGACCCGTGTCCCTGTTCGACTCGGTGGACCACTACTACGCCCGATACCGCCCCCGACTGCCCGACCAGGGGGTCCAGCTCTTGGCCCGGGAACTGGCCGGCGCGGCGGCGCCCACGCTGCTGGACCTCGGCGCCGGCACCGGACAGGTCGCCCTGTCCATGCTGCCCGCCCTACTTCCCGCGGCCCACCTGGACCTCGTCGACCCGGACGAGGGGATGCTCCGCACCGCGCTCGACGAGCTCGAACCCCAGCTGGGCGAGCGCACCGCCACCGTGCACGCCGTCCCGGCCGAGAAGTTCACCCCCGCCCAACCCGGCTACCAGGCGGATCTGGTCACCTGCTGCCGGGCGTTCCACTGGATGGACCGACCGGCAGTGCTGGCCATGGCCGACCGGGTGGCCGCGCCGCACGCCGCCGTCGCGATCATGGGCGACGGCAGTCTGTGGACCCACCAGGCCGAATGGACCGTCGCGCTCCAGGGCCTGATCCAGTCCCATCTCGGAGCAGAGCGCCGCGCCGGCGCCACCGGCACCTACCGTGAGCCCGGCCGCCGCTACGAAGACGACCTCGCCGAATCCGCGTTCAGCGACATCGTTGAGCACCGCATTCCCTTCAACCGCATGTGGACCCCCCGAAGCGTCCTGGGTTACCTGAGATCCACCAGCTTCGCCCGGCCCGACCTGTTCGCCGACCACGCCGGATTCGAGGACCAGGCCCAGGCGCTTCTGCTGCAGCACGCGCGGGACGGGGCCCTGCACGAGGACGGCGTGTTCACCGTGCTGCTCGCCCGCCGTCCCGGGGCTGCGCGGTGAGCGGCGTGGCCCGGCACACGGTGCCGGTCGACGTCCACCTCATCTTGCGCCGCGAGGGTGACAGCGGCCCGGAGGTGCTGCTGTCGCGCCGGGCAGGGCCGGTGTATGCGTCGGGCCTGTGGCATCTGCCGTCCGGGCACCTTGACCCCGACGAGGACATGGTCGAGGCCGTCACCCGGGAAGCCCTGGAGGAAACGGGCGTGCGTATTCAGGCGGAGGACGTGACCGCGGCGGTCACCGTCCACCACCGCCCACCGGTGGGATCCCGGTCCCGTATCGGCGTCTTCTTCGAGGTCCGCCGCTGGTCGGGCCGGCCTCGGGTCATGGAGCCGGACCGGTGCGACGGCATGGACTGGTACCCGCTGGACGCCCTGCCCGCGCCGATGGTGGCGTACTGCCGGGCCGGTCTGGACGCCTACCGCGCCCATCTGCCCGCCGCCGTGCACTTCCAGCAGCCGGGCGACGCCATCGAGCACCGGCTGGACGGCCCCGACCGCACCCGCCTGCTGAGCGGACCGCCCGCCGGTGGGGTGGAGCTGCCGCACGAACTGCGGGTGTTCGCCGAGCAAGCCGTCGGCAGGATCGAGGAGGCGACGGAGGTGTCCTGGGTGCGCACCGGCAGCCGGGTGTGGCGGCTGTCCGGGCCCGGGGGCGGCACCTGGTACCTGAAGCGGCACCGAGGGGCGCGGTTCCATGACCGGGAGGTCGCCGCGTACCGGTCATGGGTGCCGGCCCTCGGGGCGCGCGCTCCCCGTCTCGTCGCCGCCGACACCGCAGGGCAGGCCGTCGTCGTCACCGCGCTGCCCGGCCACCCGCTGCACGGCATGATCCTCAGCGCTGCGGACGAGGCGCGCGTCCAGCAGGCCCTGGGCCGTCTCGTGGGCGTCCTTCACCGCAGCGCACCCGAGCGGCCCGCCGCAGCCGCCACGGCCGCGGACAAGATCAAACGTCATCTGGACGGGGCGCGCCCGTACTTGGCCGCCGGGGACGAGGAACTGGTCCTCGCCCTCGTAGGCGCTTACGCGGACCTTCCGAAGCCCATGCTCGTGCCCACGCACGGGGACCTGCAGTACCGCAACATCCTGCTGGACGGCGACGGTGAACCACTGCTGTTCGACTTCGAGCGGTCCGAGTACAACACCGCGACCCGGGACCTGGTGCGGCTGAGCGACACCTGGACCGGCCGCCCGGACCTGCGCGCCGCGTTCCTCGACGGGTACGGCAGAGCACTCACCCCCACGGAGGAGCTGCGGCTGGACTGCGAGGCCGCCTTCGACGCCATCTCCGGCATCGCCTACGGCACCAGCCACGACGACCCCGAGGTCACCGAGCGCGGCCACCGCACCCTGCGCCAACTCCGCGCCCAGCATCCCTAGCCCGTCTGCATCTTCTACCTGTTCAAGGAAGGACCCCCGTGCCTGAACCCCGCCTCGCCAGCCCTGCCGATGCCGCCGAGATCGCCCGCCTGCGGTCGGAGAACATCCTGAGCGAACCCCTCGACGAAGCCTGGCTCACCAGGTGCGCCGACCAGCTCGCCTTACGCCTCCAGGACGGCGGTGACGCCCGCGCGTACGTCGTCGACTCCCCCGTCGGCGGGCTCGCCACCTGCGCCCTCGGCTTGGTCCACGCCGTCCTTCCCGCCCCGAAGTACCCCAGAGGCCTGGCCGTACGGATCCAGGCGGTCGCCACCGACCCCACCCATCGGCGCCGCGGCTACGCCAAGGCCGCGGTCTCCGCGCTGCTCGACCACCTGGAGGACGACGGGGTCACCCTGTACGAGCTGTATGCCAGTGACGGTTCCGCCCCGCTGTACGAGCAGCTCGGCTTCGCGGCCGACCCGGCACTCATGCGAATGACGCGCTTCCCGTCCGTCGAAGGGAACGCGTCGTGAGCGAGCGGAAGTGGCTGCCTCCGGAGGAGTTCGCTGCGACGCTGCCGAAGGCCACGGTCTTCGGGGCCGTCTTCTTCACCGACGAGGACGACCGGCCCGTCCAGCTGCGGGCCACCTACTCCAGTACCCACCCGTGGCAGTGGCCGGGCGGCGTGGCCGAACCGGGCGAGCGCCCCTGGGAGACCGCCGTGCGGGAGTGCCGGGAGGAGACCGGCCTCCGCGTGGAGGGGCCGCCGAAGCTCCTGGCCACCGTGTTCGGGCTGCCGGGCAAGGACTGGCCGCTGGCCACCGTTGGGTGGGTGTTCGACGGCGGCCGGCTCACTCCTGGGCAGCTTGCGGGGATCGTGCTGGACCCGGACGAGCACGACGAGGTCCGTGCCCTGGCCGTCCCCGAGTGGCAGGACCTGATGCCGGGACGCGACCACGCCCGGCTCGAGGCAGTGATGGCCGCCCGCAAGGCCGGGATCCCGGCGTACTTCGACACCTGGGACTGGGAGGTCTAGATGAGCATCGTCCTGATGTCCGACCCGAGGGTCGCCGCCATCCCGGTCGCGGACAACGGCGAGCCCCTGGCCGATGTCCGCGCTGGCGGAGAGCTCCTCCTTGATGACCGCCGCTCTGATCCCGCGAACGCGTTCGCGCACCTGCGCTCCGGTGTTCTCGACCGGCTTCTGCAGGCGCAGCTGCTGCTGCCCGAAGGGCTGCGCCTGCTCGTCGTCGAAGGGTTCCGGCCGCCGGCCCTGCAGCAGCGGTACTTCGAGGAGTACGCGGCCGAGCTGCGCGCGGCCCACGTCGACTGGCCGGCGGAGGAACTGCGGGCGCAGGCGAACCGGTACGTGTCGCCTCCCGAGATCGCCCCGCACAGCGCCGGCGCGGCCGTCGACCTGACCCTCGTGAACGCGGACGGCACCGAGCTCGACATGGGCACCCGCGTCAATGCCAGCCCGGAGGAGAGCAGGGGGCGCTGCTACACCCTCGCCGACGGCCTCCCCCACCAAGCCCGGCTGCACCGCGCCACACTCAGCCGTGCGCTCACCGCCGCCGGGCTCGTCAACTACCCGACCGAGTGGTGGCACTGGTCCTTCGGCGACCGCTACTGGGCCCTGATGACCGACCGGCCGACAGCCCTCTACGGACCTGCCGCCCAGCACTCCGACCTCTCCTGAGCCACCGACGAACAGGGAGCCCCGCAGCACATGAGCACCACGCACACCGCACAGGACTGGCACGCCCACTACGCGGCCGGCCGCGACTTCCGCCCCCTGAGCGACACCGAGAAGACCGTCCTCACCAAACACCTGGCCCTGTCGGAAGGCGCCGAGGAGGCCCGGGCCCTGGACGTGGCCTGCGGGACCGGTGGCTCGCCCGCTTCCTCGCCACCGCCGGGTACCAGGTGGACGCCGTGGACTGGGCCCAGTCCGCCGTCGACAAGGCCAGCGCGGCCTCGGACCAGGTCAGCTGCCACCACCTCGACCTGACCAGCGGGGACCTCTCCTCCCTCGCCCCGGCCGGCTCCGGCGGCTATCGGCTGATCACCATGCGTCGGGCGCTGGCCCACCTGCCCGACCGCACCCGCACGGTTGCCGAACTCGCTGCCCTCCTCGACGAGGACGGCACCCTGTGCGTGATCACCCCGCACGCCGACCGTCACCCCGAGGAGCTGCGCGGGATCTGCCTGGATGACACTGAGATCGACCTCCTCGCCGACGGCTGGCAGCACACCGAGCGCATCGAGGCCGGCGACCTCACCGTCCTGCTGCTGCGCGGGCCCAAAACCGATCCCGTCGCCTACAGCGAGAAGCGGACCCCGAAGCCGTCCGCGATGGCCGGCGTCGCCACGGTGGTCACCAACGACCGCGGGCAGGTCCTCCTCGGCTGGAACCCCTCCCGCGCCGTGTGGGAACTCCCAGCCGGCAAGGTGGAGCCGGGCGAGGCCTTCGAGGGCACAGCGGTACGCGAACTCGCGGAGGAGGCGGGCCTGCACGCCCGGCCGGAGTCGGTGCTCCTGCTGGGCACGTTTTGCGACTCCACGCACGGATTCACCCGGGTCACCGAGATCGCCCGCCTCACCGACTTCACCGGCGAGCCGACTGTCCGTGAGCCGGAGTTGATCACCCGGTGGGAGTGGCACACCCCCTTCGCCGTGCGGAACCTGCCTCAGCCGCTGTTCACGGCGTCGGCGCAGGCGCTGAACGTGGTGTGGCCGGGCCTGCTGCTCGACGTCCCGCCCGCGCACCACACGCCCAGGCCCGCCGGAGGCGTGCCGCTGAAGTTCGGCGAACCGACTGCGGCGGTCCGGCTTCGCGAGCAGCTGGTCGAAGACCTCACCGAGGCCGGCTGGACCGACACTCCGGAGCTGCGGCGGGCGTTCACGACGGTGCCCCGTCACGCCTTCCTCCCCGAGCAGTCGCTCTCCCGGGCGTACGCCAACGAGGCGGTGGCCACCGTGTTCGACGAGAGCACGGGGCGGTCGATGAGCTCGGTGTCCCAGCCCGAGATGCAGGCTGCCATGCTGCGCCGCGCCAACCTCCGGCCGGGAGCGAACGTGCTGGAGATCGGGGGCGGTGGCTACAACGCCTGCCTGATCGCCGAACTCGTGGGTCTTCAGGGGTCGGTGGTGTGTGTGGAGATCGACCCGTACGTGCATGCGCGTACGGAGCGGTTCCTAGCCGAGACCGGGTACGCCGGCCGGGTCCGGGCCGTCCTGGGCGACGGCACCCACGGAGCCCCCGGAGACCTGATCCCAGCGGACGGCTTCGACGCCATCATCGTGACGGTCGCCTCGAACGACGTGGCGCGGCACTGGACGAGCCAACTCGCGCAAGGCGGGCACCTGGTCTTGCCCCTGCGGATCGGCGGGTTCACGCGGGCCGTCGGCTTCGGCAACGAGGACCCGGCACTGGTGTCCACGGAGATCAGCCCGTGCGGGTTCGTTCCCATGCAGGGTGCCGGCCGGTGGGACGAGACCGCGGCCCCGCTCGGGGACACTGGCTACGGCATCCGCTGGGAGGACACCCCGCCTGCCGCGCTCGACGGCCTGGACCGCGCCCTGGCCGCGGGCGGCACCGAGTTGTGGACCGGGGTGACGGTGCGCGGCGGGGAGACGCTGGAGGACCTGCAGCTGTGGCTGGCCACCTCCCTGCCCGGGTTCTGCCGGATGGAGGGGGATCCGGACCGGCCGGGGCCGGTGCGGCTGCCGAAGCGGTCGGGTGCCGAAGCGATTGTCCTCGGTCGCTCGCTGGCCTGCCTGATGACGGAGCGGCGTGAGCTCGACGAGGCCGACGGCACGTCCACGTGGGAGTTCGGAGTCCAGGGCTTCGGGCCGGACGGCAAGGCCGCCGCGGACACTCTGGCCGCCGCCGTCCACACCTGGGACCGCGACCTTCGGGGCCAGGCCACGCCCCGGCTGACGGTGATGCCCGCAGGTACCCCCGACTCCGCGCTCCCCGCCGGAGACGTCGTGGAGAAGAACGACTGCCGCATCGTGGTCTCCTGGCCCGGCCGTGACGAGGCTCCCGGCCCCGCGGTTGGACGGAACACAGCCGAAGGGAGGTCCGACGAGCAGTGATCACCTGGATCAACGGGGCCTTCGGCAGCGGCAAGAGCACCCTGGCGGCCAGCCTGCATCAGGCACTGCCCGGGTCGGTGGTGGCCGACCCGGAGGAGATCGGTGACCTGCTGCGCCGCACCCTGGCCGGGTACCCCGGAAAGCTCCGCGACTACCAGGATTACCCGGCCTGGCGGCGCCTGACCACGGCCTACATCAGCGAGATCGCCACGCACACCAGCGGTCACGTCCTCGTGCCCATGACCGTGCTCAATCCCTCCTATGCCGCAGAAGTGTTCACGCCCTTGCGCCGCTCGCCCGGGCTCGTCCATCTCGTCCTCCACGTCGAACCGGACGAGCTGAAAGCCCGGATCGACGCGAGCGAGGAGTTCCCGGGAGACGAGACCCGTAGCGAGGCCGTGCGTGCGTACCGGCGGCGAAGGACGGTGGACTACGCCGCTGCCGCTGCGTGGATGCACGCCGACGGCCACGTCATCGACACCAGTGCCCTGCCGGCGCACGCGGTCCTCCGGGCCGCCCTCAGCCGTATCTCGCCCGCCCACCCCGTAACCGCCGATGGAGCCCGACCCTCATGACCAGCAGCACCACCCTCACCACCGTCCGGCTGGGGACCCGGCCCAGCCCCATGGCCCTGGAACAGACCGACCGCTTCGGCGACGCCTTCCGCGCCCGCTACCCGGAGGCGGTCCTCGACATCGTCGAGATCGTCTCCGAGGGCGACCGGCACCGCGGCCCGCTCTCGGCGATCGGAGGGAAAGGGGCCTTCACCCGGAACGCGGACCGGTACCTCCTCGACGACCTCGTCCAGGCCACGATCGCGTGCGCCAAGGACGTACCCGGCCCGCACGACCGGTCCCCCGGCATCATCATCGGAGCGGTCCTGCCCCGAGAGGACACCCGCGACGCCCTCGTCCTCCCTGCCGGCCATCCCGCGGCCACGCTCGCCGAACTCCCGCCCGGCGCCAGGGTCGGAACCAGCGCACCCCGGCGCTCAGCCCTTCTCAAAGCCCTCCACCCGAAGCTCGTACAGGTACCGATCCGCGGCAACGCCGACAGCCGGCTCTCGAAGCTGGACGAGGGAACGCTCGGCGCGGACGTGATGATCGCTGCCCTGGCCGGGCTGCGCCGCCTTGGCTATGAGGACCGGGCGTCCGAGGTCCTCGACCCCACCGTGTGGCTGCCCGCGGCCGGCGCGGGGACCGTGATCGTCGAGCACCGTGCCGACGACCCCGCCACCGGGGAGCTGCTCGCACCCCTCACCCATGGCCCCACCCGGATCCTGCTCGACGCCGAGCGGGCCGCTCTCGCCACGCTGCACGGCGGGTGCCTGACGGCCGCTTCCGCCCACGCCACCCTCGACGCCGAGTCGGGAGTCGTCACCGTGCACGCCGCCATTCTCGACCCGACTGGCGGCGACCCTTTGCGCGCTTGCGCGTCCGGCCCCTCGACGTCAGCCCATGAAGTCGGGCAGGACGCAGGCCGACAGCTGCTGGACGCCGGAGTGGAGCGTCTTCTGGGACGGTCCGCATGACCGATTCGAATGCCCGGCGGGCAGTGTTCGCGCCGCCAGCCCAGACGTCCGACCAGGAGCGGATGCGCAGTCGGCACCAGCAAGCTGCCCGTGCCTTCTCCGTGACCGCGTCCGGGCCGGAAGCCTGGGGGTGGCAGGGCCGAACTCTGGGGCGCCGAGCCGGCCGGTGGTGGCTGCGGCTGGTCAGTGCTCCTGCCGACAAGCGCAACGCCCGCCTGTGGGAGGGCACTGCCGCCGCGGACTGCGCCCTGCCCCGCTCCGTTCCCCGGCCTCGCCTGCACGACGTAACCGAGTGGACCGACGACGCCATCGCTTACCGGGCCGAGCTGTCCGAGTACATCGCCCAGCCGGCGCTCCAATCCGGCGGACCGGTCCTGACAGGCGACGTCGACCTGCCCCGCTCCTGGTGGGCAGACCTAGGCAGCGCACTCACTGCCACCGCGACGGTGCCAACCGACCGGCAAGCCGTACGGCAGCAGTGGATCGACCGCAACTTCACCCGCTTCCTCGGCATCCCCGTGCCCACGATCACTTCCTGGACCACGGGGCACGGGGACCTCCACTGGGGCAACCTCACGCCCGAGCCCCTCGTGATCCTCGACTGGGAGGGGTGGGGCCTGCTCCCCACCGGCTACGACGTGGGCCTGCTCCACGCCTACACCCTCCCCCAGCCCGCCACGGCCGCCCGCATCCGCAGCGAGTTCACCCACGTCCTCGACACCCCCGAGGGACGGATCGGCGAACTCGTCGCCCTCGCTCAGCTTCTCCAGGTCACCGGCCGCGGCGCCCACCCCGAACTCGCCCCGCACCTGCCCCGCCGAGCCCAGCAGCTCACCGGCAGGCCCGTCCCAGCAGCCAACCTCGGCCAGTCCTGACCCCGTGCGCCCGCACCGAATGAGGGAGATGCCTACGATGGAGAAGTTCACTCCGAAGTTCCAGGGCAAGTCCTGGCCCAACGCCGCCCGCGTCCTGCACGTGTATGCCTGTCCGGACCTGCACGCCGACCGTCAGCTGGCCCGCCTGGTCGGCGCCTGCTACGACGCGATGCGTCCTTTCCCGATCACCCCGATGGTCGACGGCACACTGCACTGCACCATCGAGATGGTCGCAGACACCACCTCAGACAAGATCACAGCCGAGGAACGCGCCGAACTCGTCACGGCGCTGCGCGCCCACCTGTCCGGCACCGGCCCGCTGGACGTCCTGGCTGGCTCCCCGGTCGCCAACCGCTTCGGCGCGTTCTTGGACTTGACGCCCGACGACGCCCTGGTCGAGCTGCGAGAGCACGTTCGTGATGCCATCCGCGAGGTCCGCGGGCCCGGCGCGCTCCTCCACGACGGCGGCAGGCCCCACGTCTCGCTTGGGTACGCCTGGGCCGAGGCGTCCTCCGACGCCCTGCAGGCGGTACTTCGGCGGATCTCCCCAAGTCACGCTCCCTTCCGCTTCGGCACCGTGCAGCTGCTCGACGTGCTCTTCCAACAGCAGCCCCGTCCCGATGGGGAGACGGCCTGGGAGCTGTCATGGGAGCCGGTGGCGGCCATCGCGCTCACCGGAGGTGCCACCAGTGCCCGGCAGCCGGCAGCCACTGGCTGACCGCCAACCGGCCTTCCCTCACCGGCGCCCTTCCGGCCCGGCCAGGCCGCCCGAGCAACCGACCTCGACACCGCACCCACCACCAAGGAGCCGCATGTCCGACACCGCTGCCGCTGCCCCGAACTGGCCCGCTCTGCTCGCACAGGGCACCGGCCCCACCCAGGTGGCCTTCCGCCAGCTCGTCGAGCAGACCCTGCACTACCACGGCTACAGCCCGGACCTCGTTTGGGGCAACCTCCAGACCCGCGAATACGCCGAGGAGGTCCTGCGCCTGGTCGTCGACCTACACGATGTCCCGCGCGACATCGAAGCCGGCGCCGCCGAACGCGTCGCCCGCGCCCAGTACATCGGCACCGGCGGCCGGACCTACCACGTGCTGCTCGGCGAGCAGGCCCTCCTCACCGGCATCGGTGAACCCGCCGTCATGCGCAGGCAGCTCGAACGCCTGCTGGAAACACTGTCTTGGCCGGGCCTCACCCTCGGCATCATCCCGGCCAGGGCCAGGCTGACCGTCTACCCGGGCGACGGCTTCGGGATCTTCGACGGCACACGGGTCGAGGTCGAGGGATACCGGGGAGGCGAGACGATCAGCGACCACCGCGTCCCGGTCTTCCACCGTGCCTTCGACCGGCTCCACGAATGCGCCGTGTACGGCGACGATGCCCGGGCCCTCATTGCCGAGGCTCTGCGGACCACCTGACCCGGAATCCCCGGCCCGGTATAGCTGGTCATGGCGGCGGGCGACGAGTCGTCGCCCGCCGCCATCCGGTTCCGCTCACCGCCGCGCCCGGGTGTTCGCCACTTCCCGCATTCGCACGTGTAGCCACACCACCGCTGGGTACTGTCGTGCTTCGCGGATCTGGAGGCCGACGTGACGACCACTATCAACATGGACATCGAGTGCGAGATCACCGGAACCTGTGAGAACCCGGCGCTTCCAAGCTGGCACTACGCTCATCGTCCCCACGGCATTACCGTCCGCGCCGTCCTCGAGCTGCAGCTGACGCCCGACCATACGGACGCCGATCGCGCAGTCAAACACACCGAGTTCGGCTCTGCCTTGCAGGAGTGGGCCGGCCGGATGTGGGGCCAGGACCTCAACGGCGTAATGCGCATCCCGAACATGTCGCTCGAGCGCATGGCGATCTGGATTTTCGACCGGTGGGCGCGGCACTACCGAGATCTGGTAGCAGTGCGCCTGCAGGACTCACAGAACCCGTCCGTTTGGGTCACCTATCAACCCACCGACGGTAAATCCGCCACCGAGCTCTAGCGTTCGTACCTCCGCGACCGTTCATGCGGTGTGGCCGGGTCGTGGTGGAGCAGCCGTGGTTCGGCGTCGAGGTTCACTCGGTCGAGGTCTCGGCGGAGGGCTGCTGCGACAGAAGCGAGATCGGGTGCTGCGGCTGTGTAGAGGTTCAGGCGGTCGTGGAGGTAGTCGCGCCATGTGGGGTGGCGGGTGGCTCCGGCGAGACGTCCGACGTGGGTTCCTCCGATGGCGTGTACCCGGGCGAGCGGGTCGACGAGGTCGTCCAGGAACCTGTCGGCGCGTACGGGTTGGGCCTGCACTGCGCTCTGCGCGGTCCAGGCTGGCCGGGCTTCCAGATCTTCGTCGAGGAGGTGGGGGCTGGGGGCGCGGTGGTGGGTGAGGAGTGCGAGGGCGGCGGCTTCGTTGGCGGCGCGGGCCGGATCGCTGTAGTGCTTGAGGACGTACGGCTCGCGTCCGCCGATGTACCAGACGCGTGTTGGCCTGGCCGGTGCTGATTTCGGTGGCGCCTTCGGGGACGCGGCCGTCGATCGTCGCCATGGGGTCAGGCGAGGTCGCCGAGATAGCGGGCGGGAAGCTCGCCGTGCGCGAGGTCGGCGATCAGGGGGCGCAGGCCCTGAGGCAGCAGGTTGAGGCCGGTCACCTTCTCCAGCTCCACCCATTCCAGGCCGGCCTGCGCGTCGTCCTCGGCGTGGCCGCCGAGCTGGTCCACGGTGCCCTCGGGTCGGCATAGGAAGATCGCTTCGACCCGGTGGTCTTCCGGGGCACCGTCGTGGTTGGCGCCGATGTACTCGCGCAACCACAGCAGACGCTCGGGGGTGACGTCCAAGCCGGTCTCCTCGTGGAGCTCGCGGCGGACCGTGGCGTCGAGGGCCTCGCCGGGTTCCTGGCCGCCGCCGGGCAGGAAGTAGCAGTCCTGTCCCTCCCAGTGAGCGCGCTGGAGCAGGACAAGGCCGTCGTGAAGGACGACAGCCTTGGCCGCGCTGCGGATGGTTGCGGTAACAGGATCAGCCACAGGAAACTCCCACGCGTGATCGGGTGTTGGCTGTTCAGTCTTACCGACCCCGAGGCGGCGTCCGGTTGCCTTGGCCCATATCAGCCGCCACGTCCGGCCAGCCGGATGAAGGGCTGGGGGCTGACCGCGACGAGCATGATCGGCCGCGCTGCGGTAGAGCATGACGCCACGTACGTGGGACCGAACCTGCACCCTCCGCCCGGCCCACAGCTGCAGGCAACCCAGGGCGATGGTTCAGCTGCCCACTGCCTGGGGGTTGTCGGCGTAGCTATTGAACACTTCGAGCTCATCCTGCTCGAAGCGGCGGATGCCGCCGCGGATGGAGTCGTAGCCGGCCACGACCGCGGTCGCGGTGGCGTAGACGTGATCGTCGTCCTTCACCTCGAAGTGGAAGGTGATGGACACCCGCTTGACGTCGGTCACCCAGGCTTCGATGCGGACCGGGGTCTCCCAGGTCTCAAGCGGGTACTGATAGCGGATGCTCTGCTCACGCAGGAGGAAGTTGCGGGCCAGTCGCTCGGTGGGATCGCTGGGAACCAGCATGCTGAACATGCGCATGCGGGTCTCTTCCAGGAGGACGCCGTAGCGGCTGGAGTTGAGGTGTCCGTTTGCGTCGAGGTCCGACCAGCGAACGGGGCAGTCGTAGGTGTACCGGGACACGGTGGCTCCTGAGGGCTGTGGGATCTGCCGCGCCTCCGAGGCGCTGGCCGATCCGAGGACGGACTGGCGTAGTCGTCGTCGCAAGAGAAGCGGTTCATGGGCACGGCCGTCCGGACGATCTCTGCTGCCCGGATGGCCACGCCCGCCCCCTGCCCTCGCACGGAGACGGCGCCAGCGGTGACACTAAGTTGTCTTCAATGCTCATTCGGCCAGCCACACCAGCTAGTGGGCCAAGTCCTCGCCCTCTTGGAGGCTCTCGGAAATCTCACGAAGGAGGGCGGCCCGGAGGTCTGCCTGCGGTAGTTGATCCTGGAGCCGGCTGAGGGCCTCTCGGTCAGATGCAGGGAGTGAAGCGCGCAGCAGAATCTTCAGCTCAGCCCGAGCTTGGGGGCTAATGTTCGCCGGCTGAATGCGGTCTACCACCGCACCGGCCCCAAGCTGCGTTATGCCCCACTCTTCAGGCGCTTCTCGTACGGCCCACACCACGGAGTGGTTCTCGGGCGAGAGGGTGAGTTGGCACTGCGGGCCCACCAATTCGCTGAGCGCGGGGAGCGCAACACCCCCGGGGCCGGCGAGCGCCGCGGCTTCGTCGGCACTGTCGACGACCAGGCGGGCCGTGAGCGCATTGGCCGCGCGGCGCCGGGCAGCGTCCGCTTCGGCCTGGCCGGTTGGGTGCTGGGCCGGGGCGGCCCAAGCATTTCGCCTTCCACCGAGGGCGTCGATCTCGTCGTCAGAGGACTCGGCCTCGACCCAGGTGATCACGACGAAGCGGCAGTGGGGCATGCTGGCCGGGTAGAGAACGTGACTGACGACCTCGACCGTTTCCCAACCGAGCGCCGGGATGATCATACGGAACACATGGCCGTCACGGTCGGCCTCTATGTCGGCCTCCGTGCGCCAGATCCTGTCCACGTCGGAGTTGCGGCGGACGTCTGCAATCAGCTCGGCCAGCTCCGCGTTGTCCTTGTGGGTGGCCTGTGCGAACTTCAGCAGCCGGACGTAGGCCATCGCATGCTTGTCCCAGTCGTGGTACTGGGTGCGGGCCTCCGGGTTCGTCAGCGCCCAGCGCATCAGGTTCGCCTGCGGCTCCATGACCCACGGCCACCACTCGGCCATGGCCTGGTTGTACGCCAGAACGTTCCAGTTGCGGTCGGTGAGGTAGGTGGGCGAGGGCATCTGCCGATCGATCAGTAGCCGCAGGGCCCTGCGCAGCTCGGGGCTGGCACCGACAAGCGGGTCGTCGTCCAGCGTCGTCCCAATGTTGTACAGCAGCAGGGCGTGGCGCTCGCTCTTGTCCAGCTGGAGGACGTCCGCCAGCGCGTCGCACTGGGCTTTGGTGAACCGCGGCGGAGTCGCGCCCTTCTCCACGTTGCGGTAGGTCCGGACTCCCATGCCGAGGGCCCTCGCGACCGGAGCCTGGGTGATCCCGGCCGCTTGGCGCCAGTTCTTCAGCCAGCCGCCGAACCCCATGAACTGGCCGGCGAGCTCCTCGCCGCGCGTGCCCTTGTTCTCGGCGTGGTCATCGCCGAAGGGGGTGGATGTCCCCTGAGCAACCATGAGGCTCTTCCTTGTCTTCCCGTATTCCACGGGGACACCTGACGCGGACATGAAAAAAGAGGGGCAGGCGCGAATGCCGGCCCCCCCGACCTGGTGTCTCCCACAAAGACGATACGACGACCTTTAACGCTTTCCACAATTTGTGGCCTCGACCACAGGAGTGTTGGTTAAATCTGCAACCACACCCGACCGCCGCCAAGGCCCTTCCATGACGAATCTGGACATTCCCTCGCCAGTGGATTCCCATGATCGGCAAAGCGGCAAATCCTTGCCGCTTTTCGCTGTAGCGACATAAATGATCACTCGCACCTTTGCCAGGCATCCCCGAATGATCACGCACCACCACTCAACCACCCTTCATTGCAAAGGTGTTACTCAACTTCATCACCTAGTCTCCACATCCTCTACACGTCGCTCTACGCGCGTGGACTCTGCCTTGAGGCACCGTTGACGAAGGCTTTGCCTGCGGGCTTAAATCCAGACCTGACCAGCCCGGTACAGCGCGACAGCCTGCCGGTTCACAGCTGGTCAGAGCATGTGCGGGAAGTTGTATGGGGTTGTAGAGCTATCTCTGGACCTTGGCGCAGCCTGCCCATATGTTCGTCGTCGCTCGCCGGGCAGTCCGCCCGGCCAACGGGGGGATCGGGGGAGAGCCATGTGTAGTGCGTGCACCAGCCGCGCGGGTTAAACCGCAGATACAGCGACGGCGCCTGAGAGGGCCAACTCTCAGACGCCGAACGCTCACGGTGCTCCTACCCAAGGCAAGGGCCGGAGACCACCTTCATCCGCACCGATCCTTCTCACGGGACCATCGGTGCGGCTTCACTGCACAGGAGAGTGTTGCATGACGCCTGCCCAGCGCAAAAGGCCAAGTTGTTCGGCCCGCGCGTCCACGGCCCCCTTTCGTAACCCCGCCCGCGGGGGTGCTGCCTGATGGCCCGCATCCGGACGATCAAGCCCGAGATGTTCTTGTCGGAGGATCTCGCCTCGGTCGACATCAGCGCGATGGTCACTTTCATCGGGCTGCTGACGCAGGCGGACGACAACGGCCGCTTCCTCGCCCACCCCGCGATCATCGCCGGTTTCCTGTGGGCGCTGCGCGCCGAACACACCCCGGAGCATGTTGCCAACGATCTGGAGCAGTTGGAGGCAGCCGGGCTGATCTGCCGCTACATCGGGTGCGACGGCAAGAAATACCTGCACATCGTGACGTGGGAGAAGCACCAGAAGATCGACCGGCCGTCCGCCTCTCGGGTATCACGCTGCCCGAAGCACCAGACGCACCAGCGGTGCGGCGGGTGCACGGCCGAGAAGCAGCGGCCCTGCCCGGTCTCCCAGCCTGCCATGGTGCAGGTGCCGGCCACGCCTGCGGGAATCACCGGTCCGGTTCTGCAGGCCTCGGCGCACCCTCGTCGAGCCATCGATCATCCGGTTTCGCCCCCATCTGTGCTGGCGGCCGCATGCGGCGCCGAAGCGGCCGGGGGAAGCTCCTCCTCTGAGGAGGCCTGCAAGACCCGTTCGGACGGAGCCTCCGGCGGAGTCGGAAGAAAGTGCAGCTCAGGAGGCATTCGTCGAGCCCTCGACACAGTCTCGCGAGGGCTCGTCGTCTGGATCTAGGATCTTGGATCCTGGATCTTTCCCTAAGGGGGGCGATGCCCCCGCGCACGAGGCGGCTCCCGAGCCTGGCTCGACGAAGGCCCTGGTGGCCGAGTACGTCAGCAGTCACGTCCAACGGCCCCCGAAGGACGTGATCGGTCTGGTCGGGCGCCACGTCAAGGGCCTCCTGGAGGAGGGCTTCGAAGCCGAGGTGATCCGGGCCGCTCTGGAGCGGCTGCGGTTCAAGAACCTGCATCCGAGCGTCCTACCGAGTCTGGTCAACGAGGCCCTGAACGCCGCACCGTCGCATGCCGCCGCTGGGGTGTCGTCCGCCTCCGGCGCGGGGGCCTGGGCCCACGCCTCGGGCTACACGCCCTACATGAACCCGACCACGCCGGAGCCGACCACGTTCGGAGGCAGCCTGTGAACCGCGCCCGCCTGACCGACCCGCTGCCCGTGGTCTCCGACCGGCTGCGTGAGCGCCTGGCCGCCCGCCTGGCCGAGCGCGGCATCGATGTGGCCACCGCACCGGTGCTGCCGGACACGCCGGAGCCGATCCCGGCGCTGGAGGCCGCCCAGAAGCGGATCCCGTACGCCTACCGGGAAGCCGTCCCCCGGCATCCGCAGGTCGCCGCCTGGGTGCGGACCATCGCGGACGCCGCCGTCGCCCCGGCAGCGGAGGATCTGAACTCCCAGTGGGGAAGGCCGGGTCGCCGGCGGATCGCGCACGGCCCGTCGCTGCTGCTGTGGGGCGGCACCGGGATCGGCAAGACGCACGAGGCGTACGGGGCGGTCCGGGCCCTGACGGCCGCCGGGTGCGGGGTCGAGTGGCACGCGACGACCGCCGCGGACCTGTACGCGGAGATGCGCTACCGGTCCGGCGTGGACCCCGAGCACATGCTGCGGCGGATCATGCGGGTGCCCCTGCTGGTCCTGGACGACCTCGGCGCCGCGAAGACCTCGGAGTGGACGGAGGAGATCACCTTCCGGCTGGTGAACTGGCGCTGCCAGAACCGTATGCCGACGATCTTCACCACCAACCTGCCGCCCGTACGCGACGACCGCATGGACAAGCACCTCCCGGTACTGCGCGACAAGGTAGGCGACCGGGTCCTGTCCCGCCTGTCCGGCATGTGCACTGCGGTGGAGTTCACCGGACCCGACCGCCGCTTCCAGCGCGCCTGACCGGCCCCCGCGCCCGGCACACCTTCCCCGGCACGGCACCGCCGCCGTCGCCCTCCTGCCCCGCCTACCACTGGCATCCAAGCCGCACCCCGGCCTAACCGCGGGTGCCGTGCTGCCCTGACCGCCGGCTGGTGAGGCGTACCCGAAAGACAGCTCCCGATGCGCACGATCACCTCCAACACCACTCCCCCGCCGACCCTGCGGGGCATCTCCGACCACAGCTGGCACGCCCGCGCTGCCTGCCACGGCATGGACCCGGACTCCGCCGACGAGCTGTTCTTCCACGCCCCCCGCGACCGCTGGGCCATCCGTGAGGCCCTGGAGACCTGCGGCATGTGCCCCGTCCGCCAGGACTGCTTCAACTACGCCCTCGACAACGAGGAGAAGGAAGGCATCTGGGGCGGCATGACCGCTGACGAGCGCCTCCACTGGCACGAGAAGACCGAGCACCGGCTCGACTACGACCGCGTGCTGTCGGTGATCAACGGCCGCAGCATCCAGCTCAGCGAGCACGAACGCAGGACCTTGATCCGGTACGCGGCTGCCCAGGGCTGGAGCCCCGAACGCCTGGCCTTCACCCTGCAGGTCAGCCTCAACTGGGCCCGCGACGTCCTGCGCGAGGAAGCCCGCGCCATCGAGGACCGCGACAACTTCAACGTCGTCATCGACACCAACCCCTTCGCCACAGCACGCCAGGCCGAAGTCGACGGCGTCGAACCCTCCGGTGCAGGCCTACGCCACGACGGCGACGGTCCCGAACGCGACCGCAGCAAGCAGACCCCCGAACCCGTGTCCCGACAGGTCCACACCGCCGCCCTGATCAACGACTTCCGAAAGGCCACATGCCTGCCCGCCACCACCACGCCGTCGCCATGCCCCTGAGCACCCTGCGCACGGCAACCGCCGCCGTCGGCATCTCCGCAGCAGCCGTCTCCTACGACGACCCCCGCCAAGCGGCCGACGCCAGCACCACGACGAACGGAGGCACCACCCGATGACCACGCAGAGCGCCGAGCGCTACGTCCTGATCACCGCCGGCACCGTCATCGTGGCACTCACCGCCGCCGGGTTCTGGCTCTCGTACGCGCACCTGGCCGAGGTCGCCGGCCTGCACGGCCTGGGCAACTCCCCCATCCGCCAGTGGGCCTGGCCCGCCACCCTGGACGCCTTCATCGTCACCGGCGAACTGCTCATGCTGCGGGCCGGGCTGCGCCGGGTCACCGACTGGTGGGCCATCGCCCTGACCACCACCGGCTCGGTCGGCTCGATCGCCCTCAACGTGGCCGGCGTGAGCGGCGCCGGCACCGCGCCGGTGCCCCTGCTGAACTACGTGGTGGCCGCGATCCCTCCGACTGCCGCTCTGCTGGCCTTCGGTGTCCTGATGCGCCAGCTCCACCAGCTCGTCGCAACCCCCCAGCCCAACCAGCGCCCGGACGGGGACCGTGCCCAGGCAGCCGCCACGCCGGGACCGGCCGCCAAGGACGAGGCAGTCGGGGACCGGATGGTCCCCGGATGGAGCCCGGGCACCCAGCACGACGGGGACCGGGCGTACCGGACGAAGGCCTCCATCGGAGGGGACCGCCCCCACACCACCGAGGGGACCGGCCACGGTCCCCTCCGAGACCGCACCACCACGGTCCCCGACACCAGCCACGATCCCCACACGGTCCCGGTCCCCAACGGGGACCGTCCCCACGGAAACGCCCATCGCGCCGGAGGGGACCGAACCGCCACCGCCGGGACCGTCCCGCACGGCAGCGACCACGGTCCCCGATCGGTCCCCAACGCCGCCGTCCCCCAGGGGGACCGCGCGTACGGGACCGAGGGTTCCGCCGCAGGGGACCGTCCCCGCACCGAGGGGCCCGTCCCCGGGACCGGCCACGGTCCCCTCCAGAACCGCACCGCCACGACGGCGGACACCGCCCTCGGTCCCCAAACGGTCCCGGTCCCCAGGGCTGCGGTCCCCAGCGGAGACCGTCCCCGGCACGAGCGCACCCTCGCGGTCCCGGGCACCGGGGACCGCCTGTGGGCTGGGCTGGGGACCGACGCCGAGGGGCCGCGTCCCCACCCGGTCCCCGAAGGGGACCAGGACGGCGACGGGGACGGGGACCGGGACGAGGCTGGGGACGGGGACCGCGGTGACGGCGAGGACGAGCCCGCCACCGGGGACCAGGGACCGAACCCCGCAGCCATGCGCACTCGGGACCGTGCACGGGACCGGTCCCGCACGCCACGGGGACCACGGCCCCGAACGGGACGGGGACCGCGGTCCCGAACCCGCCTCTCGGAGGACGAGATCGTCGACCTGCTGCGCCCCCATGTCCCGGCGGCCCTCAAGCGGGACGGCAACGAGTCCATCACGCGGGTGCAGCTGCGCCAGATCATGCGCGAGCACAGCATCCCGATCCGCAACGACCGCCTGACCCCGGTCCTCGCTCGCCTGCGCGACGAGAACGCCGCGTCCACGAAGAGGAGTTCCGCCCGATGAAGACCTGCCGCACCTTCAACCGCATCAAGTCCGGGTTCGAGACGGAGATGGGCCAGATGAGCAACCACTCCGTCCGCCACGCCGGCACCAGAACGGGCAAGTCCAGCGCCGGGTTCGCGGCCGGCGCCAAACAGCGCATGGCCAGGGCCCTCACCCAGCACTACGCACACTGCCCCGAATGCGGCTGACACCGCAATATCCGCAGGTCAACCGCCTGCACAGCAACACCTGACACTCGGGTGGCCCGGTCACAGGCCGGGCCACCCCGCCCCCCTTGCACCCGTCCACGCGAGCAGCAAGACAGGCAACCCCGACAGGCACCCCACACCACTGGCCAGCCCAGCAACGAGGACCGCAACCCCATGACCAGCCCTAACACCACGCCCGCAACCGAGCGCGCACAGGCGAAGTCCAACTCGACCTCGACGCGAGCAAGTTATACCTTTTGTAGTACTCCCGTCGGGAGTACTACAAAAGGAGTCCCCGCCCCGGGGGTGGCGGGACCGGTCCAGCGCCAGGGGGCGCAGGACCGTGGGGATGCGGCCGAGGGCGGACCGCATCCCGAAGGGGAGACGCATCCCTGCCACAACCCGCACTGCGCGCATCGCACGCCCTCGCTCCAGCCGACCGCGCGTAACCGTCCGCGCAAGCCCCCTACCGAGAAGCGAACACGCTTGATCGCCAGTCGTTTCAACGACGCCGAGCGCGCCTGCCTCGTCGCCGCCGCCGAAGCCTGCGCGATGACCACGTCCGGCTTCCTCGCCCACGCCGCCCTCAGTGCCGCCCGCGACCTCACCCGCACCGCCGAGCAGATCGCCGGCGAACGCGAGGTGATCGACGAGCTGTTCGCGCTGCGCCGGCACCTCGGCCAGATCGGCAACAACCTCAACCAGGTGGCCAAGGCCACGAACTCCGGTGCCGAGGCCGCCAACGCCGAAGCCGTACTCGCCGCCGTCAAGCGAGCCGCAGCGCGGGTGGACGCCTTCACCCTGCGCTTCACCGCCACCGGCACGGAGGACGCCGCCGGATGATCCCCCGAGTCCACAAGCGCGGCACCCGCACCATCGGCCTGCTGTACTACCTGTACGGGCCGGGCACCCACGAGGAGCACATCGACCCGCACCTGGTGGCGGCCTGGGACAGTCTCGCCCCCGACCCCGGCCGCGATCCCGAGGCCACGTACGCCGACCTTCAGCAGCTCCTCGACCTCCCGCTCGCCGGGGTGGCGGAGGGCCGCCGTCCGGCCAAGCACGTGTGGCACCTGTCGGTCCGGGCCGCTCCCGAGGACCCGGTCCTGTCCGACGAGCAGTGGGGCGAGATCGCCCGGCGGATGGTGGCCGCGACCGGCATCGCCCCGGTGGACGGGGCACCGGGCTGTCGCTGGGCGGCCGTGCGGCACGCCGAGGACCACATCCACATCATCGCCACCCTCGTCCGCGAGGACGGCCGAAAGCCCCGCCTCCACAACGACGCCGGCCGCGCCCAGGCCGAAGCCCGCCTGATCGAAGCCGAGTACGGGCTCAAGCAGCTCAACGCCGGGGACGGGACGGCCGCCCAGCGGCCCACGAGCGCCGAGCGCCACAAGGCCGACCGGAAGCAGCGGGAGCGGACCCCGCGGGAGGAACTGCGTGAGACCGTGCGCCGGGCGGTGACCGGCGCCGTCGGCGAGGAGGAGTTCTTCGGGCGCCTCGCCGCCGCCGGCCTGCTGGTACGCCGTCGTACCGCGCCGTCCGGGGACCTGCTCGGCTACACCGTCGCCCTGCCGGACGACCGCAACAAGGACGGCGAGCCCATCTTCTACTCCGGCAGCAAGCTCGCCCCCGACCTCTCCCTGCCCCGCATACGTGAACGCTGGAGCACCCCGGACAGCACCGGCCAGGACAACGGCACCACTCCGGTGCAGCCCGCCGCTCCCCCGGCCACCGGGCCGGCCGCTGCCCGTCGCTGGGCCACGACCGCGGCATGGCAGGCGATGCTGGTCATCGACCACGGTGACGACGGTGACATCGCCGCGCAGATCGCGGCGGCCGGGGAGATCCTGGACGCCCTGGCCAAGACCTCCGCCGCCCACACCCGCAAGGAACTGCGCGACGCGGCCTTCGTGTTCGAGCGGGCCGCCCGCTCCCACATCCGCGCCGTACGCGGGCACGACCGCGCCCTGCGCCAGGCGGCCCGCGACCTCGTTCATGGCGGCCCGGCCCTCGGGCGCGGCGAGGACGGCGCCACCACCGCCATGCTCATCGACATGGCGTTCTTCCTCGTCACCGCCGCCGCCAACTGGCACGGCAAGAAGCAGCACGCCCAGCAGGCCGAGGCCGCCCGCCAAGCCGCCGAACACCTGCGGACCGCCTACCAGGCCGCAGCCTCCCAGCCCATGGCCGTCCTCCACCACCGCGGACGCCTGCTGCCTCTGCCGCTGCAGCGCCGCCACACCCTCTTGGTGCGGCAGGCGCTGCCGGAGCTGGCCGAGCAGATCCTTACCGAGGCGGGCTGGCCCGCGCTCGCGGCCACCCTGGCCGACGCCGAAGCCGCCGGCCACGACCCCGCCCTCCTGCTCACCGATGCAGTAGCGCGGCGGGAGTTGGACAGCGCGTCCTCCGTCAGCGACGTTCTGGTGTGGCGGCTGCGCCGCGCCGCAGACCTCCCCGCCGACGCCTCCACCCAGCCGCTCCCCGGCGCCGCCGCAACCCCGGCATCGTCGCGGTCGCGTACGAGCAGGCCCGCAGAGAACCGTGGTGACCGCCGCCGGGGCCGGTGACCTGTTCATGAATTTGCTAGTTGCGGCAGGTCACGGGGTTGGTGCACCATCTCCCGTGCCCGGCTGGATCAGGACGAGGGGGAACTGATGCTTCGACGCAAACGTGAACGACAGCAGCGGCTGCAAGCGCAGCGGCAGTGGGAAGCCTGGGACGCCATGCACGTCGAACCGGCACCACTGTCGTCCGGACAGGCCGCTGCCCTGGTGGTGGAGGACTTCCTGCCGGCCGACCTGCGGATGCCGAGTCGTGAGGAGCTGGCCGGGATCCTGATGCCCTACGAGGTGCCCCTCGTCATCGACGACGAGGTCCACGCCTGCGCCGACTGCGGCGCCTACCGGGGGTGGATTGTGGCCAGCACCCGCGACGGGGTGTGGCTGCGCTGCCCGGCCGGCCATGAGAAGCCCGAGCCCCGCCTGGATGCGGCCTGGTTCAACCGGGTCAGCGGTCCCATCACCGAGCAGCATGCTTCCTACGAGGAGTGCCTGCGCCACCTCGGGCACTGAAACACGGCCCCTGCCACCACCCCGACATCTGCCGGAGGAGAGCCCCACGCGGGTCCGGCTGTCAGACCCGCCGTACCCACCCAGAGGTTCCCATGCGCCGTCGTACCACCATCGCCATATACGCCGTCCTGACCGCCAGCGCCGCCCTGTCCGGCTGCTCCGGCAGCCCGGCGACCGCACCCTCCGGCTCCGCCGCCACCCCCTCGGCGGCCGAAACAGCAGCTCGCTCCGCCGGTGCGCCGAGCACTCCGCTCTCCTCGGCCGCGCTGAGCCAGCGCCTGCTCACCGCCGCGGACCTCGGCCAGGGCTACACCCCCAAGCCCGAACGCGAGAGCCGCCGGGACGACGTCACCGTGATCGGCTGCCCCGCACTCGAGCAGCTCGGCGGCAACGCCGCAGCCGGCGGCAACCTCGACTTCCCGAACAAGGCGAAGACCGCGTTCACGTACAACGGCAGCACCAACTCCGAGGTGTCCGAGGAGCTCTACAGCGACACCCCCGAAATGCTCGCCGACGGCACGAAGAAGATCTTCGACGCGATGACCGGCTGCCCGGTGTACCAGGTCGTCATCGGCAACAGGCCCGTCAAGGTCACCACCCAGAAGCTCACCCCGCCAGCACTGGGCGAGCAGGCGTGGAGCCAGCTGCTCACCTTCACCGCCGGTGGGCAGGAGAGCGTCGTCAAGCAGACCGCCGTACGCACCGGAGCCGTCCTCGTGGTGGTGGCCGGGTCGCCTGGGCTAGTCGATGCTCACGCGGAGAAGGCACTGGGCAAGGCCTCGTCCGCTGGCTGACCGGACAAGTCCGGGGTTCAGCCTCGGGCGACGGCCAGCATGTGGGCGGAGGAGTCCGTCAGGGCTGGGTACGGCTCGGCGACGCGGGCGGCGGCCAGTGCCGCTTCGTACATGGGGGTGCCGATCAGGTCGATGCCCGCGTACTTCGTGAGTGCCTTGACCGCGACCCAGCCGGGACCCTCCACTCCGTAGACGGTGTGCTCGGCGTAGCCCGCCGCCGTCAGCTCTTCGCGGAGCTCGGCGGAGGTCTGGAAATAGGCATGGGTGAACCCGCGGGCGCCGGAGTAGCGTCCTTCGTCGAGAGTGGTGCGGACACCGTCCTGGATGGCGGGTTCGGCGATGCCGGTCGTGGCCAGGTAGTCGAGCAGTGGGCTGTAGCGGCTGATCACGGCGGCGGCGAGGAGTCCGCCGGGCCGCAGGACGCGGCGGGTCTCGCGCAGGGCTGCGAGTCGGTCGGACTGTTCGTGGAGGTGGTAGAGCGGGCCCAGGAGCAGGACGACGTCGAAGGAGTCGTCGGTCGCGGTCAGGGTCCGGGCGTCGCCGAGTTCGGTGGTGACGCGCGGGATTTCGGCGGCCTGGGCGATGTGCTTGGCGACGGGGTCGATGAGGTGCACGGCGTGGCCGTCTTCGGTGAGCCAGCGGGCGTGGGCGCCGGGTCCACCGCCAACGTCGAGGATCCTCGCTGGTGCGGGTGGCAGGTGCCGGCGTAACAGCTCCCGGGTGCGTTCCAGTTCGAGCATGCCGGTGGCCGTGGCGTGCAGGCGTCCTGCTTCGTCGGACTGGTCGTAGAAGTCGAGGATCTCCGGGCGTACGGGCTGGAAGCTGGACATGGGGTTCCCTTCGTCGGTCGGATGGCGAGCAGGCTAGAGCAGGCCGTGAGGTGATCGCCTCGCGTTTTCTGCCGGGTCTCCTCCCCTCGGTGCGGAGAGCCAGCCCGGCGGGGTGCGCCGCTGTCCGCGGTCCGCTTCGTCGACCAACGCGTCAGGCCCGGAACCCCCGTCGGGGTTCCGGGCCTGGTGTCATGGGTGCCGAGCGGGCTGCACACCATCTGAGGCTGCCTTCCGACGGGCCGGGCAGGTGCTGTCGTCAGCATGCGTGCCGTCGTCGGGCGTCATCGGGCACGACTTTGAGATTGGCCTTGCAAGTCCATCCGCAGGTGCAGGCGGCTTCCCAGGTGGCGCGGCCGGTGCAGCCTTCGGTGCGGGGGTATCCGCGCGGGGAAAGGCGGTGCCGGTCGCGGCCAGCGGTGGGGCATTCCGTGCCGTCGGGGTGGTAGGCGGTCAGCTGGGGCAGGCTGCGGGTCAAGGGATCCTCCAGGAAGACGTGCAGGTGTGGGCGGCGGTGTCCGGGTTCAGTGGGCCCGGGTGAGGATGAGGCGGCCCTCGGTGCCCTCGGGCAGGTTGCGGCGCAGTACCGGGGCGGGTGAGGCCAGGGAGGCGGCGAACGCGGCGACGAGGTCGTGCGGGACGCTCGGGCTGAAGGTGGCGGCCCACTGGTACGGGGCGCCGAGTACGGGCTCGGCCCATGCCTGCCAGCCCATGAGGTCGGGGCGCGGGTCGGCGTCCTGGATCTCCTCCGGGGTGGGGCCCCAGGTGAAGCCGGCGGACAGGGCGGGATCCCACGCGGTGGTCTCGGGCCGGTCCACATCTCGGGCCCAGCCGAGCGCGGTCAACGCGCTGAGAACGGTGTCGGGGCCGTCGTAGTTGAGGGCCGGGTCGGTGCGTGCCTCGACGGCGAGGAGGAAGTCCGCCACGGCTTCGTGGGGGGTGCCGGCGGTGAAGTAGGCGTTCCATTCGGCCAGCGCGCTGTCGGCGGCGGGGCGGGCGGAGACCTGCCAGGCGACGGGGAGGTCTCCGAGGTGGAAGAGGTTGTCGGTGAGGATCCATTCGGCTCCGCACAGGCGGCCCGGGCTGAGGAACAGCCAGGTGCTGCGGGCCGTGGTCCAGCTCGTCCAGCCCGCGTCGGTGAGCAGGCCGGTGATCCGGTCGGCGAGGATGCCGTCGTCGCCGGCGAGGTGGCGCGGGGTGACCCAGTACGCGGGGGCACTGGGGTTGGGGGTGGACGGGTAGAGGGGGTGGTGCGGGTTCAGCAGCGCCTCCAGGCGGGTGCGTTTCGGTTCACTGACCGGCTCGTACGGCGCCGGTGGCGGAGCGGCGGCGACGCTCAGGTGCCTGGGTGGGTGCATGCCAGGCGAGGCCGACTGCGACCGCGGGCGGTACGGGGCCGAGTTGTTCGCCTCGTTCGGCGATGTAGACGACCGTCCGCCCCTGCGAGTCCACGGTCGCGGCGATGCCGGCGACGGTGTGCTCCAGCGGGAAGAAAGGGTTGATGGCCAGGCGCACAGGTACGCGTCGGTCGTAGGCCGACAGGAGGTCGATGACCTCGCCGACAGTGATCTCGCGATCCAACAGGGTCTCCTTCGCAAGCGTGGGTGGCTGTCATGCCGGCGGAGCCGGACGCTGTTCAACCCAGGGCCACCGGGCGGGAGGTGGCCAGCACGTGCGCGACGGTGGCCGCGACGAGCTCGGCGGGGGTGTCGACGTCGAACGAGACGTGGTAGCCGGGGAACTCGGCGGGCCCGGTGACCGCGAGTTTCCAGCCCTCGCCGTCGGTGCCGGGGCGTCCGGTGGGGAACCAGCCGAGGTAGAAGCGGCCGTCCTTGCTGCTGATGTGGAGATCGGCCCGGTCGTCCACGATGAGGTTGAAGTCCTCGGCGGTGAACTGGTCGATCACGCTGGACGGCTGGCCGGGACCGACCTGCCAGGAGCGGAGCCTCAGCGCCTCGATCGTCGTAGCGAAGCCGTGCTTCGAACCTGCCGCAGTCATGAGCGCACACCTCTCTGACCTGGGGTTTCTTGGGAAGGTGTCTACGTTGACATCGGTTGCCGCGCTCCACCAGTCCTTCGCCTCTCTTTCCTGTCTGCCCCAGGCGAACTGGAGCCCCCGATGCCCCTGCCCCGTGCGGGCAACGCAACAGGCCCCAGGAACCTGCACGGTTCCTGGGGCCTGGCCTGGGGGTTGTTGAGCTGGGGGTGTCAGGTGCGGGATCAGCCGTTCGGCTGGCTGTCCTGGTTGGCTTCTCGACGGCGGCGCAGGGCGAGCAGCGCGCCGCCGCCCGCGCTGATCAGCAGTCCGGCGCCGGCGAGTAGCCAGGACGTGGAGTCTGCGCCGGTCTGGGCAAGGGAGCCCTTCGGGGCGGGAGAAGCGGTGCTCGAAGCGGTCTCGGTCGGCCGCGGAGCAGCCGAGGTCGGCGTTGTCGCCGAGGGGGTGGGGGCGCCGGTCGTGGCGGGGGTGGTGGGGGTGCCGGACGGTGTGGCCGGGGTGGTCGGTGCGGTGGGTGTCGGGGTGGTGGGCGGGTTGGTCGGCTGGTCCTTCTTGGTGTTGGTGAAGGCGGCGGTGGTCTTCTCGCCGGGCTTGGCGGTGATTTTTACGGGGGTGGAGTTGAGCTGGTAGCCGTCGGGGGCCTTGGTCTCGGTGGCGGTGTAGGGGGTGCCGGTGCGGGAGGAGACGTCGAGCTTGGCGGTGGCGGTGCCGTCCTTGCCAGTGGTGAGCGTGAGCGGCTTGCCGCCGCCGGCCTGTGGGGTGATGTTGATGACGGCGCCGGCGAGCGGCTTGCCGGTGTCCTTGTCCTTCTTGGTCACCGTGACTTCGGCGGGCTTGAACGGGTCGACGACGGTGAGCTTGGCACTCTGGCCGGGGGTGACGACTATGTCCTGGTCCGGGGCGAGGTCGTGGATCGGGCTGCCGGAGCTGGTTTCCTTGAGCCGCCACACGCCCGGGGTGACGCCCTCGAAGCGCAGGATGCCGTCCTTGCCGGTCCTACCGGTGAGGGCCTTGGTGCCGTTGAGCGTGTCGAGCAGCGAGAACTCTGCCCCGGCCAGGAGGTCGCCGCCGGGGTCCTTCTTCGTGATCTCGATGTGGCCGGGCTGAGGTTCGGGGGCTTCGGCCCAGGCGGCCGGTGCCCAGGTCAGGGTGGTGGCGGCGAGGGTGGCCGCGGCGGCGACGGCTGCCGGTGCGGTGCGGCGGGAATTGGTGCGGGTACGCATGCGGTGGAACAGTCTCCTGATGTGGTGGTGGGGTTGCACTGCCGGGATCCCTTGACGGGGCCGGGACGGACGTCAGGGGGTACGGCCAGATGCGACCTGGCCGAGTGCCGGGGCAGGCACAGCGGGCCGGATGGTGGGCGCGGCGGTCAGACCTGGCTGTGCCTGGGGAGCGCGGTAGCGGTGGGCTGCTGCCTTCACCAGGGCATGCTGGTCTTCCAGGCTCAGGGCGTCGATGCGGGCCAGGGCCGCGGCGGTGCCGGGTCCGTACGGGCGGCCGGCGGTCTGAGTGATACGGGCGACGGCCTCGGCCTCGGCAAGGACCCCGTACTCAATAGGCAGGCCGAGGGTGTCGCGGACGCCTTCGCGGGCGTAGCGGAGGTTCTGCGAAACGGGGATGCCGTCGAGGGTGCCGTACTCGGCGAAGTCGAAGACGAGGAGTGTCGCCTGGTGGAGCAGGTCGAGGAAGTCGGTGTCCGAAGCCCAGAAGCCGACCGGATGATGCAGCCCGGGCGCGTCCAAGGTCGGTGTCGTACGCGGCTCCTCGCGCTGGTGTGCGCTCGGGGGTGCGGCTGGGGCGTGGGTCCACATGGTGGTGAAGGCGGTCACGGCCTGCCGTAGTCCGGTGAGGTCGGCCCCCTGCCAGGGCGGCGGGCCTGAGGTGTGCCAGTCGCGGATGCGGGCGTACCCGTCGTGGCCCGGGGACTTGCCGGATGCGGCGTCTCGCCGGGTGAAGGTGTGCTGTTCGGCGAAGGCGAGGGTCTCCGCGTGGAGAGGGCCGCGTTGGGGGTGGATCACGGTGAGGCGCAGTCCGTCGTATTCGCCGTGGCGGATCGTCGGGGCGAAGTCGATGCGCAGCCGCAGCGCGGAGTCGGCGGCGAGGGTGGCGTAATAGCTGTCGCCGACGACGAAGCCGGTGGCGAAGGGCGGGTCGAGTTCGGCGAAGAACTCCTGGGCGTGCAGTGGCACATGGGCTCCGGGGCGGGGTTAGCGGCGTGCGGCGGGGCGTGTGCTGGTGGTCCAGCGGGGGACGCTGGTCGTGGTGAGGGCCGGCCGTGGCTTTGTCCCGGTGCGGCGGTGTACGTCCAGCGGGGTCGGTGCCGGTGGCGCGGGCGGGACGACCGGGGTGAGCTGGACGTGCGGGCGCAGAAGGGGGCTGAGGTAGCTGTTCCAGCGGGCGACCGGGGCGGGGTCGGCGAGCGCGGTGGTGATGGCGGTGACCAGTGGTACGGGGGTTGCGGTGGAGGCGGTGGCGTACCAGCGGGGGCCCTTGGGGCCGCCTTCCATGTACCAGCGGGCCTGCAGCGTGGTGATCTCCTGCTGCGGGTCGAGGCGGCCGGTGGCGTACTCCAGGCCGGCCATGTTGTCGGGGGCCCGTAGGGCCAGGGCGGAGCCGTAGCCCGTGTACTGGGGCTTCCACCGTTCGTCCAGGAGTGGGGCAATGGCGTCGTACCGGTCTTGTTCGGCGCCGTTGCGGAGGTAGGCCCCCGGGCCTGCGGCGTACGCGGTGGCGAGGGCGGTGGTGAAGGCGGTGACCAGTTCGGTGGGGACGGTGTCGTTGAAGCAGACGCCCCAGGCGGGTGCGGCGAAGGGGTCGGTGTAGGCGGTGATGCGCCACAGGCCGTCGTCTTCGCCTTCGGGGAGGAAGCCGAGGCGGATCTTGCGGTCCGGGGAGGCGAGGTAGAGGTTGCCGTATTCGTCGTTGTGGCGGTCGAAGCCGAGGTCGAACAGCGGCTTCAATGCGGGGTCGACGTTCGCGGCGCTGCCGGCGAGGTAGCGGGGGGTTACCCACACGTCGCCGTCGATGTCGGAGGGGTCGGTCAAGGGGCTCCAGGTCTCGGGGTTCAGGCGGCGGGTGCGACGGTGATCGTGGTGCGTCGGGTGGCCGCGTCGATGCGTTCGCGGGCCTGCTCGGCGTTGGCCGCGGTGACGACGAGGAGGCCGACGCGGGCGACGTCGACGTCGCCCTCGGGCGGGAGGGTGACCTGGTCGCCGACGTCGAGGATCCAGCTGGTCTGGTGCAGCCAGTCGGCCTCGGCGAGGGCGGGGTCGATGCCGCGGGCGGTGACGGTGCCGGAGGTTTCGGGGTAGAGCAGGGCGATGGCCGCGGCCTGGTGCCGGGTTGGGGTGAGGTCGGGGCGGTGGCCGAGGGCGAGGTCGGCGGCGGCTCGGGGCAGGTCGATGCCGGTGGCGAGCAGGACGAGCTTGCCGATCAGGTCGCCGCCGATCCGCGCGTTGACCTCGACGATGGGCGGTCCGCTCGCCGTGAGCCGCATCTCCACGTGCTGGATGCCGTTGGTGACGCCCAGGGCGGCGACGGCGGCCTGGGCGACGGGGCCGACCTGGGGCAGCAGTGGGTCGGCGGCGTCCACGGTGTGGCCGGTCTCCTCGAAGTACGGGGCGAAGCCCAGTTGCTTGCGGGTGACGGCGACCGGGGTGGTGATGCCCTGGTGGGTGACGCACTCGACGGAGATCTCCTCGCCGTCGAGGTACTCCTCCACCAGCACCGCGGTGGACTCCCCGCCGTGCAGGTGGGCGCCGGTGGTGGCGAAGTCGAAGGCGGAGGGGAGGTGTTCGGGGGCGTCGACGCGGATGACGCCGACGCTTCCGGCCTGGCCTGCCGGTTTGACCACGACCGGGTAGCCAATGACCTGGGCAGCCGCTGCAGCCTCCAGGAGGCTCGCGGCCTTGATCGAGGTGGCGGAGGGTACCTGGTGGCGGTCGAAGAGGGCCCGGCTGGTGGCCTTGTCACGGCAGGCCCTCAGGATGCCGGGCCGGTCGCCGGGCAGGCCGAGGTGGCGGGCGAGGCGGCTGGTGTTGACCAGCAGGGTCTCGTTCCAGGTGAGCACGCCGGCGACCGGGTGCCGCGCGGCCAGCACCTGCCCTGCGGTGAGGAGGGCCTCGAGGTCGTAGGGGTCGGCCTGTTCGTGGTCGGTGACGTGGGGGTGTTCCCAGGTGAGGGGGGTGGGGGTGATGACGACGGCGTCGTACGTGTTGGCGACGGAGGCGAGGCAGTAGCCGCGGTACAGCTCGTCGTTGGGGGCGACGACCAGGACGACGGGGCGTCCGGTCGGCTGACGGAGCGGTCGGGGATCGGTCAAGACGCGGGGTCCTTGTCTGCGGGGGCGGGGTGGTGGGCGGCTTCGAGGAGGGTCTGCATGTCGGTGACCAGGCCGCCGGGTGCCCGCAGCAGGCGGGCCAGGGCCATGGTCTGGTCGGCGGGCAGGGTGTGGAGGCGGCTGGTCAGGGTGCGCAGCAGGGCGGCGGCACAGGCGGCCTAGTCGGCGGTATAGGCGGAGACGGCCGCCGGCTGGTCGTTGGGCATGGGTAGTTCCATGGGGGTCAGGTAGTGGCCGGGGCCAAGGGGTGGCGGTCGCGCATGGCGGGTTCGCGGCGCAGGCGCCAGAACGCTGCGGCGAGGCCGATGGCCTGCAGGGCGGCGCAGGCGGTGAGGACCTGGCCGAGGAAGCCCGGTGGGGTGAGGGCGACGAGGATGCCTGCGAGCGGGAACGGCAGGAGCATCACGAGGATGGTGATGCTCAAGGTGGCGCCGAAGACCTGTTCGGGGATGAGATGGGAGCGCAGGGTGCGCAGCACGACGGTCATGCCGCCCTCCCCCGCCATCAGTACGGCGGTGAGCACCAGGAACTGGGTGTAGGTCCCGGCCTGGGATACGGCGAGCCCGGCCGCGGCGGCGACGAGGGCGCTGGCTGCTCCGGTGGGCCACAGGCCGACGCGGTCGATGGCGAAGCGGCAGCAGGCGACCGTGAGGAGGGATGCTGCTGCGGCGGCGGACCAGATGACGCCGACGGCCGCGCTGGAGTACCCGTAGCTCTGCACGACGATGATCGGGGCGGCGGCCTGCAGCATGCCGGTGGCGACGTTGGAGACGGTCAGTCCGGCAATCAGCCAGGCAAGCGCCGGCAGGGAGATAAGGGTCTTCCAGCCGGTCGCCAGTCCGGTCAGCGCGGAGGCGTCCGGGTCCACCAGACGCGGCTCGCGGTGCCACGGGGCGAGGATCGCGCCGAGGAGGGAGAAGGCGGCGATGGTGACCAGGGTGCCGGTCACCCCTGCCCAGTGCAGCAGGAATCCTGCGGCGGCAGGGCCTGCGAGGGTGGCGGTCTGGTCGATGCCCAGCAGCACCGACTGCACCCGGTGGGCGCGCTCGCCCGCGTCCCGGCTGGCGGTGGCGCCGACGGTCTCGGCCGCGATGTAGGAGAACTCGGTGACCACCCCGGTGACGGCGGCGAGCGCCATCACCGTGACCGTCGCACCCACGCCGTCGACCTGCGGCAGGAGGCACGCGGCGGCCAGCACCACCAGGGCCCGCAGTACGGAAGCGACACGGAAGACGCGTTTGGTGCCGTGCCGGTCGACCATCGCCCCGGCCAGGGAGAACGCAGCAAGGCGGGGAATCCACTCCAGGGCGAACGCCAGGCCCGTCAGGGCCGCCGAGCCGGTGGTGGCCAGCACGATCAACGGGATGCCGTACGTGGTCATCGCGAACGCCGCAGCGTCGGCGGTGCGCGGGAGGTAGATCCGGCGCAGCAGGGACAGCTGCGGCAGGAGGGCGTGCCGGGGGCCGGCGGTCACGAGCTCGGTGGTCATCGTCGCTTTCTGGAAGGCGCACTGCCCGCTGGGTCAGCGGAACGAGAAGGGGGTACGGGCTACGGGCGGCGCCGTGCCGGCGGCGGGGCGGGCGCGTGTGAGGGGGTTGCCTGCGGGGTGCGCTGCTGCGCGGCGGTGTGCAGGTCCGCGTAGGAGTTGGTGAGCAGCTTGAGCAGGCGGATGCCGTCACCGCGGCGGGCGACGAGCATGTCGATCTCGACGCCGACGTACTGCAGGACGCCGTCGGTGGCCGTGTGGCGCACTGTGTCCCGCCCGGTAGTGATCCGTTCCAAGGAGCGCAGCGCCGTTTCGGCGCGGGCGAGCAGTTGTTGCTGGATCTCGTCGACCTGCATGGCCGTCTCGCGGATGAGCTGGGCCACAGCGGCGAGGGCGGTGCCCGGCGGGTGGGATGCGAGGGATGTGAGGGGGACGCCCCGAGTGGCGAGCGCCTGCGTGGCCACGCTTGTCCCAAGGCACTCGGTCGGCCCGGTCGGCACCTTCACGCGGCGAGCCCCAGTCCCTGAGGTGTGTCCTGCCGGACCGGCTCCGTGCTCAGGTCGGCGCCGTGGTCGTCCGCCCACTGCGACAGGGCGGCCCGTACGGCGTCCAGCCCGGCGCCGGCCTCGCCTTCCAGCCCGGCCGTATCGGTGGTGGCGGGGTGCTGGGCGAGGAGGGTGAGGGTGGCCTGGACGCGGGTGGTGAAGTCGCTGACGGGGTGGGGGTAGTGGTGGGCGCGGGCCCAGCGGGCGGCGGTGTCGTACACCTCGGCGAGGTCGCGTCCGGCGCTGGTGAGGGCGTAGCAGGTGTTGCCGCCCTGGCTGGTGGTGCGCAGCAGGCCCAGCCGCCGGCTGGTGGTGGTGGCGCGGGTGAGCTGGCGGCGGGAGAGGCCGTGCAGGGTGGTGGCGAGCATGCGCCGCTGGAGGCGGCCGTTGTCGTCGATTTCGCTGATGAGGCGGATCAGCCCCGTGTGGGCCAGGGCCCGGGCGAAGCGGGGCATCGGGGAGGCCGAGGTCGAGGTGGGGACGGTGTTCATCGGGTGCGGCCTCCTGCCGGTGCGGGGGTGATGGGGCGGGCGGGGGCGGTGTGGGAGAACAGGTCGCCCGGCTTCCACGCGGCCTGCGTCGGCCGGGGCGGCTCCGATGGCCGGCGGGGCTGGGTGGTGAGCCACACGCCGGGCCCAGCGGTGGTGGTCAAGGACGGCTCTGGCGCCGGCCCCCAGACCGGGTGGTCACCGGCCTCCGCCAGTGGGCGGCCGGCCGCCCAGGCAGACAGGGCCCGGTAGACCGGTGCCAGGTTCCGGCCGGCCGCGGTCAGCTCGACGTGGCCGTCGCGGTGGCGGTCGCGGGTGATCAGGCCGTCCTCGGCCAGCCGGGTCAGGGGCTGGTAGATCACGGAGAGGCTGGAGTCGGGCATCACACTGGCGGCGATGGCCTTGGCGCTGGAGGCGCTGCGGGCCTGGAGCGTCCACAGGATCGCGGTGGCGTGCCGGGGGGCGAGCAGCGTGAGGGTGTCCTCGATGTCCTGGGCCTGCGGCACCGGCTTGGGTATTCGCTGGCCCGTCGCGGGGTCCAGGACGGTGTCCTTCTCCAGGTGTGTCTGGCCCCAGCGGGCCACTTCCGTCAGCGCCGGAAGGACCGCCTTGCCGCGGGCGGACAGGCCGTAGAGGACGTTGCGCCGGTCGAGGACGGTGCGCTCGACGAGGCCGACGTCGGTCAGCTTGCGGAGCTTGGGGTGGAGCTGGCCGTCGACGAGCCAAGGCAGGCGGGTCTTGATATCGCTGTAGCGCAGGGGCTGTTCGGCCACGGTCATCAGCACCCACACGTTCCAGCGCGGGGCCAGCATCTGCAGGCTTTCGGTGACGCGGGACAGGTCGGCGGCGACGGATTCGGGCAGGCCGGGGGTAGGCAAAGGGTGCTCCGGGAACGTGGGTGGAGGAAGGTTCAGCGAGTCCGTGCGGCGGCAGCGGGGGCCGGAGGGCCCGGCATGGCCGGGGCTTGTTCTGCGGGTGCGGGGGTGCGGTGCAGGCTCTGCAGGACGGCAGAGGTGTGCTGGGCCTGGGAGTCGCGGACGGCTACGGCTTCGCCGATGCGGCGGGCGCAGTCAAGGAGGTGTCCGGCGGTGAAGCGGCCGATCTCGCGGTCGGGGTGGGTCAGCTGGCGAATGCGCTCGGTCTGGAAGGCGATGTCCCGTTCGGCGAACTCGACCGCGGACAGGGAGCCGAGGAGCGCGGCCAGCATGCTGGCGTGGCCGGTAGCGTCTGCGTGGGCTTCGAGTTCGGCACGGGGCCGGCCGTAGAGGGCTTCGATGCGTTCGGTGATGGACTGGGAGGTGCGGTGGGGCAATCAGCGGCCTCTCGTTGCGGACTGTGTCGGTAAAGCAGCCGGGGCAGGACGGGGGCTCAGCCGGGCCGCGAGACGCTGCTGGTCGAACGCGACCGGCCGATGGGAGCGGACGCCCGTGGCCGGCATCGTCTTGAGGAGCTCGCCCAGGGCGGTGAGGTACTCGCCTCGGGCGGACAGGGCGGCCTCCATCCACTGCGAGTCCATGCGCAGTTGCGCGGCCGACAGCTCGTTCATGTCGCGGTCCGGGGCCATGGCGGCATACACGCGGCCCCGGACACGGGCGACCTGTTCCTCGGTCAGCGCGAGGAAGGAACGCAGCTCCAGCGCCCGGGCTACCGCCGGCGGAGCGATCCCGGCCGCGACCTGCGCGTACAGCTCGCCGACCGGGGCGCCGAAGACCTCTTCGAGACGGGTGTCCTGGCTGGAGGGCTTGGTGGAAGTGCTCATCGCACAGCTCCTCTCAGGGGCACCGTGGTGGCGGCGGGGCGGGCGACCGGCGTGGTCCGGATGGCCGGGGCCAGTGCCGCCGTGCGGGACGGAGCGGACCAGGCGGTGCGGTTGCCGGGGGCGTTGCCGTCGAGGAGGTAGCGCACGACCATGGCGCGGCCGTCGCGGACAGAGACCGCCGCGTTCACCTGGTGGGCCAGGGCCATGGCCGCATCGTCCAGCTCGCCCGGCGTGCGGCCGAGTTCCTCCACAAGGGCGTCCTCGGCTCGGGTGAGGGCTTCCTGGGCATCGGCGAGATGCCCGTACCAGCGGACGACCGAGGCCGCGCCGGGGTCGGCGCCCGGTGCCGCCGTGACCGCGGCCCGCAGCTCTTCGAGCGTCATCCCGTAGCGGGCTTCGATCTGCTGGGTGATGGCTCTCACGACGTCGTCGGACTCCAGTGCTTGGGACACCGTGGTCCCCTCTCCAGAAAAATTGGGCATGCCTCGCCCAAGGCGCAGGGCAAGGGTGGGAAGCCCGGGCAGCGGATGTCCGCCGGGCTGATTCAAGAGTCCGGACAATCCCCGGTTTGGCTAACCGGGGATGTGCTGATAACTTCCGCCGCCGCGTGGTCAGCGGGACGGCCCCGGTCGCGGACTCGTGGCAGGGGCCGGGGGGCGTGCCGGCGCCATTGGAGTCCGTGTGACCGGTGCCCCAAGCGGCGGCGGTGTCGGGAGCGGGGTGTCGCGGTCCTCCAGCCACGCGTCGGCGGCCTCGAAGGTCTCGAAGGCGCCTTCGCGCAGGGTGTGGGTCCAGGTGTCGGTGTCCACCTGCTCCAGCAGGACGCGGTACGGGTACGGCGCCCGCTCGTCGAGGGCCCGCAGCAGCACCGTGATCTCCGGCCTCGGGCCGGAATCCTCGGTGTAGCTGAACAGGAGGGCGAAGTTGTCCCCGTCGCCCGTCAGACGCCGCTCCAAGGATGCGGTGGTCTCGTCCGCCGGGTTGGTACCCATCCCCGGCGGCAGGCCGATGCCGTCGGCTGGGCAGCCGCGCTTGATCAGCCAGGACTGGGCCATCGAGATCAGCGGCAGGCGGACGAAGTCGCCCGTGAAGATGCGGGCTGTGGTGTCGCGCACCAGGTGCAGGGCGATGAGCTGCGGCTCGCCGGGGATGCCCCAGGTCGCGGTGCCGTCGTGGAGTACGAAGAAGCTGGTGCGCCCGTCCGGGCTGTGATGGGAGGCCAGCACGGTCAACATGTCGGAGTTGACCTCCACGGCGGACCGGAAGCTCTCGCCCATCCCGGGGTTCGCGGGCTGCAGGCCGTCGAGTCGGAAGTCGGGCGTGTAGTCGCGTGGTGGCATACGGGTCCGTTCGTCGTACGTGGGGGTGGGAGGGCCGGTCAGCGATGGGCCCGTCTGGCAGGGGAGGGCCAGGCTCCGGCTCGCACGGCAGGAGTCGCCCCGGCCGTGTCCGTACGCGGCGTGCCGGTGAGGGTGGCGCGTCCGGCCTCGGTCAGGGTGAGGGGGACACCGGCATGGACGGGGCGGGAGGCATCCCGCGCAACCAGGCCGGCCGACTCGAGCCGCTGGAGTGCCGAGTAGGCGATGCGGGTGCCGGAGGACGTGACGACCGACAGCCGCTGCGTCAGCAGGTTCTCGTGGAGCTTGGCCCCGCGGGCGATGGCCAGCAGCGCGGCAGCGTCCGGGGCCGACAGGTCCGATAGCACGCAGGTGTCCGGACGGTCGGGGCCGGCGGACTGGAGTTCGGCCAGGGCCGCAAGGACGGCGTCGCGGTGGGTGTCGCGGGTGGCGGCGGCCTGCCGCAGGTGGCCGATGGACCGGTCGATGCGGTCCGCGACCGTGGTGTCCACGACAGGCTCGTGGAACAACAGCCGGCGCAGGTGCTCGCGGTGGTAGTCCACGGCCCGCTGCGACTGCCGCATCAGCCGGTGGGCGTCGGCCAGGGCCGCCGTCGGCTCGTCGAGCAGGCCCCGTTCGTGGTATTCGGCGAGGTCGGTGACGCTGTGACCGGTGACGGCGTGGATCCGGTCGGCGAGCGCCGCATCCGGTGCCGAAGAGGCGGGTGGTGGGGTGGAGATGGGCGGCTCCCGGAGGTGAGGAAGGTCGGATGTGTTCGCCAGGGCTCGGGCGGGCGTGCGGGCGTCAGCTTCTGAGCCGGACGCGGACGTCCACGTGGCTGCCGTGCGGTGTCTGCTCGGCGGGGCCGAGGCGGCGCAGGATGCGGAGCATCGGCGTGTTCGATGCCGAGGTGTAGACCGACAGAGTGTGGGCGCCGCTGCTGCGGGCGTGTGCGGCGGTATGGAGGGCCATCAGCGTCCCGATGCCGCGCTGCTGCTGGGCGTCGGCGACCTGCAGGCCGAGGTCCATCACCCCCGGCTCGCCGCTGATGCTCCCGGCGGTGGCCATCGCGGTCACCTGACCGGCAGCGTCAAGGCCCAGCCACGTCGTACCGGCGGCCAGAAGGCGCTCGGCATCGCGGATTGCGACGCGGGTCCGGCCCCACCGTCGGTGAAGACCGGCAGGTGAGCAGCGGTGGTGGAACGCGTCGATGCGGGCGATGTCCGAGGTCCCGGCCCGCCGGATGCCGGCGAGCACAACGGTGCAGGAAGGTCCGGGGCGAGGGGTGGGGCGGTTCAGCAGAGGCCTTCGCCCCACGCCGCCGAGACGAAGGCGGAGCGGCGGTAGGACTTGCGGCGCCGGCCGTCCGGCAGAGTGATGTCGCGGGTCTGGATCCCGTACGGAGCCAGGAACTGGGCCAGCCGGGTCTGGGTGAGGTCGGCGTAGGACCAGCAGCCCACCGCGGTACCGGGCAGCAGGCGCAGTCCGTCCACCAGGTCCGCCGACGCCAGCGCCTCCGGATCACCGAGCGCGCCGAACACCGCCAGGCAGGCTTTCAGCAGGTCGGCCGGTTCTTCGCCTGCCTGCCGGCAGGAGCCGCTCTCCGGCCCCTGTCCGCAAGGGAGACAGTCGGGTTCGGCCGGGGCATCTCCGCTCGGGCGGCAGCAGTCCGCATCCGTCTCGTGTGCGTCCGCGGCGGCGGGCGAAGTGCTGCCGGTGACCGGGGCGCAGGGGGCGGACAGCAGGAGGGACAGCTCGACGCCGGCGGCGAGGCGGTCGAGGACGAGCTCCGTGTACTCCTCCACGTACGTATGCAGCGAGGTGTTATCGGGCAGCGGCCGGGAGAACCTCTCCAGGAGTCGGCCTTCGAGCTGCTGGACGGTGATGTGGGCCTCCAGGAGGGCCCGGTGGTGGGGGTTCTCCGGCTTCGGCGCCGTCCCGAGCAGGGTGTGGGCGAAGGCGTCGAGGAGGTTGGGGTGAGTTGTCAACGGGTGGGGCCTTTCGTAGCGAGGGGGGTGGGTGCGGGCTGGGGTAGGCCCGGCAGCGCGTACGGCGGCGGGCCGGGCTTGGGAACGGGCCGGTAGCCGTCCAGCTGAGGGGAGCGGGCGCGGGCCGCGTGGGTAAGCGCGCTCACGGGGCGCCGCTTGATGCCCAGGCGGGCGGCGGCGGTGTTGTAGACGTCGTGGCGGTCCCGCGGGCGGACCGCGACCACGTGGATTTCGGTGCGGAAGGCGGAGCCCGCCGGGGCCGGGCGCTGGGCGTAGACGATGCGCCATGCAGCCCGGTGGTCGACGTAGAGCTTGCGCAGGCCAGCGAGGTCGCCGGTGAGCTTGCCTCCGAACAGGCGGGCGTTGACGACGTCCTGGAGCTGGGCGAGGACGAGGTCGCGAATGTCGCTCGGGGCGGCGAGCAGGTCGTTCCAGGCGCGCGGATCGAAGTTGAGGCTAAACGCGGGCCGGGGCTCAGGCCCGCTCACGTCACGGTCCCGTTCATGCCAGGGGTGTCCTCGGCGTCAGGATCGACGGTCCGGTCGGAGCGGCCGGGACCGCGCAGGAGACGGTGGGCGGGCCGGTCCGGATCGGTCTGGCAGGCGGAAAGCGGTCCGCCCGGTGCGCGGACGGCGGCCATGGTATGGGTGAGGCAGTCGCGGTGCCACACGAAGATCCCCGCCAGGCCGGCGTCGGGTTCCTTGTGCTGGAGGTAGGCCAGCCACAGGGCGTGCAGCCAGGCCACCACGTCAAGGTGTTCCTGCCACTGCCCGCACCACGGTGCGGCGGTGGTGATCTCCGCGCCGTAGGTGGGCATCAGGAAGTCCTCGACCCAGTCCGTGAGCGAGTCGATCTCGTTCTCGTATGCCTCGCCCTCCAGTTCCAGGATCGGCCGCGGCTCCGGCGGGAGCACAGGCGCCGGCGTCCCCAGGATGCCCGGGAGCGAAGGCATGGCGAAGCCGGGAAACGGCATGGGGTCGGGGGCGGTGGCCAGGCTGTCGAGCTGGCGGGCCTGCTCGGCGGAGCGGTCCAACAGCTTGGCCACACTGGCCTGGATGCTCTGCAACTCGGCTTCCGGTATCCGGACCGGCTCCAGGTCCTCGCCGTCGGCGGCTTCTTGTGATTCGTGCACGAAAAGGGAACTCCTCGCGGCCGTATACGGCCCATGGAAAAGCGGAAGGGGACTTCAACGATCCGCGGGATTCCCGGTTTGGCTAACCGGGGATCCCGTGATACAAAGCCCGGCAACCGGACCGGAACGGGATTCGAGAACACCGCATCCGGCCCCGGAACAGCGCTCCGGACGGTCAGGCGGACAGCGTGAAGTCATCCTGGGTGAGCGTCTGCTGAAGCGTTTCGGTGAGCCGGCCGGCGGCAATCTCGGCGTAGTGCTTGGTCTTCTCCACGCCGATGAAGTCGCGGCCCTCCAGCAGGGCGGCAACGCCGGTGGAGCCGGAGCCGGCGCAGAAATCGAGCACCGTGCCGCCCGGCGGGCTGATCTTCACCAGCTCCCGCATCACCTCCACGGGCTTCTGCGTGATGTGCTGCCGGTTCTTGCCCGAGGGCTGCGAGGCCGAGTACAGGCCGGGCAGGTAGACCTCGTTCCGGTCCCCGTCGAGGGCGCCGTTGGAGCCCCAGACGATGAACTCGCAGTTCTGGGTGAAGCGGCCCTTCTGCGGCCTGGCCTGCGGCTTGTGCCAGGCCAGGACACCGCGCCACAGCCAGCCGGCGGCCTGCAGCGCGTCGGTGGTGACGGGAAGCTGGCGCCAGTCGGTGAACAGCAGCGCCGTCCCGCCGGGCCGGGTGAGCCGGTGGGCCTCGGTCATGATCTGGGTGAGCCAGAAGCCGTAGCTCCTTTGGTCCATGTTCTCGCCGGTGAAGTCCGGCAGGCTGTGACCGGCGTCCGCGGAGGTGTACTTCTGCCGGGCCGTCCGGGAGGTGCGTTCCTTCGCGGTGCGCCCGCCGGAGTTGTACGGCGGGTCGGTGATGACGGAGTCGACGCAGTCGTCCGGGAGAGTGGACAGGACGCTGAGCGCGTCACCCTGATGCAGGGAAAAAGGCAAAGAGGTACCCCAATTCGGGTCGGGAAAGGGATGAGGCTCCCCAGAACGCGCCAATCGGGCACACGCCCGCCAGACGGTATGCGGGCATGGCAAGGCCACGGCAGAAAGCGCCGGCACTTGCAGGGGGGAGTCCCAAAACTGTAGGGCACGATCCCCGGTTGACCACGGTCGGCGCGAAAACCCTTGAAATAGAGCCTTGATCATCTATTTCTTGGTCAACCGGGGATCGGCACCTACAGTTTTGGAACCGCCCCAGCACGCACCGACTGCCGGATGGCCTCCCCCACCCATGCCCTCACGGAGGATTCCTGTGCCCACCCGCGCCTGACCCCGCGCCCTGCCGCGCCGGACCGAGAGGCAACTCGAACCGGCCCCCGGCAGGAACGCCAGATCACCCATCACCCGGCCGTACTGCGCCCTTCTCACATGCTTCACGGACCGCGCGGCCGGGGCTTCACTCCCCTCAAGGACACCGTCATGACGCACCTCTGCCCTCCCCAGCCTGAATCCCGGCCGCCGGCACCGCCCGGCGAGCGGGGAGGCGCACCGGATTGAAGGCCGTAGCCGCCGCTCTCGGCGTCGTCTGCCTGACCCCTCTCCTCCTCGCCGGCACCGCCGCCATCGCCGCGGCCGGAAGCGGCGGCGCCTCCCGCGCAACCGCCTGTACCTCCGGCGGCAAGGACGTCGACACGAACGCCGTCGCCCGGCAGGTCGCGGCCATCCTCGGCGGCCAGGGCGCCGACCAGAACGTTCGCGTCGAAGGCCTGGAACTGCCTGCCGAGCAGATCCCGCACGCCAAGACCATCGTGGCCACCGGCATCGCCATGAAGGTCCCCGAGCGGGGACAGGTCGTCGCCCTCGCCACCGCCATCCAGGAATCCCGGCTTCGCAACCTCAACTTCGGCGACCGCGACAGCCTTGGGCTGTTCCAGCAACGGCCCAGCCAGGGCTGGGGAACCCCCGAGCAGATCCGCGACCCCGTCTACGCCTCCACACGCTTCTACAAGGGGCTGCTGGAGGTGAACGGCTGGCAGCAGATGACCATCACCCAGGCCGCCCAGGCCGTGCAGCGCTCCGGCTACCCGGACGCCTACGCCCAGTGGGAGCCCCTCGCCCGGGCGCTGCAGCAGGCCATCGTCAAGACCCTCCCGAACGGCGGACAGACCCAGCCCGGCCAACCGGACACCGGAAACGGCTCCGGCAGCGGCTGCCGGCCGGGCGAGGACGGATCCGGCTGGGGTGAGATCCCCGAAGGCGCCGTCCCCGACGGGTACAAGATCCCCTCGGACGCCTCACCGAAGGCCCGTACCGCGATCGACTGGGCGATGCACCAGCTCGGCACGATGTACCAGTGGGGCGGCACCTGCCTCGCCCCGCGCGGACCCGACCCGATGGGCCGCTGCGACTGCTCCAGTCTGACGCAGCAGGCCTACGCCAAGGCCGGCGTACAGCTGACCCGCACCACGTACACCCAGGTCAAGGAAGGCGACCCGGTCCCGGCCAGTGCCCTCAAGCCCGGTGACCTGCTCTTCACCCGCGGCACCGCCGCCGTTCCCGAGCACGTCGGCATGTACATGGGAGCCGGTCTCGTGATCAACGCGCCGAAGACCGGGCGTCCGGTGCGGATCGAGAAGGTCGGCGACTGGCAGATCCTCGCCGTCCGCCGCATCCCCGCGCTTCACAGCTGACCGCCGGCAACGCCGCCCTGGCCTGGTCCGCGCCTCTCACGCGCCCTGAGCGCCCTCTTCCCTTCCCCCGCATTTCGCAAGGCCGCTTTGCCCTGCGCACGCAAGGAGCTCCGTCATACCCATTCCACTCGCAGACCGCGTCACCCACCTCGCCTTCGACCCGGGCATCACCCCGAAGGGTGGCGGCCTGCCCGGACTTGACGTCCTGAAGAACGTCGTCAGCTCGATCAACATGTTCGGGATCATCGCCGTCGTCGGTGCCCTGGCCGTGTCCCTCGGCGTGTGGGCCTGGGGCCACCACACCGGCGGCCACCAGGCAGAAGCCAATGGGAAGAAGGGCGCCGTCGTCTCCGCCGGCGCGGCCCTCGGCCTCGGCGCCGCCAACGGCATCGTGGCCTTCTTCTCCGCACTCGGCACCCAGGTCCGCTGATGGGCAGGCGCTCTCTGTCCCCCCTGCACCGGGCCACCTCCCACTGGCCTTCCAAGCGGCGGATCACCGTCCTCGTCACTGTGACGGCCCTGCTGCTCGCGGTCGCCGCAGCCGCGGCCCTCCTCACCAACCGGGACCAGGGCAAGGCCCGCGCTCCCGCAGCACCGGCCCCGGCCGACCCGTCACCGTCCACACCGGGCGCACCGAAGCCCGGTACGGGGACGGGAGCGGTACCCAGCCCGCCGCGGCTGGCGGATCCTCTGGCCTACGGGCGGGCGGCGGCGGTGATGCTGTGGTCCTACGACACCCGCACCACCAGCCGTGACCAGCAGCTCGCCGGCATGCACGCCTGGATGACCGCGGAGAAGAAGTACACCGACTGGACTTCCCTCTCCTCCCAGGTACCGGACCCGGTGCTGTGGTCGCGGATGGCCGACAACGCCCAGCACGCCACCGCCACGGTCTCCGACGCCCGTTTCCCGTCGGCGTTCAAACAGGCCCTGGCCGAACACCCGACCGCGATCACCGAGGCATACATCTACGCCGTCACGGTCACCGGCAAGCAGTCCATCGCCTGGAAGGACGGCGGTGGCGGGGCGGAGGACCGCGCGGTCACCCTCGCCGTCCAGTGCCGACCGAGCGCCGACTGCGCCCTGGTCTCCCTCGCCCCGAGCGTCGCCCCGTAGCACGCCACTGAACAGATAAGGAGGTACCCCTTCCAGTGGACTTCTGCTCCCTGCCCCTGGCGAGCAAGCTGTGCACGGCGGCCGACGCCATCGACTTCGTCAACGATCCGGGCAAGGCCATCACCGAAGGCATCGGCAACTGGATCGCCAAGTCCGTCGGTGAGTTCGCCGCCGGAGCCGCCGACCTGGCCGCCGAGGCCGTCGACACCACCACCAAGGTCGACCTGCGCGCCGGGTGGTTCGTCGACAACTACGAACTGCTGCTTCCGATCGGCCTGACCATCCTGGTCGCCACCTTCTGCGCCCAGCTCATCCGGGCCGCCATCAAACGCGACGGCCAGGCCCTGGCCCAGGCGTTCACCGGCACCGCCTCCGGCGTCCTGTTTTCCTTCGCCGCCATCGCGCTCACCACCGTGGCCATCGAAGTCGTCGACGCGCTGTCGGCCGGGCTGTTCGCCGCGGCGGACACCTCCATCCAGGAAGCCGTACGGCGCATGGTCAAGGCCAGCTATGTCGGCTCGATGGTGCCGCTGGGCTGGATGATCCCCGCAGTCGTCGGCCTCGGCTCCGCGATCGGAGCGCTGCTGTACTGGTGCGTGATGATGGTCCGCAAGGTCGGCATCCTCGTCCTGGTCACCCTCGCGGTCTTCGCCGGAGCCGGCGGCGGCTGGGAAGCCGCCCGGCGCTGGCGCCGCGGCTGGATCGAAGCCACCGCGACGCTGGTCGTCTCCAAGCTCCTGATGACGATCGTGTTCCTCCTCGGCGTGTCCGCCCTCGGGCGGACCGACCCGAAGGACGGCATGGCGGCCCTCGCCGACTGCCTCGCCGGCGCCGTGATCATGATGCTGGTGCTCCTGTGCCCGTACGCCACGTTCAAGTTCGTGCACTGGGCCGCCGAGGGCACCGACGGCGAATCCATCCATCGGGCCGGCGGCGCGGGTGCACAGATCGCCAAGCAGCACACCGAGCAGGCCGCCCGCAAGGCCGCCGCGATGGCCGCGACCGGCGGTGCCGGAGGTGCCGCAGCCGGAGCCGCCCCGCAGGGACCGGCAAGCGTCCCGGGCCAGTTCCCCGGCGACGTCGCCGCCAGCCCCACCGGCGGCAGCGGCGGGGAGAAGAACACCGCGCCCCTGCCGTCCACGGGCGGCGGGCTCGCCGATGGACTGTCGAAGGGGGTCCAGCCTCCGCCGACCCGCGTGAACCAGGACACCAGCGGCCACCTCGGCGGCAGCCCCGGCCCGCTGGCCGGACCGACCTCCCCGAGCAGCAGCACCGGTCCGGTACCGCGCAGCACTCAGCAGGTGCCGCCACAGGGCGCCCCGAGTGCGACAGCCGGATCCTCCGGCAGCCCGTTCACCGCGTCACCCCCGCCGACCGGTTCCTGATCCGTTCGCCCCTGCCCGGGCGGGACACCCACACAGCGTGTCCCGCCCGGGCCCCGGCCCCGCGCCCCGAAAGCGGCCCCTGCCTTGTCTGATCTCTCCCTGTCCCCACTGACGATCAAGTTCCCCCACCGGTCCCGGCGCGGCATCCTGCTCGGCCTGTCCCTGCCCCAGCTCGTCCTCACCTCCGCCGCCCTCGCCCTGCTCCTGGCGACCGTGGTGTCCACCGGCCTTCTCGGAGCGCTCGCCCTGACCCCCCTGTGGGCGGCCGTCGCCGCCCTCGTCGCGGTCCGCCGCCACGGCCGGTCCCTGATCGACTGGGCGCCGATCGTCCTGCGCTACGCCCACCGCCGACGCACCGGCCAGACCATGTGGCTGGCCCGCGCGGTCTCCCGCCCCAAGGTGGACGGCCTGCTCCACCTGCCCGGCACCGCCGCCTCCCTGCGCGTGGTCACCCCGGCCGGATCCCAGGCCGCCGCCGTCCACGACCCCCACCAGCAGACCCTCACCGCCGTAGCCCGCGTCACGTCCCGCGCCTTCGCCCTGCTCGACCCCGCCACCCAGAACGCCAACGTGAGCGCCTGGGGGCGGGCGCTGGCCGGCATCGCCCGCACCGGGCACATCGCCACCGTCCAGGTCCTGGAACGCACGGTCCCCGACTCCGGCGACACCCTCACCCGCCACTGGACCACCCACGGCCACCCGGCAACACCGGTGGCCGGGCAGGTATACGCCGACCTCGTCGCCTCCGCCGGACCGGCCGCCGCACCGCACGAGACGTACCTGGCGATCTCCCTGGACATGAAGGCCGCCAAGCGGCTGATCTCCCAGGCCGGCGGCGGACTGCCCGGAGCCTTCACCGTGCTCGGGCAGACCACCGCCTCCGTCACCCAGGCCGCCCGCACCGCCGGGCTGATGGTCACCGGCTGGCTCACCGCCCGGGAAGTCGCCGCCGTCGTGCGCACCGCCTACGACCCCAAGGCACTGGCGGCACTCCAGCAGTGGTCCGAGCACGGGCGGGCCGAGGCCGACCCGGCGGCGGCCGGCCCGGTGGTCCAGGTCGAGGAGCACGACCGGGTCATCACCGACACCGCCCGCCACGCCACCTACTGGGTGGAGAACTGGCCCCGCACCGAAACCGCGCCCGGATTCTTGCACCAGCTGATGTTCACCGCCGGGGTACGCCGCTCCTTCTCCCTTATATACGTCCCCCAGGAGCTCGAGTCCGCGCTGCGGGACGTCCAGCGCACCAAGGCCACGATCATCGCCGACGCCAACGAACGCGCCCGCCGCGGACAGGTCGACTCCGAAGCCGACTCCGTCGAGTACACCGACGTCAAGGAACGCGAACGCCAGCTCATCGCCGGCCACGCCGACGTCGCCCTCACCGGCCTGCTCACCGTCTCCGCCGAAACCGACGCCCAACTCGACGCCGCCTGCGCGCAGATCGAAACCGCCGCCGTCACCTCCCAGGTCGACCTGCGCCGCCTGACCTACCAGCAGCCCGACGCATTCACCCTCGCCGCCCTCCCCCTCGCCCGCACCGCCCTGTAACCGGCACGCGGACCGGGCATCGCCTACCGCCCTGCCGCCGCTGACCTGCCCCAACAGAAAGACGCCCTGCTTCTTGGCTTCCTCCCTCACCGACTCCGGCGACGCGCACCCCTACCTGCGGGCCGCCACCGCCGGCGTCCGCCACCACACCCGCCAAAGCGCCACCGCAGGCGCTCCGGCCGACCGCGCCCACCTCGATGTCCTGCACGGCCACCTGACCGGACTGCACCTGCTCCTGGATCAACTTGCCGAGGCCACCCGGCCCGCCCACCCGGCGGCCGGACGCCACCTCGCCGCAGCTCACCTGCGGATATGGCAGGCCTCAGCCGGCGTCCACGACGCCTTCCACACACTCCCCGCCACACCCAAGGCCGACGCGGACCCCGTCTGCCGCCCCGAGACGCTGCCCGAGGGGCCGCCTGTCCTCACCATCTGCCAGCGCCACCTCGCCTCCGGGCACTCCATCCGCCGCAAGACCACCCCCAGCGACCACAGTCCCCGCACCGCCGGAGCGGTGTGAGCGGCGCCTCCGCAGAATCGATCCGCCCCATGCCCCAGCAGCACCGTCCCGGCCGCCGCGCCCGCCGTGCCAGCGCCTCCCCTCTGTTCACCCCGCACGGCACCGACCGCGCCAGCCGCCGCGCCGCCCGCAAGCAACTCGCCGAAGCCGAGGCCAAAGCCCGCGCAGCCGCCGCAGTCCACGGACCCGAGCCCGCCGAAGCGCAGATGCCGACGCCCACATACCCGTCCTCCGGACGGTCCGGCGCAGCCTCCGCCCGCGGCAACGTTCTGCGCCTGCCCGCGCACCGCATGACCACCGCGGTCGCCGCCGGCGCGTACCCGTTCCTCGCCGAGGGAGGACTCGGAGCCGACGGCATCTACATCGGCCGCGACGTCCACGCCGAAGCCGCTTTCACCTTCGACCCGTTCACCCTGTACGGCAAGGTCGAGGGCTTCACCAACCCCAACGTGCTGTTGGCCGGGGTCATCGGCCAGGGCAAGTCCGCTCTGGCGAAGTCCTTCGCGCTGCGCAGTGTTGCGTTCGGCTACCGCGTCTACGTGCCCTGCGACCCGAAGGGCGAGTGGACTCCCGTCGCCCAGGCGCTCGGCGGCACCTCGATCGCCCTCGGCCCCGGCCTGCCCGGCCGCCTCAACCCCCTGGACGCAGCACCGAGGCCGCCGTCCGTACCCGAAGCGGACTGGGCGGGTGAGATCCGCAAGCGGCGCCTGCTCCTCCTCGGCTCCCTAGCCCGTACCGTGCTGGGCCGGGACTTGATGCCGATGGAGCACACCGCCCTCGACATCGCCCTCGACGGCGTCGTCAAGGCCGCCGCCCATGCAGGCCGCACCCCGCTGCTCGGGGACATCGCCCACACCCTGGCCCAGCCCGCGCTCCTCGACCAGGCCGCCGGCACCGTCTCAGGCCATCTCGGCGACGCGGCCCGCGACCTCGCCCACGCCCTGCGCCGCATGGTCCACGGCGACTTGGCGGGGATGTTCGACGCCCCCTCCACCGTGGCCTTCGACCCGAGCACCCCGATGCTGAGCATCGATCTGTCCCGGCTCGGCGGCTCCGGCGACGACACCGGCCTCGTCCTCGCCATGACCTGCGCCTCGGCCTGGATGGAGTCGGCCCTCACCGACCCCCGCGGCGGGCGCCGCTGGATCGTCTACGACGAGGCGTGGCGCATCCTGCGCCACCCCGCGCTCCTCCAGCGCATGCAGGCCCAGTGGAAGCTGAGCCGCGGCCTGGGCATCGCCAACCTGATGGTCGTCCACCGCCTCTCCGACCTGCTCTCCGCCGGCGACGCCGGATCCCAGGGCCGTGCCCTGGCCGAGGGCCTCCTGGCGGACTGCTCCACCCGCATCGTCTACCGGCAGGAAACCGATCAGCTCCACGCTGCCGCCGCCCTGCTCGGCCTCACCAGCGTCGAGACCGAAGCGATCTCTCACCTCAGCCGCGGACGCGGCCTGTGGAAAGTCGCCGGACGATCATTCATCGTTCAACATCTTCTTCACCCGGCCGAGCAGCACCTGTTCGACACCGACGCCCGCATGCACTGAGGTCTGCCCACCTCACCGGGCCACCCCCTCGCAACCGAATCCCCTCCAGGAGGACCCCCATAGAATCCCATCCGACCACCGCACTGTTCCCGATGCTCGACGACGACGAGCTCCGGGCACTCGCCGACGACATCCTCGAGCTCGGCCAGCACCACCCCATCGTTCTCGACGCTGACGGCCGAATCCTCGACGGCCGGAACCGGCTGAAGGCATGCGAGATCGCCGGCATCGAGCCTGTATACGTCACCTACGACGGGAACAGCCCGAGCGCCTACGCCCTGTCGGTCAACAGCCGCCACCGCCACCTGACCAAGGGGCAGCTCGCGATGATCGCCGCGAAGGCCCGTTCACTCAGTGAACATTCGGAGCGTTCACCGAGTGAACAGTCCGTCCGTTCACTGAGTGAACAGGCCGGAGTCTCCACCGGCCGCATCACGCAGGCCACCATAGTCCTGCGCTACGCACCACTCCTCGCCGACGCCGTCATCAAGGGCACCAAGAGCCTGAACGAGGCGTACGCGACAGCCCAGGAGAACAAGGCCAAGGAGAACTCCGCCGAGGCCCAGCTCGCCCGCCTGCGGGAAGAGGACCCCGAGCTTGCCGACCGGGTCGTCGAGGGCGACCTGACCCTGGCCGGCGCGTGGGCGGAACGTACTGAGCGCGTCGAGGAGGACAAGCGGCAGCGAAAGGTCGCCACCCGCCTGCTCGACGAACTCATCCCGCCGCTCGCCCAGACCCGCGGCACCAGGACGTTCAGCCGGTACGACCCCGCGTACACGACCGGCGCGCCCCTCACCCGCGAGATCATCGCGCACGCGATGACGGCGCTGGCCGAGATGGACCAGGTCTGGCAGGAGCGTGATCTGCCGTGACGAGCGATACCGAACTCCTCCTGCGGCAGCTGGTCGAGGAGACCGCGCTGGAAATCACGGACGCCGACGGCCGGTTCCGCAAGCGCGACCTCGTCGACGCGGTACGTGGCAAGCTCGATGACGTGAACCTCGGCCCGGACACGCTGGCCATCGCCCTGGACAAACTCGCCGAGAATGCGGTCACAGGGTTCGGGGACCAGCGCAACCCCCGTCGCAGGGGGCCGGGCTCCTTCTTCCACCCCGACGACATCCTCAAGCTGGGCAACGGCGTCTGGGTCTGGATGAGACGCGCGACCGACTCCGACGTTGTCGCCTGGCGCAAGCAGTCGCGGCGGAACCGGGTGCACGTCGATGCGGTGGACAACGAGCGCCAGGAGTACGCCGACGATCGCCTCGACGCCTTCCGCGCCAATGACGGCATCGTCTACCTCATAGACCTGGAGCGGATTGTCTTCCACTGGACCGAGGACAACGCCACTCAGTCCGGCCTCTTCTGACCGTGGCGGGCGAGCACCGCAGGCCCGACCACCCGACCCGGCGTGCATCGGGCCTGCGGGCCGACCACCAGACCTGTCTGTACAGGCCTTCCGAAGTCCGCTGCCTGCGGCGACTCCCACGCCGACCGCCCCGCTGCCCGGAGGAGCCTCAGCGCCCGCACAGCAGACTTCGTTCCCGAACCCGAAAGCCCCTGCCCTGAACCCCGATTTCGAGCTGTACGACAACGCCGGCCGCGACGCCGAGCAGATCCACTCTCACGCGACCGGGTCTGCCACCGCGGCTGACCTGGACCGGTGGGCGCGCAGGGATGCCGCCGGCCTCCTGGCCCGCCACCGCTTCCCCGAGCCGCCCCTTGACGCACCCGACCTGCGCCCCTATCTGAAGGCCCTGGACGAGGCGGCCACACCTGTCGAGGCCGCCGTCGTCACCAGCGCCGTGCTCAACACCTCCGAAGCGTTCGTCGGCGCCCTCAGCGACTACCTCCTCGCCGCCGGCCACCGCTATCAGCACAACGAACGGTCCTCGGCCGACTCCCCACGCACGGCGGCGTGGAGAGCCGCGAGCGGTCTGCTGGTCTCCATGGGCGAGGCCGCTCGCGCCGTCGAGACCACCCTCCGCCAGGAGTACGACACCCCGGCCCGACCGGGCAGCCACCCCGGACAGAAGCCACCGGCTCCTCCGCCGAACCCCGCATCCGGCCCCACCGCGCCCCGCCGCTAGAACCCATGACAGGAGGCAGCACGCACATGCTGCACCACCCCGTGAGCATCCACGTCGGAGCCCACACCGCCGCACCCATGACCCACCCGCGCACCGACCCCGTCCACCGCCTGCTGTGGGGGCGTGGATTCTCCTACTGCCCCCGCCTGCACGCCTACGTCGCACCCTCGGAACTCCCGGTCGAACAGCAGGAGCACCTCGTCCACCAGGCCGTCCACGCCCTCACCGCGCTCGGCCACCCGGTCGCCCACTTCCACCACCAGCACCCGGGCTAACCCGCCCGGCCAGCCCGCCCGGAGACACCCTCTGCCCCCACCGCCCACCCCCGCGACCGCGCCCCCGGGCCCGCCGCCCCTGACCACCCCCACGGATCCGAGCGGTAGCTATGCCTACGGCCTGCTGCTCCTCGACCTCACCGACCGCCTCAACGGGATCCCGGACCCCGGCCGCGCCGCCGCTCTCGTCGACCAGATCCTCCATCCCGACGACGGGCTGCTGGCCCGGCTCGCCGAGCTCTTCGAAGCCGCCGGCGAGAAGGTGAAGGAGTCCGAGGACGACGACGCCTTCGACCTGGCCGCGGACTTCGAGGAAGCCGCCGTCCAACTCCGCGACATCGGCGACACCCTGCACGGCGCCACCGAGCGGATGGCAGCACTCGCCACCGTTCCTGCGCCTGCGCCTGCGCCGCGGTCCAGGTCTCTCGGCAGCGCCGTCCCCACCAGCAGCAGCCGGCCAGCGCCCGGCCGCTCCCGCTGACCCGAAACGGAGTCCCGCTTCTGTCCGGCCAGTTCGTCATCGGCACGCACCCGCAGTACGGGTACGTCGCCTCCTCCACCGGCATCCCCCACCACATCAGCCAGTGGTACCTCACCCGCCTCGGCTTCCAGCCGGTCGCCGGCCTGCACGGCGTGTACCTGCTGACCACCCCCGGCCACGACGGTCCCCGGCGCACCCGCCAGGCCGTCGCCAGCCTGCGCGCCAGCGGCTACCCGGTCCACGCCGACTACTCCCTCGATCCCGCCAACACCACACAGGCGGCCCCGGCGCCCGACCCGCGGGCGTGGTACCGCACCACCGTGGCGCAGGCCGCAGCCGTCCGCTCCCCACAGGACCGCCCCGCCGTGCCCGCCCGCCCCGCGCCCGCCGCCTTCACCGGGCGGCCGGCGAACACACCGGCAACCGCCGGGCCAGGGCGGAGCCGTTGACGAAGGACACCACGATCATCTCCATCACGCGCGGCAGGGGCGGGCAGGTCGAGGCCGAGGGCCCCATAGACGCGCTCGCCTGGGCCCTGCTGGACCGTGCCGGGTTCATCCGGCAGCCCACCCTGCGCGGCACCTGGCACCGGCTCCCCTTCGACATGGGTGAGGCGTGGGAGAACGAACACGCCTCCTACGCAGCCGACATGCTCCGCGCAGCCCGCTACACGATCCGCCTCGACCCCGCACTGACCCCCGGCGGCCGTCCCGCACCGAACAGCCCGCACCAAGGCGCCGGCCCCATCCCGGCACCGGCTGCGCCCGCAGCGGTGCCCCGTACCCGCTGACCACCAGGACCTTCCCATGACCACCACCCCCCAGCCCGGCCTGCCCTCGCCCAACGAGCTGCGGCGCCAGGCCCGCACGGAGGCCGGATCGTTCCTTGACCTGCCGGAACTGTCCGATCCCGCCGACGCCCTGCGGGACTGGACACGCCGGCTGGCCGAGGCCGAGACACCCGCCCAGTTCCACGTCCTCGTCGACACCGTGACCGGCACCCACGACAGCACGCTGCTGGCCCTGCGGGACTTCCTGCTCACCGCCGGCACCTGGTGCCGCGAGCACGGCCACGCCCGGCTCGGCGAGCGCTACCAGCGCACCAGCGACCTCCTCGACGTCACCGACCGGCTCCTCCACCAGCTCGGAATCGACCACCTCGCCGCCACCTGGACAGACCCGGCAACCGCCCCCTCCCCAGGAAGGACACTTCACTGAACTCGGCCGAGATCACCCTGTTCACCAGCAAGCACGACGGCATCGTCGCCCTGGTCACCGGCAACAACTGGCGCTGGGCCCGCAAGATCCTGCTGGTCACAGGATTCACCAAGGACGACGACGGCAACTACGCCCTGCCCCTGGCCGACCTCCCCCGGATCCGCGCGGCCCTGACCGAGGTCCACGAACTCGCCCGCGCCTGCCAGATCAAAGTCACCGCCACCCACCAGCCCTACGTCGGCGACTTCGCCCGGGACATAGCCGAACACCTGCCCGGCCAGTGGACCGTGAAGGTCGAAAACTACTCCCTGCCCGTGTGGCAGGAGGACCTGGCAGCCTGCATCTGGGACACCAGCCCCGGCCAGGGATCCAAGATCTACGGCCCGCTACTGCACACCGTGGAGAAGCGCCGGGTGCCCTGGGCGGCTGTGCTGCGCAGCGACACGGGAGTCGAACTCGCCGTCGTCCAGGCCCCCGACGACGCCAGATACCACGTCGGCGCGCTCGCCCCCAGGGACATGTACCTGGACGAGGAGGTGACCCCGCCGCAGAGCATCGCCGTGCAACCGTCCGCCGTCACCGCGGCGCGCCGGGCAGACTCCGTGCTGCTGGCCGACTACCGCCGGGCCGTCCTGCAATCCCACCTCAACCACCTGGCCGATGATCTCGCCTGGGCGCAGGAGGCGTACGAGCCCGGCACCGTGCACAGTCCGCCGCAGCCGGACCTGGCTGCCGCCTTCGCCCGCTTCACCACCCACGCTCCCGGCCTCATCACCGCCCTGCGTGGGGCGCCTGCCGTCGGCGCGCAGGAGGCGGCCTTCCTCGAGCGCATGGACGCCGCTTTTGGCACCCAGCCGCCCGGCGACGGCGCGGACACCGGTGCGGCCCTGCCCACGGCTGATCCGCTGGCGCTGTGGCTGATGGAGGGAGGCCAGCTGGTCGCTGTGGCCCGCACGGCCCACCCGGCGCTCACTCCCGCACCGGCCGCCGCCGCGCCTGGGCGGCCTCCAGCGGTCCCGAGCGCTCTTCCCGCTGCCCTGCCACCGAGTTCCCGCGCTGTCCCCAGCCGCAGATAGCCCCCTACCTCCTTGGAGTGCCCATCACCTCGCCCCCGTCCCCGACCTCACAGCTGCGTCAGGCTGTCGACGTCCTGACCGGCTACGCCGCCCGATACGCGGTGATACGACTGCGCTACGAGAGGGCCCTGAACCCTCCGCGACCCGGCTACGGGCAGATCACCGTCCCGGGCGCCGCCGCCGAGGGCCACATCCGCGATCTCGCCGAGGCCTTCGACCGGCTGCTGCCCCACACGGGCGTGTTGTTGGAGTCCGCCCGCGCCGGCATCGACGCCATGCCGCCCGCCCGCCACCACGCCGGATGGCGGCTGCTGCTGGACGACCTTGCGCACGCCGCCGGCCAGGCAGCCCGTCTCCCCGATCCCGCTCGCGGGGGCGGTGACCGGCTATGGCCGTACCTGCAGACCTGGGGCGAGCGCGCCACCTTGTTGCGCGACCTCGCCCTCCAGCCCCAGCAACCCCACTCGGACGTCGTGCTGAGCGCGCCCGAGGAGGAGCTGTGGACCGCGCACGCCCACGCGGCCCGCCTGCGGGGCCTGCTCCAGCCCATCGAGTCCCGCTACGACGCCGCGGGCCGGCAGATCACCGTGGCCACCGCCCTTCACCCGGAAGACCCCGACGAGGAGATCGTCCTGGTCCTGTCCGGGGACATCGACAGCCCCGGCATGCGGGTGATGGGGCACCACACCAGCCACGACGACGCCATCGCGCACCTGCCCGCGGCCGTCCCGCCCGGCGTGCTGTACCCGGCCGGGCCGCCCACCGTATCGGACAGGAAGGCGCCGTCCCTGGCCGATCTGACCCGGGATGTGGCCGGTGCCCGCCACAGCGGCGACGTCGCCGAGGCGATCTCCTACATCGCCGGCCATCGGGCCGAGGGCGGATACCTCGCGGACATCACCGAGTTCCTCGACACCTGCACGGCCTGGGCGAGCGCCATGGACACCCGCGCCGGCCTCGACCTCGCCGCCCGCCTGCGGATGCTCGCCGCCCAGACCCGGCAGCTCGGCCACGAACTGCGCCTCGTCGGCGACGACATGGACGCCGCCGTCGCCGTCCTTCCCCCGTACCGCACCCCGGCCCCACGCCACCTCAAGGCCCCGGCCACCCCGGCGCTGACCACAACCCCGCTGCCCGCTGCACCGCCGACCAGCGCTCTGCACGCCCACCGCCGGTAGCCGCACCCCCTTCTCGCACGCCATCTGACGGAAAGCCCTGCCCTGTTGACCCTGGCCGCCACCCCGACCGCCGCCCCGCCGCCTGCCACGTACGGTGCCGTCCTCGGCAGCCGGCACGTCGCCCGCCTGCTCGCCGGCACCCTGACCGGGCGCCTGCCCAACGGCATGGTGCCCGTCTCCCTCGTCCTGTGGATCACCGCAGCCGGGGGGAGCCTGGCGTTCGCCGGGATGCTCGCCGCCCTGTACGGGCTGGCTTCGGGACTGTCCCAGCCGGTCAAGGGCAGGCTCATGGATCGGTACGGGCAGACCCGCGTCTCGGCCCCAGCGGTCCTGGTCAACTCCGGCTGCCTCCTAGGGCCTGTTGTGAAAGTGCTGGTCACAGCCATTCGTTGATGGCTGCGATCAGCACTGTCGCTTCGTAACGGACGGCGAGTTTGTCGTACCGGGTGGCGACGGCCCGGTGGCGCTTGAGCCGGTTGATCCCGCACTCGACCGCGTGCCGCTGCTTGTAGTCGTCCTTGTCGAACTTTGGCGGGCGCCCGCCGCGCGATCCGCGCTTGAGGCGATTGCGGACCCGGTCCGCCGGAACCGGGATGGTGGCTTTGATTCCGCGTCTGCGCAGGTAGGAGCGGTTGCTGCGGGAGTCGTAGGCCTTGTCTGCCCGGACCCGGTCTGGCCGCTTGCGCGGCCTGCCGAGCCCGAGCCGGGGCACCCGGATCGCCTCCAGGACCGGCTCGAACTGCGGGGAATCACCCCGCTGCCCAGCCGTGATCACCACCGACAGAGGCTTCTGCCCCTGCTCGACCGCGAGGTGGATCTTGCTGGTCAGTCCGCCACGGGAGCGTCCGAGACCGTGGTCGGCCGGCTCGACGAACACTCCGCCGGGCGGCTCCTTCTGGAGGTCCCCCTTTTTGCCGCCCCGGCGGCGTGCTGATGGGCCCGGCAGACGGTGGAGTCGACATTCACGTCCCAGGTGATCAGGCCCTTCGCATCAGCCTCGGCCTGGAGCCGCGTGAGGATCCGGGCCCACGTGCCGTCCCGCTGCCAGCGCCGGAACAGGTCATAGACCCGGTCCCACGGCCCATAGCGTTCGGGCACGTCCCGCCAGGGAGCGCCGGTTCGGGTCCGCCACCGTATGCCGTCTATCAGCTGCCGCCGTGTCCATACCTGCGGACGGCCCGGCTTGATGCCCGTCGGCAGCAACGGCTCAAGCCGGGCCCACTGGCCGTTCGTCAGATCTCCACGTCCCACGACAGGTGATCATCAACGAACAAGATCCACTTTCGCAACAGGCCCTAGCCCTCGTCTGGATCGGGGCGAGCGGGCACCCGGCCGCCGTCACCGCGACCGTCGGCGTGGCAGGGGCATTCACCCCGCCGCTGGAGGCCGGGCTCCGTGCCCTGTGGCCGAGCGTGCTCACCGACCCCGCACAGCGCCGGGTCGTCCAGGCCCTCGACACCGGCTCCCAAGGACTCCTCTACATCGCAGGCCCCCTGCTCGCCTCCTGGCTCGCCACCACCTACGAGCCGGACGCCGCGCTGGCCGCAACCGCGGCCCTGGGGCTGGCCGGCACCGCCGTGGTGCTGACCGCCTCCCCGTCCCGGACCTGGCGCCCCGCCACCCACGACAGCGACGCGGTGGCGGGCAGCGGGCGGCTGATGAACACCGCCCTCGTCCTGCTATTCCTCGCACTCGCCGGGACCGGCTTCACCCTCGGCGCGATGAACGTGTGGGCCGCCAGCATGGCCACCAACCACCACCAGCCCCTGCTGTCCGGAGTGCTTCCCGCAGCGTTCTCCACCGGATCCTTCCTCGGCGGCCTGATCTACGCCCGCCGGGCATGGCCCGGCACGACCACCACCCAGCTCCTGGCCACCAGCACGCTGTTCCTCCTTGGCTGGCTGCCCCTGCTGGCCCAGCCCGGCCCACACACCGCGATCGGACTCGCCTTGGTGCCGGGGTTGTTCCTCACCATGGTCATCACCTGCGGATTCCACACCATCGACATCCTCGCCCCCGCCTCCCGCACCACCGAGGCATACGCCTGGCTGATCTTGAGCGTCGGTGTCGGCCAGGCCGCCGGAACCGCCCTCGCCGGCACCCTCGTCACCCACCCGCACACGCTCGCAGCTCTCCCCGCAGCCGGTGCCGCCACCGCCCTGGCTGTCCTGGCGTGCGCCCGCGGCCGGATCGGCCCCGCCCGACGGCGTGGCCGCCACCGCCGCACGCGTGCCACAGGCGCGGCCCTCCCACGCCACGCCCGCCCGTAGCCCCCACCACTGATGCGCTGGAACCTCCGGGCCCGCGCGTTCGCCCAACACCCCACCGCTTTCCCGCCACCGCCGATAGGACTCCCGCCTTGCCTGAATCACCAGCAGAGCCGTTCATCCCGATCCGGCACAGCATCACCGGCGAGATCACCACCACCCGCTTTGGCGCCGCCGCCCGGCGGATCCTGCTCCAGTCCGGCTTCGAAGAGGCGCCGGACTGCGCCTGCCGAGCGACGGAACCCGGTACGGAGCAGGCGCACGGGCCTGCTCGGCAGCCGGCGAGCTGCTCGTCGCCGGCCATCCCCTGCACCTGCACCGAGCCCTCGGCCAGCTGGTGAGCGCCGACGTACGCCTCGGTTGGCCCGGTCGCCGATGTCGGCACAGTCCGTGATCCGCTCCCAGAGCGGCCAGCCTCTCCAGCGCATCGCCAACCCGCCCGCAACCGCACCTGTTGAAGGACCCTCGTTTTGACCACACCCGGAACGCCTACCAGTCCAGCACGGACAAAGGGCGGCGAACTACGGGCCAAGGTGGCCCGACTGCTGGCCGACCGGCCGACGGACAAGCTCACCATCGGGGACATGGCCCGGCAGCTGGGCCACTCCCACGGCGCCGTCCGCAACGCCGCCCTCACCCTGGTGCGACGCGGCGAGGCCGACCAAAGCGGAACCGGACAACCGGAGTTCCGAGCGAACGCGAAAACCGCCGCAGCCGCACAGACCGCTGTGATCAGCCCGCCGGGCACCCACGCTCCCCGCGCCCAGGCGGCCACGGCCCGCACGACCACTCCCGCGGCGGCCACGCCCAGGCGGACCGGCCCGATCCGCCGCGCGGGGGGCCAGCTCTACCACCCGAGGGAGCTGGCCGATCTGCCCGACGTCGAGGCGTTGAATCGCCTGCGCGACGCCGACGTGCCGGTGCTGCTCTACGGCCCTCCGGGCACCGGCAAGACGTCGCTCGTGGAGGCGGCGTTCCCGGACCTGCTCACCGTCGCCGGTGACGGCGACACCACGGTCGGCGACCTGATCGGCGAGTACACGCAGGCCGACGGCGGAGGCTACGTCTTCCAGTACGGTCCGCTGGTCACCGCGATGACCGAGGGCCGCGCCCTGCTGATCGACGATGCCACCTTGATCTCGCCGAAGGTGTTGGCGGCGCTGTATCCCGCGATGGACGGGCGCAGGCAGATCCAGGTCAAGGCCCACAAAGGCGAGACCATCAAGGCCGAGCCGGGCTTCTACGTGGTGGCCGGCCACAATCCCGGCGTCCACGGCGCGGTTCTGACGGAGGCGCTGTCGTCCCGGTTCAGCGTGCAGATCCAGATCGGCACGGACTACGACCTCGCCCTGGCGCTGAAGATAGATGCCCGGGTGGTCCGGGTCGCCCGACACCTCGCCCGCCAGGTCGACCTCGGTGAGCTGGGCTGGGCCCCCCAACTGCGCGAGCTGCTCAGTTACCAGAAGACCGAGGCCGTCCTCGGCACGAAAGCCGCGCTCGCAAACCTGGTCGGCATCGCTCCTGTGGAGGATCGCGACGCCGTCGCCGACGCCGTCATCAAGGCTGTCGGCGTCAAGGAGGTCGCGCCTCTCACCCTCGGCAGGCAGCTGCCGGCCTCGGCCGCCCGGCGGCCTCCGGGCAGCGCCGTCTCCGCGCACCGGGGGCGCTCGCGATGAGTGCCCACCACCACGTCCAGTCCCCCGCCACCACGCCGGAGGACGACGCCGACCTCGCGCGATGGGATGACGACGGCGCCCCGCCCGCGCAACCCCGTACGTCCCCGGACGCGTGGTTGCGCGTGGGAGCCGAACTCGGCGATCGGCTGGTCGCCCTCTCCGGCCGCCAGGACCTCCTCGTCACCTGCCGCCCCGGTACGCGAAGCGGCGCACCGGCCGCGTTCTTCCCCACGCTGGGCGAGGTCGAGTTCGACGCCCGTTTGTTCGCCCCGCTCCAGCCCCACGAGATCCATCCGCGGATCGTGGGCGACGAGGAGCGGTATCCCGCCGCCTGGGGAGTGTTCGTCCACGAGGCCGCGCACGCGGCCCACTCCGTCTGGACGGCGCCTGCGGGAGCGGACCCCCGTGTCGTCGAGGCCGCGTTCCTGCTGGAGGAGAGCCGCGTCGAAGGCGCACACCTGGTCACGCGGCCGACGGACCGCACGTACCTGCGCACCAGTGCCCGAACCCTGGTCATGCCCGACATCGCCCACCCCACCCTCCAGGGCATAGAGCACGCCGCCTCCGTGGCGGCCCTGATCCTCGGCCGCCGGGACGTCGGCATCCTGGACGCCGGCGAGACCCAGGCCGTCGCCGATCTGTGCGAAAAGGTGCTGGGCGCCGACCTGCTGGCCACCCTCACCCGCATCTGGTCCGCGGCCCACCGGTGTGCCGACCACGACGCCACGACCATGCTCGCGCGCGCCCAGGACTGGTGCGACGCCCTGGACAGCGCTGCCCCCTCCCAGCCCGTGCCGGAGAACCTCAGCGATCTGCTGTCCGGCGCCGTGACGGTCGTCATGGACAACATGGCCGCCAACGACGCCGCCGACCTCGCGGCACACGCAGCCGCGAACAACGCCGTGGCCGCGCGGTCCAGGGCACAGGCCAAGGACCGCGCCCAGCAGGCCGACCAGCGGCGCAAGGCGGCCGCCACCGCCAAGTGGGTCTTCAACCCCCGCGGCGCCACCGTCAACCCCGACGGCACACCGGCCCCCTACAGCAACCCCGTCACCGGCACCCGCAGGCCCACCGCCGCCGAGCAGAGCGCCGCCGCGCGCCTGAGCCGCGCCCTTCGCGCCGCCGCCTACCGCGAACGCACCGAGGAGCGGACCACCAGCCCCACCCCGCCCGGCCGCCTCAACATGCGCCAGGCCCTCGCCCGCGACGCCCAGCGCGCCGCCGGCTCGATACCCACCGCAGAACCGTTCACCCACACCCGCCGCCGCAACTCACCCACCCCGCCCCTGCGCGTGGGCATCGCCGTCGACGTCTCCGGCTCCATGCGCGCCGCCTGCGGACCCGTCGCCTCCGCTGCCTGGATCGTGGCCCGCGCAGCAGCCCTGACCGACCCCGACTCCCGCACCGCCACCATCGCCTACGACCACGATCTGACCGCACTGACCCGGCCCACCCACCGGGCGCCAGAACGCGTGACGACCTTCAACGCCAACGGCGGCAGCCACAACCTCGGCGACGCCATCGACGCACTCGACCACGGCCTCGAACTCAGCCGCCCCGGCGCCGGCCGCCTCCTCGTGATCGTCACCGACGCCCGATACACCCCCGACGAGACCGCTCAAGCCGTCACCCGCATCAAACGACTCACCACCGCCGGCTGCGCCGTACTCCAGCTCACCCTCAACAAGACATCCCTCCACCTGCCGGGGACCACCCTGCTCCACCTTCCCCGGCCGGCCAGCGCGCCCGCCGCCATCGCCACGGCGGCCACGGACGCCATCCGCAGGACACGCTGAGACGACGCAGAAGGCGGAAGCGTCCCCGAGACCACCGCCCAGCGCTCCAGACCACCTCCGTCCACCGCATGAATCGTGCATCCGATGCACGACCCACCGCGACGACGCAGGCCACCACCCCAACCGCCAACGAAAGGCACTCGACTTGACGCACCAGATCAGCAACCCGACCTCGAACGCAACGCCCATCAAACGGAATTCTCCGGGGGTCCGTACCGCATGGCAGATCGTCCACAGCTGTGGACACGAGGTCATCCGCGACCTGTCCGACCGCCCCGCCGACCGGCGGGCGTCCTTCGCCCGCTGGCTCACGGGACGCGACTGCACCGACTGCTGGAAGACCGCCCGCGACAGCGACACCGCCTCGAAGGAAGCCTGGCTGGCCGCGCGCCGCGCCGAGGAACAGGCCGCCGCGAAGGCATGGACCGAACAGTTCGACATGCCGCCCCTGGAGGGCTCCGAGCGCGCCCTGGACTGGGGCGAGCGCTCCCGCTACCAGCTGGCCACCGCCGCCTACACCGCGCTGGTCACCGAAGGGAGCTGGGAGGAGGCGGACTGGACGGTGCTGGAGGAGAAGGTCCGCACGGTCACCCGGGCAGGGTGGTGGATCGACCAGCGGGATGCCGACGGTGCGGACCTGCCGGAGCTGCTGGAGGCGGCGACCGAGGCCGACCGCGGCACGGAGAACCCGTTCCGGTAACCGCCGGGCCAGTGACGTCGCCCGCGGCGGGAGACGTATAGCCGACGATCCCCGGTTAGCCAAACCGGGGATCCTCCAGACCATTGAAAGTGCTGGCCCCACCGCCAGCCATGCTCTTCGCAGAGAGGATTTCGCCGTGCCCGAAGCCGTCCCCCGTACCGCGTCCATACCCGCCGACACCATCACCCCCCACCGGGACATCACCCACGCGCACTTCGCCCCCGGCGACCGGATCGTGGTGATCAAGGGCATCGCCGACGGCGAACTGTGGGGAGACGCAATGACGGTGGTCGCCCCGTCCTGGCACACCCCCACCGAGGAGGACGGCTGGCGGCTGCGCGATCCCAACGGGGGCGCGCTGTCCTTCATCACCGGGCACCCCCGCTACCTCGTCCACCTCTCCAAGCGCTGCCCGGACTGCCTGATCTACCAGCGCGCCCTGCGGGACTTCCTGCTGCCGAAGGCCGACGGGGACGAGCCCCTGGATGCCGGGTGGTACTCCATCGTGGACCGCAACCAGCTCTTCCACACCGCAGACCAGCGGAGCACCCGGTGATCGCCCGCCTGCACCGCCGGCAGCACGCCGCTACGGCCGCGCTGGGCAACGCGCTGGAGCGTCCGGTCAGCTTCACCCGCGAACTCAGCCACCGCATCGTGGCCTGTTGGGACCGGCTGGATTCGCGCTCCGAGTTCGCCGAGCGGGAGGCATGGAGCGAGTTCCAATGGGCCGCGCACCTCAGCCATGCACAGCCGCGCTCCGAGGCGGCCGATTCACCGTACTTCCTTCATCTCAGCGTCCGGCTGCACCGCATGGACCGGCCGCTCGCCCCGGCGCAGTGGTCGGAGATCGCCCACCGGCTCGCCCGCACCGCGGGCCTGGCACCGCATGCGGACGGCGAGCCGTGTCGGTGGATCGCGCTCCAGTTCCGGCACGGGCGCCTGGATGTCATCGCCAGCCTGGTCCGCGAGGACGGTACCCTCGCCCGCACCCCGAGGCGGCTGGCCGAGGAACTCGCCCGGCAGGCCCGGATCCTCGAATCCGAGTTCGACCTCATCCCTGCCCGGCCCCCGGCCGGACAGCAGGACCAGGTGATCGCCGACCCCCTGGTCGCCGCGGAAGCCACACCTGCGCAGATCGCCGAGCAGATCCGCGCCCTCACCGACGAGATGGACGGCAGCCTCGCCCAGGCCCGGCGCCTGGCCGAACAAGCCGCCCACGAGCTGGCGACACGGCCCGAGGTGTACGCCCGGCGCGGCGCGCACCAGCTCGAGTGGGCAGCCGGGCGCCTGTACGGGCTGCTCCACGACCTCGAAGGCACCGCCGAGACGCTGGCCAACCCGCCCGCGCTGCTGCGCAACGCCGTGGTCCGCTCCACCCGCCGCCCCGCCCGCACGGCGCGGCGAGCCCGCTGAACCCACCCTCGAAGGGAGCCTGTTTGCCTCTGGTCGAACGCCACCTCACCCTGCGGCGCGACCCGCACTCCGGTGAAGTCCTCGCCCGCGGCGGCGACGCGGTCGCCCGCAGCATCCTTGAGCGCACCGGCTTCGTCCCCGTCATCCGCCACCACGACCGCTACCACCGGCTGCCGAAGAACCTCGACCGGGCCGAGGAAGAGCACCTGGCCACCCGCGCCGTGGCCCGCCTCCAGGCAGTCGGCTACACCGTCGAGGCGGACACCGCCTTCGCCACCGACCGTCGTGAGCCGCGCTATCCGAGCCTCGGCGCGCAGGTCGCGCACCTCGCCTCCCGGATCCGCGAAGCCGACACCACCGAAGACGTCGCCGGCGTACTGACCGAACTGACCGCCGAGGACGACGGCATCCTGCCGGCCCTTGCCGAAGTCCTAGCCGCCACTGCCGACTTCTACCAGCACTTGAGCGATCCGGCCGACCCCTCCACCGCGAAGCGGCTGCGCTACCTCGCCGAGGAACGGCTCGCCGTCATCGACTCGGACGTGCGCGCCACCCGCAACGCACTGGCCGACCGGCACAGCCCGCACCCCCACCGCCATCCCTGCCCGGGCAAGGTCGGCCCCGGCGAGAGGGAGGCATCGGCCGCCTGCCCGTGTCCTGTCCCCGTCACCACCACGCCCCCGTCCGCGCTGCGGCCCGCGCCCGCCGTTCGGCGCCGCTGACCACCGTCCCGTACCGCCTTGAGGAATCCATGCCCACCGACCACCACGAGGAACTCGGCGCCTTCGCCGCGATCCTCACCCAGCTCCTGCCCGGCACCTGGACCCACCAGCTCCGCCTGCCACCGCCCACGACGACCAGTTCTTCCTCACCGCCGACGTGTGGGACATGAACCAGGTCGCCGAAGCCCTCGCCACCACCACCCTCACGCACGACGTCATCCTGACCCGCGACGACGGCCGGCGCCTGTTCCTCATGGACCACCCCCGCCACGCAGACGCTTTCCTCATCGCCGCCATGGCCCCGGAAGACATCCATGCCGGAGCCTTCCGCGGCGTGCGCGAACCGGACGGCATCGTGATATCCGCCGACCCCGAGGAGGCCGCCGACGCCATCACCACCAGCCTCCTGCCCCGCTACGAAACCGCCCTGGCCCACGTCCGCGACAACGCCGCCCGCCTCACGGCCGATGCAGTACGCCCGCAGACTGTCGAGATGACCTGGACCGAGGACGGCTCCCTGGCCGCCGAGGCCAGCAGCGACGAGGCCGCCCGGATCCTGACCGCCAACGGATTCGTCCACGACCCCGACCGGCAGGCGTACGTACTCGCCGGTGACGACACCGCCGTCCAGGCCCGCCACGTACGCACCGCCGGCACCCAGCTCGCCGCCCTCGGCATCGGCGTCGCCCTGCGCCACCCCACCCCCCTCACCAGCGTGAACAGCACCCCCGTCCCGGTCCCGCGCCAGCACACGGCGGGCAAGACCCGGTCCCGGTGAGGAGGCAGCCCCACCAGGTCGCCGAACTCCTGCACGCCGAGGTGCGCCGCCCTCTCCCCGGCTCCCCGCAAGCACCTCGTCGTCGCGGTGGTCCTCCCGCACCCGCTGATGGCCCGGGCACCGGCGGCGCCTCCCTTCCCCGCCCCAGGAGCCCATGTCCCCCTCACGCCCCGACCTGGCCGTCTACGCCAGGGCCCTCGCCGCCCGGCTGCCCGGCACCTGGGCCGCCACCTACAGCCGTCACGACGGATACGCCGACCAGCTCGCAACCACCGGAGCGGTCTGGGACGCCGGCGCCGTCGGATACGCCGCGTCCACCTACGTTCTTCGCCACCAGGCCGTCCTCGCCCGGCCTGACGGCGCCCGCCTGCTGGTCTTCGACCGGCCTCTTCGCCCCCGCCGGTTCATGGTCGCCGCCCTGGAGCCGGACGCCCCCCACGACTCCTTCCACGGCGTGGGCGAGCCCAACGGCATCGCCGTCCCCGCCGACCCCGCCCGCGCCGCAGCCCAGGTCGCCCGCCGCCTGCTGCCCCGCTACGAGCACGCCCTGCGCCAGGTCCGCCACAACACCGCCCACCCGCCGCCGCGGCGGCCGGCACCACTTCTGATCACCGGGACCGTGAGCATCGCCTGGTATCCGGACGGCGTGGTCGGCGCCGTGACCGGGGTCCGCGACGCCACCTCGGCCCTCTACAGCGCCGGGTTCCAATACCACCCCCACCACCGGATGTTCCTGCTGCCCGCCGCCCTGGGCGACCGCGAACAGATCACCCGCATCGACAGGGCCGCCCAGCAACTCGCCCGGATCGGCATCGGTGTCACAGTGCGCCCCGCCCCGACCGTCACCCCCGCAACACCGCCCGCCCCACGCCCTGCCCTGCCCACCGCCGTCTCTGCACCGGGCCGCTGACCCCGGGCCACCCCCCTACGGAAGGAGTGCCCGCCTTGGGCAATCTCGCTGATGAATACGGCACCGACGTCGAGATCTACCGACGCCACGCCACCCCCGACACCATCCACATCGTCAGCCGCACCGACGCCCCCGAAGAACTCCTCGCCCTCCTCGACAGCACCGGCCTGGAACGCAAGACCGAGGCCATCTACACCTGGCACGAAACCCCCGAGGGTCTCAGTGAGTCCGCGCAAAAGCAGCTGGTCACCCGCGCCGTGCTCCCCCTCCTGATCGCCGACTACAAGGTCAACATCGACCAGGACGTGTACGACGTGACCGCCTGGGCGCAGACCCTGGCCGAGCACCGCGCCGCCCAGGCCCGAGCCGCCGCGGCCCCGGCCTCCCCACCGGCTGCTCCGGGCACCAACGCCTCCCCCCGCTCCCGCTGAACCAGGGCGACACCGCTCACCCACCGGAGCACCACGATCCCGACGCCTCAAAAACCCCCTGCCCCGATCACGCCCGACCGCCGTCCACGCCTGGCCGCCTTCCTCCTGCGCCGCTACCTGCGCACCGTGACCGCCACCCCAGCCAGCCGAAGGCCCGACCGCCGACCCGGATGAGTCCAGCCGCCGAAACACCTGCCCCTGACACCCCGCCCGGAGGACCATGCCCGGCCCCAACCCCCAGCCCGTACACCTCACCCGCCACATCGCCCAGCAGATCGACGTGCTCAACGAACACCTGGCCGCAGCGCCGCCCCGGCAGGCCGCCGAGATCCTCGGCCAGGTCCTCGACCCGGAAGAGGGCGTGCTCGGCCGTCTGACCACGCTGGTCGCCACCGGCTCCCACTTCGCCAAGCATCACGCCACAGCCGGAACCCTGCCGCCCGAGGTGTGGCTCGCCCTCGGCCGCGCCGCCAACGAACTCAACGACATCGGCCTCGACCTCGACGAACACGCCGACGCCCTCCGCCAGCTCACCCGCCCACCCGCCACCACGACGGCGCCGCCGACCGCCTCCGCCCTCGTCGCACGGAGGCACCGATGAAGAAGACCTGGACCGGATGGGGCCCTGCCGACCAGCCCGAACAGCACTACGTGATCGAACCCCGCCACCTCGGCGGCGGCGGAGACCCCCGCTACATCGCCGAGTACCTGCGCGCCTCCGGCTGGAGCGACCACACCCGCAGCGGCGGACCGTACGTCTTCGACAGCCCCGACCACAGCGTGCGCATCGGCTACGACCCCACCACCATGCCCGGCGGCTGGACCGTCTCCGGGCACGCGGCCGGCGAACACCAGCCGGCCTGGCACGCCACGTTCACCATGGCCGTCCCCGTCGAGATCGTCGCCGGTCTCACCGACAGCCTGACCAAACCGCGCTCCGCGCACGCCCCCAACGTGTGGGCCCCGCTGGAGGAGAACGAGTGGGAGACCGAACGCGGACAGCACTTCACCGCCGTCTCCCCGGACCGCAACGCCTGGGTGCAGTACCACCAGAACGGACCCGGGCAGGCCCACTGGTGGGCCGGTGCCCGCACCGAGCACGGCCGCGCCTGGGACGCGGTGTTCACCTCCACCACCCCCCTCCACCTCGTCCAGGGGTTCGCGACGGCGCTCGCCGACCCGACGCCGGTGATGCGCCCGCGCGGACGCGTCCCCGCCACCAAGTGGATCACCACCACGTCGGTGTCGGTGCGGCCCTCCGAGATCGGCGCATGGCAGCAGGCCCGGATCACCGCCGCCCGCGCCGCGACCTGGGCCCGCAACTCCTGGGCCGCAGCACGCCCCCACAAGCACACACCGACAGCCGCCGCCGGCCCGTACACGGCAGCAGGCGCACGTGGCCGCCGATAACACCCCGGGAAGGAGATGAAGCCCTTTCGTGAGTATCAGTGAGCGGCACCTGGCCGCCTTCGCCGCCGACCACAACGTCTACGGCTCACCCGTCAGCCCCCGCTACCTCGTCGGCCGCGGGGACCCCCGGCACGTCACCCACGCCCTGTGGGCCGCCGGATGGACCACCGCCTCCGACCCCCTGCACCCGGCCATCCGCATGACCAGCCCCGACCGATCCCTGCGTCTCGACATCGACTTCGCCGAACACCGCTCCGGCTGGAGGGTCGGTCCCGGATTCGGGCACAGCCACTGGTCGGCCTCCTTCAGCACCGACACGCCGGTGGAGATCGTGGCGGGCCTGACCGACGCCCTGATCCGGCCCGAACCCGACACTCCCGCCTCCCCGGTTGCCGACGTCCTCACCGCCCGCGGCTGGCAGCACACCACCGACGAGGCAGGCACGCAGACCCTGCTCTCCCCGGACGGCACCGTCCAGGCAGAACTGCGCGTCTCTCCCTCGATCGGGGTGATCGGCTGGCAGTTCACCGCCGCCCACCACCGCGGCGAGTACGGCCCCAAGGGTCTGCTGTGGCGGGCCGGCTTCCACGAGAACACCCCTCCCCACCTGCTGGCCGCCGTCACCGCCGCCGTGTGCCACCCCGGCTCCGTCCTGCGCGCCCGGTACGACCACGTCTCCAGCCCCCACGTGCACGTCGACGCGGAGTTCGTCATCGGCGACGAGATGGCCGCCGCGCACAAGCAGCGCCTGGCCCAGGCCCGGCGCCACCGTCCACGCCCGCCCAAGCCCACCCCGGGCGTGGCCACCTCCGTACCCGCCGCCCGGGCGGGCGCGGCCGGCCCCGCCCGATAGGTCCCCGCCCTCCGGTTCCAAGGAATCCCCACCACGTGTCCCTGTCCGCTGACGAAGACCACCGGCGTGCCCTCGGCCGTCTCACGCGATACATCACGGAGGCCCAGGAGATCCTCGCCTCCTGGGACACCTACTCCGACGAGCACACCGATGCTGACGGGTGGCCGCACGACCCCATCGCCTACGGATACCGGCAGCGCCGCCGCGATGCCGACACCTGGGAGGCGTTCGCGAAGATCCGGTTCGTCGCCCTCACCCACCTTCTGCCGCTCGCGGAGCGGCAGCTGCCACACATCCCGACGCTCCGTGTCCGTCCGAGTTGGTCCTGGCAGCTGAAGACACTGAGGACTTCGCTCGACGAGATCTACCGCCTCCAGGAGTCCTGGCTGGCAGAGCGGGACGCCCTGCCGGACCGGGCGGTGCCCGGGACGCAGGAGTACGACGAGCCGCTCGCCGACCGCAACGCCGAAGCCTGGCACTACCTCGACACCTGGGCCGTCCACGGCCAAGCGCTCCTCGACATCAACACCGCTGCCCAGCAAGGGTCTCGCCATCGCGCCGACCTGACCACGGCTGCCGTCATCTCCACCGCGGGCCCAAAGCCCCTCTCCAGGAGGACCCCCTGACCGATCACACAGCCCTGCCCGTCGAGCAGGCCCTCGTCCGCCCCCGCTACCTCGCCGGCCCCGGTGACCCGGCCTGGGTCACCGCTGCCCTGCACCGCGCCGCCGGGTGGAGCTACGGGTACGACCCGCTCATGCCGCGGGTACTGCTCACCAGCCCCGACCAACTGGCGGTACTCCACCTGGAGCCCGACCCTGACCAGCCCTGGTGGGTCCTGCGCCACCACCGCAACGACACGAACCCCTCGTGGTCGGTGAACTTCGGTGCCCGCACCCCGGTCGAGATCATCGCCGCGTTCACCGACACCCTCACCTCACCCCACGCCCCGCCCGCACCTGGCAGCCCATACGAGCCGCTTCTCGCGGCCGGCTGGCAGCCGGCGCGCGACCACGACGGGCTGACCTCACCCGACGGCATCGCCCACGTCGAGCACTTCACCGACACCGGCTCCAACAGCTGGTTCATCGACGTCGCCATCGGCGGCGACCCCGAAGGCCAGGTCTGGAAGGCATACCTCAGCGGCACCACTCCACCCCACTTGATCACCGCTGTCACCGGCGCGCTGGCCGACCCCGCCCCCATCGCCCGCGACCCGCATCGCCTGCCCCACCTCGGCCACCACCTGCACACGACTACCGCGCAGGTACCGGCCCCCGACGTGGCCTTCGCCCTGGAGCGGCGCATCGACGCCCTCACCGCCCGCCCGCCGTCCAGCACTCCCGCGCCCTCGCCACCGCCGGGGAAAGCGCCCCCGCCCCGCCGCCCCCGCTGACCCTCCCCTCTGGAACCGCCCCCTTGCCCAACTCCTCCTCGAACTCCGGCAACGACGGCTACGACATAGCCTTCAAGGCACTGCTCGGCGCCATGGCCGTCATCATCCCCGCCTCCACCTTGGCCTGGCTCGGCGGCAACGCCCTCGCCTGGGCCACCGACGCCGGCGACTGGGTGCCCTACCAGCCGGCCGCCGCTCTCCTGCACCCCGAGCAGCTGTGGCCCGCCGCGGACGAGACCGCGCTGCTGATCGCCACCCGCATGCTGCCCGCCCTGATCCTCATCGCGCTCGTCCTGGGCGGGCTCACCTGGTGGCGGCGCCACGCGGGCGCCGCCGGCAGGGGCAAGCGGAAACGTATCGCCGGGATGGCCAAGCGCTCCGACATCGAGCCGCTGCTCGCCAAGGCCATCACCGCCAAGGCCCGCTCCCTGCGCCCCAGCCTCAAGCACGCCAAGACCATCGACGCACACGACACCGGCGTCCTTCTCGGCAACCTCCAGGGCAGCCGGCACGAAGTCCGGATGGGGTACGAGGACGTAGCTGTCGCCATCATGGCGCCCCGCTCCGGCAAGACGACCTGCCTGGCGATCCCCGCCATCCTGGGTGCGCCCGGCCCGGTCCTCCTCACCTCCAACAAGGCGGCCGGCGACGCCTACACCGCCACCCTCGACGCCCGCGGCCAGGCCGGCCGGGTGTGGTCGATGGACCCGCAGCAGATCGCCCACGCCGAACGCGCCATGTGGTGGAACCCCCTCGCCGACGCCAGAGCCCTCGACGGAGCGGGCCGCCTGGCCGGGCACTTCCTCGCCGCTTCTGTGGATGCCTCCCAGCAGGGGGACTTCTGGTCCAAGGCCGGCAGCAACATCCTCGCCCAACTGTTCCTCGCCGCCGCGCTCGACGAGCGTCCGATCACGGACGTGATGCAGTGGCTGGCGTTCCCCGCCGACCGTACGCCGCTGGACATCCTGCGCGACCACAAGTTCACCGCGGTCGCCTCCCAGTTGAAGGGCACCGTCGAGGGCCCGCCGGAAACGAGGGACGGTATCTACGAGACCGCCCGCCAGTACGCCGCCGCCCTCCTCAACTCCGAGATCGCTGCCTGGGTCACCCCGCAGAAGGGTGTGGCGGAGTTCCGGCCCGCCGAGTTCGTCACCTCCCTCGACACGCTGTTCCTGCTCAGCAAGGACGGCGGTGGCGGAGCAAGCGCCTTGATCGCGGCGTGCGCGGACTCGGTGATGCGGGCCGCGACCGCCCAGGCCGAACGCGCAGGGGGACGCCTGGACCCGCCGATGCTGGCGATCCTCGACGAGGCCGCAAACGTGTGCAAGATCAGCGACCTCCCGGATCTGTACTCCCACCTCGGCTCGCGCGGGATCATCCCGATCACGATCCTGCAGTCCTACCGGCAGGGCCAGAAAGTGTGGGGGGACGCGGGCATGGACGCCATGTGGTCCGCGTCCACCGTCAAGGTCATCGGCTCCGGAATCGACGACCCGGACTTCGCCGACAAGCTCAGCAGGCTCATCGGCGACCACGACGTCGAGACGAAGTCCACGTCCGTCTCCGACTCGGGTAAGTCCACCTCCATCAGCATGCGGCAGGAACGCATCCTGCCCGCCGACGCCATCCGCGCCCTGCCCAAGGGCACCGCGCTGTGCTTCGCCACCGGCATGCGAGCCGCCATGCTCGACCTGCGCCCCTGGTACCTCGAGCCCGGTGCCGCCGAGTTGTCCGCCGCCTCCGCTGCCGCATCGAGGGCGATCACCGCCCGCGCCGTCGCCAAGGCCGCACCGCGCCAGTCCGACTTCGGAACCGCCGCGTGAGCCAGCCGCCACTGCACCTGGTACCGGTGCGCTCGCGCGACGCGAAGGCCTTCGTAGCCGCCTGGCACCGCCACCACCCGCCCCCCGCGGGCATGGTGTTCGCCGTGGGTGCCGCCGACGACGACGGCGTCCTGCACGCGGTCGCCACCGTCGGCCGACCCGTCGCCCGGCACCTCGACGACGGGCAGACCCTGGAAGTCACCCGCACCTGCACCGACGGCATTGCCAACGCCAACTCGATGCTGTATGGGGCGGCATGGCGCGCGGCGAAGGCGCTCGGCTACCGCAGGTTGATCACGTACACGCAGGACGGCGAGTCCGGTGGCTCGCTGCGCGGGGCCGGGTGGCGGGTGATCGCCCGCCGCCCGCCCCGCCCCGGCTGGCACACCCCCTCCCGGCCCCGCACCCCGCGCGGCACCGAGCACATCGCCCGCACCCTGTGGCAAGCGCCATAGCCCCTCACCGGGCTCACCGGGCCGTGCCCAGCCTTGCCGCGGCCGGCACCCCGCAACAGGAAGGTCCACACTGACCGAATACACCCCCCGCTCTGGCCGGACGCCCGCTCCCGACCGAGTGCTCGCGGACGAAACCTCACCGTCCACACGACCCTGCGAAGCACCGCGCCCCGACCGCTATAACTGGGAACTGGCCCGCGGGCCGATCACCGCGTTCGGTGAGTCCAAGGCCCTATCCGCCTGGGCCAAGGACCCGCGATGCCCGGTCAGCCGCGAGGCACTGCGGACCCGGCTCGCCCTGGGCTGGCTACCCGAGGACGCCATCACCCGCGAACGTCACGACAAACCGACCCTGGAACACACCTACCAGGGGCGGACCTTGACGCTTCGCGGCTGGGCGGAGCAGTCGGGCATCAAGTACCACACCCTGTACCGGCGCCTGACGGCCGGAGGCATGACGTTCGAGGACGCCCTGCTCAAAGGGTCCGACGGGCCGGACTTCGCCCTCCCCGTCACGGCGTTCGGCGAGACCAAGCCGATGTCCCGCTGGGCCGTAGACCCCCGCGCTGGCTGTACCGCCACCACCCTGCGGCGCCGCATCGCCGCAGGGTGGGAGCCGGAGCAAGCCATTACCGAAGAACCGCACAACCGCTCGACGCTGGGCAGCGGAGTGCCTCACCGGGCGTTCGGGCTCCGCATGGGCCTGGAGGACTGGGCCCGGCACACCCAGATCCCCGTCGGCACCCTGCGCCACGTCATGGGCCACCACGACCTCCCTCTGGAGTCCACCCTCCACGCGCTGGGCTGGAGCCCGCACGCCGAGGCCGGCACGGTGCACGACCTGATCTCGCTACCGGCCGCCCAACTCCGCCCGGGCGACCGAGTCCTCGGCATCTCCACCGCGGACGGCCCCGAGCCTGTCCTCACCGTCCGCAGACCCCTCACGCCACCGCAGCCCCCAGCACGGACCTCCGCTGCGGCGCCACATCCTCCCGGCGGCCACCCCGTCGCCCGCCGTGGCCGCCATTAGCACGGTCGCCGTGACCGCCGCGACCACCACCGCCCGGTCCCTGCTGGAGCAGCACGGCTTCGCCCCCACGCCAGACAGTGTGCTCTACCACCCGCGGAACGGGCTGGACAAGCGCGGACTGCTCGGCGGCGTCGCCGCTGCCGAGGCGCACTCCTATGCCAACGGCCTGAGCGCCCACGTCAGCCTGGGCATCCCCACGCCGGCAGACATCCCCGCCCATGCACGCCGCCGCTCAGCTGCCGCCGTGCCACCGAGCAAGCCCCCGGCCCAGCGCCGCCTCCTGTGACCACGCCCCCAGCACGCAGCACCGCCACCCAAGGAGCTCCCACGTCCTCCGACATCCCCACCGTGCACGATCTCGCCCGCGCTCTCGCCGACCAGCTCCACCCCGGCGCCGCTCCCCGCGACGTGACCGTCCAGTTCGGCGCCCGTCGGCAAGCCCCCGTGGAGTACCGAAGCCGCGGCCGGGGCGGACCCGTGACGACCTACGCCCAGGCACTGCACGCCACGCTCTACGGCCTTCCCGCGCATGACGAGTCGCTCCCCGCCGCGCTGGACGCGCTTCTGCAGGCCACGCACACGGCCACCGCCCCGGACCAGCAGACCGCGATCCTGCGGCAGGTCGCCGAACAGCTCCGCAACGCTGCCGAGATCGTCCAGCGCTACCAGTACCGAGCCCAGTGGGACCGGCTCCCCACCGATGTCGCCGAGCAGCTCGCCGATGCTCACGCCCAGGCCCTGCAGATCGCCGAAGGGCTCGACCACGTGGCCCCCGCCTTCAGCCACCAGGCCACCACGGACGCACCCCGCAACCTGCCCCGCCCGGCCGCGCCTGCCGTGTCCCGCCCCGGCGCCGCGGCCTCTGCGCCCGCCGTCAGCCGAACTCGCTGACATCCCCCGCCGTCAAGGATCTTCTTGCACCCCTTCCACCTCTTCACCCTCCAGCTCGCCCACCACCTGCCCGGCACCCGGAAGGCCGTCCGCTACTGGTACCCGCTCCCGCCGACCAGTCCCTCGACCTCTGCCGGGTCTGGACTCCCCTCGACGCCCGTCCTGTGCTCGCCGGCCGTCTCCACGCCGCGACGCTGCTGGGCCCTGACGACCTGGAGCTCTACCTCATCGAGCACCGCCGGGACCGAGCCCTGACCTGCCCCGTGATCCCGTACGGACTCCACTCGGACGTCACCGAGCTCACCCCCGCGCCACCGGCCGTCGCCGCTCCTCGCGATCCGGTCCGAGCCGCCTGGCGGATCAACGACCGCGTCCTGCCGCGCCTCCGCTCCCATGCCCCTGACCGCCCCGGCGGCCGGCCCCTTCCGAGCACCCGCTCGCTGAGCTCACCCTCCCCGCACCGTCAAAGGATTCCCCCATTTCCACCTCTCCCCAGTTCCGCACCCTTTCCCTTGGTGCCGGAATTCAATCCACAGCTCTGCTCTGCCTTTCCGCCGAGGGCATACTCCCGAGGGTCAACCATGCGATCTTCGCGGACACCGGATGGGAACCTAAAGCCGTTTACGATCACCTCAACCGCCTGGAGGAGGAGATCGCCCGCCCGGCCGGAATTCCCGTCCTCCGAGTTTCGGCCGGGAACATCAGAAGAGACGCATTGGACCCGGATCACAGATTCGCGTCCATGCCCCTCTACATTCTCAACCAAGACGGCCGTCCTGGAATGACCCGACGCCAGTGCACCGGGGAATATAAAATCAAGCCGATTAAACGACAAATCCGCGAACTCCTTGGCCACCCGTATCCACAGCGGGTTCCGAAGGGGATGTTCGTCGAGCAGTGGGTCGGTATCTCCACCGACGAGTTCCACCGGGCGAAGGACTCGGACGTCAAATACATGCGCAACCGCCATCCGCTTATCGAGATGGGCTGGTCGCGCGCCGACTGCGTCCACTACCTCACCAGTCTGGGACTGGCCGATACTCCGAAATCGAGCTGCCTCGGCTGCCCGTACCACGGCAACGCGCAGTGGCGGAGTATCCGCGATAATTCCCCGGAGGAGTGGGCGGATGTGGTGGAGTTCGACGCGGCGATCCGGGCCGGAAATGCGCGCGCCAACGCTACCGGAAACCGGCTTCTGGGGCAGGCATTCCTGCACCGTTCCCGCGTGCCGCTCGGTGAGGCACCGATCGACCACGTGACCGCGGCGGAATGGGCCGCCCTGCAGGCCCAGACCGCCGAAGCGGACCTGGAGGAGCTGGAGCAGGGCGTCGAGAACGGCTGCTCGCCCTGGGCCTGCCGCGGCTCCGAAGAAGAGCCGGTGCAGGACGACTTCGGGCTCGCCTCGTGACCGCCTCCCCGCCGTTGGCCCTGGATCTGTTTGCGGGGAGCGGGGGCTGGAGCCTGCCTCTGAAGGTGTTCGGCATACGCGAGGTCGGACTCGAGTGGGATGAGTGGGCGTGCCGGACGCGGGCCGCTGCCGGGCAGCTGACGGTCCGAACCGACGTGGCTCTGTATCCGACCTGGCCGTTGGTGGGCCGGACCTGGGGGTTTCTGGCGTCGCCACCTTGTCAGGCATGGAGCATGGCAGGGAAGCGGCTCGGTCTAGTGGACCAGCCGCTGGTGCACCAGGCCGTCGCCGACCTCGCGGCCGGGCGCGATACCCGCGCCGGCCTGCTGACCGCCTGCCGGGACGACCGCAGCCTGCTGGCCGCCGAACCGATGCGCTACCTCCATGCATTGAACGCGGTGGGGCAGCCGGAGTGGATCGCGATGGAGGAAGTCCCCGACGTCCTGCCTCTGTGGCGCCAGTACGCCGCCATCCTCAGGAGCTGGGGGTTCTCGGTGTGGACGGGCATCCTCAACGCCGCCGACTACGGCGTGCCCCAGACCCGGCGCCGGGCGATCCTGCTCGCCTCCCGCGTCCGCACCGCCGAGCCGCCGGCGCCCACCCACGCGCAGGCCGCTGAGCCGGAGTCGCTGTTCGGGCCGGGCCGCGAGCGGTGGGTGTCGATGGCGGAGGCGCTCGGCTGGGGCGCCACCGACCGGCCCACCCCGACCGTGTGCGCTGGCGGCGGCCCGGGCGGCGGCCCCGAGCCCTGGCCCACTGGCGCCCGGAAGACGCTCGCCGATGCCCGCGACCGCGGCCGGTGGAGACACCGAGCCCCCGGCCACATCGCCGGGCGCACCTGGCCCGGCGGCCCGGCCGGGAAGACCACGGGTGGAGCGGGCTGGTCCTGGTCGCTGCGGAGCAACAACCAGGCCAACGCAACCGTCCGCACCGTCGACGAGCCGGCCGGGACGCTGTTCTTCGGGCACCGCGCCAACGAGTGCGTGTGGGTGGCAGAACCCACGGCCGCGGAACCGGGCGCAGACCGCCCTCCGGGTCCGGCGCCGGAAGCGATCCGGATCACCGCCGCCGAGGCCGGTGCTCTGCAGTCCTTCCCCGCCGACTACCCCTGGCAGGGAAACAAGGGCCAGCAGTTCTCGCAGATCGGCAACGCCGTCCCGCCCCGCCTGGCCGCCCACCTCCTCGCCCCGCACGTGGGCGTCACCCTCACCCGCGACGACTTCACCCTGGCCGCCTAAATTGCCCCAACCCAGCATCCCCGACGCCGACTTCGACCTGCTCGACGTACCGCCCGCCCCCGCCGGCCACTACGCCGAGCAGGCCCTCCTCGGCGCGCTCCTCCTCGAACCCGACCGCCTCAAGACCCTCGGCATCCTGCACCCGGCCGACTTCGCCAACGCCGGGCACCTGGCGGTGTTCCACGCCATGACCGCCCTCACCCCGCCACCGCCCGACGTCCACACCAGCAAGCCGGTCTGGCTCACGGCCGTGTTGGAGCACGCTCGGCCCGCCGCCCGCGGGCTGAGCGCCGCCTACCTCCACCAGCTGGTCAGTGGCTGCCCCGACCCCGCCCACGCACCGGCGTACGCGGCGATCGTCCGTGCCGGCCACGCCCGCCGGACCCTAACCGCTCACGCCGAACACCTCGTCCACACCGCCGGCGACCCCATGCTGGAAGACCAGCCCACCGCTGCGCTCACCGCCGCCGACACACTCGCAGGCGTCCTGGACCACCTCGCCGGCCGGTTCCCCGCCCACTCCAGCCCCCTGCCCCGCACCCCCGCCCCGGCTCACCCCGTCCGCGACCCCGACCACGAGGACGTCCAGGACGAGCGTCTCCTCCTCGCGGCGCTCTGCGCCCGCCCCCGCCCCACCGAGGCCGCACGCTGGCTCCAGCCCGGCGACTTCCTCGACCCCCTGCACGGCCGCCTCTTCGGCTGCCTGCTCAACGTCGCCCGGCGCGGCGAACCCATCGACCCGGTCACCGTGCTGTGGGAAGCCCAGCACCAAGGGCTGATCACCCCCGCCCTGCCTCCGGCCGAACTCCTCGGCATTCTCACCGACGGCCACGGCGTGGCCACGGAGCACTGGGCAGAGGTCGTCCTGCGGCGCGCCATGCTCGCCCGCGCCCACACCACCGGCCTCACCGTCCTCGCCTACACCCAGGACGACACCAACACCGTCCACCAGCTCCTCGCCGGCACCCGCCGCGCCCTCGCCGACTTCGCCGCCGTCCGCGCCCGCTGGCACCGCGCCACCGACCCCACCCTGCCCAGGACCACCCAGTCCGCAGGCCCGGCCTCACCCCGGGCCGGACCCGTCCCACTCCGTCCTACAGCCACCACGCGGGCCGCCCGCTGACCCATCCGTCCCAGGCTCCGGCCGGCACCCCGCCGGCCGGAGCCGCAAGCTTCAAGGCACTCCCATGCCCCAGCCGACACCTGACACCCGCATCCACTTCGCGCTTCACCCCGACCATCCGCCCGCCGTCACCGCCACCGTGACCGGCCCCAACAGCACCGAGGCCCGCATCGCGCTCGCCGCCCGCGGCTTCCGCGACACCGGCGCAGGCTCCATGGTGCTCGCCCGCATCGACCGCGAAGAGCCCTACTACACCCAGCAGACCGCCCACGACCTCCAGCACGACTACGACGTCGGCATCGAGCCCGCCCTCCAGGAAGAGATCGACACGGAGTGGACCTGGGGCAACTACCCCATGACCCACCTGACCCGCGAGGAGATCCGGCAGGTCAGCGCCACCGCCCAGCAGATTTACGACGACATCTCCGCCGGCCGCCTGAAAGTCCACCTGCATGCCCACGACGGATGGACCGCCGTCGCTGTCGGCACCTACGCCGACGGCCACAGCGTCCACCTCCACGGCGAGAACCACCTACGGCAGATCGCCCTCGTGTACGACGACAAAGCCGAAGCCGTCGCCGAGTTCCACCGCCTCCACTCCGTCGCCGTACGCCCAGGACCCGCACCCGCCACCGACACCGAACTCGCCGCAGCAGCAGCCCACACCCCACCCACCCCGCACCGCGCTCCCGTCGACCACGACAGCCCGGCCACGGTGCGGGAGGCCCCTCCTGCTGCCGGCGCTCAGACAGCCGACCCGCGCGTCGGCGAGACTCTGCTGGAGTCCTTCTTCGAGAACAACCCCGACTGGTGGAAGGTGAGGACCTGGTCGGACGAGACCACCGTCGCCTGCCACGAATCCCTGGCTATGCGCATCGAGTTCGACCACGAGGCACGGCACCGAAGGGACGTCGCCTGGACGGTCGCCGTCTACGACTCGCCGGTCGGCGAACGCCTCTGGCACGCCACCGCCAGCGCCACCACACCCACCGACCTCGTCCAGACCCTGCTGGACAGCCTCACCTCGAACGAGCCGGGGTGGGGCCCGTCGCCCGCCGGCGGTGCCCTGCGGCCGGTTGATGCCACCCGCACCCTGCTGGAGGCCCGCTGGACGCAGACCAGCAGTGCCGGGTACGTGGCCTGGCAGGCCCCTGATGGCAGCTCCAGCCTGCACCTCAATACCTACGCCGCCGAAATCCCGGCAAGCCGGCTGACCGCCTGGAGCGTCATCGGCGGCACCGACCCCAACCGCCCCGGCTGGGTCATCGACCTCTCCGCTGCGGTGACCCCCGACGTCCTCGCCCATCTCACCGACCACCTCGCCGTTTGTACTCCCCCAGCACCGCGCCGAACGGGCACACCTCCGCTGCCCGCCACCCCCACGGCCACGACGACGACCCCAACGCGCCCCCGGCGTCACTGACAGGTCAACCACGCCGCCGACATCGGCACGCAGACGTCAAACCAGCCCGCCCAACGGCATCTCGGCCACAGGCGCCCAGCTCATGCGCCAGCCTCCGGTGTCCGGTGCGATGTCGTATCGGACGGACAGCAGGTGGATGGCGTCCACCCGCATGGGTGCGCGGCGCGGGGTGATGCGGTTGCGGAGGATGCCGTTCAGGGAGTCGGAGTCCGCAGTGTCGTAGGCGTAGCCCAGTGACATGTGGAGCCGTCCGGTGTCGTGTTGGAGCGCCGCGTCACCTCGGGCGGTGCGAATCGCCGTGCAGACTCTGTCCTGGAGGGCAGAGGCTTCGTCGTCGGGCCACACGTCGAAGACGGCCCCGGCGACGTTGGCGATCGGGGGGCCGACCACCGTGGTGAACGCAGGCACCTCGGCAACAGCACTACGGAGGGCACGGACCAAGTCCTGGCGCTCATCAACGCCGATGTCCGCGGCAGGGGCGTCGGCGACCATCTCCAGGGTGACGTGCAAGGTGCCCGGGTCGCCGGCGCGCGCCGGGCATGCGGGATCAATGGGATAGTCCAGGAGTGCAGGTCTGCAGGCGTGGGCAAGGTCCACGAGGGCCTCATCCGTGCCCGGGCGAGGAGTGAGGTAGACGTGCAGAACGTCCATTCCCTCGGTCCATGGCCTGCCCTGGAACCGTGGCGTGAAGCGCTGCACGAAGACCTCCTGCTCGGGCCTGTACCCCTGCCGGAGAACCTAGCGGCCGGATCAGGCGGGAACCGTGGCTTCCGGGCAGACTGGCTCAAACTCCACCAGGCGCCCGCTGCGGGCTGGAGCTCCTCGAAGGGGCCGCGCCTCACGCCGTCGCATCGATCGTCGGTCAGTTCCGTTCGTCGATCAGACGGTTGATTCGCGCGAAGATGTCGTCGCGCCCGACGATCGGGTGCTCTGGTTCCCTCAAGAAGCAGTTGGCCTGCCTTGGGTCGCTGTGCCGGGGCAGCTCCGTCGAGCCGACCAGCAGCTCCGGGAGCTGGTGCTTCCCCTGTACGGAAGGATGGGCCCCCGTTGCCCGGGCGGCAGCCATCCTCAGCCGCGCAGCCTCAAGCTCCCAGTGCCCTGAGGTATGCCCTTGCTCGCACTCGAGGGTCGCCTCCGGGCCGTCGACGCGCACCATGCGCACCGTGTCGCCCTGCGAGCAGCGGAGGGGCCTGATGCTCGTGGCGGTCACGATCTGGATCCGGTCGGACTCGATGACGAGGGGGCCGGGCGCGACCGCCGGTGCCGTGGCCTGCTCGCGGGCCTGCTCCGGGTACGCGGTGAGGAACTGGGCGAGGCGTGCGGCTGAGGCCCGCATCGGAGAGGAGCCTGGGGCGGGCGGCTCGATATCGTCGGCGAGGAGGCTGGCGCCGATACGGCCGCCGTACTGGTCTCGGACCGCGTTGAAGATGCTCCACAGGGGTGGGCTCTGCCGGGCAGCGGGGTCGTAGCCTTGCCCGGTCTCCGTCAGCGCTCGGCCGATCTCCTCGACGATCCGCGGCTCCCGATCCGCCGGCCCGGCGAGGGCCTCACCCAGCTCGGTGACCGGCACGTCCCGGGCTACGCGGTCGCCGCCATATGTCCGGGCGAACAGGAGCAGCGACAGCGTGCACAGGTCTACGGATGCCCGGCTGTCCTGTTCCCATGACTGGTCGACAAGAATGCGGGCCGCCTCGTGGACCGCGGCCCCCCAGGGAGCCGGCGCGGAAGAGGGGAGCAGCAGGCACATCTCCAGTTCGAGGCCGTATGCGCTGTCGTCAGCGAGATTCACCATCGGGGTATCAGGCATGAGAACCATCCTGTCGGGTATCCGTCGGCCGCGGAGCCGGGTCCGAAGAACACGTCCGCTGTTGGCCGCCTTCCTGGCACCGTCCTCGCTCCCCGCGACCCGGCTGACGTACGCCCAGTTCCGGACGCTGCACGGGCGGGCGCCCGGACTTCGCAAAAAACGGGCCGCGCCGACCGCCTCGACCCCAGTACGCTCCGTCGCCTGTCCGCTGCAGAACGGAGCCGCGCCTGTGATCCTCACCAGCGCCCGCCTGACCCTCCGCGCCCCAGAAGAACACGACGTCAACTGGATCACGGCCGAACTCCAGGACCCCGAGATCCAGCGCAACACCACCGTCCCCAGCCCCTACAGCAGACCTGACGCCGAGCAGTTCGTGGCCAACGCACGCAACCACGACAGCCACAGCACCTTCGTCATCACCACCACCGCCACCGGCCAGCCGGCCGGAGTGATCAGCCTCCACCAGCACCCCAAGCACGCACCCTCGATCGGCTACTGGATCGGCAAGTCCGCCCGCGGCCAAGGCATCGCGACCGAAGCCGTCATCCGGATCTGCCGCTGGGGCTTCGAAGACCTCGACCTGCCGATCATCACGTGGATGGCCCGCGTCGGAAACAACGCCTCCCGCGCCGTCGCCCTCAAGGCCGGATTCCAGATGGAGGGTACCCTCCGCCTGCGCATCACCTCACAGGGCCGCCTGCGCGACTGCTGGGCCGGATCCCTCCTCCCCGAAGAGCTCAACCCGAACGCCAGGTAGCGGACAGCTTCACACCCAGGGGAGGGCGGAGATGCCGCCGCGCCACCCAAAGGCCACACACCGGACCGAAGAGGAGCACGATGCCCGAGAACACCGCCGCCTCGACGCGCAGCTACGCGTCCCACTACGCCGACGTCCACCTCCTGCTCCGCCAGGGCGACGAAATCCTCATGAGCCGGCGCCGACAGCAACAGGTCTTCCCCGGCATGTGGCAGATCCCGGCCGGGCTCATGGAAGAACACGAACCCGCCCGCGCAGCAGCCGCCCGAGAGTTCACTGAGGAGACCGGCGCCTCCGTCGACCCCGGCCACCTACGCTTCGTGCACCTCATGCACCACGTCTCCACCAGCTCCGGCTCGCGAAGGATCGCGTTCTTCTTCGAAAGCGACCGCTGGCACGGCAGCATCGGCAACCCCGAGCCGGACAAATGCGAAGGCTGGCAGTGGCACAAAGCCACCAGCCTGCCCCGGCCGCTTCCGCCCTACCTCGCTGTAGCGCTCCAGCACATCGCCGACGGCACCCGGTACAGCGAGTACGCCTGGCCCGATACCGCGACTCCGGGGCCAGCCGTTCATCCGGCGGGCCGAGCCCAGGCGGCACGCGGCCTTTCCCCACTCGAGTAGGCCAGTCCCAGCCGTTGGCCACGACCCAGCGATGCCGCCAAACAGCCGTACATATAGCAGGCGATCCCCGGATAGCAAAACCGGGGAATCGCCGCGACATTGAATACCCACCGCCACTCGACTACTACAGAAAGGCCAGCACCACGCCCCCCAAAACCACAACGACAAAGTGCGCACCGACCGTTCGCGTTCACGCCGCGGCGTAGCTCATCCGGAACAGCTCCTGGGCACGCTCCAGGTCGCGCTCGGAGTGCAGCCGCACCTCCAGGTTGCCTGTGCCGTGGTGGCCGAGTCCCGTCACATCCCGGCTGAACCCGGGGACGAGCTCGACCTCGGCGGGGCTGGCCTTGAGGTAGACCAGCAGCCTGCTCTTCCGCGGGCAGACACAGGCGAAGTTCTGCAGCCGCTGGTAGGCGGTGTAGGTCTGGTTCTCGACCTTGGTGACGCCCTCGCCGAGCCCGAGCAGCACCTCGTCGACCGCCGCGGCCAGCTCACCCATCGCCCCGTCCGGCCGCCCGGCGCGCTTCTCCCAAGCCATGCCCCGGCGGCGCCCCGCCCGCGCCGACGCACGGGTTCCGCCTGCCGAGGCCACAGTCTCCAGGCCGAAGTGCTCGTCGCCGAACATGCGGTAGCGCACCAAGTCGATGGCGTGCCGGTGCTCGCGGACCGCATGGAGGTCGTAGCGCGTGAAGTCGCCGGCCACGCAGATCAGCCTCGGCGCGCTCCACCGCACCCGAGCCGCGGCCTGCGTACCGAGCCGGTCGCGGACCAGCCGCCGGAAGGCGTCCCTGTGATCCATCAGCCAGGCCAAGTAGAACAGGCCCTGGTTGATCACACCCGCGTCAGTCGAACGCTTGTACTCGACCACGACGGGTGAGCCGTTCTCGTCGATGCCCAGCGAATCGACGCGGCCACCATGCACCGGTCCGGTGCCGTACTCGCTCGCCAGGAACGTCACCCCGAGCATGGCCTGCATGTGCGCCTCGACGAGATCCTGCACGTCAGCCTCGACTTCGGCGAGGCGCGGCACGACCTCCGTCACATCACCCTTGAGGTTGAACAGTCTCAGCCCCGACACCTTCCCTTCCTCGGCTACGGGGCTGCAACGACAGACGGTGATCGGATTATTTCCATCAGCGTCTTCGGGCTTGTGAAGATGGCGCGAGGCTACCTCCGCCCGTCGGGGACGCCTGCGTCCCACGACACCGACGCGCCGCTGAACGCGGCGGACACGTCGGTGTCAAACAGTCCCCCGCCGGAGACGGTTGAGCTCTTCCCGGCGGCTCGCGGCCACCCGACGTAGGCGTGCGACTGTGTCGTGGTGTCCGTGGCAGTTCGGAGTGCACTCGGCAGTCATGCCCGGCAGGTTGCCGGTTACTTTTGCGATCTCGCCGCTCGGGCTGCCTGTGAAGGCGAGCACCTGGTTGTACTCGGCGATCTCGCAGTCGTCGCCAGCATCTGTCATCTGCAAGTCGAGGCGCCCTGATGCCCTTTCAGGGCCGTCGAACCAGATTCGGCATCCTCGCTCCCCGTAAGCGCAGGCACAGGTGCGCATGTCCTCCTTGACCGCGATTCCACAAAGCGGGTGCGTCAGGTGCTCGATGATCACGTCGTGGTCCGTCCAGCGTGCACGGGCAAAGGTGAGACGCAATCCGTAGGTGCTGGCGTGCTTGGTGAAGCCGGCCATGTCCAGCCAGTTGGCTGCCGAACGGAACATCGGCAGCCGACGCAGCAGGGCGCTTCCGAGGGCTGCTGCCTCCCGCCAGGCTTCTTCAAGCCAGCGGTGCTCGTGCGCGAAAGCCCGTTCCCCCGGCGTCAGACCCGGATACCTACAGGGGGACGACTCTCCGTGCTCGGCCGCTGTCAGGTGCCTGACCTCCTCCGCCTGGCTCCAAGCCCGATCAGGAACACCTTCGAGCCGGAGGCTTGCCGTAGTTCCGTGGAGTCCGACGTCGAGCCTGCCGTGGCCGGCGCCGAGCACGCGTAGACCGCTAACCCCGCGAAGGTCGTCCTTGCCACCGGACGAGAACAGCCCCCAGGCGATCAGCTCGGCCAAGCCCTCGGGGTCGGAGTCGGCCGCGAAGCGGATGACGGGACGCCGTTCGTCCGGGATGACCCGCACGATGCGAAGCGGTCGGGTGGTGTACATGGTGGGGTACTCCAGCAAGGCACGCAGGACCTGTCCTTCGAGGAACGCCTGATCACCTCGGGCGGAGGGGATGAGAGGGCTTCCTTCTGGAAGCCGATCAATGCGTTCCTTGGCGCCGGCCCAGGTTTCCCCGGTGTAGCGGCGGCACAGGTCGACCACGTCGCTCTTGGGCACGACAGTCTCCTTCGTGCGCTGCCGGATCCCAGCGCGGGAAAGAGCTGCTGCCAGCGAGAACGACAGTCATGCACGGTACGGGAGAGCATTCGAGGGCACCTGGGGGCTTTCGACACGCTGCGCCATCGATCCGGACAGACGCACGACGAGGGTTCCCTCAACCCGGACCGGACGTTAGACGAGCCGTAGCGGACAACGCAAGCACTGGCCCCCGTCCGGGTGAAAGGCGCCTCCGGAATTGCCGCGCAGGCATCCGCAGACTACGAGGCCCGCTAGATTTCTGCTGCGGCTGACCACCGCTCCCCGGAGATGCATCGGCCCTTCTTCTCTCCACGCTCGGGTGAACCGGTCCCCAGCAGCCCCCTGCGCATCCTTTCGGATCTCAATTCCGCACGTCCTGGGCCGAGACGTTCCGGAGACCCATGAGCGCGATGCACCAAGAAGTTTCCTTGCGCCGACGCCTCTACACGGGGGAGAGCGTCCAACAGGCCAGCCGGGCGCTTGAGTCGCTCAAACCCGAGGGTCCCCCGATCCCCTCGGCCGCTTCGCCAGCTCAGCAATACTTTGAGGCGCGCGTGCTTCTCGGCCTCCTGGAGTTCCGCAACGTTTACACCCGCTATCCCCTCGGCATCACCGCCGTGCACCCAGAGCCGGAAGGCATTGCCCTGCGCGTAGAGAGTGAGGAGCGGGCGGCCGAGATCCTCTTCAACCTCCTCCCCACGTACGTATCGGACAACGAGGTCCACGGTGTGCCGGGGCTTCGCATCACGCGGCGAGATCGCACGGCGATTGAACTGCGCGTGCTCGGCGAGCCCGCCCGACTGCGGCTGACCGGCCTGCCGGCGAGACTCTGGCGCAGCGCCATCGCGACGATGCTCGACAAGTGGATCGACCCGGACGCCATGCTCCTGTGTTGGAAGTCCTCACCGAAGTCATGGACTGATGCCGAGCGGGGGCATCAGGCTCAATGGGAAAGCCCCAGCGATCACTTCACGCAGGTGCAGCAGCGTGGTGCCTGGCTCGGCAGCGGGCTGCTGCGCCGAGCCGCCCTTCTGCACACCGTGTCCAACACGTTCCTCCTTGACGGCTACGGCGGCGCTTCCGACGTGGCACGGCTGGTCCTGCGATCCTCCCACGTGCGCGGACAGGGGCCCGGGCCACACCACATCGTCGCCGCCCTCACGGACCCGACGTTCGGTCTGCCTCTGCTTCTCACTCGGTTCCGCGGTGACACCGACGAAACCTACGGCGGCGACCAGCAGTTCGTCCTCGGTGACGTCAGCAAAACGGCCATCCTCGATCTCCGGGCCACCCCAGAGGGACCCCACTCCCGCCTGCAGCCGGAACTCTGGCAGGCGATCCTGCGCCGGCTACCCGGCTCAGGTTTCACAAGCAGTCTGTCTCCGAGCACCCTCGCCGGGCTCTGCGGCCTCGGGGCGGCCTAGAAGATCCGGCACCGCATCCAAATCGGTTGGACTGCACCGTGCACAAGCTGCCGGCACTCCACTTCCGATCAGGTGCACTTCCGTTGGGCCCGCGCCGTCGCGCGGGCCCAACGACTCCCAACCGGTCCGACCGCACCCGGTACGTGCTGACCCACCGCGTACGGCCGCCGGTTCATCAGCCAGCGCTTCCACCCCTTCATCAGATACCGGCTTCCTGATGGTGTCCTCGAAGGGGCCTCCGGCCGGCTCGCCCGCTTCCTCGGCCAGCACGGCAAGGGCCCCTACGGGTGAGGCCCTCTCACTCCCACTCGGTCCGGTGCCGCAGCCAAGCACGTGCTGCTTCAGCGGCCCGGACCTGGTGGGCGCGGAGGAACGGAATCCCGGGAGGGGCGGGTCGGCGGCAGGCCTTCTCCCAGTACCCGCCGAGACCGGCAGCGAACGCGGTCAACGTCCGGGAGTTCTCCGGCTGCGGGAGATGGGCCACCGCGGTCTCGGCCTCAGCCTCGGCAAGGCGCGGCACGACCTCCGTCACACCACCCTTGAGGTTGAACAGCCTCAGCCCCGACACCTTCCCTTAACCGTCTACAGGCTGCAGGCTGCAGGCTGCAGCGACAAACGGTGCTCGAACTGTTTCCGTCAGGGTCTTCAGGCTTGTGAAGATGGCGTAAGAAGCTGCCTCCGGCCCGTGAACCCAGCCCGATCTCCTGGCCTTTGCCCCTCGTCTGCAGCTGTTGTTGCAGAGACAGCCTCTCCCAGCGTTACTTGCGGAAGGGAACCGGCCCGCCGCCAGAGGCTCGAGCGCCCAGGAGCGCGTTGCCCGACCGCAGCAGCTGGCACGAATGCCGGGCATTGGGCTGGACGGGTGCATCCGAGTGGCCGATCGCCTCCTCCAAGGACAGGCGCCGTACGAGCAGCAGCAACATCGCTACTCTCTGCACTGCCCTATCGCAATCGGTAACCGTTTTAGGGGTTTCGTTGGCTGCCCACACAACTCTGCCGGTGGACCCGGCGCGGCTGTCACGCCTGACGCAGGTATCGCCCGACCTGGCCGATGACTACATGACGCTGGAACTGCTGGCAGCAGGACTGGCCGGGATCCAAGCGAATCAGCAGAAGGCACTGTGGAGCTCCGCTCAGCCCTCCGCCGACCCCACCGGCCTGCCCCGGGCGTGGGTCGCGGGCGTCACACGCCTCCTCTGGAGGGGTCTGGAGGAGGGCTGCCGCGAGTTGTCCTCCCATTCCGACGTCTTCCGTTGGTGCCATCTGCCTCTCAGCCAATGGCCGCTGGTGCTGCGTGTTGCCGAGAGCGATTCAGCGCTTCTCCTGGTCGAGAACGGCCGGCCGTCAGCCTTCGCCGAGCAAGCCGCCCGCCTGTTGCTCTCCAAGGATCCCGAAGCAGAGCTTGTCGAGAATCGCTGTTACGAGCTGATGATCACTACGGCTGACCGGAACGGGCAGACGGAGCATGAGGTTCAAGACAACTACGTCCGGCTTCGGGGATTCCTGACGAAGTACTCAGTAGCCTCCGACGTGGATCTGTTGGGATTGCTCCGGGCCTTCCCGGCCAAGGACGCCAACGGCCTGCCGTGGGTGAAGAGCTGGTTCAGTCAGTGCTACCGGGCCCTGCCTGCCAGCGGCGCTGTCACCCTCAGCTTCTGCGACGGCTGCGGCAATCCTGTCGCCGGCCAGCCCGACTGCGGTACGCCAGGTTGCTCTGGTGACGCGGTCGTACGGGCCATCGAGACGATGTCCGAGTACTTCGTGCAGAACAGCGCCGCTCGGCGGTACTTCCACGATCCAGGGCTGGCCGAACAGCGCATCTTCTCCACCCTCGAGCCAGCATTCGGAGAGCGCCTGCACCCCTGGTGGGGCATGGATGCGGTGGATGCGGCCATCGACTTCGACGGCACAGGAAAGATGGGGGTCGGCGAGTGGTGGGCCGCGGATGTAAAGGATCATGCCAGCGCCACTCTCCTCGGTCGCTCGTTCAACTGGAACCCGCGTGCTGCGGCGCAGCGGCGGTTCCTCGTCATCGCCCAGCACCGCTTCGAACAGCCCGACTACGTGGACGACCTCGCCACCTCCCTGCAAGGGCGCATCCAGGGCGTGGAGATCATGGGTGAAGATGCTTTCGTCGCTGCCGCACTGGCTCGTCAGGCGAGGCGGACCCGGTGAGCCGGGACACCGACGGCTGGCTGGAGGTACTGGAGAACAAGGCGTCATCGTCAGGTGTGGCTGGGGACATCGGGGCCGGCCTGTCGGTCCGCGAGTTCTTCCGGGTCGAACTGGGCCTGTTCTTCCTGTCCGAGTACGCACCCGGGCAGCCGGCTACCTTGCTGCGCAAGCTGCTCGACGGATACGCCCTTCCGGCAGCCGGCACCGAGACGGTTGTGCGTAACGTACGTCGCCGTATGGGGCCGACTGCCCGAGGCGGGCAATGGAGGCTGCGCCTCAACGACTACTGCAAGGTTCCTACTCACCTTCGGTTGTTCGAGCTTGACTCGGATACCGACACTCGCGTGGTCCACGGCAGCGTCTTTCGCCGCCGGGGTAGTTCCAAACTGCCGGAGCGGGAGCAGGCGTATCGCGACGCCATGTCGCTGCCCGTGGACTACAACTTGGAGGCCGCGCATGATCCTGCATCGCCGGGAATGCGGGTGCGGCTCAAACGAGTGGACGGCACGGTGGCCCGCTTCCGCATTCCCGACTGGCTGGAGGAGGCAGGACCGGAGCGCCGTCTGGAACCCAAGAGTCACCGGACCAGGATTCCGTTCCCACAGCTGACAGAGGACGACTTCCGCCAAGCGGCAAAAGAGATGGACCAGCGACTCAGTACGAGCGAGCGGTACCGGTCTGAGAATTTCACTGGCCGTCTGGAGCGCACTGTCTTCGCTCGCACCGACCGCGAAGCCGGCTGCTTGACGGACGGGCTCGGCATCTTCGCGATCGAGGGTGTGGCGCATGTCGTAGGCCTGATGAATGCGGGCAAAACCACCTTTAACGATATTCTTGTCAAAATCTGCACTGACCGAGGGCTCCGGGTCGGGTATCTGGTCTCCTCCGTCGGGAATGCGCTGGAGAAGGTCCGCTTCTTCCGGGCTCTGGGCATCGATGCCGTTCCCCTGATCGGCCACAGGAGCCGCCCCGAGCACATGGCACGGTACTGGGATGACTCCCTCTACGTGCCAGAAAACGGGCAGATGCCACCGCTCCCGGACGGCTGCGACAGCATCGCCGAGTTCACCACCGACATCTGTCTCTTGGAAAGTCTCCTGGTGCCCTCTGGCCCTGTTGCCAAACCGCTCTCCATGGACGAACGGCCATGCCGGGACAAGCTCCGCGTCGACTCCTCGGGTAAGCGTGCGCGGATCGTCGACTGCCCCCTACTCGCCGTGTGCCCCGCGCAGGCAGCCGTACGCCGTGTCCCGACGGCCCAGGTCTGGGTAGCCACACCGGCCGCCCTCCTCGCCAGCAGAGCGGCACCCGCCTCGTACAGCACCCAGTGGGTGATTTCCGCCCAGCATGAGCTGGATCTCCTCGTGGCCGACGAGGCGGACCAGGTGATGACGCACTTCGACAAGCAGTTCATGCACCACGAACCACTGACAAGTCCCGATGGCTGGAGCAGCCGCATCGCCTTGGCCTGGCATGAAGGTCTGGCGAAGCACTGGTACCGACCACTGGCCGAGCGTCCGGGCAAGCGTTACCAGAAGTACGCGACCTATCACGCCGAGGCGCTGGCCGGCTTGCTGCCGCTGCTCATGAGGCAGTTGGTCGAGGGGCAAGAAGGCAAGGACGCGACCAGCGAACTTCTGGCCGAGGTGACGGCCGACGGCCCGTTCAGCGGGCACACCCTACTCACGCGGCTCGCCCGTGCCCTGCACGGCATCTCTAGCCGCGTCGAGGAGCGCGAGCAGTCGCACCTGTGGGAGCGGGCCGAGGAGTACTTTCACACGCACTTCGCGCGGCTTGTCGAAGATCCCTTTGGCACCCCGCCTACCAGCCTGAAGCCCCTGGTCGACATGATGACCGCCGGCTACGACACCGATGAGAGCGCCGAGGATGTGGCCCAGGACTGGATCACGCACCACATCCCCGAAGGCATGCCCCACCCAGGCACGCGGTTGGCGGAGTTTGCACGGGTTCTCGTCGCCGGCTGCTGGAGCGCCCGCATCACGAGTACCGTCTTCGAGCTCTCCCACATGCAGGAATCTCTTCGCTCGCTCATGGGCGCAGTAGACACGAACAATATGCTCGCCCACCAGCCGAAGCCAGAGCTACTCGCTGTAGTCCCCGAGCAGCCTATGGGCAACATGATGGCGCTCCAGTGGACGCTCAGTCCTAAGCAGGACAGAGGATCACTGGACCTGCTGTGGCTACGCGGGGTCGGCAGGTGGCTGCTCTATCACCTGCACGACCTCCTGGCCTGCGAGGGCGTCGAAGGCCCCCATGTCCTGTTGTCGTCAGCGACCAGTTACAACCCTCTCTCCGCCCGGTACCACATCGATATCCTCCCCACCCTGATCCTGCGCGAGCCCCCCGACTGCGCCGCAGCCATCCGGGAAAGCCGTCTCTTCTTCCGTCCGCGGCGGCGCCCAGGACACGAACGGGGCATCTATGTGTCGGGGGCCGGTGGCCGGGGCGCCCGCCAGGCCGCGGTGCGGGCAATGACCGACGCGGTCTGCACCCCTGACCCGGGGGCAGCCCATTCACTCCTAGATCAAGTGCTCCAGGGGTGCGACCCTGACCGCCAGCGGGCCTTGTTCGTGCTGCTCAGCACCGAGGACGCCGCCACGAGCGCCCACTACATGAACACCCGCACCGCAGTACGTGCAGTCCACGTCGTGCCCGACCGCCAGGCCCCCGGCCTCTACGGCCTCAACCATCGCCGCATTTCCGCCTTTCCCAGAACAGGCGCCCATGTGATGGCGGCCGCAGAAGGCTCAGCGGGCCGAGGCCACAACATGCTCAATGACCGTGGGGTCGCAGCGGTCCAGGCCATCTTCTACCTGGCCCGGCTCCACCCCCCGCCGACGGACCTCGCCTTCCCTCTCGCCGTCCTGAACGCCCAAGCCATGCAACGGCTGTTGAACCCCGTCCAGTGCGACGTTCCCGGCACCGACGCCGCCTACGAGATGAGGAAGCTCTCCTACGGCGCACGTGCCACGTGGAGCACGATGATGGGCCGTCCCCTCAACTTCCGGGCGATGAAGGACGAATACCTCCGCCACGCCTTCGTCGCAGACCAGGGGGCGTCCCTCTACCAGACCACAGGCCGGGGCCTCCGAGGCAATGTGCCCGTCAACGTGTATCTCCTCGACGCGGCCTTCGCCCCGCGTGCGGCAGACCCCCGCGACACCGCGTCCGACACCGAACGCACCAGTGTGCTCGTCGCATGCCGGGACCTGACGCGGCGGATGCTCGCCGATCCAGATCCGACAGCCGACCCACTCGCGCGCCTCAACCATCAGATCTACACCGCCGTGTGGGGTCTGCTGGGCCACCTCCTCGACACCATCGACTGGGGATGACGCAGATGAACGAAGACGACACCGTTGAAGCAGACACCGAGAAGAGGAAGCCGCCGCCGCGCTACGAGCAGATCATCACACCCGGCTTCGAGGCCCGCCCCGAAGCCTCACTGCCCATCACTGTTCACACGGCGGCGTTCCCTGCGTCGCTCCTGGCCCGGCTTGAACGCGCCTGGAGCAGCAACCCGAAGGCTCGCTCGAAGTACCTGCCGACGTACGCCCTGCGCGAGTTGATCGAACAGGTCGAACCCGCCGTTCTCGCGGTGGAAGGCAGACTGGGGGACGGCCCCTGGCTCCACACCATGGGACGGCCAGTGAGCGAGCTCCCCCTCGAGCTGGCCCTCGAATTCTGGATCACCACACACGTCGCACCCCACCAGAACGACGTCGACTGGTCCCTCCTCATCAAGCGCTCCCTGCCGCTGGAATGGACGCAATCAGAGGTCGACCTCCTGGCCCACGGCCGCGCAGCAAACGGAACCGCAACCCCGCACAGCAGCACGTTCTCCATGCTCGCCACCTACATCGCCGGGTGCTGGGTGGACGACAAGCTTCCAATGCCCGGCCACACCGCGAAAGGCTTCTCGGTTCTCGGCCCTCTCACCGACCGCGGCGAGCGCAGCATCTACAGCTGGCCACCCCGAGAGCTCAACGATGAAGGGGCCTACGGTCTTTGGACTCACCGGACGGCGCTACGGGTGGTGTCCATGCCCCATGACGGCCGACTCATCCTCCGCGCCGTGCCCCACATCGCCCGTTTCGGCGGCACCCAGCCGGCATACATCCCGCGCCGCGGCGACGGTCCTGCCACGGCAACCATCCTGCTTTACCTGGCCAAGGGCGCTCTGCGCGATGTCGAGCGCCCGCTGCTCCTGCGCGCACCGGTATCGGTCTCCGGCAAGAAGCAAGACATGCGGTGGCATTGGCAGCCGGGCATCGCGCGCATCCTGCCCTCACTCCCATCCGGAAACCGCTATCCGAACCCCGAAGAAGTTCGAACCGACCCACGCCGTACGGCTGGCGTCAACCGTGGCAAGGACGAGGACAGGGATCCCACCGCACTGCTACTGCACGCCACCGGCTACACCTACCTCACCCGGACCGACCTGGAGGGCGAGCAGCCGGCATTCAGCACGCACGGACACCCCGCGGAAAGCGGCCTCCAGCCCATCGACCACCTCGCCCTTTTCGAGCACCTCAAGGAGCCGCTCGCGAAGCTCGGATTCGACCCGCTCCCCGAACTGAACCGGACACCCCAACGCCGAGCGGCTCGGCTTACACCGGCACGTGAGGGCACCCACTACCATCTCGAACTCTGGCACTGTGCGCCGAAGACCTACCAAGCAGTCCACCTGGCACTCACCAGGCTCCTGGACTACCAGCACCTCGGTGAACCGGAACCCGGCATCCACGAGTACGTCGGGCCCACCAAAATCACGCTGGCTCTGCGCGATCCCAAGACCCTGGTCTCCGGGCTGCCCAAGCCTCCACCAGGCGCGGAACCGGACGCCCGCAGGGCTCACCGAATGCAGGTTCGGGAACAGCGCGCAGAGGCGCTGCGCACTGAGTTTCCCGAGGCTGATCATCTGATCGGGTGCCTCGTGGAGATCGACAAGCCCGTGGAATTCGCCATGGCCGGGGAAGACGACCCCAAGCGGTTCCTCAAAGACACCCTGCCTCTGCTGAACCGGCACGTGCAATGCCTGCACCCGGTCACGGCCGCGCCCAAGCCCACTGCCAAGAGCGCAGGGCTCAAGCCCTTCGAAGACAGCGACATCCGTTGTGAGGATGTCCAGCGCGCCGCTTCCTCGGTGAAGGACCTCCTTCGGTCGCTCGGCCACCTGCCGCGCCTGCCCGCACCCCACGGTGTCAAGGGCCGCTTTGAGGTGGCCACCGTACACATCGCACAGGCCGGCGCGTGGATCGTCCCGTTCGTCCTGCGCATGGACACCGATGGCAACGCAACAGGCCAGCTCATGGCGCCCCAAGGCCACCCTCACGAAGCGCCCATCCCCATCGATCACCTGCCCCGAGCGCTGGCTTCCGGCCGCGGGCGGATTCGGCGACGCGACAAGGCCCAGCTGAACGACTTCATCACCCAGGCACTCGCACTCGACTCTCGTGCAGAACGGCTCTTCCTGGCCCGCGCACAGACCTTGCGCAACAGGGATGTATGGTCCTGGCTGCAAAATCCGCACATCACCCTGGACAACCTCCGGCTTCCCGGAGAAGACTGCGCGCACCCTCACCGTGGTGAGGACCGGCAGCCGAAGGACCTCCCCGGGCTGCGCATCGTCCGCATCAACGAGGAGCCCTACGAAATCCCACTGGCCTTCGGCGCTAACCTCCCTGCCGAGCCGGGCGAGGCACATGGCGAGGACTCACCCGCCACGACCTCCGGCCCTGAGGCGCCACCGGAAGCGTCTGCCGGAGCGACCGACCTGCCGTATGAGGAATGGGGCAGATTCTCGGGCGTCGTCCCCTGGAACGATCACACGTTCCTGGCGATCAACCCGAGGCCCGATACCCACCGGCTCCCCAAAGAGGTCTCCAAGTACACGGGAGACGATCAGAACGCCACCCGCCACGGAGCCAACCCCACATCCTTGGAGATCCATATCTCCTTCAAGCAACCCCGTGACCGAGCCCCTGACCTGGCTGCGTACGTGAACAACCTGCGCCGCTGCCACCTCCACACGGACACAGCCACACGCATGCCGCTGCTCCTGCACCTCGCCAAGCTGATGGAGGAGTACATCAGCTGAGCATAGAAGCCTGCGCGTCTAGCGGCGCGCAGCAGCGACGAAAGCTGGCAGCGGATCCTCGGTTAGCCAAGCCGAGGATCCGCTGGATCACGGCTCGTGCATCAAGACCACAAGGCCAACGGCAACGCGTCATCCCACAACCTGCTGCGAGAGACTCCCCTTGAGGTAGAGGAACAGCTGCAGAGGGTCCAGATCCGCTGCGGTGAGGAGAGGGCCGAGGTCTCGTCGGGCCTGCTCACCCTGGGCTGCAGGGCGGGGTGCTCCGCTGTGGAACGTGGCAGACGGAGTCGCCGGGGCCGGGACGCGGAAGCTGGTCCACTGCGTACCCCGCTGGCGCACGAGGACCGGCCGGTGCCAGGCCATGAAGCAGGGAACCCGGGTGCCCTGACCGCGGGCGCGGGCGAGCACGGGGCCGGGCCACAGGCCGTCGGGCAGGCCAGCCAGCACCGTGACTGCCTTCGCACACGCGGCCTGCGGGTTGCTGAACTCGCCCGCCAGTTCCCAGACACCGGCCTCGTAGGTCGCGCTCAGATGGGCGACAGCCAGAGCCCGGTGCGCCTCGAGGACGGGGTCCGGTACGGCGCGGGCCCGCTTGCCGAGAGCTTCGACGTCAGCCTTGGTGGCCACGGGAGCCCCTCGACGGCTCGCCTGCAAGTAGAGGTCCGCCGCACGGTCCGGCTGCGCACGGGCGACGGCGGTACGGCTCATCCTCCAGGCGGTGGCTGCCACCGGTTCCGCCTCCGGTCCCTCGATCTCACCGTGCAGGCCGAGGAGCGATATGTGTACGGCGATCACCGCATCAAGGCGTTCTCCCTGTTCCGCGGGCAGGTCCTCGTCCGCCGGCCACCGGTCCGCTGCGGCGACCGCGGTGAGTGCGCGGAGCAGGTCCGCCGTGACGGCGCGCCAGCTGTAGTCGTTCTCGTCCCAGGCGCCCGCGGCGAGGAGCTGCAGGTGCAGGGCAGCGACCAGCAGCGTCGTCGGCAGGGACCACGGGCGGGGCCGGGCTCCAGGCACCTCGTCGCCCGCCGGGTCCGGCCGACCCTTCCCGACAGCCTCGGCGGCCGCCTTGTCCGCTGCCTCTGCCTCTGCCTCGGACGCCAGTCGGCGTGCCAGCCTGCTCATCCACCTGCGGGAGTATGCGCGTGCACCGTCAGGGAGCGCAGACGGAGCGTCCTCCACCTCCGCTACCGTGTCGAAGCCGGCTTCGGCAGCCTCCTCCTCGTCGTCCACCGAGAGGTACTCCGAGATCTGCCAGCGCTGCGCGGCCGGCGCCTGGGGCAGCTGCGGCAGGTCCATCGCGAGGGGGCCGAAGGCCACTTCGGTCAGCTCCGCGCCCAGTGTCCGGCGGCAGTCGGCCACCGTCGGCGGGACCCCGGCGGCCGACGTCGGCCGCCCCGCTGCATCCGTGACGACGAGTTCACGCAGCCGGGCGATGTCCTGCTCGAACCGTCGCGCCGCCACCGAGTCGCCGAACAGGTCATCGACGGCGTAGCCGCCGGAGAGGCGCGGGACCGTGTCGGTCGCGCCGCGCGGTGCACAGTGGTCGGCGCTGTAGAGGAAGGCGACGGCCGATTCGACGTACGTTCCGTCGGCCAGCCGGCAGGTGGCGCGCACTGCTGCCCCCGGTGCTGTCGCTGCCAGCGGGAACGCGCCGGTGTGACGGTCCACCGGGATCCGCCCGATCGTGGCCCACGAGCCCGGCGCGCCACCGTCCGACGAGAGTTCGACGGAGACCTCCACGCCCTCGGGACGACGGCCCAGTACGGCCTCCAGCGCGGGACCGTCCGCCCGCACGCCGAGCAGCACGAGCGCGGGCGCAGTTCCCGCTCCGCCGCGGCCTGCCACCGTGGAGCCGGTGAGCTCCGGGGCAGGGGTGGCCGGTCCCTCGTTCGGCAGCAGCGGGTCGGTGTCGGACGCCAGGACGGCGAGTTCGCAGTTGCGGGCGGGGCCGTTCCCGGTCCCCCGCGGGGCGTCCCCCACGGCACGGCCGAGTGCCGCCTGGGTCAGGTTGGGGCTTCCGGTGAGCGCGTGCCAGCGGTCGCCCGTGCGCCACTCGATCAGCTTGCCGTGCCGCATCCTCGTCTCGGCGAGCTCGCGCACACGGGCGGCAGGGTGCCCGGCGAAGGCGCGCCTCACACCCTCCGCGTCGTAGCTGGACCACCTTCGCTGGAGTCCCAAGGTCACGTCGGCCGGGGACAGCCGCTCCCGGAGCAGCCGCAGCATCTCCCCCGAGGGGTCCACGAAGGGCGCGTACAGCCGCAGTTCGTCCACCGGTCCGGCGGGGAGTTGGTCGAGGAGAGGCCGGTGCAGGTTGTGCACCAGGCGCACGTCCGTTCCTTCCGCGTCGAGGGCGGGCGCCTCGCAGTGCAGCTCGGTCAGCAGGCCGGCAACGTGGCGCAGGTGTTCCTCCCACCAGGGGGTCATGGCGACCGCGTCCGGCAGCTCCTCCAGCCAGTCGGCGAGATCCGCCAGGAGCGGGTGGGAAGCCATTCCGTCCGTGGCGACGACCGTCCACAGTTCGTCGTTGGTGCCCCATCCCGACTGTGTCGGATTGCCCGAGCCGATGGCGGCGCGGCAGGCGTCGTCTCCCAGCAGCAGGGCCAGTTTTGGGTGGAAGGCCCCATGGCAGGAGGCGACGCCGTGGAGATATCCGCGCCCGGCCTGCCGTACGTCGACCGCCTCGTGCAGGGCGTGCCCGGCGTCCCCCAGGATCGCGACGCGGGCGCCCAGCGCGCGAGCCACCGGGACGGCGACCGCTTCCAGGAACGGGAGGTCGGTGGTGAAGCCGAGGACCAGGAACTCCCTGAGCGGTGCCTTGTCCGGGCGCTCCTGCCAAGCCCGCAGGAGGGAGACGGGCGAGGCGAATTCGGTGTGCACTGCTGCTGTCATGCCACCACGTCCAGGCTCGTCCGCGCCGCTCCGGTCAGAGTCAGGGAGCCGGCCTCACCCGCGTCGGCCTCGAAGAGGCCGAGCTGCCGGCCGATGGAACCCAGCTGAGGGATCCGGATGCCGATCTCCGCCTTCGACTCCTCGCCGATCCTGAAGTAGCGGTCGTTGCGCATGTGCAGGCGGGAGAAGATCTTGAGGCCGCCCGTCTGCGGGTCGTAGCGCAGCTTGCGCAGCGCCACCCTGCGGGACTGGGCCAACATGTCGTCCGCCAGGCGGGACGCCAGGTCCCGGACCGGCCGGTCACCGTACTCGCGCATCAGGGCCTCCACCCACATCGGGTCGAGGAACTCCCGCCGGTCGCCGAGGAAGGCGCGCTGGACCCCGGCGAACAGAGTGCCTGGGCGAGGATACGTGCCATCGGCGCCGTCACGGGCACGGAGGCCGCCCGCGAGGAGGACGCGGATGTCCCGCCAGGGAGCTGGTTTCTCCTCGAGGAGCCGTGGCTCGATGGGTACGGAATGCCCGGCCCGGTCGTAGGCTGGGCCAAGTCCGGCGAGCGCCTCGTTGACGGTCCCGTCAGGCACCTGGTCGCACAGCCAGGCACGGAGCTCGGCCGCCGACATGTCCTGTCCACCGTCTTGCCCGTCCTGCGTTCCGACCTCCGTCACGAGGTCCGCCCACAGCCTGCGCCACGCGGACACCGAGTAGTGGCGCAAGAGCAGCCCCCGCCACCTGGCTGCCTCGGGGGCAGTGGAGAGTACGGGGTCGTCGGTCAGGCGCGTGCCGAACGCGACGGTCTCCCGCAGCGCACCGGTGTACGAGTCCCCTCCGTGCAGCGCGACCGCCCGCGCGAGGACGCGCAGCGTGGCCCTCCGCGTCCGGTCGGTGGCCTGCCATTCCTCCGGCCGGTGGATCCCGTCGCGGGTCGCGGTCAGCAATGAGCCGAGCCAATCCCGCTCCTCGGCACACGGCTGACCCAGCGCTGCAGCCCCGGCTTCCTGCAACTCGGCGGGCCGAACCTCGGTCCGCCTGGAGCCTGCAAGGGCGAGCAGTGGCGCGAACAGCTCGCGGACCTCTGCGGGGCATTCGTGCCGTCCCGGCCGGATCCTGCCGCCGTCGTACCCGACGATGCCGAGGACCTGGGCAGGAGCACCGTACTGGGACCAGAAGCCCCACGAACGGGGCGAGTAGACCCGGGCGGTCCGGTCAAGGTCGAGCCCGTCGTCGGCAGACAGCCGGGGGTACACGCCGTCATGGCCGTGTGGGAAAAGCCCGTCGGGGATGCCGCCCGGCGACTGCGCGATCTGTACCGCTGCGAGCAGCACCTCTGCGCGGCGCAGCAGCTCACGGCAGCCCTGGGCGTCAAGGTCCCGGCGCTCACCCTCGACGGCGGCCGCGGCATAGAGCGTGTAGTAACGCGCGTACTTGGTGACGCTGGACACCCCCGGCACGAGCCGGTCAACCAACCTCCGGACAGGCCCTTCGACGGACAGGGGGAACTTGGGACTCCGATGCCCCAGCCCCTCCTTGGCCCACGCCGGCCCCACTGTCTCCGCCCGCAACCTGCTGCCTTCCCCCTCGGCTGCTCCAGACCATACATCGGCCGCCTGACACCGACTCAGGGGGAGCCGGTAGTGCGATGAACGTCCAGTGCGGGTCGAGCTGCGCCACGCAACCAGATGGCGTCCAATTAGCGCCTGGAATTCTGCGGCATCCAGCCTGCCCACCACAGCTCCACCCTCAGGCGGCTTCCCAGAGGCCGGCGTCAAGCACACGGGCCGCCTTCGTGATACTGCCCGGCATAAGATGCCGATAGGTACGATAGGTTTCCTCGATGGACTTGTGCCCCATCCATTCGGCTACATCGGTGATCGGTATGCCTTTACCCAGGGCATTTGACGCGAAGTAGTGACGGAAACCATACATGCCCATGCCGTGCACCGGGGGAAGGTCTTTAAACAGCCTCTGCACACGACGGCGCTCCATGCCTTCGGTGTAATAGCCGCTCGGCCCTCTGAGGAGATAGCCTTCCTCCGTCGTTCCATACTTCTCTTCGAAACGCTCCATCGCCTCTCGCACGGTACGCGGCAGCGGCACCTCTCTGAATTCACCGACCTTTCGGTGCTTGAGCTTCGCTGGCTTCTGCAGGTTCGAATGGATCTGCTCGTGGACTCGGTAGACATCGTCTGCAACCACGTTGTTGATGTTCACCGCCCGCGCTTCACCATTGCGGAGACCACACCCGACCATCATCGTGATCTCCAGTGCAAGGTCTTTGTCTGCCACCCCAAGGGCCTTGGTGATGTAGTCCAACTTGGGAATGACAACCTTGCTACGGACGTATTCGGGATCCTGCACGCCCTTCACCGGATCCTCAGCCATCGCACCCTTGTCGTAGGCGTCTCTCAGGATCGACTTCAGGGTGCGAAATATATTCATCTGATTGCCGCGCCCGACACCATTGGCCTCAAGGTCATCGAGGAACTGCTCAACGACGCTCGGGGTGACCGAGTTCAGCTTTCGGGAGCCGATGGCAGGATTGATGTGGACCTTGATGTAGCTGCCGACATGCTGCGTGGTTGAGTAATCGGTCATCTTGCGCTGCCGAGGCAACCACGTCTCCGCATACTCCTTGACCGTCTTCTGCCCCAATTCACGACGCGCTTCGGCCACGGTCGGGGCCGTCTGCTTCTTGGTCTTATAGAGCGCTGTGAGGCGATCTATCGCGTCGTCCTGCGTGCTGAAACCAGTCTCCTCGCGCTGCTTCCCCAGCGCGTCCCGGAAGCGAATCGTGTATGTGTGGGAGCAGCGCGTTTGCCTGGCGCAGTCACAGGGCTTGAAGAACGTGCCCATGCCGCGGGCGAGCTGTCGAGCCATGAGTGGGAGCCTTCCGGAGCCGTGCGGGCGACCGCTGGCCCGGCCCCCGCTGTCTCGCCCGGAGGTCAGCATCGCCGGAACGGGGTCCGGTCTCATGCTGAGTGTTTGCTGACCTGGGCCCGGCCATCATGGCCCTGACCTGCGCAGATGACCAAATGTCAGATGTTGGACTTGATCATGGTGCGCAGCATTTTGGACTCCTAGAAGACGGCTCCCTGCCAGCTTTCTGCAGGTCAAGGGCACTACGCACTCTACACGGAGGCATGTTGAGACGAAGATAAAAAGGAACATCGTCCTCGCTGTCGAGAAGCCTCGCAGCCTGCGCTTCTGCGTTAACAGGGCTGTTCTGACGCCGCCGACCAGGCGTCACGTCAGACAGCTCCTCAGGAATACTCAGGGACTGATGCTGACCAGATGCTGACTTTCCTGACGCCACATCAGGTGTGCTCCCGGACCAGTCTGGGACCAAATTCCGGCCAGCACCCACCCTGACTCACGCTCGATCATGGACGAGGGCTTCGCGGTCTTTGTGCGCAGACTCCGAGGGCTGTCACTGCGGCAGTGATCGACAGCGCTGCAAGTAAAGAGAACAGCGCAGGGTAGCCGCCGAGTGGTCTGGCCAGGACGGCACCGGCGAAGGGGACGAAGGCGGCTGCGGCGTGGGCTGGGGCTCCGAGGAGTCCGGAGAGCCGGCCGTAATGGGTGGTGCCCCACCGGTCGGTGACGGCAGTGGCCTGGAGGAGGGTGAGGTTGCCGCGGATCACTCCCGCGAGGACCGACACGGCAACGAGTAGGGCGTACGGGCTGGCGACGGTGGCGAGGCTGCGGTGGAAAGGGTGCCGAGGGCGATCAGGGTGACGGTGCGGGCGGTGACGCCCAAGTGGCGGGCAAGGGTGGCGTAGAGAACGCCGGCCACGCCCCCAGAGGGCCGCCGGCTTCCTGTGCCACCTCGCCGGGGATCGCGTCGAGGTCCGGTCCGCAGATTCCGTGCCCGGCGACGCGATCAACCCGTCCGCCGTGGCCGCCATGGCCGAGCTCGGCATCGACATCTCCGCCCAGAGACCGAAGGTACTGACCACCGAGGCCGTCCAGGCATCCGACTACGTGAGCGCCATGGGCTGAGGCGACGCCTGCCCGTACTTCCCCGGCAAGAAGTACCTCGACTGAACTGATCGGCTGACGGACACCTCACTGGGGGCGGCGTGCCATAGGCCAGGCGCACGAACTTCCCACTTCGCCGAGTACCGCGCCGGGCTGGAGGCCGCCGGGTTCACGAACGTCCAGATCACCACGACCCACCCGGTGGCCGACGGCATCCGGGCATGGGCTCCGACCAGGCGAAAGCTGTCGGGTGAGTCTTCTGGCCAGGACATGAGACATACGCCATCCGGTTCAGCCGCCGAAATGCTCGGAGCTGTGACCTAGGGTGAGGGCGCAGCTGGTTCGCCCCGTCCGCCAGGCGGGATGCGTCGTAAGAGGGAACCCGGTGGGAATCCGGGACTGCCCCGCAGCGGTGAGCGGGAACGACCGCCGTCATACGCACTGGGACCGGAGAACAGAACGGTCCCGGGAAGCGACGGTCAGTAGGTGCCCGCCGGGAGACCGGCAGGCGTGTCCGTGAGTCCGAAGACCTGCCCGCTGCCCGTGCGCGACGAGCGCGTACGGAGACCCGAGGGCCTCGTGGGCGGGCCGGCGGCAGCGGGCACCACCAGTCCCGTCGCTCCTTCGCGCCCGCGGCACGCCGTCGGGTCGAGCCACGACTCGCGAAGGAGAGTTCCGTGACCACGGACACCACCGCAGGCTCCCGCGCCCACAAGGCGCCGGCCGACTCCCGTGTGACCCTCGCCCACATCATGAGCGAGCACGACACGAACCTCTACGGCACCATCCACGGCGGCGTCGTCATGAAGCTCATCGACGACGCGGCCGCAGCGTCGGCGGGCCGCCATGCCGACGGGCCAGCCGTGACGGTCTCCGTGGACCGCATGACGTTCCTCGCCCCCGCCCGCGCCGGGGACCTCCTCACCGTCCACGCCCTCCTCGAACGCGCCGGCCGGACCTCCATGACGGTGGCCGTACGCGTCACCGCCGAACGCTGGAACGCCACCACCACCCCCGCCACCGACGTGGCCACCGCCCTGCTGACCTTCGTCGCCATCGATGCCGAGGGCCGTCCCCGCCCGGTCCCCGGCCTGTTGGAGGTGTAGGCAGGTCCGTTGTCAGGCCCCGGCCGCGTCCGTGCGCTCGGGCGAGCGGCTGAAGCGGACCGGGGCCTGGAAGCGGGCCTTGCGGGCGGCTCGGCGGAAGACGGTCAGGACGGCCGGGCCGGCCAGGCAGATGCAGATGAGGTTGGTGACGGCCCGGCCGGTGTCCCAGCCGAGGGAGGTCGCGAGGTCGAAGGCGAGGTAGCGCTGGAACTGCTCGGTGAAGGGCAGACCGGGCAGGTACGCGATGGAGCTGTTGGGGTCGAGGGAGAAGGGCCAGAAGGAGAGGTTGAGGAGGAACCCGAAGAGGTACCCGGAGACCGAGCCGTAGGCGGCGAGCATGAGCACCTCGCGGCGGCCGGTGGCCCTGGGCAGGAGGCCCGCGAGCATGCTGACGAAGGCGCAGCCGAACATCTGGTACGGCATCCAGGGCCCGACCCCGCCGGTGATCAGCGCGGAGGCGAAGAGCGAGGTGCAGCCCAGCGTGAAGCCGAAGCCGGGCCCGAAGACGCGGCCGGCGAGGACGAGGATGAAGAAGACAGTCTCGATGCCCGCGGTGCCCGCGCCCAGGGGGCGGATGGCCGCATTGACGGCGGACAGCACGCCGAGCATGGCGAGGGCCTTGGAGTTGATGCCGCCCTCGGCGATCTCCGAGATGACGACGGAGAGGACGATCACCAGCAGCACGCCGAAGATCAGCGGCGGGGCGTAGTTCGAGCCGAACTTTCCGGGGGCGACGAGGAACGGCCAGAAGAAGGCCACGATGCCGAGGAAGGCGGCCAGGGCGATGACCAGGGCGGCACGCGGGCCGATGCGGATGGCGGGGCTGAGCGCGGTCATGGGGCCGTGTCCGTTCCGTCGTCGTCACTGAGGGCGTCGACCGCCTGGGCGACGGTGAGGTACGGGTGCGGTGCGAGGATCTTCGCGGTCTGCGGGGCGAAGACCGGTGAGGCGACGATAACTTCGGTGGTCGGACCGTCGGCCACGATGTCCCCGTCGGCCATGACCACGACGCGGTCGGCGGCTCGGGCGACGAATTCGACGTCGTGGGTGGAGATGACGACGGCCCGGCCTTCGGCGGCCAGGTCATCGACGATCCGGATCAACTGCTCCTTGGCCCGGTAGTCCAGTCCGCGGGTCGGCTCGTCGAGGAGCAGGACCTCCGGTGCCGCGGCCAGTTGGACGGCGAGGACCAGGGCGAGCTTTTGTCCCTCGGAGAGGTCGCGCGGATGGGTGGTGTCGGGTATGCCGGGCGCCAGGCGATCCAGGAACGCGCGGGCCGGGGTTCCGTTCGCAGTCACTCCCGACTCGGCGTCGGCCTGCTCGAGTTCCTGCTTCACCGTCTCCAGGTACAGCAGGTCCGTGGGGGTTTGCGGAACCAGACCCACGAGCTTGCGGGCCTCGGCAGCAGGAAGCTTGCGAGGATCGGCCGGCTTCCCCGGGCCGGATGGTATGCCCACCGAGCCCGCGGTGCGGGGGCCCGACCCCTGGAGGGCCCACAGAAGGGAGGACTTGCCGGAGCCGTTGCGGCCCATGAGCGCGGTCACCTCACCGCCGTGCAGGGTCAGGTCCACCTCACGGACGGCCGGTACGCCGTGGTAGGTCACGGTCACGCGGCGGGCGGTCAGGAGAGTGCTCCGGTCCGACGCGGTCAGGGGGCGGGCCGGACCGGGGACCGTGCCGGCCAGCCGGGTACGTACGGGCGCGGCGGCGCGGCGGGCGTCGCGGATCGACAGGGGCAGCGGGTCCCAGCCCGCGGCACGGCCCAGTTCCACGATCGGCGGCGCGATGGACGTCGTACGGAAGACCTCCGCGGGCGGGCCCGAGACGACGCGGCCGTCGCCGGGCAGGTGGATGACGCGGTCGGCGTACTGGACGACGCGCTCCAGGCGGTGTTCGGCGAGGAGGACGGTGACGCCGAGGTCGTGGACGAGGCGGGTGACGGCGGCCAGGACCTCCTCGGCGGCGGTCGGGTCAAGGGCGGAGGTGGGTTCGTCCAGGACGAGGATCCGGGGATGCGCGGTGAGGACGGAGCCGATGGCGACTCGCTGCTGCTGTCCGCCGGAGAGTTCGTGGAGGGCGCGGTGGCGCAGGTCGGCCAGGCCGAGGAGGTCGAGGGTCTCCTCGACGCGTTTGCGCATGGTGGCGGCTGGTACCGCCAGCTGCTCCATGGTGTAGGCGAGTTCCTCTTCGACGGTGTCGGTGACGAAGCCGTCGAGGGGGTCCTGGCCGACGACGCCCACGACGTCGGCGAGTTCGCGGGGCGGGTGGTCGGCGGTGTTGCGGCCGTCAACGAGGACGCGGCCGTACAGGGTGCCGCCGGTGAAGTGGGGGACGAGGCCGTTGACGGCGCCGAGGAGGGTGGACTTGCCGACGCCGGTGTGGCCGACGACGAGGCAGAGTTCGCCTTCCTCGACGGTCAGGTCCACGTCCCTGATCACGGGTTCTTCGGTGTCGTCGTACTGGACGGAGACCTGGTCGAAGGTGATCACGTGGCTGCCTCGGTGCGCGGTACGGGGACGGGGGCTGCGGGGCGGGGTGCCAGGAAGCTGGCGGCGCCCGCGAGGAGGATGGCGGCGGCGGGGACGAGCGGGAGCGTGGGCCAGCTGAGCGGGTAGATCGACGGGTTCAGTTCGGCCGCGTCAAACCCGGCGTGGCTGAAGAGCAGGACGGCGGAGAGGACGCCGCAGCCGGCGACCGCCCACTCGGAGAAGAGCCAGGGGTCGGGCCGGTAGGTGGTGCGCGTGATGCGCCGGCCGCCGAGGCGCAGTCCGGCCACGCAGAGCAGCGCCCCGACGGCCATGGCGGGCAGCCCCAGCAGTTTCGGGGCCGTGGCGTCCAGGAGGCCATACGCTCCGGCGCACATCCCGCACATGCCCAGCAGCATCAGCACGCCGGTGATCCGGCGGGAGCGGCGGGTGGCGGTGCCGGCCCGACCGTAGCCGCGCGAGTCCATGGCGGCGGCGAGCCGCAGGGATCGTTCGAGTGCGTCTTCCAGGACGGGGACGACGATCCCGCGCAGCGCCCGCAGGCCCTTGGTGCGGCCGGCCCGCAGCCGCCGGGCGCGGTGGATGCGCTGGACGCTCTGGACGAGCTGGGGGGCGACGCTGATCGACACGGTGACGGCGACGCCGAGTTCATACAGGGCCCCGGGCAGGACGCGCAGGGCCCGTTTGGGGTTGGCGAGGGTGTTGGCGGCGCCGATGCAGCAGAGCATGCAGGCCAGGCGCAGGCCGTCGGTCGCGGCGGAGAGCAGCGCCTCGAGCGACACCGGGCCGCCGAGCTGGATGCCTGCGTACCAGTCGGGGGTGGGGATGTGCGGGAGGGAGAAGAGGAAGTGGTCGTGCGGGGTGATGCCGGTGGCGAAGACGGCCCGGAAGGCGACGCGGATCGTGACGACGGTCAGCGCCAGGTAGAGGTAGTACTTGAAGCCTCTAGCCCAGGGGGCTTCGGTGCGGCGCATGGTGATGACGTAGCCGAGGACGGCCAGGACCAGGAACAGCAGGAGCGGGTTGTTGGTCCGGCTTACGGCGGTGGCCAGGGCGAGCGCCCAGATCCACCAGGCCACCGGGTGCAGGGTGCGGGGCAGGCGGTGGCCGCCCTTGTCCGGCGCGGGGCCGGGCTTGGGCGGCGAGGCCGCCGCCGACGGGATCGTGCGTGCCATGCGGGCTACTCGGTACGGCGGCGGCGCTTGGCCGCGTAGGCGGCGCCCCCGCCGATCAGCAGGACCAGGGCGCCGGTGGCGACGGCGGGCAGGTACGAGCCGGCGTCGTGTTCGGCGTCCGCGGCGGGGGCCGCGTCGACGACCTTGGGGCCCTCGCTCGGCGCTGCCGCAGCAGCGGCGCTGGGCGGAGGGGAGGACGCGGAGGTACTGGCTGACGGGGTGGCCGAAGCGGTGGGGCTGGAGCTGGGTGCGGGGATCGTCGGTGAAGGGGTCGTGGACTGCTGGGGCGGCGAAGCCGGCTGCTCAGGCTTCGGCCCGGTGTTCGTGCCGGGCGGGACCGGCGCGGCGGTCCGGGTGTCCTTGGGCTGGGGCTCGCTGCCGCCGGTGGGCTTGCTGTTGTGGGCACGCAGCTGGTCGGGGGTGACGGTGGGCTTGCCCTCCGTTCCCTCGATGTTGGTGCCGCCGAAGATCCACAGGTCCACGCTGCCCGGCTTGGGCCTGTAGAGCATGGCGCCGAGCTGGCTGTAGGTCCAGGTGTTCTGCCCGGGATCGGCATGCCAGTACGACCAGTACGCCGAGGCCGGCGGTGTGAGGACACAGTCGTCCTGCGCCGGTGTCGGGAACTGCTTGCCGCCCTGGTGGCCGCTGTAGCCGATGCGGCAGATGAAGGCGGGGCCGTCGTGGCCGGTGCCGGTGGTGGCCCAGCCGCCCTGGTTGAGAAGCTCGTAGCCGGTGGTGGGCGTCGTACCACAGGAGCGGTAGACGGGTCCGCCCCAGTGGCTGAAGTCGACCGCGAGGACGACGCCCGCCGAGGTGGTGCACTGGCCGATGGGCTGCGGGGCGGCTGCGGCCGGCGAAGTGGTGGCGGTCAGGGAGGCCAGGGTCAACCCGACTACCGCCGCGAGGTTGCCGACAGCGCGTACGAACCGGCTGGTCACTGGTGGGCCCCCTTCGCCGTGCGGCGGGTACGGGCAGCGCGTACGAAGCCGTAGCCGAGCAGCGTGAGGAGTGCGGCCGCGGCGCCGATGCCGATCACCTGTGTACCGGTGTGGGCGAGCCCGCCGCCCCCTCCTCCGCTGCCGCCGGATCCGCCGCCGTTCTCGCCGGGGGTGACGATCTTCGGGGTGGTGGGCGTGCCGGAGGGCTGGGCCGACCCGGTGGGGGTGGGCTGCGGGGTGGTGCCGGCGAGGCTGCGGGTGAGGGTGCCGAAGGAGATGCCGGTGGCGCCGCCGACGGCCTGGGTGGAGGCGCGCAGGTCGGAGCCGGGCTGGGCGTCCTTGGCGATGTTGAAGCCGCCGTCGCCGTTCTGCTGGGAGGTGAGGAAGGCCAGGGCCTTGGTGATCTGCGTCTTGTACGTGGTGCCGTCGAGGGAGAGGGCCTGGACGGCCAGTGCGGCGGAGTTGACCGAGTTGCCGGAGGCTCCGGGGAAGCCGCCGTCGGGCTTCTGCTGGGCTGCGAGCCAGGCGAGGGCCTTGTCGACGGCCGCCTGGGACTGCTGGTCGGGCAGGAGGTCGAGGGCCATCGCGGCGATGGCGGTGGAGTCCACCTCCTCCCCGCTCGGCTCGCCGATGAGGCTGACCCAGGCGCCCGACGGCTTCTGGAGGGTCTTCAGGTAGGCGATGGGCTCGGCCGCGGCGGTGCTCTCCCCCGCCCGGACCTGGGCGATGACGCCCAGGGACTGGGAGAAGACGGAGGTGGCGTTGGTGTAGGCACCCTTGTCGGCGCAGGAGCGGTCGGGCGCCGGGGTCTTGGCCGGGCAGACGGCCTTGGCGAGGGCGGTGATCAGGTCCTGGCCGCCGAAGTGGCGGGGGTCGCGGCCGACGGCCTCGGCGAGCAGGGCCGCCTTGCCGAGGGAGCCGCCGCCCGCGTACTTGGTGCCAATGTTCGTCCAGGAGGCGAGGGTGCGGCCGGTGCCGTCCTTGCCGCCGTGATCGAGGAAGTCGACGATGCCGCGCAGGGCCGCGTTGTCGGCGCCGGTGGCGGCCAGGGCGTACGCACCGTCGATGGTCAGGCCGTAGTCGGCGAAGCCGGTGCCGGCGGTGCTCTCGTAGTAGTGGCCCTGGATGAGCCGGGTGGGGTCGGTGAGGTAGGCCGAGCCCTTCTTGAGGTCCGGTCCGCCCTCGGGACGGGGCGTCGGCCCGGTGGTGGGACCGGTCGGGGAGGGCGAGGGCTCGGGCTTCTTGGTGGTCAGGGTGACCAGGTCGCTCTTGGCCCCGGCGATGACGGCGGGGACGGTGGCGAACAGCAGCGGGTCGGTGCCGCCGGCCTCGAAGGCGAAAGCGCCGCTGGGCAGTTGCTGCTTGGACAGCCAGGAGACGGCCGCGTCCGCCCGGTCTGTCTCGCCCAGGTGGCGCAGGGCCTGGGCTGCGAAGCCGGTGGCGTACGCGCTGCCCACCGTGCCGTACGCGGCGGCGGGCAGGCCACCGTCCGCGAGCTGGGCCTTCTTCAGGAAGTCGCGGGCCTTGGCCACCTCCGCCTCGTGGCCGCCGGCCCGTTGGAGGGCGAGGGCGGCGAGGCCGGTGGCTCCGGGCTCGCTGTCGCAGCCGTCGCCGCGGCGGATCAGCATGCTGGTGAAGCCACCGTCCTGGCACTGCATGTCGGTCAGGCGGGCCACTGCGTCGGCGGGCGGGCGGACGCCGCCCCCGAGCAGGGCGATCACGGCCAGGGCCTGCCCCTCGGCCTGGCCGGAGGTGGTGGGAAAGTCACCCCTGACGGTGCAGCCGGGTACGGGCGTGGGGGCGTCCGATCCGCTGGTGCATACGTCCTTCACGAGGTCGCCGAGCAGGTCGTGGCCGCCGACGGCGCGGGGGTTGCCGCCCGTCGCCTCGGCCACGAGGGCGAGCCGGGCCGCGGCCGCCGCTTCCGGCGCCCGGTCCTTGCCGGACGGGTAGGCGTACGCCTCGGTGTGCTCGGGCCGGGCCAGGAAGGCGGCTACCTTCGCGGCCGCCGGGCTCTTCGGGTCGGCGGCGGCCAGGGCGAGGGCGGTCTCGGCGGTCAGGGTGTAGTTGGGGGTTTCGGAGCCCTCGTCAACGACGCGTTCGCCGTCCTTGAGCTGTGCGGTGAGCCAGCGGGTGGCCGCGGGGAGGTCGACCGCGCCGGGCGGGACGACGGGCCCGCTCGTGTCGGTGGGCTTGGGCGAGGCCCCGCCGCCGGCGCGGACGTCGTCCGGGGAGAAGGTGGGCTTGCCGGTGCTGCCGCCGACGTCCGTGCCGCCGAAGACCCACGCGTCCACGTCACCCGGCTTGGGGGTACGGGCCATCGCGCCGAGCGGGCTGTACGTCCAGTTCGCCTGCCCGGGCGAGGCCGTCCAGTAGGACCAGTAGGCAGAGGCCTGCGGGGTGAGCTGGCAGGGCTCCTTGTCCGGCGTCGGGTACTGCGTACCGGAGTTGAAGGAGCCGTAGCCGATCCGGCAGATGAAGGCGGGGCCGTCGTGGACGGTGCCGGTGGTGGTGAATCCGGCTTCGTGGAGCAGGTCGTAGCCGGTGGTCGGGGTCGTGTCGCAGCCGCGTTCGACCTTGCCGCCGAACGGGCCGAAGTCGACGGCCACGACCGCGCCGACCGTGGCCGTGCAGTCCTTGACCGGGTCGGCCGTCGCCGTCGTGGACGGCGCGAGGAAGGCGACGGTCACACCGCAGACGAGCAGCATCGCCGCCGTGATGGACAGCAGCCGATGTCTGGCGCTCGTGTGCTGGCCTGCCCACTGTTCGGTGTCCACCCGCAGCCCCCTCGTCCAGGCCGGACGGACGGGGTACGTGGCGAGACGCCCCGTGCGCGATGTCCGCAGGGGCGTTGACGACCACGCCGTAGTCCGCGACGGCGCTCTTCGTTCATGACACGGCCACAGGCAATCCGGCTCGCCCGGGACGATCGCCGGGCCTACGGTTGCGGGTCAGCGCCGGAATTCGACCGGCTTCCCCTGGGGCTGAGTACTTGTCAGCCGCCATGGAACACGGCCCCGAGTGCACCGTCAAGGTGGGATGCGTCTCATCCGGCTGCCGGGGCAGGGCACTTGGCGCCATGCTGGCGGACCCTTGATCACTGGGGTAGCGTCCTGGGCGCCACATGGGGGAACTCGGTGAGAATCCGGGGCTGACGCGCAGCGGTGTGGCACGGCGGACGCCGTGCCGAGCCCGAATGCCCGTGCGGTGACGAAGCATCAGGAAGCCGTACCACGCGTCCCGGACGGCGGCCCCTTCCCCAGGTCGTGCCGCGGTCCGCGCACGGTCCCCGGGCGAGGTCGGCCGGCGTTCGCCGATCTCAGGAGCAGGTCATGAACCGTTCCCTCACCCCCCGCCGCCTCGCGATTGCGGTCCCTGCCGCAGTCGGCGCGTTCGCCCTCGCCGTGGTGCCCGCCGCGGCCACGTCGACGCCCGCCCAGATCGCCACGTCGAAGACGAACGGTGTGGCGTACCTCAAGTCCCTTCAGGCCGCCGATGGTTCCTACGCCGGCTCTGGATTGTCCAACGAGTGGGCCTTCAGCGCCTTCGCCGCCGCGGGTACCGCGGTCGTCGACGTCGCGCCGGGCGGGGACACCACGAAGAACGCCCGGACCGTCTACCGGAACCTGCTGTCCACGTCCGGCTGGCCCTCGGCCTCCCCGGTCGTCACCGACTATGAGCGCGGCACCCTGAACGCGTACGCGGCCGGTATCGACCCGGCCCGGGTCTCCGCCTCCCGCAACCTGATCGCGAACATCTACTCCTACTGGCAGACCCCCGAGCCCGGCTACTTCGGCCCCTCCGCCAACTTCAACGGCACCGTCTTCGCCGCCCTCGCCCTCGGCGGCGCCAAGACCCAGACGGGCAGCGCCCGCATACCGCAGGCCCTCACCAACTCCCTCGTCGCACGCATCCGCGCGAACCAGCACAACGACGGCGGCTGGCAGTACAGCAAGGCCGAGGGCAACCCGACCGCTCTGGCCACCGCCGGCGACATCGACATGACCGGCGCCGCCATGGCCGCCCTGTGCGCCTCGGGCGTCCCGGGCACCGACACCGACGTCGTCCAGGCGAAGAACTTCCTCAAGAGCAAGCTCGTCACCACCTCGGGCGCCTTCAACTCGATGTACGGCGTCAACACCAGCTCCAACGGCTGGGCCGTCGCCGGGCTCAACGCCTGCGGCATCAACCCCCAGACCGGGGATTTCCTCACCACCGCCGGCAAGACCCCGATCGACTTCCTCATCGCCAACCAGTACAACCCCGGCGGCGGCTTCAAGTACAAGCCGGCCGACACCAGCCCCACCGCCTACGCCTCGATCGACTCGTTGCGCGCGGTCGCCGGCGGCGGCTTCACCTCCACCCCGCCCGTCCCGGTCACCCCGGGCGCCCCACAGTGGGTGGCCCAGTCGACGTTCACCTCGGGGACCGCCACCAAGCTGGCGCTCACCGTGGACGACGGCGCCGGCGGCCTGAAGGTCTGCTCGGTCTCCTTCACCCCGACCGGCACGACCACCACCCTCGGCGACGTCCTGAACGCGGCGACCACGGCGGCCACCCCGGCCGGCTGTGTCACCAGCGTGACGCCGTCCTCCGGCACCGGCACCATCACTGCCGTCAACGGCAAGGCCAACAGCGGCTCCAACACCTGGAAGGTGAGCGTGGACGGCTCCGCCTTCGCCGGAGCCGCCCGCAACAAGGTGATCAACGTGGGCGACACCATCGCGCTGCGCTGGGGCGCCTGAGACGTGCGACGGGCGGGGGTACGCGTCCTGCTCCCCCGCCCGTGGTGCGGCACCTGCTCGGATCAGAAGGAGGTCCAGACGAACGACACCTGGTCGCCCGCGTTCAGCTTGAACTGGCAGCCGCCGACCGGGGTGGGCGTGCCGTTGACGGATATGTTCCAGTAGGCCGAGCCGCCCCCGCTGACACCCTTGATGGTGTCGACGGAGAAGTCGTCGAACGAGGCGTACCAGGTGCCGTCCCAGGCGAAGTAGTTAAGGCGGGCGGCGTCGTCCAGGGCGGCGGTCGGGGTGGGGACCTTGCTCGGGTTGGCGCCGCCGTTGGTGCCGTCGCACTTGTGGGTGCCGCCGGTGGCGGTGGTCACGTCGTGACCCTTGGTCGTGATCTTCCCCTTGAACAGCTGCCCGTCGGGGCCCTGCACGGTGAGGTTGACCTTGACCGGGGCGTTGGTGTTGACCGGCTTGGCGTGGGCGACGGCCGGGACGGCGGTGAGGCCGGTGAGGACGAGTCCCAGGGCGGCCGTGGTGACGACGGCGTGGCGGGCGGGGCTCAGGCGCATGGAGTGGCCTTTCTGACCGGTCCGGTCGGCCGATGCGGCTCCCGCGACCGGGACGTCCCACCCGCGGCAGGCGTACGAGCGCGCTGACGTGGTGTTCCGGCGGTACCGGGCTTCGCTCTGCAGACCGTGACAGTGGAAGCGGATGCTGCCGCGCGGCGGGCATCCCGACTCGCGGCGCAGGTCAGCGCGCCACACACGGTTGCAGGTCAGCGCCGGATTCCCACCGGCTTCCCCCGATCGCACAGCCATTCGGTTGTGGCCCGGCCGCAGCCGGGCAGTGGCATCGTACGGTGCGCGCCGTTCGCGGCCAAGTACCTTTTGCAGAAGGGGTACTGAACCGCTCACCGGGCCCAGGACGGTCCGGGCGGTCCGAGGTCCGGAGCTGTTTGGCTAGCCACGAGGGCCGATGACCGCGCGGGCGAAGGGGTGCGGCGGACACCACTCCGCCGCACCCCTTCCTCCACACGCTGCCGGGCCCCTCAGCCCGGCGGCAGCACCGGGTCCCTCAGCAGTCCCGGTCGTAGGTGTGGAACCCCCGGCCTGTCTTGCGGCCCAGCAGCCCTGCCTGCACCATCCGCATCAGCTGCGGCGGCGGGGCGTAAAGGGGTTCCTTGAACTCGTCGTAGAGCGACTCCGCGATGGCGGCGACCGTGTCGAGGCCGATGAGATCGGCCAGCTTCAGCGGGCCCATGGGGTGTGCGCAGCCGAGCTCCATGCCGGCGTCGACGTCGGCCGGGGTGGCGAAGCCGGACTCGGCCATCCGGATCGCCGACAGCAGGTACGGGACGAGAAGGGCGTTGACGACGAATCCGGCCCGGTCCTGGGAGCGGATCGTCGTCTTGCCCAGGGCCTCCCGGGCGAAGGCCTCAACCGTCTCCACGGTCTCCCGGGAGGTGTGCAGCGACGAGACCACCTCCACCAGCGGCAGCACGGGCACGGGGTTGAAGAAGTGCAGGCCGACCACCCGGTCGGCCCGCCCGGTGACCATGCCCAGGCGCATGACGGGAAAGGAGGAGGTGTTCGTCGCGAGGATTGCCTCGCGATCCTCGACGATCTTGTCCAGGGCTGCGAACGTCTCCGTCTTCACCTCCGCGTTCTCGGTGACGGCCTCGATGACGAGCTGCCGGTCGGCGAGGTCGTCGAGGCTGCCGGTGAAGACGAGGCGGGCGAGGGCGTCCTCGGCGGAGATCCGGTCGAGCTTGCCCCGCTGGACGGCGCGCTCGAGGGAGACGGCGACGCGTTCGCGGGCCGCCCGGGCGGCGGTGCCGTCGGCCTCGCAGACGACGGTGTCGAGTCCGGCGCGGGCACAGACTTCGGCGATTCCGGCGCCCATCTGACCGCCTCCGACGACCCCGACCCGGCGGATAACGGCGCTCATGACCGCACCTCCGCACGGCGGACCAGGTGACGGCTGTACGTGTCGGGGGTGAAGAAGGCCGGCAGGTCGCGCCCCAGGGCGGCCCGCTCCAGTACGGCCCTGGCCTCCGGTACGAGGGCGTACGGCCGCTCTGCGGTGAGCGCGTCGCATTCCTCTTCGAGCACGGCGAGCAGGTCGTCCCGGTCGATCCTGCGGTGCCGCAGCCATTGCCAGAGCTGGCCGCGGGCGATCTCGGCGGTGGCCGCGTCCTCCATGAGGCCGTACAAGGCGACCGCTCCCTGGCCGCGCAGCCAGGCCTCGAAGTAGCGCAGCGAGACGGCCAGGTTGGCCCGGACCCCTGCTGCCGTGGGCGGCGCGCTGATGCGGCGGACGGACAGCAGGTCGGCGGCTCGGACGTGGACGTCCTCGCGGGACCGGTCGAGCTGGTGCGGCCTGCCGTCGAGGACCGCGTCGAAGACCTCGCGGCAGACGGGGACGAGCGCCGGGTGGGCGACCCAGGAGCCGTCGAAGCCGTCCTCGGCCTCGCGTTCCTTGTCCAGCCGGACCTTGGCGAGGGCCGCCGTGTTGGCGTCGGGGTCCTTGGCCGGCACGTGGGCGGCCATGCCTCCGATGGCGTGCGCGCCGCGCTTGTGGCAGGTGCGGACGAGGAGTTCGGTGTAGGCGCGCATGAAGGGTGCGGTCATCGTGATCTGGGCGCGGTCGGGGAGCTGGAAGTCGGTGCGGTGGCCGAAGGTCTTGATGATGCTGAACAGGTAGTCCCAGCGGCCGGCGTTGAGGCCGGCACTGTGCTCGCGCAGGGCGTGGAGGATCTCCTCCATCTCGAAGGCCGCGGTGATGGTCTCGATGAGGACGGTGGCGCGGATGGTGCCGCGCGGGATCCCGAGGAGTTCCTGGGCGAGGACGAAGACGTCGTTCCACAGGCGGGCCTCGCCGGCGTTCTCCAGCTTGGGGAGGTAGAAGTACGGGCCGTGTCCGGCGTCGATCTGACGCTGCGCGCAGTGGAAGAAGTACAGGCCGAAGTCCACGAGCGACGCGGGGACGGGCCGTCCGTCGATCTCCAGGTGCTCTTCGAGGAGGTGCCAGCCCCGGGGCCGGACGACGATGGTCGCCAGGTCCTCGCCGAGGCGGTACTCCTTGCCCTCGGGCGTGGTGAAGTCGATGCGGCGCTCGATCGCGTCGAGCAGGTTGAGCTGGCCGCCGATGACGTTGTTCCAGGTGGGGGCGGTGGCGTCTTCGAAGTCGGCCATCCACACCTTGGCACCGGAGTTGAGCGCGTTGACCGTCATCCGGCGGTCCGGCGGGCCGGTGATCTCCACCCTGCGGTCCTCCAGGCCCGGGGCCGGTGGGGCCACGCGCCAGTGGGGGTCGGCGCGGACGGCGGCGGTGGCGATGGAGAAGTCCAGCGGGGAGCCTGAGATGAGGCGGTCCTTGCGGCGGAGCCGCTCTTTGAGGATGTCGGCGCGGCGGTGGGCGAAGGCCGCGTCGAGGCGGCCGATGAAGTCGAGCGCCTCCGGGGTGAGGATCTCGTCGTGGCGGTCGCCGGGTGCCGCAAGGACGCGGACCTGGTGCGTGGTGGCGGTGGTGGTCATGCGGTCTCCTGACGAGGCGACGAGGGTGGGGCGGGAGCCGGACGGAGACGGTCCTCCGGCTCCCGCTGAACACGGGCCTCCGGCCACGGCCGGGCCGGGAGGGGGCAGAGCGTCCTAGTGGAACTGCTCTACCTCCGTGGAGCCGGCGAGGGCGGTGGTGGAGGAGGCCGGGTTGACGGCGGTGGAGACCAGGTCGAAGTAGCCCGTGCCGACCTCGCGCTGGTGCTTGACGGCGGTGAAGCCGTGCTGCTGGGCGGCGAACTCGCGCTCCTGCAGGTCGACGTAGGCGGTCATGCCGTGTTCGGCGTACCCGCGGGCGAGGTCGAACATGCCGTGGTTCAGGGAGTGGAAGCCGGCCAGGGTGATGAACTGGAACTTGTAGCCCATCGCGCCGAGCTCCCGCTGGAACTTGGCGATCTGGTCGTCGTCCAGCGCGGCCTTCCAGTTGAAGGACGGCGAGCAGTTGTAGGCGAGCATCTGGTCCGGGTGCCGGGCGTGGATCGCCTCGGCGAACTCGCGGGCCTGGGCGAGGTCCGGGGTGCCGGTCTCGACCCAGATGAGGTCGGCGTACGGGGCGTAGGCGAGGCCGCGTGCGATGACGGGGGCCATACCGTTCTGCACCCGGTAGAAGCCCTCCGCGGTGCGCTCGCCGGTGCAGAACTGCGCGTCGCGGTCGTCGACGTCGCTGGTCAGCAGGTTCGCGGCGAGGGCGTCGGTGCGGGCGATGATCAGGGTCGGGGTGTCCGCGATGTCAGCGGCCAGACGTGCGGCGTTGAGGGTGCGGATGTGCTGGGACGTGGGGACGAGGACCTTGCCGCCGAGGTGGCCGCACTTCTTCTCCGAGGCCAACTGGTCCTCGTAGTGGATGCCCGCTGCACCGGCCGCGATCATCGCCTTGGTGAGCTCGAAGGCGTTCAGCGGGCCGCCGAAGCCGGCCTCCGCGTCGGCGACGATCGGCGCCAGCCAGTCCGTCGTGTCCGAGCCGCCTTCGGCGGTGGCGATCTGATCCGCCCGGAGCAGCGCGTTGTTGATCCGACGGACCACCTGGGGGACTGAGTTGACCGGGTAGAGGGACTGGTCGGGGTAGGTGTGTCCAGCCTGGTTGGCGTCGGCGGCGACCTGCCAGCCGGAGAGGTAGATCGCCTGAAGGCCGGCGCGGACCTGCTGGACGGCCTGTCCGCCGGTGAGCGCGCCCAGGGCGTGGACGTAGTCGAGGTCGTGGAGCTGCCGCCACAGCCGTTCGGCGCCTCGGCGGGCGAGGGTGTGCTCCTCGCGGACGCTGCCGGAGAGCCTGACGACGTCCTCGGCGGTGTAGGTCCGCTCGATGCCCGCCCAGCGCGGGTCCGTCGCCCACCGCTGCTTCAGCTGCTCGGCCGCCGCCGTCGTGTTCGTGTCTGCCATGACCGTCACCGTCTCCATGAATCGCTTGGTCTGCCAATGCCGCGTCCGTCGCGACGAGAGATTGGCACTGTGTGCCGTGTTCTTGGGTTTGCGGCCGCCGGCCCCCACCTGGGGAGGAGCTGGGCAATGCTGCAGGTCAGCCGGGGCGGACGGCCGGAATCTCCGACGTCAGGGCGCGAGTCGGGCTCCGTCCAGTCGGCCCGGCCGCCGGGGGTCCGGCGGGCCGCACGACAGACTCTGACAGCGGCACGCAGTGCCATCAATGCCGCACATCTGCCAACTTCTGCGAATCTTCTGCGGCCGAATTGCCAAGCTTGCAAAGGTTGGCGTGGGCAGGATCGTGCGTACGCTGAAGCCCTGGCGGGAGCGGCTGAAGGAGCCCAGGTGAGCAAGACGTACGCGGGAGCGCGGCTGCGGCGGCTGCGCGAGGAGCGCCGGATGAGCCAGGCCGAGCTGGCCCGGGTCCTGGCCATCTCCCCCAGCTACCTGAACCAGATGGAGCACGACTCCCGGCCATTGACCGTGCCTGTCCTGCTGCGGCTGACCGAGGCGTTCGGCGTGGACCCCGGCTTCTTCTCCGAACGCGACACCAGCCGGCTGGTGGCCGATCTGCGCGAGGCACTGGCGGGCGAGATCGCCGGGGCCCGCGTCTCTTCTTCGGACCTCGCCGAGCTCGCGACCCGGATGCCGGCGGTGGCCTCCGTCCTGCTGGACCTCGGTCGGCGCAGCCAACTCCTGGCCGAGCGGCTGGCCGACACCGCCGACGGCCGGGACGGTGGACCGGCCGCGCCGCGTTCACCGCACGAGGAGATCCGCGAGTTCTTCTACCGCCGCCAGAACTACCTCCACGACACCGACGTCGCCGCCGAGGGCCTCGCCCGGGAGATGGGCATCCGCCCGGGAGAGGTCGTCCGGCTGCTGTCGAAGCGCCTGGCCGACCACCACGGGATCCGGCTCACCTCGGACTCCGACCGCCTGCACCACTTCGATGCCGGAACGCGGGTCCTGCACCTGTCCGGTCGGCTCCGCCCCGGCCAGCAGGCGTTCCGCATAGCCACCCAGCTGGCGCTCCTGGAACACGGGGACGAGCTGGACCGGCTGGCCGCCGAGGACTTCGATCCGGGCTCCCCCGCCCACAGCCTGGCCCGCATCGGCATCGCCAACTACTTCGCCGCCGCACTGATCCTCCCGTACCGCGCCTTCCACACGGCCGCCGAAGAGTTCCGCTACGACATCGAACGCCTCACCGACCACTTCGGCCTCGGCTACGAGACCGTCTGCCACCGCCTGAGCACCCTGCAACGTCCCAGGCTGCGCGGGGTGCCGTTCTCCTTCGTGCGGGTCGACCGGGCCGGGAACATGTCCAAGAGGCAGTCGGCGACCGGGTTCCACTTCTCCCGCGCGGGCGGCACCTGTCCGCTGTGGAACGTGTACGAGGCCTTCGCCGCGCCCAGCCGGATCCACGTCCAGGTCGCCGCCATGCCCGACGGCCAGCGTTACCTGTGGACCGCCCGGGCCGTCACCCGGCACCGCGGCGGCTGGGGCGAGCCCGGCAAGACCTTCGCCATCGGGCTTGGCTGCGAGATCCGGCATGCGTCCCGGCTCGTCTACTCCGACGGCCTCGACCTGGACAACGCCTCCGCCGCCACCCCCATCGGCATGGGATGCCGGCTCTGCGAACGCCTCGACTGCCCCCAGCGCGCCGTCCCGCCCCTCGGCCGGACACTCACCGTTGACGAGAACAGCAGCACGTTCATCCCCTACCCCGTCGCCCGGGACCGGGGCTGAGGATCCGGCTCACCGCAGCCGCCGAGCCTCCGCCTCGGTCACCGGGTCCCCCGCCCGTACGCCGTGGAGCACGTGGGCGAGCACCTCGGCGCCGCGGACCACGCGGGGGCCCGGCCGGTTGAAGTACGCAGGTCCGTCCAGGACCCACACCTCGCCGGCCGCCACGGCGGGCAGTTCGTGCCAGCCCGGCTGGGCGGTGAGCAGGTCGAGCTCCGTCATGGTCCGCTCGGGCGGGAAACCGCACGGGAGCACGAGGATCACGTCCGGGCGGGCCTCGCGTACCGCCTCCCACGTCATCGGCTTGGTGTGCTCACCGGGCTCGGCCAGGAGCGCTTCGCCGCCGGCCGCGGCGATCTGCTCCGGTACCCAGTGGCCGGCGGGCCAGAGCGGGTCGAGCCACTCGATGGCGACGACCCGGGGCCGCGCTCGCCCCGCCGTGCGGCGCCGGACCTCGGCCAGGCGGCCACGCAACTCCGTGCGTCGCCGCTCGGCAGCCTCCCCCACCCCCAGCAGCTCGCCCACCGTGACCAGGCAGTCCAGTACGTCGTCCAACGTCCGCGGCTCCAGGCTCAGCACCCGGGGGCCGGCGTCCATGACGCGCACCGCGTGGGAGACCGCCTCGTAGGACACCGCGCAGACCTGGCAGAGGTCCTGGGTGAGCAGGACGTCCGGTGCGAGGGCGGCGAGCGCCTCCGTGTCCAGGGTGTAGAGCGAGGATCCACTGTGTGCCGCGCCGCCCACCGCGGTGGAGATCTCCCGGCTGGTGAGCACGTCCGCGTCGAATTCGGCCCGGGTCACGACGGGTACGGAGGCGACCGCTGCGGGCGGCCAGTCGCATTCGTGGGTGCGTCCGACCAGGTCGGAGACGAGTCCGAGGTCCGCCACGATGTCGGTGGCCGCCGGGAGCAGGGAGACGATGCGCATACGGCGACTCTAGGCCCGCCCGAGCGGTGAGTCTGGACTTACTAGGACGTCCAACTATATGTTCCTGGCACAAGGTCCGCGGTGCAGGGAAGCCGGTGTGAATCCGGCACGGTCCCGCCACTGTGACCGGGGAGTGTGCTGCCATCCACACGCCACTGACGAAGTCTGTCGGGAAGGCGGGCGGCGCGCGGGGATCCGGGAGTCAGGATACCGGCCGCGGATTGTTCCCGCGTTTGTCCACGAGGATGGAGCAGACACGCATGGCACCGGTTTGTACCCACGACCCTGGTGATCCGGCGGAGCGCACGCACACCACTTCCGTGCGCTCGTAGTTCCCACGGCTTTCCGCAGCGGCACACCCCCATCAGGGTGTCGTCCGCCGGTCTGCCGTGCCATCCCCGGATCCAACCTGACGAGAGCAGGCACCCATGGTCCGTGAACTCACCCATTTCATCGGCGGAAAGCACACCACCGGCACCTCCGGACTCTTCGCCGACGTGTACGACCCCAACACCGGCGCCGTCCAGGCGCGCGTGCCCCTGGCCGGGCGCGCCGACACCGAGGCCGCCATCGCCAACGCCGAGGAGGCGCAGGTCGATTGGGGGCAGTGGAACCCTCAGCGACGCGCCCGCGTGCTGCTGCGCTTCCTCCAGCTCGTCGAAGGCGAACGCGAGAGCCTGGCCAGGCTTCTGTCTTCCGAGCACGGCAAGACCGTGGCCGACGCCCACGGCGACCTGCAACGCGGCCTGGAGGTGGTCGAGTTCGCCGCCGGGATCCCGCACCTCCTCAAGGGGGAGTTCACCGACAACGCCGGAACCGGCATCGACGTGCACTCCCTGCGCAGCCCGCTCGGCGTGGTCGCCGGCATCACGCCGTTCAACTTCCCCGCGATGATCCCGCTGTGGCAGGCCGCGCCCGCGCTGGCCTGCGGGAACGCGTTCATCCTCAAGCCGTCCGAGCGCGATCCGTCGGTACCGCTGCGGCTCGCGGAGCTGTTCCTGGAGGCGGGACTGCCGCCGGGCGTGCTCAACGTGGTCAACGGCGGCAAGGAGTCCGTCGACACCCTCCTCGAAGACCCGCGCGTCCAGGCCCTCGGCTTCGTCGGCTCGACCCCGATCGCCGCGCACATCTACGCCACCGCCGCGTCCCACGGCAAGCGCGCCCAGTGCTTCGGCGGCGCCAAGAACCACATGATCGTGATGCCGGACGCGGACCTCGACCAGGCCGTCGACGCCCTCATCGGCGCCGGCTACGGCTCGGCGGGCGAGCGCTGCATGGCCATCTCCGTCGCCGTACCCGTCGGCGAGGAGACGGCCGACCGGCTGGTCGCCGCCCTCAAGGACCGCATCGCCACCCTGAAGATCGGCCGGTCCGACGACCCGGAGGCCGACTTCGGGCCGCTGGTCAGCCGGGACGCCCTCGACCGGGTCCGCCGCTACGTCGACATCGGCGTCAACGAGGGAGCCGAACTCGTCGTCGACGGCCGCGGGTTCACTCTGGAAGGCCACGAGAACGGCTACTTCGCCGGCGCCTCCCTCTTCGACCGGGTCACCCCGCAGATGCGCGTCTACCGCGAGGAGATCTTCGGCCCCGTCCTGTCGGTCGTCCGAGCCGCCGACTTCGAGGAGGCCCTGCGCCTGCCGAGCGAGCACCCGTACGGCAACGGAGTGGCGATCTTCACCCGCGACGGGGACACCGCCCGCGAGTTCACACGCCGCGTCAACACCGGCATGGTCGGCGTCAACGTCCCCATCCCGGTACCGGTCGCCTACCACACCTTCGGCGGCTGGAAGCGCTCCGGATTCGGCGACCTGAACCAGCACGGCCCGGACTCGATCCGCTTCTACACCCGCACCAAGACCGTCACCTCGCGCTGGCCCTCCGGGGTCAAGGAAGGCGCGAGCTTCACCATCCCGACGATGGGGTGAGCGCCGTGACCACCGCCCTCACCGAGGACCAGCTCGCCCTGGCCGAGGTCACCCTCGACTTCGCCCAGGAGCAACTGGCCCCCCATGCCCTGGCATGGGACCAGGACAAGCACTTCCCCGTCGACGTCATCCGACAGGCCGCCGCCCTCGGTCTCGCCGGTGTGTACGTCCGCGAGGAACACGGCGGCTCGGGCCTGTCACGCAGCGACGGCGTCCTCGTCTTCGAAACCCTCGCCACCGGCTGCCCGTCCATCGCCGGCTACCTGTCCATCCACAACATGGTCGCCTGGATGATCGACCGCTACGGCGACGACGCCCAGCGCGCCCGCTGGCTGCCCGGCCTGTGCTCCGCGGCGACCCTGGGCAGCTACTGCCTGACCGAACCGGGCGCGGGATCGGACGCCGCCGCGCTGCGCACCCGCGCGGAGCGGCAGGGTGACCACTACGTCCTGACCGGCGTCAAGCAGTTCATCTCCGGTGCCGGATCGGCCGGCGTGTACGTGGTCATGGCGAGGACCGGCGAGTCGGGCCCGGGCGGGATCTCCGCGTTCGTCGTCGAACGCGAGGACCCGGGGGTCTCGTTCGGGCCGAACGAACGGAAGATGGGCTGGAACGCCCAGCCGACCCGCCAGGTCGTCCTCGACGGCGTCCGCCTCCCCGCCGACCGGCGGCTGGGCTCGGAGGGCGACGGCTTCCGCATCGCCATGAGCGGCCTCAACGGCGGCCGACTCGGCATCGCCGCCTGCTCGCTCGGCGGCGGCCAGAGCGCCCTGGACCGGTCGCTGTCCTACCTGGCGGACCGCGAGGCCTTCGGCAGTCGGCTCCTGGACCGCCAGGCGCTCCAGTTCCGGCTGGCCGACATGGCCACCGAGCTGGCCGCCGCCCGCGCCCTGGTCCGGCAGGCCGCCGAGGCCCTCGACACGGGCGATGCGCTGGCCCCGCGACTGTGCGCGATGGCCAAGCGGTTCGCCACCGACACCGGGTACACGGTCGCCGACGCGGCCCTCCAGCTGCACGGCGGCTACGGCTACCTCAGCGAGTACGGCATCGAGAAGATCGTCCGCGACCTGCGCGTCCACCAGATCCTGGAAGGCACCAACGAGGTCATGCGCGTCATCGTCGCGCGCGGACTCACGGAGACCCTGCGATGACCAACCACACACCGACCGATCACGACCACGTCCTCACCCGCACCGAGGACCACGCCGCCTACATCACCCTCAACCGCCCCAAGGCACTCAACGCCCTCAGCCACCCCATGGTGCTCCGCATCGAGGAGGCACTCACGGCCTGGGCCGACGACCCTGCGATCGAGCTGGTCGTCATCGACGGCTCCGGTGACAGGGGCCTGTGCGCCGGCGGGGACATCCGTGCGATCCACGAGGACGCCCGCACCGGCGGCACCGCCTCGGCGGCCTTCTGGCGCGACGAGTACCGGCTCAACGCCCTGATCGCCCGCTACCCCAAGCCGTACGTCGCCCTCATGGACGGCATCGTCATGGGCGGCGGCGTCGGGATCTCGGCCCACGGCAGCGTCCGCATCGTCACCGAACGCTCCCGCGTGGCCATGCCCGAGACCGGCATCGGCTTCGTCCCGGACGTCGGCGGCACGTACCTGCTGGCCCTCGCGCCCGGGGAACTCGGCACCCACCTGGCCCTCACCGGCGCACCCGTCGGCGCCGCCGACGCACTCCTGTGCGGGCTCGCCGACCACTTCGTCCCCTCGGCCGACCTGCCCGCCCTGGCCCGAGAGCTGGCCGCGGAACCCGTACACGCCGTACTGGAGCGGTACGTACGGCAGCCGCAACCCGGCGCCCTCGCCCCGGCGCGCGAGTGGATCGACCATTGCTATTCCGCCGACACCGCCGAGGAGATCGTCGCCCGGCTGCTGGCCTCGGGGGAACCCGCCGCCAAGGCCGCGGCGGACACCCTCCTGTCCAAGTCCCCCACGGCGGTCAAGGTCAGCCTGGCCGCGCTGCGCCGGGCCCGCCGACTCGGACCGCTGGAACGCGTCCTGGAACAGGAATACCGCGTCTCCTGCACGGCGCTGTCCTCCCCAGACCTCGTCGAGGGCATCCGCGCCCAGGTCATCGACAAGGACCGCACCCCGCACTGGTCCCCCGCCACCCTCGAAGAGGTCAGCCCCGCCGCCGTGGACCGGTTCTTCGCCCCGCTCGACGCGCACGAGCTCCGGCTCGGCGCGACCGCTCCGTCTCAGGAGGTCGTCTGGTGACCAGCACCACCGTCGCGTTCATCGGGCTCGGCCACATGGGCGGCCCGATGGCCGCCAACCTCGTCAAGGCCGGCCACCGCGTCCTCGGCTTCGACCTCGTACCCGAGCTGCTGGCCACCGCCGCCGCCCACGGGGTCGAACCCGCTCCGTCCGCAGTCGGAGCCGTAGCGGACGCCGAGGTGGTGATCACCATGCTGCCGGCCGGCCACCACGTCCTCGCCCTCTACCGCGAGCTAGGCGTCCTGGCCGCAGCCCGGCCCGGCACCCTGTTCGTCGACTGCTCCACCATCGACGTCTCCGACGCCCGGGCCGCCCACGAGGCCGCCGCCGCGGCCGGTCACCGGGCACTGGACGCCCCGGTGTCCGGCGGGGTGGTGGGTGCTGAGGCGGCCACGCTCACCTTCATGGCGGGCGGCGGACCCGAGGAGTTCGCCGCCGCCGAGCCGCTGCTCGACGCCATGGGCAAGAAGGCCGTGCACTGCGGCACGGCAGGCGCCGGCCAGGCGGCGAAGATCTGCAACAACATGATCCTCGCCGTCTCGATGATCGGGGTCAGCGAGGCCTTCGTCCTCGCCGAGAGCCTGGGCCTGGACCACCAGGCCCTCTACGACGTCGCTTCCACGGCATCGGGCCAGTGCTGGGCCCTGACCGTCAACTGCCCGGTCCCCGGCCCCGTTCCGGCCAGCCCCGCCAACCGCGAGTACCGCCCCGGCTTCGCGGCCCCGCTCATGGCCAAGGACCTCGGCCTCGCCGCCAACGCCCTGCGGGCTGGCGGGGTGGACGCGCCCCTGGGCCTCAAGGCTGCCGAGCTCTACGCGGCGTTCGCCGCGGGCGACGGCGCGGAGCTCGACTTCTCGGCAATCGTCCGCACCCTCCGACCGGCCGGACCGAACCAGAACGGAACCACCACATGACCACGTACGAGACCATCCTCCTCGAGCGCAAGGGACGCGTCGCCGTCCTGACCCTCAACCGGCCCCAGGCGCTCAACGCCCTCAACCTCCAGGTCATGACCGAGGTCGTGGCCGCCACGGAGGCACTCGACCGGGACCCTGACGTCGGCTGCATCGTCCTCACCGGCTCGGCGAAGGCGTTCGCGGCCGGGGCGGACATCAAGGAGATGCGCCCGCAAAGCTACATGGACATGTACCTCAGCGACTGGTTCACCGCGTGGGACCGGCTCGGCCAGGTCCGTACACCCACCCTCGCCGCGGTCTCCGGGTACGCCTTGGGCGGCGGATGCGAGCTGGCCATGCTCTGCGACATCCTTCTTGCCGCCGACACCGCGAAGTTCGGTCAGCCCGAGATCAAACTCGGTGTCATCCCCGGCATCGGCGGCTCCCAGCGCCTCACCCGCGCCGTCGGCAAGGCCAAGGCCATGGAGCTGTGCCTGACCGGCCGCACCATGGACGCCGCCGAGGCCGAGCGCGCCGGGCTGGTCTCCCGGATCGTCCCCGCCGACGAGCTGCTCGCCGAAGCCCTCGCCGTGGCCACGACCGTCGCCGAGATGTCCAAGCCGGTCGCGATGATGGCCAAGGAGGCCGTCAACCGCGCCTTCGAGACCACCCTCACCGAAGGCGTCCGCTTCGAACGCCGCCTCTTCCACGCGGTGTTCGCGACCGCCGACCAGAAGGAGGGCATGTCCGCCTTCGTGGACAAGCGCCCGCCGCACTTCACCCACGGCTGAGCACACCGGGTGACCCGGGGCGGCACACCCACCGCCCCGGGCCGCCTGCCCCGCCGGGAGGAACAGGCCCATGCCGTCTCGCGTCCCGGGCACCACGTGTGATCAGGGACTCATCCGCTTGGACCAGCAAGGTCGCGGACTGTAGCGTCACGCCGACATCTGCACATAGCAGCGACGGCGAGACGGAAGCCCGGTGTGAATCCGGCATGGTCGCGCCACTGTGTGCTGCGACGACACTCCCCATCCGGGGTGGCGGCCGCGGCAAGTCAGACTCGTCAGCCGCCCCGTCCAGTCCACCGACGGCCTCGCCACCGGTGTCCTGGTCTGCGGCGTCGCCCTGGGCGGCATCGCCTCCCTCGCGTTCTCCTTCGTCCTGGGCCGCGTCGGCGGCTTCAGCCCGCGGGCCACGGCCGCGCTCACGGCAGCCGGCGCCTTCACCACGGTCTACTTCGTGCCGTTCCTGAAGTACCCGGCCAACCCGCCGGCCGTCGGGAATCCCGACACCATCGGGCAGCGCACCACGCTGTTCTTCCTGATAATCCTGCTCAGCGTCCTGCCCGGCGTCGGCGCGCTCATCGCGGGCCGCCGGCTGGCCCCGCGGCTGGGCAACTGGAACGCGACGCTGACGGCGGGCGCCGCTTTCGTCGCCGCCGCGGCGCTGGCCTGACAGGTACTCCCGGACAACACGGACGCCGTCAAGCCCGAGTTCCCCCCGGCCCTGCTGTGGGAGTTCCGGGTCGCATCGGTGACCGTCCAGGTCGTGATGTGGGTCGTGTTCGCCGTCGTCTTCGGCGTCCTCGCCCAGCGGCTCCTGGCCCACCGCGCTGACCGCGCCGGTAGGGAAGCTACGGCCCCGCAGCCGGTCTCGCCCTCGGCTGATCCTCGCACCGAAGCCACCTTCAGAGCCCTGGCGCCCCGGACAACCGGGACGCCAGGGCTCTGTTCGTGCAGGTCAGGCGTGGTCGCGGGCAAGGCCGGCGCGGACCTCACGGGCAGCGACCACCAGGTTCTCCAGGGACGCACGGGTCTCGGGCCAGCCACGGGTCTTCAGCCCGCAGTCGGGGTTGACCCACAGCCGCTCGGCCGGAATGGCCTCCAGGCCCGTCCGCAGCAGAGCGGCCGCTTCCTCAGAACTGGGGACGCGCGGGGAGTGGATGTCCCACACGCCCGGCCCGGCCTCGCGGGGGTAGCCGTGGGCGGCCAGTTCCCGAGCGACCTGCATGTGCGAGCGGGCGGCCTCCAGGCTGATGACGTCCGCGTCGAGGTCGTCGATGGCCTGCACGATGTCGCCGAACTCGGCGTAGCACATGTGGGTGTGGATCTGGGTATCCGGCCGGACCCCGGAGGTCGTCAGGCGGAACGCCTCGGTGGCCCAGGCCAGGTAGTCGGCGTGGCCGGCGGCGCGCAGCGGCAGGGTCTCACGGAGAGCCGGCTCGTCGACCTGGATCACCGACGTCCCGGCCGCCTCCAGGTCGTTCACCTCGTCCCGCAGGGCGAGCGCGACCTGGCGGGCGGTGTCGCCCAGCGGCTGGTCGTCCCGCACGAAGGACCAGGCGAGCATGGTGACCGGCCCGGTCAGCATGCCCTTGACCGGCTTGGCCGTCAGGGACTGCGCGTACGAGGTCCAGCGGACGGTCATCGGATCGGGCCGGGAGACGTCCCCGGCCAGCACCGGCGGGCGGACGTAGCGGGTGCCGTAGGACTGGACCCAACCGTGCTGCGTGGCGAGGTAGCCGGTCAGCTGCTCCGCGAAGTACTGGACCATGTCGTTGCGTTCGGGCTCGCCGTGCACCAGGACGTCCAGACCGGTCTTCTCCTGGAAGGAGATCACCTCCTCGATCTCGCCCTTGATGCGGGCCTCGTACCCGGCCGGGTCGATCCGTCCGGCCCGCAGGTCGGCACGGGCCGCGCGCAGTTCGTCGGTCTGCGGGAACGAACCGATCGTGGTGGTCGGCAGCAGGGGCAGACCCAGATGGGCCCGCTGGGCGGCGGCGCGCTCGCCGTAGGGCTGGGCGCGGCGGCCGTCGGCGTCGGTGACGGCCGCGGTACGGGCGCGGACGGCCGGGTCGTGCGTGATGGGGGAGGCTGTCCGGGAGGCGAGGGCGGCCCGGTTGGCGGAGAGCTCACCGGCCACCGCCGCGGTGCCGGACCTGAGGCCCTTCGCGAGGGTCGCGATCTCGGCGGCCTTCTGCCGGGCGAAGGCGAGCCAGCGCACGATCTGCGGGTCGACGTCCCGTTCCGCGGCGGCGTCGAGCGGGACGTGCAGCAGGGAGCACGAGGCTGCCACGTCCACCCTGTCGGCCAGGCCGAGCAGGGTCCCGAGGGTGGTCAGGGACCTCTCCAGGTCGTTGACCCAGATGTTGCGGCCGTCCACGACCCCGGCGACCAGGCGCTTGCCGGGCAGTCCGCCCACGGCCGCGAGGTCGTCGAGCTGAGCGGCGGCCGGGCCGGTGAAGTCGAGGGCGAGGCCTTCGACGGGCGCCTTCGCCAGGACGGGCAGGGCCTCCCCGAGCCGGTCGAAGTAGGAGGCGACGAGCAGCTTGGGCCGGTCGGTGAGTGCGCCCAGGTCACGGTAGGCGCGGGCGGCCGCGTTGAGATCGGCCGGGGTGCGGTCCTGCACCAGGGCGGGCTCGTCCAGCTGCACCCACTCGGCGCCGGCGGCACGCAGGGCTGCCAGGACCTGGGCATATACGGGCAGGAGCCGGTCGAGCAGGGTCAACGGCTGGAAGTCCGCCGCCACGCCGGGTGCAGGCTTGGCCAGCAGCAGGTAGGTGACAGGACCGACCAGGACGGGACGGGCGGTGTGACCGAGGGCGAGGGCCTCTCCGAGCTCGGCGACCTGCTTCGCGGGGTCGGCGGTGAAGACGGTGTCCGGCCCCAGCTCGGGGACCAGGTAGTGGTAGTTGGTGTCGAACCACTTGGTCATCTCCAGCGGCGGCACGTCCTGTGTGCCCCGGGCCATCGCGAAGTAGCCGTCCAGTGGGTCGGCGGCGACCGCGGCCCGGTGGCGTGCGGGGACCGCGCCGACCATGACGGTGGTGTCCAGGACGTGGTCGTAGTACGAGAAGTCCCCGGTGGGTACTTCGGTGAGGCCGGCCGCGGCGAGTTGCTGCCAGGCGGTACGGCGCAGGCCGGCAGCGGTGGCGTGGAGGGCGTCGGCGGTGACGCGGCCCTTCCAGTAGCCCTCGATCGCCTTCTTCAGTTCACGGTTCCCGCCCTGACGGGGGTAGCCGTGGACGGTGGCACCTGCTGCCGCTGCTGCAGACTGGGTGGTCACGGAGATCTCCTTCGCGAGATGAATCCCTGAGATCCCGATGGGACACGTCAGGCACGAAGGGGTACCGGAAGCGGACGGCCCCGACCCCTACGGCCGGCCGTTCTCGCTCTGTACGCCGACCCGCCCACGAGGTCACCGGGATGTCCGCACACGGAATCGTCCGCGTGCGGGCAACGGGCAGGTCTTCGGACTCGCGGGCACGCAGGCCACTGGGCCGGCACCTACTGGCCGTCGCTTCCCAGGACCTCACGGTCCCAGTGCGTATGACGGCGGTCGTTCCCGCTCACCGCTGCGGGGCAGTCCCGGATTCCCACCGGGTTCCCTCTTACGACGCATCCCGCCTGGCGGACGGGGCGAACCAGCTGCCCGGCCAGCCTAGGCCGTGCGCCCGCTGGGCGACGACCGCCGTCCATTATTCGGACGAGCGAACGAGACACAGCCGCCCGGAGCGCAGCTGGTCACCGAGCAGAGATCGCACATGTTTTCGGCATATTCAAACAGGCGATAACCCTCTCAATGTTGCACGTGTGCCAGCAGGGGGCGAGATGAAGTACGACCTGTCCGACCGCCTCGTCATCGGGATCGCCTCGAGCGCCCTCTTCGACCTCACCGACTGCGACACGGTCTTCCGGGAACAGGGCGAGGACGCGTACCGGTCCTACCAAGAAGACCATGTGGACGACATCCTGACCAAGGGAGTGGCCTTCCCCTTCGTCCGGCGCCTGCTGTCGCTCAACGACCTCGCGGATCCCTCCGATCCACTGGTCGAGGTCATCATCCTGTCGCGCAACGACCCGGATACCGGACTCCGCGTCATGCGCTCCATCGCGGCGCACGGCCTGCACATCAGTCGGGCCGTCTTCCAGCAGGGCCGGCCGTCACACCGCTTCATGCCCGCCTTGAACATGTCCTTGTTCCTCTCGGCCAACGGATCCGATGTTCGGGAAGCGGTGACCGACGGAATGCCGGCGGGACACGTACTCGCGACGGAGCGGGTCGATGACGAAGCCGACCAGGAACTCCGCATCGCCTTCGACTTCGACGGCGTACTGGCCGGGGATTCCTCCGAGCAGGTCTTCCGCACGGTCGGCATCGAGGGGTTCCGCGCGTACGAGGTCCTCAATGTGACCACCCCTCACGACCCCGGACCCTTGAAAGAATTCCTTGCCGGCATCAACCGCATCCAGCGTCGCGAAGAGGAGGAGCGCCACAAGGATCCCGCCTACCAGCCCCGTCTCCGGGTGTCCCTGGTCACCGCCCGGGACGCCCCCGCACACGAACGTGCCGTGCGGAGCCTGAAGCAGTGGGGCCTGCGCGTCAACGACGCCTTCTTCCTCGGCGGCATCGACAAGGCCGCCGTGATGAGCGCCCTCGACCCGCACATCTTCTTCGACGACCAGGTCTCCCACCTGAACGGCACGGCACCGGCCACCCCGAGCGTCCACGTGCCGTTCGGAGTCGTCAACGCTCATCCGTCGGGGCCGGCATGAAACGCGGGCTGTTGCAGCCGGCTGCTGACGGCGGGTCGAGCCAGCTCAGGCAAAGCCTGCCTCGCGTCCGGGCGGCGTGGCTGTCAGTGGTTCCTGTCACGATCGGAGTTCGGACCATCGCATTGCACCGGGGGAATGGGCCGGATCAGAGCAGCGACCCTGCGTGGTCGCGTGAAGAGCGGAGGCCAGCATGCCCAACCGGTACGTAGGGCTCGCAGGCTTCGGCCAGCCACTGGATCTCACGAAGCATGACCTCGGAGTGGCCGGCGGGGCCGTCCTGCTCGAACAACTCCTCAGCGACCGACGGTTGCCCGTGCCTCTTCGCGGGCTCTCGTGCGCGGAGGTGTGCGAGGAGCGGGGCTTCATCGAGCCGATGTCGGTGTACCGGCGGCTTGGCAAGGTCGTCGCCGCCCACATGCGCAGCGCCGCCGAAGACCGGCACCACGGTGGCGGGGAGCAATCCGCGTGAGATTCAGGCCCGAAATGCGGCGGCCCGCCGGGCTGGCGTGCTGGCCTCACCTCCCGTCGGGCTCCCCACTCAATGATGTCGCGGTAGGGGGCATCGACGGAATCATCGTGCCGGCAGTACACCTGTCCCTGCGGCAATGCTTCACCGTCCCCAAGGCCGCGCCACTGCCTCTCGCTCGGCGGGGTGCGGTCGTCCGGCGAAATCAGCTCCTTGTTGCAAGCGCAATCCAGCTGGACCCGCCATCGGTAGTACCGGTCCGGGTCCGGCGCGAAGAACGGCCACAGCACGGGAGGAATCCCCCTGCGTCGCTCGGAATTGAATTCCTCGTACTCGCGCAGGACGGCCGTGCGCCGCTTTGCCCGGCCGGGAAGCCGGCGCGCTTCGGCGGCGGTCGCACACCTGCGGCAGGGTCGGTCACGTTCGAGTCCTCTCGCACAGCGAAACACTGCTGCCGACGCTAGAAACTCTGAGGTCGAACCGCTGCCGGAATAGCGATCGCTTCGCTTGAACGAAGGAGACGAGGCTGTCGCCGCTTCGCCGTCCGGTGGATGACTGCACCCGTGTCACCGGCAAGGACGGCCGGGCGCGACCCCAACGACGTCGGGTTCCACGCGACAAAGTCCGTGGTCACGACGCATCGGCACGCCATGCGCCAGCAACATGCGCGACCGCCGCCGGGTGTGCCTCCGTGGTCAGCCCCAGGGGCTGATGCTGACCATTTGCTGACCAAGAGCTCGTCATCACGCCGCTGACCTGCGGAAACGTCCAGATGTCAGATGTAGGACTTGATCATGGTGCGCAGCAATTTGAGCTCCTAGAAGACGGCTCCCTGCCCGCTTTCTGCAGGTCAAGGGCGGTCTGCACTGTACACCGGGAGGCGTCGGGTCGGAGATCTAGAGGAAAATCCACTGCCTCGGATGAGAAGGCTTCTGGCCTGCACTGCCGTGGGCATCAGGCCGTCGTGACGCTGCCGGACCGGGCTTCGCGTCGGCCAGACTCTCCGGAACGTGGGGGACTGATGCTGACCAGATGCTGACTTATCTGACGGCACGTCACTCAGTCGTGCCGATCCCCCAGCTGCCGACCGCCAGGGCCTGCAGGACCGGTCCCTGTGCCTGCCTCCCCCTCAACCCGTACGAACGTCCCTGGCGTCTTCGCCGCCGGCGACGTCGTCGACCACACCCACCGGCCCAGCCATCACCGCAGCCGGTTCGGGCTGCTCAGCGGTCCTGGACGCCGAGCGCTGCCTCGACGCCATGAGCGACAGCAGCACGGACGCTGGCATGGCGCAGGTCAACGCCTGACTGGCTGGCCCTCGTGCCAGGGTGGGGTCGGCGCTGACGATGTGCGCGCTTACGCCCTTCATGCGCCCCTGCTCCCCCACGTAATTTGCGACGTCGGCCTGTAACACCCGTACGAACGTAGGGGGAAGCAGCTTGAAGCGAGCAGACGTGCTGAGGGATCTCGCGCAGCCGTGGAACGTGGCCGTTCACTCGACATCGGACCTCGCGGGCAGCGTTGCCAAGGCTGCGACCGCGGACGACAAGGCCAAGCGGGAGAAGAACCAGGCCCCTCTGCGCCGCAAACCAGAGCTTCGTCCACTCCCTTTGAAGCCACTCGGTCTGTCGCTCCAACTGACTCCCTGGGACGTACTCCACGCTCTGGGCCGGGCCAACGTCCTCGCCCGCCAAGGCGCGGGGCGAGGGCTTGCCGAGCACTGGGCCAGCCTGAAGTACTGCCAGGCCCTCACGGGCAACGACGGTCGCTACATGGCGCTGTCCACCGAGGGCCGTAACCCCAGGCGCCACTACGCGGCCACACAGTCGGGCGAGCTCGGCATCGGTTTCGCCCTGGCCCTCGCCCGGCGCGTACTCGCCGCTCAGTACCCGGATCACTCGGTCTCGGTCATCGACGCCGAGTTAGCCATGCGGGCCGGCTGGGAGCTGACCGGCAGGGAGGCGGGACGCAGCAGTGCCCCGCGCCGGCCGGGCTTCTTCCTGGAGGTGTGGAAGCCGGGCGAGCCGTCCCGGGTCATCCCGGTCACCTGCAAGGGCACTCACGGCAACGCCACCCAGGTCCACAAGCAACTGGCCACCGCCTCCGCCGACGTGGAAGGCATCCACATCGGCGCGTACAACGAAACGCCGGCCTTCGTCTTCGGCACCACGCTCCCCAAGAAGAGCGAGACCATCACGCTCTACCTGCTCCACGCCCCCGGCGACGGCACCCTGGCAGATGCGAAGGACCTCCATCTCGACCCTCCCGTCGAGGACCGCAGCATCCGCCCCGGCATCGACGCCCCAACGGAACCGAACGAGGAACCACCGATCGGCTACCACGTACGTCCCGAGGAGTGCGGCTGGTTCGGCCGGGTCCTCGCCCAGGCGGATGCCGCCGGCCTGATGGCCTTCACCGGAGGCGGCGAACCCACCGCCCGGTACCTCACCAAGCGCCAGGGCAAAGGCCACTTCGAGACCTTCACCCACGCCGGCACCGGCATCGTCCAAGACGTCACCCACACCATCCACGGCAGGAAGTTCGTAGGCACCGACCACGTCTTCCGCCTCAACGGCGTCCGGGTGGAGGCCTTCTCCGGCCTGGCGGAAGACCTCTTCGCCCACCTCCGGGACGGCAGGGTCGACCAGTACCGCCACGAGACCCACGCCCTCCGCGACTCCTGGCCCTCCGACCCCTGGGACGCCAAGTGGCGCGGCCCCGTCTCCATCCACCCCGATGGCACCGTCATGGCCCTGCGCCGCCTCCGCCTTCGCTGATCACCACTCCTGTCAGGGCTTCGGGGAGCCAGACAGCTCCCCGATGCCCTTGAACGGTCAACGCGTGGATACACGGGCCACCGGGCCCTGCCGGGCGCCGAGCTCTGTGGGCGAAGAGGGCCAGACGTGGATGACTTCCGGCCATTGTTGTCCGGACGCAGTGAGACACAGCCGGACGCAGGCGGACACAGCCGGACGCAGTGAGACGGCTTCTGCGGCGTTCCGCCTGGCCGGTCTGCGTCTGCCTCTCGTTTTGACGGGACCGTACTGCGCAAGACTTCACGTCATGCCGAGCTTTCAGCAGAGGAAAGCCGTGGGGGACGCCCACGAGCAGCGCATCGCCAAGGAACTGACCGCGCGCGGATGGGCGGTCAACCCGTGGGGGCAGGGAGTCCTCACCCAGCCCGTTCAAGCCGCGCTCCGAAAGACCGACAGCTCCCTTCGGTGGACGCCCGACCTCCTTGCCGCTAAAGAGGGCCATGTCGCCATGATCGACTGCAAGAGCAGCATGACCAGTCGGGCGACGCACCGTCACGCGATCGAGAGCGCAGCGGTCGACGCGCACCTCCAGCTCGTCGCGTGGACCAGGCTGCCCCTCTACTACGTGTTCGACAACCTCGACGTCCTCACCCCGTACGACGCCCTCACAGCGGGACAGACCGGCCCCCGCTCGGTCCGAACCGGCTCGGGCGCGCCGTACTTGCTCGTACCTACGACGCACTGCCGCGCCTTCAACACCGCGTTCGGCCCGCGAAGGCATCCGTCCGTCGCAAGCGACGCCGCCTGAGCCCAGCGCCGCGCCAGACCCGCTGCTCGGTACAGCGGCACTCATACCAAGCAGCACTCGGAGGCTGCAAGCGGGTGCGAGGGCGCCGACGCCTCCGCAGACACCTCCGACGAGGCGGGTGGAGAAGTCGTGGGCGGACGCGCTTGAGGTAGGTGCACGTGGTCACGTCGTACTCGGCGGTAGCGCAGCAGGCCGCCTCGGGGGCGAGGGGCCGAAGCAGAAGCGGGCCGTGCTCCAAGCACACTGTCCGCCACCGAACACCGACCACCCGCCGCTTGTGGCGGCGGGGAAGGGCGGCTGCATCTGCATCGCCTCCTTCCGATGGCAGCCCGAGGTCGCCGAAACCATGGCCTTCTGGCACACCACAACCGCCTGGATACCCGGTCCCCGGACTGGATCACCGCCCCAACGACTGGCACCGACACCCACGGACCCGGCAATGTGCCGCTCGGCCACCGGGATCTCAAGCCGCAACACGCCCGCCGGATAGTACTCCAGTGTCAGGGCGCGAGCCCCGGTGAAGTGCTGCTTCTCGTCAACCTCCAGGATCTGCCGCTCTCCGTCCTCGTAGGTCAGCAGCACGTCCAGGCGTCGCCGCTCACGAGAAGGAGCCTGCTCGGGGAGAACCAGCCCGGTGAGCACGCAGTAGATGGTCGCCACTGTCTCCCACATGGTGAGGCACTCGATCCGCCCCGGCCGCATCAGCCAGGTCGGACAGCTCTCTGGTTCGATCTCCGCCTTCACTGCGTCAGCCAGTAGACGGGTTACGCCGTCCTGCAGCTCTTTCACACCGTTCCTTTTGCCCCGGTTGGCCGCCACGAGTATGCGTGTCACGTCTGACAGCGAGGCAACGCGATGGCCCTTTCGTCCAGCCCTGCCGTCGTCATGAAGCCCCGAACCTCCGAGGCCACTCCGCTACCCTGCGTCGCTGAGTGGTGGGACACCAAGGCCATCGAACAACGGACGACGGCCCTGCGCGACCGCGAGTTCCTCGGGGTGTCCCGCCGGGTCCCTTCTCCATTACCGGACGAGGCTCCCTCGCGGGATGCCTGCGAGCAGCGGAGGTTCGTTGGCGCCCTCGTACCCGAGGTGCAGTTCATGCCGCGCCCGGGTGGCGAGGACGTAGTAGGCCATGCGCAGCGAGGCGGAGGTGGGGTCGGTAGCGGAGTCCACGTGCGTGTCCGGGACCACGACGACGTCGAAGCCCAACCCCTTGGCGCTAGCCCGATGGACGATGACGACGCCGGGGCGAGCCAGGTCGAGCGTGCGATATCGGCCTTGGGTGGCCTCCGAGGTGTACATCTGCGCGTTCAGCCGCGGCGCGGCCCGGTCGAGCCGGGTCACCAGGTCGAACTGGGCCCGGGTGGAACCGAGGATCACCCCGATGGTCTGGCGGGGCTGCGTCTGCGCGAGCCCCAAAACCAGTTCGACGACGGCACCAGGCCTGGGCAGGGCGTGCAGACGTGGGGGCTGCCCCTGGCGCGCGGGAAGGTCCGGAGGCGTTCGTCCGACGTGGAAGTGGCCCGCAAGCTCCGCGATCTGCAGGGTGTTGCGGTGGTTGCCCCCGATCTCCCGCACCGGGCACCCTCCGAGCGCCTTCGACACCTCCGCGAGCGTCGAGTGGGTCTCCGTGAGCTGCTGGCACTCGTCCGCGAACACCGTGATCCGGGCTCCCAACACCCGGCAGAAGCGGTAGAACTCCTGGGGCAGGTCCTGCCCCTCGTCCACGACCACCGAGAGGCCGGCCACCGGCTCGGCCAGGGTGGCCTCCCGGACGAAGGCCCGCCAGTCGTACCACCCGTCATCTGCGCGCGGCGCGGTGGTCCCGGTTCGCTGCCGGTACCAGCCGGCCAGCCACGCGTGGGCGGTGGACACTGTCACGCCGTCCTCCTCCGGCCCGAGGGCGGTCACGGCGGGCTGGATCGACTGCCGCAGCAGGTGGGAACGGGTGAGCAGCACCGTCGGTCCGCCGGTGAGAGCCAGCATCACCGCGCGGTGCACGGCCAGCACGCTCTTGCCGCTTCCGGGCGGGCCGCTGACGACGTGGTTCCCTGCGAAGGGCAGTGCGTCGAGCGCCTTGCGCTGGTGCGCCGTCAGATCCGTGTAGGTGAGTGTCATTGCGAGATCACTCCCCGGCCGCCGCCGCGGCAGCGCGCGCCGCCGTCACGATCGGTTCGAAGTAGCCGGGCACCTGGCCGCCGCCCACCACCAGGGTGCGGTCGAGCAGGGCGTTGCCCGTCTCGCAGCTGGTTTCCGGCAGCAGGGTGCAGGCGTGGCACGCCGCCCGGTTCAGGTTGTCGAATCCCTGACCGGTGTGTTCGGCGCACAACGGGTCCGCCGAACACCAGGCCGCCGCCTCCGTCATCCGCAGCAGGGTCTCGGTGAGCCGCGGGGGCTCGCCCTGCTGGACGAGCCCGCCCAGGGTGCCCTCGGCGTCCCCTGCCGCCGTGTACACGAGCACCCCGAACTGGTCGTGCTCCGGGCGTGCGTACACCCGCTCGCGGAGGCTCGCCGTCGCGTACCCCGACTCGAACGACAGCTGCCGGATGAGGAGGTGGGCGAGCGTGTGCAGGAGGACGAACCGTGGGGAGAGCGTGGCGCCCGTCACCGCGGCCAGCCGGTCGGCCTGGAACGAGCGGGAGAGGTCTTCGCTCATCCCGGTGACCCGTCTGACCACCCGCTCGTCCCGCTCCCAGGACCGCAGCGCTTCCTTGTCCAGGGTGAGGAAGACCCCCTCGCCGAAGACCTCCACGGCGGGCAGCCACCGTAGTTGCCGCGCGGTGTCGGCCGGGACGAAGGTCTCGTTCGGTGAGACGCGGCGGAAGCCTTGCAGGGCCCGTACCTCTCGGAGCCGGTCGGCGAGCACGATCCGGCCCATCCTCTTTCGCAGCCCGGCCCACGGCTCCGTCCGCTCGCCGTCGAGGCCGAGACCGGTCTCGCGGACCGCGAAGTCCCTAGTGGCGGGCGGGGTCGGTGCCATGAACGCCGCCCACTCCTCGCGGCTCATGTCAGGCACCACGGGATCGTCGCCGCCCTCATCTCCCGCTTCCCCGGACGCACCGGGCCTGTCGGCCGAAGCGATGGGGGCGGACGGCACGGGCGAGCCGGTCTCCTGTTCAAGGAGCGCGTCGAGCAGGGCGTCGTCCGCGCCAGTGTCCTCTTTGATGAGATCGCGGTACAGCAGGCCCCGGGCCGTGCTGGCCTCCTTGCACAGCGGGATCCACAGGTCGGAGGCGCGGACCCGCTCGGCGAGCAGCTCGTCCCGGCCCCCGGCCCCCACCACGGTCGCGCCCTCGGCCTCCGGGATGTCGAGGGCGGAACTCACCACCGGGTAGTACACGTTGCCCGCCGTCCGCTGCACGATCTGGACGGGCTTGACGCAGTCGACCGCCTCGCCGAGCCGCTGCCAGGGATTCCGCCCCGAGCAGCGCATGCCGTGCGTGCCGAGCACGTCGAGCAGGTCCCGGGAGGCTCCGCAGCCCCGCGCCAGACAGGTGACGGAGAGCGCTTCGAGGCCCGTCGCCCGCTCCGAGACGTCGAAACGGAGCCGCTCACGCGTCGTACAGGCCTGCCGGGCCGCCGCATCGAGCCGGGAATGTGCCCAGAACCACCAGTCGACGTCTCCGAGATGACCGCCAGCGCAGATCTGCACGAACCGCATGGGCGTCAGTCGGCGCACCGGTGAGCAGCCGGAACAGCTTGGCGGCACCCCCGGCTTCTCGTCGGCGACGCGCCAGCGCGCCATGCGCCGGCAGGAACCGCAGAACAGCCAGGAGGGGAAGCGGATGTACGGTGCACCCGCCGCGTTCTGGCGGTCGAAGCGATCGTCGAGCGCCGGGGGAGCCGCGTAGAAACCGCTCACCCCGAGGCGCGAGGCGAGACGGGGCGAGACGACCTCCTGCCGCTGCCTCGGCCAGTCCCCGATGCCCGTCGCCACGAACGACTCGCCCTGGATGTCGAACACCGCGCCGACGCCGAACGGCAGCACCGTCTGGGCCTGGCGCACCCGCAGCCGCCTGCTCACAGGTCCGCCCCCTTCACCGTCACCTGGCACTCCCGGTCAACGTTGCGCATCGAGTGCGGGGTCTCCCACAGGCCCCCGGGCCGCTCGAAGTTCTTCAGCAGGTTCATCTGGCCCTTGCCCTGGCTGCGGTAGTAGAGCTCTTTGCCCTCCTTGCGGGCGTCGAGCGCCCGCTGTTGCCAGCCGGACAGCAGCTCGTCGAGCTCCTCACGCACGGCCGCGGCCACCCGGGGGTCACCGGCTGCCGCGCGGGTGGCTAGCCCTTCGACGATCGCATCGGCCTCCACCAGTCGGTCCAGCACGTCACCCGCCTGGTTCTCGGCGTACAGGCCGAGCCCGTGGCGTACGAGGATGACGAGAGCGGCGTGCAGGGCACGGCGGCGGGACGGTGTGGACCACGGCGTCACGCTCGTCGGTTCGACATACCGGTAGAGCGAACGGTGGTAGACGTCGAAGGTCTCGTAGTGCGAGCGATCCCGGGGCCGAGTGGCGTTGAAGAACGTCACGACGAGCCCGGGTACCGCGTGGCGCCCCACCCGGCTTGTGGCCTGGATGTACTCGGCGGTGGTCTTTGGCTGTCCCTGCATCAGCATCAGGGCGAGCCGCTTCACGTCCACGCCGACCGACAGCATGTTGGTGCACGGCAGGAACGACACCGCGTCCGCGGCCGTGTACGGCTTCTCCAACCGGTCGAGCAGCACGGGCTGCTCCGCCCTCGGCAGATTGCTTGTCAACTCCTGCACTTCGCCGTCAGCCAGCGGGCGGGTGCCCCGCCCGCCGTTGAGCCCGGCGAGCTGCGCCGGGATGTCATCGGCCGCGGCGGTGACCGTACGGCCGAGTTCACGGAGGCTGTGGTGGTAGGCCACCAGGGTCCAGTAAGCGTCCCGGTGTTCCTCCGGCAACTCCCACGCCCCCTGGAGCATCGCCGCCGCGGTGGCGACGGACGCGCGGCCGGCGGTGTGGCCCTGCGCCATCACGCCGACGTAGTCGCGTCCGGGGCGGGAGGTGTCGGGCTCTGCGAAGTACGAGCGGCGGGCGTCGAGCCCGGCCGGCGGGAACAACTGCACCTCACGCCCGTACAGGCCACGTACCTGCTCCCCGGAACGGCGGATCGTCGCAGTCGAGGCGACCACCTTCGGGCCAACGCCGTCTCGGGTGCACAGGCCGAGAACCGCAGCCTCGTACAGGCCGACGGTCGACCCCAGCGGCCCTGTCAGGAGGTGGAGCTCGTCCTGGATGACCAGCGACGGAGGGGCTGCATCCTTCCCAGCGCCGTCCGCTCCTGCCCCGCCCGTACCGAAGCCGAACAGCCGACCTGAGCGGGCCTCCCAGGCGAGGCGCGCGAACTTGTCGACGGTCCCCAGGACAAAGGTGGGTGGCCGGTCGTACAAGTGCTCATCGACGACCGCGACCGGAAGCTCGTCGTGAAAGGTGCAGTCGTCGCTCGGGCAGAAGAACGCGAACGAGCCTCCATCCGCCCGCACCCCGTAGTCGCCGATGTCTGGCGATTTGTGGCGCGGCAGAATGCTCGTCCCGCACCAAGGGCAGCGGTCCAGGATGAACACGTCCTCCGGTTGGGCTGCGGCCCTCACGTCCTCGAACGCCCTGCGCGCCGCGTCGTACGTGTTCGGGGACGTCGCCTCTCCCACCCACAGGCCGATGGAGAACGGCTCCTCTCCCAGCGCCGAGGGATCGTCCCGGCGCAGCCGCTCCAGAGCGCAGACTGTGGTCGCGGCCCGCTGGAACTGCTGCGTCGTCAGGAGGCTCAGGGTGTAGCGGCTGAGCACCGCGGTGCCCCCGCCGTCCGGCGCGTTCCGGCGCAGCACCATCACGAACGCGGCGAGCAGCAGGTACGCCTCGGTCTTGCCTCCACCGGTCGGGAACCAGATGAGATCCGCGACCTCGCGATCCGGATGCCGGGGATCCGCCACCCCGTCGAGCGCCAGCAGGAAGAACGCCAGCTGGAACGGGCGCCACGCCGCGTCCGCAAACGGCTCGGGTTCGCTCATCGGGGTCCGCAGCCGGGCTCGGCGCTCGCCCGCCCGGTCGGAGGCGGAATGCCGCATCTGCAGGGTCATCGCGCGGTTCGCCGTACGGAACGCCGCCAGCAGCTCCGGCCGTCCGGGGTCGCACAGGGTGCGCACGCCCGACTCGACGCGGTCCACGACGGCCTCGACCCGGCCGAGGATCCGGTCCGCAGCCTCCCTGCCCCAGTCGGGGACCGGGGTGTCTTGTTGCTCCTCGAACCATCGCCGGTACCCCGCGGCAAAGTCGAGCAGCTCCGCCCGCAGAGCGTCCCGCGGCACGGTCGGGTCGGACAGGTGAGACACCCGCAGGACGGGCAGTCCGACCGGCCCTGCGGCCCGCGTCGCCGGTACCTCGGACCGGGGCATCACCGCGGCTGCGACGCCTGCGACCCCGCCCGCCTCGCCGGGGATCTCCCGCACCGCGCAGCCGTGTCCGACCGCGTACGTGACGACGTGGCGGTACTGGAGCCGCAGCTCCTGCTCCTCGGGGTCGCGGCTGGCCAGCCGAACGCTCGGGTAGGGGCGGATCCGCCCGTCGAGGGGACGGGCTTCAAGGCGTACCTGGAACAGCATGCGGTCCCACTGCCCGCCCCGGCTCCCACCCGTCGCGGTCCGGGCGTCGGTCCGGGCCGTGTTCACGAGGGCGACCGTGATGAGCTGCCCGCCGCCGAACGGGCGCCGGCGCAGCCGGATCTGTCCCCGGCCGTCGAGGACCGTGAACTCGTCCTCGTCCGCCCCGAGCGTCACCGTCTCCACGGGGAGTGGGACCCGCTGCCACTGTCGGGCCCGCTCGCCCTGCCGCGTCGCGTAGCGGGCGGCCCCGCACAGGACCTCCACGGCCGAGCCGTCCGTGTAGAAGCTGAATCCGAGGGAGGACGGCAGCCAGGAGTTCGACTCTGGAATGGGATCCGCCGACGGGGCCGTGTCGACTGCGTCGTTCTCAGTCCCCGGTCCTTCCAGCTCCTCGGCGGTCTCGGCCAGCCGCCGCTGGAGGTCAGAGTCCTGCGGGTAGAGCGTGCCCATCAGGTACTGCCGGTCCGGCGGAGCGTCGAGCGTCTCCTCCTCGCCATGAGCGGGGCCAACCAACTGCCGTCGCAGATAGTCGGCGAGTTCGTCTCGCGGGTGCACGTGCGGGGTCTCTCCTGGATCGTCGGGAAGGAGGTGGGCAGGGACGCAGGACTCCGTGGTGGCCGCCCGTCCCGGGCGTCAGCGGCGGCGCCACCACTTGCGCGGGTCGGGGCCCTGAGACTCGGCGGGCGGAGGGGGGGCCGACGGGGCTGTGTCGGGTTTCACCCGCTCCTCCAGTTCTGCGACACGTGCCTGCGCGGCTTGCGCGGCCTGTTCCGCTTCGGCGACCCGAGCCTGCGCGGCCTGCTCCACCTCTGTGACCCGCTGTCGCGCCCACTGCTCAGCAGCCTGTACCCGCGCGGTCGCCGTCTGCTCCGCGAGCTGCCTGGCCTCCTTCTGTTCGGCGAAGGCCGCCTCCGCCGCCCGCAGCCGCTCCTCCAGAGCCGACACTCGTTGACCGGCCTCCTCCTCGGTAGTACGGAGCCGCTGCTCGTACTGTTCCCGGACCTCACGGAGCTGGCGCCCGTGGTGCTCATGGGTCTCCCCGAGCCGATGCTCATGGCCTTCCTCGGCGGTGCGGAGGCGGCGTTCGTACTGTTCGCAGGTCTCATGGAGGCGGCGCTCGTACTGTGCGCGCGTCTCAAGGGGGCGGCGCTCGTACCGCTCCTCGGCCGCGCGGGAAAGGTCGCTCTCCATGGGGCTCGAGGAGGCCCGCTCGCCGGTGGCTGGCCGGGGAGGCGTGACAGTGGTCGGTGCAGGGCCGTCGGTGGGTGACGCGGGCAGGGGTACGAGGGTGGTGACCGAGGGGCGGGTGGAGAGAAACGCGTCGAACGCCTGGGAGATGGCCAGGCGCCCATCGGGCTTCACCAGGGTGTGTTCCGACAGGTACGCCCGGGGGGTCATGCCGAGCGAGGCGGCGAAGAAGGACTCGAAGAAGTCCTCGGGGCGCAGCTCTCGCGCGCGAAGACCATCGAGGACGCGCACGAGGGCCTCGACCGCCAGGACGACAGGCCGGTCCAAGAGCTGTTTCCTCTCAGAAGCATCGGCGACGGACCGCGCTGGGTCGGCGCCGAGTACATCGGCGAGGACTGCCGGGCCAAGGGCGAGCAGCACGTACCCGGACATCCAGTGGACATTCCGGTCAAGGGTCTGCGGGAGCCGACATGCCTCGGTCCAGCCCTGGTACGGAGCTTCGGCGGGCACCGGGGCAGGCGGAGCCGGGACCTCAGGGGTGTCGTTCCGCTGCGGCACGGGCGTCTCCTGGGTGACCGGCACGGGTACGGGCGCGGGCTCTGCCGCGGGTATGGGGGTGGACGACGGTTCCGCCTCAGGGACCGGGCCTGCGGACGGCGTCAGCTTGAGGAAGGCGTCGAGGGCGCTCGTGAGCAGCTCCCGCCCCTGCGCGCTGACGAGTTCGACCTCACGCACGGCCTGGCGAGGTGACAGCGAGGAGGTGGCGGCTTGAGGTGTTTCGAAGAACTCCTCAGGTCGCCGCCCCGTCGTCTGAAGGCACTCCAGGACATGGGCCAGGGTCCGTAGTGCCTTGGCCGCAAGGACGGGCACAGCACGCCCACGAGCGACCGATAGCCGGGCTGGGACGAGGTGCCCGGAGCCCAAGATGTCGTCGAGGACGACATCTCCCAGGGCCAGCCTTGCGTACTCCAGTATCCAGGGCTCGTCGCGCTTCCAGAGGGTGTGGCGTGCGACCGCGATGTCCCAACGGGCGTAGGGAGGCGCGTCATCGACGTCCAGGACGACCGCCTCGCCCTCGTATTCCTCGGGCGCGGGAGGAGCGGAGGCCTTGCGCTTGACCGCGTCCGTTGCCTGCTGAACGGGCTGGGCCGACGGTGTCGCTTGTGCCTCGGGGACCGTCCGTATCTGTTGCTCTTTTTGCACGGACCGAGCCGGTTCGTTCGGCTCTTTCCGCTCGGGCTGACGCTCCAGGACGTATCCACGCAGCTTGCCGTAGGCCTTGCTCTCGATCTGGCGGATCCTCTCTCGGGTGACGCCGAGGTCCTTGCCGATCTCATCCAGCGTGGCTTCCTCCTCTCCGAACACCCCAGCGCGACGGCGGATGACGAAGGCCTCACGCTCTGTCAGAACGGCGAGGAGCGACGCGAGTTCTTCAGCCTCCAGCAGGGCCAGGACAGCCTCGACGACCGAGGGGGCCGCCCAGCGCTCGCCGATCAGGTCGCCGAGGTTCGCCCCCTCCCCGATCTCGCGATCGAGCGAGTCGGTGACCCGGCTGATCCGGCGTATCTCCTCGACCTGGCGCACTGAGAGGTCGGCAGCGACGGCGACGTCCGCAACGCGGCGCGGTCGGCCAGCGCGCTGGAGCTCGCGCTCGATGCGGGCGACCTTCCGCATGGTCTCGTGCATGTGCACGGGAATGCGGATGGCGGCGCCCTCGTCGGCGACTGCCCGGCTCATGCTCTGCCTGATCCAGTTGGAGGCGTAGGTCGAGAACTTGTAGCCCATCGAGGGGTCGAACTTCCGCGCGGCCCGCATCACGCCGAGCATGCCGTGCTGGACGAGGTCCTCGTCCTCCAGGCCCTGACCGATGAACCCCTTGACGTAGGACCAGGCGAGCCGCTGGTTGTGCAGGACCAGGCAGTCATAGGCCCGGCGTCGGAGGTCGTCGCGCGGCAAGGCCGCGATCTCCTCGGCCGTCGGCTCGACGCCCATACGTCGGGGACCGCCGCGCAGGAGGACACTCAGCCCGACTTCTGCATCCGCGCTGAGGATCCGCTTGTCCGGTCTGACGGTACTCCGGTCCTCATCCAGGACGCGCTGCGCCGCCTCGATGGGGCGCATGAGGTGGCGGGGCACGGGTTCGGCTGGGTATGAGGATGGCCGGGCGGTCCCGGAGCCGGCCGGGGCCACGGCAGAGTGGGGCTCCGGCCGGGCCGGAGCGACTCGTGGCTGCGGTACGGGCTTGGGCACTTTCGGCCCGGCTGCCTTTGAGGAGGTTTGCCGGGTTGTCGCCCTTGGGCCCGTGCCTTCCGGGGCCCGCACGGTGGCCGTGGTGGTCTGCCCCGGACTCCGGCCTACGACCTTGATGCCGGCTTGCCGGACCAACTGGTCGAAACGGGCCTGTTCTGAGGAAGCCAAGCCCGTCAGGCGTATCACCCCGGAACGGGCCCGTTCTGTAACCCGGCGCCCTTCCACGTATCGGCTCAGGAGGTCGAACGCAGCGCCCACGCGAGGGGAGGATGCTTTGAGCCGGGGAACGGACGGGGCGTCGGACACCTGGATACCCAAGTTGCGCAGCTCGGAGAGGAGTCGCGTTCGTGCGTCCTTGTCGAGGCCCAGCGGTGCCACCTGTGTCTCGAACGTGGCAGCGGGGACGATGCCGTCAACTGCGACGCGGCGGAGAGAACCAAGGAGGTCCGCCAGTGCGGATCGGAGATCCAAGGTCGTTCAACTTTCCTGCCAGGGCGGAACGAGCTGTCCCTCTTCCGTTCGGCGGCAGCATATGCCCGCCACGTTTGCGGTGTAAACGGTCCTCTGGGAGTTTTCGTCGGGGCGCGTGTGCAGGGTATGAAACCCCTCCGCCCCTGGGCCGCCTGGCCGCCGAACACGCTTGATTCAAGGGCGACTTGGAGAGAATCGAATCTGGGGTGGCGTCGGGCAGGGGCTGGCAGGCGATTCCTCGCTCGAAAGGATGTGAGCCTAGGGTCCTAGGGGTTGAAGGTATTGGGTCGTCATGCAAGGATCCACATAGTCCGCAGGGTGGGGAGCCCTGGGTATGCATCTATGGGGGTACTCGATGATCCACATCACCCTTGGTTCAAGGCGGTACGTCAACCCGCAGGAGGACCAGCTCGGCCGTAACATCGTCGGCTTCGACCCGGTCATGGACGATGACGCTCTCTTCCACGCCAACCGTGGGTGCTGGGTTCTGGGTGAACGCGCCGAAAAGGAGCGCTACGCCCTGCTCTCCCACGAGGGCGAGGTTCGCATGGCCATCGCAATCGACAAGCTCGTCCCCGTGGCAGGGGGACGCAAGGCGATCGAAGGCAGGTACCTCACACCGGGCGACGAGGTGCACGACACCTACGTCGGCAAGGCCACGCCCGTCGAGACGACCCGTAACCCGATCACCTACTTCGACGCCCCGCACGACGCCCGCACCTGCTACTGCGGCTGCGGCGAGCTGGTGACCGGTGGGTGGTTCGTCATCGGCCATGACCAGAAGGCCTTGCACGCCCGGATCGCGAAGATTGGCAGCGTCCGCGAATTCATCGACTGGTTCGACACTGTTCACGACGACAAGCCCCTGTAGGCCGGCGTCCTCATCGTCATCGCGCCGCTCGTCGCGATCGGTGTCCTCTACTCGCTCTACAACAGTGGGCACCGGCGCGAAGGTGGGCTTCGGACTGCTGCCCACCAAGCCACCGACGCCCACAAAGCCAAACCCCACTACGCGACGCGCGACACGCCCCAGGGTGACCAGTTCCGCAACGCCGGCAGGGAGCACCGGTCCTGGCCACGGACTGAGCATCCAGGGAGATGGCATCGCCAACTACACAATCTCCACCGAAGACATCGGAACGGCGTTCTACATGTCCAGCCGCGAGCACTATCCACGGTTCCAGCGCGTCCTCGCCTGGCCGGCCGCCGGCCTCACGGCCTTCGCCGGAGACGGCACGGCCACCGCGCATTATCTGACCAAAAGGCACGGACAGCGCCACGGCGCCGCTCGCGTCGCATCCACCCCCTTCGCCGACAACGCCGCCTCCCGGGCGGTGTCCCGAAAGTTCGGCTACCGCGCCAACGGCGTCCACCGCATCGGCGCTGACGGCCACCCCTACAACGCCCACGAGGAGGTCATAGAAGCGGCCGACTGGCAGAGTTGCGCGAGCGTGCTGCCTGTCGTAAATAGCCGGGCTGCCTGACCGCATCCCGCTCTTCCGCTGATCTGCCCGCTGGGCGTCGATACGATCTTCCGGCCCGTCTGGCCGTCCTGGAGGAGTAGACGCGACGCAGCAGAGCGCTGAGGACGACCGGGCGTCTCCGCGGCCATCGTGGTGCACGAAGGCCGCGTGCTGATGGTCCGACGGCGGGTCACCGAGGCCCTGCTCTCCTGGCAGTTCCCGGCGGGCGAGGTCGGGCCCAACGAAGCCCGCGAGAACGCCGCCGTACCGGAGACCCAGGAGGAGATGGGGCTTGCCGTGAAGGCGGTGGAGCGGCTCGGCGAGCGGATCCACCCGGCCACTGGCTGGGTGACGTCGTACACAGCCTGCGAGGTGGTCGGCGGTGACGCGCACGCGGCGGACACCGACGAGCTGGCCGAGGTGGCGTGGGTTGCCCATGCAGAGATTCGGCATCGGTTTCGCCCTGGCCCTCGCCCAGCGCGTACTCGCCGCTCAGTACCCGCGCCACTCGGTCTCAGTCGTCGACGCCGAGAGAGCCATGCGGGCCGGCCGGGAGCTGACCGGCAAGTAGGCCGGACTCAGCAGTCCCCCGCGCCGGCCGGGCTTCTTCCTGGGGGGAACCCATCCCGGGTCATCCCGGTCACCTGCAAGGGCACGCACGGAAACGCCTCCAAGGTCCACAAGCAGCTGGCCACCGCCTCCTCCGACGTGGAAGACATCCACATCGGCGCGTACAACGAGACACCGGCCTTCGTCTTCTGCACCACGCTCCGCCCCCGTCTTGTTTGGCCAGCCCTCAGCTGCACTGCTCAAGCCCGAGAAGCCGTGACTGAGGCGATTGGCACTGGGAGTGCACGCTTCTGTCGCTGGTTCCGGTGGTGCTGTATACAACATGACAAGTCTTCTTCAGGCCATGTTTCACAAGGGTGGGATTGGGGCGGGATGACACATGTTGACCGAGCTCAGCTGATCGCAGACGATTTGATCCAGGATCGGGTGGTCGCGGACGCACGGCAAGATCGGCTCTCACATGGCCATATAGCCGAACAGCTCCACGGCTTGGTGATGACAGCACCAACACCTACCAACATCGCCCTGTGGGGACCCTGGGGTTCAGGCAAGAGCGGTGTCGCTAACCTCCTACGCGGGCGCCTGGAGAAGGAAGAGCGACTTCGGTTCGTCCGCTTCGACGCCTTCAAGTACGCGGAAAACCCTCTACGTAGAAACTTCATCAGCGCGGTCGCCACTGCTCTGGACATCCGTGACGATCGGTTTCATGGCGAGCTCTACGGTGGTCGCGTCACCGCGAAGCTCGAGTTCGGGCGCCGGGACATGCGTCAGCTTCTGGCCACGTTCGCGCAGATGTTCGGGCTGGTAGTCGGAGTCTTCGCCCTCATCATGCTGCTGCTCGCCTTCGTCAACGGCGGTCCGGTCCGTCAGACCTTCGTTGATACGGCTACGGAGGCCATAAAGGCCGGCATCGCCCCGGCAGCACTGTTGACCTCGTTGGCGGTGCTCGTCTCCAGGACGCTGACTCGCGAGCACAAGGTCGATGCCGCGCAGAGCGACGAGCAGTTCGAGCAGCTCTTCACCGACCTCGTTTCCCGGTCCAAGGTGAGGCGGCTCGTCGTGTTCGTCGATGAATTGGACAGGTGCGCTCCAGCCGACGTGGTCGCCACCCTTGACGCCCTGCGTACGTTCTTGGGGGTGGATCGGTGCATCTTCATCGTGGCGGCCGACCAGCAGGTACTCGAAGAAGCGCTTACTCGGGCATTGTCGCAAGCGACCCCCGCTGACACCGTCAATCCCTACTACAGCAGCGGTAGCGGATACCTGGACAAGGTCTTCCAGTATCAAGTGAGTCTGCCTCCCCTACTGGTACCGAAGGTCACTAGCTTCGCCGCAGGTCTCGTACGCGGGCGTGGAGGTGTGTGGAGCAAGGTCGACGTGGACCTGATCGTCACCATCCTTGTCCCCTCCCACGTCCGCAGTCCCCGCCGGGTCAAGGCCCTGCTGAATACCTTCGCACTCACCTACAGACTTGCCGAGCAGCGCGCTGCGGAGGGCCTGTTGGAGACCGATCCCGCTGCTCGAGCCGAGGAGATCGCAAGACTCGTTTGTCTGAGAGTGGAGTTTCCTCTGTTCGCACGGGACTTGTTGCTCGACCATCGACTGTGCGACTACGTACTCATGCTGGATACCGATCGCAGCGCCGATCTGGGGCCATTCGTATCGGAGCAGGTCAAGGAAGCCGCCCGGGGATACGCAGGGTTCACCTCGCAAGTGGACCGGCAACTCAGCGTGGACTCGTCCGAAGAGGATGCTGCCGCGGTCCGCGAGCACCACGGCCGGCAGCTCGTGGCGTATCTGCATCGCACGAGAAGCCTGTCCGGACCCGGGCGCGACCTCATCTTCCTGCAGACCAGCGGCAGCGTCTTCGGGCTGCCTGCAGCCCTCGCCAAAACACTCGAACAGCATGCCCAGAACGCCGACCTGGGGCCCCTGCAATCCGCCGTTGCCGACCTCTCGCCGGAGGAACGTCCGGCCGTACTTGCCCTGCTGATACAGCAGGCGCGTGAAGCCATTGGTCTGGAAGCCTGGAACGTCGCTCAGGCGGCACTGGCCCTCTGTGGCGACGAGAACATCCCCATTGAGGCGATCGCCGACTCGGCCATCGAAGCCCTTGCACCCTCCCTGGTGGGCACCCCGCACGCCCTCCCTGATGAGGTGATTCCCGGATGCTGGCGGCTTGCGCGGTCGAGCGACCGCGTTGCCGCTCGCGGGATTCGCAGCCTTGTCCTTCGCCACTCCAGCCTCGATGAGAACACGGCTCTGGCAGCCTCGACGCTGCGCCACATGTCTGACGCGTTGGCCGCAGATGCGGAGCGGGTTCAGGAGCTGGTCTGCGCCCATCTGCTCGGCGACAACTGTGACCCGCTGGTCTCGGTGCTCACCGGCCTCCGCTCAGCCGAGGCCGAACAGTTGATGGATGCGGTCGGTCCCGCACTGACGAAGGACCTTCAGGCTGCCTTCGAAGCTCACGATGCATGGAAGGCGACGCAGGCAGCGCCAGCTGCTGGGACCGCCGCGTCCAACGTTGGCGAGGAGGAACCACCGCTCCCCGACAGCGCCTTGGAGGCGCTGGACGCGATCTTGGAACATTGGTCCGACACCTCCCCCAGGGCCGCGCACGCTGTCGCCCGTCTGTTGCTGCATCTCGACCGCCCGACAGGCAGAGAGACTGTGGAGAAGCACCTGGAACACCTCCCACAGGTACGGGACACCGCCGTGGCCCGGGTGATCCTGTCGAGCATGAACCGGCGGCCACTACCCACCTGGCCGATGTGGCTCGGTGTCCTCGATCCCTGTCTCGACCTGCAGAACGTAGACGGCCAGGTCACTCTCCTGCTGGCCAAACTGTGGAGCGAGGCAAGTAAGAGCACAACCCCGCCTACGGCCGATACCGTGGGCGAGGTCGCGGACGGTTTCATACGCCTTTTCGGCGACCGGGCGGCCGACCAGCACCCGGACATCACGCCACTCGTCCTCGAGTCTTTGACCCCAGCAACCAGCGACGCCGAAGCAGCGGAACTTGCGAGGCTGCTCTCAGCCTCGCGGCCACTGAACGTAAGTGGCCTTCTCAACCGCAGCGCCCTCCTGCGCCACTCCGTCTCTGCTCTCATCTGCACTCTTACCACGGACGATCTGACACCTGCCGTGGACGGCGACCTACTGACGTACGTCGATGCCGCGGCTACCGAGTGCTTGCAGCAATCCACCTCAGTGGTGAACCAACCTCTGTCCCTCAGCGAGATCGGCACCCTCCTTCAATCCGTCGACGATTGCACCTGGATTCCTGAGCCCGACCACACGCGTTTGAGGGTCAGCTGCCGACTCCTGATCGCGGACCAATTGCCCGGACTCGCGCTTGAAGCAGTGGCGTCAGCTGCGGGCATGGAGAGCCACGCACGTCAGCATGGCTCGAATGCTTGGAAGGCACTCACCGGCTGGATCATCCTCGAACAACCATCCTCAACCGATTTGCTGACGGCAACCTCGGAGACCCTGAGATCGACTCAGCCAGTTGCAGACCCGCCGTTGCTGCACGCCATCAGTGGCCGGCTAGCGGCCCTGCCCTTGTCCGAACAGACCGATTTCTGGCAGAGACTGATCGGCGCCCCGCGCAAGCGGGTACCTCAGCAGTCGCTCATCGAAGCAGGATGGCCCCAGCTCCCGGACACGCACGCTGCCGCAATCTTGCTCCAACGCTACGTCGAGTCCTCCAACAACTCCGATCGCCAAGACATTCTCGACCTGTGGAAGAGCGCATCGATCACCAGTGACACCGTGCTTCGTAAGCTGATCGAGGGTGTCATCATGCCAATGCTCGAGGTGAACCAGACAGGTGCCGAGATGGCACTCGGCTACCTTCCCCGCCTCATTGAAGTAGTCCCCAAAGGCACCCGCACCGCATTGCGGAGGGCCGTGGAGAACAGCGGCAAGACGTGGCCAAGCCTCGAAAGTCGAGGAGTCTCTGCGCTCAAGGCCATCGGATACAGCGCGGAACGCCACGGCATCCTCCGCCGCGAACGCATCAGCAGAGCAAACGACGATTGAGGATGCGCCGCGACTGAGCCACATGCGTACGCCCCGGGAAAGCATCTTCGAGCGCCAGCAGTCCCACAGTCATGGTCCGGAACAAGATGGGCGAATGCCACCTCGATCCATCCTGCGCTCCGCCGGCGACGCATGCGATGCTTTCTCCGCCCGTCCGAGGAATCGAGGCGGCGTAATAGCGCCATCGCTGAGTGCGGATCGTGGGAGAACACGCGACGACACACAGGCACGCACGGAGCCTGCGGACTCATCGGTTCATCGGGCAGCCACGAGCGACCGGCGGATCAAGGTCTCAGGCCAGGGTGCGGGCCTACCACCAGTACACGAAGACCCTGCTGTGACCAGCAGGGCAAGAGCCAGGTCTCCGATGCAGGGCGGGAGGCCACCGACTTCGCCCACTGCCGTCACCGAGGTCAGCAACGGCGGGACATGATCGGGACCGATGCTGACCACTTGCTGACCTGAACCCCGGCAGCAGGGCGCTGACCTGCAGGAATGCCCAGATGTCAGGTGTTGGACTTGAACATCGTACGCAGCATGGAGAAACTCCCGGATTGTCGGCTCCCTGCCCGCTTTATGCAGGTCAAGGGCGTTCTCCGCAGCCTACAACGCTTCGCCCGCCGGGTCAGCCGTCCCGGGTGAATCGGTGGGACGCCGCGGCAGGTTCGCGGCGCTCCCCGCTGCCGACGGGCGGGAGAGGTTAGAAGATGGACTATGAGCGTCTTCCTGGGATACCTCCGGCGCAAGCTGCCCGGCTCTGCCGAACGCTCCTCCGCCGGCTCTCGAGGTCCCCGCTCAGCGCACCCGCAGGAGGGACAGGAGCCCGCCCAGCCCTGGGCGAGCCGGGTGCGGCCGCCGCAGCGGCTGTCCTCGTTGCTGAGCGCGCGCAGCGTGGCGGGCGAGGTGTTCCTGCTCCAGCTCGTGGTGGTGGTGCTGCTCGTGGCCGCGGCGGTGGTGGCGCTCGTGGTGCAGGCCCGCAGCGACGCCATGCTGGACGCGCGGCACCGTACGCTCGCCGCCGCCGGTACGTTCGCCGAGTCGCCCGGCATCGTCGCCGCGCTGCGCAGTCGCAACCCGAGCGCGGTGCTGCAGCCGAGCGCCCAGGCGGCCCGGAAGATCGCCGGGGTGGACGGCATCAACGTCTACACGCTCGACGGGGTGACCGTGACCCACAGCGATCCGCGGCAGATCGGCAAGCGGGTCATCGGCCCGTTCTCCCGGGCGGCCGCCGGCAAGTCCTTCACCGAGACGTTCAAGGGCTCCCTGGGGCAGTCCGTGGTCTCGGCGGTTCCGGTCAAGGACCCCCAGGGCCGGGTCATCGCCGTCGTGGCCTCCCCGGTCACCGTCTCCAACGTGCAGAGCATGGTGAACCGGCAGCTGCCGGTCGTCATCGGCACCGCGGCCCTGGTGCTGGCCCTGTCCGCGGGCGGCACCGCCCTGGTGAGCCGCCGGCTGCTGCGCCGGACCCACGGCCTGGGGCCGGCGGAGATGACGAGGATGTACGAGCACCACGACGCGGTGCTGCACGCGGTGCGCGAGGGCGTACTGATCGTCGGCGGCGGGGGGCGTCTGCTGCTGGCCAACGACGAGGCGCGGCGGCTGCTGGACCTGCCGGGGGACGCGGAGGGGCGGCCCGTCACGGAGCTGGGGCTGGAGGAGGAGACCGCGGCGTCGATCGCGTCGGGCCGTTCCGCGACGGACGAGCTGCACGTGGCGGCCGACCGGCTGCTGGCGGTGAACATCCGGCCCACCGCCCCCTTCGGGCAGGCGGGGACCGTGGTGACCCTCAGGGACACCACGGAGCTGCGGGCGCTGTCCGGCCGGGCCGAGGTGGCCCACGAGCGGCTGAAGCTGCTCTACGACGCGGGCGTGCGCATCGGAACGACGCTGGACGTGGAGCGCACCGCGCGGGAACTGGCTGAGGTGGCGGTCCCGCGGTTCGCGGACATCGCCTCGGTCGACCTGCTGGACCCGGTGCTGCACGGCGACGAGCCGCCCGAGCCGGGCACCGAGATGCGCCGCACCGCTGTCGTCGCCGCCCACGACCCGCATCCCCTCTACCGGGTCGGCGAGCTGATCCGGTTCGTCCCGACCAGCCCCATGGCGATCGGGGTGGCCGGGGAGCACGCGGTGCGGGTGGCGGACCTGCGGGCCACCCGGGACTGGATGGCCCAGGACCCCGCCCGGTCCCGGCGGATGCTGGACCAAGGCGTCCATTCGGTGATCGCGGTCCCCCTGCGGGCCCGCGGCGTACTGCTGGGGATGGCGGGCTTCTGGCGGGTGCAGCCCTCCCCGCCGTTCGAGGAGGAGGACGTGTCCTTCGCCGAGGAGCTGACCGCGCGGGCGGCCCTGTCCATCGACAACGCCCGCCGCTTCACGCGCGAGCACACCATGGCCGTCACGCTGCAGCGCAGCCTGCTGCCGCGCGGGGTGCCGGACCAGTCGGCGGTCGAGGTCGCGCACCGCTACCTGCCCGCGCAGGCGGGGGTGGGCGGCGACTGGTTCGACGTCATCCCGCTGCCGGGCGCCCGGGTGGCGCTGGTGGTCGGCGACGTCGTGGGGCACGGGCTGCACGCGGCCGCCACCATGGGCAGGCTGCGCACGGCCATGCACAACTTCTCGACGCTCGACCTGCCCGCGGACGAGCTGCTGAGCCATCTGGACGAGCTGGTCGCCCACATCGACACCGACGAGGGCGCCGGTGAGCAGGAGTGGCAGGGGCTGACCGGCGCCACCTGCCTGTGCGCCGTCTACGACTCGGTCTCCGGGCAGGTGACGGCCGCCACGGCCGGCCATCCGGGTCTGGCGGTCGTCCACCCGGACGGCACGGTGTCCTTCCCCGAACTGCCCGTCTCGCCGCCGCTGGGCCTGGGCGCCGGCATGCCCATGGAGACCGCGGCGCTGACCGTGCCCGAGGGCGCCCAGCTGGTGTTGTTCACCAACGGGTTGCTGGAGGGGCGCGACCGCGACGTCGACGCGGGCCTGGCGGCGCTGGGCACCGCCCTGGCCGGGCCCGCACGGACCCCGGAGGAGACCTGCGCCGCGGTGATCGGCGCGATGCTGCCCAGTGGGCAGAGCGACGACATCGCCCTGCTGGTGGCCCGCACCCGACGGCTGGACCCGGCACGGATCGCCGAGTGGGAGGTGCCGTCCGATCCAGCGGCGGTGTCCCCGGTGCGCAACGCCTGTGCCCGCAGGCTGGCGGACTGGGGGCTGGAGGAGATCGCCTTCACCACGGAGCTCATCCTCAGCGAACTGATCACCAACGCCGTCCGCTACGGTTCGCAGCCGATCCGGGTGCGCCTGCTGTACGACCGCAGCCTGATCTGCGAGGTGTCCGACGGGTCCAGCACCTCACCGCACCTGCGCCGGGCCGAGGCCACCGACGAGGGTGGGCGCGGGCTGTTCCTCGTCGCCCAGTTCGCCGAGCGGTGGGGCACCCGTTACACCGCGCGCGGCAAGATCATCTGGAGCGAGCAGGCCCTGCACGCCGAAACCGCCGCGGCCGGGGAGGACCTGGGGGCAGCGCTCCTCGCGGCCTGGGACGACGAGGCGTTCTGAGCGGGTCGCCGGGGCGGCCGCGGCGCGTCCCGCGGGCGGCTCCGGTACCCCGGCCGGAGGACGGGCGGCGGGCACGGCCCGCCGGGACTGCGCCGGTGCGGCTGCCGCACGTACGCTGGCACTGGATCAGTACGTGCCGCCCGTTATGGAGCCTTTGTGCCCGCACCTCGTCTCCGGACAGCCGCCGTCGCCGCCTGCCTCGCCCTCGCTGCGGGGCCCCTCGGCGCCTGCGGAGACAGGCCCCCCGCCACGCCCAGGGCGCCCGCGGTGGCGACCTCCGCGGCGGACGCGGGGGGCATGGCGGCGCTGACCGCGGCGGCCAGGAAGGAGGGGGCGCTCAACACCATCGCGCTCCCGAGGGACTGGGCGGGCTACGGGGCGCTGATCGACGGCTTCGAAAAGAAGTACGGGATCGAGGTCGCGGTGGAAAATCCGGAGGGTTCCAGCCAGGACGAGGTCAACGCGCTCAAGGAGCACCGGCGTGACGGGACCGCCCCCGACGTGATCGACGTGGGCGGCACCTTCGGCCCGGCCGCGGCCCGTCAGGGCCTGCTCGCCCCGTACGAGGTGGTCCCGTACGACGACATCCCCGACGAGCAGAAGGACCCGCGGGCCCGCTGGTACAACAACTACGGCGGCTACGTCTCGATCGGCTGTGACGCCGGGCGCGTCACGACCTGCCCCTCGACCTTCGCCGATCTGCGCAGGCCCGAGTACAAGGGCCAGGTCTCGCTCAACGGCGATCCCACGAAGTCCGGTTCGGCCTTCGCCGGGGTGTACGCGGCCGCCCTGGCGAACGGCGGCTCCTTCGGCAACATCCAGCCGGGCATCGACTTCTTCGCCGAGCTGAGCCGGAACGGCAACTTCATCCCGGTGGAATCCACCCCGGCCACGATCGAGAAGGGGCAGACCCCCATCAGCATCGACTGGGACTTCCTCAACCTCGGCTACGCGGACGACTTCCGCCGCAAGGGCGCGGACGTGGACTGGCACACCGCCATCCCCTTCGACGGCAGTTTCGCCCAGTACTACGCGCAGGGGATCAACAAGGACGCCCCGCACCCGGCGGCGGCACGGCTGTGGCAGGAGTACCTCTTCAGCCCGGAGGGGCAGAACCTCAGACTCATGGCCTACGCCCGTCCGGTGCTGATGGGGGCGATGGAGGAGAACGGCACCCTCGACCGGGCGGCGGCGGAGAAGCTGCCGACGGTCGAGGGCACCCCGGCGTTCCCGACCGAGGCCCAGCAGGAGAAGGCGGCCCGCACCGTGGACCGGGGCTGGGCCGAGGCGGTCTCCGGCTGAGGGCGGGACGGGACGGCCGGGCCGGCCGGGGGCTTCCCGGGCTGCGGCGTCCGTGGCGCGGACCTACGCTGAACCGGTGACCGGCCGCACCGGAGGGCGGTGTGACTCCTGGCGCCACCCGGCGGCGGCCCGAGGGAGGTGACGCCCGATGTCCGTACCCCGGGCAGCAGCCGCGGTCCGCCGCACGGCTGCGGGAACCGTCTGTCTGATGGTGTTCGCCGGCGCCGGAACGGGCGCCGCCCTGGCCGATGACAACGGCATGGCCGGCAAGAGCGCGCAGGCCATCGCCGACGCCTCCCGCAAGGCGATGTCGGAGGTCACGTCGATGCGCATGGTGGCGAAGGTGACCGAGGACGCCGGCACCACCGGCCTGGACATCCGCTTCGACGAGGCGGGCAACTGCGTCGGGACCGTCACCCCGCCCGGCGGCTCCGGCAGGGCCGACGTCATCAAGCGCGGCAACGACGTGTGGATGAAGCTCGACGACGAGCTGCTGCGGGCCCAGGTACCGGGCGAGGCGGCCGAGGCCGCGATCGCGCTCATCAACGGCCGCTACCTGCACGGCACCACGGACAACATCATGCTGCGCGACTTCGCGCAGTTCTGCGACCTCGACCACTTCAAACGGGAGTTCTCCTCGAAACCGGCGAACGAGCAGCTGACGAAGGGCTCGACCACCAGCGTCGACGGCCGTCCGGCCATCACGGTGACCGGCAAGCGCGGCGGTGACACGGGCACCTACCAGGTGTCGACGCAGGACGAGCCGTACCTGCTGCGCATCCAGGGCGCCAAGGCCTCCGGTGAGCGCGTGGAGGCCACCTTCTCCGCCTTCGACGAGCCCGTCCGGCCGGAGCCCCCGGCGCCGGCCGACTCGGTCGACCTGTCCAAGCTCCAGTAGCGCGGCTCCGGTCAGCGCGCCGTGCGGGAGGAACACCATGATCACCACTGACTTCGCGGCCGGCTCCCCCTGCTGGATCGACCTCGGCGTCCCCGACGTCCGCGCCGCGGCGGCGTTCTACGGGGCCGTGCTCGGCTGGGACTTCGAGTCCATGGGCGAGGGGGAGGACATGGAGGGCGGGATGTTCCGCAAGGACGGGAAGATCGTCGCCGGGCTCGGCAGGCTCACCGAGGAGGGCGCCCGCCCGGCCTGGATGATCTACTACAGCGTCCCCGACGCGGACGCCACCACCCGGGCCGTCGAGCAGGCGGCCGGCACGGTGCGGGTGCCCCCGAGGGACCTCGACGAGTGGGGGCGGATGGCCCAGTACAGCGATCCGCTCGGGGGCCAGTTCGCCGTGTGGCAGCCGGGGACCAGCAAGGGCGTCGACCTGGTGGACGAACCGGGCTCGCTGTCGTGGGCGGAGCTGTGCACGAGCGACGCGGCGGCGGCCAAGGAGTTCTACGGCGGGGTCTTCGGCTGGTGGTACAGCGACATGGAACTGCCGGCTGGCGGCGGCACGTACGCCCTGGTCACCCCGGCCGGCCAACCGGCGGAACGCATGCACGGCGGGGTGATGGAACTGCCCGCGGAGGCTCTGGCCCCGGCGGGCGGGAAGCCGTACTGGCACCCGGTCTTCGCCGTCACCGACTGCGACGCCGCGGTCGCCGCGGTCACCGGCAACGGTGGCAGCGTGCAGATGGGGCCGGAGGACGCCGAGGGCGTCGGGCGGCTGGCCGTCTGCCTGGACCCTGCGGGCGCGGACTTCGTGGTGCTGGCCCCGTCGTCGGACTGATACCGGGAGGCCCGGAGCGGTTCCGTCAGACCCGGGAGCGGTACGCCCGCATGGCCAGCGGCACGAACACGATCGCGATGCCCGCCGCCCAGATCAGGGACCACATGATCGGCTCGCCGGCCGGAGTGCCGAGCAGGAGTCCGCGGAAGGCGTCCGACAGCTGGGTGACGGGATTGACGTCCACCCAGGCCTGGAGCCAGCCGGGCATGGTGTCGACCATGACGAACGCGCTGCTCGTGAAGGTGATCGGGAAGATCAGCGTGAAGGCGAAGACCTGCACCTTCTCCGCGTCGCCCGCCAGCATCCCGATCAGCACGGCCGTCCACGAGACGGCCGCGGCGAAGACCAGGAGCAGCAGGATCCCGCCGACGAACCCGGCGGGACCGCCGGTGACCTCGAAGCCCAGCAGGGTGCCCAGGGCGATCATCAGGAGCATCGCCCACAGCTGTTTGGCCAGGTCGGCGGTGATGCGTCCGAGGAGCGGCGCCGAGCGGGCGACGGGCAGGCTGCGGAGGCGGTCGAAGACCCCCTTGGTGAGGTCGGTGTTCAGCGCCATGGCGGTGTACGTGCTCATGAAGAGCGTGTTCTGGACGATGATGCCCGCGAGCGCGTACTGGAGGTACGCCTCGGGAGAGCCCGCCATCTGTCCGCCGAAGACATAGGTGAAGAGGAAGACGAACATGATCGGCGAAATGCTGTAGTCGACGAGCTCCAGCGGGTTGTGCTTGACGGAGACCAGGCTGCGCCAGGCGAGCGTCGCGGTCTGGCGCAGGGCAGCCGGGGGACGGACCCGGCCGCTGCCGCCGGGGGTGCCGGTCACGGGTACGGAGGCGGTGGTCATGACAGGCTCCCGGCGGTCGCGTACTGCTCGTCGTCACCGTCACCGTCACCGTCGCCCGCGGCGGCCTGCGGCTCCGCCCGGTGGCCGGTCAGGACCATGAACACCTCGTCGAGGGACGAGCGCCGCAGGGTCAGTTCGGCCACCGCGATGCCCGCCTGGTCCAGTCGGCGGACCACGTCGGGCATGAGCCCGGGGTCCTTGACGGGCGCGGTGACCTCGTCACCCTCGATCTTGGCCAGGGGGCCCGCGGCCTCGGTCAGCAGGGCGTGCGCCGTGGCGAGGTCGCCGGCGCGGGCCGGCCGCAGTTGCAGGACCTGGCCGCCGACCTGCGCCTTCAGCTCGTCGGGGGTGCCGTCGGCGATGACCCGGCCCTTGTCGATCACGACGATGCTGTCGGCCAGCCGGTCCGCCTCGTCGAGGTACTGCGTGGTCAGCAGGACCGTGACCCCCTCCGCGACGAGGACGCGCAGCATGTCCCAGACCTCGCCGCGGCTGTGCGGGTCGAGTCCGGTGGTCGGCTCGTCGAGGAAGAGGATCTGCGGCCGCCCCACCAGGCTCGCGGCGAGGTCGAGGCGTCGCCGCATGCCGCCGGAGTACGTCTTGGTGGCCCGGCCCGCCGCCTCGCGCAGTTGGAAGCGGTCCAGCAGCTCCGCGGCACGGGCCCTGGCCGCGCCGCGCGGCATGCCGAGCAGCCGCGCGATCATCAGAAGGTTCTCCGTGCCGGTCAGGTTCTCGTCGACGGCGGCGTACTGGCCGGTGAGCCCGATCACCGAGCGGACCCGGCCCGCCTGCCGGACGACGTCGTACCCGGCGACCTCGGCGCGGCCCTCGTCGGGCTGGAGGAGGGTGGCGAAGATGCGGACGGCGGTCGTCTTGCCCGCGCCGTTGGGGCCGAGCAGGCCCAGGACGCTGCCCGCGGGCACCTGGAGGTCCACGCCGGCCAGTGCACGGGTCTGCTTGAACCGCTTCGCCAGGCCTTCGGCCCGGATCGCGTGCTGCATGGAGATCACCCCGGACGGGAGGTAGTGCTGGACACTCCCCTCAACTGTGACGCACGCCACCGACATTGTCCGGCCGGGCGGGCCGGCCCGGCGGGCGACCGGTCGGAAGACCCGGCGGGGCCCGCCTGACAACGGAGAGGCCAGATCCCTCCAACCCCCTTGCCGGGGTGGCGGCCCGGCGGCGGAACGGCGGGCGCAGGGGGCGCGGACGGCGGATTCTTCGGTGTCAGGTACACCTGACCGATCGGGGAAGACCGTGTACGAGCACATGGCCGGGCGGAGCGCGCCGGCCGGGGTGAGGGGATCGGCCGAGCGGGCCGAGAGCGCGGCGCGGGTCGTCGCCTGGCTGGCCGCCCGCGACGAGGCCGAGCAGGCGCTGCGGGAGGCGCTGGGGCGGCCGCCGAGCCAGCGCGACGACACCGTGGCCCGCATGGCGGAGGCGCTGCGGGCGGCCGCGCAGGGGCTGGATCACCCCGCGATCGCCGTGGTGGCCGGGGTGCCGGAGCGGATGCTGCACGGGTGGACGGAGCAGGATCCGGCGTTCGCGGCGGCGCTGCGGGCCGCGCGCGCCGTGGCCGCCGGGCACGGCCTGACGGCGGACGGCGGTGCCACTCCTGCGATGCTGCGGGTCGTCCTGGACGCCGTCGGGCGCGGCGCGTCCTGGCCGGTGGCCGGCCGGCTGGCCGGCTTCTCGGTGCGCCGCTTCAACCGGCTGCGGCGGACCACGCCCGGGGTGGAGGCGCTGCTGGAGGCGGCGCAGCGGATGCGTGCGCGGGCGGCGCGGGAGGCCCGTTCGGGCCGCGGCGGGCGCGTCGCGCACCCCGCGGAGAGCAAGGTCCCGGCGGGCGACCGCCGCTACCGCCTCGTGCAACTGGACGATCCGATGCTCTCCCCCACCGGAGACCCGCGATATTAGGTTAGGCTTACCTAAGTCGAAAGGGGCGGCGTCGACCGGCCGCCCCGAGCGAGGGGGAGTCCGGTCATGGACCTGTCCAACGTCATGCCCTACCCGATGCCCGACGCGGCCGCGCTCCCGCCCTCCTCGGAGGCCTGGACCGTCGACCCCGGCCGGGCCGCCCTGCTGGTGCTCGGCATGCAGCCGCAGTTCCTGCGGGCCTTTCCGGCCACCGCGGCGCCGGGCGGCGACCTGCTCGCCAACACCGCGGCACTGCGGCGGGAGGCCCGGATCCGCCGGATACCCGTCGTGTTCGGCCACGCTCCCGGCGCGGGCCCCGCCCCCGGCGACCCGCTGGTCCCCGAACGCGGGGACCACGTGATCACGTACGTCCGCGAGAACGCCTTCCTGCGCAGCCACCTGCGCCGCGTCCTCGCCCTCACCGGCCGCGACCAGCTGCTGCTGTGCGGCCTGTTCGCCGCGGGCGGGGTGCTGCTCACCGCGGCCGACGCGCGCATGCACGACATCCAGCCCTTCGTGGCGGCGGACGCCGTCGCCGACACCGGTCCCGAGGACCACGCCCTCGCCCTGCGCTGGACCGCCGCCCGCTGGGGCGTGGTCCGCACCACCCGAACCCTCATCCAGGAAATGGCACGCCCATGACGACCCCTCCTCCCCCACCGGCCGCGCCGGCCGCCCGCCCTCTCCCCGGGCAGGCACCGGCGCGCACCGTGATCGAGGCGCTGCCGTGGCTGGAGCGCTACCGGGACCGCACGGTGGTGGTGAAGTTCGGCGGCAACGCGATGGTCGACGAAGAGCTGAAACGGGCCTTCGCTGCGGACGTGGTGTCACTGCGGTACGCGGGGCTGCGGCCCGTCGTGGTGCACGGCGGCGGCCCCCAGATCAGCGCGCTGCTGCGGCGGCTGGACCTGGAGGTGTCCTTCGCGGCGGGGCTGCGGGTCACCACCCCCGAGGTGCTGGAGGTGGTGCGGATGGTCCTGGCCGGCCAGGTCCAGCGGGAACTGGTGGGGCTGGTCAACGAGCACGGGCCGTTCGCCGTCGGCATGACCGGCGAGGACGCCCGTACGCTCACCGCGGTCCGCCGGCCGGCCCTCGTCGACGGGCGCGAGGTGGACATCGGCCTGGTCGGCGAGGTGGTCTCGGTGGACCCGGACACCGTGCGGGCCCTGCTGGACCGCGGCCGGATCCCGGTGGTCTCCCCGGTGGCCCGCGGCACGGACGGGCAGGTCTACAACGTCAACGCCGACCTGGCGGCGGCGGCCCTGGCGGCCGCCCTGGGGGCGGAGAAGCTCGTCATGCTGACCGACGTGGCCGGCCTGATGCCCGACTGGCCGCGCGGCACCGACGTGGTGGGCCGGCTGACCGCGGCGGAGCTGACCCGTCTGCTGCCGTCGTTGGACGGCGGCATGGCCCCGAAGATGGAGGGCTGCCTGCGGGCGGTCCGGGGCGGGGTGGCCATGGCGCACGTCCTCGACGGACGGGTGCCGCACTCGCTGCTGCTGGAGGTCTTCAGCGACACCCCGGTGGGCACCTGCGTGGTACCGGACCCTCTTTAGACGTCGTCTCATGTGGTGCTGGGCAGGTTCCCTGACACGAGCACGGCGAGCTGGTGCAACCGTTGGCAGTACTGGGCTCCTCCAGGGTCGTCGATTTCAGGAATGACTCGGTCCAGGTCCTCGATGCGGCTCTGCAGGAGGAGGCTGTCCTTCGAGTCGAGAGGGCCGCTGTCGTCGAGCCGGCGAAGAACGCAGCCGGCGATGTCCAACTCGATGAGCCACACGTCTGCGCCCCCGGAAGTCGCATGTCGCAGGCTGTCGGGGAACGGCTCCTGGCGGAACTCCTGCCAGAGACGATCTGCGGTCTGCACCTGCTCAGTCGATTCGCTCACTCGGGCCATCCTGCCGTGGCCGTCGAGTCGGTTGCGGACCGGCCCCTCACCGGCCGGCCCCGCGTCGCCGCGTCGGCGTCAAGTCGTACGGATACGGCACGGGTTGGCGCCGGAACCAGGGGCGACGCGTCGGCGCCGGGCCGTCCAAGCGAAAGGCCGACCGCATCCAACGGGACGCCCTGAAAGCGGGGTTTCCCGGGACGCGTACGGACCGCGCCGGGCCGCGGCCGGAGCCGCCCCGCCAGGCGGCGTCCGCCGGGTCCGGACCCCTGGTTTCCCGGCCCTGCGGGATCTCCGGCGGCCGATTCGCGCCGCTCGGGACGGCCGCCGGCGCGCCCGGCTGGACCCGGAGCGGTCCTGCGGCCAGATCTTGCCCCTCGACCAACCTCCGTGAAAGCTACGGCGGTTGGCGGTTCGGCGTGCCTTCGGCCGGGTGACCTGGGGTGACTTGACACACCCCGAAGGATCAGTGACGTTAGGTCAGCCTTACCTAAGTAGCCAGGTAAGTCCGAGGAAGGATGGGCATGTCCGCACCACATACGCACTCCGGGTCCGGGGACCGGTCCCCCGCCGTCCGGGACCTGGTGGGCATCGGCTTCGGCCCCGCCAACCTGGCCCTGGCGATCGCCGTGGCCGAGCACAACGCCCGGCGGTCCGCCGACGAGGCGGTCCTGGCGGCGTTCGTCGAACGCCAGGAGGGCTTCTGCTGGCACCCGGGCATGCTGCTGGACGGCGCCACCATGCAGGTGTCCTTCCTCAAGGACCTGGTGACCCTCCGGAATCCGGCCAGCCCGTACAGCTTCCTCCAGTACCTCCAGGAGCACGGCCGGCTCCCCGACTTCATCAACCAGAAGACCTTCTTCCCCACCCGGGTGGAGTTCCACGACTACTTCCGCTGGTGCGCCGAGGACTTCGCCGCCCAGGTGTCCTACGGCACCGAGGCCACCCGGGTGTCCGCCGCCCGCGACCTGCCCGGGGCCGACCCGGACGCCCTGGACGTCCTGGAGGTCCACCACCGCCCGGCCGGCACCGGACCGGACACCGCCGCCGCCGCCGGACCGCTGTACGCCCACAACCTGGTCCTCGGCACCGGCCTGCTGCCCCGGCTCCCCGAGGGCGTGACCCGCGGCGAGCACGTCTGGCACACCAGCGAGCTGCTGCACCGCACCCGCGCGCTGACCGGGCTCACGCACCGCCGGTTCGTCGTGGTCGGCGCGGGCCAGTCGGCCGCCGAGGCCGCCGAACACCTGCACCGCACCTTCCCCGGGGCGGAGGTGTGCGCCGTCTTCGCGCGCTACGGCTACAGCCCCGCCGACGACAGCCCCTTCGCCAACCGGATCTTCGACCCGGCCGCCGTGGACGACTTCTACGCCGCGCCCGACGAGGTCAAGGACCGGCTCCTCGGCTACCACGCCAACACCAACTACTCGGTGGTGGACGGGGACCTGATCACCCAGCTGTACCGGACCGTGTACCAGGAGAAGGTCTCCGGCACCGAACGACTGCGGATCCTCAACACCAGCGAGGTCGCCGCCGTCCGCGAGGAGACCGGCGGGGCCCGCGCCACGGTCCGCTCCCTGATCGACGGGACGGCCGCCGAACTGCACTGCGACGCCGTGGTGTACGCCACCGGCTACCGCGCGCCCGACCCGCGCGAGCTCCTCGGGGACCTGATCGACGAATGCCTGACGGACGGTCTGGGCCGGCTCCGGATGGGCCGCGACCACCGGATCGTCACGACGCCGCGGCTGCGCGCCGGGATCTACCTCCAGGGCGCCGGCACCGAGCACACCCACGGCCTGACCTCCTCCCTGCTCTCCACCCTGGCCGTCCGGTCCGGCGAGATCTGCGACTCCCTGCTGCTGAGCGGCGCCGAGCGCGCGGTGCGGACCGGCCGGAACCGGCTGGCCACCGCCGCGGTCGCCCCCCATCCCTCGGGACTCCGGAGCTGACACGTGTCCGCCATCCCCTCCCCCACCCCGGCCGCACCGGCCGCACCCGACGCCGTACCGCTGACCGCGGCGCAGGCCGAGTTCCTGGCGGCGCAGTCCGCCGCCCCCGGATACGCCGGGCACAACGTCGGCCAGTACGTCGAACTCGCCGGCCCCGTCGACACCGAGGCACTGCGCGACGCGGTGGCCCACGCCCTCGACGAGGCGCCGTGGCTGCGCTTCCGGCTGACCCGCGGCGACGACGGCCCCCGCCAGGCGCCCGTACGCGCGCCCGGCCGGACCCGCAGGCCCGCGCTGCTCGACACCTCCGGCGCCGCCGACCCGGTGGCCGCCGCGCTGGGCCTGGTCCGCGGCCAGCTCGCCTGCCCGCCCCGGCTCGACCTGCTCACCGATCCGCCGGCCCCCGGCGACGTGCCCGACCTGGCCGGCAGCGTGCTCGTCACGGTCGGCCCCGAACACCACCTGCTGGTGCAGTTCTTCCACCAGCTCGCCGTGGACGGGCACGGGCTCGCCCTCCTCAACCACCGCATCGCCGAGCTCTACTCGGCGGCCGTACGCGGGCGTCCCGCCGGCCCCTCGCCGTTCGCCCCGGTGACCGCGCTCGTCGAGGCCGAGAGTGCGTACGCCGCCTCCGCCGAGCGGCGCGCCGATCTGGCCGCCTGGACCCGCCACCTGGCCGGTGCCGCGCTGCCCGCGCCGCTGCGCGGGCGCAGCGCCCCGCCCGCCGACACGGCGCTGCGCCGCACGGTGCTCCTCGACGCGGCCGACACCGCCGCCGTCGAAGCCGCCGCCCGGGGCGCGGGCGCCACCTGGGGCGAGGCCGTGCTCGCCGCCACCGCCGCGCACACGACCGTGCGGACCGGTGCGGCGGAGGCACTGCTCGCCGTGTACGCGGCGGCCCGGACGGCTCCCGGCACGCTGCGGGTCCCGGCCGCCGCCGTCAACATCCTGCCCGTACGGATCGCGGCCGGGCCGGCCGACACCTTCCGGGAGCTGCTGGCGCGGGCGGCCGCGGAGACGGCGTTCCTGCGGCGCCACCAGCGGGTCCGCGGCAGCGAGGTGGCGCGGGTCGTGTGGCCCGGCCACGCCGGCACCCGGGTGCCGGGGCCGCTGGTCAACCTGCGTCCGTTCGAGACCGAACTCGACTTCGCCGGGGTGCCGGGCCGGGTGGTGAGCCTGGCCTCCGGGCCGGTCGACGACCTCTCCGTCTCGGCCTCCCGCTCCCCCGAGGGCCTGCTGCGCGTCGACCTGGACGCCAACCCCGCCCTGTACGACCCGGCCGAACTGGAGTCCGAGGCCGCCGGGTTCGCCGCCCTGCTCGCCGGGTCGGCCCGGCGGCCCCGCACGCCCCTCGGACGGATCACCGCCGCCGCCCGGAACAGCGGGGGCACCGCGCCGACCACCGCTGCCGCACGACCGCTGGCCGTACCGGCCGGGGACGACGAGGCGGGCCCGCTGACGCTGCTGCCGGCCGCGCACCGGCTGCGGGAGGCGGCGGGTCCGGCCGAGGGCGCCCGCGAGCACGTCCTGCTGGAGGTCCCGGCGGGGCTGCGGACGGCTCCGCTGCGCCGCGCCCTGACCACCCTGGCCCGCAGGCACCCGGCGCTGCGCCTGGCCCTGCACCGGGCGCACGGCGTCTGGAGCCAGGAGGTCCGGGCCGCGGCGGAGGCGCCCGCCGTCACCGACGCGACGGCCCTGCGCCGGTATCCGGTGACGGGTCTGGCTCCCGCCGCCCGGAGCCTGCTGGTCAACGCCGCGGCGCGGGCCGCCGGGGACGCGCTGGATCCGGGGGTGGCCTCGGTGTTCCGGGCGGCCTGGTTCGACGCCGGTCCGGCGGAACCGGGGCGCCTGCTGCTGACCGCCCACGCGTTGTGCGTCGACGACGTCTCGTGGCAGCTCCTGCTCGGTGAACTCCCGCCGCTGTACGACTGGTTCGCAGGCTCCGGTCCGGTGCCGGACGCCCTCGGGCCGGCCGGCGGCCTGACCGCCTGGGCCGCCGGGCTGGCCACGTCGGCCCAGTCCCCCGCCCGGGTGCGGGAGTTGCCGTACTGGACGGATCTGGCGGCCGGGCCCGCGGCGCGGGCCTGGCCCGCGGCGGAGGGCGGGCACCGGAGCACCACCCGGTTCGACGTCCCCGCCGGACCGCCGGGGCCGCACCCCGTCGACGTGGCGCTGCTGACGGCTCTGGCGCGCACCGCCGCCGGCCGGCCCCGGCTGCACGACGGCACGCGGCTACCGGTCGCGCTGGAGCTCCCCCGCCCGGGCGCGGCACCGCGTACGGCCGGGCGGCTGTCCACCGTGCACGGCGTACGGCTGCCGCTCGACCCGGACGGCACCGATCCGGTGCGGCGGCGGCTGGCGGCGGTACCGGACGACGGGCGCGGTCAGGAGCAGTTGCGCCACCTGAACCCGCAGACGTCGGCGCTCGCGGCCGGCACCCCCGGCCGCGGCGTCGCCTACCGGCGGCGCACCGCCCTGCGCCCTCCCGACGCCGCCCCCGGCTGGGGCCCGGCCCCGGACGCCGAAGGGGCCGCTCTCGGGGCGCTGCGCGGCGATCCGCCACTCGCCGGGCCCGTGGAGCTGACCGCGACGGTCGCCCCCGGCACCGGCGGCGGACACCGCGTGAGCGTGCACTGGCGCTGGTCCACGGCCCTGTTCGACGCCTCCGAGGCGGCCGCGCTGTCCGAGGCGGCGACCGCGCTCGCGGCCCGGTTCGCCGCGCCGGCCGGCTGAGCGGCCCCGCACCGCCCGCCGGCACCGATCCACCCACCCACCGACCCACCGCCCCACCGACCCACCGGCGCAGCGACCGCTGCCCCTGCGAACGAGGAGACATCCCGATGGCCACGAACCCCTTCGAGGACGACGACGCCCGCTACTTCGTCCTCGTCAACGACGAGAACCAGCACTCGCTCTGGCCCGCCTTCGCCGCGGTGCCGGACGGGTGGCGCGTCGTCCACGGCGAGGACAGCCGCGAGGGCTGCGCCGCCTACACCGAGCAGCACTGGACGGACATGCGGCCTGCGAGCCTGGTGGCCGCCGAGGCCGCCCGCTGAACCCCCGCGGGGCGGTGCGGGCGGTTCCCCCGCCCGCACCGCCCCGCGGGAGGCGTCACAGCGACCGTACGTAGACCCGCGAACCCCGGGCCGGGTCCAGGGCCGCCGCCCACGCGGCGGGCGCCTGTTCCGGCTCGGCGGGCACGAAGCCGTGCCGTACGAACAGCACGGCGGGCCCGGTCGTCGCCGTGAAGACCCGGGTCGCGCGACGGGTCCGGGCGCGCCGGAGCGCGTCCCGGAGCAGCGCCGACCCGATACCCCTGCCCTGGCTGCCGCGCGCCACGCAGAAGTTGTGGAGCACGGCGTCGCCGTACCCCTCGTCCCGCACGCCGACGCAGCCGGCCAGTCCGCCGCCGGCGGCGGTGCCCTCCATCAGGAGGAACTCCCCGGTGCGGGCGCGGTAGTCGTCGAGGGGGCGGGACCTCAGCTCCCCGGACGCGACGAAGGTCCGGGAGAGGACGAAGAGAGCGTGTGCGTCTCCCGGGCGGGCCGGACGAACCGGTGCCGCGGGGAGCTCGACTGCAACTGGAATCACATAAGTTAGGTTAGCCTTACCTAAGCAACTGCGAGGGTGGGGTGCACCGATCCGTCCCCCACAGAGGAAGCCACCTGACATGACCGCCTCCCCGACCGCCGCACCGAACGACCCCCGGACGCCCGCTCCGGAAGGACCGTTCGGCCTCGACCGGCTCCTCCAGGACGTCGCGGACGTGCTCTGCGCCGAACCCGAGGAGATCGACCCCGACGACAACCTCCTCGACCAGGGGCTGGACTCGATCCGGCTGATGTCCCTGGTCTCCCGCTGGCGTGCCGAGGGCGCGCAGATCGCCTTCGTGGACCTCGCCGAGCGGCCCACGCTGCGGGAATGGGCCGCACTCCTGGCGCCCACCGCCTGACCGGCGCCCGCACCGCCCCCGCACCACCTCCGCTCCGCCCCTCCACCGCCGCCCGCACCACCCCGCCGTTCCCGTATCCCCCGGAGTCCCCGTGTCCCTGCGCGACCTCGTCATCGACATAGAACCGCTGCGCGCCTCACGTGACTTCCGCGCGGTCTTCATCGCCCGCGTGGTGTCGCTGTTCGGCCTGGGCATGGCCACCGTCGCCCTGTCCGCGCAGGTGTGGGGCATGAGCCGGTCCACCTTCCAGGTGGCCGTGGTCAGCATGATCATGAGCGTCAGCGTGCTGACCGGGTCGCTGTGGGGCGGCATGATGGCGGACCGCACCGACCGGCGCACCCTGATCCTGTGGGCGCGGGGCGCCGCGGCGCTCGCCTTCGCGGGCCTCGCCGTGAACGCCTTCCTGCCCGAGCCGTCCCTCTGGGCGGTCCACGTGTGCGTCGCCTGGGACGGGCTGGCGTCCGGCGTCAGCGTCACCGCCCTGATGGCCGCCGCCCCCGGCCTGGTCCGCGAGGACCAACTGCCCGCCGCCGGCGCGCTCATGTCACTGACCGGCGAGATCGGCTCCATCAGCGCGCCGTTCCTCGGCGGCGTCCTGCTGGCGCTGTGGGGGCCCGCGCCGGTGTTCACCTTCACCGCGGTGACCACCGCACTCACCACCCTGCTGATCACCCGGGTCCGGCCGCTGCCCCCCGGCCGCGAGGAGGGTGACGAGGGAGAGGACCGCGACGGCGACAGCACGCGCTTCCGGTCCCCGCTGGCGGCCTTCCGGTTCGCCGTGCGCGACCGCGTGGTGGGCGGCCTGATTCTGCTCGGCGGCGTGACCGCGGTCTTCAACGTGCCCGTCGTACTGTTCCCCGAGATGGTGGACCGCCGGTTCGGCGGCGGCGAAGTGATGCTCGGCCTCCTCTACACCGCCCCGGCCGTCGGCGCCGTCCTGGTCTCCGCCACCAGCGGCTGGCTGGGCCGCGCCGCCCGCCCCGGACGGCTGCTGCTGGGCGCCGCGTTCACCGGCGGCCTGGCGACCCTCGGCTTCGGGCTGAGCGGCGACCCCGCGCTCGCCTTCGTCCTGCTGGCCGTCGGCGGCGCCGCCGGCACCGTGTACGAGATCCTCGAGTACGCCCTGGTCCAGCACCACACCCCGGACGCGATGCGCGGCCGCGTCGTCAGCGTGATCACCGCCCAGGGCACCAGCGGCGACATCGTCGGCGACGCCGAAGTCGCCGCGATCGCCCGCTGGTTCAGCCCGGCCGGCGCCGCGGTCGTCAACGGCGCGGTCTGCGCCGCCGCCGCCGTGGCCGTCGCCCTGGCCGTCCCCGGACTGCGCCGGGCCACGCTCCCCGCGCCCGCCCCGGACGTGGACGCCGCCCCGCCGGGCGCCGCGGATCCCGCCGCCGCCCCGGCCGCACCGCGCGCCTGATCCCTCCGCCACCCTTCACACCCCCGGCCGGCCGCCGTCCCGGTCCCGCCGACGACCCCTGGAGCACCACCCATGAGCGACCGCACCCCCCAGCGTCTCCCCCTCACCGGGGCCCAGACCGGCGTCTGGTACGGCCAGCGGCTCGACCCGGAATCCCCGGTCTTCAACGTCGGCCAGTACGTCGAGATCCAGGGGCCGCTCGACCCCGAGCTGTTCACCGCCGCGCTGCGGCACACCGTCTCCGAGTGCGAGGCGCTCACCGTCGCCTTCGCCGAGGACGCCGACGGGGAGCCGTACCAGCTGACGCGGCCCGCAGCGGACCGCGCGCCGGTGGCCGTCCCCGTCCTCGACCACACCGGCCAGGACGACCCGTACGGCACCGCGCTCGCGCTGATGCACCGTGACATGGCCACCCCGGTGGACCCGGCGCGCGACCCGCTGTCCTTCTTCAGCCTGCACCGGGTGGCCACCGACCGGACGCTCTGGTACCAGCGGGTCCACCACATCGCCCTCGACGCCTACGGGTTCTCCCTGCTGTCGCGGCGTGCCGCCGAGGTCTACACGGCGCTCGCCGGGGGCGACGAGCCCGGCCCCTCCCCCTTCCCCGGCCTGTCCGCCGTCCTGGACGAGGAGGCCGCCCACCGCGGCTCCGAACGCCACGCGGCGGACCGGGCGTACTGGCTGGACCGCCTGACGGGGCTGCCCGAACCCGCCCCGCTCAGCGGCGCCGCGCACCCGGCGGGGCACGCGTTCCTGCGCGCCCGCGCCGAACTCGGTCCGGAGCCGACCGGCCACCTGCTCGCCGCCGCCCGGTCCGTGCGCGCCAGCTGGGCCGACGCGGTGACCGCCGCGTTCGCCGCCTGGCTGCACCGGGCCGGCGGTGCCCGCGACGTCGTCCTGTCCCTGCCGGCCATGGCCCGGCTGGGCTCCGCGGCGTTGCGCGTCCCGGCCATGGTGGTCAACGTGCTGCCGCTGCGGGTCGCCGTACGGCCGGGGACGCCGTTCGGCGAGCTGGTGGCCGCCGTGGCGGCCGGGGTGCGCGGACTGCGCCGGCACCAGCGCCACCGGGCCGAGGACATCCGCCGGGAGCTGGGTCCCGGCCGCGCGGAGGGCGCGGGCGCGTTCGGCCCCATGCTCAACGTCAAGGCCTTCGACTACGGCCTGGACTTCGCGGGATCGCCCGCCACCGTGCACAACGTAGCCGCCGGCCCCGTCGACGACCTGACCCTCGGCGTCCACCACGACGAGGCGGAGGGCCGGATCCGGCTGGAGCTGGACGCCAACCCGCACGCCTACGACCAGGACACCGCGGCCGCACTGCTCGCCGAGTTCACGCGCTTCCTGGCCGCCTGCGCCGCGGCCGGCCCGCACGCCCCGGTCGGCCGGCCCGACCTGCTCGCCCCCGCCGCGCTGGCGGCCGCCGTCGCCGCCGGCAACGACACCGCCCGGCCCGTACCGGCCGGCCCGGTCGTCGCCGCCCTCGAGGAGGCCGCCGGCCGTCACCCCGCCGTCCCGGCCGTGATCGCCGGGGACACCGTCCTGGACCACGCCGAGCTGCACGCGCGGGCCGACCGGCTCGCCCGGCTGCTGATCGCGCGGGGCGTCGGCCCCGAGTCGTTCGTCGGCCTCGCCCTGCCCCGCACCGCCGACCTGGTGGTGGCACTCCTCGCCGTCCTCAAGGCGGGCGGCGCGTACCTGCCGCTGGACCTCGAATACCCGGCGGAGCGGCTCCGGTTCATGGTGGACGACGCCCGCCCGGTGTGCGTGCTCACCACCCTGGACAGCGCCGCGCTCGCGCCCGACGCCTGCGGCACCGAGCGGATCGTGCTGGACTCCCCCGACACCCTGGCCGCACTGGCCGCCCTCCCGGCCGCCCCCGTCACCGACGCCGACCGCACCGCCCCGCTGACCGGCGCCCACCCGGCGTACGTGATCCACACCTCCGGCTCCACCGGCCGCCCCAAGGGCGTGGTCGTCCCGCACGCGGCGCTCGCCAACTTCCTGCACATGCAGTCCGAGGTGCTCGCCCTGGCCCCCGGGGACCGCCTCGTCGCGGTCACCACCGTCTCCTTCGACATCCACGTCCTGGAGATCCACACCCCGCTGCTGTGCGGGGCCACGATCGTCCTCGCCGACCGCGACACCGTGCGCGAACCGTCCGCGCTGGCCGCCCTGGTGGACGCGCACCGCCCCGCCGTCATGCAGGCCACCCCCTCGCTGTGGCACGCGCTGCTGGAGGACGGCCGGCCCACGGCGCTGTCCGGCACCCGGGTGCTGGTCGGCGGCGAGGCGCTGCCCGCCGCGCTCGCCGAGCGCCTCGCCCGCACGGCGGCGTCGGTCACCAACGTGTACGGGCCCACCGAGGCCACCGTGTGGGCCACCTCCACCGTCCTGGCCGCGGACCACACCGGCGTGCCCGGCATCGGCCTGCCGTTCTGGAACACCCGCGCCCACGTCCTGGACGCGGCGCTCCGCCCGGTCCCCGCCGGCCGCGCCGGCGAGCTGTACCTGGCCGGCGCGCAGCTGGCCCGCGGCTACCTGGGCCGCCCCGCCCTCACCTCGGAGCGGTTCACCGCCGACCCGTTCGGACCGGCGGGTTCCCGCATGTACCGCACCGGCGACCTGGTGCGGCGGAACGGGGCCGGCTGCTGGAGTTCCTGGGCCGCGCCGACGACCAGGTGAAGCTGCGCGGGCACCGGATCGAGCCGGGCGAGGTCGAGGCGGCGCTCGCCGCGGCCGCCGGCACCGGCCGGGCCGTGGCGCTGGTACGGGAGGACGAGCCCGGCCGGCAGATGCTGGTCGGCTACGTCACCCGGGCGGCGGACGGCTCCGCGCCCGACCCGGCCGCGGTCCGGCGGGCGGCCGCCGAGGCCCTGCCCGCGTACATGGTGCCCGCCGCCGTGGTGGTGCTGGACGCGTTCCCGCTGACCGCCAACGGCAAGGTGAACCGCAAGGCCCTGCCCGCGCCCGCGGAGGGCTCGGCCGGCCCGGGCGGCGGGCGCGCCCCGCGCGGGGCCCGCGAGGAGATCGTCACCGGCGTCCTCGCCGACGTGCTCGACGCCCCCGGACTGGGCCCGGAGGACGACTTCTTCGCGTTCGGCGGCCACTCGCTCCCGGCGTCCCGCGCGGCCGCCCGGCTGCGGACCGCCCTGGGCACCGACTGCGCGATCCGCGACGTGTTCGAGGCGCGGACCGCACGGGTGCTCGCCGCGCGGCTGGGCGGCCGGACGTCCGTGGCCCGCCGCTCCCCGGCCCCGGCCGACCGGCCCGCCGTCCTTCCCCTGTCGTACGCGCAGGCGCGGCTGTGGTTCCTGCACCAACTGGAAGGCCCGTCCACCACCTACAACATCCCCTTCTCCGTACGGTTCGACGGCCGGCTGGACGAGGGCGCCCTGGACGCGGCCCTCACCGACACCGTGGCTCGGCACGAGGCGCTGCGCACCGTGTTCGAGGAGTGCGACGGCGTCCCCGCGCAGCGGGTGCTGCCGGCGGACGGCGCGGGCGTACGGCTGCACGTTGTGGAGACCGCCGACGCGGACGACACCGGAAGCGCGGTGGCGGTGGCCCTCGGACACCGCTTCGACCTGTCGGCGGGCGCCCCGGTCCGGGTGACCCTGGTCCGGCCGCGGTCCGGCGCCGGTGACGTGCTGGTGGTGCTGCTGCACCACATCGCCTCCGACGAATGGTCCATGGGGCCTTTCCTGGCCGACCTGACCCGCGCGTACGAGGCCCGACGCGCCGGTGGAGCACCGGAGTTCGCCCCGCTGCCCGTCCAGTACGCCGACTACGCACTGTGGCAGCGCGACCTGCTGGGCGACCGGGCCGATGAGGGTTCGACGGCGGCCGCCCAGGCCGCCTATTGGCGCCGGACGCTCGCCGGTGCGCCGCCGGAGCTGGACCTGCCCGCGGACCGCCCCCGCCCGGCCGCCGCGGCCGCGGCGGCCGTCGGCGCCATGGTGTACCGGCGGGTGCCGGACGACGTGGCCGAAGGGATCCGCCACGTGGCCCGGGAGACCGGCACCAGCGTGTTCATGGTGGTGCACGCGGCCGTCGCCGGTCTGCTGCACAGGCTCGGCGCGGGCGAGGACGTCGTCCTCGGCACGCCCGTCGCGGGCCGCTCCGACAGCGCCCTCGACGACCTGGTCGGCTTCTTCGTCAACACCCTGGTGCTGCGCACCGACCTCAGCGGCGACCCCACCTTCGGGGAGCTGCTGGCCCGGGTGCGGACCGCCGACCTGGCCGCGCTGGACCACGCCGACCTGCCGTTCGACGCGGTGGTGGAGGCGGTGGCGCCCGAGCGGTCACCGGTGCGGCACCCGCTGTTCCAGACGATGGTGTCGCACAGCACGGTCAGCCAGGACCTGCGGACGCTGTTCGGGCTGGCCGCGCGGGTGGACCGGATCGACCCGGGCGCCGCCAGGTTCGACCTGGACGTCACCTTCTCCGACACGGCGCACGGCACCGGCCTGGAGCTGGAGGCGTTCTACGCGACGGCCCGCTTCGACACCGCCACCGCGGAGGCCTTCACCGACCGGCTGCTGCGGGTCCTGGCCGAGGCGGTCGCGGACCCCTCCCGCCGGGTGTCCGGCTGGGAGCTGCTGGACCTGCCCGAGCGCACCGCGCTGGAGCGGTGGAACGCCACCGGCAGGCCGGTCGATCCGGAGCCGGTGACGGCCGTGTTCGCCGCGAGCGCGGCGGCCGCCCCGGACGCCACCGCCGTGGTGGCGGGCGCCGAACGGCTGTCCTTCGCCGCACTGGACGAGCGGGCGGGCCGGCTGGCCACGCTGCTCGCCGCCGCCGGTGCGGGCCCCGACACCGTGGTGGCGCTGGCCGTCCCCCGGTCCGCGGACACCGTGGTCGCCCTGCTGGCCGCGCTGAAGGCGGGAGCGGCGTACCTGCCGCTGGACCTGGACCACCCGGCCGACCGGCTCGCCTTCATGCTCGCGGACGCCGCGCCGGTGTGCGTGGTGACGACGCGGGCCGCCGCCGGGCGCGTGCCGGGCGTACCGGCGCTGGTACTGGACGACCCGGAGACCGCCGGCCGGCTGGCGGAGGCGGAGCCGCTGGCGCAGGTGCCGGTGCACCCGGAGCACGCCGCGTACGTCATCTACACCTCGGGCTCCACCGGGGTACCGAAGGGCGTGGTGCTGCGGCACGCGGGCCTGACCCGGCTCTTCCGCGACCACGAGCGCGACCTGTACGGGCCGGTGGCGGCCCGGCTGGGCCGCCGGGTGCGGGCGCTGCACACGGCGTCGTTCTCGTTCGACTCCTCCTGGGAGCAGTTGCTGTGGCTGGTCGCCGGGCACGAGCTGCACGTCCTGGACGAGTTCGGGCGCCGTGACGCCGAGGCGGTCGTCGCGTACGTGCGCGAACACCGGATCGACGCGCTGGACGTGACGCCCTCGTACGGGCACCGGCTGGTGGACGCCGGGCTGCTGGCCGGTGCGTGGCGGCCGCCGCTGTTCCTGCTCGGCGGCGAGGCGGTGCCGGCCGGTCTGTGGGCGGAGCTGCGCGGGGTCTCCGGCGTGGAGACCGTCAACTACTACGGGCCCACCGAGTTCACCGTGGACGCGCTGGTGGCGCGGGTGACCGACAGCCCGACCCCGGTGGTGGGACGGCCGCTGGACAACACCCGGGCGTACGTCCTGGACGGGCGGCTGCGTCCCGTTCCGCCGGGCGTGCCCGGCGAGCTGTACCTGGCCGGTGAGCAGAACGCACGCGGCTACCTGGGACGGTCCGCGCTGACCTCGGAGCGGTTCGTGGCCGACCCGCACGGGGCGCCCGGCACCCGCATGTACCGCACCGGCGACCTGGCCCGCCGGCGGGCGGACGGTCTGCTGGAGTTCCTGGGCCGGGCCGACGACCAGGTGAAGATCCGCGGTTTCCGCGTGGAGCCGGGCGAGGTGGAGGCGGCGCTGGCCGCCCTGGAGGGGGTGTCGGCGGCCGCGGTGCTGGTCCGCGAGGACCTCCCGGGCGCCGCCGGACTGCCGGAGCTGGTCGGGTACGCGGTGGCGGACCGGGCCGAACCGGAGCATTTGCGGCGGCAGTTGACGGCGGTCCTTCCCGAGCACCTGGTACCGGCCGCGGTGGTGGTGCTGCCGGCGCTGCCCGTGAACGTGAACGGCAAGCTGGACCGGGCGGCGCTGCCGGTGCCGGGCCTGCGGGCGGCCGGGGAGTCCCGGGCACCGCGCGGCGCGGCCGAGGAGCGGATCGCGGCGGTGTTCGCCGAGGTGCTGGGGCTGGCGTCGGTCGGCGCGGAGGACGACTTCTTCCGGCTGGGCGGGCATTCGCTGCTGGCGACGCGGCTGGTCGCCCGGATCCGGGCCGCCGGTACGGCGTGCTCGGTACGGGACGTGTTCGAGGCGCGCACGGTGGCCGGGCTCGCGCGGCGGCTGGCGGACCGGGGCGGCGCGGGCCGCCCGGAACCGGTGGCGGCGGCGCGGCCGGAGCGGCTGCCGATGGCCTTCGCCCAGGCGCGGCTGTGGTTCCTGGACCGGCTGGACGGCGCGTCGGCGACGTACAACGTGCCGCTGGCGCTGCGGCTGACCGGGCCGCTGGACGCGGCCGCGCTGCGGGCCGCGGTCGCCGACGTGGTGGCCCGGCACGAGGCGCTGCGCACGGTGTACGGCGAGGACGCTGCGGGCCCGTACCAGCGGGTGCTGGAGCCGGGCGTGACGGACGTACCGTTCGCGGTGACGGCCGTGCAGGCCGGCGGGGCCGGCGCGGCCCTGGACGAGGCCGCCGGCCACGCGTTCGACCTGGAGCGGGAGCTCCCGGTCCGGGTGACCCTGTTGCGGGAGGGGCCGGAGGCGCACACGCTGCTGGTCCTCTTCCACCACATCGCCTCCGACGAGTGGTCGACGGGACCCTTCCTGACCGATCTCGGGGAGGCGTACGCGGCCCGCCGCGCGGGCCGGGCGCCGGAGTTCGCCCCGCTGCCCGTCCAGTACGCCGACTACGCGCTGTGGCAGCGCGCGCTGCTGGGTGAGGCGTCGGAGCCGGGCTCGGTGGCCGCCGAGCAGTCCGCGTACTGGCGCGTGGCGCTGGCCGGGATCCCGGCCGAGGTCACGCTGCCCGCGGACCGCGGCCGCCCGGCCGTGCCCTCGCACCAGGGCCGGACGGTGACGGTGGGCCTGCCGGAGCACCTGGTGGCGGGGCTGGAGGCACTGGCCTCCTCCTCGGGGACCACCATGTTCGCGGTGGTGTCCTCGGCGGTGGCGGCGCTGCTGCACCGGCTGGGCGCCGGCGAGGACCTGCCGCTGGGCTTCCCGGCGTCGGGGCGCTCGGCGGAGTCCCTGGACGCGCTGGTCGGGTTCTTCGTGAACACCCTGGTGCTGCGGGCGGATCTGTCCGGAGACCCGGACTTCGCGGAGCTGCTGTCGCGTACGGCGCGGGCGGCGACGGAGGCCTTGGACCACGCCGACCTGCCGTTCGACGCGGTGGTGGAGGCGGTCGCCCCGGAGCGCTCGCTCTCCCGCCACCCGCTGTTCCAGACGATGGTGGCGTACGAGGGCGGGGCGGCGGTCCCGGCCGGCCTGTTCGGCGGGGCGGTGACGGCGCGGGAGAAGACGGTCGGCGCGGGCGCCGCGAAGTTCGACCTGGAGGTGCTGTTCCGGCGCACGCCGATCGGGATGACGTGCGGGATCCGGTACGCGGTCGACCTGTTCGACGAGCCGACGGTGATGGTGCTCGCCGGGCGTCTGGTCCGGCTGCTCGACTCCGTGATCGCGGATCCCTCGGTACGGCTGTCGCGGATCGCGCTGCTGGACGGGGCCGAGCGGGAGCGGATCCTGTCCGGTTTCAACGACACGGCCGTGGCGCTGGAGGGTCCGGCCACCCTCGCCGACCTGGTCGCGGCGGGCGCGGACCGCGCCCATGGGCCGGCCCTGGTCTTCGAGGGTACGGAGACCTCCCGGCCGGACTTCGAGGCCGCGGTGAACCGGCTCGCCCGGCTCCTCATCGGCCGGGGTGTCGGTCCCGAGAGCATCGTCGCCGTCGCCCTGCCCCGCTCCGCCGACCTGCTGATCGCGCTGCACGCCGTGGTCCGGGCCGGTGGCGCCTACCTCCCGCTGGATCCGTCGCTGCCCGCCGACCGGCTGACGTACATGACGGCGACCGCGCGCCCGGTGTGCCTGCTGACGGACGCGGTGTCAGCGGCGGCCGTGCCGACGGCCGACGGGGTGGGTGTGGTCCTCCTGGACGCTCCGGAGACGGCGGCGGAGCTGACCGGGCTGGAGCCTGGTCCGGTCACCGACGCGGACCGTACGGCGCCCCTGTTGCCGCACCACCCGGCGTACCTGATCTTCACCAGTGGTTCGACGGGGCGGCCGAAGGGCGTGCTCGTCGAGCACGAGGCCATCGTCAACCGCCTGGAGTGGATGCAGCACGCCTACGCGCTGACGGCGCGGGACCGGGTGCTGCAGAAGACCCCGACCGGCTTCGACGTCTCGGTGTGGGAGCTGTTCTGGCCGCTCGCCCAGGGCGTCCCGCTCGTCGTCGCCCGCCCGGACGGCCACAAGGAGCCGGCGTACCTGGCGGGTCTGATCGGGGAACAGCGGGTGACCGTCTGCCACTTCGTGCCGTCGATGCTCGGCGCCTACCTGGCCGAGCACACCATCGACGCGACGCCCTCGCTGCGCCTGGTCGTCTGCAGTGGTGAGGCGCTGACGACCGACCTGACGGACCGGTTCCACGCCCACAACGCGCACGATGCCGAGCTGGCGAACCTCTACGGCCCCACCGAGGCCGCCGTCGACGTCACCGCCCACACCACCACCACCCACAACCCCCACCCCACCACACCCATCGGCACCCCCATCTGGAACACCCACACCTACGTCCTCGACCACCACCTCAACCCCGTACCCCCCGGCACCCCCGGCGAGCTCTACCTCGCCGGCACCCAACTCGCCCGCGGCTACCTCACCCGACCCGACCTCACCGCCGAACGCTTCACCGCCAACCCCCACGGCACCCCCGGCACCCGCATGTACCGCACCGGCGACCTCGTACGCCAAACACCCGACGGCACCCTCCACTACCTCGGCCGCACCGACCACCAGATCAAACTCCGCGGCCTGCGCATCGAACCCGCAGAAATCGAAACCACCCTCACCACCCACCCCCACCTCACCCACACCACCGTCCAACTCCGCGAAGACACCCCGGGAGTCCAGCACCTGGTGGCCTACGTGGTCCCCGCGGCCGGGATGCCGGACCCGGACGCGGCCGAGCTGCGGGCGTGGGCGGGAGAGCGGCTGCCCGAGTACATGGTGCCGAGCTTCTTCGTGACGCTGCCCGAGCTGCCGCTGTCCCCGAACGGAAAGCTGGACCGGCAGGCCCTGCCCGCCCCGGAGCTGCCCGGGGCCGGTTCTTCCCGGGTCCCGCGCGACGCCCGCGAGGAGATCGCCGCGGGTGTGCTGGCCGACGTGCTGGGCCGGTCGTCGGTCGGGGCGGACGACGACTTCTTCGCGCTCGGCGGGCACTCCCTGCTGGCGGCCCGGGTGGCCGCCCGGCTGCGGGAGGCCCTGGGCGGGGACTGCGCCGTGCGCGACGTGTTCGAACTGCGGACCGCGGCCCGGCTGGCCGCGCGCCTCGCCGAGCGCGGCGGGGGTGCGGGCGACGGTCGCCGGCTGCCCGTCCTCGCCGAGGCGTCCGCCCGCCGTACCGACCGTCCCGAACTGTCCTACGCCCAGCACCGGCTGTGGCTGCTGGACGCCCTCCGCGGCACCGGCGCGGTCTACAACGTCCCGGTCGCGGTGCGGCTGCGCGGCCCGGTCGACACGGAGGCGCTGCGCGCCGCCGTCCAGGACCTGTCCGCCCGGCACGAGGTGCTGCGCACCGTCGTAGCGGAGGAGGACGGCCGGCCGTACCAGCGGGTGCTGCCCGCTGACCGGGCCGCCGTTCCGGTGGACGTCCGGGACGTGCCCGCCGACCGGCTGCGCGCCGAGGCGGAGGAGGCGGGATCGTACGCCTTCGACCTGGAGCGGGATCTCCCGCTGCGGGTGACCCTGCTGCGGACGGCGCCGGACGACGCCGTACTGCTGGTGCTGCTGCACCACATCGCCACCGACGAGGCCTCCACCGGCCCGCTGCTGGCGGACCTGTCCGCGGCGTACGCGGCACGTACGGCGGGCCGGGCACCGCAGTTCGCCCCGCTGCCGGTGCAGTACGCGGACTACGCGCTGTGGCAGCGGGAGCTGCTGGGCGAGGTCTCCGACCCCGGGTCGGTGGCCGCGGCCCAGGCCGCGTACTGGCGGGACGCACTGGCGGGCGTCCCCGCGGAGCTGGGACTGCCGGCCGACCGCGGCCGTCCGGCGGAGCCGACGTTCCGGGGCGGGGTGGTGCCGTTCACCGTCCCCGCCGACACGGCGGACGGGCTGCTGCGCCTCGCCCGCACCACCGGGGCGACCCCCTTCATGGTGGTGCACGCGGCCGTCGCGGCCCTGCTGCACCGGCTGGGCGCGGGCGAGGACATCCCGCTCGGCAGCCCGGTCTCGGGGCGGGGCGGGGCGGAACTCGACGGCCTCGTCGGGTACTTCCTGAACACGCTGGTGCTGCGCACGGACGTGTCCGGCGACCCGCGGTTCACCGAACTGGTGGCCCGGGTGCGGGACACGGCGCTGGCCGCCTTCGCCCACGCCGACCTGCCGCTGGAGGCGGTCGTGGAGGCGGTGGGGCCGGAGCGGTCCCGCGCCCGCAATCCGCTCTTCCAGACGATGGTGACCTACCACTCGGCGCCGGAGTCGCCGGACGAGCTGTTCGGTGCTCCCGCCGAGGAGTTCCGGGTGGAGACCGGCGGGGCGAAGGTGGACCTGGAGCTCGCCTTCGGCACCCTGCGGCCGGGCAGCGGCTTCGAGGGCGGGATCCGGTACGCCGCTGACCTGTTCGACGCTTCGACGGTCGAGGCGCTCGCCGGGCGGCTGGTACGGCTGCTGGCGGCGGTGACGGACGATCCGTCGGCGCCCCTGTCTGCGATCGCCCTGCTGGACGGGGCCGAGCGGGAGCGGATCCTGTCCGGTTTCAACGACACGGCCATGGCGCTGGAGGGTCCGGCCACCCTCGCCGACCTGGTCGCGGCGGGCGCGGACCGCGCCCATGGGCCGGCCCTGGTCTTCGAGGGCACGGAGACCTCCCGGCCGGACTTCGAGGCCGCGGTGAACCGGCTCGCCCGACTCCTCATCGGCCGGGGTGTCGGTCCCGAGAGCATCGTCGCCGTCGCCCTGCCCCGCTCCGCCGACCTGCTGATCGCGCTGCACGCCGTGGTCCGGGCCGGTGGCGCCTACCTCCCGCTCGACCTGTCGCTGCCCGCCGACCGGCTGACGTACCTGCTGGACAGCGGTGGCCCGGTGCTCACGCTGACGGACTTCGGCTCGGCGGCGCTGCTGCCGGCCGGTCCGGAGGTACCCCTGGTCGTGCTGGGGTCGCCCGCGGTGGAGGCCGAACTCGTCCTGCGGGACGACGGTCCGGTGACGGACGCGGAGCGGGTCGCGCCGCTCCTGCCCCGCCACCCCGCCTACGTCATCTTCACCAGTGGTTCGACGGGGCGGCCCAAGGGCGTGCTGATCGAGCACGAGGCCATCGTCAACCGCCTGGAGTGGATGCAGCACGCCTACGGACTCACCCTGTCCGACCGGGTGCTGCAGAAGACCCCGACCGGCTTCGACGTCTCCGTGTGGGAGCTGTTCTGGCCGCTCGCCCAGGGCGTCCCGCTCGTCGTCGCCCGCCCGGACGGCCACAAGGAGCCCGACTACCTCAACGCCCTCATCGAGGAACAGCAGGTCACCGTCTGCCACTTCGTGCCGTCGATGCTGGGCGCCTACCTGGCCGACCACACCATCGACAGCACCCCGTCCCTGCGGTTGGTGGTGTGCAGCGGCGAGGCCCTGACCGCCGACCACACCCGGCAGTTCCACGCCCACAACACCCATCACGCGGAGCTGGCGAACCTCTACGGCCCCACCGAGGCCGCCGTCGACGTCACCGCCCACACCACCACCACCCACAACCCCCACCCCACCACACCCATCGGCACCCCCATCTGGAACACCCACACCTACGTCCTCGACCACCACCTCAACCCCGTACCCCCCGGCACCCCCGGCGAGCTCTACCTCGCCGGCACCCAACTCGCCCGCGGCTACCTCACCCGACCCGACCTCACCGCCGAACGCTTCACCGCCAACCCCCACGGCACCCCCGGCACCCGCATGTACCGCACCGGCGACCTCGTACGCCAAACACCCGACGGCACCCTCCACTACCTCGGCCGCACCGACCACCAGATCAAACTCCGCGGCCTGCGCATCGAACCCGCAGAAATCGAAACCACCCTCACCACCCACCCCCACCTCACCCACACCACCGTCCAACTCCGCGAAGACACCCCGGGGGTGCGCCGGCTGGTCGCCTACGTGGTGCCCGCCGAGGGCCGGACGGTCGAGGTGGAGGAGCTGCGCGCGCTGGCGGCCTCCCGGCTGCCGGAGTACATGGTCCCGTCGGTGTTCGTGACGCTGGAGCGGCTGCCGCTGTCGGCCAACGGCAAGCTGGACCGCGGGGCGCTGCCCGTGCCCGCCCTTCCGGCCGCGGCGGTCGCCGCCGCGGCCGCGGCACCGGCGACGCCCGTCGCGGCCGTGGCCGCCGGGGAGCCCCTGGACGTGCTGCGGGCGTTGGTCGCCGAGGTCCTCGGGCTGTCCGCTGTCGGCCCGGACGACAACTACTTCGAGCTCGGCGGCGACAGCATCGTCTCCATCCGGCTGGTGGGCCTGGCCCGGAAGGCGGGGCTGACCATCTCGGCACGGCAGGTCTTCCAGCACCCGACCCCGGCCGCCCTCGCCGCGGTCGCCGTCCGGCGCGCGGACGCCCCGGCGGCCCCGGCGCGTCCGGCGGACGGCGGGCCGGGACCGCTGCCACTGCCTCCGGTGGCGCAGTGGCTCGCCGAACGCGGCGGCCCGTTCGCGTCGTTCGCCCAGGCCCGGCTGGTGCGCCTGCCGGCCGGCACGGACCGGGCGGCCCTGGTGGCCGCGCTGCAAGCCGTACTGGACCACCACGACGGGCTCCGGCAGACGCTGGTGGTGGCCCGACCCGGGGTGTGGAGCGCCGAGGTGCGGCCCGTGGGCGCGGTGCCGGCCGGGTCGGTCCTGGACCCGGTGGACGCGGCGGGCTGCGACGACGACGAGCTGCGCGGGCTGCTGGCCCGGGAGTCGGGGCGGGTCTCGCGGCTGCTGGATCCGGAGTCCGGCGTGATGCTGCGGGCGGTCCACTTCGACCGCGGCCCGGACGCCTCCGGGCGGCTGCTGCTGGCGGCCCACCACCTGGCGGTGGACGAGGTGTCCTGGCAGATCCTGCTGCCGGACCTGCGGGCGGCGTACGAGGCGCTCGCGGCGGGCCGGTCCCCGGTGCTGGAGCCGGTGCCGACCTCCCTGCGGACCTGGACCTCGCACCTGCTCGCCGAGGCCCAGCACCCGCGGCGGACCGCAGAACTCGACCACTGGCTGGCCGCGTCCGCGGCGACGGCTCCGCTGCTGGCGCACCGTCCGCTGCACGCGCGTACCGACACCGTCGCGACGGCCCGGCAGCTGACGGTCCGGGCGTCGGCGGAGCGCACCGCGCCCCTGCTGCGCGAGGTGCCGACGGCCTTCCACGGCACGGTCGGTGACACCCTGCTGACCGCGCTGGCCCTGGCCGTCGGTGATCTCGCGGCCCGCCGCGGGCTGCCGTTCGGGGACGGTTTCACGGTGGACCTGGAGGGTCACGGCCGGGAGCAGGAGCTGCTGCCGGGTGCGGACCTGACCCGGACGGTGGGCTGGTTCACCGCGATCCACCCGCTGCGGGTGACGGCCCGGTCCTACGAAGCGGCCGGGGTGCTGGCCGGGCGGGACGACGCGGGCGCCGCCCTGAAGGAGGTCAAGGAGCTGCTGCGGCAGGTCCCGGACGGCGGTGTCGGCGCGGGCCTGCTGCGCTACGCCAACCCGGCCACGGCGCGGCTGTTCGACGGCGCGGCCCGGGCGGAGGTGCTGTGGAACTACCTGGGCCGGCAGACGGGCGCGGCGGATCCCGACTGGGGTCCGGCCGCGGAGGCCGACGCCCTGGCTGCCCGGCCGGATCGGCTGCTGCCGCTGTCGCACCCGCTGGAGATCACCACCGAGATCGGTGACGGCCCGGACGGGCCCGAACTGACCACCACGTTCACGTGGGCGGGCGAGGCCGTCGCGCAGGAGGTCGTGGGAGAAGCTCGCGGACGGCTTCCTGGCCGCCGTGGACGCCCTCGCCGCGTGGGCGGCACATGGCACGACCGGGGGGTACACCCCCTCGGACCTCGACCTGGTCGATCTCGACCAGGACCAGATCACGATGCTCGAAGACATGTGGAGGGCACAGCAGTGACCCAGGCCAAGATCGAGGACATGCTTCCGCTGTCCCCCTTGCAGCAGGGCATGCTGTTCCACTCGCTGTACGACGGCGCCGCGCCGGACGTCTACACCGTGCAGGTGTCGGTGTCGCTGGCCGGCCCCGTGGACGCGGAGCGGCTGGAGCGGGCCGGCGCCGCCCTGCTGCGGCGCCACCCGAACCTGCGGGCCGGGTTCTGGCACGAGGGCGTGCCGCAGCCGGTGCAGTTCGTCCCGGCCGAGGTGCCCTTCGCCCTCGACCGCGTGGACCTCTCCGACGACCCGTCGCCGTCGGCGGTGCGCCGCGTGGAGCGCGCCGAGCTGGCGAAGCGGTTCTCCCTGCACCGGCCGCCGCTGCTGCGCCTGACTCTGGCCCGGCGCGGCCCCGAGGACCACCTCCTGGTGGTGACGGTGCACCACATCCTGGTGGACGGCTGGTCGATGCCGCTGCTGGTCGGGGACCTGCTCGCGCTGTACGAGGCCGACGGCGGGCCCGGCGGTCCGGGCGCGGTCCGCCCGTACAAGGACTACCTGCGCTGGCTGAAGGCGCAGGACGCGCCGGCCGCGGAGGGCGCGTGGCGGCGTGCGCTGGCCGCCCTGGACGGGCCGACGCTGGTGGCGGAGGCCGACACCGGCCGGCTGCCGGTCCGGCCGGGTGTGCACCGGCTGGAGCTGACGGCGCAGGCGACCACCCGGCTGACGGGGGCCGCCCGGCGTCTCGGCACCACGCCGAGCACGCTGGTGCAGGCGGCGTGGGGCCTGTTGCTGGGGTCGCTGACGGGCCGGGACGACGTGGTGTTCGGGCTGACGGTGTCCGGACGGCCCGAGGAGATACCCGGGGTCGAGTCGATGGTGGGCCTGTTCATCACCACCGTGCCGGTACGGCTGGCGGCCCGACCGTGGGACACCGTGGGCGGACTCGTGCGCCGCTTCCGGGACGAGCAGAACGGCTTGCTGGCCCACCACCACCTGGGGCTGCGGCTGATCCAGAAGCAGGCGGGCGGCGGCGAGCTGTTCGACACGCTGGTCGTGGTCGAGAACTATCCGGTGGACCCGTCCGCGGGGCCGGCGCTGTCCGACGGGGTCCGGGTGGCCGGCGTCGAGGCCCGCGACGGCACGCACTACCCGCTGACCCTGGCGGTGAACCTGGACGAGCGGGCCGAACTGGCCGTCGAGTACCGGCCGGACCTGTTCGACGCCCGGGCCGCGGCCCGGATCGCGGACCGGCTGGCGGGCCTGCTGGAGCAGCTCGCCGGGGACCCGGACGCCACGGTGGGCTCGCTGCGGATGCTCGCGGGCGACGAGCCGGGCGCCGGGCGGGCGGGGCTGCGCGGCGAAGTCCGCGCGGTGCCGTCCGGTACGGTCGCGGACCGGTTCGCGGAGCAGGCGGCGGCGACCCCGCAGGCGTGCGCGGTGGTCTCCGGCGACGGGCGGCTGACGTTCGCAGCGCTGGACACCCGGGCGAACGCCCTGGCCGGGCTGCTGGCCGGGCGGGGCGTGGGCCCCGAGGACGTGGTGGCGCTGGCCGTGCCCCGATCCACGGACGCCGTCGCCGCGATCCTCGCGGTGCTCAAGACGGGTGCCGCGTACCTGCCGCTGGACCTGGACCATCCGGCGGACCGGCTGGCGCTGATGCTGGACGACGCCCGGCCGGCCTGCGTGCTGACCACCTCGGCGGCGCTCGCGCTGCTGCCGGCCGGCGACGGCGCGGGGGCCCCGCGGATCGTGCTGGACGCGCCGGACACCGCGGCCGAACTGGCGACCGCCCCGGCCTCCTTCACCGCGCCCCGCCGGCCGCTGCCCGGCCACCCGGCGTACGTGATCCACACCTCCGGCTCGACGGGCGTGCCCAAGGGCGTCGTGGTGACCCACGGCGGCCTGTCGGCGCTGTACGCCCACCACGTCGCGGCGGTGTTCGGGCCGGCGGTGGCCGCGACCGGCGGGCGCCGGCTGCGGGCCCTGCACACCGCGTCGTTCTCCTTCGACACCTCCTGGGAGCAGCTGTTCTGGCTGGTCCTGGGGCACGAGCTGCACGTCCTGGACGAGACGGACCGGCGGGACGCCGAATGCACCGTGGCCTATGTCCGCGAAAGGCGGATCGACGCGCTGGACGTGACGCCGACGCACGCGCAGGCGCTGCTGGAGTGCGGGCTCCTGGACCGGGACGCGCACCGGCCGGGGCTGGTGCTGCTCGGTGGCGAGGGCGTGCCGGACACGCTGTGGAAGCAGGTCCGGGACACCCCGGGGGTGATGTCGGTCAACCTCTACGGGCCGACCGAGTACACGGTGGACGCCCTGGCGGCCGACCTGTCCGTGTCCGCCACGCCGGTCGTGGGCCGGCCGATCGGCAACACGGCGGCGTACGTCCTGGACGGTGCGCTGCGGCCGGTGCCGGAGGGCACTGCGGGTGAGCTGTACCTGGCGGGCGCGGGCGAGGCGCGCGGCTACCTGCGGCGGCCCGCCGCCACGGCGGAACGTTTCATCGCCGATCCGTTCGGTGCTTCGGGCGGGCGCATGTACCGCACGGGCGACCTGGTGCGGCTGCGACCGGACGGGGAGCTGGAGTTCCTCGGCCGGGCCGACGACCAGGTGAAGATCCGCGGACACCGGGTGGAGCCGGCCGAGGCGGAGGCCGCGCTGGCCGCCCTGGACGGGGTGGTGTCGGCGGCCGTGGTGGTCCGCGAGGACACCCCGGGCGTGCGACGGCTGGTGGGCTACGTGACCGGTACCGCCGACCCCGAGCAGGCCCGCAAGCAGCTCGGGGAGCGGCTGCCGGAGTACCTGGTGCCGTCCGCCGTGGTGGTGCTGCCGGCCCTGCCCATGACGGTGAACGGGAAGCTGGACCGGGCGGCGCTGCCGGCCCCGGTGCTGACCGGCGCCGCGTCCTCGCGGGCCCCGCGCGGGCCCCGTGAGGAGGCCCTGTGCGCGGTGTTCGCGGAGGTGCTGGGCGTGGAGCGGGTCGGCGCCGACGACGACTTCTTCGCGCTGGGCGGCGACAGCATCGTGTCGATCCGGCTGGTGGCGCGGGCCCGCAAGGAGGGCCTGCTGCTCTCCCCGCGGGACGTGTTCGAGCACCGTACGCCGGCCCGGATGGCGGTGTCGGCGGCCGCCGCGGACGCGACGCCGGCGGCCGGGTCCGGCACCGGGTTCCTGTCCGGTACGGGTCCGCTGGTTGAGCTGTCCGAGGCGGAGCGGGCCGTGCTGGACGGCGCGTTCCCGTCGGCGGGCGAGGTGCTGCCGCTCTCCCCGCTCCAGGAGGGCCTGTACTTCCACGCCCAGTACGACGACCGGGGCCTGGACGTGTACCTGATGCAGAACTTCGTGGAGCTCCTCCACGAGGTCGACGCCCCCGCGCTGCGGGAGGCCTTCGACGGCCTGTTGCGCCGCCACCCCAATCTGCGCTCCGGTTTCCGGCACGAGGGGCTGCCGCAGCCCGTCCAGGTGGTGCCCTCCGCGTGGGAACTGCCGTGGCGGGAGCTGGACTGGTCGGGTCTGGACCGGGCGGGGCAGGACGCCGCGCTGCGGGACTTCTCGCTCGCCGACGCCGGTGAGCGGTTCGACCTCGGCGCTCCTCCGCTGCTGCGGGTGACGCTGATCCGGATGGCCGCCGACCGGTGGGTGCTGTGCGTGACGCAGCACCACATCCTGACCGACGGCTGGTCGGAGTCGCTGTTCTTCGAGGAGCTGTTCGCCCTGTACGGGGCGCGGGGCGACGAGTCGGTGCTGGCGCCGGTGACCCCGTACCGCGACTACCTGCGGTGGCTGGCCGCGGTGGACACCGAGGAGGCGGTGCGCGCCTGGCGCGGCCACCTGGCGGGGCTGGACCAGGGCACGCTGGTGGCCGGGGCCGACCCGGCGCGGCCGCCGGTGACGGCCGAGGTGGTGGACCTGTCGCTGGACGAGGAGTCCAGCGACCGGCTGCGGGAGTTCGCGCGCGGCGCCGGGATCACCTTGAACACGGTGCTGTCGACGGCGTGGGCGATGGCCCTGGCCGGGATGACCGGCCGGGACGACGTGGTCTTCGGCGCGACCGTGTCGGGCCGCCCGGCCGGCCTGCCGGGCGTGGACCGGATGATCGGCATGTTCATGAACACCCTGCCGTTCCGGGTGTCGCTGCGGCCGGCGGAGCCGGTGCGGGACCTGCTGGTGCGGGTCCAGGCCGAGCACGCCGACCTGCTGCCGCACCACTACACGGGCCTGGGCCGGATCCAGCGCGAGACCGGCATCGGCCAGCTCTTCGACACGCTGTACGTCTTCCGCAACACGCCGCTCGACGACTCCGCCCGCGAGGAGGCGGTGGCCGAGCACCACATCGGGTGGACGCACGGCGTCGACGGCACCCACTACCCGCTGACCCTCGCGGTGACGCCGGGGCGGGCACTGGAGCTGACCCTCGCCTACCGGCCCGACCTGTACGACGCGGCGACGGCGGAGCGGCTGGCCGGCCTGCTGGCGCTGCTGGTCCGGTCGATCGTCGCGGACGGCGCGGTGCCGGTGGGCCGGCTGCACACGCTGCCCGCGCCGGAGCGGGCCGGGCTGCTGGAGCTGGGCGACGACATGGGCCACGAGTTCCCCGACGCGTCGGTGGCGGAACTGTTCGCCGCTCAGGCGGCCCGTACGCCGGGGGACACCGCCCTGGTCTTCGAGGACGAGCGGCTGACCTACGCCGAACTGGACGCCCGGGCGAACCGGCTGGCCCGCGCGCTGCGGGCCCGCGGGGCCGGTCCGGAGCGGGTGGTGGCCCTGGGCCTGCCGCGCTCGGCGGACTTCGTGGTCGCGCTGTTCGCCGTGCTGAAGACGGGCGCCGCCTATCTGCCGCTGGACCTGGACCATCCGGTGGACCGGCTGGCGGCCATGGTCGAGGACGCCGGACCGCTGTGCATCGTGACGGTGGATCAGGTGGCCGGCCGGGTGCCGCGGGTGGCCGGAGTACCGCTGCTGGAACTGGACGCGCCGGACACCGTCGGCGAGCTGGCCGCCCTGTCCGACGGGCCGCTGGCCGAGGCGGAGCTGACCGGGCCCCGGGACGGCAGGCACCCGGCGTACGTGATCTACACCTCGGGTTCGACCGGCCGCCCCAAGGGCGTGGTGGTGCCGTACGCGGGCCTGACGAACATGCTCGCCAACCACCGCGAGCGGATCTTCGCGCCCGCGGTGGAACTGGCCGGCGGGCGCCGGATGCGGGTGGCGCACACCGTCTCCTTCGCCTTCGACATGTCCTGGGAGGAGTTCTTCTGGCTGGTCGACGGGCACGAGGTGCACGTCATCGGCGAAGAGCTGCGGCTGGACCCGGCGGCGCTCACCGCGCACTACGACCGGGTCGGCATCGACGTGGTCAACGTGACGCCGTCGTACGGGCAGCAGCTGGTGGACGCCGGTCTGCTGGACGCCGGACGGCACCGGCCGGCGCTGTTCCTGCTCGGCGGGGAGGCCGTGCCGGACTCGTTGTGGACGCTGCTCGCCGCGACGGACGGCACGATGGCCTACAACCTGTACGGGCCGACCGAGTACACCATCAACGCGCTCGGCGCCGACGTGGCCGACAGCGCGGGCTCCTGCGTGGGCCGCCCCATCCACAACACCCGCGCCTACGTGCTGGACGGAGCCCTGCGCCCGGCACCGCACGGGGTCCCCGGCGAGCTGTACCTGGCGGGCGCGGGGCTGGCCCGCGGCTACCTGGGCCTGCCGGCGCTGACCGCCGAGCGGTTCGTCGCCGATCCGTTCGGGGAGCCGGGCACGCTGATGTACCGCACCGGCGACCTGGTGCGCTGGCGGGCCGACGGCGGTCTGGACTACCTGGGCCGCGCCGACGACCAGGTCAAGATCCGCGGCTTCCGGATCGAGCTGGGCGAGATCGAGTCCGTGCTCGCCGGGCTCCCGGAGGTGGCCGCGGCGGCCGTCTCGGTCCACACCGGGCCGACCGGGGTCAAGCGCCTCGTCGCCCACACCGTGCCGGCCGCCGGAGCGGCCGGGCGGACCGCCGAACCGGCCGCGCTGCGGGCCCGGCTGGCGGCGGCGCTGCCGGAGTACATGGTGCCGGCCGCGTTCGTGGAGCTGGCCGCGCTGCCCCTGACCGTGAACGGCAAGACGGATCGCGCCGCCCTGCCCGCGCCGGACTTCGGCGACGGCTCCGGCCGGCCCCCGAAGGACGCCCGCGAGGAGGTGCTGGTCCGGGTGTTCGCGGAGGTGCTCGGCCTGGAGCGGGTCGGCGTCGAGGACAACTTCTTCGCGTTGGGCGGGCATTCGCTGCTCGCGATGCGCCTGGTCAGCCGGATCCGCGACGAGCTCGGGGTCCCGCTCCAGGTGGGTGCGGTGATGTCCGCACCGACCGTCGCCGACATCGCCGCGCGGATCGCCGGCGACGCCCGTGACGACGCGCTGCGGGTGCTGATGCCGCTGCGCGAACGGGGCACCGCGGCACCGCTGTTCTGCTTCCACCCGGCGTCGGGCTTCGCCTGGCAGTACACCGGGCTGCTGCGCCACCTGGATCCGGACCGGCCGGTGTACGGACTCCAGTCACCCGGTCTGGCCGGAGCGCTGCCCGGGGTCGCGGACGTGGCCGGGCTCGCGGAGCTGTACCTCGCGGAGATCCGTACCGTGCAGCCCGAGGGGCCCTACCACTTCCTCGGCTACTCCTTCGGCGGGACCGTGGCCCACACCCTGGCGGCGCTGCTCCGGGAACGCGGCGAGGAGGTCGCGTTCCTGGGCCTGCTCGACGCCTACCCGCCGGAGACCGAGGACTGGTCGTACGCGGACGCCCCGGACTGGCGGGAGCGGCTGGAGCGGGAGGAGTCCGGCTTCCTGTTGTCGGTGGCCGGGGTGGACGCCCGGGAGGGCGCCGCGGCGGCCGACCGGGACGAGCGGATCGCCGCTATCCGTGACAGCCGCGGCCTGCTCGCCGGCTTCGACGAGCACCTGCTCGACGCGATCGTGTCGGTGAACGTGCACTGCGTACGCCTGCTGTCCGCCAGCCGGAGCCGGCGCTACCGCGGTGACGTGCTGTTCTTCACGGCCGCCCGGACCACTCCGGAGGACCAGGCGCCGGCCCTGGTGTGGCCGCCGTACCTGGACGGCCGGCTGGAGGAGCACGTGCTGGACCTCGGCCACGACGAGCTGATGTCCCCGGCCGCGCTGGCAGAGATCGGACCGGTGGTGGCCCGTGCGCTGGCCGCCGTCCCCGTGTCCGGCTGACGCGTCGCCCCGGGATCCGGTCCGGGCCGCCCTCCGAGGCCGCCCGGGCCGGGCCCCCACCCCCTGGAACACCTTCCGCACCAGTTGACTTGGAGGACGAGATGCCTGAAGCCGCAGCCCCCGGGCACTCGCGGTTCACGGGCCGCGTCGCGTTCGTGACCGGCGCCGGCCGGGGCATCGGGGAGGCGGTCGTCCGCACCCTGTACGCCCACGGCGCCTCGGTGGTCGCCACCGACATCGACGGCGAGGCCGTCGCCGCGCTCGCCGTGCGGGTGGCCGAGGAGGGCCGGGCGTCCCGCCCGGACGCCGCCCCGCCGCCCGGCCGCTTCCTGCCCCGCCGCCTGGACGTGGCCGATCCGGACGCGGTCCGCGCCGCGGTCGCCGCCGCCGTCGCCGAAGCGGGGCCGGTCGACATCCTGGTGAACGTCGCCGGGGTGCTGCACACCGGCCCGGCCACCGCCGTCGACGACGCGGAATGGGCCCGGCTCTTCGCGGTGAACACGGGCGGCGTGTTCCACACGGCCCGGGAACTCGCCCCGGCGATGGCCGCACGGGGCCGCGGCAGCATCATCACCGTCGCCTCCGACGCGGCGGGCGTACCGCGCGTCGGCATGGCCGCCTACGCCGCCTCCAAGGCGGCCGCCACGATGTTCACGAAGTGCCTGGGCCTCGAATACGCCCGCAGCGGCGTCCGCTGCAACGTGGTCGCGCCGGGCTCCACCGACACCGCCATGCAGCGCTCGCTGTGGGAGGACGACAGCGTCCCGCACCGCGTGCTGGAGGGTGACGCGAGCCGCTACCGCACCGCGATCCCCCTCGGCCGGATCGCCGAACCGGCGGACGTCGCCGACGCCGTGGCCTTCCTCGCCTCCGACGAGGCTCGCCACATCACCATGCAGCAGCTGTACGTGGACGGCGGCGCCTCCCTGCGCTGACGGACCGCCGCGCCGTCCGCGCTCCGCGCCCCGCGCGCCCCGCGTCCGTGTCCCGGGCGCCACCCTCACCACCACCCGCACCACCCGCACCCACCTGCCAAGACCCTGCGCACGCCGCGCACAGCAGCCATGAGGAGACACCGTGCCGACGGTCCGCCCAGTCGCCGCACCCCCCGTGCCCCCCGCACCCGCCGCGTCGGACGTCACGGCCCGTCCCGCCGTGGGCGCCGCCACCGCCCTGCTCGACGCCTACCGGCCGGGCGACCGCTTCCTCGCCACGCCGACCCGCACCCTGCTGGCGCAGGGGCCCGTCACCGACGTCCCCGACGACGGCACGCCGCTGACCGAGCGGGTCCGCACCGCCCTGGCGCGGGCCCGCCGCGGGGGCCACGACCGGCCCCTGGTCCTGGGCGCGGTTGCGTTCGACACCGCCGCCCCCGCCGCCCTGGCGGTACCGGAGCAGGTCCGTACCGGTCCGCCGCTGCAGGCCGACCCGCTGGTGACGCTGCCCGCGGACCCGCCGGAGGCACTGGACTGGAAGGTCATCGAGGTGCCCGCGCCGGAGGAGTACGCCCGGGCCACCGCCGAGGCCGTGGCCCGCATGACGGCGGGCGAGGCGCAGAAGGTCGTCCTGGCCCGCACCCTGGAGGTGTCCGCACCCGGCCGCGAGCCCGACCTCGCCGCGCTGCTCGGCCGGCTGGCCCGCTTCGACCCGTCCGGCCACACCTTCGCCCTGCCCGTGGGCCCCGGCCGCACCCTGCTGGGAGCCAGCCCCGAGCTGCTGGTGGCCCGCCACGGCGGGCGGCTCGTCGCCAATCCGCTGGCCGGGTCGGCCCCGCGCAGCGCGGACCTGGCCGAGGACGTGCGGCGCGCCGCCGCACTCCTGGACTCGGCCAAGGACCTGCACGAACACGCCGTCGTCGTCGAGCAGGTGCGCCGGGCCATGGCCCCCTACTGCTCCTCCCTGGACGTGCCCGCCCGCCCCGCGCTGGTGCGCACCGCCACGATGTGGCATCTGTCGACCACCGTGACCGGGACCCTCGCCGACCCGGCCACCACCGCCCTGGACGTGGCCGTCGCGCTGCACCCGACGCCGGCGGTGTGCGGGACGCCCACGGCGGCCGCCCGCCGCATGATCGCCGACGTGGAGCCCTTCGACCGCGGCTTCTACACGGGGATGCTCGGCTGGCAGGACGCCTGCGGAGACGGCGAGTGGGTCGTCACCCTGCGCTGCGCCGAGGCCGTCGACGGGCTGCTGCGGCTGTACGCCGGTGCCGGTGTGGTGCCCGCGTCCGACCCGCTCGCCGAAACCGCGGAGACCGCGGCGAAGTTCCGTACCTTCCTCAGCGCCGTGGGAGCCTCCCTGTGACCTCGACCGACACGCACCGGCAGTCCGTCCCGGTGTCGCCCGACGCCCCGCTGTGGCCGGCCGCGTTCGCCGAGCGCTATCGGGCCGCCGGCTACTGGCGCGGCGAGACCTTCGGCGGGGTGCTGCGCGAGCGGGCCGCCGCCCACCCGGACCGGGTGGCCGTGGTGGATCCGGCGGGCGGCCCGGACGGCGGGCGCCGGGAGTGGACCTACGCCGAACTCGACGCCCGCGCCGACCGGATGGCGGCCGGGTTCACCGCCCGGGGCGTCTCGGCCGGCGACCGGGTGGTGGTGCAGCTGCCGAACACGGCCGAGTTCTTCGAGGTGGTGTTCGCCCTGTTCCGGATCGGGGCGCTGCCCGTGTTCGCGCTGCCCGCCCACCGGCAGGCGGAGATCGGCTACTTCTGCTCCTTCACGCAGGCCGTGGCCTACGTCGTGCCCGGCAGGCTCGCCGGCTTCGACCACCGGACGCTCGCGGCCGCGGTACGCGCGGAGGTGCCCACGCTGCGGCACGTGTTCGTGGCGGACGCGGACCCGGGCGGGTTCACGGCGCTGGCCGACGTGCCCGTGGAACCGGCCGCGGAGCCCGCGTACCGGCCGCGCCCGCAGGACGTCGCCTTCCTGCAGCTGTCGGGCGGCAGCACCGGTGTGCCCAAGCTGATCCCCCGCACGCACGACGACTACCTCTACTCGGTGCGCGGCTCCAACGAGATCTGCGGGGTCACCGCCGAGTCGGTGTACCTCGTGGCGCTGCCCGCGGCGCACAACTTCCCGCTGTCCTCGCCCGGTTCGCTGGGTGCGCTGTACGCGGGCGGCCGCGTGGTGCTGTGCCCGCAGCCGGCGCCGGAGGCCGCCTTCCCGCTGATCGAGCGCGAAGGGGTCACGATCACCGGGCTGGTGCCGCCGCTGGCGCTGCTGTGGACCGACGCCGCGGCCGCAACGGAGCACGATCTGAGCAGCCTGGACGTCCTGCTGGTCGGCGGCGCCAAGTTCCCCGAGGAGGCTGCCCGCCGGACGGGTCCGGCCCTCGGCTGCCGGCTGCAGCAGGTCTTCGGGATGGCCGAAGGCCTGGTCAACTACACCCGGCTGGACGACTCCGAGGAGCTGGTCAACGGCACCCAGGGGCGCCCCGTCTCGCCGGACGACGAGATCCGGATCGTGGACGACGAGGACCGCGAGGTGGAGCCGGGGGCCACCGGCCACCTGCTGACCCGCGGCCCGTACACCATCCGCGGCTACTGGCGGGCCCCCGAGCACAACGCGCGCTCGTTCACCGCCGACGGCTTCTACCGCACCGGCGACGTCGTCCGCGCGCTGCCCACCGGCCACCTGGTCGTCGAGGGCCGGGCGAAGGACCAGATCAACCGGGGCGGCGAGAAGATCGCCGCCGAGGAGGTGGAGAACCACATCCTCGCCCACCCGTCCGTCCACGACGCGAACGTGGTCGCGGAACCGGACCCCTACCTCGGCGAACGCACCTGTGCCTACGTGATCCTGCAGGCCGGCGCGGAGCCGCTGCGCCCCGCCGCCGTGAAGTCCTTCCTGCGCGGCCGCGGCCTGGCCGCCTACAAGGTGCCCGACCGGGTCGAGTTCGTCGCCGCCTTCCCCACCACGGGTGTCGGCAAGGTCTCCAAGAAGGACCTGCGCGCCGCGGCCGCCGGCGCCACCGGGGACGGGGCCTGAGACCCCTCACCCCGCCCTTCGGCCCATCCCTGCCCCACCACACAAACGAACGGACGTCCCCATGGCTCTCCCCCGCATCGACGCCTATCCCCTGCCGGCCGAGGAGGACCTGCCGGCCAACCGGGTCGGCTGGAAGCCCGACCCGGCCCGGTCGGTGCTGCTCGTGCACGACCTGCAGAACCACTTCCTGTCCGCGTACGGCGAGGATTCGCCCACGGTCGCCGCCCTGCTGCGGGAGGTCGCCCGGCTGCGCGCCGCGGCGGAGCGGGCCGGGGTACCCGTGCTGTGGACGGCGCAGCGCGGCGGCCAGAGCGCCGAAGAACGCGGCCTCCAGCAGGACTTCTGGGGGCCGGGGCTGCCCGCGGACCCGACGGCCGCCGCCATCCCGGAAGTTGTGACGCCCTCGTCCCCGGACAGCGTGCTCACCAAGTGGAAGTACAGCGCCTTCGTCCGCACCGACCTGGCCGAGCGGATGGCGGCCCTCGGCCGTGACCAGCTGGTCATCACCGGCGTGTACGCGCACATCGGTGTGCTGCTGACGGCCGCCGACGCGTGGATGCGCGACATCCAGGCCTTCGTGGTGGCCGACGCCGTCGCGGACTTCTCCGCCCGGGACCACCGGATGGCGCTGGAGTACGCGGCCGGCCGGTGCGCCCACGTCACGGCCGCCGACCGGGTCGCCGCCGCCTGGTGACCTCCGGTCCCCACCGGACCCCGTCCGTCCCTCACCCCCACCACCGACCGCTCGCCCCCACGTCCCCCTTTGAGGAGTTCCCCATGTCCGAGCGTCTCTCGTCCGTACAGCCCTACGCCCTGGGCCTGTTCCGGATCGTCATCGGTCTGCTGTTCGCCTGCCACGGCGCCGCTTCGCTGTTCGGCGTGCTGGGCGGGGCGCACGGCGGCGGCACCGTGCCCGTCGGGGCCTGGCCCGGCTGGTACGCGGCGGTGATCCAGCTGGTGTGCGGCGGCCTGGTGCTGCTGGGCGCGGGCACGCGCAGTGCGGCGTTCCTGGCGTCCGGGGCGATGGCGTACGCCTACTTCGTGCACCACCAGGCCGACGCGCTGTGGCCGCTGCAGAACAACGGAGAGTCCTCGGCGATGTTCTGCTGGGCCTTCCTGCTGCTGGTCTTCACCGGTCCGGGCGCGTTCGCCCTGGACCGGGTGGCGGGCGGGCGGCGCACCGGGGCGGAGGCCACCCCGGCCACGTCCGCGAGCCGGGTGTGACGCCCCGTCAGGGCGAACCGGGCGCCTGCTGCTGGACGTAGGAGCCGGGGGTACGGCCGAAGTACCGGCGGAAGGCCAGGATGAATCCGTTGGTGCTCACGAAGCCGACCCGGGCGGCGACCAGCCCCACCAACTGGCCCTGATCCAGCAGGTACAGGGCGTGGTTGAGCCGGAGCCGGGTGCGCCACTCGGAGAACGCCATGCCGGTCTCCGCGCGGAACGCCCGGCGCAGGCTGGTGGAGCTGGTGTAGAGGCCGGCCGCCCACTCGGTCGCGGTGCGGCCGTCGCTGGGATCGCGGGCCAGGCCGCGGGCCACCGCGAGGGCGGCCGGACTGACCGGCTGCGGCAGCGGCAGGCTGTCCGGGTGCGCGGCGGCCAGCACGGCGAACGCCCTGGGGTCGTCCGGCTCGGCCGTGCTGCTGCGCATCCGGCCCAGCAGCAGGGCGCGTTGGGCGTCCGTGACGTTGACCGGGGTGGGTTCGGCGTAGGGCAGGTCGAACCGCACCGCGTCGAACGACTCCGACACCACCACCGCGTCCGGCCCGAAGCGGGCGCTGTGCACGACGCCCGCCGGCATCCAGAGGGCGACGGAGGCGGTCAGTTCGTGGTCCTGGCCGAGGGCGGACACGGTGATCGCGCCGAGCGGCACGTACAGGAACTGGTGGAAGTCGTGGACGTGCGGCGGGTGTCCGCCCGTGGTGATGAGGCTGTCGTCGGCGAGCACCGCCGGCATCGCCGGCGCGGGCTCCGGCCGCCGGTTCGCGGTGGCGCGGGGCCGCGGACGCCGGTGCGGCGTGGTCGTGCGGCGCGTGCCGTCCGACGTCGTGTGCGCGGTCATCGTGGTCATGCGTTCCCTCCCGTACGTGGCAGGGCCTGAATCTGACCCCTCACTGCGATCGGTCTGCCTCCGGCATTGGACCGACTGCCACTGCGGTAAGGCTAACCTAACTTCCGTCCAGTGGAACCCGGTGAGGAGCCCCCGAACCACCATGAACCCATCCGCCCCGCCGGTGGCGGCGCCGCCCCCGCCGCCCGTCGCACGGACCCGTGCCGCGCGCGGCGCCCCGGTCGTACTGCTCGCCTGCCTGATCCTGCTGGCGGTGGTGGTCGCCGGCATCGGCTTCGGCGCCCGCGACATCGCGCCGGCGTCCGTCGTGCGGATCCTGTTCGATCCGTTCGGCACGGGCTACGACCACGACGTGCTCTGGACCGAGCGGATCCCACGCACCCTGCTCGGGCTCACCGTCGGCGCCGCGCTCGGCGCCTCGGGCCTGGTCATGCAGGCCCTGACGGTCAACCCGCTGTCCGACCCCGGGATCCTCGGCGTGCAGCAGGGCGCGGCCCTGTGCGTGGTGCTCGGCATCCTGCTCCTCGACGTGAACGACGCGAGCGGGTTCTTCTGGCTGGCGCTGGCCGGTTCCGCCGTCACCTCCGCCGCCGTCTACCTCATCGGCACCCGTACCCGGACCGGCAGCAGCACGCTCGGCCTGGTGCTCGCCGGGGTGGCGGTGGCCGCGCTCCTCGCCTCCGTGGTCACGCTGCTGGTCGTCCGCGACGAAGTGGTGTATTCCAGCCTGCGGTTCTGGTCGGTGGGGCAGCTCGCCGGCCGGGCCCAGGTACTGGACGAGATCGCCCCCTTCGTGATCGCCGGGCTGCTCCTCGCCCTGCCCCTGGGCCGCACCCTGAACGTGCTGGCCCTCGGCGACGACACCGCCCGCGGGCTGGGCGTCCGCGTGGAGCGGGCCCAACTGGCCGGCGCCGCCGTGGCGGTGCTGCTGTGCGCGGCCGCCACCGCCGCCGTCGGCCCGGTCGCGTTCGTCGGGCTGGTCGCCGCGCACGTCGCGCGCATGCTCGTCGGCTCCGACCACCGCTGGTCGCTGCCGCTGTCGATGGTCTGCGGGGCCGTACTGCTCATCGGCGCCGACACCGTGGGCCGGGTGGTCCTGGACCACGGCGAGGTGCAGGTGTCGGTGATGACCGGCATCGTCGGAACGCCCTTCTTCGTGTGGCTCGCCCGCCGCCGCGACCTGGTGCGGATGTGAGGGCCATGTCGAACAACCCCGTGCTCACGGACGGGCCCGCCCCGTCCCGCACCGCCGCGCAGACGGACCCCGGCTCCGCGCCGCCGGTACGCCGCGACGGGCCGGCCGCCACCGCCGCACTGCTGGCCGCCGCCCGGCGTGCGGCGAACCGCCGGCTGGCCGGCGCCTGGATCCTGCTCGTCCTCATGCTCCTGGCCCTGCTCGGGGCCTCCGTCCTGCTGGGCGGGCTGCGCAACATCCCCGCCGGGGACGTGCTGCCCGCCGCGTTCGGCTTGCGGACCGGGCTCGCCGACTACGTCATCCACCGCATCCGGCTGCCCCGGGCCCTCGCGGCCCTGCTGGGCGGCGCGCTGTTCGGACTGGCCGGCGCGCTCTACCAGCGACTGATCCGCAACCCGCTGGCCACCCCCGACGTGGTCGGCATCTCGGCCGGGGCCGGGGCCGGCGCCGTCACCGTGCTGCTCCTCGTACCGGCGATCCCCTACGGGGTGGAGGCCGCGGCCGTCGCCGGGGCGTTCGTCATGGTCGGCGCCGTGCTGCTGCTGAGCCGGCAGGGCGGCACGGTGGACACCCACCGGCTGGTCGTCATCGGCATCGGCCTGGCCGCCGTCGCCACCGCCTACACCAACTACCTGTTCACGATGGCCGGCGAGCAGGGCCTGGCCCAGGTCATGCGCTGGCTGGTCGGCAGCGTCAGCGGCGCCACCTGGGAGGGGGTGACCACGCTCGCCGTCGCCCTCGCCGTCTGCGGGACCTGCGCGGCCGGGCTGTACCGCCCGCTCGCCTCGATGTCCCTGGGCGACGACCTGGCCTCCGGCCTCGGCACCCGGGTGGGCGCGGCGCGCACGGCGGCCCTGCTGCTGGGCGCCGGAGCGGCCGCGCTGGCGACGAGCGTCACCGGCCCGATCGGCTTCGTGTCCCTCGTCAGCGGTCCCGTCGCGGCCCGGCTCGCCGGCACCGAGCGCGCCCTCGCCCTGGCCCCCGCGGTCGGAGCGGTGATCGTCCTGGCCGCCGACGTACTGGCCCAGCACGGCCCGGTGATCTCACCCGTGCCCACCGGGGCCGTCACGGCGCTGATCGGCGCCCCCTACTTCGTCCTGCTGATCCTGCGCCGCGGGCAAGGAGCCCCCTCATGAGCCACCCCGTCAAGGACCACCCCGCCGCGGACCGTCCCGCCCCGCCCGCCCCGTCCGCCCTGGCGGCCCGCGCGGTGACCGCGGGCTACGACGGGCGGACCGTCGTCGACGACCTGTCCCTGGAGATCGAACCGGGCCGGATCACCGCCCTGGTGGGCCCGAACGCCTGCGGCAAGTCCACCCTGCTGAAGTCCATGGCCCGGCTGCTGCCGGTGGCCTCCGGCGCGGTGCTCCTCGACGGCCGGGACATCCACGCGCTCCCCACCCGGGAAGTCGCGCGCCGCCTCGGCATCCTGCCGCAGACCCCGATCGCCCCCGAGGGCATCACCGTCGGGGACCTGGTCCGCCGCGGCCGCCACCCGCACCAGCGGTTCGGGCAGCGCGCGAACCCCGCGGAGGACATGGTCGTCGCCGAGGCCCTGGAGGCCACCGGCACCGCCGAGCTCATCGGCCGGCCCGTGGACCAGCTCTCCGGAGGCCAGCGCCAGCGCGTGTGGATCGCCCTGGCCCTGGCGCAGGAGACCCCCACCCTGCTCCTCGACGAACCCACCACCTACCTCGACATCGCGCACCAGATCGAGGTCATGGACCTGCTCGCCGACCTGAACGAGCAGACCGGCCGGACCATCGTCCTGGTCTCCCACGACCTCAACCAGGCCGCCCTGTACGCCTCGACCGTCGTCGCCATGCGTGACGGCCGGATCGTCCGCCGGGGCAGCCCCCACGAGGTCCTCACCGAGCAGACCGTCGCCGAGGTGTTCGGCCTCGACTGCCTCGTCGTCCCCCACCCCCGATCCGACCGGCCGCAGATATTCCCGCTCGGCCGCCGGCACCGCAACCCCGCATAGGAGAAACCCCCTTGTCCACCCACGCCAGAACCCGCACCACCCCCGCCCGTCGTCTGCGGCGCGCCGCCACCGCCACCGCCGCCGCGCTCTCGCTGGCCCTGCTCGCCGCGTGCGGCGGGGGCACCGACGACAAGGGCTCGGACAAGCCGGCCGCCTCCGCCGGGGCCGAGGGCTCCTTCAAGACCGTCAGCCAGAAGAACGCCTGGGGCACGACCGAGGTCAAGAAGAAGCCGGTCAAGGTCGCCACCGTCTCCGACGGCGACACCTCGATCGCCCTCGCGCTGGGCATCGTCCCGGTCATCACCCCCGACGTCGAGGACGGCTCCCCCGTACCGCAGTTCAAGCAGCGCGCCATCGACGGTCTGAAGGCCGGCAAGCTGAAGACGTACGACGACACCGACGGCACCGCCTACGAGGCCATCGCCGCCGAGGCCCCCGACATCATCCTGGGCATGAACACCTGGGAGATGGACAAGGACTACGCCAAGCTCGCGCCGATCGCCCCCGTCGTGACCTACACCGACAAGCCGCAGGCCGACACCCTCACCTGGCAGGAGCGCCTGCGCCGGGCCGCCCAGGCCCTCGGCCTGGAGGCCCGGGCCGAGGAGGTCATCAGGGCGAGCGAGAAGACCACGGCGGACGCGGCCGCCGCCCACCCCGAGTTCAAGGGCAAGACGTACACCTACGCGGTCGTCCACCCCGAGCAGATCAGCTTCATGTCCTACGGGGCCCAGGACCCGGGCGTCTTCGAGAAGCTCGGCTTCGTCAAGACCGACAAGGCGAAGAACTACGGGCCCGACAAGAACGGCATCAGCCTGGAGAACCTCGACCAGCTCGACGCCGACGTCCTGCTCGTCACCTACCCCTTCGGCGACCGCGGTGTGATCAGCCCGGCGGAGCTGGAGGGCAACAAGCTGTTCCAGTCGCTGAACGCCGTCAAGGGCAAGCACTTCCAGGTGGTGCCCTCGGACAACAACCTGGCCTCCGCCATCGCCTACCCCGACGCGCTCAACGCGTCGTGGGCGACCGAGCAGCTGACGCCGCTGCTGCAGAAGGCCGTCGCCGGCCAGTAGCCGGAGCGTACGGCCGCCGCGCCGTCAGGGCCGGACCGTAGGGCCCGGCCGGTCCCCGCTGCCGCGGGACCGGCCGGGCCGGCGGTACGCCGGCCGCACACCACCGAAGTCCCGCCACGTGAGGAGCCCGTCATGTCCACCCGCAACCCCCGTTCCGTCGTCACCTTCCCCATCGTGCTGCGGCAGCTGACGGTGCTGCGCGTCGCCGACGTGACGCCGGGCATGCGGCGGGTCACCCTGGGCGGCCCCCAGCTGGGAGCGTTCCACAAGGACGGGCTGGACCTGCCGGAACTGAGCAGCGAAGGCTTCGACGACCACGTCAAGTTCTTCTTCGCCGAGGACGGCGCGGACGCCCCGGTGCTTCCGGGTCAGAACGTCTCCAGCCTGGACTGGCCCGCCGACGCCCGGCCGCTGACCAAGGACTACACGCCGGTGCGCTACGACCCGCGGGCCGGCGAGATCGACTTCGACTTCGTCAACCACGCCGGCGGAGTGGCCTCGGCCTGGGCGCGGGCGGCCGTGCCCGGCGACGTCACCTGGATCGCCGGCCCGAAGATGTCGCACCGGCACCCCGAGGGCGCCGACTGGCTGCTGGTCCTCGGGGACGAGACCGCGCTCCCGGCGATCGGCCGCTGGCTGGCGGAGATGCCCGAGGGCACCCGGGCCCGGGTGTTCATCGAGGTCGGCGAGGACAGCCACCGCCAGGACCTGCCCACCCGCGCCGACGCGGAGGTCACCTGGCTGGTGCGCGACGGGGCCCCGGCCGGCACCACCGACCTGCTGGAGCGCGCCGTGCGCGCCATGGAGTGGCTGCCCGGCACCGTCTTCGCCTGGGCGGCCGGGGAGGCCGTGACCCTGAAGGGCATCCGCCGCCACCTGGCGGTGGAGCGCAAGGTGCCGCGCGAGCAGACCCACATCACCGGCTACTGGCGGCGCACCGACGCGCCCGTGCCGGCCGTGCCCGCGGCCGTCCCGGCCGCCGGGGCCGCGGAGGCGGAGCCCGCCGACGCCACCGAAGAGGTCGACCCGCACGAGCGGCTGCACGAACTCACCGACCTGGCACCGGGCCTGGCCATCCGGGCGGCGGTGACCGTCGGACTGGTCGACCTGGTCTGGCAGGGCGTGCGTACGGCGGCCGGGCTGGCCGACCGCTCCGGCACCGACCCGCGGACGCTGGCGGCGCTCCTCGCCTACCTCGTCGAGCTGGAGGTCCTCGCGGCCGGCCCGGACGGCTACCGGCTGACCCCGGTCGGCGAGGAACTCGTCGAGGACGACCACTCGTTGGAGGAGTACGACCTGCGCGGGGCGCACGCCGCGCTGGACCTGTCGCTGTCCGGCCTGCACGAGACGCTGCGCACGGGCCGGGCCGGGTTCCGTACCGCGTCCGGCGCCCCTCTCGCCGTGGCTCTCGCCGCGGACGAGCGGCTGGGCGCGTCCGCGCGGGAGGCCGTGGAGGACGAAGCGCTGTGGATCGCCCCCGGGGTGCGCACCGGGTACGACTGGGCCGCCGCGGAGTCGGTCACGCTGGCGGGCCCCGGTGCCGGCGCCGTGGCGGGCTCCCTCGCCGCGGCCTTCCCCGGCCTGCGGGTCCGCGTGGCCGGGCTGCCGTCGGCGCTGCGCACGGTTGCCGACCGGGTGCTGGACTCCGCCGTGCGCGACCGCGTGGAGCTGGTGCCGACCAGCGGGGCGGTCCCGGCGGGCGACCGCACCGTACTGCTGTGCAGGCTGCTGGAGCAGCTGCCCGACGAGGACGCGGTGCTCGCGCTGCGCGAGCACGCGGCCGCCGTGCCCGGGGACGGCGCGCTGCTGCTGGTCGAACAGGTCGAGGGGGCGGACGGCATCGAGCTGGACACCGAGGCGGCCCTGCACCACCTGCGCCTGAAGGCGGCGTTCGGTTCGGGCGTGCGCGCGGAGTCGGACTTCGAGCGGCTGGCCGCGCTGGCGGGACTGCGCGTCGCCTCGCGCCGCGACATCGGCTGGGACCACCGGCTGTGGGAGCTGGCTCCGGCGGGCTGACGGCGGCGCCGGGCGGGGCTCAGCCGACGGCCTCGCTGACGGTGAACAGGGCCCCGGTCCGGTCCCGGAGGGTGACCCGGCGGTCCGCCCCGGTGGACCGTACGGGGGTCGCGGCGGCGCCGCCGCGGCGGACCGCCCGGTCGACGACGCCGTCGAGGTCGGCCACGGCGAAGTGGACGTGCCAGCGGGGCCGGACCTGCGGGTCGGGGGCGTTCTCCACGGCTCCGGCGTCGATCCGCGCGACGGTCTGGCCGCCCCGGCGCACCACCACGTGGTCGTCCTCGTACGCGACGTCGCAGCAGCCGGGCCGGTCGCAGGCCCAGTCCAGGACCTCCCCGTAGAAGACCGCGGCGGCGAACGCGTCGCGGGTGCGCAGCTCGACCCAGGCCGCGGCGTCCTCCTGCCCGGCGTGCCACTCCGGGACGACCTCGCCCTCCCAGAAGCCGAAGACCGCTCCGGACGGGTCGGCGGCCAGCGCCGCCCTGCCGGTGGCGAAGGCGAGCGGCCCGACCGCCATCGTCGCGCCCCGCTCCCGCACGCGGGCCGAGGTCACCTCCGCGTCGTCGACGGCGAAGTAGGGCGTCCACGCGGTCGGCACGCCGGACGTCGGGCCGAGTGCCCCGACGGAAGCGACGGGCCTGCCGTCGAGCAGCGCGACGCGGAAGTTCTCGCCGAGCCGGGTGGCACGGAACGTCCAGCCCAGGACGCCGCCGTAGAACTCCTCCGCCTCCGCGAGTCCGGGGGCCGTGAGGTTGACCCAGCAGGGCGCCCCGAACACGTCACGGCTGTTCGTGGTCATCGCACCGCTCCTCAGGTCTCCGCCCCGGCGTCCGGGCCCGTCGAGGGGCGGTTGCCCCACCGGACCCACTCCTAACACAACCCGGTCAAACCGGCCATTCTGCGCCCCTTCGGGCGTCTCGGTGCGCACACTGGACGCGGGAGCCGACCAGGTGGCCCGCGCCGCGCAGGCGGCGGTCCGAGGAGAGGTGTCCGTCGTGAGCGCTGCCGTTCCCGTCCCGGTCCCCGTCGTCATCGACTGCGATCCCGGGCACGACGACGCCCTCGCGATCCTCCTCGCCGCGGGCGACCCGGCGGTGGACCTGCTGGCGATCACCACGGTGGCGGGCAACCAGACCGTGGAGAAGACCACCCTGAACGCCCTGCGGGTGTGCACCGTCGCCGGCATCACCGGCGTCCCGGTCGCCGCCGGGTGCGCGGGTCCGCTGGTGGAGCCGCTGCGGGTGGCCGAGGACGTGCACGGGGTGTCCGGGCTGGACGGCCCCCGCTTCCCCCGACCGTCCCTGACGGCCGAGCCCGAGCACGCGGTGGAGCTGCTGCGGCGCGTTCTCGCCGGGCACCCGGAGCCGGTCACCCTGGTGCCCACGGCGCCGCTGACGAACATCGCCCTGCTGTTGACCCGGTACCCCGAGCTGGCGGGCCGGATCAGGGAGATCGTGCTGATGGGCGGGTCCACGGACCGGGGGAACCGGACCCCGGCCGCCGAGTTCAACATCCACACCGACCCGGAGGCCGCGCACATCGTCTTCCGCAGCGGCGTACCGGTGACCATGTGCGGGCTGAACGTCACCCATCAGGCCGTCGCGACGCCCGAGGTCGTCGCCCGGTTCGAGGCCCTGGACACCGGCCTCGGGCGGATCTGCGCCGAGCTGCTGGGCTTCTTCGCCGGGACCTACCGGCGGCTGTGGGGTTTCCCCTCGCCACCGGTGCACGACCCGGTCGCGGTCGCCCGGGTCATCGACCCCGCCCTGGTGACCTGCGTGGACGCCCATGTGGCCGTCGAACTCCACGGCCGGCACACGCGCGGGGCCACCGTGGTGGACCTGCACGGCACGCTGGGACGGCCGGCGAACGCCCGGGTGGCCGTCGCACTGCGCGCCGACCTGTTCTGGGACCGGCTGCTGGCGGCCGTGGCGACGTTGGGCGGCGGGGGCGCGGATCAGGCGGGGCCGCCCGGAGCCGCGTACGGGGGAAGCCGGTGAGCGGCCACCCGCTCCTCGGCGGCGAGCAGTGCGCCGTGGGCGTCGCGCCGGCCCATCAGCACGCACAGCGTGTGCGCGGCGTGCCCCAACGCGGCGCGCAGCGCGGGGTCGTCCGGTGCGGCCAGGGTACGGCGGCGCACGTCCCGCAGACGGCTCAGGTGCCCGCGTTGACCGCGAACCGGCGGACGTGCGTCGGGCGTTCGCCGGTTCACGGTCACCCGAGCAGCGTCGCCGGCAGGGCCCTTACAGGCTGAGGGCGTCTTCCGCGTTGTCCACCCAGGGGGTCACGGAGTTCTTGGTGGCGGAGACGTACAGGCCCGGGGTGGCCGCCTTGAGCGGGGTCTGCGCCAGATCGGACTCGGTGTTCATGGTCATGGCGATCGAGTCGACGGTCTTGCCGGTGCCGTCGACGGCGCCGCCCATGAGCCCGGCGTAGGCGCTCTGTCCGGGCTCCAGCCGGATCGCGTCCTCGATGCCGGGGGCCTTGCCCCGCTCCGTGGCCTGTCCGTCGAGACCGCCGAAGGTCACGACCGGGTGCCCGAGCGCCCGGCACGCCTTCTTCCCCTTGTTGGTGATCTTGAGCAGGTAGCTGCTGGTCGTGGGCTCCGCGAGGCTCACGCTGGCGGTCACGTCGTGGGTGCTGCACGGGAAGACGTCGAAGTCGGGGTCGGTCGGGGCGCCCGCGCCGGGGGACCCGGCGGACTTCGACGGCTTGGCCGCGGGCGTCGCGGACGTCGACGGCGCGGCGGAACCAGACGGGGACGCGCTCGCGGTCGCACTCGGGGTCGTGCCGGCGGACGGCGTGCCGGTGCCCCCGGCGGCGTCGTCCCCGGTGGGCCCGCAGGCGGTCAGGGCCAGCGCGGACAGGGCGGCGAGGGCGACGGCGGTTCTGCGAACGGTGCTCATGGTGTTCCCCCTGATGAGGCGCGACGAGCGCGGGCCGGCCCGGGCCTTTTCCGGCGGGCCTGGCACCAGGATCCCGCCGAAGCTTCACAGCTTGGTGACGGGGCGTTGCCGAGTCCACCACGGTTACCGGCGCGCCGCTGCCGCCTGGCCTAACCTGAGAACCACCGCAGAACAGCACGAAGGGAACACGTCATGCCCTCGCGACTCAACCCGTACCTCAGCTTCGACGGTGACGCCCGGCAGGCCATGGAGTTCTACAAGGAGGTCTTCGGCGGCACGCTGGCGCTGAACACGTACGGCGACTTCGGCGGCGCGGACGCCGGTGGAGCAGCCGGCAAGATCATGCACGGCATGCTGGAGACCACCGGCGGCTTCACGCTCATGGGCGCCGACAACCCTCCGGGGACCCGGCACGACCCGGGCAACAACATCTCGGTGAGCCTGAGCGGCGACGACGACGCCGAGCTGCGCGGCTACTGGGACCGGCTCTCCGGCAGCGGCACGGTCTCGGTGCCGCTGGAGAAGCAGATGTGGGGTGACGTCTTCGGCATGTGCACGGACCGCTTCGGCATCACCTGGCTCGTCAACATCAGCACCCCCTAGGTGTGTGACCCGCAAAATTGTGAACACGGCTGACGGGTGGGGCTCCGCCCGGCGCGGTGTGGCAGCGCGTCCGCGTGCCACCGGCACCCGCATGCACGCGCACCGCGTCGCCCGCCTGAACCGGTAGGCGTCCTTGATGAGATGGTGCGCGGTCATCCCTCGGACGACCGTGCCGGCGTCTTCAGCGCCCGGGTGAAGGAAGCGGGCCGGGCGCCGGGCGCCATCGTCCACGGTGGCGATGCGGCCGTCCCCGTTTCGACACCGTGGCAGCTGCCCCACCGGCCGGACTCCCGCATGATCGATTCTCCGCACCCCTCGATCCCAGGAGTCCAGCCCCATGTCCGACATCACCGTGCGCGCCGTACGGCCCGGGGACTTCGCGCAGTGGCGCGCCCTGTACCGCGGCTACGCCGACTTCTACCAGGTGCAGCAGACCGAGGAGGCCGCCGCCACGGTGTGGTCGTGGGTGACCGACCCGGACCACGAGGTCAGCGCCCTGGTGGCCGAGGACTCCGCCGGCCGGCTCCTCGGCCTGGCGCACTACCGCCCCTTCGCCCGGCCGCTCTCCGCGACGACCGGCTGCTTCCTCGACGATCTTTTCGTGGCCCCGGAACACCGCGGCTCGGGCGCCGCGGACCTGCTGCTCGGCGCCCTGCGCGAGCGCGCGGCCGAGCGGGGCTGGAGCGTGGTCCGCTGGATCACCGCCGACGACAACCACCGCGCGAGGGCCAAGTACGACCAGGTGGCCACCCGCACGATGTGGGTCACCTACGACATGCCCCCGGCCCGCCCCTGACCGGTCGGAGCGGCTTCGGGCCCGCGCCCCGTCACGGCGGCGCAACCGGCTGCGCCGGCCTCGGGCCCGGCCTCGTACCGGAGCAGCACGACAGCGGCCCGCAGCACGACGCGGCGACGTTCACCGACGGAGCCGTGCCGGAGCTCTCACCGGCGACGCACCGGCCGGAGACCGGCGCCCCGCGCCTCGCTCTGACTGCGCCGGCGGGCGACGGGCTCACGCCCGGCCGGCACGCGCTCACCGACCCCGACGGCCGCACGGTGGTCGTGACGGTGCCCCACGGACCGCCCTGCCGTGAGATCGCGCGTCACAGGTGCGTCACAGGGCACACGATCCGCACCACTCGGCACCCACCATGTCCTGATGCGCACACCTCAAACCGTCACGCTGCTGGCCGCTGTCACGCTCCTCGTCCTCACCGGCTGCACCAGCGAACCCGAGCCCGAGACCGACGCCCGACCCACGCCGGTCGCCACGACCCCGTCGGCCGCGCCCACCGCGGCCACCGGCCCCGCGGACGCCCCTGGCGTGCCGCCCGAGCCCACCGGCGACAAGCGCACCATCTACCTCGCCACGCTCAACGGCATCGACCCCGAGATCGTGAACGGCAAGGAGGACAAGGCCATCAGCCGCGGACGCGACCAGTGCGCCGCCATGAAGGACGAGAAGGATCCCACCAAGCGCGTGGCCCAGGTCGAGCAGCGTTTCACCGGCCCCGGCCACCCGGGCGGCTTCGGCCCGACCAAGAGCGCGCTCATCCTCGCCACCGTGCAGGCCAACATCTGCCCCACCTACTGACGCCGGTGCCGCGCGGACCGGGCCGGTCCGCGCGGCCGCCGCTCAGCCCACCGCCCGCTTCACGAGCGCGGCGATCCGCTCCTCCACCTCGGGCGTCACCTCGGTCAGGGCGAAGCCGGCCGCCCACATGGTGTCCTCGTCCAGCTTCGCCAGGTCGCTGAACCCGAGGGTGGCGTACCGGGCCTTGAACTTCTCCGCGCTCTGGAAGAAGACGACGACCTTCCCGTCCAGGGCGTAGGACGGCATCCCGTACCAGAGCTTCGGCGCGAGCGACGGGGCACTGGACCTGACGACGGCGTGGACGCGCTCGGCCATGATCCGATCGAAGTCCTGCATCTCGGCGATCTTCGCGAGCACGTCCTGTTCGGCGGCCGCCGCCTTGTCCGCGCGCGAGCCGCGCCGCGCCGCCGTCTTCAGCTCCTGGGCGTGGTCCTTCATCGCGGCCCGCTCCTCGGCCGTGAACCCCTCGTGTCTGGCGCTTTCCGTACTGCTCATGGCTGATCTCCCCCTTGAGTACTCGCACGTGCGGGACGTGGGGGGACCTTATCCCGGCGCACCGGCAGTCGCACCCCGGTAGAACCCGAAGCCGCGACCACAAGTGCCGCTGCTGGCGGGCGGGTTGACCTCGCTGCGGATCGATCAGCCGCAGCGCAGTGCCGCGTACAGGTCCAGCTTGTGGTCGAGGCGGGACAGGTCCCGGCCCGTGAGGGTCTCCACCCGCTCGATCCGGTAGTGGACCGTGTTGACGTGCAGGTGGAGCGCCTCGGCCGTGCGCGCCCAGGAGCAGTTGTTCGCCAGGAAGACCTCCAGGGTCTCGCGCAGCATCCCGTCCCCCAGCGCCCCGAGGATGCGGGTGCCGAAGACCGTCCGCACCTCCGGCGGGATCCCCGCCATGAGCCGGCCGAGGGTGTCCAGTTGCTCGACCTCGCGCACCGCTGCCGCTTCGTCCGCCGCGGTCAGCGCGAACCTGGCCTGGTTGAGGGAGGCGCGCAGCCCCTCCGCGCCCTCGGTGCGGGCCCCCACGCCCAGCCGCAGCGGCGTCTGCCCGTCCCCGCACTGCTGGAGCAGCGGCCACACGGCGCGCAGCCGGTCCACCGCGTCGTACCCGGATGCCGGGTCGTCGTGCAGCACGGCCACGGACCGGCCGACGGCGTGGGCGGCGCCGTCCAGGTGCGCCAGTCCCTCCGCCAGGGCGTCGCCACAGGTGGCGACCAGGACCCGGTACGGGCCGCCCGCGGGCAGACCGGCGACGGCGAGCGCCTTCTCCAGCGCTCCCGTGTCGGCCGCGGCCTGGGCGGGGGCCGGGGCCCGGGCGGGGACGGCCGGGGTCCCCTCCAGCACACCGATGAGCTCCCGGCCGGCCGGCCGGTCCGCGGCGAGCCGGCGGACCTGCCCCTCGCGGCACCGGGCGAGGACGTCGGCGATCTCGTGGAGCACGCGCGGCGGTGCCACGTCCGGTTCCGGCACGTGCAGTTGCCAGGCGTCGTACGGGGAGCTCTCCGCCTCGATCCGCAGCCACACTCCGCCCCGCGCCGCGGCGGCCGAGGCCTGCCGGGCCGGGAGTTCGGGCGCCGAGGGCGTCCGGGCGACCGTGCGGCCGCTCGCGGTCAGCAGGTAGCAGGCGACCCGGCCCAGGTGGGCGCACGCCCGGTCCAGCAGCTCGGCCGGGCCGGCGCCGTCCTCCACCAGCCGGCTCAGTTCGGCGCGCACGTTCTCCGGCAGGGCGAAGAGCCGGGTCGGGCGGCGGCTGAGGTCGCCCCACTGGCGCAGGTACACCGCTTCGGTCACGGCCCGGAAGCTGGTCCGGGCGGGCACGGCGACGATCGGCACCCGGTGGCTGCGGCAGGCGGCGACGAGTGCGTCCGGTACCCGGCCGTGGGTCTCCTCCCCGGCCAGCAGGGCGGTCGCCCCGGCCTCGGCGAGGGCTGAGACGAAACGGTCCGCCTTGGCGGCGTCGCCGTCGGCCCACCACACCAGGCCGCTCAGCACGAGCTCGCCGGGCCCGAGGAAGCGACCCGGCTCCTCCAGGTCGGTGGCGGTGACCCCGACGACCTCCTGGCCGAGAAGGGCCTCCTCGCCCCAGAGCAGGCTGAGGCCGAGGCTGTCGAGCTGGAGCAGGTCGTGGACGTGCATGGCGGTAACTCCCAGCGGTAGGCGGCTGCCCACATTCGCGAGGCAAACAGAGGCCTGGACATAGTAAATGCTAGGCACATCGCCCGATCAGGCTCTTGGTCGATCCTCCAGACACCGGCTCTCCCGACTCGTTGGATTCCGTGCCCGGGACCAGTCGTCCCGCCCCCTCCCCCGTTGCTTCACTGGCTGAAACCCCATGTCAGGCCGGAAAGGCTGGTGGCGCGAATTGGATCTCCACACGGTGCTCGACGTGCGCGATGCGCGGCATCGCGAACCCTGGCGCCCGGGCGACGCCTGGCTCGGCGGGGGCACCTACCTCTTCTCCGAGCCGCAGCCGCACGTCCGCCGCCTGGTCGACCTGTCCCGGATGGGCTGGCCGCCCCTGTCCTGGCAGCCCGACGGATCCCTCGACATCGCCGCGACCTGCACGATCACGGAACTCTCGCGGTTCGCCCGGACCTTGCCGACCACCGCCGCCCCGCTCTTCGAGCAGTGCTGCCGGGCGTTCCTCGCCAGCTTCAAGATCTGGAACATGGCCACCGTCGGCGGGAACCTCTGCAACGGCCTCCCGGCCGGCCCGATGATCTCCCTCACCGCCGCCCTCGACGGCACCGTCCTGCTCCAGGGCCAGGACGGTGCCACGCGCCGGCTGCCCGTCCCCGACTTCATCACCGGCGCCGGCACCAAGGTGCTGCGCGACGGGGAGCTGCTGCGCTCCGTACGGCTTCCCGCGCGGGCACTGGACTGCCGTACGGCCTTCCGGCAGGCCTCCCTCTACGGACTCGGACGCTCCGGCTCCCTCGTCATCGGCGCGAGCGACCCCGCGGACGGCTCCCTCGCGGTCACCGTCAGCGCCGCCACCACCCGACCCTTCCGTTTCTGGTTCGCGCTGCCGCCGACCGCCGCCGAACTGCGCGCGGCGATCGACGGCACCGTCCGGGCCGACGAGTGGTTCGACGACATCCACGGCCTGCCCGCCTGGCGTCGGCACATGGCCCTGCTCCAGGCCGAGGAGATCCGCCGCGAGCTACCCCCGAGGAACACCGATGACGTACGAGATCGAGATCAACGAGCAGCGCTTCGGCACCGAGCCGCGCGCCGGCCAGTGCCTGCGCACCTATCTGCGCGAGCGCGGCTGGTTCGGCGTGAAGAAGGGCTGCGACCAGGGCGACTGCGGTGCCTGCACCGTCCACGTGGACGGGCAGCCCGTGCACAGCTGCCTGTACCCGGCCGTCCGCGCCCGGGGCCGCGCCGTCACCACCGTCGAGGGCCTGGCCAGGGCGGACGGCGAACTCCACCCCGTCCAGCAGCAGTTCCTCGACGCCCAGGGCTTCCAGTGCGGCTTCTGCACCGCCGGGTTCCTGATGACCACCTCCGCCCTCCGGGCCGAGCGGGGCACCGCGCACGACGACGGCAAGCTGGAGGACCTCCCGCGCGCCTTCAAGGGCAACATCTGCCGCTGCACGGGCTACCGCGCCATCGAGGACGCGGTGCGCGGCGTCAAGCACACCGAGAGCCCCTGCGCGGGCGAGGCGGTCGGCAGGAGCCTCGGTGCGCCCGCCGGCCCCCAGGTGGTCACCGGCACCGCGCGCTACACCTTCGACGTCGAGGTGCCGGGGCTGCTGCACATGAAGCTGCTGCGCTCGCCGCACCCGCACGCCCGGATCGTCTCCATCGACACCACCGAGGCGTTGCAGGTCCCCGGTGTGCACGCCGTGTTCACCCACCACGACGCGCCCGACCGGCTCTACTCCTCGGCGCGGCACGAGCATCCCACCGAGGACCCGATGGACACCCGCGTCCTGGACGACGTGGTGCGCTTCGTCGGCCAGCGCGTGGCCGCGGTGGTCGCCGACAGCGAGCAGGCCGCCGAAGAGGGCTGCCGCCGTGTGGTCGTCACGTACGAGGAACTGCCGTACGTCATCGACCCGGAGGAGGCCATGCTCCCGGGTGCCCCCGTGCTCCACCCCAAGGGGCCCGAGTCGGGGATCGCCCGCGCCGGGAACAACGTGTGCGGCGAGGTCCACCACACCATCGGCGACATGGAGCGGGGCTATGCCGAGGCGGACGTCGTATACGAGGAGACCTTCCACACCCAGCGCGTGCAGCACGCCAGCCTGGAGACCCACGGCAGCGTCGCGTACTTCGAACCGAAGGAGGAGGGCGACGGCGAACGCATCACCGTCCGCTCCTCCACCCAGGCGCCGTTCCTGACCCGGCGGGCGCTGTGCGCCCTGTACGACCTGGGCGAGGACGAGGTCCGCGTCGTCGCGGGCCGCGTGGGCGGCGGCTTCGGCGGCAAGCAGGAGATGCTGACCGAGGACATCGTGGTCCTCGCCGCCCTGAAGCTGCGGCGCCCGGTGAAGCTGGAGTTCACCCGGGCCGAACAGTTCCACGGGGCCACCACCCGCCACCCCTTCAAGATCACCATCAGGATCGGGGCCAGGTCCGACGGCACCCTGACCGCGCTGCGCATCCGCGTGGTCTCCAACACCGGCGCCTACGGCAACCACGGCCCGGCGGTCATGTTCCACAGCGTCGGCGAGTCCTTCGCCGTCTACAAGGCGCCGAACAAGGAGGTGGAGGCGTACTCCGTCTACACCAACGGCGTGCCGGCCGGGGCGTTCCGCGGCTACGGCCTGGGCCAGGTCCTCTTCGCCCTCGAATCGGTGATGGACGAACTCGCCGTCAGGCTCGGCATGGACCCGCTCGAACTGCGCGAGAAGAACGTCATCGGTGCCGGCGACCACATCGTCACCCCGATCGGCCACGAACCGGACCTCTTCATCGCCTCGTACGGGATGAAGCAGTGCATGGACGTCATCCGCAGGGCCGTCGCCGAGGACACGAGCCACGAGGACGTGCCGGAGGGCTGGCTCACCGGCACCGGCTCGGCGGTCGCGATGATCGCGACCGGTCCCCCGGGCGGCCACTTCGCCGACGCGCGCGTCACCCTGCTGCGCGACGGCACGTACGACATCGCGGTGGGCACCGCCGAGTTCGGCAACGGCACGACCACCGTCCACCGGCAGATCACCGCCGGCGCGCTGAACACCACGGTCGACCGGATCGCGGTCCGCCAGTCCGACACCGACGTGGTCCGCCACGACACGGGCGCGTTCGGCTCGGCCGGCACGGTGGTGGCGGGCAAGGCCGTGATGCTGGCGGCCGACTCCCTCGCGCAGCGCCTGAAGACCTTCGCGGCCCGCCACACCGGCGTGGCCCGGCACCTGTGCGTGCTGGGGGCGGAGGCCTTCGACTGCGCGGGCCGCGTCGTCACCCTCAAGGAGCTGTACGAGGCCGCGTACCAGGCGGGCAGGCTGGACGAGATCGCGGCGGACGGCCACTGGAGCGGCTCGCCGCGTTCGGTCGCCTTCAACGCGCAGTGGTTCCGTCTGGCGGTCGACCCGGACACCGGCGAGATGCGGATCCTGCGCAGCGTGCACGCGGCGGACGCCGGCAAGGTCATGAACCCGATGCAGTGCCGCGGCCAGGTGGAGGGAGGCGTGGCCCAGGCGCTCGGAGCGACCCTCTTCGAGACGGTACGGGTGGACGAGCGCGGCGAGGTGACCACGGCGACGTTCCGCCGCTACCGCCTTCCGCAGTACGCGGACGTCCCGCGTACCGAGGTGCACTTCATGGAGACCTCGGACGCCATCGGCCCGCTCGGCGCCAAGTCGATGAGCGAGAGCCCCTTCAACCCCGTGGCCCCGGCCTTCGCCAACGCCCTGCGGGACGCCACCGGGGTGCGGTTCACACGGTTGCCGGTGACCCGGGACGTGGTGTGGCAGAGAATGCAAGCCGAGCCCGCGTAGAAGCCGCCGAATTGCCAGTCACATCGTGAGATGCGGGTGGCAGATACGTTTCCGGAGGGAGGGTTCCTGGGCATCGCACTGCCATGGCCACATTCATGCTGCACGGGGACCTGGACCACCCGGCGACGCTGAGCGTCGCGGACCTTCGGGGATGGGAACAGCACCGCGCGGAGGTGGTGTTCGACTGCGCAACCAACGGTCCGCAGCGTCACGTCTTCGAGGGAGCGCTGCTGCGCGACGTGGTCGCGGGGGCCGGCCCGGCCTACGACGCGGACCGCCGCAAGGACCGGTCCCGGTTCCTGCTCGCCGTCAGCGGCGGCGACGGCCACCACAGCGTGCTGGCGTGGGCCGAGCTGGACGCCGACTTCCGCGACAGCCCGGTGCTGCTGGCGACCCGCCTCGACGGCGAGGACCTCGACGAGGCGGGGGCGCAGCTGGTGGTCCCGTCGGACCGGTGCGGGGCGCGCTACGTCAGCGCGGTCACCCACGTGTGGTTCGGTGCGCTGGCCGCACCGGACATCTGAGGACGGATCAGGCCGTGGCGAGGGAGATCTCGGTCGACTTGATCAGAGCCACGACGGACGAGCCGGCGGCCAGGCCCAGCGCCTCGACGGCTTCGGCGGTGACGGCCGCGGTCAGGCCGCCGCCGTTCACGTCCACGCGTACCACCGCCATGGCCGGGCCGGCGGCCACGTCGACGACGGTGCCGGTGAGCTGGTTGCGGATGGAGATGTTCTCCACCGCTCCGGTGGCCAGGGCCACCTCGGTGGCCTTGACCAGGGCCGTGACCGCGGAGCCCGCGGCGAGGCCGAGGTCCTTGACGGCGTCGGCGGTGATGGCCGCGGTGATGTCCTGGCCCCCTTCCAGGCGGACCTTGACCGCCGCCATGGCCTCGCCGACGGTGACGGCGGTGACGGTTCCTGCGATCCGGTTGCGGATGCTGAGACTCATGAAGGGCAGACCTCTTGTGTGAACGGTGCGCGGCCCGAACGGACGGCGCGTGACCGACAGTAGGCGGGCCTGCCCGTCCCCGTTCAGGACCCCTCTCATCCGCCGACCACGACCACCCTCCTGGCTGGCACCTGCCGCGTCGCGCGTCGCGGGAGCCGTTGTCGGTGCCGTGTCCTACCCTCGGCCGCGAAGCACCCGTACCCGTACCCGTACCCGCACCCGCCCCGTCACCCGGAGGACCGGCTCGATGGCCTCGGCACCGCAGAAGATCACCACGTTCCTGATGTTCGAGGGCAGGGCCGAGGAGGCGCTGACCTTCTACACCTCCCTCTTCGAGGATTCCGAGGTCGTCGACATCACCCGCTACGGTCCCGAGGGCCCGGGCGAGGAGGGCACGGTGCTGCGCGCCACGTTCGCGCTCGCCGGACAGCGGTTCATGTGCATCGACAGTTACGTCAAGCACGAGTTCGGCTTCACTCCGGCGGTCTCCCTCTTCGTGGAGTGCGGGACCGCGGCCGAGCTGGACCGGCTCTACGCGGCCCTCGCCGACCAGGGCCGGGAACTGATGCCCGTGGGCGCGTACGGCTTCAGCGCCCGGTTCGGCTGGGTCAACGACCGCTTCGGCGTGTCCTGGCAGCTGAACCTCCAGGACGAGCCCGCCTGAGCCGACCCGGGGGTTTCGCAGCGGCGGGAACCCCGGGGCGCCGCGCGCCCGACCACTGTGATGGGCGGGTTGGACCCGCGCAGCGAGCACCTACGGGCCGGAGGCCGTGACCCCGGCGCAGCTCTCGCCGGTCCCAGGGGCGTGCCGACCGTTCTCGACCTCGGGGTGTGTGAAGCGGATCGGCTTGCCCAGGGCCCGGGCGTAGTCGATCTCCGAGCGGGTTGAGTCCCCGATGTGGTCGCCGACGACCAGCACTTCGTCGGCGAGGCGGATCTTCGCGCGGTGCAGGTCGTCGAGGCGGTGCTTCAGCTCCGCCGCCTCCGCCGCGTCGGCCCACAGCGGGTGCGGCTCCTTCATGTTGCAGCCCGGACGGACCACGATCCGACCGGCCACGGTCTCCTGGAGGTCCGCCTCGGTCATCGCGTCCATGAAGCGGGTGGACCCGCAGATGACGACGATGACCGGCAGTCCGAGCCCCCGCTTCGCTGAGACGAGGTGCTGCTCGGGAGTGGGTGACGGCGAGTGCGACATGGACGTTCTTCCCTTCGAGCACGAGGAGCACTGCACGTGGGCCAAGGGCCCGCCGCGCAGCTGCGGGTTGCCGAGTCGACCGTCCCACAGCGAGAACACCGTGACCGACCGGACCGACCGAATGGGGTGACGTGCCGGCCCCCGCGGTGCCTGGGGACCAGCCGAGCCGGGTCCTCTGCGCACGCCTGGCGGGCCGCAGCCGCCACAACGGCAGGGGGCGGGACGTCCCGCGGCTCACCGGGCCGAGCGGACCCGCCGCGTCCGGAGCCACAGTGCTGCGCCCACACCACCGGCCGCGAGGGCGACTGCCGTGCCGTACGTCCAGGGCCTCCATGCTCGGGCCCCGGTCCCCTCGGGCGCGGACGCCGCGTCGTTGCAGTTCGCCGGTGCGGACGTCACACGGTAGCGGGCCCACTCCTTGGCCGGCCTGCCCTTCTCGTTCCAGTGCACGACGTGGATTCCGGGCTCGGCGTCGCACCGGATCCGGACCGTGGCGGACACCAGCTTGTCGCCGTGCATCACCACCGGCTCGGTGAAGCCGGGTGACGACAGTTCCACCATGCCGTCGCTGCCCGTTTCCAGGCCGTCCTTGGCCTCCAGTTCCCCGCCTGCGGGTACGGAACGTACGTCCCACGGGGATGCCGGCCAGGAGGAGTCGGCGGGATAGCGCTCCTCCATCGACTCCGGCGGGCGCGCCGCCACCTGCCGCGCACACTCCGCCCGCTGTTCAGGCCCGGCCGGAGCCACGACGACCGTCCCCCACAGACGATTGATCTCACCGCCGATGTCCTCGGTCGGGGACGCGCCGAACCGCACTTGGTACGAACCGGGCTCGGCCGTACAGGCGACCGTTGCCACCGCCTTGAGCAGACTGTCGTCCCTACGGAAGACGCCGTCGGCGGCGAAGGCGGCGGAGGTGATCCTGACCCCGCTGAAGGCGTCCCCGGACCTCACGGCTTCGGTCGTCACCGCCACTCGCCCACCAGGGCTCACCAATACCTCCCCACCGCTGGGCACGGGCTCGGGAGGGTCCTCGGCGGGCGCCGCCAACGCGCCATCCACGCCCACGGTCGACAGGAGCGCCAGCGCTCCCACGACTGCGAACCTCTTCATTCCCATCTGCGCCGCCGCCTTTTCCTCGTTGACGTTCTCCTCACCCCTGCATACTCCGCCCCCCATCGAACTGACGGACCATTGAGCACATGTGGCCATTTCCGGACGCATCACCGAATGAAAGGTCGTCAGCGATGCACCGTCCCTCCACTGCCGAGCCCACCGACGCCGCGCAGCGAACGCCTTCCTGGCAGCTGCAGGTGCCCCTCACCGGAGCGACCGGTGCCGTGCTCCACTACGGCGGCGTCTGGTCCTGGTGGGCCCTGCTCTGGATCCCGCTGCTGGCCGTCACCATCGGGAGCGTCGCTCTCGAATGGCAGGCGCTGGCACGCAACCGCTGGCGCATGGGCTTCGGAGGGTGGCTCCTGCTGACCGTCGCCCACCTTGGCCTCGTTGCCGCAGGCGCCCGGATCCTCGGGCAGTAGCGTTCCATCCCGCCGTCATGGCCAGGCACAGCGGGCCTTCGACCTGGTGTGCGCGCGGGCCGCGCGCCGGGCAGCCGCCTGGCAGGGCGCCTGTACGGAAGGGGGGCTCGTCAAGCCGTGTGCTGCGGGGGCACGGCCGTGCCGGGTAGCGGGTCGGGGCCGGTGTCAGTGCGCTGAAGTATTCTTCCGGCCACCGCACACCGACTCGGAGGACCGAGAGAATTGACCGGCATGTCTGCCTTCCCGCTGCCCTTCAACACGTCACGTTCCATAGCGTTCGCGAAACCCCGAACGCTGCGGGAGGTCCAGATGATGCAGTGCAGCGCGCTCATCCGGTCGAAGCCGGGGTGGTTCGACAAGATGAACGACGCCGAGATCACCGCCCGGTGGACACGGGAGGCGGTCGCCCAGGGCCTCACCGAGGCGCAGGTCCGCTACGTGCTGGACGAACTGCGGTACTACGCCTCGCTGCGGGACCCGCGGACCGGCGTCGAGGTGTCCGCCGTCGACGGGGTGTGGCAGTCGGACTCGCTGGTCGACGACGCGCTCAGGTCCCGGCTGCGGGAGGCGGTGCGGGTGCTGGAAGAGGTGCCCGAAGCGGAGAAGGACTGGCACCCCGGGTCCGACGGCCAGGTGCTGGACCTGGTGCATCCTTCGCTGTTCTGCCTGGTGCGGGAGGCGAGCGGGGCTCCGGAGAGCGCCTGGAAGAACCCGACGGACCGCTGGTCGAAGTACGAGTTCTCCGAGAAGTTCCAGTGGCTGCCCACCGATGTCGACGTCGATGAGGACGGCGGCGTCGCCTTCCGTTCGTACGTCAACAACGTCCACCCCGAGACCCACGCCGGGCTCGTCTCGGTCCTGCCGGACCTGTTCGCGCGCATGCGCCCGCTGCTGGAGAACGTCCTCACGGACCTGCGTCACCCGCGGCCCCTGCGGATCGAGGCCGACCCCTACGGGTGGTACGACTCGGAGCCGGTGTACCCGCACAAGTCCGACTTCAGCGACGACGCGGCGTACAAGGAGGCCCGGAACGCGTGGGCGGACGCCCACGAGCAGTGGTGGGAGACCCGGCGGCCGGTCGTGCCGGACGCCCCGGCCTTCACCGCGCCCGAGCCGCTCGCGGAGTCGGACCGGGTCGATCTGCGCGGGCGCGGCCTCCAGGTCATCGTCAAGCTCGCCACGATCCACCTGACCCCGGACCGGCCGGAGTACGCGGGCGGTTCCTGGCACGTCGAGGGGATGCTGAACGAGCGGATCGTCTCCACCGCCCTCTACTACTGGGACAGCGAGAACATCACCGAGAGCCGGCTGGGCTTCCGGGCCGCGCTCGACGACCCGGACTACGAGCAGAACGACGACGACGGCCTGCGCGAGGTCTACGGCCTGGAGGACGAGGACGCGCTGAACCAGCCGCTGGGCTCGACGGCGACGCCGGCGGGCCGCTGCCTGGCGTTCCCGAACGTCCTGCAGCACCGCGTCGACGCGTTCCGCCTCGCGGATCCCACGCGCCCGGGACACCGCAAGATCCTCGCCTTCTTCCTGGTCGACCCGTCGCGGCGGATCGTCTCGACGTCCGACGTGCCGCCGCAGCAGCCCTGGGCCGAGACCTCGACGATGACCCTGGAGCAGGCGAAGGAGTACCGCGAACAGCTGATGCACGAGCGGAAGTTCTTCGTCGACGAACACAACGAGCAGCTCTTCGAGCGGGAGTTCTCCCTCTGCGAGCACTGAGGCCGGTACGTCCTCCGGGGCGTCGCGCGTCCCCTATGTACGGGTGAGGTCCACGACTCCGTGGAGGGCGGCCAGGCCGAGGGCCAGGAAGAAGTCGCCCCACACCAGTTCGTGGCGCACGGCCGTCCCGGCGGCCGCGTCGTAGCAGCCGTCCAGCAGCATTCCGGCCGGGCGGCCGCCGCCGTCGGCGGTGAGGTGGAAGCGGACGAGGTGGTCGAGGATCTCCGCGCCCCGCAGCGCGTACTGCTCCGCGCGGGGGCCGGGGGTCCGGGCCAGTTTCAGCAGGGCGACGGCCGTGATCGCGGCGGCCGAGGTGTCGCGGGGGCCGTCCGGGAGGGCGGTGTCGGCCCGGGGGACGGGATGTCCGGTCAGCAGGGCGCCCCCGGCGAGGAGCCGGGCGGCCGCCCCGGTGAGGCGTACGGGGTCGGCCGCCGGGCCGGGCGGAGAGAGCAGTGCGTCGGCCACCGCCAGCAGCAGCCAGGCCCGCCCCCGGCTCCAGCCCGGCGGCGGGTCCTCCCGCGGCAGCCACCGGGCGGTGTCCGGCTCGAAACGCAGGGCGGGCCGCGGCCCCGCGGTCGCCTCGTCGTCCGCGCCGCCGGGCGGGCCGAGGCAGAGGTCCAGGTGACGGTGGAGGTGGGCGGCCGCCGCGTCCGCACCGCCCGGTCCGGCGGCCGCCAGGAGCGGCACCGTGCCGGGTACGGCGTCCACGCGGGCGAGCAGGCGGGGCCCGCCGAGGGCGTCGCCCCAGGGCAGGATCCCGAGTTCCGGGTCCCAGTCCGCCAGGCAGGCCCTGGCCGCCAGGGCCCGGATCGAGGCGGCCCCGGCGTCGTCGCCGGCCGCGGCGGTGCCGTACCAGAAGATGAGGCCGCGGGTGGCGGTGTCGGCGCGGGCCCACGGCGCGAGCCGGGCCGTGCACGCGGCGGCGGCCCGCCGGTCGGACGCGGCCCCGGTGTACCGCGCCCGCAGCCAGAGCAGCCCGGCCCAGAAGCCGCCGGTCCAGGAACCGCGGCCGGTCGTGGTCCACCGCCCGTCGGCGGGGTCGGCGTACAGCGGGAAGCGGTGTCCCACGTGGGCCGCGGTCACCGCGACCCGCTCCATGACCGCGGCCAGGGCCCGGCCGGTGCCGGCGCTCACCGCGTGCCCCCGCGGCGGGTCCGGTCCCGTACCGCCCACAGGAACGCGACGGCCGCGGCGACCGCGAACTCCGCCGCCACCAGGAACCAGCCCGGTCCGTACCGTCCGCTCTGCGCGAGCAGCCCGAACAGCGGCGGACCCAGGGCGAATCCGGCGAAGAACCCGGCCGCGACCAGCGCGGAGTCCTGTCCGGCCCGGCCGGGGGCGGCCCGCTGGAGGACCAGCACCATCGAGACCGCGTTGCCGGAGACGGCGAAGACTCCGACGGCCACCGCGCCGGCCCACACCAGCGGGCCCAGCAGGAGTGAGGCTCCCAGCAGGGCGGCGGCGCCCAGCGCGCCGAGCGCGAGCCATCCGGGGAGCCATTCGGCCCGTCCGGGGCGGGCCGCCCTGGACCAGCCCACGCGGCCGGCGATCCCGGCCACTCCCAGGACGGCGACCAGGGCGCCCGCGGTCGTCGGCCCCAGGCCCAGGCGCTGCGCGCCGAAGAGGGCGAGGTAGGTGTTCACGGAGGCGATGCCCGCGCCGAGGAACAGCGAGAAGGCGGCCAGCCAGGCCACCATCGCGCGCGGGACGAGTTCCGTACGGGGGCCGGCGGGCGGCGGCGGGGGGTCCGCGGGCAGCACCCGCAGTGCCCACAGCCCGGTGAGCAGGGCGGCGGCCGCGCCCGTCCACACCGCGCCCCGCCAGCCGATCCCGCCCGCGAGCGCCGCCAGCGGCGCCCCGGCCGCGAAGGCGCCCAGCTGTACGCCGGACTGCTTGAGGCCGGTGACGGCGCCGCGCCGGGCGGGCGGGACGGCGCGCAGGACGGCTTTGTTGGTGGCGGGGTTGGCCAGCGCCTGCGGTACGCCGCCCAGTGCGACGGCGCCCAGCAGCAGGCCGGCGCCGGGGGCGGCGCCGATCAGGGCGAGAGCGGCCGCGGAGAGCAGCAGCAGTGCGACGAGCGAGCGCCGCGGGCCGATCCGGTCCACGATCCGGCCGCCCGCCGGAGAGAGGGCGGCGGCCGTTCCGAAGCCGATCGTCGTGGTCAGACCCAACAGTGCAGGTGATACGCCCAGTTCGTCCACGAGACGCGGGCCGAGCGCCCCCAGCAGGAACAGTTGCAGCATCGAGAACGCCATGGCGCAGGTCAGGAGCGCCGTCAGCCGTCCGCCCGCCGCGCCGTCCTGCCCTGCCGGCGATACCGTCGCCGTGCCTTCCGACACCACGAAGTCTCCCCTCCCGGGACGTTGAACTCCTCGATCGAACGGGTAGTCAGTCGGGTGGAACGGCGGGCGGGTTCCCGCGTTCCGCTGTGCCCTGCACCACACGAGGCAGTCGGTCCGGCCGTGCCACGGCCGAGTTGCGGAAACTTGTCCGGAAGTGCGTACCCCGGTGTGCGGCTCGGGAGGCCGGTGCGAGGATGAGCCCCGCCATGGAGCCGGTCGTCCGCTGTTTACGCGCCTTGAGGGCTGCGATGTTCGCAGCCCTCTGCGTGCTGCTCGCGGCGACGGGACACGTGCTCATGTCGGGCGCGGCGGTGCCCTGGTGGGCGCTGCCCGTCGGGTTCGGAGCGGCGGCGGCGACGGCCTGGTCCCTCGCCGGCCGTGAGCGCGGGATCCTCTCCGTCACGGGCGCCGCCGTCGCCGTACAGGCCGTGCTCCACTCCGGATTCTCCCTGGCCCAGTCCCTCGTGCGGCCCGCGCCGGAGTCCGCGGCCGTGGAAGTGGCGGGGCACGCGCACCACGCCGGGCACGGGACGGCCGACGCGGCCTCCGCCCCGGCGGCCCTGCACATGGCCGGTGGGGGCCATGGATCCTCCTTCGTGGCACCGGTGTTCATGTCACCGGCCGGAATGCTGGTCGCCCACCTGCTGGCCGCCGTGCTGTGCGGCCTGTGGCTCGCCCACGGCGAGCGGGCCCTCTTCCGCGTGCTGCGTGCCGCGGCCGCACGGCTGTGGGTCCCGATGTGCCTGCTGCTGCGACCGGCCGTCGTCGCGCACCGGCCGCGTCCGCGGGTGCGCCGGAGGCGGCGCCCGCGGGCACCGCGCCGGCTGTTGCTCGTCCATGCCATCACCTCAAGGGGTCCGCCGACGGCGACCGCTGTCCTCTGACAGCTGGTCACCCGAGCCGCGTCCGCGTGCGCGACCCCTCTCGCGCACGCCCCGCACCGCCACTGCCCTACCTCGTGCGTCTCGTCTCCCGCACCAGGCACGTGGCTGCCGCGCCTCGGGCCCTCGGCCGTGCCTGCGGGCAGGCCGTGCCCTCACCGGCCCCGTCGCACGCGCGGCGCCGGACTCCCCTTGCACATAAGGACCTTTGGCGATGACTGCTGCCCCGACCACCCCTTCCTGTACCACCGGCGCGCGTCCCGCCCGCCACACGGAGGCCTCCGACGAGGCGGTGACCCGGCTGGCGCTCGACGCCCGCGACGGCGACCGCGCGAAGACGGACCGCTTTGTGCGCGCACTCCACCGCGACGTCTGGCGCTACGTCGCCTACCTGAGCGCCGACGCGCAGGCGGCCGACGACCTGACCCAGGACGTGTTCCTGCGCGCGCTCGCCGGACTGCACCGGTTCGAGGGCCGTTCCTCCGCGCGTACGTGGCTGCTGTCCATAGCCCGGCGCACCGTCGTGGACAGCCTGCGCCACGCCGCCGCGCGGCCGCGGCTGTCGGACCGCTGCGACTGGCAGACGGCCGCCGAGCAGGCGCAGCCGCACGGCGTACCGGGCTTCGAGGACGGCATCGCCCTGGCGGAGCTGCTGGCCGCGATCCCGGCCGAGCGGCGGGAGGCCTTCGTGCTCACGCAGTTGCTGGGCCTGCCCTACGCGGAGGCGGCGGAGGCCGTCGGATGCCCGATCGGCACGGTCCGCTCCCGCGTCGCCCGGGCCCGTACCTCCCTCATCGCCCTGTTGACGGACACCCGAACGGCCGCGCCGGAGCCCCCGGCCCCGGCCGAGCGGCCCGAGCGCGCCCCGCTGGGAGCGCGTGAGGTGGTGCTCGCGGCTGCGTCCGCCTGATCCGCAGGGCGCCGTCCCGGGCCCGGTGCGCTCCGGTCCCGGGACGACGGCGCCGTCCGGGTCGGATCCGTACTGGCCCGCGACGAGGACCAGTCCCGTACCGGCGGGGACGGTGGCGGCGCGGCGCCTGCTGATCGACCCGGAGACCGACGCCCTGGCGCGGCGGCTGGTCACCGAGGAGCTGCCCGACGCCGTGGTGACGGAGGTCCGGCGCGCGGTGTTCGCCGGCCACCGGCTGCGCATCCACTACGCGCCGCGGACCAGGCCCCCGAGTGGCGCACGGTGGACCCGGTCGGCCTGGTTACGGTGGGCGGCCAGGGCTACCTGCCGGCCACACGGGCCGGGGCGGACCGCACCTACCGGCTGGCGCGGGTCCTGGCTGCGCAGGAACGGGACGAACCGGCGCGGCGGCCGGAGCGCGTCGACCTGGACCGGGTCTGGCAGGAGCGCGGCAGACGGTTCCGGGCGGACGCGGACCAGGTCACCGTGCTGGTACGGGTGGACGCGGCCCGGCGGGAGGAACTGGCGGGCGGCGCGGTGGCCGTTCTCGCCGAGGAGGCGGAGGCCGATGCGGAGGGCCCGGCTGCGGCTGGAGGTGCGTTTCCAGGACCGCCGGCACGCCGAATGGGCTCTGTGGCAACTCGTCCCGGGCGCCGGGGTACTGGCCCCGCAGTGGTTGCGCGACGGCCAGCACGCGCGCGCGACGGCGATCGCCGCCCGCCACGGGGCACCTGCGCCGGAGGTGTAGGAGACGTCGGACACGCCTTGGCCGCCGCCCTCGCGGAGCAGGCGGGGGCGTGCGGCACGCCCCGGGCGCCCGCGCGGCAAGATATCAGCCTTTCCGGAAAGCGCCAGAGTGTTTGTCCGATGGTGATGTGCTCCGGCGGGGGCGTCACACCGGGCACTACCGTCCCGTGTCACCCCCGGGAAAGCGGGTGTTGCACCGCACCATGCTTGCGGAACCTCCCTGCCCCGCCACCTTCCCGGCCCCACGGAGCGAGGAGGCACATTGCTGTCATTGCGGCGGAGAACCACACGAGGCTGGTCCACGGCCACCAGGTACTCGATCGCGAGCGGCGTCGTCATCACCGCCCTCGCGCTCACCCTGGTCGCCCTGCTGGTCCCGGTGGACAAGTTCGGCAGCCGGGCCACGGCCGCTGCCGCCGCACCGGCGGCGGCGGATGACGACGGCCTCGGCACGGTGAGCACGGCCTACGGGCCGCTGACGGCCGCGGACCGGGACTTCGTCCGCAAGGTCCGCCTCGCCGGGCTGTGGGAGCTGCCCGCCGGGCGGCAGGCCCAGCAGCGCGGCTCGCGCCCCGCGATCCGGACGGCAGGGGACCACCTCGTCGACGGTCACACCGAACTGGACCGACAGGTCATCCAGGTCGGCCAGGCCCTCGGCATCGACCTGCCCAACCAGCCTTCCGCCCAGCAGCAGGACTGGCTGGGCCAGATGAACCGCGCCAAGGGAGACGAGTACGAACGGCTGTTCACCCAGCTGCTGCGCCGAGCGCACGGCAAGGTGTTCGGCCTGCTGGCCGGGATCCGGGCACAGACCCGCAACTCCATGGTGCGAGCCCTCGCCACGTCCGCCAACGCCACGGTGCTGGACCACATCACGGTCCTGGAGGACACCGGGCTGGTCGACTTCGACGGGCTCTCCGACAATGTCCCACCGACGAAGTGAGTGATCGCATGAGGCAAAAGGGCCACAAACGCAACCGCTTGACGACCAAGATCGTGGGAGTGGTCTCCGCGCTCGTGCTGGGCGGCGGCGGGGTCGCCTTCATCGCAGGCAACGCGTCCGCGGGCCAGGACGGCAACCGCAGGACGCAGATGACGACCACCATCGACTGTCCCGACGTCGGGGACAAGCTCACCGCCGTGCCCGAGCAGGCCAAGGCCGAGGTCGACGCGAACCTGGCCAAGCTGGACGACCAGGTGGCGGAGGCCTACCGGCGCCTCGCCGCGGGCGAGGCCCAGGAGAAGGCCCTCCTCGGGGACCTCAAGGGACAGCGGGAGAAGACCATCAAGGGCGTGTCCGACGCGATCGACCGCGTGGCCGAACCGCCGGCGGACATAGCCCAGTTGAGTTCCTGTGAGATGAAGAAGGCACCCGCCGAGGAGGACGGTGGCGGCGCGGCGGCGCTGAAGGCCGGGGCCGACGCCAAGTCCGCCGCCGCCGGCAACAAGAGCGGGCCGGCGAAGAGCGACTTCGTGAACATCACCAAGGTCCGGCCGAACGTGAACAAGCCGAGGGCCCAGGGCGGCGCCTCCAACGGCAGCTTCAGCGTCCAGTGCGGCCGCAACGACAACGGCCACTTCAACCCCGACAACGTCATCGTCGCACCGGGCGTCTCGAACGGCGCGCACCACATGCACGACTACGTGGGCAACGTGTCCACCGACGCCTTCTCCACCAACGACAGCCTGGCCAGGGCCGGCACCACCTGCAACAACGGTGACCAGTCCACCTACTACTGGCCCGTGCTGCGCCTGCGCGACGGCAAGGTCGAGCGGGACGCGAAGGCGCCCGGCGGCGGCCAGGACGGCAACGTCGGCTCGATCCTCAAGCCCAAGCAGGTGACGATCGACTTCAAGGGCAGCCCCACCGGCAAGGTCACGGCGATGCCCCGCTTCATGCGCATCATCACGGGTGACGCCAAGGCCTTCTCCAACGGCAACGCCAACGCCAACGCCTCCTGGAGCTGCACCGGTTTCGAGGACCGGCAGCTGAAGGACAAGTACCCGATCTGCCCCAAGGGCAGTGACGTCGTGCGCACCTTCACCTTCCAGAGCTGCTGGGACGGGCGGAACGCCGACAGCGCCAACCACCGTACGCACGTGGCCTTCCCCGACCGCAACGGCCGCTGCCAGAAGGGCTTCAAGGCCATTCCGCAGCTGGTGCAGCGCATCGTGTACGGCGTGGCGCCGGGCTCGCGCATCGCCGTGGACAGCTTCCCCGAGCAGCTCCACAAGCCGGTCACCGACCACGGCGACTTCATCAACGTGATGTCCAACAACCTGATGAACAAGGCCGTGAGCTGCATCAACGACGGACGCCGCTGCCGCTGACGCCCGTGGCGGGGGTGATCTCCCCCATCGACTCCCGGGGCCGGGTGCTCCCCCTTCCTCACCCCGCGCCCGCCCCGGGAAAGGTGCTGGACCGAAGCCTGCTTCGGACCAGCACCTCTTTCGTGTTCCAGGCCCTCGGCCCCGTTACGGAGGGCGGGACCGGGGGCACGTGCGCCCTTCCGGACCGGACGGCCCCGCCGCCGGCCCGCACCGCACCGCTCGACACCGTCCGGCACCGCCCCGTACCGGCGGGCACCGCCCCGTACCGGCGGGCACCGGCACCCGCCGGGTCACGCTCAGCCCGCTCCGCCCCCGGCCCGCACGGCCCCCGGCCTACCGGTCAGGGGGCCGGGCGGGACCGGTCCGGCGGTGCACGGCGACGGACGGGAGCCGGGAACGGTGGAGCGGATGCGGGGGCGGGCGGTGCGCACGGGCACACGAAAGCGCCCGGCCCGGCCCCGTGACGACGGGGCCGGGCCGGGCGTGCGCTGTCTCAGAGGCCGTTGACGCGGGCCATCCGGCCGACGACGAGCGGGGTGAAGTCCGCCTGGATCACGCGCGCCGTCCTGCGGGTCACGCGTGAATGCTGGCGCCGGACCTGGGCCATCAGGCGGCGGCTGCGCAGGGCCATTTCCAGCTCGAACCGGGTCCGCGGATCACGCAGTCCGGTTCCGAAGAGCTTCTCCAGCTGGCGCATGCGGTACCGCACGGTCTGCGGGTGCACGCTGAGGGCCTTGGCGGCCTCGGGGGCCCCGCCGCCCTCGAGCCAGGCGAGCAGGGTCACCTCCAGCCGCTCGCTCTGGCGCGGAGTGAGGTCCGCGAGGGGTCGCAGCCAACGCGCGGCCAGCGCGTGGGCGAGGGGTTCGTCCTGGAGCAGGAGCAGGGTCGAGAGGTGGTCGTCGACGAAGACGGCCCTGGCCTCAAGGCCCGGGCGGCTGGGCGTCAGCGCCGCCAGACGCAGCGCCCACCGCAGGGACGAGGCCGTGTCCCGCAGCGGGACGGCGTGGCCGACGGCCGCGAACCGGCCGCGCAGCAGGTGCTCCAGCGGTCCGCGGACCTCAGGGTCCGGGCTCGGGACGAGCAGGCAGGGACGGCCCGCGAACATCCCGACGAGGGCGTCCTCCATGACGCCGGCGAGCTGCTGCGCCTCGCCGGGCGTGGCCGGCACAATGGCCCGTACGGCCAGCGGGAGGGGCCATCCGGCCGCCTCGGCGAGTTCGGTGAGGGAGCTGTCGGACGCGACGCGGTCGTCGGTGAGGGTCCTGAACAGCTCCTGGCGGGCCCGGTCGCCCGGCCGGTTGCCTTCAACGGCCTCCTCCTCGGTTTCTTCACGGCTGCTCACCCGCAGGCGCGGCCGGGCCGTTTCCCGGATCCCGTCGCGGGACCCGGGACGGGCCTCCTCGCGGACGACGTCCTGCCGGCCCTCGTGCGTGACCTCACACTCGTACGCCGCCTCCCTGCTGCCGGCCGTGAGCCGGCCCGCGGTTTCGAGCTCGGGGGTGAGCTCGGTTTCGACCTGGTTCTCCGCCAGATCGCGTTCCTCGTCCGTTTGTTCCCGGGATTGCTCCTTGTAGCCGAGAGTGGTGAGAAGTGCCTCTTCCACTCGCTGGCGGAGCAACTCTGCATCAATGGCATCGTTGTCATCGATAAGTGCGGAAAATTCCGGAATTCCATGCAGAAGCTCCTCCACTATCTCGGCGGCCAGTGCGGGAAGTTCCCTGCGCAGGACGCGCGTCCACTCGCCTCGGGGGCGGGACCAGATGCGGTTCAGAAGTTCGCACATCGTTTTCCTCGTTCGTGCCGGGGTGAGGCCTGCCCGGGGAAGAGCGGCAGACCCGCCGAGGTTGCGTCTCGCGTCAACTTGTCTGTACGACACGAGAGTTGCGGCCCTCGTACTCCCTCCTGGAGAGGTCCGACCACCCGCGGTCCCGGGACTTTGCCTTCTTTTTACGCTCCGGGACGCGTAGGTGGCGGGCGGCGCGGTGGCCTGTCGCAACCTCCGCTGGAGGGGAATCTTCCGGTGTTGTTCGATGCGCCGGAGACGCGCTGCGAGAAATTATCACGTTTCGATAAATCCTGTGGAGCTGATGTGCAGCTCCACGATGCTGCTGCACTCCGGCCCCAAGTTCCCTCGGCCGGCGCGGAGTTTCAGAGCGCGGCCGGGCAGAGACGACAACGACCCCCGGGGTCCCGAGCGTCAGGTGGATCGCTCGGTACCCAGGCGCACAGGAGACCTGGATGCCCTTGCCCCAGCCGCACATGCCTCGCCCACACAGGGCCCGCCGTAAGAGCCGACATGCGGCATCGGCTCCCGCCGCCGGACGGAGGGCCGTCCGGCGGCCCTCGCTCCTGCCCACGCCCGGACGGATGAGTCCGGGCGCGATCTGCGCCGTCGGCGCGGCCATCGTCTCCCTCACCGTGGCCGCCCGCGCGGGCGCCTTCTCCCAGATATGGGACTTCCTCGACTTCGGCGCGGGCGTCCTCTCGCTCGTCTCGCTGACCGCGACCGTCCTGTGGGGCGTGGTCTCCACGGACCGGCTGCTGTTGAAGTCGGGCCACCGGCTGCTGGCCCAGGGCGTGCACCGCGGTCTCGCCGTGTCCGGTCTCGGCTTCCTCGCCCTGCACATCTGGGTCAAGGTCGCGGAGCAGCGCACGAGCGCGTCCGCGGCGGCCGTACCGTTCACGGACATCGAACAGCCGGTGCTGATCGGGCTCGGCAGCCTCGCCGGATACCTCTTCGTCGCCGTCGCGGTCTCCGGAGCCGTGCGCAGCGTGTTCGCCACCAAGGGCCGGTCGCTGTGGTGGCGGGCCCTGCACTTCGCCGCCTATCCGGCGTGGGGTGCCTCGCTGGTCCACGGGCTGAAGGCGGGACGCGCCGCCGACCTCTACGTCACGGTGTCGTACGCGCTGTGCCTGCTCGGTGTCGCCGGCGTCCTCGCGTTCCGGCTCAAGGCCAGGATGGCCGAGGAGCCCGCGGGTCCTCCCGGGGCCATCGGTGTTCCGCAGCAGCCCGTCGTGGCCGCCGCACCCCGGCCGCGCCGGGAGGCGCGGGCCCGGGCCGCCGGTTCCCGGGAGAAGTTCACCGGGCCGACCGCGCCGCCACCGGACGACAGTCCCGCTCTCACGGCCGTGTACGCGGCCGACCCGGCCGGCGCCTACATGGACGCCGGCTTGGGCATGGGCGCCGTCAACGGTGTGGACGGCGACCAGTTCGCCACGCGGGAGTGGCGACTGTGAGCGGGTTCCCGCGCCCCAGCCTCGGCTGCGTGGGCGCTCCCAGACTGCTCGCCGGCCTCGACCAGGCCCCCCGGCTGGACCGGGTGGGGCATCTGACCACGCACGGCTCGATGCCGCGCTACCGGCCGGACGAGCTCGTCGACCTCGCCGAGAACATCGACCTGCGGGGCCGCGGCGGCGCCGGTTTCCCCTTCGCCCGGAAACTGCGCGCCGTCATGCGCGCGGCCGAGGGCCGCGACACGGGGACCGCCGTCGTCGTCAACGCCAGTGAGGGCGAGCCCAGCTGCCTCAAGGACAAGGCGCTGCTGCTGCACGTTCCGCACCTGGTGCTCGACGGAGCCCTGCTGGCCGCCGCCGCGGTCGGCGCCGAGGACGTCGTCATCGGTGTCACCCGGCCCGACGTGGAGCAGTCGCTGCGCGCGGCCGTGGCGGAGCGCGGCCCCGCCGGTCGCCAGGTGCGGGTGCAGGCCCTGCCCGAGCGCTTCGTGACCGGTGAGAGCACCTCCATGGTCAACGGCCTGAACGGGGGGCCGACCCTGCCTTCGGGGCAGAAGATCCGGACCAGCGAGCGGGGCCTGGGCGGCATGCCCACCCTGTTCTCGAACACCGAGACCTACGCCCAACTCGCCATGGCGGCACGGCTCGGCGCCCTGGACTACCGCTCGGTCGGTCTGCCGTCCGAGCCCGGCACCGTCATGCTGACCATCGCCGGTTCCACGGTCGTCGAGGCGCCGCTGGGGACCCCGCTGGCGTACGTGCTGGAGCTGTGCGGTCTGGATCCGGGCCAGGGCGTCCTGGTGGGCGGCTACCACGGCAAGTGGCTCGACCCGGGATCCGCGCGCATCGCCGACCTCTCCCGGGGCTCCCTCGCGGCCTTCGACGCGGTACTGGGCGCGGGGGCGGTACTGCCCCTGCCGCACGACACCTGTCCGGCCGGCGAGGTGTCACGGGTGGCGCGGTGGATGGCGAACGAGACGGCCGGCCAGTGCGGCCCCTGCTTCCGGGGCCTGCCCGCGCTGGCCGACGTACTGGAGGACGCGGTCCGGGGCGGCGGCAGGACCGCGCTGGAGACCATCGAGGCCCGGATGAAGGTCGTACGGCGCCGCGGCGCCTGCAGCCATCCGGACGGCACGGCGGCCTTCGTGGCGTCGGCGCTCGCCGCCTTCCCGGACGAGTTCCGCGACCACGCCCTCGGCAGCGGCTGCGGGCGGCGGGTGGTGGGGGCGCTGCCCCTGCCCGAGGACGAGACGCCCGAGGAGCGGCTGGTCGTCGACTGGACCCTGTGCAGGGGTCACGGGCTGTGCGTGGACATCCTTCCTGACGTCGTACGGCTGGACGCGGACGGCTACCCGTCCCAGGCGTCCATGCCCGTGCCCGCACAGCTGCGGCAGAAGGCGCAGCGCGCGGTGCGGCGCTGTCCGGCGCTGGCGCTGCGCATGCAGGACTGAACCAAGCCCCCCGGGTTCAATGTTGGCGCGATCTGACAAATTCTCAGGGAGATCCGCATTCTCCTCCACCAGGCCCGTAGAAATTACCCAAGGCACGAGAACGCGAATCCTGACTCGAAGGAGAGATCGTGAAGAAAATGCGTCGTGGAGTATTCGCCGGGTCGGCCGTCGCGGTATTGATGCTGACCGCCGCATGCGGAAGCGGCGACAACTCCGCGGGAAAGGGAGATACGGTCCAGCCGGTGGGCGACAGCAAACAGGCGGGGTCCGGCTACGACGGGTACGGGGGCGGGTCGGGCGCAGTCCCCGCGGCCGACGCCGTCAAGGCCGGACCGGCCGGAGAGCTGAAGGTGAAGGCCTCCGCGGAGCTGGGACCGACGGTCACCGACAGCGCGGGCTTCACGCTCTACCGGTTCGACAAGGACACGCCCAAGCCCCCGAAGTCCTCCTGTGAGGGGGACTGCGCCAAGGCCTGGCCGGCCGTCTCCGCGGACGACGCCTCGGCGGGTGAGGGCATCGACAAGTCCCTGCTCGGCTCGGTCGAACGGGCCGATGGGACGAAGCAGTTGACGCTGGCCGGGTGGCCGGTCTACCGCTACGCGAAGGACACCAAGGCGGGCGACACCCTCGGTGAGGGAGTCGGCGGAACCTGGCACGTCCTGGCTCCGGACGGCAAGCCCGCCAAGGCCGGCGGCGCGGGCTCCGGATCCGGCGCCGACCCGAGCGCGGGCGGCGGCGCGGAAGCCGGAGCGGGCGCCGGAGCGGGTGGGGCGGTGGAACAGGAGCCGGCGAAGGCCGACCCGATCAGCGTCAACCGGAACACCAAGCTCGGCCCCATTCTCTCGGACGCGGAAGGGCGCACGCTCTACCGGTTCGACAAGGACAGCGCCTGGCCGATGAAGACGAACTGCCTCGATGCCTGCCTCAATACGTGGAAGCCCGCCAAGGCCGTCGACAAGGAATTGGTGAAGGGAATTCCCGCGGAATTGGTGGGTACGTTCAAGCGGCCCGACGGCACCGAACAGCTGACGATCGACTGCTGGCCGGTCTACACGTTCACCGGTGACAAGGAGCCGGGTGACATCAACGGGCAGGGCAAGCAGGGCGTCTGGTTCGCGGTCTCCGACAAGGGCAAGAAGGTGACGATCACCGGCTGACGCGTGGAGCCCGCCCCCATGGGCTTCTCCTTCCACTGAACGGCACAACACCCCCGAAGAACGCGTGGTGCCCGGGCCCTCCCCTCCCGGGCACCACGACCCCTTTTTCCCGATCAGCCCGTGAGGTCCCCATGCCGTCCACCGCCCGCCCCGCCCACCGGATCCGCCCGTCCATGGCGGCCGTCGCCGCGGCGTGCGCCGCCGTGCTGCTGTGCGGAGGGTGCGCCGGCCACGCGACCGAGCCCGCCGGCTCGGCGAAAGCGGCACCTCCGTCCGCTCCGGCCGCACCGGGCACCTCGATCGAGGAGATCGCCTCGGCCATCGGCTGCACCGCCGAAGTAAGCGTGGACGCGGACGAGTTGCGGCAGGGAGGCTGCGGGACCGGGCAGGGCTCCTACCGTATGGCCACCTTCGCCGCCCAGGAGGGGCTGCGCGCCTGGCTGGACGAGGCCAGGGCGTACGGCGGCGTCTATCTGGTGGGCGACCGCTGGGTCGTCACCACCCAGTCGGCGGACGCCCTGAACGCGCTCCGCGAACGCCTCGGCGGCACCGTGGAGACCGGCACCGATCACGGCGGAGCCTCCTCCGGGCACACGGGCCCCGGACACACCGCCCCGTCCGGCACCCCTTCCGGCACCCCGTCCGGCGCCCCTTCGGACGCCCCCGCCGGCGCCGCCCCCTCCGAGCACACCGGTCACGGGTCGGCTCCCGCCGCGGGCGGCTGATCCGGCGACGGGCCGGCCGACGGCGCGTCGGCCAGTGTCCTGATACGGCTCATTCGCGAGGAGCACAGGGCACGACCCTTCGGGATGATTCCGCCGGGCCCCGGCATACAACAGGGTTGAGGCGTAAGCGACTTCTCCGAAAGGAACGGCTTCGTGCGCCTGAAACGCCTCGCACCGCTGCTCGCCACCGCCGGACTCATCGCCACCACCGTCCCCCTGCTGGCCTCGACGCAGGCGGCCGCGGCCCCCGCGGCCGAACACCTGAGGCAGAAGCCCGCGTGGCAGCGGTGCAGCCCCGAGCAGCCGGCCTCCTACGAGTGCGCGACGATCAAGGTCCCGCTCGACTACAGGCGCCCCGACGGACGCACGATCGACATCGCGATATCCCGGATGAAGAGCGAGAACCCCGCCAAGCGGCACGGCGTCATGCTGCTGAACCCGGGCGGCCCGGGCGGTTCGGGGCTCGACCTGCCGCTGCTGATGAACGGTCTGATGCCCGAGGAGGTGCGGGAGGGCTACGACCTGATCGGCTTCGACCCGCGCGGGGTCGGTGCCAGCAGCCCCCTCACCTGCGGGCTGGAGGACGCCGAGCAGAACTTCGACCGCCCCTACCGTCCCGGGACCTTCTCCGACGACGTGGCGTGGGCGCGCACCGTCGCCGACAAGTGCCGGGAGAAGTCCGGCGCGGTCCTGCCGTACATCACCACCCGCAACACCGCCCGCGACATGGACACCATCCGCGCGGTGCTGGGCGAGGGGAAGATCTCGTACCTGGGCTACTCGTACGGGACCTACCTCGGCGCGGTGTACTCGCAGATGTACCCCGAGCGCACCGACCGCTTCGTGCTCGACAGCGGTGTGGACCCGCAGCGGATCTGGCGCGGGATGATCCAGGTGTGGGCCACCGAGGCCGAGCCCGCCTTCGCCCGGTGGACGCGGTGGGCCGCGGAGCGGTCCGGCGAGTTCGGGCTGGGCGACGACCCGAAGGCGGTCTCCGAGACCTTCTGGAAGCTGGTGGAGCGCGCGGACCGCGAGCCCATCGACTTCGAGGGGTCGAAGGTCACCGGTGACATGATCCGCTCGGCGCGCGGGGTGTTCTTCTACCCGGCGCAGGCCAGCCCGCTCGTCGCGGCCCTGAAGGCCGCCGCCGAGGGCACGCCGGTGCCGGCCGGCACGGACGTGCGGGAGCTGAAGCTGAAGCTGCTGGGCCGGACCGCCGAGGAGCCCGCCCCGGACAACAGCACGGCCGTCTTCTGGGCCGTGGTCTGCGGGGACACCGGCAGCTGGCCGCGCTACACGGAGCAGTACGAGCGCGACGCGGCGAAGGACAAGGTGCAGTACCCGCTGTACGGGGACTTCGCGTCCAACATCAAGCCGTGCGCCTTCTGGGACCGGCCGGTGGAGGCGGCGACGCCGATGCACAAGAAGGCGAACGTGCTGACGGTGCAGAACGAGTGGGACTCCCAGACCCCGCTCACCAGCGGCCAGGGCATGCACCGGGCGCTGAAGGGCTCGCGGATGGTACTGGCGGGCGGCGGTGAGGGCCACGGCGTGTACCTCTTCGACCCGGCCTCCTGCGCCAACGCCGCGGTCGACGCGTACCTGACCACGGGCCGGCTGCCCGCCCAGGACGTGACCTGCCAGAACCCGCCGGCGGCCGCCGCCGGTGAGCGCCGGTCCGGGCCGGCGAAGCCGGTGCCGTTCCCAGGGTCCCCGGGTCGGTTCTGACGCGGGTCGGTTCTGACGCGGGTCGGTCCGACCGGAGCCGGTCGTTCGGTTCGTGAGGGACGCCTCCGCGGCCGCCTCGGTGGCCGAAGCCGGGGGCGTCCTTGCGTGCGGCGGACCGGCCCGTGGACGCGCGGCGGTCAGCCGAGCAGGGCGTAGACCGTGGACGCCGTGGCGGCCGGCTCGTCGGCGCCCTCGGGGGTCAGGGTGATGTCGGCGAAGGCCATGCGCTTGCCGAGCTTGGTGACCCGTACGTGGATCAGCACGTCGGCGTCCACCACCGGGCGCTGGAAGCTCGTCGACTGCTGGACGGTGGTCATCGGTCCGTACCCGCCGCGCGCCGCGGAGATCGCGATGACGGTGGCGGTGTCGGCGGCGGCCATCATGGCCTGCCCGCAGAGGCCGCCGCCGTCGCGGGCGAGCTGCGCGGACCAGGGCAGCCGCAGGACGGCGTGCCGCTCGCCGGTCTCCTGGACGGTCAGTCCGAGGGCGAGCACCCAGGGGGCGAAGTTGTCGGCGAGGATCTTGTCTGCGTCTGCGGGAGAGAACGTCACCGGGAGATTGTGGCGGTCCGCCCGGACCGCCACAATCCCCTTTCGGTCAGAGCTTGGCGGCCAGTTCCGTGCCCTGGCGGATGGCCCGCTTGGCGTCGAGCTCGGCCGCCACGTCGGCGCCGCCGATCAGGTGGGCCTCGACGCCGGCCGCGCGCAGCGCCTCGTACAGGTCGCGGCGCGGTTCCTGGCCGGTGCACAGGACGACGGTGTCGGCGGGTACGAGGCGCTGCTCGTCGCCGACCGTGATGTGCAGGCCCTCGTCGTCGATGCGGTCGTACGTGGCCCCGGCGACGGAGACAACTCCGCGGTGCTTGAGCTCCGCGCGGTGGATCCAGCCGGTGGTGGTGCCCAGGCCGGCGCCGACCTTGGTGGCCTTGCGCTGGAGGAGGTGGACCCGGCGCGGCGGCACGGGCCGCTCGGGGGCGGTGAGTCCGCCGGGTCCGGTGTAGGCCGTGTCCACGCCCCAGTGGCGGAAGTAGACGTCCGGGTCCTGGGAGGCGCCCTCGCCGCTGTCGGTGAGGTACTCGGCGACGTCGAAGCCGATGCCGCCGGCGCCGACGACGGCGACGCGCTCTCCGACGGGGGCGCCGTCGCGCAGCACGTCGAGGTAGGTGACGACGTTGGCCTGGTCCACGCCCTCGATGTCGGGGGTGCGGGGGGTGACGCCGGTGGCGACGACGACCTCGTCGTAGCCGCGGAGGGTCTCGACGTCGGCGCGGGTGTCCAGGCGGACGTCGATGGCGTGGGCGGCGAGCTGGGTGCCGAAGTAGCGGATGGTCTCCTCGAACTCCTCCTTGCCCGGGATGCGGCGGGCGATGTCGAGCTGGCCGCCGATGTGGCCCGAGGCCTCGAAGAGGGTGACGGTGTGGCCGCGTTCGGCGGCGGACACCGCGCAGGCGAGGCCGGCGGGGCCGGCGCCGACGACGGCGACGCGCTTGGCCAGGCGGGTGGGCGACAGCACGAGTTCGGTCTCGTGGCAGGCGCGCGGGTTGACCAGGCAGCTGGTGATCTTGCCGCTGAAGGTGTGGTCGAGGCACGCCTGGTTGCAGCCGATGCAGGTGTTGATGGTCTCGGGGCGGCCGGCCGCGGCCTTGGCGACGAAGTCGGCGTCGGCGAGGAAGGGGCGGGCCAGGGAGACCAGGTCGGCGCGGCCGTCGGCGAGCAGTTCCTCGGCGATCTCGGGGGTGTTGATGCGGTTGCTGGTGACGAGGGGGACGGAGACCGCGCCCATCAGCCGCTTGGTGACCCAGGTGTAGGCGCCGCGCGGGACGGAGGTGGCGATGGTGGGGATGCGGGCCTCGTGCCAGCCGATGCCGGTGTTGATGATGGTGGCGCCGGCCGCCTCGATCTCCTTGGCCAGCTGGACCACCTCGTCGAGGGTGGAGCCGCCGGGGATCAGGTCGAGCATGGAGAGGCGGTAGACGAGGATGAAGTCCTCGCCGACGGCCTGGCGGGTGCGGCGGACGATCTCCAGCGGGAAGCGGACGCGGTTCTCGTAGGAGCCGCCCCAGCGGTCGGTGCGCCGGTTCGTCGCGGCGGCGATGAACTCGTTGATCAGGTAGCCCTCGGAGCCCATGATCTCGACGCCGTCGTAGCCGGCGAGCCGGGCGAGGCGGGCGGCGCGGACGAAGTCCTCCACCGTCTGCTCGACCTCGTCGCCGGAGAGCTCGTTGGGGACGAAGGGGCTGATGGGGGCCTGGACGGCGCTGGGGGCGACCAGGTCCTCGTGGTAGGCGTAGCGGCCGAAGTGGAGGATCTGCATCGCGATCTTCCCGCCCTCGGCGTGCACCGCGTCGGTGATCACCCGGTGCTCGGCGGCCTCTTCCTCGGTGGTGAGGCGGGAGCCGCCCTCGAAGGGGCGGCCGGCGTCGTTGGGGGCTATGCCGCCGGTGACGATCAGGCCGGCGCCACCGCGGGCGCGCTCGGCGTAGAAGGCCGCGAGCCGCTCGAAGCCGCCCTGGTGCTCTTCGAGGCCGGTGTGCATCGACCCCATGATCACGCGGTTCGGCAGGGTGGTGAAGCCGAGGTCCAGGGGGCTCAGCAGGTGCGGGTACCGGCTCTGGGAACTCTGCGGGCTCATCGGGGTGTGCCTTTCGCGCGGGGGTGATGGACCTGTTCTAGCGAGACCGGGCCTGTTTTGCAACTAGGTGCATAACCGGGGAGGTGCCCGCTCCCCCGCGTTTCCGGCACCCTGGAACCCGGCTGTGGCGGACTTCACGCCGCGGCCCCGTCCCCGTCGCCCGGGCCGCGGGCCGGGTACGGGCCGGGCGCGGGCCGGGCGGGGGGCCGGGCGGCCGTCAGGGGCGGCGGAGGCGGAGCGTGACGATCTGGAAGGGGCGCAGGGTCAGGCGGATCGCGCCGTCGGCCGTCGGCGGCGCGACGGCCGTGCCGTCGAGGGGGCGCTCCAGCAGGTCGCTCTCGACCGCGCCGCTGACCGGGAAGCTCGCCGTGAGGGTGGCCGTGGCGCGGCCGCCGCGGGACTCGTAGAGACGGACGATCACGTCGCCGCTGCGGTCCTCGGCCAGCTTCACCGCCTCGACCACCACCGCGTCCGCGTCCACCGCCAGGAGCGGGGCGACCGGCCCGGCACCGGACACGGTGCGTTCGGGCAGGTTCAGGGCGTGGCCCTCCCGGACGGCGTCCCCGATCCCCGCGCCGGGCGCGAGCGAGAACCTCAGGGTGTGGGCGCCCTGGTCGGTCTCCGGGTCGGGGTAGCGCGGGGCCCGCAGCAGGGAGAGCCGTACGGTGGTGGTCTGACCGCCGTCGGACCGTACGTCGCGGGTCACGTCGTGCCCGTACGTGGAGTCGTTGAGCAGGGCGACCCCCCAGCCGGGCTCCTCCGCGTGGATCCAGCGGTGGGCGCAGATCTCGAACTTGGCCGCCTCCCAGGAGGTGTTGGTGTGGGTGGCCCGGTACACGTGCCCGAACTGCGTCTCGGAGGCGGTCCGTTCGGCCTTCACGTCCAAGGGGAAGGCGGCCTTGAGGAACTTCTCCGTCTCGTGCCAGTCGACGTCCGTGACGATGTCGACCGTCCTGGCCCCGGCCCGCAGGGTGACCTGCTGGACCGCCGTGGAGCGGCCGAAGGAGCGGGTGACCCGTACGGTCGCCGCGTGCGGCCCGCTCTGCGCCACCTCCAGGGCGTCCGTCCCGTCGAGGTCGGTGACGTTGTTGCGGTAGAACTCGTCCACGTCCCAGGCGTCCCACATGTTGGGGAAGTCGGGATGGAGCTGGAGCAGGTTCGCGGCGGCCCCCGGGGCGATCGTCTCGCGGCGGGCCTCCAGGTCGTACACGGAGACGATCAGGCCGCGGCCGTCGACCTCCACCAGCAGCCGGCCGTTGGCCAGCACGTGTCCGCCGCCGTGCCGCTCCTCCACGGTGACCGGCTCCGACGGCTGCTCGGGGCGGCCGGCTCCGCCGGCCGGGACGCCGTGGCGGGCGTGCGGGGCGCAGTTGAAGACCAGTTCCTCGGTGCCCTCCCCCGCCAGTGCCCGCTGGGCGGCGAGGGTGATGCCGCTCAGTTCGCCGGCGACCTTCGCGTACGTCGCGCGGGCCTCGCGGTGCACCCAGGCGATGGAGGACCCCGGCAGGATGTCGTGGAACTGGTGGAGCAGGACCGTCTTCCAGATCCGCTCCAGGTCCTCGTACGGGTAGGCGTACCCCGGCACCCGGACGGCGGCGGTCGCCGCCCACAGCTCCGCCTCGCGCAGGAGGGACTCGCTGCGCCGGTTGCCCTGCTTGGTCCCGGCCTGGGAGGTGTAGGTGCCGCGGTGCAGCTCCAGGTACAGCTCGCCCGCCCAGACGGGCGCGTCCTCGTACTCGGCGCGGGCCTTCTCGAAGAAGGCGTCGGGCCGCTCGATCTCGACGCGCGGGGCGCCTTCGAGGTCGCGCTGGCGACGGGCGCGGGCGAGGTGCTCGCGGGTGGGGCCGCCGCCGCCGTCGCCCCATCCGAACGGGGTCAGGGAGCGGGTGCCGCGGCCCTTCTCGCGGTAGTTGCGGGCGGCGTGCGCCATCTGGGCGCCGCCGAGGTCGGAGTTGTAGGTGTCGACGGGCGGGAAGTGCGTGAAGACGCGGCTGCCGTCGATGCCCTCCCACCAGAAGGTGTGGTGCGGGAACCTGTTCACCTGGGACCAGCAGATCTTCTGGGTCAGGAACCACCGCGAGCCGGAGAGCCTGACGATCTGCGGCAGGGCGGCGGTGTAGCCGAAGGAGTCGGGCAGCCAGACGCCCTGCGTGTCGATGCCGAACTCGTCGAGGAAGAACTTCTTGCCGTAGAGGAACTGGCGGGCCATCGCCTCGCCGCCGACCATGTTGGTGTCGGACTCCACCCACATGCCGCCGACCGGTACGAACTGCCCGTCCGCGACCTTCTTCTTGACCCGTTCGAACAGCTCGGGCCGGTGGGTCTTGATCCAGTCGAGCTGCTGCGCCTGCGACATCGCGAAGACGAACTCGGGGTGCTCGTCCATCAGGTTGACCATGTTGGAAGCGGTGCGCGCGACCTTGCGCACCGTCTCGCGCAGCGGCCACAGCCACGCGGAGTCGATGTGGGCGTGGCCGACCGCGCTGATGCGGTGCGCGGAGGCGTGGGCGGGGGCGGCCAGGACCCCGGCGAGGCGGGCGCGGGCGGCGGCCGCCGTGCCGGGTACGTCGGTGAGGTCGACGGCGTCCAGGGCGGCGTCGAGGGCGCGCAGGATCCCGTACCGGCGGGCGTCGTCGGCGGCGAGCTGCGTCATCAGCTCGTACAGCACGTCGAGGTCCTGGACCAGCTCCCAGACCTCTGTCTCGAAGAGGGTGAGGTCCGTCCGGACGAGGCGGTAGAGGGGCTGGTCGCCGCTGGTGCGCAGGTCGCCCTCGTAGGTGGGGCGGTGATCGACGAGGACCGGGTTGGCGGCGGCCTCGACGTACCATTCGATCCGCTCGCCGCCCTCGGCGCGGTCGGCCACGCGCACCCAGTCGTTGTACGGGTTGAGCGCCTTGATCTCGCCGCCGTCGGCCCGGTGGACCAGGCCCTCGCACTGGAAGCCGGGCATCATCCGGTCGAAGCCGAGGTCGAGGACGGCCTCCACGGTGCGGCCGGCCCAGGCGGCGGGGACGGCTCCGGTGACCTTGAACCAGGTGGTGCCCCAGGCCGGGCCCCATGCATCGCCGGGCGCGCAGGGCGCGTAGGGAGCCGCCAGGGCCTCGGCGACGGGGACGGGCTCGCCCGGGGCGTCCCAGCGCTCCACGGTCAGGGGGAGCGGGCCGGAGTGGACGGCGGGCCTGATGCGTTCGTGGAGGACCCGGCGGAGGCGGTGCTCGGTGATGCTGCGGTCGTCATGCATGACAGCTGCTCCTGCTCCCGGAGGTGGTGGGCGGTCGGTACGGAGGGCCTGCGGCCCGGTCGGACGGTCCGGCTCACAGCTTGACGGCTCCTTCGCCCACGCCCTTGAAGAAGAAACGCTGGAGGGCGAAGAAGAGCAGCATCATCGGCAGCAGCGCGGCCATCGCGCCCGCGGCGACGAGCCGCTGGTCATTGACCGTGGTGGCGCCGGCCAGGGTCTTCAGGCCCAGCTGGAGGGTGTAGTGGTCGCTGTCGGTGAGCACGAGCAGCGGCCAGAGGAAGTCGTCCCAGGCGCCCATGAAGCTGGTGATGCAGACGACGGCCAGGGCGCCCTTGGCGGAAGGGACGAAGACCCGGGTGAAGCGGGTCCATTCGCCGGCGCCGTCCAGGACGGCTGCCTCCTCGATCTCCCTGGGCACGGCGAGGAAGGCCGCACGCATGATCATGATGTTGAGGACGGAGACCGCGCCGGGCAGCCAGACCCCGACGAGGGTGTCGACCAGGCCCATCTCACGGACCGTGAGGAACATGGAGATCATCACGGACTCGAAGGGGAACATCAGCGTGGCCACGAGGAGGGTGCGGACGGCCCCGCGGCCCTTCCAGCCGGCGCGGGAGAGGGCGTAGCCGCCCATCGCGGCGAAGAGCAGGTTCGAGGTGACCGCGAGGACCGCGACGACGAGCGTGTTGCCGACGTACTGCAGCAGCGGGAAGGACTCGGCGACGCGGACGTAGTTGTCGAGGGTGGGCCGCGTGGGCAGGACGCCGTCGTACACGTTCTCGGTGCGGCCGCGGATCGAGGTCAGGAACTGCCAGACGATCGGGCCCAGCATGACCACGAGCATCAGCAGCAGCGTGCCGTACCGGGCGGCCCGGCCGAGCCGGCGGCGCGCGCGGCCGGGCGGTGAGGAGGTCGTGGTCATGCCTCGTCCCCCTTCGTCAGGCGGCGGCCCAGCAGGCTGAAGACCAGGGTGAGGAGGAACAGCAGGATCGACACGGCGGAGGCGTAGCCGGTCTCGCCGGCGAAGCCGAGGCCGACCTGGCGGATGAGGAACGGCAGGGTGCGGGCTCCGCCGCCGGGCCCGCCGCTCTCCCCGCCGAGGATGTAGATCTCGGTGAAGACGCGCAGCGCCGAGATGGCGGAGAGGGTGCCGACGAGCAGCATCATCGGCTTCACCTGGGGGACGGTGATGCTGAAGAAGCGCCTGACCGGGCCGGCGCCGTCGATCGCGGCGGCCTCGTGCAGGGAGGCGGGGACGTTCCCGAGGGCCGCGAGGTAGAAGACCATGTAGTAGCCGAGGCCCTTCCAGACCGTCACGATCATCGCGGAGACGAGCAGCATCGTGCTGTCCGTCAGGAACGGGACCGGCTCGGAGACCAGGTGGAGCCGCCGGAAGACGGTGTTGACGAGGCCGTCGCTGCGCAGGACCCACTGCCAGATCAGCCCGACGACCACGGCGGAGGCGATCACCGGGGTGTAGAAGGCGGAGCGGAAGAAGCCGATGCCGGGGATCCTGTCCTGGACGAGGACGGCCAGGGCCAGCGGCAGGAGGACCAGGCAGGGGACGACCACCAGCAGGTAGAGCACGCTGTTGCCGGTGGCGACCCAGAAGTCGGGGTCGGCGAAGGCGCGCCGGTAGTTGTCGAGGCCGACGAAGCCGCCGCCGCGCAGGATGCGGGCGTCGGTGAGGGAGAGGACGACGGTGTTGACGAACGGCCACAGGCTGAACAGCACCACCATCACCAGGCCGGGGGCGAGGAAGAGGTACGGGGTCCACCAGGTGCGGTGGGGCAGCCCGGTGTCACCGCCGCCGCGGGTCACGGGCGGGCCGCGGCGGCGAGGAGCCGGTTCGCCGCTTCCTCGGCCTTCTTCACCGCCGTCCGGGCGTCCTGCTCGCCCGTGATGGCCTTCTGCACCTCGCGCACGACGGCGTCCCCGACCTGGTTGGTCCACTGGACGGGGGTGTTGGCGTCGAGCGCGGCGGTCTTCAGCTGGTCGGCGCCCACCGCGCGGGCGAGCGTCTCGGCGTCCTTGCCGTCGCCCCGGTCGGAGAAGAACGGGTCGGCCAGGCCTCGGGCGTTCGAGGGGTAGATGGTGGCCTTCCGGGAGAACTCCACCTGGTTCGGGCCGTTGGTGACCCATTGGGCGAACGCCGTGGCCGCGTCCGGGTGTCCGGTGTCCTTCCTGATGCCGAGCGACTGGGCGTAGATGCCGATGTGGCCGAGCCGGCCGGTGACGGCTCCCGCCACCTGCGTCGTGGCGTAGACCTGCGGGGCGTTCCGCTTGATGTCCTTGACGAATCCCGGCGAGCCCGGCCCGAAGACGAGTTTGCCGCTGCCGTAGAGCTGGTTGATGTCGTCGGACGTGAGGAGGGACTCCTTGGGCATGGCGCCCTTGGCGTACAGGTCCTTCATCCGCTCCACCCATGCGACGGCCTGGTCGGTGCCGAAGGTGAACCGGTCCTTGCCCGGGTTGAGGAGGGGGACGCCCATCTTCTGCCAGTCGCCCGGCAACCGCCCCTTGGGGTCGGCCATGAAGGCGGAGTACCGGCCGCCGGACCGGGCGGCGATCTGTTCGGCGTAGTCGAAGAACTGCTCCACGGTGGTGGGCGGGGCGGCCGGGTCCAGGCCGGACCTCTCGAAGAGCTCCTTGTTGTAGGTGAGGATCTCCGGGGTCACGTACCAGGGGTAGGCGTAGACGCTGTCGCCCTTCCCGGGCAGCTTGAACTGCTCCCAGGCGCCCGGTACGTACTCGCCGGCCGAGGCCCCGTCGAGCCCGGCGACGTCGGCGAGCAGGCCCCGGTCGCCGAGGAGCTGGAAGGAGTCGGTGGAGAGGTTCACCACGTCCGGGAGGGCTCCGGCCTGGGCGTCGGCGACGAGCTTCTCGTTGTAGCCGGCGCCCGGCACGTCCTCCCACTTGACCTCCACCTCGGGGTACTTCTCCTCGAAGGCGTCGATGACGGCCTGCACGTATCCCGTGAAGGTGGGTTTCAGCTGGAGGGTCCGGAAGGTGATCTCCCCGGCCACCCTGCCCGTTCTGCCGGCCTCCCCGGCATCCCGGGTGCCGGTACCGCCGAGTCCGCACGCGGTGGTCGACATCAGCGCGCCGGCCGCCAGCGCGGCCACGGCCGTACGGATCGGTTGGGAACGGGTCATGGTCGCCGCCTTCGCAGAAGTCCGGCCTCGTCGCCGGAGGCGGTGCCCACGGTCGCGGGGGAGCAGGACGTCGTCAACGACGCCCCCCTCGGCATTGGCCGACGCCGCACGGGTGACCGCCCCGCGCACGACGGCGAAGAAATCCCCGAGGCGTCCGCTTCTCAGCTGCCGTGAACTGGACTGATGCGCTTTAGTGCCGAATCCTCCGCCCTCTGCTCCCCCTTTACCGGCTTTCCCCGCCCCCGCCCGCTTCTGACTCCTTTTCCGACTCCTTGCCGCCCCTTTCCCCGGCCCCACTCATGCGCTGTGCCTCCGCCCTCGCGGAAAGGGTTTCCGGCGGACGCCCGCACCGGCCCACCCGGTCAGTGCGGGGAGGTGCGGGGGGCGCAGCGCATGCCGATGTAGCAGCAGGGCGTGCCGTCGACGAGGGCGGCGAAGACGACCGGCATCCAGTCCTCGCCGAAGGCGGGGCCGGGGCGGGGCACGGCGAACACCGTGGCACTGAGCGGGACGAGGCTCATCTCCAGGGGCGGTGCGAAGTCCCGCATGCCGTCGACGAACTCGTGGCGCAGGTACGGGGAGCCGCCGGGGGTGGCGCCGACCGTGATGACGACGCCCTCACGGCGGTAGGTGCCGAGCAGCGGGGTCATGTCGACGGCCGGCGGGTGGGCGGGCGGTGCGAAGGAGGGCGGCGTGCGGACCTCGGCGAGGTCCGCGAGGAGTTCGCGGAACAGGTCGGCGGCGAGGCGGCGGGCGCCGCCGCCGTTGGTGAGCAGGACGACGATGGCGTCGGCGCCGGGTACGACGCGCAGGTACGCGTACTGGCCGGTGGCGGCGCCGTCGTGACCGTAGCCCGGGACGCCGTTCCAGTCGTACAGCGCCCAGCCCAGCCCCCAGCCGTCCGCGCTCATCGTCCACCGGTCGGGGACGTCCACCTCCCACCGCTGCATGGCGGCGACGGCGCGGGCGCCCAGGACCTGGGTGCCGTCCGCGGTGGCGCCGCCGTCGAGGTGCATCTTGGCCAGCCGCAGCACGTCGGCGGCGCTCGCCAGGACGCGCCCGTGGGGCCCCGCCGAGCGGGGCATCATGTCCCAGGCCGGCGCCGGTTCGGGCTCCGGGCCCTCGCCCGGCAGGTGGCCCATCGCCGTACGGAACGCCAGCGCCTCCTCGGGGAGGGTCATGGTACGGGTCAGACCCAGGGGGGCGGCGATCCGCTCCTTCAGGGCCTGGTCCCAGGTCCGTCCGGTGACGACCTCGACGATGCGGCCGAGGACGTTGTAGCCGACGCTGCTGTAGGAGACGGCGGTGCCGGGCGGGCAGTCGAGCGCCACGTTCCGGGCGGCCCGCACGTAGGCGGCCAGGCAGTCGTCGCCGCGCCCGCTGTCGTAGGTGAAGTCACCGGTGAGGCCGCTGGTGTGGCTGAGCAGCCGGCGTACGGTGATCTCCTTCTCGGCGCCGGGGGCGCCGGCCGGGGAGAAATCCGGCAGGATCTCGCAGACGGGCGTGTCGAGGTCCAGTTGGCCGGCGTCGACGAGCTGCATGACCAGGGTGGCGGTGTAGATCTTGGCCATGGACCCGATCTGGAACACCGAGTCGGTGGTGGCCTCCACCCCCGTTCCGCGGTGCAGCAGGCCGCTCGCCAGCTCGTGGATCCGCCCGTCGGCGAACACCGCGAGGGTGGCGCCGGGTACGCGGTGGGCGACGCGCAACGCGTCGAGGCGGCTCTGCCAGCGGGCAGGGGAGAACGTCACGTCGGATCCTTCGACTCGGTCGGTCATGCCGGGGTCGACGCCACCGTAGGCAGGTCGCACGGTCGGCCAGAAGGACCCGCACGCGTCAGCGAGGGGACCCCCGGCGCCACCCGGCGGACCGGTTTTCCGCCTGGGAGGGGAGGTTTCGCGCCACCGGGGGTGCGCGGCTGCGCCAAGCCGGGGGTGGGGCGGGGACGTTCGGACGGGCGGCTGGTAGCGTCACCCGCCCCATGCAGTCTCACAACGCCCACGGAACCATCTCCGTGCACCTCGCCCGGTTCGTCCTCGACGCCCTGCGCCGGTCCGGCGCGGGCACGGACAGGTTCGCCCGGTTCCACGACCTGGGCCCCGAGGTGCTGGACAACGACCTGGCCCGGGTCTCGACGCCGTCGGCACTCGCCGTGTGGGAGGAGCTGACGCTCTCGGAGGCGGGGACGGCGGTCGGCGCGCTGCTCACGGACGAGGCGCCGATCGGCACCTTCGGTCTGTGGGACTACCTGGTCACCAGCGGGCCCAGTCTGCGGGAGTCCCTCAGGCAGGTGGTGGAGTACAACGCCCTCGTCGGTGATCCGGCCAACGAGAAGCTCCTCGTCGAGGAGGACGGCCGCACCTTCACCATTCGCCATGCGACCGGCAGTTGGGGTCCGGAGGTGGTGGAGGCCATCGACTGGTTCGCGCTGGCGATGTTGCTGACCCGGGCACGGGCCGCCACCGGCCGGCCGCTCTCCCCGCTGCGCGTCCGTGTCACGCACGGGCCGCCCCGCGCGCACCGCCGGCTGGCGGAGCTGTTCGGCACCACCCGCATCGAGTACGGGGCGCCGTACAACTCGATCACCTTCCACGACGACGACGTACGCGCGCCGCTGCCCAAGGCGCAGGCGGGCCTGGACCGCCTGCTGGCGCACCAGGCCCGCCTGACCCTGGCGGCGGCCCAGCCGGTGATGCTGTGGCAGGACAGCTTCCGGATGGTCCTCACCGGGGCCTTCCGTGAGGACTGCGTGAACCTGGAGCACGTGGCGGGGCGGCTCGCGATGAGCCCGCGCACGCTCCAGCGGCGGCTGCGGGAGCTCGGTACGACCTGGCGCGAGGAGGTCGAATCGGTGCGCCAGGAACGGACGATGGAGCTGCTGCGCACCACCGATCAGCCGCTCCGGACGATCGCGGCGCAGGTCGGGTACAGCGACCTGCGCGCGCTGCGCCGGGCGGTACGGCGGTGGGACGGGCGGGCGCCCCGCGAGGTCCGCAACGCGGCGGCACCCGCCGCGCCCGCCCCGGGTGGCGACTGACGTGCCATGCCGCCGTTCCGGGATGCCGTGGCGCCGTCCGGCAGCCCGGCGGGGCGCGGTCACTTCATGGCGTACATGGTCTTCTCCGCGAGCCGGCCGTCCTTGAAGCAGAACCGGAGCACCGTCTCCTTGCCCAGCTCGGTGTCGCCGCCGGATACGTACCAGGCGCAGGTGCTGCCTTCGGGCTCGACCGGGCCGCCCTCCTTCAGGGCCTCCTTGACGAAGCTCTCCCCCGACGGGAGCTTCCCCCGGACGTCGCTCTCCGCGTCCCCGGCCTGCACGCCCTCGTAGACCGCGGGGTCGACCACGGTCTTCTCGGCCATGTCGAGGAACTTGCCCATGCCGAAGACCAGCGCGACGAGGACGCCGATGCCCAGCACCAGCGCCACTCCGCAGCCGATCAGACAACCCTTGCGCTGAGCCACGCCCGTTCCTCCAAGTCGCTTCGCGTCCGGCGTCGATCGCCTGGACGCCCACACCCTCGCAAGGGGCGGGGGGCCGCGGCTGTCCTCGAAAGTCGTCACCCGCCGCAACGATCGTCGTTCGGGGTCGGCCCTGCGTTCCGTGTATACAGGGAGAAGATCGACCTTCCGGGCGGAGCGAGAGGAACCCATCGTGAGCGAGCAACCCGTCGAGCCCCTGATCGTCGTCGGCGTGGACGGTTCCGACCACTCCAGGGAGGCCGTGCGCTGGGCCGTGGAGCAGGCCCGGCTGATCGGCGGGCGTGTGCACGCCGTCATGGCCTGGGAGTGGAACCGCAATCCCTTCGCCATCGGCATGGCGGAGGCCCAGTTCGCCGGGCAGGAGGCGGCGACGGCCGAGGAGGCGGCCCGCCGGAAGCTCGCGGACACGGTCACCGCGGCCGTGGGCGCCTCCCCGGGCGTGCCGGTCTTCCGCCGCGTCGAGCAGGGGCCGCCGGCGCGGGTCCTGGTGGACGCCTCGAAGGAGGCGGCCCTGACGGTGGTCGGGACCCGTGGGTACGGAGGTTTCAAGGGCGCGTTGCTGGGATCGGTGAGCCAGCAGGTCGTGCAGTACTCCGGCAGCACGGTCGTCGTCGTACGGGACGGCGGGGACGCGGGCGGGGACACGGGAGAGGGCACCGCCTCGGACGGCGCCTGAGGGCTCCGGCAGACGCCGCCCGAGGATTACGGCCGGCCCGCCGGACGCCCCGGCCTCGGGCGCGGGCCCCCGAACAGCGGCCTCGGGCGCGGGGCTTCAGACGGCGGGCGCCGTCAGGTCCCCGGGGTCGGTGTTGGCCCCGCAGAGGATGACGGCCACCCGCTCCCCCAGCGGCTCCGGCGCACCGTACAGCGCCGCCAGGGCGGTGGCCGCCCCCGCCTCGACCACGATCCGGTGCTCCTCCCACACGGTGCGCCGCGCGGCCGTGATCGCCCCGTCCGGCACCAGGACGGAGCTCACGTTCTTGTCCTGGGCGGCCGCCAGCGCGTCGGCCGAGACGCGGGTCGCTCCCAGGGAGTCGGCCGCCACCGAGTCGACGGCGACGTCGACGACGCGGCCCGCCTCCAGGGCCGCGTTCAGGGCCCGGCAGTTCTCCGGTTCGGCCGCGACGACCCGTACGCCGTGCTCGCGCGCGGCCGTCGCCACGCCCGCGAACAGTCCGCCGCCGCCCACCGCGACGACCACGGTGTCCAGCCCGGGCAGGGACGCGCGGATCTCGTCGAGCAGGGTCCCGGCGCCGGCCGCGATGAGCGGGTGGTCGTACGCGTGGCTGCTCAGGGCACCGCTCACGGCGGCGAACTCCTGGCAGGCCGCCGCCGCTTCGGCGTACCGGTCGCCGACGAGCCGGACGTCCGCCCCGTAGCCGCGCAGCCGCTCCACCTTCACGCGCGGGGCGTTGGCGGGCAGGAAGACCGTGGCGGGCACGTCCAGTGCCCGGGCCGCCCAGGCGCAGGCGAGGCCGGCGTTGCCCCCGGAGGCGATGGTGACCCCGGCGGCGGGGAGGGCGCCGGCCTCGTGGTGGGCGGCGAGGAAGTTGCGGGCTCCGCGCGCCTTGAAGGTGCCGGTGTGCTGGAGGTACTCCAGGGCGTACCAGACGCCGTCGGCCGCGGGCGCCACCGTGACGGGCCGGACTCCGCCGGCGATGCGCGCGGCGGCGGCGCGGACGGCGGCGTAGTCGAGCCGCTGCGGGCGTCGGGGCTGCTGCGGTCGTTCCATGGTCGGTCTTCCCCTCAGGCGGCGGGCCGGGCGGCTTCGATCAGCTGGCGCAGGGCGCCGTAGTACACCTCGTGGTCCGTCAGGGCCGGCAGGACGTCCGGCAGTCCGCCGGAGAGCACCGGGAACTCCTCGGGGTCGAGCGCGGCGAGGGCGGCCCGCGAGGCGGAGGCGGCCGCGGCCGGATCCCGGTGGTCCACGAAGGCCGCGCTGCCCAGGGTGAGCAGGTACATGCGGCGGTATGCGGTGATCGCCCCGGTGACGGTCATCCCCGCGGCGACGCCGTCGGCCAGGACGGGCTCGACGAGCCGGGCCAGCAGCTGCCGGCCGAGCCAGGGCCGGCCGCCGCGCAGTACGAGCAGCCCGGGGTGGGCGGTGAGCAGCAGGTACAGCGCGCGGAACCGCTGCTCGGTGGCGTCGGCCCAGTCCGTGCCGGCGGGGACGTCGGGGAGCTGTGCGGCCAGGTGCTCGGTGCACAGGTCGAGCAGTCCGGCGAGGTCACCGCAGCGCCGCTGGACGGTGGCGTGGGAGACGTCGAGCCGGTCGGCGAGGGTGCGGAAGCTGAGGCGGTGCGGCCCCTCCTCGTCGAGGATCCGCAGGGCGGCGACGGCGATGGCTCCCGGGGTGGCCCGGTCCAGGGCATCGGATGTCCTCGGCATAGATACACCGTATCATACGACGTATCTTCTCTTTCGTGTGACATCCATTGCAGCCATATTGCTGGTCATCACACGACAACCAGCGACTTGCGTTGACACTGCGTAGCCACCTCGCTGCACTGGTCGCACGACTGTCCATCCGTCAAGGAGACCCCGTGCCGCCTCGCTTGCGCGCAACGCTCCCCTGTCTGACCGCGGCCGCCCTGTTCGCCCTCGCGCTCTCCCCCGCCCCGGTGGCGGCCGAGCCCCGGGCGACCTCGGACACCCCGCTCGCGCTCACGCCTCCCATGGGCTGGAACAACTGGGCGCACTACATGTGCGACATCGACGAGGCCACGGTGGTCGCCAATGCCGACGCCCTCGTGTCGACGGGGCTCGCCGCCAAGGGCTACGACACGGTGACCGTGGACGACTGCTGGATGACCAGGAGCCGCGACGCGCGGGGCAACCTCGTGGTAGACACCGCCAAGTTCCCGCACGGCATGGCCTGGCTCGGCGAGTACCTGCACGCCAAGGGCCTGAAGTTCGGCATCTACCAGGACGCCGGCTCCCTCACGTGCGAGAAGTACCCCGGCAGCGGTGCCCCCGAGGGCGGCGGGCCCGACCACTACGCCCGGGACGCACGGCAGTTCGCGTCCTGGAAGGTCGACTACGTCAAGATGGACGGCTGCAACCTGTGGGTGCCGGAGGGGCGCACCAAGGAGCAGGCCTACCGGGACGCCTACAACGCCGTCGCGCAGGCACTGCGCGACGGCGGCCGGGACATGGTCCTGTCGGCGTCCGCGCCCGCCTACTTCCAGCAGGGCGAGTGGGGCGGCCCCGACTGGCACAGGGTGCTCGGCTGGGTCGGCGAGACCGGCCAGCTGTGGCGCGAGGGCAAGGACATCAAGGTCTACAACCCGGTCGCGCCCGCCACTTCGCGGTGGAGCGCGGTTCTGGGCAACTACGGGTACAACCGCTGGCTCGCCCGGTACGCCGGCCCCGGCAACTGGAACGACCCCGACTTCCTGATCGCGGGCGCCCCCGGCCTCACGGCCGCCGAGAGCCGCAGCCAGGTCGCGCTCTGGGCCATGATGGCCTCCCCCTTCATCCTGTCCTCGGACGTCTCGAAGCTGACCCCCGCCGGGCTCGCCGCCCTCGGCAACACGCGGATGATCGAGCTCGACCAGGACCCGATGGGCCGTCAGGGCACCGTGGTCTCCTCCAACGCGACCTTCGAGATCCTCGTCCGTCCCCTCGCGAACGGCGACCGCGCGGTGGCCGTGCTCAACCGCTCCGCGAACACCCGGGACATCAGGGTTCCGCTGGACGAGATCGGCCTGAACGACTGCACGGCGGACGCGCAGGACCTGTGGAGCGGTGCGCGCAGCGAGGTCGCCGACGCGCTGACGGGCAGGCTGGCCGGACACGACACCGCCGTCTGGCGGCTGAGCCCGCGCGGCTGCGCCGAAGCCGTCCCGACCGGGCAGATCGTCGGTGACGGCGTCCGGTGCGCCGACGGGGCGAACACCACCGGGGTCGGCGCCGTCGTGATGGCGGGCTGCACCGGGGCGCCCGACCAGCGGTGGTTCCTGGGCGACGACGCCCGCCTGCGGCTGGCCGGCGAATGCCTGACGGAGGGCGCGAACGGCCTCGTGGAACTGGCCGACTGCGCGCCCCGGCGCGACGCACGGCCCGGCCAGAGCTGGTCCCACCACCGGGACGGCACCCTCGTGTCGGAGGAGAGCGGTCTGTGCCTGACCGCACCCGCGCGCGCCGCCACTCCCGACGCCCCGGCCGAGCGGCTGCGGCTGACCCCCTGCGGCGAGCACCGGGTCGACCAGACCTGGTCGTTGCCGGTCTGAGCGCGGGCGAACGGATGAGGAACCCGATGCCACGAAGCGGGCGCCGCCGGCCCGCCACCCGCCCGGCCGTCCTCGCCGCGCTCCCCGCGGTGCTGCTGGCCGTGGTCTGCGCGGGACCCGCGCCCGGGGCCACGGCCCCGGGCGCGGGATCGCCCGCACGTGCCGACGTACGGCCCCTGGAAGGGGCTCGGGCTCCCGCCGGTGTCCCCCGCGCCGCGGCCTTCGACACCGCGCCCGCGCGCGCCGCCCTGCGACGGCTGCTCCCGCGGCACGCAGGGCAGTTCACCCTGGTGGCCGACCCGGCCGCCGGCGCCGACACCTTCACCGTGTCCGGCACCGCGGGGGCCGTCACGGTGCGCGGCAGCACCGGCGCCACCCTGCTCACGGGCGTCGGCTGGTACCTCCAGCACGTCGCCGGCGCCGACATCGGCTGGCCAGGCGACAGCATCGGCATGCTGCCCGCCCGGCTGCCGGCCGTGCCGGCCCCGGTCACCCGCAGCGCCCAGGTCCCCCACCGCTACGCGCTCAACGACACCGACGACGGGTACTCGGGCCCGTACCGCACCTTCGAGGAACACCAGCGGCAGATCGACCTGCTCGCCCTGCACGGCATCAACGAGGTGTTCGTGCAGGTGGGAGCGGAGTACCCGTACTACCGGGCGCTCCAGCGGTTCGGGTACTCCGCGCAGGAGCTGCGGGAGTGGATCCCCGGCCCCGGCCACCAGAGCTGGTGGCTGCTGCAGAACCTCAGCGGCTTCGGCGGCCCCGTCACCGAACGGCTGATGCGCGAACGGGCCGCACTCGGGGGCCGGATCGCCGAGCAGCTGCGCGGCCTGGGCATGACCCCGGTGCTGCCCGGCTACTTCGGCACCGTCCCGGCCGGCTTCGCCGCGCGCAACGGCGGCGCGGCCACGGTCGCCCAGGGCGACTGGGCGGGCTTCGACCGCCCGGACTGGCTGGACCCCGCCTCGCCGGTCTTCGCGAAGCTGGCCGCCGCCTACTACGCGGAGCAGCGCGCGGTGTTCGGGGACAGCACGATGTACCGGATGAGCCCCCTGCACGAGGGCGGCCTGACCGGCTCCGTCGACGTCCGCACCGCGGCAGGGGCGATCCAGGACGCGCTGCACGCCGCGCACCCGGGGGCGCTGTGGGCCGTGCTGGGCTGGCAGGACGATCCGACGGCGGAACTGCTGGCCGGGGTGGACACCTCGAAGCTGCTGATCCTGGACGGGCTGTCCGACCGGTACAACCGGCTCGACCGCGAGGCCCGTTGGGGCGGCGTCCCGTACGCGATGGGCACGATCTACAACTTCGGCGGACACACCACGATCGGCGCGAACACCTCGGTGTGGCTGGAGCGCTTCGGCCCCTGGCGGGCCAAGAGCAACAGCGCGCTGGCGGGGATCGCCTACCTGCCGGAGGCCACCGGGACCAATCCGGCGGCGTTCGACCTCTTCACCGACCTCGCCTGGGACCCCGGTCCGATCGACCAGCGCGCCTGGTTCGCCGGTTTCGCGGCCCGCCGCTACGGCCGCCCCGACGCCGAGGCCGCCGCCGCCTGGGAGGAGCTGCGCAAGGGCCCGTACAGCACCTCGTCGGGGCTGTGGTCGGAGTCGCAGGACAGCCTGTTCGGCGCCCGGCCGAGCCTGTCCGCGGCGGGAGCGGCGTACTGGAGCCCCAAGTCCATGCGCTACCCGGCCGGTTCGGTGCGCAGGGCGCTGGACCACCTGCTGCGGGTGGATCCGGCGCTGCGCGGCACCAGCGCCTACCGCTTCGACCTCGTGGACACCGCGCGGCAGGCCCTCGCCAACCATTCGCGGGTCCTCCTGCCGAAGATCAAGGCGGCCTACGACGCCAAGGACCTGTCCCGCTTCCGCACGCTGACGGCCGAATGGCAGGAGGCGATGCGGCTGTTGGACCGGGTGACCGGATCCGATCCGAACCTCCTCCTCGGGACGTGGCTCTCGCGGGCCCGCTCCCAGGGCGCCGACCGGGCCGAGCAGGACCGCTACGAGTACGACGCCCGCTCGCTGCTGAGCGTGTGGGGGCGGCGCAGCACCAGCGAAGGGGGCTTCCTGCACGACTACGCCAACCGCGAGTGGAGCGGTCTGGTCTCGGAGTTGTACGCCCGCCGGTGGACGGCGTACTTCTCGGCCCTCGACGGGGCGCTGGTCACCGGGGCCGCACCCCGGGAGATCGACTGGCACGCCTTCGAGGAGGAATGGGCGGGGCGGACCACCCGGCACCCGGACCGGCCGAGCGGGGACCCGTACCGGCTGGCCACGGCGGTGGCGGCGGCCCTCCCGGCGGCTTCCGGCTGACCGGCGGCCACGCCTACACCACGGGGGCGGCACGGGTCGTCCGATGCGGCGATGATCACCCGCCAGGAGGAAAGTCGGCGCTCGTGCGAGGGAGATGCCCTGCCGCGGTTCGCCGCACGGGCACGTCACTCGGTTGACTGGCGCGCAGATGAGCAGGGGCGGCCACCGGAGCGATCGATCCGGTGGCCGCCCCTTCCGATGCCACGTGGCGCGACGCGACCAGGAGAGCACCCGAGCATGTCCCAGACCGAACACGACCAGACCGCGCACCAGGAGGAACGGGAGCGTCGGCAGCAGGAACGCCCCGCGAGCGCCGGCTCCGCGTCGGCGTCCCTGGAACTCCTGACGCTGCTCGCCGCCGGGGTGGCCGACCTGGCCCTCGACCAGCTGCGGCAGACCGCCGACCGCGCGCAGGACGCGCTGCGCCGCGCCGATCTGCGCGAGCTGCTCACCGAGGGGGTGGTGGAGCTGCGCAAACGCGGCGAGCTGGCCACCCGCCGGGTGGGCGCGGGCAACGAGAACTACCTGGAGACCATGGCCCGGCGCGCCGCCGAGCAGCACACCTCCGAGGGCCGCCCCTGTGCATGACCACACCGGCTTCAAGGAACGCATCGACGAGGTGCTGGTCCGGCTGGCCGACGAGGAGGAGCGGGCCCTGCTCGGCCTGCACGCCGAACTCACGCCGCTGTCCGAGCAGTTACGCCGGTCCCTGGCCCGCGGCAAGCGGATCCGGGCCGCGTTCCTGTACTGGGGGTGGCGGGCGGCCGGCCAGCCGGACTGCGAGGGCGTGATCCGGGCCGCGGCCGCGATGGAGTTGGTCCACGCGGCGGCCTGCACCCACGACGACATCATCGACGACAGCCGGATGCGGCACGGGCAGCTCACCGCGCACGCCGCCTTCGCCGCGAACGGGCTGCGCTCCACCGCCCTCGCCATGATCCTCGGCGATCTGCTGATGGGGTACGCCGGGCACGTCTTCACCTCCTGCGGGCTGCCCGGCGCCTACCTCGCCCGCACCGTCCCGCTCTGGTCCACCCTGCTGCGCGAGACGATGGCGGGCGAGTTCCTGGAGGTGCTGCGCACCGAGGCGGGGGCGGACCGGGAACCGCTGGTGGCGGAGTCCCTGGAGGTCGCCCGCTTCAAGACGGCCAAGTACACGGTGGAGCGGCCGCTGCACCTGGGGGCCACCCTCGGCGGCGGCTCCCGCGCCCTGCTGGACGCCTTCTCCGGCTACGGCCTCCCGCTCGGCGAGGCCTTCCAGCTGCGCGACGACCTGCTGGGGACCTTCGGCGACCCCGCGCGCACCGGCAAGTCGAACCTGGACGACCTGCGGGACGCCAAACCGACGGCGCTGCTCGCACTGACCGTGGCGGCGGCCGGACCCGACGACCGCCGGCTCCTGACGAAGCTGGTCGGCAACCCGGAACTGGGCGAGGCGGAGGCCTCGTCGGTCCGCGAACTGATGGAGCGGTGCGGGGCCAGGCAGCAGGTCGAGGACATGATCCGGGAGCGCATCGGCCGGGCCGGGGCCGCGCTGGACCTCGCGGCGATGCCCGCGGAGGCCCGGTCCGCGCTGAGCGGGCTGGCCGCGACCGCCGCCGACCGCTCCCTCTGAGGGGCGTCCGGCGGATCGGGGCCGGACCCCCTCGGCCGCACCCCCGCCGTTCGCCTCCCCTCCGCACACGACAAGGACGACCGACGTGAACACCAACGCCACCCAGACCGCCCCGGCGCGCCCCCGCTACGACCACGCCGCGCTCGACGCCCTGAGCACGCAGGGCGATCCGCTCGCCGACGAGACCGTCGCCGAGATGTTCCGCCGCAAGGAGGTCGGTGACCTCAACACCCTCATGCGGTTCTTCACCACCGCCGGCGACAAGCTCCCCGAACAGCTCCCGCAGTCCGCCCGCGCCTACTTCGAGGCGACGGCGATGCCTCCCGGGTGGGTCGACTGGGACGTGATGGAGCAGGCCCGGCTGTTCTTCATGGACAACGCGGCCCACATCAACACCGGCCTGTCCTTCGCCGCCATGCCCGCGACCTACGCGGTCCCCCGGTTGTCCCGGCTGCTGGCCGCGACGCACTCCATGGCGTACCCCTCCCGGCGGATGGCCAACACCGGCCAGTTCGTCACCTACCTGATGCAGACCAACTCCTTCGCGGAGGGCAGCAAGTTCATCCCGGCAGCGCAGAAGGTGCGGCTGCTGCACGCGGCGGTCCGCCACCACCTGCGCCACGGCGGCCACTGGGACGTCGAGAAGGACGGGGTGCCCATCTGCCAGGAGGACATGATCGGGGGCCAGATCTGCTTCTCGCTCCTCGTCCTCGACGCGATGCACCGGCTCGGCATCCACATGAGCGAGGAGGGCGCCGAGGCCTACTTCTACGCCTGGCGGGTCGTGGGCGCCATGCTCGGCTGCGACATGTCGGCGGTGCCGCGGAACCTCGCCGAGGCCCGCGACTACTGCGACCTCTACCTCCTGCGCAACCTCGGCCCCTCCCCCGAGGGGGTCCGCCTCAACGCGCAGCTGATGCGCATGTACGAGGACGTGGTCCCGGGCACCCTCTTCGACCCGATGGTCCCGGCCACCGTCCGGTTCCTCGTCGGCGACACCATCGGCGACTGGCTGGAGATCCCGCGCACCGCCTGGGACACGGCGGCCAAGGCGGTGCCGGTGGTCCTCGGGCTGCTGGAGACCATCGAGGACAGCAGCCCGTACGCGGAATGGGCGCTCGACAAGGCGGGCTCGCTGCTCTCCGGCTTCGAGCTGGCCTCCCTGACCCGGGGCCGGGTGATGCACCACGCCATCCCGGCGGAGCTGAAGGACGACTACGGGGTGAAGGCGCCGCGCACCGGGCGCTGGGTGCCGCCGGCGCCCGTGCACTGAACGGCGCCCGTGCACTGACGGAGTCCGTGCCGACCGGCGCCCGTGCCGGGCGGAGTCCGTACCGGGCGGAGTCCGTACCGGGCGGAGTCCGTACCGGGCGGAGTCCGTACCGAGCGGCGCCGGCACCCGCGGCGGCGCCGTGCCCCCGTGGCTCCGCCCGCCGCGCCGGGGCCGGGGGCACACTGGCGGTGTGAAGGCAGACCCGAGCGGTCCCCGGAGACCGCGCCGTGCGGTGGGTGCCGTCTGCGGGATCGTCGCCGCGTTCGCCGGTCTCGCCGTGGCGGAGCTGGTCACGGCGGCGGTCCGGCCCGAGGCCTCCCCGGTGGCCGCCGTCGGCGCGGTGGTGGTCGACCTGACGCCGCAGGCGGTCCGGGAGTGGGCCATCGACGTGTTCGGCGCCGCGGACAAGGCGGTGCTGACGACCGGTGTCGTCGCCGTCCTCGCCGCGGTGGCCGCCGTGGCCGGGCTGCTCGCCGTACGCAGTCCGCGCGCCGGGGTCGCGGTCGCGGGCGGCTTCGGACTGCTGGGGGCGGCGGCCGCGCTCGGCCGGCCGGAGGCTTCCTGGCCGGACGCGCTGCCCTCGCTCGCCGGCGGCCTGGCCTCGGCCGGTGCGCTGGCGCTGCTGGTCACGGCGGCCGCCCGGCCCCGGCCGGACCGGGCGCCGCCCGGCGACGCCCGGTCGATGGACCGGCGCCGCTTCGTCCGGCTGGTCGTCGGCGTACTGGCGGTGTCGTCCGCGGCCGGTCTCGCCGGACGGCGTCTCGGCGCCCACGGCTCGGCCGGGGCCACGGCTTCCAGGGCGGGGCTGGTCCTCCCTCCGCCCGCCGTGCCCGCGCCGCCGGTCCCGGCCGGCGCGAACCTGCGGGTGCCCGGGCTCGCCCCCTTCATCACCCCGGCCAAGGACTTCTACCGGGTGGACACCGCCCTGGTCGTGCCCCGTGTGGACGCCGACACCTGGCGGCTGCGGATCCACGGCGCGGGGGTGACCCGGCCCCTGACCCTCAGCCTGCGCGAGCTGCTCGCCCGGCCCCTGGTGGAACACGACATCACCCTGTGCTGCGTGTCGAACGAGGTCGGGGGGCCGTACGCGGGCAACGCCCGCTGGCTCGGCGTCCGCCTCGCGGACCTGCTCCGGGACGCCGGGGTGCGACCGCCGTCCCGGGGAGGTCCCGCCGACCAGCTCGTGGCCCGTTCGGTCGACGGCATGACACTGGGCACGCCCGTCGAGACGGTGATGGACGGCCGGGAGGCGCTGCTGGCGGTGGGCATGAACGGGGCTCCGCTCCCCTTCGCGCACGGCTTCCCCGTCCGGATGGTCGTACCGGGGCTCTACGGCTACGTCTCGGCCTGCAAATGGCTGACCGAGCTGCGGCTGACCGGCTTCGACGCGTACGACGCGTACTGGGTCCGCCGGGACTGGGCGCAGCAGGCCCCGGTCAAGACGCAGTCGAGGATCGACACCCCGCGGCCCTACGCCCCCGTGCGGCCCGGCCGGGTGGCCGTCGCGGGCGTGGCGTGGGCGCAGCACCGGGGGATCCGCCGGGTCGAGGTACGGGTGGACGGCGGCCCCTGGCAGGAGGCGCGGCTCGGGGACGCGGACGGCGTGGACACGTGGCGGCAGTGGGTGTGGGCGTGGGAGGCGACGGCCGGGGCGCACACGCTGGAGGTCCGCGCGACGGACGGGACGGGCGCCGTGCAGACGGGGGTCCGTGCCGGGACCGTGCCGGACGGGGCGACCGGCTGGCACGCGGTGGAGGTGCACGTCCGGGCCCTGGGCTGAACCCGCGCGGGGTCACCCGTGCAGCGCCTCCCGCATGCGCTGGGCCGGGGCCGCCGGTTAGCCTGCCGGACAAGGTCCGACAGGGCCCAGGGGGTTGTCCGGCGATCACGCGGTGGGGACGTTCGCCCTCGACCGCATGGAGGCACGCCCGTGCGACACTCCAGGACCTTCACCCTCAGCTGCCTGGGCGGCCTCATGCTGGCCGCCTCGCTGGCGGCCGGCGGGGCCGCCGGGAGCCCGGGGAGCGCCGGGAGCGTCACCCGGCAGTGCCCTGCGGGCCAGGTCTCCCGGGGCGGCACGTGCCTGCCGGACGACACGCAGGAGTTCACCGCGCGGCAGGTCGCGGACGCTCTGAAGACGTACAGGCTGACCGCCGCGATGGCGGGCGTGTGGGTCGACGGGCAGCGGGTGGCGACGGCCGCGGCCGGGGAGTCGATGACGGGCTTCCCCGCGACGACGGACATGCGCTTCCGCATCGGTTCGGTCGCCATCCCCTACATGACCACCGAGCTGCTGAGGCTCGTCGACGAGGGCAGGGTCGGTCTCGACGACAAGCTCTCCCGCTGGCGCCCGGACCTCCCGCACGCGGACGAGATCACGCTGAAGATGCTGGCGTCCGCCTCCTCCGGATACGCGGACTACGTGACGGACAAGGCATTCATCGCCGCTCTGTACAAGAACCCGTTCCGGCACTGGACCGGGGAGGAGCTCGTACGGATCGCCGTGTCCCGGCCCATGGCCCGGCCGCCCGGTACGGGCTTCGCCTACTCCCACGCGAACTGGGTGCTCCTGGGCGACGTCATCTCCAGGGTGGAGCAGCGTCCGCTGGCCGAGGTGATGCGCGAGAACGTCCTGGAGCCGATGGGGCTGGAGCAGACCGCCATCTCCTCCGAGGCCGACATCCCCGCTCCGGTGCTGCACGGCTTCGACAACGAGCGCGGGGTGTTCGAGGACTCCACCTACTGGGATCCCTCGTGGACGCTGGCGGAGGGCGCGGTGATGACCGGGACCCTGGAGGACATGGCGAAGTCCTTCGCGGCGATCGGCGAGGGGAGGCTGCTGACGCCCGCGTCGCACGAGCTCCAGCTCACGCCCGTCGTCAAGGTCGCGGGGGACGCCTCCTTCGCCCTCGGGCTGCCGGTGGTCAACACATGGATCCTGCAGAACCCGTCCTTCGCCGGTTACGCGGGCACGGTCGCCTACCTGCCGTCCCGGAAGCTCGCCATCGCGACGGTGGCGACGCAGGGCCTCGGCAGCACCGTCCAGAACGCCAGCACGAACGTGCTCCGGGCGATCGCCGGCCACCTGGCCCCGGAGCGCCCCCTCGGCCTGGGCTGAAGGGGCGTCCTCCGGGGTGGCTTCAGGCGCGGCGCAGCCGGACGGGCAGCGTCTCGACGCTGTTTCCGATGAAGCTGCGCTGGTGCGGGAGTTCGGCCTCGGGGGTGGCGAGGTCGAGGTCGGGGAAGCGGGTGAAGAGCCGTTCCAGGGCGGTGGTGGCCTCCAGCCGGGCGAGCGGGGCGCCCACGCAGTAGTGGGCGCCGTGCCCGAAGGAGAGGTGGCGGGCGGCCGTGGGACGCGTGATGTCGAAGCGGTCGGCGTCCGGTCCGTGGAAGCCCTGGTCGCGGCCGGCCGCGGTGTACCCGGCGAGGACGGGGGTGCCCTGCGGGACGACGGTGCCGTCGAGGATGAGGTCACGCGTGGGATAGCGGAAGGGGAACCAGCTGACGGGGCCGTCCCAGCGCAGCGTCTCGTCCACGACGTCCGACCAGGTCGCCTTGCCGTCCAGGACCAGGGCGAGCTGGTCGCGGTGCATGCACAGGGCACGGACGGCGTTGCTGATGAGGTTGAGGGTGGTCTCGTGGCCCGCGACGAGCATCAGTCTCATGGTGCCGATGAGTTCGGCCTCGCTGAGCCGGTCCCCGTCGTCCTCGCGGGCGGCGATCAGGGCGCTGGTGAGGTCCTCGCCGGGGTCCGCGCGGCGGGTCGCGGCGATGGTGCCCATGAGCTCGACGAGTTCCCGCACGGCGGCCATCGCCTCGGCCGGGGCGGTGTCGGTGTCGATGATCACTTTGTGGGACAGGTGGTGCAGGCGTCCGCGGTGCTCCGGGTTCACACCGAGCAGCTCGCAGATGACGCTCATCGGGAGCGGGAGCGCGAAGTGCTCACGCAGATCGGCGGTCCCGTCGGGGGAACCGGCCGCCGCCCGGTCCAGGTCGTCGAGGAGTTCGGCGGTGAGCGCCTCGACGCGCGGGCGGAGGCGTGCCACCTGGCGGGCGGTGAAGGCCCTGCCGACGAGGGCGCGCAGGCGCCGGTGGTCGTCCTCGTCGGCGGTGTGCATGCCCTGGGCGTTGGCGAAGGCCCGCAGGGGCCAGTCGCGGGGGATGCCGCCGTCGTGCAGGGCGGGGAAGTGGCGGGCGTCTTTCGCCACTTCGGGGTGGGCGAGGAACTCCTTCAGCGCGTCGTGGCCGAGGACGACCGCTCCGGGCACCCCGCCGGGGAGCACGACCCGCGCGACGGCTCCGTGCTCGGTGCGCAGCCGGGCGTTGAGGGCGTGGGGGCAGCCGCCGGCGGGGTCGATCACGTACGGGACGGCCGGGCCGCCGCCCGGGGTGGGCGGGACGGGTGCGGTGTGCGACGACAAGCCGGATCTCCTGACGTGGTGGACGGAACTCGGTCAACAGTGCGGCTCGGCGGGCGGGTTGGACAAGCCCGCTCCCGTCCCGTCTCAGAACCAGTTGAGGGTCAGGGGGAAGGTCGCGCCCGCGGTGGCTCCGGTGGAGTCGGTGGCGGTGGCGGTGGCGGTGGCGGTGACGCGGGTCGTACCGCTTCCCCAGGGCAGGCCGGTGGCGGCGTACCGGACCGGCGGTTTGCCGCCGGTGGCGGCGAGCCGGATGGTGCAGGGCTGGTTGAACGTGCAGGTCTGCGGCCCGGGGTCGGTGAACCGTAGGCCGCCGGAGGTGGGCGTCGGGGTCGGTGTGGGGGTGGGGGTCGGCGCCGGGGTGGTTCCGCAGCCGGGGGTGGCCTGCGGCGGCAGCGGCACCCGCCAGATCCGGGTGTCGTTCTCCGACCCGACCAGCAGGTTCGCGCAGTCGGCGTACGTCACCGTCTCACCCTGCGACTGCGCCGGGAGGGCGACGTCGGCGAGCTTGGCCCCGGTCGCGTCGTGGACGGAGGCGGTGTGCGCGCCGAGCGGCCCGCCGCTGCGCAGGACGTAGGAGGCGCCGGACGGGGAGAAGGCACCGTCGGTGGCGAACACCGGCGCGGCTCCGACGGCCGTGAGGGTGTTGACCTGTCCGGTGAGCGGCGGCAGCGGGGCCCGGTAGAGACGTCCGGCGGCGCCGATGAGCTTGCTCGCGACGTACATCCGGCCGGAGACGGGGTCGGCGAGCAGGGACTCGGCGTCGTGCCGGCCGTCGGCGTAGGAGAAGCGGTACGTCACCGGTGTGACGACGGCGTCGGTGAGCCGCTCCGGCTCGGGGAAGCCGTGGACGGAGATCTCGGCGCGCCCGCTGACGTTGTCCCCGATGTCGCCGACGAGGATCGCCGGGCCGCCGGAGGCGTCCTTGCCGAGCGCCAGGCCCTCCCAGTCGGTGTTGCCGACCCCGGCGAGGCTGAGGGTCGCGGCCAGTCGGCCGGTCGTGGTGCTGCAGTCGACGGCGAAGACCTGGTTGCTGTTGCCGCTGTCGTTGACGGCGTAGAAGACACCGGGGTGCCTGCGGCTCATGGCGAGGCCGCTGAGCTCGGCCAGTCCGCCGGGCAGGGTGCACTGCTTCTCCGGCGCCGGGGACACGACGGCGGCGGCCGCCGGGCCGGGCGGTGGCGGCGGCCGTCCGGGCGACCGCGGTCAGGAGCGTGGCGAGGGCCGCGGTCGCGAGGCCGGCGGCGCGCGGGGCTGTCAGGCGTGGGGACATGCGGACAATGTGGGGGCGGGCACGGTGCGGTGCCAGGCCCGACCGCGCGCCGTTCGAGCATCGTTCAATGCCGCGGGCGCATGTGCCGCGCCACGCCGGCCGGTCGTGCGGCCCGCGCACGGCCCGGCCCATGCCGTGGCGGCATGCCCCGCACCATGCCGCGCGTGCATGGCTCAGCGCACGGGCTCGCGGACCGGGGCCTTGTGCCCGGCCTGCGCGATGAACGCGCGGGCGGCGCGGCTCAGCGGCCGCCGGGCGTGGGCGATGCCCACGGGGCGCAGCAGGGGCGGGGTGAAGGAGCGGATCTCGGCCCGGTTCCCGAACGCCCGCAGCACCACGTCCCGGTACCAGATGAGGGAACCGCGGCCGTCCGTCACGCCGGTCACCCAGGCCAGGCGTTCGTCGACCTCCAGGGAGGGCACGGGCCGCACCCCGAGGCAGCTGAACATGGCCTCCATCTCGGTGCGCCGGCCGGTCCCCGGGGTGGGCAGCACCATCGGCAGGCCGTCGAGCATGCGGAACGGCACCGGGTCGGGCAGCCGGGAGCCGTTCGGCGAGATCAGCACGACCTCGCGTTCCTGGATGAAGTGGGTGGAGAGTTCCTTGTCGACGGGCAGGTCGACCAGGGCCAGTTCGGAGCGTCCCTGGGTCAGGGCCTCGACCAGTGCCTCGCGGCTGCCGTGCTGCTGGAGCCGCACGTCGACGTTCGGATGGCGTTCGGTGAAGGCGACGATCAGGTCGGCGGCCAGGTCCAGGGCGAGGGTGGGCGTGCTGACGAGCGTGAGCACCGACCCGGTGTCCTTGCCGTGGGAGATCCCGATGTCGTCGATGGCCTCCACCGCGTTGAGCACGGTACGGGCCAACCGGACGACCCGGGCCCCCTCCGGCGTGAGGTCCACCCCCCTTCCCCGGCGGGCGAGGAGTTCGACGCCCAGGTCCCGTTCCATGGCCTGGACGGCCCGCGACAGGGCGGACTGGGCGACGAAGACCGAGGCCGCGGCGCCGGTGATGGACCGGCAGTCCGCGACGGCGACGAGGTACCGGAGCTGTGCGAGGGTCGGCGTCATGACCGGACGGTAACCGCGCGGGGCCGTACCTGTAAGGGCTCGTCCCGTGAACAACTTCCCGCGGTGGGCGTGACGTTCATGCCCGGTGGGCGGCCAGGCATACCGGTGCGGCATGCCCCCGCGTGCGCCCTGCGCCGGCCCGCGGGGCCGGGCCGGTCGCGGCGGGGCGCCGATCGCCGCAGGTCACCGGCGCGGCGGGGGTGGGAGGCCGGTCCGCCCTCGGAACGCGCCCGGCGGGCACGGGGTACCGATAATGCGAAGCTCCGCGCTCCGCACGGCTGTTGACAGTGCACTGCGGGCCCCGCACGATGCAACGCGGCGTCCGGGCGTTTGACCACCGTTCAAGCCCGCCGCGTCTCCCGGCCGTGCCGCTCCCCCCGCTCGCCGACCGCCGCCCGCCCGCTCGTTCTCCCGTTCTTCCGTCCTGCCATGCGTCATGTCACACAGCACTGGAAGAGGAGCGCTTGTGATCCCCCATCCCCCACCGTCACCCGCCGTCCGCGACCTCGTCGTCGCGGTGTGCCCCTTCGAGGAGCCCCGCCCGGGGATCGTGACCGCCGCCGAGCGGGCCGGGGCCCTCGGGCTGCTCGATCTCGGACGGGACGCCGGCGCCGCCCGCCGTGCCCTCGCCGAGACGGGCCGCCGGCTCGCCGGCGCCTCCCGGGCCCCCGGCGCGAGCGCGGGCCGGCACGGGGTGCGGATCCCCGCACACTGCCCCGTCGCCCCCGGGAACCTCCCCGCGCAGGTGGACACGGTGCTGCTCGCCGACCCCGCCTCGCTCACTCCCGGGCGGGTGGCGGCCTGGGCCGGAGCCGCGGGCCGGCCCCGCGTCTGGGCCGAGGTCACCGGCCCGGCGGAGGCGGCCGCCGCGGTGGCCGCGGGCGTGCGGGCCCTCGTCGCCAAGGGGCACGAGGCCGGCGGCCGGATCGGCGGGACGACCACCTTCGTCCTGCTGCAGCAGCTCCTCGGGGACCCGGCCGTCACCCTGCCCGTGCTGGCCTTCGGCGGGATCGGTCCACACACGGCCGCAGCGGCCGTCGCGGGCGGGGCCGCCGGGGTGCTGCTCGACGTCCAACTGGCCCTTACCGTCGAGGGCGAGACCGACCTGCCGGACGAAGTGGCCTCGGCCCTGCGCGCGATGGACGGTTCGCAGACCAGGATCCTGGACGGTCACCGGGTGTTCGCCCGACCCGACCTGACCCCGCCCGAGGGCGCGGTGCCCACGCTGCTGGGTGCCCGGGACCTGCGCGCGCAGCTCCTGCCCGTCGGGCAGGACGGGGCGTCCGCGGCCCGGCTGGCCGCCCGCCACCGGACCACCGGCGGCGTGCTGCAGGCCGTACGGGCGGCCGTCACCGGGCACCTGGCGGACGCCGTACGGGCCGCACCCCTCCGGCGGCCGCTGCCCGTCGCGCAGGGACCGATGACCCGGGTGAGCGACCAGGCGGCCTTCGCCGAGGCGGTCGCCGCCGGGGGTGGGATCCCGTACCTCGCCCTGGCCGTGATGCGGGGCCCGGAGGTACGCCGGCTCCTCGCCGAGACCGCCGAGCGGCTCGGGGACCTCCCGTGGGGCGTGGGCCTGCTCGGCTTCGCCCCGCCCGAGCTGCGGCGCGAGCAGCTCGCGGCCGTCACCGCGGCCCGGCCCCCGCACGCGATCGTCGCCGGAGGCACTCCGGCGCAGGCCGCCCCGCTGGAGGCCGCCGGGATCCGCACCCACCTGCACGTGCCCTCGCCCGGCCTGCTGGAGCGGTACCTCGCGGAAGGAGCGCGGCGGTTCGTCTTCGAGGGCCTGGAGTGCGGCGGGCACGTCGGACCGCGCGCCTCCTTCCCCCTGTGGGAGGAGCAGATCGAACTGCTGCTGTGTTCCTGCCCCGACCCGGCGGCCCTGGACGTGCTGTTCGCGGGCGGGATCCACGACGACCGGTCGGCCGCGATGGCGGTGGCGGCCGCCGCCCCGCTGGCCGCGCAGGGCGCCCGGGTCGGGGTGCTCATGGGCACCGCGTACCTGTTCACGGAGGAGGCCGTGGCGGCCGGCGCGGTGCTGCCGGGCTTCCAGCGGACGGCGGTGGAGTGCACGGACACCGTGCTGCTGCACACCGCGCCCGGCCACGCGACCCGCTGCGCGGCCACCCCGTACGCCGCGACGTTCGAGGCGACCCGGCGGCGGCTCACGGACGGCGGCGTCGAACCGCGGGAGGTGTGGGAAGAGCTGGAACGACTCAACCTGGGCCGGCTGCGGATCGCGAGCAAGGGCCTGCGGCGGCCGCCGGGCGGCGGCGCGCCGGAACCCGTCTCCGAGGAACGGCAGGCGGCGGACGGGCTGTTCATGCTCGGGCAGGCGGCGACCCTGCGCACGCGGACCACCACGGTCGCGGCCCTGCACGGCCAGGTCACCGAGGGGGCCACCGCGTGGCTGGCGCGGCGGGCCGAGGAGCTGACGGGCGAGGAGCCGACGACCGCCGGGCGGCCGCGCGAGGAGGCCGACCCGCTCGACGTCGCCATCGTGGGCATGGCCTGCGCCTACCCTGGCGCGCCGGACCTCGCCGCCTACTGGGCGATGGTCCTCGCCGGGACCGACGCCGTCACGGAGGTACCGGCCGACCGCTGGGACCCGGAGCTCTACTACGACGCCGATCCGGCCCGGGCCGGGGAGCGCACGCCCTCCCGCTGGGGCGGCTTCCTCGGCCCGGTGACCTTCGACGCGCTCGCGCACGGCATTCCGCCCGCCTCCCTCTCCGCGATCGAACCGGTGCAGCTGCTGGCCCTGGAGATCTCCGCACGGGCCCTCGGCGACGCGGGCTACGGCCGGGACCGCGCCTTCGACCGCTCCCGGACCTCGGTCGTCTTCGGTGCGGAGGCCGGTACCGAACTGGCCGGAGCCTACGGGCTGCGGGCCCTGCACCCGGCCTACCTCGGGGAGCTCCCCGACGCCCTGGACGAGCAGCTTCCACGGCTCACCGAGGACTCCTTCCCCGGCATCCTCGCCAACGTCATCGCCGGCCGGGTCGCCAACCGCCTCGACCTGGGCGGAGCGAACTGCACCGTCGACGCCGCATGCGCCTCCTCCCTCGCCGCGCTCGACCTGGCCTGCCGGCAACTGCGCGACGGTGACAGCGACATGGTGCTGTGCGGCGGCGCCGACGTGCACAACGGCATCAACGACTACCTGATGTTCGCCTCCGTGCGCGCCCTGTCCCCCGGAGGCCGCTGCCGGCCCTTCGACGCCTCCGCCGACGGGATCGCCCTCGGTGAGGGCGTCGGCGCGGTCGTACTGAAGCGGCTGGCGGACGCCGAACGCGACGGCGACCGGGTGTACGCCGTGATCAAGGCGGTGGGGGCCGCCAGCGACGGGAGGTCCCTCGGCCTGACCGCCCCCCGGCCCGAGGGCCAGCGACGGGCCCTGGAACGGGCCTACGCGCGAGCGGGCGTCTCCCCGGCCGACGTCGGCCTGATCGAGGCGCACGGCACCGGAACGGTGGTGGGCGACAGCACCGAACTGACCGTGCTGAGCGAGCTGTTCACCGCGTCCGGCGCCCCCGTCGGAGCCTGTGCGCTGGGCTCGGTGAAATCACAGCTCGGGCACACCAAGTGCGCGGCCGGGCTCGCCGGACTGATCAAGGCGGCCCGGGCCGTGCACACCGGTGTCCGGCCGCCCACCCTCCACATCGACACCCCCAACCCCGCCTGGCGGCCGGAGACCAGCCCCTTCTCCTTCGACACGCGGCCGCGCCCCTGGGCCGTGCCCGCGCGGCGGCGCGTCGCCGGGGTGAGTGCGTTCGGCTTCGGCGGAACCAACTACCACGCGGTGCTCGCCGGTTACGGGGGTGCGGACGAGCCGCGGCACGGCCTGGAGGAGTGGCCGGCCGAGCTGTTCTGCTTCCGCGGCACGGACCGCCGGTCCGCGGCCCGCGCCATGGCACGGCTCGCGGCGCGCCTGGAGCAGAACGACACCGCCGGACGCCCCTGGGCCCTGCGGGACCTGGCGGCCGAGACCGCCGCCGACGGGACCGGCCCGGTGACGGTGGCGGTCGTGGCCGCGGACCTCGACGAGCTGGCGGTCCGGCTGGAACGGGCCCGGGCGTTCACGGCGGGCGACGGGGTCCACGTACGGGCGGACGGAACGGAGCCGGGCGGGGTGGCGTTCCTCTTCCCCGGCCAGGGCAGCCAGCGACCCGGCATGTGCGCCCCGTGGTTCACCGCCTTCCCCGGCCTGCGCGGCCTGCTGGACACGGCTCCCCCGCGGGTGGTGTCGGCGATGTTCCCGCCCGCCGCGTTCACCGCCGAGGGGCGGGCCGCGCAGCGGGCCGCGGTCACGGACACCCGGGTGGCGCAGCCGGCCCTCGGCCTGGCCGGGGCCGCGGCGCACCTGCTGCTCGGTGAACTCGGCGTACGGCCCGACTCCGTGGCCGGGCACTCGTACGGGGAGCTCACCGCGCTGTGGGCGGCCGGCGCCTACGACACGGCGAGCCTGCTGCGGCTGAGCGAGCGCCGCGCCGGGGCGATCCTGGCGGCGGCCGGCAGGGATCCGGGGACGATGGCGGCGGTCTCGGCGGCGCCGGACGAGGTACGGGACCTCGCCGCCCGCGCGGGTTGCGCGGTCGCGAACCACAACGCCCCCCGGCAGTGCGTGATCTCGGGCCCCTCCCCGGCGGTCGCAGCGGCGGTGACGGCGCTGCGGGAGGCGGGCCTGTCGGCCGAGCCGATCCCGGTGGCGTGCGCGTTCCACAGCGAGGTGGTGGCGGGGGCCGCGGCCGACCTGGCCCGCGAACTGGCCGGGACGGCGGTGGCCGTCCCGGGTATCCCCGTCTGGTCGAACACGACGGCCGGGCCGTATCCGGCGACGGCCGAAGGGGTACGGGACCTGGCCGCACGCCAGCTCGCGGAGCCGGTCCGGTTCGTGGAACAGGTGGAGGCCATGTACGCGGCCGGCGTCCGGACCTTCGTGGAGTCGGGGCCCGGCCGGGTCCTGAGCGGACTCGTCGGCCGGATCCTCCACGAGCGCCCGCACACGGTGGTCCCCCTGGACGTGCCGGGCGAGCACGGGCTGGTCCGGCTGGTCACGGCACTGGCCGAACTGACGGCGGCGGGCGTCCCGGTGGCGCCGGACGCGCTCTTCCGGGGCCGCACCGTCCGCCTCCCCGACCGGGCCCCGCGGCGCCCCGGCTGGCTCGTCGACGGACACCTGGTCCGCACCTCGGACGGCACCCCGGTCCCGGGCGGCCTGCGCCCGGCCCGACGAGTCCGGGCCCACCCGGCCCCGGAGAAGGAGACGACGATGGCCGACGAAGGCAAGGGCCGCGAGGAGGCGGTACTGGAGTACCTGCGCGGCGTCCGCGCACTGGTCGAGGCCCAACGGGACGTCCTGGTCACCTACCTGGGAGCCTCGCCCCCGGCCGCGGTGCACGGTGTTTCCGGCGGGACGGGGAGCGGCCCGGGACGCTCCCCGCAGGACACCGAACGCGGCCCCGCCGGGATATCCGGCCCCGAGCACCGTCCGGCGCCGGAGGAGACGGCCCGGCACGCGCCCGGCCCGGCGGGCACCGACGCCGCCGACACCCCCGCCCCCGCCGGTGCTCCCGCCGTCCGCTCCGCCGCCGACGTCATGGACGTGGTCCTGGAGATCGTCCACATCCGGACGGGCTACCCCCTGGACATGCTCGACCCCGAGCTGGACCTGGAGGCCGACCTCTCCATCGACTCCATCAAGCGCGTGGAGATCATCGGAGCCCTCGCCGACCGGATCGGCCTCCCCCAGGACCCGGGCGGCTCCGCCGAGTCCGCGGTCGAGGAGCTGTCCCGGCTGAAGACCCTGCGCGGCATCGTGGACTGGGTCACCGCCCACGGCGGCGGCGCCCCGGCGGCCGGAGCGGCCCCCGGCACCGACCCCACCACGCCCCCGACACCCGTGCCGGCCCCCAGGCCCGCACCCGCACCCGCACCCGAGCTCACCCCGGCCGCCGCTGCGGCCCCGGCCGCCGCCCCGGCACCGGCTCCGGCCGCGGCGCCCGGCGCCCCATCCGCCGCCCGGCTCCGGGTGGGCCTGTCCCCGCTCCCCGCGCCCGACAGCGACCCGGCGTGCCTGCGCGGCAGCCGCATCGGCATCGTCGAGGACGACCAGGGCCTCGCGCCCGCCCTCGCCGCAGCCCTGGAGGCGCTGGGCGCCGAGCCGCGGACCGTGCCGGAGGCCGGGGCCGCGGCCGACACCGGAACCGGAACCGGATTGGACGGCATCGTCGACCTGTCCCCCCTGCGGGCCGGGGCCGGGCCCGTCCTGCCCGGCGCCTTCACCGGGCTGCGGAGCGCCCTGACCGCCGGTGTGGCACGCCTCCTCCTGGTGACCGCCTCCGGCCACACCGGCGGCCCGGCCGGCCCCGGCTCCCCCGCCGGAGCCGGCCTGCACGGATTCGCCCGCAGCGCCGCCCTCGAATTCCCGGCCACCCTGGTGCGCGCGGTGGACGTCCACCCCAAGGAGGACCCGGAGCGCGTCGCGGCCCAGCTCGTCGCGGAACTGGCCGGCCCGGCCCCGGCCGCCGCGGCCGCCGGCGGAGCGCCCGCCTCCGTCGGCTACACGCCCGAGGGCACCCGCGTCACGCGCCGGCCCGTACCGGCGCCCCTGCCGGCCCGGTCGGCGTCCCCCGCCCTCCTGGACCCGGGCTCGGTGGTCCTCCTCACGGGCGGGGCCCGCGGGATCACCGCCCGTACCGCGCTCGCCCTGGCCCGCGCCACCGGATGCCACATCGAACTCGTGGGGCGCACGCCCCGGCCGGAGTCCGCCGACGACCCGTTCGGCCAGGCCCAGGACCGCGTCGCGCTGCGCGCCGCCCTGATCGCCTCCGGCCTGCGCAGGCCCGCGGAGATCGAGGCCGCCGCCTCGCGGATCCTCGCCGGGCGCGAGGTGCGCACCACCCTGACCGCGCTGGCCCGGGTGGCCGCCTCCGTCCGCTACCACTGCGCCGACGTCACCGACGAGCGCGCCGTACGGACGGTCGTGGCCGACGTACGGGAGCGCCACGGACGGCTGGACGGCATCGTGCACGGCGCCGGCGTCCTGCGCGACGGGCTGCTGCGCGACAAGCGGCCCGAGGACTTCGCCGAGGTGTTCACGACGAAGGTGGCCGGCGCCCGGCACCTGGCCGCCGCGGCCGCCGAGCACGGCTCCTGGCCGGCACCCCGCTTCCTCGCCCTGTTCGGGAGCGTCGCGGGGGTGTACGGCAACCGCGGGCAGAGCGACTACGCCGCGGCCAACGACGCCCTCGACGGCTTCGCGCACACCTGGGCGGAGTCCTTCCCCGGGCGGGTGCTGTCCGTCGACTGGGGCCCCTGGGCGGCCGAGGCCGGCGGGATGGTCACCCCCGAACTGGAGCGCGCCTACACCCGGCGCGGTGTCCCGCTCCTCGCGCCGGAGGCGGGCACGGCCGCCTTCCTCGACGAACTGGCCCGCGGGAACGACGTACAGGTCGTCCTGATGGCCGGGCCCGCGGTGGAGGTCGGCGCCGATGAGTGAGCGACGGACCGGCACCGGACCCCGCCCGACCGACGCCGCGATCGTCGGGATGGGCGCGGTGTTCCCGGGAGCCGCCGACCTGGCCTCCTACCGCCGCAACCTCCTCGCGGGTACGGACTCCATCGGCGAGGTCCCGCCGGAACGCTGGGACCCGGAGGTCTACTTCGATCCGGAGGCGGCCACCGGGCCCGCGGCGGGCGACCGTTTCTACTGCCGGCGCGGCGGCTTCGTCGACGGCCTCGCCGCCTTCGACCCGACCCGGTTCGGGATCATGCCGGCCGCCGTGGAGGGCGCCGAACCCGACCAGATGCTGGCCCTGCACGCGACGGCCGAGGCGATCGCCGACGCCGGCGGCGAGGACCGGCTGCCGGCCGACCGCGCACGCATCGGGGTGGTGCTGGGCCGGGGCGGGTTCATGGGGGTGGCCACCGCACGGCTCGACCAACGCGTGCGCACCGCGCACCAGTTGGCGCAGACCCTGCGGGAGCTGGCGCCGGAGCTGGACGAGCGGCGGATCGCGGCGGTGCGGTCGGCGTTCCAGGAGGCGCTGGGCCCCGAGCGGCCCGAGGCGTCGATCGGGCTGGTCCCCAGCTTCACCGCGGCCCGGACCGCGAACCGGCTGGACCTGCGCGGGCCCGCCTACACCCTCGACGCCGCCTGTGCCTCCTCCCTGCTGGCGGTGGACCAGGCCGTGGGGCTGCTGGCGACGGGACGCTGTGACGCGGTGGTCGCGGGGGCGGTGCACCACTGCCACATCGCGACGCTGTGGAGCGTCTTCACCCAGTTGCGGGCGCTCAGCCCCAGCGAACGCATCCGGCCCTTCGACCGCAGGGCCGACGGGACCCTGTTGTCCGAAGGCACGGGAGTGGTCCTCCTCAAGCGGCTGGCGGACGCCGAGCGGGACGGCGACCGCGTGTACGCGGTGGTCCGCGGGACGGGCGTGGCCGGGGACGGCCGGGCGGCGAGCCTGATGAGCCCGCTGGTCGCGGGCCAGGTACGGGCGCTCGAACGGGCCTGGCGCGAGGCCGGCCTGGACCCGCGGGAGCCGGGCGCGCTGGGGCTGCTGGAGGCGCACGGTACGGGCACCCCGGTCGGCGACGCCGCCGAACTGGACACCCTGGCCCAGGTGTTCGGACCACCCGGGCCGCACGGCGGGCCCGGGATCGGCTTCGGTTCGGTGAAGTCGATGCTCGGCCACACCATGCAGGCCTCCGGTATGGCCGGGCTGATCAAGGCCGCGCTCGCGGTGCACGAGGGGGTGCTGCCGCCGACGCTGCACCTGGAGGAGCCGCACCCGGACCTGGTCCGGACCCGGATGCGGCCGGTGACCGCGGCGCAGCCCTGGGAGCGCGGTCGGGCGCCCCGCCGGGCCGGGGTCAACGCCTTCGGCTTCGGCGGGATCAACGCGCACGTGGTCCTGGAGGAGGCCCCGGCGTCGGCGCGGCCCCGGCTGCCGGTGCGGCGGTTCCTGCCGCTGGGCGGCGCGGCCGCGCCGGTGGGCCCGGCCGCGCCCGGTGACGTGCTCCTGATCGGGGCGGACACCCCGGAGGAGCTGTCGGCGCGGCTGGCGGCCGCCTCCCCGGTGTCCGGGGGCGAGGGCCCCTGCCGGGTCGCGGTGGTCGGGCCGACGCCGCAGCGGCTCGCCCTGGCGGGCAAGGCGGTGGCGCGCGGCCGCCCGTGGCGCGGGCGCGGCGACGTGTGGTTCGCGCCGGAGCCGCTGGGCGGGCGGGTGGCGTTCCTGTTCCCGGGCCTGGAGCCGGAGTTCGCTCCGGTGGTCGATGACGTCGCGGAACGGTTCGCGCTGGCGCCGCCCCGTCTCACCCGCGGCGAGTCGCTCGTGGAACGGGCCCTGGACGCCCTGGCGACCGGCCGGTTCTTCGCCCGGGTCCTGCCGGCCCTCGGCGTCGAGGCCGACGTGCTGGCGGGTCACAGCCTGGGCGAGTGGGCGGCGATGGTGGCCGCCGGGATGTATCCGCAGGAGGCGGCCGACACCTTCCTGGACTCACTGGGCCCGGGCGACCTGAAGGTCCCGGACCTCGTGTACGCGGCGCTGGGCTGCGGCGCGCCGCGGGCGCGGGCGGCGCTGCACGGCTTGGACCGGGTGGTGGTCAGCCACGACAACTGCCCGCACCAGTCGGTGGTGTGCGGTGATCCGGGCCAGGTGGCGGCCGTGGTCGCCCGCCTGCGGGCCGACGGGGTCCTGGGGCAGGAGCTGCCGTTCCGCTCCGGTTTCCACACCCCGATGTGGGAGCCCTACCTCGGCCAGGTCCGTGCCGCCTTCGGCCGGCTGCCGCTCGCGCCGGGCTCCGTACCCGTGTGGTCGGCGACGACGTGCGCGCCGTTCCCGTCGGCCCCGCAGGACGTGCGGGACCTGGTGGTGCGGCACCTGCTGGAGCCGGTCCGTTTCCGCGAGCTCACCGTGGCGCTGTACGAGCAGCAGGGCGTGCGGACCTTCGTCACCCTGGGGCCGGGGAGCCTGCCGGGCTTCGTGGAGGACACCCTCCGCGACCGCCCCCACCTGTCGGTGTCCACCTCTTCGCCCCGGCTCGGCGGACTCGCGGCCCTCGACCGCGCGCGCGCCGCGCTCTGGACGGAGGGCCACGCGGTGTTCCCCGCGGGAGGCCCGGCGGGGTGCGGGACCGGCCCGGCCCCGGTCCCGGCGGCGGCCGGGCGGAGCGCCGCGGGCGCCGGGCGGGGCCGGGCCTCGGCCCTGGACCTGGGATCGCCCTTGGTCCGGCTCGGCGAACCGGCCCGGGCCTCCCTGGCCGGGCTCCTCGGCCCGGCCCCGGCCGCGGCAGAGCCCCGTGCGGACCGGCCGGTGCTGCTGTCCGCGCTGGACGCCGTACTCGCCGACACCGGCGCGGCCGCCCGCGCCGTCACCGATGCCTGGGCGGCCTCCGTCTCCGGCGCGGGTACCGGTCCGGGAGCGGGCCGGCGGCCCGGGCCGGAGGCCGGATCGGCGACGCGGACGGTGCGGTACTCGCTCGCCGCCCTGCCCTACGTACGGGACCACTGCGTGTACCTGCAGCCCGACGGCTGGGCCGAGGACTCCGACCGGTTCCCCGTGGTGCCCATGACGACCATGCTGGAGCTGGCCGCCGAGGCCGCCCGGCGCCACGCCGCGCCCGGCTCCGCCGTCATCGGCTACGAGGACGTCCGCGCCTTGCGCTGGCTCGCCGTCGAACCGGCCGTCGACCTCCCGGTCTCCGTCCGTCCCGACGGGCCCGGACGGATGCGCGTCGCGCTCGGCGCGTACGCCACCGCGGTCGTGCTGTTCGGCGAGGCGTACGGGCCGCCGCCCGCCCCCGACGGCACGCCGCTGCGCGACGCCGGGCCGGCCCCCGTGAGCGCCGCGGCCCTCTACCGGGACCGGTGGATGTTCCACGGGCCGCGTTTCGCCGGGGTCCACGAGGTCCGGACCGTCGGTTCGGACGGCATCCGGGGCGTGCTGCGGGCCCTGCCCGACCCGGGTGCGCTCCTGGACGCCGCCGGGCAGCTCTTCGGGCACTGGATGCAGCTGCGGCTCCCGGTGGACCGGCTGGTGTTCCCGGCCACCGTGGACCGCATCCGGTTCTACGGCCCGCCACCGGCCCCGCGGACGCTGCTCGCCGCGACCGCCCGGGTCCGTGCCGTGCAGGACCTCAGCGTGCGCGGGGACGTCGAGCTGAGCCGACCCGGCGGCGGGGTGTGGGCGCGGATCGAGGGGTGGACGTACCGCCGGTTCGGCGCCGACGAGCGGGTCTGGCCGATGAAGTTCACCCCGGAGGTCTGCGGCATCGGAGAGCCCCGGCCCGAGGGCTGGTGCCTGGCCCGGCGCCGCTGGAGCGATCCCGCCTCCCAGGAGTTGGTGATGCGCCGCTACCTCGGGGCCGCCGAACGGGAGGTCTACGAGCGGCTCGCGCCGCGGGCCCGGGCGCCCTGGCTGCTGGGCCGGATCGCGGCGAAGGACGCACTGCGCGGGCTGCTGTGGGACGGCGGGGCCGGGCCGGTGTTCCCGGCCGAGGTGCCCGTCGGCAACGACCCCGCCGGCCGGCCGGTGGCCGAGGGGCCGCTGACCCGCGGCTTCCGGCTGTCGCTCTCCCACAAGGACCGGATCGCGGTCGCCCTCGCCCACCCCACCCGCCCGGTCGGCATCGACGTCGAGTCGGTGACCGCCGATCCGGGCGCGCTGGTACGGATCGCCCTCGGTCCGGACGAACTCCGCCTGGCCGAACGCCTCGCCGCACACCTCGCCGGGGAGCGGGCCGTCCACGGGGACACCGGCCTGCCGGTCGCGCTGACCGCGCTGTGGTGCGCCAAGGAGGCCGCCGCGAAGGCGGCCGGCACCGGGCTGGCCGGCCGGCCGCGGGACTGGCGGGTGGCCGGCGACCCGGATCCCGGCGGGCTGGTCGTGACGTCCCCCGACGGCATCCCGTACCCGGTCCGCACCACCCTCCTGCCCGGCCTCTCGGCTCCGCTCGCCGACGCACCCCCCGTCCACGTCGTCGCCTGGACCCCCCACACCGCGGCGGCGGCGCCGCCCGCCGTCCCCTTCACCCTCACGGAGACCCGTCATGGCAACTGACATCCTCGCCGAGATCACCGGCATGCTCGTGGAGATCGTCGGCGACGAGTGCCTCCTCGCGGAGGAGGTCACGATGAAGACGACCTTCAACGAGGACCTCGCCCTGGAGAGCGTGGAGTTCGTCGCGCTCGCCGAGCTGCTCCACCACCGCTACGGCGCCGACGTGGACCTGATGGGCTTCCTCGCGGAGAAGGACATGGACGCCATCCTGGCCATGTCCGTCGGGGAACTCGTCTCCCACATCGGCCGGATCACGCGGACGTCCCTGGCCCGGGTCTCGGCGGGCGGACCGTCCGCGTCGGCCGGCTGAGCCCGCCATGGCCGTCGTCCTCGCGAACTCCCTCCGCTTCCACGTCCAGCGGCTCCCGGCCCCGGCCGGCGCCGACGCGCCCGACCGCCCCGTCGTGGTGTTCCTGCACGGCCTGGTCGTCGACAACCTGTCCTCCTTCTACTGCCCCCTGGCCGTACCGGTGGCCCGGGCCGGGCACGAGGTCGTCCTCTACGACCTGCGCGGCCACGGCCGTACCGAACGGCCCGGCGCCGGCTACGACAGCCGCTCCGCCGTGCGGGACCTGTTCGCCCTGCTCGCCGCCCTCGGCCTGGGGCGCCGCCGCGTGCACCTGGTCGGGAACAGCTACGGCGGCACCCTCGCCCTGCACGCGGCGCTGGCGCGGCCCGGCCGGGTCAGCGGGCTCACCCTGCTCGAACCCCCGCTCGGCGGAGCGTGGGTGGAGAACATGGTCGACACCCTGTCGGCCGCCGCCCTCAGCCTGGAGGACAGCCCCGTCCCCGACGAGCTGCGCGGTCTGCGCCTGCGCAAGGCCGCCAACCTCACGGCCATCGCCGACGCGCTCCTCAACCGGACGTCGCTCATCGACGACGTCGCCGCGAGCCGCCCTTTCACCCCCGCCGACCACGCCCGGCTGGACTGCCCGGCCCTGGTCGTCTGCGGCGAGCACTCCGAGCTGGTGCCCGGGGCGCGCGAACTGGTCGCTCACGCACCCCGCGGCGAGCTGCGGATCCTGCCGGGCCTGGGGCACGACGTCCTCAAGGAGAGCAGCGGGTCCCTGCGGGAAGCCGTGCTCGCCCACATCGCGGCGACGGCGGCGGCGACACCACCCGCCGCCGCGGCCCGGTCGCGGGTGGGAGCTCTGGTCCGGTGAGGGTGCTGTTCACCGTCCCGCCGCTGGCGGGCCACGTCAATCCGACCGTGGCCGTGGGCGCCGAACTCGCCGCCCGGGGCCACGAGATCGCCTGGACCGGCCCGGCCGGCGCGCTCGGCCGGCTGCTGCCCGCGCAGGCCCGGATCCTGCCCGCCGGCGAGGAGGCGGGCGGCGCGTACACGGAACTCCACGAGCGGTGGCGCGACCTGCGCGGGGTGGGCGCCCTGCGGTTCCTGTGGGAAGAGGCGCTGGTGCCGCTCGCCCGGGCGATGGTGCCCGGCGTGGAGCGGGCCGTGCGTACCTTCGGCCCGGATGTGGTGGTCGCCGACCAGCAGGCGCTGGCCGGACCGCTGGTCGCCCGGCGGCTCGGTGTCCCGTGGGCGACGTCCGCCAGCACCTCGGCCGAACTGACCCGCCCCTTCGCGGACTTCCCCAAGGTCGGGGAATGGGTGGCCGGGCAGATCGCGGGCCTGCTCGCCGAGTACGGCGCCGGGCGCGGAGGGCAGGGGTGGGACCCGCGGTTCTCCGAGCGGCTGGTGCTGGTCTTCTCCACCCCCGAGCTGGTGGGGACGGGCGGGGATCTCCCCGCGCACCACGCCTACGTCGGTCCGGCGTTCGGGGCCCGCCCGGCCCCGCCCGGCTTCCCCTGGCATCGTCTGGACCCGGGGCGCCGGCGGGTGCTGGTCTCCCTCGGCACCCTCAACCAGGAGGCCGGGGCCCGGTTCTACGCCGCCGTCCTGGGCGCAGCCGAACGACTGGCCGACGAGGTCCAGTTGGTGCTGGCGGCTCCCGCCGCCCTGGTCGGGGACGTACCGGACCACGTGCTGCTCCAGGAGAGCGTGCCGCAGCTGGAACTGCTGCCGCACCTGGACGCGGTGGTCTGCCACGCCGGCCACAACACCGTCTGCGAGGCGCTCGCGCACGGGCTGCCGCTGGTCGTCGCGCCCATCCGGGACGACCAGCCGATCGTGGCCCGCCAGGTCGTCGAGGCCGGGGCGGGGATCCGGGTGCGGTTCGGCCGGACCCGGGCCGAGGAACTGCGCGACGCGCTCACCGCCGTACTGGACGATCCCGGCCACCGCCGGGCCGCCCGGCGGATACAGGCCTCATTCGCCGCGGCGGGCGGGGCCGCCGCCGCGGCCGACCGTTTGGAGAAGCTGACATGACGCACCCTCCGCTCCCGGGGGTCCGCTGGACCTCCGCGGTGTTACTGGCCGCCCTCGGCGCGGGCACCGTACGCGCCGCGCTCCGGCTGCGGGCGCTGCCCGTGCTGCCGGTCGTCCCTCCCACGCCGGCCGGGGTGCCGCGGGCCGCGGGGTGGCGGCTGCTGACCGCTCGCGGGGTCGATCCCGACCCGGCGGCCTTCCTCGCCGCCTGCGCGTACGCGGAGGGGGAGGGACTGCGGGTGCTGGACCTGTTGCCCGCGGACCTGGCCGCCGAGCGGGCGCTGGGGCTGCTGCGTCTGGTCGACCCCGCCCGTTACCGGTGGGACCGGCTGGCCCAGGGGCGCGGTGCCGGGTTCGCCGTCCTGGTCACCGAGGAGGTGCTGGAGCGCGCCGGGGTGGATCCGGCCGGCCCGCACCCGGAGCCGGCGGAACTGCTGGCGCTGACCCGCCGTTTGAAGGAGTACGCCGCCGACGCGACGGGGCTGGCCGTCGCCCCCGGGCTGAGCTGCGCGGCCTCCGGGGACTCCGGCGGCCCGGCGCGCGCCGCGGAGCTGCGGGCCCAGGGTCTGCCGCCGGGCGCGCTGGCCGCCGCCCAGCTGGGCGGGCTGGCACTGCTGGCCGGTGCCGCCGTGCGCCAGGGCCGGTGGGGTGCGGCCGCCGCCGGGCTGTACTGGCTCCAGCCGTACCTGGTGCTGGGCGGCTCCGGATCGCCGCTGCGGCCGGCCGATCTCGCCCGGGCCACCGCCGCCAGGCCGGTGCGTTCCCTCGCTCAGGGTCTGCGGACGGCCCGGGCGGCCCGGACGGCCCCGCGGGACGGCGCGCCCGACGGCGCGGGGGCCGCCGCCTACCGGGAGGAGCTGGCCGCGGGCACCGACCGGTTCCTGGAGGCACGCCGTCCGGACTGTCCGTGGTGCGGCTCCGCCCGGTTGTCGGTCCGCGTCCGGGTGCCGGACCTGCTCCAGGGCAAGCCCGGCCGGTTCACCCTGGAGCGGTGCGGGGACTGCGGGCACGTGTTCCAGAACCCCCGGCTGACTCCGGAGGGGCTGGAGTTCTACTACCGCGACTTCTACGACGGGCGCGGCGGCGAGGGCGCCGGCACGGTCTTCGGCCGGCTGGGCGCCGCCTACCGCGGGCGCGCCGAGATGCTGCTCCCGCACGCGGAGCCGGTGTCCTGGCTCGACGTCGGCACCGGCCACGGCCACTTCTGCAACGCGGCGCGGGCGGTGTGGCCGCGGACCCGGTTCGACGGGCTGGACATGGGCGACGGGGTCCGGGAGGCGGAGCGGCGCGGCTGGGTGGAGACCGGGTACCAGGGCCAGTTCCCGGAGTTCGCCCCGAAGCTGGCGGGCCAGTACGAGGTGGTCAGCATGTACCACTACCTGGAGCACACCCGGGAACCGCTCGCCGAACTGGACGCGGCGGCGACCGTCCTGGGCCCCGGCGGGTTCCTGGCGATCGAGCTGCCCGACCCGGAGTCGCGCATGGCGCGGCTGCTCGGTCCGGCCTGGCTGCCCTGGTTCCAGCCGCAGCACCAGCACCTCGCCCCCGCCGCGAACCTGCGCGAGGCGCTGGCCGACCGGGGGTTCACGGTCGTCGCCGAGGAACACGGGCCGGCCCACCAGGGCAACGACTTCTTCGGCGCGGTGGCCCTCACGGCGTCGCGCCTGGCACCCGACCCGGACCGGCCGTGGGGGCCGCCCGCCACCCGGCGGACGCGTGCCCGGGCCCACGCCGTACGGCTGGCCGCGCTGCCGTGCTTCGCGGCGGCGGCGGCACTGGACACCCTGCGCACGGCGGCCGCCCGCCGCACGGACGGCGGCAACGCCTACCGGCTGCTGGCCCGGAAGGACACGCCATGACCGGCCGCCCCGCCGCCACCGGCCACGCGACCACGGACCGGGCGGAGCCGGGGGCACCGGGCCCTTCCGCCGGCCCCGCCGCGGGTGGGCCGGCCGGCCGCGCCGGAGGCGACCTGGCCCGGCGGGCCACCGCCGACCCGCTGTTCCGCCTGGTCGCCTACGCCCTGGAGGCCGCACACGGCCGGCCCCCGGCCGCGGTGTGGAGCGCCCCGTACGCCTTCCGGCTCGGCTCCCCCGGGCTCGTCGCCGCGGCCGGCTGGCCGACGGCCGCAGCCGCGGCGCCCCGCGACGACGGCCTGGTACGGCTCAGTTCCCTCGGGCATCCGGCGGACAGCTGCGACCTGCCGCTGACCCTGTCCGGGCCGGTGCCCGACGTGCCCGCCTGGGCCGTCCGGCCGTACACCGTGCTGCGGGCCCTGGCGCGCGCCGGGTACGGCCGCGGCGGGACGGACCTGCACGTGCAGGGCTCGCTCACGGGGGCCGCCGGACTGGCCACGGCGGAGCCGGCCGACTGCGCGGTGGCGCTGGCGGCGGCCGACGTCCACGCGGCGGGCGGGCGTCCGGACCGGGCCCTGCTCGCCCGGCTGCTGGCCGAGGCGTTGCCGCAGGGCGACGAAGGACTGCGCCGGGCGGTGTTCTTCGCCCGGCCCGGCCGGGCCCTGCTGCTGGGCGCGCAGCCGCGCCGACGGCAGCGGTACGTCGTCTTCGACCCGGCGGCGTCGGGGGCTCGGCTGGTGCTGATGGTCGTGCGTGGCGAGGCCGCGGACCGCCCGTCGGAGCTGGCACGTGCGGTGTCCTGCGCACGCCGGGCCGGGGCGCTGAGCGCGTGGCCGCCGGGGCAGCGGCCGGGGCGGAGCCTGTTGGTGCTGCTGCCCCGGGCGCGGCTGGCGGCGGTGCGGTCCGCGGTCGCGGAGGACTTCCGCGACCGGGGGCGGCCCGTACCGCGGTTCCTGAACATCGCCGTTGCCGGCCCGGCCCGCCGCGAGGAATGACCGGACTGCTCGACCCGTCGGCCCCTGCGGCCGCTACACCACCGACAGCGACAAGGAGAACCCATGCCCTCGCGTCCACCCTCACCGGCCGCGCGCACGAGACGCCGCGCCCTGTGGTCCGCGGCCGTCGCCGGCCTCGGCACGCTCGGCCTGCTCGGCGCCTTCACCGTGGTCAACTCGCAGGCGGCCGAGCACGGTTCGGCCGCTCCGGCGGCCGCGGCGGTCGCCGCCCTGCCCTCCTACGACCACGTCGTGGTGGTCGTGTACGAGAACAAGCAGTACGGGGAGATCATCGGCAGCGCGAACGCCCCGTACATCAACCAGCTGGCGAACGGCGGCGCGAGCCTGACCGGCATGAAGGCGCTCACCCACCCCAGCCAGCCGAACTACTTCAACCTCTTCTCCGGGTCCACGCAGGGCATCACGGGCGACGGCTGCTACACCCCGCAGTCCATGACGGCTGCGAACCTCGGCCAGGAGCTGATCGCCGCCGGCAAGACCTTCGCGACGTACAACGAGGACCTGCCGGCCGAGGGGTCCACGGCCTGCACCAACGGCCAGTACGCGCAGAAGCACAACCCGTGGTTCGCCTTCAGGAACGTACCGCTGAACACGGGCAGGACGTGGACGCAGTTCCCGCAGAACAACTTCGCGGCGCTGCCCCACCTGTCCTTCGTGGTCCCCAACCAGTGCAACGACATGCACTCGTGCTCCGTCGGCACCGGGGACACGTGGACGAGGAACAACCTCGACGCCTACGCGCAGTGGGCGAAGGCCAACAACAGCCTGTTGGTGCTCACCTGGGACGAGGACAACTACCTGGGGTCGAACCAGATCGCGACCGTCTTCCACGGTGCGAAGGTCAGGACGGGCAAGTACGCCACGGCCTTCAACCACCACCACCTGCTGCGCACGTTCGAGGACCTCTTCGGTACGGCCACGCACGCCGGCAACGCGGCCAACGTCCAGCCGATCAGCGAGGTGTTCGACACCTCGACGGAGCCCACCCCGACCCCGACCCCCACGCCGACGCCGACGCCGACCGCGGGTGATCTGAAGCTCGCCGATCCGGGCCCGCGGACGTGCAAGTTCAACCAGTCCTGCACCGTCCAGCTCAGCGCCACCGGCGGAAGACCGCCGGTCCGGTACGCGGCCACCGGTCTGCCCTGGGGCCTGAGCGTCGACGCGACCACCGGCCGGATCAGCGGCAAGCCCTGGTCCGTCGGCACGGTGCGGGTCACCGCGACGGCGACCGACTCCACGGGCACGACCGTCACCGTCCCCTTCCCGCTCACCGTCACCTGGTTCTGACCCCGGCCCCGGAGGCATCCGTGTACCTGTCGACCAGCCGGGCCGCGGACGTCTCCGCGGGCACCCCGGCCGCCAAGGGCCCCGTGCGGGCCGTCCCCGGCACGGTGTTCGCGCTCGGACTGGTCAGCCTGGTCACGGACGTCTCCGCGGAGATGGTCACCGCCGTCCTGCCGCTGTACCTGATGGCCGGACTCGGCATGTCCCCGCTCGCCTTCGGCGCCCTGGACGGTCTCCACCAGGGCGCCACCGCTCTGCTGCGCATCGCCGGCGGCCGGATCTCCGACCGGACCCACCGCCACAAGCTCGTCGCCGGCACCGGGTACGCGCTCTCGGCGGCGTGCAAGGCGGCCCTGCTCGCCGTCACCGCCCCGTGGTCGGTGGCGGTGGTGCTCGCGGCCGACCGGACCGGCAAGGGGCTGCGCACCGCGCCCCGCGACGCGCTGATCTCGCTGTCGGTGCCGTCCGGGATGCAGGGGCGCGCCTTCGGGGTGCACCGGGCGCTCGACACCGCGGGCGCGCTGCTGGGACCGCTGGCGGCCTTCGGAGTGCTGTGGGTGGCGGTGGACGGGTACGCGGCGGTGTTCACCGTGAGCTGCTGCGTCGCCGTCCTGGGCGTGGTGATGCTCGCCCTGTTCGTGCGGGGGACGCCCGCGCAGCCCGCCGCCCGCCGGGCTCCGGCGCCGCCCGTCCGCTCCCTCCTGCGGGTCGCCGGCCTGCGCCGGCTGTGCCTCACGGCCGGCGTGCTCGGCCTGTTCACCGTCGGCGACGCCTTCCTCTACCTCCTGCTGCAGCGCAGGCTGGACCTGTCGGCCGTGTGGTTCCCGCTGCTGCCCGTCGGTACGGCGGCCGTGTTCCTGGCGGCCGCGGTACCGGTGGGCCGGCTCGCCGACCGGGTCGGGCGCGGCCGGGTCTTCCTGGCCGGTCACGTGCTGCTGCTCGGCGCCTGCCTGCTGCTCCTGGCCCCGCTGCCGGCCGGGGTGCCGCTGGTCGTGGGTGTGCCGGCGGCGCTCGGCCTGTTCTACGCGGCCACCGACGGGGTGCTGATGGCCGCGGCGGCGCCGCTGCTTCCGGCGGGGCTGCGTACGACGGGGCTGGCGGTGCTCCAGACGGCGCAGGCGCTGGCCCGGTTCGCGGGGTCCCTGCTGTTCGGGGCGGCGTGGACGCTGTGGGGTCCGGGACCGGCGCTGGGGGTGGCCGCGGGCGGACTGCTGCTGGCGCTGGCGGCGGTCGCCGTGTCCGGCGGACTGCGCGGGGGTGGGCCGTCGTAGGGTCGGCCGTATGACTCTCGAAGGCAGGGTGGCCCTCGTCGCGGGGGCGACGCGGGGCGCGGGCCGCGGCATCGCGGTCCAGTTGGGGGCGCAGGGTGCCACCGTGTACGTGTCGGGGCGCAGCACGCGGGGCCGGCGTTCGGACTACGACCGGCCCGAGACGATCGAGGAGACCGCCGAGCTGGTCACCGCGGCGGGCGGCCGGGGGATCGCGGTGGCCGCCGACCATCTGGTGCCGGCGGAGGTCGAGGCCCTGGTGGGGCGGATCGACGCGGAGCAGGGCCGTCTTGACGTCCTGGTCAACGACATCTGGGGCGGGGAGCTGCTCTTCGAGTGGGACAGCACGGTGTGGGAGCACGACCTGGACAAGGGGCTGCGGCTGATGCGGCTGGCGGTGGAGACGCACGCGATCACCAGCCATTACGCGGTGCCGTTGCTGCTGCGCGCGCCGGGCGGCCTGGTGGTGGAGATGACCGACGGCACCGCCGACTACAACACGACCCGCTACCGGGTGTCCTTCTTCTACGACATCGCCAAGTCCTCGGTGCTGCGCATGGCCTTCGCGCTCGGCCACGAACTGGGCCCGCGCGGCGCGACGGCGGTGGCACTGACGCCGGGCTGGCTGCGCTCGGAGATGATGCTCGACGCCTACGGCGTGACGGAGGAGACCTGGCGGGACGCGCTGGCGCGGACCCCGCACTTCGCGATCTCCGAGACCCCCGCGTACGTGGGCCGCGCGGTGGCCGCACTCGCCGCGGACCCGGAGGTCTCCCGCTGGAACGGCGGCTCCCTCTCCAGTGGACAGCTGGCGCAGGTCTACGGTTTCACGGACCTGGACGGCAGCCGCCCGGACGCCTGGCGCTACCTGGTCGAGGTCCAGGACCCCGGCCTGCCGGCGGACACCACCGGCTACCGCTAGGTCCTGTCGTCAAGGAGGCGCCGGTCGGGCCCGCGGTGTCCGGTGCCGTGCATCGCAAGGCGGAGGGGCGCCCGAGTACTGGACGTACGTGGGCGCCCCGACAACGCGGCGAGGTGCGGTGCCGGGCGCCGCGGGCCAGGTGCAACTTTGACGACAGGGCCTAGGAAGACCCGCCGGCGGGACCGGGCCGGGAGGCCAGGCGGTGGGTGAGGCCGTCCAGGACGCACTGGAGGCCGAAGGACCAGATGGCCTGGGGGTGGTATCCGGCGACCGCGGTGCCCACGCGGTCGGCGAGGGGGTGGCGCCCGGGGTCCAGGACCCGTTCCAGCAGGGGTGCGCTGACGGCCCACCAGTCCTCCTGGCTCTGGCGGCTGTTGTGGTCGGCGTCGTCGGCCGCGGCCAGGGCGTTGGCGTGGACGAAGCCGAGCAGGTGAGTGAGGGCCGCGTCCATCTCGGTGTCGGTGAGGCCGATTCCCTCGAAGGCGGCCAGCTCGTGTTCGTACTTCCCGATCACTCCGGGGCCCAGGGGCGGGCGGGTGACGGCCAGGTCCGCGATCCAGGGGTGGCGGACCATGAGGTCCCGGTTGTCCTCGGCCACCCGCGTGACGCGGCTCTGCCAGGGTTCCCGCGGACCGGCCGGCCGGCGTTCCATGTGGAGGTAGGCGTCGTCGAGCATCAGGTCGAGCAGCTCCGCCTTGCCGGGCACGTACGTGTAGACGGTCATCGGCGTCACGCCGAGCCGCTGCGCCAGGGCGCGCATGGTCAGCGCTGCCAGGCCCTCCTCGTCGGCGAGCGCGGTCGCGGCCCGGACGACGGCGTCCACGCTGAGGCCCTGCCGCGGGCCGCGCCGGACGGGCTGCGCCGACTGCCCGGGTTCGCGCCACAGCAGCTCCAGCGTGCGGACGGGGTCTCCGGCGCCGCTGCGGTCCCTCACCATGTCCCGGCCTCCGAGCTTCTCGTCACTAATTGGCTACACCGTATAGAGTACTGCGTATAAAATACAGCGTAGAGAGTAAGCCGAAACGCCGCATCCGAGGAGTTCCGTGCACATCGCCGCAGACAACCACCAGGTCATCCAGGTCCGGGGAGCCCGCGAGAACAACCTCGCCGACATCTCGCTGGACATACCCAAGCGCCGCCTGACCGTCTTCACCGGCGTCTCCGGCTCCGGGAAGTCCTCCCTCGTCTTCGGCACCATCGCCGCCGAGTCGCAGCGGATGATCAACGAGACGTACACGGCCTTCGTCCAGTCCTTCATGCCGAGCCTCGGCCGGCCGGACGTGGACGGTCTGCACAACCTGAGCGCCGCCATCGTGGTCGACCAGGAGCGGATGGGCGCGGGCTCCCGCTCCACCGTGGGCACCGCGACCGACGCCTACACCATGCTGCGGATCATCTACTCCCGCGTCGGCACGCCCCACATCGGCACGTCCAGCGCCTTCAGCTTCAACAACCCCGAGGGCATGTGTCCGCGCTGCGAGGGCGTCGGCGAGGTCTCCGACATCGACGTGGACCAGCTGGTCGACCGCGAACTCTCCCTCAACCAGGGCGCGATCACCGTCCCCGGCTTCGCCGTGGACTCCTGGTACTGGCAGAACATGGCCAACTCCGGTTTCTACTCCCCCGACACCAGGCTCAAGGACTTCACCGAGCAGGAGTGGGCCGACTTCCTGCACAAGAGCGCCGTGAAGGTGAAGGCGGGCTCCAACGGCTTCACCTACGAGGGGTTGATCACCAAGATCACCCGCCTCTACCTGGCCAAGGACCGCGAGTCCATGCAGCCCCACATCCGGTCCTTCGTGGACCGTGCGGTGATCTTCACGGCGTGCCCGGACTGCGGGGGCACCCGCCTGTCCGCGGCCGCCCTGTCCTCGCGCATCCACGGCGTGAACATCGCCGAGTGCGCGTCGATGCAGATCAGCGAGCTGGCCGGCTTCGTACGCCGGATCGACGACCCCGGCGTGGCCCCGATGCTGGCCAACCTGCGGGGTCTGCTCGACTCCCTCGTCGAGATCGGCCTGGGCTACCTCAGCCTGGACCGCCCCTCGGGCACGCTGTCCGGCGGCGAGGCCCAGCGCGTGAAGATGGTGCGCCACCTGGGCTCCTCCCTCACGGACGTCACCTACGTCTTCGACGAGCCCACCACCGGCCTGCACCCCCACGACATCCGGCGCATGAACGACCTGCTGCTGCGGCTGCGCGACAAGGGCAACACGGTGCTGGTCGTGGAGCACAAGCCCGAGGTCATCGCCATCGCCGACCACGTCGTCGACCTCGGCCCGGGCGCCGGCACGGCGGGCGGGCAGCTCTGCTACAGCGGCGACGTGGCCGGGCTGCGCACCTCCGGCACCCTCACCGGTCGCCATCTCGGCCACCGGGCGCGGCTGCGGGAGTCGGTGCGCACCCCGCGCGGCCACCTGTCGGTGAAGGGCGCCGACCTGCACAACCTGAAGGACGTCAGCGTGGAGGTGCCGCTCGGCGTGCTCACGGTGGTGACGGGCGTCGCGGGATCCGGGAAGAGTTCGCTGATCCACGGTTACCTGTCCGGGCGGGAGGGGGTCGTGGTGGCCGACCAGTCGCCGATCCGCGGTTCGCGCCGGTCCAATCCGGCCACCTACACCGGTCTGCTGGGCCCGATCCGCACCGCCTTCGCCAAGGCCAACGGCGTCAAGGCGGCGCTGTTCAGTGCCAACTCGGAGGGTGCCTGCCCGAAGTGCAACGGCCTAGGGCTCGTCTACACGGACCTCGCGATGATGGCCGGGGTGGCCACGGTGTGCGAGGAGTGCGACGGCAAGCGGTTCACACCCGAAGTGCTGACGTACCGGCTGCGCGGCAAGAACATCAGCGAGGTGCTGAACATGTCGGTGGCGGAGGCGCACGCGTTCTTCTCCACCGGCCAGGCCCGGGCCGTGCTCGGCCGGCTCGCCGACGTCGGCCTCTCGTACGTACGGCTCGGCCAGCCCCTCAACACCCTCTCGGGCGGCGAGCGGCAGCGGCTGAAGCTCGCGATCAGCATGGCGGAGAAGTCATCGACGTACATCCTGGACGAGCCGACGACCGGCCTGCACCTGGCCGATGTCGACAAACTGCTGGCCCTGCTGGACCGGCTCGTCGACGACGGCAACTCGGTGATCGTCATCGAGCACCACCAGGCGGTGATGGCGCACGCCGACTGGCTGATCGACATCGGCCCGGGCGGCGGCCACTCCGGCGGCCAGGTCGTCTTCGAGGGCACTCCGGCGGCCCTGGTGGCCGGGGCGGACACGCTGACCGCCCGTCATCTGCGGGAGTACGTGGGCGCCGACGCGTAGCGGGGCGGCCACGGACCGCACCCGGTGCGCGTGGCGGCCCCCGTGGACAGCAGTCAGGGCAGACGCAGCTCGCGGTCCTCGCCGAGGGGGGCGAAGAAGCGTTCCACGTCGGCTTCGGTGACCTCGGCGAGGGTCGGTGGGGACCAGTGCGGGGTGCGGTCCTTGTCGACGACCTGGGCCCGGATGCCCTCCACCAGGTCGGGTGCGGTGAGCGCGTTGCAGGAGACGCGGAACTCCTGGGCCAGCGCCTGCTCCAGCGTGTCGAGGGCCGCGGCCCGGCGCACGGCGGCGAGGGTGACCTTCAGTGCGGTCGGGGATTTGGCCAGGAGGGTCTCGGCGGCCTCCTTGGCGGCCGGCTCGCCGTGCCCGAGCAGCCGCTCGACGATCTCCTCGACCGTGCCGGCCGCGTAGCAGTGGTCGATCCAGGGGCGCGCGCCGGCGAGCACCCCGGCGGCGGGGGTGGTGGCGTACCGCGGCAGCACCTCGTCGGCGGGGGCGGTGGCGAGGGCGGCGGTCAGCTCCGGCAGCCGGTCTGCGGGTACGCAGTGGTCGGCGAGTCCGCAGAGCAGCGCGTCCGCGGCGCCCACGGCGGTACCGGTGAGGGCGAGATGCGTCCCGAGCAGGCCCGGGGCGCGGCCGAGCAGCCAGGTCCCGCCGACGTCCGGGACGAAGCCGATGCCGGTCTCCGGCATGGCGACGCGGGAGCGTTCGGTGACGACGCGGACGCTGCCGTGGGAGGAGACGCCGACGCCGCCGCCCATGACGATGCCGTCCATGAGGGCGACGTACGGCTTGGGGTAGCGGGCGATGCGGGCGTTGAGCCGGTACTCGTCGCGCCAGAAGCCGGCGGAGGCGGTGCGGCCGGCCTTGGCGTCGTCGTGGATGGCGCGGATGTCGCCGCCCGCGCACAGCCCGCGTTCGCCGGCTCCGCGGATCAGGACCTGTCCGACGGCGGGGTCCCGCGCCCAGCCGTCGAGGGCCTCGGCGATCCGCAGCACCATGGGGCGGGTGAGGGCGTTGAGGGCCCGGGGGCGGTTGAGGGTGATCACACCGGTCCGGCCGTCGACGTGGATCAGGACGGTGTCGTCGCCGGAGGGGGCGCCGGTGTCGGTTTCGGGTTCGCTCTTCACGGCGATCAGTATGTCCGCGACGTAGGGTGGGGCGGTATGCGGAAGATCATCCTCATGAGCACGGTGTCCCTTGACGGCTACATCGAGGGCCCCGAACGGCAGATCGACTGGCACGTCGTCGACGACGAACTCCACCAGTACCTGAACGACGAACTCCGCCGGATGGGCGGCTTCCTGTCCGGCCGCGTCACCCACGAGCTGATGGCGGACTACTGGCCCACGGCCGACGCCGACCCCGAGAGCACCGGTCCGGAGGCGGAGTTCGCCGAGATCTGGCGGTCCATGCCGAAGTACGTCTACTCGCGCACGCTGGAGCACGCCGACTGGAACACCACCGTCGTACGGGACGTGGTGCCGCAGGAGGTCGCCGCGCTCAAGGCGGCCCCCGGGGGCGACCTCGTACTGGGCGGCGCGGACCTCGCCGCCTCGTTCCTGCGCCACGACCTCGTGGACGGCTACCGGATCCTGGTGCACCCGGTCCGCATCGGCCGCGGCAAACCCCTCTTCCCGCCGGCCGACAGCGGTGTGGTGCCCCTGCGCCTGGAAAGCACCCGCACCTTCGGCAACGGGGTCGTCGAGCTGCGCTACGGGCGCCCCTAGGCCCTGTCGTCAAAGTTGCACCTGGCCCGCGGCGCCCGGCACCGCACCTCGCCGCGTTGTCGGGGCGCCCACGTACGTCCAGTACTCGGGCGCCCCTCCGCCTTGCGATGCACGGCACCGGACACCGCGGGCCTGACCGGCGCCACTTTGCCGACAGGACCTAGCTTCGGGGGCGGGAGCGGTGGGCGCGCCAGGCGGCCAGGGCTTCCGTCCGGGGGCCGCCGGGGTGACGGGCGTGCCAGTCGCGCAGGAACCGGTTGAACTCGAACTGGGGGCCGACCTCCTGGGGTTCGGCCGCCCGGTCCCGGGTCGCGTGCCAGTGCGCGACGGCCTCGGCGAGGGTGTGCCCCGCGTGTCCGGCGACGTAGTCCCGCATGAAGGCGTCGAAGTGGAAGCCGGGCCCGACCTCGCGGACGAAGTACTCCCGCAGTACCTGGCTGCAGCGCTGGCCCGACGGGATCACCGTGGTGCCGTCGACGGGGGCGGTGAGCTGCCGGCCCGCGCGGCGCGGTGCGGCGGGCGCCGCGGCCGCGGGCTCCGGACGGCCGTCGAGCGCGGCCGCGAGCCGCGCGGTGACGGCCGCCTTGCCGCCCCGCACCGGCACGCCCATCTGCCGTGCCAGCGCGCTCAGTTCGGCCAGGGTCCAGTACCAGCGCAGCAGCTCCGCGCCGGTCAGCGCCGTCGACAGGAGGGGGCGCGCCTCCGATCCATTCGTACTCACGTTCGGAATTCTACGGGCTTCGCCGGCCCGGGCGGCCTCGCAGCACGGTCATGGGCGACATGCCGGTGCTCAGCCGTGGCGGGGCCGGGCGCGTCTGACAGGCTTTCCCCTCAGCCCGAGCGCCGGGGCGTGCCTGCGCACCCGGCTCCGAAGGAGAGCGCATGCCCGCCGACCCGACCGGCCTCGTCCTCGGCGAGGACACCGCCCTCGTCCTCATCGACCTGCAGAACGGCATCCTGGCCCTGCCCACCACCAGGCCCTCCGCCGAGGTCCTGGGGCGGGGCACCGCGCTGGCCGCGGCGTTCCGCGCCCGCCGACTGCCCGTGGTCCTGGTCAAGGTGGCCTGGTCGCCGGACGGCGGGGACCTCCCCACCGCCAATGTGGACCGGCCGGGGCCGGCCGCGGCGCCGCCCGCCGCGTTCTCCGAGATCCCCGCCGAACTCGCCGCCCTCGCGGACGTGGTCGTCACCAAACGCCACTGGGGCGCCTTCACCGGTACCGAGCTGGACCTCCAGCTGCGCCGCCGCGGGATCCACCGCATCGTCCTGGCGGGCATCTCCACCAGCGTCGGGGTCGAGTCCACCGCCCGCACGGCCTGGGAGCTGAGCTACGACCTGGTCTTCCCGGAGGACGCCTGCGCCGACACCGACGCCGCGTCCCACGCCCACACCTTCGGCAAGATCTTCCCCCGCATCGGCAGGGTCGCCACCACCGACGAGGTGGTCGCGGCCCTGCGCCCGTGACCGCTTCCGGCCGGTTCAGGCCGGTTCAGGCCGTAACTCCCGGGGCCCTGGCGGGTTAGCAGCGCGGGGAGACGAGGAGCGGGCATGGCACAGCAGCACACCACGTCCCTGCGGCTGCGCCTGCGGTATCGGTTCGACCGGCTCGTGGCGGGCGGCACCGCCGCGCTCATCGGCTGGCTCGCGGTGGCCTGTCTGGCGGTCGTCGTCCCGGCGAGCGCGGTGCTCGTCTGGGCCGACCGGGCGGCCCCCAGGACCCTCTCGGGGCGGCTCACGGCCGTATGGGTCAGCGTCGGGCAGACCCTCAAGGTCGGGGGCGCGGTCGGCTCCCCGCTCTACGTGCTGGCCTCGGTGACGCTCGCGCTGGTGGCCCTGCTGTTCGTGTCGACCCTGGTCAGTCTGATCACCACCGGCATCAACCAGCGCATCCTGGCGCTGCGGCGCGGACACTCCACGGTCGTGGAGGCCGGGCACACCGTCGTCCTGGGCTGGTCCGACCAGATCCTCCCGGTGGTCGCCGAGCTCGTCGCGGCCAACGCCAACCAGCGCCGGTCCGCCATCGCCGTCCTCGCCCCGAAGGACAAGGTGGACATGGAGGACGAGATCGCCACCGGCCTGGGCGGTACGGCCGCGCGCACGGGCCCCGGCGGCACCGGAACGCGTACCGGCCCCGGCGGCGCGGGAACGCGTACGGGGACCGGCGCCACCCGGATCATCTGCCGCAGCGGCGCCACCACCGACCCGGCCGTACTGGCCCGGGTGAGCCCGCGGACGTCGAAGGCGGTCCTGGTGCTCCCCCCGGACGGGGACGCGGGTGACGCCCACGTGGTGAAGACCCTGCTCGCCCTCGACGCGGCGCTCCCCCGGCCGCGCGACGCGGTGGTGGTCGCCGCGGTCCGTGACGCCCGCAACCACCTCACGGCCAAGCTGGCGGCCGGACCCGGCGGACACGTGCTGTGCGCCGACGACATCATCGCCCGGCTCCTCGTGCAGACCGCCCGGCAGCCCGGGCTCTCCCTCGTCTACCAGGAGTTACTGGACTTCGACGGCGACGAGTTCTACACCGTCACCGCCCCGGACCTCGCCGGCGCGACCTTCGGCGAGGCCCTGCTCGCGTTCACCACGTCCTCGGTGGTCGGCCTGCTGCGCGCCGACGGCCGCGTCGTGCTCAATCCGGACCCCGGCGCGGGGATCGACGCGGGCGACCGGATCATCGTGATCTCCGCGGACGACGACACGGCCGTGCCCGAACCGGCCGGGCCCTGGGTCGACGAGGACGCCGTCGTCACCGCCCGCCCCCGGTCCCGCTACGCCGAACGGCTGCTCCTCCTCGGCTGGAACCGGCGCGCTCCGCTCGTCGTCGAGCAGCTCGACGAGTTCGTCAGCCCCGGCACCACCCTGGACGTCGTGGCGCTCGGCGACGCCGCGACGCGGCAGTCCGCCACCGAGGTCGCGGCGGGACGCCGCCGTCTCGAAGTGGCCTTCCACGGTGGGGACATCACCGACCCGGACGTGCTGGCCAAGCTGGACGTGCCCTCCTACGACAGCGTGATCGTGATCGGGGAGACGGACCGCGAGGACCCGCCCCGGGCCGCCCCGCCCCACGGCGCGGACGTGCCCGGCTCCGCTCCGCAGACCGGGAGCGGCACGGACGACAGGACCCTGGTGACGCTCCTGCACCTGCGGGCCATCGGGGAGGCGGCGGGCTGCGAGATCCCGCTGACCACCGAGATGTCCGACGACGGCAACCGGCTGCTCGCGCCCGCCCGGGCCGGCGCCGACTTCATCGTCAGCGGCCGTCTGATCAGTCTGCTGATGACGCAGATCTCCGAGAGCGGATATCTCGCGGACGTCTTCGAGGAGTTGTTCCGGGCCGAGGGGAGCGAGTTCTACCTGCGGCCGGTGGCGGACTACGTCCGGACCGGCCGGGAGGTGGCGTTCGCCACGGTGGTCGAGTCGGCCCGCCGCCGCCGGGAGTGCGCCGTCGGCTACCGGCTGCGCGCCGGGACCGGGACGGCACCCGCGTACGGCGTCCGGCTCAATCCCGACAAGCGGCAGCGGATCCGGTTCGGCGAGCACGACTGGGTGGTCGTGCTCGCCCAGAACTGAGGCACCGGGGCCCTGGCGGGCGGCCCGGCGGCCCGGCGGCCGCTCACACCGACGCGTGGACCTCCAGGGCGGTGCGCACCGCGGATTCCAGGGCGCCCTCGATCCATGCCGGCTTGACGGAGGTGTGGCAGCCCGCGAAGTGCAGGTTCCCCTCCGGCCCGCGCACGTGCGGAAGGAGTTCGGTGTGCTGGCCGGGCAGCAGGACGGAGGCCTCTCCGTAGGCGTACGGGTCGCGCATCCAGGACTGGGTGCGCCCGACGCCGGTGTAGAACACCTCGATCCGCTGCCCGAACACCTCCTGGACCCCGGCCAGGGCGCGGGGGTAGCGCTCCTCGTCGTCCAGGGAGTCCCATTTCAGGGCGTCGTCTGCCCAGCTGTACGAGGCGAGCACGACTCCGCCCCGACTGCCCTCGACGGGGTGGGAGGGCTGGAACATGAAGCGGTTGGGGTTGTCGGTGGCCGAGCCGCCGCCGATGACCCCCGCGGCCTCGGGCTGGTCCCGGCTGAGGCTGCGGCAGGCCGCGTAGTGGGCCCGCTGGGCGCCGGAGATGCCGCTGCGCGCCACGGAGGAGTGGGCGCCCAGCAGCGTGCCGTCCTCCGGGGTCCGTCCGAGCTGGTACGCGCGGTACAGGCCGGGCCGCACGGCCTCCAGTTCGCGCTTCCAGTCCGCTTCGTCGAACTCCCACCAGCGGCGGCTGAACTCCAGCAGCACCTTGGTGGCCGCGTCGTAGTGCATCTCGGTGATCGCGCGCCGCTTGCCGTAGGAGAGCGCGGGGGTGACCGGGATGTGGCGCAGCCCCGAGAAGGGGACCGTGATGATCGCGGCGTCGGCGGTGAAGGTCTCGCGCTGCACGGGGCGGCCGCCGCGGCCCTCGGAGACCGTGTCGACGGTGACCCCGCCCTCCGTGTGGGTGATCCGGGTGGCTCGCCGGTCGAGCCGCACGATGTCCCGGACGCGGGCGTAGAGCGCGTCGGCGAGGGTGGCGGTGCCGCCGGGCAGTTCGAAGAAGGCGGTGTCGGGGCTGATCAGCGAGGATCCGATGAAGCTGTGCACGAAGGCGAGGTGGAGGCGGGAGGTGAGGTTCTCGACGGTTCCGATCAGGTCGATCGTGCGGTCGTCGAGCTTCGCCTCCTCGGTGAGGTAGCGGTACATCGACATGTGGCCGTAGCGCTGGATGACGCGCGCCCAGCCCTCGACGAGCGCCCTGTCCTTCTTGCCGTCGATCTCCTCGCGTACGGGGGCGAAGGCGCTCCGGACGATCTGTGCGGCGGGGATCCCCTCGTAGGCGGCGGGCACACCGAAGGAGCGGTTGAGGGTCTGCGGGCTGCGCGCGTAGTCGGCGCGGCGGACCCGGATGCCGTTGACGAAGATCCAGGTGCGGTGGGCGGGGCGGCCGGAGCCGTCGACGTCGACCAGGTGGAAGCGCCTGCGCCGGAGACCGAGGCTGTCGATCAGGCCGGTGACCAGCGGGTGGCTGTCGGGGATCCGCATGGCACCGGCTTCGGCGTACTGCTTGGGGTCGGCGAAGGCCGCGGCGGACTTCTCGTGTCCGCCGGTGCGGAAGGTCTTGATCCGGCCGCCGACTCGGTTGCCGTTGGCCTCGATGACGGTGACCGTGTGCCCGGCCTCGCGCAGCAGGTGGGCGGCGGTCAGTCCGGCCGGCCCGGCGCCGACGACCAGCACCTTCCTGCGGGGCATCCGGGAGCGCGGCAGCCCGTTGCGGAGGAGGACGTCCGCGTAGCCGGGCACCAGGGGCCGGTCGTCGTCGTCCCGTACGAGGACGGCCCGGGCGACGGTGAGGCAGGTCTCCCAGTCGGGGCGGGCGGAGCCGGACGGCGCCTGCGGGGTCCCGGCGGACGCGGAGGCGGCGGTGAGGGCGCCGGCTCCCGCGACCGCGGCCGCCCCGGCGATGAGGGTGCGGCGCGAGGGCCGGCGGGCGGGGTCCGGAGCGTGCCCGTCCGCCGGGTCGGGGGTGGCTTCGGGGCTGGGGGAAGCATCGATGATCATGAACCAACTCTCGCGTCACGCGGGCACCTTGATCGCCGAAAGGGGCCCGCGCGGGGAACTATCACCTGGACGTGCGCAGCGACCCCCTCCCGGTTGACGAACGGGGATTCGGGTGGCTCCGTCGTGCGGCGCTCAGCGGACCAGCCGTACCCGCTGGTTGGTGAGTTCGTACCGGGCCCCCACCACGGCGAGCGCACCGGCGACGATCTTGGCGGCCATCTCGGGCTCGGCGGCCAGCCGCTCGCGCACCAGCCGTACGTTGGCGGTGATCGCGGCGTCGATCCGTGCGGCGCCCCGCAGTCCGCGGTCGATGGCGGGGCGGATCTGGTCGACCAGGTACTGCATGTGGCCCGGGAGCGGCGGTCCGCCCTCGGCGGCCGAAACGGCCGCGGCGACGGCGCCGCACGACTGGTGTCCCAGGACGACGACCAGCGGGATGCGCAGTTCGAGCACCCCGTAGGCGATGCTGCCGAGGACCGCCTCATCCAGGACCTCACCCGCCGACCGTACGGTCAGCAGGTCGCCGAGGCCCTGGTCGAAGACCAGTTCCGGCGGAACCCGGGAGTCGACGCAGCCGAGGACGACGGCGAACGGGTGCTGGCCGGCGACGAGTGTGCGGCGCACGGTCCGCGTCTGGTCGGGGTGGCGCTCGTGGTAGGTCCGCCAGCGCCCGTTGCCCGCGACCAGCTCGCGGAGCGCCGACTCGGGGGTGGTGGGCCGCGATCCGGCCCCTCCCCCGACGGGCGGCGCCATGGGCACGCGGGCGGAGCCGGCCACCAGGCCGGCGCCCGCGGCGGCCGCGCCCGTCAGGACCAGCCGGGCCAGCCGCCGCCGGCCCGGGACTGCTTCACCTTCAGCTTCGACCTTCACATCGGGACAAACTATTCATTTGCGACCGCTGGGTCCTCCAGGACACGGCCGGGTTTCACCCCGGCTCGGAGGGTGCGCGGACCCCCGCGGCCGCCTCGGCGCCGGTGCCGCGGTCCTCGCCGGCGCCGGTGTCGGTGTCCTCGTCGGCGTCGGCGTCGGCGTCGGCGTCGGTGTCGTGCAGGAAGCCGCCCGACTGGTGCTTCCACAGCTTGGCGTAGGCGCCCCCGGTCGTGAGGAGGTCCTGGTGCGTGCCCTGCTCCACGATCCGGCCGCGGTCGAGGACGACGAGTTGGTCCATGGTGGCCACCGTGCTCAGCCGGTGCGCCACCACCAGCGCCGTCCGGCCCTCCATCAGCCGCCACAGCGCCTCCTGGACGAGGATCTCGCTCTCCGAGTCCAGGGCGCTGGTCGCCTCGTCGAGCAGCAGGATCGGCGCGTCGCGCAGGATGGCCCGGGCGAGGGCGACCCTCTGGCGCTGTCCGCCGGACAGCTTGACGCCGCGTTCGCCGACCATGGTGTCGAAGCCGTCGGGCAGCGCGTCCGCGAACTCCGTGACGTGCGCCGCCTCGGCGGCCCGCCGGATCTCGGCCTCGGTGGCCCCCGGCCGGGCGAAGGCGATGTTCTCGCGCAGGGTGCGGTGGAACATCGCCGGGTCCTGCGGGACGTAGGCGAGCCGGCTGCGCAGGTCCGCCTGGCGCAGGCGGCTGATGTCCTGACCCCCGATCAGGATCCGGCCGCCGTCCACGTCCGTCATCCGCAGCAGCAGCCGGGTGAGCGTGGTCTTGCCGCCGCCGGACCGGCCGACGAGGCCGATCTTCGACCCTCCGGGCACGATCAGGTCGAGGCCCTCGAAGAGCGGCCGTCCGCCGCCGTGGGAGAAGTTCACCCGTTCGAAGCGCACGTCGGCGCCCTCGGTCCGCAGCGGCTCCGGGGTCACCGGGTCGAGCACCGTCGGCGGCCGCAGCAGCAGTTCGGTGAACTGCGCGGCCTCCGTCATCGAGCTCTCCAGGCGGCGGTAGATCTGGTTGAACTCGAACATGATGCGGGTCGCGTTGGCGTAGTAGGTGAAGGTGACGATGATCGCCTCCACCCCGTGCTCCCCGGCTCCCAGGGCGATGGCCAGCAGCAGGCCCAGCACGTTGGTCAGTACGGACAGCGGCGCGACCAGCGTGTCGATGCGCAGGTTGCCGTAGTCCCACGAGCGCAGCGTCAGCCGGCGCGACTCGGCGACGCGGGAGCGGTGTTCGGCGGCCTCGCGGTCCTCGGCGGCGAACGCCCGCACCGTGTCCATGTTCATCAGGCTGTCGGCGACGTGTCCCGAGACCCGGGCGATCGCCTCCTCGCGCCGGGCGACGAGGGTCTGGCGGCGTCGGATGAGCGGGGTGACGCACAGCGCGGTCAGGGCGATCAGCGTGAGCAGGCCGACCACGAGCATCGGCTCGTACTGCCACAGCACCACCGACGCGAACAGCAGCGGTACGAAGCTGCCCATGACCGAGAAGGTCAGCGTGTCGACGAACTCCTCGAAGCGGGAGGCGAAGCTGAGGACCCGCTTGGTGAGCGATCCGGCGAAGTTGTCGTGGAAGAACGCCGCGTCCTTCGCGAAGAGTTCGTCCATGCCGATGACGTACAGGTGCTCGATGCCGCGGGCGTCGAGGCGGTTGAGGCAGTGCAGGCCGATCCGCCACAGCGTCTCCGCGAGCAGCAGGACCCCGGCGAAGGCCAGGACGTGGGGGAGCATCGTGTCGAGGCCGGCGCCGCCGTCCTCGGCGACCCGGCCGACGAGCTTCGCCACGACCAGTGGCGCGACGTAGAAGATGCCGATGTTGCCCAGCGCCGGGAGCAGCATGGCGGGAGCGGTGACCAGGCGCAGGCGCGCCAGTTCCCGTCCGTAGTAGCGGAGTGCGAGGAGTACCGAGCCCTTGCTCGGCATGCTTTCGGGCGTTGTTGGCGATCCCATCCCAAACCCTGTGCAGTCGGACCGGCAGGACAGGAGTCGGAGTGTCCCGTACGGGCGCCGCGGCGGTCCACGTGTTTTCCGGCTGGTGGCCCCGCTGCCGCCGTGCCGACGTGGCCGGTCACGCTACGGCGTCGAGGGTGGCGGGGGTCGGGCCGGCGGGGCGGACGGTGAGGCCGTAGGAGGCCCCGGGCGGCGCCGAGCGCAAGCGCGGGACGTGGGCGGGCAGCAGGTGCTCGAGGAGGACGGTGGACTCCCGCAGGGCGAACCGCAGGCCCAGGCAGGCCCTCGGGCCGAGGCCGAACGGGGCGTAGGCGCCCGGGCGGTCGGGGCGCCGGCCGGGGGTGAGGAAGCGGTCGGGGTCGAAACGGCCCGGATCCTCCCAGACGCCCGGGTCGCGGTGGGTGAGATACGGGCAGACCAGGACCTCGGTGCCGGCTTCGATCGCGTACCCGGCGAGGACGTCGTCGCCGTCGGCGTGGCGGGGCAGGATCCACGCGGAGGGGTAGAAGCGCAGGGTTTCGTGGACGAGGGCCCGTACCGCCCGGCTCCGTTCGGGTGAGCCGTCCGTGCCTGCGGCGAGGGCCCGTTCGCGCGCCCGCGGGTGGCGGTCGAGCAGGAGGTGGAGCCAGGTCAGGGTGCCGGCCGTGGTCTCGTGACCGGCGACCAGCAGGGTGACCAGCTCGTCCCGGATCAGCCGGTCGGTGTACTCCGGCGAGGTCCCGGCGGCGTCCAGCAGGACCTGCAGCAGGCCCGGGCCGTGCGGTCCCGCGCCGGCGGAGCGGGCGGTGTCGATGGCGCGGCTCGACACGGCGTCGATGCGGGCCAGTTCACCGGCCACGGCACCCCGGGCGGTGACGCCGTCGGCGGGCAGGCTGGGCAGGGCGGCCACGACGGCCGGTACGGCGGCCAGTTCCCGTTCCGTGGCCGGGTCGAGGGGATGTCCGGTGAGGGAGCGCCAGATGGTGTCCAGCGCGAACCGGCGCATCTCCTCGCCGATGTCGAGGACCTGCCCGCTGCGGGCGTACTCCGCCCAGCGGGCGGCGGTCGTCTGCGCCGCCCCGGAGATGCGCTGCTCGTAGCGGCGCATCCCACGGCCGGTGAACTGGGACTGCAGGAGCCGCCGTTGGCGCTGCCAGGCGTCGCCGGTCGCGGACAGGACGCCGTCGCCGAGCAGCAGCCGGGCCCGGTGCGAGCGTTTCACGTACAGGTCGGGCCGCAGCGCGAGGACGTGCTGGACGGCGTCGGGTGCGGTGACCAGGACGGTCGGGCGCGGACCGAGCCGGAACGCGGCGACCCCGCCGAGCCGTGCGCGGGCCTGGGCGAACAGGTCGATGAGCTCCCCCTCCCCCGGCCCGCCAGTCCCGGACGAGGGCGGGATCCAGCTCGGGGACCGGGCGGGCGCCCCGGGACGGGACCGGGAGGGGGCCGGGGCGGGCGTGGGTGGCCACGGATCTGCTCCTGTTCGGCGGCTGTCGACGGCCGTGCGCGGGTGGGTCCTCACGGACCGGTTTCGGCATCACGCACTGTAGGGGAGCGGGCACGGCGGGCGACAGCCCGCCGCCGGCCACGGGACGTTCGGGCGGAGGCGCCCTCCCCGGGGACCACCAGGATCCCGTTCGTTTGCGTCCGTGCCCCACGCCCGGGGAGGGAACGGGGTCGGGAAGAGGTCTGGCGTCCCCGGGGGCCCGGCCGGGGCGGTCGTGCGCCCCGGCCGGACCGGTGGGTCAGCCGCGGCCGAGGAGTTCGTTCATCTGCGCGATCTCGGCGGACTGGGAGGTGACGATCGCCTCCGCCATCGTCCTGGCCCCGGGGAAGGCGCCCTGGGCCTGCTCCGTCTTCGCCATCGCCACCGCGCCCTCGTGGTGCTCGATCATCAGCTCCATGAAGGCGGTGTCGAACGCCGCGCCGGAGGCCGCCTTGAGCCGGTCCATCTGCTCCGCGGTCATCATCCCGGCCGTGCCGTGTGCGGAGTGGTCCCCGGCGCCCGCGGCGGGGACCTGCGCACCCCAGGAGGTCAGCCATCCGGAGAGGGTCCGGATCTCGGGGTCCTGGGCCTTCCTGATGTCCTCGGCGAGCTTCTTCACCTCGGCCGAACCGGCGCGGGCGGGGGCCAGTTCGGCCATCTCCACGGCCTGGCGGTGGTGGGGGATCATCCCCGTGGCGAAGGCGACGTCGTCGCCGTTGTGCTGCCCCGGGCCGACGGGGGCCGACGGGGTCGCGGTGGGCGGGGCGGTGGTGTGGCCGTCGTGGCCGCCCGCCGCGTCGCCGCCGCCGCAGGCGACGAGCACGACGGCGGCCGCACCCGCGCAGACGACGACGGCGGCGCGGCGGACGAGGGAACGCTTGCTGGTCATGGTGGTGCTGCTCCTTGCTCCGCGGCCCGGTTCTCGGGCGTGCGGGAAGAACGGATGGAGAGGGATCGGGGAGCGATGCCTCTAGATCCGCAGCAGCTGCAGTTCGGCGAGATCGGGCGGGGCCCGGGCGGCCGTCGCGCCCACCGGCGCGGCGGGGTCCGCCGGGGACGCCGCGGGTGCGCCGGCCGACGACTCGGCGAGCGCCGGCGGCGTGTACGCCGAGGCGATGCCGGCGGCGGCGCACGTGGCGTCCGCGTGCTCGGCATGGCCCGAACCGCCGCCGTCGGGGTGCGCGCAGTGCTCGCCCGCCGGCCCGGCGGCGGGAACCGCGTGGTCCGCGGCCGTCGCGTGGTGGGCGGCCGGGGGTACGGCGGCACGCGCCGGGGCCGGCCCCAGCGCGTGCATGCCGAGGATCCCGGCCAGCACCGCGAGCACCAGCACCGGCAGGGCCGCACCGCGCGCCGTGGGGCGTCGGTGTGCCGGCCGGCGGGTGTGGGTCACCGGATCATCGTACGGTGATCCGTGCGCGGGGGTGCGTCATGGGCTGTCCGGCGGGGTGAGGCCGGCCAGCAGCTCCCTGGCCAGGCGCAGATGGCGGTGCCCCGGCTCCAGCAGGGCCTGCGCGTCGCCGAGGGTCCGGGCCAGCAGGGCGCGGGCGGCCTCGGGGCGGCCGGAGGAGGGCAGGGCGCGGGCCCACTCCAGCCGGGCGTAGAGGGTGTGCGGGTGGCCGGGGCCCATGACCCGGGTGCGGTCGGCGACCAGCGACTCCCAGGCGGCCGCCGCCTCCGCGGCGCGGCCGGCCCGGGCCGCGACGGCGGCGCGGCTGCTGCGGACGGCGAGGGTGTGCGGGTCGTCGGGGCCGAGGCAGCGTTCGGAGTCGGCGAGCAGCCCGGCCAGCTCGGCGTCTGTGCGGGCGGGGTCACCGGCCCGGTACCAGATCAGGCCGCGCCGGGTGGCCAGCACCTGGGGGTCGTCGGGGCCCTGTACCCGCAGCCGGTCGGCGAGCAGCCGGGCCAGCTGCCGGGCCGCCTCGGCGGGGGCGCCCGACTCGCCGGTGAAGTAGGCCAGTTCGTGACGGGCGGCGAGGGTGTCGGGGTGGTCGGGGCCGAGAAGGGACGCCGCGTCGGCGGCCAGGGCGGCGAACCGCCCCGCGGCGGCGTGCGGGTTGCCGGCCTCGCCGGTGAAGAAGGCCAGCTGGTGGCGGGCGGCGAGGGTCTCGGGGTGGCCGGGTCCCAGCCGGTCCTCGCGCCGCCGGGTGATGCCGGCGAGGTCGGCCGCGGCCCGGCGCGGCCGGCCCGCGTCCCCGATCGTCAGGGCGAGCAGGAAGTCGGCACCGGGGACCCTGCCCAGCCGGGCCTTGGCGAGCGCCTCGGCGGCCCGCCCGGGCCGCCCCTCCTGGTGGGCCAGCAGGCCCATGTCGTAGGCCTCGGCGGCGTTGGCTCGGGCAAGGAGGGACCGCCACAGGTGCTGCGGGACGGGGGCCAGGCCGGGGGCGTCCAGCAGGTAGTCGAGGGCCGTGTATCCCTGGGTGTGGCTGCCGAGGAGCAGGCCGCCGGTGGCGTGGACGGCGGTGCGGGCCCAGCTCAAGGCGTCGTCGAAGGGTTCCGGCCGGAGGTCACCGCCGCCGCGCTCCACCAGGTAGGGCCGGTGCAGTTCGCGCAGCCGGTCGCGGCTGACCGGGCCGCGCAGTCCGGCTCGCCGGCAGTCCACGGCGGCCGCGACGACGGCGGCGCCGCGCGGATTGGCGCCGGGTGCCCAGGCGTTGTGCCAGGTCGCGAGCAACTCCGGTCCGGCCGCCAGGACCTCGGCGATGCCGAAGCGCTCGCCGGCCCGCAGCGCCGCGACGATCCTCGGGTCCTGGGCGTGGGCGGCGGCCCGCCGGCGCTCCCCCTCCGACCAGTGCCGGTCCAGCCGTACCACCTCCGCCTGCCCGAGCACGTCGCGCTGGGTGCGCCAGGCGTCCCGGTCGGAGCCCGTCAGACGGCTCTCCTCGCGGGCGTCGAAGCGCCGGAACTCCTGGGTGCGCAGAGTCGCCAGCACCACCCGGCGGCCCGGCACCGGTACCGACAGGGCGGCCAGCATGGCCGTCGTGAGGCCGCCCGCGCCGAGGAACTCCTCCAGGTCGTCCAGCCACAGCACGGCCCGCCGCCGGCCGCCGGCCACACGCAGCGCCTGCGGGAGGGCGGGCCGGCCCAGCGGGCGGACGAAGGCGTGCCGGGGGAAGAGCGCCCGGGCCACTTCGTACGCGAGCCGGGACTTGCCGGCGGTGGACTCCCCCACCAGCAGTACGAATCCGGCCCGGCCGAGGGCGTCGCGCAGCCGGGGTTCGACGTCGCGGCGGATGTACGCGGGGGCCGCGCCCGGCGTCCGGCCGCCGTCGGCGGGATGCCCGTCCGCGTGGTGGGCGCCGGCCGGCTCGGGGCGGTCCACCTGCCGCAGCGTGGGGATCCGGCCCGACGCGGTGCGCAGCAGTGCGCCGGGCCCGGTTCGGGCGGTGTCCTCCCCCTCGGGTGCCCGGCGTCGTGGTTGCAGCCGCTCGGCGACAAGCCAGGAGAGGGTGGTGACGGCCGCGCCGATGCCGGTGGCCCACACCCCGCCGGTCCAGACCGAGGCCATGGCCAGGGCGGCCGCGCCCAGGCCGACCGCGCCCACGTGGACGGGCCAGTCGCGCAACCGGCCGTCCTCCCGCACGAGCAACACCGGCATGCCGCCCCCCAACACGTCCGCGCCCGGACCCCATTTTCACCCGTGCGGGTGAATTCGGTACCCAGTGAGGCGAAGTGGCCGTGCGGTCTGACCGGATGTCAGCGGTGCGGGCGGGCCCGGGAGGTGCTGGGGGCTCAGCCCTCCTTGACCGGCACGGTGATGTTCCGGTTGCGGATGAGGACCCGTTCGACCTCGTCGCCGATCTCGAACTCGCCCTCCACGTCCGTGGGTGTGAGGACCTGGATGACGGTCCCGGTCGGTGCGACCTCGGTCAGCTCCAGGTGGAGTTCCCCGGGGACCGGCACGGTTCGCGGTGGTGCCGGGTCCAGCCGGAGCAGGTGGCCCGGGGTGCGGCACGCGCAGGTGCCCTTCACCGTGACCCGGCGGCCGCCGCCCCCGTCGCCCCCGTGGACCGTGGCGGTGAAGTCCTCCGCGCCGGCCTCGCACGCGAATCCGTTCCCGTAGGCGGACATGTCTTCTCCCCTCGTCGGTTCGCCGGGTGGCCGGTCACACGCGGTCCGGTCTCGGCCGGCGCCCCTTCCCGGTCGGTCACCGTGCCGGCAGCGGGGAGCGCAGGGCGCTGTCGCCCCGGTCCCAGGCCCGCCCGATGTGGTCGGCGAGCCGGTCCTCCACGAGGACGGTGGCCGCGCAGCCGAAGGCGACGTCGGCCTCCAGGTCCGGTTCGTCGGCGAGCAGACCGCCGATGACCTCGTGCCGCACGACCTGTTCGTGGACGGCGTCCGCCTCGACGTGCTCGGCGTAGAAGTGTTCCGCCGCGGCTCCCGCGCCGCACCGCCGCATGGCCTTGGCCAGGCGGCGGGAGCCGGGTGAGGAGGTGACCTCGACGCAGGCGAAGTGGCCGACGAGGGCTCCGCGCAGCGCCCGGTGGAGGCCGAAGAGGGACATCAGATTGACGGTCGCGAGCAGCGGGGCCGGCGCCCGGTCCAGGTACCGGCCGTAGGCCGGGTCCAGCCCGAGGTCGGTCATCAGGTCGGCGAAGAGCCGCGCGTGGATGCGGTCGGCGCGGCCCGCGCCGAACTCGTCGTACTCGATGGCGACCATGGCGGCCTTGGCGCGGCCGGTCAGCCGGGGGATGACCCAGGCGTGCGGGTCGGCCTCCTTGAGGTGGTAGAGGGAGCGCAGGGCGGCGTACTCGCGCAGCTGCCACAGCTCGCCGTCGGTCTGCAGCCGGTGGCTGAGGCTTCCGGAGAGGTCCACGGGCTCGACGAGGAGCGGGGCGAAGGCCTCCTCGACGGTCCGGGGTCCGTCGGCCAGCTCGGTGCGCAGGGCGTGCAGGAAGCGGGCTTCCATGTCCTGTCGCAGCCGCAGCAGGTCGGGGTCCCATTCCCGGGCGTCGTCGACCCGGTCGAACCCGGCGTAGTGCAGTTCGTAGAGGAGGTACAGGGCGAGGTGCAGGTCCTCGCCCCACGGGTCGGCGCGCAGCACGGAACCGGCGGCGTACTCCGGCGGGCCGCCCGACCGCAGGGCCCGGATCACCGCGCCGGACAGCTCGCCCCGCGCCTCGGCCAGGGCGGGGCGGGGCTCCGGGCGCGCGGCGGTCGCCGTGGCCGTCGCCGTCGTGTTCGGGTGGTTGCCTGCTGTCATCGGGGGTTCCCGTCCTCGTTCGGCGAAGCGGCTCGTTCGCGGGGTCGGTGGCTGGTGTCGCACCACGGGTACGCGCGGCTGCGCCGGCAGGTGCACACCGCGACGACGAACCGGTCGGACCGCACGACGGTGCCGTCGTCGAGGGCGATCTCGACGGGGCCCTCGACCAGGACGGGGCCCTGCGGGTCCACGGACACCCGGCGGGCGGGGGGCGGGGCGCTGTCAGACGGACACGGCACGGACGATCACCAGCTCTTCCCATTCCTCGTGCGGGGCCGCGATGCCCCGCCGCTCCAGCCAGGCCCGCCGTCCGCGCAGGACGGGACCCCAGGGCACGGCGGTCCTCGCGGTGACCCCGGCGGTGAGGCCGGCCGCGGACAGCCGGTCGACGGTCTCCTGGGCCCCGCACATGCCCGAGTGCACCATGAGCAGGGAGCCGCCGGCCCGCAGCAGCGCCGGTGCCCTGGCGCAGATCCGGTCGATGACGGCGCGGCCGTCGGGGCCGGCGTCCCAGGCCCGCTCCGGCCCGTGCGCGGGGAGCCCGGCCCCGGGTGCGGGGACGTACGGCGGGTTCGCGAAGACCACGTCGAAGCGGTGGCCGTCGGTGCGTGCGGCGAAGTCGCCGTGCAGCAGGCGCAGGGGAAGTCGCCGGCGCAGGGCGTTCAGGCGGGCCGTGAGCAGGGCGGGCCAGGAGACGTCCACCGCGGTGACCTGTGCGCCCCGGTCCGCCGCGTGCAGGGCGAGCGCGCCGGTACCGGTACCGATCTCCAGCACGTCCCGGCCGGGACCCAGGTCCTCGTGGGCGAGCGCCTCGGCGAGGAACCGGGTGTCCGCCTGTGGCCGGTACACACCCGGGAGGGCGATCAGACCCGGAGGGAGCGCGCCCGGGGTGAATGTCGTACTGGACACCATGTGCTGCCTCCCGTTGTGCGTGGGGCCCGCGGGGCCGAGTCGCGGCGTGTGACGGCAGTGGGCGCCTGCCCCCGGCTCGGCGAACCATCCGGGCACGGAGTGACCTTCGGAGGAACAGACAGAAATCGGGCACCGCCGGTCTGTGCGGGTCAGCCGAGGGCCAGTACGACCGGTCCGCCGGTGAGGTCGACGCGGGCCGTCCAGTGCGGGGGGAGGCGCAGCGAACGGGACGGGGACGCCTGTCCCGGCAGGCGGCGCCGCCACAGTGTCCGGCCGTCCTGGGTCGCCGTGACCACGGGGGCGGTGACGGCTCGGCCGGAGCGCAGCAGCAGGGGCCGTCCGGCGGGGCCCGTGATCCGGTTGGGGGTCACCCACAGGAGCGGCGCCCGGACCTCCAGCGGCGGCCCGGGCTCGGGCCAGGCTGCGCCCGCGAGGTGGGCGAATACGGGGGCCGCCGCGGCGGCGCCCTCCCCGGCGGCGGTGGCCGCGCCTTCGATGCCGCGGAGGGCGTTGCCGACGGCGAAGACGCCGGGCACGGCCGTGCGGAAGGCGGCGTCCACGCCGGGGCCGCGGGTGCCCGGGTCGAGGGGGACCGCGCCGCGGCGGGCCAGTTCGTGGTCGGGGATCCAGTCGCCGGTGAACACCACGGTGTCACAGGTGAGCAGGCCCGTGCGGCCGTCGCGGTGGTGGACGGCCAGGCCGCTCAGCCGGCCGCGGCCGCGCAGGGCGCCGACGGTCGTCTCCGTGAGCAGCGGGACTCCCGGTACGGCGGCGGCGCGCGGGACTTCGGTGAGCATCGCCACCACGTCGGTGCCCGCCCCGCGCAGCACGGCCACCGCGTGGCGGGCCACGGGCTCGGCGCCCACCACGACGGCCCGCCGGCCGACGGGCAGTCCGTGCTCGTGGACGGACCGCAGCAGCTCTCCCGTGGTGAACACGCCCTGCGGGCGGGAGCCGGGGACGAGCCGGGCGCTGCGCGGGCGTTCCCGGGCGCCGGTGGCGAGGACGACGGCCCGGGCCGTGATCCTCTCCAGGCCCGCCGGGCCGGTGGTCTCCAGACGGAGCGGGCCGGCCCAGCCGGTGGCGGTGACGCCGGTACGGACCACCGCGCCGGCGGCGAGGGCCGCCGTCACCGCCCGCTGCGCGTACCGGGGCCCGTGCAGCCAGGGGCGCGGCGGGCGGCCGAAGCCCCCGTGGCGGAGGTGGAGCGGCATGCCGCCCGCCCGGGGCTCGCGGTCGAGGACCTCGACCCGGCCGGCGCCCGCCTCCGCCAGCCGGGTGGCCAGGGCCAGTCCGGCCGGGCCGGCGCCGACGACCAGGACGTCCGCCCGTACGTCGCGCACGCCGTCCCCCGTCGGGCGTGCGTCGTCCCGCGCGTCCGCACCGGTCACCGGCGGGCCTCCTCGAACAGGGCGCGGACGGCGGCGCCGCAGTGGAAGCCCTGGCAGCGGCCGCCCCGGGCCCGGGTGCGCCGCCGCAGGCCGTCGGGAGACACGGGCGGCACGGTCGAGGCGAGCGCGTCACGGATCTCGCCGCGGGTCACGCGCTCGCAGTGGCAGACGATCCGGCCGTACTCCGGGTCGGCCGCGATCATCGCGGCGTCCCGGTACGGGCGGGGGAAGGCCTCGCCGAGGTTGGGCATGCGCACCGGGTCCGGCTCGCGGGCGCCGGTGACGGGGAGTCCGCCGTCGGCGAGCAGCTCCACGACGTGGGCGGCGATCGCCATCGAGGCGCTCAGGCCGGTGGACCGGATGCCGCCGACGCTCACGTACCGCTGGGCGGGGTGCGCCCGGATGGCGTAGTCCTCCTGCCCGGTGGCCGCGCGCAGTCCCGCGTAGACGGCGGTGACCTCCTCGTCGAGGAGCGCGGGCAGGATCCGCCGGCCCTTCTCCCGCAGCAGGGCGAGCCCTGCGGCGGTCGAGGCGGTGTCCGCCTTGTCGTCCAGGTCCTCGGCGGTGGGCCCGAGCATGACGTTCCCGTAGACGGTCGGGGTGACCAGCACGCCCTTGCCGCGGGCGTCCGGCACCGGCAGCAGGACGTGGCGGACGAGGCCGCGCGCGAGTTCGTCGAAGACGATGAGCTGGCCGCGGCGGGGCGTGACGGTGAAGTCGGCGTGGCCGAGGAACCGGTCGATCACGTCGGCGTACAGGCCGGCCGCGTTGACCAGGTGGCGGGTGCGCAGCGGGCCCCGGCCGGTGGTGAGGGTGTGCGGTGCCCCCGGAGTGACCGCCCGGACCGGGCAGTTGAGGTGCAGGTCGACGCCGGCGCGGACGGCCTGCGTGGCGTGGGCGAGGGTGGTCGTCCAGGGGCAGACGAGGGATTCGTCCGGGACGTGGAGGGCGCCGAGGGCGCCGGGGCCGAGGTGCGGTTCGCGGGCGCGTACCTCGGCGGCGGTAAGGATCCGGGCCGCGCGGTAGCCGTTGCGGGCGGCCTTGTCGGCGAGGCCCGGCAGGGCGGCGAGCTGTTCCCCGGTCCAGGCCACGAGCAGGGCCCCGACCGGTTCGACGGGGATGCCGCAGGCGGCGGCGTAGGAGGTGAGCAGTCGGTGTCCGTCCCGGACGAGCCGGGCTTCCAGGGATCCGGGCACGGCGTCGAAACCGGTGTGCAGGAGTGCGGTGTTGGCCTTGGAGGTGCCGTTGCCGACGTCGTCGGACGCGTCGACGAGGGCGGTGCGCAGGGGGAGGCGGGCCAGTTCGCGGGCGATGGCGCAGCCCACCGCGCCGGCGCCGACGACCGTCACGTCGTAGGGTTCGGCGCCGTCGGGGAGGGGGCCGCGCCGGGTGACGGTCATGCGGTTCCGTCGAGCAGCGCGGACACCGCCGTCCGGAACCGGGTGCGGCGCTCGGCGGCCTGCGCGGCGTCGGCCCTCGGTTCGTAGACGGCCGACGGCTTCCACTCCGGGACGGCCTCGGGCACGGTGAGGGAGGGGTCGAGCCCGAGGCGTGCGACGGCGCCCACGCCGAGCGCGGTGGCGTCCGGGAGCGCGGACACCTCGACGGGGATCTGCAGCAGGTCGGCCTGCGCCTGCATGAGCAGGGCGGACCGGGTGAGTCCGCCGTCGACGCGGAGGGTGGCCAGCGGTGCGCCCAGGTCGGTGGCGACGGCGTCGGCGAGTTCGGCCACTTGTGCGGCGATGCCGTCGCACAGCGCGTGCACGAGGTGCCCGGCGGTGGTGTCGAGGCCGAGGCCCGTGACCGAGCCGCGCAGGTCGCCGCGCCACCAGGGGGCGGCGAGGCCGGCGAGCGCGGGGACGAAGGTGACGCCGCCCGCGTCGGGGGTGGTCCCGCCCACGGTGTCGATGTCCTGGGCGCCGGCGATCACGCCGAGGTCAGTGAGCCAGCGGACGGCGGAAGCGGCCGTGTAGACCTGGCCGTCCAGGCAGTAGCTGGTCTCGCCGCCGAGCCGCCAGGCGACGCAGCCGACGAGCCCGGTGGCGCTGCGGCGGGGGCGGGGGCCGGTCTGTGCGAGGAGGAACGCCCCCGTGCCGTAGGTGCACTTGGCGGTTCCGGGGTCGGTGACGCGCTGGGCCAGCAGGGCGGCCTGCTGGTCGACGAGCAGTCCCGTCAGCGGCAGCGGGAGGCCGAACGCGGTGGTGGTGCCGACCCGGGTGTCCGCGCCGACGACGTCCGGCAGGGGTTCTCCGGTGAGGCCGAAGGCGTCCAGGGCGGCGGGCGACCAGTCGACGGTGTCGAGGTCGAGGAGCTGGGTGCGGCCGGCGGTCGCCGCGTCGGTGACGAAGGCGCCGGTGAGCCGGTGCACCAGCCATGCGTCGCTGGTCGTCACCACGCCCCGCCGGGTGAGGTGACGGCGTATCCAGGCCATCTTCGGCGCGGCGAAATACGGGTCGAGGGGCAGTCCCGTGCGCTCCTGCAAGGCGTCGGCGTGCGGGGCCAGTTCGGCGCACAGCTGCTCGGCGCGGCGGTCCTGCCAGACGATCGCTGCGGTCAGCGGCTCGCCGTTGGCGGGGTCCCAGGCGAGGACGGTCTCGCCCTGGTTGGCCAGGCCGACCGCGGCGACCGGTTCACCGGCCGCGGCCAGGGCGGCGCGTCCGGCGTCGAGGACCGATGCCAGCAGCTCGCGGGGGTCGACCTCCACACGGCCGCCCGGCAGGTACCGGGGCCGTACGGCGGCGGATGCGGAGCCGATGACGCCGCGTTCGGGACAGACGACGAGGGCCTTGGTTCCCGAGGTGCCCTGGTCCACAGCGAGCACCGGGCCCGTCATCACCACTCCGTCCCTGGTGTCGGCATGCGCGATCGTCTTGCGGAAGCCTTCACCAGCGGACGCGGCCCCGTCAAGATCCATCGACGGGGGCGGAGTCGGGCCTGACGCGAATTCATCTCTTGTATGTGGCTTGATACTTGCATTCGAAAAAGATTCATGACTCGAACGCTCATAGTCACTCTATAGTGATCGCCGATCACCAGGCGCGAAGGCCATGCGATGCGAGGACCGATGACGACGACCACCGCAAGACGCGCCCGTTCCGGCTACCGTTCGACCGGGGCGAGGTGATGGCGGGCAGCGACTTCCGGCCCGTCTACCACCCCGCCGGCCACGACAACGACTTACGGGTGGCCGTGCAGGACCTGCGCACCGGCCGCTGGCTGGCGATGGCGCACCTGCTGGACCGGACGGACGGCTGGGGGCTGTGGACCCAGCGGACCCAGGTGCTCGCCGCGGTCGCCGCCGGATCGGACGTGGTCCAGGCGTGGCGCGCCGAGGAACCGCGCAGCGTCGCCGCGTCCGTCATGCACACCCGTGTCGTCGTCGAACGCGCCGTCCGCGCCCACCGCGCGCGCCACCCCCGTACGCGCGAACTGTGGCAGGAGGCGTGGGCCGCCTGCCGCGACGCCGCCGAGCTGAGCCCCGCCGACCCCGTGCCGTGGGTCTGCCTGCTCGCACTGGCCCTCCTCGACGAGCACCGTTCGATGGACGAGCACCGGCAGCCGCCGCCCGCGCTGATGCTGCCCCGCGGTCCCTGGGGCATCCTCGCCCAGGTCGACAAGCGCGACCCGCACAACCGCGAGGCGTACCACCGGATGCTCCAGTTCGTCTGCGCGGGCACGCCCGGCCCGCTGACCGAGGCGGCCAACTTCGTCCACTGGGCGTCCGGTTCGGCCCCGCCGGAGTCGCCCGTCCACCTCCTGCCGCTGTACCTGAGCATCGAGCGGTACCGCCGGGAGCGCGGCCAGGAGAAGGCGCTCGACCTCCACTGGGTCGCCGAGGACGCCGTCCGCGACGCGGGCCGCGCCCTGGACACCTGGTTCCGCTACAGCGATCTGCGGCGGGCCTCGCAGCTCGACCTGAACCACCTCGCCCACGCACTGTGGGGAGCCCACCGGTTCGGCGAGGCCGCCCAGGTCTTCGACGCGATCGACCGGTACTGGACCACCCTGCCGTGGGCCTACCGGACCCGCGACCCGGCCGACCAGGAACTGGCCATGGAGGTCTTCCTGCGGGCCAGGGCCCGCAGCCTGGCGGCCCGGGACTGACGGCGCCCGCGCCCACCGTGCCGGGCCCGCGACCCCCGCGCCGCCCCACCGTCTCCGCAGGCCGCCCCCGCCCGCCGCTGCCGCACGTCACCCCCGCCCACCGTCCCCCGCTCCTCACCCCCGGAGGTACTCCCCCATGTCCCGCACCGCGCCGACCGTCCGCCCGGACAGCAAGGCCCCGCCCCGGCAGGACGAGGAGGAACGGCTCAGGGAGCTCGGCTACCAGCCGGTCCTCGCCCGCCGGATGGGCGGCTTCGGCAACTTCGCCATCAGCTTCTCGGTCATCTCCGTCCTGTCCGGCTGCATGACCCTCTACGGCTTCGGCCTGGGCACCGGCGGTCCGGCCGTGATGCTGTGGGGCTGGGCCGGCGTCGGCCTGTTCGTGCTCTGCGTGGGTCTCGCCCTGGCCGAGGTGACCAGCGCCTACCCGACCTCGGGAGCGCTCTACTACATGGCCGACCGGCTCGGCGGGCGCCGCTGGGGCTGGTACACGGGCTGGCTGAACCTGCTCGGCCTGCTGGGCGCCATCGCGGGCATCGACTACGGCGCCGCCCTGTTCACCGGCGCCTTCCTCAACCTCCAGTACGGCGTCGTGCCCACCCCCGGCCTGACGTTCGTGATCTTCCTCTGCATCCTGCTGCTGCACGCCGCGCTCAACCTCTTCGGCGTCCGCCTGGTCAGCGTGCTCAACTCCGTCAGCGTCTGGTGGCACCTGGGCGGCGTCGCCCTGATCGTGGGCGCGCTGGCCTTCATACCCGACCAGCACCAGTCGCCGTCGTTCGTCTTCACCGAGTTCGTCAACGACACCGGCTGGGCCAACCCGTTCTACGTGGCCGCGGTCGGCCTGCTCCTCGCCCAGTACACCTTCTCCGGGTACGACGCCTCCGCGCACCTCTCGGAGGAGACCTCCAACGCCTCCGTGTCCGCCGCCAAGGGCATCGTCCGGGCCATCTGGGTCTCCTGGCTCGCCGGTTTCGCGCTGCTCGCGGGCCTGACCTTCGCCATCCAGGACTACGCGGCCGTGCGGGGCACCGCCACCGGCGTCCCGCCCGCGCAGATCTTCATCGACGCGCTGGGCTCCGGCGGCGCCACCGCCCTGCTCCTCGTCGTCATCGTGGCGCAGCTCTTCTGCGGCAACGCCGAGGTGGCCGCGGCGAGCCGGATGGTCTTCGCCTTCAGCCGCGACAACGCCCTCCCCGGCTCCGCCGTGTGGCGCAAGGTGAGCAGCCGTACGCAGACGCCGGTCCCCGCCGTGTGGCTCTCCGTCGCCGTGGCGGCCGTGCTGGCCCTCCCGTCGCTCTACTCCGCGACGGCCTACGGCGCGGTGACCGCCATCAACGTCATCGGCATCACCCCGGCCTACGCGATCCCGATCTACCTGCGGCTGCGCGCCGGGAACCGGTTCCAGCCCGGTCCGTGGAACCTGGGCCGCTGGAGCAGGCCGATCGGCTGGACCGCCGTCGTGTGGGTGGCGGTCGTCACCGTGCTGTTCTGCCTGCCGCAGAAGTCACCGGTGACCATCGACTCGATGAACTACGCGGTGATCGCCCTGGCCGTGGTCCTGGTCCTGGCCAGCGCCTGGTGGTACGCGGCGCGGCGCTCGTACGGGACCCCGTCCGCGTACGGCAACGCCCGGGAGCAGGCGGAGATCGCCGAGGGCATCGTCTGACCCCGCGGCCGCCCCGTCCCGCGGGCCCGTCCGTCCCGCCACGCGCGCCCCGTCCTACCGGGGCGCGCGTGCCGTTTCAGACCAGTTCTGGCTGCTGTTCCCGGCGGGGCCGCGGTACGGGGACCGCCTCGGTACGGCGGTCCCACCGCCGGGTGATCCGTACGTAGCCCCAGATCACGGAGACCATGGAGGCCACGACCAGCGGCCCGAAGACCCACGGGAGGTCCGCCATCTGCACGGACAGGAAGCGGTACGACAGCAGCAGCGCGACGAACACCGTGGCGCCGTGGGCGACGAGCCGGACCCCCTGGCGGTCCCAGCCGTGGTCGAGGGTGCGCAGCGCGAGGTCGATGGTGAGGGTGAAGACGACGCCGGCGACGATGTCCGCGCCGTAGTGGTAGCCGAATCCGAGCGTCGCGCCGAGCGTCGCGATCAGCCAGAACGTTCCCGCCCACCGCAGGGCCCGCGGGGCCTTGCGGGAATGGATGAAGATCGCGGTGGCCCACGCCGTGTGCAGGCTGGGCATGCAATTGCGCGGGGTGAACTCGTCGAAGGGCATCGGCTGCGGGGCCGTGACGGGCGGCGGGGTGTTCGGCCAGAGTTCGGCGAGCGCCCACTGGCCGCCGTCGGCGCCGTAGGCGAAGATCGGTCCGACCACCGGGAAGACCATGTAGATGCCCGGCCCGAGCAGACCGATCGCCAGGAAGGTGCGCACCAGGTGGTGGCGCGGGAAGCGGCGCTCGGCCGCGACGTTGCGCAGCTGGTACAGCGCCACGACGACCGCCATCACGGCGAGCTGGATGTAGACGAACTCGAGGACGCGGAATCCGGCGGTCCCGGTGGCCTCGACGATCCGGCCGGCCACCCACGACGGGTTGCCCAGGGCCTGGTCGGCGGTCGCGACGTACTGGTCGAGCACCGTCGGACGGGTCTTGGACGTGATCAGCAGCCAGGTGTAGCCGGTCTTGCGGCCGGTCACGAGCAGCAGGGCCAGGCCGACGCCCTGGAGCAGGAGCATCCGCTCGCGGCCGGAGCGGCGCGTGAGCGCGATGACGGCGCAGGCCAGGGTGACGATCAGGGCCCCGCTGCCGTACATCATCTCGGCGCCGGCCACCCACCGCACGAGCCAGAGGACGAGGTCGATGCCGACCGCGGCGCCGATCGCGACGAACCGCTGCCGCCAGGTGAGCACCACGAGCATCAGGGCCATGCTGGCGTACAGCACCGTGCCCGACTTGGGGGCGAAGACCACCTCGCGCGCCTGGTCGGTGATCGGTCCCCGCACGCCGTAGCCGCGCGCGGCGATCTCCAGCGCGACGAGGAACCCGAGGGCCACCGCGCTCACCGCGACCCACAGCACGACGCGCGGCCGGCGCCACCCGGCGGACTCGGCTCCGTCACCCTTTCGCGAAAACACTCGCAAAACCGCAGATATCAATTTTTCAGCCGATGTTCATATTTCAACCTGATCATTGTTCGCTCGAACATGTTAGCGGAGCTGCTGGGCGGGTTCGGAAATGCGGGCGGAATACGGAATTCCCTCACCTCAGCAGAGGGTGTCCCAGCGGTGCAGCGCGTCGAGGGCGGCGGTACGGGTGGCCGGGGTGGCGACTGCGTCGGCGGCGGCCGGGGCGAGGAGGTAGTCCGCGACGGGGGTGAGCAGGAGGCAGGTGTCAGGGGTGTGGCCCACCAGGCGGGCCTCGCCCCAGCTGTGGCGGATGACGGTGCGGCGGAGCAGGGCCCCGTGACGGGCCGGGACGCGCCGGACGGTGGCGGCCCGGCCGCGCCGGCGGTGCTCGGCGGCCAGTTCCGGGGCGAGGGCGGCGCGGACGGCGGCGAGCGGCCCCAGCGGCACGTGCTCGGCGGCGACGTCGAGGAGGGCCGCGACCTCCGGGGCCAGCCGGTAGGCGGCCACGACCGCGGCGGTCTCGGCGGCCTCGAAGGGCCTGCGGGCGAGGGCGGCGACGTCGAGGACGGTCAGCGGACAGAGCGGCCGGTCCGGCCCGCCCATGAGTCGGGCCTCGGCCAGCGCGATGAGGCACTCCACGTGCTCGTCGGCGGCCAGGAAGGGCCGGACGGGCACGCCCCGCCCGTCCCCGGGCAGCGCCGCGGTGGAGACCTGGACGCGGTACCAGGGGTCGGCGAGGGGGTCCTCGGCGGGCCAGTGGAGGGTGACGGCGGTGTGGTGGGGCCGTTCGCCGAGCAGGCAGACGTCGATGTGCTCCACCGGGTGGTCGGTGACCAGCCGGATCACGGCCTGCCACAGGGCCGCCTCGTCGGGCGCGACCAGATCGAGGGCCTCCATCGGACGCAGCAGTCCGGCCGGGTAGTACCCGGCGAGCGGCAGGCCGCGGATGGCGCGGACGCCGGTGGACCGGGCGAGTGCCTCCGCCAGGTCCGCGTACCGGGCGACGCGGTCGCCCGCGCGGCCGAGCTCGGCCCGGGCCGCCTCGCCCATCCGGACGCCGTCCCCCGCCAGCGCGGAGAGCACCAGATGGGGCAGATGGCGGTCCGACCGGGCGCGGTGCAGCAGTTCCGCCGGCCCGGCGGCGGGGTCGGTGCCGAGCAACCGGTACAGCAATGGGGTGTTCACGGACGTCCGCCTCCGAATGTATGGTCGGGCCCGGCGCCACCGGCGACCGAGGGGGCGGGCGCGAGCCCGGACGGTCTCCGGCGTGCCCGCGGCACGGTGTGATTCTGTACCGCAAGGTTCAACACCTGATCACCACAGACTCAACGGACTCTCGACACCGAGTGCGACGCTGTGGTTAAAAAGGTGACACAAATCGAGACATGGGCGCCCAGCGGGGGCGGGCACCGTGTTCTGGGGGCTGGGGGCAGGACTTGGGCGATCTCCGTTTCTCGTTACTCGGTCTGATGCGGGCTCATCGGGGCGCCACCGCGCTCAAGATCGGAAGCCCGCAACAGCAGGCGATGCTGGCCGTCCTCCTGCTGCGGCCGGGGCACGCGGCGAGCGCGACCGACCTCATCACCGCACTGTGGGGGGAGGAACCGCCGAGCGCCGCGATGACCACCGTGCGCACCTACGCGTGGCGGTGGCGCAAGGTGCTGGACGCGGGCGGCAAGGGGGAGGCCGGCGAGGCGGCGTCCGCGGGCGACCGGCCCGCGTCGAGCGTGCTGGTCTCCATGGGCGACGGCTACCGGCTGGTCCTGCCGAAGCTCGCCGTCGACTCCGCCGAGGCGGAGTCGCTGGCCGCCGAGGCCGAACGCACCGCGCGGACCGATCCGCTGCGCGCACGCGACCTGCTCAACCAGGCGCTGGAGCTCTGGCAGGGCGAGCCGCTGGCCGGCGTGCCCGGACCGTTCGCGGAGCGGCACCGCCAGCGGCTGGAGGAACTGCGGCTGACGCTGCTGGAGGAGCGGATCGGCCTGGACCTCGCCCTCGGCCGTCACTCCCGCTGCATCCCGGAGCTGACCGCCCTCACCACCGAGCACCCGCTGCACGAACGTGCGTACGGGCTGCTGATGCGGGCGCTGTACCAGGCCGGGCGGCAGGCGGACGCGCTGGCGGTGTACCGCGGCGTGCGGCAGCTGTTCCTCGCTGAGCTGGGCGTCGCCCCGGGGTCGGACCTGGAGCAGTTGCACCGCAGGATCCTGGAGGGCGATCCGGCGCTGGCCGCGCCGGAACCGATCCCTCCGGCGTCGCCGCCCGCGGACGAGCCGCGCGAGACGCCCGCGGTCACGGGCTCCGGCCACGACGCCGGGCGGGGATCCGCCCCCGCGGCGCCCGAACTGGACCGGGACGAGGAGGACACGGGACGGGAGGCGCCCTCCAGACCGGCGGCGGCTCCGCCAAGACCGGCCCAGCTCCCACCGGACGCCGCCGACTTCACCGGGCGTTCGGTCCCGGTCCGGGTGCTGGACGAGGCACTCGGCGCCCCCTCCGCGCAGGCGCTGGTGATCGCCACCGTCGTCGGGATGGGCGGCGTCGGCAAGACGGCGCTCGCCCTGCACGTGGCCCACCGCGTCCGGGAGTCCTACCCGGACGGCCAGCTCTACGTGGACCTGCGCGGCTCCGACCCGGTGCCGGCCGATCCGGAAGCGGTGCTCAGCTGCTTCCTCGTCGCCCTCGGCGTGCCCGGTGACGCGGTGCCCGACGGCCTGGACGCCCGGTCGGCGCTCTTCCGGTCCGTCGTCGACGGACGGCGCCTGCTGCTGGTGCTCGACAACGCCAAGGACACGGCGCAGATCCGGCCGCTGCTGCCGGGCACGGTCGGCTGCGCGGTCCTCACCACCGGGCGCACCCGGCCCGCCGGACTGCCGGCCACCGTCCACGTCGACCTGGACGTGTTCCACCCCTCCGAGGCCCTCGACCTGCTCGGCCGCACCATCGGCGCGGACCGGCTCGACGCCGAGCGCGACGCGGCGCTGGAGCTGGTGGTGGCCTGCGGGTACCTGCCGCTGGCCGTCCGGATCGTCGCGGCCCGGCTCGCGGCCCGGCCGGGCTGGACCGTGGAGACGCTCAGCCGGCGGCTCCAGGTGGAGCGACGCCGGATCGACGAGCTGCGGATCGGCGACCTCGCCGTGGCGGCGGCCTTCGAACTGAGTTATCGGCAGCTCAGCGACGACCAGGCCCGGGCGTTCCGGCTGGTCGCCTCGGTGGACGGGCCGGACATCGGGCTGCCGGCCGCGGCCGCGCTGCTCGACCTCGACGAGTACGACGCCGAGGACCTGCTGGAAGCCCTGGTGGACGTGGCGATGGTGGAGTCGCCCTTCCCGGGGCGCTACCGCTACCACGACCTGCTGCGCTCCTTCGCCCGGCGGCGTCCGGCCGAAGGGGCGGGTCCCGCCTGCGGCGCGGCGGAGAACGAGGCGGCGGTGGCGGCCCGGGACCGGCTGCTGGACCACCTGCTGGCCACGGCCTGCTCCGCCTTCCAGCACGCGGTGCCGGGCGACCCGGCGGCGGGCGCGCTGGGTCCGGCCCGCTCCCCCGGTGTGGCGCTGACCGGGTGGGACGCGGCCCGGGAGTGGACGGCGACGGAGCGGGCCGGCGCCGTGGCGCTGGCGGCCCAGGTCGCCGCGGACGCGGCCGCGGGGTCGGCGGGCGGCGCGGCCGGCGGGCCGGTCCCGGCCGACGGCGGACCGGGGACGGCACTGCGGGCCGCGATCGACCTGCTGATCGCGCTCACGCCGTTCGTCCTGACCCCGCCGAGCCGCCAACTCGCCACCACCGCGGACGCGCTGGCCGAGGCGGCGGTGCGGCACGGCGACGTACGGGCTGCCGGGCGCGCGCACTTCCTGCGGGGGAACGTGGCCCTGGCGGCGACCCGGCTGGACGCGGCCGAGGCGGCCGCCCGCCAGGCGGTGGACGCGGCACGGACCGCCGGTGACTCGGTGATCCTCCGTCAGGCGCTCAACGACCTCGGTCTGATCTGCCAGTTCCTCAGCCGCTACGACGAGGCGGTGGACCACTACGACGAGGCGCTGGTGCTGGCCAAGGCGCTGGGGCACCGCTCCGGGGCCCTGGTGACGACCGTGAACGCGGCGCTGGCGCGGGTGCGCAGCGGGCGGGCGGAGGAGGCGGTGGAGATCTGCCACGCGGCGCTCGCCGAACTGCGGACGCGGCAGGACGATCCGGGGCGGGCGTACACCTTGTACGTACTGGGTCTGGCGCTGCACGGGCTGGGGCGGCACGAGGAGGCCGTGACCTGGTTCCGGGAGTGCCTGACGGTGGCGACGGGGGCCGGGCTGCGGGACCGGGCCGCCCACGCCCGTTACCGGCTGGCGGACAGTCTGCGTTCGCTCGGCCGGGCCGACGAGGCCCTCGATCACGCCGGGCAGGCGCTCGCCCTGTGCGAGGAGCTGGGGGCCGAGCGGGACCAGGCCCTGGCGCTGGTGGTGCTGGGCCGCTCGCTGGCGGACCTCGGGCGCGGGGCCGAGGCGGGGACGCGCTTGCGGCAGGCGTACGAGATCTTCTGCCGGCTCGGACTTCCGGAGGCCGCCGAGGTGGCCTGTCTGCTGGAGGAGCCGGCGCTGGCCCTGGTGGAGAGCTGCGGGCTGGAGGCGTAGGGGCGGGGGCGGGGGCGGGGCTCAGGAACCGGTGCTGTTCCAGTCCTTGTCGTCGGACGGGGTCGGGGACGGCGAGGGGGCCTGGTTGGTGCTGACGGTCCCGCCGCCGCCCTGGCCGGTGCCCGTGGTGTCGTCGGCCATCGCCGCGCCGGCCGCGCCCAGGGCGATCAGCGTGCCGAGACCGAGGCCCGCGACGGCCAGGCAGACCCGGGTGGCAACGGTGTGGTTCGCGGGGTTCGCCATGACTGCTCCTGAGGACGTCTTCCCTGGCGGGAAGGGGGGTGGGCCGGTTCTTCCCGGCGTGTTCCGGGCTGATGGGACAAGCATCGCAAGGCGCGTTCAACAGCCGATCGACGCACGAGCACCGTGCGTCGATCGGCTCCGTTGATCGGGCCGTCGACGGGGCGTGGACCGGGTGTCGCGCCGCCGGGGCGTGGACCGGGTGTCGCGCCGCCGGGGTGTGGACCGGGTCCGCCGACGGTCGCCGGTGATCAGACGGCCTCGCGGACGTGCAGGGTGCAGCACTTCACGCTGCCGCCGCCCTTGAACAGCTCGGAGAGGTCCACCCCGAGCGGCCGGAAGCCCCTCCGGCGCAGTTTCGCCGCGACCCCGGTCGCCGCCTCCGGCAGCACCACGTTCAGCCCGTCGCTCATCACGTTGAGCCCGAACACCGCCGCGTCGGCCTCCTCCACCAGCACCGCGTCCGGGAAGAGCCGGCGCAGCACCTCCCGGCTGCCCGCGGAGAAGGCCCCGGGGTAGTACATGACCTCGTCGTCGTCGAGCACGCTGAGCGCGGTGTCGAGGTGGTAGAAGCGCGGGTCGACGAGGTCCAGGCCGATCACCGGGCGGCCGAGGAACTCCTGCGCCTCGGCGTGGCCGGCGCTGACGCTGCGGAAGCCGCGGCCCGCGAGCAGATGACGGCCCGCCAGCAGGAGGTCCCCCTCGCCCTCGTTGACGTGGACGGGGTCGTGCGTGGTGAATCCGTTGGCCCGGAACCACTCCAGGTAGGCGGGCCCCTCGGCGGCGCGCTCGGCGTTGCGGAACCGGGCGCCGAGCACCCTGCCGTCGATGACGGTGGCGCCGTTCGCCGCGTAGACCATGTCGGGCAGGCCCGGGAGCGGGTCGATCAGGTCGACGCGGTGGCCGAGGTCGACGTACAGCTCGTACAGCCGCTCCCACTGGGCGACGGCGAGGCCGGTGTCGACCGGCTTGGCCGGGTCCATCCACGGGTTGATCGCGTAGGAGACCTCGAAGTGGGTCGGACGGCACATCAGGAAGCGGCGCGGGCGGGCGGTGCGGGTCATCGAAGGCTCCGGGAGGCGTACGGGCGGGGCGGAAGGGTGCACGGGGCGGCGGGCGGCGCCGGTCAGGAGAGCGACGGGCGCTCGGGGAAGTTGCGCAGGCGGCGCAGGGGGCTCGCCAGCAGGACCAGTCCGGCGGACAGCAGTACGCTCGCCATGATCCAGAGGGTGGTGCGGGCGCCGAGCACCTCGCCCAGCCAGCCGCCGAGCAGGGCGCCCACCGGGATGGCGCTGAAGTTGACGGTGGAGGCGCTGGCCCGGATCCGGCCGATCATCGCGGGCGGGCAGTAGGCCTGGTAGAAGCTGCCGGCGATGACGTTGCCGGCGATCACCCCGCAGACCGCGACCGACCAGGCGACCGCGCTGACCGCCAGCGGCAGCCGGTCCCCGGCCATCGGCAGCAGCAGGATGAACGGCGCCCCCACCAGCTCGCAGAGCAGCAGGCCGCGGGCCGTGCCGAACCGGCGGGCGATCCGTCCGGCGAGCGCGGCGCCGGCCAGACCGCCGACGGAGACCACCGCGAAGACGGCTCCGACACCGCCGGGCGTCACGCCCACGCTGCGGACGAGGAAGACGGTCTGCACGGCCTGGATGCCGTTGAGGCCGAGGTTGCCGACGGCCGCGAAGCTCGCCAGGGTGCGCAGGTACGGGTCGCGGGCCAGGAACCGGACGCCCTCGCCGATCTCGCGGAGGATGCCGCGCCGTTCGGAGACCGGCGGCGGCTTCTCCTCGACCCGGATGGACCCGACGCAGACCGCCGCCACCAGGTAGGTGACCGCGTCGGCGAGCAGGCCGCTGACGGCGCCGAAGGCCTGGGAGAGCAGACCGGCCAGGCCGGGGCCGGCGATCTCGGCGGCCGCGTCGCCGGAACGCAGTTTGACGTTGGCCTCCAGCAGGTCGGGCTTGGCGACCAGGGCGGGCAGCACGGCGCTGTTCGCGGTGGACAGGAACACCTTGACCGCGCCGGCCAGCAGGGCGACCACCACCAGCTGCGCCATGGTCAGCAGGCCCAGCCAGCCGGCCACCGGCACGCTGCCGAACAGCACCAGCAGCAGGAGGTCGCAGATCAGCATCACCTTCAGCCGGGGCCAGCGGTCCACCCAGGCGCCGGCCAGCAGGCCGAGGAAGAGCCACGGGACCCACGCGGAGGCGGTCAGCAGGCCGACCATGAACGGCGAGGCCTCCAGGGTGACGACGGCCACCAGGGCGAGGGCGACGTTGCCGACGGCCGTGCCGAGGCCGCTGGTCGTCTCACCGATCCATAGCTTGCGGAAGTTGCCCTGCGCCCAGAGGCCCCAGCGGCTCTTGGGCGGCGCGTCGCCCTCCGGGGGCGACGGCGGCTTCACGGAGGCTGTGGTCATGGCGGGTCACGCTCCAAGCTTGTCGGCGAGCACGGCGGCGATCCGTGCGGCGGGCTCCGGCTGCGTCATGGCGCCGTGCGTGCAGGGGACGCGGTGCTGCTCGACGCGGCCGTCCACGTACGGCTCCCAGGCCTGCCCGTAGGGCCAGTCGGCGGGCTTGTCGAGGGTGGCGCCGAAGAAGACGGCGTCGCCCCGGTAACGGTCGGGGACGTGCTCGGCCATCAGCTTGGCGTTCTGCTCGAAGACGTCGGGCAGGACGGCCGCGGCCTCGCCGAGGAGTGCGCTCAGGTCGGCCCGGACGCGGCCGTCGGCCGGGTCGTGGCCGAGCGAGGCGAGCAGCGCCGCGAGGGTGTCGGCCGGGTCGCCGGTGGCCGGGGCTCCGTCGGCGGCGGACCGGGCGGGGTCGGCCGGCAGTCCGTCGAGGAGGGCCAGCAGGGCGACCTCCTGGCCCTCCGTCTGGAGGGCCACGGCCATGGCCTGGGCGACGACCGCGCCGAAGGACCAGCCGAGCAGGTGGTACGGGCCCTCGGGCTGGACGGCGCGGATCTGGCGTACGTAGTCGTCGGCGATCTCGGTCACGGAGGCCGGGGAGCCCCCGCGCAGGCCCCGTGCCTGAAGGCCGTGGACGGGGCGGTCGGGGTCGAGGTGGCGCAGCAGCCCGGAGTAGACCCAGCTGATGCCCGCGGCGGGGTGGACGCAGAAGAGCGGGGCCCGGGTACCGCCCGTGCGCAGGGGGAGGAGTACGTCCAGAGCGCCGCGGGCGGAGTGCGCGGCGTCGGCCGGGGGTGCGGCGGCCGGGTCGGGGTGGCGGGCGAGGCGCCGGCTGAGCGCGGCCACGGTGGGGGCTTCGAAGAGCGCCCGCATGCCGAGGTCGGCGCCGAGTGCGGTGCGGATCCGGCCGAGGAGTTTCATGGCGAGGAGGGAGTGGCCGCCGAGGTCGAAGAAGCCGTCGTCGACGGAGACCGGTCCGGGCAGGCCCAGTACCTCGGCGAAGAGGCCGCTGAGCAGTTCTTCCCGCGGGGTCCCGGGGGGCCGGCCGGTGGACGCGGCGGTGAAGTCGGGGGCGGGCAGCGCGCGCCGGTCGACCTTTCCGCTGGCGGTCAGCGGGAGCGCGTCGAGCGGGACGAGGGCCGCCGGGACCATGTGGCCGGGCAGCGACTCGGCGGCGAAGGCGCGCAGTTCGGCCGGGTCCAGCGGGCCGTCGGGGACGACGTGGGCGACGAGCCGGGGGCCGGTGGCCGGGTCCTCGTGGACCGTGACGGTCGCGGCGAGGACCCGGGGGTGGCGGGTGAGCACGTGCTCGATCTCGCCGGGTTCGATGCGGAAGCCGCGGATCTTGACCTGGTCGTCGGTGCGGCCGAGGTATACAGCTCACCGTCGCGGGTGCGGCGGACCAGGTCGCCGGTGCGGTACATCCGCTGCCCCGGTGCGTACGGGTCGGCGACGAACCGTTCGGCGGTGAGCGCGGGGCGGCCGAGGTAGCCGCGGGCGAGACCGGCGCCGGCCAGGTACAGCTCGCCGGGGACGCCGGGCGGGACGGGGCTCAGGTGCTCGTCGAGGACGTGGGCGCGGGTGCCGAGGACGCTGCGGCCGAGGCTGGGGCGTCCGGTGGCGGTGAGGGGCTGGGTGAGCGCGTCGACGGTGGACTCGGTGGGGCCGTAGAGGTTGTGGGCGGTGGTCGCGGGGGCGTCGCGCAGCCGGTCCCACAGGCCCTGGCCGACGGCCTCGCCGCCGAGCAGCACCACCCGCGGGGCGGGCGCGTCCAGCAGACCTTCGTCGAGGAGCTGTTCGGCGTAGGAGGGGGTGACCTCGATGACGTCGACGGACCGCGTCCTCAGGTGGCGGACCAGGGCGGCGGCGTCCCGGCGGACCTCGTCGCCGATGAGGTGCAGTTCGTGTCCGGCGATCAGCCAGAGCAGCCCGTCCCACGAGGCGTCGAAGCAGAGCGAGGCGGTGAGCGCGACGCGGCTGCGGCCGTGCCGGGATTCGGTGGCGCCGATCGGGCCGGTCGCGGAGCGGTGCGAGGCGAGCAGCGCGGCGATCGAGCCGTGGCTGACCACGACGCCCTTGGGGCGGCCGGTGGAGCCGGAGGTGTGGATGACGTAGGCGGCGTCGTCGGCGGCGGCGCGGGGCGGCGGGTTGTCCGCGGCCCCGTCGTGGCCGTCGGCGGGGGCCGCGGCCAGGACGGGGAGGCCGGTGAGGAGTTCGGGCAGGGGCCAGCCCTCGGCGGTCACCGCCAGGGCGGGTGAGGCGTCGGCCAGCACGGCCGCGATGCGGTCGGCCGGGTGTGCGGCGTCCAGCGGCAGGGAGGCGGCGCCCGCCTTGAGGACGGCGAGCAGGGCGATCACGCTCTCCGCGGAGCGCGGCAGGGCCAGGGCGACCAGGGTCTCCGGTCCGGCGCCGGCGGCCGTCAGGCGGTGGGCGAGGCCGTTGGCGCGGGCGTTCAGCTCGGCGAAGCTGAGCCGGGTGTCACCGGCGACCAGCGCGGTCGCGTCGGGGGTGCGGGCCGCCCGCGCCTCGAAGGCGGCGGGCAGCAGCGGTACGTCCGGGGGCAGCGCCTCGCCCGCGCCGAGGAGTTCGGCGCGCTCGGCGGCGGAGAGCAGGTCGGCGCCGCCGATGGGCCGGTCGGGGTGGGCGGCGACCGCCGTCAGGAGCCGGCCGAAGCGGACGGCGACGGCTTCGACGGTCTCGCGGTCGAACAGGTCGGTGGCGTAGTCGATGGCGCATTCCAGCCCGGCGGGTGCGCCGTCGGCGTCGAAGGACTCCCCCATGGCGACGGAGAGGTCGAACTTGGCGACGCACCCGTCGACCGGTTCGACGGCGGCCGGCAGGCCGGCCAGGTCGAGCGGGGTCCCGCCGGGGCTGCCGGCCCGGCCGGCGCCCTGGAGGAGCAGCATGACCTGGAAGAGGGGGTGGCGGGCGAGGGAGCGGGCCGGGTTGAGTTCCTCGACGAGCCGTTCGAAGGGCACGTCCTGGTGGGCGTGCGCGTCGAGCTGGGTCTCCCGGACGCGCTGGAGCAGGTCGGTGAAGGTCGGGTCGCCGGAGGTGTCGGTGCGCAGGACGAGGGTGTTGACGAAGAAGCCGACCAGGTCGTCGAGGGCCTCGTCCGAGCGGCCGGCGACCACCGAGCCGATCGGCACGTCGGTGCCGGCCCCGAGCCGGGTCAGCAGCGCCGCCAGCGCCGCCTGCAAGGTCATGAACATGGTGACGCGGTGCTCGCGGGACAGGTCGGTCAGCGCGCGGTGCAGGGCCGCGTCGAAGGGGAGGACGACGCGGTCGCCGCGGTGGCCGCTGTCCGGCCGCCGGGGGCGGTCGACGGGGAGGGACAGCTCCTCGGGCATGTCGGCCAGGGCTGCGCGCCAGTGGGCGAGTTGACGGGCCGCCAGGCTGTCGGGGTCGGCCTCGTCGCCGAGCAGCTCCCGCTGCCAGAGCGCGTAGTCCGCGTACTGGACCGGCAGCGGCTGCCAGTCGGGGGCCGAGCCGCCCAGCCGGGCCGCGTAGGCCGCGGAGAGGTCGCGCAGCAGCGGGTCCATCGACCAGCCGTCGCCGGCGATGTGGTGCAGGACGAGCACGAGGAGGTGCTCCTCGGGGGCGAGCGGGAACAAGTGCGAGCGGAGGGGGAGTTCGCGGGCGAGGTCGAAGGGGACGGCCGCGCATGCGGCGAGGGCGGCCGCCGGGTCGGCGGGCAGGGCGGGGTGGTGGTCGAAGGGGATCCGGGCCTCGGTGGGCGGGACGATCCGCTGCCGGGGCTCGCCGTCCTGTTCGGTGACGAGCGTGCGCAGGATCTCGTGCCGGGCGACGACGTCGCCGAGGGCGCGTTCGAGGGCGGCGGGGTCGAGGGGACCCGTCAATCGCAGGGCCAGCGGGAGGTTGTACAGGGCGCTGGGCCCCTCCATCCGGTCGATCAGCCACAGCCGCTGCTGGGCGAAGGAGAGCGGCAGGCCGTCCGGACGTTCGCCGGCCCTCAGGGCGAGCCGTGCGCCGGCGCCGTCCAGCCGCTGGGCGAGGCCGGCCACCGTCGGCGCCTCGAAGACGTCCCGGACGCCGATCTCGGCCGCGAACACCGTACGGACCCGGCTGATGAGCTGCATGGCGAGCAGGGAGTGACCGCCGAGGGCGAAGAAGTCGTCGTCGATCGAGACCTGTCCGGCCGCGCCGAGAACTTCGCCGAACAGGCCGCAGAGGAGTTCCTCGCGCGCCGTACGGGCGGCCCGGCCGCCGGCGAAGAGCTGGAAGTCGGGGGCGGGCAGGGCCCGCCGGTCGACCTTGCCGCTGCCGGTCAGCGGCAGGGCGTCGAGGGTGACGACGGCGGCGGGGACCATGTGGGCGGGCAGCGACTGCGCCACGAACCGCTTCAGTTCGAGGGAGAGTTCGGGACTGGGTGCGCCGACCGCGCAGTGGGCGACCAGGCGGCGGTCGCCGTCGGCGCTCTCCTGCGGGGTGACGACGGCCTGGCGGACGGCCGGGTGCAGGGCCAGCGCCTGCTCGATCTCGCCGGGTTCGATGCGGAAGCCGCGGATCTTGAGCTGGTGGTCGGTGCGGCCCAGGTAGTCGATCCTGCCCTCGCGGGTGCGGCGGACCAGGTCGCCGGTGCGGTACATCCGCTCCCCCGGCGCGAACGGGTCGGCGACGAACCGTTCCGCGGTGAGCGCGGGCCGGCCCAGGTAGCCGCGGGCCAGGCTGTCCCCGGACAGGTACAGCTCGCCGGGGACGCCGGCGGGGACCGGGTTCAGGCAGGCGTCGAGGACGTGGGCGCGGGTGCCGAGGACGGTGTGGCCCATGGTGGGGCGTTCCGCGTCGGCGTACGCCTGGAGCAGGGTGTCGACGGTGCACTCGGTGGGGCCGTAGAGGTTGTGGCCGGTGGTGGCGGGGGCCTCGCGCAGGCGGGTCCACAGGGCCTGCCCGATCGGTTCGCCGCCGAGGAGCACCACACGCGGGGCGGGGGCGTCCAGGAGTCCTTCGGCGATGAGCTGTTCGGCGTAGGTGGGGGTGAACTGGACGGCGTCGACGGCGGCGGTGCGCAGGTGCCGTACCAGGGCGGCGGGGTCGCGGCGCAGGTCGTCGCCGATCAGGTGCAGCTCGTGGCCGGCGACCATCCACAGCAGGCCGTTCCAGGAGGCGTCGAAGCAGAGCGAGGCGGTCAGCGCGGCGCGCATCCGGCCGTGGGCCCGCTCGGGCACGGCGAAGGTCTCGGCCCGGTGGGCGGCCAGCAGGCCGGCGATCGAGCCGTGGCTGACCACGACGCCCTTGGGGCGGCCGGTGGAGCCGGAGGTGTAGATGACGTAGGCGGCGTGGCCCGGTGTGAGGCGGACGGGCGGGGCTCCGGCGGGCCGGTCGGCCCAGTGCTGTGCGCGGGCGTCGAGGACGGTGGTCCCGGCGAGGCCGTCCAGCGCTTCGGGCAGCGGCCACGCGGGGTCGGTGAGGACGGCCGCGGGCCGGGCGTCGGCCAGCATGTGGGCGGTGCGCTCCAGCGGGTACTCGGCGTCCAGCGGCAGGAAGGCCGCGCCGGCCTTGAGGACGGCGAGCTGGGAGACGACCGTCTCCGCCGAGCGGGGCAGGGCGAGCGCGACCACGTCCTCGGGGCCGATGCCGACGGCGGCCAGGCCGTGGGCAAGGCGGTTCGCGCGGGCGTCGAGTTCGGCGTACGTGAGCCGGGTCCCCCCGGAGACGAGGGCGGTCAGGCCGGGGGTGGCCGCCGCCTGGGCGGCGAAGGCGTCCGGTACCAGGGGCAGTTCGGCCGGCAGCGGCCGGTGGCCGCCGAGGAGGGCGGCGCGCTCGCCGTCGGCGAGCAGGTCGGCGCGGCCGATCCGCTGCCCGGGCCGGGCCGTCATCTCGGTCAGGAGCCGGCCGAAGCGGGCGGCGACGGCCTCGACGGTCTCGCGGTCGAACAGGTCGGTGGCGTAGTCGATGGCGCAGTCCAGGCCGGCGGGCTCGCCGTCCGGTCCGAAGAACTCCTCCAGCGTCACGTTGAGGTCGAACTTGGCGACCCCGGTGTCGGCCGGCAGCGCCTCGACGCGCAGGCCGGACAGCTCCGGCTCGCCTCCGGTGTTGGACTGAAGGACCATCGCCACCTGGAAGAGGGGGTGGCGGGCGAGGGAGCGGGCCGGGTTGAGCTCCTCGACGAGCCGCTCGAAGGGGACGTCCTGGTGGGCGTAGGCGCCGAGACCCGTCTCCCTGACCCGGCCGAGGAGTTCGGTGAAGGTCGGGTCGCCGGAGGTGTCGGTGCGCAGGACGAGGGTGTTGACGAAGAAGCCGACCAGGTCGTCGAGGGCTTCGTCCGAGCGGCCGGCGACCACCGAGCCGATCGGCACGTCGGTGCCGGCCCCGAGCCGGGTCAGCAGCGCCGCCAGCGCCGCCTGGAAGGTCATGAACATGGTGACGCGGTGCTCGCGGGACAGGTCGGTCAGCGCGCGGTGCAGGGCCGCGTCGACGGGCAGGGCGACCCGGTCGCCGCGGTGGTCGGCGCGGGCTCCGCGCGGCCGGTCGACGGGGAGGGTGAGCTCCTCCGGGAGGCCGGCGAGGGTGTCGCGCCAGTAGGTGAGCTGGCGTGCGACCAGGCTGTCGGGGTCGGCCTCGTCGCCGAGCAGCTCCCGCTGCCAGAGCGCGTAGTCCGCGTACTGGACCGGCAGCGGCTGCCGGTCGGGGGCCGAGCCGCCCAGGCGGGCCGCGTAGGCGTCGCTCAGGTCGCGCAGCAGCGGGCCCATGGACCAGCCGTCGCCGACGATGTGGTGGAGTGCGACGACGAGGACGTGCTCCTCGGGGCCGGTCCGCAGGAGGGTCACGCGTACGGGCGGTTCGGCGGCCAGGTCGAAGGGGCGGCGGGCGGCCCGGTCCACCTCGGCGTGCACCGCCTCCGGTGCGCAGTCGCGCCGTTCGACCGGGAGCCCCGCACCGGACGGCGGCAGGACCAGCTGGTGGGGTTCGCCGTCGTGCTCGGCGATCAGCGTGCGCAGGATCTCGTGGCGGGCCACGAGGTCGCCGAGGGCGCCTTCCAGGGCGGCCGTGTCGAGCGGACCGGTCACGCGCAGGGCCAGCGGCATGTTGTAGAGCGCGCTGGGGCCCTCCATCCGGTCGATCAGCCAGAGCCGCTGCTGGGCGGAGGACAGCGGCAGGCGTGCGGGGCGCTCGCCCGCGGTCAGCGCGGGGCGGGCCGTGGCGCCGTCCAGCCGCTGGGCGAGGCCCGCCACCGTCGGCGCCTCGAAGACGTCCCGGATGCCGAGTTCGGCCCCGAGCACCGCCCGGACGCGGCTGAGCAGCCGGGTGGCGAGCAGGGAGTGCCCGCCCAGGGCGAAGAAGTCGTCGTCGGCCGAGACCGGTCCGGTCAGTCCCAGGACCTCGCCGAACAGACCGCAGAGGATTTCCTCGCGGGCCGTACGGGCGGCCCGGCCGCCGGTGGCCGCCGCGAAGTCGGGGGCGGGCAGCGCGGACCGGTCGAGCTTGCCGTTGACGTTGAGCGGCAGCGCGTCGAGGGTGGTGAAGGCCGCCGGGACCATGTAGTCGGGCAGGGCCGCGGCCACGTGGGCGCGCAGCGCGGCCGTTTCGAGCGGGGTCCGCACCACGAGGTGGGCGACCAGCCGGGTCCCGGCCGTGTCGTCCGCGGGGTCCCGGTAGGGCAGGACGGCGGCCTGGAGGACGTCGGGGTGGGCGGCCAGGACGGTCTCGATCTCGCCGGGTTCGACGCGGAAGCCGCGGACCTTGACCTGGTGGTCGGTGCGGCCCAGGTACTCGACGCGGCCGTCGGGGCGGCGCCGGGCGAGGTCGCCGGTGCGGTACATCCGCTCCCCCGCCGCGAACGGGTCGGCGACGAACCGCTCGGCGGTCAGCGCGGGCCGGCCCAGGTAGCCGCGGGCGAGGCCGGCGCCGCTGAGGTACAGCTCGCCGGGGACGCCGGGGGGTACGGGCCGCAGGCCGGGGTCCAGGACGTGCGCGCGGAGGTTGGGCAACGGGCGGCCGATGAGCGGGCGCGGGTCGCCGGAGAGGCGGTGGTACAACGCGTCGACGGTGCACTCGGTGGGGCCGTACATGTTGAGCACGACGGTGTCCGCGGCGGCGGTGAGGGCGGCCGAGAGGCTCTGGCCGAGGGCTTCGCCGCCGACCATCAGCAGGGCCGGCGGGCAGCGGTCGAGCAGGCCCTCCTCGACCAGCCGCTCGGCCTGGCCGGGGGTGACGTCGAGGACGTCGGCGCCGGTCCGCTCGGCGTGGCGGACGATGGCGGCGGCGTCGCGGCGCACGTCGTCGTCGAGGAGGTGGAGTTCGTGGCCGGCGACCATCCACAGCAGCGCTTCGAGGGCGGTGTCGAAGGAGAGCGAGGCGGCCTGGGCGAACCTGAACCTGCGTCCCGGGTGGGCCTGTCGGGCGGCGGCGATGGTCTCGTCGCGGTGGAAGGCGAGCAGGTTGGCGAGCCCGCCGTGGCGGACCACGACGCCCTTGGGGCGCCCCGTGGAGCCCGAGGTGTAGATGACGTAGGCGGCGTGGGCGGCGGTGACGCGGACGGGCGGGGCTCCGGCGGGCCGCTCGGCCCGGCTCTGCTCGCCGATGTCCAGGACGGTGGTACCGGTGAGCCCGTCGAGGACGTCGGGCAGCGGCCATCCGGCGTCGGTGAGGACGGCCGCGGGGCGGGCGTCGGCGAGCATGTGGGCGATCCGCTCGCGCGGGTAGTCGGCGTCCAGCGGGAGGAAGGCGGCCCCGGCCTTGAGGACGGCGAGGACGGCGACCAGGGACTCGGCCGAGCGGGGCAGGGCGAGCGCGACCACGTCCTCGGGGCCCGCTCCGGCGGCGGCCAGGCCGTGGGCCAGGCGGTCGGCCCGGGCGTCGAGCTCGGCGTACGTGAGCCGGGTCTCCCCGAAGACGACCGCGGTGGCGTCGGGGGTGGCGGCGACCTGCGCGGCGAAGGCCTGCGGGACGAGGACGTCCCCCGCGCCCGGCCGGTCGGTGCCGTGCCATCCGGCGAGCTCGGTCCGACCGGCCTCGCCCAGTACGTCGAGGTCGGCCACGGGGCGGTGCGGGTCCGCGGCCACCTGGGCCAGCAGGGCCGGCAGCGCGTCGGCGAGGCGTTCGGCGGTGGCCCGGTCGAACAGGTCGGTGGCGAACTCCAGACCGCCCTCGATGCCGGCGGGGGCGCCGTCCGGGTGGTGGCGCTCGGAGAGGTTCAGGGTGAGGTCGAAAGCGGTGGTGGGCAGCCCGAGCGGCTCGTGGGCGGCGCGGGTCCCGGGGAACTCGGGTTCGCCGCCGGCGGTGTTGTCGAAGGCGATCATCACCTGGAAGAGCGGGTGCCGGGCGAGGGTGCGGGCCGGGTTGAGCTCCTCGACGAGCCGCTCGAAGGGCACGTCCTGGTGGGCGTAGGCGGCCAGGTCGGCTTCCCGTACGCGGGCCAGCAGTTCGGCGAAGGTGGGCCGGCCCGTGAGGTCGGTGCGCAGGACGAGGGTGTTGGCGAAGAAGCCGACCAGGTCGTCGAGGGCCGGGTCCAGGCGGCCGGCCAGCGGCGTGCCGATCGGCAGGTCCTCGCCGGCGCCGAAGCGGTGCAGCAGGGTGGCGTAGGCGGCCTGGAGCAGCATGAAGAGGGTCGCTCCGTGGGCGCCGGCCAGCTCGGTGAGCCGTGCGTGCAGGTCCGCGTCGAGTGCCAGGGGGATGACGTCGCCGCGGTGGCTGGGGGTGGCCGGGCGGGGGCGGTCCAGCGGGAGCGGCAGCTCGTCCGGCAGGCCGGCGAGTGCCTGCCTCCAGTGGTCGAGCTGGCGGGAGAGCGCGGACTGCGGGTCGGTGTCGGCGCCGAGCAGCCGGTACTGCCAGAGGGTGTAGTCGGCGTACTGGACCGGCAGCGGCTCCCACACCGGTGCCTCGCCGCCGAGCCGGGCGGTGTAGGCGTCGGCGAGGTCGCGGAAGAGCGGCCGCAGGGACCAGCCGTCGCTGGCGATGTGGTGCATCACGAGGAGCAGGACGTGCTCGTCGGGCGCTTCGGGACGCAGGTACGCGTGCAGGGGTACGTCGGCCGCGAGGTCGAAGGTGTGCCCGGTCAGCTCCTGCGCGGGCCGGTCGGTGACGGTGAGCAGCGGGCCGGGCGGCGCGGGCAGGATCCGCTGGTACGGGACGCCGTCGTCGGCGCCGAAGACCGTACGCAGGCTCTCGTGGCGGGTGACGACGTCGCCGAGGGCGCCTTCGAGGGCGGCCGCGTCGAGCGGGCCGGTGAGGCGGAGGGCGAGGGTGACGTTGTAGGTGGCGGCGGGGCCCTCGGCCTGGCCGAGGAACCACAGGCGGCGCTGGGCGAAGGAGAGGGGCAGGTGCTCGGGCCGGGGCTCGGGGAGGAGGGCGGGCCGGGCCGGGCCGGCGGCGAGCCGGTCGGTGAGGGCGGCGACGGTGGGGGCCTGGAAGAGGTCGCCGATGGCGAGTTCGGCGCCCAGTTCGGTGCGGGCCCGGCCGACCAGGCGGGTCGCCAGCAGGGAGTGGCCGCCGAGCTCGAAGAAGTCGTCGTCGATGGTGATGTCGTCGATGCCGAGGATCTCGCCGAAGAGGGTGCACAGGGCGCGTTCGCGCTCGTCGCGCGGGGCGCGGCCGGTGGTGTCCGCGGCGAGTTCGGGGGCGGGCAGGGCGCGCCGGTCGACCTTGCCGTTGGCGTTGAGCGGCAGGGCGGGCAGGACGACGACGGCCGAGGGGACCATGTAACCGGGGAGGGTGGTGGCGGCGAACTGCTTGATTTCGACGTCGAGTTGAGGGTTCTCGTCGAGGGGGGCGGGGAGCACCGCGCAGTAGCCGACGAGCCGGGTGTCGCCGGGGCGGTCCTCCCGGGGGACCACGATGACCTGGCGGACGGCGGGGTGGCGGGAGAGCGCGGCCTCGATCTCGCCCAGCTCGATGCGGAAGCCGCGCAGCTTGACCTGGCCGTCGATCCTGCCGAGGAACTCGATCGCGCCGTCGGTCCGGCGGCGTACCAGGTCGCCGGTGCGGTACATGCGCTCGCCGGGGGTGCGGGGGTCGGCGACGAACCGCTCGGCGGTCAGCGCGGGCCGCCGCCAGTAGCCGCGGGCCAGGCCGGCTCCGGCGACGTAGAGCTCGCCGGGGACACCGGGCGGTACGGGCTGCAGCCGGGTGTCGAGGACGTGGGCGCGCATGTTGTCGAGCGGGGCGCCGATCGGTGGCCGGGGGCCGGTCAGGTCTGCGGCGGTGAGGGGGTGGTGGGTGGCGAAGGTGGTGGCTTCGGTCGGCCCGTAGACGTGGGCGAGCAGCAGGTCGGGGCAGTGGTCGAGGACGCGCCGCATGAGGGTGGCGGAGGCGGCCTCGCCGCCGGTGCAGACGGTCCGCAGGGCGCGGAAGGTTTCCGGGGCCTGTTCGGCGACGAGGTCGAAGAGGGCCTTGGTGAGGAAGACGGCGGTGACCTCGTGCCGGGTGACGAGCGCGTGCAGGGCGTCGGCGTCCAGGTTGCCGGGCGGGGCGACGACCACGGTGCCGCCGGCCAGCAGCGGTGTCCACAGCTCGTAGGTGGCGGCGTCGAAGGCGTGCGGGGAGTGCAGCAGGATCCGCCGGTGCCGGCCGTCCTGCCAGCGGCGGTCGGCGGCGAGGTCGACGACGTCGCGGTGGCGGACGGCGACGCCCTTGGGGGTGCCGGTGGAGCCCGAGGTGAACATCACGTAGGCGAGCCGGTCGGGGTGGACGGGGAGGCCGGGGGCGTGCTCCGGGGCGTCCTTCTCGTCGCCGGGGCGGACCACGACGGCGTCGTGCGCGAAGCCCGGGTCGGTGCGGTCGGTGAGCAGGACGGGGGCGCCGGTGTCGGCGAGGAGTGCCGCCATCCGCTCCGGGGGCAGGCCGGCGTGCATCGGGACGTAGACGCCGCCGGCCTTGAGCACGGCCAGGGTGGCGACGACCAGGTCGACCGAGCGCTCCATCAGCAGGGCGACCGGGGACTCGGGGCCGACACCGCATGCGGTGAGGTGGTGCGCCATCCGGTTGGCGCGGGCGTCGAGCTCGGCGTAGGAGACGGCGCCGCCGTCGTGGGCGAGCGCGACGGCGTCCGGGGTGCGGGCGGCGCGGGCTTCGAACAGTTCCGGCAGCGAGCCGGTGGGGACGGGCGCGGCGGTGGCGTTCCACTCGTCGCGCAGGCGGCCGCGTTCCTCGGGGGCGAGGATGTCGAGGGCGCCGATCGGTGCCTCGGGGTCGGCGGCCGCGGCGGCCAGCAGCCGGCCCAGGCGCTCGAACAGGGTGGTGACGGTGGCGCGGTCGTAGAGGTCGGCCGCGTATTCGACGGATCCGGTGAGGCCGGCGGGTGCGCCGTCGGGGGTGCGGCGCTCGGTGATGCCGATGTTCAGGTCGAACTTGGCCACCCGCAGGCCGAGTTCCTCGGGCCGCGTCTGCAGCCCGGGCAGGGTCAGTTCGCCCTCCTCGTGGTTCTGGAGCACCAGGAGGGTCTGGAAGAGCGGGTGGCGGCCGAGGGAACGGGCCGGGTTGACCTCCTCGACCAGCCGTTCGAACGGCACGTCCTGGTGTGCGAAGGCGTCGAGCTGGGCCTCCCTGGCACGGCCGAGGAGTTCGGTGAAGGACGGGTCGCCGGAGGTGTCGGTGCGCAGGACGAGGGTGTTGACGAAGAAGCCGACCAGGTCGTTCAGCGCCTCGTCGGAGCGGCCGGCGACACCGGTGCCGAGGGGGATGTCGGTGCCCGCTCCGAGCCGGGAGAACAGGGCGGCGAGTCCGGCCTGGAGGACGGAGAACAGGGTGGCGCGGTGCCGTCGGGCCAGACCCGCCAGCGCGGCGTGCAGTTCAGGGCCGTAGTCGAAGGCGACGGCGTCGGCGGCGCCGGTCGGGACGGGCGGGCGGGGGCGGTCCGTCGGGAGTTCCAGTTCCTCCGGCAGGCCGGCCAGGGCCTCGCGCCAGTGGTCGAGCTGCCGGCTCAGCACGCTGCCGGGGTCGCTCTCGTCGCCGAGCAGGTCGCGCTGCCACAGCGCGTAGTCGGCGTACTGGACCGGCAGCGGCTCCCAGTCGGGGGCGCGGCCGGTGCGGCGGGCCGCGTAGGCGGTGGCGAGGTCGCGCAACAGCGGGCCGAGCGACCAGCCGTCGCCGGCGATGTGGTGGAGCACGACGAGCAGCACGTGCTCGCCGGCCGGCCCGGTGGCGGGCGGGCCGGGGGTGAGCGGGTCGGCTGTGAGCCGGTCGGCTGTGAGCCGGTCGGGAGTGAGGGAGAAGACCGTGACCCGGATGGGCAGTTCGGCGCTCAGGTCGAAGGTGCGGGCCGCTGCCCGGTCCCGCAGGGCGGGGTACTCGTCCGGCGCGCAGTCCACCGTCTCGAAGGCGATCTCCGCCTCCGCCGACGGCAGGATCCGCTGCACCGGGACTCCCCCGGCCACCGGGAACACCGTGCGCAGGGCCTCGTGCCGGGCGACGACGTCCGCCGTCGCGGCGCGCAGCGCGTCGGTGTCGAGCGTGCCGCGCAGGCGGACCGCGAACGGCAGGTTGTAGAGCGCGGTCGGCCCTTCGATCTGGTCGATCAGCCAGAGACGCTGTTGTGCGTACGAAACCGGGATCACGGTGCTTCCTCTGCTCACGTCACGGCGTGGGGATGGTCAGGCGGGGACTGCGGTCGTCGGGCGCACCGTGGGACGGCAGTCGGCGAGGTCGACGGGACGGCCCATCGCGACGGCGATCTTCCGGTCGCCGCCGAAGGGGTCGCGGCCGTGGGCGCAGAGCACGTTGTCGACCAGCATCACGTCGCCGGCCTGCCACGTCTCGCGGACGGTGGCGGCTTCGTAGGCCGCGTTGAGGGCGTCCACGTCCTCGCGGGAGAGCGGTTCGCCGTCGCCGAAGCCGGTGTTGAAGGGCAGGCCCTCGGGCCCGAACTCCTCGACCATGGCCTCGCGGATGTCCGGGTCGAGGGACCACTCGTTCCAGAAGGCCAGGTGGTTGAACCAGACCTCCTCGCCGGTCTGCGGGTGGTGGATCGTGGCCGAACGCAGCTGGCTGGTCCGCAGGTTGCCGTCCGGCTGCCACTCCCAGGCGATGCCGTTCTCCCGGCAGTACCGCTCGACGTCGGCGGGGTCCTCGGTGCCGAAGGCGGTGCGCCAGCCGAGCGAGAGGTAGTCCGAGTAGCTGCGGGTGAGCGTCCAGCCGGAGGAGCGGCCGCGCTCGGCCAGGTGGGCGGGGAGCGCGGCGAGGACCTTGCGGACATCGGCGGTGGGGGTGGCGCCGCCCGTCTCCGGGGCGGTCAGGCAGGCGAACAGCAGCCGGCCGGGGAAGGTCAGGGTGTAGCTGTTCTCGTTGTGCATGCGGATCGACTGGGCGGGCGGCAGGTCGGTGGAGGAGAAGACGCCGTCGCCGAAGTCGCTGCGCGGGGTGGCCTTCTCCCGGTACGGGGTGGGCTCGGGGATGAGCACGTCGCGGACGGCGGCGACGTCGGCGGCCCGGGTCACGGGCAGTCCGCGCAGGAAGATCGTGCCGTGCTCGTGCAGGGCGGCGGTCAGCGCGGTCTCGTTCTCGCGCAGCCAGGCGCAGGCCTCGGCGAGGTCGGTGGTGGCCGGTACGCGGGTGAGGGCGGGGCGGCCGGGGTTCAGTTCCCAGTTCGGCATGGCGGCGCTCACCGCTGGTCGAGGGTGGCGAGGAGGCTCGCGGGGCGGATGTCGGTCCAGTTGGCCTCGATCCAGTCGAGGCACTCCTGGCGCGGGGCCTCGCCGTGGACGGTGGTCCAGCCGGCCGGCACGTCGATCCAGACCGGCCAGAGCGAGTGCTGGTTCTCGTCGTTGACCAGGACCAGGTAGCCGGAGTTGTCGTCCTCGAACGGGTTGCTCATGGTGGTCTCCGTAGAGTGAGAGGTGCTCTGGGGTGCGATTCGAAGGTATGGGCGCCGTCCCGGCCCGAGCGGCACAAGCTCCGGCAGGTGAGCGGCAGTTGCGGCACTGCCGGACCGCCTAGCGGGCCGTGATGCGGACCGGGAAGTGGTCCAGGCCGAAGTTGATGATCGAGCGGTTGTAGGTGACGGGCCCGGTCGGCTCGATGACGGCGGCCTTCTCCAGCGCGGCGGAGTACAGTGCGCTCAGTTCGGCCTTGGCCAGCGGGGCGCCGATGCAGTAGTGGGCGCCGAGGCCCAGCGCGAGGTGCTTGTTGGGCGAGCGGTCGAGCCGGATCTCCTCGGGCCGGTCGAAGGCCTCCGGGTCCCGGTCGGCGGACCACACCCACACGGCGACGCGGTCGCCGCGGCGGATCTGCCGCCCGCCGAGCTCGATGTCCCGCGTGGCGGTGCGCAGCGTGTGCAGCCCCACCGAGGTCCAGCGCAGGAGTTCGTCCACGGCGGAGTCCATGGACACCTCGCCCTGTTGCAGCTGCCGCCACAGGTCGGGGCGCCGGACCAGGGTGTGCAGGCCCATGGCGGCGGTGTGACGGACGGTCTGGACGCCGCCCACCACGATGTTGTCGAGGTTGAGCACGACGTCCTCGATCGGCAGCAGCCGTCCGCCGACCTTGTACGTGGCCATCATGGAGATCAGGTCGTCGCGCGGGTCGGAGCGGCGCAGCATCACCTGGTGCATCAGGTACGGGATCAACTTCTGGTGCCCTGCGCGCCGTTCCTCCGGGGTGCGGCCGAGGAAGGCCACGTCGCAGACCCGGACCACCATGTCGCGGTCCTTCTCGGGGACGTCGAGCAGGTCGCACATGACCGCGAGCGGGAGGGCCGAGACCACGTCGACGAGGTCCACGTCGCCCTGCTCGACGGCCCGGTCGAAGAGTTCGCCGGCCCGTTCGGTGATCGACCGGGCGGCGCCGCGCACGCCGCCCTTGGAGAAGAACGGATTGGCGGGGGCGCGTAGTTCGCGGTGCCGGGGCGGGTCGGTGAGGGCCATCATCCGGCCCGAACCGACCGGCACGTTGCCCTCGCCCGCGCCGAGCAGCGAGCCGGACTCCGAGCTGAACACGGCCGCGTTGCGCAGGACGTCCGCCGACTCCCGGTAGGTCAGCACCGACCAGACCGGGCCGTCGTCGACGGTCTCGGTGCGGTGGACGGGCGCCTCGCGGCGCAGGTCCGCGATCAGGGCGGGGGTGTCGGGGCGGGCCCACAGGTCGGGGTCGGTGAGGTCGACGGTGCCGGCGGGTGCGGCGGTGGCGGTCGCGGTGGTCATGGTGGCGGTGGTCGGCATCAGTGCTCCCTGGGGGCGAGGCGGGGCGCGGCGGGTACCGGGCGGTCCGCCGGGAGGGAAGTCGGGGCGGAGGGCGGGGCGTCGGGCGGAACGGACGGCCGGAGCGAGAGCCGGGGCGAGGGCCGGGGCGAGGGCCGGAGCGAGGTCCCGGGCAACGTCTGGGGCGAGGTCCCGGGCGAGGTCAGGAGCACGGTCAGCAGCTCGGCCGGACCGGGCCGGTCGACGGTGGCGAGCAGGTGCCCGCCGGGGACGACCCGGTGGCCGAAAGCGCCGCGGGTGTGGGCGGCCCAGCCGGTCAGGCCGGTGGTGGCGAGCATCGGGTCGTCGGCGCCGGCCAGTGCGTGGATCGCGGAGGCGATGGGCGCGTGCGGACGGTGGTGGTAGGTGGCGCTCACGGAGAGGTCGGCGCGGATGGCGCCAAGGGCGAGTTCGGCCAGGTCCGGATGGGCCCGGACCGACTCGTCCAGGCCGGTCAGCCTGAGGAGTTCGCAGGCGTCCAGGTCCTTGGTCTCGCGCTCGCTCCATTCGGCGGGGCTGGGCGCGCCTACGGCGACCACCAGCTCGGGTCGGCGGTCGGCGGGCAGGGCGCGGGCGACCTCGTAGGCGAGCAGGGCGCCGAAGCTCTGCCCGTAGAAGGCGAACCGGCCGCCCGCGCCGCCGGTCAGGTGCGGGGTCAGCGCCTCGCTGACGGTGGCAACCAGGCTGTCGAAGTCGGGTGGCATGGGGTGCCGGCTGCGACCGCCCCGGGCCGGCGGGCGCAGTGCCCAGACCTCGGCCACGGGAGCCAGGGCCCGGGCGAGCGGTGCGTAGGCGGTGGCGTCACCGCCGGCGTGCGGGAAGCAGAACAGCCTGACGGGGCGGTGGGGCTGGGGCGCGGGGACGAACAGCCAGTCGCCCTCGACCCGGGGACGCGCGGTCCGCGCGGCGGAAGGGGTGGCAGTGGTCATCGGACGGCCTCGCGGCGGGCGCTGAGGGTGGGACGGGGGGCGGCCGGGCCCGCCGCGGCGGCGCGCCGGACCGCGGCGGTGAAGCCGGCCAGGTCGGCGGCGTCCAGCAGGTCGCGCAGCTGGAGCTCGACGTTGAGCTTGCGGCGCAGCAGGTGGACGACGCGCAGGGCGGCGAGCGAGTGGCCGCCGAGGGAGAGGAAGTCGTCGCTCTGCTCGACGTCGGGGACGCCGAGCACGGTGCGCCAGACCTCGGCGACCTGCTCGTCCACGCCCGCCGGCTCGTCCGTCCCGGCCCGCGCGGCCGGTCCGGCTGCGGCGGGCGCCGTCGCCGGGGCGGGCAGGGCGCTGTGGTCGACCTTGCCGTTGGGGGTGAGCGGCAGCGCGTCCAGGACGGTCACGGTGGACGGCACCAGGTGGGCGGGCAGGGTACGGCGCAGCTCGGACAGCAGGTCGGCGGGGCGGGCGGCCGCTCCGGTGACGTATCCGGCGAGGCGGTGGTCCCCGGGGGCGGCCTCGTGCAGGGTGACCGCGGCGGCGGTGACCCCGTCGAGGGAACCCAGCGCGTGCTCGACCTCGCCGAGCTCGACGCGGAAGCCGCGCAGCTTGACCTGGCGGTCCACCCGGCCGACGTACTCCAGCAGGCCGTCGGTGGTGCGCCGCGCCTGGTCACCGGTGCGGTACATGCGGGCGCCCGGCTCCGGCGCGAAGGGGTCGGCGAGGAACCGGCCCGCGGTCGGGCCGGGGTGACCCGGGTAGCCGTGCGCGAGGCCGGGCCCGGCCAGGTACAGCTCGCCGACCGCGCCGGGCGCCGTCACCGGGGCGAGGCGGGCGTCCAGCAGGTGGACGCGTACGCCGGGCAGCGGTTCGCCCAGGTGCGGGCCGGGGCCGGTGACGGGGGCGGTGATGGCGTCGACGGTGCACTCGGTGGGGCCGTAGAGGTTCAGGGCGTCGATCCGGGCGTCGGCCAGCTCGCGCCAGGTCCGGGACGGGACGGGCTCGCCGCCCATGAACAGGCGCGGGACGCGGGCGCCGGCCAGCGGCTCGCGGAGCAGCTGCCAGTGCGAGGGGGTCAGGTCGAGGTCGGTGACGCCGTGCTCGGCGAGCAGTCGTACCAGGCGGGCCGGTTCGGCCCGCTGCGCGTCGTCGATGACCACCAGGGTGTCGCCCCGGCAGATCCGGATCCACTGCTGGACGGAGGCGTCGAAGGAGACACTTGCGTTCCACGCGACGACGCCGGGCTCCGGGCGGTAGGCGCCGCTGCGTTCGAGGGCGGCGGCGAGGGCGGCCACGGCGCCGTGCGGGACCTCCACGCCCTTGGGACGGCCGGTGGAGCCGGAGGTGTAGATGACGTAGGCGGAGTCGAGGCGGTGCGGGGTGAACGGGACCTCGGCGCCCGTGGGGGCGTCGGCGGCGGCGTCCGGGCGGAGCACGGGGACGCCGCACGGTACGGGAGGCTCGGCATCGGCGCTGACCACGGCCGCGAGGCGGGCGTCGGCGGCCATGAAGGCGATCCGCTCGGCGGGGTAGGCGGGGTCCAGGGGAACGTACGCGGCGCCGGCCCGCCAGACGGCGAGCAGCGCGACCGGCAGGTCGGCGGTCCGGGCGAGGTGGACCCCGACCCGGTCCCCCCGACGTACTCCGGCCCCCCGCAGGGCACGGGCCAGCCCGGCGGACCGCCGGTCCAGCTCGGCGAAGTCGAGCCGCCCGTCCACGGCCCGCACGGCCACGCGCCCGGGATGGGCCTCGACGACCCCGCGCAGCCGCGCCAGCAGGTCGGTGGTGACGGCGGTCGGGACGGACGGCTCGGCAAAGGTGGTCATGCGAGGCACTCCTGGGGTGTCGATCGGTATGGACGCGGACTGATCAATCTGTCGGGGCCGCCCCGCGGGCCACCGCGGGGCGGGCGTGCCCGACCGGTCCGGGACGGGCGGTACGGGCCCGCCGGGGCGGCGCCCCGGACGCGACGGCCGGCCTCCGCCGGACGGCGCCCGGCCCGCAGGGGACCGGCGGTTCCGGGACCCCGCCCGTCCGGCGGAGGCCGGAGCCGCACGGCGGGCAGCCCGTCCGGGCCACGGGGGGTCTCGGTCGGCGGTGGGTTCAGGTGGTGGTGGACGCGAGGTGGGCCAGGGCTTCGGCGTACGCGTCGATGAAGGTCTCGGCGGTGGCGTCGTCCACCAGCGTCCGCTGGTGGTCCACCGCCAGCAGCACCCGCTGCGACACCGGGTCCTGGATCAGCGAGGCGCCGAAGGCGAAGCTGTTGGGCTCGTGCCTGAGCGTCGGCTCGCAGCCGATCCGGCCGTCCTCGATCCGGGCCGCGCTCAGCCGGCCCAGCGCGTGGAAGCGCAGGTAGCCGAACTGGCTGTCCAGGGCGGTGTCGGCCATCATCCGGGCCAGCCGGGCGAACGGCACCCGGCGGTGCGGCATCATGTCCAGCTCCTCGCGGTGCACGTGCCGTACCAGCGCCGCCAGGTCGTCCCCGTCGGGCTCCGCGACGAGCGGAACGGTGTTGAGGAACAGCCCGTACACCTCCGTACCGCCCAGCCGTTCCAGCCGGCCGTTCATCGCCAGTCCGGTGGTGACGCGGCGGCGGCCGGTGATCCGGGCCAGCGCGTGCAGGTGGGCGGCCAGCGCAACGGACTTGACCGGGACGGCCAGCGCGTCGGCGACCGCGCGCAGCTGTCCGGGTGCGTCCGGCAGGACCCGCTCCACCGTGCGCGGCAGTTCGTGGACGTCCTCGCTGCCGGGCCACAGCTGCCCGGTGGCGCCGTCCAGCCGGCTCCGCCAGTACGCGAGGGAGTCCCCGTCAGCGGCGGCCTCGCGCTCCACGGCGACGAAGTCCCGGAACGCGGTGCGCGGCGGCGGTGTGGGCGCGGAGGCCGGGTCGGCGGCGAGTGCGGTGTGCCGTTCGAGGATCTCGGTGAGCAGCGAGGTGAAGCTCCAGCCGTCGAGGATGGCGTGGTGCTCGGAGATCGTGAGCTGGAAGGCGTCGTCGGCCAGCCGCTGGACGGTGATCCGGAAGAGCGGCGGTTCGGCGAGGTCGAAGGGCCGGTCCCGGTGGTGCGCGAAGACCGTACGGACCGACGCGTCCTGCTCGTCGGGGCCCGCTCCGCGCAGGTCCGTGAACTCGACCGGTGCCGGCAGCGTGCCGTGTACGAGCTGGAGCGGTTCGCCGTAACCCGACAGGTCGAGGCCGGTGCGCAGGACGGCGTGCCGGGCCATGGCCTCCTCGACGGAGCGCCGCAGCGCGCTCTCGTCGAGGTCGCCGGCGATCCGGTAGGAGTTGACGTTGTGGTAGCTGTCGGTGCCGCCGGCGACCTCCATGTGGAAGACCATGGACAGCTGCATGGAGACCATCGGGTAGGCGTCGACGATGCCGGGCGGCATATCGGCCCGGTCCTCCTCGGCGACCAGCGCGAACGGCCGGTCGGCGGTGGGGTCGGCGGCCACGGGCCGCGCCAGCGGCAGGAGTTCGGCGACGGTGGGCGCGTTGAAGACGTCCCGGAGGGTGACCTGCCAGCCCCTGTCGTGCAGGGCTCCGGCGAGCTGGACGGCGCGGATGGAGTCCCCGCCGAGGTGGAAGAAGTCGTCGTGGACGCCGATCCCGCCGACTCCGAGCACCTCCGTCCAGACACCGGCGAACAGTTCCTCCTCCGGTGTGCGCGGCTCGACGTGCAGGCCGGGTGTTGCGGGTGCGGCCCGGTCGGGGTCGGGCAGCGCGGCCCGGTCGACCTTGCCGTTGACGGTGAGCGGCAGCGCGTCCAGGACGGTGAAGCTCGCCGGGACCATGTACGCGGGCAGTGAGCGCCCGAGGAAGGACCGCAGGTCCGCGGGTTCCGCACCGCGGGCCGGGCCGGTGACGTACGCGGCGAGCCGGTCGTCGTGCACGGTGACCACGCAGGCGTCCACGCCGGGGTGTGCGGCGACGGCGTTCTCGATCTCGCCGAGTTCGATGCGGAAGCCGCGCAGCTTCACCTGGAAGTCGGCCCGGCCGACGTACTCCAGTCCGCCGTCGGGCAGCCGTCTGGCGACGTCACCGGTCCGGTAGAGCCGGGCGCCGGGAGGCCCGTACGGGTCGGCGACGAAGCGGCCGGCGGTGAGGCCGGGGCGGCCCCAGTAGCCGTGTGCGAGGCTGCCGCCGCCGATGTAGAGCTCGCCGGGGACGCCGGGCGGGCTGGGGCGCAGCCAGTCGTCGAGGACGAGCGCGGTGAGGTGCGGCATGGGTTCGCCGACGAGGCTGCGCTCGAAGCCGGCGCCGCCTTCGGCGACGTCGTGGGTGGTGACGTGCACGGTGGTCTCGGTGATGCCGTAGAGGTTGCAGAGCCGGGCGGGAGGCAGCGGGTCGAGGTCGTGCCAGCGTTGGACGACGGCGGGGTCGAGCGCCTCCCCGCCGAGCATGATCCGGCGCAGGTCGGGCAGGGCGCGGGGGTGGCGGCGCAGGGCCGGTTCGAGCTGGCGCAGGGCGGAGGGGGTCAGGCAGAGGTGGGTGACCCGTTCCTCGTCGAGCAGGGCGGCGAACTCGTCGGGCGAGCGGCTGGTGAGGTGGGGTACGACGACCAGGCGGCCGCCGTGCAGCAGGGCGCCCCACAGCTCCCAGACCGTCCAGTCGAAGGCGTAGCTGTGGAAGAGCGTCCAGACGGTGTCCGGGCCGAATCCGAAGTGGTCCCGGCCGGAGTCGAGGAGTCGGCTGACGTGTTCGTGGGCCACGGCGACGCCCTTGGGGCGGCCGGTGGAGCCGGAGGTGAAGATGAGGTAGGCGATGTCGCCGGGGCGGCCTGCGGCGGGGGGCCGGGCGGCGGGGTGGGCGGCGATCTCGGCGGCGTCGGCGTCGAGGTCGAGGGTCTGCCAGGGGCCGTCCGGGGCGCGGTCGGGCCGGTCGGTGAGGACCAGGGTGACGGCGGTGTCGCCGAAGACGAGGGCCGCCCGGTCGGCCGGGGCGGCCAGGTCGACGGGCACGTAGGCGGCGCCGGTCTTGAGCACGGCCAGGATCGCGACGGGCACGGCCACGGTACGTTCCAGCAGCAGGCCCACCCGGTCGCCGGGGCGTACGCCGCGGGCGAGGAGGGTGTGGGCCAGCCGGTTGGCGCGGCGGTCGAGTTCGGCGTGGTCGAGGGTGCCGCCCGGGTCGCTCACGGCGGGCCGGTCCCCGTGGGCGTCGGCGGCGCGCTCGAAGAGGTGGTGCAGGCAGTGGCCCGGGTCGAGCCGTGCGGGGCGGTGCGGGCGTCCGGCCGAGGTGAGCCGGAGCACGGAGGCGTCCGGGTCGGCGAGGGCGGCGTCCAGCAGACCGGCGTAGTCGGCGGCGAGGCGGCGTACGGTGCCGGCGTCGAAGAGGTCGGTGCTGTACTCGGCCTCGCCGCGCAGGCCGCCGCCGGCGGTGTCCTCGAAGACGGACCAGGTCAGGTCGAACTTGCTGGTGCCGTTGGCGCGTACGGTGCGCAGGGCGCTGACGCCGGCGGCGAGCACGAGCGGCGCGGGGTCCTCGGTGTGCGCGCCGAACACCACCTGGACCAGGGGCGGGTGTTGCGGGGTTCGGGTGGTGCCGAGCAGGTCGACCAGCTGGTCGAAGGGGACGTCGAGGTAGCCGAAGGCGTCGAAGACGCCGTCCTGGAGGTCGGCGAGCAGGCCGCGGAAGGTGGCGTCGGGCGCGAGCCGGACGCGCAGCGGCAGCAGGTTGACGAAGTAGCCGAGCAGGTCGGCGATTTCGGGGCGGTTGCGGGTGGTGACGGGTGTCCCGACGAGCAGGTCGTCGCGGCCGGTCCAGCGGCCCATCAGCAGCGCGAAGGCGGCGAGTTGGACGGTGTACGGGGTGACGCCCTCGCGTTCGGCGAGTTCCCGCACGCGGGCGGCGGTGCCCGGGGGCAGGGCGAACGGTTCCGTGGCGCCGCGCTGGCTGCGTTCGGCGGGGCGGGGCCGGTCGCCGGGCAGCTCCAGCAGGGTGGGGGCGCCGTCGAGGCTCTGCTTCCAGTGGGCGAGGTGCTCCTCGTAGGAGGTGTGCTGCTCCTCCTCGGCCCAGTCGGCGTACTGGGTGCCGAGGGCCGGCAGGACGGGGGCCCGGTGCTCGGCGGACGCGCGGTAGAGCTCGGTGAGTTCGTGGTCGAAGAGTTCGGCCGACCAGCCGTCCCAGACGATGTGGTGGACCACGAACAGCAGGGTGGTGCGGTCGTCGGCGAGGCGGAACGCCTCGGCGCGCAGCAGGGGTCCGGTGGCCAGGTCGAACGGTTCGGACGCGCGCGCGGTGACCAGCTCCTCCATGCGGGCGCCCCGTCGGTCCGCCGGCAGGGTGCGGAGGTCGGTGACGGCGAGCGGGACGGGGAGTTCGGCGTGGACGTACTGGCGCGGGCCGTCGGGGTGCAGGGCGAAGGTCGTGCGCAACGCCTCGTGCCGGGCTGACACGCCGTCGAGTGCCTCCCGGAGCAGATCGAGGTCGAGCGGGCCGGTGACGTCGTAGGTCCAGGGGGTGGTGTAGGTGGCGGCCCGCGGGTTCCACCGGTCGAGGAACCAGAGGCCGCGCTGCAGGCCCGTGACCGGGGCGGTACGCAGTACGCCGGCGGGAGGCACGGCTGCCGGGCCGGCGGGCGGGGTGGCGGGCGGGTCGGCGGACGGGCTCACGGCCTCGTTCCCTTCGGTCGTACGGGCGGGCGGACGGACGGTTCGAGGGGTGGGCGGACCGCGGGGCGGACACGGTGGTAGGCCGCGCGGGGGGTCATCGCGGGGCCAGCCGTTCGGCGATGGCCGCGACGGTCCGGCCGCGGAAGACCGTCTGGGGCGGGACCCGGGTGCCCGTCTCCTGGGAGAGCCGCATGGCGACCCGTACGGCGGCCAGCGAGTTGCCCCCGATCCGGAAGAAGTCGGCGTCCGGGCCGAGGTCGGCGGCGAGCCCCAGGACCTCGCGCACCGCGTCGGCGACCATCCGCTGGTCGCGGGTCAGCGGGTCGGCCGCCGGGGCGGCGGACCGCTCGGCCGGGGCGGGCAGGGCCCGTCGGTCGACCTTGCCGTTCTGGTTGAGCGGCAGCGCGTCCAGCACGTCGAGCGTCGCCGGCACCATGTGCTCGGGCAGCAGCCCCGCCAGGTGGTCGAGCAGCGCGTCCGGGTCGGGCGCCGCGGTCGCACCGGCCGCGGCGGTGACGTACGCGGCGAGCCGCCGGTCCCCCGGAGCGGCTTCGTGGACGCTGACAGCGGCCTCGCCCACGGACGGGTGGCGGGTCAGCGCGTCCTCGATCTCGCCGGGTTCGACGCGGAAGCCGCGGATCTTCACCTGGTCGTCGATCCGGCCGGTGATCTCCAGGACGCCCGCCGCCGTCCGGTGGCCGAGGTCGCCGGTGCGGTACAGGCGTTCGCCGGGCGCGCCGAACGGGGACGCCACGAATCGCTCGGCGGTCAGCCCGGGGCGGCCGACGTAGCCGAGGGCGAGCCCGCCGCCGGCCGCGTACAGCTCTCCCGTGGCGCCGTCGGGGACGGGCCGCAGCCGCTCGTCGAGGACGTGGACGGCCTTGCCGTGCAGGGGGTGGCCGATCGGGATGGAGGCGCCCGCGGCGTCCTGCGGGGTGGCCCGGTGGCAGGTGGTGAGGCCGAGGCTCTCGACCGGGCCGTACCCGTTGGCGACGACCAGGCCCGGGTACTGGTCGAGGGCCTTCCCGACGTGGGTGACGGAGGCCCGCTCGCCGGCGGTGAAGGCCACCTTGACGTCGTCGTAGGTCTCCGGGAACTCCTCCAGCAGGAAGTTGAACAGGCTCGCCGAGAGCTGGAGTTGCGTGACCCCGTGGCGGCGCGTGAGCTCGGTGACGGCCTGCGGGTCGGGCCGCTGGCCGGGCTGGAGCACGCACACCCCGCCGAAGGCCAGCGCGCCGTACAGCTCCAGGGCGAAGGCGTCCCAGGAGACCGGGGAGCACTGCAGCCACACCTCGTCCGGGCCGAAGCGGGCGTAGTCCTGGCCGAGATAGGTGGTGGTGAGCGCGCGGTGCGGGACGGCGACGCCCTTGGGGCGGCCGGTGGAGCCGGAGGTGAACATCACGCAGGCGAGATCGGTGCCGGTGACCGGCAGGCCGGGGTCGTGGCCGGGGCGGGCCGCGACGGCGGCCGCCTCGGCGTCCAGGTCGAGGTGGCGGGCGACGGGGAACGGCGGGCTCGTGTCGCGGTGGGTGACGAGCAGGGCGGCGCCGCTGTCGGTGACCGAGCCGGCCAGCCGGTCCGCCGGGAAGTCCGGGTCGAGCAGGGTGTAGGCGGCGCCGGCCTTCAGAGCGGCGAGCAGGGCGACGACCAGGTCCGGTCCGCGCTCGACCAGGACGGCGACGGTGTCGCCGCGGCCGATGCCGAGGGCCCCGAGGTGGTGGGCGAGGCGGTTGGCGCGCTCGTTCAGGGTGCCGTAGTCGAGCCGGTCCTCGCCGCAGACCAGCGCCGGGGCGTACGGGGCCCGGGCGGCCCGGTCCTCGAACAGCGTGTGCACGGGTGCGTCGACGGCGGTGGCGAGCGTGCCGAGCCAGGCCTCGCACAGCTCGGCCATGGTGGCCGGGTCGAACAGGTCGGAGTCGTATTCGAAGCGGCCGGTGAAGTCGGTGCCCCGGTCGTCGACGGAGATCGACAGGTCGAAGCGGGAGACGGGGTTGGAGTGCAGTGCGCGGGTGACCGGGGTGCCGCCGATGGTCAGCGGGCGGTCGTCGAGCGGGTGCAGTTCCAGCAGCACCTGGCAGAGCGGGTTGCGGTCGTCGGTCCGGTCGTCGGGGCGCTCCTCCATGACGGCGCCGGCGATGGCGTCGAAGGGGGCCTCCTGGTGCCGGTAGCCGTCGATGGCCACCTCCCGGACGTGCCGGACCAGGTCGCGGAAGTCCGCGCCCTCGTCGATCCGCACGCGCAGCGGCAGCAGGTTGACGAAGTAGCCGATGAGCACGTCGAGTTCGGCTCGGCCGCGGACGCTCACCGGTGAGCCGAGGACCAGGTCGCGCAGGCCCGTCCGCCGGTGGAGGGTGAGCGCGAGCCCGGCGAGGAGCACCATGAACGGCGTCGCGTCCTCGCTGCGGGCCAGTGCACGGACCCCCTCGGCGACCGGCCGCGGCATCGCGAAGCGGTGGAAAGCGCCCCTGAAGGCCTGCAGTTCGGGGCGGGGCCGGTCGGTGGGCAGGGCGGGCTCGGTGGGCGCGTCGCGCAGGTGCTCGCGCCAGTGGTCGAGGTGCCGTTCGGCGGTGCCGTCCTGGTGCTGCCAGAGGCTGTAGTCGGCGTACTGGACGGCGAGTTCGGGAAGTCCGGTGGGGCGGCCGGTGGCCAGGGATTCGTACAGGGCGGCCAGTTCGGTCTCCAGGACGGGCAGCGAACCCTCGTCCCAGACGATGTGGTGGCAGAGCAGCAGCAGGGTGGACGTCTCGCCGGTGCGGTACAGGTGGGCGCGGACCAGCGGGCCGGTCTCCAGGTCGAAGGGCACCAGCGCGGCCTCGGCGAGCAGGTCGTCCAACGCCGCGTCGGTGGCTTCCCGGACGGTGAACGGCAGCTCCATCGCGGGGTGGACCACCTGCCGGGGGCCGTCCTCGCCCAGCTCGAAGGTGGTGCGCAGTGCTTCGTGCCGGTCGACGACGCCCGCCAGGGCGCGGCGGAGCAGCTCCGGGTCGACGGGCCCGGCGAAGCGGAACAGCCAGGGCACGACGTAGGTGGGTGCGCCCGGGTTCCACTGGTCCAGGAACCACAGTCCGCGCTGGAAGTTCGCGAGCGGTGCCCGGGTGGCGCCGGTCCGGGCCGGCGCCGGGCGCTCCTCGCCCCCGTCGGAGGCAGCGGTGACCGCGGCGGCGAACTCGGCGAGGGTCGGCGCGTCGAAGATGGTGTACGGGGAGATCATGCCGAAGACGTCGAAGACGCGGCCGACCACGCGCACGGCGGTGAGCGAATCGCCGCCCAGGTGGAAGAAGTTGTCGTCGGCGCCGACCTCGGGCACCCCGAGCACGTCGGACCAGACGGCGGCGATCAGCTGCTCGGCCTGGGTACGGGCCGGGCGGCGGCCGGCGGCCGACGCGGCGGGTTCGGCCTTCGGCTCGGGCAGTGCCGTCCTGTCCACCTTGCCTCCGGCGGTCAGCGGGAAGGCGTCCAGCGGGGTGACGGTCGCGGGGACCATGTGCTCGGGGAGCCGCTCGGCCAGGCGGGCGCGCAGCGCGGCGGGGTCGGGGGCGGCCGGAGTCGTACCCGAGCCGGTCACGTAGGCGGCGAGCCGGCCCTCGTGGGCCACCACGACCGCCGCGGCGACGCCGGGGCACCCGGCGAGGACCTGCTCGATCTCGCCGGGCTCCACCCGGAAGCCGCGGACCTTCACCTGGTGGTCGGCCCGGCCGACGAACTCCAGCGGGGCGTAGGTGCCGGAGCGCCGGACCACGTCACCGGTGCGGTACATGCGGGCGCCCGGCTCCGGAGCGAAGGGGTCCGCGACGAACCGGCCCGCGGTCGGGCCGGGGCGGCCGAGGTAGCCGGAAGCGAGCACCGGGCCGCCGAGGTACAGCTCGCCGGAGGCGCCGGGCTCCACCGGCCGCAGCCGGTCGTCCAGCACGTACGCGCGGCGTCCGGCGAGCGGGCGGCCGATCGGCACGGTGCCGGCCCCGGCCTCGCCCGCGGCGGGGGCGGCCGGCTCGTGGACGGTGGCGGTCACGACGGTCTCGGTCGGGCCGTATGCGTTGAGCAGCGGTACCCCGGTGGCGGCCCGCCAGCGCGCCGCGGCGTCCGGGTAGAGCCGGTCGCTGCCGGAGATCATCAGGCGGAGGGTGCGCGGCGCGGGGGCGTCCTCGCGCAGCGCGGCCACCACCTCCTGGAAGTATCCGGCGGCGAGGTTGGCCACGGTGACGCGCTCGGCGTCGAGCAGCTCCAGCAGGGCCGCGGGGGCGAGGAGTTGCTCCTGCGGTACGACGAGGCAGGCGCCGGCGGAGAGGGCGGTGAGCACCTGCTCGACGGCCACGTCCACGGTCGGGCGGGCGAGGTGCAGCACCACGTCGTCCTCGGTGAGGCCGAAGGACTCCACGGCGGCGGCCAGGTGGCCGGTCAGCGCGGCGAGGGGGACGTGCACGCCCTTGGGCCGGCCGGTGGTGCCGGAGGTGTAGATGAGGTAGCCCGCGGCGGCGGGGTCCGCGGCCGGGCTCGCGGCGCCTGGTTGCGCGACTGGTTCCGCGGCTGGTTCCGCGGCTGGTTCCGCGGCTGGTTCCGCGGCCGGGACGAGGTCGCCGTCGGTCAGGGCGAGGACGGCGGCGGCGTCGGCGCGGATCCAGCGGTTGCGCTCCTGCGGGGCCTCCCGGTCCAGCGGCAGGTAGGTGGCGCCGGCCCGGAGCACGGCGAGCAGGCCGACCACGTGGTCGAACCGGTCCCTGCCGGTGACGGCCACCGTCGCGCCGGGCGCGGTCCGGGCGGCGATCCGGGCGGCGAGGTCGCCGCTCAGGTCGTCCAGCTCCCGGTAGGTGACCGTACGGGCTCCCAGCCTCAGGGCCGGGCGGTCCGGGAACCGCCGTGCGACGGATATGAAAGGCAAACCGCGAGATTCCATCATCCAACCCCGATGAATTAACGACGCTGCGGGCAGTGGTCTCGACGATAGGACCGCGTTCCGGGGGCGATCGGCAGATTCCCCGGAAGGCGATCGGCAGTTTGAACTGCCTCTCTCCCTCAAGGACGTCGAGGGAAGAATCCGCAGACAGGACAGCCCGCCGAGGCGCGTACGGGCGCCTCGACGGGCTGCGGAACATCGTTGTTCGTTATCCGGCGGCGGGAAATCCGGGGAAATACGGCGCCCATACGTCGTCCTGGTCCAGAGCGGCCGGTTGGTATTTACCGAGCGCGCTGATCAGCAGCCGCATTTCGAGTGCGAGGCATTCCGTGAAGCGGATCAGTCCGCCGTGCGGGTCCTCGGCCGCGGCGAGCAGCGCGGCCCGGCCCAGCCCCACCGCCCGGGCGCCGAGCGCCAGGCTCTTCACCGCGCGGCCGCCCTCCCACATCCGGCCGGACACCAGCAGGCACGGCGGCGGCCCGGCGGCCGCCAGCCGGCGCAGGCACTCCGCGAGCGGCAGGCCGACCTGGGCCGGGAAGGCCTCCGGCGCCCAGCCCGTGCCGCCCTCGGCGCCGTCGACCGTGACGGCGTCCGCACCCGCCTCCACGGCGACCCGGGCGGCTTCGGCGACGTCCCGCCCGGGGTGCAGCTTCACCCAGACGCGGGCCCGGGGGAAGTTGTTGCGCATCAGCCGGACCTGCTGGCGCAGGATCTCCGCGGTGAAGGTGCCGGGCGTACTGGAACGCAGGACGCGGCCGTCGCCGAACACGTCGTCCAGTCCGTACCGGTCGCCGACCCGGGCGGCCGCTTCCGTGTCCAGGACGGTCATCCCGCCGAGACCCGGTTTGGCCCCCTGGCCCAGCTTGAGCTCGAAGGCCAGGCGTCCCGATTCGAGGAGCGGCAGGGCAGCGGGGTCGCTGTAGACGAGGTTCCACACCTCGGCGTCGGCGTCCTCGGTGGACTGCTGGACGGCCACCCCGCCCCGCCCGTCGGCGAGTTCCCCGGTGTAGGCGCGGAGCCGGCCGAGGAGTGCCCGGTCGGCCGCCTCGCCCTGCCGGCCGTAGCCGTTGACGGGGACGACGTTCTCGCCGATCACCATGGGGATGCCGAGTGCGCCCGCCTGCCGGCTGAGGGCGAGACCGAGATCGCCGCCGGCCGCCCGGGTGGAGCCGAGCGCCGACACGTACACGGGCAGGGTGGAGGTGAACCCGCCTATCCCGGTGGTGAGTTCGACGTCCCGGTAGTCCGGTTCACGGCCGAGGTCGATCAGCCGGGCGAGCCGGTGCGGCATGAGGACCGGTGGGGTGATCCGCAGCGCGTCGAGCGGGTCGGCCTCGCCGTCCGGCGGGCGGGGACCGCCGTGCTCGGCGCCGAACAGGACCCGCCCGTACTCGCCGGGCGGCGGGAAGGCCGCCGCCGCACCGGCCTGGGCGCGTCGCCGCACCTCTTCCTCGGGGAAGCCGGGTGCCGACAGGTCGCTCACGGCGACACCACCCCGGCGAGCTTCGGGAAGGCGCTGGCCTGCCAGACCGCGTCGAGCCCGCAGACGTAGCGCGTCAGCCGCTCGACGCCGATGCCGAAGCCCGCACTGCCGGGCACGCCCTCGCGGACCAGGTCGAGGTACCAGCGGTACTTCTGCGGGTTCTCGCCGGTCTCCCGCATCCGGGTGACGATCTCCGCGTAGTCGTTGGTGCGCCGGCTGCCGCTGCACAGCTCGCCGTAGCCGTCGGCGGCGATCAGGTCGAAGTTCTGGAGCAGGCCGGGCCGTTCGGGGTGCTCCCGGTCGTAGAAGCCGCGGGAGCCCTTGGGGTAGTCGGTGACGAAGAACGGCCGGTCCCGCCGGGCGGAGAGCAGGGCCTCCCCGTCCCAGTCGAGTTCGGCGTCGGGGCTCTGCGGGTGACCGAGGCCCTGGAGTTCGGCGACGGCCTCGGCGTGCCGCATCCGGCCGAAGGATCCCTTCAGCAGTTCGGTGAAGGCGTCCACGTCCCGGCCGAGTTCGGCGAACTCCTTGGGCAGCTCGCGGAGCGCGCCGTCGACCATGTGGACCACCAGCTCCTCGACGAGCCGGACGGCGTCGTCCCGGGTGGCGCCCGCCATCTCCACGTCGAGCTGGTGGAATTCGGCCAGGTGGCGGCTGGTGCCGGCGGTCTCCAGCGGCTCCAGCCGGACGTTGGGGGCGATGCAGAAGATCTTGTCGAAGGCCAGCAGCGAGGCCTGCTTGTAGAGGATGGCGCTCGTCATCAGCTTGTAGCGGTGTCCGTAGAAGTCGATGTCGACCTGCTTGGAACCGCGCGAGCCGGGGTCGGTGACGGGTCCGATGATCGGCGGGAGCAGCTCGGTGAAGCCCTGGCCGCGCAGGTACTCGCGGGCGGAGAAGAGGAGTTGCTGCTGGATCCGGAGCGCGCTGCGGGTGGCCGGCGCGGTCAGGTGCCGCCCGGGGTCCGGGATCGGCGCGGAGGCGGAGGCCGTGGGCCCGTCGGTGGTCATGGTGTGGTCAGTCCCAACTCTCGTCGTGGCGTGGACGTCGTACGGGGCGGTACGGGCGGAGGCAGGGGTGCGTGGAGCGGGTCGGCGGCGCCGGCCGCGGCACGGTCGTCGTAGGTGCGCTGGACGTGGGAGAGGGCCGAGATCAGCCCGGCCGAGCCGAGGATCGGCGGGCGCGGGCCGCCGTCCGCGAGGCCGGAGATCGGCATCGAGCCGACGCTCGACCAGAGCAGGCGGCCGTCGGGCGCGAGCGAGGTGCGGGCCCGTCCGGCGTTGTCGGGGTGCAGGCAGTAGGGGACGTCCAGGTAGCCGGCGGCGAAGGCGCGTACCAGGGCCCGGCCGACGTCCGCGTCCAGCTCCAGCACGGCGCCGATCAGCGCCCGTGCCTCCGCCTCGATGCCGGTGTCGGGGGCGAGCGGGTGCGGGGCGTGAGGTGAGTACGGGGCGGGCGCGGTGGCCGGCGGTCCGGGGGCGGCGGCGGTCAGCGCCGGGCGGGCGCGTTCGTCTGCGGCGGCCGCGGCGGCCGCCTCCAGCGCCCGGACGTTCTCGCCCACGGTCGGTATCCGGTGCGCCTCGGCGGTGGTCTTGACGATCAGCCGGGCCGCGCCGGCCCGCACGGCCAGCCGGGCCGCGTCCTCCAGCAGCAGCCGCGCCCCGCCGGGCGAGCGCGGGAAGACGCCCATGTAGGCGTAGAGCACGACGTGGTGGTCGACGTCCGGCAGCAGTTCGCCCGCCAGCTTCCCGAGGACGGTGAGCGCCTCCTCGTCCTGACGCGGATCGGCCTGCTGGGCGTAGCTGAGCGAGACGGAGGTCAGCCCGTGCTGGCGGAAGAACAGCGCCTCCAGCACGCTGAGGGCGATCAGCAGGCTCGGCGGGCAGAGCTGCCCCATCAGGCAGCCGCCGAAGGTCTCCAGGTGGGGCGAGGCTCCGTACGCACGCGTGGAGGCGAGCAGTTCACAGCTGCGTCGCCAGGCGGCGACCGCTTCCCGCAACGGCGTACGACTGTACGGCAGGCAGTAGGAGACGGGGCCGCCCTCGGTGGCGTCCAGGCCGACGGCCAGCAGCGCGCGGACGATGTGCTCGGGCATCGCCGAACCGTGCCGGACCTGCACCGGGAAGCCGGCGTCGGCGATGCCGCGCAGGACCGTCCGGGTGGTGCCGGCGGGGTGGGTGGCGATCGGGTACCCGTTCAGGCCGACGCCCTCGGCGAGCGCGCGCCGGGCGGCCTCCAGGTCGCCGGTGCGGGTGTAGCTGTCGAGGGTGAGGGTGCCGACGGTGACGGCGTCCGCGTCCCGGGTCGCCCGCAGGCCGTCGCGCATCCGCAGCGGGTCGGCCATGCCCATCCGGGGCTGGACGACGAGGGCGCCGGCCGCGCGGGCCCGGGCGACGAAGGCGCCGAACCCGGCCGGCGTGGCGGCGGGGACGGCGGGCGCGCCGGGAACGGCGGCGGCTCCCGGTCGCACGGCGGGGGCTCCCGGTCGCACGGCGGGAGCACCACCCGCACCGCTCCCGCGGCCGCTCACAGCAGTACTCCCGACCCGGCGGGCAGCGTACGGGGCGCGGCGGAGGGCAGCGTGCGCTGCGCGGCGGCGGGCAGCGAGCCGACGAACGACTGGAAGTCCAGCACCGAGCCGCCCTCTTCGAAGACCCCGTCGAAGCCCGCCGTCAGCAGCGCCCGCTGCCGGGCGGGCGTGCCGGATCCGGAGATCCCGAGCTTTCCGCCGATCACGGTGGGCGTGCGGGCCAGTTCGGGGCGGGCGCGCAGCGCCTCGATCACCCGCAGGCCGTCGTGGAAGCCGTGCCCGTTGACACTGCTGAGGACGATGAGGTCCGGCTCGATCCGGCGGCACTCGGCGACGAGCAGCTCGTCCGGGACGCACGCGCCCAGGTTGGTGACCCGGTGACCGAGCTCTTCCAGCAGCAGCTGGAGGAAGACCAGGTTCCAGGTGTGCGAGTCCGAGGCCATGGTCGTCACGACGACGTCCAGACCGGTCGGCTCGGCCTTTCCGTGCTGCTCCACGGCATGCTGCTCCACGGCGCAAACCCTCTGTGTCGGTAGGTGGTGGGGTGCCCCGGCCAGGGGTGGGACTCCAGGTGCCCGGGGTGGTCGGAAGCCTCCGTTGCACCGGGTCCGGCTCATCCGGCCGTGGACAGAACGCTAGGGAGGTTCCGGACACCGCACCGGCAGCTCGTCCGGCAGGATGCGGGCAGTATCGGCCGGGCCGGAGCGGGCGGACGCGAGCACGTCGTGCGGGTCTCAGCTCGCCGCCGCCAGCTGCGCGTACACGCCGGTCCCGCACAGCCGCCGGCAGAGGTTCAGCACGGTGAACCGGACGCCGTCACGGGCCGGGACGCTGCGGATCAGTCCGCTCGCCAGCAGTTCGTGCACCGCCGCGAGGCATTCCTGCGGCGGGCGGCCGCTGAGCTCGACGGCGTCCTCCCCCGACCAGTCCCCCGGGGTGGACGCGAGCCGCTCCAGCAGGTCCCGCTGGTCCAGGGTCAGCCGGTCCAGCGCGGCCCCGAGGGCCGCGCCCACGTCCGCGCGGCCGCCGAAGCCCGCCGGGGGCGGCGCCAGGTGGAACGGCCCGTCCGTCAGCCGCGCGACCAGCTGGCGCGGGGAGAGCACCGTCGACCAGCCGGCCACCAGTTCCAGCGCGCCCGGCAGGCCGTCGAGCTGACGGCATATCGAGGCCACGGCCGGCGCCTCCTCGGGCTCCAGGCGGAATCCGGGCCGCAGCCGGCGCAGGTGGGAGAGCAGCAGCCGTACGGCGCCCACCTCGGCCAGTGCCACCGGGTCGTGGTCGAGTTCCGGGCCGGGCGTCGGCAGCGGGGCGAGCGGGATCACCTGTCCGCCGGGCAGCGGCTGCGGCACCCGGGCGGTGATCAGGACGCGCAGGCCGGGGCAGCGGTGGAAGAGCTCGTCGAGCAGGGCGGTGTCCACACCGGCGTCGGCGCCGTCGAGCACCAGCAGGGTGGGCCGGTCCCCGATCGCACGGACGAGGTCGGCGCGGCCTTCGAGTGCGGCGGCGGGCTGCCGGCCGCAGTCGATCCAGCGCACCGACCACCCCGGGGCGTGGTGCAGGCGTCTCGCGACCTCCAGGACCAACCGCGTCTTGCCGACCCCGCCCAGACCGGCCACGGTGACCAGCCGGTCGCCGTGCACGGCGAGGGCGTCGGTCAGCACCTCGGCCTCCAGTTCCCGGCCGACGATCGCGCCGCGGGCGGCCGGCGGCGCGGTCGGTTCGTCGCGCGGCTCCTCGAACGGCTCCTGCCGCCGCGCCGCCGCCTCGAAACTCGACCGGTGGTGGCCCTCCAGCCGCAGCGCGTCGGCCAGCAGCCGGACCGTCTCCTGCCGCGGGCGCTGCACCCGCCCGCTCTCCATGTCCCGGATCGCCCGGACGCTCAGGGTCGCGTGGTCGGCGAGCACCTGCTGGGTCAGCCCGACACGTTCGCGCCGGACCCTGAGAAGCTCGCCGAAGCCCGTCGCCGTTCGCAGAGACGTAACACCGTGCATGCTCGTCCACCTTCCGTGGGTTGGCCAAGTACCGGGGACCGAGGGGCCCGGCGGCCGTGCGGCCCACCGGGGGCGGCTGCGACCGGTGGTGACCCCCGAGCCGTGTTCCCCTTGTCGCCGATGGTCGCCGCCCGTGCTCTACGACCGATCAACACGGGATCACCACCCGCCGGGACCGCCGGTCGGAGCCGTCGGCGCACGTCACGCGCCTGCCGCCGTACGGGGGCGTGGGCCCCGTGACCCGTCCGGCACGGCCGCGGGTACCGTGGAGGGTCGTCCCCTTCCCGTACGCCCGCCCGCCCGCCGGCGGTGTGCCCGCCCGACAGGTCTGCCCCCTTGCCCGACCGCACCGCCCCAGCGCCCGGTTCCGCCCCCGCGCCCGCTTCCGGTTCCCCGTCCGCGCGGCTGCGCGCCCGCGGCCCGCGGCCCGCGTGGCTGTCACCGAAGGTGCTGCGCACCGAGGTGCTGGCCGGGCTGGTGGTCGCGCTCGCGCTGATCCCGGAGGCGATCTCCTTCTCGATCATCGCCGGGGTGGACCCGGCGATCGGGCTGTTCGCCTCCTTCACCATGGCCGTCACGATCGCCGTCGTCGGCGGCCGGCCCGCGATGATCTCCGCCGCGACCGGTGCGGTGGCCCTGGTGATCGCCCCGCTCAACCGGGAGCACGGTTTCGGGTACCTCGTGGCCGCGGTGATCCTGGCCGGTGTGTTCCAGATCGGGCTGGGCGCCCTGGGCGTGGGCAGGCTGATGCGCTTCATCCCGCGCTCGGTGATGGTCGGCTTCGTCAACTCCCTCGCGATCCTGGTGTTCATGGCCCAGGTGCCGGAGCTGTGGAACGTGCCCTGGCCGGTGTACCCGCTGTTCGCGGGCGGTCTGGCCCTGATGGTCCTCCTGCCGCGGATCACGAGGGCGGTCCCCGCTCCCCTGGTCTCGATCGTCATCCTCACGTCGATCACGCTGGCCGCGGGCCTCGCCGTGCCCACCGTCGGCGACAAGGGCGCGCTGCCGTCGTCGCTGCCGGTGCCCGGCCTGCCCGACGTGCCGTTCACGCTCGACACCCTGACGACCGTCGCGCCGTACGCCTTCGCCATGGCGCTCGTCGGACTGATGGAATCCCTGATGACGGCGCAGCTCGTCGACGAGATCACCGACACCCGCTCGTCGAAGACCCGGGAAGCCGTCGGCCAGGGCGTCGCGAACGTGGTCACCGGCTTCTTCGGCGGCATGGGCGGCTGCGCCATGATCGGCCAGACCATGATCAACGTGAAGGTGTCCGGCGCCCGGACCCGCCTGTCCACCTTCCTCGCGGGCGCGTTCCTGATGGTGCTGTGCATCGTCTTCGGACCGGTCGTCTCCGACATCCCGATGGCCGCCCTGGTCGCCGTCATGGTCATGGTCTGCTTCGCGACCTTCGACTGGCACTCCGTCGCCCCGGGCACCCTGAAGCGGATGCCCGCGGGCGAGATCACGGTCATGGTCGTGACCGTGGTGTGCGTCGTCGCCACCCACAACCTGGCCGTGGGCGTCGTCACGGGGTCCGTCACCGCGATGGTGATCTTCGCCAAGCGCGTGGCCCGGCTTGCGGACCTCACCGCGGTCGCCGACCCCGACGGCGGCCACGTCGTCTACTCCGTCACCGGGCAGCTGTTCTTCGCCTCGGCCAACGAACTCGTCGGCCGCTTCGACTACGCGGGCGACCCGGACCGGATCGTGATCGACCTCTCCGCCGCCCACATCTGGGACGCCTCCTCGGTGGCCGCGCTCGACGCGATCGAGCACCGCTACGCCCAGCGCGGCAAGACGGTCGAGATCACCGGTCTCAACGGCCCCAGCGCAAGCCTCCACCACACCCTCACCGGCGAACTCACCCCGTCCGGCTGACGGCGGCCCCACCGGGGCGTCCGCGGGGACGCTCCGGTCACCCCCTCCAACGGCGCAGGCGTTCCGACCAGCGGTGCCAGACGACGGTCCCCGGGTGTTCGGCCGTCACCCGCGCCACCTCCCTGGCCGCGGCGGCCACACCGTTCTCCTCGGCCCAGCGGTACCAGTCGATGGCGTTCCCGTACGCGCCGCGCTGTTCGTGCACCCGGGCGCCCTCCAGGATGGCGGACGTGTCGCCGGCCTTGCCTGCCTCCAGCAGCCAGGACAGGGCGGCCTGGACGTGCTCGTCGCTCCCCGCCTTCAGTTGGGCCCGGGCGAGCCTGCGCATGGCCCGGATGCTGCCCGCCTCGGCGGCCCGCTGCCACCACCCGAACGCGTTGGGTGCGTCGAGGCCCACCAGGGCGAGCATGGCCTCGACGTCCCCGCCGTCGGCGAGCTCGCGGTAGCGCCGTAGCACCTCCTCCAGGTGCTGCTTGCGCTCCGCGGGGTTGTTGCTCCGGCCGCGCACCTCCAGGTACAGCCGGATGATGTCCTTCCCGACGGTGGGGTCGCCGAGTCGTTCGGCCTGGAGGAGGCACTGCAGGGCGCCCTGCGGCCGGCCGCGCCGCTCGTGCGTCACGGCCTCGGTGCGCAGTGCGGCGGTCCGGGCGGACGCCTTCGGCTTCGCCGCGGCGGACCGTGGCGGCGTCCGCCCGGCATCGTTCCTCGCGCCGGCCTCGACGGCGGCCTTCCTGGGCACCGGCTGGGCCGTGGCCGCCTTCGGCGCGGGCTTCGGCTCTGGCTTCGGCTCGGGCTTCGGCTTCGGGTTCGGCTGTGGCTTCGGGTTCGGCTGTGGCTTCGGGTTCGGCTTCGGGTTCGGCTTCGGCTCGGACCTGGGCTCGGGTACGTCCGGGGCGTTCCTCGGTTCGGCCGGACCGGCGGGACCGGCGCCGACGGACTCCGCGCGGAGGCGTTCCGCCGCGAGCGTGGCCCTCGGGTGCCCCTTGTCGGCGGCGCGCGCGTACCACTTCAGCGCTTCGGGGGCCCGTCCCGTCTGCTCCAGGATCTCCGCCGCGTCCATCATGGCGGCCTGGTGCCCCTTGGAGGCGGCCACGCGGAAGTGGGCCAGCGCGTCCGCCAGGGCGCCCCGCTGCTTCAGCGACCGCCCGACGCAGTGCATGGCATCGGTGTTGCCCTCGGCCGCGGCCCTGCGGTACCAGGCGAGGGACTCGGCCTGCCCCTCGGGCTCGTTGGCCAGCAGTTGGGCGGAGAACATCATGGCGTGCACGTGACCGGCCTCGGCGGCGCGCCGGTACCAGGTGAGGGCCTCCTGCACGCGCTTCGCCTCCAGGTGCCGGCTCGCCAGCGCCAGCATCGACTCCACCCGGCCGTCGCGGGCGGCTGCCCGGTGCTCGTGGATCAGCGCCGCGTCCGCGCCGCTCCCGGCGTCCACGGTCTTCGCGGGTGTGCCGTCGGACGCCGCTGCGCGGGCGAGGCGCTCCCGGGCGAGCCGCTCCCGGACCCGGGCCACCGCGTCGGGGGCCTTCTCATGGTTGCGCCCCGCGGCCCTCTCGTACCACGTGAGGGCCTCGGCCAGCCCTCCGGGCTCGTGCTCCAGCAGGCCGCCCAGCCGCATCGCCGAGTGCAGGTCCCCGCCCTCGGCCGCCCTGCGGTAGAAGGGCGCGACCCGGTCCCGCAGGTCGGGAAGGTGCTGTTCGATCAGTTGGGCGGCCTCCCGGGCGGCGGTCGGGTTGCCGGCGTCGGCCGCGCGCCCGAACCAGGACAGGGCCTGCTCCCAGTCCCGGACGGAGCGGCAGGCGGCCGCCACCTGGCGCATGGCCTCGGAGTTCCCTGCTTCGGCGGCGGCCCGGTGGCGGGCGCCCGGCTCACCCGCGTACGCCTTGCGGGCCGCGGCCTTCGCCCCGGTGGACGCCGGCGGACTCGCCGGCGGCGGCACCTGCCGTGCGGCGGGCCCGCCGGTCGGGGGCAGGGTGGTCGCCTCGTGCACGGACGCCCCGGGTGGCGCCGGCGGGAATGCTCGCTCACGGACCGCCCGGACGGACGGCGCGGTGGGCGTGGGCGTCGGCACGGGCATGAGCATGGGCGTGGCGGCGGAGGCGCGTGCGGGGTGGGGAGGGGCCGCCGGTCCGTGCCGGCCGTGTCGGTGGCGCATCGGCGCTTCGAGGTCCACGGCGAGGTCCGACAGCCCGGCGAGCGCACCGCGCAGCCCCGGCGGCAGCCACTCGTGCTCCTTGGGCGACACGCTCGACGGCAGCAGCCGGGCGAGTTCCTGCGGAGTCGGCCGGTCCTGCGGCCTCGGTTCCAGGCAGGCGAGGACGATCCTCGCCACGCCGTCCGGCAATCCGTCCAGCCGGTGGTGCCCGTGCAGGATGTTCGCCTGGATCTCGGCGGCGGAACCGGGCCCGAACGGGTGCCGGTTCAGCGCCGCGTAGGCCAGCACCACGCCGAGGGCGAAGACGTCGCTCGCGGGCCCCACCCGCTCGTCCCTGAGCTGTTCGGGCGAGGCGAAGGTGACGGTGCGCGGGGCCGCCCCGGAGCCGGTCAGTGTGAAGCCGTCGGCCGGGGCGAGGTTCCGGGCGATCCCGAAGTCGATGACGTAGGGGCCGTCCGCGGCCAGCAGGATGTTCGCGAGCTTGAGGTCGCGGTGGACCAGGTCCGCGGCGTGGATGCTGCGCAGGGCGTCCGCGAGCCCCGTCGCGAGGACCCGCCAGGTCCGCTGGGGCAGTGGGGCCCCGCAGTGGTCGAGCGCCTCCGCCAGGTCGACCCCGCGGATGTACCGGGCGGCCAGCCAGGGTTCGGCGGCGTGCGTGTCGGCGTCCACCACCTGGGCGGTGTACGTGCTGTCGACCGCCCGGGCCGCCTCGACCTCGCGGGCGAAGCGGCGGCGGAAGCGCTCCGCCGACCCCGCCAAGTGCTCGGGCCTGATCGTCTTGAGCGCCACCCCGCGGCCGAACTCGCTGCGCGCGAAGTAGACGTTCCCCCAGCCTCCCCGGCCCAGCAGGGCGAACAACCGGTACGGGCCGATCGTTTCAGGATCGTCCTCCCGCAGTGGCTCCAACTCGACTCTCCCACCGATCCACCGATCCACCGATCCACCGGCCCTCTGGCCCCGCGGGCGAACCCCGGGGGTCAACCCGCCGTCCCCACCGGGCCGTTCCCGCTCTCGTACCGTCGTGCCGGGCGAACCCCCGGGCCCCGGCTCCCGTCCGGGAGCGCCCTGCGCGGACCGCCGACGGACTCCCGTGCCGTGCTCAGTGCGTGCTCAGTCCGTGCTGGTCAGCTCTTCGACGCCCCGTACCCGCCCGGGCGGCTTCGCCCGTACGCCGTCGCCGCGCTCCCCGGGCCATCTCTGGCCGCTGCGCCGCAGGACGATCCCGGGGACGAGTTCGATCTCGTCGTCGGGTCCGAATCCCCGCAGCAGCCGCTCCCTCGGTGCGCCCTCCGGGACCTCGTCGACGTGCGGAAGGGGCTGCCAGGGCGTGGGCTCTCGCCCGGGCCGCAGGGTGCGGATACGGCTGCGGGCGGTGCTGGCGTCGAGGACCTTGAGGGTGCCCCGCCGCGACACGATCACCAGGTGGTGCCGGCTGATCCTGGCCCGGCGGCCGTCCGGGAGGTGGCGCTCCTCGATCCGGGCGAGATGGCCGCGCCCGAGGACGAACTCACGGCCTTCGTCCTCGGTGAGGTTCTCCCACGCCCGGCAGACGCCGTCGACCATGATCTTGAGTTGCAGCCGGGGACGCCGCTCCCCGAGGTCGGCCAGCAGCGTCCCGTGGGCCCGGCAGACCACCTTGCCGGCCCGGATGGCCGGGCTGGGGTTGCAGGGCGTACGGGGACAGCGCCACGACCGCTCCAGGACCTCCGATCGCGGGCGGCCCCGGAAGTCCAGCAGGTTCCGCGCCTTGAGGTCGTCGCGCTCCCCCTCCTGGGAGATCACCCGGTCCGCGAACACCCGCATGTCGCGCGGCGCCAGCCGGACCGAGCCGTCCGCGCGGCGCAGCGGCTCCAGGAAGTGCTCGCGGTCGCCCTGGATCCACGGATGCTCCGCCCGGTGCCCCCGGAAGAGGTCGCGGCTGATGACCCGGGTGCCGAGCACCTTCGCGTGGTCGAGCAGGTCCGGGTCCGCCTTGGCGATCGAGGCGATCAGGCCGCGGTCCAGCCAGTCGCGCAGCAGCGCGAGTTCGCGGGGGTCGGGGTAGTCCGGGGCGGACCGTGGGTCCAGCAGGTTGTCGTCGGCGATGGCGTGGACGGTCGCCTCCGCGTCCCCGGTCCACTCGCGCAGCGCCGTGAGCACGAGTCGCAGCCGTTGGAGCGAGCGCGCGGTGCGGCCGCCGAGTTCCCTGTCGCGCACGACGTTCGACAGGTCGATCAGGTAGTCGGCCCGGGCGGCCTCGCCCCGTAACTGACGTTCCATACGGCGGAACGCCGCCATATCGTTCGCCACACCTCACCCACCCGCTCGCCGACCCTACGGTGACAGGAAGAGAGGCTAGCGGCATCGGGTGCGGCGCACCCGGCGGTCGGCACGATTCACGGGTGCGGGGCCGGTCGGCACGTTGCGGCGTGCAGCGGCGGGACCCGGAAGACTTCGTCAGGAGCAGCCCTCCAGCAGACCGCGCAGCGTCTCGGCGGACCGTACGGCTGCGTCGCCGCAGCAGTTGTTGAACAGGACGTGCAGCCGCTCGGTCCGCTCCTCCAGGTGGCGCAGGCGGGGCAGCCAGGCGGCCAGTTCCGCCCGCGTGTAGCGGTGGCGGAAGCGGTCCTGCTTGCTCCCGGTCCCCCAGGCGGTGCTGCGGCCGTGGAAGCGGACCACGGAGAGCTTCGTCGACGTCACGGGTGTGACGGCGGGCATCGAGGTGGGCAGCCCCTGGGCCGTGTCCACGACGACCGCGGTGGCATCGAGGTCCTGCAACAGGGCAGTGGTGCGCTCCTGCCGGTCCTCGCGCCACCAGTCGGGATGACGGAACTCCACGGCCATCGGCCACTGGTGCGCCCGCTTCCTGGTGGCGTGCAGCACGTTCTCCGCCCTGGGGCCCGGCCCGAACCACGGCGGGAACTGGAACAGGACGGCGCCCAGCCTGCCGGACTCGTGGAGGGGCCGCAGGGCGGCGCCGAAACGGTGCCAGACCTCGTCGAGCAGCTCCGGGTCCCCGCGGTCGAGGTCGCGCAGATCGGCGGGCAGCGCCGCCGTGCGGGTCGGGTGGCCCGTGAGGAGGGAGAACGCCTTGACGTCGAAACGGAAGCCCGGCGGCGTGCGTTCGCTCCAGAGCACGCTGTTGCGCTCGCTGGGGAGTGCGTAGTAGCCGGCGTCGACCTCCACGACGGAGAAGCGTTCGGCGTAGTACCGCAGCCTCCCCTCCGGGTCACGCCGCCCGGGTGGGTACCAACCGCCGGCCACCAGTTCCTTGTCCGTCCATGAACAGGTTCCGATCAGCAGGTCGCCCATACCGGGACTCCTCTCGTCACGGCCCGTCTACCCGGGAACGCCCTCGCCTCCCCCCGGCAGATGGTCGGCTGCGGGACCGAGGCCGTCGACGGGGACGGGCCGCCCGAGCGGAGCGAGACCGCCGGCGGTGATCCGGTACCCGGGGTGTCTTCGAGACCGTCCACGACGCTCAGTACGGTGAGCGCCCCCGTGAGCGGGTCCACGGCCGCCGTGGTGATCCCGCGACCGCCGCCGGAGGCGAACGAACCGGTGTGAGCGCGCTGTCCGACGCCCGGGCGGACGACGGGGCGGCGCTCAGGGTCGGCGCCACCGGTCGTGGTCCATGTGCGACCCGGCCATCGGCCCCATCCGCAGCATGCCTCCGTCCACCACCCAGGAGGCACCGGTGACGTACGAAGCCCAGGGCCCGGCCAGGAAGGCGATGACGGCGGCGACCTCGTGGGCGTCGCCGGGCCGGCCCGCGGGGACGCCCGGCCGGAGTTCCGTACGCACGTCCTCGTCCCCCTGGCCGGTCATGGGGGTGGCGATCTCCCCGGGGGCCACCGCGTTCACGGTGATTCCGTGTTCGGCGAGTTCGAGTGCCATCACCTGCGTGAGGAGGCCCAGTCCGCCCTTGGCGGCGCAGTAGGGGCCCGCGCCCACCCGCGGCTGGTGCTCGTGAACCGAGGTGACGTTGACGATCCGCCCGCCGGTGCCCTGCTGGATCATGTGCCGGGCGGCCCGCTGACCGCACAACAGCGGACCCACGAGGTCGACGTCGAGGACCCGACGGACGGTGGTCAGGTCCAGGTCCAGGAAAGGCGTGGCGGTTCCGGTGCCCGCGTTGTTCACGAGCACGTCGATGCGCCCGAGCCCGTCGGCGAGTCGGTCGATGACGTCGGCGGCGGCGGGCAGGTCGGTGAGGTCGAGCCGGGCGAGCAGGGCACACCGGCCACGCGCCCGGACCTCTTGGGCCGTGCGCTCGGCCCCTTCCTCGTCCTCGTGCCAGGTGATGCCGACGTCCAGCCCGGCCGTGGCCAGGTGCACGGCGACGGCGCGGCCGATCCCCGAGTCGGAACCGGTGACCACCGCCGTGGCGGGGGAGAAATCCAGAGGACTGATCATGGTCGAACCTCCCGTCACGGCCAGGACGGTTCCCGGCGCGGCACCACGACCGGTTCCCCGACCACGCTTCCGGCGGGTACCGACAGCGCGTAGATGACCGTGTCGGCGCAGACGTCCGGGGTCCGGAGCAGAGTGGTGTCGGTGTCCGGGAACCGGTCCATGATGGAGGCGGTGTCCATTCCGCCGGCGATGATCCCGGTGACACCGGTGCCGGTGCAGTCCCGCTGGGCCTCCTTGAGCAGGGTGTGGGTGAACGCCTGCAGCCCGGACCTGCTCGCCGCGCAGGGACCCGCTTCCGTCCAGGTCCGGTCGGCGGCGGATGCGCCGGCCGCGGCGAGCCGCCGCGCGATGGCTGCGCCCGGCCCCCGGGCCCCGCCGGTGACCAGGGCCTGCTTGCCCGTCAGGTCGGCCTGTACCGCGCTGTCCATACTCTGCCTCGCCTTCCCTCGGTTCCGACGGGCCCACGGCCACCCTCGGGAGGAGGGGCCGGACGCCGTGGCATCTCGTGGGACCCACTCTGGGCAAGGGCTGTGCGCCTGGCGGAGGCGCCCGCGCCCCTACCGCAGCGCGGCGGCAGCCAGGGACAGATCGGCCACCAAACCGGCGAAGGCCGCCTCGCGGTCGTCGGCCCGCAGGACGGCGGAGGGGTGGACCGTGGCCAGCAGCTGCCCGGGGCGGATCCGAACCGCCCTCCGAAGGTGTCCGGCATCGGCAGGAGGACACCCCGCCGCTCACCCACGCGGAACGACGACCCCAGCAACGACTTGCCGGCTGTTCCTCCCAGCACCACCAGCACCTCGGGAGCGACCAGTCTCAGTTCCTCCGCCAGCCAGGGCCTGCACGCGGTCATCTCCCGCAGGCTCGGGGCCTTGTGGATCCGGCGCTTGCCGCGCGGGGCCGGTGTGAACTTGAAGTGCTTCACCACATTGGTGAGGTACGCCTTCTCGTCACCCAGCCCGGCCTCGTCGAGCGCACGGCGCAGGAGCTGCCCCGCCGGGCCCACGAAGGGCTCCCCCTTCACGTCTTCCCGGTCGCCGGGCTGCTCCCCCACCAGCATCAGCCGCGACCTGGCCGGCCCCTTTCCGAAAACCGTCTGCGTGGCATCGAGGAACAGCGGACACCCGCGGCAGTCGCCCGCCGCCCGGCGCAGAACCGCCAGCCCGCCGTGCGAGGGGAGGTAGGGAGTCGCGTCGTACCCCTGGCCCCTGTCGGTGGCCGAGGCAGCACCCGCGTCCGCGTCCATGACCGCGCCTTCCAGCCCGGGATCCTGTGCGTACGCCCTCGACCGGTCCCGTGAGGCACCGGCCCGACGGCAGTCGGCTTCTGCCCGAGCGGCTCGGCCCGAAACCCCGGGCCTTCGTCTGACGCAGGGAGGGAGGCAGGGCAAGATCCCGCGGTGGAGGGCCGGGCTCCCGGCGTGAACTGCTGGCTGCTGCCGTGCGCTTGCGTACCGGCGATCCCCGGCCCGGAGGGCGCGGGGCTCCCCGTCAGAGTTCCGGGCGCTCCCCCGGCTCGGCTCCCCGGTGGATCGCGTCGGAGCGCAGGCCTGCGCGTCCCACGGGGAGGACGGGGCGGTGCCGGGCGTCTTCCAGGGCGAGGGCGGCGGCAGCGTACAGGGCCGCGGCCGTCAGGACGAGCCCGATGACGCCGGCGGTGTCCTGCCAGCCGGGAGCCCCGGTCAACTCGTGCAGCCCAGCCGCGCACAGCCGCAGCGCGGCGCATGCGATGACGGCGGTCGCCGCAATCTTGCCGGTGCCGGCGGCGGCGATCGGTACGAGCAGGCTCACTGCGGTGACCAGCAGGAACAGGCCGAGGACGTGCCGCGTGCCGGGCACGGGCCCGCTCCCCAGGAGTGCTCCTTGCACCAGCCAGCTCCCGGCCAGCACTGCCATGGCCGTACCGAAGGCGGTGTCCCTGGCTCGAAAGCCCAGTACGGCCGCCAGGAGCTGCAGCGGAAAGGCGAATGCGATCATGACTGCGGCCACGGCGTGCCGTTCGACAGGCGGCACCCAGCCGAGCTGCAGGCCGGCGGTGACGAAGGCTCCCGCTGCCAGCGCCAGGAAGCCGAGTGGCACGGGCGTTCCGAGCGGTCGCACGACGGTGGCGGTGATGCGGGGCGGAGGGGTGGGCGCAGCCACGTTCCGTTCTCCTCTCGTCCGGCGACACCCCGGCGTCTGCCCTGCCGCGTGCCGGTCACGCCTGCCACGGGTGCCGCGGCGTAGGGGTGCCGCGGCGTAGGGGTGCGTTCCGGACGGGCGCGGCTCGTCCGACGACGAACGAGGGTCGCGACGAGTGCCGTGCTGCCCTCGCTCCTCCTTCCACCGAGCCGGCCCGCGGCCGGACCCGGGAGCACCACCGCGGCTCACGGGCGCGGACCGACGCCCGTCGGTGCGACGGATCGCGCACACGCGTCCGACAGCGCCCCGGCCAGAGAGGAGTGGACGCGGACGTGACCGGAGGCGTTCGCGCGGAGCTGGTCGGCGGCGTGGGGCGAGGCCGTCACGAGGGCGAAACCGACGTGGTGCTCCTGGGCTGTCCGGTGGGAGCGCAGGACCGTGCTGAACACCGCTGGTGTCCACGCTTCCTCGACCACCACGACGAGGTGAGCCGGTCGGTGGGCTCGCAGGAGTTCCTCAACGGCCAGGACGACGGTCGCGCGGTGGCGTACGGCCAGGGCAGGGACGAGGCGCACGACGAGGACGCCTTCATCGAAGGCATGGGTCAGCAGCATGGGTCCTCCATCCGGGAAAGGACACGAAGCGGGGGTGCACGCAGTCTGCTGGGTCACCCGGGCTCTCCGGCGTCGGCCACGCCGTGCGGGCTCCGCCGAGAGGGCCGGTGGCGGTTCCGAGCGAGCACGCGGCACATCCGGGCGGGCGGGCCTGTGCGGTCGCCGAGCCCGGATCCCCGACCGCCGCCACCCGCCCGGGCAGATCCGCCACGGCCGGCGGACCGCGTCCGGGGCCGGATACGACCTGACGATCGGGGTAGCCGGACGTCGTGGGCGCCCTCCCCGGAACCTCGCCGCCGCGCGCCGCCGCCCGCCGCCGCGCCGACCTGCTGGCCGAGGCCCGCAGAGAACACCGGACGCGACGGGAGCCCGGCGGGTGTTCGTCCACGGCGGCTCAACCGCCCGCCCACCCTCCGTCTGACCATTCCGACCCGCCGGAAGGAGACCGCGATGTCCTCCCACGACCAGCCCCGTCTCACCGATCCCGTGTCCCTGCACGCCCGTCCCCCGTTCCCCGAGCAGGATCAGGAGCATCCCGGCTCCACCGGGGCGATGGATCCCCGCCCCGACCACGGCGAGGACACCTATCAGGGGCATGGCCTGCTGGGCGGCCGCAAGGCGCTGGTCACCGGCGGCGACTCCGGGATCGGCCGGGCCGTCTGCCTGGCCTTCGCCCGGGAAGGCGCAGACGTCGTCTTCACCCACCTCCCCGAGGAAGCCGCGGAGGCGGAGGAGACCGTACGGCTGATCCGCGACGCCGGACGCACAGCGGTGGCGGTCGCCTGCGACATCCGCAACGAGAACGAGTGCACCGCACTCGTCGACAAGACCGTCGGCGAACTGGGCGGCATCGACCTGCTCGTCAACAACGCCGCCTACCAGATGGCCCAGCCGGACGGGATCGAGGCGATCACCACCGAGCAGTTCGACCGGGTGATGAAGACCAACCTGTACGGGATGTTCTGGCTCACCAAGGCCGCCCTCGCCCACATGCCGCGCGGCGCCTCCGTGATCAACACCGCCTCCGTGCAGGGCTACCAGCCCAGCCCGCACCTCCTCGACTACGCCATGACCAAGTCCGCGATCATCTCCTTCACCCACAACCTCGCCCAGATGCTCGCCGGACGCGGCATCCGGGCCAACGCCGTCGCACCCGGACCGGTCTGGACCCCCCTCATCCCGGCGACGATGCCCGACCCGACGAAGTTCGGCGAGCAGTCGCCGCTCGGCCGGCCCGCACAGCCCGCCGAGATGGCACCGGCGTACGTCTTCCTCGCCTCCGACTCGGCGTCCTACATCACCGGCGAGATCGTCAACGCCACCGGCGGAACACCCCTGCCGTAGCCCCGGACCAGCGCTCGTACCGGCAGGTGCAGCGGGCCTGCCGGTTCGTCGTCCCCGCGGCAGGGTGGCCGCCTCCCCCGAGCGGGTGAGAGGCCCCGCGCGACCGGGCGCCCGCGCATCGGGCGGGGAACCGATCCGATCGGGCCGCAGCGGCCCCGACCCGAACCACACACACGGAGGCGACATGGGACACGGCGGAAACGTGATCGACGAGCTGATGGCCGACCACCGGGAGGTGGCGGAGATGTTCGGCCGCATGCGGAGCATGGCCGGCGGCGGTCAGGAGCTCCGCGATCTCATCGACGAGGTCACCATCGAGCTGGTACGCCATTCGGTCGCCGAGGAGCAGTACCTCTACCCGGCGGTACGCGAGCACGTCGAAGGCGGCGGGCCGATGGCGGACAAGGAGATCCAGGACCACGCCCGCGTCGAGAAGATGCTCAAGCAACTGGAGAAGATGGACACCGACGACGCGCAGATGAGCCCGCTCCTGCGGCAGCTCATGGACGAGGTCACCGCCCACGTCCAGGACGAGGAGACCAACCTCTTCCCGATGCTGCGAAGGGCCTGTACCCCGCAGCAACTGGACGAGCTCGGCGACAAGATCCGCCGTGCCAAGTCCATGGCGCCCACCCGCCCGCACCCCGCCGCGCCCAGCAGCCCCGCGGCCAGCAAGCTCCTCGCACCGGGCGCCGGCCTGGTCGACCGGGCACGCGACTTCGTGACCGGCCGCGGCAAGTCCTGACGACCGGCCCGGGGCGGCGGGCCGCCGCCCCGGACGGACGGTGACGTGCGTCATGCCGCAGGCCTGCACCTGCGGGCTAGGCTGGTCGGCCACCAGCGGAGCGGCGCAGCTTCGCGCCGCAGCTCGCGGAACCGGCACGGACCGGTGCGAGCACGCCCCGAGGAAGCCGCCGTGTCCGCCGATCTCACTCCCGTCATAGCCGCAGGCACCCGCTGGCTGCTGACCGCCTTCCCGCCCGCCCCGGGCGCCTTCAGCCGGGCCCTGGCCGAGGCCCAGGCCCGGCAGGCCGTCACCCTCGCCGCTGCCCTGCGCTACCCGACCCCGCTCGACGCGGAACTCCTGCACCTGCTCGGCCCGGGCGGAAGCTCCCGCCTGGACTGGCTGACCGGTGCCGACCACGACAGCGACGCGTCCGACGCCGACTGGCGCACCTGGGTCGACGAGAGCGTCGTCAGCTGGGCCGCCTGCCTCCTCGCCGCCCCCGACCTCGCCGCGGCCGCCCAACACCGTGCCGACCGCGGCCAGGCCGGCGAGCTCACCCGCCTCACCCGCCCCGGCGCACACGAACACGACGCCGCGCCCCTGCTGCGCCACCCCGACCTGCTCGAACCGGTCGCCGCCCTCCGCCGGGCACAATTGCTGGACCTGTTGGGCAAGGAGAACGCAGCCCTCGGGTAGGGCGGGCCCCCGGCGCCCAGGTCGTCCGACCGCCCGAGCCGGTGAGACGGAGGGCGCGCCGAGGGTGGAGGCGGGAATGCCGGGTATCCGCGCGGACAGGGAGGCCCGCCGGACCACGGGAGGAGGATGCGGTGGCAGCAGGGAGAGCCGATGCCGGCACCCCGCCCCTGTACCGGCTCCCGGCGGAGCAGCGGCGTCTGCTGCGCCCGGCCGCCGCCGGTGATGTCCGGGAACGGGCCGTCCACCGGGTGCGTCCCGAGCTGGTCGCGCCGATCGCCTTCACCGAACGGACCACCGCCGGACTGCTGCGACACCCCCGCTGCTCGGGGCTGCGCGACGACAGGCCGGCACACGAGGTGGTCCGGGAGCAACCGGCCGGGAGGGCCTGATGACCCCGAAGAAGCAGCCCACGCAGCCGGAGCGCATCCGGGCCGGCCGCCGCACCGTCGGGATCAGCCGCCCGGACAAGGTGCTCTTCCCGGGTGACGGCATCACCAAGGCCGACCTCGCCGACTACTACCGCACGGTGTCCCCGCGCATGCTGCCCCACCTGCGCGGGCGGCCCCTCATGCTGGAGCGGCATCCCCACGGGATCGACGGCCCGGCCTTCATGCAGAAGGACGTCCCTGACCACTTCCCGGACTGGATCCACCGTGCCGAGCTGCCCAAGGAGGGCGGCACCGTCACCTACGCGATCTGCGACGACACCGCCACCCTGCTCTACCTCGCCGACCAGGCGTGCACCACCCCGCACCGCTTCCTCTCCAAGGCCGACCGGCCCGACCGTCCGGACCGGCTGGTGTTCGACCTCGACCCGGCCGGCGAGGACTTCGCCCCGGTGCGGGACGCCGCGCTCGGCCTCCACCAGCTCCTGGACGAGCTGGAACTGCCGTCCCTGCTCATGACCACGGGCTCCCGCGGCCTCCACGTCGTGGTCGCCCTCGACCGCCGAACCCCCGCCGACGACGTACGCGTCTTCGCACGCGGTGTCGCCGACGTGCTGGCCGCCCGCCATCCCGACCGGTTCACCACCGAGGCCCGGAAGAAGGCCCGCCGCGGCCGCCTCTACCTCGACATCGGGCGCAACGCCTACGCCCAGACCGCCGTCGCCCCCTACGCCGTCCGCGCCCGCCCCGGCGCCCCCGTCGCGGCCCCGCTCGCCTGGGGCGACCTCGACGATCCGGACCTCACCGCCCGCCGCTGGACCCTCCCCACCGTCGACGGCCTGCTCAGGGAGGATCCCTGGCAGGACCCTCCCCGGCCCCGCTCCCTCCGAAAGGCCCGGGGGCTGCTCACCGCCCTGACACGTGACGCGGCGAGCCCGGCGCCATGACGAACCGACCACGCACGACGTACGGACGCACGAAAGGCCGTCCTCTCAAGGTGAGAGAACGGCCTTCGACCTGCGTTTCCGCATGGTCGGGACGACAGGATTTGAACCTGCGACCCCTTGACCCCCAGTCAAGTGCGCTACCAAGCTGCGCCACGTCCCGATGTACCTTCGACCTGCGGGTTTCCCCGTGCTCGGCGGCACATGCAGAACATTACCCCACGCCGAGGGGTGTGCATGCACGGGTAATCGGCGAGGGGGAGGATGGGGTGGTGAACGCACGGGATCGGGACGTTGAGGGGCGGGCGAGGAACGCCCGGCCGAGGGACGGGCTGGGACGGCCGCTGGACTACGGGGCGGCCGGTGTGGAGCGGCAGCCCGAGGGGGTCGTGCGGTCGGCCGGCGAGACGGTGCGGGAGGCGCAGCGGCTGCTGGACGCGGGGATGCCGTTCCATGCGCACGAGGTGTTCGAGGACGCGTGGAAGTCGGGGCCGCAGGCCGCGGCCCCGCTGTGGCGGGGGCTCGCGCAGCTCGCGGTCGGGCTGACGCACGCCGCCCGCGGCAACGCGGTCGGCGGGGCCCGGCTGCTGCGGCGCGGGGCCGACGGGATCGAGGGGCTCGCCGGGGACCCGTACGGGGTCGACGTGCCGGGCCTGGTCCGGTGGGCCCGGGAGCTGGCGGGCCGGGTGGAGCGGTCCGGGCCGGCCGTCGACGCCGCACGCGAGGCCCCGCGCCTGGGCCGCGTGCCCTGAGGGTTACGGAACGGCGGGCTGGAGGAGGTCCCAGCGGTTGCCGTACAGGTCTTCGAAGACGGCCACGGAGCCGTACGGCTCGTGGCGCGGGGCCTCCAGGAAGCGGACGCCCTCCGCGGTCATCCGGGCGTGGTCACGGGCGAAGTCGTCGGTGTGGAGGAAGAAGCCGACGCGGCCGCCGGTCTGGTCGCCGACGCGGGAGCGCTGCGCCTCGTCCTTGGCGCGGGCCAGCAGCAGGGCGGCTTCGGTGGCACCGGGCGGCCGGACGACCACCCACCGCGAGCCGTCGGGGCGGGCCGTGTCCTCGGCGAGGTCGAAGCCGAGGGCCCGCGTGTAGAAGTCGATGGCCTCGTCGTAGTCGTGGACCACGAGGGCGGTCAGGGCGATGTGGGATGGCATGCCCTCATTGTGCGCAGAGGAGGACGACCTCCAGGGTGCGGGGCCCGTGGACGCCCTCCACCCGGTCCAACTCGATGTCGCTGGTGGCGGAGGGCCCCGAGATCCAGGTCAGGGTGCGGGCGGGGTCGAGCCGTTCCAGTGCCTGCGGTACGGAGTCCACCACCTGGTCCGGTGCGCGGATCACGCAGACGTGGTGGTCCGGGATCAGGGTGATGCGGCGCCGGCCCTGGTCGGGGGCGCCGTCGAGGACGATGGTTCCGGTCTCGGCGACGGCCAGGGCGCAGCCGGTGACCACGCTGTCGACGAGGTCCAGCTCCTGCGGCGTGGCGGCCGCCCGGTCGTGGACCCGGGTCGGGTCGGCCGCGATGAGCCAGTGCGGCGGCAGTCCGGGCGGGACGAGGACGCTGCGGGCGCCGCGTGCGGCGAGCAGGCGCGCCAGCAGGGGCGCCAGCCCCTCCTCGTCGGTGCGGTGGACCAGCGCCCGGTACTCGGCGAGGTTCGCCGCGAGCAGGTCGACGCGCTCGCCCGGGGTGCGCGTGCCGTGGACGCGCAGGTAGTCCCGCGGGACGTCCGGAGCGGCGAGCCGGTCCGGTCCCGGCCGCGGCACGGCCCGGCGGATGCGGGACAGGATGCGGTCCCTACTGGTCATCGGCGGGTCCCCCGCTCCCGGGTCCACCAGTCTCGGAACGACTCGGCGGGCGGGGACGGCAGCTCGCGGGTGTCGGTCCAGGCCCGGCCGGGGCCGGGCAGCCGGCGCGGCGCCAGTCTGCGGGCGCGGGCCAGCAGCCGCTCCCCCGCGCGCAGGGCCCCGGGGCGGTCCAGGAGCAGCCGGGCGGCCCGCAGGGCGGCGCGTTCGGCGGTGTGCCCGTGCGCGGGGCGGATCCGTACGCGGATGCCGTCGCGGGTCACCGGGCCGCCCTGGGCCACCCGTTCGCGGAGGTGGACGAGGACTTCGGGGATGTCGATGGCGACCGGGCAGACCTCGTAGCAGGCGCCGCACAGGGTGGAGGCGAAGGGCAGCGAGGCGTCGATGTCGCTCTCGGTGCCGCGCAGTTGGGGGCTCAGCACGGCGCCGATGGGGCCGGGGTAGACCGATCCGTAGGCGTGGCCCCCGGCCCGCTCGTAGACGGGGCAGACGTTGAGGCAGGCCGAGCAGCGGATGCAGCGCAGGGCCTGGCGGCCGGTCTCGTCGGCGAGGGTGTCGGTGCGGCCGTTGTCGAGGAGGACGAGGTGGAAGGCGGACGGCCCGTCGGCGTCCGCCCCGCGCGACGGCCCCAGCCCCGTCCACATGGTGGTGTACGGGTTCATGCGCTCGGCGGTCGAGGAGCGCGGCAGGGTCTGGAGGAAGATCTCCAGGTCGCGGAAGGTGGGGACGACCTTCTCGATGCCCACGACCGAGATCAGGGTCTCGGGGAGGGTCAGGCACATCCGGCCGTTGCCTTCGGACTCGAAGACGACCAGGGTGCCGGTCTCGGCGACCATGAAGTTGGCGCCGGAGACGGCGACCTTGGCGCGCAGGAACTTCTCGCGCAGGTGCAGCCGGGCCGCCTCGGCCAGCTCCCGCGGGTCGTCGCCGAGCGGGTCGGGGGCCGGGCGGCCCAGGCGTCCCATCCCGGTGCGGAAGAGGTCGCGGATCTCGGCGCGGTTGCGGTGGATGGCGGGGACCAGGATGTGCGAGGGCCGGTCGTGGCCGAGCTGGACGATGAGTTCGGCGAGGTCGGTCTCGTAGGCGGCGATTCCGACGGCCTCCAGTGCCTCGTTGAGGCCGATCTCCTGGGTGGCCATCGACTTGACCTTGACGACCTCGCGCTCGCCGGTCGCACGGACGAGTTCCGTGACGATCCGGTTGGCCTCGTCGGCGTCGACGGCCCAGTGGACGGTTCCGCCCGCGGCCGTCACCGCCGCCTCCAACTGCAGCAGGTAGTGGTCGAGATGGCGCAGGGTGTGGTCCTTCACGGCTGCGCCCGCGGCCCGCAGCCGGTCCCAGTCGGCCAGCTCGGCGACGGCCCGCGCCCGCTTGTCGCGGATGGTGTGCGTGGCGCGGCGGAGGTTGGCGCGCAGGACGCCGTCGCGTACGGCGTCGCGCGCGGCGGCGGGGAAGGCGGGCATGCCGAGGTACGTGCCACCGGTCATGGCAGGGGCCCCTTCTCCTCGGTCGCGGCGAGGATCTCGGCGAGGTGCAGCGTGCGGGGCAGGGAGCGGGGCGGGGAGCCGCCGGGCGTGCCCGGTGCCGGGTCCGCCGCCCGACGCAGGAGGCCGTCGAGGTGGGCGAGGCAGGAGTTGTCGGAGCCGCACAGCACCTCGGCCCCGGTGGCGGCCGCGGAGGCGATCTTGTCGGCGCCCATGGCGACGGAGACGTCCGGGTTCTTGACGGCGAAGGTGCCGCCGAATCCGCAGCACTCCTCGGCTCCCGGCAGCTCGACCAGCCGCAGGCCCCTGACGGCGGCGAGCAGCCGCCGGGGCCGGTCCCCGAGTCCCAGGCCGCGCAGGCCGTGGCAGGAGGGGTGGTAGGTAACGGTGTACGGGAAGTACGCGCCGACGTCGGTCACGCCGAGCACGTCGACCAGGAACTCGCTGAGCTCGTACACGCGCGGCGCGAGGGAGCGGGCCGCGTCCGCCAGGGCGGTGCCGCGTCCCTCGCGTTCCGCCTTCCGGCCGATCCGCGGGTAGTGCTCGCGGAGCATCGCGGCGCAGGAGCCGGACGGGGTGACGACGTACGCGTAGCCGGCGAAGGCAGCCGCGGTGCGTCGCAGCAGCGGTTCGCTCTCGTGCCGGTAGCCCGTGTTGTACTGCGGCTGCCCGCAGCAGCTCTGGTCCTCCGGGAAGTCCACGTCGACCCCGAGCCGCTCCAGGAGGCGTACGACGGCGATGCCGGTCCTCGGGTACAGCGCGTCATTGACGCAGGTGACGAACAGGGCGACACGCATGGTGGGCACAATAGCCGGGTGAAGAAGTTCTCAGTGATCGGCATAGGCGCGGGCGACCCGGACCATCTGACCCTCCAGGCGGTCAGGGCGATCGGCGCGGCGGACGCATTCCTCATCCTGGAGAAGGGCGAGGAGAAGGCGGACCTGACCGGGCTGCGGCGCGCGATGCTCGACGCGCACGCCCGCCCCGGCCACCGGCTCGTGGAGGGCCGCGACCCGGACCGGGACCGGACGCCCGCCGACTACACCCCGACGGTGGACGGCTGGCGCAGCGCGCGGGCCGGGCTCTTCGAGCGGTTCATCGCGGAGGACCTGGCGGAGGGCGAGACCGGGGCGTTCCTGGTGTGGGGCGATCCCTCGCTCTACGACTCCACCCTGGCGATCCTCGACGAGGTGCTGGAGCGCGGGCGGGTGGCCTTCGAGCACGAGGTCGTACCGGGCATCAGCAGCATCTCCGCGCTGCTGGCGCGGCACCGGACGAACCTGAACCGAGTCGGGCGGCCGGTCCAGATCACCACCGGGCGCCGGCTGGCCGAGGGCTGGCCGGGCGATGTGGACGACGTGGTGGTGATGCTGGACGCACGGCACGCCTTCACCGCCCACCTGGACCAGGACCTCTACATCTACTGGGGGGCCTACGTGGGCACCCCGGACGAGATCCTGGTGCAGGGCAGGCTGGCGGAGGTCGCCGGGCGGATCGAGGAACTCCGCACGGAGGCCCGCGCCCGCAAGGGATGGATCATGGACACCTACCTGCTCAGGCGCGCCTGAGGTACGCCGGGAGGGCGGCGGCGAGGCGTTCGTACTCCTCGGGCCGGTTGTAGATCTGCCCGCAGATCCGGATGCCGCCGCCGCCCGGCCAGGGCCAGATCAGGACCCGGATGCGCTCGCGCGCCGCGATCTCCTCGCGCAGCGCGCGGGCGGCGTCCGGGGTGCCGGCGACGCCGGGCGGCAGGCGCAGGGTGCGCATGGCGAGGCCGTCGGTGTGCGGGAGCGGGGTGAGCCCGGGGATCCGGGCGAGCAGTGCGGCGCCGTGGGCGGCGAGGGCGCTGTTGTGGGCGCGGAGTTTGGCCGCGTCGAGGGTCTCGATGAGGTCGAGTCCCTCGGGGGCTGCGAGCCAGCCGGTGTAGTCGGCGGTGGCGCGGTTCTCCACGGAGCGGGGGAACCCGTGCCCGTCCTCCCAGGAGGGCACGAGCGCCCGGACCCGGTGGCGGTGCTGCGGGGCGACGGCGAGCAGGGCGGTACCGGACGGGGCGTAGCCCCATTTGTGCAGGTTCCCGAACCAGAAGTCGGCGCCGCCGGCGAGCGGGTCCGCGAGCATGCCCGGGGCGTGGGCGCCGTCGACGACGGTGGTGACGCCGCGCTCGCGCAGTGCGGCGAGGAGCCGGGGCGAGGCGATGATCCGGGCGGTGGGCGAGCTGACGTGGTCGAGTACGGCGACCCGGGTACGGGGGGTCAGCGCGGCCAGCACGGTCTCCCGTACGGCGTCCTCGTCGGGCAGGGCGGGGTCCAGGGCGACGGTGGTGACCGGGGCGCGGCGGGCGGCGGCCGCGGTGACGGTGCCGTAGCCGTGGTCGGTGACCAGGATCTCGTCGCCGTCGGCGAGCGGGACGGCGTCGAGGGCGAGGTGGGCGCCTTCGGTGGCGTTGGCGATGAAGGCGAGGCCGTCGGGATCGGCGGCGAGGTGCGCGGCGATCCGGGCACGGGCCCCTTCGAGGCGTTCCGGTACGGCGATGAAGAAGGCGTCGGGGTCGGCGTGCACCTCGGCGCGCAGCGCGGCCTGGGCCTCCTGGACGGGTACGGGGACCGCTCCGAAGGAGCCGTGGTTGAGGTGCGCGACGCCCGGGTCGAGGCGGAACAGGGCGGGCCCGCCGGGGAACTCGCCGGGCCCCTCCCCCGCGGGCGGCTCGGCGCGGCGGTCGGCGGGGCGGGTCGTCTCGGTCACGGGACCTCCGGGGTGCGGCGCGGCTGTCGCCCGGATCATCCCCCGCGGCCCCGGGCCCTGGGAACACCGCCGCCGCCACCGCGGCCGGAACCGTGCACCTCGGGGAGCGTCGTCGAAGTGGCGTCGGCCGCCGGCAGGGCGGCCCCGCCGGCCAGAAGGGACTTGACGACACGTCCTAGGGTTCGCGGCCGCTGGTCGCCGCGTAGTACTGGAGGTCCTGGACCTCCACCTCGGAGTCCACCCGGTACGGCAGGTCGACCTCCGCCGCCGTCCCGCCGTCCCGGCTGACGCGGGCGGAGCTGGTGCCCGCCTTGAGCGGCAGCAGCTCGGAGTGGATTCCGGCGGGGGCCTCGTGGCTGCCCCGGGACGTGCCGACCTCCGTCCGCACGACCGCAGGCCCGGTGAGGAAGCTGAGCACCTCCACCGTGTCGCGGGACGGGGCGCTGCCCTTGCGCAGGGACATCACCAGCGACTGGTCGCCGGTGGGGTCGGCGTCCGCGAACTGCGTGCGCGCGCTGAGGTACAGCGTGTCCCGGACGATCTTCGGCCAGCCGCCCGTCTTGAACCGGGTCAGGTAGTAGGAGGTCAGGTCGAGGTAGGCGTGCCCGTTGTGCAGGGACGGCGCGAACTGGCTGCCCTCGGAGTAGTCGTTCCAGGTGGTGAGCTGCACCCAGTCGGCGTCGTCCTCGATGGCGCGCGTCCAGGTGGCGCGCAGGGTCGCGGTGTTGCCGGCCTCGTCGTAGATGCCCTGGTTGGGGCGGGCGTCCTGGACGGAGACGGGCTGCATCCAGATCTTGCCCATGCCGTGGGCCCGCTGGACGTCGCGCGCGGAGCTCTCCTGGCCGACGTAGCTGCGGCTGCCCCATTCGGAGAAGCCGTGGCTGATCGGGGCGAACGCGCCGCTGTGGGCGCCGAAGTCGAGGAAGAGCGGTACGAAGGCCGTGCGGATGCCGTGGTCGGCCTTGAGGACGCGGATGAACTCGGTCCACCAGGCCACGTCCTTCGCCTCCGCCTTGAAGGGAGAGACGACGAGCCGGCCGTCGGGGAGCCGGTGTGCGGCGGAGGCGTCGGCGAGCGTGGCGACCGCCTCGGCGAGCACGCGGGGGTCGTCCGTCTTCAGGGAGGTCATGTCCGGCATCAGCATGATCTTGAAGGCGGGGTCGACGGAACGGGCGGCGGCCATGAGCAGGTTGGAGCGGTCCCAGTTCTTGCCGGAGAGGGAGAGCAGGTCGAGGGTGAAACCGTCGATGCCGGCGGCCCGGGCGGTGCGGACCTCCTGCTGGAGGTTGGCGTACTCCCAGTCGCCGGTCCTGGGTGCCACGGGCAGGGGGCGGTCGCGCAGCAGGCCGCCGTAGCGGCCGTGTTTGCCGCTCTCCCCGTCGGGGTCGAGGTAGTTGCGGGTGTAGTAGTCGTTGTCCGCGCGGGCGTTGTCGAGGGACAGCGGGTACGGGGTGAAGTAGTGGGCGAACACCAGCTTCCTGCCCGCTTCGCCGGAGCGCAGGGAGGCCGGCTGGGGCATGTCGAAGGGCAGCGCGCCGGCGGGGCGCACGGCCCCGGAGTCCACGGCCCCCTCGGGATCGCCCTTCCCCGCCGCGCCCTTGGTGGGCGCCGGGCTCCGGTCCGGCGGTGCGGACTCGGCAGGGCCGGTGGCGCCGGGTGCGGAACCGGTGGGCTGCGGGAGGGCGGGGCCGCGGGCGGTGGCGTTCCGCGCGGGATCCCCGCTGAGCGGGTCCCAGGCGATGCCGGTGGCGGCGCAGACGCCGACGAGGAGGAAGGCGGAGAGCAGCAGGGTCAGCAGGGGCCGGCCGCCGCGCACGGCCGGCCGGCGCCGGTGCGACACGGGTCCCGCCGCCCGCTCCGCGCCGCGCGTTCTGCGTCGTGCTCGCCGGTCCGTGCGCCGGTCCGCTGTCATGCTGGCCCCTCCCGCGAATATGCCCCGGTGGGGCTGGACAGCAGTAGAGCCCATTACCGCCTTCCGGACAACCGTTCCCCCGGGCCGGGGTGGGCCGTGCCGGGGCGCATGGCCGTCTCCGGGCCGGCCCCGTCCTCCCCGGCCCGCCCGCAGGAGGGCGGCGATGGCCTTGCGGTACGCGGGGCGACGTATGCGGATGCACTGCCCGGGGTCGGTGCGGTGCGGGACGCCGGGCTCCCGCGGATCGGGGAGCGGGGACCGCGCGCGTGCGCCTCGGGACGCCGACGGCCGGGCACGGTGGCTGCCCGGACCGCCTCGTCAGGTCGTCGTAGGCGCCGGCCACCCGTGCGCGGGGCCTCGGTACGGTCCGGGCGGGGCCCCGCCCCCGCACGCGCCGTAGCCCCGGACGGTCCGTCGCCCGGCTCCCGGCAGGGGCACCGTCGGCGCGGCGGAGCGCGGGGCGCGCGGGGCGCGGGGCGCTGACCTGGGCGGCGGCGGGGCGCTCGATCGGAATGCGACATTCCCCTAGCGATACGGCGCAAGTGGCGCATAATCATCGTCACACGGCCGAAAGATCCCTGTAGCCACGGCCGCGCCTGGTCACGCATGCGATGGGGGGCATCGTGCCGATGAGGGAATCAGGGTCGGCCGGGAGGCTGCCGGCGACGTCGGTAGAGATGTCCCGGCTGCTCACCGCCGTCCGCCGGGGACGGGTGCTCACCGTGGCGGGCGGGTTCCGCGAGCCGCGCAGCCTGCTGGTGCGGGAGATCGCCCGGCGACTCGCGTCCAACTTCTGCGACGGTGTCGCGGTCGTCGACCTCGACCCGCTCGAAGGTGGCTACGGCGTCCGCGAACTGACGGCCGAGCTGGGCCCCGTACCAGGCGCACCCGGCGGACCCGCCCTGCCGTGCGGGACGACGACGTACGCCGCCTCGTGGCTGGCCGAGCGGGACATGCTGCTCGTCCTCGACGGCACCGAGCAGCTCGGCCAGGACGCCCTGGCCTGGCTGCGCAAGCTGCTGGCCGTGGCTCCCGGCCTGCGGATCCTGGCCGCGGGCCGTTTCCCGCTGGCCTTCGACCAGGAACGCATCCACCGCCTCTGACCGCCCGCCGCGGTCACGCCCGGGCGGCCCCGGGGAGCCGGGTCCGCCCGGGCCGGAAACGGGTCCGCCCCGGCCGGGCGCGGGGCCGGCCGGGGCGGAACGCGTCGACGGGTGTCAGCCGAGGAGGCCGAGCGCCTCGTTGAGGGTCGCGGACGGACGCATGATCGCCGCGGCCTTGGCCGGGTCGGGCTGGTAGTAGCCGCCGATCTCCGCAGGGGCGCCCTGCACCGCGATCAGCTCGCCGACGATGGTCTCCTCGCGCTCGGCGAGGGTCTTCGCGAGCGGCTCGAAGGCCGCGGCCAGCTTCGGGTCGTCGATCTGGCGGGACAGCTCCTGCGCCCAGTACAGGGCGAGGTAGAAGTGGCTGCCGCGGTTGTCGATGCCGCCCAGCTTGCGGCTCGGCGACTTGTCCTCGTTGAGGAAGGTGCCGGTCGCGCGGTCCAGGGTGTCGGCCAGCACCTGGGCGCGGGCGTTGCCGGTGGTGACCGCGAGGTGCTCGAAGCTGGCGGCCAGCGCGAAGAACTCGCCCAGGCTGTCCCAGCGCAGGTAGTTCTCCTTGACCAGCTGCTGGACGTGCTTCGGGGCGGAGCCGCCGGCGCCCGTCTCGAAGAGGCCGCCGCCGTTCATGAGCGGGACGACCGACAGCATCTTGGCGCTGGTGCCCAGCTCCAGGATCGGGAAGAGGTCGGTCAGGTAGTCACGCAGCACGTTGCCGGTCACCGAGATGGTGTCCTCGCCGCGGCGGATGCGCTCCAGGGAGAAGGCGGTGGCCTCGACCGGGGAGAGGATCTTGATGGTCAGACCCTCGGTGTCGTGGTCGGCGAGGTACGTCTTGACCTTGGCGATCAGCTGCGCGTCGTGCGAACGGTTCTCGTCGAGCCAGAAGACGGCCGGGGCGCCGGTGGCGCGGGCGCGGGTGACGGCGAGCTTGACCCAGTCCTGGATCGGCAGGTCCTTGGTCTGGCAGGCGCGGAAGATGTCGCCGGCGGCGACCTCCTGCTCCAGGACCGTGGTGCCCGCGGCGTCGACGAGGCGGACGGTGCCCGCGGCGGCGATCTCGAAGGTCTTGTCGTGGCTGCCGTACTCCTCGGCCTTCTGGGCCATGAGGCCGACGTTCGGCACCGAGCCCATGGTGGAGGGGTCGAAGGCGCCGTTGGCGCGGCAGTCGTCGACGACGACCTGGTAGACACCGGCGTAGCTGCTGTCCGGGAGGACGGCGAGGGTGTCGGCCTCGTTGCCGTCGGGACCCCACATGTGGCCCGACGTGCGGATCATGGCCGGCATCGAGGCGTCGACGATGACGTCGGACGGCACGTGCAGGTTGGTGATGCCCTTGTCGGAGTCGACCATGGCGAGGGCCGGGCCCTCGGCGATCTCGGCCTCGACGGAGGCCTTGATCGCGTCACCGTCGGGCAGGGCGCCCAGGCCGTTCAGGATGGCGCCGAGGCCGTCGTTGGGCGACAGGCCGGCGGCGGCCAGGGTCTCGCCGTAGCGGGCGAAGGTCTTCGGGAGGAAGGCGCGGACCACGTGGCCGAAGATGATCGGGTCGGAGACCTTCATCATCGTGGCCTTGAGGTGCACGGAGAACAGGACGTCCTCGGCCTTGGCGCGCTCGATCTGGTCGTTGAGGAAGGTGCGCAGCGCGTCGACGTGCATGACGGACGCGTCGACGACCTCGCCGGCGAGGACCGGTACGGACTCGCGCAGCACGGTGACGGCGCCGTCGGCGGCGACGTGCTCGATGCGCAGGGTGCCGTCCTCGGCGACGACGGTGGACTTCTCGGTGGAGCGGAAGTCGTTCTCGCCCATGGTGGCGACGTTCGTCTTCGACTCGGTGGTCCAGGCGCCCATGCGGTGCGGGTGCGTCTTGGCGTAGTTCTTGACCGAGCCGGGGGCGCGGCGGTCGGAGTTGCCCTCGCGCAGGACCGGGTTGACGGCGCTGCCCTTGACCTTGTCGTAACGGGCGCGGACGTCGCGCTCCTCGTCGGTCTTCGGGTCGTCCGGGTAGTTGGGGAGGGCGTAGCCCTGGCCCTGGAGCTCGGCGATCGCGGCCTTCAGCTGCGGGATCGAAGCCGAGATGTTCGGAAGCTTGATGATGTTGGCTTCCGGGGTCTTCGCCAGCTCGCCGAGCTCGGCGAGGGCGTCGGCGATCCGCTGGCCCTCCTCGAGGTACTCGGGGAACACGGCGATGATCCGACCGGCCAGGGAGATGTCACGGGTCTCGACATTCACACCGGCCGTCGACGCGTAGGCCTGGATCACAGGCAGGAAGGAATACGTCGCGAGGGCCGGGGCCTCGTCAGTGTGCGTGTAGATGATGGTCGAGTCAGTCACCGGATGCTCCGCTCCACAGTCTGCGTCTCTCGTCTGCAACATTGCTCGACATCAAGATATCTCGTGATCGGGCCGGTCAGCACAGCCCCCGGCCGCCAGTCGGCGAGACGCACGTCACGCGGGCCGCGGCGGCCCCGGAAACGGCGAGAGCGCCGCCCGCGGCTGTCTCCAGCCGGGGCGACGCTCTCGCGGTCGGACCACGATCGGGCCCGCGCGCCTGATCAGGCGGCGAGGACCTTCGGGTTCTGGCCGTACTGGTTCGGCTGCTGCTCACCGGCGGTGGCCAGCAGGACCAGGAGCCAGATGCCACCGACGAGCGGCACGAAGGAGATGAGGAGCCACCAGCCGGACTTGCCCAGGTCGTGCAGACGGCGCACGGCGACGGCCAGGCTCGGGAGGAAGGTGCCGAGCGCGTAGAGGGCGTACAGCCACGGGGCGGTGCCGATGACCGCGTCCAGGATCATGACAATGATGAGCGCGGCGATCTGGAAGAGGGTGTACATCCAGTACTCCTGGCGGCGCGCGCGGCCGGAGAAGTCGGCGTACTTCTTCAGAACGTCGAGGTAGTAGTTCACGGGTCCCCCCAGAGGACGGTTGGTTCGGCCCGTCCTGCTGGAGCAAGCCGGGGCAGAACTTATGCCCCCCTTACGTCGGGGTCAAGCCACTTACGGGGAAGCCAAATCGGCCGGACCGCCCGATTTCCGGCACCCGAGTGACGAGTTCGGGACACGACCGGGGCGCCATGTCCCCGGTCGTCCGAATCGTCCGCACCCAAGGCCTACTTGACACCCCGGGAGCCACCCGGATCGTTACCGACATCGTTACCGCGTCGCGACCCGGCGCGGGAGTCACCGGGCGGCGCGGTCAGCCGATGCGGAACGAGTCGCCGTAGACCTTCCAGTCGAGGGGCGTGTCGAGGTTGAAGTTGCCCTTCCTGAGGAAGACCCGCTGCGCGGTGTCGACCCGGCTGGTGTCGCTGTGCGCCTCCTCCTGCTTCATGGCCCAGACGCGGGCGTCGAGGAAGGCGTTCAGCCAGGTGGCCTCGTTGCCGCCCTGGGACGGCGGCTTGGCCCTGGACAGGGCGCGCTTGCGGATGTTGCGGAAGCTGGTCGGGTCGGAGCCGTCGCCGTGCATCACGATGGCGTCGTAGTAGGTGAACTGGCCGAGGACGCCGACCCCGTCCGACTTCCCCTGCTTCACGGCCGGGTTGAAGTAGACCCGGTCGCGCTCGTGGTCCTGGGCCTTCCTGAACTCCGCGTCCTGGGCGGCCTTCGCCCAGTCCCTGGTGAAGTTCGGGTCGAGGCCCGCATGCGAGTCGCTGCCGTCGACCTCGCGCAGGGCCGGCAGGTACTTGGCGAGGACGTTGCCGGGCTTGACCCTGGTGTAGTGCTCGACGAGGTCGAGCATGTCGCCCGTGCCGGAGCAGAAGCCGATGATGCCGGCGGTGTAACCGCGGCCGTCGCCTATGTCCTCGATGTACTTGTACTGCGCCTTCCAGTCCAGCGAGGAGTTCTCCGCGCTGGAGACGATCTGCATGGCGATCTCCTTCTTCGCCGGATCGTCGAGCCCCGCGACCGCCGCGGGCGCGGCGGCCCGTGCCGCGCGGGCGGGGTCGGGCGGCGCGGCGGTGGCGTGGGCGGCGACGGGTACGGCGAGGAGCGCACTGCCGAGCAGGGCTCCGGTCGCCAGCATGGTGCGGTGGGGGGCGAACACAAGGCCTCCATGGGGGAGTTGAGGCGTCCTGGCTTCGTTAGGAAACTTTACTGCCAGATCTGAGAGCGACTCAAGACCGCCCCGACGGTATTTCGCCCGGCTCAGAGCCAGCCGTTGCGGCGGAAGCCCCGGTGGATGACGAAGCAGGCGAGCGCCATGACGCCGAGGACGAGCGGATAGCCGTACGTCCAGTGCAGTTCGGGCATGTGGTCGAAGTTCATGCCGTAGACCCCGCAGACCATGGTGGGCACGGCCACGATCGCCGCCCATGCCGTGATCTTGCGCATGTCCTCGTTCTGGGCGACGGTCACCTGCGCGAGGTGGGCCTGGAGGATGGAGTCCAGGAGGTTGTCGTAGGCGCCGATCTGCTCGGTGGCCCGGGTCACGTGGTCCGCCACGTCCCGGAAGTACGCACGGATCTCGGGCGGGATGACGGGTATCGGCTGGGTGGCCAGCTGCTGGAGCGGGCGGCTCAGCGGTGCCACCGCCCGCCGCAGCTCCAGGAGTTCGCGCTTGAGCTGGTAGATCCGACCGGCGTCGCCGCGGCCGCCGTTCTCACTGAACACCGCGGTCTCGACGGCGTCGATGTCGTTCTGCACGGCGTCCGTGACGGCCACGTAGTCGTCGACCACGTGGTCGGCCATGGCGTGCAGGACCGCCGCGGGCCCCTTGAGGAGCTGGTCGGGGGCGGCCTCCAGCTCCTCGCGCACCGGACCGAGGGTGCCGCGGCCGCCGTGCCGGATGGTGATGACGAAGTCCTGGCCGGTGAAGGCCATCAGCTCGCCGGTCTCCACCACCTCGCTGGTGGCGGTGAGTTCCTCGTGCTCGACGTAGCGCACGGTCTTGAAGACGGAGAACAGCGTGTCGCCGTAACGCTCCACCTTCGGCCGCTGGTGCGCGTGCACGGCGTCCTCGACGGCGAGGGGGTGCAGGCCGAACAGCTCGGCGAGACCGGCGAGTTCGGACTGCGCCGGCTCGTGCAGGCCGATCCAGACGAAGCCGTCGCCCGTCTTGCGGACCCGGCGCAGCGCCTCCTCGACCTCGGCGCAGTCCTCCTGCCGTACGCCGTCGCGGTAGACCAGGCAGTTGACCACCGAGCTGCCGAGCGGGGAGCGGGCGGGGTGGCTGAGGTCGACGGCCCGCCGGTAGCCGCGACGCACGGCCCGGCGCAGGTTGCTGAACATGGACAACGGCGTACTCCCCTTCGGCGGATCAGCGGCCAGTCTGCCATCGCCGCCGACCGCTCGTGTCCGGGCACACCCCGGGGTCCTCGGGGCCGCGGGCTCAGACGCGGTCGATGAACACGCTGGTGGACTTGACCCGCGCCGTGGCCCGCGCGCCCACCTCCAGGCCCAGTTCCTCCACCGCCTCGCGGGTCAGCAGGGAGACGATGCGGTGCGGGCCGGCCTGGATCTCCACCTGGGCGTCGACCGTGCCCAGCTTCACCCCGGTGACGATCCCGGGGAAGGCGTTGCGCGCCGAGGTGTGGGCGGACTCCTCGCCCTCGGCCCCCTCCTGGGCGGCCTCGACGCAGAAGGCGGCCAGGTCCGGCCCGTCCACCATCCGGCGGGTGCCCTCGCGGCGGGTGGGGAAGCGTTCGGCATCCGCCCACCGTCGGGCGGTGTCGATGCTGACGCCGAGCAGCCGGGCGGCCTGGCCGATCGTGTAGGACTCCATGACCGGCAAGCCTATGCGGCGGCGCGGGCGATCACGCCGGAGGGACGCGCAGTGCCCGCGCGGCCGCCTGCGCGACGATGTCGGCCACCGTCGAGAGGGCCGGCGAGTCCAGCTTCCACTGCTGCCAGTACAGCGGTACGTCCAGCGGCCGCCGGGGCACCACCAGCACCAGCTCCCCGTCACGCACCAGGGGGGCCGCCTGCTGTTCGGGCACCAGCCCCCACCCCAGTCCGGCGACGACCGCGTCGCGGAAGCCCTCGGACGTCGGCACGTGGTGCCGGACCCGCCCCGCGCCGGCCGCCCGGTCCCCGGTCAGCGAGCGGACGAAGGCGTCCTGGAGGTCGTCCTTGCGGTCGAAGACGATCGTCGGCGCCTCCCGGAGGTCCCGCTCCGGCGGGCCCGTCAAGTACCGGGCGGCGAAGGCGGGACTGGCCGTCGGCAGGTACCGGGCCAGTCCCAGCATCCGTACGCCGCATCCGGCCACCGGGTCCGGGGAGGAGGTCACGGCCGCCATGACCTGGCCCTCGCGCAGCAGCGCCGTCGTGTGCGACTCGTCCTCGCGGTGCAGCTCGATGCAGATCGGCGGGTCCTGCGGGACCCTCGTCAGCGCCGGCAGGAACCACGTCGCGAGGGAGTCGGCGTTCACCGCGATCGGCAGCCGCACCGGGCCCCGCTCGTCGGCCATGCCCAGCTCGGCGCGCGCGTCGCGCTCCAGCCGGGCCAGTTGCCGGGCGAAGCGGACCACGACCTCACCGGACTCCGTCGCCCGCACCGGCTTCGTCCGCATCAGCAGCACGCGGCCGGTGCGCTGTTCGAGGGCCTTGACGCGCTGGCTGACCGCCGACGGCGTCACGTGCAGGGCGGCCGCGGCCGCGTCGAAGGTGCCCTCGTCGACGACGGCGAGGAGGGTGCGCACCTGGTCCAGGGGAAGCTCGTCCATCACGGGCGCTAATGGTACGTAAAAATCTTTAGCTGTACTGAAAGGTGTCGGCTGCCTACGGTCGGAGTCATGACACACGGCATCACCACCGCGGCCCTGGCCGGCTTCGGCACCGGGCTCTCCCTCATCGTCGCCATCGGCGCGCAGAACGCCTTCGTCCTCCGGCAGGGCGTGCGCCGGCACGCCGTGCTCGCCGTGGTCGCGATCTGCGCGCTCTCCGACGCGCTCCTCATCGCCCTCGGCGTGGCGGGCGTCGGCGCCTTCGTGACGGCCTGGCCGGCCGCCCTGACCGCGGTGGGCCTGGCCGGGGGCGCCTTCCTCGTCTGTTACGGGGTGCTGGCCGCGCGGCGGGTGCTGCGGCCCGTCCCCGGTGCCGCCCTCACCGCGGAGGGTGCCGCCTCCGGTTCCGCCCGCCGGGCCGTGCTGACCTGCCTGGCCATGACCTGGCTCAACCCGCACGTCTACCTCGACACCGTGCTGCTCGTCGGATCCCTCGCCGCCGACCGCGGCGACCTGCGCTGGGCCTTCGGCGTCGGAGCCGGCCTGGCCAGCCTGACCTGGTTCGCGGGCCTGGGCTACGGGGCCCGGCTCCTGAGCGGCCTCCTCGCCCGCCCCTCGGCCTGGCGCGTCATGGACGGCCTCGTCGCGGCGACGATGGTCACCATGGGCGGCCTCCTCCTCGCCCGCGCGTAATCCGTCCCGGGTAGGCAGCGGACAACGACGGGCCGCGGGGCGGGGGTGGGCATGTCGGGGCGGGGGGGTGGGTGGGGGAAGGGGGATAGTGCTCGTGCCGACCCTCGTCCCAGGAGCCCCGCCGTGCCCGCACGTCCCTCCCCCGCCCGCCCGGCGCCGCTCGTGGCCGCCACCGGGATCCTCCTGGACGCCCGCGGGCGGGTCCTCGTACGGACCGCCCCGGCCGGTACGGACCTGCCGGGCGGCACGGTCGAGGACACCGAGACGCCGGAGCGGGGGCTGGCCCGGAGCCTGCGGGAGGGGCTGGGGCCGGCCGTGCCCGTCGGCCGGCTGCTGGCGGTCGACTCGCGGCCGCCCGGCCCGACCGGCCGCGCCCTGATCGTGCACGTCCACCTGATCGGGCCGCTCCCGCCCCGGCAGGCCTCCGCGCTCACCGGCGCCCGCTGGCTGCGGCCGGAGGAGGCCTGCGCGGTCCTGCCCGCCCCGGTCGCGGCCCGGTTGCGGGCCGGACTGGCCGCCCTGCACACCGGGTCCTTCGCCCACCTGGTCGACGGTGTACCCCAGCCGGGCTCGCCCGCCGGCCTGGATCCGGCCCGGCGGGTGGCCCTGGAGCACGCGGGGGCGCTCGACGCCGCCAGCCACCGGGCCAGCCGGCCGAAGGCGCTGACCGCCGCCAGCGTGGTGTTCACCGACGACGGCGGCCGGATCCTGCTGGTGCAACCCGCGTACGGCCGCACCGACCGCTGGAACCTGCCCGGCGGCGGCATCGACAGCGACCTCGGCGAGATCCCGCGCGCCGCCGCCCGGCGGGAGGTCCGCGAGGAGCTCGGCCTCGAACTCGCCCCGGGCCGCCTGCTCGCCGTGAACTGGTCGCACAAACCCGGCCGTCCGGTCCGTATCCGCTTCCTCTACGACGGCGGCGTGCTCGACGCGCCGACCCTCGCCCGGATCCGGCTGGACCGCACCGAGCTCCTGCAGTGGCGCACCGTCCCGCGTGAGGACCTCCCCGCCCTGGTCAAGGGGGCGCTGCGGCGCCAGATCACCGCCTGCCTCGACGCCCGGGCGAGCGGCGCCGGCCCGCTGGAACTCCACGCGGGCCGTCGCTGACCGCCCTGCGGCGCCGCGGAGGCCGGGATACCGTCTGCGGCATGGACGGTGATCGCCGAGGGTGGCGCCAGTGCTTGCTCAGCGGTGCGGTGTTCGCGGTGTGCATGGCCGGCACCACGCTGCCGACCCCGCTCTACGGCCTCTACCAGGAGAAGTTCGGCTTCTCCGAACTGGTGGTGACCGTCGTGTACGCCGTGTACGCCTTCGGGGTCATCGGTGTGCTCCTGCTGGCGGGCAACGCCTCCGACGCCGTCGGGCGGCGGCCCGTGCTGCTGGCGGGCCTGGGCTTCTCCGCGGCCAGCGCCGTCTGCTTCCTGTGCGCCACGGCGATGGGCTGGCTGTACGCCGGACGGCTGCTGTCGGGGCTGTCCGCCGGCCTGTTCACCGGCGCCGCCACCGTGTACGTGATGGAACTGGCCCCGCCGGGCGGGTCCTCCCGGGCCACGTTCGTGGCGACGGCCGCCAACATGGGCGGGCTGGGCTGCGGCCCCCTCCTCGCCGGGCTGCTCGCCCAGTACGCGCCCTGGCCGCTGTACCTGCCGTTCGCCGTGCACCTGCTCCTGGTCGCCGTGTCGGCCGCCGTCGTGCTCGGACTGGACGAGACCGTCCGGGAGCGGCGGCCGCTGAGCACCGTACGGCCGCAACGGCCCGGCGTACCCCCGCAGGTGCGGTCCGTGTTCGGGCCCGCGGCGATCGCCGCCTTCGCGGGCTTCGCGCTGTTCGGGGTGTTCACGTCGGTCAGTCCGGCCTTCCTGGCGCAGTCCCTGGACGTGACCGATCACGCCGTGAGCGGGCTCGTCGTCGCGCTGGCCTTCTTCTCCTCCACCGCCGGACAGCTCGCCGTCGGCCGGGTGGGCGTGGGGCGGTCGCTGCCGCTGGGCTGTGCGGGGCTGCTCGCCGGGCTGGCGCTGCTGGCGGGCGCGCTGGTGTGGGACCTGCTGGCGCTGGTGGTGGCGAGCGCCGTGGTCGGCGGGGTCGGGCAGGGCATGGCGTTCCGCGGGGCGCTGTCGGCGGTGGCAGCGGCCTCACCGCCGGACCGGCGCGCGGCGGTCGTCTCGACGCTGTTCGTCGTGGCCTACGCGGGCATCTCCGTACCGGTGATCGGCGTGGGCCTGCTCGTCGATCCGATCGGCCTGGAGGGCGCGGGGCTGGTGTTCATCGCGTGCATGGCCGCCCTGGTGGGCGCCGCGGCCGTGTACCTGCTGCGTCGGCCGGTACCCGCGGACGCGTGAGCGTGACGGGCGGGGGTGCGGGGACGGGGGCGGGGGCGGGGGCGGGCGGGCGCCGCGGTGGCCGCTCGGACGACGAACACCGCCGCCCCGCGGCGCGGAGCGGCGGGGCGGCGGCGTCGACACGGGTCGGGCGGGATCAGACCGCCGGCACCGGGTAGGTCGGGTACTCCACGCCGGAGACGTGCTGGACGACGCGGATGACCTGGCACGAGTAGCCGAACTCGTTGTCGTACCAGAGGTAGAGGATCGCGTTGTCGCCGTCGACCTTGGTCGCGCCGGCGTCGACGATGGACGCGTGGCGCGAGCCGACGAAGTCCATGGAGACGGCGTCGGGGGCGGTGGTGAAGTCGATCTGGCGCTTCAGCGGCGAGTTCAGCGAGACGTCGCGCAGGTGGTCGAGGACCTCTTCGCGGGTGGTCTCGCGGCCCAGGCGCAGGCTGAGGATGGCGATCGAGACGTCCGGGACGGGGACGCGGATCGAGCTGCCGGTGATCGGCGCCTTGAGGTCGGGCAGCGCCTTCGCGACGGCGGAGGCGGCGCCGGTCTCGGTGATGACCATGTTCAGCGGCGCGGAGCGGCCGCGGCGGTCGGCCTTGTGGTAGTTGTCCAGCAGGTTCTGGTCGTTCGTGAACGAGTGGACGGTCTCGACGTGGCCGCGCAGGACGCCGTACTCGTCGTCCATGGCCTTCAGCGGCGGGACGATCGCGTTGGTGGTGCAGGACGCGCAGGACAGGATGCGCTCGTCCGGCTTGACGGTGTCGTGGTTGACGCCGTGCACGATGTTCGGGACGTCGCCCTTGCCCGGGGCGGTCAGGACGACCTTGTCGATGCCGGGGCGCAGGTGCTTGGACAGGCCCTCGCGGTCGCGCCACTTGCCCGTGTTGTCGATGAGGATGGCGTCCTTGATGCCGTACGCCGTGTAGTCGACCTCGGAGGGGTCGTTGGCGTAGATCACCTTGATCGCGTTGCCGTTGGCGACGATGGTGCTGTTGGCCTCGTCGACGGTGATCGTGCCCTGGAACTGGCCGTGGATCGAGTCGCGGCGCAGCAGGGAGGCGCGCTTGACCAGGTCCTGGTCGCCGCCGCCGCGGACGACGATGGCCCGCAGGCGCAGGCCCTTGCCGGAGCCGGCCTTCTCGATGAGCAGGCGGGCGACGAGGCGGCCGATGCGGCCGAAGCCGTAGAGGACGACGTCCCGGCCCCCGCTGCGCTCCAGCTTGTGCTCGCCCGTGGCGCCGGCGACGGCCTGGGCGGTGAACTCCTCCACCGACAGGCCGTGGTCGTCGGCCTTGTACGTGGCGGCGAGCATGCCGAGGTCGATCTGCGAGGGACCGAGGTCGAGCGCGGTGAGCGCCTGCAGGAACGGCATGGTCTCGGTGACCGACAGCTCCTCGCCGTCGATCTGCCGGGCGAAGCGGTGGGTCTTGAGGATGCTGACCACCGATTTGTTCACCAGGGAGCGGCTGTGGAGCAGGATGTTGACGTCCCGCTCCCGGTGCAGCTTCCCGATGATCGGGATCATCGCCTCCGCGATCTCCTCGCGGTGGTTCCAGTTGGTGAACGAGTCCTCGTTGACAGTCACAGGCTTTATCTTTCGAGCTAGGCGGCGCTCATATGCTAACCCCACTACTCATGGGACGCTTAAGGGGTACCCGTCCAGGAGCCCGGTGCGCTGCTTTGCCCCACTACGCCCAAGTACGCACCCCCGGTCAGAACCTCTTGCGCCACCTCAGCCCCATCGGGCGGCCGTCGGGATCGACCAGGACGCGGTGGAGCGGGCGGGCCAGCAGCCTCCGGCCGGCGGGCAGGTCCGGGGGACCGTAGCGGCGCAGCCGCCCGGGCGGGCGCGGTCCGCGGCGGCCCCCCTCGTACCAGGCGTCGAGCGCGGCGGCGGCCGCCCGGAAGGCCTCGAAGGCGGCCACGGGGTCGCAGAGCGAGCCGCCGTCTCCCTCACCGCCACCGTCAACGCCGTCGTCCGCCTCCGCGAGGTCCAGGTGCTCGCGCATCAGCTCCAGGCGCAGCTCCCGGGCGAAGACGCGGGCGCCGTCCCCCAGGCCGCCCGGATCCCGCGGAGCGCGCGGGTCCGGGGTCTCGTCGTGGACGGCGCAGCCGAGTTCGGAGTCGTGCGTCCAGGAGCGGAGGTTGATGTTGTCCGACCCGACCGATGCCCACACGTCGTCGATCACGCACACCTTGGCGTGGACGTAGACGGGCGTCCCGGCGTGGTTCTCCAGGCCGTACACCGCGACCCGGTCGCCGCCGGCCCGGCGCAGCTCGGACAGTGCGTTGATCCGCCCGATCAGGTTCATCGGGAGGGTGAGCGGACCGTCCTGGTCGGGGTACGTGGGGACGACGCCGATCATCCGCAGCCGCGGATGGCGGCGCAGCGCCTCGGCGAAGCCGGCCACGACGCGGGGCGACCACAGGTACTGGTCCTCCAGGTAGATCAGCGCCCGGGCCCGGCGCAGCGACTTGAGGTAGCCGCGGGCGATGCTGCGCTCGCCGTCGGGGGCGAAGGGGTAGCCGGCCAGCAGCCGGTTCGGGTAGGTCCGCAGCAACTGGACGGTGTGGCTGCCGCAGGGGGCCGGGTCGGGGGTCTGGGGCGGCAGCGGGTCCGCGTGGACGTCCTCGCGGTGCATTCGCTCCCGCAGGCGGGTCAGGGGGCTGCGGCTGAGCGGGGCGGGGTCGTCCCAGCGCTCGCGGAAGACGGCCTCGACGTCACCGACGACCGGCCCGCGCAGGGCGAGCTGGACGTCGTGCCACGGCGGGTGCGGCCCGTAGGGGGCGGCCAGGGGCAGCGACTGGCGGTCGCCGCGGTGCTCGGCGTCGTCGTTGCGGTTGTGGCACAGGTCGATGCCGCCGACGTAGGCGACGTCCCGCTCGGGGCGGTCACGGTGGCGCAGCACGACGAGCTTCTGGTGGTGGGAGCCGCCGGGCCGGACCCGCATGTCGAGCAGGCACTCGCCGCCGGCCCGCGCGATCTCCCGGCCGAAACGGAGGTTCTCCTCCTCGCTGAAGTGGAGGCTGTCCAGGTGGGAGCGCCAGAGCAGGCCTTTGACCATGACCCCGCGCTCGGCCGCCCGGCACAGGACCGCGCCGATCTCGGTGCCGGGTCCGTCGAGCCGCTCGTCGGGGTCGCCGCGCCAGTCGGTGAACAGCAGCAGGTCGCCCTCGCGCATCGCTTCGACTCCCGCCAGGAGCTCGGCGAAGTAGGAGGCGCCGTGGACCAGTGGCCGCGCCCGGTTGCCCCAGGACCAGGCGGCCCCGTCCGCGCGCCGGTCGTCCAGGCGGGTCGCGGGATTGCCGCGTTCGCCGCGGACCAGGAGCCACTGCACGCGGGTCATCGGGCCGGCTCGCCGGTGTCGTCGCGCCGGTCGACGAGGATCATCGCCACGTCGTCCGCCAGCTGGTCGTCGGTGTGGCGGATCAGCGCCTGGCAGAGCCGGTCCAGGAACTCTCGGGGCCCGCGGTCGGGCATCGCCTCCATGGCCTCCGGCAGGGCGAAGAACGCGTTGCCGCGGTCGCGGGCCTCGTTGACGCCGTCGGTGTGGAGCAGCAGGCGGTCCCCGGGCAGGAAGGCGAAGCTGTCCCGGGTCCCGGGCGGCCCGGCGATGAACTCGCCCAGCCCGAGCGGCGGCAGCGGAGTGCTCGGCATCAGGGCCTCGACCTTGCCGTCACGCAGCAGCAGCGGGGGCGGATGGCCGCGGTTGACCACCTCGACGACGTTCCCGTCGGGCACCTGGGCCACCACGGCGGTGACGAAGCCCTCCACGAGCGCCTCCTCGTCGACCGCTCCCGGTACGGCCGCGTCGCGGCGCATCGCCGCCTCGCAGTGCCGGATGACGTCGACCAGGTCGTCCTCGTAGTAGACGGCTTCCCGGAAGGCGCCCAGTACGGCCGCGGCCGTCCGTACGGCCGGCAGGCCCTTGCCCCGTACGTCGCCGACGATCATCCGGATCCCGTACCGGGTCTCCATGGCCTCGTAGAGGTCCCCGCCGATCTGCGCGCCCTTCTCGGCCGCGAGGTAGATGCTGGCCGCGCGCAGCCGGCCCAGCCGTTCGGGGACGGGCCGCAGCAGGACCTTCTGCGCCGCCGAGGCGATCCGGCGGACCTGGTTCAGCTCGCTCGCGCTGCGGGCGCGGGCCATGCGGCTGGTCATCACGCTGGCCACCGACACCAGGAAGAGGGCGATGAAGTTGCTGTAGACCTGCTGGTTGCCCCACGCCTGGTTGTACGTGGCCGTCGTGATGCTCACGGCCACGGCCAGGGCCGCCGCGGCGATGGTGCCCCGGGGTCCCATGGTCACGGCGGCCAGCGCGGGCGTGGCCACCAGGAAGGGCCCGGTGTACAGGAAGTGTGCGGGCGTGAACTCGATGGCCAGCACCAGGAGCGCGATCGCGAAGGGCACGCACTCCGCGAGGACGAAGAGGACCTGGTGATGACCGCTTCCTCCCGGTCGGGAAGAGGAGCCGATGGGCACCCGCATGCATACAGCCTGCGCCGTCGGAGCTCGTCACCGCCACTCGCCGGGGCCCCGCGCCCCCGGGCCGGGGACGGTCGCGGCCGGTCGGCGCCCCCGTACGGCCTACCGGGCGGCGTGCCCCGCGTAGGGCCGCGGGCCGGCGGGCATGTGCTTGCGTGCGCACACCGGGGAAGGCCTCCCGGCCGTGGAGCACCGCACCCGCACCCAGCGCAGGAGCAGCAGGTGAGCAGCAGCCCCCCACCCGACCCCGCCGCCGCGCCCGACCCCGCCGGTCCCGGCCCGGGTCCCGGCCCCGATCCCGGTCCCGGGGTCTCGCGTGCGGAGTTCGACTCCCTCTTCGCCTCGGTCAGTACGTGGGGCCGGTGGTCCCCGGCCGACCGCGGCGCCTGGAACCGGGTCACCCCGGACCACGTGCTCCGGGCGGCCGCCCTGGTGCGGTCCGGCACGACCGTGCCGCTGGGCCTGCCGTGGAACACCCGCGCCGCACCGGACAACAGCGGCCGGCCCTGCACCACATGACCGACCTGGGTGACGTGGAGCCCGGGGAGCCCGCCACGCACAAGGACTTCCTCGCCGCCGACTACCACGGCAAGGCGGTGAGCCACCTCGACGCGCTGTCGCACGTCGCCTACCGCGGCGACCTCTACGACGGCCGTCCGGCGCGGCAGGCCGTCGGCGCGGGCGGCGCCCGCTTCGGTTCGGTGGAGGCCCTCGGCCCGCTGGTCGCCAAGGGGGTGCTCCTCGACCTGCCGGCGGTCCTGGGGACGGACTGGCTGGAGCCCGGCCACGCGGTCCGCGCGCGGGACGTCGTCGCCGCGGAGCGGGCGCTGGGGGTGACGATCGACGAGGGCTGTGCGGTGCTGCTGCGCTCCGGCCGCTTCCGGCGGCGCCGGGAGCTCGGCCCCTGGGACGCCGACGCGGCCTGTGCGGGCTTCCACGTGGACGCCGTGCCGCTGCTGGCGGAGCGGGCGATCGCGCTGCTCGGCGGCGACGGGGACAGCGACGTACGTCCCTCGCCGGTCGAGGGAGTGCACTCCCCCGTGCACGCGCTGGCCGTCGCCGCCATGGGGGTGCCGCTGTTGGACAACCTCGACCTGGAGGCCCTCTCGGCGGCCTGCGCCGGAGCCGGGCGGTACGCGTTCATGCTCATGGTCTCGCCGCTCAGGGTGCCGGGCGGGACGGGGTCACCGGTCAATCCGGTCGCGGTCCTGTGAGGCAGGGGGAACACTGCAAGAACGGGCCGGAGCAAGCAGACCCATTCCGCTCTATTGAGGTAAAAGCGGAGGAATATACTCGGAAGGCGCTCGCAGGCGGCACGGCAAGGGGAAGTGGTGCAGATGGGGGTCACGGGAGGCAAGGTCAGCCCCGTACGCTCCCGTGAGCGGTTCCTGCTGGGCGAGGCGGTCGAGGGCAGCGTCCGCGGCACCATCCTGAACTCCTGGATGCGCAGCCGGATGCTGGGCCTCTCGCCGGAGCAGACGGACCTCCCGTACACGGACGACTTCGACCCGGACAGCCGGCTCGTCCGCGCGGCCGGGCCGGTCCTCGACCAGCTCCAGTCCAGGTTCTCGGGCAGCCAGATGAACGTCTCCCTGGCCGACGGGAACGGGACCGTCCTGCAGCGCCGGTTCGGCGAGCCGACCCTGGCCGGCCGGCTGCCGCCGATCCAGAGCGTCCCCGGCTTCGTCTTCGCCGAGCGCTACGCGGGCACCAACGGCATCGGGCTCGCGCTCGCCGAGAGGCGGCTCTGCCAGGTCTACGGCGCCGAGCACTTCGCCGAGCGCTCCCAGTCGAACGCCTGCTCCGCGACGCCCATCCGCGACCAGTTCAGCGGCCACATCGTCGGCGTCCTCTGCTTCGGCTACCCGCGCAGCTACGAGGACCCGGCCCTGCCGGTCCTGGTCCGCCGGGCGGCGGAGTCCATCGAGCGCCGCCTCATGGAGCAGGGTTCGGCGCGCGAGCGCGCCCTGCTGCGGACGTACCTCGAAGCGCGGCTCCGCGCCCGAGGGGGCGAGGCCGCCGACGACGGGCAGCTGATCGGGCTGGACGAACTGACCGGCGGCGGGCTGGACCGGCAGGATCAGATGGTCCTGAAGGCGAAGGCCACCGAGCTGATCTGCTCCCCGCAGCGGGCCGCCGTGGAGGTGCCGCTGTCCCACGGGCGCGGGGTCACCCTCCTGAGCAGCCCGGTCACGAGCCCCTCCGGGGTGCAGGGCGTCGTCGTCGAGGCGGTCCTCACCGGGGAGTCCCCGCCGGCGCACCACCTGGCCGCCACGAAACCGACCGCCTCCGCCCTGGGCGCCCTGGCCCTCGCCGCCACGGAACGCGCCGAGTCGCTGCCCTGGCACCTCGCCGACGCCTCCGCCGGCGCGCGGTACGCGGGCGGCGCACCGGCCGGGCCGGGCGGGAGGGCGTCCGCCCGCACGGACGACGCGGCCGGTTCCTCCGGCGCCGTCCGCGGCCTGGTCCTGGTGGGCGAGCCCGAGGTGGGCAAGTACGCCGTGGCCGCACGCCGCCGCCTGGAACTGCTGGCGGAGGCCAGCACCCGCATCGGCACCACCCTGGACGTGAGCCGGACGGCCCGGGAACTCGCCGAGACGGCCGTGCCGCGCCTGGCCGACTACGTCACGGTCGACCTGGCCGGAGCCGTGCTGCGCGGCGAGGAGTCCGCCGACCCGCAGGCCGAGCTGCACCGCACGGTGGTCCACGGCATCCGCGACGACTGCCCCTTCCACCCCGTCGGCCACCAGGTGCGCCTGGATCCCGGCAGCCCGCACATGCGCTGTCTGGAGGGCGAGCCTGCCGTACTGGAGACCGGCCTGCAGGACACCACTCCGGCGTGGATGCTGCCGGGCATCGAGCACGCCCGGGGGATCCTGGCCCACGGCGTCCACTCCATGATCTGCGTCCCCCTCCTCGCCCGCGGCGTACTCCTCGGGATCGCCACCTTCTACCGCTCCGAGGACCCGGCCCCCTACGGGGACGACGACAGCCGGCTGGCCCGGGAACTCGCCGCCCGCGCCGCCCTCTGCATCGACAACGCCCGCCGCTACACCCGCGAGCACACCCTCGCGCTGGCCCTGCAGCGCAGCCTGCTCCCGCGCGGCCTGCCCGAGCAGAGCGCCGTGGAGGTCGCCCACCGCTACCTGCCGGCCGAGTCCGGGGTGGGCGGGGACTGGTTCGACGTCATCCCCCTCTCCGGCACCCGCGTCGCCCTGCTCGTGGGCGACGTCGTCGGACACGGACTGCACGCCGCCGCCACGATGGGCCGGCTGCGGATCGCCGCCCGCACCTTCGCCGAGCTGGAACTGGCCCCCGACGAGCTGCTCACCCACCTGGACAACCTCCTGGTGCGGCTGGACCGCGAGGAGGGCGGCGACGCGAGCGCCACCGGCAGCACCGGCATCGTCGGCGCCACCTGCCTGTACGCCGTCTACGACCCCACCTCGCAGATGTGCACGATGGCTCGCGCCGGGCACCCCCCGCCCGCCCTCGTCGCCCCGGACGGCGGCGTGACCTTCCCCGACCTGCCCGCCGGACCGCCGCTGGGCCTGGGCGGGCTGCCCTTCGAGACGGCCGAGGTCCGCCTCCCCGAGCACAGCACGCTGGTCCTCTACACCGACGGCCTCGTCGACGCCCGCCACCGCGACGTCGACGTCGCGCTGGAGCAGCTGCGCCAGGCGCTGGCAGGGCCGGACCGGACACCCGAGGACACCTGCCGGGCCGTCATCGACGCCGTGGCGCCGGAGCATCCGGGCGACGACGTCGCGCTGCTCGTCGCCCGCACCCGTACCGTGCCGGCCGACCGGATCGCCACGTGGGACCTCGTCCCGGACCCGTCCCGCGTCGGCGAGGTCCGGGCCGCCGCCACCCGCCGGCTGGCGGCGTGGGGGCTGGACGAACTCTCCTTCGCCGCCGAGCTGATGCTCAGCGAGCTGGTCACGAACGCCATGCGGTACGGCAGCGAACCCATCCAGGTCAGGCTGATCCACGACCGGGCCCTGATCTGCGAGGTCTCCGACGGCAGCAGCACCGCCCCCCACCTGCGGCGGGCCGCGACGACGGACGAGGGCGGACGCGGCCTGTTCCTCGTCGCGCAGCTCTCCCGGACCTGGGGCGCCCGGTACACCCCCCGGGGCAAGGTCATCTGGGCCGAATGCGCCGTGGACGCGGCATGACCCGCAATGTCCGAGATGCAGCGATGGTCCCCAGTAACATCCCGACTGTTCCCTGACGCAGCACCACCTCCCCCAGGCGGCCCCGGAGACGTCCGTGCATGACACTCCCGTCACCTCGATGAGCCCGCCCCCGCCCTCCGGGGCCGAACCCCTCGTCCGGGTACGCGGTCTGGGCAAGCGGTTCGGCGGCACCGTCGCACTGGACTCCGTCAGCCTCGACCTCCACGGTGGCAGCGTCCTCGCCCTCCTCGGACCCAACGGGGCCGGCAAGTCCACCCTGATCAAGGTGCTCGCGGGGGTCCACCACGCCGACGCGGGCGAGGTGACGGTGGCCGGCCACCCGCACCCCTGCGAGGCGGCCTTCCGCGAGATGTCCTTCATCCACCAGGACCTCGGTCTCGTCGAGTGGATGACCGTCGCCGAGAACATCGCCCTGGGTGCCGGCTACCCCCTGCGCCGCGGCCTGATCTCCTGGCGGCGGACCCGGGAACGCTGCGACGAGGCCCTGCGCACCGTCGCCGGGCACCTCGACGCCGACGCGCGCGTCGCCGACCTCGCCCCCGCCGAACGGTCCCTGGTCGCCATCGCCCGCGCGCTGGCGCGCAGCGCCCGCCTCATCGTCCTCGACGAGCCGACCGCCACCCTGCCCGCCGCCGACTGCGCCCGGCTCTTCGACGTCCTGCACGCCCTGCGCGACCGGGGGCACGGCATCCTGTACGTCAGCCACCGGCTCGACGAGGTCTACGAGGTGGCCGACACCTTCGCCGTCCTGCGCGACGGCCGCCTCGTCAGCCACGGGCCGCTGGCCCCGTACTCCCCCGCCCGCCTGGTGCGCGACATCGTCGGCCACGAACCGGCCCGCCGGACGCCCGGCCCCGCGCCGGGATCCGCGGCCGCGGAGCCCCGGCCCGCCGTCCTGAGCCTCGACGGCGTGTCGACCGGCCGCACCGGGCCCGTCACCCTGGAGGTGCGCGAGGGCGAGGTCCTCGGCATGGTGGGCCTGACCGGCGCCGGCCACGCGCACCTGGGCCGCGCCCTCGCCGGCGCGCTGCCGTTGCGCGGCGGCCGGGTCCTGCTGGACGGCCGCCCGTACCGGCCGCGCACGGTCGCCGGGGCCCTGCGGGCCGGTGTCGGATTCGTCGCCGGCAACCGTCAGGAGGAGGGCTGCGCCGCCGATCTGACGGTGCGGGAGAACTTCCTCGCCAACCCGCGGGCAACCGGTGTGCCCGACTGGCGCTGGAGCGGTCCACGGCGCGAACGCGCCGAGGCGCGCGCCCTGATCGACCGGTTCTCGGTGCGGCCCCGCGACAGCGAGGTGCCCATCGCCACCCTCTCCGGCGGCAACCAGCAGAAGGTGGTCGTCGGGCGGTGGCTGCGCGGGAACCTGCGGCTGCTGGTCCTGGAGGAGCCGACCGCCAGCGTGGACGTCGGGGCCAAGGCGGCGATCCACCGCATCCTCGACGAAGCCGTGGCCGCGGGCCTGGCCGTCCTGCTCGTCTCCACCGACTTCGAGGAGGTCGCCGACCTCTGCCACCGCGCGCTGGTCTTCGGCCGCGGCGCCGTGGTGGCCGAGCTGGCGGGCGGGACGCTGAACGTCACCGAGCTGACGCGCACCGCCTCCGCCCTGCCCGCGATCACCGGAGACGGGACGGGCCGGTGATCCGCCGGCGCGCCCACTTCGTCGGCACCTACGGCCTGCTGACCCTGACCGTCCTGCTCTTCCTGGTGTTCTCCCTCGTCCTGCCGGACACCTTCCCGACGAGGGACAACGTCTCCTCGATCCTGTCCAACCAATCGATCCCCGCCCTCCTCGCGCTCGGCGTGACCGTCCCCGTCGCGGCCGGCCGGTTCGACCTGTCCATCGGCTACGGCCTGGGGCTGGCCCACGTCATGGTGATGCACCTCATCGTCGACGAGCACTGGCCCTGGCAGCCGGCCTGCCTCACGGTCGTCGTCGGCGGGGCCCTGGCCGGCGTCGTGAACGGCATCATCGTCGAGTTCGCGCGCATCGACTCCCTCATCGCCACGCTCGGCACCGGCAGCATGATGTACGCGGCGACCGGCTGGATCACCGACGGCAGCCGGATCGTCCCCGGCCCCGAGGGTCTCCCGGCCGCCTTCACCGGCCTGTACGACTCGACGGTCCTCGGCCTGCCCGTCCCCGCCTTCTACGTGCTCGCCGTCGCCGCCGCCCTGTGGGTGCTGCTGGAACGGCTGCCGCCGGGCCGGTACCTGTACGTCATCGGCTCCAACCCGCGGGCCGCCGCGATCCTCGGCATCCCCACCCACCGCTACTCCGTCGTCGCCTTCGCCGCGTCGGGCCTGATCGTGGGCTTCGCCGGCGTCCTGCTGGCGGCGCAGCAGCAGATCGGCAACCCGAGCGTGGGCCTGGACTACCTGCTGCCCGCGTTCGTCGGTGCCCTGCTCGGCTCCACCGCGATCAAACCGGGCCGCGCCAACGCCCTGGGCACCCTCGTCGCCGTGGCCGTCCTCGCCGTGGGACTGGCCGGGATCGGGCAGCTCGGCGCGCAGTTCTGGGCGACCCCGCTGTTCAACGGCGCGACCCTGCTGATCGCGGTCGGCCTGGCCGGCTACTCCGCCCGCCGCCGGCTGCGCGCCGGCGCCACCACGACGGGCGCGGCCGCGCGCACCCGGCACCACCGGCCGGACGCCCCCTGAGACCACCTCGCAGCGCACAGAGCGTCAGGAGCACCGTGTACCCCCACCGCACGACCCTTCTCGCGGCCGCGGCCCTGTTCACGGCGGCCGTCGCCGGATGCGGGGGCGGCCCGGCGGGCACGACCGGCACCGCGGCGGCCGGCTGCCCGGCCGTCCTGCAGGCCGCGCAGGCCGCCGTCGACGAGGCCGAGAGCACCGACATCTCGTGGACCGGCCCCACGACGGGGCCCGCGGCGGCCCCCGGCAAGAGCATCGTCTACGTCGCGCAGACCATGACCAATCCGGGGGTCGCGGGAGTCGCCCGCGGTCTCCAGCAGGCCGCGAAGGCCATCGGCTGGCAGGTCCGGGTGATCGACGGGGAGGGCAGCCCGGCCGGGATCCAGGCGGCACTGAGCCAGGCCGTCACCCTGAAGCCCTCGGGCATCGTCATCGGCGGATTCGACCCGCGGCTGACCTCGCAGCAGGTCGCCCGGGCCCGGGCGGCGGACATCCCGCTCATCGGCTGGCACGCGGTCGACACCCCCGGGCCGAGCACCGACCCTCCGCTCTTCACCAACATCACCACGAAGGTCCAGGACGTGGCGAGGATCAGCGCCGACTGGGTCATCGCCCGGTCCGACGGCCGGGCGGGCGTCGTCCTCTTCACCGACGACTCCATCCCCTTCGCGCGGACGAAGGCCGACCTGATCGAGCGGCGTCTCGCCGACTGCCCCGGCGTACGGCTCCTGGCGTACGAGAACGTCCCCATCCCGGACGCGAGCCGGCGCACCCCGCAGGAGGTCTCCTCCCTCCTGTCCCGCTTCGGGAAGAAGTGGACCCACACGGTCGCCATCAACGACCTCTACTTCGCCGACGCCGCCCCGGCCCTGCGGGCGGCCGGCAGGCCCGGCGGCGGGCCGCCGTCCAACATCGGCGCGGGCGACGGCGATCCGTCCGCCTTCCAGCGCGTCAACAGCAGGCAGTACCAGGCCGCCACCGTGCCGGAGCCGCTCGCGCAGCAGGGCTGGCAGATCGTCGACGAGTTCAACCGCGCCTTCGCCGGCCGGCCCGCCAGCGGATACGTCGCCCCCGTCCACGTGGTCACGGCCGACAACAGCGGCGGGGCGACCTCCTGGGACCCCGTCGGGTACCAGGAGGCGTACGAGAAGATCTGGCGCGGGTGACCTGCCGGCGCCCGCGCCGCCCCCGGCCGTGCCCGCTCAGGCCGCCGGCCGGGCCCCGGCGCGTAGGGGAGCCGGCCGCGGCACGTCCGCGCGGTCCCGGCGGAAGACGATGTCGGCCATCCGGCGCTCCGGCCCCCGGCGGCGCAGGACCTGGTACGCCACGAAGGCCGCCGGCCCGAAGAAGACCTGGGCCGGGATGATGCCGGGGGCATCGCCGGTGGCCGCGGAGATCAGGTGCAGGGCGGCCACCGGCGCCACCGCCCCGAAGAGCACGACCAGGGCGATCCCGGTCCGCAGCCCGGTCCGGCCGTACGCCTTGTAGGCGGTGGTCGTGAAGAGGGCGTAGGCCAGCAGGTCGCCCATGCCGACGACGGCGCCGAGGTCCTGCCCGATGCGCAGGCCCGCGGCCGGCGCGTACGGATAGCCCTGGACGGCGTCGGCCAGCTCCTGGGTCAGCGGGACGACCCACGCGAAGAAGGCGTCGTAGGCGGCGAGGGCGAGCAGGAACCACGCCACGTTCTTCAGCCGCATGCCGCCCTGGACGTTGAGGTTCGTGGCGGAGACGACGACCAGGCCGACGACGCAGCTGTTCGCCACCCAGTACGGCGGCGCCGTCTCGCCGAAGGCCAGGTGCGTGACGAGGACGCTCGCGATCAGCGCGGTGATCAGCGCCCAGCGCAGCCTGCCGTTGCCGATGACCGGCTGGTAGCCGACGGACAGTCCGCCCGCGAAGACCAGGGCGAGCACGACGGGGAGGACGGCGCCCGGCAGGGCGAGGTAGACGTACGGCAGGGCCAGGACGAAGCCCATCATCATGAAGATGTCCCGGCCGTTGAAGACGCCGACGGGCGGCCTCGCCGTGCGGACGGCACGGAAGTAGGCGATGGTGCCGACGACGACCGCGAGGGCCAGGGCGGCGGTGACCGCGAGCTGGAAGAAGACCGTCATGCGTGGCTCCGGGTGAAGGTGTGCTCCAACAGGTCACAGCGCAGGGGGAAGCGGCGCGCGGCCTCCTCGTCGTCCAGCGGCAGGACGGTGACGCGCGCGTCGATGTCCCGCGCGAGCAGCCGCCCGGTCACCTCGGCGGCGGTCGCGGTCCGCGAGGCGACCTCCACGTGGAGCCGGCCGTCGGCCCCGACCTGCGCCCGGTGGCGCAGCGGCCACGGCATGCCCGGGGTGCCGTCCAGGGCCTCGACGACGTCGCGGGGCGTCACGACCGCGTCGGCGGTGCGCAGCAGGGTGCCGGCCTTGCCGAGGATCTGCGAGACGGCGGGCACGGCGGCGAGTTCGCAGTCCGGTTCGCCCTCCAGGGTGCGGACGACGTCGCCGGTGTTGTACCGCAGCACCGGCATGCACTCCCGGTAGGGGTAGTACGGCGTGACGGTCAGTTCCCCGAGCTGCCCCGGGGCGACGGGCTCGCCCGTGTCGAGGTCCAGCACCTCGGTGTACCCCATGTTGGGGTCGATGTGGAGGTGGTGGTGGCTGCAGGTGCGGCCGCCGACGGGCAGCAGTTCGGTCATGCCGAAGTTGTCGCCGATGGTCTCGGCGCCGAAGGTCTCGCGCAGCGCCCGGACGAAGGCCGGTGACACGATCTCGCCGCCGGCGTAGATCGACCGGAGACCGAAGTCGTCCGGTCCGTAGCCGCGTCGGCGTGCCGCCGTGAGCATCCGGGCGAGGTAGCTGGGGTTGCCGGTGAGCAGGGTGGGGCGGGTGCCGTTGCCGCCGAGCAGGTGCTCGACGGACTCCTCGGGCGGGACCTGTCCGACGACGTGGCAGGAGGCGTTCACGAGCCGGCAGACCTCCACGTCCTCCTGCACGGCGGCCGTCGCCCGGGAGCTGAGGTTGATCTGCATCCGGTCGCCGGGGCGGATGTCGCCGCGCAGGACGACGGACAGCGCGATCAGCGCCGGCCAGAGTTCCATCTCGTAGCGGGACAGCCACATCCGGACGGGGCGGCCGGTGGTGCCGGTCGTCTGGGTGGCCAGGTAGGGGGTGCTGCACAGGAAGTCGGCGGGGCGCTCGATCAGGTCGGCCTTGCGGGTGACCGGGATCCGGGTGAGCGTCTCGGTGGTCAGTCCGTCGAGGTCGATGCCGGCGAGGCGCTCGCGGTAGAAGGGCGAACGCCGGGCGAGGCGGCGCACGGTCCGCTGGAGCGCCCGGTTCTGCAGGTCCCGCCGCTCGTCCGGGTCGGCGAACGGCCCGTCGGCGAGTTCGTCGACGTCGTCGCCGAGCGAGCCGAACTCCTCGAGCGTGGCGAGGGCGTCGGCAACCAGCCGCTCCACGGCCCGTACGTTCAGCTTCCGGCCGAACACCATGGCCATCGCCACCCGGACCTGCCGGACACCGGTCTCCAGCACTCGTGCCTCCTTGGAACGTGAAGAAAAGGGGTGGGGGCGGCGCGCCGCCCCCACCCCCCGAATCTGCGTCAGCTGGCAGAGCAAGAACCGAAGAAGACGGCCGTCATGGCACCCATGACGTACTTGAACTGCTTGGCGCTGGTCTTGATCGCGCTCATCGGAACCTCCTTGTGTCGCTCCTGGCGGACGGGCGTTCCGTGCCCGGTGAGGGCCCGGTCCGTGCGTCCCTGGGTGACAACACCCTGGCGCGATCGAGATGCACCGGCAATGATCTGGTCCGTTCAACGGACCGGCGGAAGCGGAGGGCGGCACCACCGTTCTTGCTGATGGGCCGGGACGAACGGGGAGTTACGGACACCATCCGACCGATGGCTTCCGTACGGAAGGGGGAACCGCTCATGGCCAGATCCGGCACTGAGGGGCGGGGTGTACTGGAGGGCGCGTTCGCGCTCATGGAGGTGCTCGCGCACGGCGACGAAGTGGGCCTGACCAGGCTGGCGGCGGACGCCGAACTGCCCAAGGCGACGGCGCACCGGCTGCTCGGGCAACTGGTGGCGCTCGGCGCGGTGCAGAGCTGTTCGGGGCGCTACCGGCTGGGGCCGAGGACGTTCCGGCTGGGGCAGGCCTGGCACCCGGCGCGGGCGTTGCGGGCCGCCTCGGCGCGCCCCCTGCGTGAACTCGCCTCACTGAGCGGCAGGTTGACCGTCAGCCTGTCCGTTCCCGAGGCGGGGCACGCGATCGTGGTGGGGAGCACGCGCAGTGAGGTGGACGACGTCCTCGCCTTGCATCCGGGGGCGGTCCTGCCGCCCGGGAGTGCGGCCGAGCTGATCCTGACGGCGTCGTCCGGCCCGGCGGCGGACCCGCCGGCGGGATGGTCGCGGGCCGCGTGGTCGCGGGAGGCGGCCCGGGCCCGGGAGCAGGGCACGGCCTTCCAGTACGGGCAGTGCGTGAGCGCGTTGTCGTGCGTGGCAGCGCCGGTGTTCTCGGACGCCGGGCACGTGGTGGCGGCGCTGGCGGCGACCGCGCTGGACAGCAGGCAGATCGCCCCGCTGGGCGAGGCCGTGGTCCGTACGGCCTCGATGGTCAGCGCCAACCTGTCCAGGCTGCCCGCCCCGACGGCGCGGCCGCGCCGCGAGTGGGAGCCCGCCCCGGGCCCGGCCGCGGGTGCGGCCGCGGGTGGGGCCGGCCGGGGGCCGCACGCCGTGCTGGCACCGGCCCGGCGGCACTGACGGGCGGGGTGGGGGCGGCGGCGGTCGCCCCCACCCGACGGCGCGACGGGGACATCAGCGCAGGTCGAGGCGCATCACGACCCGGGGGTGGCCGGCCAGCACCGAGGTGGTGTCGGCGGCGTGCACGAAGCCGGCCCGTTCGAAGTTCTTCCGCAGACCGGCGTACGCCATCGTCAGGTCGACCCGGGCCTCGCCGTTGTCGAGGGGGTACGCCTCGACGGCCGGTGCGCCGTGGGCGCGGGCGAACTCGACCGCGCCGGCGATGAGGGCGTGCGAGAGGCCCTTCTTGCGGTGGCCGGGGCGGACCCGGATGCACCACAGCGACCACACCGGCAGGTCGTCGACGTGCGGGATCGTGCGGCTGCGGGCGAACGAGGTGTCCGCGCGCGGGGCCACGGCGGCCCAGCCGACCGGCTCGCCGTCCTCGTGGGCGAGGACGCCGGGAGGGGTGCCGCTGCGGCACAGTCCGGCGACGTACTCGCCCCGGGCCGGGCCGCGCAGTTCGTTGTTGAGCCGCGCCGGGATCCGGTAGCTGAGGCACCAGCAGACGTTGGCCCCGGGGGACTTCGGTCCGAGCAGGGTGCGTACGTCCTCGATGACCGACGCGGGGCGGACTTCGATGGTCATGGGGCAACAGTGCCACGAGTGACGGCCGGTCACTGGCCCCTCCGGAGACGGGTCACCGACCGTCCGGCGGCAGGTCACCGACCGGCGGGTACGACCGATTGTTCGTTCGGCGCCGGTACTATCCCTCGGATTCCGGGCCGGCCGGACCCGCCCGTTCCCCCGCCCGCACGATGCGTCACCTTCGAGAGGTCGCCGAACATGCCCCTGGCAACTCCCCGTTTCAGCGTGCTGTCCGATGAATTCGCCGCCGCACCGCACCGGTTCTACGCCCGGCTGAGGGAGCGGACCCCGGTCCACCACGAGCCGGCGATCGACAGCTGGTTCGTCTCCCGCCACGAGGACGTGAAACGGGTGCTGACGGACCACGAGGCCTTCACCACCGAGATGTTCCAGGTGCGCGCCGAGCCGGTGATGCGCGGGCGGGTCCTCGCCCAGATGACCGGCGCGGAGCACACCGCCAAGCGCAGGATCGTCGTGCGGGGCTTCACCGGGGCCGCGCTCGAAGCCCAGGTGCACGCCATCCGCGCCAATGCCGCCGAGCTCCTGGCCCCCTTCCTCCCCCGCGGCCGGATGGACCTGGTCAACGACTTCGGCAAGCCGTTCGCCGTCCACGTGGCCCTCGACGTCCTCGGCCTGGACCGGGCCGACTGGCAGCGGGTGGCCGAGTGGCACGCGGGCGTGGCCGAGTTCGTCACCAGCCTGGCCCTCACCCCCGAGCGCCGCCGCCACTGCCTGGACTGCGCCGAGCAGTTGGAGGCCTACCTCCTCCCCGTGATCGAGCAGCGGCGCCGCCACCCCGGCGAGGACCTGATATCGGACCTGTGCACCGCGGAGTTCGACGGTGTCACCATGAGCGACGGCGATGTCGTCGCCCTGATCCTCAACGTGCTGATCGCCGCCGCCGAGCCCGCGGACAAGACCCTCGCGCTGCTCTTCCGGCACCTGATAGAGCACCCCGAGCAGCTCGCCGAGGTCCGCCGGGACCCGGACCTGCTGGGTGCGGCGATCGCCGAAACCCTGCGTCTCACCCCGCCCGTGCAGCTCATCCCGCGCCAGGCGGAGGCGGACGCCGTGTTCGCGGGCACCACCGTCCCGGCCGGAGCCACCGTCTTCTGCATGATCGGTGCGGCCAACCGCGACCCGGAGGCGTTCACGGACCCGGACACCTTCGACCTCCACCGTGCGGACCTGGGCACGGCCCGCTCGTTCACCGCGGCCGCCCAGCACCTGGCCTTCGGGAGCGGACTCCACCAGTGCGTCGGCGCGGCCTTCGCCCGCGCCGAGATCGAGACCGTCGCCGCGATGCTCCTGCCCCTGCTGGACGAGGTCCGCTACAGCCCCGGGTTCCACTACCGGGAGAGCGGCCTGTACACGCGGGGCCCGGTCGCCCTCTCACTGGACTTCACTCCCGTGCCCGACAGTGGAACCTGCCGCGGCTGACGCCCCTCTTGCAGGGCGGCACCGGCCGGAACGTGCCGTGCCCGTACTCCCCGGCTGCGCACAGCCGGTCACGGACCACCCCCCACCCCCCATAGGCGAAGACGACGATGACATCGACCGACATCACCCGAGCCATCACCGACCTGCTGTTCACCCCCGGCCTCGACCTCAACGAGGCCGTCGACCGGCATTTCACCCCCGACTACCGCCAGCGCACCGACGGCGTCTGGAGCGACCGGACCGACTTCGTGCAGCACATGACGCGACTGCGCACCCTGGTCCGCGAGGGACGCATCGAGGTCCACGACGAGCTGCGTGACGGACCGCGCTACGCCGACCGGCACACCGTCACCCTCACCCGGTTCAACGGCCGCACCTCCAGCACCGAGGTCTACCTCTTCGCCCGGATGGCTCCCGACGGCCGCTTCCAGTCCGTGGAGGAGACCACCCTCCTGGTCACCGGCCACCCCGACGACGGGAACCTCGGCAGCGTCAGGTGACGCGGCGAACCGGGGCTCCGGCAGGGGCTCCGACGAGGACGACCGACCCAGGAGAGAGCGCTCTCCGCGCCCGCGGGCACGGAGGGCCGGTGCTGTCGCAAGGAGGATGCAAAAGATCATGGTGTCCGTAGGAGAAAGACTCAGCAGGGCCCGGGTCCAGGCCTTCATCGGCCGCGAGGAACAACTCGGGCTCTTCGGCGCGGCGTTGACCGGTGAGCCGCAGGCCCCCTTCGCGTTCTACGTGTGCGGGCCGGGCGGCATCGGGAAGTCGACGCTGCTGCGCCGTCTGGCCGACCACGCCCGGGACTCGGGCCGGCTGCTCGTCGAGCTCGACGGCAGGTTCGTCAGCCGCGACCCGGCCGATTTCGAGCACGCGGCCGGCCCGTTCCTCGACGTTCCGGGCACGGTCCTGTTCGTGGACTCCTTCGACCACTGCCAGTGGCTGGAGAGCTGGCTGTGGCACCACTTCCTGCCCCGTGCGGCGGACGACACCCTCGTCGTCCTGGCCGGACGGCGCGCCCCGCAGCCGCAGTGGACCGCCGACCCGGCCTGGTCCCGGCTGCTGCACGTGACCGAACTGGAGCCGTTCTCCGCCGAACAGGCCCTGAGCCTGCTGGTCGCGGCGGAGATCCGCCCCGAACTGCGCGAGCGCGTACTCCGGTTCGCCGGAGGCAACCCGCTGGCGCTGTCCCTGGCCGCCGCGGCCGGATCGGCGGGCTGCGCCAGGGAGGAGATCTGGGCCCCGTCCGCGGACGTCCTGCGCACCCTGCTGGCGGGGCTGATCGGCGAGGTCCCCACGGCGGCCCACCGCCGGGCCCTGGAGGTGGCGGCGCAGGCCCACTCGACGTCCGAGGAACTGCTGTCCTGCGTGCTGCCCGATGAGGACGCCCACCAGCTGTTCTCCTGGCTGCGGGACCTGCCCTTCATGGAGTCCACGGACCGCGGACTCCACCCGCACGACGCGGCGCGCGAGACCTTGGCCGCCGACCTGCGCTGGCGCGCCCCCAACGCGTTCGACTCGATCCGCCGACGCCTCGCGGACGAATACCTGCGCATCCTGCGCGAGGCGCCCGAGGAGCGGGTGTGGACCGTCACCGACGAACTCTTCTACCTCTTCCGGGAGGGCGAGACCCTGGCCAGGCTGCGCACCTGGTCGCGTGACGACGAGCTGCACGACCGTCCTCTGCACCCCGAGGACATGGACGTCGTGCTGCGGATGGCGGAGGAGACCGAGGGGCCCGCCTCGGCCGAGCTGGTCCGCCACTGGGCTCGGCGCCAACCGCAGGCCTTCAGCGTCTACCGTCGCGTGAGCACGGGCCGCATCGTCGCCTTCACGGCCCGGCTCGTCCTGCCCGCACCCCCCGACCCCGAGGACCTCGCCGCCGATCCCGTCGTCGCCGCCGCGTGGCGGTACACGGAGGCCACCGCACCGGTGAGTCCCGGCGAACACATCGGGATCAGCCGGTTCTCGGTGTACCCCGAGCGCTACCAGGTCCCCTCGCGCGTCATCGACCTGAGCAGCTCCCGGGCCCAGGCGGAGGCGGCCCGCGCCCGCGGCCGCGCCTACGGTTTCGCCGTCTTCCAGGACGCCGAGGCGTGGGCCGAACGCGTCAGGGGCACGCTGCACGACACCGGGGAGCGCCCCAGGGTCGGCGAGCACACCTACGGGCTGTTCGGCGTCGACTGGCGCGAGGTCCCGGTGGAGGCCTGGCTCCACCGCTTCATATCGAACCCCGACGTGCAGGTCCCGTCGGCGCCGTCGGCCCTCTCGCGGACGGCCTTCGACCAGGCGGTGCGCGAGGCGCTGGCGCACTGGCGCGACGCGAACGCCTTCGCCGCCTGCGCCCTGCTGCGTACGCGTCTGGCGGCCGACCTCGGCGATCCCGTCGAGGAGTTGCGCACGCTGCTGCGCGAGAGCGTCGACGCCCTCGCCGGTGACCCGCGCGGGGTGCGCGCCCGCGACGCCCTGACCGCGGGGTACCTCTCCGGTGTGCCGACGCAGGAGGGCGCCGCCCGCCGCCTCGGCCTCCCGTACGGCACCTACCGCCGTCATCTGCGCCAGGGCCTGGACCTCCTCGCCGGGTCCCTGTGGCAGCGGGAGCTGGCCGGCCCGCGCCAGGGGGCCTCCGGCTAGGGTGCCGGCCGGCGGGGCGGGGGTGGACAGGTGCGGACAGCAGTGGACACCCCTCCCCGCCGGCGGGCCTGGATAGTGGACACCGGGCGACGCGAGTCTGGGCGCCACGGGCACAGCACGCAGCCGGAGGGACCGGCCGGCTGCTGCCCCGCTCACCCCCTCACGAAAGAGATCGCGTCATGACCACTGTGAACCCGCCTTACCTGACCGGCCATTTCACTCCCGTGGTGGAGGAGGTCACCGCCACCGGCCTGGCCGTCGAAGGCACCCTCCCGCCCGAACTGACCGGCCGCCTCATCCGCAACGGGCACAACCCCAAGCCCGGGATCACCCCCACCCACTGGTTCAAGGGCAGCGGCATGGTCCACGGCATCCGCCTCCGGAACGGGCGCGCCGAGTGGTACCGCAACCGCTGGGTCCGCACCCCCGCCCTGGACGGGGCCCCCTACATGACCGACCGGGGACCGGACCTGACGGCCAGTGCGGCGGGCACCCACATCATCGAGCACGGCGGCCGGCTGCTGGCATTGTGCGAGGCCAACCTGCCCTTCGAGCTCGACGGCGACCTCGACACCATCGGCGCCTACGACTTCGACGGCAAGCTCCGCACCGCGATGACCGCCCACCCCAAGGAGGACCCCGTCACCGGCGAGCTCCACTTCTTCGGCTCCTCGCCCGTCCCCCCGTTCCTGACCTACCACGTCGCCGACGCCAAGGGCGCCCTCGTCCACAGCGCCGAGGTCCCCGGTGCGAGCGCCGCCCTCAAGCACGACTTCGCCCTCACCCGCGGCCACGTCGTCTTCGTCGAGGGCAACGTCACCTTCGACCCCACCGACCACTCCGGCATCCCCTACGGCTGGAGCGACGAGCAGCCCTCCCGCATCGGCGTCATGCCCCGCGGGGCCGACGGGCACCACCACGTCCGCTGGTTCTCCATCGAACCGGGCAACATGCTCCACGTCTCCAACGCCTACGAGGACGGCCGGGGCCGCATCGTCCTCGAAGGCCCGACCGTGGACCGCGAGGGCTTCCGCCTGTCCTGGAACTGGTGGATCGGCGCCCCCGGCCGCGGCAGCGAACCCGTCGCCCGCTCCTACACCCGCCGCTGGACCATCGACCTCACCGCCGGCACCGTCGACGAACACATCATCGACGACCTGCCCGTGGAGTTCCCGACCCTGAACGAGGAGTACCTGGGCAGCGAGAACCGCTACCAGTACGCCATCGCCTTCCCCGACGAGAACGGCCTCGGCGGCTACGGCCTGGTCAAGTACGACCGCACCACCGGCGCCCGCCGCATCCACCAGGTCGGCGACGCCCGCCTGCCCAGCGAAGCCGTCTACGTCCCCGCGGCCGGCGCCACCAACGAGGACGACGGCTACCTCCTCACCGTCGTCTCCGACCTCAAGCAGGACACCTCGCAGCTCCTCGTCCTCGACGCCGCCGGCCTCGACCGCATCGCCACCGTGCACCTCCCCCACCGCGTCGCCGCCGGCCTCCACGGGTCCTGGATCCCCAACCCCGCCTGACCCCGCCCGCACCACTCGGGGGCCGTCCGCCGCGCGCTGGACGGCCCCTCGGCGCAGCAACCGGAGCACGGAGCCCGAACGCACGAAAGGCCGTCCTCTCGTGTGAGAGAACGGCCTCCGACCTGCGAAGAGCAGAGTCGGGACGACAGGATTTGAACCTGCGACCCCTTGACCCCCAGTCAAGTGCGCTACCAAGCTGCGCCACGTCCCGATACCCGCTGACCTGGGGTTTCCCCTGGCCGAACGCGCATGAGAACGATACCGCATTTCCGTGGGTGGTCGCGCGCGCCTTTCCGTCATCGCGTCACGGCCGGGTCAGGCGGTGCCGCCGGTCAGCTCCGGATGGGCCGCGACCAGGCGTTCCGGGTCTGCCCGGCGCCACGAGTCGATCGCTGCGACAGCCGCGCTCACGCGCGCCGGTCCTCCCGCTCGTGCAGCAGGTCCACCAGCTCCGCCGCCAGCTCCTTCGCGGTGGCGAGTCCTTCCGTCCCCCACCGCCGCGGCACCACGTCCACCGCGCACACCGTGCCGAGCACGATCCCGCGCCGGTCGGTGAGCGGCGCCCCCAGGTAGGAACGGATCCCGCTCCCGTCCACCACCGCGTTCCCGGCGAACCGGGCGAAATCGCATACGTCCTCCAGCACCAGCGCGCGCCGGCGCACCACCACGTGCGGGCAGTAGCCGTGGTCGCGGGCCAGGACCCGCGCCGGGTAACCGCTCTCCGGGGCGTCGGCCGCGTGGTGCAGGCCGGCGAAGAACTGCCGCTCCTCGCCGACGAAGTTCACCCCCGCGTGGGGAGCGGCGAGGGTTTCCGCGACGCGACGCGCGAAGGCGTCGAGTTCGGTGTCCACCCGCTCCCCCAGGCCCAGTTCGCGCAGCCGGACGGCCCGCGCGGGAGCCTCCCGGTCCACGGGCGTGAGCAGCAGGTGTCCGGTCGATTCGTAGTAGAGCATCAGGTTTCCCCCACCTCGATTGCGGATGACGCCGACGACGAAAGGCACAGCAGGTGACGGACCAGGGCGACCAGCGTCACGGTCCCGGAGCCGGTCAGACGCGCGTCGCACCGTACGACGGGCACCTCGGGCCCCAGCCCCACCGCGTCCCGGACCTCGTCGGGCGTGTAGCGGTGGCAGCCGTCGAACTCGTTGACGGCGACGATGAAGCCGATCCCGCGCCGCTCGAAGAAGTCCACGGCCGGGAAGCAGTCCGCGAGGCGGCGGGTGTCCGCGAGCACCACCGCCCCCAGCGCGCCCCGGCACAGCTCCTCCCACAGGAACCAGAAGCGGTGCTGGCCGGGCGTGCCGAAGAGGTAGAGGACGTGGCGGTCGTCCAGGGTGATCCGCCCGAAGTCGAGCGCCACGGTCGTGGTGGTCTTGGCCTCGACGCCGTGCAGCGGGTCGGCGCCCGCGCCGAGGTCGCTGAGCAGTTCCTCCGTGCTCAGCGGTTCGATCTCGCTCACCGCGCCCACGAAGGTGGTCTTGCCCGCCCCGAAACCGCCCGCGACCAGGATCTTCAGGGTGACCGGGGCGTCACAGTCGTCTGCGGAGGCCATCGAGCACCGCCAGGAGGAGGGACTGGTCATCGGCGGCGAACGACCCTCCGCCCGGGAACCTCGGGGCCTGCGCCACGACGGCTCCGTACTCCACGAGGTCGGACAGCAGCACCTTCACCACCGCGGCGGGGAGCCGCAACTGCCCCGCCACCTCGGCGACGGTGACAGCGGCGGCTCCGGCGCACAACCGCAGCGCGAAGGTGTGCTCGGCCCCGAGCGGGACGCGCGGGCGCACCCCGGTCGCGGTCATCCGCGACAGCAGGTCGAGCGCGATGCCCGGTCTGGTCCGGCCGCCGCTGGCCGTGTACGGGCGGATGACCCGCCCCGCCGATCCGTCGCGCCACGGCGTGTCCCGCCCCTTTCCGTACGCCCCGTGCGTGCCCTGCGTCCCGTATGCCCCGTGTGTCCCGTGCGCCCCCCTGCCCCGGGCCCTCATCGCTCCACGTTCGCGGCGGACCGCCGGGGTGCGGCCGAAAGGTACGGCCGGACGCTCTTGACCAGCATCGCCATCTCGTAGCCGAGGACGCCGGCGTCGGCCTCGCGGTCGGCGAGGACGGCCAGGCAGGTGCCGGATCCGGCGGCGGAGACGAAGACGAGGGCGGTGTCGAGCTCGACGACCACCTGCCGCACCTCGGCGCCGTCGCCGAAGCGGGCGCCGGCGCTGCGGCCGAGGGAGTACAGGCCGGAGGCGAGGGCCGCCAGGTGGTCGGCGCTGTCGGGGTCCAGGCCGTGCGCGCAGCTCACGAGCCCGTCGGCGGTGAGCAGTACGGCGCTGCGGGTGTACGGGACGCGTTGGACCAGGCCGCTGAGCAGCCAGTCGAGGTCCGAGAGCCGGCCGCCGGTCTTCGTCGCCACTTCGCCGCCCATGGTGGTGCGCTCCTTCGTCATACCTGGTTCTCCGACTGCGCGAGGCCGAAGCCCCGTTGGAAGGCGGCCATGAGGCCGGGGTCGTGTACGGGCTGCTCGGTGTCCGCGTGGGCCGGGGGCCGCGGTGCGGGTGCCTCGCGCAACTGGGGCGCGAGGTGCGACTGGGCCCGGCGCCGCGGCAACAGGGGCCGCTCGCCCGGCCCCGCCCCGGAATCCGCCCTGCCGTCCGCGCTGGTGTCCGCCCCTGGTGCGTCCCACGCCGCGTCCCCGTGCCCGGCCGGGGCCTCGGCTGCGGGCGGAGCCGCGACCTGCGGTCCCGCACCGAACGCGGCCTCCGGCCCGGGCACGCCCGACGCCTCGCCACCGACCACCGTCCACGACGCCGCGGCCGTGTCCGGCCCCCGCTCGGCCGGCCACCCCGCAGAAGGCGCAGCCTGGGCCACGCCCGCCCACCCGGCCGACGGTTCGCCGGCCCGGACCTGCTCGGCCGGGTCGCACCCGGACGCACGGCCCGGTGCGCGCTCGTCCGGCGGTGGGCCGCCGGGTACGGGCCACGGCTCGGCCACCGCGTCCGGGCCGGGATGCGCCACGGGAGGGGGGCCGCCGGGCCATGCCTCCGAGGTGCGGTCGGAGGGCGGCCGGGCCGGCTCCGGCCGGGGGGCCGGGATGGTGGGTGCGGCCTGCGACCTGCGCGGCATCGGCATCGGCATCCGGGCCGGCTCCAGCGGCGGCGTCACCCGTGAGCCCTCGGCCGCCTCCCCGCCCAGCAGGTCCTGCGGCAGCACCAGGACCGCCAGGACACCCCCGTAGATGTTCGACTTGAGCTCGACCGCGATCCCGTGCCGGCGGGCCAGCGCCGAGACGACGTACAGGCCGATCCGCCCGTCCGCGAGCAGGCTCCGGACGCTGATCTGGTCGGGGTCCGCGAGCAAGGCGTTCATCCGGTGCTGCTCCTCGGCGGGCATGCCCAGTCCGCGGTCCTCGACCTCGACCGCGATCCCGGCGGTGACCCGCTCCGCGCGCAGCACGACGTCGGTGTCGGGAGGGGAGAACACCGTGGCGTTCTCGACGAGTTCGGCCAGCAGGTGCACGACGTCCGCGACCGCGTGTCCGCGTACGCTGCCGCCCGCCGGCGGTACGACCTTGACCCGGGTGTACTGCTCGACCTCCGCGACCGAGGAACGGAGCACTTCGCTCAGGTCGATCGGGCGCGTCCACTGGCGGCGCGACGCCGCACCGCCCAGCACCGCGAGGTTCTCGGCGTGGCGGCGGATCCGCGTGGCGAGGTGGTCGACGTGGAAGAGGTCCCTGAGCAGGTCGGGGTCCTCGACCGTGTCCTCCAGGTCGTCCAGCAGCGAGATCTCGCGGTGGACGAGGGACTGGAGCCGGCGCGCGAGGTTGACGAAGACCTCGACCTTGCGCTCGCTGTCGGACGGGGTGACCGGTCCGGCGAGCCGGACGAGGGCCGTGTGGGCCTGTTCGCGGGCACCGCGCAGCTCCTGGGAGAGCAGCCAGAACTCGTCGACTCCGGCCGGGTCGCCGCCGGGTAGCGGCGCGTTCGGGCTGCCGCGGACCGGCCGCGGCGGGGTCTCGCCCCGTTCCAGCCGTTCGGCGGCCGTCCGCAGCTCCTGGCGGCCGCGCACGCTGGAGCGGCGCAGTGCCTCGCATCGGTCCCGTACGGCCTTGGCGGCGCGTTGGGCGCCGAGCAGGGCAGCGGCCAGCGCCCCGAGCACGAGCAGGGCGCAGCCGGTGAGGACCGGCCAGAGCCGGGCGTCGCGGTCACCGGCCCCACCGCCGAGCTGGAGAGTGAAGATCACCGCGGCGGCGCCGCTCAGGGCGGCGGCGAGCGTGGGCAGGAGGGCGGCTCGTACCAACTGGGGGCGTATCTGCCGGGCGGGACCGGTGACGGCGTGTCTCGACGGGGCGTGGCGGGCGGCGCGGGGTCCGGACATCGGCGTCCTCGGTACGTGGGGCCCGGCCCCCAGCGTCGCCGGGGTCCGGTGTTGATCACCGAATACCCACGCTAGACCCCACCATCCCGCCCCGGACCGCCAGTTGGCGAACTTCGCGGGGGTGCTTCCCGCTCCCGACGGAGCGCTCGCACAGCAGCCCGAATGCGCCGGTCCGCCCGCGGGTACCCGCCGGGCGCCGCCCCCGCGGCCGGACGGCGTCGGCCGTCCCGGTGCACCGGGGGGCCGACGCGAGCCGTCCCGCTAAGACCCGACGGACTCCGGCCTCTCCTGCCCGCCGGCGGCGGACGACGCCACGCGGGCCGCCGTCGCCGCGGCGCCGCCGGCCTCGTGCGCGGGCACGGCGGCGGGCCCGTCCACGGCTCCGGCCGCCGTCGCTCCGGCCACGAACGGGCGCCACCACGGTCCGCCGGGCGCGTCCGCGGCTCCGGGCTCGAACGGCTGGCCGGGAATCGGCAGCGCCACGGCCGCTCCGGCGCCCTCGGCGGCGGCCAGGGTGCCCTCTCCGGGTTCGTCCCACGGGTGCGGGGCCAGATTGAAGGTGCCCCAGTGGATCGGAAGCATCGTGCCGTGCGCGACGCCGCCCTGGAGGTCGAGGTGGGCGCGCATGCCCTCCTCGGGGGTCATGTGGATGTCGGGCCAGTACTCCGAATACGCCCCGATCTGGATCATGGTGGCGTCGAAGGGGCCGTGCGCGGCACCGATCTCCGCGAAACCGGGGAAGTAGCCGGTGTCCCCGCTGTGGTAGATCCGGTGCTCGTCGCCCGCGACCACCCACGAGGCCCACAGGGTGTGCTGCTGGTTGCGCAGGCCTCGGCCGCAGAAGTGCCGGGCGGGGGTCGCGGTGAGGGACAGCCCGCCGATCTTCGTGGTCTCGTTCCAGTCGAGCTCGCGCAGCCGGTCCGCCGGCACGCCCCAGCGCTCCAGGTGCGCACCGACTCCGAGCGGGACCGCGAAGACCGTGTCCGTACCGGCCAGCGCCTTGATCGTCGGCAGGTCAAGGTGGTCGTAGTGGTCGTGGGAGACGACCACGACGTCGACGTCGCCCAGCGCGGCCAGCGGTACCGGCACCGGGTGCAGCCGCTTGGGACCGGCGAAGGGGAAGGGGGAGCAGCGCTCACCCCACACCGGATCGAACAACACCCGGTGCCCGTCGATCTCCGCGAGCACGCTGGAGTGCCCCATCCACGTCAGGCGCAGTCCGCTGACCGGCGGCTTCGCCAGGTCGGCGAGGGTCGTCGGGTGGACCGGAATCGCAGCCCCGGGGCTGCGCCGGATCCGCTGCTCGCGGTGGAAGTAGATCTTCGCGAACTCCGCCATCGACCCCGAGGGCCTGTTCCGGGCCCCGACCGGGTTCTGGAAGACGCCGTCGGCGAAGTTCGGCGAGCGGCGGATCCGCTCCAGCCGGGCGCCGGACGGGTCCGCGCCGAAGGCTTCGGGCCGCAGGGCGCGCAGCCGCGGGCGGAGGGGACGGGAGCCGGTCAAAGCGCCTCCAGGGAGGGGTGGGGTCGGTGCGGTCGTCTCACTACGACCATCCCAACGCACACCGGCCCCGAAGGATTCCGCCTGCCGCTCCGCCCCCTCGTGCGCCCGGCCCCCTACAGCGGCAGGAGGTCCGGCCGCTTCGCCTCGACGTGATCGCCGGAGGACTCGCCGCGCAGTCGGCGGCCGATCCACGGCACCAGGTACTCGCGGGCCCACTGGATGTTGTCGCGGGTCACGTCCACCGAGCCGCGCGGGCGCAACAGCGGCCACGGCTGGTCGGGGTCGGCGGGGACCTCCAGGCCGAGCACCTGCGCGGCGCGCAGGGCGACGCGGGTGTGACCTTCGGGAGACAGGTGCAGCCGGTCGGCGTCCCAGGCGCGGCGGTCCTGCACGGACCTCAGCGACCAGAGGTCGAGGACCGGGCAGTCGTAGCGGTCGGCGATGGCGCGCACGTGCGCGCTGTACGTGGCGACCTTGCCGCGCAGGTGCTTGAGTACGGGCACCCCCCGGGTGTCGAAGCCGGTGGTGATCATGACCTGGCCGACGGCCCCGGTGAGGTCGGCCACGGCCGCCTCGAACCGTTCCGCCACGTCGTCGGGGTCGCTGCCGGGCCGGATGATGTCGTTGCCGCCCGCGCAGAAGGTGACCAGGTCCGGGGCGAGGGCCTTGGCCCTCGGTACCTGGTCCGCCACGATCTGGTCGAGGAGCTTCCCGCGTACCGCGAGGTTCGCGTACCGGAAGTCGTGCTCGTCGCGCTGATCGGCCAGGAGCACGGCGAGCCGGTCCGCCCAGCCGAGAAAAGAATCACCCGGCCCCGGGTCCCCCACGCCCTCTGTGAAGCTGTCCCCGATCGCCGCGTACGAGCCGATGGTCTTGAGTTTCGTCGTCGTCGCTGCCACGAGAACCCATCCTTCACTCCCGCGAGCAACCTACGCCAACGTAATGAGGGGTTGACGGGCCGTGATCTGTACCACGCCGGGCATAAGGAATAAGTACACGTGGGGCCGGGACCCCCCTCGGGTCCCGGCCCCACGCGTGTCGGTGCTCCGTCGGCCGGTGCCGTCAGAGGCTGGCGCCCTTCGAGCGGAGGTAGGCGATCGGGTCCATGTCCGAGCCGTAGGAGGGGCTCGTGCGGATCTCGAAGTGCAGGTGCGGGCCGGTCGAATTGCCCGTGGAGCCGGAGAGGCCGATGCTCTGGCCGGCCGTGACGCTCTGCCCGGAGGAGACGGACAGCTGGGAGAGGTGGGCGTACTGGGAGTACTTGCCGTCCGCGTGGCGGATGACGACCTCGTTGCCGTACGCGCCGCTCCAGCCGGCGGAGACGACGGTGCCCGCGCCGACGGCCTTGACGGTGGTGCCCATGGCGGCGATGAAGTCGACGCCGGTGTGGTAGCCGGAGGACCACATGGCGCCGGCGACCTTGTACTGGGTGGAGATGCCGCCGCCGACCGGGGCCACGAAGCCGGAGCCGGCGGGTCGCGCGGCGGGGGCCTCGGCCGGGGCCTGGGGGGCGGATTCCCGCGGCGCCTGCGGGGCGGCGGCCCGGCCGGCCGGCTTCTGCGCCTTCGGGGCCGTCTTCGGGGCGGCCTGCGGGGCGGCCTCGGGGGCGGTGCGCGGGGCGGGGACGGCGTCGGCCGGGGAGGCCTCGCCGCGGCCGCCGAGGGTCAGCTTCAGGCCGGGGTGGATCAGCGACGGGTCGGCGCCGACCGCCTCGCGGTTCTCGGCGTACAGCCGCTGCCAGCCGCCGGGGAGGTTGCGCTCCGCGGCGATCTCGGACAGGCAGTCGCCGGGGACGACCGTGTAGACGGTCGGCGCGGCCTGCACGGCGGTCGCGGGAGCGGCGGGCGCGGCCCGGAGTGCGGCGGGGGCCTGCGCGGCGACCGCGGGTGCGACGGCGGGGGCCGCTGCCGGGGCGCCGGCCGCGTGGGCGCCGGCGGCACCGAGCAGCGGCAGGGCGAGGGCCGCTCCGCCGGTGCCTGCGGCCGCGAATCCGCGGGGAAGGGAAAGGGACTTGGGACGGCGGTGCTTACCCTTTGCAGGCATGGCGGATTCCTCTCCGGCGCCTGCGAGGTGAGCTGTCGGGTTCGGACTGGAGATGTCCGGCCGTACATGTACGGGACATGAACGGCTTCACCCCGAGCCGTTCCGGAGAAAAGATCTCCGGAACGGCGGCCTACCTGGTTCCCCCGCTCCTGCCGCGCGAAATGGTTCGGTTGCGGTTTCCGGGCGGCGGCAGGATTCGGCGGTCCACCCGGATCGATCGCGAAGGTAATCCCTTGCGGGCACGCCGAACAAGCCGCGAATTCCCTGACGGATTAACAGGCATGAGGGGCCGCCGGAATTCCGGTCACCCTCCGTCCATTCCGCTCCGTCAACAGCCGTCCCCACCGGGCCATTCGGTCCGGGCGATCAGGCACTCACGGTCACCGTATGATCTGGCTCACGGGGACGTGCCCGATCTCGCCTCCGGTGATGGCAAGTTGGCGCCAAGTAGCTCAATTCGGACAGTGGCCACGCGAGAGGCGGAGGGGTTCTCTTGACCCAGCAGATACAGGAGCCGGAGCTGACCGGGGTGCGCAATTTCCGTGATGTGGGCGGATTGCCGACTTCTGATGGACGAACGGTCGGGACGGGACGACTCTTCCGAAGCGGACATCTCGCACATGCCACCGAAACCGATGCAGAGTTCCTGGGCTCGCTCGGACTCCACACCATCTTCGACTTCCGCAACGGCGCCGATCACGCCCTGGAGGGCCCGGACGTCGAACTGCCCGGCGTACGGAACGTCAACATCCCGCTCTCGGACCCGGCGGACGGCCGGGAGTTCTGGCGGCTGGTCCGTGACGGCGACCTGGACCGGCTCCGCGTGATCCTGGGCGACGGCAGGGCGGCGGCCCGGATGTCGGACTCCTACCGCCGGATCATCCGCGAGCGCACGGCCGAGCACGGCCGGGTCGTCCGCGCCATCGCCGAGGACAGCGTCCCCGCGCTCCTGCACTGCGCGGCCGGCAAGGACCGGGCGGGCCTGTCCGTCGCCGTCACCCTCCTCGCGGTCGGCGTCGAGCGCGAGGCGATCGTGGCGGACTACCTGGAGTCCAACGCCCCCCACCGCCGCTACCGGGTGCGCCGCAGCTCCGCGTCCCCTGAGGCCCGCTCGCCCGAGGTGATGGAGCTGCTCGCGCCGCTCTTCGACGCCCGCGCCGAGTACCTGGTCGCCGCCTTCGACACCATCGACGAGGGCTGGGGCGGGGTGGACCGCTACCTGGCGGAGGGCCTCGGGCTGACCCCCGAGACCCTCGACCGGCTCCGCGACCGGCTGCTGGTCTGATCGCGCCGCCAGCGGGCGGCGCAGGCCGTCAGCGCGCCGCGACGGCCTGCTTCACCAGCGTCCTGCCGAAGTCCCACATCAGGCCCGAGCCCCCGTGCGCCTCGTCCATGACCTCGCGGAAGGCACCGACGAACCGGTCGACGTCCCGCTCGTCCAGCACCAGCGGCGGAATCAGCTTGATCACCTCCAGGTGGTCCCCGGAGACCTGGGTGAGGATGCGGTGCTTCTGCAGCAGCGGCACCACGACCATCTGCGCGAAGAGGCCCTTGCGGGCCGCCTGGAGCATCGTCCAGCGGCTGCGCAGGCCCAGCGAGGACGGGCGGCCGAACTCGATGCCGATCATCAGCCCGCGCCCGCGCACCTCGTGGAGCAACTCGTAGTCGTCCACCAGGGCGGCGAGCCGTCCGCGCAGCAGGTCGCCCGTGGCCCGCGCTCGGGCGACGAGCGCCTCGTCCTCCATGACGGAGAGCACCGCGAGCCCGGCCGCCATCGCCTGCGCGTTGGACCCGAAGCTCGCCGAGTGCACGAGCACCCGGTCCATCGACGAGTAGACCTTCTTGAAGATCCAGTCCTTGCCCAGGGTCGCGCCGACCGGCACGTAGCCGCCCGACAGCGCCTTGGCGACGCACACCAGGTCGGGCTCGACGCCGGGCTCGTGCTGGTACGCGTAGAAGTCGCCGGTGCGTCCCAGTCCGGTCTGCACCTCGTCCGCGATCAGCAGCGCCTTGTGCCGGTGCAGCAGCTCCTGAGCGGCGAGCAGGAAGCCGGGCGGGGCGGCGAGGACCCCCTTGCCCTGGATCGGCTCGACGACGAGGGCCGCCACGTCGCCGCGCTTCAGCTCCCGCTCCAAGGCGGCCAGGTCGCCCAGCGCGATCTCGGTGTCGGGCAGCAGGGGGCCGAAGCCGTCCCGGAACCCGCCCTCGCCGTTGACCGAGAGCGAGCCGGTCGTCAGCCCGTGGAAGGCGTGGTCGCAGTAGAGGATCCTGGGCCGCCCGGTGGCGTAACGGGCGAACTTCAGCGCGGTCTCGACCGCCTCGGTGCCGCTGTTGCCGAAGAAGACCCGGTCCAGGTGCGGGCTGTACGAAAGGAGCTTCTCCGCCAGCAGTCCGGGCAGCGGCTGGCAGTCGAAGCGGGTGAGGTCGGCCAGCTGGGCGTCCAGGACGTCGTGCAGGGCCTTGCGGACGACCGGGTGGTGGCGGCCCAGGCCCATCACCCCGAATCCGGCCAGCATGTCGAGGTAGTCGTTGCCGTCGGCGTCCCAGAAGTGGGCCCCCTCGGCCCGCTCGTAGACCTTGTCGAAGCCGATGGTGTGCAGCATCCGGGGCAGTTGGTGGTTGAGGTGGCGGGCATGCAGCTCGTAGCGCTCCGCCCCGCGCGCGGCGAGCAGGGCGCCGAGGTCGAACCCGGCGCCCCGCCCCTGGTCCGCCGGACTCATGCCGACCTGTCCCGGTTGCCTCCGACCGTCTCCCGGGCGGCCCGCAGGGATTCCTTGAGGGATCCCATGGTGGCGAGGACGGCGGTCGGCTCGTAGCCGCAGTGCGCCATGCAGTTCGCGCAGCGCGGGTCCTTTCCGCGGCCGTACTTGTTCCAGTCGGTGCCCTCTACGAGTTCCCGGTACGTGGGCACGTAGCCGTCGCTCATCAGGTAGCAGGGGCGCTGCCAGCCGAAGAGGGAGTAATTCGGAATGGCCCAGGCCGTGCAGGGGAAATCGGCCTTCCCTTCCAGGAAGTCCAGGAAGAGCGGGGAGTGGTTGAGCCTCCAGCGCCGCCGGTTTCCGCCCGCGAAGGCCTTCCTGAAGAGATCGCGGGTCTGGTCGACGCCCAGGAAGTGCTCCTGGTCCGGTGCCTTTTCGTAGGCATAGGCGGGCGAGATCATCATTTCGTCGACCTGGAGGTCGTCGTTGAGGAAGTTGAGCACCTCGATGATGGTCTGCGGGGTGTCGGTGTTGAAGAAGGTGGAGTTCGTGGTGACCCGGAATCCGCGCCGCTTCGCCTCCTTGATGGCTTCGACCGCCTCGTCGAAGACGCCCTCCTTCGCCACCGATTCGTCGTGGCGTTCGCGCAGCCCGTCGATGTGCACCGCGAAGGCGAAGTACGGGGAGGGGGTGAACTTCTCGATCTTCTTGCGCAGCAGCATGGCGTTGGTGCAGAGGAAGACGTACTTCCGCCGGGCCACCAATTGCCGCACGATCTCGTGGATCTGCGGGTGCATCAAGGGCTCGCCGCCCGCGATGGACACCATGGGCGCACCGGATTCCAGCACGGCGCCGACCGCCTGGGCCACCGGCATGCGCTGCTTGAGCACCCCGGCCGGGTGCTGGATCTTCCCGCACCCCTCACAGGCCAGGTTGCACGCGTAGAGGGGCTCCAGCTCGACGATCAGCGGGAACTTCTCACGCTTGCGGAGCTTCTGTTCGAGCAGATAGGTCCCGACCCTGATGGTCTGGCGCAGCGGCATGGCCATCTGGCTCACCTCCTGGGGAGCAGCGAAGAACGGTGCCATTCGTAAAACGCGGGCAGTACGGCACGCAGGACACGGAAGGCCGATATTCCCCCGCGCACCGTGCCGATTCGGACGAGCTCATGGTCCGGAGCGTCCACGATCACCCGGACGGCCGCAACAGGGCGCTCGGCGGACCGGACCGCGGCCCAGAGGGTCGCCGCGGACTCCATGTCGACCGCGACGGCGCCCGTGGCGCGCAGCTGTGCGCGCTCCTGGCCGCGGACGACGTGGTCGGAGCCGGTCAGCGGGCCGGTGTGCACGGTCCGGCCGGGAACGGCCCGGGCGAGCGCCTCGGCGAGCAGCGCGGTCCCGGTGCAGGGGACGGTCCCCCGCGGGTCGCGGGTCTCCTGCGCGACGACGAGGTCGCCGGGGCTCATGCCGGGGACGAGCCCGGCGCAGAACCCGGTGGCGAGGACGGCCGCCCGGTCCATGCCGGGCCGGTCCAGGGCCCGGCGGACGGCGCGTTCGGCCGCGCGCGGGCCCATCCCGGTACGCAGCAGGGTGGGCGACCCCGCCGCGGACCCGTCGGCCGGCGGTACCGGGCCGCGGCCGGCGCTGCGCAGGGCCACCTGCTCGATGCGCAGCGCGCACGCGACCAGCAGGGCTCCGGCCTGCGCGGCCCGGTCCTCTCCGGCGGCGGGCATCAGGGCCCCCCGGGGGCCGTGCGGGCCGGAGCGGACGGCTCTCCGTACAGGTAGCGGCCGAGCGCGGTCAGCGGGAAGACCTGCCGGTACAGGTGGTAGTTGATGGAGAAGTCCCAGGGGAAGCCGGTCCCGGTGAAGTACGGCTCGTCCCAGGAACCGTCCTCGTGCTGGGTGGCGACAAGGTGGGCGATGCCCCGTTCGACAGCCCTGCCGTCCCGTTCGCCGGCCGCCAGCAGGGCCATGAGCGCCCAGGCGGTCTGCGAGGCGGTGGAGGCGCCCTTCCCGGCCCACGACCGGTCCTTGTAGGAGCGCTGGTCCTCCCCCCAGCCGCCGTCCTCGTTCTGTACGGATTCCAGCCAGCGCACGGCGCGCCGTACCGCGGGGTGCCCGGGGGCGATGCCGGCGGCGGTGAGCGCGGGCACCACGGACCCGGTGCCGTAGACGTAGTTGGTGCCCCAGCGGCCGAACCAGCTGCCGTCCGGTTCCTGTGCGTCGAGCAGCCAGGCGATGCCGCGCCGGGTCCGGGCGTCGCCCGCCCGGCCCTCGAAGGCGAGCATCTCCACCACGTGGGCGGTGACGTCGGCCGACGGCGGGTCGATGACCTCCCCGAAGTCGCAGAAGGGCAGCCGGTTGGGGAAGGGGCTGGTGTTGTCGGCGTCGAAGGCGCCCCACGCGCCGTCCTTGGACTGCATGCCGAGGTTCCAGGACACGCCGCGGGCGATGGCCGCGTCGAGCCGGACCGGGTCCGGGTGGTTGATCCGGCGCAGGGCGAGGACGACCTCGGCGGTGTCGTCGATGTCGGGGTAGGTGTCGTTGTGGAACTCGAACGCCCAGCCGCCCGGGGCGAGTCCGGGACGGCGCACCGCCCAGTCGCCGGTGCGGGTGATCTCCTCGCCGAGCATCCAGTCGGCTGCCTTGACCAGGGCCGGATGGTCGGGGCGCAGGCCCGCGTCGACGAGGGCGATCGCGGCGAGGCAGGTGTCCCACACCGGGGACTGGCAGGCCTCGATCATCCGGGCGCCGTCCTCGCGCCGCACCGCGAAGCGGTCGAGGGACTCCAGTCCCGCGCGCATCACCGGGTGGCCGAGGTCGTAGCCGAGCAGGTGCAGCGCGATCACGGAGTACACGGCGGGCGGCTGGATCCCGCCCCAGCAGCCGTCGTTCTCCTGGCGTTCGACGATCCAGCGGGCGGCGGTGTCCATGGCCGCCTTGCGCAGCCGGCGCGGCGCGAACCGCCGGTAGACGTGCAGGGCCCGGTCCATCCGCTGGAAGGCGCCGTCCCACGTGGTCAGCGGTGCCATGCGGGTGGCGGGGTAAGGGGTGCGCGCGTCGGTGTGGAGCTCGTCGAGGGCGAAGGGGGCGGGGCGGACCGGGCGCAGCGCGGAGACGACGGTGAGCGGGACGATCGTCTGGCGGGCCCAGCAGCCGAAGTCGTAGATGTTCAGGGGGACCCAGGGCGGCAGGAACACCAGCTCGGGCGGGAGTTCGGGCAGATGGTCCCAGCTCCACCAGCCGAAGAGGGCGAGCCAGATCCGGGTGAAGACGCGGGCGGCGGCGAGCCCGCCGCGCGCCCGGATCCAGGCCGAGGCGCGGCTCATGTGCGGGGCGTCGGGCGGGTCCCCGGCGAGGCGCAGCGCGACGTAGGCCTCGATGGTGGCGGAGAGTTCGGGCGGTCCGCCGTGGAAGGTGGCCCAGGTGCCGTCCTCGCGCTGCTCGCCGCGGATGAACAGGGCTGCGGCGTAGGTGGTGGCCTCGTCCCGGATGCCGAGGAACTGCCGCAGCAGGAGGTCCTCGGCGTCCATGGTGACGTTGGTCTCCAGGTCGCCCTTCCACCAGCCCGCCGGGTCCTGGCGGTCCAGGAGGTGCAGGGTGGCGCGCGCGGTGGCCTCGTACACCTCGCGCGGGCTGCCGTCCGGCGGCCGGGGCAGGTCCGCGGCCGTCGCCGTCCGGCCCGCTCCGGGCTTGCCCGGTGGCCGGTAGGCGGCCGGCGGGCCGGTCCGCCGGCCGGGGTCGGGCGGGGCGGCGACCCGGTCGGTGACCGCGACCGGCGGTGAGGGCGCGGTGGCGGGGCGGGCGCCGGGCCGGCCGGCCGGGTCGGGCGGGCCCGCGAGCCCGTACTCGGTCCGCGGGGCGGCCGCCCCGGCGGAGCCGGGCGGCGGGGCGCCCGGCGTTGATTCGCTGCCGGCGCCGGCGCTCTCCGCGCTGCCGTCGGTCGTCGCTGTCATGGCTTCCCCTTAGAACAGTGTCCTGTGCTGTGCTGGGGTCTGCCGTCGGCCGGGCCCCCACGTTCAGGCGGGGGCGCCGGCCGGCGACTCGCGATTCATATCCGCTGTCGGGTGGCGGTCACCTCTTGCGTACGACGACGAAGTCGGCGAGGTCCACGAGCTGTTCGCGCACCCGCTGGGGCATGTCGACGTCGTCCAGGGCACGGATGGCGACGGCGTGCTGGCGGCGCGCCTCGTCAGCGGTCCACTGACGGCCGCCGGCCTCCTCGATGAGCGCCGCGCGGGCGGCGAACTCCTCCTCGGAGAAGTTCTCGAAGTCGCTGCTCTTGGCGTCGGCGGCGAGCAGCTCGGCGAGCCGCTCGGAGGCCGGGCCGCCCGCGGCGAGGGCGGCGACGACCGGCAGGGACTTCTTGCGCTGGCGCAGGTCGCTCCAGGTCTGCTTGCCGGTGGACTCCGGGTCGCCCCAGATGCCGAGGAGGTCGTCGACGGCCTGGAAGGCGAGGCCGAGGTGGTAGCCGTACTCCTCCAGCTTGTCGGCGGTGCGGTCGTCCGCGCCGCCGAGCACCGCGCCGATGGAGACCGCGCAGGCGAGGAGGGCGCCGGTCTTGTTGCCCTCCATCTCCAGGCACTCCTCGACGCTGACGCGCTCGCGGTGCTCGTAGGAGATGTCCTGTGCCTGGCCGTCGATGAGCTTGCGGCTGGCGGTGGTCAGGCGTCGGGTCGCGCGGCCCGCCTCGACGGTGCCCAGTTCCAGCAGGATCTCGTTGGCGAGGGCGAAGAGGGCGTCGCCGACGAGGATGGCGAGGGCGGGGCCGTGCACCTTCCAGACGGTGTCGCGGTGGCGGCGCTGCTCGTCACCGTCCATCAGGTCGTCGTGGAGCAGCGAGAAGTTGTGCACGAGTTCGACGGCGACGGCACCGGGGATGCCGACCTCGGGTGCGGCGCCCGCGGCCTCGGCGGAGAGCAGGGCGAGGGCGGGGCGCACGGCCTTGCCGCCGTCGCCGTCGGCCGGGTGGCCGTGGGCGTCGATCCAGCCGAAGTGGTAGGCGGCGACGGTGTCCATGGGCGCGGCGAGCCGGTCCACTGCGTCGCGGAGCGCGGGGGTCGACAGCGTCCGGCCGCGTTCCAGGAGGGCGACCGTGTCCGCCTTCTCCACGCCCCTTCCGGCTGCGCCCACACTGGCATCCGTGTTCTCGACAGCCGGATTCCCCGGGTTCACTGGCTCTCCTCTTGTTCCTGTACGTGCTGTGCTCGTGGTGCTGGTGGTGCCGGCCGTGCCGGTGGTGGTCGTCATGCCGCCTCCTGCAGAGGGTGTTCGCGGTGGCGGCCGAGCGCGGTGAGTGCGGCCTGCGCCGCGCTCAGCCCGCTCCGGACGGCGCCCTCCATGGTCGCGGGCCAACCGGTGGCAGTCCACGCACCGGCCAGATAGAGCCCCGGCGTGTCGGTCCGTGCGCCGGGGCGCAGCCGTCCGACGCCGGGCGTGGGTGCGAAGGTCGCCGTGCGCTCCCGGGTGACGAAGAAGTCCCGTACCTTGGCGCCGCGCGCGGCGGGGAGCAGCCGTTCCAGTTCGGGCAGGTACTTGGCGCGCAGCACCGAGACGGGTTCGTCGATGTCGTCCTGGGCGGCGGACTGGGACAGCGCCAGGTACTGGCCGCCGTCGGGTAGTCCGGAGGAGTCGGTGCGGTCGAAGACCCACTGCACCGGGGAGCCGAGGGCTGCGAAGAAGGGCTGCCTGAGCACCTTGCGGTCGTAGACGACGTGGACGTTCAGGATCGGGGCGGTGCCGATGTCGAGGAGCTTGTCGGGGTCGGGGAGGGCGCCGGCGGGCAGCAGTCCGTGCGCCTCGCGCTGCGGTACGGCGAGCACGACGGTGCCCGCCTCGAAGGACTCCTGCTCGGTGTCGACGCGCCAGGCCCCCTCGGGGGTGCGGGTGACGGCGGTGACGCGGGTGCGCAGTTCGGTCCGCACCCCGGCGGCGTCGAGCTGCTTGCGGGCGAGGGTGTCGTGCAGCTCGCCGAGGGGGACGCGGGCCCAGCCGATGTCGGCGGCGCTCTTCTCGGAGAGCAGGCCGGTCTTGAAGACCATGGCGGCCAGGCCCAGCGAGGAGTGCGCGGCGGTGGCGTTGAGGGTGGCGACGCCGACGAGGTCCCACAGGGCCTCGATGGTTCGGGCGGACTGGCCGTAGCGGCCGAGCCAGGTGGCGAAGTCCAGGCCGTCCAGGGCCGGGTCGGCGGGGTCGAGGCGGCGCAGCGCCAGGGCGGCGCGGCCCACGCTCGCGCGTTCGGCGAGGGACATGTGGGGGTAGCGGGCCAGTGCTCCGGCGAGGTGCAGGGGCACGGGCAGGCCACCGCGGCGCAGCCGTCCCAGGCGCGGCCCGCCGGGGTGGGCGACGTCGAGGACGGGTACGTCGAGCCGGTCCTGGAGCGGGGCGAGGGCGGCGCCGTCGACGCGGTCGAGGAACCACCGGTAGGCCGTGCAGCAGCGCAGGTAGACGTGCTGGCCGTTGTCGACGACGAGGTCGCCGCGCTTGAAGGAGAACGCGAGCCCGCCGAGGCGGGGGCGGCCTTCGAGCAGGGTGACGCGCAGCCCGGCGTCGGCGAGTTCGAGGGCGGTCGTGACGCCGGCGAGTCCGCCGCCCACGACGACGGCGTGCTGGTCGGTACCGCTCATGCGCCCTCCCCCGTGGTGCGGTGGCCCTCCGGGCCGGTCTGCGGGTTCCGATCGTCCGGGCACGGCCCGGTCGTGGTGCCCCGCCCGGCCCGGTCGCGGTCCGCGGGCAGAGACGCGGCCGCCGTCGGCGTGGTTGCCCGGACCGGCGCGCGGTCGGCGCGGCGCGCCGGGCCCGTACGCCGGGCGGCTCCGGCGCACGCCGGGTGGGCGCTCGGGGGCGTGCCCGGAGCGCCGGAGGGGGCGGCGGTCACGCGCAGGGCCCCGCACGCATCCGTGCGTGCGCCGCGCGGGCCGGCCGACCGGCCTCGCGCACCACCCGGACCGGCCGGGGACGGGGCGGGCAGGGCCTCGGTGCGTCGGCGGCCGGTGGCGGCACGCGGCGCGGCCTTCGTCCGGGTCGTCACATCCGCCTCCGGACGGCCTGGCGGGTGACGGTGCGGGCGTCGAGGCCGGACAGGCCGCGTACGGCGACGTACGCCTTCTCGTGCGGCGGCAGCGAGACGCGGCCGCGCAGGACGGCCTCGGGCTCGCGCTCGATGCGGTCGAGGAGGCGGCGGTAGATGCCGGCCATGGCGGCCACGCAGGCGCCGCTGCGCCGGTCGAGCATCGGCAGCAGCCGGTAGCCCTCGGCGAAGAGGGAGCGGGCACGCCGGACCTCGTGGTGGACCAGTCCGGCGAAGTCCGCTCCGGCGGAGAGCCGGCCGGCGCGGAAGCCTTCCGAGCAGCCGAACTTGGCGAGGTCCTCGGCGGGCAGGTAGGTGCGTCCGTTGGCGGCGTCCTCGCGGACGTCGCGCAGGATGTTGGTGAGCTGCAGCGCCAGGCCGAGGGTGTCGGCGTACTCCGCGGCACACGCGGCCTCGGGCGCGCCCGGGCCGGGGGCGTTCACGGTGCCGAAGACGCCGAGGGAGAGCCGTCCGATGGCTCCGGCCACGCAGCGGCAGTAGGTCTTGAGGTCGTCCCAGGTCTCGTAGGTCTCGCCGCGGACGTCCATCAGGACGCCGTCGATGAGCTCGTCGAGGCCGCCGAGCGGGATGGGGAAGCGGCGGGCGGCGTGCGCGAGGGCGACGGCGACGGGGTCGGTGTCGTCCTCGTCGACCTCACCGGCCCGGATCCGCCCGAGGACGGCGCGGGTCTCCTCCAGGCGGGAGAACTTCGCCTCGGTGGGCAGCGTGCCGTCGCCGATGTCGTCGACCCGCCGCGAGAAGGCGTAGAGCGCGGACATCGCGTGGCGCTTGTCGGTGGGCAGCAGCCGGATTCCGTACGCGAAGTTGCGCGCCTGTGAACCGGTGACGGCCTCGCAGTAGCTGTAGGCCGCCGAGACCGGTGCGGACACCGCGGTCTGTGCGGACGCGTGTGTGGGGCCCTCCACGGTCGGGCTCACCTCTTTCTCGGCGCTGTGCGCAGGACGGCGGCAACCTCACGGAGCAGGCCGCTCTTGGTCGGTTTGGGCGGGCCGGGGAGTACGTCGAAGCCGGCGGCGGTGACGGCCCGCAGGGCCGCTCGGCCGCCTCCCACGAAGCCCGCGAGCAGCAGCCGGAGCCTGCCGTGCACGCTGCCGACGAGCGGGAGACCGTCGTCCAGCAGGGCGGCGGCGCGCCCGGCCTCGAAGGCGACCAGGGCGCGTACGGAGGCGCCGGCGGAGGGGGCCGCCAGGTCGGCCTCGGACACGTGGAAGCGCCGCATGTCCTCGGCGGGCAGGTAGATCCGGTCGCGGCCCAGGTCCTCGGCCACGTCCTGGACGTGCTCGACGATCTGGAGGGCCGTGCAGACGGCGTCGGAGAGGCGGACGCGTTCGGGCGTGCTGGTGCCCGTGAGGGACAGCACGAGGCGGCCGACCGGGTTCGCGGACAGCTCGCAGTAGGCGGCGAGGTCCCCGTAGGTCTCGTAGCGCGTGACCCGCTGGTCCTGGCGGTTGGCCTCGATGAGTCCGAGGAAGGGTTCGGGGGTCAGGCCGTGGGCGCGCACCACCGGCCGGAGTCCGAGCAGCAGCGGGTGGCGCGGGGGGCCGTCCGCGGAGCCGAACACGCGCAGGAGGTCGGTCTCGAAGGCGTCGAGCATGGCGAGCCGGTCGTCCGCCGCGGCCGGATCGAGGCCGAGGAGCACGGCGTCGCGTCCGCCGGGGGCGAGGTCGCCGTCGCCGATGTCGTCGACGAGGCGGGCGTAGCCGTAGACGGCCATCAGCCCGTCGCGCCAGGCGCGGGGCAGGAAGGCGGGGGCGACGGGGAAGTTCTCCGCCGTCGCCTTGTCGAGGGTGGCGCTCACGTGGACCGTGTCGGACAGGGGTCGGGTGCCGTGCCCCGGGTTCACCGCCCGCCGCCCGGGGCGGGGACGGCCGCCGTCCCTGGGGGCCGGAGAATTCCCGTAGCCATTGCCGTCACATCTCCCGTTCTACACTGCCGACCCAATACATCCTATTTCGGACACGCCGCCGGGGTTTTACCGGGGCCGCCCCAGGGCCGTTCACCTGCGGGGAATCGTCCCCTCTTGCCGCGATTCAGGACCGCATCAGCTTACGCTGTAGAACGTCGCGGAGGCCGCTCGGGTATTCGCTGCGCCACCGAATGTCGTGGGGCAATACGAGAACGCGCATGCGAGGTAACGCGCGACGTAATGCGGACACAGCATTGAGGCCCCTGCCGCACTGCGCGGCAGGGGCCTTCGGTGGAGCGGAGAGGTGCCGGGCAGGAGCGCCGCGCGACCCGGAGGTCAGCCGTTGGTGGCCTTCTCGTAGGCCGAGACGACTTCCTCCGTGGGCCCGTCCATCAGCAGCTCGCCCTTCTCCAGCCACAGCACCCGGTCACAGGTGTCCCGGATCGACTTGTTGTTGTGGCTGACCAGGAAGACCGTGCCGGCCTTCTCGCGGAGTTCCTTGATGCGGTTCTCCGAACGCACCTGGAAGGCGCGGTCACCGGTGGCCAGCGCCTCGTCGATCATCAGGACGTCGTGGTCCTTGGCCGCCGCGATGGAGAAGCGCAGTCGCGCCGCCATGCCGGAGGAGTAGGTGCGCATCGGCAGCGAGACGAAATCGCCCTTCTCGTTGATGCCCGAGAAGTCGACGATGCTCTGGTAACGCTGCTTGATCTGCTCGCGGCTCATGCCCATGGCGAGACCGCCGAGGACGATGTTGCGCTCACCGGTGAGGTCGTTCATCAGCGCGGCGTTCACGCCCAGCAGCGAGGGCTGGCCGTCGGTGTAGACCCGGCCCTCCTCGCAGGGCAGCAGGCCGGCGATGGCGCGCAGCAGGGTCGACTTGCCGGAGCCGTTGGAGCCGATGAGGCCGATGGCCTCGCCGCGGTAGGCGGTGAAGGAGACGCCGCGGACGGCGTGGACCCGCCGGACGCCCGGCGCGTCGCCCTTCTTCCGGCGCACTATCTTGCTGAGCGCGGCGGTGGCCGCGCCCTTGCCGCTGCTGCCGGTGTTGACGCGGTAGACGATGTGGACGCCGTCCGCGATGACGGTGGGGACGCGCCCCTGGGTGTTGTCAGCCACGGCCGTAACGCTCCTCAGACTTCCAGAAGTACACGAAGCCGCCGAGACCGACCAGCACGGCCCAGCCCACGGCGAAGAGCCACACGTGCGGGGGCAGGTTGCTGGAGCCGTAGTCGTCGATCAGCGCGAACCGGATGAGGTCCATGTAGATCGCCACCGGGTTCCACAGCAGGACGTCGCTGATCCACTGCGGGTGGTCCTCCAGGTAGATCCCGATGGGGAACATGACGCCGGAGGCGTACATCCACGTACGCATGACGAACGGCATCAGCTGCGCCAGGTCGGGGGTCTTCGACCCCATCCGCGCGAAGATCATGGCCAGACCGGTGTTGAAGACGAACTGCAGCGCCAGCGTCGGGATGACCAGCAGCCAGGAGAGCTGCGGGTAGTTCCCGAAGGAGACGGCGATCACGAAGACGACGATCATCGAGTACAGCAGCTGCTGGAGCTGCTGCAGCGAGAAGGACACCGGCAGCGAGGCGCGCGGGAAGTGCAGCGCCCGCACCAGCCCGAGGTTGCCCGAGATCGCCCGGACGCCCGCCATGACCGAGCTCTGCGTGAAGGTGAAGACGAAGATGCCCATCACGAGGAACGGGACGTAGACGTCCTTCGGCATCTCCCGGCCCGCGCCGAGGATCAGGCCGAAGATCAGCCAGTAGACGAGCGCGTTCAGCAGCGGGGTCGCCACCTGCCAGACCTGGCCGAGCTTCGCCTGGCTGTACTGCGCGACCAGCTTGGCCCGGGAGAAGGCCATGATGAAGTGGCGCCGGCCCCAGAGCTGCCGCACGTACTCGCCCAGACCGGGCCGGGCGCCGCTGACCGAAAGGCCGTACTTCCTGGCGAGCTCCGCGGCGCTGAGCCCCGCGTCTGCGGACGGCGGCCTGCTCGTGGCGAGGGCGCCGTCGTGGGTTGTGTCACTCACAAGTTGAAACTTTCGTCTTCAAGATGCGGCCAGGTGGGCATCAGGCTGGTGGCTCGAGGCCCGTGATCGCGCCATGTTCCCAGACGCGTGCAGGTCAGATGACAGGAGGTCGGCCCAGGCGGGTCAACCGCCAGACCGTACGCCATCTCATCGGGCGGCGGGGTCCGCAGGGAGTGGTCCATCCCTCCCGGAATCCGCCGAACCACGCCTTGAGCGCGGGTCCCGAGGGCTTCCGTACGAGCGTCAACAGGAGCCAGACGCCCAGGTAGACCGGGACCAGCGGGGCGGGCAGGTTGCGGCGGGCGAGCCACACCCGGTTACGGGCCACCATACGGTGGTAGACCGCGTGCCGGGAGGGGGCAGTCGTCGGATGGAGCAGCACCATGTCCGCCCGGTAGTCGATCAGCCACCCCGCGTCGAGCGCGCGCCAGGCCAGATCGGTCTCCTCATGAGCGTAGAAGAACTCCCCCGGCAGGTCTCCGACCTGCTGGAACACCGTCGTACGGACGGCGTTGGCGCCGCCCAGGAAGGTGGTCACGCGCGAGGACCGCATCGGGTCCGAGGCCCGCAGCCGCGGCACGTGGCGGCGCTGCGTCCGCCCGGTCTCCGGGTCGGCGATGCGGAAGCTGATGATTCCCAGCGCGGGGTCCTCGGCGAAGGCCTCGCGGCACAGCCGGGCGGTGTCGGTGCGCTCCAGCAGGCCGTCGTCGTCGAGGAAGAGGAGCACGTCCACGTCGCGGCCACCCGGGCCGAAGGCCTCGATGCCGACGTTGCGGCCGCCCGGGATGCCCAGGTTCTCGGGCAGGTCGACGGAGCGGACGCCCGGAGGCAGGTCCGCCACCTCGGCGACCTTCACGCCCTGGCCCACGACGACGACCTCGATCGGGTCGCCCTCCTGGCGGGCCACCGAGTCGAGGAGCGCCTTGAGCTCCTCGGGCCGGTTGCCCATGGTGATGATCACGGCGCCCAGCCGCATCGGGGCGGTCACTTGAGCCTGCTGGACGCGAGGATCGACACCAGGTGCAGCACGGTCTGGAGCATCGCGATGCCCGCGAGGACCGCGACGCCGACCCGGGACCAGTACAGGTCGCCGCGCATCTGGTCGAGGACGGCCAGCACCAGGACGAGCAGCGAGGCCTCGATGCCGAGGATCAGCCGGTGGAACTTGAGCGCGGCGGCGGCCCGGCGGGCGAGGGCCATGCCCTTGGCGCGCGGCTCGGCCGCGGCGTCCTGGACCACGGGCTTGCCGGCCTGGTGGCGGGCCACGCCGACCAGGTCGGTCTCCGCCTTGATCAGGATGGCGCCGAGCCCCGCGAGGGTGCCCAGGAAGGCCCACAGCCAGTCGGCGCCGCCGGTGCCCCACAGGTCGGCGGCGCGCAGGCCGAAGCCGACCAGGACGGCCGCGTCGCACAGGTAGGCGCCGACCCGGTCCAGGTAGACCCCGGAGAGCGAGTACTGCTTCTTCCAGCGGGCGACCTCGCCGTCGACGCAGTCGAGCAGCAGGTACGCCTGGACCGCGACCACGCCGAGGACGGCGCCCCAGATGCCCGGCACGAGCAGGGCCGGGAGGGCGAGGACGCCGGCGAGGGTCATCAGGTAGGTCAGCTGGTTGGGCGTGACCTTGGTGGTGACCAGGAAGCGGGTGATGCGCAGGGAGATCTCGCGCATGTAGAGGCGCCCGCCCCAGTGCTCGCCGCTGACCCGGTCCTTCACGCCCGCGGGATGGACGACGGGCCTCAGTTCAGCTACGGATGGTCTTGGCATAGTCGGCGTAAGCGTCCCTGATCTCGGCGGCGGACAGGTTGAGGTGCTCCAGGACGGTGAAGCGTCCCGGGCGGGTCTGGGGGGCGTACTCGACGGCCGCGACGAACTCGTCGATGCTGAAGCCGATCTCCTCGGGCGCCACCGGCAGGCCGTGCCGGCGCAGCACCTCGACGAAGTGGCCGGCCGTGTCCGCGGCCCCGCGCAGGTGCATCGCGAAGGCCGCGCCGATGCCGACCTGCTCGCCGTGGAGCGCCGAACGCCCCGGGTACAGCAGGTCGAAGGCGTGGCTGATCTCGTGGCAGGCGCCGGACGACGGGCGGGAGTCGCCGCTGATCGACATGGCGATGCCGGAGAGCACGAGCGCCTCGGAGAGCACGGTGAGGAACTCGTCGTCGCCGCAGCCGCCGGGGTGGCGCAGCACGGACTCGCCCGCGGTACGGGCCATGGCGGCGGCCAGGCCGTCGACGGGCTCGCCGGTGGTCCGGTGCGAGAGCTCCCAGTCGGCGATCGCCGAGATGTTGGAGATCGCGTCGCCGATGCCGGCGCGGATGAACCGCACCGGGGCTTCCTTGATCACGTCGAGGTCGATCACCATGGCGATCGGGGTGGGGACGCCGTAGGAGCCGCGGCCGTTGTCGTTGTCGAGGATGGACACCGGCGAGCAGATGCCGTCGTGCGAGAGGTTGGTGGCGACGGCCACCATGGGCAGCCCGACCCGCGCCGCGGCGTACTTGGCCACGTCGATGATCTTGCCGCCGCCCAGGCCGACGACGGCGTCGTAGCGGCGGCCCTTTATGTCGTCGGCGAGCTTGACCGCGGAGTCGATGGTGCCGTCGACGACGGCGTACCAGTCGGCGTGCGGCAGCACGGGCTCCAGCTTGGCGCGCAGCGCCACGCCGGAGCCCCCGCTGATCGCGATGGCCAGCTTGCCGGAGGCGGAGATCCGCTGGTCGGCCAGGAGGCCGGCCAGGTCGTCCATCGCCCCGCGACCGATGTCGACGACGACGGGCGAGGGGATGAGCCTCGTCAGTACTGGCATGCGATCGTCCGGCCCTTGGCGAGGTCGTCGTGGTTGTCGATCTCGACCCACTTGACGTCGCCGATGGGGGCCACGTCGACGGTGAAGCCGTCGTTGACGAGCTGCTGGTAGCCGTCCTCGTAGTACAGGTCCGGGTCGCGCTCGAAGGTGGTCTTCAGCGCCTCGGCGAGGGCCTCGGCGGCCTCGGCCTCGATGAGCGTGACGCCGATGTACTCGCCGGTGGCGTCGGCGGGGTCCATCAGCTTGGTGATCTTCCGGACGCCCTGGCCCTCGGCGGTGACGACCTTCATCTCCTCGTCGGCGAGGCTCTTGACCGTGTCGAGGGCGAGGATGATCTTCTGGCCGTTGCCGCGGGCGGCGAGGAGGGTCTCCTCGACGGAGACCGGGTGGACGGTGTCGCCGTTGGCGAGGATCACACCGCGCCCCAGGACCTCACGCGCGCACCACAGGGAGTAGGCGTTGTTCCACTCCTCGGCCTTGTCGTTGTCGATCAGCGTGATCTTCAGGCCGTACTTGGCCTCCAGGGCGGCCTGGCGGGCGTACACGGCCTCCTTGCGGTAGCCGACGACGATGGCGACCTCGGTGAGACCGACCGCGGCGAAGTTGCCGAGGGTCAGGTCGAGGACCGTCAGGCTCTCCTCGTCGCCCTCGGGGCCGACGGGCACGAGGGCCTTGGGCAGGGTGTCGGTGTAGGGACGCAGGCGGCGTCCCGCACCGGCAGCGAGGACAAGGCCGATCATGCTGGTTCTCCTTCGTCGTGTACGGCGGGTGCCCCGGAGGAGACCCAGAAGCGGATGCTCTCCACGAGCACCACGAGTGCCACGAACACGGCCAGGGCCGTGAGCGCGACGGGGAAGTCCGATGCGCGGTCCACGAGGACGGCGGCGAGGACGGTGGTCAGCAGGACCCGGCCCTCGTGGCCGCCGATCGTCCGCACCAGCCAGTGCGGGGGAGCGCCGGTGCCGCCGCGGATGCGGTACACCGTGTCGTAGTGATGGTAGGCGACCGCCGCGATCAGGCCGAATGCCGCCGGGAGGGCCCCGGGGACGTCCGCCTTGACGGCGAGCGCCAGGACCGTCACGTACTCGGCCGCGCGGAACAGCGGCGGGATCAGCCAGTCGAGCGCCCCCTTGAGCGGGGCGGCGACGGCGAGGCCGGCGGTCATGGCGTAGATCACGGCGACCGCGTTCAGCCGCGGGTCGCCGAAGGGCAGGTACAGCGCGGCGCCGGCCATCAGTACGGTGCCCAGGGCGGCGACGTACACGGAGCCGAAGGAACCGGCCCGGCCGCGCAGCAGCCGGGCCTGGAGCTCGGCGAGCGGACCGGAGTCGGTGAGGTCGGCGAGGGCCTGGGCGGCGCGGTCGGTCCGCCGGGCCTTGCGGGTCAGGGAGCGCAGGACGCGGCCGGCGGTGGTGTAGAGCGCTCCGAAGGCGCAGCCGACGATCAGGGCGTAGAAGACGATGCGGGGGGTGGTGAGGGCGGTCAGGACCGCGATCATCGCCCAGCGCTCGCCGATCGGCAGGATGATCATCCGCCGGACCCAGACCGTCCAGCCGACGCTGTCCAGGCGGTCCGAGAGGGCGGCGGTCGGGCTGGTGTTGGCGGTGGCGTCGTGGTTGGCCTCGTTGAAGGAGAAGTCCACGACGTGCCGGCACGTCATCAGGATCATCGCGCCGAGGGCGAGGCCCCAGACGTCGTCCCCGTTCCGGGCGGCGCCGAGCGCGAGGCCCGCGTAGAAGGAGTACTCCTTCGCCCGGTCGAAGGTGGCGTCGAGCCAGGCGCCCATCGTGGAGTACTGCAGGGAGTAGCGGGCGAGCTGCCCGTCGGTGCAGTCCAGGACGAAGGAGACGATGAGGAGCACGCCGGCGGCGACGTAGCCCCAGCGCTCCCCCGTGGCGGCGCAGCCGGCCGCGATGAGCGCGGTGATCAGGGAGGCGGTGGTGACCTGGTTCGGGGTCAGGCCGCGGCGCGCGCACCAGCGCGCGATGTAGCGCGAGTACGGGCTGATGCAGAAGGTGGTGAAGAACCCGTCGCGCGACTTCACGGCGGAGCGGAGCCTTACGGCCTCCTCGTCCACGGCGGCGACGGCGGCGACGGCCGCGGCGCGTTCGTCCGCGCCGGCCGGGACGGCGGCGACGAGGCTGCCCAGCTCGGGGCGCTGGACGGTGGTCCCGGTGGCCTCGACGGCGGCGGCGAGCCGGTCGGCGTACGGGCCGCGGCCGTGGGGGCCCTCGGTGGCGACGGCCTTGTCGAGGGCCTCGCGGGCTCCCGCCTGTACGGAGAGCGCGCCGGTGACGGCGCAGGCGTCGAAGCGGGGGTCGGTCAGCGCGAGCCGCAGTGCGTGGACGTGTCCGACGAAGGCGGTGTCCACGACGGCCACCCGCTGGTCGGCGGGTACGCCGGCCAGTGCGGCGGCGGCGTCCTGGGGACCGGCGGCGGGGCGGACCTCGAAACCGAGGGAGCGGAGCTCGTCCGCGAGCGGTGATCCGGGGACCGGCAGGCCGGTGAGGATGACGGTCGGCAGACGAACTCACTCCTTGTAACGGATTCCGAACAGGCGCGCCCGTGGGGCGGCGGCACGTCGGCAGAGGCTATCGGATGAATGGAAGCAGGGGTTCATCACCCGTTTGCGCCCTGATCAGCCGAATGTCCGGGCTCCGGGCCGGGTCGCGATCATCATCGGTGATCACGGCGCGGTACCACAAACGGCGTGGATGTTACGGTGGACACGCCCCTGAAGGTGTCGAGTGGAAAGAGGTGGGTCGATGACCGTCGCAGTGGTCGCGGCCGAGCGCTGCGAACTCCGGTGCATCCCCTCTCTTCCCCGGGCGACCGGCCGGGCCTGATCCACCGTTCCCACCGTGCGCCGATGCGCCGGGGGGGGGATCCCAGATCGGCCGGAGCCCCTTTTCCTAGGGTTCACGTTGACCGACGACACCGATTTCACCGGCTCCACCGACGACGCCACCGAGGCGTTCTTCACCCTCCACCACGGACTGCCCCGGCAGGCTCCGGGCTCCGACGCGAGCACCCGCCGCCTGCTGTCCCTGTGCGGCCCCCTGCCCGCGCGGCCGCGCGTCCTCGACCTGGGCTGCGGTCCGGGCCGCAGCGCGCTGCTGCTGGCCGCCGAGGCGGGCGGTTCCGCCCGGGGCGGCGCCCGGGTGACCGCCGTCGACCTGCACGCCCCCTTCCTCGACGAGCTGCGCGCGGCCGCCGCGGCCCGCGGGCTCGCCGACCGGGTCCGCGCCGTCGAGGCGGACATGAACGCGCTTCCCACCGAGGAGGTGCGGGACGGTTCCTTCGACCTCGTGTGGGCGGAGGGCTCCGCCTACGTCATCGGCTTCGACACCGCCCTCGCACGGTGGAAGCGGCTGCTCGCCCCGGGCGGCACGCTCGTGCTGACCGAGTGCGAGTGGACGACCGCCGAGCCGTCCGCCGGAGCGCGCGCCTTCTGGGACCCGCACTACCCGTTGCGCTCCACCGCCCGCAACACCGCGGCGGCCCGGGCCGCCGGGTACCGGGTGCTCGGCGTGCACCCGCTGCCCGGTTCCGACTGGGACGAGTACTACGGCCCGCTCGCCGAGCGGGTCCGCGACCGTACCGGCGACTCCTCCCCCGCGATGGCGCGGGCCCTGGCCGCCACCCGCGAGGAGCTCGACGCACGGGCCCGCCACGGGCACGAGTACGGGTACACCGGCTACGTCCTGCGGCCGGTCGGGTCCGGCGACGCCGCCCGGCCGGCCCGGCCGGAGACGGCGGCGGGATCCGGGCACCCTTCGAGGTCCCGGACGAGGCCGTGACGGCGCCGGTGCCGGACGCTGCCGCGCCGGTCCCGGCGGCCACGATCACGTATCCGGCGCCGTTCGGCGTCTGACACGTGTGACCGGCGCGCCCGGCCGATCCGCCCCCCGCCGCGTCCTAGCACGCGGCGGGGGGCGGACATGCGCGGATGTCCGAAGTGGGGACAAGCCTCTTTTGTACGGCAGACTGAAGGCCGAAGTCCGAAGCGAAGGATGGGTATGCCGACCACACCAGCCACCGCCGCGAACAGCGCGTCCCACGGCACCGGTACTCAAGAACCGATCATGCTCGAACTGGTCGACGAGTCCGGCAACACCATCGGCACGGCGGAGAAGCTCTCCGCCCATCAGGCGCCCGGGCAGCTGCACCGGGCGTTCTCCGTGTTCCTGTTCGACGAGCAGGGCCGTCTGCTGCTCCAGCAGCGGGCCCTCGGGAAGTACCACTCGCCGGGCGTCTGGTCGAACACCTGTTGCGGCCACCCGTACCCCGGGGAGTCCCCGTTCGCGGCGGCGGCCCGGCGGACCCACGAGGAGCTGGGGCTGTCGCCGTCGCTGCTCGCGCAGGCGGGAACGGTGCGCTACAACCACCCGGACCCCGCGTCGGGGCTCGTGGAGCAGGAGTTCAATCACCTGTTCGTGGGACTTGCGCAGGCCGTCGTGCGGCCGGATCCGGAGGAGGTCGAGGACACCGCCTTCGTCACCGCCGAGGAGCTGGCGAAGCGGCACGCCGAAGTGCCGTTCTCGGCCTGGTTCATGACCGTGCTGGACGCCGCGCGGCCCGCGATCCGCGAGCTGACCGGCGATTCGGCGGGCTGGTAGCCCGTACGCCGTCCGCGTCCCGCCCGCTCCTGCCGTGCGTCGGCCGCCGCTCAGCGGGAGGTCGGCGGGGTGGCGAGCGGGAAGGCCGCCCAGATGACCTTGCCGCCGGTCGAGGTGTGCTCGACGTCGCAAACCCCGCCGGCCTCCCGGGTGATCTCGCGGACGAGCAGCAGGCCGCGGCCGCCGGTCTGGCCGAAGTCGGCCTCCAGCGCCTTGGGGCGGTAGGGGTGGTTGTCCTCGACGGCCACCCGGACCCACTCGCGGCCGATCGCGACTTCGACCGCCACCTCCGGCGAGAGCAGGGCCGCGTGCCGGACCGAGTTCGTCACGAGTTCGGACACGATCAGGAGCAGGGAGTACACCAGGTCCTGATGGGCCGGCACCCCTTGGCGCCCGAGCAGGTCCCGGACGGCCCGGCGGGCCTGCGGAACGGATTCTTCAACGGCGGGAGCGGTGAACCTCCACACGCCCTCGTAGGCGAGGGGGTCGGCCGGGGCCCCCGGCGCCCCCTCCTCGGCTTGCGGGCCGCTCCCGCTGGCGTCCATCTCCCGGCCCCCGTCTTCACGCTCGATCGTCTCCACGCGACAAGAGTGGGGAAGGGGCGGGTCCGGGCCGGACTGCTGACCAGAAGTCAGCGCCAATCGGACACTTTCTGACCACTGGGTTATGACGGCGTCAGTTGTTCGTCTGTTCCTGATCTTCTACGCGGCGCTTCCCGGTCGTCTCACCCGTTCCCCGCATGGCCGCCGATCCCCTCCCCGCCTCCGGCCGGGCCTCGTCTTCCCTGACCAAGCCCGGGGTGCGCCGCGCGCCCATGCCCATGGCGATGAGGCCCAGGCCGTCGAACAGCAGGGCGAGCGAGAAGAAGGTTCCGATCACGTACGGACTGCTGCCCGGCCGGCACGAGCAACACCCCGAAGCACCCCTGACGAACTCCCCTGATCTCAGGATTCACCGCCCGGGATAGCATCCGGCGCATGGACGCAGCCCAGGACGCAGCCGGCGACGCAACCCTCCTGCACTCGGTCTCCGACGGGGTCGCCACCGTCGTCGTCTCGCACCCCGCCAAGCGCAACGCCATGACCGCCGCGATGTGGCGGGCGCTGCCCGGGCTGCTGGACGGGCTGGCGGGCGACCCGGCCGTGCGGGTGCTCGTCCTGACCGGGGCCGGGCCGACTTTCTGCGCGGGCGCCGACATCTCCTCCCTCACCGGGGACGACGACCCGCGGGCGCTGGCGGTGGCCGCCGAGGAGGCCCTGGCCGCCTTCCCGAAGCCGACGCTGGCGGCGATCCGCGGATTCTGCGTGGGCGGCGGCAGCCAGCTGGCGGCCGCCTGCGACCTGCGCTTCGCCGAGGAGGGGGCGTCCTTCGGGGTGACCCCGGCGAAGCTGGGCATCGTCTACCCGGCGTCCTCCACGCGCAGGCTCGCCTCGCTGGTGGGCCCGTCCTGGGCCAAGTACCTCCTGTTCTCGGCGGAGCTGATCGGGGCGGAGCAGGCCCTGCGCGCCGGGTTCCTGAACGAGCTGCTGCCGCCCGGTCAGCTCGACAAACGCGTGGCGGAGTTCACCCGGGTGCTGGCCTCCCGCTCGCAGCTGACCCAGGCCGCGGCCAAGGAGTTCGCGGACGGCCGCACCGACCGGGACGGCCACTGGGAGGCGCAGGCCGCCGGGAGCGACGACACCGCCGAAGGGGTCGCCGCGTTCCTGGACCGCCGGGCTCCGCGCTTCACGTGGACGCCGTGACGGCGCACGGCACCCCTCCGTTTTTTGAGGTCTTTCCCAGCTGTGTTCGGTGGTCACAGTCCTGGCTTCCCCTGTTGAACACCTTGGCTGCTCTGGGAACCTGGCTACAGGGCGACGGTGTCAGCCCATACAACTATGGTTGCTGACCTCTGACCTCAAGGGGCTTCACCATGGGTACCAATCCCGACGTCGCGGTACTGCTCGACCTCGTGCCGGCAGACTTTGCAGGCGGCGAGCAGATCGACTGGGCTGCGGCCGAAGCTGCACTGGGCGCCAGGCTGCCGAGTGACTACAAGGCTCTGCTCGACACGTACGGCGTGGGCGATATCGGAGAGCTCGTCATTCTGCCCCCGCTGCCGAGTGAGGTGCGCGGGTGGGAAGGGTGCCACATCGGAGGCATGACGGTCGGCCTGCGCGGGCTCTGGGAGGAAGACGGAGGAGTCCCGGACGTGACGCTGGGTGCCGATGCCGTCCTGCCCTGGGGTTCTGGAATGAACGCCAACGAGATGGCGTGGCTCATGAACGACCCAGATCCGGACAAGTGGCCTGTCATAGCCTGGCGCCGGCACCACGCGTGGGGCGAGTCCCGGTGGGCCCTGTTCAACTGCACCATGGTCCAGTTCATCACCCGCATGATGCTGGGCCAGTTCGAGGCCTGCCCACTCGGCGATGCGTCGCTCTGGAAGCAGACAGACACATTCGTCAGCTGGCGGGAGCAACATCGACGGCTCCGAGCCGGACTGGATCCGTTGACAGGCGAGCCGGATCCCTACGCCCACATGTACCCCGTCACCGAGGACTGGCCCTGATCAGGACCGTAGCCAGATGGTGAGAGTTGCTGCTGTCGCGGTGCCGAGGTAGCCGCGCTTGTCGTGGCGAGCGGCGACGGCTCGGTGCTGCTTCGGGCGGTTGATCGCTCATTCGACGGTGTTGCGTTTCTTGTAGCGGCCCCCGTCGAAGCCGGGTGGCCGTCAGGCGGGGAACCAGGTTTTGCCACGGAGTTTCGTCCCGGTGTTCCGCCGGTTCGGCCCCTTTGACCCAGGACCCGGCGGCGGATCGGTGCGGGCGCCGGCCCATGCTGATGCGCGCGGACGATGGAGGAGTCGACCGAGATGTCCCAGTCGATCTCGCCCGCCTCGTCGGCTGCGGCTTCGACCTGCTGGAGCAGTCGTTCCGAGGTGCCATCGGCTGATCACAGCCGGTGGCGTTCATGGACGGTCTTCCACGGCCCGAACCGTTCGGGCAGGTCACGCCACTGAACGCCGGTCCGCACCCGGTGCAGAATCCCGTCGATCACCTGCCGGTGATCACGCCACCGGCCACAACGCCTGTTGCTGACAGGTAGGAACGGCCGCAGCCGTTCCCACTCGGCGTCCGTCAGAGCACTCCGCCCATGACCCCAGCAACGACCTCGCCGCGGAGTAGTCATAGGGTCGGCCGGACAAGTCCTAGCCGGGCATCGCGTTCCCGCGCAGCCGGGCGACGAGGTCGGCCGGGGCCTTGTCGGGCGAACCGGCGTCGTAGGGCGGCTGGGGGTCGTACTCGGTCATCAGCTGGACGGCCCGGGCGAAGTCGTCCCCGGCGATACGGCCGAGCAGGGTCAGCCCCATGTCGATCCCGGAGGACACCCCGGCGGCGGTGACGTACTTCCCGTCGAACACCACGCGCTCGCCGGTGGGCTCGACGCCGAGCTCGGTCAACCGCTCCAGGTACAGCCAGTGGCTGGTGGCCCGCCGCCCCTCCAGCAGCCCGGCCGACGCCAGCAGGAGGGAGCCGGTGCACACCGAGGTGGTCCAGGTGCTGGTGGCGTCGACCGTGCGCAGCCAGTCCATGACCACGGGGTTGGCCATCTCCAGCTCGGGGTGCGGGCCGCCGGGCACGAGGACGATGTCGGGCCGGGTGACCTCGTCGAGGCCCCGGTCGGCGACGAGCGCGAGGGCCCCGTTGTCCGTGCGGACCGGCCCCGGCCGCTCCGACACGAAGACGACCTCGGCGTCGGCGAGCCGGCCGAGGGTGTCGAACGGGCCGATGGCGTCGAGGGCGGTGAAGCGGTCGTAGAGCAGTACGGCGATCTGCATGGCTCCTCCGGAGCGGTCGGACGGCTGCGGACCGGCCCCGTGCACCCCCGCGCCGACCCTGTCGCAACGTACCGTGCCCGTACCGCTCCGGTGAGTGAGACGGGGCCGTCCTGCGGCCGGGGCCGGACCGCCGCGCCGATAGGATCGGCCCCATCATGACTGCAACCCTCGTCGCCAAGAAGCTCACCGCCGCGCACGGCGAGCGCACGCTGTTCGCCGATCTCGACCTCGTCGTCGCGCCCGGTGACGTCATCGGTCTCGTCGGCGTGAACGGCGCCGGGAAGTCGACCCTGCTGCGCCTGCTCGCCGGCCTGGACACCCCCGAGACCGGGGAGCTGCGGCTCTCGCCGCCCACCGCCGCCGTCGGTCACCTCCCGCAGGAGCCGGAGCGCCGGCCCGAGGAGTCGGTACGGGAGTTCCTGGCCCGGCGTACGGGCGTGGCCACCGCCCAGGCGGAGCTCGACGCGGCGACGCAGGGCCTGGTGGACGGCACGCCGGGCGCGGACGACGCGTACGCGACCGCGCTCGACCGGTGGCTGGACCTCGGCGGCGCCGACCTGGACGAACGGGCGCAGGAGGTTGCCGACGAGCTGGGTCTCGCCGTCGGACTGGACCTGCCGATGACGGCGCTCTCCGGCGGCCAGGCGGCCCGCGCGGGCCTGGCCTCGCTGCTGCTCTCCCGCTACGACGTCTTCCTGCTCGACGAGCCCACCAACGACCTGGACCTGGACGGGCTGGAACGGCTGGAGCGCTTCGTCAAGGGGCTGCGGGCCGGCACCGTCGTGATCAGCCACGACCGCGAGTTCCTGACGCGGACCGTCACCAAGGTCCTCGAACTCGACCTGGCGCAGCAGCAGATCAACCTCTACGGCGGCGGGTACGACTCCTACCTGGAGGAGCGGGCACGGGCCCGCAGCCACGCGCGCGAGGAGTTCGAGGAGTACGCGGACAAGAAGGCCGCCCTCGAAGGGCGCGCCCAGATGCAGCGCAACTGGATGGACAAGGGCGTGCGCAACGCCCGCCGCAAGGCCACCGACAACGACAAGATCGGCAAGGCGCTGCGCGGCGAGTCCAGCGAGAAGCAGGCCGCCAAGGCCCGCCAGACGCAGCGCGCGATCGAGCGGCTGGAGGTGGTCGAGGAGCCCCGCAAGGAGTGGGAGCTGCGGATGGAGATCGCGGCCGCCCCGCGCTCGGGCTCCGTGGTGGCCACCCTGCGCGAAGCGGCCGTCACGCGCGGGGACTTCGCCTTCGGTCCGGCCAGCCTGCAGATCGACTGGGCGGACCGGGTGGCGATCACCGGTGCCAACGGCGCCGGGAAGTCCACCCTCCTGGCGGTGCTCCTGGGCCGGCTGGTCCCGGACTCCGGCTCCGCCACCCTCGGCTCCGGCGTCCTGGTCGGCGAGGTCGACCAGGCGCGCGGCCTGTTCCTCGGTGACGAGCCGCTGCTGGAGGCGTTCTGCGCGGCGGTGCCGGACACCGAGCCGGCCGAAGTGCGCACCCTGCTGGCCAAGTTCGGCCTGAAGGCGGCCCACGTCCTGCGCCCGGCGGCGACCCTCTCCCCCGGCGAACGCACTCGCGCGGCCCTCGCGCTGCTCCAGGGCCGCGGGGTGAACCTGCTGGTCCTGGACGAGCCGACCAACCACCTCGACCTGCCGGCGATCGAGCAGCTGGAGTCGGCGCTGGAGTCCTACGAGGGCACCCTCCTGCTGGTCACGCACGACCGCCGGATGCTCGACGCGGTCCACGTGACCCGCCGTCTCGAAGTCGCGGCCGGCAAGGTCACCGAGCTGTAGCGGCGGCCGCGGTCCTCCGGCCGCAGCGGTCGCGCGCCGCGCCCTGGGCGGTCAGCAGCGCCGGGGGCGGCGGGCCGGACCGCGGGGCCTCGTGGGGCCGCCCCGGCGGTGGCCGTCACGCGTCCTGGTCGGCCGGGCCGTCACGCGTCCTGACCGGCCGGGGGCCGGCGCTTGCGGGCCATCTTCCGGGCGACGAAAGCCCGCGGGAGATGGCGGGCGGCGAGGGCGTAGGCCCGGTAGCGGCGGCCGGTGATGCTGACCGGGCGGCGCAGGGCGAGGTCCCTCAGCGCCTGCTCGACCACCGCCTCCGGCTCCAGCCAGACCGCGTCGCGCAGCGCGCTGACGTCCATCCCGGCGCGTTCCTGGAACTCGGTGCGGGTGAAACCGGGGACGACGGCCAGGACCCGGACGCCGTACGGCTCCATGTCCACCCGGAGGGACTCGCTGAAGGCGGTGATCCAGGCCTTCGCGGCCCCGTAGGTACCCGTGGGCAGCAGTCCGGCCACCGAGGAGACGTTGACGACGGCCCCGCGGCGGCGCGCGCGCAGGCCGGGCAGCGCCGCGTGGGTGAGCCGCAGCGGGACCTTGACGAGGAGGTCGAGCATCCGCTCCTCGTCCTCGACCGGGTTGTACGGGAAGGGCGCGGAGAGCCCGAACCCCGCGTTGTTGACCAGGATGTCCACGGGCCGGGTGCGGTCGGCGAGCCGTTCGGCGACCGCACCGAGGTCCGCCGGGTCCAGCAGATCGGCGGGCAGTACCTCGCAGGCGGTGCCGTACTCGCGGGACAGCGCGGCGGCGACGGCGTCGAGCCGGTCCTTGTCGCGGGCGACGAGGACCAGGTCGCAGCCCTTGGCGGCGAATCCCCGCGCGAAGGCCGCGCCCAGTCCGGCGCTGGCTCCGGTGATCAGTACGGTGCTCACGACGCGTTCACTTCCTCGGTGGTGGCCGGCGAGGTGTAGGCCTGGGCGACGTCGACGAGGAACCGGGCCTCGTCCGCCAGGTCCCCGCCTTCGTTCGAACTCTGGATGGCCGCGGGCAGTTCCAGTTCCGCCGCCTCGCCCGCCCGCCCGGGCAGTCCGGCGAGCTTGGCCCGCCGGGCGTCCTTCAGTACGCGGGCCAGCGCGGCCGCGGTGCGCCGCTGCTCGGGGATGCCGTCGCCGGCGACGCGGCCGCGGGCCTGCTCCAGGGCGCCCGGGCGGGCGTACTCCCCCAGGATCAGGATGGCGTCGCGCGTCTCGATGACCTTGCGGTAGACCAGCAGGTCGCGCTGGACCGGCGGCCACAGCAGTTCCGCCACCCGGGAGCTCCTGGGTTTGTTGAGGGCGACGTGCGGGACCGCCTCGACCAGGTCCCGCCACAGCGGCCACAGCCGCCAGGCGGTGGTGACGTCGGCGAAGGTGCGGCGGAACGTGAACAGGGTGGGCACGAGGATCGCGGCGGCGCGCAGCAGGCCGTGGAGGTTCATCAGCAGCGGCAGGGCGGGCATCGCCCAGGTGCTGGCGAACAGGGCCTTGGCCAGGTAAGCGAGCCAGAACAGTCCGGCGAGCGCGGTGCCGAGGCCGAAGAGGCGCAGGCCGGCGGCCAGGCCCCGGCTCGCGGTGCGGCGGCTGTAACGCCAGCACAGCGACACGCAGAGGGCGTTGGCGATCACGTGGGCCGCTGTCAGCACGAGCCAGTACGCGAGGGAGGGCACGGGGTCGCCGACCGGGGGCATGGTGTGCGTGCCGTGTCCGGGGGCGGCGGCGTCCAGGGCCACGAGGACGGCGAGCCAGGCCGCGGTGGCGGTGCAGGCGGCGAGCTGGAGGCGGCGGCCCCGGGTGGCGGCGGCGACGAAGTAGAGCACGGCGCCCGCGGACAGCACCCCGATGAGGTTGCGGACGAGGCCGATGGTGTGGGCGTAGGCCGCACCCCGGTCCATCGCGTAGGCGACGAGGTCCGGCAGGTTCAGCGTCATCGCGGCGGCGGCGGTGGCGACGGCCAGCCACAGGCCGCGCTGCTGGGGCGAGCGCAGGGCGCCCGGGGCGCGCAGCAGGACGGCGGCCCAGAGGGCCACCACGCCGGGGACGGCGAGCCAGTTGCCGAAGTCGGTGAGGTCAGCCGCCATCGGTGCCCCGCTCGTACCCCATGGCGGACTCCAGCCGGGCCAGGGTGCCCCGCTCCCGGGCGGGGGTGCGCGGCCCGGCGTTCGCGGTGCGGATGCGGATCATGCTGGCGAGCATCTCCGCCTCCTGCTCCTGGCGGGTGGTGTAGTTGGTGCGTCCCAGGACGACGGGGGCGCTGCCGTCGGTGTCCTCGCCCTCCAGCGAGTGGTGTCCGAAGAGGATGTGGCCGAGCTCGTGGAGGACGATGTGCTCGCGGTGCAGCGGGGTGGTCTGGGCCTCGTAGAAGACGTAGTCGACGCTGGCCGTGCCGACCCACAGGCCGCAGACCCCGGATTCCGCCGCCTCCTTGGGGAGCGGGTGGAGGCGGATGGGGCGGCCGCGCTGTTCGGCGATCCGTGTGCACAGGACGTCGAGGGAGAACGGGTGGGTCAGATCCAGATGGCCGAGAATGTTCTCGCACCGTTTACGCAGGCTGAGTTGCCGGTGGGGCATGTGATCCCTCTTCGGACCCTTTCCGGGGCAGCGTCGGTAGGCGTGTGTGGGCATGGGCATGACGTCCTGTGCCTTCAAGGCGGCCTCGGGGAATGCAGTCCTGAGGGAGGAAACACGGAAGCCCGTCCGCCGGGTGACGAACGGGCGTTCCACCATGCCTACAGATCTTGTACGCGAATTGGCAAGGAAAGTCCCCAGGTGGGGAACCTATTCGGCCATCACGTACGAAGGTCCTCACGCGCCGGGTGGCCGGGGGCCGCCCCCCGCGGGGTGAGGTGCCCGGCCGCCCGTGTCGCCCGGGTCACCGCCCCCGGCGCTCCTCGGGGGCGGTGAGGCCCGCCCGGCGCAGGGCGTCGGCCATCGCGCTGTTCGCGGGGGCGGGTGCGCCGCCGCCCTGCCGTCGGCCCTGGCCGCCGCCCTGGCCCTGCCCGCGGCCACCGCCCTGGCCCCGTTCGCCCTGGCCCCGGCCGCCGCCCTGACCGCCCGCTCCGCCGCGCTGCTGCGGGGGACGGCCGCCGCCGCGCCGCTCGTCGCGCTGCCGGGCGGCGCCGGCGCCGCGTTCCGCCCCTGCCTCGTCCTCCAGCCGCAGCGTCAGCGAGATCCGCTTGCGCGGGATGTCCACGTCCATGACCTTGACGCGGACGATGTCGCCCGGCTTGACCACGTCGCGGGGGTCCTTGACGAAGGTCTTCGACAGCGCCGAGACGTGCGCCAGGCCGTCCTGGTGGACGCCGATGTCGATGAAGGCGCCGAAGGCGGCCACGTTGGTGACCACGCCCTCCAGGATCATTCCGGGGGCCAGGTCGCCGATCTTCTCGACGCCCTCCTTGAAGGTCGCCGTCCTGAAGGCGGGACGCGGGTCGCGGCCCGGCTTCTCCAGCTCGCGCAGGATGTCGGTGACCGTGGGCAGGCCGAAGGCCTCGGTGACGAACTGCTCGGGCCGCAGGGAGCGCAGCACGCCCGTGTTGCCGATGAGCGCGGCCACTTCCCCGCCCGCCGTCTTCCCCATCGCCCGGACCACCGGGTACGCCTCGGGGTGCACGGCGGAGGCGTCCAGCGGGTCGTCGCCGCCGCGGATGCGCAGGAAGCCGGCGCACTGCTCGTAGGCCTTGGGGCCGAGGCGGGCCACGTCCTTCAGGCCCTTGCGGTTGCTGAAGGGGCCGTTGGCGTCGCGGTGGGCGACGATGTTCTCGGCGAGGGTCCCGCTGATCCCGGAAACCCGCGAGAGCAGGGGCGCGGAGGCGGTGTTGACGTCGACGCCGACACCGTTCACACAGTCCTCGACCACCGCGTCGAGGGAGCGGGACAGCTTCACCTCGGACAGGTCGTGCTGGTACTGGCCGACGCCGATCGACTTCGGGTCGATCTTGACCAGTTCGGCCAGCGGGTCCTGGAGGCGGCGGGCGATGGAGACCGCACCGCGCAGCGACACGTCCATGCCGGGCAGTTCCTGCGAGGCGAAGGCGGAGGCCGAGTACACCGAGGCGCCCGCCTCCGAGACCATCACCTTGGTGAGCCCGAGTTCGGGGTGGCGGGAGATCAGGTCACCGGCCAGCTTGTCGGTCTCGCGGGACGCGGTGCCGTTGCCGATGGCGACCAGCTCGACCGCGTGTTCCTTCGCGAGCCGGGCCAGCTTGGCGAGGGACTCGTCCCACCGGTTGGCGGGCACGTGCGGGTGGATCACGTCGGTGGCCACGACCTTGCCGGTGGCGTCCACGACGGCGACCTTCACACCGGTGCGGAAGCCCGGGTCGAGGCCGAGGGTGGCCCGGGTGCCGGCGGGCGCCGCGAGGAGCAGGTCGCGCAGGTTCGACGCGAAGACGCGCACGGCCTCGTCCTCGGCGGCCTGGCGCAGCCGCATCCGCAGGTCGATGCCGAGGTGCACCTGGATCTTGGTGCGCCAGCACCAGCGGACCGTGTCCGCGAGCCACTTGTCGCCGGGCCGGCTGTGCTGCGAGGGGGCCGCGACGCCGAAGCGGCGCGCGATCATGCGCTCGTACGCGGAGGGGCCGGGGGTGTCCGCGTCCTCGGGGGTATCGGGCTCCAGGTTGAGGTCGAGCACCTCCTCCTTCTCGCCGCGCAGCATGGCGAGGACGCGGTGCGAGGGCAGCGCGGTGAACGGCTCGGCGAAGTCGAAGTAGTCCGCGAACTTGGCGCCGGCCTCCTCCTTGCCCTCGCGGACCTTCGCGGCGAGCCGGCCGCGGCTCCACATCCGCTCGCGGAACTCGCCGATGAGGTCGGCGTCCTCGGCGAAGCGCTCGGTGAGGATGGCGCGGGCACCCTCCAGGGCGGCCGCCGGGTCGGCGACGCCCCTGTCGGGGTCGACGAACGCGGCGGCCGCGGCGGCCGGTTCCACCGACGGGTCGGCCAGCAGGCCGTCCGCGAGGGGTTCCAGGGCCGCCTCGCGGGCGATCTGCGCCTTGGTGCGGCGCTTGGGCTTGAAGGGCAGGTAGATGTCCTCCAGGCGCGCCTTGGTGTCGGCCGCGTTGATCCGGGCCTCCAGCTCGGCGTCGAGCTTGCCCTGCTCCCGTACGGAGTCCAGGATCGCCGCGCGCCGGTCCTCCAGCTCGCGCAGATACCTCAGCCGCTCCTCGAGGGTTCGCAGCTGGGCGTCGTCGAGCATCTCGGTCGCTTCCTTGCGGTAGCGCGCGATGAACGGCACGGTGGAGCCGCCGTCGAGCAGCTCGACGGCGGCCTTGACCTGCCGCTCCCGTACGCCGAGCTCCTCGGCGATCCTGCCTTCGATGGACATCGTCACGATCGGGTCCCGCCTGCCTTCGTTTGCACTGGAAGGCTGCCAATTGTGGCAGGTGGTCGTGACGGACCGCGGGAGCCCTGCCCGTCAGGCCCGGCCCATGAGGTCCCGCGGGAAGGCTCCTGCGGTCACGGCCTTGACGACGAGGGCGCCGCCGAGCTCGGTGAGGCGGGCCAGGCCGTCCGCGCCGAGGTGCTCGTAGGGGGCGGCGTCGAGGCGGTCGGTGTCGCTCTCCAGCCGTTCACGCAGGGCCGCGCCGTCCTCGGTCAGCTCCCCGGCGGCGTCGAGGACGCCGCGCTCGCGCAGGCGGCCGGCCGCGGCGTCGAGGTCGTCCTGTGTCCAGCCGCGCATCCCCTTGAGCCACTTCGGGGTCATGCCCTTGCCGGTGGCGGTGTGGCTGACCAGTGCCTCTACCGGGTCCAGGCCCGCGATGAGCAGGGCCGCGAGGTGGCCGTCGCCGCGGTGCTCGCGCAGGAGGGTGGTGGCGTGCCACAGCCGCAGGTGCGGCTCGTCCGGTACGGGGAGGTCGGCGTGGGCGGCGTACAGGGTGCGGGCGTGCCGGGTGCAGCCCTCGGTGGCGCGCATCGCCAGGTCGGCGGCCTCGGCCACCTCGGGGGACTTCACGGTGTCGGCGCCGAGGAGGCGGGTGAGTGCGGCGTCCGCGGCGCGCAGCCGGGCGGCGAGGGCCTGGGCGGGGGTGACGGTGCTCCACACGCCGGGCAGGTGCCGGGCGACGAGGTCGTGGCGGTAGTTGTAGAAGGCGGCGGTGACCGCGCCGGCCCCGACGGAGCCCATCGCGGCGGAGCGGTGCGCCAGGTTGACCGCGACGGGGTCGGTTATCCCGAGGGCGGCGAACTCCTCGGCGATCTCCGGCGAGAAGTAGACGGTGGCGTGCAGCGGATTGACGGCGGCGTGCCAGCAGCGCCGCGCGGCGAGCGGGTGAAGTGTCATGCCCGGCACGATACCGACCACCCGGTACGCCTGATGCACCGCTTCCGGGGCCGGTGCCGATCCGGCCGATCCGGCGGGCGGGGCGGTGGGGGGTGCGGGGGCGGGGCGGCGGGAGAGGGGCGCAGGTCGGGGTGGGTTCGGGGGGGGCGGCGGGGACCGTACGGACGGCGTCAGAAGCGTTCCCGCGGCGGACGCGTGACGGCCGAATGGCGATCGTGTGACAGCGGGGGCCATGGACATGACCTGAGCGCCCAGGGGTGAATACGGTCGAGCGACGACCTTGAACCGAGCTGTCTCCCCTACCACTTGGAGTCATTCGTGCACCGCAAAGTCATCGTCCCGAGCGTGCTCGCCGCTTCCCTCCTGCTGGTGATCCCGGCGTCGGCGGCGAGTTCCGGTCCGGGCGCCCCGGGTATCGGCGATCCCTACTACCCGGCCAGCGGCAATGGCGGATACGACGTGTCGCACTACGACCTGCGCCTGAAGTACCAGCCGACGACGGACCTGCTCGAAGGCACCGCGACCCTGATCGCCACCGCCAAGCAGGACCTGTCCCGCTTCAACCTCGACTTCGGCCTCCAGGTCAGCGAGATCCGGGTCAACGGCGCCAAGGCTGAGTTCGCCACCTCCGGCGCCCACGAGCTGGAGGTGACCCCCGCGAAGCCGCTGGCCCGCAACACCCCGCTGACCGTGGTCGTCCGTTACGCCGGCAAGCCGTCCGAGCTGAAGGTCGACGGCTGGACGGCCTGGCAGCGCACCCCGGACGGCGGCGTGGCGGCGCAGGAGCCCGACTCCGCGGTGTGGTGGTTCCCGAGCAACGACCACCCGCTGGACAAGGCCACCTTCGACGTCTCGGTCAACGTGCCGGACGGCACCCAGGCCATCAGCAACGGCGTGCTCCAGTCGCAGACCTCGCGGCTCGGCTGGACCCGGTACAACTGGCGCTCCGACAAGCCGCAGGCGACCTACCTGGCCACGCTCGCCGTGGGGAAGTTCGACATCACCACGGACAGGACGGCGAGCGGGCTGCCGATCGTCAACGCCTACAGCAAGGACCTCGGCGTCAACGCGGGGGCGGCGCGCGCGAGCGTGGAGCGGACCGGCGAGGTCACGGAGTGGCTGGAGGGCGTCTTCGGACCGTACCCCTTCAACGCGCTGGGCGGCTACGTACCGAACGTGAACGCCGGCTACGCACTGGAGACCCAGACGCGGCCGTTCTACGGTCCGCGGCAGTTCCAGAACGGCGCGAACGTCTCGGTGGTCGTGCACGAGCTGGCCCACCAGTGGTACGGCGACAGCGTGTCCGTGGAGGGCTGGAAGGACATCTGGATCAACGAGGGCTTCGCCCGCTACAGCCAGTGGCTGTGGTCGGAGAAGGAGGGCGAGGGCACCGCCCGGGAGCTCGCCGACTGGGCGTACTCCCTGCGCCCGGCCGAGGACGCCTTCTGGCAGGTCAAGCCGGGTGACCCCGGTCCGGAGAACCAGTTCCACGGGGCCGTCTACGACCGCGGCGCGATCGCCCTGCAGGCGCTGCGGAACGAGATCGGCGACGAGAAGTTCTTCCAGATCCTCAAGGGCTGGCCGACCGAGCGGGCCTACGGCAACGCCGAGGTCGGGGACTTCGTGCGGTATGCGGAGAAGGTCTCCCGCAAGCCGCTGGCCCAGCTGTTCGAGACCTGGCTCTACACCCCGGGCAAGCCCGACGCGTCGGCGCTGAACCCGGCCGCGGCCGGGCCCCGGGCCCGCTCGGCGCAGCCGTCCGCCCCGGCGAAGCCCGCGGTGGAGCCGAAGTCGTGGAAGAAGATCGCGGAGACGAACACCGTGCACGACCACTGACGGTCGCGGCCGCGGGAGCGGTGCCCGGCCCCCGGCCTCGTCGGGGGCCGTCGTGGGGGCCGGGGGCCGTCGTGGGGGTCGTCGTGGGGGTCGTCAGCGGCGCCCCGCGTGCCATGCGGCGCGCGCCCGGTAGGCGATCGGCAGGTAGCGCAGCCGCTCCGGCAGCAGGGGGACGACCAGGCGGACGACCGTGCTGAAGCGCCGCAGCCGGCGTTCCTGCGCCGGGCTCCACTCCAGTCCGATCGCGGCCCGCGCCTCGGGCGGCATGTACCCGGCGGTGACGAAGGCCCGCAGGCGCAGGAAGGCCGCCCGCAGGGCGGGCCAGGCCGCCCGCAGCAGCAGCCGCACGAGGAGCGGGCCGCCCTCGGGCCGGGGCAGCGGCACGTCGGTGGCGACCAGCTCGCGGGCGACCTCGGTGGGCCCGATCTCCTCGGCCAGCATCCGGCCCCAGTAGGTCCAGTACTCCTCGATGGTCTGCGGCATGTCGCGGTCGCGCAGGCCGAGGATCCGGCCGACCTGGAGCCACTCCCGGTAGAGCTGCTGCTCCTGGGCGGGGGTGAAGCGGCGCAGCAGGTAGCGCCCGGCGTAGAGGTAGACGGGGAAGCCGGTCGCGTGCACCCAGGCGTAGCAGGCGGGGTCGAGGGAGTGGTAGCGGCGGCCGCGGGTGTCGGTGCCCTGGATGTCCTTGTGCAGGCGGCGGACCCGGCGGCCCTCCTCGGCCGCGTCCGCGCCCCCGTACACCCACAGCTGCACGGAGCGCAGGGAGCGCTCGCCGCGCCCCCAGGGGTCGGTGCGGAAGACGGAGTACTCGTCGACGCCGGCCGCGATGGCCGGGTGCGCGACCTGCATCGTGAAGGCGGCGGGCAGCATCAGCAGCGCGCGGACGTCGCCGGCGATGGTCCACAGCACACCGCCCGGCGGGGGCGGCGCGGGGTCGGTGCGGCGCGTGGCCGCAGGTCCGGCGGGGTGCGCCGAGTCCGTCTTCGTCATACGACAAGTATGCGAGCACCGGACGGCCGTCTCACGGACAGAAAGTCTCTGCACGGGTGTTACCCAGAGGTAACTGCTGCTGCTTGTATGACGGCGTCGATCTTCCCCCGCAGGAATGACGGAGACCTTCATGCTGCTTTCCACGACCCGCTCGCGCCGCGCCGCCGCCACGGCCGTCGCCGCGGTCGCCGCAGGCGCACTGGCCACCACCACCGCGCCCGCCGCCACGGCCGCGGAGAACGCCGCCGCGCCGCGGCTCAGCGTCCTGTCGTACAACGTGTTCCTGATGAGCAAGAACCTCTACCCGAACTGGGGCCAGGACCACCGGGCCGCGGAGATCCCCAAGGCGTCCTTCTACCGGGGCCACGACGTGGTCGTGCTCCAGGAGGCCTTCGACAACAGCTCCTCCGACGCGCTGAAGGCGAACTCGGCCGCGCAGTACCCGTACCAGACCCCGGTCGTCGGCCGCAGCAGGAGCGGCTGGGACGCCACGGGCGGCGCCTACTCCTCCACCACCCCGGAGGACGGCGGCGTGACGATCCTCAGCAAGTGGCCGATCGTCCGGAAGGAGCAGGTCGTCTACAAGGACGCCTGCGGCGCCGACTGGTGGTCCAACAAGGGCTTCGCCTACGTCGTCCTGAACGTGAACGGCGCCAAGGTGCACGTGGTCGGCACGCACGCGCAGTCCACCGACCCGGGCTGCGGCGCGGGCGAGGCCGCGGAGATGCGGGCCCGTCAGTTCCGCGCGGTGGACGCCTTCCTGGACGGCAAGAACATCCCGGCGAGCGAGCAGGTCATCGTGGCGGGCGACCTCAACGTGGACTCGCGCACCCCCGAGTACGCGAGCCTGCTCGCCAACGCCGACCTGGCCGACTCCGACAGCCGCACGGGGCACCCGTACTCCTTCGACACCGCACTGAACTCCATAGCGAAGTACCGCTATCCGACGGATCCGCGCGAGGACCTGGACTACGTCCTCCACCGCAAGGGCCACGCCCGCCCGGCGGGCTGGGAGAACAACGTGGTGAAGGAGGAGTCGGCACCCTGGACGGTCTCCAGCTGGGGCACCTCCTACACCTACACCAACCTCAGCGACCACTATCCCGTAAGGGGGTACGTCGCCCCGTAAGGCGACCAGACGAACTCAGCTGGAAACGGGCTCCGCGTCGGGCACCTCATCCGCCGGAGCCCACACCGGCACCACCCGCACAGTCTTCTCGCGCAGATCTCCACCCGCCGAATCAGCGACGCCAGAACCATGCGCTTCGACAGCACGCTGATCGTGTCCCACTCCTCCAGCAACCCGCGCACCACATCCTTGAACGGCGACGGGCCCGCAGGCGCCGCCTCCGCGGCCGGCAGGACGTCCAGCAGGTGCGAGTAGTGCGGCGGTTTCTGGCAGCGCCCGGGGTCATCGCACTCCCTGAACTGGGGCGTTGCGATGATCACTAGAAGCCAAGCTTCGGGAGGGGGCGCTTTCGTACGTCCCGGCCCACGTACGCTGACGCCATGACGATTCGCGCTGTGGTGTTCGATGTCGGTGAGTGCCTGGTCGACGAGACCCGGGAGTACGGGTCATGGGCCGATTGGCTCGGCGTCCCGCGACACACCTTCGCCGCGATGTTCGGGGCGGTCATCGCGCAGGGGCGCGACTACCGCGAGGTGTTCCAACCGTTCAAGCCCGGGTTCGACCTCACCTCCGAGCGAGAGGCGCGCGCGGCCGCAGGGAAGCCGGAGTGGTTCGGGGAGGACGACCTCTACCCGGACGTCCGGCCCGCGCTCGCGCAACTCCGCGCCGACGGTCTGTGGCTCGCGATCGCCGGGAATCAGACTGTACGGGCGGGCGACCTGCTCCGGGACCTGTTCACCAAGGACGTCGACCTGATCGGCACCTCGGACGACTGGGGCGCCTCGAAGCCAGACCCCGCGTTCTTCGAGCGGGTCGCCGCAGTCGTCCCGGCCGCCCCGGACGAGATCCTGTACGTGGGCGACCGCGTCGACAACGACCTCCGCCCCGGCGCTGCCGCGGGCATGCACACCGCGCTCATCCGCCGGGGCCCGTGGGCCACGATCCAGTGGGACACCCCCGAGGCGCGGGAGCTGCCGACGTTCCGCATCGACAGCCTCGCCGAGCTGTCCCCCCTGATCGCCGAGTTCAACAAGCAAGCGCGCTGACCACGGCACCCCAGCCGTAGAGCCGGTCGTCGAGGTCGCGGACGTACTGCTCGTGCTCCCACGGGCCGAGCGCGCGCCGCACCTCGCGGACCCGCTCCAGGCCGGTCGCGTACCAGTGGACCTCCAGCAGCTCCAGCGCGCGCAGCGCGTACCCTGCCGCGGCCTCCGGCTGTCCGGCCGCTGCTTCGACCGCGCCGAGGTCGCCGAGGATGACGGTGCGCTGCTTGTCGTCGTCCGCGGTGAGCCCGTCGAGGGCACCGAGGAGGGTCTCCCGGGCCTGCGGCAGATGCCCAGCCCGCAGTTGCGTGTTGCCCTTGAACGCGGCCAGCCTGATGGCCGAGAACCAGTCCATCCACTCCGGGACGGGTCGCTCTGTGTCGTCGACGACGGTCTCGCCGTGCGCGATCAGGTTCAGCGCGGCCCGGGTGTCGCCGCACAGCGTGGCGCACTCGGCCTCGACCGCGTCGAGCCACGCCACGAAGTACCCGGGCGCCTGGGCGCGACGGGTGTACGTGCGGGCCGCGGTCATGCGCTCGGTCGCGGCCTCGCGCTGGCCGGTCCACCCGGGGATGAACGCCATGTGGGCAAGGACTGCGGCGCCGAGGAGCGCGTCGTCAGCCTCGCCGGCTGCTTGCAGGGCGCGGACCCAGGTGTCCCTCGCGCGGTCGGGTTCGCGGAGGTCGAAGAACTCGATGCGGCCGGCGATAAGGTAGGACTCGGCGAGGGCTGCGGCGAGGGTCTGCCGTGTCTGCCCGGCGGTGGCGTCGAGGAGCTGTCCGCCGAGGGTGGCGTGTGCGGCGACGGCCGGGTGGAGGGTGGCTGGTGCGACGGTCCAGTACAGGCGGCGGTGGGCGCGGGTGACGGCTAGGAAGTCGGCCGCAGCGGTGGCGGGCTGCCGGACGTTGGGGGTGCGGAGCGGGCCGCGGTTGGCCGGTGCGAGGAGGCTGGGTGCCACCTGCGGTCCGGTGCCGGTTGGCACGTTGAAGCCGAGTTCGTCGAGGGGTCGGCCGAGGAGGTCGACGAGGGCCTGGCGGACGTCGGACTGCGGGAGCGGCGGGTTGTCCGCCTCGTAGCGGCGGACCTGGCGCAGGCCGATGTGGATGCCCCGGGCGGCGAGCGCGTTGGCGAGGTCCTGCTGGGTGCGGTAGCCGGCGGCTTGGCGGGCCGCGCGGAGGCGGGCGTTGCCGGTGGGCTGGGTCATTCCAACTCCCTTGGTGGGTACGGATGCTAGCCCACTGTCGCAGGACGTCCTCTCGTCCGCCAGCATTCACCGGTTCGAGCGCACAGAAGTCCCCTGATGGGACATCAAGAGTCCGCTTGCAGGTCCTCCCTGTAGGACTTCTGTAGGTCCATTGTGTCTGCCACACCCGCTGACGACGGTAGGGAGCACGGGCATGGCCAGCGCGCACAGCAACCCCGCGACGGGGAGTACGGTCCCTCACGCGCTGCTGCACCAGCAGGTCCACGATCCAGTCTCGAAACGCGTGGGCCAGCTGATGGACGTCATCGAGCAGACCGCCGGCATCGTCGACGGCGAGCACCTCTACGTTGACGTGGCGTACGTCCGGGGTGCGGACGGCCGCGAGTTCACCGCGGACCCGGCCACCCTGGAGCGGGCGTGAACGCCCGCCAGCAGCCCGTCCGCTGCCCGAAGTGCGGGGCGACGCCGGTTCCCGGCGGCGGCCCCGAGGGCGGCGCCACGATCCACAAGAAGGGCTGCCCCGCGGGCGGCCGCACCGGGATCCGCTGATCCCGCTACAACCCGCTCCGGCGCCCGTTGCGCGCCAGGCGGGTCCCGCACCATCGGAACTCATCACCGAGGAGCACACCATGACCGCTGCATGCGCCACCGGCCCGCAGAAGCCGCCGCCGCCCCGCACCCTTCTCACCGACGCCCAGTTCAACGACGTCCGCGCCACCATCCTCGACGACAACCCGGACGTGGAGCCCGAGATGGCTACGCGACTCCTCGTCGAGGCCCTCAAGTTCGTCGTCGCGGCGTCCCGCTTCCCGTCGGTGCGGATCGCCCCGACCCGTGAGGTCGATGCCGGCTGGCACGCCCTGATCCTGTACACACACCTGTACGCAACGCTGTGCAGCCGCCTCGGCCGGACCGTCCACCACTACCCGGAGCGGCCGGACGCGTCCCGGCACGCCCCTGAGGTTCTGACCCGCACCATGGCGCTGATCGAGCAGGCCGGGTACACGCCGGACGCCGAGCTGTGGGTGGGGCCGGACCGCTCGCTCGTCACGGTGGCCGCGAACTGTAGCCACACCCCGGTGCCGGGCGGCTGCGGTCCGATCAACCCGGGGAACTGTGCGACCCACGGTGGCGGCGGGGAATAGGCTCGGCGGCCCGTACGGCAGAGAGGCGAGGACATGAGCACGGACACAGCCTTCGAGGTGCATGCTGCAATGCGTCAACTCGGCATCGCGGGGACCGTCACCCCGGTGACGCCGAACGATCCGGAGAGCACGTGGGTCGTCCTCGACGCAGACGGCCGTGACGTCACGAGGGATGTCCTTGCCCGGGTCGCCGCAGCACGCGCCCAGCGGCCCGGGCGCGGGTTCGTCGTCGCGCGCTGATCTGCGACCGCCCCGGCCGGCAAACCCCCCGTCGGCCGGGGCTACTCCTCGGGGTCGAGCCGCACGAGTTCCGAGAGGTCGACGCCCAGTACGTCGGCGATGACGATGAGTGTGTCGAGTCTCGCTGAGGCATGTCCGCGCTCGATCCGGTTGAGCGTCTACCGGTCGATGCCTGCCCGTAACGCGAGGTCCTCCTGGGTCAGCTTCGCTGCCCGCCGGGCCTCGCGCATGGCGTCGCCGACCTGTCGTCTGCGGGTGATCACCCACTCTGTGGGTCGGTCCGGTGGCACCGTTCAACGGTCGCCAGCCCGTGATCATTTGCCCGTACCACATACCGTACTTTTTGGCGGGAATGAAGTTGGGAGATATCCGACCACTACCCACTGATCGACCGCTGACCACCCCCGTCCCCGCCGGTGGGAGGAACACCGCCCAGCGGCGGGGGCGTGCGGGTCACTGTGCGGCGGCGTACGGCTCCTCGTACAGGGCGTCGATCAGCGCGCCGTACTTGTCGCGGACGACGCGGCGGCGCAGTTTGAGGGAGGGGGTGAGCTCGCCCGTCTCCGGGCCCCACTCCTCCGTGAGCAGCCGGTAGCGCTTGATCTGCTCGGTGCGGTTGAGCCGCGCGTTGGCCGCCTCGACCGCGCGGGCGATCTCCTCCCGGACGGCCGGGTGCTCGGCGAGCGCGGCGGGGGTGGCGGCCTCGATGCCCCGGGCGGCCGCCCAGACGGGGGCCAGCTCGGTGTCCAGGACGAGCAGGGCGACGAGGTAGGAGCGGCCGTCGCCGTGCACCAGCGCCTGGCCGATCAGGGGGTGCTCCTTGACCGTGTTCTCCACCAGGGCGGGCGAGACGTTCTTCCCGTTGGACGTGATGATCAGTTCCTTCTTGCGGTCGGTGATCCAGAGGAAGCCGTCCTCGTCGATCCGGCCGACGTCCCCCGTGGGGAACCAGCCCTCCGGGTCGGTGGCGCTCTCCACCGTGCCGTCCGGCCGCAGGTAGCCGCCGAAGACGGTCGCCCCGCGGGTGAGGACCTCCCCGTCCTCGGCGATCCTCAGCTCCACCCCCTCGATCGGGCGGCCCACCGAGCCCAGCCGGAAGCCGTCGGCGCTGTTGAGGGTGCACACCCCGGCCGTCTCGGTGAGCCCCCACGCGTCCATGATCGTGATGCCCCAGCCGGCCCAGAAGCGGACGACGTCGAGGGGCATCGGCGCGGTGGCGCTGGCCGTCCAGGCGAGCCGGTCCATGCCCGCGAGCTGCAGCAACGGGTCCAGGGTCCGTTCCTTCGCCGAGGCGTACGAGGCTTCGAGCGCGGCGGGCACCTCCTCCCCCCGCTCGTGGTGGCCGGCCCGGGCGCGGGCGAGGTCGTTGGCGGCCTCGATGGCGCCGCGCTGGTCCGCGGGGAGCTGCGCGAGGACGGCGCGGACGGAGGCGGCGAGCTTCTCCCACACCCGGGGCACCCCGAAGAACTGCACCGGGCGCAGTTCGCGGACGGCGGCCGACACGGCGGTGGGGTCGGCGCACAGCATGACGTGCGAGGCCCTGAGCAGGGGCAGGTAGATGCCGAGGACCCGTTCGGCGATGTGCGCGAACGGCAGGTAGCAGATGTGCTCGGCGTGCTCGGGCAGGTCCACGCCGCGGTCGAGGCGGACCGCCTGGAGGATCAGGTTGCGGTGGGTCAGGCGCACGCCCTTGGGGTCGCCGGTGGTGCCCGAGGTGTAGACGACGGTGAGCGGGTCCTCGGGACGGGTCTCCTGCCAGGCCTTGTCGAAGGCGTCGGCGCGGTGGATCCGGGCCCCGCTCGCGCACAGGGAGGCGTACGTGCCGTGCCGGCCGGCGTCGGCGGCCTCGGCGACGACGAGGCGCTCCAGGGGGACGTCGGCGGCGTCCAGCAGCGGCTCCCACCGGCCGAGTTCGCGGGCCCCCTCGACGACGGCGACCCGCGCCCGGCTGTGGCGGGCGATGTGTGCGATCTGCTCGGGCGCGGAGGTCCCGTACACGGTGACGGGCACGGCGCCGAGGTGGAAGAGGGCGAGGTCGCTGAGCCAGTGCTCGGGGCGGTTGCCCATCATCAGCAGGACGTGCTCGCCGCGCTCGACGCCGAGTGCGGTGTAGCCGGCGGCGAGCACGGCGACCTTCTCGCGGACCTCGCTCCAGGTGAGGGTCGTCCAGCCGGGCGCGTCGGGGCCGGTCCGCCAGGAAAGGGCGGGGAGGTCCCCGTGCTCGGTGGCGTTGCGGGCCAGCAGGGCGGAGAAGGTGATCTCTTCGGGTCGTCCGGGCAGTCGCAGGTTCGTGGTCATGGGCAGCTCCTGGCCGTTTCACATCGTTGGTGCGACAGCAATACTGTTGAACCCAAGCTGTGGAGCAGAGAGCGAGGCGCAGACGATGGCCGACCAGGCACCCGAGCCGATGCTCACCGTCGACGAGCTGGCGGCCAGGGCGGGGGTCACCGTGCGCACGGTACGGTTCTACAGCACCCGCGGGCTTTTGCCCCCTCCCGTGATCGGACCTCGTCGGGTGGGGCACTACGGGCCGGAGCACCTGTCGCGGCTGGCCCTGATCGAGGAACTCCAGCACCAGGGCATGACCCTGTCCGCCATCGAGCGGTACCTGGAGGCGCTGCCCGACGACCTGAGCGCGCACGACCTCGCGATCCACCGGGCGATGGTGGCCAGTTGGGCTCCGGACGCGGCCCGGGAGGTGTCGCGGGAGGAGCTGGAGAAGCGGGCGGGGCGGGCCCTGTCGGACGCCGACGTGCGGCGGCTCACGGCGATGAACGTGCTGGCCGCCTCGGGCGACGGGTTCCGGGTGGACGTGGGCCTGCTGCGGCTCGGGGTCGCCCTGCTCGACGTACCGATCGCGCACGAGACGATCCTGGCGGCGCGCAGGGTGCTGGTGGAGCACACCCGGTCGGCGGCGCACGAGCTGACGGCGCTGTTCCGGGACGAGGTGTGGGGGCCGTTCACGCAGGGCGAGCGCGATCCGGAGCGGGTGGAGTCGATGAAGGCGCTGTCGGCGCACATGCAGCCGATGGTGGTGCAGGCGCTGGTCACGGCCTTCCAGCGGTCGCTGCGGGAGGAACTGCGGGCGGCGTTCGTGTCGGAGCCCGGCTGACGGGCAGCGGGCCGGCCGCGCCGCGGAGTGGACGCCCCGGGCCCGCTCGCGGCGGACCGGGGCGTCCGTCCGTGCTCAGTCGGCGTACGTCTCGCCGCGCTCGGCCTTCTCCACGAGGGAGGCCGGAGGGGTGAACCGCTCGCCGTACGTCCCGGCGAGCTCACGGGCGCGGGCGACGAAGCCGGCGAGGCCGCCCTCGTACCCGTTGATGTACTGGATCACGCCGCCGGTCCAGGCCGGGAAGCCGATGCCCATGATGGAGCCGATGTTGGCGTCGGCGGCCGAGGTGAGGACGCCCTCGTCGAGGCAGCGGACGGTGTCCAGGGCCTCGGAGAAGAGCATGCGCTCCTTCAGGTCCTCGAAGGGCACCTCGTGACCCGGCTTGGCGAAGTGCTCGCGCAGGCCCGGCCAGATGCGGGTGCGCCTGCCCGTCTCGTCGTACTCGTAGAAGCCGGCGCCCCCGCTGCGGCCGGGGCGGCCGAACTCGTCGACCATCCGGTCGATGACGGCGTCGGCGGGGTGCTCGGTCCACGTCCGGCCCTCCGCCTCGAAGGCCTTGCGACTCTCGTTGCGGATCTTGCGCGGCAGGGTGAGGGTGAGTTCGTCCATCAGGGAGAGCACCTTGGCCGGGTAGCCGGCCTGGGCGGCGGCCTGCTCGATCGAGGCGGGCTCGACGCCCTCGCCGACCATCGCCACGCCCTCGTTGATGAACTGGCCGATGACGCGCGAGGTGAAGAAGCCGCGCGAGTCGTTGACCACGATCGGGGTCTTGTTGATCTGGCGTACCAGGTCGAAGGCGCGGGCGATGGCCTCGTCGCCGGTCCGCGCCCCCTTGATGATCTCGACGAGCGGCATCTTGTCGACGGGCGAGAAGAAGTGCAGCCCGATGAAGTCGGCGGGCCGCTTCACGCCCTCGGCGAGGCCGGTGATGGGCAGGGTCGAGGTGTTGGAGCACAGGAGCGCGTCGGGCGCGACGACGTCCTGGATCTCCTGGAACACCTTGTGCTTCAGGGCGGTGTCCTCGAAGACGGCCTCGATGACGGCGTCGCAGCCCGCCAGGTCGGTGACGTCGGCGGTCGGGGTGATCCGGGCGAGCAGCTCCGCGCGCTTCGCCTCGGTGGTCCGGCCGCGCGACAGCGCCTTGTCGAGGAGCTTCTCGGAGTACGCCTTGCCCTTCGCGGCGGCCTCGGCGGTGACGTCCTTGAGGACCACCTCGATGCCGGCGCGGGCGCAGGAGTAGGCGATGCCGGCGCCCATCATGCCGGCGCCGAGGACGGCGACCTTGCGGACCTGCCGCGGCTCGACCCCCTGGGGGCGGCTGCGGCCGGCGTTGACGGCCTGGAGGTCGAAGAAGAACGCCTGGATCATGTTCTTGGCGGTCTGCCCGGTGACCAGCTCGGTGAAGTAGCGGGCCTCGATGGTCAGGGCGGTCTCGAAGTCCACCTGGGAGCCCTCGACGGCGCAGGCCAGGATGTTGCGCGGCGCCGGGTACGGGGCGCCGTTCAGCTGCTTCTTGAGGTTGGCCGGGAAGGCCGGGAGGTTGGCGGCGAAGCGCGGGTTGGACGGCGTGCCGCCGGGGATCTTGTAGCCGGGTACGTCCCAGGGCTGCTGCGACTCGGGGTGGGCGTCGATGAAGGCGCGGGCCTTGTCGAGCATCTCCTCGGGCGTGGCGGCCAGTTCGTGCACGAGCCCGTTGTCGAGGGCCCGCTGGGGTGTGTACTGGGTGCCCTGGAGCAGCACCTTGAGCAGCGCGTCGGCGATGCCCATGAGGCGTACGGTGCGGGTGACGCCGCCGCCCGCCGGGAGGAGGCCGAGGGTGACCTCGGGCAGGCCGATCTTGGAGCCGGGGGCGTCGAGGGCGACGCGGTGGTGACAGGCCAGGGCGATCTCGTAACCGCCGCCCAGGGCCGCGCCGTTGATGGCGGCGACGACGGGCTTGCCGAGGGTCTCGATGCGGCGCAGCGACCGCTTGATCTCGGTGCCGGTGTCGAAGGCGAGCTGCGCGTGCTCGGGGCGCAGCCGGATCATGTCCTTGAGGTCGCCGCCGGCGAAGAAGGTCTTCTTCGCGGAGGTGTAGATGATGCCGCGGATGGAGTCCTTCTCGGCCTCGGCGCGGTCGGCGACGGCCGCGATGGAGTCCTTGAAGGCCTGGTTCATCGTGTTGGCGGACTGGCCCGGGTCGTCCAGGACCAGGGTGACGACGCCGGTCTCGTCCTGTTCCCAGCGGATCGTGGTGGACTCGCTCATGTTCGCTACTTCCGTGTCGGAGGGGTCGGGGGGTACAGGACGGGTCAGAGGCGTTCGACGATGGTGGCGACGCCCATCCCGCCGCCGACGCAGAGGGTGACGAGTCCGTAGCGCTTGTCCTGGCGCTCCAGCTCGTCGACGATCGTGCCGAGGATCATCGCGCCGGTGGCGCCGAGCGGGTGGCCCAGGGCGATGGCGCCGCCGTTGACGTTGACCTTGTCGAGGGAGAGACCCATGTCCTTGACGAAGCGCAGGACGACGCCGGCGAAGGCCTCGTTGATCTCGACGAGGTCGATGTCGTCGATGGTGAGCCCGGCCTTGGCGAGGGCCTTGCGGGTGGCCGGGGCGGGGCCGGTGAGCATGATGGTGGGCTCGGAGCCGGAGACGGCCGCCGAGACGATCCGGGCGCGCGGCGCGAGTCCGTTGCGCTCCCCCGCCTCGCGGGAGCCGATGGCGACGAGGGACGCCCCGTCGACGATGCCCGAGGAGTTGCCCGCGTGGTGCACGTGGTCGATCTTCTCGATCCAGTGGTACTTCTGCAGGGCGACGGCGTCGAAGCCGCCGAGCTCGCCGATGTCGGCGAAGGACGGCTTCAGCTTGGCGAGGGTGTCGGCGGTGGTGCCGGGGCGGACGAACTCGTCGTGGTCCAGGACGACGAGGCCGTTGCGGTCGGTGACCGGGACGACGGACTTCGCGAAGCGGCCGTCCTTGATCGCGGCGGCGGCGCGCTCCTGGGAGAGGGCCGCGTACTCGTCGACGTCGCGGCGGGAGAAGCCCTCGATGGTGGCGATCAGGTCGGCGCCGATGCCCTGCGGGACGAAGCCGGTGTCCCAGTTGGTCATCGGGTCGGCGAACCAGGCGCCGCCGTCCGAGGCCATCGGTACGCGGGACATGGACTCCACGCCGCCCGCCAGGACCAGGTCCTCCCAGCCGGAACGGACCTTCGCGGCGGCCAGGTTGACGGCTTCCAGACCGGAGGCACAGAACCGGTTCTCCTGTACGCCGGCGACCGTGTCGGGGAGGCCCGCCGCGATCGCGGCGATCCGGGCGATGTCGGATCCCTGGTCGCCGACCGGGCCGACGACGCCGAGCACGATGTCGTCGATGGTGGCGGGGTCCAGGCCGGGGTTGCGCTCGCGCAGGGCGTCGATGAGTCCGACGACGAGGTCGATCGGCTTGGTGCCGTGCAGGGAGCCATTGGCCTTGCCGCGGCCGCGCGGGGTGCGGATCGCGTCGTATACGTAAGCTTCGGTGCTCACTGGTCAAGCCTTTCGGTGTGCTGGAAGGTCCTGGGAAGGTCCTCGGCGGGGCTGCGGGTGGGAGGGGGGTCAGCTGAGGAGGGACCGGCCGATGATCTCCTTCATGATCTCGGTCGTGCCGCCGTAGATCGTCTGGATCCGGCCGTCGGTGAAGGCCCGCGCCACCCGGTACTCGGTCATGTAGCCGTAGCCGCCGTGGAGTTGCAGGCACCGGTCCGCGACGCGCTTCTGCAGCTCGGTGGCCCACCACTTGGCCATCGAGGCGTGCACGTGGTCCAGCTCGCCGTTGGAGTGGTCGGTGATGCAGCGGTCGAGGAAGGTGCGGGTGACGGCGACCTCGGTGGCCATCTCCGCGATCTCGAACCGGATGTGCTGGAGCTTGGAGAGCGGGCGCCCGAAGGCCTCGCGCTCCTTCACGTACCGCGTGGTGATCTCCAGCAGGTGCTCGGCCGCGGCGATCCCGGCCATCGCGATGCCCATGCGCTCCTGCGCCAGATTGGTCATCAGGTGGACGAAGGCGCCGTTGAGTTCGCCGAGCAGGTTCTCCTTGGGGACGCGGACGTCGTGGAAGAACAGCTCGGCGGTGTCCTGCGCCTTCTGGCCGATCTTGTCGAGGTTGCGGCCGCGCTCGAACCCCTCCGCGCCGCGCTCGACGACCAGCAGGGACAGGCCGTGCGCCCCGCCCTCGGGGGTGGTCCTGGCGACGACGATCACCAGGTCGGCGAGGATGCCGTTGGAGATGAAGGTCTTGGAACCGTTCAGCACCCAGTGGTCGCCGCGGTCCTCGGCGGTGGTCCGGATGCCCTGGAGGTCGGAGCCCGCGCCCGGCTCGGTCATCGCGATGGCGGTGATGGTCTCGCCGGAGCAGAAGCCGGGCAGCCAGCGCCGCTTCTGCTCCTCGGTGGCGAGCGAGGTCAGGTACGGCCCGATGATGTCGTTGTGCAGGCCGATCGCCAGTCCGGGGGCGCCCGCCCGGGTGAACTCCTCCGCGATGACGGCGGCGTAGCGGAAGTCGGTGTTCCCGCCGCCCCCGTACTCCTCCGGGACGGCGAGTCCGAGCAGCCCCTGACGGCCTGCGGCCCGCCACGCCTCACGGCTGACGATGCCGTCCTCCTCCCACTGCTCGTAGTGCGGCAGCACCTCCTTGGTGAGGAAGGTGCAGACTGTCTCGCGGAACGCCTCGTGGTCGGCGTCGAAGATGCGGCGTTGCATCGGGCCCCCTAGAGCCAGCTCTTGACGGTTTCGATCAGCTTGGCCGGGTCGGGGCCGACCGGTGTGACGTTGAGCATGGTGACGCCCGCCGCGCGGAAGGCCTCGACCCGCTCGCGTACGTAGCCCTCGGGCCCGCACAGGGTCATCAGCTCGCAGAACTCGTCCGGGACGGCCGCCGCGGCGTCGCGCTTGCGCCCGGCGAGGTACAGCTCCTGGATCCGGCGGGCCTCTTCCCCGTACCCGTAGGCGACGGCCAGGTCGTTGTAGAAGTTCTTGCCGACCGCCCCCATCCCGCCCACGTACAGCGCGATCTGCGGCCGTGCGCGGTCCCGTACGGCGGCCGCGTCGTCGCCGATGGCGAGCAGGCCGCCCGCGACGGTCTGCAGCGGGCCGAGCTGCGGCGACCGCTCGGCCGCGCCCGCGGCGAGCGGGCCGCCCCATACCGCCGCGGCCTTCTCGGGGATGAAGAGGGTGGGCAGCCAGCCGTCCGCGATCTCGGCGGTCAGCCGCACGTTGGCCGGGCCGAGGGAGGCGATGTACACCGGGACGTCGGGGCGGACCGGGCGGGTGAGGATCTTCAGCGGCTTGCCGAGCCCGGTGCCGTGCTCCGGTGGCAGCGGCATGTCCGTGATGCCGTGGTGGTCGATCGTCTCGCGGCGCCAGATGCGCCGGCACAGCTCGACGGTCTCGCGGGTGCGGCCGAGGGGCTTGTCGTACGGCTTGCCGTGCCAGCCCTCGACGACCTGCGGGCCGGAGGCGCCGAGGCCGAGGAGCGCCCGGCCGCCCGAGAGGGCGTCCAGTCCGGCGGCGGTCTGCGCGATGAGGCCCGGGGTGCGCGAGTAGACGTTCATGATCGCCGAGCCGATCTTCAGCCGCTCGGTGCGGGCGGCGAGGTAGCCCATGATCGTCGGGGAGTCGAATCCCCAGGCCTCGGCCACCCACACGGCGTCGAGTCCGGCGGACTCCAGCGCGGCGGCCTCGTCGGCGGCCCGGCGCGGGTCCCCCGCGTAGTCGAGCATCATCGACAGTTCCATAGGTCAGGCGTCCTTTCCGAGCAGGGCCGGTACGTCCCAGTCGGCGGCCACCGACTCGGTGTGGGCGCCCGGCAGGGCCGGGCCGCCGGTGACGGACGCCGGGGTCGCGGAGAACCGCGGGGCGGGTGCGGGCTGCACGATCCCGCCGGAGTCGGTGAAGGTCCCCCGGGCGGCGAGGTGGGGGTGGCCGGGGGCCTCGCGCAGGGACAGCACGGGCGCCACGCAGGCGTCGGTCCCCTCGAACACCGCCGTCCACTCCTCGCGGGTACGGGTGCGGAAGCGGGCCGCGACGGCCTCGCGCAGCTGGCCCCAGCGGCCGACGTCCTTGCGGGCCGGAGCCCGGTCCGCGATGCCGAGGAGCTCCACGAAGGTGTCGTAGAACTGCTGTTCCAGCGCTCCGACCGCCATGTGTCCGCCGTCGGCGGTCTCGTAGGTGCCGTAGAAGGGGCAGCCTCCGTCGAGGAGGTTCGCGCCGCGGCGGTCCTGCCAGCCGCCCGCCGCCATCATTCCGTGGATCATGGCGGTGAGGTGGGCGGTGCCGTCGACGATGGCCGCGTCGACGACCTGGCCGGTGCCGGTGGCCCGGGCGTGCTGGAGGGCGGCGAGGACGCCGATCACCAGGTAGAGCGAGCCGCCCGCGTAGTCCCCGACGAGGTTGGCGGGGACCGCCGGGGGCTCTCCCGGGCTGCCGATCATGCCGAGGGCGCCGGTGACGGCGATGTAGGCGATGTCGTGGCCCGCGGTGTGCGCGAGCGGGCCCTCCTGGCCCCAGCCGGTCATCCGCCCGTAGACGAGGCGCGGGTTGCGGGCGTGGCACTCGGCCGGGCCGACGCCGAGCCGCTCGGCGACCCCGGGACGGAAGCCCTCGACGAGGACGTCGGCGCGCTCGACGAGGTCCAGGACGCGGGCGGGCCCGTCGGCGGACTTGAGGTCGACCAGGACGGAGCGCTTGCCGCGGTTGGTGATGTCGTAGGCGGGGTCGACGGCGAGTCCGCCGCCGCCGGGCCGGTCCACCCGTACGACGTCCGCCCCCAGGTCGGCGAGGAGCATGGCGGCGAAGGGGCCCGGGCCGATGCCGGCCAGCTCGACGACGCGCACTCCGGCGAGCGGGCCGCGGCCGGCGGCCGTCCCCGTCCCGTTGCCTGTCACTGCCATCGAGCCCCCAGCGTCTGTGGTGTGGGTGGTGCGGGTGGTGTGCCTCGTGTGCCTGGCGTGCGACTGTGTGACACAACTGATGTAACACCGGTGATGCTAGGAACGTGTTCCACCGAGCACAAGCCCCCTGGCCGGGCTCCGGCGGGATCGGCCGGCTTTGGCGGATCCGGCGCCTCGGGACGGCGCCGGGACCCGGGTGCCACCCCCCTGATGGATCGCTCCGGGACTCTGTACTCTGAACTCGCTTTCGAGCTGATCAAGCGTTCAATCAGATAAATGGGGGACCGGTGCGTCGTCGCCGTCTTGTAATCTCCGCTGCCGCCATCGCGGCGGGCGTTGGTCTCATCCCGGGCGTGGCCCACGCCGACCCGGCCAAGCCGGACGCGCGTGGTACCACCAAGCCGGATCTGGAGCTGGGCAAGGACGCCAAGGCCAAGGGCCACACGTTCACCAGCCCCGCGGACCGCTCGGTCCGCACCGCCGCCCCGGCCGCGAAGACCGGTGCGGCCGCCGCTCCGCAGGCCCAGGCCGCGGCCGGCAACCCGACCCTCGCGGTCGGCCTGACGGCCTACGGCACCACCGCGCACGGGACCGAGGTGGAAACCGCCGTCACCAGCGCGGACACCGCGCTCAAGGTCACGATCGAGTGGGGCGACGGCAAGAAGGACGTCTTCGACGCCTACGGCTCCGACAGCCGGACCACGGCCCACGTCTACGCCGAGGTCGGCTCGTACAAGGTCAAGGTCACCGTGGCCGACGCCGCGAACAACGTCTCGGCCGTCAACGAGGTCACGTTCGTCACCGACGGCTCGGACTTCACCCCCTACGCCCCGACCCGTCTGCTGGACACCCGCAACGGGACCGGCGCGCCGCTGGGCATGGTCCAGCCGTACAGCTCGACCCGCGTGAAGATCGGCGGCAACGGCGCGATCCCGGCCGGCGTCACCGCCGTGGTCCTCAACGTCACCGTCACCAACACCTCCACCGACGGCCACATCACCGCCTTCCCCGAGGGCACCCAGCGTCCGACCACGTCGAACGTCAACTACAAGGCCGGTCAGACCGTTCCGAACCTGGTCATCGTGCCGGTCGGCAAGAACGGCTACGTGGAGATAGCCAACCGCGGCGGCGCGCCGGTCGACCTGATCGCCGACGTCACCGGCTACTTCTCCAAGACCGAGTCCAGCGGTTACACGCCGGTCACCCCCTCCCGGTTCGTCGACACCCGCGAGGGCCTCGGCACGGCGAAGGGCCAGCTCGGCGGCCGCAAGACCTTCTCCACCCAGATCAGCGGCCTGCGCGGGGTGCCCCAGGGCATCAGCGCCGTCGCGCTGAACGTGACGGTCACCAACCCGAGGGAAGCCGGCCACCTGTCGGTCTTCCCGGGCGGCGGCGCCACCCCGACCGCGTCGAACCTGAACTTCACCGCGGGCCAGACGGTCGCCAACTCGGTGATCGTCCCCGTGGGCCAGGACGGCAGGATCAGCGTCTTCAACGGCGCCTGGGCGGGCACCGACGTCGTCGTCGACGTCGTCGGCTACTACAGCAAGGACAGCGCGAGCGCCTTCCTGCCGCTCTCGCCGGAGCGCCTGGTCGACACCCGTGACCCCAACGACCCGGTCTACGGGAAGCTCTGGGGCCAGAACTACATCTACATGCCCATGTCCTACGACGACCCGAGCATCACGGGCTTCGTGCTGAACTCCACGGTCACCAATGCGGAGGGCGACGGGTACCTCACGGTCACCCCGGACCCCAACACGATCGACGACTACATCAACGAGTCGGCGCTCTGGCCGACGCCGCCGAACTCCTCCAACCTGAACTGGAAGAAGGGCGACACCGTCCCGAACCTGGTCCAGGCGAGCACCGGCGGCAACGGCATCATCGACCTCTGGAACCGCGGCTGGGACGACGTCGACCTGATCGTCGACCTCTTCGGCCTCTACCAGCAGGGCTGATCCACCGGCAGGTGAACCGCACGGCGCCCCGGGCGCGGCCGCACGGCCGCGCCCGGGGCGCCGTCGTCGTCGGCGGACGTCCCGGCACGCGCCGGCCACCTGCCCGCGCGGACGGCGGGGTCCCGCGCTAGCCTCGGCCACCGACACCCACTCGGAGGAGCTCTCATGAACGCAGGGGTCCCGCAGGACCGACCGGAACGCCCCTACGACGTCGTCCTCTTCGGCGCCACCGGGTTCGTCGGCGCCCTGACCGCCGAGTACCTGGCCGAGCACGCGCCCGCCGGCTGCCGCTGGGCCCTCGCCGGCCGGGACCCGGCGAAGCTGGAGCGGCTGCGCGAGCGGCTGGCGGCCATCGACCCCGCGTGCGCGACCCTGCCGCTGCTGCGGGCCGACGCCGAGGACGCCGCGGCCGTACGCGAACTGGCCGCGTCCACCCGGGTGCTGGCCACGACCGTGGGCCCGTACGTCTGGTACGGGGCCGCGCTCGTGGCCGCCTGCACCGAGGCGGGCACCGACTACGTGGACCTCACCGGCGAGCCGGAGTTCGTGGACCGGATGTACGTGGAGCACGACGCGCGGGCCCGCGAGACCGGTGCCCGGCTGGTGCACGCCTGCGGCTTCGACTCGATCCCGGCCGACCTCGGCGCGTACTTCACGGTCCGGCAGCTGCCCGAGGGCGTCCCGCTGACGGTCGACGGGTTCATGCGGTCCAACGCCTTCTTCTCCGGCGGGACCCTGGCCTCGGCGCTGACCGCGCTGGGCCGCGGCCCGCAGACCCTGTCGGCCGGGCGCGCCCGCCGCCTGCACGAGCCGCGGCTGCTGGGGCGCCGGGCCCGCGGGCCGCTGGGCGTGCCGCGGTTCAGCCGCGAGACCGGCACGTGGGCCCTGCCGCTGCCGTCGCTGGACCCGCGGATCGTGGCGCGGTCGGCGGCCGCGCTGGAGCGCTACGGCCCGGACTTCCGCTACCGGCACTACGCCTCCGTCAAGCACCTGCCCGTCGCGGTGGGCGGTACGGCGGCGGTGGGCGCGACGGCCGTCCTGGCGCAGGTCCCGCCGGCCCGGCGGTGGCTGATGAACCGCTGGGAACCGGGCCGGGGACCGGACGCGGAGCGGCGCGCGCGCAGCTGGTTCACCGTGCGGTTCGTGGGTGAGGGCGGCGGCCGGCGCGTGCTCACCGAGGTGTCGGGCGGCGACCCCGGCTACGGGGAGACCGCGAAGATGCTCGCGGAGTCGGCGCTCTGCCTCGCCCACGACGCCCTGCCGGAAGCGGCCGGCCAGGTCACGACGGCCGTGGCGATGGGCGACGCCCTGACCCACCGCCTCCAGAAGGCGGGGATCACCTTCCGGGTGGCGGACGCCCGCTGACGGGCCGACGGGGCTGACGGGCCGACGGGCTGACGGGCTGACGTGCTCAGGAGGCCTCGCGCAGTGCCCTGCGGCACAGGGAGTCGGCGTGGCGGGTGGTCTCGGGTATGCGGAAGCGCGGGCTCAGGGCCAGGACGTGGGCACAGGCGTTGTCGAGCGACACCCTGTGCCCGACGGACACGTACACCGGCTTCGTCCCGTCCTGCGTCCGCAGGGCCCGGCCGACCTCGGCCCCGTCGGCCGTGAGCAGCGGGGCGGCGTCGCCGCGCCGGGTGCCCGGTTCCTCGTAGGTGAAGGTGAACGGGTTCTTCGCGACGCCGATGGCCGGCAGCCCCGTCACCACGCCGAGGTGGCAGGCGAGGCCGAAGCCGCGGGGGTGGGCGAGCCCGTAGCCGTCGCAGACCACGAGGCCCGGCGGGGCGGCCAGGGCGTCGAGGGCGGCCAGTACGGTCGGCAGTTCGCGGAAGGCGAGCAGCCCGGGCACGTAGGGGAAGCTGACGTGCCCGACGGCGGTGGCCTCCTCGACGACCTCCAGGGTGGCGGCGTCGAGCACCACGGCCGCGGCGGCGACCAGGTCGCGGGTGTCGTCGTAGGCGACGTCCACCCCGGTCACGTACCCGTGGCCGGGCGGGGGCCCGGGCTCGGTGAGGACGACGCGGTGGCGCAGTTCGTCCTGCACCGCCCGGGCCTCTGCTTCGTCGGCGGGGGTCTTCACACTCGTCATGACCAGCGAGGGTAGCCTGGCGATCATGTTCGTCATGGAGCTCACCTACACCGCGCCCCTCGAGGACGTCGAGGACGTGCTGGACGCCCATCTCGCCTGGCTGGACGGCTATTACGCCTCCGGCGTCTTCCTGGCGTCGGGACGCAAGGTGCCGCGTGAAGGGGGCATCATCCTGGCCGCGGGGGTGTCCCGGGCCGAGATCGAGAGGATCGCGGCCGAGGACCCCTTCACCGCGGCGGGCGTCTGCGCCTACCGCATCACGGAGTTCATCGCTTCGAAGACGTCGGCGGACCTGGCGACGGTACGGGAGAGCCCGGTCGTCTAGAACCGGTCGTCCAGAACCGGGCGTGCGGAACCGGGCGGGCGGAACCCGGGCGTCCGGAACCTGGGGGACGCCGCCGGTCAGCGGCGTTCCAGCCGGGCCACCCGGCCCTCCTCCCCCGCCGCCCAGCAGCCCGTGTCGGGCGCGCAGTCGACCGTGTCGAAGGACCCGGCGTCCAGCGGCCGCCAGTTGCGGCCCCCGTCCGTGGTCACGTCGGTGCCCGTCGGCCCGACCGCGAGGGCCGTCCCCGCGCCGTACGGGTACCAGGCCGCGCCGGACCGGTAGGCCGTCGGCGGTGTCGTGGCGGTGCGCCAGCTGCGCCCTCCGTCCGAACTCACCGCGGCGGCCTGCGGGGAGGCTTCCCCGGCGCGGTGGTCACCGCCCACGGCGAGGCCCGTCGTACGGTCCCGGAAGGCGAGGGCGAAGACCCCGCGCGCCGGGTCGCCCGCCGGAACGGTGGATTCGGCCACCCGCCAGGTACGTCCCCGGTCCGCCGAGTGCAGGACCCGTGCGCTCGCCCCGCCTCCGGTGGCCAGCCAGGCGTCGCGCGGGCCGGCGCTGACCAGGCACTGGCCGCCGGCCGCGAAGCCCGCCTCGCCCGGCAGCGCCTCGGGCATGCCCGCGGTGGGCAGCACCCGCCAGTGGCGGCCGCCGTCGTCCGTGGACAGGATGCGGAACTTCCCGTCCACCGGATCGCTCATGGCCAGCCCGTGCCGGGAGTCGAAGAACGTGAGGCAGTCGTAGAAGGCGCGCGGGTCGGGGTTGCGGAAGGTCTCGGTCCAGGTGGCGCCGCCGTCTTCGGTGCGCAGCACCCTGGAGGCCTCGCCCTCGCCGATGGACAGGGCCACCGCGCGGCGGGCGTCGAACGCCTCGATGTCGCGCAGTTCGAGTTCCTCCGCGACCGCGCCGGGCGGTGAGACGTCCTGCCAGCTGCGGCCGCCGTCGAGAGTGCGCAGGACGGTGCCCTTGGACCCGGCGACCCAGGCGGTGCTGCGGCTGACGGCGGAGAGTCCCCGGAAGCGGGCGGTCTTCCCGGTCTCCTTCAGGGACCAGCCGGCCTTCCGTACGTCCTGGCCGGGTCCCTGCGCCACGCCGGGGCGGGCGGCGGGACCGGGGACGGCGGGACCGGCAGCGGGACCGGGGGCGGCGGGACCGGCAGGGGGACCGGGGGCGGCGGGACCGGGGGCGGCGTGCGCGGGAGCCGCGAGCACCCCGGCCGCCAGGATTGCCACGGACATGCCAATTCCACCATCCAGAAGCCTCATGGCGCCGGAAGGTAACGCACCCCGGAGCCTCCGTCCAGAGGGCGTCAGGGCGGGCGTTGCGCCGATGGAGTGAGCGACAACCGGCCCTTCTGCACCGCCTCCCGCCACCGCGCGGCGCACCGGCCCGCCTTAGGGCACTTCCGCCGCCCGGTCACTCTGTGCGATCACACAGGCGGGTTCAGGCCAGTCGGTGACACAGCTCACTCAAACGCCCATGCACGGATTCGCCGATTCCCGCGTCTATCGGGTTGCCGGGCCCCACCCCACAGTCCGGCAGCAGATCCGCCGCAAGGGAGTGAGCCTTGATCACTGTCATCGAGCAGGCCGCGCAGGCCCGTCTGGTCGCCACCGCGCCGAAGGTCGAGAGCGTTCCCGTCACCCTGTGTTACGACCGGGCGGATCCCTTCGCCGTGCGCATGGCCTTCCCCGCACCGGCCACGCTGGAGGGCGTCGAGGTCTCCTGGACCTTCTCCCGGGAGCTGCTGGAATCCGGCCTGGACCGGCCGTCCGGCTGCGGCGACGTGCGCGTGCGGCCGTACGACGGGGACCGGACCACGATCGAGTTCCACGCGGTGGAGGGGGTCGCGATCGTGCTGATGCTGACGGCCGAGCTGCACCGGTTCCTGGAGCGGGCGGCGACCGTCGTCCCGCCCGGCCTGGAGCACCTCTACCTCGACATGGACCACAGCCTCGCCGAGCTGATGCGCGACACCTGCTGAGACCGCCCGCGATAATTCGTTTGCGGGCGGCAGGCGCCGCCCGTAGCTTCGAAGACGCCCCATTGCCGTCGAACGGAGCAGGACGTTGCTCTTCTGAGGTCCGAGACACCGACCGCCGCGACCACCGCGACCACCGCGCAACCCGCGACCGTCACCATCACCGTGATCACGCATCACCGTCACGGTCGCTGACCGAGCGTCGGCTGTCTCCCCGCGTTGCACGCACACTCACGCAACCTGGAGGCCTCCATGAGTCACACCCCCGCGTTCATCACCTGCTCCGCCCTGTCCTTCGACTGGCCCGACGGCACTCCCGTGTTCGACGGGTTCCACCTCGCCGTCGGCCCCGGCCGCACCGGCCTGATCGGCCTCAACGGGAGTGGCAAGTCCACCCTGTTGAAGCTGATCGCCGGCGAACTGAAGCCGTCCGAGGGCCAGTCGTCCGTCGCCGGCTCGGTCGGCCACCTCCCCCAGAACGTCACCCTCGACACCGCGCTGCGCGTGGACGAGGCACTCGGCATCCGTACCGCCCGGGCCGCCCTGCACGCCATCGAGGCGGGCGAGGCCACCGAGGCGAACTTCGCCGCCGTCGGTGACGACTGGGACGTGGAGGAGCGGGCCCTGGCCACGCTCGACCAGCTCGGTCTCGGCCGGATCGGCCTGGACCGCACCGTCGGTGAACTCTCGGGCGGTGAGTCCGTCCTGCTGCGCCTGGCCTCGCTGCTGCTGGCCCGGCCCGACGTCCTGCTGCTGGACGAGCCCACCAACAACCTCGACCTGCGCGCCCGGGGCCGCCTCTACGCGGCCGTCGAGTCCTGGTCCGGGGTGATGCTCCTGGTCAGCCACGACCGGGAGCTGCTGGAGCGGGTCGACCAGATCGCCGACCTGCGCGACGGCGAAGTCCGCTGGTACGGAGGGAACTTCAGCGACTACGAGGACATGCTCGCCGCCGAGCAGGAGGCGGCCGAGCGGATGGTCCGGGTCGCGGAGGCCGACGTACAGCGGCAGAAGCGCGAACTGGCCGACGCACAGGTCAAACTGGCCCGCCGCAAGCGGTACGGCCAGAAGATGTTCGAGAACAAGCGCGAGCCGAAGATCGTGATGGGGGCGCGCAAGCGCGCGGCGCAGGAATCGGCCGGCAAGCACCGGATCATGCACACCGAGAAGCTGGCCCAGGCCAAGGAGCGGCTGGACCAGGCGGTCGAGGCGGTCCGCGACGACGCCGAGATCCGCATCCAGCTGCCCGCCACCCTGGTCCCGCCGGGGCGGCGCGTCCTGACCCTCGGCGATCTGCGCCTGCCGCACGGGGCCGCCGTACCGGGCGAGTGGGAGCTGCGGGGGCCGGAGCGGATCGCCCTGGTGGGCCGCAACGGCTCGGGGAAGACCACGCTGCTGCGCACGATCGCGGGGCAGCTCGCTCCCGAGTCGGGGACCGCGGTGACCCATGTCGCCACGCGGTTCCTGCCGCAGCGGCTGGACGTGCTGGACGAGGACAGCTCGGTCGTGGAGAACGTGGCGCGGTTCGCCCCGCACGCCACGAACAACGAGATCCGGGCCCGCCTGGCCCACTTCCTCTTCCGGGGCGGGCGGGCGGACCGGCCGGCCGGCACCCTGTCGGGCGGCGAGCGGTTCCGGGCGGCGCTGGCGGCCCTGCTGCTGGCGGAGCCCGCCCCGCAGCTGCTCATGCTGGACGAACCCACGAACAATCTCGACCTGGCGAGCGTGCGCCAGCTGACGGACGCCCTGGAGTCCTACCAGGGCGCACTCGTGGTGGCCAGCCACGACGTGCCGTTCCTGGAGTCGATCGGCATCACTCGCTGGCTGCTGCTGGACGGCGAGCTCCGCCCGACCACGGCCGAGGAGGTCCGGGACACGCTCTGGCACGGGTGACCGCCGGAGGGCACCCCTTGACGGCCGCCGGGCGGCCGCCAAGGGGGCGGCGGCGACCCTGACTGGCGTGAATTTGCCCCGCCCCTGCCCCTTCTGGGCCCTCTCAAACTGCATAAATAACGGGACGTAACCGGGCATAGGGACACCTGGGGCTTGGCTGGCCTTGATGTCGCGCTTAACCTACGACTCCGTAGGCTACGGAACCGTAGGTAGTTCGCTTTGCACCCAGGAGTACCCGTGACGATCACCTCTCCCCACCTCGGCAGCTCGGAGGCGTGGACCGACGCCAAGCTGCTGTACGCGCTGGAAGAGGTGGTCGAGAAGGAACTCAACCGCCACCTGAAGGTCACCAAGGACTGGATGCCCCACGAGTACGTCCCGTGGAGCGACGGCCGGAACTTCCCGGGCTTCTTCGAGGACGGCGAGGCCTGGGACCCGGAGCAGTCCAAGGTCACCGACATCGGCAAGATCGCGCTGGTCGTGAACCTGCTGACCGAGGACAACCTGCCCAGCTACCACCACGAGATCGCGACGCTCTTCGGCCGCAACGGCGCCTGGGGCACCTGGGTGCACCGCTGGACGGCCGAGGAGGGCCGCCACGGCATCGTGATGCGCGACTACCTCCTCGCCTCGCGCGCCGTGGACCCGGACAAGCTGGAAGCGTTCCGGATGCAGCACATGTCGGAGGGCTTCGAGTCCGACAACCGCCACTCGATGCTGCACTCGGTGGCGTACGTGGCCTTCCAGGAGCTCGCCACGCGCATCTCGCACCGCAACACCGGCCACCAGTCCGGTGACCCGGTCTGCGACCGCATGCTGGCGCGCATCGCGCAGGACGAGAACCTGCACATGATCTTCTACCGCAATCTGCTGGGCGCGGCCTTCGAGATCGCCCCGGACCTGACCATGCAGGCGGTGCGGGACGTCGTCGTCAACTTCCGGATGCCCGGACACGGCATGCCCGGCTTCGAGCGCATGGCCGCGCAGATGGCCATCGGCGGGGTCTACAACCTGCGGATCCACCACGACGACGTACTGGCCCCGGTGCTGCGCTTCCTCAAGGTCATGGAGATCGCCGACCTCGGTCCGGAGGGCCAGAAGGCCCAGGACGAGCTCGGGATGTTCATGAACGGGCTCGACTCGGAGGCCAAGAAGTTCGACGAGCGTCTGGCCGCCCGCGCGGCGCGGCTCGCGGCCCGCAAGGGCTGACCGCCCGCAAGGGCTGACCTGACCGGATTCCGCCCGCTCGGGCGGGTGACGCCGATTGCCCTGGCGGAGCACTGCTCTGCCAGGGTTTCGCGTCATGACGTCACTGCAGGTGGACATCGACCAGCTGACCCGCTTGACCCGCGCCCTGGACTCCTCGCTGAGCTCCCTGCGGGAGGCCCGCCGGTCACTGGACCACGTACGGCCCGACCAGCTGGGCACGGCGGACCTCGATGCGGCGTGCGACGGCTTCCAGGAACGGTGGGCCTACGGCACACGTGAGCTGACGAAACGGGTCAAGGCCGTACGGGAGGGCGTGGACCGCAGCGCCGCGCAGTACGCGGAGCTGGAGGAGGCCGTCCGCGCGGCCTTCCTGCGGGCGGCGGCGACGCATGGCTGAGCACGCCGCGCTGGGCTTCGACCCGGCCCCCGGGAACCCCGCCGCCGTCCTGGCGCTGACCAGGACGCTCGGCGCGTCGGCGAAGTCCCTCGGCGAGGCCTCGCGGGTTGTGACGGACCTGGTCTCCCACAGCTCGTCCTGGCAGGGCGAGGCGGCGACCGCGTTCCGCGCCTCCCTCTCCCAGGACCTCCCCCGCTACCTGGCGTCGGCCCACACCTCCCTGGCGGAGGCCGCCCGCCGGCTCACGGGGTGGCACGACACGCTGGTCGCCCACCGCGAACTGGCCGCCCGCTACGAGGGCCTGGCCGCGGCGGCGAAAACGGAGGAGGCCCTCGCCGACGTCCGCCGCCTGGCCCGCGAACTGGCCGCCGAACACGCGGCGGCGGCCCGCCGCGTGGCCGCCACGCTCGACGCCGCGACGGACAAACTGGCCCCCAAGGAACCGGGCCTCCTCGCCTCCATCTGGCACAAGATCACCGAAGACCCGGCCGACGCCCTCTCCAACGCCTCGGCCGTCCTGGGCGCGATCGGCGCCGGCGTGGCCCTGTTCTTCCCCCCGGCGGGCCTCGCGATCATGCTGGTCGCCGGGGGCCTGAGTCTGGCAGCTCTGACTATGCACGCTTCCGACCCGAAATTCCGGAAGTCCCTGACGGACGGCTTCACCAAGGGTCAGTTCGACGCGGACTTCTGGAAAAGCAGCGTGACACTTCTCGGGGACGCCGTCGGAGCGGTACCAGGAGTGGCGGCGGTGGCTTCCGGCGCCAAAGCGGGTACGGCGGCCGCCCGCGCCGCCATGGCGGCAGCGCCTGAGGCCAGTGCCTTGACCGGCCTCGGGGCAGGAGCGTCGGCCTTCCGCAGCACTACTTGGTCGACCGGTCTGGCCATCCAAGAAGTGGAGAGCCCTCTCGCCACCTGGGCACTGCGCGATACGACGAACTCCGCCACGAGAAATGCGGTCAACATGGTGGGCCCCGCCGCCGGATTCACCACGGCCGTGCTGGATTACGGTCCTGAGAGCGAGACGATCGACCACGCCTCGACCGCCGCGGACGGCGTCCGAGGCGTTGTGGACGACTCTCCTTCGGCCTTCGCGAAGTCCAAGCTCGCCTGGACGGCGGTCAGGCCATGACCGCCGACGCTGCGTCACCGCCGGTATGGTTCCGGCTACCTCCCGGATTCCATGATGTCTCACCGAACGACCGGGCGGTCCTTGACGGCATCGCATCCGCCTTCGGCGGGCCCGCCACACGCACCGCCCTCGGGCGGCTCATGGACGGGCTGGCGGAACTCGCCGGTCATCGTGTTGTGCATACTGCGCTCGGACTGCACCCCGATGAACCCACCGGCGTGTGCACGTCACTCTTCTCCTTGATGATCCGAGCTGCCGAAGGGGGCGATCCCAACCCGAGCGTGGTGCGTGCGGCGCTCGCCATCGCGAATTCCTCCCTGTGGACCAGCTCGGTCCGCAGGCACGTAGAGCTGGCATCGGCGCTCCCGTGCTACCTGATCGCTGGGACCATCACACTCCCAGGGACTGGCCAGCGACTGTTTCAGGCCAGAGCCGTCACAGCCCATGGGGATGGGCGGCACGTTGTTGTCCTCGACCTGACCAGTGCGGCGCTCCACGAGGAGGCGGGCTACACCGACATCATCGAAGCGATCGTCCACACTGTCAGCTTCACTGACCCTGAACCCCGTCGTGTTGCCCCATCCGGTACCTCGCGCATCCTGGAGGTACTGCAGTGAAGCTCTCCGCGTGGGACCACCCTGAGACGGTCAACGGGTACAGGCGACTGGTGACCCGCCGGTCGCTCTGGTTGTGCGGCCTCGGTGCGCCCTTCCTCCTTGCACAAGCATGTCTCCTGCTCGGAAGCCTCCGTGAAGCCACAGCGGTCTTCCTTATGATCACGATCGGCGCGGCAACCTTTCTGCCGTGGGTGATCATCGCCTACTTCCGGCGGCATCGAGTCAAAGCCGTGCTGCAGGCCTACCCGTGGCAGGAGTGCCCGTGCCGGCATCCTCGGTACGTGACCGGGAACCCCGCGACGATCGTGATCCCCTTCCGGGAGGACTTCACGGCCACGCTGCGGATCCTTCCGTTCCCCGTCGCGCTCGCGCAGTTGGAGAACGACCACCCCGACCGGATCTGGTTCGCGGGGGACCCTCGGTTCGGGGGGGTCGTTTCGCCCGTCGGGGGGCATTACCCCGTGCGGGTCGTGCCGCACGCGGCGCGGCGCGAGGAGTGCGGTGGCGAGGGGTTCGACCTCGCGCGGCGGGTGGGGCTGGTCCGTGCCAGTGGGAAGGCGACGCGGACCTGAGTCAGCGGCGGCCGGGGCGCAGTGCGAGGCGCTCCGACTCCGAGAGGCCGCCCCAGACCCCGAAACGCTCGTCGTTGGCCAGGGCGTACTCCAGGCACGCCACCCGCCCCTCGCACGCCCCGCACAGCCGCTTCGCATCGCGCAAGGAGGATCCCGGCTCGGGGAAGAAGAAGCCCGGGCCGGTCTGGGCGCACAGGGCGAGTTCGTACCAGGCGACGCTGTCGGTGGCTGCGGTTGAGGTGTTGATAGACATGGCGCTGATCCTGGTCAGCGGCGATGGACGTCCGCTATACGCCTGATCAACATGGCGTACGCCGCCGCCCCCAGAGCATCGCATCCGCCACTGACAACTCAGTCCTCGTGCTCGCCCTCGTGCTCGTGCTTGGCGCGGCTCGGCTGGACGCGCTTCGGTTCGCCCGGCATCTTCGGGTAGTCCGGGGGGTACGGCATGTCGCCCAGGCCGTGGTCGTGTTCCTGGCGCTCCGCGAGGTCCAGCACGGAGTCCAGCGTGAAGGCGTGGTCGTCCATGTCCGCGTGCACGTCACCCAGTTGCGCGAAGCGGGCCGGCATCGTCACGATGTCGAAGTCCCGCGGCTCGGCGTCGTCCACCTCGTCCCAGCGCAGGGGCGCGGACACGGGGGCGTGCGGGCGCGGGCGGACCGAGTAGGCGGAGGCGATCGTGCGGTCGCGCGCCGTCTGGTTGTAGTCGACGAAGATCCGCTCGCCGCGCTCCTCCTTCCACCAGGCCGTCGTGACCTTGCCCGGCATGCGGTGCTCCAGTTCCCGGCCGAGGGCGATGGCGCAGCGCCGTACCTCGGTGAAGGTCCAGCGCGGCTCGATCGGGACGAAGACGTGCAGGCCCCGGCCACCGGAGGTCTTGGGCCAGCCGCGCAGGCCCAGCTCTTCCAGCAGGGCGCGCAGTTGGTGGGCGGCGGCCACCGCGTGGTGGTAGTCGGTGCCCGGCTGCGGGTCCAGGTCGATGCGCAGTTCGTCGGGCCGGTCGGTGTCCTCGCGGCGGACCGGCCAGGGGTGGAAGGTGAGGCAGCCCAGGTTGGCGGCCCAGAGGACGGCGGCCGGCTCGGTCGGGCAGATCTCGTCGGCCGTACGGCCACTGGGGAAGGCGATGTGGGCGGTCGGGATCCAGTCGGGGAGGTTCTTCGGGGCCCGTTTCTGGAAGAAGGACTCGCCCTCCACCCCCTCGGGGTAACGCTCCAGGGTCGTCGGCCGGTCCCGGAGGGCACGGACGATGCCGTCCGCGACCGCCAGGTAGTACTCGGCGACGTGCCGCTTGGTGAGGCCCCGTTCCGGGAAGTAGACCTTGTCCGGGCTGGACAGCCGTACCGTCCGCCCGGCCGCCTCCAGCTCGATCGCATTGCCAGCAGCACCCATGTGCGCCACGGTAGGCGGGCCGGACTGCGGGCGCATACCGGGCGGGTCCGGACGTACCACCGCAGAATCGATGCCATGGATCTCCCAGTGATGCCGCCGGTCAAGCCGATGCTCGCCAAGTCAGTGGCGAAGATCCCGCCCGGCATGCAGTACGAGGCCAAGTGGGACGGCTTCCGGGCGGTCGTGCATCGCGACGGCGACGAGGTCGAGATCGGCAGCCGCACGGGTAAGTCGCTCACCAGGTATTTTCCCGAGCTGGTGGAGGCCCTCAGGGCGAATCTGCCCGGCCGCTGCGTCGTCGACGGCGAGATCGTGATCGTCCAGGGCGGGCGGCTGGACTTCGACCGGCTGACCGAGCGGATCCATCCCGCGCAGTCCCGGGTGAACCTGCTGGCCGAGACGACCCCTGCCAGCTTCGTCGCCTTCGACCTGCTCGCCCTCGACGACGAGGCGCTCCTCGACGCCCCGCTCACCGACCGCCGTAGCGCCCTGGTCACGTCCCTGTCCACCGCTCGGCCCCCCGTGCATCTCGCGCCCGCGACCACCGATCCCGCGCTCGCGCAGGAGTGGTTCGAGCGGTTCGAGGGCGCCGGGCTCGACGGAGTGATCGCCAAACCGCTCGATCTCCCCTACCGGCCCGATGCCCGCCTCATGTACAAGATCAAGCACGAACGTACCGCCGATGTCGTCGTCGCCGGTTTCCGTTTCCACAAGAGCGGTCCGATTGTCGGATCGCTCCTGCTCGGTCTCCACGACGCGCAGGGCACGCTCCAGCACGTGGGCGTCTGCGCCGCCTTTCCCATGAAGCGCCGGGCCGAGCTGGTGGACGAGCTCGCGCCCCTGCGGATGCCGGACCCGAGCGGGCATCCGTGGGCGGCCTGGGCCGAGGAGTCGGCGCACGAGAGCGCCCGGCTCCCCGGCGCGCAGAGCCGCTGGACCGGCAAGAAGGACCTCTCCTGGGTGCCGTTGCGCCCGGAGCGCGTCGTCGAGGTCGCCTACGACCACATGGAGGGGGACCGCTTCCGGCACACCGCCCAGTTCCGGCGCTGGCGGCCCGACCGGACTCCGGAGAGTTGCACCTACGCCCAGCTGGAGGAGGTCGTCGGCTACGACCTCGCCGAGGTGCTGGGTCCGCCCCCGGCCGGCTGAAGCCCGGGAAGGAGGGGCAGGGACCGGGACGGCCGTCTCAGCCCGCCGTCAGCTTCTCCCACTCCTCCCGGTCCGGCCCCACGTCGTTCGGCGCGTAGTCCGGCCGGGCCGCCAGCCAGCGTGCCACCCGGGCCCGGATCTCCGGGTCCGCGTACGCCCGCTCCGGCGGATCCGCCAGGTGCCGCACCCGGGCCCGGGCCCGCATCACGACGGGGTCCTCCAGGGCGCAGTCGAACAGCGCGGCCACCTCGCGCGCCGTCCCCGTACGGCTCGCCCGTGTCGCGAAGCGCTCCCCGATGGCCGCGTCGGCGACCACCTGGAAGTCGAACCACGGCTTCAGGGTCCGTACCGCCCACTCGTGGTGCTCCACGGCGAAGCGTTCGGCCCCCGGGTCCCGGTGCGCCGTACGGGCCACCCTGAGCGCCGCCCAGAGGGCGAGCGAGGTGCCCTGCCCCAGGGTCGGGTTGGTGTGCGTGATCGAGTCGCCCACCGGCACCAGCCCGGTCACCACCGGCCCCCGTTCGTCCACGAGCGCGCTCCAGCGGTTGTCGAGGCCCGCCGTGGCCAGTACGCCCGACAGCGGCTCGGCGCCGAGCGCCAGCCAGGCCTCACCGGGTGGGAAGGAGCGTGCCGCCCGCTCGAAGAGCGCGGGATCGCGCAGCGCCGACCGCGTGGTGTCCGCGGTGTGTACGAACAGCGTCACGGCGAAGACCCGGTTGTCGGCCGGGAAGACGGCGCACCCGGCGAAGGCGCCGCCGGTCACCGCCCAGGGCCGCCGCGGCCCCTCGTCCGTCCCGGCGGGCAGCCGGTACCAGCGGCAGAAGTACGCGAGCCCCGTGCGGTGCCGTTCCACGACGGGCGGCCGGGAGCCCGCCGCGCCGAGCCTGCGTTCGATGCCTCCGCGGCGGCCGCCGGCGTCCACGACGAGGTCACCCCGGTAGCCGCCCGCCTCGGTGGTCACTCCCGTCACATGGACCACGGCTGCGGGGTCGTCCCCGTCCCGTGGCGCGGTGGTGAGCCCGGTGACCGGTTCCCCGTGGCGGAGGACCGCGCCGGGCTCCTCGCGCAGCGCCGTGGCCAGCGCGCTCTCCATGACGATGCGGCGCGCCTGCAGCATGACGAGGTCCTCGTCGCCCGGCAGCCGGGGCGGCCGCACCTCGAACCAGTCCAGCTCGTGCCGCTCCCTGGCGCCGAGGCGGAGCATCTCCGCGTAGACGTCGGGCAGCTCGTCCCGCAGGACGGTGCGGGCGGCTCCCAGCAGCGCGTGCGGCTGGGCCGCCTGTGGCACGGTCGGCCGCCGCCAGCCGAAGAAGTCGCGGTCGAGCGCGGAACCGGGGGCGCGCGTGTCACGCTCGAAGAGTCCGCCGTGTGTCCTCGCCGCGCCGCGAGGAGGGCGGTGGCGAGGCCGCCGATCCCCCCACCGATGACCAGCACATGTGCCATGGAGCGTCCCCCCGAACCGTTGGACCCCGTTGGACCGTACGACGATCACACCGCTCAGAGCCTGCACGTACGGGGAGGAGCCGAAACCCGCACACACGTCCGGCGCGTCAGCCCCGGGCCGTGCCCCGGCCCTCCCCGGAGGCCACGTCCGCCTTTCCCTCCCCCGCCGCCGCACCCGCCGCGCCCGGCACGCCCGCCGCGCCCGGGGCGCCCGCGCGGTACGCCTCCAGCGCCCGCCGGGTCTGCGCCTCGATCAGGTCCGCGTTGATCGCGGCCGCCGCCTGCGCCCCCTGCGCGGCCGCCCCCGCGACCTTCTCCAGCGGCGCCGTCACATTGCCCGCCACCCAGACGCCGGGGAGCGCGGTGGCCCCGGTGGCCGGGTCGGACGCGACGCTGCGGCCGATCACGTGCCCGTCCCGGGTCATGTCCGTGACCGGCAGACCCAGGCTGGTCAGGACCCCCGAGCGGGCCGTGAACCGCGGGGCCACCACGAGCGCCCGGCACGGCACCGCCGCCCCGTCGGCCAGGGTGACCCCCGCCAGCCGGTCGTCCTCGACGACCAGGCCGGTCGCCTCGCCCTCGACGACCCGGATCCCGAGGGCCGCCGCCAGCTCCCGGTCATGCGCACCCAGCGCCCAGGTGTGCGCCAGCAGGGTGGTCCGCCCGCTCCAGTGCCGCCACATCTGCGCCTGGTGCACGGCGAGCGGACCGTCGGCCAGCACCGCGACCGGCTGGTCCCGGACCTCCCAGCCGTGGCAGTACGGGCAGTGCAGCACGTCCCGCCCCCAGCGCTCCGCGAGCCCCGGCACCCCCGGCAACTCGTCCACCAGGCCGGTCGCGACCAGCAGCCGGCCCGCCCGCACGGTCGAGCCGTCGGCGCAGCGGACGCGGAACCCCCCGTCGGGCAGCGGGTCGGCCGCGACGGCCGTGCCCGGCCGGACCCGCCCGCCGTAGCCCGTCACCTCCGCCCGACCCCGGGCCAGCAGCTCGGCCGGGCTCTCGCCGTCGAGGCCGAGGTAGCCGTGCATGTGCGCGGCGGGGGCGTTGCGCGGGCTGCCGGAGTCGATCACCAGGACCGAACGGCGGGCCCGGACCAGGGTGAGCGCCCCGGCGAGTCCGGCCGCGCCACCACCGACGACGACCACGTCAAACGATTCTTCCGTTGTGTTGTCCATGTCTGCGAGGGTCTGCCCGATGCCACCATTTGACAAATGCTCTTGCCGAACCGGCAAATGGAGTCATGGCCGCCGAGAAGCAGGACGAGGAACTCGCCGACGTGCTCACCTCCGTGGGCCCGCGGCTGCGGGCCCTGCGCCGACAGCGCGGCACCACGCTCGCCCAGTTGAGCGAAACGACCGGGATCTCGCTCTCCACGCTCTCCCGGCTGGAGTCGGGGCAGCGCAGGCCGACGCTGGAGCTGCTGCTCCCGCTGGCCAAGGCGCACCGGGTGGCACTGGACGAGCTGGTCGGCGCGCCGGAGACGGGCGACCCCCGGATCCGCCCGCGCCCCTTCGTCCGGCACGGCCACACCTACGTACCGCTGACCCGCAACTTCGGCGGGGTGCACGCCTTCAAGCAGATCCTCCCGCCCGTCGAGGGCACCCCGCCCGTGCCCGAGCTGAAGGTCCACGAGGGGTACGAGTGGCTGTACGTGCTCTCCGGGCGGGTCCGGCTGCTGCTGGGGGAACACGACCTCGTGCTCGACCCGGGAGAGGCCGCCGAGTTCGACACGCGTACGCCGCACGCCTTCTGCAACGCCGGTCCGCAGCCCGCGGAGTTCCTCAGCCTCTTCGGGCCCCAGGGCGAGCGGATCCACGTCCGCGCCCGTCCCGCCACTCCTCCGGAAGGACGCCGATGACCACCACAGGCGATGGCCCCCAGCACCCCGAGCACCTCGGGCAACCCGGGCAGCCCCGGCACCCCGGGCAGCCCCGGCACCCCGGGCAGCCCCGGCACCCCGGGCGCGAGCGTCCCGAACGGGCCGTTCCGCAGCCGAACGCCGTCGTCGGCGTCGGCCTCGTCGTCATCGGCGACGACGGCCGTGTGCTGCTCGGCCAGGCGCACGACGGCCGTTGGGAACTGCCGGGCGGCAAGGTCGACCCCGGCGAGGGCTTCGAGCAGGCAGCCGCCCGCGAACTCGCCGAGGAGACGGACCTGCGGGTGGCCCCCGACGGCGTGCGCGTCCTGTCCGTCCAGATCGACGCGAAGTCCGGCCTGACACGGCTGACGGCGGCCGCCGTCACCACCACGGCGGAGGGGGTGCCCGCCGTGACCGAACCCCACAAGATCGCCCGCTGGGAGTGGTTCGCGCCCGCGGAGATCCCGTCGGCGCTGTACGCGCCCTCGGCCGCGGTGCTCCGCGCCTGGCGCCCCGACCTCACGGAACTCCCGCACGTCCCCTCGCACGACTACGCGACGACGGGCCGGGCTCCGGGCGCCTGAGTCGGCGGGCAGCTGCGACATGTCCGCCGACTGATAAAATCAGACGTTCCGACCTCTTCGGCCCGTCCGCATCCCGACCGCGCGGCACGGACCACCGAGCACGAGGGCTGTGACGCCGACATGCGGAAATCCTCAGCGGCTGTCCGCCGCACCCTTCTGCTGACGCCGTGCACGGCCCTGCTCCTCGCGGGGTTCGCACCGCCTCCCGACCCCGGCTCCCCGGCCCTGTCCGACGCCCGGGTCCCGCGGGCCGCGCCCACGACGACGGGCCCGGCCGGCGCCCCCGCGCCGGACCCCACCGGGTCGGCGCTGAAGCGCATCGACCCGGCCGCGCTGCAGGCGTCCGTGGCACGCGCGGCCAAGGCACTCGGGGTGCCCGGGGCCATGGTGCTGCTCACCACCCCGCAGGGGACCTTCCGGGCGGGCGTCGGCACGACCGAGCTGGGCGCGGCCGTCCCGCCCACCTCCGACCGCCACTTCCGGATCGCCTCCAACACCAAGACGCTGACGTCGGCCCTGGTGCTGCTGCTCGCCCAGGACGGGCGGCTGCGGCTGTCGGACCCGGTGTCCGACTACGTCCCCGGCGTGCCCAACGGCGGGAACATCACCATCGCGCAGCTGCTCACGATGCGCAGCGGGCTCTACAACTACACCGACGCACCCGAGCTGTCGGCCTCCCTGGACGCCGAGCCGGCCGCGGCCCGGACGCCGCAGGAGATGCTGGCCATCGCCTTCTCCCGCCCACCGAACTTCCCGCCCGGCACCGCCTACGAGTACAGCAACACCAATTACGCGCTGCTCGGTCTCGTCGCGGAGAAGGCGGGCGGTCAGCCACTGCAACGGCAGTTCCAGCAGCGGCTGTTCAGCCCGCTCGGCCTGGCGGGCACGACCCTGCCCGGTATCCACGACACGTCCCTCCCCGACCCCTTCGCGCACGGCTACATGTACGGCGGTACGACCTACGCGCTGACCGACAAGCCCTATCCCGCCGACGTGCGGGAGGCCGCCCGGTCCGGGAAGCTCACGCCGCGGGACTACACGCACCAGAACCCGTCCTACGCCTACGCCGCGGGCGGAGCCGTCTCCACCGCCGACGACATGGCCCGGTGGATCCGGTCCCTGACGACGGGCGAGGTGCTGGATCCCGCCTTCCAGAAGCAGTGGCTCGACAGTCCCCGGGCCGAGGACCCCAAGGCCCCGCAGGGCCAGAAGTACGGCTACGGCATCGCCCACCAGAGCTTCGGCCCGAAGGCTGGGATGTACTTCCACGGCGGTGAACTGCCGGGCTTCAACTCCTTCATGGGCCACGACCCGGACAACGACGTCACGCTGGTCGTCTGGACGAACCTGACCGTCTCCCCCGACGGCCGCACCACGGCCAACGCCATGCTGCCGACCATCCTCAACCAGGTCTACACGGCCACCGACTTCCCCGGCGCCTACTGACCCCTTGCGTGGGGGTGCGGAAACCCGGCCGGGCCGCGACCCGCCAACCGACGGCGCCAACCGACGGCTGCGGCTGTGGCTGTGGCTGTGGCTGTGGCTGTGGCTGTGGCTGTGGCCACCGTCCTCGCCGGCACCGTCGCCTGCATGCCGCGGATGGTGGCGCGGACGCCAGTTCCCGCCACCGACGCAAGCCTCAGTGCCGCACGACCACCTTCGGGGCGAAGTTGCCCTCGCCCAGGTCCTCGGCCAGCAGCCGCTTCGCGATCGCGTCCGCCGCGACCCTCAGTTCGGCGCTGCGCGGCCGGCCGCGGTCCTTCTCCAGCCGGTCGCCGAGCCACTGGGCCCACGCCGCCGAGATCACGTCCGCCTCCCGCTGCCCGGCGGCCGTGAGGCTGAAGAAGGCGCCCTCCCGGGCGAGGAAGCCCTCCTCCGCCATCCGGTCGAACACCGGGAGCAGGACCTCCGGCGGCAGCGAACGCCGCCCGGCGACCAGCCCGATGGAGGAGTAGCCGATCGTCCTGGTCATCAGCTCCACCTGCATCACCGTCCACGCGCCCGCGATGTCCAGCCGCGTGTCGGATTCCTCGACGATCGCCCGCGCCGTGTCCGCGCCCATGTTCCGGACGAGCTTGCCGACCGCCAGTTCCAGCAGTTTGGCCGAGTCGCCCGAGGCCGTGGCCGGCGAGCCGAAACCGTCGCCCATGTCGGTGGACCCGGCCCGGGCGCTGTCGCGCAGCTTGACCTGCTTGAGGAAGAGCGCCACGACGAACCCGAACACCGCCACCGGCACGGTCCACAGGAACACCGTCTGCAGGGCCTCCGCGTACGCCTCGACCACCGGAGTCGCGGCGGCCGGATCCAGCCGGTGCACCCCCTCCGGCGTCGAAGCGGCCTTCGCCAGGCCCGCCGGGTCCTGCCCGGTGGCCCTCGCCACCTCGGCGACGGCCTCCTCCAGCGACGGCCCCAGGTGATTGGCGTAGATCGTGCCGAAGACCGCCGTCCCGAAGGCGCTGCCGAGCGTACGGAAGAACGTGACACCGGAGGTGGCCGTGCCGAGGTCGGCGTAGTCGACGGTGTTCTGCACGGCGATCGTCAGCACCTGCATGGACAGGCCGATACCGACGCCGAGCACGAACATGTAGAGGGACTCCAGCAGCGTGCTGGTCCCCGGATGCATCCGTGACAGCAGGTACAGGCCGACGCCCATCACGGCGTTGCCGACGATCGGGAAGATCCGGTACTGGCCGGTCCTGCTGACCACGTTGCCGCTGAAGACGGAGGCGAGCAGGAGCCCGAACACCATGGGCAGGGTCCGCACGCCCGAGATCGTGGCCGAGTCCCCGTCGACGTACTGGAGGTAGGTCGGCAGGAAGGTCATCGCTCCGAGCATCGCGAACCCGACGACGAAGCTCAGCACGGAGCACACGGCGAAGACCGGGTTGCGGAAGAGCCGCATGGGGATCGTCGGCTCGACGGCGCGGGTCTCGGCCAGGCAGAACAGGGCCAGCGCGACCGCGCCGCCCGCGAACAGGCCGATGATCACGGGCGAGGTCCACGGGTACTCGTTGCCGCCCCAGCTGGTGGCCAGGATCAGGGCGCTGGAGCCGATCGCGACCAGGGTGATGCCCAGGTAGTCGATGACCGGCTTGCCCGTGGCGCGTACCGCCGGGATCGTCCTGGCGGCGGCGACGACCACCAGGACGGCGATCGGGACGTTGACGTAGAAGCACCAACGCCAGGTCAGCTGGTCGGTGAAGAAGCCGCCGAGCAGCGGCCCGATGACGGTGGCGACGCCGAAGACGGCGCCGATCATGCCCTGGTACTTGCCGCGTTCGCGCAGCGGCACGACGTCGGCGATCAGCGCCATCGCGGTGACCATCAGGCCGCCGGCTCCGATGCCCTGGACGCCGCGCCACACGATCAGGAACGTCATGTTGCTGGACAGGCCGCACAGGAAGGAGCCGCTGATGAAGACGATGGCGGAGATCTGGAAGATCAGTTTCCGGCCGAAGAGGTCACCGAACTTGCCGACCAGGACCGTCGCCACGGTCTCCGCGAGCAGGTAGGAGGTCACCACCCACGACATGTGGTCGCCGCCGCCCAGGTCGCCGACGATCGTGGGCAGGGCGGTGCCGACGATCGTCTGGTCGAGCGCCGCCAGCAGCACGCCCAGCATGATCGTGCCGAAGACGACGTTGCGCCGCCGCCGGTCGAGCACGGGGGGCGCCGCTGCTGCGGCGGGGGCAGTGGTCACATCTCGCACTCTCACAGGCCGCCCGCCGCGCCGCATGCGGCGCTGCGCCGTCCGGGGGCCCCGAGCGGCACCCGGGCCGGCGGCGCCTGCGGGCGGATCAGCGTAGGTGGGCCAGGCTCGGATGGGCCTGCGCGTAGCCGTCGACCAGCCGTCGGGCCACCGCCACGGAGTCGACCAGCGGGTGCAGCGCGAAGGCCTTCACGGCGTCCGCCCGTGCACCGCTCGCGGCAGCCGCCAGGACCTCGCGTTCCACCGCCTTGACGGCCGTCACCAGTCCCACCGCGTGCAGCGGCAGCGGCTCGACGCCCATCGGGTGGGCGCCGTTCGCGTCCACCAGGCAGGGCACCTCGATGACCGCGGCGGCGTCGAGGACGGAGAGCGTGGAGCCGTTGCGGACGTTCAGGATCAGGGTGGCCCGCTCGTCCCGGGCGATGGCCCGCATCAGGGCCAGGGCCACCTTCTCGTAACCGCCCGAGTCGAGGTCGCTGTCGTCGCGCTCGCCGGCCCCGGCCGCCTCGCGGTTCTCGGCCATGTACGTGGCCTCGCGCTCGGCCCGGGTCCGGTCCCAGGCGGCCAGGGCCGCACCGGCCGGCAGCCCGGCCCGGCCGGCCTCGGCGTAGAAGCCGCGCTGCTGGTCGCGCAGGAAGGCCCCGCGGGTCTGCTCCGCCTCCTGGTAGGCCCGTACGGTGTCACGGTTGAAGTAGTAGTAGTGGAGGTACTCGTTGGGGACGGCGCCGAGCGAGCGCAGCCATTCGGCGCCGAAGAGCCGGCCCTCCTCGAAGGACTCCAGCGCCTTGCTGTCGGCGAGCAGCCGCGGCAGTTCGTCCCGGCCGCCGATGCGCAGGCCGCGTACCCAGCCCAGGTGGTTGAGGCCCACGTAGTCGATCCAGGCCTCGTCCGGGCGGGCTCCCAGCAGCCGGGCGATGCGCCGGCCGAGGCCCACCGGCGAGTCGCAAATGCCGATCACCCGGTCGCCGAGCTCCTCGGCCATGGCCTCGGTGACCAGGCCGGCCGGGTTGGTGAAGTTGATGACCCAGGCCTCGGGGGCGACGCGGGCGACCCGGCGGGCGATCGCACGGGCCACCGGAACGGTCCGCAGTCCGTACGCGACCCCGCCCGCGCCGACCGTCTCCTGGCCCAGCACGCCCTCGGCCAGGGCGACGCGCTCGTCGGCGGCGCGTCCTTCGAGACCGCCGACGCGGATGGCCGAGAAGACGAAGTCGGCCCCGCGCAGGGCCTCGTCGAGGTCCCGGGTGGCCGTGACGGCCGGTGCGTCGGGCACGGCGGCGGCCGCGGCGAGGTCGGCGAGGACACCGGTCATGGCGGCGAGCCTCGCGGGGTCCTCGTCGTAGAGCGTCACCTGGGAGACCCGCCCCTCGGCGTGGTCCCCGAGCAGTGCGCCGTAGACCAGTGGTACCCGGAAGCCGCCTCCGCCGAGGATCGTCAGCCGCACGCCCCTACCGCCCTTCGCCTGTGCAGATGCCGGTGCCGGCGCGGATGCCCGTACCGGTGGCAGTACCCGTGACCCGTACCACCACCCGCATACCCGCCGGTGCCCCGTCCCGGGTCCAGGCACAGGCCTGGGCTCAGGCACAGGCCCGGGTCCAGGCCCAGGCCCAATGCCACGATCGGTGACACGATCCGTGGCGTCGACCGCGGCCCGGTCCGTGCCACGGTCGGCGACACGGAACGTGACGGCAAGCGGGGCTTCCGCCCGCAGGGACCAGTCTGCCCCGTCGGGTCAGTCCTCCAGTGACGGCACGGCGCGCAGTCGGGCGCCCTGCGGCGGGTGGGTGAGGGCCGCGCCGCCCCGTCCGGGACCCGTCGGCACGCCCTGCGGCCCGGACAGGATCAGGGTGATCCGGGTCAGTCCCATCTGGTCCAGCATGCGGCTGGTCTCGGCCACCATCCGGCAGCGCACCAGGCCCCAGCGCGGGTCGGGATGGCGCACGGTGCGCACCGCCCCGTCCTGCTCGGCGGCCTCCGGGCCGCGCTTGCTCAGCCAGTGCGGGACGCCGTAGCGGTAGGCCGCCTCCATGAACGGGTCACGGGCCACCTCCTGGCGGATGCTGCACAGCCCCTCGTCCTCCGGGGCATCCGCGAGCGCCGCCGCGAACTGGGCGAGCAGCGGTACGCACCAGGCCGGTTCGTGGTCCTCCAGCACGGCGGCGGCGTCCGGGTGGAACAGCACGAAGCGCAGGAAGTTGTCGTCCGGGAGGGCCGTCGGGTGCGGCCGTACGGTCTGGAAGAGCTGGTCGAATGCGGAATTGGTCAGGGCGACGTCCCACCGGTGGTCCACCAGGAAGCTCGGGTAGGGCACGGCTTCCATGAGGGCCGCGTAGTCGCAGAGGTAGTCGCGCTGCGCCGGGTCCTCGGGGAGCCGGTTCTCGTCGGAGGCCCGCCACGTGGGCGGCGGATCGCGGTCGACCATGACGCGGAAGAGCCAGAAGCACTGCCGTTCGCTCATCTCCAGGGCTTCCGCCAGGGCGAGGAGCTTGCGGTCCGTCCACTCCTTGACCAGCCCGCGTTCCCAGTTGCCGTAGGCACGCACGCTGATGCGCAGCCGGGCGGCGAGGTCCTCCTGGCTCAGCCCCAGCTCTTCGCGGCGCTGGCGCAAAATCTCCTTGCGTCGCTCCGACCGCACGGCGCCGCGCGCGGACTCCTCGCCCGCCAGGCGTTCCTCACCGGCTCGGGCGAGGCCATCGGACGGGCCCACCGCTGCGAGATGTGGCACTGAGAGCTCCCCCTCCTCCGGTCTGGATCTTCATTTCCGTGTGGCGATCCTGCTACCGACTTCATTCGAGTGTCAACTATTGTGGCAATTCCAGCCTCTTGACAGCTCATTCCCGCCACAGCTGTGGCACGTTCTAGCCCTTCGCGGCGAGAGCGGCTAGATTCCAGAAGCCGACCATGTGCCGTACCGACTTCGCGCGATCTAGGAGAACCACTGGTGACAGACGGCTTCCCGGCTCCCGTCGCGGTGGCCGACGCACCCCTGGCCGCGACCATCACCCGCGTCGCCGAACTCGCGGGCAAGATGGGCCGCGAGCTGAACCAGGTCTTCGACCTGCGGCGCCTCTCGGAGGCTTCGGGCGTGCCCACGGATGTGGTCAAGACCCTGCTCGAAGGCAGGCCGGCCGGCGAACCCGACCTCCAGGCCCGCTTCCTGCAGCGCCTCGACCTGCTCCGGCGCACCCGCGTCAAGGCCAACGGCCGCCGCTACACGCAGCAGGAGATCGCGGACGGCGCCGGCATGTCGAGGCAGCAGGCCGGGGCCCTGATCAACGGCGACCGCCGCCCCACGATGGAGCATTGCGACGCGATCCAGCGCTTCTTCGGGGTGCACGCCGGGTTCCTCACGGCCCATGACGCCGACGCCCTCACCGACGCCCTCCAGCGGACCGAGCAACAGCTCCTCCAGGACTACGCGGGGCGCGCGCGGGAAACCGTGCCGGCCTCCGGTGCATCGGCGGGCGATCCGCTGGCAAGACTCCTGCAGAACCACGGTGTACGGGGCATCGCCTGGCGCGCCGCCCAACTGCCCAGCGACAAGCACCGGGACAAGGTGACCGAATGGCTGGACATGCTCCTCGAAAGCGTCAAACCGAACGAATCCTGACCCAGTCGAAAGTCTGGGTCTGATCCTTGAGTCCTGATCCGGATCCGCGCCGACGGGGAGAACGGTGAGCATAGGCAGAGAGCAGCGGCGGTTGTGCGGGGAGCTGGTGGCCGGCATCCGGCTGACCGCCCCCGTGGAACCCGTGGACCTCTACGCTGCCCTCTGTGAGGGCATGAGCAGACACCGCGGCCGCCGGGTCGACTTCCGGATGGCTGCCTTCCCGCCCCGGACGGCGAGCGGTCTGTGGCTCGACATGGCGGACCGCGATCTCGTGGTCATCGAGGAACGCACCGCACCCGACCACCAACTGGTCATCCTGGGCCACGAACTGTGGCACATGAAGGCCGGCCACTGCAGCCACCACGTCGACGGCGCCGCCGTCGCCGCGCGACTGCTGTCCGACGAGGCCGACATCGGCGAGACGGTCCGCCGCGTCGCCGCGCGCACGCGCGCCGACGTCCAGGAGGAGACCGAGGCCGAGACCTTCGGTTTACTGCTGGGCAGCCGGTGCCGGAACTGGCTGGCCGGGTCGGCCGGTCACCGGGCCCCCGTCCAGCGCGATGACCTGGCGGGCCGGATCGAGGCCTCACTCGGCTACCGGGGACTGAGGAACGATCGTTGACCGGTGAGGACTACTACATACCGGCGGCGGCGATGGCGATCTCCCTCGCCTTCAAGCTGCCGGCCCTGCGGCACAACTGGCGCGACCCGCTCCTGCGTTCCGTCGTCGCCCTGCTGGCCCTGGCGGGGGCGGTGTTCTCCTTCGCCGCCCCGCCCACCATCGCGGCGGTCAACCGCTGGACGGGCATCGCCAACTTCTCGGCCCCGCTGGTGTACTGCCTGATCACCGCCTTCAGCGCCTCCTGCCTGGTCCTGATGGTCAACTGGCGGGGCGGGCCGGCCGAGCGGACCAAGCGCGTCTCGCGCCGCTGGATCCTCGGCTACGGCATCGTGATCGTGGCGCTGGTCGTGCTGTTCGCGCTCGGTGAGACCCCCGAGGAACGCCTGCGGGACTTCGACACCTTCTACGCGAACACGCCCTACGTCGGCCACATGATCGCCCTCTACCTCCTGGCGCACCACGTGGCGGCGGTGGTGATGGTGGTCCTGTGCTGGCGCTGGTCGCTGCAGGTGCGCGGCTGGCTGCGGATCGGTCTGATGATCATCGTTGCCGGCTACCTCTTCAACCTCGGCTACGACGCCACGAAGATGACCGCCGTCGTCGCCCGCTGGCTCGGCCACGACCTCGACGGCCTCAGCACCTACGTGGCGCCGCCGCTCGCCTCCCTGGGCGCCCTGATCAGTGCGATGGGCTTCGTGGTGCCGCTCGTCTGCCAGCGGCTCTCGGACCACTGGCAGACCTGGGCGACGTACCGCCGGCTCGGCCCGCTGTGGCAGGAGGTGCAGATCTCCGCCCCCGTCGGGACGCCCTCGGTGCAGATGGCCTGGTGGACGGCCGGGGAACTGCGCGTGATCCAGCGGGAGTCCGACATCCACGACGGCTTCCTGCACCTCGGGCCCTACTTCGACATCGACCTGCGCGACGACGCCTACGAGAGCGCCCTCGGCGGCGGCGCCGACGAGGAGACGGCCCGCGCGGTCGCCGACGCCGCCATGGTCGCGGCCGCCGTACGGGCCCGCTCGGCGGACCCCGAGGGAAAGATCATCGGCGAGGACGACGAGATCCTCCCGGCCGCGTGCGACGGGCCGCGCGACCTCCTGCGGATCTCCGACGCCCTGCGGCGTTCGCCGGTGGTGCAGGCGTTCCGCCGCCGGGCCAGCCCGGTGTAGGCGGTGCGGCCGGGTCCCGTACCGGGGGCCCGGCCGCCACCCCGCCCGCTCAACGGGCGGCCGCCACCGCCGTCTTCGGGAACAGCTCCTGGAACGGTCCGGCCGAGTCCATCCCGTCCCGCCCGTACGGCGCGTCGAAGCTCCACACCATGAACAGCAGGAACACGATCAGCGCGCTGAAGAGGCCCGCGAGGAGCAGCTCGCGGCCGGAGCGCCGGATCTGCAGGGTGAAGATCAGTCCGACCGTGACCACCCCGCCGACCAGCAGGCCGAACCACACCACGCCCGGCAGCGTCGACTCGGAGCTCTGGGTCCGTGAGTGGCGGGCCTCGTCGGCGGCCGCGATGTGGTCCAGCAACGGCTGGTAGGCCTGTGCCTGGAGCTCGGTGGTGGGGCTCTGGTGGGTGACGGAGGTGCGCAGCTTGCCCAGCAGCTCGCCGCCCTCGGGCGACGCGCCCTCGCCGGAGGTCAGCAACGGCCAGTCCACGGCGACGGTGTGGGAGACGTACGCGTCCACCTCGCCGCGGATCCGGTCGCGGACCGGGGCCGGGTAGACGTCGGCGCGCTGGGTGACCTCGTACAGCGCCTGGGCCTCCCGGCGCACGCTGTCCTCGGCGGCGCCGCGCGCCTCCCAGACGCCGGCGATGGCCAGGCCCAGCACGATCGCGTAGACCACGCCCACCATCATCGTCATGTACTCGATGACGTCGGGGGTTTCGCTGGTGTCCTCGTCGGCGGCGGCCCGGCGGTGCCGGATCGCCGTGAAGGCGAGGACGAGGGCGCAGACGAGCGCCATGGCGATGGCCAGGACCAGCCATTCGGACACGTGGATTCTCCCGGTGTGGATCGGTGGGCGGACGAAGCGGTGGGCGGTCGGGTCGGTGGGCGGGCGGTGGGGGCGGTGGGACGGACGGAGCGGTGGGACGGACGGAGCGGTGGGCGCGCAGCGCACGGACGGCGGACGCGGCGGTCAGCCGCGGCTCCGGCCGCTCCTGCCCCGGGGGCGCAGCGCGGCGGCGGCGAGTACGGCGGGCGTGGTCACGACGACCATGAGCATCACGGTGGACATCCCGCCCGGGCCGCGCCGCTGGAGGGCCACGGAGCGGTACGGACGCACGTGGAAGGCGCTCACGGGCGCGGCCGCGGCGCCGGCCCGGGGCGGGGCCGCCGCTTCGGCCGGAGCCGGCCCGCTCTCCTCCTCCGGAGCCGGCGCGGGCGGCAGTGGCTGCGCCGCCGCGGCCGGAGCCTCCGCGGCGGGAGCGACGGCGGCCGGCGGCTCCGGCGCCGCGGGCCGCCCGGGCCGCACCGCGGCGGGCTCGGGGATCCGCCCGGGGTGGCGCACGGTGGGCCCGTCCGGGCCGGGCAGGCCGACCCGCACGGAGGGCAGCCCGGCCGCCGGTGCGGGGGGCCGCTTCGGCCGGCCGGCCGGCACGCACAGGTCGACGCGCGCCCCCCGGCCGTGGCCGTCGCCCGCGACCGCCACGTGGCCGTGGAGCGGGCAGAGCGCCGCCACCAGCCCCGCCCCGGCGAAGTACTGCCAAGCGGTCACCGCGCGTCCTCCCGATTCCGTAGCAGACATGAGTGCTCCGTCTGAAGAAACGATCAAGGCCCGGCTTCGACACGCGGCGTACCGGTGGAGATCGCCCGGGCGAGTGCGGTCCCACGGGCCGGACGACGATGCGGCATGATGGCGCCATGCTGACCGAGGGGGAGAACGCCCGCCTGATCGCCGGGCGTTACCGACTGGACGCCAGGGTCGGGCGCGGCGGCATGGGTGTCGTGTGGCGGGCCACGGACCAGTTGCTCGGCCGCTCGGTCGCCGTGAAGGAGATGGTGCCCGACGCTGCGCTGTCGCCGGACGAGGCCCGGCTCCACCGCGAGCGCACGCTGCGCGAGGCGCGCGCTGCCGCGCAGCTCAAGCACCCCCACATCATCGTGGTGCACGACGTCGTGGAGGACCGCGAACACCCGTGCATCGTCATGGAGCTGGTCGAGGGCCGCTCCCTCGCCGACCGGCTCTCCCGGACCGGGCCGGTGGACCCCGCCGAGGCCGCCGGGATCGGGGTCGCGCTCCTGGGCGCCCTGCGGACGGCGCACGCGGCCGGGGTGCTGCACCGTGACATCAAGCCGGCCAACGTGCTGCTGGAGTCCCCGGGCGGCCGGGTCGTCCTGACGGACTTCGGGATCGCGCAGGTGTCGGGGGCGACGACGCTGACAGCGACGGGGGCGTTCGTCGGCTCTCCCGAGTACACCGCGCCCGAGCGGATGTCGGCGCAGTCGCCGGCCGGGCCGGAGTCCGACCTGTGGTCGCTGGGCGCGCTGCTGTGCGCGGCCGTCAGCGGCGCGTCGCCCTTCCGGCGGGATTCGCTGGGAGGCATCCTGCACGCGGTGGTCTACGACGAGATCCGGCCGCCCGCCGCGCTGGGGCCGCTGCTGCCGGTGGTGCGGGGCCTGCTGGAACGGGATCCCGCGGCGCGGCTCGGTGCGGAGCGGGCGGAGGACATGCTGCGGAAGTGGGCCCCGGCGGCGGCCGGGTACACGCCGACGCGGCGCGGCGTGCCCGGCGCGTCCGACGCCCGGCCGACGTCGGCGGCGGCGGCACCAGGGCTTGCACCTGCACCTGCACCCGACCCTGCGCGGACACCCGTACCGGTACCCGTGCCGGCCTCGGCGCAGGCCTCGGCGCCCGCTCCCACGCCCGCGACGCGTACGGCTCCCGGGTCCGCGCGGACGCCCGGTGCCCGCGCCGGGCGGCGTCCCGGCGCCGCCGTCATCGCCGGTCTGCTGGTGGCCGCCATCGCGGGCGCAGGCGTGACGGCCGCCGCGCTGCTGATGAACGAAGGCCCCGGCACCGGCCGGGCGGCCGCGAGCGCAACCGCGTCCACGCCGGCCCTCGCGCCCGCCCCCGCACCGGCGACGCCCGGGGAGCGGACGGCCGGCCCGGCCGACGGCGAGAGCGCCCCCGCCGGCTACGGCCTCGTCCGGGACCCGGCGGGCTTCTCGCTCGCCGTCCCCGACGGCTTCACCCGCAGGACCGACGGCCCGCGGATCTTCTACACGTCACCCGACGAGAGCTTCCGCATCGGCGTCAAGGTGTCGGACCCCGAGTCCGGCGGCCCGCTCGCCGTGCACCAGCGCTCGCACGCCAAGGGGCCGGACAACAACCCCGGCTACCGTGACGCCGAGGTCATGACGAGCACGCACCGCGGCCACGAGGCGGCCGTCTGGCTGTTCACATGGAACGGCTTCTCCACGGCCGAGGGACCCCGGCACACCCGTGACCTGTGCTGGGAGGAGGGTGGCCGGCTCTACGACGTCTGGGTCTCCGCCCCCGTCGGACGGACCGGCGAGGCCCGGGCGTACTTCGACACGGCGGTCGGCACGTTCGCCCGTTCCGGGAGCTGAACTCCCGCCCCCCCGCCCGGCCGGGGTGCGGACATGACGAAGGGGCGCGGCCCGGTGGGCGGCGCCCCTTCGTTCGGACGGGTGTCAGCCCGCCTCGGTGCCACCGAAGCGCTCGCGGTAGGACTCCAGGTCCTCCTCGGTGACGCGGGCGAAGAGCACCGGCGGGACGGTGAACGGGGTGCCGGCCGGAACCGCATCCAGAGCCTTCGCCTGCTCCGGGGTCACCCACGTCGCGGTGTCGCCGGCGAGGGCGAACGCCGCGCGCATGGCGCGCGCCGAGGCCGGGATGAACGGCTCGGAGACCACCGAGTAGAGGTGGATGAGGTTCATCGCGGTGCGCAGGGTGAGCGCGGCGGCGTCGAGGTCGGTCTTGACCTCCAGCCACGGCGCCTTCTCGTCCAGGTACGCGTTGCCGGCGGACCACAGGGCGCGCAGCGCGGCCGCGGCCTTGCGGTACTGGAGGGCCTCCATGTGGCCCTCGTACTCGGCCAGCAGCTCGGCGATCTGCTCGCCGAGCTTCGCCTCTGCCTCGCCGGCGGGGCTTCCGGCCGGGACCTCGTCGCCGAACTTCTTGCGGGAGAAGGTCAGGACGCGGTTGACGAAGTTGCCGAGGGTACCGCCGAGGTCCTTGTTGACCGTGGCGGCGAAGTGCTCCCACGTGAAGGACGAGTCGTCGGACTCGGGGGCGTTGGCGATGAGGAAGTAGCGCCAGAAGTCGGCCGGGAGGATCTCCAGCGCCTGGTCGGTGAAGACGCCGCGCTTCTGCGAGGTGGAGAACTTGCCGCCGTAGTACGTCAGCCAGTTGAAGGCCTTGACGTAGTCGACCTTCTTCCACGGCTCGCGGGTGCCCAGCTCGGTGGCGGGGAACATCACCGTGTGGAACGGGACGTTGTCCTTGGCCATGAACTGGGTGTAGCGGACGTCCTCGGCCTCGTACCACCAGGACTTGTAGTCGCGGTTCGCCGGGTCGGCGTCCGCCCACTCCTTGGTCGAGGCGATGTACTCGATCGGGGCGTCGAACCAGACGTAGAAGACCTTGCCCTCGGCCGCCAGGTCGGGCCAGGTGTCCGCCGGAACGGGAACGCCCCAGTCGAGGTCGCGGGTGATGGCGCGGTCGTGCAGGCCTTCGGTCAGCCACTTGCGGGCGATCGAGGAGGCCAGCTGCGGCCACTCCTCCTCGTGCTCGGCGACCCAGGCCTCCACCTCGCCCTGGAGCTTGGACTGCAGCAGGAAGAGGTGCTTGGTCTCGCGGACCTCCAGCTCGGTGGAGCCGGAGATGGCCGAGCGGGGCTCGATGAGGTCCGTGGGGTCCAGGACGCGGGTGCAGTTCTCGCACTGGTCGCCGCGGGCCTTGTCGTAGCCGCAGTGCGGGCAGGTGCCCTCGACGTAGCGGTCCGGCAGGAAGCGGCCGTCGGCGGGCGAGTAGACCTGCCGGATCGCCCGCTCCTCGATGAAGCCGTTCTCCTGGAGGCGGCGCGCGAAGTGCTGGGTGATCTCGACGTTCTGCTCCGAGGAGCTGCGGCCGAAGTAGTCGAAGGACAGCTCGAAGCCGTCGTAGACCGCCTTCTGGGCGTCGTGGGCCTGCGCGCAGAAGTCGGCGACCGAGATGCCGGCCTCCTTGGCGGCGAGTTCGGCGGGGGTGCCGTGCTCGTCGGTGGCGCAGATGTAGAGGACGTCGTGGCCGCGCTGGCGGAGGTACCGGGAGTACACATCCGCCGGAAGCATCGACCCGACCATGTTGCCCAGGTGCTTGATCCCGTTGATGTACGGAAGCGCGCTGGTGATCAGGTGTCGAGCCATCCTCGGATGCTCCATTTCCTCTGTGCGGTGCGTCGTGACGTCACGGAGTGTGAGTGCGGTTCATCGTATCGAACCGCCGATCGGCCACGCGCCGCATTTGTTCCTGGTGGGCATAACGCAAAAGCGAGGACAGTGACCTCTCCGTCACGGCCCTCGCGATCGGGCCCATGGTACAGCGGGGCGGCGGCGCGCCTGACCCGAGGTGGGGCGGCACCGGCAGGGGGCATATGCATACGTGCTGGCTGGAGCCCCGTGTGATCGAGACCGATCACGGTTCGATCATCGGCGACGCAATGCTTCCCAGGTTTCTTCTCTGCGCCCCCCGAGTGCGCCCGCGCTGCTTTCCTGTTCTGCGCACCGGGGGCCGAGGTGGAGCGGAGGTGGAGCGGTGAGCGATGGCGGACCGGAGGAGTCCGGTGGGGCCGTGGGACTGCCGAGCCGGCGTCGGCGGCCGACTCCGATGAGCCAGTGGGACCCGACCGCGCGCCTGTCGTACTGGGCCTTCCACGCCAACCGGCGTCCTGCCTACATGCGGTTCGCGTACCTGCAGCTGGGCTCGGACGCGGCGGCGGAGGAGGCGGTGGACGCCACCTTCGACTCGATCATGGGCGACTGGCTGCGCATGCTGCACATGGACCGCCTGGACGCCTACGCGTGGACCGTGCTCAAGCACTGCCTGGTCGACGGGCAGCACCGGCGCCACCCCTGGCAGCAGGAGCCGGAGCCGATGGACATCAGCGCCTTCGAGGCGGCGCTGAAGGAGGCGCACGCCGACCAGTACGAGGTGCTGACCGACACCATCCGCTTCTACTCCGCGGTGTCCCGGCTCGCCGAGCGCCAGCGCGACGCGGTGCTCCTGCGGTACGGCCTGCAGTGCACGCCCGGTGAGGCGGCCTCGGTGATGGGCGTCGACGAGGCCACGGTCCGCTCCTACCTCGGCCAGGCCCACCGGCGCCTCGCCCGACTGCTCGACACGTCCGCCGATCCGTCGGAGACGGACGGCGCGGCCGACGCCGCCGACGCCGCCGAGCCGGCCGGCCCCGCAGAACCAGCCGGCTCATGAGGCGCCGCGACCGGATCGAGCGCGCGGACGGTGACCCGGCGCCCCGCTCCCTGGCCGAGTTCCTCGCCCGGGCCGGAGTCCGCGACCGCTACCGCCACTACGACCTCGGCGCGGCCGAGGCGCGGCTGCTGCGCGCCACACCGCACCCGTCCGTCCCGCACCGGGCCCGGCGCCGCGCGGCCCACGGCTGGAGCGACCCGGTCCGGGACCGTCCGCTCGACGCCGAGCGGGCCCGGCGGGACCTCAAGGCGATCTGCCTGACCTCCGTGTGCGAGCCCGATGCCGCGGCGCACCTGGACGCCTTCACCGGCGTGCGCACCGACCTGTCCGGCGCCGTCGTCTTCGGCTGCCTGCTGCACCTGGCCGGGATGCGCGAGGGCGCCCGCTTCTGGTGGCAGTTCGCCGCCGCGTCCGGGAGCGCGAAGGCCGCCGCGGCCGCCTACTGCCTCTACCTCGACCACTCCCGCCGCGGCGAGCACCACGACGCCCGGCACTGGGCGCGCGAGCTGGGCCGCCGCGGCTTCCGGCCGGGCGGCCGGCGGGACCTGCGCGAGGTGCGGCTGTGCGCGCAGGCCGCCGTCCTGCGCTACGTCGACCAGTGCGAGGACCCCGACCTGGGACCGGTGCCGCTGCCGAGGGCCGGGCTGTCGAGCGCGCTGGGCGCGTTCCACCCCCCGCCGCCCGTCGCCGTCCTCGCGCCGACGGTGCCGGCCCGGCCCGGCGCCGGACCGCTGCGCCATCCCGCGCTGACGGCCGCGGCCCGCGGGACCGTCGTCCAGGGCGGCTCCGGCGAGGCACTGGCGGAGGCCCGCCGCGCGCTGGCCGTCGTGCGCGTGCTGGAGCGGCACCCGCTGGGGGTCCGGGCCGCGCAGCTCGCGCGGGAGTCGGGCCTCGCCGAGGCGGAACTGCGGCCGCTCCTGGCGATGCTGTGCGAGGAGGAGTACGCGTACCGGCCGGCGGCGGGGGTGTACGGGCGCGGCCCGGCGCTGGAGCGGCTGGCCGCCCCGGGCGGGCACGGCCTGGCCGGGCAGCTGCAGCGCACGCTGGCCCTGGCCCGGGACAGCGCGGGCGCGGCGGTGTACCTGAGCCGGTACGCGGGGGGCGAGGTCCACATCACGCAGATGGCGGCCGGGCCGGCGACCCCGCCGGTCCGGGAGTGGGTCGACTTCCGGGACGCCGCGCACGCCAGCGCGGTGGGCAAGTGCCTGCTGACCCAGCTCGACCACGACCGGCGCGCCGACCACGTGGCCCGGCACCGGCCCGCCCGGCTCACCCCGCAGACCATCACCGACAGCCGGGCACTGTTCACGGCGCTGGACGCGGTGGCCCCGGGCGCACCGGTCTTCGACCTGCTCGAGTACTCCCCCGGGGTCGTCTGCTCGGCCGTTCCGCTCGCCATGGGCGGCGCGGCGGGCAGCCTCGCACTGTCCCTTCCCGCGACCGACGCGCACCGGCTGCGTCCGGCCACCGCGACGCTGCGCCGCAAGGCCGTGCCGGTCCTCCTGGCCCTGCTCCTGACCGGCGCGATCCCCCCGGACGCGGTGCCCCCGCCCGCCGTCGAGCCCGGCCGGGTCCCCGACCGGCCCGAGCCGCGGCCGCAGGCGCAGCCGCAGCCGCAGCCGATGCGGGCCCCGGTCACCCCGGAGACGCTGCGCCACCTGCGGCAGCTGTTCCGCACCCCGCTCGCCGAGGCCGCGGCGGCGGCGCAGGGCCCGCACCTGGTCAGCGACACCACGGCCGGCGCGGCCTACCTCTTCGACGCGGCTCCGGCCGGCGACGCCCCCCGCCTGTCCCTCCCCCACACCTTCACCTCGGTCGTGCCGGGCAGCCTGACCCGCCCGACGGGCCTGGTGGTCCTGGGCACGTGAGCCGAGGAGGGAAGCACCCGGTGCAACACGAAGAGCCCCACACGATGTGTGGGGCTCCTGCTGGTGTCCGAGGGGGGACTTGAACCCCCACGCCCGATAAAGGGCACTAGCACCTCAAGCTAGCGCGTCTGCCATTCCGCCACCCGGACCGGTGGTCGGCCCCGGTTTCCCGTGGCGACATGGACAACAATAGCAGGGGATCGGCGGGGCTCCGACCACTTATCCGGGGCGGCCGCGGTCCGCCACGCCGGGCTGACCTGCAGGCATGCCGCGGCGGGATGGACGGGACGGGGCGTCTCGTCGCCTGCGGGAGTCCGTCGGGATCCCGGATGCCGGTATCGGGGTGGACAGCGGCGGCGCCGGGACGGTCGGATGGCTGCGCACACGTCCGGGGGGAGCCGCGCATGGAAACCGAGCACCGCGTCAGCACGCTGGAGCTGTTCTTCGACCTCGTCTTCGTCTTCACCATCACGCAGTTGACGGTGCTGCTGGCGGACGACCTGACCCCGCGGGGCGCGGGGCAGGTCGTGCTCATCTTCACCGTGCTGTTCTGGATGTACGGGGGCTACGCGCACCTGACCAACCAGGTGCCCCCGGACCGGACCGTCCGGCGCGTGCTGCTCATGCTGGCCATGGGCGCGTTCATGGTGTGCGCGCTGGCGGTGCCCACCGCGTTCGGGGCGGGCGGTGTCGCCTTCGGCCTGGGGTACCTGCTGGTCGTCCTGGTGCACGGCGCGCTGTTCACGCAGGCGCACGGCCGCGGGGTGCTGTGGTTCGCGCTGCCGAACGTGCTGTGCGCGCTGGCGGTGACGGCCGCCGGGTTCTTCGACGGGCGGCCCGCCGGGGGACTGTGGCTGCTGGCGCTGCTGCTGCAGTTCGTGACGCCGGTGGTCGTGCAGCGGGTCGCGGCGGGCGGGGCCGCGGCGGAGCCGGAGCTGCCCGAGCAGACGGTCGGCGACCGGCTCGGCGGGATGAACGCCGCGCACCTGGTGGAACGGCACGGGCTGCTGCTGATCATCGTCTTCGGCGAGTCCGTGATCGCGATCGGCATCGGGGTGGGGTCGCTGCCCCTGTCCGCCGGCATCGCGGGCGGCGCCTTCCTGGCGCTCGCCATCGCGTCCGCGATGTGGTGGATGTACTTCGTGCGGGACGAGGGCCGGGCGGAGGAGGTCTTCGCGCACACCCCGCCCGAGCGGCGTTTCAAGCTGGCGATGGTCGCGTACTACTACGCGTTCCTGCCGGTGCTGCTCGGCATCGCCGTGTTCGCGGCAGGGGTGAAGAAGACCATCGGGCACCTCGGGGAGCACCTGCACCCGGGCCCGGCGGTCGCGCTGGCCGGCGGGGTCGCCCTCTACCTGGCCGGGAACCTGGTGTTCCGGGCGGTACTGGGCCTGGGCCCGGCCGGCTACCGCGCGACGGCGCTGGTCCTCGCGCTGGCGACCGTGCCCGTGGGGACGCGCTGGACGGGAGCGGGCCAGCTGGTGGCCCTGGCGGCCGTCCTGGTGGGCGCGGTGGTCGCCGAGGGCGGCCGCTCCCCCGCCGCGCGGGCGCGGGGATCGGCCGCCGAGAGCGTCACGGGCAGCTGATGACCTGGCCGGCGTAGGAGAGGTTGCCGCCGAAGCCGAAGAGGAGGACCGGGGCGCCCGAGGGGATCTCGCCGCGCTGCACCAGCTTCGACAGGGCCATGGGGATGCTGGCCGCGGAGGTGTTGCCGGAGTCGACGACGTCCCGGGCGACGACGGCGTTGACCGCGCCGATCCGGGCGGCGAGCGGCTCGATGATGCGCAGGTTCGCCTGGTGGAGGACGACGGCGGCCAGTTCCTCGGGGGCCACTCCGGCCTTCTCGCACACCTTGCGGGCGAGCGGCGGCAGCTGGCTGGTGGTCCAGCGGTAGACGGACTGGCCCTCCTGGGCGAAGACCGGGGGCGAGCCCTCGATGCGTACGGCGTTGCCCATCTCCGGGACCGAGCCCCACAGCACCGGCCCGATGCCGGGCTCCTCGCAGGCCTCGACGACGGCGGCGCCCGCGCCGTCGCCGGTGAGCACGCAGGTGGTGCGGTCGGCCCAGTCGGTGATCTCGGTCATCTTGTCGGCGCCGATGACCAGGGCGCGGGTGGCGGAGCCGGCCCGGATGGCGTGGTCGGCCGTGGCGAGGGCGTGGGTGAAGCCCGAGCAGACGACGTTGATGTCCATGACGGCGGGGCTGCCGCCCATGCCCAGCTTGGCGGCGACGCGCGCGGCCATGTTGGGCGAACGGTCGATCGCGGTGGAGGTGGCGACCAGGACGAGGTCGATGTCGTCCGGGGTCAGGCCGGCGCCGGCCAGCGCCTTTCCGGCCGCGTGGTAGGCCAGCTCGTCCACGGGCTCGTCCGGGCCGGCCACGTGGCGGGTGCGGATGCCCACGCGGGACCGGATCCACTCGTCGGTGGTGTCGACCATGGCCGCGAGGTCCTCGTTGGTGAGCACTTTCGCGGGCTGGTAGTGCCCTAGCGCCACCACGCGTGAACCGGTCATGGGCGGGGTCCCCCCTCGTAGGCAAGTCAGGATCACCCAGCTTTGCCTGCTACCGATGGGTACGTGTGCGTGTGACCCGACAGGATTCCGGCCTCGGATTTTGGAGCTTCCCGAGGAGCTCCCTGCCCGGGACCAGGTCGGATGCGGAACCGCGAGAATGAGTACGTCGGACATCGGCGAGGAACAGAAGGGGTGGGCTGATCACCATGGGACGGGTCACCGAACGCCGTCGCGTCGTCCGGATCCGGAACGGCGGGGCGGGTGTCCGCCCGGACACGCTGGTGGCCGAGGAGCCGCTGGAGATACGGCTGAACGGCAAGCCGCTGGCCATCACGATGCGCACGCCGGGCGACGACTTCGCCCTGGCGGTGGGCTTCCTGGTCAGCGAGGGGGTGCTCGGGGCGGCGTCGGAGGTCCGGGCCGTCACCTACTGCGAGGGGGCGGCCGAGGACGGGTCCAACACCTACAACGTCGTCAACGTGCAGTTGGCCGCCGGGGTCCCGGTGCCGGACATCACGCTGGAGCGGAACGTCTACACCACCTCGTCCTGCGGCCTGTGCGGGAAGGCCAGCCTGGACGCGGTCCGCACGGCGTCCCGGTTCCCGGGGGTCGCCGCCGACCCGGTACGGGTGCCCGCGCAGGTGCTCGCCGGCCTGCCGGAGCGGCTCCGCGCGGCGCAGAAGGTCTTCGACCGTACGGGCGGCCTGCACGCGGCGGGACTGTTCTCGCCGGAGGGCGAACTGCTGGACCTGCGCGAGGACGTGGGCCGGCACAACGCGGTGGACAAGATCGTCGGCCGGGCGCTCCAGGCGGGCAGGCTCCCGCTGACCGGCGCGGTCCTGCTGGTGTCGGGCCGGGCCTCCTTCGAGCTCGCGCAGAAGGCGGTGATGGCGGGGATCCCGGTGCTGGCGGCGGTCTCCGCACCGTCCTCGCTGGCGGTGGACCTGGCGCTGGAGTCGGGCATGACCCTGGTCGGTTTCCTCCGGGGCCCGGACATGAACATCTACGCGGGCGAGGAGCGGATCACCCTGTAGGGACACGCCGGAAGCGCTCCGCGCCGCTGCCGCGGCGACTGAGGAACGTGGCCCAGACGTCGCCGACGTCTCCGGCCAGCTTCTCCCTGCCGGTGCCGTGGAGCAGCAACCAGTCGTTGCACGACTGCACCGCGGACGTCCCGGGCGGACTGAACTCGGTCCCCTGGCCTGCGGTCTGTTGGGCGAGGTTGTGATCGCGCACGTCACCGCCCGCGGCGGGAGCGGCGGGGGTTGGCCGGGGGTTTCGGGGCCGGGGGGTCGATGCGGTGGAGGTCCAGGGTGGCCGGGAGCGGGGTGGCGCCCGGGCCGCCGGCTTCCGCCCAGGCGATGATCTCGTCGGTGGCGGTGTCGTCGAGGGCCCAGCCGAACCACACCGCGCGGGCGCCCCGGCGCCGGGCCTCGCTGGTGGGCTGGACCACGATGACGTTGGCCTGGGCGCACGGGCCGAGGCAGTCGCTGGTCCGGACGGCCAGCCGGCCCCCGGACGCGGACGCGGCCTCGCGCAGCCGGGCGAGCTGGCCCGCGTGGTCGGAACCGGGGTTCTTGCGAGGGTCTCCGCAGCAGCAGCCACGGCAGACCACGAGGGTGCAGGGGCGTTCGGCGTGGGCGCCGAGCGGGCGTATCCAGGTCACCACCGCACGTTACCGGGACGGGGATCTTGTCGGTCGGCCCGCGCGGGAGACCTCCGCCACACGGTCGGCGGGGAGTTCGGGGAGCGGGTCGGCGGCGCGGCGTCGGGCGATGACCGCGCAGACCATGAGCTGCATCTGGTGGAAGAGCATCAGCGGCAGCACGGCCAGGCCGGCCTGGGCCCCGAAGAGCACGCTGGCCATGGGGAGTCCGGCGGCCAGGCTCTTCTTCGACCCGGCGAACTGGATGGCGATGCGGTCCTCCCGGCCGAAGCCGAGGCGTGCCGCCCCGTACCAGGTGACGAGCAGCATGACCGCGAGGAGTACGGCCTCCACGAGCACCAGCGCCCCCAGGCGCAGCGGGCTGACCTGCTGCCAGATGCCGGCGGCCATGCCCGCGCTGAAGGCGGTGTAGACCACGAGCAGGATCGAGCCCCGGTCGACGAGTCCGAGGGTGCTCTTGTGGCGGGTCAGGAAACCGCCGACCCAGGGGCGCAGGGCCTGGCCCAGGAGGAAGGGCGCCAGGAGCTGCAGGGTGATCTTGAGGAGGGTGTCGAGGGAGAAGCCGCCCGTGTCGCCGCCGAGCAGGACGGCCGCCAGCAGCGGGGTGAGGACGATGCCGGCCAGGCTGGAGAAGGAGCCGGCGCAGATGGCGGCGGGGACGTTGCCGCGGGCGATCGAGGTGAAGGCGATCGACGACTGGACGGTCGAGGGGACCAGGCAGAGGAAGAGCAGGCCGGTCTGGAGCGGGGGCGGCAGGAGGCCGGGGGTGAGGGCGCGCAGGCCCAGGCCGAGGACCGGGAAGAGCAGGAAGGTGCAGGTGAGGACGGTGAGGTGGTGCCGCCAGTGGCGCAGTCCGTCGAGCGCCTCGCGGGTGGAGAGCCGCGCGCCGTACAGGAAGAAGAGCAGGGCCACGGCCGCGGTGGAGGCTGCGCCGGCCGCCGTGGCCGCCGCGCCGCGGGCCGGGAGGAGGGCGGCGAGGCCGACGGTGGCGAGCAGGGTCAGGACGTAGGGGTCCAGGGGGAGCCGGGCGGGCAGGAAGGGGCGGCGCATGCGCAGGGGTGCTCACTTGCTGTCGGGAACGGGAGAACGGGGGAACGGGGGGAAACGGGCGGGCCCCGGGCCCGGTGGGACCGGAAGCTCTTCGTCCCTTCATGGTCGGGCCAGGGCGGTGATCGGGAAACCCGTACACCGCACTCACTGTCATCACGGAATGCGATGGCCCGCCCTACGATGGGGGGATGTACGAGCCGGTGCAGTTGCGGACGTTCCTCACGGTGGCCCAGACGCTGAGCTTCACGCAGGCCGCGGGGCGTCTCGGCGTACGGCAGTCCACGGTGAGCCAGCACGTGCGGCGACTGGAGGAGGCGGCCGGGCGACCGCTGTTCGTGCGCGACACGCACAGCGTGGAGCTGACGGAGGACGGCGAGGCGATGCTCGGTTTCGCGCGGACGATCCTGGAGGCGCACGAGCGGGCGGCGGCCTTCTTCACCGGGACGCGGCTGCGGGGGCGGCTGCGGTTCGGGGCCTCGGAGGACTTCGTGCTGTCCCGGCTCCCGGAGATCCTGGAGGGTTTCCGGCACGAGCACCCCGAGGTGGATCTCGAACTGTCGGTGGAACTGTCGGGGACGCTGCACGAGCGGCTGGACGCGGGGCGCCTGGACCTGGTGCTGGCGAAGCGGCGCGGGCCGGGCGACGAGCGGGGCCGGCTGGTGTGGCGGGACCGGATGGTGTGGATCGGCGCGGAGGGAGTGCGGGTGGATCCCGAGCGACCGGTTCCGCTGATCGTCTTCCCGCCGCCGGGCATCACCCGGGCGCGGGCCCTGGAGGTGCTCGAACGGGACGGCCGGGCCTGGCGGATCGCGTGCACGAGCGGGAGCCTGAGCGGTCTGGTGGCGGCCGCCCGGGCCGGCCTGGGCGTGATGGCGCACACGCGCGGACTGATCCCGCCGGGCCTGGTGCGGGTCGGCGGACTGCCGGAACTGGGGCCGGTGGAGTTCGCGCTGCTGCGCGGGCCGCGCGCGTCACCCGCGGCGGAGGCGCTGGCGGCGGCGGTCCTCTCGGGCGCGGACCGGCTCACGCGCACCGGCTGAGGCCGCCCGCGGCGACGACCCGCACGTCAGCGGCGTGAAAGGCGTGATCACTGGGGAGGTCTTGTGGAGGTATCCGGCCGCCGATCCGCCCCCCTTGACGCTGGGGTACGTTCACCGCGGCGCGCGGAGAGGAGCGGGGCCTTGCGCGAGATCACCGTCCCACCCGTCGTCACGGGCGCGCCCGTCGGCGGCCTGGCCGACGTCGTCTTCCAGCACGCCCGGGAGGATCCGGACCGGGTGGTCCTGGGCCGGAAGACCGACGGGGTGTGGCGGGACGTGACCTCCGGCGAGCTGGCGGCCGAGGTCGTGGCCCTCGCGAAGGGACTGCTGGCCCAGGGCGTGCGGTTCGGGGACCGGGTGGCCGTGATGTCCCGTACCCGGTACGAGTGGACGCTGTTCGACTTCGCCCTGTGGGCGATCGGCGCTCAGCCGGTACCGGTCTACCCCACGTCCTCCACCGAGCAGGTGCACTGGATCCTGTACGACACCGACTGCACGGCCTGTGTCGTGGAGAACGAGGACCAGGCCATGACGGTGGGTTCGGTCATCGACCGGCTCCCGCACCTGAGACGGCTGTGGCAACTGGACGCCGGGGCCGTGGACGCGCTCGTCGAGGACGGCCGCTCGGTCGCCGACGACGTCGTGCACCGTCATCGCAGCGCGGTGACGCCCGACGCGACGGCCACGGTCATCTACACCTCGGGGACCACCGGCCGCCCCAAGGGGTGCGTGCTGACGCACGCCAACTTCATGTACGAGACGGACACGCTGGTGGCGCGGTGGGAGTCCGTGTTCCGGGGCAGGCAGGGCGAGCAGCCGTCGACCCTGCTCTTCCTGCCGCTGGCGCACGTGTTCGGGCGGATGGTGGAGGTGGCGGCCGTCCGGGCGCGGGTCAAGCTCGGCCACCAGCCGGTGCTGGCGGCGGCCGAGCTGATGCCGGACCTCGCGGCGTTCCGGCCGACCTTCGTGCTGGGCGTCCCGCACGTCTTCGAGAAGGTCTTCGCCGCCGCCCGCCGCAAGGCCGAGTCGGAGGGGCGTACGGGGGCCTTCGACCGGGCGGTGGAGACGGCCGTGCGGTACGCCGAGGCGCGCGAACGCAAGGCCTTCGGGACCGGGCCGGGCCCGTCGGCTGCGCTGCGGATGGAGCACCAGCTGTTCGAGAAGCTCGTGTACGGGAAGGTCCGCGAGGCGATGGGCGGGCGGGTCCGGTACGCCATGTCGGGCGGGTCGGCGATGTCGCGCCGCCTGGGGCTGTTCTTCGACGGTGCCGGGATCACGGTGTTCGAGGGCTACGGGCTGACCGAGTCCTGCGCTGCGGCCACGGCGAACCCGCCGGAGGCGACCAAGTACGGGACGGTGGGCCTGCCGATCCCGGGCAGCACCGTGCACATCGCGGACGACGGTGAGGTCTGGCTGCACGGCGGGCACGTCTTCTCCGGGTACCTGGGCGACCCCCGGTCCACGGAGGCGGTGCTGCGGGGCGGATGGCTGGCGACCGGGGACCTGGGGCGGCTGGACGAGGACGGCTACCTGGTCATCACCGGGCGCAAGAAGGACATCCTGGTGACGTCCAACGGCAAGAGCGTCGCCCCGGCGGCGCTGGAGGAGCGGGTCCGGTCGCATCCGCTGGTGGCGCAGTGCGTGCTGGTGGGCAACGACCGGCCGTACATCGCGGCGCTGCTCACGCTGGACATGGAGGGGATAGCGCACTGGCTGTCGATGCGCGGCAGGCCGCAGATGCCGGCCGCGGACCTGGTGAGCGACCCGGAGCTGACGGCGGAGGTCCGCCGGGCGGTGGTGGCCGCGAACACCCTGGTCTCGCAGGCGGAGGCGATCCGCACCTTCCGGGTCCTCGCCGAGCAGTTCACGGAGGAGCGGGGGCTGCTGACCCCCTCGCTGAAGCTCAAGCGCCGGGCGATCGAGAAGGCGTACGAGAAGGAGGTCGCCGCGCTCTACCGGCCGTGAGCGGGGATCCGGCGCACCTCACCCAACGATCTGACGGTTCGTCATTTCAGCCGGTCACCGATATTGACGATCCGTCAGGTCACCCACAGAATGCGGGGATTCCGACGGGAGGGGATCCCCGACATGTTGCGCCCGATCCGCACCCTGGCCACCGCGGCGGCGGCCATTGCCCTCGTCTCCGCCTGCAACTCCGCCGCCACCGACGGCACCTCTCCGGGAGGACCCGGCGACGCGTCCGGGAACACGCGCGGCGTGACGGACGCCTCGATCAAGGTCGGCGGGATCGTGTCGATGACCACCGCCAGCGGCTACAGCAAGAAGGACACCGACCTCGGCGCCAGGGCCCGGTACCTGAGGGCCAACGCCGAGGGCGGCGTCAACGGCCGCACGATCGAGTACCTGGGGGCGGAGGACGACGGCCAGGACCCCGCGAAGAACCTGGCGGCCGCCCGCAAGCTCGTCCAGCAGGACAAGGTCTTCGCCGTGTCCCCGATGAGCTCGGTGACCTTCTCCGGCGCCGACTTCCTGGAGCGGGAGAAGGTGCCCACCTTCGGCTGGGGCACCCTGCCCTCCTTCTGCGGACCCCGGCACATCTACGGCTTCAACGGCTGCCTGGTGCCCAGCCCCGGCGGCACCCTGAACCAGACCTGGCCCGAGGGCATCGCCCGTATCCTCGGCGGGGCGCAGGGCAAGTCGGTCGCGGTCATCGCGAACGACAGCGACGCAGGGAAGTTCGGCATCCGGACCTTCCAGCAGGGCTTCGCCGGCGCCGGCTTCAAAGTCGCCTACGCCAAGGCCTCCGTGCCCGGCACGGCCGTCCCCAGCGACTGGTCCGCGTACGTGAAGGAGATCCTTTCCAGCAACGACGGCAAGGCCCCGGACGCGGTGGTGTCCGTCATGCAGACGCCGAACAACATCGGCCTCTTCACCGCGCTCAAGCGCGGCGGGTACCAGGGGCTGCTCTCCGACCCCACCGACTACGACCCCGGGCTGCTCACCCAGGACGCCACCCGGCAGGCCCTCGACGGGGTCCACGTGCTGCTGCAGTTCCAGCCGTTCGAGTCGGACGATCCGAAGATGGCGCAGTTCAGGGCCGACATCAAGGCGGCCGCGGGCGGCAAGGACGTCCCGTTGAGCATGCACATGCTCACCGGCTACATGTCGGCCGACCTCTTCCTGTCCATCGCGCAGAAGGCCGGCAAGGACCTGACCGTCGAGTCCTTCCAGGCCGCCGCGCAGGGCTTCTCCGACACCGGCACGCTCGTCGGCGACCGCGCACTGCCCAAGGGGCAGAGGGACAGCTTCGGCTGCGGGGCGCTGGTGCAGCTGAAGAACGGCGCGTACGAGGTCTCCGTCCCGTTCACGTGCCACGAGCCCATCCCCTTCAAGTAGGGCCGCGGCATGGGGGATCTGCTCGTCTTCGTCCTGAGCGGTCTGGTCTCCGGCGCCCTGTACGCGCTGCTCGCCACCGGGCTGGTGCTGTCGTACTCGGCGTCCGGACTGTTCAACTTCGCGCACGGGGCCACCGCCTACGTGTGCGCGCTCACCTTCTACGAGCTGCACTCCGGGCTGGGCTGGCCGGCCGTCCCGGCCGCGCTGCTGGTGGTGTGCGTCCTCGCGCCCGGCCTCGGCTGGGGGCTGGACCGGCTGATGTTCCGGCGGCTCGCGCGGGTCGGCGAGACGGCGCAGATCGTGGCGACCATCGGGCTGCTGGTGGCACTGCCCGCCGCCGGGCTGTGGGCGGTCGAGCTGCTGGCGGACGCGGGCGCCCCGGTGAAGCCGGCGGAGAACCGGTTCGGGCTGCCGGGGGTGGGACCGAGCCCGGCGAAGTCCTGGCAGCTCATGGACGGGGTCGGCATCGACTCCGACCAGCTGATCACCTGGGTGGTCACGGCGCTGGTGGCGGTGGCCCTGTGGGTGTTGATGCGGCACACCCGGACCGGCCTGCTGCTGCGGGCGGCCGTCGACGACCGCTCGCTGACCGAGCTGCGCGGCATCAGCGCCGACCGGCTGTCGTCGGTGGCGTGGATGATCGCGTCGGTGCTGGCCGGCCTGGCGGGGGTCCTGGCGACCCCGCTGCTGGGGCTGTCGGCCCACGACTTCACCCTGTTCCTGTTCGTCTCGGCCACGGCGGCCGTCATCGGACGGTTCGCGTCCGTGCCGCTCGCCTTCGCGGGCGGGCTGGGGCTGGGGGTCCTGCAGAACCTGGTGGCGGGGTACGCCTCCTTCGCCGAGTCCGTCACCGGTTTCCGTACGGCGGTGCCCTTCCTGATCCTGTTCGGCGGGCTGCTGGTGCTGACCCGCGGATCGCGGACGGCGGGGGTCGCGGCCGTGGAGGCCCCGCCGGCGGACCATCTGGCCGGGGCCTCCTGGGGACGGCGGTGGGGCGGGTGGGCAGCGGGCGCCGGGCTGCTGTGCGTCGCCCTCTACACGGTGACGACCCCCTTCTGGAGCGGGCTGCTGGCCCAGGGGCTGGCCGTGGCACTGGTGTTCATGTCCTTCACCGTGGTGACCGGGCTGGGGGCGATGGTGTCCCTGGCCCAGGGCACCTTCGTGACGGGGGCCGCGCTCGTGGCCGGTCTGCTGATGAGCCGGGGCTGGCCCTTCGTGGCCGCGCTGGCGGTGGGTACGTGCGCGGCGGCACTGCTGGGGGCGCTGGTGGCGCTGCCCGCCCTGCGGCTGGGCGGCAGGTCGCTGGCGCTGGCCACGCTGGCCCTGGCGTTCCTGGCCGACCAGGTGCTGTTCCAGCTGCGGTGGCTGCGCAACGGCGACACGGGCTGGTCGGTCCCGCAGCCGGCGGCCGGGCCGGTCGACCTGTCCGACGACCGGGCCCTGGGGGTGGCCCTGGTGGTGCTGGTCGCGCTGGTCGCCGCCGGTCTGACGGCGCTGCGCGGGTCCCCGTCGGGACGGGCGATGCTCGCGGTGCGCTCGGCCCCCGCGGCGGCCGTCGCCTCCGGGGTGTCCGTCCTGCGCACCAAGCTGCTGCTGTTTACGCTGTCGGCGGGTCTGGCCGGCTTCGGGGGCGTGCTGTACGCCTCGTACAACACCCGGATCACGGCGACGGACTTCACGACGATGACGGGCCTGGTGTGGCTGGCGGTCGTGGTGGCGGCGGGAGTTCGGCGCCCGCAGTACGCGGTGGTGGCCGGGCTGGTGTACGCCGTGGCCCCGCGGCTGCTGTCCGACTGGGTGACGGAGTCCGCGCACCTGCCGGTGATCCTGTTCGGCCTGGCCGGGCTGGCCCTGGCCAACGACCCGGACGGGTACTGCGCGGCCGTGCCGGTGCGGCGGGCGCGGCGGCGGGCCGCCGCCGCCCCCGCGGGGCCCTCGGGGCGCTCCCCCGCACCACCGCTGCCGGGAGCCGGGATGCGCCCCGCATCCGGCGCCCCGGCCGCCGCCGGGCCGGACGGGCCCGCGCTCGAACTGCGCGGAGTGACGGCCGGGTACGACGGCGGGCTCGTGCTGCACGGGGTCGATCTCGCCGTGCGGCGCGGCGAGATCCTCGCGGTGCTCGGACCGAACGGAGCCGGGAAGAGCACGGCGTGCAAGGTCGCGGCGGGGCTGCTGCCCGTCACCGGCGGAGAGGTACGGATGGGCGGCCGGGACGCCACCGGCGACGGGCCCGTGCGCCGGTCGCGGGCCGGAGTGCTGCTCGCCCCCGAGGGGCGGGGGATCTTCCCCGCGCTCACGATCGAGGAGAACCTGGCCCTGTACCTCAAGGAGCCCGACGCACGGGCCGCCGTCTACGACCGCTTCCCCCGGCTGGCCGAGCGCCGCTCGGTGAGCGCGGGCGCGCTGTCCGGCGGGGAACAGCAGATGCTGGCCCTGGCCCCGCTGCTGCAACGGCCGCCCTCGGTGCTGATCGCCGACGAGCCCTCCCTGGGGCTGGCGCCGCGGGTGGCGCAGGAGGTGTACGCGCTGCTCACCGAGCTCCGCGACGCCGGCACCGCGCTGCTCCTGGTGGAGGAGAAGGCCGCCGGGGTCCTGGGCGTCGCGGACACCGTGGCCTACCTCTCCCGGGGCCGGGTGGCCTGGTGCGGCCCGCGCGACGAGGTGGAGTCCGACCGGCTCACCGAGGCCTACCTGGGGAGGGGGACATGAGCGGCTACGTGCTCCACGCGGGCGGTGTCGGTGTGCGCTTCGGCGGTGTCCGGGCACTGGACGGGGTGGACCTCGGGATCCGGGCGGGCGAGGTCTGCGGGCTGATCGGACCGAACGGGGCCGGGAAGACCACGCTCTTCGACGTCCTGTCGGGGATCCGCCGGCCGGACCGGGGGCGGGTCCTGCTGGACGGCGCGGACATCACGCGCCGCTCCCCGGTCTGGCGGGCCCGGCACGGGATGCGCCGTACCTTCCAGCGCCAGCAGCTGTTCGGCCAGCTCAGCGTGGCCGACAACGTGCTGGTGGCGCAGGAGTGGCGGGGCGGCGGGGGCGGCCCCGCCGCCGACCTGCTCGCGCTGCCCTCCCGGCGCGCCGTGGAGCGGGCCCGCCGGGTGCGCGGCGAGCGCGTGCTGGCCGACTGCGGGATCGGCGCGCTGGGTACGTCGTACGCGGCCGGGCTGCCGGTCGGGCAGGCCCGGATGGTCGAGCTGGCGCGCGCGGTGGCCGATCCACCGCGGGTGCTGCTGCTGGACGAACCGGCGTCCGGGACGTCGGCGTCCGAACGGGGGCAGCTCGCGGCGGTGGTGCAGCGCCTCGCGGTGGAGGACGGCTGTGCGGTGCTGCTGGTCGAGCACGACGTGGCCTTCGTGATGGACCTCTGCACACGGGTGGTCGTCCTGGACCTCGGCACGGTGCTGGCCGAGGGCACGCCGGCCGAGGTGCGGGCGGACCCGCTGGTGCGGGAGGCGTACCTGGGCACCGGGTGATCGGGCCGCGCTGGCGGGAATACGCCGCACGAGGGGCCGGTTGTCGCCCCTCGTACGACGCTGTACCACCGCGCAGCAACGCGCCGACGTGAGGGAACGACCCGACGTGAACCAGGTCCCGGCCATCAAGCTCAACAACGGCACGCTCATGCCCCAGCTCGGTTTCGGCGTCTGGCAGGTGCCGGACGCGGAGGCGGAGCACGCCGTGGGGACGGCCCTGGAGGCCGGATACCGCAGCATCGACACGGCCGCGATCTACGGCAACGAGCGCGGTACGGGCAAGGCCGTCGCCGCCTCCGGGCTGCCGCGCGAGGAACTGTTCGTCACCACCAAGCTGTGGAACGGCCCGAAGCAGACGTGGGACCGCGACGCGGTGCTGCGCGCCTTCGACGACTCGCTCACCAAGCTGGGTCTCGACCACGTCGACCTGTACCTGATCCACTGGCCGCGCCCGATGCGCGACGACTTCGTGGCGATCTGGAAGGCCTTCGAGGAGATCGCGGCGGGCGGCCGCGCCAAGGCGGTCGGCGTGTCGAACTTCCGCACCGAGGACCTGGACCGGATCGCCGCCGAGAGTGCGCTGGTGCCGGCCGTCAACCAGGTCGAGCTGCACCCGCTGCACCCGCAGGCCGGGCTGCGCGCCGAGCACGCCGCCCGCGGGATCGTCACGGAGGCGTGGTCGCCGCTGGGCCAGGGCAAGGAGCTCCTGACGCTGCCGGCCGTGACCGCGGTCGCCGAGGCGCACGGGCGCAGCGCCGCGCAGGTCGTGCTGCGCTGGCACCTCCAGCACGGGAACGTCGTGATCCCGAAGTCGGTGACCCCCGCGCGCATCCGGGAGAACCTGGACGTCTTCGGCTTCGAGCTGGACTCCGCCGAGATGGCCGCGCTCGACGCTCTGGGCGCGGGTGCCGCGGGCCGCCGGATCGGGCCGGACCCGGCCGAATTCGACGTGTGAGGCCGGGCGGGTGAACCTTCCCCAAGGGCTCTACCGGATCCGCAACGTGCACAGCGGGCTGGTGCTCCAGCTGGAGGGCGCCTCCCGGGTGCGGGTCGGCCCGGACGGGCCGCCCGCTCCGGCGGCCGCCCGCCGGTGGCTGATCGCGCCGGTGCACAGTGGCGGCGGGATCTTCCATGTGGTGAGCGAGGACAACGAGCGGCGCCTGGACGTGGCGAACGCGTCGACGGACGCCGGCGCCCGGGTACAGGTGTGGCGGGCCAATGCCTTCGGCGCGCAGGAGTGGATCGTCGAGGAACACCTCGACGATCCCGGTGTGGTGTCGCTGATCGCCTGCATCAGCGGCCTGCCGCTGGAGGCCGACGGGGAGGGCCGGGTCCGGCAGGGCGAGGACACCGACTCCCCGTCCCAGTGGTGGCGGCTGGAACCGGCGTGGAGAAGTGACGCGGAGGGGCCGTCAGAGGCGTACGAAGCTCCGCAGGCGGTACGTCGGCTCCGCGCGCGGGGTGTCCTGGTCGGGCAGCAGTTCCAGCCTGGCCGCCAGCTCGGCGGCGGTGATGCCGCGCGGGACGACGCGGGACGCGTACCGCCCCGCGAGCAGTGCCTCGGCGGAACCTCGCGGAGTGCGGCCCTGGCCGTGGCCGGTGAAGCGGGCCTCGCCGGAGGGGCGCAGGCCCGCCCGGGACGCGTGGGCCTCGACCTCCCCGGAGGCGTCGGAGGGGGTGGGGGTGAGGTGCGCGGCGAAGACGGCGTCGATGTCGCTGCCGACGTCGTGCGCGGAGTCCTTGTCCACGGTGGTGACCAGGACGCCGCCGGGGCGCAGCACCCGGGCGGTCTCGGCGATCACCTCGGGCACCAGTCCCGGCTCCCGCAGCAGGTGGAGCAGCCACACCGCGCACACCGCGTCCAGCGAGGCCGAGCGCACGGGCAGCCGGGCGGCATCGGCGAGGGTCACGGGGACGCCGCGGCGCAGGGCCGCGCCGGCCATGCCGTGGGAGGCGTCGGCGCCCAGGACCCGCAGCCCGGGGCGCCGCAGCCGGGCGGTGACGATGCCCGTGCCGCAGCCGAGGTCGAGGAGGGTGCCCGTCTCGGCCGGGAGGAGGCCGAGGACGGCCGCCGCCGCGGCCTCGGCGCGCGGGATGCCGCCGCGGGAGGCGTCGTAGACCTCGGCCTCGGCGTCGTAGTCGAGCAGGGTCCTCGCGGGGGGTATGTGCGTGGTCATCAGCTCGCGCCGTGGGCGGGGGCGAGGGACTCGACGCGCTCGGCGAGGGCGAAGTCGTTCTCCGTCACCACGCCTCCGGCGTCGTGGCTGTTCACGGAGAGCCGCACCGTGTTGTAGCCGAGGGTCAGGTCGGAGTGGTGGTTCAACTCCTCCTGGACGGAGGCGATGTGGGCGACCAGGGCGCTCGCCGCGAAATGCGTGCCCAGGCGGTAGGTGCGGATGATCCGGTCGTCCTCGAAGGACCAGCCGGGCAGTTCCCGCAACCGGTCCTCGATCTCCTTCTGCGACAGCGGCTCACTCGGCATGCACCGGCTCCTTTTCCCGTGACGTCGGGTCAAGTTTCCCACAGCGCACGCCGGAACGAACCTTTCGCGCCATAGTGCGCCCGGGTACTCCTGCACCTTCCGCCTCCGGCGGCCGCCCCCTAGGCTCCTGCGCCGGACCGGAGTGTTACCAGCGGTAACGAGGGGGCGATCACCATGGCCGGCGCCGGGAGTTCCAGGCGTACGTTCATCGCGGGCACGGGCGCCGCGGCCTTGTCGGCCCCGGCGCTGACGGGTCTGGCGGCTCCGGCGGCCGCCGCACCCGCGGCCCCGGCCGCAGCGCCGGCCGCGCGGAACGGCCGGAGCGTCGCCGTACTCGGCGGCGGAGTGGCGGGGATGACCGCGGCGCACGAACTCGCCGAGCGCGGCTACGCCGTCACCGTGTACGAGCGCCGGGCGCTCGGCGGCAAGGCCCGCAGCATGGACGTGCCGGGCAGCGCCCGGGGCGGTCGCAGGCCCCTGCCCGCGGAGCACGGCTTCCGTTTCATCCCCGGCATCTACCACAACCTGCCCGACACCATGCGGCGCATCCCTTTCGCGGGCAACGCCAACGGCGTGTGGGACAACCTGGTGGCCCCGCCGGAGATGATGTTCGCGCGCTCCGGGGGCCGCGAGGACCTGCGCGGCCCGATCCCCTGGCCGGGCCACTCCCCCGCCGCGCTCACACCCGAGGAGGTGCGGCGCGCCCTGTCCGGCATCCTGCAGACCCTGCTGCGGCTGCCGCCGCACGAGACGGCGTACTTCGTCGACCGCGTCCTGGTGTTCCTCACCAGCTGCGACGAACGGCGGGCCGAGGTCTGGGAGCACACCCCATGGTGGGAGTTCACCCGGGCCGCGCGGATGTCGACCGAGTACCAGCGCATCCTGGCGGTCGGCGTCACCCGCAACATCGTGGCGACCAAGGCGGAGGAGGCCTCCACCCGTACCGTCGGCACCCTCGGCGAGGCCTTCGTCCTCAACCTGCTGGGCCGCGGGGCGGACGGCCCGCCGGACCGGATCCTCGACCTGCCGACCAACGAGGCGTGGATCGACCCGTGGGAGGCCCATCTGCGCTCCCTCGGCGTGGACTTCAGGATCGGGTGGACCGTACGGGAGGTGCAGTACGCCGGCGGCCGGGTCAGCGGCGTCGCGGTCGAGGGCCCCGACGGGGCCCGCCGGACCGTGTCCGCCGACCACTACGTCAGCGCCCTGCCCGTCGAGCACGCCCGGCGCACCTGGAGCGCGGGGCTGCGGGCCGCCGACCCCATGCTGGGGCGCTGCGACCGGCTCCGGACGGACTGGATGACCGGCATCCAGTTCTACCTGACCGAACGGGCCCCGCTGGTGCACGGCCATCTCAACTGCATCGACTCACCCTGGTCCTTGACGGCGATCCAGCAGGCCGAGCACTGGCCGGCGCGGGACTTCCCCGCCGACTACGGCGACGGGCTGGCCGTCGACTGCCTGTCGGTGGACATCTCGGAGTGGGACAGGCCGGGGATCCTGTACGGGAAGACGGCCAAGCAGTGCACGCGCGACGAGGTGGCGCGCGAAGTGTGGGCCCAGCTGAAGGCCTCCCTCAACGACACCGGAAGGACCGTGCTGTCCGACGCGAAGCTGCACTCGTGGTTCCTGGACCCCGGGGTGGACGGGCTCGGCACCCCGAACCCCACCAACGAGGACGAGCTGCTGATCCACCCGGTCGGCACCCTCGCCAACCGGCCGACCGCGGACACCCGCGTCCCGAACTTCTTCCTCAGCGGGGACTACGTCGCCGTCGACATCGACCTCGCGACGATGGAGGGCGCCAACGCGTCGGCCCGCGCGGCGGTCAACAGCCTGCTGGACCGGGACGGATCGACGGCCCGGCGGTGCACCGTCCGGCCGCTGTACCGGGCGCCGGAGATGGAGTCCGCCAAGCGCCACGACCTGTGGCGCCACCGCCTGGGCCTGCGCAACGTCTTCGATGTCGGCTGACCGCGGCGGGGGTCCCCGGCCCGGCGGGCTCGGCTACCGTCGGGGGCATGACCACCTCGACACCCACGGTCGGCGCCCTGCTGCGCACATGGCGCGAGCGGCGCGGGTTCAGCCAGCTGGAGCTGGCGGGCCGCGCCGGCTCCTCCTCCCGGCACATCAGCTTCATCGAGACGGGGCGGTCCCGGCCGAGCGAGGAGATGGTGCTGAGGCTGGCTGACCGCCTCGACGTCCCCATGCGGAAGCGCAACTCCCTCCTGCTGGCTGCGGGTTACGCCCCGCGGTACGCGCAGACCGCGCTGGACGACCCGTCGATGGAGTCCCTGCGCGAGGGCATCGAGCGGCTGCTGACCGGGTACGAGCCCTATCCGGCGCTGGTGGTGGACGCCGTGTACGACGTGGTCGCCGCCAACCGGGGCGTCCTGATGCTGCTGGACGGCCTGCCCGAGCACCTGCTGACCCCGCCGCTCAACGCGATGCGCACCACCCTGCACCCCGAGGGCCTGGCCCCCAGGATCCGCAACCTCGCGCAGTGGCGCGGGCACCTGCTCGCCCAGATGGAGCGCCAGATCGCGCTGGTCCGTTCCGAGCCGCTGCGCGCGCTGTACGAGGAGGTCAGCGCCTATCCGGTGGTCGAACGCCCCGGCTACGGCGGACCGCAGGAGCCGGTCCCCTCCGTCGCGCTCCCCCTGGTCATCGAGCACGACGGCCACCTGCTGTCCTTCGTGTCGTCCATCGCGACCTTCAACACCCCGATGGACGTGACCGTCGCCGAACTGGCCATCGAGACGATGCTCCCGGCCGATCCGGCGACGGTGAAGTACCTGCGCTCACTCGGAGACTGAGCGCAGGGCGAGCTGCTGGAGGAGGGCGAAACCGGCGACGGCGAGGGCCTGCGCCGGGATCCACACGGTCCCGGCGAAGGTGGGCGCGAACCACACGGCGAGCGCTACCAGGCTCAGCGCCGCCCAGGCGTAGTTCGTCTCGACGACGGCCTTCACGGCGAGCACCGGCGGCCGGCGGCGCGAGGCCAGCAGCCCCACGCCCGCACCGTACAGCGCCAGCAGGACACCGAGGGCCAGGAGCAGCCCCGGCCCTACCCCGAGCAGCCGCCCCAGGGGTGCGGAGAAGGCGGCGTAGGCGAGGCCGTTGGCAGTGGTGACGACGGCGTCGAGGGCGAGGAACCGGCGCAGCGCGAGCTGCGGGACGGCGGTACGCGCGAAACCGGCGAGCAGGGTCGCGGACATGGGGAATCAGCCTCCGTCGAGGTCGAACGGCCAGGTGGGGGCCGGATCCCGGAACCGAGTGCGCGGCCCCGGAACCCGACGCCTTCCACTGTGCCGGGCGGCCTCGCCGGGGGTCGATTACCTCGGAGGTCATGCCAACGCTTTTTGAGGTGGGCGGCAGGAAACATTGGGGTTCCCGTGGTTCGGCCCGAGGTGGGGGGCTAGGCTTCACGCAGCCCGATCCACTCGAACGCCTTGTCGACATATGGAGAATCAGCCGGTGCGAGCCGCCGCCCGACCCGACCTCGCCGCGATCTGGCGGCGCGTCGGGGCACTCGCCGAGCGGTGCGGCCGGGACCCGGCCGAGGTGCTGGCGGTGGGGCGGCTGAGTCATCTGTCCGGCGTCGAACCCGTGCGCATACCGCCGGTGGTGGCGGGCACGGCCGCCGAACTGCCGCTGGAGCGGCGCGTGCACCAGCGGTTCCGGCTGCTGCGCGCGACCCGCCGCGACAAGCACGGCCGGGTATGGCCGCTCGCCGCCATCGCCCACGACTTCGACGCCCCCGGCGCCTCCCTCGGCCCCCTCAACGCGGGTACCGGACTGCTGCGGCTGGGCCACGCGGCGGGTGTGCAGCGGTTCTTCGGGGTCTACGCCGGTTTCCTGCTGGCCGACTGCAAGAGCGCGGTGGAACGCGCCCTCGCCCTGTCCGTCACCACCGTCTCCGACGGCCGGGACGACCTGGAACACCTCTCGTACCTGACCGGCATCACGCCCCAGGCCGTCCGCCAGACCCTCGACGGCAGGCCGCCCAGGCTGCCCCTGAAGGAGCAGGTGCACCAGAGGTTCGAGCACCTGCGGCGGACCCGGCCCCGGGAGGACGGCCAGGCCCATTCGCTGACGGCCATCGCCAGGTCCTTCGACGCGTCCGGGCAGTCGCTGACCCGCCTGGCCCAGGGCGAGGGCATGCCGAACCTCGCCGCGGCCGCGGGGATCCAGCGCTTCTACGGCGTCGACGGCGGCTTCCTGCTCGCCGACGACACCGAGTCGCTGGCCACGGCGCTCGCGCTGATCGAGGCCGAACTGGAGTGCGTGGAACGGGAGCGGGAGAATCCGATGCTGGCCGTGCTGCGTGCGCACGACGTACGCAGCATCGTCACGCGGGCCGGGCGGCTGTCGCCCCAGGGCTGGAAGTCACTGGCCGACCACTTGGACGACCTCCTCGCGCGCGAGGGGCAGCTCGGACTTCCGGGCACCGGCACGAAGGGCGGGGCGCCGACCGAGGGCGCCGCCGCCGAGGGAGAAACACCATGAGGACCACACGGGCCATGCGCAAGCTGGGCTCCGAACTGCTGGAGGGCGCACGCCTGACGGCACCGGCCGATGTCGGGGAGATCATCGGTGCGCTCTGCGCCGCCTATGCCCAACGGCGCGGCACAGGGCGGCAGGTGGACTTCCACTTCACCTCGTTCCCGCCCGACACCGCGAGCGGGCTGTGGCTGGAGCTGGACGACGTCGACCTGATCGTCGTCGAGCAGCACACCCGGCCCGAGCACCAGCTCGTCATCGCCTGCCACGAACTGTGGCACCTCGACGAGGGCACCTGCGACAGCGTCGGCCCCGGCATGCTGGTGGCCGCCCGGCTGGCGGCACGCCGCGGCAGCCTCGCCGACCTGCTGGCCCCCGGCGCCGGGCTGGACGCGGTGGTCCGCCAGGCCGCCGCCCGCGCCGACCAGGGGGACCCGGCGGAGATCCGGGCCGAGACCTTCGGCCTGTACCTCGGCAACGTCCTGCGGTCCCACCTGCCGTCGCCCCGGGAGCAGCAGTTCCCCGAGGCGATCGAGCGCATCAAGTCCTCACTCGGCTGGGGAAGCCCCGTGCCACGCCGTGACCAGCACCAGCCAGTCGCCGCATCCCTCACGCCGATGCCCTCAGCACGGCCCTGACAGAGAGCCCGCCACGATGAACCAGTCCTCCCCGCCCCGCCACGCCGTCGTCATAGGCGGCAGTCTGGCCGGCCTCCTCGCGGCCGCTGTCCTCGCCGAGCACGCCACGGTCACCGTCATCGACGCCGACCCGCTGCCCGAGGGGCCGGCGCCGCGCCGCGGGCTCCCGCAGGCCCGGCACACCCATCTGCTGTGGTCGGGCGGTGCCCGCGCCATCGAGCGGATCCTGCCCGGCATCACCGACGACTGGACGAAGGCCGGCGCGATCCGCCGCAGCCTGCCCACCGACCTGGTCACCAAGACCGCCCAGGGCTGGATCCCGCGCTGCGGCGAGAAGCAGTTCAACATCTCGTGCAGCCGCGACCTCCTGGACTCCGTGGTCCGCGCCCGGGTCACCGGCCTCGACGCGGTCACCACCCTCCAGCAGAGCCGGGTCCGGGGCCTGGAGGGCACGGCCTCCCGGGTCACCGGTGTCCGCGTCGACACCCCCGAGGAAGAGGACCGGCTGGTGACGGCCGACCTGGTGGTCGACGCCAGCGGCCGCGGATCGCGCGCGCGGACCTGGCTCCAGGCCCTCGGCGTGAGCGGCATCCGGCAGGCCGAGGTCGACTCGGGCCTCGTCTACGCGACCCGGATCTTCGAGGCCCCGGCCGGTGCGCACGAGATGGGCTTCCCCATCGTCAACGTGCAGTCCGACCCCCGGGTGCCGGTGCCCGGGCAGACCGCCACGATCGTGCCCATCGAGAACGGCCAGTGGCAGGCCACGCTGTCCGGCACCCGCGGCGGTCAGCCGACCGGCGACCCCGACGCGTTCATCGCGTTCGCCAAGTCCGTGCGCGACCCGATCGTCGGCGAGCTCCTGGAGCACCGCAAGCCCCTCACGGACGTCGCCGTCACCCAGGGCACCGCCAACCGTCGTGTCTACTTCGAGAAGGCCGAACTGCCCGACGGCTTCTTCGCCGTCGGCGACTCCGTCGCCACCTTTAACCCGCTCTACGGGCAGGGCATGACCGTCGCAGCCCAGGGCCTGCTGGCCGTACGCACCCTGCTGCGGGCCAAGGGCCTGGCCCATCCCGGGATCGGCCGCGAGGCGCAGCGCGTCATCGCACCCCAGGTCGCCACCGCCTGGGAGCTCGCCACCTCGCAGGACATCCTGTATCCGGGCGCCACCGGGATGAAGCCGCGCGCCGGAACCGGCCTGCTCAACGGCTACGTCAACCGGCTGATGACGGGCGCCACCACCGACGAGGCGCTCACCGCCGCCCTGTTCAACGTCCTCACCATGAGCATCGAGCCCACCCACTGGCTCCGCCCGTCGGTGGTCTGGCACGTGGCGCGTGCGTCCGACCGGGGCGCGCTGAAGGCGCCGCCGCTCACCGCCGCGGAGCGGGCCGTCGCCGGGCTGGCCCCGGCGCCCGGCACGAGAACCGGTGCCGTCCGTCCGGCGAGCGGTCCGGAAAGCCATGGGGCGAGTGGTCCGGAAAGCGATCCGGTCGGCCCCGCCGACCCCGTCGGTCAGGCCCGATGAGCCGCGAGATCCCCCTGCTCCTCCCCGGCTCCTTGATGGTCCTGGCCCTGCTGATCAAAGCTCCGAAGCTGCGCCGCGACTGGGACCAGCCGCTGAACCGGACCGCGTGCGCACTGCTCGTCGTCGGCGCCCCCATCACCTTCCTGGCGTCGCCGCCGACGATCGCCGCGGTCAACCGCCGTACCGGCGTGGTCAACTTCTCCGCGCCGCTGGTGTTCGGCCTGCTCACGGTCTTCTCCGGGCTGTGCGTCGTCCTCGTCCTGCGGTGGCGCGGCGGGCCGCCCGCCGCCGTGCGGCGGGCCACCCGGCTGACCGCGGCGGTGTTCGGCACGGCGACCGCCGCGATCGTCGTCCTGTTCGTGATCGGGGACGCGCCGGTGGAACGGCTCAGGGACCTCGACACCTACTACGCGACGACGCCGTGGATCCGCGAGATGATCGTCTGCTTCCTGGTGGCGCACACCCTGGGCACCTCGGCCCTGACCTGGCTGTGCGCCAAGTGGTTCGCGCGCGCGGACCGCTCGCTGCGTCCGCTGCGCACCGGGCTGGCCCTGATCGTCCTCGCGGGGCTGCTCGACCTGGCCTACCTCGCCGCCAAATGGGCCTCGGTGGCCGCCCGCTGGGCCGGCCGCGACTGGGTCGTCCTGTCCACGGACGTGGCGCCGCCCCTGGCCTCCGCCTCCGCGCTGCTGCTCGGCGCCGGATTCGTCGTGCCGCTGATCGGCGGGTCGGCGACCTGGACCGCCTTCAGCGAGTACCGGCGGCTGCGCCCGCTGTGGAAGGCGCTGCGCGGCTTCGCCGCGGCGCAGGGCCGGACCGTCCCGCTGGCGTGGTGGTCCCCGGTGGCGATCCGGCTCGTCCACCGCGAGTCCGTCATCGACGACGGCATCCTGGCGCTGGCCGGCTGGTTCGACCCCCGGGTGCACGCCGCCGCGTACGAGACGGCCCGCGGCCGGGGCCTGGACGAGGCGCGGGCCGGCGCGGTCGCGGACGCCGCCGTCGTGGCCGCCGCGTGCCGCCTCAAGGAGGCCGCCGCCCGCGGATCCGGGCCGGCGCCGGCGCCGCTCCCCGACCCGCACCGCCTGGGCCGCCGCCCGCTGACCGCGCTGGCCCACGAGTTCCGCGCGTACGCCGCCGCCTGAGCGGCGGCGGACGCGCGACGCCCCGGACCGGGGTCCGGGGCGTCGCGACAGCGGGGCCGGCCGGGCGCGGGCCGGGGCCGGCGGGCGGATCAGAGCTCCGCGAGGTCCAGACCGGCCTGCGCGGCCGCGGCGCGCACCGTCTGCTCCAGCAGGACGGCGATGGTCATCGGGCCGACACCGCCCGGAACCGGCGTGATCAGCGAGGCCCGCTCGGCCGCCGACGCGAAGTGCACGTCGCCGACGTTGCCCTCGTTGTAGCCGGCGTCCAGGACCACGGCGCCCGGCTTGATGTCCTCGCCCCGGATGAACTCCGCCTTGCCGACGGCGGCGACGAGCACGTCCGCCTGGCGCACGAGCGCGGAGAGGTCCCGCGTACGGGAGTGGCAGTAGGTGACGGTGGCGTTCTGCTCCAGCAGCAGCATCCCGGCGGGCTTGCCCAGGATCGCGCTGCGGCCGACGACCACGGCGTGCTTGCCGGTCAGGTCCACGTCGTACTCGGCCAGCAGGCGCATGATGCCGCCCGGGGTGCAGGAGACGAAGCCCGGCAGGCCGAAGCCCATGGCCGCGAACGAGTGCATGGTGACGCCGTCGACGTCCTTGCCGGGGGCGATGGCCTCGAAGGCGGCGCGCTCGTCGATGTGGTGCGGGACGGGGTGCTGGAGCAGGATGCCGCTGATCTCCGGGTCCTCGGAGAGCGCCGTGATCGCCGCGACCAGCTCCTCCGTGGTGGTCGACGCGGGCAGCTCCACGTGGCGGGAGGTGATGCCGGCCTTGGCGCAGCGGTTCTGCTTCATGCGGACGTAGGTGACCGAGGCGGGGTCCTCGCCGACCAGCACGGTCGCCAGGCAGGGCGCGGTGCCGGTGCGCTCGGTGATCTTCGCCGCGAGGGCGGCGGTCTGCTCCGAGATGCGGCGGGCGAGGGCGGTGCCGTCCATCAGCCGGGCGGTCCCGGCGGCAGGGGCAGTCTGGGCAGTCGTCACGGGGTCTCCTGAACGTCGCTGCGGATCGCGGTTCGCCCAGGCGCGCGGCAGTCGACGTACGGGAAGTGCCGAGGTACGCCGGGTCGCTCCCCGGTGGTGATCCACCCGAACGCCAGTCACGGCCCGCCGACCACTGTAGTCGACCAAACCGGTGGTCGCCCGGCGCCCGACCTGCGACGATCAATGCATGACGCGTACTTTCGACCATCTTGTCGCCGAGGCGGAGTCCGTCTCCGTGGACGGCTGGGACTTCTCCTGGCTCGACGGCCGCGCCACCGAGCAGCGTCCTTCCTGGGGATACCAGCGTCTGATGGCGGAACGGCTGGCCCGGGTCCGGTCCGCCCTGGACATCCAGACCGGCGGCGGCGAGGTCCTCGCCGGATGCGGCCCCCTGCCCCGGCTCACGGTGGCCACGGAGTCCTGGCCGCCCAACGTCGAGCGGGCGACGAGACTGCTGCACCCGCTGGGCGCGGTGGTGGTCGCGGACTCCGACGAGCCGCCCCTGCCCTTCGGCGACGACGCCTTCGAGCTGGTCACCAGCCGGCATCCGGTGACGATCTGGTGGGACGAGATCGCCCGGGTGCTGGCGCCCGGCGGCACGTACCTCTCGCAGCAGGTCGGCCCGGCGAGCGTCTTCGAACTCGTCGAATATTTTCTCGGGCCGCAGCCGGAGGAGGTGCGGCGCGCCCGGCACCCCGACGACGCGGTCGCGGACGCCACGAAGGCGGGACTGGAGGTGCTCGACCTGCGCTCCGAACGACTGCGCACCGAGTTCCACGACATCGGGGCCGTGATCTACTTCCTGCGGAAGGTGATCTGGATGGTGCCGGGCTTCACGGTCGGGCAGTACCGGGACCGGTTGCGTGAGCTGCACGAACGGATCGAGCACGACGGCCCCTTCGTCGCGCATACCGCCCGTTTCCTGATCGAAGCCCGCAAAACGGGCTGACGCGGAGGGCGGACGGATCCACGCCGGATCCGGTTGCCCCGTCGCAGCGTGGCGCAGGTCACTCAATTCAGCGCGTAACGAATCGACTCGGGCATGCGATGAACCGACAGGTGTCCTCGCGCGGCCCGGAATACAGACCCCCCTCGGGTCTGTTTCCCGAGTTCGCGCGATGATGTCCCGCCCACCCCTTATCTGTTCGCAACGAGAGGCTCCTTGTGTCGCTCAGCCCGTCCCGTACGTTCCCTCCGGAGATCGCCGAATCCGAGGCCCTGGTAGCGCTCGTCGAGCGCGGCCGCGAGCAGGGTCACATCAACGGTGACGACGTGCGCCAGGCCTTCGAGGCCGGCCGCATCCCGGTGGACCAGTGGAAGCGGGTCCTGCGCAGCCTGAACCAGGTCCTCGACGAGGAGGGTGTCGCCCTTCACGTCAGCGCGGCCCCGGCCACCAAGGCTGCCGCGAAGAAGCCCCGCAAGGCTGCCGCCGCCCCCGCCCGTACGGTGGCCAAGAAGGCCACCGCCGCGCCCCGGCCCATCGGTGCGCGCAAGACCGCGGCCGCCCCCGCGGCCACCACGGTCACGTCCACGGCTTCGGCGATATCCGCTCCGTCGGCCGCCGCGGCTGCGGAGGCGGCGCCGGCCGAGGCCGCCGCCGAGCCCAAGAAGCGCACGGTCAAGAAGACCGCCGCCAAGAAGACCGCCGTGAAGAAGACCGCCGCGGCGAAGAAGACGAGCGCCAAGGACTCCGACGAGGGCGAGACCCCGGCCGTCGAGGGCGAGGACTGGGCCGCCGAGGACCTCGTCGACGAGGCCGAGGAGGAGGCTCCCAAGGCCGGCGCCCAGGGCTTCGTGCTGTCCGACGACGACGAGGACGACGCCCCGGCCCAGACGGTCATGGTGGCCGGCGCCACCGCCGACCCGGTCAAGGACTACCTCAAGCTCATCGGCAAGGTGCCGCTCCTCAACGCCGAGCAGGAGGTCGAGCTCGCCAAGCGCATCGAGGCCGGTCTCTTCTCCGAGTACAAGCTCGAAGAGGAGGAGGACCACAAGCCCGCCTTCAAGCGCGAGCTGGAGATCCTCGTCGAGGACGGCCGCCGTGCGAAGAACCACCTGCTGGAGGCCAACCTCCGTCTCGTGGTCTCCCTCGCCAAGCGCTACACCGGCCGCGGCATGCTCTTCCTGGACCTGATCCAGGAGGGCAACGTCGGCCTGATCCGCGCCGTGGAGAAGTTCGACTACACCAAGGGCTTCAAGTTCTCCACGTACGCGACCTGGTGGATCCGGCAGGCGATCACCCGCGCCATGGCCGACCAGTCGCGCACGATCCGCATCCCCGTGCACATGGTCGAGATCATCAACAAGCTCGCCCGCGTGCAGCGCCAGATGCTCCAGGACCTGGGCCGCGAGCCCACCCCGGAGGAGCTGGGCAAGGAACTCGACATGACCCCCGAGAAGGTCATCGAGGTCCAGAAGTACGGCCGCGAGCCGATCTCCCTGCACACCCCGCTGGGTGAGGAGGGCGACAGCGAGTTCGGTGACCTCATCGAGGACTCCGAGGCCGTCGTGCCCGCGGACGCGGTGTCCTTCACGTTCCTGCAGGAGCAGCTCCAGTCGATCCTGGGCACCCTGTCGGAGCGCGAGGCGGGCGTGGTCTCCATGCGTTACGGCCTCAACGACGGCCAGCCGAAGACGCTGGACGAGATCGGCCGCGTCTACGGGGTGACCCGTGAGCGCATCCGCCAGATCGAGTCGAAGACCATGTCGAAGCTGCGCCACCCGTCGCGTTCGCAGGTGCTGCGCGACTACCTCGACTGAGTCGATCTCCCCCGGCACGCCCCCGACCCGCGCACGTGCGGGCCGGGGGCGTGCTGCGTCGCGCCGTGGGATCGTGGCGTGAGGAGGTTCCGCCCATGGCCGACACCCCGCTCCCGCCCCCTCCTGCGCAGCCCCCGACGTGGGGTCCGCGTCCCGAGGGCCCGGCGGTGCGCCCCGCTCCCGGCCCGAGGAGGCCGCACCGGGTCTTCTTCTGGGTCTTCCTCGCTGTGCAGTTGTTCTTCCTGGTCTGGATCATCGCGGCGTTGAACGGCGCCGACACCGACCCCGAGGCCTGTGCGGGGCTGACGGGGGACGCCCTGCAAGTGTGCCGCGACGCGGGGGACGTCGGCACCGCGCTCGGCATATGGCTGCTGGTCGCCCTCTGGGCGGCCGTGGACGTCATCCTCGCCACCACCTACGGCGTCTACCGGCTCGGCCGCAGGCAGCGGCCGTGACGGCCGTCAGGACAGGCGGAAGACCGGGCCCCGGGGGGTGAACGGCAGGGTGGCGCCCCGGGGCACGAGGAAGGCGTGTTCGCGGCGGATGCGCAGGGTGTCGCACCAGCCGTCGGTGATCACCAGCAGCGGCGCTCCGGGCGGGAAGTCCGCGGCCCGCTGGAGCAGGTCGACGCCCGCCTGGAGCACGGTGCCGCCGCGTCGCAGAACACCACGCGCCGGGGCGGTACGGCGCGGGCCTCGGCGTACGAGGCGACCGCACCCAGCGCCGTGCCGAGCAGGGCGGCGTTCATCGTCCGGTCACACCGCACGTCGCCCGGCATCCTGTTTCCGGCGCGTCCGCACGGTTCAGGTTTCGAGGAGGTGCTTGAGCTTCTCCTCGTTCAGCGGCATCTCCTTGCGCGCGTGCGGCTTCACGACGAGCGGTACGAGGACCCTGCCGATGCCGTGGCCCTCGAAGTCGAGGCTCAGCGTCAGCCGGGAGCGCGTCCCGTCGCCCAGGGGCTCGACGGTGCCGCGGACGTCGCCGCGGACCGGGCCGTCGGTGCCGTGGAGGTGCCAGGTCCTGGGCGGGTCGTACTCGGTGACTTCCATGGTCGTCGGGAACTCGCGGCGGCCGATGCGCCGCCGTACGGCGATGAGCGATCCGACGGCCGGGTGGTCGGCGCCCCTGACGGACACGGCGCTCTTCTGCCACTCGGGCAGGTGGGAGGCGTCCGACAGGTAGGCGAAGACCTCTTCGGGACTCCGGTCGATTTCGATGCTTTCCCTGATCGCGGACATGGCGACCCTTTCACGCCCCCTGAAAGGCCCTGTCCTTCCACGCTACCGCGCAGGTCAGGCGGCTGTCCGCTGCCTGCGTGCGGCCATCACGGCGTAGACGGCGACGCCCGCGAAGAGGAAGAGCACGCCCTGGTAGACGGCGGCGTATCCGGAGCCGGCCACCAGCCAGAGGGAGAAGCCGAAGGCGAGGACGGCGAGGGCGCCGTCGCGGGCCAGGCGTCCGCGCCGGACGCGCTCGCCCTGGCCGGAGAGCAGGAAGTAGATCTGCGCGGCGGTGGAGAGCAGGTAGGGGACGGTCGCGGTGAAGGTGGTGACGAGGACCAGGATCTCGAAGACGCCGTCGGAGCCCGCCGTGTAGTTGTAGACGGTCAGGGCCGAGGCGAGGGAGGTCGTGACGACGACGCCGACGACCGGGACGCCGCGCCGCTTCGTCTCGAAGGCGCGGGGGAAGAGGCCGTCCTTGGCGGCGGCGTACGGGGTCTGGGCGCTGAGCAGTGTCCAGCCGTTGAGGGCGCCGGCCATCGAGACGACGGCGGCGCAGGCGACGAGGGTGCCGCCCCAGGTGCCGCCGAACATGGCGTTGACGGCGTCGGTGAAGGGGGCCTCGGAGGATACCAGGCTGTCGTGGGCGACGAGCCCGAAGACGGACAGGGTGCCGAGCAGGTAGACGGCGGCCGCGCCGGCGGTACCGAGGATCGTGGCCCGGCCGACGTTGCGGGCGGGGTCGCGGACCTCACCGGCGCTGACGGCGGCCGACTCGACGCCGAGGTAGCTGAAGAGCAGGATCGCCGCGGAGGCGGAGAGCGCACCGGCGGGGCTCTGTCCGGTCGCCTGGAACGGGCCGAGGTTGGCGGGGTCGAAGAAGAACAGGCCGCCCACGGCGACCAGCATCAGCGGGGCGAACTTCAGCACGGTGGCGACGAGTTGGACGGCACCCACGTAGCGCGTGCCGGCCAGGTTGGCGAGCGCGGGCAGCCACTGCATGGCCAGGGCCGCCAGGCACATCGACCACTGGTGCGCGCCGATGGCCGGGAAGAGGACGCAGAGGTAGCCGACCGAGGCGACGGCGAGGGCCGCGTTCGACACCCAGGAGGTGATCCAGTAGCTCCAGGCGGCGAGGAAGCCGGCGAAGTCGCCGAAGGCCGCGCGGGCGTAGACGTACGGGCCGCCGGTCTGCGGGTGCCGGTGGGCGAGGCGCCCGAAGACGAGTGCGAGGGCGATCGCTCCGAGGGTGAGCACCGCGAACGCGACGAGGCTGATGGTGCCGAAGGGGGCGACCGAGGCAGGGAGGAGGAAGATCCCGCCGCCGATGATGTTGCCCATGACCAGGCAGGTCGCGATGGGGAGGCCGAAGCGTCGGGCGTGGGGGTCGCGGCCCGGCTCGGGGGGTGCGGTGGCCTCGGCGGGTAGGGCTGCGGTGCTGGTCATCGGTGGTGCGCCTCGGGTCGTCTCACATGGTGGGCGGGTCGACACATGGTCGGCCACCGTGCGGGTCGTACCAAATCAGCGGGTTTCGTCCCGTGCGGGCAGCCCATCGGAAGGAAAGATTCCGCTCGGGGGGCCGCCCGGCGGGCGATTCTGCGGCCCGTCCTCGCAGGCCCCCCGGCCGCCCTCCGCCGGCGGGGCGGCGGCGTACTGCCCCGCCGCGCGGGACGCCGACGCCCGCGCCCACCCCTCCCCCGTCGGCGCGACCGGCACCTGCGGCCCGTCCGCTTCCCTGAGCCAGCGCCGCAGGACGCGGTGCACCGCCTCCGCGCCGACCGGCTCCGCCCCCGGGTCCGACAGCTCGGCGGGCCACATCAGGAAGGGGCGGCCCTGCTCCCCGCCGAGTCCGCCGTGCGAGCCGATCTGCTCCTCGAAGGCGTGCACCGCGCCCGTGTCCGGGTCGTACGCCGAGTTGACCATGATGTCGGCCACGTGCGGGAAGGCGTTGGTGCGCCGTACGGCCGCGGCCGCGCCGGGACCGAAGGCGGCGAGCAGTTCCTCCGCCTCGCCGGGCACGTCCAGCCGGGCCCGCGCCCCGTGCGGGCCCAGCACCACGCCGTCCACCAGCAGGAAGCCCACGCCCGGGTGGTTCGCCAGGGTCGCCAGCAGCGCGGGGTGCGTGCGCTCGACGCGGGCCAGGGAGGCCCGGCCGGGGATGTCGGGGAAGGAGATCAGGGCGAGGTTGCCGGAGGCCAGCACCACCGGGTCGGAGCCGGGGCCCGGACGGGCCTCCTCGTCCTCCTCCACCGGCCGGTGCAGCGCCGCAAGGACGGCGGCGCGCGCCTCGGCCCCGCTGCGGGTACGGCCCGCCTTGCGGGAGACGGGCAGCCCGCAGCCCGCCCGCACCAGGTCCTTCAGGGTGAGCCCGTACCGCGCCAGGAAGGTCTCTCCCGGGCTCTGGCCGTGGTCGGACAGCAGCACGATCCGGTACGGGCGCGGCGCGTGCTCGGCCACGCGGGCGATCAGCGCGAGGCTGCGGTCGAGGCGCTCCAGCACCTGGTCGGTGTCCCGGCCGCGCGGGCCGGAATGGTGCGCGACCTCGTCGTAGGCGACGAGGTCGGCGTAGACCACGGCGCGTCCGGCGAGCATGTCGCCGATCACCGCCGCCACGACCACGTCCCGCTCGACGACGGTCGCGAAGGCTCGGATCAGCGGATAGAGCCCGCCGCGCGAGACCCGGGGCCGGTCGCCGCGGATCCGCGCCCGCAGGGACTGGACGATCTCCCGGACCGCGTCGGAGACGAAGGACAGGGCGGTGCGGACGGCATTCGCCGGATCGGAGAAGTACGCGAAGTAGCCCGCGCGGGACCGGTTGGCGCGGCCGCGCCGGGCCGAGACCGAGAGCACGAGCGCCAGCTGGTCCGCGCCCCCGCTGAACAGGTTGCCGCGGCTGGCCCCGTCGAGGGTGAGCAGCCCGCCGTCCCCGGTGCGTTCGACGGCCCGCCGCTGGAGTTCCGCGGCGCTGGTGGGCCGGTTGCAGACCATCACCTCGCCGGTCTCCTTCTCGTACCAGCGGAAGGCGGGCACGTCGAAGGTGGAGCCGTGCAGGATGCCGAGCTGGCTGGCGCCGGTCTGGCTGGACCAGTCCGTGCGCCAGGGCGTGAGGCGGTGGCCGCGCTCCAGCCAGCCGGCGACGGTGGGCATCAGCGCGCTGTTGCAGGCGTCGCGCAGCACCTCGTGTCCGACCCCGTCGAGTTGGACGACCAGCAGCCCGGGCGCGGGCGCCCCGGTGCGGGGCACGCCCCCGCGGCCCTGCCGCCGGCGGCGGCGGTCGGCGAGCCGGTAGAGCCGGCGCCGGTACGCCTCGTCGTCGCGCACCGCGAGCGCGGTGGAGGTCGCCGAGGCCACCGCCGACATCACCGCGGCCACGACGACGGCCGTCTCGGGTGCCGCCTCACCCCGCCCGTCGGGGATCAGCCGGAGCGCGAGCAGCAGGAGCGAGCCGTTCAGGAAGAAGACGAGCAGCCCGAGCACGAGGGCCGGGACGAGCAGCAGGGCCCGGACGACCGCGGGCCAGACCAGGGCGGTCAGCAGGCCGAAGGCGCCGGCGCCCCAGGCGGCGGTGAGGCCGATCTGCGTGATGCTGTCGCCGTCGTCGGACTGGAGCCGGAAGTCCGGCAGGATCCCGGCCAGGGCCAGCATGGTGAGGGTGGACACCGCCCAGACGATGAGCACCCGCACCAGGGCGTTGCCCGTCGTCCGCCACCTTCGTCGCCGCACCGTGCCACCACCCCCGGGGTTCGTCGTCCGACTCCAGGCTCGCACAGCGGCGGCGGACCGGCCGGGCGACCGGGAAGGGTGGTGACGGGAGGGTCGCGGCCGAGGTGGTGCGGAGCCGGGAGCGCCGGTCAGGTCCCGTCGTATCCGGCGGTCGGCATGGACAGCCGGCGGTGCACCTCGGCCTTCATCTCGGAGGTGTAGCGGGGCTCTTCGTCCCCGGCGGTCTCCAGGCGCACACCGCGCCGCTCGCACTCGGCGGTGAACTCCTCGACGCAGCCCAGGGCGCGGGCCAGGACCCGCTCGTTGGCGGCGACGAACAGGTCGACCCGGCCGGCGTCGATGTCGGACCAGAAGCCGCAGTGGTCGGCGCGCAGCCCGTAGACGAGCAGCTGCTTGGTCACGACGTAGCCCCGGTCGGCCGCCCAGCGGGCGCACACGGCGTACTGGCCGCGGGTGTCCACGGCGAAGGGGTCGGCGTCCAGGTCTTCGAGCGGGGCCAGGCTGGCGATCGCGGCCACGCGCAACTCTTCCATGCCGCCGGACCCTACTCCGATCCGCCGCCCGAGAGGAGGGGCTGCCGGGTTCCGGTTGCGGAGCGGTGGCGGGAGCCTGCGGCCCGGCATGATGGGTAGGAGAGTCCGAGCCGGTGGGACGTCGAGGGAGGGAGGGCCTGGTGCCGGTGGAGATCACCTGGTGGGGCCATGCGGCGTGCACCGTCGAGGATTCCGGGGTGCGGCTGCTGACGGACCCGCTGTTCACGCGGCGGCTCGCGCACCTGCGGCGGCGCCGCGGGGCGCTCCCGCCGCCCGAGGCTGCGGTGGCGGACGTGGTGCTGGTCTCGCACCTGCACGCGGACCACCTGCACCTGCCGTCGCTGGGGCGGCTCGCGCACGGGACCCGGCTCCTGGTGCCGCGCGGGGCGCGGCGGGCGGTCCCGGGACTGGCCCGGCTCGCCGGGCGGCGCGGGCTGGCGGTGACGGAGACGGCGCCGGGCGAGGAGACCGACGTCGGGCCGGGCGTACGGGTCCGCGCGGTCAGCGCCCGGCACGACGGGCGGCGGCTGCCGTTCGGACCGCAGCTCGCGCCCGCCCTCGGATACGTGGTCCAGGGCGCGGCGCGGACCTACTTCGCCGGGGACACCGGCCTGTTCGACACGATGGCCGAGGAGGTCGGACCGGTGGACGTGGCGCTGCTGCCGGTGGGCGGCTGGGGCCCGTACCTGGGGCCGGGGCACCTGGACGCCGGGCGGGCGGCGCGGGCGCTGGCGCAGCTGTCGCCGGCGGCCGCGGTGCCGGTGCACTACGGGACGTACTGGCCGGTGGGGATGGACGCGGTGCGCCCGCACGAGTTCCACGCGCCGGGCGAGGAGTTCGAGCGGTTCGCGCGGCGGCTGGCGCCCCGGACGGCCGTACGGGTGCCGGTGCACGGCGAGCGGGTGCGGCTGCCGTGACGCTCCGGGACCTGACGGCTGCTGCGGCGGTGGCGGCCTCCGCGGCGGCGGGGACCGGCCAGGTGCCGCCGGAGACCACCCAGCAGGCGGTGGGCTACCCGGCGCTGTTCGTGCTGGTGGCGCTGGGCGCGCTGGTGCCGGTGATCCCCACCGGGGCGCTGGTGAGTTCGGCGGCGGTGGTGGCGTTCCACCACCAGTCGCCGCCGTACGGGGTGTTGCCGGTGTTCGCGGTGTCGGCGCTGGCCGCCTTCACGGGGGACCTGGCCCTGTACTGGCTCGGGCAGCGCGGGGTGCGTTCCCGGGGCGGGTCGCGGTGGCTGAGGGCGCTGCGCGACCGCGCCGCGCCCGAGCGGCTGGAGCAGGCGCAGACCAAGCTGGACGAGCACGGGGTCATGGTGCTGGTGCTGTCCCGGCTGGTCCCGGCGGGCCGGATCCCGGTGATGCTGGCCTGTCTGCTGGCCGAGCTGCCGCTGCGCCGGTTCGCCCGCGGGGACGGTCCCGCGTGCCTGGCCTGGGCGGCCACGTACTGCCTGATCGGCATCCTGGGCGGTTCGCTGTTCTCGGAGCCGTGGAAGGGCGTGGCCGTGGCGGTCGCCCTGGCGCTGCTGGTCAGCGCCGGCCCGGCGGCCTGGCGCCGCCTGCGCCCGGACACCCCCTAGTCCTTCGGGCGGGCGGCCGTCGGGGGGAAGGCGAGGCCGGTGGGGGTGTTGAGGCCGGTGAAGGCGAGGGTGATCTGGCCGCCGCCGCTCTCGCGGACCCGCACGACACGGTTGTTGAAGCCGTCGGCCACGTACAGCCCGCCGGAGCCGTCGAGCGCGAGGCCCAGCGGGGAGTTCAGGCCGGTGACGGGCACCGTGGTCTGCGGGCCGCCGTCCGCCGGCACCTTCACGACCCGGTTGTTGCCGCTGTCCGCGATGTAGAGGTCGCCGACGGCGTTGCGGGCCAGTCCGGTCGGCTGGGAGAGTCCGGTGGTCGCCACGGTGCTCTGGCCGCTGCCGTCCGCGGCCACCTTCACGACCCGGTCGTTGACGAAGTCGGAGACGTACAGGCTCCCGTCGGGCGCGATGGCCAGCCCCCAGGGGTGTAGCAGCCCGGTGGTGGGGACGGTGCTCTGGCCGCTCCCGTCCGCGGCGACCTCCACGACCCGGTCGTTGAAGCTGTCGGCGATGAAGAGGTTCCCGGCCGCGTCGACGGCGAGCCCCAGCGGGCGCGACAGGTCCGTGGCGGGAACGACGGACTGTTCCCCGCCGTCCGGCGGCAGGACGACCACCCTGTTGTTGCCGGTGTCGGAGACGTAGAGCCGGCCCGCGGCGTCCCAGGCGAGGCCGGTCGGCCGCACGAGGCCGTCGAGGGGCACGGTGCTCTGGTCGTCGGCGCCGCCGTCCGCGGGCAGGGAGACCACGCGGTTGTTGCCGTAGTCGGACACGTACAGCGGCGGTCCGGCGGGGGATCCCGCGTCTCCCGGCTGCGCGGCGCCCGCCGCCCCCGCCGGGAGGGCGCACAGCACCAGCAGCCCTACGGCGGCGGCCAGCCGGCCGGTCCACCACCGGGCGGCGGTGCGTCCCGCGGGGGCCGGGGGACCGATCGTTCGCGCCTGGTCCGTCATGCGTTCCACGACTCACCCACCTGATCTGGACGGTCGGCCCGGTGCCGTACCCCCGCCGACCCTAGGAACCCCCGCCCGAGGACGCGGGAGCCACGCCACCGCAGCCCGCCCCGGCCACTCCAATGCCCGCCGCCGCGGGGCCGCGCCGACGCGGCCGTCACCCGCCCCCGGCGCTCTCCCCCTGCTCAGAGGGTGTCCGCCGCCCGGGCCCTGTCGTCAAAGTTGCACCTGGCCCGCGGCGCCACTTCGACGACAGGACCTAGGCGACGTTCGGGTTGGCCGGCTGTTCCGAGCCCGTCGCCACCCGGCGGCCCTTGCCGCGCTTGACGATGACCACGGTCTTCATGGTGACCCCCGGGTAGTTCGGGGTGTAGTACGCGCCCGTCCAGTAGTCGTGGAAGGAGGCCACCGTGCCGATCGTGTACGTCATCGGGTTCGCGGCGGTCTGGCCGCTTCCGGCGAAGGCCTCCATCGTCACCGTGTCCTGGCCGTCCATGCCCACCACCGCCGCGGCGTGGTACTGCGACATGATCTGCTCCCCGGGGTTCATGGCGAGCATCAGGTAGGCCTGTCCCACCACCGGGCTGGCGTCGCGGTCCGTCGCCCCCTGGAAGTCGCCCGCGCGGTCGCGGTTCTGCTCGTCCGACATGCCGAAGGCCTTGAGCCCGGCGCTCGTACGGACGTTGCTGTTCGCGCCGTCGGCCAGCTCTCCGACGGCGTTGTGCATGATCTCCTCGGCCGTGTGGAGGCAGTCGTCCAGGATGTTCCGCGCAAGCTCGTGCTCCTGGTACAGCTCCGTGCCGCCGAAGAGGGCCTGCTGCGCCGTGCCGGTCGGGCGCAGGGCCGGGGAGTAGGACCCCGCGGGCGCGCTGACGCGGATCCAGATCGACGTGGCGTCGTCGCTCGGGACGGCGAAGACGCCGTTCGCCGAGACCGTCATGTGCTGCTGGTTCGCGCCGGCCTGCACCGCCCAGCGCTGGACCGAGTCGTGGGCCGCCCCCCGGTCGGCCCGGCCCGTCTCCTGTGCGTGCAGCTCGGTCCTCGGCGCCGCTCCGCTCATGGCGCGGCGCGCGTTGCTCTCCGCCTCCCGCTCGAAGCGGTCGGAGGGGTCGGAGACCCGCAGGCCCGCTCCGTTGTCCGTACCGGCCACGGGGCCCCGGCGCTGCTGGATCACGTGGGTGAGTTCGTGGGCGAGCGTGAGCCTGTCGGCGCCGCCCTCCCCGATCACCACGTGGTTCCCGCTGGTGTAGGCCCGGGCGCCCACCTCGGCCGCCGACGCCTTCGCCGCGCTGTCGTCGTGGATGCGGACGTCGGAGAAGTCGGCGCCCAGCCGGCTCTCCATGTCCGCGCGCGTTCTGCCGTCCAGCGGCCTGCCGCCGCCCCGCACCACGTCGTGCACGGCCGAGCGCTGGACCGGCGCCTCCTCCGCCTCGTGGCCGCACCCGGCACCGTGCCGGTGCTGCTGCTTCAGACGCTGTACGACCGCCGCGTTCCCCACCGTCGCCTGCAGCCCGAGGAGCCCGGAGGCCCGTACGGGGGGTGCGGTGACCGGCCCGCGGACCGTCGACCGGGCGTCCTCGGTGGCGTTCGACCTGGCCTTCGCGTGGTTATGCACTGGCGCTTCCTTCGTCGGGGAACCGGAGCCGTACGTGATGCCCGTGTCCTGCCTGCGTCTCGCGTACGTCCTGGTCCTGCATACGCCGGGCGACCCGGTGGACGCCAGGTACCCGAGGGCAGACCCGACCGGCCGCGAGGGCAGTCCCGGTTCCTCCCGCAGGACGGACCCTCCGCTACGGCCTTCGGGCGGTAGCCGGGTCCGGGAGGGTGCGGGAGGCTCCGACCGGGAGGTCCCAGAGGTCCTCCCGGGGCAGGTCCGCGCGGGCCCAGGCCGCCAGCGTGCGGTGCAGGGGTTCCATCACCGGTTCGGCGGAGAGGACGAAGGCCGCCCAGTGCATGGGGGCCATCCGCCGGGCCCCGAGGTCGAGGCAGGCCTGCACGGCCTCCTCCGGGTCGGCGTGCACGTCGCCGAGCCACCAGCGCGGTGCGTACGCGCCGACGGGCAGCAGCGCGAGGTCGATGCCGGGGTGGCGGCGGCCGATCTCCCGGAACCACCGGCCGTAGCCCGTGTCCCCGGCGAAGTAGACCTTCCTCGGGACCGGGCTCAGGGTGTCGGTGAGGACCCAGCCTCCCCACAGGGACCGGCAGGTGTCGGTCAGGGACCGCTTCGACCAGTGGTGGGCGGGGACGAACTCGAAGCGTACGCCGTCCAGTTCGGCCGCCTCCCACCAGTCGAGGTCGGTGACCCGGGTGAAGCCGCGGCGGCGGAACCAGCCCGCGAGGCCCGCCGGGACGAACAGGGCGGTGTCGCGGGGCAGGCGCCTGAGGGTGGGGGCGTCGAGGTGGTCGTAGTGGTTGTGGCTGATCACGACCGCGTCGACGGGCGGGAGGTCCTCCCAGCGCACCCCGACGGGCGTGATCCGGGCCGGGGTGCCGAGGATCCGCCGGGACCAGACGGGGTCGGTGAGCACGGTCAGTCCGCCGGTCCGCACGATCCAGCTGGCGTGCCCGGCCCAGGTGACGGACACCGAGCCGGGGGCCGTCGCGGGCAGCGGGCCCGGCGCGTAGGGCAGGTCCGGGATGCCGCGCAGCCCTTCGGGCCCGGGCCGGAAGGCGCCCTCGCGGGCGAGCCGGGCGAAGGCACGGACCCCGGGCAGCGGGGTGGTCAGCCGGTCGGCGAACGAGCGGGGCCAGCGGCGGTGTTCGCCGATGGGGCGCGGCGCGGACGGGCCGGGTTCCCGCGCGGTGGCGGCGGCCGGGCGGGCGGGCCCCGCGGCGGGGGCGGCCGGGGCGGGTGCGGGGGCGGCGTCCGTCCGGTCGCTCATCGGGGGTCTCCGTTCACCTTGGTCGCGGGGTCGGGGGGGGCGGGGGCGCGGGCCTCCCGGGGGTCAGGCCAGCCCGGCCAGGACCGATCCGAGGAGGTCCAGGGAAGCTCCGTACGTGGGCGAGTGCGAGCGGATCGGGGGCGGTGAGGGCGGCCAGCCGCTCCTCGGGGGTGACGCCCAGCAGCGGGCCGGTGGACAACCTCACGCGCAGCGCGCCCAGTTCGTCCCCGAACCGCTGCCCGCCGGGGGTGGGTGCGCCGAGCCGCCCGCCGAGCCAGTCCTCCAGCTCCAGGGCGTCGCCGACCCCGTGCCGGGCGAGCCCGTCGCGCAGCGGGTCGAGGTCGGCGTAGAGGTGACGGCCGGCCTGCGGGGGCCGGGCCAGGGCCCCCGCGGCGCGGATCTCGCGGTGCGCGGCGGCGGCCACCAGGCCGTGCAGGCGGGCGGCCGCGTACGCCCGGGCCGCGACGGCGTCGGGTTCGTCGAGGGCGTGGGCCGCCGCGCCGGCGACGGGCCCGGCGACCATCGCGCCGGTGGCGGTGAGGACGTCGAGGGTGTGGGCGTGCAGCCGGGCCCCCTGCGGGGTGGCGGGGAAACGGACCACGGCGGCGGGCCAGCCGGCGGGGAGCAGCGCGCCGGACAGGTCGACGAGGACGGCGCTCCGTTCGGGCAGCATCTCGGCGGGGCTGAGGACGAGGTCGTCGTGGGGCCGGTGGACGGTGTCGCGCCAGCTCTCGTCGCTGACGACGAACAGTCCTGCGCTCTCGGCGGCCTCGCAGGCCTCGCGCACCAGTTCGGGCGGCGGCACGGTCGCGGTCGGGTCGTCGGCGACCGACAGCAGCAGGACCCGCGGGTCGCCGCCCTCGGCGCGCACCCGCCGTACCGTCTCCAGCAGGGCGTAGGGGTCCGGTACGCCGCCGCACTCGGCCGGGGTCGGCACGTGGTAGGCCCGTCGTCCCAGGAGCCGCACCTGCGGGGTCCACCAGGCGGGGCAGGGCCGGGGCAGCATCACGTCGCCCCCGTGCGCCCCGAGGAGGGCCAGGAGCAGCGCCGGGGCGCCGGGGCCCGCCGCCACATGCTCGGGGGTGGTGGCCAGTCCGCGGCGGCCCCAGTACCGGCAGGCGGCCCGGCGCAGCGAACGGCCGCCGCCCGGGGGCTGGGGCGAGGAGCGGCCGGCGGCCGCGCCGAGGACGGAGATCAGTTCGGAGAGCACGGGCAGGCCGGGCTGCGGCGCGGGCGGGCCGTAACGGACCGGGCCGCGGCCCTGCGCCGTCGTGCGTTGCATCCCCTCCACCGCTGTCCGCCTCCCGCGTTCGTGGCGCCGCACTCCGCCGACCCTGACCTTTATACGATTATTCGGTCACCTATGCCCGTTGTCGGGCGTCGCCGTTCGGGTCGCCGACCCGGGCTAGGGGGTGTCCGACCTTGATCCGCCGGACACCCCCCAAGCCCGGGCGGCCCACCATCGCGACCAACCCGGCCCCGGCGTCCGCGGCCCGCGGGACGCCGGCCGGCACCGCGTCGCCGGGGGTGACGCCCCCGGGGGCACCTCTCCTCGCCCCCCGCCACGCCCTGCCACCGACCCGCCCGGAGCCCTTGCCGCACCGACATCCTGTCCATATGTCAAAACGCGTATCTCACATGACGAACTGATCACTTACGGTGGTGTCCACGCTTCGACGAGGAGGGGCACAGCCATGGACGCCACGAACGCAGCCACGAACGCAGCCACGAACACCGCCGGGGAGACCGCCGTCTACACGCACGGCCACCACGAGTCGGTCCTGCGCTCGCACCGCTGGCGCACGGCAGAGAACTCGGCCGCCTACCTGATCGGGGAGCTGCGTCCCGGAAAGGCGGTGCTGGACGTGGGCTGCGGTCCGGGCACGATCACGGCGGACCTGGCCGAGCGGGTCGCACCGGGCGGCCGGGTCACCGCCGTCGACGCGGCCGGGGACGTCCTGGCGCAGGCGCGGGCCCATGTGGCCGAGCGCGGTCTGGAGGAGGCGGTGTCCTTCGCCGTCGCGGACGTGCACGCCCTGGACTTCCCGGACGACTCCTTCGACGTGGTCCACGCCCATCAGGTGCTGCAGCACGTCGGGGACCCGGTACGGGCGCTGCGCGAGATGCGGCGGGTGTGCCGGCCGGGCGGGATCGTCGCCGCGCGGGACGCGGACTACGCGGCGATGACCTGGTTCCCGGCGACGCCGGGACTGGACGCGTGGCTGGACCTGTACCGGCGGGTGGCCCGCGCCAACGGCGGCGAGCCCGACGCGGGCCGCCACCTGCGGTCCTGGGCCCGGCAGGCCGGTTTCACGGACGTGACCTCCTCGGCCACCGCCTGGTGCTTCGCCACCCCGGAGGAGACGTCGTGGTGGTCCGCCCTGTGGGCCGACCGCACGGAGGCCTCCGCGTACGCGGACGTCGCCGTCCGGGGCGGCCACGCGACCACCGCCGACCTGGCCGCCGCCGCGCACGCCTGGCGCACCTGGGGCACCTCCCCGGACGCCTGGTTCGCGGTCCTGAACGCCGAAATCCTCTGCCGCGCCTGAGCGGTGGCCGCGGCCACGGCGGCAGCCTCCCACCTGGGGCTATGGCGTGCCCACGTCCGTGCGTACGGCGCACCGCACGGCACCGCACCACGCACGACCGGGAGACCGCCCCATGACCGCAGCGCCGCAGCCGTCCGCTCCGCCGGCACCGCCGGGCCCGGAGCCGGAAGGCGCTCCTCGTGAGGACCGCCGTGGTCGCCGGCCTCGTGTTCGCGCTCGGCGCCGGTGCGGCGCACTGGTTCGTCAGCCGGTGCCTGGGCCCGGCGGACTTCGGTTTCAACGAGGAACCCGACAGTTCAACGAGGAACCCGTCAACAACCGGCACCGGTCGGGCAAACAGTTCACCCTCCGCCTCGACGACATCAGGAAACAGCCGGCCGCATGCGGAAGTCGTAGCGGGCGGGCAGGGGGCAGTCCGTGAGGGCGGACCAGAGTTCGGACAGGGTTTCCTCGCCCTCGCGCAGATCGGGGAGCTCGAAGCCCTCGTCGAAGACCCGGCGGGCCGCCCGGACGTGGCCCTCCGCCGCGAGCAGCCGGGCCGCCAGCAGCCGGAAGCGGCCCTGTTCGCGCAGGGCCGGGCGGAGCCGGTCCCAGACGGACCGGGCCTGCTCCGTCCGGCCCGCAGCCAGCAGCGCGGCCATCGCCTCCTGGCCGAGCGCCGACTCCGCCGCCGTCCACGGCTCGCCCCCGCGGCTCTCCGCGGCCAGGTCCTCGAAGGCCGCCGCGAACCTGTCCGCGGCCCGCGCCGCATCGCCCGCCAGCGCGTCCGCCACCGCCAGGCAGCGCAGCAGCGGCCACTGCGAGGGGGCGAGCGCCAGCCCGCGCTCCCAGCTGCGCACCGCCTGGGCGGTGTCCCCCGCGTGCCACTGGGCCACCCCCAGGTGGTACTCCGTCAAGGGGTCCGCGGGCGCCGTCTCCAGCATGTCGCGCCAGTGCGCGGCGACCAGGCTCGGGCCCGGCGGGACCACCCGGCGCGGGGCGGGCAGCACGCCCGTGCGCCACAGCTCCAGCCACGGCTCCTGCTCGTCGCCCAGCGTGGCTTCCTCGAACGGCGTGCCCGGCAGCCGGTGCCCGGCGCACAGCACCTCCAGCGCGCCCCACCCCGAGCCGGCCGCCAACCGCTCCCCCGGTTCGGTGTCGGCGTGGCCGCGCCACGCCTCGTACGCCGCGTCCACGCGCTCGCGCGGCAGTACGGCGTCCAGCGCGTCCTCGGCGGCGCCGCGGGCCGCCGCCCAGTCGGCGCCGTGCACCGCCGACGGCTCCGCCGACAGCGGCCCGTACGCCTCCAGCCAGCTGAACTCCGCCCCGCCCTCCAGCCGTACGTGTTCCAGCTGGGTCCGGGCCAACCCTGCCTGGATCTCCGCGTACCCGCCGGTGCCCGGTTCCGTCAGCCACTCCTGCCAGCGCCGCCCGCCGCCGCCCGCGCCCCACACGAACAGCTTGCGCCCCCGCAGCCGCCCGGTGGAGGTCTGCACGAGGCCGTGCCCGGCGGCGTCGAGGGAGGCGATCCAGGGCCGCGCCCCCTCGGGGACCTCGTAGAAGTAGTCCGCCGGGTACTCGCTGCGCAGCGGGTACGTACGGTCCGCGGCCTGCCACTCCGGCACGGGGATCCGGCGCAGCGAACGCTCGTACCCGAAGTGCCAGGCCTCGTCCGCGGGGGCCAGGACACGGCTGCCCGGGTCCTCGGGAACGGCGGTGTTGGACCACCAGTACACGGGGGCGGGCCGTTCGTGCGGATTGCGGACGCGGACGCCGACGTACAGGAACGGCGAGTCCTCGGGGAGCCACAGGTCCACCTGGAACGGCAGGTCGCGCAGCCGCTCCCACTCCCACAGCCGGACCATCACGCCGCCGTCCGGGGCCGGGACCAGCGCGGCGTGCAACGGGGCGCAGGAGAGGGTGGTGTGGCCGGTCGCTCCGGTGTTCCACTCGATGCCGCCGGAGAACCAGGCGCCGTTCAGCGCGAAGTTCGCGGGCTGGAACACCGGGTTGCGGTACAGCAGTTCGCGCCCGGTCGGCAGGTGGACGAGCGAGTGGACCCGTCCGCCCAGCCCCGGCAGCACGGTGACCCGCAGGTGCTCGTTCTCGATGACGACGGCCTCGAACTCCCGCTCCGCGCGCTCGCGCCGGTACCCGTCGCGGATCCGTAGGGGCAGCAGCGAGCGCAGCGGCTCGTAGCCGATCTGCCGGGCCATGTCGCGGGGCAGGCCGCCGCGGGAGCGCTCGTCCAGGTCGTGCACCCCGTCGGGCGCGCGCAGGGCGGGCAGCGGGTTGTCGGAGCCCAACGGGGCTGCGGGGAGGGTCAGTACGGCGCGTCGGACGGTGGTGGCCATGAGGAAATGGAACACGCCACGGCGGCCGGTGCACAGGGGTTCCGCGGATCACCACCGGTCAGGATTACGCAAAGGCGCCCGCCACCAGGTCCGCCAGGAGCGCACCCGCACGGCCGTCCGGATCGAGGTCAGGGTCGTAGACGGTCACGTTCAGCCCCACGCACCGCGGGGATCCCACCAGGACCGCCAGCAGGTCGGCGACCTCCTGCGGCCGCAGTCCCCCGGGGTCGGGGCTGTCCACGGCGGGCATCACCTCCGGGTCGAGCACGTCGGCGTCCAGGTGGACCCAGAACCCGTCGGTGACGGGCGGATGCAGCCCGTCCAGGGCCGACCGGGCCACGGCCGCGGCGCCGCGCCGGCGGATCTCGCCGACGGTGGCGGCGAAGATCCCGGCCTCCGCCAGCTCCAGCAGGTCCGCGTCACCGTCGCGGAGCCCGAAGAGCCGTACGTCCTCGTCGCGCAGGTACGGCGCGAGGCCCTCCAGGTCGCTGAGGGAGGCCTGTCCGCGGCCGGTGGCCAGGGCCAGTTCCTCGCCTCCGGCGGCCCCGACGGGACCGTTGACGGCGGTGTTGCCGGGGTGGCGGAAGTCCGCGGAACCGTCGACGGCGGCGAGACCGTAGCGGCCGGTGCGGCGCATGGCGAGGGAGGCGCCGAGCTGGATGGAACAGTCCCCGCCGAGGACCACGGGGAACTCCCCGGCCCGCAGGTGCGCTTCGATGCGGTCGGCGAGGGTGACGGTGTACGCGGCGATCGCCCCGGCGTTGAAGACGCCGTCGCCCTCCTCCCAGTCTCCCCGGTCGTAGCGGGGAGGCACCACGACGCCTCCCTCACGTGCCCCGAGCCTGCTCAGCAGGCCCTGTTCGCGCAGGGCGCCCGCGAGTTTGTAGACGCCGGGGACGGTCCCGGGGGCGGGTGGCCGCAGACCCAGGTTGGACGGTGCATCGAGCAGTACGAGGGTGCGCATCCCCCCATCCTGCGCGATCGGGCGCCGTGGCGGGCGGCGATCCGCCGAGCGGGCGGTGTCATCGCGGGCGTCGCATCCCGGCGGTGACGGCCCAGCGTTCGTGGTCGCGCCAGGCGCCGTCGACGCGGAGGAACTCCGGGGAGAGCCCCTCCAACCGGAATCCGGCGCCGCGGACCAGCGCGATCGAGGCGGCGTTGCCGGGCTGGACGTTGGCCTCCAGCCGGTGCAGGCCGAGGCCCTCCCCCTCGGGGGCGAAGGCGTGGTCCAGTACCAGGCCGAGGGCTTCGCGGAAGAGCCCGCGGCCCGCGGCGTGCGCGAAGGCCCCGTAGCCCAGGGCCCCGCACTCGAAGGCGCCCCGCACGATGTTGTTGACGTTGACGAAGCCGGCCAGGGCGCCGGTGGCGAGTTCGCACACGAGGAACCCGGTGCGGTCCTCGCCCCCGGTCAGCCGTGCCGCGTAGGCCTCGTACTCCTCGACGGTGGCGGGCGGGAACAGCCAGGGGCGGTGCAGGTCCCGGCTCTCGCGCACCCGCGCGGTGAACTCGGCCCCGTCGGCCTGCCGGTAGGGGCGCAGGCCGACGCGCCCGCCCTCCCGGACGTAGATCGAAACGGTCATCCTCCCAGGCTAGGGGGTGTCGCCCGGCCCGGGATCGGGCGTCCCTCAGGTCGTGTCCAGCGCGAGGCGCGGCACGTCACTGCGCTCGATCCCGAAGACCTGCGCGTAGAGCGACAGTTCCGCCTCCAGCGCCCGGATCATCGTGTCCGCCCGGCGGAAGCCGTGGCCCTCGCCCTCGAAGGCGAGATAGGCGTGCGGCACCGGCCGGCCCCGCATCGCGGCGAGCAGCCGCTCCGCCTGCGCCGGCGGGCACACCGGATCGTCCAGCCCCTGCAGCAGGACGAACGGCGCCGTGATCCGGTCGGCCCGGGCCACCGGGGAACGCTCGCGGCACACGACGGCGAGGGTCTGCGGCGGCCCCGCCAGGCCGTCGATGTAGCGGGACTCCAGGTCGTGGGTCTCCTCGGCGAAGCCGCGCAGGTCCAGCACCGGGTAGATGATCGCCGCGCAGGCGTACAGGTCGGTCGCGGCCAGCGAGGCCGCCGCCGTCCAGCCGCCCGCGCTGCCGCCGCGGATGGCGAGCCGGACGGGGTCGGCGGTGCCCTCGGCGGCCAGCGCCCGGGCCACCGCCGCGCAGTCCTCCACGTCCACCACGCCCCACTGTTCGCGCAGCCGCTCCCGATAGGCGCGGCCGTAGCCGGTGGAGCCGCCGTAGTTCACCTCCACCACGCCGATCCCGCGGGAGGTGAAGTAGGCGATGTGCAGGTCGAGTACGGGCGGCACGTGGTCGGTGGGTCCGCCGTGCGCCCACACCACGTACGGGGGCAGTTCGTCGGCGGCGGCCCGGCAGGACGGGTGGTGCGGCGGATAGACGTGCGCGTGGATCTGCCGGTTGTCCGGGCCGAGGAAGGTCCGGCTCAGCGGCTCGGGGTAGTAGGCCGGGTCCACCGGGTCCGCGCCCTGCGCGCCGACGACCCTGGCGTGCCCGGTGGCGGTGTCCAGCTCGACGACCTCGTAGGCGCTGCGCGGGCTGGCGGCGACCCCGTAGACCCGGCTGCCGTGCACGGCGAGCGTCGGCTGCCAGGCCGTCCACGGCCCGGCCGCGTCGACCAGGTCGCCGCTCTCGGGGTCGAGGATGCCGAGCACCGAGGAGCCCTGGCCGTGCAGCACGGCGACGAGCCCGTCGGGCAGCGGTGCGAGCCAGCGCAGCCCGGGCTTCCACAGGGCTCCTCCGAACTCCTCCTCCCGCAGGCACAGGTTGACGGCCCACCCCGTGTCCGGGTCGACCCGGTACGGGTTCCACCAGCCGCCGCGGTCACTGACCGCCAGGAGCGTTCCGTCGGCCGTCCAGTCGACCTGGGCCACGGACTCGTCGGGGCCGCCGAGGACCGTCCGGGGCCCCGCCAGTCGCCCGTCGGCGGTGATCTCGGCCAGTTGCAGCTCGGTACCGTCCCAGGGCATCAGGGGGTGGTCCCACACCAGCCAGGCCGCCCGCCGGCCGTCCGGGGAGATCCTGGGGCCGGTGGTGAAGCGGTGCCGGTCGCCGGTCAGCTCCCGCACGGCCGTCCGGTCCGCGGCCGCCGACCCGTCCAGCGGTACGGCGGCCAGGACCCGGCGCACGTCGGTCGGCGCGGGCCCGGTGAACTCCTCCAGCACGCACCACACTTCGTCGCCGCGCAGCACCGGGTCGGCCCAGCGCAGCCCGCCGCCCGTCGCGGACACCGGGGTCAGGGGCCGGGGTCCGGGGGCACCGGGCGCGTCCGGCTCGTACGCGTACAGCCGCTGGTCGGCGAAGTGCACGAACACCAACAGGGGCCCGCCGGTGGCCCGTTCGGCTCCCGCCCAGGGCAGACCGCCGTACTCGGTGACCCGGCTGCGCACGTCCCACGGCGCGGGCAGCTCGCTGACCTCGCTGCCGCTGCCGGCGGGGCGGCGGCGCACGAGGGCGCGGCGGCCCGCCTCCCGCGGCCGGGGCTCGGTCCACCACACTTCGGGGCCGACCGCGCCGAGGTACTCGGGCCGTCCGTCGCGCGAGGCGGCGAGGCCCGCGTCGATGGGCGAGGGCCAGCTCCCGTAGGGACAGGTCGGCGTCGCGGACATCAGCGGGCCCCGCTCACAGGGCGCGCAGCGCGCGGTCGAGGACGCGGACGCCGAAGTGCAGCGCCTCGACGGGGACCCGCTCGTCCACTCCGTGGAAGAGGGACCAGTAGTCGAAGCCGGGTGGCAGCTTCAGCGGGGAGTAGCCGTAGCCGGTGATGCCGAGCCGGGAGAACTGCTTGGCGTCGGTGCCGCCCGCCATGCAGAAGGGGACCACGTGCCCGTCCGGGTCGAACCGCTCGACGGACTCGCGGAGCACGGCGTACGTCCGCCCGTCCACGGGAGCTTCGAGCGCGACCTCCCTGTGGTGGAACTCCCAGGTGACGTCGGGACCGGTGAGCTCGTCGAGGGCGGCGGTGAACTCGGCTTCCCCGCCGGGCAGCATGCGTCCGTCGACGAAGGCGGTGGCCTCCCCGGGGATCACGTTCAGCTTGTAACCGGCGCTGAGCATGGTCGGGTTGGAGCTGTTGCGGATCGTCGCCTCGACGAGGGTGGCGGCCGGGCCCAGTTTGCCGAGGACCGTGTCGAGGTCGAGGCCGGGGCGCCGCGGGTCGACCGACAGGCCCTGGAGGGCGGCCAGTTCGGTGATGCAGGCGGCCACCGTGTCGGTGAGCCGGACCGGCCATTCGTACGCGCCGATCCGGGCGACGGCGGCGGCCAGCCGGCTGACGGCATTGGCCTTGTTGGGCTTGGAGCCGTGACCGGTGGTGCCGCGCGCGGTCAACTTCAGCCAGGCGGTGCCGCGTTCGCCGGCGGCGATCGGGTAGAGGGCGCGGCCGGGGCCGGTGTGGACGGTGAAGGCGCCGGATTCGCTCAGGCCCTCCGTGCAGCCCTCGAAGAGTTCCGGGTGGTGGTCGGCGAGGAAGCCGGAGCCGTCGACGGCGCTGTCCTCCTCGTCGGCGGTGTAGGCGATCACGATGTCCCGGCGCGGGCGGACCCCCGCGCGGGCCCAGGCCCGTACGACGGCCAGCACCATCGCGTCCATGTTCTTCATGTCGACGGCGCCGCGCCCCCAGACGACCCCGTCCCGGACCTCGCCGGAGAAGGGGCCCACGCTCCAGTCGGCGGCTTCGGCGGGGACCACGTCGAGGTGGCCGTGGACGAGCAGGGCGTCGGCGGACGGGTCGGTGCCCGCGATCCGGGCGACGACGTTGGTACGGCCCGGGGTGCGCTCCAGCAGGAGCGGCTCCAGGCCGGCGGCGGCGAGCCGTTCGGCGACGTATTCGGCGGCGGGCCGCTCGCGGCAGTCTCCGCCGCCCCGGTTGGTCGTGTCGATCCTGATGAGGTCCGAGGTGAACGCGACGGCCTCGTCGAGGGCCACCCCGTCCACCGCGGTGACTCCGTCCACGGTGCCGCCGGCATCGTCGGCGTCGACGGGAGCCCCGGTGTCGATTGCGCGCATGTCAGCCATACTGCTCCTCCACGGCCGCCGAGACGACCGTCGTGACCGCCTTGAAGGTGCGGATCCCCTCGTACATCGTCTCGCTGGTGTACGCGACCCTGCGCTCCCCGCTGCGACGGACCCCCGGGACCACCGTCGCGGACATCGCCAGGTGCTCGGCGTCGAACTCCAGCTCCACGGTGTACGGGCCGCGGCCCGGCACGGGGTCGCGCCGGACGGCGAGGGCGGTGGCCTGCTTGGCGGCGGTCCGGATGTCGGCGGCGGTGCGCGCCGGGGTCCGGCAGACGGCGGCGTAGCGCGAGACGTGGTCCTTGACCGCGACGGTCATCGCCTCCGGGGCGTATCCGGCGGCGTCGACGCAGGTCAGGTCGTCGCCGGTGACCAGGACGACCGGGACGCCGTACTCGGCGACGACGTGGGCGTTCAGCAGCCCCTCGCTCGCGCGGGTCCCGTTGAGCCAGACGCCGGTGATGGAGTTGGCGAGGTAGGTGTGGGCGAGCACCCCTTCGGAGCCGGCGCCGGTGTGGTAGCCGACGAAGGCGATGCCGTCGACGTCGCCGTGCTGGACGCCCTCGACCATGGAGAGCGACTTGTGGCGGCCGGTGAGCATTTCCGCGCGGGCGTCGAGCCGCTCCAGCAGCAGATTGCGCATGGTCCAGTGCGCCTCGTTGATGACGACCTGGTCGGCGCCGCCGTCGTAGAAGCCGAGTACGGCGGCGTTGACGTCGGAGGTGAACATCGCCCGGCAGCGTTCCCACTGGGGCGTGCCCGGCAGCACGTCTGCGGGCCAGGTGACGCCGGTGGCGCCTTCCATGTCGGCGGAGATGAGGATCTTCATCGGGCCCCCGTGCGGTCGGTTGCGCGGTCGCGCGCGACGCGGACGGCACGCACTGCGCCCAGCCTAAGGGCTGCCCCGTCGTCCGGGGCGGATCAGCGCGCGGGCGCGGCCGGGGCGCGAACTCCACCCGAACCGGTGAGGGGCCCGACCCGGCCCGGGCCCGCCGGGGCCCGGGCAACAGCCGTGCTCAGGCCTTGCCTTCGACCTCCGCGGCCAGGTTGGCCAGCAGGGTGTCGTAGATCCGGGCGAGGCCCTTGGGGGCGAAGGTGCGCTCGAAGAAGCCGCCGATGCCGCCGGCACCGTTCCACACGGTGGTGACGACGGCCTTGGACCTGCCCTCGCCGGCCGGGGTGACCAGCCAGGTGGTGACCATGGAGGAGTTGCGGTCCTTCTCCACGAGCTGCCCGTCGGTGGGCTCGGTGACCTCCAGCAGGCAGTCGCGCACGCGCTTGCTGGTGGCCTGCAGCTTCCAGTGCACGAGGGTGCCCTCGCCGTCGCCGCCCTCGCGCACCTCGTACTCGCTGAAGTGCTCGGGCAGCAGCTTGCCCCGGGTCCCGCTGTAGTCGGCCAGCGCGTCGAAGACCGTCTCCGCGTCGGCCCCGATGATGCGCTCCGTGGTGGCCTCGACCTGCGCCATACCTGTTCCTCCAGCAGTTGTGTCCGCTCGTCACGGCGAAGCCAACCACCTCCGGGGCGGTGGCCCAAATCCGGGTCGGACGGAGCGGCGGACGCACGCGGCCCGCCGCCCCGGCGGGTCCGGCACCGCACGATCATGGGAACGTTTGTTCTATTCTTTCGGCAGAGCTACCGAGGGAGGCGCACCATGCGCTGGGAGAACCTGACCGAGGGCCCCGCGGGGCCGGCCGCGCTCTTCGGGGCCGACGCCGTCGTCACCCGCACGATCGACACCCCCGAGTTCAGGGGGATCACCTTCCACGAGGTGCGGGCCCGTTCGATCGTCAACCGGGTCCCCGGCGCCTCGCGCATGCCGTTCGAATGGACCGTCAACCCCTACCGCGGCTGCAGCCACGCCTGCGTCTACTGCTTCGCCCGCAAGACGCACAGCTACCTGGACCTCGACACCGGCCTCGGCTTCGACTCCCAGATCGTCGTGAAGACCAACGCCCCGGAGCTGCTGCGCCGCGAGCTCGCCGCGCCCCGCTGGAGCGGCGCGCACATCGCCATGGGCACCAACGTGGACTGCTACCAGCGGGCCGAGGGCCGCTACCGGCTGATGCCCGGGATCATCGAGGCCCTGCGCGACCGCGCCAACCCCTTCTCCATCCTCACCAAGGGCACGCTGATCCTGCGCGACCTCCCCCTCCTGCGCGAGGCCGCCGAGGTCACCGAGGTCGGGATCTCCGTGTCCGTCGGCTTCACCGACACCGCCCTGTGGCGGACCGTGGAACCCGGCACACCCTCCCCCGCCGCCCGGCTGAACGCCGTACGGACGCTGACCGACGCCGGGATCGAGTGCGGGGTACTGATGGCGCCGGTGATCCCCTTCCTCGGCGACTCCCCCGCGCAGCTGCGGGCCACCGTCCGGGCCGTCGCCGAGTCCGGCGCCACCTCCGTGACACCCCTGGTACTCCATCTGCGGCCCGGCGCCCGCGAGTGGTTCACCGCCTGGCTGGGCGAGCACCACCCGCGCCTCGTCGAACGGTACGAGCGGATGTACGCGGGCGGCGCGTACGCGCCCACCTGGTACCAGCGGATGATCACCCGCCAAGTCCACGAACTGGCGGCCGAATTCGGCATCGGCCCGGCCGGGCGCGGCACGTCGCGCCGGATCGCGGCCCCCGACCGTCCGGACGGGTCAGCGCCCGCCGGGGCGACCCAGCTGACGCTCCTGTGACGCCCCGCGCGCCCTGAACGGTCATCACATCGGGCCAATAGGCCGTCCAATGCCGTCTTCCAGGCGAGGTTTCCGGGACGATTCCGCCCAGAACACTCGGCTGGGAGGCCCCATGCTCCACCCCCTGAAGAAGCGCGCCGCCGTCCTGCTGGCGATCTCCACCGTCACCGCCGCGCTCGCGACCCCGGTGACGGCCGCCCCGGCCGCGCCCGCCCCGGCGGGGACGGCCGCGCGGGCCGCCGCACTGCGCTGGACCGGCTGCGCGACCCCCCGCTACCCGACGCTCCAGTGCGCGTCCCTCACGGTGCCCCTCGACCACGACCGTCCGGCCGGCCGGACGATCACGCTCGCGCTGACCCGGGTCCCGCACACCGCCAAGACCTCCCAGGGCCCCCTCCTCGTCAACCCCGGCGGCCCCGGCGGCAGCGGACGCGCCCTCGCCGGGTTCGTCGCCTCCGCCCTGCCCAAGGACGTCGCCGCGCAGTACGACGTGATCGGCTTCGACCCCCGCGGGGTCGGCAGGAGCGAGCCGGCCCTCGACTGCGGGGCCGGGCACTTCAACCCCGTCCGCCCCGACTCCGTCCCGCAGGACGCGGCGACCGAGCGGGCCAACCTCGACCGGGTCCGGGCCTTCGCCCGGTCCTGCGGGGCCAAGCACGCGGACGTGCTGCCCCACATCGGCACCGTGTCCGCCGCCCGCGACATCGAGGTGCTGCGGGCCGCCCTCGGCGCGGAGCGGATCAGCTACTTCGGCTACTCGTACGGGACCTATCTGGGCGCGGTGTACGCCAAGCTCCACCCGGGCCGGGTCCACCGGCTCGTCCTGGACTCCGTCGTCGACCCGACCGGCGTCTGGTACCGGGACAACCTCTCCCAGGACCTGGCCTTCGACGCCCGCCACAAGGCGTTCCTGGCCTGGGTCGCGCAGCACGACGCCACCTACCGGCTCGGCACCGACCCGGCGGCGGTCGAGACCCGCTGGTACGCGATGCGGCAGGCGCTGCGCCGGACCCCGGCCGGCGGCAAGCTGGGGCCGGCGGAGCTGGAGGACACCTACATGCCGGGCGGCTACTACAACGGCTACTGGCCCAGCCTGGCCGAGGCCTTCGCGGCGTACACGGTGAAGAAGGACCCCAAGCCCCTGGTGGCGGCGTACGAGCGGTTCGGCGCGGTGGAACCCTCGGCGGGCAACAGCTACAGCGTCTACACGGCGGTCCAGTGCCGGGACTCGGCATGGCCGCGGGACTGGAACGCATGGCGTGCGGACATGTGGCGCACGCACGCCAAGGCGCCGTTCATGACCTGGAACAACGCCTGGTACAACGCGCCGTGCGCGTTCTGGCCGACGGAGCCGCTGCGGGCGCCGGACGTGACCAACGCCGACCTGCCGCCGGCCCTCCTGCTCCAGGCGACGGACGACGCGGCGACCCCCTTCGACGGTGCGGTCAGCATGCGGGAGAAGCTGGCGGGCTCGGCCCTCGTGGTCGAGGAGGGCGGCGGCAACCACGGCATCGCCCTGAGCGGGAACAAGTGCCTGGACGAGAAGGTGGCCGCCTACCTGCGGACCGGGCGGGCAGCGGACGCCACCTGCCCGGCGCAGGCGGCCCCGCAGCCGACGTCCGCGACCCGGGCCGTCCCCCCGTCGTCGGGCGGCGCGGCCCTGCACGGCCTCCTGGGCTTCCGCGGCTGACCCTCCGGGCCCGCAGGACTTCCCGACGGGGTCCGGCGGGCCCGCCCGCCCGGTCGGGTCAGGCGTCCAGGCCGCGCAGGGCGGCCGTCGCCGCCACCGCCAGGCGGGGGTGGGACTGGGCGCGGGCGAGGAGTTCGCGGGCCCGGGGATCGGCGAGGGCGCCCAGACCCTCGACGCAGGCCAGGGCCACCCGCCAGTAGGGGTCGTTCGGGGACAGCAGCCGGGACAGCGTGGCCATCAGGGCCGGTACGGACTCGGGAGCGCGCAGCGCGGTGAGCAGCCGGACGGGCTGGAGGGCGTAGGCCGTGCGCAGCGCGTTGGTGGCGAGGGCCGCGGCGGCGCGGGCGGTGCGCGGGTCGTCCAGGACCGCCAGGGCCTCGGCGGCGGCCGCGCAGCGAGGCGGGTCGCGGTGGTTGAGGAGCAGGACGAGCGGCTCGAAGGCACGCCGGTCCCCGGCGAGGCCGAGCCGGTACGCGGCCAGCTCGCGGGCCCACAGGGGCAGCCCGGTGGAGGTCAGGGAGCCCGCGAGCGCGTCGGGGCCGGCCGCGAGCAGCACCTCGTACTCGGGCGAGCCGCCCGCCTCCGCCCGCAGGCGCTCCAGCACGTCGTTCACCCGGCCCACCCTAGGGCGGCGGGGCCGTCGCCACGCCCGGTTCGCGGAGATGACCGGTGCCTGCTGATCGATGATCGATGATCGGTACATTTCGGCGGTACAGGTCACATCTCCGCGCTCTGGCGCACGAGTTACCGGCGAGTTACTGTCGTTGCAACACGTACGAGGGCGGCCTGGTGACGCAGCCGCCTCGTGCCGGTCGGTTCGTTTTCGCATGCACGGCGGGGCCCCGGGACAGGGTCGTGCCGCTTCCACCCCCGGGACTCGGTCCCGCCGGGTTCCCGTCCGGGCCGCTCCTGCCCGGGCTCCTCACCGCACGGCACTTCCGTACGGCCTCCGCGCGCGCCGTGCGCCGCGCGCTCCCCTCAGTCGTCACCCTCTTCCACTGGAGTCCCTCGATGGACCGTCAGTCCAGTCAGCCCACCCTCCAGACCATCGCCGTCGTCGGCCTCGGCACGATGGGCACCGGCATCGCCGAGGTCCTCGCCCGGGCCGGCCGCGAGGTCATCGGCATCGACATCAGCGAGACCGCCGCCCGCCGGGCCTCGGCCTCCCTCGCCGCCGCCACGGCGCGTTCCGTCGCCCGGGAGCGCCTCACCGAGCAGGAGCGCGCGGACGTCCTGGCCCGCTTCCGCACCTTCTCCGACCTGGCCGCCGCGGCCGAGGCCGACCTCGTCATCGAGGTCGTGCCGGAGTCGTACGAGATCAAGCAGCAGGTCTTCCGCGAGCTCGACGCGGTCGTGCGGCCCGACACGATCCTGGCGACGGGCACCAACGCCCTGTCGGTGACCCGGCTGGCCGCCGAGTCCCAGCGCCCCGAGCGCGTGCTGGGCCTGCACTTCTTCAACCCGGTCCCGGCGATGAAGCTGGTCGAGGTCGTCTCCTGCGTCCTGACCGCCCCGACGGCCGTGGAGGCGGTCACGGAGCTGGCCCGCGAGCTGGGCAAGGAGCCCGTGGCCGTCGGCGACCGGCCCGGATTCGTCGCGGACGGCCTGCTCTTCGGCTACCTGAACCAGGCCGCCGCCATGTACGAGGCGAAGTACGCCTCCCGCGAGGACATCGACGCGGCGATGCGGCTCGGCTGCGGCCTGCCCATGGGCCCGCTGGCGCTGCTCGACCTGATCGGCGTGGACACGGCCCGCACGGTCCTGGAGGCCATGTACGCCTCCTCCGGCGACCGGCTGCACGCCCCGGCCCCGATCCTGGGGCAGCTGGCCGAGGCGGGCCTGGCGGGGCAGAAGTCCGGGCGCGGCTTCTACACGTACGAGGCTCCGGGCAGTTCGGTGATCGTGCGTGACCTGCAGACCCCGCTGGACGGGTCCCTGCTGGGCGCGGGCCGCCCGGTGAGCTCGGTCGGCGTGGCCGGCTCCGGCACCATGGCGAGCGGCATCGCGCAGGTCTTCGCCCAGTCCGGGTTCGACGTGGTCCTGGCGGCGCGCAGCCAGGAGAAGGCGGAGGCCGCCAAGGCCGCCATCGGCAAGTCCCTGGGCCGTGCGGTGTCCAGGGGCAGGCTGACGCAGGAGGCGGCGGACGAGACCCTGGGCCGGATCACCCCGGCCGGGTCGCTGGACGCCTTCGCCGAGGTGGACCTGGCGGTGGAGGCGGTCGCCGAGGACCTGGCGGTCAAGCAGGAGCTGTTCGCGTCGCTGGACAAGGTCTGCAAGCCGGGTGCGGTGCTGGCCACCACCACCTCCTCGCTGCCGGTGATCGCGGTGGCCCGGGCGACCTCGCGTCCGCAGGACGTGATCGGCATGCACTTCTTCAACCCGGCCCCGGCGATGAAGCTGGTCGAGGTGGTCCGGACCGTCCTGACGGCCGACGACGTGCACGCCACGGTCCGCGAGATCTGCGTGAAGGTGCGCAAGCACCCGGTGGACTGCGGGGACCGGGCCGGCTTCATCGTGAACGCGCTGCTGTTCCCGTACCTCAACAACGCGATCAAGATGGTCGAGGAGCACTACGCGAGCCTCGACCAGATCGACGCGGCGATGAAGCTCGGCGGCGGCTACCCGATGGGGCCGTTCGAGCTGCTCGACGTGGTCGGCCTCGACGTCTCGCTGGCCATCGAGAAGGTCCTCCACCAGGAGTTCCGCGACCCGGGCCTGGCTCCGTCCCCGCTGCTGGAGCACCTGGTGGCGGCGGGCTGCCTGGGCCGGAAGACCGGCCGCGGATTCCGTGAGTACGCCCGGCGCTGACCGAGCGGGCCACGAGCCGGATGCGTGGGGAGGGCTGCTCGGGTCCGCCGGACCCTCACGGCGGACTGACCCTCCCGAGCCCAGTGCGGGCTCTCCCCCGCATCCACCCCTCTCCCACCCCCCTCAGGCGCGCTCCCCCGCGCGAATGAAGTACTTTCGCTCTATGTCCCAGCCCGCCAAGACCTCGCCCCGCGCCTCCTCTGCCTCCGACGCGCCGGAGAGCGCGGCCGGCACCCGGGCTGCCGCCCAGCGGCTCAAGATGCGCCGCGAGCTCGCGACCGCGGCCATGGAGCTGTTCGCGACCAAGGGGTACGAGGCGACGACGGTCGACGAGATCGCCGCGCGGGCCGGGGTCGCCCGGCGGACCTTCTTCCGGCACTTCCGGTCGAAGGAAGAGGCGATCTTCCCCGATCACGACGACACCCTGATCCGCGCCGAGGCCGTCCTGGACGTCGCCCCGGCGCACGAGCACCCGCTCGACACGGTGTGCCGCGGGATCAAGGAAGTCATGAAGATGTACGCCGCCTCGCCCGCGGTGTCGGTGGAGCGCTACCGGCTGACCCGCGAGGTCCCGGCGCTGCGGGAGCGGGAGATCGCCTCCGTGGCCCGCTACGAGCGGCTGTTCACGCGCTACCTGCTGGCGCACTTCGACGAGACCGACCACCACGACGGCAACGACGACCCGCTGCTGGCCGAGGTGGCCGCCTCGGCGGTGGTCACGGCCCACAACCACGTGCTGCGGCGCTGGCTGCGGGCCGGCGGACAGGGCGACGTGGAGGCGCAGCTGGACCACGCCTTCTCCATCGTCCGCAAGACCTTCGGTACGGGGATCGGCGCGGGCCGGACCCTGAGCCCGGCGGCGCCGTCCGCTCCCGCGGCCGTCCGCACCGAGGGCGAGGTGCTGGTGGCGGTGGCCCGCACCGACGCGCCCCTGGACGAGGTCATGCGGACCATCGAAGAGGCGTTGCGTCCGAGGTAGCCCGCAGGAAGCGATGCTCGTCACAGCGGCCGTCCCCGAACCGGGGGCGGCCGCTTTCGTATGTCCGGCTTGCCCCTACTCGGCGGTAACTCTGATCGATCATCGCTCATCTGCGCAGGTCAATAGGCAAATGAGAGAAAGTTTTGGCACGCGGTGCCTTGCCGGGTGACACGGGGTGCCATACGTTGAATCTCGTCCGGATGTCCCCGCGACCCACGCCCGACCGGGCACGGAACGCGCCCCGGACGCCTGCGTCACCAGGCACCCGCACGCCCCACCACGGGCGGCGCCCAGCACCACAGCACAGCCGGACCGACGGCACACGCACCGCTCCACGCACCCCGTTCACCTCAGCGCACCCTCATCAGCGCTAGCCGGAGGCTCACCGTGAAGGACATCCTGGACGCGATTCAGTCGCAGTCCGCCACCGCCGCAGACTTCGCGAACCTGCCCCTGCCCGACTCCTACCGCGCGGTCACCGTGCACAAGGACGAGGCGGAGATGTTCGCCGGACTCACCACGCGCGAGAAGGACCCGCGCAAGTCCCTGCACCTGGACCACGTCCCGCTCCCCGAGCTGGGCCCGGGCGAGGCGCTGGTGGCCGTCATGGCCTCCTCGGTCAACTACAACTCGGTGTGGACCTCGATCTTCGAGCCCGTCTCCACCTTCAGCTTCCTGGAGCGCTACGGGCGCCTGTCGGAGCTCACCAAGCGCCACGACCTCCCGTACCACGTCATCGGCTCCGACCTCGCGGGCGTCGTCCTGCGCACCGGCCCCGGCGTCAACGCCTGGAACCCGGGCGACGAGGTCGTCGCGCACTGCCTCTCCGTCGAGCTGGAGTCCTCCGACGGCCACAACGACACGATGCTCGACCCCGAGCAGCGCATCTGGGGCTTCGAGACCAACTTCGGCGGCCTCGCGGAGATCGCCCTGGTCAAGTCGAACCAGCTGATGCCCAAGCCCGACCACCTCAGCTGGGAGGAGGCCGCCTCCCCCGGCCTGGTCAACTCCACCGCCTACCGCCAGCTGGTCTCCCAGAACGGCGCCGGCATGAAGCAGGGCGACAACGTCCTGATCTGGGGCGCCAGCGGCGGCCTCGGCTCCTACGCCACCCAGTTCGCCCTGGCCGGCGGCGCCAACCCGATCTGTGTCGTCTCCTCCCCCGAGAAGGCCGACATCTGCCGCTCCATGGGCGCCACCGCGGTCATCGACCGCAACGCCGAGGGCTACAAGTTCTGGAAGGACGAGAACACCCAGGACCCGCGCGAGTGGAAGCGCTTCGGCTCGAAGATCCGCGAGCTGACCGGCGGCGAGGACATCGACATCGTCTTCGAGCACCCGGGCCGCGAGACCTTCGGCGCCTCGGTCTACGTCACCCGCAAGGGCGGCACCATCACCACCTGCGCCTCGACCTCGGGCTACATGCACCAGTACGACAACCGCTACCTGTGGATGTCGCTGAAGCGGATCGTCGGCTCGCACTTCGCCAACTACCGCGAGGCGTGGGAGGCCAACCGCCTGATCGCCAAGGGCAAGATCCACCCCACCCTGTCGAAGGTCTACTCCCTGGAAGAGACCGGCCAGGCCGCCTACGACGTGCACCGCAACCTCCACCAGGGCAAGGTCGGCGTCCTCGCGCTCGCCCCCGAGGAGGGCCTCGGCGTCCGCAACCACGAGATGCGCGCCGAGCACCTCGACGCCATCAACCGCTTCCGCAACGTCTGAGTCCGTTCAAAGGCCTAAGGGACAGCCTGAGATGACAGAGCGCCAGAAGGACCGTCCGTGGCTCATGCGGACGTACGCCGGCCACTCCACGGCCGAGGCGTCCAACGAGCTGTACCGCCGCAACCTCGCCAAGGGCCAGACCGGCCTGTCGGTCGCGTTCGACCTGCCGACGCAGACCGGCTACGACCCCGACCACATCCTCGCCCGCGGCGAGGTGGGCCGGGTCGGGGTCCCGGTCTCCCACCTGGGCGACATGCGGAGGCTGTTCCAGGACATCCCCCTGGAACAGATGAACACCTCGATGACGATCAACGCCACCGCCATGTGGCTGCTGGCGCTCTACCAGGTGGCCGCCGAGGAGCAGGGCGCGGACATCGCCCAGCTCCAGGGCACCACCCAGAACGACATCGTCAAGGAGTACCTCTCGCGCGGGACGCACGTCTTCCCGCCTGGGCCGTCCCTGCGGCTGACGACCGACATGATCGCGTACACGGTCAACCACATCCCCAAGTGGAACCCGATCAACATCTGCAGCTACCACCTGCAGGAGGCCGGGGCCACCCCGGTCCAGGAGATCTCGTACGCGATGTCCACGGCGATCGCCGTCCTCGACTCGGTGCGCGACTCGGGGCAGGTCCCCGAGGACCGCTTCGGCGAAGTGGTCGCCCGTATCTCCTTCTTCGTGAACGCGGGCGTCCGCTTCATCGAGGAGATGTGCAAGATGCGCGCCTTCGGCCGCATCTGGGACAAGGTCACCAAGGAGCGCTACGGCATCGAGAACGCGAAGCAGCGCCGCTTCCGTTACGGCGTCCAGGTCAACTCCCTGGGACTCACCGAGGCGCAGCCCGAGAACAACGTCCAGCGCATCGTGCTGGAAATGCTCGCGGTCACCCTCTCCAAGGACGCCCGCGCCCGCGCGGTGCAGCTGCCCGCCTGGAACGAGGCGCTGGGCCTGCCCCGGCCCTGGGACCAGCAGTGGTCACTGCGCATCCAGCAGGTCCTCGCCCACGAGAGCGACCTGCTGGAGTACGAGGACATCTTCGCCGGATCCCACGTCATCGAAGCCAAAGTCGACTCCCTGGTCGCCGACTGCCTGGCCGAGATCGACCGGATCCAGGAGATGGGCGGCGCGATGGCCGCCGTCGAGTCCGGCTACCTCAAGGCCCAGCTGGTCTCCTCGCACGCCGAACGGCGCGCGCGGATCGAAGCCGGCGAGGACAAGATCGTCGGCGTGAACTGCTTCGAGCAGACCGAGGAGAACCCGCTCACGGCCGACCTCGACGGCGCCATCATGACGGTCGACGCGGCCGTCGAGGCCGTCACCGTCGAGCGGATCGGCCGCTGGCGCACCGAGCGCCAGGAGTCCTCGGACCGCCAGGGGAACGGCGACCCCTTCGTCTACCCCACCACCCAGCAGGCGCTGGAGCGCCTGAAGGAGGCCGCGGCGGGCACCGAGAACCTCATGGAGGCCACCCTGGAGTGCGCCCGGGCCGGTGTCACCACCGGCGAGTGGGCGGGCGCGCTGCGCGAGGTCTTCGGCGAGTTCCGCGCACCCACCGGGGTCTCCTCGGCCCCCGTCGCCGTGGCCGCCGAGCCGGGCACGCCGATGCACGAGGTCCGCGAGAAGGTGGCCCGCACGGCCGACGAGCTCGGCTCGGGCCGACTGCGCCTGCTGGTCGGCAAGCCGGGCCTGGACGGGCACTCCAACGGCGCGGAGCAGATCGCCGTCCGCGCCCGCGACGCCGGCTTCGAGGTGGTCTACCAGGGCATCAGGCTGACGCCCGAGGAGATCTCCTCCGCCGCGCTGGCCGAGGACGTGCACTGCGTGGGACTGTCCATCCTGTCCGGATCGCACAGCGCCCTCGTCCCGGACGTCCTGGAACGGCTGCGCACGGCAGGGGCGGGTGACATCCCCGTCATCGTCGGAGGCATCATTCCCAACGCCGACGCCGTCGCGCTCAAGGCCGCGGGGGTCGCCGCCGTCTTCACGCCGAAGGACTTCGGCATCACGGAGATCATCGGCCGTATCGTCGACGAGATCCGCAAGGCCAACAAGCTCGACCCGCTCGACAACGCCGCACTCATTGCAAGCACGGAGGTCCCCGCATGACCACGCCAGTCCACCCGGTGAACCGCCTTCGCCCGCGCCGCTCCTGCCTCGCGGTGCCCGGCTCGAACCCGCGGTTCCTGGAGAAGGCCCAGGGCCTGCCGGCCGACCAGGTCTTCCTGGACCTGGAGGACGCCTGCGCGCCGCTCGCCAAGGAAGGCGCCCGCCACACCATCGTGGACGCGCTCAACAACGGCGACTGGACCGGCAAGACCCGCGTCGTGCGCGTCAACGACTGGACCACCCACTGGACCTACCGCGACGTCGTCACCGTCGTCGAGGGCGCCGGCCAGAACCTCGACTGCATCATGCTGCCGAAGGTCCAGGACGCCCAGCAGGTCGTCGCCCTGGACCTGCTGCTCACGCAGATCGAGAAGACGATGGGCTTCGAGGTCGGCAAGATCGGCATCGAGGCGCAGATCGAGAACGCCAAGGGCCTGGTGAACGTCGACGAGATCGCCGCCGCCTCCCCCCGGCTGGAGACGATCATCTTCGGCCCCGCCGACTTCATGGCCTCCATCAACATGAAGTCCCTCGTCGTGGGCATGCAGCCGCCCGGCTACCCGGCGGACGCCTACCACTACATCCTCATGCGGATCCTGATGGCGGCCCGCATGCACAACCTCCAGGCGATCGACGGCCCCTTCCTCCAGATCCGCGACGTGGACGCCTACCGCGAGGTGGCCGGCCGGGCGGCGGCGCTGGGCTTCGACGGCAAGTGGGTGCTCCACCCCGGCCAGGTCGACGCGGCCAACGAGGTCTTCTCCCCCTCGCAGGAGGACTACGACCACGCCGAGCTGATCCTCGACGCGTACGACTGGTGCACCTCGGAGGCCGGCGGCAAGAAGGGCTCCGCGATGCTCGGCGACGAGATGATCGACGAGGCCAGCCGCAAGATGGCCCTGGTCATCGCCGGCAAGGGCCGGGCCGCCGGCATGCAGCGCACCACCAAGTTCGAGATCCCGGAGGGCTGAGGCCATGCAGTTCGGACGCACGTACGAAGAGTTCGAGGTCGGCGCGGTCTACAAGCACTGGCCCGGGAAGACGGTCACCGAGTACGACGACCACCTCTTCTGTCTCCTGACCATGAACCACCACCCGCTCCACATGGACGCGAACTACGCCGAGAACACCACCGATTTCGGCAAGAACGTCGTCGTGGGCAACTACGTCTACTCGCTGCTGCTCGGCATGTCCGTGCCCGACGTCTCCGGAAAGGCCATCGCCAACCTGGAGATCGAGTCCCTGCGGCACGTGGCGCCGACCTTCCACGGCGACACGATCTACGGCGAGACCACGGTCCTCGACAAGACCCCGTCCAGGTCGAAGAACGACCGCGGCATCGTCTACGTCGAGACCAAGGGCTACAAGCAGGACGGCACCCTCGTCTGCGTCTTCCGGCGCAAGGTGATGGTCCCGACCGAGACGTACATCAAGGAGCGCGGCGGCGAGCAGCCCGGCCGCCCCCAGCCGAAGACCCAGGAGAAGTAGCCATGGCCCGACTCGCCCAGACCGCCGGGCTGACCGACGTCCAGCGGGAGATCCTCAAGACCGTCCGCGAGTTCGTCGACAAGGAGATCATCCCGGTCGCCACCGAGCTGGAGCACCGCGACGAGTACCCGCAGGCGATCGTCGACGGCCTCAAGGAGCTCGGCCTCTTCGGGCTGATGATCCCGGAGGAGTACGGCGGCCTGGGTGAGTCGCTCCTCACCTACGCCCTGTGCGTCGAGGAGATCGCGCGCGGCTGGATGTCCGTCTCGGGCATCATCAACACGCACTTCATCGTGGCGTACATGCTCAAGCAGCACGGCACGCAGGAGCAGAAGGACCACTTCCTCCCGCGCATGGCCCTGGGCGAGGTGCGCGGCGCGTTCTCGATGTCCGAGCCGGCGCTCGGCTCGGACGTGTCGGCCATCAGTTCCAAGGCGGTGAAGGACGGCGACGAGTACGTCCTGAACGGCCAGAAGATGTGGCTGACGAACGGCGGCAGCTCCACCCTGGTGGCCGTTCTCGTGCGAAGTGACGAAGGACACCCCGAGGGCACCGCGCCCCACAAGTCGATGACGACCTTCCTCGTCGAGAAGGAGCCCGGCTTCGGTGAGGTCCGTCCGGGCCTGACCATCCCCGGCAAGATCGACAAGATGGGCTACAAGGGCGTCGACACGACCGAGCTCATCATGGACGGACTGCGCATTCCGGCCAATCGCGTCCTCGGCGGGCAGACGGGCCGAGGGTTTTACCAAATGATGGACGGTGTCGAGGTCGGCCGCGTCAACGTGGCGGCCCGTGGCTGCGGCGTCGCACAGCGTGCTTTCGAACTGGGTGTCTCGTATGCCCAGCAACGTCACACTTTCGGCAAGGCGATCGCCGAACACCAGGCCATCCAGTTCAAGCTGGCCGAGATGGCTACCAAGGTCGAAGCCGCTCATGCGATGATGGTGAACGCAGCACGCAAAAAGGACTCCGGGGAACGAAACGACCTCGAAGCAGGGATGGCGAAGTACCTCGCCTCCGAATACTGCAAGGAGGTGGTGGAGGACGCCTTCCGCATCCACGGTGGATACGGATTCTCGAAGGAGTACGAGATCGAGCGCCTCTACCGCGAGGCTCCGATGCTGCTGATCGGTGAAGGTACCGCCGAAATCCAGAAAATGATCATCGGGCGACGCCTGCTCGAGGAGTACCGACTCCAGGGCTGAAAGTCCCTTTTGCGACGGATCCTCCCCGGGTCCGTCGCAGCAAGGTCACTACCAGTCACTGGCCGACGGTCATCGACTCGGCTTCTGGCTTGCCCAGTTGTTGCGCGCAACCGATAGCATTCCAGTAAAGCCGCCGTCCCGTCCCCCTGTTTGCGGCGCGGCAGTCACCCGCTACGAAGGTCATCCATGCCCCACAGCCAAACCTCTGCATCCCGCGACAGCCGACTCGGCGTACGTCTCGCCCGCGGAGCATCGCCGTGGCTTCTGCCGACCGTCGCCACCGCGGCGCTCAGCCTCACCCGGGCCCGCAAGTCCGGACGCTGGGCCGCTGTGGCCGTGCCCGCAACCGCGCTCGCCGCGGGCATGCTGTGGTTCTTCCGCGACCCCGAGCGTGAGATCGCTCAGGGCCGTGTCATCTCGCCCGCCGACGGTGTGGTGCAGAGCATCATGCCGTGGAAGGACGGACGGACCCGGGTCGCGATCTTCATGAGCCCGCTCAACGTCCACGTCAACCGCGCGCCGCTGGCGGGCACGGTGACGTCCGTCGAGCACGTCCCCGGCGGATTCGTCCCGGCCTTCAACAAGGAGAGCGAGAACAACGAGCGCGTTGTCTGGCACTTCGACACCGAGCTCGGTGACATCGAGATGGTGCAGATCGCCGGCGCCGTCGCCCGCCGCATCGTCCCGTACCTGCCGGCCGGCACCAAGGTGGAGCAGGGCGAACGCATCGGTCTGATCCGCTTCGGCTCCCGCGTCGACATCTACCTCCCGGAGGGCGTCGAGGTCGCGGTCGAGGTCGGTCAGGCCACCACCGCGGGGGTGACACGAATTGACCGTGACTGACCCTGAGACTCCGGCCACCGGCTGGGTGCCCGAGTCCTCCGAGGAGGAGTCCGCCGAGGACGACATGCCGCTCTCGCTGCGGCTGTCGATAGCGGACACCCTCACCCTCGGCAACGCGACGTGCGGATTCATGGCGGTGTACTTCACCACCACCGGAATCCTCATCCCGCACCTCACCGGGAGCGGCGAAACGGGCATGGCCCGCAACAGCGCCGCCACGGCGGTGATACTGATGCTGCTCGCCGCGGTCTTCGACCTCTTCGACGGCATCGTGGCCCGCAAGCTGCGCAGCTCCCCGATGGGCGCCGAGCTGGACAACCTGTCCGACCTGATCAGCTTCGGTCTGGCCCCGGCCTACTTCGTCCTCGTCTACGGCATGGTCGCCGTCGACGCGGACCAGAAGATGTCGGCGCTCGCCGCGATCGTGGTCCTGCTCGCCGTGGTGCTCCGGCTCGCGAGATTCAGCTGCGTGACGATGAAGGACGGCATGTTCCAGGGCATGCCGAGCCCCTTCGGCGCCCTGACGGTCGTCTCGATCGTCCTGCTGGAGCTCCCGTTCATCCCGACGCTGCTGGCGATCATCGGCGTGGCGTGGCTGATGGTGAGCCGCGTCGAGTACCCCAAGCCGAGGGGCGTCCTCGCGGTGGCGATGCTCTGCTGGATCATCAGCGCGATGGGGCTGCTGGCGGCCTGGGCGTTCGACGCCCCCGGCGGCCAGCTGCTGCTCCAGACCGGTTGCGCCCTGCAGATCGCGATGGCGGCGACCATCCCGCTGTTCGCGACGACGCGGAGGGCCAACACCTTCCGCCACAACCGCCGCGAAGCCCGAGCGACGTCGCTGCGCTAGCCCGGCTGACGCAAGGCCCCGGATGTCCCTGACATCCGGGGCCTTCCGCGTGTCCGGGCGGGGTGGCGCGGTGCCGTGACCGGCGGTGGGGCGGGGGCCGTCCGGGGTAGGCATGATTTATGGCCCCCGGGCCGGGTCGCACCGTGCTCCACGGCATGGGCCACAAATCACGTTTTACACCCCGGACGGCCCCCGCCCCACCGCCGGCCCCGTCCCCGCACCGCCGGGCGGTGTCCCTCGGCGGGGGCGGGCGGTGGGGGCGGGCTCGGTGGCGGGGCGGGGAGGGTCCGGGGTGTAAAACGTGATTTGTGGCCCGTGGCCCCGAGTCCTGCTGCGCCCCGCTCGGGGGCCATAAATCATGCCTACCCCGGACCCTCCCCGCCCCGCCACCGAGCCCGGCCCCGGCCCCGCCCCGCCCCGCCGCCGGTCACGGACCCGCCCCGCCCGCCCCCACCGCCCGGGGCCCCGCCGAGCCCCCGGCCGGGGCTACGCTTGATGTCGGAAAACCGCCAGCCCCCGTCGATCCCGCCCCGGATCCTGGAGCCATGCACACCGACACCGAGCGCTGCGTAAGGGCCGTGCAGTCGAAGGACGCCCGCTTCGACGGCTGGTTCTTCACCGCCGTCCTGACCACCCGGATCTACTGCCGCCCCAGCTGCCCCGCCGTGCCCCCGAAGGTCGAGAACATGACCTTCCTGCCCAGCGCCGCCGCCTGCCAGCAGGCCGGGTTCCGCGCGTGCAAGCGGTGCCGGCCCGACACCAGCCCCGGCTCCCCCGAGTGGAACGCCCGCGCCGACGCCGTCGCCCGCGCGATGCGCCTGATCCAGGACGGGGTCGTGGACCGCGAAGGGGTCCCCGGGCTCGCCGCCCGCCTCGGGTACTCCACCCGCCAGGTCGAGCGCCAGCTGAACGCCGAGCTGGGCGCCGGCCCGCTCGCCCTGGCCAGGGCCCAGCGCGCCCAGACCGCCCGGCTGCTCATCGAGACCTCCGGGCTGCCCATGGGCGACGTCGCCTTCGCCGCCGGCTTCGCCTCCATCCGCACCTTCAACGACACCGTCCGCGAGGTCTTCGCCCTCTCCCCCAGCGAGCTGCGCGACCGGTCGGTCAGGGCCGGCCGCACCAGGAGCGCCCCGCCCCGGGTCCCGGGGACGATCAGCCTGCGCCTGCCGTTCCGCACGCCCCTGAACCCCGACAACCTCTTCGGCCACCTCGCCGCGACCGCGGTGCCCGGCGTCGAGGAGTGGCGCGACGGCGCCTACCGCCGCACCCTGCGCCTCCCGCACGGCACCGGCGTCGTCGCCCTGACCCCGCAGCCGGACCACATCGGCTGCCGCCTCGCCCTCACCGACCTGCGGGACCTGACCATCGCCATCAGCCGCTGCCGCTGGATGCTGGACCTCGACGCCGATCCCGAGGCCGTCGACGAGCAGCTGCGCTCCGACCCGCTGCTGGCGCCGCTCGTGGACAAGGCCCCCGGCCGCCGGGTTCCCCGTACGGTCGACGCGGCGGAGTTCGCCGTACGGGCCGTGCTGGGCCAGCAGGTGTCCACGGCGGCAGCGCGCACGCACGCCGCCCGGCTGGTCACGGCGCACGGGGAGCGCGTGGAGGACCCGCTGGGCGGGCTGACGCACCTCTTCCCCTCGCCGCAGGCCCTGGCCGGCCTGGACCCGGAGTCGCTGGCACTGCCGCGCAGCCGACGGGCCACGCTCACCGGTCTGGTCTCGGCGCTCGCCGACGGCTCGCTGCCGCTGGGCATCGACAGCGACTGGGACGCGGCCCGCGCGCAGCTCATGGCTCTGCCCGGTTTCGGTCCGTGGACCACCGAGGTGATCGCGATGCGGGCGCTCGGCGATCCGGATGCCTTCCTGCCGTCCGATCTGGGCGTGCGGCGCGCGGCGCAGGGGCTCGGCCTGCCGTCCACCCCGTCGGCGCTGACGGCCCGGGCGGCCGGCTGGCGGCCGTGGCGCGCGTACGCCGTCCAGTACCTGTGGGCCACCGACGCCCACCCCATCAACCACTTGCCGGTCTGAGGAGCAGCCATGAACGTCAAGCAGCACACGGTCGTCGACAGTCCGTACGGCCCGCTCACCCTGGTCGCCGCGGACGGCGTCCTCAGCGGCCTCTACATGACCGGGCAGCGCCACCGGCCGGCCGAGGAGTCCTTCGGGGAGCGGGTGGCGGCCTCGGAGGAACCGTTCCCCGAAGTGGTACGGCAGTTGGCCGCGTACTTCGCCGGGGAGCTGACCGAGTTCGACCTTCCGCTGCGTCTGGAGGGCACCGATTTCCAGCGGAGCGTCTGGGACCAGTTGGTGCGCATCCCGTACGGCGAGACGTGGTCGTACGGGGAGCTGGCGGCGCGGCTGGGCAAGCCGAACGCGTCGCGGGCGGTGGGCCTGGCGAACGGGAAGAACCCGGTGGGGATCATCGTGCCGTGCCACCGGGTGATCGGTGCGTCCGGCGGCATGACCGGCTACGGCGGCGGGGTCGAGCGCAAGGTGCAGCTGCTGGACTTCGAATCGGGGGCCCGTCGCTAGCCGGTGTCCGGCCGACGTTCTGCTCCGCGTGCGGACATACAGGACCGCCTGTATGAAGGAAATACCGCTACACGATCGGAGCCGAGCATGGACGACTATCCGCTGCTGAACGTCTTCTGGACGATGCTGTGGCTGTTCCTGTGGATCATGTGGTTCTTCCTGCTCTTCAAGATCATCACGGACATCTTCCGTGACCACTCGCTCGGCGGCTGGGGCAAGGCCGGCTGGCTGATCTTCGTGCTGATCCTGCCCTTCCTCGGCGTGTTCGTGTACCTCATCGCCCGCGGGAAGAGCATGACCGAGCGGGAGATGAAGCAGGTGCAGGAGAACGAGGCGGCCTTCAAGCAGTACGTCCAGCAGGCGGCCGGCCCCGGCGGCGGTTCGGCGGACGAGCTGCACAAGCTCTCCGTCCTGAAGGACAAGGGCGACATCACCCAGGCGGAGTTCGACCGCGCCAAGGCCAAGCTGCTGGCCTGACCCCGGGTCAGACCACCATGAGCGGGACGAGCAGGGCGAAGGCGGCGCCGGCCTCCACGGCGTAGCCGTAGAGCGACGGGTGCTGCACGGGGGCGGCGAGCAGCACCACGCTCTGCTGTGCGGCCGCCGCCGTCACCCATTCGGCGTCGGCGCCGAGGTTGCCCTCGTACCAGCCCTGGCAGGCACCCGGGCCGGTGACGGCGAGGACGTCGTCCTCACGGCGGTAGAGGGCCCGCCAGTCGGCGGCGGGCGTGGACCAGCCCTCGAAGTCGTCGAACCGGGCCCAGTGGCCCTCGCGTATCGCGGTGTCGAAGAGCCACACCGGCGTCCCGTCGGGCGTGACCTCGCCGCCGGCCTGCTCGTCCGTGGTGAAGTGGACCATGGGCAGGGCGTCGGGCCCGTCGGCCGTGCTGGGCCAGGCGTACATCGTGATCATCTTTTGATTCTGTCCTGGTCGAAGTGAGCCGGCTGTTTACGGGGTGACCGGGCGCCGGCCGTTCTCCAGTTCCGCGGTGCCCTCACCCGACTGGAGGACGCGGTAGGCCTCTTGCACGCGCGGCCCGAGGGATCCGGGCAGATGGCCGAGGAGTTCGGCGGGTTCGACGAGCCGCCACGAGAGCAGTTCCGTCTCCTGGAGCCTGATCGAGGCGAGCTGGTCCGCGTCGAGCACGCCCCCGTCGTAGAGGTAGGCGACGAGCGGCGGCCGGTCGGGGCCCACCGTCCAGTCCACGGCGAGGAGGCGGCCGAGGGGGACGTCGATGCCGATCTCCTCGGCGCTCTCGCGGCGGGCGGCGGTGCGCGGCGACTCGCCCTGGTCCGACTCGATGGTGCCTCCCGGCAGGGCCCAGCCCTCGCGGTAGTTGGGCTCGACGAGCAGGACCCGGCCCTCGGCGTCCCGGTAGAGGGCGGCCGCGCCGGCCAGCACCCGGGGCAGGCTCGCGATGTACGTGGCGTAGTCATCCGTGGTGGTCACCCGGCCACCCTACCGAGGCGGCGCCGGTCAGCCGTCCGGCCCGTAGCCGGTGCCGGGCCCGCCCTCGGGGTCGCGGCCCCTGGACCGTGCGACGCGGCGCAGGCGGGCGTGGCGGGAGACCGTCCCCGGCGCGGTGACGGTGTCGCCGACCACGGCCCGGACGGCGTCGCGCATGCCGTGCGGGGGGTGGTGGCGGGCGGGTCCCGCGCCGGGGTCCTCGCGCAGCTCCTTCAGCAGGGCCCAGCAGAGGAGCAGCATGACGACGACGAAGGGCAGGGCGACCAGGATGGTGGCGGTCTGCAGGGACTTCAGTCCGCCCGCGACGAGGAGTACGGCGGCCACGGCCGCCATCAGCACGCCCCAGGTGACGACGAGCCAGGTGGGCGGGTGGAGGGAGCCCCGGCTGGTGAGGGAGCCCATGACCAGGGAGGCGGAGTCCGCGCTGGTCACGAAGTAGGTCATGACGAGGACCATGGCGATCCACGAGGTCAGCGCGGAGAGCGGCAGCGCGTCCAGCATCGCGAAGAGGGAGGCCTCGGTGCCCTCCTTGAGTTCGGCCGCGAACGCGACGGCGCCGGTGGAGTCGAGGCGGATGGCGGTGCCGCCCATCACGCAGAACCAGACGACGGTGGCCCCGCTGGGCACGAGCAGCACGCCGATGAGGAACTCGCGGATGGTGCGGCCCCGTGAGATGCGGGCGATGAAGGTGCCGACGAAGGGGGCCCAGGAGAGCCACCACGCCCAGTAGAAGATCGTCCACGCGCCCAGCCAGGCGCTGTCGGTGAAGGCGCCGGTGCGGCTGGCCATCGGCAGCAGCTCGCTGAGGTAGCCGCCGACGCTGGAGGGGATGACGTCGAGGATGTAGACGGTGGGGCCGAGGAGGAAGACGGAGAGCATCAGGACGGCGGCGAGCACGATGTTGCTGGTGCTGAGCCATTTCACGCCCTTGTGCAGGCCGGAGAAGGCGGAGAGGACGAAGGCCGCCGACAGCGAGCAGATGATGATCAGCTCGACGGTGGTGGAGTCCTCGGTCCCGACGGTGAGGCTGAGGCCCTTGGAGACTTGCAGCGCGCCGAGGCCGAGGCTGGTGGCGGTGCCGAAGACGGTGGCGAAGACGGACAGCAGGTCGATGGCCCTGCCCGGCGCGCCGTCGGCCCGCTCCTGGCCGATGAGGGGGACGAAGGCGGAGCTGAGGCGGTTGCCGCGGCCCTTGCGGAAGGTCGCGTAGGCGAGGGCGAGCCCGGCGATGCCGTAGATGGCCCAGGGGGTGAGGGTCCAGTGGAAGAAGGAGTACTCCATGGCCGCGAGGGCGGCGGCGCCGGTGCGCGGGGCCGCTCCGGAGGCGGGGGGCGGGGCGAGGTAGTGGGTGAGGGGCTCCCCCACGCCGTAGAACATCAGGCCGATGCCCATGCCCGCGCTGAACATCATCGCGATCCACGAGAGGTTGGTGAACTCGGGCTCGGAGTCGTCCGCGCCGAGCCGGATCCGGCCGAAGCGGCTGATGGCGAGGACGACGCACAGGACGAGGAAGACGTCGGCGGCGATCACGAAGAGCCACGCGAAGTTGTCCAGGACCCAGGCCAGCGCTGCGGCGGAGGCGGTGTCGAAGGAGTTCCCGGCGAGGGCCGCCCAGGCGACGACGGCCAGCACGGCAACGACGCCGATGGTGACGACGGTGTGGTCGGGGGCGCCGTCCACGGGTCCGCCGGGGCCGCCGCCCGGAGGGTCCGGACGTGGCTGTTCCAGTGATTCGGCGCTCATGCGGCCACACTATGCAGGCGTATATCCCCCTTTAGGCGCATGGCGCGCCGGATGTGGCCCAGGCCACTCATGGGCATAGGAGGATCCTCCGGATAAGCTCATGGAGGCGCGACTGCACTGTTCGATAGCAAGGGATAGCAAGGTGACGGACGGAGCAGTAACTGAGGCCGCGCGCGTGCTCATCGCCGCGGACAAATTCAAGGGCTCGCTCACGGCCGTTCAGGTCGCGGAGCGGGTGACGGCCGGCCTTCGCAGGGCCGTACCGGACGTGGAGGTCGAGACCCTCCCCGTCGCGGACGGCGGCGACGGCACGGTCGCGGCCGCCGTGGCGGCCGGTTTCGAACGCCGGGAGGTACGGGTCACCGGGCCGCTCGGCGACCAGGTCACGGCCACCTTCGCGCTGCGCGGGGGCACCGCGGTGGTCGAGATGGCGGAGGCCTCCGGCCTCCAGCTGCTGCCGTCGGGCACCTTCGCCCCGCTGACGGCGACCACGTACGGCTCGGGCGAGGTCCTCAGGGCCGCGCTGGACGCGGGCGCCCGCTCGATCGTCTTCGGCGTCGGCGGCAGCGCCACCACGGACGGCGGCGCCGGCATGCTGGCGGCGCTCGGCGCGGTGTTCCTGGATGCGAACGGCGAACCGGTCGGTCCGGGCGGCGGTGCGCTGGCCGATCTGGCCTCGGCCGACCTGTCGGGCGTGGACCCGCGGTTCGCGGAGGTCGACTTCGTCCTGGCCAGCGACGTGGACAACCCGCTGACCGGCCCGAAGGGCTGTGCGGCCGTCTACGGCCCGCAGAAGGGCGCCTCCCCCGAGGACGTGGCGACGCTCGACGCGGCGCTGGCGCACTACGCGCAGGTGCTGGAGAAGGCGATCGGCCCGAAGGCCGCCGAGCTGGCCGCGTCCCCGGGCGCGGGCGGCGCGGGCGGCATCGGCTACGGCGCGCTGCTGCTGGGGGCGAGCTTCCGCCCGGGCATCGAGCTGATGCTGGAGGTGCTGGGCTTCGCGCCGGCGCTGGAGCGGGCGACGCTGGTCATCACCGGCGAGGGCTCGCTGGACGAGCAGACCCTGCACGGCAAGGCCCCGGCGGGCGTCGCGGCGGCGGCGCGTGCGGCGGGCAAGCCGGTGGTGGCGGTCTGCGGCCGGCTGCTGCTGGACCAGGAGGCGCTGGAGGCGGCCGGTATCCGCAAGGCGTACCCGCTGACGGACCTGGAGCCCGACCCGGCCAAGTCCATCCCGAACGCCGGCCCCCTCCTGGAGCGGGTCGCGGCCGAGATCGCCGCCGAGGTCCTCTGACCCGTCCGGCACGCCGGCCCGGCCCCCACCGAGGGGGCCGGGCCGCGGTCGTTCCGCATGCGGTCCGCTCCGGGGGCGGCCGGCGGCCCTCGCCCACGCCCAAAGCCCGGGACAGTGTTAGAAAGGGCTCATGACCGGACGTTTTGGCCGTCAGCCGACCGGGTGGGGTTCGCGCATGTCCGCGCGCCTGTCCCGGGGGGCTCACAGCGTCGCCGGTCAGGTCTTCGCCCTCCAGGCGGTGATCGTACTGCTGCTGATCACCGCGGCGGCGCTGGCCCTGGTGCTCCAGGCCCGCTACGACAGCCAGCGCGACGCCCGCAACCGCTCGCTGGCCGCCGCGGAGGCCTTCGCGCACGCCCCCGGGCTCCCGCAGGCACTGATGTCGCGGGATCCCACGGCCGCGCTCCAGCCCCTGGCGGAGGCCGCCCGCCGGGCCTCGGGCCTGGACTTCATCGCGGTGATGGACCTGCGCGGCGTCCGCTACACCGATTCGCGGCCCGAGCTGATCGGCCAGCGGGCCTCGGACATCTCGCGCGCGGTCGCCGGGGAGTCCTTCACCCAGGTGTTCAAGGGGCAGCCGAGTGACGCCGTCCGCGCGGTGGTACCGGTGCGGAGCGCCGACGGCGACGTCATCGGCCTGGTCGGCACCGGTATCGAGGTGGAGAACGTCTCCCACGCGGTCGAGGGACAGCTCCCGCTCCTGGTGGGCGCCACGGCGGGCGGGCTGCTGCTCGGAACGGCCGGAGCCGCCCTGGTCAGCCGGCGGCTGCTGCACCAGACCCGCGGCCTGGGCGCGGCCGAGATGACCCGGATGAACGAACACCACGAGGCCGTTCTGCACGCCGTCCGCGAGGGCGTGCTCATCATCGGCAACGACCAGCGGCTCATCCTCGCCAACGACGAGGCGCGCCGGCTGCTGGACCTGCCCCAGGACGCCGAGGAGCGGCACGTCGGCGAGCTCGGCCTCGACCCCCGCACCACCGAGCTGCTCGCCTCGGGCCGGGTGGTGACCGACCACGTGCACCTGGCGGGCGACCGGCTGCTCGCGGTGAACGTCCGGCCCACGATGGCGTACGCGGGGCGGCCGGCGGGCCGGGTGGTGACCCTGCGCGACACGACCGAGCTGGCCTCGCTCTCCGGCCGGGCCGAGGTCGCCCGCAGCCGCCTGCAGCTGCTGTACGACGCGGGCGTGCGGATCGGGACGACACTGGACGTCGCACGGACCGCCGAGGAGCTGTCGGAGGTGGCCGTACCGCGCTTCGCGGACTTCGTGACGGTGGAGCTGCTGGAGCCGGTGCTGCGCGGCGACGAGCCCTCGGGCGCCGGTGTCTACACCGAGATGCGCCGGGCCGCCATCTCCGGCGTCCGTACCGATTCGCCGCTCCAGCCGGTCGGCGACCTCATCCGCTTCGAGGTGCCCACGGCCCCGATGGCGGCGGCCCTGGACGCCGGGCACGCGGTGCTCGCAGCCGACCTGAAGGCCGCCATGGGCTGGCGGGCCCAGGACTCGCAGGGCACCCGGGTGGCGCTGGAGTACGGGCTGCATTCGCTGATCTCCGTACCCCTGCAGGCCCGCGGGGTGGTCCTGGGGATGGCCAACTTCTGGCGGGCCGACACCCCGGAGCCCTTCGACGAGGAGGACCTGTCCTTCGCGGAGGAGCTGGGTGCTCGGGCGGCCGTCTCCATCGACAACGCGCGCCGCTTCACCCGCGAGCACGCGATGGCCGTGACGTTGCAGCGCAGCCTCCTGCCCCGGGTGCTGCCGGACCAGAGCGCCGTGGACGTCGCCTACCGCTACCTGCCGGCGACGGCGGGGGTGGGCGGCGACTGGTTCGACGTGATCCAGCTGCCGGGCGCCCGGGTGGCGCTGGTGGTGGGCGACGTCGTCGGGCACGGGGTGCACGCGGCGGCCACGATGGGCCGGCTGCGGACCGCGGTGCACAACTTCTCCACCCTGGACCTGCCCCCGGACGAGCTGCTGGGGCACCTGGACGAGCTGATCAACCGGATCGACCAGGACGAGGCCGGGGGTGCCGGGGACGGCGACGGCGGGGTCGAGGACGAAGCGGACGGGGACGAACCGGGGGCGGACGGTGCGGCCGGCCGGGCGTCCTCCGTCACGGGCGCGACCTGTCTGTACGCGGTCTACGACCCCGTCTCCGGGCGGTGCCGCATGGCGAGCGCCGGGCATCCCGGGCCGGCCCTGATCCGCCCCGACGGCCGGGTGGAGTTCCCCGAGATGCCGGCCGGCATCCCGCTCGGCGTGGGCGGCATGCCCTTCGAGGCGGTCGAGTTCGAGCTGCCGGAGGGCAGCCGGCTCGTGCTGTTCACGGACGGGCTGGTGGAGGACCGCGACCGGGACTTCGACACCGGTCTGCGCCTGCTCGCCGAAAGCCTGTCGCGGCCCGGCCGCAGCCCCGACCAGGCCTGCTCCGACGTCCTGGCGGCGATGCTGTTCCCGGTGCCGAGCGATGACATCGCCCTGCTGATCGCGGACACCCGGCGGCTGGAGGCGGACCGGATCGCCGAGTGGGAGGTACCGGTCGAGCACGCGGCCGTGTCGCGGGTGCGCAACGCCGGCTCGGCGCAGCTCGTCGAGTGGGGCCTGGAGGACATCGCCTTCACCGCGGAGCTGATCCTCAGCGAGCTGGTCACCAACGCCATCCGGTACGGCAGCGCGCCCGTGGGGGTCCGCCTGCTCCGTGACCGGAGTCTGATCTGCGAGGTCTCCGACGGCAGCAGCACCTCCCCGCACCTGCGGTACGCGGCCACCACCGACGAGGGCGGGCGCGGGCTGTTCCTCGTGGCGCAGTACGCCGAGCGCTGGGGCACCCGCTACACGGACCGCGGGAAGGTCATCTGGGCGGAGCTGCCGCTGACCGGGGGCGCGGAGCCGCAGCCGACGGCGCCGCTGGACCTGGACGCGCTGGAGGACCTGGCCTGGTGACCGGGGCGGCTCAGGCGCGCCGGGAGCGGGCCAGCAGCATCGCCACGTCGTCCTGCTGGGCGCAGGGCAGCAGCTGCCGCAGGATCTGGTCGCACAGCCCCTCCAGGGGCTGCTCCACCCCGTGCAGGGCCCGTCCCAGCTGTTCCATCCCCTGGTCGAGGTCGCGGTCGCGGGCCTCGATGAGGCCGTCGGTGTAGAGGACGAGCAGGCTGCCGGGGGGCAGGCGCACCTCTTCGGTGCGGAAGTCGCGCCCTCCGGCGCCGAGCGGGGTGCCGGGCGGGCCGTGGAGGAAGGTGACGGTGCCGTCGGTGGCGACGACCGCGGGCGGCGGGTGGCCCGCCCGGGCGATCACGCAGGCGCCGGACGCCGCGTGGTGCACGGCGTACACGCAGGTCGCCATCTCGTCCTCGCCCAGGTCGGCGACGACCGCGTCGAGGGAGCGGAGCAGCTGGGCGGGGGGTACGCCGTGGCGCGCGAGGGTCCGTACGGCCGTGCGCAGCTGGCCCATGACGGCGGCGGCGTGGACCCCGTGGCCCATGACGTCGCCGATGACGAGCCCGGTGCGGCCGCCGGGCAGGGGGATGGCGTCGAACCAGTCGCCGCCGACGTCGTGGTCGCTGGCGGGCAGGTAGCGGCCGGTGAGTTCGAGGCCGGGGACCTCGGGCAGGGCGCTGTTGGTGAGGCTGCGTTGGAGGGTGAGGGCCGCCTGGCGCTGGAGGGTGTACATGCGGGCGTTGTCGATGTTGAGGGCGGCGCGGGCGACGAGTTCGTCGAGGAGGACGCAGTCCTGCGCGTCGAAGGGCGCGCGCTCGCGGGTCCGGGTCACGGAGACGGCTCCCAGCACGGTTCCGCGGGCGACGAGGGGGACCAGGCGGGCCGAGCCGAGAGTGGCCAGGTAGGTGCGCAGGGCGCCGGCCCGCGGGGAGGTGATCAGTGCCGGGATGTCGGAGACGTAGAGGTTCATGGGCAGGCCCTCGGTGATGACCCGCTCGTAGACGGTGCCGGCGGGGATCTGGAAGGTCTGGCCGGCGGCGAGTTTCGCGGTGGGGGCCGAGGGGTCGGGGAACTGGGCCGCCAGGCGGCGCAGGACTCCGCGGGCGGAGGCCGCGGGGGCGGCGCCCTCGTCGGGGCCCAGGACGGATTCGAGGAGCTGGACGTCGGCGGAGTCCGCGAACCGCGGTACCAGCAGTTCGACGATCTCCTGGGCGGTCTGGTGCAGGTCCAGGGTGGTGCCGATGCGGGTGCCGGCTTCCGCGAGCAGGGCGAGGCGGTGCCGGGCCAGTTCGGCCTCGGCCTGGGCCCGCTGTCGTTCGGTGACGTCGATGAGGGAGGCGATCACGCCGAGGACCCGCCCGGAGCCGTCGAGGAGGGGGGCGTAGGAGCAGGACCAGGTGTGGTCGTGGTCGGGGTCGGCGGGGGTGCGACCGGTGCGGCGGACGTCGACGACGGCGGTGCCCCGGTCGAGGACCTGCTGCATGGTCGCCTCCAGGGCGACGGCGTTGACGCCGGGGACCACTTCGGTGAGGCGTTTGCCGAGGTGTTCGGTGGCGGAGACGCCGTTCATGCGGGCCAGTGCGTCGTTGACCCGGAGGAAGCGCAGGTCGGTGCCGAGGGTGGCGAGGCCGATGGGTGACTGGGTGAAGAGGCTCTGGAGGGCGGCGAGGGAGTCGCGCATGTGGAGGACTTCGGAGGTCTCCACGGCGATGAGCATGGCGCCCATGCGTCCGGAGGCGTCGACGGCGGGGACGATCCACATCTCCATCACGACGCGGTGTCCGTCGCGGTGGCGGACGGGGAGGGTGCCGACGACGGTCTCGCCGGCCTGGACGCGGCGGGTCAGCTGGTCGGCGAGCTCGCGATTGGCCTCGGGGACCAGGACGGAGGCGCCGGGGCGGCCGAGGATGTCCTCGGGGCGGTGTCCGAGGAGGTCCTGGGCGGCCAGGGACCACTCCACGATCCGGCCGTCGGCGTCCTCCCGCCACAGGGCGATCGGCAGCAGCTCGCGGAGTACGCCCGCGTAGCCGACAGCCGCCGCCGGCGGGTCCGGCACCTCGCTCGTCGACTGGTACGTGTCCACACCGACCTCACCCCGGGGGCCCGATTCCTACCGATTCACCCTATCCGAGGCATCGGCGCCGGGCTCTGCGTCGCCGGAAGGGCGGGTGAGGACGGTACCTCCGCGGGGGCGCGGCGAAACCCGTACGGCCGGTTCGTTCGGGGGCGGCCGCCGCACGGGCCCGCCGGCACCCTCCCGCGTGTGCCCGCGGCGGGGTGCGGATCTCAGGTGTGTGCCATCAGCTCCCGGGCTCCGCCGCTGATAACCGCCGTCACCGGGATGCCGGCGCGGTCGATCAGGCCCGCCGCGACGGCCGCCCGGCGGCCGCTGCCGCACACCACCAGGATCTCCCGGTCGCGGGGCAGCTCGCCGATCCTGCGGGGCAGCTCGGCGAGGGGCACCGCGAGGGAGCCGGGGATGCCGCCCTCGGGGCGGTCCGGCCGCACGTCGAGCACCCGTCGGCCGTCGACGCGACCGGCCAGGGCTGCCGCGTCCGCGGTCGGGAAGGTGCGCAGGGGGCGGCCGGCGGCCGCCCAGGCGTCGGCTCCGCCCGCCAGGTAGCCGGCGATGTCGTCGTAGCCGATCCGCAGGAGCTGGAGCATGGCCTCGTGGGCCGCGTCCTCGGCCGGTTCGGGCAGGACGAGGACCAGACGCGTGCCGAAGGGCACGACTTCCCCGACGAGGCCGGCGAAGCGTTCGTCCAGTTCGTCGCAGATCGAGTCGGGCAGGTGGCCCGCGGCGAAGGCGGCCCGGTCCCGTCCGTCGACGATCTGCGCGCCGCCGCCGAGGAGCCCCTCCACCATCGTCGGCGTGAGCGGGCGCATCAGGGGCGGCCCGCCGAGCACCCGGGGGCCGGCGCCGTTGATGGATCCCATGTGGCGGTAGTAGGCGGGGTACGGGGGCAGGCCCGACGTGCGTCCCCTGACGAACTCCTCCTCGTCCTGGGCGGTGAGCACGGGATTGGTGCGCCGCTCCGTGCCGACGGTGCTGGTCCGCTCCCCCGACACCGGGCCGGCCGCGCAGGAGCTGCCCGCGCCGTGCGTCGGCAGGACGCGGGTGCCGTCGGGGAGCAGGGCGAGCCGGCGCAGCGTCCGGTACTGGGCCCGGGCGAGTTCCTCCGTACGGCCGCTGCCGGACAGGTCGGTCCGGCCGGCGTTGCCGACGAGCAGGCTGCCGCCGGTGAAGACGGCGGAGGGGGCCTGGGCGTGGTCCTCGCAGACCAGGTAGGAGGTGTGCTCGGCGGTGTGGCCGGGGGTTTCCACGGCCCGTACGGTCACGTCGCCGACGCGTACCTCGTCGTCCTCGGCCATGGGCAGGTGGTCGAAGGCGTACGGTGCGCGGGCCGGGCCGGCGACCGTGGCACCGGTCGCGGCGCGGACCTCCAGTGCTCCGGAGACGTAGTCGTTGTGGACGTGGGTCTCCAGGACGTACCGGATGCGGATCCCCCGGCGGGCACAGGACTCCATCAGGTCCCAGCTGTCGCGCTGCGGGTCGACGAGGGCGGCCTCGTCGCCGCTCACGAGCAGGTAGCTGGTGTCCCCGAGCGACGGGGTGGCGACGACATCGATCGTCGCCTCGGAACGGTTCATACGACCACCACCTCGACGGAGGCCACGGGGTTGCAGCCGTAGCCACGGGCGTTCCACGGGGCCCGCGACGGCTGCGTGGCGCCGCGGGCGTCGGTCGCGCGGGACAGCAGCCGGTACGGTCCCGGCTGCCGCGGGGTCCACCGGTAGGACCAGGAGCACCAGGCGTAGGGGCCGGCCGGTGGTTCGAGGACGGCTTCGTGCCAGCCGCGGACGTGGTCCGGGTCGCGGCCGTCGTCCTCGTGTTCGGCCCGCACCTCGACGCTGCGGACGGGCACCCCGTCGCCCGACCAGGCGTGGCCGCGGACCAGGGTCTCGTGGCCGCGGCGCAGGTCCTCGTCGGGTGCGGGTCCGGTGATGTGGGACTTGACCCGCAGGGTCGTCACGGGTCCTTCGCAGGTGCCCTGCGCGGTGACGTAGAGGTAGTCCTCGGCCTGGAAGACACCGGTGAAGGGGGCGGTCACGACCCGCGCCCCGACCAGCCACTTCACGTCCGCGACGGCGAAGCGGCCGGGGACCACCAGGCGGACCGGCGCGCCGTGCTCGGGGGTGAGCGGCTCGCCGTTCATCCGGGTGGCGAGGAGGGTGTCGGGGTGGCGGGCCGCGGCGAGCGGGAGGCTGCGTGCGAAGGGCGTCCGGCGGCCGTGGACGGTGCCGGTGTCGGCTCCGGTGAAGACGACCTCGACGGCCTCGGGGTCGATGCCGGCGCGGTCGGCGAGGACGCGGAAGGGCACGCCCGCGAAGCGTGCGCAGCCCACGGCCCGCTGGCCCCAGGGCACGCCGGGCGGGACCGGCCGCATCTGGCTGCGGCCGTTCCCGGCGCACTCCACGACGACGTCGAGTTCGCGGTGTTCCAGCGCGAGCAGTTCTGCGTGCCCGATGGAGAGGGCGGTGGCCACGGCGCCGCCGACCTGCAGCCGCCACCCGCCGGGGAGGGTGGGCGGGAGGCCGAAGTGGTCGCGTACGAAGAGGGCCGCGACGGGGGTGAGGGGTTCGCTCAGCGCGGCCGACGGAGTCTGTGCGTTGTAGGGGCGGGCGGTGACCGTCTCGGGTGTCCAGACGGTGGCGCCGGGCCCGCGGGCGACCGTGAAATCCGGCGCTGCGGTCATGGCCACAACCTCCCGTCGGCCTGGTACGGAGCGCGACGCGAATTTCTTCCAGCCTACGACCCGAGGACGGCGGACTGCCGGGGACTGTCATGGCGACGGACACCCGCGGGCAGGTCGTGGCGCGCCGGGGACCTGATCGACCCGCCCGCCGCACGGGAGCGGCGGCCGCCGGGCGTCGGAGCGGCGGACGGGCTGCCCGCGCAGCCCGTACCCGGCGCGTGGAGCGCCTCGAGCGACGAGCACGGGGACCATGGGCCCCGTGGACGAAGCCCCGTGGACCACCGGCGCCGACCGGGCTGCCGTCCTGTGTGCTGCCCGACCCTGAGGCCTCGCGGCTTCCGGGCAGGCGGGTCGACGCGACCGCTCAGGCGAGTTCGCGCGGGCGGGAGACTTCGGCCGTGTCCAGGACCGCCGCGATCCCCTGGGCCAGGCAGGGGATGCGGTGGGCCGGTATGCCGGCGATGTTGATCCGCCCCGAGGTCGTCCCGTAGATGGCGTACTGCCTGCGCAGCCGCAGCATCTGGTTCGGGGACAGCGGCAGCATCGAGAACATGCCCTTCTGCCGGGCCAGGGAGTGCGCCTGCTCCGTGCAGCCGAAATTGCCGAGATGAGCCGTCAGGTCCGCCCGGTTGGCGATGATCCGGCCACGCATGACGTCCAGTTCGGCCCGCCAGGAGGCCCGCAGGCCCTCGTCCTGGAGGATCGTGGTCACGACGGCGGCGCCGTGCTCGGGCGGCATCGAGTACAGCGTCCGGGCGGAGTTCTGCAGGGCCGTCTCGGCGTGCCGCACGGCCCGGCCCGAGGAGCCGAGGACGATCGCGCAGCCCACGCGGTCGCTGTAGAGACCGAAGTTCTTCGAGCAGCTCACGGCGATCAGCATCTCGGGCACCCGGGCCGCCAGCATCCGCGTGGCGAGCAGGTCGGCCTCCAGGCCGTCGCCGAGCCCGTGGTAGGCGAGGTCGACGAAGGGCACCCAGCCGCCGCGCTCGGCCGACTCGGCCAGCGCCTCCCAGTCGTCCGGCAGCGGGTCGACGCCCGTGGGGTTGTGGCAGCACCCCTGGAGCAGGACGACGTCGTCGCGGCCCGCGCCCGCCAGCTCCCGCAGCACGCCGGCCGTGTCGAAGCCGCCGTCGGCGTCCCGCCATCCGTAGGTGCGGACCGTGAGGCCGGCGGCCTCCAGGATGGGCCGGTGGTTGACGTAGGCCGGGTCGCTGATCCAGACCGTGGCGCCCGGGCGGGTACGGCAGACCAGGTCCGCGAGGAGCCGCAGCGCGCCGGAGCCCGCGACGGTCTGGACGGCCGCCGCCCGCTCCGCGGGCCCGTTCGGGCCGAGGACCAGGTCGAGCAGGGAGCGGTTGAAGGCGGTGTTGCCGGAGAGCCCGCGGTACTCCTTGGACTCGGACGCCTGCGCCAGCCGGATCTCGGCCTCACGGACGGCGGCCATGACCGGAGTGGTGCCCGACTGGTCCCGGTAGACGCCCAGGACGAGGTTAAGGCGTTCGGGCCGCTCGTCGCCGCCGAACTCGTACGTCAGGTCCCACAGCGGGTCGGTGGGCGGCGGGGGAAGGAGCTCAAGCATCTGCGGGGACCTCGGGTCGGGGGCGGCGGTTGGCGAGGACGACGCCGGCGGTGATGAGCGGGACGCCGACGAGGACTGCGGCGGTCGGTGCTTCGCCGAGCAGGGGGATCGCGAGCAGGACCACGGCGACGGGGCTGAGGCTGCCGACGACGGAGCTGCGCTCGGCACCCAGGCGGCGGATGGCGAAGGCGTACAGCAGGCCGGCGCAGAGTCCGACGCCGAGTCCCTGCACGACCAGGAACAGCGCGATGTCTGCGCCGGTGGCGTGCGCCATCCCGGTGGGCAGGACCCCGGTCAGGGCGAGCAGTCCGATGACGACGAAGGAGGGCAGGCAGAGCAGGCCGATCGAGCCGACGGGATCGAGTTCGACCTCGCGCAGCCCCACCGTGTAGAGGGCCCACAGGCCGCTGGCGACGAGGAGGATGCCGGAGCCCGCGAGGACGTCGGTGTCCACGGGGACGACGTAGCGCCAGACCAGGGCGACGACCCCGGCGGCGATCAGCGCCAGGCCGACGGCCTGCGTCCCCTTCGGGACGCCGTGACCGCGCCGGATCATGATCAGGGAGACGAAGAGCGGGACCATGCCGGGGACGATGGAGCCGACGAAGGCGGCGGAGGTCAGGGCCCCGCCGTGCATCGCGGCCAGGAAGAACGGCACCCCGGCGCCGCAGACGATCTTCAGGGCGGGGCCCGGCCGCACCGCGGCGATGGCGCGGCGGCGCCGCCACAGGGCGGGCAGGAGGAGAAGGAGGGGGAGGCCGAACCGCAGCAGCGCCGCGTCGGCGGGCAGCAGCGAGGAGCTGCTCAGGGCTCGGGCGCTCAGGGCGAACGCCGCCCAGATCGACACGGTCACCAGCAGCGCCAGCAGGCCTTGGGCCTGCGGGGAGAGCCCGCGCCGGCCGGGGTGTCCGGCGCGCGGGCCCGCCGCATCGGGAGGCAGGGTCGCCCGGGTGGTGTGCGTCGCGACCAAGGGATCCACTCCAGCCTCTGGAAGACGGACCGGTCCGGCCCGCTCAGGGGCAACGCTAGGGCTTCCGCCGGGGCAGCCGATTGCCAGTTCTGCCTCTCGGACATACGTTTGGGGCAGGATCTGCCAAGGAGGGGCCGTGGACGCAGTCGATCTGCAGATCATCCGGGAGCTGCAGGCGGACGGACGCCTCTCCAACCAGGAACTGGCCGACCGGGTCCGGCTGTCCCCCTCGCCCTGCCTGCGCCGGGTGCGGCGACTGGAGGAGGCGGGGTTGATCCGCGGTTACACGGCCATGGTCGACCAGGTCGCCTTCGGGCTGCCGGTGACCGTCTTCGTCCGGATCCGGCTGGAGCGGCACACGGCGGAGGCGGTGCGCCTCTTCGAGGAGCACGTCTCGGTCATCGAGCACATCCAGGACTGCTACCTGATGGCGGGCAGCAGCGACTACCTGCTCCGGGTCGTCATCGAGGACCTGGAGGCGTACGAGGCGCTGGTGCGCCACCGGATCCACGCCATCCCCGGGATCGCCTCGATCGAGTCGAGCTTCGCCTACGGCAGCGTGAAGCAGTCCAGGACCTACCCGCGGCCGGCGCCGGGCGCGTCCCGCCGGCCGCGCTGACCGGTTCTCCAGGCCGCTTGGACCGCCGCTTCGACCGCCGCCTCGAAGACGGCGTGGGCGGCTTCGTCGAAGAGGACGAAGCGCACCTCCCGCACCTCGGTCCGGGCCGCCAGGACCGTCCGGACCGCGATCCTCGCGCCGTCGTCCATGGGCCAGCCGTAGACGCCGGTGGAGATGGCCGGGAAGGCGACCGTACGGGCGCCCAGCTCGTCGGCGACGCGCAGCGACTCGCGGTAGCAGGAGGCGAGCAGCTCCGACCGGTCCTCCTCGCGCGACCAGACGGGGCCGACGGTGTGGATGACGTGGCCGGCGGCCAGCCGGCCGGCGGTGGTGGCGACGGCCCGGCCCGTCGGCAGGCCCTTGCCGTAGTGCGAGCGCCGCAGGTCCTCGCAGGCGGCGAGGATCTCCGGGCCGCCCTTGCGGTGGATGGCTCCGTCGACACCGCCGCCGCCGAGCAGGGAGGAGTTGGCGGCGTTGACGATGGCATCGGCCGTCTCGGCGGTGATGTCGCCGCGCACGAGGGTGATGCGGACCATCGGACTGTCCTTTCGTGGAGGGTGGCCGGCGGTGCGTCGGGGCGGCCGGGCCGTTCAGGAGGACGTGCGCAGGTGGCGCCAGACGGCCTTGGCGGCGTTGTGGCCGGACATGCCGTGGACGCCCGGACCCGGCGGGGTCGCCGAGGAGCAGAGGAAGACCGCGGGGTGGGCGGTGGTGTAGGGGGAGAGGCTGAGCCGCGGGCGCAGCAGGAGCTGGAGTCCCGAGGCGGCTCCACAGGCGATGTCCCCGCCGACATAGTTGGGGTTGCGGGCGGCGAGCTGGGGCGGGCCGGCCGTGGCCCGGGCCAGGACGAGGTCGCGGAAGCCGGGGGCGAAGCGCTCCAGTTGGCGTTCGACGGCCTCGGTGAGGTCGCCGTCCCAGCCCGCCGGGACGTGCCCGTAGGCCCAGAAGACGTGCTTGCCCGCGGGGGCCCGGCCGGGGTCGACGAGGCTGGGCTGCGCGGTGATGAGGAACGGCGCGCGCGGGGCCCGGCCGCCCGAGGCGAGCTGGAGGGCCGCGTCGATGTCGCGCATGCGCGGGCCGACCTGGACGGTGCCGGCGCGGCGCGGCTCCTCGGCCGTCCACGGGACCGGCCCGTCCAGGGCGTAGTCGATCTTGAATACGGAGGCGCCGTACCGGTAGCCGTCGTACGCGCGCCCGAGGCGGGCGATCCGGGCGAGCGCGGTCGGCGAGGTGTCGAAGACGTAGGCGCGGGCGGGCGGGAGGTCGTCGAGCCGCTTGACCTCGAAGTCCGTGTGGATCTGGCCGCCGAGGTCGCGCAGGTACGCGGCGAGGGCGTCGGAGATGGACTGGGAGCCGCCGCGGGGCAGGGGCCAGCCGCCCGCGTGGGCCGCGAGGGCGAAGACCAGGCCGACCGCGCCGGTCCCGATCCCGCCGAGCGGTGCGATGACGTGGGCCACGAGCCCCGCGAGGAGCGCGCGTGCCCGTTCGTCGCGGAAGCGGCGCAGGAGCCAGGTCGAGGGCGGCAGTCCGGCCAGCCCGAAGCGGGCGAGGGTGACCGGGTCGCGGGGCAGGGCGGTGTTCGGCAGGGACATGAAGTCCCGGGCCAGGGTGTCCCATCGGCCGAGGAACGGACCGACCAGGCGCCGGTAGGCACCGGCGTCGCGCGGCCCGAAGGACGCCGCCGTCTCCGCGACGGAACGCGAGAGGACGGCGGCCGTGCCGTCGTCGAAGGGGTGCGCCATGGGCAGCGGGGCGTGCAGCCACTCCAGCCCGTACCGCTTCAGCGGCATGGTGGCGAAGACCGGCGAACCGATCCCGAGCGGATGCACCGCCGAGCACGGGTCGTGCCGGAAGCCGGGGAGGGTGAGCTCCTCGGTCCGGGCTCCGCCGCCGACCGTGCCGGCCGCTTCGAAGACGGCCACGGAGAAGCCGCGCCGGGCCAGTTCGACGGCGGCCGTAAGCCCGTTGGGGCCCGCACCCACCACCACCACATCGAAAATCGACGGCACTTGCACTCCTTCGTTTCCGGCGGCGCTCGTACCTCCAGGATATTGCGGCGGGCCGACGGGCCCGGACCCGCCGGCTCCCTAGCGGGCGCCCCGGAGCAGGTCGCGGATGCGCAGCGCGGTGGCTTCGTCCCGCCCGACGGCGAAGGGCAGGGCGTTGTCGCGGTCCACCCGGAAGGGGACGCCGTCGACGGTGCTCTGTGCGCCGCCCGCCTCGGCGACCAGCAGCAGTCCGGCGGCGTGGTCCCAGGCAGAGGGCCAGGTGAAGGCGAGGGCGTCCATCTCCCCGCGGGCCACCTTCAGGTACTCCAGGCCCGCCGAGCCGCAGGGCCTGGCGGCGACGCCGGGCACGTCCAGCCGGGCCAGGGTGCGCTTGTTCTCGTCGGAGGTGTACAGCGGGTGGGCGATGGCGACCCGCAGGTCGGCGCCCGGCTCGGGGGAACCGCTGTGGATCCGCTGCCCGTTGACGTGGGCACCCTGTCCGCGCACGGCGGTCGCCAGCTCCTCCAGCGCCGGGGCGAAGGTCCAGGAGGCGAGGATCTCCCCGCGGTGGGCCAGCGCGACGAGGGTGCAGAAGGCCGGATCGCCGTTCACGAACTGACGGGTGCCGTCGACGGGGTCGACGATCCACACCGGGGCGTCCGCGCGCAGCGCCTCGTACACGGTGGGGTCGGCGTGGACGGCTTCCTCGCCGACCACGGCCGAGCCGGGCAGGAGCCGCGTCAGGGAGGCCGTGAGGTGCTCCTCGGCCTTGCGGTCGGCGACGGTCACCAGGTCGTGCGGACCGCTCTTCTCGTCGACCTCGTGCTCGGCGAGCTGCCTGAAGCGCGGCATGATCTCGATCGCCGCCGCCTTGCGGACGGCTTCTTCCACATCGGGCAGGCCTTGGGCCAGGAACTCATCGATCATGCCTCCAGCAAAGCACGCCGGGCCGACAAACCCCACCGCCGGTACCGGACGCCCGGACGGACACCGGGTGGCCCGCGGGTGAACCGCCCCGGAGAGGGCGGTCCGCGTCAGTCGGTGCCGCCGGTGAGCAGGCGGGCGCGCAGGCGCTCCACCGTGCGGTCCGACAGTCCGGCGCGGTCGGCGAGGTAGCCGTGCACCGATCCGTGGCGGGCCTCCAGGTCGGCCAGGACCAACTCCATGATCACGGCGGGGGCACGTCCGTAGGCCGGCCACTTCATGACCCGGTCGGGGTGGGCGGCGCGCCAGTCGGCGGCGAGGCGCTCGGTGGCGAGTTCGGTCAGGGCGAAGTCGGCGAGGACCTCCCGCCGGCCGACGCCGAGCAGGGTGAGGACGAAGGCGGCGATGAGCCCGGTCCGGTCCTTGCCGGAGGTGCAGTGGAACACCACCGGGCCGGGCGCCCCGGCGATCTCCTCCAGGACCTGCCGGATCTCCCCCGCGCCGTCCTCGGTGACCTCCGCGAACCGGTCCGCGAGATAGCGCCAGGGGTCGATGGCGGGGTCGATCTCGGCCTGGTCGTAGGGCCGGTGCTCGATGCTCAGGTTGACGTAGTGGAACCGCTGCGCCTGGGGGATCCGGCCCTTCGCCTCGATCTCCCACGGGTAGCGCAGGTCGATCACGGTCCCGATGCCCAGTTCCAGGAACCTCTCCCAGTCGGCGCCCCGCAGCTTGCCGAGCGAGTCGGCCCGGTACAGCGTGCGCCAGGCGACGGTGCGGCCGTCGGCGGACCGGTATCCGCCCACGTCACGGAAGTTGTGCAGGCGGTCGAATGCGACGTGCCGGTCCATCGGCTCTCCCCCTGGTCCCGGGCACCGCTCGTGGCGGTGCCCACGCGCTCGCGGCTGGTCCCGCTCGAACACATCATCGTCGATGCGGAGTTCGGGCTCATGGGACGGTTCTGCCGGGGCAGGGAGTGGGTACTGCCGGGCGGGGCGGTTCGGGGTCCCGCCCGGCAGCGGTGGGGTCAGTCGCGCAGCGCCGGGATGATGTCCCGGCCGTACGCGTCGATGGTGGCCTCGCGCGCGTCGTGCATGTCGTAGACCGCGAACTGGTCGACGCCCAGGTCCCGCAGGGCGCGCAGTCTCTCGACGTGGGCCTCGGCCGGGCCCAGCAGGCAGAAGCGGTCGACGATCTCGTCGGGGACGAAGTCGGTGGAGGGGTTCCCGGCCCGGCCGTGGTGGCTGTAGTCGTAGCCCTGGCGGGCCTTGATGTACTCGGTGAGCTCCTCGGGGACCATCGAGGAGTGCTCGCCGTAGCGGGAGACGAGGTCGGCGACGTGGTTGCCGACCATGCCTCCGAACCAGCGGCACTGGTCGCGGGCGTGCGCCAGGGCCTCTGCGGAGGCGTCGGCCGTGACGTAGGCGGGGGCCGCCACGCAGATGGTGAGTGAGGCCGGGTCGCGGCCCGCCTCGGTCGCCGCCTGCCGTACGGCCTTGACCATCCACTCCGTCAGGTAGGGGTCGGCGAGCTGGAGGATGAACCCGTCCGCCTTCTGGCCGGTGAGGGCCAGCGCCTTCGGCCCGTACGCGGCCATCCAGACGGGCAGCTTCCCGTCCTTGATCCACGGGATCCGCAGGGGCTTGCCGTCGACTTCGGCCTCGCGGCCCTCGGCGAGGTCGCGGATGACCTCGATGGCCTCGCCGAGCCGGGCCAGGGTGTTGGGCGCCCGGCCGGCGACCCGCATGGCCGAGTCGCCGCGGCCGATCCCGCAGACGGTGCGGTTGCCGTACATGTCGTTGAGGGTGGCGAAGGTGGAGGCGGTGACCTCCCAGGTCCGGGTGCCCGGGTTGGTGACCATCGGGCCGATGTGCATCTTCTGCGTGTTGGCGAGGATCTGGCTGTAGATGACGAACGGCTCCTGCCACAGCACGGCGGAGTCGAAGGTCCAGCCGTAGCGGAAGCCGTTGCGCTCGGCGCGGCGCATGAGGCTGACCACCTGCGAGGCGGGCGGGTCTGTTTGCAGGACGAGGCCGAAGTCCATCGGGCGGCTCCTTACGGGCTTACAGGTACTGGCAGGTGGAGCGGTGGACGAAGGCCCCGTGGCCGGCCCGGCCGGTGTACTCGCGCCGGTCGATGACGAGTTCGCCGCGGGAGAGGACGGTGTCGACGCGTCCGGTGATCCGCTTGCCCTCGTACGCCGAGTAGTCCACGTTCATGTGGTGCGTCTCGGCGGAGATGACCTGCTCGGCGTGCGGATCGTAGAGGACGATGTCGGCGTCGGCCCCCGGCGCGATGGTGCCCTTCTTCGGGTAGAGGCCGAACATCCGGGCGGGCGTGGCGCAGGCGATCTCGATCCAGCGGCGGCGGCTGATGTGCCCGTCGACCACGGCCTGGTGGAGGAGGTCCATGCGGTTCTCCACGCCCGGCAGCCCGTTGGGGATCTTCGAGAAGTCGCCCCGGCCCAGCTCCTTCTGCCCGCGGAAGCAGAAGGGACAGTGGTCGGTGGAGACCACCTGGAGGTCGTTGGTGCGCAGCCCGCGCCACAGGGCCGCCTGGTGCTCGCGGGGGCGCAGCGGTGTGGAGCAGACGTACTTGGCGCCCTGGAAGTCGGGCTCCTCCAGGTTGTCGGTGGACAGGAAGAGGTACTGCGGGCAGGTCTCCCCGAAGACGGGGAGGCCTTTGTCGCGGGCGGCCGCGAGCTCGGCCACGGCCTCCTCCGCCGAGACGTGGACCACGTACAGCGGGGAGCCGGCGACGCGGGCGAGCTGGATGGCGCGGTGGGTGGCCTCGGCCTCCAGGAGCACTTTGCGGACCTCGCCGTGGTGGCGGGGGTCGGTCTCGCCGCGGGCCAGGGCCTGTTCGACGAGGACGTCGATCGCGATGCCGTTCTCGGCGTGCATCATGATCAGCCCGCCGTTGGAGGCGCCGCGCTGCATGGCCCGCAGGATCTGCCCGTCGTCGCTGTAGAAGACGCCCGGGTAGGCCATGAACAGCTTGAAGGAGGTGACGCCCTCGCCCACGAGGAGGTCCATCTCCTTCAGGGTGCCCTCGTTGACATCGGAGAGGATCATGTGGAAGGCGTAGTCGACGGCGCAGTTGCCGTCGGCCTTGGCGTACCAGGTGTCGAGCCCTTCGCGCAGGGAGTGGCCCACGCTCTGCACGGCGAAGTCGACGATGGTCGTGGTGCCGCCCCAGGCGGCGGCCCTGGTGCCGGTCTCGAAGGTGTCGGATGCGGAGGTCCCGCCGAAGGGAAGTTCCATGTGGGTGTGCGCGTCGACGCCGCCCGGGATGACGTACTTCCCGGTCGCGTCGATCGTGCGGTCCGCCGTCCAGGCGGTGGCGGCCGCCGAGCCGGCGGTGGCCAGGGCCGCCACGCGGCCGTCCTCGATCAGGACGTCCGCGTGGATCTCGTCGGCGGCGGTGACGACCAGGCCGCCGCTGATCAGGGTGCGGTTGCTCATCGGGTCCCCCTACTGGATGCCGCGCAAGGCCTGTTCGAGGATCTCGGCGCCCTCTTCCGCCTCGGCGACGGTGAGGGAGAGCGGCGGCGCGATCCGCAGCACGCTGGTGTTGTGGCCGCCGCCCTTGCCGAGGAGCAGGCCGCCTTCGCGGGCGGCCTCCAGGACTGCGGCGGCCGCCTCCGGGTCGGCCTGGTCGGTGCCGGGCCGGGTGAGTTCGATGCCGGCCATCAGGCCGCGGCCGCGGACCTCCCGGACGGCGGGGACGGCGGCGGCGATCCCGCGCAGCCGCTCCAGGAGCAGGCCGCCGACGCGGCGGGCGTTGCCCTGGAGGTCGTGTTCCAGGAGGTAGCCCAGGTTGGCGACGCCGGCCGCCATGGTGACGGGTGAACCGCCGAAGGTGGAGATCGAGTTGGAGTCCAGGCAGTTCATCACCTCGGCGCGGGCGACGACGCCGCCGATGGACATGCCGTTGCCGATGCCCTTGGCGAAGGTGAGGATGTCCGGCGGGCCGTTCTGGGCGTGCGCCTGCCAGCCCCAGAAATGGTCGCCGGTACGGCCCCAGCCGGTCTGCACCTCGTCGCTGATCCAGAGGATGCCGTGCCGGTCGAGGACCTCGCGGAAGGCGCCGTACAGGCCGTCGGGCGGGGAGGTGAAGCCGCCGACGCCCTGGATCGGCTCCGCGATCAGGGCGGCCACTCCCCCGCGGGCCTGGCCCAGTACGTCTTTGAGGTCCGCGACGGCCGCCGCGGTGAAGGCGGTGTCGTCGAGGTGGGCGAAGGGGCCGCGGGTGCGGACGGCGCCGTGGACGTAGTACGTCTGCAGCGGGGACAGGCTGGTCGGGGACCAGCCGCGGTTGCCGGTGATGGAGACGGTGGAGAAGGAACGGCCGTGGTAGCTGTTGCGCATCGCCAGGATCTGGTTGGAACGGCGGTACGTCGTCGCGAGCAGCAGGGCGGTGTCGTTGGCCTCGGTGCCGGAGGTCGTGAAGAAGACGCGGGCGTCGGGGATGCCGGACAGGGCCGCGACCCGCTCGGCGAGCTCGATCATGGGCCGGTTGAGGTACAGGGTGGAGGAGTGGATGATCCGCCCGGCCTGCTCGGCGACGGCCTTGGTGACCTCGGGCAGCGCGTGGGCGGTCATCGTGGTGAGGATGCCGCCGAAGAAGTCGAGGTAGCGGTTGCCGTCGGCGTCCCAGACGTGGCGTCCCTCGCCGTGGGTGAGCTCGATGGGGTCGGCGTAGTACAGCGCGAGCCAGTCGGGCAGGACGGTGCGGTGGCGGTTGTGGAGCGGGGTGGGGTTGGTCACGGCTGTACGAGTCCTCCGTAGGCGTCGGGGCGGCGGTCGCGGTAGAAGGCCCACTGGTCGCGGACCTCCTTGATCAGGTCGAAGTCGAGGTCGCGCACGAGGAGTTCCTCCTCCTTGTCGCTGGCGACGTCGCCGACGAACCGGCCGCGCGGGTCGACGAAGTAGCTCGTGCCGTAGAAGTCGTTGTCGCCGTACTCCTCCTGGCCGATGCGGTTGATCGCGGCGACGAAGTACTCGTTGGCGACGGCCGCGGCGGGCTGTTCCAGCTGCCAGAGGTAGGCGGAGAGGCCGCGGTGGGTGGCGGAGGGGTTGTAGACCAGCTGGGCGCCGGCCAGGCCCAGTTGACGCCAGCCCTCCGGGAAGTGGCGGTCGTAGCAGATGTAGACGCCGATCCGGCCGACGGCGGTGTCGAAGACGGGCCAGCCGAGGTTGCCCGGGCGGAAGTAGTACTTCTCCCAGAAGCCCTTGACCTGGGGGATGTGGTGCTTGCGGTACTTGCCGAGGTAGGTGCCGTCGGCGTCGATGACGGCGGCGGTGTTGTAGTAGAAGCCCTCGCTCTCCAGCTCGAAGACGGGGACGACCACGACCATCCCGGTCTCGCGGGCGAGGTCCTGCATGCGGCGGACGGTCGGGCCGTCGGGGACGGCCTCGGCCCAGCGGTAGTGCTCGGGCTCCTGGACCTGGCAGAAGTAGGGGGCGTTGAACACTTCCTGGAAACCGATGATCTTCGCACCTTCGGCGGCGGCCCGGCGGGCGTACTCCTCGTGCTTGGCGATCATCGATTCGGTGTCTCCGGTCCAGGTGGCCTGGACCAGCGCGGCGCGGACGACTTGGGCCATGAGCTGCTCCTTGTGACGGGAACGCCGAGTTCTACGCACGTAGACGGTGTGCGTAGGGAGTAGAACGTAGGCCGCGTCACAGCGTGGGGCAAGACCGCCTTGCGCAGTTGGAGCAGTCGGTCACGTTACGTCGCGCGGCGGTCGATTGCGGTCACCGGAGGCGACATTGCGGACCGAAGCGGTGTTGGTCCGGCGGGGGGTGGCTTTCTCGGGCGGCGGGTGGCGGATCCGGGGGTCGGCCCCGGGCCGGTGCCCGCTGGGCTCCGCCCCGGACCCCGCGCCTCAATCGCCGGCAGGGCTGCACGTACCGGCCGTCGGCTCCGTGACCTGCGGGACGGCTCCCGCCGGGAGCGCCGCGGTGCGGTGCCGGCACAGTGCGGGGCGGCTTCCGCCGGGAGCGCCCCGGAGCGGGTCGATACGGCGCGGGGCGGCTTCCGCCGGGATGCCACGGAGCGGGGCCATTTCAGTGCGGGGCCGCTCCCGCCGGGAGCCCCACGAAACGGGGCCGGTTCGGCGCGGGGCGGCTTTCGCCGGGATTGCCGCCGAGCGGGGTCGGTTGGGTGTGTGTGGGGGGGGCGCCCCGCCGGAGTGTCTCCTCGGCTCGGCGCGCGCGGGCGTGTCGCGGTGGTTGCCGGGGGTGGCGCCTCGTCCTGTGGGGACACTCCGCCGTGTCCCCGCCCCACTGCCGTGCCCGTCGCGGGGGGAGCGGGGACGGTGAGGGGTGTCCCCGCAGGACGAGCGCGCAACCCCCGGCCCGCGGCCGAGAAGGCTCGCGCGCGCCGAGCCGAGGAGACACCCCTCGGCGGCCCCGCGCACCGGCCCGCGCAACTCCAGCCTCGCCGGCCCCGACTGCTGCCCGCTGGCGGAGCGGAGCCGCCCCATCCAGCCTCGCCGGCGTTTGAGGCGCGGGGTCCGGGGCGGAGCCCCGGTGGCCACCGGCCCGGGCCGACCCCGGACCGCCACCCGCCGCGGGAGCGGAGGGGCGCGGGGGCTGGGGCGGAGCCCCAGTGGCCACCGGCCCGGGCCGACCCCGGACCGCCACCCGCCGCGGGAGCGGAAGGGCGCGGGGTCTGGGGCGGGAGCCCCAGCAGCACCGGCCCGGGCCGACCCCGGACCGCCACCCGCCGCGGGAGCGGAAGGGCGCGGGGTCTGGGGCGGGAGCCCCAGCAGCACCGGCCCGGGGCAGCCCCCGATCCGCTACCCGCCGCGGGAGCGGAGGGGCGGAGCCCCGGAAACCACCGGCCCTGCCCGGCCCCGAGTACGGCTGCCCGCCGCGGGAGCGGAGCGGCTAGGGCCGCGGGAGCGCGGTGGGGGTGAGGCCCGCTACGCGCAGGGCGTGGGCCAGGTCGCGGCGGTGGGCGCCGGGGAGCCGGCCGGCCGCGTGGAGCAGCCGCGGGGTGAACCACGGGGGGTCGTGCCGGGCGAGGGCGGCCGCCTCCTCGGCGGTGCGGACGCGCACGAAGGCCCCGAGCAGGGTCTCGACCTCCCGGGCACGGCCCGCCGCGCCGAGGGCGAGTGCCGCGTCCGCGACCTCGGCGGCGGAACGGGAGACGCCCTGGCGCAGCAGGGCTCCGCAGTCGGCCTCCCGTCCGGCGTCGCCGAGGGCGGCGGCGGCCGCCGCGAGCTGTCCGGGCGGAAGCGAGGCGGCCTCCCAGAGCAAGGTGTTCCAGTCGGCCGCCAGACCCGCGCGAACCAACTCGGCGGCCAGGTGCGGCAGCAGCCCGGCGGGCCACGCCGCGGCCTGGCACAGCAGGGCGTGCGCCTCGCCCGTGCGGCCCTGCGCGCGCAGCACGATCAGCTCGGCGGCGACGTCCCGCGGCGTCCGGGTCGGCTGCGCGGGCGGGAGCGCAGGCTCAGCCTCGGCCACCGGCACCGGCACCGGCTCGGGCACCGGCTCGGGCACCGGCTCGGGCAGCGGCTCCGGCTCCGGCCGCAGCCCGCCGAAGCGGGCCCCGCGCGGGGCGGGCCGGGCCCCGGGGTCCGGGTGGCCCGGCGGCGCCGTGGAGGCGGGCACTTCGGGAGCCGCCGCCCCGGCGTACCGGGCGCCCCCGCCGCGCCGCGTCCCCCGCAGCCACCGGCTCTCGGCCCGTCCGACGGGCGGCAGAACCCCCGCCTGTCCCCCCGCCCCGCCCGCACCGGGCACGTCGGCGCCGGTGTCCGGCCGAGCCGGGGCCTCCGTCGGCGCGTCGGCCCGGAGGGCGGTCAGGCGGGCCGCCAGGTCCTCGTGGCGGCCGGCGGCGCGTGCCACGTCGTCCTGGGTCCAGGACAGCTCCCGGGTCAGGGCGTCGGTCTCGGCCCGGTCCGCGGTCCCGACCAGCCGGGCGGTCAGGCTCCGCAGGGCGGCCTCCGCCTCGGCCCGCCGGGCGGCCGCCGCGGCGAGCAGGGTCCGCAGTTCGTCCTCGCCCCCCGGGAGCCGGTCCCAGACCGAGACCGCCGCGGCCCGCAGCCGCGCCGCGTATACGGTCTCCCGCGCCGCGAGTTCCGCGCCGCCCGTCCCCGCCAGGTCCCGCAGCAGGGACTCCACCAGGTCCCACGGGGGTATCGCCGCCCCGTTCAGACAGGCCTGCAGTCCCTCAGGATCGCGGCGCAGGAACTCCCCGTACCAGCCTGCCCCGGCATCCAGTCTTTGCGTCAATCCCCTTAAGTATCCGGAGAGTTGACTGATCGCCAGTGTAGTCGCGGTCTCCATGGGCGCATTGGATCCCACCTGTGTTACGGGCGGGCTACGGGAGCCTCAAAGCTTGACGGCGATCGCGGTGTGCGGCCGCTTCCCCCGGCGCACCAGGGCGGCGGGCACGTCGACCGCCCAGAACTGCCAGGTGTACTTGCGCGACATGAGGGTGCGCACCCGGCGCAGGCCGTCCTCGTCGAGGAGCGTGGCGCGCCCGTCGACGACGGGCGCGCCGTCCTCGACACGGCCCCGCACGTCGCAGGGGGCGAGGGTGACCCGCCCGTCGTTGCGGATGCGCTTGACCTTCCACGAGTCGCTGCGCGTCCACACGTACAGCTCCCCTCCGTCGGCGACCGCCCACACCGGTGTGGCGACGGGCGTGCCGTCCTTGCGGAAGGTGGTGAGGCTGACGTAGCGCGCGTTGCCGAGCTCCTGGAGACCCATACCCGGACCCTAACGCGGCGGGCCCGGAGCCCGGCACCCCGGGAACCGGCGGGGTGTCGGGCCCGGCCGGTCCGCGGGGTGGGCGCAGGGCTACTTGGGCATCAGGACGGTGTCGACGATGTAGACGTTGGCGTTGGCCGTCCTGACGTTGCCGCAGACGACGTTCGAGGTGTCGTTGACCTCGTAGGCCTCGCCGGAGCCCGTCGTGTTGACCTTGCCCTTCTGCAGGGTCTCGAAGCTGCCGTTCTCCAGCTGCTGCGGGGTGAGCCGCTGGCCGACCACGTGGTACGTGAGGATCTTGGTCAGCGTCGCCTTGTCGGCCAGGACCTTGTCGAGGTCGGCCTTCGGGATCTTCGCGAAGGCGTCGTTCGTCGGGGCGAACACCGTGATGTCCTGTGCGTTGTTGAGGGTGTCGACGAGACCGGCCTGCTTGACGGCCGCGACGAGGGTGGACAGGGCGGGGTTGTTGGAGGCGGCGGTGGCCACCGGGTCCTTCGCCATCCCGTCGAAGGAGCCCGCGCCTTCCTTCGGGACCCCGGCACAGGCCGGGCCGAAGGGCTGGTCGCCGGCCGGTGTCGCGTCCATCGGGGTGCTCCCACCGGTCTTGGCCTGGTCGCCGGCGGCGGGGGCGGCCTTGGTGTCACCCCCGGAGTCGGAGCAGGCGGCGAGCGAGAACGGCAGGACGGCGGCCGCGGCGACGGCCAGGGCGGTACGGCGGATCTTCATGCTGTTCATGGTGGTTACTCCCCTTGAGTACCTGTGTGCGGTTGCGGGTAGTGCTGCCGGACCGGCCCTGGGGCGGGCCGGGCCGGGGTCTGGGGGACGGTGACGAAGACGCTGTGCCGGCCGCTCGCACCGTCGGGGATCGTCCGCGCGCGCTGCTCGGTCTGGACCTGACCGGTGCCGTCGGTGGCGCGGACGGTGAGGGTGTGGCCGCCGGGTTCGGCCTGCCACGGGAAGGACCACTGCCGCCAGGTGTCGACCGTGGTCGGCGCCGCCAGGTCGGCGTCCTGCCAGGGGCCGTCGTCGACGCGGACCTCGACGCGGGTGATCCCGCGGCGCTGGGCCCAGGCCACGCCGGCGACGACGACCGTGCCGGGTCGGGGGCGTGCGAAGGGCTTCGGGGTGTCGATCCGGGCCTGCGTCTTGACGGGCGCCCTGGCGGCCCACTGCCGCTGGACCCAGTACGCGTCGTAGGCGTCGTAGGTGGTGAGTTCGAGGTCGGTGATCCACTTGCAGGCCGACACGTACCCGTAGAGGCCCGGGACGAGCATCCGCACCGGGAAACCGTGCTCGAAGGGCAGCGGCTCGCCGTTCATGCCGACCGCGAGCATGGCGTCGCGGCCGTCCATGACGTCCTCGACCGGGGAGCCGAGCGTCATGCCGTCCACCGACCGGGCCACCAGCTGGTCGGCGGCGCCGCCCCGGGAGGGCGGTCGTACGCCGCATTCCCTCAGGAGACCGGCCAGGGGGACGCCCAGCCAGCGGGCGGTGCCGAGGTAGGGGCCGCCGACCTCGTTCGAGACGCAGGTCAGGGTGATGTCCCGCTCGGTGAGGGGCCGCGCGAGGAGGTCCGCGAGGGAGTAGGTGCGGGGTGCGGTGACGCCCTTCCCGTGGATGCGCAGCCGCCATGCGGCCGCGTCGACCTTGGGCACGACCAGGGCGGTGTCCACCCGGTAGAAGTCCCGGTTGGGCGTGACGAAGGGGCTGATCCCGGGGGTCGTCAGGCGCGCCGATCGGGGTACGGGCGGGGCGGGTGAGGCGGGGGGCGGGAGGACGAGGGCGGCGCGCGAGGCGATGGCGCCCCGCCCGTCGCGGCCGCTCAGGGTCCGTCCCGCGAGGCCGGCCCCGGTGGCGGCCGCCGCGACGGCGGTTGCGGCGCCGAGGAAGCCGCGCCTGCTCCAGCCGCCGGCCGTCCCCTCGTGCGGCGCCGCCGGCCCGGCGGCCGGTGCCGCCCGTCCCGCGAGGAGGTACAGCACGCAGGCTCCGGTGACGGCCCCGAGGACGGAGGGCAGGGCGTCCACGGCGCCGCCGGAGTCCGGCCGGCTGAGCGCGGCCGTGCTGCCGACGAGGCCGAACACCAGGACGCCGGCGGCTCCCGGACGCCGGAACCGGAAGGCCAACAGGCCCAGGGCCACGGCGAAGAGGGCGAGGAGCGCGAGGATGCCGAGCTGGAGGACGAGCTTGTCGTCCTCTCCGAAGGTCCGGACGGCGAAGTCCTTGACGGGCGCCGGGGTCCGGTCGATCACCGCGCGTCCCACCGCGGTCACCGGCCCGGCGGCCGGCCGGATCAGGCCCGCCGCCAGCTCCGCCGCGGCGAGCGCGGCGAACCCGGCCAGCAGGCCGGACAGGGCGGCGAGGGCAGGCCGGGCGGGCCGGGCGGGAGTGGTGCGGAGCGTGCTCACACCCTGGATTCGGTGCGCTCCGGCCGCAGGATGGGCCCCTCACCCGCATGGGTGAAAACAGTGCGCCGGGGGGACGCCTCGGCCGCTGCGGTCAGCGGCCGCCCGGTCCGCCCGGGACGGGTGCCCCTTGACGGCCGCGGCCGTTCGCTTCGCGCACGGGACCCGGCCGGTCGTCCGGCAGTGCGCACGCGGCCAGCAGCAGCCCTCCGGCGAGGAGGGCGCCGACGGCTGCGCATCCGAGTCGTTTGGCCGCGTCGGTGGCTGACACGCCTTCACGCTTGCCCCGCGCGCGGCACGTCCCACCGCCCATTGGGCCGTTCGGCCTCGGCTCCCGCCCGAACGGCCCGCCCCGACTCCTACGCCGGCGCCGGTACGACCGCGCAGCGCCGGAGGAGGTCGTCCAGCGAGAGACCGAGGGCCTCGGCGAGGGCGGCGACCGTGAAGAAGGCAGGGGTGGGGGCCCTGCCCGTCTCGATCTTGCGCAGGGTCTCCGCGGAGAGACCGGCCCCGGCCGCGATCTCGACCATGCTGCGGGCACCGCGGGCCTCGCGCAGCAGGGCGCCCAGGCGCTCGCCGCGCTCGCGCTCTTCGGGGGTGAGTGGGGTACGGACCATGGGGCCATCCTACCCGGGGCACCAATAGTTATCCCGGTAAAGTAATCCCGTTACAGTTATACCGGTATAGTTATTGGCATGGTGGAACTGAAGACAGCACCCGAGATCGAGAAGATGCGCGCCGCGGGCCGCGTCGTCGCCCGCGCCCTGGCCGCCGTACGCGAGGCCGCGCACGTCGGCGTACCCCTGTCCGACCTGGACCGGGTGGCCCGTGACGTGCTCCGCTCGGCCGGGGCGACCTCGCCCTTCCTCGGCTACCGGCCGCAGTTCGCGCCGGCGCCCTTCCCCGCGGTGGTCTGCGCCTCCGTCAACGACGCGATCGTGCACGGCATCCCCGACGGCTACCGGCTGTGCGAAGGCGACCTCGTCAGCATCGACTGCGGGGCGGAGCTCGGCGGCTGGGTCGGGGACGCGGCGGTCAGCTTCACCGTCGGCCGCGCCCGCCCCGAGGACCAGCGGCTGATCGACACGTCCCGGGCGGCCCTCGCGGCCGGGATCGCCGCCGCCGTGCCCGGCAACAGGATCGGGGACATCGCCCACGCCGTCGGCACCGTCTGCCGCGCCGCCGGATACGGCGTCCCCGACGGCTTCGGCGGCCACGGCATCGGCCGCAGCATGCACGAGGACCCCGGCGTGCCCAACGAGGGCCCGCCGGGACGCGGCATGAAACTGCGCCCCGGCATGGTCCTCGCCATCGAGCCGATGCTGATCGCGGGCGGTACGGACGACTACCGGTGCGACGCCGACGGGTGGACCCTGCGCACCGTCGACGGCACCCGCGCCGCCCACTCCGAGCACACGGTGGCGATCACCGGCCGCGGCCCGCGGGTCCTCACCGTGCTCTGACCGCCGACCGCCGGACCGCCCTACGGCGTGCCGTGCGGGCGGACCACCATGGCCGAACCGCCGCCCCGCCGGGAGGTCTCCGCCGCGGCCAGCCAGCGTCCGTCGGGCAGTCGCTGCACGCCGGTCGCCGCGCCGATCTCCGGGTTCTGCCGGAACGCCTGGCCCAGGGCCTCCAGCTCCGCGCGCAGCGGGCTGTTCCACAGACCCGGTTCCAGCTCGGTGGTGGTCTGGTTGCGCTGGCTGGCCCGGGGCGCGGCGATCGCGTCGACCAGCGGCAGACCCCTGTCCAGGTGGCCGGTCAGGGTCTGCAGGACGGTGGTGATGATGGTGGCTCCCCCGGGCGAACCGACGGCCAGCACCGGCCGGCCGTCGTCCAGGACGATCGTCGGGGACATGGACGAGCGCGGCCGCTTGCCGGGACCGGGCAGGTTCGGGTCGGGGACTCCCGGCGCCGCCGGGGCGAAGGAGAAGTCGGTGAGCTCGTTGTTGAGGAGGAAGCCGCGGCCGGGGACGGTGATCGCGCTGCCGCCGGTGGACTCGATGGTCAGGGTGTAGGAGACGACGTTGCCCCAGCGGTCGGCGACCGTCAGGTGCGTGGTGTTCTCCCCCTCGTACGTGGTGGGGGCGGCCTGTCCGGTGGTGGCGCAGGGTGCCGGGTGGCGCGGGTCGCCGGGGGCCAGCGGGCTGGTCAGCGTCCGGTCCGGCCTGATCAGGCAGGCGCGGGAGTCGGCGAAGCGCTGCGAGAGCAGCTGCCGCGTCGGCACGTCCACGGCCGCCGGGTCGCCGACCCAGCGGCCGCGGTCGGCGAAGGAGATCCGGGATGCCTCGATGAAGCGGTGGAGGTACTGCGTCTCGGACAGCTTCGAGAGGTCGGTCCGCTCCAGGATGTTGAGCGCCTCGCCGACGGTGGTGCCGCCCGAGGACGAGGGCGCCATGCTGTAGACGTCCAGGCCGCGGTAGCTCACGCGGGTCGGGTCCTGCCGTCGGGTGGCGTACGCGCGCAGGTCGCCGGTGGTCAGGTCGCCGGGGCGGACCGTGCGCGTGGCGGCGGGGTCCACCGGGGGCGTGCGGACGGCCCGGACGATGTCCTCGGCGAGCGGCCCCCGGTAGAGGGCTCCGGTGCCCTTGCGGGCGAGTTCGGCGTAAGTGGCGGCCAGGTCGGGGTTCTTGAAGGTGGAGCCGACCACGGGCAGTGCGCCGCCCGGCAGGAAGAGCTTCGCGGTGTCCGGGAAGTCCTTGAAGCGGTCCTGGTTCTGCTCGGTCTGGGCGCGGAAGGTCCCGTCCACCGTGAAGCCGTCGCGGGCCAGTTTCTGGGCCGGCTTCAGCAGGGAGGCCAGGGAGCGGCTGCCCCACGCGTCGAGGACGGTCTTCCAGGTGGCAGGGGTGCCGGGGACTCCGACGCCGAGGCCGCTGGTCTGGCCCTCGGCGAAGGGGATGGGCTGCCCGTTCTCCTGGAAGAGGGTCGCCGTGGCGGTGGCGGGGGCGGTCTCCCGGCCGTCGACGGTGTGGACGCGGTGCGTGCGGGCGTCGTAGTGGACGAAGTAGCCGCCACCGCCGATGCCCGCCGAGTAGGGCTCGGTCACGCCGAGTGCGGCGGCGGTGGCGACGGCCGCGTCGACGGCGTTGCCGCCGGCGCGGAGCACGGCGATCCCGGCGGCCGAGGCGTCGGCGTCGACGCTGGCGACGGCCCCGCCGTAGCCGACGGCGACCGGTACCTTCGCCGGCGGGGCCGGGGTCCCGGTGGCGGAGGGCGGTGCGGCTCCGGTCGAGACGAGTGCGGCGACGACGGTCAGCAGCGGTAACCTGCGGGCGACGGCGGGACGGTGCATCCGGACCTCCAGTGGCAGCGTGGGCCGAGCCTAGCGCCGGGCGGCGCGCTGCGTCAGGGCGTCCGCCGGGGCGCGGCGGGCGGCGGGGGCGGACCGCGCCGGTGACCCCCGTCCGGCGCGGCGCTAGCATCCGGCGCATGAACGACGACGTGCGCAACATCGTGCTCGGGGTGATAGCCACCGCCGTCAGCGGCGGGTTCGGCTGGTTCTCCCGGACCTATCTCTGGCGGCGCGCGCTCCGCCGCAAGCAGGTGTTCTTCGGGCTGCCGACGGGTTCGGACTGCCTGTTCGTGGTCAACCGGCAGATGGGCGGGAAGGAGTCCTCGCTGCACCGCAACGACGCCTTCGCCCTCCTGGAGATCTCCGCCCTGATCAAGGACTGCGGGGCGAACGTGCAGATCGTCACGCACGACACGGCCCGTCAGGGCTTCGGCGACCGGGCCGAGTTCTGCGTGGGCGGTCCGGTGTCCAACGCGCGGACGACGGCGCACCTGGCGTCGATGCTGCCGGGCGTCACTGTCAACGGCGACACCGAGCAGCACGAGGACCGGGGTTCGATCGTCGTGGGCGGCGAGACCTACCGGTGGCGGCCGGGACGGGAGGAACACGTGCTGCTGGCCCGGCTGGCGGGCGGGGAGGGCGGCCGTCCGGTGTTCCTGCTGTCGGGGCAGACGGCGGTCAGCAACCAGGCGGCCGCCCGGTATCTGAACCGGCACCACGCGCGGCTGGCCCGCACGTACGGCACGGACTCCTTCTGCCTGGTGCTGAAGGTCGTCAACTCCGATGCCTACGGGCCGGATGTGACCGAGCTGGTCGCGGACGTCACCCGGTCGGCCCGGACACCCGCAGCGGCAGCCGTGTGATGCCGTTGATGAAGTTCGACACCAATCGCCGGGGTGCGCCGGCGAGTTCCGGTACGGGCATGGCCGAGCACCACTCCTCGTAGAGGGTGCGCAGCTGGAGGCGGGCGAAGTGCGCGCCGAGGCAGACGTGCGGGCCGTCCCCGAAGGACACGTGCGGGTTGGGTGTGCGGCCGAGGTCGAGTCGGCCGGGGTCGGTGAAGGCGCGCTCGTCGTGGTTGGCGGAGGCGTGGAAGACGACGACCTTGTCGCCGGCCCGGACCGGCTGCCCGGCCAGTTCGTGGTCGACGGCGGCGGTGCGGCGGAAGCTGAGGACCGGCGGGTGGACGCGCAGGAGTTCGTCGACCGCAGCGGCGTGGGAGTACCGGCCCGCCGCGAGCCTGCGGTAGGCGTCGGGGTCCCGGGCGAGGGCGAGCAGGCCGCCGGGGGCGGCGCTGCGCACGGTGTCGTTGCCGGCGACGGTGAGCAGGAAGAAGAACATCTCCAGTTCGGCGGGGTCGAGTCCGGCGGTGGCGAGGACGGTCATGACGTCGTCGCCGGGGTGCCGGCGCTTGTGGGCGGCGAGTTCGCGGGCGTACGCGAACATCTCGCCGAGCAGGGCCGGGGAGCGCGGGTTGAGGGGCTTGCCGTCGGGGCCGAGGAGGGGTTCCGGAGCGTCCTCGGGGTCCTGGTAGCCGATGATCCGTACGGTCCAGTCGAGCAGCAGGGCCCGGTCGGCCGGTGGGACGCCGAGCAGGTCGGTGAGGTTGAGCAGGGCGTACTCGTCGGTGACGGTGCGGACGAGGTCGGCGGCGCCGTCGTCGGCCGCGTCCCGTGCGGCGGCCAGCAGCGTACGGGCGCGCCGGCGCACGCGCGCGGCGAAGGCGTCGACACGGGTCGGGGTGAAGGCGCGGGCGACGAGCCGGCGCAGTCCGCCGTGGCCGGGGGGATCCTGGTTGAGCATGGTGCGGCGCAGGAAGGGCAGGTCGGCCGGGTCCGGGTCGCGGATCTGGGTGGCGCCGAGCCAGGAGGAGTACGTCCGGTGGTCGCGCAGGACGTGGACGACATCGGCGTGCCGGGTGACGGCCCAGAATCCGGGGCCGGCGGGCCAGCCGGCGATCTCGGGCTCGGGTTGCCAGGCCACGGGGCGCAGGTCGCGCAGGAGGCGGTAGCGCTCGTGCGGGATGCCGGCGGCGTAGATGCGGGGGTCGAAGACGTCGGGGGCGTCCGCGGCGGGGTCCATGGGGCCACCGTGGCGGGTGCGCGGCCCCGCCGCAAGGGCGGGGTGCGCGTCGGCGCGGTGTCCGTCAGCGCTGTGCGGTCCTGCAGTCGGTGGCGGGGAGGGTGGTGTCGGTGCCCGCGATGGCGACCGGGCTGACGGTGTCGCGCACCCCGGAGACACCGATGGTGCACACCAGCTGGGCGCGGGCCAGTTCGGAGAGGCCGCCGACGGCGAAGGGCACCCGCACCGTCAGCCCCCTGTCCTGCGCGTAGGGGCCAACCGTCACCGCGTCGGAGTTCTCTCCGGACACCTTGGGCAGCGCCGTGGTGAGACCGGCGTCCGCGGACGGGCCGAGGGGGCCGTTCAGCAGGACCCGCAGCAGTGGGGTCGGCGCGAGGATGTAGTCGGTACCGATCGAGAAGGGCACCGGGACGAGCCGGTCGCCCTCCTTGGAGATGAAGTAGAGGACGGCGATGTTCTTGCCGCCGGGGACCTTGGCCGCGGCGGCGTGACCGCTCTCGATCACGCCGGTGCGTTTGATGCCGCAGCCGGTGAGCAGCAGGGCGCAGCCCGTGAGGGCGGCCGTGAGGGCCACGGCGCGGAATCCGGTCGTCCGCCCGGTCATGCGCGGGCCTCCAGGGGCATGTCGAGGGTGAAGAGGGCGCCCCCTCCGGGCCGGTTGCCGGCCCGGAGGGAGCCGCCGTGCAGACGGACGTTCTCCAGGGTGATGGCGAGTCCGAGACCGCTTCCGGCGGAGCGGGTCCGGGCCGCGTCGGCCTTGAAGAAGCGGTCGAAGATGTGGGGCAGGACCTCGGGGGCGATGCCGGGTCCGCTGTCGGCGACGTCGACGAGGAGCCGTTCGCCGTCGTCGCCGGGTGCGGTCCGCACGGTGACGTGTACGGGGGCCCCTCCGTGGCGCAGGGCGTTGCCGACGAGGTTGGCGAGGACCACGTCGAAGCGGCGGGGGTCGAGGCGAGCACGGACGGCGTCGGGCAGTTCGGTGACGACGCGCCCGTCGTCCCAGTGGCGCCGCTCCAGGGTCTTGCGGACGGCTTCGGCGATGTCCACGTCGTCGAGGTTGAGTTCGGCTGCGCGGGCGTCGAAGCGGGACATCTCCATCAGGTCCTCGACGAGGACGGCGAGCTTGCCGGTTTCGGCGCTGACCAGGCGCAGGGCCTTGGCGGTGTCGTCGTCGAGGCGTGCGGCGTCCTCGTCGAGGACCTCGGTGACGGCGAGCATCCCGGCGAGCGGCGTGCGCAGTTCGTGGGAGACGTCGGAGGCGAAGCGGCGGGCGCGGACCTCGGCCTCCTGCAGTTCCCTGACGGACTGTTCCAGGGCGCGGGCGGTCTCGTTGAAGGTGCGGGCGAGGCCGGCGAGTTCGTCGGCGCCGCGGACCTCGATACGGGTGTCGAGGCGGCCGCGGCCGAGGTTCTGGGCGGCGCGGCGCATGTCGCGGACCGGCCGCAGCACGCTGCGGGCGGCCAGCAGCGCGGGAACGATGGCGATGGCGAGTCCCGGGACGGCGCCCTGCTGGGCGGCCTCGACCATGGCTTCGACGGTCTGCTTCTCGGTGGAGAGCGGGACGCTGGCGTAGAAGACGACGCCGGTGGGTTCGGTGTATCCGTTGTGTTCGAAGACGGCGGGGACGCCGATGGTGAGCCACGGGTTGCCGCGCTGGTCCTCGACGCGCTGGAAGGCGGCGTACTGGTTGTTGCGGACCTTGTCGCGCAGGCTTTCGGTGATCACCGTGGAGGTGGGTGTGCCGGGGTTGGTGGAGAGGCGCATGCCGGCGTATTCGCCGAAGACGATCCACGGGTGGGGTTTGCCGCGCTTGCCGAGTTCGGTGACGACGCGCTGCAGTTCCTGCTGTTCCAGCGGGAGGCGCAGTTCCTGCTGCTCGACCTGGTCGCGCAGGGTGCTGACGGCGGTGTCCTGGGTCTGCTTGAGAATGGCGTTGCGCGCCTGCTGGTAGGTGAGGGCGGCGGTGGTTCCGGCGCTGATCGCGGCGACCAGGAGGAAGGCCGCTATCAGCCGGGTGCGCAGCCCGAGGGGTGCTATGCGTCGCACCGCGGCCTACAGCGGGCCGAAGCGGTAGCCGAAGCCGCGCACGGTCTGTATGTAGCGGGGGCTGCGGGCGGGGTCCTCTATCTTGTGGCGCAGGCGGCGGACGCAGGCGTCCACGAGCCGGGCGTCGGCGTGGTAGCTGTGGTCCCAGACGTACTCGAGGAGCTGCTGGCGGGAGAAGACCTGCTCGGGCGAGGCCGACAGGTGCAGCAGGAGTTTGATCTCGCTGGGTGCGAGGGCGACGCGTTCGCCGTTCTTGGCGACGGTCAGCCCGGCGCGGTCGATGGTGAGTTCGCCGTGGCCCTCGATGCCGGGGCGGGCTCCGACCGGGTCGCTGAGGCGGCGCAGTACGGCCTTGATACGGGCTTCGATGACCTCGGTGCGGGCGGGTTTGACGATGTAGTCGTCGGCGCCCGCCTCCAGGCCGATGACGATGTCGAAGTCGTCGCCGCGTGCGGTGAGCATGATGATCGGGACTTCGCTGGTCCGGCGGATGAGATGGCACACCTGTACGCCGTTCATGCCGGGCAGCATCAGGTCGAGGAGGACGAGTTCGGGGTGGAAGTCCGCCATCAGCGCGAGCCCCTCCTCCCCGGTCTCGGCGGCCTGTACGTCGTGGCCGCGGCGGCGCAGGCCGAGGCCGACGCCTTCGCGGATGGAAGGGTCGTCCTCGATCAGCAGTACGCGTGGCATCCGGTCAGTATCCCAGGGCGGTCTTCGGCTCCTCCCGCTACCGGCGGGTCCTGCGGCGCAGGGAGTCGAGCAGGTCGGTGATCTCGGCCAGGCGCAACGGCCGGGCGAGGAGGACGACGACCAGGAGGAGGGCCGCGGTTCCCGCGCCGACCGCTGCGAAGTCGCCGAAGTGCTCGGCGGCGCGGGCCGCCGCGTACGCGGCGCCGGCCGCGGGCGCGCACGCCGCGAGCAGCCGGAGGTGGGTGCGTACGGCGGTGGTGCGCCGCTCGGTGCGGGTGCCGGCGCGCGGGCCGAGCCTGCGGGAGAGGGTGCGGGCGGTGACGGCGGCGCCCGCGAGGAAGGCGATCGAGGAGGCGGCGGCCATGCCGGTGACGGCCCAGCGCGGGGACAGCACGGCGTAGGCGGCGGCCGACAGTCCGGCGTTCAGGGCGACGATGACGAGGTTGAGGAAGAAGGGGGTCCGGGTGTCGGAGAGGGCGTAGAAGCCGCGGGAGAGCACGTACTGGGCGGAGAAGGCGACCAGGCCGGGGGCGAAGGCCGTGAGCATGCCCGCCATCACCTCGATGTCGGCGGCGCCGGTGCGTCCGTAGCCGAAGACTCCGCCCATCACCCAGGGGGCGAGGACGGCCATGAGGGCGGCGGCGGGGACGACGAGGGCGGCGCTGGAGCGCAGGGCGTAGGAGACGTCGCGGCGGACGGCGCCGAGGTCTCCGTCGGCGGCGGCCGCGCTCATGCGGGGCATCAGCGCGGTCACGAGGGAGACGGTGATGATGCCCTGCGGGACGATCCACAGCTGGTAGGCGTTGCTGTAGGCGGTGTAGCCGGCACCGCCCGCGAGGCCGGCGTCGGCGGCGTGCTGTCCGGTGGTGGTGGACAGCCGGGTGACGACCCAGTAGGCGATCTGGTTGGTGAGGACGAGCAGGACGGTCCAGCCCGCGTTGCGCAGGGGGCGGCCGAGGCCGCTGCCGCGCCAGTCGAAGCGGGGGCGCCAGCGGAAGCGGGCCGCGCGCAGCGAGGGGATCAGCGCGAGGGCCTGGACGACGATGCCGGCGGTGGTGCCGAGTCCGAGCAGGCGGGTCTCGGCGGCGGTGAGGCCGCCCGCGGCGTCGTGGGAGAGGTGGAGGAACAGCCCGAAGACGCCGATGATCACGAAGTTGTTGAGGACCGGGGTCCACATCATCGCGCCGAACCGGCCGCGGGAGTTCAGCACCTGGCCGAGCAGGGTGAACAGTCCGTAGAAGAGGATCTGCGGGAGGCAGTACCGGGCGAGGGCCACGGTGGTGCTTTCCTGGGCGCCGCTGTAGCCGGTGTACGCGGAGACGATCAGCGGGGCGGCGAGGACGGCGGCGGCGGTGAGTGCCACGAGGGCCGCGGTGCAGGCGGTGAGCAGGCGGTCGGTGTAGGCGACGCCGCCGTCGGCGTGTTCCTTGGCGGCCCGGACCAGCTCGGGCACGAAGACGGCGTTGAGGGCTCCGCCGACGAGGAGAATGTAGATGATGTTCGGGACGGTGTTGGCGACAGCGTAACCGTCGCCGAGCAGTCCGGTGCCCAGGGCGGCGACGACGACGGCGGAGCGGATGAAGCCGGTGGCGCGGGAGACGATCGAGCCGGCGGCCATGAGCGCGCCGCTGCGCAGCACCGAGGTCCTCTTCGGTGCTGCGCCGTCGGCGTCGGTCCCGGTGCCGTCCGGGGCGGCCGGTCTGGTGTCGGTGGCCGTCACCGGCGGGCCAGGTAGGCCTGGAACGCCTTGTGGAGCGCCGTGTTGGCGACACCGTCCATCGGGATCTCCCATTCGCCGAGCGTTTCGACGACCTGTCCGCCGGTGCCGAGCTTCCAGCGCAGCAGCCCGAAAGAACGTTCGTCGGGGTCGAGGGTGGAGGGTACCCCGCGCATGTCGTACTCGTCGGCCCCGAGGGCGTGTGCGTCGCGCATCATGCGCCACTGCAGGGCGTTGCTGGGTCGTACCTCGCGCCGGTGGTCGGCGGAGGCACCGGTCTGGTACCAGACCCGGCTGCCGGTGCTGATCATGGTGTGGGCGGCGAGGATCTCGCCGCCGTGGACGGCCAGGTAGAGCCGCATCCGGCCGGGCTGTTCCTCGTTCAGGACGCGGTACTGCTGTTCGTAGTACGCGAGGGAGCGGCCGAGCCGGAATCCGTCGCGCTCCTCGGTGATGCGCAGCAGCCGGTAGAACTCGGGCAGGTCGGCGGAGGTGCCGAGGACGGTCTCGACGCCGGCCTTGCCGGCCTTGCGGACGTTGCGCCGCCATTCCTGGTTGAGGCCGGACCACAGGTCGTCGAGGCTGCGGCCGGCGAGCGGGACGCGGAAGACGTGGCGGGGCTGGGCGTCGCCGTCGTCCTCGCCGCCGCAGCGCTTCCAGCCGCGGGTGCGCAGCCGGTCGGCGAGGGCGGCGCCCACGGGGTCGACCTCGGTGGCGAGGACGTCGGAGATCTGACGTCCCGCTGCGGCGCCGGCCTTGACCGTGGCGGCGTCCCAGCGGCGGTAGGCGGGGCTGGGGCCGATGCGGACGGCGAAGGCGCCGGCGGCCCGCAGGTGGCGCATGAGCGGGTCCAGCCAGCGGTCGACGCGCGGGTCCGACCAGTCGGCGACGGGCCCCTCGGGAAGGTAGGCGAAGTATTTGCGGGTGCCGGGGAATTGCCGGTAGAGAATGAGGCCGGCCCCTTCGATCTCGCCGCCCGGACGGTGCCATCCGACCATTTCCGAGCGCCAGAGGTCCTTCACCCGGCCCCAGGACGGGTACTGCAGAAAGCTCGCCGCCGGGGTCCTGGAGAGGAAGGACTGGTATTCGGAGACGGACAGGGCGCGCACCTGGAGCTCCTGGTCCTGGTCCTGCCGGGCGGGGGTGACGAGCAGTGCGCACACGGGAGACGGCCTTCCTGTTCGTGCCGAGGGGTCGTTCACAGGACTCTCACAGCCACCCGTGACCGCACTGCGCGACGAATGTGACGGAACGATGACCGTTTTGCTGCGGTCCACGTCACAAGCGGAAATGCGCATCTTTTCCGCGATGTGCGCAACCTAAAGTCGCCTCGTTCTCATCCTCATTTGCGGAACGTTCATCACCACGACTACTCGAAGGGGCCCTTCGTTGAGCCGCACACGCCGCACCGCCATTGCGGGCACCGCACTCCTGGCCGCCGCGCTGACCGCCTGTTCGGGCGGGAGTGACGGCGGCGACGACAAGGGCACGGCGGACTCGAAGCCGAAGGCGCCCATGGCGGTCTCGGTCAACCTGACGGGCGAGCAGGTCAAGGCCGGGCAGCCGGTGGTCGTGACCGTGGCCGAGGGCAAGCTGGCCCAGGTGAAGGTGACCGACGCCAAGGGCGCGGAGCTGCCGGGGAAGATATCCGACGACGGGAAGACATGGACCTCGGAGCGCAACGCGCCGCCCGCCGCGGAGTACAAGGTGGAGGCGCAGAACACCGACAGCCAGACCGCCGCCACGTCGTTCAGGACCAGCGCCGCCGACAAGGTGAACAAGGTCTCGATCAACATCTCCAAGGGCAGCACGGTGGGCATCGCCATGCCGGTGTCCCTCGTCTTCGACAACCCGGTGGCGAACAAGGCCGAGGTCGAGAAGCAGCTGAAGGTCACCACTTCGGACAACACCGAGGGCTCCTGGGGCTGGCTGAAGGACTACGACGGCAAGGACCGCGTCGACTGGCGGCCGAAGGACTACTGGAAGTCCGGCACGGACGTGAAGGTCGAGATGCACCTGAACGGCGTGGACTCCGGCAAGGGCGGCGGTCTGTTCGCCCGGGACTACAACACCGACTTCAAGATCGGAAAGGACCGCCGGGTCCAGGTCAGCCTCGACACCAAGAAGATGACGGTGACCCAGGACGGGCAGGCGCAGAAGGCGGTCCCGATCTCGGCCGGCACTCCGGGCGGGAAGAAGGCGTCGTGGTCCGGGAAGATGGTGATCATGACCAAGGAGGGCACCATCCGGATGGACTCCCAGACGGTGGGCCTGGACAACGCCTACGACAAGATGGTCGATTACTCGATGCGCCTGACCTGGTCGGGCATGTACGCGCACGCCGCGCCGTGGAACTCCGGCAACTTCGGCCGTGCCAACAGCAGTTCCGGCTGCGTGGGGATGAGTGACGCCGACGCGAAGGAGTTCTTCGGGCAGTCGCAGGTCGGCGACCTCTTCGAGGTGGTCGGCGACGGCTCGAAGGGGCAGGCGGAGATCGGCAACGGCTACGGCGAGTGGAACCTCTCCTGGGACCAGTGGAAGGCCAAGAGCGCCCTGTCGGCCGCCCCGCAGAACGGCTGACCTGCGGGCCTTGCTCGCGGACCCTGCTTCCTGACTCTCGTTCAATTGTTACCACCACGTAACTTACCAATGGGTTACCTTCGGTAAGCCGCTCCCGTTACCGTCGGGTCACTTTCAGGACTCGGTGCACGCGAGGAGCGACCGATGGAACGCACCACCACCGCCGCAGCCGTGGCGGCACTCCTGGCGGCGACCGCCCTGGGCCTGGCCCCCCACCAGGCCCGGGCGGCCACCGCGCCCGCCGCGGCCACCACCGCCCCCACCCCGCAGGCCGCCCCGGCGGACCTGCGCTTTCACGACATCCCCGGCTTCGGGGGCATCACCCTCAAGGGCAACGTCTTCACCCCGGCCGGAGCCGAGAGCGGCCGGAAGTATCCGCTGATCGTGCTGCCCACCAGTTGGGGCGTGCCGCAGATCGAATACATCGCCCAGGCCAAGAAGCTCGCCGACTCCGGCTACGTCGTGGTCAGTTACACCTCGCGCGGCTTCTGGCTCTCCGGCGGTCAGATCGAGGTGGCCGGCCCGCCGGACGTCGCCGACGTGTCCGCCGTCATCGACTGGGCCCTCGCCCACACACCCGCCGACGCGGACCGCATCGGCCTGGGCGGGGTCTCGTACGGCGCCGGCATCAGCCTGCTGGCCTCCGCGCACGACCCGCGCGTCAAGGCCGTGGTCGCCATGAGCGGCTGGGCCGACCTCATCGAATCCATCTACTCGGGCCGCACCCAGCACCTCCAGGCCGCCGGGCTGCTCGGCGCCGCCGGCTACCTCACCGGCCGCCCCGGACCCGAACTCCAGTCGATCCTGGGCGACTTCCTCGGCTCCCGGCTGGACCGCGAACAGCAGATGATCGACTGGGGCCGGAAGCGGTCGGCCGCCGAGCAGGTGGACCGGATCAACGCCAACGGCGCCGCGATCATGCTGGGCAACGCCTGGGGTGACACGATCTTCCCGCCGAACCAGTACGCGAAGTTCTACGAGCGCCTCACCGGCCCCAAGCGGCTGGAGTTCCGCCCCGGAGACCACGCCACCGCCGAGGGCACCGGCCTGCTCGGCCTGCCCAACGACACCTGGACCAACGCCCACCGCTGGTTCGACCGTTACCTCAAGGGCGAGCGCAACGGCGTCGACACCGAGGCCCCGGTGCAGATCAAGTCCCGCAGTGACAGCGGGTACGAGGGCTACGCCGACTGGGCCTCGGTCGGCTCCGGCGGCACCGAGCGGCTCGCACTCTCCGACAGCGAACACCTCTTCGCGAACGTCGACTCCGGCGCCAACGGCGGTGTCGTCCTGCTCTCCAGCGTCTTCGACCAGTTCTTCAAGGCGCCGCCGATCGCCTCCGTGCCGCTCCTCCCCCGGGCCTTCGCCGCCGTCTGGCAGTCGGGGCGCCACGACGGGGCCCGCCGCGTCCGGGGCACCGTGCGGCTGCACACCACGGTGACGCCCACCAAGGGCGACGGCACCTTCGTCGCCTACCTCTACGACGTCGGCCCGCTCGGCATCGGCAAGCTGGTCACCAACGCCCCGTACACCTTCCACGGCAAGACCCCGGGCCGGCCCTTCGGCGTGGACCTGGAGCTCTTCTCCACCGCCTACGACGTGCCCGCGGGCCACCGGCTCGCCCTCGTCGTCGACACCGTCGACCCGCTGTACATCGAGCACAACCCCACCGGTGCGCAGCTGACCTTCTCCTCGCCGCAGGGCGACCCCAGCTACGTCTCGGTTCCGCTGCGCGAGCGCTGACCGCCGGCGGCGGCCGGGCCGGGGACGTCCTTCCGGACCCTCAGTGCTTGAGGATCTTGGAGAGGAAGTCCTTGGCCCGGTCGCTCTCCGGGGCGGTGAAGAACTGCTCCGGGGTGCGGTCCTCGACGATCCTGCCGTCGGCCATGAACACCACGCGGTCGGCCGCGGAGCGGGCGAAGCCCATCTCGTGGGTGACCACGACCATGGTCATCCCCTCCTGGGCGAGCTGCTGCATGACCTCCAGCACCTCGTTGATCATCTCCGGGTCCAGTGCGGAGGTGGGCTCGTCGAAGAGCAGTGCCTTGGGGTCCATGGCGAGGGCGCGGGCGATGGCCACGCGCTGCTGCTGGCCGCCCGAGAGCTGGGCGGGGAACTTCGCGGCCTGGTCGGCGAGGCCGACGCGGTCCAGGAGCTGCCGGGAGCGCCGGTCCGCCTCGCCCTTCGCGCGCCCGAGGACCTTGACCTGGGCGAGCGAGACGTTGGCGAGGACGGTCTTGTGCGCGAAGAGGTTGAAGGACTGGAAGACCATCCCCACCTCCGCGCGCAGCCGGGCCAGGTCCTTGCCCTCGGCGGGCAGCGGCTCCCCGTCGATCAGGATCGTGCCCGACTCGACGGTCTCCAGCCGGTTGATCGCCCGGCACAGGGTGGACTTCCCGGAGCCGGAGGGTCCGATGACCACCACCACCTCCCCGCGGCCGACGGTGAGGCTGATGTCCCGCAGCACGTGCAGCGGTCCGAAGTGCTTGTTGACGTCCCGCAGCTCGATCAACGGATCGACGGCCATGCGCTGCCCTGCCCACTCGGTGCCGAAAAGCCGGTCAGCGCAAACTATCCAGTCACGCAAGGGCACTTCACCCCGACACGCCGCCCGCCCGGGGCAGCGTGGACGGGCGCGGGGCGCTCAGCCCTCGGAGGCCTCCGCGAAGGCCTGGCTGAGCTCGGGGGAACCGGTCATCGCCCAGGACACCCCCGACTCGATCACGTTCAGCTCGCGGCCCGAGGCCAGCCGGATCACGGGCTGGCCGTTGGGCCACACCTTCCAGGCCGTCCCCACGACCGTCCGGACGATCACGGTGCCGAGGTAGAAGCCCGCGTCGTTCCCCAGCCAGGGCACCACCTCCGGGTCGCGTCGCCAGCGGGGCATGAGCTGGTCGAGTGCCTCCAACGAGGCCGGGCTGCCGTCGAGTTCGAGCCCGGCCGCCCGCGCGTGGACCCGCAGCATCTCGCACTCCGAGAACAACTCGGCGACGCCCTCGGGGTCGTCCACGAGGGCGGCGGCGAGCCCCGCACCCTGTTCCGTTTCACGCCGGTTCAGCCAGTTGTCCAGGAAAGGGATGTTCATACCGCCCAGCGTCGCACCAGGACCCGCCGCTGGCCACAGGGCGCGCCTGACCGGTTTTCCCGATCGGGGCCGCGCCGCCGGACACTCCCTAGCGGTCGAGGTCCAGGTCGACGACGACCGGTGCGTGGTCGGAGGCGCCCTTGCCCTTGCGCTCCTCGCGGTCGACGTAGGCGTCGGTGACGGCCTTGGTGAAGGGCTCGTTGCCGTAGACGAGGTCGATGCGCATGCCCTTGTTCTTGGGGAAGGCCAGCATCCGGTAGTCCCAGAAGGTGTACGGGCGGTCGTACTTCAGCGCCCGCGGGAAGACGTCGGAGAGGCCGACGTCGCGCAGCGCCTCCAGGGCGGCCCGCTCGGCCGGGGTGACGTGGGTCAGGCCGGCGAAGACCGCCGGGTCGTACACGTCCTCGTCGGTCGGGGCCACGTTGAAGTCGCCGAGCACCGCGAAGGGACGCGGTCCGGCCGCGTCCTCGGCGACGGCCGCGGCCAGGGAGCGGAACCAGTCCAGCTTGTAGCCGTAGTGGTCGTGCTCGACCTCGCGGCCGTTGGGCACGTACACCGACCAGACCCGCACCCCGTCGCAGGTGGCGGAGATCGCGCGGGGCTCCTGGACGCCCTCGTAGTCGGGTCCGCCCGGCAGCCCCGTGACCACGTCGTCGAGGCCGACCCGAGAGAGCAGGGCCACGCCGTTCCAGCGGCCGGTGGCGTTGACCGCCGCCTCGTAGCCCAGCTCGCGCAGCTGCTCGTGCGGGAACTGCTCCGCCGAGCACTTGGTCTCCTGGATGCACACGACATCGGTGCCGGAGCTCTCCAGCCAGGCGAGCAGGCGCGGCAGCCGGGCGGTGATGGAGTTGACGTTGTAGGTGGCGATACGCATACCTGCCAACCTACCGCCCGGCACCGACAGCGCCCGTTACAGCTCGGCGCTGTCCCCCGCGGTGAGCCGCCCGTGGTCGGTGCCGCCCAGCGCGTTCAGCGCCGCGTCGTAGATCGGCCGGGCGAGGTCGGCGAGGTAGGCGTCGTGGATGTCCAGGGCCCGGCGCGGCTTCACCTCGCGGAGGTAGTCGATCACCTCGGAGACCTTGTTCCAGGGCGCGTGCACCGGCACCATCAGGGTCTCCACCGGGACGCCGGGCACGGTCAGCGCGTCGCCGGGGTGGAAGAGGGACCCGTCGACGAGGTAGCCGACGTTCGTGACCCGGGGGATGTCCGGGTGGATCACGGCGTGCAGCTCGCCGTGCACCTGCACCTCGAAACCGGCCGCGGTGAAGGTGTCGCCGTGGCCGACCGTGTGCACCCGGCCCGGATAGGCGGGGGCGAGCCGTTCGGCGACGCTGCGCAGGGTCCACAGCTCGGCCGCCGCGGACGCGTCGAGGGCGGCGCGCAGCCGGCCCTCGTCGAAGTGGTCGGGGTGTTCGTGCGTGACCAGCAGGGCGTCCGCCCCGAGGCCCGCGTCCGGTTCGCTGAAGGCGCCCGGGTCGATGACGAGCGTGCGCCCGTCCTTCTCCAACTGGACGCAGGAGTGCAGCCGCTTGGTGAGCTTCATGATCCCAGGCTAGCCGCGGGACGGACCCGGCCGGGGGCGGTCAGGGGGTGGTCGTGGAGACGACGTAGACCTTGGGCTTCCCGGGGTCCGTGAGGTCGACGGTGATGTCGCGGCTGGGGCGCGGGTCGGCCTGCTCCAGGGTGGTGCCGTACCAGAGGGCGCGCGGGCTCCAGCTCCAGCCGGCGACCTCCGCGTCGTGCGGGGAGATCGTGACGTCGCCGGCGACCAGCGCGTCGCGGCTGGTGCCGACGGAGGCGAGGAAGGCGTCCAGGTCGGCCGGGGTGACCGCGAACTGGGTGAAGAGCCGGCTGGTGCGCCAGTTGTTGGTCTCCAGGAACCCGACCTTCCAGGCCTTCGCCGGGATCGGCACCTCGTAGATGCTGCGCTGCACCTTGGAGGGCCAGCCGGGGCGCACCTTCGACGCGCCGACCTTGGCGGCCTTGTCGCGGCCGCTCTCCCGGCTCTGCTGGGTGGAGATCGCCAGGTAGCCCGCGGGGACGCCGATCAGCAGCACGATGATGATCGCGGTGATCCAGCGGCGCTTGACGACGTGCCTGCGGTCCTCGGGGGTGGGCGGCGGAGTGCCGCCCTCGTCGGGGGCGGAGGCCTGGTGGGGCAGGGTGGGCGGGTTCACGAAGGGTCCTGGTCCTCGGGGGCTGCGGTCTCGCGCCGGCGGCCGAGCTGGCCCAGCTGCGCGTAGCGCTCGTAGCGCTCGACCCGCCGGCGGGTGGCGCGGCGGAAGCGACGGGCGACGAGCCGGGCGAGGTCGGCGGCGCCGACCATGCCCGCCTCGGGGCCGAGCTGGGCCTTGGCGATGCGTGCCTCGGGGCGGTAGCCGCGGCCGGTGAGGTGGCGGCGGAAGGCGTCCCGGGCGGGGCCGATCAGCAGGTCGTCGGCGGCGCTGACGCCGCCGCCGATGACGAAGCAGGAGGGGTCGAGGGCGGCGGCGAGGTTGGCGATGCCGACGCCGAGCCACTGGCCGATGTCCTGGAGCAGTTCGACGCACATGGCGTCGCCCTCGCGGGCCAGCTCGGTGATGAGCGGTCCGGTGATCTCCGAGACGTTCCCGCCGACCTTGGCGATGATGTTGTACGCGACCGGGGAGTCGGCGGCGGCCAGCTCGCGGGCCTCGCGCACCAGGGCGTTGCCGGAGCTGTACTGCTCCCAGCAGCCGCGGTTGCCGCAGGGGCAGCGGTGGCCGCCGGGGACGACCTGCATGTGGCCGAACTCGCCGGCCACCCCGTACCGGCCCCGCTTGACCTGGCCGCCTTCGAGGATGGCCCCGCCGATGCCGGTGCCGAGCGTGATCATGACGAGGTGGTCCTCGCCGCGCCCGGCGCCGAAGCGCCATTCCGCCCAGGCGGCGGTGTTGGCGTCGTTGTCGACCATGACCGGGACGGCCAGCCGGGACTGGAGGGCGTCGCGCAGGGGCTCGTCGCGCCAGGCCAGATGGGGTGCGAAGAGGACCCGGGAGCGGTCGGCGTCGACCCAGCCGGCCGCGCCGATGCCGACGGCGTGCACGTCGTGCCGGTCGGAGAGGTCCAGGACCAGTTCGACGATGGTGTCCTCGACGACCTTGGGGCTTTTGGACTTGTCCGGGGTCTCGGTGCGGATCTTCTCCAGGATGATTCCGTCGGCGTCGACGACGCCGGCCATCACCTTGGTGCCGCCGATGTCGATGCCGACGGTCGGGACGCGCGGGGCGGTCAGGTGCGACCGCCGCTCACGGGTTCCGATGGTGCGCAGGACGGTGCCTCGCGCCGACCCCCGGTGGGTGAGCGTGAAGTCCCGGTACGTGCTCATCGAGTCGTGTCGTCCCTCGTGGATGGGGTGGTGCGGGAAGCCTCGTCGGCCGCGCCCGCCGGTCCGGTGCGGCCGGCTCCGCGGGCCGCGGCGTCCGTGACGCCCGTCCCCGATTCTGCCACCCGCTCCAGTTCGTGGCTCAGCTCGTCGAGCTCGGAGCCGCCCGCCATCTGGCGGGTGAGTTCGTCGAGCGTGACCGAGTCACGGGTGTGACTGCCCGCCATGGTGCCGCGCTTGAGGAGGACGAAACGGTCCCCCACGAGGTGGGCGTGGTGCGGGTTGTGGGTGATCAGGACCACACCGAGGCCGGCGTCGCGGGCCGCCGCGACGTACTTCAGGACCACGCCGGACTGTTTGACGCCGAGGGCCGCGGTCGGCTCGTCGAGCACGAGGACCTTCGCCCCGAAGTGGACCGCGCGGGCGATGGCCACGCACTGCCGCTCGCCGCCGGACAGGGTGCCGATGGGCTGGTCGACGTCGCGCAGGTCGATGCCCATGCGCAGCAGTTCGGCGCGGGTGGTCCGGCGCATGAGCTCCACGTCGAGGCGGCGCAGCGGGCCGCGGCCCTTCGTGGGCTCGGAGCCGAGGAAGAAGTTGCGCCAGACGGGCATGAGCGGGACGACGGCGAGGTCCTGGTAGACGGTGGCGATGCCGCGGTCGAGGGCGGCGCGCGGGTTGGCGAGGACGGTCTCCTCGCCCTCGATCTCGAAGGTGCCGGCGTCGTGCCGGTGCAACCCTGCGATGATCTTGATGAGGGTGGACTTGCCGGCGCCGTTGTCGCCGAGGACGCAGGTGATCTCGCCCGCGGAGACCTCCAGGGAGACGTCCTGGAGGGCGCGGATGTTGCCGTAGTACTTGCTGACGCCCGTCAGCCTCACCAGCGCGGCCGGGCCGGCCGGGCCTGTGGCGGTCGTCTTGGTGGTGGTCACTTGCTCGCCTCCGCCCGCTTGCGGACCCATGCGTTGAGCAGCGTGGCCAGCAGGAGCATCGCGCCGAGGAAGAACTTGAACCAGTCGGGGTTCCACTGGGCGTACACGATGCCGTTGCTGGTCATGCCGAAGATGAAGGCGCCGACCGCCGAGCCGATGGCGGAGCCGTAGCCGCCGGTCATCAGGCAGCCGCCGATGACCGCCGCGATGATGTACAGGAACTCGTTGCCGACGCCCTCGCCCGACTGGACGACGTCGAACGAGAAGAGGATGTGCTGGCCGGAGATCCAGGCGCACAGGGCGACGCCCATGTACAGGCCGATACGGGTCTTCACGACGGGCACGCCGACGGCGCGGGCCGCGTCGGCCCCGCCGCCGACGGCGAAGATCCAGTTTCCGGCGCGGGTGCGCAGCAGGATCCAGGTGGCCACGGCGACCAGGGCCAGCCACCACAGGACGGTGATCTGGAGGGTGACCGAGCCGATGTCCCACTTCGAGGCGAAGAGGGCGCGGGCGGAGGGGAAGCCCTCCATGTCGGCGATGGACTTGGTGGAGACGGTGCCGCTGATCAGTTTGGTGAAGCCCAGGTTCAGGCCGGTCAGCATCAGGAAGGTGCCGAGCGTGATGATGAAGCTGGGCAGCTTGGTGCGGGTCAGCATGAAGCCGTTGAAGAAGCCGATGGCCAGCGTGACCAGCAGGGACACGGCGACGCCGACCCAGACGTTCGCGGTCATCTGGTAGCTGAACATCGAGCTCACCAGCGCCGAGGTCGTGACCATGACACCGGCGGAGAGGTCGAACTCGCCGCCGATCATCAGCAGGGCCACGGGCACGGCCATGATCCCGATGGTGGAGGCCGAGTACAGGATCGTGCTGAGGCTGGAGGCCTGCAGGAAGGTGGGGGCGGCGACGGAGAAGAAGACGAAGACGGCGACGGCTCCCACGACCGCGCCCAGCTCGGGGCGCCCGAGCAGCCTGCGGACGAGGGAGGCCGGCGCGAGCCGCTCGTCGACGGCGGTGGCGGCGCTCATCGGCTGCCCCGCTTGATGTACTCCTCCAGTTCGGCGGCCCCGGCGGCGGTGACGATCTGGGGACCGGTGAGCACGGGGCGGCCGCCGCCGAGCACGTCGGCGTTGTAGCGGTAGAGCCAGAGCAGGTCGACGGCCTCGTACCCCTGCAGGTAGGGCTGCTGGTCCACGGCGAAGCCGAGGGCGCCGGCCTTGAGGTCGCGGGCCACGGAGTCGTTGAGGTCGAAGGTGTCGACCTCGGCCTCGCTGCCGGCCGCCTCCTTGGCCTTGACGGCGGTGGGGGCGAACGGCGCGCCGAGGGTGAGGATCGCGTCGACCGACGGGTCCGCCTGGAGCTTGGCCTGGATGGCCGCCTGGACGGACGGCATGTTGGTGCCCTCGACGTACAGGTTCTCCATGGTCCCGGAGAAGGTCTTCCGGGCGCCGGCGCAGCGCTGTTCGTGCCCGACGTTGCCCTGCTCGTGCAGGACGCAGATCGTCTTCTTGCGGCCGCGCTTGTTCAGCTCGGTGCCGACCGCCTCGCCCGCGATCTCCTCGTCCTGGCCGATGTGGGTGAGCGCCCCGTAGGCGGCGGACTGGGCGGATCCGGAATTGACCGTGACCACCGGGATGCCCGCCTTGACGGCTTTGCCGACGACGTCCTTGAGGGCCTCCGGCTTGGCCAGGCTGACGATGATCCCGTCGACCTTCTGGTCGATGGCGTTCTGCACGAACTGTGCCTGCTGCTGGGCCTGGTCGTCGTGGGCGTAGACGAAGTTGATGTTGTCCTTGGCCGCGGCTTCCTTGGCGCCCTTCTGGACGATGTCCCAGAAGGTGTCGCCGTCACCCGCGTGGGTCACCATCGCGAAGGTCCAGCGCGGGGTGGAGACGGCGGGCCGGCCCGCCTCGGCGGCCTTCGCCCGCTCCTCGGCGCGCTTGCCGCCGGTACTGCTGCAACCCGCGAGCGAGGCTCCCAGTACCGCCGCGAGCACGGCGCCCACGACGCGTACCCCTGTCCGAACCCTAGCCACGTCGCCGCGCCCTTCCCTCGTCCGTCTCAGTCGTCCCGGCTGTCATGCCGTCCGTCGTCCCGGCTGTCATGCCGTCCGTCATCATTCGGTCATTCCGGTTTCAGCCGCCCAGTATCCGCCACAGTGGACCATGAAGGGCCATCGGGGCATGCATGCGCAGACCGACACGACGGGATCGCAGATCAGCGCACGCGGATCGCGGATCCGATGCGAGCGGATTGACAGGTTCCCCCGGCGGGGCCAGGTTGAGTCCATGCGCATCGGGCTCATCGGAACTGGCCGGATCGGGTCGTTCCACGCGGCGACGCTCGCCCGCCATCCGGAGGCGGGCTCGCTCCTGCTCGCCGACGCCGATCCCGCGCGGGCGGCACGCCTCGCCGACCGGCTCGGGGCCACCGCCGCGCCCTCCGTGGAGCAGGTCTTCACCTGGGGCGTGGACGCGGTGGTCGTGGCCTCCTCCACCGACGGGCACGCGGAACTGGTCGTACGGGCGGTACGCGGCGGCCTCCCGGTGTTCTGCGAGAAGCCGGTCGCCCCCGACCTGAACCGCACGCTGTCGGTGCTGCGCGAGGTGGCGGCCCTGGGCGGGCTGCTCCAGGTGGGCTTCATGCGCCGCTTCGACGCCGGCTACCGCACGGCCCGGGAGCTGGTCCGCTCGGGCGCGCTGGGCCGGCTGCACACCGTACGGACGGTGACGGCGGACCCGGCGCCGCCCACCGCCGACTACCTGGCGACCTCGGGCGGCCTGTACCGGGACTGCATGGTCCACGACTTCGACATGGTGCGGTGGGTGACCGGCCACGAGGTGGTGGAGGTGTACGCGGCCGGGTCCGACGCCGGTCCGCCGCAGTTCCGGCAGACGGGTGACGTCGACACGGCCGCGGCGGTGCTCACCCTGGACGACGGCACCCTGGTCACGGCCACCGGGACCCGGTGCAACGGCGTCGGCTACGACGTACGGATGGAGCTCGCCGGGGAGCGCGACCAGGTCTCCGCCGGGCTGGACGACCGGACGCCGATCGCCTCGACCGAGCCGAACGGGCCGCCGCCGGCGAGCAAGCCGTGGACCGGCTTCCTGGAACGCTTCGGTCCGGCGTACGAGGCCGAGCTGGACGCCTTCGTCCGCCAGGTGCGGGGCGAGACGGACAACCCCTGCGACGGGCGCGAGGCGCTGGCCGCGCTGCGGGTGGCGGAGGCCTGCGAGCTGTCGCGGCGGGAGCGGCGCCGGGTCCGGCTGGAGGAGCTCCCGGACCTGCCGGATCGGTGAGCAGGGCATCCGGTCACCCTATGACGGTGATCGCCGGCTGGCTGCGGCGCTTTCCGGCCACGCTCAGGACGGGGTGACGGCCCGCCGCCCCCATGCGGTCCCGACGAGGACCAGCACGGCCCCGGCGTACCCGATCGGCCCCAGGTGCTCCCCGCCGACGGCGATTCCGGCGACGGCGGCCCACAGGGGCTCCGTGCCGAGCAGCAGGCTGACCCGGGAGGGCGAGGTACGCCGTACGGCCCACATCTGCACGAAGAAGGCGAAGAGGGTGCAGAAGACGGACAGGAACGCCAGGCCCGCCCACTGCGCGGGGCCGAAGTCCGCCGCGGCGGCCCACGGGGTGGCGCCGGTCCCGGGCAGGGCGGCCAGCAGGGCGAACACGAGCACGGCGGCACCGAGCTGCACGGTGGTCAGGGACAGCGAGTCGGCGTCCTGGACGGCCTCGACCCGGGCCATCAGCAGCACGTGCAGGGTCCGGGCGAGCGCGGCGCCGAGGATGAGCAGGTCACCGAGGCCGGGCGCGCTGAACCCGGCCCCCTGGGTGAGCAGCACGACGCCGAGGACGGAGGCGGCGGCGGCCCCGAGGAATCCCGCGGAGGGCGCCGTCCGCCGGACCGCGGCCTCGGCGAGGGGCGTGAAGATCATGGTCAGGCTGATGATCAGCCCGGCGTTGGTGGCGGAGGTGTGGACGACCCCGTAAGTCTCCAGCAGGAAGATCCCGCCGAGTACGAGCCCCAGCAGCCCCGCGCCGCGCAGCTGGGCGGGGGTGAGGGCGCGCAGTCGCGCCCGTCCGGCGACGACCAGCACGGGCAGCACGAGCGCGAACCGCAGCACGAGCACGGCGATCACGGTGTGCGCGGTGGTGATCCCCTTGGCGGCGAGGTAGCTCGCGCCCCACACGACGGCGACGGCCAGCACGGGCAGATCACCGGACCAGGCCCGGCGGGGGGCGGCGCGCAGGGGGGACGTGGCGGGCGTGGCGGGCGTGGCGGGCGTGGCGGGCGTGGCGACGGTCACCGGATGTCTCCCACGGGTCGTCATGAGGTGGAGACATCGACGGCTCGCACGGTTGCGGGGCACACCGTACCGGAGCCGATCATGCGGTGCGCCCTGTTTCCGGGCCGTCCGCCTCCGACCCGTAGCATCGGGCCCATGGCTGATCTTTACGCCGTGGACCTGGCGTTCGACCTGCTCGACAGCACGCCCGAGGCCGTACTCGCGCAGGTGCGGGCCCACCTGACGGGGGACGGCCTGCTCGCCCCGCGGGGCCCGGCGTGGCAGGTCGGCGGCATGCTCGTCGGCGCGTTCGGCCCGGCGGAGCACGACGGCTGGGCCCTGACGGCCCGCCAGGAGATCCACGAGGAGCAGCTCCCGGCCCTGGAGGACCTCCTGCTCCTCCTCACCCCGTACATCCGCCCGCCGGGCCCGGTCGGCCGCATCCGCCACCACGCACATGAGGCCCCGGACCTCCTGGTCCTCCGCGAGGGCCGCGTGGTCCAACTGGCCCTGGACCGGCGCTAGAAGCGCCGGAGAGCCCGACCCGCAGCCCCGCCCGTCCCGGGCCGACGGCCCCGACGGCCGTGCCGCTTCCGGGGAAGGCGTGCGGGCGGGGCAGACGCCGCCGACGGCCCGCGCGGGGACCTGGCCGACGGCCCCGGACGCCGTGCCACATCCGGGGGCGGTGCGGGCCCGGGCGACGCCACCGACGGCCCGCGCGGGGGCATGGCCGACGCCCCCGGCGGCGGTGCCGCTTCCGGGGGGGGGCGGGAGAGGCCGGCGCCCCGACGACCCGCGCGGGGACCCGGCCGACGGCCCCGGACGCCGTGCCACATCCGGGGGCGGTGCGGGCGAGGCCGACGCCGCAGACTGCCTGCGCGAAGACTGGCCGACACCGCTGGCGACCCGCGCGGACGCATGTCCGACACCCCCCGCGGTGGCGGCCCCTTCCGGGGGGCGTGCCGGCCAGGCCGACGCCGCCGACGGCCCCTGCGGGGGGGGCCACGACCGGCCCTATGCGTGCCGCGTACCGCGTACCGCATACGGCCGGCGGGCGAGGCGCCACCCGCTCAGACCCCAGCGCTACGAGGCCGGCTGGGCCTGCCCTACGGACCATCGGGCAGCACACGGCCGCCGCAGCGACGGGCTCGACCACTGGTCCCCGTGACGTCCAGCCGGGCGGAGCCGGTCAGCCACCCACGGCGCCTTACGACGCGCGCCCCGCGGCTCCTGCCGGACCGACCGGGCCGCCCGGCGCGGCCCGCGGGCGGACTCGCCGCAGGCTCCGGCGCCGCCTGGTCGAGCGGTTCGAGGTGCTCGAAGGCGCGCGCCATCCCGGTCGGCGGTCGGCCGGCAGGTGTGGGCGGCCATCCCGGACGGCGTCGAACGGCAGTCCGCACCGACGCTGCCACCGCGGTCGCGGGCCGACAAGTAGCAGCTACGACCGACGCGCGAGGCCGCCGCTGCGGACCGCACACGACGCCCGAACCTCGCCCTCTGGAACCAGCACTGCGAAACCAGGTCGGCCGATCGCGCGCACCGTCCGGCCCACGGCGGCACCGAAGCCCGCTACGACCACGAGCCGACCCGTCTCCTCGCCGCGCCCCGGCAGCCGCCCGCCACCGCACGTCGCCGGGGCGACCGCCACTCCACCGACAGGCTCGACCACCGGTCCCGGCGGCGGCCGCCCGGATGAAACCCGGTCAAGCCCCCACCGTGCCGAACGTCGCGCGGCCGGTCGGCCGGTACGTCTGGATGGTCATCCCCGACGGCGTCGCACGAGAGGCCGTCAGCTCGTAGGCGGTGGGCAGCCCGCCGGTGGGGAACAGCCGCCGCCCGGCGCCCACCACGACGGGGAACACCAGCAGGTTGATCTCGTCGACGAGGTCCCGAGCCAGCAGCCAGTGCGCGAGCTGCCCGCTGCCGTGCACCTGGAGCTCCCCGTCCAACGCGTCCTTGACCCGGACGATCTCGCCCTGCAGGTGCTCCCCGTCGAGCACGGTGGCCGGCCCCCAGGCGGGCTCCTTGAGGGTGGTCGAGGCCACGTACTTGGGCAGCCGGTTCAGCCCGCCCGCCACCGGGTCGCCGGGTTCGTCGTGCTCGGGCCAGTAGCCGGCGAAGATCTCGTACGTCTTCCGCCCGAGCAGGAACGCCCCGGCCCGCGCGAACACCTCGGTGACGAACTCCCCCATCCCCTCGTCGACGTAGGGCGCGGCCCACCCCCCGTACTCGAACCCGTCACTGCGATCCTCCTCGGGCCCGCCCGGCGCCTGCATCACGCCGTCCAACGTCACGAAACTGGTCAGTGTCAACTCGGCCATGCCCCTGCGCTCCTCGCTCGATGGTCCCTACGGGTTCAGACTCCCGCCCCCACCGGAACTCACCGCGCCGCCACGCTCCCAACGGCTCGATCGGCGCAGTGCCAAGGACCCGGCGAACACCGTCCGCAAGGGTGCGATCCCACGCAACATCGCCCGCCACGTCCGCACCCGCCCCCGCCGCTGCGAACCCTCACCACCGACGAAGCCCACACCCCGGTCACCGCCCCAAAGTCACTGCCTCCGTGCACTGTTCGAACTCGCTTCCGCTAGGAACTCCTCGGCCTGCGCCGGTAGGACCTCGACCACGGCAGCGGCACCGCCGCCTTCAACTCTTGGCGTTAAGAAACGCAAGGAGCCCACCGATAACGAAGTCCGGTGAGCTCCTTGTTACCCGTCAAGCCCAATAAGCCACACAAGCGACTGCGGCCTACCAGTCGGCCCAGATCGGGGTCATAAATGGGGGTTGCTCAGCGAGTGTCCGTCCTGCAACTCCCACGGGCAGTGGCAGCCCTACGGCAGTGGGCCACATCGTGTCCAGCACCCTCCCCCAGGAGGCACGCGCTCTATCCAGGAATGACGTCCACATTATTCTCTGACAGAACCTCAAGGAGCAAATCGAATTTGGAACTCGACCCACCGGCAATATTCATTACCGCAGACAAGGAAGAACGCGCGACCGAAATGTCCCGCCAGGTAAGCCGAGCTGGGGCACCTTGGAGGCAGTCCGCAAGAGACTCTTCCAATTCGGCAAAAGTCTGCCCCATATACCCTCCCGGACCACGGAAAGCCTCACCGATGGCACAAAAGAAACTCGCGACATCCTTGATGTCGTCACCCCCCATATCGATCTCTCGAGGGGGAGCTGAAATCTGCCCCGCGGAGACGGATTCCGCGTAGCTGAGGCCGGCCACTTCAAGCCACGCCTCACGGGCGCCGACCTGAAGCGTGCGCCATTCACCACGCCGCGGTTGAGACACGCGGAACCTGTCCCACAAGCTGCGAGCCTCGACATGGGGAGGCACCCCCATTTGCGCCGTGACGACCAGATCTTCCGGCGCATTTCCGAGGGCTAGCTTGGCGCCCCACAGGGCGTAGCGCCCCATGGGCCGACCTGCAGCGTCGAGGACCAGGACCTCGACGTCACCCCCAAGCGTCGCAATCGGCGCGTTCAGGGTCGGGCGCACGAGCCTGAAGGCGAGTCGGGGGTACTCGGCCTCAAGGAACGCGCCGAAGTCGTCGTAGCTATAACGCCCGACAAAAAACCCCTCCAGATCGCAAGCGAAGACGGATGTATCGCTTTCCTCGAACCTAATTTGATATTTCACCAACAACGCCACCTACCTTGGACACGTCGAATCAACAGGACGGAAGGACGGTGATTTTAGCGTACTTGACTTTCGGGTCCGTGTAACCATACTCCCCGAAGCGGTTCGGACCGACGATCCTGTACGTATCGCCCTTCCCGGGAACCTCCCATTCAGGCGAGCCCGGAAAACCCGACTGCGCATGCGGACCTTACTTGGCCGCGCGCTTCGCTGATTCGGTTGTGCGGGGAAATCCGTGTGTGTTGCCGCCGCTCCTGCCGACAGGGGCCGCGAGCGGCGGGTCGGCACATTGCCAGGCGCCGGGTTCGGCGCGGAGGGTGACGCGGGTGGGTGCGGTGGTAGAAGTCGTATTCGGCCACCCGGAGCGCGTCGGTCAGGGCCTCAGCCAGTCGGCTGGCCAGCCAGCGGTACTCGGTGGCCGACAGTGCCCGCGCGCCGGGGGCCAGGACTTCGCGGGTGTGCTCAAGCAATTCCGGAACGTCGTCTACAACCAGATGCTCCGCGTCAACAGCGATGGCTTCGTCACCGCGGAGGTGCCCTTCGACAAGTTCGAGGACGGCAAGCAGTACTGGTGGCTCGCCCGCGCCAAGGACAAGGACGGCTGGTGGTCGCCCGGCAGTGGCCCCCTCGACTCGGGTGGCGGCGGCTGGTGCACCTTCACGGTCAGCCACAGCGTGCCGCCGAACCCGGCTGTCACCTCCACCGATTTCCCGCCCAGCGGCAACGGCACCGATTGGAGCCTCAAGGAGGCGGGCACCCCGGACCAGGCGTTGTACCTCTCCGGAAACGGCGCCAAAGCCGGTGACGTCCAGGAGTACCAGTGGAGCCTGAACCGTCCGCTGTTCGACAAGAAGGCCGCACCGGATGCCAGTGACAAGGCGACCGTCAAGATGCAGGTCGACACCACGGGTCCCAACGTCCTCTACGTGCGTACGGTCAGCAAGTCCGGCAACGTGTCCGGCCACACCGCCTACGAGTTCCTCGTCAAGGCCAGGCCCGGCCTGGACAAGCCCGGCGACGTCACCGGTGACGGCAACCCCGACGTCCTGGCCGTCAACGCACGGGGAGACCTGCTCACTTACGCCGGTGACTCCCTCGGCGACACCGACGCCCACCTTTTCGCCACCCTCGACAACGGCACGCCCGTCAGCGGCCACTGGAAGGACGCGACCACCGGGAAGTCGGCGCTCATCGGTCACTCCACCGACTGGTTCCCGGGCGACGGCCTGACCGACGTGATCGCGCGGATGCCGGACGGCAAGATGTACGTATACCCGGGCATCGGCACCGGCCAGTTCGACGTCGGCAGGCGCATGGAGATCCTGCTGCCCGTCAACGCACCGGACCCGGCGACCTTCCGCCAGATCGTCGTCAGCGAGGACGTCGACGGTGACGGATCTCCCGACCTGTTCGCCATCGCCGGCGACGTGGTGTGGATGTTCTCGGGATACTCGGGTGCCAGCTTCGCCTCGTACAAGCAGGTGGCCAACACGGTCTGGGAGTCCCGCGACATCGTCGGCGTCCGGGACATCTCCGGCGACAAGGTCCCCGACCTGCTCTACCGCGACAACGCCAACCCCAACCGCGGCCTCGTCCTGCGCAAGGGGAAGCCGGGCGCGAACGGCGGCGTCGACCTCGTCTCCCTGAAGGACGGGGCGAGTGCCCTGGGCGGTCAGGACTACGCCTACGCCGGTACCGGGTGGGGTCGTGCCGCGATACCGATGATTCTGGGGACCCCCGATGCCAACGGTGACGGGATCCCCGACATCTGGGCTGTCGGGACCAATGGGAACCAGTGGCTTTACATGGGCGGCACCAGCGCCGTCGGCGGCCCCACCGGCCGTGACGAGGACGGCTGGAACACCTTCCTGACGATCGGGTAGTCGGAACGGAGAGCCTCAGCTCCGAGCGCCCTGCCAGGAGATCACTCCTGGCGGGGCGCTCCGTCGTTCCCCGTTCTGCGTCCCTCCCCCGCGCGGAATGCCAGGTCGGATTCCCGCCAGCGGCGCTGGGCCCCCAGAGGATTTGATTGAAGCAGCAACCATTCGATGCGGGAGGAACGACATGGGCAGCAACAGGAACGCGGTGGCGCTGGTGACCGGGGGAAGCCGGGGGATCGGGGCGGCCGTCGCCGTGCGGCTCGCCGGCAACGGGGCGGACGTGGCGATCACGTACGTCAGCGACGCGGAAGCGGCGGGACGCGTGGTGAAGGCGGTGGAGGCGCTCGGGCGGCGGGCGGTCGCGCTGCGGGCCGATGCGGGGGACGCGGCGGAGGTCGCGAACGCCGTCGGGGAGACCGTACGGCGCTTCGGGCGGCTCGACGTGCTGGTCAACAACGCCGGGGTCGGGGCGGTCGGGCCGATGGAGGCGGTGGAGGCGGGCGACGTCGACCGGGTGCTCGGCGTCAACGTGCGCGGCGCGTTCCTCGCGGCCCAGGCGGCCGCGGCGCGGATGCGGGAGGGCGGCCGGATCATCACCATCGGCAGCTGCATGGCGCAGCGGGTGCCCGGGCCGGGCGGGGTGCTCTACGCCACGAGCAAGGCCGCGACCATCGGGCTGACGAAGGCCCTGGCGCGCGAGCTCGGCGGGCGCGGGATCACCGCGAACGTCGTGCATCCGGGGCCGGTCGACACCGACATGAACCCGGCGGACGGTCCGTACGCGGCCCCGCAGGCGGCGATGACGGCGGTCGGGCGGTTCGGGAAGGCGGAGGAGGTCGCGGACGTGGTGGCCTTCCTCGCCGGCCCCGGGGCGGGCTACATCACGGGCGCGGAGTTCGCGGTGGACGGCGGCCACGCGGCGTAGCCCTCGCCGGGCGTGCGGACGGACGGGGCCGGGGGCTCCTTGCCCCTTCGGAGGGGCGCCGTCGTGGTGTCCTGCGGGCGGGCTGGGAGGCCCGGCCTCCGCCCGTCACGCGGTGGCTCGCGGGGCGCCGCCGGTGCACCTCGGCCGGTCCGAGACGGCCCGCACGGCCCGCCGAGCAAAGTGGTGAGGCGGGCCCCCGCGCCAACTGCCGCGCGGAGGCCCAGGAGCGGGCGGCCCGGCCGGGGGGGGGCAGCCCCGCCGAGCGGCGGTCATGCCCCTCCCCCGGGCGCACCGCGCTGTGCGCAGGGTGCCGCGGAGTAGGGGCACACCGCCCGCCGCGGGATGCCGCGAAGTTGGGGCGCCCGCGCTCGCGCAGGGTGCCGGGGCGCGCGCTGCGCCGTGCACAGGGCGCCGCGGAGCAGGGGCACACCGCCCGCGCTTGCGCAGGGTGCCGGGGCGCGCTGCGCCGTGCACAGGGCGCCGCGGAGTAGGGGGCACACCGCCCGGGTGACAGGGCCACACCGCCCGCCGCGGGGGGCCGCGGAGTGTGGGGGCGGCGTCCGCGCGGCGGCGCTTGCACAGGGTGCCGCGGAGTAGGGGCACACCGCCCGCGCTCGCGCAGGGTGCCGGGGCGCACCGCCCGCCGCGGGGGGCCGCGGAGCGGGGGCGTCGTCCGCGCGACGGCGGGCCCGCCGCGCTGTGCGCAGGGCGCTGCGGAGTAGGGGCACGCCGCCCGCGCTTGCGCAGGGTGCCGGGGCACACCGCCCCGCCCGCCGCGGGGGGCCGCGGAGTGGGCGCGGCGCGCCGTGCGCAGGGTGCCGCGGAGTAGGGGCACGCCGCCCGCGCCGCGCAGGGCCGGCGGCGGGCGGTTTCTGGTGCGCGGGGTCGGGTGCCGCGACCTTATGCTCAGCTTGATCGACAGGACGAACGGGCGGGGGGAAGCGTGGACTTCACCGATCGGCAGGGCCGGTGCGTGGTGCTCGACGAGGTCACCGACGGGAACTGGCGGGACGTCGCCGACGTCGCGCCCGCCGACGACCAGCGGCGGTTCGTCGCCGCGCTCGGCGCCCGGTACCTGCTGCTCTCGATGCGCGGCGGCGTGTGGAACTCCCTCGCCGTCCGGGCCGGCGACGCGGTGGTCGGGCACGTGATGTGGGCGTACGACGAGGAGGGCGGCGCGCACTGGATCGGCGGCATGATCGTCGACGCCGCCGAGCAGGGGCGGGGCGTGGGCCGGGCCGCGGTGCGGGCCCTGATCGGGCGGCTGGGCGCGCTGCCGTCCTGCCGGGAGATCCGGCTGTCGTACCACCCGGACAACCTGCCCGCCGCCCGCCTCTACGCCGACCTGGGCTTCGTGCCCACCGGCGAGTTCGAGGACGAGGAGGTCGTGGCGGCCCTGGCCGTCGCCCCGGCCGCCGACCACGGAGTGTCGGCAGAGTAGGCCCGCAGGGCGGGCCGGGTGGTGCCGGACCCACCGCGCAGGAGGGGTCTTCGCGGGCACGATCGACCCGGTCCGGTGGGCCCTGGCCGCAGGGCCCCGCCGTCGCCCGGATCAGCACCTCGCCCCGCGCCCGGCGCAGCTCGTCTTCGCCGGCCCGGGTCCGTTCCGCGGAACCGCCTCAGGGGCGCACCGGTGGGCGGTGCGCCCCTGAGGGGCGTGCGGCCCCGGGGGTGTCGGCCCCCGGGGCGGTCACGGGTGCGGGGTCAGCCGCCCAGCTCCTGGTGGCGGGCGGTCAGCGCGGCCGCGCCGGCCTCCGTCAGCGAGCCGAAGAGGCGCAGGCGGGAGAAGCCGCCGTCCGGGAAGATGTCGATGCGCACGTGCGTGCCGACCGCGGGGGTGTCCAGGACGAAGCGGTGGTTGGTGTCGGGCTGCAGGCGGGTGCGCGGCAGGAACTCCTGCCACTCGCCCTCCTCGCCCGTCTTCACCGACAGGGAGGCCCAGCCGGCCGAGTTGCCCTTGAGGTAGGCGGTGTCGATCTCGACGGCGCGGATCTCCGACTCGGTGACGAGCTGGTAGCGGATCCAGTCGTTGCCGTTGTCGCGGCGGCGGGCGGTCTCCCAGCCGTCGTCCATCTTGCGGGAGCGGCCCGGGTTGATGGTGTTGGTCGGCGGCGAGTAGAAGCGGTTGGAGGCGTCCTGGACGGAGCCGCCGTTCTCCAGGGCCACCACGTCGAAGGAGCCGAGCGCGGCGAGCCACTTGGGGTCGGGCAGGACCTCGCCGTAGACGCGCAGGCGGGCGATGCCACCGTCGGGGTGCTGGTTGACGCGCAGGTGCGTGAAGCGCTGCTCGGCGTCGACCTCGAAGCCGTTGGCGGCGTGACCGCCGACGGGCGTGCGGGGGACGACGGTCGTCCACTTCACGTCGTCGCCCTGGAGCTCCTCCGGGGTCGGCGCGAGGGCGCCCTCCCAGTTGGTGGCCTCGATGGAGACGGCCTGCGGCATGTTGCCGCGGAAGTGGGCGGTGTCGACGACGATGCCGCGGATGACGCCGGGGGCGCCGAGGCGTACGAGGGCCCAGTCGTGGTCCTCGGGGGTGGGCCAGGGCTGGGTGGCGGAGACGCCGCGGCGGCGGCGGGTCTCCCAGCCGTCCATGACCTTGCCCTTGTGGCCGAAGTCCTCGGGGTCGAAGTGCGCGGCCTCGGAGATCAGCAGGTTCTCGCGCTGGGCGAAGAACTCGTCGTTGGCGGCGATGACACCGGCGCCCAGCTCACGGGCGGCGAGGTTCGCGTACTGGGTGAAGGGGAACTCCGCGGTGCGGTAGTCCGCGTACGGGTCGCCGCCCCCGTACGGGTTCGCGTTGCCGGTGAAGGATTCAATCGCCACTGGTCAGTTCTGCCTTTCGAGGAGGAGGCCCGTGGGCTCGGTCGGGGTGCCGTGGTCGGCGATCTGCGTGCCGCGCAGCCAGGTGGACTTCACGACGCCGTGCAGGGTCTTGCCCGCGTACGCCGTGACCCGGTTGCGGTGGTGGAGTTCGGCCGGGTCCACGGTGAACGTTTCTTCGGGGGCGAGCACGGCGAAGTCGGCGTCGCGGCCGGCCTCGATCGCGCCCTTCTGCGCCAGCCCGGCCAGGGCGGCCGGGGCGGCGGACATCCAGCGGACGACGTCCTCCAGGGTCCGGCCGCGGCGGCGGGCCTCGGTCCAGATGGCGGGCAGGCCGAGCTGGAGGGAGGAGATGCCGCCCCACGCGGTGGAGAAGTCGCTGGTCTTCAGGTCCGCGGTCGAGGGCGAGTGGTCGGAGACGATGCAGTCGATGGTGCCGTCGGCGAGCGCGTCCCAGAGGAGGTCCTGGTTGGCGGCCTCGCGGATGGGCGGGCAGCACTTGAACTCGCTGGCGCCGTCGGGCACTTCCTCGGCGGTGAGGGTGAGGTAGTGCGGGCAGGACTCGACGGTGATCTTGACGCCCTCGGCCTTGGCGGCGGCGATCAGCGGCAGCGCGTCCGAGGACGACAGGTGCAGGACGTGGACGCGCGCGTTCAGGCGCTTCGCCTGCGCGATCAGGTTGCCGATGGCGGTGTTCTCGGCGTCGCGCGGCCGCGAGGCCAGGAAGTCGGCGTACTTGGGGCCCGGGACGACGGGGGCGGCGTCGAGGTGGTGGGGGTCCTCGGCGTGCACGATCAGCAGCCCGCCGAAGCCGGTGATCTCCGCGAGGGAGGTGGCGAGCTGTTCCTGGTCGAGCTCGGGGAACTCGTCCACGCCAGAGGGCGACAGGAAGCACTTGAAGCCGTAGACGCCGGCGTCGTGCAGCGGGGCCAGGTCCTTGACGTTGTCCGGGAGGGCGCCGCCCCAGAAACCGACGTCCACGTGCGCCTTGGCGCGGGCCACCTCCTGCTTGACGCGCAGGTTGTCGACCGTGGTGGTGGGCGGGAGGGAGTTGAGCGGCATGTCGAGGATCGTGGTGATGCCGCCGGCCGCGGCGGCGCGGGTGGCCGTCCAGAAGCCCTCCCACTCGGTGCGGCCCGGGTCGTTCACGTGGACGTGGGTGTCGACCAGGCCGGGGAGCAGGACGTCGTCGCCGAAGTCCTCCAGCCGGGCTCCGGCCGGTACCTCGGCGTCGTGTGCCAGCACGGCCGTGATCTTCCCGCCGGCGACGGCGACCGAGGCGGCGCGCGTCCCCTCGGGGGTGATGACGCGCGTCGAGCGCAGTACCAGTTCCACAGCCACGTCGGCCACCGGAACCTCCCCATCTACTTCCACAGAGCGAAATTCAACGTTCTGTTGACGGAGTCTTCCCGGCGATCCGGGAGCAGTCAAGAGCGCCCGGACGGACCGCTGACGCACCGGGACCGCAATTGGATGTTTCCACAGGATGGAATTAAGATTTCGGGATACAGAATGTAGCTACCACCACGGGAGTCGGGCGGACAACTTCACGAGGACGTCCGCCACCAGGACAAACCACCTCTGACCGGCAGCGACGGCCCGCACCCCAGCACTGGGGCCGACGCCGCCCGCCGGGTAGGCTGCTCCCTTGCCTGCCAGCACCGAAAGGACCGCGCCGTGCCGACGTCCAGCGCCAGCACCACCGACGCTTCCTCAAAGACCCCTGCCGCCAGCGGTGGCGTCCAGTCCCTTGAGCGCGCCTTCGATCTGCTCGAACGTATGGCCGACGCCGGGGGCGAGGTCGGACTGAGCGAACTCTCCGCCGCCAGCGGCCTGCCCCTGCCCACGATCCACCGCCTGATGCGCACGCTGGTGGCGTGCGGGTACGTACGCCAGCAGCCCAACCGACGGTACTCGCTCGGCCCCCGGCTGATCCGCCTCGGCGAGTCCGCGTCGCGCCTCCTGGGCACCTGGGCCCGCCCCTACCTCGCCCGGCTGGTCGAGGAGACCGGCGAGACGGCGAACATGGCCCTCCTCGACGGGGACGAGATCGTCTATGTCGCCCAGGTGCCGTCGAAGCACTCGATGCGCATGTTCACCGAGGTCGGCCGCCGGGTGCTGCCGCACTCCACCGGTGTGGGCAAGGCCCTCCTCGCCCACACCCCGGCCGACGAGGTACGGGCCCTCCTCGCGCGCACCGGCATGCCGGCGGCGACCGAGAAGACCATCACCACGCCCGAGGGCTTCCTGGAGGCGCTGGAGCAGGTCCGCCGGGCCGGCTACGCGGTCGACGACAACGAGCAGGAGATAGGAGTCCGCTGCCTGGCCGTGTCGGTGCCGAACTCGCCGACCGCCGCCGCGATCTCCATCTCCGGCCCGGCCGGCCGGGTCACCGAGGCCGTGGCCGAGTCCTTCGTCCCGATCCTGCAGAACGTCGCCGACGAGCTGTCCGTGGCACTGGCCAACCAGAGCCCGGCGTAAGCGGTACGGAACGCCGTACGGCAGGGCCCCGGTGCCTCCCCCGCGTCGCGAGGGGCGCCGGGGCCCTGCCGTACCGCGGGCCCTGCCGTACCGCGGGCCCTGCCGTACCCGCGGCGGGCCCTGCCTCCCGGCTCAGGGCTCCCGCAGCACCTCCGACGCCGTCAGCCGGCCGTCGGCCATCGTCGCCGTCCGGTCCATCCGCTCCAGGTGGGCGTGGTCGTGGGTGACCAGCACCGTGGCCGTGGACCGCTCGCGCGTCAGGGTGACCAGCAGGTCCAGCACGGCCGCGCCCCGCTCGTGGTCGAGGGCGCTGGTCGGCTCGTCCACCAGCAGGACGGCGGGCTCGTTCATCAGCGCGCGGGCGATGTTGACGCGCTGGCGCTGACCGCCGGAGAGCTGGTGGGGGCGTTTGTCGGCCTTGTCGGCCAGGCCCACCGCCGCCAGCAGCTCCAGCGCCCGCCGGCGCAGCGCCTTCGCGGGCCGGCCCGCCAGGTGCGCCATGACCTGGAGCTGTTCGGCGGCGGTCAGCGAGGCCGGCAGGTTCGGCTGCTGGAAGACGATGCCGATCTCCTCCCGGCGCAGCGCCGCCTTCTCGGCGGGGCCGAGTCCCGTGGTGTCCACGCCCGCGACGACGACCCGGCCGCTGTCGGGGGTGACGAGGGTGGCGGCGACCGCGAGCAGGGAGGACTTGCCGGAGCCGGAGGGTCCGATGACCGCCGTCAGGGTTCCGGCGGGCACCTCCAGGCCGACCGCGTCGAGCGCGGTGAGCCCGGCCCTCCCCGTCGGGGTAGGTGAGCGTGGCGTCGTGGACGAGGAGGGTCATCGGGCGCTCCCGAGGGCGGTCAGCGGGTCGACGGCGGTGATCCGCCGGACGGACAGGGCGGCGCCCAGCGCACCGAGCGCGATCATGACCGCGGCGGGGAGGAGGACCGTGGCGGCGTCGAGGACGAAGGGCACGTCACCGCCGCCGATGAGCGCGCCGAGGCCGGCGGCGAGCGCGGTGCCCAGCCCGGTGCCGAGGGCGAGCATCACCACGGCCTGGCCGAGCGCGTCGCGCAGGAGGTACGGGGTGGAGGCGCCCAGGGCCTTCAGGACCGCGATGTCCCCGCTGCGCTGGATCGTCCACACCGTGAAGAACGCTCCGACGACCAGGGCCGAGATGGCGAAGAGGAAGCCCCGCATCAGCTGGAGCGAGCCGTTCTCGGCCTGGTAGGAGCCGATGGCGCCCAGGGCCTCGTCGACCGTCTGCGCCCTGGTCCCCGCGGCCCGGTCGGCGGCCGCCAGGTCCAGGCCGCTGCCGGAGACGGCGACGACCGTGGCCAGGGTGCCGGCGGAGGTGCCGGGATTGCCGATGCGCTGCCAGTCGTCCAGGTCCATCCAGACGACCGGGGTGTGGCTGAAGGCCGCGGTGCCCTCGACGGCGGCCACGGTCAGGTCCAGCGGGCCGACCCGGAGCCCGTCGCCGGCGGCGAGTCCGCCCAGCTCCTCCGCCGCCTTCTCCGCCAGGACCACCCGGCCCCGCGAGGGGCCAGCTCCCGGCGGCGCGAGCCCGCCGGCCGGGTCCACACCGAAGGCCGAGACCGCGGTGGTCCGCCCACCCCCCGAGTGGGCGTTGGTGGTGCGGATCCCGAGGGGCTCCGCCGACCGCACGCCGGGCTGCGCCCGCCAGGCCAGCCACGCGGACTCGGGCACCTGCGAGTCGGTGAACGACACCTTCCGGTCCCCGCCGGGCGCGGCGAAGGCCAGGTGCGAGGCGGGCAGGCCGGTGACGGCCGAGACGTTCTCCCGGGCCAGGCCGGCGGTGAGCCCGGACAGCAGGCCGACCAGCAGCGTGATCAGCAGCACGACCGAGCCCATCAGGGCGAAACGGCCCTTGGCGAACCGTAGATCTCTCCATGCGACGAACATGTCCCCCACCCTGGTGCGCCGCCACGGACCGGGGCATCGCGCCGCGGGAGCGATCCCCGCATCGAAGGGCGCACCCGGACATCGAACTTTCGATTGACCGGGGCCGGCCGGGACCGCTCTACGCTGGTCGGGACATGACTGCTGCAGCTCCCCCCGCCCGCCCCGTTCCCCCCGTGCCGCCCGGTGCCGGCGCGTCCCCGGACGCGCCCGCCGCCCGGTCCCTGACGCCCGTCTCGCACGTGCTGAAGCTGTGCCTGCACGCCCTGTTCCTCGGGCTGCTCGCACTGGCCGCGAGCCGGGCCGTCGCCGACTCCGCGCCGCGGGCCGGCTGGGTGGTCGCCGCCAGTGCGCTGCTCGCCGCCGTGTACGCGGCCGGCGTACGGACGCCCGCCGTGCTCCGCTCGCAACGGGCGGCCGCGCTGTGGCTGGCCGCGCTCGGCGCGGTCTGGGCCGGCCTGCTGACGCTCTCCCCCGACGGGTTGTGGATCGCGTTCCCGCTGTACTTCCTGGAGCTGCACCTGCTGCGGCTGCGCTGGGGTGTCACGGCCGTCGCGGTGACCGCCTGCGCCGCCATCGGCGGCTTCCTCGCGCACAGCAGCGCCGCGACCCCGGGGGCCTTCCTTGGCCCGCTGCTCGGCGCGGCCGTGGCCGTGGCGACCGTACTGGGCTACCAGGCGCTGTACCGCGAGAGCGAACGCCGCCGGGAGCTGATCGAGGAGCTGATCGCGACGCGGGCCGAGCTGGCCGCGGCCGAGCGCAGCGCCGGGATCCTGGCCGAGCGCGAGCGCCTGGCCCGGGAGATCCACGACACCCTCGCGCAGGGCCTGTCCTCGATCCAGCTGCTGCTGCGGGCCGCCGAGCGGGTACTGCCGGAGGGGGCCCCGGCGGCGCCGCACATCGCCCGGGCCCGTCAGGCCGCGCAGGACAACCTCGCGGAGGCGCGGCGCTTCGTACGGGCCCTCACGCCGCCGGACCTGGAGCACGGCTCGCTCGCCGCGGCGCTGGAGCGGCTGTGCGCGGGGGTGCCGGGGCCGCGGGTGCGGTTCTCGCTGAGCGGCCGGCCGCGGGTGCTGCCCACCCCGTACGAGGTGGCACTGCTGCGGATCGCCCAGTCGGCGCTGGCCAACGTGGTGCGCCACGCCCGGGCCGGGCGCGCCGAGATCACGCTGACCTTCATGGACGCCTCGGTCACGCTGGACATCGTCGACGACGGGGACGGCTTCTGCCCGGCCTCGGCCGCGCCCGGACCGGGCGCGGCATCCGGCTCCGCCGACCGGGGCTTCGGGCTTCCCGCCATGCGCTCGCGCGCCGAGTCGCTGGGCGGGCTGTTCACCGTGGAGTCCGACCCGGGCCAGGGCACCGCCGTGGCCGTGACCCTGCCGCTGCCCCTGGAACACCTGGAGCACACGGAACCCGTGGAGGCCCGGTGACCGTCCGTCTCCTGCTCGCCGACGACCATCCCGTGGTCCGGGCGGGCCTGCGCGCGGTGCTGGACACCGAGGCGGACTTCGCGGTGGTGGCCGAGGCCTCGACCGCCGAGCGGGCGGTGGAGCTGGCCGCCGGCGAAGGCGTGGACGTGGTGCTGATGGACCTGCAGTTCGGGCCGGGCATGCACGGTGCCGAGGCGACGGCACTGATCACGAGCCGCCCCGGCGCCCCCCGGGTGCTGGTGCTGACCACCTACGACACGGACGCTGACATCCTGGCGGCGGTGGAGGCCGGCGCCTCGGGCTACCTGCTGAAGGACGCCCCGCCGGAGGAGCTCGCGGCGGCCGTGCGCACGGCCGCCGCGGGCCAGTCGGCCCTGGCCCCGGCGGTGGCGCTGCGCCTGATGGACCGGATGCGGACGCCGGCGGAGGCGCTGACCAAGCGGGAGCTGGAGGTGCTCCAGCTGGTGGCGGACGGCCTGTCGAACCAGCAGATCTCCAAGCGGCTCTTCCTCAGCCAGGCCACGGTCAAGTCCCACCTGGTGCACGTGTACGCGAAGCTGGGCGTCGAGTCCCGCACGGCCGCCGTCGCGGCGGCCGCGACCCGCCGCCTGATCCGCACGCCGTAGGGCGCCGGCGGCCCCCGTAGTGCGCGCGGTGCCCGCGGTGCCCGGGTGGGCGTGGACGGGGGGCAGGTGGGCAGGCGCCCCTCGGCAGCCCGCACCGCCGGACGGAGGGAGAGGCGCATGAGCCCGCTGGTGCCCCAGGACCCCGAGACGCTGAAACAGCACCTGGCCCGCGAGGTGCGGGCCCTGCGGGAGGTCGCCCGGCACGGTGCCGGGGTGCGGCTGGACGGGGGGCCGGACCCCGCCCCGGGCGGGCTCGCGCGGGACGAGGGCGCGCAGGCCTGCTCCTGCGGTTCCGCAGGGCCGGGGCACGGCTGCGGCGACGCGGGCGGGGAGCACGACCCGTGGGCGTGCGTCTGCGCGACCCTGCCCGCCATTCCGCTGTCGGCGGCGCTGTTCACCCCCGTGCGCGACGGGGCCGGGGTGACGGTCGACTTCACGGTCAAGGCGGGCAACCACGTGCGCGCGGCCGAGTGGCTGGAGGCCCCCGACCGCCAGATCGGCCGCCGGCTGCTGGAGGTGCAGCCCGGCGCGGCGGTCGGCGGGCTCGTCGGAGCCCTGGATGCCGTACTGCGGACCGGGCGCGCCCTGAAGGCGTACGCCCTCGACTACACCGAGCAGCGCAGCGACGGGCTGCACCGCACGAAGCTGCTCTACGACGCCTCCTCCTGCGGCGGCCAGGTGCTGGCGACGTGGCGGGCGGCGCACAGCCGCGGGGAGCTGCTCTCGCTCGACGCCCAGTACATCGCGTCCATGGGCTGGGGCACGTGGGACCTGCTGTCCGGGGAGGTGGTGTGGTCGGAGGGGCTGTCGTCGATCTTCCGCACCGATCCGGCACGGCCCCTGGAGCTCGCGGAGCTGTGCGACACGGTCCTGTTGGAGGACGTACCGCGCTTCGCGAAGTTCCTGGTGGCGCTGGTGGACGGGGAGGAGCCGTCGGGGACCGAGATCCGCTTCAGCGTGCTGGGCGAGGTCCGGACCCTGCACCTGGTGGGGCATCCGGTGATCGCGACCGACGGGCTGCCCTGGTCGGTGCACGTCATCGCCCGCGACCTGACGTCGCAGGTCCGCAGCCGTCAGCGGCTCGCCGCGACGCGCCGGCAGTCCGACCGGCTGCGGGAGGAGGCGGCCGCGGAGCGGCGGGTCGCCTCCGCCCTGCGGGAGGCGCTGCTGCCGACGGTCTCCGCCGAGCTGGCCGAGGCGGGCCTGTCCGTGGCGGCCGCCTACGTCCCGGCGGAGGCGGACGCCGCGGTGGGCGGGGACTGGTACAAGTGCCGGCTGCTGCCGGACGGCCGGATCCTGCTGGCCATCGGCGACGCCTGCGGCCACGGCCTGGGCGCGGTGGCCCGGATGGCGCAGCAGCGGCACGCGCTGGCGGGTCTCGCGCACGCCCCGGGGACCCATGCCGGCCAGTTGACCACCTGGCTCAACGAGCTGCTGTGCGCCGATCCCTCGGCCGAGACGGCGACCGGGGTCATCGGGCACATCGACACGCGGCGCCGGTTCCGCTGGGCGTGCGCGGGGCACCCGGCGCCCCTGCTGCTGCGGGACGGCGCGGCCTCGGCGCTGGGCACGGAACACCGCGGTCCGCTGTTCGGGCTGCTGCCGGGGCACGCGTACGAGACCGCGACGACGGACCTGCGGCCGGGTGACCTGCTGCTGCTCTACACGGACGGCATGGTGGAGCGGCGGGGCGAGGACATCGCCGACAGCGTCGAGACCCTGGCCAAGGTGCTGGCGCGGTGCGACGGACTGGGCCCGCAGGACACCCTCGACCGCATCCTGGACGCGTACGCGTCGGACGAGCACGAGGACGACACCTGCCTGGTGGCCCTGGGCGTCGGCTGACCGGAGGGCGGCCGCGGGGCACCCGTCAGGCGACCCAGTGCGGCCGGTCCACCGACGGGGGCAGGGGGACGCCGTCGTGGAAGGCGGCCGCGAGGCGGCGCACGCCTTCGTCCAGGCGGTCGGCGGGGAGGGTGTACGGGATGCGCAGGCGGTGTTCGAAGGTGCCCGGGTCCACGCCGAAGCGGGCGCCGCGGCCGATGTGGACCCCGGCGGCCGCGGCCCGTTCGGCGAGGGCGGAGCTGACCGGTTCGCCGAGGTCGACCCAGAGCGAGAGGCCGCCCGGCGGGGTCCGCCAGGACCATTCCGGGGTGTGCCGCTGGAGGGCGTCCTCCAGGGCGGCGCGGCGGCCGCGCAGCTCGTCGAGGCGTGCGGGCAGGGTGCGGTCCATGCCGTCCAGCAGCGGGAGCGCGACGAGCTGGTCGAGGACGGAGCCGGTCATGTCGGCGCAGACGCGTACGGCCGTCAGCTCGGTGATCATCTTCGCGGTGGCCCGGACCCAGCCGACGCGCAGGCCGCCCCAGTGGGTCTTGCTGAGCGAGCCGATGGTCACCACGTGGTCGGCGCCGCCGCGCGGGGCCAGGGAGGCCAGGGGGGCGGGGGCGGGGACGTCCAGGGCGATGTCGGCGATGGTCTCGTCGACGACCAGCCAGGTGCCGGTGCGCCGGGCCGCCGCGAGCAGCCGCAGCCGCTCCTCCTCGGGCATGAGGGCGCCGGTCGGGTTGTGGAAGTCGGGGATCACGTACGCCAGCCTGGGCACGGTCTGGCGCAGCGTGGACTCGGCGATCTCCATGTCCCAGCCCGTGTCGGAGACGGCGATGGAACCGGTGCGCAGGCGGGCGTGGCGCAGTGCGTCGAGGGCGTTGGCGTAGGTGGGGTTCTCGGTGACGACCCGGTCCCCGGCGCGGCAGAGCAGGCTGACCACGAGGGCGAAGGCCTGTTGGGCGCCGGAGGTGACCAGGATCTGCTCGGGGCGGGTGGGCAGGCCGCGCCGGGTGAAGCGGTCGGCGACGGCGGCGCGCAGCTCTGGCAGGCCGAAGGGGTGGTATCCGGGGGTGCGGGCGGCCTCGGGCAGCCGTGGTGCGGCCCGGGCGACGGCGTCGGCGAGGGCGACGTCGGGGGCGCCCATGGCGGCGATGGCGAGGTCGATGCCGGGGTCGCCGTCGGCGCTGTGGCCGCCGGAGCCGAGGAGGGCGTGGGCACCGACGGGGCGGTGGCCCTCGGGGAGTTCGGTCCAGGTGCCGGAGCCGCGCCGGCTGCGGACGTAGCCGCTCTCGCGCAGCAGGTCGTAGGCACCGGTGACGGTGGCCCGGCTGGCGCCGACGGCCTCGGCGAGTTCGCGTTCGGCGGGCAGGCGGACGTGGAGGGGGATGCGGCCGTCGAGGACCAGCGTGCGCAGGGCGTCGGCGAGCGCCCGGTAGCCGGGGCGGGCCAGTACGGCTGCGGGGAGCAGCGCGGCGAGCTGGCGGCTGCCGATGGTTCTGTCCGCTGTGTGGACCACTCGCCCGTTCGCCATGCCAACCTCCCCTGATTGGCTCTGACGGCCAGGCCAATCCAGGACCAGACTCGCGGCATTGGCCCCCGATTGGCAAGGAGAAGCCGAGATGCTGACCGACCGTGACGAACGTGCCCTGCTGGCGGCCGCCGAGGACCGGATCGCCCGTCCGCTGCGGATCGCGGCCGCGTCGGCCGCCGTGCGGCGCTTCCTGGAACGGCGGCCGCGAGGCCGTGCCCAGGAGCGAGAATCGGTGGCATGTCAGCCACCACGCACTCCGATTCGCCCGTGATCGCGGGACTGCTCCTGGCCGCCGGCGGCGGTCGCCGGCTCGGGGGCCGCCCCAAGGCCCTGCTGCCCTACCGCGGCCGGCCGCTGGTGGAGAACGCCGTGCGGGTGTTGCGGGAGGCGGGCTGCGCCCCGGTGCACGTGGTCCTCGGGGCCGCGGCGGCCGAGGTCCGCGAGCGGGCCGACCTGTCCGGATGCGTGGTCGTGGACAATCCGGACTGGGCGGAGGGGATGGGTTCCTCGCTGCGGGTCGGCCTCGCCTCATTGGCCGGTACGGGCGCCGGCGCGGCCCTGGTGTCGCTGGTGGACCAGCCGGGCATCGGCCCGGCGGCGGTGGCCCGGGTCCGGGAGGCATACCGCTCCCCCGCGAGCCTGGTGGCGGCGGCGTACGACGGCGAGCGCGGGCACCCCGTGCTCTTCGGGGCGGACCGATGGGCCGACATCGCGGCTACGGCGACGGGCGACAAGGGGGCACGGGTCCATCTGGCGCGCCACGCCGGAGAGCTCATGCTGGTGGAGTGCTCGGACGTCGCGGAGGCCTTCGACATCGACACGCCGCCCGACCTGGCACGACTCGCCTGAGCACCGCGTGACGGCAGTGGCACTGAGGGCCACCGGAAAATGGAATCTGTCGACTCAGAGAATCTCGACATCAACAAACCATTGAACTTCCACCATGAGGAAATTACTATCCACTGGTCAGAAGCGCCCTGAACCCACAGACGGCGCCCGCGACCGTATTTCGGAACTCTCCACACCCGACGGCACTGCGTGCCGTCTCGCGCGAGCATTCCCCGCGGCCGCCAGGCACCGCCGCTGAAGGAGTGACAGTTATGTCCGCACCAGCGCCGTCCCCGCTGGCCATCGTCGACGCCGAGCCCCTGCCGCGGCAGGACGAAGTCCTCACCGAAGCGGCCCTCGCGTTCGTGGCCGAGCTCCACCGGCGGTTCGCCCCCCGCCGCGCCGAGCTCCTCGCCCGCCGCGGCGAGCGCCGTGCCGAGATCGCCCGGACCTCCACCCTCGACTTCCTCCCGGACACCGCACAGGTCCGCGAGGGCGACTGGAAGGTGGCGCCGGCCCCGGCCGCGCTGAACGACCGCCGTGTGGAGATCACCGGTCCGACGGACCGCAAGATGACCATCAACGCCCTGAACTCGGGCGCCAAGGTCTGGCTCGCCGACTTCGAGGACGCCTCCGCTCCCACCTGGGAGAACGTCGTCCTCGGCCAGCTCAACCTGATCGACGCCTACGAGCGCCGCATCGACTTCACCGACCCCCGCACCGGCAAGTCGTACGCCCTCAAGCCCGCCGGGGAGCTCGCGACCGTCGTGATGCGCCCGCGCGGCTGGCACCTGGAGGAGCGCCATCTGCAGTTCGAGGGCGGCCCGGCCTCCGGCTCCCTCGTCGACTTCGGCCTGTACTTCTTCCACAACGCCAAGCGTCTGATCGACCTCGGCAAGGGCCCGTACTTCTACCTGCCGAAGACGGAGTCGCACCTGGAGGCGCGCCTCTGGAACGACATCTTCGTCTTCGCCCAGGACTACGTCGGCATCCCCCAGGGCACCGTCCGCGCGACCGTCCTGATCGAGACGATCACCGCCGCGTACGAGATGGACGAGATCCTCTACGAGCTGCGCGACCACGCGGCGGGCCTGAACGCGGGACGCTGGGACTACCTCTTCTCCATCGTGAAGAACTTCCGCGACGGCGGCGAGAAGTTCGTCCTGCCGGACCGCAACGCGGTGACGATGACCGCCCCCTTCATGCGCGCGTACACCGAACTGCTGGTCCGCACCTGCCACAAGCGCGGCGCGCACGCCATCGGCGGCATGGCGGCCTTCATCCCGTCCCGCAAGGACGCCGAGGTCAACAAGGTCGCCTTCGCGAAGGTCAAGGCCGACAAGGACCGCGAGGCGGGCGACGGCTTCGACGGCTCCTGGGTCGCCCATCCCGACCTCGTCCCGATCGCCATGGCCTCCTTCGACGCCGTCCTCGGCGACAAGCCCAACCAGAAGGACCGGCTGCGCGAGGACGTCTCGGTCGCCCCGGGCGAGCTGATCGCGATCGACTCCCTCGACGCGAAGCCCACCTACGAAGGCCTGCGCAACGCGGTCCAGGTCGGCATCCGCTACATCGAGGCCTGGCTGCGCGGCCTCGGCGCCGTCGGCATCTTCGGCCTGATGGAGGACGCCGCCACCGCCGAGATCTCCCGCTCGCAGATCTGGCAGTGGATCAACGCCGGGGTCGTCTTCGAGAACGGCCGGACCGCCACCGCCGAGCTGACCCGCGAAATGGCGGCCGAGGAACTGGCCGCCCTGCGCTCCGAGTTGGGCGAGGAGGCCTTCGCGGCCGGCAAGTGGCAGCAGGCTCACGACCTCTTCCTGAAGGTCTCCCTGGACGCCGACTACGCGGACTTCCTCACCCTCCCCGCCTACGACCAGCTCGTCGGCTGACACCCCGGATCCGGCCGACACGCACAGCGGCCCGACCCGGCCGGCTCCGCCCCCGCTGCCCACGGCACGGGGGCGGAGCCGTGTCCTTTCCCGGCCGGCCGGCTCGGCGGTCCCGGCCGGCTCGGCGGTCCCGGCCTGCTCAGCGCTTGCGCTTCACGCGCTGCCGGGCCGTCTCGATGAGGGCGCGGGCGTGGTCCGGCGGCCGCTGGTTGGGGATCCAGCCCCGGTCGAGGGCGGCTTCGAGGGGCTCCAGCCGCGCGAGGGCCTCCGCCGCCCCGTCCTGCTCCAGCAGCACGGCTCCCAGCAGGAGGCACGCCTCCAGCGTCTCCGGGGCCCCCGCGCCGAGCAGGTCGCCGCGTCCGGCCACCACGGCGCGCAGCAGGGGGGCCGCCTCCTCGCCCCGGCCGCAGGAGAAGAGGCACAGCGCGAGGTCGTAACTGGCCCGGTGGTACTCCGGGGAGTAGTCCCCGTGGGTGTCCGCGCGCGCCTGCGCTATCCGCCGCAGCGGCACCAGCGCCTCGGTGAGGCGGCCCAGGTGCCACAGCCGGCTGGCCCAGGCCCGCAGCGACATGATCGCCTCGTCGTTGTACGGGCCGAGCACCGCGACCCGCTGCTCGGCGAGCTCCTCGCTCAGCTGCAGCGCCTCGGCGACGTCCCCCAGCGCCCACAGGCAGTCCGCCTCCACCCGGCGCGCCCGCAGGGTCGCGTCCGCGTTCGGGCCGTTCACCAGCACCCTGCGGCGTACGACCTCGCGGCTGGAGGCGAGCCCCGCCTCGGGCCGGTTCGACAGCCAGTTGCTCTCGGCGTCCCGCAGCATCCGGTCGGTCTCGGCGTCGTGGGTGGCGAGCCGCTGCCTGGCCCACCGGGTCCCGCGGGCCTCCAGGGGGAACACGTCCAGGACCACCGCGACCAGCTCGGCGGAGGCCGGCCGGTCGCCCGGGCGCTTCTCCAGCAGGGCGGACACGAGGAGGTCCAGCGCCGCCGGCAGGTCGGGACGCAGCACGGACAGCCGCTCGGGCCGCTGCTCCAGGTGGGCCCGGCGGTAGTCCTCGCGGTCGGCGCACGGGCCGAAGGGGCGTACTCCGGTGAGCAGTTCGTACGCGAGGCAGCCGAGGGAGTAGAGGTCGCCCAGGTAGGTGACCGGTCCCCCGTTCCATTGCTCCGGGGGCATGTAGGGGGCGCTGCCGATGGCCTGGCCGGGGGTCGTGAGCTGGGTGAAGGGCTCCGGCCCCAGGAGCTTGGCGATGCCGAAGTCACAGACCTTGACGGAACCGTCCCCGGTGAGGAGGACGTTGGACGGTTTGATGTCGCGGTGCACCGTCTGGGCGGCGTGCACGTCGGCGATGCCCTGGACGATCCCGCGCAGGAGGGGAGCCGCCCAGCGCCAGGTGCGGTCGGCGACGAAGCGGACCGCGAGTTCCCGGTCCAGGCCGCGGCCCGCGACGTACTCCATGGCCAGGTAGTCGACGTCACCGTCGGAGCCGGATCCGAGCAGGCGCACGGTGTAGGGGCTCACGACGCGTTCGAGGGCCCGTGCCTCGTGCCGGAACCGGGCGCGCGCGTCGGGCGAGTCCAGGGACTGCCCGAGGATCGTCTTGACGGCGAGCGTGCTGCCGTCCCTGAGGTCGGTGGCCTGCCAGACCTCGCCCATGCCGCCGCGGCCGAGCAGCCGGTCCAGCCGGTAGCGGCGGTCGAGCACCGAACCGTCCGACGGGCGTCCGGGCACCGTCACACCCGTCCGATCACGGTGTGGACGAGCGGCCGGACGTGCGGGGGCCGGCCGACCACCTGGTAGGCGGGGGCGACGCAGAGGCTGAGCGGCTCCCGCTCGTCGGCCCGCGGCCACACCTCGTGCAGGCGCGGGTCCGGGGCGTGGCCGAGGCGCAGCTCGAAGTTCCAGCGGTGGACGCCGCCCAGTTCCGCGATGCGCGCGCGCAGTTCGGCCGTCTGCCGGTGCAGTTCCGTCACCGGACCCAGGGGCACCTGCGGGCCCAGCACGTCGGCGGCCGTGCGGTGCCAGTCCTCCTCGGCCGCCGGGTGTTCGCCCAGTACGGTGCGGAACACGGCGGCGCAGAGCCGCACATGGGTCTCCGCCCGGTGGTGGGGCCGGCCCGCGGCGGCCTCGGCGGCGGAGCGGCAGTGGCCGATGATCCGGTCCCGCAGGGCGCCGTACGCCTGCGAGGTCTCGTGGTGGGCGCTCTCCAGCTCCGTGGTCCGGTCGGCGCGCAGGCCGTGCACCACCTCGTACAGCTTGTCGATCCGCTCCTTGGCCTCCTGCCGTTCGGCGCGCAGGGAACCGACCTCCGCGCGCAGGGCCCTCACCTCCTGGAACACCCGCCAGGGCATGCGTGCGCCGTCCGGGGCGGAGGCCGGGGCCGGGGGCGCCGCGGACGGCACGGGGGGTGTGCCGCCGGCCCACGGGCCCGGTGACGCGGGCAGTCCTCGGTCCGGACGTCCTGGGCTCTCCATCGCGCGTACCTCTTCTCCTGCTGCCTGCTGCCTGCTGCCTACTGCTCGGGGACTCCGGCGAACTCGACGACCATTTCGCGGCGTTCTCCGGTGCGGGGGTTGACCGCGGCCACACCGATCTCGGTCCCGCCGAAGGTGAAGTACAGGTCCACTCCGCGGTCGTCGACCTCCTCCTCGCCGACCGACTCGGAAATGTCGACGACGATCGTTCCCAGGCGCCGGGCGCCGGGCGTGTTCACCGTGAGGTCCTTCACCTCGGGTACGGCGTACAGCGCGACCTTCACCTCCGGCTGGTCGGGGGTGAGCGGAACGAGGGTGTAGGTCCGTTCGCTGCCGACCTGTACGGACTCCCCCATGAAGACGAGCGGGTCGAGGACGCCGTCGCGGAAGGCGCCCTGCCCCTTGACCTTGATGATGGTGAGCGCGCGTACGGCTTCCGACTCCCGGAAGACGGCACCGAACCTGCGCCGCTCGGAGACCTCGACGGCGTACGTGTGGGAGGCGCGCCGGGAGTGCACGACCTCGGGGCGGCAGGCGTAGTGCACGGCGCCGCCGAGCACGGCGCGGGAGGGGTTGGGCGGGATCATCAGCTGGACCCCGGCCGGGAACTCCCGGTCGAGGTGGGTGGTGAGCCGGCTCTGCACGTAGTGGGACTGGGCGAAGCCGCCGACGAGGATGACGCGCAGGCCGTCGGCGGCGACGACGGGGTCGGCGAGCAGTTCGCGGATCTGGGTGTCCACCAGCTTCACGAGCGGTTCGGTGGTGCCGTGGAACAGCCCCCGCATCACGTCGGGTTCGATGACGATGTGGTCGTCGACCCCTTGCTGTTCCGCGGCGAGGCGCTCCGTGCCGCCGTGGGGGTCGATGATCCGGCTGGCCTTCAGCGAGATCGGGATGCTGACCGGGCTGTCACTGTCCCCGCGGAAGTGGGTCTTCATCCGTTCGAAGTCGTCCATCAGCTCCAGGAGCTGTGCCGGAGCCGCTTCCAGTGCCTTGAACGCGGCCTGTCCCAGGCGCGGGGCGAGCACCTGGACCTGGAAGCGGCGGTTGATGTAGTTCGAGCCGAGCTTGCCGCCGGAGGGGCGGCGCAGCTGCTCCAGGGCGCCGTCCTGCGTGCAACGGTAGGCGGCGATGTCGACGGTGCCTCCCCCGCAGTCGACGACGAGCGTGGCGGTGGAGCCGAGGCCGCCGATTCCGGCGGCGGCGTCCTGGGCGCAGTAGACGGTCGCGGCTTCCGGTTCCGTGACGAGGATCAGGCGGTCGCGGTCGTCGGCGGGGAATCCGGCCAGGCGGGCCGCGTCGCGCATGAGGTGGCGCTGCTCGGGCTCCCAGATGGCGGGGACGGTCAGGCACCAGCGGATGTCGGACTCCATGAAGCCGCCGCCGACGATCCGGTCGATGGCGGCGCCGCGCAGGCGGCGCAGGTAGGCCGCGATCAGCGGTACGGCCTGTTCCGGGGTGCCGACGAGGCCCGCCCCGGGCCCCTGGCCGTCTTCCCGGCCCTCGGGGCTGAGCCACATCTTGAAGCCGTGTTCGAGCCGGCCGGGTTCGCCCGCGGCGCCGGCGCGCCGGGCGGCGTACCCCCAGTCGCGGTCGTCACCGTCGGGATCCAGGAAGAGGGCGGAAAGGTTCTTCGGATAGGTCAGGGGCGCGTCGTCCCACTGGTCCGGATAGTCGATCTGGCGCTGGTCGGGCCCTTCCGCTCCGGCCGGGAGCACCGCCCAGGCGAAGCCCGAGCCGTGCGTCCCGAAGTCGATGGCAGCCACAACCCTGTACTTCATGCGTGCCGTCCCCCTCGTCCTTCCCGGTGCCCGCGCTCGCCCGGAAGGCTGGTCGTTGTCACACAGGGTGCCCGACCTGCGGACTGTCCGTCAGCTGTTCCGTGCAGATGGGCGGTTGACGTGCCCGACGAAGTGGCTGCGGAGGACTCCGGGGGGGCGCGAATCGGGGCTCCGACCGAACGACCGATCGGTCGTTACTGGTTCGTAACTTGCACGTACCTAGCGGTAACAACCGGGCCCGTGTCACCTTTCCGGTGCCACCGGCCGGCGGTACCCCCACTTCCCAGCCACACGAACGGCAGCGCAGCCGATGTGCGCGTTGCCGGCTTCGGCGTGGCCGAGCGCAGGAGTTCCGCAGTGATCGGATTCCGCAACGTCAGCAAGGACCGCGACGCCGGCCGGGTGCGACGACTGGCCTGTGCCGCCGTGACCGTGCCACTCGCCGTCGGCGCGCTGCTCGCCGGCGGCCCCGGGACCGCAGTCGCCGCCCCCGGGACCGGCCCCACCGCCGTGGTGTCGATGGGCGACAGCTACATCTCCGGCGAGGGCGGCCGCTGGAAGGGCAACAGCCTGACCAACTCCGGGAGCCGCAACGGCACCGACCGGGGCTGGGTCAGCGGCAGCACCTACGACCCGGCCAAGGTGTACGGCACCACGGCCGGCGGCTGCCACCGCTCCGACTCCGCCGAGGTGCGCAGCGCCGGGCCGATCGCCGACGTCGCCGTGAACCTCGCATGCTCCGGCGCCGTCTCGCAGAACGTGTTCCGCGCCTCCAACGGCGGCGTCTCCTACAAGGGCGAGGCCCCGCAGGCCGATCAGCTGGCCGCGGTGGCCGCGAGCCACGACGTGAAGGTCATCGCGCTGTCCATCGGCGGCAACGACCTGGGCTTCGCCGACATCATCAAGGACTGCGCGCTGGACTTCGTCATCTGGAACTCGTACTGCTACGACGACCAGCAGTACGGCGTCGACCAGAAGATCGACGCCGTCATGGCGGACGTCGGCAAGTCGGTCGACGAGATCCGGGCCGTGATGCGCGGCGCCGGGTACACCGACTCCTCCTACCGGATCGTGCTCCAGTCCTACCCGTCGCCGATCCCGCGCGGCGCCGAGAACCGGTACACGCAGAGCGACTGGAGCCGGCTCAACACGGGCGGCTGCCCCTTCTGGAACCGGGACTCGGACTGGGCGCGCGACTCGCTCGTGCCGCAGATCGCGAACCGCATCAGGGGCGTCGCCGCCGCCAAGGGCGTGCAGTTCCTCGACCTGCGGGACATGCTCCAGGGGCGCGAGGTGTGCGCGAAGTCGAGCAAGCTGGTGAGTTCCACCGTCCCGGCGTCGGCGAGGACGAGCGAGTGGGCGCGCTGGATCGACAACAACGAGTCGCAGGGCCTGATCCAGGAGTCCATGCACCCCAACCACTACGGCCAGCTGGCCGCCGGCCGCTGCCTGGCCCTGGCGGTGGCGCAGCCCGCGGGCTCCGCCTCCAGCTGCAGGAACACGGCGGGCGGCGACCACACCGGGATGTTCCTGACCTCCGCACCCTGAGGCCACCGCGGGCGAAAACCGGATGATCGGCGGCGGTCCGGGCTGACATGCTCGCGCGCATGGCAGTCCGCACCGCACGTCCCAGTCTCTACATCTCCGTCGACATCGAGGCCGACGGACCCATTCCAGGACCGTATTCGATGATCAGTTTCGGGGCCGCGGTAGCCGGCCGGCAGGACGGGGAGGTGTACACGGCCGCCGATCCCGAGAGGCGCACCTTCTACCGGGAGTTGCGGCCCATCAGCGACACCTGGGTGCCCGAGGCGCTGGCCGTCAGCGGGCTCGACCGCGACCGGCTGGTCCGCGAGGGCACCGACCCGGCGGCCGCCATGGCCGCGTTCCGCGCCTGGGTGCGCAAGGTGTCCGAGGACGCGGACGCACAGCCGGTGATGTGCGGTTATCCGGCGTCCTTCGACTGGACGTTCCTGTACTGGTACCTGATCCGGTTCGGCGGGGACAGCCCCTTCGGCCATTCCGGGTGCTTCGACATGAAGACCCTCTACGCGACGAAGGCGCGGGTGCCGCTGCGCGCCGCGGTCAAGGGGCGGATGCCCCGTGAACTGCTCTCCCGGCGGCGCCACACGCACCACGCACTCGACGACGCGATCGAACAGGCCGAGCTGATGAGCAATCTGATGCTCTGGCGGCCCTGACCGGCGCGGCGTCACCGCACGTACGGGCGCACGGCGGTTCGCCCGTACCGGACACGGCGGTGCGCTCGCCACACCCGCAGTGGGTGGCGAGCGCGCCGCCGTGCTCTTCACGGCCGGTCAGTGGACCGGCACCGGTTCGGGTGCGGCCCCCGAGGCCGCGCCCTTCCTGGCGCCGAGGTGGTTGAAGGCCAGGTTGAGCACGATGGCCACCACGCAGCCGGTGCTGATCCCGGAGTCCAGGACGACCAGCAGGTCCTTGGGGAAGGCGTGGTAGAAGTCCGGCGCGGCGATCGGGATCAGGCCGATGCCGACGGAGGCGGCGACGATCAGGGCGTTCTCGCCCTTCTCCATGGCCGCGCCGGCCAGGGTCTGGATGCCGCTGGCGGCCACCGAGCCGAACAGGACGATGCCGGCGCCGCCCAGCACGGGCAGCGGGACCACGCCGATGACGGAGGCCGCCATCGGGCACAGGCCCAGCAGGATCAGGATGCCGCCGCCGGCGGCGACGACGAAGCGGCTGCGCACCTTGGTCATGGCGACCAGTCCGATGTTCTGCGCGAAGGCGCTGCACATGAACCCGTTGAAGAGCGGGCTGATCGCGCTGCCGAGGGTGTCGGCGCGCAGGCCTCCCGCGATGGCCTTCTCGTCCGCCGGACGGCCGACGATCTTGCCCAGCGCCAGGATGTCGGCGGTGGACTCCGTCATGCAGACGAGCATGACGATGCACATCGAGACGATCGCGGCGACCTGGAACTGCGGGGCGCCGAAGTGGAAGGGGGTGGGGAAGCCGACGACCGAGGCGTTCCTGACGGCGTCGAAGCTGGTCATCCCCAGCGGGATGGCGATCAGGGTACCGGCGACCAGGCCCAGCAGGATGGAGATCTGCTGGAGGAAGCCGCGCAGGAACTTGCGCAGGAGCAGGACGATCACCAGGGTGACGGCGGCCATGCCGATGTTCTGCATGGAGCCGTAGTCGGTGGCGGTGCGGTTGCCGCCCTGCGACCAGTTGAAGGCGACGGGCAGGAGCGAGACGCCGATCAGGGTGATGACCGTACCCGTGACGACGGGTGGGAAGAAGCGGACGAGCTTGCCGAAGTAGGGGGCGGCCACGAAGCCGATCGCTCCGGCGACGATGATCGCTCCGAAGATGACGGGGAGGGCGTCCGCGCCCTCCCCCTTGCCTATCGCGATCATGGGGGTCACACCGGCGAAGGAGACGCCGTTGACGAAGGGGAGCTTGGCGCCCACCTTCCAGAACCCGAGGGTCTGCAGGAGGGTGGCGAGGCCGGCGGTGAAGAGCGAGGCGCCCATCAGGAAGGCGGTCTCGGTGGCGGAGAGTCCGACCGCGGGGCCGACGATCATGGGCGGGGCCACGACACCCGCGTACATGGCGGCCACGTGCTGGAGGCCGCTGGTGAACATCTTCAGAGGGGGCAGGGTCTCGTCGACCGGGTGCTTCACCTCCGGTACTGCGACTGCGTCTTTGCGAAACCTGGGCGGGTTGGCCACGGCTTCCTCCGGTCGGGTAACACGTCGGCAGGGACGTGGGTGTCTTGGAGGTGGTGCGAAAGCTGTGCGAGTCGAGCGCGTATGAAGTTGTGGGTGGAGCCACTTCTTGTCCCAAGGGGTGCAGAAACGATTCGCCCAATCGCCGCTTCCGCGATGCGCCGTGGCGCGGGTGGCACGAGTCACCGCTCCCGGGAGCGCCTTCGGATTGCCTCGGGCGCCTCCCGGGAACGGCTGCCCACGGACCCCGCTCGGGTCCGCGGCGGCCGGCCGGGGGCCGTCCCCCCCGGCCGGACTCCGGGGGATCAGGCCTGCGCGATCCGCGCGAGGCGCTGGGCCTCTTCCCGCGTGGACACCGCGATGGCGTCCTCGTCGGCGAAGAGCAGCCGGTTGTTCTCGACGATCTGCTTGCCGTTGACGAACGACGCCGTCACCGGGGCGGCCGCACCGAAGACCAGGGCGGTCACCGGGTCGGCGATCGAGGAGTGCAGGAAGGTGTTCAGGTTCCACAGGACCAGGTCGGCGCACTTGCCGACCTCCAGCGAACCGATGTTGTCGGCGCGGCCGAGGACCTGGGCGCCGCCGTAGGTGCCCAGGCGCAGGGCCTGGCGGGCGTTGAGCGCGGCCTCGCGGTGCACCGGGTTCAGACGGTTGATCAGCAGCGCGTTGCGCAGCTCGGTGTGGAGCTCACCGGACTCGTTGGAGGCGGTGCCGTCCACGCCGAGGCCGACCGGTACGCCGGCGGCCAGCATGTCCGGGACGCGGGCGATGCCGGCGGCCAGACGGGCGTTGGAGGACGGGCAGTGCGCGACACCGGTCCTGGTGCGGGCGAACGCGGCGATGTCGGAGTCGTTCATGTGGACGCTGTGCGCCATCCACACGTCCTCGCCGAGCCAGCCGGTCGACTCGAAGTAGTCGGTGGGGCCCATGCCGAAGAGCTCGTGGCAGAACTTCTCCTCCTCGACCGTCTCGCTGCCGTGCGTGTGCATGCGCACACCGAGGCGGCGGGCCAGCTCGGCGCCCTGCTTGAGCAGCTCGGTGGAGACCGAGAAGGGCGAGCAGGGGGCGACGGCGACCTGGGTCATGGAGTCGAAGGAGGCGTCGTGGAACTTCTTGACGGTCGCCTCGGTGTCGGCCAGCGCGCCTTCGAGGGTCTCGACGGCGTGGTCCGGCGGCAGGCCGCCGTCCTTCTCGCTGCGGTCCATCGAGCCGCGGGCGAGGGTGAAGCGGACGCCCATCTCGGACGCGGCGCGGATGATCGAGCCGGAGAGGTCGCCGGAGCCCTTGGGGAAGACGTAGTGGTGGTCCATCGCGGTGGTCACACCACCCTTGGCCATCGCGGCGAGCGAGCCCTGCGCGGCCGTGTACGTCATCTGCTCGTCGATGCGCGCCCACGTCGGGTACAGCGCGACGAGCCAGTTGAAGAGGTTGTGGTCGGTGGCCAGGCCACGCGTGATCCACTGGTAGAAGTGGTGGTGCGTGTTGACCAGGCCGGGGGTCACGAGGTGCCCGGTGCCGTCGATCCGGCGGACGACGTTCTCGAGGTTCTCGGGGGCCCTGCCCGCACCGATGAACTCGATCCTGTTGCCTGCTACGACGATGTGGCCCGAGGCGTACTCGGTGTCATTGGCGTCGACGGTCGCGATCGCACAGTTCTCGATGACGATGCGCGGGGCGGCGCTGTCATGGGCTGCCGATGCTGCCATGGGACTTCCTCGTGCTTTCAGTGGCGGTGCGGGCACGGCAGGACCCAGGGGATTTGAGTGCCGGAGCCGGGGCCTTGGCAGCTGACAGTACTGCCGCCCCATGGGGTGCGTCCGGGTGCCGATTCAGGAAGTTGGGTCGTGTCGCGCGGTCCCGGGGCCACTGCGGAGAGCCCCGGGACGCGCGTGCCGCGCTCTCAGAGGTTGGTCATGTCCACCGGGATGCGCGCGTCGGCGCCGTCCCGCAGGATCGTGGCCTCGATCAGACCGTAGGGGCGGTCCGCGGCGAAGTACACCTCGTTGTCGTTCTTGAGGCCGAAGGGCTCCAGGTCGACGAGGAAGTGGTGCTTGTTCGGGAGCGAGAAGCGGACCTCGTCGATCTCCGAGCGGTGGTTGATGATGCGCGAACCCATCTGGTACAGGGTCTGCTGCAGCGAGAGGGAGTAGGTCTCGGCGAAGGCCTGCAGCATGTGCTTGCGGGTCTCGGCGTAGGACTTCTCCCAGTTGGGCATCCGCTGCTCGTCGTCCGACCAGTTGAAGCGCCAGCGGCTCGACACCTGGGTGGCCAGGATGCGGTCGTACGCCTCCTGCAGGGTCGTGTACTTGTCCTTCACGTAGCCCCAGAACTCGGAGTTCGTGGAGTTCATGACGACGAGGTCCTTGAGGCCGGAGATGACCTCCCAGTTCTGGCCGTCGTACGTGATCTGGGTGACGCGGGTCTCCTGGCCCTGGCGGACGAAGGAGTGCTTGACCTCGTCGGCGCCGATGAACTTGGAGTTGGCGTCGGACGTGGCGATCCGCTCCCAGCCGTACTCCTCGATCCGGATGCGCGCGCGCTGGATCGGCTCCTGGCTGTTCACGAACCAGCGGGCCAGGTGGATGCCGAACTGCTCGGCGGACTCGATGCCGTACTCCTTGGCGAACGCGTACACCGTGTTCTTGGTGGTGTCCGTCGGCAGGACGTTCGCGTTCGAGCCGGAGTAGTGGACGTCGTCCATGTCGCCGGAGAGGGCGACCGAGACGTTCAGGTCCTTGATGTGGTGGGTGTCGCCGTCCCGCGTGATCTTGACGACGCGGTTCTCTGCCTTGCCGTACTGGTTCTGGCCCAGAATCGTGGCCATGCTAGCTCCCTCGGTAAACGGAGTAGCCGAACGGGTTGAGCAGCAGCGGTACGTGGTAGTGCTCGCCCGGGTTCACCGCGAACGTGATGGTGACCTCGGGGAAGAACGTAGCGCTGTCCCTTACGCGGGGGGCGTCCTGCTGCGCCTCGGCTTGCTTCTTCGAAAAGTACGTCTCGGTCTCGAAGTCGAGACGTACGTGGGTGGTGCCCTCCGGCAGCGCCGGCAGGTCCTTGCAGCGCCCGTCCGCATCGGTGGCGGAGCCGCCCAGGGCCGCCCACTCGCCGTCGAGTCCCGTACGGGCCGACAGGGAGATGGCGACGCCCTCGGCGGGCCTGCCGATGCTGGTGTCCAGGATGTGCGTGGACACGGAACTGTTCGGCGATGCCGCGGTCTCGGTGCTCATGGTCGGTCTCACTCTCCTTCTACGAGGCGGGTCAGGCGGATCCGGTTGATCTTGACGAGCTCGCCGCGGGCGATTTCCCGCTCCTGCTCCGGCGAGTTGCCGATCCGGACCTTGACCGCGTCCCGCATGAACTCGCCGGTCGCACCGGTGGCGCAGATGAGGAAGACGTGGCCGAACTTCTCCTGGTAGGCCAGGTTCAGTTCGAGGAGTTCGTTCTTGAGCTCCTCCGAGGCACCGGCCATGCCGCGCTGCTCACGGGCGGAGGTCGGGTCTCCCGGCTTCGGCCGGCCGATCGGCGCGTGGCCTCCCATCGCCTCGGCCAGGTCGTCCGCGGTGAGCTCCGCCATGGCGGTCTCGTTCGCGGCGAACAGGGATGCGGCGGTGGCGAAGGGGCGCTGCGCGAGCATCTTGCTCCCCCACGCCGAGCTGGCGCACACCTCGTGCAGCTCGGCCGTGGCCGCGCCGTCGTCCAAGGTGTTGATCCGGGTGAGACCCGGGGTCGGACTCGAAGTCACGGTAGGCCTCCGTGGCCTGTTGTTGCTTTGACGGGCTGCGCATAGCTAACGCTCTCCACAACACGGCGTCAACACTTTGTTGAAACTTCCCGTACACAAAAGCCGCCGCCCGGGTGAATTGGGCGGCGGCTCGTCACTGTGGGTCAGAAGTCGTTCACGCTTGGCTGTTCTTACTGGGGTTTTCCCTGTTCAAGTAGTTGTAGACCGTGAAGCGGCTGACCCCCAGGGCGCCCGCGACCGTTTCCACACCGTGCCGGACGGAGAAGGCGCCGCGCGCCTCCAGTATCCGTACGACGTCCTGCTTGGACTTCCGGTCGAGCTGCGACAACGGTACGCCGTGCCGGCGCTCCAGCGCGGCCAGGATGTGGTCCAGCGAGTCCGACAGCTGGGGCAGGCGCACCGCGAGCAGGTCCTGGCCCTCCCAGCGCAGCACGACGTCGTCGGGCGTGGCCTGGGCCGGGTCCATCAGCACGCCGCCCATCGCGTCGACGAGCGGCTTGACCGCGATGACGAAGGGGTGGTCGCGGGGCTCGGTCATGGCGTCTCCTCGCCGATCACGTTGACCTGGAGGGTGACGCGCGTGGCCCCGGCCCCCAGGGAGTCGCGCAGCAGCGCGGCCACCGCGGACAGCACCCGGTCGGCGTCGCCCTCAGCGGTGTTGCCGAACGGACCGACGTCCACCGCCTCCAGCTGGGCCTTCTGGATGACCTCGCGGGCCGCCACGGCGTGGTCGGGGGCCTCTTCGAGATCGAAGGGCTCGGTCGTGAACTCCACTCTCAATCGCACGCCGTCAAGCTACCGCGCCGTCTCGATTTTTCGGGAGTCCGCACTTGACATCCGCGCGGGACCCCATGCAGTCTTCCATCAAGCAGAAAATAACTTCCGCAATACGGAAGGAGCGCACACCCCTCATGGGATACACGGACCAGCGCTTCGATGTGAACCTGTCGATCCTCTTCACGGAACTCCCGCTCCTGGAGCGCCCCGCGGCCGCCGCCGCGGCGGGCTTCACGGCGGTCGAGCTGTGGTGGCCCTGGATCGAGACCCCCACCCCCGCACAGGCGGAGCTCGACGCCCTCAAGAAGGCTCTCGAGGACGCCGGCACCCAGCTGGTGGGCCTGAACTTCTACGCCGGCCGGCTGCCGGGCCCGGACCGCGGCGCGGTCTCGGTGCCCGGTGAGGAGTCGGACCGCTTCAACGCCAACATCAACGTGGCGGCGGACTTCGCCGCCTCGGTGGGCTGCAAGGCGCTGAACGCCCTCTACGGCAACCGCGTCGAGGGCGTGGACCCGGCCGTCCAGGACGAGCTGGCCCTGAAGAACCTGGTCGTCGCGGCGCAGGCTGCCGACCGCGTGGGTGCGATCCTCCTGATCGAGACCCTCAACAAGCCCGAGTCGCCGCTCTACCCGCTGGTGAGCGCCCCGGCCGGCATCGAGGTGGTGGACAAGGTGAACGAGGCCACCGGCCTCGGCAACGCCAAGTTCCTGCTCGACCTGTACCACCTGGCGATGAACGGTGAGGACCTCTCCGAGGTCATCGAAAAGTACGCCGCCAAGACCGGCCACGTCCAGATCGCGGACAAGCCGGGACGAGGTGCCCCGGGCACCGGCGAGCTGCCCCTCGAGGAGCTGCTCGACCAGCTGAAGAAGGCCGGATACGAGGGCTACGTGGGCCTCGAGTACAAGGCCGCCGACGCTGCCGCGTCCTTCGCCTGGCTGCCGGCCGAGGCCCGCGCCGCCGAGTAGAGGACGAAGTCCGGGCGATCAGCCAGGCACCTCACGCACTTTTCGTACGAAGCATTAAGAGAAGGACCCTCATCATGAGCAACCCCGCTGCACTCCCGTCGATCGCCTGGATCGGTCTCGGAATCATGGGCTCCCCCATGGCCGAGAACCTGCTGAAGGCCGGCTACTCGGTCACCGGCTTCACGCTGGAGCAGGACAAGCTGGACCGCCTCGCGGCCGCCGGCGGCACCGCGGCCGGCTCGATCGCCGAGGCCGTCAAGGACGCCGACGTGATCATCACGATGGTGCCCGCCTCCCCGCAGGTCGAGGCCATCAACTACGGCCCCGAGGGCATCCTCGAGAACGCGAAGTCCGGCGCGCTGATCGTCGACATGTCGTCGATCACCCCGCAGACCTCCGTGGACCTGGCGAAGAACGCCGCCGAGAAGGGCATCCGCGTCATCGACGCCCCGGTGTCCGGCGGCGAGGCCGGCGCCATCGAGGCCGTCCTGTCGATCATGGTGGGTGGCGAGCAGGCCGACTTCGACGCGGCCCTGCCCATCCTGGAGGCCCTCGGCAAGACCATCGTCCTGTGCGGTCCGCACGGCTCCGGCCAGACGGTGAAGGCCGCCAACCAGCTCATCGTCGCGGTGAACATCCAGGCGTGCGCCGAGGCCGTCGTCTTCCTCGAGAAGTCGGGCGTGGACCTCCGGGCCGCCCTCGACGTCCTCAACGGCGGTCTGGCCGGCTCCACGGTCCTGACCCGCAAGAAGGACAACTTCCTGAACCGCGACTTCAAGCCCGGCTTCCGGATCGACCTGCACCACAAGGACATGGGCATCGTCACCGACGCCGCCCGCAACGTCGGTGCCGCCCTCCCCGTCGGTGCGGTCGTCGCCCAGCTGGTCGCCTCGCTGCGCGCCCAGGGCGACGGCGGCCTGGACCACTCGGCCCTGCTGCGCGCCGTCGAGCGCCTCTCCGGCACCCAGGTCTGAGGTCCCCCGCCGGGCCCCCTCGGGGCCCGGCCCGTCCCCTCGCAGGAGGGGGCTCCGAGTCTCCGGACGGTGCCGGTGCTGACACCTGTCCTGTCGCGCCCAAGCGCCGGCACCGTCCGGGTCATCTCGCCCACAACTTCGTTCAACAAACTGTTGACGTTTAGTTCTCGCCGAAATTAGGCTGTTCCGCATGACGGAAGACGCTTTCCGTCAGCAGTTACCCGTACGGAAGGTCACCATGTCGAAGCGCACGCTGACGACCGAGTCCGGCGCCCCGGTCGCCGACAACCAGAACTCCGCCACCGCCGGCGTCGGTGGCCCGCTCCTGATCCAGGACCAGCAGCTCCTGGAGAAGCTCGCCCGCTTCAACCGTGAGCGCATCCCGGAGCGTGTGGTGCACGCCCGCGGCTCGGCCGCGTACGGCTACTTCGAGGTGACCGACGACGTCACCGCCTACACCAGCGCCGCCTTCCTGAACACGGTCGGCAAGAAGACCGAGACCTTCCTGCGGTTCTCCACCGTCGCCGACTCCCTCGGCGGCGCGGACGCGGTGCGCGACCCCCGTGGTTTCGCCCTGAAGTTCTACACCGAAGAGGGCAACTACGACCTCGTCGGCAACAACACCCCGGTGTTCTTCATCAAGGACCCGATCAAGTTCCCCGACTTCATCCACTCCCAGAAGCGCGACCCCTTCACGGGCAAGCAGGAGCCGGACAACGTCTGGGACTTCTGGGCGCACGCCCCCGAGGCCACGCACCAGATCACCTGGCTCATGGGTGACCGCGGCATCCCGGCGTCGTACCGCCACATGAACGGCTACGGCTCCCACACCTACCAGTGGACGAACGAGCAGGGCGAGGCCTTCTTCGTCAAGTACCACTTCAAGACGAACCAGGGCATCCGCTGCCTCTCCGGTGAGCAGGCCGCCGAGCTCGTCGGCAAGGACGCGAACTCGCACCAGACCGACCTGCTCCAGGCGATCGAGCGCGGCGTGAACCCGAGCTGGACCCTGTACGTCCAGATCATGCCGGCCGCCGAGGCCGCGGACTACCGCTTCAACCCGTTCGACCTCACCAAGGTGTGGCCGCACGCGGACTACCCGCTGCAGCGCGTGGGCCGCCTGGTCCTCGACCGCAACCCGGACAACGTCTTCGCCGAGGTCGAGCAGTCCGCGTTCTCCCCGAACAACTTCGTCCCGGGCATCACCGCCTCGCCGGACAAGATGCTCCAGGGCCGCCTGTTCGCCTACGCCGACGCCCAGCGCTACCGCCTCGGTGTGAACCACACCGTGCTGCCGGTCAACGCCCCGAAGGCGACGAAGGCCGACAACTACGGCCGCGACGGTGTCATGGCGCTGCGCAACGGCTCGCGCCACGACAAGAACTACGAGCCCAACTCGTACCAGGGCCCGGCCGAGACCGGTCTGGCGCTGGGCGCCCCGAAGGCCGTCTCCGGCTACACGGGCACCCACGAGGCCCCGGCCCACACCAAGGACGACGACTTCTTCCAGGCCGGTGAGCTCTACCGCCTGATGTCGGAGGCCGAGAAGCAGCGGCTGGTGGCGAACATCGCGGGCGGCCTGTCCCAGGTCACCCTGGAGGACGTCATCGAGAAGAACCTGGCTCACTTCCACGCCGCCGACGCCGACTACGGCCGTCGCGTCGAGGAGGCCGTCCGCGCCCTGCGCGACGCCTGAGCCGATATGGATGTACCGGGGGCCTGACGGGAGGTCAGGCCCCGGGTGCTGAGCCCGACCCGTGGACCCGGATGAGGGGTGGTACGCGGTGAGGGCAGGACGAGGACCGTGGCGGGCGTGCGAGCCAGTGCGGTGGTAATGGGTTCCGAGGCCCGTCTCTTGACCTGAGGGAGACGACGCCGGAGTTCTCGTCGCCCGCCCGCCACGGTCCCAGCCACTCCTCTGCTCACAGGGGCTGCGCACAGAGCGCCCTGCGGGAAGAGGGGACCTCCTCCCCACAGACTCCGCCCGGCGGTGCGAACGTCCTGTCGCGCCAGCCTCGCACCGTCGGGCGGTAACAACCAGAGCGCCGAGTCACGGACGGTCCCGTGACTCGGCGCTTTGCTGTACCGGGGTTCCCGCGCACGGCCCGGGGCGGGGCCGGGGTGGGGGCCGGGTGGGGGCCGGGGTGGGGGCCGGGTGGGGGCCGGGGTGGGGACCGCTACCAGTCGGTGTCGACGCCGGGCTCCGTGTCCAGGGCCGCGCGGTCGAACCGCAGCATCCCGAGGAAGAACAGCCCGCCCAGGGCGAGCAGGCCCGCCACCACCACGACGGGGACCAGCGCCTCCCGCGGGGTCACCAGGACGAACAGCGCGAGCAGGGTCCAGGCGAGCGCGCAGACCGCGACCGGCAGTTCGAGGCGGCCCAGGTCGAAGGCGCCCTCCCGGCGTCCGAGGCGGCGGCGTACGGCCAGGTAGAGGACGATCGTGGCGCCGTAGATGAGGGCCGGCAGGATCGTCGACGCCGTGATCAGCTCCAGCAGGGCGGCGCCCGGCAGCGCGACCATCAGGACGCACCCGAGCGCGAGGATGAGCAGGGTCGCGGGGACCGGCGTCCGCGTACGGGAGTCCACCCGGCGCATCACCCGGTGCGCGGGGAAGCGCCCGTCGCGCGACATCGCGTACACGAGCCGCGAGCAGGCGGTCATCACCACGATCCCGGCGCCGAAGAACGCGAACGAGATCGCGACGAGCAGCCCCTTCTCGGCGGCCGGCCCGAGCCGGTCCCGCATGATCGCCGCGACCGGTGAACCCTCGGCGCTGGTCCGCGGGAGGTCCTGGATGGCGACGGTGAGGGCGATCAGGAGGACCATCCCGAGGACCCCGGCGGCGACGACCGAGCCCACGATCGCGCGGGGGACGCTGCGGTGGGGGTCCTTGGCCTCCTCGGCCAGGTTGGCCGCGGAGTCGAAGCCGACGAGGGTGGCCAGTCCCATGATCATCGCCAGCATCAGCCCGCCGCCGACGGCGAAGTAGCCGGGCGCGTCCTCGGCCACGCCGCGTGAGCCGAGGTTCGCGGCCGTGCCGTCGCCGGTGACCGCGACGGCGACGAGGAGGGCGACGGCCACCACCACGACGAGCACCACTTCGAGTCCCACCGCGGCCGAGTTGATCCAGCCGACCAGGCGCGTCGAGGCGATGGCGAGGACGGCCTGGACGAACAGCACCACCAGGGTGATCACGCGGGCGGTGCCCTCGTCCGGCGCGATGCCGGCGAGCGGCATGAAGGCCTGGCTCGCCAGCGCGTTGTCGATCGCCACCACGGCGATGGCCAGGTAACAGAAGGTCAGCCAGCCGAACCACCAGCCCGTCCGGGTGCTGCCGAGCCGTGACGCCCACTGGTACGAGGACCCGCTCAGCGGGATGCGGGCCGCGAACTGGGCGACCACCAGGGCCACCAGGGTCTGCCCCACCGCGGCGAGGGGCCAGAGCCAGATCCCCACCGGCCCGGCGCTGCGCAGCACTTCGTCGTAGGTGGCGAAGACGCCGACCGCCACCGAGATGAAGGCGAACGAGATCGCGAACACCTGGAAGGAGCCCAGCGTGCGCTTCAGCTCCTGCCGGTACCCGCCGAGCTCGACGTCACCGTCGGCGGTGCCGGGAGTGCCGGGAATGCCGGGAGTGCCGGGAGTGCCGGGAGTGCCGGGAGTGCCGGGAGCACCGTCGCCACGGTCGGCGGCCCCGCCGTCGCCCTCCGCTCCGCCCGTCGATGCGTGCGCCACCCGGCCACCTCGCTCTCCACCCGCCCCGGCGGCAACCGGAGGCCCCGGCCAGTGTCCTGCCCCGCAGCCCACCACCCCGGCCGCCGACGGCCGACGCACGTGAGGGAAGCCCGAATGGACGCGGCGAGGGGCCCCGGCCGGGCCTCGTCTCCTGCCGTCGCAGCGTCTCCCGCGCGCCTCTGGGGGCCGTGCGAGCGGGAGTTCGCCGTCGCGGCGGGGGCCGGGGCGGTGACGCGGACGGTCGTACCCGAGTCCGCGTGGTGAGGTGACGTGACGCGAGCGGCCCCCGCCCCTCCGGGTGGAGGGACGGGGGCCGCTCTGCGGTGCGGGGCGGTCAGACCTGCAGGGCCTTGATCGCGGTGGGGGCGTGACCGGGCTCGGTCGCGAGCTCCTCGAACTCGGTGACGTCGCTCATGTCGACGGTCTTGCTCATCGAGATGTTGGTGATGCGCTCCAGGATGGCCTCGACGACGACCGGGACCTGGAACTCCTGGGCCAGCTTCTTGGCCTGCTCGAAGGCGGCGCCCAGCTCGTTCGGGTCGGTGACGCGGATGGCCTTGACGCCCAGGCCCTCGGCGACCTTGACGTGGTCGACGCCGTAGGCGCCGATCTCCGGGGTGTTGATGTTCTCGAACTCGAGGTTGACCTCGAAGTTGATGCCGAGACCGCCCTGCGCCTGACGGATCAGGCCGAGGTAGGCGTTGTTCACGAGGACGTGGACGTAGGGGACCTTGTGCTGGGCGGCGACCGCCAGCTCCTCGATCATGAACTGGAAGTCGTAGTCGCCCGAGAGCGCGACGATCGGGGTCTCCGGGTCCGCGGTGGCGGCACCGATGGCGGCCGGGATGGTCCAGCCGAGCGGGCCGGCCTGGCCGCAGTTGATCCAGTGGCGCGGCTTGTAGACGTGCAGCATCTGCGCGCCGGCGATCTGGGAGAGGCCGATGGTGGTGACGTAGCGGGTCTCGGGACCGAACGCCTTGTTCATCTCCTCGTAGACGCGCTGCGGCTTCATGGGGATGTTGTCGAAGTGGGTGCGGCGCTGCAGGGTGGCCTTGCGCTCCTGGGCGGAGGCGGCCCAGGCGGAGAAGTCCGGCAGCTTGCCCTCGGCCTTGAGCTCCTTGGCGACCTCGATGAAGAGCTCCAGCGCGGCCTTGGCGTCGGAGGCGATGCCGAAGTCCGGGGCGAAGATCTTGCCGATCTGGGTGGGCTCGATGTCGACGTGGACGAACTTGCGGTCGCCCAGGTAGGCGTCCAGGTTGTAGCCGGTGTGACGGTTGGCCCAGCGGTTGCCGATGCCGAGGACGACGTCCGACTCCAGGAAGGTCGCGTTGCCGTAGCGGTGCGAGGTCTGGACGCCGACCATGCCGGCCGCCAGCTCGTGGTCGTCGGGGATGACGCCCCAGCCCATGAGGGTGGAGATGACCGGGATGTTGGTCAGCTCGGCGAACTCGACGAGCAGGTCGGAGGCGTCGGCGTTGATGATGCCGCCGCCGGCGACGATCAGCGGGCGCTCGGACTCCAGCAGGAAGCCCAGGGCCTTCTCGGCCTGGGCGCGGCTGGCCTGCGGCTTGTAGACCGGCAGCGGCTGGTAGGTCGCCGGGTCGAACTCGATCTCGGTCAGCTGGACGTCGATGGGCAGGTCGATGAGGACCGGGCCGGGACGGCCGGAGCGCATCAGGTGGAAGGCCTGCTGGAAGACGCCGGGAACCTGCGCCGCCTCCAGGACCGTCGTGGCGGCCTTGGTGACCGGCTTGGCGATCGCGGCGATGTCGACGGCCTGGAAGTCCTCCTTGTGGAGCTTGGAGACCGGAGCCTGACCGGTGATGCACAGGATCGGGATGGAGTCCGCGATGGCGGAGTACAGGCCGGTGATCATGTCGGTGCCGGCCGGACCCGAGGTGCCGATGCAGACGCCGATGTTGCCCGCCTTGGCCCGCGTGTACCCCTCGGCCATGTGCGAGGCGCCCTCGACGTGGCGGGCGAGCGTGTGGTTGATGCCGCCCACGTTCTTGAGCTCGCGGTAGAAGGGGTTGATCGCAGCACCGGGAACACCGAACGCTTGTTCGACACCCTCGAGCTTGAGGATCTCAACTGCAGCAGCGGCGGCTGTCATACGAGGCATCAGGTTCTCCTGCGGGTCTGGCGGTCAGGCTTTTCCGTCATCCGGAAGTTTTGTTCTGCTATACGGAACAAGCTAAGCGGCGTCTCCTCCGGCGTCAAGGCGGTGCGGCACCCCGGAAACCACCAAAAGCCGCATCTCACTCGGCGACTTGTACAAATCACCGATCCGTCGGCGGGAACGGTGCGGAAATGGCGCTCACGCTCGCCCCGGCGGTCGCCGGTGGTGGAGCATGGACCTACGCAGGGCGACGGAGGGGGTCAGGGGTCATGGCGGAAGCGGTACCGGTGCGCTGCCCGGCGTGCCTGCGCGAGAACGGCTACACCGCGCCGGTCTTCCCCTGCGCCTGCGGGAGCCCGGTCCATCCCCCGCTGGACCTGTCGGCGCCCCCGGTCCTGCTGACCCACCGCACCTGGTCGGACAGCTGGGTGTCGGTGCGGTGCACGACGTGCGGGCGGGAGAGCGAGTGGCCGCACCCCGAGCTGGGGTGCGGATCGTGCGGCACGGTGGTGCGGCTCCCGGTCCACCCGCCGGAGCCGCTGGAGGCCGGTACGGGGTCGGACACCGGACCCGGGGACGCGGCCGGCCCGGCCGGGGCCCGCGCCGACGCTCCGGCGGCGACCTGGGCCGGTGACCCTGCGGGCGGCCCGGCCGGTGATGGTGATGCCGGCGGCCCGGCCGGTGCTGGTGCCGGCGCCCCGGCCGGTGCTGGTGCCGGCGGCCCGGCCGGTGGTGCTGCCGGGTCGGCCGGGGATGCGGCTTCCGGACCTGCGGGTGGAGGTGCCGGCGGACGTACGGGCGGAGGTGCGGGCGGACTCGGGCGCGGTGATGGCGGCCCGGCGTCGGCGCGGCCCGGCCCGGACCCGGCGCACATGCCGCCGCCACCGACCGGGTCGGTGCCGCGGCCCGCCTTCCGGCCGGTGACCATCCGTACGGCCAGGGACGCGGTCGCCACCGCCGCGCTGTACCTGCGCTGGCTGGGATTCCAGGACGTACGGCAGCCCGACGGGCGTCCGATCCCGTCGGCGGCGGTGGACCTGCGCGCTCCGGGGCTGGTGGCGCAGGTGGACCCGACCACCGCGCCGGCCGGGCTGCGGGCGGTGGAATGCGTGTGGCTCAACGGACTCACCGCCTCCGCGACCAGCGTCTACTTCTCCCTCGCCGGGTACACGGCGGACGCCCGCGTCCGCGCGGACGAGCTGGGGATACCGCTGTTCGTCATGGACCTCACCGGCATGCCGCAGCCGGTCAACGACCCGGCGGACGAACTGGTCGGCTCGGGGGCCTGACCGGCGGGGCACCCCCTGACCACCCTTTAGGCTCGTGGCACGACCCGCTGCCTGCCGAGGAGAGTCCCGTGAGCCTGTACGACATTCCGCTGACCACCCTGTCCGACGAGCCCACCAGCCTGGCGGCGCACAAGGGCAAGGCGATCCTGCTCGTGAACACCGCGTCGCAGTGCGGGCTCACCCCGCAGTACTCGGGGCTGGCCCGCCTGCAGTTCACGTACGAGGAGAAGGGCTTCACCGTCATCGGTGTGCCCTGCAACCAGTTCGGCGGCCAGGAGCCCGGCAACGCCGACGACATCCAGACCTTCTGCGCGGCGGGCTTCGGCGTCACCTTCCCGATGCTGGAGAAGTCCGAGGTCAACGGGGAGAACCGGCACCCCCTGTACCAGGAGCTGGTGAAGACCCCCGACGCGGAGGGTGAGGCGGGGGACATCCAGTGGAACTTCGAGAAGTTCCTGATCTCCCCCGCGGGCGAGGTCGTGGCACGGTTCCGTCCGCGCACCGAGCCGGAGGCGCCCGAGGTGATCGCGGCGATCGAGGCGCACCTGCCCGCGTAAGGACACGGCGAGGAGGCGTACGGGTGCCTGCCCGCCCGGGGCGGAGGCGTACGGGTGCCTGCCCGCCCGGGCGGAGGCGTACGGGTGCCTGCGGGGCCGGGCGGAGACGTACGCGTGCGTACGGGCCCGGGCGGGCGGCGCACCGTGCCGCCGGGGGCCCGGTGCGCCTGGTCCCGGTCAGCCCAGGTCGGCCTCCCGGTACTCCTCGGCGGAGCCGGCCGCGGTGAGTTCCCGCAGCTCCACCCGCCGGATCTTGCCGGACACGGTCTTCGGCAGCGGGCCGAACTCGATGCACCGGATCCTCTTGTACGGGGAGAGCACCGCACGGGAGTGCTCGAACAGCACCCGGGCGGTCTCCGGCCCGGGCTCCCAGCCGGCCGCGAGGGTGACGTACGCCTTCGGTACCGCCAGCCGCAGCGCGTCAGGGGCGGGGACCACGGCGGCCTCGGCCACCGCCTCGTGCTCCAGCAGGGCGCTCTCCAGCTCGAACGGGCTGATCTTGTAGTCGGAGGCCTTGAAGACGTCGTCGGAGCGCCCGACGTAGGTGAGGTAGCCGTCGGCGTCCCGGGCGGCGATGTCGCCGGTCCGGTACAGCCCGTCCGCCATGGCCTCGGCCGTGCGCTCCGGGTCGTCGCGGTAGCCGGTCATCACCCCGGCGGGCCGGACGCGCAGGTCCACGCACAGCTCGCCCTCGTCGGCGGACTCCTTGCCGGTGACCGGGTCCAGAAGGACGATCTCGTAACCGGGCGCCGGGCGGCCCATGGAGCCGGGCTTGACGGGGACGCCGGGGAAGTTGCCGACCTGGAGGGTGGTCTCGGTCTGGCCGAAGCCGTCGCGGATGGTGACGCCCCAGGCCTCGCGGACCTTCTCGATGACCTCCGGGTTGAGCGGCTCGCCGGCGGCGACGGCCTCGCGCGGAGGGCGGGCCAGTCGGCTGAGGTCGGACTGGATCAGCATCCGCCACACGGTCGGCGGGGCGCAGAAGGTCGTCACGCCGTGCCGGTCCATCTCGGCCATCAGGCGCTCGGCGTCGAAGCGGGCGTAGTTGTGGACGAAGACGGTCGCGCCGGCGTTCCAGGGGGCGAAGAGGTTGGACCAGGCGTGCTTGGCCCAGCCGGGCGAGGCGATGTTGAGGTGCACGTCGCCGGGGCGCAGCCCCAGCCAGTACATGGTGGAGAGGTGCCCGATGGGGTACGAGGCGTGGGTGTGCTCGACGAGCTTGGGGCGGTCGGTGGTGCCGGAGGTGAAGTAGAGCATCAGGGGATCGGTGGCGAGGGTTTCACCGTCGGGGGTGAAGCCGCCGACGGCGTCCGGGGCGTCGGCGAGGCGCAGCCAGCCCGCGGGTACCCGGTCGGCCGGGTCCCCGGCGGCGATCCTGGTGTAGTCGCCCGGGACCTCGTCGAACTTGGCCGTGTCCTCGATCCGCGCGACGACATGCCGCACGTGTCCGCGCTCGACGCGGTCGCGCAGGTCGGCCGGGCCGAGGAGGGGGGTGGCGGGGATGACGACGGCGCGCAGTTTCATCGCGCCGAGCATCACCTCCCACAGCTCGCGCTGGTTGCCGAGCATGACGAGGATCCGGTCGCCGGGTGCGACGCCCTGGCCGCGCAGCCAGCCGGCGGTCGCGTCGGAGCGTACGGCGAGCTGCGCGAAGGAGAGGGACTCGGTGGTGCCGTCCTCCTCGACGATGCGCAGGGCGTCGGCGTCGTTGCCGGCGGCGATGCGGTCGAACCAGTCCAGGGCCCAGTTGAAGCGGTGGGGGCGGGGCCAGGTGAATCCGGTGTGGGCGGCTTCGTAGTCGCCGCGCCGCTCCAGCAGGAAGTCCCGCGCGGCGAGGAACTGGGCGGTGGGGTCGGCGGCGTCGCCGGTGGCGCTGTTCCGGGCACTTTCGGTCGTCATGGCAGGTATCGTGCCGCGTCCGGTGTACCGACCACCAGGGTGGCGTCAGCCGCGAGTTGACCGTTTGAGGGGGCCGGGGGGGCGGCCCGGGTGCGGCAGTCGGCTGTCAGCGGCGGATGGGGGCGAAGCGTACGGACGGGGCGGGCCGGTCGGTCGCGTCGGGCGGTCCGCCCAGGTCGGCGACCAGCTTCTCCCCCTCGGCGACGATCTCCTCCCGCGCCGCCTTCGGCACCCGGTCGAACAGTTCCACGGTGAGCGCCCCGCCCTCCAGCTTCCAGAGCCCGGCCAGGAAGCCGTCGACGAGGAGGGTGCAGTGGGCCTGGTTCCCGGTCCAGCTGCGCCCCTTGACCTCGGGCGGGACCACGCGGGTGCGGTCGGCGTGGGACAGCAGGAGGTTGTCGAACTCCGGGAGGAAGCGGGCCGGCGCCGGGGTGCCGGCGTCGGGGCGGGGCGCGTCGGGCAGGTCGAAGAGCTCCACGCCGTTCTCGTCGCGGAAGACGGCCAGCCCCGGCCGCAGGCGTTCGAAGGCGTCGCGCAGGCGGGTCACCCCCGCCCAGGTCTGCATGTCCTTGACCGACGCGGGGCCGAACGCCGCGAGGTAGCGCAGGACGACCTCTTCCACGGGCTGCGCCGCCCCGGCGGGCTCGCCGAGCCAGTTCTCGACGGTGGTGAGCCGTACCTGCCCGCTGCGTCCCCACACACCTCGGGGCGTGACCTGGACCAGCGGCAGCAGGCAGCGCGCGGCGACGGACAGGGACTGCGGGTCGGCGTCGGGCCATGCGCGGAGCAGGTCCTCGCGGATCTCGGCCATGGTGCGCGGCTCGCCCTCGACGAAGGCGCGGGCCCGCCGCGCCAGCCGGTCCAGGTCCACGCCGTCGAGGCCCTTGCGGAAGTAGGTGACTTCGCGGTCGCGGGCGGGCTGGACGAGGGGGCGCAGGGTGAGTGCGTCGTGCGCGGTGTGCGTGTGGATGGTCGACCGCATGGTGACCATGCGTACGACCTCGCGGGACTCCATGAGCCCGGCCAGTTCGGCGGGGTCGAAGCCGGCGAGGCGGGCGTGCAGCTGGAAGTACGGGGGCTTGACGTTCTGCGCCTGCAGCCCGAGGAGGTGGGCGACGGCGTCCCGCGCGGACATCTCGGCGCGGCCGAGCAGCAACTGGCGGGCGAGCGTGGCACGGTTCAGTGCGCGGGTGTCGAGTACGGGATGTGTCGTCCTGGAGGCCATGAGAGCAAGCTAGTCCTCCTTGCGGACACCTTCTGTCCGCAACTCGTCACCGGAGGACGGCGGGAAGCCGCGTCGACGGCTTCCGCCAGGCCCTGACCGAGATCCTCGCGGTGAACGCCATCCTGGTCTCCCAGCAGCAGAACGCCGAAATGAGCGCCCTGGCCTAAACCGGCTTCGAACAGAACGAGGAGATCAAGAAGATCTCAGGCTGGCGGCAATTCTGTTTGCACCCGGACTGGTTGGAACCATCTATGGCATGAACGTCGAAGCCATGCCAGAGCTAAGTTGGGCGTTCGGATACCCCTTTACAGTGGCCCCGATGGAGGTATTTTGTCTCAGTCTGTACCCCGTCTTCAAACTTGGGGACTGGCTCTTGAATCCAACGAGTCATGAGACCGCTCCGCCCGCGCCGTTGCCCTCCACAGCGGCACCTGAGGCGCATCCGGCAACACCTTCGCCATCGGGCTCGGCGGCGACATCCGGCGCGTCACGGCTCATCTACTCGGACGGCTTCGACCTGGCCAACACATCCGCGACGAACCCATTGGCGTGGGCTGCCGCATCTGCGAACGCCTGGACTGCCCAGCCCACGCGGGGCCGTCGACGAGCGAACCAGCACGGTCGTCCCGTAGCGGGCCGTCGACCACATGCGATGAGGCTGGGTTCAAGCAGTCCCACGCTGACGCCGGGATAGTGGCCGATGCCGAGCACAGGGCCCCTAAGCAGCAAGGTCATCGGAACATTTGATCGGCGCATGGCCGCGGGCGCCGGGAGTGTGTGACCCTCGCCGCGTGAGGCCATTTAGATGATCAAGGTACTGTTTGCCCCTCTCATATGGATCACGCGGAGGGGGCGCAATACCATGGGACTGACCGAAGAGATCGCCGATCACCGGGAAGGCCGGGGGGATCCGGGGCGATTGGTGGGAGAGTTCCGCCGCGCTGCCCTGCTCGTTCCGGTCACCGACGTCGCGGCAAGTGCCGGTGACGCCGCCGGTGGTCTGACGTCGGCCGTGTCGGGCGGGATCCGCTGGTTCTATGCGTTCACCGACGAGGAGGCGTTGTTCCGGTTCGCCCGGGCCCGCGGGGAGGACGGCCGGGAGTGGCCTTACCTGGCGGTTCTCGGCGCGCGGCTGATCGATGCGGTCGTTCCGCAGGTCGACGGACCGGCCGGGGTGGCGGTGAACGTGGCCGACACCGACGGCTCGATGTTGTTCCCGCCGGTCGCGGGGATCGTCCCCGATACCTGCGCCGTTGATGTCGCCGGGCGGGTTTCCGATGGGGCGGTGGCCTGATGGCGAGCGAGGGGGATCTGGAGGTTTCGCCGGCGGCGGTTGCCTCGATCCAGATCGGGCTGCGGGCAGCGATATCGGAGTTGCGGGAGTCCGGCGATGCCGCCGGGGCCTCGCAGGGTGCGGGTTTCGAGAACTTGTCGATGACGGGGATGGAGACCGGGCACGCAGGACTGGCCACGCGCTTCGAGGACTTCTGCGAGCGCTGGGAGTGGGGCGTGCGCGCCCTGATCCAGGATGCCTCCACCCTCGCCGGGCATCTTGGCATCGCCGCGGGGATGATGTGGGAGGAGGATCAGTACATCCAGGGCGCGTTCAAGGTAGCCGCGAACGCCGCGTACGTCAATCCGCACGCCACCGAGGACGAGATCGAGCAGAAGTCCTGGGGCGACATCTTCAGCGCGGACGTCTACAAACCGGACCACAGCGCCGAGTCGTTCGAGAAGGGCTCGAAGGACATCAAGCAGACCTGGTCGGACACCAAGGACACAGTGACCTCCACCGGCAGGATCGGTTCCCTGAAGGATCTGCTGGAACAGGCGAAGGGCGACGGGGGCGGCAACTGATGGGCTGGCGCGACTACATTCCCGATCCGGTCGAGGACATTGCCGAGGACGTTGCCGAGGGGGTCGGCAACGCCATCGAGTGGACCGGTGGCAAGACGGCCGACCTGGCGGAGGAAGTCGGTCTCGACGATGCGGGCGACTGGATCCGGGACAAGAGCCGCTCGGCGGCCAACCGGCTCGGCTCGGACGTGGAGGAACTCGAACTCGGCCAGACCGAGGACCCGATGAAGCTCGTCTACGGCAGCCCATCAAAGATCCGCGAGCAGGTCGCCCACCTGCACGACTTCAGGAAGGCCTTTGAATCCGTCGGCAACGGTCTGAAGAGCCTCACCCAGCCCGACGGACTCAAGGGAGAGAGCGCCAAAGCGTTCCGTGATTCCGTCTCGAAGGAGCCGCCGCGCTGGTTCAAGGCTGCCGACGCGTTCGGCAAGGCCGCCGACGTCATGGGTCGTTTCGCCGAGACCGTCGAATGGGCCCAGGGCCAGGCCAAGGAGGCCCTCGACGACTACAACAAGGCCAAGAAGGCCTCCGAGGACGCCCGCACTGCCCACAACAAGCTGGTCAAGGAATACAACGACGCGTACAAGGCGAAAAAGGAGACCCTCCCGCCGCGCCCGGGGGACGACTACCCCGATCCGGGCAAGGCGATGGCCACTGCCGCGCAGGAGAAGCTCGACAACGCCCGCAAGCAGCGCAACGAGGTCGCCGAGAACCTCGGCGGCACCCTCGAGGCCGCCCGAGATGCCGCGCCGCCCAAGCCGTCGTACACCGAACAGCTCAACGATGGACGGATCTACTTCGAGCTCGCCGGAACTCACCTCCTGGGCGGTGTCGTCAAGGGCACGGCTGGCGTCGTCAACTTTGCAAGCGCCCTGAATCCGTTGGGTCTCTACAACATCGCTCACCCCGCCGAGTACGTGACGAACCTGAACTCGACGGCCGCAGGTCTGCTCACCATGGCCAACGACCCCTGGGGCGCGGGCAAGAAGATGCTGGACGAGTTCATGAAGGATCCCTCCGAAGGAATCGGCAAGCTGATCCCCGAACTCATAGGCTCCAAGGGCACCGGCGCCGTCAAGAAGTTCGGTTCCGCCGCCAGGCACCTCGACGACATCAAGGGTCGGAAGGTGCGCCAGCAGGTGGAGGACGCCCCGGACGGCACGCACAACACCACGGATGGCGAGCGCAAGACGGCAGGCGACCCGGTGGATCTCGCCACGGGCCGGATGTTCCTGCCCCAGACCGACTTCGAACTCCCCGGCATCCTGCCACTGGTCTTCACCCGCCGCACCGAGTCGGGCTGCCCGGTCGGGCGCTTCCTCGGGCCAGCCTGGACGTCCACGGTCGACGAGCGGCTGGAAATCGACGAGGCCGGCGTCATCCATGTCACGGCCGAAGGCCTTCTGATTACGTACCCGCACCCGGCTCCCGGCGTGCCCACCCGGCCGGACAAGGGCAGGGCCCGTACCCTGCTGGCCCGCGATGCCAACGGCGACTACACGGTCACCGAGCCCGACAGCGGCCTGGTCTTCCACTTCACCGCCCCAGTCGGCAGCGAGCCGGGAGGCGACGGCGAAGCCTGGCTGTCCGGCATCACCGAACGCAACGGCCACACCATCACCGTCGATCGTGACGAGGACGGTCTGCCGCTGGCCCTCGTGCACTCGGCGGGCCACCAGGTGAAAGTGTCCATCACCGACGGTCTGGTCACCGCCCTGTCCTTGGCCGGAGCGGGCGAGGGCGGCGCGGACCTGCCCCTGATGGGCTACGGCTATGAGGACGGCAACCTCACCGCGGCCACCAAGCCGTCGGGCGCCACCACCACCTTCGTCTACGACGACCGCCGCCGCGTCATCGCCTGGATCGACTCCAACGGAAGCCGGTACGACTACGTCTACGACGACCGCGACCGCGTCGTGGCGGAAGGCGGCGAAGCCGGCCACATCCAGATCACCTTGTCATACACCGAGCCGGACCCGCAGACGGGTCACCACACCACCACCCTGACCACCCCCGACGGGCATGCGACCCGCCACGTGTTCGGCCCGGGCTGCAAGCTCCTGGCCGTCACCGACCCGCTCGGCCACACCACCCGGTTCACCTACGACCCGCGCGGCAACCTGCTGTCCCGCACCGACCCGCTTGGCCTCACGACCGTCTTCTCGTACGACGAGGACGGCCGCATCATCCGCGCGGTCCGCCCCGACGGCAGCGAACTGCACACCGTGCGCGGCCCGTTCGGTTTGCCGGTGGAAGTCTTCGGTCCGGACGGCGCACGCATGCTCCACGAGTACGACGAACGTGGCAATCGCACGGCCGTCACCGACCCGGCCGGCGCCACCACCCGCTACACCTACGACCACGCCGCCCGTCTCACCTCGCTCATCGACGCCGAGGGGGCCACGACCTACGTGGTGTGCGACGCGGCGGGGCTGCCCGTGGAGGTGACCAATCCGTCCGGCGCCGTGACCCGTACGGAGCGGGACGCCCTCGGCAGGCCGGTCCGCATCACCGATCCGACGGGCGGTGTCACCCGCCTGAAATGGGACGCCGATGGGCAGCTCGCCTGGCGCACCGGACCCGACGGCGCCACGGAGACGTGGACGTACGACGGCGAGGGCAACCTGCTCTCCCGTACCGACGCGGCCGGTGGGGTGACCCGCTTCGAGTACACCCACTGTGACCTCCCGGTCGCCCGTATCGGGCCCGACGGCGCACGCTACGAGTTCGAGCACGACTCCGCGCTGCGCCTCACCCGCGTCATCAATCCGCACGGCTTGACCTGGACGTACACGTACGACGCCGCCGACAACATCGTCTCCGAGACCGACTTCGACGGCCGCACCCTCACCTACCGGCTGGACGCCGCGGGACGACTCGCCTCCGCACCGATGCGCTCGGCGGGACCATCTCGTTCGAGCGCGACCAGCTCGGCCAGGCGGTCAGCAAGGAACGGTTCACCTGGGACGGCCTCACCCTGTGCGAACAGACCAGCCACCAGCCCGAACAACCGAACACGATCGCCCTCACCTGGGACCACCGCGGAGTCATCCCCCTGGCCCAGACCGAGCGCATCCTCACGGCCGACGACCGCCAGGAGGAGATTGACAGCCGCTTCTTCGCCATAGCCACCGACCTCATCGGCACCCCCACCGAACTGATCGACGAGTCCGGCAACATCGCCTGGCGCTCCCGGGCCACCCTCTGGGGCGCCACCGCCTGGGCCCGCGACAGCAGCACCTACACCCCGCTCCGCTTCCCCGGCCAGTACTACGACCCCGAGACCGGCCTCCACTACAACGTCTTCCGCCACTACGACCCGGAAACCGGCCGCTACACCTCCCCGGACCCCCTCGGACTGGCCCCCGCCCCTAACCCCGTCGCGTACGTGGACAACCCTCACGGCGGCTGCGACCCGCTGGGCCTGATGCCCAAGTACACCAAGGAGGAGAAGGCACAGAAGCGGATCGACAAGGTCGTGGACGACGTCATCGCCCGGGCGGAGGACGGAGGGTTCAAGAAGCACAGCGACTACCACGGGGACGACATGCATGCTTTCCCCGACGGACGGGCCGTGGAGATCCTGAAGAATCCGGATGCGGTCTACCAGACGACGGGCACGACCCAAAAGCTCATCTTCCGCCAGGGCGAGGACATCGTCGTGGTTCATGGACCCGGCAGCAGCCAAGGCCAGGCCATCACGGCATACGGCCCATCGGGGATCAAGGGCGACTCCGGAGCGACGGCGCTCGGAGGCAAACCCACGGACCCCCACCCGCCGATTACCCACGAAGACATCGTGCAGGGCAGGATTCCCACCAAGAACGGCTACATGGCTCCAGGAGTGCAGATCAGATGAGGCAGCAGACACCATGAATCTGGCATTTGACGACGACTGGCGCGCGACCGTGACGGGCGAACCGCTGCACATCACCCCCCGCTTCGCAGGTGATTCTGTGCGCGTTGTGCAGTATGCGGACAAGAAGGAGCGGGAGCGGTTCGTCCTGGACACCTTCGGCAGCCAGCACTTCATGTGGGATTTCCCCGACGTATTCCGGTTCGACAAGAACAGCCGACAGCTCGTCGGGGCCGAATTCCAGATGCCGTATACGTCCCCCAACTGCAACAGCACCGACCGCGTTCCCACACTGCCGGCGCTACGTCCCGGCGGGCTCCGAGCAGACGAGCTCAAAGACTTCCGGCACGAGATGTGCCCGGTGCTGTGTCGCGTTTCCGGAGACACCGTACTGACCAGTCTGCGCGATCTCGATGTCCTGGACGAGCCGATCGAGGCCCGCATCGGCATCGCCCCAGACCTGGCGCTGTTGGTCCAGCACGGCGTCGTCGTGGGGTGGAGCCTCACAAATGCGGCGCGCTACCTGACCAACCCATACGCAGACCCCGACCTCGACCCCCCGTCTCCTGCCACCCGTCGGCTGTTCACCGAGTGCCTGGATCTGGTCACCGATCCGCTGATCTACGACGTGGAAGACCAGGATCCGGCCGCCCTGGCCCGGCTGCGAGCCGCCGACGAGGCCCTGCGCGAACAGCGCGAGGACCGCCAGCGCGCCGACGCCCTGACCGCGCTGATCGCGAACCTGGTGGACACCTATGGGAACTGGTGACGGCCGGCCATCAATGAACCTGACATTCGATGGCGACTGGTGCGCGACAGTAGCGAACGATCCGCTGCGCATCCCCCCTTCATCGACCTCCGTGGACGTCGTGCACTATGCGGACGTGAACGAGCGCGAGCGGTTCCTCGCGGACACCTTCGGCAGCCAGGACCTTCTACGGGACGCGCCTGACATCCTGCGGTCCGACAGGACCAGCCGTGAGCTGGTCTGGGCAGAATTCCACATGCCGGAAGAATCCGCCGCTGCCAAGGAAATCGCTCACGTCCCCCATCCCGCGGTAGGCCCAGGCCTTGTCGGGTCAGCACCCGCTCGATGCGGGGAATGCCGCAGGCGTGGAAGAAGGTGGCCACGCGGGTCAGGAAGTCCGCGCAGGTGGCGACTTTTCGTCGCGGTGGATCTCGCTGCTGGCCAGGCGGGAGTGGTCGTCGACGGCGGAGTGGACGTAGTCGAAGCCCTTGCCGCGGATCGGCCGGCCGGCCTGGCGGCCGTTGGTCTTGTGACCGCCGCCGTCGGGGATCCGGCCGAGCTTCTGCACGTCCACGTGGATCAGTTCGCCGGGCCGCTCACGCTCGTAGCGGCGGATCACCGGGGATAGCCCCCTGCCACTTCAGCTCCGGCTGCGAGCTGCGACAAGCCCGGAAACTCGGCCCCGCCCGGATAGGCCCGATCCCGGGCCCGCCCGCCTCGACCGTGCACCGGATCCTGACCCGCCACCACCTCAACCGGCTGGCTTGGATCGACCGGCCGACCGGAGAGGGCCGCGCTCTGACCGGCTGGGATGCGGCTCCGGAGGTCGGCGTCGCGGAGTCGGGCGGCTCGGCCGGGCCGCGGACGCCGGCCGGTGGGGCCCGCCCGGGGGTCGGTCGACGGCCTCTCGGATCGATGTGAGGAATTGCGGCTCCTCATGTGAAGAACTGCTTGACAGATCAACGGAGAGAAGGGTGGACGACGGCGGACGCCGGGTCGAAAGACCCATGTCAACCTGCTCCTGCCACGGGCCGGTTGGGCGGAAGCGACGCCGCAACGGGCGTCAGGAGGGGCGAAGATCCGGTGATAGCATCCCCGCATCTGTGATCTTGATCTGTTTACACGCAGATACGGATGGTGATCGGCGTCGCGCACTCGGCACATCGACGGGTGAACCGCGCCGATCAGCTGTGTTGCGGGGCCTCGCGAGGTGTATCTGCAGCCGTCCGCACGCCATGCGCCGGGAAAGGTTTCCATGAATCGAGACGCACTTGTGTGGTGCTTGGTTGCGGTGGTGGCGATAGCCGTCGCCGCAGTCGCGGCACTCGTCGCCCGCAACAGGGCGCTGCAGGCGAAGAAGGAGCACACCGAGGCCGAACTGAGGCAGCAGCTGCTCGCGGCGGACGGCCACCTGCACGCGTCGCGCGCCGAGCTGCAGAGGTTCCGCGACGAGCAGGCCGCCACGCTCCGCGAGGCCGAGGAAGCGGCGGAGGAGAACACCAAGTCCGTCCTCAAGGGCGCCGCCAGTCTCCTGCAGAGCATCGCCGCCGAGCAGACGACGCTGCTGGACGGGATCCAGCGCACGTACGGTGGACACGCCGTCCTCAGCGATCTGCTGGACGTCAACCACGCCAACGCCCAGATGGCGCGCAAGGCCCAGGGCATCGCCGTCATGTGCGGTGCGCCGCTCGGCCGGCGCAACCGCCCCGCCAGCGTCTACGACGTGGTGCGCAGCGCCCAGGGCCAGATCCGCAACTTCCACCGGGTCGCGATCATGCAGCAGACCGGCCTGGCCCTCAAGGCGTCCGCGGTGGCGCCCGTCGCGCTCGCCGTGGCGGAGCTGCTCGACAACGCCGCCAGCTTCTCGCAGCACGACGCGCCCATAGAAGTAACGTTCCAGCGCGTCCAGAACAACCTGTGCATCGTCATCGACGACGCAGGCGTCAGCATGAACGACGAGGACCGGCAGCGGGCGACCGCGCTGCTCTCCGGGGAAATCGCTCCCCGCCTGTCGCAGCTCGGTACGCAGCCCAAGTTCGGTTTCCCGGTCATCGGCCTGATCGCGCGTCAGTACGGCTTCAAGGTCGACGTCACCGGAGTTTCCCGCTACGGCGGCGTCAGGGCCGTCGTCCTCCTGCCCGAGGAGCTGTGGACCATGGAGGAGATACCGCCCGTCCAGGAGGCTCCGGTCAGCAGCATCCGGCGCACCCCCGACAGCCGGCCCCGCAGCGCGGCCCGCAGCGCCCCCCAGAGCACGCCCCAGAGTGCCCCGTCGCGCACCATGCACGGTCTGCCCAAGCGCGGCGCGCGCCAGGCGCCCATCGCCAGCGTCCCCGATCCGGACGCTCGTCCCGACACCACCTGGGCGCCGCCGCGGAGCCCGGAAGAGACGGGCCGCGCTTCCGGCCGCAGCCTGGGCGCCTTCCAGCGCGGCACGCGCTCCGGCCGCAACCTTGACGCCACCTCGTTCGAAGGGCCCGAAGACGCATGACCGCAGACCTGTCGTGGATGCTAGAGGACATCGTGCACAACGTGCCCCGCGCACGTCACGCCGTCCTGCTGTCCGCGGACGGCCTCCCTCGCGGTGCGACGGAAGGCCTGGCCGAGAACGATGTGCGCACCATCTCCGCCGCCATGGCCGGAATGCAGTCGCTCAGCCGGGCGACGGCCCACTTCGCCGGTCCGGAGAAGGACCGGCAGTGGAACCAGACCATCATCGAGTTCTCGCACGGCTGGAACTTCCTGATCGGGGCGGGGCAGGGTTCGTACCTCGCCGCCGCGGCCGCGCCCGACGTGGACATGCAGCAGATCTCCTTCCGCATGCACCGGCTCGTGGCCCGGCTGGGCAACAACCTCACCTCGCCTCCGCGCGTGGGGCACGAGGAGGCCGGCGGCACGCGGGGCAACGAGCCCCGGCAGCAGCAGCCCGGTGACGCGAAGTTCGTCCTCGGTGAGCTCGACCGGGTGGTGTCCGAGGTCCAGGGTGCCCGGCACGCGGTGCTGCTGGGATCGGACGGCCTTCCCCGCGGGGCGACCACCGGGATGAGCCGCGACCTGGCGGACACGATCTCCGCGGCCATGACGGGCATCCACGCCTACAGCCGGGTGACTTCCCAGTTCGCGGGGGTGGCCGAGGACACGGAATGGCGTCAGACGGTCATCGAGTTCGAGCACGGCTGGATCTTCCTCCTGGCCGCCGGCCCCGACGCCTTCCTGGCCGCGTCCGCCGAACAGACGTGTGATATCGAGGAGTTCACCACCCGGCTGCACTCGGTGGTTCCCAGACTGACCGCGGCAGCGACACCGGCGAAGGGGACAGGACATGCCTGACGGGCCCGGACAGGACGAAGAGCTGGAACTGACGTCTCCGTTAGTCCCCCTGTTCGTGATCACGAACGGTCGGGCGCTGCCCCCGGAGCACGAGTACGAGCACACGACGCTCGTGACGGCGACCGGGGCGGAGAACGGACAGGCCGCGGCGCGCTCGCTGTCCCCGGAAGCGGCGCAGGTCATGAACCTGGTCGCGGACGGATTCCTGTCCGTGGCCGAGGTCGCGGGACACACGCACCTGCCCCTGGGCGTCGTCCGCATCCTGCTGGCGCAGCTGGAGGAGGACGGCCTCATCCTCACGAGGACACCGATACCGCGCGCCGAGCGTGTCGACAGAGAACTGGTCAGTGCTGTGCTCGAAGGCCTGAAGAATCGATTCGGAGCGTAAACGCGTGTACCTGGATCCAGATGTCTCCCACGCAGTGAAGATCCTCGTCGTGGGGCACTTCGGGGTCGGCAAGACCACCTGCATCAGCAGCCTCTCCGAGATCGAGCCGCTGCGGACCGAGGAAGAGATCACCGAGGCCAGCGTCGGCTTCGACGACCTGTCGGGCACGCCCGACAAGACGACCACCACCGTCGCGATGGACTTCGGCCGGCTGACCCTCAGCGACACCCTGGTGCTCTACCTCTTCGGTACGCCGGGCCAGGAGCGCTTCAAGGAGATGTGGGAGGAGCTCTCCCGGGGCGCGCTGGGCGCGCTCGTCCTGGTCGACCCGGAGCGGCTGCACGAGTCCTTCCCCGTCCTGGACCTCGTCGAGCGCTTCGGCCTGACGTACGCCATCGCCGTGAACCACTTCGAGGGCACCACGCACTACCCCCTCGACGAGGTGCGCGAAGCGCTGAACCTCACGGACGAAACCCCTGTCGTGGAGTGCGACGTACGGGACGAGCACTCCTCGGCGCAGGCCCTCATCACCCTCGTGCAACACCTCATGTCCCAACTCGGCTAGGAGCGCAGGAATGCAACAGCCACTCGAACCCATGGAGATACCCCCCGGCTGCCCCGCGCACGGGAACGTCCAGATGTACGGCCCTGCGTTCGGAGCCGACCCCGACAGCCACTACGCGCAGCTGCGTCACTTCGGCCCCAGTGCACCCGTGGACATCGCCCCCGACGTCCAGGCCGAGCTCGTCACCAGCTACGACGCCGCCCTGTACGTCCTGCAGAACCCCGCCTCCTTCGTACGCGACTCCCGCCGCTGGAACGCCCTCAACGAGGGGCGCGTCCCGGCCGGCAGCCCGGCGCTTCCCATGCTGGGCTACCGCCCCAACGCCCTCTTCAGCGACGGTGCGGCGCACGCCCGGCTGCGCGGGGCGGTGACCGACAGTCTCGCGACCGTCAACGAGCACCGGCTCATCCGGCAGACGCAGCAGTCCGCCAACTACCTGATCAGTCGGTTCAGTGGCGACATCCGCGGCCAGGCCGAGCTGATGGCCGAGTACGCCCAGCCGCTGCCCCTGCTGGTCTTCAGCGAACTGTTCGGCTGCCCGCCCGAGATCGGCGACCGGGTGATCGCCGGGATCAGCGGCATCTTCGAGGGGACCCCCGGCGCCGATGAGGTGCTCGGCGGCGCGCTCACCGAGCTGATCGCACTCAAGCGGCGGCAGCCGCAGGACGACCTGACGACGCGTCTGATGGAGCACCCGGCGCAGCTGAGCGACGAGGAGGTGCTGCACCAGCTGGTGACCCTGCTCTCCGGCGGCACCGCGCCGCTGGCCGCGGCCATCGGCACCAGCAGCGCCCTGTACCTCGGAGAGGACTGGCAGGTCGGCCTCCCGGTCGAGGACGCGGTCTCCCGGACCCTGTGGAACTACGCCCCGATCGCCAACTACGCGGCCCACTACCCGACGCACGACGTCGAGCTCGGCGACCGGGTGCTCCGCGCCAACGACCCGGTCCTCATCTCGTTCGCCGCGGCCAACACGGACCCGAAGCTGACCGAGCACCGCGAACAGCTCAGCGGCAAGGCGCATCTGGCCTTCGGTGCGGGTCCGCACGCCTGTCCCGCCAAGGACCCGGCTTTCATGATCGCCGTGACCGCGGTGGAGACGCTGGTCAACCAGCTGCTCGACGTGGAGGTGCGCGTCCCGTTCAAGGCGCTCACCTGGGTGCCGAGCCCGTGGAGCCGTACGCTGGTCACGCTCCCGATCCGCTTCACCCCGAGGGCCGCCCCCCAGACGTCCGAGCCGGCCGCAGCGAGCCCGGTCCAGCCCTCGCAGCAGCCGGCGGCGGTCCCGTCGCCCGCCGCCGGCCCCACGCGCCGCACGAGCACGGGAACCACGCCGCAGCCCAAGGGCGGCCTGTTCAGCCGCTTCCTGGCCTGGACCAGGGGCGAATGAGTCCGATGTGATTCTGGTAACCCCCTGCGTACTCAGTGGTAGTGGATGTTCCGACGATCATGCGGGTAGGCATGGCGGCTGGTCCTCAGAAAGGAGCCGCCATCATGGGGGTTGCCACAACTCCGTCGTACGACCGCCGGGCGTCCGCCTCCCTCTTCTCGCGCCTGCGGACGGCAAGAGGGCAGGCCGACCCCTTCCCCATCTACGCCGAGCTCCTCTCGCGGGGTGAGGTGGTCCCCGCCCCCTGGGGCGGCTTCGCCGTCACGGGCTTCGCAGCCTCCGACCAGGTGCTGCGCAGCCGTCAATGGCTGGAGCCCGACAGGGAGTGGCGGGAGCGCCAAGGCCCCGGCACGCGCTGGAACGCCCCGTCCTCGCGCGAGATGAGCAACACCCTCGCCGCGCTCAACGCCCCGGACCACACCAGGGTGCGCCGCGCGGCGGGCACCTTCGACCGGTCCACCGTGGAGCGCATCGGCCACAACGTGGAACGGACGACGGATCGCCTCCTCGACGCCTTCACCGAGCGAATACGCACCGGCGAGGCGGACTTCTCGGAGCTCGTCTGCGAGGAGCTGCCCATCGCCACCATAGGTGACTGGCTCGGGCTGCCGCGGGCCGACTGGTCCATGCTGCGCCAGTTGACGCACGATCAGGTCTTCACTCAGGAGCTGCTGCCGTCGGCCAGCCAGCTGGCCCTGTCGGACACGGCCACCGCCGAACTCCGCGCCTATTTCACGGAGCTGGTGCGCGACCGGCGCTGCCACCCCGGGGACGACCCCGTGACCGGGTGGATCCGGGGATGGGACGCGATCGAGCCCGACCGGGACAAGGCCGACGAGGCGGTCTACTTCCTGGTGCTGTTCGTCCTCCTGGCCGCCCTGGAGACCACCGCGACCCTCCTGTCGACGATGACGCTCCGGCTCGTCGAGAGCCCGGAGCGCTGGGGCATGGTCGCCGACGACCCGGATCTCGTCCCCGGATTCGTCGAAGAAACGCTTCGCTACGACCCGCCCACCCACGTGATCAGCAGGGTCGCTGCGCAGGACACCGTGCTGGGCGGCTTCGAGATCCGCCGCGACGAGATGGTCCACCTCCTCATCGGAGCGGCGCACCGGGACCCTGCCAGACACGCCGACCCGGACCGGTTCGACCCGGCACGCGTGCCCGGCCACCTCGCCTTCAGCGGCGGCGTCCACTACTGCCTCGGCGCGCCGCTGGCCCGTCTCGAAGCCCAGACCCTGCTCCGCCGGCTGATCCGGCGCCTTCCCCGTCTCACCCTCGTACGCCCCCCGTCGATGGCGCCCCGTGTGGCGTTCCGGCGCCTCCTGAACCTGGACGTGGCAGTCGCATGACCGAACGCACCCCCTCCCCCGTGCTCAGCCGGACCGCGCCCAAGGCGATCCGTGCCGAGCAGGACGGCCCCGTCCTGCACGTCCGCCTCAACCCCTGGGGGCAGGACGACACGCTGGACAGCGTGGTCCTCGACGACTTGATCACCCTGCTCGACGACCTGCGCGAAAGACCCGACATCCGGATCCTGACGCTGTCGTCGCTGGGCGCGGACTTCTGCCTGGGTGCCGACCGTGACGAGTACCGGCAGGCCTTGACCGACGATCCCTCCGGAGTGGGCCTGCGGCGCGCCGCCGACAAGGCGCACCGCTTGTGCCAGGCCCTGGAGGACACCCACGCGGTCACCATCGCCCGGCTGCACGGGCGGGTCATCGGCGCGGGCCTCGCCCTGGCCGCATTCTGCGACCTGCGGGCGGGGGCCGACGACAGCCGCTTCCGCATGCCGGAGGTCGGCATAGGGCTGCCGCCGGCGTGGGGCGGGGCGATGGGACGTCTGGTCTCCGAGGCAGGCGCTTCCCGGATCCGCGAACTCATGCTCACCTGTGACGTCTTCGACGCCGACACGGCCCACCGCATCGGTCTGCTGCACCGGACCGCGCCGCCCGACCAGCTGGACAAGGTGATCGAGTCCTGGACCAGGCCGCTCGTCCGGCGCTCGGCCGAAGCCCTCGTCCTGACCAAGCGGATGCTGGCGGGCTACGCACGTGCGGACAGGACGGCGGACGTCTCCCTGCTCGACTCCCATCTCCTGGCGGCCGCCCTCCGGCAGCACGCAGGGGGCTGACCCCTCCGGCCACGGCAGAGCGGAACAGGGGACGGCCGGACGGCCGGCGGGGCGCGGCTCCGGGTCCGGTGTGCGGTGGCGGTGGGAGCGGGTACCGTCTTGCACGAGTGAGAGTGTGACGGCCCCCGCTGACCTCCTTCGACGTCGCCGCGCCGTCCCCCACCGCTGCATCCTCGGACCACCGCACATCACCACCGGGAGAACCCGTGACCGACAGCAAGAACATCAACAATCCCGTGGGGCAGGGTGGCGGGCAGCGCAAGAGGCTGTCGCGCGCCGAGCGGCAGAACAACGGACCGCACCGCAACCTCGACCGCAAGGGTGCGGCCGACCAGAAGGCCGAGCTGGTGCGCAAGATGCGGGAGAAGGCACGCGCGGCGGCCGAGGCAGCGGCGCAGGCGAACGACGACACCGCCCAGGACTGAGCGGCACCGCCCCTTCACGGCGCCGAGCCCTCCCGAGAAGCCCCACCGGGCGAAGGACCGGGGTCAGAGGGAGCGGAGGGCAGGGAGGAGGGTGGTGCGGGCCCAGGTGAGGAAGGGCTGCTGGTGGCCGCCGCCGATCTGGATCAGGGCGACCTCGGTGAAGCCGGCGTCCGCGTAGCGGCGGACGGCCTCGGTGACGGCGGCCACGTCGTCGCCGCACGGGACGTTCCGCGTGACGTCCTCGGCGCGGACGTGCCGGGTCGCCTCGGCGAAGGAGGCCTCGTTGGGGAGTTCGGCGTTGACGTGCCAGCCGCCCAGGGCCCAGCGGAACTGGTCGTGGGCCCGGCGTACCGCGGCTTCGCGGTCGGGGTCGTAGCTGATCGGCAGCTGCCCGACGCACGGCTTGCCGGTGCCGCCGTGCTCGCCGAAGGCGGTCACCAGGTCACGCTCGGGGGCGACCGCGACGAGGGCGTCGCCGAGGCGTCCGGCCAGTGCGCAGGACGCTGGGCCCGAGGCGGCGATGCCGATCGGCGGCGGCACGTCGGGCAGGTCCCACAGCTTGGCGTCCTCGACGTCGAAGTGGGTGCCGTGGTGGTGGACGCGGTCGCCGTCGAGGAGGGCACGGATGATGCCCACCGCCTCTTCGAGCCGTTCCAGGCGTACCGGGGCCGTGGGCCAGCCGGGACCGACGACGTGCTCGTTGAGGTTCTCGCCGGAGCCGAGCCCCAGCCGGAACCGGCCCTGCGACAGGAGCTGCATCGTGGCGGCCTTCTGCGCGACCACCGCGGGGTGGTAGCGGAACGTCGGGCACGTCACGTACGTCATCAGCGGGATCCGGGTGGTGGCCTGCGCGGCGGCGCCCAGCACGCTCCAGGCGTAGGGCGCGTGGCCCTGGGAGTCCAGCCAGGGGAAGTAGTGGTCCGAGACGACGGAGAAGCCGAAGCCCGCCCGCTCCGCCGCGACCACGTGGTCCACCAGCTCGCGGGGGCCCGCCTGCTCGGTCATCATCGTGTATCCGATGCGCACCATGTCCCGGCGCCTAACCGCTGCCGTCGCGCCGAAACCTGCCGGGCAGGCATGCGGCGGGCCGGTCCGGGGGAGCCGCAGCGTAGGAAGGCGGTGAGCGGCCATGGCGCACGTGAGCGTGGAGGGCTCGGAGGTCGTCGTGCGGCTGGGGTTGCGCGAGGGCCTGGCCGCGCGTCGCCGGCAGGTACGCGTCCCCGTGTCGGCGCTGCGGGAGGTCCGCGTCGAGAGGAGCTGGTGGCGCGTGCTGCGAGGCCGGGCCGGTCACGGCACGTGGTCGCCGGGACGGTGCTCGGGGGTGCGCAGCAGGCCCGACGGCGAGGACTTCGTCGCGGTGAAGGCCGAGAGCACCGTGCTCTGCCTGGAGCTGGCAGCCGGTGCTCCCTACCGCCGGGTGGCGGTCTCCGTCCCCGATCCGGAGCGGGCCGAGCGGGCGGTGCGCGCGGCGATGCCCGCGCCGCCCGAGGACGACCCGCCGGAGCCCGCCGAGCCGCCGCGGCACCGGCGGCCGCTCCAGCACGAGGGCGGCACGGCCGACGACCACGGCCGGCCACCGGGGACGGCCTCCCGGATCGGCACGCCACCGGACCGCGGGCGGGTGGAGGAGGCCGACGCCGACCGGGTGCGGCGTGAGCACGTCGTCCCCCGTACGGAGGACCTGGCCGACCCGGGCGGCCGGGGCGACCCCGCCGACCCGGGCGGACCGGGCGGACCGGGCGGGCCCTGACCCGACGGACCGGGTGGACCGGGCGCGTCCCGGGCGGACCCGGCCACCACGGGAGCTGCGCGCGGACCCGGCCACCACGGGAGCTGCGCGGAGGCAGGGGTCACGCCGCCCTGGTGGCGGTGGTGAGGGCCTCGGCCAGTTCGGCGCGGGTCATGGTGGAACGGCCGGGGACACCGGCGGCCGTCGCCCGCTCGTACAGCTCGGCCTTCGTCAGCGCGTCCAGGGACTCCTCCCCCGGCGGCGCCGCCGTGCGCCGGCCGCCGCCGCGGGCCCGCTCGACGCTCGCGCGCAGGGCCTCCGTGAGGTCGACGACGTTCGTGGCCTCGGCCGCGGGCTCGGCCTTCTCGACGGTCTCCCCCGCGCCCTTGGCCTTGATGAGGGCGGACACCTTGTCCTGGTAGGTGTCGCGGAAGTCCTCGGGTTCCCAGCGCATGCCGAGGGCCGAGATCAGCTGCTCGGCCATCTTCATCTCCCGCGCCCCGGCCCTCGTACCGGACGGGGCCGGCAGGTCGGGGACCTCCTCGCGGGGGTCCCGGATCTCGTCGGCCCAGTGCAGGGTGTGCAGGGTCAGGATCCCGTCCTCCGCCTTCAGGGCGACGAGGTACTCGCGGCCGCGCATGACGAACGTGGCGACGCCGGCCCGTTCCGCCTTCGCGAGGGCCTTCTCCAGCAGGGCGTAGACCTTGGTGTACTCCTTGCCCTTCGGGCCGACGTAGTAGGTGCGGTCGAAGAAGATCGGGTCGATCTCGGCCAGGTCCACGAAGCCGCTGATCTCCAGGGTCCTGGAACGGCCGGGGGCGATGTCGTCCAGCTCGGCCGGTTCGACCAGGACGTACTCCTCGCCGGTGTCGTAGCCCTTGACGACGTCGTCGAGGGCGACCTCCTCGCCGGTGCGTTCGTTGACCCGCCGGTTGCGGATCCGGTCGGAGGTGCCGCGCTGGAGCTGGTGGAAGTGGAGGGTGTGGCTGTCCGTCGCGGTGTAGACGCCGATGGGAACGCTCACCAGCCCGAAGCTCAGTACGCCCGTCCAGACCGGTCTGGCCATGCTGATCACCGCCTCGGCGCGCCTGGTCCCCCGTCGCCCCGGGCGTCTGCCCGCACGGCCGGGGCGGAAACGGCCGCGGTCAGCAGATGCGCGGCAGCTGCTCGCCGATCGGCAGGTCCACGACGCGGGTGCCCCCGAGGGCCGTACGGGCGACCACCAGGCCCGGGTGGGCCTCCACGGCCTCGCCGATGACGGCCGCGCCGCGGCCCAGCGGGTGGGCGCGCATCGCGTCCAGGACCGCGTCCGCGTGCTCGCGCGGCACGAACGCGACCAGCTTGCCCTCGTTCGCGACGTACAGCGGGTCGAGGCCGAGGATCGCGCAGGCGTTGGCGACGGCCGCGGGGACCGGGACGCTGCGCTCCTGGATGACGACACCGGTGCCGGAAGCGACCGCGATCTCGTTCAAGGACGCGGCGAGGCCGCCCCGGGTGGGGTCGCGCAGGACGTGCAGGTCGGGGGTGACGGCGAGCATGCTCTGCACGAGGCCACCGAGGGCCGCGCAGTCGCTCTCGACGTCCACGCCGAATTCGAGGCCCTCGCGGACACTCATGATCGCCACTCCGTGGAGTCCGATCCCGCCGCTGACGATCACGACGTCGCCGGGCACGACCCGCTGGGGGCGCAGGTCCACGCCCTCGGGGATGATCCCGATGCCGGCGGTGTTGATGTACACGCCGTCGCCGTGGCCCGCCTCGACCACCTTGGTGTCGCCGGTCGCGATCTCCACGCCCGCCGCCCGCGCTGCGGCGCCCATGGTCTCGGCGACCCGCGCCACCACGGACATCTCGACGCCTTCCTCCAGGATGAAGCCGCAGGACAGGTACGCGGCGCGGGCTCCGCTCATGGCCAGGTCGTTCACGGTGCCGTTGACCGCGAGGTCCCCGATGCCGCCGCCCGGGAAGAACAGCGGGCGCACCACGTAGGAGTCGGTGGAGAACGCCAGCCGGACGCCGCCGAGAGAGACGGCCGCCGAGTCCCCCAGCTGGGCCAGCACGTCTCCGCCGAAGGCGGGGGCGAACAGGTGCTCGACCAGCTCGGCGGAGAGTGCGCCTCCGCCGCCGTGGCCCATCACCACGCGCGGACGGTCGCGCAGCGGCGCCGGGCAGGTCCAGCCCGTGATGTCGAGGGTGGGGGTGGTACCGGCTTCAGACAACGGGGCTCGCCTCCTGCGGGGTGGTCGCGGCGGCCGGCACGGTCTTCAGTTCCAGCCGCCGGTAGAGGTAGTACGCGGCGCAGGCGCCCTCGCTGGAGACCATGGTGGCGCCGAGCGGGCTGCGCGGGGTGCACAGGGTGCCGAAGGCCTCGCACTCGTGCGGTTTCAGCAGCCCCTGGAGCACCTCGCCGCTCCGGCACTCCGCGGGCTCGCGGGTGTTGATGCCGCTGACCGAGAACCGGTGTTCGGCGTCGAAGTCGCGGTAGCGCGACGACAGCCGCCATCCGCTGTCCGGGATGACGCCGATGCCGCGCCAGGCCCGGTCGGTGACCTCGAAGACGTCCTCCAGCATGGCGAGCGCCGCCGGGTTGCCCTCCGGGCGGACGGCGCGCGCGTAGGCGTTGTCGACGGTGTGCTCGCCGCGTTCCAGCTGGCGCACGGCCCGGCGTACGCCCTCCAGGATGTCCAGCGGCTCGAATCCGGTGACGACGATGGGGACGCGGTGGCGCGCGGCCAGCTCGGGGTACTCGCCCACCCCCATCACGCTGCACACGTGTCCGGCGGCGAGGAAGCCCTGGACGCGGCAGCTCGGCGACCGCATGATCGCCTCGATGGCCGGGGGCACCCGGACGTGGGAGACCAGCAGGCTGAAGTTGCGGATGCCGAGCTTCTTCGCCTGGTGGACCGTCATGGCGTTGGGCGGTGCGGTGGTCTCGAAGCCGATGCCGAAGAACACCACCTGGCGCCGCGGGTTCTCCCGGGCGATGCGCAGGGCGTCGAGCGGGGAGTAGACGACGCGCACGTCGCCGCCCTCGCTGCGGACCTGGAACAGGTCCCGGCCGGTGCCGGGCACGCGGAGCATGTCCCCGAAGGAGCAGAAGATCACGTCGGGGCGGGAGGCGATCTCCAGGGCCTTGTCGATGACCTCCAGCGGGGTGACGCACACGGGGCAGCCCGGCCCGTGGATCAGTTCGACCTGTTCGGGCAGGAGCTGGTCGATGCCGTGCCGGATGATGGTGTGGGTCTGGCCGCCGCAGACCTCCATCAGCGCCCAGGGGCGGGTGACGGTGGCGTGGATGTCGTCGAGCAGCCGGCGCGCGAGGGCGGGGTCCTGGAACTCTTCGATGTACTTCACTGCCGGCCTTCCTGGGCTGTCCGTGCCACCTGCGCTGTCGGGGCTTCCTGCGCCGACGGGGCTTCCTGTGCCGTCCGGGCTTGCGGGGGTGCGGCGGCTTCGCCCGCGAACGGCCCTCCGGCGTAGGGCCCGTCGGCGAACGGCCAGGGCGCGTCGGAGCCGGCCTGGGCCGCGGCCTGCTCCCACGGGTCGCCGAACTCCTCCTGGAGCATGCCGAGTTCCTCGAAGAGCGCGAGGGTCTGGCGGGCCGACTCCTCGTCGAGGCGCTGGAGGGCGAACCCGACGTGGACGATGGCGTACTCGCCGACCTGGAGGTCCGGCAGGTACTCCAGGCACACCTCCTTCTGGACGCCGCCGAAGTCGACGGTAGCCATGCGGGTGCCGTCCTTCTCCCCGATGTCAAGCACTCTGCCGGGTACCGCCAGGCACATGGGCTTCTCCTTGCTGTGGGTGGTGCTCGGTGGTGGCGGCCGCCGCCACCATGAGCTGGCCGAGGGACAGCCCACCGTCGTTCGGGGGGACCCGTCCGTGCCGCAGGACGGTGAACCCGGACGCCCGCAGGGTGCGGGCGCACGCCGACGACAGCAGGGTGTTGGCGAAGACGCCGCCGGTCAGCGCGACGGTGTCCAGGCCGTGCCGCTCGCGGGCGAGTCCGCAGAGCTCGACGACGAGGGCCGTCACGGCGGTGTGGAAGCCGGCGGCGATCAGCCCCCGGCCGGTGCCCGCACGGACGTCGGCGACGACGGCGGCGAGCAGCGGCGCCGGATCGGCGACGACCGGTACGGGGGCGGCCGGTCCGGCGGCGGGGAGCGGCGGGACGCGCAGGCCGAAGGCGTAGTCGGGTCCGGTGCCGCCGGCGCCGAGGGCGGCCGCCTCCAGTTCGATCGCGGCCTGCGCCTCGTAGCCGGCGTGGTGGCAGACGCCCGCCAGTGAGGACACGGCGTCGAAGAGGCGCCCCATGCTGGAGGTCGGTACGCAGTTCAGGCCGCGTTCCATCTGGCGTTCCAGTACGTGCAGTTCATCGGCCGGGCAGGCGCTGACGCAGGGCAGGTCCGGGCTCCGGTCCAGGCCGGCCGCCCGCAGATGGGCCAGGGCCATCCGGTACGGGCGGTGCACGGCGGCGTCGCCGCCGGGCAGCGGCACGTAGCCGAGGTGGGCGAACCGGGTGTATCCGGCGTAGTCGGCGAGGAGGACCTCGCCGCCCCACACCGCACCGTCGTCCCCGTAGCCGGTGCCGTCGAAGGCGACGCCGATCACCGGGCGTTCGCCGTCCAGGCCGTGTTCCGCCAGGGCGGAGGCGATGTGCGCGTGGTGGTGCTGGACGCGGACGAGCGGACGCGATCCGGCGGTGCGCCGCGCCCAGTGGGCGGAGCGGTAGCCGGGGTGCCGGTCCGCCGCAAGGAGTGCGGGGCTGACGCCGGTGATGGACTCCAGCTGGCGCTCGGCGCGTTCGAGGGCGTACTGGGTGGCGAGGTCGTCCATGTCGCCGATGTGGGCGGACAGCCAGGCCCGGCGGCCCTCGCCGAGGCAGAAGGTGTTCTTCAGGTCGCCGCCCGCGGCGAGGGTCGCCGGGACCGGCACGGGCAGCGTCACGGGCAGCGGGGCGTATCCGCGGGCGCGGCGTACGGTCAGCGTCTCGCCGTCGCAGACCCGCACCACGGAGTCGTCGCAGGGCACGTGGATGGGGCGGTCGTGGGTGAGCCAGGCGTCGGCGAGGCCGGCGAGGCGCTCCAGGGCCTCGTCGTCGTCGGTGACGATGGGCTCCCCCGCGAGGTTGCCGCTGGTCATGACGAGCAGGCGGGGACCGGGCGGATCCCCCGGCAGCCCGAGGAGCAGGTGATGGACGGGGGTGTACGGGAGCATCACACCGAGGTCGGGACAGCGCGGGGCCACGGCGTCGGCGAGTACGGCTCCGGACGCCCGGCCGGGGTCCGCCGCGTCGCAGCGGCGCAGCAGCACGATGGGCCGTACCCCGCCCAGCAGCAGGGCGCGTTCCTCGGGGCCGATGTGCGCGAGCCGCTCGGCGTCGTCGATGCCGCGGGCCATCAGGGCGAAGGGCTTGTCGCCGCGGGCCTTGCGGCGGCGCAGCTCTGCCACGGCGCCGGCGTGGGTGGCGTCGCAGGCGAGGTGGTAGCCGCCGAGGCCCTTGACGGCGAGGATCGCCCCGGCCGCCAGGAGCCGGCGGGCCCCGGCGATCGGGTCGGCGGCGTCGTCCGGGGTCTCGCGGGGCGGCCGACCGGTGAGCAGGGCCAGTCGGGGGCCGCAGGCCGGGCAGGCGACCGGTTGCGCGTGGAAGCGGCGGTCGGTGGGGTCGGCGTATTCGCGGGCGCAGTCGGGGCACAGGGGGAAGCCCGCCATGGTCGTGTGCGCGCGGTCGTACGGCAGCCCGGTGACGATGGTGAACCGGGGCCCGCAGTGGGTGCAGGTGATGAACGGGTGCCGGTGGCGCCGGTCGGCCGGGTCGGCGAGTTCGGCGAGGCAGTCGGCGCAGGTGGCGACGTCCGGGGAGACGAGCGTCCGGGCGGGGCCGCCGCTGCGGGAGGCGACGATCGTGAATCCGGTGCCGCCCGCGGCGGGGACCTCGTGGTGGTCGACGGCGTCCACGACGGCGAGCGGCGGCGCATCCGCCGCCAGGTGCTCGCAGAACCGCGAGACGGCGGCGGGGGCGCCCTCGACCTCGGCGACGACGCCCTCGGGGGTGTTGGTGACGTGCCCGGCGAGGCCGAGTCCGGTGGCGCGCGTGTAGAGGTAGGGGCGGAAGCCGACGCCCTGGACCACGCCGCGGACGGTGACCCGGCGGCGCTGCACCGGTTCCATCAGCGGGTCTGCGCGGCGGGCTCGTGGTCGTGCCCGGCGCCGTGGGCGGGAGCGGGGGCGGCGGGGTGGGTGTGGCCGGGCCCGTGGTGGTGGTGATGGTGGTGGTCGGATCCGTGATCGGGACCGTGCCCGTGCAGGTGGCCGTGGCCGTGTCCGGGCTGGCCGTGCGCGGGGCCGGTCAGGTGTCCGGTCAGGTGTCCCTCGTCGTGGCCGGCCGCCTGCTGCCGGGCCATCACCGGGATGTGCGTCGCCGTTCCCGCCGCGGCGGCCAGCGCACGGTCCAGCAGGAGCCCCAGGCCCTCGCCCCCGCGGGCCGAGGTCATGACGATCTCGACGCCGGGGTTGACCCGTTCGACGTTGGCGCGGAAGGCGGGCTCGTCGAATGCGACGGCCCGCGCGATGTCGGTCTTGGTGACGACCACCAGCTGGGCCAGTCCGAAGGCGGTCGGGTACTTCAGCGGCTTGTCCTCGCCCTCGGTGACCGAGGCGAGCACCACCCGCAGCGACTCCCCCAGGTCGTAGCCGGCCGGGCAGACCAGGTTGCCCACGTTCTCCACGAACAGCAGCCGGGTGTCCCCGGGGAGCCAGCCGTCCAGGTGCCGGCCGAGCATGTCGGCCTCCAGGTGGCACAGCCCGTCCGTGAGCACCTGCTTGACGGGGGCGCCCGAACGGGCCAGCCGCAGCGCGTCGTTCTCGGTGGCAAGGTCCGCGGTGAGCGCGGCGACCGGTACGGATCGTTCGCGCGCCAGGAGCAGTTCGCGCTCCAGGAGCGCCGTCTTCCCGCTCCCGGGGCTGGAGAGCAGATTGACCACCGTCGTTCCGCGGGCGGTGAGTTCGTCGCGCAGGGCCTGGGCGGCGCCGTCGTTCTTGGCGAGTACCGCCTGCCGCAGATCGACCTCTCGGCACATGGTTCAGGCCTCCTCGGGAATCGGTTCGCGGGTACGGGCGCCTGCGGGGCCGTCCTCCCAGCGGACGCTGAGGATCTCCAGCTCGCGACCCGACAGCAGTTCCACGTCCGTGGCCCGGCCGCAGCCGGGGCAGCACAGCTCGGGGGGCATCCCGACGGCCCACGTACCGGTACAGGCCCCGCAGCGGGCGCGGGCGGCCACGGACTCGGTGACGAGTTCCGCGCCGTCGAGGACGGTGCCGGCGCAGGCCAGTTCGAAGCAGAAGGCCAGCGCGTCGGGCACCACGCCCGCCAGCTCGCCCACGTGGAGGCGTACGGACGTGACGGCGTGCGCGCCGGCCGCCCTCGCGGCTTCTTCCACCTGGCCCACGACGGCCATGGCGATCGACATCTCGTGCATCGGGCTCCGTCCTGCCGGGGCTCATTACACCGGCGGGACGGAGGTGCGGCGGTCGGGCACGCCGGTGCGCCGCACCCCCCGTACGCCGTTCGGCGGGGGGCGTGCGGCGGCGGGCTCACATCCGGCGCATGCGCAGGTAGCGCCGGACGTCGGGGAAGACCTGCAGCGCGACGGCGGCGAGGGCGGCGAGGGCGACCCCGCTGATGACGGCCTTCTTCATGGGGTTCTCCTCAGGTGTCTGCGGGGTGCGCCAGTTCTCTGCGGGGTGCGCCGGCGTCGCCGGGGGCCGGGGGGTCGAGCAGCTCCAGGGCCATGCGGACGGCCTCGGGCACGGCGGCGGCGACGGGGGCGCTCAGTCCGATCCCCTCCTCGACGCGGGCGGGTTCGCAGCCGAGGACCAGCGTGCGCCGCGGCGGCGTGGCGCCGGTCCCGGCGCACAGGGCGTCCAGGAGCGCGAGGACCGTGTCGGGTGACATGTGGTGGCCGTCGAGGACGGGCCCTTCGCCGGGGCCGGCGGCGGGAATGGGCCGGGCGGCCTCCGACTCCGCCTCGATGAGGTAGAGCGTGCCGGGGGCGCCGCCGCGGGCCGTGGCGTCGACCAGCACGAGCGTGTCGTAGCCGTCGAGGAGCTGGTAGGCGAGGTGGACCCCGCGCACGCCGAAGTCCACCACCTCGACCCCGTCGGGCAGCGGGTGCGCGGACAGGGCCCGTACGGTCTCCACGCCGAAGCCGTCGTCGCCGAGGAAGACGTTGCCGATGCCCGCGATCAGGACCCTGGGGTTCACGCGCCCTCCAGCGGGGTGACCTCGTCGGGCTGGAAGTAGAGGAAGCGGCCCTGTTCCCGGCGGATGTCCGCACCGGGGTCGTCGTCCACGGTGACGGCGAGGTGCACTCCCCCGTCGACGTCGTGGAGCACCGCTTCGACCAGGGCGGTGCGGCCGTGGAGGAAGAGGTCCTGGGCGTCGGTGCGGCGCGGTCCGGGGCGGAGCAGGACGCGGCTGCCCGGGCCGACCGGGGCGCCGTCGACGGTGATCCGGTCACGGGCGGCCGGGTCGGCGGAGCCGGCGCCGGCCGGGTCCCACCAGGGGGTGTCCGGCCTGAACACCGCTTCCCCGTCGGGGATCTCGCCGATCTGCTCCGGCCCGTCCGGGCCGGTGACCTCGCGCAGGGAGCGTACGGCGCCGTGCAGGCGCTCCAGCACCTCCGGGGGCAGGGAGTCCGCGAGGTCGATGACGGCCGCCGCGCGGGCGTCGGTGCCGCGCGCCTCGCGCTTCTCCCGGTCGGTCAGGGCCGCCGTGCGCAGGGCGAGGATCTCGTCGATTTCTGTGGCGTCGTACATGGCGCCCGCGCTCTCGGGGGCGATGGCCGGGTGGTCCTCCAGGATGATCGGGGAGGACAGGACCACGTCGGCGCGGCCGTCCTCGCCGGCGAGCACCGGCCAGGTGTGGCGGTTCTCGCAGGCGGTGACGGCCTCGCGGGCCCACTCGGGCGGGTCGGTCATGGACAGGAAGGAGCCGGAGTCCAGGCCCAGCAGGAGGTGGGCGGCGACCAGCGAGCGGGGCAGGGCCGCCTCCCGATCAGCGGCTCCGGTGCCGGTGCCGGACCCGGCGGCCGGGGTCCACGGGCTGGTGTTCTCCACGACGACCGTGAGCCGGAACACCCGGTAGGCGCCGTCGAGTTCCACGGCGCGCAGCCGCAGTACCCCTTCGATCCCCTCGGTGCGGCGGACCAGCCGGCCCGCCGTCCGCCCGTCGGCGCCGCGCACGGTCTCGATGGCGTCGCGGGCCGGCCGGGTGAAGGGCACGGCAACGCCCTCGCCGGTCAACTCGACGACCGGCACGCTCAGTTCGACGCGCTCCTCGGTCCCTTCGTCCCAGGGGACGAGGACCCGGTCGGCCAGGTGCAGCTCGTCGACGTCGGTGAAACCGCCGCCGTCGAGGGCCTGTTGGACCGTACGCCGCTGCGCGTGCAGGAAGCGCAGCTCCAGCGCGAGCGTCGCCTCGCCCTTCGGTTCCATCAGGACCTCGGTCCGCTGGAAGGCGTGCTCGCCGTGGGCGGGGCCCCACGCGGGGGGCACAAGGACCCCGAACTGCCAGCGCATGCGGTTCTTGGCCGCGGAGGCCCGGTACGGGTAGAGGACGTACCCCTCCAGCAGGACGGCGTCGGCCACCTGCCGGGCGGCGGCGAAGCACGGGTGCCCGGCGGCGGTCGTCGCCGTGGAGCCGTCGGTCGCGGTCACGGGGCCGTCCTCCCGGTGAGGCGCGGGCGCAGGGCGCTCGGGCGGGCGGCCCCGGGCGGGGGCGGCCCGGTGGGACCGGCCGCGTCCAGCAGGGCGCGTACGGTCGCCTCCCAGGAGGCGAGCGCATGGCGGGAGCGGTAGGCGAGCAGCTCGGCCATGGTGTCGCGGGGCAGCCGGAGCCAGCCGCAGCCGGGGAAGTGCTGCTCGACCATCTCGCGCCAGACGGCGACGGGCATCCGGTACGGGGCTTCGCGGTCCCAGGGCACCGGCTCGACCCGGAAGCCGCCGTCACCCGCGAAGGCGGTGCCGGAGAACAGCATCAGCAGGGGTGCTTCGCCGTCCTGGAGGGCTTCGAAGTAGCGGGTCGCGGCGATGTCCATGTCGTAGGTGCAGGGCACGACCAGGTCGGTCTCGGTCTCCCCGGTGAAGCCGGGCACCATGACCGACACCTGGGCGAACTGCACGGGCTGGAGCGTGCTGCCCCAGCGGGAGCGTTCGCCGAACAGGTCCGCGAGGCCCTCCGCCTCGGCGGGGCCGTAGCCGCGCCGGGCCGGTTCGATGCGGATCTGGCAGCGCAGGGCGAGGGCGTGCACGCGGGTGTCCGGGTCGGCGGTGACGCGCAGCCGGAAGACGAGGGTGGGGCCGGCGGCGTAGGGGTCGGCGGTGACGCCGGTGCAGGAGAAGCCGAAGCCCGTCATGACCGGTCCTCCGCGGGTGCGACGGGCCGCGCCCGCCGTTCGACGTCGTCGAAGAAGGCACCGAGCGCGGCCCGTGCCTCGGCCCCTCCGTCGAAGCCCTGCCACAGCATCCGCATCCGGCCCACCAGTGCGTAGCAGGCGTCGATCGGAACCAGGTAGCAGCCGGAGCGGCTCTCCCAGCGGTGCACGAGCAGGGCCTCCGTGTCGGGTTCCAGCAGGGCGGCCAGCGGCCCGCCGTCGAGGACCTGCTGCCAGGTCTGCGGGTCCAGTTCGCTCTCGGTCGCCCCGGCCGGGCTGGGGTAGAGGGCGACCAGCCGGTCCAGGGCGGCGTTGCGGAAGAAGAAGGCGAGGCCGACGGGGATCTGGAGGCGTTCCCACAGCCCGTCGTCGAGCCGGTGCCCCGGGTCGCTCAGGTAGCGGTCGGGGACCGCCCGGTAGCGGCCGGTCCGGGTTCCGGGGCGGTCGAACAGCAGTGAGCAGGCGGTGCAGGCGCAGACCAGCGTCCGCTTCTCGGTCTCCACGAGGTGGCGGTGCCCGGCCGGCACCACCACCCCGCACAGCTCGCAGGTCTCGGGCCGGGGCGGACGCGGGCCGGCGAACCGGCGCAGCCCGCGCGGGCCCTGCGTACGGGTGGCGGGCCCGCTCACGACACCCGCGCCGGGCTGTGCGGCCGGGTGCCGATCTGCAGCAGCGCGGGCCCGGGGTCCGCGGCGGGCTCCATCTCCACGCCCGTCACTTCGGGGGCGAAGCAGACGAGGGTGTCCTCCAGTGTCCGCCGGGCGGTGTCCGCTCCGCCGGAGCCGCAGCCGCAGCCGGTGGGCGCGGCCGCGGGGCGCAGCCGCAGGACACCCGTGCTCTCGTCGAAACCGACCAGCTCCACCGGGTCGGGCGCCCCGGCCAGCGCGCGGGCGATCCGGGTGTGCACGTCCTCGGGATGCAGGCCGTGCAGGGAGAGCAGGCTCGCCACGAGCTCGTCGTCCGCGGCTGCCGCCAGCGGGCCGTCGCCGAGCAGGGCCGCGATCCGGGCGAGCCCGGCACCGTAGAACTCCATGAGCACCCGCACGAGTTCCTCGGCGGCCTCGCACGCCTCGCGGTCCCCGGTGGCGGCCAGCCGGTCGAGGACCTCCTCGACGCGGCGGCCCGCCTCCCGGGCGTCGACGGCCGCGCTCATCCGCCCAGTCCGCTCAGGCCGGTGGGGACGTGCATGGTCTTCACGGTCCTGCCGCCGCCGACGTACATGTGGACGCCGCACGGCAGGCAGGGGTCGAAGCTGCGCACGGCGCGCATGATGTCGATGCCCTTGAAGTTCTCCGGGGTGTTCTCCTCGAAGATGGGGGTGTTCTGCACGGCGTCCTCGTACGGTCCGGGTGTGCCGAAGGTGTCGCGGGTGCTGGCGTTCCACGGGGTCGGCGGGTAGGGGTGGTAGTTGGCGATCTTGCCGTCGCGGATGACCATGTGGTGGGAGAGGACGCCGCGCACGGCCTCGGTGAAGCCGACGCCGAGGCCCTCGTCCGGCACTTCGAACTTCTCCCAGGTCTGGGTGCGGCCGGCGCGGACCTCGGCGAGGCCCTTCTCGGCGCAGTGCAGGGCGATGGCGGCCGCGTACGCCTGGAAGTACGTGCGGGCGCGGTTGCGCTCCAGCGCGTTGCTCCACTTCGGGATCTTCCACTCGAAGCGGGTCTCGGGCTTGGTCATGGTGCGGGGCAGGTTGATGACGACGCTGTGCCCGGTGGCCTGGACGTAGCCGACGTCGACGAGGCCGGACAGGGCCGTGGACCACAGGCGGGCGATGGGGCCGCCGCCGGTGTCGAGGGCGAGGTGGTCCTTGCCGTCGAACCAGCGCGGGGACATCACCCAGCTGTACTTGTCGTCGAAGTCGCGCTTCTGCGGGGCCGGGATGGTGTGCTGGTTCCACGGGTGGCGCGGGTCGACGGGGTTGCCGAGCGGGTCGTGGGTGACGAACTGCTCCTTGCCCTCCCAGTCGTCGTAGTACGAGCTGCCGAGCAGGATGCGGATGCCGAGGTTGATCTCGGTGAGGTCGTTGGTGACGAGTTTGCCGTCCACGACGACACCCGGGGTGACGAACATCTTCCGTCCCCAGTCGGTCATGTTGGCGTAGGTGAAGTCGCAGTGCTCGGGGTCGTTGAGGGCGCCCCAGCAGCCGAGCAGCACCCGGCGGCGGCCGACCTCCTCGTAGCCGGGCAGGGCCTCGTAGAAGAAGTCGAAGAGGTCGTCGTGGAGCGGGACGACGCGCTTCATGAACTCGACGTACCGCATGAGGCGGCTCATGTAGTCCGTGAAGAGCTGGACGGAGGCGACGGTGCCGACACCGCCCGGGTAGAGCGTGGAGGGGTGCACGTGGCGCCCCTCCATCAGGCAGAACATCTCGCGCGTGTACCGGCTGACCTGGAGGGCTTCGCGGTAGAACTCGCCCTCGATGGGGTTGAGGGAGCGCATGATGTCGGCGATGGTGCGGTAGCCGTGGTCGCCGGCGTGGGGCGCCTCGGTGCGTTCGGCCAGTTCCAGGACGCCGGGGTTGGTCTCGCGGACCATCTTCTCGCAGTAGTCGACCCCGACCAGGTTCTCCTGGAAGATGTTGTGGTCGAACATGTACTCCGCGGACTCGCCCAGGTTGATGATCCACTCGCCGAGGTGCGGCGGCTTCACCCCGTAGGCCATGTTCTGCGCGTACACGGAGCACGTGGCGTGGTTGTCACCGCAGATCCCGCAGATGCGGCTGGTGATGAAGTGCGCGTCGCGGGGGTCCTTGCCGCGCATGAAGACGCTGTAGCCGCGGAAGACCGACGAGGTGCTGTAGCACTCCGCGACGCGCTTCTGCTTGAAGTCGATCTTCGTGTGGATGCCGAGACTGCCGACGATCCGGGTGATCGGATCCCAGGCCATCTCCACCAGGCCGCTGCCGTCGCCGGCCGCCTTCGTGTTCGGTGCCATCGTGTCTGCCGTGACCCTTCTTCGGTGCGTGCGGAGCGTGTCTGCGGGGGCGGGGCGGGGGCGGGTGGGAGCGGGACCGTCACCAGGGCGGGCGGTAGCCCGTCGTCAGCGCCCGGCCGGCCCGCCGCCACTTCGGCTCCTCGTCGACGGTGTGGGCGGTGACCGACCGGAGCTTGCGGACCAGTGCCCCGTACGCGCCGCTCGCGGTGGTGGAGACCCGCGCTCCGGGGGGCTCGTCCATGAAGGGCATGAACTTGTCGGGGAAGCCGGGCATGGTGCAGGCGATGCAGATGCCGCCGACGTTGGGGCAGCCGCCGATGCCGTTCATCCAGCCGCGCTTGGGCACGTTGCACTTCACGACGGGACCCCAGCAGCCCAGCTTGACCAGGCACTTCGGAGAGTCGTAGGTGTGCGCGAACTGTCCCTGCTCGTAGTAGCCGGCCCGGTCGCAGCCCTCGTGGACGGTCGCCCCGAACAGCCAGGTGGGACGCAGCTTGTCGTCGAGGGGGATCATCGGCGCCGATCCCGCCGCCTGGTAGAGCAGGTAGGTCAGGGTCTCCGAGAAGTTGTCCGGCTGGATGGGGCAGCCGGGCACGCACACGATGGGGATGCCGGCCTGCGACTTCCAGTCCCAGCCCAGGTAGTCGGGTACGCCCATGGCACCGGTCGGGTTGCCCTCCATCGCGTGGATGCCGCCGTACGTGGCGCACGTGCCGATGGCGACGACGGCTAGGGCCTTGGGGGCCAGCCGGTCGATCCACTCGCTCGTGGTGATGGGCTGGCCGGTCTCGGGGTCGTCGCCGAACCCGCACCAGTAACCCTCGGGTTTGATCGACTCGTTGGGGATCGAGCCCTCGACGACCAGGACGAAGGGGTCGATCTCGCCCCGCTCGCCCTTGAAGAACCACTCGATGAAGGTGTCCGCGCCGCCGACCGGCCCGCATTCGAAGTCGATCAGGGGCCAGTGGACGGCGATCTTGGGCAGACCGGGCAGGGTGCCGGTGACGATCTCCTCGATGCTGGGCTGCATCGCCGCCGTCAGGGACACGGAGTCGCCGTCGCAGCTCAGACCCGCGTTGATCCAGAGGATGTGAATGACGGGGTCCTCGACCGGGTCCTTCGTCACTGCGGCCATGCGCTGCCTCCTCGGGGAGGGGATCAGGGTGTGAGGGGGGTGGGGAGGCGGTCTGCCTCGGCCCCACATTTCTTGCTAACAGCTGCCGGGGCGGGGCGCCGCGTCTGGTGCGGCCAGTCCAGTGACGCCCCGCCGGTCCGCCGCGGCGCGCGTGAGGTGGGGCGGGGTGGCCGTGGGGGGCTCCTTGCGCACGAACGCGCGGCGCAGTGCGTGGTGGGGGGCGTCCGGGTCGAAGAAGGTGCGCCGCATCCGTGCCAGCTCGGCGGCCCGGTAGGCGGCCAGCGGGCGGCGCGCCTCGTGGAGCTCGCGGGCGGCCTTCTTCGCCGCGATCCGGGACTCGGTGGCGGGCAGGGCGGCGAGCCGGACCGCGAGGCGCCGCGTCTCGGAGGCGAAGTCCCCCGGCGCGCAGGGGACCGTACGGTCGACCAGTCCCAGCCGGTGCGCGGCGGTCGCACTGAGCGGCAGTGCCTCCGAGGAGAGGCGGACCGCCAGGCTGGAGCCGACGCGGCACGGCAGGGTGTACGTCCAGTACTCGGAGCCGTACAGGCCCATCAGGCGGTAGTGCGGGTTCAGGACGGCGCCGGAGCGGCACCAGACCTCGTCGGCGGCGAGGGCGAGCATGGCTCCGCCGGCGGCGGCGTTGCCGCCGAGGGCGCTGACGACGAGCCGGTCGGTGGTGGTGAGCACGGCCTCGACCAGGTCGTCCATGGCGTTGATGTTGGCCCAGGACTCCTCGGCGGGGTCGTCGGCGGCCTCGATGACGCCCAGGTGGATGCCGTTGGAGAAGAAGTCGCGGCCGCCGCCCAGGACGAGCACGGAGGTGGGGCGCGTGCAGGCGGCCCGGTAGGCGTCCAGCAGACGGCGGCAGTGCGCGGTGCTCATCGCCCCGCCGGGGAAGGAGAACGTCAGGAAACCGGTCCGGCCCTCCTCGTGGTAGCCGATGTCGGACCAGGCGGGACGGCAGGGGCCGGCGTCCGGCGGGGCGGGGACCTCGGGCAGCGGGGGCAGCCGGTCCGCGAGCGCCAGGGTGGCGGGGAGCCTGGGGGCGGGCGGTGCGCCGGGGGTCCGGGGGGCGCGCAGCTCGGGGATCCACACGGCCCCGTCGGCCGTGGCGCGGCAGACGGCCCCGGCCCGGGTGGCGAGCAGCTCGCCGGGGCGGCCGCGGAGGTCGTCCTCGCGGTGGCCGCCGTGCAGGTACCAGTCCGTGCCGAGCAGGTGGTCGCGTACGCCGGGCCGGGAGTCGGCGGCACGCAGCACCCGCAGGACGCGCTCGGTGGAGTCCGCCGCCCAGTCGATGCGGCGCTCGTCCTGGCGCAGCAACGGACGGGCCGTGCCGCCCTCCTGGGGGCGCGGGACGTAGGCACCGGAGGCGAAGCGCTCCACGGCGAGCAGGACGGCCTCCAGGGCGGCGTCGGCGATCTCACCGCGGTAGAGGTCGCTCTTGCCGACCGGTGGCACCGGGCACTCGGCGGTGGCCCAGACGTCCCCTGCGTCCATCTCGGCGTTGGCCTGCAGGACGGTCACCCCCCACCGGGTCGCGCCGTCCTGGACGGCGCGGTCGAGGGAGGAGGGGCCGCGGTCGCCGACGGGTCCGGGGTGCACGACCAGACAGGTGTACGCGCTCCAGACCTCCTCGGGGATGGCGGTGCGCAGCATCGGCGCAAGGACGAGGTCGGGGTGGTGCCGGCGCACGGCGTCGGCCAGCGGGGTGTCGGGCACGGCCAGTTCGACCGCCACCCGGTGGCCGTGGTCGCGCAGTTCGGCGTGGACTCGCTGGGTGAGGCTGTTGAACGCGCTCGCGACGAGCAGGACGTACACGTGGTCTCCCGGCGGCGGCCCGGAGCCGCCGCGGTCGCGGTGCCCGGCCTGTTCGGCGGCTGGTGACCGGAGCACGACCGGCCGCCTGCGATGCTCGGGCACGGCGGGGCGGGGGCGGGCGAGGCGGTGCGGCGTTGTCACTCGAAAGCGGGTGGGGGGAGGCCGCTCGGCCCATCCGCTCCCGCGGCGGGTCGCAGATCCGGGGGCCGCCCCGGGCCGGTTTTGCTGGGGCGCTGCCCCTCCGCTCCCGCGGCGGGTGGCGGATCCGGGGTCGGCCCCGTGCGGGCCGTGTGCTGGGGCGCTGCCCCAGACCCCGCGCCTCAATCGCCGGCGGGGCTGGATGGGGCGGCGCCGCTCCGCAGCGGGCAGCAGTCGGGGCCGGTGGTGCTGGGGTTGCGCGGGCCGGTGCGCGGGGCCGCCGAGGGGTGTCTCCTCGGCTCGGCGCGCGCGAGCCTTCTCGGCCGCGGGCCGGGGGTTGCGCGCTCGTCCTGCGGGGACACCCCTCACCGTCCCCGCTCCCCCCGCGACGGGGTGGGGACACGGCGGAGTGTCCCCGCAGGACGAGCGCGCACCACCGGGCACAACCGCGAAGTACGGTTCCGCGCGAGCCGAGGAGACACTCCGGCGGGGCACCGCCCCGTACATCACGAAGCCAGCCCCAGCCCCGCCGGCGATTGAGGCGCGGGGTCCGGGGCAGAGCCCCGGAAGCCACCGGCCCGGAGGCCGCCCCGAGCACGGCCACCCGCCGCGGGAGCGGAGGGGCAGAGCCCCGGAAGCCACCGGCCCGCAGGCCGGCCCCGAGTACGGCCACCCGCCGCGGGAGCGGAGGGGCGGAGCCCCGGAAGCCACCGGCCCGGGGGGGGGAGGCTAGTCGTGGTGTTCCAGGCCGATTGCCTTCTGGAGGTCCTTGTGGGCCTGGCCCCATTCGCCCTCCTGCTGTTCCAGCAGCGCCGCGGCGATGGCGTCGAGTTTGACCTGGATGGCGTGCTCCGCCCGGCGTTCGGAGTTCTTCAGCAGGGCCAGGAGCAGCAGGGACACCGCGCCCATCGCGTCGCCGACGAGGTGCTGCCAGCTCATGTCGAGGTGGGCCAGGTGGACGACGAGGAAGGCCGCCACCAGCAGGACGCAGAACAGCGAGAAGATCGGGGAGCTGGTGAAGTTGGACGCCAGTTCCGCGAGCTTCTCGAAGCGCCCGAGCCGCTCGTCGTCGCCCTTCTCCGCGGGGTGCTCAAAGGTCATGGCCCACGCCTGCCCGCTCCGTGCACCCCGAACCACCCGGTTCCGCCGCTTGTGCCCGAAGGTGTCGGGACCGGGCCGAACGGCCCATACCCCGCTCGGCACCGCCGAGAAGGCATTGCGCCGGATTGGCAGGATGACTCCAAGCCAAACGATCATTTTTGCTCAAGAAGTTTCAAACATGATCACTCCCTTCGCCCCCGCTCGCGATACCCCCACCCCGCTCCCCGCGCCGCCCCCACCCCGGCCGAGGTTGGCCGAAATCGTTCGCCTCTCCCGGAATTGCTCACAATTTCCGGCCATTCAAAGCGAGTTGACCGCGCAGCAAGGGTCAACCTAGGGTTTGGACCAGTACTGACCGGTACTCCTATTCCCACATTGCAGGAGCGCAGGGGGAATGGATCAATCCGCCCCCGCCACGTCCGCGCGCCCCGTGAGCCCCGGAGCTCCGGCACCCCGAAGAGGGATCCCGCGCGGCAGCCCTCCCGGCGCCGCGCGTCACGTATCCGGCATTGAATGAGGCTGAGCATGCTTGACGCTGCCCTGGACCAGATCCACCACGAGACGGTGGTCGACGCCGTCCGCGCGCACGCCGCGCGCATACCGGACCATCCGCTGTTCACCTTTCTGCCCGACGGCGAGGAGGCCGAGCCCGCGCTCACCTTCGCGGCCCTCGACGCCAGGGCGCGGGCCGTCGCCGCGAGCCTGCACGCCGCGCACGTGGAGCCCGGCTCCCGTGCGCTGCTGCTGTTCCAGCCCGGTCAGGACTTCGTCGTGGCGTTCTTCGGCTGCCTGTACGCGGGCGTCGTCGCCGTCCCCGCCTACCTCCCGCACCCGTCGCAGCGCGCCCGCGGACTGCTGCGGCTGGCGGGCATCGCCGAGGACGCGCAGCCCGCCGCGGTGCTGACCACCGCCGGGATCCGGGCGGCCATCGAGACGACGGCGCGTACGATCCCCGAGGTCCAGGAGACGGCCTGGCTGGCGGTCGACACGATCGCGGACGGGGCGGGTGCGGGCTGGTCCGCGCCGTCCCCGGAGCCGAAGTCCGTCGCCTTCCTCCAGTACACCTCCGGCTCGACGGGCCGGCCGAAGGGGGTGATGGTCACCCACGGCAACCTCACCCACAACACCGACCTCATCCGCACGTCGCTCGGAATGGACGATTCCACAGTTGTCGTGGGGTGGCTCCCGCCCTATCACGACATGGGGCTGATCTCGATGATCATCGTTCCGGCGATGATGGGAATCCATTCCGTCTCCATGCCGACCGTGGCGTTCCTGCAGAGTCCGGTGCGCTGGCTGCGGGCGATATCGACGTACCGGGGCACGCTTTCCGCGGCCCCCAACTTCGCGTTCGACCTGTGCACTCGAAAAGTGACCGACGAAGACCGGGCGACCTTGGACCTTTCGTCCTGGAGGGTCGCCACGAATGGCGCCGAGCCCATTCGGGCCGAGTCGATGAAGCGGTTCTCCGAGGCGTTCGCCCCCACCGGATTCCGCCCGGAAACCATCGTTCCGGTGTACGGGCTCGCCGAGAGCACGCTGCTGGTGAGCGGGGCCCCGATCGAACGGCCCTGGGTGTTCCGGTCCTTCGACGACGGCGAGCTCGAACGCGGGACCGCCGTCGTCGTGCCCGAGGGCAGTCCGGACGCGCGCGTCCTGGTCAGCTGCGGCGTCAGCCGGTCCCTGGAGGTGGCCGTCGTCGACCCGCAGGCCCGCACCCGGTGCCGGCCGGGACGGGTCGGCGAGATCTGGGTCGCGGGCGACAGCGTGGCGGCCGGGTACTGGCAGCGTCCCGACCTCACCCGCGAGGCCTTCGAGGCGACGCTCGTCGACGACGACGACCGCGGCCCGTACATGCGCACGGGCGACCTGGGCTTCCGGACCGAGGACGGCCTGTTCGTCTGCGGACGCATCAAGGACGTCATCATCGTGGGCGGGCGCAACCACTACCCCCACGACATCGAGCGCACCGCCGAGAGCGCGCACCCCGCGATCCGCCCCGGCTGCGTCGCGGCCTTCGGTGTGACCACGGACGGCGTGGAGGAGGTGGTGGTCGCCGCCGAGCTGCGCCGCGAGGCGGGCGACGGCTCGGACCGGGAGGCCCGGGAGGACGTCGTGAACGCCGTGCTGCGCGCCGTGACCCAGGAGCACCGGCTGACCGTGCGCGAGGTCGTCCTGCTGCCCGCCGGGACCCTGCCCAAGACGTCGAGCGGCAAGCTCCAGCGCCGCGAGACCCGGAAGGAGTACCTGGCCGGCCGGTCGCCGTGGACCGCGCAGCGCTGACCCGCACCACCTCGTAACGGAGAGCAGCACCACAGCAGCACCACACAGGGGGAGCACATGAAGGACACCGAGCTGGAAACCTGGCTGCGCCGGCGCATCGCCGAGCTGGCCCGCACGGGTTCGGGAGACGAGATATCGGCCCACGAGCCACTGGCCGCCTACGGCCTGTCCTCGGTCGACGCGGTGGCGCTGGCCGGGGAACTGGGCGCCCTGCTGGGCCGGAAGGTATCGCCGACCGTCGCGTACGAATTTCCCACGCTGAAGGAGATCCTGGACCACCTCCAGGGCAGGCTGCCCGCGCGGGGCGGCCCCGGCGCGCCGCGCCGCGCCGCCACCGCCGGCCCGGCCCACGACGAGCCGGTCGCGATCATCGGCATGGGGTGCCGGTTCCCGGGGGCCGACGGCCCCGAGGCGTTCTGGGAGCTGCTCGAAGCGGGCGTGGACGCCGTCGGCCGGGTGCCGGACGACCGGTTCGCCCGTTGGGGCCGGGGCGACGGCGGCACCGATCGCGCGGGCGTCGGGGGCTTCCTGGGCGGCGTCGGCGGACTGGACCTCGACTTCTTCGGCATCAGCGAGCACGAGGCCGCCAAGATCGACCCGCAGCAGCGGCTCATGCTGGAAGTCGCCTGGGAGGCCGTGGAGGACGCGGGGATCGACCCGTACGGCCTGGCCGGTTCGGACACCGGCGTCTTCGTCGGCATCTCCAGCTCGGACTACCGCGAGGTGCTCGCGAACGCGCCCTCCGCGGACGCCTATTCGCTGCTCGGCGGGGCGTCCAGCGTCGCCGCCAACCGGCTGTCGTACGTACTGGACCTGCGCGGCCCGAGCCTGTCCGTCGACACGGCCTGCTCCTCGTCCCTCGTCGCCGTCCACCTCGCGTGCGAGGCGATCCGCCGCGGCGAGTGCGGCATCGCCGTCGTCGGCGGCGTGAACGTGATCCTCACCCCGGCCATCACCGAGGCGTTCGACCACTCGGGCGTCATGGCGCCCGACGGCCGCTGCAAGGCCTTCTCGGCGGATGCCGACGGCTACGTGCGCAGCGAGGGCGCCGGCGCGGTCGTCCTGAAGCCGCTGAGCGAGGCACTGCGCGACGGCGACCGCGTCTCGGCGGTGATCCGCGGGTCCGCGGTGACCTCGGACGGGCGGACCAACGGCCTGCTGGCGCCCAGCCGCCGGGCGCAGGAGGACGTGGTGCGCCTCGCGCTGGCGGGCGCGGGCGCCCGGCCGTCCGAGGTCGGCTACGTCGAGGCCCACGGGACGGGCACGGTCATCGGCGACCAGATCGAGGCCGCCGCGCTGGGCACCGTACTGAACGACGGCCGGGCCGGGGACCGACCGTGCGCGATCGGCTCGGTGAAGACGAACCTCGGGCACCTGGAGGCGGCCGCGGGCATCGCCGGCCTGATCAAGCTGGCCCTCTGCTTCGAGCACGCGGCCCTCCCGCCGTCGCTGCACTGCGCGCAGCCGCATCCGGACATCGACTTCGACGGGCTCGGACTGCGCGTGCAGACCTCGTTGCGCCGCTGGGAGTCCCCCGGGGAGTCGGGGCTGGCCGGAGTGAGTTCCTTCGGATTCGGCGGCACGAACGCGCACGCGGTGCTCGGCCCCGCGCCCGCGGTCGCGGTCGAGTCGCAGGAGCAGGAGCAGGAGCAGGCGCGGGCGCAGGCCGCCGCGGGCGACGCGCACCCCGTACGGCTCCTGGCCCTGTCGGCCGCCACCGAGGAGGCCCTGCACGCGCAGGCCGCGGCCCACGCGACGTGGGCGGCCGGGGTCGCCGAGCGGGAACTGGGCCGGGAGACGGCGGCGGCGACCCTGCTGCGGGGGCGCGGCGTGCCGCGGGGGCGGGAGTTCCGCGCCGCCTTCGCGTTCGCGGACAAGGAGGAGCTGATCGGCCGCCTGCGCGAACCGTTCACGGCCGCGCGCGGCGTCCCCGACGAGGCGGGCGTCGTGTTCGTGTTCCCCGGGCAGGGTGCGCAGTGGCTCGGGATGGGCCGGGCCCTGCTGGAGTCGGAGCCCGCCTTCGAGCTGGCCGTCTCGCGCTGCGAGCAGGCCTTCGCCCCGTACGTCGACTGGTCGTTGCGCGAGGTCCTGACCGAGGAGGGGGCCGCCCCGCTGCTGGAGCGCATCGACGTCGTGCAGCCGGCGCTCTTCGCGATGCAGGTCGGGCTGGCGGCGGTCTTCCGGTCGTGGGGCGTGCGGCCCGCCGGTGTCGTCGGGCACAGCATGGGTGAGGTCGCGGCGGCGTACGTCGCGGGCGCGCTGCGGCTGGAGGACGCGGCGCGGATCATCTGCCGGCGCAGCGCCCTGATGATGCGTCACCGCGGCCGGGGTGCCATGGCGCTGGTCTCGCTGCCCGTGTCGGACGTGCGCAAGGCCCTGGAGCCCTACGGGGACCGGATCTCGCTCGCCGCGCACAACGGGCCGGGCACGACGGTGGTGTCCGGGGAGACGGCGGCCGTCGAGGAGTTCGCGGCCGCCATGGACGCCGGGGGCGTCTTCTGCCGGCGGGTCAAGGTGGACGTGGCCTCGCACTGCGCGCTGCTGGAGGACCTGCGCGAGGACCTCACGGCCGAACTGTCCGGACTGTCCCCGCGGGCCGCGACCGCCGCCTTTTACTCCTCCCTGGCCGGTGAGCGCCTGGCCACGGACGCGCTGGACGCGGGCTACTGGTGGCGCAACCTGCGCGAGCCGGTGCTGTTCGCCGATGCGGTCCGTACGGCCGGGGCGGCCGGTCACCGCGTGTTCCTGGAGATGAGCCCGCATCCGCTGCTGTCGGTGTCGGTCACCGAGTGCCTGGAGGACGACGACCGTGCCGTGGCCGCCGTCCCGGCGATGCGGCGCGCGGACGGCCGGGCGCCCTACGAGGCGGTCGCCGCGCTGTTCGAGGCCGGGTGCGAGATCGACTGGGCCGCCTTCTTCGGCGGGCGGCCCCGGGCGGGCACGCGGCTGCCCACCTACCCCTGGCAGCGCCAGGAGCACTGGGTCGAGCCCGAGGGCCCGCGCGCGGAGGGCACGCTGGTGACCGGGGCACTCCCGGTCGTCCGGGACCACCGGGTGCAGGAGAGGGCGATCGCGCCCGCCGCGTGGATGCTCGACGTGGCGCTGAAGGAGGTCGACCAGGACGGGGCCGGCGGGTGCGGCCTGAGCGACGTACTGGTGACGAACCCGCTGGCCGTCGCCGACGGCGAGGCCCGGCACGTGCGCGTCTCCCGGCGACTGCGCGCGGGCGGCGAGCCGTTCCTGTCCGTGGAGAGCCGGGCGGCCGGCGACCGGGGTTCCGCCTGGGAGGAGCACGTCTCCGCCACGTGGTCCGAGAGCACGGCCGCCCCGGACGCGGCCGACCTGTCCGCGATCCGCCTGCGGTGCCCGCGGCGCGTCGAGCCCGACGCCCTCTACGAGCACTTGGCGGCGTCCGGGCTCTCGTACGGGGACAGCATGCGGATGGTGACCGGGATGTGGCTGGGCGAGGGAGAGCTGCTGACCCGGCTCGCTCCCCCGTCCCCGCGGACGGCGGGCCGGCCACTGCCGGCGGACGCCGCGGACGGGGCCATGCAGTCCATCGCCGGGCTGTCCGTCGACAGCGGCGCCTCCGGGACGTTCGTCGGGTTCGGCTACGGACGGGTGGACGTCTTCGCGCCCTGGTCGGGTGCGGCCCTCGCCCACGTGCGGCTGCGCGGCGAACTCCGTCCCGACGCCGACACCTTCGACTGCGACGTGGACGTGCTCGATGCCGACGGGCGGGTCCTCGTACGGTTCACGGCCGTGTCGCTCAAGCGGATGCGCACCCGGCACTCCCTGCGGTTCTTCGCCGTCGACGCGAGGCCGCAGGCGCGGCCCGCCGGGACCGGCGCGTCCGCCGCCGCTCCCGTCGTGCTGCTCACCGCGGACGCCGGCGGGTGCGCGGCGCTGGTGGAGGAGCTGGAGCGGGGTGGCGCCGAGTGCTCGGTCGCCCCGCTGCCCGGGGAGGAGGAGGCGGAGGCGTTCCTGGAGTCGCTGCCGCGGCCGGCGCGGCTGCTCGTCGTGGAGCCGGAGCGGGAGGCGTTCCTGGCCTTCCTGCGGTCCGCCGCGCGCGCCGGGAGCACCGGACGCCGCGAGCTGGCACTGGTCACCGGCGACGTCGCGCTGCCCCCGCTGCTGCGCGCCCTGGAACAGGAGACGGTCGGCTGGGCCGGGCGGGCCGTCCGGGTCGAACCGGAGGAGCTGGCGTCGCGCGAGCTCGCCCGGGACCTCGCCGCCGAACTCGCCACGCCGCCCGCCGAGTTCTGTGTCCGCTACCGGCACGGTGAGCGCACCGTCCCGTCCCTGACCCCGGTCGAACCGGCCTCCGGCGAGGCGGACCTGCGGCCCGGCGGCGTGTACTGGATCACGGGCGGCCAGGGCGGGCTCGGTTCCACGCTCGCGGTCGCACTGGCCCGCGAGGCGGGCGCGCGCGTGGTGCTCACCGGGCGCCGCGCGGAGGTCGATCCGCGGCTGGAGGAGGCGGTCGACGCGGCCGGCGGGCGGCTGCTGTACCTCCAGGCGGACGTGACGGACGCGGCCGCGGTACGGCGCGCCCTGGACGAGACGCTGCGCCGCTTCGGGGCCCTGCACGGCGTGGTCCACACCGCGGGGATCCTCGACGACGCGCTCGTCGAGTCGACGTCGACCGAGCGCATGAACACGATCATCGGGCCCAAGGAGCAGGGGGCCCGGATCCTCCTCGACGCGGTGGCGTCGGAGGACCTCGACTTCATCGTGCTGTTCTCCTCCATGGCCAGCCTGTTCGTGACGGCCGGCCAGGGCGCGTACGCGGCGGGCAACGCCACGCTCGACGCGCTGACCGGTACGGTGCGCAGCCGGCGTACCCCGGTGCGGACGGTCAACTGGGGCCCCTGGGCGGAACTGGGGATGGTCGCCGACCCCAAGTACCAGGCGCAGCTGCTGGAGTCGGGGCTGCACCCGATGGCTCCGGAGGCGGGCGCCGACGCGTTCCTGCGCACGCTGGGCAGCTCCCACCTGCAGCTCGCCGTCCTGGACGTGGGCGACGAGGTCGCCGACGGTCTCGTGGCGCGGTTCAACCGCGGGCACGGGCATGCCGGGGCCGCGGCGCCGCGGGCACGCACGGCGCGTCCGGAGGCCGCGGCCGGCTCGGCGGCGGACTTCGTCCGGGCGGAGCTGGCCCGGGCCCTGCGCCGCTCCCCCGCCGAGATCGACACCTCGGCACGCTTCGACCGGCTGGGGGTCGATTCGCTGCTGGCCGTGTCCCTGACCCGCCGGATCGGCGCCCACTTCGGGCTGGAGCTGCCGGCGACATTCCTGTTCAACCACCGGACGGTGGACGCCGTGGGACTCCACCTGGAGGGGCTGCTGGGGCCGGCGGAGCCCGAGGAGGCGTACGCGCCGCCGGTACTGCCCGCGCCGGGCGCGCAGGAGGTCACGCTGGACGGGGCGGAGCTGCACAGCACCGTCCCGGGCTACACCATCGCCGCGGGCCCGTCCGGGCTCGACATGCGGCTGCGGGACGTTCCGGTGCGCACGGCCGGGCCGGGGGAGGTCGTCATCGACGTGCAGGCCGTCGGCGTCAACTTCATCGACGTCCTGGCGACCACCGGCTTCCACCCGTTCCTGTCGGCGCCGCCGTTCGTCCCCGGGCACGAGGTGGCCGGCGTCGTCCACGCGGTCGGCGAGGGCGTCGAGCACGTGCGGCCCGGTGACGCGGTCCTCGCGCTGACCCCGGACGGCGGGTACGCGGCCCGCGTCACGACGGCCGGGTACACGGTGGCTCCGCTGCCCGCGGGCGTGAGCGCCGTCGACGCGGTCTCCGTACTGATCAGCGGTCTCACGGCCATCGCGTGCCTGGAGCGGGAGGCGCGCGTGTTCCCGGGCGACCGGGTGCTCGTCCAGGCCGCCGCCGGTGCGACGGGGACGGCCTGCGTGCAGCTGGCGCTGCACCACGGCGCCACGGTGTTCGGTACGGCGAGCACCGAGGCCAAGCTGGAGCACCTGCGGGCCCTGGGCGTCCAGTACCCGGTCAACTACGCGGAGGCGGACTTCGCCGACGCCGTCCGGGAACTCTCGCCCGACCAGGGGCTCGACCTCGTCGTGGACTCGCTCTCCGGCGACGCGGTGGGCCGTGGCCTGGAGCTGCTGCGGCCCGGGGGCCGCTTCATCGAGATCGGGGCGGCCGGGGTGCTCGACCTGGCCGTGGACGGCCGGGAGCTGTTCATGAGCAGCCGCTCCTTCTGCACCGTCAACGTCGGTGCGCTGGCGCGCGACCCCTCCCGGCTGCGGCCGCTGATGGACCGCCTCGTCGAGCTGATCGACGCGGGCGTGCTCCGTCCCTCGGTGGGCGGCGCCTTCGCCTTCGAGGACGCTCCGCAGGCGATCACGCAGCTCCGCAACCGGGCCAACATCGGCAAGTTCGTCGTCACCGTTCCTTAGGATGGTCGTGGAAGAATCTCGCAGTCGATCAGAGTGGAAGCGGAAGTTCCGCACGTTCGCGGATGAGGTGATGGCCCCGCACGTACGCCGTTACGACGAGGAACGGGCCTTCCCCGTCGCGATCCACGAGCGGGCCGCCGCCGAGGGCATCCTCAACGCGGCCTTCCCCGAGGAGCTGGGCGGCGCCGGGCTGTCCTACACGGAGTTCGGACAGGTCATCGGCGAACTGTCCGCCGTCTGCCCGGGCATGACGTGGACGCTGGTGTTCAACCGCGGCGCGCTCCATCCCGTGGTCGCCGCCGGCACCCCGGAGCAGAAGGAGCTGTTCGTCACCCGGCTCCTGAAGGACAACGGCTACGCGGCCCTCGGGCTCACCGAGCCGGAGAACGGCTCCAACCTGCTGGCGGCCACCACCCGCGCCGTGCGGACCGACGCGGGCTGGCTGCTCAACGGCGGCAAGTGCATGTCCGGGAACGGCACCGTCGCCGACCTGTTCGTCGTCCTGGCCAACACGGTGATCGACAACCGCAAGCGCGGCCTGTCGTTCTTCGCCGTACCGCGCGACGCGCCCGGCGTGACCGTGAGCGAGGACATCGAGAAGGCGGCGTTCCGCTGCCTGCCCACGCCCTCGGTCACCTTCCAGGACGTCGCCCTGGAACCGATCAGCCTGATCGGACGGGCCGGCGACGGGGAGATGCTGCTGAACGAACTCCTCGCGACCATCCGCATCGGCGGCGCCGCGTGCGGAACCGGCATCGTCGCCGCCATGCTGGCGGACGCGCTCACCTGGGTCGGGGAGCGCCGCGTCTACCCCGACGACCGCATGGACACCCTCAGCCACGTCCAGCTGACGCTGGGCCGGCTGTACGTCGAACTGTGCGCCGCCCGCGAGCTGCTGGACGAGGCGACGGCCCTGGCCGATCAGGGCCTGCCCTTCGGCAAGGAGAGTTCCATGGCGAAGTACTACGCCACCGAGCTCGCCGTCCGCGCCTCGAACGAGATCCTCCAGCTGTACGGGTGGCGCGGCATCGCCGCCGACCACGGCGTCGAGAAGCGCTGGCGGGACGCGCGCGCCCTCACCATCTTCGAGGGCTCCAGCGAGATCCAGCTGTTGAACGTGTTCCGTGAAATGCGCAGGATGGCCACGAGCGAGGGAGGTCTTTGATTGCCGTCCGTCGAAGTGACCACCGAGACCGTGCGCGCCGAGGACGGCGCCACGGCACACGTCCGGCTGCACCGCAGGCCCGACGATCCGTCGGCGCCGGTCCTGGTGTGCCTGCCCGCCATGGGCACCCGGGCCGCCGCCTACGCCCCGCTCGCGGACGCCCTGGCCGCAGCCGGCTTCCAGGTGGCCGTCGGCGAGCTGCGCGGGCAGGGCACGAGTTCCGTGCGGGCCGGCCGGGGGGTGCGCTACGGCTACCACGAGATGGTGGCGTACGACTACCCGGCGCTCTTCCGCACGGTGGAGGGGGCGTTCCCGGCGGCGCCGCGCCACCTCCTGGGGCACAGCCTCGGGGGGCAGCTCGGTGCCCTCTACCTCAGCCAGGAACCGCACATGGCCTCCGGCGCGGTCCTGGTCGGTGCGCCCTCCTGCCACTACCGCGGCTGGCCCTTCCCGCAGAGCCTGGGGATGCTCGCCGCCTTCCAGCTCGCGGCGGCGTTCGCCGCGGCGTACGGGTACTTCCCCGGCCGCCGCCTCGGGGTCCTGGGCAATGACTCCGCGCAGGTCCTCAAGGACATGGCCACCCAGGTCAGGACGGGCCGCTACCAGGTGCCGTCCTCCGAGGTGGACTTCGAACCGGCGCTGGCGGAGCTGGACCTGCCGGTGCTGGCCGTCGCCGTCAAGGGCGACGCCATGGCCCCGCCCGGTGGGGTGCGGGGACTCGCCGGCAAGCTGACGAGCGCCCGCGTGACGTACTGGGAGCTCGCGCTCGGCGAGGGCGCCCGGGGCAGCCGGCACTACGCCTGGATCCGGGACAGCGCGGCGCTCGTCGAGCGGGTCCGCGCCTTCGTGGACCAGGTCTAGGACCAGGACCCCGCCCCGCGTCCGCTCCCCGGCCCGTCAGCCCAGACGGGCCGGGGAGGAGGCCCCGGGAGTCAGCAGGCGGGGGCTGCCGGAGCCGTCCGCGGGCACGGTCCACAGGTCCGTCCGGTCGGCGGCGCCGTCGGCGGGCAGGGCGTAGGCCAGCGTCCGGTCGTCGAGCCAGGCGGCCTGGTCGTCGACGCTGCGCTTCTCCGCGAGCGGGTGGTCGCGCAACGTCTTCAGATCCATGACGTGTTCGCGCCACAACGAGGCTCCGGCCCGTACCCGCTTCTTGTACGCGATGCGCGTCTCGTCCGGGGACAGTGAGGGGCACTCGACGTTCTTGACGAGGGTGGTGACGGAGCGTCGGGAGATCGAGCCCTTCACCAGGTGCGTCTCGCCCGCCGTGGAGAGGGTGGCGTAGAAGGTGTCGTCGTCCGCGGCGAAGGTGACGCCCCAGAAGTTCACGTCCTGGGCGCGGTGCTCCCGCCCGTCCATGGTGATCGCGAACTCCTCCAGGCTGGCGTCGAGCTTCCAGGTACGGGTGTCGAGGATCGCCGTGCGCGTGGAGAAGAACGCGGAGCCGTAGGACTCGCCGGAGACGAACACGGTCCAGGCGGCGAAGCGGCCGCTGGGCGAGACGCGCGCCCGGCTCGGCGTGCCCGCCAGGGGGAAGCTGCGCACCTGGCGCAGGTCGGAGTCGACGACGACCGCCTTGTTGTCCTGGGCGAGCGCGCCCGGGCTGGAGCGCAGGCACACGCCCGTTCCCGCGGCGGCGTAGAAGCGCTGGCAGGTCAGGTCGGACACGGTGCGGGGGCCGTCGGGCGCGTCCGCCGGGACGGAGGCGAGGGCCCCCCGGTGCGGGCCCTGCCCGCTGCCCAGGAAGGTCAGCGCACCGCGGCCGGCCGTCAGCGTGACGGACCCCGCGGTCGCCTCCGGGCCGCCCGTGCGGGGCCGGTCGGCGCGGGAGGCGGCGCGCTGGACCAGGACGGCGCCGACGCCCCCGAGCAGCAGCACCGCCACCGCGAGGACGAGCAGGCGGCGTGAGCGTGTCATCGGGTTCCTCGCGGACGTCGGGCCGCGTCGGGCGGTAGGGGTGCGGGCGGTACGGAGGGTGCGGGCGGCGCCGGCCGCAGCACGTGGCCGGCGACGGCAGCGCAGCAGAGCAGGCCGGCCGCCGCCGCGGCGAGGGCCGGGCCGGTGCCCCACAGGGTCCACGCCCCGCCGAAGGCCAGCGAGCAGCCGAAGCGGGCCAGCGCCTGGCCGGTGCCGACCAGGGCCAGGCCGGTGGCGCGCAGCGACTCCGGGACGGTGGCGGCGACCGCGGCGGGCAGCACCCCGTCGGTGGCGGCGTAGAACGTGCCGTGCAGGGCGAGGACCAGGAAGGGCAGCAGCGCCCCGCCGGGGGCCCACAGCAGCAGCCCGTAGGCGGCGAGGAGGAGGGCGTGGCCGGCGAGGAACACGGTGCGGCGCCCGATCCGGTCGGCGAGGGCCCCGGCCGGTACGGCCAGCAGCAGGAACACCGCGGCGGTGCCCAGCGGCAGGAGCGGGAACCACTGGTCGTCGATGCCGGTCCGGCGCTGGAGCAGCAGGTAGACGAAGGCGTCGCTGACGGTGGTGAGGCCGAGCAGGACCGCGCAGAGCGCCAGGGCCCGCAGCCGCGGCAGGCGGAGCAGGGCCACGGCGTCGCGCAGCCGTACCGGGTCCGGGCGCGCGGGGGCGGGCGGCGGCGCGGCGGGTGCGGCGGCCGGCCGGGGGCGGGGCGCGAGGTCGCCCGCGCCGGAGGGCACGAACAGCATGAGCACGATGACGCCGAGTGCGGCGACGCAGGCGCTGACGCCGAAGACGGCGTCGTAGCCGTCGGCGGCCACGCCGAGGATGAGGAAGGCGGCGAGTGGGCCGAGCAGCGCCCCGGTGGTGTCCATGGCCCGGTGCACGCCGAAGGCCCGGCCCTGTAACGCGTCGGGGGTGGACAGGGATATCAGCGCGTCGCGCGGGGCGGTGCGCAGGCCCTTGCCGGTCCGTTCCAGCGCGAGGATCACGCTGATCGGGCCGAGGCTGTGGGCCAGCAGCAGCAGGGGTTTGCACAGGGCGGACAGGCCGTAGCCGATGCCGGCGACCAGTTTGTGGTTGCGGACCCGGTCGGCGAGGTGTCCGCCGGTGAGCTGCACGAGGGCGCTGACGCCGTTGTAGAGCCCGTCGAGCGCGCCGAACCCGAGCGGGCTCAGGCCCAGCCCCGCGATCAGGTAGAGCGGCAGGACGGCCGTGACCATCTCGGAGGAGACGTCGGTGATCAGGCTGACCGTGCCCAGGGCGAGGACGGTCGGGGCGACCGCCGCCGCCCTGCCGGACCCCGGGCCGGGCGCGCTTTTCGCGCCCGCGGGGGCGGAGCGGTCCGCGAGGTACATGCTCTGGAGCTCCCGGTGCAGACGGTCTGAGTCACTCGAACGTGCGAGTGGCACCCTAGTGGTTGTACGGCCCAACTGTGGTGCTTACGAGGGGATTCGGTCGTGCGGAGGGCCGTGCTCCCGCCGCGCGTCGCTCCGTCACTGCCGGCTGCTCTCGTCCCGCAGCCAGGTGGAGAAGTCCTGGTCGCGGATGGCCCGCCGGGAGCCCCGGCGGGCGGCGAGGGCGGCCGCCGCGAACACCACCACCGCGGGCAGCAGCGCCGGCCTGCCGCGCAGCAGGGCGCGCAGGTCCCCCGTGCCCGTGCGGGCGGTCGGCGCGGCCCCGCCCGGTGCCTCCCGGGTCGCCTGGTAGCGCTCGTACTCGGCGGAGGAGGTCGCCGCGCGGACCTTGCGCCGGATCAGGTCGGACCAGGTGCGCGGCGGCCGCACGACGACCCGGGCCGCTTCGACCACGCGCCGCTCGCCGGGGCCGAAGGCGAGGGACGCGGCCAGGTCGTCGGCCATCAGCGGGGGCAGGGCGGCGATCCGTGCGTGCCCCTCCTCGGTCACGGCGATCACGCCCCGGCCGAACAGGCCCTCGCGGACGGCCGGGAGCAGCTGCCAGACCCGGTAGTAGGCCCGTACCGGCCAGGCGCTGCCGGCGAGCGGGATGTCCCGGCCGGGCGCGGCGGCGAGCAGGCCCGGGTCCCCGGCGAGGGCGCCCGCGAGAGCCCGTACGTCGGCGGCTCCGATGACGACGTCGGCGTCCACGTACAGCCGGGGGAAGCCGCGGGCGTGCTCGTCCCCGACCCGCAGCGCGGCGTGTTTGGAGGGGGTCGGGATCTCCACGACGCGTACCCGGGCGCCGTGCGCGGCCGCCACCCGGGCGGTGTCGTCGGTACAGCCGTTGCACACCACGACGATGTCGGGTCCGGACGCCGAGGGGTCGGCGAGGAGCGCGTCGAGGAGCCGGCCGATGACCCGGCCCTCGTTGTGGGCCGGTATCACGATGCTGGTCACCCGGGCAGTATGCACGCTCGAACACCAGCTCCCGGCGATTCCGCCAACTCTGCCCGGGGGTACGCCCGGTGGACTAGATTGAGCGGCGCCGACCGGATTCGGCGCGCTGCTGCGCGGCCGGGCACCATCCGGAACCGGCAAGGGTGGTACGGGTTCGGCTGCTTGTGGGGAACGGGCGGTCGGGCCGGGGGGCGGCATACGCGGTTCACGCAGAACACGGTTGTGGGGGGCCATCACCGTCGAGCAGGTCACGCACGGGACGCGTTGCGCGTCCGGTGCGCCCTCGGCGACGGCGTTTCCTTCCTGCACACGCGTCCCGGCCATGGGTTGTCGACACGCCAGTCGGCGTGGCGCGGAAGGAAGGGGAACGCTGTGAAGGACACCGCGAAGGACGCGGGGCAGGGTGCCGGTTCCGCCGGCCGGGGGTCCACGGCCCCCTTAGGCGTGGCCGTGGTCGGCGCGGGCTACTGGGGCCCCAATCTGGTCCGCAACTTCCAGTCCAGCCCGCAGTTCCGGCTGCAGTGGCTCTGCGACCTGGACGTGGACCGGGCCCGGCAGGTGCTCGGCGGGTACTCCACGGTCCAGGCGACCGCCGACTACGCCGCGGTCCTCGCCGATCCGTCCGTACAGGCCGTCGCCGTGGCCACGCCGGCCGGCACGCACCTGGACGTCGCGCTCGCCGCGCTGCGGGCCGGCAAGCACGTCCTGGTGGAGAAGCCCCTGGCCGCCACCTACGAGGACGGGCTGCGGCTGGTCGACGAGGCCGAGGAGCGCGGCCTGACGCTGATGTGCGACCACACGTACTGCTACACCCCGGCGGTGAGCCGGATCCGCGACATGGTCCGCTCCGGTGAGCTGGGCGAGATCCACTACGTGGACTCCGTACGGATCAACCTCGGGCTCGTCCAGAAGGACGTCGACGTCCTGTGGGACCTGGCCCCCCACGACCTGTCGGTCCTCGACTTCATCCTCCCCGAGCACGTCCGGCCCGTGGCCGTCGCCGCCCACGGGGCCGACCCGATCGGGGCCGGACAGTCCTGCGTGGCCTACCTGACCCTCCAGCTGAGCACCGGCGCCATCGCGCACGTCCACGTCAACTGGCTGTCCCCGACGAAGGTGCGCACCACCATGGTCGGCGGCTCCAAGCGCACCCTGGTCTGGGACGACCTCGACCCCACCCAGCGCGTCTCGGTGTTCGACCGGGGCGTCGAGCTGAGCACCCCGCAGGAGATCGGCGCCGACGAGCGCCGCGACATGCTCGTCTCCTACCGGACCGGCGACATGGTGGCGCCCGCGATCGGCGAGAAGGAAGCGCTGCGCAGCATGGTCGAGGAGTTCGCCGACGCCATCAGGACGGGACGGCCGGCGCTGACCGACGGCCGGGCGGGCCTGAAGGTGCTGGACATCCTCGAAGCGGCTTCCCGGAGCCTGGAGTTCCGGGGCGCGGTCGTCGGGCTGCGCACCGGACGCTGACGTCCCCGGATCCCTCGGACCACCTCCGGATCCCTCGCGGATCCCCCACGGCCCGCCGGCGGACCGTGCACACACGCAGGACCACGACCTATTCAGTGGGAGCAGGGCGTTGAGCAGCAGCGTACGAGGCAAGAGGATTCTGGTCACCGGCGGGGCGGGCACCATCGGCTCGCACGTGGTGGACCAACTGGTGGACAACGGGGCCCGCGAGATCGTGGTGCTCGACAACTTCGTGCGGGGGCGGACCGCCAACCTGGCCCGCGCCCTGCCGAGCGGCGTCGTCGAGGTCGTCGAGGGCGACATCCGCGACGTGGCGGCGGTGCGCAAGGTGACGGAGGGCGCCGACCTGGTCTTCCACCTGGCGGCCATCCGGATCACCCAGTGCGCGGAGGAGCCGCGGCTGGCGAACGAGGTGATGGTGGACGGCACGTTCAACGTGCTGGAGGCGGCGGCCGCCGCGGGCGTGGGCAAGGTGATCGCCTCGTCCTCGGCCTCGGTCTACGGGCTGGCCGAGCAGTTCCCGACGACCGAGCGCCACCACCCGTACAACAACGACACGTTCTACGGCGCGGCGAAGGCCTTCAACGAGGGGATGCTGCGCAGCTTCCACTCGATGTACGGGCTGGACTACGTCGCCCTGCGCTACTTCAACGTCTACGGGCCGCGGATGGACATCCACGGCCTCTACACCGAGGTGCTCATCCGCTGGATGGAGCGCATCGCCTCGGGCGAGCCGCCGCTGATCCTGGGCGACGGCCTGCAGACCATGGACTTCGTCGACGTGCGGGACATCGCGCGCGCCAACCTGCTGGCTGCCGAATCGGACGTGACCGACGAGGTGTTCAACGTCGCGAGCGGGACCGAGACGAGCCTGCTGGAGCTGGCGAACGGCCTGCTGGAGGCCATGGGCGCGGACGGGACGGTGCCCGAGCACGGCCCGGCCCGCGCCGTGAACGGCGTGACCCGCCGCCTGGCGGACACCGCACGGGCCTCGGAGCGGCTCGGCTTCACCGCCGGGATCGACCTGCGCACGGGTCTGCGGGACCTGGTGGAGTGGTGGCGGGCCGAACGCGCCGCCGACGCGGCCGCGGGGGCGGGCCGGTGACCGCCGCCGACCCGAACGCCGCACCCGGCACCGCGCCGGCCCGGATCCCGGTGATGGTGCCCTGGCTGGGTGAGGAGGAGGCGAAGGCCGCGGCCGACGCGGTGCTCTCGGGCTGGGTCGCGCAGGGCCCGCGGGTCGCCGCCTTCGAGCGGGCCTTCGCGGAGCGGGTGGGCGCCGAGCACGGGATCGCCGTCAGCTCGTGCACCACCGCCCTGCACCTGGCCCTCGTCGCGCTGGACCTCGGCCCGGGGGACGAGGTGGTCGTCCCGTCCCTGTCGTTCATCGCCACCGCCAACGCCGTGCGCTACGTGGGCGCGCGGCCGGTGTTCGCCGATGTCGAGGAGGCCACCGGCAACCTGACCCCGGCCACCGTCGACGCGGTCCGCACCCCCCGTACGAGGGCGGTGCTCGCCGTCCACCAGGGCGGGGTGCCCGCGGACGTGCACGCCCTGCGCGCGGCGTGCGCCGAGTGGGACGTCGCGCTGGTGGAGGACGCCGCCTGCGGCATCGGCGCGACGGTCGGGGGCAAGTCCGTCGGCCACGGGGCGCTCCTGGCCGCCTGGTCCTTCCACCCCCGCAAGGTGATCACCACCGGCGAGGGCGGCATGGTCACGACGGACGACGCGCAGTGGGCGGAGCGGCTGCGCCGGCTGCGCGAGCACGGCATGAACGTGTCCGCCGCGCAGCGCCACGCGAGCAGCAAGCCGATCGTGGAGAGCTATCTGGAGGTCGGCTACAACTACCGGATGACCGACATCCAGGCCGCGGTCGGCCTGGTGCAGCTCGGCCGGCTGGACGAGATCGTGGCCCGGCGGCGGGCGCTCGCCGCCCGGTACGCGGACCTGCTGCGGGAGGTCCCGGGCGTGCGCCCGGTCCGCGATCCGGCCCACGGCCAGGGCAACTTCCAGTCGTACTGGGTGCTGCTGGCCGAGGACTTCCCCGTGGGCCGGGACGAGCTGCTCGCGGTGCTCTCGCAGGCCGGCGTCTCGGCCCGGCGCGGGATCATGGCCTCGCACCTGGAGCCGGCGTACGCGGGGCACGGCGCGGGCGCGCTGCCGGTGACCGAGCGGATCAGCCGCGACTCGCTGATCCTGCCGCTGTTCCACACCATGACCGACGCCCAGCAGGACCGGGTGGTGGCCGTGCTGCGGGATCGGGCGGGCGGATGAGCGCTCAGGTCACCGAGGACCTGCTGATCGTCGGCGCGGGCGGGTTCGCGCGGGAGACCGCGCAAGCGGTACGGGACGTGGCCGCGGCCGACGCGGCACGCGGGCGCCCGCCGCGCTGGCGGGCGGCGGGCCACCTCGACGACGATCCGGCGCTGCACGGCCGGGTGGTCGACGGGGTCCCGGTGCTGGGCGGCTGCGAGCTGGTCCACGAGCTGCCGGCCGCCCGGGTGGTGGTGTGCGTGGGCAGTCCGCGCGACCAGGCCGTCAGAGCCCGTCTGGTGCGCCGCCTGGCCCTGCCGGCGGAGCGGTACGCGACGGTGGTGCACCCCACGGCGGCGGTGTCGGGTTCCTCGGTGATCGGCGCGGGCTCGGTCCTGCTCGCGCACTGCGCACTGACGGCCGCCGTCCGGGTCGGGTCCCACGTGGCGGTCATGCCGCAGGTGGTCCTCACGCACGACGACACGGTCGAGGACTTCGCCACGCTCGCCTCGGGCGTCCGCCTGGGCGGCGGGGTGCGGGTGGGGTGCGGCGCGTACGTGGGGGCGGGGGCGCTGGTGCGGGAGTACGCCGCGATCGGCGCCTGGTCGCTGACCGGCATGGGCAGCACCGTCCTCGCGGACGTACCCGCCGGGGAGGTGTGGGCCGGCAGTCCGGCCCGCCCCCTGCGGCCCGCGGGGGCCGCGGCCCTCGCCGAACTGGCCCGTCCGGCGGGACACCCCGGCGGGCCGGCCGCGGAAGGACCCGCCGAGGAACCGCCGCTGCCCGACCGGGCGGCGGCGTACGGCACGCAGGACGGCACCGGCCCGGACGGCCCGCGGCCCCAGACACGGATGGAGAGTCCCGTCGTATGAACCAGATACCGCTCGTCGACCTGAAGGCCGCGCACGCCGAGGTCGCCGAGGAGTTACGGGCCGGCTTCGACCGGGTGCTCGCCGACACCGCCTTCATCGGGGGCGCCGAGGTCAGCGCCTTCGAGGGCGAGTACGCCGCGTTCGCCGGGGTCCGGCACTGCGTGGGGGTCGCCAACGGCACCGACGCCGTCGAACTGGCGCTGCGCGCGAGCGGGGTGGGCGTGGGCGACGAGGTGGTGCTGCCGGCCAACACGTTCATCGCGACCGCGGGCGCCGTCGCCCGGATCGGCGCCCGGCCGGTGCTGGTCGACTGCCTGCCCGACACCCTGCTGATGGACCCGCAGGCCGCGCTGGACGCGGTCGGTCCGGCCACCCGCGCCGTGGTTCCCGTCCACCTGTACGGGCAGTGCGCGGCCGCCGCGGAACTGGCGGCCCGGCTCCCGGGACACGTGAAGGTCGTCGAGGACGCGGCGCAGAGCCAGGGCGCGACCCGGGACGGCCGCTCCCCCGGCAGCGGGGGGATCGCCGCGACCAGCTTCTACCCGGGCAAGAACCTGGGGGCGTACGGGGACGCGGGCGCGGTGGTGACCGACGACCAGGAGAGCGCCGACCTGGTCCGGGCGCTCGCCAACCACGGCGGCGTCGCCAAGTACCGCCACGACGTGGCCGGTTTCAACAGCCGGCTGGACGGTCTGCAGGCCGTGGTCCTGCGGGCCAAGCTGGCCCGGCTGGCGGAGGGGAACGCGGCCCGCCGGGCCGCCGCCACCCGCTACGACGGGCTGCTGGGCGACCTCGCCGAGGCAGGCCGGGTCACCCTGCCGGTCACCGCGGAGGGCAACGTCCACGTCTGGCACCTGTACGTCGTACGGGTCCCGGGAGCCGACCGCGACACCGTGGTCGGCAAGCTCAACGCCGAGGGGATCGGCGCGGGCGTGCACTACCCGTCCCCGGTGCACCTCACCCCGGCCTTCGCCCACCTCGGTCACGGGCGCGGGGCCTTCCCCCACGCCGAGCGGGCCGCGGACCTGATGCTCTCCCTCCCCCTCTTCCCGCAGATCACCGCCGCCCAGCAGCAGCGGGTCGTGGACGCGCTCTCCGGTGCCCTGCGCTGACCACGTGCTGTCCACGTGCTGACGTAAACAATGAGGTCCAGATGAACAAACGGACACAGTTGCTCCGTTACGGTCTCTTCACCGTGGTGGCGGCCCTGATGGCCACGGTCCTGCCGCCGGCCTCCGTGGCCGCGGCCGCCGATCCCTGCGGACCCGCGACGAACGCGATCGTCTGCGAGAACTCCAAGCCGGGCACCCCGATGGAGGAGTGGTTCGCGCCGAGCGCCTACGGCGACATCAAGGGCTTCCCCGACCGGACGAGCGTCCAGGCCGGCGAAACCCTGCAGTTCAAGATCCAGTCGCCGACGCCGTACAGGGTCTCGGTGTACCGCCTGGGCCACTACGGGGGCACCGGAGCCCGGCTGATGTCGACCGCGGCGCAGGCCGCGCAGACCTACCCGGCGAACTTCGCGCCCGGCGGGAACCCGGCCGCCTGCGCCACCAAGGCCGCCACCGGCCTGGTCGACTGCGGCAACTGGCCCACCACCGCGACGTGGACCGTGCCGGCCGACGCCGTCTCCGGCCTCTACGTCGCCAACTTCGACCAGGCGGACGGCAACGGCGTGATGCCCTACCCGTTCGTCGTCCGCAAGGACTCCAGCCACTCCGACATCGTCGTGCAGACCAGTGACCAGACCTGGCAGGCGTACAACAACTACGGCGGCCAGGACCTCTACGACGGCGGCGGTCCCGCGCCCGACGGGCGGGCCTACGAGGTCAGTTACAACCGGCCCATGGACATCGGCGGGGACAACGGGATCTACGGTTCCGAGTTCCAGATGGTGGCGTGGCTGGAGCGCAACGGCTACGACGTGAGCTACATGTCCGGGATCGACATGTCGGTGCGCGGCGCGACCCTGCTGCCCAACCACAAGGTCTTCATGTCCTCCGGGCACGACGAGTACTGGACGCAGGACCAGTTCACCAACGCCCTCAGCGCGCGCCGCGCCGGACAGCACCAGACGTACTTCGCGGGCAACGAGATCTTCTGGAAGACCCGGCTCGCCCCGAGCATCGACGGCACGAACACGGCCAACCGGACGCTGGTCTCGTACAAGGAGACCAAACTGTCCTTCCCGCAGCCCAACGGCATCCCCGACCCGAGCGGCATCTGGACGGGCACCTTCATGGACCCGGCCAGCGCCGCGAACGGCCGGCCCTTCCAGCCGCAGAACCAGCTGACGGGCTCGATGTTCAGCGTCAACGGCTACCGCAGCGACGCGATCACCGTGCCGGGCACGTTCGCCAAGCAGCGCCTGTGGCGCAACACCTCCGTCGCGAACCTCACCCCCTCGCAGACCGCCACGTTCCCGCAGGGCACGCTCGGCTACGAGTGGGACAGCGACGTGGAGAACGCCAGCCGTCCGGCCGGACAGATCCAGATGTCGTCCACGACGGTCGACATCGACGACGGCAAGCTCCTGAAGGACTACGGCAACACCTACGGCAACGGCACCGCGACGCACAGCCTGGTGGCCTTCCGCGACCAGACCTCGCACGCGCTGGTCTTCGGCGCGGGCACGGTGCAGTGGTCCTGGGGGCTGACCAACATGCCCACCTCCAACCCGGACGACACCGTGGTCACCGCCGACAAGCGGATGCAGCAGGCCACGGTGAACGTGTTCGCCGACATGGGCGTCCAGCCCAAGTCCCTGCAGAGCGACCTGGTGGCCTCGACCGCCTCCACCGACACGGTGGGCCCCGCCATCACCGTGGCCAGCCCGGCGGCGAACGCCACCGTGCCGGCCCTGAGGCCGGTGACCGTCACCGGTACGGCGACCGACACCGGTGGCGGCGTGGTGGCCCGGGTCGAGGTGTCCACCGACGGCGGCACCACCTGGAAGGCGACCACCGGCCTGGCGAACTGGAGCCACACCTGGACGCCGACCGCCCCGGGCCCCGTGCAGATCAAGGTGCGGGCGGTCGACGACAGCGTCAACATCGGCGCGACCACCACGGTCCCGCTGACCGTCGGTCCCCAGCAGTGCCCCTGCACCGTGTGGCCGGCCGCGGCCGTGCCCGGCACCGTCAACGCCGGTGACGGCAGCGCCGTGGAACTCGGGGTGAAGATCCGCTCCTCGGTGGCCGGTTCCATCACCGGCGTCCGGTTCTACAAGTCCCCGGCCAACACCGGGACCCACACCGGCAGCCTGTGGAGCAGCACCGGCCAGCGCCTGGCCACCGGCACCTTCACCAACGAGACGGCGTCCGGCTGGCAGCAGCTGAACTTCTCCAGCCCGGTGCCGGTCAAGCCCAACACCACCTACATCGCCTCCTACTTCGCGCCGAACGGCGGCTACTCCTTCGACAACACCTTCGCCTCGGCCGACGCGGGCCTGGCCCCCCTCACGGCCCTGAAGAACGGAACCGACGGCGGCAACGGCGTCTACCGCTACAGCGGCACGGGCGGGTTCCCGAACAAGGCCGCCACCGGCAGCAACTACTGGGTGGACGCGGTGCTGGACACCTCCGGCGCCAGCACGACCCCGCCCACCGTCACGGGCACCTCGCCGCAGTCGGCCGCGACCGGCACCCAGATCACGGCGGCGGTGACGGCCACCTTCAGCACGGCCGTCGACGCGGAGACGCTCACCTTCACCGTGAAGGACGCGGGCGGCGCCACCGTCCCGGGCACCAAGGTGCTCGGCGCCTCGAACAGCGCGACCTTCACCCCCTCCTCCGAACTGGCCCTGAACACCACGTACACGGCGTCCGTCCAGGTGTCCGACCTGTGGGGCAACGCCATGACGGCGCCGGTCTCGTGGAACTTCACGACCAGCGCGAACCCTCCGGTGGTGAACTGCCCGTGCACCCTGTGGAACGGCACGGCGACGCCGAGCACCGCCAACGTGGGCGACGACGCCAACTCGGTGGAGCTGGGCACCCGCTTCCAGTCGGCGGTGAACGGCTACATCACCGGCGTCACCTTCTACAAGGGCCCCGGCAACACCGGCACCCACACGGGCAGCCTGTGGTCCGCCTCCGGCACCCTGCTGGCCACCGGCACCTTCGGCAGCGAGACCTTGACCGGCTGGCAGCAGCTGCAGTTCGCGACGCCCGTGCCGATCACGGCCGGCACCACGTACGTGGCCTCCTACCACGCGCCGAACGGCAACTACTCGGTCGACGGCGGCTACTTCTCCGGCGCCCACCGCTCCTACCCGCTCGTGGCCCCGGCCGACGCGCCCGGGAACGGCAACGGGCTCTACAAGTACGGGTCCGCCACGGTCTTCCCGTCGAACACCTACGGTTCGGTGAACTACTGGGTGGGCCCGGTCTTCACCACCACCCTGCCGAACTCCCTCCAGTCGACGGACGGCTCCACGGAGGTGTCCGGCCAGTGAGCACGGTCAGCGTGGTGATCCCCTGCTACAAGTACGGCCACTTCCTGGCCGACTGCGTCAAGAGCGTCCTGGACGAGCAGGAGGGCGTCGACGTCCGGGTACTGATCATCGACGACGCCTCGCCCGACGACTCGGCGGACGTGGCGCGGGCGCTGGCGGCCGCCGACTCGCGGATCGAGGTACGGGTCCACGAGCGCAACCAGGGCCACATCGCGACGTACAACGAGGGTCTGCTGGAGTGGGCCGACGGGGACTACGTCGCCCTGCTCTCGGCCGACGACCGGCTGGTCCCGGGGGCCCTGGTGCGCGCGGCGGCCCTGCTCGACGCCCATCCGGAAGCGGGCTTCGCGTACGGCAGACCGCTGCGCTTCCGGCACGGCGGTCCGCTGCCGGCGGCCCGTACCCGGTCCACCGGGTCGGTGGTGTATCCGGGGCGGTGGTGGCTGGACCGGCGGTTCCGGGAGGGCACCGGCTGCATCACCTCGCCCGAGGTGGTCGTCCGCACCAGTCTCCAGCGCAAGGTCGGGGGCTACGATCCGGAGCTGCCGCACGCCGGTGACATCGAGATGTGGATGCGGCTCGCGGCGCACGCCGACGTCGGCTACGTACAGGGGGCCGACCAGGCCTTCTACCGCGTCCACGGTGACAACATGTCCACCACGGACTTCGGCGGGCAGCTCGACGACCTGCGCCAGCGCCTGGTCGCCTTCGACTCGGTGCTCGTCAAGTGCGGCGACCTGCTTCCGGGGTCCGACCGGCTGGCTCTGGCGGCGCGCACCCGGCTGGCCCGGTACGCGCTGCGGCGCGCCTACCGGGCCTACGACCGGGGGCGAACCGCGGTGGTGCCGGTCGACGAGCTCGTGGAGTTCGCCGCCGAGTGCCTGCCCGACGGCTACACGTCGCTGGGCGAGTACCGGGCGCTGCTCAGGCGCCGTCGGATCGGTGCGCGCGTGATGCCCTACCTTCAGCCGCTGGTGCTGTCGGCGGTCGCCGACCGGGGGCGCGAGTGGCTGTGGTGGCGTTCCTGGAAGCGCCGGGGCATCTGATGTCCCGACTCCACCGGTTCCACCGGCGGGTCCTGCGGACCGGCGTCGGCGCTCTCGCGCCGGCGCCGGTTCCGGCGTGTCAGGAGCCGGTCGGTCCACAGGGTGACGGCCACCCCGGCGACCGGGGCCAGCAGGGCCACTCCGGCCAGCGACCGCATGCGGTCGCCGGTCCGCGCGGCGGCGTGCGGCTGCACCAGCAGGTCCACGCTCATGCGGGCCGCTTCCGGGATGCCCTGCTGCGTCTGGAGGTCGGTCAGGTGCCGGGAGTAGACCTCGATGATCTTCCGTACGGAGGCGTCGGCCACATCGGGGTCGGCGTGCTCCACCTGGACCTGCAGCGAGGGGATCAGGTGGCGCGGGGTGACGCTGGTGCCGCTGTTGCGCGGTGTCATCCGGTAGGTGCCGGCGACTCCCCCGGCCTTGAGCTCGGCGGCTCCCGCGGGCGATTCCAACTGCTGCACCACGGCGTAGGAGACGGCGGCGAGCGGCGGCTGGAGGTTCGCGAGCTGGTTGGGCTGCCGGCTGGTCACCGGCGGCTTGAGGACCACGATCGCGGAGCTGAGGTGGACCGGCCGGGGGCTCAGCACCGCCGCCGCTCCGCCGGCCGCGAGCAGCGCCGCCACGACCAGGACGTACCAGCGCCGGCGCAGCGCTCGGACCAACTCACCAGGCGACACGGGGATCCCTTCCTTCATGTCCGATCTTTGCAGGACCCGGGTAGGTCCGCCATCAAATCCGTTACCCGGCAGGGGTGTTCGTGAGCATTCGGGAACTGGGCGCGGTACTGCGCCGCCGGTGGTACGTGATCGTGCCGGCGGTCGTGCTCAGCGTGCTGGCGGCGCTGCACCTGTACCGGTCGGTGCCGGTGGCGTACCAGTCGCAGAGCTCGGTGGCGCTGCTGGACTCCTCGGCGGCGGCCAAGCTGCCGCCCGCCTTCGGCAATCCCATCTCCAACGCGGGCGGCGCCCTGGTGGTGACCGCGGACGTGCTGATCAGGACGCTGTCGGGGGCGGACGCGGCCCGTGAGCTGCACAGCCTGGGCGTGACGGACCCCTACACCGTCGGGTTCGCCGCGAACACCTCCGGGCCGCTGCTGACGCTGACGGTCACGGGCACCGACCGGGAGAGGGTGCTGGAGGAGACGAACATCCTGACGGGGTTCGCCGGGGAGCAGCTCAACGCGCTCCAGGCGGCGGCCAAGGTACAGCCCGCCTACATGGTGCAGACCGCGCCGGTGGTGCTGCCGCAGACCCCGGTCCCGCAGCTCAAGAGCCGCTACCAGCAGGTGCTGGGGGTCCTCATCCTCGGTGTCGCCGCCGGGTTCGTGCTCTCCTTCGTGGCGGACGCGCTGCTCGCGGCCCGCCGGCGGCGGCGGGAGAGGACGGCCGGGGCGGCCGGGTCCCCCCGCCCGCCGGGTCGTGCCGCCCGCCGCAGGTCGCGGGGGCGCCACGTCGACGCCACCGCCCTGCTGACCGGATACCTGGCGCTGGCCTTCTTCATCCCGTCGAACCTGACGCTGCCGGGCCTCGGCGGGGTGGGGACCCCGGCCAACGTCTTCGCCCTGCTGGCCCTCTTCTGGTATCTGGCGACGTGGCTCGCCGGCCGGATCCGCCCGGCGGCCGGTACCCGGCTGCCGCGGGTGGCGATGTGGCTGCTGGCCGTGTCGGTGCTGGCCTCCTACATCGCGAACGCGGGCCGCGGGAGCGTGCGCAAGGAGCTGCTCGGCGCGGACCGCGGCCTGATCGCCCTGCTGGTGTGGGTGTCGCTGGTCGTGCTGGTCTCGGCCGGGATCCAGGACCGCAAGCGCCTGGACGTGCTGATGCGCCGGGCCGTGGTGATGGGGGCGATCGTGGCGGCCGTCGGCTTCTACGACTTCTTCACCGCGACCAACATCGCCGACAGCATCAGCATCCCGGGGCTGACGTCGGGCGTTCCCCAGATCACGACCCTGGACCGCGGGGCGTTCACCCGGCCGCGGTCCACGACGGCGCAGCCGCTGGAGTTCGGCGGGATGCTGGCGCTGCTGCTGCCCTTCGCCGTGCAGCAGGCCTTCGATCCGGTGCGGCGCCATCTGAAGGCCTGGCGCCGCTGGGCGCCGGTGGCGCTGATGGGCGGGGCGCTGCCGCTGACGGTGTCGCGCACCTCGATCATCGGGGCGCTGATCGTGGTCCTGGTGATGGTGCCGCGGTGGAAGCCGCAGCGGCGGTGGACCGCGATCGGTGTGCTGGTGGGTGCGGTCGCCTGTTTCAAGGTGATCATTCCGGGGCTGATCGGCACGATCACGGCGCTGTTCGCGTCCTTCCTGTCGAACTCCGACAGCAGTACCCAGGCCCGTACGGTCAAGTACAGCGCGATCGTCCCCTACCTGGACGAGCGTCCCCTGTTCGGGCGGGGTCTGGGCACCTTCATTCCCGAGCTCTACTTCTTCACCGACAACCAGTACATGCTGACCCTCGCCGAGACGGGGCTGGTGGGGCTGCTCTCGCTGCTCTTCCTCTTCCTCACCGGCATCCACCAGGGCGGGGCGATCCGCCGGCTGGCCGTCGGCGAGTCCGACCGGGAGCTGGGGCAGGCGTTCTTTGCGTCCGCCGTCGTCGCCCTGGTCGTCAGCGCCACGTTCGACGCACTCAGCTTCCCGATGTTCGCCGGGATGTTCTTCCTGACGATCGCCGCCGGAGGCAGTTACCTCGGCTTCATCCGGCGCGCTGCGCCGAAGCCCCGATCCGTGGAGTTCCCATGTCTTCCCGCCGGTCAGCACGATCAGCGTCTGCCGAGTCCCTCGTCGGCTCCGGCTCCGGTCCGGTAGCGGTCCTCGTCGTCACCTGGAACAGTGCGCAGGTCCTGCCGGAGTTCCTCGCCTCGCTGCCGGAGGGCATGGCGGGGCTCGACTGGCGTCTCGTCGTCGCCGACAACGACTCCGCCGACGACACGGTGGAGGTCGTCCGTGCGCTGGCCCCGGACGCGACGGTCGTCCGGACCGGCCGCAACGCCGGGTACGCGGCCGGGGTGAACGCCGCGCTGGCGGCCGCCGCCGGATGGGAGGGCGGCTTCCGGGCGGCCGTGGTGTGCAATCCGGACGTCCGGATGCGGCGCGGCTGCGCGAAGGTGCTCGTCGACGCGCTCGGCGCCCCGCAGCCGGGTGGCGGGCGGGTCGGGATCAGCGTTCCGCTGCTGTACGAGGAGGACGGCCGGACGCTCCTGCTGTCGCTGCGGCGCGAGTCGAGCGTGACCCGGGCGCTGGGCGAGGCGGTGATCGGCAACCGCCGGGCGGGGCGCTTCCCGCGCTGGAGCGAGCTGGTCACCGACCGGGCGGCGTACGAGCGGGAGACGGTGGCGGACTGGGCGACGGGGGCCCTGATGGCCCTGTCCGGGGAGTGCCTGGCCGTGTGCGGGCCGTGGGACGAGTCGTTCTTCCTGTACTCGGAGGAGACGGAGTACTGCCTGCGGGCCCGCGACCTCGGCTTCGTGACCCGGCTGGAGCCGTCGGCATCGGCCACCCACCTGGGCGGGGACTCCCGGGTGTCGCCGCGGCTGTGGGCGCTGCTGACGGTGAACCGGGTGCGGCTGTACCGGCGCCGTCACGGCCTGGCGGCCACCACCGCCTTCCGGGCGGCCGTGCTGCTGCGGGAGTCCTCCCGCGCGGCCCTGGGCCGCCCGGCCAGCCTGGCGGCCGCCCGCGCCCTGATCGCACCCGCCCGCCCAGGCACCCCCTGACGAGCATCACGGGCGGTTGTACCCAACCCCGTGCCGTCAGAGCCGTACGACCGCGGCGACGGGCCCCTGGGCGGACCGGGTGCGCTGCATGGCCGTCAGCGTGAGGGCGAAGAGCGGCGCGAGGACGGCGGCCACGATGTCGAGGACGTCCCCCACCAGCATGGCCGCGGCCGTGTAGCGAACGGCGCCGGGGCTCTCGGCGAGGCGGTAGGCCATGCCCCCGCACCACCCCAGGACCCGGGCGGTCAGGAAGGCGCCCCACCAGAGACTGACCAGGGTTGACGGGAAGCCGCGGTAGCCGTCGTCGGCCCTGAGCGGCCTGCTCGACTCCCAGGTGGTCGCCGCGATCCGGTACGGCAGCCAGAGCTTGGCCAACGGCACGAACCGGGCCCCAACGGCCACACCGGATGAGGGCGTGTCCGAACCCGAAGCGAAGACCCGGGCGTTCGCGCGCGCCCGGTGGAACCAGACGACGAACACGACGCACGTGACGATCAAGACCTTGGACTGGACCGAGGCGGCCAGGAGAATCAGGCTCTCGCCGCGTCCCAGGTCGGCATCGCCGACCGAACCGGGGTCGGAGAGAAGCCGGCCCATGAGCTCCCACGTCGTCCAGTCCGCATGCACGGCGAATGCGCCGCACCCGATGGAAACCACGCACATCACGGTCAGCGCGACGGCCAAGCCCACGGCCGCACCCACCCGCACGCCCTGGACAACGGGTATCGCATCCGGGGACGGGGCCGGCGAATCGGCCGGAGCTGCGCACATGCTGAAGAACCCCCACGGGTGAAGGACGGGAAAGGGCGCGCCGCGATGGCCGGGCCAGGCAGGAACCTACGGCATCCGCACGACCGGCGTCATACCCGTTTCTCCAGGTAAGGGGCACTCCTGACAGGATGCGGCCGCCGTCGGCCGTGGTGGTGGCCTCAAGGACGGTCGCGGGTGTCCCACGTGGTGTAGAAGCTGGCGGGGTTGACCAGGTAGCGGACGGTGGGGCGGGGGAGGTGGCGTACCTCGTGGCGGCGGGCGTAGCGGCGGATGAGTTCCCAGTCCTCGCGGGGCAGCACGTCGGGGGTGCGCCGCAGCCTGCTGAAGTGCAGGGCACGGCTGCGTCGGGCGACGAAGGCGTTGGTGTCGAGGAAGGCCTCGTGGGCGGCCCGGCGGCGGTCGAAGGGCACGGACAGGACGTCGTGTTCGGTGCCGTCGGGCAGCATCCGGCGCAGCGCCGTGTAGACGGCGTCGGGCCCGCCGGCCGCGTCGAGTGCGGCGAGGGCCTGTTCCAGGTGGTCGGGCTCCCACAGGTTGTCGTCGTCGAGGAAGGCGACGTACCGGGAGCGGGTGAGCCGGATGCCGACGTTGCGCACGACCCCGGCGGTCGCGGTGTTGCGGGCCAGGGAGACGGCGAACAGGCGTGGATCCGGGGGTAGTTCGGGGAGTCCCGCGCCGTCGTCGACGACGATGACCACCTGGTCGGTGACGGTCTGGGCCAGGGCGGAGTGGACGGCCGCGCGCAGTGCGTCCGGGCGCCGGTGGGTGGCGATCACGGTGGCGACCCGGGCGGCCGGCGGCTGGCCCAGGAGGGCGGCGAGGCGGGTGGTCTCGGATTCCTCGAAGCGTCGCAGCCGGAGCGCGGAGGGCAGGAGGAGGATCTTGTTGCGGGTCTCGAAGAGCACCAGCCAGCCGAAGGCCCGCTTGAGCAGTTCCCAGGGGGCCCGGGCGATACGGCGCATCGTGGATTCTCCGTGGTGGGTGGATGGTCAGGGGGCGGGTTCCACCGGGCGGCCGTCGGACATGCGGTTGTCCTTCCACACGTTCCCGGCGCCGCCCGCGTTCCAGGCGGTGACCGGGCCGTAGGCGCCACTGGCCGGGTGGTACTGGGTGGAGAAGACGTTGCCGGTGACCCGGATGCCGGTGGCGCCGGGGCCGCCGCCGTAGAGCGCGTACGCGCCGCCGGCCAGCCAGTTGTCCTCGACGACGACGGAGGAGACGACCCCGGTGTCGGCGAAGAGGCCCACGGCGGCGGTGGCTCCCCTGTCCACGGGGGTGGCGTTGAGGAGGGTGTTGTGCCGGACGGTCAGCCGGCCCCGGTTGCCCCCGCCGCTGATGACGGCGTCGGTGTGCTGCCATTCGCCGCCCTGGTTGCGGAAGGCGACGAGGTCGTGCACGTAGTTGTCGTGCAGGTCGCCCTGGCCCATGGACAGGGCGTTGCCGAACACCGAGATGTCGCACCAGCCGACCTCGATGGAGCTGCCGCCCATGTTGGAGACGGCGTAGTTGACGCCGCCGTTGTCGGGGCCCTTGCCCGGTACGGCGGTGATGGTGGTGTGCAGCACCTTGAGGCCGCTGAATCCGGGGCGCAGGTTGATCCCCCACCAGTTGGTGGAGGTGATCCTGCTGTCGATGACCGTGACGTCGTCGGCGTAGATGTCGAGCGAGCCGCGGATGTCCCAGCCCCTGATGACGGTGCCGTTCTTCTTGACGGACATGTTGCCCGTGTCGTGGCGCTCCAGGGCGATGCGCGGGCCGGTGCTGTCGGCGTCGGGGTATCCGCAGGCTCCGGGTGTGGTGCAGCCGGTGGCGGAGGGGGCCGGTGACGTTTCGCCCGTTCCGGGCGAGGGGGCCGGGGAGGTGGTGGCGGAGGGGCTCGGCGCACCGCCGGTGGCGGGCGCCGGTGTACCGGGGACGGTGTCCGACGGGGTCGCGGAGGGGGCGGCCTTCGGGTCGCTCACCCCGGTGCGGTCGGCGTCGTACAGGGTGAGGACGACGGCCAGGACCACCCCGGCGAGCAGCCACGCCACGAGGCGCCTTCGGTTCCGTAACATGGCCGGTCGCCTATCCTCGGAGCGTTTTTCGGGCGGGCAGGAGGCATGCGGCGTACGCCGCGGTACCGGCGGTCGCGGTCGCGAGGAGCGCGGGCACCGAGTCGCCGAGGGAGCGTTCCAGTACGACGAGCACGGCGGCCATCACGGCGCCGCCGAGCAGCGGCCAGGCGCAGGCCCGTACGAGGGTGCCCAGGCGGATGCCGCCGCGGTGCAGCGCGAGGAGGAACACCGGGACCACGACGGCGCAGGCGACGGCGACGTGTCCCTGGGCCACGCCGACGATGCCGCCGCCGCGGGCGCCGATCACGAGGGCGGGGACCAGGACGAGCAGCCACAGGCCCTGGACGCCGATGAGGGAACGGCGGCGGCCGACGGCCACCAGGCAGTCGTAGGCGAGTTCGCAGCCGATGCGGACGAGGCCGAGTGCCATCAGCCAGGGCAGGGCCCCGGCCGCGGGCAGCCAGCGTGCGCCGTAGACGAGTTCGATGACGGGTGCGGCGAGGGCGGCCAGCAGGACGCACAGCGGGACGGTGGCGGACGTCACCACGCCGAGGGCCCGGGCGAAGCCGGCGGCCAGCGCCTGCGGTGACCCGGCCAGCCGGGAGAAGCCCGCGAAGGAGACGCGGCGGGCGGCTTCGGAGATGATGCGGACGGGCCAGCCGGAGATGTTGAAGGCGAGGACGTAGAAGCCGAGGGCGAGGGGGTCCAGGGTGGAACCCACGACCATGGTGTCCACGTTGACCACGCCGAGGGCGAGCATGCTGGCTCCGGCCAGCGGCAGGCCGAACGTCAGCAGGGCGCGGGCCTGTGCGCGGTCCCAGCCGAACTTCAGGGTGCCGGGCGCGGCGAGGCAGCAGCCGATGAGGGCGGCGACGTTGCCGACGACGGATCCCCAGGCGAAGCTCATGGCGCCCCAGCCCTGGACGGCCAGCAGCAGGGTCACGGCGGTGCTGAGGACGAAGTTGAGCGCGTCGACTGCCATCCGCCGGCCCTGCGCGAATTCCCGGGTGAGGAAGCCGGCGGGGACCTGGGACAGCCCGTCGAGGACCACGCACAGGCACATGACCCGCAGGACCCCCGACGCCTCGGGCGAGCCGAGGACGTCGGCGACGGCCGGGGCGGTCGCGAACAGTACGGCGTACAGCAGGCAGCTGGAGGCGGCGCTGAGGGTGAGGACGGTGGGGGCGAAGCGGCGCGGGTCGCCCTCCCAGCGGACGATGGCGAGGGAGACGCCGAGTTCGTTCGCGGAAAGCAGGACGAGCAGGACGGTCTGAGCCATGCCGTACACGCCCCAGGCCTCGGGCCCGAGGAAGTAGCGGGCGAGGACGATGCCGGTCGCGAAGTTGCCGAGTCGCATGACGACCGTGTTGATCAGGCTCCACTTGGCGGCGGAGCCGACCTTGCTTCCCAGCGAGGGCGCCGCCGGGGTGGTCTGCGTGCTGGTTCCGGTGTCGGTCACGGTGACCCCGCCCCGCCGGAGCCGACCGTGCGCAGGGCCATGGTCTCGTCGGTCGCGGCGGGTGCCGCGGCGGCGGGTGTCGCGGCGGCGGGTGTCGCGGCGGGTGCGGCGGCCGCGGCCGCGGCCGCGGGCTTCCCGGCGGGGGCCGGGCGGTCCTCGCCGCGCGGGGTGCGCCGCCGGGCCTCCACGAAGAAGGTGGCGACCAGGCTGAGGACGAAGCCGAGCGCGCCGACCATGACGATGTACTGGAGCCTGGTCTTGGTCTGCGCCTCCGGTTTCTGCGGGGGCACGATCGTCGCCATCCGGATCATGGCCTCGGGGGCGACGGACTGCTGGGTCTGGAACTCCTTGAGCCTCTTGTCGGCGTAGGAGGAGAGGAGTTCACCGGACGCGAGGACGGCGGCCGGGTCGGTGCCGGTGACGGTCAGCCACATGAAGGGGCCCTGGGCGTTGTCGGCGATCTTCACCTCGTGCCTGCCGGTGACGCCGAGGGCCTTCAGGTCGGCTTTGGCGCCGTCCGAGTTGAGGTTGCGGGCGAGGCCGTCGGCCATGCCGGTGAGCGAGGCCTGGGTGCTGAGGAAGGGGTTGCCGTCGAAGGCCTCGGTGGCCTTCGACGAGTTGAGCAGCGTCACGGTGCTCTGGGACCGGTACTCCACCGGGATCAGCAGGTGCACGGCGGCGGTCAGTGCCGCTGTCAGCAGCAGGCCGGGCAGCAGCACGTACCAGCGCCTGCGCATGACCCGCCCTATCTCGGCGAGGTCCATGGTCTTCCCCCTTGTTGCGGATGTTCCCGGTTACTGCGGTCCGTGCCCGGCGGCCGGCACGAGGTCGGTGGGTCTGGGCCGGGTACGGGCGGTCCCGCCGTCGAGGAGGACGGCGGCGATGCGCTCGCTGGCGCGGCCGTCCCACAGGGCGGGGCAGCGCGGCGCGGGCGGATCGTCGAGCACCTGGTCCACGGTGGCGACGATCCGGTCGGGATCGGTGCCGGCCAGGACGTTGGTGCCCTCCGACACGGTGACGGGACGCTCGGTGTTCTCGCGCAGGGTCACGCAGGGCACGCCCAGCGCGGTGGTCTCCTCCTGGACGCCCCCGGAGTCGGTGAGCACCAGGCGCGCGGAGTCCTGCAGGGCGATGAAGTCGAGGTACCCGGCGGCCGGCACGAGCCGGATGCCGTCGGGGACGCCGACCGCGGCCAGCCGCTCGGCGGCCCGCGGGTGCACGGGCAGCAGCAGCGGGCAGCGTCCGGCGATCTCGCCGAGGGCCTTGAGCAGGCCCCGCAGCGCGCCCGGGTCGTCCACATTGGCCGGCCGGTGCAGCGTGACCAGTCCGTATCCGCCGCGGGTGAGCCCGTGGCGGTCCAGGACGTCGGACTGCCGGGCGCGGTCGAGGTTGGCGAGGAGGGTGTCGATCATGACGTTGCCGACGACGTGGATCTGGTCCTCGCGGTAGCCCTCGGCGCGCAGGTTCTCGGCGGCGTCGGGCGAGGGGGCCAGCAGGTAGTCGCTGACCCGGTCGGTGGCGACCCGGTTGACCTCCTCGGGCATGCTCCAGTCGCGGCTGCGCAGGCCCGCTTCCACGTGGGCCAGCAGCGGGCCGGCCTTCGCGGTCACCAGGGCGCAGGCGAGGGTGGAGTTGATGTCCCCGACGACCACGACGGCGTCGGGGGCCAGTTCCTCGACGAGGGGCTCGAAGGCGGCCATCACCCGGCCGGTCTGCTGGGCGTGGCTGCCCGACCCGGCGCCCAGGTACCGGTCGGGCGGCCGGATGCCGAGGTCGCGGAAGAAGACGTCGTTCATGGACGGGTCGTAGTGCTGTCCGGTGTGGACGAGGACCACCTCGGCGCCGCGGCGCTCCAGTGCGTCCATCACCGGTTTGATCTTCATGTAGTTGGGGCGCGCCCCGGCGACGCAGACGATCCTGGCCATGGGTTCAGAGCACCTCCACCTTCGGGCCGGTCATGCGGTTGCGGGTGTCGAGGACGAAGGAGGCGTGCTCGGTGATCATCTGGTAGTCGAAGGAGTCGTGGTCGGTGAGCAGGACCACGACGTCGGCGGCAGCCAGCTCCTTGCGGGTCGCCTCGACCCGGGCGAGACGGGCGTCGACCTTGACGCTCTCCACCACGTGCGGGTCGACCGCGCGGACCTTGGCGCCCATGTCGAGGAGCAGTTCGGCGATGCGTACGGCGGGCGACTCGCGGGCGTCGCCGGTGTTCTTCTTGTACGCGAGGCCGAGCAGCAGGACCCGGGAGCCGTTGACGGAGCGGCGCTTGGAGTTGAGGGCGTCGATCACGCGGCGCGTGACGTACTCGGGCATGTGGTTGTTGATGTCGTTGGCGAGTTCGACGAAGCGGAAGTTCTGGCCGAGTTCGCGCTGGACGCGCCAGTTCAGGTACGAGGGGTCGATCGGCAGGCAGTGTCCGCCGACCCCCGGGCCGGGGGTGAACTTCATGAAGCCGAAGGGCTTGCTGGAGGCGGCCTCGATGGACTGCCAGACGTCGATGTCGAGGTGGCGGGCGAACATGGCGATCTCGTTGACGAGGGCGATGTTCACGTGCCGGAAGGTGTTCTCCAGCAGTTTCGCCAGCTCCGCCTCCTTGGGCGAGCGGACGGGCACGGTGGTGTCGACGAGCTGTCCGTAGAAGGCCTCGACGGCCTTCAGGGAGGCGGCGTCGACGCCGGAGACGACCTTGGGCGTCTGCTGGAAGCCCCAGACGGTGTTGCCGGGGTCGATGCGTTCCGGGCTGTAGCCCAGGTGGAAGTCGGCGCCGGCGGTGAGTCCGGAGCCATCCTCCAGGATCGGGGCGAACAGTTCCTCGGTGGTGCCCGGGTAGGTGGTGGATTCCAGGACCACGGTCGCACCCGGGCGCAGGAAGCGGGCCAGGGTGTGGGCCGACTCCTCGATGTAGCGCAGGTCGGGCGCCCCGTCCTGTAAGGGGGTGGGCACGGTGACGACGGCGACGTCGAATCCGCCGCAGTCCCGGGCGAGTTCGCTGGGCCGGTAGGTGCCGCGCTCCAGGGCGCGGGCGAGGCGTTCGGAGGAGACGTCCTCCACGTAGGACTCGCCGGCGGCGAGGCTCTTGACCCGCCGGGCGTCCACGTCGTAGCCGATCACCTGGTGGCCGACCTCGGCGGCCCGGACGGCCAGTGGAAGGCCTACGTATCCCTGTCCCACGACGACGACGCGCATCAGCAGTGACTCCTGTTCGCGGAACCGGCAGACGGGGTGCGGTGGATGAGCTCGCGGACCGTCATGACGAGGAAGGCGGCATTGGTGGTGAGGTAGCGCTTGCCGAGGCGGCGCGGTTCCTGGAGGGTGCGGTAGAACCATTCGAGGCCCATCCGCTGCCAGGCCAGGGGAGCCCGTTTGGTGATGCCGGCGAGGATGTCGAAGGAGCCTCCGACGCCGTGGACGACGTGGGCGCCGGTGCGCTTGCCGTAGCCGGCGGTGAAGATCTCCTTCTTGGGGGAGGTCATGCCGAGGAACAGCAGGCGCGCGCCGCTGTCGGCGACGGCGTCGGCGATCCCCTCCTGCTCGGCGTCGCCGAAGTAGCCGTTGCGGCTGCCCGCGACCCGCAGTTCCGGGAAGCGTTCGGAGATCTGTCCGAGCATCATGTCCAGCACCTGCTGCTGGGCGCCGAGGAGGTAGACGGGGATGTCCGCGACCTCGGCGGCGGCGAGCAGGCGCATGAACAGGTCGATGCCCGCGACGCGTTCGGGCAGCCGGACGCCCAGGACGCGGCCGGCCCAGACCACGGCCTGGCCGTCGGCCAGGACGAGGTCGCAGCCGGCGACCGCTTCGGCGAGGGCGGGGTCGCGCCGCATGTTGACCAGCTTGGCGGCGTTGACCATGCCGATCTCGATCTGCTCCCCGCGCCGTACGGCGTCCAGGCAGCGCTGCACGGTCTCGTCCATGGTCAGGGGGTCGAGGGTGACCCCGAAGAGGGTGCTCCGGCTCATCTCTGCGGCCCCCCGAGCCAGGCGAACAGCATCCAGCCGAACTCGTACGGGCGGCACTCGCGGTCCACCCAGCGGGGGCGGAAGAGCGCGTCCAGGGGTGTGAGCCGGGCGTTGGGGACGACGCGGGTGGTGAGGCCGCGGGCGGCCCGGACGGCCTTCTTCGGGTCGCCCCGGAAGACCTTGCGCCAGGTGACGCCGAGGTCCTCGCGGATCATCGGCTCGCGCGGCGCGCCGTCGGGCCCGGCGAGTTCGGGCACCGCCGTCATCCAGCGCAGTCCCCGGCGGACCGCCGCGGCGAAGTCCGTGCCTCCCGCGTCGGCCAGGTCGAACAGGGCGGTCGGCGCCATCGCGTGCTGGTGGACGCTGTAGACGGGGTAGCCCTCGATCACACCGCCCCGGCGGGCGTCGTAGTGCCACCACCACTGGCCGCCGTCGCCCTGGAGGTCGACGATGCGGGCGGCGCAGGCGTCGGCGGCCGCGAGGGCCTCCGGATCGTCGCCGCTCGCGTGCAGCCGGGCCAGCGCCTGCAGCGGATAGGTCTGGTCGGCGAAGCAGGCCACGTGCGCGCGGTAGCCCGGCACCGGTCCGGGCCCGGTGGCGTGCGGGAACAGCGGGCCGCCTCCGGTCCTGGCGGACAGCAGGCGGGTGCGGGCGGCCGCGAGGCGGTCCTCGACGTCCACCACGGCGCGGGCGGCCGTGAGGGCGGAGAGCACCCAGGCCGCCTCGACCGTGAACTGCGGACGGCCGGGCAGGTCGAGCGCGGCGACCCGGTCGAGCGCGTCGGACAGTTTCGGGTGGCCGGTCTCGGCGGCGGCCCAGGCGACGAGCGCCGCGTCGCCGAGGTTGACCACCCCGGGCAGCCGTTCCACCAGCAGTCCGGTGAACTCCTCGGCGGAGCGTCCGCCGAACAGGGCGCGTTGGCGGTCCTCGGGCAGGTACCGGGCGCCCAGCGCGGTGATGGCCGCGTACCGGGTGCTGGTCCCCCGCAGTTCGAGGCGGCGGGTGCCCCCGGGCGAGACCGTCGCGGCCCTGGTGAAGGCGAAGGTCTCGGCCTCGGGGAGGTACATGGCGGGCAGTCCCGCCTCGGCCAGCCCGAGCAGCCGCTGCGCCAGCGCGTGCAGCTCCCGGTCCTCCTCGGCCAGTGCTCCTAATCGTGTGAGGGTCATCGGGTCCCCACCCCGACTCCCCGGGTGCCGCTCGCACCCCGCATGTCCGAGCTCTTCGGCTCCAACACACCTACCCCCTCTGATCTTTCCTCGGACGGACCTGGCGGTCGTCATTCCGTGGAGGGGGACTGCGCGTGACGGCGCCCGTGACCGCGGCGTCCGGCGCCGCGGGCACGAGCCGTCCGAAGGCTGCCGTCTGGATCCCCCCAGCGATGCCTCCGGACCGGGACACGCGCGCACGGCAGCGTCCGCGGGCGCGGTGGAACCACGCTCCGCCGGGCGCTGCCCGCGGTGCCTCGTCGTACACAACCCCCCACTGAGCAAGGCCTGTTGCCTGCTCAGATCCCGTGTGCAGGGACACGTTATGCCCACGGATGTTCATTGATTGTGGTTTTGAGGAAATGCCGGTGACCTAAATTGCCGACATTCCGTCAGTCGCGCTCGGTGAGCGTGCCGTCCTTCTCGTCGTGGAGCGCTCCGGTGCGCGGACACTCCCAGGTGCCCGGTTCCCCGTCGCGTTCCACCAGACGGACCCCGGCCCGGCCCACCCAACCGATCCGGCGGGCCGGCACGCCGGCCACGAGGGCGAAGTCCGGTACGTCCCGGGAGACCACCGCCCCGGCCGCGACGAGGGCCCAGCGCCCGACGCGGACTCCGGCCACGCAGACCGAGCGGGCCCCCAGTGAGGCGCCCTCGGCCACGACGACCCCGGCGGCCTCCCAGTCGCCGTCGCGCTTGAGGGCGCCGTCGGGATCGACCGCGCGCGGGTAGAAGTCGTTGGTGAGGACGGCGGCCGGGCCGATGAACACCCCGTCGCCCAGCTCCGCCGGCTCGTACACGAGCGCGTAGTTCTGCAGTTTGACGTGGTCGCCGATCCGCACGCCGGGCCCGACGTACGCGCCGCGCCCCACGATGCACCCGCGCCCCAGCCGGGCTTCCTCCCGTATCTGCGCCAGATCCCAGATGGTGGTCCCCTCGCCGAGCTCGGCGCTCCCGTCGACCTGCGAGGTGGGTTGAATGCGGACACTCACGGCGCGGTCCCCCTGGTGAGACGTGCTGCGCACGGACGCGCGAGGGCGCGGACGTGCGGATGCACGGATGACTGATGAACAGATGTGCTGGCGGTCGGACGTTCCCGTGCTCTGACGTTCCCCTGGTCAGGTGTACGGAGGTACGCGCCGAGCATATGCGGCCACGGGGCGTTCCACCGGCGGATCAACCGACTGTTCATCCAACGCACTTGGGACCGCGGGACGCCGGGGTCCGCGTGGGTCAGAGGAGGCGTTCGGGAACGGAGCCGGCGGGCACGGTGCGCCCGCGCAGGCGCCCGTCGGGGGAAAGGAACTCGACGTCGCCCAGGGGGTCGGCGGTGACCTCCCCGACGACCGCGGCCCGCCGCCCGTGGGGGTGCTCGCGCAACGCCGCGAGGACCCGGCCGGTGCGCCCGGGCGGGACGAAGAGGCACAGACAGCCGGCGCACGCCGCGTCCAGCGGGGCGAGTCCGCGGGCGCCGAGGGCCACCCGGGCCGCGTGGCGCACGGGCAGCGCGGACTCGTCGACGCGCAGGGTGAGGCCGAGGCCCGCCGCGGTCCGCCGCAGTACCTCGGCCAGGCCGCCCGCGACCACGGTCCGGGCGTGCCGGACGTCGGAGCGCACCGTCCGCAGCAGGCCGCCGAGGGGGGCGCAGTCGCTGGGTACGTGGTGTTCGTACCCCAGGCCGTCGCGCAGCGACACCAGGTGGGCGGCGTGGCTGCCGAGCGGCCCGGTCACGACGATGCGGTCCCCCGGCCGGACCGCGTGGAGTTCCAGGGCGGGGCCGCCGTCCGGCACTCCGAACGCGGTGGTGGTGACGAAGACCCGGTCGGCCTCGCCGGCCCGGACGACCTGGGTGTCGACGGCGGCGATGGAGACCCCGGCCTCGGCGGCGGCCTCCCGCACCGAACGGGTCAGCCGGTGGACCAGTTCCAGCGGGAGCCCGGCCTCCAGCACGATGCCGAGGGCGACGTGCCGGGGTGCGGCGCCGGTGACGGCCAGTTCGTTGACGGCGCCGCAGACGGCCACGCGGCCGATGTCGCCGTTGCCGAAGAAGGGCGGGTCGACCACGTACGTCCCGGTACGGACGACGACGCCGCGGTCCGGGAGCAGTTCCTCCTCGATCAGGGCGCGCACGGCGGGGCCGAAGCCGACCTGGGCCGCGTCCCGTCCTTGTGCGTACGTCACGCCGTCCCCCGATGCGCCCGGTCCACGTTCGCCCCATCATGCGGCGCCCGCGGGGCTCCGCCTACCCGTGTCATCCGTACGGCGGGCGTTCAGGGGTCGGTAGGGGCCTGCGGGTCGACGTACCCCCGCAGCAGGACGACGGCGGCCGCGGTGGCGAGCGCCGGCAGGGCGGCAAAGCCCGCCAGGACGCCCAGTTCGGCGGTCGCGGTCTGCTCCGCGGCGCGGCCGGTGCCGGAGGAGGCGTAGCCGGTGAGCTGCAGGACGAGTCCGAAGACGAAGGGTCCGGCGGCGACCCCGAGCCCCTCACCGGTGGTGAACAGCCCCGACAGGATGCCCGCCCCGCCGCGCCCGGCACGGGCTGTGCACCGCGCCAGCATGGCGTACAGGAACAGCAGCTGGCCGGCGTGGCCGGTGCCGGCGAGGACCATGGCGGCCGGCACCGCCGCGGCGGGCAGCACGGGGGCCGCGAGGAGCAGCAGGCAGCCGGCGGCGAACAGCGTGGACGCGAGGGCGTAGCCATGGCGTCCGCTCAGCCGCGACCAGAGCGGGACGGTCAGCAGGTTGGGGGCGACGAACGCGACGACGAGGGGGCCCACGCCGGCGGAGTCCCGCAGGACGTGGTCGGCGAAGTAGGGGGCGCCCGCGAGCAGGACGCCGGTGGCCACGGACTGGACGACCACGCACCGCAGCAGCGCCGCGAAGGAGGGGTCGGCGCGGGCCGTGGCGAACTGCCGGCGCAGGCCGGCCTCCCCCGCGGCGGCCCGGCTGCGGGCGGACGGACCGGAGCCGTGGGCACGGCCGGACCCGGGCCCGGGCCCGGAGGGGTCGCTGGACCTTGGGGGGCCGGAGGAGCCCGAGGAGCCCGAGGAGCCGGCTCCGGAGGTGCCGGCGAAGACCCAGAGCGCGCCGAGGGCGATGACCGCGGCGCCGAAGACGCCGGCCCAGCGGTGCCCGGCGACACCGCCGCCCCCGGCGTCGATCAGGGCGGGGGCGGCGGCACCGGTGACCAGCGCGGCCACCCCGATGACCGCGACCCGGCCGCCGACCAGGCGCGTGCGGTCCTCGTCGCGGAGGGCGAGCTCGGCGGGCATGGCCACGTAGGGCACTTGGAAGAAGGCGAAGGCGGTGGCGGTGAGCAGGTATCCGGACGCGGTGAACCAGGCGCCCGCGGTGCCCGGCAGCGGGCCTGCGAACGTCAGCGCGAAGCCCGCGGCCATGGCGAGCCCGCCCCACAGGACGTACGGGCGGCGGGCGCCCCAGCGGGTGCGCGTACGGTCGCTGACGCGTCCGACGAGCGGGTTGAGCAGCGCGTCCCAGGCCTTGGGCACGAACACGACCAGGCCCGCCAGCGCGGCGCCCACGCCCAGGGTGTCGGTGAGGTACGGGAGCAGCAGCAGGCCCGGGAGCGTGGTGAAGGTGGCGGTGACGAGGGAACCCGAGGCGTAGCCGAACCGCGTCCGGGCCGGCGGGCCGGCCGGCGGGACGGGGGCGGGGACGGGGACGTGGGCGGGGGCGGACGGTGCCGCGCCTCGCGTGCGCGCGGTCCCTGTGGTGGCCATCGGGGCTCCCTTCCGGGATCGGGGAGAGCGGGGTGAACGGGGGAAGCTGGGGGTGAGGGGGCGGGGGTGCCAAGGCCCCGCGCACGAGGGGTGGGGGATGCCCCCAGGGGGCGGGGCCTTGGCTCGGGTCCGTGAAGTCCCACTGACCGCGCGGGACTTGACGGGGGCTCTCGGGTACCCACACTCCGGCAGCCGGCATGGGTGTCGCTAAAGCCCGGACCTCCGGGCCCGTCCGGACGGCCCGGACGAGTTCCTGCCATGCACTTTGCTGACACCGGTTCCGGCTGGCCGCCCGCTCGGCGACCGCCCCACCATGGCTGCAGAGAAGGAGAGGGACATGACAGTCGACCACGGCACGGCCTCGCCCCCCACCATCCATGGACACGCGACCGCGGGCACCCAGCACCTGATCCACCACCCGCCCTCGCGGGCGTACTACGCCCTCGACGCACCCAGCCTGGGCGAGGAGAACTTCACCCTCGTCGGCGCGACGCCCGTCACCCACCCGCTCTTCAACGACGGCCCGGGCCGCTTCCACGACCTGCAGATCGCGACCGAGACGGTCCGCGAGATCGGCGAGTTCGTCGGCCACCGCTACTTCGGCGTCCCGGACGACCGGCCCGGCCTGTTCTACCGCTTCACCCTCGACTTCACCGACCTCTCCGCCTGGCGCACGGACCCGGGCGGCCCCCGCCCGGTGCCCCTGGCCACCCACATCCGGGCCCGTCCGGCGAACGTGGTGGCCGAGGTGCCGCGCGGTCTGGACTTCGACCTCCGGGTGACCATCGACGGCCGCCCGTGCGCGACGGGCACCGCCGGACTGGTCTTCCTCATGCCGAAGCTGTACCGCAAGCACGTGGAGCACTCCCGGCGGGCCCTGCAGGCCGCGCCGGAGATCGACGACGCGCCGGACGGCCCGCTGCGCCCGGCCGACTCCGCCGAGGCGGGCCGCTACGCGCCCGAGAACATCGTGATCAGCGAACCCACCGACGTCTCGCGGGGCCGGCTGAGCACCTGGCTGCTCCCGACCCCCGTCAGCCCCCTCTTCACCGGCGAGGACGGCCAGTACTCCGGCCTGCACCTGCTGGAGGCGCTGCGCCAGACCTCGCTGCTCGCCGCCGGCCGCGCGCACGGGCTGGGCGCCGCGCACAGCACGCTCGGCGCCTGCCGGATCCACTTCCGCGGCCCCGCGGAACGCGAACTTCCGCTGCGCTGCGTCGCAGTGGCCGGACCGCTGGGACGCGACGACGAGGGCCGGCCCTCCGTCTCGGTCACGCTCACCCTGACCCAGCGGCGGCGCGCGGTGGCCGAGGCGCGCACCACCGTGGTGCAGGACCACTGAGCACCATGCGCTTCGGGATCCTGGGCCCGCTGGAGGTCACCGGCGCGGCGGCGGCCACAGACGCCGGCCGGGAGCCCTCGTACGCTCCGCAGGCCGCCAAGCTGCGGGTCGTCCTCGGCACGCTCCTGATCCGCGCGAACGAGGTCGTGTCGGTGGAGAGCCTCATCGACGAGCTGTGGCCGGACGCGCCGCCGCGCACCGCGACGACCACCCTCCAGGTGTACGTGTCCCACCTGCGCAAGACCCTCCACGGCGCCGATCCGGACAACGGCCGCGAGGCCCTGGTCACCCGGCGCCCTGGCTACCTGCTGCGGGTCGGCGCGGACTCCGTCGACGCGCTCGCCTTCGAGGACCTGTTCCGGCGGGGTCACCAGGCCCTGCAGGCGTCGGACTTCGCGGCCGCGGCCGATCTGCAGCGGCGGGCGCTGGCCCTGTGGCGGGGGCCGCTGCTGTCGGACACCCCGCACGGGCCGGTGCTGGAGGGTGCCGCCGTGCGGCTGGCCGAGGCGCGGACCACCGCCCTGGACGAGCGGATCCGGGCCGAGCTGCACCTCGGGCTGCACCGCGAACTGGTCGCCGAACTACAGGAGTTGGTTGCCGAGCACCGGATGCACGAGGAGTTCCACACGCATCTGATGGTGGCGCTGTACCGGTGCGGGCGGCAGGCCGAGGCCCTGCGCGTGTTCGCGGCGCTGCGGCGCACCCTCGTGGAGGAGCTGGGGATCGAGCCCGGCCCGTCGTCGACCCGGCTCCAGCGGCGCATCCTGGAGGGCGACCCGGCGCTGACGCGCGCCGGGGGCGGGGCCACCGGACCGGGCCGCTCCGCGGGAACCGCTCCGGCGGCGGTCGGGCCGGCCGGGACGGGCCGGTCCCCCGGTCACGACGGGCCGGCGGCCGTCTCCGCGACCGGTGCGGGCGAGGGAGCGGACGCCGCCGTCCCGGCCGCGGTGCTCGGCGCGCTGCCCGCCGCCGACCCCTGCTTCACCGGCCGCACGGAGGAACTGAACCGCCTGGAGCGGATGTTGCGCAGTGCCCCGGCCGGCGGCTGCGTCGCCGTGACGGGCATGCCGGGCGCCGGGAAGACCGCGCTGGCCGTCCAGGCGGCGCACCGGGTCGCGGACGCCTTCCCCGACGGCCTGCTCCACCTGGACCTGCGCGACGGCGCCGGTCCGGGCCTGCCGTCGGACGCGGCGGCCCTGCAACGGCTGCTGCCCGCCCCCGCCGGGTCCGGCGCCGGCCCCGCGGACGGCGCCCCGCGGGCCCCCCGGCTGCTGCTGGTCCTGGACGGGGTCGGCTCGGAGACCCAGGTGCGGCCGCTCCTGCCGGCCCTGCGGGACGCCGTGGTGCTGATCGTGGCGCGCCGGGTGCCCGCCGGCCTCCCCGGTCTGCGCTCGGTGCTCCTCGGTCCGTGGCACCCGGACGAGGCACAGCGGCTCGTCGGGCTGTTCACCGGGCGCGCGGGGACCCGCCCGGGGACGCTCGCCGGGACGGCCGCGCTGGACGCGGGGCCGGGCATCGGCCCCGACACGGTCGCCGAGATCGCCGAGCTGTGCGGGCGGCTGCCGCTCGCCGTGCGCACCGCGGCGGCGCAGCTCGCCGCCCGTCCGCACTGGACGGCCGCCGTCCTGGCGGACCGGCTGCGGGACGAGGACGGCCGCCTGGACGTGCTGCGCACGGGAGACGTGGACGTCCGGGCGCGTCTCCTGGACGCCTACGCCGCGTGTCCCGACCCGCAGCGGCGGGCGTTCCGGCTTCTGTCCCTGCTGCCGCCCGGCCGGTTCGGCGCCCGGCAGGCCGCGGCCGCCCTCGACCTGACCGAGGCGCGGGCCTCGGCGGTTATGGAGGCGCTGGCCGACGAGCGGCTCGTCGCCGTGGACCGCGACGGCTGCCGCCTCCCGGAGCTGCTGCGGCTGCTGGCGGTGGAACGGCTGGCGCTGGAGGAACCGCCCGAGGCGGTCCGGGCGGCGGCGGAGCGGGTGTGCCGCGCGTACGCGGAGGCGGCCGCGGCGGAGCCGGGCCGGTTGTCGGACTCGGGGGCGCGCGGGCTCGTACGCCTGGCCCGGACCGCGTACGGGGCGGGGCTGTGGTCGCTGGCCGTACGGCTTACGGACGCCCTGGCCGGGTGGGTGCCGGACGACGGGGAGGCCGTGTACGCGCTGGCGCTGGATGCGGCGGGGCGCTGCGCCGACCGGTCGGCGCAGGCCCGGATGCGGCGCTCGCTCGGCGAACTCGCCTGGCGGTACCGGCGTGTGGAGCGGGCGCACGAGCTGTTCTCGGGCGCCCTCGCACTCGCCCGCGAGGTCGGTGACGAGGAGGAGGCCGCCCGCGCCCAGGTGGGCCTGGCAGAACTGCACCTGGACGCCGGGGAGCCGGCGCGGGCAGCGGCGCTGCTGGAGCCCGCCCTCGCCGCGCTGTCGGCTCCGGGCCGCACCCGCGGCCGGTACGAGGCGAGCCGCGCGCGGGCGCTGCTGGCGCTGGCGCGGGAGGGGCGGGAGAGCGCCCGGGCGTGGTTCGGCGAGTGCCTGGAACTGGCGGGCGCGCTGCGCGACCAGCGGCTGGAGGTGTACGCGCTGCGCTCGTTGCGGGCGCTGAGCCTGCCGCCGGAGACCCGCTCCGGCCCGGCCTCGCGCGCCGTGGAGATCGGCCCCGGCCTGTGGCGCATCCACCCGGCCGGCGTCCCCACGTGAGCGGCCCGGCCGGGCCCCGCGAACCCTGTGGAAGGAGCACCATGAGCACGTTGGGCACCCTGCCGGCAGCGCTCGGCCCGGTGACGGAGCCGGTCGGCCGGGAGCTCGAGGCGGCCATGCTGCGCGAGCGGCTGCGGGACCCGCTGGTCCGGCTGGTGACGGTCACCGGGCGGGCCGGGGTGGGCAAGACCCGGCTGGCCCTGGAGGTCGTACGGGAGATCGGCGGGGAGTTCCGCGGGGTGGAGGTGCTGGACGCCGGGGCGCCGGGCACGCCGCCGGCCCTGGCGGCGTGGACCTCTTCGGCCGCACCGGCGGCACAGCAGGGGGCCGGCCGGGTCCTGCTGCTGCTGGACGGCTGCGACCACGAGGCACGGCCGGGTGCGGCGGGGGCGCTGGAGGCGCTCGCAGGTGACCCGCGGGTGGTGGTGCTGGCCACGGCCGTGGAGCCGCTCGGGGTGTACGGGGAGCTGCTGCTGCCGCTCGACCCGCTGGCGGTCCCGGGCCCGGTGCGCGGTCCGGCGGGCAGCGGCGCGGCCGCGGCCGATCCGCACGAACTGCAGGAGGTGGCGTCGGTGGCGCTGTTCGTGCGGCGGGCCCGGGCCGCCGACCCTTCCTTCGCGCTCACCGCGGAGAACGCCGGGGCGGTCGCGGAGATCTGCACGCTGCTGGACGGGCTGCCGCTCGCGGTCGAACTCGCCGCGCGCCGGCTGCGGCTGCTGCCCCCGCACCTGCTGGCGGTCCGGCTGCGGGACCGGACGACGGTCCTGTCCGGCGGGCCGGCGCACGCGCCGGAGCGGCACCGCTCGCTCGCCGCCCTCGCCGGGTGGAGCTGCCGCGGACTGGACGCCCCGGCCCGCGCCCTGCTGGGCCGGCTGTCGGTGTACGAGCCGGGCTTCGGCCTGGCGGCGGCGGGGCTGGAGGCGGAGCCGGCCGTCGACGCACTGATGGACCGCGGCCTGCTCGTCGTGGTGGGTGAGGAACGCGGTGAGCTGCGGCTGGCCGTCTCCGAGCCCGTACGCTCCGCCGCGCGCGAGGCGTTGGCGGAGGCGGGCGGCGAGGACGCGGCCCGGGACGCGCACGCCGAGCGCTACCGGGCCCTGGCGGGTTCCGCCCGGGCCGGGCTGCGGGGAACCGGACAGGACCGTCTCCTGCGGGAACTGGCCGCCGAGGGGGCCAACGTGAGCGCGGCCGTGCGGCGGCTGCGCGAGCGGGGCGACGCCGGGGCGGCCGCCGCCGTGGTCCTCGGCTGCCGCCTGCCCTGGCTGGCGCAGGGACGGTTGCGGGAGGGCCTGGAGTGGTGCGACGAGCTCGACGGGGAGAGCGGTCCGCAGCTGCCGGACGCCGTGCGGGCCCGTCTCGCCGACATGTCGGGGGTGTTCGCGCTCGCCCTGGGCGATCCGCAGGAGGCGGTCCGCCGGCACCGGTACGCGCTCACCCTGGGCCGGGCCGTCGGCGACCGTCGGCAGAACGCGCTCGTCTCCGCCCACCTCGGCGCGGCCCTGCTGGCGGCCGGTGACCCGCCGGGGGCCCGGGCCGTGCTGGTGACCGCGCACAGTGCGCTGGAGGCGATGGGCGTCACCGCGGGCGCCGCCGGGGCGGCCGCCTCGCTCGCCGGTGTCCTGCGGGCCGAGGGAGACCGCCGCCGGGCGCGGGAGCTGCTGGACCGGGCGGTCGAGGCGCTGCGGCGGAGCCGGGACGGGCGGGGGCTCGCGGCCGCCCTGCGCACGGACGCCGCGCTGGCCGTGGACGGTGACGAGCCGGTCCTGGCGGACCGGGCACTGCGGGAGGGTCTGCGGCTCTACGGGGCCGTCGGCGAGCGGAGCGAACTACCCGGCACGCTGGAGGAGTTCGCGCTGCTGCTGATGCGCACGGCGCCCGCCCAGCGGCCGCGGACGGTGCGGCTGCTGGCGGCGGCCGACGCCCTGCGCGCCGCGACGGGCGCCGCGGTGCCGGACGCGTGGCGGTCGGCGGCCGAGCGGGCCCGGACGGACCTGGGCGCCCGCCTGGACTGGACGGACTTCGCACTGGCCTGGGCGGAAGGCGTACGGATGACCGCGTCCGAGGCGGTGGCGGAGGCCCTGTCGGCGCCCGCGCCGGCGCGGCGCCCGTCGGCCGGGCCGGCCCCCGAGGAGCAGTCGCTGACACCGCGCCAGGTACAGGTAGCGCTGCTCATCTCCGAAGGAATGACGAATCGTCAGATCGCGGTCAGGCTGGACATATCCGAGTGGACGGTGGTCAACCACGTGCGGCAGGTCATGCGCCGCCTGGGATGCTCCTCCCGGGTGCAGGTCGCCGGGGCGGTGGGCCGATGGGCCTGACCGGCACACCCGCCCGGCCGCTGGACCTGGCGCCGCCCCCCGAGGTCGCGGAGCGGTTCCGGGCCGCCGGCTGGTGGCGCGGGGAGACCTTCCTGGACGATCTGTACCGGACGGCGGCCCGTGCGCCGCAGCGCCCCGCGATCGTCTCCGACCGGGCCCACAGGCCCGCCGGCCGGCACCTGGTGACCGTCACCTACGCCCAGCTCGCCGCGTACGTCGACCGGTTCGCGGCGGCCCTGACGTCCCTCGGGGCCGTCCCCGGCGACCCGGTCGCCTACCAGCTGCCGAACTGGTGGGAGACCGCGGCGCTCACCCTGGCCTGCCTGCGCGTCGGCGCGGTCGCGGTGCCGGTGCTGCCGACCGTACGGGCCCACGGGCTGCACCGGATCCTGGACGGCACCCGGGCCCGCATCTGCGTGGTGCCCGAGGTCTGGGAGGGCTTCGCCCACGCCGAGGCACTGGCGGACCTGGGCGGCCGGCTGCCGTGGCTGCGCCACCGGGTCGTGGTGGGCGACGCGGCGGCGACCGGGGCGGTGGACTTCACCGAGTACTTCCTGCGGACCCCGCACGAGCGCACGGCGGCGGGCCGGCGCGGCAGAGCGCGGGGCGGGCGGGCCGACCGCCCGGCCCTGCTGATCAGCGTCATGGGACTGCGGGACGTCTACACCTCGGTGCTGCACTCCCCCAACACCCTGTACGCCAACATCTCCGCGCAGAGTGCTCCCGACGGGCCCGGACGGCGGCCGGGCGAGGTCTTCCTCAGCACCCTGCCCCTCACCTCGCTGGCCTCGCTGATCTACACCGTGTGCTGGCCGCTGGTGGTCGGCGGGACCGGGGTCTGCCAGGACGTGTGGGACCCGGGGCGCTGCCTGGACCTGATGGCCGCGGCCGGCGTCGACCAGGTCTACGCGGAGCCGGCCTACCTCTCCGAACTGCTGACGGCGCGGCGCCGCCGACCGTGGGCGGCGCAGCGGCTGCGACTGGTGCTGTCGGGCGGCCGTACCAGTACGCCGGCGCCGCTGGCCGAGGAGCTGCGGGAGGTGTTCGGGGTACCCGTGCTGTCCGTGTGGGGGGCGCCCGAGCTGGGCATGGGCGCGCTCTCCGGGGACGCGGCCGGCGGTGGTGACGGGGTCCGTCCGCTGGGCGGGCTGGAGGTGTCGGCCGGGCCCGCGGGGTCGGCGCTGGAGGTGCGCGGCCCGTCGGTCTGCCTGGCGACCTGGCGGCACGGCGCTCCGGCGCCGGTGGCGACGTGGGAGCGGGGGGACGGCTGGCTGGACACGGGTGACCTGGCGGCGGCCGACCCGGACGGCGGGCTCCGGGTACTGTCCCGGGCGGGCACGCGGACCGGCGCCATCTTCATGGTGCCGGTCGCCGAGGTGGAGGAGCGGCTGCTGGCCCACCCCCGGGTGCGGGAGGCGGCGGTGGTGGCCTACACCGACCCGGAGCACGGGGAGTTGCCGTGCGCCGTGGTGGTCCCGGCCGCCGAGGACGGGCCGCCGGGACCGGCGGCTCCGCGGGCACCTCGTCCGCCTGGGGGTCGCGGAGGCCTTCCTGCCCACCCGGCTGGAGATCGTCGGGGCGCTCCCGCGCGACGACCGCGGCGAGGTGCGCCGGGAGGCCCTGCGCAGCTGGCTGGCCCGGCTGCGCCCGGGCGGCCCCCGGCCGGCTCCCTAGGTCCTGTCGTCACAGTGGCGCCGGTCAGGCCCGCGGTGTCCGGTGCCGTGCATCGCAAGGCGGAGGGGCGACAACGCGGCGAGGCGCGGTGCCGGGCGCCGCGGGCCGGGTGCCACTTTGACGACAGGGCCTGGGGGGTGCCCGGCGGGTCGAGGTCGGAGCGTCCGTCCCGGACGACAGGACAGTGTCAGCCGGCGATCTCGCGGGCGAGGGCGCCGAGTTCGGCCCGCCAGGCGGGGGCGATCCGGGCACCGGCCACGGCCTCGTCGGCGCGGACCACGAGCGCGGCGATGGTCTCCTCGGCCCGGTCCCGCGCCCGCGCGTCGAAGAACACGTCGCGCAGGAACTGGGCGTCGCCGTCGAAGCCCGGGCCGCCGCCGAGGAACCCGCGGACGCGCCAGGCGGCGTGCAGGGCCCGGGCGTACTCCTCGTAGGCCTCGCTCAGGTCCTCGCGGCCGGCGAGCGCCGCGCCGATCAGCAGTGCGTGGCGCAGCCCGTACCAGCCGGCGCCGCAGCCGGTGGCGCAGCCGTCGAGGCACTGGCCGGGCCAGGCGTCGTCGAGGTACTCGGTGGCCGCGGCGGCGTCCATGTGTGCGCCGATCGCCCGCTCGACCCGCAGGTCGTCCCACAACTGGCGGGCCTCCTCGGGCAGTCCGGCGGCGAGCCGGTCGCCGTAGGCGAGGGCGAGGTCGCCCGCGAGCACGGCGGTGCCCTCGCCGAACCGGCGCGGCTCGCCGCGCCAGCCGTTGCGCTCGTGCTCGGCGGCGTGGCTGATGTGCAGGGTCGGAATGCCGCGGCGCAGCGGGGCGTTGTCCCGTACGTCCGCGCGGATCACCCAGCAGGTGTCGAGGAGTTCGAGCGCCGCCGCGGCCGCCACGGCTTCGCCGCCGTCGGGGTCGCCGTCCGCGGCGAGGTACCCGGTGAGGCAGATGGCGGGGCGGGCCCGTTCGCCCCCGGCCTGGATCAGTTCGGCCACGCCCGTCACCAGGACGGCGCTGCGCGGGTCGGAGGTGCGCCGGGCGCGGTGCTCCCGTGCGAGGACCCGCGCGAGCTCCTCCTCGACCCGGTCGAGCATGGCGTCGCGGACCTCTCCGGGCGATCCGGTGCGCCTCGGCCGGTCGTGTGTGGTGGTCATGGTGCCCTCCCTGCGGGCTACGGCTCATGACCGACTTTCCCGGACGCGGCGCGCCAAAGCCACCCGTTCGGCGTTCGGAGGCGGTATTCGGGGGTGCGGCGGGCGGGTTCCGTGCCAGGGGGCTGCCACGGAAGGACCCGGCGGGCCGGGCTTGCCATGGCCTTGCCACGGCGGTCCGCCGGGGCCGCCGCCCGCCACGGCCTGTGACCGCCCGCCTCAGACGGGGTGCCCGGCGGCTGCCGGGTCGAGGTCGACCGGGAGGGCCCGCCGGCCGGGGATGTTCAGTTTGCGGTAGACCCGGGTGAGGTGCTGTTCCACCGTGCTGACCGTGATGTAGAGCTTCCCGGCGATCTCCCGGTTGGTGTGGCCGTGGACGGCGAGCAGCGCGACCCGACGCTCCGACTCGCTGAGGGTCGCCACCAGTGCGGCGTCCGGGGAGTCGGTCCGGCCCTCCTCTCGGGTGTCGTCCCCGGTGTGGCCGGGGAGGATCCGCTCGCACAGGGCGTCGGCGCCGCAGGTCTTCGCGAGGTGCCAGGCCTTGCGGTGGACCATGGCGGCCCGTGCCGGTTCGCCGGCTTCGCGGAGGGCCTGCCCGAAGTCGGCCATGGCCCGGGCCAGTTCGTACGCGTCGCCCGAGCGCCGGAGCTCGTCGACGGCCCTGGCCAGCATCGGCCGGCGTTCGCCGGGCTCGCGCAGGGAGGCCCGCAGCCTCAGGGAGGTGCCGCGCACCCAGGGGTCGGCGGCGTCGCGGGTGGTCAGCTGGTCCGCGAGGAAGCGCTCCGCCTGCTGGGCCTCGCCGAGGCGCAGCAGGGCCTCGGCCGCGTCCGTGCGCCAGGGCAGCACCCGGGGGCGGTCCAGGCCCCAGCGCTTCGCGTGCCGGCCGATTTCCAGGAAGTCGCCCAGGGCCGCGTGGAAGCGACTGGTCGCGAGGGCGTGGTGGCCCCGGGCGCGCAGGTGTGCGAGGGCGTGCACGCCGCCGGTGTGCCCGGCGGGGGCGGGCCGGGTCAGGAGTGCCGCCGCCTCCTCCAGCCGGCCCCGCGCGGTGAGCGCGCGCGCCCGGGTGCCCGCCAACGCGCCCAGCAGGAGGCCGTTGCCCCCGGCCGGCGCGGCCCGCAGGGCCTCCCCGGCGGTCTCCGCCGCGCCCGACAGGTCGCCCAGGCGCAGCCGGGCCTCCGCGGTGAGCAGGGCGAACCCGGCGAGCCAGCCGGTCGCCCCGCGCCGGACCGCCTGGTGGGCGAACTCCTCGCACCAGGGCAGGGCCCGGGCCGCGCCGTCCAGGTACAGCAGGGTGCGCAGGGCCTGGGCGACCGGTTCGACGCTGCCCTCGGCGAGGGTGGCGCCGCGCAGGAACAGCTCGGCGGACCGGGCGGCGCCGCTTTCCTCCGACTCGACGGGCAGCGCCCACAGGCTCGCCGGGTGGAGGGTGGCCCGGGCGGAGCGGGGGGCGGGGGGCGTGCCGGGCTCCGCGGGGGCGTGCCGGCGGGGCCCGGCCCACCGGGGGAACGCCGACAGGCCGTCCAGGGGGTCGCCGCCGGGAATGCCGTCGGCCCGGGGGCCGGCCGCGGTCAGCCGCTCCAGTACGTCGGCGGCCTCGTCGATGCGGCCCTGCGCGGCGAGTGCCCGGGCCAGGGGGGCGAGGGCGTGCGGACCGAGCCGTCCGGCGACGGCGGCGGCGAGCGGGGCCGCGAGGCGGTGTTCGGCGGCCGCGGGGTCGGTGCGGCCCAGGACGACGGCGAGCCTGGTGTCCGTCTCGGCGCGGGACGTGGCGTCCGGGCAGGCCTCGTGGGCGAGCCGCAGGAGGGCCACGGCGCGGTCGGGGTCGCCCTCGGCGACGTGCCGGTCCGCGGCGGAGCGCAGGACGGGCAGGGCCCACTCCGGGTGGGTGGCGCGTGCGGCGAGGAGCTGGGCGGCGACCTCGGTGTCGGGCGCGCCCGACGCGTGCGCCAGCAGGGCGGCCTGCGTGTGCAGGGCGGCCCGGTCGGCGGGGTCGAGCCGGTCCAGTACGGCGGCCCGCGCGGCCGGGTGGCGCAAGCCGTGCGGGACCGGCAGGGCGTGCGGGACCGGCAGGGCGTGCGGGACGGGCGGGACCGGCGGGACAGACGGGGCGCGCGGGGTGGACGGGACGCGCGGGTCGGACGGGGCGCGCGGGTCGGACGGGGCGCGCGGGACGCGCAGGTCGGACGGGGCGTGCGGGACGGGCGGGGCGGTGGGCGCGAGCAGGCCGGCGTCCTCCAGGGCGGCGAGGGCGCGCAGGGCGGTGTTCTCGTCGGTGCCGCCGAGCCGTGCGAGGTGCGCGGGCGTGGCCGGGCCGTCGAGTGCGGCGATCGCCGCACCGAGCCGGGGTGTGACGGGTCCGCAGCGGTGCAGGCAGGTGAGGACGGCCCGGGCGTAGGCGTCGCCGGGCCGGCCCTGCGGGTCCTGGAGGAGGGCCCGCAGCAGCAGCGGGTTGCCGCCGCTGGTCCCGTGCAGCAGGTCGGCCTCGGCCCGGCTGATGCCGGGCAGCAGGGCGTGGACGGCGTCCGGGGTGAGCCGCCCGAGCCGCAGGCGCACGAAGTGGGGCAGACGGAGCAGCTCGGTGCGCAGCAGCGGGTCGCTGTCGTGTTCGTGCGGGGACGCCGTCATGACCAGCAGGACGGGGGCGCGGCGGGTCTCGCGCGCAAGGTGCAGCAGGTGGCGGCCGGACGCCGCGTCGACGTGGTGGAGGTCGTCCACGCAGATCACCACGGGTGCGGTGGCGCTCAGTTCGCGGACGGCGACGGCGAAGTCCCGCAGCGCCAGCGGGGCTTCGGCGTCGTCCGGCGCGTCGGGCAGGGGCAGGGAGCCGGGCGGGGCGTCGGCGGCCAGCCGGCGCAGGACCCCGAGCGGGCGGCCGCGTTCGGCGGCGGTGCCGGCGGCCCTCAGGACGAGGGCGCCGCGGGCCCCGGCGTGCGCGGCGGCCGTTTCGAGGAATTCGCTCTTTCCGCAGCCGACCGCCCCCTCGACGAGAAGAAGTCCGGCGTTTCCTTCGGCGCAGCCGTCGAACAGGTCCGTCAACACGGACGCTTCGTCGGCCGGACGGAAAGGCATCATGGAAAATCCCCCAGGATCCCCGTTCCGCGCATGCGAGGTATTCGGGGCATTCGAAGCATTCGAGAGTTCCGAGGCGTTCGAAAGAGGAATACGAATACCGGACGGGGGTGTTCGAGCGTTGGAGCGGGCGAGAATTCCCGCTCAGTCTAGGGGGCCGGATCCGTACCCGCTGGTGTCCGGAAGCTGCCTGGCATCAATCCCCGCGGCGGGCGGCGGGGAAGATGCGGCGGGGGATATTCCGCGGGTGGCCGGGCCGCTGCCACTCGCGGGGATAGCCGACGGACACCTCCTCGAAGCGCACGCCGTCGTACCAGGTGGTGCGCGGGATGTGCAGGTGGCCGTAGACGACGGCGGCGGCGCGGAAGCGGACGTGCCAGTCGGCGGTGAGCCGGGTGCCGCACCACTGCGCGAACTCGGGGTGGCGCAGGACGTCCGTCGGGGCGCGGACCAGCGGGAAGTGGTTGACGAGGACCGTGCGCAGGTCGGGGCCGCACGCGGCCAGCCGCTCCTCGGTGAGGGCGACTCGGGCCCGGCACCAGTCCTGCCGGGAGGCGTAGGGGTCGGGGTGCAGCATGAACTCGTCGGAGCACACCACCCCGGCCTCGTAGGCCTGTTCCAGGGCCTGTTCCCTGGTGGCGGCGGTGGGCGTGCGGAAGCTGTAGTCGTACAGCAGGAAGAGCGGGGCCACGACGAGCGGGCCGCCCGGTCCCGCCCAGACGGGGTAGGGGTCCTCGGGAGTGTGCACGCCGAAGGACCGGCAGATCTCCACCAGCCGCCGGTAGCGGGCCTCCCCGCGCAGGGGCTCGGGGTCGTCCCGGACCGTCCACAGTTCATGGTTTCCGGGCGCCCACACCACGGTGGCGTAGCGCCGGGTGAGGAGGTCGAGCACCCACCGGAGATCGTCGAGCGACTCGCTCACGTCGCCGGCCACGATGAGCCAGTCGGCGGGACTGTCGGGATAGAGGTCCTCGACGATCCGGCGGTTCTCCGGGAATCCGACATGGAGGTCGCTGATACCCATGAGGTTTCCGTGCGGCATTACGCGAGTGTGCCCGGTCGGCGCGTCCCCGAACACCCCTTAACCGCCCCTCAATTGCCATCGGCGAACCCTTGTTCGTACGCATGGCAGGGGGGTGGCAATGCGCGGGCGGCCGACTGCCCGTACCGCGGCAGGCGCGGCGCCGGCGGGCCGGCGGATGGCAGCGGCCTGGGAGGGAACGGGGGTGCACCCGGCCGCATCCGGTTGACCTGCGCCTTCGACGCTGGCCGGGGTGGTGCGGCGGCGTGAACGTGGGAGCTGTCCGACCGCACCGGCGACCCGAGGGAACACCGTGCTCACCAAGCTCCTGCCCGCGAACGTCGCGACCGCCGAGGCCACCACCGACCCCGCCGACGTCTTCCTCTACCCGGAGGAGGAGCACCTCGTCCGCAATGCCGTACCCAAGCGACGTCTGGAGTTCGGCACCGTCAGGTGGTGCGCCCGCCGCGCCATGGGTGAGCTGGGGCTGCCCCCGGCCCCCGTGGTGCCGGGCCGACGGGGTGTGCCGCAGTGGGCGCCCTCGGTCGTCGGATCCATGACCCACTGCGCCGGCTTCCGGGGCGCGGCGCTCGCCCGCGCCGCCGACTACGCCTCCGTCGGGGTGGACGCGGAACCCAACGCCCCCATGCCGGAAGGGGTCCTCGACTCGATCGCGCTGCCCCGGGAACTCGAACTCGTCGCCCGGCTGGAGCGGACCGCGCCCGGTGTGGCGTGGGACCGGCTGCTCTTCAGCATCAAGGAGGCCGTCTACAAGACGTGGTTCCCGCTGACCGGGCAGGAACTCGACTTCACCGACGCCCTGGTGAGCGTGGACCCGGGGCTGGGCACCTTCCACGCCCGGCTGCTGCCGGACCCCGAGACCCTCTCCCCGGCCGGGCCGACCGCCTTCGACGGTCGCTGGTCCGCGGAGCGGGGCGTACTGCTGAGCGCGATAGCGGTGCCGGTCGCCCGGCTCGCCGCCGCCGGCGCTCCGGTACGCGGAAGCGCTCCCCGCATCTGCCGTGCGGGGAGCGCTTCGTGAACCGCGGGACGTGCGGTCAGCTCACGTCCACTGGTCGTCCTCGGGCTTGGCGCCGACGTCGCTGCCGGTACCGCTGTCGGTGTCGGCCGGCCGGGCGGTGATGGAGGACTCGGCGGAGGCGACGGACACGACCGGTCCTGACATGACCTGAGCCCCCAACGCCATTACCACACCCGTCACCGCAGTCAAGCAAATCGAGAAGACCTTAACGGAAATTGTTCTCACGACTTCCCCCAGTCGAAGATCGAGATCTACTCACCCGAACCGCTCGCCACTTCCGGCTCAGCGGCCCGGTTGATGGGAACAGAGTGCTGGCTCTCGATCAATCCCGCCAAGGGCGGTACGTTGGCGTAAAGTTACGTGGCAGCAAATACACCAATCAGCGGGGGCTGACATGTTTACTGGGGAGGGCTCGGATTCGGGGTTCGCCGAGCTGGACGACGTCAGTGCCGCGGCATACGGTCTGGCCGTCGAGTACGGCCGGTTCGAGCGCGAACGGATCGCCGAACAGCTGTCCCTGACGCCCGAGGAGATCGCCCGGGTCGAGCAGGTGCTGAGCGGGGTCCGCCTGTTACAGGCGATGCCGGGGAACCCCGCCGAACTGACCCCCGTCACACCCGACGTCGCGGCCGCGTCCCTGGTCGCGCCCGCCGAGCGGCACATACGCGACCTCCAGCAGGCGGTCACGGACGTGCGGGCGAAGCTGCTGTCCCTGACCCCGCTGTACTTCGAGGGCCGCCGGGTCCGCAACCGGCTGGAGGCCTTCGACGTCATCACCGACGTCTCCCGCATCCAGTCGATGCTCAACCACCTCACCCAGAGCTGCCAGAGCGAGATGCTCACCGTCCAGCCGGGCGGCGCGCGTCCCGCCTACGCGCTGGCCCAGGCCCGGGAGTCCGCGCTGACGACCCTCTCGCGCGGGGTCGCGATCCGGACCATCTACCAGCACACCGCCCGCAACGACCTGCCGACCCGCAGCTACGTGCGTGAAGTGAGCGAGCAGGGCGCGGAGATCCGCACCGCCGACGAAGTCATCGACCGGCTGATCATCTACGACCGGGAGGTGGCGTTCCTGCCGGAGCGGTCCGCCGGCGACCGCGTCCCCGGCGCGGCGATCGTGCGCGAGCCCACCCTGGTGGCGTTCCTGTGCTCGGTCTTCGAGTACCTGTGGGACGGGGCCAGCCCCTACGTCGTGGAGTCGCAGCGCTCCCCCGCCTCCTCCGACGAGTTGAAGTGGTCGATCATCCGGCTGATGACCAAGGGCTACAAGGACGAGATGGTGGCCCGGCGGCTGGGCATGTCCGTGCGCACCTGCCGCCGCCACATCGCCGAGATCACCGAGGAGCTGGAGGCCACCAGCCGCTTCCAGGCCGGCTACAACGCCGCCCGGCAGGAGATGCTCGCCGGGGGGCCGGTGCCCTCCTAGGTCCTGTCGTCACCGTGGCGTCGGGTCCTGGGGTCCCGGCGGGCAGGGGTCCGGGGCCTCGCCGAGGGCCTGGTTGATGGCGTCGACGCAGTCCTGGTCGAGCATCGTCGTCACGTGGGCGTCCTGCAGCCTGCCGAAGCCCGCGTCGTAGACCGCGGCACTGACCACGTAGCCGTCGGCGACCGGGAACGTACGGAAGATCCACTCGTCCCCGGTCCCCGCGGTGCCGTCGGGCCGCTGGACCCGCACGGCCCGGCCGTCGGGGCCGAAGCCGAACTCGGTGAACCGGAACTGCATGCCCTGCCCGATCGCCTTGCTGTAGGCCTCCTTGAGCGTCCACAGCCGGACGAGGGCGTCGTTGCGTTGCGGTTCCGGCATCCCCGACAGCAGCACCGACTCGTACGGGGTGCAGATGTGCCGGCCGAGGCCGCTGCCGTGCATCTCGCGGTCGGCGCGCTCGGCGTCCACCCCGATGAGCCCGCAGGTCGTCAGGCCCACCAGGAGCAGGTCGTCGGTGTGGCTGAGACTGATGTCGATCTGGTCGCAGCCGCGCAGGTAGGGGCGGCCGGTCGGCCCGTAGGCCAGTTCCAGGTCGGCGGGGTCACTGTCGAGCACCGCGCTCGCCGCGTGCTTGAGGAGCATCCGGGAGGCGATGTAGCGGCCCCGCACGTCGGCGTGCGTCAGGTCGAGGAAGCGCGTCCAGTCACGGCCGAGCAGCTCGCGCAGCCCGTCCCCGGTGGGCACGACCGGCTCCAGGTCCCCCAGCCACGCGTAGACCAGCGCGGTCCCGTGGGTCGCCAGGTCCTCCCGTACCCGGTCCCACGAGTCGCCGCCCGGTACCACGGCGACGGGCTCACCGAGCGGCGGGCCGAGCGAGGGGCTGCCCGGGGCAGTCATCCGTACTCCTTCACGAGGGTGTGGACCTCCCGGAGACTGCGCGCCTCCAGCAGGCGGTGTACCGGTAACCGGTGGCCGCACTCCTCCAGGAGCGCCACCAGCCGGAGCAGGTTCAGCGAGTCCCAGCCCGGGAGGTCGCCCAGGGCCGTGTCCGCGCCGGCGGGGACCGGGAGGTCCAGGCCCAGGTCGTCACGGACGGTCCGCAGGAACACGTCGAGGCTGTCGAGGCCCATGGGCCGGCCCTCCTCCCGGTGTTCCGGTGACGCGCACGTGGGCCGGGACCTCCGGCAGCCGTACCAGGTCGTGGTGGAACACCACCGGGCCGTCGGCCGCGCCGGGGTCCGCCCGGGTGAAGCCGCACGACGGGTAGAAGTCCCGGGCGCGGTGGTTGCGGGCGGTGGGCACGTACCGGGCGCTGACCGCACCCAGACCGAGGTCCCTCGCCCGGGCCAGCAGCAGGGCGAGGCAGGTCTGCTCCACGCCGCGGCCGAGCACCCGGCAGCTGAGCCACATGCCGTCCAGCCGGAGCACCCCCTCGGCGATCGTCCCGAGCACCGCGCCGACCAGGCCGTTGTCACCGAACCGGTCCGCACTGCGCGCCACGAGCAGGAGCCGACCCGGAGCGGCCGCCCACAGGGCCAGGTCGTCCTGCGTGTGGCCTTCGCCGGTCAGGTTGAACTGATTGGTGCGCAGGGTCAATTGGGACACGCGGGCGAATTCGTGGCGGCGGGGCGGGCCGAGGCCGACGCTCACGTCCAGAGCCGCCAGGTACTCCTCGTACGAGCCGGAGACCGCCCGCAGCTCCCCGCGCTCGCGCCGCCCGCGGTACTCACCGGTCCTGGTCCGGTCCTCGGCGGTCAGCCGCAGGGTGTCGAACCAGCCGTCGGCGAGCAGCCGGGTCACGTGCAGGGCGGGTTCCCCGTCGAGGGGAACGACGGCGACCCCGGGCGCGCCGAGCCGGACCTGGGCGCGTTCGGCCGGGGAGTCGTCGGCGAAGACGAGGGCGTCGGGGGCGAGGTCCAGCGCCCGGGCGATGGCGGCGAGGTTGCCGTCCTTGGGCTCCCAGTTGGCGTGGACCGCGGCGAAGTCCGGCTCGCGCAGCACGAGGTCGGGGTGGGCGGCGAGCGCCTCCCGTACGGGGCCTTCGTCGTTCTTGCTGCTCACGGCGAGGAGCACGCCCTGCGAACCGAGCTGTTTGACGCACCTCTGGAAGGCGCCGAACGCCTCCCCGCGCAGGGTGCCGGCCGCCGCGACGCCATCGGGCCCGGCCTCGCCGAGCACCCCGTCCCACAGGGTGTCGTCGAGGTCGAGGACGAGGCACTTGCGGACCCTGCCGCGCAAGGCTCGGGCCAGGTGTCCGATCTCGCGGGCGTAGGCGGCGAGCAGCCCTGCGCCGAGTCGCACCCCGGCGTGGCGGGCCAGCCGGGGGTCGGTGACCGGTCCGCCCTCGCCGATCAGCGGGTCCAGGTCGATGACCACGAGCCCGGCGGCGGACTCGGTCAGCCGCAGGAGGCCGGCGTTGAACTCCCGCCACACGGCGCCCAGCCGGGCCCGCGCGTGGTGGTCGACGAGCTGGTGGCTGCAGGAGCGGGGCAGCGGGACGGTGTTGAGGACCAGGGTCCCGGGGACCTCGGCCGCGAGGGCGGCGTACCGGGGCAGCACCTCCTGCGCCGCCCGCTCGACGTCCGCGGGTCCCCACACCGGGGGGACCCGGGAGAAGAGGGTCTCGGCGTCCAGGAGGCACAGGGTGAGGTCCGGTGCGGACGTCCGCAGCGCGCCGGCCGGATCGGTGAGGTCGCGCAGGTGGGTTCCGTGGTCGCCGAGCACCGCGCGCAGCAGCATGCCGTGACGGGCCAGTTCGCCCCGGAGGGGGTCGACGACGTGGCCGACGGTGGACTGGCCGGTGACGGCGACCGTCACCACGGGGGCGTGCGGGTGGTGGTCCCGTACGGCGTCGTGGTCGAGGGCGGCGAGCACCCGGCCGGCGGCCGCGGCGTCGGGTCCGTCCTCGTCCTCGGCGAGCAGCGCCGGCACCTGGTCCCAGGCCTTCTCCAGCAGTCCCCGCCGGCGCAGTCCGCGCAGGCGGTCCGGTGCCTTCGTCATCGGCGGCCTCACACCTTCTCCAGGGCGAACCCGGCTCTGATCCACCTGCTGGACTCCACGCACAGGGCCAGCGCCCGGTCGCCGGTGGCGCACTGCGGGAGCAGCCGGTCGATCTGCAGGAAGGGCAGGGCGTTGCCCGTGTTGCCGGTCTCGGAGACGCAGGAGACCTCCCGGGCGGGTCCGGCCGGGAGCCGTTCGACGATGCGGGCGGTCATCCGCTCGGACAGCTGCGGCGGCAGCAGGAAGGCGAGGTCGTCGAGGCTCCACCCGAGGCCGTCGAGGAGCTCCCACAGGATCTCCACGGAGATCGCGGGCACGTGTTCCTCGATCGCCTTGTAGTCCTCGGCCAGCATCGGCCGCGGCGAGTCGCGGTCCGTGGTGCCGTACCAGTCCAGGAGCTGGCCGGGTGGACGGCCGCGGCCGGCCCAGGAGTTGAGGACGGAGCGCAGCGCGATCCGTTCGCCCTCGGGCTCGTCGGTGAGGACCGCGGCGCCGGCCCCGTCCCCGAACAGGACGTGGTTGACCAGTTCTCCGGCGGGCATGCGGGCGGTGTCCCGGCGCGGCGACAGGAACCGGTGGGTGACGTCGCCGCCGAGGACCAGGCCGGCCCGCCGGCCGCCGAGGACCAGGGTGCGGCCGAGGTCGAGGGCCTGGACGGCGCCGGAGCAGCCGGCCTGGATCTGGTAGACGGGCAGGTGGTCGAGGCCGAGCCGGTCGGCGACCTCGCTCGCGGTGGTCGGAAGCAGCGTGTCGGGGGTGGCGGTCGCCAGGACGAGGAACTCCACGTCGGCGGGGCCGAGTCCGGCGGCGTCCAGGGCCCGGGCGCCGGCCTCGGCGCACAGGTCGGCGAGTGAGCCGCGGACCTCGCCCGTGACGGGGTCCCAGCCGAAGTGCCGGGTCCGGGTGCCGACGAAGAGGTCGATCCACTCCTCGCCGACGCCGAGGAGCCGGCCGAGCGCGGCGTTGTCCACGGGGTCGCCGGGCAGCGCCGTACCGGTCGAGGCGAGGTACACGGTGGCGCGGTCCCCCGTGGCGCGGTCCCCCGCGTCGGGCGGCCGTGTCACGAGGACCTCGCCATGAGGACGTCCGAGAGGAAGTCGGCCAGCGCGCCGACGGAGCGCAGTGCGGGCAGCATCTCCTGGACGGACACCTCGCCGGCGCGCGGCAGTCGTGCCTCCACCCGGTTCTTGAGCTGCATGATCATCACCGAGTCGAAGCCGAGGTCCTCGTAGAAGCGGGCCTCGGGCACCACGCGCTCCGGGGGGTGGCCGCCCACCTCGGCGACGGCCCGGACCACCGCGTGCAGCACCGGGTCGTCGGTGTCGGGGCCGTCCCCGGCGCTACGGGCGGGATGCGGGGCGTCGGGGACGGTGACGGCGGCCGGCCGGACCGGCCGGGCAGGCTGGACGAAGGACTCCCGGTCCCAGGAGCGCCGCGCCGCGGAGAAGACGTACGGCGCCAGGGGCTCGACGCCGCGGTGCCCGGGCGCGTACAGCCCCTCCCACAGCGGGTCGAGCCCGCCCCGGTACAGGGCGGCGACCGTCTCGGCGAGTTCGAGGCCGGTGGCCGTGGGCCCCGGGGCCGGGTGGAGGTGTTCCACGCCGGGCGCGCGCCCGCCCCGGGCGGCGATCCGCAACAGCACGCCGCGCGGCCCGATCTCGATCAGGTGGGTGGGGGCGGCGTCGGCGACGAGCGCTGCCAGCGCGGTGTCCATGAGGACCGGCTCCTCGATCTGGCCGGCCCAGTAGCCGGCGTCCAGCGGGTCGTGGCGCAGCATCCGGCCGAGCCGGGTGGAGGCGAGCGGCACGGCGGGCGCGGCGCACCGCACCGTCTCGGTGCGCAGGCCCGCCGCCGCGGGGGCCATCAGGGGCGAGTGGAAGGCGTGGGTGACGGGCAGCGCCGCGACCCGTACGCCGCGGGCCGCGAGCTGCTCCCCGATCCGCCGCAGGGCGTCCACGGGGCCGGAGACGACGGTGTCCGAGGGGCCGTTGAGGGCGGCGAGGGCCGTGCCGGGCTCGGCCGCCAGGAGGGGGGTCAGGTCGGCGGGGCCGGCGCCGGTGGCGATCATGCCGCCGCCGGGCGGCAGTTCGTCCGTCAGCGCGCCCCGCCGGGCGACGAGCCGGGCGGCCTCGTCCAGGCCGAGGGCGCCGGCGGTGACGGCGGCGGCGTACTCGCCCAGGCTGTGTCCGAGGACGGCGGCGGGGGTGACGCCGAGCGAGGTGAGCGTGCGGGCCAGGGCGTGGCCGACGGCGAACAGGGCGGGCTGGGCGAAGCGGGGCCGGTGCACCCGCTCGTCGCCGCCGAGGACGAGGTCGCGCACCGATGTGCCCAGGTGCGGGGCGAGCGCCCGGTCGGCCTCCGCGAGGTGGTGGCGGTAGAGCGGGGACTCGCGGTGCAGGCTCGCGGTCATCCCGGGGTACTCGCTGCCCTGGCCGGTGAAGAGGAACGCCACGACGGGCCTGCCCCAGGGCCGGCCCTGCCCTTCGGCCGGGTCCGCCGGCGCCGCCGCCCGGCGCAGGGCGTCGACGAGTTCGCCGGTGTCGCGCACGGCGGCCGCGAAGCGGTGCGGCAGGCCGGTCTTGACGAGGTTGCTGCTGCGGCAGAGGGCGGCGGCCGCGCCGCGCGGCCGTGCGGCGAGGGTGTCGGCCTGGGCGGCGAGGTTGCGGCGCAGGGCCTCGGGGGTGTCGGCGCTGACCGTGAAGACGCCGACGGCGTCGCGCGCGGCAGCCGTACGGGCGCCTTCGGCGCCTGCGGTGCGCGGGGTCCGCGGCGCGGAGCCGAGGACCGCGTGGGCGTTCGTCCCGCCCATGCCGAAGCTGCTGACACCGGCGAGGGTCTCCCCGCGGGGCAGCCGCATCGGCGACTTCAGCAGCCGCAGGCCGCGCTCGCCGAGCCGCAGCTGCGGGTTCTCCCGGTCGGCGAAGAGGCTGGCGGGGACGATGCGGTGGTGCAGGGCCAGTGCGGTCTTGATGAGGCCGGCGATGCCGGCCGCGCCCTCGGTGTGGCCGAGGTTGCCCTTGACGGAGCCGATGGCGCAGGGGGTGTCGCGGGGGACGCCGTGGAGCGCGCCGAGCGCGGCGCACTCGATGGCGTCACCCAGTACGGTCCCGGTGCCGTGCGCCTCGACGAACGCGACCCGGTCGGGGGCGGTCCCGGCGCGCCGGTAGGCGGCGCTCAGAACGCGTTGCTGCGACCACCGGTTGGGGGCGATGACGCCGTTGCTGCGGCCGTCCTGGTTGACGGCGCTGCCGCGCAGCACGGCGTAGATCCGCTGGCCGTCTGCGAGGGCGTCGGCCAGTCGGCGCAGCACGACCAGGCCGACGCCGTCGCTGCGGCCGATGCCGTCGGCGTCCGCGCTGAAGGGCTTGCAGCGTCCGTCGGCGGCGGCCAGGCCGAGCTGTCCGTAGACCGTGCCCAGGGCGGGTGAGAGCACGATGTTGACCCCGCCGGCGAGGGCGGTGTCGCACTCCTCGGCCAGCAGGGAGTTCGCCGCGAGGTGGACGGCGACGAGCGAGGACGAGCAGGCCGTGTCGACGGCGAGGCTCGGTCCGGTGAAGTCGAAGTGGTAGGAGATCCGGTTGGCCGCCATGCCCGCGCTGCTGCCGGAGCCGAGCAGCGGGGTGACGCGTGCGGGGTCGCTCATCGTCAGGCGCCCCCACTCGCCGCCCATCACCCCGACGAAGACGCCGGTCCCGGTGCCCGCGAGGCCGCCGGGAGCCCGGCCCGAGTCCTCCAGGGCCCGCCAGGCGCAGGGCAGCAGGAGACGGTGGTGCGGGTCCATCGCGGCGGCCTCGCGGGGCGTGACCGAGAAGAAGTCGCTGTCGAAGACGTCGGCGTCCTCGACGAAGCCGCCGCTGCCGCCGGCGGCGGGGAAGTCCCGGGCGTCCCAGCGCTGCGCGGGGACCGGGCCGATGCCGTTCCCGCCGCGCATGAGCAGGTCCCAGTACGCCCCGACGCCCGCCGCTCCGGGGAACGCGCAGTCGATCCCGACGATGGCGACGTCCCCCATCAGTGCCGCTCCCGCGGGTCCGCCGGGGCGTCCGTGAGCACCGCGGCGAGGTGGGTGACGAGGCGCTCGACCGTGGGGTGGTCCCACAGCAGGGTCGGTTCGACCTCCAGGCCGAACTCGTCCTCCAGGTCGCCGCACAGGCTCAGGGCGGCCACCGAGTCCATGCCGTACTCGGCGAAGGGCACGGTGGGGTCGATGGTCTCGGGTGCGCGCCGCAGGTACATCGAGAGCCGGGCGTACAGCCACTCGTGCGGCAGGACGCCGTCGGCGGTGGCGGGCCGGCCGGGGTGAACGGTCATCGTGGGGCTCCTTCAGTGCGTACGGCGCATCCGCCGGCCGGGCCGGTGCCGGTCAGCCGGGGAGGGGCGTGGAGTAGAGGTCGTAGCTGATCTGCGTGCTGAAGCGGAGCTGGACCTCGTGCCGGATCCGGGTCTCGCACTCCGCCGGCAGGTCGGCGACGCGCGTGCCCAGCCGGCGGGCGATGCGGTGCAGTGCGGCGGCCGCCCAGGACGGGTCGGCGAGGAAGGGGTCGGGGCCGGAGCGGGCCTGGTCCCACACGCCGAGCACGGCGGCGGCGGCCAGGAGCAGCGCGTACCGGTCCATGAGGGCGAACCGCGCGGGTCGGGCGGTGCCCGCCCCGCCCGCCGCCTCCAGTGCGAGCACCCGGCGGCGTACGTCGCGCAGCTCGCCGACGAGCCGGTCGGTGAGCGCGCCCAGGGCCCGCTCGGCGGGGCCGGTGGCGTCGATGCCCGCGGCGACGGCGAGCATGGTCGCGCTGAGGGAGTCGCGTCCGCAGGCGAGGCTGAGGCGTTCGGTCCGCAGCGGCGGCAGGTCGCCGTTCAGCCGGAACAGCCCCGCGGGCGCCTCGTCCTCCACGAACCAGGAGGACCGCGCCAGGCGTGGCATCTGCGGGATGACCGTGGCCTGGCAGGCGACCGTGCCGGCGTGGCCGAGGCTGAGCACGGGCACGTCCCGGACGTGCTTCTGGAAGATGCCCAGGGTGCCCTCGCGGGTGTAGACGCCGGAGCCCAGCACGATGGACAGGTCGTACATGGTCTCCGTCAGCACGCGGGGCAGCAGGTACTTGAGCGCCGCCGAGTACACGCTGGTCTCGGCGGGCAGCAGGTGCAGGGCCCGGGTGGCGACGACGGCGAGGGCGTCGTACAGCAGGAGGTTGACGAAGGCGTTGGTGAGCGCCGCGCCGGTGCGGCCGCCGTCCCGGCCGCCGGCCTGCCAGCCGCCGGAGCGCTCCCGGTCGAAGCGGACGGCGGTGCGCAGACTGGTGTCGAGCGCTGCGACGGCCGTCGCGGCGATCACGGTCCGGCTGATCTGGAACGACCGCAGGGCGGTCGTGATCCCGCTGCCCTCCGGGCCCAGCAGGGCCGCGCCGGGCACCGGGCAGTCGTCGAACTCCACCCCGGCGAAGCGGCATCCGCGCAGCCCGACCGGGGTCCGGCGGGGTGTCACCGCCGCCCGTGCACCGGTCAGCTGTCCGGGTTCCAGCAGCAGTACCGAATGGCTGGCGCTGCCGGGGGCGGGGTCGGTGCGGCAGAACAGGACCAGCGCGCCCGCCCGCTCCAGGTTGTTGACCATCGGCTTGCCGCCGCTGATCAGGTAGCCGTCGCCGCTGCGGCGGGCGGTGACCTGGCTGCGGACGAAGTCGTTGCTGTGGGCGGTCTCGTGCTGGGCGATGGCCGCCTTGCCGCCGGCGCGCAGCAGCCCGGCGAGCCAGTGGCGCTGCCGGGAGTTGCCGGCGGCCCAGACGTCGGAGGCCGCCATGAAGGTGGTCATGCCATGGCCCATGGCCAGTCCCACGTCCCGGCGGAAGACCGGACGCATGATCCTGACCAGGGTGTCCATGCCGTCCAGGCGTCCGCCGAGGGCGGACGGCACGTATTCGTCGGCGATACCGAAGTCGTCGAGCAGGGCCTCGCCGGCGGCGAAGGGCACCGCGGCCCGGTCGGCCTCCAGCAGGGCGGTGTAGCCGACGGGGTTGGCCGGGTCCGTGGGGTCGCCGAAGCGTGCCTCCAGCGCGGCCACCCGGGCCCGTACGGTGTGCTCGCGCCGCTGCGCGGCCTCGGCAGCCGGCTCGCCGAGGAGAGGCGTCACCACCGTCTTCCTCCGTCGGCTCCCTCCGGGCGCAGCAGGTCCTCGCCGAACAGTGCGTCCTGCGGCCGCGCCAGCGCCCGTACGTCCGGGGTGAGGACCTCGTAGTCGCCGCGCAGCACGCCGTCGAGGAACAGGTCCCGCATCAGGGTGCGCTGGACCTTTCCGCTGCTGGTGCGGCGGACGGTGCCGGGGCGGACGAGCAGCACGTTGCCGGCGGGGATCTCGAACTCCTTGCCGATCAGGGTCTGGATCCGCTGGGCGACCGTCCGCAGCTCGGCGCCGCCCGCGCCGCGTACCTCCTGGACGAGGACGAGCTGCTCGCCCCCGGCGTCCACGGAGAACGCGGCGCCCGCGCCGAAGGTCAGCGCGGGGCTGACGGTGCGGGCGGCCCATTCGACGTCCTGCGGGTAGACGTTGCGGCCGTTGACGATGACGACTTCCTTGAGCCGGCCGGTCACGAACAGCTCGCCGTCCTCCAGCATGCCCAGGTCGCCCGTGCGCAGGAAGTTGCTCTCCTCGTCGTTGAGGCTGGCGTGGAAGGTCCGGGCGGTCTCGGTGGGGCGGCGCCAGTAGCCGCGGGCCACGCCGTGGCCGCGCAGCCAGATCTCGCCGACGGCGCCGGGCGGGAGTTCGTGGTGGGTCAGCGGATCGACGACGCGGACCTCCACGTCGACCGGGGTGCCGCAACCGACCAGGGTCTGGGCGCGGCCGTCCGCCGCGGCACGGAGCACCCGGTCGCGTTCCATGGCGATCCGGTCGAAGTCCTTGCGGACGTGCGGGGTGCCGGGGACGCCGCCGGAGACCACCAGGGTGGCCTCGGCCAGTCCGTAGCAGGGGTAGAGGGCCTCGGGGCGGAAGCCGGCGGGGGCGAAGCGGCGGGCGAACTCGTCGAGGCTCTCGGGGCGTACGGGCTCGGCGCCGTTGAGGGCCAGGCGCCAGCGGGAGAGGTCGAGCCGGGCGATCTGTTCGTCCGTGACGCGGCGCACGCATAGGTCGTAGCCGAAGTTGGGGCCGCCGCCGACGGTGACGCCGTAGCGGTCGAGGGCCTGGAGCCAGCGCAGCGGGTGCTTGACGAAGGACAGCGGGGTGACCTGGACGCAGTGGCTGCCGAGCCAGACCGGGTGCAGCAGGTGGGCGACGAGTCCCATGTCGTGGAAGTGGGGCAGCCAGCTGCCGAAGCGGTCCTCCCGGGTGGTGCGCAGCACCTTCTGCAGGGCGGCCTGGTTGGCGAGGAGGTTGCGGTGGGAGACGGTCACGCCGCGCGGTTCGCTGACGGATCCGGAGGTGTACTGGAGGAACACCAGGTCGTCCGGGCGCGCGGTGACGGGCTGCCAGGCGTCGGCGTCGCCCACCTCGGGCGCGTCGGTGACCAGGCACGCCGCGTCGGGCCGGGTGTTGCGGGCGAGCCACAGGGCGACGTCGGGGGCGGCGGCCGTCTCGGTGAGCACGAGGTTCGCGCCGGTGTCGGCGAGGACGGCGGTGGTGCGGCCCAGCCGCTGGTCGCGCCCGGCCTCGCCGGGCAGCGGTACGGGGACGGCGACGGCTCCGGCGTAGAGGCAGCCGGCGAAGGCCTTCAGGAACGCGACGGTCGAGGTGTAGGCCAGCAGTACGGGCCGGCCGGCCGCCCCGTACTGCTGGAGGCGGGCGGCGATCCGTCTCGCCTCGCGGTCCAGTGCCCCGTAGGTGAGGTGCTCGGCCTCCACGCCGCCCGCCGTGTCGCGGAGGAAGACGTGCACGTCCTCGTCGGCGAGTTCGGCCGCCCTGGCCCGGAGGAGTTCGGTGAAGGTGGCGAAGCGTGGCTCTGACATCCGCGGCGTCCCCTCGGGTCTGCGGGCCCGTGGAGTGGCGGACCTCGATTCCCCGGATCATGCGGGCGTCTGCTTAAGGGGCGCTTGCGCCCGTCCGCGGGCCGACGTCCGCGGGCCGACGTCCGCGGGCCGACGTTCGCGGCCTCGCTCGGCGCCCGGCACGGCCTGCGGGCGGGAACGGCGACCATCCCCGACCCCTATCGCCGGTCAGGGGGTGGTCGCTGTTCTCGGCGCGCGCCGTCGGTGCCTTCAATGGCAGGCACTGTCCAGGGCCGCCGCGGGCGCCCGCCGACGGCCGAGGAAACGGGTGGAGCATGACAGGTGCCGATGTCGGTGTCCGAGTGGCCGAACTGAGAGCGATCAAGGAGTCCGTCGGGCTGGGACCCTCGCCCGGCGCGTCCGAGGCGCAGCACGCCCGCGGCAAGCTGACCGTGCGCGAGCGACTGGACCTGCTCTTCGACCCGGGGACGTTCCGGGAGATCGAGCAGTTGCGCCGGCACCGGGCCACGGGTTTCGGCCTGGAGGACCGCAGGCCGCACACGGACGGGGTGGTGACCGGCTGGGGCAAGGTCGGGGGCCGCCGGGTGTTCGTGTACGCGCACGACTTCCGGATCTTCGGCGGTTCGCTCGGCGAAGCCCACGCCCAGAAGATCCACAAGGTGATGGACCTCGCGCTCGCGGCGGGGGCCCCGCTGGTCTCGCTCAGCGACGGCGCGGGCGCCCGGATCCAGGAGGGGGTCACCGCGCTCGCCGGCTACGGCGGCATCTTCCGCCGCAACGTCGCGGCGTCCGGGGTGATCCCGCAGATCAGCGTGATGCTCGGACCGTGCGCCGGCGGTGCGGCGTACTCGCCCGCCCTGACGGACTACGTCTTCATGGTGCGCGGCATCGCGCAGATGTACGTCACCGGCCCCGACGTGGTGCAGGCGGTGACCGGTGAGCGGATCAGCCATGACGACCTGGGCGGCGCGCGGGTCCACTCCTGCGTCTCGGGCGCCAGCGCCTTCCTGTACGACACCGAGGAGGAGTGCCTGGAGGAGGTCCGGCACCTGTTGTCGCTCCTGCCGTCCAACAACCGCGAGCTGCCGCCCGCGGTCGTCCCCTCCGACCCGGCCGGGCGGCGCACCGCGGCGCTGGCCGAACTGGTCCCCGCCGACCCGGCCCGCTCGTACGACATGCGCGCCGTGATCGAGGAACTCGTCGACGACGGGGACCTGTTCGAGGTGCACGCCCACTGGGCGACCAACATCATCTGCGGTCTGGGCCGGCTGGACGGCCACGTGGTCGGGATCGTCGCGAACCAGCCCGCGTCCCTGGCGGGGGTGCTGGACATCAAAGCCTCGGAGAAGGCGGCCCGGTTCGTGCAGACCTGCGACGCCTTCAGCATCCCTCTGGTGACGCTGGTGGACGTGCCGGGTTTCCTGCCGGGCAGCGGCCAGGAGCACGATGGCGTCATCCGGCACGGCGCGAAACTGCTGTACGCGTACTGCGCGGCCACCGTGCCCCGGGTGCAAGTGATCCTGCGCAAGGCATACGGCGGTGCCTACATCGTGATGGACTCCCGCTCGATCGGCGCGGACCTGTCCTTCGCGTGGCCCACCAACGAGATCGCCGTCATGGGTGCCGAGGGCGCGGCGAACGTGGTCTTCCGCCGGGAGATCGCCGCCTCGGACGACCCGGAGGCGGCGCGGGCGCAACGCGTCAAGCAGTACCGCCAAGAACTCATGCACCCTTACTACGCCGCCGAACGCGGCCTGGTGGACGACGTCATCGACCCGGCCGCGACCAGGCAGGTACTGGTGGACGCGCTGGAGGTGCTGCGGGCCAAACACGTGGCGCTGCCCGAACGCAAGCACGGCAACCCGCCGTTCTGACCGTGACCCCCGCTCCCCCGCCCCTGAAGATCGTGCGCGGCGCCCCGGACAGCACGGAACTGGCCGCCGTCCTCCTCGCCCTGCTCACCCTCGCCGGGCAGCGGGACGAGCCCTGCGACGAGGCCGCGCCGCCCCGGGCCCCCTGGCGTCCCGCCCACGACTGGCGGCCGCCGGGCTCCTGGACCGGCCCCTGAGCGGGCCGGTCCCCACCGAAAGGAAACCGACCGACGATGACCCCGACGAGCACGGCCGCCCCGGCCCTGCCGGCGACCGGCGACTGGCTGCGCCGGTTCCACCCCGCCGACGACGCCCCCGTACGGCTGTTCTGCTTCCCGCACGCGGGCGGCGCGGCGAGCTACTACTTCCCGATGTCCCGCGCCCTGTCCCCGGACGCCGACGTGGTGTCCGTGCAGTACCCGGGCCGCCAGGACCGCCGGGGCGAGCGGTGCGTCGACGACCTGATGGAACTCGCGGACCTGGTCACCCGCGAGCTGTTGCCCTGGTGCGACCGGCCGGTGGCGCTGTTCGGGCACAGCCTGGGCGCGTCCCTGGCCTTCGAGGTGGCGCTGCGGCTGCGGGAGGCCGGCGAGCCGGCTCCCGCGGCCCTGTTCGTCTCGGGGCGCAGGGCGCCGTCGCACCACCGCGCGGACCAGCGGGTCCACCTCGCCCCCGACGAGCGACTGCTCGCCGAGATCACGTCGCTCAGCGGCACGGACCCGGCGGTCCTGGCCGACGACGAGCTGCTGCGGTCGGTGCTGCCGGCGCTCCGCGCGGACTACAAGGCCGCGGAGACCTACCGCTACCGGCCGGGGCCCGCCCTGGCCTGTCCGGTCACGGTCCTCACCGGGGACGCCGACCCGGCGGTGACGGCGGAGGAGGCCGCGGGCTGGGCCGACCACACGCAGGGGCCCTTCGCCCTCCACCGCTTCACCGGCGGGCACTTCTACCTCAACCAGCACGCCGCCGCGGTGACCGACCTGGTGCGGCGGCAGCTGGCGTAGGAGGCCGGTGCGGCCCGGGCGGCCCGCCCCCACCGCCGTCCGGGCGGTGGGGGCGCACGCCTCGGCGCGTTGGGGCGCGCGGGGTGGTGAAACCCGATCGGCTTTGCGGCGTTAGGCAAGGCGGGCCGCCGTTCGCCCGTGGTGCACGCGAGAGTACGAGGAGCACGATGACAGACCCCAGGCCCGCCGGACGCGGCCGGATGAAGCTGGCGGCCCGCTGCCGGGTGGCCACCGAGGCCCCCGCCTTCGGGATGGTCGTCTTCTGCGTCATCCTGCTCAACGCCGCGCTGATGGGCGTCGAGACGTACAGCGGGCTGGCCGCGGACCACCAGCTGCTGCTGCGCGCCGCGGAGCAGGGCTGCCTGGCCCTGTTCAGCCTGGAGATGCTGCTGCGCGTCGGCGCCTTCGCGGACCGGCCGAAAGCATTCTTCCGCGACCCGTGGAACATCTTCGACCTGGCGGTCGTCGCCTCCGCCTTCGTCCCGTTCGTCCGCGAGAACACCACCCTGCTGCGCCTGCTGCGGCTGGCCCGGGTGCTGCGCACGGCCCGCTTCCTCCCGCACCTGCGCATCCTGCTGATCGCGGTCGGCCGCAGCCTGCCGGGTACCGCCAGCTTCCTGTTCGTCGGCGGACTGGTGCTGTACGTGTACGCGATGGTCGGCTGGGTCTGCTTCGCCGAGTCGGATCCGGGGCACTACGGCTCCGTGGGCCGCGCGATGCTCACGCTGTTCCTGCTGACCACCCTGGACGGGCTGACCGACGCCGTCCGCGCGGGACTGGAGATCTCCCGCCTGAGCATCGTCTACTACGCCTCCTACGCGCTGCTCGCCTCCTTCGTACTGGTCAACGTCCTCATCGGGGTGGTGCTCAACTCCCTCGACGAGGCCCGCGAGATCGAGGACGCGGCCAACCGCGACCGCAAGCGGCCGGGGCCACCGCCTGCCGCCGCGGGCCCCGACGGGGACGTCCGCGACCGCATCGCGACGGCCCGCCGCGCCCTGGACGAACTGGAGGCGAGCCTCCCCGCCCCCGAAGGCCGCCCCGCTCGCCATCTGGAGACCTCCCCGAGCGGTTCCTGACCGGCCGGGCGGCCCGGCCCGGTCAGGGCGCCCCGGCGACGCGCAGCCGGACGTCCCAGGTGTCGTCGGGGCGCCGGCGGACGTCCCAGGAACCGGGCGCCGCGAAGACGGAGGAGGGTGCCCCCCGGAGGCTGAGGCCCTCGAAGCGGACCCGGCCCCCGAAGGCGGCGCCGCGGAAGTCCACCGGTCCGCCGAACACGGCCCCGGTCGAGACCAGCCCCTGCTCCCACGTCGTGTTCGCGAAGGACGCCCCGGACTCGAAGCGGGCCCCGCTCAGCCCGGCCAGGCCGCAGAACAGGGTGCGGGAGAAGTCCGCCCTCCCGGTCGCCCGCATCCCGTTCAGGTCCGCCGAGAGTTCCAGCACCGCCCGGGCGAAGGAGACCTCGTCGAGGAAGCTGCTGTCCGAGAAGCCCGCCAGCCCACGGAACTGCGCGCGGCGGAAGTCCGCCGTTCCGTGGAACCTGCTGCGGTCGAAGTCGCCGACGCCGAGGAACACCGCCCCGGCGAAGGAGACCGGCCCGGCGAAGGCCGACGACGCGAGCCTGGCCCGCCCGGTGAACACGGCCCGGGCGAACGAGGCACGGGCCAGGAACTCGATGCCGCCCTCGTTCCAGTCGTCGACGAAGTGGGCGTGGTCGAAGGCGGCCGCGCCCAGCGTGACGGGCTGCGAACGCGAAGCCCGCAGCGCGGCCAGCAACCGCTGGAGCAGCCCCTCCCCGAAGGTGGTGCCCCGGAAGTCGACCGGGGAGCCGGGCCTGAGGGTGCGCAGGTACGCGTGCTCCTCGTCGGGCCGGAGATGGGCGAGGCACACGTCGTACCCGGGCAGCCGGATCCCCGTGCACGGGGCGGGCGGGGCCGGCGGGGCCTGCGAGGCGGGCGGGGTCTGCGGGGAACGGTGGCCGCAGGCCGGCCAGTCGACGGCCGTGCCCCGGAGTTCGTCGGCCTCCGCGAGAGCCAGGCCCAGCTCGGCGCAGTCCCCGGTGCACAACCAGCCGTCCGTCCCGCCGCCGAGCGGTACGAGCGTGCGCAGCGCCGTGGGGCCGACCAGCGCGCCGAGTTCCTCGTACACGGGGTGCGCCAGGGCCACGGCGGGCCCGGCGGGCGACGAGCGGCCGCGGTTCACCGTGCCGTGGTGCCGCAGGAGCCGGACGGCCTCGGACGTGGCCTGCCCGGCGGGCCCGCCCGGTGCCCCGGCCACGGCGACGTCCGGCGAGAAGGGCCCGCCGTCCGTCCTGCGATCCTCGAACAGCTCTGCCGTACGCGCGAGTTCGGACAGCAGGCGGCCCGCCCTGCCGAGGGCGCCCGGGTCCTCCAGCAGTACGAGCACCGGCTCGCCGGGCGCGCCCCCGGACAGCCTTCCCGTGACGTCCGTGTCCGCCATGAGCCGGGTCAGGAGGTCCACCACCTCCGCTTCGGGCGAGCTGCCGGTCGGGTGCACCACGTCGTCACCGGGCCGTACCGCCAGGCACACCGCGGGCTCCCCCGGCGGCGTCCCGGTGCGGACGTGGTCGGCCATCGCCGCCCGGAAGTCCGGCTGTTCCAGCAGGGCGTCGCCCGACAGGAACACCATGCGGTCCGGCCAGACGCCGTGGACGACACCGAGCAGCGCACCCTCGCGGGAGACCGGGCCGCCGCGGTAGTGGGTCCAGGCCTCCGGTTCCGCGGAGAGCCGTACCAGCTCACCGTTGCGGACGCCCTCGTACGGGACCACCTCCCCCGTCAGAGCGACGGCGTCGCCCTGGTCGGTGCGGCCGTCGACCCGGACGCGGCCGTGCGGCTGGTCCGCCGTCAGCCACGCCAGCGTTCCGAGCGGCGGCCGCGGGCCGGTCAGGTCCTCGTCGGCCAGGAGCAGGAACACCCGGGGCAGCGCGTCGTCCCACCACACCGCACGGCAGGAGACCTCCCGCTCGCCGGCCCGCACCCAGCCGAACGCCCCCGGGGCGACGTCCCCGACCGTGAGGACCAGCCGGGGCGTCAGCAGGGTGCCGACCTCCAGCGGCTCCGGCGTCCCGTGGTGGCGGACGCGTACGACACGGTCCGCCAGGCCCGGGTCCCGGGGCGGCCGGGTCGCGAAGGGCAGGGATCCCTCGGCCACCCGGCGGCGGCCCTCCCGGCCGTCGGTGACCCGGGTCGCGGAGAAGTCCGGCCCGGTGCCTCGATGGCGGGACATGTACTCCCACACGCGCCGCCGGACCAGCTCCCGTACCGCGGCCACCTCCCCGCGCAGCTGGGAGCCGAGCAGGGCCTCCCGTACGCCGGGCAGAAAGGCGAACTCCACCTCCTCGGGGTCCCGTTCGTGGTCCCAGGGTGCGAACAGCCCGCCGAGGGCGACCTCCGCGAGGTGTCCGTGCTCGGAGTCCCGCAGCAGGGAGCGCCGGACCAGGTTCATGACGGGGAGGGTCAGCGGGACCGCGGCGAGGTGGGCGGCGAGCTGCTGGGCCGTCGGGGAGGCCCCGGCGCGGAAGCGTTCCACCACGTCCAGCGCGCTGCGGACGCCGTCGGCGGCGGCTTCGCGGGCGCGGGTGCCGCCCGGCTCCGCGTCCAGCCGCAGACAAGCCAGGCGTCGCCACCGGCCGTCCCCGGAGACGACCCGCACCAGCCGGGCCAGGCTGCCCGGGGCGATGCCGACGACGGGGACGATCTCGGCGTCGCGCAGGAGTCCGGCGCGGGGGCGGGAACGGCGGGCGGTCGCGGCCCGCTGCCAGGAGCGGGTGGCGGCGGCCGGACGGTCGGCGCGGACGGCGAAGGGGACGGGCCGGACGGCGCCGCGCGTCCACAGCCGCTCGGGCAGGACGTTGAGCACGGCCACGGCGTTGTGCGTGCACCAGTGCCGCAGCACGCCCTGCACGGAGGCTTCGCGCCAGCCGTCCGCCACGGTGTCGGAGAGCACCAGGATCAGCCTGCGGCCTGCGGGGTCGGCCAGTTCGAGCGGGTTGCGCGGGGCGCCGGACCGGCCGCGGGCGAGCATCGGGGTGGCGCCGGATCCGGTGCCCGTCAGCTGCCAGGTGCGTACGTCGCGGAACACGCCGCTGCGGGTCAGCACGCGGCGCAGTTCGTCCACGAGGTCCGCCCACAGCAGCATCGAATGGTGCGTGTCGACGACCAGCGCCAGGTCCAGCCAGCGGCTTTCGGCGGGCCGCAGGACGGGGGTCGGCACCCTCCGCTCGATGCTGCGCTCGACGGTGAGCTGCTCGTCCAGTTCCTCCCCGGGGCCGCCGATGGAGCGCCGGCCGACGGGGCGCAGGGCCCGCATCAGGGCGAGGGGGTCGTCGAGGGAGGCGGCTCGGGGCAGCCGTACGGGGGAACCCCGGCGGCCCGCGCCGTCGTCGGCCGGCTTTCCGGCCGGGTCGGGTACGGAGGCGGGGAACATCGTGACGGCCGGCTGCCCGTCGGCCGGGCCGTCGGGGACCGGTGCGGTCTCCGGGGCCGGCGGGTCGGCGGCCGGTGGCGGCAGGCCGGCGAAGTCGCCGGGCGTCACCGCGGGCGCGCGGGGCCCGGCGGGATCCACGCGGGCGGCCAGCCACAGGATGTCGGCGATCTCCTCCGCCCCGATGCCGGGGCGCGGGCCCGTGTCGTCGGCGCCGCCGGCCAGGGCGGCGAGCAGCTCCTCGATCACGCCGTGGGCCCGGTCAGGTGCTGCATGACGGTCTTGAGGAAGCGGTCGCGGTCGCCCGGGGCGGACCAGGCTCCGGCCAGACGCAGCTGGATGGCGTTGAGGAGCTGGTCGGTGGCGAGGTCTCCGTCCCCGGAGCGGTCGATGAAGTCCCGGACGAGCTCCTGGTACTCCCCGCCGGCCTCGACGTCGATGCCGAGCCGGCGGCGCACGATGAGGGCCAGCTTCTCCTCGCCGGGCGGCTCCAGGTGCAGGCGGACGCAGCGGCGCAGGAAGGCGGGCGGGAAGTCGCGTTCGCCGTTGCTGGTGAGGACGACGACGGGGAAGTACCGGCACTGCACGCGGCCTTGGGTGAGGTGCACGCGGGCGCCGGGGTCGTCGTCGGTGCCGATGGCGACGGTGGGGTCCTCCTGGGCGAGGCGGGCCAGCTCGGGGATGACGAAGCCGCCGTCCTCGAAGACGGTCAGGAGGTCGCCGGGGAGGTCGATGTCGCTCTTGTCGATCTCGTCGACGAGCAGGACGCGGGGCCGGTCCTGCGGCAGCAGGGCGGTGCCGAGCGGCCCGAGGCGCAGGTAGCGGGAGATCGACGGCGCGGGCGCGGGTTCGGGTTCGGGTTCGGGCGCCGGGGTGGTCGCGTCGGCGGCCGGGGTCGCCGGCGCCGCCGGCCGTGCGGGCCTGCGCAGTTGCTCCAGGCCGGCCTCCTGGAGACGGCCGATGGCGTCGTACAGGTACAGCCCGTCGCGCAACACGGTCCGGCTGGTGATGGGCCAGTGCAGGACGGGTCCCAGGCCCAGGTCCGAGGCGATGCTGTAGGCCAGGGTGGACTTCCCGACGCCGGGCTTCCCGGTGATCAGCAGCGGCCTGCGCAGGTGCAGGGCCGTGTTCACGACGTCCGTCTCCTGCTCGTCGGGGACGTAGCCCTCACCGCGCCGGCGGGTGCGCTCCCAGGCGGACCCCTCGCACCCGGGGGGTGCGTACCCCGGGTCGGGGCTGCCGGTGAAGTCCCGCCAGGGCGGCGGGGATCCGGTCTCCAGGCGGGCGCGCCGGTCGGCGCCCTCACCGGTCCCGTGGTACAGCCACCAGTCCTTCACCACTGCCTCTGCCTCCATCGTCGTGCCGCCGTCTGTCAGTGGTCGGGGTCAGGCCAGGGACCGGGAGCCCGGTACGTCGTCCGGATCGTCCCACAGCAGCACCAACTGGTCTGCCCCTGGAGGTTGTTGGCTGCCGTCCGCGGCGGCGCGCGCGGCTGCCGCGGCCGCGCCGGCGGCCGCCCGGCGCATGTGCCGGACGCGTGCGGGCAGGGCGAGTACGTCCAGTGCGCCGGGGTCCGGGCGGCCGTCGGGGCCGGCCGGTGCGAGCAGGTCGAGGAGCGGGGGCGCCGGTGCTCCGCCGCCGCGCCGCCACACCGCGACCGGGACACCGCCTTCGAGCACGGCTTCCAGCAGCCCGGCGTGCGGGGCGGAGGCGGTGGCCGCCAGGACGCAGGCGGGCGACGGGCGTTCGGCCAGTTCCATCCCCAGCGCGTCCGTGAGGTCGGCCTCCTCGACCACCCGGACGGCCTCGGGGTGCCGGCCGCCCCGGGTGCGCAGCCAGCGCCAGCTGGCCCGCCACTCGGGGCGGGTGTCCGCGCGCTCCTGCGGGCAGCGCACCACGACCTGGTGGAGCAGGCCGAGAGCGCGCTGCAGGCCGGCCGGGCCGCGCGGCACGGGCCACTGGTCGAAGTCGGTGTCGAGCAGCTCGTACGGCACGTGGAACTCGATGCGGTCGACGCCGTCCGGGGCCTGCGGTCCGGCCCCGCCGTCCGCCGGCGCCGCGCCGATGAGGGCCAGTTGCCGCAGGAGTTCCTCCCGTACGGCGCCCAGCCCGACGGGCGCGCCCTGCGACTCCCAGACGTGTTCGGTGCGTTCGCCGCGCAGCCACATCCGGGCCCGGAAGCCGGGCCCGCCGTCCGGCGGCGGCTCCAGTGCCACGTGGACGACGGTCGTGCGCGCGGGGGGCGGCGGCGGGGGCAGCACCGGCAGGGCGAGCCGCTCGCGGGTGGTGTCCACCCAGTCCGTCAGCCGCCCCGCCCACACCGCGTCACCCGCGGCGCGGGCCCGGTCGGCGAGAAACCGTACGAAGGGCACGGCCAGGGGCATCCCGTCGCGGCCGCCCTGGCGTTCGTCGAGGTCCTGGACCACGTCCAGGAGGCCGTCGCCGGGCAGGCCGCCGCCGACGGGGGTGGTGCAGCCGGCCGTCCTGAACGCCCAGGCGTAGGCCTCGTAGGCGCAGCGGGGCAGTTCGCGGCCCTCGAAGAGCGCGCCGAGTCCGTCCCAGGCCTGCTGGTCGAGCCGGGCCGCCCGGGGCAGCGCCATGGCGGCCGGGTCGTCGTCGAGGAAGGAGCAGGCGTCCCAGTCCCGGTCCACGAGGAACTGCGGGAGCTGCCAGCCGTCTCCGCGTTCGCGCAGCTCCCGGAAGGTGCGGTGGATGCTGCGGGCCGCGCCGGGGAGTTCGCCGACGCTCTCGCGCACGGAGCGTCCGCCGAGTTCGGTGAGGAGGGCTTCGGTGAAGCGTCCGGCGCCGCGCTCGGCGTCGTTCTGCGCGGCCTCGCCCTCCCGGGAGGCGTAGAGCCGGAACTGGCGGCGGCCCGGCACCGTGCTGCCGCCGCCGTAGTCGGTGCTGCCGAAGTTCCAGCGGGCGTCGCGGGGCGCGTCGACGCGGCAGGCGTCGACGAGTGCGGCCTGAAGCGGAAAACTGCGGTGTTTGACCAGGTCGGTGCGCCACCAGCGGAGCGCCGAGTCGAGGTTGAGGTGGCGGATCTGGCTGGGGCGGGCGTCGGCGCAGGGCAGCATGAGTTCCTGGCGGGGGCCGAGGTAGCCGTGTCCGGCCCAGAAGATCCACAGCAGGTCGCCGTCGCACTGCGGGAGTTCGTCCAGCAGCGCCGCCTTCACGTTCGCCTCGGTCGCCGGCCGGTGGGCCGTGCGCAGGGCGGCCATGGCCGGGGAGTCCGGCCAGTCCAGGGCGGCGGGTTCGTCGAGCGGGGACAGCAGGAGCCTGAGGTTGCCGGGCGGCACCTGGGCGGGGCCGGTCAGCCAGTGGGCGAAGCGCAGGGCGTCGCGGGCCGGGCCGCGCAGGTTCCAGCGGTGGCTGATGTCGTAGCGCTCGACGCCGGCGACGAGCGCGAAGGTGCGCTGCGGGCCGAGGGCCGGGGGCAGGAAGTCGGTGGGGATCACCCGATCTCCGCTTCGGTCACCGCCTGTTCGATCCGTTCGTAGAGGGCGTCCTGTTTCCAGTAGGCGCTGTGGCAGGCCGGGAAGGGCTGGCGGCTGCCGATCTCGTGGTCGGTGATGCGGGGGTCGCCGGGGAAGACGGGGCCCGCGAGGTAGGACAGCACGTCCTGGCGGTCGTAGACGTTGAGCCAGCGCGGGAAGCCGTACGGGAGCCTGGCGCCCGGTTCGAGGGCGGTCAGGGCGCCCAGCTCGTGGAAGAAGGGGGCCTGGGAGCCGACGGTGACGAGCAGTTCCGCGCCCGGGAGGGCCTCGCCGCGCGCGGCCGCCAGGGCGAGGAGGTCCACGAGCGCGACCCCGCCGAGGCTGTGGCCGACGAGGACGGTCGGCCCCGGGACGGCGGTGATCCGGGCCTGCAGGAAGGCGCGCAGGTCGTGGCCGCGGGCCTGGTAGCGCAGGATGTCGCCGAGTGCGGGGGTGGCGCCGGTGGTGAGGGAGCCGCGCCAGGCGTTGAGCAGGGGCTGGGTGGTGAGGCGCAGCGCGAGCCGGCCGAGGACGGCGGCCGCGCGGGCGCCGGGGACGCGGGCGTCGCCGCCGAGGCGGGTGGTGAGCAGTTCGACGAGCCGGTCCCGTTCGGCGCCGGTGCAGTCGGCGTCGGTACCGGCGGCGGCGAGGGCGCCGGCGGTCACGGCCCGGGCGAGGGCGGTGGCCAGCTCCCGTGCCTGCGGTTCGCCGGCGGCCCGGTCCGCGGCGCGGGCCGCCTCGGCGGAGTCGGCGGTGGCGGCCAGGGCGGCGGGGAAGCCCGCGGCGAGCCCGGTGCCGTGCAGGAGGGCGCCGAGTTCGTCCCCGGGGTGGGGCGGCGCGGGCGGTAAGCCGGCCAGGAGCGCGAGCACGCGGGCTCCGGCGGGCTGTACGCCGGGCATCGCGAAGGGGTCGTCGGAGGAGGCCGCGCAGGGGTCGTCGGAAGGTGCCGCGCAGGGGTCGTCTTCCCGGCCGCGGGGTCCGTACGTGGCCTGGCCGCCGTCGGCCCAGCCGGCCTCGGCCAGGACCCGGAGTTCGCACAGCGGGTCGGCGAGCAGCAGGGTCCATTCCGCCGCCTCGGCGTCGGCCGGGTCGGGTGCGGCGCCGGCCGCGGGGCGCAGCCCGGGCACGGACCGGCCGCCGGCGCCGAGGGTCGCGCCGAACCGGTCGCCCCAGTAGCAGGAGTCGACGGCGGATTCGGGGAACCGCGCCGTCAGCCGGTCACGGACCAGGGCGAAGAGCCGGTCGTGCCGCTCGCGCCGTACGCCCGTGCCGTGGACAAAGAGAAACCGCATCGCCGCCCCGCCCCCCTCGCGCCGTCGTCCCCGGGTCCCGTCGCCGTGGGGAGCGCCTCGTCCCCTCGCCGACAGGACCCGGCCCCGGCACGATAGCGCCGGGCGTTCGGCGGGGGGTAGGGAACGCCCGGTTCGGGGTTGCCCCGTGGGTCACCGGGCCCAGGCGGAGCCGAAGGCGTGCTCGGCGAAGCGCTCGCCGATGCGGGCGTGGCCGGCGGCGTCCGGGTGGAGGTCGTCGGGCAGGGGGAACTCCGCGAAGTCGGCCTCTCCGTAGAGGGCGCGGCCGTCGAGGTGGTGCAGGTGGGGGTCGTCGGCGGCGCGCGCCGCGGTGATGCGGGCGAGTTCGTCGCGGACGACGCGCAGGGTCAGCCGGCCGAGGGCGGCCTCCGCCGGATCGCCGAGGGCGCGGAAGCGCAGCCGGCCGTCGGTGAGGTCGGCCGCGGCGGGGCCCGGGGTGTCCTCGTGGATCGGGCAGTGGAGCGGCGAGACGACCAGGACGGGGGTGGTGGGGTGGCCGTCGCGGAGGGTGTCCAGGAAGCCGTGGACGGCGGCGGTGAAGGCACGCAGGCGCATCACGTCGTGGTTGACGAGGTTGATGCCGATCTTGAGGCTGATCAGGTCGGCGGGGGTGTCGCGCATGGTCCGTGCGGTGAAGGGGTCGAGCAGGGCGTTGCCGCTGAAGCCGAGATTGACCAGGTCCACGCCGGCGCGGGCGGCGGCCAGCGCCGGCCAGGTCCCGGTCGGGCCGTCGGCGGTCGAGCCGTGGCTGATCGAACTGCCGTGGTGCAGCCAGACGCGCCGGCCGGTCGCGGGGGCCGCTCCACGGGGGCGTCGGTGCGCAGGGCGATGAGTTCGTGGACGCCCCGGTACGGCAGCCAGATCTCGATGTCCTTGGTGCCCTCGGCCAGCCCGGCGAACCGGACGGTGCCGGGCGGGCCGGGGGTGAGGACCGCGGCCCAGGTGGCGGTGTCGACGGTACGGACGTCGCCGCCGTCGGCGGTGGCCCGGCCGGCCGGGCGGCCGTCGACCAGGAGGTCGTAGACGGCGTCCGGGGGCGTCGGCGCTCCCCGGTAGACGGTCGTGGTCGCGTGGACGTCGAGTTCGACGGCGGTGGCGCGGGTGCGGAAGGCCAGTCGCACTCCGGCGGGCTGGGCCTCGACGTCCGCGAGATCGCCGGGTGCCTGGCGGCGGGCCCGGGCGGGCAGCCGGTGCGGCAGGATGCCGCGCTCGGTGCGCTCCGCCTCCAGCGCGCCGCGCAGGAGTTCCGGGCCGACGGGGGTGGTGGTCCAGCCGTGCGCGGTGCCGTGGGCCGTGGGGTGTTCGAGGTCGTCCATTGCGTCACCCTTTCAACCGGACGCGGTTCCCGCATCCGGTTTCGTGCCCCGCCGGCCCGTGACGGGCGGCCCGCCCCGCAGGCGGCGCACGTCGGCCGGCACGCAGGGTCGTCGATGGACGACCCGAGGGCCCCCATGCATGACATGCACACGCCGGTAGGCCCGGTTGTGAGAACGGACACGTGCCGACCCCGGAACCCGGGCCGCGCCCACCCCATCGAACCGGGCGTCGGACGCGTACGCGGGGCGGGAGGGGCCACATGTCCAGCAGGGTTCAGGGGCGGGAGCGGGGACGGACCGCCGTGCGCGGCACCGTCACGGTCGGCCTGCTGTGCACCCTCGTGCTCGCGGGAGCCGGGTACGTCGCCTGGGAGCTGCGCGGCATCGCCGCCACCCGTGCGGACGGCGACCCGGCCCAGGGCGTCTACCAGCAGGATCCCGAGCGGGCCGACCGGACGGCGGCGGCCGTGCTCGACGGCGTCGTCCGCGAGGAGCCGGACCCCCCGACCGACGGCAAGGCCTTCGCCGCCGACGCCACGGTGAACTGGCGCTCCGGCGGCTGGGAGCCCTCCGACCCGCTGGAGGCGAGACCCGCCCCGGCCGAACCGGCGATCGGCGCACTGTTCTCCCCCGGCAACGACGGCGACCCCGATCACCACTGCTCGGGCGTCGTGGTCCACTCCCCTGCCGGCGACCTCATCGCCACGGCCGCCCACTGCGTGTACGGGGGCGGCTTCCGCACCAACCTCGCCTTCGCGCCCGGCTATCGGGACGGCATCGCACCGTACGGCGTGTGGGTGCCCACCCGGATCGACGTGGACCCGCGCTGGACCGCGGCCCAGGACCCGGACCACGACATCGCGTTCCTGCGGCTGCGCCGGCCCGGGTACCCCGGCCAGCGGCTGGAGGACGTCACCGGCGCGGAGACCATCGCGTTCGGGCGTGAACTGCCTCTGCCCGCACGGCTCGTGGGCTATCCGAACCTCTCGGAGCAGCCGCTGGACTGCCGGACCACCGCCCACCCGGCCGGGCCGACGCAGCTGCGGCTGGACTGCGCGGACGTACCCAACGGCACCAGCGGCGGCCCGGTGCTCACCGACGGGCGCACGCTGATCGGGGTGATCGGCGGCCGCGACGGGGGCGGTGACGACGAGACCTCGTACAGCATCCGCTTCGGCGACGGCGTCCGCGCCCTCTACGAGCGCTCCACCCGCTCCTGAACCGGGCCGTGCCGTGCCGGGCCGGGCCGTGCCGTGCCGTGCCGTGCCGTGCCGTGCCGGAAGGCGAGCGGTTACTGTTCGGAGCGGCCCGACCGACACGCGAACGACAGGTGCTTCTTGGTGCGCACGGCAGAACCGGACGAGGGGGCGGAGGCCCGCGTCGAGGACGCGGGCCACGTCATGGTGGCTCCGGCCGCCCTGCGGGACCACGAAGCGGTCCGGGACTTCTTCGGGTCCGTGATCACGCCCGACGAGCTCGCCTCCGGCGCGTACGACCTCACGGGCAGGACCGTCCACCTCTGCGGCGACCTCTCCGGGATCCGCCGCGACGTGCTGGCTGCCGCGGCCCGGGTGCACGTGGTCCGGGAGCTGTCGCACGGCCACGACGAGGACGGCCGCGGCGGGGACGGCCACGGCGGGGACGCCCGCGGCGAGCGGTGGACCGTCGTCGGCCTCGGCCGCGTTCCGCAGCGCGTGCACGGCGTCGGCGTGTACTACCGCCGCTTCTTCGAGCCCGAGGCCGGTCACTTCCAACGGATCGCCACCGAGCACGTGTTCCAGTCCCTGACGGAGTCCGACAAGCCCGGAAAGGCCCGGCGCAGCGGGATCTACCTGACGCCCGTCACGCGGCACGGTGACGCGCTGCACTTCCGGCTGCTCCGCTGCTCCACGAACCTCTCGGGGCCGACCGAGGACTTCCGCCCGACCGACACGGCCGTCGTCGAGGCCCTGAACCGCGAGGCCGCCACCCTCTTCCGCGACCACGCACCGCTCAACCACGTGCTCGCCCAGATCTACCACAACAGCCGTGCCACGGAAGGGCACAAGCAGTCCAAGGCCAGGATCTCGGCCCACGCCGACAAGACCAAGGACATGCCCGCCAACGGCATCATGGCCTTCTGCACCTTCTACGACGGGCTCGACAGGCTGCGGCCCCTGGCCGAAGACGCCTTCGACTTCGGAATGAAGGGAGCCAGCGGGCTGACCAGGCTTCACTTCCGCCTCAAGGAGCCGACCGCGCACCACGACGGGCCCGCGCTGCCCGCGCAGTTCACCCTGACCCTGCACCCCGGTTCCGTCCTCCTCGTGCCGTTGTCGACCAACCGCCTCTACACGCACGAGATCCGGCCGTCGTCACTGGACGCCGAGCTGCTCCCGACCCGCCTGGGATACGTGGTGCGCTGCTCGAACGCCGAAGCCGTGCACCGGGACGGCCGTACGTTCCTCAAGACGGCCGGAGGTCCGGCGGAGCTGGAACAGCCCACACCGGCGGGGATGGACGAGCTGCGCCGGCTGTACGCCGAGGAGAACAGGACCTCGTCCCGCATCGACTACGGCGACGCATTCCGCTTCAGCATGAACACGGGAGACTACCTTGCCCCCACGGCCCACGATCCTGGATGAGGTCCTCACGTACCGCCTGCCCGCCGACGAGGACCTCTTCGCCGAGCTGTCGGCGTCGGTGCGCTGGGAGGACGTGGGCAGGGGCCGGCGCGGCGCCACGCTCGTACGGACCGACGACGCGGGCGGGGTGCCCCTCGTGCGCACCACCACCCGCTTCGGCGGCCCGGCGCAGCGTTTCCGCTCCGTCCACGAACGGCTGGCACGCCGGGTACGGGAAGGTGCCGGCCTCCCCGTCGGCTTCAACAACGCCCTCGTCGAGACCTACACGAACGCCTGCACCACCATGGGCAGCCACAGCGACCAGGCCCTCGATCTGGCCGACGAGTCGTTCATCGCCGTCTTCTCCTGCTACCGGAACCCGGAAGCGGGCCAGCCGAGGAAGCTGGTCTTCGAAACGAAGGAGCCGGGCGGCGAGAGGGCCGAGATCCCCCTCGTCCACCACGGCGTCGTCGCGTTCTCCCTCGCCACGAACCGGCGGCTCAGGCACAAGATCGTCCTGGACACGTCCGGCAAGCCTGCCGGCAACGACTGGCTGGGGGTGACGTTCCGTACGTCGAAGACCTTCGTCCGGTTCCACGACGGACAGCCGCGCCTCCCCCGGGGTGCGCGCCTCACGGCGGCGGACGAGGAGCAGAGCCGCGCGTTCTACGGGCTGCGGCGCCGGGAGAACCAGGAGACGGACTTCGACTACCCCCCGTTGACGTACACCGTCAGCGAGAGCGATCTGGTCCCACCGGTCTGACCCGCCCGGCGGCGGGGGCCCGCTCAGCGCGGCAGGGACGCGTAACTGACGCCCGTCAGCTTCTCGGAGGCGTCCCAGAGCCGTTCCCCCGCGGTGTCGTCGAGGGTCCACCGCGCCCGCCAGGACGGCGCCGGCGCGCCGCGCCAGCCGAACCGCGGGCCGATGAACGCGTCCTGCCCGATCCCGGGCGCGGTGGCCGCGTACAGGGTGGGCAGTGCGCCCGAAGCGGTCGGCTGCGCGAGGACCGCATCGCCGAGGGCCGCAGCACGCGAGAGCAGGGTGGGGCCCTCCAGGGTGGCCGCCCCGGCGTGGAGGTTGCTGGAGGCGTAGCCCGGATGGGCCGCGGCCGCGGTGATCGTGGAGCCGGCGGCGGTGAAGCGGCGGCCCAGCTCGTGGGTGAAGAGCAGGTTGGCGGTCTTGGAGCGGCCGTAGGCGGCCCAGCGGCGGTAACCGTGCTCACTGCCGGGGCCGCCGAAGCCGCCCGTCTCCGCGGGGCCGTCCGCGCCGGAGGTGATCTTCCCCAGGACGTGGAACCCACTGGAGACGTTGACGATCCGGGCCCCGGCCGCGGCGGCCCGCAGCCGCGGCAGGAGCAGCCCGGTCAGGGCGAAGTGCCCGAGGTGGTTGACCCCGAACTGGGTCTCGAACCCGTCGGCGGTCCTTCCGTACGGCAGCGCCATCACACCGGCGTTGTTGACCAGCAGGTCCAGCGAGGGGTGCCGCTGTGCGCAGACGCCGGCGAACTCCCGTACGGAGGCCAGGTCGGCGAGGTCCAGCGCCATGAACTCCACCTGCGCGCCCGGGACTTCCGCCCGCAGCCGGACCACGGCGGCCCGCCCGCGGGCCGCGCTGCGGCAGGCCAGCACGACGGAGGCACCGCGCCGCGCGAGCTCGCGGGCCGTGACGTAACCGATGCCGCTGTTGGCTCCGGTCACGACGGCGGTCCGGCCGCTCTGGTCGGGAATGTGCGTGGCGTTCCAGCCGGGCATGGCAGCTCCCTCGGTCGCGGTGGTCCCCGAGCGTAGACCCTGGGGCGGCCCGGCCGCCCGGTGGTCCGGCAGCCCGGCAGCCCGGCAGCCCGGCAGTCCGGTGGTCCGGCGGTCCGGCGGGTCCGCGAGGCCGGGCGGGGCGCCCGCGCCGCAGGCCAGTAGGCTGCGGGTCCGCCCTCTTTCCCTTCCCGCCCCCGAGGTACAGCGCAGTGAGTCCCGCACCGCCCCCCATACCCGTGACGGTCGTCGGCCTCGGCGCCGACGGGTGGGCCGGGCTCACCGCCGCCGCGCGGTCGTCGCTGGCCTCGGCGGAGGTCCTGATCGGCGGGCCGCGCCAGCTGGCCCTGCTGCCCGCCGCCGAGTGCCCCGGGCAGCGGGTGGCGTGGCCGAGCCCGCTCCGTCCGGCCGTACCGAAGCTGACGGCCGAGCACGCCGGGCGCCGGATCGCGGTGCTGGCCAGCGGCGATCCGATGTTCTACGGGATCGGCCGCGCCCTCGCCGAAGAGCTCGGGCCCGGGTCCCTGCTGGTCCACCCGCACCCCTCGTCCGTCTCCTACGCCTGCGCCCGCCTGGGCTGGCCGGTGGAGGACACCGAGGTGGTCACCGTCGTGGGCCGCCCCGTGGCCCGGCTCGCCGCCGCGCTGTACGACGGGCGCCGGGTGCTCGTGCTCAGCGCGGGCGCCGCGTCACCGGCCGAGATCGCCGCTCTGCTCCGGGAGCGGGGCTTCGGCCCGAGCCGGATGCGGGTCCTGGAACAGCTCGGCTCCGAGCGCGAGGACGCGTACGAGGGCACGGCCGGCACCTGGGACCACCCGCCGGGCGACCCGCTGAACGTGGTGGCCGTGGACTGCCGCCGGGACCCGGCCCACGGCGCGCCGCGGCTGGGCGCGACCCCCGGCCTGCCGGACGCCGCCTTCGAGCACGACGGCCAGCTCACCAAGCGCCACGTCCGCGCCGCGACCCTGTGCGCGCTCGCCCCGGCCCCCGGCGAGCTGCTGTGGGACATCGGCGGCGGCTCCGGCTCCATCGGGATCGAGTGGATGCGCACGCACCCCTCCTGCCGGGCGGTGGCCGTGGAACGCGTCCCGGAGCGGGCCGAGCGGATCACCCGCAACGCGGCGGCCCTCGGCGTGCCCGGCCTGCGTGTGGTCGTCGGCGCCGCACCCGGGGCGCTGGCCGGGCTCCCGGCCCCGGACGCGGTGTTCATCGGCGGCGGGCTGACCGCGCCGGGCCTGCTGGACGCCGCGTGGGCCGCACTGGCCCCCGGCGGCCGGCTGGTGGTCAACACGGTCACGCTGGAGTCGGAGGCGGTCCTCACCGACCGCTACCGGCGGCACGGCGGCGACCTGGTGAAACTGGCCGTCGCGCACGCCGTGCCGGTCGGCGGTTTCACCGGCTGGCGGCAGGCCATGCCGGTCACCCAGTGGTCGGTGACGAAGCCGGCGGACCGGGACACGGACGCGGACACGCACCCCAAGGAGAAGGATCAGACATGACCGTGTACTTCATCGGTGCGGGCCCCGGCGCCGCCGACCTGATCACGGTGCGCGGTGCCCGGACCCTCGCCGCCGCCCCGGTCTGCCTGTACGCGGGCAGCCTCGTGCCGCGCGAGCTGCTCGCCGAGTGCCCGGCGGACGCCCGCCTCGTCGACACCTCGCAGCTGAACCTCGACGAGATCGTCGCCGAGTGCGTACGGGCCCACGCGGCGGGCCAGGACGTCGCGCGGCTGCACTCCGGCGACCCGTCGATCTTCAGCGCCGTCGCGGAGCAGATGCGGCGGCTGGACGCGGCCGGCATCCCCTACGAGGTCGTACCGGGCGTGCCGGCCTTCGCCGCCGCGGCGGCCGCCCTCAAGCGGGAGCTGACCGTCCCCACCGTCGGCCAGACCGTGATCCTCACCCGGATCGCCCAGCAGGCCACCCCGATGCCGCCCGGCGAGGACCTGGCCACGCTCGGGCGCAGCGGCGCGCTGCTCGTCCTGCACCTGGCCACCCGCTACGTCGACCGGGTCGTCGACGAGCTGCTGCCGCACTACGGGGCCGAGTGCCCGGTGGCGGTGGTGGCGATGGCCAGCCGCCCCGACGAGCTGATCCTGCGCGGCACCCTCACCGACATCGCCGAGCAGGTGAAGGCCCACGGCCTGGTGCGCACCGCGGTCATCGTGGTGGGCCGCACGCTCGGCGCGGAGCAGTTCCGCGACAGCCACCTGTACTCGCCCGAACGCGACCGGCATGTCTGCTGAACCGGCCTCCCTTCCGGCCCACCACGTCCTGGTCCTGGGCGGCACCACGGAGGCCCGGCGTCTCGCGGAGGCGCTGGCCGACGACCCCACCTGCCGCGTCACCACCTCGCTCGCGGGCCGGGTCACCTCGCCCGTGCTCCCGCCGGGCGACACCCGGATCGGCGGCTTCGGCGGGGTGGAGGGGCTCGCGGCGTGGATCACCGCCCAAGACGTCACCCGGGTCGTCGACGCCACCCATCCCTTCGCGGAGCGGATGAGCTTCAACGCGGCCGCGGCGCAGGCGCTCACCGGGGTCCCTCTGGTGGCGCTGCGACGGCCCGGCTGGACGCCGCGGCCGGGCGACGACTGGTCCTTCGTGGACTCCCTCGACGAGGCGGCCGGCCGACTGCCCGCGCTCGGCACGCGCGCGTTCCTGACCACGGGCCGGATGGGCCTGCACGCCTTCGCGGGCCTCACCGACACCTGGTTCCTGGTGCGTTCGGTGGACCCCCCTCGGGCGCCGGTGCCGCCCCGCCTCGAAGTCCTGCTCGCCCGGGGCCCGTTCACCCTGGACGACGAGCGGGAGCTGATCGCCCGGCACCGCATCGACGTCCTGGTGACGAAGGACAGCGGCGGCGCGGCCACCGCCCCCAAGCTCGCGGCGGCCCGGGAGGCGGGCATCCCGGTCCTCGTCGTACGCCGCCCGGCGGCCCCGGAGGGCGTGGCGCAGGCCGACTCGGTCGAAGCCGTCCTGGACTGGCTGGTCACGACCCCCGGCCCGGACCGGATCCCGGCCCCGGAGTAGGCCGAAGGCCCGGTGCGCGACGCGTCGCGCACCGGGCCTTCGCCACGGGGTTCCGCCCCCTCAGCCGGTCACGGGTAGCGGCGCGGCGTCCACGTGATCCGTGAGCCGTCGGCGCGCTCGGTGATCTGCGTCTGCGAGGAGCCGACCAGCAGGATCGTGCGCATGTCGACCTCGGACGGCTCCAGTTCGGCGAGCGTGACGATCCGCACCGACTGCTCCGGGCCGCCCACGTCCCGGGCGACGACCACCGGGGTCTGCGGCGGGCGCAGCTCCAGCAGCAGCTCGCGGGCCCGGGCCACCTGCCACGTCCGGCTGCGGGAGCCGGGGTTGTAGAGGGCGAGCACCAGGTCGGCGGTGGCGGCCGCGCGCAGCCGCTCCGCGATGACCTCCCAGGGCTTGAGCCGGTCGGACAGCGAGATCGTCGCGTAGTCGTGGCCGAGCGGGGCTCCGGCCGCGGCGGCCGCCGCGTTGGCCGCGGTCACCCCCGGCAGCACCCGTACGGGCACGTCCTTGTACTCCGCCTGCCCGGCGACCTCCAGCACGGCCGTGGCCATGGCGAAGACGCCCGGGTCGCCGCCGGAGACGACGGCCACCCGCTTGCCGCGGCGGGCCAGGTCCAGGGCGAACTCGGCGCGCTCCGACTCGACCTTGTTGTCGGACCCGTGCCGGACCTGCCCGGGCCTGACGGGCACCCGGTCCAGGTACGTCGTGTACCCGACCAGGACCTCGGCGTCGGCGAGGGCGCGCCGGGTCTGCGGGGTGAGCCACAGCGGGCCGGCCGGGCCGGTGCCGACGACGACGACCTCGCCGGGTCCGGAGGGCACGCTGCCCGGGTTGCCGATCCGGCTCGGCACCACGGCGACGGCGAAGTACGGCACGCTGTCGGCGTCGGTGTCGGCGAGGACGCCCGTGCGCTCGCCCTCCATCGTGGCGCGCTCGACGTAGCGGGCCTCGGCGAGCCGGCCGCTGTTCTCCATCGCGGCGCGCACGGCGGGGAAGGTCCGGCCGAGCTTCATCACGACCGCCGAGTCGGTGGCGGCGAGGCGCGCGGTCAGCTCCTCCTCCGGCAGCGTGCCGGGCAGGATGGTCAGGACCTCCTCGCCCTCCACGAGCGGGGTGCCGAGCCGGGCGGCGGCGGCGCTGACCGAGGTGACTCCGGGGACGACCTCGGTGTCGTAGCGGTCCGCGAGCCGCTTGTGCATGTGCATGTACGAGCTGTAGAAGAGGGGATCGCCCTCCGCGAGCACGGCGACGGTCCGGCCGGCGTCCAGATGCGCGGCCAGCCGGGCGGCGGCCTCCTCGTAGAACTCCTCCATCGCGCCCTGGTACCCGCCGGGGTGGTCCGTGGTCTCGGTGGTGACCGGGTAGACCAGCGGCTCCTCGACGTGGGTGTCGCGCAGGTGCTTCGCGGCGATCGAGCGGGCGATGGACCGGCCGTGGCGGGCACTGTGGTAGGCGACGACGTCGGCCTCGCCGATCACCTCGACGGCCCGCAGGGTCATCAGGTTCGGGTCGCCGGGGCCGAGCCCGACCCCGTAGAGGCGGCCCTTGGGCTGCAGGTCCTCGCTCATTCGGCCACGCTCGCGATGGCGTTGAGGGCGGCCGCGGCGATGGCGCTGCCGCCGCGGCGGCCGCGGACGACGAGGTGGTCGAGGCCGGAAGGGTGGGCGGCGAGGGCGTCCTTGGACTCGGCGGCGCCGATGAAGCCGACGGGCACTCCGATGACGGCGGCCGGGCGCGGGGCGCCCTCCTCGATCATCTCCAGCAGCCGGAACAGCGCGGTCGGCGCGTTGCCGACGGCGACCACGGAACCCTCCAACAGGCCCCGGTCGCGCCACACTTCGAGGGCGGCGGCGCTGCGCGTGGTACCCATCTTCGCGGCGAGGTCCGGGACCGCCGGGTCGGAGAGCGTGCAGATCACGTCGTTGTCGGCGGGCAGCCGCTTGCGGGTGACGCCGCTGGCGACCATCTGGACGTCGCACAGGATCGGCGCGCCCGCCTCCAGTGCGGCGCGGGCCCGCAGCACCACCTCGGGGGTGTACCCCAGGGTCTGCGGGAGGTCGGTCATCCCGCAGGCGTGAATCATGCGCACCGCGACCTGGGCGACCGAGGCGGGCAGCCCGGAGAGGTCCGCCTCGGCGCGGATCGTGGCAAAGGACTGGCGGTAGATCGCGGCGCCGTCCTTCTCGTACTCAAACACGGTGTACTCGCTCATTTCTTCACTGCGTCTTCGGACTCTGGGGTGGTGGGGTGTTCTCGCGCGCGGCCGTGAGGGCGGCCGCCAGGTCTGGCCGGGGCGGCAGGGTGCGCCCGTGCACGGAGAGGCGGTAGCCGTCCGCGGTGGCGAGGGCGTCCACCCACTGCGTGCCGCGCGGGTGGCCGCACCGGCGCTCGCAGCCGGACCAGTGCACGGGCAGGGGACCCCGCGCCCGGTCCACCACGGCGCGCGCGTCGGCGCGCACGTCGGCGAGGGACTTCGCGCAACCAGGGCGCCCCGTACAGGCGGTGACGGACCGCCAGGCACTGTCCGGGGAGACGGCCAGGCCCGCCTCCTCCAGGGGGGCGGGGTCCGGGGCGCGGTCCGGGGCGCCGGGCACGACGACGGTGCGCCACGGGGTGATCCGCAGCCCGTCGCCGCGCTCGGCCGCCCGTACGAGGACCCGCCACTGGCTGGTGCTCAGCCGGCCGAACGGGGGCAGTACGCAGAGGGGTTCGTGCGGGCCGGGCGGGGGCGGGGCGCAGTAGGGCCACTCGACGGCGGGCACGTGCACCGCGCCGATGCCGGCGGCGGCCAGCCGGGCCGCGAACTCGGCGTCGTCGAGGGCGTGTTCGGCGGGGAGTTCGGCGACCCGCCAGGCACGGGTACCGGCCGCGTCGACGGCGTCGAGGAAGTACTCGGCGGCGAGCAGCGCGGCCCGCGGGGCGTCCCGTTCGGCGACGGCCACGGCGCCGGGGGCGGCCCCGAGGCGCACCAGGGCCCGTCCGCCGGGCCGCCCGAGCACCGTGACGTCGGGCTCCAGGGCGGCCACGTCGCCGCGGCCGTCGTCGAGGGCGAAGAGGAAGCGGCCGGACAGGGCGGTGACCCGGGTGTTCGCGCACAGCAACCGGTCCAGCTCGCGCACCCCGGGCAGCACGTCCTGCGAGGTCGGGGTGGCCACGATGTTGCGTACGCGCTCGTGGGTGGGCGCGGGCAGCAGCCCGGCGGCGTCGAGCAGCTCCGCGAGGCCGGTGCCGCAGCCGCCGGCGAGGCCGCGCAGCTGGACGTTGCCGCGGGAGGTCAGTTCCAGGTGTCCGTCGCCGAAGCGGTCGGCGGCCGCCGCGAGGAGCGAGGCCTGGTGCGCGGTCAGCGCCCCGCCGGGGATCCGGACGCGCGCGAGGTACCCGTCGTCCGCCGCGTGCAGCCGGAGCGCGCCGGGGCAGGCGTCACCGCGGTCCCGTATGACGGGTTCGTCCCGCGGTACGGCGGAGGGGGGCTGGGGCATGGCGGCGAGCATACCCACGATTCCCCTCCCCGGAACTGTGTCCGCCGCCACCCCCGGTCCAAGGTCGCCCTCCGCCTACCAGCACGCCCTTCCGCCGACGCACCCGCACCCTTCCAGCCCCGCCGGCGTTGGGGCGGGGGGGTCCGGGGGCAGAGCCCCCGCAACGGTGCCGCACCGGTACACCGCACCCGCACCACCCGGCGGAGCCCACCGCACCGACACGGCCACCCCGCCCCACCCGGCGGAGCCACCCGCCACCCCCACTCCCGACCACCGCGAACGCCACCTAGGATGACCACCGGCGGCCCGCACGGTCCGCCGTCGCCGAGGACGGCGACATGGGAGGAAGCCCGGTGCGATTCCGGCGCGGTCCCGCCACTGTGAACCCGGCACGGCCACACGGCCGGGTGAGTCAGGAACTCCCGCTGTCCTCACTGCCCGGGGCGCGGAAACCCCGAGGAAGGCCTGCCGCCGCATGATCCTGCTGCTGTCGACGTCCGACACCGATCTGCTCAGCGCTCGCGCAGCGAACACGGCGGACGGCCCCGTCCCGTACCGGTTCGCCAACCCCTCCCGCCTCCCCCTCGACGACCTGCCCGGCCTCCTCGACGGGGCCGACCTGGTCGTCGTACGCCTCCTCGGCGGCCTGCGCGCCTGGCAGGACGGCCTGGACCTGCTGCTGGCCCCCGGCCAGACCCGCCCGGTCGTCGTCCTGACCGGCGAACAGGCCCCGGACGCCCAGCTGATGGAGGCCTCCACGGTCCCGATCGGCATCGCGGCCGAGGCGCACGCCTACCTCGCGCACGGCGGCCCGGCCAACCTCGAACAGCTGGCCCGCTTCCTCTCCGACACCGTGCTGCTCACCGGCCACGGCTTCGAGCCGCCCGCCGCCGCCCCCACCTGGGGCCCCCTGGAGCGCACCGCGCAGCGGACCGAAGGTCCCGAGGTCGCCGTGCTGTACTACCGCGCCCACCAGATGAGCGGCAACACCGGTTTCGTGCACGCCCTCTGCGAGGCCATCGAGGCCCACGGTGCCCGGCCGGTCCCCCTCTTCGTCTCCTCCCTGCGCAGCCCGGAGCCGGCGCTCGTCGAGGCCCTCGGGTCCGCGGACGCGGTCGTCACCACCGTCCTCGCGGCGGGCGGCACCAAGCCCGCCACCGCCCAGGCGGGCGGGGACGACGAGTCGTGGGACGCGGGCGCGCTCGCCGCGCTCGGCGTGCCGATTCTGCAGGCCCTGTGCCTGACCGGCTCCCGCACCGCGTGGGAGGAGAACGACGAGGGCCTCTCGCCGCTGGACGCCGCGACGCAGGTCGCCGTGCCCGAGTTCGACGGCCGCCTGATCACGGTCCCGTTCTCCTTCAAGGAGCTCGACGAGGACGGCCTGCCCGCCTACGTGGCCGACCCCGAGCGGGCCGCCCGGGTCGCGGGCATCGCCGTACGGCACGCCCGGCTGCGCCACATCGAGCGCCGCGACAAGAAGATCGCCCTCGTCCTCTCGGCGTACCCGACCAAGCACTCCCGCATCGGCAACGCGGTCGGCCTGGACACCCCGGCCAGCGCGGTGGAGCTGCTGCGCACGCTGATCGCCGAGGGCTACGACTTCGGCCCGGTCCCCGAGATCCCCGGCCTGGTCTCCGGCGACGGCGACGAACTGATCCGCGCCCTGATCGAGGCCGGCGGCCACGACCAGGACTGGCTCACCGAGGAGCAGCTGGCCCGCAACCCGGTCCGCATCCCGGCCGCCGACTACAAGCGCTGGTTCGCCGAACTCCCGGCCGAGCTGCGCGAGAGCGTCGAGGAGCACTGGGGCGAGGCACCGGGCAGCATGTTCGTGGACCGTTCCGCGAACCCGGAGGGCGACATCGTCCTCGCGGCCCTGCGCCGCGGGAACCTGCTGGTCCTCATCCAGCCGCCGCGCGGCTTCGGCGAGAACCCGATCGCGATCTACCACGACCCCGACCTGCCGCCGTCGCACCACTACCTGGCGGCGTACCGGTGGATCCAGGCGCGCGCGGAGGACGGCGGCTTCGGCGCCGACGCGATGATCCACCTGGGCAAGCACGGCAACCTGGAGTGGCTGCCCGGCAAGAACGCGGGCCTGTCCGCGGCCTGCGCCCCGGACGCCGCCCTCGGTGACCTGCCGCTCGTCTACCCCTTCCTGGTCAACGACCCGGGCGAGGGCACCCAGGCCAAGCGCCGCGTGCACGCCACCCTCGTCGACCACCTGGTGCCGCCGATGGCGCGCGCGGAGTCGTACGGCGACATCGCGCGGCTGGAGCAGCACCTGGACGAGTACGCCCAGATCTCCGCGATGGACCCGGCGAAGCTGCCGGCCATCCGCGCGCAGATCTGGACCCTGATCCAGGCGGCGAAGCTCGACCACGACCTGGGTCTGGAGGAGCGCCCCGACGACGACGGCTTCGACGACTTCCTGCTGCACGTCGACGGCTGGCTGTGCGAGGTCAAGGACGCCCAGATCCGCGACGGCCTGCACGTCCTCGGCGGCGCGCCGACCGGCGAGGCCCGCGTCAACCTGGTCCTCGCGATCCTGCGCGCCCGGCAGATCTGGGGCGGCAGCGCGGCCCTCCCGGGGCTGCGCGAGGCGCTCGGCCTGGACGAGTCCGCGGCCACCCGCACCTCCGCGGACGCCGTCGAGGAGACGGCGCGCGCCCTGGTGCAGGCGATGGAGGACGCGGACTGGGACCCCGCCGCGGTGCCCGCGGTCGCCGCGGACCACACCCCGGAGGTGGCGGCCGTCCTGACCTTCGCCGCGACCGAGGTCGTGCCGCGCCTGGCGGGCACCACGGACGAGATCGCCCACGTCGTCGCGGCCCTGGACGGCCGGTTCGTCCCGGCCGGCCCCTCGGGGTCACCGCTGCGCGGCCTGGTCAACGTCCTGCCGACGGGCCGCAACTTCTACTCGGTCGACCCCAAGGCCGTCCCGTCCCGCCTCGCGTGGGAGACGGGCCAGGCCCTGGCCGACTCGCTGCTGACCCGCTACCGCACCGACAACGGCGAGTGGCCCGCCTCGGTCGGTCTGTCCCTGTGGGGCACGAGCGCGATGCGCACGGCGGGCGACGACGTCGCCGAGGTCCTCGCGCTGCTCGGCGTCCGCCCGGTGTGGGACGAGGCCTCGCGCCGCGTGACCGGCCTGGAGCCGATCCCGCTCGTGGAGCTGGGCCGGCCCCGCATCGACGTGACGTTGCGCATCTCGGGCTTCTTCCGCGACGCGTTCCCGCACGTGATCGGCCTGCTGGACGACGCGGTGCGGCTCGCCGCCTCACTGGACGAGCCGGAGTCCGAGAACTACGTCCGCGCGCACGCCCGGGCGGACCTGGCCCTGCACGGGGACGAGCGCCGCGCGACGACCCGTATCTTCGGCTCGCGCCCGGGCACGTACGGGGCGGGCATCCTCCAGCTGATCGACTCCCGCGACTGGCGCACGGACGCCGACCTCGCGGAGGTCTACACGGTGTGGGGCGGCTACGCCTACGGCCGCGGCCTCGAAGGGCGCCCCGCCCGGGAGGAGATGGAGACCGCCTACAAGCGGATCACGGTCGCGGCGAAGAACACGGACACCCGCGAGCACGACATCGCGGACTCGGACGACTACTTCCAGTACCACGGCGGCATGGTGGCCACGGTCCGCGCGCTGCGGGGCACGGCTCCGGAGGCGTACATCGGCGACTCCACCCGCCCGGAGACGGTCAGGACCCGCACCCTGGTCGAGGAGACCTCGCGCGTCTTCCGCGCCCGCGTCGTGAACCCGAAGTGGATCGAGGCGATGCGCCGCCACGGCTACAAGGGTGCCTTCGAGCTCGCGGCCACGGTGGACTACCTGTTCGGCTACGACGCCACGACGGGCGTGGTCGCCGACTGGATGTACGACAAGCTGACCGAGACGTACGTCCTGGACCCGGTCAACCGCGCCTTCCTGGAGGAGGCCAACCCGTGGGCCCTGCACGGCATCGCGGAGCGCCTCCTGGAGGCGGAGTCGCGCGGCATGTGGGAGAAGCCGGACGCGCAGGTCCTCGAAGCCCTGCGTCAGGTGTACCTGGACACCGAGGGCAATCTGGAGGGTGAGGCGGAGTAGCCCGCCGGCCGCCCCCTTACGCGACGAAGGCCGTCCCCCGCACCCCTCAGCGGGTGGGGAGGACGGCCTTCCCGCCGCCGGATCCGCGTACCCCGAGTACGCGCACCGCCGGCCGGCCACGCCTCGACCGTCCGGGAACGTCGGCACCGCCTACGCGGGCAAACCTAACCCAGTCGGACAATCATTCCGCGCTGCGGCGCGCCGCCGGCGCTCAGGAGATGTGCTCGACCCTCTTGCCGTCGACGAGGTACCGGGGCAGGTGCGGCAGCCCCTCCGGGTCGATCGGGAAGCCCTGGTCGTGGGCGAGGCAGGCCATGGCGAGCACGCCGAGCGCCACCCGGGCGCGCGGTGCCCCGGAATCCCCCCAGTGGCCGCCGTGTTCGGCGAGGACCTCGGTGAGCGCTTCCCGGAAGGCCTCGGGGTCCTGGGTGAAGAGACGGTGGAAGAGTGCGACCGGCGGGAAGTCGACACGGTTGACGAAGTCCTCCGGCGCGTGCGTCAGCTGCTCGGGCACGGACGCCCGGATGGCGGCGAGCAGCTTCTCCACGACCGCGTCGCCCGGGCCCCCGGAGAGGTAGGTCCGCAGGGTGTCGGTCCAGTGCAGGACGTAGGGGTCGACGGCGTCGTCCTGCCGCAGCGTCTCCAGCGGGACGCGGCACAGCCGGGCCACCCGGTCGTGCGCGCGGCAGGCGAGCGCGAGGTGGACGGCGTCGGACCAGGCGCGGGCGTCCGCGGGCGGGGCCGCGGGCACGGCGGGCAACCGGAGGCCGTTCTGCTCGCCCAGGTACCACTGCTCGGACTCGGATCCGGCGAACAGCGCGGAGCCGAGCCGCACGGCCGTCTCCCACGCGTCCCACGTGTCGAGCTCGGACACGACGGGATCGGCGACGCAGCGGACGTGGGCCAGCGCCGGCGCCGAGGCGAAGGCGTCACCGAGCCCCGCCGGATCCTCCGCGAGCCGCGCCACGGACTCGAGGGTCGTACGGGTCAGTTCGGCCGGATCCGGGGCGGACCGGTCCCCGACGATCCGGCCGGCACGGTCGAGCCGGACCAGCCCCTTCATCAGGCCGAGCAACTCCGGCGGCGGCTGCAGCGACAGCGTGCGCGCGTCCTCGTCGAGCACCGTGAGCGAGGTCAGGGCACCCCGGTGCCACCAGTACACCCGCGGCGACAGGGCCCCGGGCCCGTCCTCGTGGGCGCCCAGGGCGTACATGGCCAGGTCGTTCAGGGCGTCCACCACCGAGCCGTCGGCCATCGGGTGGAAGGCCGGCACGTGCCGGGTCGGGACGACGACGAGCGCGCCGGCGGACGGCAGCGACGCACCGGTCACCTCCCGTGCCGGCTCCCCGAGGTACAGCGTCTTGGAGGCCACGAAGTGCGAGGCGCCGTGGACGGAGTGCAGCGTGGCGCGCCCCTCCGGGGATCCGGTGCCCGGCGTGCGCTCCGGCGGCCGGTCCGTGCGGTGCGGCGCAATCCCTCGGAAGGGGGGCGCGACACCTCCGGGTGGTTCGAACGCCACGATGACCGTGCCGTGCCTGGGGTCCGGGCGGGGGCCGCAAGTGTGTGCGGGCGTTCGTTCTCCACGAGCCGTGACGCCGCTCTGAGCAGCCACGTTCTTCCGGCGTCAGTTCGCAGCCGCAGCGCCTCGGGAGGAATCTTGCGATCCGTGCACGTTCATGTGGTGTTCGACCCGGCACCGGGCGGGGGTGGCCGCGCATGAGGCTCCTCAAGCGGCCCGCGGCCCTCCAGCCGGCCGTCTCGGCCAGCGAGCGGCGGCTCTTCGGCGGGCCCCTGCGCTACGACGCCGGCTGGTCCAACCACGACTACGCCCGCCTCGAAGGGCGGCTGCTGACCACCCTGCGCTCCATGCCCCGCATGGTCGCCGGGACCCTGCGCCTGGCCTGGGACACCGACCGGCCGGCCCTGCTCACCGTCGCCGCCGCCGAGGCCGGACAGGGCATCACCTCCGCCGTCGGGCTGCTCGTCCTGAGCGAAGTGCTCCGTACCCTGCTCGGCGCGGGCAGTCCCACCGAGCGGCTGCACGCCGCGATGCCCGCCCTGGCCGCGGGCGCGCTGGTCGCCGTACTGGGCGCGGTGCTGGCCTCCCGGTCCACGGCCGCCGCCGGACGGCTGGAGCCGAAGATCGAACGGGCCGCGCACGAGCAGTACTTGAAGGCCGCCGTCGGGGTCGAGCTCGAAGCCATCGAGGACGGGGAGTTCCGGCGGCTGCTGGACAGCGCCCAGTGGGGGCCGCCCTCGGCCCGCCGTACCGTCGGCGCCTGCGTGGCCACCCTCGGTGGGATCATCTCCCTCGTCGCCACCGCCGGTGTGCTGACCGTGCTGCACCCGCTGCTGCTGCCGATGCTGCTGCTGATCGCCGCCCCGCGCGGATGGGGCGCGATGCGCGTGGCGCAGCGCCGCTACCTGTCCGTCATCACCTGGGTCGAGCACGTACGGGCCGCCCGTCTGATCGGCCAGCTGCTGATCTCGCGTACGTCGGCCCCCGAGGTGCGGGTGCACGGCGTCGGCCGCTACCTGCTGGGCCACTACCGCAACATGGCCGAGGTCGCCGAGACCGAGGCCACCCGCCTCGCCAGGGACAAGGCCGCCACCGAGCTGCTCGCCGCCGCGCTCTCCGGAGCGGCCGCGCTGGTCACGTACGGGGCGATGGTCGCGCTGATCGTCACCGGCCGGATGGACCTCGCCGTGGCCGGTACCGCCGTGATCGCGGTGCGCACCGGGTCGGCGAGCCTGGGGGCGCTGGTGGCCACCACCAACACCCTGCACGAGGAGTCCCTCTACGTACGGGACCTGGAACGGTTCGTCGCCGAGGCCGGGCGGCGGGCCATCCCGGCCGGCGGGCTGCCGCTGCCGGACCGGCTGGGAACGCTGCGGCTGGAGGACGTCCGCTTCAGCTACCCCGACCGGGACGAACCCGCGCTCGACGGGGTCTCGCTCACCATCGGCACGGGCACGGTCGTCGCGCTGGTCGGCGAGAACGGCTCCGGCAAGAGCACCCTCGTCAAACTGCTCGCCGGGCTGCACCTGCCCGACTCCGGGTCGCTGACCTGGGACGGGGTCGACGTACGGGACGCCGACCGGGAGCAGGTCTTCGACCGGGTGGCGCTCCTCACCCAGGACTTCGAACGGTGGCCGGTGACGGCCCGGACCAACATCGCCATCGGCCGGCCGGGGGCGGACGGCTCCGAGGAGGCGGTGGAGCGGGCGGCGGACGTGGTCGCGGCGGCCCGGTACGCGGGGGCCGACCGTGTGGTGGAGAAGCTCCCGAGCGGCTACGAGACCCTGCTGGCCCGCGTGTTCCGGGGTGCGTCGGAGCTGTCCGGGGGGCAGTGGCAGAAGTTCGGACTGGCCCGGACGCGCTACCGGGACGCCCGCGTCGTCGTCGTCGACGAACCCACCTCCGCGCTGGACCCGGAGGCGGAGATCGCCGCCTTCGACAGCATCCGGGGGCTCGCCGGGTCGCAGCGCGCCGTCGTCCTCGTCACGCACCGGATGTCCGGCGTGCGGTTCGCCGACGTCATCTACGTGCTGCACGAGGGGCGCCTCGTCGAACAGGGCGGCCACGAGGAGCTGATGGCGCTGGACGGCCGGTACGCGTCGATGTTCCGGATGCAGGCGGAGCAGTTCGCCGGGCACCCCCGTCCCGGGAGGTCCGGTGCCACCGTCCCCCGGCAGGCCGGCGCCTCACCGACCGACACGTCCGTCACCTGATGCGGTGAACTCCCCCTTATCCCGCTGACACCACGGGCAGGGCTTTGCTGATCTCTTGCGGGGGCCGGGCCACCGGCTCCCGCACCTTTGACGAAGGGCCCACGCCGCCGTGACGCAGCCGTTCCAACTGCCGGACTTCTACGTGCCGTACCCGGCGCGACTGAACCCCCATCTGGAGGAGGCGAGGACCCACACGAAGCAATGGGCGCGCGACTTCGCGATGCTGGAGGGTTCCGGCGTCTGGGAGGAGAGCGACCTCGACTCGCACGACTACGCGCTGCTCTGCTCGTACACCCATCCCGACTGTGACGCCGAGGCGTTGTCGCTGGTCACCGACTGGTACGTGTGGGTGTTCTTCTTCGACGACCACTTCCTGGAGACCTTCAAGCGCTCCCAGGACCGGGCCGGCGCCAAGGCCTACCTCGACCGGCTGGCCGCCTTCATGCCGATGGACCTGGCCGACGGCTTCCCCGAACCCACCAACCCGGTGGAGGCCGGCCTCGCCGACCTGTGGCGGCGAACCGTTCCCTCGATGTCCGCGGACTGGCGCGAACGGTTCTCCTTGTCCACGAAGAACCTCCTCGACGAATCGATGTGGGAACTCGCCAACATCGACATCGGGCGGGTGGCCAACCCCCTCGAATACATCGAGATGCGCCGCAAGGTGGGCGGGGCGCCCTGGTCGGCGGGCCTGGTCGAATACGTCGCCGCCGAGGTCCCGGCGCGCGTCGCGCACGCGCGCCCGCTCGGTGTGCTGCGGGACGCCTTCTCGGACGCGGTCCACATCAGGAACGACCTCTTCTCCTATCAGCGGGAGGTCACCGACGAGGGCGAACTGTCCAACGCCGTCCTGGTCCTGGAGACCTTCCTCGGCTGCACCACGCAGGAGGCCGCGGAGATCGCGGGCGACCTGCTGACCTCACGCCTGCAGCAGTTCGAGCAGACCGCCCTGTCCGAACTTCCTCAGTTCTTCGCCGACTTCGCACTCGAACCGGCCGAGATCGCGGCCGTCCTGGCCTACACCAAGGGCCTCCAGGACTGGCAGTCCGGCGGCCACGAATGGCACATGGTCTCCAGTCGCTACATGAACAAGGAGGCCCGGGCGAGCGCCCCGCTCACCCTCCCCTTCATGCCGAGCGGGCCGGGCACCAGCGCCCTCGACCTCCGGTCGGTGTTCAACCGGCGCTCGATGGAACTGCGCCGCCGCTCCTTCACGCACGTCCCCTTCGAACGCACCGGGCCCTCCGTGATCCCGGAGATCTACATGCCCCACCCGCTCTCCCTGAGCCCCCACCTGGCGCACGCACGCGAGGAGTCGGTCGCCTGGGCCCGCCGGACGGGCCTGCTGGATCCGCAACCGGGCGATCCCGGTTCCACCGTCTGGACCGAGGAGAAGCTGCGCGGCTACGACTTCGCGCTCTGCTCGGCCGGACTCGATCCGGACGCCACGCCCGACGAACTGGCTCTCAACGCCTGCTGGCTGACCTGGGGCACGTACGGAGACGACTACTACCCGGTGGCCTTCGCGCGGTCAGGGGACCTGGCCGGGGCCAAGGCGGCCACGGCCCGACTGATCGCCCTGCTCTGCGTCGACCACACCGCGCAGCCGCAGCCGGCGACCGCGCTGGAACGCGGGCTCGCCGACCTGTGGGTGCGCACGAGCGCCACCATGCCGGCGGAGCAGCGCGCCGAGTTCCGGGCGACGGTGGTGGAGATGCTGGAGAGCTGGGTCTGGGAGGTGGACAACGCCGTCCACCACCGCATCCCGGACCCGGTCGACTACGCCGAGATGCGGCGGCGCACCTTCGGCAGCCACTTGACCATGTACCTGTGCCGGCTCGGGCACCGGGGGCGGGGCATCCCCGAAGAGATCTACGCCTCGGGAACCATCCGCTCGCTGGAGAACGCGGTCGCCGACGCGGCCTGCCTGATCAACGACGTCTACTCCTACCAGAAGGAGGTGGAGTTCGAGGGTGAGGTCCACAACCACGTCCTGGTCACCCGGAACTTCTTCGACATCGGCTACCCGGAGGCCCTGCACATCTGCCACGCGCTGATGACGCAGCGCACCGAGGAGTTCGAGCACATCGTGGCGAACCAGCTGCCGCTGCTCTACGACGACTGGAAACTCGACGCGGAGGCCCGGGACGCCATGGACACCTATGTGCAGGAGCTGCGGGACTGGCACGCGGGCGTCCTCAACTGGCATGCGCAGTGCCGTCGTTACCGGCCCGAGGACCTGACCCGGCCCGACGGCGGCCTGGCCGCCGCGGTCCTCGGCCCCGGTTTCGGCATGGCGGCCGCCCGGCTGTCCCGGCCGGCGTGAGCCGGGTGGCGGTGGGGGCGGCCGCCCCGCCCCCACCGCCACCCCTAGTGATCTGGTCGTGAGTTGATTCGGCACCACGTGAGTCGCTTTGCGTACCAATTCGCGGGTTTGGCTGACGGGCGCTGGCCGGCTTCGGTGTGCTGTGGGTTGTGGGTGACAGCAGGCTGGAGCCGCTGGTCCTCAGTGAGGCCGAGCGGCAGGTGTTGAGCAACTGGGTCAAGCGCCGGGCGACCGCGCAGGGTCTGGCCCTGCGGGCGAGGATCGTGCTGGCGTGCGCGGAGGGTGGGCCGAACCTGGCGGTGGCCGCCCGGCTGGGAGTGAACCGCGGCACCGTGGCGAAGTGGCGGGCCCGGTTCCTGCGAGACCGGCTCGATGGACTCGCGGACGAACCGCGGCCCGGGGTCCCGCGGACCATCACCGACGCCCAGGTGGAAGAGGTGGTGGTCCGCACCCTGGAGGAAACCCCTCCTGGCGGGACGCACTGGTCCAAGCGGGAACTGGCCAAGGCCGTGGGCATCTCGCCAGCCAGTGTGCTGCGGATCTGGCATGCCTTCGGCCTCCAGCCGTGGCGGACCGAGACCTTCAAGATCTCCCCGGACCCGTTCTTGATCGAGAAGATCCGCGACGTCGTCGGCCTGTATCTCGCTCCGCCGGCGAACGCGGTGGTCTTCGCGGTGGACGAGAAACCGCAGATCCAGGCCCTTCAGCGGACCGCGCCGGTGCTGCCCATGATCCCGGGGGTGCCCGAGCGGCGCAGTTTCGACTACGTCCGGCACGGCACCGTCGACCTGTTCGCCGCCCTGAACACCGCGACGGGCAAAGTGATCACGAAACTGTCCGCGCAGCACCGGGCAGTGGACTTCCGGGACTTCCTCGACGAGATCGACCGCCAGACCGACAAGGGCCTGGCGGTCCACGTGATCTGCGACAATCTCTCCGCCCACAAGGCGCCGGTGGTGCACAGGTGGCTTCTGGCGCACCCCCGGTTCCAGCTCCACTTCACCCCCACGTACTCGTCGTGGATCAACCAGGTCGAGCGGTGGTTCGCCGAGCTGGAACGGCGCTGCCTGGAGCGCGGAGTGTTCTGCTCACTCGACGACCTCAAAACCGCACTCGAAGGCTGGATCAAGGTCTGGAACGACGACGCCCGGCCCTTCAAGTGGACCAAGACCGCCGACCAGATACTCGACCGGATCTGCCGCTACTGCTCACGCATCTCCGAACCAGATCACTAGGCCCTGTCGTCAAAGTTGCACCTGGCCCGCGGCGCCCGGCACCGCACCTCGCCGCGTTGTCGGGGCGCCCACGTACGTCCAGCACTCGGGCGCCCCTCCGCCTTGCGATGCACGGCACCGGACACCGCGGGCCTGACCGGCGCCACTTTGACGACAGGACCTAGAACTCGTCGGCCGTGTGCGGGAGTACGGGCGTGCGCAGGGCGTCGTCCAGGGCGGCCGCCGCCCCGGGGGTGTGCTCCTGCACCAGCCCGGCCGCGACGAGGTCGCGGACCCGGGTCCCGCCGAGGTAGCAGGCGGCCAGTTCGCGTACGTCGAGGGCCAGGTCGGCGGCGCCGTCCGCGTGGTCGTACGTCGCTCCCTCCGGCCCGGCCCTGAGCCGGAACCGCCCCGCGTTGTCGGGCAGCCGTACGTCGTGCACCTCCAGGACCAGTTCCACGGGCGCGGCCCAGGACCGTGCGGTCAGCGCCGCCCGTACGTCGACCAGCCGCAGCCAGAGCGCCGGGAACTGGGCGGTGACCCGCACCTGGTCCCGGTCGGCGGCGAAGTGCAGCAGCGGGTCGTCGGCCGGGCGGCCCCACGCCGAGACCTTGCCGGTGAGGTCGACGGAGGCCACGCACTCCCACAGGGCGGCGGCGACCGCCGGGGTGTCCGCCTCCAGCTCGTCGACCCGCACCAGGCCGGTGGTGCGGGTGCCGGCCCCCGCGGTGTCGCCGGCGGACTCGGGCTTGGTGCGGTAGAGGACGTATCCGGCGACGGGCTCGCCCGGTTCGCCCAAAACGATGATCCGGGGAGGGCTCAGCTCCTCGTCCTCCTCGTCCTGTTCGGCCAGCCACTCCTCATGCCAGCGCTCCGGACTGCGGCTGGGCCGCCGGCCCGCCCCGCGCGGGCCGCCTCGTGGTGCGGGCCGATCACGTCGACGGCCTCGTCCGGGTCGACGAGCCGCAGCGGGCGGGGGTCCGGGTCGATGCGCAGGGCCAGCGGCCGGGTCGAGTCGATCTCGATGGTGGCTCCGGTGGTGGCGCCGCCGTAGCCGAAGCGGCCGTAGATGGCGGCCTCGGAGGCCCACAGCGCGGCGATCGGGCGGCCGGTGCCGGTGGCGCGCCGCATCATCTCCGTCATCAGCCCGGTGAGCACGCCGCGGCGGCGGTGGGTGGGGGCGACGCTGACGAAGGTGAGCCCGGGGCAGGGCAGGTCCGCCCCGGGCACCGAGAGCCGGAAGTCGTGCGCGGCCATGAAGCCGACGAGGGCGTCCCCGTCGTAGGCGCCGATCCGGTCGCAGCGCGCGAGCAGCGCGTGGTGCCGCTCGCGGGCCTCCTTCTCGGGCCGGTCGTGGAAGACCAGGTAGGCGAGCTCCAGGGCCCGGTCGATGTCGGCCTCGGGTACCTCACGGATGTCCACCATGATCGGGAGACTAATCGGTCATCGAGGACCAGTCACCCCATAATGGCTTGATCTGCGGGTTCGGCCGATTTCCATGCCCCGTCCGCGCGCCCGCCACGCCCTGGGTGGTGTCCGACCTGGATCCGCCGGACACCCCCTCAGCGCCCCGCCGGACCGGTCCAGGCGGCGGGGACGTGACCGATCCGGACGCGCTGGGGGTGGTCCCCGACGGGTACGGACACCCGCTTGGCGCCGGTCGCGAAGTCGATGGCCGTCACCTGGTCGGTGCCGCTCTCGGAGATCACGCACGCCGTCCCGTCACCGCTGACCGTGGCCCAGTACGGCTTGGAGGCGGGGACGAGGGGCCCCTCGGCGAGGGTGGCGCGGTCCACGACGGTGGCGTAGTCGTCCATGGTGCCCGCGATGCAGAGCTTCGCCCCGTCGGGGCTCATCGACATCCCGTGGTGGCGGGAGTCGTTGACCCAGGTGGTGCGGTCGGTGCTGGTGGCCGGGTTGGCGGGGAGGTCCTTGAGGCGGGTGATCCGGTCGGAGGCCACGTCGTACTCCAGGAAGCCGCCGAAGAACGACACCTGGAAGTAGAGCTTGGACTCGTCGGGGCTGAAGGACACCGGTCGCACCGAGTCGGACAGGTCCTTGCGGCCGAAGGCGTCCAGCCGCTCCCGCATGTCGATCACCCGGACCGTGCGGAAGGTCTGCGCGTCGACGACGGTGATCTTCCGGTCGCCCTTCGTCCAGTCCAGCCAGGGCGCGTCGAGGGCCGTGTTCACCTCGCCGATGGAGCTGTTCCACAGGTGGCGGCCGTCGCGGGTGAAGGTGTTCTCGTGGGGCTTGTCGCCGGTCCGGAAGGAGCCGGCCTGCCGTCCGGTGGTGATGTCCAGGACGTGCACGGTGTTGGAGGTGGAGGCCGAGACGGCGACGCGGGTCCCGTCCGGGGAGACCGCCATGTGGTCGGAGCGGAAACCGGAGACCGGGAAGCGCCAGTTGATCCGGCCGGAGGCCAGGTCGATCGAGACGACGTCGGCGAAGCTGGGGCGGGAGACGACGACCGCCGAGCCGTCCGGGGTGGTGAACATGTCGTCGACGAACTGGTCGTGACCCTCACCGGCGCTCTCCCGGATGCCGAGGAAGAAGGCAAGCTTGACCGGGTTGAGGTAGATCTCGTGGAGCCGCTCGTTCTTGTCGGGGATCACGTTGATCCGGCCGACCTTCGCGAAGTCACCGGTGGAGGCGAGGACGTCGGCCGTCCCCTCCCAGTTGTTGCCCACGAAGAGCACCTCGCGCAGCCCGTCGGCCGCTGCGGCGGATGCGGGCGGAGCGGCCGGGGTGGGCGTGAAGGCGGTCAGGAGGGTGGCCGCTGCCAGCACGCCCAGGGTTCGCACGGTACGCAACATCCGCTCAACTCCGTTGTGAGGGAAGGACGGAGAGGGTCCCCTCCGATTACCGGCGGGTAAGATAGGGCGAACATCAAAAGGGCGCAACCCCCACGGGGTGCGCCCTTTTCTCACCTTCCGCCGTCACCCCTTCAAGCGACGGAGCCGATCCTGTCGATCACGGTGTTCGCGACGTCCGGGTGGATCGGGATGTGCGCGCCCGTGAGGGCCGCGCCACTGCCGCCGCGGCGGTTCGCGACGATCTCGGCGGCGATGGACAGCGCGGTCTCCTCGGGGGAGCGGGCGCCGAGGTCCAGGCCGATCGGGGAGCGCAGCCGGGCCAGCTCGATCTCGGTGACGCCGACGTCGCGCAGCCGCTTGTTGCGGTCCTCATGGGTGCGGCGGGAGCCCATGGCCCCGACGTAGGCGACGGGCAGCTTGAGGGCCAGCTCCAGGAGCGGGACGTCGAACTTGGCGTCGTGGGTGAGCACGCACAGGACGGTCCGGCCGTCCACCTCGGTGCTCTCCAGGTAGCGGTGCGGCCAGTCCACGATGATCTCGTCGGCCTCGGGGAAACGGTTCTTCGTGGCGAAGACGGGCCGCGCGTCGCAGACGGTCACCCGGTAGCCGAGGAACTTGCCGATCCGCACGAGCGCGGACGCGAAGTCGATGGCGCCGAAGACGATCATCCGCGGCGGCGGGACGCTGGACTCGACCAGCACCTTCAGCGGCTCTCCGCAGAGCCTGCCGTCGGCGCCGATCTCCAGCACGCCGGTCCGGCCGGCGTCCAGCATGGCGCGGGCCTCCTCGGCGACGGTGCGGTCCAGCTCCGGGTGCCCGCCGAGGCCGCCCTCGAAGGCGCCCTCCGCACGGACCAGCACGGCGCGGCCCATCAGTTCGGCCGGTCCCTCCGCGATCCGGGCCAGGGCCGCGGCCTCACCGCGGGAGGAGGCGGCCAGCGCCGCCTCGAAGACCGCCCGCGCGGGTGAGTCCACCGCGACCGGGGTCACGAGGATGTCGATGATCCCGCCGCAGGTCAGACCCACGGCGAAAGCATCGTCGTCGCTGTAGCCGAAGCGCTCGCGGACGGTCTCGCCGTCCTCCAGCGCCTGTCGGCACAGTTCGTACACCGCCCCCTCCACGCATCCGCCGGAGACCGAGCCGATGGCCGTGCCCTCGCTGTCGACGGCGAGAGCGGCCCCGGGCTGCCGGGGCGCGCTGCCGCCGACCGCCACGACCGTGGCGACGGCGAAGTCGCGTCCCTGCTCGACCCACCGGTTCAGCTCTTCGGCGATGTCCAGCATGTGCGGCCTCCTCGGAGGATTCGGTTCCAGTATGGGATACGCGGAGGGTGCGGGTGGTGCCGTGCACGGCCGGCGGTGCCGGGCCGTACGGGCGGTGCTACGGGGATCAGCCGACCCCGAGCCAGCCCTCGATCGGGTGGAGCGCGAAGAAGATCAGGAAGATTCCCGTCAGCGCCCACATGAAGCCGCCGATCTCCCGGGCCTTGCCCTGGGCGATCTTGATGGCGACGTACGAGATGACACCTGCAGCGACACCTGCGGTGATCGAGTAGGTGAACGGCATGATCACGACCGTCAGGAAGACGGGGATCGCGGTGGAGGTGTCGGCCCAGTCCACGTGGCGGGCGTTCTGCATCATCATCGCGCCGATGACGACCAGGGCCGCGGAGGCGACCTCACCCGGGACGATCTGCGTGATCGGGGTGAAGAAGAGGCAGGCGGCGAAGAACAGGCCGGTGACGACGGAGGCGAGGCCCGTACGGGCACCCTCACCGACGCCCGTGGCGGACTCGACGAAGACGGTCTGGCCGGAGCCGCCCGTGACGCCACCGATGGCGCCACCGGCGCCGTCGATGAACAGGGCCTTGGACAGACCCGGCATACGGCCCTTGTCGTCGGCCAGCTTGGCCTCGGTGCCGACTCCGATGATGGTGGCCATCGCGTCGAAGAATCCGGCGAGCACCAGGGTGAAGACGATCATGCCGACCGTCATGTAGCCGACGTCGCCCCAGCCGCCGAAGGAGACGTCACCGAAGAGCGAGAAGTTCGGCATCGAGACCGCGGAGCCGTCCAGCTCCGGCGGGCCGTTCTTCCAGGCCTTGGGGTCGATGTCCACGACGGCGTTGAGGATCGCGGCCAGGACGGTGCCGCCCACGATGCCGATCAGGATGGCGCCGGGCACCTTGCGGGCCTGGAGCATGAAGATGGCGATCAGGGTGATGGCGAAGAGCAGGACGGGCCAGCCGGACAGCTCACCGGTCGCGCCGAGCTGGACGGGGGGCATGAACTCCCCGCCGTTGCCGACGAAGCCGGCCTTCACGAAGCCGATCAGGGCGACGAACAGGCCGATGCCCATCGTGATGGCGTGCTTGAGCGCGAGCGGGATCGCGTTCATGATCATCTCACGGAGGCCGGTGACGACCAGGAGACAGATCACGACGCCGTAGACCACGCACATGCCCATGGCCTGCGGCCAGGTCATCTGCGGGGCCACCTGCGAGGCGAGCACACCGGACACGGAGAGTCCGGCGGCGAGAGCCAGCGGCACCTTGCCGACGAAGCCCATGAGGAGCGTGGTCACGGCGGCCGCGAAGGCGGTCGCGGTGATGATCGCCGAACCGTCCATGACGGTTCCTGCGACGTCCTTGCCCGACAGGAGCAGGGGGTTGAGCAGGAGGATGTACGCCATGGCCATGAAGGTCGTGATACCGCCACGAACCTCGTTGCCGACGTTGGATCCTCTGTGGGTTATGTGAAAGTAGCGGTCGAGCCAAGACTTGCCGGCGGGGTTCAGAGAGCCGTCGCCGGCTTCTTCCGCGGTGGTCTTGGGCTCCACAGACGACTGGGTCATGGTGCCTAACTCCCAAGGTTCAAAGGGGCACCCGCTTGGGGATTGGAGACTGCGGGATTTGGGATGCTGCGTTTGGCTGCACGACCCGGGGTGACGGCCCGAGGCGACGCGAATGTTCACTGCGTGTACTGCGGGTAGTGCGGGGTGACCGCTTGTACTACATGGGGGTTTTCGCAGGGGTACTGCCGTCCGGAGGCGACCGCGAGCGGTGCGGTGCTTCCGTGTACTCCGGGCGGTGCGGCGTGAAGTGTGACGTTCCCGAGTCACACCGCCCGGAGAGTCCGAGGGGTCCGGGGGCCTCGCGGCCCCCGGACCGGGTCAGTCCTAGAGGGTCCCGGTGAGGGCTTCCGGACGGATCGGGGTCTTGTTGAGCTCCAGCCCGGTCGCCTGCCGGATCGCCGCGAGGACGGCCGGGGTGGACGACAGGGTCGGGGCCTCGCCCAGACCGCGAAGGCCGTACGGCGCGTTCGGGTCGGCGAGCTCCAGGACGTCGACCGGGATGGTCGGGGTGTCGAGGATGGTCGGGATCAGGTAGTCCGTGAAGGAGGGGTTGCGCACCTTCGCGGTCTTCGGGTCCACGATGATCTCCTCCATGACCGCCACGCCGAGGCCCTGGGTGGTACCACCCTGGATCTGGCCGACCACGGAGAGCATGTTGAGGGCCTTGCCCACGTCCTGGGCGGTCGCCAGCTCGACGACCTTGACCAGGCCCAGCTCGGTGTCCACCTCGACGACCGCGCGGTGCGCGGCGAAGGTGTACTGGACGTGACCGTCGCCCTGGCCGGTCTTCAGGTCGAAGGCGACCGTGGGCCGGTGGCGGAATTCGAGCTCGAGGTCGATCGCCTCGTTCTCCAGGATGTCGGCGATGTCCGCGAGGACCTCGCCGCCGTCGGTGACGACCTTGCCGCCCTCCAGGAGCAGCTCGGCGTTGGCCCAGGCCGGGTGGTAGGAGCCGTTCTTGCGGCGGCCCATCTCCAGCAGCGCCTCGCGGACGTGCTCACAGGTGTTCTTCACCGCGCCACCGGTCATGTACGTCTGCCGCGAGGCGGACGTGGAACCGGCGGAGCCGACCTGCGTGTCGGCCGGGTGGATGGTCACCTGCGTGACGCCCAGCTCGGTACGGGCGATCTGCGCGTGGACGGTGACACCGCCCTGGCCGACCTCCGCCATGGCCGTGTGGACCATCGCGACGGGCTCGCCGTTGATGACCTCCAGGCGCACGCGGGCGGTGGAGTAGTCGTCGAAGCCCTCGGAGAAGCCGACGTTCTTGATGCCGACCGCGTAGCCGACGCCGCGGACGACGCCCTCGCCGTGGGTGGTGTTCGACAGACCGCCCGGCAGCGCGCGGACGTCCGCGCCCTCGCCGGCGGTCTCCCACTGGCGCTCCGGCGGCAGCGGGCGGGCCTTGACCCGGCGCAGCAGCTCGGCGACCGGGGCCGGGGAGTCCACGACCTGGCCGGTGGGCATGATCGTGCCCATCTCCATGGCGTTGAGCTGGCGGAACTCGACCGGGTCCATGCCCAGCTTCGCCGCGAGCTTGTCCATCTGGGCCTCGTACGCGAAGCAGGCCTGGACGGCGCCGAAGCCGCGCATCGCGCCGCAGGGCGGGTTGTTCGTGTAGAGCGCGATCGCCTCGATGTCGACGTCGTCGATGACGTACGGGCCGACGGAGAGGGAGGAGGCGTTGCCGACGACGGCCGGGGAGGCCGAGGCGTAGGCGCCGCCGTCGAGCACGATCCTGCACTTCATGTGCGTGATCTTGCCGTCCTTGGTGGCGCCGTGCTCGTAGTGCAGCTTCGCCGGGTGGCGGTGCACGTGGCCGAAGAAGGACTCGAAGCGGTTGTAGACGATCTTGACCGGCTTGTTGGTCGCGAGGGCCAGCAGGCAGGCGTGGATCTGCATCGAGATGTCCTCGCGGCCACCGAAGGCACCACCGACGCCGGAGAGCGTCATGCGCACCTTCTCCGGCGGCAGGCCCAGGACCGGGGCGATCTGCTGGAGGTCCGAGTGCAGCCACTGCGTGGCGACGTAGAGGTCGACACCGCCGTCCTCGGACGGCACGGCGAGACCGGACTCCGGGCCGAGGAAGGCCTGGTCCTGCATGCCGAAGGTGTACTCGCCCTCGACGATGACGTCGGCGCGCTTGCGGGCCTCCTCCACGTTGCCGCGGATGATCGGCTGGCGGTGCACGATGTTCGGGTGCGGGACGTGACCGGAGTGGTGGTCGTCGCGGCCCTCGTGGATCAGCGGCGCGTCGGCGGCGAGCGCCGAGGCCTCGTCCGTGACGAGCGGCAGCTCCCGGTAGTCGATCTTGATCTTGGCGGCCGCGCGGCGGGCGGTCTCGGGGTGGTCGGCGGCCACGAGGGCGACCGGCTCGCCGTGGTGGCGTACGCGGCCGTTGGCCAGGACCGGGGTGTCCTGGATCTCCAGGCCGTAGTTCTTCATCTCGGCCGGCAGGTCGTCGTAGGTGAGGACCGAGTAGACGCCCGGCAGGGCCAGCGCCTCGGAGATGTCGATGGAGACGATCTCGGCGTGGGCGACGGTGCTGCGCAGGGTCTGGCCCCACAGCATGTCCTCGTGCCACATGTCCGAGGAGTAGGCGAACTCGCCGGTGACCTTGAGGGTGCCGTCCGGACGGAGCGTGGACTCGCCGATGCCGCCCTTGTTGTGCTTCTGGGTGACGTTCGTCGGCGTACCTACGGTGCGGGTGTCCTGAGCCATGATCAGACCGCCTCTCCCTGACGGGCGGCCGCGAGGCGGACCGCGTCGAGGATCTTCTCGTAGCCCGTGCAGCGGCAGAGGTTGCCGGACAGGGCCTCACGGATGTCCTGGTCGGACGGGTCGGCGTTCTGCTCCAGGAGAGCGTCGGCCTGGACCAGCAGACCCGGGGTGCAGAAACCGCACTGGACCGCGCCGGCGTCGATGAACGCCTGCTGGATGTTGGAGAGCTCCACGCCCTCACCGGTCTGCGAGTCGGTGCCCTTGGCGGACCACTGCTTGGCCTCGTCCGTGGACACGCCCTTGCCGCCGCCGCACGCGCCGGTGCCGCAGCCGTGGCCGTGCTCCTCGCGCTGCTTGGCGAAGTCGGCCAGGCCCTCGACGGTCACGACGTCGCGACCCTCGACCTGGCCGGCGGCCACCAGACAGGAACAGACCGGCACGCCGTCGAGACGCACGGTGCAGGAGCCGCACTCGCCCTGCTCGCACGCGTTCTTCGAGCCGGGCAGACCCAGGCGCTCACGCAGCACGTAGAGGAGGGACTCGCCCTCCCAGACGTCGTCGGCTTCCTGCGGACGACCGTTGACGGTGAAATTGACGCGCATGATTACGCAGCCCCTTCAAGCGAGCGGCCGTTCGTGCCGCGGTACTGCTCCCAGGTCCAGACGAGCTGGCGGCGAGCGAGGATGCCAACCGCGTGACGGCGGTACTTCGCCGTGCCACGGACGTCGTCGATCGGGTTGCACGCGGCGGACGCGAGCTCACCGAACTGCTTGGCGATCGACGGGGTGATGACCTTGCCGTTGTCCCAGAAGCCGCCCTCTTCCAGCGCGGCGTCAAGGAACTCCTCGGCGGCCTTGGCCCGGACCGGGGTCGGGGCGGCCGAGCCGATGCCCGTACGCACGGTGCGGGAGTCGGGGTGCAGGGCCAGGCCGAAGCCGCACACCGCGATGACCATCGCGTTGCGGGTGCCGACCTTGGAGTACTGCTGGGGGCCCGTGGCGTTCTTGATGTGGACCGACTTGATCAGCTCGTCGGCGGCCAGCGCGTTGCGCTTCACGCCCGTGTAGAACTCGTCGATCGGGATCATGCGCGAGCCGCGTACGGACTCGACCTCGACCTCGCAGCCCGCGGCCAGCAGGGCGGGGTGGGAGTCGCCGGCCGGCGAGGCGCAACCGAGGTTGCCGCCGACACCGCCGCGGTTGCGGATCTGCGGGGACGCGACCGTGTGCGAGGCGAGCGCGAGACCCGGCAGGGTGGCCCGCAGGTTCTCCATGATCTGGGTGTACGGGACGGAGGCGCCGAGCTTGGTGACCTCCTCGCCTACCTCCCACTCCCGCAGCAGCTCGATGCGGTTGAGGTCAAGGAGGTACTCCGGACGGCGGTGGTCGAAGTTGATCTCGACCATGATGTCGGTGCCACCCGCAATCGGCACAGCTGTGGGGAACTCGGCCTTAGCGGCGAGCGCCTCCTCCCAGCTGGCGGGGCGAAGGAAGTCCATGTGCGGCTCTCTTCTTCTTCATCGTGTCGTTCACTTCAAGCCAGGAGGCCAAAGGGCCCTCGACTGGTCGTTCACGTGCTGTTAACGCGGTGTGGACTCAGTACACAAGCCGCCCGTCCCTCGGGTGCAGTCACTGAAACCATGAAGGAGTTGGCTGACGGCCTCCCTCGTCTTGTAGATTCGTATGAAAGGCAGGATGCGACGACCTGCCCGATTTCCAACGGCAACATTCGAGACAGATCGGCGGCGACATCATGCGGCTGCGCGCACTGCTGGAGACCGAGGCGCTGGGGCTGCGGCTGCTCGGCGGCGAGGACGAACTCGACCGTACGGTCCGCGGGGTCATGACGACCGACCTGCGTGATCCCAGCCGGTACCTGTCCGGGGGCGAACTCGTCCTCACCGGCCTGGCCTGGAGGCGAAATTCAGCCGACTCCGAGCCATTCGTACGAATCCTCGCGAGCGCCGGCGTCGCGGGGCTCGCCGCGGGCGAGGCGGAGCTGGGCGACATCCCCGACGATCTCGTCTCGGCCTGTGTGCGCAACCGCCTGCCGCTGTTCGCCGTGAACGAGGACGTTGCATTCGCCACCATCACCGAGTACGTCGTACGGCAGGTCTCGGGTGAGCGCGCCGGGGACCTGGCGGCCGTCGTGGACCGCCACCGCCGCCTGATGACATCGGGTCCGGCCGGTGGCGGCCCCGATGTGGTGCTGGATCTCCTGACCACCGACCTCGACCTCCGGGCCTGGGTGCTGTCCCCCACCGGCCGGCAGATCGCCGGAGCGGGTGAGCCGCTGGCGCCGGGCATCTGTGCGGCACTGGCGGGCGAGCACCTCGCGGCGGTCCGGACGGGCCGCAGAGGGCCGCACCGGATCTCCATCCAGGGTATTGCCTACTCGCTCTTCCCGATCAGGGGACACGGGCGCGGCGCGGCCGGTCCGGCCGCCCGTGACGTGCGCGAGACCGTGCTCTCCGACTGGCTGCTGGCCGTCGAGGCGGACGCCGGCGACTGGCCGGCCGAGCGCCTCGACCTGCTCCAGGGCGTGACCCAGCTGATCGCCGTCGAGCGCGACCGGCGCGACGCGGCGCGCACCGTGCGCCGCCGCCTCGCGCAGGAAGTCCTGGAACTGGTCCAGACGGGTGCCGCGCCGGCCGAGATCGCCGCCCGTCTGCGGGTGGCCGCCCCGGTGCTGCTGCCCGGGCTGGGCGCCGCGCCGCACTGGCAGGTCGTCGTGGCCCGGGTGGACTGGGAGAACGGGGACATCCCCGGCGGGCCGGTGGCCCAGTCGCTGCTGGAGGAGATCCTCGTCGACCCGTCGGTCTCGGGTCCGGAGCCGTCCGACCGGATCGCGGTGGCCCATGCGGGTGACGAGGCCATCGCGCTCGTGCCGCTGCCGTCGCTCTCCGGGGACGCCGGGGAGGACAAGGGCCCGGACTCGGCCCTGCACGCCGACGAGCTGCTCGCGGTCGTACGGGACCCGCTGGCGGCCGGTCTGGCCGACGACGGCCGGCTCACGCTGGGCGTCAGCGCGGCCGTGCACTCCGCCGAGGGGCTGCGCGGGGCGCTGGAGGAGGCCCGGCACGCCCGCCGGGTCGCCGCGGCCCGCCCCGGGCGGGTCTGCGCGGCGGGCCACCACGAGCTGGCCTCGCACGTACTGCTGCTGCCGTTCGTCCCGGACGACGTGCGGCGCGCCTTCACCGCCCGGCTGCTGGACCCGCTGCGGGACTACGACCGGCGCCACCGGGCGGAGCTGATCCCGACCCTGGAGGCGTTCCTGGACTGCGACGGCTCCTGGACCCGCTGCGCGACGCGGTTGCACCTGCACGTCAACACGCTGCGCTACCGGGTCGGGCGAATCGAGCAGTTGACGGCGCGGGACCTGTCCCGGCTGGAGGACAAGCTCGACTTCTTCCTGGCACTGCGCATGAGCTGAGGAGATCCTTCCCCCCCACCGGGCACGGGGTGTGCGGCGGCGCTGATGATCCGTCCGGACTTTGTGAAAGAGTTCACCCGACCCCTTGGCCGGAGCCGTCGATCCGTGCTCTCATTTCGCCCCAGGGCTCAACCATGTGCTGCTTGACTGCTTCGGGGAGGGCAATGTGGCGGACACCGCCATGTCGGGTGCCGGGTCGACCGGGGGAGACGACCCCCTCCAGCGGGCGATATGGCGGCTGCGCTCACGCGGCTGTTGGACCGACGCGGCGGCGCTTCTGACGCCTCACGTCGGCAGGGCCGGACAGGCGGCCGCCGCCGTGCAGCGGACCGCGCTGCTGGTCGAGCGGTGCTTGTTCACCGGCCAGGGCTGGGCCGAGGCCGAGGACGCGCTGCGGGTCGCCGAGGCGGTCGCCCAGGACGACGACGACCGGGGCGCGGCGGCGTGCGAGCGGGGCCAGCTGGCCTACGCCGCGACCGTGCTCGGCGTACGCGACCGGGCCGACGAGGCCCGGTCCGCGCTGGGCCGGGCGGCGGCCCTGCTGTCACCGGGCTCCCGCACCCGTCCGCTGCTGGACTTCCGCCGCGGCCTGGTCGCCGAGCACCTGGCGGACGCCCCGCAGTCGGCGCGGCCGGCGTACCGCCGGGCCCACGCGGGGGCGGAGGCCCACGGCGACACGCTGCTGCAGTCGTTCACGCTCCGGCACCTGGCGGCGCTGGCCCTGCGGGACGGCGAGGTCGCCGAGGCCCGCAAGGGCTTCGCGGAGTCGCTGCGGATCCGGGAGGACCTGGGCTTCCTGATCGGCACGGCCCCGGCCCTGGCGGCGCTGGCCGAGGCCGAGCCGGAACCTGAGGCCACCCGCCTGCGCGCGGAGGCCCGCCGCCTGTTCCACCTCCTGGGCGGCATCCCGACCTGGCTCGCGGACCAGCTCCACCCGGCCCCCTCGCCCGCGGCGTAGCCCGCCGCCTGCGGTACGGATCGTCCGCACCCTGGGCCTCCGCCCGGCGCGGCCAGTCCGCGCCCCGAGCGCGGCGGGGCCGGAAGCGGCACGGCCCCTCCCGGCGCCCGACGGCCGGGTCCGGGCGGGTCCGGGCGGGCCCGGGGCGGGCCCGGTCCTGGGGATGGCGGGCTCCCCGCCGGGATCAGCCGCCGGCGAAGTGTTCGCGGACCAGGGCTTCGACCACGGGCAGGTCCCGCGCGACCAGTGCCTCCAGCAGCGCCGCGTGCTCGGCGGCGTCGGCGACGAGGTCGGCCCGCCGGACCCGCGGAGCGCCGGGCAGGGGCCATTGCGCCCGGCGGTGGAGTTCCTCCGCGACCTGCACCAGCTGCGCGTTGCCCGCCAGCCGCAGCACCGCCCGGTGGAAGGCCCGGTCGGCCTCCGCGTACCCCGGCAGGTCGCCCGCCGCGGCGGCCTCCGCGGTGGCGGCGGCCGCCGGGCGCAGGGCCTCCCAGTCGGCGGCCGGCACGGTCCGGGCCAGCCGCAGCATGACGGGGACCTCCAGCAGCGCCCGCACCTCCGCCAGCTCGGCGCGTTCCCGCGCGGTGCGCGAGAGCACCCGGAAGCCCCGGTTCGGCAGGCATTCCACCGCGCCCTCGACGGCCAGCTGCTGCATGGCCTCGCGCACGGGGGTCGCGGAGACTCCGAAGCGCTCCCCGAGCGCCGGGCCGGAGTAGATCTCCCCGGGCACGAGCTCGCCGTCGACGAGGGCCGCGCGCAGCGCGTCGAGCACCTGCCCGCGCACCGAATGGCGCGACACCTTGCTTCTTTGTGCCGGTACCCGGGTGTGGGCCGTCTCGTGCACGCGGTCCTCCTCCGGGTTTCGACCTGCACAGAGAATAGGTGACGCGCCGCGCGCGGAGGTGGGTGCGGATCGCCCGACATCAGGTAAGGTAAGGCTTACCTGTTAACGATCGTGTGATCGGTGGCCCGTCATGACCGTCCCGGCCCTCCCGGCTGTCGCCCCTCCCCCGCCCGGCTCTGCGGTGGCGGACGCGTACGCCCGGCTGGCCGAGGCGTACGGCGGACTGCGGGTCGTCGAGCGGGCCGCGCACGAGCCCTCCCCTCGCGGTGCGGGGTGGGTCGGCGCGGACGAGCTGGCGGCCGGCGGGGCCGCCCTGGACGCCTTCCTCGCCTGGGACGACGCCGAGGTCCTGCGGGACTACGGCGCCCGGGCCCGGCCCGATGTGATCGCGAGCTTCGGCCTGCACCGGTACGCGTGGCCCGCCTGCCTGCTGATCACCCTTCCGTGGTTCCTGGACCGCCGGGTCCCCCGGCTGCCGGTGTCCCAGGTCGCCTTCCACCGGACCCGGGGCCGGATGGCGGTGCGCGTCGAGAGCTTCGCCTGCCTGCCGGACGACCCGGCGGCCGTCCTCCCCGGGGCCCGCGTCGTGCCCGACGAGGAGGCGCTGCGCGAGGAGGTGCGGGCTGCGGTGGCCCAGCACCTCGAACCCGTGCTGAAAGGTTTCGGCCCGCGCATGCGGCGCGGCCGCCGCGCCCTGTGGGGCATGGTGACCGACGAGGTCGTCGAGAGCCTCTGGTACGTCGGCCACCTGCTCGGTGAGGAGCGGCGGACCATGGCCGAACTGGAGCTCCTGCTCCCCGGTTCGACGTCCCCCTACACGGGCGGCGCCGCCTTCCGCACGCTCGTCGGCCCCGGCGGCCGCGAACTGCCCACCCGGGACCGGGCCAGCTGCTGCTTCTTCTACACGATCCGGCCCGAGGACACCTGCGTCACCTGCCCCCGCACCTGCGACACCGACCGCATCACCCGCCTCATGGCCGGGGCGGCCCAGGGGCGGCCCAACCCACCCGTAGCGGTGGCGCGTATCGAACACAACTCACCCCGGAGGGACGTCAGTTCGAGTTACAACGCCCTATCCGGCGGGCCCCGCCCCCCGATGGCGTCCACTTGCCCCGAAACCCGCGTGCGCCGCGCACCGGCTGCGCCACTATGGCGCCCGGAAAGCCGCACAGCCGCATACGCGAGGCAAGGGACATCCGCATGAGACTGACCGACATATCGCTGGACTGGCTGCTGCCCGGCAGCCTGCTGATCCTGGGCGTACTTGCGGCGGTCGCGGTTCTGGCACGGGGCAAGCGCGAGAGCGAGAAGGCCGCGGCCGACGACAGCTGGGAGCGCAGCGAGGAGCGGCGGCGACGCAAGGAGGCCGTCTACGGGACGGCCTCGTACGTCCTGCTCTTCTGCTGCGCGGCGGTGGCCGCCGCGCTCTCCTTCCACGGGCTGGTCGGCTTCGGCCGGCAGAACCTCAACCTCTCCGGGGGCTGGGAGTACCTGGTGCCCTTCGGTCTCGACGGCGCCGCCATGTTCTGCTCGGTGCTCGCCGTCCGCGAGGCCAGCCACGGTGACGCGGCCCTCGGTTCGCGCATGCTGGTGTGGCTGTTCGCGGGGGCGGCCGCCTGGTTCAACTGGGTGCACGCTCCGCGCGGACTGGGTCATGACGGCGCTCCGCAGTTCTTCGCGGGGATGTCGCTCTCGGCGGCCGTCCTGTTCGACCGGGCCCTCAAGCAGACCCGCCGGGCGGCGCTGCGCGAACAGGGACTGATCCCGCGGCCGTTGCCGCAGATCCGGATGGTCCGCTGGCTGCGGGCTCCCCGGGAGACCTTCGGTGCCTGGTCCCTCATGCTGCTGGAGGGGGTGCGCACCCTCGACGAGGCCGTGGACGAGGTGCGCGAGGACAAGAAGGAGCGGGAGCAGGACCGGCACCGCAGGCGCGACCAGAACCGGCTCGACCGGGCGCGCATCAAGGCGCTGGGCCGGCAGAACCGGGCGTTCGGGCGGTCCCGCGGCCGCCAGGTCGAGCTCCCGGAACTGACGCAGGGAGCGGGCTCCGCGCCGGTCGGCGCGGAGCCGGCCATACCGGATCCGGGACAGCTGCCGCTACGCCGCCGGCCCTCCCTGCAGGCCGTCAACCCCACCGAATCCACTGAGGTGACCGGCACCCGGACGGTGGACCTCACCGCCGAGGACGACACCCAGACCATTCCCCGGCTGGACTCGCTGGAGCGCAAACTGAAGGACCTGGAGCAGCAGTTCGGCTGACCGGTCCCGAGGTCGAGGGGACACCCCGCGGGGCCCGCCGGTCAGGCGGGCCCCGCGGCGTACGGAGCCTCGTGGCGCCCGTCGAGTTCGAACCAGACCACCTTGCCGGCGCCCAGCGCGAGTGCGTCCACGCCCCAGGCGTCGGCCAGTGCCTCCACCAGGACCAGCCCCCGGCCGTGCGTACCGTCGTCGGCGGTCGGTACGTACGGCCGGGGCCGGCGTGCGGCGCGGTCGCGGACCTCCACCCGTAACCGTGCGGCGGTCAGGCTCGCGGACACCTCGGCACCCCGGTCCGTGTGGACGAGGGCGTTGGTGACGATTTCCGTGATCAGCAGCTCTGCCACGTCCGTGGCCTCGGTCCGGCAGCGGTGGCGCATCAGCTCCCTGAGGGCCCGGCGGACCTCGCCCACCGCCTTCAGGTCGGCGCGGCGTACGCTCCGGCTGATGCGCAGCGTGTCCGCCGCTTCCCCGTCCCCGGTCGTGGACGGTTCGCGTGGTACCGGCGCCCCTCTCCCCCACAGCTTCCCCGTCTTCGCCCCCACCCGCACGGCGGTGTCCCTCCCGTGTCCGTTGCTCTCGAACAGGCCTACGGGATGCATGCCCTCCGGGCGGATCCGCACTCCTGCGGGCTTACGGGCGGGGCACGTTGCGGAGGTTGGACCGCGCCATCTGGATCATCCGGCCCACCCCTCCGTCGAGCACGATCTTGCTGGCGGACAGTGCGAATCCGGTCACCATTTCGGCGCTGATCCTCGGTGGGATCGACAGGGCGTTGGGGTCGGTCACCACGTCCACCAGAGCGGGCCCCCGATGCCGGAAAGCGTCCTTCAAAGCGCCGGTGAGCTGCTTGGGCTTCTCCACGCGCACCCCGTACGCGCCCGCCGCACGGGCGATCGCGGCGAAGTCCGGGTTCGTGTTCTCCGTGCCGTAGGAGGGAAGGCCGGAAACCAGCATCTCCAACTCGACCATGCCGAGCGATGAGTTGTTGAAGAGGACCACTTTGACGGGCAGGTCGTACTGCACCAGGGTGAGGAAATCTCCCATCAGCATGGAGAAACCGCCGTCACCCGACATCGAGACCACTTGACGGCCGCGGTCGGTGAACTGTGCGCCGATCGCCTGGGGCAGTGCGTTGGCCATCGAACCGTGGCTGAAAGAGCCGATGATGCGCCGCCTGCCGTTCGGGGAAAGATAGCGTGCCGCCCACACGTTGCACATGCCCGTGTCGACCGTGAACACCGCGTCGTCGTCGGCCAGTTCGTCGAGGACCGAGGCCACGTACTCGGGATGGATCGGCGTGTGCTTCTCGACCTTGCGGGTGTAGGCCCTGACCACTCCTTCCAGGGCGTCGGCGTGCTTCTTCAGCATCCGGTCCAGGAAGCGGCGGTCCGTCTTGGTCCGCACCCGGGCGTTCAGGGCGCGCAGGGTCTCGCGTACGTCCCCCCACACGGCGAGGTCCAGCTGGGAGCGCCGCCCGAGGTGTTCGGGGCGGATGTCCACCTGGACGATCTTCACGTCGTCGGGCAGGAAGGCGTTGTAGGGGAAGTCGGTGCCGAGCAGGATCAGCAGGTCGCACTCGTGGGTGGCCTCGTAGGCCGCTCCGTAGCCCAGCAGCCCGCTCATGCCGACGTCGTACGGATTGTCGTACTGGATCCACTCCTTGCCGCGCAGGGCGTGCCCAACGGGTGCCTTGACCCGGCCGGCGAACTCCATCACCTCGGCGTGCGCCCCGGCCGTGCCGCTGCCGCAGAAGAGCGTGACGCGGTCGGCCTCGTCGACGAGGCGGACCAGCTTCTCGATCTCGCCGTCGCCCGGGCGGACCGTCGGCCGGGCGGTGACGAGGGCGTGTTCCACCGCCTTGTCCGGGGCGGGCCGGGCGGCGATGTCCCCGGGCAGGGCGACCACGCTGACCCCGCTGCGGCCGATGGCGTGCTGCACGGCCGTCTGGAGCAGCCGGGGCATCTGCTGCGGGTTGGAGATCAGCTCGCTGTAGTGGCTGCACTCGCGGAAGAGCTGGTCGGGGTGGGTCTCCTGGAAGTAGCCCAGGCCGATCTCGCCGGAGGGGATGTGCGAGGCCAGCGCGAGGACCGGCGCCATGGAGCGCTGGGCGTCGTACAGCCCGTTGATCAGGTGCAGGTTCCCCGGGCCGCAGGAGCCGGCGCAGGCGGCGAGGCGGCCGGTGATCTGCGCCTCGGCGCCCGCCGCGAAGGCGGCCGTCTCCTCGTGGCGGACCTGGATCCACTCGATGCCGTCGGTCCGGCGGATCGCGTCCACCACGGGGTTGAGGCTGTCGCCGACCACGCCGTACATCCGGCGCACGCCGGCGCGCACGAGGATGTCGACGAACTGTTCCGCCACGCTCTGCTTGGCCATACCTCCCATCCAGCCATGCCCGCGCCGGTTACGCCTCCCAGACTGCGGCGGCCGTGCGGTCGTCGGCGTAGCCCTTGAGGCGCAGCTGGGTGTCCGCGAGGAACGCGGCGAGGCCGGGCGGCTCCGGCTCGCCCCAGCGGGCGGCGAGCTCCGCCTGGAGGGCGGCCTCCTCCCGCATCGGTTCCGCCATGCCGCCGGAGCACAGCAGCAGGGTGTCTCCGGGTCTGGCCACGGACGCCCGGAAGCGGAAGGGGTTGCCGGGCTCCCCGGGCCCCTCGCCGGCCCCGCCGACAGGGTCGGGTACGGGGGGCTGCGCGGCCGCGGCCGCGGGAAGCGCCGGCTCCAGGTCCTGCCACTGGCCCGAGCGGAGCCGGAAGAGTCCGCCCGCGCCGACGCCGAAGCACACCCGCGTGCGGCATTCGGGGTCCACCGGGAGCAGCAGGCCGCGCAGTCCGGCCGTGTACTCCTCCTCGGCGAGCCCCAGCTCGGCGGCGCGGGCCCGCAGGCGTCCGTAGCCGCGGTCGGTGAGCCGCTGCAGGCCGGAACGCAGGGCGTCGCGGCGGCCGGCCCGGATGTCGTCGGCCAGCCGGCCCTGGCTGCGGCCGACGGCGCCAGCGACCGTGCGGCACAGTTCTGCGGCGGCCTCGGCGGCGCCGGGCGCGGCCCGGTCCCCGCCGGCGAGGGCCACCAGGACCAGGGCGTCGTCGCCGCTGCCGAAGCGGGCGGTGAGCAGGAAGTCCCGGCGGGTCTCCCCGCGGTAGCGGGCGGAGTCCCCGCGCAAGGAGGCGGCGCGAAGGGTGTAGCCGCCGTACCGGGCGCCCTCCAGGACGGTGTCCGGGACGAGGGCGTCGAGGGCGGCCGGGTCCGCGGCCGGCAGCGTGCCCGGTTCGGCGGCGTAGGTGGGTGCGCGGTCGCCGAGGTGGCGCACCTCGGGCCGCTGCTGCGGCGCGGCGTCCTCCGGGGCGGGCGGGTGCACGGGCGCCCGCACCGGTGGGGGCGGGGGCGCGGGCCGGGGCACCTCCTCGGTGCGGTCCTCGGGGGCGCGCCGGACGGGCAGCTCGGCGCCGGTGGCCGGAGGCACCTCGACGCCGCCGAGGGCGTATCCGGTGGCGCCGCCGGTGCGCGGGTCGCGCGGCTGCGCCCCGTGCCAGGGCGGCGCCGGGGGCGGGGGCGGCACGTACCGCTCACCGGGCGGGGCCTGGGCGGGCTGTGACAACGGCCGGGGCGCGTGCACGGCGCCGGACGGCGCCCCGTCCCCGGTGGTCGCCCCCACTTGGGGCGGCGCGGCCGACGGCGGCGCGACGGGCGGCGGGGGCGGCACGTACTGCTCGGCGACCGGAGGGGCGGCCGGGGCGGGCGGCGGCGAGGGCGGTTCGCCGGTCGTCGGCGCCTGCGCGGGCATCGCGTCCGCAGCGGGGCGCGGCGCCGGTACGGGGCCCGCCGTCGGGGGCTGCGGGGGCTGCGCGCGGACCGCGTCGGGCAGCGGCGGCCGTGCGGGCAGCCCGGCGTCCGGCTCCGGGCGCGGCGCCGGCAGCGGTCCGCGCCCCGGGCCGGGGCCGGACTCGGCCTCCAGGGCCGGTCCGTCGGGCGCGGGTGGCGGCGCCTCGGCCGGGTCCGCCGTCACGCCCGCCGCCGACCGGAACCGGTTGTCGAGGGTGTCCCCCGGGTCGGGTGCCGGCCCGGTGTCCGGGTCCTCGTAGAGCTTCTGCCACCAGTCGTCCGCGCCCTGCTGACTCATGCCCTCATTCTCGGCCCCCGGCGGGGGCCGAAAACGCCGAATGCGCGAAAAGGGTCCACCGGGCCGCCGCCCGGTGGACCCCTCCCCTCTCGCCCGTACGGATCAGCGGACGTCGTACGCCCGCGCGACCGTCTGGGTGACCGTGGCGCCCTTGGCGTCGGCCAGTTCGACCTTGAGCGAGACCTGCTTGCCGGAGGCTCCGGCGTGGTCGACGACCGCGGTCCAGGTGCCGTCCCGTTCGCCGACCTTCGCCTGCGTCCAGTGCTCGCCGTCGTAGGAGTACGCCAGCGCCGCCGACTTCAGCGCGCCCGGCACGTAGCCCGCGTGTCCGGTGGCGCTCAGTGCGATCGTCCGGCCGTCCGCCGCCGCGACCGTCTTCAGGCCGTCCAGCGGGGCCGCGTACCGCGGGAAGAGGACCGGCAGGCCCTGGGAGTACGCCGACGGGTCGAGCCGGGAGGTGAAGCCCCAGGTGGTGCTGACCGAGGTGGACCGCTGCCAGGTGCGCGCGGGCGGGCCGATCTTCTCGATGGACTGGGTGAGTTCGTAGCGCCCTTCGGCGGCCGGGACCTCGAACACCCCGAACGGGTACCCGCTTTCGCCGATGACCTCGCCGTCGCGCCGCAGTTGCAGGTTGCCGATGTCCCCGAAGGAGCCGGGCTGCGCGGCGTGGGTGCCGTCGCCCCACAGGGCAGGGGCGAAGCCGATCAGGTTGCCCTGCCGTTCGGCGGCGAGGGTCTCCTCGCCGTCGAGGTCGCGCGGCGCGACCGGGCCGGTCACCCCGTCGTACCAGGCCGCCCTGCTCGTCGCGCCCTTGGTGTGGGTGCGCCGGGCGCCCGTCATGAACTCGCCCCAGGGGAAGCTGCTGGAGAGCAGCTGGTCCCAGGCCGTGTCGCCGGCCGAGTAGAACTCGGTCCGCCCGCCGGGGGCGGCGACGGTCTCGATGCCGGCGAAGTACACCGCGCTGCCGATCGGCCGGTAGGCGCCGGCGACGTCGACGAAGTCGGCGGCCGCACCCATGGAGTGGTAGGTGGACTCGACCCTGCCGAGGTCGCGGTCGCGCACCCGGTAGGTGCGGTTCCCTTTGAGTTCCCCGGTCTCGGGGAACGCGAGCGAGTAGACGTACGGGCTCTTCGCCGTGGCCTTCCAGGACAGCGCGACCTTGCCGGCGGCCAGCCGGGCCAGGAGGGTCCGGGCCTCGGTGGCCTCGACGGTCAGGGTGGGCAGCGCGCCGCCCGCGTAACCGGTGAAGGCCGTCCAGCGGCCCGGGGCTCCGCGGTGGGCGAGGACGGCCTTGGCGCCCGCGGCCCTGGCGTTCTCGGCGACCTCGTGGAGGGCGCCGTCCGTGGCCTCGACCAGGACGACGGCGTCCTTGGCGCCGGCGGCGGCGAGTTCCCCGGGGGTGCCGGATCCGGCGTCGACGAGCGGGGCACCGCCGGCGCCGTCGAGGTTGTCGCTGCCGGTGGACGCGGTGATCGGGTGCAGGACCGGCCCTCCGGCGACCTTGAGTTCGGAGACCAGCGGGGCGGCGGCCCGCCAGTAGCCGGCGAACTCGAAGTCGCCGTCCTTCGCCCGGCCTTCGACGGAGGAGTAGAAGCCGCGGACGGTGCGGCCGCCCATGGCCGTTCCGGCGTGCAGCCAGGTGCCGTCCCAGCTGCGGGCGAAGCCGAGGGTGGTGTTGCGGGCCTCTACCGGCCGGTCGGCCTCGATGGCCAGGCGCCCGGCCCTGCGGGCGTCGAGCACGATCGTCGTGTCCTTCTTGATCTCCGTCTGGGGGCGGCCGAGGTAGGTGAGGGAGTCGATCAGCTCCGCCCCCTCGCCGGGGTCGGGGGTGGCGACGAAGGCGGACAGGAAGTAGGCGCCGGGGCGGACCCGGTAGACCTGGTCGGCGGCGCCGTCGTTGAAGCGGCGTTCGCCGGAGGCGTCGTCCGTGCCGATCACGTCCAGCGAGGAGGGTCCGGCGGCCGGCTTCCCGGCCCGGTCGACGAGCTTGACCCGCAGGGTGACCGTCTCGGGCTCGACGTACAGCGAGAAGGGGGTGGAGACGCGCACGGCGTCGGCCGTGGCGACGACGCGGCCGGTGACGTCGCCGTACTGGGCGCGCTCCAGCTTCGCGGCCGGGTCCAGGGTGAGCGGCACCCTGACGGTGGCACCGGCCGGGACGGTCACGGTGCGCCGGTCGAGCCGGGCGATCCCGCTGCGGACGGCGGAGCCGTCGTGGCCGGTGACCTTCTCGACGGTGAGGCCCAGGGTGACGGGGTTCTCGCCGGGGTTGGTGTACGGGACCTCGACGGTGGTGCGGTCGCTGCGGTCCTGCGGCCAGTGGTAGGTGCCGCCCTGGACGGCGGGGGCGCCGGTGACGGTCGCGTCGAGGGCGGCCCTGACGTCGAGGCGGCCCGCTCCGGTCTGCCGCACGTCCCCGGGCACGGTGGTGTTCGCGGAACCGACGAGGGCGGCCTTGATCTGCTGTCCGGTCCAGTCGGGATGGCGCTGCTTGACGAGGGCGGCGGCGCCCGCGACGTGCGGCGTGGCCATGGAGGTGCCGGACATGGACCGGTAGGCGTACACCCCGCGGCCGCCCGCGGCGGCGGCGGAGATGCCGACGCCGGGTGCGGAGATCTCGGGCTTGAGGGTGTGCTGCGGACCGGCGGGACCGCGGCTGGAGAAGGGCGCCGTGGAGTCGTCGCGGTCGACGGCGCCGACCGTCAGCACGCCGGGCGCGCAGCCGGGCGAGGAGACGGTGTTGTTGCCGGGGCCGGAGTTGCCCGCGGCGATCACGAAGAGCGGGCCCTGCGCGGAGAGCCGTTCCGCGGCTGTGGCGAGCGGGTCGTCGCAGGCGGTCCGCGAGGGGTCGCCGAGGCTCATGGAGACCACGTCGGCCCGGGCCTCCACGGCCCATTCCATGCCCGCGATGATCCACGAGTCGAGGCCGGAACCGCCGTCGTCGAGGACCTTGCCGCTGAGCAGTTCGGCTCCGGGGGCGACGCCCTTCTTGGCGCCGCCGCTCTCGGCGCCGGAGCCGCCGACGGTGGAGATGGTGTGCGTACCGTGGCCCTGCCGGTCGGCGTCGGTGTCGGAGTCGGTGAAGTTCTTCGAGGCGGAGACCCGTCCCTTGAGGTCGGGGTGCTCCAGATCCGTGCCGGTGTCGAGGACGGCGACCCTGGCGCCCTTGCCGTCGTACCCGGCGGCCCAGGCGGCGGTGGCGGTGACCTGCCGGGTGGACCGTTCCAGGTTCGCCCGGACCTTGCCGTCCAGCCACAGCTTCTTCAGGCCGCCCGCGGCGGTGCGGGCGGCCGCGCCGTGGTCACCCGTGACGTCGGACCAGAAGGTGACGGCCCGCTCCTTGTCCGCGGAGAGGGCGACCGCGCCGATGGAGGCCAGGACACGGGAGCGGTCCGCGCCGCGGGGCGCGGGCGGGACGCTGCGCGCCACGTTCACGGTTCCGTCGTAGACGGCGATGAGCGGCAGCTTCTTGGCGCGGGCGTCGTCGTAGCCCTGTCGGACGAGGCCGGTGACGTTGAAGAGTTCGTGGTCGACCCGGCCGGCGGCGAGCGCCGCGACCGCGGCCTCGGGGTACACGTACAGGTCCGCGCCGGACTGCCGCGTCTGCACGAGCGGCTGGGAGCCGTCCGCGCGGGGCATGGCGGTGGCGGCGGTGCGGCCGGACGCGTCGGTGGACACCAGGATCCGGTCACCGGTGACGAGGGTCACGGTGACGGGGGCGGTGGGCTGCTTTCCGGCCGCCGGGCTCCCGACGAGTGGTCTCTTCCCCGCCCCGGGTGTTCCGTCGGCCGGCTGCGCCGTCGACGGGCCGACGGCGGTGACGGCGAGGACGGCCGCTGTGGCCGCCCCGATCGCCGTGCGCGATATCGGGCGCATCGCTCTCCCCAGTTGAATTCCGGCCAACTGCTGCATCGCGTGGCAAAGTTGCCGCACACATGGCCTCTGGCCGGCGGATGTTGGTGCTGCGGTGGCGCAACCTTGGCAGAGGGGCGGTGGGTGCGGCGATGATGTCGGCGGCGGGTTTGCGCCGTGGCCGCTTCCCGCCAGGCGTCGTGTCGAAAGGTGGTGGACGGGTTGCTGGGTGCGATAGGCCTGGACGAGGGCCAGGAGTCCGCGTACCGCGCGCTGGTGGCGCTGGGCGCGGCCGAGGTCCCCGACCTCGCGCACCGGCTGACCCTGCCGGTGCCGCAGACCGAACGGGCCCTGCGCCACCTGGAGCGGCACGGGCTGGCGGCGCAGTCCTCGGCGCGGCCGGGGCGCTGGGTGGCGGCCCCGCCGGGGGTGGCCCTCGGGGCCCTGCTGACCCAGCAGCGGCACGAACTGGAGCAGGCGGAGCTGGCGGCGGCGCTGCTGGCGGAGGAGTACCGGGCGGAGGCCGCCGAACCGGCGGTGCACGACCTCGTGGAGGTGGTGCAGGGCGCGAGTGCCGTGGCGCACCGCTTCCACCAGCTCCAGCTGGGCGCGGAGAAGGAGGTGTGCGCGCTGGTCAGCGGCCGCCCCCAGGTGGTGACGGGTACGGACAACGAGGCCGAGGACCGGGCCTCCGTCCGCGGGGTCGACTACCGGGTGGTGATCGAGCGGGAGGTGCTGACCCTGCCGAGGGGGATCCGGGAGGCGTCGACGGCGCTGGCCCGGGGCGAGCAGGTGCGGGTGACGGCGGAGGTCCCGACGAAGCTGGTGATAGCGGACCGGACCCTCGCCATGGTCCCGCTGACGGCTCGGGGCGCGGAGCCGGCGGCGCTGGTGGTGCACGCTTCGGGGCTGCTGGAGTCCCTGACCGGGCTGTTCGAGGCGGTGTGGCGGGAATCGCTGCCGCTGAGGCTGGGCGCGGCCGGTTCGGCGGAGGAGGCCGGCGGCGTCCCCGACGCCACGGACCTGGAGATCCTCTCGCTGTTGCTGGCGGGGATGACGGACGCGAGCGTGGCCAAGCACCTGGAGCTGGGCCAGCGGACGGTGCAGCGGCGGGTCAAGGGGCTGATGGAGCTGTCGGGGGTGACGACCCGGCTGCAGCTGGGCTGGCACGCGTACGAACGTGGCTGGGTGGCCCGGTAGCCGCAGGTCGGGCACGCTGGGCGGGTGGACGTGCCGCAGCTGCTCCTGGTGGGTCTGGTGCTGCTGCTCGGGCTGGTCGGGGTGCTGGTTCCGGGTGTGCCGGGGACCTGGCTGGTGTGGGCGGGGCTCATGTGGTGGGCGCTGCACGAGCGGTCGGCGCTGGCGTGGTCGCTGCTGGTCGCGGCGACGGCCGTGCTGCTGGTGGTCCAGGTGGTGAAGTGGCAGCTGCCGCCGAGGCGGCCCCGTGGGCTCCCGGTCACCCCCCGGACGGCGGTGTTCGCGGGCGCGGGTGCGGTACTGGGCTTCGTGCTGGTGCCGGTGGTGGGGGCGGTCCCGGGCTTCGTGGGAGGCGTCTACCTCTGCGAGCGGCTCCGACTGGGCGGCCACGGCGAGGCCTGGGCGTCGACGCGTGCGGTGATGCGCGCGGTGGGCACGAGCGTGCTGGTGGAGCTGTTCGCGTGCCTGCTGGTGGTGGGGGCCTGGGTGGGCGCGGTGTCCGCGGACTGACCGCCCAGGCGCGGGACCGGGCCTCGCCGGGACGGCGGGGGCCCCTGCACATCAAGATCATCAGGGGTGCAGAATGACCCGTATGCCCATGACGAACGCTCCCAAGACGGCAACGATCGACGATGCCCGCACGGTCGGCCGTACCCTCGCCGCCGCCTTCGACGACGACCCGATGATGCGCTGGTTCTTCCCCGACGACGCTTCCCGCGAGGCCGGGATGACCCGCTACTTCACCACGCTGTTCACCCGGCAGTACGTCCACCACGGCGTGTGCGAGCGCACCGACGCCGCGGCCTCCTTCTGGGTGTCGCCCGAGGGGCGGGCGAAGGCCGTGCCCGACGCGGAGACCGTCCAGGAGCTCCAGGACATCCTCGGCGACCGGGCCGGGTTGTTCCGCGAGGCCGTCGAGGAGGCCGCGAAGCACTCCCCGACCGAGCCGCACTGGTACCTGGCGGTGATCGGCGCCGACCCCGCCGCCCGCGGCCAGGGCCACGGGGCGGCCCTGCTGCGGTCCGGTCTGGCCCAGGCCGACGCGGCCGGCCTGCCGGTCTACCTGGAGTCCTCCAAGCCCGACAACCTGCCCTTCTACGAGCACTTCGGCTTCACCGTGCTCGGGGAGGCGCGCCTGCCCGGAGGCGGCCCGGCCCTGTGGGCGATGCGCCGCGCACCGCGGACGCCGGCCCGGGGCGTGTCCGGATAGCAGCGCCGGCCGCCCGCGGGGCGGCCCCACCGGCCGGGCGGGCCTGCACGGACACGGCCCCCCGCCCGGTCGGCGACCCGGTGCCGGCCGCGGTCGGCGCGGCACCGGGCAGCGTGGGCGGGTTCCTGGCTCGGGCCCCGTGTGCGGGGCTACGCTCGAAGGCTCCGGGGCCTGCCGCCGTCACCGTCCCGCCGGGGAGCCGCCATGGACACGCCCGCGCCGAACCCGCCCGCCGAGCCGGTGCGCGACGCCGGTGAGCCGGTGCACGACGCCGGTGAGCCGGTGTACGACGCGGCCGAGCCGGTGCACGACGCCGGTGAGCCGGCCTGCCTGCTGCACCTCGTCTGCGACGAGTGCGGGTGCCTCGACCCCGCCCGCGGCGCCCGCCCCTGCCCCCGGTGCGGCGCCCCGTTCCCCGAGACGGCGTGACCGGGAACGGCCCGGGCCCGGCGGGCCGGCCGCCGAGGGGCGGGCGGCCCGCCGGGGGGGCGGGTGGGGTCAGGTCGAGTCAGCCCCGGTTGCCGCGCTTGGCGGCGTAGTTGGCACGGCCCTCGGCCGACTTCAGCCGCCAGTCGCGGCGGATCTCCGACCTCAGCCGGGCGTCCGTCTTCGCCACGATCCGCTGGTTCTCCCGCAGCAGCTTGCGGTAGCTCTCCAGGCGGCGTTCCGGCAGTTCCCCGGACTCCAGCGCCGCGAGCACCGCGCATCCCGGCTCCGCCTCGTGCGCGCAGTCGTGGAAGCGGCAGTGCGCGGCGTAGTCCTCGATCTCGGAGAAGACCTGCCCGACTCCCGACTCCGCGTCGAAGAGCCCGACGCCGCGCAGGCCCGGGGTGTCGATGAGGACCCCGCCGCCCGGCAGGACGAGGAGGTTGCGGGTGGTCGTGGTGTGACGGCCCTTGCCGTCGACGTCACGGGTGGCCCGGACCTCCATGACGTCCGTGCCGAGGAGCGCGTTCGCCAGGGTGGACTTGCCCGCGCCGGAGACGCCCAGCAGGACGCTGGTACCGTCGGCGACGACCGCGCCGAGGACGTCGGTGCCGTCCCCGGTGTGGGAGGACACCGTCAGGACCTGCACGCCCGGGGCGGTGGTCTCCACGTCCTGGACCAGGTGGCCCAGGGTGGCCGGGTCCGGGACCAGGTCCGCCTTGGTGAGGACGATCAGCGGCTGCGCCCCCGACTCCCAGGCCAGGGCCAGGAAGCGCTCGATGCGCCCCAGGTCGAGCTCCACGGCCAGGGACACGGCGATGATCGCGTGGTCGACGTTCGCGGCGAGGATCTGCCCCTCGGACCGCTGCGACGAGGTGGAGCGTACGAAGGCGGTCCGGCGCGGCAGGTACGCCTTCACGTACCGCGGGTTGCCCGCCGTCTCGACGGCGGCCCAGTCCCCGGTGCAGATGACGCGCAGCGGGTCGTGGGGGGTGACGAAGGCGGTGTCGGCGCGGACGATGCCGTCGGCGGTCAGGACGTCGCACTGACCGCGGTCGACGCGTACGACCCGGCCGGGCACGAGGCCCTGCTCGGCGTACGGGGTGAACTCGGCCGCCCACGCGTCGTCCCAGCCGAGGGGGGCGAGGGCGTGCGGGAGCGAGGCCTGCGGGAAAGCGGAGAAAGACAAGGGGAACCCTTCACAGGGTGGCCCCGGCCGCACGCGCCCGCCCCATGGCGGTACGCGGAGAGAGGTGTGAGGTCAGCCGGAGACCACGGAGGTCACATCGATGGTCTTCTGAGTGCGGGCAGCGCCCTGCGCCATGACAGTCATCAATGAACTCACCTCCGGGTCGTGCACGTTGCCGTGGTCCCTCGCCGCTCGGCGGGAACGACCCCACCGTAACAAGGCCCTTCGCGCCGGGGCCACTCCTTTTTTCGGGACGTCTCCAGGGACGCCTCGCGGACGTCTCCGCGGACATCTCTGGGGACGTCTCCGCGGACGCCTCGCGGACGTCTTCGCGGACGGCTCGACGCCCTTTCGGACGCCGGGTGCCGTCAGGCGAGCCGGCGGGCCAGCACCTGCCCCGGCCAGTCCCCGGCCAGGAAGGCCTCGGTGGGCGTGAAGCCGCTGCGCTCGTAGAACGCGACCAGCTCGCCCCCGCCGCCCGCCCAGCAGTCGACCCGCAGCAGGGTGATCCCGGCCCGCCGGGTCTCCTCGGCGGCGTGCGCCAGCAGTGCCGCGCCGATGCCCCGGCCCGCGTACCGCCGGTCGGAGACCAGCAGTCTCACGTACCGCTCGGGCTCCCCGGCCGGCCCGATCGGCAGCTGCGGGCTGGGGCCGGAGTCCAGCACCAGCCCGCCGACGGGCACCCCGTCCAGCTCCGCGACGTACGGGGTGTTCTCGGTGGTGTACCGCTCGACGCGCTCGGTGCCGCCGGGCCGCTGCGAGTACGGGATCGTGCCCCACTGCTCGGTGTTGCCGCGGGCGTTCATCCAGGCCACGGCGGAGTCGAGCATGTCCAGCAGGGCCGGCGCGTCCGCCGGGCCGCCCGGCCGGATCCGTACGGCGTGTGCGTTGTCGTTCACCCGGCCAGCCTAGGTCCTGTCGTCACAGTGGCGCCGGTCAGGCCCGCGGTGTCCGGTGCCGTGCATCGCAAGGCGGAGGGGCGCCCGAGTACTGGACGTACGTGGGCGCCCCGACAACGCGGCGAGGTGCGGTGCCGGGCGCCGCGGGCCAGGTGCAACTTTGACGACAGGGCCTAGTGTTCTGAGTCTTGAATTCTGTTTAGATGTAGGCTTTCGGTATGGCGATGGGGCGGCCGAAGGCCGAGTTGGTACTGACCGATGAGGAGCGGGCCGCGCTCGAGGGCTGGGTGCGGCGCCGTTCGACGCCTCAGGCGTGGGCCTTGCGTTGCCGAATCATCCTGGCCTGCGCCGAAGGCGCGACGAACAAGGATGTTGCGGCCCGGGTGGGTTCCACGCCTCAGGCGGTAGGCCGCTGGCGGGCCCGTTTCGTGGAGTACCGGATCGCGGGCCTTGGAGACATGCCGCGTTCGGGCGGGCCCAGGACGGTGACGGACGAGCAGGTCGCCGCTCTCGTCACCAAGACGCTGGAGTCGACGCCGAAGGGTGCGACGCACTGGTCCACGCGGTCGATGGCCAGGGAGACCGGTCTGTCGCAGTCGACGGTGTCGCGCATCTGGCGGGCGTTCGGCCTGCAGCCGCACCTGTCCGAGACGTTCAAGCTGTCCACGGATCCGTACTTCGTCGACAAGGTCCACGATGTCGTCGGCCTGTACCTGGATCCGCCGGAGCGGGCCCTGGTGTTCTGCGTCGACGAGAAGTCGCAGATCCAGGCCCTGGACCGGTCACAGCCGGTGCTGCCCATGATGCCGGCGGTGCCCGAGCGGCGGACGGCCGACTACGTCCGGCACGGCACCACCACCCTCTTCGCCGCACTCGAGGTCGCCACCGGCAAGGTCATCGGATCCCTGCACCGCCGCCACCGAGCCGAGGAGTTCAAGAAGTTCCTGGTCAAGCTCGACAAGGAAGTCCCGGCTGGCCTGGAGGTCCATCTCGTGCTGGACAACTACGCCACCCACAAGACCCCGGACATCAAGAAGTGGCTGCTGGCACACCCCCGCTTCCACCTGCACTTCACACCCACCGGATCGTCCTGGCTGAACCTGGTAGAGCGGTGGTTCGCCGAGCTCACCAACAAGCAGATACGGCGAGGCGTCCACAAGTCCGTCCAGGCCCTCGAGAAGGACATCCGCGACTGGATCGCCACGTGGAACAGCGACCCGAAGCCTTACGTCTGGACCAAGACTGCGGACGAGATCCTTGAACGCCTCGCCAGCTATCTGAACAGAATTCCGGACTCAGAACACTAGGGGGCGAAGCGGACCGGCAGGTGTTTGATGCCGTTGATGAAGTCCGAGCGCAGCCGCCGGACTTCACCGGTGAGCTCGAAGTCGGGGTGGCGGCGCAGCAGTTCACGGATCAGCGCCTTGATCTGGGTGCGGGCCAGACCGGCGCCCAGGCAGAAGTGGGGGCCGCCGCCGCCGAAGGCGAGGTGTTCGTTGGGCGTGCGGCGGATGTCGAAGGTGAAGGGGTCGCCGAAGACCTCCTCGTCGCGGTTGGCGGAGGTGTAGTAGGTCACCACCTTCTGGCCGGCGGCGATGTACCGCCCGCGCAGGACGGTGTCACGGGTGGCGGTGCGCCGGAAGTTGTGGATCGAACCGCCCCAGCGCAGGAACTCCTCGGTGGCGGAGTTCCAGAGCAGTTCGTCGTGCGGGGCCGCGGCCAGTTCGGCCCGGGCCACGGGGTGGTCGGCCAGGGCCAGCACCGTGTGGGAGAGCAGGTTGCGGGTGGTCTCGTTGCCGGCGACGCACAGCAGCACGAAGAACATGTTGATCTCGTGCTGGGTGAGCCGGTCGCCGTCCACCTCGGCGTGGACGAGCGTGGAGAGGATGTCCTCGCGGGGGCGGGCCCGGCGTTCGGCGGCGAGCGCGTCGCAGTAGGCGTAGATCTCGGCGGCGGCGAGGTCGCTGTCCTGCTTGCCGGCCGACAGTTCCGGGTCCTGGCCGCCGGCCATCCGGTTGCTCCAGTCGAAGACGAGCAGCTCGTCGCCGGGCGGCACGCCGACCATCTCGCAGATGGTCTGGATCGGGAGCCTGGCGGCCACCCCGGCCACGAAGTCCATGTCCCGGCCGGGGAGGACCGCGTCCTCCACGAGGGCGGCGGCCCGCTCGCCGATCCGGGCGGCGAGGCGGCGCACCACGCGCGGGGTGAAGCCCGCACTGACCAGGGCCCGGTAGCGGGAGTGACGCGGGGCGTCCATGCCCAGCAGGACCAGGCGCAGGGACTCCAGGGACTCCGGGCTCTGGTCGCGGATCATGAAGGAGCCCCGTTCCGTGGACCAGAGGTCGGGGTCGCGGCTGACGGCCTTGACGTCGGCGTGGCGGGTGACGGCGTAGAAGCCGTCGTGGCCGCCCGGGACCTCGTGCCAGTGCACCGGGCCCTCGCGGCGCAGGCGGGTGAACTGCTCGTGCGGGACCTCGCGGGCCCAGGTGTCTTCCAGCAGGTCGATCTCGCCGGTGGGGATCACGGTCCGCTCCCTTTGGGGGCGTTCGGTGGACGCCGAGGGCCCTCGCCCCTTCCCGACACAAGCTGCGCGCATATCTGACGTACCGTCAATCCCCGTGCGGGCCCCGGCCCGCCCGGCGCGGATCCGCCGGACGGCCCAGGACCACCCGCGAGCACTCAGGACACCCAGGACACCCACGGCACCCCTGGCGTTGCCGGCATGACTCCCCGCCTCGACATGACCGGCATGGTCGTCTCCGACATGGCCGCCTCGCTCGCCTTCTACCGTCGCCTCGGCCCGGACATCCCGGCCGACGCCGACGGCCTCCCCCACGTCGAGGCCACGCTCCCGGGCGGGCTGCGCATCGGCTGGGGCACGGAGGAGACCGTCCGCTCCTTCGACCAGTCCTGCACGCATCCCACCGGCGACGGCCGCCGGGACCCGGCCTTCCTGTGCGGCTCCCCCGCCGAGGTGGACGCCCTGTACGACGACCTGACCCGCGCGGGGTACCCCGGCCACCTGAAGCACTGGGGCGCCTTCTGGGGCAGCGCTACGCCGTCGTCCTGGACCCGGACGGCTCGGGCGTCTCCCTCTTCGCCCCGACGGCGCCCCCGGAGTGGCCGGCGCCGGAGCAGCCGGTGCCACCCCGGGCCCGGCGTCGGGCGGCGCGGTCCGGGGTGGGCTGTTCCGGTGGTCCGTCGGGTGGGTTCGGGGGCGCCGCGCGAGCTGCGCGGCGCCCCCCGGCGGTGCGGGGACATCCTGGGGGCCCGGGCGGCCCGGCCGCCTCCACCGTCGTTCGATCCCGGCCCGCCGGGAAGCTACGGAGACCGATGTCCCCGACCGCCGCCCCCGAGGCCACCGCCGCGACCCTCGTGCGCCGCCCCCAGCTGTGGCTGGTGCCCACGGTCCTGACCGGACTGCTGGCCCTGCTGCTGTCCCTCCTCTACATGGGCGGCATCGTCAATCCCAACGCGGAGCTGCGGGACCTCCCGATCGCCCTGGTCAACGAGGACACCGGCGAGCCGCCGCCGGGGCAGCGGCAGAACCTGGGCACGCAGATCACCGCCTCCATCGCCGCCGACCCGGCCGGCGGCAAGGCGGACTGGCGCGAGCTGAGCCTCGCCCAGGCGCGCGACCAGCTGGACTCGGGCAAGGTCTACGGCGCGCTGGTGGTCCCGGCCGGATTCACGGACACCGTCACGGCGCTGCCGACGGCCGCGGCCACCCGGCGACCGACGCTGACCGTGCTCACCAACCCCGGCAAGGGCAGTCTCGGGTCCTCACTGGCCTCCCGGATCACCACGCAGGCGGCCCACCGCGCGTCCCGTGCCGTCGGCGAACAGCTCACGGCGGCCGCCGGCCCCTCCGCGGCCCCCACCACGAAGCTGCTGCTCGCCGATCCGGTGGACGTGGTCACACAGGTCGGGCACCCGATCGGCGCCCGCAGCGGACTGGGCCTGACGGCCTTCTACTACACCCTCCTGCTGGTGCTGGCGGGATTCATGGGCGGCAACGTCATCAGCAACGGCGTGGACACCGCCCTCGGCTACGCCGACAACGAGATCGGCCCCTGGCACACGCGCCGTCCCACGGTGCCGATCGACCGGACGCAGACGCTGCTCCTGAAGATGCTGATGACGGCCGGCATCACGCTCGTCAGCACCACGCTGGTGATGGTGGCGTGCGTCGGCCTCCTGGGGATGGACGCCTCCCACCTGCCGCTGCTGTGGGTGTACTCGTACTGCGCGGCGCTCGCCGTGGGCCTGGGCGTGCAGGCCATCAACGCCGCGTTCGGCGGCATCGGGCAGCTCGTGTCGATGTTCGTGTTCATCGTGCTGGGCCTGCCCTCGTCGGGCGCGACGGTCCCGCTGCAGGCCGTACCCGGCTTCTACCGCTTCCTCTCGCACTTCGAGCCGATGCGCCAGCTCAGCGACGGGGTGCGCGCGATCCTCTACTTCGACGCCCGCGGCGACGCCGGCCTCACCCGCTCCTGGATCATGATCGCGCTCGGTACCGTGCTGGCGCTGCTCTTCGGCTTCGCGATGACCACCTACTACGACCGCAAGGGCCTCAAGCGCCTCATCCCGCGGCCGGCCGGGAACTAGGGGGCCCAGGGGGTGTCCGGCGCCCGCGCCGGTCCGTACGCCGGAGACCTGCTCACGGAAGGCTGACGCCATGCGGAAACTCATCTACGGCATGAACCTGAGCCTGGACGGCTACATCGCCGCGGCCGGCGACGACATCGGGTGGGGCGGGCCGCCCGGCGACGAGCTGTTCCAGTGGTGGCTCGACCAGGAGCTGGCGAGCAGCCTGTCGCTGTACGGGCGCAAGCTGTGGGAGACGATGAGCTCCTACTGGCCGACGGGCGACCGCCGGCCCGGCGCCACCCCGGCGGAGATCGAGTTCGCCCGGAACTGGCGGGACACACCGAAGGTGGTGTTCTCCTCGACGATCGACGAGGTCGACTGGAACACCCGCCTGGTCACCGGCGACGCGGTCGCCGAGATCACCCGGCTCAAGGCCGGGGACGGCGGCCCGATGAGCATCGGCGGCGCGACGCTCGCCGCGGCGGCCGTGCGGGCCGGACTGGTCGACGAGTACGTGCTGGCCACCCACCCGGTGCTGGTGGGCGGCGGTACGCCGTTCTTCACCACGGTGGACAGCTGGACGCGCCTGGACCTGCTCGAGACGCGGACGTTCCCCGGCGGCGTGGTGATGACCCGGTACGGGACGAGGCGCTGAACGCGGCGCGAGCGGCCCCCGGCCCGGCGTCACGGCCCGGGGGCGGTCGGCCGCGCTCCGGGCCCCGGGGCCTCAGCCCGGGGGCGGCGGTGGCACCGGCGGGCGGGAGTCAGTGCTTGCGCAGGCGCGAGTGGTAGTCCTCGGGCGGCAGGAACTTCGACCAGCGTTCCGGGAACTCCGACGGCATGCCCTCGTCCTCGTCGTCCTCCGACTCGCCCTCCGCCATCGCCCGCCAGGCCGCCGCCCGGGCGACCAGCTGGGCGGCCTCCGCCTCACGGATCCGCTCGTTCGCCTCGCGCGCCGCCGCCGTGGCCACCGACGGCCAGACGCGGTCGATGGCGGCGTTCACGGCCGCGCCGACGAGCACCGCGAAGGCCGAGATGCCGATCCAGAGCAGCACGGCGACCGGCGCGGCCAGGGAACCGTAGATGGTCGGCCCCTCCACCGTGTTGGTGAGGTAGATCCGCAGCAGGAACGAGCCCAGTACCCACATCGCCAGGGCCACCAGCGCACCCGGCACGTCCTCGATCCACGGCGAGCGCACGGGCACGGACACGTGGTAGAGCGTCGTCAGGAAGGCGATGGACAGCAGGGTCACCGTCGGCCAGTACAGGACGGCGATCACCTCGGTACCCCACGGCACGAGCCGGACGACGGCGTCCGGGCCCACCACCATCAGCGGCAGCACGACCGCGCCGATCAGCAGGGCGATGACGTAGAGCAGGAAGGCCAGCAGCCGGGTCTTGACGATGCCGCGGTGGCCGTCGAGCCCGTACATCACGGTGATGGTGTCGATGAAGACGTTGACGGCGCGGGATCCCGACCACAGGGCGAAGGCGAAACCGAGTGAGATCAGATCGGGCCGGCCACTGCGGGTGACGTCGTCCAGGAGGGGTCTGGCGATGTCGTTGACGCCGCGGTCGGACAGGACCGTGCCGACCGCGCGCAGGATGTTCTCCTCGATGCTCTCCACGGTACGGGTGTCCGTCCACCCGTCGACGTAGCCGAGCAGGCCCAGCAGGCCCAGGAAGAGCGGGGGCAGCGAGAGCAGCGTGAAGAACGCCGCCTCGGCCGCGAGCCCGAGGATCCGGTACTCGATGCACGAGTTGACGGTGTCCTTCAACAGCAGCCAGCCCATCTTCCGCTTCGAGACGTTGCGGTAGAGGGCGCGGGCCCGGTGGAGCCGTCCTGGGATCCGCTCGGGTGTTTCTTTTGCTGGCTGCACGTCCTTACGGTATCCGCATGGCAGCCACCACCCACACAGTCAGCAACCAGGCCCCGCCCCTGGTGGGCCACGACGTCTACGGCGGCGATCGGGCCCTCACCGAGGGCGTCGAGCGTCACCTGGCGTCCGCGGATCCCGAACTCCTCGGCGAGGTACGGGAGGAGCTCACCGGCCTCGGGCGCGCGGCCGGCTCCGCGCAGGCCCAGGAATGGGGCGCGCAGGCGAACGAGAACCCTCCGAAACTGCACACGCACGACCGGTACGGGAACCGGATCGACGAGGTGGAGTTCCACCCGGCCTGGCACCGGCTGCTCGGGCACGCCGTGTCCTCGGGGCTGACCGACGCCTGGGGCCGCTGGCCGGGCACCTGCGCCGCGCCGCGGGGTTCTTCCTGTGGTCGCAGGCGGAGGCGGGCCACGGTTGCCCGATCTCGATGACGCACGCGGCCGTGCCCGCCCTGCGGGCCGATCCGTCGCTCGCCGCCGAGTGGGAGCCGCGGCTGACCTCGCACGTGTACGAGGAGGGCCTGCGGCCGGCGTCGCAGAAGGCCGGCGTGCTCTTCGGCATGGGGATGACGGAGAAGCAGGGCGGCAGCGACGTACGGGCCAACACGACGACCGCCGTGCCGCTGGGCACGTCCGGCGAATACCTGCTGACCGGCCACAAGTGGTTCTGTTCGGCGCCGATGTGCGACGGCTTCCTGGTGCTGGCGCAGGCGCCGGGCGGTCTGACCTGCTTCCTGGTGCCGCGGGTGCTGGAGGACGGCACGCGCAACGTCTTCGCGATCCAGCGGCTGAAGGACAAGCTGGGCAACAAGTCGAACGCGTCGAGCGAGGTCGAGTTCGACGGGACGTGGGCGCGGCGGGTCGGTGAGGAGGGCCGCGGGGTGCGGACCATCATCGAGATGGTCGCGGCGACCCGGCTGGACTGCGTCATCGGCTCGGCCGCGCTGATGCGGCAGTCGCTGACGCAGGCGGTGCACCATGCGGAGCACCGCTCTGCTTTCGGAGCACCGCTCATCGACCAGCCGCTGATGCGCAACGTGCTCGCCGACCTGGCCCTGGAGTCCGAGGCCGCCACCACCCTGACGCTGCGCCTGGCCGCTGCGTACGACGCCGGCACCGAGCAGGAGAAGGCCTTCCTGCGCCTGGCCGTGCCCGCCGCGAAGTACTGGGTGACCAAGCGCTGTACGCCGATGGTGGCCGAGGCCCTGGAGTGTCTGGGCGGCAACGGCTACGTCGAGGAGTCCGGGCTGCCGAGACTGCTGCGCGAGTCCCCGCTCAACTCCATCTGGGAGGGCTCGGGCAACGTCCAGGCCCTGGACGTCCTGCGCGCCCTCCAGCGGGAGCCGCAGGCGCTCAACGCCTTCCTCCAGGAGGTGGGACTGGCCCGGGGCGCCGACCACCGGCTGGATTCGGCCATCAAGGACCTCCTGACGGATCTCGCCGATCTGGAGGGCATCGAGGCGCGGGCCCGCCGGGTCGTGGAGCGCATGGCCCTGGTGCTGCAGGGGTCGCTGCTGGTCCGCTGGGCTCCGCCGGAGGTCGCGGACGCCTTCTGCGCCTCGCGGCTGGGCGGCGACTGGGGTACGGCCTTCGGCACGCTGCCGCACAGCCTGGATCTGCGCGCGGTCGTGGAACGGGCACGGATCGCGGGCTAGGGAGGAGCCCCCGTCGGGCTCCCCTGCGGTCCCCAAACCGCTCCCAGCCGGGATCCGGGCCCGTCGACCGGCGCAGAGGTGGCGCCGCGCCGACTCGGCACCACCTCTGATCCGAAGCCCCGAGGAGGAGCTGTCACGCCGCTCGGGCGACGTCCGGACATTTTCGGTCGGGCGACCGGGACTTGGCGAGAGTTGCATACCGTTGCAACCTTTGAGTCGGCAGCCGCCCGTCGGGGGCGCCGGGGGAAGCGGTCGCAGGCGCCTGCGGACCGGGCACCTGGGGAACCGCCGGACGGCCGGCGTCGTACGTCCTGTTCGCACGGGGAGGTTCCGGTGGCCGACACCACAGGCATCACGGTCGATGTGGCACGCATCTCGGCCATGCACCCTCGGGAGGCCACGCGCCTGCTGAAGGGGGTGCGCGCGGCCGCGCTGGCGGGCGACCGCCCGCCGGCCGCGCCCCGGCCGGAGATCGCGGAGTCCTGGCGGCGGATGCTGGCCGGCGGGGTGCACCCGGACCGGGACGCGCGCTCACGGATGCTGTCGGCCGCCGAGACGGAGGAGCGCCGCCACGTCTCCCCGCTGCGCGCGGTCCTTCCGGTCCTCCGGGAGGGCCTGCTGCCCGCGCTCGACGGGGCGCTGCACATCATGGTCGTCGCCGACGCGGACGGGCGGCTGCTGTGGCGGGAGGGCCACACCTCCATCCTGCGCAAGGCCGACCGGCTCGGCTTCGGCGTCGGGGCGGACTGGGACGAGGCCGTCGTCGGCACGAACGGCGTGGGCACCGCACTGGTGGCCCGCAGGCCGGTCCAGGTGTTCTCGGCGGAGCACTTCGTCTCCAGCCACCACGACTGGACGTGCGCGGGGGCCCCGGTACGGGACCCGCGGGACGGACGGCTGCTGGGCGTCGTCGACGTCAGCGGGCCGCTGGCCACCATGCACCCGGCGACGCTGGCCTGGGTGAGCTCGGTGGCCCGGCTCGCGGAACGGGAGCTGCGGATCCGGCACCTGGAGTCGCTGGAGCGGCTGCGGGCGGTGGCGGCCCCGCTCCTGGCCCGGCTGCCGGGGCGGGCGCTGGCGGTGGACCCGCACGGCTGGACGGCCGCGGTGACGGGGCTGGCCCCGGCGGACCGGATCCCTCTGCCGAAGGACTTCGCGCCGGGCCGGATGTGGGTGCCGCAGCTCGGGGACTGCGTGGTGGAGCCGCTGCCCGGCGGCTGGCTGCTGCGGGTCGCGCAGGACCGTACGGGCCCGGCGGCGACCCGGGTCGTACTGGACCTCAGCAGGCCGGGCGCCTGGTCGGCGAGGGTGTACGGGTCGTCCGGGAGCTGGTCGCAGGAGCTGAGCCCGCGCCACGCGGAGCTGCTGTTCCTGCTGGCGGAAAGCCCGCGGGGGCGCACGGCCGCCGAGCTGGCGGCGGAGGTGTTCGGCGACCCGGCCCGCACGGTGACGGTCCGGGCGGAGCTGTCGCGCGTACGCCGCCACCTGGCGGGCGTCCTGGCCCACCGGCCGTACCGCTTCGCGGAGGACGTGGAGGTGGAGCTGATCCGCCCCGAGGACCCGGGCGCGCTGCTCCCGCACTCCACGGCCCCGGCGGTGGTCCGGGCCCGCCTGGGCCGGACGGGACCCGGCATGATTCCCTGAGCTGCATGAGCACCATCACTCTCACCACCTGGTCGCTGGAGATGACCTCTCCGGCGGATCTCGTCCCGGCGGCTCCGGCGGGCCCGGAGACATCCATCGTGCGGTCGGAGGTGCCGTCCCCCGAGTTCAGCCGCTTCCTGTACGCCTCGGTGGGCGGCGACATCCACTGGACGGACCGGCTGTCCCTGACCCGCGCGCAGTGGATGGAGCAGCTCGACCGGCCGGGGGTGGAGACGTGGGTGGCGTACGACCGCGGCACGCCGGCGGGGTACGTGGAGCTGGACCCGCAGGACGACGGCGTCGTGGAGATCATGTACTTCGGCCTGCTGCCGGACTTCCGCGGCCGCCGCATCGGGGGCCACCTGCTGACCGTCGGCGTGGAACGCGCCTGGGACCTCGCGTCGCGCTGGCCGGACCGCGAGCCGACGCGCCGGGTGTGGGTCCACACCTGCAGCCAGGACGGCCCGACGGCGATGGCGAACTACCAGCGGCGCGGGTTCAAGGTCTTCCGGACGGAGACCGAGGAAAAGCCGGAGACCCCGACGCCGGGCCCCTGGCCGGGAGCGTAACGCCTCCGGCGCGGTCTGCCGGTTCGGGGCTCGCCCCGTTCCCCGGCTGCGGCCCGGTGGCCGCGCCTCAATCGCCGGCGGGGCTCCGGTCTGGCTTCGGTCGGGCGGGGGGTGGGGGTGCGGGGCCGCCGGGGGGTGTCTCCTCGGCTCGCGCGGGACTGTCCGTCTCGGCTGTGCCCGGTGGTGCGCGCTCGTCCTGCGGGGACACCCCCCACCGTCCCCACACCCCCACCGGCCGCACACCGGGGCCGTGGGGTGGGGACACTCCGGGGGCTCCCCGCAGGACGAGGCGCGACGAGAGCCGTACGGCCGCGACATGCCCGCACGCGCCGAGCCGAGGAGAGCCCCCGGAGGGGCACCACCCCACCCGAAGCCAGACTGAGCCCCGCCGGCGATTGAGGCGCGGCCACCGGGCCGCACCCGGGCACGGGCCCGCGCCCCCGGCAGGGGACCCGCGCGGAGCGTGACCCGCGTCACGAGTCTTGACATGTGGGACGAGTTCGTCCGTATCGTGGACAGTAGTGGACTCCTCCAATCGGCCCATGACACGCTTCCGCCATGAATGGAGCTGGAATTGCCTTGGTGAGTCGGCGGCATGTCGACCTCGGCCGCATGTCCAGCGCCATCTGTCCGGCGTGCTGACGGAACCAGCAACCGCCGCACATCGCCGCAATCCCGGCATCGTCGCCGTGGAAGTGTCGATCATCGCAGTCCCCTGAAGGCCGAACACCGCCCTGTCCGCCGGTCACCCCGGCCAAGGCGCGGGCAATCAGCCGCACCCGCTCAGCGTCCAGGGGTCACGCCCACCCCACTCGCCTCACCCGCCCCTGCCCTGAGCCGCCCAAGAAGGACGTACCGCCATGGCCGCCACCCCCGAAACGCCCGCAGCAGCACCCGCCGCCGCCGCGCGCCGCAAGACCGGCCGTCACCGCGGCGAGGGTCAGTGGGCCGTCGGACACCACACGCCCCTCAACGGCAACGAGCAGTTCAAGAAGGACGACGACGGTCTCAATGTGCGGACACGTATTGAGACGATCTACGCCCACCGTGGCTTCGACTCCATCGACCCCAACGACCTGCGCGGCCGCATGCGCTGGTGGGGTCTCTACACCCAGCGCAAGCCCGGGATCGACGGCGGCAAGACCGCGATCCTGGAGCCGGAGGAGCTGGACGACAAGTACTTCATGCTGCGCGTGCGCATCGACGGCGGCCGGCTGACCACCGGGCAGCTGCGCGTCATCGGCGAGATCTCCGAGGAGTTCGCCCGCGGCACCGCCGACCTCACCGACCGCCAGAACGTGCAGTACCACTGGATCAGGATCGAGGACGTCCCGGAGATCTGGCGCCGGCTGGAGGCCGTCGGCCTGTCCACCACCGAGGCCTGCGGTGACACGCCCCGCGTCATCCTCGGCTCGCCCGTCGCCGGCATCGCGCAGGACGAGATCATCGACGGCACCCCCGCCATCGAAGAGATCTACCGCCGCATCGTGGGCAACAAGGACTTCTCCAACCTGCCCCGCAAGTTCAAGTCCGCGGTCTCCGGCTCGCCGCTGCTCGACGTGGCGCACGAGATCAACGACGTCGCGTTCGTCGGCGTGAACCACCCCGAGCACGGTCCCGGCTTCGACGTCTGGGTCGGCGGCGGCCTGTCCACGAACCCCAAGCTGGGTGTGCGCCTGGGCACCTGGGTCTCGCTCGACGAGGTCCCGGACGTCTACGAGGGCGTCATCTCGATCTTCCGTGACTACGGCTACCGCCGGCTGCGCACCCGCGCCCGCCTGAAGTTCCTCGTCGCCGACTGGGGCCCGGCCAAGTTCCGCCAGGTCCTGGAGGACGAGTACCTGAAGCGGAAGCTGACCGACGGCCCCGCGCCCGAACAGCCCTCCGGCCAGTGGCGCGACCACGTGGGCGTGCACCAGCAGCAGGACGGCAAGTTCTACGTCGGCTTCGCGCCCCGCGTCGGCCGTGTGGACGGCGCCACCCTCACCAAGATCGCGGACATCGCCGAGCAGCACGGCTCCGGCCGCCTGCGCACCACCGCCGAGCAGAAGATGATCGTGCTCGACATCGAGGCCGACCGGGTCGACTCCGTCGTCGAGGCGCTGGAGGCCCTGGACCTGCGGGTCAAGCCGTCGCCGTTCCGCCGCGGCACGATGGCCTGCACCGGCATCGAGTTCTGCAAGCTGGCCATCGTCGAGACCAAGGCGCGCGGCGCCTCGCTCATCGACGAGCTGGAGCGCCGCCTGCCGGACTTCGCCGAGCCGATCACCATCAACATCAACGGCTGCCCCAACGCCTGCGCCCGAATCCAGGTGGCGGACATCGGTCTCAAGGGACAGCTGGTCCTGGACGACGACGGCAACCAGGTGGAGGGCTACCAGGTCCACCTGGGCGGCGCCCTCGGCCTGGAGGCCGGCTTCGGCCGCAAGGTCCGCGGCCTCAAGGTCACCTCGGCCGGTCTGCCCGACTACGTCGAGCGGGTCGTCAAGAGCTACGAGGAGCAGCGCGAGGACGGCGAGCGCTTCGCGGCCTGGGTCGCCCGCGCGGACGAGAAGAGCCTCTCGTGAGCGAGCGAGCCGCCCCGTTCTACTGCCCGTACTGCGGCGACGAGGACCTGTTCCCGCACGAGACGGGCCACGGCGCGTGGGAATGCCGGGCCTGCAACCGGGCCTTCCAGCTGAAGTACCTCGGGCTGCTGTCCCGGGGGCTCGGGACGAACGCAGCGGGAGGGGACGAGATATGACCACCACGCAAGACGCCAGTCTCAGGAACGCCGACCTGAAGGCCGCGACCCTCAAGGAGCTGGCCGAACAGGCCGGCCGCGACCTGGAGGACGCCTCCGCGCAGGACATCCTGCGCTGGGCGGCCGACACGTTCGGCGGGAAGTTCGCCGTGACCTCCTCCATGGAGGACGCGGTCGTCGCCCACCTGGCCTCGCAGGTCTTCCCCGGCGTGGACGTGGTCTTCCTCGACACGGGCTACCACTTCGAGGAGACCATCGGCACCCGCGACGCGGTCGACGCGGTGATGGACGTCAACGTCATCACGCTGACCCCGCGGCAGACCGTCGCCGAGCAGGACGCCCAGTACGGCCCGCGGCTGCACGACCGGGACCCCGACCTGTGCTGCGCGCTGCGCAAGGTCAAGCCGCTGGAAGAGGGCCTGACGGCGTACGACGCGTGGGCGACGGGACTGCGCCGCGACGAGTCCCCGACCCGGGCGAACACCCCGGTGGTCGGCTGGGACGAGAAGCGGCGGAAGGTCAAGGTCTCGCCGATCGCCCGCTGGACCCAGGACGACGTGGACGCGTACGTCGCCGAGCACGGCGTGCTCACCAACCCGCTGCTGATGGACGGCTACGCCTCCGTCGGCTGCGCCCCCTGCACCCGCCGCGTGGCGGAGGGCGAGGACGCGCGGTCCGGCCGCTGGGCCGGGCGGGGCAAGACCGAGTGCGGACTTCACGGCTGATGACGACCAGCGAAGAACTTACGGAGACACAGCAGATGAGCGTGAGCGACCAGGGCGCCACCGTGTGGCTGACCGGGCTGCCGAGCGCGGGCAAGACCACCATCGCCTACGCGCTGGCCGAGCGGCTGCGCGCAGAGGGCCACCGCGTGGAGGTGCTCGACGGGGACGAGATCCGCGAGTTCCTCTCCGCCGGACTGGGCTTCGGCCGCGAGGACCGGCACACGAACGTGCAGCGGATCGGCTTCGTCGCCGAACTCCTCGCGAGCAACGGCGTCAAGGCGCTGGTGCCGGTGATCGCGCCGTTCGCGGACAGCCGCGAGGCGGTACGCGAGCGGCACGCCGCCGCCGCGACCGACTACCTCGAAGTGCACGTGGCCACCCCGGTGGAGGTGTGCTCCGAGCGTGACGTGAAGGGCCTGTACGCCAAGCAGGCGGCGGGCGAGATCTCCGGTCTGACCGGGGTCGACGACCCGTACGAGGCGCCGGAGTCCCCGGACCTCCGTATCGAGTCGCACACGCAGACCGTGCAGGAGTCGGCCTCGGCCCTGCACGCGCTGCTCACCGAGAGGGGTCTGGCATGACGACGACCGTCGCACACGTCCACGAAGAGACGGACGCGCCCTACGCGCTGTCGCACCTGGACGCCCTCGAGTCCGAGGCCGTGCACATCTTCCGCGAGGTCGCGGGCGAGTTCGAGAAGCCGGTGATCCTCTTCTCCGGCGGCAAGGACTCCATCGTCATGCTGCACCTGGCGCTGAAGGCCTTCGCGCCCGCGCCGGTGCCGTTCGCGCTGCTGCACGTCGACACCGGGCACAACTTCCCCGAGGTGCTGGAGTACCGCGACCGCACGGTCGCCGAGCACGGGCTGCGCCTGCACGTGGCGTCCGTCCAGGACTACATCGACGCGGGCAAGCTGCGCGAGCGCCCGGACGGCACCCGCAACCCGCTGCAGACCGTCCCGCTGACGGAGGCGATCCAGCAGCTCAAGTTCGACGCCGTCTTCGGCGGCGGCCGCCGCGACGAGGAGAAGGCCCGCGCCAAGGAGCGGGTGTTCTCCCTGCGCGACGAGTTCTCCCAGTGGGACCCGCGCCGCCAGCGGCCCGAGCTGTGGCAGCTCTACAACGGCCGCCACGCGCCCGGCGAGCACGTCCGCGTCTTCCCGCTCTCCAACTGGACCGAGCTGGACGTCTGGCAGTACATCGCCCGCGAGGGCATCGAGCTGCCGGAGATCTACTTCGCCCACGAGCGCGAGGTGTTCAAGCGCAACGGCATGTGGCTGACGGCGGGCGAGTGGGGCGGCGCCAAGGAGGGCGAGACGCCCGAGACGCGGCTCGTCCGCTACCGCACCGTCGGCGACATGTCCTGCACCGGCGCCGTCGACTCCGACGCCGTCACGCTGGACGCCGTGATCGCCGAGATCGCCGTCTCCCGCCTCACCGAGCGGGGCGCGACCCGCGCCGACGACAAGATGTCCGAGGCCGCGATGGAAGACCGCAAGCGCGAAGGGTACTTCTAGACATGACCAGCACCACCGATCAGGTCGCCGGGCTCGACGACCTCGCGGCGACCACCCTGCTGCGCTTCGCAACCGCCGGCTCCGTCGACGACGGCAAGTCCACACTGGTGGGCCGGCTGCTGCACGACTCCAAGTCGGTGCTGACCGACCAGATGGAGGCCGTCGAGGCCGTGTCCGCCCAGCGCGGCCAGGAGGCCCCCGACCTCGCGCTGCTCACCGACGGCCTGCGGGCCGAGCGGGAGCAGGGCATCACCATCGACGTGGCGTACCGGTACTTCGCCACCGCGCGCCGCCGCTTCATCCTCGCCGACACCCCCGGGCACGTGCAGTACACCCGGAACATGGTGACCGGCGCGTCCACCGCCGATCTGGCGGTGGTCCTGGTCGACGCACGCAACGGCGTGATCGAGCAGACCCGTCGGCACGCGGCCGTCGCGGCCCTGCTGCGCGTCCCGCACGTGGTCCTCGCCGTGAACAAGATGGACCTGGTCGGCTACCAGGAGTCGGTGTTCGCGGCGATCGCCGAGGAGTTCACCGCCTACGCCTCGGACCTGGGCGTCCCGGAGATCACCGCGATCCCGATCTCGGCCCTGGCCGGTGACAACGTGGTGGAGCCGTCCGCGAACATGGACTGGTACGGCGGCCCGACGGTGCTGGAGCACCTGGAGACGGTCCCGGTCAGCCACGACCTCACCGCCTGCCCGGCGCGTTTCCCGGTGCAGTACGTGATCCGCCCGCAGTCGGCGGAGCACCCCGACTACCGCGGCTACGCGGGGCAGATCGCCTCCGGCGTACTGCGCGTCGGCGAGGCCGTCACGGTCCTGCCGTCGGGCCGCACCTCGGTCATCGAGGGCATCGACGCGCTGGGCGGGCCGGTGGACATCGCCTGGGCGCCGCAGTCGGTGACGGTGCGGCTGAAGGACGACATCGACATCTCACGCGGCGACCTGATCGCGCCGACCGCGACCGCCCCCGCGACCACGCAGGACGTCGTCGCGACGGTGTGCCACGTGGCCGACCAGCCCCTCGCCGTCGGCGCCCGGGTGCTGATCAAGCACACGACGCGCACGGTCAAGGCGATCGTCAAGGAGATCCCCTCGCGGCTGACCCTGGACGACCTGTCCCAGCACCCGGAGCCCGGGCAGCTGGTGGCGAACGACATCGGCCTCGTGGTCGTCCGTACCGCCGAGCCCCTCGCGCTCGACGCGTACGCCGACTCCCGGCGCACCGGGTCCTTCCTGCTGATCGACCCGGCGGACGGGACGACCCTGGCGGCCGGCATGGCGGGCGAGTCCTTCGCCTCCCGGGCCGAGCCCGCCGAGGACGCGGTACGGCCGGACGACGAGGACGGGTGGGACTTCTAGATGAGGTTCGCCGATCTCTTTTCGACCTTCGCGAAGGAGGGCGGCCGCGTGGGCAGCGGCGCCCTCGGCAGCGGCCAGGGAGGCGTGGCGCGATGTGCGCGGTGACCGTCCTGCTCGCGCAGTCCCCGCCCCCGCTCCACAGACGAGAATCCGCGCCGTAGAACGACGGCGCGGCGAGAGGAAGCCCTCCCCGTGCCTGCCACCGGTTCCCCCCGCAAGACCTTGCGCCGCGGCCTCGCCGCCGCCGCTGCGCTGCCGCTCCTGATCGGCGCGCTCGCCTCGTGCGGCTACGGCTCGCAGGCCGAGGCCAAGGGCGACGGCAAGGCCAAGGCCCCTGCCGCGGACGGGAAGAAGCTGTCGGCCTCCGAGGTCCGCATCGGGTACTTCCCGAACCTGACGCACGCCACCGCGCTCGTCGGGATCCAGGAAGGCCTGATCGAGAAGGAGCTGGGCGGCACGAAGATCAAGCCGCAGACCTTCAACGCCGGCCCGTCCGAGATCGAGGCCCTCAACGGCGGCTCCCTCGACATCGGTTTCATCGGCCCCTCGCCCTCGATCAACGCCTATGTGAAGTCCAAGGGATCCAACCTGCGGATCGTCTCCGGCTCCGCGTCGGGCGGCGTGAAGCTCGTCGTGAACCCGGCGAAGATCAAGACCCTCGACGACATCAAGGGCAAGAAGATCGCCACCCCGCAGAAGGGGAACACGCAGGACGTCGCCTTCCTCAACTGGATCTCCGAGAAGGGCTGGACGGTCGACCCCGAGTCCGGCAAGGGTGACGTCTCCGTCGTCCGCACCGACAACAAGGTCACCCCGGACGCCTTCAAGCAGGGCTCCATCGACGGCGCCTGGGTCCCGGAGCCCACGGCCTCCAAGCTCGTCTCCGACGGCGGCTCCGTCCTCCTCGACGAGACCGCCCTGTGGCCCGAGAAGAAGTTCGTGATCACGAACGTCATCGTGTCGCAGAAGTTCCTCAAGGAGCACCCGGACGTGGTCGAGGCCGTACTGCGCGGCACGGTGAGGACCAACGAGTGGATCAACGCCAACCCGGACAGGGCGAAGGCCTCCGCCAACGCCAAGCTGGCGGCGGACAGCGGCAAGCCACTCGACGCGAAGGTCCTCGACCCGGCGTGGCCGAGCATCCAGATCACCGACGACCCGCTGGCCTCGACGCTGAAGACCCAGTCCGAGTGGGCGGTCGAGGCGGGGCTCATCGAGCAGCCCGACCTGGCCGGCATCTACGACCTGACGCTCCTGAACAGGGTCCTGAAGGCCGCCGGCAGGCCCGAGGTCTCCGACGCCGGACTCGGCGCGAAGTGACCCGCGCCGTGAGCCGCGCAATGACCCGACGTCCAGCAATGCAGCAGTCCAGCAATCCCAGGAGGTGACGACCATGGCCACGACACTCGCCAAGGCTGCCGAGGGCACGGTGGCGGAGCAGACGCACGCCGCCCGTATCGCCCACGTCTCGAAGTCCTTCTCCGGCCCGGCCGGATCGCAGCTCGTCCTGGACGACATCAGCCTCGATGTCGCCCCCGGAGAGTTCGTCACCATCCTGGGAGCCTCCGGCTGCGGGAAGTCCACCCTGCTCAACCTCGTCGCCGGCCTCGACAGGCCGACCGCCGGCACCATCGAGACCCCCGGCGGCCGCCCCGCCCTGATGTTCCAGGAACACGCCCTCTTCCCCTGGCTGACCGCCGGCAAGAACATCGAACTCGCCCTGCGCCTGCGGGGCGTCACCAAGACCGACCGCAAGCCCGAAGCCGAACGCCTCCTGGAACTGGTCCGCCTCGGCGGCGCCCACGGCAAGCGCGTCCACGAACTGTCCGGCGGCATGCGCCAGCGCGTCGCCCTGGCCCGCGCCCTCGCCCAGGACAGCCGCCTGCTGCTCATGGACGAACCCTTCGCGGCCCTCGACGCCATCACCCGCGACGTCCTGCACGGCGAACTCACCCGCATCTGGCAGGAGACAGGACTCTCCGTCCTCTTCGTCACCCACAACGTGCGCGAAGCCGTCCGCCTCGCCCAGCGCGTGGTCCTGCTCTCCTCCCGGCCCGGCCGGGTCGCGACGGAATGGACCGTGGACATCCCGCAGCCGCGCCGCATCGAGGACGCGGACGTCGCCGAGCTGTCCCTGGAGATCACTGAACACCTGCGTGGGGAGATCCGCCGTCATGGCCAGCACTGAAACGAAGGCAAAGACGGACGACCTCGCGGGACTGGAGGCCGGACTCGACGCCCTGGACGCGGTGCAGACGCACCGCACGCCGGTCCGCGAGGTCCTCGTCAAGAAGGTCCTGCCGCCGTTCCTGGCGGTCGGGCTGGTCCTGGTGGTCTGGCAGGTCCTCGTCTCCCTGAAGGTCACCGACGAGACCAAGCTCCCCGCCCTTTCCGCGGTGTGGGACAGTCTGTCCGACATGTGGCTGAAGGGGACGCTGCTGGAGGTCATCTGGACCTCCGTCTCCCGCGGCCTGCTCGGCTTCCTGCTCGCCCTGGCCATCGGCACCCCGCTCGGCCTGCTCGTCGCCCGGGTGAAGTTCGTCCGCGCCGCGATCGGCCCGATCCTCCAGGGCCTGCAGTCCCTCCCGTCGGTGGCGTGGGTGCCGCCGGCCGTCCTCTGGTTCGGCCTCAACGACGCCATGATGTTCACCGTCATCCTGCTCGGCGCCGTGCCCTCCATCGCCAACGGCCTCGTCTCCGGCATCGACCAGGTCCCCCCGCTGTTCCTGCGGGCCGGACGCACCCTCGGCGCCACCGGCCTGCGCGGCGCCTGGCACGTGGTCATGCCGGCCGCGCTGCCGGGCTACGTCGCCGGCCTCAAGCAGGGCTGGGCGTTCTCCTGGCGCTCCCTCATGGCCGCCGAGATCATCGCCTCCTCCCCCGACCTCGGCCTGGGCCTGGGTCAGCTGCTGGAGAACGGCCGCAACAACATCGACCTCCCCGGCGTGTTCCTCGCCATCATCCTGATCCTCGTCGTCGGCATCGCCATCGACCTGCTCATCTTCAGCCCCGTCGAACGCTACGTGCTGCGCAGCCGCGGCCTGTTGGTGAAGAGTTGATCCGCATGTCGCCCGTACTGCTGGTCATCGCCCACGGCAGCCGCGACCCGCGGCACGCAGCGACCGTGCACGCCCTCACCCGGCGGGCGCGGGCGCTGCGGCCCGGACTGCGGGTGGAGACGGCCTTCCTGGACTTCAACGCCCCGCGGGTCGAGCAGGTGCTGTCGGCCCTGCACGCCGACGGCGTCCGCGACGTGGTGGCCCTGCCGCTGCTGCTGACGCGGGCCTTCCACGCGAAGGCCGACATCCCGGCCGCGCTGTCGGAGGCGCTGACCCGCCTGCCGGGCCTGACGGTCTCGGTGGCGGACGTCCTCGGCCCGTCGCCGCTGCTCGTCGACGCGCTGGAACGCCGGCTGTCCGAAGCCGGCCTCACCCCGGCGGACCGCGCCGGCACCGCGGTGGTGCTCGCGTCCGCCGGTTCCACGGACCCGGAGGCGATCGCAGTGATCGCTGAAACCGCGCGGGAGTGGCGGCACACCGGTTGGTGCGCCGTGCGGCCTGCGTTCGCCTCCGCTGCTCTGCCCCGTACGGAGGACGCCGTACGGGCGCTGCGCGCCGAGGGCTTCGCCCGGGTGGCGGTGGCCCCGTACGTCATCGCCCCCGGCCGGCTCCCGGACCGCATCGTGGCGGGCGCCGAGGCCGCGGGCGCCGACGTGGTGGCCGACGTCCTGGGAGCCGCCCCCGAACTGGCCCTCCTGCTGCTGCGCCGCTACGACGCGGCCGCCGCGGCGCCCGCCCGCCTCCGGGCCCTCACCGCCTGAGGGGTGTCAGGCGCCGGCGCGGGCCGCGGCCTCGTCGGCCAGGGCCGTCAGGTCCGCGACGGACATCGCGCCCGGCGGCAGGCCTTCCCGGGCGAAGATGTTGGCGGCGTGCCGCAGGACGTCGTTGACCGGCGTGGGCACCCCGTGCAGTCGGCCCAGCAGCGAGATCTCCCCGTTGAGGTAGTCGGCCTCCACCGAGCCCGTGCCGCGCGCCAGGCTCTGCCAGGACGACCCGCCCCGTACGCCCGGCGGCTGCTCGACCTTGCCGTCGCGGGCCTGCGCCTGCTCCGCGTCCGAGGCGTAGGCGATGCCGGCCGCCCCGAAGGCGGCCTTCGCCTCGCGGGCGGCCCGCGCCAGCAGCGCCGCCTTCGCCGGGTCCGGCTCCGGGCCGGTCGTCGCCTGGATCGCGTTGCCGAGGTTGCCCAGCAGCTTCGCGTACTTCCACCGCATGACGTCCTCGACCACCGGGGCTTCGAACCCGGCCTTGTCGAGGTCCGCGGCGACGGCCCGGACGAGCGCGTCCGTTCCGCCCGCGGCCCGCCCCAGGTGCAGGATGCCGGTCAGCGGGGTGCACAGCGCGGAGACGACGCCCGGCTCCAGGAAGGTGGCCGGCAGCCAGACGCACACCCCGTACACGCGCGCGAAGCGCCGGAGCGCGAGACGCTCGCTCTCCACACCGTTCTGCGCGCAGAGCACCGGGAGCCGCTGCGCGGCCGTGCCGCCGCCCGCGACCTCCGCGTCGCCCCACGCGTCGAGCGCCGCGATGGCGTCCTGGGTCTTCACGGTCAGCAACAGGACGTCGTCGGGCCGCAGTTCGCCCAACTCGTCCGGTCCGGTGACCACGCGAAGCCGGTGCACGCGGCGGCCGTCCGCCGTGGTGAGCCGCAGCCCGTCGGCCCTGAGGGCCTCCGCGTGGGCGCCGCGCGCGACGAGGACGACCTCGCCGCCCGCCTCCGCGAGCCGTCCGCCGATGGTGGCGCCCACGGCGCCCGCGCCGATGATGATGTACCGCATGGCGATGAGCCTGGCACACCCCGCCGCTCCCGTCGCCCCCGGGGGCGGGCTCGCCCCCGGCACGACCACCGCCACGCTCGCCGCCCCCGCCCGGCGGCTCTGGGGGCCGGAGGACGGCCCCCCAAGGTAAAGGTCAGGCAATGTCGCGGGTCGGCGGTTAACGGCCGTTCTCCTGAAGGGAAGTACGCAGCGCTCAACTCCCCATGCCGGGACAGGGCACGCACCATGGGAGCGAGGTAACCATGTCTGAACTTCTGAACCACGCCGGGACCCACCCACGCGGCGAATGGCCCCAGCTCCTGCGAAAGGACCTGCCCGCGCTGGCCGCGGGGATCGCGAAGGAACTGCGGGACAGCATCCCCGGGATCTCCGCCCACGTCGCGGACATCGACGACGAAGTCGTCAACCAGCACGTGGAGTCAGCGCTCCTCACCGCTCTGGGCAACCACGAACCCCCAACTGCCGGGCAGGGAGAGGGAAGCCCCCGAGGACGGGACGCGCACGACGTGCCGTTGCCGTCCCTCGGCGCGATCCCCTCCCAGAGGTCCGACGCGAGGCCCGAACGGGCTCGCCGAGAGCTCTTCACCGCCCTCACGTCCGACCCGCACCCGTCCGGGCAAGCCCTGGCAGAACTGGCCGCAACAGCCCGCTGGCCCCTACCGGACTTCGTCCGGGCCATCGCCGTGACCTCACCCGGCGAGGCCCAGCAGCTGGCGGCACGCATGGACGGCGCCCTGGCAGGCATGGTCTGCGGACAGCCCTGCCTCCTGCTCCCCACCCCCGACCCGGAAGCCCGCACCGAGCTGGCGAGAACGCTCCACGGCCGGTTCGCCGCCGTCGGGCACCCCGTCCCACCCCGCGACACAGCCTCCTCCCAGCGCTGGGCGGTGCGGCTGCTCAACCTCATCCCCACCTCGTCCGCTCCGGAAGCGCGCGCCGTATTCGTCGACGACCACCTTTCGGCCCTGATGCTGCTCCAGGACGAGCACCTCGCCCACGCGCTCGCCGCACGCCGACTGCGTCCGCTCGCCGACCTCACACCCCGCCAGAGCGAGCGGCTCGAAGACACCCTGCTCGCCTGGCTGGAGGGCGGCGGCGCACCCGAGGCCGCGAAGGCACTCAACGTGCACCCCCAGACCGTCCGATACCGCATGCGGCAACTGGAGAAGCTCTTCGGTCCCGATCTGCGCGACCCCCGCACCCGCTTCGAGCTGGAGATGGCCCTGCACAGCAGGCGTCTCATGGCGCAGATCCAGCAACAGCAATCCCGAGTGCCCCGCAGGACCCGTGCGGTGACGGCCGAGATACAGCAACCCCGGAACGCCGCGCGGATGGCCCGGGTCAACGGCCTGTGATCGGCGACGGCTGCGCGCCGGGGCGGGGACCCCCGCTCACCAGTCGTCCTCCTCGTCGTAGTCGGGTACCGGCGCCGGCGTCGGATCCGTCACCCAGCCCGCCGTCAGCACGAGCCGCGTGTGGCGGTGCAGGGCGAGGAAGGCGAAGGGGCGGTCGAAGGCGGCGCGGATCACGGTGGTCACGTAGCGGAGATCGGGGACGCCCGAGCCGACCGCACCGAACGCCGTGACCGCGGCTGCCTCGAAACCCAGCGCGCCGAACCTCGCCATGGTGTCCTGCCGGGCCGACCCGATGGCGAGCGGGAAGCCACTGACGCCCGGGAAGTGCCCGCGCGAGGTGTCCCGGGCCGTGGACAGCCCGAACACTTCGTGCAGCTCCAGCAGATCGTGGCTCGCGCGCATGTCGTACGCCGCGGTACTGACGCACAGCGACGGCGGTTCGGGCCGTGTGCAGCGCACCTTGCGCACCTGCAGGCCGGGGCCGGCGTTTCCGTAGGGCAGCCGCGGTCCCGGCACGACCGTGCGCCGGCCGGCGAGGATGTCCACCCCGGCTCTCAGCACCTGCGCCGGCCGCATGCCCTCCTCGCCGAGCAGCAGGTGCACGTCCAGGGCGTTGGTTCCCAGCACCTTCAGCTCGGTGACGTGCCCCGCCGGGGTGTCCGCCACCCCCACCCGGTCCAGCACGGCACTTCGGCGCCACAGGCCCAGCCGCGGCGTGCTGGCCCACGGCTCGTACGCCGTCTTCAGCTCCGTCTCGATGAAGGGGCTCAGCCACCGCGTGCGCAGGGTCAGCGCGCTCGCCAGCACCATCTGCGTGTCATCGGCCAGTGTGACCGGCATGCGGTCGATCAGCCCGCCGGTCCGCCGCACCGTCCAGTCGTCCAGAGCCCGCCGGTCGGCCACCGCGTCACCGGTGAGCACCCCGTGGGCGCCGGCCGGCAGGCCCGCCTCCCACTCCTCCTTCAGCTCCAGCGTGCGGTTCGTCCACAGCCCCAGAGCCGTGTCCAGTCCCCTCACGGTGGCCATCGCGGCGAACAACTCGCGGGCTGCGGACGCCGCTCGCCCGGCCGGGAGCCCGAGCGCCCCCGCCAGCTCGGCCCGCGCCGCGCCCTCGGCCCCGTCGGCCAGGTGGGCCAGCAACGGCCAGAGCCCGGCGGCCGAGAACACCGTGCCGCCCTCCGCCGCGCCCGCCCACCGCGCGGTCAACTCGTTCACCGCCCGGACCGTCGTCTTCGCGACTCCCATCCCCACCCCCATCACCGACGCGATCATGACGCAGCCCACCGTAGGCCAGCCGGTCAGGGGGTGTCCGGCGGATCAAGGTCGAGGGTGGCGACCGCGCCGCCCTCCGGCGCGTTCGCGAAGGCCAGCCTGGCGCCGAGGACGCCTGCATGCCCGAGCGCGATGGTCAGGCCGAGCCCTCCACGCCGGCCCCGTTGCTGCAGGTTTCCCCGCTCGACTCGGTGCCGGCCGTCTGCGCCCGTGCCCTCGTCGGCTGGTAGGACGGCAACTCCTCCGTGCGGGGTAGGCAGGTTCGTCCCGAAGGTTGAGCCCTCCGCAGGGCTGTCCTGACAGGGTTCTCACGGCAGCGCACACTGCGCTGAAGGAGACCTCGGGGGAACCATGGTGACGGCAACAGCAACGACGCTCCACGGCCATGGGCGGGCCTGGCCTGGGTATGCGGCCGCCGCAGCGGCACTCGCCTACGCGGCGCCGCACTTCTGGTGGGGTGCCGGGATCGCCGCCACCTTCCCCGGGGAGTTCGCGTCCGCGCCGCACGGCACCTGGGGAGCCGCGATCGGCTACTGGGGGATGGGCGCCGTGGCCGTGGTCGGCGCCATTGTCGCGCTGGCTCTGGTCCGGCCATGGGGCCGCCGGCTTCCGCGCCGCACGCTCTGCTCCCTGTCCCTGACCGCCTCCGTCGGCATGACCTTATGGGGCTTCACCTACTTCGCGCTGCAGTACCTCCTCGCTGCCGGGCGGGTCGTCTCCGCTCCCGCCTTCGCCGCCAAGGACGCCCACCCACAAGCCGCCTGGGGGCTCTTCTGGTACGGCCTCTTCGTCCTGTGGGGACTCATGCTCGGCGTGGCCGCCTGGAACCGCCTGCGCAACCGCTCGAGCACCGCCGAAGTCCGCCGCCCATAGAGCGCCAACCACCACGGCAGTCAAGCCCTGATCGTGGTCTCGTCGCCGAGGCGGGCCAGGGGGACGGCGTCGTCGCAGGTCTGCTCGTACGAGCCCGGTCGTTGAGCCGGCAGGTCAGCGAGGTACAGGAGGGCTCCGAGCAGGCTCGGAGCCCTCCGGCCGTCAGCGGCCGATCCCGACCAGGACCGCGGGCGGCCGGGCGGCGGCCGGGTGGATGAGCGGATTCATGTCGGCACCCGGTGCTAGCCGGCGGTGGGGTGCTGGACGGCTTTTCCAAGAACTTCCGGTCAGGATCCGTTTTTCGTTATGCCGGGGTCCTTCGCTCCGTCTTCGGTGGTGAGGGCGCGATCAGACGCCTTCCCGTACCTGGTCCGGTGGCAGTGCGACGCCGCCGCGGCCGTGAACCGAGGGAGTTCCACCATGGCGCTGCACCGCCGTGTCAGAAGCAGGTCCGTGAAGATCGCTGCGGGGGTGGCCGCGCTCGCTGCCGGTGTCCTGGGGGCCGGGTTGGCCGTTGGTTCGGCGAGCGCCGCGGTGCCGGGGAGTGTGTGTGTCCGCGGCACGCTGGCCTTTGACGCGGTCGACTCCGAGACCGCGGGGAAGCCGCTGGTCACCTCAGTCGCCCGTAACGCGAACTGGGAACTCTGGGGCAGGGCCACGGCTTCGGGGCCGGAGTCGCGTCTGGCGACAGGGCTGACCTCGTACAGGGACGGCACGTTCAACGCCTGCCACACCACCGCCGGCAAGCCGATGGGCCAGCTGCGGGTGAAGTTCCTGTCGTCCTCGACCAAGACCTGGAGGGTCGTCAGCGACGCGCAGACCCTGCAGGAGTACACCTTCTTCTCCGCCTCCCGCCCGGGCTCCTCCGCCGTCCAGAACCTCGGCACGGTGAAGGTCCCGACCGAGATGGCGCTGGCCTGGAAGACGGTCGACACGACGAACAGGCTGTGGTGGAAGCGGGCGAATTCCCAGACGCCGTGCTGGACCCGCAACGAGGCCGCGGGCCAGTGCACGACTTTGACGTATGTGTGGAAGAACGACGGGAAGAAGGGGTCCTGGTGGGACGGTGGTACGGGTTACGTCCACCTCGCCGGCCTTGACCCGCGCTCCCAGCACCTGGTCCTGCACGAGGCCGGCCACTTCTTCATGGGGCGCCTCTACAAGGGGAACGCCCCGTACGTCACCAACTGCGCGACCCACCCGATGGAGAAGCGGACCTCGGCCACCTGCGCGCTGTGGGAGGGCTTCCCCGACGCCGTCGCCGCGTACGCGATGGGGGACCGCCGCTACGTCTACAGCGACAGCCAGTCCCTCAGCTTCGACAACCCCGTCGGCTGGCAGACGGGTGACCAGGTCGAGGGGCGGGTCGTCGGCGCGCTGCTGGACCTGTGGGCCGAGGGCGGCCCGGACGGGGGGAACTGGGACCGCACCATCGACGCGATGATCACCAGCCACCCCGCCACCTTCCGGGACTACTGGCTCACCGCCCGGCCCAAGGCGGGCCTGCCCGTCACCGGCCAGGCCCGCAGCATCATCGAGAACCGCACCATCCGGTACTGAGCATTCCGGTTCTACCGGCATCATGGTCCTCCGCCCCCGGGTCCCAGAACCGGGGGCGGGGCCGTCTCTCCCCCCTGCACCGCCCGCGGCATCCGAAAGAGAACTTCTGCATGTCCGACGACAGCACGACCGCTCTGGTCCTCGACGCCCAGCGGGGCGACACCCGGGCCCGGGACCGCCTGGTCGCCGACCACCTGCCCCTGGTCTACAACATCGCCGGACGCGCCCTGGGCGGCCGCCACGCCGACGTCGACGACATCGTCCAGGACACCTTCATCCGCGCCCTGACCCACCTCGGCACACTGCGTGAACCCGAGTGCTTCCGGGCCTGGCTCGTCGCCATCACCACCAACCGCATACGCGACCACTGGCGCGCCGTCCAGGCCGCACGCTCCGCCCGCGCATCCTTGGACGACGGCGGCACCGAGGACGAGGCGTTCGCCGACCCGGGCGCCGACTTCGTCGACCTCACGATCCTGCACCTCGGTCTGAAGGGCCAGCGGGCCGAGGTCGCCCAAGCGACCCGCTGGATGGACGAGGACGACCGCACCCTGCTGTCCCTGTGGTGGCTGGAGGCCGCCGGACAGCTCAGCCGCGCCGAAGTCACCCAGGCGATGGAACTCTCCCCGCAACACACCGCCGTACGCGTCCAGCGCATGAAGGAACGCCTGGAGGCCTCCCGCGCCGTCGTCCGCGCCCTCACCAACCAACCCCGTTGCCTCGAGCTCGAGGAACTCACCGCCCGTTGGGACGGAACCCCCTCCGCCCTCTGGCGCAAACGCCTGGCCCGGCACGCCCGCGCCTGTACCGAGTGCTCCCACCGTGCCCGTGGACTCGTCCCCGCCGAAGGCCTCCTCATGGGCCTCGCGCTCCTCCCGGTCACCGCCGGACTTGCCCGCCTCGCCGGAACGGCCGCACCGGACCTGGTACTGGCCTGCGCGCAGCGGCCGGCGTACGGAAACCCTGGCGGCTCGGAAGGGGTGGCGGGCACGGACGCGGCCAGGGGCGGCTCCCGCTCCGGCTCCTCGTGGCCGGACGGACCCACGACCGCGAGCAGCGCAAGGCGTGCCGCCGTGACACGGGCGCGCACTCCTCTGGTCGCAGCCTGCCTCGTCCTGCTCGTCGCCGCGGGCACCGCCGGCCTGGCCACGCTCGACCGGGACCGGGCACCGGACACCGAACTGCGGGCCGTCCCTGCGCACTCGGCCCTCCCCCGGCCGGTGCCGACGCCCGTGATCGGCGAGCCGGCCTCGGGCAGCACGGCGCCTCGGCCGTCCGCGTCCCCCTCGCCCTCTCCCACCCGGCCGGCCACACCGACGGCCCGGCCCACCACCGGCAAGCCGTCCTACACCGAGCGGATGCTCATCGCCGTCAACGCCGAACGCGTGAAGGCCGGCTGCACACCCGTCCGCTCCAACCCGATCCTGACCCGCGCCGCCCAGGGCCACTCCGACGACATGGCAGCCCGCGGATACTTCGACCACACCAACCCCGAGGGTCTCGACTCCACCGACCGCATCGAGGCAGCCGGCTACGACGCGGACGGCAACAACGAGAACATCAGCAGCTACACCACCCCCGAAAGGGCGGTCCGCTCGTGGATGACCGGAGGCGGCCACCGCGAAGCCATCCTCGACTGCGACCACCAGGACGTCGGAATCGGGTACGCCAAAGACTCCGAGGGCGAAGAGCTCTGGACCCTCGATCTCGCCCACCGGTAGAGCCCCGCACGGACCCCTGCACCCCGCCCTGCCGGCCGGCCCCCGCACCAGCCACAGCCTCCTGCCACCGCCCGCCGCCGCCGTTCTGGTCAACGACCGTGCCGTAGTTCGAGAAGCTGGTCTCGGCGTCGTTGCGGTCGCTGGCGGCCACGGTCAGCGCGCGTTCGGCCGAGGCCGGCGAGTAGTTCGCGGAATTCTTCGCGTCGTTGCCCGCCTCGATGACCGGGAGCACGCCTGCACGTGACAGGTTGTTCGCGGCGTCGTTCACGGTCTGCGAGAAACCGCCGCCCAGCGAGCCGTTCAGCACAGCCGGCTGCTTGGCGTTGCGCGCCACCCAGTCCATGCCCGCGATGATCCCGGAGTAGGCGCCCCTGTTGTCGCAGCCCAGGACTCGGACGCTGACCAGGTTGACCTTGGTCGCGACACCGTACGTCTTGCCGCCGACGGTGCCCGCAACGTGCGTGCCATGGCCGTGGCAGTCCTGGCCCTGACGGCCGTCGCCCATCGCGTCGAAGCCGAACACGGCCCGGCCGTCGAACTCGGTGTGCGCGTAGTCGATGCCCGAGTCCAGGATGTAGGCCGTCACGCCCGCGCCGCTGCCCTCGGCGGTGAACTGACCGTCGAGCGGCAGGTCCCGCTGGTCGGTACGGTCCAGTCCCCAGGAGTTCGAGGGGGCGCGCTCCGTCGCGCCGGCTGCGGGACCTCGCGCTGTTGGGCATGGGCGGTGGTGGGGCCGGGTGCAGTCGGCGTCCGCAGAGGCTGCGCGCTGCTCGGCGCGCAGCGCTACGAAGGGGAGACGGTCGGCGAGGCGGATCGAGCGCGTCCGACCGGGCCGCGTGCCGGCGCGACTGGACCGACCCGTCCGAGGGAGTGTCCTGGGCTATCGCGGTCCTGCGCCGGCCCAGCGGCGCAGGACCTCGATGGCCCGGGCCGCGTCGGCTGGCGGCAGGCTGCGTATGGAGAGGTGGTGGTTGGCCTCCGGCACTGTGAAGGCGTACGAGTCACGGGTGCCGGGGCCCAGCCGGAAGGGCTCCGCGACGGCCACGTCCTTCTCGCCGTTGACGAACATCAGCGAGCCTCCCCGATGGCGGACCCAGCGGTCCACGTCCGCCATCGCGCCGGGCCGGAAACGCAGCGGGATGTCCCGGGGCACGTAGGAGCGGACCTCCTGGAGACCCGGGTACCGCAGCAGCCCGTTCAGGTGCGGGGCGGCGAACTGCGGGTATCCCAGCTCGGTACCCAGCTGGTAGAAGTACGGCGTGAAGTCCGTCAGGGTCCGGTCGGCGTACACGGGCAGGACGCTCACCCGGGCCACCCAGGCGTACAGGGCGTCGTCGTCGGACGCGGCCGTCGGCACGGCCGCGCAGCCGTCCGCCGGCTGATGCATCCAGAACATCAACGGCAGCCGCAGGACAGCGAGTTCGAAGGCGCGGTCCATGCTGCCGATGATCTCGAAGCCGGCCTTCTCGCCCTCGGCCCACCGCGCGTACCGCTCGGTCATCGCCGAACGCCGCACCAGAGCCTCGCGCTGCGCGGCCTTCAGGGCCGCACGGCACTCCGCCGTACCCACCCGCTCCAGGGCGGCGTCGTAGGCGCTGTCGTCCCGGTCGTCCGTGTTGTTCGGGGCGGCGTACGCGACGGTTCCGGCCACGTCGTCCGGGTGGAAGCGGCGGTGGTAGACGGCCGTCATGCCACCCTTGCTGCCCCCGGTGGAGATCCACGCGCCCCTGTAGAGCCGCTTCAGGGCGGTGACTATCCTGTGGTGGTCGCCCGCCGCCTGCCGGATCGTCAGCTTGGACCAGTCGGTCACCGCGGGCCGGGAGGTGCCGAAGAAGCGCTGCTCCACGGTGATCTGGTTGGCGTCCAGCAGTTCGGTCGGCTCGGTGGGGCGCTGCGGCGCGGACCCCAGGTCGTACCCGTTGGAATAGAGCACCATGGACCGCCGGGTCGACTTGTGCACCAGCGTCAGCCGCTGCTCGAACGACTCGCCGCCCGGGTGGTCGTGGTCGAGCGGCTGGCGGAAGGAGAGATCCAGGACGATCTGTCCCGGGGCATCGGCCGGCCGCTCACCGAGCACGCGCATGCCGGGCACGGCCGCGATCCTGGCGCGTATGTCCTCCCCGGCACCGGTGTCCTCCCCGGCGCGGACCTCCGCGGCGGCCGGGCGGCCGCCGGCCGCGGCCGCGGCCGGGCCGGACACCCCGGTCACCGTCATGACACCGCTCAGCAGCGGCACGATCAGCAGGCGCTTCCACGTGTGGTTCATGCATCCAGCCAACCGCAGCAGCGGGACCCCGCGGATCCCCCGAGCGAGGAGACCGACTCCCCCGCACGGGGGAAGACAGCGGCTACGAAGGCGTGCAGCAAGGTGAGGCGGCCGCGCCTCTGGCGTCCGGTCGGCGGGGAATCGGCAGCGCCGTTCAAGCAGCGGTCAAGGAGTGCGTGCATACGGGGAACGGGGAGGGACGGATTGGCCGCGGCGCCCTCTGCGGTGCGCGGGTTTGCGAGAAGTGCCTCCAGTTCCTCTGGCGTCAGCGTCGGGTTGGCCGCGGCAGCACGGCGTACGGACTCGTCAGGGTCTTCGAGCAGGGATCCGGGCAGGGTGGAGTCGGCCGCGGCCAGGGCGCGTACTTCGGGGTCGGGGTGGTGGCTGAGATGGGCCCGTCCGGTGCGGGGGAAGCCGGGCATGGTCAGCAGGTGCGGCCGGTGGGCCGGGCGGGTGACGAAGACGTCCAGGAGAAGGCGCGGGGGCGCCAGCGGGTGGTAACAGGCCACCAGAATCCGGACTTCCTCGTCGTCATCCTGCGCAAGTGCCCTGACGAGTTCGGCGGGGAGCCCTGGCCAGCGCGCCGCGACCCGGCGGAGCACGGGCTCCTCGGACACCGCACACGCTGCGAACCAGTCGGGCGAAGGCACGGCGGCCGGCTCGGTGATCGGGCAGCTGCAGTCCGGACCGTGCCCGATCACCGCCTCGATCATCGCGTACTCGGCCCACGTACGGGGGAAGGGGTGGAGGCGTACCCGCGCACGGACTGCGCTGGCTGGATCCCGCGCCAGCTCGGCGGCCAGCTCCGGCCCCAGATCGGGTCTGGCGGCGACCTTCTCGCGCACCTTCACCTCCGGATGGCGCGCGAGGCGGATGACGACATCGGCCGGTGTGTGGCGGTTCCAGGTCAGGGGAGCGACCGTACCGTCCGCGAAGCACTGCTTCACGAGTGCGGGAGACAGAACGCACGTTCCGAGGACATGGGGCCGGGTGAGCGATCCGACGGTTCGCAGTCTGGCCTCCACCGCCTTCGGGTCCGTGACCCAGCTTTCCTCCCGTGCCGCTTCCCGTACTGCGAGGTCGGGGTCTTCGAGCAGGGCGGTGCGCTGTGCGGTGGACAGCGACTGCCACATCGAGGCGGCCCAGGCGCGGAGCCGAGGGTGCTCGTGCCCGGCCAGGGAACGGTAGAAGGCCCGAGGGATCTGCCGGGAGAAAATAGCTCCTGCACGATTTCGCCCTCGGTGAGCAGGCCGTCCTCGCCTCCGTCCTGGGCCGTCAGCAAGGTGACCAGGATGTCGTCCGGCAAGGGTCGTATGACGCGAGGCCGGGGCCAGCCGACGCCGGCGAGCTGGGCTCGGACAATACCCGACGGGTCCGTCGCCAGAGGGGCCAGTCGGGCGGGGTCGACGTGCAGGTTGGCGGCGAGGGCGCCCCGCATCCTCGCGGAGGGATGATGGAGCAAGCTGTCGACGACACCGTCCGGCAGGTCGCGGTGTTCGGCCATGGACCGGCTCAGCTCGCCGACTTCAGGGTCCAGAAGACGCAACAGTACGTCGGAGGGCGCTGCCGGATTGAATGCGATGCCGCGCAACCACAGCTCACCGAGAGAGTCAGACACCTCCTCATCCTGTCAGCTCGGCTGCGGCCTTCCGGATGCGGCGGCCGGGTGCGGGCACGCGTGTGGGGCGGCAGCCCGGTGGCCGCCGCCCCACACCTACGCCGCATGAACAGCGGTGACCTCAGAGGCGGTTCGAGAGGTTGCCGTAGTAGCCGCCGACCTCACGGTGGTACTCCTCGTTGTCGAGGTGCTTGTCCTTCTCGAACTCCGGAGCCGCCTTGATCTGCTCCTTGGTCCAGCCGACGTAGATCTTCTCCTCCTGCACGTCGACCCGGTCGATCGTGCCCGCCGGCAGCAGGACCTCCTTGCCGAAGATCCACGGGCCGGTGTCGACCACGATGTACGACGAGCCGACCTCATCGGAGTGCTTGTCGACCTTGCCGATGGAGCCGTCGGCCGCCTCGACCTTGTAACCCGTCAGGTCGCCTCCGACCGTACGGCCGGACGTCTCGCGGTAACCCCACACATTCTCGGTCATAGCAACAATCCTCCACGTCGTCTCCTCGGGGGCGGCCTCCAGTGCCACGGGCCGCGCCGCCGTTGCACCTGCGCCTGCCCCGAAAGGCCCAGCCAAACCGGGCCACCGCCGACTTCCTGAGGAGACCCGAGACGTCGCCCTGCTGTCAGGAGTCAGCCGGCAGGCCGCGGCCCGCGCCCGGTCGGCTGAGGTCGGGCATGGCGTGGGTGGCGGCGAGGGTGTCCAGGATGGTCCGCCCGCCCCAGTGGCCGGAGGGGCCGGTGCGCACCGCCTCCCTCCCGTCGTCGGCGTAGCCCTTGACCCACTTGGCGCCGGCCCACTTGCCGGTATCGGCGGTGTCGGCGGTGAAGTCCTTGAAGGCGGACCCCTGGTCGACGGCGAGGTCCTCATGCCGGGCGGGGATCTCGGAGTACAGGCGGACGACCGGCTTTGCCATGCGGCGGTCGGGCCAGTCGACCCTGACCGAGGCGATCCTGTTCAAACCGGTGGCCTTCAGGGAGTAGGTGGAGCCGTCCATGGGCAGGACACAGCTGTCACCCGTGTGACCGCTGCCGCTGTACAGGGTGACCTCGGGCTCTGCCGTCCGCCGGGCAGCATCGGACATCGTCTTCCTCCAGGGTCGGGAACCTCAGCCCTACCCCCTCGCACACTCTCCGTACCAGACGGCGACATTCCGTAACGATATGGGGCAACCTGGGCAGTGGTCCCCTCACGACAGAACTGCGGTCCACCTGCGCTGCGGCCACCCGGTCGGCTGCGCCCTCGACATAGCCACCTGGGCCCCATTCCGCTTCTGGTCCGGTGAGGGGCGCGGCCGCCCGTCCCGCCGGCGGCTCGCAACGGCCCCGCACTCGTACGCGCCGGGCTTCCCCGCACGAAGACACGGAGGCACCGCGACAACCGCCTCAGGGTTTCACATAAGCAAATGAGCGGGCATGCGGATGCGGCCTGCGGGTCAGATCCATCCGCTGCGCGCCGCGTAGAGGGCCATTTGGAACCGCGTCATCGAGCCGGCGCGGGTGTTCATCGCCTCTATGTGGCGCGACAGCGTGCGGCGGCTGACGCCGAGCAGTTCGGCAATGATCTCGTCGTTGACGCCGGTGGCCAGCAGTTCAAGGATGCGCCGGTGGATCGGTTGCAGACCGGACGGGACACGGTCACTGAGGTGCATGGGAAGCGCGCTGCGCCACGAGCTCTCGAAGAGGCCCGTGAGCGCGGACAGCAGGCTGGAGGGGTGGACCATCAACAGGTAGTCCTTGACCTCGGACTCCACGAACGACATCGAGACGATGGCCAGGCGCTGGTCGTAGACGGTCAGCTTCACGGGGACGGTGGGGAGGACCCTGGCCTGCTCTCCGGCCGCGATGCAGGGCTTGATGTTGATGTTGTAGTAATCCGTGTTCTGGACCGCCGACTTGGAGTAGACGACGCGGTACTCCACACCGTTGGCCAGCTTCTCGATCTCGACCGGATTGGCGGTGCCGTGGGTGTGGTAGGGCGGCGAGTCGAAGCGCAGGACCTGGGACTCGACGGCTTCCTCGATGTTCCAAATGCGTTCGGCGACGTGGGGACCCCTGATCACTTCGAGCAGATCCTCGGTGCCGTGCGGGGCCACGGAGCGCCGGTAGCCGCGGTAGGCCTGCATGGCCGCCTGGTGGGCCTGGTGCACCTCTGCCGAGCGGGTGTCGGCCATGGCCCTCAGTGCGATGGACGGCTCGACGGGTGTGTGTTCGCCGCCGGTCGACCCGGCGGTGGTGATCAGCCCCAGCCTCCGCAGCTGCGCCAGGTCGCGGTCCAGCGCCCGACCCCCGGGGAGGAGTTGCCCCGTACCGTGTCCCCGCTGGTGGCGACGCATCCGTGACGCCAGGACTTCCGTCTCGCAAGGACCCTCGCCGAGCAGGCAGACGTAGATCGCCGCCTGATTGACCGTCAGGCCCAGACGGCACAGCTGGCCCTGTATGTCTTCGTCCCCCATCGAACTCCCCCGCGTGAGAAACACCACCATGATCATCTTGGCATACTCGGGGATGCGCCCGCAAAGAAGAGGAGCGGCGCACGCCCGGTCCCGGTAACCGTCCGGTCGGTAGGGGCGGAGCCCTGCAGGCGCTGCGGACAGCCTGCCGGCACGTGCCGGAGACAACGCCTGATCACCCTTCGGCAGCCATGAGATCAAGTTCCACTTGTCGCGGGGCACAGCCGGTATCGCCCCAGGACCACGGAGCACGGAGCGCGGAGCACGGAGCACGGACAGAATCGTGGGGACCACGAACAGCCCAGGAAGGGTTCGCGCCGCATGATCGACGACTTCGCCAAGGACCACCTGCACGGGAGACTGCGGAGGGACCGCGAGGCGCTGCTCTGGAAACTCGACGGCCTGTCCGAGTACGACACCCGCCGCCCTCTGACAGCGACCGGCACCAACCTCCTCGGCCTCGTCAAACACGTGGCCACCGTCGAGGCCAGGTACTTCGGCGAGGTCTTCGACCGCCCTTCACCGGAGCCGCTGCCCCGGTGGCAGGACTCCGACGGCAGCGACCAGTGGGCGACCGAGGACGAGACCCGAGATCAGGTCATCGGCTTCTACCGCCGCACGTGGGCCCACGCGGACGCGACGATCGACGAGCTCCCCCTCGACGCCCCCGGCCACGTGCCGTGGTGGCCGGAGCCGCACGCCCGCACCAACCTGTTCGCCGTGATGGTCCACGTCCTCGGCGAGTCCGTCCGGCACGCAGGCCACGCCGACATTCTGCGCGAGCACCTCGACGGCCGGACCGGACTGCGGGCCGAACACGAGCAGCAGATCGACGAGGAGGGCCGAGCGGCCCACTGCGCGAGGATCGAACGGGCCGCCAGGGCAGCCGCAGGCGTCAGGGGCTGAGAGGGAGAACACCCCGCATCGGGACTGCCCGTCGGCCGAAGGCCGGCCGGGGACGGCCGGGGACGGCCGGGGACGGCCGGGGACGGCCGGGGACGGCCGGGGACGGCCGGGGACGGCCGGGGACGGCCGGGGACGGCCCAGGGGCGGGGTTCCCCGGTTACGGCGGAGTCGGCCTCCGGGTGGCCCTGGTGCCGGGCACGACGCCTCTGCCGAACGCCTGCCGAACGCCGTATGCCGTTTGCCGTATGCCGTGCCGGCATGGGTGGTACGGGCTGGGATGCGGCGAGTTGGGCATACGCGGGATGCCCGGTCGCGGGACCGGAGGTTCCTGGACGGGCGACCACGCTACCGCGCTGGAAGGACGGGACACCCGGTGGATTCCACTGCTGAGGTCAGGCTGGAGAAGGAAGCGGCGCAGCTGACACAGTCGCCCGCCGACGACGGGATACTCATCGATCCCTGCGTCGGCGGTGATCCGTTCCGGTGGAAAGCGGTGCTGAAACCCGCCCCTGCGTCGGTGTTCGCCGGGCGGCACCTGCCCGTGGACATCACCGTCCCCACCGCCTATCCGGACTCGCCGCCGGGGATACGGTTCACCGAGCCCGTCTACCACCCCAACATCACCACCTCGGGCCGCCTCGACGTGAACGCCCTGAGCCTTGGGTGGAATCCGGCACTCACCATCGAAGCCGTCCTGCGCTCGGTGCTGACGCTCCTCGACGAGCCCGACGTCCACGACCCTCTTCGTCCTGAAGTCGCCGAGGTGTACGTGCTGGCGCCGCAGGACTACCGGCGACAGGCCCGGCACGGGGAGGAAGACCCGGCTTCCTGAGCGAGCCACCCGCCCCGGGGCGAGCATGCCGGCTTCTGCGGTAGGCGGTCTGCGGTCTGCGGTTCCGGGCGCGGGCATGCCGGTGGGCCCACCCCGTGACGGGGTGGGCCCACCGGCATGCAGTACGTCGGCCGCCTGCTACCAGCGGTACCAGCGGCCGCTGCTGTTCTTGGGACGGGCCACGAAGCCGATCAGCCAGATCACCAGGACGGCGATCGCGACCCACCAGAGGATCTTCACCGCGAAACCGGCACCGAAAAGGATCAGAGCGAGCAGAAGAACAAGAAGCAGGGGAACCATAGTTATCAACCTCCGAAGCACCGGGTGCCCGGCCGGCCGACACCTATGCACATGATCTTTAGGTGTTTCTTATCCGCGCAGGCGGGCAGACGCGCCCGCCCGGCTCCTCCGTCGTGACGTGGCCGTGCCGGATCCGGCGCGCTGCGGAGGCTCGATGGACCGGCCGGGCGGGGCCGGCGGGCGGAATCCGAATCGGCGGACGGATGTGGGGTTTGAGCCTCGGGATCGTGAGCAGGCGAGTCAGCACGACCAACCCGGTACTACACGAGGAGGTCCCCATGTCGGGCACCGAGAAGACCAAGGCGCAGGCCGAGCAGGCCAAGGGCAAGGCCAAGGAGGCCATGGGCCGTATGGTCGGCAACGAGCGGATGACCGCCGACGGGCACGCCGACCAGGCCAAGGGCAACGCCCGCGAGGCCAAGGAAGACGTCAAGGACAGCTTCCGCCGCCACTGAACCACCCCCTGCCGCGGCCCTGACCCGCGGCGCCCGCTGGGCCCCGACCCATTCCCCCCGGTCGGGGCCCAGCCACGTTCCGTGCGACCGGATACCCGAGCACCAGCCGTGGCCGCAGCCGCACGGGACGGGCCTCCGACCCGGATCGCGGTCCTCGCCGTGCCGAATGAGCGTCATGTCGCCGTATCCGCAGGCATGTTGCCCCGGCAGCTTGACGCCGACCGTATGGCGCAGTGCCATGAACCAGAGCGAAGGGGGCTCGGGGTGACCGACAAGGACAGCAACGCCGAGGGCCGGGGCGACGATCGTCCGCGGGGCCCACATCCTTCAGGTTTCGAGGACCGCGTCTGGCTGGTGGTGCTCGCGCTGATCGTGTTGGTTCTCTTCCTGGTCGGTCTCATGAACGCTGACACCGGCCCCGCAACCCCGGACGGGTACACGGGTTGGCGTTGAACCGGCCCTGCACGGCTGTCAGCCGAACAGGGGGAAGGACGCGGCGTCAGGTCCCAGGGCTCCTTCTTCGGCGTCCGTGAGGGGCACGCGGCCGGTCGCGGCACGTGCGTAGTGCTCGTCGCTCCAGTCGAGCGGGAGGGGTCGGCCCAGGAGTCCGTCCAAGGTGTGGCGTACGCAGGCGAGCCCGGACGGAGAGGGCCGGGAAGCGTGTGGGAGTGAGGCGACGAGGTCGAGGTGGTGGACGGTGGCCTCGACGGTGAGGGTACTCATCAGGTCGCCGGCGGTCAGGGTGTGGCCCTGGGTCGAGACGAGACGGGCGGGGTCGGTCGCGGCGGCGGCGTTCAGGGTGGCCGCCGCGGTCTCCAGGTACAGCCCGCGCAGTTGGTCGAAGTGCAGGAACATACCGGCGCTGACCCGCGCCCAGCGCCGGCCGTGGGCCGCGCCCTCTGTACCGGGGCTCCAGTCGCCCCAGTAGGTGACGGCGTCCCGGTCGACGGGCCCGGGGGCCGGGGTGTGCAGCGCCACGAGGCCGCGCTGGCAGTCCATGAGGCAGTGGAAGAGCAGGTCCCGGACGGCCCAGCCCGTGCAGGCGGTGGGCTGCCAGGAGTCCTCGTCCGTCAAAGGGGCTACGACGGCCGCGAGAGCCGCGTAGGCGGCGTGCAGGGCCTGGAGCGGTTCGGCCCGACCGGATTCCGGGGGCGGGTCCTGGTCGTGAGTCGGCTCGATGTCGGTCACCCGCGGCGGATACCCGTCGGCCCGCCCCGCATGCCTGCCGCGGGGACGGCCCGCTGCCCGCGATCACCAAGGAGGCAACGCCGTGATCGGCCCGCCGCCCGGCCGGCCCGGGGCCGGGGGCGAGTTCAGGACCGGGCGGTCCGGGCCTCCGGATACCGGCTGAAGACTTCGATGCTGTCGGGGGTGGAACGCCACTCCGGCAGGGCCGCCCGCAGTTCCGGCCCGGTCAGCCAGCCGTGCCGGGTGACTTCGGCGGGATCGGGGACCACGGCGTCCGGCACCACCGCGGCTTCGTGCACGCCGAGCCAGTGAGGGCTCGAGCCACTGCGGTTGATGAACGTGAACAGCAGGCGCGGCAGCGCACGCAGGCCCAGCTCCTCGGCCAGTTCCCTCGCGGCGGCTGTTCGTAGGGCTCGCCGACAGCTACGGCGCCGCCGACCCCGACCTCCAAGAACCCGGGGAAGCGCGATACCTGTGGCGACCGTCGGTGGCCGAGGATCCGTCCGCGCTCATCACGACACACCGTCCCGGCGACGCGGTGCAGCCAGCCCTCCCCGGTCAGGGGGCGGTCAGCTCCACGAGCTTGGTGACGGTGTTCCAGTTGCGGGTGGTGGCGTCGATGCCCTTGACGAGGGCGGGCCTGGCCAGGGCCTCGGCCAGCTTGGAGCGGCCGAGGCCGTCGGGGGCGTAGAGGTAGAGGACGCGGTCGCCGAGCCGGTACTCCTCGGGGAGGAACGCGGCCCCGTCGAGCGCGGCGAAGCGCTCCGGGCCGGGCTGCTCGGAGAGGAAGGTGGCGTGGAGCTGCCTGCCCTCCAGCTCGGCGGCCGGGAAGGGGCACGCCTCCGCGACGGCGCGCAGGTAGGCGCCGTCCACCACCAGGCAGGCGACCGCGAAACCGAAGTGGGCCTCGATGGCGGCCTCCAGCTCCCGGGCGAGGGCCAACGGGTCGGTCTTCGCGGTGCTGAAGACGGCGTTGCCGCTCTGCAGGTACGTCTGCACGTCACCGTGCCCGAGCCCTTCCAGCACGGAGCGGAGCTCCGCCATCGGGACCTTCCTGCTGCCGCCGACATTGATCCCGCGCAGCAGCGCCGCGTACTTCTTCGTCGTCATGGGGGCACCCTTGGGGGTGTCTACGACAGTTCGGCCTCGATGAGGTCGGCGGCCCGGCGGGTGCCGCCCTCGGTGGCCATCCCGGCCCGGATCTCCTCGGCGCGGGCGGCGACGGCGGGGTCGGCGGTGAGGGAGAGGACGGCCTCGCGGAGGGTGGCCGCGTCGGCCTGCTCCATCGGGACGTGCCGGGCCACGCCGAGGGAGGCCAGCATGTCGGCGTTGCCGAACTGGTCGACGGCCTGGGGGACGGCGACCATCGGGGTGGCGGTGGCGAGCCCCTCCTGGCTGCCGCCGGCGCCGGCGTGGGTGATGAAGGCGTCGGCCTGGCGCAGGATGTCCAGTTGGGGAACCCAGCGGTGGACCTCGACGTTGGCGGGGACCTCGCCGAGGTCGGCCTCGTCGGTGAACTTTCCGATCTGCAGGACGACGTACCAGTCGGGCAGGCCGGCGAAGGCGTCGATGCAGGCGCGGTAGAAGGCGGGCTGCTTGGTGAAGGCGGAGCCGAGCGAGACGAGCACGACCTTCCGGCCGGCGGCGGCCGCGGGCCGGTTCCAGGTGCCCTGGGTGGCGCTGCGGTCGCCCTGGCAGGCGCCGACGAAGGTGTGCACGGTCTCGTCGACGCGGTCGGCGTGGGGCTGGAGGGCCCTGGGGATGAGGACGAGGCTGCGGCGCGGTCGGCCCTGGAAGCGGTCGACCTGGTCGCCGAGGCCGTTCTCGGTGAGCCAGGCGGCGAACGCGGCGTAGTACGCCTGCCCGCGCTCGGATGCCTTCAGCTCGGCGAACATCGGCTCGGCCACTTCCTGTTCGTACCCCTCCCAGGCGACGAGGTTCGGGGAGAGGGAGACGGCGGGAACGCCCCAGCGGTGGGCGAGGACGGGCGCCGGGTAGGAGGTGATGTCGTGGAGGACGAGGTCCGGTTCGTCGCCGTCGAAGGCGGCGGCGAGCTGCGGGAGGGCCTGGACGGCGTCCTTGAGGAAGGGCTCCAGGTTGTCGATGAGTTCGGTGCCCCAGGCCTCCGGCTCGTCTTCGGTGGGGAGGGTGGAGGTGTAGACGACGGGGGTGGCGCCGGTCTCGGCGACCTTGTCGGCGAAGGCGGCGGGGATGGCGTAGCTGACGCGGTGGCCGCGGGCCACGAGCTCGCGGATCACCTCGATGCTGGGGTTCACGTGGCCGTGGGCGGCGATGGAGAACATGGCGATGTGGGCGGGCTTGGCGGAGGTCATGATCCGAAGATAACGAGACGAGACGTCTCGTGCAACTATTTACCGGACTGCTCGCGGCACGGGGCCAGCACGCGCTCGACGTCGACGGTGAGGGATTCGAGCCAGGTGAGCGCGCCGAAGTAGCGTGACGGCGCGACGCTTTCGGGCGTATCGGGATACACCCCGCCCTGCCCCTCAACGTCGGCCGCGTAGCCGTCGGCCGCGTAGCCGTCGCCCTCGTAGCCGTCGGCCGTGTCGCCGTCGCCCTCGTAGCCGTCGGCCGTGTCGCCGTCGGCCTCGTAGCCGTCGGCCGCCGCAGGAGCACGCTGCCCGTCGCCGGACGCGAGACCGTGCGGCCCGAGACCGCGCGGTCCGCGCGTCCGCCCCTCGGCGAGTGCGTTCCCGTCCGGCAGGACACGGGCCGACCCGGCCCCGTCCGGCACGGGGCCCGACGCGGCGCCGCCCGGCTCGCCGAGGGCCCCGGCGGGCGTCTCGACGCCGTCCCGCAGCGGGCCGGGGCCGGGCGCGCCCGTGCCCTCGTCCCGCCCGAGCGGAGCGCCCGGGTCCGAGGCGGAGCCCTTCGGGCCGTGGGTGCGGGCCACCGGGCCCGGACCGGCCGGCCCCGCTCCGGTGTCGCCCGGCCCGCGCCGGGACGCGGCGGAGCCCGCCCGCGCGTCCGCCCCCGGCAGGACACCGGCCGCCCCGGCCCCGTCCGGCATCGGACCCGGCCCGGGCGGCGCCCCGGCCCCGTCCGCCTCCTGACCCGGCGCAAGCGCGCCCGCGGAGCCCCTCGGCCCGTACGTGCGGGACGCCGGGCCCGGACCGGGCGGCCCGTGCGGGGACCCGGCGGAGTCGGTCGGCGTCCCGGTCGCGGGAGCAAGCGGCGCCCGCCCGGAGGCGCCCGTACCGACGGCCCGGGGCTCGGGTCCGGCGGAGCCGGGATCGCCCGCGTCGTACTCGGGGCGGACTCCCCCACCTCGTCCGGACACCTGCCCGCCGGCGTCGGTGCCGGACCCGTGCGGGGTTTCGGCACCGACCGGTCCGGTGGCGGAGCCGGGAGCCCGGCCGGCGGCGTCCCGCTCCGCGGGGGCCGGGGAGGTGGGCTTGCTCGGGGGGAGCCAGGTGGGCGCGCCGTCGGCGGCGCCGGCCGGTTCGGCCTCCGCGCGCCGGGCCGCCCCGTACATCGCCGCGACGAGCTCGACCGTGCGACCGCCCAGGCGGTCGCGGTGCGTCAGATCGAGCACGGGCCCGGAGCGGGCCAGCAGCCGCCGCGAACCCCACAGCACGTGATGCCCCGTCATCATGGCGGCCTGCCAGTCCGGGGCTCCCTGCGCGGGCGCCCGCGGCTCGCCCTGGCGTTGCGCGTAGGCGCTCTCCGCCAGGGACAGCGCGCGCTGGAGCGCCCGGTCGTCGGGCAGGGACCCCGGCACGCCCGCCGCCACGGCGGCCGTGGTGCGCTCGACGGTCTCGGCCTCCCGTTCCAGCAGCGCGGCGACGGCCCGGTGCAGCTCGGCCTGGGCTCCCCGCGGCCACGCGAGCAGCCCGAAGACGACACCGATCATGCTGCCGATGATCACGTCCATGATCCTGACCTCGGCCAGCCGCCACGTCACGGGCGCCAGCTGCGCGAAGACGAAGGACACCACGAGGGTGAACATCCCCTGGGCCCAGCCCACGCCCCGGACCGGCCCGACCCGGAAGGCCACGACCATGACGACCGGCAGGACGATGGCGTAGACGGTGGTCCGCCCGCCCACCAGGGTCAGGACGCCCGCGGCCAGGAGCGCCCCGAGCAGCGTGCCCGCGAGCGCCTGGCGCACCGTAGCCCTGGTCTGGGCGGCCGTGGTGCGGGTCAGGCTGAGGACGGCCAGCATGGCCCAGAAGCCGTGGGGCAGTGACTCCACGCCCGCGACGGTCCGTACGGCGCCGAGGGCGAGGGCGATGCGGACGGCGTTCTGGAAGTACACGGACCGGGGCCCGGCATGCGCCTCCAGCCGGTGCCACCACAGCACGAGCGTGCTGCGGTCGGCGTACCAGAAACGGACGGCGTCGACGGCCCCGGCGGCTCCGACGGCGCCGTCGGGCCCGAGGATCTGCGCACGTCGGCCCCGTACCGCCAGGTCGGCCGCCGCGGTGAAGGCCACGGCGGCGTCCGCGAGCTCCAGCAGCGCGGCCCGGCGCCGGCCGCGCGCGGCGGTGAGTCCCTGCTCCTCGTGTTCGGCGCGGTCCCCGGCCTCCTCGCGCAGTCGCCGCAGCGTCATCGCCTCGTCGTTGGCGCGGCCGGTGCCGGACAGGAGCGCGGCCGTCTCGGTGGCGGCCCGGCCGACCGCGGCCAGCAGATCCGCCCCGGGCTTCAGCGGGACCTTGCCCGGCGGCGGTGGCGGCAGGTGCTGCATACGGCCGAGGACCGTACGGACGGCCAGGCCCGCATGGGCCAGGGCCCGGTCGCGCAGGCCCGGCCCCGCAGGCCGGTCGGCCTCGTCGACCCGCAGCGGACGCAGCGATTCGCCCGCCGCGTGCAGGTCCGCCACGGTCGCGGCGGACAGGGTGTACGGCGCCCGGGCCAGCTCGTCCGCGCAGCGGGCGGCGACCACGGCGGCCCCGGCGGCCAGTTGCCGGTAACCGGTACCGCGTGGTTCCGGCAGGACGAAGAGTTCGGCGAGGACGAGCAGGGCGAGTCCGACGGTGACGCCGAGGAGCCGCTGGCCGAGGGTGTCGGGGAGGTAGGGCGGGAAGCTGGGCATGATGTACAGCAGTTGCAGCCCCGGCGTGGCACCGGCGGCTCGGGGGCCGGCGGCCGCCACGAAGGCGAGCACGAAGCCGATCACCAGCATGCCCGCCACGGCGCTCCAGGTCCGCACCGCGAGGAAGGTGCCGGCGGTCACGAGCAGCCAGATCGCGGGCATGGTCCTGGCCATGACGGCCGCCCGCTGCCGGCCGGTTCCGGGGATGTGGGAGAGCGCGGCCATCGACACGACGCCGAAGAGGGCGTAGGTGGCCGCCACCGGCTGGTCCAGCCCGTAGAGGAACAGGTAGAAGCCGCCGCATGCGGCGAGGGTGGTGCGGATCGCGCGCCGCGCCACTGTCCCCGGGCCACGGCCTGCGCGTCCTTCGCGTCCGGCGCCCACCCCTCCAGCATCGGGCCGTGGAGCGGAAGTCACCACCTGCCGGGGGCAGGGTGCCTGCGGAGCGGGGACTTGCGCCGGGGCGCACCCTCCCCGCATTAATAAATGAACAGGCATTTACTTATACGGGGAGGTGGGTGGCCGTGGGACGCCCCCGGGGGATCGAGGACGAGGTGATCCTCGCCGCGGCCGCGCGGGTCATGGGCCGGGTGGGGCCGACGGGGCTCACGCTGGCAGCCGTGGCGCGGGAGGTGGGCCTGGTGCCCGGCACGCTGGTGCAGCGCTTCGGCTCCAAGCGCGGCCTGCTGCTGGCCCTCGCCGACCGGTCCGCGAAGGACGCGGGTGAGGCGGCAGGACGCGCACGGCGGGACGGCACGTCCCCACTGGAGGTACTGGGGACACTGGGGACGCTGGAGGCGCTGACGACCCTGACGGCGCGGAACCTGGCCGGGATGGACACGCCGGAGAGCTTCGCCCACCACCTGGCGTTCCTGTGTACGGACCTCACCGATCCGCAGCTGTACGAACGCGCCCTGGCCGTCCACCGGGCCCAGCGGGCCGCGATCGAAGAACTCCTGACGGAGGCCGCCGCCACGGGCGGGCTCCGCGCAGGTACCGATGTCGCGGCACTGGCCGGCACCGTGCAGGCGATCACCGCCGGCGCGGGCCTCGTCTGGGCCGTCGAGCGCCGCGGCACGCTCGCCCGGCGCCTGCGGCGGGAACTCGACGCCGTACTGCTCCCCCACCTCCCGTCGGGCAGCCCGTCCCACCACCCCCAGGACCCGGAGGACTCATGACGACCGACACCGACACCGCCGTCGGCACCGGCACCGACGTCGGCACCCGCACGCGCCCGGCGGCCGGACGACCCCGGGCCGGTGGACCGCTGGCCGGCAAGGTGGCCCTGGTCGCCGGGGGCACCCGCGGCGGCGGACGGGGCATCGCCGTCGAACTCGGCTCCGCCGGCGCCACGGTGTACGTCACCGGGCGCAGCGGCGGCGGGGGCCGCTCGGACCTGGACCGGCCGGAGACGATCGAGGACACGGCGGCACGGGTCACGGCGGCGGGCGGCGTGGGCGTCGCCGTCCGTACCGACCACAGCCGTCCCGAGGAGGTCCGGGCTCTCGTCGAGCGGATCGGCGCCGAACAGGAGGGGCGGCTCGACGTGCTGGTCAACTCGGTGTGGGGCGGGGATCCGCTGACCGACTGGGAACGCCCGTTGTGGGAGCAGGATCTGGAGACCGGCCTGCGGCTGCTGCGGCAGGCCGTGGAGACGCATGTGATCACGAGCCGGTTCGCACTGCCGCTCATGGTCGCCCGTGGGAGCGGGCTGGTGGTCGAGGTCACCGACGGCAACACCGCGCGCTACCGCGGCTCGTTCTTCTACGACCTGGCCAAGTCGGCGGTGATCCGCCTCGCCTTCGCGCAGGCCGCCGAACTCCGGCCGCACGGGGTCGCCGCCGTGGCGATCACGCCCGGGTTCCTGCGTTCGGAGGCGATGCTCGACCACGTCGGCGTCACCGAGGCCACGTGGCGCGACGGCGTGGCGCAGGATCCCGACTTCGCGCACTCCGAATCCCCCGCGTACCTGGGCCGGGCCGTCGCCGCGCTGGCCGCGGACCCGGGGATCATGTCCAAGTCCGGTCGCGCGCTGGCGACTTGGGGTCTGTACGAGGAGTACGGGTTCACCGATGCCGACGGCACCCGTCCGGACTTCGCCGCGCACTGGGCGAGGGACCTGGAGGAGCGGTACGGCCCGCTCGGCGACCCCTTGTGAGTGGTAGAACAACGGCATGGACGAAGCGCGGGCGAGGGACGTACTGAGAGCGGCGGGCCTCACCGACTCCGAGGCCGGGGCCGGATCCGGGGCCGGATCCGCGGCCGGAGCCGGATCCGCGGCCGGGGCCGGAACCGCGGCCGGGGCCGGAACCGCGGCCGGGGCCGGAACCGCGGCCGGAGCCCCGGAGCCCGTGCTGCTCGCCCTCGGCGAGAACGCCGTGTTCGCCGTCGGCGACCTGGTGGTCAAGGTCGGCCGGGAGGCCGCGCTGCTGGAGCGGGCCGAGCGCGAACTCGCGGTGGCCGACTGGTTCGCCGCGTCGGGCGTCCCCGCGGTCCGTGCGGCCGAACCGAAGCCGCGGCTCGTGGGTGGACACCCGCTGACCCTGTGGCACCGGCTCCCGGACGCGGTGCGGGCCGCCGGGCCCGAGGACCTGGCGGTGCTGCTGCGGGCCGTCCACGCCCTGCCCGCACCGCCGTTCGCCCTGCCGCCGCGGGACCTGCTGGGCGGGGTCGAGCGCTGGCTGCGGCTGGCCGGGGACAGCGTCGACCCGGCCGACGCGGCGTACCTGCGCTCCCGGCGGGACGCCCACGCGGACGAGGTCGCCGCCCTGACCCCGCACCTGCCCCCGGGCCCGGTCCACGGCGACGCCCTGCCGCGCAACGTCCACGTGGGCCCGGACGGCCCGGTCCTGGTCGACCTGGAGACCGTATCGGCCGACCTGCGCGAACACGACCTGGTGGTGATGGCCCTGTCCCGCGACCGGTACGGCCTGCCCGCAGCGCAGTACGAGGCCTTCACCTCGGCGTACGGGTGGGACGTCCGCGACTGGGAGGGCTGCGCGGTCCTGCGCGGCGCCCGCGAAACGGCGAGCTGCGCCTGGGTGGCCCAGCACGCCCCCCACGACGCGTCCGCCCGTACCGAGTTCCACCGCCGGGTCGCCTCCCTGCGCGCGGGCGATCCGCACACGCGGTGGCACTCCTTCTGAGGGGTGGTGGGCAGGTCGCGGACCTGCGAACATCTGCGGATGATCACACTCTCCGACGACCTCGGACACCTCTCCTACGTCGTCACCGGCGACGGGCCGCCCGTCGTCCTGGTGCACGCCGGTATCGCCGACCACCGCATGTGGGACGCGATCGTGCCCGCCCTCGCGGAGCGGTACACCGTCATCCGCTACGACCTGCGCGGCTTCGGGCAGTCCGCTCCGCCGAGCGGCCCGTTCGCCGAGACCGACGATCTGCGCCGGCTGCTGGACCACCTCGGGCACGACCGCGTCCGGCTCGTCGGCGCGTCGTGGGGCGGCCGCGTGGCGGTGGACTTCACCCTCACCCACCCGGACCGGGTGCACTCCCTCGCGCTGCTGGCCGCGCCGTGGCCGGGATACGGCTGGGGCGCGGGGATGATCGCCTACGACGAGGCGGAGACCGCGGCCCTCGCCGCGGGCGACCTGGACGCCGCCGTCGCCACGAACCTCGACATGTGGGTGCGCGGCCCGGCCCGCACCTGGGGCGACGTCGCCCCGGGGCTGGCCGACCGGCTCCGCGAGCCGATCCGCACGTCGCTGGTGAACCAGGACGTCGTCGGCGAGCACTCCCAGGGCGTGGTGCGGGGCGACCTGTCCGGGATCGAGGTCCCCACCCTGGTCGGCGTCGGCGCGCTCGACGTGGCCGACTTCCAGGACATCGCACGGCGCTACGCCGCCGAGATCCCCGGCGCCACCCTGGTCGAGTTCCCCGCGGCCGCCCACCTCATCGCCCTGGACGCCCCCGCCGAACTCACGGCGGCCCTGGCTCCGTTCCTCGCCCGCTAGGGGGTGTCCCACCTTGACCCGCCGGACACCCCCCAGGGGGTGTCCGCGCGGGCCCGCCGGCGTACCCCTCGCCGGCCCGTCAGGCGGGGATCAGGGTGCGCAGCGGCCACGCCGTGTCGATGACCGCGTCCGGGGTGCCCTGGCGGCGGAGGTAGGACTGGAAGTCCCGGGCCCAGCGGGCGTGCCAGGTGCCCTGTCGGGCGTGCAGGTCCGCCGGGGTCAGCTCGGCGACCTGCGGGTGCCGTTGGGCTATCGCGCGGGCCACGTGGACCGCGGCCAGTGCGTCCGCGCCGGCGTCGTGCGCCTCCTCCAGCGTGACCCCGTACACCCCGCAGACCGCCTCCAGGGTCCGCTTGCCGCGCCGGAAGCGGTCCACGGCGCGGTCGATGGTCAGCGGGTCCACCACCGGGCCGGTCTCCTCGCCCCCCAGCCGGTCGGCGAGCGACGGCAGCCCGTGCCGGGCCAGTTCGGCGCTGAGCAGGGTGAGGTCGAAGGCCGCGTTGTACGCGACGACGACCGCTCCCCCGCGCCAGTGCGCGACCAGCGCCTGCGCGACCTCGTCGGCGACCTCCCGCACCGGGCGGCCCTCGGCGACGGCCCGCTCGGTGCTGATCCCGTGGATGGCCGAGGCCCCTTCCGGGATCGGTATCCCCGGATCCGCGAGCCAGCCGCGCCGTTCGTGCACCGCACCGCCGCGCACCTCGACCACGGCAGCCGTCACGATCCTGGACTCGCCCGGCTCCGTGCCGGTCGTCTCCAGGTCGAACCCGATCAGCACCCGGCCGTGCCAGCCCCCCGTACCGCGCTGGTCCTCCACCCCTCGTCCCTCCCCCGTACACCTTCGGTCAACGGGTTTCAGCCTGCCACGGGCCACTGACAGGCCCGACGACGGGCCCCTGCGGCGGTGGAGGCGGCGCTCACGACACGGGACGTGAGTCCCCCCACATCGACTCGAATTCCTCCCGGTACGTCGCGAACAGCCCGTGGTCCGCGTCCTTGGGCACGCCCCGGCCGCCGCCCCGCAGCACCAGCACCGGCGATTCCATCCCCCGTGCCCGCCGCAGGTACGACTGGACCACCGCGATGCCCGAGGCCTGGCCCTCCACCAGATAGGCGGTGAAGCGCGGCGTCTCGTCGAACACGTGGATCTCGAAGCGCGAGGGGTCCCGCAGCCCCGCCCGGACGCGCCGCACGTGAAGGATGTTCATCTCCACCGAGCGGCTCAGCTCCCCCTTGCGCAGCCCCAGCTCCCGTTCGCGCCGTTTGACCGCGCTGCTCGCCGGATTCAGGAACAGCAGCCGCACCCGGCAGCCGGCCTCCGTCAGCCGCACGAGTCTTCGCCCCGAGAAGTTCTGCACCAGCAGGTTGAGCCCTATGCCGATGGCGTCGAGCCGTCGCGCGCCACCGAAGAGGTCCTCCGCCGGCAGGTTGCGCTGGAGGCGTACCCGGTCGGGGTGGACGGAGACGACGTCGGCGTACCGGTCGCCCACGAGGTCCTCGACGGCGTCGATCGGCAGCCGGTCCGCGGCGGGGCTGCCGGAGCCCCCGCCCAGCACCTCCAGCAGCCGCGCCGAGGCCCGCTCCGCCTGCTCCAGCACCGGCCGGGACAGGGCCCGGTTGCGGGAGACGACGTTGCGGGTGACCTCCAGCTCGTCCAGGGCCAGCTCGATCTCGCGCCGGTCGTCGAAGTACGGCTCGAAGCAGGGCCAGTGCTGGACCATCAGCTCCCGCAGCTGGGGCAGGGTCAGGAAGCTCAGCACGTTGTCGTCGGCGGAGTCGAGCAGGTAGCCCTTGCGCCGGCTGACCTCGCGGACGGCGACGGCCCGCTGGACCCATTCCTGCCCGGCGGGACCGGCGGCCGCGACGACCCAGTCGTCGCCGTGGACCGGTTCGTAGATGGGCCGCAGCACCGCACCGACCACCGACCGCAGCCGCTGTTCGATCAGGTTGAGCCAGATGTACGCCCGGCCCGCCCGCTGGGCCCGCGTGCGGACCTCGCTCCAGGCCTCCGCACCCCAGTCCAGTTCGGCACCGGCCCCGGCGCTCCCGGCCTCCGCCGGCCCGCCCGCCAGGGAGACCGCCCCTGCCGGGAGCCCCGTCGGCGCCCCGCCGGGGACACCACCTGGGGCGTCCGCCGGGCCACCCTCGTGACTGCTGTCACCAGGGGGCAGCTCCAGACCTCCCGAGCTCACCCGTGCACCGCCTTCTGCGTCTGGACGCCCGTCTCCAGTGATCACGGAAGGGTATCCCGCGCGCGCGGCCCGGTGCAGCCCGATGGCCCGCACACGGACCGTCCATTGACCCATTATCCGATGCGAGGACAGTCCGCTGACCCGACTGTCGGGTCTGCGGGTCACCCGGTAGGACCACTCCCAAGTACGCGCTTGGGGGCCCTCTTTCGGGGAAGATCTGGCAGTGACGCGGTCCACGCCGGATCATCCGGGACGTCTTCGACACCGAGGGAAGAGTCGTTGTCTATGCAGGTCTGGCCAGGACAGGCGTATCCCCTCGGCGCGACGTACGACGGCGCCGGGACCAACTTCGCCGTCTATTCGGAAGCCGCCCGCCGCATCGAGCTGTGCCTCCTCCACGACGACGGGTCCGAAACCGCCGTCGAACTGCGCGAGACGGACGCCTTCGTCCGCCACGCGTACCTGCCCGGGATCATGCCCGGGCAGCGCTACGGCTTCCGCGTGCACGGCCCCTACGAGCCCGAGCGCGGCCGCCGCTGCAACGCGGCGAAGCTCCTGCTGGACCCGTACGCGCGGGCCATCAGCGGCCGGGTGGACTGGAACGAGGCGGTGTACGGCTACCACTTCGGCCGCCCCGACTCCCGCAACGACCTCGACTCCGCCCCGCACACGATGAGCTCGGTGGTGGTCAATCCGTACTTCGACTGGGCCAACGACCGGCCGCCGCGGCACGAGTACCACCACACGGTGCTGTACGAGGCCCACGTCAAGGGTCTGACCATGCGCCATCCGGACCTGCCCGAGGAGCTGCGCGGGACGTACGGGGCGCTCGCCCATCCGGCGGTCATCGGGCACCTCACCAAGCTGGGGGTCACGGCGCTGGAGCTGATGCCGGTGCACCAGTTCGTCAACGACCACCGGCTGGTCAACGACGGGCTGAGCAACTACTGGGGCTACAACACCATCGGCTTCTTCGCCCCGCACAACGGCTACGCCTCGGGCGACCGCGGCCAGCAGGTGCTGGAGTTCAAGTCGGCCGTGCGGGCCCTGCACGAGGCGGGGATCGAGGTGATCCTCGACGTCGTCTACAACCACACCGCCGAAGGAAACCACCTCGGCCCCACGCTGTCCTTCCGCGGGCTGGACAACGCCTCCTACTACCGGCTGTCGGAGGACCCGCGGCACTACATGGACACCACGGGCACCGGGAACTCCCTCCTGATGCGCTCCCCGCACGTGCTCCAGCTGATCATGGACTCGCTGCGCTACTGGGTCACCGAGATGCACGTGGACGGCTTCCGCTTCGACCTCGCGGCCACGCTGGCCCGGCAGTTCCACGAGGTGGACCGGCTGTCGTCGTTCTTCGACCTGGTCCAGCAGGACCCGGTGGTCAGCCAGGTGAAGCTGATCGCGGAGCCGTGGGACCTGGGCGAGGGCGGCTACCAGGTGGGCAACTTCCCCCCGCTGTGGACGGAGTGGAACGGCAAGTACCGCGACACCGTGCGGGACTTGTGGCGCGGGCAGCCGCGCACGCTCGCGGAGTTCGCGGGGCGGCTGACCGGCTCCTCGGACCTCTACCAGGACGACGGGCGACGGCCGCTCGCCTCCATCAACTTCACCACCTGCCACGACGGGTTCACCCTGCACGACCTCGTCTCGTACAACGACAAGCACAACGAGGCCAACCGGGAGGGCAACCGGGACGGCGAGAGCCACAACCGCTCCTGGAACTGCGGGGTGGAGGGGCCGACCGAGGATCCGGAGGTCCTGGCCCTGCGCGAACGGCAGATGCGCAACTTCACGGCCACCCTGCTGCTGTCGCAGGGGGTGCCGATGCTCAGTCACGGCGACGAGTTCGGGCGGACCCAGGGCGGCAACAACAACGCCTACTGCCAGGACAACGAACTGTCGTGGGTGGGCTGGCCGGAGCCCGGCAAACCGGCGCCCTCGCTGCTGGAGTTCACGCGGCAGATGGTGTGGCTGCGGCGCGACCACCCGGTGTTCCGCCGGCGCCGGTTCTTCCACGGCCGGCCGGTGGAGGGCACGCACGACGAGCTCTCCGACATCGCCTGGTTCACCCCGCACGGGGAGGAGATGCGGGCCCGGGACTGGCAGGCGCAGCACGCGCGGGCGCTGACCGTGTTCCTCAACGGGGAGGCGATCTCCGAGCCGGGCAGCCGCGGCGAGCGGATCACCGACGACTCGTTCCTGCTGATGTTCAACGCGGGTGCCGAGCCGCAGGAGTTCACCGTTCCGCCGGGGCACGGCGCGCAGTGGCGGCTGGTGGTGGACACCTCCCGGGCGGACGTGCTGCCACCCGGCACCGGGCCGCAGTACGCGGCCGGCGACCGGGTGGCACTGACGGGGCGGTGCCTGGTGGTGCTTCAGCGGCCGGCGTAGGCGGGGCCCTGGGCCGGGTGCCGGCCCGCCCCACCGGTCCCGTCGGCGACAGCGTCTGCCGCCTCGGCGGCGGCTGCGGCGCCGACGGCGTCCGCGGCTGCCGCCGCGGGCGTACGGGCCGCGGGCACGCGGGTGACGAGGGCGAGGGTCAGGCAGAGCGCGGCCGCCCCCACGGCCACGGCGAAGGCCCCGCCGGGACCGTACCGCTCCGCGAGGCGGCCGGAGACGACGAGGGCGACGGCCTGCCCGGCGACCAGGCTGCTGGCGGCGAAGGCCATGGCGGTGGCCAGCCGGGCCGGGTCCACCGCCCGCTCGGTCAGCGCGAACGCGGTGATCAGGTGGGGCGCGTAGGCGGCCCCGAGGACGGTGACGACCGCGTACAGCGGCCACAGTCCGTCCGTGACGAGCAGGGGCGCCGACAGCACGAGGGCGGCGCCGGTCGCCACGCGCCAGCGCAGCCGCAGTCCGAAGCGGGCGGGCAGCCCGCCGAGCGCGAGGCCGACGGCGGCGCTGACGACGCCCATCGCGGAGTAGACGACGGCGGCCTGGTCGGGGACGCCGAGGCGGATGGTCAGCGCGGTGATGCCGGCCTGGCAGGCGCCGAACATCACACCTTGGAGGGCGAGGGAGCCCCGTACGGCGTGCACCACGGCGGGCGTCCGGATCCGGACGCCCGCCCGTCGTTCCCGCGCCGGGGCCCCGGGGGTGGCGGAGGCGGTCGGGTGCAGGGCGAAGGCGCTGCCGAAGACGGCGACGAGTCCGGCCGCGGCGGCCAGGGCGAAGGCGGGGTGCGCGACCAGCGCGGCGAGCCCGACCAGTGCGGGCCCGAAGACGAAGGACACTTCGTCCAGGGTGCCTTCGAGGGCGTGGACGGCGCCCACGACGCCCTCGTCGGCCTCGGCGCGGTGCGCGAGCGCGACGGAGCGGGTCCGTGCGAGCGGCCCGATCAGCGGCACGGAGGCCCCGGTGAGGGCTCCGATCGCGGCGAGCGGGAGCGTCGCGAGGTGGGTGAGCGCACCGGCGACCAGGGCGGCGGTGGCGACGGCGTTGACCGCGGCGGCGGTCAGGACGACGGGCCGCTGTCCGTGCCGGTCGGCGAGCCGGCCCAGGAGGGGTCCGCACAGGACCTGGCCGAGGGAGAGGGCCCCGCCGACGATGCCCGCGGTGGCCAGGGAGCCGCTGGTCCGGGCGACCAGCAGGAAGCTTCCGAACTGCGACATCGCGACGGGCAGTCGGGCGAGGAAGGAGACGAGCGGCAGGAGGGGCCCGGTCAGGGCGATGACTCTTCGATAGGTGTCGACGGTTCCAAGCACTTGATCGACACTAACGCGATGCAGTCACTCGGATGCATTGGGTCATGGCACGGAATCCGGCAGGTTGGGTACGTACGTTCTCATGAGCCAGCCGCGCCCGACCCCCGCATCGGAATCTGATGTTCCGAGTCCTGTCACCCCGGCGTCGACCTACCGTCTCCAACTACGCCCGGAATTCCCGTTCGCGGCCGCCGAGGCCGCCGTGCCCCACCTCGCCTCGCTCGGCGTGTCGCACCTGCACCTGTCCCCCGTCCTGGAGGCGGCGCCCGGATCCACCCACGGGTACGACGTCACCGACCACTCCCGGGTGCGGGCCGAGCTGGGCGGCGAGGCAGGCCTGCGGGCCCTGGCCGGCACCGCCCGGGCGCACGGGCTCGGTCTGGTCCTCGACATCGTGCCCAACCACATGGCGGTGCCGACCCCGCTGCGGCTGAACCGGCCGCTGTGGGAAGTGCTGCGGGACGGGCCCGGCTCCCCGTACGCACGCTGGTTCGACATCGACTGGGAAGCGGGCGGCGGCCGGGTGGCCCTCCCGCTGCTCCCCGGCCCGGTGGACTCCTGCGACCTGCGGGCCGACGGCTCGGTGCTGCGCCTCGGGGAGCAGGAGTTCCCGCTCCGGGAGGGGACCGAGGAGCTGCCGCTGCCGGAGCTGCTCGCCGCGCAGTGGTACCGGCCCGTGTGGTGGCGGGAGACCGGGTCCGCCCTCAACTACCGCCGCTTCTTCACCATTTCGGAGCTGATCGGGGTCCGGGTGGAGGACCCGGAGGTGTTCACGGCCACCCACGCCAAGGTGCTGGAGCTGGTCCGCGACGGCGTCGCGCAGGGACTGCGGATCGACCACGTGGACGGTCTGGCTGACCCGGAGGAGTACCTGGGCAGGCTGCGGGCCGCGGCGGGCGACGGCTGCTGGGTGGTGGTCGAGAAGATCCTGGCCCGCCACGAGCGGCTGCCGGCCGGCTGGCCGGTGGCGGGGACCACCGGGTACGACGCGCTGCACCGGGTCGACGGGGTGTTCACCGATCCGGTGGGCGCCGCCGAACTGGCCTTCCGGTACGGGGAGTCGACCGGTCTGCCACCGTGGCCGGAGACGGCGCGGGCCTGCGCGCGCGAGGTGCTGACCGGGGACCTGGCCGCGGAACTGGCGACGCTGGAGCGGTGGTCCGGACCCGAACTGGCGCAAGCAGTGCGCGAGTTGCTGATCGCCTTCCCCGTCTACCGGCCCTATCCCGGCGAACCGGAGCTGCCGCCGCAGGCCGTGGAGCGGGCCGCCGCGACGGCGGGCCCGGCCGCGGTGGCCGGCGTACGGGCGCTGCTGCTGCGGGATCCGGTCTTCGCCGCCCGCTTCGCCCAGACCTCGGCGGCCCTGCGGGCCAAGTCCCTGGAGGACCGGGCCTTCTACCGGTACGCACCGCTGCTGTCGGCCACCGAGGTGGGCGGGGAGCCGGGCGGCCCGGCGGTGTCGCCGGAGGAGTTCCACGCGTACTGCGCGACGCTGGCCCGGGACTGGCCCGCGAGCGGCACGGTGCTGTCCACGCACGACACCAAACGCAGCGCGGACGTCCGGGCCCGGATCTCGGCGCTGTCCCAGGCGCCGGAGCTGATGCCCGGTCCCGACGACCCGTCCGAGGGGAAGACGGGCCGCGACCCGCACCTGGCGTGGACGGCCCGGCAGACCGCCCTCGGCCTCGGCCGGGCCCCCGAGGCGGTGCCCCGGATGGCCGACGCCCTCCTCAAGGGCGCCCGCGAGGCCGCCCTGCACACCAGCTGGACCGACCCGGACGAGGAGTACGAGGCGGGCGTCCCCGGCTACGCCCCTGCCCCGCTCGACCTCCCTGAGGAGCTCGCGGAGGCGGCCCGCGCCAACCTGCTCGGCACGACCCTGCTGCACCTGGCGATGCCCGGCGTCCCGGAGGTCTACCAGGGTGCGGAGACCGAGTACCGGGCGCTCGTCGACCCGGACAACCGGCGCCCGGCGCACTTCCCGCGCGAGGCGCTGGCACGGCTGGACGCGGGAGCCGTCCCGCGGGACCCGGCCGAGGAGAAGCTGGCCCTGACGGCGGTGCTGCTGCGGCTGCGCCGGGACCGGCCGGAGCTGTTCCGGGGTTACGCCCCCGTCGCGGCCCGCGGCCCGGCGGCGGACCATCTGGTGGCCTTCACCCGGGCCCCGGGCCTGCTGGTGGCGGCCACCCGGCTGTCCCACCGCCTGACGGCGGCGGGCGGCTGGCGCGGCACCCGCCTCGACCTCCCCCCGGGCACGTGGATTCCGGTCCTCCCCCCGCTCCCGGACCGGGGCCCCCGTACCGCCCACAGCGGTTCGGCGGAGGTGTCTGCCCTGCTGGACGACCGCCCGGTGGGCGTCTGGCTCCGCCGCTGAGGTCCGGCCGCAGGCCGGTCCCGTGGCGGTCGAGTCCCGTAGGAGGTGGGCGAAGGCGCCGGCGCCGCCGGTCAAGGGGGGACGCGGGAGAAGACCGCGAGGCACTCGGCGAGGTCTTCCTGAGCCTGGCCGGCCGGGGCCGGCACCAGCACCGGGGGGGCGCCGTGCCGATCGCGCAGGGCTCGCGTGCCCCGCTCCCCGGATCCGGCCCGACCGACGAGACACCTCCGGTGCGCGGGCCCGGCGCAGCCTTGGCCAGGGCTTTCGTCGAAGGTCCGGGGAACTGCGGGGCCCGTACAGCAGTAGGCGGGGGGCCCGGCGGGCATGGCATCCCTTGTGACTCTCCTCCGTGACATGTGCTACCCCACACCGCCGGAACTCGGGCTGGCCGCCCGTGCGCTGGCGGACGAACACCCCGGCGAGGTCGTACTCCGCCAGGCCGGCACCTCGCGGGCCGGGCAGCCGATCTGGGTCCTGTCGATCGCCGCGACACCGCCGGCGGACGCGGCCGGCCCGGCCGGCGCTGCGCCCCACGCCGGCCCGGTCGGCGCGGCGGGACGGGAGGCCGGCCGCAGTGTCCTCGTCGTCGCCGGAGCGCACGCCAACGAGCCCGTCGGCGGCGCCACGGCGCTCTCGCTCGCGCGCCGGCTGCTGCTGGAACCGGCGCCCCGGGCCGGCTGCGGCTGGCACTTCCTGCTCTGCGCCGACCCGGACGGCGCGGCCCTGCACCGCACGCCCCGCCCGTACACGCTCCTGGACTACCACCGGTACTTCTTCCGGCCGCCCGGGCCGGAACAGCCCGAGTGGGCGCCGTCCTTACTGCCCGCCGACCGGCTGCCGCCGGAGACCCTCGCGCTGACCGCGCTCATCGACGAGCTGCGGCCCGTACTGCAGGTCTCGCTGCACGCCACCGATCTCGGCGGTACCTGGGTGCAGCTCACGCGGGACATACCCGGACTCGCCGAGCCGTTCGCGAAATCGGCCGCCGACCTGCGGATCCCCGTGGAGAACGGCGCCTCGGACGCCGCCGGCTGGCCCTCGCCCGGGCCGGGGATCTTCGTGATCCCGCAGCCGGGCAGCGAGGCCGCCGGGGCGTTCCACCCGGAGGACACCCGGCTGAGCACCTGGTACCACGCCCACCGTTACGACGGCACCACCGCGATCGTCGAAGTCCCCATGTGGGCCTCCGACCTGGTCGACGATCCGGCCCCGCACCCCGACCCGCGCGGCGCCCTGCGGATGCTGGCGGCGCGGCTCACGGCGGACGCCGCGCTCGTCGGCGCCGCCCGCGAACGGGCCCGGAACCGGACCCGCCCGGCCGGCGTCGAGGACCCGGCCGCGGCTGCGCTGCTGCGCGCGGTGGACTGGACGCTCGCGCTGATCCCCCGGATCACCGCGGAGTGGACCGGCGCCGGCGCCCCCGCGGAGGCCACGGCGGCGTACATCGCCAGCATCGACGCCTTCGGGCGGCGGCTGTCCCTGCGCGCGGCGGCGATGCTGCTGCGGGTCCTGCGCGCCGAGGGGCACCCGGCGGCGCCCGACCTGGACCGGCTCGTCACCGGGTGGTGCGAGGAGTTCGCGGCCCGGTTCGGGGCCCGCTGGATCCCGGTGGCCACGCAGGTGGAGCACCAGTCGCGTACGGTCCTGGCCGCCTACGACAGGCTCGTGGCCGCCGAGGCCGCCGCGGGCAGGGCATAGCGGAACGTGGGGCGGGCGGTGGCGCCGACCCGGTCGTGGACGCGAACCGCCCCCCTCGTTCCAGTCACGAGGTCCGCGGGGCGCGGGGGGGCCCGAGGGGGCTAGCCGAAGCCCGAGGGGGGTCAGCCCGATGAGAGGCGGAAGGTCATGTTGCCGAAGCTGACCTGGTCGCCGTCGCGGACGACCGCGGAGCCCGTCACCCGGCGGCCGTTGACGGTGGTGCCGTTCGTGGAGCCGAGGTCCTTGAGCACCCACACCCCGTCGCGCAGGCTCAGCTCCGCGTGCATGCGCGAGACGGTCTCGTGGCTGAGGCGCAGCCCGTTGCCCGGGTCGCGGCCGATCCGCAGGGCGGCGGCACTCGGATGCGGCAGCAGCAGTTTGGGCAGCCGCTCGGCGGCCCAGGCGCCCCGGACCCCGGCGGACACCGCCGAGATGCGGCCGACCCAGCCGAACAGCCGACGGGTCCACGGGCTTTCGGCGGCCTCCCTGGTCTGGAGGTCCGCGGTCAGGACCGCGAGGTCCTCGGAACGGCGGGCCACCAGGGCGAGTTCCATACGGCGCAGGAAGGTGTCGTGGGACAGCTTGCCGAGGGCCGCGCCCTCCCTGAGCTGGCCCAGCGCACGGTCTCGCTCGGCGTCCGACAGCCGCGGCGCGGGGAAGGCAGGAAGTTCGAAACTCGACGTCACAGGGTGATTGTCGGCCCGTCGGGGGCGGAGTGTCCAGAACTCCCCCGCCACGCCCGGAATGATGGGCACGATAAGCATGCTGGACACCGCCGACAGACGAGGGGACCGCCCGTGCAGTTCGAGGTGTGGGCACCGCTGACGGGCCGGGTCGCGCTGCGGCTCGACGACGCGACGTACGCCATGGAGCGCGACCCGGAACGGGACGGCTGGTGGACCGCGCAGGCCCCCGCGGGGGACGGCAGCCGCTACGGCTTCCTCCTGGACGGGGACACCGTCCCGCTGCCCGACCCGCGCGGGCGGCGGCTGCCGGACGGGCCCGACGGCCTGTCGGCCGTGGTCGACTTCGGCGCCCTCGCCGCGCAGCGCGCCCCGTCGCCCGGCGTTCCGCTCCAGGACGCGGTCCTGTACGAGCTCCACGTCGGCACCTTCACCCCCGAGGGCACCTTCGACGCGGCCGCGGCCCGCCTCGGCCACCTCACCGCCCTCGGCGTCACGCACGTGGAGCTGATGCCGGTGTGCTCCTTCGCCGGCCGGCACGGCTGGGGCTACGACGGGGTCGCGCCCTGGGCGGTGCACGAGCCCTACGGCGGTCCGGCGGGCCTGGCCCGGTTCACGGCCGCCGCGCACGCGGCCGGGCTGGGGGTGGTCCTCGACGTGGTCCACAACCACCTCGGGCCCTCCGGGAACCACCTCCCGGCCTTCGGCCCGTACTTCACCGACACCCACCACACCCCGTGGGGCTCGGCGGTGAACCTGGACGCGCCCGGCTCGGACGAGGTCCGCGCCTACCTCGTCGGAAGCGCCCTGGCCTGGCTGCGCGACTACGGGATCGACGGGCTGCGGCTCGACGCCGTCCACGCGCTCGCCGACGGGCGGGCACTGACCTTCCTGGAGGAGCTGTCCGCGGCCGTCGACGGGCTCGCCGCGGAGACCGGCCGGCCGCTGTTCCTGATCGCCGAGTCCGACCGGTGCGACCCGCGCACCACCACGCCCCGCGCCGCCGGGGGCACGGGTCTGCACGCCCAGTGGAACGACGACTTCCACCACGCCCTGCACTGCGCGCTGACCGGTGAGTCCCAGGCCTACTACGCCGACTTCGCCCGGGCCCCGCTGGCCGCCCTGGCCAAGACCCTGACCCGGGTGTTCTTCCACGACGGGACCTGGTCGTCCTTCCGGGGCCGCACGCACGGCCGGCCGGTGGACCACCGCCGCACCCCGGCACACCGGTTCGTCGGCTACACCCAGACCCACGACCAGATCGGCAACCGGGCGCTCGGCGACCGGCTCTCGAACTCGCTCTCCCCCGGACTGCTGGCGTGCGCGGCGGCGGTGGCGCTGACCGGGCCCTTCGTGCCCATGCTGTTCATGGGCGAGGAGTGGGGTGCGCGCACCCCGTGGCAGTACTTCACCGACCACCCCGATCCGGAGCTCGCCGAGGCGGTGCGGTCCGGCCGGCGCCGGGAGTTCGCGGCGCACGGCTGGAAGGCCGAGGAGATCCCCGACCCGCAGGACCCGGCCACCCGGGACCGGTCCGTGCTGGACTGGTCGGAGCCCGAACAGCCGGTCCACGCCCGGCTGCTGGACTGGTACCGCACCCTGGTGGCGCTCCGCCGCACCCATCCGGACCTGCGCGACCCGGACCTGGCGGCGGTCCGGGTCGCGCACGACGAGGAGCGGCGCTGGCTCACCTTCCGGCGGGGTGACGTACGGGTGGCCGTGAACCTCTCCGCCGAGCCGGTGACGATCGCCCTGGGCCGCAACGGGGTGCGGGTGCTGGCGTCCTGGGAGCCCCTCGGACACCCCGGTCCGGACGGGCGGATCCACCTGCCGGGCGAGTCGGCGGTGGTCCTCGGCCCGTGAGCGCCCTCAGTCGACGACGGCCAGTTCGCGCGGGGCCTCGTTGAGGCGGCGGACGCCGTCCTCGGTGACGGTCACGATGTCCTCGATGCGGACGCCGAACCGGCCGGGCAGGTACACCCCCGGCTCCACGGAGAAGCACATGCCGGGAACCAGGGGCTGTTCCTCGCCCTCGACCATGTACGGGGGCTCGTGGGTGGTGACGCCGATGCCGTGGCCGGTGCGGTGGATGAAGCGGTCGCCGTAGCCGAATTCGGTGATCACGGCCCGTGCCGCCCGGTCCACCTCCTGGCAGGCGACGCCCGGCCGGACAGCCGCCACACCGGCCTGCTGGGCCTCGCGGACGATGTCGTGGACCCGCTGTTCCTCGGCGGTGGGCTCGCCCACGTGCACCGTGCGGGAGATGTCGGAGCCGTAGCCGAAGCGCAGGCCGCCGAAGTCGAGGACCACCATGTCGCCGTGGCGGATCACGCGGTCGCCGGCCTCGTGGTGCGGGTCGGCCCCGTTGGGGCCGGAGCCGACGACGGTGAAGTCGACCTGCGCGTGGCCGTGCGTGCGCAGCAGGGCGGCCAGGTCGGCGGCGACGTCGGTCTCCCGGCGGCCGGCGAAGGGGAGGTGGAGGATCTGCGCGTAGGCGGCGTCCGCGGCGGCTGCCGCGCCGGCCATGCGCTCCAGCTCCTGCGGGTCCTTCACGGCGCGGAGCATGGGCAGGCAGTTCGTCAGCGGCGCGTAGGAGGTTCCGGGCAACTCCTGCTGGAGGCCCAGGAGATGCAGCGCCCAGGTGTTGTCGCTCACGCCGAAGCGGCCGCGGAAGTCCAGCAGCGGGGCGGTCAGGGCGTACGGGTCCTTGCCGTCGGCCCAGTCCCGCAGCGTCAGCGCGGCGGCTGCGGGGGCCCTGGCCGCGTCGGGTGCCTCCAGGGCGGGCACGACGAGCACCGGGTCCTTCCCGGGGGCCAGGACGAGCAGCGTCAGGCGTTCGGTCTCGGCGGTGGGCCGGTAGCCGGTGAGGTGGGTGAGGTCGGGGCCGGGGGTGATGAGCAGCCCGGCGAGCCCCGCGTCGGCGGCGCTCCGCGCGGCCGCCCTCATGCGGGCGGCGTAGTCGGCCGCGGTGAACGGGGCGGGGCCCGTGGCGTCGGTGTCATCGGTCATACGGGGGATCCTGCCGTGAGCCGCGCGGCCAGGGCGGCGGCCGCGCCGGTCGGGGCGCCGGGTGCGAGGAGTTCCGTACGGTGCACCAGGCGCGGGGCGGACAGCGGTACGGCGACGCCCGCGCCGACGGCCACGGCGACGCGGCGCGGGAGGAGCGCCAGGCCGTGCCCGGCGGCGGCCAGGGCGCAGAGGGCGTGCAGGTCGGTGCCCTCGTAGCGGACGGAGGCGCGGGCGGCGGTGAGCGGCAGGCCGACGCCGGGGGCGTCGATCCACCGGGCGTCGGCGAGGTCGTCCAGGCGGAGGGCGGCCCGCCCGGCGAGGGGGTGCCCGGCGGGGAGCAGCACGGCCAGTTCCTCCTCCCCGGCGCCCCGCACGGTGAGCGGTGCCACGTCGGGCAGCCGCAGCGGATCGCTCGGGGCGGCCGGGCCGTCGACCAGGCCGAGGTCGCAGCCGCCGGTGGCCACGGCGGCGGGGACCTCGGCCGGGGGCAGGACGCGCAGGGTGACCCCGGTGGCGGGCAGTGCGGCGAGCAGTCGCGGGCCCACGGCGAGCGGGGACGCGGCGAGCGTGACGCGCCCGGGCGGGGCGGCCGCCAGCCGCAGGACGTCGGCCCGCGCGGCGTCGAGCCGCAGCAGCAGCGGTCCGGCGTGCTCCAGGAGCCGCACTCCGGCCGGGGTCGGCGCGACGGGCCGGCGGGTGAGGAGCTCCGCCCGCAGGTCCCCTTCGAGCGCGGCGATGTGCTGGGAGACGGCGGACTGGGTGTAGCCCAGCTCGCGGGCGGCGCCGGAGAAGGAGGCGAGCCGGGCCACGGTGACGAAGGTACGGAGCAGGTGCGGGTCCATGGTCATCAGGATTGCTTATGGAAGGTGCACGAACAATCGTTGGCGCTGAAGCGGGCGGCGCACTCAAGATGATCCGCATGGCCACCGCTCGCACCGCGTCCACGTCCCGCACCGCACCCGCCGCGCCCGCCGCACGCCCCGCGGCCCGGATCGCCCTGGTCGGCGACCGCTCGCCGCACGTGGAGTCCCACACCCGGATCCCGCTGCTGCTGGACGCCCTCGCCACCCGCGACGGGCTCGTCCTCGACGCCTACTGGATCCCCACCGCCGACGCCGCGGCCGAGGCGGCCGCCGGGACCCTGGCCCGCTTCGACGCCGTGTGGGTCCTGCCGGGCAGCCCGTACGCCAGCGAGGCCGGCGCGCTGGCCGCGATCCGGGTGGCCCGCGAGGAGGGCGTCCCCTTCCTCGGGACCTGCGGCGGCTTCCAGCACACGCTGCTGGAGTACGCCCGGACGGTGTGCGGGCTGGCCGGTGTCGCGCACGCCGAGAACGACCCCGGGGCGGCCGACCCGCTGATCGCCCCGCTCGCCTGCTCGCTCGTCGGCCACGAGGGGCTCGTACGGGCCGAGCCCGGGTCGCTTGCCGAGGCGGCGCTCGGCGCGGAGCGGTCCGTGGAGCGCTACCACTGCAGCTTCGGGCCCGCGCCGCGGCACCTGCCGGCCCTCACCGCGCGGGGGCTGCGGCTGTCGGGGCACGACGAGGACGGGCAGGTGCGCGTCGTGGAGCTGCCCGGGCACCCCTTCTTCCTGGCGACGCTCTTCCAGCCGGAGCTGCGGGGCGACGGGAGGACGCCCCATCCGATCATCGGGGCCCTCGCCGTCGCCGCCGTCGCGCATGCCGCCGCACGGTCGGGTGAGGGCGCGGCCGAGGGCGCCGAGACCCTGGCCACGGGGCGGTCCGGCGGATAAGGCGTCGCAGGACCACCCCGCAGATCGGCTATGCTGTGCATGCACATCGAACGGGCGGTCCGCCGCCCTTCGTGGTGGGTGTAGCTCAGTTGGTAGAGCACCTGGTTGTGGTCCAGGTGGCCGCGGGTTCAAGTCCCGTCACTCACCCTGTTCCCCTGGGGCACGAGGTCTTCTCGTGCCCCAGGGGTTTTTTGTGCCGCCGGGCACCCCCCTAGGCCCTGTCGTCAAAGTTGCACCTGGCCCGCGGCGCCCGGCACCGCACCTCGCCGCGTTGTCGGGGCGCCCCAGTACGTCCAGTACTCGGGCGCCCCTCCGCCTTGCGATGCACGGCACCGGACACCGCGGGCCTGACCGGCGCCACTTTGACGACAGGACCTAGTGATCTGGTTCGGAGATGCGTGAGCAGTAGCGGCAGATCCGGTCGAGTATCTGGTCGGCGGTCTTGGTCCACTTGAAGGGCCGGGCGTCGTCGTTCCAGACCTTGATCCAGCCTTCGAGTGCGGTTTTGAGGTCGTCGAGTGAGCAGAACACTCCGCGCTCCAGGCAGCGCCGTTCCAGCTCGGCGAACCACCGCTCGACCTGGTTGATCCACGACGAGTACGTGGGGGTGAAGTGGAGCTGGAACCGGGGGTGCGCCAGAAGCCACCTGTGCACCACCGGCGCCTTGTGGGCGGAGAGACTGTCGCAGATCACGTGGACCGCCAGGCCCTTGTCGGTCTGGCGGTCGATCTCGTCGAGGAAGTCCCGGAAGTCCACTGCCCGGTGCTGCGCGGACAGTTTCGTGATCACTTTGCCCGTCGCGGTGTTCAGGGCGGCGAACAGGTCGACGGCGCCGTGCCGGACGTAGTCGAAACTGCGCCGCTCGGGCACCCCCGGGATCATGGGCAGCACCGGCGCGGTCCGCTGAAGGGCCTGGATCTGCGGTTTCTCGTCCACCGCGAAGACCACCGCGTTCGCCGGCGGAGCGAGATACAGGCCGACGACGTCGCGGATCTTCTCGATCAGGAACGGGTCCGGGGAGATCTTGAAGGTCTCGGTCCGCCACGGCTGGAGGCCGAAGGCATGCCAGATCCGCAGCACACTGGCTGGCGAGATGCCCACGGCCTTGGCCAGTTCCCGCTTGGACCAGTGCGTCCCGCCAGGAGAGGTTTCCTCCAGGGTGCGGACCACCACCTCTTCCACCTGGGCGTCGGTGATGGTCCGCGGGACCCCGGGCCGCGGTTCGTCCGCGAGTCCATCGAGCCGGTCTCGCAGGAACCGGGCCCGCCACTTCGCCACGGTGCCGCGGTTCACTCCCAGCCGGGCGGCCACCGCCAGGTTCGGCCCACCCACCGCGCACGCCAGCACGATCCTCGCCCGCAGAGCCAGACCCTGCGCGGTCGCCCGACGCCTGACCCAGTTGCTCAACACCTGCCGCTCGGCCTCACTGAGGACCAGCGGCTCCAGCCTGCTGTCACCCACAACCCACAGCACACCGAAGCCGGCCAGCGCCCGTCAGCCAAACCCGCGAATTGGTACGCAAAGCGACTCACGTGGTGCCGAATCAACTCACGACCAGATCACTAGGCGCGGAGGAAGGCCTCCACCTCGGTGACGAAGGCCACGGGGGTCTCGTGCGGCGGGTAGTGGCCGGCGCCGGAGATCGTGTGGACGCGGCAGTTCGGGTACCAGGCCTGCCAGGTGGCGCGCATCACGTCGGCGGTGAGCGCGAGGTCGTACTCGCCGACCAGGACGAGCACCGGGACGGTGTTGCCCTTGACGGCGGCGGACAGGTCCAGGGACTGCCAGCTCGCGAGGTAGCCGGCGAAGGCCTCCGGCCGGGAGACCTCCAGGGAGTGGGCCACCATCGCGTCGATCCAGCGGGGGCTCGCCCGGTTGCCGGTGACGAGGTCGAGGATGGCGCGCCGGTTCCCGGGGTTCTCGGCGGCGCCGAAGAAGAGCGCGTGGGTGGCGTCGTCCATCGCGTACGGCGCGGCCGGGACCGGCGCGACGCCGACGATCTTCTCGATCCGGTGCGGGGCGCGGACGAGGACCTGCTGGGCGGCCTTGCCGCCCATGGAGTGGCCGAGCAGGGAGAAGGTGTCCCAGCCGAGCCCGTCGGCGAGTTCGAGGACGTCGTCGGCGATCTCGGGCAGGGTGTGGCGGCCGGTGGCGTCCCGGCGTTCGCCGTAGCCCCGGTAGTCGAGGAAGGCGTACGAGAAGCCTTCGGGGTCGAAGTGGTCCAGCACGGAGCCCCAGTTGGCGGACGTGCCGAACCAGTCGTGCAGCACGATGACGCGGACGGGTCCGGTGCCGATCCGACGGTGGGCGATGGCCATGCGTTCTCCCTCGGTGACGCAGGTGGTGACGACCGACGCCGTACGTCATGCCCATCGCGCCCACCGTCACACCGTGGGTCCGCCCTCGCGCGCGGACCGGCCGGTCATGGAGGACTTGCGTCGGACGCGGTGCGCGGACGCGGACGCGGACGGGGCCCGGCACGCACGCAGCCACCGTCCCGGGGACCTGGCGGTCCTGGAACGGCGGCTGCCGCGCGCGCCGGAGGACCGGATCAGGCGGTCCTGATCGCCGGGTCGGAGACGCCCGGGGCACCGGTCTCCACGTGCCCGGCGAAGCGTCGCAGGAAGGTGGTGTCGAGGTCGGAGACGACCTTGACGTCGTACCAGCGGCCCGTGGCCGACAGGTTCACCGTGTGGGTGACGGTGGCGCCGGCCAGGACCCGGAAGGTCTGGGCCGCGCCGCCGTAGGTGTTGGTGACCGTGAGGTTGACCGCGGCCGTGCCGGAGTTGGTCATCGTCAGCGCCAGGTTGCCGGTGGCGCTCACGTGGCGGGCCGTGACCTCCGGCCCGGCCTTCTTCGCGGGGCCCTTCCAGGTGCGCAGGAAGCCGTTGGGACCCCACACCGTCAGGTTGATCTGGTTGCCGGTGGAACCGCTGGTGGACCAGGTGTCCGACAGCGTCCTGCCCGCTTCCACCGTGTAGGGCCACGGGCCGTCCGTGCGGTTGCCCGACGTGCTGTGGAAGTGCGCGCCCAGGGTCGGGCCGGAGGCGAAGGTGAGGGTGAACTTGCCGGTGGAGACGGTGCGGGCGCCGTCCACGTACGGGGCGTAGCCGAGCGCGCGGGTCGGCTTGGATCCGGCCTCCTGCGGGGGCAGGGCTCCCGACGCGGGCGGCGTCGGGTGGTAGGACGGGTGGCGGTCCTTGTCCGGCGGGACGTACGCGGCCGTGGACGGCAGCGCGGCGGGGGCGGTGTCGGCGCGGGTGAAGTCGAAGGCCGAGGTCAGGTCGCCGCAGACGGCCCGGCGCCACGGGGAGATGTTCGGCTCGTGCACCCCGAACCGCTTCTCCATGAAGCGGATCACGGAGGTGTGGTCGAAGGTCTCGGAGCAGACGTAGCCGCCCTTGCTCCACGGGGAGACGACGATCATCGGGACGCGCGGGCCCAGCCCGTACGGTCCGGCCGCGTAACCGCCGCCGCCCGCGTAGAGGTCCCTGGACACGTCGGCGGTGGACAGGCCCCAGGCGGAGGAGGCCGGCGGGTACGGCGGGACCACGTGGTCGAAGAAGCCGTCGTTCTCGTCGTAGGTGATGAACAGGGCGGTCTTCGACCACACCGCCGGGTTCGCCGTCAGAGCGTCCAGGACCTGCGAGATGTACCAGGCGCCGAAGTTCGTCGGCCAGTTGGAGTGCTCGCTGAACGCCTCGGGGGCGGCGATCCAGGAGACCTGGGGGAGGGTGCCGCCCACGACGTCGGCGCGCAGCCGGTCGAAGTAGCCGTCGCCCGCCTTGGCGTTCGTGCCGGTGCGGGCCTTCTCGTACAGGGCGCTGCCCGGCTGGGCGTTGCGGTAGGTGTTGAAGTACAGCAGCGAGTTGTCGCCGTAGTTGCCGCGGAAGGGGTCGTTGATCCAGCCCCAGGAGCCGGCGGCGTTCAGGCCGTCGCCGATGTCCTGGTAGACCTTCCAGGAGATCCCGGCGGACTCCAGGCGCTCGGGGTAGGTCTTCCAGCCGTAGCCGGCCTCCTGGTTGCCGAGGACCGGGCCGCCGCCCACGCCGTCGTTGCCGGTGTGACCGGTCCACAGGTAGTAGCGGTTGGGGTCCGTGGCGCCGATGAAGGAGCAGTGGTAGGCGTCGCACACCGTGAAGGCGTCGGCGAGGGCGTAGTGGAACGGGATGTCGTTCCGCGTCATGTACGACATGGTCGTGGCCGTCTTGGCCGGGACCCACTTGTCGTACTTGCCGTTGTTGTAGGCCTGGTGGCCGCCGGCCCAGTCGTGGTCGAGGCCCTCCAGGAACTGCATGCCGAGGTCCGCGATCTGCGGGTGGAAGGGCAGGATGTCCTTGGTGCCGTCGGACTGGTGGAAGACCGTCTTGCCGTTGTCCTGGAGCACCGGCCGCGGGTCGCCGAAGCCCCGGACTCCCTTCATCGCGCCGAAGTAGTGGTCGAAGGACCGGTTCTCCTGCATCAGGACGACGATGTGCTCGATGTCCTGGATGGTGCCGGTGGTGCCCTGCGCCGAGATGGCGGCGGCCCGCGCGATGCTGTCGTTCAGCATCGCGACGGCGGCCGTGCCGCCGGCTATCTGCAGGAACCTGCGACGGTTGAGTTCTGCCATGGGGTGACGACCTCTGGGGGTGAGGGGGGAGTCGAGGGGCGCCCCAAGGACAGCGGTCCCGGGGTACCGGACGGGGATGCCTTCGTGACACCGCGCCGTACACCTGGAGAACGGACGGCGCTGCGGTTGTGGTACGGCGCCGACGCGCCCTGCGGCCATCCGCCGTCGTGCCCTGCGGCCGGCCGTCGTCGCGTCGCCGGAAGGGTACGGCGGCCCCCTCGACCACACCGGGCGGCGTGAACGGGCCACATGGCCGGAACGCCGCGTTCCTACTCACCCGGGCCGTGCACGGCACCCCGGCCGGTTGAGCATCCGTACTCAGGCCGGGCGCATCCGCCCTTGCCATCGTGGGGGCATGTTCATCGAGCCGTGTGACCCGCCGCGCAGCGCCGGGCCGACCGCCGTCGCCAGCTTCCTGCCCGACGAGGTGCTGTCCTCGCGGGCCCTCCAGGAGGAGGTGGCGCGCCGCAGTGGCCTGGCGCTGCCGCCGCGGCTGTTGAGGCAGGCCACCGGGATCGTCTCCCGCCGGGTGGCCGGCGAGGGCGTGTACGCCTCCACGCTCGCCGTGGGCGCCGCCCGCCGGGCCCTGGACTCCGCCTCGCTCTCCCCCCTCGACATCGACCTCCTGCTCTTCGCCTCCGCCTCCCGTGACATGGTCGAGCCGGCGACCGCGCACATCGTGCAGGCGGAGCTGGGCTCGCGGGCCCACGCCCTGGACGTCACCAACGCCTGCAACAGCTTCGTGAACGGCATCGACCTCGCCCGGTCGATGATCCTCGCCGGGCGGGCCCGGCGGGCCCTGGTGGTGACCGGGGAGACCCCGAGCCGGGCGGTGCGCAAGGACCCGTCCGGACCGGCGGAGCTGCGCGACGCCTTCGCCGGCTACACCTTCGGCGACGCCGGTGCGGCCGTCGTGGTGGAGGCCGTGGAGCGCGGCGGCATCCTCGACGTGGACAGCGAGACCCACTCGGAACACTGGGAGGTCGGGGGCATACCCGGCGGCGGTTCGCGGCACCCGCGCGGGGACGCGTACACCTACTTCCGCGGCGACGGGCACGAACTGCGCGGCGTCTTCGAGAAGGTGGGCACCGCCGTCATCGACCGGACGCTGCACCGTACGGGGATGTCGTGGGACGGGTTCGCGAAGGTGCTGGTGCACCAGGTGACGGTCCCCTACCTGGAGCGGTTCGCCGAACTGACCGGCGTGCCCGCCGACAAGCTGGTGGTGACCGTGCCGGAGCTGGGCAACGTCGCGAGCGCGAGCATCGGGGTGCAGCTGGACCGGGTGTTCCCCGAACTGGCGCCGGGGGAACGGGTGCTGTTCGTCGGCCTGGGCGGCGGCATCAGCATCATGACGATGGTCTGGGAGAAGTCGTGAACCGCATGTGGGTCGTGGTGCCCGCCCACGACGAGGAGGCCCGGCTCGCGGACACCCTGCGGGCGCTCGCCGCGCAGCACGACCGGGACTTCACCCTCCTCGTCGTCGACAACGCCTCCGCGGACGGCACGGGCGCCGTCGCCCGGGACTTCGCGGCCGCCGCCCCCTTCCCGGTGGAGGTGATCGAGGAACCGGAGAAGGGCGTCGGCTCCGCCGTGGACACCGGTTTCCGGTACGCGATCGGCCGGGGCGCGGCACTCCTGGCCCGCACCGACGCCGACTGCCTGCCGCGGCCCGGCTGGACGGCGGCCGCGCGCGGCGCGCTCACCCGCCGCCCCGGCCTCGTGTGCGGGCGGATCACGGCCCGGCGCGACGAGCACGGCCCGCTCGGTCGGGCCGGCTTCGGGGCGCTGGTGGCGCTCGCGGCACTGTTCGGCCGGCTGCGGCCGCGGCACGCCCGCCGCCACGGCTACCGGGCGCCGTACCGCATGCACGCGGGGAACAACATGGCGATCACCGCCGAGCTGTACCTGGCCGTGGGCGGCATGCCCCGACGGCCGTCGCCGACCGACCGGCTGTTCCTCAACGCCGTGCGCCGGCACACCGACCGGATCGTCCACTGCCGGGACATGGTCGTGGAGAACTCGACGCGGCGCCTGCGGGCCTACGGGATCGCCGGCACCGCCCGCTGGTACCTGGACCAGGGCAGCGGACCGCACGGAACGGACGACCCCCGCTGATGCTGGACCGACTCGACCACGCGCTGCGCAGCCGCCCCGAGCGGCCCGCCGTCCTCACCGCCACCCGCGGCGGCGCACCCCGGGTGCGGGCCACCCGCGGCGAACTCGCCGAACTGGCCGACGCGTTCACCGCCGCCCTGCACGCCCGCGGGCTGCGTGCCGGGGACACCGTCGGGGTCGCCGTGCGCCCCGGGCCGCGGGCCCTCGCCGTCCTGCTCGCGCTGTGGCGACTCGGGCTGCGCGGCGCCGTACTGGATCCGGGCGCCGGGCCCGACGTCCTGCGGGCCCGCCTCGCGCTGGCCCGGCCCGCGCTGGTACTGGCCGACGCGGCCGCGCAGGCGGTGGCGGGGTGGGCCCGGCCGCTGGCCCGCCGGGCCGGTCTCGCGCTGCCCGACCTCGCCGGCCTCGGGCCGGTCGCCACGGTCGGGCCCCGACTGCCGGGGTGCGCGCCCGCGCTGGACCTGGAGGCTCCCCGGTCGGGCGTGCCCGCGCAGGCCGCCGTGGACGGCGACGCCGACGCCGTGATCGTGTTCACCTCCGGGACCACCTCCCGGCCGCGGGCCGTGGTGCACACCCGGGCCAGCCTGTCGGCCGGCATGGCGACGGTCTCGTCCCTCTTCGACGCCCGCGGGGACGAGCCCGTGCTCGGCGGCACCTTCTTCGTCCTCGTCCCCGCACTGACCCGTGGCGCCCCCGTGGCCCTGCCCGCCACCAGCACCCGACTGCTGGGCCGGCAGCTGGCGGGTCTGCGGCCCTGCGACACCTACCTGACTCCGCCCCGGCTGCGGGACGCCCTGGGCGCGGGCGCCCGGTTCCACGGCCGTGTGTGGACGGGCTCCGCCCCGGCCGGCGCCGGCCTGCTGGAACGCGTACGGGCCGCCGGGGCGGACGAGGCCTGGGGCGTGTACGCGCTCACCGAACTGTTCCCGGCGGCCGCCGTCGAGTCCCGGGAGAAGTCCGCCCACGACGGCGCCGGGGACCTGGTCGGGACCCCGCTGCCCGGCGTACGGACCGGCCTGGACGACAGCGGACAGCTGCTGCTGGCCGGGCCGGCGGCCCGCCGCCGCTACCTCGGTGAGGAGCCCGATCCGTGGGTGCGTACGGGCGACCGGGCGCGGCTGGACGCCACGGGCCGGATCGTCCTGGAGGGCCGGTGCAAGGACATGGTGCTGCGCCGCGCGGAGAACATCTACCCGGGCCTGTACGAGCCCGCCCTGCACGTCCCGGGGGTGGAACTCGCCGTGCTCGTCGGGATCCCGGCGGGAGACGGCGACGAACGCCTCGTCGCCGTCGTGCAGCCGCAGCGCGGCGCGGACGAACCGGCCCTGCGCGCGGCCCTGTCGGAGCCGGTCGCCCGGATGGGCACCGCCCGCCCGGACGAGCTGCTCCTGGCCCGGATCCCGCTGTCGGGACGCTCGCGCAAACCGGACCGGGCGGCGACGGCCGCCCTCGCGGCCCGGCGCCTGGGCGCGAAGTGACGCCCGTACACCGGGTCGTGCACCCCCGGCCCGGTGCGCCCGCCGGAGCCGCCGTGCCGGCGGCCGTCCCCGCCGGACCGCAGGAGCGGCGCCGACCCCGACCGGTGCCGAGCCCGCGAAGCACACGCCCCCCGGACCCCGCCCCGCTCCGCACGCCCCTCCCCCGCACCCGTCCCACGGAGGTACCGCACCCCATGGCCGCACCGGCACCGATGAGGCCCACGTCCCACGCCCGCGCGCGTCGCCGCGACCGGCGGGTCTACCTGGGCGGCCACCCCGTCCTGTTCGGGCTGCTCGCCGCCACCCGCGGCCGGCCCGTGCGCCGGATCGGCGGCGCCCTGCTGGTGCACGGGGCGGACGCCTACCGGGAGGCGCTGACCCGGCTGCCGCTCGACCGGACCGCCGGGGGCACCACGGGCGCCGCCGCGCGCTCCGCGCTGGCGGGCGAGGGCGGTGTGCTCTTCGACCAGGAGGGCGGCGAGCACCGGGCGGACCGGCGGGACCTCGCGGGCGGCCTCGGCGCAGCCGGCGTTGAGGAGCTGCGGGCGCGGTGGCAGCCCCTGCTCGCAGGCCGTCTCGCGCCGCTCTCCGAGGGCGCGGAGGTGGACCTCGTCGAGCTGGCCCGCGAACTGTCCGGAACGGTGGTGTGCGCGCTGCTGGGCTCCGGCGCCGACCCGCACGAGGTCGCGCGGGCCGCCTCCGACGCCGCGGCGGCCTCCGTGCGCAGCCACCTGCCCGGGCCGCGCCGCCCCGGCGCCGGGGCCGCCGCGGCCCGGGCCGCCCGCCGGCTGCGGGACCTGCTGGACCGTGACCCGGCGCCGTCGGCGGGGCGCGGACACGGCCCGGACCCCGCCGACGGCGCGCTGGCCGCGATGGTGGCGGTGGCCGCGGTGAACACCACCGTGGCCGCACTGCCGCGGGCCGTGGCCTGGTGCGCCGACGCCGGGCTGTGGGAGCAGGCCGGCGACGAGGCGCTGCGCGCGGCCCTGGTGGCCGAGCTGCTGCGGGTCACGGCGGCCTCGCCGCTGCTGCCGCGCGCGGCCGCGGCGGACGGTACGGTCGGCGGCTGCCCGGTGCGCGGCGGTGACCGGCTGCTGCTGGTCGCACGGCACGCGGCGGAGGCGCACCGGCGCGACCCGGACGCCCGCCGCCCGGCCGAACCGGCCCTGTCCCGGCTGGTGTTCGGAGCGGGGGCGCACGCGTGCCCGGGGGCCCGGCTGGCGTCCGTCCAGCTGGCCGACGTACTGGCGGCGCTGGCCCCGTACCGGCCGGTGGTGACCCGGGCCCGGGTGGACCGGGGTGCGGCCCTGCCGGGCTGGCGGACGCTGCGCGTACGGGCGGCGTCGTGATCGCGGTCACGGGTGCGAGCGGCTTCTGCGGCGGGCACGTGGCGCGTGCGGCGGCCGCGGGCGGGGCGGAGGTGGTGTGCGTGGGCCGCCGGCCCGGCCCGCTGGGTGAGCACCGCTTCTGGGACGCCGCCCAGGGTGATCCGGACCTCACCGGGGTGGAGCTGGTGGTGCACTGCGCGGCGGCGGTCGGCGACCCCTCCCCCGGCTCCGCGGCGGAGGCGCTGATGCACGAGGTCAACGTGACCGGCACCGAACGCCTGCTGCGGGCCGCGGCGGGCCGGCCGGTGGTGTGGGTGAGCAGCGCCAGCGTCTACGACCCGCGGCCGGACCGCTCCCTGGTCGGTGAGGACCATCCGCGCGCGGGGCAGTTGAACGCCTACGGCCGTACGAAGGCGGCCGGCGAGTCCCTGGCCCTGGCCGCCGGGGCGGTGGTGCTGCGCCCGCGGGCGGTGTACGGGCCGGGCGACACCACGCTGCTGCCGCGGCTGCTGTCACGGGTCCGGGCGGGCACCCTGCTGCTGCCGGGTCCGGACGTCCGGTTGAGCCTGACGGCGGTGGAGAACCTGGCGGACGCCTGCCTCGCGGCCACGGCCTGGCCGCCGGGGGCGTACAACGTGGCCGACGGGCAGGCCTACGGGCGGGACGCCGCGGTCCGCGCGGTCCTGGCGGCGCACGGCGTCCGGGCCCGGATCCGGCACCTGCCGCTGCGGGCGGCCCGGGCGGCGGCCCGGGTCGCCGAGGCGCTGGCGGGCGGCGAGCCGGCCCTCAGCCGGTACGCGGTGGACCAGCTGGCGCACCCCGTGGTCCTGGACCTGACGCGGGCCCGCGCCCGGGGCTGGGTCCCGCGCCGGACCCTGGCGGACCACCTGGCGGACGTCGTGGCGGCCGGGACGGTCAGCCGCTGACGGCCGCCGGGGCCTGCCGCGCCTTGTCGATCAGGACGTCGAGCAGCGCGAGCAGGGACGCGCGGACGTCGGTGCGCGAGCGGGCGTCGAGCATGAGGACGGGCGTGTCCGGATCCCGCAGGTGCAGGGCGGCCCCGATCTCCTCGGCGGTGTACGGCTGTTCGCCGTGGAAGCAGTTCGCGCCGACGACGAAGGGCAGGCCTCGGCTCTCGAAGAAGTCGACGGCCGGGAAGCTGCGGTCGAGGCGCCGGGTGTCGACCAGCACGATCGCCCCGAGGGCGCCGCCCAGGAGGTCGTCCCACATGAACCAGAAGCGTTCCTGGCCCGGGGTTCCGAACAGGTAGAGGACGATGCCGGCGTCGGTGAGGGTGATCCGGCCGAAGTCCATCGCCACGGTGGTGAGGTTCTTGGACTCGATGCCTTCGAGGTCGTCGACGCCGACGCCCGCGGCGGTCAGCCGCTCCTCCGTCCGCAGCGGTTCGATCTCGGAGATCGTCTCGACCAGGGTGGTCTTGCCGACTCCGAATCCGCCGGCGATGAGGATCTTGACCGGGGCCGGTTCCCCCGGGGCGGGCTGGGCGGGCGTGTCATATCCGGGCAAGGCTGTCCCTGATTCTCATGAGCAGGTTGACGTCGGTGGTGTCGGATGCCGCCAGGGGCGGCCGATGGGTGATCAGCCCGCGGTCGGCCAGTTCCCCGAGGAGCAGCGTCATCGGGGTGAGGCGGATGTTCATCCTTGCCGCGATCTCCGCGACCGCGCGCCCGCCCGGCGGCGCGCACAGGTCGAGGATCTCCTGCCACTCGGTGGGCAGTCCCCCGTGCGCGTCGTCGGCGTCCGCCGCCGTGATGGTGGTGTCCATGGTCAGGACGGTGTGCGCAGCGGCCGTACGGCCGTCGGTGAGGGCGTACAGCCGCGTACGGCGGCGGTTTGCGGGCTGCGGCTCGTCCTGCGGCATTACGGGTTCGGCACCTGGCCGCGCTCGGGGGTGCCCAGCCACTCGCCGAGGGCCTGCGCGGTGCGGACGGCCTCGCCGCCCAGTTCGCCCAGGCGGGCCTTGCGGGAGGTCACCACGATGAGCGTGCTGCCCTCGCCGCACCCGACGATGCAGAGGTACCGGTCGTCCATCTCGACGAGCTGGCGGATGACGCGGCCGCCGTCGATCTCCCGGGATATCGCCTTCATCGTGGAGGCGATGCCGGAGGCGGCGGCGGCCATGCGCTCGGCCTGGGGCTGGTCCAGGAGGTAGGCGCTGAGCCGAATGCCGTCGTTGGACAGGAGCACGGCTCCCTGGATGCCGGCGATCCTGCTCAGGTTGTTGTCGAGGACGCTGTAGATCGCGTCGTTGGATGCCGCGGTGTTCGATGAGGTGGTCATGACTGATCCCGTCGGAGCTCTTCTTCCACTGTCTGGGTCCCCTGTTCGTAGTCCGCCCAGGCGTCGGCGACCTCTTCGGGTGTCGCGGTGTCCTGGGGGACCTGTGCGGCCGGCGCGTGGGGCGCGCGCAGCTGGTCGGCGAGGTGGGTCTGCGGGACGCGCTCGGGGAGGGCGGGCCGCGCGGGGGCGGCCGCGGCCGATCGGGCCGCGGGTACGGCGGCGGGCGCGGGCCGGGCCGTCTTCGCGCGCCGGCTGGGCAGTCCGGCGCTCGTGAGCGCCTCCGGCCCGGGTTCGCGGCTCTCCGCGGGGACCGGCCCGCCGGGGTCCGACGGGGCCTGCGCGTCCGGCGAGACCGGCGCGGCATGCGCGACCGGTGCGTCCGCGGCGGACGCCGGAGCGGCGTCGGGCCCGGCGGCCGCGGTCGTGTCCGGGACCGCCGCCGCGGCCGCTGACGCGGTCATGGGCGGCGCCGCGGGTTCGGGGCGGGCGGGTTCGCGCGGTGGCTCCCCCTCGGTCGGCAGCAGCAGTCCGCCCGGGAGGACCACCACCGCGCAGGTCCCCCCGTACACCGAACGGCGCAGGGTGACCGTGGCCCCCAGCTGGTCGGCGAGGTGGCCGACGACGAAGAGGCCGAGCCGGTGCGCGTTCTGCGCCAGGACGGAGTAGGGGGGTGCCTGGTGCAGGCGCCCGTTCATCTCCTCGTACCGCTCGGGGCTCACCCGCGGCCCGCGGTCCTCGATCTCGACCGTCAGGCCGTCCGCTACGAGTTCGGCGCGGATGACGACCTTGGACCGGGGCGGGGAGAACCGGGTGGCGTTGTCCAGCAGCTCGGCCAGCAGGTGGCTGATCCGGCTGATGGCGCTCGGCTCCACGCTGGTCTCGTCCAGGGCCTGCCGCTCGATGCGCCGGAAGTCCTCGACCTCCGCGGCGGCTTCGCGCAGCAGGTCGGCGACGCGCATGGGCTCGGTGTGCGGGTCGGGGACCTCGCCTCCCGCCAGGATGAGGAGGTTCTCGATCTGCCGCCGCATGCCGACCGTCAGCTGGTCGGAGCGCATCAACTGGGCGAGCAGCGCCTCGTCGTGGCCGAAGGCGTCCTGGATGTCCTCGGTGAGGCTCAGCTGGCGGCTGACGAGGTTCCCGGTGCGCGAGGCGATGCCCGAGGCGAACAGGCCGAACCCGTGCCGCTCGGCGGCCAGCTGACGGTGTCCGTCGACCGACACGGCGACGGCCCGGGCGAACGCGTCGCTGATGCGTCCGACCTCGTCGCGGTCTCCGCCGACGGCCGGCAGGGCCCCGGGGTCCACGGTCTGGCCGCGCTGGAGCCGGGCGACGACGTCGGGGAGGGTCTCCTCGGCCACGGTCACGGTGCGCTCGTGCAGTTCGCGCAGGCGGCGCAGGACCGACCGGGTGGTGAAGACGACCACGACCACGACGGCCAGCAGCCCGCCGCCGCTGCCGGCGATCAGCCAGGCGACCTCGGTCTGCAGCTCCGTGGCCTTGGCCTCGCCGCGGGTCAGCACCGAGCGCGCCAGGTCGATGTTGAGCGTGGTCATCTGCACGGAGAAATTGGCGTGGGCGGACTTCCAGCCGCCGACCTCGGCGGGCACCTTGATGCCCGAGACGGTGTCCTTGTGCCCGGAGAGGACCGCGTTCTCGATACGTGTCTTGGTCTGCCAGTCCGCGGAGCCGACGACCCGCTCGTAGAACCGCTCGTCGCCGTCCGCGAGGTGGGGCACGATCAGCGCCTCGTGCAGGTAGCGCTGGGCTCCCAGGGAGCTGACGAACTGGTCGTAACCGACGAAGGTCAGTTCTCCGGACGGTCCGGCGAGCGCCAGGACGGTGTCCTCGCGCGCGACCATCTCGGTGGCCTGGAGCATCGACACCACGGGGCGGCTCGCCTGGGCCAGTTCGGCGTCCTCGGCGTGGCTGAACTCCTGCTGGTAGACCTGGATGACCTTGCCGATCACCTCGGAGTAGTAGGCGAGCGTGCTCTCGGCGGCGCCGCTGCGGGTGTCCGCGCGCTGGCGGTGGACGGCAAGTTTCTCGAGCTGCCGGGTCACTTCGGTGAAGGACCGCGACGGGTCGTCGGCGAGGCGGCCGAACTCTTCCGCGGCCGAGTCCGTCGCGGCGCGCCGTACCCGCAGTTCGCCCTCGGCCCCTTCGGTGCCCGCCCATTGGGCCGCGGTCGCGGTCCGCTCCGCCTGCATGTCCACCATGAGCGTGTAGAGCGGTGCGCCGATCCGCTCGGCGGCCTCCACGTCGGCCCGCAGCCGCGCCGACTGCTCCAGCAACCGGTCGGCGGTCACCGTGACTTGCGTGCCCATCGCCACGGTGGGGACCACTGCCAGCCAGATGAGGAGGGTGCGCAGGCGTACGGTGCGCCGGCGACGCGTCGTCGACCGCCCTCGTACGCCTTCGGGTTCTATGGGAGACATCGGTCCTCGGGAGCGGGGGCGACTGGGGACGTCAGGGGTGGCCGAACAGCCTGACCGGGCAGGGCGTTGCTGGGGGGACGGTCACAACCGGTGGGGTGGTGACGGGATGTGAGGGGCCGATCATAACCAGACAGACGGAAGAAACGGATAGGTGTCTTCACACGCCGAACGTGCTATCTCCGTGGGATCGCCCCAGGCCAGAGACCGGATCGGAACCGAACCGCGACGTCCTCGACACCATTGCCGTCCGGTTCCGGCCAGGCCGTCCCTCCGGTCGCAGCGGACAGGGGGCGGGGTGACGATGGAAAGGCGGCCCCGCCCGCGGCGTGCGGTGCGCGGCCTTCCGATTCCTCCCGGTAAGGACGTCTCATGAACCGGCGCACACGGCTCCTCCTCCTCGGTCCCCTCGCGGCCGCCTCGTTCGTCGCCGCCCCCGCCGCCCTCGCGGCGGTCCCGCACACCCCGCCGGCCGCGGTCCCGGCCGCGACGTGTTCGACCTCGGGGGTCCTGGAGAACGGGAAGGTCCACCTGTCGGGTGGCGGCTTCACCCCGGGCCCGGCCTACGTGTACGGGTCGGCGGGCTTCGGCGGGACGGTCGAGATCCCCCAGAACGGCGGCTTCCAGATCATGAACGTGCCGCCGGGCCAGTACAGCGTCCGCCAGGGCGGCGAGATGACCCAGTGCAGCGGCTGAACCCGCGCACCGGCCGGCCGGGAAACGGACGGCGGACCCGGCACGACCGGGCCCTCCCGGCCCGGTGCGGGGCCGGGAGGGCCCGGTCGTGTCGTGTTCCTGCGGCGTTGCGGCGTCAGTCCGCGTCGGCGGCGGGGGTCAGGCGCAGCGAGATGCTGTTGATGCAGTAGCGCTGGTCCGTGGGCGTCGGGTAGCCCTCGCCCTCGAAGACGTGGCCGAGGTGGGATCCGCACCTGGCGCAGCGGACCTCGGTGCGGACCATGCCGTGCGAGGTGTCGGCGAGCAGTTCGACGGCGTCGGTGTCCTTCGGGTCGAAGAAGGACGGCCAGCCGCAGTGCGACTCGAACTTCTCCGAGGAGCGGAACAGCTCGGCCCCACAGCCGCGACAGGAGTAGACGCCCTCCGTCTTGGTGTCGGTGTACTCACCGCGGAAGGCCGGCTCGGTGCCCGCGAGGCGCAGCACCTGGTACTCGGACGGGGTCAGCTCCGCCTGCCACTGCTCGTCCGTCTTCTCGACCTCGTACGACATGACTCTCCCGCTCCCTCGTTCGGTCAGCTCGACAGGCGCGCGAGGATGACCGGACCGAGGTCCGTGACGTCGCCCGCGCCCATGGTGAGAACGAGATCACCGGGCTTGGCCATTCCCGCGATGACGTCGGCGACGGCCGTCTTGTCGTGTTCGGCGGCGACGTCGGCGCCCGCGGCCCGGGCCGCGGTGATGATGATCTCGCTGGTGACGCCGGGGACCGGGTCCTCGCGGGCGGGGTAGATGTCCAGGACCACGGAGGCGTCGGCGAGGGCCAGGGCCTGGCCCATCTCCTTGCCGAGTTCCTGCGTGCGGGAGAACAGGTGCGGCTGGAAGACGACCAGGATCCGGGAGTCGCCGGCGGCGCCGCGGATGGCCTCCAGGTCGGCCGTCATCTCGGTGGGGTGGTGCGCGTAGGAGTCGATGACCTGGACGCCGGCGGCCTCGCCCTTGAGCTGGAGGCGGCGCTTGACGCCGGTGTACTTGCCGAGGGCGGAGGCCAGGTTGTGGGCCGGGATGCCGAGGGCGACGCCCGCGGCGAGGGCCGCGACGGCGTTGTGGGCGTAGTGGCGGCCGGGGACGGACACGGTGAAGGTGAGCATCCGGCCGTCCAGGACCACGGTGACCTCGCTGGTCAGACCGCGCGGGGTGATCTTGGTGATGCGGACGTCGGCGCCGTCCTCCTCGCCGTACGTGACGACGGTGAGGCCCTCGCGGTCCGCGACGCGGCGGGCGATCTCGGCGGCGCCCTCCTGGCCGTGGGCGACGACGAGGGTGCCGCCGGGCACGACCTTGCCGACGAAGGTCTCGAAGGACTCGTAGATCTCCTCCATCGACGCGTAGTTCGCGTGGTGGTCGAGTTCCGCGTTGAGGATGATCGCGACCTGCGGCGCGTACGTGTGGAAGCTGCGGTCGCTCTCGTCGGCCTCGGCGACGAAGATGTCGCCCTCGCCGTGGTGGGCGTTGGAGCCCGGGGCGTCCAGGTCGCCGCCGATGGCGTACGAGGGGTCCAGGCCCAGGGCCGACAGGGAGACCGCCAGCATCGAGGTGGTGGTGGTCTTGCCGTGGGTGCCGGCGACGGCGATCGGGCGCAGACCGTCCATGAGGGCGGCGAGGGCGTCGGAGCGGTGCACGACGGGGATGCCGAGTTCGGCGGCGCGGGCCAGCTCGGGGTTGTCGGCGCGGATGGCGCTGGAGACGACCACGCAGGTGGAGTCTGCGGCGAGGTTGTCCGCGGCGTGGCCGCCGTGGACCGTGACGCCGTGGGCGCGCAGCGCGTCGGCGGTCTCGGAGTCGCCGCGGGCGTCGCTGCCGGCGACCTTGCCGCCGCGCTGGGCCAGGATCTTCGCGATGCCGGACATGCCGGCGCCGCCGATGCCGATGAAGTGGGGCCGTTCCATGGCGGTCGGCAGGCCGGGCTTCATTCAGGTCGCTCCAGGATCGAGTGCGGTGCTTGTGTGCGTCGGGCTCTGGGGGCCAAGCCTATTCGTTGTGGGCGAAGAGCTTGAGCACGGGAACGCCGACCTTGTGGCGCGCGCGGGAGGCCCAGTCCCGGTGGAAGAACTCCTCCACGAAGTGCGGGGAGGTCAGGACGATCACCTCGTCGGCGCCGGTCTCGTCCACCACGGACTGCAGTTTGTCGAGCGGGTGCTTGCCGACGATCTGCCCGACGGCCTTGGCGCCCTTCTGGCGCAGGGCGTTCAGCGAGTGCGCGAGGGCGTGGGCGGCGGGGCCGAGCGCTTCCTCGCCCTCCGGTTCGTCACCCTCACGGATGGCTTCCGGGAAGCTCACCGAGCGCTACGTCGTCGATGGCGCGCAGCAGTCGGTCCTGGTCGCCCCGGGGTTGCATGAGGACGACGAAGGAGACCGGGTCGTCTCCGTGGAGGCTGGTGACGAAGTCCACGTCCACCGTGGTCAGCGGCTGCTCGATCATCAATACGCTCGTGAACACGGACGCCCTCTCCTTCATGGGCCGAGACCGGCCGGCCGGCCCCTGCGGAAACCATCCTGCCCCGCTGTCGCACGGGGCCTGCGCAGGTATATGTGCCCAGCGGACGCAAAGCGGAACGGGAAATTCCGCCCCTTGTCAGATCCGACGGTAGCTCGTGAACAGGAACCCGGCCTCTTCCAGTACGCAGGCGGGCGCGAGCCGGTGCGGAACCGTGACGGAAGGCCCGCCGGCGATGCGCTGGGCACCGCCCGCCGTGAGGGTCGGGGAGATCGTCAGGCACAGCTCGTCCAGCGCGTCGGCGGCCACGAACTGACCCAGCAGCCGGGGCCCGCCCTCGGTGAGCTGGCGGCGCAGCCCCCGGTCGGCGAGTTCCCGTACGGCGCGGGCCGCGTCCACGGCGGTGCCCTCGCCGGCCACCACCACCTCGGCCCCGGCGCGCACCGCCTCGGCGACTCGGTCGGCGGGCGCGGCGGCGCCGGTGACCACCAGGGTCGGCACCAGCGGCGAGGTGAACAGCGGCAGCGAGAAGTCCAGGTCGAGACTGGCGGTGATCACCGCGATGGCGGGAGCGGGTCCCTGCCCGGCGGCCTGGCGGCGGGCCGCGAAGGCGTCCCGGGCGCGGGCCGGGCGGTAGCCCTCCTGGCGAACCGTTTCCGCGCCGACGACCACCACATCGGCCAGGGCCCGCAGGGTGCCGAAGATCCGCATGTCGGTCTCCCCGGAGATGGGCTGGGAGCGGCCGTCGTGCTGGGCCGCGCCGTCCAGGGTGGAGACCATGTTGGCCCGGAGCCAGTGGCCGTCCGCCGCCAGCTCGGGGTACGCGTAGGCGTCCGCGAGCTCGTCGAGCGACCACTCCCGGTCGGCCCCCTCCCGCGTCCGGGAGGGTGTCTGATCGGTCACAGGGAACAGGCGTCGCATCGGTGCAGTGTGCCACGCCCCGTAGAGTTAAGGGCTGTGTCGACATCACTCTCCACCTCCGGTTACACCTCAGGCCGGCCCCCGATAGCCGACGCCGGGCCGCAGGCCCTGTGCGCGCGCGAGCCGCGGGTGCCCGCCGAACGGCTGGTGGCCGAGATGGTGCCGCCGCCGCGGTTCGACTCCGTCCGCTTCGACACCTACAACCTGGACCCGGCCCAGCCGAGCCAGGCCGAGGCCGTCACCGTGCTGAGCGGCTTCGCCGCCGGCCTGGGCGGGGCGCACGCGAGCGGCGCCGGCAAGAAGCGCTGGTTCTCCAAGAAGCCGGCCGCCCCCTCCGGTCCGCGCGGGGTCTACCTCGACGGCGGCTACGGCGTCGGCAAGACCCACCTGCTGGCCTCCCTCTGGCATGCCACCCCTGCCGAGCCCGCGCTCAAGGCCTTCGGCACCTTCGTGGAGCTCACGAACCTGGTCGGCGCGCTTGGCTTCCAGCAGACCGTGCAGACCCTGGGCGGGCACAGGCTGCTGTGCATCGACGAGTTCGAGCTGGACGACCCGGGCGACACCGTACTGGTGTCCTCGCTGCTCAGCCGCCTGGTCGAGCAGGGTGTGGCGCTGGCCGCCACCTCCAACACGCTGCCGGGCAAGCTCGGCGAGGGCCGCTTCGCCGCCGCGGACTTCCTGCGGGAGATCCAGGGGCTGTCGGCGCACTTCCGGCCGCTGCGGATCGACGGCCAGGACTACCGCCACCGCGGCCTTCCGGAGGCTCCGGCGCCGTTCTCCGACGAGCAGGTCACCAAGGCCGCGTACGCGACCGAGGGCGCGAGCCTGGACGACTTCCCCGGCCTGCTGGAGCACCTGGCCCGGGTGCACCCGAGCCGGTACGGCGCGCTGACGGACGGGATCACGGCCGTGTGCCTGACCGACGTCGGCGCGGTGCCGGACCAGTCGACGGCGCTGCGGCTGGTGGTCCTGGCCGACCGCCTGTACGACCGCGAGGTCCCGGTGCTGGCGTCCGGTGTGCCCTTCGACCGGCTGTTCAGTGAGGAGATGCTGAACGGCGGCTATCGGAAGAAGTACTTCCGCGCCATATCGCGGCTCACCGCGCTGGCGCGCGACGCGAAACCCCTGGTGTCCCAGTAGGTTTGGGAAGGCCGGGCCTCCCCCGCGGGAGCCCGGCCGTTTCCCCACCTCTGCGAAGGGATCACCATGGCCACCACGCGTCACGCGCACACCGTCTGGGAAGGCGACCTGCTCAAGGGCAAGGGCGTCGTCACCCTCGACTCCTCGGGCATCGGTTCGTACGACGTCTCCTGGCCCGCCCGCTCCGAGGCCGCGAACGGCAAGACCAGCCCGGAAGAGCTGATCGCCGCCGCCCACTCCAGCTGCTTCTCGATGGCGCTGTCCCACGGCCTCGCGGGCGCGGGCACCCCGCCCACCCGGCTGGAGACCAAGGCCGACGTCACCTTCCAGCCCGGTGAGGGCATCACCGGCATCCACCTCACGGTGGAGGGTGAGGTCCCGGGCCTGGACGACGACGCTTTCGTCGCCGCCGCCGAGGACGCCAAGAAGAACTGCCCGGTGAGCCAGGCCCTCACCGGCACCACGATCACCCTGAGCGCCAAGCTCGCCTGATCACGGGCCGGGGGGTGCGGGCCGCACGGCGCGGCGCGCACCCCCCGGCGTGTTCCGTCAGGCCGTCGCCAGCTGCGGGATCAGACGCATCGCGTTGTCGTGGTAGATCCCCCGCAGCTGTTCCGGGGTGAAGGCCGGGTCCGCCTCCAGGGCGGGCAGCGCCAGGTCCATGACCGTGTCGGCGGGGGCCGCGGGCCAGTCCGTGCCGAAGAGCACGTGGTCGGCCGGCACGTGTTCCAGCAGCGTCGCGGCGGGCGCCATGGGTCCGGCCGTGTCGTAGTAGAAGCGGCTCAGGTGGTCGCGGACGGCGGCGGGATCCACGCTCGGGTCGCAGAATCGGCCCAGGGCCTGCAGGCGCGTGGCGATGTACGGGAGGAAGCCGCCCGCGTGCGGCAGGACCACGGAGATGTCCGGGAAGCGGTCCAGCGTCCTGCGGCTGATCATGTTCACGGCGGCCCTGGTGGTGTCCAGCAGGAAGTCGCACATGAAGTTCGGGATGCCCGGCACCGTGGGCGCGCCGGGCGGGCCGCCCGGGAGGTTGTGCGGGTGGGTGTCCACCACGGCGCGGTGTTCGTTCAGCTCGTGGAAGAGCCGGTCGTAGGCGGGGTCCCCGAGGTAGACGCCCCCGTAGTTGGCGGTGACGTTGACGCCCACGGCGCCCAGCTGCCCGAGGCCGCGGCGCACGGCCCAGGACGAGGCCTCCTGGTCGTCCAGGAAGAGCGGCACGTAGTACGAGAACCGGCCCGGGTGCGAGGTCGCCACCTCGATCATCGACCGCAGCGTGATGGTGACCGCCTCGCGCAGCTGCGCCGACGACCGGTAGCGCGCGGGCAGCATCGGCTTGAGGACGGCGGTGGTGATGCCCGCGTCGTCCATGAACCTGATCGACGCCTCGGTGTCGAGCCGGGACCACGGGGGCAGCTGCTCCGGCCGGACCAGCCCGTGGTGCACCGCCCACTCCCGCCACTCCGGGGCGCAGTAGTGGTGGTGCATGTCGATCTTCGAGTGGACCGTGCCCGCCGGGCCGGCGTCCGCGGCCGGCACGGAGGGACCCCGGGCGATCCGGATGACCTCGCTGGTGCCCACCGCGGCGATGCGCAGTTCGTCCGCCGGGGTTCCCAGGAGCCGCACGGGGGTACTCACGGAATCCGTCATGCCAATCCACCGCCCATCGGGGTCTGGGTCACTTTCCGGAGGCCACGGTGGCCAGGGTCGGCTCGCCCGGGTCGCCGTCGGGCCGCGAGGGCTCCAGGACGACCCGCAGGTGCTCCAGCCCCCGGAAGGCCGGGACCGGGCCCTTGAGCCACGCGCCCCGGGTCTCCTCCAGGTCCACCGGACGCATGTCGGGGAAGTCCCGCAGCAGGCAGGTCAGCGCGATCTCGAGTTCGAGCCGCGCCAGCGGCGCCCCCAGGCAGTAGTGGGTGCCGTGGCCGAAGCCCAGGTGCGTGCCCTGCAGCCCCTCGCGGGTCACGTCCAGCTCGTCGGGGGCGGCGAACCGCTCCGGGTCCCGGTTGGCCGAGGAGATCGCGATCTGCACCAGTGAGCCCTTGGGGATCACCGTGTCCCGGATCCGGGCCTCCTGGGCCGCGTACCGGAAGGTGGAGGTCTCCACGGAGCCCTCGAAGCGCAGCATCTCCTCGACCGCCCCCGGGACGAGCCGCGGGTCCCGGCGGAGCCGCTCCGCCTGGTCGGGGTGGAGCAGCAGGTTGAGGACGGAGTTGCCGATCTGGTAGGCGGTGGTCTTGTGGCCGGCGAAGAACAGCACCCACAGCGACGCGACCAGTTCGGGGTCGTCCAGACGTTCCTCCGCGCGGAGGAGGTCACTGAGGAACGTGTCCGACGGGTGGTCACGGGTGTCGGAGATGAGCCGTTCCAGCCGGTGCTGGAGCCGCTCCTCGGCCGCCTGCAGCTCCGCCCTGCGGCTGGGGTCGAACCGGGAGCGGGTGACGACCGCGAACTGCTCCAGGATCTCGGGGCGGTCCTCCTGCGGGATGCCCATCAGTTCGCACAGGACCGCGACGGGCAGCGGGAACGCGAACGAGGCCATCAGGTCGACCGTCCCGGCCCGGCGGCACTCGGCGAGGATCGTCTCCGCGATCTCGGTGATCCGCGGACGCATCTGCTCCACCCGCCGCGGGGTGAAGGCGCCGCGCAGGATGCGGCGCAGCCGCGTGTGCCGCGGCGGGTCGGAGAAGAGGACGTTGTCGTCGAGGGCGTCGAAGAAGCTGCCGTACACCGCGTGGTAGGTGTCGATGGCGCCGCGCATGTCCTTGCTGAACCGGGGGTCCGACAGGGCGTCGCGGGCGTCGTCGTGGCGGGTGATCAGATAGGTGTCGATCCCGTGGGGAGGGGTCAGCCGGCACACCGGGTCCTGCTCGCGCAGGGCCGCGTACAGGGGGTGGGGGCACTGCCGGTACTCCGGCGCGCCTCTGGAGACGGCCGAGACGATGTCCCGCAGTCCTCCGTCGCCGTTCGGGGCCGTATCCCGCTGCGCCATGTTCCGCACCCTCCGTCGCACTCGCCGCCGTGGCGGTGGCCGTGGCCGTCGCAACGGCCGTCTGCGGACTCACCGGTTCCCCGTGCCGGTGCGCCGCGAAACGGCCCGGCTCCCGTTCGGGTGAGGCGCCGGCCCGGGGGGAAGGGGCCGTCGGTGTGCGGGTGGGCGGCCACCGGCCGGGCGGGCGGCGGCGGGCCGGCCGTCGGCCGATCGGCGGTCGCCCGTCCGTGCCGTGTACGGCGCGGGGGCGGGGCGGGCTCGGCGGGCCGCGGGAAGGGCTGCTGTGCCACCAGCCCGTCCGTCCCGAGGAGCCCGCGCATGGTCCGACGTCTCGCCCCCGCCCTCACCGCAGCCGCCTCCCTGACCCTGGCTGCCCTCGCCGCACCGCCGGCCTCCGCAGGGCACGGCCCGGACGCCGGCCGTCCCCTGGCCGACCGGGCCGCCGTGTACCGCGCGACCGCCCCGTTCCAGGTGCACGCCAACGCGGTGGCGGCCGGCTACGTCCCCGACAAGTACTGCGTGTTCGACAGGGCGGGGCGGACCGGTGCGCTCGGCTACCCGCACTTCAACCACACCTACGACAACTCCGTCGACCCGGCGAAGCCGGCGGCGCTGTACTACGAGGACGACGGGCGCGGCGGCAAGCGCCTGGTCGGGGTGCAGTGGCTGGTCTACGACCGCGACCAGAAGCTGACCACGGACGAGGACCGCCCGACCATGTTCGGCACCGCGTTCAAGGGCCCCAAGCCCGGCAACTTCCCCGGCCAGCCGGTCCACTACGCCCTGCACCTGTGGCTGTGGAAGAAGAACCCCCGCGGCCTGCACGAGACCTTCAACCCGGCCGTGACCTGCCTGCCCGGCACCACCCGTCCGTAGGGGGGCCGGTGTCCGTCTCCCGACGCGGCCTGCTCGCGGCCGGCGCCGTCGCCTTCAGCGGGGCGCTGGGCGCGCTGTTCACCGGCGGCTCCCCCGCCTCGGCCCGGGCCGCCGCCCGGGCGGGGGGCGGGTACGGGCCGCTCCTCCCCGACCCGCGCGGGCTCCTCGACCTGCCCGCCGGGTTCACCTACCGGGTGCTCTCGCGCGCGGGTGATCCACTGCGCTCCGGCGAGGGCGCCGTCCCCGCCAACTGCGACGGCATGGCCGCCTTCGACGCCGGGGGCGGCCGGGTGCGGCTCGTGCGCAACCACGAGAACCGCGCCACCGCCGCCCTGCGGGTCCCCGCCGTACCGGGGCTGACGTACGACCCCGGGGCGCTCGGCGGCTGCACGGCCCTGGACCTCGCCGCGGACGGGCGGGTCACCGGCGAGCGGGTCGCCCTCGCCGGCACCGCCGTCAACTGCGCGGGCGGCCGCACCCCCTGGAACACCTGGCTGAGCTGCGAGGAGACCGAGGACCGCGCCGGTACCTCCGGCTACTCCCGCGACCACGGCTACGTCTTCGAGGTGGACCCCGCCCGGCCGCACCGCTCGGGCGCGGTCCCGCTCACCGCGATGGGCCGCTTCGCGCACGAGGCCGTCGCCGTGGACCCGTACCGCGGGGTGGTGTACGAGACCGAGGACGCCTTCGTCCGGCCCTTCGGGCTGTTCTACCGGTTCCTGCCGGAGCGGCCGCTCGGCGGCGCCGGTTCGCTGCGCGCGGGCGGCGACCTGGAGGCGCTGCGGGTTCCGGGGCTGGCGGACCTGGCGGCGGTGGACGAGCCCGGCGCGGAGTTCCCGGTGGAGTGGGTGCCGGTACCGGACCCCTCGGCCGCGGCCACCCCGATCCGGCACCAGGACTTCGGGCGGGGCGGCATCACCCACGCGCAGAAGCTGGAGGGCTGTTACTGGGGCGGCCACGGCGTCCACTTCGTGTCCAGCTACGCCCGCCGGGGCGAGGGCGCGCCGGCCGACCACCACGGACAGGTGTGGTTCTACGATCCGCGGCGCGCCCGGCTCCGGCTCGACGTCCTCTTCGGGCCGGCCGCCGACGTACAGCTGCCCGGGGACTCCCCCGACAACATCTGTCTGGCGCCCGACGGCGGGCTGATGGTGTGCGAGGACGGCGGCGGCGCGCAGTACGTGTTCGGGGTGACGGTGGGCGGCGAGGTCTATCCGGTGGCCCGCAACGCGGACGACATCGGCGCGCCCGGGGCCCCGGAGTGGGGGGAGTTCGCCGGCGTCACCTTCTCCCCCGACGGGCGGACCCTGTACGTCAACGCCTACGCGCCGGGCACCACCTTCGCCGTGACGGGCCCCTGGCGGCGCTGACCGGGGATCGGCGGCACGACGGGGAGTGCCGCTGACGCCCACTTGTCACATAGTCATATATTTTGCGTACGTGACCATTTCCGTGCGCAAGGTGGCGGCCGCCGCCGCACTCAGTGCCGCCCTCACCGCCTCCCTCGCGGGCTGCGGGGGCGGCTCCGGCCCCACGGACGCCGGCCGCGAAGCCCGTATGGGCACGCCCCCGGCGTCCGCCCCCGCGTCCCCTGCGGCCCCTGCGGCCTCCGCGCCCGGCGCCGCGGCCGCCTCCCGGAGCCCCCTGCCGGGCGGCCCGGCCGCCGGCGCCCCCGGCAAGGCGCCGACCCTGGCCCCCGGGCCGAACGGCCTGACCCCCGTCTTCGAGCGGGCGAAGCAGCGCGCGGACAAGACCGTGGCGCTGACCTTCGACGCCGACATGACCTCCGACCAGGGGCCGCGCGCCGCGGGCGGCGAGCGTTTCGACAACCCCGGGCTGATCTCGGCGCTGCGCTCCCTCAAGGTGCCCTCGACGGTCTTCATGACGGGGCGCTGGGCCGAGGAGTACCCGGACCAGGCCAAGTCCATCGGCACCGACCCGACCTTCGAGATCGCCAACCACTCGTACAGCCACCACGCCTTCACGTCCCCCTGCTACGGACTGCCCGCGCTCGACGGCGCGGCCGCCCGGTCCGACGTGGACCGGGCCTTCGCCGCCTTCCGGCAGGCGGGCGCCGTCAACACCGTCCCGTACTTCCGCTTCCCCGGCGGCTGCTACGACGACCCGGCGCTGCGGGCCCTGTCCACGGCCGGGGTCACGGCGGTCCAGTGGGACGTCGTCAGCGGGGACGCCTTCGCGACGGACCCGGACGCGGTCGCCGAGCAGGTCCTCGCGGGCGTGAAGCCCGGCTCGGTGGTGGTGATGCACTGCACGCGCAGCGCCGCCCCGGTCACCGAGGAGGCCGTCCGGAAGATCGTCCCGGAGCTGCGCAAGCGCGGCTACCGCTTCGTGAAGGTCTCCGACCTGATCGGAACGTGACGCGGCCCCCCGCGGCGGCCGGGGTCAGTGTGCTGCGGTCGTCTCGGTGACCTCGCTCGGGCGGACGATGACGAAGCCCTCGCCGCTCAGCTTCAGCTGGACGGCCTCGCCGGAGCCGCCGCGGATCATCGAGCCGACCGACTGGGACCGGTGCAGGCCGGTCTCCAGCCCGGCGCTCCAGCCGACCACCGCGTCGGTGTCGACGAAGACGGGCGACTGGGCGGTCACCGGGATGACGATGGGGTTGCCGTCGCAGACGACGGCGAGCTTGCCGGTGCCGGTGAAGAGGCTGTTGAAGAGGCCGCCGCCGGTCATGCCGGCGCCCTTCACCATCTTGATCTCGTAGGAGAGGGTCGGGTCGAAGCAGAGCACGTTGCGGCCGTTGATGGTGAGCGCGTCGCCCGGCTCGAAGTCGATGATGAAACAGTTGCCCGCCTGGTGGGCGAACCAGGCCTCGCCCCGGCCGCGTACGGACATGAGCGCCAGGCCCTCGCCCGTGACGGCACGCTTGAGCATCCCGCCTATGCCCTGGCCCTTGCGCTCGAACTGCAGGTCCCCGCGGAAGGCGACCATCGAGCCCTGACGGGCCAGCATCTCCCCGTTGACGTGGTACCGCACGGACTTGGCGTTCTGCAGGCTCATGCCGGGGGCCACTGCCGGCTGGGCCAGGTTCTCGGACGCGAAAAGATCACTCTTCATGGCACCGATCCTCACCCGGGCCGGCCACCCGGGACATCCTCCTCAAGGCGGAGCCTGGCATCCTTGGCGGGATGAGCAGCCAGCACACCAACGACATTCCGGCCGTACCGTCGGTCGGGGCCGACAGCGCCTTCCGGCGGGAGCACGCACTGCGCGATGAGGCCCCGCAGTTCGTCCTGCCGCTGGTGGTGCGCATCGAGAAGACGGAGCCGCCGGCCCGGACCGACGCCCTGGAGACCGCGGCCCGCGCGGTGCTGGTGCTGCTCACCGACGAGCGGGCGCAGGGCGACGGCGCGTGGGCGCAGGCGGTGCGCGACTGGCAGGACGCGCGGATCCGCAAGGTGGTCCGGCGGGCGCGCGGGGCGGAATGGCGCAAGGCGGAGGCCCTGCCGGGCATCACCGTCCACGGCGACGCCGCCGAGGTCCGGGTCTTCCCGCCCGTGCCCCTCGACGGCTGGCCCAAGGAACTGGCCAAGCTCCAGGTGTCGGGCACCGACCTCGACGACCCGGAGCCGGTTCCCGCGGCCGACGGCTCCGCGCTGCCGGTGCTGTGGCTCAATCCGGACCTCGGCATGTCCGCCGGCAAGGCGATGGCCCAGGCCGGGCACGCGGCGCAGCTGGCGTGGTGGGAGCTGACGCGGACGGAGCGGGCGGCCTGGCAGGAGTCGGGCTTCCGGCTGGCCGTACGGACCCCGGCGCGCGAGCGGTGGGCGGAGTTGAGCGGGAGCGGGCTGCCCGTGGTCCGCGACGCCGGCTTCACCGAGATCGCCCCCGGCAGCGCGACCGTCGTCGCCGACCATCCGGCGCTCCGCGCCCGGCTCTGACGGCTCTCCTGCGGGCGGCGCGGCCCGCCGGGAACCTCAAATGTTGCTCTGAACGTCCCCCCGTGCGGATTGGCGCGACTGCGTCGGGGCCATGACATCCGCACACGGTACGAAGAGAGGGGGCGGGGGGACATGAAGCCCATGGCACACCTGGGGGTGGGCATCGGCTGGCGGCCGGAGATCGCGGACGCGGTCGAGCGGCTGGACGGCCTGGACTGGGTCGAGGTGGTGGCCGAGAACATCTGCCCGGGCCACCTGCCCGAGGCGCTCGGGCGGCTCCGCGAGCGCGGTACGCGGATCGTGCCGCACGGGGTCTCGCTCGGCCTCGGCGGCGCCGACCGCCCGGACCCGGAGAAGCTGGCGGCGCTCGGCGAGCGGGCGGTGGCGCTGGGGGCGCCGCTCGTCACCGAGCACATCGCGTTCGTACGGACCTCCTCGCCGCTGCTGGAGGCCGGGCACCTGCTGCCCGTGCCGCGCACCCGCGACGCGCTGGACGTGCTGTGCGAGAACGTACGGATCGCGCAGGACGCGCTGCCGGTGCCGCTGGCGCTGGAGAACATCGCCGCGCTGTTCTCGTGGCCGGGCGAGGAGCTCACCGAGGGGCAGTTCCTCACGGAGCTGGTCGAGCGGACCGGGGTCCGGCTGCTCATCGACGTGGCCAACCTGCACACCAACCGGGTCAACCGGGGTGAGGACCCGGCGGCCGTGCTCGACGCGATCCCGCTGGAGGCGCTGGCGTACGTGCACGTGGCGGGTGGAATCGAGCGGAACGGCGTCTGGCACGACACCCACGCGCACCCCGTGCCGCCGGTGGTGCTCGACCTGCTGGCCGAGCTGCGCTCGCGGGTGGAGCCGGCGGGCGTGCTGCTGGAGCGCGACGACGACTTCCCGCCCGAGGCGGAGCTGGCGGGCGAACTGGCCGCGATCCGCGCGGTGGTGACGGCCGGCGGCCGGCCCGCCGCGGCCGGCGCAGCCCCGGCGGGGCCCGGGACGGACACGGCCGCGCCGGAGCCGCAGCCGACGCGGAAGCCGGTAGCGGAGCCCGCGCCGGAGCCGGTACCGGAGCCGCAGCCCGCGCCGCAGCCGACGCCGGAGCCGGCCCGGGGGTCCGGACGGCAGCTCCAACCCGCGCCGGAGCGGGCACGGGGGGCCGGACCGGAGCCCCAGCCCGCGCCGGAGCCGGTACCGGAGCCTCAGCCCGCGCCGGAGCCCCAGCCTGCTCAGGAGACGGGAGCGGAGCCGCAGGCCGCGGCGGCGCGGGGGGCCGGTGAGGCCGCACGGACGCGGGTGGCGCTCGGGCAGGCCGCCCTGCTCTCCGCGCTCGTCGCCGGCACCCCCGTGCCCGAGGGCTTCGACCGCGCCCGCATCCGCGTGCAGGTGCGGGCACTGGCCGCCAAGCGGGCCGACGTGGTCGCCAAGGTGGCTCCGGAGCTGCCCGGGATCCTGGGCGGCCACGACCCGTACCGCGAGGCCTTCCTGACGTACGCCAGGCGCCGGCCCATGACCGCCGGCTACCGCCGCGACGCCCTGGACTTCGCCGAGCACCTGCTGATCCAGGACCTGCCGGCCGACCCGGCCGCGCGGCGCCGGCTCACCGCCTGGTGGCGGGAACGGGCGGGAGCCAGGCCGCCGCGCCGCATCGTGCGCTGGGCCCGGGCGCTCGCGGGGAGGGCAGCGTGAACATCCTCGCCGCCGCGATCTGGATCGCCGTCATCGTCTCCTCCGTCCTGCTCCTGCGCGGCTCGCGCCGGGGCCGGCCCGCACCGGCGGCCCCGTCGGCCGGCCTCCACGACCTGTCCGAGGCCGCGTTCCTGGTGGGCGGTCCCGGTACCGTCGTGGACGCCGCGCTCGTCTCGATGCTCGGGGACGGCCGGCTGGTCGTCGGCGGCCCCGGCATCGTGCAGGTACGCCCCGGGGCGCGGGCGGCCGACCCGGCCGAGCGCGCCGTGCTCCAGGCCCACGCCGGAGCCCCCTCGGGATGGCTCTACCAGGTCCGCTACGCCGCCATGCGCGACCCGGCCGTGCAGGAGATCGGGGACGCCCTGGCCGCCCGCGGGCTGCTCGCGCCGCCCGGCACGGGCCGGCCCCGGCGCCGCTGGGGGCTGATCCAGGCCGTCGCGTGCGGGGTCTGGCTGGTGGCGTCGATCCCGCTGACGATCGTGGGCCTCGTCCTCGACTCCGGCGACGGCGTGCCCTTCATCGTGATGGTGGCGCCCGTCCTGTTCGCGGGGCTCGTCCTCGGCCTGCTCAGCAGGGCGCGGTCCGGCAACCGGGTCACCCGGGCCGGACTGCGGGCGCTGCTCGCCATGCGTTCCGCGTACGTCAACGACCGCACCCCGCACGTGCAGACCGCGCTCTTCGGCCTGCGCGGCCTGCGGGACCCGTTCCTGCGCCAGCAGCTGGTGCCCGCCGCGCGCGGCACCCGGCTGGCGGCGGCCCAGGCGGGAGCGCGCTCCCACCACCGCACGCACACGTCGTCGTCCGACTCCTCGCCCGAGCTGCTGCCGGTGCTCTGGTGCGCGGCGGGCGACGGGGGCGGCGGCAGCGGCGGTTCGGGCTGCGGGTCGTCCGGGTCGGGCTGCGGCTCCTCGGGCTCGGGCTGCGGTTCCTCGGGCTCGGGCTGCGGTTCCTCCGGCAGCAGTTGCGGGGGCGGCGGCTCCGGCTGCTCGGGCAGCAGCTCCTCCAGCTGCAGCAGCTCCTCCGGTTCCAGCTGTTCGAGTTCGAGCGGTTCCAGCTGTTCCAGCAGTTCCTGATACGGCGTCCGGGTCACGGCCGCCGACACCGGCCGGGTGATCCTTTACAAGAGGTGCGGCGCCTGCCTCTCATCGGTCCATCCGATGAGAGGCAGGGCCGTCATGCGCAGGAGAACCGCACGCACCACAGCCGTCGCGGCCGTCCTCCTGCTCGTCCTCGGCACACCCCCGGCCGCGGCCGCACCCGTCCCGCGGGCGGCCCCGGCCGACAGCGACGCCGAGGGCGCCGGTGCCGCGCTCGTCGCCGCCAGAGCCCGCCGTGCGGCCCTCGCGGCGGCCTCCCGGGGCGGCGGCGCCACCGGGCTCGACTTCCGCACCTGCCCGGCCGTCGAGGCACTGCCGTCGAGCGTCCGGTGCGCCGTCCTGCGCGTCCCGCTCGACTACGCCCGCCCCGACGGCCCGCAGATCTCCCTCACCGTCAGCCGGGCCGCCGCCACCGGGGCCGGCGGCGCCGCCCGCCAGGGCGCGCTCGTGCAGAACCCGGGCGGCCCCGGCGCCTCGGGCATGTACTTCCCCCAGGTCGCCGGGCTGCCCGGCTGGCAGCGGATCGCCGCCGCCTACGACCTCGTGGGGTACGCCCCGCGTGGTGTCGGACGCTCGGCCCCGCTGTCCTGCCGGGACCCGGCGGCCCGCCCGCAGGGCCCCACCCAGGAGCCGGCCCGCCCCTCCCCCGCGTACAAGATGCAACGCCTGGCGCAGGCCAGGGCGTACGCCCGCGGCTGCGCCCGCCGGACCGGCGCCGCCCTGGCGCACTACACCACCCTGAACAACGCCCGGGACCTGCACGTGCTGCGCGCCGCGCTCGGCGAGGAGCGGCTGACCTTCATGGGCGCCTCGTACGGCACCTACCTGGGCGCCGTCTACGCCACCCTCTACCCGGGCCACGTCCGCCGGATGGTCCTCGACTCGGCGGTGGACCCCGATCCGCGGCGCGTCTGGTACCGCAACAACCTCGACCAGTCGCGCGGGTTCGAGGCGCGGTGGCACGACTTCCGCGCCTGGGTGGCCCGGCACCATTCCACGTACGGGCTCGGCACCACCCCGGCGGCCGTGCAGGCCGGCTACGAGCGGGTCCGCGACGCGGTGGCCCGCACCCCCGCCGGCGGGAGCGTCGGGACGGGCGAACTGCGGGCCGCGTTCCTCCAGGCCGCCTATTACGACGACGTCTGGCCGGACCGGGCCTCGGCCCTGGCCGCGTTCCTGCGCGGCGATCCCTCGGTGCTGGCCGCCCAGGCCGCCCCCGACCCGTCGGCGGCGGCCGAGGCCGAGAACGCGACGGCCGTCTACACGGCGGTGCTGTGCAACGACGCCCCCTGGCCCGCGGACTGGGAGACCTGGGACCGCGACCACACCGAACTGGCCAGGACCGCGCCCTTCGAGACCTGGGCCAACGCCTTCCTCAACCTGCCGTGCGCGTCCTGGCCGGTCCGGGGGCGGCAGTCGCCGGTGGCCGTCGGGTCACAGCCCCGGCCGCTGCCTCGGACCCTCGTGGTCGCGGCGGACCGGGACGGCGCGACCCCCTACCGGGGCGCGCTGGAACTGCAGCGGCGGCTGGGTGCGCGGGCGTCACTGGTGACGGAGACGGGGGCCGGCTCCCACGGTGTGGCCGGCGGGCGCAACGGGTGCGTGGACCGGCACGTGGAGCGGTATCTGCTGACGGGCGCCACCCCGGGGTGGCGCGTGCGCTGCGCGCCGCATCCGGAGCCCGCACCGGTGTCGCTGGACGACGGGGCGGCGAGCGCCCGCAGGGCACTGCTGCCGCCGGTCGTCTGAACTTCCGGGCGGGATCTCCGGCTGCGTCGTTTCGGGGGCAGGGGCCGTCTTTCGGACCAGCCTCCCGATCCACCGGAGGCACTCACCTGACGGTGTGGTCGTCCTCCGGTCCTTCCCCCCAGGGGAGGTATCAGGCGAGTCCGGCCACCAGGTCGGCGACGGACTTGCGGCGCCCGGTGTAGAAGGGCACCTCTTCCCGGACGTGCATACGGGCCTCGGAGGCGCGCAGGTGACGCATGAGGTCGACGATGCGGTACAGCTCGTCCGCCTCGAACGCCAGCAGCCACTCGTAGTCGCCCAGGGAGAACGAGGCGACGGTGTTGGCGCGCACGTCGGGGTAGCCGCGGGCCATCTTGCCGTGGTCGGCGAGCATGCGGCGGCGGTCCTCGTCGGGCAGCAGGTACCAGTCGTAGCTGCGGACGAAGGGGTAGACGCTGACGTAGTCGCGGGCGACCTCGTCGGCCAGGAAGGCCGGGATGTGCGACTTGTTGAACTCGGCCGGGCGGTGCAGGGCCATGTTCGACCACACCGGCTCCATCGCGCGGCCCAGCTTGGTACGGCGGAACAGGTTGTACGCGGTCTGCAGCTCGTCCGCGGTCTCCGCGTGCCACCAGATCATGATGTCGGCGTCGGCGCGCAGGCCGGAGACGTCATAGGTGCCGCGGACGGTGATGTCCTTGGCGGCCAGCTGGTCGAACAGCTCCTGGACCTCGTCGGCGAAACCGGCGCGGTCCTCCGGCAGGACGTCCTTCAGCCTGAAGACGGACCACAGGGTGTAGCGGATGACCTCGTTGAGGTCCTTCGCCTTCTTCCCCGCGTTGGGAATCTTCTCTGGTGCAGTCATGTGCCTATTGTCCCGTGCGCTGATCAGTGGTCGGTGCCAGGGGTGCCGTAGGTGCGGTCAGCGCGGCGATCACCGCGTCGGCGGCCCGGCCGGCGCTCGCGATGCAGGCCGGAATGCCCACGCCGTCGTAGAGCGCACCGCACACGGCGAGGCCGGGCAGGGCCTCGACGGCGCCGCGGATGCGGGCGACCCGGCCGAGGTGGCCGACCGGGTACTGGGGCAGCCCGCCCTCCCAGCGGGTGACGGTGGAGGCCACCGGCCGGGCCGTCAGGCCCACGGCCTCGCCGAGGTCGGTGAGGGACACCTCGACGAGGTCGCCGTCCTCGCGCTGCAGGTCGCGCTCGTCGGCGTACCGGCCGACGGAGGTCCGCAGCAGGAAGAGGTCGGGATCGGCGCCGGCCCAGGCCCACTTGTTGCTGGAGAAGGTGGACGCCTTGATGGTGCGGCCGTCGACGGGCGGGACGAGGAAGCCGCTGGCTCCGCCTGCGGAGACGGCCTCGGGCAGGTCGCGGCGCCGGAAGGCCATGGTGATCAGCGCCATGGAGGCGTATTCGACCCGGTCCAGCTCGGCGGCGGCGGCCGGCGCGAGGGCGTCCAGCAGCCGGGCGGCGGGCCCGGCCGGGACGGCCAGGACGACGCCGTCGGCGTCGAGGGTCTCCTCGGTGGCGACCACGCGCCAGCCGTCGGCCGTACGGAGGACCTCGCGGACGGGGGCGCCGGTGACGATGCGTGCTCCGGCCGCGCGGCAGGCCTCTGCCACCGCGAGCGGGAGGCGTCCGATGCCCCCGTCGAGGCCGGCGAAGACGGGGCCGGCCTGCTGGGGCTGCGACTGCGCCCGGCGCTGGATCTCCCGCACGCCGTCGCCCAGCAGTGCGTGGGTGCGGGCGGCCTCGAAGAGCTGGGGCACGGCGGCCCGCATGGAGATGCGGTAGGCGTCGCCCGCGTACACCCCGCCGAGCAGAGGTTCGACGAGGCGGTCGACGACCTCGCGGCCGAGGCGGGCGGCCACGTACTCGCCGACGGCGACGTCCTCGCCGATCTCGGTGGGCGGCAGCGTGCGCTCGGCCTCGATGCGGGCCAGGCCCTCGGCGGAGAGGACCCCGGAGGCGGCCAGCGGTCCGAGGTCTCCGGGGACGCCCATGACGTGGCCGCGCGGCATCGGCCGCAGCGCGCCGCGGGTCCACAGGTGCGCGGTGGCCGTGGCGGGCGGCTGCACTGCGTCACCCAGGCCGACGGCCTCGGCGAGGGCCACGGCCTCGGGCCGGCGGGCGAGCATGGACTCGGCGCCGAGGTCGACGGGGGCCCCGGCGAGTTCGCCGGAGCGGAGCTTGCCACCGAGCCTCGGTCCGGCCTCCAGGAGCGTGACCCGGGCGCCTGCGGCGAGGAGCCGGTGGGCGGCCGCGAGGCCCGCGATGCCGCCGCCGATGACGACGACGTGGCCCGGGGCGCCGCTGGACCGGGTGGGGCTCGCCGGCCGGTCCGTACGCATGTCCGCTTCGTGCATGGACACATCGTCGCAGATCGATCTCCGAGGCCGGACCGTGACCGCATCGGGACCGGTCCGGAACCGCGCGTGCGAAACCCGCGACGGGACCCTGTACGTCCACACGGCAACACCAGTCGATCATCGGGGGTTTGGAAGATGCGTGCTCACGCGGCGGCGGCACTGGCCGCCCTTTCCCTGGCCGGGGCCCTCACGCTCACCGGCTGCGGTGCGGACGGCCAGGGGGCGGCGAGCGACAAGGCGGCGGTCGCGCCGCCCGCGGCGGACGGCAAGGCCCGGGAGGGGGCGGCGGGCGCAGCGGCGGCACCGGCCCCGGCGGGGTCCGCGGGCTCTTCCGGCAGGACCGACGGGGCGCCGGTCGCGGTCCGTCCGAACGTCATCCGCACGGCCACGCTCGGGATCGAGACGGCGGACGTCCAGAAGGCCCTCGCCGCGGCCCGCACCGCGGCCGACGGCGCGGGCGGGTACGTCGGCAACGAGTCGACCAGGCGCGGCGAGAACGGCCGGATGACGTCGACGGTGACGCTGCGGGTGCCCGGCGAGCGCTACGACGCCGTGCTCGGGGCCATGGAGGGCAGCGGGAAGCTGCTGCACCGCAAGGTCGACGCGCAGGACGTCACCGAGAAGGTCGCCGACATCGGCAGCCGCGTCTCCTCGCAGCAGGCGAGCGTGGCGCGGGTGCGGGAGATGATGGGCAAGGCCTCGGCGCTGAGCGAGGTGGTGATGCTGGAGAGCGAGCTGAGCCGGCGTCAGTCGGATCTGGAGTCGCTGCTGGCGCAGCAGACGGCGCTGAAGGACCAGACCTCGATGGGCACGATCACGCTGGAGGTCTCGGAGCCGGCGCCCGCCGAGGAGGAGAGGAAGGACGAGCCCACCTTCCTCGGTGCGCTGAGCGGCGGCTGGGACGCCTTCACGAAGGTCCTGCGCTACCTGCTGGTGGCGCTGGGCGCGTTGTTGCCGTTCCTGGTGACGGCCGCGGTGGTGGCGCTGCTGGTCCGGGCGTACCGGCGGTGGCGGCCGGCCCGCCCGAAGACGGGCCTGACCCCGAAGCGGCTGCCGGTGCCCGCGGCCCGTAAGGCCCCCCGGGACACGGCCGCGGCTCCGGCCGCGGACGCGGGCGGCGAGGAGGACGTGCGGGACTGAACGCGCGTCCGCCCGTAGCGTGTTCATCAGTCGACACAGGTGAAGGGGCGGTACGGGAGATGGTGACGGAACGACTGGTGGTGGTCGGGGGCGACGCGGCGGGGATGTCCGCCGCGTCGCAGGCCCGCAGGCTCAGGGGCCCGCAGGAGCTGGAGATCGTCGCCTTCGAGCGCGGGCGCTTCACCTCGTACTCGGCGTGCGGCATCCCGTACTGGGTGGGCGGCCTGGTCCCCGGGCGCGACGACCTGATCGCCCGCACCCCCGAGGAGCACCGCGCCCGGGACATCGACCTGCGCACCCGCACCGAGGTGGTGGAGCTCGACCTGGCCGGCTCCCGGGTCCGCGCCCGCGATCTGGACGCCGGGTCCGAGGCCTGGACGCACTACGACAAGCTCGTCCTGGCCACGGGCGCCCGGCCCGTCCGCCCGCGCCTGCCCGGCATCGGCGCGCACGGCGTGCACGGCATCCAGACCCTCGACGACGGCCAGCGCCTCATGGACGCGCTGGAGCGGACGCGGGGCCGGCGGGCGGTCGTGGTCGGCGCGGGCTACATCGGCGTGGAGATGGCGGAGGCCCTGGTGCTGCGGGGTTACGAGGTGACCGTCCTGCACCGGGGCGAGCAGCCGATGGCCACGCTGGACCCGGACATGGGCGGCCTGGTGCACACCGCGATGAACCGCATGGGGATCGTCACGGTGGCGGGCGCCGAGGTGACGAAGATCCTCACGGACGAGGAGGGCCGGGCCCGCGCGGTGGCCACGGCGAGCGGGCAGGAGTACCCGGCGGACGTGGTCGTGCTGGGCATCGGCGTGGAGCCGCGCACGGCGCTGGCCCGCGCCGCCGGCCTGCCGCTCGGCCCCGCGGGCGGGATCCTCACGGACCTGTCGATGCGGGTGCGGGGTCACGAGGACGTCTGGGCGGGCGGTGACTGCGTGGAGGTCCTCGACCTGGTCGCGGGCCGCACCCGGCACATTCCGCTGGGCACCCACGCCAACAAGCACGGCCAGGTCATCGGCTCGGGCGTGGGCGGCGGCTACGCGACCTTCCCGGGGGTGGTCGGCACGGCGGTCAGCAAGGTGTGCGACCTGGAGATCGCCCGTACGGGGCTGCGCGAGCGCGACGCGCTGGAAGCGGGCCTGCGCTTCGTGACGGCCACCATCACCTCCACCAACACGGCGGGCTACTACCCGGGCGCTGCGGAGATGACGGTGAAGATGCTGGCGGAACGCCGTACGGGCCGGCTCCTGGGCGTGCAGATCGTCGGCGGCGCCGGTTCCGCGAAGCGCGTGGACGTCGCGGCGGTGGCCCTCACGGCGGGCATGACGGTGGAGCAGGTGGTCTCGCTCGACCTCGGCTACGCCCCGCCGTTCTCCCCCGTCTGGGACCCGGTGCTGGTGGCGGCCCGCAAGGCGGTCTCCGCTGTCCGCGCAGCAGGCGTCTGACCCCCGCGCACGACGCGCGGCTCCGGCGGCACGGCCGCCGGACGTGCGGGACGTCGGCACGCGCCGCGGGACGCTGGGTGCGGGCCGACGTCCGCGGTCCTGCCGGTGTGCGGTTCTCCGCTCAGCGCGCCGTCCTGGTGTGGACGTAGTCCACCAGGCGGGTCAGGGCCTCGGGGTCGGTGGTGGGGAGGACGCCGTGGCCGAGGTTGAAGATGTGGCCCTCCAGGCCGGCGGCGGCCGCGAGGACCTCGTCCGTCTTGGCCTCGACCGCCTCCGTGGTGGAGAAGAGCACGGCCGGGTCCAGGTTGCCCTGGAGGGCCTTGCCCGGGCCGACCCGGCGGGCCGCCTCGTCGAGCGCGACCCGGTAGTCGACGCCCACGACGTCCGCGCCGGCCTCGCCCATCAGGCCGAGCAGCTCGCCGGTGCCCACGCCGAAGTGGATGCGGGGGACCCCGTAGGAGGCGACGGACTGCAGGACCTTCGCCGAGGCGGGCATGACGGAGCGGCGGTAGTCCGCCGGGGCGAGCGCGCCGACCCAGGAGTCGAAGAGCTGGACCGCGGAGGCGCCGGCCTCGATCTGGACCTTCAGGAAGGCGGAGGTGATCTCCGCGAGACGGTCCAGCAGGTCGGCCCAGAGCTGCGGGTCCCCGTACATGAGGGCCTTGGTGTGCTCGTGGTTCTTCGAGGGGCCGCCCTCGACCAGGTAGCTCGCGAGGGTGAAGGGCGCGCCCGCGAAACCGATCAACGGCGTGGAGCCCAGTTCACCCGTGAGCATGCCGATCGCCTCGGTGACGTACCGGACGTCCTCAGGAGTGAGGTCGCGCAGCTGTGCGAGGTCCTCGCGGCGGCGGATCGGCTGGGCGACGACGGGGCCGACGCCCGGCTTGATGTCCAGGTCGACGCCGATGGCCTTGAGCGGGACCACGATGTCGGAGAAGAAGATCGCCGCGTCGACGCCGTGGCGGCGCACCGGCTGCATGGTGATCTCGGTGACCAGGTCGGGCCGCATGCAGGACTCCAGCATCGCGGTGCCCTCGCGGACCTTGCGGTACTCGGGGAGCGAGCGCCCGGCCTGCCGCATGAACCACACCGGCGTGTGCGGTACCGGCTCGCGCCGGCACGCCTTCAGGAAGGCGGAATCGTACGTCTGGCTCGGCTGGCCCTGGGGGCTGTCGTTGGCGCTCACGACCCAAATCTTCGCACGTATGAAGAAGTGCCCGTCCCGGCACGGGTGTCCCTGCGCCGTACGGGCTCACATACCGCCTAGTCTTCCCCGCATGGCTGCGGCTCAGGGACGATTTTCAGATGGCGCCGACGGTACGGACAGTGCGAAGGAGAGCTCCGTCCCACTCCCGTTCCGCCGGGCGGTCGAAGGTTTGAAGAAGGCCCGGCTGCGTCCGGGGGTCGAGATCGACCCGACGAAGCCGCCCCAGCGGCTGGCGCCGTACGCCTACGCGCTGGAGGCCGCGGTGGTGGACGGGGAGGACGACCTGGCCGACGGCCGGCTCATCCTGCTCCACGACCCGGCCGGGCACGACGCCTGGCACGGGACCTTCCGGCTGGTGACGCTCGTGCGGGCGGAGCTGGAGCCCGAGATGGCCGCCGACCCGCTGCTGCCGGAGGTGTGCTGGTCCTGGCTGACGGGGGCCCTGGAGGCCCGCGGGCTGGCCTACGGCGAGGCGAGCGGCACGGTCACCATGGCGAGCTCGCACTACTTCGGCGGGCTCGCGGAGCGGCGGCCGGCGACGCAGATCGAGATCAGGGCCTCGTGGACGCCGCGCGAGGGGGTGGGCGGGGTCCCGGACACCCCGGCGCACCTGGCGGCCTGGTGCGAGCTGATCTGCCAGATCGCGGGCCTGCCCCCGGTGGGTCCGACGGACACGGCGACGGGTGTGGTCTCCCTGCCACAGCGCCGCGGTCCGCACCACCCGTAGGCGCGGGGCCGGACGGCCGCGGCCGCACGGGGAACGACCGGTCGAAGTTCGCGGGCGTGTGTCACAACGCGGCCTCCGTTGCGGGCTTCTGATCACCCGATGATCGATCATGCGTCTGAATTGCCCGAATTGTTACTCACCAAATCGTGATCATTCCCTAAAGCCGGGCGGGTGACGTGCCGAAGGAGTCAGTGACCATCCGCACGGTTCGCACCGGCTTCCCTTCCCCGAGCCGGCCGTCCCGCCACTCCCCCAGGAGGCCTAGGTGTCCGTTCTTCTCGAGCAGCCCGCAAGCCTGGTCGCCTACCGCCCGAACAAGCCGACGGCCATGGTCGTCGTGGCCGACCCGCGCGTACGTTCCACCGTGACCCGCCATCTGTGGGCCCTCGGCGTGCGTGACGTGATCGAGGCGTCGTCCATCGCGGAGGCCCGCCCCCGCGTCGGCAGCCCGCGCGACATCTGCGTGGCCGACGTGCACCTGCCCGACGGTTCCGGTCTCACCCTGCTCTCCGAGACCCGCGCAGCAGGCTGGCCCAACGGCCTGGCCCTGTCCGCCGCCGACGACATCGGCGCCGTGCGCAACGCCCTCGCGGGCGGCGTGAAGGGCTACGTCGTCACCGGTACGCGCACCAACATCGGGCTCCCCACCCGGCCCGGCGCCGCCCCCATCGGCGCAGCCGCCGCCCGCATGCACCGCCGCCCCCCGGGTGCCCCGAGCCACCCGGGCGGCTACCGCGAGCCTCTCCGGCCGCGAGGTCGAGGTCCTGCGCCTCGTCGCGGAGGGCCAGTCCAACAAGGCCATCGGCGTCTCGATGGGCCTGTCCGCCCTGACCGTCAAGTCCCACCTCGCCCGCATCGCCCGCAAGCTGGGCACCGGTGACCGCGCGGGCATGGTCGCCGTGGCACTGCGCACCGGGATCATCCACTGAACGCGGGCCGCGACCCCCGGATAGACGTCCGGGAGACCCCCGGACAACACCCCGCGTACTGATCGCGCCCGTCGACGGAACGTTCCGGCGACGGGCGCGTCGCATCCACGGATACCCTTGACCGGTGACCGACGCCCAAGAGACCGCAGCAGACCTGCGCACCACCACCGGGGGCGGCCCCCCGGACGACGTCGTTGTTCCGCCCGGTGGGGTGCCGATCCCGTTGCTGGAGCCCCGTGAGGGGATCCCCCCGGTGGTCGCCGACGCGGACGCCCTCGCCGAAGTGGTCGCGGCCTTCGCCGCGGGCACCGGCCCCGTGGCCGTGGACGCCGAGCGCGCCTCCGGATACCGCTACGGCCAGCGCGCCTACCTCGTGCAGCTGCGCCGCGAGGGGGCCGGCTCCGCGCTGATCGACCCGGTGGGCTGCCCCGACCTGTCCGCCCTGGGCGAGGCGCTCTCCGGCACCGAGTGGATCCTGCACGCCGCCACCCAGGACCTGCCCTGCCTGCGCGAAATAGGCATGGTCCCGACCTCGCTGTTCGACACCGAGCTGGCGGGCCAGCTCGCCGGCTTCCCCCGGGTGGGCCTCGGCGCGATGGTCGAGAGCGTTCTCGGCTACGCCCTGGAGAAGGGCCACTCCGCCGTCGACTGGTCCACCCGCCCGCTGCCCGAGCCGTGGCTGCGCTACGCCGCTCTGGACGTGGAGCTCCTCGTGGACCTCCGGGACGCGCTGGAGAAGGAACTGGACCGCCAGGGCAAGCTGGAGTGGGCCCACCAGGAGTTCGACGCGATCGCCTCCGCGCCGCCGGCCCCGCCCCGCAAGGACCCGTGGCGCCGTACGTCCGGCATGCACAAGGTGCGCCGCCGCCGGCAGATGGCGGTCGTGCGGGAGCTGTGGGAGTCCCGGGACCGGATCGCGCAGCGGCGCGACGTGTCGCCGGGCAAGGTGCTGGGTGACGCCGCGATCGTCGAGGCGGCGCTGGCGCTGCCCGCGAACGTGCACACCCTGTCGGCCCTGCCCGGCTACGGGCAGCGGATGGGCCGCCGCCAGCTCGACCAGTGGATGGCCGCCGTGGACCGGGCGAAGGCGCTGCCGGAGAGCGAGCTGCCGCAGCCGGGCGCGACCCCCGCGGGCCCGCCCCCGCCGCGCTCCTGGGCCGACAAGGACCCGGCCGCCGCGGCCCGGCTGGCCGCCGCCCGCACGGCCGTCTCTGCGCTGGCGGAGGAGCTGAACCTGCCCCAGGAGAACCTGATCACCCCGGACACGGTCCGCCGCGTGTGCTGGGAGCCCCCGCAGCGGCTGGACGCGGACGCGGTGTCCCGGGCGCTGGCCCTCCACGGCGCCCGCCCCTGGCAGATCGAACAGGTCACCCCGGTCCTGGTCACGGCCCTGGCCGCCACGGCCTGAGCAGGCCCCGCCCCCCCTCGCAGAGCCCCCGGCCCCCGGCCGGGGGCTCTGTCGTCGCCCGACCCGGCGGCGCGTGCGGAGTGTGACCTTCGCCGCTCCTCGGGGAGGGGGTGTGCACATTGGTTACCCGCAAGTAGCATGGGCCGGGTGAGCGGGCGCTCAGCCACACCGGCCGAACGCGCCCCCGCGCAGCAGTGCACACCCGCACCTGGAGGAGAGCCAACGTGCCTCGTACCGTCAGGGACGTCGTCTTCGTCGACGGCGTCCGCACCCCGTTCGGCAAGGCGGGCCCGAAGGGCATCTACCACGAGACCCGCGCCGACGACCTCGTCGTGAAGGCGATCCGGGAGCTGCTGCGCCGCAACCCGGACCTGGACCCCAAGAAGATCGACGAGGTCGCCATCGCCGCGACCACGCAGATCGGCGACCAGGGCCTGACGCTGGGCCGTACCGCCGGCATCCTCGCGGGCCTCCCGCAGTCCGTACCGGGCTACTCCATCGACCGCATGTGCGCCGGCGCGCTGACCGCCGTGACCGCCGTCGCGGGCGGTGTGGCCTTCGGTGCGTACGACGTCGCCCTCGCCGGCGGTGTCGAGCACATGGGCCGCCACCCCATGGGCGAGGGCGTCGACCCGAACCCGCGCTTCGTCTCCGAGAAGCTGGTCGACGAGTCCGCCCTGTTCATGGGCATGACCGCCGAGAACCTGCACGACCGGTACCCGACGATCACCAAGCTCCGCGCCGACGAGTACGCCGTGCGCTCGCAGGAGAAGGCCGCCAAGGCGTACGCCGACGGCAAGATCCAGCAGGACCTGGTCCCGATCTCGGTGCGCAACACCAACGAGGCGGCCGGTGAGACGGGCTGGGGCCTGGTCACCACCGACGAGCCGATGCGCCCGGGCACCACGCTGGAGAACCTGGCCGGCCTGAAGACGCCGTTCCGTACGCACGGCCGGGTCACCGCGGGCAACGCCGCCGGTCTCAACGACGGTGCCACCGCCGCGATCATCGCGTCCGAGGACTTCGCCCGCGAGAACAACCTCCCGGTCAAGATGCGCCTGGTCTCGTACTCCTTCGCGGGTGTCGAGCCGGAGGTCATGGGCTACGGCCCGATCCCGGCCACCGAGAAGGCCCTGGCCCAGGCCGGCCTGACGATCGACGACATCGGTCTCTTCGAGATCAACGAGGCCTTCGCGGTCCAGGTCCTCGCGTTCCTGGAGCACTACGGCATCGCCGACGACGACGCCCGCGTGAACCAGTACGGCGGCGCCATCGCCTTCGGTCACCCGCTGGCCTCCTCCGGCGTGCGTCTGATGACGCAGCTGGCCCGCCAGTTCGAGGAGCAGCCGCACGTCCGCTACGGCCTGACCACCATGTGCGTCGGCTTCGGCATGGGCGCCACGGTCATCTGGGAGAACCCGAACTTCAACGCCGAGGGAGACTCCAAGTGAGCACCACCGCTGAGCTCCTGAAGGGCGCGGCCGAGCTGTTCCCGGACGAGGTCGTCACGTCCGCGCACGTCCGTCACCTGGACCTGCCGTTCGGCGCCGGGCGCTTCGCGCTCATCACGCTGGACAACGGCTTCGACCACACCAAGCCGACCACCTTCGGCCCGCAGTCCCTCGCCAACCTGAACGCGGCGATCGACCAGGTCGAGCAGGAGGCCACCGCCGGTACCATCGTCGGCGCGGGCATCACCGGCAAGCCGTTCATCTTCGCGGTCGGCGCCGACCTCAAGGGCGTCGAGCTGCTGAAGCAGCACGACGAGGCGCTCGCCATCGGCAAGGGCGGCCACGACGTCTTCAAGCGCCTCTCCGCGCTGGCGGTCCCCACCTTCGCCTACTACAACGGCGCGGCGATGGGCGGCGGCGTCGAGGTCGGCCTGCACTGCAGCTACCGCACCGTCTCGAAGGCCATCCCGGCCTTCTCGCTGCCCGAGGTCTTCCTCGGCCTGGTTCCGGGCTGGGGCGGCTGCGCCATCCTCCCGAACCTGATCGGCGCGGAGCGCGCGGTCTCGGTCATCATCGAGAACTCGCTGAACCAGAACCGTCAGCTCAAGGGCAAGCAGGTCTTCGAGCTCGGCATCGCCGACGCGATCTTCGAGGGCGCGGACTTCCTGGAGCAGTCGCTCCTGTGGACCGCGAACGTCCTGAACGGCACCACCGAGGTCGTCCGCGCGGAGATCGACCGCGGGGACGCCTGGGACGCGGCCGTCGCCAAGGGCCGCTCCATCGCGGACTCCAAGGTGCACGGCGCCGCTCCGGCCGCCTACCGCGCGCTGGACATCATCGCCGCCGCCAAGTCGGGCGACCTGCAGGCCGGCTTCGACGCCGAGGACACGGCCCTGGCCGACCTCATCATGGGCGGCGAGCTGCGCTCGGGCATCTACGCCTTCAACCTGGTCCAGAAGCGCGCCAAGCGCCCGGCCGGCGCCCCGGACAAGTCCCTGGCCCGTCCGGTCACCAAGGTCGGCGTCGTCGGCGCGGGCCTGATGGCCTCGCAGCTGGCGCTGCTGTTCCTGCGCCGCCTGGAGGTGCCGGTGGTGCTCACCGACATCGACCAGGAGCGCGTGGACAAGGGCGTGGGCTACGTCCACGCCGAGATCCAGAAGCTGCTCGGCAAGGGCCGCATCAACCAGGACAAGGCCAACCGCCTGACCGCCCTGGTGAGCGGCGTCCTGGACAAGGCCGAGGGCTTCGCGGACGCGGACTTCATCATCGAGGCCGTGTTCGAGGAGATGTCCGTCAAGCAGAAGGTGTTCGCGGAGGTCGAGGCGGTCGCCCCGGCGCACGCGATCCTCGCCACCAACACCTCCTCGCTGTCGGTGTCGGAGATGGCCTCGAAGCTGAAGCACCCGGAGCGCGTGGTCGGCTTCCACTTCTTCAACCCGGTCGCGATCCTCCCGCTGCTGGAGATCGTCCGCGGTGAGCAGACCGACGACGCCTCGCTGGCCACGGCCTTCGGTGTCGCCAAGAAGCTGAAGAAGACCGCGGTCCTCACCAAGGACGCCCCGGCGTTCGTCGTGAACCGCATCCTGACCCGCTTCATGGGCGAGATCCAGAACGTCATCGACGAGGGCACCCCGGTCGCCACGGCGGAGAAGGCCATCGAGCCGCTCGGCCTGCCGATGTCCCCGCTGGTGCTGCTGGAGCTCGTGGGTCCGGCGATCGGTCTGCACGTCTCCGAGACCCTGAACCGGTCCTTCCCGGAGCGCTTCACCGTCTCCCCGAACCTCAAGCGCGTGGTCGAGGCGGGCAAGCGCGGCTTCTACGTCTACTCCGCCGAGAACGACTTCAAGCCGGAGCTGGACCCCGAGGTCGCCGCCCTCCTGCAGCAGGGCGACTCCGTCCTGACGGAGGAGCAGGTCCGTGACCGCGTCCTGGACGCGGTGGCGCAGGAGATCGGTCTGATGCTGGAGGAGGGTGTCGTGGCCGAGGCCCAGGACATCGACCTCTGCCTCATCACCGGTGCCGGCTGGCCCTTCCACCTGGGCGGCATCACGCCGTACCTGGACCGTGAGGGCGTCTCGGAGCGCGTGAACGGCAAGAGGTTCCTCGCCCCCGGCACCGCGAGCGTCCCGGCGTAGTCCGGGTCGTGGCGGGCTGTTCGACGGCCGGGCCCGTCTCCTGCGGGGGGCGGGCTCCGGCCGTTCGAATACCTGTCTAAGATTCACCCCCATGACGGAAACGCACGCGCGGCCCAGGCGCCGCCGACGCCGCATTCTGCGGATCACCCTGCTGCTGGTCGCCGTGCTGATCCTGGGCGCGGCCGGGGCGGGCTGGTGGACGTACAGCCACCTCAACGGCAACATCGACAGCGTCGACCTGGACCAGGCGATCGGGGACAACCGGCCCGCCAAGGTGGTCGCCAACGCGCAGAACGTCCTGGTGCTCGGCTCCGACTCACGGGCCGGGGCCAACGGCGACCTCGACCACGGCGCCGTCAGCGGGGCCCGCTCGGACACCGCGATGCTGGTGCACATACCCGAGGGCCGGGCGAAGGCCACCGCGGTGAGCATCCCCCGCGACACCCTGATCACCCGGCCCGAGTGCAAGGACCGCAGCGGCAAGTCCGTGCCGTCCGCGAAGCGGGTCATGTTCAACTCCGTCTACTCGCTCGCCGGCCCGGCCTGTGTCGTCAACACCGTCGAGCAGATGTCCGGTGTGCGCGTGGACCACTTCGTCGAGGTGGACTTCGCCGGCTTCAAGGGCCTGGTGGACGCGCTGGGCGGGGTCACCGTGACCCTGGACAAGCCGATGAGCGGCGCCAAGGGCGGTCTGAAGCTCGACGCGGGCACGCACCGGCTGAACGGCACCGACTCGCTGAAGTTCGTCCGTACCCGGTACGGCTACGGGGACGGCAGCGACCTCGGACGCATCGGCCTGCAGCAGCAGTTCATGCTGGCGATGCTCTCGGAGATCAAGAAGCAGGACGCCCTCGGCAGCCCGGCGCGGCTCTACAAGCTCGCGGACGCCGGCACCAAGTCGCTGACCACGGACTCCGACCTGGCCTCGCTCACCGCGCTGTCCGACTTCGCGCAGAGCATGAAGGGCGTGAACCCGGAGACGATGGAGACCATCATGCTGCCGGTCGCCTACGACAAGGTGGACCCCAACCGCGTGGTGGTGGCCGAGCCGCAGGCCACCCAGCTGTGGGACGCGCTGCGCAAGGACGAGAAGGTCCCCGCCTCCGCGAAGGACTCCCCCGCCAAGGGCTGACGAGGGGGCCCGCGCACACGGAGCCGGCCGTACGGGTGACCGTACGGCCGGCTCCGCCGTTCGCGCGCCGGTGGTCCCTCAGAACTTGGCGTCCGCGCCGACCTTGCCCAGACGGCTGTGCCGGCGTCCGTAGGCGAAGTAGACGATGACGCCGATGACCATCCAGATGCCGAAGCGCAGCCAGGTCTCGGCCGGCAGGTTCAGCATCAGCCAGAGCGAGGCGAGGATCGACAGGATCGGCACCACCGGCACCCACGGGGTGCGGAAGGCCCGGTGCAGGTCGGGGCGGGTCCTGCGCAGGATGATCACGCCGAGGGCGACGACCACGAAGGCGAACAGGGTGCCGATGTTCACCAGTTCCGCCAGCTTCTCCAGGCTGGTGAAACCGGCGACGACGGCGATGACCACACCGAGCAGGATGGTCGCGCGGTAGGGGGTGCGGTACTTGGGGTGGGTGACGGAGAAGGTGCGCGGCAGCAGTCCGTCACGGCTCATGGCGAAGAACACGCGGGTCTGGCCGAGCAGCAGGATCATGCACACGGTGATCAGCCCGACGGACGCGCCGAGACTGATGGCGCCCGAGAAGAACGGTTGGTTCACCGATTTGAAGGCCTCGGCGAGCGGCGCGGTCGGCGACATCTCCGAGTACTTCTGCATGCCGGTCACGACCAGCGTCACGGCCACGTAGAGGACCGTGCAGATCAGCAGCGATCCGAGGATGCCGCGCGGCATGTCCCGCTGGGGGTTCCTGGTCTCCTCGGCCGCGGTGGCCACCACGTCGAAGCCGATGAAGGCGAAGAAGATGAGCGAGGCCGCCGTGAAGATGCCCATGACGCCGAAGTTGGTCGGCTCGTAGCCGAACAGCAGCTGGACCAGCGGCGAGTGCCAGCCGCTGACGCCCTCGGCCTGTGGCTGGGCCGGCGGGATGAACGGCGAGTAGTTGTCGGACTTGATGAAGAACAGGCCCGCGATGATGACCAGCAGCACGACGGTGACCTTGATGGCGACGACGACTGCGGTGATGCGGGCCGAGAGCTTCGTCCCGACGACCAGGATCCACGTCAGCACCAGGACCAGCAGGAAGGCCAGCAGGTCGAAATGACCGCCGGCATCGGGTCCGGACAGGGAGGTCGGCAGGGTCCATCCGAGGTTGGTGTCCATGAGGTGGCGTACGTAGCCGGACCAGCCGACCGCGACCACCGCGGTGCCGAGCGCAAACTCCAGCACCAGGTCCCAGCCGATGATCCAGGCGGGCAGTTCGCCGATGGAGGCGTAGCTGAAGGTGTACGCCGAGCCGGCCACCGGGACGGTGGAGGCGAACTCGGCGTAGCAGAGCGCCGCGAGGGCGCAGACGATGCCCGCTGCCACGAAGGCGAGGGCGGTGGCGGGTCCGGCGTTGTTCCGGGCCGCGATGCCCGTGAGGACGAAGATGCCGGTGCCGATGATGACACCCACACCGAACACCGTCAGGTCCCAGGCGGAGAGCGACTTGCGGAGCGCGTGTTCCGGCTCCTCCGTGTCGCGGATGGACTGCTCCACCGTCTTGGTGCGGAAGGGGCTGTTCATATCCCTACTCACCGACGCACCTCCGAACAGGTGTCGACGCACGCGGAGGGCCGGGAGGCCCACTCCTCAAGAGTGATCTCCCGGCCCGTGACGTGCAACCGCGCGGCGATCTAGGGGGTGTCCGCCTCAGTCGACGGTGGCGGCCGGCTCGCTGTCGTAGCGGCCGTCGAGCTTGGCGACCAGGCCGGTGACCTGCCGGGCGATGTCCGGTGCGGTCAGGCCGATCTCCGCCAGGATCTCCTTGCGCAGGGCGTGGTCGAGGAAGCGCTGCGGGATGCCGAAGTCGCGCAGGGGCACGTCGACGCCCGCGTCCCGCAGGGCCTGGGAGACGGCGGAGCCCACGCCGCCGGCGCGGCCGTTGTCCTCGACGGTGACGACGACGCGGTGCCGGTCGGCGAGCGGGGCCAGGGCCTCGTCCACGGGCTTGACCCAGCGGGGGTCGACGACGGTCGTGGAGATGCCCTGCTTGTCGAGCAGGTCGGCGATCTCCAGGCTCATCGGGGCGAGTGCGCCGACCGAGACGAGCAGTACGTCCGGCCGGGTGATGTCGGCGGCGGGCGCGCGCAGCACGTCCATGCCGCCGATCCGGCCGACGGCCGGGACGGCGGGTCCGACGACGCCCTTGGAGAAGCGGACCACGGTCGGGGCGTCCTTGACCTCGACGGCCTCGCGGAGCTGGGCGCGCAGCTGCTCGGCGTCGCGCGGTGCGGCGAGGCGCAGGCCGGGGACGACCTGGAGGATGGACATGTCCCACATGCCGTTGTGGGAGGCGCCGTCGTCGCCGGTGACGCCGGCGCGGTCCAGGACGAAGGTGACCCCGCACTTGTGCAAGGCGACGTCCATCAGGACCTGGTCGAAGGCGCGGTTGAGGAAGGTGGCGTACACCGCGAAGACGGGGTGGACGCCACCGGTGGCGAGACCCGCCGCGGAGGTCGCGCCGTGCTGCTCGGCGATGCCGACGTCGTAGATGCGGTCCGGGAAGGCCTCGGCGAACTTGTTGAGGCCGACCGGGTGGAGCATGGCCGCGGTGATGCCGACGACGTCCGGGCGCTCGTGGCCGATCTTGACCATCTCGTCGGCGAAGACGGAGGTCCAGCTGGCCGCGGCGGTCTTGACCGGCAGGCCGGTGTCGGGGTGGATCACGCCGACGGCGTGGAAACGATCCGCCTCGTGCTCCAGGGCCGGGGTGTAGCCGCGGCCCTTCTGGGTGAGGCAGTGCACGATGACCGGGCCGCTGAAGCGCTTGGCGCGCTGCAGGGCGGACTCCAGGGCCTCGATGTCGTGGCCGTCGATGGGCCCGATGTACTTCAGGCCCAGGTCCTCGAACATGCCCTGCGGGGCGATGAAGTCCTTGAGGCCCTTCTTGGCGCCGTGCAGGGTCTCGAAGAGCGGCTTGCCGACGACGGGGGTGCGCTCCAGGAGCTCCTTGCCGCGGGCGAGGAAGCGCTCGTAGCCGTCGGTGGTGCGCAGGGTCGCCAGGTGGTTGGCGAGACCGCCGATGGTGGGCCCGTAGGAGCGCTCGTTGTCGTTGACGACGATGACGAGCGGGCGGTCCTTGGCGGCGGCGATGTTGTTCAGCGCCTCCCAGGCCATGCCGCCGGTCAGCGCGCCGTCGCCGATGACGGCGGCGACGTGGTGGTCCTCGCGGCCCAGCACCTCGTTGGCCTTGGCGAGGCCGTCGGCCCAGCCGAGGACGGTGGAGGCGTGCGAGTTCTCGATCACGTCGTGGTCGGACTCGGCGCGCGAAGGGTATCCGGACAGGCCGTTCTTGGTGCGCAGACCGGCGAAGTCCTGGCGGCCCGTGAGCAGCTTGTGGACGTAGGCCTGGTGGCCGGTGTCGAAGAGGACCTTGTCCTTGGGCGATTCGAAGACCCGGTGCAGGGCGATCGTCAGTTCGACCACGCCGAGGTTGGGGCCGAGGTGCCCGCCGGTCTTGGAGACGGCGTCGACGAGGAAGGACCTGATCTCGGCCGCGAGCTGGGTCAGCTCCTCCTGGCTGAGCCGGTCCAGATCGCGCGGTCCCTTGATGCGGGTCAGCAGCACCCGTGCCTCCTTGCAGTTGCTTGCTGGTCTGTCGAGTCTAATGTTCCGTTCGCGGGCGCGGTCATCGGGCCGTCCCGGTGGGGTCACACCTTTGTCATACATGTACGGACCACCCCCCTGCCACACATCGCATACGGGCGTATACCCGCACAGGAGTACCAGCATTTGTACGCACGGATGCCCGGCGCCACTTGAGTGGCGCCGGGCACTGTGACCGTTCTTACCGCCGCGTGCGGATGCGGCCGGCGGTCGGGCGCGCGGTCAGGCGCGTCCGGCCGTCTTCTGGGTCTTGCGGGTGACCGAGTCGATGACCACGGTGGCCAGCAGGACCGCACCGGTGATCATGTACTGGATCGGCGTCGCGATGCCTTCCAGGGCCAGACCGTACTGGATCGAGACGATGACCATGACACCGAGGAGGGCGTTCCAGGTCCGGCCCCGGCCGCCGAAGAGGCTGGTGCCGCCGATGACGGCCGCCGCGATCACGTTCATCAGCAGGTCGCCGGCGCCGGCGCTCTGGTTGGCCGCCGCGATCTTGGAGGCCCAGAACAGGCCGCCGATGGCGGCGAAGGTGCTGGAGATCGCGAAGACCGTGATCCGGATCCGGGTGACGTTGATGCCCGCGCGCCGGGAGGCCTCGACGCTGCCACCCAGTGCGAAAACGTTTCGCCCGAAGGTCGTGCGGCGCAGCAGGAAGTCCGTGACGACCAGGGCCAGCAGGAAGAGCACCACCGCGAGCGGCAGGCCCTTGTACTGGTTGAACAGCACGGCGGGACCGAACGCGCACAGGGCGAGCAACCCGGTGCGCAGCAGGATCTCGGCGAGCGGGCGGGAGGGCATGCCGGCCGCCTCGCGGCGCCGGGCGTCGAGGAAGGCCGCGAGGAAGTAGCCGGCCACCGCGAGGGCGGCCAGCCCGTAGGCGACGGCCACGTCCGAAAAGAAGTACGTGGTCAGCTGGCCGACCACGCCGTCGGAGTCGATGTTGATCGTGCCGTTGCTGCCGAGGATCTGCAGCATCGCGCCGAGCCAGAAGAGCAGGCCCGACAGGGTGACGGCGAAGGCCGGGGCGCCCACCTTGGCGAAGAAGAAGCCGTGGATGGAGCCGATCAGGGCACCGCCGACGACGGCGGCGAGGATGGCCAGCCATTCGTTCACGCCGTGGGTGACGGCGAGGACGGCGACGATGGCGCCCGAGACACCGCTGACCGAGCCGACCGAGAGGTCGATCTCACCGAGCAGCAGCACGAAGATGATGCCGATGGCGATCATGCCGGTGCCGGTCATCGTGATCGCGATGTTGGTCAGGTTCTCCGGGGAGAGGAAGTTCGAGTTCAGCCCCTGGAAGATCGACCAGATGACGATCAGGCCGATGACGACCGGCAGGGAGCCCAGGTCTCCGGCCTTCATCTTGCGCTTGAACTCGCCCACGTAGCCGGCGAGGCCCTCCTCGCGGACGAGCAGGCGGGGGTCCACGGCCGGGATCGCGTCGTGCGCGGCCGCGGGGTTGACCGGGTCGACGTGGCCCTTGTCCAGTGGATCGGTGGCAGGGTTCTGGGTGCTCACTTGCCGGCCTCCGAGGTGCGGGCCGCCCGGCGGGTCACGGCGTTGTCCGTGGCACCGGTGATGGCGGAGATGATCTCTTCCTGCGAGGTGTCGGCGACGTTGAAGACACCGTTGTTGCGGCCCAGCCGCAGGACCGCCACCTTGTCGGCGACGGCCTTCACATCGGCCATGTTGTGGCTGATGAGGATGACGGCGTGGCCCCGCTCGCGCAGCCGCTCGACGAGGTCGAGCACCTGAGCGGTCTGCTCGACGCCGAGGGCGGCGGTGGGCTCGTCGAGGATGACGAGCTGGGGCTCGCCCAGCATGGAGCGGGCGATCGCCACGGTCTGGCGCTGGCCGCCCGACAGCGAGGCGATGGGGATCCGGACACTGGGGATCCGGATGGACAGCGTGGTCAGGAGCTCGCGGGCGCGGCGCTCCATCTCCACCTCGTCGAGGACGCCGAACTTCTTGAGCTCCCGGCCGAGGAACAGGTTGCCGACGACATCGATGTTGTCGCACAGCGCCAGGTCCTGGTAGACCGTCGCGATGCCCAGGTTCTGGGCGTCGTGGGGCTTGCCGATGGAGACCGGGCGCCCTTCCCACTCGATGACGCCGTCATCGATGGGGTGCACGCCGGCGATCGTCTTGACCAGCGTGGACTTGCCGGCACCGTTGTCGCCGACGAGGGCGACCACTTCACCGGAGTGGATCTCGAGTTCTACGTCGGTCAGGGCCTGAACGGCGCCGAACCGCTTCGAGACCCCTCGCAACGCCAGCACGGGCGCAGCGGACACATGAACCATCTCCTTCGCCGCCTGACCGGCGGGGATGTCGTGCAGAAGAGCAGGAGCGGGGCGAATGGGGGAACGTTTCTGCCCGGCGCCCCGCCGGGTGGCGGGGTGAGGAGGGGCGGGGCGCCGGTCAGGTACGTGGGGCCGCCTCGTGGGGAGGCGGCGGGGGCCGCTACTTCAGGCCGAGGGCGGCGCAGGCGGCCGCGTACTTGTCGGTGCAGATCTCGTCGACCGTGTAGACGCCGTCCTTGACGACGGTGTCCTTGATGTTGGCCTTGGTCAGCGAGACGACCGGGATCAGCACGGAGGGGACGCCCTTGGTGGTGGGGCTGTCGACCGTGGAGGTGGTGCCTTCGGGCTTGCCGCCCTTGGCGAGGGCGACGGCCATCTTCGCGGCGGCCTCGGCCTCGGGGGCGTACGGCTTGTAGACGCTCATGAACTGCTCGCCCGCCACGATGCGCTGCACACCGGCGAGTTCGGCGTCCTGGCCGGTGACCGGCGGCAGGGGGTTGACACCGGCGGCCTTGAGGGCGGTGATGATGCCGCCGGCCATGCCGTCGTTGGCGGAGTAGACGCCGACGATCTTGTCCTTGCCGAGCGCGGAGAGGGCGGCCGCCATGTTGGTGTTGGCGTTCTCCGGCTTCCACTCGACGGTGTCGTACTCCTTGCCGACGTTCACCTTGCCGTCGAGCTCGGAGTGGGCGCCGGACTTGAACAGCTTGGCGTTCGGGTCGGTGACCGAGCCGTTCATCATGACGATCTGGCCGTCCTTGGCCTTGTCGCCCAGCGCCTCCAGCAGGGCCTTGCCCTGGACCTTGCCGACCTCTTCGTTGTCGAAGGAGGTGTAGGCGTCGATCGGGCCCTCGGCCAGGCGGTCGTAGGAAACGACCGGGATGCCGGCGTCCTTGGCCTTCTTGACCGAGCCGGCGATGGCCTTGGAGTCCACCGCGTCGACGATGAGGACGTCCACCTTGTTGGTGATCATCGTGTCGACCTGGGAGTTCTGCGTGGTCGCGTCCTGCTTGGCGTTGGCGTAGACGACCTCGCCCTTGCCGCCGGTGAGCTCGGCGACCTTCTTCTCGATGAGCGGCTTGTCGAACTTCTCGTAACGCGCGGTCTGGTTCTCCGGCAGGAGCAGACCGACCTTGATCGCGTCGCCCTTGGCAGCGCCGGAGGACTCCTTCGTCTTGTCGCCGGCCTCCTTGGCGCTGCCACAAGCGGCAAGGGAAACGGCCATGGCACCGGCGGCAACGGCTACGGCGGCTCTGCGCATACGCGTGTTCATTACTTGAACCTCCCTGACGAGGCCGCTACGCCGCGGCCGAGGTGGATGTGAGTCAACCCCGGCCGCGTTTTGCCGTCAAGGAGTGAATTCTTAACGAGATGACAACGGTGCCATTCGTTATCTACCTGAAGGCAAGACGGCTGGAGCTCGCACTCCACTTCCATGATCTGACAAAAGTGTCGAATCGCCCATCTCGCTCAGTACGAGCGCCAGTGCGCCGAGCACCTCCGCCCGCCCGCCCAGGGAGCCCGTGAGCACCGACAACTGCCGGGCCGCGCTGGGGATCGCGTACCTCCCCACTGATTCACGGATGGGCGACAGGACGAGTTCACCGGCCTCCGCCAGCGAGCCGCCCAGCACCACCCGGCTGGGGTTCAGGAGGTTGCACAGGCTGGCGACCCCGCTGCCGATGTGGCGGCCGACGTCGGTGATCACGCGGCGGCATCCGGGGTCCCCGTCGCGGGCCAGCTCGACCACCCGCTCCATCGTCAACTCCGGTCCGTGCGTGCCCTGGAGCAGCGGCAGGACGTAGCGGGCCGCGGCGAAGGTCTCCAGGCAGCCGCGGTTGCCGCAGCGGCACACGGGGCCCGATTCGTCGAGCGTGATGTGCCCGATCTCGCCCGCCGTGCCGCCGGGGCCGCGGTAGATCTGGCCGTTGATGACCAGGCCCGCGCCGACGCCGCTGGCCACCTTGATGTAGGCGAGGTCCTTCACCCCCCGCCCGCTCCCCCAGACGAGTTCACCGAGGGCTCCGAGGTTCGCGTCGTTGTCCACGTAGACGGGCACGCCGAGGCGCTGCGAGAGCTCCTGGCGGGGGTTGATCCCCGCCCAGCCCGGCAGGATCGCGGTCGAGCCCAGGGTGCCGGACTCCACGTCGATCGGGCCGGGGACGCCGAGGCCGACGCCGATGACCTTGTCCAAACCGACCCCTATGCCGTCGATCAGCCGCCCGACCAGGGCTTCGGCCCGGTCGAAGCCGTCCGCCCAGGAGGCGTCGACGTCCAGGGGTTCGGACTCCTCGGCCAGCACCTGGTGGGCGAGGTTGCCGACGGCCACCCGCAGGTGGGTGTGGCCGAAGTCGACGCCGATCACGATGCCGGCATCACCGCTCAGCGACACGCTGCGCGCCCGCCGGCCGCCGGCCGAGGTGTCGGTGACCTCGACGGTCCCGCCGTCCTTCAGCTCCCGGACGATGTTGGAGACCGTGGCCGCCGACAGTCCGGTGGTACGGGCGATCTCCGCCTGGGTCAGCGACCCCGCGAGCCGCACCGCCCGTACGACCCGTTCGAGATTCGCGCGGTGCAGCGACGACTGCGATCCGGGAGTCTGCACGACTCATCCACTCCTGCCCATTAGCGACGGCCAGCCGTCGCCCCCCGGCCGGGACACGTCGCGGCTTGGCGCTCCGAGACCCCGGCGTCTCTCCAACTTGTGAACCTTAAGTCGAGCCTTTGACCCTCCGCACGTCAAGAGGCTGACACAACACGAATCGGGCCTACCGGCCGAAAGGGGGAGGGAGTGGCCCACCGGATCGTGTTACGGTCGCTGAGGCGCCGGTCCTCTGCGGCCTTTTCGGCCGGACCGGGCGCCTGTCATGACTGCGCGACGCGAGGAGGTGTTCGGGATGAGTCCCGATCGAAGTCCTCGCAGCGCTCTCGCCGGCTGACCGCCGACGACCGACCGGCTGACCCGCGACGACCGACCGGCTGACCCACGACGACCGACCGGCTGACCCGCCGACCGGTCGACCGGACCGCCCTTCACCCGAGCCCGCACGGCAGCGGCACACCCCTGCCCGCGCGCTCCGTTGCGTTTGCCCCGCACTCCCTTTCCGCACGGCCGGACGACCGCGTCCGGCGTGCGTCACCCATGCCCGTCGGCGTATCCGGCGGCCCCCGCGGCCGCCGCACGCCGACTCCTGATCACTCCACGTGACCGTGCGGCTCCATGCCGCCCGGACCCCGTGGACGGAGGTATGTGCCATGACCATGCTCACCCCTCGTACCCCGGCCAAGCTCGCGCCGCCGGGCCGGACGCGCCGCGAGCGCAGGGCCGCCGAGCTGGAATCCCGTACCCGGCTCGTCGGCGAGCGCCTCGCTCAGGTCAGCGCCGCCCCCGGCGTACGGGCCCTGCAGTCCGTGGACGGCTGCCTGGGCGGCCTGACCCGCGCCGAGGCCGCCCTGCGCCTGGAGCGCCACGGCCCCAACGTCGTCGCCCAGGAGCGCGCCCCGCGCTGGTACGTCCAGCTGGCGAAGGCCTTCCGCAACCCCTTCATCGCCGTCCTGGTCTTCCTGGCCGCCGTCATGTACTGGCAGGACCCCGCCGACCCGGGCGTGGTCATCCTCTCGGTGATGGTGGGCGTCAGCGGGCTGCTGCGCTTCTGGCAGGAGTACCGCTCGGGCCGGGCGGCGGACGCCCTCAAGCGGCTCGTCACCACCACCTGCGCGGTGCGGCGGCGGGCCGGCAGCGGCTCCGTCCCCACCACCGTCGAGGTACCCATGGACCAGGTGGTCCCGGGCGACGTGGTCAAGCTGGCCGCCGGTGACCTGGTCCCGGCCGACCTACGGATCCTCACCGCCAAGGACCTCATGATCGGCCAGGCCGCGCTCTCGGGCGAGTCCCTGCCGGTCGCGAAGGCCGACACCCGCGCGCAGGACCTCGGCCAGCGGTCCGCCACCGACCCGGTCGAAGCGGACAACCTGGCCCTGATGGGGACCTCGGTCACCTCCGGGACGGCCACCGGGGTCGTCGTCGCCACCGGCGCCGACACCTACTTGGGCTCGATGGCCGGCTCCCTGGTCGGCGAGCGCCCGCAGACCACCTTCGACACCGGCGTGCGCAGGGTCAGCTTCCTGCTGATCCGCTTCATGCTGGTCATGGTGCCGGTCGTCTTCATGGTCAACGGCCTGACCAAGGGCGACTGGGACGAGGCCTTCCTCTTCGGCATCGCCGTGGCCGTCGGCCTGACCCCGGAGATGCTGCCGATGGTGGTCTCCGCCAACCTGGCGCGCGGCGCGGTCGCCATGTCCCGGCACAAGGTGGTCGTCAAGCGGCTGGGCGCCATCCAGAACCTGGGCGCGATGGACGTGCTGTGCACGGACAAGACCGGCACCCTCACCGAGGACCGCATCGTCCTGGACCGCTACCTCGACGTGCACGGCAAGGAGAACGGCGAGGTCCTGGAGTACGGCTACCTGAACGCGCACTTCCAGACCGGCCTGCGCAACCTGATGGACCAGGCGGTCATCGACCGTGTCCACGAGGCCGAGGAGGTTGTCGTCGACGCACGGTTCTCGATGGTCGACGAGATCCCCTTCGACTTCGCCCGGCGGCGGATGTCCGTGGTCCTGTCCCGCAACTCCCTCGTCGGCGACTTCGGACGCCACGAGCACGTCATGATCACCAAGGGGGCGGTGGAGGAGGTCCTGGACCTCTGCACGCACGTGGCCGACCGCGGCGAGACGGTCGAGCTGACCGATCAGCTGCGGTGGCACGTCACCCGGATCGCCGAGGACGACAACCGGCGCGGCCTGCGGGTGCTCGCCGTCGCCACCCGCACGATCGACACCCCGCGCGACACCTACACCGTCGCCGACGAGGACCGGCTGACCCTGGTCGGCTTCCTCGCCTTCCTCGACCCGCCGAAGGCCGACGCGGCCCGGGCCCTGCAGGGCCTCGCCGACAAGGGCGTCGCGGTCAAGGTCGTCACCGGCGACAACGACCTGGTCGCCGCCCGGGTGTGCGCGGACGTCGGCCTCGACGTGGGCGCCGTGGTCCTCGGCCCCGAGACCGATGCCCTCGACGACGCCGAACTGCGCGCGCTGGCCGCCCGTACGACGGTCTTCGCCAAGGTCAACCCGGTCCAGAAGGCCAGGATCGTGCGGGCCCTCCAGGCCGACGGGCACACCGTCGGGTTCCTCGGCGACGGCATCAACGACGCCGCCGCGCTGCGTGACGCGGATGTCGGCATCTCGGTGGACACGGCCGTGGACATCGCCAAGGAGTCGGCGGACGTCATCCTGCTGGAGAAGGACCTCACCGTCCTGGAGCAGGGCGTCCTGCAGGGCCGGACCACCTTCGGGAACACGATCAAGTACATCAAGATGACCGCGTCCTCGAACTTCGGCAACGTCTTCTCGGTCCTGGTCGCGAGCGCCTTCATTCCCTTCCAGCCGATGCTCGCGATCATGCTGCTGGTGCAGAACCTGGTCTACGACGTCGCCCAGCTGGCGACGCCGTGGGACCGCATGGACGAGGAGTACCTGCGCGAGCCCCGCAACTGGGACGCCAGGGGCATCGGCCGCTTCATGATCACCATCGGCCCGATCAGCTCGGTCTTCGACATCGCGATGTTCCTGATCATGTGGCACGTCTTCGACGCGAACAGCGTGGCGGGCCAGTCGCTCTTCCAGTCCGGCTGGTTCGTCGAGGGCCTGCTCTCCCAGACCCTGGTCGTCCACATGATCCGCACCCGGAAGATCCCCTTCGTGCAGTCCCGCGCCTCGTGGCCCGTGATGGCGATGACCGTCCTCGCGGTGCTGACCGGACTGTGGCTGCCGTTCTCCCCGCTGGCCTCCTCGCTGGGCTTCACGGCCCTGCCGGCGAGCTACTTCCCGTGGCTGATCGGCGTCCTGCTCGCGTACTGCACGCTCACCCAGTGCGTGAAGACCTGGTACGTCCGCCGCTTCGGCACGTGGCTGTAGGAGCGGAAAGAATGAATTGAACGCGTTCAGCCCGGCTGGCAGTATGGATCCAGGACATCGCCGGCCGGGCCGACGCGCGGTCCGACCGTGCCGCGAGGGGGGTTGAGCATGGGTCAGAGACGCTCGTACGGCCGCGTCCTGGTGGTCTCGACGCTGGTGGGGTGCCTGGAGGTGGTACTGACGGTCGTGGTGGTCCTGCTGTACGTGCAGACGCAGCCACCGCCGGACGAGCCCCCCGACTGGGTGACCATCGGGGGGTCCCTGGTCGCGACCCTGCCCCTCGTCGGATCCATCGCGTTCCTGCTGTCGCTGGTCTTCGTCGTGCCGGCCGTCGCGCTGGCCGACCTGATCGTCCGGGGACTGTGCGGACACGACCCGGGCGGGCGGGCGGCGTGGTGGGCGGCGCTGGCCTCCCCTCCGGCGGTGGCCGCCCTGCTGGCGACGCCCGTCCTGGTCTACGCCACGCACAACGACACGGAGACGGGGTCCACGCTCGTCTTCTGGGCCTCGGCCACGGCCTCGCTCTCCCTGGGGGCGGTGATCGCCCTCCCCCGCGGCGAGGGCCTGCTGCGGCGGGTGGCGCTGTGGGGCACGGCGGCGGCGGTGGGGACGGCCGGTTTCGGCGCGCTCGGGCTCGCCGTCGGCCTGCTGCCCGCGTACGAGCCGCCGAGGATCGGGCCGCAGACCATGACGGGCACCTGGATCGACGAGACGCGCGGCACGCTGGTCTTCACCGCCGACGGCCGGGTCCAGGCCTCCGGAGTGGGCGTGCACCACCACGGCGACCGCCCCGGCGAGCCCTTTCGACGGTGCTCCGGCTCCGGCACCTGGTTCTACGAGCCGGGGCACGACGCGTGGTCGCAGAGGGTCCGCGTGGAGATCCCCGTGTGCCACTGGCAGTCCTGGCACGTCGACGGCACCGAGGAGGAGCCCCGGATCAGCCAGGAGGTCGGCGACCCGGGGTCCGGGCTGCTGTACAAGCTGCGGAAGGCCTCGGACCGCACCTCGCGCGGCACCTGACACGGGCCCGCGACCTCCGGGGCCCTGCCGCCGGGCCGCTACTTCAGCGTCGCCGAGGTCAGGCCCGCCTGGATCTGCCGCTGGAAGGAGAGGTAGACCACCAGCATGGGGATCATCGCGATGGTCACGCCGGCGAAGAGCACGGGCAGGTCGGTCTCGTAGCCCTGCTGCTGCTGGAGCTGGATCAGGCCCTGGGTGAGCAGGTAGCGCTCCGGGTCCGATCCGGTCTGCGGCTGCATCAGCACCGACGGCAGGATGTACTGGTTCCACTGGCCCAGGATGTTGAAGATCCCGACGCTGATCAGGCCCGGCTTGGCCATCGGCACCATCACCTGGAAGAAGATCCGGGTGTCGGAGGCACCGTCGATCACCGCCGCCTCGTGGACCGCCGTCGGCAGCGTGCGGAAGAACGAGTGCATGAAGAAGACGGTGAACGGCATCGAGTACGCGACGTACACGAGGACCAGGCCCTGGTACGTGTTCAGCATGTCGAACCGCTTGACCATGAAGAACAGCGGGACGAGCGCGAGGAAGACGGGGAACATCGCCCCGCTGACGAAGAAGTAGTAGATGAACCGGTTGCCCGGGAAGGGAAAGCGGGCCAGGACGTACGCCGCCATCGAGCCGAGCAGCATCGTCAGCGGCACGGAGAACACCATGACGATGAGGGTGTTGGCGAAGTAGTCGCCGATGCCCTTGTCCCAGGCCCTGCCGAACGCGTCGAAGTTCCAGTTGGCCGGCCAGCTGAGCGCCGAGCCGCCGATCTGCGCGTCGGTCTTGAAGGAGCCGAGCGCCAGCCAGATCAGCGGCAGCACGATCAGCACGGCCCAGAGGACGAGGAAGCCGTGCGAGAAGACGTTGAGGACCATGCCCTCGGAGCGTCCGCCGCTCCGTTCCCGGTCGGGGCCGGCTTCCCCGGACCGCTCCGCCGCCGATTCGCCCGGAGCCTTGATCACTGTGGTCATGACGGTCTCCCGCTCAGAACTCGATGCGCTCGCGGCGGGTGGCGCGCAGCGTGACGACGGAAAGGATCATGGTGAGGACGAGCATGACCACGCCCATGGCGCAGGCGTACCCGCTCTTGCCGAAGTAGAGGAAGTTCCTCATCAGGACCGTGGCCATGACCTCGCTGTGGTGGTCGGGGCCACCGCCGAACTGGCCCGACGTCATGGTCGACACCAGGACGAACATGTCCATCGCGGCGATCCCCAGGTAGACCGCGGAGGTCTGCACGGAGTCCCACAGCAGGGGCAGGGTGACCCTGAGGAAGGTCTGGGCGCGCCCCGCGCCGTCGAGGAGGGCCGCCTCGTAGATGTCCTTGGGGACGGACTGCATGGCGGCGGAGAACAGGACGAGGTAGAAGCCCACGCCGTGCCAGACGACCACGAGGAGCAGGCACCACAGGACGAGGCTGGGTTCGTTCAGCCATTCGACGGGGTGCAGCCGGTCGACGATGCCCAGCCGGATGAGGACGCCGTTGAGCAGGCCGCCCTCGTCGGTGCGGTACACGGCGCCGAAGAGGACCGCGAGGATGGCGAGGGAGAGGACCTGGGGGAAGAAGTAGACGACCTTGTAGAGGCGTGAGCCGGCCACCCCCTGGACGCCGCCGGCGCCGCCCCGCCCGCCCGCGTTCACCATGAAGGCGAAGAAGAGGGCGAGCAGGATGGTGACCACGGGGACGAACACCAGGAGCAGCAGGTTGTTCCAGAGGGCCCCGCGGAAGACCTCGTCCTTCATCAGGGCGGAGTAGTTGTCGACGCCGACGAAGTCGAAGGTCGGCGACTGGCCCGTCCAGTTGGTGAAGGAGTAGCCGAACGTCTGTACGTACGGCCAGATGACGAAGGTCAGGTACAGCGCGAGGGGTGCGAGGAGGAAGCCGGCGATGAAGCCGGCCCGTCCCCTGCCCCGGACTACTTGGCTCATGGTGTCCGTCCCTGGTGTGCCGGTGACCGGTGGGGCGTGCTGTCAGCTGCGACGGTTGTTCTTGGCGTTGGGGTCCTGCGCCGCCTTGTCGACCGCCGCCTGGGCCCGCTTGATCCACTCCTTCGGCTGAATCCGCTTGGCCATCAGCTCGTTGGACGCGTCCTGGATCGCCGTGTCCATCTCGCTGTACCAGTCGGGGTAAAGGTAATTGAAGGTGTTCGTTCCCGCCGCCTTGAGGGCGGTGACCGCCGACTGGGTGCCCGGCCGGAGCTTCACCCCCGGGTCCACGCCGTCCTTGACCACGGTGAGCGAGTTGGCCTGCTGGGCGAAGATGGTCGACCATTCGCGGGAGAGCATCGAACGGATGAACTCCAGACCGCCGGCCTTGTTGGCGGCCTTCTCCGGGACGATGAAGGGCTCGCCGGCCCCGGCCCGGATGGCCTCGAAGGGCAGCTTGCTGTCGGCGAGCAGCGGGACCGGCAGGAACTGCATGTCGAAGTCTTCGGGCGTCTGCTTGAGCTGCTCGTTCTCCAGCCACGAGCCGGAGGGGATGAACGCGGCCTTGTACTGGTTCCAGGCGGTCTGGGACTCGGTGTGGGTCAGGCCGTTCGTGCCCGGGAGGAGCAGGTCCTTCTCAACGACCTCGTAGACCGCCTCGACGGCGGCGAGGGCGGCCGCACTGCCCTCGAAGGCGTTCGGCTCCAGGTTGTCGATGGCCTTCATGGCCTCCAGACCGCCCTTCTTGGCGATCAGGTCCATGATGACGACGTTGATGTAGTACGGGTACTTGCCCTGGTGGGCGAGGCCGCCGAGGCCGGCCTCCTTGGCCTTCGCGCAGACCGCGAGGAACTCGTCCCAGGTCTTGGGCGGCGTCCAGCCCTTCTCCTTGAAGAGCTTCCCGGAGTACCAGAAGCCGAAGACCGTGTAGACGTAGTTCAGGGAGACGAACTTGCCGCCCTGGGTGCCCTGTTCGACGGTGCCGGCGATGAGCGTGTCGCGGACGGTCTTGCTCGGGTCGTCGAGCGAGGGCGCGTCGAGCACCGGGGTGAGGTCGGCGAGCTGGTTGCTCTTGAAGAGCACGTCGAGCTTGATCCTCTGGGCGCCGGAGTTGTCGACGACGTCCGGCGGGTTGCCGCCGTTGAAGCGGGTCTGGAGCTTGCCGGTGATCTCCTGCGTGCCGAGGTGGGAGCTGCTGGTGCCCCACTTCTTGTCGAAGGCGGCCTCCCAGGCCTTGGCGTAGTCGTCACCGAAGCCGCCCTTGAAGACGACGACGTCCATCTTTCCGCCCTTGGCGACGCCGAAGGGGTTCTCCTTGGAGACGGCCCCCTTGTCGGGGCCCTTCGTGGTGTCCTCCCCGCCGGAGGCGCAGGCGGACAGGAAGCTCATCGTCGGCACGCTGATCAGTCCGAGCGCTGCGGAACGCTTGATCAGATCACGGCGGCCGAAGCCCTCACCAGTGGATCCCATGCTCATGTCCTCGCCTTCGTCAGGAGTGTGAAGGAGGCCGGAAATCACCGCAGTTGCCGTGCGTGCGGGCATCACCGCAGGTCCCCCGGCATCCCCCGGCCCGGGGCCGCTCGTCACGCGGTGGCCCGGACGCGCACAGGTATAGTCCACTTCCGCTCGGCTGAGCAAGATCGTGCACAAGGATCGTCCCCGGCTTTTCCGAGTTGAGACCTGTCCGTCACCTGGGACCGCCGCCGCGCAAAGCGGAAGGGCCGCACCCCCTTGACGGGGGTACGGCCCTATGGTGCCGACAGACGGCGGATCGCTCCGCCTGGCGCGCCCTTAGCCGCGGATGAGGTTCCGCAGGACGTACTGCATGATGCCGCCGTTGCGGTAGTAGTCCGCCTCACCCGGCGTGTCGATGCGGACGACCGCGTCGAACTCCACACCGGTGTCGGTGGTGACCTTGACGGTGCGCGGGGTGGTGCCGTTGTTCAGCTCCTCCACACCGGTGAAGGAGAAGGTCTCCTCGCCGGTGAGGCCCAGGGAGGCCGCGGAGGCGCCCTCGGGGAACTGCAGGGGCAGGACGCCCATGCCGATCAGGTTGGAGCGGTGGATGCGCTCGTAGGACTCGGCGATGACGGCCTTCACGCCGAGCAGCGCGGTGCCCTTGGCGGCCCAGTCGCGGGACGAGCCGGAGCCGTACTCCTTGCCGGCCAGGATGACCAGCGGGATGCCGGCGGCCTGGTAGTTCTGCGAGGCGTCGTAGATGAAGGAGACCGGACCGCCCTCGAGGGTGAAGTCGCGGGTGAAGCCGCCCTCGGTGCCCGGCGCGATCTGGTTGCGCAGGCGGATGTTGGCGAAGGTGCCGCGGATCATGACCTCGTGGTTGCCGCGGCGGGAACCGTACGAGTTGAAGTCGCGGCGCTCGACGCCGTGCTCGGTGAGGTACTTGCCGGCCGGGGTGTCGGCCTTGATCGCACCCGCCGGGGAGATGTGGTCGGTGGTGACCGAGTCGCCCAGCTTCGCCAGCACGCGCGCGCCGGCGATGTCGGAGACCGGGGTGGTCTCCATCGTCATGCCCTCGAAGTAGGGGGGCTTGCGCACGTAGGTGGACTGCGGGTCCCACTCGAAGGTGTTGCCGGTCGGGATCGACAGCGCCTGCCACTGGGCGTCGCCCGCGAAGACGTCGCTGTAGGACTTGCTGAACATGTCCTCGCCGATGGCGTTCGCCACGACGTCGTTGACCTCGGCCTCGGAGGGCCAGATGTCCGCGAGGAAGACCGGCTTGCCGTCGGTGTCGGTGCCGATGGCGTCCTTGGTGATGTCCACCTTCATGGAGCCCGCGATGGCGTACGCGACGACCAGCGGCGGGGAGGCCAGGTAGTTCATCTTGACGTCGGGGTTGATGCGGCCCTCGAAGTTGCGGTTGCCCGAGAGCACCGAGGTGACGGCGAGGTCGGCCTCGTTGATCGCCTTCGAGATCTCCTCGTCCAGCGGACCGGAGTTGCCGATGCAGGTGGTGCAGCCGTAGCCGACCAGGTTGAAGCCCAGCTTGTCCAGGTACGGGGTCAGGCCGGCCTTGTCGAAGTAGTCGGTGACGACCTTCGAACCCGGGGCGAGGGTGGTCTTGACCCACGGCTTGCGGGTCAGGCCCTTCTCGGCCGCCTTCTTGGCCACGAGCGCCGCGGCGACCATGACGTAGGGGTTCGAGGTGTTGGTGCAGGAGGTGATCGCGGCGACGGTGACGGCGCCGTGGTCGATCTCGAAGGAGGTGCCGTCGGCCAGGGTCACCAGGGTGGGCTTGGTGGGCACACCGTTGGAGGACGCCGGGGCGTCGGACGCCGGGAAGGACTCCTTGCCGGCCTCCTCGTCGTCGCTGACGTAGTTGCGTACGTCCACGGCGAACTGCTCGGCGGCGTTGGCGAGGACGATGCGGTCCTGCGGGCGCTTCGGGCCGGCGATGGAGGGGACGACCGTGGAGAGGTCGAGCTCCAGCTTCTCGGAGAAGTCCGGCTCGGCGGCCGGGTCCAGCCACAGCCCCTGCTCCTTGGCGTACGCCTCGACGAGCGCGACCTGCTGCTCGGAGCGGCCGGTGAGGCGGAGGTACTTCAGGGTCTCGCCGTCGATCGGGAAGGTCGCGGCGGTGGAGCCGAACTCCGGCGACATGTTGCCGATGGTGGCGCGGTTCGCGAGGGAGGTGGCGGCGACGCCCTCACCGTAGAACTCGACGAACTTGCCGACGACACCGTGCTTGCGCAGCATCTCGGTGATGGTCAGCACCAGGTCGGTGGCGGTGGTGCCGGTGGGCAGCTCGCCGGTCAGCTTGAAGCCGACGACGCGCGGGATCAGCATCGAGACCGGCTGGCCGAGCATCGCGGCCTCGGCCTCGATGCCGCCGACGCCCCAGCCCAGCACGCCGAGGCCGTTGACCATGGTGGTGTGCGAGTCGGTGCCGACGAGGGTGTCGGGGTACGCCTGGCCGTTACGGACCATGACCGTGCGGGCCAGGTGCTCGATGTTGACCTGGTGGACGATGCCGGTGCCCGGGGGGACGACCTTGAAGTCGTCGAAGGCGGTCTGGCCCCAGCGCAGGAACTGGTAGCGCTCCTTGTTGCGGCCGTACTCCAGCTCGACGTTCTGCGCGAAGGCGTCCTTCGTGCCGAACTTGTCGGCGATGACCGAGTGGTCGATGACCATCTCGGCGGGCGAGAGCGGGTTGATCTTGGCCGGGTCGCCGCCGAGGGCCTTCACGGCCTCGCGCATCGTGGCGAGGTCCACGACGCAGGGGACGCCGGTGAAGTCCTGCATGATCACGCGGGCCGGCGTGAACTGGATCTCCTGGCTGGGCTGGGCCTGGGAGTCCCAGCCACCGAGCGCCCGGATGTGGTCGGCGGTGATGTTCGCGCCGTCCTCGGTGCGGAGCAGGTTCTCCAGCAGCACCTTCAGGCTGTAGGGCAGACGGGCGGAGCCCTCGACCTTGTCCAGCCGGAAGATCTCGTACGACTCGTCGCCCACCTGCAGCGTGCTGCGGGCGTCGAAGCTGTTCGCCGACACGACAGTCTCCTTCATGCATGAATTCGCGCGTTTACCGCATCCTGCCGCCACGCCCCTTGGCCAATCCGCTAAGGTAAGGCTAAGTTAGGTAACCCTTACCAGCGGGGGCGGCTGCGGTACGCCTTCGGCAGATATCTCGATGTCGAGATAACTCTAGTACATGTCCGGGTGCGACGACGAGGCACGCACCCGCGCCCGGTGGGGCGAGGGGCGGGGAGGGCGCTTCGGCATGCCCCGGTCCGGCGCCCGATCCGGGTCTGAGGGCGGGCCCGAGGCGGGCCTGATTTGAGCCCGGGGCCGGCCCGACTCGGACGCGATGCACCATTGAACGTGTTCAGATTCTCTGTCAGGATGCCTCCAGCCCTCCGGGGGAGGGCCTGACGAGAGGACGCCGTCCATGACGAGCTCACTGCTCATGCCGTGGGGCCGGACCCGTACGACTCGCGCGGGCGACGGGGGGCCGTCCGGCGGAACGGCGTCCGGCGGGATGTCCGGCGGGGCGGTGCGGGAGGGGAGTACCGCCCCGACCCGGATCCTGGACTGGAGGGACCCCCGGGTCACCGCGGTGGTGCGCGAGCTGGGCGGGACTGCGGCGGCCGGGGCGGGGGCGGCGGGGCCTGCGGGGCCGGCAGGGTCGGCGGCGGGGGCGGGGTCGGCGGTGGCGGGGTTGGCGGGGGCGGGGTCGGCGGTGGCGGGGTCGGCGGACCTCGCGCGGCAGATCGAGCGCCTGCACCGGGCCCACACCTGGATCTCCGGAGCCGTCCGGCCGGTGTACTCCGTGCAGGACGAGCGGCCCGTCTCGGAGGTGCTCCGCCGGGGCCGGGGATCGTGCAGCCAGCGGCCGGCGGTGCTGGAGGCGGTGGCGCGTGCCCACGGCGTGCCCACGCGGGTGCGCGGCCTGCTGGTGGACGGCTCGTTCTGGTACCCGCGGTTCCCGCGGCTGCGCCGGATGGTCCCGGAGCAGGTACTGCTGGCCTGGCCGGAGTTCCGGCTCGGCGGCCCGGCGGAGGCGGCCGGGGCTCCCCCGACCTGGCTGACGGTGTCGGAACTCCTCGGCGGGCTGCGCCCGGTGGCCGCGGCGCAGGGCGGGGGTTTCACCAACGCCGGCCCGGAGACCCTCTTCGAGGCGCTGTCGCGGACGGCGATCGACTGGGACGCCGCGCCGGCCACCTGTCCGAGCGCGCGTCCGGGGGCGGGGCCCGGGTGCGACCTGTCGGCGTACGTCCTGTCCGACCTCGGCCACTACGACTCGCGCGACGAACTCTTCGCCCGGCACGGCCAGACGCTGTGCGGCCTGGCCCGGCTGGTGGCGGAACCGGTCCTGGGGCGCCGCGGCGCGGCGTAGCGCGGCCGCCGGCGAGGAGCGGTCAAGCACGGGCCGTGGGACGCCGGGTCGGGAGCCCGACGGCCGGCCCGGCACGGTTCGCGGGCTGCCGCCGCCGAACACCCTGACCCCCGGGCCTGCCCTGCACCACCCACACGGCACATCTCACCTCGAACCGGACACGGGGGTCGGGCGGGCACCGAGGACGGCCCCGGCCCACCGGGCGCGACGACGGGCCGAAGGCGGTTGCGCCACCCCACCCCCGACCGCCCGACATCCCCGGCCGCCGAAGCGGCCCACGCCACCGACGTCGGGCCGGGGCGCGGGGGCCCGTTCCCGTACGCCGACGCACACCACGCAAACCGCCGACCACTTGACGACCAAGAGGCGAAACCGGGGCAGAATGCGGCAAGAGGAACTTCGCGGGCGCGGGCTCCCCGGAGGCGTCCAGACCGGCGTTCCGGGGCGCGTCGGGCGCCGTACGAACGGCGGCACAGACGGGCGACCTGACGGTCAGTAACACGCTTGAGCGAGCGGCGACACGCCGTACGACACACCCATATGCCCCACCCGACGCAGGAGTCATCTCATATCTGAGATACGGTGCCCCCATGGCAGACGACTACCTCGTACGCATCGGCAAGCTCATCCGTGACGCCCGTCAGCACCGGGGCTGGACACAGAGTCAGCTCGCCGACGCCCTCGGCACGAGCCAGAGCGCAGTGAACCGGATCGAACGCGGCAACCAGAACATCAGCCTTGAGATGATCGCCCGAATCGGTGAAGCCCTCGACAGCGAGATCGTCTCCCTGGGCTACGCCGGCCCGATGCACCTGCGCGTAGTCGGCGGCCGTCGGCTGTCCGGCGCCATCGACGTCAAGACGAGCAAGAACGCCTGCGTCGCCCTGCTCTGCGCCTCGCTGCTCAACAAGGGCCGTACGGTCCTTCGGCGCGTGGCCCGCATCGAGGAGGTCTACCGCCTCCTGGAGGTCCTGAACTCCATCGGCGTCCGCAGCCGCTGGATCAACGACGGCGTGGACCTGGAACTGGTCCCGCCGGCCCGCCTCGACATGGAGGCCATGGACGCGGACGCGGCCCGCCGGACCCGGAGCATCATCATGTTCCTGGGCCCGCTGCTGCACCGCATGGAGACCTTCCGCCTGCCCTACGCGGGCGGCTGCGACCTCGGTACCCGCACCATCGAGCCGCACATGATCGCCCTGCGCCGCTTCGGCCTGGACATCACCGCGACCGAGGGCATCTACCACGCGAAGGTGGCCGCGGGGGTCTCCCCCGACCGCCCGATCGTACTGACCGAGCGCGGGGACACGGTCACCGAGAACGCGCTACTGGCGGCCGCCCGGCACGACGGCGTCACCGTCATCCGCAACGCCTCCTCCAACTACATGGTCCAGGACCTGTGCTTCTTCCTGGAGGCGCTGGGCGTCAAGGTCGAGGGCGTCGGCACCACCACCCTCACCGTCCACGGCGTACCGAACATCGACGTCGACGTGGACTACTCCCCCTCCGAGGACCCGGTCGAGGCGATGAGCCTGCTGGCCGCCGCGGTCGTCACGGAGTCGGAGCTGACGATCCGCCGGGTACCGATCGAGTTCATGGAGATCGAGCTCGCGGTGCTGGAGGAGATGGGCCTCGACCACGACCGCTCGGCGGAGTACACCGCGGACAACGGCCGCACCCGCCTGGTCGACCTCACCGTCCGCCCCTCGAAACTCGAGGCGCCGATCGACAAGATCCACCCGATGCCCTTCCCCGGGCTGAACATCGACAACGTCCCCTTCTTCGCGGCCATCGCGGCCGTCGCCCAGGGCCAGACCCTGATCCACGACTGGGTGTACGACAACCGCGCCATCTACCTGACGGACCTGAACCGCCTGGGCGGCCGCCTCCAGCTGCTGGACCCCCACCGCGTCCTGGTCGAGGGGCCCACGCGCTGGCGCGCGGCGGAGATGATGTGCCCGCCCGCCCTCCGCCCGGCGGTCGTCGTCCTCCTGGCGATGATGGCAGCCGAGGGCACGTCGGTCCTGCGCAACGTCTACGTGATCAACCGCGGCTACGAAGAACTGGCCGAGCGCCTCAACTCGGTGGGCGCCCAGATCGAGATCTTCCGCGACATCTAGGGAGTCGGGCACTGTCCGACCGTAGACATCATGAGGCTCCGTCACCCGCCACGAAGGGTGTCGGGGCCTCAGTCGTCACGCCGGGCGGGTCCGGCCGGACGGGCATGACGGCCGAGGTGACGGCACCGCCTGCGCCCCGTTCGGTTCCCCTCGTCGTACACCGGCACGAATTTCTGCATTAACCCGTACAAGCTTCAACTTGCCGAGTATGTTCTCGCCATCCCAAGTGCCCCACCGATCCAGGAGCCACCGATGGCCATGCGTCCGCTCGGCAACACGAACAGACCCACGAGGCGCAGCACGCGGTACGGGGGCGCTCTCGCCGCCCTCGCCGCCGTGCTGACGCTCGCCGCGTGCGACCCGGGTGCGAGCAGTGCCGGCGCCGCCGCCCCGAGTGCGAGCGCGAGCGTGACGGTCGCGGTCAGCGCCAGCCCCTCGGCAGCGCCCACCACCGCGAGTCCGAGCGCCAGCCCCACCCCGAGCGCCGACCCCACCACCGCCGCGCCGCCCACGACGCAGGCCCCCGCCGCCACCAAGGCCGCCCCCGCCCCTCCCGCTCCGACGCGCACCCGTACGACGGCCCCGGCCCCGGAGCCCACCAAGGCCCAGGAGGACAGCTCCTGTTACCCGCTCTCCAACGCCGGCAACTGCTACAAGGCGGGGCAGATATGCAGGAAGGCCGACATCGGCAGCTCCGGACGCGACGCCAACGGCCGCGCGATCCACTGCCGCAAGGACAGCGGCGTCGGTCAGCGCTGGGGCTACTGAAACGTTCCCGCTCGCGGAGCCGCGGGCACGGCCCAACGCGCCGCGGAAGGCGCAGGTCACTGCGGCTAGAGTCGGGGCATGGGGGATTTCGCGAGCAGGGGCCGCACGGTGCTGTGCAAGTGGTGCAACCGGCAGCTGCCACAGGAACGGCGCTGGTTCCCGCGCCGGTACTGCAACCGCCGGCACAAGTGGAAGCACCGCATCACGGAAACGGTCGGCGGCATCCTCGACAGCTCCTGACGGTCCCGGGCGGCCGGAGGCGGGCCGCTGGGCGACCGGCACGTCGGCGGGCGGCCGCAGCGGATCCTGGTGACGGCCTTCGCCGGCGCAGCGGTCGCCACCGGCACCCTGCTGCTGTGGCTCTGCGGCGCGCCACGCGCGCTGATCGCGCCGGTCGCGCTGATCGCGGCGATGCTGGTCACCCCGGCGGCCCCACCGCCGTGGCCCCGCCTGGAAGATCAGCGTGCGCGCGGGCGTGGCCTCCGGAAGCGTGGCCCTGCTCGTCTCTGCCTACGGCCCCTGGTTGCTCCTCGCCTCCCCCGTGGTCGCGCGCGGGTCGGCTGGTCCGGGTACGGGCTCGGCGCGGCGGCCGCGTTCGGGCTGCTCCGCCACTGAGCCCGGCGGGGATCCGCCGCGGCCGGTCTGATCGGACCGGTTCGCAGCGGTCGGGCGCGGGCGGGGTGTCCGCTGCCAGGGTTGGAGTCGAAAGGAGGCCTCGTGATCTCGGCACTCAACCAGCTCGTCGACCTCGTCGAGGAGCACCTCGCGGAGGATCCCGATGTCCGCGGACTGGCGGGGACGCTCGGCACCACCGAGTACCACCTGCGCCGGATGTTCTCGTCGCTGGCCGGCATGCCGCTGTCGGAGTACGTACGCCGGCGGCGCATGACCGTCGCCGCCGCGGACGTCGTCCGGGGGGAGTCGGACCTGCTGGGCATCGCGGTCCGGTACGGGTACGGCTCGGGTGAGGCGTTCGGACGGGCGTTCCGGGCGGTCCACGGCGCCGGGCCCGGTGACGTACGCCGCGACGGAGGCCCCTTGCGCACACAACCGCAGCTCAGGTTCCGCCTGACCGTCGAAGGGAGCGTCCCCATGGACACCCGCCTCGTCAACCGCCCCGCGTTCCGCCTCGTCGGACACGCCGCCCGGGTCCCGCTCATCCACCAGGGCGTCAACCCGCACATCCAGCAGCACATCGCCGCGCTGCCGCCGCAAGAGCACCTGCGGCTGAAGGCCCTCGGGGACACCGAGCCTCGGGGCCTGCTGCAGGTCTCCGACGACGTCGACCCCGACAGCGCGGAGGGCAGCGAACTGACCTACCTCCACGGGGTCGCCCTCGACCGGGACACGCCGTCCCCGGACGGCCTCGACGCCATCGAGGTGCCGGAGGGGATGTGGGCGGTCTTCCGTACCAGCGGGCCGCATCCGCAGGCTCTGCAGACGACCTGGGCGGCGACCGCCACCGAATGGTTCCCCTCCAACCCGTGGCGGCTGCGACCGGGCCCCTCGATCGTGGCCACCCTCGACCGGGCGGCCGACTTCAGCACCGCGACCTGCGAGCTGTGGCTGCCCGTCGAGCCCGCATGACACCCGCGACACCAGCGGTGTCCCATCGCCGTTCGCCCATCACCGTCCGAGCAGTCGGGGGAGCCCAGCCATGAGTGACGACGTCCTGTCGATCATTCCGACCGATCCGGGGTGGCAGCCCGACCGCGCTGCCGCCGACCGCGCCGTCGTCCTGGTCGAACAGCTGGCCCCGGGCAGCACGGACGGGGTGGACGTGGAGATCGAACCGACATGGCACGACGCGGTGACCGCCGTCGACTGCGGTGGGAACCTGGAGAGGATCGGCTGTCCGCTGTGCCGGGCGTCGATCGACACCGAGTGGTGGGAAGACCTGCTCGACGCCCACGGTGACGGCGGTTTCACCACCCTGGCGACCGAGACGCCGTGCTGCGGCGGGACGACCACCCTGGACGCACTGGATTATCACTGGCCGTGCGGGTTCGCCCGGTTCGAGATCGCTGTCTGGAATCCCGGGCGGGCCTGGTTCGACGACGCCGAGCTGGCCGCCGTCGCCGAGGCCCTCGGCCATCCGGTGCGGCAGATCCGGGCGCGCATCTGAAGCGCCCGGCCGGGGGCGGCGGACGGTGGTAACCGGTGGTCCGGCGGGAAGGCCTGGCCTACCGTGGCGCGATGGTTCGTGTGCGCGTGCGTGAGATGAACGGGGCCGACGTCGAGGCCGTTTCGGCGATCCGGGTCCGGGGGTGGCAGGCGGCGTACGCCGGCATCGTGCCCTCCTCCTACCTGGAGGCGATGACCGTCCAGGACGACGCCGCCCGGCGGCGGGAGTGGTTCTCCCGCCCCGGGCGGGAGTCGCGGGACCTCGTGGCGTTCGGCGACCGGGGCCCGGTGGGGTGGATCTGCTTCGGGCCGGTCCGGAGCCGCCTGCCGGGCGCGGGGCGGGTGGGCGAGGTCTACGCGCTGTACGTCGCGCCGGACCTGATCGGTACGGGCATCGGCCGCGGCCTCCTCGGCGAGGCGCACGCGGCGATGGGCGACCAGGGCTTCACGACGTCGGCCCTGTGGGTGCTCCGGGACAACGAGCGGGCCCGGCGCTTCTACGAACGGGCCGGCTACCAGGCCGACGGCGCGGCCCAGGACGACGTCTACGACGGCGTCATCCTCTCCGAACTCCGCTACGTGCGCGGGCTGTGACGACGTGTTCGAGTACCACGGCTGGATCAACGTCCAGGAGAGCGCCGCCGCCGACGACACCCTGGGCAGTGACGGCCTCCGGCGGATCGCCGGGGCCGTCGCCGCCCGGACCGCGGAGATCGCCGGTCCCGGTCTGCTCGACCTGCGGTGGATGAACGGCGAGCTGTTCCTGCACCTCGGCGGTTTCCGCAACCACCGCGACCCGGAGGTCCTGGCGTTCTTCGGCGAGGTCGGCCGCCTGGCGCCCGGTTCGTACGGGGTGATGCACGTGCGCGACGACGAGGACCCCGGCCGCGAGAACGAGGTCCGTGTCCTGCGCATGGTCCGCGGCCGGGTCACCGACGGCACGGAGGCGGCCCTGTCGCCCTGTATCCCGGTGCTGGAGGACCCCTACGGCGGACAGGACGGTCCGTGATCACCGGTTGGGGCGAAGGTCTCGCCACGGGGCGGGGCGGGCGGCAGAATCGGGCTCCGGCAGAGGCGAGGGGACGGGCATCGGCATGGCAATGGGCAGGAACGCAGGCGTCGTCGACACGGGTGCGGAGGTTCCCCTGTTTCCCGGGGCGCCGCTGCTCGGATCGCTCCAGGACCTGAAGACGGACTCCCTCGGCACCTTCCTGCGGGCCCGGCAGCAGCGCGGTGACGTCGTGCGGGTCTCGGCCGGGCCGCCCGGGCTGCGGGCGGACCTGTACTGCGTGTTCTCCCCCGAGGGCGTGCAGCAGGTGCTCGCCTCCGAGGCGGCCAACTTCCGCAAGGACAACGCCTTCTACCAGGAGGTCCGGGAGTCCTTCGGCAACGGACTGCTGACCAGCCAGGACGAGGACTACCTGCGCCAGCGCCGGCTCGTGCAGCCGCTGTTCACCCGGCGACGGGTGGACGGGTACGCCGGGGCCGTCGCCGCCGAGACCGCGGTGGCCGTCACCGCCTGGGAGGAGGCCCTGGACGGCGTCGTCGACGTCTCCGCCGAAATGACGCACCTCGCGCTGCGGGCGGTCGCCCGGATCCTCTTCGGCACCGACGTGGAGGCCACCGCCGACGTCGTGGCCCGCTGCTTCCCGGTCATCACGGAGTACGTGCTGCGCCGCGGGTACTCCCCCGCGAACATCCCGCGCAACTGGCCCACCCCGGGCAACAGGCGGGCGGCCGCCGCGCTGGACGAGCTGTACGGGGTCTGCGACCGGATCGTGGGACAGCGGCGGCGGGCCGACGCGGACGCCTCCGGCCAGGACCTGCTCACGCTGCTGGCCGCCGCCCGCAGCTCGGACGACGGGGAGTTCGACGCCGCGGAGCTCCGCGACCAGGTGCTGATCTTCCTGCTCGCCGGGCACGAGACGACCGCCACGTCCCTCTGCTTCGCGCTGCACCTGCTGGCCCGCCACCCCGAGCAGCAGGACCTGGCCCGCGAGGAGATCCGCCGCGTCCTGGGCGCGCGGCAGCCGGAGGCCTCCGACCTGGAGCGGCTCCCGTACCTCTCCCAGGTGATCAAGGAGGCGATGCGGTTGTACCCGGCCGCGCCGGTCATCGGCCGCAAGGCCGTCGCCGCCACCCGGATCGGCGGGCACACCGTCCCCGCGGGCGCGGACGTGATCCTCGCTCCGTGGGTGACGCACCGCCGTCCGGAGCACTGGCCGGACCCGGACCGTTTCGATCCGGACCGCTTCACCCCCGAGGCGGAGGCGGGGCGGCCGCGCTACGCGTGGTTCCCGTTCGGCGGCGGGCCGCGCGCCTGCATCGGGCAGCACTTCTCGATGCTGGAGTCGGTCGTCGCGCTCGCGATGATCCTCCGGGCGTACGCGTTCGAGCCGGTGGACACCGAGGTCCCGGTCAGCGCGGGCATCACCCTGCGCACGGAGGGCCCGGCCCGCTGCCGGATCCGCCGCCTGGACACTCCGTAGCCCACCCCGCAGAGCCCCCGGCAGGGAGCGCGACCCGGATATTGGTGTGCGGGCCCGGCCGGGTACGGCATAGGGTCGATGCCCGTGGAACCACTCACCGAGAAACAGATCCGTGCATCCTTCGTGAACTGCACCAAGGGCGAGGCGGCGCGCATGCGCCTGCCCCTCGACTTCGCCGAGCTGCCCTGGGAGGACCTGGACTTCCTCGGATGGGTGGACCCGGGTGCGCCGCTGCGGGCCCATCTCGTGCTGCCCCGGGGGGAGGGTCCGCTGGGCATCTCCCTGCGCGTGCCGTCCGTGGGCCGCACCAGCGCGGTGAAGTCCAGCCTGTGCCAGATCTGCCTGACGGGCCACGCCTCCTCCGGGGTGACGCTGCTGGCCGCTCCGCTGGCGGGCGCCCGCGGCCGCGAGGGCAACACGGTCGGCACGTACATCTGCGCGGACCTGGCGTGCTCGCTGTACGTACGCGGCAGGCGTCAGCCGAAGCTGCGCGCCGGCCGGCAGGAAGAGTCGCTGACCGTGGAGGAGCGGCTGGCGCGCATGGAGGGCAATCTGAACGGCTTCGTGGCCCGAGTCACCGGGGTCACGGTGGCCTGACGCCGCCTGCTGACGACCCGGCCTCCAGCACCCGCGGTCGCGGCCGCTCAGATGCGGTCGGTCGCCGGTTTGTGGTTGCCCTGGAGGCGTTCGAGGTCGGAGGGGCGCACCTGGATGACGAACAGCGCGATCGCCGCTCCGACCAGCGTGAAGAGGGCCGCCACGACGAAGGCCGTGCTGATGCCCGAGGTCAGCACCTGGTCGCCCCAGGGCTTCGGGAGCTGCCCGGTGCGTTCGAAGAACGCCCTCTGCACGGGGCCGGCGGTGGCGAGGAAGTCCGGCACCTGTTCCTTGGCCTCGTTGCGGCTGGCCGTGCCGAAGACGGTCACCAGGATCGACAGGCCGAGCGAGCCGCCCACCTGCTGCATCGAGTTCAGCAGTCCGGATGCGGCGCCCGATTCCCGGTCGGTGACGTTCGACAGGGCCATCAGCGTCAGCGAGACGAACTGCAGACCCATGCCGAGGGCGAAGAACAGCATCGGGCCCAGGATGCTGCCGAGGTAGGTGGAATCGACGTTGATCCGGGTCAGCCAGGCCAGTCCGACCGCCGAGGACAGGGCGCCGCAGACCATGAACGGTTTCGGCCCGAGCCTCGGCAGCAGTTTCGCGGTGAGCCCCGCGCCGACCGCGATCACCGCGCTGACCGGCAGGAAGGCGAGGCCGGCCTGGATCGGGCTGAAGCCGAGCACGTTCTGCACGAAGAGGGTCAGGAAGAAGAACATGCCGAAGATCGCGCAGGCGAGCATGAGCATGATCCCGTAGGTCCCGGCCCGGTTGCGGTCGGCGAACATGTGCAGCGGGGTGATCGGCTGCGGCGAGCGCCGCTCGTTGAGGATGAACAGGGTCAGCAGGACCACGGCCAGGCCGAACGAGCCGAGCGTGACCGGGTCGCGCCAGCCTTCCTGGGAGGCCCGGATGAAGCCGTAGACGAGCGCGACCATGCCGACGGTGGACAGGAGCGCGCCCGCGAAGTCGAAGTGTCCGGGGTGGCGTTCGGACTCGTGCAGGACCTTCGCGGCCAGCACGGCGATCACGAGCGCGATGGGGACGTTGACGAAGAGGACCCAGCGCCAGTCGAGCCACTCGACGAGGATGCCGCCCGCGAGGAGCCCGATCGCACCGCCGGCCGCCGAGACGCCGGCGAACACGCCGAACGCCCGGTTGCGGGCCGGGCCTTCGCGGAAGGTGGTGGTGATCAGGGCGAGGGAGGTCGGCGAGGCGATGGCGCCGCCGACGCCCTGGAGGGCCCGGGCGGCCATCAACTGGCCCTCGTTCTGGGAGAGTCCGCCGAGGAGCGAGGCCACGCCGAAGAGCAGGACGCCGAAGATGAAGACGCGTTTGCGGCCGAGGATGTCGCCGGTGCGGCCACCGAGGAGCAGCAGGCCGCCGAAGGCGAGGGTGTAGGCGTTGACGACCCAGGAGAGGCTTTCGGTCGAGAAGTTCAGGGCGCTCTGGATGTGCGGTAGCGCGATGTTCACGATCGTGATGTCGAGAACCACCATGAGTTGGCAGGACGCGATGACGAACAGGGCGAGTCCGTTGCCGCGTCCCGGGGCCGTGCCGTCGGTCCGTGTGCTGCTCGGCGTTGCGTTCGGGTCCACCCTCTCGACGCTAAGCCCGCTCCCCAGGGGTCACCACTCGAACAGCCTAGTGTCAGTGACATTTCACATGTCACACTACGATCATGGATGACTTCCTCAGGCTCTCCGCGAGCACCGCCCGATTCACCCACGGCGCCCCGCGGGCACTGTCCTTCGGGGACGGCGGCCGGCTGCTCTGGTTCCTCCGGTCGAGCGGACCCACCGACGCCTTCGACAGCCTCTGGGTGCTCGACACCGCCTCCGGCGAGGAGATCCGGCTTGCCGATCCGCGCGAGCTGTGTCCCCAGCCGGGCCCGCTCCCCACCGCCGAGCGGCGGCTGCGCGAACGCACCCGGCTCGTCGCCGCCGGGATCGGCTCCTACGCCCTCTCCGGCGACGGGCGCCGCGCCGCCTTCGCCCTGTACGGACGGCTCTACGAGGTCATCGCCGACGGCGCCGGGGCCCCGCGGGAGATCCCCGCCGCCGGCCCCGCCCTGGACCCGCGGCCCAACGCCGACGGCTCGCGCACCGCCTACGTCACCGAGGACGCCCTGTACGTCGCCCCGGGCGGCCGGGTCAGCCCCGACGACGGGGCCCGCTGGGGCCTGGCCGAATTCGCCGCCGCCGAGGAACTGGGCCGCTCACGCGGCCACTGGTGGTCCCCGGACGGAGTCACGCTGCTCGCCGCACGCGTCGACGAATCCGCCCTCCAGCGGCGGTGGTTCGCCGACCCGGCCCACCCCGAGCAGCCGGCCGAGGACTTCGCCTATCCGGAGGCGGGCGGGCCCAACGCCGACGTCCAGCTGTGGGTGCTCGGCGAGACCCGCACCCGGATCGAGTGGGACGCCGTGACCTACCCCTACGTCTCCGACGCCCGCTGGGAGTCGGCCGGGGAGATCCTCCTCACCGTCCAGGACCGGCTCCAGCAGAACGTCGTCCTGCTCTCCGCCGACCCGGCCACCGGCCGTACCCGGGAACTCTCCCGCACCACCCACCCCCTGTGGGTGGACCCCGACGTCACCGGCACGCCCTGCCGGCTCCCCGACGGGCGGATGCTGACCGTCACCGACACCCCGGGCGGCGCGGCGCGCGGCCTCGCCGTGGACGGCGTACCGCTCACCGGGGACGACGTCCAGATCCGCGGCGTGGCCGGCCTCCACGCGGGCCGACTGCTCGTCGAGGCCGCCCTGCGCGACCCGGCCGAACAGCAGGTGCTGCTGCTCGACACCGCCACCGGGCAGGCGACGGCGCTCGCGGACGGCCCCGGCGTCCACAGCGTGACCGCCTCGGCCGGGTACCTGCTGCTGACCTCCGCCGACGCCGACGGCGTCCGCCGCGTCGTACGCACCCCCGACGGGCGGGAGCTGGCGCCCGCGGACCTGTCGCAGCCACTGCCGTACCGGGTCGCCCCGGTCCTGGAACGGGTCACCGAGCACGCCGTCCCCACCGCGCTCGTGCTGCCCCGCGGGCACGTCACCGGCCGCAGGCTCCCCGTCCTGATGGACAGCTACGGCGGCCCCTGCGCCCAGGACGTCACCGCGGACCCGCGCCGCTGGCAGCACCGCCAGTGGTGGGCCGACCAGGGCTTCGCCGTGGTGACCGTCGACAACCGCGGCACCGCGTACGTCTCCCCCGCCCACACCCACGCCATGTACCGCGGCTTCTCCGAGGTCACCCTCGACGACCAGGTCGCGGCGCTGCACGCGCTCGCCGCCCGCCACGGCGACCTCGACCTCGGCCGGGTCGGCATCCGCGGCTGGTCGTACGGCGGCTACCTGTCGGCCATGGCGGTCCTGCGCCGTCCCGACGTCTTCCACGCGGCGGCCGCCGGGGCAGCGCCCACCGACTTCCGGCACTACGACACCGCGTACACCGAGCGGTACCTGGGCCTGCCGCAGGAACACCCCGAGGTCTACGAGCGGGACTCGCTCCTGCCCGACGCCCCGAAGCTGTCCCGGCCGCTGCTGCTGGTCACCGGCCTCGCCGACGACAACGTCCACCCCTCGCACACCCTGCGGCTCTCGCAGGCCCTGACGGACGCGGGCCGCCCGCACGCGCTCCTGGCCCTGCCCGGCGTCACCCACATGACCCCGGGCGGCACCCGCGAGAAGATCATGGCGCTGGAACTGGACTTCTTCCGCCGCGAGCTCGGCCGGGGCTGAGGGGTGTCCCTTCCGGGTCGTGCCGCACCCGCGGCCCCGACCGCCGCCGACGGGGCGGTCAGGGCCGCGGTGCGAACACCATGCGGACCAGCGCGACGAGGACCAGCGCCGCGACCGGCGCGTACCACCAACGCCGCAGCCGACCCGTGTTGACACCGGCCGCCGTCCCCGCGAGGGCCATCAGCTCCACCGTCAGCCCGGGCCCCGCCATCAGCCGCGCGGTGCCCGTCACCGTCCTGTCCCAGGGCCCTTCGGACTCGGTGAGCAGCGCGCTCAGCACGAAGAACCCCGCCAGCACGTGCAGTCCCACCAGCACGGTCGCCCACGCGCCCGTGACCACGTGGGCGAGCATGACTCCCGCTGTCCGCCGCTCAGTCAGGGCCCGCCTCGCGTTGTCGATGTTCGCTCCGAAGCCACGACCGGCCACACCTCGTCCTGGCTGCGCCGGTGGTTCACCGCGATGTTGCCGGCCCACTTCGGGTCGCCCTGAACCTCCTTCCAGGCGATTCCCGCGAGCATGTCGGCCGGCAGGCCCGTGTACGCGGCGGCGTCCCGGATGTGCGCCCGGTTGGCCCGGATCCACTCGCGCCGGTCCTCGTCCGAGTCCGACGGCAGCCACTCGTTCTGGTCCGTGGCGGGCGGGAGTCCGGCCAGCCGGGACCGGAACTCCCGCAGTTTGGGGGACACGGTCTCGCCGTCGACGTTCGCGGCGATGCCGTCGACGCGGGGACCGCCGCCGGGCAGCACGGCGTTGGGGTCGTGCGCCGCGACGGCCTCGGCGTAGTCGACGAGCGCCGCGTGGACGGTGCGGAAGGTGCCCGACAGCGCGGTGGCCGGCTTCTCGTCCCGGTGCGGTAGGTCATGACGTCACCTGTCCTCGGCCGGTATGAACCGGCCGTTGTCGAGCACCGAGCGGAAGGCCCCCTCCGTGGCGTGGTCGGTCTGCGCGTAGTCGCCGCCGGCCACCTTGAGCTTCGTGGCCAGCGCCGCCGGCAGGGAAACCGTGTCCAGGTACTGGTCGTTGCCGAACCGTGCGAAGGTGGGCAGCGCGGGGACCCGGGGCGATCGTGTCGGCCCCGGGTCCCCGCTTCTTCCCGTGATCCCCGTCAGTCACCCGGGAAGTGACAGGCCACCTCGCGGGAGGCGGCTGGCCGCAGCGGGGGGCGTTCCGTGCGGCAGATCTCCTGGGCCTTGGGGCACCGGGGGTGGAAGGTGCAGCCCGGAGGCGGGGCGGCCGGGCTCGGCGGGTCGCCGAGCAGCACGATCCGCTCCCGCCGCCGCTCCGCCGCCGGGTCGGGCAGCGGCACGGCGGACAACAGCGCCCGGGTGTAGGGGTGCTGGGGGTTCTCGTAGAGGGACGCCTTGTCCCCGATCTCGACGATCCGGCCGAGGTACATGACGGCGACCCGGTCGCTGACGCGTTTGACCACCGACAGGTCGTGCGCGATGAACACGTAGGCGAGACCCAGTTCGGTGCGCAGCCGTTCCATCAGGTTGACGATCTGCGCCTGGACGGACACGTCGAGCGCGGACACCGGTTCGTCGGCGACGATCAGCCGGGGGCCGGTGGCCAGCGAGCGGGCGATGCCGATGCGCTGGGCCTGGCCGCCGGAGAACTCGTGCGGGTAGCGGTCGATGTGTTCGGGGATCAGTCCGACGAGCTCCATCAGCTCGGCGGCGCGGCGCCGGGCGTCGGACGCGCTGCGGCCCTGGACCAGCAGTGGTTCGGAGATGATCCGGGCCACGGTCTGGCGGGGGTTGAGCGAGGAGTGCGGGTCCTGGAAGACCATCTGGATGCTCTTGCGCAGGGGCCGCAGGGCTCCCTGGGAGAGCCGGCTGATGTCCTGGCCCTCGAAGGCGACCTCGCCCGAGGTGGGTTCCAGCAGCCGTACGAGCATCCGGCCGGTGGTGGACTTGCCGCAGCCCGATTCCCCGACCAGGCCGAGGGTCTGCCCGGCGGCCAGGTCGAAGGAGACCCCGTCGACGGCGCGCACGGGCGCCCCCCGGCGCCCGGTCGCGGACCGTCTGCCGGGGAAGGTCTTGGTGAGGTCCCGTACGGACAGCAAGGTGGGTTCGGTCATCGGGCCGCCTCCTCGACGGCGCGGGTCCCCGCGAAGTGGCAGGCCACGGTCCGCCCGGTGGCCGTCCCGCCGTACGCGGCCGGTTCCGGGCGTTCGCCGGTGCAGCGTTCGGCGGCCAGCGGGCAGCGCGGTGCGAAGGCGCAGCCGGGGCCGGGGGCGAGGAGGGACGGCGGGGAGCCGGGGATGAAGGGGAGCGGTTCGTCGTCGGCGGTGTCGAGGCGGGGCAGCGAGTCGAGCAGCCCGCGGGTGTACGGGTGGGCGGGGTCGGTGAACAGCGCGTCGACGGGCGCCTGTTCGGCGGCGCGACCGCCGTACATGACGAGCACCTCGTGGGCGACGCGGGCGACGACGCCCAGATCGTGCGTGATCATGACGACGCCGAGTCCGCGCTCCTGCTGGAGCCTCGCGATGAGTTCGAGGATCTGCGCCTGCACGGTGACGTCGAGGGCGGTGGTCGGCTCGTCCGCGATCAGCAGGTCGGGTTCGCACGCCAGGGCCATGGCAATCATCGCGCGCTGGCGCATGCCGCCGGAGAACTGGTGCGGGTACTCCCCCGCCCGGCGGGCCGGTTCGGGGATGCCGACCTCGCCGAGCATGTCGACGGCGCGTCGGCGCGCGGCGGCCCGCCCGGCCCTGAAGTGGACCCGGAAGTGCTCGGCGATCTGCTCGCCGACGGTGTAGTAGGGGTGCAGGCTGGAGAGCGGGTCCTGGAAGATCATGGCCATCCGGCGGCCGCGGACCTTGCCCAGCTCGCGCTCACCCAGACCCGTCAGTTCCCGTCCGGCGAGCGCCACGGAGCCGGCGACCTCGACCGTGCCGCGGTGCAGGCCCATGACGGCGAGCGAGGTGACGGACTTGCCGGAGCCGGATTCGCCGACGATGCCGAGGGTGCGTCCGGCTTCGACGGTGAAACCGACGGAGTCGACGGCCCGGACGGTCCCGCGCGGGGTGGTGAAGGTGACCCGCAGGTCGCGTACTTCGAGGAGCGGAGCGGCCATCAGTACCTCACTCTCGGGTCGATGACGGCGTACAGGAGGTCGACGACGAGGTTGGCGACGACGATGAAGAAGGCCGCGAGGAGGGTGACGCCGAGGACCACGGGCTGGTCGGAGTTGACCAGGGCGCCGTAGAACAGCCTCCCGATGCCCGGGAGTCCGAAGATGGACTCGGTGATGACGGCGCCGGCGAGCAGCCCGCCGAGGTCGATGCCGAAGATGGTCAGGATCGGCGTCATCCCGGAGCGCAGCCCGTGTTTGACGACGACCGTCCGCTCGGGCATGCCCTTGGCGCGGGCGGTACGGATGTACGGCTCGGCCATCGCCTCGATCATGGAGCCGCGGCTCTGGCGCGCGTACATGGCGGCGTAGAGCAGCGCGAGTGCGGTCCAGGGCAGGAGGAGGTTGGCGGCCCAGCCGAGCGGGTCGTCGGTGAAGGCCTGATAAGTGGGGTAGGGCAGCAGTCCGGCGATGCGGATGACGCCGTAGATCAGCATCACCGAGGTGAAGTACACGGGCAGGGAGGCGGCGGCGACGGCGCCGACCATCAGGGCCTTGTCGGTGGCGGTGTCCTTGCGCAGGGCGGCGGTGACGCCGGCGCCCAGGCCGAGGACGAGCCACAGCACGGCGGCGCCGAGGGCGAGGGAGGCGGAGACCGGGAGCCGGTCCATGAGCAGGTCCCACACGGGCAGGGAGCTCTCGTACGAGTAACCCAGGCAGGGGAAGTCACAGGTGACGGCGTACTGGCCGGTGCCGAGGGTGCGGCCGGTGAAGATGCCGGTCAGGAAGTCGGCGAACTGCTTCCACAGGGGCTGGTCGAGCCCCAGGTGGACGCGTACGTCGGCCAGCCGTTCGGTGCTGCAGGTCTTGCCGCACGCGGCGGCGGCCGGGTCGGCGGGCAGGACGTAGAAGATGAGGAAGGTGACGGCCGCGATGGCGAGGAGCACTCCGGCGAGGGCGAGGAGGCGGCGGGCGAGGTAGACGATCAACTGCGGCCGCCCCTCGGGTCGAGGATGTCGCGCAGGGCGTCGCCGAGGAGGGTGAAGGCGAGCACGGCGAGGAAGAGGAAGACGCTGGGGATGACGAAGTACATGGGGTCGGTCTCGTAGTAGGCGACGGACTCGGCGATCATCTGGCCCCAGGACGGGGTGGGCGGGCGGACTCCGACGCCGAGGTAGCTGAGGGCGGCCTCGGTGCTGATCATTCCGGGGATGAGCAGGGTGGTGTAGGCGATGACGGGGCCCGCCACGCCGGGCAGGATCTCGCGGGTGAGGATCCGCCAGGGGCCCGCGCCGCCCACGCGGGCGGCGTCGACGTACTCGCGGTGTTTGAGGGAGAGGGTCTGGCCGCGGACGACGCGGGCGACGCCGGGCCAGCCGAAGACGCCGATGACGGCGGTCATCAGGACGAGCCGGTTGACGTCCTTGGCCACGGACAGCATCGCGATCATGAAGATGAGGGAGGGGAAGGACATGGTGAGGTCCATGAGCCGGGACAGGACCGTGTCGGTGCGGCCGCCGAAGTAGCCGGCGGCGATCCCGGCGGCCGTCCCGGCGAGGACCACGATGGTGGTCGCCGCGAAGGCGATCAGGAGGGATACCTGCGCGCCGTGGACGACGCGGGCGAACAGGTCGCGGCCGGTGACGGGTTCGACGCCGAGCCAGTGATCGGGGCCGATCCCGCCGAGGGGGCCGATCGGCTGGCCCCCGAGGTAGGGGTCGACGGCGCTCTTGTCGAACTCGTGCGGGGACCAGCCGCCGAGCGCGCCCAGCCAGGGCGCGGTGACGGCCATCAGGACGAAGAGCAGGACGATGCCGAGGCTGACGCGGACGGCCGGCCTGCGGCGCAGTTCCCGCCGGGCGAGCTGCCAGGGGCTGCTGCCGGGCGCCGCCGCGGGCCCGGCCGCGGCGGCGGGTGCCGGTGCTGTGGTGGTCATGGGGTCGGGGCTCCGGGTCCGCTCAGCCCTGGCTCTTCGAGGGGTCCTTGAGGCCGACCGTCCCGTAGTCGATGGTGCCGGTCCACACGGGGTGGCCGTAGGCGCCCGCGATGTTGGTGCCGACGAGGAGCGGCTTGCGCTCCAGCAGGACCGGGACGTTCGGGGACTTCTTCATCAGGGTCGCGTCGAGGTCGATCCAGGCCTGGTTGGCCTGCTTGGCGTCGGCCATGGCGTTGATCTCGTCGATGCGCTTCATGACCTCCTCGTCGCGGAACTGGCTGTAGTTGCCCTGGTTGCCCTTTTCCTTGATGGTCCGTCCGTCGAAGACGAAGGGGATCCAGGTGGAACCGGAGGGGTAGTCGGGGCACCAGCCGCTGAGGGTCATGTCGGGGGTCGTGGACAGGTCGCCGATCACGTCGTAGTAGGCGCCCGGGTCGACGGTGTCGATGACGACCTCGACGCCCGCGCGGGACAGGCCCTGCTGGATGGCCTCGGCCTTGGCCTTGTCGCCGGTGGAGACGGCGAGGGAGACCTTCAGGGTCTCCTTGCCGGCGGCCTTGAGGAGTTCCTTGGCCTTGGCGGGGTCGCCGGCCGGCGGGATCTTCAGGGTGTCGGCCTGCTTGCCGCCGGCCAGGGCCGGGGGCAGGTAGGCGGTGGCGACCTCGTTGAGGGCGGGGCCGCCGCCCGCGGTGACGACGGCCTCCTTGTCGACGGCGTACTGCATGGCCTCGCGCACCTTGGGGTCGTCGAAGGGGGCGCGTGCGTTGTTCAGGTGGAGCATCTCGGTGCAGCCCTGGGACTCGGCGAGCAGCCGTGCCTTGATGTCGGGCTTGGGCAGCACCTTGGGGGCGCTCTCGGGGCGCATGTCGGCGTACTGCACGGTGGAGGCGTCGGCGCCCTCGCCGGCGATGATCCGGTCGTCGATCTGGCCGCCCTTGAGGCCCATGACGACCACGAACTTGTCCGGGTAGGCCTTGCGGACGGTGTCGGTGGCCGGGTCCCAGTGCTCGTTGCGGACGAGGACCAGCTTCTTGTCGCGGTCGTACGACTCGATCTTGTACGGGCCTGAGGAGAACGGGCGGGCGTCGTACTGCGTGCCCTTCTCCTGGGACTGGGGCACGGGGGCGAAGGTCGGCAGGGTGGCGGTGGCGGAGAACTCGGCCACGGGCCGCTTGAGTTCGAAGACGATCGTGCGGTCGTCCGGGGTCTTCACGGAGTCCAGGTGCTGCCCCTGGAGGGGGCCCTTGTAGCCCTCGGTGCCGGCCAGGTACTGGGCGGCGTAGTCGGGGCCGCCGGTGAGGTCGGGGGCGAAGGAGCGCTCGACGTTGTACTTGACGTCCTGGGCTCTGACCGGGGTGCCGTCCTCGTACTTCACGCCCTCCTTGAGGGTGAAGGTCCAGGTGCGGCCGCCGTTGGAGGGGGTGCCGAGGTCGGTGGCGAGGTCGGGGACCAGTTCGCTGCCGGCCTTGCCGGGCTCGGCCTTGAAGGTGACGAGCGTGCGGTAGAGCAGGCGGGTACCGAAGTCCATGGTCGGCATGACCCAGTTGCGGGCGGGGTCCAGGTGGGCGAAGTCCTGGTTGGACAGGACCGTGAGGGTGCCGCCCTTGACGGGGGTGCCGCCGAGGACCTTGCCGTCGTTGGCGGCGGCCGGGTTCGCGCCGTCGGCGCCGGTCGACCCCTTCCCGGTGCCGGAGCAGCCCGAGGCGCCGAGTGCGAGTGCGGCCACCAGGGCGGTGGCGAGGGCGAGTTGGGTGCGCTTGGTCATGGGTCACTCCAGGAAGGGGCACGCTCAGCGGCGCTGCGGCCGCACAGCTCTACGGCTCTGCGATGTGACCGGTAACATAGTAATGTGAAATTGCACTGACAAGAGGTGTGACCCGCCGTTACCCAGCCGTGTCCAAATCCCCTGCCTGCGGCGCCTCTTGGGGCGGGGTGCGCGGCCTACGGCGTTCCGGCCGGTCGGCGGGCGGCTCCGACTGCAGCGATGGAACCCTCAAGCATCGCTGCCGAAGGTTACGTGGGCATACGGTTTAAGAGCTACAGGAGACTGTCGCTATGGCCAAGGAGTACCGAGTAGGAATCGTATGCACCGATAGGGGCCAGCACGCGCGAGTCCGTCTGACGATGGCCCGACGCGAAGCTGATGGCAGCCATGGGATGCCCCATGCCTTCAGATACTTCACGTCACCCATGCGGGAGGCCGAGCCTGGGTCCATGATGGGCCGCAGTTCATACGTCTGCATCCTCGCGAGCCGAAACGCACTCGCCCGGTGGCGTGGGCGCCACAACCAGGAGGACAACAACGACTCCTGCTAGTGCGGTGATGTTCAGACGCCTCGACCAGTGAATGGCGTCCCAGCATCAACAGCCCTCGCTCAACGCATCGGACGAGGGCTGTTCCTGGCACTCCTCCATGGGAACAGCGGGGCCTGCCCGTCGTCCAACCCTCCGCGCATCCCGCACCATATTCGTCACTGTGACGCGAATTTGCCTGAACTTAGGCGCCGTTCAGCCTGGCTCTGCGATGCTTGAGGCCGATCGAGAGGGGCCGCAGCGATGCAGTGGAAGATCCACGGGGAACGTCCGATCTATGAGAACCCATGGGTGAACCTGTGGCTCACCGACATCGAGACTCCGGACGGGCATCGCTGGGAACACCACGTCGTCAAGCTCCGCCACCTGGCCGTGGCCGCGGTGATCAACGACAGTCAAGAAGTCCTGATGATGTGGCGCCACCGCTTCATCACGGACGCGTGGGCCTGGGAGCTGCCCATGGGCTTGGTCGAAGCGGACGAGACGCCCAGCGAGGCTGCCGCCCGTGAAGTCCTCGAAGAGACTGGCTGGCGTCCCGGCCCGATGAAGCCGCTGATCTACGCCGAACCTGCGAACGGTATCACCGACTCTCAACACCACTTGTTCCGCGCCGACGGCGCCACGTACGACGGGCCGCCGACCGAGAAGAACGAGTCGGACCGGATCGAGTGGATCCCGCTGGCGAACATCCGGGGCATGATCGACCGCCGCGAGATCGTCAGCAGTGGCTCCCTCGTCGGTCTCCTCTACGTCCTGATGGACGAAGGGGTTCGCTGACCCTGCGAGGGAAGCATCGCTCGTAGGCGTGCCTCGAAGGCGACCGCGGCCGGCACCTCGCGATACGGCGCAAGCTGCTCGTAGAACTCGCGAAGGTGCCCGGTCACCCGCTCGGACGACACGGCTGCCGCAGGCACCAGTGCCTGGATCGCCGTCTGGCAGGCCTGGTCGAGCTTGCCCCGCTGGAGCTGGGTTCGGGCCAGCCAGAAGGCATGGAACGCCCTACCCCGCTGGTTCGCGGGGTCCTCCCGCTCCAGTGCGTCCGCGATCAACGGTTCGGCCATCGCTGCCTCGCCGAGGCGGCCGTGCGCGATCCCCGTGTCCACGATGAGCTTCGGCTCGTCGAAGTACGCCACCCATGCCGGGTCCGGGTCGTCCGTCTTGATCCGGCCGTACTGGCTGTGGGCCTCCGCGATCGCGGTGTGGGTCGCTGTCCGGTCGCCCAAGGTCGCGTGGGCGAACGCCTCACGCATGGCCAGCATGGCCCGGACTCTCGGCGTCGTACCGATGGCCGCTCGAGCCTGGTCTTGGGCGGCGGACACCAGCGCGAGGGCGTCCGCCGGCTTGTCCTGGTAGGTCGCTTGTAGGCTCATGCACGCCAGCACGTTGGCCATGAATGGGTGGTCGTCGATTTCCCGGGCCAGTTGCAGAGCCTCCGAGAAGTACGCGCGTGCCTGGTGGTACTGCCGGGCGTCGAAATACGTCCACCCGGTCAACCGCGCCAGCTCCGCCGCAACGCCGTACAGGCCCTGCTGTATCGGCGCCGGCCGCTGATCCTTCAGTAGCCCCTCGACATATCGCAGCTGTCCGACGACAGCAGGCCGGAGTGTTTCACCCCCGTGCTCGTCGTCGCGACGCCAGTAGTCCTCAATCGAAGAACGCAGGGCGTGCAGCGTGGATGGGCTCGGGTTCGTCCCGGCAGCCAGGGCCAGGATGCCGTCCACCTCCACGCCTGGTAAGGCGCTGAGGGGCTTCGGCTCAACGGCCACGTGACCGAACTCCGGCTGCTCCCGCTGGACCACGGCCAAGACAGCCGGCGTCTCCCACGTGCGACGTGCGAGCCCGAGCATGTGCCCCGGGATGCGCAACCCATCGGCGATCCGCTCGATCACGTCCATGTGGACGAGCTGCCGCTGTCCCGCGATCACCTCTCCCACCCGGCTCGGCGTCAGCTCGCACTGCCGCGCGATCATCGACGGGTAGATGCCTGCCCGAGTCTTGACCAGGCGAAAGACCCTCGCGAAGTCGCGCACGCGGCACGCGTCGATCATCTCGGGCTCGGTGAGCAGACTTGCTGGCAGTTCCTTCGTACGACGCGTCTCGGGCATCAGGCACGCTCCGGAGGAAGACTACGGATCGTTTCAAGGTCTCAACCGAGCGTGATATTACCCAAGTTGGGTAATCCGCTGGACCTTTCTGGCTCGTCGTCCTGATCGCGATCCTTCTGGACATGGCGAAGCGACCGAGGACGACCGCCTTGAACGATTCGGCGGACACTCCTGACACACAGCGAACAGCCCTCCGGGAAACCCCTGACCTGGGCATAGAGCCCCGCGTCCTGATGAGCATCCGGGTATCGCGGGACTCCGGCCGGACGTGGTCGCCGAGCACTCGGGTTCTGGAAGGCGACCCGTTCGACATCCTCTCCAACCCCGGCCGCTACCCCCCGTGCGAGTGCCCCCGCTGTGGCGGCACCTCGTCGTCGGCCCGTGCCCTTCAGCCGGCATCCATTACGCCGGGGGCGTCGTAGTGGCCGCCTTGCGATGTTGAAAGCTCCCTTAGGGCGGGATTCCCGGGTACGTGGTCGAGCTCCGCGGGGCTGGCGCCAGCAGCTCGCTGCACTCCTCTACGTCGCGGCCGTCACCGTCCTGGTGGTCACCCTGGCCATCGCCGGTGATCCCGGCCGCTGAGCGACAACCGGTTTCCGGCACGAGTTCCGCGCTCGCTCGGCTTGTGGCATCACGCCACTCCCCTCTCCCCACCGGCCCGGAATCAACCGGGCTGGTGAGGCACGCCCTTTCGGGGCTGGGCCGGCATCCGTCGGCCCTGGACTTCCAGGAAATGGAGACACACATGGCAGCACAGAAGGAAGACCTGCTGATCGGCGTCGAGAGCCTGATCAAGGTCCAGGACCGCTTCACCGCTGCGGCGGCGGAGTCCGACTCCACTGGCACCTCCGCGGGCGACGACGGCGAGAACCGCGACGGCCTGAACCTCCCGCAGGAGTAGCACCACCCCACAGCACCAGCCGGGGGTCACGTCATCCACGACGGGCCCCCGGCCGTCACGCTCATGACGCCGACCGGAGGAACACATGGACCACCACTTCGTCAACGCACTGGAAAAGGCCCTCGGCTGGGACGGTCCCGGTGAACTCGGAGCCGGCTTCGCCCGGGGAACGATCGAGGACCTGGAACTGCTCGATCGCCTGCTCAACCCCGGGAAGCTGCTGGAGCTGGTGATGCGCCGCAGCGTCACCACCCCTCAGTTCCGTATCTTCCAGGAAGGCGCCGAACTGCACCCCGGCCGCTACATCCACCCCTCCGTCACCCGGCGGGGACAAGCCATCCCCATGGCCGACATGCGCCGCGTCGGCGCGCTGATGCGCGAGGGCTGCACCATGGTTCTGGACGAGGTCGACTTCTTCGACCCGGCCATGGAAGCCACTTGCCGCGCGCTCCAGTGGTGGGCCCGCGAGCTGGTGCAGGTGAACGCCTACCTGACCACCCAGGACGCCAGCGGCTTCAAGCTCCACTGGGACGACCACGACACCGTGATCGTCCAGCTCGCCGGCTGCAAGAGCTGGGAAGTCCGCGGCACCTCGCGCAAGGTTCCGATGTACCGCGACGCCGCCCCCAACGCCGAGCCCAGCGAGGAGATCGTGTGGCAGGGCGTCATGAAGCCCGGCGATGTGATGCACATCCCCCGCGGCTTCTGGCACCAGGCCACCCGCGACGACCAGGGCGACGGCTACAGCCTTCACGCCACCTTCGGCATCGTGAAGCGCGTCGGCGTGAACTGGCTGGCCTGGCTCGCCGACCAGGCTCGCACGCAGGAGCTGTTCCGGTACGACCTTGGTCGTTGGAACTCCTGCGGCCAATGGGAGGCACAGCAACGACTCCTGACCGACGCCGTCACCGAGCTGGCTACGAAGCTGACTCCGCAGGACTTCTTTGATGCCCGCGAGCGGGAGCGTCTGGCGGCCCGGCACGTCTCGGCGACCGGTCTGTTCGGCAAGCCCGCGGCCGTGGTGTGCGTCACCGACTTCGAGCCCGTGATCGAGCAGCACCACGACACCGTGGACGTGATCGCCGCGGGCAAGAAGCTCACGTTCGCCGGCAAGGCGCACGCCGCCCTGGCCCTGCTGTTGAGCGGCCACCCAGTCGACATCACCGATGCCGCCGAGAAGACCGGCATGGACGTGGATCAACTCGCCAGGATCCTGGTGAAGGAGGAACTGTGCACGGAGCTGACCCCCGCCTTGTCCTCGGCCTACACCGGTCTCGTCACTCTCGCGACATCCTGACGGCCGCACTCGATCTCGGCGTCACCACCCTGGACACTGCGGCTCCCTACTTCGGCTTCCGCTCCCACGCGGCACTGGCCGGGACGGCCACCGATCTGCTGCCGCGGTTCGCCCTCTCCACGAAGGTGGGCTTTTTCCCAGGGGCCGGAGGTGCTGAGCACTCCCTTGATCCGGTCCGACTGCGGCTGGCCGTCGAGCGAGCGGCCAAGGAACTCGGCAGGGAACCTGACACCGTGTTCCTCCACAACCCCGAACGGAGCCTTGCGGGCCTACCTCCTGCCGATGGCCGCGCACTTCTCGGCAATGCCTGCACCGCCCTGGCCGACGCCGCCCGCGACGGTCTGTGCCGCGCTTGGGGTGTGGCCTCCTGGGATACGCAGCCGCTCGGCGTGGTCCGCGTGGAGGGACTTCCATCTCCGGACGTCCTCATGATCCGGGCCGGTCTCCTCGTGGGCATCGACCTCCTCGACGCCACCACCGTCCTGCGCACCGCCTGGCACGCGGGCGAGATCTGGGGGATGAGCCCCTTCGGTGGCGGCCACTGGCAGGTGTGGGAGGACTTCGACCCGCGCCCGTTTCTCCGACCGCCCCACGACAACTTGTCCCGCGTGCAGGCGGCATTCCGGACCGCATTCCACCTGCCCACCGCCTCCGCGATGGCGGTCGGTACCGACGACCCCGTTCATCTGGCCCAGTTGGTCCAGGCCCTGAGCGCGGAGGTGGACGCCGCCACCGTCAGTCAGTACCTGCGGGCCCTCCATGAACGCCGTCAGAGCTGAAGTTCGGCCACCACGCGCTCGGCCTCCTTCCGGGCCGGCGCCAGCAGCGGGTCCTTCTCGTAGGCGTGGGGTCCGACGATCTTCGACAGGAAGAACAGAGACATCAGCTTGCCGTCCCGGCTCTCCAAGTCCGCACGCCGCTCCTGGTGGACGCGGTCCGCGAGCCCCGGGACGGCAAGTGCGTTGCCCCACAGCGTTGCGGCGTCCAGGCCCCGGGGCGCCATGCCCCAGTCCTCCCAGTCGATGAGGCAGAACTCCGGTCCCATCACGTTGGCCCAGGTCAGATCCGCGTGCGCCGGTGCCCACCGCTCAATCCGCGTATCGGCCACTGTGGGGAAGACCGCCTCGAGGGTCTGGGTCACCTGCTCCTGCGTGATCGTCACCGTGTCGGGCGTCGCGATCCGCGGTGTCTGCTGTGAGGCGAGCGCGTCCAGCGAAGCGTTCAGGGCTCCCCACCACTCGTCCGGCAGGCCGGGATCTTCGAGCATCAGGGCGCCCTTGCCGACAGAGGGCGATGGAATCAGCTCCAGCTCATCCGCGCGCCACATCACAGGCTCGCCGGGCTCGCGCCACGCCAGGCCTTGGTACCACTCGGGCATCGCGACCCCTTGCAGCACGGCGGCAGCCTCGGTCCCGTTCCAGCCCTGCGGGCCGATCCGCTCGAAGCCCCTCCGCTCGATACGCACCCACGTCCCCCGCTCCGTACAGCCCCCAAGGGACCGGCGCTTGCGAACGAGCGTCTGCCGGTCCAGTCGCACGTGGAGGGCTTCTTCTACGCGTCCCAGTACGTCGTCCACCGACTGACGGCGCAGATCCACCTGGGCAGCAACGGGCAGGGATCCGTTCATCACGACCTCCTCGGCGAACGGCTGACCGTAGCAGGAAGCCCCTGGTCGGGACCCCCTTCCGATCAGCGCGTTGTCCGACCAGGTGCGGTGGGTGTGGGATGTGAACACACGGCGACTCGTGCCACGACGGGCTAGCGGACCGCGCCCAGGCCGCCCGGGGGGCGGCCCACCGGTTCGTCGCGGCCCTGGGCCCAGAGGGAGCGGACGTGGCCGAGGTGGCGCTGCATGCAGGCCTCGGCCGCCTTCGCATCGCCGCTGATCATCAGATCGAGCAGCTCCAAGTGCTCCTCGGCGGAGGAGACCAGCTTGCCCGCCTCGTCCAGGCCCGTCAGGCCGTACAGGCGGGAGCGCTTGCGGAGGTCACCGACGGTCTCCACGAGCCGTTCGTTGCCCGAGAGGCCGAGCAGCGTGAGGTGGAAGCGGCGGTCGGCCTCCAGATAGCCGATGAGGTTGTGCTCGCGGGCGCTGGTGACGATCTCCTGCGCGATGGGACGCAGTTCCTCCAGCTGCTCGACCGTGGCGGTCTTCGTGATCCGGCCGATGGTGGGCACCTCGATCATGGTGCGCAGCTCGGTGTACTGGTCGAGGTCGCGTTCGCTGACCTCGGTGATGCGGAATCCCTTGTTGCGGACCGGCTCGACCAGGCCCTCGCGCGCGAGGTCGAGCATGGCCTCGCGCACCGGGGTGGCGGACACGCCGAGTTCGGCCGCGAGGCCGGGGGCGGAGTAGACGCTGCCGGGGCGCAGCTCACCCGCTATCAGAGCGGCTCGGAGGGCGTGGCCGACCTGGTCGCGGAGTCGTTCCTGGGCCTTGATGAGACTGTGCTGCTTCAGGTCACCCATTGCGTTTCCTCCGAGACCCTTTTCACCTGCCGACGAGCAGAGCAACAGCGTACAATGTCACGTTGCGCTGCTCACACTTCAGCGGGCGGCCTCGTACAGCGCGACCGCCACGGCAAGATCTTCCCAGGCCATGCCCACGCTCTTGAAGAGCTGTGGACAACCCCGCTCGCCTCCCGCCGGCAGCCGTCCGGCCACCAGGTCCGCGAGCGTGCCGGTGATGTGGCCCGGCCCGATGGCCCCCTCCGCCTCCGGGACGAGCAGGTCACCGGCCTCCCGCAGGGCCGCCGCCCGCGATTCCACGTACACCGCCGCGCGTCGCACGAGGGCGGTGTCGGTCTCCCGGGCGGTCGGCTCGTGCGACCCGACGGCCACGACCACCGCGCCGGGCCGCACCAGACGGCCGTCGAAGAGCGGCTCGCGGGCCGTGGTGCAGCAGACGACCAGGTCGGCGTCGGCCACGTCCCGCGGGGTGCCGGTCCGGGCGGCCGGCCCCAGGGTGCGGGCGTGTCCGGCCAGGCGCCCGGCCCGCCCGGCGTCGCGGCCGACCACCACGACCTCGGCCAACTCCCGCTCCGCCAGCACCGCTTCCAGGTGCCCGTACGCCTGCGGCCCGGACCCGAAGAGCACCAGCCGCAGCGGCCGCCCGGCCGGCGCCAGGTGGCGCAGCGCGAGCGCGGAGACCGCCGGTGTGCGCAACGCGGTCAGGGCCGCACCGTCGAGCAGGGCCAGCGGGCGCAGGGTCGGCCCGTCCAGCAGCAGGTACGAGCCGGTGATGCGCGGCAGCCCGCGGGCCGGGTTGCCGGGCGCGACCCCGGCGATCTTCACCCCGGCGTACGGGCCCGACGCGGCCGGCATCAGCAGCAGTTCGCCGTCGCCGGGCACCGGGATCGCGGAGCGCGGCGGGCAGCCCTCCGGGTCGACGCCGCCGCGCAGGGCGGCGGCCAGGGCGTCGGCGGCGGCGGCCGGGCCGAGCGCCGCCGCCATGGCCGCGGCGTCGAGCTGGGGTGTCCCGGTCACAGCAGGAACCCGGTGCCGAGGGCGTCGTACGGGTCCGCGGTGAAGGCGTGCTCGCCGGTGCGGTAGGCGGTGCCGGTGACCTCGGTGACCCCGCCGTCCAGCAACCGGCCGGTGAACACGGTGCCGGTGACGGACTCGTTCAGCAGGTCCTCGCCCGGGCCGAGCCGGCCGTCCTCGGCGAGCAGCGCGAGCCGCGTCGAGGTCCCGGAGCCGCACGGTGAACGGTCGACCTGCCCGTCGGCGAAGACGGTGACGTTGCGCTGGTGCGGCCCGAACGGGGTGTCCGGCAGCTCCTCGTACAGGATCACCCCGTAGACCCCGGACAGGAGCGGGCCGTCGGGGTGCCAGGTGGCGGGATGGGCGGCGAGGGCGGCCCGGACCTCCTGTCCGGCGCGCACCAGCGCGGGCAGCGCCGCGGGCGACACCTCCAGGCCGAGGTCGCGGGCGCGGACGGAGGCGTAGCAGGCGCCGGCGTGCGCGATGTCCGCCTCGGCCAGCCCGAACGAGGTGGCGACGGGGACCTTGCGGGCGGCCACCCGGGCCGGGACGTTGCGGAAGGTGACGCCGGTGGTGCGGCCCCCGCCCCGGTGGACGGTGGCGGTGACCCGCCCCGACGGTACGTCGATCCGCACCGGAACGTCCCCGTCGTCCGGGGCGGCGACCCGGCCGCTGTCCACGGCCCAGACCCCGAGGGCCATGGCGCCGTGGCCGCAGGCCGTCGAGTAGCCGTCCTTGTGCCAGAACAGCACGCCGAAGTGGGCCCCGTCGTCGTCGGCGGGGACCACGAACCCCCCGTACATACCGGCGTGTCCGCGTGGTTCCTGCACGAGCAGCCGCCGTACCTCGTCCAGGGCGCCCCGGCGCGGCGCGGTCCCGGATCCGCCCGGGCCGACGGCGGTGGCGCAGCGCTCGGCGACGGTGTCCCCGGGGACGGGCGGCATGCCCTCGCCGGCGGTGTCGACGATCCGGAAGGGCTCGCCGGCGGTGTGGTAGTCCACCGTTCGGACGGTCGTCACAGCAGGAAGCCTCCGGGGAAGGGGTCGGACGGGTCGAGGAAGTACTGGGCGGTGCCCGTGATCCAGGCCCGCCCGGTGACGGTGGGGACCACGGCGGGCAGCCCGCCGACGGTGGTCCGCTCGACCAGCCGGCCGGTGAACTCGGTTCCGATGAAGGACTCGTTGACGAAGTCGGCCCCGAGGTCCAGGAGGCCGCGGGCATGCAGCTGCGCCATCCGCGCGCTGGTGCCCGTACCGCAGGGCGAGCGGTCGAACCAGCCGGGGTGGATGGCCATGGCGTGCCGGGAGCGGCCGGCGTCGGAGCCGGGGGCGGCCAGGTAGACGTGCTTGACCCCGGCGATGGAGGGGTCCTCGGGGTGGACGGGCCGGTCCGGGCCGGCGTTGATCGCGTCCATGACGGCCAGCCCGGCGGCGAGCAGGTCGTCCTTGCGGGAGCGGTCGAAGGGCAGCCCGAGGGCGTCCAGTTCGACGAAGGCGTAGAAGTTGCCGCCGTAGGCGAGGTCGTAGGTGACCGTGCCGAGGCCGGGCACGTCGGCCTTGAGGTCGAGGCCGACGCTGAAGGAGGGGACGTTGGTGAGGGTGACGGCGGTGGCCGCCCCGTCCTCCACCCGCACGTCGACGCTCACCAGACCGGCGGGGGTGTCGAGCCGGACGGTGGTGACCGGTTCGACGACGGGCACCATGCCCGTCTCGACGAGCACGGTCGCCACCCCGATGGTGCCGTGCCCGCACATCGGCAGCAGGCCCGACACCTCGATGTAGAGCACGCCGTAGTCGGCGTCGGGGCGGGTCGGGGGCTGCAGGACGGCCCCGCTCATCGCGGAGTGCCCGCGCGGCTCGTACATGAGCAGGGTCCGTACGTGGTCCATGTGCTCGATGAAGTGGATTCGCTTCTCGGCCATGGTGGCGCCGGGGATCACCCCGACTCCCCCGGTGACGACCCTGGTCGGCATGCCCTCGGTGTGCGAGTCCACCGCGTGGTAGACGTGGCGCGTACGCATCAGGCGTCCCCTCCGGCTGGTTAGTTGAGGCCCTCGGCCAGGGCCTTCTCGGTGGCGGCGCGGACGGCGGCCTCGGTGTCGCCGGTCAGCGGGAAGCGCGGCGGGCGGGTGGCGCCGCCGGGGCGGCCCGCCAGGTCCATGGAGAGCTTGATCGCCTGCACGAACTCGGTCTTGGAGTCCCAGCGCAGCAGGGAGTGCAGGGACTTGTAGAGCGGGAGGGCGGTGTCGAGGTCCCCGGCGACCGCGGCCCGGTAGAGGGTCGCGCAGGAGCGGGGCAGGGCGTTGGGGTAGCCGGCGATCCAGCCGACGGCCCCCGCGAGGGCGAGTTCGAGGAGGACGTCGTCGGCGCCGATGAGCAGATCGAGGCCCGGGGCCAGCTCGGCGATCTCGTAGGCGCGGCGGACGTCCCCGCTGAACTCCTTGACGGCGACGATCGATCCGTCGGCGTGCAGCCGGGCGAGCAGGGAGGGGACCAGGTCCACCTTGGTGTCGATGGGGTTGTTGTACGCGACGACGGGCAGCCCGGCGCGGGCGACCTCGGCGTAGTGGGCGCGGACGGTCTCCTCGTCCGCGCGGAAGGCGTTGGGCGGCAGCAGGAGCACGGAGCCGGCTCCGGCCTCGGCGGCCTGGTCGGCCCAGCGGCGGGCCTCGGCGCTGCCGTAGGCGGCGACGCCCGGCATCACGCGGGCGCCGTCGCCGGCGGCCTCGACGGCGGTACGGACGACGCGCGCCCGCTCCTCGTCGGTGAGGGTCTGGTACTCCCCGAGGGAGCCGTTGGGGACCACGCCGTCGCAGCCGTTCTCGATCAGCCAGGCCACGTGTTCGGCGTAGGCGTCGTGGTCGACGGTGAGGTCCTCGCGCAGGGGGAGCGCGGTGGCGACCATGATTCCGTGCCAGGGGCGGGTGCGGGGCGCGGGGGTGTGCGCGTGGGTCATGAAGGGCTCCCTAGTGTGGTGTGTGACATTTTACTAGTGGGTGCGGTGCGGCCACAAGGGCCGGGGCACCGCTGATCAGCGGTCGGTGGCGGGAAGTTCGGCGGGAAGTTCGGCGGGAAGTTCGGCGGAAAGTTCGGCGAGGTGGCGCAGCGGGACCGGGCAGGAGAAGGGCCGCCGGTCAGGGGCGGGCTCCTGCCCGGCGAGAGCGGCGACGGCCGGACCGCACATCCGGCCCTGGCACCAGCCCATGCCGGCCCGGGTGAGGAGCTTGACCGTACGGGCGTCCCGCGCCCCGAGGTCGTCGGCCGCCTCCCGGATCCGCCCGGCCGGGACCTCCTCGCAGCGGCAGACGACGGCGTCGTCGCGGAGCCAGCCGGTCCAGCCGTCGCCGGGGCGGTGGGCTGCGGCCATCGCGTCGGCGAAGGCGCGCAGCCGGGCGCGGCGGCGGGCGAGGCGGGCGGCCCGCGGCCCGGACCCCGCGAACGGCCCGCCCGGCCGCAGGGCCGCCGCGACGGAGTGCGCCGCCAGTTCGCCCTCGGTCAGGGCCAGTTGGGCGCCGCCGATGCCGCCGGTCTCCCCCGCGGCCCAGATGCCGGGGACGGAGGTGCGCTGTTCGGCGTCGAGGACGAGGGCGACGGTGCCGTCCGGGCCGGGGCGGGTGGCGCAGCCGAGCCCGGTGGCGAGTTCGAGCTGCGGCACGAGCCCGTGGCCGACGGCGAGCGCGTCGCAGGGGATCCGGCGGGCGGTACCGGGCAGCGGCCGCCAGTCGCGGTCCAGCCGGGCGACGGTGACGGCCTCGATCCTCGCCGTGCCGTGGGCCTCGGTGACGGCGTGCCGGGTGAGCAGCCGGACGCGGTGACGGGCCAGCGCCCCGCCGTAGGCGGCCGCTTCGACCAGCTTGCCGGGGTTGCGCAGCAGGGCCGGCGTCCGGCCGGCGTACGCGGTGTAGGCGGCGGCCTCCACCACGGCGGGCACGGCGGCTCCGGCGGCGGCGAGGGACCCGGCCACCGCGAGCAGCAGCGGGCCGCTCCCGGCGACGACCACGCGCCTTCCGGGCAGGACCAGTCCGCCCTTGAGCATGGCCTGCGCACCGCCGGCCCCGACCACGCCGGGCAGGGTCCAGCCGGGGAAGGGCAGTTGTCGCTCGTAGGCGCCGGTCGCGATGAGCACGGCGCGGGCGGTGACGGCCACCGCCCGTTCGTCGGGGGCGTGGCCGGCGACCGCGTGCAGGGTCCAGCCGTCCTCGCCGGGCACCACGGTCCAGACGTGGTGGAGCGGGAGGTACGTGATCCGGCCCGCCGACGCGTGGGCGCGCAGGGCGGCTTCGCGGGTCGCGAACGCGGCCCAGCCGTGGTGCAGCGCCTCGGGGCGGTCCGCCCCCAGGCCGGGCGCGGGATGGCGGTAGAACTGCCCGCCGGGCCGGTCGCCCGCGTCGAGGAGGGCGACCCGGAGCCCGAGCCCGGCGGCGCTGACGGCCGCGGCCAGCCCGGCGGGGCCCGCCCCGACGACGGCGAGGTCGACCGGATCCGCACCGGCGGCGGGTGGCCGCGGGGGGCGGGGCCGCTCCGTGGAGCGGGGCCGACCGGCGGGGTCAGACGGCGAGGTCGGCACGGCCGGTTCCCTCCTGGGTGGTGACGGCGTCGCCCGGACGGGCGGGGACCAGGCAGGCGCGCTGGTTCGGCCGGCCGTTGACGGTGACGAGGCAGTCGTAGCAGCTGCCGATCCCGCAGAACGCACCGCGCGGGGCGCCGCCCTCCCGCGTCGTCCGCCAGGCGAGGATCCCGGCGCCCCACAGGACGGCGGCGACGCTCTGGCCCTCCGCGGCGGGCAGTTCCCGGCCGTCGAAGTCGACCGTGAAGCGGGCCTGCGGGCTGCCGCCCACCAGGGAGCGGGGGGTGCGCATCAGTGGTGCTCCTCGGGGGTGTCGGCGGTGGCCGGGCCGCCGCCGAAGCGGTCCGGGCGGAAGGGGTGCAGGGGGAGCGCCGGGGCCGCTCCCGTCAGGGCGGCTGCGATCAGCAGGCCCGTGGCGGGGGCCAGGCCGATGCCCGCGCCCTCGTGGCCGCAGGCGTGCAGCAGCCCCGGGCGGCGGGGGTCGGGGCCGATCGCGGGGAGGTGGTCGGGGAGGTAGGGGCGGAAGCCGTGGTAGGTGCGCAGGACCCGCACGTCGGCCAGTACGGGGAAGAGGGCCGCCGCCTGGGAGGCCAGCCGGCGCAGCGCCTGCGTCGACAGGCTCCGGTCGAAGCCGACCCGCTCGCGGGTGGCGCCGATGAGGACCGGCCCTGCGGGGGTGCCCTCCACCACGCCGGAGGACTGCAGGGCGGCGGAACCGCTGGCGACGTCCGCGATGTAGTCGGCGGCGTAGACCTTGTGCCGGACCACCCGCGGCAGTGGCTCCGTCACCAGGACGAAGCCCCGGCGCGGGAGCACGGGCAGGGTGGTCCCGGCCAGTGCGGCGACATGCCCGCCCCAGGTGCCGGCCGCGTTGACGACGGCCGGGGCCGTGAGTTCGCGGCGCGGGGTGCGGACCCCGCGTACGGCGCCCCGGTCGAGCAGGACCTGCGTCACCTCCTCCCCCGCGTACACCTCGGCGCCGGACGCGGCCAGCAGCCGGGCGGCCGCCTGCGCGGGCTGGACCTGCGCGTCCTGCGGGTAGTGGAAGCCTCCCGCGAGGCCGGGCGCCAGGTGGGGCTCCAGCTCGCGCAGGGCGTGGCCGGGGACCTCCACCGCGTCGACGCCGGCGGCGCGCTGCCCCTCGGCGAAGCTCCGCAGGGCCTTCACCGTGGCCTCGTCCGGGGCGACGACGAGGCCGCCCTTGGGCTCGTACTCGACCTCGCGCGGCAGGACCGCGGCGAGTTCGGTCCAGAGCCGGGTGGAGAGCAGGGCGAGGTCGAGTTCGGGGCCCGCCTCCTTGTCGGAGACGAGCAGATTGCCCTCGCCGGCGCCGGTGGTGCCGCCCGCGACGGGTCCGCGGTCGACCACGGCCACGGAGAGGCCGGCGCGGGCCGCGTAGTAGGCGCAGGCCGCTCCGACGACGCCGGCGCCGATGATCACGGCGTCCAGTGAGTGTCTCTTGAGCACGACAGTAATATGTCACATTCTTTAGTGCCTGCCCAGACCGCCCCGCACCCTCGCGGGGCGGCGGGGCGGTCCGGAGCCCGTCAGCTGCGCAGCGGTCCCTCGCAGCTGTAACTCGAGGTCGCGGCGACCTTGTTGCTCCAGATCTCCGGCGTACCGAAGGAGCAGTTCATGTCGGCCAGGTTGTTGGAGGCGGCCCCCGCCCGGTCGAGGATGAAGTAGTCGACCGTCTCCGACATGTCCTTGAAGTTCTGGTCGTCGCTGCGCCAGTTCTTCAGGTTCGCGGTGATGCGGCCCGTACAGGTGAAGCGGCGCTTGCCGGGGTCGCCGTTCTCCACGCAGTCGGGGGTGTTGTAGGTGGCGGTGGCGAAGGCGGACTTCACGGAGGCGAGCGCCGCGTCGCGCAGCTGCTCGTTGGGGGTGAAGGTGGTGTTCGGCACGTAGAGCTGGTCGACCTTGGCGATCTGCGCGTCCAGGAACCGGTCGTAGTCGCGCTGGAGGTAGGTGTCCGCCCCCATCCGGTGGCGCCAGGCGTCGTAGGCCGCCACGTCGTCGGCCCGCAGGTGCGTGTACATCTCGCGCAGCAGCGAGGGCTTCTCGGTCCACAGGAACTCGAAGAAGGTGCCGGCGTAGCTGTAGAAGCGGAAGCCGTCGCCGTCGTAGGTGGCGTTCAGCAGCTGCTCGACGGTCATGCGCGGGCCGCCGCCGGCCGTGTCGCTGATGATGCTCTTCACGAGGGACTTGCGGACGGCTATGCCGTTGTCGCGGGTCGCGCCGTCGAAGAACTCGGCCGTGCCCTCGTCCATGGCGGTCGTGCGGTCGCTCTCGTACCAGGGGCCCTGGCCGAAGAAGCCGGGGACGGCGAAGCGGCCGTTGAGGTAGTGCGTGTACTCGTGGCGGAAGAGCTCTTCGAGGGTGAGGGAGGAGTCCTGCGGGACGCGGCGCTGGTAGGTGTAGAAGGTGGCGCCGTTCTCGATGTAGATGCCGCCGTTGTTGGTGTCGTAACCGGTCAGGATCGGGTGGTAGTTGACGTAGTCGGCGCGCGAGGCGTAGAGCACGATGTTCAGCGTGGCGTTGGGGTCGCCCGCGAGCGGCTGGTCGGTGCCCAGGACGCGGTGGTACTGCGCCTTGACCTGCTTGCTCGCGTAGTAGAGCTGGTCTACGGTGGCCCGGTCCAGGGCGGTGCGGACCTTGATGGCGCCGTTGTCGTAGGTGTAGGTGTACGGGAAGAGCTGCTTCTCGATGTCCTCCTTGCACACCCCGTACGGCTTGCACGCGTCGTAGAAGTTGAGCCAGGAGACGACCTTGGCCCACGGTTCGCTGCCGTCGCCGAAGCCGGCCCTCAGGGGCGAGAGCATCGCACCGAGGTCGGCGACGACCTGGTCGCGCAGGCCGTCGACCTGGCCGAAACGGGCGTACTCGCTGAGGGCGTCGCGCACCACCCAGGCATTGCCCGTGCCCTTGAGGTGCGTGTAGCCGGCGAAAGCCTTGAAGGCGGCGCGGTAGGCGGGATCGGCGGCGACGGCGGCGTGGAAGGCGGTGTCCTGGTTGCCGGGGTAGACGCCGAGGTAGTTGGTGGAGAGCGCGGCGAGCACGGCGCCCGCCCAGGCGGGGTCGAGGTGGGTGGCCGGGTGGGCCGGGTCCATGGTGGCCAGGACCTTCTTCACCAGGCCGAGCTGGTGCTGGCGCAGGCCGGGGCCGGCGGAGTAGAGGGCCTCGCGCAGGGTGCGGGCGTTGGTGGGGGTGACGTCGAAGGTCCGCGCGGCATTGCCGTAGTCGTCGATGGCCTTGCGTATCGCGGCGGTGGTCGGGGCGTCGGTGACGTCGATCTCGTCGCGTGAGAAGTCGTGGTAGGCGACGGCGTGCAGGTAGGTGAACATCTCCTCCAGGTGCGAGGAGTTGCGGCCGTCGTGGGCGGCGGCCAGGGCGGATATCCGCCGGGACACGGCCTGGACGTGCGCGTCCGACATCACCGGGGCCAGGCGGGCGTCCCAGGTCCAGATCAGGCCCCGCAGGCAGCCGTCGGCGGTGACGGCCTGGTCGGCGAGGAAGTCGGCGAACTGCTCGGGCGTGAGGTTCGTGATCCCGTCGAGGGTGCAGGGTACGCCCGCGGCGACGCTCTTCGCGGTGGGGGCCGACTTGGCGGCGGTACCGCGCTTCTCCAGGTCCTGGGCGGGGGCGCTGGCGGGGGCCGCGCCGGGGACCTGACCGGCGATGTCCAGCCCGCCCGGGGCCGGGGCGGGGGCGGGGGCGTTGTCCTTCGCCTCGGCGAAGCGGTCGACCTCGTCGAACGGGTTTCCCGTGGGGCCGTGGGCCGCGGCGGCGGGCGCGGCGGCGGCCGGGGCGCCGGCGAACGCGGCCGGGGCCGCGGACTCTGCGGCCTGCGTGGCGCCCTGCCCCGCGGTGGCGACCAGCGTCACGGCTACGGCGGAGGCGAGGAGGGAAGAGCGCACAGCTCTGTGCTTGAGCACCGAGAACTCCTGGGTGGAGAGGGTCGGGTGGGGGGTGGTGCGTGAACGGCCCTGCGTCACGCGGCGTTTGACGGGGATTAACGTGCCGCGGTGTGAGCTGTAACATAGTAATGTGAAATTGCACTGACAAGACCTGTGCGCCCACCAGTTCGTGTCTTCCGTGAAGGAGCCTCCGTGACCGACTCCCCCGCCCGCCTCAACACGGGCAGCCACGACCGTCCGGTGTCACCGGAGTTGTCCCGGTTCATGGCGGGCGACTGGGCCGCTTCCCCGCTCCCCGACTCCACTCGGGTCCCGGCGTACGGCGTCACCCCCGCCCGCCGGTCCCGGCTCTCGGCCCGCTTCCCGGGCGAGCGGCTGATCGTTCGGGCCGGCGAGCTGAAGGTCCGCTCCAACGACTGCGACCACCGGTTCCGGCCGCACAGCGCGTACGCCTGGCTGACCGGCCTCACCGGCGAGGACCAGGCGGGCCACGTCCTGGTCATGGAGCCGTCGGGCCCGCACGCGCACGAGGCGGTCCTGTACCTGCGGCCGCGCTCGCCGCGGGCCGACGGCGACGGGGAGTTCTACCGCGACCGCCGGTACGGGGAGTTCTGGGTGGGCCGCCGGCCCGACCTGGCGGAGGCGGAGCGGCTCACCGGCATCCGCTGCGCCCACCTGGACGCCCTCGGCTCACCGGCGGGCCGCGACGCCGCCTCCGACACGGAACTCGCCGCCGCGCTCTCGGAGTTGCGCCTGGTGAAGGACGCCTGGGAGGTCGAACAGCTCCAGTTGGCCGTCGACCACACGACGGCGGGCTTCGAGGACGTCGTACGGTCCCTGCCGCGCGCCCTGGCGCACCCGCGCGGGGAGCGTTGGATCGAGGGAGTCTTCGGACTGCGCGCCCGGGTCGAGGGCAACGGCACCGGCTACGAGACGATCGCCGCGTCGGGCGCGCACGCGTGCACCCTGCACTGGATCCGCAACGACGGCCGGCTGAACGGGCAGGACCTGCTCCTCCTGGACGCCGGCGTGGAGACCGACACCCTCTACACGGCGGACATCACCCGCACCCTTCCGCTGTCGGGCCGCTTCTCGCCCGTCCAGCGGCAGGTCTACGAACTGGTCCTGGCCGCACAGGAAGCGGGTATCGCCGCGCTGCGGCCTGGGGCGAGCTTCGGCGACTTCCACCGGGCCGGGATGCGGGTGATCGCGGAGGGTCTGGCCGACTGGGGCGTCCTGAAGGACGCGGAGGGCGACCTGCACCGGCGCTACACCCTGTGCAGCAGCGGGCACATGCTGGGGCTCGACGTGCACGACTGCGCGAAGGCGCGGGCGGAGACGTACCTGGAGGGGGTCCTGGAGGAGGGCCAGGTCCTGACGGTGGAACCGGGCCTGTACCTCCAGCCGGACGACGAGACTCTCCCCGTCGAACTGCGGGGCATCGGGGTGCGCATCGAGGACGACCTGGTGATCACGGCGAACGGCGCCCGCCTGATGTCGGGCGCCCTGCCCCGCACGGTCGCGGGCATCGAGGAGTGGATGGCGGTCCTCCTCCAGGACCGCCACGCCTGAACCAGCAAGGGTGACCGCCGGACACCCCCTAGTGATCTGGTCGTGAGTTGATTCGGCACCACGTGAGTCGCTTTGCGTACCAATTCGCGGGTTTGGCTGACGGGCGCTGGCCGGCTTCGGTGTGCTGTGGGTTGTGGGTGACAGCAGGCTGGAGCCGCTGGTCCTCAGTGAGGCCGAGCGGCAGGTGTTGAGCAACTGGGTCAAGCGCCGGGCGACCGCGCAGGGTCTGGCCCTGCGGGCGAGGATCGTGCTGGCGTGCGCGGAGGGTGGGCCGAACCTGGCGGTGGCCGCCCGGCTGGGAGTGAACCGCGGCACCGTGGCGAAGTGGCGGGCCCGGTTCCTGCGAGACCGGCTCGATGGACTCGCGGACGAACCGCGGCCCGGGGTCCCGCGGACCATCACCGACGCCCAGGTGGAAGAGGTGGTGGTCCGCACCCTGGAGGAAACCCCTCCTGGCGGGACGCACTGGTCCAAGCGGGAACTGGCCAAGGCCGTGGGCATCTCGCCAGCCAGTGTGCTGCGGATCTGGCATGCCTTCGGCCTCCAGCCGTGGCGGACCGAGACCTTCAAGATCTCCCCGGACCCGTTCTTGATCGAGAAGATCCGCGACGTCGTCGGCCTGTATCTCGCTCCGCCGGCGAACGCGGTGGTCTTCGCGGTGGACGAGAAACCGCAGATCCAGGCCCTTCAGCGGACCGCGCCGGTGCTGCCCATGATCCCGGGGGTGCCCGAGCGGCGCAGTTTCGACTACGTCCGGCACGGCACCGTCGACCTGTTCGCCGCCCTGAACACCGCGACGGGCAAAGTGATCACGAAACTGTCCGCGCAGCACCGGGCAGTGGACTTCCGGGACTTCCTCGACGAGATCGACCGCCAGACCGACAAGGGCCTGGCGGTCCACGTGATCTGCGACAATCTCTCCGCCCACAAGGCGCCGGTGGTGCACAGGTGGCTTCTGGCGCACCCCCGGTTCCAGCTCCACTTCACCCCCACGTACTCGTCGTGGATCAACCAGGTCGAGCGGTGGTTCGCCGAGCTGGAACGGCGCTGCCTGGAGCGCGGAGTGTTCTGCTCACTCGACGACCTCAAAACCGCACTCGAAGGCTGGATCAAGGTCTGGAACGACGACGCCCGGCCCTTCAAGTGGACCAAGACCGCCGACCAGATACTCGACCGGATCTGCCGCTACTGCTCACGCATCTCCGAACCAGATCACTAGAGGCCGACGGCCGCGCTGCGGATCAGGTCGAGGACGGCCTCCGGCCGGGACAGCATCGGGACGTGCGCGGAAGCGACCTCGACGGCCGTGGCACCCATGCGCTGCGCGGCGAACCGCTGGAGGTCCGGATTGACCGCGCGGTCCTGGGTGGTGACGAGGAACCAGCTCGGCCTGGACTTCCAGGCGGGGTCGGCGACCGTCGAACCCAGCACCTCCGCCCGCGGGGCGCCCTGCGTCGCCCAGACCACCCGCTGCTCCGCCTCGGGCAGGTCGCCGACGAAGTCGGAGATGCCGTCCCGGGAGATCCAGATGCGGCCCTCCTCCTCGTCGAGGTGGGAGAAGAGCGGCGGTGCCTCGAACTTGCCGATCAGGTCCTGCGGGGTCTCTCCCGCGTCCGGGGCGAGCGCCGCGATGTAGACGAGGCCGGCGACGCGCTCGTCGGTGCCGGCGGCGGTGATGACGTAGCCGCCCCACGAGTGCCCGACGAGGAGCGTCGGGCCGCTGACGCGGCCGAGGGCGTGGTGGACGGCCTCGACGTCTCCGGCGAGGGAATCGAGCGGGTTCTGCGCCGACACCACCTCGTGGCCCTCGTCCTGCAGGACGGGGATGAGCTTGCTGTAACAGGAGCCGTCGGCCCAGAGGCCGTGGGCGAAGACGATGCTCGGCTTGCTCGGTGCCATCGGTTCCTCCGCGGGGCAGCGGTGCGGGGCAGCAGTGCGGGCCGGCGGGCCCGCGCCCAGTCTCCCCGCTCGCCGGCGACCCCGCACGTCCGGCTCCCGCGGGTGGCCGGTGCCCCGGGGTTCCGTCCCGTACCCCGCCCCTCGAACGCCGGCGGGGCTGGGTTTGGCTGCGCCCGCCCGGTACCGGTCGGGCGGACCGGGATCCGCGCGCGGCGCGGGCCGGTCGCGGTGCCGGTCGGGCGGACCGGGGTCCGCGCGCGGTGCGGGCCCGCCCGGTACCGGTCGGGCGGGCCGGGATCCGCGCGCGGCGCGGGCCGGTCGCGGTGCCGGGCAGGGGTGCCTCCTCGGCTCGGCGCGTCCGGGCCGTCTCGGCTGTACCCGGTGGTCGCGCCTCGTCCTGCGGGGACACCCCTCCCCGTCCCCGCTCCCACGCGTCGGGCAGGCTCCGGGGCACCGAGGAGACGCTCCGGCGCGCCCCTGCCGGCGATTGCGGCGCGGGGCCTGGCGCCCCGGCAGCACCGGCCGAGGCCCAGCCGCAGCCGCAGCGCCGGGCCCCGGCAGAGGCTCCAGAACCCCGGCCGGAGCCGACCCCCACGGGCACCCCCGCGGGAGCGGAGCGGCGCGGGGCCTGGGGCGGCGCCCCGGCAGCACCGGCCGGCCACGGCACCCCCGGCGGGAGCCGAGACGCTACGGGAGGACCGCTGTGCCGTCCAGTTCGACCAGGGCCGACTCGTCCCAGAGGCGGACCGCTCCGACCACCGCCATCGCCGGGTAGTCACGGCCCGCCAGTCGGCGCCAGATCCGGCCCAGTTCGGCCGCGTGCACCCGGTACGCCGCCACGTCGACCGCGTACACCGTGACCCGGGCCAGGTCCGCCGGCGCGCCGCCCGCCGCGGCCAGGGCCGACAGGAGGTTGGCCAGGGCCGTCTCGAACTGCTCCGGCAGGGTCTCCCCGACCACCTTGCCCGCGCCGTCCAGCGCGGTCTGGCCCGCCAGGAACACCATCCGCGAGCCGGTCGCCACCACCGCGTGCGAGAAGCCCGTCGCGGGCGACAACTCCGCCGGGTTGATCCGCTCGACGCTCACCGCCCGGCCTCCAGCGCCCCGTACAGCTCCTTCGCGATGATCGTGCGCTGCACCTCGCTCGCCCCCTCGTAGATCCGCGGCGCCCGCACCTCCCGGTAGAGGTGTTCCAACAGGTGCCCCCGCCGCAGGGCGACCGCTCCGTGCAGCTGGACCGCGTGGTCCACCACGTACTGGGCCGTCTCCGTGGCCAGCAGCTTCGCCATCGCCACCCGCCCCGGTACGTCCGCCGCGCCCCGGTCGTACGCCCCCGCCGCCGCGTACACCAGCAGCCGGGCCGCCTCCGTGCGGGTGGCCATCTCGGCCACCCGGTGCGCCACCGCCTGGAGGTCGCTCAGCGTGCCGCCGAACGCGGTCCGCCCCGCCGTGTGGGCGAGCGTCGCGTCCAGGGCGGCCCGCGCCATGCCCACGGCGAACGCGCCGACGCTGGGCCGGAAGAGGTTCAAGGTGTCCATGGCGACGCGGAAGCCCCGCCCGGGCTCACCGAGCAGGTCCTGCGGGCCGACCCGTACCCCGTCGAAGCGGAGGGACCCGATCGGGTGCGGGGAGAGCATCTCCAGCGGCTCCCCGTCGAGGCCCTCCCGGTCCGCGGGGACCAGGAAGGCCGACACGCCCTTCGCCCCCGCCCCCTCACCCGTCCGGGCGAACACGGTGTAGAAATCCGCCTCGGGTGCGTTGGAGATCCAGCACTTCTCCCCGTGGAGGCGCCAACCGCCCGCCGGATCCGGCTCCGCGGCCAGCGCGAGCGCCGCCGCGTCCGAGCCGGCCCCCGGCTCGCTCAGCGCGAACGCGGCCACCGCCCGCCCCGCCCGAACCCGAGGCAGCCACCGCTCCCGCTGCGCCTCGGTCCCCGCGCGCAGGACCGGGTACGCCCCCAGTCCCTGCAGGGCGAGCGCCGTCTCGGCCTCCGTGCAACCGTAGGCGAGGGACTCCCGCAGCAGGCACAGTTCCAGGGCGCCGGAGGCGAACACCCGCTCCAGCAGGCCGAGCTCACCCAGCGCCGCCAGCAGCGGCCGGTTGACCCGGCCCGGCTCCCCCTTCTCCGCGAGCGGCCGCAGCCGCTGCGCCGACAGTGCGCGCAACCGCCCGCACCACTCCTCCTGGTCGACCCCGAGCGCGAATCCGGTCATCCGAACATCCCCGCATCTATCGCGTCCTGTTGACTGCCGTCACCATCACGATACGCTCCTTGGAGTACCTCCCGGCGGTCGTCGGGAGAAACGACCGCACGGCCGGCCCCACCCCACTCCGGACCGCTGCAAGGGGGGCGAACCCGCCTTGGAACTCAAGCCTTCCGCTCACGTCGACACCTTCGCCCGCGACCGTCTGCCACCTGCGGACGCCTGGCCGGAGCTCCTCTTCGATCTGCCCGAACTGGCCTATCCGGACCGGCTGAACTGCGGGGCCGAGCTGCTGGACGCCACCATCGCCCGGTTCGGGCCCACCGGCGCGGACCGCCCGGCCTTCCGGGACGGCGCCGGCGAGGTGTGGACGTACGGCGGGCTCCGCGACCGCGTGGACCGCCTGGCCCACGTCCTCACCGCCGACCTCGGCGTCGTCCCCGGCAACCGGGTGCTCCTGCGCGGCCCCACCGGCCCCTGGCTCGCCGCCTGCTGGCTCGCGGTCATGAAGGCGGGCGCCGTCGCCGTCACCGTGCTGCCCCAGCAGCGCGCGCAGGAGCTGGCGACGGTGTGCGAGATGGCCGAGGTACGGCACGCACTGTGCCATGCCGACGTGCTGGACGACCTGGTCAAGGCCGAGGTGCCGGGGCTGCGGATCACCGCCTACGGGGGCGGCGCCCCGGACGACCTGCTGAGACGGGCCGAGCGCCACGACGCGCCCTTCCCCGCGGTCGCGACCTCCGCCGACGACGTGGCCCTGATCGCCTTCACCTCCGGCACCACGGGACGGCCCAAGGGCTGCATGCACTTCCACCGCGACCTGCTCGCCGTCGCCGACACCTTCTCCCGGCACGTGCTGCGCCCCCGCCCCGACGACGTGTTCGCGGGCAGCCCGCCGCTCGGCTTCACCTTCGGCCTCGGCGGTCTCGTCGTCTTCCCGCTGCGCGCCGGGGCCTCGGCGCTGCTGCTGGAGGACGCGGTACCGCGCCGGCTGCTGCCCGCGCTCGCCGAGCACCGGGTGACGGTGCTGTTCACCGCGCCCACCGCCTACCGGACGATGCTGGACGCCCTCGGCCCGTACGACGTGGGCATGTACGACCTGTCCGCACTGCGCCGCTGCGTCTCGGCCGGGGAGAACCTGCCCGCCGCCACCTGGCGGGCCTGGTACGAGCGCACCGGCCTGCGCATCGTCAACGGCATCGGGGCGACCGAGCTGCTGCACATCTTCATCTCCGCCGCCGACGAGGACATCCGCCCCGGTACGACCGGCCGGGTGGTGCCGGGCTGGCAGGCCCGCGTGGTGGACCCGGCCGGGCTGCCGGTCGCCGACGGCGAGCCGGGGCTGCTGGCCGTGCGCGGCCCGGTGGGCTGCCGCTATCTGGCCGACCCGCGGCAGGCGGAGTACGTGCGGGGCGGCTGGAACCTGACCGGCGACACCTACGTGCGCGACGCCGACGGCTACTTCCGATACGTCGCCCGTGCCGACGACATGATCGTCTCCGCGGGCTACAACATCGCGGGCCCGGAGGTGGAGGAGGCCCTGCTGCGCCACCCGGACGTGCTGGAGGCCGCTGTCGTGGGCCGCCCGGACGAGCGGCGCGGGCAGGTCGTCGTGGCGTACGCCGTCGTCCGCGAGGGCGTGGTGCTGACGGAGGAGGCCCTGCGCACCTTCATGCGCGCGGAGCTGGCCCCGCACAAGTGCCCGCGCTCCTTCGTCTTCGTCCCGGCACTCCCCCGGACCGCCACGGGCAAGCTCCAGCGCTTCCGGCTGCGCCGGTCCGACGGCCTAGAGTGAAGCCGTGGTCGAGCAGCACACTCCGCGATCCCTGATCGTCACGTTCTACGGCGCCTACGGGCGGGCCTTCGAGGGCCCGGTCCCGGTGTCCGCGCTGGTGCGCCTGCTGGGCGCGGCCGGGGTGGACGCCCCGTCCGTCCGCTCGTCGGTGTCCCGGCTGAAGCGGCGCGGCTTCCTGCTGCCCGCGCGCACCGCGGACGGCGCGGCGGCGTACGAGCTGTCCGGCGGGGCCCGTCGGCTGCTGGACGACGGCGACCGCCGGATCTACGGCGGCCCGCACACGTCGGACGAGTGGCTGGTGGCGGTGTTCTCGGTGCCCGAGCAGGAGCGCAGCAAACGGCACCTGCTGCGGTCCCGGCTGGCCGGGCTCGGCTTCGGCGCGGTGGCGCCGGGGGTGTGGATCGCGCCGGCCCGGCTGGCGGAGGAGACCGCGCACACGCTGGAGCGGCTGCGTCTGACGCCGTACGTGGAGCTGTTCCGCGGCGCCCACGTGGGCTTCGCGCCGTCCGCCGAGGCGGTGGCCCGCTGGTGGGACCTGGCGGCGCTGGCCAAGCAGCACGAGGAGTTCCTCGACCTGCACGAACCGGCCCTGCGAGCCCTCCAGTCGGGCCCCGGGCCGGCCCCCGAGGAGGCCTACCGCGGCTACCTCCTCGCGCTGGACAACTGGCGCCGCCTGCCGTACGCCGACCCGGGCCTGCCGCGGGAGCTGCTCCCGGCGGGCTGGCCGGGCGACCGCGCGGCGGCGGTGTTCGCGGAACTGCACGCCCGCCTGCGGGACATCGGGGCGGAGTTCGTGCAGTTGCGGGCGCCCGCCTGAAATGACGGTGCGGTCGGGCCGGCCGTCGCGGCAGTATGAGCCATGACCTGGACCTTCACCACCGACCTGGCCGCCTACCGCGCCGCGGCGGGTGCGGCCGTCGCCGCGCAGCCCGTGCCCAACACCCTGTTGCTGAGCGTCGCCGACGCGCTGGAGCGGCGCGGGCTGCACACCTTCGGTCCCGACGCGCCGTTCTTCGGCTGGTGGACGGGGACCGACGGCGCGGTCTCGGGCGCGCTGCTGTGCACCCCGCCGCACCCTCTGCAGCTCGGCACGCTGCCGCGGGAGGCGGTGTCCGCGCTGGCCGGCGCGCTCGCCTCCGAGCCGCTGCTGGGCGGGCTCACGGGGATCAATGCCCGCCGGGCGGACGCGGACGTACTGGCGGCGGGCTGGGGCCGGCCCTCCCGCGTCGTCGAGGAGCTCCGGCTGTACCGGCTGGCCGAGCGGGTGGGCCCGCGGCCTTCTCCGGCGGGTGGGGCGCGGGTGGCGGGCGTGGAGGACCTGTCGATGCTGGTCGGGTGGATGGAGGCGTTCCACACGGAGCTGGGCATTCCGGCCGGCGCTTCCGAGGCGCTCGTGCGCGACCGGATCTCGTACGGCGGCTTCGTGCTGTGGGAGGACGGCGGGGTCCCCGTGTCGATGGCGTCCTTCTCGCGCCCGATCGGGTCCACCTCCCGCGTCGGCCCGGTCTACACCCCGGCCGGGCTCCGCGGACGTGGGTACGCCGCCGGGGTCACGCACGCCGTGGGCGGTGCGGCGCACGCGGCCGGGGCCTCGGAGGTGATCCTCTTCACCGACCTGGCCAATCCGACGAGCAACGGCCTCTACCTGCGGCTGGGTTACGCACCGGTGGAGGACCGCGCCCGGATCGAGCCGCGCTGAGCGGGGTCAGCCGCGGCCCGTGGGAGGCTTGCGGCTGCCCGCGCGGTAGGGCGTCGGCCAGGGGGCGGCCGGGCCCTCGTAGGACTGGTCGGCGGCCGCGTGCAGGGTCCAGTGGGGGTCGTAAAGGTGGGGGCGGCCGAGGGCGCACAGGTCGGCGCGGCCCGCCAGCAGCAGGGAGTTGACGTCGTCCCAGGAGGAGATGGCCCCGACGGCGATGACCGGGACGCCGAGCGCGTTGCGGATCCGGTCGGCGTACGGGGTCTGGTACGAGCGTCCGTACTCGGGGGTCTCGTCGGCCACGACCTGGCCGGTGGAGACGTCGATGGCGTCCGCGCCGCGGGCGGCGAACGCGGCGGCGATCTCCACCGACTCCTCGGGCGAGGTGCCGCCCGGCGCCCAGTCGGTGGCCGACAGGCGCACGGTCATGGGCCGGTCCTCGGGCCAGACGGCGCGGACGGCGTCGAAGACCTCCAGCGGGAAGCGCAGGCGGTTCGCCAGGGAGCCGCCGTAGGCGTCGTCGCGGTGGTTGGTCAGGGGTGAGAGGAAGCCGGAGAGCAGGTAGCCGTGGGCGCAGTGCAGTTCGAGGAGGTCGAAGCCGCAGTCGGCGGCGCGGACTGCGGCCGCCGCGAAATCGGAGCGCAGGGCGGACAGGTCGGCCTTGTCCAGGGCGCGCGGGAGGGCGGAGACGCCGGGCCGGTAGGGCAGGGCGGAGGCGGCGACGAGCGGCCAGTTGCCGTCGGGGAGGGGGTCGTCCATGCCCTCCCACATCACCTTGGTGGAGCCCTTGCGGCCCGCGTGGCCGAGCTGGACGCCGAGCGCCGTGCCGGGCGCGGAGGTGTGGACGAAGTCGGCGATCCGCTGCCAGGCCGCGGCCTGCTCCCGGGTGTAGAGGCCGGCGCAGCCGGGGGTGATGCGGCCCTCCTCGCTGACGCAGACCATCTCGGTCATCACCAGGCCGGCGCCGCCGAGGGCGCGGGCGCCGAGGTGGACGAGGTGGAAGTCGCCGGGTACGCCTTCCTCGGCCGAGTACATGTCCATCGGGGAGACGACGACCCGGTTGCGCAGGGTCAGGCCGCGCAGGGTGAGCGGGGTGAACATGGGCGGGGTGGCCTCGTCGGGGCAGCCGAAGTCCCGTTCGACGGCCCGGGTGAACCGCTCGTCGCGCAGCCGCAGGTTGTCGTGCGTGACGCGGCGGCTGCGGGTGAGCAGGTTGAAGGCGAACTGCCGGGCGGGCTGGTCGACGTATCCGGCGAGGTCCTCGAACCACCGGCTGCTGGCGGCGGCGGCCCGCTGGGTGCTGGCGACGGCGGGGCGGCGGGCCGTCTCGTACGCGGCGAGGGCGGCCGGTACGTCACCGTCGGCCGCGTCGACGGCTTCGGCGAGGGCGAGGGCGTCCTCCACGGCGAGTTTGGTGCCGGAGCCGATGGAGAAGTGGGCGGTGTGCGCGGCGTCGCCGACGAGGGCCACGTTGCCGTGGGACCAGTGCTCGTTGACGACGGTGCGGAACTGCGTCCAGGTGGAGCGGTTGCCGTGCAGGGGGCGGCCGCGCAGGGCTTCACTGAAGGTCTTGGCGCAGCGGGCCGCCGACTCGTCCTCGTCGCAGAGGTCGAGGCCGGCCGCCCGCCAGACCTCTTCCCGCATTTCGACGATGACGGTGGAGGCGTCCGCGGCGTACGGGTAGGCGTGGAGCTGCATGACGCCGTGCTCGGTCTCCGCGATCTCGAAGCGGAAGGCTTCGAAGGCGAAGTCCGCGGCGAGCCAGATGTAGCGGCAGCGGCCGGGGGTGAGCGTCGGCCGGTAGTGGGCGGCGTCCGCGTCGCGGATCGCGCTGTGCACGCCGTCGGCCGCGACGACGAGGTCGTGGGTGGCCCGCAGCCGGGTGACGTCGGGGGCTTCGGCGCGGAAGCGGAGCCGGACGCCGAGGCCGGCGCAGCGCTCGTGCAGGATCTCCAGGAGCCGGCGCCGGCCGATGGCGGCGAAGCCGTGGCCGCCGGAGGTCAGCAGGCGTCCGCGGTGCACCACGTCGACGTCGTCCCAGCGGACGAACTCCCGGCTCAGGGCGGCGTGGACGACGGTGTCGGCGCGTTCGATGCCGCCGAGGGTCTCGTCGGAGAGGACCACGCCGAAGCCGAAGGTGTCGTCGGGGGCGTTGCGTTCCCACACCTCCACGGTGTGGCCCCGGCGGGCCAGCAGCGCGGCGGCGTACAGTCCTCCCGGTCCGCCGCCGACGACGGCGACCCGCAATGCGCTGCCGTGCGGCATGGCGTTACCTGCCCTTCCACTCCGGCGGCCGCTTCCCGGTGAAGGCCGCGTGGAACTCCGCGTAGTCCTGGCCGTTCATGAGCAGGGCCTGGGTGGCGGCGTCGAGCTCGACCGACGCGGCCAGCGGCATGTCGAGTTCGGCGGTGAGGAGCGCCTTGGTCTGCGCGTGGGCGAGGGCGGGGCCCGCGGCGAGGCGGGCGGCGAGTTCGGCGGCGCGGACGTGGGCCTTGCCCTCGTCGGTGAGTTCGCTGAGCAGGCCGATCCGCTCGGCCTCGGCGGCGTGGACGGGCTCGCCGAGCATCAGCAGGCGGGTGGCGTGGCCGAGGCCGACGACGCGGGGCAGCAGGTAGGCGGCGCCCATGTCGCCGCCGGAGAGGCCGACGCGGGTGAAGAGGAAGGCGAAGCGGGCGGTGGGGTCGGCGATCCGGAAGTCGGCGGCGAGTGCGAGGACGGCACCGGCGCCGGCGGCCACCCCGTGCACGGCGGCGATCACCGGGAAGGGGCACTCGCGGATGGCGCGGACGACCTGGCCGGTCATCCGGTTGAAGTCGAGGAGCTGGGCGGTGTCCATGGCGAGGGTGGCGCCGATGATCTCGTCGACGTCTCCGCCGGAGCAGAAGCCGCGGCCCTCGCCGCCCAGCACGAGGGCGCGCACGGATCGCTCGCGGGACAGTTCGGCGAGCAGATCGCGCAGGTCGGCGTAGGCACCGAAGGTGAGCGCGTTGATCTTCTCTGGGCGGTCGAAGGTGACGGTGGCGACGCCGTCCTGCCGGGTGAGGCGGAGGTGGTGCCACCGTTCGGTCGCTGATGTGGAACCGGTGAAGGGGCTCACACGACCGACGGTATCACCAGATCGTGACTACCGTCAGAGAAACGCTACAACCAGGGGACGCCCTGCCGCGGCCCGCCGTCCCGCAGCGTGCGGAAGTCCTTGTCCGCGCGGGGCCTCGGTCCCTTGCACCCGCGCCGGGGTGCCCTACGGGATCCATTTCCGGGTCCGTATCGTTGAAAGTGGTAGTTCCCCACGCATCCCGGCGCGACCCGGCCGGCGGGGACCCCGTGCGCGTTCCCGGTCCGGCTCCCCGACGCGACGCGGCTCCGCACGGAAAGGAAGATCCCGCAGTGCCCGAGAACCCCGCCTGGCGGATCACCCTGCCCCACTCGGCGGCCGCAGTACCCCTCGCCCGCGCCCTCGTCCGCACGGCCCTGGCCGACGCCGACGCACCCGCCGACGGCGACACGGCGGAACTGCTGACCGCGGAACTGGTCGCCAACGCCGTGGAGCACACTCCGGTCCGCGGCCCGATCGAGCTGGTCGTGGAGCTCCTGGCGAACGGCTGCCACGTCGAGGTCCACGACGGCGACCCGGGGCCGCCCGGCGAGCTGTCCGCCTGGCCCGGTCGGGCCTGCCCCGACCCCTGGCAGGAGCACGGGCGCGGACTGCTGCTGATCCGCACCCTGAGCTCCACCTGCGGACACCGCCGCACCCCGCACGGCAAGGCGGTCTGGTTCACCCTGCCGTCGCGGCGGCTGCTCCCGGCCGACGCGTGAGTGCCCCCGGCGCGCCGGCCGGCCACGTATGACTATGCGTCACCCGGGCCGGGACGGCCGAGGGTGGCGACGAGGACGGCCTTGATGGTGTGCAGCCGGTTCTCGGCCTCGTCGAAAACGATCGAGTGCTCCGACTCGAACACCTCGTCCGTCACCTCCAGCGAGTCGAGCCCGTGCCGCTCGTGGATCTCCCGGGCCACCTTGGTGCCCAGGTCGTGGAAGGCCGGCAGGCAGTGCATGAACTTCACGTCCGGGTTGCCGGTCGCCCGCAGCACGTCCATCGTGACGGCGTACGGCGCCAGGGCCGCGATCCGCTCGTCCCAGACCTCCTTGGGCTCACCCATGGACACCCAGACGTCGGTCACGACGAAGTCGGCCTGGGCGACCCCCTCCTCCACCTCCTCGGTCAGGGTGATCCGCGCGCCGCTGTCCGCCGCGAGCCTGCGCGCCTGCGCCACGACGTGCTCGGCGGGCCAGTACTCCCTGGGCGCGACGATGCGTACGTCCATGCCCAGCAGCGCGCCGGTCACGAGGTAGGAGTTGCCCATGTTGAAGCGGGCGTCGCCGAGGTAGGCGAAGGCGATGCGGTGCAGCGGCCGGGTGCTGTGCTCGGTCATCGTGAGGACGTCGGCCAGCATCTGGGTGGGGTGCCAGTCGTCGGTCAGGCCGTTGAAGACGGGCACGCCGGAGTGCGCGGCGAGCGCCTCGACGGCCTCCTGGCTGTCGCCGCGGTACTCGATGCCGTCGAACATCCGGCCCAGCACCCGGGCGGTGTCCCGGACCGACTCCTTGTGTCCCATCTGGGAGCCGGCCGGATCGAGGTAGACGGTGTGGGCGCCCTGGTCCGCGGCGGCGACCTCGAAGGCGCAGCGGGTGCGCGTCGAGGTCTTCTCGAAGATCAGCGCGATGTTGCGGCCCCGGAGGTGGTGCTGCTCGACCCCGGCCCTCTTGGCCGCCTTCAGGTCGGCGGCGAGCTCGACCAGGCCGCGGAACTCGGCGGCCGAGAAGTCGAGCTCCTTGAGAAAACTGCGGCCTTTGAGGTCGGGGGCCATGGGGTCGCTCCAGCGTCACGGTGACAGGGGATGCTGGAAGTCTATACGACGCACTGTATTGATATACAGACCTGTGGGGTGTTCCGAGGATGTGATCTGTGCCCGCACGTCCTGCGTACGTGCCTGCTCAGACGGGGTCCCGCTCAACGGGGCAGCTCATGCAGCGCGGTCCGCCGCGGCCCCGCCCCAGCTCGCTGCCCGGGATCTCGATCACCTCGATGCCCTGCTTGCGCAGGTGCGTGTTGGTGGTCACGTTACGCTCGTAGGCGACCACGACGCCCGGCTCGACGGCGAGTACGTTGCACCCGTCGTCCCACTGCTCGCGCTGCGCCGAGTGCACGTCCTGGGTCGCGGTCAGCACCCGGATCGCGTCGAGCGAGAGCGCCGCTGCGATGGCCCGGTGCATGTGCTCCGCGGGGTGGTCGGTCACCTTCAGCTCGTTGCCCCCGTCGCCCGGCTCGATCGTGTACGAGGGGAGCATGCCGAGCCCCGCGTACTGGGTGAACGTGTCTCCGTCGACCATCGTCATCACGGTGTCCAGGTGCATGAAGGCCCTCCGCTTCGGCATGTCGAGGGCCACGATGGAGGTCGCGGACCCGGCGGCGAACAGGCCCCGCGCCAGCATCTCCACCGCCTGCGGCGTGGTCCGCTCGCTCATCCCGATCAGCACCGCGCCATTGCCGATGACGAGCACGTCCCCGCCCTCGATCGTCGAGGGGTAGTCCGCCTGCCCCTGCGACCAGTAGTGGAAGGCGCCCGAAGCGGTGAACAGCGGGTGGTGCCGGTAGATCGCCTCGAAGTGGACGGTCTCGCGCTGCCGGGCGGGCCAGCGCATCGCGTTGATGGACACCCCGTCGTAGATCCAGGCGGAGGTGTCGCGGGTGAAGAGGTGGTTGGGCAGCGGCCCCAGCAGGAAGTCGTCCAGGTCCAGCGCGTGGAAGCGCACGGACACGGGCTCGGCGTGCCGTTCCAGGAACTCCCGCTTGGTCATCCCGCCGACCAGCGCCTCCGCCAGGTCCGCCGGGGCCAGCCCGTCGAAGACCGACCTCAGGTGGTCGGTGGCCAGCGGCCCGTACTCCTTCTCGTCGAACACCCGGTCCAGGACCAGGCGCCGGGCCTCCGGGACGTCCAGGACCTCGCACAGCAGATCGCCGAAGAGGTGGACCTCCACGCCCCGGTCCCGCAGCACGTCCGCGAAACCGTCGTGCTCCTGGCGGGCCCTGCGCACCCACAGCACGTCGTCGAAGAGGAGCGCGTCCTTGTTGCCGGGTGTGAGCCGCTTCAGCTCCAGGTCGGGCCGGTGGAGGATGACGCGGCGAAGCCGCCCGGTCTCGGAGTCGACATGGAATCCCATGCCGTACACGTTCGCAGACCGGGCGGCCTTTTGAGGTGGCGTCGGCTCAGCGGGGCAGGGCCACACCGAGAAGTGCCTCCGGCGCGCCCGTGACTTCCGGCGCGAGGAGGCCCAGCTTGGGCGTGGTCAGGTTCGGCAGCCCGGAGTTGGAGCCGTCCGGCATCGTGAGCGGGGAGCCGAGGACCGCGCCCGGGGTGCGGGTGCGCACGGTGGTGGCGGGCGACTGCAGGGAGCCCTCCCCGTCCGTCTCCGGGCGGCCCGCCAGGTTCGGCAGCGGGGAGGTGACGAGGGTGTCGCCGAGCTCGGTGGCGATCGGGACCGCCGGGAGCAGCGGCGTGGGGAGCATGTCCCCCTTGTGCATGCGGGGAGCCTCGGGCGCTCCGACGACCGGCAGCGGTACCGCGGTGGCGATCCGCGGCACGTCCAGGCCCGTCGTCGTCTCCACACCCTCGAGCGGGACACCCACCGGCACCCCGTCGGCGACGGCCGGGGTGGCCACACCGGCCGCGGCCATACAGGTCAGGAGCGCCGCAATGCTTCCGCGCGCGGTCATCTTCATAGGTGATGTTCCGTCCTTCCAGGGTCACGGTCGTTCCGCTGCTCTGGATGAACGATCCCGCCGGTGGTTTTCCCGGAGTTCTCCGCGAAAGTTCCCCCATACGACCTAATTCAGGGCCGTACGGGGGCTCCGCCTTTACGCCGCGGCCGTCGTCGCGGCCGTTGCCGTGGCCGTTGCCGTGGCCGTCGTCGCGGCCGTTGCCGTGGCCGTCGTCGCGGCCGTCGTCGCGGCCGTCGTCGCGGCCGTCACAGCCGCGGGTCGACCGGCTCCGACTCCAGCGCCAGCACCGCGAAGACCGGCTCGTGGACCCGCCACAGCGGCTCCTCGGCCGCCAGCCGGTCCAGCGCCTCCAGCCCGAGCGCGTACTCCCGCAGGGCGAGCGAGCGCTTGTGCCCGAGGAACCGCTCCCGCAGCCGCTCCAGCTGGTCCGGACGCGTGTACTCCGGGCCGTAGACGATCCGCAGGTACTCCCGCCCCCGCACCTTGACCCCCGGCTGGACGAGCCGGTCCTTGCCGTCCCGGGCGCAGGCCCGGAGCGGCTTGACGACCAGGCCCTCGCCGCCGGCGGCCGTCAGCTCCAGCCACCAGTCGGTACCGGCCCGTACGGAGTCCTCGTCCCCGGTGTCGACGACGATCCGGTCCGTACCGCGCAGCAGGCCGGTGCCGCCCGGGGTGCCCGGGTCGTCGGCCGCGACCAGCCGGTCCAGCCAGGCCAGCTGCCGGTCGTGGGGTACGGCGGCCAGCGACCGCCCGGCCGCGGCCAGCAGCTGGAACGGCGCGAACCGTACGCCGTCCAGCCCGTCGGTGGCCCAGCAGTAGCGGCGGTAGGCCTCCGTGAAGGCCGCCGCGTCGGCGGCCCGGCCGCGCTGGCGCTCCAGCAGGGCTCCGGTGTCGGCGCCGCGGGCGGTCGCCGCCTCCAGGGCCGCGAGGGCGTCGGGGAACACGGCGCGCGAGGCGGCGCCCACGGCGGCGTACTGGTTGCGCAGCAGGCCGCCCGACTTCAGCGACCAGGGCAGGAGTTCCCCGTCGAACAGCAGCCAGTCGGTGCCCAGTTCCTCCCACAGGCCGGCTCCGGTGACGGCCGCCCGCAGTCGTGCCAGGACCTCCTCGGTGACCTCGGCGTCGGGGAAGAAGGGCCGGCCGGTGCGCGTGTAGACGGACCCGGTGGGGCCGTCGACGCCGAACCGCTCGCGGGCGGTGCCCGCGTCCCTGCACAGCAGCACCGTGGCACGGGAGCCCATGTGCTTCTCCTCGCACACCACCTGCGCGACGCCGTCCTTGCGGTACTGGGCGAAGGCCTCGGCCGGGTGCTCCAGGTAGCCGTCCTCGCGGGAGGTGGCGGTCGGCGCCATGGTCGGCGGCAGGTACGGGACCAGCCGCGGGTCGACGGCGAAGCGGCTCATGACCTCCAGCGCCGCGGCCGCGTTCTCCTCGCGGACGCCCACGGTGCCCAGGTGCCGGGTCTCGACGACGCGGCGCCCGTGCACGTCGGCCAGGTCCAGCGGGCGGCCGTCGTGCCCGCCGGGCACCTCGGTGACGAGCGGCTTGACCGGCTCGTACCAGACCTTCTCGGCCGGTACGTCGACCAGTTCGCGCTCGGGCCAGCGCAGCGCGGTCATCCGGCCGCCGAAGACGGCGCCGGTGTCGAGGCAGATGGTGTTGTTGATCCAGGTGGTGTCCGGGACGGGCGTGTGGCCGTAGACCACGACGGCCTTGCCGCGGTAGTCCTCGGCCCACGGGTAGCGCACGGGCAGGCCGAACTCGTCGGTCTCGCCGGTGGTGTCCCCGTACAGGGCGTGCGAGCGGACCCGGCCGGAGGTGCGGCCGTGGTACTTCTCGGGGAGTCCGGCGTGGCAGACCACCAGTTTCCCGCCGTCGAGGACGTAGTGGCTGACGAGGCCGCGGATGAACTCCCGCACCTCCTCGACGAACTCCTCCGGCTCGCGGGAGAGCTGCTCGACGGTCTCGGCGAGGCCGTGGGTCAGCTGGACCTTGGACCCCTTGAGGTACCGGCCGAGCTTGTTCTCGTGGTTGCCGGGCACGCACAGGCCGTTGCCGGACTTGACCATGCCCATGACGCGGCGCAGGACGCCGGGGCTGTCGGGGCCGCGGTCGACGAGGTCGCCGACGAAGACGGCCGTACGGCCCTCGGGGTGGACGCCGTCCTCGTAGCCGAGCTTCGCGAGCAGGGTCTCCAGCTCGGAGGAGCAGCCGTGGATGTCACCGACGATGTCGAAGGGGCCGGTGAGGTGGGTGAGGTCGTTGAACCGTTTCTCCAGGACGACCTCGGCGGTCTCGGCCTCCTCCACGGTGCGCAGCACGTGCACCGTGCGGAAGCCCTCGCGCTCCAGTCCCCGCAGGGAACGCCGCAGGTCGCGGCGGTGCCGCTGGATGACCGCGCGGGGCAGGCCGGCCCGGTCGGGGCGGGCGGCGTTGCGCTCGGCGCAGACCTGCTCGGGCATGTCCAGGACGATGGCGACGGGCAGGACGTCGTGCTCGCGGGCGAGCGCGATCAGCTGCCGCCGGGCTTCGGCCTGGACGCTGGTGGCGTCGACGACGGTGAGGCGGCCGGCGGCGAGGCGCTTGCCGGCGATGTAGTGCAGGACGTCGAAGGCGTCGCGGCTCGCGGCCTGGTCGTTCTCGTCGTCGGACACCAGGCCCCGGCAGTAGTCGGAGGAGATGACCTCCGTGGGCTTGAAGTGCTTGCGGGCGAAGGTGGACTTGCCCGATCCGGTGGCCCCGATCAGGACGACGAGGGACAGGTCGGGGACGGGGAGGGTGCGCTCCCTCTCGCTGGTCATGCTGCCTCGCCCTCCTTCGGAGTGGTGTCGGTGGCGGTGGTGGGAGTGCCGTCGGTGGGGGCGGCGGCGTCCTGGGTGAAGACGGCCATCTGGGTCGGCGGCCCGACCTCGGGGTCGTCGTCGCCCACGGGGACGTACGCGACCGCGTAGCCGAAGCGCGCGGCGACCTGTCCGGCCCAGGCGCGGAATTCCTCGCGGGTCCATTCGAAGCGGTGGTCAGCGTGCCGGACGTGTCCGGCCGGGAGGGTCTCCCAGCGGACGTTGTACTCGACGTTCGGGGTGGTGACGAGGACCGTGCGGGGACGGGCCGAGCCGAACACGGCGTACTCCAGCGCGGGCAGCCGCTCCGGGTCCAGGTGCTCGACGACCTCGCTGAGCACGGCGGCGTCGTAGCCGGCGAGCCGCTTGTCGGTGTAGGGGAGCGAGCCCTGGAGCAGGGTGACCCGCGACCTCTGCCGCTCGCCCATCCGATCCAGCCGCAGTCGGCGGGAGGCGACGGTCAGGGCCCGCACGGAGACGTCCATGCCGACGATCTCGGTGTACGCCGGGTCTCCGAGCAGCGCCTGCACCAGCTGCCCCTGGCCGCAGCCGAGGTCCAGCACCCGCTGGGCGCCGGCGGCGCGCAGGGCGGTGAGGATCGCGTCGCGCCGCTGCACGGCGAGCGGTACGGGCCGCTCCTGCGTGTCGCGGGTCTCGTCGACGGCGTTGTCGAGTTCCTCGACCTCGCTGCCGTCGGACTCGGCGAGGCGCACCAGCTCCAGCCGCTCCACGGCTTCCTGGGTCAGCCGCTTGTGGCGGGCCAGGTAGCGGGAGCTGATCAGTGCGTGCTCGGGGTGCGCGGCCAGCCAGCCGTCTCCGGCGCGCAGCAGCTTGTCGACCTCGTCGGAGGCTATCCAGTAGTGCTTGGCGTCGTCGAGGACCGGCAGGAGCACGTAGAGCTGCCGCAGGGCGTCGGCGAGGCGCAGTTCGCCCTCCAGGACGAGGCGCACGTAGCGGGAGTCCCCCCACTCGGGGAACTGCTCGTCGAGCGGTACGGCCTCGGCGCGTACCAGGTCCCAGCCGAGCGGGTCGAACAGCCGGTGCACCATCGCGGCGCCGCCGCGCGCGGGGAGCACGGGTATCTCGACGCGCAGCGGGCGGACCCGGTCCGGGAGTTCGGGTCGCAGGACGCAACTCCCCTTCAGGGCCGTGCGGAACACCCCGCTGAGCGCGACGGCGAGCAGGGAGGACGCGGCGTACGGCCGGTCGTTGACGTACTGGGCGAGCGCGGCGTCGGGTGCTCCGCCGCGGCCCTTGCCCCTGCCGCGCCGGACGAGCGCGACGGGGTCCACCTCCAGCAGCAGGGCCGCCGTGCACCGCTCGGCCGTGGCCTCGGGGTAGAACACGTGGGCGGTGCCGTGGGACTGCTTCTCCACGCGGACCCGGTCCGGGTGCTTGTGCAGGAGAAAGCCCAGGTCAGTCGCCGGATTCTCGGCGGTCCCGGTGGTGGTGATCGTGAGGAACATGCGGTTCAGCATGACGGTCGGACCGCACCCGGGCCAACGGATTTCGAGCGAGAACACCCGCCGGCGCGGCCCCGATCCGCCGAGGCGACCCGGGCTACGGCCGCCACCTCGACCGCGACGGCGACGGCATCGCCTGCGAACGCTAGCCAGCGCCGCCGGGACCGCCGGTCTCGCGGGCCAGGTCCGCGATGCGGGTGGGGCCGATGCGGCAGCAGCCGCCGAGCAGACGGGCTCCGGCCCGGCGCCAGGCGGTCGTGGGCCAGGGGGGCACGGCCTGCGGGGGCCGCCAGGTGCCGGTGGCGGCTTCCCAGACGGAGCCGTCGTTGGGGTAGGCCAGTAGGGGCTTGGCGGTGACCGCGGCCGCGGCCCGCAGGGCCGGGAGGACCTCGGCGGGATCGCAGCAGTTGACGCCGAGCGCGACGACCTGCGGGGCCCGCGCGGCGAGCGCGAAGGCCTCGGGCAGCGCGTGTCCCGACCGGGTGCGGCCCCCGGCCACGGTGTAGCTCAGCCAGGCCGGGGCGTCCGTCTCCGCGAGGACGGTGAGCACGGCCTCGGCCTCGTCGGGATCGGGAAGGGTCTCCACGGCCAGTACGTCGGGGCCCGCGGCGAGCAGGGCCTCGATGCGGGGGCGGTGGAACGCCGCGAGTTCGCGCACACCCAGCCCGTACCGGCCGCGGTACTCGGAGCCGTCCGCGAGCACCGCTCCGTACGGGCCCACCGAGGCGGCCACCCACACGTCGTGGGCGGCGGCCTCGGCGGCCCGGGCGGCGAGCGCGACGCTGCGGTGCAGCAGGGCGGTGGTCGCGTCGCGGTCCCGGCCGCGGGCGGCGAAGGCCTCGTAGCCGACCTGGTAGCTCGCGGTGATCAGCACCTCGGCGCCGGCCCGCGCGTACGCGGTGTGGGCGGCCTCGATCCGGTCGGGCCGCTCGTCGAGGACGCGGGCGGTCCAGAGGCCTCCGCTGAGGTCGCAGCCCTCCGCGGCGAGCTGGTTGCTGAGGCCGCCGTCCAGGACGACGGTCCGGTGGGCCAGGGCTCCGGCGAACGGGCCCGTCGCGCGCGGCATTCGGACTACCCCTCGGCGAGCTGCGGGAGGACCTGGGCGGAGATGAGCTCCAGGTGGTCGAGGTCGTCGAGGTCCAGCAGCTGGAGGTAGATGCGGGAGGATCCGGTGGCGCCGTAGGCGCCGATCCTGTCCACGACCTCGGCCGGGGAGCCGGCCAGGCCGTTGGCCTTCAGCTCGTCGACGTCCCGGCCGATGGCGGCGGCCCGGCGGGCCACCTCGGCGTCGTCCTTGCCCACGCACACCACGAGGGCGTTGGAGTAGACGAGGTCGTCGCCCTTGCGGCCGGCCTGTTCGGCCGCCTCCCTGACCCGGCCGAACTGCCGGGCGCTGTCCGCGATCGACGCGAAGGGCATGTTGAACTCGTCGGCGTACCGTGCGGCGAGGCGCGGGGTGCGCTTGGCGCCGTGGCCGCCGACGAGGACGGGGATCCTTGCCTGGACGGGCTTGGGGAGCGCGGGAGAGTTCTCCACCCGGTAGTGCTCGCCCGCGTAGTCGAAGGTGGCGCCGGGGGCGGTGGCCCACAGGCCGGTGACGATGGCCAGCTGCTCCTCCAGCCGGGACATCCGGTCCGCCGGGAAGGGGATCCCGTAGGCCTTGTGCTCCTCCTCGAACCAGCCCGCCCCCAGGCCCAGCTCGATGCGGCCGCCGGACATCTGGTCGACCTGCGCGACCTGGATGGCGAGGACGCCGGGCAGCCGGAAAGTGCCGGCCGTCATCAGCGTGCCGAGGCGGATCCGCCGGGTCTCCCGGGCGAGGCCGGCGAGGGTGATCCAGGCGTCGGTGGGGCCGGGCAGTCCGTCGGCGGTCCCCATGCGCACGTAGTGGTCGGAGCGGAAGAACGCATCGAAGCCGAGGTCCTCGGTGGCCTTGGCGACGGTCAGGAGGGTGTCGTAGCTCGCACCCTGCTGGGGCTCGGTGAAAATGCGAAGATCCATGGCCCCATCCTGCCCGTCCCGCCCCGCCGGGGTGAATCTTCGTCAACCTGACGTGTCGGGGAGCGGGGGCGCCAGTGACCAGCCCGGACGGGGATCGTTTGCCCGGGCGGAGCCGGACCGCCCGGCCCGCGTGCCGGCGGCCTCTCGCCGGTGCGTCCACCGCCCCTTCCTCCTCGGAAGGGCCAGGACCGAGGAGGCCGCCATGTCCCACGAGGCCGTGCCGGAGACCCCCCGACAGACCGGCTGGACCGGACGGGCAGCACACGACGCGCCCCCGGAGTCCACCGTGCCCGGCCGTGACGACGGCGCGCCGAAAGGCCTGCTGCAGCAGATGGAGGAGCTGATGGCGGCGCTGAACGCCGACCTCTCGCAGCTCGACGCCGATCTGCAGTCCTCAGCGGACCGCACCGCCGAGGGCGAGCGCCCGTCCCACCGGTCCTCCTGACCGTGCGGGTCCCGCCGCGCACGGCGGGACCCGGCCCGTGTCCGGCTCAGGCCACGCCCGAGGCGGATCCCCGCTCGCGCACCGTCATGCGGCGCAGGATCGCCCGTACCCGGTCGCTCGACTCGTCAGCGGCGTCGATCGACTCTATGCACTGCCAGTACAGGGCCTCGTCGTCCGTCCCGCAGGCCACCCCGACCAGGGCTATCCCCACTTCGCCCAGCAGCGCCTGGAGTCCGAGCAGCGCCTGCCGGACGTCCGACACACCGGCCAGCCGTGCGGCCCGCGGCGGATGGTCGGGCGCACTGCCCTCGCCGCGCAGGGCCGCCCGGTCGACGACCCCGCACCCTCTGCCTCCCGCTTCCCCCAGTCCCCGTGCCTCCGATCTCAGCTCCGGCGGCCCGGTGACCGCCAGCCAGCTCCCGATTCCCTGCGCGAGTGCCTGGGCCTGCCAGGCCTCGCCCACTATGTCCCACGCAGCCCCGCTCTGTGCCAGCGCGTGCCGGCCGGCCGCGATGAGCCGTACCGCATCCATATGCCGTCCCCCGTCCGCACGACATCCCGCCGTCCTCACCACTACCCAGAGTGAGGGCAACGGGCCAGTAAAGCCAGGGGTATTCGGAAAATGTGGACAGAAACGTGATTGTGGAGAAGTCCATCACTCCGAAGAGTGACGATTCGTTGTCGGACCACCCGTAACGGGGAAGCGGAGTTCATTCCTCTCGATCTTCGCGGCGAGCGCATCCAGCACATCCACCCCGAGAACCTCACAGAACTGCAGGAGATACGCCAGCACGTCGGCCACCTCATCGGCCACGCGATGGGCGGACTCGGGCTCCTCCATGATCCTCGCCGACTGTTCCGGCGTCAGCCACTGGAAGATCTCCACCAGTTCGGCCGCCTCCACGCTCAGCGCCACCGCCAGGTTCTTGGGCGTGTGGTACGGCTCCCAGCCGCGCGCCGCCGCGAACCGCGCGAGCCTGCGCTGCAACAGGTCCAGCCGTTCCTCGGGCCGCCGCTCGGGCGGCCGGGGCTCCTGCGTGTCCGTCTCGTTCATGACGACAGGTCTACCACCGACACGCCCGCCAGGGGGCGGGCGGCGGCCGCGGTCCCTTCCCCCACGGCCGCCACCAGCCGGACGTGGCCGCGGCCGCAGGACAGCAGCGCCAGCCGCAGCAGTTCGGCGCCCTGACCGCCGTCCAGGCCGTGGTCGAAGCCGTCGGCCAGGACGGTCAGCGCCTGCCGCGCGGACAGCAGTTCGGCGGCGGGGTCCATGTCCAGCACCCCCGGTCCGGTGAGCAGGACGAGCGCGAGCGCGAGGAAGCGGAGTTCGCCGGAGCCGAGCCGCGCCAGCTCCGTCCCGGGGCGGCCGGGGCCGCGGTCCAGGGCGGCGGTGACGGTGCCGCCCTCGGGAGCGCGTACGTCCAGCCCGGCCACCGGCCCCGCGCAGCCGGTCCGGGCGGCCTCGGTCAGCAGTGCGTGGCGGGTCCCGCACTCGTGGCGGGTCCGGCGCAGTACGTCGGCCAGGTTGGCGCAGTCGCGCAGCAGCCGGCCCTCGCCCCGCGGGACGGGCGCGCGCATCCGGTCCGGGCGGGGCACGCAGGCGAACACCGAGCGCAGGGCCACGACCACCTGCTCGGCGGCGGCCAGCACCTGCCGCTGACCGGCCGTGGACCCGGCGACGCGCAGCGGGAGCAGCGCGGTGCCGAGCCGGTCGTCGGGCAGCGGGGCCCGGGTGACGCCGACGGCGCCGCCGGTCAGCCAGGCGGCCTGCACCGAGCGCCGGCCGGGGTCGCGCAGGGCGGTGGCGAACAGGATCTGCCCGTCCTGCGAGAGCCGTTCGCCGACGATCCGCAGGGCGGGTTCGGCCTGGACGGCGAGGTCGAGGCGGACCGGTCCGGCGGGGCCGTCGACCGTGCAGCCGAGTCGGAAACCGCGTCGGCGCTGCGCGTCGGGGAGCGCGCGGTCGGGAATCCGGGTGGCCGCGTCGGGGAAGGCCTCGTCGAGGGCGGCGCCGGCACCCAGCCCGGCCAGCGCCTCGTAGGCCGCCAGGACCTGCGACTTGCCGCTGCCGCTCGGCCCGGCGAAGAGCGTGACGGGTCCGAGCGCGAAGGCCGCGGACCGGTGCCGCCCGAAGGCGGACAGCCGCAACTCGGTGATCACGGGCCGCGCGTGCGGCTGCCGCTGCGCGGGCCCGGCGGGGCGGGCGGCGCCCCGGGGCGCCGCCTGCGCGGGTACGACGGGGTCCCCGGCCCCGTCGGAGGCCGCGGGCGGAGCGGGCGCGAGGGGCGCGACAGGAGCGCCCGCCGGAGCCGGCGGACCGGCCGGGGTCCGGGCCGGGGGTTCCGGGGTCGCGGGCCCGCCGGCCGGTCCGGTCCCGGGGGAATCAGTGCGGGTGGTGTCGCCTGACGCGACGGCGGTGGCGTCCATGTGCCGGACGGTACGGGCCGCCGGGCCCCCCGCGACCCCGGCGAACCGTTCCTTCGTACGGACCTTCCTACGATCGGGGGACGGCCGCGGCCGCGATCCCCTCGACCTCGGTCCCCACGGGCGCCAGCAGGAAGACGTTGCGGTCCACCCGGTGCATCCCACTGCCCAGCCCGAAGACCACCCCGCTGCTGAAGTCGAGGATCCGCTTGGCCACTTCGCTGTCCGCGCCGGTGAGGTCCAGCAGGACCGGGATCTGCGCGATCAGGTACTCGGCCACCTCCCGCGCGTCCGCGAAGATCTGGACTCTGATCACCACGAAGCGCCGCTGCTCCGCCGCCGCCGCCCCGGGCGACTTGGGAATCGTGCGGTGGTCCACCCGGGAGGGCCATTCGTTGCGACTGCGCAGCGGTACCACCTGCGCGAGCCCCTCCCACTGTTCGTCGGTGACGTCGTACCTGCTCACCGGGCCGCCTCGGCCGCGCGCTTCATGTGCATCCCCCCATCCTCTCGTGTTTCACCCGTTCAGCCCAACAACGACACGAACCGTGCCGGGTACTCTCGGGAGCCGAGATGGGTTAGGTTAGGCATACCTAACCCACACGGACGATGGAGAGATCCGCATGCGCCTGTTCGGTGACCCCGCAACGTCGGCCGCCCTGCCCACCGCCGCCGAGCGGATCCGCTCGGTCCTGGCCGCCGCCCACTCCATGACGGTGATCACCGACGACCTGCGCACCGAAGTCCGCCACCTCGACGGCGCCGACCCCATGGGGCGGCTGCACCTGCACCCTGCCGAGCCCGGCGGCCACGCCGAGCACCGGCCCGCGATCCGGCTGGAGTTCACCGACGTCGCGCCCACCCCCGTCCGCGACCGGGTGCGTGCCCGCGTCACCGTGCTGGGGCGGCTGCTCACCCCCTACTCCGACCTGTCCGCCGGGTCCGGCGCCGACTCCACCTGCATGGAGTTCGAGCGGGCCGAGCTGGAAACCGCGCAGGGCCTCGTCCGCATCGGCCTGGAAGAGCTGGACGCGGCCCGGCCCGATCCGCTGGCCCCGTACGAGGCGGGCATGCTCACGCACCTCCTGGACGACCACCACGACCTGGTCACGCTGCTGCTGCGGCTGGTGTCCCCGCAGCCCACGGCCGCCGTCGTGCGCGCCCTGCCGCTCGCCATGGACCGCTACGGGATCACCCTGCGGCTGGAGGAGCGGCGCGGCCACCGCGACGTGCGGCTGGCCTTCCCCTCGCCCCTCGACGACGTCGAGCAGTCCGGCGCCCAGATCCAGGCCCTGTTCGCGGCGGCGCGCAGGCGCTCGCACCGCAACACGCTGCCGGCCTGAGCGTCCGGGAGGTGGGGGCGGCCCGTCACGATGCGGCCGCCGCGTACCGGTTGGCCGGGCGGGGCAGGCCGTAGTTCTCGCGCAGGGTGCGCCCGGTGTACTCGGTACGGAAGAGTCCGCGGCGCTGGAGGATCGGCACGACCTGGTCGACGAAGTCGGTCAGGCCGGTGGGCAGGACCGGCGCCATGATGTTGAAGCCGTCGGCGGCGCCGCGGGTGAACCACTCCTCCAGCTGGTCGGCGATCTGCTCGGGCGTGCCGGCGAAGACCCGGTGGCCGCGGCCGGCGCCGAGGCGGGCGATCAGCTCGCGCAGGGTGAGGCCGTCGCGGCGGGCGAGCTCGGCGACGAGGGTGAAGCGGCTCTTGTTGCCGTTGATGTCGCGCTCCTCGGGCAGGTCGGGGAGCGGACCGTCCAGGGGCAGGCCGGTGAGGTCCACGCCCAGCATCCCGGAGAGCTGCGCGAGACCGTACTGCGGCACCTGGAGGTCGGTGAGCTCCTGCTCCAGGGCCTTCGCCTCGGCCTCGGTGGAACCGATGACGGGTGCGATGCCGGGCAGGACGAGGAGGTCGGACTCGGCGCGGCCGAAGCGGGCCAGGCGGGACTTGAGGTCCTTGTAGAAGGTCTGGCCGTCGGCGAGGGTCTGCTGGGCGGTGAAGACCGCCTCGGCGTACTGGGCGGCGAACTCCTTCCCGGACTCGGAGGAGCCCGCCTGCACGAGCAGCGGATGCCCCTGCGGGGAACGCGGGACGTTGAGCGGGCCGGCGACGCCGAAGTACTCGCCGCGGTGCGCGGCGGGGTGCAGCTTGTCGGTGTCGGCGTAGATGCCGGCCTCCTTGTCGAGGACGATCGCGTCGTCCTCCCAGCTGTCCCAGAGCTTGGTGGCGACGTCGAGGAACTCGCGGGCCCGGTCGTAGCGCAGGCCGTGCTCCAGGTGTTCGTCCCGGTTGAAGTTGCGCGCCTCGTCGAGGGTGCCGGAGGTGACGATGTTCCAGCCGGCCCGCCCGCCGCTGATGTGGTCGAGGGAGGCGAACTTCCGGGCGAGGTTGAAGGGTTCGTTGAAGGTGGTGGAGACGGTGGCGATGAGGCCGATGTGTTCGGTGACGGCGGCGATGGCGGAGAGCAGGGTGAGCGGCTCGAAACCGCCGAGGGCGTTGTAGCGGGCCTTGCCCCAGAGGGCGAGCCCGTCGGCGAAGAAGATGGAGTCGAGCCTGCCGCGCTCGGCGGTGCGGGCCAGTTCCTGGAAGTACGTCAGGTCGGTGACCCGTTCGGGGCTGCTGGCGGGGTGGCGCCAGGCGGCGTCGTGGTGCCCGGCGTTCATCAGGAAGGCGTTGAGGTGGAGGGTCCGGGGGGCGGACGCGGGAGCGGTCATGGCGGGTCCTCGTGGTTCCGGGTCGTGGGGCGGGGTCGTGGGGCGGGGCGGGGCGGGGGCGTCGGGGTGCGACGGCGTCAGGACGGGACGCGCCAGGTGCTGAGGCGGCGTTCGACGGTGACCAGCAGCTGGTTGAAGGCCACGCCGATGGCCGAGATGGTGACGATGCCCGCGTACATCTGCGGGATCGCGAAGTTGAACTGCGAGGCGTTGATCAGGTAGCCCAGGCCCGCCTTCGCGCCGATCATCTCGGCGGCGACGAGGACGAGGATGGAGACGGCGCCGGCGAGCCGGATGCCGGTGAAGACGGCCGGTACGGACGCCGGCAGGATCACCTTCTGGAAGAGCTTCGGGGTGGACAGGTCCATGGATCGGGCCAGCCGGACGAGGGTGGGGTCGGCGTTGCCGACGGCGCTGATGGTGTTCAGCAGGATCGGCCACACGCAGGCGTAGACGACGATGGACACCTTCGAGGTCTCGCCGATGCCGAGCAGCAGGACGAAGACGGGCAGCAGGGCCAGCGCGGCGGTGTTGCGGAACACTTCCAGCAGCGGGCCGAGCAGCGCGGCGAGCGGCCGGTACCAGCCGATGAGCAGCCCCAGCGGGACGGCCACGACGACGGCGATGCCGAAGCCCCCGAAGGAGCGCACCAGGCTGGCCCAGGTGTGCCGGCCGAGCTGGCCGTCGCCCAGCAGCTCCCACCATGCGGCGGCCACCTCGCTGACCGGCGGCAGGAAGGTGGGGTCGGCCAGGCCCAGCCGGGGCGCGGTCTCCCAGACGGCGAGGAGCGCGAGGATCGCCGCGGACCGCAGGGCGAGGGCCCGCAGCCGGCGCCCGAGCGCACCGAGGGGGCGCCGGGCCGTCCGGCCGCCGGGGTGGCCGGCCGCCGCGTCCGGCAGCGGCCGCCGTGCGGGCGCGGGGCCGCGTACCTTTCCGGCAGGGGTGGTGGGGGCGGGCGGGGCGGGCAGCACTGCGGGGGCAGCGGTGTCGGTTCCGGTGCTCATACGGAGGCCTCCTCCTTCTCCAGTTGCTGGGCGCGGGCCACCTCGTCGTGGAGGAGGGTCCAGATGTCGTGGCGGTAGCGGGCGAACTCGGGGCTGGAGCGCAGTTCCTCGCCCTGCGGACCGGCGGCGGAGGCGGCGCCCGGGCCCGTGCCCGGGCGGGTGTCGAAGGCGACGGGGACGATCTCCTTGATCCGGCCCGGCCGGGAGGTCATGACGGCGACCTTCTGGCCGAGGTACACGGCCTCCTCGATGCCGTGGGTGATGAAGACGACGGTCTTGCCGGTGCGCTGCCAGATGCGGCGCAGCTCGTCCTGGAGGGACTCGCGGGTCTGGGCGTCGAGAGCCGCGAACGGCTCGTCCATCAGCAGCACGTCCGGGTCGTACGCCAGCGAGCGGGCGATGGCGACGCGCTGGCGCATGCCGCCGGAGAGCTGGTGCGGGTGCCGGTCCTCGAAGCCGGACAGGCCGACGAGGTCCAGGAACTCCCGTGCGCGGGACTTGCGTTCGCGGCGGGGGACGCCCGTCGCCTCCAGGCCGAACTCGACGTTGCCCAGGGCCGTCCGCCACGGCAGCAGTGCGTACTGCTGGAAGACGATGCCCCGGTCGAGGCCCGGCCCGGTGACGGGTTCGCCGTCGAGCAGGATGCGGCCGGCCGTCGGGGTGGACAGTCCCCCGAGGAGGTCCAGCAGGGTGGACTTGCCGCAGCCGCTGGGGCCGACGACCACGAGGAACTCGCCGCTCTCGATCTCCAGGTCGATGCCGTCGAGGGCCGTGAAGTCCCCGAAGGCCTTGCGGACTCCTTCGAACACGATCTTCGCCATGGCCGTCGTCACCCCTTCCCGTATCCGTTGAACTCGTTGGTGTAGAGGTCGGTCGCCTTCAGCCGGCCCTCCTTGATGTCGCCGCGCTCGGCGAGCCAGTCCAGCCAGATCTGGAACTCCTTGTCGGAGATCCGGCCGCCGGCCTCCGCGACGCCGTACGAGCGCCAGTACTTGAGGGTCGCGGTGTCCTCGTTGCGGCCGCGCCTGGTGACGATGTCCGTCATCCGGGCGATGACCTGCTCGTGGGGCGTGGTGCGGGACCACTCGATGGCCTTGCCGACGCCGGTGACGAACGCCCGGACGGTGTCGGGGTTCTCCCTGACGAAGCGCTTCGTCATCACGTAGCTGCCCGCGCTGAACGGGCCGAGCAGCTCGAAGTCGGTGAAGAGCGGGCGGATCCCGCCGGCGGCGAGGGCCTTGTCGCGCAGTACGCCGCCCAGTACGGCGACGTCGATCTGCTTCTGTCTGAGGACCTGTTCGGTGTTGACGGGCGGGACGACCAGGGATTCGACCTTGGCCGCGTCCGTCGTCGACACCCCGTTGCGCTTCAGGTAGATCTCCAGCATGGCCTGGGCGTGTGCGCCCAGGGTGTTCATGCCGACCTTCTTGCCGATCAGGTCGCGCGCGGACCGGAGGGGGCTGTCCTCCAGGACGTAGTAGCCGCTGTAGGAGTACTGGTCGGAGCCGTAGTAGGAGATGACCGAGGTGATCGGGGCCTTGCTGCTCGCCAGTTTGACGACGGCGCCGTTGAAGGCGCCGCCGAAGTGGATCTGCCCGGTGGCGGCCGACTGGATGTCCTGGGGGCCGCTGATGGTGTTGCCGACCCACTCCAGCTCGACGTCGCCGAGATAGCCCAGGTCGGCGGCGAGTTCGGGGAGCGTGACGGCTCCCACGCTGCCCTGGTACTTGAGGGTGGTGACCTGTCCGCCGGAGCCGGATCCCCCGCCGGCGGTGGCAGTGCCGCAGCTCACCGCGGCCGCCGAGATGCCGAGCAGGGTCAGGAACTGGCGCCGGGAGGTGGTGGTCGAGGTGAGTGCTGCGGGCATGACGGTTCCTTGTCGGTACGGGTCGTGAGGGCGGGGACGGGCTTACGAGGCGGGTGCCAGCGCGGTGACGGGGGCCGGCGGAGGGGCGGCGGACAGGGGGCTCGCGGTGCGCAGCGCGTCCGCGAACTCGTCGACGGCCTGCAGGAGGTCGATCTCCGCCTCCGGCCGCAGCCGGTCGGGACCGGAGCCGCGTTCGACGGAGGAGTCCAGGACGAACCGGCCGGCGGTGACGTGCCGGGCGCCGAGCGCGGAGAGCACGGGGCGCAGGGCGTAGTCGATGGTCAGGACATGGGCGAGGCTGCCGCCGGTGGCGAGGGGCAGGATGGTTTTGCCGACGAGGCCGTCCTGCGGGAGCAGGTCGAGGAAGGCCTTCAGCAGGCCGGTGTACGAGGCCTTGTAGACCGGGGTCGCGATGATCAGGCCGTCTGCCTCGGCGACGGCTTCGAGGGCCCGGCGGATCTCCGGTTCGCCGCGGCGGGCGGCGAGCAGGTCGGCGGCGGGCAGGTCGCGCACGGCCAGGGCGGCGGTGTCGAAGCCGGGGTGGGACCGGGCCAGGTGGCGCAGGGCGTGGCCGGCGACGACTGCGGTACGGGAGTGGGCGGAGGGGCTGCCGGTGAGGGCGAGCAGCTTGGGCACGGGGGCTCCTTGGGCGGCGTACGGGCGGGGCGGCCTGCGGGGTGGGCCGGATCAGACGGCGGAGGCGGCGGGGGTGGCGGTGGGGGCGGTGGGGGCCGAGGCGCCGGAGGCGATGCCGAAGGAGGGGGCCGGGACGGTGTCCGGGCTGATCAGGCGGGACGGGGCACCGTCGGGGCCGACCGGGACGTCGCCGTCGACGGTGACGCGGCGCAGGGTGCGCTCGTGGTCGTCGGAGTCGTCCACGCCGTAGTGCTGGGTGGCACGGTTGTCCCAGATCGCGACGTCGCCGGGCTGCCACTGCCAGCGGACGGTGTTCTCGGGGCTCTCGATGTGCGCCTGGAAGAGGTCGAGGAGCGCACGGCTGTCACGGCCGGTGAGTCCCTGGATCCGCTGGACGAAGTTGCCGAGCAGCAGGGTGCGCTCGCCGGTCTCGGGGTGGACGCGGACCACCGGGTGCTCGGTGAGGAATGTGGTGGAGGTGAACACCTCGCGGTACTGGGCCAGGGCCTCGGGGAGCGCGTCGGGCCTGAGGGCGGCGTAGTCGTACTCGTTGGAGTGGACCGCGCGCAGGCCGTCGGCCAGGGCGCGGAGCGGCTCGGGGAGGCCGGCGTAGGCGGTGGCGGTGTTGGCCCAGAGGGTGTCGCCGCCGTACGGGGGGATGGTCACGGCACGGAGGACGGAGAAGGCGGGGTAGGCGGGGACGAAGGTGACGTCGGTGTGCCACTGGTTGGCGCGGGCGCCGTGGTGGGAGTCGATGCCGAGGGCGTAGCGGCCGTCCGCCGAGGGGACGGTGGGGTGCGCGACGGGCGCGCCCAGCCGCTCGGCGAAGGCCTCGTGGGCGGCCTCGTCGAGGTGTCCCTGGTCCCGGAAGAAGACGACCTTGTGGGACAGCAGGGCGGCCCGGATCCCGGCGACGTCGGCATCGGGCAGGTCCCCGCCGAGCCGCACGCCGCCGATCTCGGCGCCGATGCGCCCGCCGATCTTGTGGACGGTGAGGGTGGGGGTGTCGGTGTGGGTGGCAGTGGCCGTGGCCATGGTGACTCCTTGGTGGGGCCGCGCCGCGGAGTTATTTCCGCAGCGGAAGAAATGGGGTGAGGCGGTTGCGCCGTGCGGGTGCCGGTGCGGGTGCGGATGCGGGGTGTTGTCGGGGCGTGGAGTGGTGTGCGGAGGCGGCGCGGAGGCGGCGCGGAGGGGCCGGGCGGTGGCGGACCGGGGACGCGGAGGTCCCCCGGTCCGGCGGACGGGCGTCCTGGGGCCGCCGCCCCGTCGCACCGGTCGGCCCGTCGCCCCGCGGGACGTGGTGGACCGGTCGGAAGGTGGACCAATGGAACGCGGACCGCCGGAACGCGGGGCCGGTGAGGCCCGTGGCTGCGTGCCGCGGACCGAGCGGCGCGCAGCGCCCGGCCCGGCCAGGCCCGCCGGGGTGGCGGGGCGCTCGCCCCGCGGGGCGGTCGGCCCGCGGCCACCGGCGGCGGTGCGGGTCCCGGCCGGGCGCCCGAGGGGGCTGCCCGGGATCTACCGGGGCGCGGCGATCAGGGGCGGCAGGGGGCCGGACAAGTGGCCGGACAGCGGCCCGGACACTGGCCCGGCGCGGTGCGGTGGCCGGGGGTGCGGAGCCGCGGGGCGAGGACTTCGTTCGCGGACATGTCCCGGAGCGTGTCAGCGGCCCCGACCCGGGTCAACCCCCTTCCACGACCACCCGCCCTGCCCGTCACCCACCCTCGCACCCACCCCGCACACCCCCTGCGACCTGCTCTTTCCCCGTACGTCGACGCAGGCACCACCCCACCCCAGCGGCCGAAAACAGTGGCCGGATTTCATGCCCCCGCAATGCCACCGCCACGCGTTCGCCGGATCCGCGGCCGGGCCGGCCGCGCGAGGAGGCCACCAGGCACCGGCAGTGAACCGGGATGCGCACCCGGCACCGTGCCGCCGCCCGGGCGAGGCCCCAAGGACCCGCACGCGGCAGACGCCCGGCACCACCAGGCACCAGTGGTGCACGCACCCGGCACGGTCAGCCGCCCCACCCGTCCAGCGCCCCGCAGGAACGGGCACGGCCGCCCCGGGCGAGGCCCCAAGGACCCGCACGCGGCAGACGCGAGGACGCCACCGGGCACCGGTGGCGCGCGCACCCGCCGCCCCGTGCGCCGAGCGCCCCGCAGGGGACGCGGCATGATCGGGGGACGTGCCCCCCCGACCCGAGGAGACCGTGTGACGCGTATGGCCGGTGACAGCCGGGCGGCCGCCAATGCCGCCGCCGTGCTGCGGACGGTGCTCGACCACGGGCCGGTGGCACGCAGCGACGTCGCCGGGCGCAGCGGGCTGAGCGCGGCGGCCGTGTCACGGCAGACGACCGGGCTGCTCCGGGCCGGGCTGCTGCGCGAGCTGGCCGGGCCCGGGGGCGGCGTGGGGCGGCCGCGGGTCCCCCTGAACCTGCACACCGGGGCGGTCGGCGGGCCGGTCGCGGCCGGGCTGCACATCGGCGTACCCGGCTCAACCTTCAGCCTCGTCGACCTGCGGGGCCGCCTGCTGGCCCGGCGTGCCGTCCCCCACGGGGGCCGCGATCCGGCCGGGCTGTCCGGCGGGATCGCCGCGGAACTGGGCCGGTTCCTCGCCGCGTTCGACACGGGGCGGCCGCTGCTCGGCGTCGGCGCGGCGCTGGGCGGCTGGGTCCGGCCCGACGAGGGGCTCGTCGTGCACCATCCGGTGCTGGGGTGGCGGCGTATGCCGCTGGCCGCCGAGTTGTCCGGTGCCCTCGGGCTGCCGGTGCGGATCGACAACCACGCCCGGGCCGTCGCGCGGGCGGAGATCCTCTTCGGCCGGCCCGAGGCCCGGCGGAGCCTGGTGCACCTGTTCATCGGCAACGTCGTCGACGCCGCGTTCGGGATCGAGGGCGCCGTGCACCAGGGCCCCGGTTCCGCGGCCGGGGACGTGGCGCACCTGCCGGTGCCCGGGGCGTCCGTGCCGTGTGCGTGCGGACGTACCGGCTGCCTCCAGGCGGCCGCCTCCGACACGGCGCTCGGCGCCGAGGCGGTGCGCCGCGGGATCGTGCCGGACCCGTCGGTCCCGCTGCTGGTGGACGCGGCGGCCGCCGGGGACCCGCGCGCCGACCTGCTGCTGCGCGAGCGGGCCCGGGCGGTGGGCCGTGCGGCGTCCCTTCTGTTGGATGTCTTCAATCCGGCGGTCATGGTCGTGACCGAGCTGGCGAGCGTCCTGCACGAGGGATACCTGGAGGAGGTGCGGGCCGCGGCGGTGGAGCTCTCGCACGTCTGCGACGACCCCGAACGGATCGTGGTCCCGCACGCGGGTCCGGCGGTGCTCCCGGAGGCCGCGGCAACCGTGCTGCTCAGCCGGGTGTTCCAGGATCCCCTCGGTGCGGTCCGAGAGGGGGAGATCACACCCGTCGGTATGGTGCCACCTGAGCGCGCTCCCCTACATTCGAGCCATGACGGTCCTGCCTGACGACGGGCTCTCCCTGGCCGCCGAGTTCCCTGACGCGACGCATGAGCAGTGGCAGCGCCTTGTAGAAGGCGTACTGCGCAAGTCGGGCAAGGAAGCATCCGGCGAGGCCGCAGAAGATGCGCTGTCCACCCGACTCGAGGACGGGCTCACCACCCGCCCGCTGTACACCGCGCCGCCCGAGGGGACGGTTCCCGACACCGGTTTTCCCGGCTTCGCCCCCTTCGTCCGCGGAGGCCGGCCGGAAGGCACCACCGCGAACGGCTGGGACGTGCGCCAGCGCCTCGTGGGCACCGATCCGCAGCGCCTGAACGAGGCGGCCCTCGCCGACCTGGAGAACGGGGTCACCTCCCTCTGGCTCACCGTGGGCACGGGCGGGATCCCGGCCGGCGGTCTCGCCCGTGCCCTGGACGGCGTCTACCTCGACCTCGCCCCGATCGCGCTGGACGCCGGCGCCGACTACGCGGGGGCGGCCCGCGCCCTGCTGGACCTGTTCGCCGAGCGTTCGGTGGCTCCGGAGGCCGTGCGGGCCTCGCTGGGCGCCGACCCGCTCGGCCACGAGGCCCGCACCGGCGAGGCGCTGGACCAGGCCGCCGCCGTGGACCTGGCCCGGGAGGCCGCCGCCGGTCTGCCGGGGGTGCGCGCCCTGACCGTGGACGCCCTGCCGTACCACGAGGCCGGCGGCAGCGCCGCCGAGGAGCTGGGGCTGTCGCTGGCCACCGGCGTCGCCTACCTGCGCGCCCTCTCCGCAGGTGGGCTGAGCGTCGAAGCCGCGCTCGGGCAGCTGGAGTTCCGTTACGCCGCCACCGCCGACCAGTTCCTCACCATCGCCAAGTTCCGTGCGGCGCGCCGGCTGTGGGCGCGGATCGCCGAGGTCTCGGGGGCCCCGGAGGCCGGTGCCCAGCTCCAGCACGCCGTCACCTCGCCGGTGATGATGACCCGCCGTGACCCGTGGGTGAACATGCTGCGCACCACCGTCGCCTGCATGGCCGCCGGCGTCGGCGGCGCCGACTCGGTCACCGTGCTGCCCTTCGACAGCGAGCTCGGCCTGCCGGACGCGTTCGCGCGCCGCATCGCCCGCAACACCTCCACGATCCTGCTGGAGGAGTCGCACCTGGCCCGGGTGATCGACCCGGCCGGCGGTTCGTACTACGTCGAGCGCCTCACCGACGAACTCGCCCACGCCGCATGGAAGTTCTTCCAGACGCTGGAGAAGGCCGGCGGCCTGGCCGCCGCGCTGCGCTCCGGACTGGTCGCCGAACGGCTCGCCGCCACCTGGGCGGAGCGTTCCAGGAAGCTGGCCAAGCGCCGCGAACCGATCACCGGTGTCAGCGAGTTCCCGCTGCTGTCGGAGAAGCCGGTCGTCCGCGAGCCCGCGCCCGCCGCCCCCACGGGCGGACTGCCGCGCGTACGGCGCGACGAGGCGTACGAGGCCCTGCGCGCCCGCAGCGACGCGCACCTGGCGGCGACCGGCGCCCGCCCGCGGATCTTCCTCGCCGCGCTGGGCCCGGCGGCCGCGCACACCGCGCGCGCCACCTTCGCCTCGAACCTGTTCCAGGCGGGCGGTGTCGAGTCCGTGCACGACCCGGTGTCCGTGGACGCGACGACGGCCGCCGAGGCGTACGCCGCGAGCGGCGCCGACGGCATGGCCGTGCTCTGTTCCAGCGACGCGCTGTACGAGGAGCAGGCCGCGGCGGTGGCCGGGGCGCTGCGCGCCGCGGGCGCCACGACCGTTTTCCTGGCCGGCCGGCCGGGCACCGCAGAGGCTTCCGTGGACGAGTACGTCTTCGCCGGCTGTGACGCCGTCGCCGTGCTGTCCTCCGTACTCGACCGGATGGGAGTGCCCGCATGAGCATCCCCGATTTCTCCGAGCTGGCGCTCGGCCCCTCCGTCGCCGCACCGGTCTCCGAGGAGCAGTGGCGGTCCTCGGTGAAGGAGTCCACCGGCACCGCTGCCGCCGACCTGCTGTGGGAGACGCCCGAGGGCATCGGCGTCAAGCCGCTCTACACCGGGCGGGACACCGAGGGCCTGGACTTCCTGCGGACGTATCCGGGCGTGGCCCCGTACCTGCGCGGCCCGTACCCGACGATGTACGTCAACCAGCCCTGGACGATCCGGCAGTACGCCGGCTTCTCCACGGCCGAGGAGTCGAACGCCTTCTACCGGCGCAATCTGGCGTCCGGCCAGAAGGGCCTGTCGGTGGCGTTCGACCTGCCCACGCACCGTGGCTACGACAGCGACCACCCGCGCGTGACCGGTGACGTCGGCATGGCGGGCGTGGCGATCGACTCGATCTACGACATGCGGCAGCTGTTCGACGGGATCCCGTTGGACAGGATGTCGGTGTCGATGACGATGAACGGCGCGGTGCTGCCGGTCCTCGCGCTCTACATCGTGGCGGCGGAGGAGCAGGGCGTCTCCCCCGACAAGCTCGCCGGGACCATCCAGAACGACATCCTCAAGGAGTTCATGGTCCGCAACACCTACATCTATCCGCCCGGACCCTCGATGCGGATCATCTCCGACATCTTCGCGTTCACCTCGCAGAGGATGCCCCGGTACAACTCGATCTCCATCTCCGGCTACCACATCCAGGAGGCCGGGGCCACGGCCGACCTGGAGCTGGCGTACACCCTCGCGGACGGTGTGGAGTACCTGCGGGCGGGGCAGGCCGTCGGGCTGGACGTGGACGCGTTCGCGCCGCGCCTGTCGTTCTTCTGGGCGATCGGCATGAACTTCTTCATGGAGGTCGCGAAGCTGCGCGCGGCCCGCCTGCTGTGGGCGCGGCTGGTCAAGCAGTTCGACCCGAAGAACGCCAAGTCGCTGTCGCTGCGCACGCATTCGCAGACCTCGGGCTGGTCGCTGACCGCGCAGGACGTCTTCAACAACGTGACGCGCACCTGCATCGAGGCGATGGCGGCGACCCAGGGCCACACCCAGTCGCTGCACACCAACGCGCTCGACGAGGCCCTCGCCCTGCCGACGGACTTCTCGGCGCGCATCGCCCGCAACACCCAGCTGCTGCTGCAGCAGGAGTCGGGGACCTGCCGGTCGATCGACCCGTGGGGCGGCAGCGCGTACGTCGAGAAGCTGACGTACGACCTGGCGCGGCGGGCCTGGCAGCACATCGAGGAGGTCGAGGCGGCCGGCGGCATGGCGCAGGCCATCGACGCGGGCATCCCGAAGCTGCGCGTGGAGGAGGCCGCGGCGCGTACGCAGGCGCGGATCGACTCCGGCCGGCAGCCAGTGATCGGCGTCAACAAGTACCGTGTGGAGAACGACGAGGCGATCGACGTCCTCAAGGTCGACAACTCCTCGGTGCGCTCCCAGCAGATCGCCAAGCTGCGGCGGCTGCGCGAGGAGCGGGACGAGGCGGTCACCCAGGACACCCTGCGGGCGCTGACCAACGCGGCCGAGCGCGGCGACGGCAACCTCCTCGCCCTGGCGGTGGACGCGGCGCGCGCGAAGGCGACCGTCGGTGAGATCTCGGACGCACTGGAGAAGGTGTACGGGCGCCACGCGAGCCAGATCCGTACGATCGCGGGCGTGTACCGAAACGAAGCGGGCGAGTCCCCGTCGGTGGAGCGCACGCGTGCGCTGGTGGACCGGTTCGAGGAGGCGGAGGGACGTCGTCCGCGCATCCTGGTCGCCAAGATGGGCCAGGACGGCCACGACCGGGGCCAGAAGGTGATCGCGACCGCGTTCGCCGACCTGGGCTTCGACGTGGACGTCGGCCCGCTGTTCCAGACCCCGGCGGAGGTGGCCCGCCAGGCCGTCGAGGCGGACGTCCACGTGGTGGGCGTGTCGTCGCTGGCGGCCGGCCACCTGACCCTCGTACCGGCGCTGCGCGAGCAGCTGGCGGAGGAGGGCCGCGAGGACATCATGATCGTCGTGGGTGGGGTGATCCCGCCCGCCGATGTCCCGACGCTGCTGGAGATGGGCGCCACCGCGGTGTTCCCGCCCGGAACGGTCATCCCGGACGCGGCCCACGACCTGGTGACGCGGCTCGCCGCGGACCTGGGCCACGAGCTGTAGGCGGGCGCCGGTGCCGAAGATCGACATCGAGGCCTACGCGAAGGGGGTGCTCGACGGGAAGCGCGCGTTCATCGCGCGGGCGATCACCCTCGTCGAGTCCACCCTGCCCGCTCACCGGGCGCTCGCGCAGGGCCTGTTGACGGAACTGCTGCCGCACGCGGGGCGGGCCCGGCGGATCGGCATCAGCGGGGTGCCGGGGGTGGGCAAGTCCACCTTCATCGACGCGTTCGGCACGATGCTGACGGGGCTCGGCCACCGGGTGGCGGTGCTCGCGGTGGACCCGTCGTCGACGCGTACGGGCGGCTCCATCCTGGGTGACAAGACCCGGATGGAGCGGCTGTCGGTGGACCCGGCGGCGTTCGTACGGCCGTCGCCGTCGGCGGGCACGCTGGGCGGGGTCGCCAAGGCCACCCGCGAGTCGATGATCGTGATGGAGGCGGCGGGCTACGACGTGGTCCTCGTCGAGACGGTCGGTGTGGGCCAGTCGGAGACGACGGTGGCGGGGATGGTGGACTCCTTCCTGCTGCTCTCCCTGGCCCGTACGGGCGACCAGTTGCAGGGCATCAAGAAGGGTGTCCTGGAGCTGGCCGACGTCCTGGCGGTGAACAAGGCGGACGGCCCGCACGAGCGCGATGCGAAGGCCGCGGCCCGTGAACTGTCGGGCGCGCTGCGGCTGATGCACCCGGTGGACGCGGCGTGGACGCCGCCGGTCCTGACGTGCAGCGCCCGGGAGTCGACGGGCCTGGACGAGGTCTGGAACCGCCTGGAGCAGCACCGGACCCTGCTGGAGGCGGGGGGCCGGCTGACGGCGAAGCGGGCGGCGCAGCAGGTGGAGTGGACCTGGTCGATGGTCCGCGACGAGCTCCTGGAACGCCTGCGGGCGGACCCTGCGGTACGCGACCTCGCGCCGGAGCTGGAGGCCGAGGTCCGGGCGGGCTCGCTCACCCCGACCTCGGCGGCGGACCGCATCCTGGCGGCGTTCGGCAACCCGGCCGGCTGACGCCCGCCGGGCCCGGGCGGCCTCCCCGCGGGAGGCCGCCCGGTCAGGTGAAGTACAGCCGTACCGTCGGCGGCAGCAGCTCGGTCCCACGGACCCGGTCACGGCTCGTCAGGATGTGGGCCTCCTTCAGACCGGGGAGTCCTGCCAGCGGACCGATGTCGATACCGGCGTCGCCTTCGGTCCTCAGCTTTCCCAGGAAGCGGCACTCGCCGAGCCCGGGGAACGCCAGCGGTAGTCTCCGGACCACCATCTGCAGGAGCTTCTCCCCGCAACCACCGTCGAGCGTGAGGCTTTTGACACCCGGCAGGGTCATGCCCGCCGGCATGGCACCGATCGAGGCGACGGACACCCTGAGGTCGCCGAGGCCGTGCAGGGCCCGGATCTCCTGCCAGTCCGCGGCCGAGGCCGGACTGGACTCGGCGTTGAGGACGAGGCGCCCCAGGCCGGGGAGCGAGCCGAGCCCGTCGAGTCCGTGCGCGGGGCTCGCTTCACCTCGTACCAGCAACCTCTTGAGAGGGGCGCTCGCGGGCAGTGACCGTGGCGACCAGCACAGACCGGCCGGGCCGTCGATGTTCAGCGCCTCCAGATGCCCCAGCTGTGCGACGGCGCGAAGGTCGAGGTCCGTCCGTGCCGTCGCGATGGACAGTCGGCGAATCGGAAGGCCGCCGATGGCGGAAAGGTCCGTCAGCTCCGGACAGCCGTCGATGTCGAGCGTGTGCAGCATGGACTGCCCCCGCAGGCATTCCAGACCGGACGACGTGGAGCCGGCGAACGTGATCGTCTGGAGGCCGTGCCGGCCGAGGTAGGCCGTCAGGGCCCCGGCGGACACGCCGCTCCTGACGATCAGGCCCTCCGGCCGGACGGCGAGACGTTCCAGCTGGTCCAGCTGGTCATCGGACCGGACGGTGTACTGCAGACCCGCCGGATCGAGGTGTGCCACGACCTCGTCGGCGTACTCGGCGCTGTCGAAGCGCGGCCAGGCCAGGAGGAGTTCGGAACGGACCGGCGGCCAGGGGTGTTCCACGAACTGCGCGAGGTAGGACACGGCGGAGTCGGATCCGACCCGGGAGGCCGCGATCACCACGTGGTACGCGTCCATGTCGTCGAGCTTCTCCGGGCCCGGGAGCAGGCTCAGGAGCAGCGGGCCGACCTTCGCCAGGGCTCGGGCCTCCTCCGCGTTCGCCGGGGGGACGAGGGTGGCGGTGCGCGCTTCGACGGCGGCGCGTACGTCGGGGTCGAGGGTGGTGGCGTGCTCGAGGCAGGCGGCGGCGAGCAGGTAGATGCGGGCGCGGGTGCGCTGGTCGGAGGATTTCTCGCCGCGGGCGAGGAGGTCGCGGATGATCGTGACGCGCTCCGTGGGCCGGGCGAGGGCGACCGCCATCCGGATGACGTCCTCCCACTGGTCGTCGTCGGCGTGGTCGGTGAGGAGGCCGAAGTCGCCCTCCTCGACCGCGGCCCGTGCGCCGAGGAAGTCCTGGAAGGTGCGGTGGACGAACTCCACCGCGGCGGGAGCGGGTGCGCGCAGGAGTCCGCTGCGCTGGAGGAAGTACTCGAAGACGCCGGACGCGTCGCCCAGGGCGGCGGCCTCCTGAACCGCGGGCAGGGCCCGCGCGATGATCTTCTCGGCGCGGGAACGGTCCATCTCCGTGCGGCCGTTCTTGATCAGCCAGTAGGCGAGGCGTTGCAGCAGGTCGAGTTGCGGTTCCTCCCGCAAGTCCGGGACGTCCATGTCGCGTTCGCGGTCGCGGCGGCTCAGCAACATGGAGAGGGCCGCTTCGTAGAGGTCCTTGCGGCCGTGCGGGAGGTAACCGTTGCGGTCGCGGTGGAGGGCGCAGATCAGGCCGCACATCAGCGGGTTCGTGGCGAGCCGTCCGAGGTCGGGCTTGGTCCGTACGGCGGTGAGGAGCTGGCTCTCGTACGTACGGAGTTTCGTGTCCGCGTCCCCGCCCTCGCGGGCGGCGGTGTGCCACCGCTTGATGAACGTGGCGACCTCCGCCCGGCCCATGGCGGAGAGGGTCAGCTCGGTGAAGTCCTCCTCGGCGAGCCAGCCCGCGCCGACGGCGGAGGGGCGGGAGGTGACGAGCCAGCGGTTGTCCCCGTCGTAGGTGTCCATGAGGTCCCGCAGCCAGCCGCGGGTGCGTCTGCGTTCCGCGTCGGGGATCTCGTCGATCCCGTCGACGAGGACGAGGCCGCGGCCCGCCGCCAGGACGCGATGGGCCCATCCGGCGGGCTGGGCGGCGCCGAGGGAACAGCCGGCGGCGGCCAGGAAGTCCCCTGGTGCGGGCAGTCGTTCGCCGTGACGGGTGAGGGTGCGCAGGGGCAGGACGAAGGGGATGCGGTCGTCCAGGTACTCCATCTGCGGGGTCAGCTCCTGCCGGGCGGCGGTGACGGCCAGCCACTGGACGAGGGTGGTCTTGCCGGACCCGGCCTCGCCCCGGAGGAGGACCCGCGCGCTGTCGGCCAGGGCCAGGTCGGCGGGCTTCGGCGCCAGCACCTGGAGCAGCGACTGCACCTGCGTCTGCGGCCCTCCCTTCTGGCTGATCCAGGACCACGCCTGTCGGACCGGGCCCGACACGGAGGGGGGCATGTGCGCGCCGAGGATCGCTGCCGCTGCCTTCCGGTCGGCGAGGACGTCGGGGTCGTTCTGCACCGCCGCGAGCCGTGCGCGCAGTTCGGAAGCGCTCTGACCCTGCAGGCTCGGAAGGGAGGTGGCTTCCAGGCTCAGGTACGCCGCGTCCAGCGGCCACCGGGTGGGTGAGGTGCTCAGGTCGATCCCGTAGATGGTCAGCCGGCCGTACCTCTTCGCCACGTACGGGAGGTACAGCTGCTCGAACGCCGCGTCCTCGGCGCCGGGGAGGGGGTCCCGGCGGATCAGTTCGTCGACCTTGGCCGTCAGCTCGGCGAGCCCACGGGTCTGTTCCACCAGCGCGTGGGCCACGAAGGTCGAGCGCTGCGTGAAGAACTGCAGGATGTGCGGGCAGGCGGCGTCGACGAGGCGCTCGTAGAAGTACGTGGCGTCGGAGCCGAGTTCACGCTCGGGACGGCCGCTCACGCGGCGCAGTTCCCGGGCGAAGTCCGCGGAGCCGAGGCGGACGGCGTCCAGGTCGGTCATCGTCAGGTCGCCCAGGCCGTGCAGGGTCTGCGCGAGGGCGTCGGTGACGGCCTGCTCCTCGTCCGCGGGGATGGGGCGCTCGCCGGTGCGCAGGGCCTGTTTCACCAGTTTGTGGGCCAGTGACCGGAGATCGGATTCCGTCAGCGAGCGCTTCTCGCCCGTGAAGGACACGTAGCTGCTGATGCGGACCGGTTTGTCGACGAGGCCGGCGCCTCCGCCCTCGCTGACGAACAGCTTTCTGACGAGGGGGCCGACGACCGAGGTGGCCAGTCGGATGCCGATGGTGCCGGGCTCCATGCAAACCCCCGCAGCGTAGCGACCGTTGGGGGGAGCCTAACGGTCGCGTACGCCGCTCGGAGGGGTTACGCCTCGACGAGCACCGAGCCGTCCGGGGTGACGGACTCGCGGAGGATACGGGCCTGTTCGGTGGTGTCGCCGGTGGCGAGGAGGGCGGACAGGACCGCGATGCGGGCCTGTCCGGCGCGCAGGGTGCCGGTCGGGACCGCGCCGGCCGCGACGAGGTCGACCGCTCCGCCGTGCGTGTAGATCTCGGTGACCGGGCCGGCCATGACGCGCGTGGTGAGGGCGACGAGCACCCCGCGGGCGACGGCGGCACGGACGGCTTCGACGATCTCCGGGGTGGCGTTGCCCGCGCCGGTGCCGATGAGGACGATGCCGCGGGCGCCTGCCTCGACGGCGGCGTTCAGGAGCGCCGGGTCGGCGTCGGCGTGGTGCATCACCATGTCGACGCGCGGCGGGAGTTCGGGCATCGCGGGCAGCGGGAGCGCGGCCGGGCGCTGGGGTGTGCGCAGGATGGCGACCTTGCCGAAGCCGATCTTCCCGAGCAGTTCCTTGGACGGGTCGGCGAACGCGTCCAGGTCCACGGCCTGCGTCTTCACGGTGCCGCGTGCGGCGTGGACCCGACCGGCGAAGGCGATCAGGACGCCCAGCCCGCGGGTGGTGGCGGCGGTGAGCAGGGCGTCGTAGAGGTTGCCCGGTCCGTCGCCGTCGGCGGTGCCCATGGGGCGCTGCGAGCCGGTGAAGACGACGGGGCGCGGGTCGTGGTGGTGGAGGTCGACGAGGAACGCCGACTCCTCCAGGGTGTCGGTGCCGTGGGTGACGACGATGCCGTCGACGCCGGGGTCGGCGAGGACCTCGTGGACGGTGCGCAGGAGGGTGAGCTGGTGCGCGGTGGTGAGGCGGGGGCTGTTCACGCTGAACAGGTCGACGACCTCGACGGTCATGCCCTCGGGCAGCGGCGCCGTGGCGATGACCTCGCTCCCGTCGGCGTCCGCGGCGAAGCCGGAGCCCTGCCAGCGGCTGGCTATCGTGCCGCCGGTGCTGATGACGACGATCCGTCCCATGCTGCGTGGCCGCCCTCTCCCTCGTGTCCCACTCGTACATTTGTACTCAAAGCAGCAATGATAGAGCGATCTGTGCGCAATATGCTTGCGTCTTCCGCCGCGGTGGACGAGTAGGCGTGGGTGATAATTGCGCCATGGACGCCATTGATCGCGATATCTTGCGCGAGCTCCAGGCCGATGGGCGGCTGAGCAACCAGGAACTCGCCCAGCGCGTGGGACTGACCCCGTCCCCGTGCATGCGCCGGGTGCGCCAGCTGGAGCAGGACGGGGTGATCCAGGGCTACCGCGCGGTGATCGATCCCGAGGCGGTCGAGCGCGGCTTCGAGGTGCTCGTGTCGGTCGAGGTGCGCCGTGACCGCGAGGCGGTCGAGGCCTTCGAGGCCGCCCTCCAGGACATTCCCGACGTGATCGAGGCGTACCGCCTCTTCGGCAGCCCGGGCTGCCTGCTGCGGATCGCGGTCGCGGACCTGCGCGCGTACGAGCGGCTGTGGATCGAGAAGCTGACCGCCCTCACCGGCATCACCGAGGTCAACTCGCAGATCATCATGAAGCGCATCAAGGAGCCGACGGGGCTGCCGGTCGAGCGCTGACCGTCATGCCGACCGGTCCGGGACGACGACCCGCGGGAACGCCCGTGCGCCGACGGCCGTGGAAGCCGTCGGCGCACGGGCGGTGCCGTGGGTCGCGGGGGTCAGCGCAGGGCGCCGGTCTCCTGCTCGCGGCGCTGCTGGGCCGGCAGGACGGGGGCGGTGCGGCTGAGCTTCTCGCCCTCGACGTCCATGTTCGGCAGTACCCGGTCGAGCCAGCGGGGCAGCCACCATGCCGACCGGCCGAGCAGGGCGAACAGGGCGGGCACGAGGGCCATGCGGACGACGAAGGCGTCGAAGAGGACGGCGACGGCGAGGCTGAAGCCGACCATCTTGACGAAGACGTTGTCCTCCATGATGAAGCCGGAGAAGACGCTGACCATGATGATCGCGGCGGCGCCGACCACCCGGCCGCCGTAGCGGAATCCGGTGACGACCGCGTCCTTGGGCTGCGCCCCGTGCACGTGGGCCTCCCGCATCCGGGTCACGAGGAAGACCTCGTAGTCCATCGCGAGGCCGAAGACGACACCGATCATGAAGATCGGCAGGGTGCTCATGATGGGGCCGGGCTGTTCGACGCCGAAGAAGTCCCCGAGCCGGCCCCACTGGAAGACGGCCACGACCGCGCCGAGGGCCGCGCTCACGGAGAGCAGGAAGCCCAGGGCGGCCTTGAGCGGGACGAGCAGCGAACGGAAGACGAGGACGAGCAGGAGGAAGGCGAGTCCGACGACCAGGCCCAGGTAGGGCAGCATCGCGTCGTCGAGGGTCTGGGAGAAGTCGATGAACAGGGCGGTCTGACCGGTCACGAGGATCTCGGCGCCGCCGTTGTCCGCACCGAGGGTGCCGGCGACGCCGCGGATGTGTCCGACGAGTTCCTCGGTCTCGGCCTCGGTGGGACCTGTCGTGGGGACGACGGTGAGCACCGCGGTGTCGCCCGTGTCGTTGGGCGTCGCGGGGGTGACGGTGGCGACGCCGTCGACCTTGGCGAGTTCCTTGCCCACGCCACCGGCGGCGGTCGCGGCGTCCTTGGCCCGGACGGTGACCGTCAGCGGCCCGTTGAACCCGGCGCCGAAGGACTCGGACAGCATGTCGTAGGCCTTGCGCTGGGTGGTCTCCGGCGCCATCGTGCCCTCGCCGGGCAGGCCGAGCTGGAGGCTCGCGGCCGGTACCGCGACCGCGCCGAGGCCGACGACTCCGAAGAGGAGGACGACGATCGGGCGGCGGACGACGAACCGCGCCCAGCGCGTGCCCAGGTTGGGCTTGCGGCCCTTGGCGGCCCGCTGGTCGGCCTTGCGCTGCTGGCGCTCCGTGAGGGGCTTGCCGCTGTACTGCTTGCGCTCGCGCCGGGGCATGACCTTGATCGGTGCGAAGCCGAGGAGGGCCGGGACGAAGGTGATGGCGATGAGGACCGCGACGGCCACGGTGCCGGCTGCGGCGAGGCCCATCTTGGTGAGCATCGGGATGTTCACGACGGCGAGGCCGGCGAGGGCGACGATGACGGTGAGTCCGGCGAAGACGACGGCGGAGCCGGCCGTGCCGACCGCCCGTCCCGCGGCGTCCTGGCGCTCACGGCCCTCGGCCATCTCGGAGCGGTAGCGGGAGACGATGAAGAGGGCGTAGTCGATGCCGACGGCGAGGCCGATCATCAGCGCGAGGGTGGACGTGGTGCTGGACAGCCCGAGGGTGCTGCCGAGCGCGGTGATGGCCGCACCGCCGATGGCGACGCCCAGGATGGCCGTGAGCAGGGGCATGCCGGCGGCGATCATCGAGCCGAAGGTGAGGACCAGGACGATCGCGGAGATCAGGATGCCGATGCCTTCGGCGCCGCCGCCCGGTGCTCCGTCGACCTTGACGGCGTCACCGCCGGCCTCGACGACGAGACCGGTGGCGCGGGCGTCGGCGAGCGCCTTGTCGAGGCCGTCGTGGGCCTCGTCGTCCAGCTTGAGCGCGGTCAGCTTGTACGTGGCGACGGCATAGGCCGTGGTGCCGTCCTGGCTGAGGGCGTTGGTCCGGTAGGGATCGGACGCGGAGACCACGTCCGGCGCCTTGGCGAGCGCCCCGACGAGGGCCTCGACCTTGGCCTTCTGCGCGGGGTCGGAGAGCTTCTCGCCGCCGGGCGTACGGACGACCACGCGGGCGGTCGCGCCGTCCACGCTCATCGCCGGGAACTTCTCCTTCAGCAGGTCGAAGGCCTTCTGGGACTCCGTACCCGGCATGGAGAAGGTGTCGGCGGGCGGAGCCGGTGCGGTGGAGGCCGCGAAGCCGACGCCGACCAGGACGACGACCCAGAGCAGGGCGACCAGGCCTCGCCGCCGGAAGGCGAACCGGCCCACTTTGTAAAGGAAGGTGGCCATAGCGAAAAGAACTCCTGTGCGAATCGAGTGGTGCGAGCGGGACGGCTCCCGGCGAGCGGAATGCTTCCCGGCGGGCGGGGTGGTTTCCGGCGGGCGGGGTGATCGGCAGGGCCGGCCGTGGACCTGGCCCTACGGGGCGCCTTGCGTGACGCCATCATGGCACACACATGGCGCCACTGTCGCGCCATTTCTGCACCACGGCGCCGAAGTGGCCGGATGAGACGGCTCCCCGCACGACTGCGAGGGTCCGTCGGCGGGCGCGGCCCTACCCCGCCGACCTGCACGATCGGGGCCCGTGGCAGCCTTCGAAGCCTCCATCGGACCTACGTCGGGTACTGGTTGATACCGGCCATCACCGGCTGCGGCGGCCGGTGCGACACGATGGCGCTGATCGGGGCACTGCGGCGCCATCATGGCGCCACGGCGGCGGGAGGGGGGTAGGCGCCGCGCGATGCACCCCCTCACGAGCGCACCGCCCGGGCCGGACGCGGCCCCCGGCCCGCGGCCCCGGGCTCTTCCCGGCCCTCCTCGTGCTCGGCGTCCGGGTCCGGCACGATCACCGTGCCGACCCCCTCGTCCGTGAACATCTCCAGCAGGACCGCGTGCGGGACCCGCCCGTCGATCACGCGCGCCGTGCCGACGCCGCCCCGCACGGCGCGCAGGCAGCCGGTCATCTTCGGGACCATCCCGTCGGCGAGCTCCGGCAGCAGCTTCTCCAGCTCACGGGCGGTGAGCCGGTCGATGACCTCGCCCCCGGCCGGCCAGCCCGCGTACAGGCCCTCCACGTCGGTGAGCATCACGAGTGCCTGGGCCCGCAGCGCCGTGGCGAGCGCGGCCGCCGCGGTGTCGGCGTTGACGTTGTAGACGTGGCCGTCCTCGGCGCTGCGGGCGACGGACGAGACGACCGGGATGCGTCCGTCGGCCAGGAGCGCCTCGATGGCGCCGGTGTCCACGCGGGTGATGTCGCCGACCCGGCCGATGTCCACCGGTTCGCCGTCGACCCACGGCACGTGCCGGACGGCGGTGAGGGTGTCGGCGTCCTCGCCGGTCATGCCGACGGCGAGCGGGCCGTTCGCGTTGATCAGCCCGACCAGGTCGCGCTGCACCCGCCCGGCGAGCACCATCCGGACCACGTCCATCGCGGGCGGCGGGGTGACCCGCAGGCCCGCCTTGAACTCACTGGCCAGACCGCGCCGTTCGAGCTCGGCGCCGATCTGCGGACCGCCGCCGTGGACGACCACGGGCTTCAGCCCGGCGTAGCGCAGGAAGACGACGTCGCTGGCGAAGGCGGCGGTCAGCTGCTCGTCGACCATGGCGTGCCCGCCCAGTTTGATGACGACCGTGCGGTTCTGGTGGCGGGACAGCCACGGCAGCGCCTCACAGACGGACCGCGCCTTGTCCAGGGCGGACCGCCGACGGGCCGTCATGAGGACCTCGTGCGTGGGGTGAAGAGAAAGGCCGGCCGCGCTGGCGACGCTCATCGGCACAACTCCTTCTGTGGAGGGCTCGGCTCCGGCTCTCCCGGGGACGTGGAGGACCACGGCACGGGGCCGCGATCGCCCGTCCAGCATGGCGCGCGAGAGAACGCGACCGGAAGTGCATTCCCCGTAACTCGACCAGAACCGCGGTGAATTGGGGCAGGGTGTGTGCGGAGTCCGAACCGTCCCGTCAACAGGACGGCGGGACGGACCCGCCGATGGCACCGGCGGGGCGCCCGATCCGCCCATCGGTCTCCACCGGGCGTCCGAGAGGTGCCATGATCGGGCACGGCGTTCTCGCCAACTCCCTCCCCCTTAATGGATGACGGTCCCTTTCCCGTCCGGGAAGGGCACCGTGAACGGCTTGAATTGGAGTGGATTCATGAGCAGCAACCCGTTCGACGACGCTGACGGCCGGTTCTACGTCTTGGTGAACGACGAGGGCCAGCACTCGCTGTGGCCGTCGTTCGCCGAGGTTCCCGCCGGCTGGCGCATCGTGTTCGGCGAGGAAAGCCGCCAGTTGTGCCTGGAGCACGTCGAGGCGAATTGGACCGACCTGCGGCCGCAGAGCCTGCGCGACGCGATGGCCGCGGACCGGGTTCCCGCCGACGCCGCGTGAAGTGATTCCGGCATTTCCGCGTACCACGCGACGTTCGCGGAACGGCCGATGACGGCCGAAGGGTGGGCCCCGGTGCTGTTCGGACAGCACCGGGGCCCACCCTTCGGCCGTATGGGGGTCCGGGTCAGGCCCGGACCCCCGCGCCCGCGGCGGCGGCCTCGACCGCACGCGCCCCGGCCAGTTCCTGCTCGGCCCTGCGCAGGACGATGGAGTCGGCGATCTCCCCGCTGCGCACGGCGATGTTGGACAGCAGGGACGACGACAGGCCGTGGGTGTGCTCGGTGCCGCCCTGGAGGTAGATCCCGCAGGACGGGCCCGACGCGGTGACGAGGCGGTAGTCGCGCTCCACCCGGTGGCGGCCGGTCTCGTCCCGCAGGAAGTGCCGGTCGAAGTCGCCGAGCAGGCCGGCCGGGTCCATGCCCTCGTAGCCGGTCGCGAAGACGAGGGCGTCGACGTGCAGTTCCCGGGGCTCGCTGTCGAGCAGCGAGTTGAGGGTGAGCCGAGTCTCGTTGCCGACCCGGGCGACCTCGGCGACCCGGGTCAGGTTGAGGAAGTGGAGGCGCTTGTCGCCGCGCACCTCCTCCTCGTAGGAGCGCTGGTGCAGGGCGCGGATCACCTCGTCGTCGACGACGGAGTAGTTCGTGTTGCGGTGGTAGTGCCAGAAGGCCTCCCGTGCCCGGTCGGTGCCGAAGTAGTACTCGTCGACCGCGGCCGGGTCGAACACCTGGTTGGCGAAGGGCGTGTCGTCCGCGACCGAGTACCCGTAGGAGGGGATGACCGCGCTGACGCGCGCGTGCGGGAGCATGTCGTACAGGAACCGGGTGATCTCGGCCGCGCTCTGGCCGGCGCCGACGACCGCCACGCTCTTGAGCTCGTCGGGGTCGAGGCCGCGGAACCTCTCCAGGAACTGGGAGCTGTGCCAGACCCGTTCGTCGGCCGTGATGCCGGCCGGCAGGCGCGGCACCAGGCCGGTCGATATGGCGACGTTGCGCGCCCTGACCATCCGGACGGCGCCGGCGGGGCCACGCACCTCCAGCTCCAGGTGTTCGGTGGACCCGGAGCCGGGGCCGCCGGCGGGGCGGATCGCGGTGACCTCCGACCCGTAGGACACCCGGTCGGCGAGGCGGGCAGCCGCCCATTCCAGATAGTGGTGGAATTCCTGCCGGGTCGGGAAGAAATCCTGGTTGTTGACGAACTGCACCAGGCGCCCGGCCTCGTGCAGATACGAGACGAAGCTGAACCGGGACACCGGATTGCGGAAGGTGGCCAGGTCCTTCAGGAACGAGATCTGCATGGTCGTCGACGGCAGCAGCATGTTGCGGTGCCATCCGAACGACGATTGGCGCTCGAAGAACACGGCCTTCACCGGACGGTCCGGAACGTTGGCCCGGTGCTCTTCCAGAGCGATGGCGAGCGACAGGTTGGACGGGCCGAAGCCGATGCCGACCACGTCGTGAATCTCTTGGTCATGCGCACCCGTTGTACCCATAGACAATTCTCCCGCTAGCGTCTTGGAATCTCGACCGGTGATCCGGGAGACCTTTGTTCAGTATTGCGCCGGAGAACGCCCCGGCGCCAACCTGAAGTCACCGACAAGGCAATCCGAGCGGCCTCTGCGCGCATCGAATGCCGAATACCGAATGTCGAATTACCGGAGAACGGTGTCCCGGTGACGGGACACCGACCGAAAGGGTGGATTCTGGATGTTCGTCCCCAGCAACTACCGTGAACCCGACCGTTCATGGATGACCGATCTGATGCGCGACAATCCCTTGGCACTGGCGGTGACCAACGGGACCGCCAAGGACGGCCCGTTCGCCACGCACCTGCCGGTCATCGCCGATCCGCGGGCGAATGACGATCCGGCGCCCGACCTTTCCGGCGCCAGGCTCCTCGGTCACATGAACAAGGCGAATCCGCACTGGATCGCCCTGAGGACGGGCGGCGTCGTCCTCCTGACCTTCACCGGCCCGCATTCCTACGTCTCTCCGACGGTGTACGAGAAATCACCGGCGGCCCCGACGTGGGATTTCACCTCGGTGCACGTACGCGGTGTGGTGGAGAAGATCGAATCGAGCGAGGAGACGATGGACGTCGTGCAGTCCACCGTGCGCGCCTTCGAGGAGGCGAAGTTCGGGACGGGCTGGGACATGACCGACTCGGTCGGCTACTTCCATCAGCTGCTGCCGGGCGTGGGCGCCTTCCGGATCACCGTGACCGGCGCGGAGGGGATGTTCAAGCTCAGCCAGGAGCAGCCCTCCGAGGTACGCGGGCGGGTCCTGGACTCCTTCACCCGCAGCGGGTGCACACGGCAGCGGGACACGGCCGACCTCATGCGGCAGCTGCCCTGATCGCGCGGCGGCCCCCGCGGGGCCCGCACTCCCCCCGCGGAGTGCGGGCGCCCGGGCGCGGCACGTCAGGCACGGGCCGCCGCCGCGGGACCCTCCGGCTCACCCCGTTCCGCGGGCGGCCTCGGCCCCTCGATCTGCAACGGCCCGCCGGGCGCGGCCGACGCCATGAGCGCGGCCGGCCCCGCGTCCACCCCGTCCTCCAGCCTGCCGAGTTCCGCGAGGGCCTGCTTCGCGGCGCTGTCCAGGGTGACGAGCACCCAGCGCTCGAAGTCGACGCCCGCCTGCTCGGCCGCCCGGTGCCACCACTGGAGGCGGCTGCCCGGCACTTCCAGCCTGCGCGTCGGTTCCGCGGGGACGCGGACCCGGGCCTGGGTCTCGCGTGCGGCGCGGAGGGCGCCGCGCAGCTGCTTGGTGGTCCATCTGCGCTGCTCGGCCCGGTCCAGCCAGGTCTCCTGCTCGTCGTGCGGCAGGGACGCCAGCTCGGCGTGGTGCTGGAAGCTCAGGGATCCGCGCCGGCGGCCGAAGTCGAAGCGGCGGGAGACCCAGGCGTAGTTGCGCAGGGTCTGGTACTGCAGCCCGGCGGCCCGGATGCCGCGCTGGTAGCGGTCGGTGTAGTGGTCCTTGCCGTACACCAGCCAGTCACCGAGCCACCAGGATGAGGAATCCACAATTCCGGACAGCTGGCGTCCGGCCTTCTCCCAGTCGTCGAAGGACATCCCCGCCGGCATCTGCAGGCCCACCTTCGTGGTCAGCACCTGACCGCGCCGTGGGTCCTCGCCCGTGCCCCTGCGCGGCCTCGGGACCGGCTCGGGGCCCGGGTGGACCCGTGCCGTTCCCGCTCCCTCGATGCCGCCGGCCTGGATCGCCATCATGCCTCCATGTGAAGGGGTCCACAGAACAGGTGTGGAGGCTCGCAGCACGTGCTAAAGGCGTGCCAAAGTCGGCGGCCGGAGTCGGCGGCGGACGTCCCGCCGATCGGGCCGGACCGGCCCGCGCGGCCGCCCGTTCCGCGCCGGCGCCGTCCCGTCGACGGGACGGATCGGGTGACGCGTCGAACAACCGACCGGTCCTGGTCCGCCGTCGCCTCCAGTCGCCGCCGTTCTGTTCTCCGCCTCCCGGGCCGGAGGTATGTTCATTCTCGGCCAGAGTTTCTCCGCGGCGTCCGAGCAGAATGCACACCGCCGCCGGCTCGGCTTTCTCCCGAGGCGTCAGAGGTAAAGCGGAACGGTCATGGCCGAATTCCCCGCGCCCGCACTGCGCCTCCCCATTCAGCTCAATTCAGCTCATCCAGTCGATTCAGCAGGAGCAGGAGGATCGGAAATGACGCACTCCCGGGCCCACAGGTCGCCCGTATCCTCGCGCGCGGCGCGGCTCAAGGGCAGCGGGCTGACCGAGGTGTTCATGCTGGCGCGCACCCGCGACGCCGTCGATCTGGCGGTCGGCACCCCCGGGCACCCCGAGACCTCCCCGGACATGATCGAGGAGGCGGCCCGCGCGCTGCGGGCCGGCCACAACCAGTACGAGCACCCCAACGGCGACGCGAGTCTGCGGCAGCGGATCGCGGAGTCCCTGGGCACCCCCACCGACCCCGACACCGAGGTCACCGTCACCGCCGGCGCGACGGAGGCCCTCTTCGTCGCCCTGCTGGCGACCGTCGACCCCGGCGACGAGGTCATCCTCTTCGACCCCGGCTTCGACCACTTCACCGCCGCCGTCGAACTGACCGGAGCCGTACCGAAGTACGTACGGCTGCACGCGCCGGAGTGGCGCTTCGACCCCGCCGAACTGGCCGCCGCCTTCTCCCCCCGCACCCGGGCCGTCGTCCTGAACACCCCCGGCAACCCGACCGGACGCGTCCTCACCCGCCAGGAGCTGGGCGAGATCGCCGAGTTGTGCGAGCGGTGGGACGCCACGGTGATCTCCGACGAGGTCTACCGCGCCTTCACCTTCGACGGCCGCCCCCACGTCTCCGTCGCCGACGTGCCCGGCCTGGCCGAGCGCAGCATCGTCGTCGGGTCGCTGTCCAAGAGCCACGCCGTCAGCGGATGGCGGCTGGGATTCCTGCGGGCCGATCCGGTGCGCACGGCCGCGCTGCGCCAGGTGCACGAACTCACCACGCTGGGCGCCGCGGTCCCCCTCCAGGTGGCCGCCGGACGGACCGCCCACCACGTCGACCCGACGGTCGCGGCGGCCGAGATGGCCGAGCGGCGCGACCTCGCTCAGGAGGTCTTCTCGCGGACGGGAATGAAGTTCGCCCCGGCGGAGGGCGGTTGCTTCCTCTTCGCCGACATCTCCCCGCTCACCGGTGGCCGGCAGGGCGGCCTCGGCTTCGTCCGCGACCTCCTGGACCGGACCGGGGTGCTGGTCGTCCCCGGTACGCCCTTCTTCGCCGACCCGCTCGGCGGTGAGCAGTACGTGCGCATCGCGTTCAACCGGCCGACCGCGGTCCTGCACGAGGCCGAGCGCCGCCTCTTGACCACCTGATCGCCGACCACAACGGGGAGGAAAGGCATGAAGCACCGCAGCGCCGGCCCGCTGGGCCCGCTTCCGGAGTTCCTCGGTCAGTACGTGGCCGGGGAGGGGCAGGTCCCGGACGGCATCGACGTCGTCCCGTTCTTCACGCCCGCCGGCGACAAGATGTGGCTGGTGTGCGACTACGCACTGGCGCGCCGGGTCCTGACGGACAAGAGGTTCAGCCGCGCCGAGGCCGTCACACCGCGGGCCCCGAAGCTCAACGACGCCCAGCCCGTACCGAACTCCATGATGAGCATGGACGGAGCCGATCACTCCAGGCTGCGGCGCGTCGTGACGAAGGCGTTCACCACCGGCCGTACCGCCGCCCTGGCCCCGGCCGTCGAGGAGCTGGCCGACCGCCACCTCGACGCCCTCGCCGCGTCGGGACCCGGCACCGACCTGATCGAGACGCTCGTCGCCCCGCTGCCACTGGCCGTGCTGTGCTCACTGCTCGGGGTTCCCCCCGAGGACTCCACGCGCTTCCGCGACTGGGTCGAGGTGCTGTTCGACATCTCGGCCAGCACCCCGCAGGAAAAGGCCCGGCGCCGCCTCGAACTCATCGACTACATGGCCGACCTGATCGACCGCAAGCGCCGCCGGCCGCAGGACGACCTCCTCACCTCCATGATCGCGGCGCACGAACAGGGCGACCTGTCGATGGGCGAACTGCTCACCATGGGGCTCACGCTGCTCATGGCCGGCTACGAGACCGTGGTGGGACAGCTCGGCCTGTCGGCGCACGCCCTGCTCCACGATCCGGCCGCGTACCGGGAGCTGTGCGAGCGGCCCGACCGGCTGGCCCCCACGGTGGAGGAGCTGCTGCGGCTGACCCCCTCCACACCGATCAGCTTCCCGCGGGTGGCGGTGGAGCCCGTACCGCTCGGCAGCGTCACCGTGCAGGCCGGGGAGGGCGTCATCGTCTCCCTGCTGCACGGGAACCGGGACGGCAGGACCTTCACCGAGCCCGGGCTGCTGGATCCGGACGGACACGACGCCGCGCACCTGACGTTCGGCCACGGGGTGCACCGCTGTCTCGGCGCGCCGCTGGCCAGGCTCCAGCTGCAGATCGTGCTGGAGCGGCTGATGCGGCGGTTCCCGACGCTGCGGCCGGCCGCCGGCCCCGACGCCGTGGTCTGGAAGGACGGCCTCGGCACGCGGGGGCTGGCCCGGCTGCTCGTGGACTGGTAGCCGGACCTCCGCGGGCGCCGCGGGCCGGTCGTACAGGCGGGTCGCCTCCCGGGTGTTCCGGGCGTCCCCCTCGAAGTGCTGCTCCCCGGAACACCTTTGGACTTGGAGTGAGGATCCGCATGTCTGTCGAGACCACCCGCCGCGATGCCGAGTTCGTCGGGGCGACCGGGGAGCCCGTCGCCGTCGTCGGGCTGTCCTGCCGTGTCCCGGGAGCGGACGGAGCCGGGGGCTTCGACCCGGCGTTCTTCGGCATGGGGCCGGAGGCGGCCGCATCGGTGGACGAGCGACGGCGGCTCCTGCTGGAACGGTGCTGGGAGGCCCTGGAGGTGGCCGGTACCGTCCCGGCGTCGCTGCGCGGCGCCCCCGGCACGGGACTGTTCCTCGGTGCGGACTCCGGGGGCGCGGACTCCGGAGGCCCCGGGGCCGGGGCCGGCGAGGCCGGGGCCGGCGAGGCCGGGGCCGGCGAGGCCGGGGCCGGCGACTTCGAGGGGGCGGCCGGTGAGGTCGCGGCCGTGTTCGGCCTGACCGGTACGCACCGGACCGTCCGCGCGGGCGCCGCGTCCGCCCTGGCGGCGCTGCACCTCGCGGCCGAGAGCCTGCGCTCCGGCGAGAGCCGGACCGCCCTCGCGGGCACCGCCGCCCCGGACGGGGCCGTGGCGGTCCTCAAGACCCTGTCCCGGGCCGAGGCGGACGGCGACCGGATCCTCGCCGTGCTCACCGCCACGGGCCCCGACCCCGAGCGGGAGGCGGCCCGGCCCCGGACCGGGGCCGACACGGGCCCCGCGGCCGGAACCGGATCGGACGGGCCCGTCGGCGCGGACGGGGCCGGGACCGTCGCCGCGGACTCCGGCCGGGACGGGGCCGGCGCGCGGCTCGGTGACGTCCTGCGCGCGGCCGCGGCCGGGCGGGCCGCAGTGGTGCGGGCGGCCGACGCGAACGGGCAGGTGTGGGCCGCGGAGGTCGACGGCACGCCCCGTGACGCCACGCGGGAACGGTCCGCCGGGCGGCCGCCCGCCTTCCGGGCCGGCGTGCTGCCGTGGGTGCTCTCCGGGCACACCGCGCAGGCCGAGCGCGCCCGGGCGGAACAGCTCCGCGCCCGTCTCGCCGAGGACGCGGGCGACGGCCCCGACCTCACCGGCATCGGGCACTCCCTCGCCGTGTCGCGCACCGCGTTCACGCACCGCTCGGTCCTGCTGGCCGCCACCGGGCCCGGTTTCGCCGAGGAACTGGCCGCCCTCGCCGAGGGCCGCCGCGGCCCCGGACGGGTCAGCGGCACGGCCGCGCCCCGCGACCGGACCGTCTTCGTCTTCCCCGGCCACGGCGCGCAGTGGCCCGGCATGGCCGCCGGCCTGCTCGACGCCTCCGACGTCTTCCTCGCCAGTGTCCGGGCCACCGCCGAGGCCCTCGCCCCGTACGTCGACTGGTCCCTGGAGGACGTACTGCGCGGGGCGCCCGGAGCGCCCGCGCTCGACCGCGTCGACGTCATCCAGCCCGCGCTGTTCGCGACGTCCCTCGGCCTCGCCGCCCTCTGGCGTTCCTTCGGCATCGAGCCGGCCGCGGTCGTGGGGCACAGCATCGGCGAGATGGCCGCGGCCGTCGTCGCGGGCGGGCTCAGCCTGGAGGACGGCGCCCGGGTCAGCGCGCTCTGCGGAAGGGCCCAGGCCCGGCTCGCGGGCCGCGGCTCCATGCTCTCCGTCCTGCTGCCCCTCGACGAGATACGGGCGCGGACGGCCCCGTACGGCGGACGGCTGTCCGTCGCCGGCGTCAACGGGCCGCGGTCCGTCTCCGTCGCCGGTGACCTGGACGCCGTCGAACGGCTCCAGGAGGAGCTCACCGCCGACGGCGTACGGGTCAGGCGAGTCGCCATCGACTACGCGGCGCACTCCGCGCACATCGACGAGATCCGCGAAGAGCTGCTCACGGTGCTGGCACCGGTCCGGCCGCGCAGGGGCGGCGTCCCCTTCTACTCGGCCCTGACGGGCGCGCTGCTGGACGCGCGCTCGCTGGACGCCTCGTACTGGTTCCGCAGCCTGCGCGAGCCCGTGCTGTTCGAGAGCTCGGTCCGGTGCGTGGCCGACCACGACCTCTTCGTCGAGATCGGTCCGCACCCGGTGCTGACCCTGTCCCTCGAACAGACCCTGGAGACCGCCGGCTCCGCTCCCGGCGCCGGCTCCCCGGCCGTCGCGGTCGGTTCGCTGCGGCGCGGGGCGGACGGGCCGCACCGCTTCCTGTCGTCCGTCGCCGAGGCGTACGCGCACGGCGCCCCCGTGGACTGGAGCCCCGTCTTCCCCGCGGAACCCGTGGTCGTCGACCTGCCCACGTACCCCTTCGGCCCGCCCGCTCCCGACGCCCGCGACGCGTTCGGGGCCGGCGGGGACCCGGAGCGCACGACCCGGTTCCTGATGGACCTGGTGCGCAGCGAGGTGGCGCTGGTCCTCGGGCGCGGCACGGCCGCGGACATCGACCCGTCCCGCACCTTCCAGGAGCTCGGCTTCGACTCCGCGACCGCGGTGGAGCTGCGCAACCGGCTCGTCGCCGCCACCGGCCTGAAGCTGCCCACCACCGTGCTGTTCGACCGCCCCACCCCCGAGGAGCTGGTCGCGCGGATCGCCGAACTGTCCGGCACCCTGCCCGCGCGCCGGCCCTCCTCCCGGGCCGTCCCGCGCCGGGACCACGGCGCGGACGAGCCGATCGCGATCGTGTCCATGGCCTGCCGCTTCCCGGGCGGGGTGGAGTCCCCCGAGGACCTGTGGCGGCTGCTGGTGGAGGAGCGCGACGCGGTCTCCGCGTTCCCCGGCAACCGCGGCTGGGCGCTGGAGACCCTCTTCGACGGGGACCCCGACCGCCCGGGTACCTCGTACACCCGACAGGGCGGGTTCCTGCACGACGTCGACCGGTTCGACGCCGAGTTCTTCGGGATCAGCCCGCGCGAGGCGGCCGCCATGGACCCGCAGCAGCGGATGGTCCTCGAAACCGTGTGGGAGGCCGTGGAGCGTGCCGGCATCGATCCGGCCGCGCTGCGGGGCAGCGGGACCGGCGTGTACGTCGGCGCGATGGCGCAGGACTACGGGCCGCGCCTGCACGAGGCGGGCGAGGGTGTCGGCGGCTACCTGCTGACCGGCACCTACACGAGCGTGGTCTCCGGCCGCGCCTCCTACACCCTGGGCCTGGAGGGTCCGGCCGTCACCGTCGACACGGCGTGCTCGGCCTCGCTGGTTGCGCTGCACACGGCGGCGCAGGCGCTGCGGGCCGGGGAGTGCGAACTGGCCCTGGCCGGTGGCGTGACGGTGATGGCGAGCCCCGGCATGTTCGTGGAGTTCAGCCGTCAGCGCGGGCTGTCGGTGGACGGCCGCTGCAAGTCGTTCGCGGAGGCGGCGGACGGTACGGGCTGGGGCGAGGGGGCCGGCATGCTGCTCCTGGAGCGGCTCTCCGACGCCCGGCGCAACGGCCACGAGGTGCTCGCGGTCATCCGTGGTTCGGCCGTCAACCAGGACGGCGCCAGCAACGGGCTGAGCGCCCCCAGCGGCCCCTCCCAGGAGCGGGTCATCCTGGAGGCGCTCGCCGCCTCCGGCCTGTCGGCCGCGGACGTCGACGCCGTCGAGGCGCACGGCACGGGCACCCGGCTCGGCGACCCCATCGAGGCACAGGCGATCCTGGCGACCTACGGCCGTGACCGTGACGCGGGCCGGCCGCTGTTCCTGGGCTCGCTGAAGTCCAATATCGGGCACACGCAGGCCGCCGCGGGCGCGGGCGGCGTCATCAAGATGGTCATGGCGATCCGCAACGGCCTGCTGCCGCGCACCCTGCACGTGGACGCCCCCACCTCGCACGTGGACTGGTCGAGCGGTGCGGTCTCGCTGCTGACCGAGGCCACGCCGTGGCCGGAGGCCGGCCTGCTGCGCCGGGCGGGCGTCTCCTCCTTCGGTGTCAGCGGCACCAACGCCCACCTCGTCCTGGAGCAGGCACCCGAGCAGGCGCCCGAGCCGGCGTCCGAGCAGACCGCCGGGGAGGCCACCGCGCCGCCCGCACCGGACGGCCGCGCGCCCGTCCCCTTCCTCGTGTCCGGGAAGACGGACCAGGCGCTGCGCGCCCAGGCCGGCCGGCTCCTGGAACACCTGCGCGAGCGTCCCGGCGTCCGGCTCACGGACGTCGGCCTCTCCCTCGCCGTCGGCCGCGCCCACTTCGACCGCCGTGCCGCGGTCGTCGCCGCCGACCGTGCGGAGCTGGAGCAGGGGCTGCGGGCCCTGGTCGACGGCGGTACCGCCCGCCGCCTGGTCACCGGCCAGAGCCGGCCCGCCGCCCGGCCCGTGTTCGTCTTCCCGGGCCAGGGTGCGCAGTGGGTGGGCATGGCGGCCGGCCTGCTGGAGTCCTCCCCGGTGTTCGCCGGCCGGATGGCCGAGTGCGCCGCGGCCCTGGACCCGCTGGTCGACTGGTCGCTCCTGGACGTCGTCCGGGGCGTGGAGGGGGCTCCCGGCTTCGAACGCGTCGACGTCGTGCAGCCCGTCCTGTGGTCGGTGATGGTGTCGCTGGCCGCGGTGTGGCGCTCGCTGGGCGTCGAACCGGCCGCCGTGATCGGCCACTCGCAGGGCGAGATCGCGGCGGCCTGCGTGGCCGGCGTGCTGAGCGTCGAGGACGCGGCCCGGGTGGTGGCCCTGCGCTCCCGGGCGCTGACCGTGCTGTCGGGCCGGGGCGGCATGATGTCCGTGGCCGAGTCGGCTCCGTGGGTGCGGGAGCGGATCGGCGCGTGGCGGGGCAGGATCTCCGTCGCCGCCGTCAACGGCCCCGCGCAGACCGTGGTCTCCGGCGATCCCGAAGCACTGCGCGAACTCCTCGCCCGGGTCAAGGAGGAGGGGGCTCGGGCCCGTCTCGTCGACGTGGACTACGCCTCCCACTCGGCCCACGTGGAGGAGCTGGAGGACGAGCTGGCCCGGCTCCTCGACGGGATCGCGGCGGGCCCGGGCGACGTCCCGGTGTACTCGTCGCTGACCGGTGCGCTGCTCCCCGACGCGCGCGTGATGGGCGCCGGGTACTGGTACCGGAACCTGCGCGAGACCGTGCAGTTCGAGCAGGCCGTCGGGGAGCTCCTCGCCGCCGGGCACGACACCTTCATCGAGGTGAGCCCGCACCCGGTGCTCACCATCGGGGTGCAGGCCGCCCTCGACGGCGCGGGCGTGCGGGGCACCGCCCTGGGTACGCTGCGCCGTGACGAGGACGAGGCCGGGCGGCTGCTGCTCGCGCTCGGCGAGGCCCACTGCCACGGCGTCGCCGTCGACTGGTCGGCCGTGTTCGCCGGTACGGGCGCCCGGCGCGTGGAGCTGCCGACGTACGCCTTCCAGCGGACCCGGTTCTGGCTCGACACCCCGGTCACGGCGGAGGACCCCTCCGGCCTCGGGCTGACCCCGGCGGAGCACCCGCTGCTGGGCGCGGTGACCAGCCTCGCCGACCGTGAGGACGTGCTGTTCACCGGGCGCGTCTCGCGCCGTACGCATCCGTGGGTCGTGGACCACGCGGTCGTCGGCACGGTCCTGCTGCCGGGCACCGCCCTCGTCGACATGGCCGTGTCGGCGGGCGACCGCTTCGGCTACGACCGGCTCCGCGAGCTGGTCCTGGAGGCGCCGCTGATCGTTCCCGAGGAGGGCGGCGTCCACCTCCAGGTCGCGCTCGGCCCGGCCGAGGAGTCGGGCACCCGGTCGGTCACCGTCCACTCCCGCCCCGAGGGCGCGGCCGACGCGGAATGGACCCGGCACGCCTCCGGCGTCCTGGCGACCGGCGAGCAGCCGGTCCCCGCCGCGGCGCCGGCGTGGCCGCCGCAGGGCGCGCGGCCGGTCCCGCTCGACGACGTCTACGAGCGTCTCGCCGACCGCGGTTACGAGTACGGGCCGGTCTTCCAGGGTCTGGGCCGGGTCTGGCTGGCCGGGCCGGAAGGGGCACCGGCGGCCGCCTCGGGGGCCCCGTGGGGCGGGGAGCGGTTCGCGGAGGTCTCCCTCACGCCGGAACAGCACGCCGAGGCCGCGGTGTTCGCGATCCACCCGGCGCTCCTGGACGCGGCCCTGCACGCGATGCTGCTCGGTGACGGCACCGAGCTGGCCATCCCGTTCTCCTTCAGCGGGGTCACCCTGCACGCCTCGGGCGCCACCGCGCTGCGCGTGCACGTGGTTCCGGTCGACGCCCACACGGCTTCGCTGACGGCGACCGATCCAGAGGGGCGGCCCGTCGTCACGGTCGACTCCATCACGCTGCGTCCGGCGGGTGACCTCCGTGCCGCGCAGAGCGCGGGCCGGCCCTCCGGCCTGCACCGGCTGGTGTGGAAGCCCGAGCCGCAGGCGGACGCCGGGGCCGCGGAGGGCGCGGAGGGCGCGGCGGGGCTGTGGGCCGTCCTCGGATCCGATCCGCACGGGCTGGCCCCGGCCGTCTCGGGCGACACGTACGCCGATGTCGCGGAACTGCGGGCGGCCCTGGGCGACGGCGCCCAACTGCCGTCCTTCATAGGCTTGTCGGAGACGTACGAGGACGTGCACGAGGCGGTGCGCAAGACCCTCGCCACCCTCCGGACGCTCCTCGCCGACCCCGCCCTCGACTCCACCCGCATCGTCCTGCTCACCCACCGGGCGACCGCCCTGACCACCGGGCAGGACATCCGCGACCTGCCCGCCGCGGCCCTCACCGGGCTGGTCCGGACCGCTCAGAACGAATACCCGGGCCGGCTCTCCCACCTCGACATCGGCCCCGACGGCGACGCCAACGGCACCGTGGACCTGGCCGCCGCGGCCCACACCGCGGCCATGCGTCCCGACACCCAGTTCAGCCACCGCGCCGGCCGGCTCCACACCCCGCGCCTGGAAAGCACTCCCGCAGCCGCGGCGGAGACGGGCCTGGATCCCGACGGCACCGTCCTGATCACCGGCGGCACCGGCGGACTCGGCCGGATCCTCGCCCGCCACCTCGTCACCCACCACGGCGCCCGCCACCTCCTCCTCACCAGCCGCACCGGACCCGACGCCCCCGGCGCCCGCGAACTCACCGACGAACTCACCGCAGCCGGCGCCCACGTCACCATCACCGCCTGCGACACCGCCGAACGTCAGTCCCTGCAGAACCTCCTCGACACCATCCCCGCCCAGCACCCCCTCACCGCCGTCATCCACGCCGCCGGCACCCTCGACGACGCCACCCTCGACAACCTCACCCCCCACCACCTCACCCACGTACTCCGCCCCAAAGCCGACGCCGCCCACCACCTCCACGAACTCACCCGCGGCCACGACCTCACCCACTTCATCCTCTTCTCCTCCATCGCCGGCCTCATCGGAAACCCCGGCCAGGCCAACTACGCCGCCGCCAACACCTACCTCGACGCCCTCGCCCACCACCGCCACCACCACGGCCTCCCCGCCACCAGCCTCGCCTGGGGACTCTGGGACACGGCCAGCGCCATGACCAGCGGGCTGAGCGAGCGGGACGTCAAGCGGTGGGCCCGCAAGGGCGTGCTGCCCATCTCCGCCGAGCGCGGCATGGAGATCTTCGACGCCGCCCTCAGCTCGTCGGAGCCGCTGCTCGCCGCGGCCGACCTGGACCTGCCGACCCTGCGCTCCCCCGACGGGTCGGCGCCGGCCCTGCTGCGCACGCTCGTCCGCGTCCCGCGCCGCCGGGCCGCCGCGGCCACCGGCACCGCGGGTGCCGGAGGTGCCTCCTGGGCCGAGCGGACCGCCGCGCTGCCGGCTGCCGACCGGCTGCGGACGGTGGTGGAACTCGTACGGACCACGGTGGCCGCCGTGCTCGGTCTCGCGGGACCGGACTCCGTCGACGAGGACACCGCGTTCAAGACCCTCGGGATGGACTCGCTGACCGGCCTGGAGCTGCGGCGCCGCGTCGTCGCGGTCAGCGGGATCACGCTGCCGGCGACGGCCGTCTTCGATCACCCCACCCCCGGGGCGCTGGCCGCGTTCCTGGTGGGCGAGCTCGCCGCACTGGCCGGTGAGGGCGTGGTGGTGCGCGGCGCTGAGCAGGTCGCGGTGCGCGGCTCGTCCGACGACGAGGACCCGGTCGTGATCGTCGGCATGGCCTGCCGCTACCCGGGCGGCACCCGCTCACCCGAGGACCTGTGGCGGCTCGTCGCCGACGGCACCGACGCCATCGGCCCCTTCCCGACGAACCGCGGCTGGGCCCTGGACCGGCTCTTCGACGGGGACCCCGACCGCGCGGGGCACTCGTACGCCCGCAACGGCGGTTTCCTCCACGACGCCGACCGCTTCGACGCCGAGTTCTTCGGGATCAGTCCGCGCGAGGCCGCCGCGATGGACCCCCAGCAGCGCCTGCTGCTGGAGACGAGCTGGGAGGCGGTGGAGAGCGCGGGCATCGCGCCGGCCACCCTGCGCGGCAGCCGTACCGGTGTGTTCAGCGGTGCGATGTACAGCGAGTACGCCTCTCACCTGCGCAACGCGCCGGAGGCCGTGGAGGCCTACCGTACGACCGGCAACACGCTCAGCGTGGCGTCGGGCCGGGTCTCGTACACGCTGGGCCTGCAGGGGCCGGCCATCACCGTCGACACGGCCTGCTCGTCCTCGCTCGTCGCCCTGCACCTGGCCGCCCAGGCCCTGCGCCGGGGCGAGTGCGGTCTGGCCCTCGCGGGCGGCGTGACGGTGATGGCGGTGCCCGATCTGTTCGTGGAGTTCAGCCGGCAGCGCGGACTGGCGGCGGACGGCCGCTGCAAGTCCTTCGCGGACGCGGCGGACGGGACGGCCTGGAGCGAGGGGGTGGGTGTGCTGCTCCTGGAACGGCTCTCCGACGCCCGCCGCAACGGCCACACCGTCCTCGCCGTGATCCGCGGCTCGGCCGTCAACCAGGACGGCGCCAGCAACGGACTGACCGCCCCCAACGGCCCCTCCCAGGAACGCGTCATCCGCGAAGCCCTCACCGCCTCCGGCCTCACCCCCGCCGACGTCGACGCCGTCGAGGCCCACGGCACCGGCACCACCCTCGGCGACCCCATCGAAGCCCAGGCCATCCTCAACACCTACGGCCAGCACCGCGACGCCGCCACACCACTCCACCTCGGATCACTCAAGTCCAACATCGGCCACGCCCAAGCCGCCGCAGGCGTCGGCGGCGTCATCAAAATGGTCATGGCCATGCGCCACGGCACCCTCCCCCGCACCCTCCACGTCGACGCACCGACCTCGCACGTGGACTGGAGCAGGGGGGCGGTGTCCCTCCTCACGGAGGCGACCCCGTGGCCGGAGACCGGCCGGCCCCGCCGGGCGGGGGTGTCCTCCTTCGGGATCAGCGGCACCAACGCCCACGTCGTCCTCGAACAGGCCCCCGCCACCGAGCCGGAGCCCTCCGTCCCGGCCCCCGAGGCGGTGCCGATGGCGCCGTGGGTGCTGTCCGGCCACACGGAGGCGGCCCTGCGCGCGCAGGCGGACAGGCTGCTGGCCTTCGCCTCCGGGCGCACGGCGCCGTCGGATCCGGCCGGGGCCGAGCCGTCCCGGATCGCACCGGCGGACATCGGCCGGTCACTGGCCGCCTCGCCGACGCTCCTGGCGCACTCCGCGGCCGTCGTCGCGGACGACGACGAGGGCCGGCTGCGGGCGCTCGCCGCGCTGGCCGCCGGCGAGGAGTCCGCGGACGTCATCGTGGGACCGCCGGGACAGAGCGGCGGCAAGACCGCCTTCCTGTTCACGGGGCAGGGCAGCCAGCGTCCCGGCATGGGCCGGGAGCTGTACGAGACCCACCCGGTCTACGCCCGCGCCCTGGACGAGGTGTGCGCGCGTCTCGACGAGCGCCTCCAGCAGTCCGTGACCTTGAAGTCCCTCCTCTTCGCCGAGGAGGACCCGGCCTCACCCCTGCACCAGACGATGTGGACGCAGGCGGCCCTCTTCGCCACGGAGGTGGCCCTCTACCGCACGGTCGAGCACTACGGCCTGACGCCGGACCACCTCGTCGGGCACTCGCTCGGCGAACTCACCGCCGCACACGTCGCCGGCGTTCTCGACCTCGACGACGCCTGCACCCTCGTCGCCACCCGCGGCCGACTCATGCAATCCGCCCCCGCAGGCGGCGCCATGATCGCCATCGAAGCCACCGAAACAGAAATACGCGACACCCTCCCCACCCACCACGGCCACCTCGACATCGCCGCCACCAACACCCCCCACTCCACCGTCATCACCGGCGACCACCACGCAGCCCACCAACTCGCCACCACCTGGCGCAACAACGGCCGACGCACCAAACAACTCAACGTCAGCCACGCCTTCCACTCCCCCCACATGGAAACCATCCTCAACGACTTCCACACCACCGCCACCACCCTCACCTACCACACCCCCACCATCCCCATCATCTCCAACCTCACCGGACAAACCGCCACCACCCAACAACTCACCGACCCCCACTACTGGACCCAACACCTCCGCCACACCGTCCGCTTCAACGACGCCATCCACCACCTCCACCACCACCACAACACCACCACCTACATCGAACTCGGACCCGACCCCGTGCTCACCGCCATGACCCGGAGCTGCCTGGGCGAGGACGACGTCCCGGGCGCACCGGCGACCCTCGCCGTGCTGCGCAAGGGCCACTCCGAGGTGCGGACCCTCATGACCGCCCTCGCCCACGCGGCCCTGCGGGGTGCGGCGCTGGACACCGAGCGCCTCTTCCCCGGCGCGCGGCGTGTCCAGCTGCCGACGTACGCCTTCCAGGGCACCCGGTACTGGCTCAACAGCCCGGCGACACCCGAGGACGTGGCGAGCCTGGGCCTCACGCCCGCGGAGCACCCGCTGCTCGGGGCGGTGACCAGCCTCGCGGACGGCGAGGGGCTGCTGTTCACGGGCCGGGTCGCGCGCGGCAGCCACCCGTGGACCGTCGACCACGCGGTCGCGGGCACCGTGCTGCTGCCCGGCACCGCGCTGGTCGAGATGGCCCTCGCGGCCGGCGACCGCTTCGGGTACGACCGACTGCAGGAGCTGGTCCTGGAGGCGCCGCTGATCCTCCCGGAGGACGGCAGGACCCACCTCCAGGTCGCCCTCGGCCCCGAGGAGGCCGGCGCCCGGGCCGTCACCGTCCACTCCCGCGCCGAGGGCGCGGCGGACACGGACTGGGTCCGCCACGCCTCCGGAGTGCTCCGTGAGGCCGCCCCGGTCCCGCCGGTGGCCGAGCCCTCGGCCTGGCCGCCGCCGGGCGCCACGGAAATCCCCGTCGACGGCCTCTACGACCGTCTCGCCGACCGCGGTTACGGCTACGGCCCCGCCTTCCAGGGCCTGCGCCGGGCCTGGCAGCACGGCACCGACCTCTACGCGGACATCGTGCTGCCCGACGGTGTCGAGGGCGACGGGTTCACCCTGCACCCGGCCGCCCTGGACGCCGCCCTGCACGGCCTGCTGATCGAGGACGCGGAGGAGCTGACCGTCCCGTTCTCCTTCGGCGGGATCACCCTGCACGCCACCGGTGCGACCGCGCTGCGCGTCCGCCTGACCGCCGGGGGCCGCAACACCGCCTCACTGACGGCCACGGACGCCGACGGCCGGCCCGTCGTCACGATCGACGAGATCGCCCTCCGGCCGGCCGGCGACCTCCAGGACCGCGGCGCCCGGCACGACGGGCTCTACGGCCTCGTGTGGAAACCGCAGCCGTCGGTGGCGGTGGACGGTCCTGCCGAGCGGTGGGCGGTACTGGGTGCGGATCCGCACAGCCTTGCGGCGGCCGTCGCCGGCGCCCCCTACCCGGACGCGGCCGCCCTGCGGGCAGCCGTCGCCGCGGGCGGCCCGGTACCCGATGTCGTGGCCCTCTCCGACGAGGCGGTCGAGGTGCACGCGGCGCTCGGGCACACCCTGGCGACCCTGCAGGAACTCCTCCGGGACAGCACCCTGAACTCCGCCCGCATCGTCGTCCTCACCCGGGGTGCCACGGCCCCCTCCCCCGACGAGGACCTCCACAACCTGCCCGCGGCAGCCCTCACCGGCCTCATCCGCACCGCTCAGAACGAATACCCCGGCCGCCTCAGCCACCTCGACCTCGACGCGGGCGCCGACCGCGACGCCGACCACGACGCCGGCCCCGAGCGGCTCGTGGACGCGGCACGCACCGCCGCGCACAGCCCCGACACCCAACTCGCCCTGCGCAACGGCCGACTGCACAGCCCGCGGCTGGAGAACACCCCGGCCCGGAACACCGCCGACCGCCCGCTCGACCCCGACGGCACCGTCCTGATCACCGGCGGCACCGGCGGGCTCGGCCGGATCCTCGCCCGCCACCTCGTCACCCACCACGGCGCCCGCCACCTCCTCCTCACCAGCCGCACCGGACCCGACGCCCCCGGCGCCCGCGAACTCACCGACGAACTCACCGCAGCCGGCGCCCACGTCACCATCACCGCCTGCGACACCGCCGAACGCCAATCCCTGCAGAACCTCCTCGACACCATCCCCGCCCAGCACCCCCTCACCGCCGTCATCCACGCCGCCGGCACCCTCGACGACGCCACCCTCGACAACCTCACCCCCCACCACCTCACCCACGTACTCCGCCCCAAAGCCGACGCCGCCCACCACCTCCACGAACTCACCCGCGGCCACGACCTCACCCACTTCATCCTCTTCTCCTCCATCGCCGGCCTCATCGGAAACCCCGGCCAGGCCAACTACGCCGCCGCCAACACCTACCTCGACGCCCTCGCCCACCACCGCCACCACCACGGCCTCCCCGCCACCAGCCTCGCCTGGGGACTCTGGGACACCAGCACGGGCAGCATGGCCGCGCAGTTCTCGGAGGCCGACATGCAGCGGTGGGCCGCAAAGGGCATCCTTGCGCTGACCCCGGAACGCGGCATGGAGCTGTTCGACGCGGCGCTCGCGTCCGGCCGGCCCGCGCTCGCCCCGGTCGAGCTGGACCTCCGGGTACTGCGTTCCCCCGACGGGTCGGCGCCCGCGCTGTTGCGCACCCTCGTCCGGGCCCCGCGCCGCCGGGCCGCCGCGGCCACCGGCTCCAGCTGGGCCGCCCGGACCGCGGAGCTCGCCCCGGCGGACCGTCAGCGGGCCGCGGGCGAACTCGTACGGACCACGGTCGCGGCCGTACTCGGCCTCGCCGGACCCAGCGCGGTCAACGACGGCGGTCCCTTCATCCAGTTGGGCATGGACTCCCTCACCGCCATGGAGCTCCGGCGCAGGCTGGCCGCGGACAGCGGCCTCGCCGTCCCCGCGACCGCCGTCTTCGACCACCCGACCCCCGGCGCGCTGGCGGGCTTCGTCGTCGCCGAGCTCGGGAAGATCGCCGGTGAGGCCGCGGCCCGGCCGGTGCGACGGGCCACGACGGGTGAGGGTACGGCCGCCGGCCAGGACGACCCGATCGTGATCGTCGGCATGGCCTGCCGCTACCCGGGCGACGCCCGCTCCCCCGAGGACCTGTGGCGGCTCGTCGCCGACGGCACCGACGCCATCGGCCCCTTCCCGACGAACCGCGACTGGGACGTCGACGACCTCTACGACCCGGACCCCGCCCGCGCCGGCAAGAGCTACAGCCGGCACGGCGGCTTCCTCTACGACGCCGACCGCTTCGACGCCGAGTTCTTCGGGATCAGCCCGCGCGAGGCGTACGCGATCGACCCGCAGCAGCGCCTGCTGCTGGAGACCACCTGGGAGGGCTTCGAGCGTGCGGGCATCGACCCGGCCACCCTGCGCGGCAGCCGGACCGGGGTGTTCGTCGGCGCGATGTACGACGACTACGCCTCCCGCCTGTCCGCCGTACCGGTCGAGTACGAGGGGTACCTGAGCACGGGCAGCGCCGGCAGCGTCGCCTCCGGGCGGCTGTCCTACACCTTCGGGCTGGAGGGCCCGGCCATCACCGTCGACACCGCCTGCTCCTCCTCACTCGTCGCCCTGCACCTGGCCGCCCAGGCCCTGCGCCGGGGCGAGTGCAGCCTGGCCGTGGCGGGCGGTGCCACCGTGATGGCCACTCCTAGGCCGTTCGTGGAGTTCAGCCGGCAGCGCGGCCTCGCGCCCGACGGACGGGTGAAGTCCTTCTCCGCCTCGGCGGACGGGACGGCCTGGAGCGAAGGGGTGGGTGTGCTGCTCCTGGAACGGCTCTCCGACGCCCGCCGCAACGGCCACACCGTCCTCGCCGTGATCCGCGGCTCGGCCGTCAACCAGGACGGCGCCAGCAACGGACTGACCGCCCCCAACGGCCCCTCCCAGGAACGCGTCATCCGCGAAGCCCTCACCGCCTCCGGCCTCACCCCCGCCGACGTCGACGCCGTCGAGGCCCACGGCACCGGCACCACCCTCGGCGACCCCATCGAAGCCCAGGCCATCCTCAACACCTACGGCCAGCACCGCGACGCCACCACACCACTCCACCTCGGATCACTCAAATCCAACATCGGCCACGCCCAAGCCGCCGCAGGCGTCGGCGGCGTCATCAAAATGGTCATGGCCATGCGCCACGGCACCCTCCCCCGCACCCTCCACATCGACGCACCGACCCCGCACGTGGACTGGACGAGCGGCGCCGTCTCCCTGCTGACCGAAGCCACTCCGTGGCCGGAGACCGGCCGGCCCCGCCGATCCGCCGTCTCCTCCTTCGGGATCAGCGGCACCAACGCCCACGTCGTCCTCGAACAGGCCCCCGCCACCGAGCCGGAGCCCTCCCGCGAGGTGGCCGTGCCCTCCCCGCTGCCGTGGGTGGTGTCCGGCCGCGGTACGGACGGGCTGCGCGCCCAGGCCGTACAGCTGCGGCGGCTGGCCGCCGCGGCCGGCGCCGACGGCGGATTCGACCTCGCGCACCTGGACATCGGCCATGCCCTGGCCACCACGCGGGCCGTGCTCCCGGACCGCGCCGTCGTCCTGGCCGACGACCCGGCCGGTCTACTGGCCGGCCTGGACGCCCTGGCCCGCGGGGCATCGGCGCCGCAGCTGGTGACCGGGGACCCGGAGGGGGTGTCGGGGAGTTCCGGCGTGGCCTTCCTGTTCACGGGGCAGGGCAGCCAGCGTCCCGGCATGGGCCGGGAGCTGTACGAGACCCACCCGGTCTACGCCCGCGCCCTGGACGAGGTGTGCGCGCGCATGGACGTACACCTGGGCCGATCGCTGAAGGAACTGCTCTTCGCCGAGGAGGGGAGCCCGCAGGCGGCTCTGCTCGACCGCACCCAGTACACGCAGCCCGCGCTGTTCGCCGTCCAGGTCGCCCTGTTCCGGCTGGTCGAGCACTACGGCCTGACGCCGGACCACCTCGTCGGGCACTCGCTCGGCGAACTCACCGCCGCACACGTCGCCGGCGTTCTCGACCTCGACGACGCCTGCACCCTCGTCGCCACCCGCGGCCGACTCATGCAATCCGCCCCCGCAGGCGGCGCCATGATCGCCATCGAAGCCACCGAAACAGAAATACGCGACACCCTCCCCACCCACCACGGCCACCTCGACATCGCCGCCACCAACACCCCCCACTCCACCGTCATCACCGGCGACCACCACGCAGCCCACCAACTCGCCACCACCTGGCGCAACAACGGCCGACGCACCAAACAACTCAACGTCAGCCACGCCTTCCACTCCCCCCACATGGAAACCATCCTCAACGACTTCCACACCACCGCCACCACCCTCACCTACCACACCCCCACCATCCCCATCATCTCCAACCTCACCGGACAAACCGCCACCACCCAACAACTCACCGACCCCCACTACTGGACCCAACACCTCCGCCACACCGTCCGCTTCAACGACGCCATCCACCACCTCCACCACCACCACAACACCACCACCTACATCGAACTCGGACCCGACCCCGTGCTCAGCGCGATGGTCCGTACGATCCTGGGCTCCGGGGAGCCGGACACCGGGCGGCCGCCCGTCGCCGTCCCGCTGCTGCGCGCCGGCCGCCCCGAGGGCCGGACCCTCGCGGCCGCGCTCGCGGAGGCGCACGTACGGGGCCAGGACGTCCGGTGGGACGGTTTCCTGCCCGGTGGGCGGGCGGTAGCCCTGCCGACCTACCCGTACCGGCGCGACAGCTACTGGCTGAGCGCCCCGGCGGCCCCCGTGGCGGCGAAGCCGGCGGGCGGCCATCCGCTGCTGGACTCGGAGGTGGAACTCGCCGCGGGTCAGGGATGGTTGTTCACCGGCACCCTCGACGCCGAGGCGCAGCCGTGGCTCTCGGAGCACACCGTCCTGGGCCGGCCGTTGCTGCCCGGTGCGGCGGTCGCGGAGCTCGCCCTCCACGCCGCCCGGCGGACGGGAGCGGCGGAGGTCGCCGAACTCACCCACGAACAGCCGCTGCCGCTGGACGGCCCCGTCGCGCTCCAGCTCTTGGTGGGCGCGGTCGGTGACGACGGGACGCGCCCGCTCGCCCTGCACTCCCGGTCCGAAGGGAGCCCGGACGCCGCCTGGGTGCGGCACGCGTCGGGTCTGCTGGCCGACGACGTTCCCGCGGCGACCGGCGAGGAGTCCGGTCTCGCCGTCTGGCCGCCGCAGGACGCGACCGCGCTCCCCGTCGACGGCCTCTACGACCGTCTCGCCGACCGCGGTTACGGCTACGGCCCCGCCTTCCAGGGCCTGCGCCGGGCCTGGCAGCACGGCACCGACCTCTACGCCGAGATCGCCCCGCCCGGGTCCGCCACCACCGGAGCCGACGGCTTCGCCCTCCACCCCGCCGCCCTCGACGCCGCCCTGCACACGGCCCTGCTCGCGCCGGGCGCCGCGGACCGGCTGGTGGTTCCCTTCGCGTGGAGCGCCCTGACGCTGCGGCCCTGCGGGGCGACGCGGCTGCGGGTCCGCCTGCGCCGGGGGCCGGGCGACGCCCACACGCTGCTGATCGCGGACGAGAACGGCGTCCCCGTGTTCACGGCCGGCGGTCTCGCGGTGCGCGAGCTCCGGGCCGACGCCGAGGTCGGCGCCGGGCCGGTGCACGGGCCCGGCCTGTTCGACCTGCACTGGTCCCCGCTGCGGGCGGCCGCGCCCGTGCCGGCCGGCCCGTGGGCCGTCCTCGGCGAGGACGGGGCGGCCGCCGAGGCCGTGCGCGCCTGCGGTGCGGCCGTCCGGGCCTACCCGGACCTGGCGGAGCTGCGGGCGGCGGTGGACGGGGGTGCTCCGGTCCCCACCGTGGTGCTGTCCGGCGCGCCGGCCGGTCCCGGCCTACCGGGCGCCGGCGACCGGGCCGTGCACGCGGTCCTCGAACTGGCCCAGGGTTGGCTGGCGGACGAGCGGTTCGCGGAGTCCCGGCTCGCCGTCCTCACCCGGGGAGCGGTCGCCGTCACCGACGACGAACGCCCGGATCCCGCCCTGGCGGCGGTCTGGGGCCTGATCCGCTCTGCGCAGTCCGAGCAGCCCGGCCGGTTCACCCTGGTCGACACCGACGGGCGGCCCGAGTCCGTCCGCGCTCTGGCGCAGGCCATGGCGCTCGCCCCGGCACAGCCGCAGCTCGCGCTGCGGGCCGGCCGGGCATCGGTACCGGCCCTGCGCGTCCACCGTCCGGCCGCCCCCGCCCGCTCCGTTGATCCCGCCGCTCCCGCCGCTCCCGCCACTCCCGGCACTCCCGGCACGGAGGCTCCGGCGCCGTTCGGTGCGGACGACCACGTGCTGGTCACCGGCGGGCTGGGCACGCTGGGCCGGCTGCTGGCCAGGCACCTGGTCAAGCAGCACGGAGTGGGACGGCTGCTGCTGACCGGCCGGCGCGGCGCCGCGACCCCCGGCGCACAGGAGTTCACGGCCGAACTGGCCTCCCTGGGGGCCGAGGTGCACCTGGCGGCCTGCGACGCCGGTGACCGGACGGCGCTGGCCGCCCTGTTGGCCGCCGTACCCGCGGACCGGCCGCTGACCGCGGTCGTGCACGCCGCGGGCGTCACCGACGACTCGGTGCTGGCCGGGCTCACCCCGCAGCGGATGGAAGGGGTGCTGCGGGCCAAGGCCGACGCCGCCCTCCACCTGCACGAGCTGACCCGGGACCTGGACCTGTCGGCGTTCGTCCTGTTCTCCTCGCTGGCCGGCACCCTGGGCTCGGCGGGGCAGGGCAACTACGCGGCGGCCAACGCCTTCCTGGACGCCCTGGCCCACCGGCGCCGCACCGAGGGGCTGCCGGCCGTGTCAGTGGCCTGGGGTCTGTGGGCGCAGGAGAGCGCGCTGAGCGGTGACCTGCGGACGGCGGACCTGAAGCGGCTGGCCCGCTCCGGGATCGGGGCGCTGTCCGCCGAGGACGGCCTGGCGCTGTTCGACGCGGCCGTCGCCTCCGGCGCCGCGGTCCTGACGGCGGCCCACCTCGACCTGCGGACGGCGGACCCGGACGCGGTCGGCCTCCTGCTGCGGGAGCTGCTGCCCGCCCGCGGGCACGAGGACTCCGCGCGGGCCGCGGCCCGGGACACCGCCGCGGGGCTGCGCGACCGGCTGGCCGCGGCGCCCCGCCGGGAGCACCGCCACATCCTGCTCGGGACCGTACGGACCGAAGTGGCCGCCGTGCTGGGCCACTCGGACGGCGACCGGGTACCGGCCGACCGCCGGTTCCAGGACCTCGGCTTCGACTCCCTGACCGCGGTCGAGCTGCGCAACCGCCTGGCCGCCGCGACCGGCGTCAAGCTGCCGCCCACGCTCGTCTTCGACCACCCGACCCCGGGCGCCCTGGCGGACCGGCTGCGCGCGGCGCTCGTACCGGAGGTCCCGGCGGGGGACGCCTCCGCGGAGGCCGCCGACGGCAGCGGGGACGCCGGGACGGCGAGCGGGAGCGAGGGCGCAAGCGGGGGCGGAAGCGCGCTGGACTCGATGAGCGCCGACGACCTGGTCCGCCTGGCCCTGGGCCAGAGCTGAGGAAGACACGCCCCGCCGGGTCCGGACGCCGTCCGGACCCGGTCCCAGTAACCACATCCAGACCCAGACCCCGACGGGGAAGTACGGAGAGAACAGGATGGCTTCCACAACCCAGCAGCAGGTCGTCGAGGCGCTGCGGGCCGCGCTGAAGGAGAACGAGCGGCTCAGGGCCGACCGCGCGCACAGCACGGAACGCGAGCACGAGCCGATCGCGATCGTGGGGATGGCCTGCCGCTACCCGGGTGGCGTCCGTTCCCCGCAGGACCTGTGGCGGCTGACCACCGACGAGGTGGACGCCGTCGGCCCGTTCCCCACCGACCGGGGATGGGACCTGGCGGAGCTGTACGACCCCGACCCGGACCGGCCGCACACCTCGTACGCGAGGGAGGGCGGGTTCCTGTACGGGGCCGCACAGTTCGACGCGGAGTTCTTCGGGGTCTCGCCGCGCGAGGCGCACAGCATCGACCCCCAGCAGCGCCTGCTGCTGGAAACGGCGTGGGAGGCGTTCGAGCACGCGGGCATCGACCCGGCCACCCTGCGCGGCAGCCGGACGGGCGTGTTCGTCGGCACCATGTACGCCGACTACATGAACCGGTTCTCCCCCGCACCGGAGGAGTACGAGGGCTTCCTGAGCGTCGGCGGCGCCGGCAGCGTGGCCTCCGGACGGCTGTCCTACACCTTCGGGCTGGAGGGCCCGGCCATCACCGTCGACACCGCCTGCTCCTCCTCGCTCGTCGCCCTGCACCTGGCGTGTGCCTCGCTGCGCAGCGGCGAGTCCTCGATGGCGCTGGTGGGCGGCGCCACGGTGATGGCGACGCCGATGCCGTTCGTGGAGTTCAGCCGGCAGCGCGGGCTCGCGCCCGACGGCCGCTGCAAGGCGTTCGCCGCGTCCGCGGACGGCACCGGCTGGGCCGAGGGCGCCGGTCTGCTGCTCGTCGAGCGGCTCTCCGACGCCCGCCGCAACGGTCACCCCGTGCTGGCCGTGGTCCGCGGCTCGGCCGTCAACCAGGACGGCGCCAGCAACGGACTGACCGCTCCCAGCGGACCCGCGCAGGAGCAGCTGATCCGCCGGGCCCTGGAGGCCGCCGGGCTCACGGCCGGCGACGTCGACGCGGTCGAGGCGCACGGCACGGGCACCTCGCTGGGCGACCCGATCGAGGCGCAGGCCCTGCTGGCCACCTACGGAAGCGGGCGCCCGGCGGACCGGCCGCTGCACCTGGGCTCCCTGAAGTCGAACATCGGGCACACCCAGGCCGCCGCCGGCGTCGGCGGGGTCATCAAGATGGCGATGGCGCTGAACGAGGGAGTACTGCCGCGGACCCTGCACGTGGACGAGGCCACCCCGCACGTGGACTGGTCGACCGGGGCCGTGTCCGTGCTGACCGAGACGATTCCGTGGCCGGAGCGGGGCGGCCGTCCGCGCCGGGCCGCGGTGTCCTCCTTCGGCATCAGCGGTACCAACGCCCACGTCATCCTGGAGCAGGCGCCGGAGCAGGCGCCGGAGGAGCAGCAGCCGGCCCCTGCCCCGGCCCGGCGTGCGGCCCCGCCCGCGGCCGTCCCGGTGGTGCTGTCGGCGGCCGGCGGGCCCGCGCTGCGTGCGCAGGCCGACCGGCTGTACCAGCACCTGACCGAGACCGACGGGGACGGGCTCGCGGACATCGGCTTCTCCCTCGCCACCACCCGCGGGCACCTGCCGCACCGTGCGGTCCTGCTGCCCGAGGACCGGGAGGAACTGCTCGACGGGCTGCGGGCGCTGGCCGACGGCGTGCCCGGTGCGGACGTGGTCCGGGCGACCGCCGCCGAGGGCCGCACCGCGTTCCTGTTCGCGGGCCAGGGCTCCCAGCGCGCCCGGATGGGACAGGAGCTGTACGAGGCGTTCCCCGTGTACGCGGCGGCGTTCGACGCGGTGTGCGCGGCCCTGGAACCGCACCTGGAGCGGCCGCTGCGGGACGTGGTCCTCGCCGCCGGGGACAGCCCCGGGGGCGCCCTGCTGCACCGGACCGAGTACACGCAGCCCGCGGTGTTCGCGTTCGAGGTGGCCCTGTTCCGACTGCTGGAATCCTGGGGCGTGCGGCCCGACGCCGTCCTCGGGCATTCCGTCGGCGCGCTCGCGGCCGTGCACACGTCCGGGGCCCTGTCGCTGGCGGACGCGGCCGAACTGGCCGCCGTACGCGGGCGGATCATGCAGCGGCTGCCGTCGGGCGGGGCGATGGTGGCCCTGCGCGCCTCCGAGGCGGAGGCGGCCCCGCTGGTCGTGGGCCACGAGGAGCTGATCTCCCTGGCCGCGGTGAACGGTCCGGCCGCCACGGTCCTGTCGGGTGAACGTGCCGCCCTGGCCGGGGTGGTCGCCGACTTCGAGGCGGCCGGCGGGAAGGCCACCTGGCTGCGCGTCAGCCATGCCTTCCACTCGCCGCTGATGGAACCGGCCGTGGAGGAGCTGCGGGCCGTCGTCGGGCGCCTGGCGTTCATGGAACCCCAGTCGGCGTTCGTCTCGGACCTGACCGGCCGGCCCGTGGGCGCGGACGTGCTCGCCGACCCGGAGTACTGGGTGCGGCACGCGCTGGACCCCGTCCGTTTCCGGGACGGCGTCGCCGCCCTCGACGAGCTGGGGTGCGCCCGCTTCGTGGAGGTGGGGCCGGGCACCGACCTCACCTCGATGGCCGCGGAATGCCTGGAGGACGCGGACCGCGGGCGTCCGGGCGGCCACACGCTCATCCCGTCGCTGCGACGGCGGCTCCCGGAGGCCACCGCGCTGCTGACGGCGGTGTCCCGGCTGCACGCCTGCGGGGGTGAGGTCGACTGGTCCGCCGTGTTCGCGGACCGCGGGGCCCGGCGCGTCGACCTGCCCACGTACGCGTTCCAGCACCGCCCGTACTGGATCGACCGGCCGGCACCGGCCGGGGACGTCACGTCGGCCGGAGACGTCACGTCCGCCGGGCTGACCGCGGTCGGCCACCCGGTGCTGAGCGCCTCGGCCGAACTGCCCGACACCGGCGGCCTCTTGCTGACGGGACGGCTGTCCCTCGGCCGCCACCCGTGGCTGGCCGACCACCGGGTCGGCGGCCGGGTGCTGCTGCCCGGCACCGGCCTGCTCGACCTGGTGGCCCGCGCCGCCCGGGAGGCGGGCTGCGAGCTGGTGGAGGAACTCGTCCTGGAGGCGCCGCTGGTCGTACCGGAGGACGGCGACGTCCGGCTCCGGGTGTTCGTGGCCGCCCCCGACACCGTCGACGGCACCGGCCGCCGGGCCGTCGCCGTGCACTCCCGGCCCGAGGACGACGCCGACGGGCGGGGCTGGTCCCGCAACGCCCACGGTACGGTCCTGGCGGCCGGTGCCGGTGGGACACCGGAGCCGGCGCCGGCCGACGCGCTCGGCGGCGGACCGGACGGGGCGTGGCCCCCGGCCGACGCCGAACCGGCCGCCGCGACGATCGCCGACCTCTACGCCCTCCTCGGCTCCAGGGGCCTGGCCTACGGACCCGTCTTCCGCGGGGTGCGCGCCGTCTGGCGGCGCGGGCCGGAGGTGTTCGCCGAGGTGGCGCTGCCCGCCGGAACCGGTCCGGCGACGGACCGCCACGGCCTGCACCCGGCGCTGCTCGACGCGGCCCTGCACCCGATCGCGCTCGGCGGCCTCGTCGACGGGGTCGGCGGCGGCGCGGACGACGGCCGCACGTTCCTCCCGTACGCCTGGTCCCGCGTACGCACCCACGGCGCGTCCGGGGACGTGCTGCGGGTCCGGCTCGCGCCCGCCGGGGCGCACGCGGTCTCCGTCGAGGTCGCGGACGCCTCGGGCCGGCCGGTGGCCTCCATCGGCTCGCTGGTGCTGCGCCCGCTCCCGGCCGAGGCGACGGCCGCGGCTCCCGGGCCCGGCGACGGCCTGCTGCTTCCGGTGTGGGAGGAGCTCACCGAGCTGCCCCCCGCCCCCGCGACGCACCGCTGGACGCTGCTCGGCGCGGACGAGTACGCGCACGAACTGGGCCTCGGCGGGGCCCTGCCCGACACCGCCGCCCTGACCGCGGCGCTGGACGCCGGGGCGGACGCCCCCGCGCTGCTCCTGCTGCCCTGCCCGCTGCCCGCGGGCGGCGCACCGGACGGCCACGGCGCGGCGGAGGCCGAGGCCGCGGCCGTGCGTACGGCTCTGCACCGGGTCCTCGACACGGTCCGGGTCGTCGTCGCGGACGAGCGGCTGGCCGGTACCCGGCTGGCGGTCCTCACCCGGGGCGCCGTCACCCTGGGCGGCGAGCAGCAGCCCGGCGCCCTGTCCCACCGCGCCGTGTGGGGCCTGCTGCGGTCCGCGCAGGCCGAGCACCCCGACCGGTTCACGGTCCTCGACGAGGACGGCACCCCGGCCTCCCGCCGGGCCGTCGCCACGGCCCTGGCCGGCGGCGAGCCGCAGCTCGCGCTGCGGGGCGGCACCGCGTACCGTCCCGCGCTCACGGCGCAGGAGGCGGAGCCGCTGCTCACCCCGCCCGCCGACACCCCGCACTGGCACCTGGACTACGTGGCCAAGGGGACCTTCGCCGACCTGGCCCTGAAGCCCTGGCCCGAGGCGGCCGCCCCGCTGGAGGAGGGGCAGGTGCGGGTCCGGATGCGGGTCGCCGGCCTGAACTTCCGCGACGTGCTGCTCTCCCTCGGGGTGATCCCGGCGTCCGTCGACGGGCACGCGGGCGGCTCCGGACAGGGCGGGGAGGGCGCCGGCACGGTCCTCGAAGTGGGCCCCGGTGTCACCGACCTGGAGCCCGGAGACCGGGTGATGGGCCTGTTCTACGGCATCGGCCCGACGTCGGTCACCGACCGCCGGTTCGTGTCCCGGATCCCGCAGGGCTGGTCCTTCCGGCAGGCGGCCGCCGTGCCCGTCACCTACCTGACGGCCTACTACGGCCTGGTGGACCTGGCGGACCTGCGCGCGGGCGAGTCCGTGCTCGTGCACGCCGGCGCCGGAGGCGTCGGCACGGCGGCCCTCCAGATCGCGCGCCACCTGGGCGCCGAGGTGTTCTCGACGGCGAGCCCCGCCAAGTGGCACGCCCTGCGCGGCGCCGGCGTACGGGACGGGCACATCGCCTCCTCCCGCACCCTGGACTTCGAGGGGTCCTTCCTCGCGGCGACCGGGGGCCGGGGCGTCGACGTCGTGCTCAACTCCCTCGCCGGGGAGTTCGCGGACGCCTCGCTGCGGCTGCTGCCGCGCGGCGGCCGGTTCCTGGAGATGGGCAAGACCGACCGGCGCGAGCCCGGCGAGGTCGCCGCCGCCCACCCCGGGGTCACGTACCGCACGTACGACGTGCGTGATCCCGGGCCGGACCGGATCCAGGAGATCCTCGCCGAACTCCTCGCGCTGTTCGAGCGGGGTGTGCTCCAGGCCCCGCCGGTGGCGGCCTGGGACCTGCGCCGGGCGCCGGAGGCCTTCCGGCACCTGGGCGAGGCCCGGCACATCGGCAAGGTCGTCCTGGACCTGGTCGACGAGGGCGAGCGCTGGGACACCTCCCGGGCCGTCCTGATCACCGGCGGTCTCGGCTGGCTGGGCCGGCTCGCCGCCCGCCACCTGGTGACCGGCCACGGGGTGCGGCAGCTGGTCCTGATGGGCCGCGGGCTGCCCGGCGAGGACGCCGCCCGGGACATCGCCGCACTGCGCGACCTGGGCGCGGACGTCCGTACGGTGGCCTGTGACGCGGCCGACCGGGACGCGCTGGCCGCCGCCCTGGCCGAACTGGCCGGCGACGGGGTCCGCGTCGGCGGGGTCGTGCACGCGGCGGGCGTCCTCGACGACGGCCTGCTGACCTCGCTGACCGCCGGGAGCCTGGAGCGGACCCTGCGTCCCAAGGTGGACGCGGCGCTCCACCTGCACGAGCTCACCGAACCGCTCGGACTCGACGCGTTCGTCGCCTTCTCCTCGCTCGCCGGCACGCTGAGCGCTCCGGGCCAGGCCGGGTACGCGGCCGGGAACGCCTTCCTCGACGGGCTGATGGAGCACCGGCGTTCGGTGGGCCGGCCCGGGGTCTCCGTGGTGTGGGGCCTGTGGGAGGGGGCGGGCGGCATGGGCGCCGGCCTGACCGGCGCGGACGTCGCCCGCATGGCGCGGGTGGGTGTCGCCCCGATCACCTCGGAGCAGGGCCTCGAACTGCTGGACGCCGCGGTGCGCCGCGACCGGCCGGTGGCGGTGGCCGCCCGCTGGGACCTCGACGGGCTGCGGGCCGCGGTCGCGCAGGGCGCGGCGGTGCCGCCGCTGCTGCGGGGGCTGGTGCCGACGGCGGCGCCCGTGGCGGCGACGGACGGCGCGCGGGTGGAGGTACCGGCTCCGGCCGAGGGTTCCTCGCCCACCGGGGACCGGCTGCTGGACGCCGTCCTGCACGAGGTCGCGGCCGTCCTGGGGCACGCCTCCGGCGCGGCGGTGGACCGGGACGGGGCCTTCGACCGGCTGGGCTTCGACTCGCTCACCGCGGTGGAGCTGCGCAACCGGCTGGCCGCCGCGACGGGCGTCCGGTTGCCCGCCACCTTCGTCTACGACTGGCCGACTCCGGCCGAACTGGTGGTCCACCTCCGCGAACAGCTCCCGCAGCCGGCCGCGGAGCAGGGCCCGGACCCGCTGGACGCCTCGGAGGGGATGCCGGGTGAGGTTCCGGGGAAGCTCCCGGTGGCCGCTGCGGTCTCCGGCGACGACTCCGGGGTCACCGTGGCGCTGCTCGCCGACATCGCCCGGCTGGAGGCGGCCGTGGCCGACCGGCCCCTGAGCGGGGCGCAGGGCGCCGTGGTGAGCGAGCGGCTGCGCGAGCTGCTGACCGAACTGGGTTCTATGAAGGAGGATCACTCCGCGTGGGCATGACCAACACCCCGACGGCCGCCCCGGCTTCACCGGGCGGGGCCGCCGGTCCGTCCCGGTGGCTGCGCGCCGCCCACCCCCGCCCGTCGGCGACCGCCCGCCTCGTGTGCTTCCCGCACGCGGGCGGGACCGCGAACGCCTTCACCGCCCTGTCGGCGGCGCTGCCGGAAGACGTCGAGGTGCTCGCCGTCCAGTACCCCGGCCGCCAGGACCGGCGCCGCGAGCCCTGCGTGCGGGACCTGGCGGAGCCGGCCGCGGACGTGGCGGAGGTCCTCGCCGGACTCGACGACCGGCCGTTGTTCCTGCTGGGCCACAGCATGGGGGCTCTCGTGGCCTTCGAGACGGCGCGTCTGCTGGAGGAACGCGGCACCGTGGTCCGGCTGTTCGTGTCGGCGGCCCGGCCGCCGTCGCAGGACTGGCAGGAGCCGGACCTGGCGCTCGTCGGCGACGAGGAGCTGACCGCCGGGCTGCGGCGGCTCGGGGGGATCCCGGAACCGCTGCTGACCGACCCGGAGATCGCCGGCGAGATCCTGCGGCTGCTGCGCGCCGACCACCGGGCACTGCTGCGCCACCGCTGTGCGCCGGACACCCGGGTGGCGGCTCCCGTCACGGTGCTCCTGGCGTCGGCCGACCCGAAGAACTCCCGGGAGCAGATGGCCGACTGGGCGCGCCACACCACGGGCGGGCACGAGATCGCCGCCCTGTCCGGCGGGCACTTCGCGCTCGTCGAACGGCCCGGGGAGAGCGCGCCGCTGCTCGCCCGGCGCATCCGCGCGGACCTGGCCCGGCCGGCGGCGCCGGTACCCCAGCCGCCGCCGGATCCGGAGCCGGAGCCGGAGCCGGAGCCGCCGGCCGACCTGGTACGGGAACTCATGCTGGAGGGCCTCGCGGGGCGCGCCCCGCGGCTGTCGACGGACCTGACCTCACTGGAGGCCGCGGCCGGCGCGGTGATGGCGCCGGAGGCCTTCGCGTACGTGTCGGGCACCGCCGGGGCCGGGGCGACGGGCCGGGCCAACCGTGCGGCCTTCGACCGCCGCCCGCTGGTGCCGCGGATGCTGCGCGGTACGCGACGTGCCGACACCTCCGTGACTCTGTTCGGCCGGCAGTTGCCGTCCCCGCTGCTGCTGGCGCCGCTCGCGGCGCAGCAAGTGGCCCATCCCGAGGGCGAGTCGGCCACGGCACGGGCCGCGGTGGCCACCGGCGTGCCGATGGTGCTGTCGACGTTCGCCTCGCGCACCCTGGAGGAGGTGGCCGCGGCCTCGGGCGACCGGCCGCGCTGGTTCCAGCTGTACCTGCCCTCCGACCGGGCGGTGGGCGAGTCGCTGGTGCGGCGCGCGGAGGCGAGCGGTTACGGGGCCATCGTCGTCACCGTCGACGCCACGCACCTCGGTTTCCGGCCGGCGGAACTCGACAGCGGCTACTCGCCGTTCCTGCGCGGCACCGGCATCGCCAACTTCACCGCCGACCCCGCCTTCCGGGCCGGGCTGCCGGCGGACGCGGACACCACCCAGGCCGTCCTGCGGTGGGCACAGATCTCCACCGACCCGGCCCTGACCTGGGCGGACCTGGCCTGGCTGCGCGGGTTGACCCGGCTGCCGCTGCTGGTGAAGGGCGTCCTGCACCCGGAGGACGCCCGGCTGGCGCTGGAGCACGGTGCGGACGGTGTGGTCGTCTCCACGCACGGCGGCCGCCAGCTCGACGGCGGCGTGTCCTCGCTGGAGGCGCTGCCCGCGGTGCGCGCGGCCGTCGGCCCGGACGTACCGGTGCTGATGGACTCCGGGGTCCGCACCGGCAGCGACGTGCTCAAGGCACTGGCCCTGGGCGCGGACGCCGTCCTGTACGGCCGCCCGTACGTGTACGGGCTCGCCCTCGACGGGCAACGGGGCGTCGAGCACGTCCTGCGCTGCCTGCTCACCGACCTCGGGCTGGCCCTGGCCCTGACCGGCTGCGCGTCCCTGGCGGACGTCGGGCCGCACCTCCTCGCGAACGGAGATCGACGATGACACGCGCCTACGGGCCCGGCTCCGACCCGACGGGCTGGCTGCGCCGGTACCACCGGCCGCCGGTGGAGGGGCCGACGCTGGTCGTCCTCCCCCACGCGGGCGGCTCGGCGACGGGCTACTACACCCTGGCGCAGGCCCTGTCCGGCTGCGCCGAGGTGCTCACCGTGCAGTATCCGGGCCGCCAGGACCGGCTGGGCGAACGCTGCGTCGACGACATCGGGGAGATGGCGGACCGGGTCGTCGAGGCGCTGCTCCCCCGCGCGGCGCGCCCGCTCGTCCTGTTCGGGCACAGCCTGGGCTCCCTCGTCGCGTACGAGGTGGCGTTGCGGCTGGAGCGCCTGCACCCCGGCCGGGCGCCGGTCGGCGTGATCGTCTCGGGCCGGCCGGCGGCCGCGATCCACCTCAGCCGGGGCCTGTCCCGGCTGGCGGACGAGGACCTGGCCTCGTCGATCTCGGACCTGTCCGGCACCCCGCCGGAGCTGCTGGCCGACAAGGACCTGATGTCGGCCGTACTCCCCTCCCTGCGGGCGGACTTCAAGGCGGCGGAGAGCTACCGCGGCGGGGTGGGCACCCGCGTCTCCTGCCCCCTGTACGCCTACTCGGGGGCGCAGGACCACAACGTGCCGCGCGCGGGCCTGCTGCGGTGGAGCGAGCACACGTCCTCGGAGTTCACGGTCCGCTTCTTCGACGGCGGCCACTTCTACCTGCAGTCCCAGGAGCCTGAGGTGGCCCGCGCCCTCGCCTCCGACCTCCGCACCCTCACCGCAACCGCCCTCCTGACCCCCACCTCCTGACCCCGCCCATGCGCAAGGCCCTCCCGGTCGGACCGGGAGGGCCTTCGGCGTGGGCGCGGGGGCGTCAGGCGGGGCGGGGTTCGGGGGTGAGGCGGACCTTCAGGGTGGCGTGGCCGTTGGCGAAGTTGGAGAAGAGGCGGGTGGGCGGGGCGAGGAGTTCGATGCCGGACACGCGGGTGCGGAGCGACTCCAGCATGGAGATCATGTGGACGCGGCCCAGGTAGGCGCCGAGGCAGAAGTGCGGTCCGTGGCCGAAGCTGACGTGCTTGTTCGGGGTGCGTCCCAGGTCGAAGGTGTAGGGGTCGGCGAAGGCGTCCTCGTCGAAGTTGGCCGAGCTGTTCCACAGGGTGACGATCTCGCCGGCCTTCACGACGTGCTCGCGGATCGGGATGTCCACGAGGGCGTGCCGCCCGAAGTGCATGGTCGGGGTGGTCCAGCGCATGACCTCCTCGGTGGCGCTCTCCAGGCTGACCTCCGCGTTCTTCAGCCGGCGCCACTGGTCCCCGTACTGGCTGAAGGCGTGGACGATGCCCGAGGCGGTGGCCCGGCTCGACTCGTCGCCGCCCAGGATCAGGCTGTAGGCGTTGTAGATGATCTCCTCTTCGGTGAGGGGCTCGCCGTCGATCGTGGCCGTGGCCAGCGTGCTGAGGACGTCCTCCCCCGGGTTGCGGCGGCGCTCGGCCATCAGGCCGGAGATGTAGAGGATGATCTCGTTGCGCGCCATCAGCGAGACTTCCTCGCCGTCGTCGGCGCTGTACCGGGACAGGGTCTGGGCGTTCCAGTCGACGAGCTGTTCGCGGTCGCCGGACGGGATGCCCATCAGGTCGCCGATGGTGTGGATGGGGATGCGGTCGGCGACGGCGGTGACGAAGTCGACCTCGCCCTCCTCCACCGCCTCGGAGATCAGCCGGTCGGTGAGCCGCTGGACGTTCTCGACGACCGGGGCCAGGACCCGCGGCGAGAAGGACTTCATCATCAGGTTGCGGATCTCGCGGTGGCGCGGGCCGTCGGTGACGGCGAGCATCTTGCCCGCCGCGGAGTCCTCGCCGAGCAGCAGGGTGCTGAGGACGTTGCCGCGCTCGGAGGTGTACCGCTTGTTGTCGCGGTACGCCGCCATGATGTCGTCGTACTTGGTGAGGACCCAGAAGCCCGGCTTGCCGTCGCGCGGCGGGTGCCAGAAGACGGGGTGGTGGGCGCGCAGCGGCCGCCACATCTCGTGCGGGTCGTTGTCGTCGAACGTCTGCGGGTCGGTGAGGTCGAGGGCGGCCGGGTCGGCCGCTGCGGCCGGCGCGTCGGGCGCGGTGGCCTGCAGGGTGGGGGCGGTCATGGGTCGTGTCTCCTCCGGGTCCGGGCCTCAGGCGGCGTCCGCCGCGACGGCGGTGGTGGCGAGTTCGGCGATCGTCTGCTTGCGGAAGACGTCCTTCGCGGAGATCACCAGGCCCGCCTTCTTCGCCCGGGCCACGACCCTGATGCCGAGGATGGAGTCGCCTCCCAGCTCGTAGAAGTTGTCGGTGACCCCGACGGCGGGGACGCCGAGGACGTCGGACCAGATCTGGGCGAGCACCCGCTCGGCGCCGGTACGGGGTTCCCCGGCCCCGGCCGGGGCCGCCGCGTGCTCCGGGGCGGGCAGGGCCTTGCGGTCGACCTTGCCGCTCGGGGTGAGCGGGAACTGCTCCAGGCACACCACGGCGGACGGCACCATGTGCACGGGGAGCCGGGCGGAGACGAACTCCCGCAGCTCTGCCGGCTGCGGGCGGCGTCCCGTCGCGCCCGGGGTCACGTAGCCGACGAGGCGCTTGTGCTCGCCGTCGGCCAGGGCCACGACGAGGGCCACGCCGACGTCGGGGTGCTGCTGGAGGACGAGTTCGATCTCACCGGGCTCGATGCGGTAGCCGCGCACCTTGACCTGGTGGTCGGCGCGTCCGACGTACTCCAGGACGCCCGCCCCGGTCCAGCGCACGAGGTCTCCGGTCCGGTACAGGCGGTGGTCGGGGGCTTCGCCGTGCGGGTTGTCCAGGAAGCGGTCGGCGGTCAGTTCCGGCCGGTTGAGGTAGCCGCGTGCGACGCCGGGGCCGGCGATGAACAGCTCGCCCGCGACGCCGACGGGGACGGGCCGCAGCCGGTCGTCGAGGACGTAGGCGGTGGTGTTCGCGACGGGCCGGCCGATGGGGACGGGCATGTGCCCGTCGGCCTCGCGGATGAGGTGCCAGGTGCCGAGGACGGCGGTCTCGGTGGGGCCGTAGAGGTTGACCAGCCGCTGCGGCGGGGCGGCCGCCAGCACCTCCGCCACGCGGGCGGAGTTGGCCGCCTCGCCGCCGAAGAGCACGTGGCGCAGCGCGCCGAAGGCGTACGGGTCGGCGGCGACGATCTGGTTGAAGACGGCGGTGGTCACGAAGAGGGTGGTGACGCCGTGCCGGCGCAGTGCGGCCGTGAGTTCGGCGGGGTCGAGGAGGGTGTCCTTGTCGATGACGACCATCCGGCTGCCCGCGAGCAGGGGGCCCCAGATCTCCAGCGTGGCCGCGTCGAAGGTGACGTCGGAGCCCTGGGCCATGACGTCGTCGGGGCCGAGACGGACCCAGTCGGCGTTGCAGAAGAGCCGGACGACCGAACGGTGCCCGATCACGGCTCCCTTGGGCGTGCCCGTGGAGCCGGACGTGTACATGATGTAGGCGGGGTCGTCGGCGGTGACGGCGACGGCGGGGGTCCCGGCCGGCTGGGCGGCCAGTGCCCGGTCCTGCTCGTCGAGGCAGATCGTCCGGGTGCCGGTGGAGGGCAGTCTGCCGGTCAGCCAGGACTCGGTGAGGCAGAGCGGTACCCCGGCGTCGGACAGCATGAAGCCGAGCCGGTCCGCCGGGTAGTCGGGGTTGAGCGGCAGGTAGGCGCAGCCGGCCTTGAGGACGGCGAGCAGGGCGGTGACGAGTTCCGGGCCGCGGGGCAGGCAGACGGCGACGAAGGTGCCGGGCCGGACCCCTTCGGCGACGAGCAGGTGGGCGAGGCGGCTCGCGCGGGCGTCCAGTTCCGCGTAGGTCAGCGTCTCCAGGCCGGCGGTGACGGCGATCGCGTCGGGGCGCAGGCGCGCCTGTTCGGCGACGAGTTCGTGCACGCAGCTCCCGGCGGGGAAGTCGGCGCGGTTGACGGCCCACTCGGTGGTGAGCAGGCGCAGTTCCTCCTCGTCGGCGAGGGGCAGTTCCCCCGCCGGCCGCGCGGGGTCGGCGGCGGCGGCGCCGAGCAGGACCGACAGGTGGCGGGCCAGCACCTCGACGGTGACCGGGTCGAAGAGCGCGGCGTCGTACTCCATTACGCCGGCCAGGTCACCGGAGCCGGTCTCGGTGAACTGCACGGTGATGTCGTGGGCGGCGGGCACCCCGGGCGGCGGGACGGCGCATACGGCCGGTGCGGGGCCCGGCACCGGTTCAGCGGCCGCGTCGGCCCCCCGGAGCACCACCATCACCTGCACGTCGGGGGTGTCGCCGGCGTCCTTGCCCTCGCCGAGGGCGGCGCGCACCCGCTCGAAGGGGACGTCCTGGTGGGCGTCGGCCTCGGCGAGGGCGGCGCGGGCCCCGGCGAGCACCTCGGTGAACGGCGCGTCGGCGGATATGGGACCGCGCACCAGGAGGGGGTTGTCGAACGCGCCGACCAGGCCGTCGAGCACGGGCCGTGGCCGGCCCGCTGCCAGGGTGCCCAGGGCCAGGTCCTCCTGGCCGGTGTGCCGGGAGAACAGCACCTGGCAGGCGGCGAACAGGGCCGCGAACAGGGTGCCGCCCTGGCCCCGGGCCGCTTCGGCGAGGCCGTCCACCACCCCGGCGGGTACGCGGAAGCCGTGGCGGGCGGCGGCCGCGCCGCGCGCCCGGGTCCGGGGCCGGTCGGTGGGCAGCCTCAGGGCGGGCAGGCCGGCGAGCCGGTCGCGCCAGTGGTCCAGCTGGGCGTCGAGCTCGGCTTCGGTGACGCGGGCCCGCTGCTCGGCGGCGTACTGCCCGTATCGGACGGGCAGTTCGGGGAGCCGCGGGGTGCGTCCGGTGACGGCGGCGGCGTACAGCTCGGTCAGCTCGTTGGCCACGATCGTGCGGGAGCGGGTGTCGGCGGCGATGCGGTGGACGGTCAGGGCCAGTACGTGCTCGTCGGCTCCGAGGCGGATCAGGAGCGAGCGCAGCAGCGGGCCGGAGGCGAGGTCGTGGGGGCGGGCGGCCAGTTCCGTGACGCGGTCCTCGAGTCGGCCGGCCGACGCGCCGCCGGGCGCGGTGAGGTCGGCGTACTCCAGCTCGACCGGGCCGGCCGGCCAGACGTGCGCGCCGGAGGCCGCGTCGTCGCCGGTGAACGTGGTGCGCAGCGGCTCGTGCCGGGCCACCAGGCCGCGCAGGGCGGAGGTGAGCGCGGCCCGGTCGAGGGTGCCGGTCAGGTGGAGGGTGATGACCGGGTGGTGACCGGATGCCGCCCCCTTCCGGTGTGCGGACCGGATGAGCTCCTGCCGGAAGGTGAGCGGCAGCCGGTCGTCGCCGGTCGTCCCGTCGGTCATCCCTTCGTTCCTTTCATGTCCGTCTCTTCCATCAGGTCGAGCAGTTCGGGCGTGACGAATTCGTCGATCGGGCAGACGCCGGACAGCGTCGAGAAGTACCGGTCCGTCAGTTCGCGGCTGGTGGCGACGGCGCGCAGCAGGTCCAGGTGGTGGGCGGGCGGGTCCAGCCGGGCCGTCTTGAGCGTGGCGCGGTATTCCGGGGTGAGCGCCTCCGTCCGCCGCTCGGCGTAGGTGTCCAGGGCCGCGCTCAGCCGGCCGGGGTCGTGGAGGCCGTCACCGATGCAGTCCGCGAGCAGCTGGGCCTGGTAGAAGCCGTCGGTGATGCCGCGTGCGGTGATCGAGTCCTTGTGGTGGGCGGCGTCGCCGACGAGCGCCCAGCCGGGTCCGGCGGCCTGACGGAAGAAGTTGCGCTGGTCGCCGGTGCCGTAGACGCGTTCCAGCCGGGCCCCGCCCGCCATCTCCTCCCGCAGCTCGGGGGCCGTCTTCTCCACGTTCGTGAGCAGGGCGTCGAGCGCGTCGCCGCGCACGCTGCGGAACTGCTCCTGGGGGAAGTAGCCGGCCACGAGCGTCGCCCCGTCATTGGTCGGTACGCTGCCGACCCAGTGCCCCGGGGCGTCGTACAGCCGGAAGCCGGGCCGGAGCCCGGACCAGTAGGAGTAGTAGGCGCACGTCCAGGTCGGGTCCTCGACGAGGAGCCGGGCGCCGGCCTTCGCGGCGACGGTGGAGCGCATGCCGTCGGCGCCGATGACGAGGGTGGCCCGTTCCACGGCGCCGGTGGCGCCGAGCCGGACGCCGACGACGCGGTCGCCGTCGAAGACGAGGTCGCTCACCGAGCAGTTCTCGCGGAATTCGACGCCCGCGTCGACGGCCCCGCGGGCGAGGATCGGGTCGAGGAGGTAGCGGCGCGGGGCGTAGGCGGCGCGCTGCCCGTCGGCCGCCCAGGAGCATCCGTCGAGCCTGATGTCTCCGTGGGCGTAGCGCACGCGGTCGAGGGCGGGGGCGCCGGTGGCCACCACGGCGGGCAGCAGGCCCCACCGGGCGAGGGCGGCGACGCCGGGCTGGTGGATGTAGAGCGTGGAGAGGGTGTCCTTGGGGAAGGTGCCGCGCTCGACCATGAGCACCCGGTAGCCGGCGCGCGCGAGCAGCATCGCGGTCGGAGCCCCGGCGCACCGGGCGCCGACCACAATCACGTCGTAGGGGGTCAAAAGATGCTCCTTGTCCTGCGCCGGCCCCGGTGGCGGGCGTCACGGGGGGGTGGGGGCGGGTACGGGCCGGCGGCCCGGACCGGTCGGTCCGGGCCGCCGGGGGCGGTGGGCCGGGGCGTGTCTCAGTTCACCCGGATCGGCAGCCGCCAGACCCCGGTGAACTCCGGGGAGGTCAGGAAGGTCGGCTTGTCGTCGGGGTCCACCCGCAGCTTCGGGAAGCGGTCGAACAGGATGTTCATGGCCACCCGGCCCTCCAGGCGGGCGAGGGGGGCGCCGAGGCAGAAGTGGATGCCCCGGCCGAAGCCGATCTGGGGGTTGGGGGTGCGGGCCGGGTCGAAGACGTCGGGGTCCGCGAAGACCCGGGGGTCGCGGTTGGCGGCCGAGAACCAGACCTCCAGCACGTCGCCCTCGGGGACCTTCATCCCGGCGATCTCCACGTCGCGCGTGGTGACGCGGTAGCCCGCGGCCAGCGGGCTGAGGTAGCGCAGGGACTCCTCCAGCAGGGTCGGTACCAGCGACCGGTCCCGGCGTACGCGTTCGTCGACGTCGGGGAAGGCGTCCAGGCACAGGATGGTGTTGCCGAGCAGCATGGTGGTGGTGATGTGACCGGCCGAGATCAGCAGGTTGGCGAAGTTGACGATCTGCCGGTCGGTGAGGCGTTCGCCGTCGACCTCGGCCTCGACGAGCCGGGACAGCAGGTCGTCCTGGGGCCGGGCGCGCCGCTCGGTGACCAGGTCGAGGATGTAGAAGCCCATCGCCATGGCCGCTTCGGCCTGCGTGTCGAGGGACTCCTCCTGGGCCTTGTCGCCATGGTGCGTGGTGAGCTGGGTGCTCGCCATGAGCGACTGGTCGGCCCATTCCTTGAGGAGTTCGCGGTCCTCTCGGGGGATGCCGAGCATGTCGCAGATGACGATCACGGGCAGGGGGTAGGCGAGGGCCTCCGCCAGGTCGAAGGTGTCGCCCTCGATCCGGTCGAGCAGTTCGTGGGTGAGGGCGGCGATGCGCGATTCGAGTTCGGCCACCATCTTGAGGGTGAAGGTGCGCCCGACCAGCTTGCGCAGCTTCTGGTGCTCCGGCGGGTCGGCCTGGGTGAGGTTGCCGTCGAAGGCGACGGCGGCCTGTTCCGGGCTGACGTAGCGCGCGGCGACCTCGGAGGAGTACGTCGCGGGGTCGCTGAGGATCTCCAGCGTCTCCGGGTAGCCGTAGACGTGCCACATCCCGACTTCGGGGTCGTACTCGATGGGTGCCTCGGGCCGGATGCCGCGCAGCCAGAAGTGCCGGGGATGCATCTCCCACTGGGCGAGGGGACTGCTCGCGGTGGTCATCGGGGGTCTCCTTCGGTGGCCCGGTCGGGGGCCTCGGGTCGGCGCCTCATCGGACGAGGAGCGGGAGCTCCGAGGTCGAGATGACGTGGGGCAGCGGCAGGAAGGACGGCGGGTTGTCCGGGTCCGTCCGCAGCTTCGGGAAGCGGTCCAGCAGGATGTCGGTGGCGATCCGGCCCTCCATGCGGGCCAGCGGGGCGCCGAGGCAGAAGTGGATGCCGCGGCCGAACCCGATGTGGGGATTGGGGTCGCGGTACGGGTCGAAGACGTGCGGGCGGGCGAACATGCGCTCGTCCCGGTTGGCCGCCGAGAGGGAGATGGCGACGAGCTGCCCGGGGCGGACCGGGACGCCGGCCAGCTCGCCCTCGGCGACGCACGCCTTGTAGGCAGTGGCGATCGGGCTGAGGTAGCGCAGGGACTCCTCGATCAGGCCCGGGGTGAGGCCGGGGTTCCCGCGGACGGCGGCGAGGTGCTCGGGGTACGCGTCCAGGCACAGCAGGGTGTTGCCGAGCAGGGCACTGGTGGTGGCGTGTCCGACGACGAGCAGCTCGTTGGCGAAGTTCACCACCGCGTTGTCGCTGAGCCGCTCGCCGTCGACCTCCGCCTCGACGAGCTTGGTCAGCAGGTCCTCGCGGGGCTTGGTCCGGCGCTCGGCGGCGTGTTCGCGCAGGTACTGGAACATCTCGGGGACCACGCGCATGGCGGCCTGGGCGTCGACGTCCTCGTCGAGGTCGCGGTCGCCCGAGGTGAGGGCGACGGCGCTGTGCGCCATGCGGTCGACCCACGTCTTGAACAGGTCGCGGTCGCTCTGCGGTACGCCGAGCAGCTCGGAGATGACGATGATCGGCATCGGGTAGGCCAGGTCGTCGACCATCTCGATGCTGTCCTGGCCGTCGACCGCGTCGAGCAGCTCGTGGGTGATCTCGACCATCCGCGGCTCCAGGGCCGCGACCATCCCGCGGGTGAACGCCTTGCTGATGATCTTTCGCAGCTTGGTGTGGTCCGGCGGGTCGGACTGCAGGAGCGTGCCGTCGCTGAACTCGGGGTCGATCTCCACGTCGCCCGCGATGAGTTCGGCGACGTCGCTGGAGAAGGTCTTCGGGTCGCCGACGACCTCCAGCACCTCCTTGTAGCCGTAGACGTTGACGATGCCGTAGTCGTTGACCTCGACCGGGTGCTCGGGCCGGTGCCCGCGCAGCCAGAAGAACTCGTCGTTGATGCCCAGGCGGTCGACGAAGGCCGCCGCCTCCGTCTCCTGCGCGCCGGCTGATGTCCCGGTCATGGTCAGTTCCCCCCGAGGTGCTCGTTGATGATGCGGGCGATCTCCGCCGCCGGCCCGGCCTTCGGCATGCCCATGTGCGTGGCGTCGATGTCGTACTCGTGGACCGTGCCGCCGATGTGCGGGGCCCAGAGGGACGCGTAGGACTCGTCCGGGTTCTGGGTGGCGTTGAGGAAGACCGCATCGCCGTCGTAGGAGGGCGAGTCCCACTCCAGGAGCATCTCGGCGTGCGACTTGAAGAGGTGGCTGCCGTTCTCCACCAGGGCCTCGCGGTCCTCGTCCACGCCGGAGCCGATGAAGAACTCCTTGAAGAACTCGCGGACCTCCGGCATGTTCACCGGGTCCTCGATGTGGCGGAACCAGCCGCTGGGCGGGCTGTCCATGAGGGCCAGGAGCGCCACCTCGTGTCCGCGCCGCCGCAGTTCGGCGGCGAGGGCGTGGGCGTAGGTGCCGCCCGTGGAGTGCCCCACCAGGTGGTAGGGGCCCTCCGGCTGGACCGTGAGGATCTGCTCCAGGTAGTCGTCGAGCATCGCCTGTGTGGACTCGGCCCGGCCGGTGCCGTCGAAGCCCCGGCCCTGGATGCCGTACACCGGCCGGTCCCCGAGGAGCTGCGCGAGGCCCACGTAGGACCAGCACAGTCCGACGCCCGGGTGGACGAACCACAGGGGTGCCCCGGAGCCTTCGGTCCGCATCGGCAGGACCACGGCGAAGGGGTCCGCGAACACGGGCGCCTGGGCCGTCTTGACCTGGGACTGCAGGTAGTCGGCCAGCTTGGCCACCGTGGTCGCCCCGAACATCACGCGGATGGGGACCTTGGCCCCGAGGACCGCGCGGATCCGGCTGATGAGCTTGGTCAGGCGCAGCGAGTGGCCGCCCAGGTCGAAGAAGTCGTCGTCGATGCCGACCCGCTCCAGTTCGAGCGCCTCGGCGAACAGCTTCGCCAGGGTGGTCTCCAGCGGGTTGCGGGGCGCGCGGTAGTCGGCTCCGCCGGTGTACTCCGGATCCGGGAGGGCGTCGCGGTCGAGCTTGCCGTTCGGGGTGAGCGGCAGCCGCTCCAGGGTGACGAACGCGGCCGGGACCATGTACTCCGGCATGCGGCTGGTGAGGTGCTTGCGCAGGTCCTCGGCCACCACCCGCTCGCCCTGGGCCGGGACGACGTGGGCGACGAGCTGCTTGTCGCCGGCCAGGTTGTCCCGGGCGGTCACGACGCCGTGGTCCACCGTCGGGTGGGCCGCGAGGGCCGCCTCGATCTCGCCGAGCTCGATGCGGTGGCCGCGCACCTTGACCTGGTTGTCGGTGCGACCGCGGAAGAGGAGTTCGCCGTCGGGGCTCCACTCGACGAGGTCGCCGGTGCGGTACATGCGCTCGCCGGGCTCGCCGAACGGGCAGGCCGTGAACCGCTGGGCGGTCAGGTCCGGCCGGCCGACGTAGCCCCGGGTGAGTCCCGCGCCGGCGATGTAGAGCTCGCCGGGCACGCCCGGCAGGACCGGCCGCAGCGCGGAGTCCAGGACGTAGACGCGGGTGTTGCGGATGGGGCGGCCGATGGTGACGGGGGTGCCCGCGGTGAGTTCGCCGGCCGTGGCGCCGATGGTGGTCTCCGTCGGTCCGTAGCCGTTGAACATCCGGCGTCCGGCCGACCAGGTGGCGACCAGCTCAGGGGAGGCGGCCTCGCCGGCCACCATCAGTGCCTCGACGGTGGACAGGGATCCGGCGGGCATGGCGGCGAGCACCGTGGGCGTCAGGATCGCGTGGGTCACCGCGAACGCGTCGGCGGTCCCGGCGAGCGGGGCGCCGGGGGCGAGCCGGTCCGGGTCGGCCATGACGAGGGCTCCCCCGGCGAAGAGGGACATGCACATCTCGCCGACCGAGATGTCGAAGCTCGGCGAGGCGAACTGCAGGACCCGGCTCCGGGCGGTGATGCCCAGCAGCTCCGTCACCTCGGCGACCATGTTGGCGAAGCCGGTGTGGGTGACGGCCACGCCCTTGGGCCTGCCGGTGGAGCCCGAGGTGTAGATGACGTAGGCGGTGTTGGCCACCACCAGCGGGACGATGCGCTCCGCGTCGGTCAGCGGCGTGCCGTCCACGTCGTCCAGGGCCGCCGCGAACTCCGGCTCGTCCAGGGTCAGCAGCTCCGAGGGGAGGTCGGGCAGCCGGTCGGACGTCGCCCGGTCGACCAGGATCAGTCCGGTCCCGGAGTCCTCGACCATGTACGTGAGCCGGTCGGCCGGGTAGGCCGGGTCGAGCGGCAGGTAGGCGCCGCCCGCCTTCATCACGGCGAGGACGGCGACCGGCCACTGCGGGGAGCGCCGCAGGGCCACGCCGACGACCGTCTCCGGCCCGACCCCGCGGTCGACGAGGGTGCGCGCCAGCCGGTTGGCCCGTGCGTCCAGTTCCGCGTAGGTGATCTGCTGGTCCTCGAAGAGGACGGCGGTCTCCCCCGGGGCCTCGGCGGCCTTCCGCTCGAACAGGGCGGGCAGGGTGAGCGCCGGGTCCTCGGCGTGCGTGCGGTTGAAGTCGACCAGGAGCCGGTCGCGTTCGGCCCCGTGCAGGACGTCCAGCGCCCCCACCGGGACCTCCGGGTCGGCGATGAGCTGCCGCAGGATGTGCAGCACCCGCTCGGCGATCCGCTCCACCGTGGCCGCGCCGATCGCCTGCCGCTGGTACTGCAGGATCATGCGAAGGTACGGCTCGGCGTCGGCCGCCAGGCCCACCAGGTAGGCGGCGCCCGCGGAGGGCCGGATCCCGGTGAAGGAGACGCCGGCGGCGGTGTTGGCCGCGCCCAGTGCCTCCTTGTCCACGGGGAAGGACTGGAAGAGGACGATGGTGTTGAAGAGTTCCTTCAGGCCGGCCTCCCGCTGGATGCGGTGCAGTCCGAAGTGGTGGTGGTCCAGCAGCGCCGTCTGGCGCTCCTGGAGGTTGCGCAGCACCTGGGCGAGGGTGTCGCTCGGCGCGTACTCGGCGCGGATGGGCAGGGAGTTGACGAACAGGCCCACCATCTGGTCGACGCCGGGCACCTCCGCCGGACGGCCGGAGACGGTCGTTCCGAAGATGACGTCCCGCTTGCCGGTGAGCTGCCCCAGCATCAGCGCCCAGACGCCCTGGACCAGGGTGCCCATGGACACGCCCAGTTCGGCGGCGCGCTTCTTCAGGGCGCGGGCCTCGTCCAGCGGCAGCGGGACGTCGACCTGTCCGACGCGGGCGTCGTCGCCGCCGTCCGCGGGAGTCTCGGCGGCGAGCAGGGTGGGCTCGCCGACGCCCTCCATCTCCTTGGCCCAGGCCGCGGCGGCGGCCTTGTCGTCGCGCCGGGACAGCCAGCGCAGGAACTCCCGGTACTCGGGCACGCGCGGCTGTTCGGAGGCGTCGCCCTCGGAGGCGTACAGGTAGGCGAGGTCGCGTACGAGCAGGGGGAAGGACCAGCCGTCGAAGAGGGCGTGGTGCACGGTCAGCACCAGCTCGGAGGTGTCCTCGGCGAGCCGGACCAGCGAGGCCCGCAGCATCGGCGGCTTCGCCGGGTCGAACTGCGCGTAGTGGTCCTCGGCGAGGATGCGCTCCAGTGCCTCCTCGCGGCCGTTGTCGTCGAGGGCGCGCAGGTCGGCGACCCGCCAGGGCAGCTCGACCCGGTCGAGGACCAGCTGGGTGAGGTCGCCGCCGGCGTCGGTGACGAAGGCGGTGCGCAGGTTGGCGTACCGATCGAGGAGCGCCTGCGCCGCCACCCGCATCCGGGCCGGGTCGACCCGGCCCTGGACGTGGAAGGCCACCTGCACGATGTGCGGGTCGAAGGCGTCCTCCTCCAGGCGCATGGTCTCGAAGAGCAGACCGAACTGCAGCGGGGTCAGCGGCCAGACGTCTGCCAGGCCCGGGTACTGCTCCTCCCAGCCCTCGATCTCGCTCTGCGTGAGACGGACGAGCGGGACGTCGGAGGGGGTGAGGCCGCCGGCGCCGGGGGTGGTGACGTGGTGGGCGAAGCCCTCCAGCGCGCGTCCCCACAGGTCGGCGAGTTCCCGTACCGCGGCCCGGTCGAGGACGCCCGCCGGATAGGAGACGCGGGCGTTGAACCGGGGGCCGTCGGCGGTGTCGGTGACGTAGGCGCTGATCTCGACGGTCGACAGCGCGGGCATGTCGGCGTCGAGGTCGGCGGCGAGGCCGAGCGCGTCGGCGGCCAGGGTCCAGCCGGCGCCCTGCTGTCCGTCGGCGGGGGTGCCGGCGGCGACCCGTCCCAGGTAGTTGAAGGAGATCTGGGGGGTGGCGCGCCAGTCGAGCTCGGCCGCGGTGGAGGGGTTGAGGTGGCGCAGGAGGCCGAAGCCGACGCCCTTGTCGGGGACGGCGAGGAGCTGTTCCTTGACGGCCTTGAGGACGCCGCCGGCGGCGGCCCCACCGGAGATCGCCTCCCGCACGTCGTGCCCGGCGAGGTCGAGGCGTACGGGGAACATGCTGGTGAACCAGCCGACCGTTCGGGACAGGTCGGCCCCGGGCACGACCTGCTCCTCGCGGCCGTGGCCCTCCAGCCGGATCAGCGTCGAGGACTGCTCGACGCCGCGGTCGGCGCGCCACTGCGTCACCGCGAGGGCGAGCGCGGCCAGCAGGCCGTCGTTGACACCGCCGTGGAAGGCGGTGGGCAGGGTCGTCAGCAGGGCTTCGGTGACCTGCTCCGGGAGTTCCAGGGAGAGGGCCTCCACGGTGGACATGACGTCCACCGCCGGGTCCAGCGGCCGTGCGCCGAGGACGGGGTCGTCGCAGTCGAGCAGCTCGGACCACCGGGCGAGTTCGGCGATGCGGTCCGGGTCGGACGCCTCGTCCATCAGGGCGTGGGCCCAGCGGCGGGCGGAGGTGCCGACCGCGGGCAGGGCGGGGGCGGAGCCGGCCTCGATCTGCTCCCAGGCGGTGGCGAGGTCGGGCAGGAGGATGCGCCAGGACACGCCGTCGACGACGAGGTGGTGCAGGACCAGCAGGAGCCGGCCCGCGCCCTGCTCCGGGGCGAACCAGACGAACTGGGCCATGGTGCCGGCGGCGGGGTCCAGCCGGCCGGTCGCGGCGTCCAGTTCGGCCCGGGCCGTCTCCAGCCACGCCTCGTCCCAGGTGCCCGTGCAGGGCACCCGCCGTACCAGCGCGGCCGCGTCGACCGTGCCGGGGGCGGTGACCTCCAGACTGCCGCCCCCGTCGAGGACGAGGCGGGAGCGCAGGATGTCGTGGTGGTCGAGTACCGCGTTCAGTACGGCGGTCAGGCCGTCCTCGTCGATGCCCCCGGGCAGTTCGAGCGCCGCGGACATCGAGAAGCGGTCGAAGCCGCCGCCGAGTTCGAGCATGTGCTTCGCGATCGGGGCCAGCGGCATGGAGCCGGTGCCGCCGCCCTCCAGTTCCACGAGGGCCGGGCCGAGGTCCTGGGCGCCCGCCGCGGCGGCCAGTTCGGCGACGGTGCGCAGTTCGAAGATCTGCCGCGGGTTGACGACGACGCCCTGGGCCTTGGCCCGGGAGACGATCTGGATGGAGCGGATGCTGTCGCCGCCGATGGCGAAGAAGTCGTCGTCGATGCCGACCCGCTCCAGGCCGAGGACCTCGGCGTAGACGGCGGCGAGCACCTCCTCGGTCCGGTGGCGCGGGGCGCGGTAGCCCTCGCCGGTGAAGTCCGGCTCGGGCAGGGCCGCGCGGTCCAATTTGCCGTTGGGGGCCAGCGGCAGCCGTTCCAGCGGCACGAGTACCGCGGGGACCATGAACTCCGGCAGCCGGCCCGTGACGAAGCGGCGCAGTTCGCGCATGGTGAGGCCGGACGTCATGTCGGCCTCGAAGCGGCCCTGTGCGTCGACCTGACCGCCGGAGTCCGGCGAGCCGACGACGTATCCGACGAGGCGCCGGGACCCGTCGGGGGCGCTCTGCGCGGTCACCACGGCGTGCTCGACGCCGGGGTGGGCGGTCAGGGCGGCCTCGATCTCGCCCGGCTCGATGCGGAACCCGCGGATCTTGAGCTGGGCGTCGCCTCGGCCGACGTACTCCAGCTGCCCGTCGGCCCGCCTGCGGGCCAGGTCGCCGGTGCGGTACATGCGCGCTCCGGGCTCCCCGTACGGGTCGGCGACGAAGCGCTCGGCGGTCAGTGCGGCGCGGCCGTGGTAGCCGCGGGCGATGGCGCCGGCGACGTACAGCTCGCCGACGGCGCCCACCGGCACCGGAGCCAGGCCGGCTCCCAGGACGTACGCGCGCATGTTGCCCAGGGGCGCGCCGATCGGGGCGGTGTGCCCGGCGTCCCACGCGCCGTCGGCCGGGAGCACGAAGGTGCTCGCGTAGAAGCTCTCGGTCTGTCCGTAGGCGTTGACCACGCGGACGCCCGGGACGGCCTCGCGGACCCGGGCGGCCAGGGACGCGGGCAGCGCCTCGCCGGCGAACACCACGGCGTCGGCGGTGATCTTCCCGTCGACCTGGTCGAGGAGTTCGGCGAAGACGGAGGGGACGGTGCTGATGACGCCGCCGCTCCAGCCGCCCCGCTCGCCGATGACGAGGACGTCGCGGGCCAGTTCGACCGTGCCGCCCGCGGTCAGCGTGGTGAAGACCTCGAAGACGGAGACGTCGAAGTTGACGGAGGCGGCGGCGAGGGTGCGGGTGCCGTGGTCCACGCCGATGGTCGCGGCGAGCCGCAGCACGCCGTTGACGACGCCCGCGTGGGTGACGGTCACGCCCTTCGGGACGCCCGTCGAGCCGGAGGTGTACATCACGTAGGCGGCGTTGCCGGGCAGTGCGGCCGCCGGTGCGGGCCCGGAGGCCTCGGCGGGGGCGCCGAGGGCCAGGTCGCCCAGGTACAGGCGGGTGGTGCCGTCCTCCGGCAGGATGCCGGCGGTCGCCGCGTCCGTCAGGAGGAGCGCCGGGCGGGCGTCGGCGAGGATGTGCTCCAGTCGCCCGCTCGGGTACCTGGGGTCGATCGGCAGGTAGGCGCCGCCGGCCTTCAGGACGCCGAGCAGGGCCGCGACGAGGTCCGCGGTGCGCGGCAGGGCGACACCGACCACGCTCTCGGGGCCGACGCCGTGCCGGGTCAGCTCGCGGGCCAGCCGGTCCGCCCGTTCGTCCAGCTCGCGGTAGGTCAGCGACTCCTCGCCGCAGACCAGGGCGACCGCGTCGGGCCGGCGCGCCGCCTGGAGCTCGAACAGTGCGGGGACGGTGACGTCGGGGGTCGGCTCCTGCGTGGCGTTGAGGCCGTGCAGGACCAGCTCGCGTTCGGCGCCGTCCACCAGCTCCACGGAGGCCACCCGCTGCCCGGGGGCGGCGGTCAGCAGGCCCACGACCCGGACGAAGCGGTCGGCGACGGCCTGGGCCGTCTCCCGGTCGAACAGGTCGGTGGCGTACTCCAGGAGACCCACCACGCCCATGCCGGGCAGGTCGGCCATGTTGAAGAACAGGTCGAACTTGGCGGTCTCGGTGCGGACCCGCTCGAACTCCACCCGGAGTCCCGGCAGGGCGAAGTCCTTCCGGGCGAAGTTCTGCCAGGCGAACATCACCTGGAACAGCGGCGAGTAGGCCGTGGACCGCTCCGGGTTGAGGACCTCCACGAGCCGTTCGAAGGGGACGTCCTGGTTGTCGTACGCGGCCAGGGACTTGTCCCGGACCCGCTCCAGCAGCTCCGTGAACGCGGGGTTGCCCGACAGGTCGACGCGCAGCACCCAGGTGTTGACGAAGAAGCCCACGAGTTCCGCCAGGGCCTCGTCGGTGCGGTTGGCGATCGGCGAGCCGATCGTCAGGTCGTCGCCGCCGCCGAGTCCGTGCAGCAGCACGGCCAGGGCGGCCTGGAGCACCATGGAGGAGGTCGCTCCGCTGCGGCGCGCCAGGTCCTCGACCGCGGCCGTCACCTCGGGCGCGAGGGCGAACTCGACCGCGTCGCCGCGGTGGGAGGCCTGGGCCGGGCGCGGCCGGTCGGAGGCGAGCTGGAGCGGCTGCGGAACGCCCGCCAGCTCCTGGCGCCAGTAGCCGACCTGTGCGGCGAGTGCGCTGGCCGGGTCCTCCTCGTCGCCGAGCACGTCGCGCTGCCACAGCGTGTAGTCGACGTACTGGACGGGGAGCTGCGCCCACTGCGGGGCGCCGCCGTCCTTGCGGGCCGCGTAGGCGGTGGCGAGGTCGCGGGCCAGCGGGGCCATGGAGGAGCCGTCGCTGGCGATGTGGTGGATGAGCAGGACCAGGACGTGCTCCTGCTCCCCGAGCCGGAGCACGGGGGCGCGTACGGGGATCTCCGTGGCCAGGTCGAAGAGGTACGCCGAGGCCTCGGCCATGGCGTCGGCGAGGCCGCCGGGGGCCACCTCCACGAGCGGGACCTGGAGGTTCGCCGCGTCGGCCGGCAGGACGAGCTGGGCCGGGACGCCGTCGGCGTCCTCGACGATCAGCGTGCGCAGGCTCTCGTGGCGGGCGACGACGTCGCGCAGCGCCGCCCGGAGCGCCGGCAGGTCCAGCGCGCCGGTCAGGCGGAGCGGGAAGGGGGCGTTGTAGGTGGCCGAGGGGCCCTCGAAGCGGTCGATGAACCACAGGCGGCGCTGGGCGAACGACAGCGGTACGGAGTCCGGGCGCTCGGCGGTGCGCCGCAGCGGGGCCCGCACCGGTGCCCCGGCCGCGAGGTGCTCCACCAGCTCGACGACGGTCGGGGCCTCGAAGACGACCCTGATGGGCAGTTCGACGTCGAGGACCTGCCGGATCCGGCTGACGAGGCGGGTGGCGAGCAGGGAGTGGCCGCCCAGAGCGAAGAAGTCGTCGTCGATGCCGACCCGGTCCAGGCCCAGCACGGCGGCGAACAGGCCGCACAGGACCTCTTCCTGCGGAGTGCGCGGGGCCCGGCCGGTGGCGGCCGCCGCGAAGTCCGGGGCGGGCAGGGCCCGCTGGTCCAGCTTCCCGTTGGGCGTCAGCGGCACCTCGGCGATGGCGACGACGGAGGACGGCACCAGGTGGTCCGGCAGCCGGTCCTGGAGGTAGCCGCGCAGGGCGCCGACGAGGGTGCCGATCCGGCCCGCGGCGGCGGGCTCGTTGGCCAGGACCCGGTCGGCGCGGCCCGAGGGCGTGAAGCCGCCGGTGAAGACCTGGTCGGTGACGGGACCGGCGGGGACGATCACCGCGTCGAAGCACTCGGCCGCGGCGGCGGACCAGGTGAGCAGCACGCCCCAGCCACGCTCGGCTGCCCATGCGCGCAGGTCCTGCGGGTCCAGGACGGGGCCGGCGGTGGCGGGCGCCTCGATCACGCCGATCGCGGCGGCGGAGCCGACCTCGTCGGCGAGCCGGGCGTTGGGGATGCGGGTGACGCGCACGGGCCGGTCGCCGTGGCCGCGGACGAACTCCTCCAGGCCGTAGTGGTCCTCGATCTGGCGGCCCCAGCGCATGGCTGGGACGTCGTGCAGGTCGGTCGCGGCGGCGGGTGCCTTGTGCAGCAGGACCTCGTAGCGGTGGCGGGTCAGCTCGTTGTGGGAGCGGCCGGCCTTCAGCCGGATGTCGACGCCGCCCGCGCCGTGCCGCTCGGCCCAGCGGGTGAACCACTCGGGGTCGAGGACGAGTTCCTTCTCCATGAGGATGGCGCGGGCGACGGCGGCGCGGCTGACCGACGCGGACGCCTCGGGGTGCAGGGCGCGCTGCACCCCGCTGCGGAAGAGCCGCAGGGTGGCGGCGTTGCGGACGTCACCGACGAGGATCCGGCCGCCGGGCGCCAGCAGGTCCATCGCCCCGGCCAGGACCCGGTCCATGTAGTCGGCGTCGGGGAAGTACTGCACGACCGAGTTGACGACGACGAGGTCGAAGTGTTCGCGCGGCAGCCCGGAGGTGTCGTCGCCGTTCTGGTGGCGCAGGTGCACGCGGTCGCCGAAGCCGGTCTGTCCGACCTGGACGCGCAGCCGGTCGACGACGGCGGCCGACATGTCGGTCCCCCAGTACTCCTCCACCTGCCCGAGGGCCTGGGACATCAGCAGGCCGGTACCGACGCCGATCTCCATCACGCGTCGCGGCGACCAGTTGGTGATCTGCTCCACCGCGGCGTCGCGCCATTCGGCCATCTCGTCGAGGGGGATGGGCGTTCCGCCGGTGTAGCTGGAGTTCCAGCCGGTGAAGTCCTCGCCCCAGGCGGCGTCGGAGGCGGCGTACAGGTCGTCGTAGATCTCCTCCCACTCGTCGACCTGCTCCTCGGCGCCGGAGGCGTCGGAGCCGTCGACGCGCGGGACCACGTATCCGACCAGGCGGCGTTCGCCGGCCCGGTCCTCGTTCCAGGTGACGACGGCCTGCGCGACGCCGGGGTGGGTGGCCAGGGCGGCTTCGACCTCGGCGGGCTCGATGCGGAAGCCGCGGATCTTGACCTGGGTGTCGGCGCGGCCGCGGAAGACGAGTGCGCCGTCCGCCGTCCACGCCACGACGTCGCCGGTGCGGTACATGCGCTCGCCGGGGGCGCCGAAGGGGCAGGCGACGAAGCGTTCGGAGGTCAGGGCGGCGCGGTGGGCGTAGCCGCGGGCCAGCCCCGCGCCCGCGATGTACAGCTCGCCGGGGACGCCGGGGAGGGTGGGGCGCAGGCCCGCGTCGAGGACGTGGACCCGCATGTTGTCCATGGGGCGGCCGATCGGGATCGGCTCGCCGACCGCGTCCGGGTCGGGCATGGGGTGGGTGGTGGCGAAGGTGGTGGTCTCGGTCGGTCCGTAGCCGTCGACGACCTTCAGGCCGGGGCAGGCCCGCAGGGCGCGGGTCACCGAGGCCGGGGAGACGACGTCGCCGCCGGTCCACACCTCGGCCACGCCGGCGAAGCACTCCGGGTTCTCGTCGGCGACGACCTTGAACAGGCCGGCGGTCAGCCACAGGGCGGTGATCCGCTGCTCGGCGACGACGGCGGCCAGGGCCGCGGCGTCGAGCTTGCCCGCGGGGGCCACCACCGCGGTGCCGCCGCCCAACAGCGGAACCCACAGCTCGTAGGTGGAGGCGTCGAAGGACTGCGCGGAGTGGACGAGGACCCGCTGGTGGGCGCCGCCGCGGTAGCGGCGGTCCAGGGCCAGGCCGGCGACGGCCCGGTGGGTGACGCCGACGCCCTTGGGCAGGCCCGTCGAACCGGAGGTGTACATCACGTAGGCGAGCTGGTCGACGCGCTCGTGGGTGGCGGCCGCCAGGGCCTCGCCGGAGGCCGCGTCGACAGCGGCGATCGTGTCCGCGTCGTCGAGGACGACGTACGGGCAGGCTCCGCCGGGCAGGCCCGCGACGGTCTCGGAGTCCGTCAGGAGCAGGGTCGGGGCGGCGTCGGCCAGCATGAAGCCGATGCGTTCGGCCGGGTAGTCGGGGTCCACCGGCAGGTAGGCTCCGCCGGCCTTCAGGACGGCCAGCAGGGCGGTGACCAGCTCGGGAGAGCGCGGCAGGGCCACGCCGACGACGGACTCCTGGCCGACGCCGCGGGCGGCCAGGACGCGGGCCAGCCGGTTCGCCCGGGTGTCCAGCTCGCGGTAGGTCAGGGTGCGGCTGCCGGCCGCGACGGCGATGTCGTCCGGGGCGGCGGCGGCCCGCTCCTCGAACAGGGCGGGGACGGTCCGGCCGGGGACGGCGACGGCGGTGTCGTTGAACTCGTCCAGGATCCGGGCCCGTTCGGCGGACTCCAGGACGTGCACCGAGCCGACGCGGGCGTCCGGGTCAGCCACGAGCTCCTGGAGGATCCGCGCGAAACGGACGGCGATGCCCTGGACGGTCTCCGGGTCGAAGAGGTGGTGCTGGTACTGGAGGGCGACGCGCAGGTGCGGGTCGGCGAAGGCCATCACGACCAGCGGGTAGTGGGCGCCGCTGAGCGGGCTGATGCCGGTGACGGCGATGCCCGCGGCGGAGTTGGCCTCCTTGATGGCGACGCCGTCGATCGGGTACGACTCGAAGCCGACGAGGGTGTCGAAGAGGACGTTCAGCCCGACCGAGCGGTGGATGTCCAGCAGCCCGTGGTGGTGGTGGTCGAGCAGGGCGCTCTGCCGGTCCTGGAGGTCGCGCAGCAGGCCGCCGAGGGTGGCGCCGGGGGTGCACTCGACCCGGACGGGCAGGGTGTTGATGAACAGGCCGACCATCGCGTCGACGCCGGGGACGACGGGCGGGCGGCCGGAGACGGTGGCGCCGAAGACGACGTCCCGGCGGCCGGTCAGGCCGGCGAGGACGAGCGCCCAGGTGCCCTGGACGAGGGTGTTGAGGGTGAGGCCCAGTTCGGCGGCGCGCCGGCCGAGGTCGCGGGCGGCGTCCGCGGACAGCGGGATGTCGATCTGGCCGATGCCGGCCGGGTCGGCGGCGGCGCCCGCGTCCGGGGCGATCAGCGTCGGCGACTCCACTCCGGCGAGTTCGGCGGCCCAGGCGCGGGCGGAGGCCTCGCGGTCCTGGCCGGCCTGCCACACCAGGAAGTCGCGGTAGCCGGGCACCCGCGGCAGCGCGGAGGCGTCGCCGTGGGAGCCGTACAGCCGCAGCAGGTCCTGCATGAGGACCGGGATCGACCAGCCGTCGAAGAGGACGTGGTGAGCGGTGAGGACGAGCTCCCAGCGGTCGGGCGCCATCATGACGAGGGACATCCGCACGAGCGGGGCCCGGGCCAGGTCGAAGTGCGAGGCGTGGTCCTCCGCGAGGAAGCGCCTCAGCGCCTCGTCGCGGCCGTCCTCGCCGAAGCCGCTGAGGTCGAGGTACTGCCAGGGCAGCTCGACGCGGTCGCGCACGACCTGCACCCGGTCCCCCGCCGCGTCGTGCACGAACGCGGCGCGGAGGTTGGCGTACCGGTCGAGGAGCGCCTGCCCGGCGGCCCGCATACGGGCCGGGTCGACCTCACCGGCGAGGTGGAGGACGAGCTGCATCTGGTAGGCGTCGAAGGTGGAGCCGGCGAGCTGGGCGTGGAAGAGCAGGCCGTCCTGCATGGTGGTCAGCGGCCAGACGTCCTGCAGGCCGGGGTGGCGCTCCTCCCAGGCCTCGATCTCGTCCTGGCCCACCGTCACCAGCGGCACGTCCGACGGGGTCAGGCCGCCCGCTCCGGGCGCGGCGGCGTGCCGGGCGAGGGCCTGCAGGGCGGTGCTCCACAGCTCGGCGAGCTCCTCGACGTCCTCCTTGGCGAGGAGACCGGCGGGGAAGGCGAGGCGGGCGGTGAGCTGCGGCCCGTCCTCGGTGTCGGTGACGAGCGCGCCCACGTCGAGGGTGGTCAGGGCAGGCATCCGGTCGCCCGGCCGGGCGATCAGCTCGGTGGTGCCCTCGGCGAGGGTCCAGCCCGGGCCGCGCAGGTGCTCGGGCGCGTCCGAGGAGGAGAAGCGGCCGAGGTAGTTGAAGCCGATCTGGCCGGTGGGGTACCGGCGCAGCACGTCGGCGGTCTGCGGGTTCAGGTACCGCAGCAGGCCGTAGCCGAGGCCCTTGTCCGGGAGGGACAGCAGCTGCTCCTTGACGGCCTTGACCGCGGCTCCGGCGGCGGCGCCGCCCGCGAACGCCTCGTCGAGGTCGATCCCGGCGAGGTCGAGGCGGACCGGGAACATGGTGGTGAACCAGCCCACGGTGCGCGACAGGTCGGCGCCGGGGACGACGTCCTCCTCACGTCCGTGTCCCTCGACGCGGATCAGGGTGGAGGACGCGTCGGTGCCGCGCGCCGCGCGCCAGCGGGCGACGGCCAGGGCCAGCGCGGCGAGCAGGCCGTCGTTGACACCGCCGTGGAAGGCGGCCGGGAGGGTGGTCAGCAGGGTCTCGGTGACCGGCGCGGGGAGCGTGAGCCAGGTGTGGTCCACGGTGGACATGACGTCGACGGCGGGGTCGAGGGGCCGCGATCCCAGGAGGGGGTCGGGTCCGGCGACGACCGAGCGCCACAGGCCCAGTTCGGCGACGCGTGCGGGCGTGCGCGCCTCGTCGGCGAGGGCGTGCGCCCAGCGGCGGGCCGAGGTGCCCGTGCCCGGCAGTTCGGGGGTGCGGCCCGTACGGACCTGCTCCCAGGCGGCGGCGAGGTCCGGCAGCAGGATGCGCCAGGACACGCCGTCGACCACGAAGTGGTGCAGGACCAGCAGCAGCAGGCCGGCGCCGTCCTCGGGGGCGAACCAGACGAACTGCGCCATGGTGCCGGCGGCGGCGTCCAGCCGTCCGGTGGCCGCGTCCAGCTCGGCGGTGGCCCGCTCGAACCACCGCTCGTCCCAGCGGCCGTCGCACGCTACGCGGTGGATCAGCGCGTCGGCGTCGACCGTGCCGGGCGCGGCGACCTCCAGGGCGGCGCCGTCCTCGCCGGTGACGAGCCGGGAGCGCAGGACGTCGTGGCGGTCCAGGACCGCGCCGAGGGTGGCGGCGAGCCCGGGCCGGTCGATGCCCTCGGGCAGCTCGACGGTGGTGGACATGGCGAACCGGTCGGTGTCCTCGCCCAGTTCGAGCAGGTAGGCGCCGATCGGCAGCAGCGGCATCCGGCCGGTGCCGCCGCCGTCGAGTTCGGCGAGCCGCGGTGCGGCGCCGGCCTCGGCGCCGAGGGTGGCGACCGCGGCCAGTTCGGCGACGGTGCGGTGGTCGAAGATCTGGCGCGGGCTGACCTCGACGCCGGCGGCGCGGGCGCGGGAGACGACCTGGATGGAGCGGATGCTGTCGCCGCCGACGGCGAAGAAGTCGTCGTCGATGCCGACCCGGTCGAGGCCGAGGACCTCGGCGTAGACGGTGGCGAGGACCTCCTCGACGGCGTCCCGCGGGGCACGGTACTCACCGCCGCTGAAGTCCGGCTCGGGCAGGGCCGCGAGGTCGAGCTTGCCGTTGGCGGTCAGCGGCAGACGGCCGATCATGACGAACACGGACGGCACCATGAACTCGGGCAGCCGGGCCGCGACGAAGCGCCGCAGTTCGCGCACCGACACGTTGGTGGTCAGGTCCACGTCGAGATCGCCGAGGCTGGCGACGGTCCCGAAGCCGCCCTGGTCGGCGTCGAGCGGGACGACGTGGCAGACGAGCTGCTTGCTGCCGCGGCCCTCGCGGATGGTGACCACGGCCTGGGCGACGCCCGGGTGGTCGGTCAGGACGGCCTCGATCTCGCCCGGTTCGATGCGGAAGCCGCGCACCTTCATCTGCGCGTCGTCGCGGCCCGCGTACTCCAGCTGCCCGGTGGTGTTCCAGCGCGCCAGGTCGCCGGTGCGGTACATGCGCGATCCGGGTGCGCCGTAGGGGTCGGCGAGGAAGCGGTCGGCGGTCAGGGCGGCGCGGCCGAAGTAGCCGCGGCCGATCTCGCCCGCGACGTACAGCTCGCCGACCACCCCGGCCGGGACGGGCCGCAGGCCGGGGCCGAGGACGTAGGTGCGGACGTTGCCGAGCGGGGAGCCGATGGGGGCGCTGCCGGCGCCGTCCCACTCCTCGTCGGCGGACAGGGCGAAGGTGGTGGCGTAGAACGACTCGCTCTGGCCGTAGGCGTTGACGACGCGGACGCCGGGGATCGCCTCGCGCACGCGGTGCACGAGGGCGGTGGGGAGGGCCTCGCCGGCGAAGACCACGGTGTCGGCGCGGATGGCGTCGCCGCCCACCTGACCGAGCAGTTCCGCGAAGACGGACGGGACGGTGCTGATCACACCGCCGTGCCAGCCGCCGCGCTCGCCGATCACCAGTGCGTCACGCACCAGTTCGACGGTGCCGCCGGAGCAGAGCGTCGCGAAGATCTCGAAGACGGACACGTCGAAGTTGACCGAGGTGCCGGCCAGGACGCGCGTCCCGGCGCCGACGCCGATCTCCGAGGCCAGTCCGAGGACGTCGTTCACCACGTTGGCGTGGGTGATCGCGACGCCCTTGGGGGTACCGGTGGAGCCGGAGGTGTAGATGACGTAGGCGGTCTGGCCCGGCCGGGCGGCGGGCGCGGAGCCGGCCCGTCCTGGGGGTCGCCGGCACCGAGGTCGCCGACGAACAGCCGCGGGACCTCCGCCGGCGGCAGGACGCCGACCGTCTCCGGGTCGGTCAGGATCAGTGCGGGCGCGGCGTCCTGGAGGATGAAGTCCAGGCGGCGGCTGGGGTACCGGGGGTCGATCGGCAGGTAGGCGGCGCCGGCCTTGAGCACGCCGAGGAGGCCCGCCACCAGGTCGGCGGTGCGTGGCAGGGCGACGCCCACCAGGGTCTCGGCGCCGGCGCCGCGGGCGGCGAGTCCGCGGGCGATCCGCCCGGCCCGCGCGTCGAGTTCGCCGTAGGTGAGGGTCTCGTCCCCGGCCTCCAGCGCGACGGCGTCCGGGGTGGCCGCGGCCTGCCGCTCGAAGAGCTGCCCGACCGTGACCGGCGGCAGCTCGGCGGTCGTGTCGTTGAACGCGTCGACGACGGTGGCCAGTTCGTCCTGGTCCAGTACGGGGGCCAGTGCGACCGGCCGGTCCGGACGGGCGACGACCTCGCGGATCACCCGCAGGTAGCGGTCCACGACGGACTGCGCCGTGGAGCGGTCGAAGAGGTCGGTGGCGTACTCCAGGTAGCAGAGCATGCCCGGGCCCTCGGGGTCCGAGAAGTAGTTGAACTCCAGGTCGAACTTGGCCGTCGGGGTGGCGAGCACCTCGAAGCGCGCCCGCTCCAGACCCGGCAGCTCCAGGTCGATCCAGGCCTCGTTCTCCCAGGTGAACATGACCTGGAACAACGGGTGGTAGGCCGTGGACCGCTCCGGGTTGAGGACCTCCACCAGGTGCTCGAAGGGCGCGTCCTGGTTGTCGTAGGCCGTCAGCGCCTTCTGGCGCACCTGCTCCAGCACGCGGTCGAAGGTCGGGGCGCCGGAGAGGTCGGTGCGCAGCACCCACGTGTTGACGAAGAAGCCGACGAGGTCGGCGAGTTCGTCGTCGGTCCGGCCCGCGACGGTGGAGCCGATGGCGATGTCGTGGCCGGCGCCCAGGTGCTGGAGCACCACGGCGAGGGCGGCCTGGAGGACCATCGGGACGGTCATGTCGCGCTCGCGGCCCAGGGTCTCGACGGCGGCGAGCAGCTCCGCGTCGATGGGGAAGCCGACCGTGTCGCCGCGGTGGCTGGCCACCGGCGGGCGGGGGCGGTCCGTGGACAGGCGCAGCGGCGTCGGCACGCCGCGGAGCTCGTCCTTCCAGTAGCCGACCTGGGTGGAGACCACGCTGCCGGGGTCGTGCTCGTCGCCGAGCAGTTCGCGCTGCCAGAGCGTGTAGTCGACGTACTGCACCGGCAGGTCGGCCCACTGCGGGGCGCCGCCGCCCAGCCGGGCGGTGTACGCGGCGGCCAGGTCGCGGGAGAGCGGTTCCATCGACTCGCCGTCGCTGGCGATGTGGTGGACCAGCAGGAGCAGGACGTGCTCGCGCTCGCCGGAGCGCAGCAGGGTGGCGCGGACGGGTATCTCCGCGGACAGGTCGAAGGTGTACTGGGCCGCCTCGCGCACGGCCTCGTCGAGTGCCTCGGGAGCGACCTCCACGAGCGGTACGTCGAGGCGGGCCTCGTCCACGGGCAGCACCCGCTGCGAGGGCACGCCCTGCTCGTCGACCACGATGAGCGTACGGAGGCTCTCGTGCCGGGCCACGACATCGCGCACGGCCGACCGCAGCGCGGCCCGGTCCAGTTCGCCCGTCAACCGCACGAGGAAGGGGACGTTGTACGTGGCCGACGGCCCCTCGAACCGGTCGATGAACCACAACCGACGCTGTGCGAACGACAACGGGATCATTTTACTGTCCACTCCTGTCCATCTTGCGCAGTCGAGGCCGGCTCGACGTGCCTGCGTTCCTGACCGTGCGCGAAAGCTCTGAAATTGCGTGGGACTCGAAGACCGACCTCAGGGGCACGCTCACCCCGAGCACCTTCCGGATGCGGCTGGTGAGCCGTGTCGCCAGCAGGGAGTTGCCTCCCAGTTCGAAGAAGTCGTCGTTCAGGCCGACCCGTTCGACGCCGAGCACCTCCGCCAGCAGCTCGCAGAGGGCCGCCTCCTGCGGGGTGCGCGGCGCCCGGTAGGGGCGGGCGGGCGGTTGCGGCTCGGGCAGTGCCGCCCGGTCGGTGCCGCCGTCGGGCGTCAGGGGCAGCCGCTCCAGCGTCACGACGACCGCCGGGACCAGGGCCGCGGGCAACTCCCGGGCCGCGTACGCCCGTACGAGGTCGGCGTGGGCCGCGGGGTCGGGCACGCCGTGGCCGTCGGGGGGCACGACGTAGCCCACCGCCTGGGCGGTGCCGCCGGGGCCGTGGCCCTCGCGGACGACCACGACGGCCCGCTCCACGGCGGGGTGTCCGGTGAGGACGGCCTCGACCTCGGCCGGGTCGAGGCGGGTGCCGCGGACGGCGGCCTCCGGGCCGGTACGGCCGAGGAGTTCCAGCCGGTCCTCCGTGGTCCAGCGGACCCGGTCGCCGGTGCGGAACATCCGTGCTCCGGGCGGCCCGAAGGGGTCGGCGACGAACCGCTGGGCGGTCAGCGCGCCGTGGCCCCGGTAGCCGCGGGCGGGCGCGCCGCCCGCGAGGTACAGCTCCCCGACGGCGCCGTGCGGTACGGGGACCAGGCCCGCGCCGAGGACGTACGCGCGCACGCCGGCCAGCGGCGTTCCCGCGGGCACGGTCCCGGTCCCGGGGGGCTGCTCGCCGTCCTGCGGTGACCAGGCCGTGGCGGGGCCGGTCTCGGGGTGCCCGTGGAGGTTGACCAGGCGGGCGGCGGGGGCCGCGGCGGCCGCCCGCAGCGCCAGCGCGGCCGGGAGGGGCTCGCCCGAGAACACCAGGGCGTCCGCTGCGATGTCGTCCACCGCCCCGTCGAGGAGGTCGGCGCAGGCGGAGGGGCTCGTGGCGAGCAGTCCGCCCGTGGCCGCCGCACCGTCGGGGAGCACTTCGACGCCACCGCCGGCGCAGAGGGCGGTGACGATCTCCGCGACGGGCAGTCCCGCGTCGGGGGCGGCGCCCAGCAGCAGGCGCCGCCCGGCCGCGGGGCCGAGCCGTGCGAGCAGCCCGGGCACCCGGCCGGTGAGCTGGCCGTGGGCGGTCTCCACCCCGGTCGGGCCGGCCGGCCCGCAGGTGGTGTACGCGAGGTGGGCGAGCGTGCCGGCCCGGGGCCGGGGGCCCGCCGGGGCGGGTGCGCCGTCCCCGTCGTCCGCGTCCGACGGGGCGAGGACGGGGACGGCGGTGTCCGGCAGGGCGGCGGCCGTGTCCGGGCCGGCGAGGACCAGCAGCGGCCGTGCGTCGGCCAGGATCCGCGCGAGGCGCTCCCGGGGGTGCCGCGGGTCCAGGGGGAGGACGGCGGCTCCGGACTTCAGTACGCCGAGCAGCGCGACGACCAGTTCGGCGGACGGGGGCAGGGCCAGGGCGACCGGCGTCTCGGGGCGGGCGCCGCGCCCGGCCAGGGCGTGCGCGAGCCGGTTCGCCCGCTCGTCGAGCTCGCGGTAGGTCAGGGACTCCGCGCCGTCGATCACCGCCACGGCGTCGGGGGTGGCTGCCGCGCGCCGTTCGAAGAGCGCGGGGACCGTGTCGGCGGCCGCGCGGGCGGCCGCGTCGTCCTCGGCCGCTCCGGCGGTGGCGAGGCCGTCCAGGAGCCGGTCGCGCTCGGCGGGCTCCAGTACCTCCACCGTGCCCACCCGGCGGGAGGTGTCCTCGGCCACCTGCCGCAGGATCGCCCCGAAGCGGGCGGCGAGGGCCTCGGCGACGGCCGGGGCGAGCACGGTGTGCCGGTACTGCACCGCCAGGCGCAGCCGGTCGGGCTCGATGAAGGCGAGCACCGTCACCGGGTAGTGGCTGGCGGTGAAGGAGCGGATGCCGGTGATCGAGATCCCGGCGAGCCGGCTGGCCTCGACGATGCCGGCCCGGTCCATGGGGAAGGACTCGAAGCCGATGATCGTGTCGAAGAGGGAGTCGACTCCCGCGGCCTGCTGGATCTCGCCGAGGCCGACGTGGTGGTGGTCCATGAGCGCGGCCTGCCGGCCCTGGAGGGCGGTGAGCAGCTCGGCGACCGTGTCGGCGGGCGCGCACCGCACCCGTACCGGGAGGGTGTTGAGGAACATGCCGACCGTGGAGTCCACGCCGGGCAGCGCGGGCGGGCGGCCCGCGACGGTGGACGCGAAGACCACGTCCCGGCGGCCGGTGAGCTGGGCCAGCAGCATCGCCCAGGCGCCCTGGACCACCGTGTTCAGGGTGACGCCCAGGTCGGCGGCGCGCCGCTGGAGGTCCCGGGAGGCCGCCGGCGGCAGCGGCACCTCCGCCTGCCGCATCGCGCTGTCCCCGGCAGGGTCCGCCGGGGCGTTCCCCAGGACGTTCCCCGGGGCGGGGAGCAGCGGGGCGAGGAGGGTCGGCTCCCCCACCCCGCTGAGCTCCTCGCGCCAGACCCGGGCGGACTCCTCGGGGTCCTGCCGGGCGAGCCAGGCGAGGAAGTCCCGGTGGTTGCGGGCCGGTTCCAGCGCGGTGGCCCGGCCGTCCGAGGCGTAGAAGGTCAGCAGGTCCTGCATCAGCAACGGCACCGACCAGCCGTCGAACAGGACGTGGTGGGCGGTGAGTACGAGTTCATGGGTGCGGGCGCCGGTGCGCACCAGGGTCATCCGCAGCAGCGGCGGCGCGACCTGGTCGAAGTGCCTGGTCAGGTCCTGCGCGAGGAACCGTTCGAAGGTCTGCGTGCGCTCCGCCTCGTCCGCGCCGGACAGGTCGATCTCCTGCCAGGGCAGGGTGACGGCGTCGAGGACGAGCTGGACGAGGTCCCCGTAGGCGTTGTGCACGAAGGCGGTCCGCAGTCCGGCGTGCCGGTCGAGGAGGGACTGGCCGGCCGCGCGCAGCCGGGCCGGGTCCACCTCGCCCGACAGGTGCAGGGCGTACTGCACCTGGTAGGCGTCGAAGGAGGAGTCCTCGAAGACCGAGTGGAAGAGCAGGCCCGACTGGAGTGCGGTGGTGGGCCAGACGTCCGTCAGGCCCGGGAAGCGGCGTTCCCAGCCGTCGATGTCGTGCTGGGTCGCCGTCACCAGCGGCAGGTCCGAGGGGGTCAGACCGCCGGCGCCGGGGGTGGCCGCGTGCCGGGCGAGTGCTTCCAGCGCGGTGCGCCACAGGTCGGCGATCTCCGCCACCTCGGTCGGGGAGAGCACGCCCTCGGGGGCACTGAACACGGCGTGCAGCACGGGTCCGGCGGGCCGGTCGGCGACCGAGGCGTTGACGTCCAGTTCGGCGGAGGCCGGCATCCGCGGGTCCTGGGCGGCGTCCAGCTCGGACAGTTCGGCGAAGGCCGCCGTCTCGGGGGCCTGGGTGAATCCCGAGCCGCGCAGGTCGGCGGGCAGGTCGGCGGCCGACGAGAAGCGGCCCAGGTAGTTGAAGCCGACCTGCCCGATGGAGTGCTGCTCCAGGACGGCGGCGGTCCGCGGGTTGAGGTGGCGCAGCAGGCCGTAGCCGATGCCCTTGTCGGGGAGGGCCAGGAGCTGTTCCTTGACCTTCTTGACGGCCAGGCCGGCGGCCGGGCCGCCCGCGAGGGCCTCGTCGAGGTCCACCCCGGTGAGGTCGAGGCGTACCGGGAAGGCGGTCGTGAACCAGCCCAGGGTGCGGGCGAGGTTCGCGCCGGGCGCGGCGGCCTCCTCGCGGCCGTGTCCTTCGAGGCGGATCAGTGCGCCGGCCGGGGCGTCCGCGTCCGCACGCGCGTCGGCGTCGGCGCGGGTGCGCCGCCACTGTGCGAGGGCCAGGGCCAGCGCGGCGAGCAGCCCGTCGTTGACGCCGCCCCGGAAGGCCGCGGGGAGGTCGGTGAGGAGGGCCTCGGTGACGGACACCGGGAAGCTCCACGCGGGTGGTGTGCACGCGGGCGCGTACGTCGACGGCCGGGTCCAGGCGGCGGGCGCCGAGCAGCGGGTCGGGGCCTTCGACGGCCGACCGCCACAGGTCGAGCTCCGCGACCCGCTCGGGGCGCTGCGCCTCGTCGGCCAGGGCGTGCGCCCAGCGGCGCATCGAGGTGGCGACGGGGGGAAGTTCGGGGGTGCGGCCGGCCCGGACCTGCTGCCAGGCGGCGGCGAGGTCGGGCATCAGGATGCGCCAGGACACGCCGTCCACGACCAGGTGGTGCAGGGCGAGCAGCAGCCGGCCCGGTCCCCGCTCGGGGGCGAACCACACGAACTGCGCCACCACGCCGGCGGCCGGGTCCAGCCGGCCGGCGGCCCGGTCCAGTTCGGCGAGGAGCAGGGTGCGCCAGGACTCCTCGTCCCAGCGGCCGTCACAGGTGACGCGGTGCAGCAGCGGCTCCACGGCCACGGAGCCGGCGGGCGCGACGAGGAGCCCGTCGGTGTGCCCCTGGCCGTCCGCGTCCCCGTCCGCGTCCCCGTCCGCGTCCCCGTCCGCGTCCCCGTCCGCGTCGCCGGCGCTTCCGCCGTCGCCGCCGGACGCGGGCACCAGACGCGAGCGCAGCAGGTCGTGACGGTCCACGACGGCGGTGAGGGTGGCGGCCAGGCCGGCCGCGTCGATGTCCTCGGGCAGTTCCAGCACCATCGCCTGGAGGAAGCGGTCGAAGCCGGGGCCCCAGTCTCGGATCCAGCGGGCGACGGGCAGCAGGGGCATCCAGCCCGTGCCGCCGCCGTCGAGCTCCTCCAGGACCGGTCCGCCGGCCTCGCCGCGCCCGTTGGCGACGGCGATCTCGGCGAGGCGCGCGACGGTGCGGTGCTCGACGGCCTGGCGGGCGGTGACCACCAGGCCGCGGGCCCGCGCCCAGGACACGACCTGGAGCGACTGGATGCTGTCGCCGCCGAGGGTGAAGAAGTCGTCGTCGATGCCGACCTGGCCGAGGCCGAGGGCCTTCGCGTACAGCTCTGCGAGGATCTCCTCCTGCGGGGTGCGCGGGGCCCGGTAGGTGCTCCCCTTGAACTCCGGTTCCGGCAGGCGGGCCTTGTCGAGCTTGCCGTTCGGCGTCAGGGGCAGCCGGTCCAGCAGGACGAAGGCCGCGGGGACCATGTGGTCGGGCAGGTGGCGGCCGGCGTACGCGCGCAGCTCGCCGGCGCCGAAGCCGGAGTCGAGGGCGATGCTGCCGTACCCGCCGCCCTGCGGGCCCTCGTGGCCGGGGCGGCCGGAGGCGGCGGGCACGACGTAGGCCACCAGGCGGCGGCCGCCGCTCTGCTCGTAGGGGAGGACCGCGGCGTCGGCGACGCCGGGGTGGGCGCTGAGGACGGCTTCGATCTCCAGGGGTTCGATCCGGATGCCGCGGATCTTGACCTGGGTGTCGGCGCGGCCGCGGAAGACGAGGGTGCCGTCGGGGGTCGGCTCGACGAGGTCCCCGGTCCGGTACATCCGCGCGCCGGGTCCGCCGAAGGGGCAGGCCACGAAGCGCTGGGCGGACAGGTCGGGGCGGCCCAGGTAGCCGCGGGCCAGCGAGGCGCCCGACACGTACAGTTCGCCGGTCACCCCGGCGGCGACCGGGCGCAGCGCGTCGTCGAGGACGTGCACGGTGGTGTCGGTGATCGGCCCTCCGATGGGCGGTACGCGGCCGTCCCCGGCGAGGGGCGCGCTCATGGTGGCGCACACGGTGGTCTCGGTGGGGCCGTACGCGTTGATCATGCGGCGGCCGGCCGACCAGGTGGCGACCAGCTCGGGGGTGGTGGCGTCCCCGGCGACGACGAGGGTCTCGACGCCGTCCAGTGCGCCGGCCAGGAGCGCGGCGAGGACCGGGGGCGGCAGCGTCACGTGGGTCACGCCGTGCCGGGCGACGGTGGCGGCCAGCGGGTCGCCGGGGGCCAGTTCGTCCTTGTCCGCGAGGACGAAGGCGGCTCCGGAGAGCAGGCCCATGCACATCTCCCACACCGAGGCGTCGAAGCTCGGCGAGGCGAACTGCAGGACGCGGCTGGTGGGGCCCGCCCCGAGCCGCTCGGCGTGCGTGGCGAGCAGCGGGGCGAGGCCGTGGTGGGTGACGGCGACGCCCTTGGGGCGCCCGGTGGATCCCGAGGTGTAGATGACGTACGCGGTCTGTGCGACGCGCAGGGGGCGGATCCGGTCGGCGTCGGTGAGCGGGCCCGCGGCCTCGCGGGCGATCGCCGCGAGGGTGTCGGGGACGTCCAGCAGCAGTACGGGGGCGGGCAGTTCGGGAAGTTCACCGCCGGTCGGGGTGTCTGCCAGGACCAGGCGGGCGCCGGAGTCCCGCGCCATGTACCGCAGGCGCTCGGCGGGGTACGCGGCGTCCATGGGGAGGTAGGCGCCGCCGGCCTTGAGGACCGCGAGGACGGCCGTCCACAGCTCCGGCGAGCGCCGCAGGGCCACGCCGACGACGGTTTCCGGACCGACGCCGCGCGCCACCAGGAGCCGGGCCAGGCGGTTGGCCCGCGCGTCGAGTTCGCGGTAGGTCAGCGACGTCCCGCCGAAGACGAGGGCGACGGCGTCCGGTGCGGCGACGACCTGCTTCTCGAACATTTCAGGAATCGTCGCCACCGGCACCGCCGCGTCATGGAACGAGCACAAAGCGACCATCCCCCAATGGTTGGACATGAAGACCGGGAATCTCGTGGGTTTGATTTCTCAATTAATCGCAGCCGGGCCGGTGGCGCGGCAACCCGAAAAAGCTGCCATACAGGCATTGCCCATCGGGAGCTTAGGGCGCGAGGACCTTCCCGGCGATGAATTCGAGCAGCTCGGAGCCCAGTTGCGGCTCGAAGAGGTAGAAATGCCCGCTGGGGTAGACGCGCAGGTCGAACGCCTTGTCCGTGTGGGCGCCCCAGCTCTCCATCTCGGCGCGCGGCGCCCTGCTGTCGGACGCGCCGACGAGGGCGGTGACGGGGATGTCGAGGCGGGCGTCGACGGGCATGGCGTGCCGCTCCCAGAGCGTGAAGTCGTCCATGACGGGAGGCAGCAGGGCCTCCATGGCGTCCTCGTCCTCGGCGAGTTCCTCGTCGAAGCCGCCGAGCCGCAGCACCTCGGCGCGGAACTCCTCGTCGGAGAGTCCGTGCAGCTGGGGGCGGTCGCGGAAGGGTACGGGCGAGGCCTGGCCGGAGACGAAGAGGTGGGCCGGCACGGGGCCGCCGCGGGCCTGGAGGGCCAGGGCCAGCTCGAAGGCCAGCAGGGCTCCGCAGGAGTGGCCGAAGAAGGAGAAGGGGCCGTCCAGTACGGGGCGCAGGGCCTGCGCCAGCGTCCGTACGAGCGGGCCGACCTCGGTGGCGGGGTCCTCCAGGATCCGGTTCTGCCGGCCGGGCAGCTGGACGGCGACCACCTCGATGTCGGCGGGGAGCTGGTGCACCCAGTCGTTGAAGGCGCCGGCGCCGCCGCCCGCCTGCGGGAAGCAGACCAGTTGGTGACGGTGTCCGGGCCGCCTGGCCCGCCACAGGAAGGGGCTTTCGACGACCAGTCCGGCGGTGGTTTCCGTTGCGTGGCTGCCTGTGTGCACGACCATGGCCCCTCTGCATTTCGACGGATGGAATCGGGAAGCTCGAAGAGGGAAACGGAATATGGAATGCGGCGCCTTGTCCTCGTGGCGCAGGGGGCCGGATCGGATCAGCCGTGAATTCGTTTCCCCGCTCTTCCGGATTGATCGTAGGAGTGGCCCCGCGGGCCGGGCAAGGAATGCTCGTACGGCTCTGCCACTGCGGCACTGGTGAGCGATTCCGGCTTGCGTTTTCGGCCACCGTGTCCCGTTGTCCGCGGCCCGCCGCGCGCTGCCGGCCGTCCCGTCGACGGGACGGCCGGAGCGCACCGCAACGCGAACGGGGCTGCCCGGCCTTCCGGCCGGGCAGCCCCGTTCGCGTTGCGGTGCGCGCGTCGACGGGACCGCGCTAGATCTTCGCCTCGCGCTTGAAGGCCGAGCGGGCCCACAGGAAGCCGAGGAGGCTGAGGACGACGCCCCAACCCAGCGCCAGCCAGCCGCTGTTGCCGATTTCCGTGCCCATGAGCAGGCCGCGCAGGGTGTCGGTCATCGGGGTGAAGGGCTGGTACTCGGCGAACCAGCGCAGGCCGACCGGCATGGACTCCGGCGGGACGATCGCGCTGCCGAGGAAGGGCAGGAAGGTCAGCGGCATGGGGGCGTTGCTCGCCGCCTCGACGCTGCTGGAGCCCAGGCCGATGGCCGCGGAGAGCCAGCTGAGGCCGAAGGCGAGCAGGGCCAGGATGCCGAGGGCGGCGAGCCACTCGACGACGGTGGCGTTGGGCCGGAAGCCCACCAGGAGCGCGACGCCGATGACCAGGACCAGGCTGATCATGGTCTGGATGACGTTGCCGACGACGTGACCGGTCAGCACGGAGGACTTCGAGATCGACATGGTCCGGAAGCGGTTGATGATGCCTTCGGTCATGTCGGTGCAGACGGAGACGGCGGTCGAGACGGCGCCGGCGGTGGCGGCCATCAACAGGATGCCGGGGGCGACGAAGTTGGTGTAGTCGCCGCGGTCGCCCGTGCCGCCGCCCGGCAGTTCGATGCCTGCGCCGAGCGCGCCGCCGAAGACGTACACGAACAGCAGGAGCATCAGGATCGGCATCGCGACGATCGAGATCGTCATCGACGGGTAGCGCTGGGCGTGCTTGAGGTTGCGGCGCAGCATCGTCATCGAGTCGCGCATCGCGTACGTCGTGCTCATCGCCGGGCCTCCTTCACCGCGTCGGCGGGGCTGGGAACGGTCGTGGCGTGGTGGCGGGAGCCGTCGCCGGTGAGGGCGAGGAAGACGTCGTCCAGGTCGGGCGTGTGGACGGTCAGCGCGTCCGCCTCGACTCCGGCGCTCTCCAGCAGGTCCAGTACGGAGCGCAGGGCCGGGATGCTGCCGTCGCTCGGGATCTGCAGGGTGAGCTTCTCCTCGTCGCGGGCGCCGGGGCCGAGGGCGAGGCGGCGGGCGGCGGCGTCCAGGCCGAGCACGTCGGAGAACTGGAGGCGGATGTGGCCGCCGGGGATCCGGCGCTTCAGCTCGTCCGCGGTGCCCTCGGCGACGATCTTGCCCTTGTCGAGGACGGCGATCCGGTCGGCGAGCTGGTCGGCCTCCTCCAGGTACTGCGTGGTGAGGAAGATGGTCACGCCCTGGGCGGTGAGCTGCTGGATCAGGTGCCACATGGTGCGGCGGCTGCGCGGGTCGAGGCCGGTGGTCGGCTCGTCGAGGAAGATCAGGCGGGGGTTGCCGACGAGGGTCATCGCCAGGTCGAGCTTGCGGCGCATGCCACCGGAGAAGGTGGAGGCCATCTTGCCGGCCACTTCGGTGAGTTCGAACTGCCGGAGTAATTCGGCGGTGCGGCGCTTGCCCTCCGCGCGGTCGAGGTGGTGCAGGTCCGCCATGAGGAGCATGTTCTCCTCGGCGGTCAGCAGGCCGTCCACCGCCGCGAACTGTCCGGTGACACCGATCTCGGCACGAATGGCGTCCGCGTTCCGGTCCAGCGAGTGTCCCACGACGGTCGCCTCGCCGCCGTCGGCGGAGATGAGCGTCGAGAGGATCTGGACGGTGGTGGTCTTCCCCGCGCCGTTCGGACCGAGGAGCGCGAAGATCGTGCCCGCCTGTACGTGCAGGTCGATCCCGTCGAGTACGAGCTTCTCCCCGTACGACTTGCGCAGGCCGACTGCGCTGATTCCCCCGGGCGGGGCCATCTGTTCGGTCGCGGCACTCATCGTGCCCCCTCCATTTCGTAGCTGTTGCGAGGCAGAGCTCTGACGTCAGGCGCCGTGCGCACGCTGGATGGTGATGTCACCGAGGCTGGTCCTCGCGTGCACCTTGACGGTCTCCGCGCCCTCGGTGGGGCCTTCGGCGGATCCGAGGGTGCTGTAGACCGTCCCGGACTGGGAGTTGATGTCGAGCCAGGCGGCAGTGCCCTGGCGGATCCCGACTTCGAGGTTGCCGGCTTTAGTCTGGAGCTCCACGGTGCCCCGCGCCACTTCCTCGATGCGTACGTTGCCGTTCGAGCTCTTTGACGTCACGGACCCTTGCGCCCGGCCCACGGTGATGTTTCCATTGGCGACCTTCAGTCGCAGGTCGCCCGCCACGTCGTCCAGCCACGTGTTGCCGTTGGAGTTCTTGATGTCGGCGTCGCCGCCGATCGCACGGACCCGGACCTCGCCCGAGCCGGTGGTGATGTCGACGTCGCCGGCCGCCGTGTCCAGCTGGATGTCCCCGTGCTGCGTCTTGAGCCGGACCGGGCCGGCCTGGTCGAGGCGGATGTAGCCGGCGCTGGTGCGGACCTCGCACTCGCCGAGCGTCCCCTTGCAGGTGATGTCGCCCATCTCCAGGGTGCCCAGGAGGCGCGAGCCCTCGGGCAGGGCGACGTCGACGGTGACGGACCCGCGGGCGCTGAACAGACCGCGCGCCTTAGGCGTGCGGATCGTCAGGTTCCCGTCGCTGAAGTCGACCTTCGTCTCGTCGGCGGCCCGCTGGTCGTCCTTGTCCCCGGCGGTGCGCGGGTGGATCTCGACCACGGTGTCGGTGCGGTCCGTGGCGCTGATCCGGGCGACTCCGACCTCGACGTGGATGGTCGCGGTGATGGGTCCCTCGGTCTTGTAAGAAGGCATGGCTGTCCCGTCCTCGTGGGTCTGGTGGCCGCCCCCGCTCCGGGGACGTGAAGACGACGCGGGAGTGGTCGGCTCCCGTACGCCGGTGTGATCTGGTGCCGGTGCCGCCCCCTGCGGCACCGGGGCCCTTGGCCCTGTCGTCAAAGTTGCACCTGGCCGGCGCCCGGCACCGCGGGCCTGACCGGCGCCACCTTGACGACAGGACCTAGCTCACCCAGCCGGTGAAGCTCCGCCGGCCGCTGCCGCGCCGGGGTGCCTGCGCATCGGCCGCCGGGCGGGCGCCGCCGGACTCCAGGGCGCCCGAAACCGCCCTGACGAGCCAGGCGTTGAGGGAGAGGCCCTCACGCGCCGCCGCCTGTTCGGCCCGCGTCTTGACGTGGCCGGGCAGTCGGAGGTTGATGCGTGCGGTGCCGCTGTCCTCCCCTTCCGGCGCGAGCGGCACGGCGGGCAGGGCGGCGGGCGCCTCGTCGAAGCCGGCCGCCTCGAAGGGCTCTTCCTTCGGCGGGGCGGTCACGACGAACTCGGGCTCGAGCCCCCGCAGTCGCACGTCGACCGAACCGGGAGCGAGCTCCCGGGTGACCTCGCCCATGGCGTCCGACAGGGCGGTCAGGAGGGTGAGTCTGGCTGCCGACTCTAGCGGGGCGGTGAGGCGCTCGGCGAGAGCGCGGGCTTCTTCGCCGCCCGCGTCGGCGGCCACCGCGAGCTCGTGCCGAAGACTTGCGACATAGGGGCTGAGGTCCATGACCTCAGCATGACACACATGTGGCGCCATGGCGAGCCAATCTGGCACCACAGATGCCACTGGATGCGAAGTCGCAGGTCAGAGCGTGTGCCACTACTGAGCCAAGTTGAGCCAGGTGGCGCCACGCCAGCGCCTGCAGCTCCGGACCGGCCCTTCGTCGCCACCGCCGGAGCGGAGGTGCGGTACCTGTGCGGCGCCGCAGTGCGACACCGTGCAGCGCCGTGCAGCCCAAGAGCCCCACAGCGACCGGGACGCCGGGGGTCGGCCTCGCGCCCGGCCGGCCGCACGTGGCGGCACACGGGCGGCACGCTTGCGATACGCGGGCGGCACGCGGGCGGAAAATGCCAGAGCCGGAAATCCATCAAATACATCCGGCCCGCCGCATAACAATTCACTCGGCCGATGTGCGACCGCGGGGTCGTCCTGTCGACAGGACGACCCCGCGGCGGCCACGACGAATTGCGTCGGCCGAATACGGGGCGGGGACGGGCCGGACGGCCCGTGCCATGGAAACGCACCCGGGAGGAATACGGGCGGTCAGCCCGCGTCCGGCGCCGGACGCAGTTCGAGGGTGCAGCACTTGGCGCTGCCGCCGGCCTTGAGCAGCTCGGAGAGGTCGACACCGATCGGCTCGAAGCCGCGTTCCGCGAGCTGGGCCGCCAGCCCCCGCGCCCGTTCGGGCAGCACCACGTGCAGGCCGTCGGAGACGGCGTTCAGCCCGAACGCCTCCGCGTCGGCCTCCCCGGCCAGGATCGCGTCGGGGAACCGGTCCGCGAGCACCTCGCGGCTCTCCGGAGAGAAGGCCGCCGGGTAGTACATGACCTCGTCGCGGTCGAGGACCGACAGCGCGGTGTCGAGGTGGTAGAAGCGCGGGTCGACCAGCGTCAGCCCGAGCACCGGGCGCCCGAAGAACTCCTGCGCCTCCTCGTGCGAACGCGGGTCGCTGCGGAACCCGCTGCCCGCCAGCAGGGTGTCGCCGGCGAGCAGGAAGTCGCCCTCGCCCTCGTTCACGTACTCCGCCTGCCGGACCTCGCCCCACCCCCGCTCCGCGAACCAGTCCAGGTACGCCGGGGACTCTCCGGCCCGGTAGTCGTGCCGGAACCGGGCCACGAGCACCCGCCCGTCGAGCACGGTCGCCCCGTTGGCCGCGAACACCATGTCGGGCAGGTCGGGCACCGGCTCGACGAGGTCGATCCGGTGCCCGAGCTCGACGAAGAGGTCGTGCAGCCGCTTCCACTGGGAAAGGCTGGTTTCCGTCACCGTGGGCCTCGTGGGGTCCATCCACGGATTGATCGAATACCGTACGTCGAAGTAGTGCGGACGACACATCAGATAATGCCGCGGCCTTGCCGTTCGCCCTGATTGGCTCATGGTTTCCCTCGATGCGGAGTCGGTTCACGGATACCTCGTGACACGATATCCACGCCGCCGCCGCACTCAATAGGAGCGGGTGAACAGGTGGCCAATTTCCGGTTTCCGGTTTTCAGGGCCACAACTCCAGTACGGCGTCCAGGGTGAGCTTCCACATGGGTTCGGCGCCGGTCCCGAACGCCGCGGCGAGCGCGTAGCCGACGGCCGCGTCGTACGCCTCCGGCCGCCCCTCCTCCCAGTCGACCGTCACCCGCCCGTCGCCGCTCGACACGAAGGTGCCGAGGGCCACCCCGCCCCGCGACAGCCGGCTGCCGTCGAGGGAGACGGGGACGAACCGGTGCTCGCCGACCTCGACCCGGTAGGAGCCGCGCGTCAGGAACCCCTTGGCGGGCCGCAGCCCCACCTCCGCTCCCCCGACGGCCATCGCCAGCCGTGCGGGATCCCGCGTCCCGATCGGCACCTGGGCGTCCACCTCCGTGCCGTCGGCGCGCCGCACCTCGACCCGCGGCACCCCGTCGCCGTCCACGACGAGCGTGCCCGCAGCGTGATCGAGAGCGACGGTGACCGTCCCGAACAGCGGGTCCTCGGCGGGCGGGTGGGCGTACGACTCCATGGGCGTTCCCTGCTCTCGTGCGGTGGGGAGACCATGGTCCGCGGCGCCCGGCGCACAAGATCCTCCGACCGGCCCGGACCTATCCGAAGGCCTCCGGGCCGGTGTCCTCCCCGGCGGTCCACCAGACGCCGAGCGTCTGGCGGGTGACGCGCCAGCTGCCGTCCGGGGCCCGGCGGAACTCCCAGTCGTACGGGCCGCCCATCGAGTACGGTGCGGACCCCGTCGCCTCGCCCGTGACGGCGACGAACCACATGTAACCGACGCCGGTCGCCCGGTCCGCGTTCGCCCCGTCGACCTCGAAGTGCGTGTTGAGGAGGTGGTGCTGCATGCGGCGGAAGGGCGCCTCCGCCCCCTCCACCTTCTCCCGGATCGCCTCCCTCCCGCGGATCTCCCCCCACGGCGCGAACTCCAGCACGGCGTCCTCGGCCCAGCACTCCGTCCAGGCCCCCCAGTCCTTGAGGTCCAGCGCCCGCCACCCCCGCACCAGGAGCCCGCGCAGTGCCTCCTTGTCCTCCAGCACCCGCAGCCGGCCGAGCAGGTCGCCGCAGTCGCCCGGCGCGCTCACTGCGCGCTCGCGGCGGGACGGACGACGATCTCGTTGACGTCGACCTCCGGTGGCTGCGACACCGCGTAGGCGATGGCGTCCGCCACGGCGGAGGCCGGCAGCGCCACGGCGCGGTAGGACTTCATGGCCTCCCTCGCCGCCGGATCGGAGATGTGGTCGGCGAGTTCGGACTCGGTGACGCCCGGGGACACGAGGGTGACCCGTACGTCACCCGCCGACTCCTGCCGCAGCCCTTCGGACACCGCCCGCACGGCGAACTTGGTCGCGCAGTACACGGCCGCCGTCGGCGACACCTCGTAGGCGCCCACGGAGGCGATGTTCACGATGTGCCCGGCGCCGCCGGCCCGCATCACGGGCAGGGCGGCGGCGATCCCGTGCAGCACGCCCCGTACGTTCACGTCGATCATCAGGTCCCACTCGTCGACCGCGAGCGCGTCCAGCGGCGACAGCGGCATCACCCCGGCGTTGTTGACCATCACGTCCAGGCGCCCGTACCGCTCGGCCGCCGCGGCCACGAAGGCCCGTACGTCGGCGGCGTCGGTGACGTCGAGCCGCCGGTACGCCGCGGCGCCACCGGCGGCGTTGATCTCCTCGCTCAGCGCCGCGAGCCGCTCCGTGCGCCGCGCCCCGAGGAACACCCGGTGCCCGTCGGCGGCGAGCCGCCGGGCGGTCGCCTCCCCGATGCCGCTGCTCGCGCCAGTGATTGCCACGACCTTGGTCATGCTGCCCTTCCCCTCAACCCTGGGTGCAGGTCCGTCCTGCCCGACCGAGTCTGGGCGGGGGCGGAACCGCCAACCAGGACGTGACACACCCATGCAGAGCCCGCCCCCTCCCCTGCGCCCGGGGGGGGCACGCGGGGACGCGGGGCGGTGCGTCGGCGACCGGCGACCGGCGACCGGCGACAAGGCGGCAACGCGGTGGGCACCGGACACGCGGTGCACCGGACTACGCGGGCTCGGCATGTGATCCGACAGCTGCGCCAAGGGTGGTCGTGTCCGCATAGTCCCTCCGCCAGCCGCCGCCGGCAGATGCCCCCGACGGCGGCTGGGGGCAACTCCCGGCGGGACCGGTGCGTGCGACGGCAAGGCGGAGCAGGGGGGCGATGCGGCAGATCGGCGTCCGACGACAACGCGGCAGGCGTGCGTGCCGGCCCCCAGCGGGCGGGCCGGACCCTGCGGACACGACCCAGGGGTGGTGTTGCCGATCACGCCGGGCTCGCGTGCCCCGGCGCCGCACCCCGCCGCGTTGTCCTCGGTCGACGACGCTCCGCGTCGCCTCCCTCGTCCGCCTCGCGGTCCTTCCCCTCGGGCCTGCGGGCCTGGGGAGCCCCCATGACACCGGACCCCGCTCCCTGACCCGGCCCGGTCGACGTGACACCCCCTAGCCTGGTGCCATGACCACGACGACGACCGCGGCGGACCGGGCCCTCGGCGAGTTCCTCCACGCGCGCCGGGCGGCCCTGCGCCCGCAGGACGTCGGCCTGGCCAGCCACGGCGTACGCAGGGTCGCCGGTCTGCGTCGCGAGGAGGTCGCCGTCCTGGCCGACGTGAACGTGGACTACTACGCCCGCCTGGAGCAGGGCCGCGAGCGCCACCCCTCGCCCCAGGTCGTCGACGCGCTCGCGCACGCCCTGCGGCTGCCCCCCGACGCCCACGCCCACCTGCACCGCCTCGCCGGAACACCCCCGGCCGACCGGCCCGCCACCGACCTGGTCGGCCCGGAGCTGCGACGCCTCCTCGACGGCTTCGCCGACTGTCCGGCGTTCGTCGTCAACACCGCCCTGGACGTCCTGGCGGCCAACGCCCCCGCCCGGGCGCTGCATTCACCCTTCTCGCCGGCGGACAACCTGGCCCGCATGGTCTTCCTCGACCCTGCGGCCCCCTCCTTCTACCGGGACTGGACCGCCACCTGCCGGGCGACGGCGGGCCACCTGCGCGAGGCCTCCGGCATCACCCCGGACCACGCCCGCCTGCGCGACGTCGTCCGCACCCTCACGGCCCGCAGCCCCGACTTCGCCCGCCTGTGGACGACCCACGACGTGCTGGCCAAGACCCAGGACGCCAAGCACCTCCACCACCCGGCGGCGGGCCCGCTGAGCCTGACCTACCAGTCCTTCGACGTCCGCGCCGCCCCGGGCCAGCAACTCGTCGTCTATCAGCCCGCCGGCCCCGACGCCGCCCGCGCCCTGGCCGCGCTCGGCCCGGCGGTCAGTCCGTGATGGGGATCGAGCCGTTCACGGGTACGGCAGCCGGGACCCGACCCGGCACGGGACCCGATGCCGGTCCGGCTCCCGCCGCCGCTCCCGCCTCGCCCGCCGTCCCGGCCCGGTCCGCGGCGAGACCGCGGAGCATCGCGCCCAGATCGATCCCGGTGGCGGAGCCCAGCAGTTCCACCCCCTGAGCCACGTTGTCGGTGACCGTACGGGACAACTTCGAAGCCCCGTCGGTGGAGATGACGGTCATCCTGTCGATGGCGCCCAGCGGTTCGGCGGCCTTGGCGACGATCTGCGGCAGGGCCTCGACCATCATCTGCAGCATGGCCGCCTCCCCGTACGTCTCGAAGGCGTCGGCCCGCTTCTGCATGGCCTCGGCCTCCGCCGCGCCCTTCGCGGCGATCGCGGCCGCCTCGGCGTCACCCTCCAGGCGGACGGCCTCGGCGATGGCGGCGCGGCGCGCCCGCTCGGCCTCGCCGCGCTTGGCGCCCTCGATGGCCTCCGCCTCCGCGAGGGCCTGCCGGCGCTGCTTCTCGCCCTCACCCGTCAGGCGGGCGCGCTCGGCCTCCGCCTCGGCTGCCGCGATGCCGGCCAGGCGCTCGCCCTCCGCCTGCTTGACCCGGGCGATGCGCTGGGCCTCCGCCTGCTGTTCGGCCTCGTACCGCTTGGCGTCGGCGGGCTTGCGCACCTGGGTGTCGAGCTGCCGGTCGGTCAGTGCGGCCTGCCGTTCGGCCACCTTCTCCTGCTCGGTGAGGATCTGCTGCTGCCGGTCGGCGTCGGCGAGCGGTCCGGCCGCGCCCGCCCGGGCCGCGGCCGCGTCGGTCTCGGCCTTGATCTCCGCCTGGCGCAGGTAGAGCGTGCGCTGCGCGAGCGCGATCTCCTCCTCCGCCTTGAGCCGGGCCTGCTCCGCGGCCCGCCGTGCGTTGGCCTCGGCGATGTCGGCCTCCTGCCGGGCGCGGGCGGCCTCGGGCCGGCCCAGGTCCTCCAGGTACGAGCCCTCGGTGGTGATGTCCTGGATCTGGAAGGCGTCCAGGACCAGGCCCTGCCCGGAGAGGCTGGCCTCGGCCTCCTCCGCGACCTGCCCGGCGAAGGCGGCCCGGTCGCGGATCACGTCCTCCACCGACATGCGGCCGACGATGGCCCGCAGCGCGCCGGAGAGGACCTCCTGGGTGAAGCCGACGATCCCGTCCTGCTGTTGCAGGAAGCGCTGGGCGGCGGCCCTGATGGCGTCCTCGGTCCCGCCGACCTTGACGATGGCCACCCCTTCGAGGTTGGCCTTGATGCCGCGCAGGGTGACCGCACCCCGCACCGCGACGGGGATGTGCCGGCTGGACAGGTCCAGGCTGTAGCGCTGCTGGACGAAGGGGACGACGAACACGCCGCCGCCGACCACGACCTTCTGGCCGCTGTTGTCGGTGAAGACCTGCCCGGTGGCCGGATCGGTGGACTCCTTCCCGCGGCGGCCCGTGATGATGAACGCCTCACTGGGACCGGCGACCTTGTACCGAGTGACGACGACGAGGGCCAGCAGGACCAGGAGTACGACGACTCCGACGGCTGCGACGGCGACTGGACTCATGATGATTTCCCCCTGCCTCCCGAGGAGGCGTGTCGATGATGGACCGTGCACGGACCGGTCGCGGACGAACCGGCGCGTCGCGGACGCGCGGACGCGCGGATGCGCGGATGCGGCACGGCTTTGGCACGTCGAAGACGAACGGATACGACGCGAGCGAACGCATACGACGCGAACGGACGGCCGACGCGTCAGCGCTCGACGGCGCGCACGGCGACCGAGGTGACCGACGGCGTCGCCGTCACCCACACCTCGGCACCGCGTTCCAGCGGTGCGTCGGCGGTCGCGGCGTACTTGACCGGCTGTCCGGCCAGCGACAGCAGCACCTCGCCGTAGCCGGCGCGCGGAATGGCGGTGATCACGCGTCCGGAGACCCCGACGAGGTCCGTCCGCTGCGGGGCGCGCCCGCTGCCGTCCCGGAGCAGGGCGCGGCCCAGGCGGTACGTCGCCCACCCCGCGCCCGCTCCGGCCACGGCCCCCGCTGCGGCCGCCGCTCCCGGCCCGAGTCCCGTGGACCCGAGCACGATCGCCCCCGTGAAACCGAGCATCGAGACGAAGCCCGCGACCACCGGGAGCGACAGCCACCCGTCGAAGAGTCCGCCAAGGGCGCCGTGGACCACTCCCTCCAGCACTCCGTCGCACACCAGCGCGGCGGCCAGCGCCACGACTCCCCCGATGCCGAGCCCGAGAAGCCAGCCCATCGGACACCTCCCTCGTCCGTCCGCCGTTTCCGCCGGACAGCGACAGACTGCCGGGGAGCCGTGCCGTCGCACATTGCCTGCCGTCGGCAATCTTTACGCGTCTTTGACGCATGCTGCGGATACGGCTTGTATGGCTTGTACTGCCCGTACGGTTCGCACTGCTCGTACGGCTCGCACTGCTCGTACGGCTTCAGCCGAGAGGAGGCCACCGGTGGAAGCGACCCTGCTCCTCGCCGTCGTCGTCCTGGCGGCCCTGGTGATCCGCACGGCGGTCGAGGAACTGCGGGAACCCGGCCGCGGCCGCGCCCGGTGGGCGTTCCTGAAGGACCGGCGGGCCCTGGCCGCGGGCGCGTTCCTCATGGTCGCGCTCGGCGCCCTGGGCTGGAAACTGGGCGGCGGCCAGGGCCTGGTCTGGGCCTGCCTGGCCGGCGTCCTGGCCGCCTACGCCACGAACGCGCGAGGGCGCGACACGTAGCGGGTGCCCGGCGGATCAGGCCGGTCCCGGCCCGCCGGGCCAGCCGAGCAGCCGGGCCCCGATCGCCGCGGTCTGCAGGGTGTAGCGGTGTCTCGGGTCGGCCGGGTCGTGCCTGGTGAGGGTGTGGATGCGCTGCAGGCGGTAGGTCAGTGCCCGCACGCTGAGGGACAGCAGACGGGCGGCCTCGGTGGCGACGCAGCCGGTGTCGAAGTAGGCGTGGAGGGTGTCGAGCAGCGGCACCGGCCCGCCGCGGGCCTGGCGCAGCGGGCCGAGGGTGCTCTCCACCAGGTCCTCCATGGCCTGCCGGTCGCGGCCGAGGACCGGGTAGACCAGCAGGTCGGCCGCGTACAGCACCGGGCCGTCCAGTGCGATCCGCCCGGCGAGGTCGAGGGCGCCCAGCGCCTCCTCGTACGACTGGACCACCCCGCCCGGTCCGGGATGCGGCCGCCCGACGCCCACCCGGCCGCCGTCGGTCGCGGCGTACGCCCGCTTGGCGAAGTAGGTCAGGACCTCCGGCTGGTCGCCGGACGCCACGCAGACCAGCCGGCCGTCCTTGGTGGCCACCAGGATGTGCCGGTTCCCGAAGCGGGCGAGCACCGCTTCCTCGATGCCCCGGGCGACGGGGTAGCCGTCGCCGTAGGGCTCCCGCCCCTCGGCCACGGCCACGGCGTGCGCCTGCGACAGCCGCAGTCCGAAGCGCGCGGCCCGCTCCGCCAGCTTGCCGAGATCGCTGCGCCCGTACAGCAGGTCGTCGATGAACTCCCGCCGTGCGGCCTCCTCCTGACGCACAGCATTGCTCTGGGCCCGCTCGTACCCCTCGACGAAGGCGTCCACCGCCTGCTCCACCCCGGCGAACATGTGCACCGCCAGCGTCGGCGGCAGCTGCGACTGCGCCTCGTGGGCCGCGGCCAGGTGGGCGCGTATCAGGAGCCGCAGCCGGACACCGGCCTGCGCCGCGCGCTCCCCCTCCCGCCGGCGGGCCTCCAGCTCGTCGCGCGTGAGCCGGCGGCCCGTCGCGGACGCGTCCCCCAGCATCGTCCGGTAGTCCCCCAGGAACTCCTCGACCCCCCTCAGGTCCGCCACCTGTCCCCCGATCCGCTCGCCGCCGCCCGGACACCAGGGTGTCACGCCGGGTCAGACCACCTTCGCCCGGTACCGGTGGGCCGACGGGCCGTCGACGCTGCCGAGCCACAGCAGGTCCCGGGCCCGGGTCATGGCCACGAAGAGCTGGCTGCGCCACAACTCCGCACGCTCCCGGGCCGTCTCCGTGTCCTCCGGCACCTCCGTGAACACGGCGTCGTGCCGGGGCAGGAAGACGTTCTTGAACTCCAGTCCCTTCGCCCGGCGGTAGGTGCCGAGCTTGACGGCGTCGACGGGACGGCCGTCGTACTGCTCCAACTGGCAGACGGTGAAGCCTGCTTCGGTGAGCAGTTGCTGGTAGTGGCCGAGGGCCCGCTTGGAGGGGCACAGCAGGGCGGTGTCGGCCGGCGCGCCCTCGGGCAGCGCCCGCAACGCGCCCACCAGTGCCCGGTCGTGGGCCTCCACCGAGGCCTCGGTGACCCGCACGACGTCCCCGTCGTAGTAGGTGAGGTCGACGTCGCGGCGCCCCGGAGTGCGTTCCCCGTCGAGGTCCTCGAACGCGTCGTCGGCCACGACGGCGAGCGCCGCGTCCAGGATCCGCTTGCTGTTGCGGTAGTTGGTGCGCAGCACCTGTCCGCGGTCGCCGCGGATGTCGATGCCCGCGTCCGCGAGCCGGAAGCCGCCCGGGTACACGGTCTGCTGGCCGTCACCGACGAGCAGCAGACCGTTGGGCGCGTCGCCGACGAGCGCGTGCAGCAGCCGCACGCCGACGAGCGTCAGGTCCTGGACCTCGTCCACGACGACGGCCGCGTACGGGCCCGGCCCGCCCTCCTCGGACGCCGCGGACGCCGCGGACGCCTCGGCGAGGGCCATGGCCAGCACGTCGTTGAAATCGTGCACGCCGCGCTCACGGCGGCGCGCCTCGTACTCCTCGTACAACTCCCACACGGCCTGCCGGTGCGTACGGTGGAGGCCCGCCCTGCGGCGCTTCCTGACGACGACCGCGTAGTCCTCGAAGCGCGTGAGGCCGCGCCCCTTGATGACGTAGTCGATCTCCTCCCGCCAGTATCCCGGGCCCGGGTCGATCCGGGTCAGCCCGCTCTCGCGCCCGACGTCCTTCCAGGCCAGGCTGAAGGCGGTCTCGGCCTTGCCCCCGCTCAACCGCACCGGTACGCCCCGCGCCTGCAGGTACTCCTGGGCCCAGGAGTGCAGGCTGCGGAAGTCGACCCGGTCGGCGACGGCGGGGGCCATGGTGCGCAGGAAGGTGCTCTGAACGCGGGGGAGGTTGTTGGCGAAGGTGACGTAGAGGATGCGGCCGGTCGTGCGCCGGGCCAGGTGGGCCGCCCGGTGCAGGGCGACGACGGTCTTGCCGGTGCCGGCCGGCCCGCTGATCCGCGCGGGACCCGACCAGTTGCGGCGTACCAGCGCCACCTGGTCGGGGTGGAGGAAGGTCATCCACTGCTCGATCGGAGCCTGCCGCGCCCCCTGGAGGGCCGCCTCCCGCAGCCCGTCCAGATCGAACAGCCCGTCGGTGGACCCCTGGTACGGCTGCGGGCTCCCCTCCTCCAGCGCCAGGCCCTCCCGGTCCGGCAGTACCCGCTCCAGATGGTCCGCGATGGCCCGTACGGACTCCGCCCGCAGCCGGCGCGGCTGCGCCAGCAGCACGCGCCCGACCTCCGGCTCCCCGAGCACCCGTATCCGCCCGTGCCCGCGGTCGGCGCTCCGCCCGGCCGTCACGACGACCGGCTGGACCGCCACGGGCGACATCCCGAGCGACGCGACGGCGCTCTCGGCGACCTTCGTGGCGGCCGGCAGCCCGAGCGCGTCCTCGTCCCACACCTCGCCCACGACGGCGACGACGAACACCCCGCCGGGCCCGACCAGCACCACGTCCCCGCGCCGGGTACGCCCGCCGAGCAACCGCCACCCTCGCACGGTCAGCACGAGCAACTGCGCGAGCACCCTCCGCTCCCCGTCCCCGACCCCGCCCCAGTCCCGCACCTGCCGCCGAGCGTCCTCCCACTGCTCCCGCAGTAACCGCTCCCGCCGCCGCACCTCACCCATGCGGGCCCCCTCTCCCCGGAGCGGCGATCATAGGCCGCAAACCCCCCACCCCGGCAGACCGCCTCCGCCCGCACCCGGCCCGCATCGCCGACCATTTCACGCCGATGACCAGCAGGTCGCCCGACGCTCTCCCCGGCTCGTCCCGCTCCGTGGCCGAAAAGGGAACCGTCCTCGCCGCGCCGGCGGAGACTGGCGGGCGACGATCGACAGCGCGACGAGGAGAAGAGAGAGCGCCGATGGAGGAGTTCACGTACAAGCCCGCCACCGATCGGCTCTTCGGGACGGTCCACATCGCGCTCGACCACGAGGGCGGAACGCTGACGGTGAGCGGTGACGGGCTGCCGCGCACCGAGATCCGGCGGAGCGCCGGTACCCCGCCGGAAAGCCACGTGCCGATCGGTACCCGCGAACAGGGCCGGCTCACCCTGAGCGTGGACGGCGCGGGCGAGACCCTGCGCCCGGCGAAGGGCTTCCTGACCCGGCGTTCGTACCGGGTGGAGGTCGCATCCGTGGCGCGGGGACACGGGTACCTGCTGGTGCCGGACTCTCTGGGCACCAGCCGTCTGCTGCGCGACGGCCGCCTCCTCGGCGTCTTCACGTCGACCGGGGACGGGACGGTCAGCGCCGAGTGGGAGGAGCCGGACAGCGGCGAGCAGGCGGAACCGCACGACGCCGCCGTGGGGTACGCGCTCGCCGCCGCCTTCGGGACGGGGGCCGAGCCGATGTGGAAGCTGACGCTGAACGCCCTGCTGGAGATGTGGCCGTGAGCAGGTCTGCCCTCATTCCTCCGTCTGCGGCAGCGGGTGGGAGCAGGTCGAGCGGGCGACGAAAGCGATGCCGTCGTAGTCCTTCGCCGGTACGAGCGGCGCGGTGTGGAAGCGGTAGGAGAACCGCGGCACGCTGGCGCCGAAGCTGCGCTGGGCCTGCGGCGTGTGCAGCCAGGGGGCGGTGCAGCGCAGGTCGATGTAGTAGTCGCCCTTCAGGGCGTCGGCGAGCCGTGCCTCGATGGACCGGGTTCCGGTGCCGATGCGGTGCCGTACGGGAGGGGTCCGCAGGTCCCTGCGGGCGAGGAAGGAGCCCTTGCCGAAGAGCAGGGCCAGGGCGTAGTAGCGGTCACCGTAACGCTCACGGAGCCTGCTGCCGAGCGCGGTGACCCGGTCCCCGTACGTGCCCTTCGCGAGGTGGCCGTTGTGCGCCCAGACCATGACCCGGGCCGCCGGGTCGGCGTCCACGAGGCGGGCGACGGCATCGGCCATGGCCCGGTCGCGCACGGCGAAGGCGCTCTCCTCCCCGGCGGACTGGTCGAGCGGGCGGGTCACGAGATCGGCGGCCCGGACAAGGATCCGGGCGTGCTCCACCAGCTCGTCGTCGGCGTCGGCGTGGTCGGCGAGGTGGCGGGCGACGTCCTCGGCGCGCTGCCGGAGCTCCTGTTGGGGGTCGGGGCGCGAGCCGGGGCGGGCGTGGATCAGGACCTCCAGGGCGCGGGCGTCCTCCTCCCGTCCGTGCGCGTGCGCGCGTCGCAGGAAGGACGTCACGGTCTCGACCGAGTCGGCGGCGCGCTGCGGGTCGATGCCGACGAAGCGCACCCGGCGCTCCTCGGCCAGGTCCCGGTTGTGCGCGTGGAGCCACTCGACGAGGTCGAGCATCTCCCGCGTGCGCCAGGTCCAGAAGCCGAGCCGGGCGACGAGCCGCGCCGGGTCTCCGACGCCGTGCCGGACGTAGGCGTCCAGGGCGCGGGCGGCGGACTCGCTGGCCTCCATGGCGAGGGTGGTGAACCCTTCCTCGCGGACCAGGTACTCCATGATCCGGTGCTTGAGCCGGAAGAACTCGGCTGTGCCGTGGGTGGATTCGCCCAGACCGACGATCCGGGCGCCGCGCAGCGTCTTCCCCAGCGGCTTCAGGTCGTCGGTGGGCGCACCCGGGGTCAGCGTGTCCAAGGGGCGGGCGTGCTCGGTCAGCCAGCGGGCGATCTCGTCGGGCACCGCGGTGCCTCTCCTCCCTGCGTGCGGCGTGGCGTGGCCCCTGAGGCCCGGCCGTGTCGCCGCACGCGATCGTGTGTCAGCTCTCGGCCTCGCGGCACGCCGTCAGGATCTCCCTGAGGTCTCGTACGGCGTCCTGTCGGCCATGGTCGGAATACACGCCCGCGACGTTGACGACAACCTCGTCCACGCCCGCGCGTCCGTATTCGGCCAGTCCGGCGGCGATCTCGCGGGCAGTGCCGTGCAGGAAGACGCCGGCGTCGACGAGGGCGCGGGCGCCGAGGTTCGGGCGGCGGTGGTGCACGCGCAGCCCGGCGCGGCGGAGCATGTCGGTGTAGTGCGGTCCGGCGAGGTGGGCGTGTGCGGCCGTGTAGGCCAGACGGTACGGATTGCGGTGCGGGCGATCGACGGCGGCGTGCACCACGGTGACGACCCGCGGCACGGGGCGGCCCGCCTCGGCGGCGCCCTTGGCCATGGCGGGCAGCAGGATGTCCTGGACGTAGCCGTGCGGGGTCATCCAGCTGATCGCTGCGTCCGCGACCTGCCCGGCGGCGCGTGCGAGCGCGGGACGCAGCACGCCGAGTCCGGTCTCGACGCCGGGGTGCGCCAGTGGGGGGAGCCGGACGGAGCCGCCGTCGTCCTCGGGGCCGAGCAGCCGCCGCACCTCCCGGAGGTAGGCGAGGCAGGCGTCGCGCGGGCTGTCGTACGGCTTGCCGTGCAGTCCCGCGACGAAGTCCGGGGTCGCGGGGCCGAGCCCGAGAACGGTGGGGTGCCCGGTGAGCAGCGCGAGGGAGCGGGCCTGGATCGCGGCCTCCACGGGGTGCCGCAGTGGCATCAGGACGACGCTGGTGCCGACCGGGACGCGGTATCCCCGCCCGGCCAGATAGGCGAAGACCTGCTGGGTGTCCGCGCTCAGCGACTGGCCCTGCCAGAGGCGGGCGGCCCCGCCGTCGCGGACGAGTGCGGCGAAGGGGACGAGGGACTCGGGGTCCGTCGGCATGAGGGGGTACAGGACGGATACGCGCATCGTTCGGCCTCATGAGGACGCGGCTTCGGTCAGGTAGCCCGAAGCCTGGATTCGGAAGAGACGGGCGTAGACGCCGTCGGCTCGCAGCAGGTCCTGGTGGACGCCGTCCTCGATGACCCTCCCGTTCTCCAGGACGACGATCCGGTCGGCCATCCGGACCGTGGAGAAGCGGTGGGCGATGACGAGGGAGGTGGCGCCGCGGGCGACGTCCCGGAGCCGGGAGAAGATCTCGGCTTCGGCCTCGGCGTCGATCGCCGCGGTCGGCTCGTCGAGGACGACGACGGGGGCGCGCCTCATGAAGGCGCGGCTGAGGGCGATCTTCTGCCACTGTCCGCCGGAGAGCTGGTGCCCGTCCTCGAAGTGGCGGCCGAGGACGGTGTCGTGGCCCTGCGGGAAGCTCGTCCACGATCGCCGAAGCGCCGCCCGCGCGGGCGGCCTCCGCGATGCGTGCGGTGTCCTCGCGGGCCTCGACGCGGCCGAAGCCGATGTTGTCGCGGACGGGCAGTTCGTAGCGGATGAAGTCCTGGAAGATGACGCCCATGTGGCGTTGCAGATCGTCGAGGTCGTACTCCTCGATGGGCACGTCGTCGACGAGGATCTGCCCGCTCGTCGGTTCGTAGAGGCGGGTGAGGAGCTTGACGAGGGTGGTCTTGCCGGCGCCGTTCTGCCCGACGAGGGCGACGCACTCGCCGGCCGGCAGGGTGAAGCTGACGCCGTCGAGGACGACGCGGCCGGTGCCGGGGTAGACGAAGCGCACGTCCCGGAACTCGATGCCCTTGCGCAGTGTGTCCGGGAAGGGCCGGGTGCCGCCCTTGAGCCGGCGTTCGGGCAGGGCGAAGAAGGCGAAGAGGTTGCCGAGGAAGAGGCTGTCCTTGTAGAGGGCGGCGATACCGAGCAGCATGCCGTGCGCGGAGACCTGGATCGAGCCGACCGCCTGGAGGTAGCCGGCGAGCTGGCCGACCTGACCCGCTTCGGTGGTGGTGTGGATGGCCCAGAGCACGGCGCCGGACGAGGCGGCGACGCTGACCAGGCCGAGGACACCGCCGAGGACGGACTGCCGGCGGGCGAGGCGCCGGTCCACGTCGAAGAAGGTCCGCACGAGCCGGGTGTACCGCTCCAGGAGGTGTGGCCCGAGCTGGAAGAGGCGCACCTCCTTGTAGGTGTGGTCGGTGGTCGTGAGGTGCTGGTAGTAGTACAGGCGGCGGCGGTCGGGGGCCCGTTCGTACTCGATCTCGTACGCCTTGTGGCTGAAGAACATGTACGAGATCACGGACGGGACGGGCGAGACCAGGATCACCAGGGCGATCCAGGGGCTCCAGGTGAAGAGCACGATGCTGACCGTCGCCAGCGTGACCAGCTCCCGGGCGACCTCCAGGAGCTGGGTGAAGACCTGGTAGACGCGGCCGCCGCTGCTCTCCTGGAAGGCACGCTGCATCGTGTCGTAGATCTCGGCGTCCTCGTACTGCTCCAGGTCGAGCCGGGTTCCCTTGCGCATCACCCACTCGCCCACGCGGGCGGTGAGCTCCAGGCGCAGCAGGGTGTCGAGGTACTGGAGAAAGGTGCCGAGGACGTGGTTGACCAGGCCCACGCCCAGCAGCGCACCGCCCGCGAGAAGAGCCGAGCGTCCGGCGTCCGGGTCGCCGGTGACGGCGTCGGCCACGCCCTGCACGGCGGCGGCGACGAGCCCGATCTGGGCGGCCGGGATCAGGGCGAGCAGGACGGAGACGACCGTGAAGGCCGTCACCCGCAGCGGACTGAGTCGCCAGAACAGTCCGCTGACGCGCAGCCAGATCATCCGCGCACCTCCCCCGCCGCCGTGTGCGCCGTGCTCGTAGCCGGGACGCCGGCGGCGGCCTCGCGGCCGCGGAGCGCGCGTCGGACGTGGGCCCACAGGGCGTGGCTGCGGGCCTCCCGGTCGAGGTCGATGGGCAGCAACCGGTTGATCTGCATGTGGGCCAGGCTGGCGAGGACCTGCTCCTCGGAGCCGACGAGGACGCCCTGCCGGGCGGCCGCTCGCACCGCCTCCGCGGTCTCCGCCACCGCGGGCGCCTGTGCCCCGAAGGTCTCCTGGAGCAGCGACCGGTGGGCCCGGCCCTCCGGGTGCGGGTCGCGGTCCCAGGGGCTGAGGAGTTCGCAGAGGTAGTCGCGGTGGGCGCGGAACAGGGCGCGGCTGTCGCGGACATGGGCCTCGTCCGGGCCGGTGCCGTGGTCCGCGTACGGGGAGAGGTCGACGCCCCACTGGGCGTGGAGGGTGTCGAGAGCGGCGACGGCGAGGAACTCGGGCCTGATGTCGAGCCGCCGGGACAGCAGCAGGGCGCTCGCCTCGCTGTTGGCGCGGAAGAGCCGTTCGGCCGCGTCGAAGACGTCCGGTCCGCCGTAACGGGCGATCTCCGGTGCGTATGCGGCGAGTTCGATGTCGCGGGCGAGCCCGAGGTCGACGAGGCTCCGGCCCCAGGCGGTGACCTGGGTGAGGGTACGGGCCGGGTCGGTGCCGCGCACCCTCAGCCGCAGGTGCGGGAAGGGGTCGGCGTACCGGATGTAGAACCAGCGGTCCAGGAGCTCCTGGGCGGACAGTTCTCCGACCAGGTCCAGGAGCGGACCGGCGATGATCTCGTCCTGCCGCTCGGGCGCCGCGTAGACCTTGAGGAAGGTCCAGGGGCCGCCGGGGGCGTGGCGCTCCACCGGTACCTCCCGGCGGTGGCGCGGCACGGGCGCCCGGGTGGCGCGCACGGCGTCGCGGGCGACGACGGGCACGACGACCTCGGCGGCGTAGCGCTCGCCCGCCTCGTCCTGGAGCCACATGCCGTCGAAGGATGGCAGCATCTCGTGCAGCACGACGTCCGTCCGCTTGGCCGACTCCGCCCGGAGCTCCTCGCGGCAGGCGGGGTGGTCGAGGTCGAGGAGCAGCCGCTGGTCGGCCTCGACGAGGTAGACGTGCCGGGGCACCCGCCACCGGACCCGCCAGCCGTCGAGGTCGTCGACGGCGCCGGCGGCGAGCCGCCACTGGGCGGGCCGCAGGACGACCTTGCCGCGGCTGACACGTGGCAGGAACGGAGCCGCCTCCGCCGGTCCCCAGTGGAAGCCGGTCGGCAGGATGTGGCCGTCCAGGGACGCCTCGATCAGGAAGCGGGCGACGTTCGGGGCGAGTGTCGGGCTGAGCATGTGGTGCTGGGCCACGACGATCTCCCGGTCGAGCCGGCGCGACCACAGGTGGAAGCGGTCCCCGGAGACGCCGACCAGGATGTCGTCCAGCGGCACGACCCGGTCCGGGCCCACCGACGGGGCCGTGTTGACGGGGATCTCGTAGGGCCGGACGGCCGGGCGGAGCGTCACGTTGGCGGCGCGGCCGTACGGCGGCAGGAAGGCGAGCTCCGCGTAGGCGACGTCGGGGAAGAGGGCCTCCTCGCGCCGCGCGTATCCCCGGAGCCGTTCCACGGCGTCCTCCCCGAGCAGGTGGCCGAAGCGGCCGAAGGTGCGTCCTCCGTAGGTGAGGCTGTCGTGACGCAGGACCGCCCGCCACTCCCCCCGGTCCAGGGCCTGCCGGTCGGCGGAGTGGATCTGGAGGTACGCCTCCATCGCGGGCGGTGGGTCGGGCACGGGGCCGGGCGGGGCGAGCCGGTCGAGCCAGGCGTCGGTCAGCTCGACCTCGTCGGCCCGGTCCCACCACGCCTGCTGGGCGAACGCGACCAGTGCGCCGTCCAGACGGGCGGTGTCGTCGGGCGGCGCGGTGGGCAACTCGATGGAGCGCGGCGGATTGGTGTACGTCGGCGGGGCGTCCAGGCCGGTGTCGGGGCTGAGCAGGCTGAGGACCGGGACGCGGGTCCCGGCGCCGTACCGCTCGGTGAACTCCTCGCGGTAGCGGGTGAGATGGTCGCGCCTGCCCTGGGCGGCGCTGAGCCGCATCAGGACACCGACGGCGTCGGCCGCGGCCTGTCCGACCGAGGCGTCGAGGACGGGTTCGCGCAGGTCGAGGAGGGTGTCGGCCTGGTAGCTCCGCCCGCTGTGACCGGGCACGAGTTCGTCCTGCGCCGCCGCGAGCGCGCGCAGCGAGGCGGTGTCGTGGACCCGGTCGGCGAGGTCGGCGACGGTACGGAGCCGTTCGGCGGCGGACGCGGCGGCGGGGACGTCGGTCAGCTTCTTCAGGACGTGGTGCTCGGGGCGCCCCGCGGTCTGCGGCGGCCGCAGGTCGCCGATGAGGAAGCCGAGGTCCCAGAGCTGCCGGACCAGGCCTTCGACGGTCTCGGCGGGCACGTCGGGGAAGGCGGCGGCGAGTTCGGCGGTGAGCCGCTCGTACGGGACCGGCACGGCGGCCGTCCGCATGACGAGGTCGACGGCGGGGGTGGCCCTGACGCGGACGGTCCGCTCGTCGTGGCGGCCGTACTTGTCGGCCTGCGGCAGGACGACGCGGTCACCCGCCCGGGCGGCCGTCGGGTTGAGGACGAGGTGGAGCCGGCGCAGAAGGTCCGGGTCCTCCTCCAGCTTCTCGATGAGCGCCAGCAGCCAGCCCATGTCGGCCCGGACGTGCAGCCGGTGGTCCTCGGGCCGGCCGAGCCGGGCGGTGGTGGCGGCGCCGAACTCGCCCATCGCGACGCCGGAGAAGGCTCCGAAGGGGGTGGGCCGGGTCGCCATGCGGGTCAGGTAGCGCAACAGCCCGGAGCGGAGGCGGCGGACGCGCTTCTCGGGCAGCTCGTCGAGGCGGTCGAGGCTGCCGGCCAGGTCCTCGCTGGCGACGAGCAGGGCGCGGGCGGCGTCGGGGCGGCGGGCCCGTTCGACGAGGGCACCCGGGGTGCGGGCCGGGTCCTCGGTGAGGTCGAGGAAGGTGCGGGCGGGCAGGACCGGGGCGCGCAGCAGGAAGAAGCCGGCGGGCTCGTAGGACGGCATGGGCATCACCGGGCGAGGAAGACGCGGAACCAGAGGGGCCGCTGCTCGCCGAGGGCGGCGAGCAGGGTGAGGGCCACGCCGGTGGCGCCGGTGAGGAGCCCCGGGTCGTCGACGGGCACGTCGGGGTCCTCCAGGTCGGCGAAGCCGAGCGGACGTGCCGCGTCGTGGTCGTCGAGCAGCTCCCCGACGAGGGCCGGCAGCCGGTCGCGGGCGGCGGTGCTGTGCGGCGCGAACTCCAGGGTGAGCATGACGAGTCCGGCGAGCCCGTGGCAGAGCGTGGGCGAGAGCGGCCGCGTGTGAGCGGCACGGGCGAGCGCGCCCTCGAACGCGGCGACGGCGGCGGTGCGGAGTTCCTCGTCGGCGGTTGCCCCGGCGACGGTCAGCAGGGCGCCCGCGACGCCGACCGTTCCGTAGCACCAGGCGGCCCGGTCGTGTCCGCGCCCGGTGGCGGCCTCGTGGCCGTACTCGTCGACGGGGACGCCGTCGCCCCAGACGGGGCCGTGCTCGTCCGTGCCGGCCCGGTCCCGGATCCAACGGGTGAGGTGGGCGACGGCCTCGCGCTGGCCGGGCCTGCGGTGGCCCGCCTCCCAGGCGGCGGCGAGAGCTGCGGCCACGCCCGGGGCGCCGTGCGAGAGGCCGAGGTTGAGATATCCGTGCGGGTACCTGGCGTGGTAGTCGCCGACGGGCGGGTAGTGCGCCGGGGTGATGAGCCAGCGGTGCGGGGTGCCCTCGGTCTCGGCGGGTCCGGCGAGCCAGACGAGGTGGTCCACGAGCACGGCGACGGCCTCGGCGACCCGCGGCGAGGGACGGGGGACGGCGCCGAGGTGGGCGAGGGTGCCGGCGGCTCCGGTGACCAGGTCGTAGTCGAGGTCGCTGACGGAGCGCTCGATCCGGTGCGGGGGCGCGGCGAGGACCTGCTCGGCGAGCTGCTCGTTGAGCCGGTCGAGGCTGGGCCCGAAGCGGGGCTCGTCCCGGGCGACGTCGGTGAGGGCGAGGGCGAGACCGCTGGTGCCGGCGAACAGGCCGTGGTGCTCCAGGGGTTCGATCTGGGTGGACAGGACCGCCTCGCGTATGTGGGTGTACGCGGTCTCCGGCTCACCGAGCCCGGCGCGGGCTGCGTACAGGTGGAGGAGGGCCGAACCGGCCAGGCCGTGGGTGAGACTGGGCGGGTACCAGGCGCCGGAGGTGTCGCTCTGTTCGGCTGCGCGCAGCGCGAGGTCGTCGAGCTGGGCGGGGGTCGCGGTCGCGGTCACGACCTGGCTGACGGCCGTCCGCGCGCGGCGCACGAGTGCGGGGTCTGCCGTGCCGGCCCAGGTGTCGGTACCGTGGTGGGCGAGGTGCATGTCAGTCCAGTCCTGTCTGTTCGGCGTGCTGCTCGCGCTGCGTCGACGGGTGCTGCCGTGTCTCCACCACGGCAGCACCCGCCAGACGTTCAGCCCGTGCCTACTTGGGGGCCACGCAGAGGATCGTGCACATCGAGGTGCAGGCACACGTCTTGGTGACGCTGCAGCCGACCCGGGTGCAGACGGTGCGGGTGGCGATCGTCGAGATCGACGGCGGGGGCGCCTGCTCACCGGCGGGTCCGGCGGCGGGGGCGGAGATACGGGCGTCCAGGTCGAATGCGTCCGACATGACTCTTCCTTTCGGAGTTCCTTCCCGGCGCCGAATCCGCCGGGGACGCCGGTGATTTCCCGGCGCTGGAGAAATCCTGTCGAATCGCGTTCGGCTCTTCCATTGGCCGTGGCGACAATATTCACACCGGCCGGGGAATTCCTTCCGTGGCGAATGCGTAGGAAGCCAGGCACACGGCGAGGCGGGACGAGAGTTCCAGTTTCTCCATGACGGCGGCGACATGGGCGCGCACGGTTCTCTCGGTGACGTGCAGGCGTTGCGCCATCGACTCGTTCGAGAGCCCCTCGGCGAGCAGCAGAAAGGTTTCCTGCTCCCGCGGGGTGAGCCGGTCGACGCGGCCCAGCGCCGGTTTCCAGTGCGGCCCGCCCGGCGCGCGGCCGGCTGCGGCGTGCGGTGTCTCGGTCTCGCTCACGGTGCTGCGACGCTCCTGTCTGCGGCGGCCCTGTCCAGCGGCCGCGTGAGGTGGTCGGTGGTCAGCCTGCGGTAGAACGGGTCCTCGGTGAGCAGCTGTTCGTGGGTGCCGACGGCGCTGACCCGGCCGTCGTCCAGGACGACGATCCGGTCGGCGGCGCGCACGGTCGACATGCGGTGCGCGACGACGAGCAGCGCGCGTTCCCGGGAGATGCCGCGGAGCGTGTCGGTGAGGTCGCGTTCGTTGATCGGGTCGAGTTGTGAGGTGGGTTCGTCGAGCAGGACGAGTTCGGGCCCGGGAAGCAGCGCGCGGGCGATGGCGACGCGTTGGCGTTCGCCGCCGGAAAGGTTGAAGCCGCGGTCTCCGACGGCGGTTTCCAAACCGTCCGGAAGGCGTTCGACGAGTTCGGCCAGATTCACCATCCGCAGCGTTTCGAGAATTTCCTCCTCGTCGGCTTCCGGGCTCGCGTAGGTGAGATTGTCGCGCAGTGTTCCGTAGAGCAGGGGCGCGTGCTGCTCGACCAGTCCGATACGGGCGCGATGGGCGCGGGGGGCGACTCCGCGGAGCTCCTCACCGTCGAAGAGGAGCTGTCCGTGGTCGGGCTCGTAGAACTTCTCGACGAGCGAGACGAGCGTGGTCTTCCCCGCCCCGGACCGTCCGACGAGAGCGATGAGCCCGGTCCGGGGCACGGAGAAGGAGACGTCGCGCAGCACGGTCCGGTCACCGTAGGAGAACGCGACGCCGCGCACGTCGAGCAGGGGCGGGGCGACCGGGCCGGAGGGGACGGCGGCCGGGGCCGGCGCGCTCGGGTCGGCCCCCTCGGGGCCTTCGACGGGCAGCCGGAGGACGTCCTCGATGCGGCGGAGCGACCCGAGGCCGCGCTGGATGAGGCTGAGCGCGTTGAAGAGGCCCGCGAGCGGCATGACGAGGTAGGTGGCGAAGAGCAGGAAGGCGACCAGTTCGCTGACGGACATGGAGCCGTCGGAGACCCGGACGGCTCCGATCAGCAGCACGAGCAGGAAGGATCCGTTGACCGCGATCTCCATGGCGGGTCCGACGACGGAACCGAGCCGGGCCGAGCGCACGCCCGCGGTGTAGGCCGTGTCCACGTCCGCGCCGATGCGCTCGGCCTCCCGGGGCTCGGCGCGGGCGGCCCGTACGGTCCGGATGCCGCCGAGGGCGCGTTCGAGGTCGGCGGTCATCGCGCCGACACCGGCCAGGGCCTGTTCCGTACTGGTCCGGATGCCTGCCATCACCCCGGCGACGAGGACGGCGGCGACCAGCAGCGTGGCGGCGACGACGAGGAACATCACCGGGTCGATCCAGAGCATCAGTCCGGCCGCGCCGACGCCGGTCACGGAGACGGTGACCAGTTGCACGAAGCTGCTCGCCACCATGTCGCGGAGCACGGTGGTGTCGGTGCCGACGCGCGACAGCAGGTCGCCGACCCGTCGGCCGTCGAGCTCGCGCACCCGGACGAAGAGCAGCCGCTCGACGAGCCGTCGGCGCAGGCGCCGCACGACGCTCTCGCCCGTCACGTCCAGCAGGTACTGGCCGCACGCCTCCAGCGCCGCCTGGGCGAGGAACAGGGCGGCCAGCGCGACGACGAGCAGCGAGAAGGTCCGGTCGGCGGCGACCCTGTCGATCAGACGCATCGTCAGGAGCGGCTGGAGCAGCGCGAGTACGGTGCCGAAGACGGTCAGCGCGAGCGCAGCGCCGACGGTCCTGCCGCTGCCGCGCAGCAGCCGCAGCAGATCACCGATGCCGGGCCGGGGGCCCTCGGGCCGCTCGGCGTCCTCTCCTCCTTTGCCGCCCCGGTCGGTCCCGGCCGCCCCGCCGGTCGGCGCGGCCGGGGGCTCGGCCAGGGGAGCGGTGGTGGGCCCGGGCGGGTCCCCGATCGCGAGCGGGTCGGTCATGGGCCTGCTGACGGGCGGTTCCGTCATGGGCGGCTCCTCTCCTCGGTCCGGGAGCCCACGCTGATCAGCACCCGGAAGTAGCTCTCAGGCAGTTCCTCGCCCACCAGCAGACCCTCCGCCTCCACCCAGGCGTGGGCGCCGAAGGGCGGCGCGGCGCGGACGCCGACGCACCAGGTGGGCCACTCCCCCCGGGCCCGGCACAGCAGCGCCGTGGCCACCGACCGGGGCAGGCAGCCCTCCCGCCCCGCGCACACCGCGCTGACCGTGGTGACCGCCTGGCGCGCCCGGTACGTACGGTCGTGACCGGCCGGGCGCGCGCCGCGCGCCACCAGGCGAAGGAACCGGCCGAGCCGGGCGGGCGACAGCAGGAGCAGGGGGCGGGCCGCCGCCACGGCGAGGCGGGCGGCGGCGCGCTGCGCGAACGTGGTCCCGGTGTGGGCCTCCGGCACGGGGTGGAAGCTCATGGCCGTACCAGGCGGGCGTCGCGCAGCGCGGTCAGGAGCGCGGTGACGTCGGCGGTCGCACGGTCGCCGTCCACGTCGAACGCGGAGCAGAGCGTGGCGGCGATCTCCCCGGCCGGTCTGCCGGCGAGCAGGCCCGTCAGGACCAGACTGCCGGTCGGATTGAGCTCCCAGTACTCGCCGGTGCCGCCGTCGAGCAGGACCTTGCCGTAGTCCGTGTCGACCAAGGACACGTCCTCGCGCAGTTGCATCGCGTTCCCCTTCAGATGGTGCGGAGCCAGATCTCGCAGGCGAGCGTGGCGTCGAGGCCGCCGTGCCGCAGTTCGGGAGACGAGGGCCGCAGAGTGATGTCCACGAGCCGCTCGGCGTCGACCAGCCCGAACGTGGCGAGCTGCGAGTCCCGCCACAGGTCGGCGAGCCGGCCCCGGTTCTCGCGCAGGCCGTTGGCCGCGTCGGCCGACGCCTCGCCCTTGGTCGTGCGGCGCAGCAGGGCGTCGGGGACCCGGCCGCGCATCGCGGTCTTGAGCAGTGGTTTGAACTCCCAGGGCGTGGCGCGCTCCTCGGACCGGACGGACCAGCACGCCTCGACCACCGCGTCGTCGAGGAAGGGGCTGGCCAGCGGCAGCCCGCTGTGTTCGGCGACCTGGTGCAGGATCCGCGTGGCGCGCGTGCCGTGGTGCAGGGTGTGGAGTTCGTTGTGGAGGGCCCGGGTCGCGCCGCGCGGTTCGGCGGTGCGGGCGGCCTCCCGCAGACTCCGGCGTACGGAGGCGGCCGCGTCGGGCGTGGCCCAGCCGGGGAGGCGGGGCGGGATGTCCCAGCCGAAGACGTCCGGGCTGTGCGGGGCGGGACGCGGCGCGGTGATCGCGTCGGCGGCGTCGGCGAGCCACTGGCCGTACGGGCGGCGGTCGGTGAGCACCGACAGCGTCTCCCGCATCGACCAGCGGTTCTGGGCCCGGTAGCCGCGGATGCTGCGCAGCGCCGTGAGAGGGCGGCTGGTCAGCAGGTCGCGGTGATGGGCCGGGTGCCCCCACAGGACGTGGTCGCCGCCCATACCGGTCAGGTGCAGGCGCGAACCGCCGGCCAGGAGGGCGTCGTGACCGACGAGTTGGCGCGGCTGGTCGAGAAGGGTGGGCAGGGGTTCGTCGACAGGGCCGCGCACGTCGAGCAGGCCGCTGTAGAAGAGCGGGATCTCGTCGATGTCGAGCAGGACGTGGTCGAGGCCGTCGATCTCCGCGGCGGCCAGCCGCGCCCACCGCACGTCGTCGTCGCCCGGGTCCCGGCTCGGCATGGTGAGGGCGGGCAGCGGCCCGGCGCTCACCGGAGCGGCGAGCGCGCAGACGGTGGTGGAGTCCAGCCCGCCGGACAGGTCGGCGCTGACGGTGCCGGCCGCCTCCACCCGCGTCCGTACCGCCTGGTCGAGCGCGCGGCGGAGTGCCTCGGCGCCTTCGACGAGCGGGACGTGCATGCGCGGCGGTTCCCACCAGCGGGCGGTGCGGGTGGGGGTGCGGCCGAACCGGAGGAGTTCGCCGGGGACGACCGCGTGGACCCCGCGCCAGAGCGGGACATCGCCCAGCGGGTGCGGGACGAAGTCCAGCAGGCGCAGCGCGAGGACGTCCTCGTCGACGGACGCGTCGACCATCCGGGCCAGGACGTCGGCGCGGTTGGCGGCGACGGTGAAGCCGTCGGCGGTGGCGTGGAAGAGGCGGCGCAGCCCGGCGGCCGTGCCGCGGGCGTGGATCTCGCCGTGGTCCTCGACGACGACGTGGAAGTCCCCGGGCAGACGGGCCGTGAGCCGGTCGAGCGCCTCGATCTCGTGCACCCCGGCGAGGTGCGCCTCGAGTTCGGCGGTGCCGACCGGGGTGTGCCCGAGGAGCGCCACGAAGAGTCCGTGGCTGTTGCGGGCGTGGACGGATTCGGCCCAGTCGCCCACGATGAACGGATTTCCGGACGGGTGTGTGAGGGTCCTTACGGCGCGCGGTTCCAGGCGGGAGGCCACGGCGAGGGCGGCCTCACAGTCCGGAAACAGCGCGAACCAGCCCTCGCCGTGGCCTGTCATCGGACTACCAGCCCAGAGGCAGACGGACCTTGGGCTCGTGCGGCCCGCGCTTCAGGAAGCCGGTGTCCTTGCGGAAGTCGCCGGCCTTGGAAAGCGCCGGAACCTCGTAGACCTTCTTGGCCATGGTTCTGATCCCTTCTCTCGCTGGGTTTCTGGCGAGCCGGCCCCGTCCCGGGACGCGGTGACCGCTCACGAGGATCCTCGGCCGCGGGCGTCCGGCCGCTCAAGGCGCGGCCGGTGCCCAACACGTTCCGTGGTGCTGCCCGTCGGGACGGTCCCGCACCTCGGGTGGGGTCGCCACCTGGGAGAAGAAGCCTTCCGCTCAGCCGGATCCGGTGGGCCGCGGGCGGCGGATCAGCATGGTCTTCTTGGGCTGTTGCTCACTCTCCGCATGAGCTTCCTTGGCACCAGCCCGGCCCGCGGCGGCCCCGGAGGCAGGCCGGCGGTGCCGCGCGGTCCGCCCGTGGCGGGTGGCCACCCTGGGCATCCGCTCGATGGCGGAGATGATCGCGGCCCGCGGGATGCCCGAGACGTCGGCGAGGTTGACGACCCGCTGCAACTGGTCGGAGATGTCGTCGAGGTCCATCGGCTGCGTGCCGTGGAGCACGACCGCGCCGCGCCCCCGGCCGAAGTCGATGAGTCCTTCGCTGCGCAGCAGCCGCAGCGCCCGCAGAATGGTGTTCTTGTTGGCTCCGTACTCCCGGCCGAGCTGGTCCGCCGGGGGCAGGTGCTCTCCCTGGGCGTACCGTCCGGCGGCGATGTCCATCCTGAGTCGCGCCCGGATCCGGGCGTAGAGCGGCTCTGACCCGGTGCTGGCCCGGGCGCGGATGTGGGCCGTTCCCGGCACTGATGACATGTCGTGGATCCCCCTTCAGCCTCAAGTTGTGCTCAAGCTCGCGCGCCGTGCCGTCGGTGCGCCGACGCAGAGGACCGGCCTGACGTCGGGGCAGCGCGACGGGCGGCTCCCGGGTGGTCGGGGCGGAAGCCGAAGGCCGACACCGCCTTTCCCCTGGTCCGGCATCGACTCACGTCGATTCTTCGGTGATCTGGACCTTTCACGTCGGTCGACGGCGGGTGCAGCGGTACCGTAGCCCGGCGCTTGACGGTCTTCAACCAGCTCGGCCAGAGTAGGCGTTGCGCAGATTCACCTCAGTGGAGAATCGCAGCGATACACGTACCGGATCCCGCCCGGACCTCGCACCGGAGTGCGTGCGGGAGCCCCGCATCAGGCCCGAAGGGGGTGGACGCCGTGCCGGAGAACGCCGATCACAGCTTCGCCGACAAGCTGAACCGGCTCTTCGAAACCGTCCGGCCCGACACCACCCACGAGTACAGCAACGAGCAGGTGGCGTCGGCCATCAGGGAGACCGGCGTCTCCATCTCCCAGTCGTACATCTGGCAGTTGCGCAAGAGCCGGAAGACCAACCCGACGCTCCGTCACCTCCAGGCACTGGCCAACTTCTTCGGCGTGCCGACGGCCTACTTCGTGGACGACGAGGCGGGCGCGCGGATCGAGGAGCAGCTCTCGGCACTCGCCTCCGAGCAGGCACGGCTGCACGAGGCCGCCCAGGGCAGTGACGTGAAACTGATGGCCATGCGCGCGGGCCAGTTGTCGCAGGAACACCGCAAGCAGGTGATGGACCTGCTGGACATCGTCTACCGCCTCGAGCAAGCCGAACGCGGTGGTGCGCCGGGGGATGATGGCCGAAATCGTCCTGGATCATGACGGTGTGACCCCGTTGGATGGCAGACCAGGACGCGGGACATCCACCAGCGGAGTAGGTCCTTGAACGAACGACGGTTACGCAAGCGATGTCGCTCCGTCCTGCGCGAGCTGGGCATCACACCCCCCTTGCACGTGCCCGAGCTGTGCCGGCTCCTCGGCGAGCACCGCGGACGGCCCATCCGACTGGTCCCGTACTCCCTGCCCGTCCCCGGCCCCTACGGTCTGTGGATCGCCGGAGCCCATGCGGACTACATCTTCTTCCAGAAGGAAACCAGCCAGGCTCACCAGGACCACATCGTCCTGCACGAGGTCGGCCACATCCTCGCGGACCACGCGGGCGACCAGTCGGACGACGCCGTGTGGCAGGAGCTGCTGCCCGATCTGTCCGTCGAGGCGATCAACCGGGCGCTGAGGCGCACTTCGTACGTCGAGGAGCGCGAGCGCGAGGCCGAACTCGTCGCCACCATCATCCTCGAATGGGCCTCGGTCCTCGACCGGGTCACGCCCCGCGCCCCCGGTGACGCCTCGGTGCGCCGGGTGCACACGGCGCTGGCCGACCGGCAGGGATGGCTCTGACCGTGCTCTCCGTGGTGCTCGCCGTCGTCCTGTACGGTTCCCTGCTCTGGACGGGGAGGCAAGTCCTGCGCGACCCGTCCGACCGAATGCTCCGCGCGGTGTTCCTCTGCCTGCTGTGCGCGGGCCTCTCCTTCCCCTTCGGCGTCCCGGCCGGAGCCCGGCTCATGGACGGCCTGACCGGGGACGGCGCCGCGAAGCTGGCGCAGAACCTCTGCCTGCTGGGCACGGTCCACTTCCTCGGCTGCTTCTTCATCCACGCGGCCTCGGACCCGGCGACCGCGACCGCCCGGGTGCGGCGACAGACGGTGCCACTCGTCGCGACCGCAGCCGTGATCACGCTGGCGATGGCGCTGACCCCCGGGGTCGAGCGGAGCCACACGTACGCCACCGCCGACATGCGGGAGCCGGGCGTCGCCGTCTTCTACCTCATGGCCGGCGCCTATCTGACGTACGCCCTGACCATCGCGCTGGTGTGGACGGTGCGGTACGCCCGGCTGGCGGGCCGGCCTCTGGTGGTCGGGCTGCGGATGCTGACGGCCGCGCTGGCCGGCATGGTGCTCGCCTCCGCGGTCCGTGAGGCCGCGACACTCGTGCGCCTCCTCGGCGGGGAGGTACCGCACCCCGTGATCGTCGGGGCGAAGCTCGCCCTTGACCTCGCGATCCCGCTGTTCGTGACGGGGGTGGTCTGGCCCGGTCTCGTGACACGGTGGGCGAGCATCCGGGTGTGGTGGCACCACGGCCGCGTGTACCGCGAACTCGCCCCACTGTGGAAGGAGTTGCACGCCGCTTTCCCGGAGGACGCGCTCGGACGCACCCCGTACGACCGCTGGTGGGACGGGCTGACCCCGCGCAGCGTGCACCGCCGCTACTACCGACGCGTCATCGAGTGCCGGGACGGCCTGGTCCGGATCAGTCCCCATCTGGCGCTGATGGCGGACACCACGGTGCCCCTGGAGCCCGAGGTAGCGGCGATCCATCTGCGCACGGCTCTGCGGGCGTACGCGGCGGGCGAGGAGGCACCGTCGCGGGCGGTGCCGGTGGCGCTGCCCGACGGGGACGGCGGACTGGAAGACGACGTACGGCAATTGACGCGGATGTCCGAGGCCCTGGCGGCCTCGCGCGCGTGAGGAACGGAGCACCGTTGGGGACGGAGACGCTGATCTCGGCCGGGCTCGTGATCGTCGGGCCCCACGAGCGACCGCTGTCCGACGGAGCGGTCCTGGTCCGCGGCGGCGTGATCACGGACGTCGGGCCGCGCGCGGAGGTGGAGGCCCGCGCCCCCCTCGGCATCGCCCACCACGACCATCCGGACGGCACGCTCCTGCCCGGCCTCATCGACGCCCACGTCCACCTCGCGCTGGACGCGGGTCCCGACCCGGTCACCGCGTTGCGGGAAGCCGACGACGCCACGGTGGCCAAGGGAATGGCCCACCGGGCGCACGCCCTGCTGACATCCGGAGTCACCACCGTGCGGGACCTGGGCGACCGCAACGGTCTGGCGGTACGGCTGCGCGACACCATCGCGGCCGGCCGGCTGCCCGGCCCCCGGATCCTGGCCGCGGGCACACCCGTCACCGGCCCCGGCGGCCACTGCTGGTTCCTGGGCGGCGAGGTCTCGGGAACGGATGCCATCCGCGACCTGGTGCGCCGGAACGCGGAACTGAGCGTCGACGTCATCAAGGTGATGGCGACGGGCGGGGGCATCACCAAGGAGGGACCGCCGATCTGGTCCGCGCAGTTCACGGCGGAGGAACTGCGCGTCGTGGTGGCCGAGGCGGCCCGCGCCGGTCTCCCGGTGGCGGCCCACGCCCACGGCACCGAGGGCATCCGGGCCGCGGTCGAGGCGGGGGTGACCACGATCGAGCACTGCACCTGGATCGACCAGGACGGCTTCCGGCTGATCGACGACGTGGTCGACGAGATCGTGGCCAAGGGCATCCACGTCTGCCCGGCCGCCAGCCCCGACTGGCGAGGCTTCGCCCAGCGCTTCGGCGCCGAACGCGCCGAGACGATGTTCAGCGGGCTGCGCAGCATGCGGGAGCGGGGGGTCAGCCTGATCACGGGCACGGACGCCGGGGTGAGCCGCGCGGTCTTCGACGACTTCGTCTCCAGTCTGGAGTTCTTCGCCCACCTGGGCTGCACACCACCGGAGATCGTGGACCTGGCCACCCGGCGCACGGCCGAGGCCCTCGGCCTCACCGACACCGGAACCCTCACCCCAGGACACCGCGCGGACCTGCTGGTCGTCCGGGGCAACCCCCTGCGGGACCTCCAGGCCCTACGCGACGTACGCCTGGTGACGACTGCGGGCACGGTACACCGCTGACGCCCGACCGCAGATCAGCGTCGGCTCGGAAACTGCAAGTCAGAGCCCCTTTCCAGCAGGCTCCAGGATCGCCACGCACTCCACGTGGTGGGTCATCGGGAAGAGGTCGAAGACGCGGAGGGTGCGGGGCTTGTAGCCGGCCTCCGCGAAGTAGGCCAGGTCGCGGGCCAGGGCCGCCGGGTCGCACGCGACGTACGCGATGCGGCGGGCCGAGAGGCCCGCGACGTGGCGGACCGTCTGCTTGCCGGCGCCTGCGCGCGGGGGGTCCAGGACGACCAGGTCGCACTCCGTGATGCCGGTCTTCGGGAGGACCGTCTCGACCTTGCCCTGTTCGATGCGGACCCGGGGGAAGTCCGCCAGGTTGTGCCGGGCGTCCTCCACCGCGCGCTTCGTGGACTCGATGCCGAGGACCGCGCCCGTCTCGCCCAGGCGTTCCGCGAGGGCGCCCGCGAAGATGCCGACGCCGCAGTACAGGTCCAGGGCCATCTCGCCCTTGCGCGGCATCAGGCCCTGCATCACGGCCTTGATCAGGGTGTCCGCGGCCTGCGGGTGGACCTGCCAGAAGCCGCCCATGCCGACGCGGTACGTACGGCCGTCCGCGCGTTCCCGGACGAACGGGCGGCCGTGGACGCGGTGGACCCCGCCGTCCTTCTCCTCGACGCGCAGGACCGAGACCGGCTTGTCCAGCTCGACCAGCGGGAGGCGGCCGCCCGGGCGCGGGGTGAGGACGACCTGGCGGTCCTGGGAGCCGGAGGCGGCGATGGCCTCGACGGTGGCCATCTGGGGCCAGTCCTGCTTCTCGATGCCCAGCTCGCTGACGCCCTGCGCCGCGATCATGCAGTGGTCGATCGGCTCGATCTCGTGCGAGCGGTGCTTGCGCAGGCCGACGGTGCCGTCCTCGTCGACCGCGTACTGCACGCGCGTGCGCCACTGCGGCACCTGCCCGGCCGGCAGTTTGTCGCCCTCGGCGGGCATCACGGTGCCGTCCCAGCCGGCCTCCTCGGCCGTGAGCCCGGCGAGCCGCTTCAGCTGCTCGGCGACGACCTCGCCCTTGAGCCGGCGCTGCGCGCCCGGCTTGGCGTGCTGCCAGTCGCAGCCGCCGCACTTGCCGGGGCCGGCGTACGGGCACGGGGCCTCGACGCGGTCCTTGGAGGCGTCGAGCACGGTGATGGCGTCGGCGCGCAGGAAGCGGGAGTCGACGTCGCCCTCGGTGACCTTCGCGACGACCTTCTCGCCCGGCAGGGTGTGGCGGACGAACAGGACCCGGCCCTCGGCGGTACGGGCGATGCAGTGACCGCCGTGCGCGACGGGACCGACCTCGACCTCGTACTCCTCCCCGACCAGTGACTGCTTCTCGTTCTGCTCCGTCATGGCGGGGAGGCTCCAAGGATAAGAAAGACCAAAAAGTGAACGGCCGGACGACCGACCCACCAGTTTACGTGGATCTCGTCCGGCCGTTCACCAACCCGGTCAGCCCTTGCCGGTCGGCGCCTTCGACGGCTTCGGGGTGTCCACCGGCCCGCGGCGGACCGAGCCCGGGGCGTTCCAGTCCTGGCGCTTCTTCGCCCGCCGCTTGGCGAGCTCCGAGGACTCCAGCTGGTACGGCACCGAGGTGACCATCACACCGGGGGTGAAGAGCAGCCGGCCCTTGAGGCGCAGCGCGCTCTGGTTGTGCAGCAGGTGCTCCCACCAGCGGCCGACGACGTACTCGGGGATGTACACGCTGACCGCGTCGCGCGGGTTCTCGCTGCGCAGGCCCTTGACGTACTCGACGACCGGCCGGGTGATCTCGCGGTACGGCGAGTCGAGGATCTTGAGCGGGACGTTGATCCCGCGCCGGTCCCATTCCTCGCGCAGCGCCTTGGTCTCGGCCGTGTCCACGCTGATGCTGACCGCTTCCAGGGTGTCGGAGCGGGTGAGCTTGGCGAAGGCCAGGGCGCGCAGCGTGGGCTTGTGCACCTTGGAGACCAGGACGATCGAGTGGACGCGGGAGGGGCGCACGCTGTCGTCGCTGGGGCCCTCGGCCGCGGCGATCTCGGCGGAGACCCGGTCGTAGTGCTTCCGGATCGCCGTCATCGTGCCGTAGAAGATCACCATGCCGAGCAGGGCGACCCAGGCGCCGTGGGTGAACTTGGTGGCCAGGACGATGACCAGGACCATGCCCGTGAAGAAGGCGCCGAAGGCGTTGATCCCCCGGGAGCGGTGCATGCGGCGGCGGGCGGCGACGTCGCGCTCGGTCTTCAGGTGCCGGTTCCAGTGCCGGACCATGCCGATCTGGCTGAGCGTGAAGGACACGAACACGCCGACGATGTAGAGCTGGATCAGCTTGGTCGAGTCGGCGTCGTAGATCCAGACGAGCAGTATGGCGGCGCCGGCGAGGAGCACGATGCCGTTGGAGAAGGCGAGCCGGTCCCCGCGCGTGTGCAGCTGGCGCGGCAGGTAGCGGTCCTGCGCGAGGATCGAGCCGAGCAGCGGGAAGCCGTTGTACGCGGTGTTCGCGGCCAGGAAGAGGACGAGCGCGGTGGCGGTCGCCAGCAGGACGAAGAGGATGCTGTCGCCACCGAAGACGGCTTCGCCGACCTGGGAGATCACCGGGTCCTGGACGTACGAGGGGCCGACCGGGACACCGTCGTGCAGCAGGTCCACGGCCGGGTTCTCGGCCATGCGCACGTCGGTGGCCATGGCCAGGCCGATGATCCCGCAGAACATGGTGACGGCCAGGCCGCCCATGAGGGCGAGGGTGCTCGCGGCGTTCTTGCTCTTGGGCTTGCGGAAGGCCGGCACGCCGTTGCTGATGGCCTCGACGCCCGTCAGTGCGGCGCAGCCGGAGGAGAAGGCGCGCAGCAGGAGGAAGACCATCGCGAAGCCGGCGAGGCCCTTCTGCTCGGGCTCGATCTCGAAATCGGCCGTCGGGGCGGCCATCGTCTCGTCGAGCACGATGCCCTTCCAGGCACCCCAGGCGATCATGATGAAGACCGCGGCGACGAAGACGTAGGTCGGGATCGCGAAGAGTTTGCCCGACTCCTTCACGCCGCGCAGATTCATCAGCGTGAGAAGAAGGATCATGACGATCGCCGAGAGCACCTTGTGCTCGATGACGAAATGCACCGCCGAGCCGAGATTCTCCACACCGGAGGAAATCGACACGGCGACGGTCAGGACGTAGTCGACGAGCAGGGCGCTCGCCACGGTGAGGCCGGCCTTCGGGCCGAGGTTGGTGTTGGCCACCTCGTAGTCGCCGCCACCGCTGGGGTAGGCGTGGACGTTCTGCCGGTAGGAGGCGACCACCGTGAACATCAGCACCACGACCGCGAGGGCGATCCAGGGGCTGTACTGGTACGCGGAGACGCCCGCGATCGACAGGACCAGCAGGACCTCGCCGGGGGCGTAGGCCACCGAGGAGAGAGGGTCGGACGCGAAGACAGGAAGGGCGATCCGCTTGGGAAGGAGTGTTTCCCCGAGGCGGTCGCTGCGTAGCGCCCGGCCGATCAGGATCCGTTTGGGCACGTCGGTCAGTTTGGACACGCAGAGGATCGTAAGCGTTCGAAATCAGACTGGCGAACCTCCACCCCCTCGTACCGCAATCCCGCCGCATTTCCTCCCCGACCGCACCACGAACGCACCAGCAGTGCGCTGCGGATGCGCTGCGGATGTACTGCGGATGCGCTGCGGAGGGGCCGCGGACGCGCCGCCGGGTTCTCGGGTGGGCTCGCGCGGGCCCGGTCGCGTCCCGAGAAGCGGACAAGAGGCCTCACCCGTGACCACCCGTGTGTAGCTTGGGCCATGGTCTGAGACCCTGTTAAACCAGAGATGCAATGAGGCTGGGAACCAGCGAGTCGCTGACAGCCGGAAGGACGGCCGTGCACATCGTCATCATGGGTTGCGGAAGAGTGGGCTCCGCCCTCGCGCAAACCCTGGAACAGCAGGGTCATACGGTCGCAGTCGTCGACCAGGACCCCACCGCATTCCGCCGCCTCGGCGCCGGTTTCGGCGGCCGCCGCGTGACCGGGGTCGGCTTCGACCAGGACACCCTGCGGGAGGCGGGAATCGAGGACGCGGGTGCGTTCGCGGCCGTCAGCAGTGGTGACAATTCCAACATCATCGCCGCGCGGGTGGCCCGGGAGATGTTCGGCGTCGAGAACGTCGCCGCCCGCATCTACGACCCCAAGCGCGCCGAGGTCTACCAGCGCCTGGGCATCCCCACCGTCGCCACCGTGCGCTGGACCGCCGACCAGATGCTGCGCCGGCTGCTGCCGTCGGGCGCCGAGCCGCTATGGCGGGACCCGAGCGGCGGCGTACAGCTCGCCGAGGTGCACACCTCCCCCGCCTGGATCGGCCACAAGGTCAGCAAGATCCAGGACGAGACGGGCGTGCGTGTCGCGTTCCTCACCCGGCTGGGCGAGGCCATGCTGCCGACGTCGCAGACGGTGCTGCAGGAGGGCGACCTCGTCCACGTGATGATGCGCACGGACGAGATCGACAAGGTCGAGGCGGCTTTCGCCGAGGGGCCTGAGGAGGCACACGCATGAGGGTCGCCATCGCCGGGGCAGGCGCGGTGGGCCGCTCCATCGCGGGTGAGCTGCTGGAGAACGGCCACGAGGTGCTCCTGGTCGACAAGGCCCCGACGGCCATCTCGGTGGAGCGGGTGCCGCAGGCGGAGTGGCTGCTGGCCGACGCCTGCGAGATCACCTCGCTGGACGAGGCCGCGCTGCAGCGCTGCAACGTGGTCATCGCGGCCACCGGTGACGACAAGGTCAACCTCGTCGTCTCGCTGCTCGCGAAGACCGAGTACGGGGTACCGCGCGTGGTGGCCCGTGTGAACAACCCGAAGAACGAGTGGCTCTTCAACGAGTCGTGGGGCGTGGACGTCGCGGTGTCCACGCCGCGCCTGATGTCGGCGCTGGTCGAGGAGGCCGTGAGCGTCGGCGACCTGGTCCGGCTGCTGCGCTTCAGCCACGGCGACGCCAACCTGGTCGAGCTGACCCTGCCGGCCGACTCCTCGGTCGCCGGTACGCAGATCAGCGAGATCAGCTGGCCCGAGGACACCTCGCTGGTCACGATCATCCGCGGCAACCGGGTGCTCACGCCGCACGGCGAGGAGACACTGGAGCCGGGTGACGAGCTCCTCTTCGTGGCCGCCCAGGCCCGCGAGGAGCAGCTGGAGGACCTCCTCCAGGCCCGCCGCTGACCTGCGGTCCTGCTCGACGGACGAAGGGGGCGCACCCTGCCGGGCGCGCCCCCTTCTGGCTTCCCCGGCCCGGGGGCCGAGTGCGGTGCGGACCCCCGGGGCCCCGCAGCGGACGACGCGCAGGGGCGGGAGCGGCCTCCACGGCCGCTCCCGCCCCTGTTCCACTTCGTGTGCCGGGCTGCTCCGGCGGTCAGGCCTTGCGGTGCGAGGGGGCCTTGCGGGCCTCCTCGGCGGCTTCCTTCGCCTCCCACTCCGCGATGACGTCGATCGGCGGCGGCGCCTTCGCCAGGAAGACCCAGGTGAAGTACACCGCGAGCACCATCGGCGGCAGCTTCAGCGCGATCAGGACCCAGCCCAGCTGCGTCGCGTCGCCCCACCAGTACAGCGGGAAGAGGATCGCGTACTTGGCGAGGAAGATCAGCCCCCACGCCAGGCTCGCCTTCGTGTACGCCTTCTTGCGCCCCGGATTGCGGGTGCGCCAGGAGAGGTTCTCCTTGAAGACCGGGCCGAGGATCACGCCCAGCAGCGGGAAGCCCACCAGCGCCGAGACCGTGAAGGCCACGCCCAGGCCGACGCCGTAGATCATGCCCGGCAGGTAGAAGCCCTTCGCGCTGCCCGTGAAGAGGGCGAAGGCCACGCCCACGCCCACGCCGAAGACGCCGCTGAAGGCGTGCTTCACCGTGTCCTTGCGCAGCAGCCGCACGATCACCAGCAGCACCGCGACCGCGCCCGCCGCGATGGCGGACATCTTCACGTCCTTGTTGACCGTGTAGATCATGACGAAGAGCAGCCCGGGGAGCATCGTCTCGATGGTGCCCCGGACACCTCCGAACGCGTCGAACAGCGCCGCCTGCGTCACGGCCTTCTGGTCCGCGGACTGCTCCGCGGACTGGGCCGCGGACTGTTCCACGGGCCGTTCCGCGGACGGGCCCGCGGAGCGCTCGGCACCGGGCCCCGGGTTGGTCGGTTCGTCGAATGACATCGCCGGTTACTGCTCCTGTCCGAGCGGTCGGAGTTCGTACTTCGGGTTGAACAGCACCCGACGGCCGTGGCTCAGCGAGATCCGCCCGGAGGCGATCATGCGGCGTCCGGGCTCGATTCCCACGATCGAGCGACGCCCGAGCCAGACGACGTCCAGTGCGCCGGAGCCGTCGAACAGCTCGGCCTCCAGCGCGGGGACGCCCGCGCGCGGGCGGAGGGTGACCGTACGCAGGGTCCCGGTCACCTTGACTATCTGGCGGTCGTCGCAGTCGCAGATCCGCGTACAGCCCGCGGCTTCTGCGTCCTCCTGCAGCTCCGCGGAGTGCAGCTCCTCCTGCGAGGTCGACAGCCGCTCGATCATCCGGCGGAACCGGCCCGCCGGCCTGGCCGGCTTCGCGGGCTTCTCGGGACGCGGTTCAGCACTCATACAGGAAAGCCTACCGGCGCGCCGACTACCTCTCGAAGCGGTATCCCATGCCCGGTTCGGTGATGAAGTGCCGCGGATGCGAGGGGTCCGCCTCCAGCTTGCGCCGCAACTGGGCCATGTAGACCCGCAGGTAGTTCGTCTCGGTGCCGTAGGACGGCCCCCAGACCTCCTGCAGGAGCTGCTTCTGGCTGACCAGCTTGCCGCCGTTGCGGACCAGGACCTCCAGCAGGTGCCACTCGGTCGGCGTCAGCCGTACGTCACGCCCCTCGCGCACCGCCTTCTTGGCGGCCAGGTCCACGGTGAAGCCCTCGGTCACGACGACCACCTCGTCCCCGCCCGCACCGGCGGCCGGTTCCGCCCGGCGGACGGCGGCGCGCAGCCTGGCCAGCAGCTCGTCCATGCCGAAGGGCTTGGTGACGTAGTCGTCGGCGCCCGCGTCGAGGGCCTCCACCTTCTCGTCGGAGCTGTGCCGGGCGGAGAGGACCAGGATGGGTACGCGGGTCCAGCCGCGCAGCCCCCTGATCACCTCCACCCCGTCCATGTCCGGGAGCCCGAGGTCGAGGACGACGACGTCGGGGTGACGGGCCGCGGCGAGTTCCAGAGCGCCCGCGCCGTCGGCGGCGGCGTCGACCTCGTACTTGCGCGCCTTCAGATTGATCACGAGGGCTCGGACGATCTGCGGCTCGTCGTCCACCACGAGCACCCGGGTCATGGGGGTCCTGCCTTCTGTCGCGTCTTCATGTCGGTGTTCGCGTTGCTGTTCGCGTTGCCGTTCGCGGACGTGGTCCCGCTCGCGGTTCCCCGGCTGGTCGTGGTGCGGGGCACCGCGCGCAGGGTCAGCACCATGGTGAGCCCGCCCCCGGGAGTGTCCTCGGCGGCGAGCGTGCCGTCCATGGACTCGGTGAATCCGCGGGCGACGGCCAGCCCGAGGCCCACTCCGGCGCCGCGGGGGGCGTCCCCGTACCGCTGGAAGGGGGCGAAGATCCGGTCCTTGGCGTCGTCGGGGACCCCGGGCCCGCGGTCGACCACCCGTACCTCGACCCGGTCGCCGATGCTGCTGGCCGCCACCAGCACGGGCGTTCCCGCCGGGCTGTACTTGACGGCGTTCTCGACGACGTTGGCCACGGCCCGTTCCAGCAGCCCGGGGTCCACCGCCACCATCGGCAGCGACTCGGGCACGTCCAGCAGCACGCTGTCCTCCGGTACGCCGCCCAGCGCCATCGGGACCACCTCGTCGAGGTCGATCTCCCGGATCAGCGGGGTGACGGTCCCGGTCTGCAGCCGCGACATGTCGAGCAGGTTGCCCACCAGGTGGTCGAGGCGGTCGGCGCCGTCCTCGATACCCTCCAGCAGCTCCGCGCGGTCCTCCTCGGACCATTCCACGTCGTCGGAGCGCAGCGAGGTCACGGAGGCCTTGATGGAGGCCAGCGGCGTACGCAGGTCATGGCTGACGGCGGCCAGCAGGGCGGTCCGGATCCGGTTGCCCTCGGCCATCCGCCGGGCCTCCTCGGCCTCGCCGACCAGTCGCTGGCGGTCCAGGACCACGGCGGCCTGGGCGGCGAAGGCGCCGAGCACCCGGCGGTCCTCGGCGGGCAGGACCCGCCCGGACAGGGCCAGCGCCATGTGGTCGCCGATGGGCATGTCGACGTCGGCGTCCTCGGGCCGGGCGACCGGGCGGGGGCCGACGCAGCCGGCCCGTCTCCAGGGCTCCCGGTCGTCCGCGCGTTCCAGCAGGGCCACCGACTCCATGGCGAAGGTCTCGCGCACCCGCTCCAGCAGCGCGTCCAGGGTGGTCTCCCCGCGCAGCACGCTCCCGGCCAGGAAGGAGAGGATCTCGGACTCGGCGCGCAGCCGGGCGGCCTGGTGGGTGCGCCGGGCGGCCAGGTCCACGACCGAGGCCACCGAGACGGCCACGCCGAAGAAGACGGCGATGGCCACGATGTTCCGCGGGTCGGACACGGTGAACCGGTGCAGCGGCGGCGCGAAGTAGTAGTTCAGCAGCAGCGAGCCGACAGCGGCGGAGGCCAGGGCCGGCCAGAGTCCGCCCAGCAGGGCGGCCGCCACGGTCAGCGCCAGGAAGAGCAGCATGTCGTTGGCGATGCCGAGGTCCGCGGCGATGTGCGTGAGCAGGAGGCACAGGAGGACCGGGAAGAGCGTGCCGACGACCCAGCCGGCGAGGATCCGGCTGCGTCCGAGGCGGGCGGCGGAAGGGGCCAGGGGCAGGCCGCGGCCCTTGGCGACCTCCTCGTGCGTGACGATGTGGACGTCGAGGTCGGGTCCCGAGTCGCGGGCCACGCTCGCGCCGACGCCGGGGCCGAAGACGTACTGCCACGAGCGGCGGCGGCTGGAGCCGAGCACGATCTGGGTGGCGTTGACGCCGCGCGCGAAGGCGAGCAGGGCGTCGGGGATGTTGTCGCCGATGACATGGTGAAACGTTCCGCCCAGGTCCTCGACCAGCGTCCGCTGGACCGCGAGCTCCTTCGGCGAGGCCGCGGTCAGGCCGTCGCTGCGGGCGATGTAGACGGCGAGGATCTCGCTGCCCGAGCCCTTGGCCGCCATGCGCGAGGCGCGCCGGATCAGGGTGCGCCCCTCGGGCCCGCCGGTGAGGCCGACGACGATCCGCTCCCGCGCCTGCCAGGTCGAACGGATGCCGTGCTCGCCCCGGTACTGCTGGAGGTACTCGTCCGCGCGGTCGGCGACCCACAGCAGCGCGAGTTCGCGCAGGGCCGTGAGGTTGCCGGGCCGGAAGTAGTTGGAGAGGGCCGCGTCGACCTTCTCGGGCTTGTATATGTTCCCGTGGGCCATCCGCCGGCGCAGCGCCTGGGGTGACATGTCGACCAGCTCGACCTGGTCGGCCCGGCGGACCACCTCGTCGGGCACGGTCTCACGCTGCCGCACCCCGGTGATCGACTCGACCACGTCGCCGAGCGACTCCAGGTGCTGGATGTTGACCGTGGACACCACGTCGATGCCCGCGCGCAGCAGCTCCTCCACGTCCTGCCAGCGCTTGGCGTTGCGCGAACCGGGGACGTTGGTGTGCGCGAGTTCGTCGACGAGCGCTATCGCCGGCCGGCGTTCGAGGACCGCGTCCACGTCCATCTCGGTGAAGGACGCGCCGCGGTAGGCCAGCGTCCTGCGCTCCACCTGTTCGAGGCCGTGCAGCATGACCTCCGTGCGCGGCCGGCCGTGGTGCTCGACGAAGCCGACGACGCAGTCCGCGCCCCGCTCCACCCTGCGGTGCCCCTCGGAGAGCATCGCGTAGGTCTTGCCCACACCGGGCGCCGCGCCGAGGTAGATCCTGAGCTTGCCGCGTCCCATGGGCTCATTCTCGGGGACGTCCGGTCGGCGCACGCACCGATCGCGGTCCCCGACCCGATCCCTGACGGATCCCTGACGCGGGACCCGCTGCCGGCGGGCGCGGGGGCGCGCTGCCCCTCGGACGTGGTGGCGGGCTGCCCGGCGGACACCGCGTACTGCCCGGCGGGCGCGCGGGTGCGGCGGCGGTCGGCGCGCGGGTGCGGCGCAGTGCCGGCCGCACCAGCGCGCGAAAGCCGGTGGGCCCCACCCGTCGGGGTGGGGCCCACCGGCCGAAGACGCGACGTGCCCCCCTGTGCGCGGGGGCCGTCCGGGGTCAGCGGACCTCGGTGATCTCCGGGCCGCGCTCCAGCTGGCCCATGCCGCCGCCGAAGCGGGAGCCCTCCTGCTCCTCCGTCTGCACGCCGTCCGGCACCATCTGGGCGTCGTTGGGCAGCTTCAGGACGATCGGGTCGCGCGGGGCCATCGGGCCGTCGCCGCGGACGACGACGGTGTCCCGGAAGATCTGCTCCAGCACGCCCGCCGACTCGGGGCGCACCGCGCCCTGACCGGAGATGACACCGCGCAGGAACCAGCGCGGGCCGTCGACACCGACGAAGCGGACCAGCTGGGCGCCGGTCTGGCCGTCGGGCAGCGGGACGGGCACCTGCGCGCGCAGCTCCCAGCCCAGCGAACCCTGGACCTCGTCGATGATGCCGCCCTGCTGGGTGATGCCCGCGGCGATCTCGTCGCGGACCTCGCCCCAGATGCCCTCCTTCTTGGGCGCGGCGAAGGCCTGCAGCTGCACGGCGCTGTCGCCCAGGACCACGGTGGCGGCGACGATCGCGTCCCCGGCGACCTCGACGCGCAGTTCCATGCCGTCGACACCGGGTACGAAGATGCCGCCCAGGTCGACCCGGCCGTCGGCCGGGTTCCCGAGCACCTCGGAGACGTCCCAGGGGCCGTCCGGCCGCGGGGCCGGGGGCAGGTTGATGCGGCGCGGCGCGGCGGCGCCGTCCGACTCGCCCGCGTCGTCCTGCTCATCGGCGGCGACGCCGTCTACGACCTGCTCGGCCGCGCCGCCGTCATGGGCGGAGTCGTTCTTCTTGCGACGTCCGAACACGTCACTGTCCTTCCCGGTCGGTTACGACCGAAGCGTAGCCATTCCCACCCTGCTGACCAGCCCCGGATCCGGCCACGGCCGCATGACCGCCGGTGGAGCCGAAACCCCCCTCGGCCCGGGCCGAGCCGGGAAGCTCCGCCACCTCGTGGAAGCGCACCTTCTCGACCCGCTGGACAACCAGCTGGGCAATGCGGTCGAAACGCTCGAACCGGACGCTCTCGCGAGGGTCGAGATTGACCACGATCACCTTGATCTCTCCACGGTACCCGGCATCCACCGTCCCCGGGGCATTCACGAGCGCGAGCCCGCAGCGCGCGGCCAGACCCGACCGCGGGTGCACGAAGGCGGCGTACCCGTCGGGCAGGGCGATCGACACTCCGGTGGGCAGCACCGCGCGCTCGCCGGGCTCCAGTACGGCGGCCTCGGTGGTCACCAGGTCGCAGCCGGCGTCACCGGGGTGCCCGTACGCCGGAATGGGAACCTCCGGATCGACGCGGCGGATCAGCACGTCGACGTCATGGCGGGATCCGTTGTTGTTCAGGGACATCAGGGGTTCACCTCAAAGGCGCGTGCGCGCCTGACCTGGTCCGGGTCGGCCATCGCCGCCTGGATCTCCTCGGGTCGTCCGTTGTCGATGAAGTGGTCGACCTTCACTTCGATGAAGAGCGCGTCGGCGCGGACCGCGACCGGGCCCTCCGGCCCGCCTATCCGGCCCACGGCCGTGCAGTAGATCTTCCGGCCGGCCACGGCGGTGACCTCGGCCTCCAGGTACAGCACGGTGTCCACGGGCACCGGCCGCACGTAGTCCGTCTCCAGTCGTCCCGTCACGGCGATGACGCGCAGCAGCCAGTTCAGCGAGCCCAGCGTCTCGTCGAGGGCGGTGGCGAGCACCCCGCCGTGGGCCAGCCCCGGCGCACCCTGGTGGGCGGGCTTGACGGTGAACTCCGCGGTGATGCGGACGCCCTCGCCGGCCCGGGCCTCCAGGTGCAGGCCGTGCGGCTGGCCGCCACCGCAGCCGAAACAGTGCTCGTAGTGGGCACCGAGGAGCTCGCCGGGGGCCGGCGCGTCAGGATGCCGGACCGGTGCGGTGGCATCGGCCGGGGGCGTCAGCGCTGTGTTTCGTCCACTCACAGGCGCAGACCTTACCCGCGCGGCTACCCACCGGTCGCCTCGTGGCAGGCTTGAGGGCATGCAGCTCTCCACCGCGCACCACGACGAACGTCTGACCGCCCCCCGCTCCTGGTGGGGCATCGCCGTACTGACCGGCCTCGCGGGCGCGCTGATGCTGCTGCCGCTGGGAACGCTGCCGCTGCTGGCGGGTCTGGTGGGCGGCACCGCGCTGGCCGGGCTGCTGGTGAGTTCGTACGGCTCCGCGCGCGTGCGGGTGGTGAACGGCGCGCTGGCGGTCGGCGACGCACGGATCCCGGTGTCCGCGCTGGGTGAGCCCGAGGTCCTGGACGCCGAGGAGGCCCGCGCCTGGCGGACGTACAAGGCGGACACCCGGGCCTTCATGCTGATGCGCAGCTACGTGCCGACGGCGGTCCGCGTGGAGGTCACCGACCCCGCCGACCCGACCCCGTACGTCTACGTCTCCACCCGCGAGCCGCAGGCCCTGGTCTCGGCCCTGCGCGCGGCGCAGACGGCCTGAGCCGCCGGGTCCGCGGACGGCGTCAGTCGCGCGTGAAGTACTCCGGACCCTCCAGCGCGGCCCTGGTGGCCTCGGGAAGGGGCTCCACGGGTCGTTCCAGGGGCGGCAGGCTCCGCAGGGCCTCCCAGGCCACCGCCTGCTTGCGCAGGTCCCCACGGACCTTCTCGGCGAGTTTGCGGGTGTCGCGGCGGTTCATGACCGCGCCGACGGCCGCGCCCACCATGAAGGGCATGAGGTTCGGCAGGCTGCGGATCATCCGCTTGACGATCTGCTGGCGCAGTTCGCGCTTCATCTGCCCGCCCAGTGCCGCGTTCAGCGTGGTGGGCTTGGTCAGGTCCACCCCGCGCTCTTCCGTCCACGCGGTCAGGTAGGCGAACGTGCGCTCCTTGAGGTTGCCGTGCGGCCGCTGGCCGTAGACCTCGTGGAGTTCCGCGATGAGCTTCAGCTCGATGGCCGCGACGCCGGTGATCTCCGCCGCGAGTTCGGCGGGCATCGCGGGCGGCACGGGCAGCATGGCCGCCGCGCCGATGCTCGCCCCGACGGTCGCCGAGGCGGCGGTGGCGCCCGAGATCAGCTTGTCGGCGAGCTGGTCGGGTCCGAGTCCGGGGAACTGCGCGCGCAGCGTCGCGAGGTCCCGGACGGGAACGCGCGGTGCGTTCTCGATGATCCTGTCGGTGATGTAGAGGGCGGCGCCGCGCACGCCTTCGCCCCCCTTGCGCACGCCGTTCCTGACGGCTTGCAGCCGACGGCCCCCGGGGCCGCTCCGGGATCCCTCACCGGGCTCCGCGCCCGACGCCGCCGGGACGGCGGCGGAGGGAACGGCGGGTACCGCACTGGCGGAGCCGCCGGGGGCTTCGGGACCCGTCTCCGGGTCCGTGGTCACCACCTGCGTCTCCGCCGGATCACCTGACTTTCGGAAGCGGCGCTTCCGAAAGGGTGTCGAGCCAGCCACGGCCGACGCCTCTCAGTCGCAGTCGCGACAGATCGGCTGGCCGTTCTTCTCGCGCGCCAGCTGGCTGCGGTGGTGCACCAGGAAGCAGCTCATGCAGGTGAACTCGTCGGCCTGCTTGGGCAGGACCCGGACGGCCAGCTCCTCGTTGGAGAGGTCCGCACCGGGCAGCTCCAGGCTCTCGGCCGAGTCGAATTCGTCCATGTCGACGGACGAGGACGACTTCTCATTGCGTCGAGCCTTCAGCTCTTCAATGCTGTCGTTGTCGACGTCGTCGTCGGTCTTGCGCGGGGTGTCGTAGTCCGTTGCCATTGTTCGCTCTCCCCCTCTGGGTGTTAGCGGTGTCTCAGCGCACGTAACGCACGAGAGGCCGGACTTGTGCCCGACCTGAGGCGGAGATTTTGCCTCACATCAAGGTCTGTTACTCAATCGACACCCAGCCGCCCACCTGAAGGGGCGATTGGCTGGGATGACGACCGGGACCGTACACGGTCCGGGTGCCGTCTTGCACAAACGCCACCCCGTGTATTTCCCGCCATTCGGGGGGCCGGAAACCCGGACTTCCCGGGCGTTCCGGCCGCCCCCGAGTCACCGAACGCACATGGCCGGACACCACCCACTGTGATCGATCACACAGGGGCGGATGGATTCAGGGGCCAAGTATTCAGCCAAAAGCGAACACGGGGTGGGGGGTCTCACAAAGGCAGAGTGACACGCATCACGAGGCCACCGCCTTCCCGCGGCATCGCCTGGATCCTGCCGCCGTGGGCGCGCGCCACGGAGCGCGCGATCGACAGGCCCAGTCCGACACCCTTGTCGCTGCCCGTACGCTCCGTACGCAGCCGCCTGAACGGCTCGAAGAGGTTGTCCACCTCGTACGCGGGAACCACGGGACCCGTGTTCGACACCAGGAGCACCGCCTGACCGTGCTGGGCCTCGGTGGTGACCTCCACCCAGCCGTCCTCCGGCACGTTGTACCGGACGGCGTTCTGCACCAGGTTGAGGGCGATCCGCTCCAGCAGGACGCCGTTGCCCTGGACCACGGCCGGCGCCCGCTCGCCGCGGATCTCCACGCCCTTGGCGTCGGCCTCGGCCCGTACCTGGTCGACGGCGCGCGAGGCGACCTCGGCCATGTCCACGGGCTTGCGCTCGACGATCTGGTTCTCGCTGCGGGCCAGCAGCAGCAGGCCCTCGACCAGCTGCTCGCTGCGCTCGTTGGTGGCGAGCAGGGTCTTGCCGAGCTGCTGGAGCTCCACCGGCGCGCCCGGGTCGGACAGGTGCACCTCCAGCAGGGTCCGGTTGATCGCCAGCGGCGTCCGCAGCTCGTGCGAGGCGTTGGCGACGAACCGCTGCTGGGCCGTGAAGGCCCGCTCCAGCCGGTCGAGCATCTCGTCGAAGGTGTCGGCCAGCTCCTTGAGCTCGTCGTCCGGGCCGTCCAGCTCGATCCGCCGGGTCAGGTCGGAGCCGACCACCCGGCGGGCGGTACGGGTGATCTTGCCCAGCGGCGAGAGCACCCGCCCGGCCATCGCGTAGCCGAAGGCGAAGGCGATGATGCTCAGGCCCAGCAGGGCCATCAGCGAACGGCTCAGCAGGTCGTCCAGGGCGTGCCGGCGCTGTTCGAGGATGCACTGGCCGATCGCCGCGTTGAACTGGTCGGGCGTCAGCTCCAGACCCACCACTCCCGGGCAGGAAGAGCTGGTGACCTTGACCTGGCCGCCGACGATCTGGAACGGCAGCGCGTTGCCCTGCCGCAGCGCCTGCGCCGCCAGCAGGTAGATGATCGACAGCAGCAGGATGCCCGCGATCAGGAACATCCCGCCGTAGAGCAGGGTGAGGCGTATGCGGATGGTCGGCCTCAGCCACGGGAAGGGACCCTCGGGCTGGCCGGGGTCCCACGTCGGCTTCGGTGGCGCGGTCGGTGGCGCCGGGGTGGTCGCCACGCGGTCAGATCCGGTATCCGGAACCGGGCACCGTCACGATGACGGGCGGCTCCCCCAGCTTGCGGCGCAGGGTCATCACCGTCACGCGCACCACGTTGGTGAACGGGTCGGTGTTCTCGTCCCAGGCCTTCTCCAGCAGCTGCTCGGCCGAGACCACGGTCCCCTCGCTGCGCATGAGGACCTCCAGCACCGCGAACTCCTTCGGCGCCAGCTGCACCTCCTTGCCTTCGCGGAACACCTCGCGCCGGTTCGGGTCCAGCTTGATGCCGGCCCGCTCCAGTACGGGCGGCAGCGCGACGGTGGTGCGCCGGCCGAGGGCGCGCACGCGGGCCGTCAGCTCGGTGAAGGCGAAGGGCTTGGGCAGGTAGTCGTCCGCCCCCAGCTCCAGACCCTCCACGCGGTCGCTCACGTCACCGGAGGCGGTCAGCATCAGCACGCGGGTGGGCATGCCGAGCTCGACGATCTTCCGGCACACGTCGTCGCCGTGTACGAGCGGGAGGTCCCGGTCGAGCACGACCACGTCGTAGTCGTTCACGCCGACCCGCTCCAGGGCGGCGGCGCCGTCGTACACGACGTCCACGGCCATGGCCTCCCGGCGCAGGCCGGTGGCCACCGCATCGGCGAGCAGCTGCTCGTCCTCGACGACGAGTACGCGCACGTCGTTTCCTTCCTCCGAGCCCTGAGGGCACACCTGTATTGCGTCGTACATCCTGCACGTTTCAGCCGTAAACCGGCTGTAAGACGGGTCAGGGAGGGGCTCGCGGGGCGGAAGTGAGGATTCCCGGGCCCCGGGAGGTTTCTGATCCCAGGGTGCCGGGGAGGACGTGAGAACACCCCATCCACTCCCTGACGGCGGTATCGCCACGTGCCGCCGCCGACCCACGAAGAGGGGGCGAACCCACCATGGACGCATTCACCGCGGGTCTCCAGCACCGCATCAGGGCCACGCAGTCGGATCTCAGGCACGCCCGTGAGACGGGCGACGACTTCCTCGCAGAAGTGGAGCAGGCGGAGCTGGAGGACCTCCAGCGCCTGGCCGCCGAGCACGGCGTGCCGGTCACGGCCGCCGTACCCGCCTGCTGACCGGGGACTGACCGCGTCCGGCCGGCCCCGCCCGGCTGCGCGCACACCCAGGACGACGTGGACCCCGGCCGCCCCTTCGGCGGCCGGGGTCCACGTCGTTGTCCGCGGGCCTCAGTCGTGCCAGGCCCCGGCCTCTTCCAGCAGCGGCTGGAGCGAGGCGAAGACGGCCGGACTGGCGGCCAGCGCCAGCTCGCCCGAGGCCGGCTCCCCCGGACGGCCTCCGGTCAGGGCCCCCGCCTCGCGGGCGATCAGGTCGCCGGCGGCCAGGTCCCAGGGGTTCAGGCCGCGCTCGTAGTAGCCGTCCAGCCGTCCCGCGGCGACGTCGCACAGGTCCAGCGCCGCCGAACCGCCCCGCCGGATGTCCCGCACCAGCGGGATGATCCGCTGCGCCACCCCGGCCTGGTGCGCCCGCCGGGCCTGGACGTAGGCGAAGCCGGTGCCGATCAGCGCCTGGTCCAGCGGGGCCGCCGGACGGCAGGCGAGGCGGGTGGTGCCCAGCCAGGCCCCGCCGCCGAGGACCGCGTGGTAGACCTCCCCGCGCATGGGCGCCGCCACGACGCCGACCACGGTCTCACCGCCGTACTCGGCGGCGATGGACACGCCCCAGCTCGGCAGCCCGTAGAGGTAGTTCACGGTGCCGTCCAGCGGGTCGACGACCCAGCGCACGCCGCTCGTGCCCGGGGTATCCGCGCCCTCTTCGCCCAGCAGCCCGTCCTCGGGACGCCGCTCGGCGAGGATGCCGGTGATCAGCTTCTCCGCCGCGATGTCCATCTCGGTCACCACGTCGATGGGGCTGCTCTTCGTCGCCGCCACCGTCAGGTCGGCGGGCCGGCCGTCGCGCAGCAGCGCCCCGGCCTGCCGGGCGGCCTCCGTCCCGACCGCCAGCAGTTCAACCTTCAGTTCTTCGGACATCATGGTTCGTCTTCTCCCTGACACCCCGCGGGGCCTAGTAGGGGCTGTCCGCGCCCGCGGCGGCCGGCCGGGGGCTGCGCGCCGGGCAGCAGCCCACCGCGCACAGGTCGTGGCTCTGGCCCAGCGTGCCCACCCAGCACTCCTGGGCGGGCTCCCCGCGCTCCTTGGCGGCGCGCTCCAGGACCAGCTCCCGTACGGCCCCGGCGAACGCCGGGTCGGCTCCGACCGTGGCCGAACGGGCGACGGGCAGGCCCAGCTCCGCCGCCTTGGCCGTGGCCTCGGTGTCGAGGTCGTAGAGGACTTCCATGTGGTCGGAGACGAAGCCGATGGGCACCATGACCGCGGCGGGCGCGCCCTCGGCGTGCAGCGCCTCCAGGTGGTCGCAGATGTCCGGCTCCAGCCAGGGGATGTGCGGGGCGCCGCTGCGGGACTGGTAGACGAGCTTCCAGGGGCGCGTGACACCGGTCCGCGCGGCCACCTCGTCCGCGATCACCCGGGCGACGTCGAGGTGCTGCCTGACGTACGCCCCGCCCTCGCCGTCCGCGGTGTGCTCCCCGACGGGGCCGGAGGTGTCCGCGGCGGCGGTGGGGATGGAGTGGGTGGTGAAGGCGAGGTGCGCGCCCTCGCGGACCTCCTCGGGCAGCGCGTCGAGCGCGGCCACCACGCCGTCGGTCATGGGACCCACGAAGCCGGGGTGGTTGAAGTAGTGCCGCAGCTTGTCGACCTGCGGCAGCTCCGCGCCCTCCGCGGCCAGCGCGGCCAGCGCGTCGGCCAGGTTCTCGCGGTACTGCCGGCAGCCCGAGTACGAGGCGTAGGCGCTGGTCGTCAGCACGGCGATGCGGCGGCGTCCGTCGGCGGCCATCTCCCGCATCACGTCGGTCAGGTACGGGGCCCAGTTGCGGTTGCCCCAGTAGACCGGCAGGTCGAGTCCGTGCTCGGCGAAGTCCTTGCGCAGCGCGTCCAGCAGGGCGCGGTTCTGCGCGTTGATCGGGCTGACGCCGCCGAAGCCGAAGTAGTGCTGCCCGACCTCCTTGAGCCGCTCGCGGGGGATGCCGCGGCCGCGCGTGACGTTCTCCAGGAACGGCACGACGTCGTCGGGTCCCTCGGGGCCGCCGAAGGACAGCAGCAGGAGGGCGTCGTACGGGGCGGCGGGCCCGCCGGCGGGCGGGGGGAGCTGGTCTGACATGCCCCGAATCCTGCCACCCGGCCCGCTCCGGAGAGAACCACCCTGTCCGCGAGGCGGACACCGGCAAAGGTAAGGTGACCCTAAGTTCCGGTTCGCGGAAACTCTCCCGTGCGGTGCCCGGTCGGCCGTCGTAACCTGTACGGGCCGATCACGTCCCTTACGGAGGGCCCCCTTGCCCAGTCCCTACCGCGCGATCTTCGCGGCCCCCGGCACCAAGGGGTTCAGTGCCGCCGGCCTGATCGGCCGCCTGCCGATATCCATGGTCGGCGTCGGCATCCTGACGATGATCTCCGAGATCACCGGCCGCTACGCCATGGCGAGCGCCCTGACCGGCACCCTCGCCCTCGCCGCGGCCGTGATCGGCCCGCAGGTGTCCCGCCTGGTGGACCAGCACGGGCAGCGGGCGGTGCTCCGCCCGGCCACCCTGATCTCCGTGGCCGCGGTGGCGCTGCTGCTGGTGGCCGCCGCGAACGGCTGGCCCGACTGGACCCTCTTCGTCTGCGCGGCCGTGGCGGGCTGCGTGCCCAGCGTCGGATCCATGGTCCGCGCCCGGTGGACGGTCATCTACCGCGACTCCCCGCGCGAACTGCACACCGCGTACTCCTTCGAGTCCGTCGTGGACGAGGTGTGCTTCATCTTCGGTCCGATCCTCGCCATCGGACTGTCCACCACGTGGTTCCCGGAGGCCGGTCCGCTGATCGCCGCGGTCTGCCTGCTCGTCGGCGTGTGGCTGCTCACCGCGCAGCGGTCCACCGAGCCCGCGCCGCACCCGCGCGCGCAGGACGGCGACCGCCGGTCGGCCCTGCGCTCCCCCGGCCTCCAGGTCCTGACGGCCACGTTCGTGGCGACCGGCGCGATCTTCGGCTCCATCGACGTGTCCACACTGGCCTTCGCCGAGGAGCAGGGCCAGAAGTCCGCCGCAAGCTTCATCCTGGCCATCTGGGCGGCCGGATCCTGCCTGGCGGGCATCGTCTTCGGCCTGCTCCACCTCAAGGGCCGGACGGAACTGCGCTGGGTACTGGGCGTATGTGCGATGGCCGTGAGTATGATCCCCCTCCTACTGGCCGGGAACCTTCCGTTTCTGGCCGTGGCGCTCTTCGTCTCGGGCCTCGCCATCGCTCCCACGATGATCACCACGATGGCCCTGATCGAGGCGCACGTACCACACGCGAAGCTGACCGAGGGCATGACCTGGATCAGCACCGGCCTCGCGGTCGGTATCGCGCTGGGGTCCTCCGTGACCGGCTGGGTCGTCGACGCGGCCGGCGCGCGGACCGGGTACGTCGTCTCCATCTCGGCGGGGACGGCCGCGGCGGCGGTGGCGTTCGCGGGATACCGCCGGCTGACGAGGCCGGCGCAAGGGGAGGAACGAGCAACCGATGGGGACGGCGACAGCACGGAACAGCAGCACGGCGACCGCGTGGCGTAACTGGGCGGGCAACGTGACCGCCACGCCCACCCGCGTGGTGACCCCGGCCTCGGTCGGGGAGCTCCAGGAGACGGTCCGCAGGGCCGCCGAGGACGGGCTGCGGGTGAAGGCGGTCGGCACCGGCCACTCCTTCACCGCGGCCGCCGCGACCGACGGTGTCCTCGTACGGCCCCAGGCCCTGGCGGGGATCCGGTCCCTCGACCGTGCCGCGGGCACCGTGACGGTGGCGGCCGGCACGACCCTCAAGGACCTCAACCGGACCCTCGCGGCCGAGGGCCTGTCGCTCACCAACATGGGCGACATCATGGAGCAGACGGTCTCCGGCGCGACCAGCACCGGCACCCACGGCACCGGCCGCGACTCGGCCTCCATCGCCGCCCAGATCCGCGGCCTGGAGCTGGTCACGGCCGACGGCGAGCTGCTGGTCTGCTCCGAGAAGGAGAACCCGGAGGTCTTCGCCGCGGCCCGGGTCGGCATCGGCGCGCTCGGCGTCGTCACCGCGATCACCTTCGCCGTGGAGCCGCTCTTCCTCCTGACCGCCCGTGAGGAGCCCATGGGCTTCGACCGGGTGACCGCGGAGTTCGAGGAGCACTTCGCCGAGAACGAGCACTTCGAGTTCTACTGGTTCCCGCACACCGGGAACTGCAACACCAAGCGCAACAACCGCAGCCAGGGACCCGCCGCCCCGCCCGGGCCGGTGAGCGGCTGGATCGAGGACGAGCTGCTCTCCAACGGCCTCTTCCAGGCCGTGAACACCCTCGGCCGGGCGGTCCCGGCCACCATCCCCTCCATCGCCCGCGTGGCCAGCCGGGCCCTGTCGGCCCGCACCTACACGGACATCCCGTACAAGGTGTTCACCAGCCCGCGCCGGGTGCGGTTCGTGGAGATGGAGTACGCCCTCCCGCGCGAGGCGGTGGTGGAGGCGCTGCGGGAGCTGCGGGCGATGGTCGACCGCTCGCGGCTGCGGATCAGCTTCCCGGTCGAGGTGCGGACGGCTCCGGCGGACGACATCGCGCTGTCGACCGCCTCCGGGCGCGACACGGCCTACATCGCGGTGCACATGTACCGGGGCACCCCGTACCAGGCCTACTTCACCGCCGCCGAGCACATCTTCACCGCGCACGGCGGGCGCCCGCACTGGGGCAAGGTGCACACGCGGGACGCGGAGTACTTCTCCCGGATCTACCCGCGCTTCGGCGAGTTCACCGCGCTGCGGGACCGCCTCGACCCGGACCGGGTCTTCGGCAACGACTACCTGCGGCGCGTGCTCGGGACGTAGGGGGCGTCAGGAGGCGCTCGGCCGCGCGCCCGGTGTCGCGGCGCCGCTGCCGGTGCCGGCCGTCGGGGCCGGGTCCGGCGTCGGCGGGGTCGGGGTCGGGGTCGGGGTCGGCCCCTGCGTCGAGGCCGAGGGGCCGGGCGCCGGCCCGCCGGAGCGCGAGGGGGTCGGGTCCGGGTCCGGGCTCCGGCCGCCGTGCGGCGGGGAAGGACTCGGGGAGGCCCCGCCGCCGGGATCGCCGGCGCCGCCCCGCCGCCCCTTCTCCCCGTCGGCCGGACCGTGTTCGGGCGGGGCGGGCCGGTCCGGACCCGCGGTGCGGGTCCCGCCGGAGAAGAGCGTGCCGCCACCGCTGCTGACGGAGGTGCCCGCCATCGCCTCGTAGGTGCCGAGGCCTCCGACGGCGATGGTGAAGGCCGCACCGGAGGCGACCGCGGTGCGCTTCCACCCGCGCATCCGGGTGCCGTGCACGGTCGCTTCGCCGTACTCCCCGCGGGGCGCGGCGGGCCGGTCCTGCGCGAGGGGGACCGGCTCCTGACGGGTCCTCGGCCGGGCGCTCCCGCGCAACTGGTCGCCTGTGCGCCGGAAGAGGTGCTGGATGACGGGTCCGCCTGCGGTGGCGACGACGCTGACCACGCCGGCGCCGAGGATGGTCCCGTAGACGCCGAGCCGGGAGGCGAGCAGGGCGGCCGCGACGGTGGCGAGGGAGGAGCCGGCGACCTGGGCCACGCTCAGGTCCAGCTTCGCGCCCTCCTGCTCGTCCCCCGCTCCGGCTCCGACCTCACGCGTCGCCTTCTGACCCATCGCCATCCCCTGTGTGCCGGACCTCTCGTGCTTCTCCTCTTTCAGCAGTTACTGACAGCTGAACGAAGGGGAAAGTTCCGTTTCGGGTGATTCTGTGAAGCACGACACCCGCGATCAGGTCGCGGACGCAGGTGGGACCCGACAGCGGGCAGCCCAACTCCCGCCGTCCGTGGAAACTTCGGCGGCGCGGCGGTCCACCCAGGTGGCCCGAATGGAGTACTGTGGCGAGCCCTGGGGCTGTCCTTCCTTTCGGATGTCCGGACCCGGGTGAGGGGGCCGGCTGACGGAAAGCGGCACTCGAAGACCGGCGATGCCGCGGCATGGCACGGATCCTGCTGCGCACAGTAACCGTCCGGTCACTGTGCGTGCTCAACAGGTAACCGTGCCATAACGGCGATCAAGGGCGCATGCCCGACACGCCGGTTTAACTCGGCAAGGTTGTGGCAGGCTGCACCCGGGCAGGCCACACTCGACTAGCGGAAGCAGCGACGCACGTGACGTCGGCAGGCACCACCCGGGAGGTCCCCATGCCCGAACTGCGTGTCGTGGCCGTCTCCAATGACGGCACACGACTGGTGCTCAAGGCTGCGGACAGCACGGAGTACACGCTTCCGATCGATGAGCGGCTTCGGGCTGCCGTACGCAACGACCGCGCTCGCCTGAACCAGATCGAGATCGAGGTCGAGAGCCACCTCCGTCCGCGCGACATCCAGGCACGCATACGAGCCGGTGCCTCCGCGGAGGAGGTCGCCCAACTCGCCGGCATCCCGGTCGACCGCGTACGCCGCTTCGAGGGTCCCGTGCTCGCCGAGCGCGCCTTCATGGCCGAACGCGCCCGCAAGACCCCGGTGCGCCGCCCCGGCGAGAACACCGGGCCGCAGCTCGGCGAGGCCGTGCAGGAGCGCCTGACCCTGCGCGGGGCCGACAAGGACTCCGTCCAGTGGGACTCGTGGCGCCGCGACGACGGGACCTGGGAGGTCCTCCTCGTCTACCGGGTCGCGAGCGAACCGCATTCGGCGAGCTGGACCTACGACCCGCCCCGCCGGCTGGTCGTGGCCGTGGACGACGAGGCGCGCTCGCTCATCGGTGAGTCGGAGGACCTGCCGGCGACGCCGGAGCCGAGCTTCCCCTTCGTCCCGCGGATCGCACGCCTGCCGCGCGACCGGCCGCTGGACCGCGCCCTGGACCGGCAGCTGGAGCGCGTCGAGCCCCGGCCCGCGCCCGTACCGGAGCCCGAGGAGGAACGGGACACGCTGACCAGCCTGCTGGAGGCGGTACCGAGCTTCCGCGGCGACATGGTCGTCCCGGAACGCACCGAGCCGACGGAGACCGAACCCGAGGCGGAGGAGCCGCCGGCGCCCGCCGCGTCGGCCGGGGCCGGCGCCGCGTACGCCGACGTCCTGATGCCCCGTACGGTGGCGGGCCACCGCGACCGGCTGACGGGCACCACCGACCGGCAGGCCGAGGCCGACGGGGTCCGTCCCGGGCGGCGCGCCGCGGTGCCGAGCTGGGACGAGATCGTCTTCGGCACCCGGCGCAAGAAGCAGGAGTAGCGCCCGCCGCCCTGGGGCGGCGGGCCGCTCGGGACGAGCCGCAGGGCCCGTCCCGCTACTGGGGGTCCGGGCCCGTGGCCACCGGACGGGCCGGGTCCGTGCACCAGTGCGACCAACTGCCCGCGTAGAGGTCGGACTCGATACCGGCCACCTCCAGGGCGAGCACCTCATGGGCTCCGGAGACCCCCGAGCCGCAGTACACCCCCACCGGCGTGCCCGTCGCCGCGCCGAGCGCCCCGAACCGGGCCCGCAGCGCGTCCGCCGGCAGGAAGCGGCCGTCGGGGCCCACGTTCTCGGTGGTCGGGGCCGACAGCGCGCCCGGGATGTGGCCTCCCACCGGGTCGATCGGCTCCACCTCACCGCGGTACCGCTCCCCCGCCCGCGCGTCCAGGAGGACGCCCTCGCGCGCCCGCCGCGCCGCCGCGTCGGCGTCGAGCAGCCCGCGCGCCCCGGGGTTTGGCTTGAAATCACCCTCAACCGGAATCACTCGTTCAGCCGTGACGGTGCCACCGGACGCCGTCCACGCGGCCAGTCCGCCGTCCAGGACTCGCACGTTCGGGTGACCCGTCCAGCGCAGCAGCCACCACGCGCGGGCCGCCGCCCAGCCCTGGCCGCCGTCGTACACGACCACGGGCGCGTCCGCAGAGACCCCCGCACGGCGCATCGCCGCGCCGAAGACCTCCGGGTCCGGCAGCGGGTGACGGCCGCCGGACCCGGCCGGACCTGCCAGTTCGCGGTCGAGGTCGACGTAGGCGGCCCCGGGCAGGTGCCCGGCCTCGTACGCGGGCCGCTGGTCCGGGCCGCCCAGCTGCCAGCGGACGTCCAGCAGGACCGGCCGGCGGTCTCCGGCCAGCTCGTCCGCCAGTTCGGTGGCGGAGAGGATCGCAGTGTTCGCAGTCATGACGGCCATCTTCCTCCCCACCCGGCACCCGCGTAACAGGGCGTTCACCAGGGGGCACCCTGATCCGGTCAACTCCGTTCCGGACCACCGGAATGCGGCGCGGTCGGGGCGCGCCGCGTCCGCCGGAGTGGAACCATCAGCAGCGGTGACGGCACGACGGAGGAGACGGCTGACATGACCGAGGCAGCGGAAGCAACCCGGCGCACGCCCGGCACCCCGTGCTGGGTGAGCCTCATGGTGCACGGCCTCGGGAGCACCGAGGACTTCTATGCCGACCTGTTCGGATGGGAGTACGTGCCGGGGCCCGAGCAGCTCGGCCCGTACGTCCGTGCCGTGCTGGACGGCCACGAGGTGGCCGGGATCGGCGAGATGCCGCCGGACGGGCACCTTCCGACGGCCTGGACCACGTATCTGGCCACGGACGACGCGGGCGCGTCCGCCGAGTCGGTCCGGGCGTGCGGCGGCACGGTGGCGGTGGGGCCGCTGGACGCCGGTGTCGCGGGGCGGGTGGCGATCTGCTCGGACCCGCTGGGAGCGGTCTTCGGGCTGTGGCAGGCACGGCCCGGCCTGAGCCCCCGGGCGTACGGCGGGCCGGGCACCCCCGTCTGGCACGAGCTGATCACGCAGGACACCTCGATGGTGGGCAAGTTCTACGAGCACGTCTTCGGCCACGAGGCGCAGACGCTCGCCACGGCCGCGGACGACTTCGACCACCTGACCCTGAACCTGGCGGGCCGTCCCGTCGCCGCCGTGCACGGCGTGGGCCGTTCGCTGCCGCACGACCGGGGCCCGCACTGGCTGGCCCACTTCGAGGTGGAGGACACGGACGCGGCCGCGCACCGGGTCCAGGAGCTCGGCGGGCACGTGGTCGATCCGCCGCGCGAGGGCATGCGCGGACGGCAGGCGACGGTGGCGGACCCGGAGGGTGCGGTCTTCGCCCTCGTACGGTCGCGGCCCTGAGCCCGCCGCGGCGCAGCCGGGGCGTCGCGCCCGGCCCCGCTCAGCTCTCGTGCCGCGCGGGCGGCCGCCCGAAGTGCCGGGCGGTGGGCACGAGCGCGGCCGCCGCCGGGACGAGGAAGCAGGCCGCGGCGCACGCCCCGAGGACCGGGCCGGCCCCGAAGGTCCGCACGGCCGGGGCGATGAGCGCCAGGCCCACCGGGGCGAGGCCGTAGGAGACGAGGAAGTCCAGTGAGGAGACCCGGGCGAGCTTGTCCGGGGCGACCTCGCGCTGAGTGGCGGTGAACCAGGGCACGTTGAACAGCTCGATCCCGATGCCCGCGACCACGTAGGCGCCGATCACCACGGCCGGGTGCACCGGGAACACCAGGCTCAGCGGCGCGAAGCCGTAGGCGGCCAGGCCCGCGAAGGCGGCCCAGCCCTGTGAGCGCGGCCGGAATCGGGCGGCGACCAGGGCGCCGCCGAGCGCGCCGACGGTGTAGGCGGTCATCGCGGCGGCCAGGACCCACTCGGTGGCGTAGCGGTCGCGGCTGATCAGGGGCAGGGCGACGCTGGTGGCGGAGTAGCCCAGCGCGATCACGGCGGTCAGGGCGCCGAGGCCGGCGAGGAACCAGGGGTGGCGGCGGGCCTCGCGTATCCCGTCGACGAACTCGGCCCGGAACGAGGCGCGCCGGGGCCGGGGCGGGGCCTGCGCACGGGCCGGGGCGGGTGCGCCACGGCCGGGCAGGAGGGCGGCGACCAGCCAGAGCAGGCCGATCCCGAGCAGCAGGGTCGCGATGTCGACGAAGGCCGCGAGCAGGGCGGTCAGGGCGGGCCCGGCCAGGGTGGAACCGCGTACCGCGAGGGTCGTCGCGGCGTTGGCCTGCTGCCTGCGGCCGGGGTCGACGACCTCGGCCGTGAGCGCCTGGAAGGCCGGGCGGCAGGCACCCTGCCCGGCGCCGGCGAGGGCGGCGGCCGCGGTCATCAGCAGCAGCGAGCGGCCGAGTCCGACGGCGAGGAGGGGTGCGGCGGCCGCGGCGGCGAGGGCGGACCAGAGGACCACGGCCCGGCGGGAGTGCCGGTCGGCCAGGACCCCGCCGACGGCCACGGCGGCGAGGAAGCCCGCGGTGCGGGCGGCGAGCACGAGCCCGAGGCCGGCCGCGCCCAGTTCGCGCTGCAGGACGGCGAGACCGAGGACGAAGGGCAGGGCCCAGGTCGCTAGGCCGGAGGCGGTGGTGCCGGCCCACAGGCGCAGGAAGGCGGTGTCGCGCAGGACGGAACGCGCCCTGGGCGGACGGCTCTTGGACTTCGTGGGGGCAGGTGTGGTCGCCACGATGTGGTGCTCCTCATTCCATTAATGAAAACGATAACCATTACAGTACTCTGTGAACGCGGCGCCCCTGCCCCGGTGCGCCGCCACGCCCACACCGCCCTCCCCGACCGGAGAACCCATGCGCCACCGCGCCCGAACCGGCATCGCCCTGACCCTCGTTCTCGCCTCCACGGCCGTCGTCGCCGGCTGTTCCACCCCCGCCGGCCGCGGCCCGCAGGACGCGGCGGCCGCCCCGCCGGCCCTGTCCAGCTGCGGCCGCACGCTCTCCTTCGACCGGCCCCCGCAGCGCGCCGTCACCCTGGACCAGACCTCGACCGAGACCCTGCTGGAGCTGGGCCTCCAGGACCGGATGGCCGGCACCGCCAACCTCAAGACGCAGATCCCCGCGCAGTACCGGGACGCCTACGCGAAAGTCCGGGTGATCTCCCCGAAGATCGCGACCGGCGAGCAACTACGGGCGGCCACACCGGACTTCGTGGTGGCCGGCTCCACCGACCTCTACACGAAGGACCGGGCGGGCACCCGGGAGGAACTGGCGGCCCTCAGGGTCCCCACCTTCGTCAGCGCGGTGGACTGCCCGCAGCAGAACCCGGCCGGGACGTCCCCCTTCGAGCTGCTCTTCTCCGACTACGCACAGCTGGGCAGGGCCTTCGGCGCCGAGGAGCGGGCCGCCGCGCTCGTGCGGGAGCAGCGCGCGGCCGTCGCCCGGGCCTCCTCCGGGACCGTCCAGGACGGCGACCGGCCCACGGTCGTCTACCTCTACTCCGTCTTCAACGGCATGCCCTACGTCGCGGGCCGGACCGGACTGCCCAGCGAGATGAGCCGGATCGTCGGGGCGCGCAACGCCTTCGACGACGTCGAGGAGGACTGGCCGGAGGTGTCCTGGGAGGAAGTCGCCCGGCGGGACCCGGACCTCATCGTGATCGGTGACCTGTCCGAGCGCGGCCGGCCCGGTGACAGCGCCGCCGAGAAGCGCGCGGCGATGGCCGCGGACCCGGTGGTCTCCCGACTGGCGGCGGTACGCGACGACAGGATCATCGAGGTGCCGGGCATCGAGCTGGACCCCTCCGTGCGCTCCGTGCACGCGCTGGGGCTGCTGGCCGCCGGGATGAAGGAACTCGGGCATGTCCGCTGACCTGCTGCGTCCCGCCGCCCGCCGGTCGGGGGCGGCCGCCGCCGCGGCGGCGTCGCCGTCCGCGCCCTCCCCGCCGCCCGGGGCGCGGGCGGGGACGCTGCTCGCCCTGGCGCTCGTCCTGGCCGCTTCGGTGGCGGCAGCCACCCGGATCGGCACCGCCGACGTGGGATGGACCGACCTGGGCCGGGTGCTCGGAGCGCGGCTCGGACTGGGCGGCGAACCCCTGCCGCCGCTGCTGGACTCGCTCGTCTGGGACCTGCGCCTGCCCCGGGTGCTGATGGCCGCCCTGGTCGGCGCCTCGCTCGCGGTCTGCGGAACGGTGCTCCAGGCCGTCACGCGCAACGCGCTGGCCGATCCGTACCTGCTCGGGGTCTCCTCGGGAGCCGGGGCGGGCGCGGTCGCCGTGGTCGTCCTCGGCGTCGGAGCCGGCACGCTCGGCATCACCGGCGGCGCCCTCGCCGGAGCGCTGCTCGCCTTCGCGGGCCTGCTGCTCCTGCTGCGCCGCACGGGCCTGGACTCGGTCCGCATCGTCCTGACCGGGGTGGTCGTCGGCCAGCTGTTCACCGCGCTCACCTCGCTCGCGCTGATGGCGTCCGCCGACGCCGACACCACGCGCGCCCTCACCCACTGGCTGCTGGGCTCGATGGCCCCGGCCCGCTGGGACGCCGTGGTGGTCTGCGCGGTCGTCACGCCCCTGGGCCTGGCCGCCGCCCTGCTGTGCGCGAACGCCCTGGACGGGCTCGCCTTCGGCGCGGACACCGCCGCCTCGCTGGGGATCGGCGTACGGCGCACCCGGATGCTGCTGCTCGTGGTGACCGCCGCGCTGACCTCGGTCGCGGTGGCCACCGTCGGCGCCATCGGCTTCGTCGGGCTGATCGTCCCGCACGGGGTGCGCTTCCTGGCCGGTCCTCTGCACCGGGTGCTGCTGCCCTACGCGGCGCTGGCCGGGGCGGTGTTCCTGGTGTGGACCGACGCCCTGGCGCGGGTGGCCTTCGCACCGCGGGAGGTGCCCGTCGGCGTGATCACCGCCCTGATCGGTGTCCCGCTCTTCCTCCTGGTCCTGCGCAGGAGGGGAGAGCTGTGAGGATCACCGCCGAAGGGCTGAGCTGGTCGGTCTCGGGGACGCCCGTCGTCCGCCGGGTCGGCCTGGACGTCGCACCGGGCGAGACCGTCGGGCTGATCGGCCCCAACGGCTCGGGCAAGTCCTCGCTGCTGCGCTGCCTGGCCGGGCTGCGCGTGCCCGACGCCGGCACGGTGCGCTACGACGGCGTTCCCGTGGGGGAGTTGGACGCCCGCGGGATCGCCCGCCGGGTCGCCTTCGTCGCACAGGACTCCGCCCTCGACACCGACCTGCGGGTCGCCGACGTCGTCGGGCTGGGGCGGACCCCCTTCCGGGACCGCTGGCGGGGGCCGGACGCGTACGACCGGGCCGTGGTGGCCGCGGCGCTCGACCGCGTCGGCCTCACCGGGCTCGCCGGGCGCTCCTGGCGGAGCCTGTCCGGCGGCGAGAGGCAACGGACGCACCTCGCCCGCGCGTTCGCCCAGCAGCCGTACGGGCTGCTCCTGGACGAACCCACCAACCACCTGGACGTCAAACACCAGTGGGAGTTGATGGAGCTCCTCGCCGGCGTCGACCAGACGGTCCTCGTCGCCCTGCACGACCTCACCCTGGCCGCCCGCCACTGCGACCGCCTGCTGCTGATGCACGACGGTCTGCCGGCCGCCTGCGGGGCCCCCGCCGACGTGCTCACCTCCGAGAACCTCGCCCGGATCTTCGAGGTGGACGCCGAGCTGTCCACCGACGCCCTGGGCCGGCCGGCGGTCGCCTACCGGGGGCCGCTGCGCAGCCCGTCCCTCCCCTCCACGTCCTGACCCGCACCCCGATCTCCTCCCCGACAAGGAACCTCATGACGAACCCCGCACCCACCGCACCGGCGCCCGCACCCGCACCCCCGCCGACCGTCGACGCCCTGATGGCGGCCGTACTGGCCGGCGAACACGGCCCCCTGCCCTCCGAGCTGGTGGCGACCAGCGTGTTCTGGATCCACCACGGCACCCGGCTGGCCGGCGGCGACACCACCTATCTCAACCAGTACGTCCTGGTCCGGCTCGGCGGCTCCTTCGGCGGCTGCGCCTTCGAGGCCGGCGAGATCGACCCGGCGGTCTGCCGCGACGCCTCCGGCGCACCGCTCGACGTCCTGCTGCGCGAGGCGCCGCGCCCGCTGCGGATCGCCGCCCTGGACGCCTACCTCGCCCGGCAGCGCCCGCACCGCGACGCCGGGGCGGAGGCCGTGGTCCTGCCCGCCGGTGCCCCCGAGGTACGCGCGCGGGCCCGCGACGCGGCGATCGCCGGACTGCTGGACATCGACAGCGGCGCCGCTGTCGGCCTGATCGGCGTGGTGAACCCGCTGGTCGCGGCGATCCGCGAGCGCGGCGGCGAACCCCTGCCCTGCGACTTCAACCTCAGGACCACCCAGTGGGGCGACCCCGTCACCGGCGACATGCACGAGGTGCTGGAACGCGCCGACGCCGTCGTCGCCACCGGCATGACCCTGAGCAACGGATCCTTCGACACCGTCCTCGACCGCTGCCGCGCCCGCGGCATCCCGCTCGTCGTCTACGCCCAGAGCGGCAGCGCGGTGGCCCGTGCCTTCCTCGGCTCCGGGGTGACCGCCGTGTCCGCGGAGCCGTTCCCCTTCTCGCAGTTCAGCGCCGACCCGACCACCCTGTACCGCTACCGGACGGCGGGGCCCGCGTGAACCCGGCGACCCGCCGGGACTCCCCCGGCTCCCCCGGCGCCGGCCGCCGCGGCGCCGGGCACGCCTCCTGCCACCACGGCGAGATCCTCCAGGGCACCTTCCTCGACTCCGCCGGACGACGGTGCGCCGGCCTGGTCACCCTGCCGATGAGCGGCCCGGGCAGCAGGGCCGAGTTCGTCCCGCGGCCCGGCACCCCGCCGGAGGCGCTCACCGTACGGCCGGCGGACCGTACGAAGGCCGCCCGCGCGGCGGTCCTGGCCGTCGAGGAGTGCGCCCGGCGGCACGGACAGCGGCCCTGCGGCGGGGAGTTGCGGATCCGCGCCGACATCCCGGTGGGGCTGGGCATGGGCAGCTCCACCAGTGACGTCATCGCCGTGGTCCGCGCGGTCGCCGACGCGTACGGGACGCGTCTGCCGCCCGCCGCCGTCGCCCGGCTCGCCGTCCGTGCCGAGCTGGCCTGCGACCCGCTGATGCTCGACGCCCGCCCGGTGCTCTTCGCCCAGCGCGAGGGGCGGGTGCTGGAGGTGCTCGGCCACCGCCTGCCGCCGCTGGTCGTGGTGGGCTGCGCGCTGGGCGGGGGCGCACCCGTGGACACCCTCTCCCTCCCGGCCCGCGCGCACGACGACCACGACGTACGCGCCTTCGAGCGGCTGCGCGTGCTGCTGCGGCGGGCCGTGGCCACCGGCGACGCCGGTCTGCTCGGCCGGGTGGCGACCGCCAGCGCCCGGCGCGGGCAGCGGGTCCTGCGCCACCCGGAGTTCGACGCGCTCGTCGCAATCGCCCGGCGGCTCGGCGCCGTGGGCGTCCAGATCGCACACAGCGGCGCGGTGGCGGGGCTGCTCCTGGACCCGGCCGCCCCGGGGCTGCGCCACCGGGTCCGGGGGTGCGTACGGGCCCTGGAGAGCGACGGCATCCCCGCCACCCGCACGTTCACGACCTTCCCGAACTCCCCGCGCCTCCCGAACCCTTCCAATGTCCCGACGCACAAGGAGTCACCGAGTGGACCAGCACATCGCGGAGGCCGTCGGCCGACCGGATCTGATACGCCTCGACGACCGGCTGGTCTGCCTGCGCTTTGAGACGATGAAGGTGGTCTCCGCCCTCGCCGCGGTCCGCCACCTGCTCGACACCGGAGTGGTGCGGCGCGGCGACACCCTGCTGGACAGCTCCAGCGGGATCTACGCGTACGCCCTCGCCCTGGCCTGCCACCGGCACGGCATGCGCTGCCACATCGTCGGCTCGACGACGGTCGACCGCACGCTGCGCACCCAACTCGCCGTCCTCGGCGCGACGCTGGAGCAGATGGAGCCGTGCAGCGACCTGAAGCTGGACCAGAAACGGCGCGTCGAACGCGTCCACGAGATCCTGGCCGCACACCCCGGATACCACTGGATGCGGCAGTACCACGACGACGTCCACTACCTCGGCTACCGGGCCGTCGCCGACCTGATCCGCACCTCCACGGACGGGGAGGCGCTCACCGTCGTCGGCGGCGTGGGCTCGGGCGCGTCCACCGGGGCCCTCGCCCACTACCTGCGCGAGGACGCGCCCGGCACCGGCCTGGTCGGCGTACAGCCGTTCGGCAGCGTCACCTTCGGTGCGGAGCACGTCGCCGATCCGGAGATCATCATCGCGGGCATCGGAAGTTCCATCCCCTTCGGGAACGTCCGCCACGCCTCCTACGACACCCTGCACTGGATCTCGTTCGACGCCGCGCTGTCCGGCAGCGTCGACCTGCTGCGCCGGCACGCGGTGTTCGCGGGACTGTCCACGGGGGCGGGCTACCTCGCCGCCCGATGGGAGCGCGCCCGGTCGCCGGAGCGCACGGTCGTCTTCGTGGCCGCCGACACCGGCCACCGCTACGTGGACACCGTGTACGCACGGCACCGCGAAGCGGTACCGATCGGCACGCTGGCTCCCCGGCAGGTCGTGGGACGGGACGGGCTGGCCCTGCCCTGGTCCCGTATGGACTGGAACCGGGCGGACCCCGCGGCGTAGAGACCGTGGCGGGATTCGAACCCGCGTCACCGGATTTGCAGTCCGGCCCCTGGGCCACTCGGGCACACGGTCGTGTGGCGCTTCGAGTACGACCGTAGGCGCATCACCCGGCCCGGGTGAAGGGTCCGCCGCGGGCCGCAACACGACTGCCACACGCCGTTCACGACCGCGGCGTCCGCGGCCCCCGCGGCCCCGCGGGCGAAGGTGCGAAGGCGTCGTGGGGGTGCTGCAATGAGCTGGTGGGCTGCCCCGCCGCAGGGTGCGGGCGGCTCACGGCGCGGTCACCCCCACCGCACCGCACGTGAGGAGTGGTGATGAGCGACGACATGAGCGAAGACATCGAAACGATGGGGCCCGTCGACTACCTGATCGTCGAATTCCCCGGCAACAAGATGAACGGTGAGGGCCTGCCCCTGCTCGTCGACCTCGTGGATCGCGGCATCATCCGCATCCTCGACCTGGTCTTCGTCCGCAAGGACGCCGACGGATCGGTCGTCGCACTGGAACTGCAGGACGCCGGCGGCGGCGAGATGGACCTGACCGTCTTCGAGGGTGCCGCATCGGGCCTGCTCGGCCAGGACGACATCGACGAGGCCGGTGCCGCTCTGGAGGCGGGCAACTCCGCCGGGATCCTGGTGTACGAGAACGTCTGGGCGGCGCCGTTCGCCCGCGCCCTGCGGCGCAGTGGCGCGCAGCTCGTGGCCGGCGGCCGGATCCCGGTCCAGGCGCTGCTGGCCTCGCTCGACGCGATGGAGGCGTGAGCCCCAGCCGCGGCAGGCGGGCGGCGGGCAGTGACCCGGACCTCCGACCGGCGCGGCCGACGACCCCGCGGACCGGACGCGCGCTGCGGCCGTCCGCCCCTTGGCTACCTGGGAGATGACGCTCCATGCCCGGACTTCTTCGCGGTATCGCCCGCACCGCCGTCGTGGCCGGAACCGCCACCGCGGTGTCCAACCGCGTGTCGCGGCGGCAGGCGGGCCGCTGGTCGCAGCAGGAGTACGAACAGCAGCAGGCCTACGAGCAGCAGCAGGGCTACGCCCAGCAGCAGGCCGCTCCGCCGCCGGCCCCGGCCGCGCCGCCCCCGCCCGCCGCCGACGACATGACCAGCAAGCTCGACCAGCTGCAGAAGCTGGGCGAGCTGAAGGCCCAGGGGCTGCTCACCGAGGAGGAGTTCGCGCAGCAGAAGAGCAGACTCCTCGGCTGAGAGGCCGGTCGGTCACGGGGGACGGAAGGGGATGACCCCATGACGGCAGCGCGTACCCCACCACCGGCCGAGGAGCCCGCGGAGGGTGACCGGCTGCGGGACATGCTCCGCACGCCGGGCTACCTGAAGCTGCTCGTCCTCTGCGCCCTCATCGGCATCCCCGTGTCCCTCGCGGCCTTCTGGTTCCTGGTCGCGCTCCACCAGCTGGAGCACGTGATGTGGGCCGACGTCCCGGAGGCGCTCGGCTGGAGCGAGCCGCCCTGGTGGTGGCCGCTGCCGCTGCTGCTGGTCGCCGGCGTCCTGGTGGGGCTGGTGGTGACCCGGCTGCCCGGTGCGGGCGGCCACATCCCCGCGTCCGGGCTGCATGCCGGAGGGGCCACGTCGGCGGCGCTGCCGGGGGTCGTCCTGGCGGCGGTGTTCAGTCTGCCGCTCGGTGCCACCCTGGGCCCGGAGGCCCCGCTGATCGCCCTCGGCGGCGGGCTCGCTCTGCTGTTCCGGGACCTGGCCCAGGCGCCGGCGACGCCGCAGAGCACGGTCATCCTGGCCGCGGCCGGAGCCGCCGCGGCCATTTCCGCGATCTTCGGCAATCCGCTGGTCGGCGCGGTCCTGCTGATGGAGGTGGCCGGTGTCGGCGGGCCGCAGCTGTTCGCGATCATGCTGCCGGCGCTGCTGTCCAGCGGCGTCGGCGAGCTCGTCTTCACCGGCTTCGGCCGCTGGACGGGCCTGTCGACGGGCAGCCTGGCACTGCACCTGGACGCGCCCTTCCCCCGCCTGGACGCCGGTGACGTCCTGTGGTCGGTGGTCCTGGCGGCCGTCATGGGCGTCTTCATGCACCTGGTGCTGGCCGGCGGCCGCTACGCCTCCGTGTACGTGGCCAGGCGGCCCGTCGCCCACACCACCGTGTGCGCCGTGGCGGCCGGCGCCTTCGGCGCGCTGTACGCGCTGGTCACCGGCAACTCCCCCGTCGACGTTGCCTCCTCGGGCCAGGCCGTCATGGGCACCCTGGCCTCCGATCCGCAGGCCTGGGGCATCGGGGCGCTGATCGCGGTCCTGCTGTGCAAGGGCGCGGCCTACGCCCTCTGCCTGGGCAGCCTGCGCGGTGGCCCCATCTTCCCCGCACTGTTCCTGGGCGCGGCCGCCGGCGTGCTGTTCGCGCCGCTGCCCGGGCTGGGAGTCGTACCGGGCCTCGCAGCGGGCATGGCCGCAGCGGCGGTGTGCGCGCTGCGGCTCCCGGTCAGCAGCGTGGTGCTCGTCGTACTGCTGCTCGGCAGCGGCGCGATGATCCCCGTCGTCATCATCTCGGCCGTCGTCGCCTTCGTGGTCACCGAACTGCTGCCGCCCGGTCCCGAGGTACCGCCGGTGGGCCGGGCGGTCGGCGCCCCGGCCGCCGCCGCGAAGTGACCGGCGGGGCGGCGTGAGCGGCATCCGCGCGTCGCACCGGATCGGAAGGAGCGTGTCATGACGAGTCACGTGGGCGGAGCCCGCCGGCACGGCGCCGGCCCGGCCTCGCGCGGGGGCGGCTTCGGCGCCCGCAACGGCTGGCTGCTCTTCGCCGGGTTCCTGATGGTCTTCGGCGGGCTGATGATGCTGTTCTCGGGGATCTCCGCGATCGCCGCGGACGACGTCTTCGTCCCCACTCGGCACTACGCCTACGCGTTCGACCTCACCGGCTGGGGCTGGATCCACCTGATCCTGGGTCTCGTGGTCCTCCTCGCAGGCCTCGCCGTGATCTGGGGCGCCCTCTGGGCACGGATCGTGGGCCTCGCGCTGGCGGGGCTGAGCATGGTGGCCAGCTTCATGTGGCTCCCGTACGCGCCGTTCTGGGCCCTGGTGCTGCTGGCGATCGACGGCCTGATCGTCTGGGCTCTGTGCACCGCACCCGGTCTGGGCGAGGGCTGAGCCCGGTGCCGTCGGCGGCCTCGGTGCCCGGGGAAGGCGTGCGGCCGGCTCCCCTGGTCCTCGTGGTCGGCGTGTCCGGCTCGGGCAAGACCACGGTGGCCGGACTGCTCGCGGACCGGCTGGGCTGGCCCCACCGGGACGCGGACGAGTTCCACTCGCCGGCCAACCGCGCCAAGATGGCCGCCGGGCACCCCCTCACGGACGCCGACCGGGCCCCCTGGCTGGCGGCCATCGGCGCCTGGATGGACCGGGAGGCCGCCGCGCACCGGCCGGCGGTGGTGACCTGCTCCGCGCTCAAGCGCTCCTACCGCGACCGGCTGCTGCACGGCCGGCCGGGGGTGCGCCTGCTGTACCTGCACGGTACGAGGGAGGTGGTGCGGGCCCGTCTGGAAGCGCGGCACGGCCACTTCTTCCCGGCGGCCCTGCTGGACAGCCAGTTCGCCGTCCTCCAGGAACCGCAGCCGGACGAGCACCCGGTGGTCGTGGAGATCGACCAGCCGCCGGGGGCCGTCGTGGAGGCCGCACTGTCGCTGCTGGGGCTCACCGGCCCGTTCTCGGCATCCGCCCCCTCCGCCCCGTCCGCCCCGTCCACTCCGTCGGCCCCGTCCGCTCCGTCCGCTCCGTCCGAGGAGGCTCCCATGTCCGAGCAGACGCCCCGGTCCGCGGGCCCGGCCGGGGAGCAGTGGGAGCTGCGCCACGGCGGGCAGCGCGCCGTCGTGGTCGAACTCGGCGGCGCCCTGCGCCACTACGAGGCGGACGGCGTGCCCCTGCTGGACGGGTTCGCCGCCGACGAGCCCGTCACCTCGGGGCGCGGGCAGCTGCTCGTGCCCTGGCCCAACCGGGTGGGCGGCGGCCGCTACCGCTTCGACGGCGCGGACCTGCAGCTCCCGCTGAGCGAACCGGAGCACCACAACGCGATCCACGGACTGCTGCGCTGGACGCCGTGGCGGCTGCTCGCCCGCTCCGGCGAGGCCGTGCGGGTCGGCACCACCCTCCACCCCCAGCCCGGGTACCCCTTCCTGCTGGAGGTGTACGCCGAGTACCGGCTCACCGGCGACGGGCTGGAGGTGCTGGTCGCCGCCCGCAACACGGGCAGCGCGAAGGCACCGTACGGCGTCGGGCAGCACCCGTACCTGACGGTCGGCACCGGCCTCGTCGACACGGCGCTGCTCACCGTCCCCGCCCGTCTCCGGCTGACGGCCGACGACGACGGGCTGCCGACGGGCGAGGTACCCGTCGACGGAACGGAGTACGACTTCCGTACCGCCCGCCCCATCGGGGCGGCCGCGCTGGACACCGCCTTCACCGGGCTCGAACGCGGCGCGGACGGCCGGGCCGTGGTCCGGCTGGCGCACCCGTCCGGGCACCGCGGCACCGACCTGTGGCTCGGCGAGGGCACCCGGTACGTCCAGGTCTACACGGGAGACACCCTGGGGCAGCCCGAGCGGCGCCGCCGCGGTGTCGCGGTGGAGGCCATGTCCTGCCCGGCGGACGCCTTCCGCACCGGCACCGGCCTGACCGTCCTGGAACCGGGCGCCGGCCATGTGCTCCGCTGGGGCCTGCGCCCGTGGACGACCGCCGACGGGACGGCGGCCCGATGAGCCGGCCTCCGGAACCGCCCGCGGCCCGGTCCCTGAGCGCGGAGGAGTTCCGGTCCCTGTACGAGCGGCTGCGCCGGACGGCCCGGGCCGGCCCGCAGGGCGGTGCCGGGGGCGGCCGGCGCGGGGCGCTGCGCCATCTGACGCCCGCCCGTGTCACCGCCGCCGCGGCCGAGGTGCGGCTCGGCCGCACGGTCTCCCTGGCCGCGCCGATCGAGACCCGGCCGGGCCCGGACAATCCCGAGCCGGCGAAGCACCGGATGACCGGTCCGGCCCCCGGGGAGGCCGGGGCCGACGGGCTGCACTTCGCGCTGGACCGGTTCGCGATGAACGTCCACGGGGACGCGGACAGCCACCTCGACGCCCTGAACCACGTGCTGTACGACGGCGAGCTCTACGACGGCGTCCCGGCCGTCGACGCGACCGCCGCGGAAGCCGCCGCGGTCCGGTCCCTCTCGGTGGACCTGGTACGGGAGGGGATCGCCGGGCGGGGTGTGCTGCTGGACGTCCCCCGGGTGCGGGGCGTGCCCTGGCTGGAGCCCGGGGACCACGTGACGGCGGACGACCTGACGGCCGCAGAGGCCGCGCAGGGCGTCCGCGTCGGCCCGGGGGACCTGCTGTTCGTCCGGGTGGGGCACCGGCGCCGCCGCGGGGAGCTGGGGGCGTGGGAGGCGGCCCGGGCCAGGGCGGGCCTGCACCCGGAGGCCATGGTGTTCCTGGCCGAACGGGAGGTGGCCGTCCTGGGCGGCGACGGCAACAACGACACGGCGCCCAGCGCGGTGGCGGACGTCGCCTTCCCCGTCCACGTGCTGGCGGTGCACGCGATGGGCGTGCACCTCATGGACTACTTGCAGTTCGAGGAGCTGGCGCGGGCCTGCGCACGGGCCGGCCGCTGGAGCTTCCTCTGCGTGGTCGCCCCGCTGCGCCTGCCGGGCGCCACGGGGTCGCCCGTGAACCCGATTGCCGTGCTGTGACCGGCGGCCCGCGCGCACCCCCACCCGTCCGGTCGCCGTCCGGTGGAAGGGCGGTTAGCTTCGAATGGGTGGGAATGCTTGGCCTCCGCTCCGCGGAGTGACAGGTCCCGGCCCGCCGGGCGGGGCCACGAGCCCAAGGACGGTGGTCGACGTGGGCGGCTCTCCCCACTACGACGTCATCATCATCGGCACCGGCGCCGGGGGCGGCACCCTCGCCCACCGCCTGGCGCCCTCCGGCAAGCGCGTGCTCCTCCTCGAACGCGGCGGCTGGCTGCCGCGCGAGCGCGACAACTGGGAGTCCACCGCCGTGTTCGTGAAGGGCAAGTACCGGGCGCCGGAGTTCTGGTTCGACAAGCACGGCGACGCGTTCCCGCCCGAGGTCAACTACTACGTCGGCGGCAACACCAAGTTCTACGGGGCCGCGCTGTTCCGGCTGCGGCCCGAGGACTTCGGCGAGATCCGGCACCACGGCGGCGTCTCCCCCGCCTGGCCCCTGCGGTACGAGGACCTGGAGCCGTACTACACGCAGGCCGAGCACCTCTACCGCGTCCACGGACGACACGGCGAGGACCCCGGCGAGGGGCCGGCGAGCGCGCAGTACGCCTACCCGCCGGTCGAACACGAGCCGCGCATCCAGCAGTTGAGCGACGACCTGGAGAAGCGGGGGCTGCACCCCTTCCACCTGCCCATCGGTGTCGACCTCGTCCAGGACGCCGACGGGCGGGCCGTGCCCTCCAGCGTGTGCATCCGCTGCAACCGGGTGGACGGCTTCCCGTGCCTGGTGCGCGGCAAGTCCGACGCCCAGGTGATCTGCGTGGAGCCCGCCCTGGAACACCCGAACGTGGAGCTGCTCACCGACGCCCATGTGGTCCGGCTGGAGACCGACGCGACCGGGCGCAGCGTCGCCGCCGCCGTCGTCCGGCTCGCCGACGGCTCCGAGACCCGGTTCTCCGCGGACGTCGTGGTCGTCTCCTGCGGGGCGGTCAACTCCGCCGCCCTGCTGCTCGCCTCGGCCGACGAACACCACCCCCGGGGCCTGGCCAACAGCTCGGACGTGGTGGGCCGGCACTACATGCGGCACAACAACCTGGCGCTGATGGCGGTGTCGAAGGAGCCCAACCCCACGCAGTTCCAGAAGACCCTCGCGCTGCACGACTGGTATCTGGGCGCGGACGACTGGGACTTCCCGCTGGGCGGCATCCAGATGCTCGGCAAGTCCGACGCCGAGCAGATCCACGGTGAGGCCCCGCGCTGGGCCGGAGCCGTCACCCCGGACATGCCCTTCGAGGTGCTGGCGCACCACGCGGTCGACTTCTGGCTGTGCGGTGAGGACCTGCCGCTGCCGGACAGCCGGGTCACCCTGGACGCCGACGGCGCGATCCACCTGGCGCTCGACGAGAAGAACAACATCGAGGGCCTGCGGCGGCTCCGGCACAAGCTCCAGAGCATGCTCGGGCACCTGGGCATGCACGAGCACCACCTGCTCTCGCACAGCATCTACCTGCACAAGGGCATGCCGATCGGGGCGACCGCGCACCAGGCGGGGACCGTCCGTTTCGGCACGGACCCGGCCACCTCGGCGCTGGACGTCCACTGCAAGGCCCACGACCTCGACAACCTCTACGTCGTCGACACGAGCTTCTTCCCGAGCATCGGCGCGGTCAATCCGTCCCTGACCGCCATCGCCAACGCGCTGCGGGTCGGCGACCACCTCCTGTCCCGCCTGAGCTGACCCGTCCCCGGGTGCAGGCGGGGCCCCGGCCCGGCCTGCGCCGTGCGGAGGAAGATCCTCCGCCGAACGGCCCAACCGGGACCCGCCCGGCGGGCCCCCCGCCACGGCCGGTGCTTACGTGGGCCGTCGGTGCGCCCCGGCCGCGGCCGGGGCGCACCGCGGCCCGCTCATCGAGGAGGCAGCACAACGTGGATTCCACCGTGGGCGCACCGCAGGGTGTGGTTCCGGCTCAACTGCTCAAGGGACAGAAGGCGCTGGTCACCGGTGCCAACTCCGGCATCGGCAAGGCGACCGCCATCGGGCTGGGCAGGGCCGGGGCCGATGTGGTCGTGAACTACGTGGCCGACCGGGAGTCCGCCGAGGAGGTGGTCCGGGAGATCGCTTCCTTCGGGGTGCGCGCGGCGGCGTACGAGGCGGACGTGTCCCAGGAGGACCAGGTCGTCGCCATGGTGGACCGGATGGTCCAGGAGTTCGGGACGATCGACATCCTGGTCGCCAATGCCGGTCTGCAACGGGACTCGGCGTTCACCGAGATGACCCTCGCCCAGTGGCAGAAGGTCCTGGACGTGAACCTGACCGGGCAGTTCCTGTGCGCCCGCGAGGCGACGAAGGAGTTCGTGCGGCGCGGCGTGGTGCCCGAGGTGTCCCGGGCGGCCGGGAAGATCATCTGCATGAGTTCGGTGCACCAGGTGATCCCCTGGGCGGGCCACGTCAACTACGCCTCCTCCAAGGGCGGCGTGCAGATGATGATGGAGACCCTGGCGCAGGAGCTCGCCCCGAAGAAGATCCGGGTGAACGCCGTCGCCCCGGGGGCCATCAAGACGCCCATCAACCGCGGCGCCTGGGAGACCGAGCAGGCCCGCGAGGACCTTCTGAAACTGATCCCGTACGACCGGATCGGTGATCCCGACGACATCGCCAACGCGGTCGTCGCCCTCGCCTCCGACCTCCTGGACTACGTGGTAGGAACCACCCTCTACGTCGACGGCGGCATGACCCTCTTCCCCGGCTTCGCCACCGGCGGCTAGACCCGCTCCGCCGGACACCCCCTAGCCGCGAAGGCACGCATGCACTCCACGGTTCTCCTGCTGGCGGCGGACGCTCCGGCCCAGCTGCTCCCGGCCAGACAGCTCATGGCCTTCACCCTGGCCTCGCACATCATCCTGGTGCCGATGGGCGTCGCCCTGCCGTTCATCACCCTGCTGATGCACTACCGGGGGCTCCGCCACGACGACCCCACGGCCCTGCTGCTGGCACGGCGCTGGTCGGCCGTCATGGCGGTGCAGTTCGCCGTGGGGGTCGTCACCGGTACCGTCCTGTCCTTCGAGTTCGGGCTGCTCTGGCCGGGGCTCATGGGCAGGTGGGGTGATGTGTTCGGCATCGGCTTCGGTGTGGAGGCGTGGGCCTTCTTCCTCGAAGCCGTGCTCATCGCCGTGTACCTGTACGGCTGGCGCCGGCTGAAGCCCCGTACCCACTTCCTGCTCGGGCTGCCGCTGCCGGCCGCCGCGTTGATGGGCGCCTTCGGCATCCTGGCCGCCAACTCGTGGATGAACACCCCGCGGGGGTTCTCCCTCGACTCCGCCGGCAATCCGGTCGACGTGAACATCTGGAAGGCCGTCTTCACTCCGATGTTCGGGCCGCAGTACTGGCACTTCGTCGTGGCGATGATGCTCACCGCGGGGTACGTCGTGGCGGGGGTGTACGCCGTCGGCTGGCTGCGCGGCCGCCGGGACCACTACCACCGGCTCGGTTTCACCGTTCCCTTCACCGTCGCCGCCGTGGCCACCCCGATCCAGTTCTTCCTGGGCGACTCCATCGCCCGGCAGGTCTTCCAGAAGCAGCCGGTGAAGTTCGCCGCCATGGAGATCGTCTGGGAGACCGGCACCCACCAGCCCGAGTACATGTTCGGCCGTCTCCATCCGGACGGGACGGTATCGGGCGGCATCAAGATTCCCCAGCTCGACTCGCTCCTGGCCGGGTTCAGTACGGACACCAAGGTCATCGGGCTGTCGTCGGTGCCCGCGAGCGACCGGCCGAACGCCACCCAGGCGACCATCGCCCACTGGGCCTTCGACCTCATGGCCCTGATCGGGTCGGTGCTGATCCTGCTCGCCCTCTGGTACGCGCTGGTGTGGTGGCGGTACCGCAGGCTGCCGGCCTCCAAGTGGTTCTGGCGCAGTGCGGCGTGCGCGGGCGTCGCGTCCGTCGTGGCCGTGGAGTGCGGCTGGATCACCACCGAGGTGGGGCGCCAGCCGTGGATCGTCTACCAGAACATGCGCGTCGCCGAGGCGGTCACGGCGACCCGGTCGACGACCCTGTGGATCATGCTCGGGCTGGTGATCGTGGTGTACGTGTTCGTCTTCGGCGCGTTCCTCGCCCTCCTGCTCAAGATGCGCACCCGATGGCGGCTCGCCGACGCCCAGCGGGGAGCCGGCGTTCCGGGCGAGGACCCGGAGGAGGACACACCGTACGGACCGCGCACGTCCGTCCCCTCCGCGTCCGGGGACGGCCGCCCGTGACCGCCGACCTCATCGCCTTCGTGCTGCTGCTCGCCGTGACCGCGTACACCTGCGCCGGCGGCACCGACTACGGGGCAGGCTTCTGGGACCTGACCGCGGGAGGGGCCGAGCGGGGCAAGCGGCCCCGCTGGCTGATCGACCACGCCATGGCGCCGGTGTGGGAGGTCAACAACGTCTGGCTGATCTTCATCTTCGTCATCATGTGGACCGGCTTCCCGGTCTTCTTCCAGACGGTGTTCTCCGCGATGTGGGTGCCGCTCGCCCTGGCCGCCGTCGGCATGGTGCTGCGCGGCGCCGGCTTCGCCTTCCGCAAGGCCTCCCGGCGGCTCGCCGGGAGGCGGCTGTTCGGGGCCCTGTTCGCCCTGTCCTCGCTCGTGACGCCCTTCTTCCTCGGCGCGGCCGTCGGCGGGGTCGCCTCGGGGCGGGTCGCGCCGGGGACGGAGGCCTCGGCGGAGGCCTGGTCCAATCCGACCTCCCTGGTGTTCGGGCTGCTGGCCATCGCGACGACGGCCTTCCTCGGCGCCGTGTTCCTCTCCGGTGACGCCCGCCGCTTCGACGCGCCCGACCTGGTCGACCACTTCCGGGGGCGGGCGCTGGCCGCACTGGCCGTGGTCGCCGTGCTGGCCGTGGTCGCGCTGTTCGTCACCCGCTCGGACGCCCCGCACATCTGGCACGGCCTCACCCACGGCATGGGGCTGCTGTTCGTCCTCCTGGCCGTGGCGGCCACCTTCGCCACGGCGTGGCTGCTGCTGCGGCCGCCGGGCACCTGGGTACGGGTGGCGGCGGTGGGGGTCGTCGCCGCAGCGGTCCTCGCCTGGGGCATGGCCCAGCGGCCCTACCTCATCCCCACCTCGCTGACCGTGGCCGACGCCGCCGGCGCCCCCTCCACGCTGACGTGGCTGGCGTTCGTGACGCTGGTGGCCCTGGTCGTCGTCGCCCCGGCCGTCGCCCTGCTGTACTGGCTCGACACGCACGGCGAGCTGGAGTCGCTCACCGACGCCGACCTGCGGCGCGGTGGCCCCGAACCGGGCGAGGGCGCCGATGGGGCCTGACGGCCACCGGTCACCGGCGCGCCGCACCGGCGGGCAGGGGCCGGGGTCACCGGCGCCGTGAGCGAGGACCAGATCCTCCTGGGCATCGCCCTGACGGTGGCGCTGGCCGCCGCCTGCCAGATCCTCGCCGGGAAGCTGCGCGTCCCCGCGCTGCTCCTGCTGCTGCCGGCGGGATTCGTCGCCGGAGCGCTGACCGACGTCATCCACCCGGACGACCTGCTCGGGCCCGAGTTCTCCGCCCTGGTCTCGCTGGCCGTGGCGGTGATCCTCTACGACGCCGGGCTCGGGCTCGACCTGCGCCACCTCACCGGCCGTACCCGGGGGATCGTCGGCAGGCTCCTGCTGGCCGGCATCGTCCTCACCTTCCTGGCCGTGTGCGCCGTAGCCCCCGCCCTGTTCGGCATGTCCCTGGCCACCGCGGCGATGGTGGGCGTGATCCTCGTGGTGTCGGGGCCGACGGTCGTGGGGCCGCTGCTCGACCACGTACGGCCCGACGACCGGCTGCGGCGCATCCTGGTCTGGGAGGGCACGCTGATCGACCCGATCGGCGGCATCCTCGGCGCGCTCGTCTTCCACGCCGTGACCTCCTCCCAGGACGACGTGGGCGGGGGGCAGCAGCTGCTCCGGTTGCGATCAGCATGGGGGTCGGCCTGGTCGGCGGCGCGGTGGGCGTCGCCCTGTTGTGGCTGACGCTGCGCGTCCTGCGGCTCGGCGAGACGCTCGGCACGATCGCCCAGCTCGCCGTAGTGATCATCGTCTCGGCGGGGTGCGACATCGTCCGTGACGACACCGGCCTGATCGCGGCCGTCGTCACCGGGCTGGCGGTCGCCAACCTCCCCGGCTTCGACATGCCCGCCCGCCGGCCCTTCTTCGAGACGCTCGTCCAGCTGATCATCGGCCTGCTGTTCGTCTCGATCTCGTCTACCGTCACCCCGGCGTCCCTGCATCCCGTGCTCCTCCCCTCGCTCGTGCTCATCGCGTTCCTGGTCCTGGTCGTACGGCCGCTGGTCGCCCTCCTGTCCACCGCGACGTCGGGGCTGACGCGCGGGGAACGCGGGTTCATCGGATGGATGGCCCCGCGCGGGATCGTCGCCGCCTCCACGGCCTCCGCCTTCGCCTCCGGCCTGTCCGACCAGGGACTTTCGGGAGCCTCGAAGATCCTGCCGGTCACCTTCCTGGTGATCGTGGGAACGGTCCTGCTCTACGCGCTGACCGCCGCCCCCGTGGCCCGCAGGCTGCGGGTCGTCCGCAGCTCCCGCTCGCGCCCGCTGCTGGTGGGCGGCGACCACTGGGTCGTCGACCTGGGCAGGGCGCTGCGGGCGGCCGGGCTCGACGTCCTGATGTGGGCCGGGGACGAGGACGAGCGGGAACGGATCAGGGCCGCCGGGCTGGAACTCGCGCAGGGAGAGCTGCTGGCCACGGCCACCAACCCGCGCACCCGGCTGGAGGGGGTCACCACCGTCTTCCTGCTCACGGACGACGACGACTTCAACGCCCTGGCCTCGGTCGTGGTGGGGGGCAGCGTCGAGGGCACCGTCCATCGGATCGGCCCCCCGCCGGAGGGCCACGGCGTCGTCGCCCCCTACACGGGCGGCGACGTCCTCTTCGGCTCCCGGCTGGTCCGCCGCGACCTGGTGGAGCGCTACCGGCAGGGCGCGCGGTACCTGGTGCGCCCGGCCGCCGCCGGACCCGTACCGGCGGACTGCGAGGCGCTGTTCGTGGTGCGGAGCGACGGCGGGCTCGTCCCGGTGCCCGACGCCGGGGCCGGGGCCGTGCCGGCGTCGGGGGACGACCTGCTCGTCCTGCTCGGTCCCGTTCCGCTCACGCCGCCCGCGCCCGGGTTCGGTTGAGGTTGGTGTCCAGGGTGATGGCCGCGTCGATGAACGCCAGGTGGGTGAACGCCTGCGGGAAGTTGCCGAGCTGGCGTCCGGTCAGGTCGATCTCCTCCGAGTACAGGCCCAGGTGGTTGGCGTAGGTGAGCATCTTCTCCAGCACCAGGCGTGCCTGGTCGATGCGTCCGGCGCGGGCGAGCGCGTCGACGTACATGAAGGTGCAGAGCGAGAAGGTCCCTTCGGAACCGCGCAGTCCGTCCGGGGACGCCTCGGGGTTGTAGCGGTAGACGAGGCTGTCCGTCACCAGCTCGCGGTCCATCGCCTCCAGGGTGGACGTCCACATCGGGTCGTCGGGGGTGATGATGCCGACGGTCGGCATCCGCAGGAGGGCCGAGTCGAGGACATCGCTGCCGTAGTGCTGCACGAACGCCTTGCGGCGCGGGTCCCAGCCCCGCTGGAGGACCTGCTCGTAGATGGCGTCGCGGGCCTCGACCCAGCGGCCGCTCGCCGCGGGCCGGCCGCTGGAGGCCGCCAGCCGCAGGGCGCGGTCGAAGGCGACCCAGGACATCACCCGGCCGTAGGTGAACTCCTGGCGTCCTCCCCTGGTCTCCCACAGGCCTTCGTCGGGCTGGTCCCAGTGGTCGGTCAGCCAGTCGAGGAGGGTGTGCAGCGAGGTCCAGGCCCGGTGGTCCAGCTGGATGCCGTGCTGGTGGGCGAAGAAGATGCTGTCCAGCGCCTCGCCGTAGATGTCCAGTTGCAGCTGGGTGGCCGCGCCGTTGCCGATGCGTACGGGGCGGGAGCCCTGGTAGCCCTCCCAGTGCTCCAGGGTCTCCTCGAAGAGGTCGGAAGAGCCGTCGACCCGGTACATGATGTTCATCGGCCCGGTGTCGCCGTCGCTGCCGGCCTTCTCCCTGACGCGGTCGCGCAGCCAGCCGATGAAGGCCGTCGCCTCCTCGGTGAAACCGAGGCCCAGCAGGGCGTAGACGGAGAAGGAGGCGTCACGGATCCAGGTGAACCGGTAGTCCCAGTTGCGCTCGCCGCCCAGCTGCTCGGGCAGGCCCGCCGTGGGCGCCGCCACCAGGGCGCCGCTCGGCGCGTACGTCATCAGCTTCAGGGTGATGGCGGAGCGCTCGACGGCCTCCCGCCAGCGGCCGGTGTACCGGGACTGGCGCAGCCAGGTGCGCCAGTGCTCGACGGCCGCGGCGAACATCAGGTCGAAGTCGGCGGGCAGGATCTCGCGCGGCGGCCCGCCGGCGGCCGACTCCACCACCAGGCCCCGCTGCTGACCGGCCTGCAGGGTCAGCGAGAAGTGCAGGTCGTGCTCCTTCGACAGGCCGGTCATCAGCCGCTCGTCCTCCCGCTCGCGGACGGCGTGGACGGTCAGCTCCATCCCTTCCGACACGAACACCGCGCCGTGCTCGGTCGTGTGGAGGGTGTGGGGAGCCCGGCCGTAGTCGAACCGCGGGGCGATGTCGACCTCGAAGGTCATGCTGCCGCGGACGCACCGGAGCATGCGGACGATGCTGTGCCGGTCGGTGGCCGTCGTCCCGGTCGGCGGCATGAAGTCGATGACCTCTCCGGCGCCGGACTCGGTCATGAAGCGCGTCACGAGGACGGCCGTGTCGGGGAGGTACAACTGCTTGGTCGTGTACGTGGTGTTCAGCGGGGCGACCCTGAAGTGCCCGCCCTTCTCCCGGTCCAGCAGCGCCCCGAACACGCTCGGCGAGTCGAAGCGCGGACAGCAGAACCAGTCGATGGTCCCGTCCGTGGTCACCAGGGCTGCCGTCTGGAGATCGCCGATCAGGCCGTGGTTCTCGATCAGGGGGTACTCGTCCATCGGGGACACCTTTCGGTCCGCGGGTACGGCCCGGCCGGAACACGGACGGGAGAAGGCCGATCCGATGTCACACGGTCAGCTTAGGCAGAAAGGTCCGGCCGGTCCTGCGGAGCGGCGGCCCGCGGCCCCGGTCCGGCGGCGGGGTGCGGGAGGCGCGGTCCGGCCTTACCTTGGGGCTGAAGGCCGTCCCGAACCTTGCACCGCGAACCGGAGGTCGGAGGTCACCCGTGCCCTACCCCCGCACGACACCGCCCGGCGGGCGCCCGGAATCCCGCTAGGGCCCGTGATGTCCTGGGCCTCCCGGTTCCGGCTGCTGCAGTACACCAAGGCCAGCCTCTGGATCGTCCCGCTGATCGGCCTCCTCCTGGGCGTGCTGCTGGCGCAGTGGGCCGTCTCCGTGGACGCCACGGACCGGCTCCCGGCCGGCTGGCGCTACTCCGCCTCGACGGCCGGCGGGGTCCTCACCGCCATCGTCGGCGCGATGATCGCCCTGCTCGGCTTCGTCGTCACCATCGGCGTGCTCGTCGTCCAGCAGGCGACGGGCACCCTGTCCCCGCGCTACATGCGCCTCTGGTACCGGGACCGGCTGCAGAAGGCCGTACTGGCCACCTTCACCGGCACCTTCTCCTTCTCCTTCGCGCTGCTGCGCAGCATCGAGTCGGACTCCGTGCCCGACCTCGGGGTGTCGATGGCCGGTGCGGCCGTGTCCGTCAGCCTGTTGCTGCTGCTCGTCTACCTCAACCGGTTCACCCACAACCTCCGGCCCGTGGCCATCGCCGGTCTGGTCGGACGGATGGGCGAGACGGTGCTGGCCCGCGGGGAGGCGGCCGTCCTGGGCGCCGCGCCGCGTCCCGGCGACCACGCCCCCGGGCCGACGGCCCGGGACACCGGTCGGGTCACCCGCGTACGGTCGCAACGCGGGGGCGTGATCCAGGCGCTCCACCCGCAGCGGCTGACGGCCCTGGCGGAGCGCCACGACTGCCTCCTCGTCGTCACACGGCTCGTCGGGGACTACGTACCGCCCGGCTCCGTCGTCGTCGAGGTCCACGGCGGAACGCCGCCGCCCGATGCGCAGCAGGTCACCGGCTTGATCGCCTTCGGCTCGGAACGGACGATCGAGCAGGACCCGGCGTTCGCGCTGCGGGTGCTCGTCGACATCGCCGTCCGGGCGCTCTCCCCCGCCGTGAACGACCCGACCACCGCGGTCCAAGTACTGAACCAGATCGAGGCGTTCCTGCACGCGGTCGGCCGCACCGGCCTGCGCGACCGCTACGTGCTGGGCGACCGCCACGGCACGCCGCGGCTGGTGCTCCAGGGGCGGGACTGGGAGGACTACCTCCAGCTGGCCGTGACCGAGATCCGCGAGTACGGCACCTCGTCCCTGCAGATCTGCCGACGGCTCGGTGCCCTGCTGGAGGGCCTCCGCACGGCCGTACCGCCTGCGTCCCGCCGCGCGGTCGACACCGAACTGACCCTGCTGCGCGAGGCGGTCGACCGCGAGTACCCGGACCCGACCCGCCGCACCCTGGCCCGCACCCCGGACCCCCAGGGCATAGGGGCCCGCCACCACCGAAGCTGACCGACCGGAGGCCCGGTCAGGGGGTGTTGACCGGGAGGACGTCCGGGGAGAGGGCGGCGGCGTGGGCTGCGGCGGAGGTCATGCGGCGGCGGTGGTGGCGGCGGCAGAGGACCTCGTAGCCGATCTCCTCCGCCGGGCGGTTCACGTCGCCGACCACGACCTGCTCGCCCTCGACGACCATCACGCCGCCGACCGTGCGGGCGTTGTGCGTGGCGCGGGCCCCGCACCAGCACAGGGCCTCGACCTGGAGCTGCTCTATGCGGTCGGCGAGCTCGATCAGACGTTGCGAGCCCGGGAAGAGCTTCGTGCGGAAGTCCGTGGTGATGCCGAAGGCGAAGACGTCCATGTCGAGGTCGTCGACGATCCGGGCCAGCTGGTCGATCTGCTCCGGGGCGAGGAACTGGGCCTCGTCGACGATGACGTAGTCCGCCCGGCCGCCCTGGGAGAGCTCGCCCACGAGGTAGGCGTAGAGGTCCATGGCGTCCGCGACCTCGACCGCCTCCGTGACCAGGCCCAAGCGGGAGGACAGCTTGCCCTCGCCGGCCCGGTCCTGGCGGGTGAAGATCACGCCCTGCAGGCCGCGTGCGGAGCGGTTGTGCGTGATCTGGAGCGCCAGAGTGCTCTTTCCGCAGTCCATCGTTCCGGAGAAGAACACCAGCTCGGGCATGGGAGGTACGGGGCCTTTCGGATCGTGGGTGGGGGGGCGGGTCGGCGCGGGTCGGGGTCAGGTGCGGACTTCGAGCAGCGGGACGAGCTGCTCCGCCGCGGTCATGGAGCCGTGCATGCCGGCGAGGGCCGACTCGTTCGGCTCGTTGCGCGACGCGGTGATCGCGGCATCGGCCTGGGCGGCGGCGACCACGTCGCCGATGCGGCCGAGGACGCGCTCGTCGCACTCCCCCGGCGGGCCGAACCAGCCCAGTTCCAGGGCCTCTTCGCGACTCGCGACCCAGAAGCGGTCGCCGAGCACCTCGCGCCACACGGTCAGCACGTCGGCCTCCGCCCCCGGCACCGCGTACACGTGCCGGGCCCGGCCCTCGCCGCCCAGCAGGGCCACGCCGGCGCCGAGTTCCCAGTCCTCGTCGAAGTCGATCCGTGCGTCCTCGTCGAAGGGGACGTCGACCATGCCGTGATCGGCGGTCACGTACAGCGCGGTGCGCGGCGGAAGCTGCTCGGCGAGCCGCTGGACGAGCCGGTCCACGTACATGAGCTGGCCGCGCCAGGCGTCGGAGTCCACGCCGTGCCGGTGCCCGGCCCCGTCGAGCTCGCTGTAGTAGGTGTAGACGAGCGAGCGGTCACCGGCCGCGAGGCGTTCGGCGGCCACGTCCATGCGCTCCTCGCCGGTCATCCGGCCGAGGAAGGTGCCGCCGCTCAGGGCGACCTTGGTGAGCGGGGTGGTCTGGAAGGCGGGCGAGGACACCTGCGCCGTCGCCACACCGGCCTTGTCGGCCTCGTGGAAGACCGTCGGGTACGGCTGCCAGGGCTTGGGCGGCGCCCACGGGTGCCAGCGGAGCTGGTTCATCAGCTCGCCGGTGGCCGGGTTCCGCACGGCGTAGCCCGGCAGCCCGTGGCGGGCCGGCGGCAGCCCGGTGCCGACGGAGGCCAGCGAGGTGGCGGTGGTCGCGGGGAAGCCCGCGGTGATGGGGCGACCGGTGCCGCCGCGGGAGCTGCCGAGGAGGGAGGCCAGGTACGGGGCCTCGTCCGGGTGTGCCTTGATCTGCTCCCAGCCCATGCCGTCGACGAGGAACACGCAGTTGCGGTCGGCGGGGGTCAGCTCGGCGATGGCGGCGGCGTAGCCGGGGACGCCCTGCCCGGCCACCAGCGTCGGCAGCAGGTCGGCGAGCGATCCGGCGCCGTACTCCGGGACGGGCGCGCCGGCCAGGTCCAGCAGTTCCGGCTCGGTCCAGTCCTGCGGCGCGGAGTACGCCATCAGCGGGCGGAGGTGGAGGACGTGGCCGCGGTCGCCTCGCTGAGCGCCTGCGCGAAGACGAGGGTCTGGCGCACCGCCTCCGGCCCGTCGCCGGCCTCGCTGACCCGCAGGCTGAGGTCGTCGGCGGTGGAGTTGCCGGTGTAGCCGTGGTCGGAGTCGCAGTTGGGGTCGCCGCAGGCGGCCGGCTCCAGGTCGATCCGCGAGACCGCGCCCCAGCCGATGGTCAGGACGACCTCGCGGGGCAGCGTGCCGGGGGTGTAGGACTCCGGGTTGGCGACGACACGGCTCAGAACCACGGAGGAGATGCTGGAGAGCTTCACCGACTCGGTGGAGGTCGTCGCATACGGGGACGGGGACCCGGCGTCGGCGGCCTGCTCGTCGGTGTGGCTGACGATGAAGCGGTTGCCGGTCAGGACCAGCACGGTGACGTGGCGGCGCACTTCGTTGGAGTCGAAGGTCGTCTCCTGGTGGACCAGGTACGACGAGATCGGCTCGCCGCCCACCGCGGCCTCCACGGCCTCGGCCACGAGGGCCGGGTAGTAGCCGCTGCGCTCGATCGCCGTGCGCAGCCCCTGGGTCGTCGTACCGGATTTCGCCATGGGGTCAATGGTAAGGCCCCCCGGGTGCCCTCCTACCGCGCCGTACCCGCTCAGTAACTGGGGAGTGTCCGGGGCCCGAGGTCGCCGCGGGCGGGCGGATGCGCGACGCGGACGGTCGCGCTGAGCGCGGAGACGCCCTCGGCGGCGACGACGACCGGCTCCAGGGTGACCCCGATCACCTCGGGGTGGTCGTCGACGAGCCGGGACAGCCGCAGGAGCGTCTCCTCCAGGGCTGCGGTGTCGACGGGGTCGCTGCCGCGCCAGCCGAAGAGGAGGGGCGCCGCCCGGATGGACCGGATCAGTGCGGCGGCGTCCCGGTCGGTGGCCGGGACCAGCCGGTGGGCGGTGTCGCCGAGCAGCTCGGAGGCGACGCCGGCGAGCCCGAAGGAGAGGACGGCGCCGGCGGCCGGATCGATGACGGAGCGGACGACGGTGTCGACGCCGCGCGGCACCATGGGCTGCACGACGGGCTGGAGCTCGGCGGGCTTGCCGAGCGCGTCGGTGAGCTCCTCGTACGAGCGCCTCAGCTCGGCCTCGGTCGTGAGGTCGAGCCGTACGCCGCCCAGGTCCGCGCGGTGGCGCAGGTGCGGGGCGGTGGTCTTGAGGGCGACCGGGTAGCCGAGGACCTCGGCGGCGCGCACGGCGGCGTCGGCGCTGGGCGCGGGCAGGGTGGGCTGGACCCGGATCCCGTAGCGCGCGAGCAGCTCGCGGGCGTCCCAGTCGGTGAGGGTCAGCACGGCGCCGGCGTCGACGTCCGCGAGCAGGGCGGTGAGCTGGGCGGCGGTGCCGGCCTCGTCGATGTCCTCGTACTCGGGGACCTGCCCGGCGTCGGCGAGGGCGCGGCGCCACTCCCCGTAGCGCACGGCCTCCGCGACGGCCTTGACCGCGCGTTCGGCGGCGGGATAGCTGGGGATGCGGACCGGGTCGGGGGTGGAGCTGCGCGGCGCCGGCCCCGGCGCCGGGGGCAGGTCGGGCGGGCGACGCGCCCGCGGTGGGCACGCCCGCGGCGGCGGGCCCGGGGGCCGCGGCGGGTCCCGGGGCCGCGGCCGGAGCGTGGGGGGCGCCGGGTGCTCGGGGCGCCTCGGGTCCCCGGGTCGCGGACAGGGCCTGCACCAGCTCGGCCAGTTCCACGTGCACGACCGCGACCGGCTTGCCGGGGGTCCCGGCGACGGCCTCGCGCAGCGCGTCGGCCAGGTCGTCGGCGAGAGCGTGCTCGCTGACCCACGGGATGGCGGTCACGATCACCGCGTCGCAGTCGTCGGAGGCGAGCGCGGCGGTCAGGGCGGTGCGGAAGTCCTCCGGGGACGCGGCGGTCGTCAGGTCCAGCGGCGGCAGCGGCCGCAGGCCCCGGGTCAGGCAGGCGTCGTAGGTGAGGACCCCGAGGGACTCGGAGTTGCCGAGGATCGCGATGCGGGGGCCGGCGGGCAGTGGCTGCGAGGCCAGCAGCAGGCCGGCGTCGACCAGCTCGGTGACCGTGTCGACCCGGATGACGCCCGCCTGCCGCAGCAGGGCGGAGACGGTGTCCTCCGACAGCCGGGTGCCGGGGACGACGTGGCCGGCGGGGGTGTGGCGGCCGCCCTTGGCGACGACCACCGGCTTGACGGCCGCCGTCCGGCGGGCGAGGCGGGTGAACTTCCTCGGGTTGCCGAGGGTTTCGAGGTACAGCAGGGCGACGTCGGTCGCCTCGTCCTCGTACCAGTACTGGAGGATGTCGTTGCCGGAGACGTCGGCCCGGTTCCCGGCCGAGACGAAGGACGACAGTCCCTCGCCGCGTCGCAGCAGCGCCGAGAGCAGGGCGATCCCGATCGCCCCGGACTGCGTGAAGAGGCCGGTCCGGCCGCGCGCGGGCATCGGCGCGGGGGTCAGCGAGGCGTTGAGCTCCACCTCCGGGGCCGTGTTGATCACCCCGTACGCGTTGGGACCGATGAGGCGCATCCCGTACGAGCGGACCTGGCGCAGCAGCTCGCGCTGGCGGGCGAGGCCGGCCGGGCCGCTGTCCCCGTACCCGGCGGAGAGGACGACGAGGCCCTGCACGCCGTGCTCGCCGCAGGCGGCCACCGCGTCGGGGACCCGGTCGGCGGGGACCGCGATCACGGCGAGGTCGACGGGGGCGCCGATGGCCTCGACGGTGCGGTAGGCCCGCACGCCGTCGAGGAGGTCGCGGGTGACGGCCTCGTTGACGGCGTAGAGGTGGCCGTGGAAGCCGCTGTCGCGCAGGTTGCGCAGGGCGGCCGCCCCCACGCCCGCGCCGGACCGGCTGACTCCGACGACTGCCACGGAGCCGGGGGCCAGCAGTCGCTGCACGGACCGGGCTTCGGCGCGCTGCTCGCGGGCGCGCTGCACGGCGAGGGACTCGGCGGTGGGTTCGAGGTCGAGGGTGAGGTGGACGGAGCCGTCCTCGAAGCTGCGCCTCTGCTGGTAGCCGACGTCCGTGAACACCTTGATCATCTTGGTGTTCGCGGGCAGCACCTCGGCGGCGAACCGGCGGATGCCGCGCTCGCGGGCCACGGCCCCGATGTGTTCGAGGAGCGCTGAGGCGACGCCGCGGCCCTGGTGGGCGTCCTGGACGAGGAAGGCGACCTCGGCCTCGTCGGCGGGTGCGGAAGCGGGGCGGCCGTCCGGGCCGATGCGGTCGTAGCGGACGGTGCCGATGAACTCCTCGCCGATGGTCGCGGCGAGACCCACCCGGTCCACGTAGTCGTGGTGCGTGAAGCGGTGCACGTCGCGGTCGGAGAGGCGGGGGTAGGGCGCGAAGAAGCGGTAGTACTTCGACTCGTCGGAGACCTGCTCGTAGAAGCTGACGAGACGGCCGGCGTCCTGGGTGGTGATGGGCCTGATCCGGGCGGTGCCGCCGTCGCGGAGGACGACGTCGGCCTCCCAGTGGGCCGGGTAGGACGGGTCCGACTCTATGGTCATGCGCATACCTTACGGCCGGAGGGGGCCGGACAGCGCTCGCGCGGCGCAGTAGGCAAGCCGGGACGAACCGGTGCAAGCTGGGGACGCTCGTCCAGCGGCGACATCAGGGATTCAGGCCGAGGGCCGGTCCGAGCATTCGGGGCGCCGTGAGAGACTGGTCTAGACAACCGTAAGAACCTGAAGGGCATCACCATGGCAGAGCGCCGCGTCAACGTCGGGTGGGCCGAGGGCCTGCACGCTCGTCCCGCCTCGATCTTCGTCCGTGCGACGACCGCTTCCGGCGTCCCGGTGACCATCGCGAAGTCCGGCGGCGACCCCGTCAACGCCGCCTCCATGCTGGCGGTGCTGGGCCTGGGCGCCCAGGGCGGCGAGGAGATCGTCCTCGCCTCCGAGGCCGAGGGCGCGGAGGCCGCACTGGACCGCCTCGCGAAGCTGGTCGCCGAGGGCCTCGAAGAGCTGCCCGAGACGGTCTGACCCTTCGGGTTCACCCGGACACGTCCGCCGGAGCCGCGGTCCTCACGAGAGGGCCGCGGCTCCGGCGTGTGCGCGCAGACCCGGGAGCGGGCGCGGCTCGGACGCAAGCGCGCAATCGGCCAAGTGCGCAGTCACGCACGTGCGCAATCGGCCGGAGTTCACGGAATGCATGCGGCCGGCGATCCCGACGGCGCCGCGCATCGTTTCCGGGCGCTGCGCGTGAATTCGGCGCGGCGAATCGTCGCGCCCCGGAATTCTCGCGATTCCACCCTTCGTATACGGCTCCTGTTAATGCCGACCGCCCGACATGTTTACGGCAGGTTGCGAAGTGCTCACCGGCCACCGCCGCAACCGGTGCGCGGCGGCCGCGCGATCGGCGTGGACCACGGCCAGGTTCCGCGCCCGCTCGGCGTCGCCGCGCGCCACGGCGTCGACGATCGCGCCGTGCTCCGCCCAGGACTCCGCGGGCCGGGCCGGTGCCTCCACCACGAACATCCACGCCACCTTGTGCCGCATCTGGGTGAGCAGCGCGATCAGCCCGGGGCTGCCGGACGCCTGCGCGAGCGTCTCGTGGAACCAGGCCCCGAGGGCCCGCAGGTCCTCGCCCTGGCCTCGCCGGGCCCGCTCCTGACCCAGCCTGACCAGCCCCCGCAGCACCTTGAGGTGCGCGTCGGTGCGGCGCCTGGCGGCCCGGGACGCCGCCAGCGGCTCCAGCAGCATCCGCAGCTCCAGCAGGTCCGCCGCCTCCTGCGGGGTCGGCTCGGCCACCGCGGCCCCGGCGTGGCGGCGCGTGGTCACGAAGCCTTCGGACTCCAGGGTGCGCAGGGCCTCGCGCACCGGCACCCGCGAGACGCCGTACCGGCGGGCCAGGACCTCCTCGGTGAGCCGGCCGCCCGGCTCGAACACTCCGGAGACGATGTCGTCGCGAATTGCCGTGCATACCGCGTGGGCAGGAATACGCAAGACCGAACCTCCGCCTGTTTCCGACCGCCAGCCCTCGTGCACGCGCGTCACGCGCGCACGGAGACTCCATTGCAGCACAGCAATATTTCGAGAGCGGACGTAAATCCGAAACATTGCAGAGGAAGGCGAAAACACGAAGACCCCGGCTCGGGAGGCGGGGTCTTCGTGAAGCGGGTGCGCGGTGCTCGGTGAGCCGCGGACGGGTCAGAGGCTGACGCCGTGCGAGCGCAGGTACGAGATCGGGTCGATGTCCGAGCCGTACTGCGAGCCGGTGCGGGCCTCGAAGTGCAGGTGCGGGCCGCTGGAGTTGCCGGTGGAGCCCGACAGGCCGATCTGCTGGCCCGGGGTGACCTGCTGGCCGACGGAGACGTTCAGCGAGGACATGTGGCCGTACTGCGTGAACGTGCCGTCGTTGTGCTTGATGACGACGTTGTTGCCGTACGCGCCGCCCCAGCCGGCCTCGACGACGGTACCGAAGCCCACCGCGTGGACCGAGGTGCCGGAGGCGGCGTGGAAGTCGATGCCGGTGTGGCTGCCGGAGGACCACATGCCGCCGCCCGCCTTGTACTGCGTGCTGACGTAGGAGTCGTCGAGCGGGGAGACGAAGGTGTTGAGGCGCTTGCGCTCCTCCTCGCGGGCGGCGCGCTCGGCGGCCTCGCGCTCCGCCTTCGCCTTGGCCTCGGCGAGGCGCTTGGCCTCGGCGGCCTTCTGCTTGGCGTCGGCCTCGGCCTGGGCCTTGGCCGCGGCGTGCTCGGCGGCACGCTGCTGGGCCTCGGCCTGGTCCTCGATGTCGCCCGCCAGGTCCTCGGCGACGACGACGGCACCCAGCCCGTTCTCCGGGGCGGAGCTGCTGTGGTTGTCCGCGGCGAAGGCCGGGGCGGCGAGGGAGCCGACCACGCCCGTGGTGGCGATCGCGGCGATACCGGCGTAGCCGGCGGTCTTCTTGCTCAGGCGGCTGGAACCACGGTGCTTGCCGGTACCAGCGGGACGACTGCCAAACGCCATGAAGGGTTTGATCCTTTCCTTCCTTCTCGCCTACCGGGTTAGCTGACGGGTTCGGAGCAGGAAGGTCTCCTACGGGCCTCCTCTTGCGAGGGGGTCCGATTCACCCCAGGGACTGATGTGGGTCCCCGGCTCCCCAGGCTCGCGCCTGACGGGGACTCGGCGATCGCTGTCCGGTGCCGCGGGTGCGGCGGGCACAACTGACGGACAGCACGCATGACGCTAGGCGGATCATCAGTCAATCGCCAAACAGACGCGCCTTTTTGTTGCGTACGCCACATCCCATACGAGCAACCTCGCCACTAAACGGACAAAAGGGGTTCCGGCGGAAAGCCGCCGGAACCCCTTGAAAGGTGCGTCAGTTGCCCGTCATCCGGGCTTGCGCGACGTCAGTTGGTGACGACCGCGACGTCACCGATCCCGAGGGCCCGCACGGGCTCCTCGATCACCGCGGCGTCGCCCACCAGGATCGTGACCAGGCGGTCCGCCGGGAAGGCCTGTACGACGGCCGTGGTGGCCTCCACCGTCCCGGTTTCGGCCAACTGCGCGTACAGCTGCGCCTGGTAGTCGTCCGGCAGCTCCTGCTCGACCTGGTCGGCCAGGGTGCCCGCGACCGAGGCGGCCGTCTCGAACTTCAGCGGGGCCACGCCCACCAGGTTCTGCACGGCCACGTCGCGCTCGGCGTCGGTCAGACCGTCCTCCGCGAGGGTGCGCAGCACCTTCCAGAGGTCCTCCAGCGCCGGGCCGGTGTTGGGGGTGTCCACCGAGCCGCTGATGGCGAGCATGGAGGCGCCCTTGCCGTCGGCGGTGGAGCGCAGCACCTGCCCGAAGGCGCGCACGCCGTAGGTGTACCCCTTCTCCTCGCGCAGCACCTTGTCCAGGCGGGAGGTGAGGGTGCCGCCCAGGCAGTACGTACCCAGCACCTGGGCCGCCCAGACGCGGTCGTGGCGGTCCGGCCCGATGCGCCCGATCAGCAGCTGCGTCTGGACCGCGCCCGGCCGGTCGACGATGACCACGCGGCCGGTGTCGTCCGCGGTCACCGGCGGCACGGGGCGCGCCTCGGCGGTGTCACCGGTCCAGGCGCCCAGGGTGTCGGCCAGTACGGCGTCCAGGTCGATGCCGGTCAGGTCGCCGACGACCACCGCGGTGGCGGTGGCGGGCCGCACGTGGGCCTCGTAGAAGGCGCGCACGGCCGCGGAGTCGATCCGGGCGACCGTCTCCTCGGTGCCCTGGCGCGGCCGGGACATCCGCAGGGACGCCGGGAAGAGCTCCTTGGAGAGCTGCTTGGCGGCGCGGCGCTGAGGGTTGGCCAGCTCGTGCGGGATCTCGTCGAGCCGGTTGCGCACCAGCCGGTCCACCTCGGCGTCGGCGAAGGCCGGCGCGCGCAGTGCCTCGGCGAGCAGGCCCAGCGCCTTGGCCAGCCGGGAGGCGGGCACCTCCAGGGAGACCCGCAGGCCCGGGTGGTCGGCGTGGGCGTCGAGGGTGGCTCCGCAGCGCTCCAGTTCGGCCGCGAACTCCTCGGCGGAGTGCTTGTCGGTGCCCTCCGACAGGGCGCGCGCCATGATGGTCGCCACGCCGTCCAGGCCCTCGGGCTCGGCGTCGAGGGGCGCGGTGAGGTTCATCTCGACCGCGACGACCTGCTGGCCCGGCCGGTGGCAGCGCAGCAGGGTCAGCCCGTTGGGCAGCGTCGCGCGCTCGGGGGCCGGAAAGGCCCACGGCTGCGGCTCGCCGGCCTGCGGGCGCGGGTGGAAGGTCATCGTGACGGCTGCGGTGTCGCTCACTGCTCCGCCCCTTCGTTCTCGTCGCTGTCGGCGTTCTCTTCGCCCTCTGCGGCCTCGGCCGCGAGGGGCTCGTAGACGAGCACCACGCGGTTGTCCGGTCGCAGTCGGGCCGCGGCCACGGCCTGCACCTCCTCGGCGGTGACGTCGAGCACGCGCCGGACGGCGGTGAGGGCCAGCTGCGGGTCGCCGAACAGCACCGCGTACCGGCACAGTTCGTCGGCGCGGCCGGCCACCGTGCTCAGCCGGTCCAGCCATTCGCGTTCCAGCTGGGCCTGGGCGCGCTCCATCTCCTCGGCGGTGGGGCCCTCGGCGGCGAACCGCGCGAGCTCCTCGTCGACGGCCGCCTCGATGGCGGGGATCTCGACCCCGCTGGAGGTCTTGACGTCCAGCCAGCCGAGCGACGGCGCGCCGGCCAGGCGCAGCACGCCGAAGCCCGCGGCGACGGCGGTCTGGTCGCGGCGTACCAGGCGGTTGTGCAGCAGCGAGGACTCGCCGCCGCCCAGGATGGTCAGCGCCACGTCGGCGGCGTCGCACTCGCGGGTGCCGTCGTGCGGCAGCCGGTAGGCGGCCATCAGCGCGCGGGCCGGGACGTCCTCGACGATCTCCTCGCGCAGCTGCTCGCCGATGATGTCGGGCAGCGAGCCGTCGCGGGGCGGCTGCTTGCCGTCGTGCGAGGGGATGGTGCCGAAGTACTTCTCGATCCAGGCGAGCGTCTGCTCGGGGTCGATGTCACCCACGACCGACAGCACCGCGTTGTTGGGCGCGTAGTACGTACGGAAGAAGGTGCGCGCGTCCTCCAGGGACGCGGCGTCCAGATCGGCCATGGAGCCGATCGGGGTGTGGTGGTACGGGTGGCCCTCGGGGTACGCCAGGGCCGTCAGCCGCTCGAAGGCGGTGCCGTACGGGACGTTGTCGTAGCGCTGGCGGCGCTCGTTCTTGACGACGTCGCGCTGGTTCTCCATGGACTCCTCGTCCAGGGCGGCCAGCAGCGAACCCATCCGGTCCGCCTCCAGCCACAGCGCGAGCTCCAGCTGGTGGGTCGGCATCGTCTCGAAGTAGTTGGTGCGCTCGAAGCTGGTGGTGCCGTTGAGGGAGCCGCCGGCACCCTGGACCAGCTCGAAGTGTCCGTTGCCCGGTACGCTCGCCGAACCCTGGAACATCAGGTGCTCGAAGAGGTGAGCCAGGCCGGTACGCCCCTTGACTTCGTGGCGCGAGCCGACGTCGTACCAGAGGCAGACCGCGGCGACCGGGGTCAGGTGGTCCTCGGACAGCACCACGCGCAGGCCGTTGGCCAGCCGGTGCTCGGTCGCTGTCAGGCCGCCGGAGCCGGCCTGGGCTGTGGCCGTGTGACCCATGGGCATGTGGTCCCTTCGATCGCGATGCAGAGATTTCCGTCAGACCTGCCACTGTATGCAAGCGCGTCGGCCACCGGATAAGTTCCCGGGCCAGACCTGGGTCGGAGTCGGCGTTGTCGGCCCCCCGGGCCACAATGGTCGGCGTCGTACCCCCGCCGGACAACGGCGGGACCCAGCCAGACCCCGCCAGACCAGCCAGACACCCAGCACATACATTCTTGGTTAAGGAGCCGCGCAGCGATGGCCCGCCGCAGCACGAAGACCCCGCCGCCGGAGGATTTCGAGGAGAGGATCCTCGACATCGACGTCGTCGACGAAATGCAGGGCTCCTTCCTCGAGTACGCGTACTCGGTGATCTACTCCCGCGCCCTGCCCGACGCCCGGGACGGCATGAAGCCGGTGCACCGGCGCATCGTCTACCAGATGAACGAGATGGGGCTGCGTCCCGACCGCGGGTACGTCAAGTGCGCCCGCGTCGTCGGCGAGGTGATGGGCAAGCTCCACCCGCACGGTGACGCGTCGATCTACGACGCCCTCGTGCGCATGGCCCAGCCCTTCTCGATGCGGCTGCCGCTCGTCGACGGCCACGGCAACTTCGGTTCGCTCGGCAACGACGACCCGCCGGCGGCCATGCGTTACACCGAGTGCCGCATGGCGGACGCCACGTCGCTGATGACGGAGTCGATCGACGAGGACACCGTCGACTTCGCCGCCAACTACGACGGCCAGGAGCAGGAGCCGGTGGCACTGCCCGCCGCCTACCCGAACCTGCTGGTCAACGGCGCGTCCGGGATCGCGGTCGGCATGGCGACCAACATGCCCCCGCACAACCTCGGCGAGGTCATCGCCGCCGCCCGCCACCTGATCCGCCACCCGCACGCGGACCTGGAGGCGCTGATGCGCTTCGTACCGGGTCCCGACCTGCCCACGGGCGGCCGGATCGTCGGGCTCTCCGGCATCAAGGACGCCTACGAGAACGGCCGCGGGTCCTTCAAGATCCGCGCGACGGTCGCCGTGGAGAACGTCACGGCGCGCCGCAAGGGCCTGGTCGTCACCGAACTGCCCTTCACGGTCGGCCCCGAGAAGGTCATCGCGAAGATCAAGGACCTGGTCGGTTCGAAGAAGCTCCAGGGCATCGCCGACGTCAAGGACCTCACCGACCGCGCCCACGGCCTGCGCCTGGTCATCGAGATCAAGAACGGCTTCCACCCGGAGGCCGTGCTGGAGCAGCTCTACAAGCTGACGCCGATGGAGGAGTCCTTCGGCATCAACAACGTGGCGCTGGTCGACGGCCAGCCGCTCACCCTCGGCCTCAAGGAGCTGCTCGAGGTCTACCTCGACCACCGCTTCGAGGTCGTCCGGCGGCGCAGCGAGTTCCGCCGCACCAAGCGCCGCAACCGGCTGCACCTCGTCGAGGGCCTGCTCGTCGCCCTGATCGACATCGACGAGGTCATCCGCCTCATCCGTGACAGCGAGAACTCCGCCCAGGCCAAGGCCCGGCTCATGGAGCGGTTCTCGCTGAGCGAGACCCAGACCCAGTACATCCTGGACACCCCGCTGCGCCGGCTCACCAAGTTCGACCGGCTGGAGCTGGAGACGGAACGCGACCGGCTGACGGGCGAGATCGACGAGCTGACCGGGATCCTGGAGTCCGACAACGAGCTGCGCAAGCTGGTCTCCGCGGAACTGGCGGCGGTCGCGAAGAAGTTCAGCACCGAGCGCCGCACGGTCCTGCTGGAGTCGGCGGGCACGGCCATCGCGGCCGTTCCGCTGGAGGTCGCGGACGACCCGTGCCGGGTGCTGCTGTCCTCCACGGGCCTGCTGGCCCGCACGGCGAACGGCGAGCCCCTGCCGCAGGACGAGGGCGGCTCCCGGGCCAAGCACGACCTGGTTGTCTCGCAGGTCGCGGCGACCGCCCGGGCCGACGTCGGCGTGGTCACCTCCGCCGGCCTGCTGCTGCGGCTCCCGGTCATCGACCTGCCCCAGCTGCCGGACACGCACGCCGCGCCGAACCTCGCGGGCGGCGCACCGGTCTCGGAGTTCCTCTCCGGACTGGAGGCGGACGAGAAGGTGGTCTGCCTGACCTCGCTGGACGAGTCCTCGCAGGGGCTGGCGCTCGGCACCGAGCAGGGCGTCGTCAAGCGCGTCGTGCCGGACTACCCGGCCAACAAGGACGAGCTGGAGGTCATCACCCTCAAGGAGGGCGACCGGATCGTCGGCGCGGTCGAGCTGCGCACGGGCGAGGAGGACCTGGTCTTCATCACCGACGACGCCCAGCTGCTGCGCTACCCGGCGGGCCAGGTGCGCCCGCAGGGCCGCCCCGCGGGCGGTATGGCGGGCATCAAGCTCTCCGAGAACGCCAAGGTGATCCACTTCTCGGCCGTCGACCCGGGCCGGGACGGCGTGGTGTTCACGGTGGCCGGATCGCACGGGACGCTGGACGACTCCCTGCTCTCCGGGAAGCTGACCCCCTTCGACCAGTACCCGCGCAAGGGCCGGGCCACCGGCGGCGTGCGCTGCCAGCGGTTCCTCAAGGGCGAGGACCTGCTGGTGCTGGCCTGGGCGGGCGGGGCTCCCGCCCGCGCGGCGGCGGCGAACGGCTCTCCCGCCGAACTGCCGGCCACGGATCCGCGGCGCGACGGCTCGGGGGCACCCCTGCCGGCGGCCGTGGCGGCGCTGGCGGGCCCCGCGCTGTAGCGACGTACGAGGGCGTTCGGGTGGTGCGGCCAGGGGGACGTACCACCCGAATGCCGACTAGTGTTTTCCCCCAGGACGTGGTGGGGGGAGAACGCAGCTGATGAGCCGTCGAGCGGGCAGCGGACTGATCGGGAACTGGGCCGAGGCGCAGCGTCGCCAGCAGCAGACACAACTGGTCCAGCAGCGGGAGGCCGAACGCCGCCGGCGCGCCCACGACCGGGACGCCAACCGCAGCCACCGGCAGTACCGCGAGGCCGAGGCGCTGCGGCGCACCGCTCAGATCGATGCCGAGGTCGAGGTCCTCAAGGGGCTGCTGGTGGCGGGATGCCGGGCACCGGCGTTCCGGATGTCCGCCCTGGCCCGGGCCGATCAGCTGCAGCCCTTCGACCCCGGGGCCCTGGCCCACCCCGTGCCGATGCCGCGCATCGAGGACTTCCAGCGGCAGAGCAGCGGTTGGACGCTCGGTTCGAACCACCGGGCCCAGGCCGAGCGCGAGGCGCACGCCCGGTACACGCAGGCCTGGCAGGCCGCCAACGCGGCGGAGGCACAGCGCCGGCAGCAGTTGGCCGCCTACCGCCAGCAGTACGACCGGTGGGCGGCGGAGCAGCTCGCCGGGCTCCAGGCGCACAACGGCGGACTCGCCGAGCTGGCCGACGGCCTGCGCGCGGGTGACGCCGAGGCGGTGGTGGAGTACTTCTCGGCCGCCCTGTACGCCTCGACGGCGTGGCCGGAGGCGCTGCCGCGGCAGGTCGCGGCCGCCTACGACCCGGCGGCGCGCCAGCTCGTGCTGGACTGGGAGCTGCCCGGCTACGCGGTGGTCCCGGAGGCCCGTGCGATCCAGTACCTGCCGAGCACGGATCAGGACAAGGTGAAACCGCGCCCCGTCACGGAACGCCGGGGGCTGTACCGGGACCTGCTGGCCCAGTGCGTCCTGCTGGTGGTGCGGGAGCTGTACGCGGCGGACGAGTTCGGGGTGCTGCAGTCGGTCGTGGTCAACGGGTTCGTGGACTGCCACGACCCGGTGACGGGGCAGGAGGCGCGGTTCGTCCTGGCGACGGTCCCGGCCGCGCGGGAGGCCTTCGCCGGGTTGCGGCTGGAGCAGGTCAGCGCGGTGGACTGCCTGGTCGCGGGGCTGGGAGGGCTGCTGTCGGCGCGCCCCGACCAGCTGACCGAGGTACGCCCCGGTCGGCGGCCCGACGAGGTCGGCGGCGGTGTGGTCAGCCATGGCGGGCACGGGAGTGACGCGGAGGGGGACGAGCCCGACCTGTTCGTCATGGACCCCATCGACTTCGAGAACCTGGTCGCCGAGCTGTTCCGGGCGATGGGCATGGAGGCGGTGACCACGCAGCGGTCGGGCGACGGCGGAGTCGACGTGGAGGCGCTGGACCCGACCCCGATCCGGGGCGGGCGGATCGTGGTGCAGGTCAAGCGCTACCGGAACACGGTGCCGCCGACGGCCGTGCGTGATCTGTACGGCACGGTCCAGGACAAGGGGGCGAACAAGGGGGTGCTGGTCACCACCGCGTCCTTCGGGCCCGGGTCGTACACCTTCGCCAACGGCAAGCCGCTGGAGTTGGTTCCCGGGGCGGACCTGGTCGAGCTGCTCCACCAGTACGGGCTCCGCGGCCGGCTCGGCGGCGGAGCCGCGGCTCCGGCCCGGCCGGCGGCCCCGGCGGAGCCGACTCCCCCGGGTGACCACAACGTGCTGGGCATGTCCTGGTCGGGCGCGGTCGCCCTGGACGTGTGCGCCCTCGTCTGCACGGGCAACCGGGTGCTGAGCGAGGAGCACTTCGTCTTCTTCAACAACACGCGGACGCCGGACGGTTCGGTGCGGTCCCGCGCCCACGCGGCGCCCGACAAGGCGGCCGTGGAAGTCTCCTTCGACGCCCTGCCCGCTGCCGCCGACCGGCTGGTCCTCGTGGCCGCCGTCGATCCCGAGGTGGATCCGCACGCGGATCTCGCGGGCTTCACCGACGCCCGCATCCGGCTGCTGTCCGCCGGCGGCGAGGAACTCGGCCGACTGGACGTCTCGGACGGTCGGCCCGGTGAGACCGCCCTGGTCCTGGGCTCGTTCCGGCGCCGCGCCAACGGCGACTGGGACTTCGTGATCGGCGGCAAGGGCTACCGCGACGGCCTGGCGGCCCTGCTCGGCGAGTACGGCGTGGAGGTCGTCTGAGGGGGTGGGGCGATCCCTTCCGCGGGGAGCGCGGCGTCGGCGTCCGCCTCGGGATCGGGCGCGGGCCGGGGCCGGTCGACGTAGCGCAGGACGCCCCACATGCTGTCGGGGTTCGCGTCCTGCGGGGCCTCTTCCCGGCAGGCCTCCAGCTCGCTCACCAGCGCCGCGCCGTCGGTGCCGGAGCCGATCAGGACCAGTTGCGTCAGCCGCGCTTCGCCCCGGCCCCAGGGCTGCGGGGTGAAACGGAGGAAACGGCCGACCGCCTGGACCTCGTAGCGCTCCTCGTGGCCGGGGACCCCGAACCACACGAAGCCCTTGATCCGGTAGAGCCCGGCCGGGCGCCGGTCGAGGAAGTCCATGAACCGGCGCGGGGAGAGGGCCTGCCCGGTGCTGAACTCCGTGCTCTCGTACGCGGCGTGTGCGTGGGCGCTGTGGTCGTGGCCGGGTTCTTCCGCGAGCAGGTCCTCGAAGGAGAGCTGTCCCCGGGTCTCGGTCCAGGGGCGGCGGTCGAAGAGCAGCTCGGGGTCGATGCGACCGTGGTCGACGGCCACGACCGGGGTGCCGGGCGCGCAGAGCGCGGCGAGTTCGGTCTCGATCCTGCTCCGCTCGCGCGCGTCGACCCGGTCGGTCTTGTTGAGCACCACCAGGTCCGCGACGGCCAGGTGGCGGTCGGTCTCCGGATGCCGGGCGCGGGTGGCGTCGAACTCCGCCGCGTCCACGACCTCCACCATGCCGCCGTACCGGACGGCCGGGTTCTCGCTGGCCATCAGCATGCGGATCATCTCCTGGGGTTCGGCCAGGCCACTCGCCTCGATGACGATCACGTCGATCCGGTGGGCGGGCGCGGAAAGCTTCTCCAGGTACGCGTCCAGTTCGCTGCCGTCGACCGCGCAGCACAGGCAGCCGCCGCCGAGGGAGACCATCGAGTCCCCGACCTGGCCGGCCGCCGACATCGCGTCGACCTCGATCGAGCCGAAGTCGTTGACGACGACCCCGATACGGGTGCCCCCGCGGGCGGCGAGGAGGTGGTTCAGCACGGTGGTCTTCCCGGATCCGAGGAATCCGGCGAGGACGACGACGGGGATGGGCTGCCTGCTGTTCATCCGGTCGATCGTATCCAGACCCGGTCAGTCGAGGAGCGGCACCGGCTGCGGCGGGGTGGGGCCCGTGTACCGGGCGGCCGGCCGGATGATCTTCGAATCGGTGGCCTGCTCCAGGATGTTCGCGCTCCAGCCGACCACGCGTGCCGCGCAGAAGGTCGGGGTGAACATCTCGCGCGGCAGTCCGCACAGCTCCATGACCACGCCCGCGTAGAACTCCACGTTGGTGTGCAGTTCCCGGCCCGGCTTGAGCTCGGCGAGGATCTCCTCCACCTGGCGCTCGACCTCGACGGCGAAGTCCACGAGGGGGCCGCCGAAGCCGAGGGCGATGTCGCGCAGCATGCGTGAGCGGGGGTCCTCGGTGCGGTAGACGGGGTGCCCGAAGCCCATGATCCGGTCCCCGGCGAGGACCCGTTCGCGGATCCACGGCCCGATCCGGTCCACGGTGCCGATCGCGTCGAGGGTGTCCAGGGCGCGGCTGGGGGCGCCGCCGTGCAGCGGGCCGGAGAGGGCTCCGACGGCCCCGGTCAGGCAGGCGGCGACATCGGCGCCGGTGGAGGCGATCACCCGGGCGGTGAACGTCGAGGCGTTGAAGCCGTGGTCGACGGTGGATATCAGGTACCGCTCGACCGCGCGGGCGCGGGCCGGGTCGGGCTCCTCGCCGGTGAGCATGTAGAGGTAGTTGGCGGCGTACGGGAGGTCCGCGCGCGGCTCGACCGGCTCCAGGCCCCGGCCCAGCCGGTGCAGGGCGGTGAGCAGGGTCGGCACGGCGGCGCAGGCGGCCAGCGCGTCGGCGGCCCGCCGCTCGGGGGTCAGGTCGTACACCGGCCGGAAGCCGGCGGAGGCCCCGAGCAGCGAGAGCGCGGTGCGCAGCCCGGCGAGCGGCCCGGAGAGCCGGGTGGCGCGGGCGAGGTCCGGCAGGACGGCCCGCACCTCCTCGGGGAGCCCGCGCAACGCGGCTGTCTCGGCGGCGAAGGCGGCCCGCTCGGCGGCGTCCGCGGGGAGCCTGCCGCGGAACATCAGGTGCCATACGTCCTCGAAGCCGCGGGTGGCGGCGAGCTCCACGGCCGAGTACTGCCGGTAGTGGTAGAAGCCCTCGCGGCCCCGGACGTCGCCCAGCTCGGTCTCGGTGACCACGACTCCCGCCAGGCCCCGCGTTCCTTCGATGGTGCTGTTGATGGCGCTGTCGATGGTGTTCATGAGACGACCATCCATGATGGATTGAATCCCTGTCAATATTGATTGAATCAACACAACAAGGCCTCTGTAGGGTGTGCGACATGAGTGACCAGACGGACGGCGGACGCAGGCTCAGCACGCAGGAGGCGGCGCGGGTGCTCGGCGTGAAGCCGGCGACCGTGTACGCGTACGTCAGCCGGGGCCAGCTCGCCAGCCGCCGCGATCCGGCCGGCCGGGGCAGCAGCTTCGACGCGGCCGAAGTGGAGGCTCTGGCCCGGCGCAGCCGGCGCGAGGCGGCGGCGCCCGCCGCCGGGGAGCTCGCCGTGCGCACAAAGCTCACCCTCATCGAGTCCGACCGGTACTACTTCCGCGGCGTCGACGCCGTGGCCCTGGCCTCGCGGTACCGCTACGAGGAGGTCGCCGAATGGCTCTGGACCGGGACCCTCACCCCCGGAGCCCGGTTCACCGCTCCCCCGGAAGCGCTGGAGGCGGCCCGCCGGGCCGTCGAGGCACTGCCCGCGCACAGCGGCCCCGTGGACCGGCTCCGGGTGGCGGTCGCGGCGGCGGCGGTGGCGGACCCGCTGCGCTTCGACCTGTCGGAGGAGGCGGTCCTGGGCTCCGCGCGCTGCCTGATCCCGACGCTGGTGGGCGCCCTGCCCGCGGTGGGCGACGAGCGGGGCGGCGACGGCCGCGTCGCCCGTCGGCTGTGGTCCCGGCTGACGGCGCAGGCGCCCGCACCGGACGCGCTCGCCGTACTGGACCTGGCGCTGGCCCTGCTGGTCGACCACGACCTGGCCGCCTCCACCCTGGCCGTACGGGTGGCGGCGTCGGCGCGCGCCCATCCGTACGCGGCGGTCTCGGCCGGCCTCGGCGCCCTGGAGGGACCGCTGCACGGCGCGGCCGGGCGGCTCGCCCACCGCATGCTGGTGGACGTACTGGAACAGGGCGGAGCCGCCCCGGTGGTCGCCGAGTACCTGCGGGCGGGGCGCCGGGTCCCGGGCCTGGGCCACCGCCTCTACCCGGGCGAGGACCCGCGGGCGGGTGCGTTGTTCGCCCGGCTGGAAGAGCTGGAACAAGCCGGTCCCGCCCTGACCGCGGCCCGCGACGTGGCGGCCGTCATGGCCCGTCAGGGCGGTCTGCGCGCGAACGTCGACCTGGCCCTGGCAGTCCTGACGGTCTCGTGCAGCATGCCCGCAGAGGCCGGCGAGACCGTCTTCGCGGTGGCCCGCACCGCGGGCTGGATCGCCCACGCCCTGGAGGAGTACCAGGAGCGACCGCTGCGCATGCGGCCGAGCGGCCAGTACCACGGCCCGCGCCCGCCGCGGCCGCTGCCGTAGGGCATGTCCGAAGCGCGGCCGGGCACGGCCGGAGTGTCCTGACCGACAAAAGGGGCACAAGCGTTCCACTTCTGCGGGGGCCGACCTACCGTTGCTGTCCATGCGGTTCCCCCACATGAGCGCTCGGCGCCTCGGGCTGCCCAGACGGGCGGTCTCGCAGATCCTGCTGACCCAGCTGGCCATCGCCGCCGGGGTGGTGGTCCTGGCCACGGGCCTGTTCCTGGCACCGCTCGGCGCCCAGCTCGACGACCAGGCCATGCGCCGCGCGCTGGTCATCGCGCAGAGCACCGCGGCCGACCCCGCGATCGCCGCCGGCCTCCTGAACACACCGGCGTCGCCGGACAGTGCGGTGCAAGCCTCGGCCGAGCGGATCCGCCGGGCGACCGGCGCGGAGTACGTCGTCGTCCTGGACCTGAACGGCATCCGCCGCTCGCACCCGGACCCCGAGCGGATCGGGCTGCCCGTCTCCACCGACCCGGGCGACGCCCTGGCCGGCCGCGAGGTCATGGAGATCGACGACGGCACCCTGGGCCGCTCCGCCCGCGGCAAGGTCCCGCTCGTCGCCGCCGACGGCGAGATCGTCGGCGCGGTCTCCGTCGGCATCGCCTACGACAGCGTCCGCGACCGGCTGCTCGGCGCCGTCCCCGGTCTGCTCGCCCACGCGGGCGGGGCCCTGGCCGCGGGCGCCCTCGCCGCCTACCTCCTTTCCCGCAGGATCCAACGCCAGACCCGCGATCTGGCCTTCTCCGACATCGCCGGTCTGCTCGCCGAACGCGAGGCGATGCTGCACTCCATCCGCGAAGGCGTGATCGCGCTCGCCCCCGACGGGCGGGTGCGGCTGGTCAACGACGAGGCCGCCCGCCTGCTGGGCCTCACCCCCGACGCCCCCGGCACCTTCGCCGGACGCCCGCTCGACGACGTCCTCGGCGCCGGCCGCACCGCCGACGTGCTCTCCGGCCGGGTGACGGGCCGGGACCTGCTCACCGTCCAGGGCCCCCGGGTCCTGGTCGCCAACCGCATGCCCACCGCCGACGGCGGCGCCGTCGCCACCCTGCGCGACCGCACCGAACTGGAGCACCTGAGCCGCGAACTCGACTCCACCCGCGGCCTCATCGACGCCCTGCGCGCCCAGGACCACGAGCACGCCAACCGCCTCCACACCCTCCTCGGCCTGCTGGAACTGGGCCTGCACGAGGAGGCGGTGGAATTCGTGACGGAGGTCGTCGGGGTGCACCGCACGACCGCCGAGCAGGTCACCGAGAAGGTCCACGACCCGCTCCTGGCCGCCCTCCTCGTCGGCAAGGCCACCGTCGCCGCCGAGCGCGGGATCCCCCTGCGGCTGGCCGCGGCCACCCTCCTCCCCGACCGCCTGGTCGACCCCGGCGGGCTCGTCACGATCGTCGGCAATCTGGTGGACAACGCCCTGGACGCCGCCGCGGGCGGGGCCGCGCCCCTGGTCGAGGTGGAGCTGCGCGCGGAGGGGCGGACCGCCGTGCTGCGGGTGCGCGACAGCGGCCCCGGGGTGCCCGCCGCGCGCCGGGAGGAGATCTTCACCGAGGGCTGGTCGACCAAGCAGCCCCGGGCCCACCGCGAGCGCGGGCTGGGCCTCGCCCTCGTACGCCGCCTCGCGGAGCGGCAGGGCGGCAGCGCCCGGGCCGGTGAAGCAGCGGACGGAGGGGCGGAATTCTCCGTCGTACTCCCGGAGGCCCTGCGATGAACGAGACCCCGATCCACGTATTGGTCGTCGACGACGACATGCGTGTTGCCCGGATCAACGCGGCGTACGTCGCGAAGGTTCCCGGTTTCCGGGTGACGGCGCAGGCCCATTCGGCGGCCGAGGCCCTGGACTTCCTCTCCGCCCACCCGGTGGACCTGGTCCTCCTCGACCACTACCTTCCCGACGAGAACGGCCTCGACCTGGTCCGCCGCCTGCGCCAGCGGGGTCACGGCACCGATGTGATCATGGTCACCGCCGCCCGTGACCTGGCCACCGTGCAGGCCGCCATGCGCCTCGGCGCCCTCCAGTACCTCGTCAAGCCCTTCACCTTCGCCGGACTGCGCACCCGCCTGGAGGCGTACGGTTCGCTGCGCCGCGCCCTGGACACGGGCGGCGAGGCCGAACAGGCCGAGGTGGACCGGATCTTCGGCGCCCTGGCCGGCGCGGGCTCCGTGAACGAGCTCCCCAAGGGCCACTCCCCCACCACGGCGGAACTGGTCCGGCAGGTCCTGCGCACGGCCGGGGGCCCGCTGTCCACCCAGCAGATCGCCGACCGCGCGGGCATCAGCCGCCAGACCGCCCAGCGCTACCTGAAGCTCCTCGACCGCAACGGCCGCGTCACCCTGGCGCTGCGCTACGGCGAGACCGGCCGCCCGGAGCACCGCTACACCTGGCTCCCCTCGGACGGACCGGCCTGACGCCCGCGCTCAGACCGCTCCGGCACCCGTCAGCGCGCGGACCTCGGTCTCCGCGTGCTTCGCCTCGTCGGGCTCCTCGCCCGAGGTGACCGTGCCCAGCCAGCCGGCCAGGAAGCCCAGCGGGATCGAGACGATCCCCGGGTTCTGGAGCGGGAAGAGCTGGAAGTCCACGCCCGGGAACAGCGACTCCGGGCTGCCCGACACCACGGGCGAGACCAGCACGAGGAGCACCGCCGGGACCAGGCCCCCGTAGACCGACCAGACGGCGCCGCGCGTGGTGAATCCGCGCCAGAACAGCGAGTACAGCAGCACCGGGAGGTTCGCGGACGCGGCCACCGCGAAGGCCAGCCCCACCAGGAACGCCACGTTGAGGTCCTGGGCGAGCAGCCCGAGGGCGATGGCCACCGCCCCGATGCCCACGGCCGCGCCCCGGGCCACCGAAACCTCGCTGCGCTGCCTGGCCCGCCTGCGCTTGAGCGAGGCGTACAGGTCGTGTGCGACGGAGGCGGACGAGGCCAGGGTGATGCCCGCCACCACGGCCAGGATGGTGGCGAAGGCGATGGCGGCGACGAAGGCGAACAGCACGGCGCCACCGGTCGTTTCGGCGCCCCCGCCGAGGAAGGCCGCGAGCAGCGGAACGGCCGTGTTCCCCGAAGCGTTGGAGGCACGCACCTCGTCCGGCCCGACCAGGGCCGCCGCCCCGAAGCCGAGCACGATGGTCATCAGGTAGAAGCCGCCGATCAGCGCGATCGCCCAGACCACCGAGCGGCGCGCCGCCCGGGCGGTGGGCACGGTGTAGAAGCGCGACAGGATGTGCGGCAGCCCGGCGGTTCCCAGGACCAGGGCGAGGCCGAGGCTCATGAAGTCGAAACGGGCCGTCCAGTCGCCGCCGTACTTGAGGCCGGGAGCGAGGAAGTCGAGTCCGTACCCGCTGCGGTCGGCCGCGGTGGTGAGCAGCCGGTCGAAGTCGCCGTGGAAGCGCAGCAGTACGAGCACCGTCAGGGTGATCGCGCCGCCCATCAGCAGCACGGCCTTCACGATCTGGATCCAGGTGGTGGCGCGCATGCCGCCGAAGGACACGTAGACGACCATCAGGGCGCCGACCCCGATCACGGTGAGGGTGCGGGCCGCGGCGCTCGAGTTCCCGAGCAGCAGCCCCACGAGGCTGCCCGCTCCGACCATCTGCGCGACGAGGTAGAGCACGGAGACGACGACCGAGGAGATGCCGGCGGCGATCCGCACCGGGCGCTCGCTCATCCGGGCGGCGACCACGTCGGCGAGGGTGAAGCGCCCGCAGTTGCGCACCAGTTCGGCGACGAGGAAGAGCACCACGAGCCAGGCGACGAGGAATCCGACCGAGTAGAGCAGGCCGTCGTAGCCGAAGAGGGCGATCAGGCCGGAGATGCCGAGGAACGAGGCCGCGGACATGTAGTCGCCCGCGATGGCGAAACCGTTCTCCATCGGTGAGAAGAGCCGGCCGCCGGCGTAGAACTCCTCGGCCGACCCGTGCCGGTTGCGACTGACCCAGGTGGTGATGCCCAGGGTCACCGCGATGAACAGGCTGAACAGCAGCAGCGCGAGGGTCTGGTGCTCGCTCGTCACCGGCCCGCCCTCCTCGCCCGGGTCCGCTCCTGGCCGCGTTCCTGCTCGAAGACGGTCCAGCGCAGGTCGAGCGCCGCCCGGTCCCGGCGCAGGCGGGCGTGCCGGGCGTAGGCCCAGGTGAGCAGGAAGGTGCTGAGGAACTGGCCGAGCCCCGCCAGCATGGCCACGTTGACCGCACCCAGGACGGGGCGGCCCATCAGGCCCGGCGCGGCCGTCGCGGCGACGACGTAGGCGACGTACCAGAGGAAGAACCCGGCGGTCGCGGGGACGACGAACCGGCGATAGCGGCTCCGGACCTCCTGGAAGGCGGCGCTGCGCTGCACTTCCAGGTAGATGTCGGACGCGCCGGGCGCCGGGCCGACGACCGGGACCGGCCGCGGCGGCGCCGGCTCCTCGCCCTCGCCCCAGCCGACGGCCAGCGCGTCGTACCAGGGGTCGTCCAGCCGGATCGTTCCGGCATCACGCCCTTCGTGCTTGTCCACCGAACTCTCCTTGTCCGCTGCCGCATTGGCCGCGTGCCCACAAGGATGTGCGGAATGGACGGTTTCCGGACTGGTGTACCGGTGCTCTTCACTCCAACAGGTGATGGAGCGAAGGGCACCGGTGTGCCGTGGCGCCCGCCCTCGTCGGGTGCCGCCGGCCTCCGGTGCCCTCCTGCTCAGGCGTCGATGCGGGAGCGGTCCAGGGTCGCCGCGGAGCTCGTGATGAACTCCTTGCGCGGGGCCACCTCGTTGCCCATGAGCAGGTCGAAGACCTGCTCGGCGGAGTCGAGGTCGCCGATGTTGATCCGGCGCAGGGTGCGGAAGCGGGGGTCCATGGTGGTCTCCGCCAGCTGGTCCGCGTCCATCTCGCCGAGGCCCTTGTAGCGCTGGATCGAGTCCTTGTACCGGATGTTCTTGCGCTGGTACTCCAGCAGGGTCTGGCGCAGCTCGTTGTCCGAGTACGTGTAGACGTACTTGTCCTGGCCCCGCTTCGGCTGCACCAGCTCGATCCGGTGCAGCGGCGGTACGGCCGCGAAGACCCGGCCGGCCTCGACCATCGGGCGCATGTAGCGCTGGAAGAGCGTGAGCAGCAGGCAGCGGATGTGCGCGCCGTCCACATCGGCGTCGACGAGCAGCACGATCTTGCCGTAGCGGGCGGCGTCGATGTCGAAGGTCCGGCCCGAGCCGGCTCCTATGACCTGGATGATCGCGCCGCACTCGGCGTTCTTGAGCATGTCCGAGACCGAGGACTTCTGGACGTTGAGGATCTTGCCGCGGATGGGCAGGAGCGCCTGGAATTCGGAGTTCCGTGCGAGCTTGGCGGTGCCGAGGGCGGAGTCGCCCTCGACGATGAAGAGCTCGCTGCGGTCCACGTCGTCGCTGCGGCAGTCGGCCAGCTTGGCGGGGAGCGAGGAGGTCTCCAGCGCGGTCTTGCGGCGCTGCGCCTCCTTGTGCTGGCGGGCCGCGATCCGGGTCCGGGCGGCCGCGACGATCTTCTCCATCACGGCGCGGGCCTGCTGCTTGTCGTCGCGCTTCGTGGAGGTCAGGAAGGCCTTGAGTTCCTTGGCGACCACGGCTGCGACGATCCGGGTGGCGGCGGAGGTGCCGAGCACCTCCTTCGTCTGACCCTCGAACTGGGGTTCGGCCAGCCGGACGGTCACGACGGCCGTCATGCCCTCCAGGGCATCGTCCTTGACCACGTCGTCCTCGGCGACGCGCAGCAGCTTGGCCGAGCGCAGCACCTCGTTGACGGTCTTGGTCACCGAGCGTTCGAAACCGGTGACGTGGGTGCCGCCCTTGGGGGTGGCGATGATGTTCACGAAGGACTTGATGCTGGTCTCGTAGCCCGTGCCCCAGCGCAGGGCGATGTCCACGCCGAGCTCGCGGGTGACCTCGGTGGGGGTCATGTGGCCGCGGTCGTCGAGGACCGGGACGGTCTCCTTGAAGGTGCCCGATCCGCTCAGCCGCAGCACGTCGCAGGCGGCCTTGTCCTGGGCGAGGTACTCGCAGAACTCGCTGATGCCGCCGTCGTAGCGGAAGGTCTCCTCGGTCTTGCCGGCGCCGTCTATGGCCCGCTCGTCGCGGACGACCAGGGTCAGACCGGGGACGAGGAAGGCCGTCTGCCGGGCACGCTGGTAGAGCGTCTCCAGGCTGAGACGGGCGTCCTTGAGGAAGATCTGGCGGTCGGCCCAGTACCGGATCCTGGTACCGGTCCTGCCCTTGGCGATGCGCTTGACCTTGCGCAGGCCGTTCGCCGGGTCGAAGGGGCTCTCGGGGCCCTGCTCGGTGAACATGCCGGGGACGCCGCGGCGGAAGCTGATGGCGTGCGTGGAGCTGCCCCGGTCGACCTCGACGTCCAGGCGGGCGGAGAGGGCGTTGACCACGGAGGCGCCGACGCCGTGCAGGCCGCCGGAGGCCGCGTACGAGCCGCCGCCGAACTTGCCGCCCGCGTGCAGCTTGGTCATGACGACCTCGACCCCGGACAGGCCGGTCTTGGGCTCGACGTCCACCGGGATGCCGCGCCCGTTGTCCCTGACCTCGACCGAGGAGTCCTCGTGGAGGATGACCTCGATGTGGTCGCAGTAGCCGCCGAGGGCCTCGTCGACGGAATTGTCGATGATCTCCCACAGGCAGTGCATGAGGCCCCGGCTGTCGGTGGAGCCGATATACATGCCGGGTCGCTTGCGGACGGCCTCCAGCCCCTCGAGGACGAGCAGGTGCCGCGCGGTGTAGTTGGAACCGTCCCGGTCTGCTCCGGACAGCAGCGCGCTGGAAGGCACGGACGTGTCGGCGGTCACGCAGTTCGCTCCTCGCTGAATTTCTTTTCTGGCCCGGTCGGGCGCAGGGGTGGCTCGGGTGCCCGTCGAAGGGTACCGAGGCCAGGTAGAGCCGATGCAACGCCACCCTCGCGCTTTCCTCAGCCTAGTGCAGATCCGTACGGATGTTCGATCCCCCGGGCGGGTGAAGGAAACATCACGTTCCCTTCCGCGCATGAACCATTTAGGGTTCGGGCACGTCCTCATGAACAACCTGGCACTCACGCCGGGGAGGATGGAACTGCAACAAGCGCACGAGTGACAACGCGAAACCGTAAAGCAACGCAATACGGCTCCTTCGCCGCCAACCGGCAACAGCCGGCCAGCTTCGGAAGGAAGTTTCGAGGAAAAGCCGCGAGCGGGAACGTTTTCGGCCTGGTTGGATGTTGACCCTGGTACGACAGCTCGTCGAGCTAGAGAAGAGGCGACGTGACTACTGTTCTGACACCCGCGACCCCGCTGACGGCCGCTGACCGATGCGACCGTTGCGGCGCCCAGGCATATCTGCGCGTCGTCCTGCTGAGCGGCGGAGAACTGCTCTTCTGCGCCCACCACGGTCGCAAGTTCGAGCCGGAACTCAAGAAGATCGCCGCGGAAATACAGGATGAGACCGAGCGGCTCACGTCCGCTCCGGCTGCCCACGCCGAACCCGAGGACCGCTGACACACCGGCCGAACCTCGCATCCGACGAGCCAGGACCGGCCAGGCCGGTCGACGGGCGGCACCTCTGAGACCCAGAGGTGCCGCCCGTCCTCGTGTCCGCGCCCGGCTACCGCGCCGGACGGCCCTGCACGGCCTCTGCCCGCGCCCCGGAGCTCCCGCGAGGGCTCTGCCCGGCCTTCTGGCCCCCGACCGGCTGAGCGGCCCTCTCCGGAGCCGTCACGAAGCCGGCCAGCGGGGCGACGCGCGTGTAGACGCCGGGGCTGTCGGCGCGTCCGCAGCCCCGTCCCCAGGAGACCAGCCCGATGAGCCGCCCCTGCGCGACCAGCGGCCCCCCGCTGTCGCCCTGGCAGGCGTCCTTGCCGCCCGCGCCGTCTCCCGCACACACCATGGATTCGGCCCGGTACTGTCCGTCCGCGTCCCCCGGGTACGCGCGCCCGCAGACCTCGTCCGCCAGAACCGTCACGCGGGCGGCCCGCAGGGCGTAGGCGTAATCACCGAACCCGCTCGTGTCGCCCCAGCCGTAGACCGCCGCCTCGGTGCCCGCCCGGTACGCGGGGTGCCCGGCCTCCGCCATGGGCAGCACGTGGTGGGCCGGCACGGCTTCCGCCAGCTCCAGCACGGCGAGGTCCCCCGCATTGCTCTGCGGGTCGTAGTCGGGGTTCACGCGCGCCCCGCGGACCGCGATCTCCCGGCCGTCGGCCGCCCGGAGCTCCGTGCGGCCCGCGATCACGCGGAAGTCGGACACGGACTCGACGGGGCCGCCGAGCACCTGCCGCCCCAGGCAGTGGGCAGCGGTGACGACCCGGGTCGGGGCCACGACGACGCCCCCGCAGAACTGTCCGTCCCGCGTACCCCCGAACCGGTCACGGCTGGCCAGGGCCACCACCCAGGGGCTGTCGGCCGCCTTCACCGGCTTCCCGCCGATCACCACACTGTCCGCGACCGCCTGGGGCGTCTGGGCCAGCGGCCCCGCGGCCGCTCCCGCCGCCAGGGTCAGCGCGCCCGCCAGGACACGGGAAAAGGGACGACGCATGGGGCCTCCTGACTCCGAGTGTGCATGACTCCACCCAGAGTGGGATGCCCGGTGGCCGAGCGCACCCGCGCGGCCGCCGCCACATCTGCTGCGACGGGGCGGGCGCCCTCCTCCGCCGCGGCCCCGCCGCGGCCCGCCGGCCGGCTCAGTCCAGGTAGTCGCGCAGCACCTGGGAGCGGGACGGGTGGCGCAGCTTCGACATCGTCTTCGATTCGATCTGGCGGATGCGCTCACGGGTGACCCCGTAGACCTTGCCGATCTCGTCGAGGGTCTTCGGCTGGCCGTCGGTGAGACCGAAGCGCATGGACACCACGCCCGCCTCGCGCTCACTGAGGGTGTCCAGCACCGAGTGCAGCTGCTCCTGCAGGAGCGTGAAGCTCACGGCGTCCGCCGGGACGACCGCCTCGGAGTCCTCGATGAGGTCGCCGAACTCGCTGTCGCCGTCCTCGCCCAGCGGGGTGTGCAGGGAGATCGGCTCGCGGCCGTACTTCTGGACCTCGATGACCTTCTCGGGGGTCATGTCGAGTTCCTTGGCCAGCTCCTCCGGGGTGGGCTCGCGGCCCAGGTCCTGGAGCATCTGGCGCTGCACGCGGGCGAGCTTGTTGATGACCTCGACCATGTGTACGGGGATGCGGATGGTGCGGGCCTGGTCGGCCATGGCGCGGGTGATCGCCTGGCGGATCCACCACGTCGCGTAGGTCGAGAACTTGTAGCCCTTGGTGTAGTCGAACTTCTCGACCGCGCGGATGAGGCCCAGGTTGCCCTCCTGGATCAGGTCCAGGAAGAGCATGCCGCGGCCGGTGTAGCGCTTGGCGAGGGAGACCACGAGGCGAAGGTTGGCCTCCAGCAGGTGGTTCTTGGCGCGGCGGCCGTCCTCGGCGATGATCTCCAGCTCGCGCTTGAGCTTGGGCGCCAGCTTGTCGGAGTTCGCCAGCTTGTCCTCGGCGAAGAGGCCCGCCTCGATGCGCTTGGCGAGCTCGACCTCCTGCTCGGCGTTGAGGAGGGGGACCTTGCCGATCTGCTTGAGGTAGTCCTTGACCGGGTCGGCGGTGGCGCCGGCCACCACGACCTGCTGGGCCGGGGCGTCGTCCTCGTCGTCCGAGATGACGAAGCCCTTGTTCTCCCCGCCCTCTTCCTCTTCCTCGCCCTCGGCCTTGACCGCGTCGGGACCCTCGTCCGGGTTCTCCTCGTCGCCGGCCTCGTCGGCGTCCTTCTTGGCCGTGGTCTTCTTCGCCGCGGTCTTCTTCGCGGCCGCCTTCTTGGCGGGCGCGGCCTTCTTCGCGGCCGTCTTCTTCGCGGCCGCCTTCTTGGCCACGGGCTCCGCGGCGGCTTCCTCGACCAGGGCGTCCGGTGCCTGCGGGTCCGCCGCCTCGGCCGCCGGGACCGCGGGGGCGGCGGGCTGCGCCGCCGTCGTCCTGGCCGCGGTCTTCCTGACGGGCTCGGTGGCCGTCCGCTTCGCCGGGCTCTTCGCTGCGACGCTCTTGCGGGTGGTGCGCTTGGGCGACTCCGCGGCACTGACCATCAGCGTCACACCCTCTTCCTCGAGGATCTGGTTGAGGCTGCGCAGAACATTCTTCCACTGGGTCGCAGGAATCTGGTCAGCCTCGAAGGCCCGACGCACGTCATCGCCGGCGATCTGCCCCTCGGCCTTGCCCCGCTCGATGAGCGCCATCACAGACTCGGAATCGGCGATCTCCGGCGGGAGCGTACGGGATGTGCTGGCCGACACGAACAACCTCTCGGAACGATGGGAACGGCTTCCGACCCCGGGCCTGGTGGTGCTGGACCGGAGCCGACGACCACCGACCGGGGATGGGCCGGCGGCGCGGGCAGGGGCCGGGGAGCTGCACAGCACCCCCAAGGGCTGCTGTCTTCCCTCCGTCGGCCATCACCTCTTAAGTCATCGCGCGACCTCGCGGAGCGTTACGCCCAATCTTCGTGGCCCGAATCACACCCCGTATGCGCGAGTGCCGGTCATACGGTCACATCCGCGGTTCCCGGAGCGGACGCGGAAACGGCCCCGCAGGGGTCCCCATGCAGGAGTTCCCCACGCAGGGGTCCCCACGCCGGTGTCGCCGGGCCCGGCCGGGCCCGGCGACGTGTCGTACACCCCCGCGCGCCCGCCCGTCAGTGCTCGCGCGGGGCGGGAACCACGCGCTCGACCTCCGGATGGACCGTCAGGAGCTGGCGCATCGCGTTCTCGGCGCCGGTCGCGTCGCCCGCGGCGAGGGCCTCGACCATGCGCGCGTGGTGCGCGACGCAGGTCTCGCTCGGGCGGTCGCAGGAGGTCATCGGGCTGCCGGAGACCTGGAGGGCGGCGGAGACGATGCCGGAGAGGTGCTCCAGCATGCGGTTGCCGGCGACCTGGATGAGGAGCGCGTGGAACTCGTTGTCGGCGCGGGCGAAGGTGATCGAGTCGCCCTGGCCGAGGGCGTGGCCCATGATCTCGACCATGTCGGCCAGGCGCTGCTGGATGTCCGGCCGGCCGTGGCCGGCGGCGAGGCGGGCGGCGAGCGGCTCGATCGTCCAGCGGAGCTCGCCGAGCTCGCGGCGCTGGTCGTCGCGCTGGGGCCCGAAGGCGCGCCACTCGATGATGTCGGGGTCGAGCAGGTTCCAGTCGGCGACGGGGCGGACCCGGGTGCCGACGTTGGGACGGGCACTGACGAGGCCCTTGGCCTCCAGGACCCGCAGCGATTCGCGGACGACCGTGCGGGAGACCTCGAAGCGCTGGCCGATCTCCTCGGGGACCAGGGGGCGGTCCGCACCGAGGTCGCCGGAGACGATCATCTGACCGAGCTGCTGTACGAGTTGGCCGTGCAGTCCGCGGCCGCGGCTGCCTGCCGCGCGGCGGCCCACGCGGCTCAACTCGACGTCGGCGCCGTCCCAGTGGGGTGCTCCGACGCGGTCGGACCCGGGGGCCTCCGCGTAGGGGTAGCGGTCGAGTTCGCCCGCGCCGGCGAGGCCGGAGTCGGCATGGCGGGCGGCGGTCATCATGGTGTGCGCAAGGGTACTCACGAATCCTTTGTCGGTCGTGCCTCCATGACCCTTGAGGTCTTTGGTGAAAAGCACACGAAAGGGTGATCGGTGCCACCTACGCAATTGACGACTTATCGTAAAGAACCGGGCCTATTGCGGGGAGTTGCGGTCCGCTTGACGCGACTCGGACTGCAACGGTCCCGTCCGTGACCGCTCCGGCACCGGAACGATCACCAACGGACCCTGCTGCGCAGTCCGGTGAACCCATAGGCGCACAACAGGACCATCAGCGACAACACCAGGGCCGTCGCGACGGGTTGGGTCATCACCCGTAGGGCCCCCACGAGCAACCGGTCCGCCTCCGGCGGCCACTGCACCCAGGACAGGCCCCGCAGTCGGGGCCCCAGCCCCGTCACCGGGTACGCGGACGGGCCTTCGAGCGCCTTGCCCACCAGCGGAACCACTCCCACGGGTACGGCGAGCACCGCCGCGAGTCCCGCGGTGGCGGACCGGAAGACACCGGAGGCCAGTACGCCGGCCCAGGCGCAGCCGATCAGCAGGCCGGCCCAACTCGCCGCCGGGGAAAGCCACTCGACGGGGGTGCGCAGGGCCCCGCTGTCGAAGACGAGCGCCAGGGCGGCGGCGTCGGCCGTCACCGCCAGCGCGCCCAGCAGCAGGGCGAGCACGGCGCAGACGCCGAGCTTCGCGGTGAGCAGCCCCAGCCGGCGCGGCACGGTGCCCCGGTCGGCGGCGAGGGCGGGGTAGCGGTACTCCTCGCCGAAGGCCAGGGCACCGAGCAGCCCGGCGCCCAGGGCGGCGGGCGGCAGCGGCAGCACCTCGGGCCAGGCGGCGAGCAGCCGGTTCTGCGGGGTCTGCCCGGCCCGCGCGAGCACGAGGGAGGTGAGCACGGAGACCACGACGACGAGTGCGGTGGTGAGGACGGGGGTGGCGGTGCCGAAGACGCGGAGCAGCTCGTAGCGCAGTGGCCGCAGGGGCCCGCCGACGCGCCGTACGGCCGAGGCAGGCCGCGGGGCGCGGCCGCTGCGGGACGGACCGGCCGGGTCCCCGGCGGCGCTCGCCGCCGGGCCTGCCCCGGCCCGGGCGTGCGGGACCGCGGTCGTCGCGGCGCCGGCATCGCCGGTCTCGTCGGCGAGCTGGTGGACCAGTACGCCGTGACGGAACGCCGCCTCGCCGACCTCGGCGCAGTTGCTGCCGTACACCGACAGGCGACTGCCGCTCTCCTCGACGATCTCCACCGCGCGCTGGGCGGCGCGGGCCTCCCGGCCCAGTACGTCGGCCAGCCGGGCCGCGTGCGGGGTGCGCACGGCGACCCGCGGCCTCAGCCGGGTCCGCGCGAAGTCCGCGGCTTCCTGGTCGGCGACGAGGCGGCCCGCCTCGATGCTGACGACCCGGTCTGCGCTGCGCGCCGCCTCCTTGGCGTCGGCGGTGGTGAAGAGCACCGCGCCCCCGAGGGAGGCGTGGCCGCGCAGCAGTCCGTACAGCCAGCCGCGTTCGCGCGGGGAGAGCCCGGCGGCCGGCTCGTCGAGGAGCAGGGTGCAGGGATCGCCCAGCAGCGCCGAGGCCAGGGCGACCCGTCGCTCCATGCCGAGCGACAGCGAGCCGAGGCGCTGGTCCCGCAACCCTCCGATGCCGACGACCTCGAGCATGGTGTCGGCACGGGAAGCGGGAACCCCGGCGGCGGCGCAGAGCATCCGGAGCTGGTTGCGGACGGTGCGCGCCGGGTTGCCGGGGACGTCGCCGAGCACCACTCCGACCTCACGGCCGGGATGGGGGATCCGGTGCAGCGGGCGGCCGCGGAAGTAGGTGACGCCGCGGCCCGGTTCGAGTTCGAGCATGAGCCGCAGGGCGGTGGTCTTGCCCGATCCCGGCTCGCCGAGCAGGGCGGTCACGTGCCCGGGGCGGGCCTCGAAGGTGAGGTCGTCCACGAGGGGCGGGGCGTTGGTGCGGGGGGTGCTGGTGAGTCCGATGGCCTGGAGCATCGCTTCTCTCGCGGGGGGTGAGACCGCTCTGCGGCAGGGTGAGTACCGCAAGCAAGATAACGCGATATGTCCGATTTTCGGCGCAACCGATCCGATGGAATGCCGATCGTTCCGTCAGGTTCACCCGAGGCGGGGTCAGCCCGGGCCGGGACCCGGTCCCCGCGGAGTCAGACCTCCGGGCGCAGCATCGGCGGGTTGAGCAGGGTCGCCCCGCCCGCACGGAACAGCTGAGCGGGACGGCCGCCCTGACGGGTCGTCGTTCCCCCGGCGGGCACCAGGAACCCGGGGGTTCCGGTGACCTTGCGGTGGAAGTTCCGCGGGTCCAGGGCCACGCCCCACACGGCCTCGTAGACCCGGCGCAGCTCGCCGACGGTGAACTCGGGCGGGCAGAAGGCGGTGGCCAGCGAGGAGTACTCGATCTTCGAGCGGGCCCGTTCCACGCCGTCCGCCAGGATCCGGGCGTGGTCGAAGGCGAGCCCCGCGGCGCCCTCGTCGCCCATGGCCAGCACCTCGTCGACGGGGGCCCAGCGCGCGCTGTTGGCATCGCCTCCGGCCCGGGGCGCGGGCAGGTCCGGAGCCAGCACCAGGTGCGCCACGCTGACGACCCGCATCCGCGGATCGCGCTTCGGATCACCGTAGGTGGCCAGCTGTTCGAGGTGCGCACCGTTGCCCGCACCCGGCATGGACGGGTCGTGGGCGCAGAGACCGGTTTCCTCGGCGAGCTCCCGGGCGGCGGCGGCCGCGAGGTCCTCGTCGCCGCGGACGAATCCGCCGGGCAGCGCCCAGCGCCCCTGGAACGGCTGCTCACCCCGCCGGACGACCAGCGCGCAGAGCGCGTGGCGCCGCACGGTGAGCACGACCAGGTCGACGGTGACTGCGAAGGGCGGATAGGCCGACGGGTCGTAGGGCGACATGCCGCGATCATAGTCGTCTGCCTGACGATAAACAGCGCTTTGGTGACCTTGAAGACGGGGCCCCGGCGGCAGGCGGGGGTTCCCGGCGGTCCTGAACGGCGCCCGCCGGCGCGCACGAGACCGAGTCGGCACAGCACGGTTCGTACGGGGCCGGGGCGGGCGGGACCGTGCCGGAACCCGTCAGACGCCCAGTTGGAGCGCATCCGCCGCCTCCTCCACCATGGCGAGGCCGAGCCGGCTGACGCGGACCGCGAAGGGCTCTCCCGACACCCGGAGCCCCGCGAGGCGGATCGCGCCCAGAGGGGCACCGGGAAGCGGTACGAGGGCGACGGTGCCCGCCGGGGCGTCGGGGCGGATCCCGGCGAGGGCGGTCAGTACGTGGACCCCCGCGGCCGCGGCCACGGCGGCGGGGCGGCAGGCCGCCGGGTGCGGGACGGGGACGCTGCCGGCGGTGCGCTGCTCGGCCGCGAACATCTCCGGCAGCCGGTACCCGAAGGCTTCGGCCGCGTCCAGGAGTCCTCTGAGGAGACCCCCGGCCTCCTTCTCGAAGCCGGCCGAGGCCAGTGCGGACACGGCGACGGCGCTCTCGTACGCCCTGACCGCGCCGGAGCGGTGGCCGTACGGGTTGTGCCCCGGCTCCTTGAGCGCCATGCTCCGCAGCCCCCATCCGCAGTCCATGGCGGGGGCGCCGAAGAGCCGGGCCATCTGCTCGGTGCGGATCCGGTCGAGGAGCCCAGGGGCCAGTCGGCCGCCGCTGACCAGCCCGGTGTCGAGGAGGTGGGCGGCGGCTCCGGTCAGCCGCGGCAGGGGACGCCCGTCGGGGTGCAGGGCCGAGGCCGGCCGGCCGCCGTCGGGGCCGTCGATCCAGAACCCGTCCCTGAACCGTTCGCGCAGCGCGGCCGCCCGCTCGCGCCACTCCTCGGCGCCGGGCCGTCCGCATCCGGCGAGGAGATCGGCGCCCAGAACGGCGGCCCGGTGGGCGTGGGCCTGGGTCTCGCAGCGCCGCGGCCCCGGGTCGGGATCGGCGAGGAACCCGTCCTCGCCGAGGGCTCCCCGCAGCCAGTCGAGGCACCGTTCGGCGGTGGGGAGCAGTCGGGCGACCTCGTCCTGCGGCATGCCCCAGAGGCGGGCTTCGGCGAGCACCGCGGGAAAGGCGAGGGTCGCCTCGGTGCCGGTGCAGGCGGGCGGCAGCTGCGGGCCGGCTCCGCGCAGGGGCCCGGGGATCTTCCCGGAGTCGGCGCCGTGTCCCCCGGTCTGGGTCCGGGCGAGGATGCGCAGCGTGGCGGCGGCCAGTCCGGTCCCCAGCGGCAGCGCCATGCGGGCGGCCCAGAGCGACTCGGCCGGTGCCAGGCCCAGCCGCCAGGGCACCCCGGCCGCCGCGAAGGCGTCACCGGGCTCGTCCGGATCCCGGGAGAGCAGTGCGCGCAGGTCCTCGACGCTGGTGCAGAACCACGCCTCGGCCCTCGGGTCGTCCCCCTCGGCCCGTGCGTCGGCCAGTGGGTTCAGCACGTGGCCGACGGGGGCCCGCACCACCCGGTCCTGCGTCGTGCGCAGCTCGATGGTGCGGGATTCGCCGGGGCCCAGTTCGAGTTGCCAGCGCAGCAGCCCGGCCGAGGCCACGGCGTCGTCCGGGGCCGGCTTCGCCGTGGTGACGGCCCGGGCTTCGCCGGTGCTCCAGCGCAGTCCGGCGGCGTGGACCGCGGCGGGCAGCTCCGGGCGGGCCCCGCCCGCGGCCACGGCCGCCAGTTCCGCGAGGTCGGTGCCGAGCCTCAGCTCCACGGGCAGGCGCACCGGCCGGGCCGTGAAGCTGCGCAGGGTGATCCGCTCGGTGCCGTCCGCGTGCCGGATCCGCTCCACCCCGATGTCCGGGTCGGGGCCGGGCTCGGCCCCGGTGCGCACCGTGGCGGTGAAGGCGGCCCGGTCGGCACCGAGACTGCGGCCCAGGACGGCGACCGGGTCGCGGCCGCCGACGCGCAGCACGCAGCGGGAGAGCAGCCGCCGCCCGGAGCGGTAGATCCCGTCGATCCCCTGCCCGGTCAGCTGGCCGTGTTCGGGCGAGATGACCAGACAGGGCGCGGCGACGCAGATGACGGCGCCGTGCACGGGCGGCAGCTCGGGCCTGCGGGCCGCGGGCACGACGGTCGGGCGGGGAGGTGCGGGGTGGGACATGGGTCGCCTTGTCTGCGCTCCGGTGGCTTCGGCTGGGCGGCGACGCGGCGGGGGCGGCACCACCCCCCAGCTGAACGCCCCCACCCCCGCCCGGGTCACGGGCCCGGACCCCGGCCGGACGCACGGGGCACGAAGCCCGCGCCGTGAGGCCGGGTCGCGGGCGGGTCGGGGCGACCGCGGAGGGCCGCCGCGGTGCGGCCGGCGCCCGTTCACTGCCCGCTCCCCGCGGTGCGGCGGGATGCCCGGCGCGAGGCCGTCCCGCCCCGTCGTCCGGGCGGCCGGGTGGGGGCGGAGGACCGGCTGCGCCTCGGTTCGCGGCGGCGCCGTTCCTCCCTCAGGCACTGGCGCAGGCCTTCGGGGTCGATGCCCTCGTTGCAGGCGTGGTGCAGCAGTTGGGCGAAGCGGTATTCGGCGTCCGCCCGCAGGGCGAGTCCGAGGGCGATCCGGGCGGTCGGCTCGTCGCCGGTGGACCAGGAGACCCAGCCGGCCAGGGTGAGGGGGGCCGCGGCGTGCTCGCCGTAGGCGCCGACGCAGCGGCGGGCCAGTGCCCGCCACAGGCGCAGGGCGGGGGCCGCCTCCTCGCCTTCCATCCACTCCGCCGCGACGTCCCGCACCTCGCGGTCCTGGAGGCCGAGGATGAGGGAGGCGGCCTCGTCGTGGCCGAGCAGCGCGTCGTCCCAGTCGTCGCCCTGGGGGCCGCCGTCGGCGGGCGGCGCCTGGGTCATGCGCCGCATCAGGGTCCGGGCGAGCGTGATGGTGTCGGCGCCGACCTCTTCCCGGGTGGCGCCGTGGAGGATCCTCGGCATCAGTGCGGCGGCGGCTCGGTCGAGGGCCCGCTCCGCCTCGGCGGCCACGGGCCCGCGCAGGGGTGCGAGCCTGCCCTCGATCTCCCGGAGGGGGCCGCGGACCTGGAGCCCGGCGAAGGTGGCGGTCGCGGCCATCACCGAGGTACCGACCGGGGCCAGTGGGCTGCCCTCGGCCGGGCAGCACCGTTCGTCGGGGCAGACGTAGGACCAGAAGCGGCCGGCCGACAGGCACAGGGCTTCGAGCACCGGCACGTCCAGCGCGCCGCAGGCCAGCCGGATCCCCTGGGCGAACGGCCGCAGCCGGGTCATCACATCCCGGCCGCCGTCGCCCTCCCGCGGCTCCTGGCAGAGGTAGACGACGATGCCGTCGGGTTTGGCGCCACGCCGTTCACTGCCCCGGACGAGGCAGTCCGCGACCTGCCGGGCGGTGTCCTCCCATTCGGCCGGTGCGGTCGGGATGCCGACGCGGAGGCGTCCGCCGAAGCGCCCGCCCTCGCCGTGCACGGCGACCATGACGAGCGAGTCGGACGGGTGGAAACCGAGCATGTAGGGCAGCGCGTCGGCCAGTTCGGCCGGGCTGCGCAGGGTGATCTGGGGCTGGTCGGCGGTTCCGGCCGGACTGATGAAGGAGCGGTCGGACGGGCTGCGGGACGCGTCGTTGTTCGTCATGTCACGAAGGTCCCGCGCATGATCCGATCCCGAAAGCCCTGTGGATAACTGTTGACGCCTCAACCATCGCCCGTGCCGGGCACCCTGCGCAACGCCTGCGCGGTGCGGCTAGAGCGGCAGCGAGAGCGCCACCGCGTTGTAGGGGAGGTCGGGCTCGGGGGGCTGCGGGAACCGGGAGTTGGGCAGGTAGAGGCGGTTGCCGTGGACGGCCGCCGCGCAAGGGGTCTCGAAGCGGGCGTCGGTGACCGTGCGAACCAGGCGGGCGTTGTGGCCGGTCGGGTCCAGGCGCAGCACCGCCAGGTCGTTCATGCGGGGCGCGTACAGGGTGCGGCCCTGAACCAGGATGCCGTTGGTCGTGGGGAGCGTGACCCCGCCCAGGTCGGTGCGCCGGGCGGTGCCGGTCACCGGATCGACGCGGAACAAGCTGCCGCCGTGCGCGTGGATGTTGACCACCAGGAGCGCGGAGCCGTCCGGGGTGGCCGCGATGCCCGTGGCGGTGAGCCCGTCCGACGGGCCCTGCGCCCACTCGCCGCCCAGCCGCAGGGCGGTCACCGCGTCGCGCGCCGGCAGCTCCCCGCGCGGGCCGAGCGGCAGACGGAACAGCTGCCCGTTGAAGGAATCCGTGAACCAGGCCGCGCGGGGCGTCAGCACCACGTGGTCGACGAAGGTGTCGGCGTTGCCGACCTCGTACGTCTCGATCACCTTGCCGGTGATCCCGTCCAGGGCGGTGATCAGCCGCCCCCAGCCGCCCGCGACGAAGACCCGCTGCCGCTCGTCCACCTGAAGCCCGACCGCGTAGTGCCCCTCCCCCAGGCCCGGGTTGATGACCTTTCCGCGGCCGGTGAGCAGGCAGGCCCGGTAGACCGCGCCGCCGAGCAGCGAACCGAAGTACGCGTAGGGGGCGGGGCCGATCCCGATGCCGGCCGGGTGGAAACCGTTCGGCAGGTTCAGGACGTCGGGCCGGCCGGCGCGTGCCGCCGACGGGACGGTGCGTTCGGCGGCGGCCGCCGTGCCGCTCCATCCCGCGCCGCCGACCAGCGCCGCGGCGCCCGCCGCCGCGCCGATGCCGAGGAACCGTCGTCGTGCCATGGCCGAGCTGAGCATCGCGCCCCCTGTGGTGTCGTCGTCGTGCGGGAGTGTGGGGCGGGCCGCCTGAGTTCCGCTCGAATCCGGCCAGTGAGCGGCTGGGGACCTCCTGGGCGGCGTTGACAAGATCGCGGAGTGCTCGTTCTAATGAAGGACGTGGCGCGTGGCGCCGGCCAAAGAGAACTGGGCCGGCCGGTGACCGGGCGACCACCCGCACATCAAGGACCGTCTCATGCGTCCTCTTCGCACAGGCTCGGCCTGATCCCGGCGCTCCAGCGCGCCCGCACCGCCGCTCGAAGCGGCCGTGCCGCATCCCCCGCGTCACGTCGTGTCGCCTCCGTCCACGCGCCCGCCGTCGTTCGGCGCGCCGTACGGGACGACACCCACGCACGCCCCTCCCCTCCCCCTTTTCGCCTTCCGCCGCACGCCCCTTCACCGAGGAGTACCGCCCCGCCATGTCCTTCAACCAGTCCGTCATCGACGAGTTCCGCGCCAACCAGGGAAAGGTCGGCGGTTACTTCGAAGGCAGCGACCTGCTGCTGCTCACGGTCACCGGCGCCAAGTCGGGCGAGGAGCGGACCGTCCCGCTCGGCTACGTCCGCCACGACGACCACCTCCTGGTCATCGGCTCCAACCTGGGCGGGCCGAAGCACCCCGACTGGTACCACAACGTGCTCGCCCACCCGCTGGTCCAGGTGGAGATCGGCGCCGACTCCTTCGAGGCGGTCGCGGTGCCCGCCGAGGGGGAGCGCCGCGACCGGCTGTTCGCGCACGTCGTGGCGGCGGAGCCGGGCTACGGCGAGTACCAGGAGAACACCACCCGGCTGCTGCCCGTGGTGGTGCTGGAGCGCAGCGACCCCGCGCCCGGCGAGGGCCCCGCCGAGATCCGGAGCCTGGCCGACAAGCTGGTCGAGGTCCACGTGTGGCTGCGCGGGCAACTGCGCCACGTCGGCGCCGAGGTGGACGCCTACTTCGCGGCGGTGGCCACGCACCAGGGCCGGGGGGAAGCACCGGCGCCGGGCCTCGGCCTGCAGATCCGCCAGCACTGCCTGGCGTTCTGCCAGACGCTGGAGATCCACCACACGGGCGAGGACGCGCACATGTTCCCCGCCCTCGCGGCGCAGAACCCGCACCTGGAGGACGTCTTCGAGCGGCTGCGGACGGAGCACGTCACGGTGGCGCGGCTGCAGCACGAGCTGAGCGTGCTGCTGGCCGACATCGGCGGGGCGGACCCTGAGCGGTTCCGCAAGGAACTGGCCCGCATGTCGGACGAGCTCAACGCCCACCTCGACTACGAGGAGGAGTCGCTGCTGCCGCTGCTGTCCGAGATCCCCTTCCCGCCCGGGCCGCCGGCCGCGGCCTGACCGCGGGACGCCCCGGTGGGCCCGTCGGCCCGCCGGGGCGCGGGAGTGGGCGGGAGCGCCGCAGGGCTCCGGGGCGTCGCGGCTACCGCCCGGACGCCCCGGCGGGCAGCGCCTGGGCTGCGTACGCACTGGCGTTGGGTCCGAACTGCAGCACGATGTGACCGGCGGCCGAGTGCACGTCCCGCCACAGCCGCTGGAGCGGTGAACTCTCGCTGTGCCCGGCCGTCCCGGAGGCCCGGAACAGCCGGTCCACGGCCCCGACCAGCAGGTCGGCCACCAGCGCACAGTCCCGCTGGGCCCGCGCCGCCTCCAGCGCGGTGATCTCCCGGCCCGAGTCGGCCACCGCCGCGATGCGCTCCAGCAGCAGGCGGGCAGCGTCGATCTCACCGCCCGTCCGGGCGAGGGTCTCCTCGTAGAAGGCACGGCCCGGACCGGGCACTCCCGGGCGCTCGGCGCGCAGTCGGTCCTGCGCGTACGCCGACCAGTACGCGAGGGCGCCCTCGGCCGCGCCGAGCACCGGCAGGCAGAAGAACAGCCCGTTCACGGCGGCGAGTGGTACGCCCGGTACGGCCGCGTCGGCGCCGCCGGCGCGCGCGGCCGAGGGGCGGCCGGTCATCAGGTCGTCGACGGGGAAGGACATCTCGCCGGGCACGTGGACGCCGTCGAGGGTGAGCGTGTGGCTGCCGGTGGCCCGCATGCCGATGTCGGACCACGTCCGCTCGACGGCATAGGCGGAGCGCGGGACGGCGAAGATCCGCCGCTCGCCCGGAGCGTCCGGGGTCTTGGCCAGACCGAGTACGAGCGCCCAGTCCGAGTGCTCGACCGCGCTGACGTACGGCCAGGTTCCGGTCAGCTGCCAGCCTCCGTCCGCCGGCAGGGCCCGGCCGCGCGGAGAGACGGAGCCCACGACGAGCACGTCGGGGCCGTCCTGCCAGAGGCGCTTGCGGCCCTCCTCGGGCAGGAATCCGGCCATCCGGGACAGGCTGAGGGCGATGGAGGCGCACCAGGCCGTGGCCGGACAGGACGCCCCGATCGTGGTCACCGCGTCGGCGAGGGAGCCGAATCCCCCGCCGTGGCCCCCGTGGGCGACGGGCACGAAGTGCCGGGCGAATCCGGCGTCGAGCAGCGCCCGTACGACGTCCGGGTCCAACGAGCGGGCGGCCTCGGCGGCTTCGGCACGGCCGGCCGCGAGGGCGCCCACTTCCCCTGCGGTGACGGCCGGTTCGGGCGCTGACGGTGGTTGCTGCGGCATGGGCCGGCTCTCCTCGCGGTCGGTACGAGGAGCCAACGTCGGCCGACCCGATCGGGCACCGCTACAGGTCCCCTAGGGCACCGCTACAGCCCGACTCGAGTCGCCGGCACCGCGTGGGACATATGTCACAGCGCGCGGCGACCGGTCGACGGCGCGGGTGGGGGGCGCGCATGGAGACCGGTCGGTACGGCCTGCGCAGGTGCCCGATCACCACCCCCGCGCGCTTTATCACGACGGGGCGGGAGATGTGAATCGGGCGTAGACAATCACCGATCCGGAACCTCCTCTACCGCTCACACTTTACTTGATCTTGGGTTGCCGAAGTCGTAGCCTGGCGAGACGTCGGGCCGGCTCCCCACGCATGGCCCGACCTTGCCATCGGGGGTTTTACAGAATGTCAAAAGATTCCTCTCGACCGTCCGAATCGCTGCCCTTCGCGGAAATCAGCATTCTCGGACCATTGAGCGTCGAATTCAACGGACAGTCCATCGTGCCGACCGCGGGAAAACCGCGACAACTGCTCGCCCTCCTCGCCCTGCGCTGCGGCCGGGTCGTCCAGGTACCGACGCTGATGGAGGAGGTGTGGGGTGAGGACATCCCCCGCAGCGGGATGACCACCCTCCAGACCTACGTCCTCCACCTGCGCAGACTCATCGTCGAAGCCCTGCCCGAGGGCTCCGGGCGCACCCCCAAGGACCTGCTGGCCACCCGGTTCAACGGCTACCAGCTCTCCGTGAAGCCGAAGTCGTTCGACCTGATCGAATTTGAGTCACTGGCCGGATCCGGCGACAACGCGCTGGAGCGCGGAGACGCCGAGGCCGCCTCGAAGTACCTGCACCAGGCGCTGGAATTGTGGCGCGGTCCGGCATTGATGGACGTCCCCGTCGGCCGGGTACTCTCCATGGAACTCATGGGCCTCAACGAAGTACGAATGCGGGTTCTCGAACAACGCATTCTCGCTGATCTTTGGCTCGGTAAGAGCGCGAGTCTCATACCCGAACTGCGCAAGCTCGTGGAACAGCATCCGCTGCACGAGAAGCTGGCGGCCTGCCTGATGATCGCCCACCAGCGGTCGGGGTCGGGCTGGCGTGCCCTGGAGGTCTTCCGCGCCCTGCGGGCGGCGTTGATCAACGAGCTCGGTGTCGAGCCGTCCAGCCGTCTCCAGAGCCTCCACCAGGAGCTCCTGTCGAACGCCACCGACCTGTCGCTGCGCGAATACGTCCTGACGTGAGTGCCGACACGGCCGACACGGCAGGCGTACTGGGCGAGGTCGCCGACGGTGTGTTCGCCTACGTCCAACCGGACGGCAGCTGGTGCGTGAACAACGCCGGGCTCATCGTCTCCGACGGCCGGGCCGTCCTGGTCGACACCGCGGCCACGGAGGCACGCGCCCGCCGTCTGCGGTCAGCGGTCCTGGCACAGGGCCGCCGGCGCCGTACGCGGTGGTCAACACTCACTCGCACGGGGACCACACCTTCGGCAACTTCGTGTTCCCCGAGGCGGTCGTGCACGCGCACCACGAGACGCGCCGGGAAATGGCCGCGGCCGGCCTGCACCTGACCGGGTTGTGGCCCGAGGTGGAGTGGGGCGCGCTGGAGGTCGTGCTCCCCGAGGTCACCTACCACCGCGAACTCACGCTGCACGTCGGGGCGGTGACGGCGCACCTGATCCACCTGGAGGTGGCGCACAGCACGAACGACACGGCCGTGTGGGTACCGGAGCGGCGGGTGCTGTTCACCGGGGACGTGGTGATGTCGGGGGTGACGCCGTTCCTGCCGATGGGCTCGGTGGCCGGTTCGCTGCGGGCCGTCGCACGGATGCGGGCGCTCGACCCGGAGGTGGTGGTGGCCGGGCACGGCGTCGTCGGCGGCATCGAGGTGCTCGACACCACGGAGTCGTACCTGCGGTGGCTGCAGGACCTGGCCCGGCAGGGGCTGTCCGCGGGGCTGACGGCGCCGGAGGTGGCCCGGGAAGCCGACCTGGGGCCCTTCGCCGGACTGCTCGACCCGGAGCGGATCGTGCCCAATCTGTACCGGGCGTTCGCCGAGGAGCGGGGCCGCGCGCACGGCGGGGCACTGGACATGGCGGCCGTCATCGCCGAGATGGACACCGTGTTCGAGGAGATGGCCGCCTACCGGGGGGCTCCCCTGGCCTGTCACGCCTGACGCGGCACCACCCGGTACCGCCCCGGCCCGGTCGGGGACGGTGGGCGCGAACCGTCCTCGGCGGTCCGCTCTCGACGGTGCTTCGAGCAGGCCTTGAGGCAGGGCTCGCAGGATCGGCGACGCTCGCGGGCGCCCGGGCACACAGGCAACCGTGCCCGGACGCCCGCTCCGTCGTACCCGAGCCGTCTGGAGTACCCGATGACGTCCGCCGCCAGCCGCTTCGCCGACCTCTACGCCGCGGTGGGGCAGCACTACGCCCGCCAGGTCCAGTTCCTCGACGGCGGGAGGTTCGAGGAGTACGCCGGCACCTTCACCGACGACGGCGAGTTCCAGCACACCCCCGGCGTTCCCCCGGCCCGCACCCCGGCCGGCATCGTCGCCGAGCTGCACTCCTTCCACGAGCGTTTCGCCGACGACCCGGTGCAGCGCCGGCACTGGTTCAACATGATCGACCTCAGCCCGCGCGAGGACGGCGACTTCGACGCCGTGTTCTACGCCCTGGTGCTCACCGTCCGGCCCGGCGTCAAGGAACCGCAGGTCGGCCCCAGTTGTCTGGTCCGGGACGTCCTGGAGATCACCCAGGACTCGGTGCGCAACCGCTCCCGCCGCGTCGAGCACGACCAGCACGCCCAGCTCCTCCGGCCCGCGGCCCGTTGAGCAGCCGCTCCGCGCCGACCGGCCCCCCTCCGAAGGGAGAACCCCCCGTCATGCCCCGCAAGCCCGTCGCCCTGGTGACCGGATCCTCGTCCGGGATCGGCGCCGCGATCGCCCGAAGACTCTCCGCCGAGGGAATGGCGGTGGTGGTCAACGCTGCCAGGAGCGCCGAAGCGGGCCGCCGGCTCGCCGAGTCCCTTCCCGACGCGCGGTTCGTCCAGGCCGACATCTCCGACGAGGAGCAGGTGCGGCGGCTGTTGGACGAGGTCACCGGCGAGTACGGGGCCCTCGACCTGCTGGTCAACAACGCCGGTGTCACCCGGGGCATCCCCCACAAGGATCTCGACGCGGCCACCGCAGAGGTGTGGCGCACCATCCTCGGGGTCAACGTCGTCGGCACCTGGCAGACGGCCGTGGCCGCGATGCCGCTGCTGCGCGCGTCGGGCGCCGGCCACGTCGTCAACATCTCCTCGGTCGCCGGGGTCCGGCCGGCCGGCAGTTCGATCCCCTACGCCGTCAGCAAGGCCGCCGTGAACCACATGACCCGGTTGCTGGCGGCGGCCGTCGGCCCGGACGTGCGTGTGAACGCCATCGCGCCGGGGCTCGTCGACACGCCGTGGACGGAGACCTTCACCGAGATCCGCGAGCGCGTGCGCGAGGCCGTGCCGCTGCGCCGCACCGGCTCCCCGGAGGACATCGCCGAGCTGGTGGTGGGCCTGCACCGGGCCGCCTACACCACCGGCGAGGTGGTGCTCGCCGACGGCGGCGCCCACCTGCTGATCTGAGAGGACGACAGACCGTGAAGCTTGGCGTGAACCTGAGTTACCAGGGCGCCGCGGAGCTGGCCGTGGCGGCCGAGCGGCTCGGCTACGACGTGGCGCTGGCCCCCGAAGGCTACCGCTCCGACGCCGCCAGCGTGCTCGGCCTCGTCGCGGGGCGTACCGAGCGGATCGCGCTCGGCTCCGCCGTGATGCAGATCCCCGCCCGCAGCCCGGCGCTGACCGCGCTGACCGCCGCGACCCTGCAGTCGCTCTCGCACGGCCGGTTCCGGCTGGGCCTGGGGGTGTCCAACCCCGACGTCTCCGAGGGCTGGTACGGGGTCCCCTTCGCGGAGCCGCTGGCCCGGACCCGGGAGTACGTGGAGATCGTCCGGCGGGCCCTGACGGGTGAGCCCGTGCGCTACGAGGGCAGGCACTACCGGCTGCCCTCCTCCGGCTCCGGCGCGGCCCCGCTGCACGTGATCACCGAGCCGGCGGGTGCGCCCGTACCGGTGTACCTGGGGGCCGTCGGTCCGGGGAACCTGGCGCTGGCCGGTGAGATCGCCGACGGGTGGATCGGGGTGTTCGCCGCTCCCGAGCAGGTCGCCGAGTCGGTCGCGCACATCCGGGCGGGCCGGGCGCGGGCCGGGAAGCCGCCGGCGGGGTTCGACGTGATGCCCTGCCTGGCGACCGCGATCGGCGAGGACGCCGACGGGTGCGTCGATCTGCTGCGGGCCCACTACGCCTACCTGATGGGCATCGGGGCGCCGGAGCGGAACTTCTACGTCGCGCTCGCCACGCGGCTGGGCTTCGGGGAGCAGGCCACCGAGGTGGGCCGGCTGGCGCGCGAGGGCGACCGGGCCGGGGCCGCCGCGGCGGTGCCGGCCGGCTTCGTGGAGCTGACCGCACTGACCGGACCGGTGGACCGGGTCGCGGAGCGGATGCGGCAGTACGCGGAGGCGGGCGTCACCACGCTCGGCATCATGATCTCCGCGATGGCCGGGAGCACCGCTGAGCGGATCGCGGTCCTGGAGGGTGCGATGGCCGCACTCGACCGGTCCGGCGTACGCGGCTGAAGGCCTCCGGCGCCGCCGGAGGAGGTGACGCGACGTGGGCGGGGCGCCCCGGGGGGTGCCCCGCCCACGTGTGCCGGCGCGCGGTCCGTGACCCCGGCCTGATCCGCAGGACGCGGCTCAGGCCGCTACGGCGGCGGTGATGCGGTCGATCAGTTCGGCCGGGGAGGGCTGGCCGGCCATCTCGTGGCGCACCTGCCCGGCTGCGTGCCGGAAGGACTCCTCCGTGAGGAGCCGCGCGGCGGCCGCGGCGATCCGGGCGGGGTCCGCCGTCGCCGGCTCCACGGCGAGGCCGACCCCGCGGTCCGTCACCCGGCGGGCGCACAGCTCGTTGTCCGCGCCGCTGGGGACCAGCAGTTGCGGTACGCCGTAGTGCAGGGCGGCCGCGGTGGTGCCCGACCCCCCGTGGTGGACCACCAGCGCGCAGTCGCGCAGGATCCCCGACAGCGGTACGAAGCCGGCCGGGATGAGGTTGGCGGGCAGCGGGCCCAGCGCGCTCAGGTCGGTCTCGTCGTCGGCGAGGACCACTTCCGCGTCCAGTGCGGCCAGGGCGTCGATCAGCAGCCGCAGGGCTTCGGTGCCGCCCGGCAGGAGGGGGGCGACGGTGCCGAGGGTGAGGCAGATGCGGGGTCTGGCGGCCTTGCGCAGTGCCCAGTCGGGCAGCACGGCGCCGCCGTTGTAGGGCACGTAGCGCATCGGCAGCCACGGTACGCCGTCGTACGGATCGGCCTCCTCGTGCTCCAGGCCGCCGAGGCTGGGGGCGCGGGGGTCGATCCGGCCGAGGAGGTCCGGTTCGCGTTCGCCCAGGCCGAGTTCCTCGCGCAGCCGGAGGACGACGGGGCTGTCGTCGGGGACGACGCCGAAGCGCGCGTTGGTCCGGGCGGCCTCGCGCACCCCGGGGTCGCGCATCGACCAGGACACCCGGTTGCCGACTTCCAGTGCGGGCACGCCGAGGGCGACGGCGGCCAGCTTTCCGGCCTGGTGGTCGGAGCAGTAGACGACGAGGTCCGCGCCGAAGTCGCGGCCGGCGGTGACGGTGCCCCGGGTCATCGCGAGGGTGAACAGCTCGAACGGGCGCATGGCACGGGCGAGTTCCCCGTACCCCGCGGGCAGTGCGGGGTCGTCGCACCCGGGCGCGTCGGGTCCCGCGACCAGGTCCTCGCCGACGTCGCGGAGGGGGAACACGTCGACGACGGGCGCCCCCGCCCAGGCGGCCGCCTTCGCCATGTGGGCGGTGGTGGCGATGAGGATTTCGTGGCCCGCCGCGCGCGCCGCCCAGACGAGCGGTACGAGGGGCAGCATCAGCCCGTATCCCGGTGCGGCGGGGAACAGGATCCGCATGAGGACTCCTTCAGATTCGGACGGTTCGGTGGTTCACAGAATTCGGTCGACGCTGCGGAAAACGGCCTCGACGAGCCTGCGGATCCTGCCGTCCATGCTCCCCATCACCGCGGAACCCATATTCGGGACGTAGCCGAATGCCAGCTCGCGCCCGGGGTCGGCGAAAGTGAAGACACCGTTCGCCCCGCTCAGACCGAAAGAATTCTTCAGTCCGGCGTCGGCGGGGAATACCGCACTGTCCGCGAGCTGCACGCCGAGCCCCCAGGTGAGGGGGGTGAGCATGACCTCGCAGGGACCGCTGGAGTGCGGCCGGGCCAGTTCGGCGGTGAGGCCGGGTCGCAGCAGGCGGGTGCCGTCCACCTCGCCGACCAGCGCCGCGAAGAGCCGGGCCAGGGCGTGGGCGCTGGCGAGACCGCCGTACGAGGGGTCCTCGACGGCCGGATCGGCCGGATCCTGGGACATGCTGCCGATGGTCGCCCGGTAGGTGAGCGTGGTGGGTTCGCGGAGTTCGACGACCTCGCCGGGGTCGGCGCCGGCCATCAGCGCCTCCGCCTTCGACTCCAGCATGGTGGCGAGGTGAGCGTCCGTGCCGGCGGGAAGTCCGATGTACGCGTCGAGGCCGAGGGGTCCCGCCAGGTGGCGGGCGAAGTAGCGGCCGACGGTGAGGCCGGTGCGGCGGCGGATCAGCTCGCTCAGCAGGTGCCCGTAGGTGGTGGCGTGGTAGCCGTGCGCGGTGTCCGGCTCCCACTCCGGGCGGGCGGCGGCCAGCGCCTCGGCCACCGGCGTGTGGGCGCGCAGGGACGCCAGCGACAGGGGGGCGTGGTCGAGGCAGACCACTCCCGAGCGGTGGGAGAGGATCATCCGGGGGGTGACGGCCGCCTTGCCGTGGGCGGCGAACTCCGGCCAGTGCGCGGCGACCGGCTCGTCCAGGTCGAGTCGTTCTTCCTGCCACAGGTGCAGGAAGGCCGCGGTGACCAGCGCTTTGGTCGGGGAGGCGAGGACGCCCACGGTGTCCGCCCGCCACGGGTCGGCCCGGTCGGGGTCGGCCCAGCCGGCCCAGAGGTCCACCACCGGGCGGCCGCGGTGGTAGACGCAGACGGCCGCGCCCACCTCCTCCCCGGCCGCGAAGTTCTCCTCGAAGGCGCGCGCGACGTCGGTGAACGCGTCCTCGGCCAGCCCTGCCTGGGGATGTTGCTGCACAGTCTTCCGTCCTTCGCGAGGGAAGTGCCGCCGCCCCGCTCGGGCGGGCCCGGGGGCGGCTTTCGGTCGGCTCCGACCTGTGATGATCCGACCGCCGCTCGGGCCCCGCTCGAATACCGGTCACGTCCCGCTCGTAAAGGAATACAGGAGCCCGTGCGGGGTGACCGGACAGGAAATCGTCTGGCAGGATCGGCGCCATGCGATTGCGCACAAAGGCCTTTCTCCCGGGAAAGCATGCATTCCTCCGGGTGAAGGGGATGGGATTCTCCGCACGGAAGGTGACCGCGTGTTCTCCGGCATAGCTGAATTCCATGACTGGTACGCGGGGCGGCGCCGTGCCCATGGCTACCGGGTGGATCGGATCCCGCTCGAAGCCCTCGACGGCTGGCGCACCGATCCCGACTCCGGAAACCTCGTCCACCGCACCGGGCGCTTCTTCACCGTCGAGGGGCTGGACGTCGCGGACTCCGGCCGGGAGGTGGGCGCCTGGCAGCAGCCGATCATCGTCCAGCCCGAGCAGGGCGTCCTGGGCATCCTGGTCAAGGAGTTCGCGGGCGTCCCCCACTTCCTGCTCCAGGTCAAGATGGAGCCGGGCAACGTCAACGGCCTCCAGCTCTCGCCGACCGTGCAGGCGACCCGGTCCAACTTCACGGGTGCGCACGGCGGCAGGTCGGTCCCCTACCTGGAGTACTTCACCGCGCCCCGCTCGGGCCGGGTCCTGTCCGACGTCCTCCAGTCCGAGCAGGCGTCCTGGTTCCTGGCCAAGCGCAACCGCAACATGATCGTGCAGGTCGACGCGGACGTGGACGTCCCCGTGCTGGAGGACTTCTGCTGGCTGGACTTCGAGCAGATCGCCCGGTTGTTGCGCGAGCCGAACCTGGTCAACATGGACACCCGTACGGTGCTGGCCGGTGCCGCCTCGTGGCGGGACCGCGACGCCGACCTGGTCGCTGACACCTTCCGGGGCGCGCTGGCCCGCTCCTGGGCCCCCGGCAACGTGGCCCTGCACGACACCACCCACCTGCTGAGCTGGTTCACCGAGGCCAAGAACCGCTGCACGCTGACCCGGCAGCTGGTCCCGCTCACCAAGGTCGAGGGGTGGAGCCGGCGCGACGGTGCCGTGGTCCACGACCGGGACCTGCACTTCGCCGTCATGGGGGTGTCCGTCGAGACGGACAGCCGGGAGGTGGCGCGCTGGCACCAGCCCATGTTCGAGCCGCGCAGCCAGGGCGTCATCGCCTTCCTGGTCCGCCGGATCGGGGGCGTGCTGCACGTCCTGATGCAGGCCCGGACCGAGACGGGCGGCTTCGACGGCGTGGAGATGGCGCCGACCGTGCAGTGCCAGCCCGACAGTTACCGCGGGCTGCCCGAGGAGCGCCGGCCGCGGTTCCTCTCCGAGGTGCTGGACGCGCCCACGGAACGGATCCGCTTCGACCGGGTCCATTCGGAGGAGGGCGGCCGCTTCTACCACGCCCAGAACCGCTACCTGCTCGTCGAGGTCGCGGACGACTTCCCGCTGCACGTGCCCGACGACTACGCCTGGATCACCCTGCGCCAGCTCACCGACTTCGTGCGGTACGGCAATCACCTGAACGTCGAGGCCCGGAGCCTGCTGACGTTCGCGGGCTTCTACAAGGAGGACGACGAGTGACCACCCATGTCTGGGACTACCTTCCCGAGTACGAGGCGGAGCGGGAGGACATCCTCGACGCCGTCCAGCAGGTCTTCGCCAGCGGCCGGCTGGTGCTGGGCGAGAGCGTGCGCGGTTTCGAGGCCGAGTTCGCCGCCCGCCACGGCCTGCCCCACTGCGTCGGTGTGGACAACGGCACCAACGCCGTCCAGCTCGCGCTGGAGGCCCTCGGCGTGGGCCGCGGCGACGAGGTCGTCACCGTCTCCAACACCGCCGCCCCGACCGTCGTCGCCATCGACGCGGCCGGCGCCGTCCCGGTGTTCGTCGACGTCCGTGCCGAGGACCACCTGATGGACACCGACCAGGTGGCCGCCGCGATCACCCCGCGCACCAAGGCACTGCTGCCGGTGCACCTGTACGGCCAGTGCGTGGACATGGAACCGCTGCGGCGCCTGGCCGACCAGCACGGGCTGGCGATCGTGGAGGACTGCGCACAGGCTCACGGCGCCCGGCACCACGGTGCTCCGGCCGGGACCATGGGCGACGCCGCGGCGTTCTCGTTCTACCCGACCAAGGTGCTGGGGGCGTACGGCGACGGCGGGGCCGTCCTGACCGGGTCGGCCGACACCGACCGCGCGCTGCGCCGGCTGCGGTACTACGGGATGGAGGAGGTGTACTACGTCGAGCGGACGCCCGGCCACAACAGCCGGCTCGACGAGGTGCAGGCCGAGATCCTGCGCCGCAAGCTGACCCGGCTCGACGCCTACGTGGAGGGCCGTCGCCGGGTGGCGCGCCGTTACGCCGAAGGGCTCGCCGGGCTGTGCGGGCCGGGCGGGCTGACCCTGCCGGCCACGGCCGCGGGCAACGAGCACGTGTACTACGTGTACGTGGTGCGCCACCCGCGCCGCGACGAGATCATCAGCGCCCTCAAGGAGCGCTACGACATCTCCCTCAACATCAGCTATCCGTGGCCGGTCCACACGATGCGCGGCTTCGCCCACCTAGGGGTGGAGGCCGGCTCGCTGCCGGTCACCGAGCGGCTCGCCGGGGAGATCTTCTCTCTGCCCATGTACCCGTCACTGCCGGAGGCCGTGCAGGACAAGGTCATCGAGGCGCTCCACGAAGTCCTCGCGGCGCTCTGACCGCCGGGCCCGCCGTCCGCGGGCCCCGCGTCCGCGGATCCGCCCTCAGCCCTCAGCCCTCAGCCCTCCGCCCTCCGATCGAAAGGCCGTCCCACACCATGCCCGCCAGCACGGACACCCTCATCTACCGCCGCGCCGACGTCTACCACGACTTCTACCACGGCCGCGGCAAGGACTACCGGGCCGAGGCGGCCGTCGTGCGCGAACTCGTCGAAGAGCGCGCCGCGGTGGCCCCCGCCGACGGTTCGCTGCTGGACGTCGCCTGCGGCACCGGCTCCCACCTGGCCGAGCACACCGGCCACTTCGGCCACGTGGCCGGGGTGGACCTGTCCGCCGACATGCTCGCCGTCGCCGCCCGTCTCAACCCCGGGACCGCGCTGACACAGGGCGACATGCGTGACTTCCGGCTCGGCCGCACCTTCTCCGCCGTCACGTGCATGTTCAGCTCGGTCGGATACCTGGAGACGCCCGCCGACCTGGACGCCGCGATCGCGAACCTCGCCGCGCACCTGGAGCCCGGCGGTGTCCTCGTCGTCGAGCCCTGGTGGTGCCCGGAGAGTTTCCGGCCCGGCTGGGTCGGCGCCGACGTGGTCCGGTCCGGGGAGCGCACCATCTCCCGGGTGTCGCACACCGTCCGCGACGGCCGGACCAGCCGGATGGAGGTGCACTACACCGTCGCCGACCCGGGCACCGGTATCGAGCACTTCACCGACACGCACGTCATGAGCCTGTTCGAGCGCACGGAGTACCGGGACGCGTTCCTGCGCGCGGGCCTGGAGCCCGCGTACGTCCGGCACGAGCTCTACGGGCCGGGCCTGTTCGTCGCCCGTCGACCCGGCGGTGCCGCGTGAAGGTCCGCGCACTGGAGGTCGAGGGCGCGTACGCCTTCGAACCCGAGGTCTTCCACGACGAGCGCGGTTCGTTCCGCTCGCCGCACCAGGCGGCCCCCTTCGACGCGGCGCTGGGCGGTCCGCTCTTCCCGGTCGCCCAGGTCAGCACCAGCCGGTCGCGGCGCGGCGTGGTACGCGGGGTGCACTACACGGCGACGCCCGGGTCCATGGCCAAGTACGTGCTCTGCACCGGCGGCCGGGCCCTGGACGTGGTCGTCGACCTGCGGCTCGGCTCGCCCACCTTCGGGCGCAGCGAGCGGGTGGAGCTTCTCCCCGGAGGCGGGCACCGCGCTCTACCTCCCGCCGGGTGTGGGGCACCTGTTCGCCGCGCTGGAGGACGACACCGTGATGGTGTACCTGTTGTCGGCGGCCTACCGGGCGGACAAGGAACGGGCCGTGCACCCGCTGGACCCCGCGCTGGGCCTGGAGCTGCCGGGCGGGCACGACCCAGTGCTGTCCGAGCGCGACCGGGCGGCGCCGACGCTGGCCGCCGCCCGTGGGGCCGGGCTGCTGCCCGCGTACGGAGACTGCGTACCGGCCGGCGGCAGCGGTGGGGGCGGGCGGTGAGCGCGCCCCGGACGGTCGTGGTGCTCGGGGCGTCCGGCTTCCTCGGCTCGGCCGTCGTCCGGGAGCTGGCCGCCGACGGCGCCGTGCGGGTCCGCGCCGTCTCCCGGCGGCCGGTTCCGCTCCCCGAGCCGATCGCCGGGCGGGTGGAGGTGCTGACCGGAGACCTCACCGAACGGGACGTCCTGGCCCGGGCGGTCGCCGACGCCGACGCCGTACTGCCCTTCACGGCGCGGATCCGCGGAGCGTCGGGGTGGCGGCTGTCCGCGGACGACGAGGAGGCGGAGCGGGTCAACGTCGGTGTCGTCCGGGACCTGGTGGCGCTGCTCGCCGAACGGCCGCCCCGCCCCGGTGGCCCGCCGGCGGTCGTGTTCCCGGGCAGCAACACCCAGGTGGGACGGGTGGCGGCCGAGCGCATCGACGGCTCCGAACCGGACCGTCCGGAGGGTGTGTACGACCGGCAGAAGCACGCCGCCGAGTCCCTGCTGAAGGAGGCCGCGGCACAGGGGCTGGCGCGGGCGGTCAGTCTCAGGCTGCCGCCCGTGTACGGGCCGGGCACGGCGACGGCCGACGACCGCGGCGTGGTGTCCACCATGATCCGGCGGGCGCTGGCCGGGGAGCCTCTGACCATGTGGCACGACGGCACGGTCCGCCGTGACCTGCTGTACGTGGAGGACGCCGCCCGGGCGTTCACGACGGCTCTGCGGCACGCGGAGGCGCTGTCCGGCCGCCACTTCCTGATCGGTACCGGGCGGGCCCGGCCGCTCGGTGAGGTGTTCGGTGCCGTCGCGCGCGCCGTGTCACGCAGCACGGGAGCCGAGCCGGTGCCGGTCGTGTCGGTGGAGCCTCCCCCGCATGCGGATCCGACCGACTTCCGCAGCCTGGAGGTCGATCCTTCGGCGTTCACGGCCGCCACGGGCTGGCGGGCACGCACGCCGCTGGACGAGGCCCTGGACCGGACGGTGAGCGCCGTGGCCCGGGAGGCACACCGGCCCTGAGCACGATGACGGCCCCGCCCGGACCGGGGCGGGGCCGTCGCCGTGCGTCGCCTCACGCCCGCAGCGATTCCAGTACGGAGACCACCCGGGCCGGGGCCGGCTGAGCTGCGATCTCCGCGCCGATCTCCGCTGCCCTCTCACGGGAACGGGGGTCCGCCAGCAGGGCGGCCGCCGCGCGGGCGATGCGGGCGCCGGACTGCTCGCCGTCGGCCAGCACCACGGCGGCGCCGCGGGCCTCGATGCGACGGCACGGTTCCAGCATCTTCGGGATCGTGGGGACCAGCAGCTGCGGCACACCCGCGTGCAGGGCGGTCATGGCGGTCTGTCCGCCGCCGTGGTGGACGATGAGGTCGCACGTGGCCAGCAGGGTGTCCAGCGCGAACCAGCCGGCCCGGACGCCAGGCACCTCGGCGGTCAGCGCGTCGGCCACGTCCTGCGGGGCGGCGACCACCAGCTCCCCGTCCAGGCCCTCCACCGTCCGGGCCAGCTCGACCAGTTCGGCGACCCCGTCCGGACCGGAGACCCGGCTCCCCGCGGTGACGCACACCCGCGGTCGGTCCGGCCTGCGCAGCATCCACGGCTCCAGCGGCCGGCGCAGGTTGGCGGGGACGAACCGCATCGGCTGCCGGGGCCCGGGGGCCAGCTCCGCGGCGCGCAGCGTCGGCGGGCAGATGTCCACCCAGAGTTCCGGCACGGGCAGTCCGTCCAGCCCGGCCGCGCCGAGTTCGGCGGCCAGCTCGGCGGTGGCCCCGGCGTCCATCCCGGGCGGTTCCCCGAGGTCCCAGGTGTGCCGCACCCACGGGACGCGCAGCTCGTGGGCGAGCAGCGCCGCCGCGTAGCAGAGCGACCCGCCGACGACGAGGTCGGGGCTCCAGTCGGCGCACAGGGCGCGCAGCCGGGGCAGGCATGCCGCGGCCAGCCGTCCGAATCCCTCCCCGTTGAAGTGGATCCGCTCCTGCGGGTCTGCGGGGACGCTCCGGGCGCGCCCGGAGCGGTCCTCGAACATGAACCGGCGCATGGTTCCGTCGGTGACGGACAGGACGGGCAGCCCGATGCCCGTGACGTACGGGGCCATGTCCTGCGGGGACGCGACGAGGACGTCATGACCGGCGAGGCGGGCGGCCGAGGCGAGCGGGGCGAGGGCGAAGACGGTCGCCGGGCTCCCCCCGGTGATAAAGAGGATCTTCATCGCACGGACGGTGCACCGCGGCACTCGAGAACCGCTGGACCCCCGTCCGTCCTGAGCGCACGTCGAGCGCCTCTTGAGCCGAGGTTGACCGCCCGCGCCTATCAAGGGATCCGGCCGGGTCTCTCCCGGTCCTACCGAGTACCTCTTCGAGAAGGAAACCGATTCGATGTCCCGTCGTGTCGTGATAACCGGTATGGGGGTGCGCGCACCGGGAGGAAGCGGCACGGAGGAGTTCTGGTCCCTGCTGGCCGCGGGTCGTACCGCGACCCGCCGGATCAGCTTCTTCGACCCCACCCCCTTCCGCTCCCAGCTCGCGGGCGAGTGCGACTTCGACGCGGGGGCCGAAGGGCTCACCCCGCGGGAGGTCCGCAGGATGGACCGGGCGACGCAGTTCGCCGTGGTCTGTGCCCGTGACGCGGTGTCGGACAGCCGCCTCGACTTCGGGGCGCTCGATCCCTCCCGGGTCGGCGTGAGCCTGGGCAGCGCCGTCGCCGCCGCGACCAGCCTGGAGCGCGAGTACCTGGTGCTCTCCGATGCCGGACGGCAGTGGGAAGTCGATCCCGGCTACCTGTCGCCGCACATGTACGACTACCTGACCCCCGGGAAGATGCCCGCGGAGGTCGCGTGGACGGTGGGTGCGGAGGGCCCGGTGACCCTGGTGTCCAACGGGTGCACCTCCGGGCTGGACGCGGTCGGCAACGCCGTCCAGCTGATCGTGGACGGCACCGCCGACGTGATGCTCGCCGGAGCGGCAGACACTCCGGTGACCCCGGTCGTGGTGGCCAGCTTCGACGCGATCAAGGCCACCACCAACCGCAACGACGATCCCGCGCACGCCTCGCGCCCCTTCGACGCCTCCCGCAACGGCTTCGTCCTGGCCGAGGGCGCGGCCGTTTTCGTCCTGGAGGAGCTGGAGCGGGCACGGGCGCGCGGCGCGACGATCTACGCCGAGGTCAGCGGGTACGCCACGCGCCTGAACGCCTACCACATGACCGGCCTGAAGACGGACGGCCGGGAGATGGCCGAGGCCATCAGGGTCGCGCTCGACCAGTCGCGGCTGAACGCCGACGCGATCGACTACGTCAACGCCCACGGCTCGGGAACCGTGCAGAACGACCGGCACGAGACGGCGGCGTTCAAGCGCGCGCTGGGGGACCACGCCTACCGCACCCCGATCAGCTCGATCAAGTCCATGGTGGGGCACTCGCTGGGGGCCATCGGCTCCGTGGAGATCGCGGCGTGCGCCCTGGCCATGAAGCACCACGTGGTGCCGCCCACCGCCAACCTGTACCGGGCCGACCCCGAGTGCGACCTCGACTACGTACCGCTGACCGCCCGCGAGCAGCGCGTGGACACCGTGCTGACCGTGGGCAGCGGGTTCGGCGGTTTCCAGAGCGCGATGCTGCTGCGGCGGCCGGAAGGAGTGTCATGACGACCACGGTGTTCACGGGGCTGGGAGTCGTCGCCCCCAACGGGCCGGACGTGGAGGAGTTCTGGTCCGCCACTCTGGAGGGCCGCAGCGGCATCGCCGGTGTCACCGCGTTCGACGCCTCCGGCTACCCGGCCCGGCAGGCCGGCGAGGTGCGGGACTTCGACCCGTCGGCGCACCTGCCGAACCGGCTGCTGCCGCAGACCGACCGGTCCACCCGGTTCGCGCTGGCCGCCGCGGAACGGGCCCTGTCCGACGGCGGCGTGGACCCGGGGGCCCTCGTCGACTACGACATGGGGGTCATCACGGCCAATGCGTTCGGCGGCTTCGAGTTCACCCACCGCGAGTTCGCGAAGCTGTGGTCCAAGGGGCCCCAGTTCGTCAGCGTGTACGAGTCCTTCGCCTGGTTCTACGCCGTCAACACCGGCCAGATCTCCATCCGCCACCAGCTGCGCGGCCCGGGCAAGGCGCTCGTGGCCGAGCAGGCCGGCGGGCTGGACGCGCTCGGGCACGCCCGGCGGGCGCTGCGCCGCGGCGAGGCGAAGCTGGTCGTCACCGGCGGTGCGGACTCGGCGCTGGACCCGTGGGGCTGGGCCGCGCAGTGGTCGGGCGGCCGGGTGGCCGCTTCCGGGGAGTACCGGCCCTTCGACCGGACGGCGAGCGGGCACGTGCCCGGGGAGGGCGCCGCGATCCTCGTCCTGGAGGACGCGGAGGCGGCTCGCGGGCGCGGTGTGTCCCGCGTGTACGGCGAACTCGCCGGGCAGGCGTCCACCTTCGACCCTCCGCCCGGATCGCCGAGGCCTCCGGCCCTGCGCCGCGCCGTCGAACTCGCCCTGGCCGAGGCCGGGACCGCCCCGGCCGACGTGGACGTGGTCTTCGCGGACTCGGCGGGCCTGCCCGCCCTCGACCGGGGTGAGGCCGAGGCCCTGCGCGAGGTGTTCGGCCCGCACGGCGTCCCGGTGACCGCGCCCAAGGCACTGACCGGGCGGCTGCACTCCGCGGGCGGGCCGCTGGACGTGGTGGCGGCGCTGCTGTCGCTGCGCGACGGGGTGATCCCGCCGACCGCGAACACCGACGACGTGCCGGAGGAGTACGGCATCGACCTGGTCCGCAAGGCCCCCCGGGAGGCACGGCTGTCGACGGCACTCGTCCTCGCCCGGGGTACGGGCGGCTTCAACTCGGCCGCTGTCGTCCGGGCGTACGACCTCTGATGGAACGAACAGTGACGATCAAGGAGATGGAACGATGAGCGACCCGACCACCACCACGATGACCCTGGACGACCTGCGCCGGATCCTGTCGGAATCCGCCGGCAGCGAGGGCGGCCAGCTCGACGGGGACATCCTCGACACCGCCTTCACGGAGCTGGGCTACGACTCGCTGGCGCTGCTGGAGACCTCGGCCGTGGTCCAGCGCGAGTACGGCGTGGAGATCCCGGACAAGGTCGCCACCCCGCGCGAGCTGCTGGACGCCGTCAACGGCTCCCTCCCCGCGGCGGGCTGAGGCATGCGTCGGCACACCCGGCACGCCCTGACCTCCACCGCGCCGCCGCAGGCGCTGTACGACCTCGCCGCCGATGTCAGCCGGTGGCCGGCCGTGTTCGAGCCGAGCGTCGCCGCGCACTACCTGGAGCGCGGCGAGCTCTCGGAGCGGTTCCGGCTGTGGGCCACGGTGGGGGGCGAGATCAAGACCTGGGTGTCGCGCCGCACCCTGGACCCGCTGAATCTGCGGATCCGGTTCGATCAGGAGGAGAGCGCCGCGCCCATCGCCTCGATGGGCGGCGAATGGATCTTCGAGGTGCGTGAGGACGGCGGTACGGACATCGTCCTGCTGCACGACTTCACGGCGGTCGGCGACGACCCGGACACCGTGGAATGGATCAACGCCGCGCTGGACCGCAACAGCCCGTCGGAGCTGGCGGCTCTGGCCCGCATCGCCGAGCTCGGCGCGGACGCGGGCGATCTGGTCCTGTCCTTCTCCGACACGGTCGGCCTGGACTGCACCGCGCAGGAGGCCTATGCGTTCGTGCACCGCGCGGACCTGTGGCCCGAGCGGCTCCCCCACGTGGGCCGGGTGGAGCTCACCGAGGACGCGGCCGGAGTGCAGGAGATGGAGATGGACACCGTCACCGCGGACGGAGCGGCGCACACCACCCGCTCGGTGCGCGTCTGCCGGCCCGGGGAACGGATCGCCTACAAGCAGCTGGTGCCACCGCGGCTGCTGCTCGGGCACAGCGGTGTCTGGGAGTTCACGGACGCCGGGGCGGGGACGGGTGCCCGGGTCACGGCCCGGCACACGGTGGTGATCGACCCCGCCGCCGTGGAGGAGGTCCTCGGTGCGGGGGCCACGGTGGCCGATGCCCGCCGCCACCTGCGCGACGTACTCGGCCGGAACAGCCGTAGGACGCTGGAGCTGGCGGACCGCACCGCTGCCGCCTGACCTCGGCGGCACGCCCCCCGGAGCACGCTTTCGGCCTCCAGGATCCTGGGAGATCCTGGAGGCCGAAGGCGTGCGCGGGGTCCGACGGCCGGCGGGGCCGGTCGGCTCAGGCGGAGCGGCGCCAGAAGACGCTGTACTCGTCGATGGCCTCGACCGCGTCCGTGATGCCGTGCTTCTCGCGGAATTCGTCCACGGCCTTGCGGCAGGCCGGAATGAAGTAGTCGTCGATCACGACGAAACCGCCGGTGGAGAGCTTGGGGTAGAGGTTGTCGAGCGCGTCGAGCGTGGACTCGTACAGGTCGCCGTCGAGGCGCAGCACCGCGAGGCGCTCGACGGGAGCGGTCGGCAGCGTGTCCTTGAACCAGCCCGGGAGGAAGCGGACCTGCTCGTCAAGGAGTCCGTAGCGGCCGAAGTTCTCGCGCACCGCGTCCGCGGTGACTCCGAGGACGCCGTTGCAGCGGTGCAGCGCCATCTCCCGGTCCAGGGGGTGGCCGTCCTCGCCGGTGTCCGGAATGCCCTCGAAGGAGTCGGCGAGCCAGACGGTCCGGTCGGTGATCCCGTGGGCCTTGAAGTATCCGCGGGCGAAGATGCAGACGCCGCCGCGCCAGACGCCGGTCTCGATGAAGTCACCGGGTACGCCGTCGGCGACGACCCGGTCGAGGAGGGTGCGGATGTTGCGGATGCGCTTGAGGCCCACCATGGTGTGCGCGACGCTCGGCCAGTCGGTGCCGGTCTCGCGGTTCTCGGGGCGGAACTCGTGCTCGGGGAACCACTCGTTGGGGATCGGGGCGTCCTCGTAGACGAGGTTGGTGACGACCTTTTCCAGCAGGTCCAGGTAGAGCTCGGCCGTGTTCTCCATGAGGAGGGGGTGTCCTTTCGGGTCTTCGGGCGGCGCGTGGGCGCGGGCGGATGCGGTGGGCCGGAGGCCGGTCAGTAGTTGCCCAGGCCGCCGCAGACGTTGAGGGCCTGCGCGGTGACGGAGGCGGCGCCCGGGCCGACGAGGTAGTCGACCATCGCCCCGACCTCCTCGGGCAGGACGTACCGGCCGACCGGCACGCGGGCGCTGACGCGGGCATGGGCCTCGTCGACGGTGACGTCCCACAGACCGGCGTACGTCTCACGGACCCGGGCGGCCATCGGCGTCTCCACGAAGCCGGGGCAGACGGCGTTGACGGTGACCCCGGTCCGGGCCAGCTCCAGGCCGAGGGACTTGGAGAAGCCGACGACCCCGTGCTTGGAGGCCGAGTACGGGGCGCCGTGCAGGACGCCCTGCTTGCCGCCGGTGGAGGCGATGTTGATGATGCGGCCCCAGCCCTGCTCCAGCATGCCGCCGTGGTTGAGGACGTCCTTCGTCATCAGGAAGACGCTGTTGAGGTTGGTGTTGATGACGTCGAGCCAGAGCTCGTCGGGCACCTCGCGGGTCACGCCGCCGCCGGAACGGCCCGCGTTGTTGACGAGGATCCCCACCGGGCCGAAGCGCTCGGTCGCGGCCCGCACGAAGGCGGTGATGTCCTCGCGGTCGGTCACGTCCAGGGCCCGGCCGTCCACGTCCAGCCCATCGGAGCGCAGTGCGGCGACGGTGTGCTCCACCCGCTCCGCGGTCCGGGCGCCCAGGAAGACGCGGTGGCCGGCGCGGGCCAACCGGGTGGCGATCTCCAGGCCGATGCCGCTGGTGGCTCCGGTGACGAGGGCGGTGCGCGCGTCTGCGTGGGCAGGGGCATTGGCGTTGGCGTTGGCGTTGGCCATGTTTCCTCCGCGTAGGGGTCGGCTGGGAGGCGCCACGCTCGCAGCGGCCGCTCAAAGCGTCCTTCACGGTCCCTGGAAAACCGCTAGAGCGCGGACGCGACGGCCCGTCCTCAGGCGTCGCGGGTCCGCTCCCCGAGCGACCGGTACACGGCGGCGACCAGACGGTGGGCCCGGTCGTTCATGCGGCCGATGGTGCGCGAGCCCGCGTTCTGGACGTAGGCGAAGGCCAGTTCGTGGTCCGGGTCGGCGAAGACGAAGGTGCCGTTGGCGCCGTCGAAGCCGAAGGCCCGGGGCCCGAGTCCGGCGGAGGCGGGGAAGACCGGGCTGTCGGGCAGCATGAAGCCGAGGCCCCAGGTGCTGGGCAGCAGTACCACCTCGCAGGTGCCGCGGGAGTGGGGGCGGGCCAGTTCGCGGGTGCGTTCGGGGCTGATGACGCGGGTGCCGTCGACCTCGCCGACCAGGGCGGCGAACAGCCGGGACAGCGAGCCTGCCGCGGCGAGACCTCCGTAGGAGGGGTCCTCGACGGAGGGGTCCAGTGGGTCGTGCAGCCGCATGCTGCCGATCATGGCCCGGTGGGTGAGCGAGCCGGGTTCGCCGAGCGCCCGGAGCATGTCCAGCTCCGTTCCCGGGTCGGCGCCGTCCATCAGCGCCTCCGCCTTCGACTCCAGCATGGTGGCGAGGTGGGCGTCCGTGCCGGCGGGGAGTCCGATGTACGCGTCGAGGCCGAGGGGCCCCGCCAGGTGGCGGGCGAAGTAGCGGCCCGCGGTGAGGCCGGTGCGGCGGCGGATCAGCTCACTGAGCAGGTGCCCGTAGGTGGTGGCGTGGTAGCCGTGCGCGGTGTCCGGCTCCCACTCCGGGCGGGCGGCGGCCAATGCCTCGGCCACCGGCGTGTGGGCGCGCAGGGCGGAGGGGGTGAGCGGTGCGTGGTCCAGGCAGACGATGCCGGAGCGCTGCGTGAGGATCATGCGGGGGGTGACGGCCGCCTTGCCGTGGGCGGCGAACTCCGGCCACTGCGCGGCGACCGGCTCGTCCAGGTCCAGCCGTTGCCGGTCGGCGAGGTGCAGGTAGGCAGCGGTGACCAGTGCCTTGGTCGGGGAGGCGAGCACCGCGAGCGTGTCCGAACGCCACGGATCGGTGCGCTCGGGATCGGCCCAGCCGCCCCGGAGGTCCACCACCGGGCGGCCCCGGTGGTAGACGCCGACGGCGGCCCCCACCTCCTCGCCCGCCGCGAAGTTCTCCTCGAAGACCCGCGCCACCTCGCCGAACGCGTCCGCGGCCAGCCCTGCCTGGGGGTACTCGTGCACTGTGTTCCGTCCTTCGCACCGGGAGAGCGGCCCTCCTTCCTGACGGCCGACTGCCGTCTCTCTACGAACCGCCGCTCGGGCCCTGCTCGAGCGGCGGACGGGAAGGGCGTGGAGGACGCGGCGGGAGGCGCGGAAGGGGAGGAAGGGGCGGGACGGCTGGGGCCGCGCTCCCGACGGCGGTCAGCCCGCCGAGGCGAGGACCAGGGGGAGGACCTGGTCGGCGCCCGCCCGCCGGAGCAGACGGGCGGCGACCGCGAGGGTCCAGCCGGAGTCGGTGCGGTCGTCCACGAGCAGGACCGGGCCGGAAGCGCCGGCGAGCGCCCCTGCCAGGTCCTCGGGCACGGCGAACGCGTCGGACAGCGCCCGCAGCCGCTGGGCGGAGTTGCTGCGGCGTGCGGCGTGCGCTCCGCCCGGCCCGGTGTAGGACAGGGTGCCGAGGAACGGCAGCCGCCCGATGGCCGCGATCCCCTGGGCCAGGGATTCGACCAGCTGCGGGCGGGTCAGGGAGGGGACGGCGACGACTCCGACCGGCCGGGCGGAGGCGTCGGCGACGTTCGGCGCCCAACCGCCGGGCGAACGGGCCCAGTCGGCGAGGACGGCCACCGCGGCGTTCAGGACGTCCTCGGGGACCTGCACGTCGGGCGCGTTGTCCGCCAGGAGGGGGCGCAGCCGGTTGCCCCAGCCGATGTCCGAGAGCCGCCCGAGGGCACGGCCGGTGGAACACTGCTCGCCGGCGGGGATCCGCCCCTTGAGGTCGACCCCGAGGGCCGGCATCCCGGTGGGCCACATGCGGCGCGGTTCGACCTCCACGCCCGGGCGGTCCAGCTCCTTCGCCGCCCCGGTCAGCATCTCCGCCGAGACGGCGGAGTCCGCCCACGGACCCGCGCAGTTGTCGCAGCGGCCGCACGGGGCGGCCCCCTCGTCGTCGAGCTGCCGGCGCAGGAACTCCATGCGGCACCCCGTCGTGCTGACGTAGTCGCGCATGGCCTGCTGTTCGGCGGCGCGCTGCCGGGCGACCCACGCGTACCGCTCGGAGTCGTAGGTCCATTGCCGGCCGGTGGAGGACCAGCCGCCCTTGACGCGCTTGACCGCGCCGTCCACGTCGAGGACCTTCAGCATGGTCTCCAGCCGGGTGCGGCGCAGGTCCACCGCCGCTTCCAGCGCGGGTACGGACAGGGGCCGTCCGGCGTCGTCGAGGGCCGCGAGGGTCTGGCGGACCTGCGCCTCCGGGGGGAAGGCGGTGTCGGCGAAGTAACGCCAGATGGCCTCGTCCTCCTTGCCGGGCAGCAGCAGTACGTCGGCGTGCTCGACGCCGCGGCCGGCGCGGCCCACCTGCTGGTAGTAGGCGATCGGCGAGGACGGCGAGCCGAGGTGGACCACGAAACCGAGGTCCGGCTTGTCGAAGCCCATGCCCAGCGCGGACGTCGCCACCAGGGCCTTGACCCGGTTCTCCTGCAGGTCGGTCTCCGCCTGCAGCCGGTCGGCGTTCTCCGTACGGCCCGTGTACGGGGCCACCTTGAAACCGCGCTGGCGCAGGAAGGCGGTGGCCTCCTCGGCCGCGGCGACCGTGAGGGCGTAGACGATCCCGGAGCCCGGCAGGTCGTCGAGGTGCTCGGCGAGCCAGGCCAGCCGGTGGGCGGCGTCCGGCAGCCGGACCACGCCCAGCCGCAGGCTCTCGCGCTCCAGCGGTCCGCGCAGCACCAGGGCCTCCCCGGCGCCGGTGCCCAGCTGCTCGGCCACGTCCGCCGTGACCCGCGCGTTGGCGGTCGCCGTGGTGGCCAGCACGGGCACACCGGGGGCGAGCTCGGCCAGCATGGCCCGCAGCCGGCGGTAGTCGGGGCGGAAGTCGTGCCCCCAGTCGGAGATGCAGTGGGCCTCGTCGACCACCAGGAGACCGGTCGTGGCCGCCAGCTTGGGCAGCACCTGTTCGCGGAAGTCCACGGAGTTGAGCCGTTCCGGGCTGACGAGGAGCACGTCGGTCTCGCCGTGCTCCACCTCCCGGTAAATGGTGTCCCACTCCTCCGGGTTGGCGGAGTTGATGGTGCGCGCCCGGATCCCGGCCCGTGCAGCCGACTCGACCTGGTTGCGCATCAGCGCCAGCAGCGGGGAGATGATCACCGTGGGGCCGGAGCCCCGGCGGCGCAGCAGGGCGGTGGCGACGAAGTACACGGCCGACTTCCCCCAGCCGGTGCGCTGCACCACCAGTGCCCGGCGGCGGTCTCGGACCAGGGCCGCCACCGCCTGCCACTGGTCCTCGCGCAGCCGCGCCGAGCCCCCGGGGTCGCCGACCAGCTCGGCGAGGATCGTGTCGGCTTCGGTGCGCAGCTCCTGGTTGTCCATGCCCCCATGCAACCCGATGGCTACGACACTCGGCCACTTCACCCCGCGGAGACGGCGTTCTCGCTGGTGCCGACGGTCCGCGGGAGACCGGATGCGTCATTCTCGGCGTGGCGGGGCAAGGATATGAACGGCATACCGGCGAATTCCGGTCGGCGGCGTCAATTGCTCGTTGCCGCATGCTCGGAAGCCACGCGAGAATCGGAGTGCTCCCGCTCGGCTCCTCGGCACCCTCCTGGGCCGCGCTGCGGCGCGCCCCGACTCCAGCCGTGCCCGTCCGCGGGCGTGTACCCGAAGGGAGGAACGTGACCTTCGGATTCACGCCGCCTTCGACATCGTCCCTCTCCACGGCCACCGGCGGCGCGAGCCGGCACGGCCGACTGCTGGAACCGTCCGAGTGGACGTCCGCGGGCATCCCCCTGCTGCGCAATCCGCGCGAGGTGGTCAGCGGCCTGCACTCCCGGCACGGCCCGGTGCCCTCGACCGCGGTGATCGCCGTCCTCGGCCCGGAGGAGCAGCTGGTGGCGAGCGCCTCCTTCGTGCAGCGCTCGGCGTCGGCCGACGGCTGGGAGTACCGCAACGCCCTGCTGTCCCGGCTGCGCCGGGTGCTCCCGCACGACCTGCGGCGACGCACCCCCGTACGGACGGCCGTGCTGCTGTACTGCCGCGAGGGCGACGAGCGCTGGACCCCGGAGGACGGCGCCTGGATGTGGGGCCTGCGGGACGCCTGCACCCTGCACGGGCTGCGCTGCGGCGCGTACATCACCCTGACCCGTGACGGATGGCAGGTGCTGGGCGAGGACCGTGGTGGCCGGCGGCCCAGCTCGGACTCGCGGCCCCAGCGCCTCGGGGACACCGTGGCCGAATTCGCACCGGTCGCCCTGCACACCGGCGGCGGCTCCGTCGAGGCCCTGCGCCGGACCGCCGCCCGCTGACGGCCGCACGCGGCGCGCGGCCGGCTCGCGGGCAGGCCTCACGGCCGTACACCCGGGACCGGGCGTACGGCGGATCAGGCGTCGGGCTCCCTGGCGGGCGTCGGCTCGGGCGTGGGCGTCGGGCTCGGACGACGGCTCGGCCCACGGCCCGGGCTTCAGCGGGGCCGGCTCAGCGCCCGCCCCGCCCCTTCGCCCGCGCCGGGGTACAGGGCGTCAGACGCCCGCACCCAGCACGGAGTTGATCTGCTGCGGGTCACCGCACACGATCAGCAGCGCACCCGCCCGGGTGAGCGCGACCGGCAGGGAGCCCGCGACGGTGTCGACCGGTCCGCCGTTGGCCGCGAAGACCACGACGGGACGGCCGGCGGCACGCTGGACCTGCGCCGCGTCCGCGTAGAAGACGTCGTCGCCGGCGTCGTGCAGGGCCCAGTAGGCGGCCTCGCCGAAGGACAGCTCGTGGGCGGCCCAGGGGTGCGGGTCGCCGGTGGTGAGCACCAGGATGTCGCCGGGCGCGCGCCCGGTGTCGAGCAGCAGGTCCACGGCCTCTTCGGCCGCGTCCAGCGCGCCCTCGGCGGACGCCGGGATCAGCTGGATCTGCGGCACCGCCGCCGAGACGGACGGTGCGGTGGGGGCGGGGGCTGCGGGGACGGGTCCGGCGGTGGCCTGCGCCGCGCGCTGCGCGGGGGGTGCGGGCCGGGCGGGACCGGGGCGGCCGGGCCGCGGGACTGCGGCGGGACGCGGACCAGGTACGGGGCGGGGGGTCTGCGCGGTACGGCTCGCGGCCGGCGTGACGCGGGGACCCTGGGCACTCTCGTGAATCTGAGGCTCCTCGATGGCGGGGGTGAGAGGCATGAGTTGATGTCTATCAAACACCGGTACGAAACGTACCGGCCGGTGGCACATGGGTGCGATCAGAAATCGAAGCCGAGTTGGCCTCCGTTTTCCATCTCCATCGCCTCTTCGCTGCGGCGCACCTTCTTCAGGTGGCGCCATCGGGGCAGCGCGTCGAGGTACGACCACGAAAGCCGGTGGTAGGGGGTGGGCCCCCGCTCCTCCAGGGCCGCGCGGTGGACGGGCGAGGGGTATCCGGCGTTGGCGGCGAAGGCGAAGTCCTCGATCCCGCCGCCCCGTTCGCCGAGTTCGGCCATCATGCGGTCGCGGCGGACCTTCGCGATGACCGACGCCGCGGAGACGGCGATGCAGGACTGGTCGCCCTTGATCACCGTACGGACCTGCCAGGGCCGGCCGAGATAGTCGTGCTTGCCGTCGAGTATGACCGCGTCGGGCCGCACCGGCAGGGCGCCCAGGGCGCGCTCCGCCGCGAGCCGCAGGGCGGCCGTCATCCCGAGCTCGTCGATCTCCTCGGGCGTGGAGTGCCCCAGCGCGTACGCGGTGACCCAGTCCTCCAGGACGTCGAGCAGGGCGTCGCGTCGCTTGGGGGTGAGCAGTTTGGAGTCGGTGAGCCCGGCGGGCGGCCGGCGCAGGCCCGTGATCGCCGCGCACACGGTGACGGGACCGGCCCAGGCCCCTCGTCCGACTTCGTCGACCCCGGCGATGACCTTGGCGCCGGTGGTTGCACGGAGGGAGCGCTCGACGGTGTGGGTGGGTGCTTCGTACGGCATGGCGCCAGCAAGGGTACGCCGCCCCGGGCCCACTGCACACCCCCGCCCGGGTCCGACGGGCCGGCGAGCGGCCGCGGAGCCCCTCCGACGCCGCCCGCGGCCGCCCCTCCCCGTCTCACACCCTGAGCAGCGGCACCATCACCTCGTCGATCAACGCCGCGATGTCCGCGTCCCCCCATTCGCTCCCGCACACCTTGGCGCGGTACATCAGCATCGCCGGGACGACATCCACGACAAACGGACCAGTGGCGTCCGGTCGCACGTCGCCCCGCTCGATTCCGCGCAGCACAAGCTCCCTGATCAGACGCTGGGCGGGTTCCTGCAGCCCGGACCAGATCACCCCGTGGAAGCGCTCCGCCGTCGCGTGATCGCATTCGTGAAGCACCGACCACAGGGCCCGGCCGGCGCGCGAGTACATGACCTCCCGCGTGCGCACGCACAGCAGGCAGAGGTCCTCGCGGATCGAGCCGGAGTCGGGAATCTCACCGATCCGCGGCAGACCGGAGCGCAACGCGTCGGCCACGAGGTCCGCCTTCGAGGGCCAGCGCCGGTAGAGCGCGGCCTTGCCCGTCTGCGCGCCGGCGGCGACGCCCTCCATGGTGAGTGCGTTCCAGCCGACCGTGCCCAGTTGCTCCAACGCCGCTTCCAGAATCGCCCGTTCGAGTTCGGGACCCCGCCTGCGCCCCGACGCCGCCGATGACCAGCGCGACTCCACCATCTCCCCACCTCCCACCGGCGCGGGACACCGCCGCACACAATTCCAGCCTTAGTGAACGCTTGCGTTCACTAACACCGGGCTCCTACCGTGGGCCCCGTAGTGAACGACGACGTTCACTATTTCACTTTGGGGGGGGGATCCTCAGTGACAAGCTCTCAACTCGCCGCGCCCCGGATACCCGGCGCGGCGCGCCGGGAGGGACGCCCCGGCGTGGCGCTCGCCGTCATCGCCGCCTGCCAGCTCATGGTCGTCCTCGACGCGACCATCGTGAACATCGCGCTCCCGCACATCCAGACCGCACTCGACTTCAGCACCACCGACCTCTCCTGGGTGCTCAGCGCCTACACCCTCACCTTCGGCGGCCTGCTCCTGCTCGGCGGCCGGGCCGGCGACATCCTCGGCCGGCGCCGCGTCTTCCTCGCCGGCATCCTGCTCTTCACCCTGGCCTCCCTCCTCGGCGGCTTCGCCCAGGAGCCGTGGCAGCTGCTCGCCGCCCGTGCGCTCCAGGGCGTCGGCGGCGCGATCGCCTCCCCGACCTCGCTCGCCCTGATCACGACGACCTTCGCCGAAGGGCCCGAGCGGAACCGGGCGTTCGGTGTGTTCGCCGCGGTCTCCGCAGGTGGTGGCGCGATCGGCCTGCTGACGGGCGGCATGCTGACCGAATGGCTCGACTGGCGCTGGGTCCTCTTCGTCAACGTGCCGATCGGCGTGCTGATCGCGGTGCTCACCCCGCTCTACATCAGCGAGTCCGAGCGCCACCCCGGCCGGTTCGACATCGCCGGAGCCCTCACCTCCACCGGCGGCATGGCCTCGCTCGTCTACGGCTTCATCCGCGCCTCCGAGGAGGGCTGGCGCGACCGGCTCACCCTCGGTTCGTTCGCCGCGGCCCTGGTCCTGCTGGCGCTCTTCGTCATCATCGAGTCGCGGGCCCGCGAACCGATCATCCCGCTGCGCATGTTCGCCGACCGCAACCGCACCGGCACGTACGTGATCATGCTGGGCCTCGCCGCGGCGATGTTCGGGATGTTCTTCTTCATCGTCCAGTTCGTACAGAACGTGCTGGGCTTCTCCCCGATCCGGTCGGGCCTGGGCTTCCTGCCCGTCACGGTCGCCATCGTCACCGCCGCCGGTCTGTCGCAGCGCTTCCTGCCGCGCTTCGGCCCCAAGCCCTTCATGGTCCTCGGCTCGGCGCTCACCGGCGCCGGACTGGCCTGGCTGACCCTCCTGCGGACCGACAGCACCTACCTCTCCGGGGTGCTCGGACCGATGCTGCTGTTCGGCTTCGGCATGGGCCTGAACTTCGTGACGCTGACCCTGACGGCCGTCTCGGGGGTGGACCCGAAGGAGGCCGGCGCCGCCTCGGGCCTGCTGAACGCCAGCCAGCAGGTGGGCGGCTCGCTCGGCCTGTCGATCCTGGTCACCGTCTTCGGCACGGCCAGCCGCGAGGAAGCCACCCAGCAGGTCCCCGCCTTCCTGGCCCAGGCGGATCCCGCGGCGGCCGCCGCCTTCCAGCAGACCGGCCGGCTTCCCGACCCCTGGGGGGACCTGGTCCTGGCCCAGGGCATCTCCACCTCGTTCACGGCCGCCGTGGCGATGGCCGGTCTGGCCCTGGCCACCGCCCTGCTGGTGATCCGGGTGCGCCGGAGCGACCTGGACGCCCTGGCCGGCGCCGCCGCGAAGGCCGGCCCGGCCGCCTGACCGGCCGCCCCGCGGACGCGCGGGCCGGGCGCGGGGAGATCCCCGCACCCGGCCCCGTCGGCTTCCGGTGTCACATCCCCTAGTACTCGGTACGGCTGCCGAAGGCGCCCATGCGGGAGCAGACCTCGTACGACGCCGTCACCGGTCGCTCGCGCAGGATCTCCCGGGCCCGGCGTTCGCCCAGGCTCATCGCGTACCAGGGGACGTCGCCGGCCTCGGCCATGTCGTCGTTGATCCCGCGCAGGGCGCAGGAGCGCTGGGGCTCCGGCAGCCGGTCCAGCGCGGGGACGGCGTCCGCCGACAGGGACTGGAAGTAGGCCAGGTCGATCTTCTGGTCCTTCTCGAAGCGGGCCACGTTCCGCTCGGCGACCATCCCGTCCGGGGACAGCAGCCCGAAGGCCAGGACCGCGGCCGCCGCGCTGCCGGCGACCGCGCGGGGCAGCCAGCGCGCGCCGAACACCCCGGCCGCCATGATCAGAACGATGACCAGCCCGAGCCAGAGCTCCATCGCGGCCACCGAGACACGCAGCCTGGTCAAACCGTACGCGTCCACGTAGAGGTCCATGCGGCGCAGCGCGGCCGCGACCACGACGAGCGTCAGCGCGCACAGGATGCCGAGGACCACCCGGACCATGCGGCGGTCCCCGGCCCCGGAGCGCGGCGCCCAGCGCAGGGCGAGCGCGATCACCACGAGGGTGAGCAGGGTGGCCCAGAGCAGTTGCCAGAACCCCTGCCGCGCGTACTCCGCGTAGGTGAGGCCGGTGCTCTCCAGGACCTTGTCGTAGCCGCCGAACAGGACGGCCAGCTGAACGGCGTTGAACCCGGCGAAGAGCAGGTTGAGCACGACGAGCGGAAGGGCCCATTCGACCCGGGAGCGCGGCGTGCCCGGAGTGATCTCGATCCGGTCCCAGCGCAGCGGGGCGGCGGCGGTGCGGGCCACCGCGATCGCGACGGCCGCGCCGAGGACGAAGAGCATGAAGCGGACGGGGCCGTCCTCGACCGACACGTCGGGTATCAGGCCGCCCAGGAGATCGGCGAACGCCGCATCGGCGGAGGCGAACAGCGCGCCGAAGAGCACCAGCAGGCCCACGGCCACGGCGGCCGCCTTGGCGACGGGCAGCCAGCGGTCCTTGCCGATCCCGCCGCGCGAGCGCAGCCCCTTGAGCATCCAGGCCGTGCCGGACACCGCGGAATCGGCGAAGCCTAGCGGGCTGAGGAAGACCCCGGGCCAGCTGCGGCTGCCGTGCAGGGCGAGCGCGCCCAGCAGTACGGCGGCCAGGATCGCGAGGGTGGCCGGCCACGCGGAGTCGCGCAGGGCGGGTACGACGAGGAGCGCGAGGCAGCCGAGCACCCAGACGAGGGTCCACGGCCGGGCGGTACGTCCGGCCGCGCGGGCGGCGACGTACGCGGCGACGGCGGCGGGCACCACGGCGAGCAGCAGGCCGGGGCCCATCCCGTCGGCGAGGAGCAGCGCGGCGGCGAGGCCGGAGGCGAGCACGGCGACGAGGGCCGCGGTCCGCACGGGGGCGGCTTCGGCGGGGCGCACCAGCGTGGCCCAGGAGGGCTTCGCGGGTGGCCTCGGGGACGGCGGTCCCCAGGGACGCGGTTGCATCGGGTGGTGGTGCGGCTGCCAGCCCGGGCTGCCGGCGTGTGCGCCGGGCCGGGGCCGGGTCGCGTCGGCGGGCGGGCTCGCGTCGGCGGGCGGGCTGTCGGCCGCAGCCGAAGACGGGACCGGAGCCGACGACGGGGCCGGGGCCGGGCCCGAGGGCGAATCCCCCGTCGCGGCCTCCGCGTTCGCCGCCGCCTCGGGCCGGGCTTCGTTCGCCCCGCCGGTGTTCTCTGACATCGGGTCCCCTCCCCTGTCGGCCGCCCCGGCGTTCAGATCGGGGCGGCGAGGGGGACAGGGTAGGCAGCGATCACAGTGTTTTGAACAGGATCAAAAGCGTGCTGTGGCAGGACCGTGACAATCGGACGCGGACCGTCGCGCCCGCGGATCGTCGCGCCCGCGGACCACCGGGAGTCAGGCAGCCGTCTCCGGCAGCCAGGCCGGCAGCGCCTCGGTGCGGGCCAGCCACGCGGCCGGCAGCACCGCGTCCCCCCGCGCGCCCAGGACCCCGCCCACGATGGCGCAGGTCGTGTCGACGTCCCCGCCGACCTGTGCGGTGGTCCAGAACGCCCGCTCGTAGTCGTCCAGGGCCCGCGCCGCCGACCACAGGGCGAACGGCACGGTGTCGTGGGCGCTCGTGCGGCGCCCGCAGCCGAGCACCGCCGCGACGGTCGTCGCGTCGCCGTAGTCCAGCATGTCCCGGGCCCGCCGCAGCCCGGCCCCGACCGCGCTGCGGGGCACGAGCGCGATCACTCCGTCGAGCAGGTCGGCCGCCTTCGGCGGGGCGTCGGTACCGGCGGCCAACGCGGCCGCGGCCGCGACGGCCATCGCCCCGCACACGGCCTCGCGGTGCTGGTGGGTCGTGTAGGCGGAGATCTCCGCCTGGTGCGTGGCCTGCTCCGGGTCGTCGGCGTACCAGGCACCGAGTGGTGCGATGCGCATGGCGGCGCCGTTGCCCCACGAGCCCTGCCCGTTGAACAGTTCGGCCGCCAGCGTGCGCCAGTCCTCGCCCTCCCGCACCAGACGCAGCATCCGGTTCACCGCGGGCCCGTAGCCCCGGTCGAAATCGTGGTGCCGGGCGAAGGACATCGCGAGGGCGTCCTGGTCGATCCGCCCGTGTCCGGCGAGCACGGCCACCACCGAGCAGGCCATCTCGGTGTCGTCGGTCCACTGCCAGGTCCGGGTGCCGGTGGGCACCTCGCGCCGCTTGAGCAGCGGGTAGTTCACGGGGACGAAGTACTGGGAGCCGAGGGCATCACCCAGCGCCAGCCCGCGGAGGCTGGCCATGGCGCGCGCGTAGCGCCGTTCGGGAGTGGAGTCAGGCGTCATCGCGGGTCACTCTAGCCGTCCAGGTCATAAGGCTCCGGTGTGGTCCACCGCTCAAACGGGCGGTCCATCCGGTACCGGCCGTCGGGACCCAGCAGGAGCATCCGGAAATCACCGTTCCCCGGATTGGACAGGGCCTCGAATTCGGCCACCGACCAGTGGAACCAGCGCATGCAGAACAGCCGCATCGTCAGTCCGTGCGTCACCAGCAGCACGTTCTGCGGATGGTCCGGGGCTTCGAAGCTGCGGTAGAGGCTTTCCAGGAAGGATCCGACCCGGTCGTACACGTCGGCCCCGGACTCGCCCTGCGCGAAGCGGTAGAAGAAGTGCCCGTAGGCGTCCCGGTAGGCCTTCTGGAGCTTGACGTCCGCCCGGTCCTGCCAGTTCCCCCAGTCCTGCTCGCGCAGTCGCGGCTCCTCCCGCATCCGGACCCGGGTGGGATCGAGCCCGAGTTCGCGGAAGGTCTGGAGGGTCCGGCGGTACGGGGAGACGTAGGCGCTGATGGTCTCGTTGCCGAAGATCTCGCGCAGCCGGACGCCCGCCGCCGCGGCCTGCTCACGGCCGTTCCGGGTCAGCCGCAGGGCGTGGTCGGGTTCCCTCTCGTACACCGAGTCGTCGGCGTTTCCCTCCGATTCCCCGTGTCGGACAAGGACGATGCGCCGTGGTCGAACCATCCCACGACCCTATTCGGCCACGACCGGGCCGGCCGACCGGGCACGCCGGTCGGCCTGGCGATCGTCATACGGTCACACCGTCCAGGACGGTTCGAGGTCGACGACGTCCCCGGTGAGGGCCTCCACGTCCGCCTGGATCTGGGCGCGCAGGGACAGCCGCTCGACCCGTTCCTGCCGGTACTTGCCGTGCTCGGCGGCGGCGTGCCACATGGAGAGCACCAGGAACTCCCGGCCGGGGGCCTCTCCGAAGAGGCCCCGGATCATCCCGGGCGACCCCGCCATGGCCGGGTTCCACACCTTCTCCTGCATGAGGGCGAAGTGGTCGACCCGGCCCTCGCGCACCCGGGTGTGGGCGACCCGGACCACGTCGGCGTCGGTGAAGCGCGGCTCGAAGCCGGTCTTCACGTCGAAGCGGTGGTCGAAGAGGGTCACCCGCAGGTCGGTGTAGGTGCCGTGCTGGGCGGCGGCCAGTCTGTCGTGGGAGCGTGCCATGAAGGAGTCGTAGAAGGACCGGCTCTCCCAGAACGCGAAGACGTGCGCGACCCCCTGCCGGCCCCTGCTCCAGCCGCCGCCCTGCCCCCGGAAGCCCGGCTCGCCCGGCAGCCCCGCCCATTTTCGCTGCCCGCGCTCGAACCCGCGTCGGTCCGTCACCGTGCAGCGAATCCACTTGACCAGCACGGCGCCATCGTACGGGCCGGGACGCGGCCCCGGTCAGTCCTCGGCGCGGTACATCCCCACCAGTTCCGCCGCGTCCCGATCGGGCAGCCGAAGACCGAACTCCCGGTCGAGCACGACGAGCAGTTCGTCCGGTTCGACGAGGCGCGTCCCGGTCTTCCCGTCGGGGTGCAGGGTGGTCAGCTCCCGCCCGACGAGCGCCCGGCGGACGTCGTCGCCGGGGCGCTGGACGATCAGCCTCCCGACGAAGGAGGAGCGGGGGTGACCCGAGCTGTAGTGGTTGAGCACGACGTAGTCGACGGGGTGGTAGTGCTGTGGGGAGAAGGCGTAGAGGTCCCGCCAGGTCTCCCCGCGCCGCAGGCACAGCGCGAGGACCCCGGCCGCCTCCTCGCGGATGCGGTACGTCCACTTCCCCTGTTCCACCTCGGCACCGGGGCACGCCAGTGGAACCGGCTCGCGCGGCCCCTGGTGGCCGAAGCCGGCGTCGCACAGCCATTCCTCACCGTCGACGGTCACGACGAGGACCGCATGGGTCACCGCGAGCAGCGCGTCCCCGCGGGTGCGGTTGCGGGCTCCGCGCCCGGTGACCTCGAAGCCGATCCGCTCCAGGGCGGCGGCCAGCAGCGAGTTCTGCTCGTAGCAGTAGCCGCCGCGGCGGCCGTGCACGAGCTTCGCCTCGATCGACGGAACGTCCAGCGCGACGGGGCGGCCGAGCAGGACGTCCAAGCTCTCGAAGGTGATGGCGGCGGTGTGGGCCCGGTGCACTGCGTACAACGTGGGGAGGTCGGGCCGGAGTTCCCCCATCCCGGAACCGTCTCCGAGCCCGATCCGCGTCAGGTACGCGTCCAGGTCCAGCTCTTCACCGCTCCACATGGTCCCCGTTCCCCCTTGTTCCCCGCCGCCGTCCGGCGTCGCACGCCCGAGGAAATCCCGGGCCGGGGCACGTGCGCGCCCCGCACAATGATCGCCATGACCGCCCTGCGGCCAACCTGCTTTTCGCCCGCCCGCCGCATCCCCACCGACCGCCGACGCGCGAAGGGGACCGGCCACGGGCCGGTCCCCTTCGTGGACCACGGTCAGTCACGGCGCGTCGGCGCCGCTGTGCCGGGTATCAGCTGCAGCCGCTGGTGGAGCCGCAGCCCTCGCAGATGTAGCAGGAGCCGGCGCGCTGCATCTTGGTGCCGCAGGAGAAGCAGAGCGGGGCGTCGGCGGAGACGCCGAGCTGCATCTCGACCAGTTCGGCGCTGCTGTGGGCCGTCTTGCGCTCCGGGGCCGGGACGGCGACCGGGGCCGGCTTCGGGGCGGACGGCACCGCGGCGAGCGGGGCGGACTGGGCCAGCGTCTCGGTGTCCAGCTCCTCCTCGAGCGGCTCGTAGGAGCCGGTCTCCAGGTGGCGCTGACGCTCCTCGGCCGTGTGGATGCCGAGGGCCGAGCGGGTCTCGAAGGGCAGGAAGTCCAGCGCCAGGCGGCGGAAGATGTAGTCGACGATCGACTGCGCCATCCGCACGTCCGGGTCGTCCGTCATACCGGCCGGCTCGAAGCGCATGTTCGTGAACTTCGAGACGTAGGTCTCCAGCGGAACGCCGTACTGGAGGCCGACGGAGACGGCGATGGAGAAGGCGTCCATCATGCCCGCGAGGGTCGAGCCCTGCTTGGACATCTTCAGGAAGACCTCGCCCAGACCGTCGTCCGGGTAGGAGTTCGCGGTCATGTAGCCCTCGGCGCCGCCCACCGTGAAGGAGGTGGTGATGCCCGGGCGGCCCTTCGGGAGGCGCTTGCGGACGGGGCGGTACTCGATGACCTTCTCGACGGCGGCGCGGATGGTCTCCTCCGTCTTGGCGGTGACCTCCTCCTTCTCCTCCTCCTTCTTCTTGGCGGAGAGGGGCTGGCCGACCTTGCAGTTGTCGCGGTAGATCGCGAGCGCCTTGACGCCGAGCTTCCACGCCTCGAAGTAGATCTCCTCGATCTCCTCGACGGTCGCCGACTCCGGCATGTTGACCGTCTTCGAGATCGCGCCGGAGATCCAGGGCTGGATCGCGGCCATCATCCGGACGTGGCCCATCGCGGAGATGGAGCGCTCGCCCATGGCGCAGTCGAAGACCTCGTAGTGCTCGGTCTTCAGGCCCGGGGCGTCGACGACCACACCGTGCTCGGCGATGTGGGCGACGATCGCCTCGACCTGCTCCTCCTGGTAGCCCAGGCGGCGCAGGGCCTGCGGGACGGTGCCGTTGACGATCTGCATCGAGCCGCCGCCGACGAGCTTCTTGAACTTGACCAGGGCCAGGTCCGGCTCGACACCGGTGGTGTCGCAGGACATCGCGAGGCCGATGGTGCCGGTGGGCGCGAGGACGGAGGCCTGGGAGTTGCGGAAGCCGTTCTTCTCGCCGAGGCGCAGGACGTCCTGCCAGGCCTCGGTGGCCGCGGCCCAGATCGAGTTGTCCAGGTCGTCGGTGCGCGGCGCGACGGCGTTGGCGTCGGCGTGCTGCTTCATGACGCGCTTGTGCGCCTCGGCGTTGCGGGCGTAGCCGTCGTACGGGCCGACGATGGCGGCCAGCTCGGCGGAGCGCTTGTAGGCGGTACCGGTCATCAGCGAGGTGATCGAGGCGGCGAGGGTGCGGCCGCCGTCCGAGTCGTACGCGTGGCCGGTGGCCATGAGCAGGGCGCCGAGGTTGGCGTAGCCGATGCCCAGCTGGCGGAAGGCCCGGGTGTTCTCGCCGATCTTCTGCGTCGGGAAGTCCGCGAAGCAGATCGAGATGTCCATCGCGGTGATGACGAGCTCGACGACCTTGGCGAAGCGCTCGGCGTCGAAGGACTGGTCGCCCTTGCCGTCGTCGTTCAGGAACTTCATCAGGTTCAGCGAGGCGAGGTTGCAGGACGTGTTGTCCAGGTGCATGTACTCGCTGCAGGGGTTGGACGCGGTGATGCGGCCGGACTCGGGGCAGGTGTGCCAGTTGTTGATCACACCGTCGTACTGGATGCCCGGGTCGGCACAGGCCCACGCGGCCTCGGCGAGCTTGCGGAAGAGCGCCTTGGCGTCGACCTTCTCGATGACCTCGCCGGTCATGCGGGCCCGCAGGCCGAATTCGGTGCCGTTCTCGACGGCCGTCATGAACTCGTCGTTCACGCGGACGGAGTTGTTGGCGTTCTGGTACTGGACGGAGGTGATGTCGTCGCCGCCCAGGTCCATGTCGAAGCCCGCGTCGCGCAGGGCGCGGATCTTCTCCTCCTCCTTCACCTTGGTCTCGATGAAGGCCTCGACGTCCGGGTGGTCCACGTCCAGGACGACCATCTTGGCCGCGCGGCGGGTGGCGCCGCCCGACTTGATCGTTCCGGCGGACGCGTCGGCGCCGCGCATGAAGGAGACCGGGCCGGAGGCGTTGCCGCCGGAGGAGAGGAGTTCCTTGGAGGAGCGGATGCGGGAGAGGTTCAGGCCGGCGCCGGAGCCGCCCTTGAAGATCATGCCCTCTTCCTTGTACCAGTCGAGGATGGACTCCATGGAGTCGTCGACGGACAGGATGAAGCAGGCGGAGACCTGCTGCGGCTGCGGCGTACCGACGTTGAACCACACCGGGGAGTTGAAGCTGAAGATCTGGTGCAGGAGGGCGTAGGTCAGCTCGTGCTCGAAGATCTCCGCGTCGGCGGGCGACGAGAAGTAGTCGTGGTCCTCGCCGGCCTTCGTGTAGGTCTTCACGATCCGGTCGATCAGCTGCTTCAGACCGGTCTCGCGCTGCGGGGTGCCGACCGCGCCACGGAAGTACTTGCTGGTGACGATGTTGACCGCGTTCACCGACCAGAAGTCGGGGAACTCGACGCCGCGCTGCTCGAAGTTGACCGAGCCGTCGCGCCAGTTGGTCATGACGACGTCACGAAGCTCCCAGTTCACCTCGTCGTACGGGTGCACGCCGGGGGTGGTGTGGATGCGCTCGATCCGCAGGCCGCCCTTGGCGGCCTTGGTCCCCTTGGCGCGGGAACCACGTGCCGAGCTGCTCGCCGTCTCTGTCATGCCGCTGCCTCCCATATGCGGGCAAAAACGCCCTAAAGTGCCAGCGATATTCCGCGGCACAGTGCTGTGTCTCTGTATCTACGTCTCTTCGCACGGCCGACCGGCCGCGACCCGGTGCCCGAGCACCGCGCCGCGGGCAGCCCGGTCAGTCGGCGGCGGAGGCGGGCACGGGGACCGGAGCGGTCCCGCCCTGCTCGCACTCTTCGGGGTGAGGCCGCGGCACGCGGAGCTCCGCGATGGCGGTCTCGAAGTCTTCGAGGGTGTCGAACGCTTTGTAAACGGACGCGAAGCGCAGGTACGCGACCAGATCGAGTTCCTGCAAGGGGCCGAGTATGGCCAGACCCACGTCGTGGGTGGTCAGCTCGGCGCTCCCGGTGGCGCGCACCGCCTCCTCGACCCGCTGGCCGAGCTTGGCGAGGGCGTCCTCGGTGACCGGCCGCCCCTGGCACGCCTTGCGCACGCCGGAGATGACCTTGGTACGGCTGAAGGGTTCGGTCACCCCGCTGCGCTTGATCACCATCAGCGAGGCCGTCTCCACCGTCGTGAAGCGACGGGAGCAGTCGGGGCACTGACGGCGCCGACGGATCGACGTGCCGTCGTCCGTGGTGCGGCTGTCGACGACGCGGCTGTCGGGGTGCCTGCAGAAGGGGCAGTGCATGGTTCCCTCACCCTCCTTCTCGGCACGACTGAATCACCCCACGGAGCCCCTGAACGACAAAGTCGCGCTCTGTCGGGGGCTCGCGGAGCAGCCACCAGCATATGCGATCCCGGGAGCCTCAGCGGACCCAGGGACCACAACTTCTAGGCGGCCGCGCTCATCCAACCACTAGATCTTGGGTTGCGGCGGATTTGGACACCTCTGCGTGTCGCGGCGTCCGATACCCGGATACGAGGGCCTCGGGTGCCACACTGGGCCACGGCCCGACGGCGGCGTCACGACCGGGAAGGGTACCGTAAGCACCGGGACACGGACCGAACCCGCGTTCGTCGATCCGATCGCCCATACACCTCGCGATTCACCCACGCAGGGCGATCTGCGATTTTTCACTCGAACGTGTGTTTGGCGCAACCTTTCGAAAGCAACTACCGTTGTCCAGCTAGGGAGAACATTTCGAGAGGGGCCGACCGACGTGACCACCACCGCAGACAGTGCCGCCATCACTACCCAGAACCGCTCCCAGAGCCGACTCGATCCGGTGCATGCCATGAACGACGCAAACCTGAACCCGGACGCGGAGGCCGCAGTGCGCCCCGCACGCTCGCTGCCAGGTCGACCTCCAGGCATCCGCGCCGACAGCTCCGGGCTCACGGACCGGCAGCGGAGGGTCATCGAGGTCATTCGCGACTCCGTGCAGCGCCGGGGTTACCCGCCGTCGATGCGGGAGATCGGCCAGGCCGTGGGTCTGTCCAGCACGTCGTCGGTGGCACACCAGCTGATGGCCCTGGAGCGCAAGGGCTTCCTGCGCCGCGACCCGCACCGGCCCAGGGCCTACGAGGTCCGCGGCTCGGACCAGCCCAGCTCGCAGCCCACCGACACGACCGGGAAGCCCGCCGCCTCCTACGTCCCCCTGGTCGGCCGGATCGCAGCCGGCGGCCCCATCCTCGCCGAGGAGTCGGTCGAGGACGTGTTCCCGCTCCCCCGGCAGCTCGTCGGGGACGGTGAGCTCTTCGTGCTCAAGGTCGTCGGCGACTCGATGATCGAAGCCGCGATCTGCGACGGCGACTGGGTCACCGTCCGCCGCCAGCCCGTCGCCGAGAACGGCGACATCGTCGCCGCGATGCTCGACGGCGAAGCCACCGTCAAGCGCTTCAAGCGCGAGGACGGCCACGTCTGGCTCCTCCCGCACAACGCCGCCTACCAGCCGATCCCCGGCGACGAGGCGACCATCCTCGGCAAGGTCGTCGCCGTGCTGCGCCGCGTCTGACCCCGCCCCTCCCTAGCCAGCCCCCGGGACCCACTGCGCCGGTCCCGGGGGTTGTTTCGTTCCCCGCGGCGCCCTGCGCCGCCGCTCCCGCGCACGTCGCGGGGGCTACTTGTCGTCGGCCCGGGCGGCAGCGTCGATCGCGGCGAGCGAGCGGCGGACCTGGTTGCGGTCGTTGGTGTACCAGAAGTCCGGCAGCGTGGCCCGCAGGAAGCTCCCGTACCGGGCCGTGGCCAGGCGGGGGTCGAGGACCGCCACGACACCCCGGTCACCCGTGGCCCGTACGAGCCGGCCCGCGCCCTGCGCCATCAGCAGAGCGGCGTGCGTGGCGGCGACGGCCATGAAGCCGTTCCCGCCGTGCTCCTCCACCGACTTCTGGCGCGCGCTCATCAGCGGGTCGTCCGGGCGCGGGAAGGGGATCCGGTCCATGACGACCAGCTGGCAGCTGGGGCCGGGCACGTCCACGCCCTGCCAGAGGGACAGCGTCCCGAACAGGCAGGTCTTCGGGTCGGCGGCGAAGGCCTTGATCAGTTCGCCGAGCGTCTCCTCGCCCTGGAGCAGGACCGGGTGGTCGATCCGGCCGCGCAGCTCCTCGGCGGCCGCCTTGGCGCCGCGCATGGAGGAGAACAGCCCGAGGGTACGGCCGCCCGCCGCCTCGATCAGTTCGGCGAGCTCGTCCATCATGTCGCCGCGGGTGCCCTCACGGCCCGGCGTGGCCAGGTGCTTGGCGACGTAGAGGATGCCCTGCTTCGGGTAGTCGAAGGGCGAACCGACGTCCAGGCCCTTCCACTGGGGCACGTCGTCCCCCTCGACGCCCTCCGGGGAGAGTCCCATGGACGCGGCGACGCCGTTGAAGTCGCCGCCGATCTTCAGGGTGGCCGAGGTAAGGACCACCGAACGGTCCTCGAAGAGCTTCTCGCGCAGCAGCCCGGACACCGACAGCGGCGCGACCCGGAGGGTGGCGCCGAAGCGGTCGTGGCGCTCGTACCAGACGACGTCGTACTCGGAGCCGTTCGTGATCCGCTCCGCCACCCCGTGGATGCTCTCCACCGCCGCCAGGGCCTGCTTGCGGACCGCGTCCTCGTCGTGGACGGACTTGTCGCGGGTCGCGCCGATCGCCGAGATCACGTTGCGCGCGGCGTCCCGCAGGGACATCAGGGCGTAGCCCAGGTCCTCGGGCACCTGCTCCAGGCGGCCCGGGAGCGCCAGCTCCATGACGCGCTCGAAGGACTCGGACGCGGTCTGCAGGGCGTCCGCGGTCTTCTCGTCGACCAGCTTGGCGGCACGCTTGACCGCCCGGTTGACCTGCCCGGGGGTGAGTTCACCGGTGGCGACGCCCGTCACCCGGGAGACCAGCTCGTGGGCCTCGTCCACGATGAGCACCTCGTGCTGCGGGAGCACCGGCGCGCCCTCGATGGCGTCGATGGCCAGCAGGGCGTGGTTGGTGACGACCACGTCCGCGAGCTTGGCCCGCTCACGCGCGGCCTCGGCGAAGCACTCCGCACCGTACGCGCACTTCGTCGCGCCCAGGCACTCCCGGGAGGAGACGGAGATCTGCGACCAGGCCTTGTCCGACACACCCGGTGTCAGGTCGTCGCGGTCGCCGGTCTCGGTCTCGTCTGCCCAGTCGCGCAGGCGCAGCAGGTCCTGGCCAAGCTTGCTCGTCGGGGCGGCCGCCTCGAACTGGTCGAAGAGGCCCTCCTCCTCGTCCTGCGGGGCGCCCTCGTGCAGACGGTGCAGGCACAGGTAGTTCGACCGGCCCTTGAGCATGGCGAACTGCGGCCGGCGGCGCAGCTGCGGATGCAGTGCGTCCACCGTCCGGGGCAGGTCACGCTCGACGAGCTGCCGCTGGAGGGCGAGGGTGGCGGTGGCCACGACCACCCGCTCGCCGTGGGCGAGGGCCGGCACGAGGTAGCCGAGGGACTTACCGGTGCCGGTACCCGCCTGGATGAGCCGGTGGGAGTTCTCGTCGATCGCTTCGGCGACGGCTTCGGCCATGGCCACCTGGCCGGGGCGCTCCGTGCCGCCGACGGCGGAGACGGCGGCGTGCAGCAGGTCGGGGAGGGAGGGCTTCGTCATAGCACTGCCAACCCTACGGGGCCCCGCTGACACCGGGCGCACACCGGCGGGGATTCATGGCCGGTGGAGGGGGTTGGACACGGTGCCGTACCGCACGGCGTGCGGGCGGTCGGGGCGGTCGCGGTAGCCGTCCTCGTAGAGCCGGTTCCTGTTCAGACACAGCCGTACGATGCGCTCGCCGAGCAGGTCGAAGAGCTCGTAGCGGTCCTTCAGCTCCGGGAAGCGCGCCTGGTGGCGCATGATCTCGGCCCGGACGAGCGACCAGAAATCGCCCTCCGGGACGCCGAGGCGGTCCTCGCAGAGCGCGGACAGGTAGCGGAAGACTCCGACGAACAGACCGGAATGGATGAACTGCGGCAGGAAGTCGGCGGGCTCGGTGAGCAGGACGGCCCGGACCTCGGCGGGCACGGAGGCCAGCTCGGGCAGCGGCTCGTCGGTGATGTTGACGTCGTCCACGAAGTCCTTGACGGCGAGCCGGACCGGCACGTCGTGCTCGTCGAAGATCACGACGGTGTTCTCGCCGTGCGGGGAGAAGACGGTGCCGTAGCGGTAGAGGAAGTGGAGCAGCGGTGGCAGGACTGCGGCGAAGAGGCGCCGGAGCCAGACGGTGGGGGTCAGGCCGGAGCGGGCGACGAGCTCGGCGGTGAAGGACCGGCCGCGCGGGTCGGTGTGGAGCAGCGAGGCGAGCGTGCGGGCGCGCTCCCCCGCGGCGAGCAGGCCGGTGAGCGGCTCGCGCCAGATCGCGCCGAGGAGCTCCTTGTACTGGTACGGGACCTCGGGCAGCCGGTCGTAGACGGGGTGGCGGACGGTGACGGAGGCGACCTCGCCGAGCAGGACGACCCGGCACTCGTCGCGCAGGAAGGGGTCGGCCTCGCGGAGGGAGTGGATCCAGGCGGTGACGGCTGGGGCGGCGAGGGCGAGGTCGGAGGGCAGTCCGCGCCAGACCATCGTGTTGAAGACGGACAGCGGGAGTTTGACGCTGTGCCGGTCGGGACGGCTGAGGTTGAGGAAGGTGCGGATCGACTGCTGTGGCAGGCGGACGTCCGGGTCGGCGGGGAGCGGGACGAGGTCGCCGGAGGCGAGCGCCGGGGCGAAGAGGGGGACGACGACCTCGTCCCACTGCCAGGGGTGCACGGGGAAGTAGAGGTAGCGCAGCGGGTCCAGGCCGCGGTCGCGCAGGCTCTGGTCGAAGGCCGCGCGGGTGGCGGGGTCGAGTTCCGCGGCGTAGAGCCGGGCGGGGTCCTCCAGCCCGGCGGTGCCCCGGTAGGCGGCGAGGGTGGTGCGCGCGGCGAGCCAGGGCAGGCGCTGGCGGTTGCGGGCCTCGGGGGCCCAGGCGGCGGTGTCGGAGGAGGACAGTCCGATGCGGCCCTTGTTGAGGACGAGCCAGGGGTGCCCGGTCTGATGGCCTTCGAGGGCGGCGTAGTCGAGGTCGGCGAGGACGTCGGCGGTGAGGGCGGTGTGGTCGATCCGGGCGTCGGCGGCCAGGGTGGCGCTCAGCTCGCGGACGAGGTGGCCGAGGGTGGCTCCGTCGAGGCCCAGGAGGCTGCGGGCGCGGACGAGGAAGTCGTACGGGTCCCCGAAGGCGACCGGGGCGGGCGGCGCGGGCGGGGCCGGTGTGAGGGTGATGGTGTCCGGTGCGACGTGCCAGCTGCCGTACGCACGACGGCGGGCGCGGAAGCCGAGGCCGCTGCCGTCGTCGAGGGTCAGGGTCCATGCGTCACCGGCGGCGGCCGGCGCGGGCTCGGGGCGGACGATCTCCTCGTAGGCGAATTCGGCGAGCATCTTGGCGAGGAGCCGACGGGCGGCGAAGTCCCAGGTCGGACGTGTGAGTTCGGGCGGAGTGCAGAGGGCTTGCGGTGACGGCGGCAGGACCGGATCCGTCGGGCCGGGGGCTGCGGGAAGATTCGGCACGGAACTCCTCGAAGATCGGGAACTTTGCTGCGCGGCGCAGAGTTTTCCAAGGGAGAGGTGCGGAGCGACGACGACGGTCGGGACGTGCGGGGCGGCGATCAGAGGAGATTGCGCAGCACCCGCTCCCGGACCATCAGGGCGGCGCGCTTCTCGGGGAGGTCGATTTCCGCATGGCAGCGGAAGCCTGAGCTGAGGAAGGCCGATACGGAGGGGGTGTTGCGGATGTCCGGTTCCGCGACGACGCGTGTGCAGCGGGGGCGGTTGCCGAGGACGAGTTCGGTGACGGCGCGGAGCAGGGCGGTGCCCAGCCCGCGTCCCCGGTTCGTGCCGTCTCCGATGAGCAGGTGGATACCCGTGTCGTGGGGGCGCGCCGGGTAGTGCCGGGAGAGCGGGTCGAGGTCGGCCCGGTAGATCTCCCAGTAGCTGATCGGCGTGCCGTCGAGGAGGCCGAGGCAGGGAATGCTCCGGCCGTCGCCGTCGAGCTGGGACCGCAGGTGGGCCTCGGTGACGGCGGCGGAGCCGGCGAGTTCCCAGTAGGCGTCCACGTCGGGGTCGTTCATCCACGCGGTGAGGAGCTCCAGGTCCCGGCCCGGCCGTACGGGTTCGAGGCGGAAGGCTCCGGCCCGTGTGGCGACGCTGCCCCAGGTGGCCGGTGAATCGAGGAGGTCGGCCTCGGCGAGCAGGGGCAGCAGGTCGGCGTTGAGACGTGGTGCGGGGGCGTGCCGGCGCGCGCCGGGGACCTCGACCGGGTCCAGGGCGTCGTGGCGGGGTCCGGCGAGGTCGGCGGCGGGGTCCGTGAGGCGCATCGGGGCTCTTCTCCGCGTCGGGCGCCGACGCGTCAATCGTGAAGGGGGTTGGTGATGGTGACGTAGACGGACTGGGTGTCGACGGGGCCGACGAGCTCGTCGAGACCGCCCAGGCGGGTCAGGAGGTTCGCCTTGCAGCGCAGGGTGGGCGAGTCGAGCAGCCGGGCGGGGAGCGGGCCGAGGCCCGCGGCCTTGGCGAGGAAGCGGCGGAAGGCGGCGAGGAGGACGCGTTCGTCGGCGAGTCGCTGGGAGCCGAAGGCGCCGATGAGGCCGAGGACGTTGTTGATGCCGAGGTAGTAGGCGAAGCGTTCGTCGGTGACGGCGTCGGAGACGAAGGTGTCGCTGCGGCCGCCGATGCCGGGGAGCCGTCGGTCCAGTTCGGCGCGGCGGGATTCGCGGAAGTAGTAGCCCTGGTTGTCGCGGTAGCGACCGCCGGTCGGCCAGCCGGCCGGGTCGAGGAGGACCAGCGTGTTCTGCTGGTGCGCTTCGAGGGCGATGCCTGCGAGGGCGTCGAAGGCGAGGACCGGCAGGACCACGTGGTCGAGGTAGCGCAGGAACCACTCGGCGGCCACGGCCGAGGTGGTGTGCCCCGTGGCGGCGGCGAGACCGGTGACGATCTCGGCGAGCCGGGAGCTCATGGTGGTCCGGCCGGGCCAGGGGCGCGGGGAGGTGAGCGCGGCGATGCAGACGGCGTCGTCGCCCGAGCGGAAGGGGTTGTGACGGAGCAGGGCGTCGAGGCCGGGGACGGGGGTACCGTCCGGGGCGTCCACGGCCACCCAGGCCGGGTCGCGGACGATGTCGAAGCCCGGGTGGGCCGCCTGCCACTGTTCGGCGAGGCCGGTGCGGAGCAGCCGGTGGACCTCCACGCCCCGGTGGAGTTCCTTGCGGAGGTTCTCGCGGCGGGAGTTGGTGATCCGCAGGCCCAGGGAGAGCTTCAGCATCGCGGGGGCGCCCGGCCGGTGGACGGTGCGGACGGAGGAGGTCGGGTACCAGGCCTCCCCGTGCGGGCCCAGGTCGTGCAGGAGTCCCGCGTCGCGCAGTGCGGTGACGGCGGGGCGCTGGAGGAGTTCGCGGGCCTGCCAGGGGTGCAGGGGAAGGGGGGTGGTGCCGTTGGGCAGCGGAAGTCCGGGGGCGAGGCGGCCGAGGAGTTGCGGCGCGGAGACGGGGCGGCCGCGTTCGGTCCAGGCGGACTCGGTGGCCAGTGCGGTGGGGGCGACCGCGAACCAGTGCAGGGGGAAGGAGCCGTGGAGTTCGGGCGAGTAGTGACGGGCCTCGGTCTCGGAGAGTCCTTCGCGGCTCTTCGGGTCCGGCTGGAGGGGGTGGCCGAGGAGGAGTGACTGTTCGGCGGTGAGGAAGCGGTCCAGGCAGGCGGGGGCCGGGGCGGTGGGACGTTCTCTCCGGTCGGCGATGAACTCGGTGGTACGGCGCACCGAGTCGGCGACCCGGCCGACGAGGTCGGAGCTGCCGCGGCCGTCGCCCGCGCCCTCGCGGGCGATGAGCGCGGCGAGGGTGACGGCGTCCAGGCAGGGCGCGGTGGCGGCGGTGCCTTCGAGGCGGGCGGGGCCGAAGCGGTGCCAGCCCGCAGGGGACCAGTGGCGGACACCGACCAGCACGGCGGTGCCGGAGGCGGGAAGGGGGATGCGCAGCGGACTGCCGGTGGGGCCGAGGGGGCGGTGGAGTCCGGACTCGCGGATCCAGCACCGGAGGAGGTTCTCCACCGCCGCGGCTTCGGCGGCGAGGGCCGGGTCGGGGTGGTCCAGGGGGTCGGGTCCGGCGGCGGGCTCCGGTCGGACGAAAGCGGTCCGGCCGGTGCGGGCTCGGGCCGTACCGTCCTTCTGCCGCGGCACGGTGGCGGTCGCCCCGGCGTCGGCCGCTGCGGCCTGCGGGGACGGCCCGCCGGCGGTGGCCTCCGGGGCTGGCGGGCGCGCGGCCTCGGCCGCGTCAAGGCCGGCGTCGGTGCGGGCGTCGGTGCGGGCGTCGGCGTCGGCGTGATGCCCGGCGGCCGGAGCGGCCTCGGGGGTGTGCGGGCCGGTGGCCCGAACGGGCTCCGCGCCGCGGGGCGGGGTGGCTGCCGGTGCGGTACCGGCGGGCGGCTGCGCCGGGGCGGTGTCGCGTACCGGGTCGGCGGCGGACGCCGGTGCCGGCCGTCCCGGGGCGGTGGCCGAGGGCTCGGGGCGCGGGGACGCCGTCCGGGCCTCGGCGGGCCGTGGCTGCGGGTGAGCCGGCCCCTCCGGGGTGGTCGCGGGCAGAGCGGTGGGGGAAGCCGCGCTCTCCGGGGAGGGGTTGGGCTGGACCGTTGGGGCCTGGGTGAAGGGCGCGGTAGGCGTGGCGGGAGGGGTGGTGCCGAAGGAAGCGGAGGGCGGGAGGGGGGTGCCCGGGGCTGTGGGGGTGCTCGGGGCGGTGGGGGTGCTCGGGGCGGTGGGGGTGCTCGGGGTGGACGGGTGCGGCTCGGGCATCGCGGGGCCTCCGGTGCGGGTCAGCGGGTCCGGCGGGCGGCTGCCGGGATGGCGTCGGACAGGCGGTCGAGGACCGCCGCGGCCTGTTCGTCGGTCAGGGTCAGCGGTGGGAGCAGCCGGACCACGGCGCTGTGGCGGCCGCCGAGTTCGACGATCAGGCCGCGTTCGAGGCACTCCTGGCGGACGGCGGAGGCGAGGGCCGGTGCGGCGGCCCCGGTGTCGGGGTCGACGAGTTCGAGGCCGATCATCAGGCCGCGCCCCCGGACGTCGCCGATGCAGGGCTCGTCCGCTGCCAGGCCGCGCAGGGCCGCTGTCATCCGGTCGCCGAGGACGGCGGCGCGCTCCGCGAGCCGGTTCTCGCGGACGAAGGCCAGCGTGGCGGTGCCTGCGGCCATGGCGAGCTGGTTGCCGCGGAAGGTTCCCGCGTGGGCGCCGGGTGCCCAGACGTCCAGCTCCGACCGGTACACGATCACCGCGAGGGGAAGGCTGCCGCCGATCGCCTTGGACAGGACCATCACGTCGGGCACGACACCGGCGTGGTCGACGCCCCAGAAGGCCCCGGTCCGGCCGACGCCCGTCTGGACCTCGTCGGCGACGAGGGGGATCCCCCTCGACGCGGTGATCTCGCGGATGCGGCGCAGCCAGCCGTCCGGGGCGGGATGGACCCCGCCCTCGCCCTGCACGGGTTCGACGATCAGGCCGGCGGGGAGGGGGATGCCGCCCTTGGGGTCGTCGAGCAGGTTCTCCGTCCAGCGTGCGGCGAGTTCGGCTCCCTCGGCGCCGCCGACGCCGAACGGGCAGCGGAAGTCCTGCGGGTAGGGAAGCCGGGTCACCCGGCCGTCGGCGGCGCCCCCCGACGCTTCCAGGGCACCGGCGGTCATGCCGTGGTAGGCCCCGGTGAAGGCGAGCAGTCCGGAGCGGCCGGTCGCGGTGCGGACCAGTTTGAGGGCCGCCTCCACTGCGTCCGTGCCGGCGGGACCGCAGAACTGGATGCGCGCGTCGGCGGCCAGTGCCGGCGGGAGGTTGGCGAACAGCTCGGTCGTGAAGGCGTCCTTGACCGGTGTGGCGAGGTCCAGGACGTGCAGCGGCGCACCCGAGTCGAGGACGCCGCGGACGGCTTCCAGGACCACCGGGTGGTTGTGTCCGAGCGCGAGGGTACCGGCGCCGGAGAGGCAGTCGAGGTAACGCCGGCCGTCGGCGCCCTCGATGGTCAGCCCGCGCGCCCGCACCGGGACGATGGGCAGGGAGCGGGCGTACGTCCGGGCCGCGGACTCCCGCTGCGCCTGCCGGCGCAGGATGCCGTCGTGGCGCGCCGTTCGGCCGGTCTGCGGCGGCACTTGGGGTTCCGCCGGCGGCATGTCGGGCGGCGGGGACTGTGTCGCGGCGGCCGCCCCGGCCGGCTCGGTGAATGCCACGAGTGTCGCTCCTCCCGCACTGATTTCACTGACGGATTGCGTTTCGAACACGGACGCTCCCCCCATCCCCCGTACGTACCAACGACGGTGACGGCGACGGATCACGGGTGGGGCCAAGATCCTTGTACTCAAAGAATGAGCAAAAGGAACCGCTGACCCGGGCTGTGTCGTCCTCGGCGGCAGCGGCATAGTGGGGGGCTCCACTCCAACGCCTCGAACCTCCAGGGGGACGAACGACATGCGACCGAACCGACCGGTCACCGCGACGCTGTGCGCGGCCGCCCTCGTGCTGACCGCCGCCGCCTGCGGCCCCGGCGACGGGGAGGCCGGCGCCGACGCCAAGCCGACCGTGGCGGCGAGCCTGCCGAACACGGACGGGATCAAGATCCCGGACCAGCTCAAGCAAAAGCTCAAGGAACGCGGCATCGACCTGGAGAAGTGGAAGGGCGGTGAGTGGAAGAACTGGAAGCAGGAGGACTGGCTGCGCGAAGCGGGCGACTACATAAACCCGATCATCGAGGACCTGTGGGACCCGGACCGCATGCGTGACGCCGAGCAGCCGCAGCGCCCGTCCGTCGACCCGGACGCGGGCAAGGACCAGGGCGTCACCGACCCGACCCCGGCTCCGGTGGCGGCCAAGCCGGCCGCCGCGCCGTACCACCAGAGCGTTCCGGAGTCCGGGAAGGTCTTCTTCGACGGCCCCGAGGGCTCGATGGTCTGCTCGGCGACCGTGGTCAAGGACCCCGCGCACCCGGGCAAGTCGAACATGGTCTGGACAGCGGGCCACTGCGTGCACGCGGGCAAGGCGGGCGGCTGGTACCGCAACATCGCCTTCGTGCCCTCCTACAACAACGCGGGCAAGCCGTCGGCGCAGCTGAAGGGCGCGCCCCGCGACCAGGTGGCCCCGTTCGGCGTGTGGTGGAGCGACTGGGCGCAGACGTCCGACCAGTGGATCGCGACGGGTGGTCCGACCGGCGGCGCGGGCGCCCCGTACGACTTCGCCGTGCTGCACGTGACGCCCGAGAAGGGCAAGGGCAAGTCCCTTGAGGAGACCGTCGGTTCGGCGCTCCCGGTGGAGTTCGCCGCGCCCGCCGTGCCGAAGGTCGCGAGCCTGACGGCAACGGGCTACCCGGCCGCCGCGCCGTTCGACGGCCAGAAGGCCTTCCAGTGCACGGACCGGCCGGGACGGCTGACCCTGAGGGCGAACGAGCCGGTCATGTACCGCATCGGCTGCACGATGACCGGTGGCGCCTCCGGCGGCGGCTGGGTCGCCGCGGGCGCCGACGGCAGGCCGGCCCTGGTGTCCAACACCTCGATCGGCCCGGCCAAGGCGGGCTGGCTGGCCGGCCCGCGGCTGGGACCGGAGGCGAAGGGCATCTTCACCGCGGTCAGCAACAAGTTCAAGTAGCCGGTCGCCGACGACCGAGGGCCCCCTGCGCATCGCAGGGGGCCCTCGGTCGTCAGGGCTCGGCCCGTGTTACTGCCGGCCGGTCGTCAGGGCTCGGCCCGAGTCACTGCTTCGCCAGCGCGTAGGGCGCCAGGTCGGCCGCCAGTTCCTGGTGGACGCGCGCCTTGAGGAGGGTGCCCTCCGGGGTGTGCTCCTCGGAGATCACCTCGCCCTCGGCATGCGCCTTGGCGACCAGCGAGCCGCGGGTGTACGGCACGAGGGCCTCCACCTCGACCTCGGGGCGCGGCAGCTCGGAGTCGATGAGCGCGAGGAGTTCCTCGATGCCCGTGCCCGTCCGCGCCGAGACGGCGATGGAGTGCCGCTCGATGCGCAGCAGCCGCTGCAGGACGAGCGGGTCCGCGGCGTCGGCTTTGTTGATCACCACGATCTCGGGCACGTTGACCGCGCCGACCTCGCGGATGACCTCGCGGACCGCCGCCAGCTGCTCCTCCGGCGCCGGGTGCGAACCGTCCACGATGTGCAGGATCAGGTCGGAGTCGCCGACCTCCTCCATCGTGGAGCGGAACGCCTCGACGAGGTGGTGGGGCAGGTGCCGGACGAATCCGACCGTGTCGGCCAGGGTGTAGATCCGGCCGCTCGGCGTCTCGGCCCGGCGCACGGTCGGGTCGAGGGTGGCGAACAGGGCGTTCTCCACCAGCACGCCCGCGCCCGTGAGGCGGTTGAGCAGCGAGGACTTGCCCGCGTTGGTGTAGCCGGCGATGGCGACCGAGGGCACCTTGTTGCGGCGCCGTTCCTGCCGCTTGATGTCGCGGCCGGTCTTCATCTCCGCGATCTCCCGGCGCATCTTCGCCATCTTCTCGCGGATCCGTCGCCGGTCGGTCTCGATCTTGGTCTCACCGGGGCCTCGGGTGGCCATGCCGCCACCGCCGCCGCCACCCATCTGCCGGGACAGCGACTGACCCCAGCCGCGCAGGCGCGGCAGCATGTACTGCATCTGCGCGAGGGCGACCTGCGCCTTGCCCTCTCGGGACTTGGCGTGCTGGGCGAAGATGTCGAGGATCAGGGCGGTCCGGTCGACCACCTTGACCTTGACGACGTCTTCGAGGGCGATGAGCTGGCCGGGGCTGAGCTCACCGTCGCAGACGACGGTGTCGGCGCCGCTCTCCATGACGATGTCACGCAGCTCGCGGGCCTTGCCCGAACCGATGAAGGTGGCCGGGTCCGGCTTGTCACGGCGCTGGATCACGCCGTCCAGTACGAGAGCGCCCGCGGTCTCGGCGAGGGCGGCGAGCTCCGCGAGGGAGTTCTCCGCGTCCTGCACCGTTCCGGAGGTCCAGACACCGACGAGGACGACGCGCTCCAGGCGGAGCTGTCGGTACTCGACCTCGGTGACGTCTTCGAGCTCGGTGGAGAGGCCGGCGACACGGCGCAGGGCCGCGCGCTCGGAACGGTCGAACTGGTCGCCGTCCCGGTCTCCGTCGATCTCGTGGCTCCAGGCGACGTCCTCTTCCATCAGGGCATCGGCCCGAAGGCTCTCGGTGAAGCTCTGCGAGTCACGCACGTCCTGTGCGTCCCGCGCGTCCTGGGAAGGGGAAGAAGAGGAGGTCATTGGATCCTTACGTCGATTCGAATAGCGGTGTCGCGCCTGGCGGGGACACGGTGGCTGTCTCGTCCAACGTGTCACACCGCCCGGGGATTCCCCGAACGGACCCGTCGATGGTGACATGCCCGTTCCTCGGCGGTCACACCCTTTTCCCGCCGGGCACGGCCGCCCTGCCCGTCGCGGCCTTGCCCGGCGCCCCGTCCGGCGCCGGGGCGCTCCACTCGGGGTGGCCCGGCATGGGCGGGGTCTTCGCCCCGTACAGCCACGGCTCCAGGAAGGCCCCGAGGTCGCGGCCCGCCTCCTGCGAGACCAGGCGTACGAAGTCGGCGGTGCCCGCGATCCCGTCCCGGTACTGGGCCACCCAGCGCCGTTCGATCCGGTCGAAGGCCTCGGTGCCGACCTCCTGCCGCAGGGCGTACAGGATCAGCGCGGAGCCGTCGTACACCACCGGCCGGAACAGCCCGATCTTCTCGCCGGGCGCGGCGGCCTTCGGTGCGGCCGGGGGGCCGCCCGCCGCCCGCCACTGGTCGGAGCGCTGGTACGCCTCGCGCATGCGCCGCTCCAGGGAGTACTTGCCGAGCCCGTCCGCGTACAGGGCCTCGTACCAGGTGGCGTGTCCCTCGTTGAGCCACAGGTCGGACCAGGTGCGGGGGCTGACGCTGTCGCCGAACCACTGGTGGGCGAGCTCGTGGACCATGACCGACTCGACGTACCACTCGGGGTAGCCGTCACCCGAGAACAGGCTGCTCTCGAAGAGCGACAGGGTCTGCGTCTCCAGCTCGAAGCCGGTCGTCGCCCGGGCGATCAGCACCCCGTAGTTCTCGAAGGGGTAGCGGCCGACCCGCTCCTCCATCCACGCGATGTGGCCGGCGGTCTTCTTCAGCCACGGGTCCAGCCGCTGCCGGTCGGCGGCGGGCACCACGTCGCGCAGGGGCAGCCCGTGCGGTCCGGTCCCGTGCACGACGGCGGAGCGGCCCACGGAGACCTGGGCCAGCTCGGTGGCCATGGGGTGCCGGGTGCGGTACGTCCACGTCGTGGCGGCGCCCGTGCGCCGGGCCGGGGCGACCTGGTAGCCGTTGGCGACGGCGGTGAGCCCGGTGGGCGCGCTGATCCGGAAGGTGAAGAGGGCCTTGTCGGCGGGGTGGTCGTTGCAGGGGAAGACGCGGTGGGCGGCGTCCGCCTGGTTGGCCATGGCCAGGCCGTCCTCGGTGGGCACCCAGCCGCCGTCGGCGCGGCCGCGCGGGTCGCTGGTGTGCCGGACCGTGATGCGCAGCGGGCCGCCGTCCGCCACCGCGCGCCGGGGGGTCAGTACGAGGTCCTCCCCCACGCTCTCGAACCGGGCGGGCTCCCCGTTGACCTCGGCGGACGCCACGGTCCCGTGCGTGAAGTCGAGGTTGATCCGCTCCAGCGGCGCCGTCGCGCGGGCGTCGATCACGGTGACCGCGTCGAGGGGGCTCTTGTTGTCCTTGTACGTGAAGGACAGGTCGTACGAGAGGACGTCGTAGCCGGGGTTCCCCAGCTCGGGGAAGAGCCGGTCGCCGATGCCCAGGGGCTTCGGCGGGGGCAGGACCGCGGCGACGAGGGTGAGGGAGGCCGCGGCGAGCAGGGCGGCGCGCAGGCGGGGGGAGGAGAGCTGCATCCACCACCGCTTACCAGCGCCCGCCGCGGGGCCGTGCACGACGCGCGCCACGTCCACCCGAACGGGACCTTCCGGCGCCGTACGGGCGAGGCCCCCGGGGGACCGTCCGCAGACCCCGGGTCCGCGCCGGCACGCGAGCCCGCCTTCCGGCCCGCCCGCCCGCGGCCCGCGCGCCCGCAGCCCGCGCGCCCGCTGCGCCTCCTGTGCCTGCTACGCCCGGCTGACGTCGTAGACGCCCGGGACGTCCCGCATCGCGCGCATCAGGGCGGGGAGCCCGGCCGCGTCGGGGAGCTGGAGGGTGTAGGTGTGCCGGACCCGGCCCTCGACGGGGGGCTCCACGGTGGCGGAGACGACCTCGACGCCCTCGTGGGCGATGGCCTCGGTCAGGTCCGCCAGCAGATGGGGGCGGCCGAACGATTCAGCGAGCAGGGTGACCCGGCAGTCCGCGGTCGCCCGCCAGTGCACGGCGACGGAGGTCCGCCCCACGGCCCGCATCTGGGCCACGGCCGCGCAGTGGACGCGGTGCACGGTGACGGCGCCGCCGCGGACGAGGAAGCCGGCGACCGCGTCCGGCGGCACCGGGGTGCAGCACCCGGCGAGCCGTACGGTGGCGTCCGGCAGGTCGGCGACGGCGTTGGCCCCGCCGCCGCGGGCCCCGACCACCGACAGGGGCGCCCGGGCGGCCGTGTCGGTGGCCATGGCGCGGTCGGGGTGGGCCTCCAGCCAGCTGCTGATGGCGATGCGGGCGGCGGGCGTGCGGGCGTGGTCCAGCCACTCGACCGCCGGTCCGGAGGAGGCGTCCTGGGCGAGGAGCAGCTGGACGGTGTCCCCGTCGGACAGCGGCGAGGACAGGGAGGCGAGGCGCCCATTGACGCGGGCGCCGATACAGCCGTGGGCGGCCTCGCCGTGCTGCGCGTAGGCCGCGTCGATGCAGCTGGCTCCGGCCGGGAGGCCCAGGGTGCCGCCGTCGGCCCGGAACACGGTGATCTCGCGGTCCTGTGCCAGCTCGGCGCGGAGCACGGTCCAGAAGGTGTCGGGGTCGGGGGCGGACTGCTGCCAGTCGAGCAGCCGGGACAACCAGCCGGGCCGGGTCGGGTCCACCCGCTCCTCGTCCGGGTCGGCCGCGGCGTCCGGTGTCGCGGTGGCGTACGGGTTGCCGAGCGCCACCACGCCGGCCTCGGCGACGCGGTGCATCTGGCGGGTGCGCACGATGACCTCGGCGACGTATCCCTCGGGCGTGGCGACGGCGGTGTGGAGGGACTGGTACAGGTTGAACTTCGGGGTGGCGATGAAGTCCTTGAACTCCGAGACGACGGGGGTGAAGCAGGTGTGCAGCTCGCCGAGGACGCCATAGCAGTCGGCGTTCTCGCCGACGAGGACGAGGATGCGGCCGAAGTCGGAGCCGCGCAGTTCCCCGCGTGTGCGGGCGATGCGGTGCACCGAGACGAAGTGGCGCGGCCGGACCTGCACTTCGGCCCCGATGCCCGCCTCGCGCAGGACGCTCCGTACGGAGTCGGCGATGCCGGGCAGCGGATCGCGTTCGCCGGCGTGGGCGGCGATGAGGGCGCGGGTGCTCTCGTACTCCTCGGGGTGCAGGATCGCGAAGACGAGGTCTTCCAGTTCGGTCTTGAGGGCCTGCACGCCCAGCCGCTCGGCGAGCGGGATGAGGACGTCGCGCGTGACCTTGGCGATGCGGGCCTGTTTCTCGGGGCGCATCACGCCCAGGGTGCGCATGTTGTGCAGTCGGTCGGCCAGTTTGATGGACATCACGCGGACGTCGTTGCCGGTGGCGACGAGCATCTTGCGGAAGGTCTCCGGTTCGGCGGCGGCGCCGTAGTCGATCTTCTCGACCTTGGTGACGCCGTCGACGATGAAGCAGACCTCGTCGCCGAACTCCGCCCGGACCTGATCGAGGGTCACGTCGGTGTCCTCGACGGTGTCGTGGAGCAGCGAGGCCGTCAAGGTGGTGGTCTCGGCGCCCAGTTCGGCGAGGATCAGGGTGACGGCGAGCGGATGTGTGATGTACGGCTCACCACTTTTCCGCATCTGGCCGCGGTGGGAGCTCTCCGCGAGGAGATAAGCGCGCCGGAGAATGGACATGTCGGCGTCCGGATGGTGGGCGCGGTGCGCCTCCGCGACGTGGCCGATCGCGTCCGGGAGGCGGTCCCGGGACGTCGGGCCGAGGAGCGCCGCGCGCCCGAGCCGACGCAGATCGATCCTGCTCCGGCCCCGTCTGCGGAGCTCAGGGCGCGCTTCGGGGTGTGCTTCGGGGTTCGTGGCCTCTGCACTCATGGGCACCTCCGGCGGCTTCGACCGGCGGTGGCGGGCATGGGTGCGCCCTCAGGGCCGGTGCCTGATGTTACCGACCCCACCACGTGGCGCAGTCCACCTCTCGCACAGCGTGAAACGGATCACCCATTAGAGGGAAGCTTCAGGAGAAAGCCGTTTCGGTGAGCCAGGTCGCGTCGAACTCACCGGCGGCCACGATCACGGCCGGGCCGGTCATGTCGATCCGTCCGTCGGGGTGTTCGGTGATGACGAGCGTTCCGCCGGGGAGGTCGACGGTGTACGTCGCCGGTTCGCCGGTGGTGGCGGGGTCCGCACCGTCACGGCGGATGGCGGCCACGGCGACGGCGCAGGCGCCGGTGCCGCAGGAGCGGGTCTCGCCGGAGCCGCGCTCGTGGACGCGCATGGCGACGTGCCGGGGGCCGCGGTCGACGACGAACTCGACGTTGACACCGGTCGGGTAGGCGGACGCCGGGCTGAACGGCGGGGCGGTGAAGAGGTCTCCGGCGTCGTCGAGGCTCTCGACGAACGCGACCGCGTGCGGGTTGCCCATGTTCACGTTGCGGGCGGGCCAGCTGCGCGATCCGACGCTGACGGTGACGTCGCCCTCGGGGAGCACCGCGCGTCCCATGGAGACGGTGACGTCGCCCGCCTTGTCGAGGTGGACGTGCTTGACGCCGCCGCGCGTGGCGACGGCGAGGTCGCCCGGTTCGACGTGGCCGGCGTACTGCAGGTAGCGGGCGAAGACGCGCACGCCGTTTCCGCACATCTCCGCGACGGAGCCGTCGCTGTTGCGGTAGTCCATGAACCACTCCGCCTCGTCGGCCAGGTGCGCCGCCTCCGGGTGCGCCGCGGACCGGACGACGTGCAGCACACCGTCCGCGCCGAGGCCGGCGCGCCGGTCGCAGAGCTTCGCGACGGCGGAGGCGGGCAGCTCGACGGCGTTGTCCGGGTCCGGGACGATCACGAAGTCGTTCTCGGTGCCGTGGCCCTTGAGGAAGGAGAGGGTGGTCTGCGTCACCCGGCCATCGTACCCAGCCGCAGCTCAGAGGGGCCGGACCGTCCGAGGGGCGGTCAGCGGAGCCGGGCCACCCGGTACACGGCGAGGCCTACGACGACCAGCGCGACCACGGCGTACAGCGCGGCCATGCGCCAGTCCGGGCGGCGGCCGCTCCCGCGGACCGGGAGCCCGGGCCAGGTGTAGCCGACCCGTCGCGCGGCCATCATGCCCCAGCCGCCGGCGCAGCAGCTGATGAGGAAGCCGAGCATGGCGACGACGGCTCCGCCGTCACCGAACTCGAAGGCGAGGGGGAAGGCGAACATCAGCGAGCCGGCGGCGGCGAGCATCACGATGGGGGCGATCTGCCAGACGCGCAGGCGGCGCTGCGGTCGCAGTTCGACCTCGAACTCGGGTCCGGCGGCCGCCTCGGCCTCGGCGGTGTCCGGGGCGTCCGGACCGTCGGGGGTCAGCCGTGCCGGGTCGGCGGGCAGCCCGAGGCCCGCGGATCCGTCGGTCCCGCCGAGAAGCATCGGATCCGCTTCCCGCCGGGTGTCGTCCCGCCCAGTGTCACGAGGGCCGGCCTCCATCGCCACGCGCCCTCCCCACTCGGACTCAGTACGCCGCCATGCATCGCAGGTGATCGCACCCGCTGGAGTTTGATGATGGCACGCCCCCGGCCCCGCTACGGGCGCCCGGGGCGTCCCGATGCCATCACGTGATCAGGCTGTGACCGCTCGTTCGACCAACGACTGCGCGAGTCCGGGGAGTTCCGCCCGGTCGGCGGCGGCCCCGCTGAGCCAGTGGACCCGCGGATCGCGGCGGAACCAGGAGTCCTGGCGCCGGGCGAACCGCTTGGTCGCGCGCACGGTCTCCGCCCGGGCCTCGTCCTCGGTGCACTCGCCGGCGAGCGCGGCGAGCACCTGTTGGTAGCCCAGCGCCCGGGAGGCGGTGATGCCGTCGCGCAGCCCGCGTGCCTCCAGCTCGCGGACCTCGTCCACGAGGCCGTCCTCCCACATCCGGTCGACGCGCAGTGCGATCCGCTCGTCGAGCTCGGGCCGGGCGACGTCGACGCCGATCTGGACGGTGTCGTAGACGGACTCGTGGCCGGGCAGGTTCGCGGTGAAGGGCTTGCCGGTGATCTCGATGACCTCCAGCGCGCGGACGATGCGGCGGCCGTTGCTGGGCAGGATCGCCCGGGCCGCCTCGGGGTCGGCGGCGGCGAGGCGGGCGTGCAGGGCGCCGGGGCCGCGCAGCGTGACCTCTGCCTCCAGCCGGGCGCGGACCTCGGGGTCGGTCCCGGGGAACTCCATCACGTCCAGGGCGCCGCGGACGTACAGGCCGGAGCCGCCGACCAGGACGGGGGTGCGGCCCTCGGCGAGCAGTCTGTCGATCTCCAGGCGGGCCAGCCGCTGGTACTCGGCGACGTTGGCGGTGTCGGTGACGTCCCAGATGTCGAGGAGGTGGTGCGGGACGCCGCCGCGCTCCTCGGTCGTCAGCTTGGCGGTGCCGATGTCCATCCCCCGGTACAGCTGCATGGAGTCGGCGTTGACGACTTCGCCGTCGAACCGGCGGGCCAGGGCGACGCCCAGGTCGGACTTTCCTGCCGCGGTGGGACCGACGACGGCGATGACCCGCGGGGCGGGGGCTGCATTCCTCACGGGCCCAGTCTCGCAGCCCCTGGTCAAGACGTGCTCATGTACCCGATCGAGCGACGTGACGGGGTGGGGGCGATGTCGTTGCCCTGGCGAGGTTCCGGCCGGTCGTACGCCGTGCGTACGACCGGCGCGGGCCCCGGCGCAGGCCGGTTCGTTCGACGCGGAACTTCACTCACACGCGTAACGTTACGGGAGTAGACATGGGCGTTTTTGATCGGTTTTTTCGTCGTAAGGACGAGGCCGTGACCGAGCAGGTCGCGGCCGCGGCTCCGGCGGCGGAGTCCGGTGCGGAGGACGAGGCCGCGCCTGCTGTCGTGGAGAGCGAGCCGGCGGAGGCCGTGGAGATCCCCAAGCAGCAGTCGGCCGAGGTGGCCGCGGACAGCGAGGCCGGCGAGGGCGCCCGCACGTAGCGCACGCCAACGGAAGGTGACCCATGGGCCTGCTGGACAATCTGAAGGCCAAGCTCGCTCCGGCGAAGGACAAGGTCGGCGACCTCGCGCAGCAGCACGAGAGCCGGATCGGCGAGGGTCTGGACAAGGTCGCCAAGGCCGTGGACTCCAAGACCAAGGGCAAGTACAGCGGCCAGATCACGAGCGGAACGGGCAAGGCGAAGGACGCCCTGGGAAAGATCGCGCACAAGGACACCCCCGGCGGGCAGACGCCGCCGGCCGCCTCCTGACGCGGTACGGGAACGCCGAAGGGGCGCGGACCCGGCTGATCCTGGTTCCGCGCCCCTTCGGCGTCGCCGGTCCCGCCCGCGCGCCCGTTCGCTACGACCAGGTGGCGACGAAGTACCCCACGCCGTACGGGGCGTCCTCGTACAGCAGCCGACCTTCGAGGCCCGCACCCTCGGCGGCGCCGGCGAGCACCTGCCAGGGGGCCCGCCCGGCGGCCTGGAGCTGGGCGGCGAGCCCAGCGTCGATCGCGGCGAGCGCGGCCACGTCGGCGGCGCCCAGGGCGCGGGCGGCGGCCTCGTCGAAGCCCGCCGCCCGCTCGTCCAGGTACCCGGGGGCCTTGAGGGTGCGGCAGGCGCTGCCGTCGCCGAGGACCAGCATGGCCACCCGGTCGGCGGAACGGCCCAGGTCCGCCCCGAGGAGTCCGCAGCCGCTGGGCGGGAGGTCCACCGCGACGGCCACGCCGGCGACCGGGGCGACCGCCCAGCGGGCCCGGCCGAGCAGCCAGCCCCCGACCGCGAGGGAAGCCGGGAGGGTGACCCCGGTGGCCTGGCCGCTCGGCGGTTCGCCCGGGTCCGGGCCGAGGGTGACGGTCAGGTCCACGCCGAACCCGGCGAAGCCGCCAGGGGTGCCCTGGTCGTACCCGCCGCCCTCCTCCGCGGACCCGACCACGACCAGCAGGTCGGGCCTAGAGGCGGCGAGCACCGCGAGGGCGTCGGAGCAGGCGGTGCGGGCGTCGCCGAGTTCGGCGGCGGCGCCCGCGGCGACCTCCGGCACGAGCAGCGGCGGGGCGGGACAGACGGCAGCGGCTACGAGCATGATCCGCAGCCTAGCCGGACCGTCCCGCCGGAGCCTCAGGAGGAGGCGGGCACCGAGCAGCCGGAGGCGGCGGCCGGCAGGGGCGCCGGGACGCCCAGCGTCGGGATGCCGAGCATGACGCCCGCGGGCTGGGCCGGGGCGGCGTTGCGCTTCTCCCAGGCGTCGCCGGCGCGGGTGCGGCGCACGGTCACGGTCGGGCCCTCGGCCAGCAGGTGGTGCGGGGCGGCGTAGGTGATGTCCACGGTGACCACGTCACCGGGGCGCACGTCCTGCTCCGGCTTGGTGAAGTGGACCAGGCGGTTGTCGGGGGCGCGGCCGGACAGGCGGTGCGTGGCGCCGTCCTTGCGGCCCTCGCCCTCGGCGACCATGACCTCCAGCGTGCGGCCGACCTGCTTCTTGTTCTCCTCCCAGGAGATCTCCTCCTGGAGGGCGACCAGGCGCATGTAGCGTTCCTGCACGACCTCCTTGGGGACCTGCCCCTCCATGTCGGCGGCGGGCGTGCCGGGCCGCTTGGAGTACTGGAAGGTGAAGGCGTTCGCGAAGCGCGCCTCGCGCACCACGTGCATCGTCTGCTGGAAGTCCTCCTCCGTCTCGCCGGGGAAGCCCACGATGATGTCGGTGGAGATCGCGGCGTGCGGGATCGCCGCGCGCACCTTCTCGATGATGCCGAGGAAGCGCTCCTGGCGGTACGAGCGGCGCATCGCCTTCAGGATCGGGTCCGAGCCGGACTGCAGCGGCATGTGCAGCTGCGGCATCACGTTCGGGGTCTCGGCCATGGCCGCGATCACGTCGTCGGTGAAGTCGCGCGGGTGCGGGGAGGTGAAGCGGACCCGCTCCAGGCCCTCGATCCCGCCGCAGGCGCGCAGCAGCTTGCTGAAGGCCTCGCGGTCGCCGAGGTCGGAACCGTAGGCGTTCACGTTCTGGCCGAGCAGGGTGATCTCCGAGACGCCCTCGGCGACCAGGGCCTCCACCTCGGCGAGGATGTCGCCGGGCCGGCGGTCCTCCTCCTTGCCGCGCAGCGCGGGCACGATGCAGAAGGTGCAGGTGTTGTTGCAGCCGACGGAGATCGAGACCCAGGCGGCGTAGGCGGACTCGCGGCGGGTCGGGAGCGTGGAGGGGAAGGCCTCCAGCGACTCGGCGATCTCGACCTGCGCCTCGTTCTGGATGCGGGCGCGCTCCAGCAGCACGGGGAGCTTGCCGATGTTGTGCGTGCCGAAGACGACGTCGACCCACGGCGCCTTCGTGACGATCGTGTCGCGGTCCTTCTGGGCGAGGCAGCCACCGACGGCGATCTGCATGCCGGGGCGCTTCGTCTTCATCGGGGCGAGCCGGCCGAGGTTGCCGTAGAGCTTGTTGTCGGCGTTCTCACGGACCGCGCAGGTGTTGAAGACCACGACGTCGGCGTCGCCGTCGGAGCCCTCGGGCGCCCGGACGTATCCGGCGTCCTCCAGCAGACCGGAGAGCCGCTCCGAGTCGTGCACGTTCATCTGGCACCCGTAGGTGCGCACCTCGTAGCTTCGCTTCTCGTCCACTGCCTGGCTCCGGTCGCTGCTGGTCATGCAACAAGGGTAGGCGGTGGACGAGAGCCCTCCGGTCGCTGTGCGGCCGGGCCCGGGGCGGGAGCCGGACGAACCGGTCGAGCAGCAGGTCAGGGACGCGGAGGGGACGCTCGTGCGGGGTGGGGGCGGGCCCGCGCCGTGACAGGACGGCGGCCGGGTGGCAGGATCGCGCCCATGCCTCTCGTACCGCCCCGGATCAGCAGGCGCCATGCCCTGCGGGTCCTGGTGGCCGTACTCGCCGTCCTCGGCGTCCTCACGTGGTGGCTGAAGCCCTTCGGGCCGTCGGAGCCGGAGGGCGAGCTGACCTTCAGCACGGGGGCGCGGACCGGTGTCTACCACCGGTACGGACAGCTCCTGCAGCAGGCGCTCGGGCAGGACATGCCCGGGGTGGACGTCACGCTGGTGACCAGCGAGGGCTCGCAGGAGAACCTGAAGCGGCTGGCCACCGGCGAGGCGGACTTCACCGTGGCGACGGCGGACGCCGTCGCCAAGTACCAGCTCGACGGGAAGCCCGGCGCGGACCTCCTGCGCGGGTGCGCGCGCCTCTACGACGACTACGTGCAGCTGGTGGTGCCCGCCGGTTCCCCCGTGCAGTCGGCGCGGGACCTGCGGGGCAAGCGGGTGGCGATCGGCCAGCCCGGCTCCGGGGTGCGGCTCGTCACGGAGCGGCTGCTCACCGCGGCGGGCATCGACCCCGTCCTGGACATCACGCCGGTGTCCATCGGCATCGACACCATGCCGACGGAGCTGGAGGCGGGCCGGATCGACGCGTTCTTCTGGTCGGGCGGCCTTCCGACGAACGCGGTGAAGGAGCTGTCGGAGCGTTTCGACATCCGGCTCGTGCAGCTCGGCGACCTGGTGGAACAGCTCCAGGGCAGCGGCAGCCCCGCGCGGTACTACCGGACGGCCGTCATGCCCCAGGACGCCTACAGCCGGGCGCGCAACACCAGTGCGGTCACCACCCTGGCCGTGCCGAACCTGCTGGTGACCACGGCCAAGACCGACCCCGAGCTGACCGAGCGGCTGACCCGGACCGTGATCGGGAGCCGCGACCGGGTCGGGCGCGCGGTGCACGCGGCGCAGCTGGTGGACCTGCGGACGGCCATTTACACCGACCCGCTGGAGCTCCACGAGGGTGCCGGCCGCTACTACCGGTCCGTCAAGCCCTGACGCCCACGCCCTACCGCCCGGGCCCCGACCGCCCATGCCTCCCTGACGCTCATCCCGCGGGCGAGGGGGCGGAGGGCGGCAGCAGCATGGTCGCCGCCGCGGCCGCGCCGATCAGGCCCGCGTGGGTGCCCAGCGTCGCCGGCACCACGCGCAGCCCCTGGACGAAGGAGAGCGCGGCGTACTGGGCGAGGTGGGAGCGGATCGGGCCGAAGAGGGTGTCTCCCGCTGCGGCAACGCCACCCCCGATGACCGCGATGTCCGTTTCCACGAGCGTGGCGCAGGCGGCGATGGCGGCGGCGAGGGCCCGCCCGGCGCGGTCGAAGGCGGCCAGGGCGATGGGATCGCCCTCGGCGGCGGCCGCGGCCACGCCCGCCGCCGAGGCATCGGGCGCGGCGCCCCCGTCGGTGCCGGCCGACGGCTTCCAGCCCTGGTCGCGGGCCCAGCGGGCGATCGCCGTGCCGGAGGCGATCGATTCGACGCAGCCGCGGCTGCCGCAGGCGCACGGCTCGCCGTCGAAGGCCACGCTGATATGGCCGATGTGGCCCGCGTTGCCGGTGGGCCCGGGGTGCAGCCGGTTGTTGAGGATCAGGCCCCCGCCGACGCCCGTGGAGACCACCATGCACAGGGCGTTGGCGTGCCCGCGGGCCGCGCCGAGCCAGTGCTCGGCCGCGGTCATCGCCACGCCGTCGCCGGCCAGGACCGTCGGCACTGCGGCTCCGCGCGCCGCGAGTTCCGCCGCGACCCGCTCCTGGACGGGGAACTCCCGCCACGCCCCGATGTTGACCGGGCTCACCGTGCCCCGGGAGGTGTCCACGGGACCGGCACTGCCGATGCCGCAGCGGACCGCGGAGGCCCACAGCGGTGACGCGGCCAGCTCGGCCACGACCTCGGCGACCGCCGCCATGACGCCCTCGGCGTCCGCCGCGCGCGGGGTCGCCCGGCGGGTGGTGGCCGACATCGTGCCGTCGGGGTGCACCAGCGCCCCGGCGATCTTCGTGCCGCCGATGTCGATCGCCACCGTCGGTCCGGTGGCCGCTGCGGCTGCGCGCGGTGTGGGCGACGGGCTGGTGGGGGTGATCACGGTGGCGGCTCCAGGGAGGGTTCAGGAATCAGTATGCGCGGGGGCCGGGGCCGTGCTCTCGCGAGGCTCCAGCCGCGGCCGCTCGCTCTCCCGTACCCCGGCCGGCCCGCCGGCGAGCACGGACAGCAGTTCCTCGGCGGCCAGTCGCCCGAAGCCCGCCGTGTCGCGGACGAGGGCGGTGAGCCGCGGGTGGGTGACCCGGCACAGCGCGGAGTCGTCCCAGGCCACGATCGACAGCCTGTGCGGCACGGGGATGCCCAGCTCTGCGGCGACCGCACGGCCGGCGACGGCCATCACGTCGTTGTCGTAGACGAGCGCGGTCGGGGGCCGCGGCTCGGCGAGGACCCGGCGGGTGGCGGCGGCGCCCTCCGCGTCCGAGTAGTCGGTGACCACCGAGCGCACGTCGTCCGGGCCGAGGCCGCGCCGCTCGGCCTCGGCCCGCAGGGACTCCATCCGGCGGACGGTGTGGGCGAGGCCGGGCAGCCCCGCGATGTGGACGATCCGGCGGTGGCCCAGCCCGTGGAGGTGTTCCAGGACCTGCGCCATCGCACCGGCGTCGTCGGCCCGGACCGAGGACACGGGCGGGGCTCCGGAACCGCCCGGCGACACGGGACCGGCCGAAGGCGCGCGGCCGGCCGAAGGCGCGCGGCCGGCCGAAGGCGCCGGACCGGCCGGGGGGCCGGGCTCGCCGACGGTGACCGCGGGCAGGCCCAGCTCCGCGAGGAGCGCCGGGCGCGGGTCCCCGTTGCGCGGGTCGACGACGAGCACGCCGTCGACCCGCCGCTCCGCCCACCAGCGGCGGTAGACCGCGCATTCGGCGTCCACGTCCTCGACGACCTGGAACAGCAGCGCGGTCCGGGCGGCCGAGAGGACCTCCTGGATGCCGGAGACGAGTTGCAGGAAGAAGGACTCGACGCCGAGGGTGTGCGCGGGCCGGGCCAGGACCAGCCCGACGGCTCCGGACCGTTCGCCGGAGAGGGCGCGGGCGGCGCTGTTGGCCTGCCAGCCGAGTTCCTCCGCGACGCGGCGGATCCGGGCCCGGGTGTCCTGCGAGACGCCCGGCCGGTCGTTCAGGGCGAAGGACACGGCGCTCGCCGACACCCCTGCCCGGCGGGCGATGTCCTTGATCGTGGGTCTGCGGGCCATGCTGCCTCATTCGGCTACGGGTGCGGAAGGACTACGTGCGGACGCGTGCGGACGACCGCGGACGGCTGCGGACGACCGCGTGCGGACGACGACGACGGCACGTGCCGGACCGTACGCGACCCGGCTGCCGCGGACGACCCGTCAACCGCCGCCGCCCGCCGGGCACGGACCGGGAATTCCCCGTCCCCGTCCGCACGGCCACCGGCGCCACGCCATCACTAAACCGCATTAGTCGTAAGGGCGTTTCACGACAGAGCCCTTGGCGCGACCGGGCTGAAGCGCATAAGTGGACCACTACGAGGCCCTGTTGACTTTGCGCACCGACAACGGCATTTTGTGGCGCGCCCGGTGAATTCGTGCGGACTCCAGAACCCCAGGACGCCACGTGCAGAATGACGCGCTCCGCTTCGGTGCCAACTACACGCCGGCCCAGGGCTGGTTCCACCACTGGCTGGACTTCGACCTCGACGAGGTCCGGACCGATCTCGACGCGATCGCCGCGCTCGGGCTGGACCACGTCCGCGTCTTCCCGCTGTGGCCGGTCTTCCAGCCGAACCGCGCGCTGATCCGGCCGCGCGCCGTCGAGCAGCTCGTCGCGCTCGCGGACGCGGCCGCCGAGCGGGGGCTCGACGTCCACGTGGACGGACTGCAGGGACACGTGTCGAGTTTCGACTTCCTGCCCGCGTGGATCCGGACCTGGCACCGCCGCAACCTCTTCACCGACCCCGACGTGGTCGCCGGCCAGGAGGAGTACCTGCGCACGCTGGCCACGGCCCTCGCCGACCGGCCGAACTTCCTCGGCATGACCGTCGGCAACGAGATCAACCAGTTCTCCGGCGCCCCGCACCCCGATCCCGACCGCATCACCCCGGCCCAGGCGGCCCGCTGGCTGGAGCGGATGCTCGCCGCCTGCGAGCGGGGGGCGCCCGGCCGGCTCCACCTGCACGCCGAGTACGACGCCGTCTGGTACCGGGACGACCACCCCTTCACGCCCGCCCAGGCCGCCCGGCTGGGCGCGGTCACCGCCGTGCACTCCTGGGTGTTCGACGGCACCGCGCAGCGCCACGGGGCGTGCGGTACGGCGACCGAGCACCACGCCGCGTACCTGATCGAGCTCTCCAAGGCCTGGGCCCTGGACCCGCACCGGCCGGTGTGGCTCCAGGAGGCGGGTGCCCCGGCGCCGCTGATCGGACCGGACCAGGCCGCCCGGTTCACCGAGGCCACCGTCGTCAACGCGCTGGACTGCCCGGACCTGTGGGGCGTGACCTGGTGGTGCTCGCACGACGTGTCCCGGGGCCTCGCCGACTTCCCGGAGCTGGAGTACGGCCTCGGCCTGCTCACCAACGACGGCCGGACCAAGCCGGCCGGCGCCGCCCTCGCCCGGATCGCCGCGCAGTGGCGCGGCCGCGAGCACCGTCCCGCTCCGCGCTCCACCGCGCTCCTCGTGGCCGCGGGCGGGGCGGAGCGGGCCCCTCGCCGTTCCGTGTGCGCCCCCGGCGGCACGTTCTTCGACGCCTGGACGGTGCTGACGGCCCGGGGGGTGCGCCCCGCGGTGGTGCGGGCGGAGCACGCCGAGGACCGGGCCCATCTGGCGGCGCGCGGCATCACCGAGGTGCTGCACGTCCGCGACGTCCTGTGATCCGACCCGGTCCCGGCCCGTCCCGGCCCGCCGCACCGACACCGCGCCCGCATCCGGCCCCGCATCCGACCCCGCCCACGCGGTCCGACCACTCATGAGGAGCCCCGCATGTCCGAGACCGACCACGGCGTCGAGCGCCGCACGCCGCCCGCCCCGTTACGGCCGGCTCCGCCGCGCCCGACCCGGCGCAGAGTGCTGGCCGCCGGGGCCGGCGCCGCCGCGCTGCTGGGCGTGGCGGGGCGCGCGCGGGCCGCGGCCGCAGCGGAGCCGGCGGTTCCCGCGGCGGCCCCGGCCGACCCGGCCCCGTACGCCTCGTACTGGTTCCCGGACTCCCTCCCGGCGGGCACCCCCGGCCCCGGGATCGTGTGGCGTTCGCTCAGCCGGTGGAGGCCCGAGGACGAGCCCGACCTGGCCCACAACACCGCGACCGTGCCGCTCGCGGAGCGGTTCACCCCCGTCCCGGTCAACAGGACGGCCCGCGCCGGCGAGGCCCGTGTCGCCTCCCTCGTCTCCTTCGCCCCGACCGCGGGGAACCCTTCTCAGGGCTCCCCCACCGCCGACTACTACGCCCTCACGCACTGGGCGTACCTCGACGAACTGGTCTTCTGGGGCGGCTCCGCCGGCGAGGGGATCGTCCTGGCCCCCAACGCGCCCGTGGTCGACGCCGCCCACCGCAACGGGGTGCGGGTCCTCGGCAACGTGTTCCTGCCCCCCGTGGCGTACGGCGGCGACCTGCAGTGGACGCGCGACCTGGTGCGGCGCGACGCCCTCGGCCGCTTCCCGATCGCCCGGCAACTCGTGCGGGTGGCCCGGACGTACGGCTTCGACGGCTGGTTCGTCAACGCCGAGACCGACGGCGGCGACAGCGCCCTCGCCACCCGCATGCGGGAATTCCTTCGCGCCCTGCGGGCGGCGGGCGAGCCGCACGGGCTGCGGATCACCTGGTACGACGCCATGAACAGCACCGGCCGGGTCGGCTGGCAGGGCGCGCTGAACCCCCTCAACCAGGAGTTCTACGAGGACCGGGCCGGGAAGGTCGCCGACACGGTGTTCGTCGACTTCCGCTGGACCCCGCAGACGCTGGCCGCCTCGGGCGCGCTCGCCGACCGGCTGGGCCGCTCCCGCCACGAGCTGTGGGCGGCCGTGGACACGGAGTCCCGGGGCTGGGACGCGGACGTCCGCTGGGACGCGATCGTCCCGCGGACCGGCGGCCACGTCGTCAGCTACGGCTTCTACCGGCCCGATTGGACCCGCAACCACCTCACCGACCGCTCACCCGGGGCCTTCCACCACGCCGACGACCGGTTCTGGACGGGCGAGTCCCTGGACCCGGCCCGGCCCGCGCCCGAGGGGACGTGGCGGGCGCCCGCCACGGTCGTCGCCGACCGGTCGACCGTCTCCGGACTGCCCTTCGGCTGCTCCTTCAACACCGGACACGGGCTGCGCTGGTACGAGAACGGCGAGGTCGTCTCGGACGCTCCGTGGAACCACCTCGGGCTCCAGGACCGGCTGCCGGGCCGGCGCTGGGTGGTGGACACCACCGGAACGCGCCCGTCCGTCACCCTGGACTTCGCGGACGCCTGGCGCGGCGGTTCCAGCCTGCTGGTCTCGGGCGTCCTGACGGCCCCGGTCGCCGTCGGGCTGCACGCCACGCGGCTGCCGCTGACCCGCGGGAGCGTCGTGGAGCTGGTGCACGCCACCGGTCCGGGTGCGGTGACGGTCGAGGTCGGCGTGGCCACCGGGGAGCCCTCCGCCCCGGGGGAGCCGGTCCCGTACGCCTGGCTGCCGACCGCCGACGGGGCCGCCGACGGGACGGGCGACGCGAGGGGCGGAGCCGCCGGCTGGCGCACGGCGCGGGTCGCGCTGGCGCCGCTGGCGGGCAGGACCGCGTACGGCCTCGCCGTACGGCTCACCGCACCCGGGGGCACCCCGACGGCGTGGCGGCTCGGCGCGCTGTCGGTGCACGACGGCGCCCGCCCTCGCCGCCCCGCCCCGCCCACCGCGCCGACCGTGGACGCCGCGGCCCGCGAGGACGCCCGCGCACGGCTCCGCCTGTCGTGGCGGGCGGCGGCGGCCGGACCGGGTGGGCGGCCGCGCCACTACGAGGTGCACCGGGTGCTGCCCGGCGGCGACCGGCGCTTCCTCGGCGGCACCTGCGGCACCGCCCTCTACCTGCCGGAGGTCCCGCGGGCGGGCCGGGAGCGGTCGGCGGTCTTCGAGGTGCGGGCCGTGGACGAGCTGTACGCCGCGTCCGCGCCCGCGCGCACGACCCTGTGCTGGGAGCCGTAGGAACACTCCGGCCGGGCCTGCGTCAGGGACCCTCGGGGCTCGTGCGCGGGACGGTCACCGTCACCCTCAGTCCGTGCGGCGTGTTCGTCGCGTAGGAGAGGGTGCCGCCGCCCCCGGCGAGCAGGGTGCGGGAGATCGACAGACCGAGGCCGGATCCCTTGACGTTCTGGTGGCGGCCGCTGCGCCAGAAGCGGTCGCCGACGCGCAGCAGCTCCTCCTCGGTGAGGCCGGGGCCGCGGTCGGCGACGACCACGCGGACCGAGCGGCCCTCGGCCGAGACCGTCACCTCGACCTCCTCACCCGCGGGAGTGAACTTGAGGGCGTTGTCGATCACGGCGTCGAGTGCGCTGGACAGGGCGATGGGGTCTGCCCAGCCGGTGACGGCGGTCCGGCCCGTCCCGGTGAGCCGTACGCCCTTCTCGTCGGCGTACGGCCGCCATGCGGCGACCCGTTCCGCGGCCAGGGCGCCGATGTCGGTGAGGCTGATCTCGGCGGAGGCGTGCTCGGCCAGCGCCAGGTCCAGGAGGTCGTCGAGCACCTGCGTCAGGCGCTTGCCCTCGGTGCGCACGGAGGCGATCTCCTCGTTGCCCTCGGGCAGTTCGAGGGCCAGCAGCTCGATGCGCAGCAGGAGGGCCGCGAGCGGGTTGCGCAGTTGGTGCGAGGCGTCGGCGACGAAGGCCCGCTGCTGCTCCAGTGCCTCTTCGACGTTGTCGGCCATCTCGTTGAACGAGTGCGCCAGGCGCTGGAGTTCCGGCGGGCCGCTGGCGGCCGCGACGCGGGAGTTCATCCGGCCGGTGGCGATGCCGTGGGCGGCGGTGTCCAGGGTCCGTACGGGCTTCAGCACCCAGCTGGTGAGCCGCAGGGCGGCGCCGAAGGCGACCAGCATGGCGGCGGTGAGACCGCCGGCGATGAGCAGCCAGCCCTTCAGGATGCGGCCCCGCATGAGGTCGGTCGGCGATTCGGTGGCGACGACGGCGACCACGTCGCCGTCGAGGACGACCGGGGAGACGACGAGCAGCTTGCCGTTGGTCTGCCAGGGCCACACCTGGGGCGGGTCGTGGCTGCGGCGTCCGGCGAGCGCCTCGCTGAAGGCCTTGCGGCCCTCACCGGATTCCGGGAGCCGCCACCAGCCCGGGGAGCGGACCATGGCGTTGTCGTCGCGGTTGAAGATCCCGACGCGGATGCCGTACAGCTCGTGGTAGCGGCCGAGTTCGTGCTGGAGGGTCTGCTCGCGCTCGTCGGCTCCGGTGGAGCCCGAGCCCCGGGCGTCGATGACGAACTGGGCGAGTGCCGCGAAGCGGGCGCTGTCGTCGATGCGGTCGACGACCACCCGCTGCTGCTGTCCGGCGGCCAGGCTCACGGCGAGCGGGAAGCCGAGGGCGAGCAGGGTGCCGGCCATCAGGATGACGAGCAGGGGGAGCAGGCGGGCGCGCACGGCAGGAGGTCCCTAGGGGGCGGCCGGGGTGACGAGCCGGTAGCCCACCCCGCGGACGGTCTCGATGAGCGCGGGCATGCGCAGCTTGGAGCGCAGCGAGGCGACGTGGACCTCCAGGGTGCGGCCGGTCCCCTCCCAGCTGGTGCGCCACACCTCGCTGATGATCTGTTCACGCCGGAAGACGACGCCGGGCCGCTGCGCGAGCAGGGCCAGCAGGTCGAACTCCTTGCGGGTGAGGGGTACGTCGGTGCCGTCCACGCTGACCCGGCGGGTGGGCAGCTCGATGCTGACGGGGCCGAGCCGGACGGTGGCGGGCGCGCCGGTGCCGGTACCGGTGGTCACGGTCTCCTCGGAGGCTCCGGTGCGCCGGGCGACGGCGTGGATGCGGGCGAGGAGCTCGCCGGTGTCGTAGGGCTTGACGACGTAGTCGTCGGCGCCCATGTTCAGGCCGTGGATGCGGGAGCGCACGTCGGCCCGCGCGGTGACCATGATGACGGGCGTGGCGGTGCGCTTGCGGATCCGGCCGCACACCTCGTAGCCGTCCTGGTCGGGCAGGCCGAGGTCGAGCAGGACCACGCCGAAGGGCGGGGCGCCGGCGGGCAGGAGGGCCTGGAGGGCCTCTTCGCCGTTGCGGGCGTGGGTGACCTGGAAGCCGTGGCGGGCGAGGATCGCGGACAGGGCGGCGGCGACGTGATCGTCGTCCTCGACGAGCAGCAGTCTCATGTCGTCCCCCTCTCCTTCGTCTCTCTCGGGTTCCGCGTGCGGCCCGCGCCCGGGCCGCTGTCACGGCTCGTGCGGTCCGTACGGCTCGCGCGCGGTCGGTCGGTGCCGCGCGTGCGGCCGCGGAAAAGGCCACCCTGCATCCACGCCCATGCGGAGTCCCACGTCAAGAGGGGTTCCGCCGCGGCGCGCCTACCGTTATGCACCCGGTACGCGTACATGATCGACCACGCCGGTGCCGCGCACGGAGCGTATCCGGAAGAGGCCGGATCGTTATGCTCAATTCTCCCTCAGATGTGATGACGTTGTGCGCGGGACGTCACTACTGTCCTCCCAACCGAGGAGGACGGAGCTAGAAGCCGATGAGCGGAGTATCAGTGACCAAGGACGTTCAGGACGCGGCCGGTGCCGCGGACGACCTGGTCGTGCTGAGCAACGTCAACAAGCACTTCGGCGCGCTGCACGTGCTTCAGGACATCGATCTGAGCATTGCCCGCGGTGAGGTAGTCGTGGTGATCGGTCCTTCGGGATCGGGCAAGTCCACGCTGTGCCGGACCATCAACCGCCTGGAGACCATCGACTCGGGCACCATCACGCTCGACGGCAAGGAGCTGCCCTCCGAGGGCAAGGAGCTCGCCCGTCTGCGCGCCGACGTCGGCATGGTGTTCCAGTCGTTCAACCTCTTCGCGCACAAGACGGTGCTGCAGAACGTCATGCTGGGCCAGCTCAAGGTCCGCAAGACCGACCAGGCGGCGGCCCACGCGAAGGCGCTGTCGCTGCTGGAGCGGGTCGGCGTCGCGTCGCAGGCCGACAAGTACCCGGCCCAGCTCTCCGGCGGCCAGCAGCAGCGCGTGGCGATCGCCCGGGCGCTGGCGATGGAGCCGAAGGTGATGCTCTTCGACGAGCCCACCTCGGCGCTCGACCCGGAGATGATCAACGAGGTGCTGGAGGTCATGCAGCAGCTCGCCGCCGAGGGCATGACCATGGTCGTCGTCACGCACGAGATGGGCTTCGCCCGCTCCGCGGCGAACCGGGTCGTCTTCATGGCCGACGGAAAGATCGTCGAAGAGGCCACCCCCGAGCAGTTCTTCAGCAACCCGCGCAGTGATCGGGCGAAGGACTTCCTGTCGAAGATCCTGCACCACTGACGGCTGCCGTCTGGTAGTGATCCCCTGGCGGCCCGGCGCACGCGTCGTCGCTCGTCGTCCAACAACGTCTCATCCGAGGGAAGTTCACCATGAAGATCTCCAAGGCTGCTGCGGCCGCGGCCGTCGCCGTCGCCCTGTCCCTGACCGCGACCGCGTGTGGCGGCGGCGCCGACAAGGCGAGTGATGGCGGCGCGTCCGGTGGCGCCAAGAAGGACAAGATCGTCATCGGCATCAAGTACGACCAGCCCGGTCTGGGCCTGAAGACTCCGGACGGCAAGTTCACGGGCTTCGACGTCGACGTGGCGACCTACGTCGCCAAGGAGCTCGGCTACCAGCCCGACCAGATCGAGTTCAAGCAGGCCGTCAGCGCTGAGCGCGAGAACCTGATCTCGAACGGTGACGTCAAGCTGGTCGTCGCCACCTACACGATCAATGACAAGCGCAAGGCGCGGGTCGACTTCGCCGGCCCGTACTTCCTGGCGCACCAGGACCTGCTGGTCCGCGCCGACGACACCTCGATCACCAAGGCCGAGGACCTCAACAAGAAGAAGCTCTGCTCGGTCACCGGTTCCACCTCCGCGCAGAACGTCAAGACCAAGCTGGCCCCCGACGCCGACCTGCAGGAGTACCCGGGCTACTCCGAGTGCCTGACGGGCCTGGAGAACAAGGCCGTCGACGCCGTGACCACGGACGGTTCCATCCTGGCCGGCTACGCCGCGCAGGAGAAGAACAAGGGCAAGTTCAAGCTCGCCGGCCTGAAGCTCAGCGACGAGCCCTACGGCATCGGTCTGAAGAAGGGCGACAAGGAGCTCCAGACCAAGGTCAACGCCGCGCTCAAGAAGATGGTTGAGGACGGCTCCTGGCAGAAGGCCGTGGACGCGAACCTCGGCCCCGCCGGCTACAAGGCCGACCCGGCCCCGCAGATCACCGAAGGCAGCTGATTCATCGGTGAGGAGCGTCGCCGCCCGCCTGCCGCGGGCGGCGGCGCGCCTCACCGGCCATCCTGGGGAGAGCGCAGGGCAACGTGTTCGACTTTCTTACTTCCGGGCAGTACGACGTGCTCGGAGCCTTCTGGGTGACGGTTCAGCTCACCCTCTACTCGGCGATCGGGTCCCTGATCTGGGGCATCCTGCTGGCAGGGATGCGGGTCAGCCCGGTCCCGCTGATGCGGGCCTTCGGCACCGCGTACGTCAACACCGTACGCAACACGCCGCTGACCCTGCTGATCCTCGGATGCTCGCTGGGCCTGTACCAGACCCTCGGCATCAACCTGGGCGGTGACACCTCCAAGGAGGCCGGCTTCCGGCTCGCCGTCCTCGGCCTGATCGCCTACACGGGCACCTTCGTCTGCGAGGCTCTGCGCTCCGGCATCAACACCGTGCCCGTCGGCCAGGCCGAGGCGGCTCGCGCTCTGGGGCTGAGCTTCTTCCAGGTACTCCGCCTGATCGTGCTCCCCCAGGCCTTCCGGGCGGTCGTCGGCCCGCTCGCCAACGTACTGATCGCCCTCACCAAGAACACCACCGTGGCGGCGACCATCGGCGTGGCCGAGGCGGCCCTGCTGATGAAGGAAATGCTGGAGAACGAGGCGGACGCGCTCTTCGCGGTCTTCGGGGTCTTCGCCCTCGGTTTCGTCCTGCTGACCCTGCCCACCGGCCTGCTGCTGGGCTGGGTGGCCAAGCGAGTGGCGGTGAAGCGATGAGCTCCGTTCTGTACGACACCCCCGGCCCCAAGGCCAAAGCGCGCAACTGGATCTACACCGGGGTCTTTCTGGTGCTCCTCGGGCTGGCTCTGTGGTGGGTCCTCGCCCGCATGGCGGAGAAGAACCAGCTCGACGCCGACAAGTGGACCCCCTTCGTCACCGACAGCCAGATCTGGACGACGTTCCTGCTGCCCGGCCTCGGCGAGACGCTTAAGGCCGGTCTGATCGCCATGGTGATCGCCCTGCCGCTGGGCGCGCTCCTCGGTATCGCCCGGCTCTCGGACCACGCATGGGTGCGCGTGCCGGTCGGCGCGGTCGTGGAATTCTTCCGCGCCATCCCGGTCCTCATCCTGATGATCTTCAGCTCTGCCCTGTACGTGATGCTCGGGACCGTCAGCTCCGACCTGAGGCCGCTCTACGCGGTGGTCACCGGTCTTGTGCTCTACAACGCCTCGGTCATCGCCGAGATCGTCCGGGCCGGCATCCTGTCGTTGCCCCGCGGCCAGACGGACGCGGCCAAGGCGATCGGCATGCGCAAGGGCCAGACCATGCTGTACGTCCTGATTCCGCAGGCCGTCACGGCGATGCTGCCCGCGCTGGTCAGTCAGCTCGTGGTGATCCTCAAGGACACGGCCCTCGGTGGCGCCGTCCTGGGCTTCGCAGACCTGATGTCGATGAACCGGCAGATCTCCGCCAACTACAGCAACACCATCGCGACCATGGTCGTGATCGCCGTGATCTACATCGCGGTGAACTTCGCCCTGACCACCCTGGCTTCCTTCTTGGAGAAGCGGCTGCGGCAGTCGAAGAAGGGCACCGGCGCCGTCGTCGAGGGCGACGTGGCCGAGGTCGACGCGGGCGGCGCGGCCGGCGTGGGCAAGGCCCCCTGACCCACCCGGCGGAACAACAAGTAGGGGCCTCCGGTCGGGATGCCTCGACTTGCACGAGGAGGCGCAGCCCGAAAGGGGCTGACAACCACTCAGCACAACGGCATGGCATGTGTGGTGCGGCGGATCTCATCCGCCGCACCACACACTGCGTTGAGGCCCGGCCGGCCGTCCCACTGCACCGTGGCTCGCGTGCGACGGGGATGCCCGGGTCTCAGGCTCCCGGCAGCGGCGCCCCGATCAAGCTGCAGGTCCTTCGTGACATGTCGATGCCTCAGACTGCGAACCGTGCGAGAGGTGCTGCTCGCACGCGGCGGCCCACCCGGAAGGTCCGCTCGGACGCCGCGCGCCGGACCACGTCGGCTGTTCGGCTCCCAGGGACGCGCTGCGAACACAGGAGTGTGTCAGGCGAGCATCCTGCTAATAGGACCTTGTCCAGACGTTGCCGCCCCTGACAGCAGTGTTCGGCGGGCAGAACGCGAAGGAGTACCCGCTGCTTGACCAATCCCCCGCATCCCGCTCGACGAGGCCGTTGTCATCCCAACGCGCACACGTAACGGTCGCCTTGAAGCGTCCGCCATTGGGATGCTTACACGTGGCCATCCACCCCCCACCGGCCGGAGTCTGGACGCTACTGCATCCTTCCGGCCAGCCCATGGGAGCCGCAGTCGCCGTACCCTGGAGACCGAGTAGCGCCATTGCCGCACCGGCGAGTACTGCCGTGTAAATCTTCTTCATTCTCATTGAGCCTTTCGCGATCGATCCAGACGCGGTCAGGTGTTGTTCCTCGGAGACGACTCAAGTCCAGCGGAAAAGGCTCGATAGGAGCCTTGGCAGTAGGCGTAGGAGAACCCAACCTGCCTCCAATCGCCGTAGAACATCTCCACCTGTCCGGTATCGGTGCTCCTACAGTTGGCGACGGCCCGATAGGAGCCGCCGTTAGCGTTCTGACACCTGGCGACCGCCCCCCAGTGCCCCTCAGGCTTCTCCGCGAGGCAACCGGTGGGATGCGCCATGACGCCAGCCTCGGATGCCGATGCCGTCGCCCCTCCGCTAAGCGATAAGAAACCAGCCAGCATGACTCCGAGCGCCGGCGCGAGAGCTATCCGACGACTGCGAGCACTCTTCAACAATTTCCTTCACCCTTCGATCTGAGCGACCAGCACTCAATAGGCCTTCCGAGAGGACAGCAGGGATGGCTTTCCAAATCTCACCCCTGCACACGGTGGTCCATCTCCACCCCCGCACAGCCACGACAATTCCACGCCCCATTGGGTCAGAGCAAGCGAGATAACGACGTTCTGAGGGTTATTTGAGCCTCGGAATGCCCGGAGTGGGAGAAAAAGCGAGGCAAACCGCGCCATAGCCACCCCGCTCGATTAATTGACAGGATTAATTCCGGTCGAAATGACCTGATTTCGAGGTGGTGAATTCAAGCCGCATTGGACCGAAATTAACAATGCGGAGATTTGAGCCAGGCGATGACTTGAATCAGCCGGAGCATGTAACGACCCCCTCACGCAGCCGGCATTCTGGGGCCTGCGTGTCTGCAACACCTCGCCGGCGTGCGAATCGCGGCGCGGGCATCGAGCGGCGGCAAGCGGACCGATGCGGAGAGGTCGACCCATCGGCGGCCCGGCGGTCGGCATGGGTGCGGATATGCTCGGAGCAACAACTTGCCGGGGCCTGACGTACGGTCAGTCGTAGTGCGTACCCCGTGTGGTGCGGCGGAGCTCATCCGCCGCACCACACTGCTGTGCGCCGTCGGGTGTCACTTGACGCAGGAACCTTCAGTCGGTTGCATACTTCTGTGATCACATACCGGACATCGGGAGCCGCGCCATGGACCCGGTGATCGTCGTCGGCGCGGGCCCCGTCGGGCTGTCCCTGGCGCTCGCCCTCGCGGGCGCGGGCGTGCCCTCCGTCGTGCTCGACGAAGGTCCGGGCAAGGACGAGGTCCGTCCGGCCCGTTCGGTCGTGCTGCACGCGGACACCGCCGCCATGGCGCACCGGCTGGGCTGTACGACGCTGCGCGACGAGGGGGCGTACTTCGCCGCCTGGCGCACCATGCGGCGCAGCCGTGACACCCACCGGCTGACCTTCGAGGAGCACCCGGCCCCCCTGCACGTCCCGCAGCACGCCCTGGCCCGCGGACTGCGGGACGCGGCCGCCGCGCACCCCCTCGTCCAGCTGGTCTTCGACAGCAGGCTGGACTCCCTGGAACAGGACGACCGGGGCGTCACCGCGCACACCCGGGGCGCCGAGACCACCTGGTGGCGGGGGAGTTACCTGGTCGGCTGCGACGGAGCCCGCTCCACCGTGCGCAAGCTGCTCGGCATCCGCTTCCCGGGTCGCACCGCGGTCGAGCGCCACGCCGTGGCCGCGCTGCGCACCGAACTGCCCTGGCCCGGAGAGGCCCTGCTGCACCGGGGCGCACAGCAGGAAACCACCTCGCGACCGCTGCCCGACGGGGTCTGGCGGCTGGACTGGCTGCTCCCCGCCCGCGGCGACCTGGTGACCCCGGACGCGCTGGTCACGCTGATCCGCGACACTCTCGCGCGGTGGTGCGGCGGCACGACTCCCCCGTACGACCTGCTGGACACCGGCGTGCACACGCTGCACCACCGGCTGGCCCGGCGCTGGCGCGACGGGCGGGCCTTCCTCGCCGGCGACGCCGCCCACCTGTTGGGCGCACTGGGCACCCAGGGGGTCGAGGAGGGGCTCCGCGACGCGGAGAACCTCGCGTGGAGGCTCTCCCTGGCCTGGCACCAGGGTGCCTCCGAGTCGCTGCTGGACGGATACGAGGGCGAGCGGCGCACCGCCGTGGCCGCCCGGCTGCGCGCGGCCGACCAGGCGATGCCGGCGCTGCGGTCCGGGGGCGGGCTGCGCACCTATCTCCCGGGGGCCTCGCGTTCCGCCGAGTCCCTGCTCGCCGACGGGCACCTGGGACGGGGGCCGCTGGGCGCGGAGCCGACGTACGCCCCGCCCGTTGCCGTGCGCGAGGTGCCGACGGCCACGGAACCGGGGGGTCCGGTGGCGAACGTCCCGGTCACCGCGCCCGACGGAGCGACCGTGCCGCTGCGCGACCTGCTGGGACAGGGCCGGCTGCTGGTGGTCCTGGTGGCTCCCGGCACCGGGGTCTGGGACCGGCGCCACTGGCTGGGCGCCGGGCTGATGCCCCGTCTGGCGGCGGCGGTCAGCGCGCTGCCGGTCCGCACCGACCTGCTGGTCGCGGACAGCTATCCGGGCGCCCCGGCCCACACCGTGCTGCTGGTGCGGCCGGACGGGCACCTCGCGGCGACCTTCGCGGGGGTCCGCCCGGCGGAACTGTACGAGGCCGCGGACGCCCTGCGGGCCGGTGCGCCCGAGCGCCGGGTCCCCGCGCCCTCCTCGGCCGCCTCCACGTCGGCCTCGTCGTCGGCCCCGACGTCCGCTTCGACCTCGCCGACCGTGTGATCGATTGACCGTGCGCGGGCGCGCGTGGTTCACTCGCGAAATGACCGGCAACGACGTACGCCTGTGGCGGAGGGTCCATATGGACCTGCTCCGCTACGCGGGCTGCGTGTGTCGCCCTTCCTGCTGATTCGCCCTTTCCCCCTGCGCGCCCCGTGCCGTCCACCGGCCTGCGCGCATTTTCCGCGAACCCAGGAACGGTCCTCCTCCATGTCTGCATCCGCACCCGCACCCGCGTACACCCCTGCGTCCGTGCCCGCCGGGGGCCCGACGGCCACCGAGCTCCTCGACTTCGCCCTCCGAGCCGCTGGCGACCCCGACCTCGTGGCCTCGCTGCCGCTCGACCCCGAGGGCCGTACCTGGATCCGCCTCGACGGGCCGGGCGGCAGCGAGGCCTGGCTGATCGGCTGGCCGCCGGGCACCGGCACCGGCTGGCACGACCACGCCGAATCGCTCGGCGCGTTCGCCACCGCCCGGGGCCGGCTCACCGAGCGCTCGCTGGCCGTACGCCTGCCCTCGGAGGGCTGGCGGTCGCTGGAGCTGGCCCCCGACGTCGACCGCAGCCGCACGCTGGCGGCGGGTGGCGGCCGCGCCTTCGGCCGGCACCACGTGCACGAGGTCCTCAACGAGTCCCCGCAGGAGCACGCGGTCTCCGTCCACGCCTACTACCCGCCGCTGCCGCTGATCCGCCGGTACAGCCGCAGTGGGCCGGTGCTGCACCTGGAGCACGTCGAGCGTCCGGCGGACTGGCAGTGAGCGCCCCGGTCGGCATCGACGAGCTGCTGGAGCGCGTCCGGGCGGGGTACACCCGGGTCGACGCGCAGGAGGCGTACGCGGCCGCGTCGGCGGGGGCGCTGCTGGTGGACATCCGCTACCAGGCCCTGCGGGAGCGCGACGGCCTGATCCCGGGGGCGCTGGTGGTCGAGCGCAACGAGCTGGAGTGGCGGCTGGATCCGACGGGCAGCCACCGTGCGCCCGAGGCCACGAGCCACGACCTGCGGGTGGTGGTGATCTGCAACGAGGGCTACGCGTCCAGCCTCGCGGCGGCCTCGCTGCACGCTCTGGGTCTGCACCGCGCCACCGACCTGACCGGTGGTTTCCAGGCGTGGAGGGCGGCCGGCCTCCCGGTGGTCGTCGCGGGTGTCGTGCCCCCGCGTTCCTAGCCGGTGTCCGCGGGCCGCACCGTACGTGCGGCCCCGGGCGCTGCCCCCGACCTGCGGCGGCCGGCGTGCGGTGGACGGCGTGCGGTGGACGGGAAGCGTGAAGTCGGTGTGCTCAGTCCCCGTACCCGAGGTCGTCGGCGTCCTCGCCCTCCGCCTCCAGGGCGCGACGGACCACGCGCAGGGCCATGCCCTCCGGGTATCCCTTGCGGGCGAGCATCCCGGCGAGGCGCCGGATCCGCTTGTCCCGCTCCAGACCCCGGGTGGAGCGGAGCTTGCGCTCCACGAGCTCGCGGGCGGTCTGCTCCTCCTGGTCGGAGTCCAGCTGTTCCAGGGCCTCCTCCACGAGGGTGGCGTGCACCCCCTTGGTCCGCAGCTCCTGGGCGAGCGCCCGACGGGCCAGGCCGCGGCCGCGGTGGCGCGACTCGACCCAGGCTCCGGCGAACGCCGCGTCGTCGATCAGGCCCACCTCCTCGTACCGGGAGAGGACCTCCTGCGACACCTCGTCGGGGATGCCCCGCTTGTGCAGGGCGTCCGCCAGCTGGCGACGGGTGCGCGGGCTCCCCGTGAGCAGGCGCAGGCAGATCGCCCGCGCCTGCTCCTCGGGGCTCTGGGGCGGCAGCTCCTGGCGGCCCTCACGGCCTCCTCGGCTCCCGCCGCCCCCTTCCTGCTCTCGCACGGGTCAGCTCTTGGCCACGGCGGCCTTGGCCGTCGTCTTGGCCTTCGACGCGGGCGCGGGCACCGCCGCGGCATCGGCGGGTGCGGCGGGCGTGGCGCCGGCCGCGTCCTCGTCGCCGTCCTTGCGGACGCCCACGCCCAGCTTCTCCTTGATCTTCCGCTCGATCTCGTTCGCGAGATCCGGGTTGTCCTTGAGGAAGTTGCGGGCGTTCTCCTTGCCCTGGCCGAGCTGGTCGCCCTCGTACGTGTACCAGGCACCGGCCTTGCGGATGAAGCCGTGCTCCACGCCCATGTCGATCAGACCGCCCTCGCGGCTGATGCCCTGGCCGTAGAGGATGTCGAACTCGGCCTGCTTGAACGGCGGCGCGACCTTGTTCTTGACGACCTTGCAGCGGGTGCGGTTGCCGACCGCCTCCGTGCCGTCCTTCAGGGTCTCGATGCGGCGGATGTCGATGCGCACCGAGGCGTAGAACTTCAGCGCGCGGCCACCGGTCGTGGTCTCCGGCGAGCCGAACATCACACCGATCTTCTCGCGGAGCTGGTTGATGAAGATCGCGGTGGTCTTGGACTGGTTCAGCGCACCCGTGATCTTCCGGAGGGCCTGGCTCATCAGACGGGCCTGGAGACCCACGTGGGAGTCACCCATCTCGCCCTCGATCTCGGCGCGCGGCACGAGGGCCGCCACGGAGTCGATGACGATCAGGTCGAGGGCACCGGAGCGGACGAGCATGTCCACGATCTCCAGCGCCTGCTCACCGGTGTCCGGCTGCGACAGGATGAGGTTGTCGGTGTCGACGCCGAGGGCCTTGGCGTACTCGGGGTCGAGCGCGTGCTCGGCGTCCACGAAGGCGACGGTTCCGCCGGCCTTCTGCGCGTTGGCGACGGCGTGCAGGGTCAGGGTCGTCTTACCGGAGGACTCCGGACCGTACACCTCCACCACGCGGCCGCGGGGAAGCCCGCCGACACCGAGGGCGATGTCCAGCGCGGTCGACCCGGTCGGGATGACGTCGATGGGGTCGTTCGGCTTGTCGCCGAGGCGCATGACCGCACCCTTGCCGAATTGCCGTTCAATCTGTGCGAGCGCGGCGTCGAGAGCCTTCTCGCGGTCGGTGCCTGCCATGGGTTCCACCCGGTTTGCTTGAGTCGATCGCTTCACGCCACTGACGCTAATGCCTGCCACTGACAATGCGCCTCCACGACCGGTTCGGCTGTGGATAACTCATCAGAATGGATGTTCGATTTCCCTGTCAAGCTCGCCACGCCGGAGCGCTATGCCCCGATTACGTAGATATCCTATGAAGTGTGATCGAGTCTGGACGGCCACGACTTCGTAGGCGCCCCGGCCCGGGAAGACTCGTGCGGCTGTCGCCGGTCATCCTGACCGTCGTCATCGCCAGCCTGGCATACAACACTCCGCCGGAGATGGCCTTCAGCCGCCTCCTGCCCGCGGCGCCGGCCCTCGCCGCCGCCATGTGGCCGGTGCTCCCCACCGTCCTGCTCGGGACGGTCTGCCTCGTCCTGATGATCGGCCTCAGCCTCGTCTTCCCCGACCTGGGCACGTGGTGGACGGCCGCCGGGATCATCGCGGTCACCGTGGCCGCCGCGTACGGGAGCCACGTCCGGCTCCAGCGCGAGCGCACGCTCTTCCAGGTGCGGCTCGTCGCCGACGCGGCGCAGCAGGTGGTCCTGAGCCCCCTGCCGCGCCGCTTCGGCATGATCGAGATCGAATCGCTCTACCTCGCGGCCGCCGCCGAGGCACGCATCGGCGGCGACTTCTACGAGGTGGTCGACACGCCGTACGGGGTGCGGTTGCTCATCGGCGACGTACGGGGCAAGGGCCTGCCGGCCGTGGGCGCGGCCGCCGCGATCGTCAACGCCTTCCGGGAGGCCGCCTACGGCGAGACCGACATGGTCGACGTCGCGCGCCGGCTGGACGCCAGCAGCATGCGCTACAACGCCGCCTTCCCGCCCGAGGGGCCGATGGAGCGGTTCGCCACCGCGCTCCTCGTCCAGATCCCGCACGGGGGCGGACGCATCGACATCCTCAACTGCGGACATCCACCGCCCCTGCTCCTGAACCGCGGCAGACTCCGGTCCCTGGAGTCGGTCACGCCGTCGCCGCTGCTCAGCCTCGCGGACCTGATCGGCGACCAGTACAGCATCGACACCTTCGACTTCGCCCCCGACGACCTGCTGCTCCTCTACACCGACGGGATCGCCGAGGCCCGTGCGCGCGACGGCGAGTTCTTCCCGCTGGCGGCCTGGATGGGCCGGCAGCCCCCGACACCGCCCCACGAGCTGCTCACGGCCCTCCACCGCGACCTGCTGCGCTACAGCAGGGGCCGCCTCGACGACGACATCGCCGCCCTCGCCGTCCGCCTCCGCGGCCCCGGAGCCGCGGAGGCCCCGTAGACGACCGCCCCGGCACGGCCGTACCGCGCCCGGAACCACTGCCGCGGCGCGCAGGCCCAGGGCTCATACGCTCTCCGCATGATCGAATTCCGCTACCCGCCCAAGCCCCGCCCGGGGGACCGCGTCGCGGTCCTGTCACCCTCGTCCGGGCTGCCCGGGCTCTTCCCGCTCCCCTACGAGCTGGGGCTGCGCCGGCTCCGGGACGACTTCGGGCTGGAGCCCGTGGAGTACCCGACGACGCGGAGGATGGGCTCGACGCCCGAGGAGCGGGCCGCGGACGTCCACGCCGCCTTCGCCGACCCCGGCATCAAGGCGGTGATCGCCAGCATCGGCGGCGACGACCAGATCACCGTCCTCCCCCACCTCGACGGCGACCTCCTGCGCGCCCATCCCAAGCCCTTCTTCGGCTACAGCGACAACACCAACCTCCTGCTGTTCCTGCGCAACCTCGGCATCGTCGGCTACCACGGCGCCTCGGTGATGGTCGAGCTCGGCCGGCCCGGGGCGATGCACCCGGCCACCGCCGCCTCCCTCCGGGCGGCGCTGTTCACCTCGGGCGCCTACGAGCTGAACCGCTCGGGCGAGTACGGGGACGAGAACCGCCCCTGGGAGGACCCGGGCACCTTCGACTCCGAGCCGGTGATGGACCGCTCCTACGGCTGGACCTGGCACCACGACCACCGGGTGGTCGAGGGCGCCGGCTGGGGCGGCAACCTGGAGGTCATCTCCTGGATGATGGCGGCCGACCGCGCGGTGCTGCCCGCCGAGTCGTACGCCGGCGACGTGCTCTTCCTGGAGACCTCCGAGGAGATGCCGACCGCCGAGGAGGTCTACCGGATGCTCCGGAACATGGGCGAGCGCGGCCTGCTGGGCCGGTTCCCCGCGCTGCTGATGGGCAGGGCGAAGAGCTGGTCGTTCGAGAACCGGTTCGACTCCGCCCGGAAGGAGCGGTACCGCGCGGACCAGCGCGAGGCCGTCCTGCGGGCGCTGCGGCAGTACGCGCCCGACACGATGGTGGTCTTCGACGTGGACCTCGGCCACACCGATCCGCAGCTCGTGATCCCCGTGGGCGGGCGGATCCGGGTGGACGGTCCGGCCCGGCGGATCACCGTCACCTACTGAGCCGCCGCCGACCGCCCGCCGGACACCCCCGCCGGGGCGGTCAGGGCGAGAGCGCGACGCCCAGCGAGTCGGCGGCGAACGGCCTCGGTGCCCGCTCCTCGTAGAAGACGTCGAGCTCCGTGACCGTGAAGCCGGCGGCGGTCAGCAGCTCGACGGTCGGCCGGGTCAGGTGGCACCCGCCGCAGAGCCGCTTGTGCAGCGGTTCGATCCGCCGCTGCCAGCGGCGCACGCCGGCGTCCCCCGCCGGGGCGAGGCCGTGCTCGACGAAGTGCAGGCCGCCCCCGGGCTTGAGCACGCGCCGCACCTCGCGCAGCGCCGCCGCGGGGTCCGGGATGGTGCACAGCGTCCAGGTGGACAGGGCGGCGTCGAAGGTGTCGTCCGCGAAGGGCAGCGCCTGCCCGTCGAGGCCGGCCCGCCGCACCGGGACCTGCGAGGCGCCCACGCGGTCGGCGGCGAGCTTCCACCCCAGGTCGGAGGGCTCGACCGCGGCCACGCCGGTGACGCCCGGCGGGTAGAAGGGCACGTTGTGGCCGGTGCCGAAACCGATCTCCACGACCTCCCCGGCCAGGCCCGCGCAGACGCGACGCCTGAGCGGGCGGGCCGACTGCGCCCCACAGGCGAGGTCGATGATCCGCGGGACGACCCGTTCGGCGTAGAAACCCATCACAGCCTCCGTCTCGGTGCTCCCCAGCATGGCACCGGCGGCCGGGACGGGCCGGGACCGCCACCGACTGACAACCCAAGGTTGACACCCCTGCGACTGTCAACCTAGGGTTGCCTCTATGACGAACCCTTCGGTGGAACCCGTTCGCATGACCAATCCGGTACGCCTCGACGACCTGATCGAGGCCATCAACAAGGTCCACACCGACCCCCTGGAGCAGCTCAGCGGCGCCGTCGTCGCGGCCGAGGCCCTCGGGGACGTCGCGGACCACCTCATCGGCCACTTCGTCGACCAGGCCCGTCGCTCCGGCGCCTCCTGGACCGACATCGGCCGCAGCATGGGCGTCACCCGCCAGGCGGCCCAGAAGCGCTTCGTCCCCAAGCCGGACAAGGAGGGCGCGGGCGCCCTCGACCCGAACGCGGGCTTCGGCCGCTTCACCCCCCGCGCCCGCAACGTGGTCGTGACCGCGCAGAACGAGGCCCGCGCCGCGGGCAACAGCGAGATCGGCACGGCGCACCTGGTCCTGGGCCTGATGGCCGAGCCCGACGGCCTCGCGGGGGTCGCCCTGCGCGCCCAGGAGGTCTCGCCGGACGACGTACGGGCCGCCGCGAGCGCCGCGCTCCCGCCTGCCCAGGACGAGATCCCGGCCCTCGTCCCCTTCGACGCCCCGGCGAAGAAGGCCCTGGAGCTGACCTTCCGTGAGGCCCTGCGCCTGGGCCACGACTTCGTCGGCACCGAGCACATCCTGCTCGCGCTCCTGGAGCTGGAGAACGGCGAGGGCCTGCTGAGCGGCCTCGGCCTCGACAAGGCGGCCGCCGAGGCGACCGTCAACGAAGCCTTGGCAACCGTACTCGGCGGCGGGGACGCGAAGTAGAGGAGTCCGCGTCCCGCGTCAGCTCGTAGCGCTTGACGTACGCGCCGAGGAAGGCCTGCAGCGTGGCGACGGCCGGGATGGCGATCAGCGCCCCGACCGCGCCGAGCAGGGCGGTGCCCGCGATGACCGATCCGAAGGCCACCGCGGGATGGATGTCGACGGTCTTCGAGGTCAGCTTCGGCTGGAGCACGTAGTTCTCGAACTGCTGGTAGACCACCACGAACCCGAGGACGTACAGCGCGTACCAGGGGTCGACGGTGAAGGCGAGCAGAACCGGCAGCGCGCCCGCGAGATAGGTGCCGATGGTGGGGACGAACTGCGAGACAAGCCCCACCCACACGGCGAGCGCGGGCGCGTACGGCACCCCGAGCACCGCCAGCAGGATGTAGGTCGCGACGCCCGAGATCAGCGCCATCAGCCCGCGCGAGTAGAGGTAGCCGCCCGTCTTGGCGACGGCGATCTCCCAGGCGCGCAGCACCTCGGCCTGCTTGGCGGGCGGCAGTACGGAGCACAGCGCGCGCCGCAGCCGCGGTCCGTCGGCGGCGAAGTAGAAGGAGAACAGCCCGATCGTCAGCAGCTTGAAGAGTCCGCCGAGCACGGTGGCGGACACGTCGAGCACCCCGGACGCGCTGTTCTGCACGTACTTGCGCAGCCAGTCGGAGCGCAGCACGCTCTCCTGGATCTCCAGCCGGGACAGGTCGGTGTGGAAGGTGGAGTTGATGGCTTTGATCACGGCGTCGAGATAGCCGGGGAAGCCCTCCACCATGGCGACGATCTGGCCGGCGAGCAGGGAGCCGAGCAGGGCCAGGAATCCCGCCGTGACGACGACCACCGCCGTGAACATCAGGAAGGTGGCGAAGCCGCGGCGCATGCCGCCGGCCGCCATCCGCGCGACCGCGGGTTCGATCGCGAGCGCGAGGAAGAACGCGATCAGGATGTTGACGAGCAGCCCGATCAGCTGGTGGAAGGCCCAGCTGCCGAGCTGGAAGCAGGCGACGAGGGCCAGTACGAGGACCACCGCGCGCGGCAGCCAGCGCGGCATGCGCTCGTCTCCCCCGGCCTGCGCGGGTCCGGCCGGGGGCGTGCCGGGGCCGCCGGGCGCTGCGGGGCCGGCGGGCCGGGCCGCCGCCGTTCCGGTCGCGCCCGTGCCCGCGGCGGACGGGCCCGAGTCCGGTTCCGGTTCCCGGCCGGCGGCGTCCCGTGCGGCGGGGGCGGCGGCGTCCCGGTCGGCCGCCCGCGGTGGCGGCAGCGCGCCCTGGGCGGCTACGGGCTGGTCGGTCGTCTCTTCGGTGGCTCCCACGCCGCCAAGTCTGTCCCACCGACGGCCCGTGCCGCGAAAAGGGGCGCCCCTCGGCCCCCGGGGGCGTCAGCGCAGCGAGGCCGGTACGTCCATCGCCGAACACACCGCGCGCCACACGTCCTTGGTCTCCCAGCCCGCCTCCAGCGCCTGGTGGACGGTACGGCCGCCCAGTTCCGTCATGACGTGGTCCCGCGCGAAGGAGTCGGCGTAGGCGGCGCCGAAGTGCTCGGCCATCCGCTCCCAGAAAATCGTCAACCGCATGCCCCCAGTATCCCGCCCCGGGAGAGTGCACCGGCGGCGTTCGGCCCGCGCCCCGGCGTCACCGCGCCCTACGTTGCACGCATGCCCGGAGACGAAGCTTCCCCGCAGAGCGCGCCATCCCCACGATCCCCGCGCCCCCCACAGGCCCCCGCGCACACCCCGCCCGCCCCCCGGTCGCCCTCGGACCCGCTGCCCGCGCTGGACCGCGCCGAGCGGTTCATGTGGCTCACCGCCCGCGTGCTGGAGCAGCGCCGGTTCGCCTTCCACTTCCTCGGCGGGGACGCCGATCCGGTGGACACCGCCCTCGGCTCGTACCTCAATCCGGACGGCGGCTACGGCCACGCCCTCGATCCGGACCTGCGCGGCCCGCTGAGCCAGCCCCTGCACACCGCGTACGCCCTGCGGGTGCTGGACGGCCTGGGCCGCTGCGCCGGGCAGCGCATCGAGCGGCTCTGCCGCCACCTGACGGGGGTCTCCACCCCGGACGGCGCGCTCCCGGTGGTCTTCCCCGCCCCGCGCGACTACCCGGCGGCCCCGTACCACCCGATGCACGACGACCCGCCCGGCGAGCTCCTGACGACCGGCCCGGTCGTCGGCCTGCTGCACCGCAACCGCGTCTGGCACGCCTGGCTCTTCCGGGCCACGGACTTCTGCTGGGACCGGGTGGAGAACCTGCACCGCACGCACCCGTACGAGGTCCAGAGCGCCGTGGCCTTCCTGGACGGCGTACCCGACCGGGCGCGCGCGGTGGCGGCCGCGGACCGGCTGGGACGGATGGTGCGCGAGCAGCGCCTCGTGGTGCTGGATCCGCGGCGGCGGGCGGAGTTCCCGCCGTCCCCGGGCTACGCACCGGGCGAGCAGCTGTTCCCCCACGACGTCGCGCGGCGGCCGGAGTCGCTGGCCCGCGCCTGGTTCACGGACGAGGAGATGCGCCGCTCCCTGGACTTCCTGGCGGCCGCGCAGCAGGCGGACGGCGGCTGGCCGGTCCGCCGCGAGGCCTGGGCACCGGGCAGCTCCCTGGAGCGGCGGCCGATCGCGACGCTGGAGGCACTGCTGACCCTGCGGGCCTACGGCCGCCTGCCGGCCCCGGTCAGCCACCCAGGGCCCGTACCCCCGCGGTGACGACGACGGCGGCCGCGACCACGACGAGGAAAGGGGCCCGCAGCAGCAGGGCGAGCCCGGCGGCCGCCAGCCCGGCGGCGCGGGCGTCGACGACGAGCGCGGACCCGGTGGAGAAGGTCTGCTGGGCCGTGAGCGCGGCGAGCAGCGCGACCGGCAGCAGCGCGGCGAGGCGGCGCACCAGCGGTCGTTCCAGGGCGCCGGCGGGCACGAGCAGCCCCGCGTACTTCACGGCGTAGCAGCCGACGACGGTAAGGCCGATGGCGATCCAGACGTTCACGAGCGGCGTCCCTTCATCCACAGCACGACGGGTGCGGCCAGGGCCGCGATCAGCACGGGCACCCCGGCGGGCAGTACGGGCAGGAAGCCCAGCCCCAGGACGAGGGCGAGGGCGGCGACCGCCCGCTCGGTGGCCGTCTTCAGCATCGGCGCCAGCAGCGCCAGGAACACGGCGGGGCCGGCGGCGTCCAGCCCCCAGGCCCTGGTGTCGCCAATGGCCTCGGCTCCGAGCGCCCCGAGCAGGGTGGTGACGTTCCAGAGGGCGTAGAGGGTGAGCCCGGTGACGGTGAAGCCGAGCCGGGCGGACTTCCGGTCGGGCTGCGCCAGTGCCACGGCGGTGGTCTCGTCGATCACCCAGTGCGCGGCGAGCGGCCGCACGGCGCGCGGCAGCCGGAGCAGCTGCGACAGGCGCAGCCCGTAGAAGGCGTTGCGGGTCCCGAGGAAGAACGCCCCGGCGGCGGCGGTGAACGGGTTGCCTCCCGCGGCCAGCGCCCCGACCAGGGCGAACTGCGAGGCCCCGGTGAAAACGAGGAGGCTCAGCACACAGGCCTGCAGGGTGCTGATGCCGGCTCCGGCCGCGGTCACGCCGAAGGCGAAACCGGACAGGCCGACGGCGACGCCGACACCGAGCGCGTCCCGGACGACCGCCGCCCGCGGCCGTCCGCCCGGCGCCGCTGTCTCATGTATCTCTGGCTCTGTGACCAGCTGCTTCTCTCCCACACCCCGAAAGTACGCGGGGCGGTGCCGGATGGTCTTGTACGTTCTTGCGCGCGGTGCCGGACCCCCCTGGGGCCGCCTAGGTCCTGTCGTCAAAGTGGCGCCGGTCAGGCCCGCGGTGTCCGGTGCCGTGCATCGCAAGGCGGAGGGGCGCCCGAGTACTGGACGTACGTGGGCGCCCCGACAACGCGGCGAGGTGCGGTGCCGGGCGCCGCGGGCCAGGTGCAACTTTGACGACAGGGCCTAGCGGGACCGCTCCCGCCGGTACGCGCCCGGCGGGACCCCCACGATGCGGGTGAAGTGCCGGTTCAGGTGGGGCTGGTCGGTGAAGCCGACGGCGACCGCGGCCTCCGCCGGCGGGGTGCCCGCGTCGAGCAGCCGGCGGGCCCGCCGGACCCGGGCGTCCGTCAGCCAGGTGTGCGGCGGCATCCCGTACCGCTCCCGGAAGGACCGCAGCAGGGCGAAGGGGCTCGTGCCCAGCTCGGCCGCGAGCTGCTCCAGGGACGGCGGGTCGGCGAGGCGTTCCTCCAGCACGGCGCGGGCCGCCGCCGCTTCGGGGCCGCCGGTGCCGCGGAGGGGGCGGGCGGGCAGCGGGCCGGCGTACCGGGTCAGCATCCGGGCGACCACACCGCGCAGGAGGGTGTCGGCGGCCAGCGCGTTGCCCGCCTCGGCGGCCCGGTGCACCTCGGTGATCGTGCGCGAGGCCTGCGGGTCGGCGACGATGTCGGCGGTGAAGCCGGGGGTGCCGCGCAGCGTGCCGATCTCGGCCGCGACCTCGGCGATCAGCCCGGCGGAGGGGTAGAGGGTGGCGTACGCCCATCCTTCGGGCGCTCCGGCTCGGGCGGTGTGGGGCACCTCGGGGTTGATCAGGACCACGCTGCCGGGTCCGGCGCGCACGGTGTGGCCGGGGAGGCCGACCTCTTCGATGCCGCCGGTGACGGCCGCGATGACGTAGCCGTCGTGCGCGTGACGCGGGAAGGTGTGGCGCACGTAGTGGGCGCGCAGCAGGTCCAGCCCCGGCAGTTCCGGATACTGCCAGTGCCGGGCCCACTCCCCGCGGCCTGCGTCCGTCCCCATCCCCCCATTCTGCGCCCCCGCGCCGACGCGTGTTCGCGCAGGTCCGGGGCGTTGTCAGTGGTGGGGTGCACGATGGGGGCATGGCAGGCGCTGCGCTCGACTCGTTCTCCCCCGCGACCCGCTCCTGGTTCACGGGGGCCTTCGTCGCGCCCACCGGTGCGCAGGAAGGCGCCTGGCGCGCGATCGGGGAGGGCTCGGACGTGCTGGTGGTGGCCCCCACCGGCTCCGGCAAGACCCTGGCCGCGTTCCTCGCCGCCCTCGACCGGCTCGCCTCGACCCCGCCGCCCGCCGAGTCGAAGAAGCGCTGCCGGGTGCTGTACGTGTCGCCGCTGAAGGCCCTGGCCGTCGACGTCGAGCGCAACCTGCGCAGCCCGCTCACCGGGATCCGGCAGGAGTCCGTCCGGCTCGGGCTGCCCGAACCGGACATCCGGGTCGGGATCCGCTCCGGCGACACCCCCGCGGCGGAGCGGCGGGCGCTGGCCACCCGGCCGCCGGACATCCTGATCACCACGCCCGAGTCGCTGTTCCTGATGCTGACCTCGGCGGCGCGCGAGGCCCTCTCCGGGATCGAGACGGTGATCGTGGACGAGGTGCACGCGGTCGCCGGGACCAAGCGGGGCGCGCACCTGGCCGTGTCACTGGAGCGGCTGGACGAGCTGCTGCCGCGGCCTGCGCGCCGGATCGGGCTGTCGGCGACGGTCAGGCCGGTGGAGGAAGTGGCCCGGTACCTCGCGCCGCGCGGCAGGGTGGAGATCGTCCAGCCGCCGTCGGACAAGGAGTTCGACCTGTCCGTGGTCGTCCCGGTGCAGGACATGGGCGAGTTGGGCGGCTCCCCGGCGGCGGAGGGCCGGGAGGGCGGGGACAAGCCGTCGATCTGGCCGCATGTGGAGGAGCGGATCGCGGACCTGGTCCAGGCGCACCGGTCGACGATCGTGTTCGCCAACTCCCGCCGTCTCGCCGAGCGGCTGTGCAACCGGCTCAACGAGATCGCGTACGAGCGCGCGGTCGGCGAGAAGATGCCCGAACACGCGTCACCCGCCGAGGTCATGGCCCAGTCGGGCGCGGCGCTGGGCGCCCCGCCCCTGCTGGCACGTGCGCACCACGGCTCGGTGTCCAAGGAACAGCGGGCCCTGGTCGAGGAGGACCTGAAAGCGGGCCGGCTGCCGGCCGTGGTCGCCACCTCCAGCCTGGAGCTGGGCATCGACATGGGCGCGGTGGACCTGGTGGTGCAGGTGGAGTCCCCGCCGTCGGTGGCGTCCGGCCTCCAGCGGGTGGGCCGGGCCGGGCACCAGGTGGGCGCGGTCTCCACCGGGGTGGTCTTCCCCAAGTACCGGGGCGACCTGGTGCAGGCTGCGGTGGTCACCGAGCGGATGCGGACGGGGGCGATCGAGTCCCTGCGCATCCCCGCCAATCCCCTCGACGTCCTGGCGCAGCAGCTGGTCGCCATGGTCGCGATGGACACCTGGCAGCTGGACGACCTCCTCGCGCTGGTGCGGCGGGCGGCGCCGTTCGCGGCGCTCCCGGAGTCGGCGTTCACCGCCGTGCTGGACATGCTGGCCGGCCGCTACCCGTCGGACGCCTTCGCCGAGCTGCGGCCGCGCGTGGTGTGGGACCGGGTGGCGGGGACGATCACGGGGCGGCCGGGGGCGCAGCGCCTCGCGGTCACCTCCGGCGGCACGATCCCGGACCGCGGGCTCTTCGGGGTCTTCCTGGCCGGCTCGGACCCGAAGAAGGGCGGCGGCCGGGTCGGCGAGCTCGACGAGGAGATGGTCTACGAGTCCCGGATCGGGGACGTCTTCACCCTGGGCACCACCACCTGGCGCATCGAGGACATCACCCGCGACCGGGTCCTGGTCACGCCCGCCCCCGGGGTGCCGGGCCGGCTGCCCTTCTGGAAGGGCGACCAGCTCGGCCGTCCGCTCGAACTGGGCCGCGCGGTCGGGGCGTTCCTGCGCGAGCTCGGCGGCCTCTCCGCGCAGGACGCGCGGCTGCGGCTGGCGGCGGCCGGGCTGGACGCCTGGGCCGCGGAGAACGTGCTGGCCTATCTGGACGAGCAGCGCGAGGCCTGCGGCCACGTACCGGACGACCGGACCATCGTGGTGGAGCGGTTCCGCGACGAGCTGGGCGACTGGCGGGTCGTGGTCCATTCGCCGTTCGGCGCGCAGGTGCACGCGCCGTGGGCGCTGGCCCTCGGCGCCCGCCTCGCGGAGAAGTACGGCATGGACGCGCAGGTGATGCACGCCGACGACGGCATCGTGCTCCGCCTGCCCGACGCGGACCTGCTGTCCATGGACCTGCTGGACCACGATCCGGCGGGGCCGGCGTCCTTCGAGTTCGACGACGAGCAGGCTCCGCTGGGCGCCACCGACGTCGCCTTCGACCACGGCGACATCAACCAGATCGTCACCGACCAGGTGGGCGGCTCGGCGCTGTTCGCCTCCCGCTTCCGCGAGTGCGCGGCCCGCGCCCTGCTGCTGCCGCGCCGCAGCCCGGGCCGCCGTACCCCGCTGTGGCAGCAGCGCCAGCGGGCCTCCCAACTGCTCCAGGTGGCCTCCGAGTTCGGTTCGTTCCCGATCGTCCTGGAAGCCGTACGCGAATGCCTGCAGGACGTCTTCGACGTGCCCGGGCTGACCGAGCTGATGGGAGACATCGAGGCGCGCCGGGTGCGCCTGGTCGAGGTCACCACCCCGGAGCCGTCGCCCTTCGCCCGGTCCCTCCTCTTCGGTTACGTCGCCCAGTTCCTCTACGAGGGGGACTCCCCGCTGGCGGAGCGCAGGGCGGCCGCGCTGTCGCTGGACTCCCGCCTGCTGGCCGAGCTGCTCGGCCAGGCGGAGCTGCGCGAGCTGCTCGACGCGCAGGTCCTGGAGGAGCTGGAGGAGGAGCTGCAGTGGCTCACCGAGGACCGGCGGGCCAAGGACGCCGAGTCGGTGGCCGACCTGCTGCGCCTGCTGGGCCCGCTGACGCAGGAGCAGCTGACGCGGCGCGGCGCGGATCCGGCCTGGGCCGAGGAGCTGGCCGCGGCCCGACGCGCCATCCGCGTCCGGATCGGCGGCGCGGACCACTGGGCGGCGGTCGAGGACGCGGGCCGGCTGCGGGACGCGCTGGGCACCGCGCTGCCCGTCGGCGTCCCGGAGGCGTTCACCGAGCCGGTCAAGGACCCGCTGGGCGATCTGCTGGCGCGGTACGCGCGCACCCACGGCCCGTTCACCACGGCGGCCGTGGCCACCGCCTTCGGTCTGGGCGCGGCGGTGACCGAGGGCGCCCTGAACCGTCTCGCGGCGGCGGGCCGCGTGGTGCAGGGCGAGTTCCATCCGGCGGGCATCGGCCAGGAGTGGTGTGACGCGACGGTGCTGCGCCGGCTCCGCCGCCGCTCCCTGGCCGCGCTCCGGCAGGAGCTGGAGCCGGTTCCGCCGACCTCCCTGGCCACGTTCCTGCCGCAGTGGCAGCACCTGGGCGGAGCCCTGCGCGGCCTGGACGGCCTGGCGCGGGCGGTCGAGCAGCTCCAGGGCGCACCGGTCCCGGCGTCCGCGCTGGAGCGGCTGATCCTGCCGTCGCGGGTGTCCGGCTACTCCCCCGGCCTGCTGGACGAGCTGACCACGACGGGCGAGGTGGTCTGGGCGGGAGCCGGAGCCCTCCCGGGCAAGGACGGCTGGGTGTCGCTGTACCTGGCGGACGCCGCCCCCCTGCTCCTGCCGCCACCGCATCCGCTGGAGCCGAGCCCGCTCCACCAGGCGGTCCTCGCGGCCCTCTCGGGCGGCTACGGGCTGTTCTTCCGGCAGATCGCGCAGGCGGTCCGCGTCGAGTTCCCCGAGGCGTCCGACCTCGCCCTCTCCGATGCGGTGTGGGACCTGGCATGGTCGGGACGGCTCACCAACGACACCCTCGCCCCGCTGCGCTCACTGCTCGGCTCGGGCCGTACGGCGGGCTCCACCGCCCACCGGGCCCGCCGCACCGTCCCGCGCGGGCGGTACGGCACGCTGAGCGCGACGGCGTCCCGCACGGGACCGCCCACGGTGTCCGGGCGCTGGTCGCTGCTGCCGTCCCAGGCGCCCGACCCGACGCACCGCGCCCACGCCCTGGCGCGCACCCTGCTGGACCGGCACGGGGTCGTGACCCGCGGCGCGGTCGCCGCGGAGGGCGTGGAAGGGGGCTTCAGCGCGGTCTACCGCGTCCTGTCGGCCTTCGAGGACAGCGGCCAGGCCCGTCGGGGTTACGTGGTCGAGGGGCTGGGCGCGGCCCAGTTCGCCATGGACGGCGCGGTGGACCGGCTCCGCGCCGCCGAGCGCACCCCGCCCCCGCTGGCGGCTGTGGTGCTGGCCGCGGCCGACCCGGCGAACGCGTACGGCGCGGCCCTGCCGTGGCCGGAGCCCCCGGCCGGCGCCACCCACAAGCCGGGCCGCAAGGCGGGCTCCCTGGTGGTCCTGGTGGACGGGGAACTCACCCTGTACCTGGAGCGCGGCGGCAAGACCCTGCTGGCCTGGCCCGGCCCGGAGGACCCGCGGCTGACGGCGGCGGTGGCCGCCCTGGCCGCGGGCTGCCGCTCGGGCAGCCTGCCGGCCCTGACGGTGGAGCGGATCAACGCGGCGGCCGCGCTGACCTCGCCCCTGGGGCCCCCGCTCGAATCCGCCGGCTTCCACGCCACGCCCCGGGGGCTGCGCCTGCGGCAGTGACCGCACCGGGCCCTGGAGGCGGCCGGCTTCCGTGCCACTCCGAGAAGTTTGCGCTTGCGTTCCTGAGCAACGCAAACAGCCGCGACTGTTCCGCTCACGTCCTGGACATGTCACAGGACTGTCGCCGACCGCCTCTGAGCTGGCACAGGCGCTTATTCATCCTTTATCAAGATGATCACAGGCATTGCACGAGCGATGCACAGTCATGGGGGAGCAGAAGAGTGAGCACCATCAGCATGCGTACCACCACCCTCGGCGCGGTCGGCATGGCGGTCGCCGCAACCCTGGCCCTGACGGGCTGCAAGAACGGCAACGAAGAGCTGGCCCCCGCGCCGCCGAGCGAGTCCGCCTCGGCCGGCGTCGCGTCCCCTTCGGCCACCGCCCCGTCCGGAGCGGGCAGCCCCAGCGCCACCACGGGCGGCGGCGACGCCCCCGCCGGGGCGAACGGCACGGCCACGTCCGGTCAGACCTTCAGGATCGGCGAGGCTGCGGAGGTGCCGTTCAGCTACGGGAACACCAAGGGCGGCCACATCGCCCTCACGGTCACCGCGATCGAGCAGGGCGACCCCGCCGACCTGGAGCCCCTCAAGCTCGGCGACAAGGTGAAGGGGATGATCCCCTACTACATCCGCTACTCGGTCAAGAACACCGGCACCACGGACCTGTCGTACTCCTCCGTCACCCAGATCAAGGGCCTGCTCGGGGACGGCACCGAGGCGCAGCGCGTGTCGGTCATCGGCAAGTTCGAGAAGTGCGCGAACGAGTCGCTGCCGAAGGGCTTCACCAACGGCCGGACGCAGACCAGCTGCGCGCTGGCGCTCGCCCCGTCGGCCCAGACGAAGGTCACCGCCGCCGAGTACTGGGGCAACCCCTACAGCTACCCGAACAAGGGCCTCGTCTGGAAGTGACGAGAGGGCCCCTGCGGCCCCTCCGGCCCCTCCGCCCGTCCGGCCCTTTCGTGATCCACCGAGCCCCTGCGGCCGCAATCCGGCGCAGGGGCTCGCGCCGTTCCCCGGACGCCTTCCCCCGCACTGCCCGCCCTCGGCCACTCCCGACCCGAGTCCCTCCGCCCCCGCGGCCCGTGGGGGCGCCCTCCGCGGCGGGCACCCCCGGGGCGTGGGCGACAATGGGGGCATGCCCGAAGGCGACAGCATCCGGCGCGCGGCGACCCGCCTGCACGCGGCCCTGGCGGGCCGCGAACTGACCCGCAGCGACCTGCGCGTCCCCCGCTTCGCCACGGCGGACCTCACCGGCCGCCTCACCCTCGACGTGACCCCTCGCGGCAAGCACCTGCTCGCCCGCTTCGAGGGCGGCCTCACCCTGCACAGCCACCTCCGCATGGACGGCGCCTGGCACGTCTTCGCGGCGGGCGAGAAGTGGCGCGGCGGCCCGGACTACGAGATCCGCGCCGTCCTCGGCACGGCCGCGATGACGGCCGTCGGCTACCGCCTCCCCGTCCTGGAGCTGATCCGCACCGCCGAGGAGGACCGCGTCGTCGGTCACCTGGGCCCTGACATCCTCGGCCCGGACTGGGACCCCGAACGCGCCGCCGCGAACCTCCTCGCCGCCCCGGAGCGCCCCCTGGGGGAGGCCCTGCTGGACCAGCGCAACCTCGCCGGCATCGGCAACGTCTACATGTGCGAGCTCTGCTTCCTCGCCCAGGTCACGCCCTGGACGCCGGTCGGCGGCCTTCCCGAGCCCACGCTGCTGCGGCTGGCCGCCGCGTCCCACCGGCTGCTGTCGGCGAACATCGGGGACCGGCCCGGCCACCGCAACACCACCGGAATCCACCGGCCCGGTCAGGAGCTCTTCGTCTACGGCCGCCGCGACCGGCCCTGCCTGCGCTGCGGCACCCCCGTCCGCAAGATCTCCCAGGACGACCGGCCCACCTACTGGTGCCCGCAGTGCCAGCCGGGGCCCACTCCCTGAGCGAAACGGCCGCACCCGGACCTGCTCCCGCCAATTGACGATCCGTCAGATCCGGTCGTACCGTCCCGGCATGCCCACACCCACAGCCCCGTACGACCTCACCGGCCGCACCGCCCTGGTCACCGGAGCCGCCAGCGGCATCGGACGGGCCACCGCCGTCCTCCTCGCCTCCGCCGGTGCCCACGTGCACTGCGCGGACCGTGACGAACAGGGGCTGGCCGAGACCGCCGCCCTGGCCGACCAGGCCGCCGCGACCGATGGCGGCGCCAGCGTCCACCGCCTCGACGTCACCGACCGGGCGGCGATCCGGGCGGCCGTCGCCGCGGCGGGCCCGCTCGACATCGCCGCCGCCATCGCCGGGATCATGCACACCAGCAGCGTCCTGGAGACCGCCGACGAGGACCTCGACCGAGTCCTGGACATCAATTTCAAGGGGGTCCTGCGCACCTGCCAGGAGGCGGCCCGCTCCATGATCGCTGCGGGCCGCCCGGGATCGATCGTCACCATGGCCTCCGGAGCCGTGGACGCCGCCCAGCCCGGCCTGCTCTGCTACAGCGCCGCCAAGGCAGCCGTCGTCCAGCTCACGAAGACCCTGGCCACCGAAACCGGGCCGCACGGCATACGGGTCAACGCCGTCGCGCCCGGCTGGATCCGCACCCCGATGACCGGCCGCCACAGCCCCGAGGTCCAGGAACAGACCGAGGCCGCCATGGTCCGCATGTCACCGCTGCGCCGGGTCGGCGAGCCGGAGGACATCGCGCAGGCGGTGCTCTACCTGGCCTCCGACGCCTCGTCCTTCATGACGGGCCAGATCCTGCGTCCGAACGGCGGAGTGTCGATGCCCTGGTGACCGCCCCCGGTCCGGGCGGTGCCGCGTCCTCGCCGGCGGCCGGCCCCGCGCCCTGCGCAGCGGCGCCGGCACGCAGTGCACCGGCAGCAGCCCCAGTCCCCAGCCGCCCACCGCCACCGCGCCCTCCACGGCTCCCGACTCCGCGGGCGCCAGGACCAGCCGCAGCACGGCCCACCACCACAGGGCCCCCACCGTCAGCGCGAGGGCCGACAGCACGGGTATGCGCAGCGACGTCCGCACTGCCACCTCCAGGGGCCGGGACCCGGACGGCCCCATCGTCTCGTACGCCCCCCGCCCCCGCACCCAGAACGGCCGGGAGCCCCGGCCGGTGCTCCACGCACCGGCCGGGGCTCCGGCCAAGCTCTGACACGCGCGTGCTCGCTCAGGCGGCTACTACATTCACCGCTTCCGCAGGCGCCTTGATGGTCACCCGTTCCGGACCCGCGACCGACGCCATCGAAACCGAATTGAGCATCGGGCGGACCGGTACGGTGACCGGTTCGCTTGCCGCGGCCGACTGCGCCAGCTCAGCCAGCGACAGTTCATCACTGACTTCGCGCATCAGCTCGGACATCCGTACGTCCAACGCGTCGCAGATCGCGGAGAGCAGCTCGGAGGATGCCTCCTTCTGCCCCCGCTCCACCTCGGAGAGATAGCCGAGCGAAACTCGGGCCGACGAGGAGACTTCGCGCAGAGTACGGCCCTGGCGCTGGCGCTGCCGACGCAGCACGTCACCCAGCAGGCGACGGAGCAGAATCATCGGTGGCTCCCTCCTCTGACCGTGTAGCCGCATCCTTCACGCCCCACCGTACCGCCTCGCGCCGCGGCCGTGCGGGGAGCGATGTCGTGTTCACTCAGGGCTGCAAACATCAAATCCCCCCGTTCTGTTCCGTATCCTGCCCCCGCGCATTCTCCCGGAGTTCGTCCGCGAGAAGCCCGAGCACTGTGCGTGCACTCTCCCTACGAATTTCCGCCCGGGAGCCGTTCAACCGCAGCTGGGCCGTTTTCCTGCCCGCCGGACCGTCCACGGCGATGAAAACCGTGCCCACCGGCCGGCCGTCCTGGGGCTCCGGACCGGCCACCCCGGTCGTCGCGATCCCCCACGAAGCGCCCATCACCCGTCGCACCCCGGCGGCCATCTCGGCGGCCACCTGGGCGTTCACCGCCCCCTCGGCCGCGAGCAGGTCCGCGTCCACTCCGAGGACCAGGTGTTTGATCTCCGTCGCGTACGCCGTGACCGATCCGCGGAACGACCGGGAGGCTCCGGGGACGGCCGTCAGCTCGGCCGCGACCAAGCCGCCCGTCAGGGATTCGGCGACCGCGACGGTCTGGTCACTCTCCGCGAGCAGCTGGAGCGCGTACGCAGCGGCCGTGCGCCCCTCGCTCGCTCCGGAGCGCCCCCGCGCCACCGGAGAATCCCCCGCCCCGTACGTCACCGCGCGGCCCGCTCCGCGGCCAGTCCCTGGCGGCGCAGCACGACCGCCTGCCGGATGTAGTCCAAACCGGTGACGACGGTCAGCACGACCGCGAGCGCCATCACCCAGAAGCGCATCGTCGCCAGCGCACCGGTCAGCGCGAGGACGTACATGCCGACCGCCGTGCCCTGGGCCAGCGTCTTCAGCTTGCCGCCGCGACTGGCCGGAATCACCCCGTAGCGGATGACCCAGAAGCGCAGCAGCGTGATCCCGAGCTCCCGTCCGAGGATCACCCCGGTCACCCACCACGGGAGGTCACCCAGCCACGACAGGCAGATCAGCGCCGACCCCATGATCGCCTTGTCGGCGATGGGGTCGGCGATCTTGCCGAAGTCCGTGACCAGGTTGTACGTCCGGGCCAGGTGCCCGTCGAAGATGTCCGTGATCATGGCCACGGCGAACGCCGCCCAGGCCCACGCCCGCCAGGCGGGGTCGTACCCGCCGTCGGCGAGCAGCAGCAGGACGAACCCCGGCACCAGCACGAGCCGGATCATCGTCAGGATGTTGGCGATGTTCCACAGGCTGGCCTGATCGACCGCCGCGGCCCCCAGCTTCGCGCCGGGTACGGGCCGGCGGCCGGTCCCGCCCGCCGCAGATGCCGGGACACCGGTCATCCGGTCGCCTCCTCAAAGTCCATGTCCAGGGGCTCGGCCACCAGGTCCACTCCCAGGGTGCCGACGACCTTCGCCGTGACGATACGCCCCGGGACCAGGCCGGTGCCGTCCGTGAAGACCACCTGGCCGTCCGTTTCGGGGGCCTGGTGGGCGGCGCGCCCGTAGGCGCCCTCGCCGTCCTCGGCCTCGTCGAACGGGACGACCGTCTCCACGAGCACTTCCAGGGTCTCGCCGATCCGCTCCTCCGCACGCTGGGCGGTCAGCTCCTCGGCGAGCCGCTGCATGTGCGCCAGGCGCTCGGCGATGGTGTCCTCGTCCAGCTTGTTCTCGTAGGTGACGGCCTCGGTGCCGTCCTCGTCCGAGTACCCGAACACGCCGATCGCGTCGAGGCGGGCGTGGGTGAGGAAACGCTCCAGCTCGGCGAAGTCGGCTTCCGACTCGCCGGGGAAGCCGACGATGAAGTTCGAGCGGACACCGGCCTGCGGGGCCTTGGACCGGATGGTGTCCAGCAGCTCCAGGAAGCGGTCGGTGTCGCCGAAGCGGCGCATGGCGCGCAGCACGTCGGGGGCCGAGTGCTGGAAGGAGAGGTCGAAGTACGGCACGACCTTGGGGGTCGAGGTCAGTACGTCGATCAGGCCCGGGCGCATCTCGGCGGGCTGGAGGTAGCTGACGCGGACGCGCTCGATGCCGTCGACGGCGGCGAGCTCGGGCAGCAGCGTCTCCAGGAGCCGGATGTCGCCGAGGTCCTTGCCGTACGAGGTGTTGTTCTCGGAGACCAGCATGATCTCCTTGACGCCCTGCTCGGCGAGCCAGCGGGTCTCGCCCAGCACGTCGCTGGGACGGCGGGAGATGAAGGAGCCGCGGAAGGACGGGATGGCGCAGAAGGAGCAGCGCCGGTCGCAGCCGGAGGCCAGCTTGACCGAGGCCACCGGGCTCTTGTCCAGGCGGCGGCGCAGCGGGGCGCGCGGGCCGGAGGCGGGCGCGAGGCCCTCGGGCAGGTCGGCGGGGGCCTCCGCGGGCGCCTGGGCGTGCCCGGGGAGGGCGACGTCGGCGGCCTGGCGGGCGGCGGGGCTGATGGGCAGCAGCTGGCGGCGGTCGCGCGGGGTGTGCGCTTCGACGCTGCCGCCACTGAGGATGACCTGGAGGCGGTTGGAGATGTCGGCGTAGTCGTCGAAGCCGAGGACTCCGTCGGCCTCGGGAAGGGCCTCGGCGAGCTCCTTGCCGTAGCGCTCGGCCATGCAGCCGACGGCGACGACGGCCTGGGTCCTGCCGTGGTCCTTGAGATCGTTGGCTTCCAGCAGGGCGTCTACGGAGTCCTTCTTGGCGGCTTCGACGAAGCCGCAGGTGTTGACGACGGCTACGTCCGCGTCAGCGGCTTCCTCGACGAGCTCCCAGCCATCCGCCGCCAAGCGGCCTGCGAGCTCCTCCGAGTCCACCTCGTTACGGGCGCAGCCAAGAGTGACAAGGGCGACGGTACGGCGTTCGGGCATGGACTCAAGACTACTTCGTCCCGGCGTCGGCCCCGGCCGCACGTCCCCGTACGCCGGGATCCCCGGGGTGCGAGCAGCACCCCGGGGATCCCGGTCCACGCCTTCCGCCCTGGGGCGGCCCCTCGGTCAGCCCGCCTGGGGCTGGTCCCGGGAGGGGTCTTCCTTGGTGTATGTGAGGCGTTCCACTTGACCCGGCTGGAAGTCGTCCTTGATCTCCTTGCCGTTCACGAAGAGCTTCACGACCCCGGCGTCGCCGAGCACGAGGTCGACGGACTCCTTGTCCGTGAACGTCTTCGACTCGCCCTGCACGAGGGTGCCGTCGAAGAGGAGCCGGCCGGTGGAGTCCTTCGCGGAGATCCAGCTCTCGCCGGTGTCGGCCGTCAGGACGACCGTGACGAGGTCCTTGGGCGCGGCGGCGATGGCGCTGTCCGAGGGCTCCGGCTTGGCGGCCGGCGGGACCTGGGAGGGCTGCGCGGCGGGCTTGCCGCCGGTCTGCTTGGGTGCGGGCTTGGGGGAGGCGGAACCTTCCGCCATCGGGCGCTTTTCCTTCTCGCCGTCGCCGCCGAAGGCGGTGAAGCCGACGAAGCCGATGACGGCGACGATCGCGGCGACCATGGCGGCGGTCCAGTTGGGCCGCTGCCGCTCGGGGCGGATCCGCTCCGCGTCGAACATCGGCGCGGCGGGGGTGGGTGCCGGCCGGCCGCCGTGGGCCGCGTCGTAGCTCTCGACCAGGGGTGCCGGGTCGAGGTGGACGGCGCGGGCGAGCGTACGGATGTGGCCGCGGGCGTAGACGTCGCCGCCGCACCGCGTGAAGTCGTCCTCTTCGATCGCGTGCACGATCGGGATGCGCACGCGGGTGAGGGAACTGACCTCGTCGACTGTGAGCCCGGCGGCGATCCGGGCCTTCTTGAGGGCCGTCCCGATGGACGGCTCTTCGACGGAACGTTCGACGAGACGGTCCTCGGACCGGTCGTCGGTCGAAGACCGCTCTTCTTCGGGGGAGTTGGAGTTGCCGATGGACACAAGGGCGCCTTTCGAGCGTGTAGCCACCTGCTGGAAGTCCAGTCTAGGGGGGTGACGAAAGGGTGGAGCAACCGGAGGGTGCTCTTCCTACGCCATCCGAATGGCGTGGGCGGGGCCCCTCCGGCGCGGCGGACCCACGCCGTACAAGACGTCGTGCGCGGTCCCGCCACCTCTCTTCAACTTGACGCGGCCCCAAGGGAAACGGTTGCCCGCCAAACGGCTACGAATGCGTCTCGCCGCGGATGACCGCGAGCACCCCGTCCAGCTCGTCCGCCTTCAGCAGGACGTCGCGCGCCTTCGAACCCTCACTCGGGCCGACGATGCCCCGCGACTCCATGAGGTCCATGAGCCGGCCGGCCTTCGCGAAGCCCACCCGCAGCTTGCGCTGGAGCATGGAGGTGGAGCCGAACTGCGTGGTGACGACCAGCTCGGCCGCCTGGCACAGCAGGTCCAGGTCGTCGCCGATGTCCTCGTCGATCTCCTTCTTCTGCTTCTGCCCGACCGTGACGTCGTCCCGGAAGACCGGCGCCATCTGGTCCTTGCAGTGCTGGACGATCCCGGAGATCTCCTCCTCGGTCACGAAGGCGCCCTGGAGGCGGACCGGCTTGTTCGCGCCCATCGGCAGGAACAGCCCGTCGCCCTTGCCGATGAGCTTCTCGGCGCCGGGCTGGTCGAGGATGACCCGGCTGTCGGCGAGGGAGGAGGTGGCGAAGGCGAGGCGCGAGGGCACGTTCGCCTTGATCAGGCCCGTGACCACGTCCACCGAGGGCCGCTGGGTGGCGAGCACCAGGTGGATGCCGGCGGCGCGGGCCAGCTGGGTGATGCGGACGATGGAGTCCTCGACGTCGCGCGGGGCCACCATCATCAGGTCGGCGAGCTCGTCGACGATCACCAGCAGGTACGGGTAGGGGTTGAGCTCGCGCTCGCTGCCCGGCGGGAGTTTGATCTTCCCGTCCCGGATGGCCCGGTTGAAGTCGTCGATGTGCCGGTAGCCGAAGGCGGCCAGGTCGTCGTAGCGCAGGTCCATCTCGCGCACGACCCACTGGAGGGCCTCGGCGGCCCGCTTGGGGTTGGTGATGATCGGCGTGATCAGGTGCGGGATGCCCTCGTACGCCGTCAGCTCGACCCGCTTGGGGTCGACGAGGACCATCCGGACGTCCTCCGGGGTGGCCCGCACCATGATCGAGGTGATCAGACAGTTGATGCAGGAGGACTTTCCGGAGCCGGTGGCGCCGGCGACCAGTACGTGCGGCATCTTGGCGAGGTTGGCCATGACATAGCCGCCCTCGACGTCCTTGCCGAGCGCGACCAGCATCGGATGGTCGTCCTCGGCCGCGTCCGCGAGGCGCAGGACGTCGCCCAGGTTGACCATCTCGCGGTCGGTGTTGGGGATCTCGATGCCGACCGCGGACTTGCCCGGGATCGGGCTGATGATCCGCACGTCGGGGCTGGCCACGGCGTAGGCGATGTTCTTGGTCAGGGCCGTGATCCGCTCGACCTTGACGGCCGCGCCGAGGGTGACCTCGTAGCGGGTGACGGTCGGGCCCCGGGTGAAGCCGGTGACGTCGGCGTCCACCTTGAACTCGGTGAACACGTTGCGCAGGGAGGCGACCACGGCGTCGTTGGCGGCGCTGCGCGTCTTGCCGGGCCCACCCTTCTCCAGCAGGTCCAACGAGGGCAGGGAGTACGTGATGTCCCCGCGCAGCTGGAGCTGCTCGGCGCGGGGCGGCAGCGGCTGGGCCTCGGGCGCGGCCTTGGTCAGGTCGGGCACCGCGAGGGTCCCGGAGGCCGCGGCGGTGGTGGCGTGCGGCTGCTCGGCGGGCTCCGCGCCGGTCCCGGCCGCGGGCGGCACGGCGGCCACGGTGGGCGCTTCGGGCGCCCCGGGTACCTCGATGGCGGTCTTCGCGGCGGGCCGGCCGCCCCGGGCGGTCGGCACCGGCGCGGTGACCTCGACGCCGTCGGGCTCGGCGGAGATCCCGTGCGTGAGGTCCGCGACGAGCGGGGAGGGCGGCATGCCGCCGTAGACCGCCCCGTCCAGCGCGGCGGCGGCCGCCGCGGCCACGTCGACGGCGTCCATCCCGCGGTCCATCTCGGGTCGGGCGGCGGTCTTGCGCGGCCGGCGCCGCCGGGCCAGGGCCTCCTCCTCGGCGGCGTCCGCGGGGTCCCCGGAGCCCGCTCCGGCCCCGGTCCGGGCCCGCCACTGCTCGGGGTCGTGCCGGGCGGCGGCGCCCCCGTCCTCCCCGTAGCCCTCGTCGTACTCGTTCGGGGCGATGATCCCGAGCCGGATGCCGAGCCGGCGCAGCCGCTGCGGGATCGCGTTGACCGGGGTCGCGGTGACGACGAGCAGGCCGAAGACGGTGAGCAGCACCAGCATGGGCACCGCCAGCGGCGCCCCCATGGTGAAGATCAGCGGCTTGGAGGCGCCCCAGCCGATGAGCCCGCCCGCGTTCTGCATGGCGGTGGTGCCCTCGTCCCGGCCGGGCGCCCCGCAGGCGATGTGGACCAGCCCGAGGACGCCGATGGCGAGGGCGGACAGTCCGACGCCGATCCGGCCGTTGGCGTCGGCCTGTTCGGGGTGGCGGATGAAACGTACCGCCATGACGCCGAGCAGTATCGGGACGAGCAGGTCCAGTCGTCCGAAGGCACCGGTGACCAGCATGGTCACCAGATCCCCGACGGGACCGCTCAGGTTCGACCAGGTACCGGCGGCGACGATCAGCGCGAGGGCGAGCAGCAGCAGTGCCAGGCCGTCCTTGCGGTGGGCGGGGTCGAGGTTCCTGGCCCCCTGGCCGATCCCGCGGAAGACGGCGCCGACCGCGTGCGCGCACCCGAGCCACAGGGCCCGCACCAGTCGCAGCACGCCGCTCGTCGGGGACGGCGCGGGCCTGGCCGCGGCCTTCTTCGCCGGGGCGCGCCTCGCCGCCGCGGCCTTCTTCGCCGGGGGCTTGCGTGCGGGCGCCGCCTTCTTGGCGGGCGCCGCCGTACGGCCGGTGCGGCCCTTCGCGGTGCCCGCGGTGCTCGGGGAACCCTTGCCGGACGTACGTGAGGCCATGGGCCCGAGGTTACCGGTGCGCACGCCGGTGGACACGCGTGCCCACCCCTTCACCCGTTCGTGTCGCCGCAGGAGCGGATGTCGTGACGCTCCGCCAAGCCGGACGCCCGCGCGGTCAGTTCTGGGAGGGCAGGGCGGGAGCGCCTCCGGCGCTGCCGGGCTCCAGCGCGTCGAGTGCCCGTCGCAGTCCGGTGAGTTTGCGTTCCAGATGGGCCGCGGTCGCGACGACGCCGGCGTCGGCGGAATCCTCACCGAGCTGCTTGGTCAGCGCCTCGGCCTGCTCCTCGACCGCCGCGAGCCGGGCGGACAGCTCGGCCAGCAGGCCCGCCGTCTCCTTGCCGGCGTCCATGCCGTTCGATCCGCCGCCCTCCAGCTGGAGCCTCAGCAGGGCCGCCTGCTCGCGCAGTTGGCAGTTCTTCGTGTACAGCTCCACGAAGACGGAGACCTTGGCCCGGAGCACCCACGGGTCGAACGGCTTGGAGATGTAGTCGACCGCACCCGCCGCGTAACCGCGGAAGGTGTGGTGCGGACCGTGGTTGATCGCGGTGAGGAAGATGATCGGAATGTCCCGGGTGCGTTCGCGCCGCTTGATGTGCGCGGCCGTTTCGAACCCGTCCATGCCCGGCATCTGCACATCCAGCAGAATGACCGCGAAATCGTCCGTCAGCAGCGCCTTGAGCGCCTCCTCACCCGACGACGCCCGGACCAGTGTCTGATCGAGCGCGGAGAGGATGGCCTCCAACGCCAGCAGATTCTCCGGCCGGTCGTCGACCAGGAGGATCTTGGCCTTCTGCACCATGCCCTGTCCTCCTCGCCCCGGCACGGGGCCTCCCCGGCTCTTGGCACCGGCCTGTGCGCCGGGCCCCGCCCCAAGGGACGACACCCGTGCGCCGTCCGTCCTTGTGCCGGTCATCGTAGCCCCAGTCCCGAGATCGCCACACCCTGTCACCAGGATGTCACTGTGCACGAAGCAGAAACGTGGTGGGAGAGCAGAAGGTTCCCCGTTTACCGCTGTCCCACACCGCTCCGGCCACAGTGCGTCAGCGAACGGCGCCCGTCCGCCCTCCCTCCCGTCACTTCCCGAGCATCCACTGCTCCATCACCGACAGCAGGTAGTCGGGGTCGACCGGCTTGGTGACGTAGTCGGAAGCACCGGAGTCGATCGCCTTCTCCCGGTCCCCCTTCATCGCCTTCGCCGTCAGCGCGATGATCGGCAGGCCCGCGAACTGCGGCATCCGCCGGATCGCCGAGGTCGTGGCGTACCCGTCCATCTCGGGCATCATGATGTCCATCAGCACGACCTTCACGTCGTCGTGCTGCTCCAGGACCTCGATGCCCTCCCGGCCGTTCTCCGCGTACAGCACCGCCAGCCCGTGCTGCTCCAGCACGCTGGTCAGCGCGAAGACGTTGCGGACGTCGTCGTCGACGATGAGCACCCGCTCGCCGCGGAAGTCGTACGTCCGCGCCGCCGCCGGAAGCTCCTCCTCGGCGTTGTCCCAGCCGTCCTCGGCCCCCGTCGCGTTCGGCTGCCCCGGCACCGCCGTACGCGGCTCCAGGTCGCTGAGGGCCTTGCGCCGGCGCCGGAACAGCCCGGTCCCGCCGCTTTGTCCCGCTCCGGCCGCCGACGGCTCCGGCGACGCGGACCGCGCGGGCTGCGCCGGCGCCGCCGGTACGTCCGACGGCCCGGCCGGCAGCACCGGCAGCCCGGGGCGCGCCCCGTCGAGCGACCGGCGGTACAGCTCACCGCGGGCGCCCCCCGGGGTGGGCGGCGCGTACCCCTGCGGCGGCAGCTCGCTCGGGTGCAACGGCAGGTACAGCGTGAAGGTGGAGCCGCGGCCGGGCTCACTGGCCGCGTGGATCTCGCCGCCCAGCAGGCGGGCGATCTCCCGGCTGATGGAAAGCCCCAGCCCGGTGCCGCCGTACTTGCGGCTCGTGGTCCCGTCGGCCTGCTTGAACGCCTCGAAGATCACCAGCATCTTGCTGGCCGCGATGCCGATGCCGGTGTCGGTGACCGAGAAGGCGATCAGGTCGGCGTCCGCCTCCCGGAGCGAGCCGGCCTCCAGCAGCTGTTCGCGGATCGCCGTCGGCACGTCGGCCCCGGCGGGCCGGATCACCAGCTCCACCGCGCCGGTGTCGGTGAACTTCACCGCGTTCGACAGCAGGTTGCGCAGCACCTGCAGCAACCGCTGCTCGTCGGTGTGCAGGGTGGCGGGCAGCTCCGGGGAGACCCGGACCGAGAAGTCCAGGCCCTTCTCCGCCGTCAGCGGCCGGAAGGTCGCCTCCACGTAGTCCACGAGCTGGACCAGCGCGATCCGGGTCGGCGAGACGTCCATCTTGCCCGCCTCGACCTTCGACAGGTCGAGGATGTCGTTGATCAGCTGCAGCAGGTCGGAACCCGCGCCGTGGATGGTCTCGGCGAACTCCACCTGCTTCGGCGACAGATTCTCGTCCGCGTTGTCGGCGAGCAGCTTGGCCAGGATCAGCAACGAGTTGAGCGGGGTGCGCAGCTCGTGCGACATGTTCGCCAGGAACTCGGACTTGTAGCGCATCGAAACGGCGAGCTGCTCGGCACGCTCCTCCAGGACCTGCCGCGCCTCCTCGATCTCGGTGTTCTTCACCTCGATGTCCCGGTTCTGCTGGGCCAGCAGCTCGGCCTTCTCCTCCAGTTCCGCGTTGGCGGCCTGCAGGGCCTTCTGCCGGTTCTCCAGCTCGTCGGAACGCTCGCGCAGCTGCTCGGTCATCTCCTGCGACTGCTTCAGCAGCATCTCCGTCTTGGAGTTGACGCTGATGGTGTTGACGCTGGTACCGATCATCTCGGCGATCTGGCTGAGGAAGTCCTTCTGGATCTGCGTGAAGCCCGTGAAGGAGGCCAGCTCGATGACGCCGAGGACCTTCCCCTCGAACAGCACCGGCAGCACGATGACGTGCGCCGGCGGTGCCTCGCCGAGGCCCGAGGAGATCTTCAGGTAGCCGGGCGGGGTGTTCTCGACGAGGATCGTCCGCTTCTCCTCGGCGACCGCCCCGATCAGCCCCTCCCCCGGCCGGAAGGAGATGGGCATCTGGCCGCCGGCGTACGCGTAGCTCCCGCGCATCCGCAGCTCGTACGAGCCGTCCGCGCCGCCTTCCGTCCCGATCTCGGTGGTGCCGCCGGCCGGCACCGCCAGGAAGAAGGCGCCGTGCTGCGCGGAGACCACCGGGGTCAGCTCGCTCATGATCAGCGACGCGACGTCGTCGAGGTCGCGGCGGCCCTGCATCAGTGCGGAGATGCGGGCCAGGTTGCCCTTGAGCCAGTCCTGCTCCTTGTTGGCCAGGGTGGTGTCACGCAGGTTGACGATCATCGTGTTGATGTTGTCCTGGAGGACCTGGATCTCGCCCGCCGCGTCCACGTCGACCTTCAGGCTGAGGTCGCCGCGGGTCACCGCGGTGGCCACGGCCGCGATCGCGCGCACCTGCCGGGTGAGGTTCCCGGCCATCTCGTTCACGGACTCCGTGAGGTCCCGCCAGGTGCCGTCGACGTCGCGCACCCGCGCCTGGCCGCCCAGGATGCCCTCGGTGCCCACCTCCCGGGCCACCCGGGTCACCTGGTCGGCGAAGGAGGAGAGCTGGTCGACCATGGTGTTGATGGTGGTCTTCAGCTCCAGGATCTCGCCCCGGGCGTCGATGTCGATCTTCTTGGTCATGTCGCCCTTGGCGATGGCGGTCGTGACCATGGCGATCTGCCGCACCTGACCGGTGAGGTTGGAGGCCATGAAGTTCACCGAGTCGGTGAGGTCCTTCCACGTCCCCGAGACCCCGGGCACGTGCGCCTGTCCGCCCAGCCGGCCCTCCGTACCCACCTCACGGGCCACACGCGTGACCTCGTCGGCGAAGGACGACAGGGTCTTCACCATCGTGTTGACGGTGTCGGCGAGCTGCGCGACCTCGCCGCGCGCCTCGACGGTGACCTTCTTCGTCAGGTCGCCGTTGGCGACGGCCGCCGAGACCTGGGCGATCCCGCGCACCTGGGCCGTCAGGTTCCCGGCCATCGTGTTGACGTTGTCGCTGAGGTCCTTCCAGATGCCGGTGACCCCGCGGACCCGGGCCTGGCCGCCGAGGATGCCCTCGGTGCCCACCTCGCGGGCCACCCGCGTCACCTGCTCCGCGAAGGAGGACAGCTGGTCGACCATCGTGTTGACGGTCGTGACGAGTTCGAGGATCTCGCCCTTGGCGTCGACGGTGATCTTCTTGGAGAGGTCGCCCATGGCGACCGCCGTCGTCACCTCGGCGATGTTGCGCACCTGGGACGTGAGGTTGTTCGCCATGAAGTTGACGGACTGGGTGAGGTCCTTCCAGGTGCCGGAGACACCCTTGACCTCGGCCTGACCGCCGAGGATGCCCTCGGTACCCACCTCCCGGGCCACCCGGGTCACCTGCTCCGCGAAGTTCGAGAGCTGGTCGACCATGGTGTTGAGGGTGTTCTTCAGCTCCAGGATCTCGCCCCGGGCGTCCACGTCGATCTTCTGCGACAGGTCACCGCGCGCCACCGCCGTGGCGACCTGGGCGATGTTGCGCACCTGAGAGGTGAGGTTCCCGGCCATGCCGTTCACCGAATCCGTCAGGTCGCGCCACACGCCGGCCACGCCGGGCACCTGCGCCTGGCCGCCGAGGCGGCCCTCCGTACCCACGTCCCGGGCCACCCGGGTCACCTGCTCGGCGAAGGCGGAGAGCTGGTCGACCATCGTGTTGATGGTGTTCTTCAGCTCCAGGATCTCGCCCCGGGCGTCCACGTCGATCTTCTGCGACAGGTCACCGCGCGCCACCGCCGTGGTCACCTGGGCGATCTGGCGCACCTGCGAGGTCAGGTTGCCGGCCATGAAGTTGACGGAGTCGGTCAGCTCCTTCCAGGTGCCCGACACCCCCTCCACCCGGGCCTGACCGCCGAGGCGGCCCTCCGTACCCACGTCCCGCGCCATCCGCGTGACCTGGTCCGCGAAGGACGACAGCTGGTCGACCATCGTGTTCACGGTGTTCTTCAGCTGGAGCATCTCGCCGGAGACGTCGACGGTGACCTTCTGCGACAGGTCGCCGTTGGCCACGGCCGTGGTCACCTGGGCGATGTTGCGCACCTGCCCGGTGAGGTTGCGGAAGGCGGTGTTCACCGAGTCGGTGAGGTCCTTCCACGTCCCGGCCGCTCCCGGCACCTGCGCCTGGCCGCCCAGCTCGCCCTCGACGCCGACCTCACGGGCCACGCGCGTCACTTCCGCACCGAAGGACTGCAGCTGGTCCACCATCGTGTTGACGGTGTTCTTGAGCTCCAGCATCTCGCCGGCCACGTCGACGGTGACCTTCTGCGACAGGTCGCCGTTGGCCACCGCGGTCGTCACCTGGGCGATGTCCCGCACCTGCGTGGTGAGGTTGCGGAAGACCGTGTTCACCGAGTCGGTGAGGTCCTTCCACGTGCCCGCCGCGCCCGGCACCTGCGCCTGCCCGCCGAGCAGGCCCTTGGCCCCGACCTCGCTGGCCACGCGCGTGACCTCGTCCGCGAAGGTCCGCAGGGTCTCCGTCATCTGGTTGATCGTTTCGGCCAGCTGCGCGACCTCGCCGCGCGCGCTGACCCGCACCTTCTGCGACAGGTCGCCGTTGGCGACCGCCGTCGTCACCTGCGCGATCCCGCGCACTTGGGCCGTCAGGTTCCCGGCCATGGTGTTGACGGAGTCGGTCAGGTCCTTCCACACACCCGCGACGCCCGGCACCTTGGCCTGGCCGCCCAGCTCGCCCTCCGTGCCCACCTCGCGGGCGACCCTCGTCACCTCGGAGGAGAAGGACGACAGCTGGTCCACCATGGTGTTCACGGTGTTCTTCAGCTGCAGCATCTCGCCGGCCACGTGCACGGTGACCTTGCGCGACAGATCGCCCTTGGCGACGGCCGTCGTGACGAGAGCGATGTCACGCACCTGCGCGGTGAGCCGGTACGCCATCGTGTTGACGGAGTCGGTCAGATCCTTCCAGGAACCGGACATTCCGCGCACCTGGGCCTGCCCGCCGAGCTTGCCCTCGGTGCCCACCTCCAGCGCCACGCGCGTCACCTCGTCGGTGAACGCGGACAGCTGGTCGACCAGGTTGTTGACCGTACGCCCGACCTTCAGGAACTCGCCGCGCAGCGGATGCCCGGCCCCCTCGGCGGCCTGCGTCCGCAGGTCCATCCGCTGGTCCAGATCACCCTCGGCCACCGCCGACAGCACCCGTCCCACCTCGGAGACCGGCCGGGCCAGGTCGTCGACCAGCTGGTTCGAGGCGTCGATCGCGGCCGCCCAGGAGCCCTCGCAGGCACCCGTTTCCAGCCGTTCGCTCAGCTTCCCCTCGCGGCCCACCATCCGCCGGACCCGGGACAGTTCCCCGGTCAGGTGCAGATTGCGGTCCGCGACCTCGTTGTAGACGGCGGCGATCTCCGCCATCACGCCGTCGCCGGACACCGTCAACCGCTTGCGGAAGTTTCCGTCCCGCATCGACACCAGGGCCGTGAGCAGCCGGTTCAGAGCGGCGGTATCGACCTCTGTCGTGCCGCCGCGCCGGGACCGCCCGCCCTTCGGCCGCGTTCCCGTACGCCGCACCACTGCGCCAGACTCCACCGTGTCCCTCCCGAAAGGGTCGACCGCTGTTCCACCGGACACCTGACTCATCACAAGCCGGCACTGCAAGCCTGCCCAGTGTTTCACCCTGGCCGAACCCGGCCATAACACTTCGGCACCATCGCACACCCGCCGTACCCTGCGAGTGGATTCCCGGACGAGCGCACCATGCCGTCCGCGAAGGTAAGTAACCTGGCAACCGATGTCCAACCGCGTCGAAGGAGATTCGTGATCACGGCACGGGCGGCTGCCAGCTTCGACCCCCTCGGGCGCTCGGTCGCCGCCGCTCGCGCGTTCGTCCGCGACACCCTGCAGGGCTGGGGCTTCGCGGACATCGTCGACGACGCGGTGGTCCTCACCAGCGAGCTCGTCACCAATGCCGTGGTCCACGCCGGCACCCGGGCGGAAGTGCTCTGCCTGCGCACCGAGGACGGCGTCCGCGTCGAGGTCGCCGACCGCTACCCGGAGCGCGAGCTGCCGCTCGCGCACCCCGGCGAGCGCCCCTACGCCGACCCCGACCGCGAGAACGGCCGCGGGCTGATGCTCTGCGCCGCGCTGGCCACCCGCTGGGGAGTGGAGTACACCGCGACCCACAAGCACGTCTGGTTCCGCCTCGACCTGCCGGACCGGCCGGTCGGTACGCGCTCGGCCGGACCCGTCGTCCCCGACCGGCTGCTCCCCCTCGCCGACAGCCGCGTCCGCGTGGCCGTCCTCCAGATCGACTCGGCCGACGCCGTCTCGGCCTGGAACGAGGACGCCGAGCACATTTTCGGCCACCCCGCCGAGAAGGCCGTGGGCCGCCCGCTGGCCGAGCTCGCCGCCTGGCCGCAGACCCCGGGCACCGGCACCGGCATCGCCGAGGCCCTGCGCCTGTCCCGCTGGGAGGGCAGCTACGGCGTCCGCGGCGCCGACGGGCGCGTCATCCCCGTCTACGCCTCCCACCTGCGGGTCCGCGACGCCCACGGCGAGCCGTCCACCGTCTGCCTGCTCGTCCACGACGACGAGCGCGCCCTCCTCCAGAGCCCCGTACGGGTCCCCTCCGCGGACAGCGGCCACTTCACCGAGCCCCGGGCCGCGGACCCCTTCGAGGTCTTCATCGGCTCCCCCGCCCCCGACGACCTCGACGGCCTGCTCCAGCGCACCGTGGAGCGTGCCCGCGACCTCCTCGACGCCGACGCCGCCTTCCTGCTGCTCGCCACCGACGACGAGACCGAGCTGGAGGTCCGGGCCACCACCGGCCTGCCCTCCACCCGCCAGCGCTTCGCCCGCGTCCCCGTCGAGGCCGGCACCAACCGCTACGGCTCCGCCCGCATGCCCGCCGTCCACGACGACCTCGTCGCCGTCCCCGGAGCCGTTCCGCTCCTCGAGGCCACCGGCATGCGCTCCGCGGTCACCGTCCCCCTCAAGGTCGAGGGCCGCCTCACGGGATCCCTCGGCGTCGCGGCCGAGGCCGCCGGCCGCTACTCGAACGAGGAGGCGCTCCACCTCCAGTTCGCCGCCGACCGCATCGCGCTGGCGGTGGAGTCCGCCCGCCTCGGCGAACTGGAACGGCTGCGCCGCGGCTCGCTGTCCTTCCTCGTCGAGGCCTCCGACCTGCTGGCCGGCACCCTGGACCGAGACCAGACCCTCGCGCTGATGGCCCAGATGACCGTCCCGACGCTGGCGACCTGGTGCGCGGTCTACACCATCGCCGACCAGTCCTCGGACCCGTACCTCAGTTACGTGCTCCACGAGGACGAGGACCGCATCGACGGCCTCAAGGCGCTGCTGTCGAGGGTCAGTCCGCCGGAACCGGTCCGCGAGGCCGGCGCCCGCCCCTGGCCGGAAGCCGCCCTCGCGGTCGGCGGTGAGACGGTGGTCCTGCCCCTCCTCGCCCGCAACCGCGTGATCGGCATGCTCACCCTCGGCAAGCCGCGGGAGGAGCACTTCCGCCAGGAGATCCTCGAACTCGCCGAGGACCTCTCCCGCCGGGCCGCCCTCGCCCTGGACAACGCCCGCCTCTACTCGGAGCGCACCGCGATCAGCCGCTCGCTCCAGCGCAGCCTGCTGCCGCCCGGCTCCCCCGCCATCCCCGGGATGGAGGTCGAGGTCATCTACCGCGCCGCGGGCGAGGGCAACGAGGTGGGCGGCGACTTCTACGACGTCTTCCCGATCCGCGACGGCGCGTACGGCTTCGCCATCGGCGACGTCTGCGGCACGGGCCCGGAGGCGGCCGCCGTGACCGGCCTGGCACGGCACGCCCTGCGCCTGCTGGCCCGCGAGGGCCTCGGCGGGCCGGCCGTCCTGGAGCGCCTCAACGCGGCCATCCTCGACGAGGGCGCCCGCAGCCGCTTCCTCACCCTCCTCTACGGCGAGCTCCACCCCCAGCCGGACGGCGGCGCGCTGATGAAGGTGGTCTGCGCCGGCCATCCGCTGCCGCTCCGTCTGCGGCCGAACGGCATGGTCGACGCGGCGGCGGAACCGCAGCCGCTGCTGGGTGTGATCGAGGACCTGGACCTGTACGAGCAGACCGTCACCCTCGACCCGGGCGACGTCCTGCTGTGCGTCACGGACGGTGTGACGGAGCGCCGCGAGGGCAGCCGGATGCTCGGGGACGACGGCCTCACGGAGGTCCTGACGACCTGTACGGGGCTGACCGCCGGTGCGGTCGCCTCCCGTGTCCTGCGCGCTGTGGAACGCTTCGCGGCCGAGCCCGCCTCGGACGACATGGCGATCCTGGCCTTCCGGGTGCCCCATCCGCGGGCGGGCGATTAATCGCGGTGCGGTCGGCCGCGCTCTGGGCTAGCCTCGGCGCCCATGCCGACTCCCCTTTCTCGTAAGCGTCCTGACTACACCGCCGACGAACGCACCCAGCTCCTGGGCTGGCTCGACATGCAGCGCTCGATCATCCGCTGGAAGTGCGAGGGCCTCTCCGAGGAGGACGCCCACCGCCCCGTCCTGCCGTCCTCCCCGTTGATGACGGCGGCGGGTCTCGTCTCGCACATGCGCTGGGTGGAGCACTGCTGGTTCGAGGTGATGCTGCTGGACCGGCCCACTGACACCAACCCGCAGTTCGGGGAGGTGGAGGACGCGGACATGCAGGTCGACGGCATCCCCCTGGGCCGGCTGCTGGAGGAGTACGACCGGCAGTGCGCGGTGTCCAACGAGATCGTCGCCGCGCTGTCCCTGGACGACACGGGCCGCAACACGGAGTTCAAGGCCGGTGCCGCCTCGGTGCGTTGGGTACTCCTCCACATGATCGAGGAGACCGCCCGCCATGCCGGCCACCTCGACGCGATCCGCGAACTGGCGGACGGCGAGAAGGGCTACTACTGAGCCCCGAGAACGCAAAAAGGCCCCCGCCGAATGGCGGGGGCCTTTTCATTGGAGCCCTTTAACGGAATCGAACCGTTGACCTTCTCCTTACCATGGAGACGCTCTACCGACTGAGCTAAAAGGGCGGGTTGTTCGGCGGCGTCCTACTCTCCCACAGGGTCCCCCCTGCAGTACCATCGGCGCTGAAAGGCTTAGCTTCCGGGTTCGGAATGTAACCGGGCGTTTCCCTAACGCTATGACCACCGAAACACTATGAAATTTGAACGCTGGTGTGTAATCACAGCTGTTCGTTATTTCAGAACTAACACAGTGGACGCGAGCAACTGAGGACAAGCCCTCGGCCTATTAGTACCAGTCAGCTTCACCCGTTACCGGGCTTCCACATCTGGCCTATCAACCCAGTCGTCTACTGGGAGCCTTACCCTCTCAAGGAGGTGGGAATACTCATCTTGAAGCAGGCTTCCCGCTTAGATGCTTTCAGCGGTTATCCCTCCCGAACGTAGCCAACCAGCCATGCCCTTGGCAGGACAACTGGCACACCAGAGGTTCGTCCGTCCCGGTCCTCTCGTACTAGGGACAGCCCTTCTCAATATTCCTACGCGCACAGCGGATAGGGACCGAACTGTCTCACGACGTTCTAAACCCAGCTCGCGTACCGCTTTAATGGGCGAACAGCCCAACCCTTGGGACCGACTCCAGCCCCAGGATGCGACGAGCCGACATCGAGGTGCCAAACCATCCCGTCGATATGGACTCTTGGGGAAGATCAGCCTGTTATCCCCGGGGTACCTTTTATCCGTTGAGCGACGGCGCTTCCACAAGCCACCGCCGGATCACTAGTCCCGACTTTCGTCCCTGCTCGACCCGTCGGTCTCACAGTCAAGCTCCCTTGTGCACTTACACTCAACACCTGATTGCCAACCAGGCTGAGGGAACCTTTGGGCGCCTCCGTTACCCTTTGGGAGGCAACCGCCCCAGTTAAACTACCCATCAGACACTGTCCCTGATCCGGATCACGGACCGAGGTTAGACATCCAGCACGACCAGAGTGGTATTTCAACGGCGACTCCACCCCAACTGGCGTTGGGGCTTCAAAGTCTCCCACCTATCCTACACAAGCCGAACCGAACACCAATATCAAACTGTAGTAAAGGTCCCGGGGTCTTTCCGTCCTGCTGCGCGAAACGAGCATCTTTACTCGTAGTGCAATTTCACCGGGCCTATGGTTGAGACAGTCGAGAAGTCGTTACGCCATTCGTGCAGGTCGGAACTTACCCGACAAGGAATTTCGCTACCTTAGGATGGTTATAGTTACCACCGCCGTTTACTGGCGCTTAAGTTCTCAGCTTCGCAACCCCGAAAGGTCACTAACCGGTCCCCTTAACGTTCCAGCACCGGGCAGGCGTCAGTCCGTATACATCGCCTTACGGCTTCGCACGGACCTGTGTTTTTAGTAAACAGTCGCTTCTCGCTGGTCTCTGCGGCCACCCCCAGCTCACGGAGCAAGTCCGATCACCAGTGATGGCCCCCCTTCTCCCGAAGTTACGGGGGCATTTTGCCGAGTTCCTTAACCATAGTTCACCCGAACGCCTCGGTATTCTCTACCTGACCACCTGAGTCGGTTTAGGGTACGGGCCGCCATGAAACTCGCTAGAGGCTTTTCTCGACAGCATAGGATCATCCACTTCACCACAATCGGCTCGGCATCAGGTCTCAGCCTTGTATGAGGGACGGATTTGCCTACCCCTCGGCCTACACCCTTACCCCGGGACAACCACCGCCCGGGCTGGACTACCTTCCTGCGTCACCCCATCGCTTACCTACTACAAGTCTGGTTTGTCGGCTCCACCACTTTCCTTTCCCCGAAGGGTCCGGAACGGCTTCACGGACTTAGCATCGCCTGATTCGATATTGGGCGTTTCAAAGCGGGTACCGGAATATCAACCGGTTGTCCATCGACTACGCCTGTCGGCCTCGCCTTAGGTCCCGACTTACCCTGGGCAGATCAGCTTGACCCAGGAACCCTTAGTCAATCGGCGCACACGTTTCTCACGTGTGTATCGCTACTCATGCCTGCATTCTCACTCGTGAACCGTCCACAACTAGCTTCCGCTGCTGCTTCACCCGGCACACGACGCTCCCCTACCCATCACAGCCTCCGTTGGGAGTATTGCTGCAATGACACGACTTCGGCGGTACGCTTGAGCCCCGCTACATTGTCGGCGCGGAATCACTTGACCAGTGAGCTATTACGCACTCTTTCAAGGGTGGCTGCTTCTAAGCCAACCTCCTGGTTGTCTCTGCGACTCCACATCCTTTCCCACTTAGCGTACGCTTAGGGGCCTTAGTCGATGCTCTGGGCTGTTTCCCTCTCGACCATGGAGCTTATCCCCCACAGTCTCACTGCCGTGCTCTCACTTACCGGCATTCGGAGTTTGGCTAAGGTCAGTAACCCGGTAGGGCCCATCGCCTATCCAGTGCTCTACCTCCGGCAAGAAACACACGACGCTGCACCTAAATGCATTTCGGGGAGAACCAGCTATCACGGAGTTTGATTGGCCTTTCACCCCTAACCACAGGTCATCCCCCAGGTTTTCAACCCTGGTGGGTTCGGTCCTCCACGAAGTCTTACCTCCGCTTCAACCTGCCCATGGCTAGATCACTCCGCTTCGGGTCTAGAGCGTGCAACTCAAACGCCCTGTTCGGACTCGCTTTCGCTACGGCTTCCCCACACGGGTTAACCTCGCTACACACCGCTAACTCGCAGGCTCATTCTTCAAAAGGCACGCAGTCACGACTGCATGTGCAAGCACATACAGCGACGCTCCCACGGCTTGTAGGCACACGGTTTCAGGTACTATTTCACTCCGCTCCCGCGGTACTTTTCACCATTCCCTCACGGTACTATCCGCTATCGGTCACCAGGGAATATTTAGGCTTAGCGGGTGGTCCCGCCAGATTCACACGGGATTTCTCGGGCCCCGTGCTACTTGGGAGATGAGCAAGCAAGCCGCTGATGTTTCGTCTACGGGGGTCTTACCCTCTACGCCGGACCTTT
>NZ_JBXYDZ010000003.1:2330000-3540000 GCF_057371075.1 Streptomyces sp. WAC03905
CGATTTCCTCGGCGCTTTCCAGGTTTCCGCTTTCGCGTTTCCCTTTCCGGCGGTTCCAACCTTACCAGACCATTTCCGTGTCGTTGCCGACTTGGATTTGAATTCGGTGGCCGTTGGAGAGCCATTCCCTTTCGGGCGGATCAGACGTTATCAGGTTTCCCCGGGTCCGATTTCCCCACCCGCCCGCATGACTCGGCCCGGACACACGTGTGTGCCGGGGTGTCGTGCGGGGTGGAGACGTAAACGTACTGGAGCGGGGCCCCCGGATGCAAATCCGGTTGCCCCGCTCCGGTGACGGCGCTACGACGGGGTCCTGATCAGACCTCGACGACGACCGGGAGGATCATCGGGCGGCGGCGGTAGCTGTCCGAGACCCACTTGCCCATCGTGCGGCGGATGAGCTGCTGGATCTGGTGCGGCTCCGCGACGCCGTCGGCCGCCGCGCGGGCGATGGCCTCTTCGATCTTGGCCACGACCGGGCCGAAGGCCGCGTCGTCGATGCCGGAGCCACGGGCCTGGATGTTCGGGCCGCTGACCACCTTGCCGGTGGTGCTGTCCACCACGACGTAGACCGAAATGATGCCCTCGTCGCCGAGGATCCGCCGGTCCTTCAGCGAGGACTCCGTGACGTCGCCGACCGACAGGCCGTCCACGTACACGTAGCCGGCCTGCACCTTGCCGGAGATCCGGGCCTTGCCGTCGACCAGGTCGACGACCACGCCGTCCTCGGCGATGACGATCCGGTCCTTCGGGACGCCCGTCAGGGCGCCGAGCTCGGCGTTGGCGCGCAGGTGGCGCCATTCGCCGTGGACCGGCATCAGGTTCCGCGGCTTGCAGATGTTGTAGAAGTACAGCAGCTCACCGGCCGAGGCGTGGCCCGAGACGTGCACCTTGGCGTTGCCCTTGTGGACGACGTTGGCGCCCCAGCGGGTCAGGCCGTTGATCACGCGGTAGACCGCGTTCTCGTTGCCCGGGATCAGGGACGACGCCAGGATCACGGTGTCGCCGGGCACGATCCGGATCTGGTGGTCGCGGTTGGCCATGCGGGACAGGGCCGCCATGGGCTCGCCCTGGGAGCCCGTGCAGACCAGCACGACCTCTTCGGGCGGCAGGTCGTCGAGGGTCTTGACGTCCACGACGAGGCCCGCCGGGACCCGGAGGTAGCCCAGGTCCCGCGCGATACCCATGTTGCGGACCATCGAGCGGCCGACGAAGGCGACCCGGCGGCCGTACTCGTGTGCGGCGTCGAGGATCTGCTGGATGCGGTGCACGTGGCTGGCGAAGCTCGCCACGATGATCCGGTGGTGGGCGTTCGCGAAGACGTTCCGCAGGACGGTGGAGATCTCCCGCTCCGGCGGGACGAAGCCCGGGACCTCGGCGTTCGTCGAGTCCGACAGCAGGAGGTCGATGCCCTCCTCGCTGAGACGCGCGAAGGCGTGCAGGTCCGTGAGGCGCCGGTCGAGCGGCAGCTGGTCCATCTTGAAGTCGCCGGTGGCGACAACCAGGCCCGCGCCGGTGCGGATCGCGACGGCCAGCGCGTCCGGGATGGAGTGGTTGACCGCGATGAACTCGCAGTCGAAGGGACCGAGGCCCTCGCGCTCGCCCTCCTTCACCTCAAGGGTGTAGGGGCGGATGCGGTGCTCCTGGAGCTTGGCCTCGATGAGGGCCAGCGTCAGCTTGGAGCCGATCAGCGGGATGTCCGGCTTCTCCCGCAGGAGGTACGGGACAGCTCCGATGTGGTCCTCGTGACCGTGCGTGAGCACGATGCCTTCGATGTCGTCGAGGCGGTCCCGGATGGACGAGAAGTCCGGCAGGATCAGGTCGATGCCCGGCTGCTCCTCCTCGGGGAAGAGGACGCCGCAGTCGACGATCAGAAGACGGCCGTCGTACTCGAAGACCGTCATGTTGCGGCCGATCTCACCGAGGCCACCCAGGGGGGTGACTCTGAGGCCGCCCTTGGGCAGCTTCGGCGGCGGACCGAGTTCCGGATGCGGATGGCTCAAAAGTGTCTCCTCACCACGCACGCCACGTACCCGGAAGGCACGTGGCGCGCATGTCATTCGTGCACTTGCTGTTGTCTGCTGTGTATTTGTTCGGTGCTGCTTATTGAGTTGTGAAGTCTGTTGTCAGAGCTGTACCCCGCCCGCAGCAAGATCGAGCTTGAGCCGGGCCGTCTCTTCGTCGGTCAGTTCGATCAGCGGGAGCCGGAGCGGGCCGGCGGGCAGACCCTGCAGGTTGAGTGCGGCCTTGGTGGTCATCACACCCTGCGTGCGGAACATGCCGGTGTAGACGGGCAGCAGCTTCTGGTGGATCTCGGCGGCCTTCTGGACGTCCCCGGCGAGGTGGGCCTCCAGCATGGCGCGCAGGTCCGGGCTGACCACATGGCCCACGACGGAGACGAAGCCGACGCCGCCGACCGACAGGAGTGGCAGGTTCAGCATGTCGTCGCCCGAGTACCAGGCGAGGCCGCTGCGCGCGATCGCCCAGCTGGCACGGCCGAGGTCGCCCTTGGCGTCCTTGTTGGCCACGATACGGGGGTGCTCGGCCAGCCGGACCAGGGTTTCGGTCTCGATCGGGACACCGCTGCGGCCGGGGATGTCGTAGAGCATGACCGGCAGCCCGGTGGCGTCGGCGATCGCCGTGAAGTGCCGGTAGAGGCCCTCCTGCGGCGGCTTGCTGTAGTACGGGGTGACGGCGAGCAGGCCGTGGGCGCCGGTGCGCTCGGCCTCGCGGGCCAGCTCCAGCGTGTGCCGGGTGTCGTTGGTACCGATGCCGGCGACCACGTGGGCGCGGTCTCCGACGGCTTCGAGGACGGCTCGTACGAGGTCGTTTTTCTCCGCGTCGGTGGTGGTCGGCGACTCACCGGTGGTGCCGTTGACGATCAGGCCGTCGTTGCCTGCGTCCACCAGGTGGACGGCGAGCTGCTGCGCGCCATCGAGGTCGAGTGCGCCATCCGCCGTAAACGGCGTGATCATGGCGGTGAGGACCCGCCCGAAGGGGGTCTGCGGAGTCGAGATCGGAGCCATGGGTAACACGCTACTCGCTGCCATGCTCGCGGTGTCCCCTCGGGGGACGTCAACGGGGTGTTGGACGCCGGCACTGCCTGCTCGGGGGTTCAAGCAGTGCCGGGTCCGTTTGATCAGCCTAGATGAACTTTACGAAACGCCGCAATACGGACACTTCGGACTTGACTCCGTACATCTGTACGCCGTGGGTGTTACGGCCCTTACGGGGCAACGCGACCGTTGGCGTTGTACGCCGCGTACGTCAGCGGCATGAGCTTCGCCCAGTGCTGCTCCATCTTCTCGCCCACCATCTCGATCTCCCGCTGCGGGAAGGAGGGGACGGCCGCCAGCTCGTGCTGGGTGCGCAGGCCGAGGAAGTGCATGAGCGAGCGGGCGTTGCAGGTGGCGTACATCGAGGAGAAGAGGCCCACCGGCAGGACCGAACGGGCCACCTCGCGGGCGACGCCCGCGGCGAGCATCTCCTGGTAGGCCTCGTAGGCCCGCACGTAGGAGTCCTCCATGACGCGCGCGGTCAGCTCCTGCTGCGCGCCGGTGCCCTCGACGAAGACGTACTTGCCGGGACGGCCCTCCTGGACGAGCTTGCGCTCGGCGTCCGGGACGTAGAAGACCGGTTCGAGCTCCCTGTAGCGGCCCGATTCCTCGTTGTACGACCAGCCCACGCGGTGACGCATGAACTCCCGGAAGACGAAGATCGGGGCGCTGATGAAGAAGGTCATCGAGTTGTGCTCGAAGGGGCTGCCGTGACGGTCCCGCATCAGGTAGTTGATCAGACCCTTGGAGCGCTCCGGGTCCTTCTGGAGCTCGTCCAGGGACTGCTCGCCGGCCGTGGAGACGCGGGCCGCCCACAGCACGTCGGAGTCGGCGGCGGAGTGCTTCACCAGCTCCACCGTCACATCACTGCGGAAGCTGGGTTTCAGATCTGAAGCGGCGGTCTCGCTCACCGGGGGTCCTTCCAAACGTGCGTCCTGGGGCGCGCCCACTCTACGGCGCGCCCCGCGGGTCCCCGCGCACGCGCTCCGTCCGCCGGGGCTTCCGGGTGGCCCTCGCGCGGCTGCCGCAGATTCGACGCAGAGCTGACGCAGAGCTGACCTGCCGCCACGAATTTTGGTGAATGTCCCGAAATCCGGCACCGATTGAGCGGCCCGTTCGTCCTACAGGGCAGAACGCACCCGCATCGAGCCCGAGGAGATTCGCTCTCATGTTCCGCCGGCGCGAACCCGTTCCGTTCGCCTTCGTCGCCGAGGCCGACCGATTCCGCAGCAACGTCACTCCACCGCCGCGCGAGCGCCTGGGCAGGGCCCAGTTGGCCGCCCGTAGTCTGGTCGGGCTGACCGTGGTCGCGGGGCTGGCCGGCTCACTGCTCTTCGGCATACCGGCGCTGCAGCCGAACAAGGCACCGGAGAAGTCGCAGCAGTCGACTGCGTCCGAGGGGCGGTAGCCTCACGGGCACAGCCCTACCGAACGTGCATGTGAGTGAGGTCCAGCCGTGCCCCTGCCCTTCCTGACGGCCGACGGCGTGTCCGATGCGGATGACGTCGGCGACGAGGTCCTGGCCCATGCCGAAGACGACCACGAGCGCTGGCGGCGGCCCTACCGGCCCGGCCCCTGGCGCGTGGCCCTCGCCGCGGTGCTGCTCCTGCTGTCCGCCTTCATGCTGCTGGCCACCATGATCATCGCCTTCGCCGGCGGGGGTTGGGCCGGCGCGGGCGCCTGTCTGGTCGCCGCGCTCGCCGTCCTCGCGTCGGCGCTGCAGATGCTGCGGGTGGGCGTGTGGGTCAGCCGTACGGGGCTGCGCCGGGTCGGGTTCTTCGTGACGCGCACGATCCCGTGGAACGCCATCTCCGACATCCGCACGGTGCAGCAGCCGGTGCGCTGGCTCGGGCTGCCGAGGACCGTGCAGGGCCAGGCGCTGACGGTGTCCGCCCGCGGCGTCGAGGAGCCCGCGGTGCTGCTGACCGACCACAGCGCCGATTTCCTGTCGCGGGCCGAGGCCTTCGACCGGGCCGCCGACACGGTCGGGGCCTGGGCCGACGAGTACCGGCCCGTGTCCGCCTGACATGTGGGGTCCCGGCGCGTGCCGGGACGCTCGACGGGGAGCCCGTACAGGTCAGACCTGTACGGGCTTCTTGTCGTGCAGGGCGATCGCCCGCTGCATGGCCTTGCGCGCCCGCGGGGTGTCCCGGGCGTCGTGGTAGGCGACGGCCAGCCGGAACCAGCTGCGCCAGTCCCCCGGCGCGTCCTCGGTCTCGGCCTTGCGGCGCGCGAAGACCTCGTCGGCCGAGTCACGCAGGATCCGGCCGTACCCGTCGCGCTCCAGCTCGTCCACGGGCAGTCCGCCCTCGGCCTCCAGCTCACCGGCGAGCTGGTTGGCCCTGGTGACGAACTGCGTGTTCTTCCACAGGAACCAGATGCCGATGAGCGGCAGGATCAGCACGGCCACCCCGAAGGTCACCGTGAGCGGGGTGCCTTGCCGGATCAGCAGCAGGCCTCGGCTGCCGACCAGGACGAAGTAGACCACCAGGACGGCGGCCGTGATGAAGTAGGTGATCTTCGCGCGCATCGTGAATCAGTCCGGTCAGCCCAGGTCGAGGAAGTTTTCCAGGCCGAAGGTGAGGCCCGGGGTCTGCGCCACGCGGCGCGCGCCGAGCAGGATGCCCGGCATGAAGCTGCTGTGGTGCAGCGAGTCGTGACGGATGGTCAGGGTCTCGCCCTCACCGCCGAGGAGGACCTCCTGGTGCGCGAGCAGGCCGCGCAGCCGGACGGCGTGGACGGGGACGCCGTCGACGTCCGCTCCGCGCGCTCCGTCGAGCGCGGTGGCGGTGGCGTCGGGCTGCGCGCCGAGGCCGGCCTCGGCGCGGGCGGCCGCGATGAGCTGCGCGGTACGGGTCGCGGTGCCGGAGGGGGCGTCGACCTTGTGGGGGTGGTGCAGCTCGACGACCTCGACGGACTCGAAGTACCGGGCGGCCTGGGCGGCGAACTTCATGGTGAGGACGGCGCCGATCGAGAAGTTCGGCGCGATGAGCACACCGGTGCCGGGAGAGGCGGCGAGCCAGGTGTCCAGCCGGGCGAGGCGGTCCTCGGTCCAGCCGGTGGTGCCGACCACGCCGTGGATGCCGTGACGGACGAGGAACTCGAGGTTCTCCATCACCGAGGCGGGGGTGGTCAGCTCGACCGCGACCTGGGCACCGGCCTCGGCCAGCGTCTCCAGCTTGTCGCCGCGGCCGAGCGCCGCGACCAGCTCCATGTCCTCGGCGGCCTCGACCGCCTTGACCGCCTCGGAGCCGATGCGGCCCTGGGCGCCGAGGACTGCCACGCGCAGCTTGCTCATAGTCTTTTCCTTCGATACGTACGGAACTAGGCGACGACCTCGTCGAGGCGGGCGGCCTGCTTCTCCTTGAGCGGGCCGATCACCGCGAGCGAGGGCCGCTGGGCCAGTACATCCTGTGCGACCGAGCGGACGTCGTCCGGGGTGACCGCGGCGATCTGGGCCAGCATGTCGTCGACCGACATCTGGTCGCCCCAGCACAGCTCGCTCTTGCCGATGCGGTTCATGAGCGCGCCGGTGTCCTCCAGTCCGAGGACGGTGGATCCGGAGAGCTGGCCGACGGCCCGCTTGATCTCGTCGTCGGCGAGGCCTTCCGCCGCGACCTTGTCGAGCTCGTCGCGGCAGATCCGGAGCACGTCGTGGACCTGGTTGGGGCGGCAGCCCGCGTACACGCCGAAGAGGCCGGTGTCGGCGAAGCCCGAGGTGTACGAATACACGCTGTAGGCGAGGCCGCGCTTCTCGCGGATCTCCTGGAACAGGCGGGAGGACATCCCGCCGCCGAGGGCGGTGTTCAGCACGCCGAGTGCCCAGCGGCGCTCGTCGGTGCGGGCGAGGCCGGGCATGCCGAGGACCACGTGGGCCTGCTCGGTCTTGCGGCTGACCAGGTCGACGCGGCCGGAGGTGCGGATGCGGCGGGTGCCGGCGCGCGGGCCGATCGGCTCGGCGTCGGTGTGCGTGAGGGCCCCGGCCTTCTCGAAGGCGGCGCGGACCTGGCGTACGACCTTGTTGTGGTCGACGTTGCCGGCCGCGGCGACCACCAGGTGGCGGGGGTCGTAGTGCTTCTTGTAGAAGCGGCGGATCCGGTCGGCGCCGAGGGCGTTGATCGTGTCGACGGTGCCGAGGACGGGGCGGCCCAGCGGGGTGTCCCCGTACATGGTCTGCGCGAACAGGTCGTGGACCATGTCGCCCGGGTCGTCCTCGGTCATCGCGATCTCTTCGAGGATGACCCCGCGCTCGGCGTCGACGTCCTCCTCGCGGATCAGCGAGCCCGTGAGCATGTCGCAGACCACGTCGATGGCGAGCGGCAGGTCGGTGTCGAGCACCCGTGCGTAGTAGCAGGTGTACTCCTTCGCCGTGAAGGCGTTCATCTCGCCGCCGACCGCGTCGATCGCGGAGGAGATGTCGAGGGCGCTGCGCCGGTGCGTGCCCTTGAAGAGGAGGTGCTCCAGGTAGTGCGTGGCGCCGTTCAGGGTGGGCGTCTCGTCGCGGGAGCCGACGTGCGCCCAGATGCCGAAGGTGGCGGAGCGGACGGAGGGCAGCGTCTCGGTGACGACGCGCAGTCCGCCGGGCAGGACGGTGCGCCGGACGGTGCCGACGCCGTTCTGCCCCTTGAGCAGGGTTTGGGTACGGGCGACGGCCCGCCCCTCCGAAGAGGGGCGGGCCGTCACACGGGAACTACGCGACGTCACTTGTCGGAGTCGTCCTTGTCAGCGTCTTCGGATGCGGCGTCGGACTCGCCCTCGATCACGGGGATCAGGGAGAGCTTGCCGCGCTGGTCGATCTCGGCGATCTCGACCTGGACCTTGGAGCCGACCGCGAGCACGTCCTCGACGTTCTCCACGCGCTTGCCACCGGCGAGCTTGCGGATCTGCGAGATGTGCAGCAGGCCGTCCTTGCCCGGGAGCAGGGAGACGAAGGCACCGAAGGTGGTGGTCTTGACGACCGTGCCCAGGTAGCGCTCGCCGACCTCCGGCATGGTCGGGTTGGCGATCGAGTTGATCGTGGCGCGGGCGGCCTCGGCGGCCGGGCCGTCGGAGGCACCGATGTAGATGGTGCCGTCGTCCTCGATCGTGATCTCGGCGCCGGTGTCCTCCTGGATCTGGTTGATCATCTTGCCCTTGGGGCCGATGACCTCACCGATCTTGTCCACCGGGATCTTGACGGTGATGATCCGCGGGGCGAACGGGGACATCGCGTCCGGCGTGTCGATCGCTTCCATCATCACGTCGAGGATGTGGAGGCGGGCGTCGCGGGCCTGCTTGAGGGCCGCGGCCAGGACGGAGGCCGGGATGCCGTCCAGCTTGGTGTCCAGCTGGAGCGCGGTGACGAACTCCTTGGTGCCGGCGACCTTGAAGTCCATGTCGCCGAAGGCGTCCTCCGCACCGAGGATGTCGGTGAGGGCGACGTAGTGCGTCTTGCCGTCGATCTCCTGGGAGATCAGACCCATGGCGATACCGGCGACGGGGGCCTTGAGGGGCACACCCGCGTTCAGCAGCGACATGGTGGAGGCGCAGACCGAGCCCATGGACGTCGAACCGTTGGAGCCGAGGGCCTCGGACACCTGGCGGATCGCGTAGGGGAACTCCTCGCGGGTCGGGAGGACCGGCACGATCGCGCGCTCGGCGAGCGCGCCGTGGCCGATCTCGCGGCGCTTCGGCGAACCGACGCGGCCGGTCTCGCCGACGGAGTACGGCGGGAAGTTGTAGTTGTGCATGTAGCGCTTGCGGGTCACCGGGGAGAGGGTGTCCAGCTGCTGCTCCATGCGGAGCATGTTGAGGGTGGTGACGCCCAGGATCTGGGTCTCGCCACGCTCGAACAGCGCCGAGCCGTGCACGCGCGGGATGGCCTCGACCTCGGCGGCGAGGGTACGGATGTCCGTGATCCCGCGGCCGTCGATGCGGACCTTGTCCTTGATGACGCGCTCGCGGACCAGAGCCTTGGTCAGGCTGCGGTACGCGGCGGAGATCTCCTTCTCGCGGCCTTCGAAGGCCGGGAGGAGCTTCTCGGCGGCGATCTCCTTGACGCGGTCCAGCTCGGCCTCGCGGTCCTGCTTGCCCGCGATGGTCAGCGCCTGGGAGAGCTCGCCCTTGACGGCGGCCGCGAGGGCCTCGTACACGTCGTCCTGGTAGTCCAGGAAGACCGGGAACTCGCCCTCGGGCTTGGCGGCCTTGGCGGCCAGGTCGGCCTGGGCCTTGCAGAGGACCTTGATGAACGGCTTCGCGGCCTCGAGACCGGCGGCGACGATCTCCTCGGTCGGCGCCTCGGCGCCGCCCTTGACGAGGGCGATGGTCTTCTCGGTGGCCTCGGCCTCGACCATCATGATCGCGACGTCGCCGTCCTCGAGGGTGCGACCCGCGACGACCATGTCGAAGACGGCGTCCTCGAGCTCGGTGTGCGTCGGGAACGCCACCCACTGGCCGCGGATCAGCGCGACGCGGACGCCGCCGATCGGGCCGGAGAAGGGCAGGCCGGCGAGCTGCGTGGACGCGGACGCGGCGTTGATCGCGATGACGTCGTACAGGTGGTCCGGGTTGAGCGCCATGACGGTGGCGACGACCTGGATCTCGTTGCGCAGGCCCTTCTTGAAGGACGGGCGCAGCGGGCGGTCGATCAGGCGGCAGGTGAGGATCGCGTCCTCGGAGGGCCGGCCCTCACGACGGAAGAAGGAGCCGGGGATCTTGCCGGCCGCGTACTGCCGCTCCTCGACGTCCACCGTGAGGGGGAAGAAGTCGAGCTGGTCCTTGGGCTTCTTCGACGCGGTGGTGGCGGACAGCACCATCGTGTCGTCGTCCAGGTAGGCAACGGCGGAGCCGGCGGCCTGGCGGGCCAGGCGGCCCGTCTCGAAGCGGATGGTGCGGGTGCCGAAGGAACCGTTGTCAATGACGGCCTCGGCGTAGTGGGTCTCGTTCTCCACTAGCGTTTTCTCCATTTTCGTCGTCTCCGTCCGCCGCCCGTGTGGCGGTGGACGGTTGCGGAGAAGCGCTCCTGGCGTGCGGGCCGGTCTTCGATCGAAGCATCCGGTTCGTTGCCCTCCGGGGGCATTCCGGGTGCCACTACCGAGGACCGGCGGCTAGGGAGGGCGCTCCTCCTCTTCAGTTGTGCACGTCTCGTCGTCGGACGTACACGTGCGTCCGTCCCAGCCTACAAAGGGACCGGTCCGTATCGCACGTACAGCAAAGGGAGCGGCCCCCGGATGTGGGAACCGCTCCCTTCACGGCGTCTTACTTGGCGCCGGCCGCACCGCGGCGGATGCCGAGGCGCTCGACCAGCGTACGGAAGCGCTGGATGTCCTTCTTGGCCAGGTACTGCAGCAGGCGGCGACGCTGGCCGACCAGGATCAGCAGACCACGACGGGAGTGGTGGTCGTGCTTGTGGGTCTTGAGGTGCTCGGTCAGGTCCGAGATGCGGCGGGAGAGCATCGCGACCTGGACCTCGGGGGAGCCGGTGTCGCCCTCCTTGGCACCGAACTCGGTGATGATCTGCTTCTTCGTAGCGGCGTCGAGCGGCACGCGTACTCCTCGTTTGGTCTTCGTTGCCACCGAGTGCCCCAGGTCTGAGTCTCTGGGGAGCTTCCGTTACTCGGGAGGCGGGGTCCGCTGAGCGCAGTCCACAGACCCCTTCGCAGGGAATCCGGGGGACGCGTACACAAACGGCCGTCACACAGCGTACCAGGCTGCCGCTCGGCCCCGTCTCAGCTGGTGAGAGCGCGGGCCCGGGCGTAGACGTCCAGCACGGCCAGGGCCAGGGGCACCAGGCTGAGCAGGACCGCCGCCTCGGTGAGGTCGAGCAGCCGTCCCCAGAAGGGTGACAGGCCCTTGCGGGGGATGACAAGCGCAATTCCGGCGAGGAGGGCCGCGCCGGCGGCGACCGCGGCGGTGAGCCAGATCGTACGGAGGTCCAGGCCGCTGCGGTCCTGTTCCAGGACCAGGGCTTCGAGCAGGCCCTGCGGCGGGTGCAGGGAGAGGCCCAGGATCAGCAGGGCGACCGCGGCGAGGCCGGCGGTCAGGGCGCACACCACCTGGGAGGTGTAGCGGAAGAGGCGCGCGCGGAGCAGCATGGCGAGCCCGGTGGCCAGGGCCAGCAGGCGGCCCCAGGTGTTGTCGGAGAAGCCGAGGACGGCGGCGGCCCCGACGGCGACCGCCGCGCAGCCGCCGACCAGGCCGAGCAGCATCTCGTGGCCGCGGCGGGCCTGGGTGGCGATGGCCTCGGCGTCGAGGGGGATGCCGGGCTCGTTCTGGTCGGCGCCGGGCTGGTCGCCGTACGGCTCGGTGTCGTGGCGGTCCGGGGTCGTGGCGTGGTCGACGTACTCGTCGGTGGCGCTCTGCGGGGCGGCGTAGCCGATAGGCAGCCGGGCGAAGCGCGCGGAGAGGCCGGGGAGGAAGGCGACGAGGCCGATGGCGACGGGGGCGCAGACGGCGGCGGTGGAGGTCGCGGAGGCCTCGGTGGCGATCGCCGCGAAGGTGGCGAGGGTGCCGGTGGCGGCGACGAAGGTGGCCGCGACGAAGGGGGCGTCGCCGCTGGGGGTGAGCGCGACCAGGGCGACGGAGGCGACCAGGACGCAGACGCAGCCCAGGAGGAACTGGAGCCGGCCGGGTCCGTCGCCGACGGCGGGGCCGATGATCCCGGATCCGGCGATCAGCAGGTGCGGGAGGGCGCCGAGGCCCAGGGCCACGGCGGAGAGGCGGTCGCGGTAGACGCGGGCGCGCACGCCGGCGAATGCGGTGAGCAGCACGCCGACGGCGCCGGCGATGATTCCGGGCAGGCCGTGCATGTCGTGGCGGACGGGGTCGGCGTACCAGAGGACGAAGCCCAGCATGACGAGCAGGACGGCGGCTCCGGCGAGGCCCGCGCCGCGCAGCATGTCGTCGCTCCAGCGGTGCCGGTCGCGGACGACGGCGGAGGCGACGGCGTCGGAGACGTCGTCGAAGACGGCCGGCGGCAGGGACTCGGCGAAGGGGCGCAGGCTCAGCACCTCGCCGTCGAGGACCTGCTGGGCGGCGAGGGTGCGGGCGCCGTCGAGGACGGTCCCGGAACGGCGTACGAGGTGGAAGCCGGTCGGGGCGCCGACGGGCTGGGTCTGGCCGGTGAGGCGCAGCAGTTCGGGGTAGACGTCGGCGACCGCGATGTCCTCGGGGAGGGCGACGTCGATGCGGCTGTCGGGGGCCACGACGGTGACCCTGCAGAAACCCGTCGTGCCGGCCGTACTCACCTGCGTGACCCCCTTGGTTGGTGTCCGCGCCCGTGCTCGATTCGCGGATGCGCATGCTGCGCGCGCCACCCTACCGGGCGTATGAGCGACAGTCGGCAAGTAGGATCACCGTCGCGCTGGGGATACCCCCTGCGCGCCCGGGACTTGGGGGCGCCGGTTGCGACGTCCCGTCCGTTTTCGAGGGATTGATGCTCCGGTGAGCCAGATCGTCGTCAAACGCCCGCCGCGGTCCCTGCCGCCCGAGGTTCCCTCGGAGGAGCTGAGGCTGGAAGCTCCTCCCGAACTTCCGCGCGGGCAGCAGGAGGGCATGCTGATGCAGCTCCTGCCGATGCTCGGCATGGGCTCGTCCGTCGTCTTCTTCTTCATGCCGGGCGCGGCCCCTTTCATGCGCATCATGGGTGTGCTGATGCTGGCGTCGACGGTGGCCATGGTCGTGGCGCAGCTGGTCCGCCACCGGCGCGGTACGCAGGGGCAAATGGCCGACGTGCGGCGGGACTACCTCAAGTACCTGGCGCAGACGCGCCGTCAGGTGCGGCGTACGGCACGGGCGCAGCGGGACGCGCAGTTGTACCTTCACCCGTCTCCGGAGCAGTTGTGGTCGGTGGTGGCGGACGGTTCGCGGCTGTGGGAGCGGCGGGTCGGTGACCCGGACTTCGGCCAGGCCCGGCTGGGGCTGGGCGCGCAGCGCCTTTCGACGCCGCTGGTGGCGCCGGAGACCGCGCCGGTGGACGAGCTGGAGCCGTTGACGGCGGGTGCGATGCAGCGCTTCCTGAAGGTGCACTCCTCGCTGGACGGGCTGCCGATGGCGGTGTCGATGCGGGCCTTCTACCACGTGGCGGTGTCCGGGGAGCCGGAGTCGGCGCGGGGCGCGGCGCGGGCGGTGGTCGCGCAGCTGGCGACGCTGCACTCCCCCGAGGACCTGATGGTGGCGGTGGTGGCCGCGCCGGGCGCGGTGTCCTCGTGGGACTGGACGAAGTGGCTCCCGCACACGCAGCTGCCGGGGCAGGTCGACGGGGCCGGTACGAAGCGGCTGTTCGGCGACGACCTGGCCGAGCTGGAGGGGCTGCTGGCGTCCCGGCTGGAGGGCCGGCCTCGGTTCAGCCGGGAGGTGTCCCCGGTGCTGGACCAGCCGCACCTGGTGGTGGTGCTGGACGGCGGGATGGTGCCCCCGGACTCGGTGTTCGCGGCGGCGGAGGGTTTGCAGGGCGTCACCATCATCGAGGTGGTGGCGGGCGAGCTGGACGAGCCGCGCGGGGGCCTGTCGGTCGTGGTGCGGCCGGGCCGGCTGCGGCTGGAGTCGGGCGGCGGGGTGGCGTACGAGGGTGTGCCGGACACCCTTTCGCTGCCCGCGGCGGAGGCCCTGGCCCGGCAGCTGGCGCCGCTGCGCACGGGCGGCGGGGACGACGACGAGCCGCTGCTGGCGAACCTGGACTTCACGGACCTGCTGAACCTGGGCGACGCGGCGGCGGTCGACGTGGCGCGGACGTGGCGGCCGCGGTCTGCCGGTGAGCGGCTGCGCGTACCGATCGGCGTCGGCGAGGACGGGGCGCCGGTCATGCTGGACCTGAAGGAGGCGGCGCAGGAGGGCATGGGCCCGCACGGCCTGTGCGTGGGCGCGACCGGTTCGGGCAAGTCGGAGCTGCTGCGCACGCTGGTGCTGGGACTGGCGGTCACGCACACCTCGGAGACGCTGAACTTCGTGCTCGCCGACTTCAAGGGCGGTGCGACCTTCACGGGCATGGGTCAGATGCCGCACGTCGCGGCGGTGATCACCAACCTCGCGGACGACCTGACGCTGGTGGACCGCATGGGCGACTCGATCCGCGGTGAGCTGCAGCGCCGTCAGGAGCTGCTGCGTTCGGCGGGCAACTACGCGAACATCCACGACTACGAGAAGGCCCGTGCGGCCGGTGCCCCGCTGGAGCCGCTGGCGTCGCTGGTGCTGGTCATCGACGAGTTCTCCGAACTGCTGACGGCCAAGCCGGACTTCATCGACATGTTCATCCAGATCGGCCGCATCGGCCGTTCGCTGGGCGTGCACCTGCTGCTGGCGTCGCAGCGACTGGAGGAGGGCAAGCTGCGCGGGCTGGACACGTACCTGTCGTACCGGATCGGTCTGCGGACCTTCTCCGCGGCGGAGTCGCGGACGGCGATCGGTGTGCCGGACGCCTACCACCTGCCGTCGGTGCCCGGTTCCGGCTATCTGAAGTTCGGCACGGACGAGATGACCCGCTTCAAGGCGGCGTACGTGTCGGGCACCTACCGCTCGGGCGGTCCGGACCTTTCGGTGGGGCAGTTCCCGGTGGAGCGGCGGCCCGCGCTGTTCACGGCGGCGCCGGTGCCGGTGGTGTACGCGGCGCCGGACCCGGCGTACCTGGCCGCGCGGTCCGCTCGGGAGGACGACGCGCTCGCGGACACCGTCCTGGACGTGATCGTGAGCCGGCTGGAGGGCCAGGGCGTGCCGGCGCACCAGGTGTGGCTGCCGCCGCTCGACCAGGCGCCGCCGCTGGACCAGCTGCTTCCGGCGCTGGCGCCGAGCGCGGAGCGCGGGCTGCACGCGGAGGGGTACACGCGGCCGGGCGGGCTGGTCGTGCCGCTCGGTCTCATCGACAAGCCGTTCGAGCAGCGGCGCGAGGTGCTCTACCGGGACTTCTCGGGTGCGGCGGGCCACATGATGGTGGTCGGCGGTCCGCAGTCGGGCAAGTCGACGCTGATGCGGACGCTGATCTCCGCCTTCGCGCTCACGCACACCCCGCGCGAGGTGCAGTTCTACGGGCTGGACTTCGGTGGTGGCAGCCTGTCGGCGGTCTCTGACCTGCCGCACGTGGGCGGCATCGCCTCGCGTCTGGACCCGGAGCGGGTGCGGCGCACGGTCGCGGAGGTCGGCGGGATCCTCAACCGCCGCGAGGAGTTCTTCCGGGCGAACAACATCGACTCGATCGGTACCTACCGGCGCCGGCGGGCTGCGGGCGACCTGCCGCACGAGCCGTGGGGCGACGTGTTCCTCGTCGTCGACGGCTGGGGCAACTTCCGCGGCGAGTACGAGGTGCTGGAGCAGGTCGTCACGGACATCGCGGCGCGCGGTCTCGGCTACGGCGTCCACGTGGTGATCACGGCGGGCCGGTACATGGAGGTCCGGGCGGCGCTGAAGGACCAGATGCTGAGCCGGGTGGAGCTGCGGCTCGGCGACACGATGGACTCGGAGTTCGACCGGAAGGTCGCGGCGAACGTGCCCACGGGGATGCCGGGCCGCGGCCAGGTGGCGGAGAAGCTGCACTTCCTGGGCGCGCTGCCGCGGATCGACGGCAGCCACGAGGCCGGTGACCTGTCGGAGGCGACGGCGTCCTTCGTGGAGGCGGTCCGGCAGAACTGGTCGGGGCCGGCGGCTCCGGGCGTACGGCTGCTGCCGCGCCTGCTCCACGCCGACCAGCTGCCCAAGGGCGGGGAGTTCCCCGAGCGCGGTATCGCGATCGGCATCGACGAGACCGCTCTGGAGCCGGTGTTCGTCGACTTCGAGAGCGACCCCTTCCTGCTGGTCTTCGGTGAGAGCGAGTCGGGCAAGACGAACCTGCTGCGGCTCATCGCCCAGCAGATCGCGCAGCGGTACACGCCGGACCAGGCGCGTCTCGTGGTCGGCGACTACCGGCGGACCCTGCTCGGGGCGCTGCCGGAGGAGCACCTGCTGGAGTACGCGCCGATGGCGAGCTCCCTGCAGATGCACATGGAGGCGCTGGGCGGGGTGTTCTCGCGGCGGCAGCCGCCGGCGGACGTCACCCCGCAGCAGCTGCGCGACCGCAGCTGGTGGACGGGCCCGGACGTGTTCATCATCATCGACGACTTCGACCTGGTGGCGACGAGCCAGGGCAATCCGCTGGCGCCGCTGGTGGAGTACCTGCCCTTCGCCCGCGACACGGGTGTCCGCTTCATCATCGCGCGGAGCTCCGCGGGTGCCTCCCGCTCGATGTACGAGTCGTTCATGCAGCGGATCAAGGAGCTGGGCGCGCAGGGCGTCGTCCTGTCCGGCGACCCGGCGGAGGGCGATCTGGTGGGTACCGTCCGGCCGCGTCCGATGCCGCCGGGCCGGGGCTACTTCGTCTCGCGGCGGCGGGGCACCTCGCTGGTCCAGCTCGGCCGGATGCCGGGCGGTATGTGAGCCGCGGCCCGGGGCCGGCGGCCGCCGCTCCGGGCGGGCCGGGCCCGGCTCCTCGCGCGGGGGAGCACGTGCCCGGCCCCTCACGCAGGGCCCCTCGCGCCGGGGGGGGGGGGCACGCAGCCGGCCTCGGGCTTCGGCCGGAAAACCGTCCCGGCCGGCGGCGCAGCCCCGATAATCGGCGGGGAAGACCGCACCACCGAGGGAAGGGCCACCCATGGGCACCCAGCAGGAGAAGGACGAGCTGTACGCGCTCGACATCAGCGGTGTGGAGTGGGAAGGGCCGCCGGGGACCAGCCCGGACGAGGAGCGGGTGGAGATCGCGCGGCTCCCCGAGGGGGCGGTGGCGATGCGGTCCTCGCTGGACCGGGAGACGGTGCTGCGCTACACGGCCGCCGAGTGGGAGGCCTTCGTGCTCGGAGCCAGGGACGGCGAGTTCGACCTGGACCGCCACCAGCCCTGAGGGGCTGAGCGGACGCCGATGGGGCGCGCCCGGCACGGGCGCGCCCCATCGGCGTTGCGGGACCCGGGGGCCGGGTCCCCGGCCGGGCTCAGTAGGCCTCGGTGAAGAGCGTCGAGGCCCGCTTGTCGGTGGCGCGGTAGTCGTCCTTGCCGCGTTCGATCAGCTTGGCGACCTTCTCCAGCTCCGCGTGCATGGTGTCGGCCTTGGCCTTGTACTTCTTCTGCAGGGTGACGTACTCGCGGTGCGCCTCGCCGTCCCAGGTGTCCGTGACGACCTTCACGGCCTGCTCCATCTCGGCCAGGTCCTTGAGGATGTTCCCGGAGACGACCCGGATGCGGTCCGCCATCTGCTGAACGGTCTCGTACCGGACCCGGGTCCCGTCGTTCGCCGTCATGTTCTTCTCCTTGTCGCTACGGCCGAATGGAAAGGGGGGCGCTGATCAGATGCCGTCGAGGCCCGAGCGGGGGCCGGAGCCGGACGTCGGCTGGACGGCGTTCTTGAACGCGGCCCGCACCTCCTCGTCCTGTGCGTTGCTGAGGTTCTTGGTCTGCGCCACCGCGTTGTGCAGGACGCCGAGCAGCCGGCGGATCTCGTCGTGGCTGTCGTTGAGCGTCGTCTGGGCCGTGATGAAGCCCGACGCGCCCACACCGGTCCAGCCGGCGCTCACGGTGGCGATGATGTCGGCAAGCTCGCGGGCCTGCTTGGAGACGGCGGTTCCCGTCTCCTGGATCTTGTTCTTCGCCTGGACGACCGGATCGTCCGCAAGTCCGAAGGTGTTCGTGCTCATCGAAGCTCCTCACTTCTCAATTCGCCGGCAGAACCGGCGGATTGCGCAGCGGGGCGGGCGTGCCTGGCGCGGATGTGTGCCACGCGCTCCGGACCGTCCCCCTCCGCTTCACGCGATCCCCCGATCACACTCGTGAAGCCTGGTGTCACTCTAGTCAGTTCATGGACCGGCCCCAACACCGGTGGCCCGCTTCCGCGGACGAACTGTGCCTGTTCACTGCAAACGACGTCGGCGGCTCCGGGCGTCCCGGACCACCGTGGCGGTTCCCGCGATGACGGCGATCAGGACGGCGCCGATGCCGAGAGCGTACGTGCCGTAGCGCTCCTGGCGTTCCTGGGCCGTCTCGGTGAGCCGGAGGGGCGCTGCCTGCGGGGCCGCCGCCGGGGGCGGGCCCGGGTCCGGGACGGGGGCCGTGGGCGGCTGCTGGTCCTGGCTGACGGCGCGGACCGGGTCGACGACGCCCCAACCGACGTAGTCGTCGCGGCCGTTGACGGCACGTTCGGCCGTGTTCTGGATCTGCCAGATGATCTGCTGCGCGGACCAGTCCCGGTGTTCGGCGCGCAGCAGGGCCGCGAGTCCGGCGACGTAGGGGGCGGAGAAGCTGGTGCCGTTGTCGATGCACTGGCCGAAACCCGGGACGGTGGAGACCATGTCGACGCCGGGCGCCGCCACCGCGATGAAGTCGCCCGGCTGGGAGAAGACGGCGCGCTCGTTGTTGCGGTCGGAGGCGCCGACGGCGAGGACTCCGGGGAAGGCGGCCGGGTACGTCCTGCGCTTCTGGCCGCTCATGCCGTCGTTGCCCGCCGAGGCCACGACCACGATGTCGGCCGCGACGGCCTTCTGGACGGACTTGCCGAGCTCGGAGTCCGCGGACAGCTGGACGTCGGTGTCCTGGGAGATGTTGATGACCTGGGCGCCCTTGGCCACCGCGTGGTCGATGGCCTGGCTCAGGGTGAGGGCGTTGCCCTTGCCCTGCCCGTCGTTCTGCCGGATGGGGATGATGGTGGCGTCCGGGGCCAGGCCGACGAAGCCGGTGCCCTCCTGGGGGCGGGCGGCGATCAGCCCGGCGACCTTGGTGCCGTGGCCGATGGTGTCGGTGGTGCCGTCGCCGCCCTTGGGGTCGACGAAGTCCTTGCCCGCTCCGACGTCGACGGCTCCACTGAGCTGCGGGTTCGCCCGGTCGACACCGGTGTCGATGACGGCGACCCGGATGCCGGCGCCGTTCTTGTCCTTGCCCTTGGTCTGCGCCCACAGCTCGTCGAGGAGGAGGCGCTGGAGGGCCCAGGGGCGGTCCGCGATCTGTTTCTTCATCGGGAAGGTGCACTCCCCCGCGCCGTCGAGCCGCAGGGGGTGCGGCGGCTGCGGCGCGGCGGCGGACCCCGTCCCGGCCGCGCCGCCGGCGGAGAGGGTGAGGGCGAAGGCGGCGGCGAGGAGCGCGCGCCGGGGGACGCGGTGCTGGAGCATCGGCGGCTTCCTCACGAACCCTGGGGCTGACGGGCGGAGTTGGTGTCCAGCCGGGGGCCCTTGGAGAGGAACTCCGACCAGGCGATGGGCACCATGGCCGGGGTGACCCCGCCGTAGCCGAGCCGGACCTGCGCCTGACTGGCCTCGGGGCGGCCGTCGCCGCCCGTCTTGGTCTGGTCGGGGGCGCCGATCTTCGACTGCTCGCTGTCGCTGTCGCCGTTGGCCTGGACGGCGTACCGCAGGCCGGTGTCGGTGACCAGGAAGAGGGAGCCGCCGGCCGTGGTCTGCTTGCCCTGCACCTGGGTGTAGAGCAGGCCGGAGCCCGGGGTGACGTACGCGCTCGTGCCGCTGGCGGTGATGTCGACGGGGTAGCCGGTGCCCGCCCAGGTGCTCAGCGTCTGGTTGCCCTGTCCGTCGACCGAGCGCAGGACGTTGCAGACGGTGTCGCGGTTGTTGGAGCCGCTCGTCTGCGTACCCGCGGGCGGTGTCGTCCGGTTGATGCGCTCGGTCTTCCTCTGCGGCCATTTGACGTCGCCGGCGAACGCGGTGGCGTCGGGGTCGAGCGACTGCAGGTCGACCTCGCGGGGCTTGCCGTGCATGTTGAGGCCGTCGGTCGCGGGGGCCGAGATCAGCAGCCAGGCGACGAAGTCGGATACCGGTGCGACCTTGCCGGGCAGGACCACGTAGTGCTGTGCGCCGGAGCCGGTCTGGGCCTTGAGCACCATGCCGACCTTGTTGTCGGCGGTGTTCAGGCCCTTGACGCCGGCGTCGGCGCCGGCCCTGCCGGGGAGCGCGGGAAAGGCCAGGTCGGCGCCGGAGTTGAGGGTTCCCAGCCATTCCGGGCCGACCTGCTGCGCAGTGGCACCGGTGCCGACCAGGGCGTTGGTCATCGTTCCGGCGGCCGGGGTGCCCTCGGGGAACTTGTACTTCGTACCGGTCGCGTCGACCAGGTAGCGCTCCTTGCCGGGGCCGGTGCTCTCCACGTACAGCGACTGGGTGTCGGTGAGCCTGCGGGCGTCGTCCGTCACGGACGCCTCGCGGTCGGCGAGGACGAAGGTGGCGGTCTGCACGCCGCGGCCGTTGCCGCCCGGCTGCTGGCAGACGGCCCAGCGCTTGGCCTTGGCCGCCTCGGCCTTGGAGGGGAGCCGGTCGGGGGCGTAGGGGATGCCGATGATGGGTCCGCGGGGCGGCCTGCCCGCGTCGAGGACCTTGTCCTCGACCTGTACGACCTTGAACTTCTGCGGGTCCAGCAGGAGTCGGGCGGAGGCGAGGTTCAGCACCGGGTGCAGGCGCGTCTGGTCCTTGCCGCCCACCTTCGTCGTGAGGACCACGTAGCGGGTCGTGGAGTCCTTGCCGACGATGACCTTCGTGCCGGGTTCGTCCCAGCCCTTGGGGGCGGTGGGCTTGAACATGCCCCAGGCCCCGAACCCGGCCAGGACCAGGGCCCCGACGACCATCCCCGGGAGGACCGCGCGCAGCGGGCGGGGGGCACCCTCCTCGGTACCCGTGGCGGAGGGCTGGAGGAACGCGGCCACCGTCCGCCGCTTCGCAAAGGTGTACGCGTTTAGCTCATCACGTCGTGATGCCATGACCGTCTGCTTCCCCCCGCACGGCCCGGCCGGTGAGTACGGTCCCCGGGCCTCGATTGTCGGACCGGGCACCTACTATGCCTCTTGACGGACGGTATGCAGGGGCCGGGTAGGGTGAGCCAGCCGCTCCGCGCCTCCCGCACCGGGGCAATCAGGGCTTGTTGGGGTGGATTGGGGAGGTTCCGGGGTCCCGCGACGGGTGTCGCGCACCGCCGGAACCCATGATGTCTGGCCCTGGAGAGGGGAAGTGCGCGAGTGATGGCCACGGCGGCGGAGCCACGGACCGGCGCGCCCGCACCCGCACGCGGCGGGGTGACACCGCACCCGAAGTCGAGCCCCGGCCGCTTCGGACCGTTCCGACTGCAACAACTCGTACTGCTCCAGGTCGCGGTGGCCGGACTGCTCGTGGCGTGGGTCGTCGAGCCCCTGCTCCTGGTCCCCGCCGGCGTGCTCGCGCTCGTCCTGGTGGTGCTCGCGGTCGTCCGCCGCCACCAGCGCTCCCTGCCGGAGTGGATCGGCAGCGCGCTCGCCCTGCGCGCACGCCGGCGCAGGGCCTCGTCCTCCACGGTGCCCGCCGGTACCGAACCGGGCCTGGCCCCGCTGGTGGAGGCCGATCAGGCCCTGCGCACCCTGACCTTCAGCGACCGTGACCGGCGGCCCGTCGGCATGGTCGGCGACGGCACCTTCCTGACCGCGGTGGTCCAGGTGGACACGGACGCCACCGCGCTGCGGCCCGACCGGGCGGCGCGGCCGCTGCCCCTCGGCGTCGTACGCGACATCCTCGAAGTGGACGGCATCCGGCTGGAGTCCGCGCAGCTGGTGCAGCACACCCAGCCGGCGCCGGCGCCGCACCTGCCGGAGCGCTCGATGGCCACGCGCAACTACGCCCCACTGCAGGCCCGTACGGGCACGCCCGCCGTGCGGCTGACGTGGATCGCGCTCAAGCTGGACCCGGAGCTGTGCCCCGAGGCGGTCACCGCCCGCGGCGGCGGTCTGGCGGGCGCGCAGCGCTGCGTGGTGCGCGCGGCGGACCAGCTGGCCAGCCGGCTGGCCGGCGCCGGTTTCAAGGCCACCGTGCTGACCGAGCAGGAGCTGACGGCGGCCCTGGCCACGTCCTCCTGCGCGAACCCGATGGCGATCACCCAGGCCGGCCGGTCCGCGGGCACCGGGCGGCGCACCGAGGAGACCTCGCGGACGTGGCGCTGCGACGACCGCCGGCACACGACGTACTGGATAGGCCGCTGGCCGCAGTTGGGCGGTGCGGGTGCCGCGGCGCTGCCGCAGTTCGTGGCGCTGCTGACCTCCCTGCCCGCACTGGCGACGAACTTCAGCCTGACCATGGCCCCGGCGGAGCGGCAGGGCGTGACCCTCACCGGACACGTACGGGTGACAGGTCGCAGCGACGAGGAACTGATCACGGCACGCCGGGAGTTGGAGAGGACGGCGCGGGGCGTGAAGACGGGACTGGTCCGGCTCGACCGCGAACAGGTGCCGGGGCTGCTGGCTTCGCTGCCGCTGGGGGGCGCGCGATGAGGGGCGGTTTCGGTCTGGTCGGCCCGCGGCGGGAGCGGCACGTGGTGCCCGCGGCGGACCTGGACGCGCTGGCGGTGCCCGTCGGGGACGACGGGGTCGTCATCGGCGTGGACGCCGAAGGACGGTCGGCGGTGCTCGGCATCAACCGGCCCACCCCGTACGAGGTGACGCTGATCGGCGGCCTGTGGACGGCGCAGGTGCTGGCGCTGCGCGCGGCCGCCACGGGTGCGCGGGTCGCGGTGGAGACCGGGCGCGGGCAGGTGTGGTCGGGGCTGGCCCAGGCCGCGGGCGGCGGGCAGCAGTGCGTGACCCTGCACGAGGTGGGCCGGATCCCGCCGCAGGGCGCCTCCGCGGGCAGCCCGGTCCTGGTGGTGCGTGACTGCGGGATGCGGCCGCCGCGCGGCCGGGTGGTCGCCGGGCCGTGGCAGTCGGTGCTGACGCTGCTGCCGTACCTGAGCCCGACGGCGCCGCGCTTGCTCCAGCAGTCGTCGCTGGTGGGCGTGCAGCGCGTGTCCCCCGACGAGGCCGAGCAGATCGGCCGCCTGATGCGGCTGCCGCGTCAGGCGGTCGCCTCCCTGCCGACCCTGGGCGACGGGGTGACGCTGTGGTGCACCCCGCGGGACCGGCAGTTCGTGATGACGCAGGGGACCGAGGCGGAGACCGGCCTGCTGGGCGCGGCGCGCCGGATCGACTGACGCGTCGGCGCCCCCTCCCCCGTGGAGCGGGACGCGGCGGACAGGGGCGACGCGCCCCGATTAGGCTGGACGTCGGCGCGGCGTGGGTGGGCGCCGGAGCAGTGTTCGACAGACCAGGAGGACCAGTGAGCGGCGATCGGAACGAGAGGCGCGGCGGGACGTGGGACGTCCCGACGGACGATCAGTCCGACGCGGAGCCCGAGATGACGGGCGAGTTCACCATCGACTACACCCCGCCGGCCTGGTACACGCAGAGCGCGCCTCCGGCGCCGCCGGCCGCGCAGGTGCCGGGGCTGCCCGAGGGGAGCGGCTTCGAGCCGCACCGCCCGTCGGACCTGGAGTCGCCCTCGACGATGCGGATCGCTCCGCCGGCGCCGCGGACCCCGTCCGACGGCATCGGCGCGGCCCCGCCGTTCCCGCTCGCGGCCGACCCGGCTCCGGCACCGTCGCCGGTCCCCGAGCCGCCGTACACGGCTGCGCCGCCGGCCCCGTACGCGGCGGGCCCGTCGGCCCCCGCCCCCGCCACCGCCGAGCCGGTCGTGGCCCCGGCTGACGCGCCCGCGCCCCCGGCCCCGGAGCCGGTCGTGGCGCCCGAGCTGCCGTACCCGGCGGCCCCGTCAGCCCCCGCCCCCGCCACCGCCGAGCCGGTCGTGGCTCCGGCTGACGCGCCCGCGCCCCCGGCCCCGGAGCCGGTCGTGCCGCCCGAGCTGCCGTACGCGGCGGCCCCGTCAGCCCCCGCCCCGGCCGCCGCCGAGCCGGTCGTGGCTCCGGTTCCCGAGCCGGCCCCGGCCCCCGTCGAGCCCGCCCCCGCGGTGTCCCAGGTCCCGCTGCCGGTTCCGGCTCCCGAGCCGCCGTACGCCGCTCCGGGCCCCGTCGACGCGGCCCCCGCGGCGCCCGCGCCCGAGCACGCGCCCTCCGACGCCGCGCCCCCGTTCGCCCCCACCCCGGTCCCGGAGCCGGCCGACGCCGTGCCCGCGTCGTTCGCGGACCTGCCGCCCGCTCCCGCCGAGGGGATCCCCGTACCGCCTCCCGCCGAGCAGGCGGCGGCACCGGCTTCCGCCGAGAGCCCCTTCGGTGCGCCTCCCGGTGAACTGCCGCCGCTGCCGCCCGCATTCGCGAACCAGGGCTACGGCTTCCCGCCGCCCGGCCCCGCGCCCGCCCCCCAGCAGCCGCAGCCCCCGCAGCCACAGCCGCCGTACGACCCGCGCGCCGCCGGTCAGTGGGGCGCGGGCCCGGGCCAGCAGCCTCCCCAGCCGCAGCCCCCGCAGCCGCAGCCGCAGCCGCAGCCGCACGACCCCCGGTACGCGGCCCCGCCCACCGGCGGCGGCGCGCCGCTCGGCTACACCGCCGCCGTCGAGCTGTCCTCGGACCGGCTGCTGCGCAACAAGCAGAAGCCCAAGAGCAACAACAACGGCGCGGGCGGCGGCCTCTTCCGCTTCGGCGGCAAGGCGGCCGAGGCCGAGCGGCGCCGCAAGCTGGAGCTGATCCGCACCCCGGTCATGTCCTGCTACCGCATCGCCGTCATCAGCCTCAAGGGCGGCGTCGGCAAGACCACGACGACCACCGCGCTCGGCGCCACCCTCGCCACCGAGCGCCAGGACAAGATCCTGGCCATCGACGCGAACCCCGACGCCGGCACCCTCGGCCGCCGCGTCCGCCGCGAGACCGGCGCGACGATCCGGGACCTGGTCCAGGCGATCCCGTACCTGAACTCGTACATGGACATCCGCAGGTTCACCTCGCAGGCGCCCTCCGGTCTGGAGATCATCGCCAACGACGTGGACCCCGCGGTCTCCACGACCTTCAACGACGAGGACTACCGCCGCGTCATCGAGACGCTGGGCCGCCAGTACCCGATCATCCTCACCGACTCGGGCACCGGGCTGCTGTACTCCGCCATGCGCGGCGTCCTGGACCTGGCCGATCAGCTGATCATCATCTCGACCCCGTCCGTGGACGGCGCCAGCAGCGCCAGCACCACCCTCGACTGGCTCTCCGCCCACGGCTACGCGGACCTCGTCTCCCGCTCCCTCACCGTCATCTCGGGCGTCCGCGAGACCGCCAAGATGATCAAGATCGAGGACATCGTGCAGCACTTCGAGACCCGCTGCCGCGGTGTCGTCGTGGTGCCCTTCGACGAGCACCTCGCGGCCGGAGCCGAGGTCGACCTCGACATGATGCGCCCCAAGACCCGCGAGGCGTACTTCAACCTCTCCGCCCTCGTGGCCGAGGACTTCCTGCGGGCCCAGCAGCAGGCCCCGCAGACCCACTGGGGGGCGCCGCAGCAGCCCCACCAGCCCCAGGCACAGCCCCATCCCCAGCAGCCGCAGCACCACCAGCCGCAGCCGCCGCCCCAGCCGTACGGTCAGCCCCAGGGCCAGCCCCCGTACCAGCAGCCGCCCCAGCCGCAGCAGCCGGGACCGTACGGCCAGCCCTACCCCCAGCCGGGGCAGCCCTGGCAGCAGCCCCCCGCCGCCCCGCAGCAGCCCCAGCAGCCGCCGCGCGACCCGCGTCTCGGCTGACGGCCGCCGCGCGCCGGACACAACGGGCGAGGGCCCGTACCACCCGGGGATCCGATCCGGATCCGGGGCGGTACGGGCCCTCGCCCGCACGCGCGCAGGCGCGTCAGCGCTTCATGTCGTAGGCGTCGGTCAGCACCCGCGCCCGCTTCACGTCGTCCGCGATCGCCTCCAGCAGCCCGTCCAGCGACTCGAACCTCGCCATCCCGCGCACGTAGGCGAGGAAGTCGACGGCCACGTGCTTGCCGTAGAGGTCCAGCCCGACCCGGTCGATGGCGTACGCCTCCACCGTCCGCTCGGTCGCGTCGAACTGCACGTTCGTCCCCACCGAGATCGCCGCGGGCATCCGCTCGCCGTCCGCCGTCAGCCAGCCCGCGTAGACCCCGTCCGCCGGGATCGCCGTGTGCGGGCGGGTCTCGACGTTCGCCGTGGGATAGCCGAGCTCGCGGCCGCGCTGCGCTCCGCGCACCACCACGCCCTCGACCCGGTGCGGGCGGCCCAGGACTTCGGCCGCACCGTCCATGTCGCCCTCGGCGACCAGCCGGCGCGCCAGCGTCGAGGAGAACGGCACGCCGCCGCCCGCCGTGCCGCGCTCCACCAGGTCCACGACCTCGACCTGGTAGTCGTACGTGGAGCCCAGCTCGCGCAGGAAGTCGACGTCGCCCGCGGCCCGGTGTCCGAAGCGGAAGTTCGGACCCTCGATGACGGCCCGGGCGTGCAGCTTGTCGACGAGCACCTTGACGATGAAGTCCGCCGGGGACAGCTGCGAGAACTCGGCGGTGAACGGCAGGATCAGCAGCGCGTCCACGCCCAGTCCGGCCATCAGCTCGGCCCGCCGGTCGTAGGGGGCCAGGATCGGCGGGTGGCTGCCGGGGCGGACGACCTCGCTCGGGTGCGGGTCGAAGGTGACGACGACGGACGGGACGCCGAGCTCGCGCGCGGTGGCCACGGCCCGGCCGATGATCAGCTGATGTCCCCGGTGCACGCCGTCGTAGGAGCCGATGGTGACGACGCTGCGTCCCCAGTCCTGGGGGATGTCCTCCAAGCCACGCCAGCGCTGCACTGTGACCGCTCCTCGCCCGAACCCGCTTGGTCCTTGAACTGATTGCCGATTGCAGGTCTAAGACTGCCATGCCGGGGGCCGCTGCCACGCATCGGCGTCCGGGCCGGGCGGCCCCGCCGGGCCGCCGTCGCCGGCCTTCACGTCACATCGGCGGCGGCCCTGCCGAGGGTCTCCACGGTGCGCCGGGCGCTCGGTCCCAGCAGGGCCGTGGCCTCGGTGACCGACTGCGCCAGCCAGCGGGCCACCAGTGCCCCGAAGGCCGGCCGGGCCCGGGACAGCTCCACCGTGCGCAGCTCGAAGACCGCAGGGCCGCCGGGGGCCCGCAGCAGCTGCCGCCCGGTGCGCCGCAGCAGCTCCCGCGTACGCTCCTCCGGGCGCGCCGCGGCCCCCGCCGCGACCGCCCCGAGGAACGCGTCCAGCACGCGCGGGTCGGTCTCCTCGCGCAGCAGTACCGCGGCCAGATCGGCGCGCAGCGCGTACGAGGCCTCCCCGCCCGGGGCGGCCAGTACCTTCGCGAGCTCGGCCCGCACCCCGGGCGGCGCGGTCCGCAGCAGGTCCAGCACGAGCGGGCGCAGCGCGGGTGCCGCGGCCGGTCCCTGTTCCAGCCGCCGGTCCACGAAGGCAGCGGCGTGCGGCGCGTCACCGGGGGTGCGCGCGAGGTGCTCCCGTACGAGTTCGGCCGCGCGCCGGGCCAGACCCGGGGTGGTCAGGGCGGCCAGGGCGCGGAGCACCTCCCCGTCGGCGCGGGCCCGCAGGGCGGCGAACACCTCGTCCTGTTCCGGGAGTACGGGCAGGGCCGCAACCAGCGCCGCGGCGGGCAGCCGGGAGCCCGGATCGGCGCCTGCGAAGGAGGCCAGGGCGTCGGGGAGGCAGCGGGCGCGCACCTGTGGGTCGCGCAGCAGCACGGCCAGGGCGCTGCCGTGCAGGGTGACGTCGGCGGGCCGGGCGAGCAGCGCCCCGGCGGCGCGGCGCAGCAGCTCCCGGTCGGCGGCGGTGCGGACGTGCGGGGCGGCGGCGAGGCCGTAGGCGGCGGCCGCGACCCGGCGCCCGGGCCGTTCGTCGCGGGCCCAGCGGTCCACGGCACGGCACAGGACGGACGGCTCCTCCTCGGCGAGTACGGCGAGCAGCTCGTCGGCGTGGGGGTGCGCGGCGTTGACGAGGGCCTCGGTGAGGTCGTCCGGGGCGAGGCGGCGGTGGGTGTGCAGCAGGGCCTGCGCGGCGGTGGCCACGGTGGCGCCGGGCCGGCCGCGCAGCCGGCGGCCGTCGCCGAACCAGGCGCAGAGCAGCGGCTGCACGCGGCGGGGGTCCCGGGCCAGCCGGCGGGCCACCACGTCGAGGCAGCGGTCACCGGGGACCGCCTCGGCGGGGTCGGCGGGCAGCAGGCGGCGCAGCAGGTCGAGGCGGTCGGCCTCGGCGAGCCGGAGCGCGTTCCAGAACCAGCCGCCGAACTCCCCCGGGCCGGCCCGGGACACGTGCTCGGCGAGGGCGTGCAGGACGGGGAGCTGGGGGTGCGCGTCGGGGAGGCGGAGCAGGGACTCGCGCAGCAGCCGGGCGGCCCACCACTTGCGGTCCGCGTCGGCGCCCGCCGGGTCCTCGGCGCAGTCGTTCAGGGCGTGGACGAGCCGGGTGAGCTCCTCGCGGAGCCGGTCCGGGGCGAGTCGGGCCAGGGCTTCCAGGACGGGCCCGATCCGGTGCCGCGGGACGGGCGGCTCCGGCCGGGCCGGGCCGTGGACGAGGACGTCGAGGGCCGGGGGCACGTCGAGGTGGCCGGCCTGGATCCAGTCGGACAGCTCCTCGTGGGCGAAGCGGTAGCCGGACCCGGCGGGCACCAGCAGCCCTTCGGTGAGGACGGCGGAGGCCCAGCCGGTGCGCCACGGGAAGAGTTCCTCGAAGGCGGCCCGGTCCAGCTGCCCCTGCCCGGGTCCCAGGCAGCGCCGCGCGGCCTCGTGCACCCGGCCGGCGACGCGGGCGGCGAGCCGGCGGACGCCGGGGCCGTGCACGGGGGCGGCTGCGGCCCCGTATCCCCCGGCTGCGGCCCCCGCCCCGGCCCCCGCCCCGGCCCCGGGGGACGCGGCGGCGATGCGGACGGCCGTGCGCAGGCACAGCAGGTCCAGGTGCGCGGCGAAGACCTCGTCGCGGCCGGGTCGGCCGGCGGTGACCTCGGCGGCGCGGATCCCGGCGAGCAGGTGCAGGGTGAGCGGGTGGCGGGCGTCGGCCTCGCGGACTGCGTCGGCTGGGATACCGAGCCGGGCGCGGGCGGTCTCGGCCTCGGCGGCGGTGAGGTCCGGGACGGGGAGGGCCGGCGGCAGCCGACGGGCCGGGCGGGCCGGGACGTACAGCGCGTCGGGCGGGTACAGGGCGCCGGCCCGCTCCCAGTACTCGGGGCGGGCGGCGACGACGAGCCGGGCCCCGGTCGCGCGCAGCCACGCGGCGGTGGCCGCGGTCCAGGGTCCGGGGCGGTGGGCGAGCCCCGGCGGCATCTCCTCGGGGGCGTCCAGGACGACGAGGAGCGGGCGCCCGGCGCGGGCCACCAGGCGGGCGAGGTCGGTCGCCGTCCCGGCGGGGCCCCGGCCGGGCTCCGGTCCGGCGGGCCACCCGGCCGGTGATGTCCCGCCGGGGCCCGGCTCCGGTCCGCTGCGCTGCCGGGCCGGCCTCGCACCGCCCCGGCCGGGGTCCGGCAGGAGGTGCCGCCCGGTCGGCGGGGTCCCGGCGGGGCCGGGCGCGCGCCGGGCCGCCCCCTCGGGCGCCGTACGGTCGGGCGCCGTACGGTCGGCGGGGGCGGACGGTGCGGCGGGGGCGGACGGTGCGGCAGAGGCGGACGGTGCGGCGGAGGCGGACGGTGCGGCGGAGGTGCGTGCGGCGCCCTGCGGGGAGCGCTCCGGCACGCACCCGGCACCGTCGGGATCGTCCGGGGCCGCCTCCACGATGCGGGTCGCCCGGGTCAGGGCCCGGGTGGCCGCGTCGGCCAGCGAGGCGTCGGTGGCGTGCAGGTCGGCGCCCCGGAGCCAGAGGGTCGGGGCGGGACGGGCTCCGCGGGCCCGGCGGAGGCTGAGGGCCGTCAGCTCCGTCGTGCGGCCGGTGCCGGGGGTGCCCACGAGGCCGAGCACCGGGCGGTCGCCGGCCGTGAAGGCGTCCAGTTCGGCGGCGATGCGGGGCCGTTCCACCGGCTCGGACGGCCGTGCCGCGCCCAGGGTGGTCGCGGTCAGTTCCAGCGCCCCGGCGAGGTTCAGGTCGGCGCCCCGGCCCGGCACGGTCGCGGCGTTGCGTGCGAGCACCGCCGCGAGCGGGCCCCGCGGATCGGCGTCGGCGGCCGCCCGCAGCGCCACCGCGAAGCCGCCGGAGCGGTGCTCCGTGCGCAGGGCGGTGCACAGGACGGCGAGCACCGCTCCGGTGGTGGCGTCCAGGACCGGGCCTCCGCAGGCCTCACGGCCCTGGGCGAGGGCGTCGCGTCCGTCGGTGCCGATCGCCAGCTCCACCGCGGGCAGCGCGCCGGCCGGCCCGTACGCGACGTGGGCGGCCCCCAGTACCCGTGCCTGGCGCCAGCCACGCGCCGGGAGCCGTACGTAGGTCCCCGGTTCGATCGACTCGCGCCGCGCCACCGGCAGGGGCCGCACCCCGAGGCCGTCCGTGCGCACGAGGGCCAGTGCGAGGTGCGGCAGGGGGGTCACGTCGGCCGCCTCGGCCGACCAGGTCCGCCCGGGGGCGTGCAGCAGCACCCGGGTCAGGCCGTCGACGGCCTCGTGACTGGTGACGACCGTTCCGCGGTCGTCCGCGACGAACCCGCTGCCGCGCTCCCGCCCGGCCGGATCGCAGATCTTGACGAGTTCCGCCATGGCCGCACCACTCCCCGCAACGCCCCGTGCTCACGACGGTAGGCAGCTGAAGATCAGCACGAAAAGCACACGTGGCGAACGCGCCCCCTTACGCTCCCTCCATTCACTCCGAGCGCCTGCTCGGACGGGTGAATAGCGGGGTCCGGGTGGATAGAGACCTACCCGAGGGGGGTCGTGGAGCGGTGAGCGGCACGGCAGGTGCGCTCACCGCTCCACGTCAAGGATCAGACGAAGACCGCGAGGGACTTCGCCTTCCCGTTCTTGCTCTCGACGAGTCCGAGGAGCACGCCCTGCGGTCCGAAGACCGCGACGGTACGGCCGTCCCCGTACTCCTCCGGCATGTCGATCCGCACGCCGTTGGCGAGCAGCGAGGCCCGCCGGGCGTCCAGGTCCCAGCGCGGGAAGGCGGCGGCCGCCGCCTCGCCGATCGGCATGACGGTCAGCTCCTCCTGGAGCTGGTCCAGGGTGCGCGCGCGGTCGAGCTTGTACGGGCCCACGCGCGTGCGGCGCAGCGCCGTCAGGTGTCCGCCGACGCCGAGGTCGGCGCCCAGGTCACGGGCGAGGGCGCGGATGTAGGTGCCGCTGGAGCAGACGACGGAGACGACGAGGTCGACGACCCTGGTGCCGTCCTCGGCCTCCGCCTCCCGCATGTCGTACACCTGGAACGACGAGATGGTCACCGGCCGGGCCGGGATCTCGAAGTCCTCGCCGTCGCGGGCCCGCTTGTAGGAGCGAACGCCCTTGATCTTGATCGCGCTGACCTTGGACGGGACCTGCATGATCTCGCCCGACAGCTTGGCGACGCCCGCGTCCACGGCGTCCCGGGTGACCCCGGTGGCGTCCGTGGAGGAGGTGATCTCGCCCTCGGCGTCGTCCGTCAGGGTGTTCTGGCCCAGCCGGATCGTGCCGAGGTACTCCTTCTCGGTCAGTGCGAGGTGGCCGAGGAGCTTGGTGGCCTTCTCCACGCCGAGGACGAGCACGCCCGTCGCCATGGGGTCGAGAGTGCCGGCGTGGCCGACGCGGCGGGTCTTGGCGATCCCGCGCATCTTGGCGACCACGTCGTGCGAAGTGAAGCCGGACGGCTTGTCGACGATGACAAGGCCGTCCGGCGTCTTCCCTGCTTCGGTGCTCATTCCGCGGCTGCGTCCTCGTCGGAGTCGTCGTCCTCGCCCGGCTTCTTGTACGGGTCGGCGTCGCCGGCGTACTGGGCGCCCGAGGAGACCTCGCGCACCTGGGCGTCGGAGGTCCGCGCCTTCTCCAGGAGGTCCTCGATGGTCTTGGCGTTCTCCGGGAGGGCGTCCGCGACGAACGTGAGGGTGGGCGTGAACTTGGTGCCCGCCGCCCGGCCGACCGCGGAGCGCAGGACGCCCTTGGCGCTCTCCAGGCCCGCTGCCGCGCTGGCGCGGTCCTCGTCGTCGCCGTAGACCGTGTAGAAGACCGTGGCCTCCCGCAGGTCGCCGGTGACCCGGGTGTCGGTGATGGTCACGTGCGTACCGAGGCGGGGGTCCTTGACACCGCGCTGCAGCTTCTCCGCCACCACCTCCCGGATGAGGTCCGCCAGCTTCTTCGCCCGCGCATTGTCGGCCACTGGTCCGTCTCCTTCTTTTCTTGCAGACAAGCAATCAGTCTTCATCACCGTGGAGGCGCCGTCGTACGGACAGCAGCTCCACTTCCGGACGTGCCGCGACCAGCCGCTCGCAGCGGTCCAGTACGTCCGAGAGGAACCCCGCGTCCCCACTCACCAGCGCGACCCCTATGCGGGCCCTGCGGTGCAGATCCTGGTCGCCCACCTCTGCCGCGCTCACGGAGAACTTTCGCTGGAGCTCGGCGACGATGGGCCGGACGACGGAGCGTTTCTCCTTCAGCGAGTGGACGTCGCCGAGGAGCAGGTCGAAGGACAGAGTCCCCACGTACATGCAGTTCCGGATGTCCCGCCGGTGCGGGTTCGGTGGCCTGCCGGGCCGTCGCCCGGCAGGATCACCCGGCGCTCGCGCGGCCGGGTCACCAGAACCGTACACGCAACGGCCGGGGCCGATCGACGGATATTCCGCCGACCGGCCCCGGTGTGACGCGTTACGACACGGTGCGAACCGCCTCGCGCTTACGCGCGGGGCTTCTCGCGCATCTCGTACGTCGCGATGACGTCGTCGATCTTGATGTCGTTGAAGGAACCGAGGTTGATACCACCCTCGAAGCCCTCGCGGATCTCGGTAACGTCGTCCTTGAAGCGGCGCAGACCGGAGATGGTGAGGTTCTCCGCGATGACCTTGCCGTCGCGCAGCAGACGCGCCTTGGTGTTGCGCTTGACCTCGCCGGACCGGATGAGGACACCCGCGATGTTGCCCAGCTTGGACGAGCGGAAGATCTCGCGGACCTCCGCCGTACCGAGCTCGACCTCTTCGTACTCCGGCTTGAGGAGACCCTTCAGGGCCGCCTCGATCTCCTCGATGGCCTGGTAGATCACCGAGTAGTAGCGGACGTCGACGCCCTCGCGGTCCGCCATCTGCGCGGCGCGGCCGGCAGCACGGACGTTGTAGCCGATGACGATGGCGTCGGAGCCCATCGCCAGGGCGATGTCGGACTCGGTGACCGCACCCACACCGCGGTGCAGGACCCGGATGTCGACCTCTTCACCGACGTCGAGCTGGAGCAGCGAGGACTCCAGGGCCTCGACCGCACCGGACGCGTCGCCCTTGATGATGAGGTTGAGTTCCTGGACCAGACCGGCCTTGAGCACGGAGTCGAGGTCCTCGAGGGACACGCGACGGACGCGCTTGGCGAAGTTGGCGTTGCGCTCGCGCGCAGCACGCTTCTCGGCGATCTGACGGGCCGTGCGGTCCTCGTCGACGACGAGGAAGTTGTCGCCGGCGCCGGGGACGTTGGTGAGACCCAGGACCAGGACGGGGGTCGACGGACCCGCTTCCTCGACGTTGTTGCCCTTGTCGTCGAGCATGGCGCGCACGCGGCCGTAGGCGTCGCCCACGACCATCGTGTCGCCGACGCGGAGGGTACCGCGCTGGACGAGGACGGTGGCGACGGCACCGCGGCCGCGGTCGAGGTGGGACTCGATCGCAATACCCTGAGCGTCCTGCTCCGGGTTGGCGCGCAGGTCGAGGGAGGCGTCGGCGGTGAGGACGACGGCCTCCAGCAGGGAGTCGATGTGCAGACCCTGCTTGGCGGAGATGTCGACGAACATCGTGTCGCCGCCGTACTCCTCGGCGACCAGACCGAACTCGGTCAGCTGACCGCGGACCTTGGTCGGGTCGGCACCCTCGACGTCGATCTTGTTGACCGCGACGACGATCGGGACGCCGGCGGCCTTGGCGTGGTTGAGCGCCTCGATCGTCTGCGGCATGACGCCGTCGTTGGCCGCGACCACGAGGATCGCGATGTCGGTCGACTTGGCACCACGGGCACGCATGGCGGTGAACGCCTCGTGACCCGGGGTGTCGATGAAGGTGATGCGACGCTCTTCGTCATTGACCTCGGTGGAGACCTGGTACGCACCGATGTGCTGCGTGATGCCGCCGGCCTCGCCCGCGACGACGTTCGTCTTGCGGATGGCGTCGAGCAGTCGGGTCTTACCGTGGTCGACGTGACCCATGACGGTCACGACCGGCGGACGCGGCAGGAGGTACTCCTCGCCGCCCTCGTCCTCGCCGAACTCGATGTCGAAGGTCTCCAGGAGCTCGCGGTCCTCCTCCTCCGGGCTGACGATCTGAACTTCGTAGTTCATCTCGCCCGCGAGGAGCTGGAGGGTCTCGTCGGAGACGGACTGCGTGGCAGTGACCATCTCGCCGAGGTTCATCATGACCGCGACCAGCGACGCCGGGTTGGCGTTGATCTTCTCGGCGAAGTCGGTGAGGGACGCGCCGCGCGACAGGCGAACAGTCTCGCCGTTGCCGCGGGGCAGCATCACGCCGCCCACGGACGGGGCCTGCATGGCCTCGTACTCCTGGCGCCTCTGACGCTTCGACTTGCGGCCGCGACGGGCCGGACCGCCGGGACGGCCGAAGGCACCCTGCGTGCCACCACGGGCACCGGGACCACCGGGACGCCCGCCGAAGCCGGGACGACCGCCACCACCGGCGCCGGCCGGGCCGCCGCCGAAGCCGCCGCCACCCGGACGGGGACCGCCGAAGCCGCCGCCGCCCGCGGGACGGGAGCCGGGACCGGCCGGACGGCCGGCGAAGCCGCCGCCGCCGGGACGACCGGCGCCACCGGGACGGGGACCGCCCGCACCGGGACCACGGCCACCGGGGCCGCCGCCGGGACGGGGACCGGGACCACCGGCAGCGGGACGCTGCGGCATCATGCCCGGGTTGGGACGGTTGCCGCCGGGAGCACCGCCCGGACGCGGGGCGCCGCCCTGCGGACGGGGCATGCCGCCCGGGGTCGGACGGGCGCCGCCGGGACCCTGCGGACGCGGAGCGCCGCCGGGACCGCCCTGCGGACGGGGAGCACCCTGGCCGCCGCCGGCGCCGGGGGCGCCGGGACGCGGGGCTCCGGCCGGACGGGGCGCCTGCGGGCGCGCCATGCCGGTGGAGCCACCGGAGGTGAACGGGTTGTTGCCCGGACGGGGACCGGCCGGACGGGCGCCCTGCGGGCGCGGTGCCTGGGCACCGGGGGTGCCGGCCGGACGGGCCGGGGCACCGGGGGTGGCACCGGTCGGGCGCGGGGCGCCGGGTCGGGCACCGCCCTGGCCGGGGCCGGCCGGACGCTGCTGCGCCGGACGGGGGCCCGGGGCCGCGGCGGGACGCGCCGGGGCGGCCGGGGCCGCCGGAGGCGCGGAGAACTCGGTCGCCACGGGCGCCGCCGGAGCGGGCTTCGGGGCGGCCGGAGCCTTGGGGCCGGGACGCGGGCCGGGGGCGGCCGGCGTCACGGGTGCTGCGGCCGGGGCCTCGGCGGCGGCCGGCTTGGGGGCCGGTGCGCCGGGCTTCGGGGCAGCAGGACGTGCCGCAGCGGCCGGGGACGGCGCTGCGGGCTTGGCGGGCGCGGCCTTGCGGGGCGCGCCGGGCTTTGCAGCGGACTTGCCGGCGTTGCCGCCGGGCCCCTGCAGTGCGTCAGTCAACTTGCGTACAACCGGCGCCTCGATCGTCGAGGACGCCGAACGGACGAATTCACCGAGTTCTTGGAGCTTGGCCATGACGACCTTGCTCTCCACCCCGAACTCCTTGGCGAGTTCGTATACCCGGACCTTAGCCACTTCGCTCCTTTTAGGTCCGGGTTACGCCGGACCGTCGCTACTTCATGGGCGTACTCATCGCGTACTCATCGAGTGCTCATCGCAATCTCGACCTACTTCCAACTCGCGAGGTACCTGACCGCACGGGGTATCCGTGCCGTACTACTTCTCTACGCTGTGGTCCCGGCTTTCCCGGCCACGGCATTGCGCAGGTTCGCCGTGTCGAGCGCTCCGGCGGACCTGAGGGCCCGGGGGAACGCCCGGCGGCGGACCGCCTGGTCGAGGCAGACCACGGCGGGGTGCACGTACGCACCCCGGCCGGGCAGCGTACCGCGAGGATCGGGGACGCATTCGTCCTCGACCGCCACGATCCGCAGCAGATCGCTCTTGGCCGCTCGCTCCCGACACCCCACACAGGTGCGTTCGGGGCGTGCGCGGGCTTGCGTCCGGCCAGACACGCCTAAGTCTACCTCCCCGTACCGACCTCTCCCCCGACGAGTGTCGGAGTAAAAATCGAACGGCTGTCGTGTTGTCTTGATCCGCTGCCCTCGGCAGCGGCCGTCCCGACCCTGTCTACCGTCGGGGTAGCCCCGGCCGGTACCGGTTTATTCCCCGTCCCGGTCCCGGTCGGCGTCCGGGGACGCCTCGGTGTCGGGGCGGATGTCGATGCGCCAGCCGGTGAGCCGCGCGGCGAGGCGGGCGTTCTGCCCCTCCTTGCCGATGGCCAGGGACAGCTGGTAGTCGGGCACGGTCACCCGGGCGGAACGGGAGTCCCAGTCGACGACCTCGACCTTGCTCACCCGGGCGGGTGACAGGGCGTTCGCGACCATCTCCGCCGGGTCGTCCGACCAGTCGACGATGTCGATCTTCTCGCCGTGCAGTTCGGCCATGACGTTGCGCACGCGGCTGCCCATCGGGCCGATGCAGGCGCCCTTGGGGTTCAGGCCCGAACGGGTGGACCGGACGGCGATCTTGGTGCGGTGACCGGCCTCACGGGCGATCGCCGAGATCTCGACGCTGCCGTCGGCGATCTCCGGGACCTCCAGCGAGAACAGCTTCTTCACCAGGTTCGGGTGGGTGCGCGAGAGGGTCACGGACGGGCCGCGGACACCCTTCGCCACCCGCACGACGTATGCCTTCAGGCGCAGACCGTGCGGGTAGTCCTCACCGGGGACCTGCTCCTGCACCGGCAGGATGGCCTCCAGCTTGCCGATGTCGACGAGGACGTTCTTGGGGTCCTTGCCCTGCTGCACGACGCCGGTGATGACGTCGCCCTCACGGCCGGCGAACTCGCCGAAGGTCAGGTCGTCCTCGGCGTCGCGCAGACGCTGGAGGATCACCTGCTTGGCGGTCGTCGCGGCGATCCGGCCGAAGTCCGACGGCGTGTCGTCGAACTCCTTCGGCTCCTGTCCCTCTTCGAGGTCCCTCGGGTCCTCCGTCGCCCACACGACCACGTGACCGTTGGTGCGGTCCAGCACGACGCGGGCGCGGCGGAAGCTCCCCTCGGTGCGGTGGTACGCGATGAGGAGGGCCGACTCGATCGCCTCGACGAGCAGGTCGAAGGAGATCTCCTTCTCCCGGACCAGACCCCGCAGGGCACTCATGTCGATGTCCATGGCTACGCCTCCTCTTCCTTCTTGTCCTTGCGGTTGAACTCGATCTCGACACGCGCCTTGGCGATGTCGGTGAACGCGATGCGGCGGGCGGTGGCCTTGCGGCCCTTCACGCCCGGTACTTCGAGGTCCATGCCCTCGTCGTCGACGTCGAGGATGCGGGCGACCAGTTCCCCGGCGCCCTTCGCGTCCTCGGCGGACAGCTGGAACTTCACGAGACGGCCGATGGCCCGTACGTAGTGGCGGTGCTCGGTCAGCGGGCGGTCCGCGCCCGGGGAGCTCACCTCGAGGACGTACTCGTCCTCGCCCATCACGTCGGAGTCGTCGAGCTTGTCGGAGACCTCACGGCTCAGCTCGGCACACGCGTCCAGCTCCACGCCCTCGTCGGAGTCCACGATGATCCGCAGCATCCGGCGCTTGCCCGCCCGCGACAGCTCGATCTCTTCGAGGTCCAGGCCCTTGGCGGCGACGAGCGGCTCCAGCAGTCCGCGCAGCCTGTCGCTCTGGGTGGTGCTCATCCGGGTGACTCCTCGGCCGCGTGTGCTGTTGTGGTTTCCGTCGTGTGTCAGGTCAAAGGGTATCCGGTGTCGGAGGGTGTTGCCGTCCGCCCTCCCACGAGGGCCCCGGGTACCGTGATCACACCCTGCCCCGCCCCACACCCCCGAGGACGACGCCGTGCCCTGGACTCCGCCTTCGAGACCTTCGCGCAGGAGCCTGCTCGCCGGGGCCGCCGGTGCGGCCGGCGCCGCGCTGCTGACCGGGTGCACCGACGACCGCTCGGCGGCCTCCGACCCGGCGATTTCACTCGAACGGCGGATGCGGGAGGCCGCCGTTCGTGACAGCGCTCGACTGCTGGAACGTTACGACGCCACCGCGGCCGCCCATCCGGACCTGGCGGCGCGGCTGGCGCCGCTGCGGGCCGCGGTCGCCGCGCACGCGACGGCCCTGTCCCCCGCCGCCGTGTCGGGCCGGCCGTCCCCGGTTGCGTCTCCGTCCGGCGGTACGGGGGCGGCAGCGCCCGCCGCGAGCGGCGAGCCGGTGCCCGCGAAGCCCGCCGAGGCCGTCACCGCCCTCGCGGACGCCGAGCGGAGCCTGTCCGAGGCCCGGACCATCGACCTCGCCGGGGCGCCCGGGGAACTGGCCCGGCTGCTGGCCTCGGTCGCCGCCTGCGGCGCCGTGCACGTCCACCTGCTGACCTCGACCCCCGGAGCCACGCCGTGAAGCCCGAACCCTCCCCCGCCGGACGGGCCCTGGAGGCCGCCCAGGCGGCCCTCGCCGCCGAGCACGCGGCCGCGTACGGGTACGGGGTCATCGGCGCGCGCACCACCGGCGCCCGCGCCACCGAGGCCCGGGAGGCGTACGGCAGCCACCTGGGGAGGCGGGACGCACTGGCCCGGACCGTGCGCGAGCTGGGCGGCTCGCCCCGGCCCTCGGAGGCGGCGTACGCCCTGCCGTTCGAGGTGCGCGGCCCCGCCGACGCCGAGCGGCTGGCCGCGGTGATCGAGGACCGGGTGGCCGGCGCGTACTCCGATCTGGTGCGGGCGGCGGAGGGCCCGCTGCGCCGCGAGGCGGCCGACGCGCTGAGCGCCGCGGCCGTGCGCGCGGCACGCTGGCGCGGTGTCGGCGTAGCCTTCCCTGGGCTCACCGAACGCGCACAGTGAGCCCTCACCAGCTGAAAGGGACCACGCACGCATGGCTTTCGAACCGCCGCAGCGGCTTGTACGGGCGCTCGGCGAGATGCCGGGAACGGCGCAGGACACGGAGTGGCTGGGGCAGTTGCCCGGGCTCACCGAGGCCGCGCTCTCCCGGCGGGGCCTCCGGGCCCGGCGGGTGCAGGCCCCGGGCGGCCGCAGCAGTCTGGTCGTCCTCGCCGCCTACGCGGACGGGACCCCGGCCGCGCTGAAACTGGCGCCCCCGCACGCCCGGCCCGACCGGGAGTTGGCCGCGCTGGCGCACTGGGGCGGCTTCGGCGCCGTACGGGTCCTGGACACCCGCCACCACGAGGACGACGGGGCCCTGCTGCTGGAGCGGCTGCACCCGGAGGTGTCGCTGCGTTCCCTGCCGGAGGCGAAGGCCCTGCTGGAGGCGAGCGGCACGCTGCGCCGGCTGTGGGTGGCGCCTCCCGCCGGGCACGGCTGGGAGACCGTGGCGGAGCGTACCGGGGCCCGGTCCGCGGCCCTGGAGGCGGCCCCGGAGGAGGTGCGGGCGCTGGCCGGGGCGGCGCTGGCGGCGCGCGAGGAACTGCTGGCGGCCCCGCCGGAGGCCCTGCTGCTGCACGGGAACTTCCGGCAGGGCAAGGTCCTGGCGGGCGAACGGGCCCCGTGGCTGACCGTGGGCCCCGACCCGCTGGTCGGGGAGCGGGCCTACGACCTGGCGCGGCTGGTCCGGGACCGGCTGGAGGACCAGGTGGCCTCCTCGGCGGGGGCGGCGGGCGCCCGGCGCCGGGTGAACAAGCTCGCCGACGCCCTGGAGGTGGACCGGGACCGGCTGCGCGGCTGGACCCTCTTCCGGGCGGTGGAATCGGGCCACCGCGCCCTGACGGCCGGACGCCGCCGCGAAGCGGAACTCCTCCTGGAGTTCGCCGCCTGGCTGTAGGGCATACCGTAAATACAACGGTATGTCCGGCAGGGGGCCGTCATGGTCGAGGAACTGCTGACAGCAGTGGTCGCCGCGGGTGTGGGCGTCGTGGTCTACATGGGCGCCGCCGCCCGGGTGGTGAAGCAGTACGAGCGCGGCCTGGTGTTCCGCTTCGGCAGGCTGCGGGAGGAGATCCGGCCCCCCGGCTTCACGGTGATCGTTCCCGTGATCGACCGGCTCCGGAAGGTCAACATGCAGATCGTGACACTGCCGGTGCCCGCCCAGGAGGGCATCACCCGGGACAACGTCACGGTCCGGGTCGACGCGGTCGTGTACTTCAAGGTCGTCGACCCGGCGAACGCGGTCGTGGCGGTGGAGGACTACCGCTTCGCCGTCTCGCAGATGGCGCAGACCTCGCTCAGGTCGATCATCGGAAAGTCCGACCTGGACGATTTGTTGTCCAACCGCGAGATGCTCAACCAGGGCCTGGAGCTGATGATCGACAGCCCGGCGGTGGGCTGGGGCGTGCAGATCGACCGGGTCGAGATCAAGGACGTGTCGTTGCCGGAGACGATGAAGCGGTCGATGGCACGGCAGGCGGAGGCGGACCGCGAGCGCCGGGCCCGCGTGATCAACGCGGACGCGGAGCTGCAGGCCTCGCACAAGCTCGCCGAGGCGGCGGAGGTCATGTCCGAGCAGCCCGCGGCGCTCCAGCTGCGCCTGCTGCACACGGTCGTGGCGGTCGCCGCCGAGAAGAACTCCACGCTGGTGCTGCCGTTCCCGGTGGAGCTGCTGCGTTTCCTGGAACGCGCCGCCCCGCCGCCCGCGGCCGCCCCCGCGCGGGAGGAACCGGCCTCGGCCGGCCCGGCTTCCGAAGGCCCCGGGCCGGTCGAGGTCGACGGGCCGGTGGCGCCGGCCGCCGTCGACGCCGCGAAGGGGGACGGGGCGGCGGCCGTCGGACCGGCGGCGGAGCCGGCCCTGGAGGCCGCCGAGCCGCCGTCCCCGCACCCGGACGAGTCCCCGCCGTAGCCGCTGCGCGGGGCCCCGGCCCGCCCTCAGGCGTCGGCGGGGACCGGCTCGCGGAGGCGGGCGAGGGCTTCCGGCAGGGGGAGTTCCTCGCGGGTGCCCGTGGCGCGGTTCTGGAGTTCGACGACTTCGTCGGCCGAGCGGCGGCCCGCCACCAGGATCCACGGCACGCCGATCAGCTCCGCGTCCGTGAGCTTCACGCCCGGGGAGAGCCCGGGCCTGTCGTCCAGCAGCACCCGCAGGCCCGACGCGGCCAGGGCCGTCGCCGCCCGCTCGGCCAGCGCCAGCGGTACGGCCTTGCCCGCCGCGACCACGTGGACGTCCGCCGGGGCCACCGCCGCCGGCCAGCACAGGCCCCGCTCGTCCGCCGTCTGCTCGGCCAGCGCCGCCACCGCGCGGGAGACGCCGATGCCGTAGGAGCCCATCGTGACCCGGACCGGCTTGCCCTCGCGGCCCAGTACGTCGAGCCCGAAGGCGTCCGCGTACTTGCGGCCGAGCTGGAAGATGTGCCCGATCTCGATCGCGCGGTCGAGCCGCAGCCCGGCGCCGCAGGAGGGGCAGGGGTCGCCCGGCTCCACGACCACCACGTCGAGGTACCGGTCGACCTCGAAGTCCCGGCCGCAGACCACGTTGCGGGCGTGCGTGTCGGGCCTGTTGGCGCCCGTCACCCAGGCGGTGCCCGGCGCGACCCGCGGGTCGGCGAGGTAGCGGACCTTCTCCAGGCCCTGCGGGCCCACGTAGCCGCGTACGAGGTCGGGCCGGCCGGTGAAGTCCTCGGCGGTGACGAGCTCGACGACCGCGGGGGCCAGGTGCTCGCCCAGCTTGCCGAGGTCCACCTCGCGGTCTCCGGGCACGCCCACGGCCACGATCTCGCCGTCGACCTTCACCAGGAGGTTCTTCAGCGTCGCCGAGGCGGGGACCCCCAGGTGCGCGGCGAGGGTCTCGATCGTCGGGGTGTCGGGGGTGTCCACCTCCTCCAGGGCCGGGTGCTCCGCGGACACGGGGGTCAGCGCGAAGGTCACGGCCTCGGTGTTGGCGGCGTAGTCGCAGGAGGGGCAGTCCACGAAGGTGTCCTCGCCGGCCCCGGCGGGGGCCAGGAACTCCTCCGACGCCGAGCCGCCCATCGCCCCCGACACGGCCGAGACGATGCGGTGGTCCAGGCCGAGCCGCTCGAAGATGCGTACGTAGGCCTCGCGGTGGAGCCGGTAGGACTCCTCCAGGCCCTCGTCGGAGACGTCGAAGGAGTAGGAGTCCTTCATCTGGAACTCGCGCCCGCGCAGCACGCCCGACCGGGGCCGTGCCTCGTCCCGGTACTTGGTCTGGATCTGGTACAGCATGACCGGCAGGTCCTTGTACGAGGTGCACTGGTCCTTCACGACCAGGGTGAAGATCTCCTCGTGGGTCGGCCCGAGCAGGTAGTCCGCGCCCTTGCGGTCCCTGAGCCGGAACAGCAGGTCTCCGTATTCGGTCCAGCGGCCGCTCACCTCGTACGGCTCCTTCGGCAGCAGGGCCGGGAGCAGCACCTCCTGGGCGCCGATGGCGTCCATCTCCTCGCGGACGACGCGGCTGACGTTGTCCAGGACCCGCTTGCCGAGCGGCAGCCACGTCCACACGCCGGCCGAGCTGCGCCGGACGTATCCGGCCCGGACCAGGAGCCGGTGGCTGAGGGTCTCGGCGTCGGCCGGGTCCTCGCGGAGGGTCTTGGCCATGAGGCGGGACATGCGCTGTACGTGGTGAGTGGACATGCCCGGGAGGTTACCGGGGGCCGGAGGACCCCGGAAACCATTTCAGGGCCTGGTCAGGGGCAGTGGGGCGCCCATGACGGCGTACGGGAGGCTCGCGCTCGGGAAGTGGACCTGGCGGGCGAGGTCGACGTAGCCGAGGGTCCGGTAGAGCCCTCGGGCGGGGCTCTCGGTGTCGATGGCGGAGAGGATCGAGCGGGGCTCGGCGGCGTCGTCGGTGAGGGTGGTGATCAGGGCGCGGCCGACACCGTGGCCCTGGAAGCCGGGGTGGACGTGGAGTTCGGTGATGACGAAGGAGCCGTCGAGCCAGTGCTCGTGTCCGCCGGCCCGCAGGTAGGGCTCGACGACGGTGGACCACCAGTGGGTGCGGTCGTTGGGCATCCCGTAGACGAATCCGGTGAGCGCGCCGTCCTCGGCGAAGGCGCCGAGGGCGCGGGCGCCCTTGCAGGCCATGTGGCGCTGGACGATGTAGCGCCGGATGCCGACCTCCTCCTCGCTGAGGCCGAAGGCGACGGCCTGCACGCGCAGGGCCTCGTCCACGCGGCCGGCGAGGTCGAGGGGGCCGATACGGACTCCGGAAGGCAGCATGCGGCGACCTTACTTCGGGGTAAGGGTGTGCCGAAACGCCGCGTCCGGAGTATGCCGCCGGTTCAGAACAGCACGCTCATGAACGCGCCGACCTCGCGGAAGCCGACCCGGCGGTAGGCGGCCCGCGCGGCGGTGTTGAAGTCGTTCACGTAGAGGCTGACGACGGGCGCCACGTCGCGCAGCGCGTAGGCGACGACGGCGGCCATGCCGGTCTCGGAGTGGCCGCGGCCGCGGAACTCGGGAGCCACCCAGACGCCCTGGATCTGACAGGCGCGGGCGGTGGCGGCACCGATCTCCGCCTTGAAGACGATCTTGCCGTCATCGACGCGGGCGAAGGAGCGGCCGCCTGCGACGAGTTCGGCGACGCGGGCCTGGTAGAGCAGTCCGCCGTCGCCGGCCATGGGTGAGATGCCGACCTCCTCGGTGAACATGGCCACGCAGGCGGGCATGATCAGGTCCATCTCGTTCTTGCGGATCCGGCGGACCTGCGGGTCCGCCTCGACCGTGGTGGAGGGGCGGTCGATGACCATGAGGGGCTGGTGGGCGCGGACCTCGCGGGCCGGGCCCCAGCTCGGCTCCAGGAGCTGCCACAGCCGTCGGGTCGGCTCGGCGGGGCCGACGATGGAGGAGCAGCGGCGGCCGGTGCGGCGGGCCCGGTCGGCGAAGGCCCGTACGGCGTCGGGCTCGGCGCAGACGGGCACCAGGTTGGCTCCGGCGTAGCAGAGCGAACGGAACTCGCCGTCGGCGTACCAGCCCCACATCTCGCCGCCCAGGCGCCATGGGTCGAGTCCGGCGACCTGGACCCGGGAGGTGACGAAGGCGTTCTCGACCGGCTCGCGTCCGAGGATGTCGAGCGCGGCGTCGAGATCACTGGGCTCAAGGACCCGGGTGGTGGTCTGCGTCAACACTGGGGCCTCACCATGCAAGTCTGCTGATCTCCGCACTGTACCCGGCGGGGCCGGACGATGCCGCGTCCAGAGGTCACGAAAAGGCCCCGGCCCCGCTCCCGAACTGCGGGAACGGGGCCGGGGCCACGTGCGGGCCGCCCAGCTGGAGGCGAGGCGAGCCGAAGGGGCGCGCCGGGGAGTGACGGCGAACGCGCGCAGGAAACGCGAGGAACGAGCGTTTTCGAGCACGTACGCCGGCACGAGCCGGCAACAGGCGCCCCGGAGGCGAGGCGAGCCCGAAAAACTCAGACGCCGATGGCGACGGTCGGCTCGCCGCTGGTGACGCCGTCGGCCTCCATCTGTGCGGCGATCTTCATGGCCTCTTCGATGAGGGTCTCGACGATCTTCGACTCGGGGACGGTCTTGATGACCTCGCCCTTCACGAAGATCTGGCCCTTGCCGTTGCCGGAGGCGACGCCGAGGTCGGCCTCACGGGCCTCGCCGGGGCCGTTGACGACGCAGCCCATGACCGCGACGCGCAGCGGGACCTCCATGCCCTCCAGGCCCGCGGTGACCTCCTCGGCCAGCTTGTAGACGTCGACCTGGGCGCGGCCGCAGGAGGGGCAGGAGACGATCTCCAGGCGGCGGGGCTTGAGGTTCAGCGACTCCAGGATCTGGATGCCGACCTTGACCTCCTCCGCCGGCGGGGCGGAGAGGGAGACGCGGATGGTGTCGCCGATGCCCTCGGAGAGCAGGGCGCCGAAGGCGACCGCGGACTTGATGGTGCCCTGGAAGGCGGGTCCGGCCTCGGTGACGCCCAGGTGCAGCGGGTAGTCGCAGGCGGCGGCGAGCTGGCGGTAGGCGTTGACCATGACGACCGGGTCGTTGTGCTTGACCGAGATCTTGATGTCGCCGAAGCCGTGCTCCTCGAAGAGGGAGGCCTCCCACAGCGCGGACTCGACCAGCGCCTCGGGGGTGGCCTTGCCGTACTTCTTCAGCAGGCGGGCGTCGAGGGAGCCGGCGTTCACACCGATGCGGATCGGCGTGCGGGTCTCGTTCGCGGCCTTCGCGATCTCCTTGACCTTGTCGTCGAACTGCTTGATGTTGCCCGGGTTGACGCGGACCGCGGCGCAGCCGGCGTCGATCGCGGCGAACACGTACTTCGGCTGGAAGTGGATGTCGGCGATGACCGGGATCTGCGACTTCTTGGCGATCACGGCGAGCGCGTCGGCGTCGTCCTGGGTGGGGCACGCCACGCGGACGATGTCGCAGCCGGAGGCGGTGAGCTCGGCGATCTGCTGGAGCGTCGCCCCGATGTCGGAGGTCCTGGTGGTGGTCATCGACTGGACGGAGATCTGCGAGTCGCCGCCGACGGCCACCTTGCCGACCTGGATCTTGCGGCTGACCCTGCGGTCGGCAAGCTTCGTCGGCACGGCCGGCATTCCGAGAGAGATGGCAGTCATCTGCTGTGCAACCCCAAGGTGTGGATCAAGGTCCCGAGATCGGCGGGCTCCAGGCTTCGAGATTACGCCAACCAAGGGGCGGGCCGTGCATCCGAGGGGGTGCGCCACCCGAACGTAGGGAGCCGGGCACGATCCGTGCCCGGCTCCGGTACGTCCGGGATATGCCCCCCGGACCGCTAGGTGATCTTGATCGGGTTGACCACGTCGGCCACCATCACCAGCAGGGTGAAGCAGATGAACAAGCCCGCGACCACGTAGGCGACGGGCATCAGCTTCGCCACGTCGAACGGGCCGGGGTCGGGACGGCGGAAGATCCGCGCCACGCCCCGCCGCAGCGACTCCCAGAGGGCGCCGGCGATGTGCCCGCCGTCGAGCGGGAGCAGCGGCAGCATGTTGAAGAGGAACAGCGAGAGGTTGAAGCCGGCCAGCAGGTTCAGGAAGAACACCAGCTGGTGCTGGGCGGGGATGTCGAGGGTGAAGATCTCACCGCTGACGCGGGCCGCGCCGACGACGCCCATGGGGCTGTCCTGCTTGCGCTCGGCCCCGTTGAAGGCCGCGTCCCACAGGTCCGGGACCTTGGACGGCAGGGCGACCAGCGACTGCACGCCGGCCTCCATCATCTCGCCCATGCGCTCGACGGACTGGCCGAAGGACTGCTGCACGTAACCGGAGGCGGGCGCGAAGCCGAGGAAGCCCGCGGTGACGTACTCGTCCTTGACGTACCTGCCGCTGCCGTCCGTCCTGGCGACCTTGTTCTCGATCAGGTTCGCCTTGAGGTCGAGGCGCTCCCCGGCCCGGACCACGGTGATCGTGGCGGGTCCGACGGTGGCGCGGATGTCCTTCTGGAGGGCGGACCAGTCGTCGACCGGGCGGCCGTTGAAGGCGACGATCTTGTCACCGGCCTTGAGGCCCGCCGCCTGGGCGGGTGCGGCCGGGTCACCGGGCCGGCACTTGTCGCGCTTCTCGCTCTGCTGGATGACGCAGTCGGAGACGGTGGCGACCGAGGTGGTCTGGGTGTTCAGCCCGAAGGCCATCAGGGTGGTGAGGAAGATCGCCACGGCCAGGACCAGGTTCATGAACGGGCCGGCGAACATCACGATCACGCGCTTCCACGGCTTGCGCGTGTAGAACAGCCGGGTCTCGTCGCCGGGCTGGAGCTCCTCGTAGGCCGCCGAGCGGGCGTCCTCGATCATCGACCGGAACGGCGAGGTGGACCGGGCGGTGACCTTGCCGTCCTCGCCGGGCGGGAACATCCCGATCATGCGGATGTAGCCGCCCATGGGGATGGCCTTGATGCCGTACTCGGTCTCGCCTCTGCGGCGCGACCAGACGGTCGGGCCGAAGCCGACCATGTACTGGGGCACGCGGATGCCGAAGAGCTTGGCCGTGGAGAGGTGCCCCAGCTCGTGCCACGCGATGGAGACCAGCAGGCCGACCGCGAAGATCACGATTCCGAGCACCGTCATCAGAAGTGTCATGCGCGCGCCTCCGCGGCGGCCCGAGCCGCCATCTCCCGCGCCCGGGCCCTGGCCCAGGCCTCTGCTTCAAGGACGTCCTGGACGGTCAGGGAGGTTCCCGACTCCGGCGTCCCGTGCTCGTCGACCACGGCAGAGACCGTATCCATGATTGCTGTGAACGGCAGCCGACCGGCCAGGAACGCCTCCACGCACTCCTCGTTCGCCGCGTTGAACACGGCGGGGGCCGTGCCGCCCAGGGCGCCCACGTGCCGGGCGATGCCCACGGCGGGGAACGCCTCGGTGTCCAGCGGGAAGAACTCCCAGGTGGAGGCCTTGGTCCAGTCGAAGGCGGGGGCGGCTTCCGGGATCCGCAGGGGCCAGCCCAGGCCGATCGCGATGGGGCCGCGCATGTCCGGCGGGGTGGCCTGGGCGAGCGTGGAGCCGTCGGTGAACTCCACCATCGAGTGCACGTACGACTGCGGGTGGACCACCACCTCGATCTGCTCGAACGGGATGTCGTAGAGCAGGTGGGCCTCGATGACCTCCAGGCCCTTGTTGACCAGGGTCGCCGAGTTGACGGTGATCACCGGGCCCATGGCCCAGGTGGGGTGGGCGAGCGCGTCCTCGACGGTCACGCGTGCCAGCTCGGCGCGGGTGCGGCCGCGGAACGGGCCGCCGGAGGCGGTGACCACGAGCTTGCGCACGTCGGCGCGGGTTCCGGCGGCCAGCGCCTGGAAGAGCGCGGCGTGCTCGGAGTCCACGGGGATGATCTGGCCGGGCTTCGCGAGGGCCTTGACCAGCGGGCCGCCGACGATCAGCGACTCCTTGTTGGCCAGGGCCAGGGTGCGGCCGGCCCGCAGCGCGGCGAGGGTCGGCGCGAGGCCGATGGAGCCGGTGATGCCGTTGAGGACGGTGTGGCACGCGGAGGCGGCGAGTTCGGTCGCGGCGTCCGGCCCGGCCAGGATCTCGGGCAGCGCCTCGCCCGGGCCGTACTGGGCTCCGAGCGCCTCCTTCAGGGCCGGTACGACGTCTTCGCGGGCGACGGCCACCTTCTCGACGCGCAGCAGCCGGGCCTGCTCGGCCAGCAGCGCCACCCGGCCGCCGGCGGCGGACAGGGCGGTGACCCGGAACCGGTCCGGGTTGCGCAGGGCGAGGTCGATGGCCTGGGTGCCGATGGAGCCGGTGGACCCGAGGATCACGATGTCCCGGCGGCCGGCCTCGGCGTCGAAGAGGAGGTGCGGGTCGGCGAGGGGGGCTGGACGGTCGCTCATGCCCCCCATTGTTGCCGCAAGTCAGGGGCGGCCCGACACGGAGCCCCCATCCGTGACCCTCAGGAGCAGGTGCGGGAGCGTCCCGGCGAAGTCGGGGAGCGTGCGGGCGGTCCGCCACCACGCCTCCGGGTCCTCGCCGAGGGCCACGGTGAGCAGCCGGTACGCCTCCGCGTGGGCGGCGAGGACGGCGTCCGCGTGGTCGTGGCGGTCGGGGTGGTCCACGTCGCCGAGCCAGTGGTCCTCGTCGAGGGCCCAGCAGGCCGGCAGCTTGTGCCGGATGACGTCGATGCCGGTGAGCAGGCCGCGGTCGAGGCAGCCGCGCACCCAGCGGACGTCCTCCTCGACGCTCTCCATGGGCACGGCGAGGCTCGCGAGGGCCAGTTCGCGCTCGACGTCGCCGGTGGGCTCGGCGGCGGGCGGGGCCAGGTGGCGCACGGCCCGGGCGAGCTCGGGGTCCGCCTCCCTGGCACCGTCCGGTGCGGTCAGGGTCCCGTCGACGACGCCCGCCACCAGGGCGGGCAGCGGCCCGCGGTGGGCGGGGGCGTGCCGCAGCAGCTCCGCCCAGAGCCTCGGGTCGTCCCCCAGCGGGCGCAGGGCCCGCATCACGGCGGTCTGCATGCCGGCCTGTTCGGGCAGGGTCCAGCGCAGGGCGCGGCGGGCGGGGAGGTGGCCGAGGAGCAGGGTGTGCCGGGCGGGGGCGAGGTGGGTGACGAGTTCCTCGTGCGTGAGCCGGCCCATGCGGACGGCGCGGACGGCGGGCCGGTGCCAGGACCGGGCGTCGGCCGCCGCCGGGGTGGTGGCGAGCAGTCCGACGACGGTCTCCCGCGGCAGGTCGGCGGCGAGCAGCAGGGCCTCGACGGATCCGGCGGGCAGCGGCCGGCGGACGTGCTCGGCGAGCAGCCGGCGCGGATCGGCCTCGTGGGGCAGTGCCAGGACGTCCAGGGGGACCCGCGGTCCGCGCCGGCCGTGGCGCCGCAGCAGACCGAGCAGCTCGGCGGTGGTGAGGGGGTGCGCGCCGGGGTCGCGGCCGAGTTCGGCGCGGAGCACGGGCAGGAGTTCGGGGGGCGTGCGGCGGCGGGCGTAGCGGGCGGGGCCGGGCAGGCCGGGCAGGGGCCGCCCCACGACGCGGGGGTTGCGGGCGATGTAGCCCCGGTCGGCCGCGTCCCCGTGGCGCAGCAGCAGGGTGACGGTGGAGGCCGCCAGCCATTCGTCCCGGCAGAGGTACTTGCGGGCCGGCCGGTCGAGCCGGCGGGTCATGTCGACGACGACGTGGTCCGGTGCGTGGCGCAGCAGGTGCGCCACGCACCAGGCCAGCCGTCTGCTGGTGCGGTCCTGCTCGGCCGTCGGCATGGTTCGTCCGCCTCGTGCTGTGCTCGTGCGCGTACCGGTTCCGTACGCGCACTCATCTTCGTACGTCTGTCCGACGTGCGGCGATGATCGCAGGTCAGCGGATGGGGCGGTGCACGTTTTTGCGGGTCGAGGCGCCGGGGGCGGCGTCGGCGATCCAGGGGCCGTCGCCCGACGGGTCCAGGACGCCCTCCTCCAGCCAGGCGTAGGTCCCGGACAGGACGCCGGCGACCACCTTGCGGTCGAGGTCGTCGGTGTTGGACCAGAGCCGGCCGAAGAGTTCCTCGACGCGCAGCCGGGACTGCTCGCAGAAGGCGTCGGCGAGCTGGTAGGCCTCGCGGCCGTGCTCTCCGGAGGCGCGCAGGTGCTCGGCGCGGACGCAGGCCGCGCTCATCGCGAAGAGTTCGGCGCCGATGTCGACGATCCGGCCGAGGAAGCCCTGCTTGGTCTCCATGCGGCCCTGCCAGCGGGACATGGCGTAGAAGGTGGACCGGGCGAGTTTGCGGGCGCTGCGCTCGACGTAGCGAAGGTGGGTGGCGAGGTCGGGGTGGCCGCCGGGGTGGAAGGCCCGGTAGCTGCCGGGGACGTGGCCGGGGCCGGTGGCGAGCTTGGGCAGCCAGCGGGCGTAGAACCCGGCGGCTCGGGCGCCGGCCCTGGCCTTGTCGCCGAGGTCCTTCTCGGGGTCGATGAGGTCGCCGGCCACCGAGAGGTGGGCGTCGACGGCCTCGCGGGCGATCAGCAGGTGCATGATCTCGGTGGAGCCCTCGAAGATCCGGTTGATGCGCAGGTCGCGGAGCATCTGCTCCGCGGGGACGGCGCGTTCGCCGCGGGCGGCCAGGGACTCGGCGGTCTCGAAACCGCGTCCGCCGCGGATCTGGACCAGTTCGTCGGCCATCAGGCAGGCCATCTCGGACCCGTAGAGCTTGGCGAGAGCGGCCTCGATGCGGATGTCGTTGCGGTCCTCGTCGGCCATCTGGGAGGCGAGGTCGACGACCGCTTCGAGGGCGAAGGTGGTGGCGGCGATGAAGGAGATCTTGGCGCCGACCGCCTCGTGCCGGGCGACCGGCCGGCCCCACTGCTCGCGTACGCCGGACCACTCGCGGGCGATCTTCAGACACCACTTGCCGGCGCCGACGCACATGGCGGGCAGGGACAGCCGGCCGGTGTTGAGCGTGGTGAGGGCGATCTTGAGACCGGCCCCCTCGGCGCCGATCCGCTGGTCGGCGGGGACCCGCACCCGGTGGAAGCGGGTGACGCCGTTCTCCAGGCCGCGCAGGCCCATGAAGGCGTTGCGGTGCTCGACGGTGATGCCCGGCGAGTCGGCCTCGACGACGAAGGCGGTGATCCCGCCGCGGTGGTTCTCCGACTTCGGTACCCGGGCCATGACCACGAGCAGGTCCGCGACGACCCCGTTGGTGGTCCACAGCTTCACGCCGTCGAGGACGTAGGCGTCGTCTCCGTCGGGAACGGCGGTGGTGGCCAGTCGGGCCGGGTCGGAGCCCACGTCGGGTTCGGTGAGCAGGAAGGCGCTGATGGCGGTGGTGGCGCAGCGCGGCAGGTAGGTGTCCTTCTGCGCCTGCGTGCCGAACATCTTCAGCGGCTGGGGCACACCGATCGACTGGTGGGCGGAGAGCAGGGCTCCGATGGCCGGGCTGACCGAGCCGACGAGGGCGAGCGCCTTGTTGTAGTAGACCTGGGTGAGACCGAGACCGCCGTACTTGGGGTCGATCTTCATCCCGAGGGCGCCGAGTTCCTTGAGCCCGCGCACGGTCTCGTCGGGGATCTTCGCCTCGCGCTCGATGAGGGCGCCGTCGATGCGGGTCTCGCAGAACTCGCGCAGCCGGGCCAGGAAGGCCTCGCCCCGGCGGACGTCCTCGTCGGCGGGGAGCGGGTGGGGATGGATCAGGTCGAGCCTGAACCGTCCCAGGAAGAGCTCCTTGGCGAAACTGGGTTTGCGCCAGTCCTGTTCCCGGGCCGCTTCCGCGACCTGTCGTGCCTCGCGCTCGGTCACCTTGGGCTGTGTGCCGCTGGGCTGTACGGGCTGTGTTGCGGACATGCGGGGACTCACCTCGCCGCCGGAGTCGGTGCGCCGGCCTACTGGCCGGTGCTACCTGTGAGTCGTACCCCGCCCGGCTCCGCGGGAAAAGCCGGGACGGACCAGTCGGGGGAATCGCGGGTGCGGGGGACGCCCCCGGCCCGGAAAAGGGGGACGGCCGGAGCCCCCGCACAGTGGGCTCCGGCCGTCGGCTCTTCGGCCGTACGAGATCAGATGTCGAGGCCGGTCAGGACCAGGACCCGCTCGTAGGTGTAGTCGTCCATCGCGTAGCGGACGCCCTCGCGGCCCACACCGGACTGCTTGACGCCGCCGTACGGCATCTGGTCGGCGCGGTAGGACGGCGCGTCACCGATGATCACGCCGCCGACCTCGAGCTCGCGGTGGGCGCGGAACGCGGTCTGGACGTCGCGCGTGAAGACGCCGGCCTGCAGGCCGAACTTGGAGTCGTTCACCGCGGCGAAGGCCTCGTCGGTGTTCTCGACCCGCAGCAGGGTCAGGACCGGACCGAAGACCTCCTCGGTGGCGAGCTTGACGCCGTCGGGCACGTTCGCCAGGACGGTCGGCTCGTACGACGCGCCCTCGCGCTTGCCGCCGGTGAGCAGCTTGGCGCCGGCGGACACGGCCTCGTCGACCCAGGACTCGACGCGCTCGGCGGCGGCCTGGGACACCAGCGGGCCGACGTCGGTGGCGTCGTCGTTCGGGTCGCCGGTGACCTGCGCCTGGACCTTCGCGACGACCTTCTCGACGAGGCGGTCGTAGACGGAGGCGTCGGCGATCACGCGCTGCACGGAAATGCAGGACTGGCCGGCCTGGTAGTTCGAGAAGGTCGCGATGCGGGTCGCGGCCCAGTCGAGGTCGGCCTCGGAGGACCAGTCGTCCAGGACCACGGCCGCGGCGTTGCCGCCGAGCTCCAGGGTGCAGTGCTTGTGGGGCACCGACTGCTGGATGGCGTAGCCGACGGTGTCGGAACCGGTGAAGGAGATGACGGGGAGGCGCTCGTCCTTGACCAGGGCGGGCATCTTGTCGTTCGCGACCGGCAGGACCGACCAGGAGCCGGCCGGGAGGTCGGTCTCGGCGAGCAGCTCGCCGAGGATCAGGCCGGACAGCGGGGTGGCCGGCGCCGGCTTGAGGATGATCGGCGCGCCGACGGCGATGGCCGGGGCCACCTTGTGGGCGCACAGGTTCAGCGGGAAGTTGAACGGCGCGATGCCGAGGACCGGGCCCTTGACGAAGCGGCGGGTCAGCGCGAGGCGTCCGACGCCGCCGGCGTCGGTGTCGAGGCGCTGGGCCTCGCCGCCGTTGAAGCGGCGGGCCTCTTCCGCGGCGAAGCGGAACACGGACACCGCACGGCCGACCTCACCGCGGGCCCACTTGACGGGCTTGCCGTTCTCGGCGGAGATCAGCCGGGCGATCTCCTCGGTGCGCTCGACGAGCCGCTTGGACACGTGGTCCAGGGCCGCGGCCCGTACGTGGGCGGGGGTCGCGGAGAACTCCGCCGTCACGGCGTACGCCGCGGCCACGGCCTCTTCGACCTGCTCGTCGGTGGGCACGCTGACCGTGCCGACCAGTCGGCCGTCCCACGGGGAGTGGACGTCGAAGCTGTCCTCGCCGGTGGCCTGGCGGCCGGCGAGCCAGAAGGCGTGGGTGGAAGTCATGCGAATCCCGGCCCTTCGGTGGTGTGCGGTGGGTCCTGACCCCTCCACCGTAGGACTCCCCGGGGGATTCGGCGTTTATCCGGGGTGTAGTACCTGCCGTCGGGGTCGCGCCGGTTTGTCACTGTCGCAGGCGGACGGGACCTAGGAGGTGGTGGAGGTCGCCTTGAGGGCGAGCCACAGTTCCATGCGGACGTCCGGGTCCTCCAGGGAGCGGCCGAGGATCTCCTCGACCCGCTTCATCCGGTAGCGCAGGGTGTGGCGGTGCACGCCGAGGTCGGCGGCGGCGGCGTCCCACTGGCCGTGGCGGGAGAGCCAGGCCTGGAGGGAGGCCACCAGGTCGCCGCGGCCCGTCGCGTCGTGCTCCCGCAGCGCGCGCAGGGTGCCGTCCGCGAAGGCCCGTACCGCGTCGTCGGCGAGCAGCGGGAGGACCGAGCCCGCCGCCATGTCCTCGTGCTCCACCATCGGGCGGCCGCGCCGGCGCGCCACGGCGAGGGCCTGGTCGGCCTGCTTGAGGGCCGCCGCGACGCCGCCGGGTCCGGCGGGCGCGGACAGCCCGACCACCAGTTCGTCCGGCTCGGGACCGGCCGCGTCCCGGCCGCGCCGGGCCTCCAGCGCCTCCGCGTGGTCCGTGCACGCCTGGACGGCCGCGCCCGCGTCGGAGGCGAGGACCACGAGCCGCCCCGGCTCGGGGACCACCAGCAGTGCCTCCCCGGTGCGGGCGGCGGCGGACTCCACGGTGTCGGCCAGCAGCGCCAGCCCCTCCGGCTGCGCCGTCCCCGGCAGCGCCGGCTCGGCCACGACCAGCCGGAACGGCGCGTCCAGCAGCGAGCCGTACAGGTCCCCCGCCACCGCCCGGGCGTGCTCGGGTTCCCCCGCCAGCAGCATCCGCAGCACCGCCGCCCCCAGCCGGGACTCGGCGTCGTGCAGCGAGCGCGAGCGCTCGGTGGTGAGGGTCAGCAGCGCGACCGCGGAGTGCACGGCGTACCGCTCGGCCGTGCCCAGCGGGGCGCCGGTGCCGACGGCGAGCGCGCCCCGTGCCCGTCGGCCGGTGCCGAGGGACTGCAGCTCGACGCGGTCCTCGGAGCCTCCGACCACGGCGCTCGCGGGCGCCGGACGCTCCCGCAGCCGCTCCACGTCCGGGGTCAGCCGGGCGGCGCGGCGCGCGGCCCATTCGGGGGCGGCCGCCACGACCGCTCCGGAGGTGTCGTAGAGCGCCGCCCAGCCGTGCACGTGCGCCGCGAGCCTCGCCAGCAGTTCGGCGGGGCCGTCGGCGGACAGCGCGGCGCGCGTCAGTTCGCGCTGGGCCTCGAAGCCGGCAGTGACGGCCCGGTACTGGTCGGCCGCGAGGGCGGCGGAGACCGCCTTGCTGATCGCGAGGAAGGGCGTCCGGCGCGGCACCTCCAGCAGCGGCATGTCCTCGCTCCGCGCGGCGTCGACCAGCGCGTCGGGGACGGCCTCGTAGTTGACGCCGATCGCGAAGCCGATGCCGACCACCCCGGCCGCGGCGAGGCGGCGTACGTAGCGTCGCATCTCCTCCGGGTCGTCCGCGTCCAGCTTCATCGCGGTGATCAGGAGCAGTTCGCCGCCCTCCATATAGGGGACGGGGTCGGCCAGCTCGCTGACGTGGGCCCAGCGCACGGGGGTGTCCAGGCGGCCCTCCCCCGCCCGGACGCTGAGCTTGAGCGCCGAGTGCTGGACGAGGGAGGCGAGGGTCAGCGGCATCGGTTACCAGGGGCCTTAGCGGGAGGGGGTGGGGTGGCGGCGGAGATTCGTCAGCCGTCGACGCATTTCGCCGTGTCGTACGAACGACTCCCCTCGATTCTGCCACCTCGTACGGGTCGGGGCGCGGGTCAGGCCGTTCCGGCCAGGCGGACCAGCAGCGGGGCCGCGCGCTCGCCGGCGACCGAGGTCAGCGACAGCACGGCGTGGCCGGGCGGCACGGCGTGCGCCAGGTCCGAGGCGGACCACCGCTCCCGCTCCACCTGCCGCACGGTCACCGCGTCGGTGGTGACCGCCTTGCCGGTGACGAGCTTGCGAAAGGCGTGGACGGCCCGGGTCAGCGGCTGGTCGGCGAAGACCGTGCGGTGGGTGACGTCGCGGGTCTCCACCCATTCGGTTCCCCAGGCCTCCGCGAACCGCTTGCCGTCCCAGGTGGTGACCCCGGAGAAGGCCATCCGGCAGCCGACCGCCCCGAGCAGGGGCGTGCGCAGCTCCTCCGGTACGTCGTCCAGCGTGCGCAGGGTGAGCAGGACGCCTGCGTGCGCCGAGCGCAGGCGCCGGACGCCGCGCACGGTCTCGGCGGTCAGGGTGCGGGAGGCGTCGTCGAGGGCGAGGAAGGCGAAGAGGGAGCGGTCGGCGCGGGCGGCCGCGGCGGCGTTGAACTGGGCGAGCAGCAGCCGGGCCAGCATGCGGGAGGCGTCGGCGTGCCCCCGCTCGGGGAGGTCGACGCGGACCCGGATGGGGTGTTCCAGCGCGCGCAGCGAGAACGGCCGTCCCTGGCCGGTGGTGTCGAAGAACCCGGCGAAGGCGGGCCGGTCCAGCAGGGCCACCCGGTCGGCGAGGGCCGGGCCGGGGTCGCCGTGCGCCCCGTGCTGGCGGGTGCGGGCGTCGAGCTCGCGCAGCATGGCGTGGCGCGCGGTGCCCTCGGCGGCGGCGAGCTCGCGGCGCAGGGTGTCGAAGGCGGCGGGGACCTGGTCGAGCAGCTCGCGCAGCTCGGGCACGGCGGGGAAGCGGCCGTAGGCGGCGCGGAACGGCCCGAGCAGCTGGGCGAGGGCGGTCGCCGCCCGGCGTACGTCCATCCCGTGGACGTCCCCGACGAAGGCCTCGGCGAGCAGGGTCGCGGCCTCGTCGGGGTCGGTGGCCCCGCCGTAGAGGTCGAGGTCGTAGACGGAGCCGGGGTCGCCGATGCGGACGACGACGTCGTAGGCGGCGTCGGGGCCGAGCTGGGCCCCGGCCGCGCCGACGGCGACGACGGCGGCCTGGCCGGCGAGCGCCTGGAGGGCGAGGGACTCCACGACGGGCCGCACCAGGCGCTGCGTCTTGCCGGTGCCGGAGGGGCCGACGGCGAGCAGGGAGGTGCCGAGCACGTCGGGGTCGAGCGCGAGGGAGGTGCCGCGGCGGGCGTACGGGTTGCGGGCGCCGTCCTCGACGGTGCCGAGGAGCACCTGCCGGGCCAGCAGGTCGTGCCGGGCGGCCCGCACGGGCAGGTCCCGGTCCCCGGAGGGGTGCACGCAGGCCCCGGCGCCCTTGTCGCGGACGGAGTCGGCGAAGGCGCGCATGCGGGAGGGGTCGACGCGGACGGACTCCCAGGCGCGGCGGATGCGCGCGAAGTCGACGTCGTTCATCCGCCCGCTCCCGGCCTCCCCCTCCAGCCGATCGGCCACGTCCCCCATCCCGGCCCCCCGCACCTCGCCCCACCGCAGCGGATCGTCCTCCCCCCCACCGTCGACAGGGACCGGTAGGGCGGAGTGCAGGAGCCGCGCCGCACGGCCGCGCAGCAGCCGGCCCAGCAACTCGGGCCAGCGCCCGAGCCGTCCGAAGCCGAAGACGAGGGCACCGACGACGATGCCGTACCAGACGTACGAGGCCACCACGGAGGGGAAGGTCCCCGCCCAGGAGTCGGGCGTGAACATGTAGAGCGGCCACAGCCAGAAGCCGCCGAGGTAGCCGTTCCACAGCAGGGACCAGAGCAGCAGTCCGGCGAGCAGTGCGATCAGGGCGCCGCTCACGAGCTGGCGGGTGGGGGTGACCTCGGGCTCCTCGGCGGCGCGCGGCACGTGCCCGTACGTCCACACGCCCGGTCCGTCCGACGAGCGCGGGTGGCGCAGCCAGTCCCCCAGGGTCGGCCCGGCCGTCGGCGCGTGGGACGGCTTGGGCGGGGCGGTCGGCCTCGGAATGTGCCCGGTGCGGCCCGGGCGCGTCTCGTGCGTGCCGTCGGTGTCCATGAAACCCCTGCCCCCTGACCGTGCCTGCGGTGCTGCGTCGCTCAATGTAGTGGCCGCGGGCGGGCAAGGGGGCGAATGACGAAGCTCTATGGCCGTCGCGGACAAGGACACGCTGAGATCACTACCGAACGGAGCATGCAGGACCGTCGCTCCCGGGCCTAGCCTGCGGACAAAGAGACAAGTGCGTCCGAAAACACCCCCCAGGAGCCCTCTATGACCGCTGTCCCGCAGGAGCGCAAGATCGTCACCGCGATCCCCGGCCCCAAGTCGCAGGAGCTGCAGGCCCGCCGTCTGCAGACCGTGGCCGGCGGCGTGGGCTCCGTGCTGCCCGTCTTCACGGCCCGCGCGGGTGGCGGCATCATCGAGGACGTCGACGGCAACCAGCTGATCGACTTCGGCTCCGGCATCGCCGTGACCTCCGTCGGCGCCTCCGCCGAGGCCGTCGTGCGCCGCGCCTCCGCGCAGCTCGCCGACTTCACCCACACCTGCTTCATGGTCACCCCGTACGAGGGCTACGTCGAGGTGTGCGAGGCCCTCGCCGAGCTGACCCCGGGCGACCACGCCAAGAAGTCGGCGCTGTTCAACTCCGGCGCCGAGGCCGTCGAGAACGCCGTCAAGATCGCCCGTTCGTACACCAAGCGCCAGGCCGTCGTCGTGTTCGACCACGGCTACCACGGCCGCACGAACCTCACCATGGCGCTGACCGCCAAGAACATGCCGTACAAGCACGGCTTCGGTCCGTTCGCCCCCGAGGTCTACCGCGTCCCGGTCGCCTACGGCTACCGCTGGCCCACCGGTGCCGAGAACTGCGGCCCCGAGGCCGCCGCCCAGGCGATCGACCAGATCACCAAGCAGATCGGCGCCGAGAACGTCGCCGCGATCATCATCGAGCCGGTCCTCGGCGAGGGCGGCTTCATCGAGCCGGCCAAGGGCTTCCTGCCGGCCATCGTGAAGTTCGCCAACGAGAACGGCATCGTCTTCGTCGCCGACGAGATCCAGTCCGGCTTCTGCCGCACCGGCCAGTGGTTCGCGTGTGAGGACGAGGGCATCGTCCCCGACCTGATCACCACCGCCAAGGGCATCGCGGGCGGTCTGCCGCTCGCCGCCGTGACCGGCCGCGCCGAGATCATGGACTCCGCTCACGCGGGCGGCCTGGGCGGCACCTACGGCGGCAACCCGGTGGCATGCGCCGGTGCGCTCGGCTCCATCGAGACCATGAAGGAGCTCGACCTCAACGCCAAGGCGAAGAAGATCGAGGCCGTCATGAAGGCCCGTCTGACCGCCATGCAGGAGAAGTACGACATCATCGGCGACATCCGCGGCCGCGGCGCCATGATCGCGATCGAGCTGGTGAAGGACCCGGTCTCCAAGACCCCGTTCCCCGAGGCGGCCGGCGCGCTCGCCAAGGCCTGCCACGCCGAGGGCCTGCTCGTCCTGACCTGCGGCACCTACGGCAACGTGCTCCGCTTCCTCCCGCCGATCGTCATCGGCGAGCACCTGCTGAACGAGGGCCTGGACCTGATCGAGGCCGCGTTCGCAGCCATCGGCACGGAGATCTGAGCCGCGGTCGATACGACCACCCGCTCGAACGTCTAGAACGTCCGAGCGCAGCGCCCTCACCCGTACCGACGGTAACGGGCGGGCGCTGTGAAGAAGCTGTGGGGGGCCGATGGCGGGAGCGCGTTCCTGCTGTCGGTCCCCCTTCCACTGCCGTACGGTTTCTGCAGATGAGTGAAACAGCCCGCTCCCGGGAAACCGGGGGCGATACCGGTACCGGGCTTCCCCAGCACCGTGCCGGGCATGCGTTCGCGCACACTCCTCACCGATCGGACAGCCGACCGCCCCAAACCCCCCGGGGCGTCCGGCAACCCGGTCCGGGCGGCCGTCCCGGAACCATCCCCCCTGTTCCGGGACGGCCGGCCACCCTTTCCGGCGGCATCGCCGCCTCCGCGCTCTGCATCCTCCTCTTCGCCCTGATCACCTGGCAGGTCCTGGTGCGGGGCCCACTGCTGTCCTGGGACGCCCGGCTGAGCGACGCGCTGGTGCGCACCGTCCCCGACGCGGTCACCGAGGGCCTCTCCGACCTCGGGAACATCCCGGTCGCACTGCCCGTGCTGCTGCTCGCCGCCGCGTACGCCGCCCTGCGCGGGAACCGCCGCGGCGCCGCGGCCGCGGTGGCCGCGATGGCCCTGGTGCCCGCCCTCGTCGTCCCGCTGAAGGAGTGGACCGCCCGCCCCGGCCCGCTGGAGCCGTGGGCCGCGGGCTACTTCCCCTCGGGCCACACCGCGACGGCCTTCGTGGCGTACGCGGGCGCGGCCCTGCTGCTGCGCCCGCGCCTGGGCCGGCGGTGGCCGGCGGCCGCCGCCCTGGTGCTCACGGGGGCGACGGCCGTCGGGCTGGTGCTGCGGGGGTTCCACTGGCCGCTGGACGTGCTGGCCAGCCTGCTGATGTGCACGCCGCTGCTGCTGGCGGTCAGGCGGTCCTGCCGTAGTACGCGTCGAAGTTCCGGCTGAATTCCCCTCCGCCGAAGCGGTCCCAGTTGATCGACCAGGTCATCAGGCCGCGCAGGCCGGGCCAGGTGCCGTGGGTCTGGTAGGCGCCGCAGTCGGCCTTCTTCGTCAGGCAGTTCAGGGCCTTGGTCACCTCGGCCGGCGAAGTGTGGCCGTTGCCCGCGTTGGGGGTGGCGGGCAGCCCGATCGCGACCTGGTCGGGACGCAGGGCCGGGAAGACACGGCCGGTGTTGCCGGCCACCGGGAAGCCGGTGAGCAGCATGTCGGTCATGGCGATGTGGAAATCGGCGCCGCCCATGGAGTGGTACTGGTTGTCGAGGCCCATGATCGGGCCGGAGTTGTAGTCCTGGACGTGGAGCAGGGTGAGGTCGTCGCGCAGGGCGTGGATGACGGGGAGGTACGCGCCGGCGCGCGGGTCCTGACCGCCCCAGGGCCCGGAGCCGTAGAACTGGTACCCGAGCTGGACGAAGAAGGTCTCCGGAGCCATGGTGAGGACGAAACCCTGGCCGTAGCGGGCCTTCAGGGACTTCACGGCGGAGATCAGGTGGACGATGCCCGGCGTGGTGGGGGCGCGGAAGTCGGTGTCCCCGGTGGCCAGGGAGAGCGAGTGGCCCTCGAAGTCGATGTCCAGGCCGTCGAGCCCGTACTCGTCGATGATCTTGCTGACGGACGAGACGAACGTGTCGCGGGCGGTGGTGGTGGGGAGCTGGACCTGGCCGTTCTGCCCGCCGATGGAGATCAGCACCTTCTTGCCCGCGGCCTGCTTGGCCTTGACGGCCGCCTTGAACTCAGCCGGTGACTCGACGCCGGGGCACTCCGTGACCGGGCAGAGCCGGAACCGGATGTCGCCGGAGGTCACCGAGGTCGGTTCGCCGAAGGCGAGGTTGATGACGTCCCAGGAGGCGGGCACGTCGGCCATGCGGACGTGGCCGGAGCCGTTGGCGAAGCTCGTGTGCAGGTAGCCGACGAGCGCGTGGGCGGGGAGGCCGCCGCCTCCGCCCCCGCCGCCGGTGGTCGTCGCGGAGACGGGAGCGCTCTGCGGGGACTCGCCCGCCGCGTTCACCGCGCTGACCCGGAAGGTGTAGGTGGTGGAGGCGGCGAGGCCGGTCACGGTGGCCGGGGCGGCGGCGACCGGCAGCGGCGCGGCTCCGTCGCGGTGGACGACGTACGACGTGGCGCCGGGCACCGCAGTCCAGGACAGTACGACCGAGCCGGCCGAGGCCGCCGAGGCGGTCAGGCCGGTGGGGGCGGCCGGGGGCCGGGGCTGGCCGGGGCCTCCGGGGTCCGGGCCGACCAGGGTGACGTCGTCGGTGACGTGGGCGGGCTGGCCGTACCAGCCGTGGGTGTAGACGGTGACCGAGGTGGTGGACGGGCCGGTGCGGAAGGTGGTCGTCAGCTGCTTCCAGGCACCCGGGGTCTGCGTCCAGGCCGACACGTCGGTGGTGCCGGTCCCGCTCGCGCCGAGGTAGACGTACGCCCCCTGCACCCAGGCCCCGAGCGTGTACGTGGAGTCCGGCCGGACGGTGACGGTCTGGGAGCAGCGGGCGTTGTCCTGGCCCGCCGGGGTGGCCCGCAGGGCGGAACTCCCGCCGTGGACGGGTGTGGTGACGGCGGTTCCGCCGGCGCCCGAGCAGCTCCAGCCGTCGAGTCCGGCTTCGAAGCCGCCGTTGCGGACGAGGTCGGCGTCCGCGGCCGCGGCCGGCGGGCCCGCGGCGAGGAAGCCGGCCGCCGCGAGGGCGGCGGCCGTGAGGAAGGACCATGTTCTGCGCACAACTGCCTCCGGGACATGGGGGGATGGAGTCAGGCTGCTGGAAGGGGAACAGCGGCGCCCAAGATGGTCCAGACCAATCCCCTTGTCAAGGGTTGCGGCACTCCCCCACCAGCGCGCGTGCGGCCGCCTCGTGCATGGCCAGCTCCAGCAGGACCGGGTCCGTCAGGGTCCCCTCCCCGTCCGGGAGTACCGCCCACCGCACTCCCCCGGTCGCCCGGCCCGGATACGGGACCACGATCCACGCCCCGCGCCCCGCCCCCCGTACGCCTGTGCCGATCCAGTGGGAGGTGGTGCCCGCGGGCACGAAGAAGCCCAGCCGCGACGCACCGAAGTCGGCGAGCACCGGGCCGGGCCGGTCGGTGAGCAGGGCGAGCACGTCGAGGGTGGCCCGCCCCAGTTCCCCCGGCAGGACCAGTACGTCCCAGAGCCGTCCCGCGGGCAGGAGGGCGACCCCGAGGGGGTCGCGCTCCCACGCCCGTCGGCAGGCGTCGGGATCCGGCGCCGCCGAGGCCAGCCACTCCACCGCAGTCTTCTCCCCCGGGGTCGTCATCGCCCGGCCTCCGTTCCCTGTAGGTGAGCCGTTCTCACCTGCAGAGAGCGGGGTCGGGCCCGGCTATGACGCGGGTTGCGCCACCCCGTGGTGGTGAACCGGGTCACACGCCGAACGGCCGGGCGGGCCGGGGAGGCGGGGGGTGGGGAGACGGAGCGCGCCCGGAGACGGGAAGCCGGGGCGCGCCCGGGCGCGCGGGCGGCTCAGCTGTCGAAGCCGAGGCCCAGCTTGTCCATCGCCCTCAGCCACAGGTTGCGGTGGCCGCCGCGGGCGTCCGCGCGGGCCAGCGACCACTTGGTGAGCGCGATCCCGGTCCAGGCGAACGGCTCCGGCGGGAACGGCATCGGCTTGGACCTCACCATCTCCAGCCGGGTGCGCTCGGTGGAGAGCCCGTCGAGCAGGTCCAGCATCACCTCCGCGCCGAAGCGGGTGGCACCCACGCCGAGGCCGGTGTAGCCGGCCGCGTACGCCACCTTGCCCGAGTGCGCCGTCCCGAAGAAGGCGGAGAAGCGCGAGCAGGTGTCGATCGCACCGCCCCAGGCGTGGCTGAACTTCAGGCCCTCCAGCTGGGGGAAGGCGGTGAAGAAGTGTTCCGCGAGCCGGAGGTAGGTCTCGGGGCGGTGGTCGTACTCGGAGTCGAGCCTGCCGCGGTAGGGGTAGATCGCGTCGTAGCCGCCCCACAGGATCCGGTTGTCCTTGGTGATCCGGAAGTAGTGGAACTGGTTGGCGCTGTCGCCCAGGCCCTGGCGGTTCTTCCAGCCGATCGCGGCCAGCTGCGCCTGGTCCAGCGGCTCGCTCATCAGGGCGTAGTCGTAGACCGGCACGGTGAAGGGGCGGATCCGGCGGACCAGCGACGGGAAGATGTTGGTGCCCAGGGCGACCCGGCGGGCGAGGATCGTGCCGTAGGGGGTCTCCACGGTCATCCCGCGTCCGGCCGGGGCGAGCTTCAGGCCGCGGGTGTTCTCGTAGATCCGCACCCCGAGGTCGAGGCAGGCCTGCTTGAGGCCCCAGGCGAGCTTCGCCGGGTTGAGCATGGCGACGCCGTCGCGGTCCCACAGGCCCGCGAGGAAGGTCGGGGAGTCGACCTCGGCGCGCACGGCGTCGCGGTCGAGCCATACGGACCCGCCGGCCAGGCCCAGGCGGAGCGCCTCCTCGTGGAGTTCGCGCAGCTCCTCGACCTGATGGGGTTCGGTGGCGACGTCGATCTCGCCCGTCCGCTCGAAGTCGCAGTCGATGCCGTAGCGGGCGACTGCCTCCTCGATCGCGTCGAGGTTGCGGGCGCCCAGCTCCTCCAGCTTCGCCAGCTCGCCGGGCCAGCGGGCGATGCCGTTGCCCAGCCCGTGGGTGAGGGAGGCGGCGCAGAAGCCGCCGTTGCGGCCGGAGGCGGCCCAGCCCGCCTCCTTGCTCTCGATCAGTACGACGTCCCGCCCCGGGTCGCGCTCCTTGGCGATGAGCGCCGTCCACAGGCCGCTGTAGCCGCCGCCGATGACCAGCAGGTCGCAGCGCTCGTCGGAGGTGAGCGCCGGCTGCGGGTCGGGCCGGCCGGGGTCGTCCAGCCAGTACGAGACCGGCTTCGCTTCGGAAAGGGATGTCGCAACACTACGCATGGCGACTGGGGCCATGTCTTCCATCTCCCTACGGAACCGCGGAACTGCGGAACTACTTCGGTTGTGCCTTCTTGCGGCGGTTGCCGACCGTCTGGCCGGCGAGGACCACCAGCACCGCGATGACGAACATCGCCGTGCCGATGACGTTGATCTGCACGGGCGTACCGCGCTGGGCCGATCCCCAGACGAACATGGGGAAGGTGACGGTGTTGCCCGAGTTGAAGTTGGTGATGATGAAGTCGTCGAACGAGAGCGCGAAGGAGAGCAGCGCGCCCGCCGCGATGCCCGGCGCCGCGATGGGCAGGGTCACCCGCAGGAAGGTCTGCACCGGGCTCGCGTAGAGGTCGCGGGCGGCCTCCTCCAGCCGCGGGTCCATGGACAGGACGCGGGCCTTGACGGCGGCGACGACGAAGCTGAGGCAGAACATGATGTGGGCGATCAGGATCGTCCAGAAGCCGAGCTGGATGCCCATGTTGAGGAAGAGCGCGAGCAGCGAGGCCGCCATCACGATCTCCGGCATGGCCATGGGCAGGAAGATCAGCGAGTTGACCGCGCCGCGCGCCCGGAAGCGGTAGCGCACCAGCGCGAAGGCGATCGCGGTGCCCAGGGCGGTCGCGGCGATCGTGGACCACAGGGCGATCTGGAGCGAGAGCCCGAGGGAGCCGCACATGTCGGCGACGCCGCAGGGGTCCTTCCACGCGTCGAGCGAGAACTCCTGCCAGGCGTAGTTGAAGCGCCCGGAGGGGTTGTTGAAGGAGAAGACGGTGACGACGACGTTCGGCAGGATCATGTACGCGAGCGTGGCGAGGCCCGCGATCACGACCAGGTTGCGCCGCAGCCAGGTGAGGGGGGTGCGCATCAGACCAGGTCCTCCGTCCCCGCTCGGCGGATGTAGATGGTGACCATGATCAGCACGATGGCCATGAGAATGAAGGACAGCGCGGCCGCCGTCGGGTAGTCGAGGATCCGCAGGTACTGCGACTGGATGACGTTGCCGATCATCCGGGTGTCCGTGGAGCCGAGCAGCTCGGCGTTCACGTAGTCGCCGCTCGCCGGGATGAAGGTGAGCAGGGTCCCGGAGACCACGCCCGGCATGGAGAGCGGGAAGGTCACCTTCCGGAAGACCGTGGCGGGCCGGGCGTAGAGGTCTCCCGCCGCCTCGTGCAGGCGGGTGTCGATGCGCTCCAGCGAGGAGTACAGCGGCAGGATCATGAAGGGGAGGAAGTTGTACGTCAGGCCGCAGACGACCGCGAGCGGCGTGGCCAGCACCCGGTCGCCCTCGGTCATGCCGAGCCAGCTGGTGACGTCGAGGAAGCCGATCGCGTCGAGGCCGGCGACCACCGGGCCGCCGTCGGCCAGGATCGTCTTCCAGGCCAGCGTGCGGATCAGGAAGCTGGTGAAGAACGGGGCGATCACCAGGACCAGGAGCAGGTTGCGCCAGCGGCCCGCCCTGAAGGCGATCAGGTAGGCCAGCGGGTACCCGAGCAGCAGGCACAGCGCGGTGGCGGTTCCGGCGTACAGCAGGGAGCGCAGGAACTGCGGCAGGTACTCGGTGAAGGCGTCCCAGTACGTCCGGAAGTGCCAGGTGACCTCGAAGCCCTCTTCGAGGGAGCCGGTCTGCACCGAGGTGGAGGCCTGGTAGACCATCGGCAGGACGAAGAAGACCAGCAGCCACAGGATGCCGGGGAGCAGCAGCCAGTAGGGCACCAGCCGCTTGCGCACGGACGGCTTGTGGACCGGGGGTCCGGCGGGGGCGGGCGCCTGGGGCGGCGCGGCGGTGGCGGTCACGCGCTCTCCTCGACCGTCTCGATGCCCGCGTCGATGTCCATGTCCGCGTCGAGGCCGAAGGTGTGCTCCGGGTTCCAGTGCAGGACGACCTCGGCGCCCGGCACCAGGCGGCCGTCGCGCTCGATGTTCTGGACGTAGACCTCCAGCTCGGGGCCGACCGGGCTGTCGACGACGAACTGGGTGGAGACTCCGATGAAGGAGGAGGCGGCTATCCGGCCGGTGACCCGGTTCCGGCCGGTGGCTATGGTGTGCTCCTCCTCGGCCGGGACCAGGGAGATCTTCTCCGGGCGCACGCCGACCAGCAGCTTCCCGCCGGCGCTGGGCGTGGTCGAACATCGGGCGGCGGGCAGCCGCAGGGTGGTGCCGGAGGCGGAGACGACGACGTCGGAGCCGGCGGACTCCACGGAGGCCGCGATGAGGTTGGACGTGCCGAGGAAGTTGGCGACGAAGGTGGTCCGCGGGTTCTCGTAGAGGTCGGCGGGGGCGCCCAGCTGTTCGACGCGGCCGCCGTTCATCACGGCGACCGTGTCGGCCATGGTCATGGCCTCCTCCTGGTCGTGCGTGACGTGCACGAAGGTGATGCCGACCTCGGTCTGGATCCGCTTGAGCTCCAGCTGCATCTGGCGGCGCAGCTTGAGGTCGAGGGCGCCGAGCGGCTCGTCGAGGAGCAGCACCTGCGGATGGTTGATCAGGGCGCGGGCGACGGCGACGCGCTGCTGCTGGCCGCCGGAGAGCTGGTGCGGCTTGCGCTGGGCGAACTGGCCGAGCTGGACCAGGTCCAGCATGTCGTCGACCTGCTTCCTGACCGACTTGATGCCGCGGCGGCGCAGGCCGAAGGCGATGTTCTCGAAGATGCTCAGGTGGGGGAAGAGGGCGTAGCTCTGGAAGACCGTGTTGACCGGGCGCTTGTACGGCGGGAGGTCGGTGACCTCGCGGTCGCCGAGGTGGACCGTGCCGGTGGAGGGCTCCTCCAGACCCGCGATCATGCGCAGGGTGGTGGTCTTGCCGCAGCCGGAGGCGCCGAGCAGGGCGAAGAAGGAGCCCTGGGGGATGGTCAGGTCCAGCGGGTGCACGGCGGTGAAGGTGCCGTAGTGCTTGCTGATCCCGGAGAGGCGGACGTCGCCGCCCGCGGTCTTGTCAGTCATGGATGGTCCCGGGGTTGGGTGGGCGAAGAGGTCGAGTGGGGAGCGGACGCGGTGCGGCTGCGGCCGTCACGCGCCGATGAGCTTGGCGAACTTCTCCTCGTACGCCGTCTCTTCCTCACTGGTGAGGGAGCGGAAGGCGTGGGACTTGGCGGTCATCGCCTTGTCCGGGACGATCAGGGTGTTCTGCGCGAGCTCGGCGTCGATCTTCGCGAGCTCGTCCCCCACGCCCTCGACGGGACAGACGTAGCTGATGTAGGCGGCGAGCTGCGCGGCGACCGGGAGCTCGTAGTAGTAGTCGATGAGCCGTTCGGCGTTGGCCTTGTGCCGGGCCTTGACGGGGACGAGCAGGTTGTCGCTGGAGGTGATGTAGCCGGCGGCGGGAATGGCGAACTTGATGTCCGGGTTGCCCGCCTGGAGCTGGATGACGTCGCCCGCCCAGGCGAGGCAGGCGGCGAGGTCGCCCTTGTCGAGGTCGGAGGTGTAGTCGTTGCCCGTGAAGCGGCGGATCTGGTTCTTGTCCACGCCCTTCTGGAGCCGGCCTATCGCCTCGTCGAACTCCGCGTCCGTGAAGGAGGCGGGGTTCTTGCCCTGGTCGAGCAGGGTCATGCCGACGCTGTCGCGCATCTCCGTCAGGAAGCCGACGCGGCCCTTGAGGGAGGGGTCGTCGAGCATCTGGGTGACGGAGTCGACCTTCTTGCCCTCCGTCGCCTTCTCGTTGTAGGCGATGACGGTGGAGATGCCGGTCCACGGGTAGCTGTACGCGCGGCCCGGGTCCCAGTCGGGGCTGCGGAACTGCGGTGACAGGTTCGCGTAGGCGTGCGGCAGGTGGGAGGGGTCGAGCTTCTGGGCCCAGCCGAGGCGGATGATGCGCGCGGCGAGCCAGTCGGTGACGACGATCAGGTCGCGGCCGGTCTCCTGGCCGGCCGCGAGCTGCGGTTTGATCTTGCCGAAGAATTCGACGTTGTCGTTGATGTCCTCGGTGTACTTGACCTTGATCCCGGTCCGCTTGGTGAACTCCTCCAGCGTGGGACGGGACTTCTCGTCCTCGCTGGTGTCCATGTACTCGGTCCAGTTGGAGAAGGCGATCTCCTTCTCCTGGGCCGAGCGGTCGTCGGAGACGGCGGCCGCGTCGCCCTCCCGCTTGGCGGGCGGAATGCCGCATCCGGAGAGGGTGGACAGGCCGCCGAGGGTGAGCGCTCCGACTCCGGAGGCGCGCAGCAGCGAGCGGCGGGTGAGGGCGCCGCGCCCACTGCCGAGGCTGCGCCGCATCGCGGCGAGTTGCGCCGCCGAGAGGCGGTCGGGCTCGTACTGCTCCATGCGCTGTGGCCTTTCGGGAGGTGGACCGCTGGTCAGGCGGTGGTCGGCTGTCGGTCCCCGAAGATCGTGCGGTGCCAGTCCTTCGCGGCCACCGCGGTGTTGTCGTACATCACGTGCTTGACCTGCGTGTACTCCTCGAAGGAGTAGGCGGACATGTCCTTTCCGAAGCCGCTCGCCTTGTATCCGCCGTGGGGCATCTCGCTGATGATCGGGATGTGGTCGTTGACCCAGACGCAGCCCGCCTTGATCTCGCGGGTGGCACGGCCCGCCCGGTAGACGTCGCGGCTCCAGGCGGAGGCGGCCAGTCCGTACGGGGTGTCGTTGGCCAGCGCGATGCCCTCGTCGTCGCCGTCGAAGGGCAGGACCACGAGGACGGGGCCGAAGATCTCCGACTGGACGACCTCGCTGTCCTGGGCGGCGCCGGTGATGAGGGTGGGCCGGTAGTACGCGCCGGCGGCGAGCTCGCCGCCCGGCACCTCGCCGCCGGTGACGACGGTGGCGTAGCCGCGGGCCCGTTCGACGAACCCGGCGACGCGGTCGCGCTGGGCGTGGGAGACCAGCGGGCCGAGGTCGGTGGCGGAGGAGAAGGGGTCCCCGAGGCGGACGGTCTCCATCAGCTCCGCGACCCGGGCGACAAAGGCGTCGTGCAGGGGGCGCTGGACGTAGGCGCGGGTCGCGGCGGTGCAGTCCTGGCCGGTGTTGATCAGTGAGGCGGCGACGGCGCCGTGCGCGGCGGCCTCCAGGTCGGCGTCGTCGAAGACGAGGAAGGGGGCCTTGCCGCCGAGCTCCAGGTGCAGTCGCTTCACGGTGGCGGTGGCGATCTCCGCGACCCGCCTGCCGACGGCCGTGGAACCGGTGAAGGAGGTCATCACCACGTCGGGGTGGCCCACCAGGTGCTCGCCGGCGTCGCGGCCGGCACCGGTGACGATGTTGATGACGCCGTCGGGCAGGCCCGCGTCCTTGGCCGCCTGCGCGAACATCAGGGAGGTCAGCGGGGTGAGTTCGGCGGGCTTGAGGACGATGGTGTTGCCCGCCGCGATCGCCGGGAGGATCTTCCAGGCGGCCATCTGGAGCGGGTAGTTCCAGGGAGCGATCGAGCCGACGACCCCGATGGCCTCGCGGCGTACGTACGAGGTGTGGTCGCCCGAGTACTCGGCAGCGGCCTGCCCCTGGAGGTGGCGGGCGGCGCCCGCGAAGAAGGCGGTGTTGTCGACGGTCCCGGGCACGTCGAACTCCGTGGACAGCTTGATCGGCTTGCCGCACTGGAGGGACTCGGCGTGGGCGAAGTCCTCGGCCTGCTCCGCCAGTACGGCGGCCAGCCGGTGCAGCGCGTCGGACCGCTCGCCGGGGGTGGCCCCGGACCAGCCCGGGAAGGCGCGCCCGGCGGCGGCGACCGCCTCGTCGACGTCCGCGGTGCTCGCCAGCTCGTAGGTCAGGACCTCCTCGCCGGTGGCCGGGTCGACCACGGTGTGTGACCGGCCGGAGGTCCCGGCCCTGAGCTTTCCGTCGATGTACTGCGCGCCGTCCGCGAAGCGGTCCTTGACCTGGAAGCGGTTGCCCATCACGCTCTCACGCTCTCCGTAGCTACAGTTCGAGCTACAGCTCGAATTGAGTGCCGATCCTGGCAGAGGTGATGCCCTCGGCCAAGTGATTCCGTTGTTGCTCTTTGATTACGCGACGGAATCGGTCGACCATGTGTCGAGGCACGCCGGAAATCCCGTACGAAGTGTCCGTGGCGGGTGTCAGACTCGCGTGCATGGAGATGATCGACGACCTGATCAAGCAGGTCAGCCGTGGTGAGCGGGTGAAGTACCTGCCGTTCTGGGGGCACCGGCCGCGGCCCGACGGCAAGCTCGGACCGAGCTGCCTGAGCCAGTGGTGGCCGTCCCCGTTCACTGTCGGTGACGTCCGTTATGCCACGGCCGAACACTGGATGATGGCCGGCAAGGCCCGACTGTTCGCGGACCCCGAGGCCGAGCGCGCCGCCGTGGGGGCGAAGACCCCGGCCGAGGCGAAGAAGGCCGGGCGGCTGGTGCGCGGCTTCGACGACGCGACCTGGGAGCGGGAGCGCTTCGCCCTGGTCGTCGAAGGCAGCGTGCACAAGTTCGCCTCCGATCCGGCGCTGCGCGCCTACCTGCTGGGCACCGGGGACCGCGTGCTGGTGGAGGCGAGCCCGATGGACCGGATCTGGGGCATCGGACTGGCCGCCGACGACGAGCGCGCCCTGGATCCGCCGCGCTGGCGCGGGCTGAACCTGCTGGGCTTCGCCCTGATGGAGGCCCGCGAGCGGCTGCGCGCGGGCGACGGGGCCGGCGAAGGTCCGAGCCGGGCGTAACGGGGGGCGGAGCCGCGGGACCGCCGGCCCCGAGGCCGTCGCACGGTCCCGGCAGCTCCCCTTCCGCTACCTGGCCGGGTCGATGTGGTCGCCGCTGTCGGACCGCTCCCGGCTCAACCGGCCCGACGCGGCGGCCGTGTTCGGGGCGGGGCCGGCGCTGCGGGCCTGACGGACGGGCGGGCCGCCTGCTACGGCTCCAGCGGGGACCCGACGCAGCACGTGCCGTCGGAGGTGCCCGTCCCCACCTGGAACCTGGCGGGGGACCAGGTCGGGCACGCGCCCTCGGGCAGCGGCGACCGGCAACGTGGCTTCAGACCCGTTCGTGGAGCCGTGAGTCCGAATACGGGCTCTCGCGGCGCGGGCGGTCGTCCCATCCGTCGTCGAGGAACGGGGCGAACATGGCGAACAGCATCAAGAGGCCCAGCGCGATGCCGACCGCGCCCAGGATGATCCCCGCCAGGGCCATCCCGCCGTTGTCGGCCTCGCCGCGGTTGGCCTTGCCCCTGCCGAGCGCGCCGAAGACGACGGCCCCGATCCCGAGCGCCACGGCTATGAAGCTGGTGATGCAGCCCACGACCGCGAGGATGCCCAGGACGAGCGCGGTGATGCCGAAGCCGTTGCTGGGCTGCCGCCCGTACGGCGGGTACGCGCCGGGGAACGGGTACCCCTGCTGGGCGGGGTACCCGGGATACCCGGGGTGCCCGGGGTGCCCGGGGTGCCCGGGGCCGGGGTACCCCGCGTCGCCGGGGTAGCCGTAGCCGGGCTGGGCCGCCGCCGGATAGCCGTAGACCGCGGAGGCGGAGCCGGGTGTGCCGGGGCCGGGTGCGGCCGGCGGGGTGCCGGGGCCGGGCCCGGCAGGTGTCGCCGCCCCGCCCGGCACACCGGCGAGCGTCTGCTGGTCGTGCACGGACGGCGGACCCGACACGCCCGGTGTGCCGGGCGTACCCCGCGCCTTGCCCAGGTCCACCACGGGCCGCTCCGGCGGCGCCCAGGGGTCCCGGGGCTCGGGACTGCTGTCGTTCATACGGAGCCCCCCTCTCTCGTACAGCCATGCTAAGCGCTGCCACCGACGGTCACGGCCGTGCCTACGATGAGCGCGTCCTGCCCGCACCCCGCCCCTCCGGAGGCACCCCCCATGACCGACCTGCATCCCTTCATCGCGGGGCTGCCCAAGGCCGAGCTCCACGTCCACCACGTCGGCTCGGCCTCACCGCGCATCGTGGCCGAACTGGCCGCCCGGCACCCCGACTCCAAGGTGCCCACCGACCCCGACGCCCTCGCCGACTACTTCACCTTCACCGACTTCGCCCACTTCATCGAGGTCTACCTGTCCGTCGTCGACCTCGTCCGCACCCCCGAGGACGTCCGGCTGCTGACCTTCGAGGTCGCCCGTGACATGGCCCGGCAGAACATCCGCTACGCCGAGCTGACCATCACCCCGTACTCCTCGACCCGCCGCGGCATCGACGAGAAGGCCTTCATGGAGGCCATCGAGGACGCCCGCAAGGCCGCCGAGAAGGAACTCGGCGTCATCCTGCGCTGGTGCTTCGACATCCCCGGCGAGGCCGGCCTCGAAGCCGCCGCCGAGACCGCGCGCCTCGCCGTCGACCTGCGTCCCGAGGGGCTGGTCTCCTTCGGTCTGGGCGGACCCGAAATCGGCGTCCCGCGCCCGCAGTTCAAGCCGTACTTCGACGCGGCCCGCGCCGCCGGCCTGCACAGCGTGCCGCACGCCGGCGAGACCACCGGTCCCGAGACGGTCTGGGACGCCCTGCGCGACCTGGGCGCCGAGCGCATCGGCCACGGCACCAGCTCCGTGCAGGACCCGGAGCTGCTCGCCCACCTCGCCGAGCACCGGATCGCGCTGGAGGTCTGCCCGACGTCGAACATCGCCACGCGTGCGGTGACCGACCTCGACGCACACCCCGTCAAGGAGATGGTCGCGGCGGGCGTGCTCGTCACCATCAACAGCGACGACCCGCCGATGTTCGGCTCCGACCTCAACAACGAGTACGCGGTGGCCGCGCGCCTCCTCGACCTCGACGAGCGCGGGCTGGCACAGCTCGCGAAGAACGCCGTCGAGGCCTCCTTCCTGGACCCGGCCGGCAAGGCGAAGCTCAACGCGGAGATCGACACGTACACCGAGCAGTGGCTCGCGCGCTGACGTCCCCCCGAGAATGGGGTGATGCGCACCCTGACTGCCATCGGCCACCGCGGCGATCCCTATCGCGTCCGTGAGAACACCCTGCCCTCGATCCGCTCCGCCTTCGCCCGCGGGGCGGACGCGGTCGAGGTCGACGTACGGCTGACCCGCGACGGGGTGCCGGTCCTCCTCCACGACGAGTCGCTCCAGCGGCTGTGGAACCACGACGTGCGGCTCGACGAGATCTCGGCCGCCCAGCTCAAGGAGATGACCGGGGGCGCCGTTCCGACGCTGCGCGACGCGCTGATGACGGCCGGGGCGGGCCGGCTGATGCTCGACCTGCCGGGCGCCACGCCCGAGGCGGTCCGTGCCGTCGTGGGCCTGGTCCGGGAGTGCGGCGCGGGCGAGCGCACGTTCTACTGCGCGGGCCCGGGGTCGATGCTGGCGCTCCGCGCGGCCGATCCGGACGCGGAGATCGCGCTGACCTGGACCACGCTCTCGCCGCCCCGGCGGGTCCTGATCGACGCGGTGGCGCCGCGCTGGCTCAACTACCGCTTCGGGCTGGTGAGCCGGGAGCTGGTGGACGCGCTGCACCGCGACGGCCTGCTGGTGTCGGCGTGGACCGCCGACACCCGGCGGACGATGAAGGGGCTCGTCGCGGCGGGGGTCGACGCGATCACCACGAACCGGGTGGACGCGCTGACGGCCGTACGGGCCGAGTTCGGCCGGTGACACCCGCGCCGGGCCGGTCCGTCCGGAGACTGCGCGGCGCCGAGGGCCGGGACATGAACCCGGTGGCCCTCGGCGCCGTCGTGTCGGCGGTCACGCAGCGGCGGCGTGCTCCAGCCGTTTGATCATGCCGCGCAGGACCAGGAGGGGGATCACCCCGAAGACGCCGAACGCCATGTCGATGACGCTCCACCAGAAGGGGATGCCGCGGATCGGGCCGCAGACCAGGGCCAGCGGGATCACTCCGGCGCAGGCGATCATGCCGGCTTCGACGATCCAGATGTTGCGGACGGGGTCGCGGTACACGCCGTAGAAGAAGACGGCGATGACGAGGTGGGCGAAGGCGAGCCAGTCCGTCCCGTAAAGGAGGAAGGGGTAGTCGGCGTCGGCCCGGTCCAGCCCCTCGCCCACGCGCCGCAGCCATATGTTGTCGATCAGGGCGTTGGCCCAACGCAATTCACTGACCAGCGGAAAAGCCGTGATACCGCTGAGTACGAGGCAGACGACGAAGACGATCAACCAGGCACGGACCCGCCGCTCAAGGGCGCTTCTCTCGCTCATGGAAAGAAGCCTACGCTCGTTTCTGAACACGTTCAGCCAAAAGGCTGAACGTGTTCAGTTCCGTGGCCGGACCGTGATCAAAGTCCGACGATCGCGTTCCACCGCCGGGCGAGGGTGCGCCGCTCGGCCGAGGAGATGTCCCGGGCGACGGCGAGCCGACGCCGCATGTCGTCGTCGGGGAAGACCAGGGTGTTCTCGGCGAGTTCGGCGGTCTCCTTGTCGTCCGAGGCCGCGAGCACCTCGCGGGCCGCGGGGACGGGGCAGACGTAGTTCACGGAGGCCGCGAGCCGTGCGGCCACCTGCGGGTCGTAGTAGTGGTCGACGAGCGCCTCCGCATTGGCCTTGTGCCGGGCCAGGTTGGGGACGAGCAGGCTCTCGGCCCAGAGTTCGCCGCCCTCCTCCGGCACCACGAACTCGATGTCCGGGTTGTCCGCCCGGAGTTGGACAGCGTCCCCCGAGTAGGCCTGACAGGCGAGGACGTCCCCCTTGCTGAGATCGGAGGTGTAGTCGTTGCCGGTGAAGCGGCGGACGTGACGCTTCTTCACCAGGCCCTCGACCTGGTCGCACATCCGGTGGAAGTCGGATTCGGTCCAGCGCGTGACGTCGACCCCGTTGCCCTGCATCAGCAGGGCGAAGGACTCGTCGAGCCCGGAGAAGAGGGTCACCCTGCCCGCGAGGTCGGGGTGCCACAGGTCCCGGACGGACCTGATCTCCCGGCCCAGGGCCTTTCGGTTGTAGGCGATGCCGGTGATGCCGGACTGCCACGGGACGGTGTGCAGCCGGCCCTCGTCGAAGGCGGGGGACCTCAGTTGCGGGTCGAGGTGGCGCGTGACGTTGGGCTGCGCCGACCGGTCCATCTTCTGGGCCCAGCCCAGGTGGACGAAGCGGGCGGCCATCCAGTCGCTGACCACGACCAGGTCGTGGCCGGTCTCCTGGCGGTTCATCAGGGCCGGGCTGACCTTGCCGAAGAACTCGTCGTTGTCGTTGATCTCCTCGGTGTACCGGACCTCGATGCCGGTCCGCTCCGAGAAGGCCTCCAGCGTCGGTCGGCTCTCCTCGTCCTCCTCGTCCGTGTCGATGTAGAGCGGCCAGTTGGAGAAGGCGACGCTGCGGTCGCGCTCCGAGCGGTCCGGGCCCACCCGTCCTCCCTCCGGGACGTAGGCGGGGGGAACGCCGCATCCGGCGAGGGCGGCCGACAGGCCCGCGGCTCCGAGTCCGGCGAGCGCGGCGCGTCGGGAGAAGGCGAGTTGAGGCATGGCCACAGCCTCGGCGAACGCGGAAGGGGCGGGCAATAGACATGTTGTCTACTGCCCGCCCCTTCACAGCCCTGCTGTGATCGATGCGGCCGATCAGCCGTCGAGCGAGGTCATCACGTGCTTGATGCGGGTGTAGTCCTCGAAGCCGTAGGCGGAGAGGTCCTTGCCGTAGCCGGACTTCTTGAAGCCGCCGTGCGGCATCTCGGCGACGAGCGGGATGTGGGTGTTGATCCACACGCAGCCGAAGTCGAGGTTCTTGGACATGCGCATCGCGCGGCCGTGGTCCTTGGTCCACACGGAGGAGGCGAGGGCGAACTCGACGCCGTTCGCGTACTCCAGGGCCTGGGCCTCGTCGGTGAAGGACTGGACGGTGATGACCGGGCCGAAGACCTCGTTCTGGATGATCTCGTCGTCCTGCTTGAGGCCGGAGACCACGGTCGGGGCGTAGAAGTAGCCCTTCTCGCCGACCTGGTGGCCGCCCGCCTCGACCTTGGCGTGGGCGGGGAGCCGCTCGATGAAGCCCGCGACCTGCCGCAGCTGGTTCGGGTTGTTCAGCGGGCCGTACAGCACGTCCTCGTCGTCCGGCGCGCCGGTCTTCGTGTCCACGGCGGCCTTGGCGAGCGCGGCCACGAACTCGTCGTGGATCGACTCGTGCACGAGCACGCGGGTGGCGGCGGTGCAGTCCTGGCCGGCGTTGAAGTAGCCGGCGACCGCGATGTCCTCGACGGCCTTCGGGATGTCGGCGTCGTCGAAGACGACGACCGGGGCCTTGCCGCCGAGCTCCAGGTGGACGCGCTTGACGTCCTTGGAGGCGCTCTCGGCGACCTGCATGCCCGCGCGCACCGAGCCGGTGATGGAGGCCATCGCCGGGGTCGAGTGCTCGACCATGGCCCGGCCGGTCTCGCGGTCGCCGCAGATGACGTTGAAGACGCCCTTGGGCAGGACCGAGTCGATGATCTCCGCCATCAGGACGGTGGAGGCCGGGGTGGTGTCGGAGGGCTTGAGCACGACCGTGTTGCCCGCCGCGATGGCCGGGGCGAACTTCCACACGGCCATCATCATGGGGTAGTTCCACGGCGCGACCTGGGCGCAGACGCCGACCGGCTCGCGGCGGATGATCGAGGTCATCCCGTCCATGTACTCGCCGGCCGAACGGCCCTCCAGCAGGCGGGCCGCACCCGCGAAGAAGCGGATCTGGTCCACCATCGGCGGCAGCTCCTCGCTGGCCGTGAGGCCCAGCGGCTTGCCCGTGTTCTCCGACTCGGCGGCGACGAGCTCGTCCGCGCGCGCCTCGAAGGCGTCCGCGATCTTCAGCAGCGCCTTCTGGCGCTCGGCGGGGGTGGTGTCGCGCCAGCCCGGGAACGCGGCCGCGGCAGCGGCCATGGCGGCGTCGACGTCCGCCTGGCCCGAGAGCGGGGCGGTCGCGTACACCTCGCCGGTGGCGGGGTTGACCACCTCGGTGGTGCGCCCGTCGGCGGCGTCCTTGAACTCCCCGCCGATGTAGTTGCGCAGACGACGCAGTTCGGTGGTCACTACAGCCACACTCCTGATCACATGTCCAACGATTGAGACGAATACCAAGCCTAGCCTCTTGGCGGAGGCTTTCGACAGACCCGAAGGCCACCAACTACGAAATCGGTGAGATCAGAGTCGCCAAACAACGAATTTCATCGATTCCGTCTTGCGGAACAGACGACTCCTCGTGCACAGTGGGCTCGTGGTCAGTCGAAGCGCAGATTCCAGGAACAGACAACCGTCCCCTTCGGTCGATGCTGTGTCCCTGGCGATCATCGAGCAACTGCAGGAGGACGGCCGCCGTCCTTATGCCTCGATCGGCAAGGCCGTGGGCCTGTCGGAGGCGGCTGTGCGCCAGCGCGTGCAGAAGCTGCTCGACCAGGGCGTCATGCAGATCGTCGCCGTCACCGACCCGCTCACCGTGGGCCTGCGTCGTCAGGCGATGGTCGGCATCAACGTCGAGGGCGACCTCGACCCGGTGGCCGACGCGCTGACCGCGATGGCCGAGTGCGAGTACGTGGTCATGACCGCGGGGTCCTTCGACCTGATGGTGGAGATCGTCTGCGAGGACGACGACCACCTGCTCGAAACGATCAACAAGAAGATCCGCACGCTCCCCGGCGTGCGATCAACCGAAAGCTTCGTTTATCTGAAGCTGAAGAAGCAGACCTACATGTGGGGAACTCGATAGCCCGTGAGCCAGGACCTCTCCAAGACCGCATACGACCACCTGTGGATGCACTTCACCCGCATGTCGTCGTACGAGAACGCACCCGTCCCCACCATCGTGCGTGGTGAGGGCACCTACATCTTCGACGACAAGGGCAAGCGCTACCTCGACGGTCTCGCCGGACTGTTCGTGGTCAACGCCGGTCACGGCCGCAAGGAGCTGGCCGAGGTCGCCTTCAACCAGGCCCAGCAGCTGGCCTTCTTCCCGGTGTGGTCCTACGCCCACCCCAAGGCCGTCGAACTCGCCGAGCGCCTGGCGAACTACGCTCCGGGCGACCTGAACAAGGTCTTCTTCACCACCGGCGGCGGTGAGGCCGTCGAGACCGCCTGGAAGCTGGCCAAGCAGTTCTTCAAGCTGCAGGGCAAGCCCACCAAGTACAAGGTCATCTCGCGTGCGGTCGCCTACCACGGCACCCCGCAGGGCGCCCTGTCCATCACGGGTCTGCCGGCCCTCAAGGCTCCCTTCGAGCCGCTGGTGCCCGGCGCGCACAAGGTGCCCAACACCAACATCTACCGCGCCCCGATCTACGGCGACGACCCCGAGGCCTTCGGCCGCTGGTGCGCCGACCAGATCGAGCAGCAGATCCTCTTCGAGGGCGCCGACACCGTCGCCGCCGTCTTCCTGGAGCCGGTCCAGAACGCCGGCGGCTGCTTCCCGCCGCCGCCCGGCTACTTCCAGCGGGTCCGCGAGATCTGCGACGAGTACGACGTGCTCCTCGTCTCCGACGAGACGATCTGCGCCTTCGGCCGCCTCGGCACGATGTTCGCCTGTGACAAGTTCGGCTACGTCCCGGACATGATCACCTGTGCCAAGGGCATGACCTCGGGCTACTCCCCGATCGGCGCCTGCATCGTCTCGGACCGCATCGCGGAGCCGTTCTACAAGGGCGACAACACCTTCCTGCACGGCTACACCTTCGGCGGACACCCCGTGTCCTCCGCGGTGGCCCTCGCCAACCTCGACATCTTCGACAAGGAGGGCCTCAACCAGCACGTGCTGGACAACGAGGGCGCCTTCCTCAAGACGCTGCAGAAGCTGCACGACCTGCCGATCGTCGGCGACGTCCGCGGCAACGGCTACTTCTACGGCATCGAGCTCGTCAAGGACAAGGACACCAAGGAGTCCTTCACGGACGAGGAGACCGAGCGCGTGCTCTACGGCTTCCTCTCCAAGGCGCTCTTCGAGAACGGCCTGTACTGCCGGGCCGACGACCGCGGCGACCCGGTCATCCAGCTGGCGCCGCCGCTGACCGCCGACCAGGGCACCTTCGACGAGATCGAGGGCATCCTGCGCACGGTGCTCACCGAGGCGTGGACCAAGCTCTGAGCAGGCTGTGAACGGTCCGACGGTGCGGTAGTCCGATCACGCGGCCCGGATCCTTCGTTCGAGTGAGAACGCGGGGGTCCGGGCCGTGTGCTGTCACCATCCCGGCGGTTCGTCTCTTTACATCTCAGTGCGGCGCCAGTGACCGAAAGGGCTCCGTTTCGTTCCCTCGGACGGAGGTGTACGCCATGGTGGCCCCACCGGACAATGCCCCGCCGGACAATGACGTTCTCTGGGCGCGGTCCCTGCACTACGCGCACGGCGGTGCCCCCGCACTCGTCGACGTCTCCCTCGGCATCCGCCAGGGCGAGATCGTCGCCCTGACCGGAGCCCGGGGCAGCGGCAAGACCACCCTCCTGCGGTGCCTGTCCGGGCAGCTGCTCCCCACCGACGGCGAGGTCTGGTTCAACAGCGTCCCCGTCCACACCATGGGGGACCTCTCCCGCGAGCGGCTGCGCCGCGACCGCTTCGGCTGGCTGGGTCCCGAGCCCCAGCTGCTGCCCGAGCTGAAGGTGTGGGAGAACGCCGCCCTGCCGCTGCTGCTCTCCGGGGCCTCCCACCGCAGCGCCAAGCACGCCGCCTGCGAATGGCTCGACCGCCTCGACATCGGGGCCTTCGCCCGCAAGCGGCCCGCCGCGCTCACCCGCGCCGAGTGCCAGCGGGTGGCCCTGGCCCGGGCCCTGGTCACCGTGCCCTCCGTGCTCCACGCCGACGAGCCCACGGCCCCGCTGCACCGGGCCGACCGGGACCTGCTGCTGCGGACGCTGACCACCGCCGCCCGCTCCCACGGGATCACCGTGCTGCTGGCCACCGCCGACGAGGCCACCGCGGCCGTCGCCGACCGGCGCCTGACCCTGGTCGACGGCCGCCTCGCGACCGGCGACGCCTCCCCGCTCCCCGACACCCCGGAGGGTCAGGCCGCGTGCTCGCTCTCCGCCTGACCCGTGGCTCCCGGCCCGGGGTCCAGCTGCGGCGGCTGCTCGTCGCCGCCGCCTCCGCCGGGACCGGCTTCCTGCTGCTGTACGTGCTCGCCGGAGCCGTGGACCGGCCCGCCGGATCGTTCCCCCGCCTGCTGTGGGCCCTGGTCCCGCTCGCCGCGACGGTGCACTTCGCCGTCGCCGTCGCCCGGGCCGACCCCGCGACCCGGCCCCGCGAGGGACTGGACGCCGCCGGGCTGGGACCCGTACGGCTGTCCCTGGCGGCCGCGGTCTCCACGGCCGTCGCCTGCACCCTGGGCAGCGCGCTCGCCCTGGCCGTCTTCCTCCACCTGCGCGGGGACCTCTCCGGTCTGCCGTTCGACGGCTCCGGCGCCCGGCTGCTCCACGCCGAGCAGCCGCTGCCCCTGGCGGCCGCCCTCACCCTGCTGGCCCTCGTCCCGGTCATCGCGTCGGCCGCCACCGTGCTCGCGCTGCGCCCGCACCGGCCGCTGGCACCGCAGACCGCCCTGCCCTGGGGCATCGCCCTGACCGCCTGCGGGCTCGCCGTCGAGGCCTACGCCGGCCGCGACGGCGGCGGGATCCTGGCCGGCTGGGCGCTGACCGCCGTCGGGCTCGCCCTCGCCGGACCGGGTCTCGCGTACGCCTGCGGCAGCCTGGTCCAGGCGGTGCGTCCCGGCGCGCTGCGGCTGCTGGCCGGGCGGTCCCTGCAGGAGCAGGCCTCCCGGATCGGGCCGCCGCTGGGCGTGCTGTGCTCCGTCGCCGCCGGGGCCCTCACCGCGCTCGCCCTGCGGGACCGCGGCGGGCTGCACGTTCCGCTGGGTCCGCTGGCCTGGCCGGCCGCCGCCCTGGTCGCGCTGTGCGCCGCCGCGACCCTTCTCACATCCGCGGTGGAGGCCCGCAGGAGCGGAGCCCCCGGGCGCGAGGCCATGCTCGACATGGCAGCTCCCGCAAGGGTCCTGCGGACGGCGGCGGGACTGCGGGCCACCGCGCTCGTGGCCGTGTGCCTACCGCTCAGCTGGGGTGTGGCACAGCTGACGTCGCTGGCGCTGACCCGCTGAGGCGTACAGCCCTTAGGGTGGGCCGAATGGTCAACGCAGACATCGAGATCGAGACGCTCGCCGAATTCGACCAGGTCGTGGCACGCGGCTCGCTCAGCGGCTACCGGATCCAGTCGGTCAACCTGCTGGAGCGGACCTTCGCGCTGCTGGCCGCCGACACCTCGGCGGCCGTCTTCCTGGGCTGCGCGATGGAGCCCGATGCCTCGGCGAAGGTCCGCGCGGACGGCGCGCTGGTCTTCCCGCCCGTGCCGGACCTGCCCTTCAACCCGTACCGCGGCCTGCTCTACACGCCGGAGGAGCTGTACGAGGGACTGCCCGGCGGGTACGAGGCCACCGCGGACGCCGGCGCGTACGCCTGGTTCCAGGAGACCGCGACCGACGGCGACGTCTTCTCCTCGATGCTGCGCTCCGTCCACGACGACGCCGTCTCCGACGCCCTCGACGAGCACCTCGCCACCGCCCGCGTGGTCGGCGTGATGGGCGGCCACGCCATGTCCCGGGCCGGTACCGACTACCGCGGTGCCGCGGAGCTCGGCCGGGCACTGACCCGCTCGGGACTGACCGTGGCCACCGGCGGCGGCCCCGGCGCGATGGAGGCCGCCAACCTCGGGGCGTACCTGGCGCCGGCCCCGGACGAGGCCCTCGTGGAAGCCCTGGAGCTGCTCGCCAAGGCCCCGTCCTTCGAGCCGTCGGTGTCCGACTGGGCGCGCGCGGCCTTCGCGGTGCGCGAGCGCTGGCCCGACGGCGGTGACTCGGTGGGCATCCCCACCTGGTTCTACGGCCACGAGCCGCCGAACGCCTTCGCCGCGCACATCGCCAAGTACTTCGCGAACGCCACCCGTGAGGACGGGCTCCTGGCCCGGTCCACCGCGGGCGTGGTGTTCCTGCCCGGCGCGGCCGGCACCGTCCAGGAGATATTCGACGCCGCCACCCCGAACTACTACGGGTCCCGGGGCGAGCCCGCCCCGATGGTGCTGGTCGGCCACACCCACTGGACCGAACACCTCCCGGCCTGGCCGCTGCTGCGGGCCCTGGCCCGGGGCCGGGCGATGGAGTCGCGGATCGCGCTCGTCGACTCGGTGGACGAGGTCCCCGGTGCACTCGCCTCGATGAGCTGAGCTCCCGGAGGCAACTTCCGGGCCGATTCCCACGTCTGGCAGAGGTACCGCACAACCTGCCAGACGTGATCGGAGCCCTCGGTGCTCATAGGCCTGCTGACCGCTGTCGCGGCATCCATCTGCTACGGCACGGGATCCGTGCTGCAAGCCGTCGGATCGCGCCGCGCCGCCCGGATGTCCCCGACGGCCGCCGGGGTGACCGCCCACGGCGGCCCCAACCTCTCGTCCACCGCCAAGGCGGCGATGACGTGGGAGTTCATCGTCGGCACGATCCTCGACTTCGTCGGCTTCGGGCTCGGCGCCCTGGCCGCCCGCCTCCTGCCGCTCTTCCTGTCCCAGACGGTGATCAGCGCCAACCTGGTGATCACGGCCGTGCTCAGCGTGAAGATGCTGGGCATCCGGCTGAGCCGCAAGGAATGGGCCTCGATCGGTACCGTCTGCACCGCGCTGGTGCTGCTGGCGACGGCGGCGGGCCACGAGGGCGGCCACCACGCGCCGATGTCCACGCACTGGTGGCTGCTGGCCATCACCACCCTGCTGATGGTCGGCGGTACGGTGGCCGTCCGCCTCCTCGGCGGCGGCGCCGCGATCCTGGCCGGCCTGCTGTCCGGTCTCGGCTTCGGCGCGCTCGGCGTCGGCGTTCGCATCCTGGACGGCGTCGACCCGTTCGACCTCGGCACCCTGCTCACCGACCCGGCCCTCTACGCCATCCTGCTGGCCGGCATCGGCGGCATGTACCTGCACACCGTCGCCCTGCAGATCGGCTCGGTGAACGGCGCCACCGCGGCCCTCGTCGTCGGCGAGACCGTGCTCCCGGGCGCCATCGGGGTGCTCTGGCTCGGTGACGCGTCGCGCCCCGGCCTCGCCTGGCTCGCCGTCCTCGGCTTCGTCATGGCGGTGACCGGCGCGGTGGCGGTGGCCTGGTACGGCAAGCACGAAGGCGCCGAGGAGGAGACGGGGGCGCCGGTACCGGAGCCGGTCGGCTGACCCCTGGCCGGCCGGGCGGCGCCCGCGCGGCTCCCTCACCCGGTCGGCCGTCCCCCGGTGGTGACGCGGCGACGGCTGTCGCTTGCTGGACCGGGAGGGGGAGAGAGCGAGGGGTTCATGGAGCCCACGACCGATCGGCTGAAGACGCCGCGCGCGGCCGGAATGGCCGGTGTCGCCTTCGCCCTGCTGCTCGCCGCGGCCATCGTCCTGATGCGGACCTCCGTTCCGGCCGGCCACACCGCCGACGCGACCATCGACCCGGACCGCCGCTGGGCGGTGCAGCTGGCCCTGCAGATCGTGCCGTTCGCCGGCATCTTCTTCCTCTGGTTCATGGGCGCCCTGCGCGCCCACACCGGCGAGGCGGAGGACCGGTTCATCGCGACCGTGTTCCTCGGCAGCGGATTCGTGTTCGTGGCCACCCTCTTCGCCGCCGCCGCGGCCGCCGGCACCGTGCTGAACGAGGAGACGCCCTCCGACTTCGGCCGCCACTACGCCTACACCCTGCTGGCGACGTACTCCATGCGCATGGCCGCGGTCTTCGTCCTCGCGACCTCGATGATCGGGCGGACGCTCGGCGTCTTCCCGCGACCGCTGGCCCTGCTGGGCACCCTCGTCGGCCTGGTCCTCATCGTCATGGGCTCCGGCGTCCCCTGGTCGGAGCTGCTCTTCCCGGCCTGGGCGCTGGTCATCAGCCTCTACATCCTGCGCGTGCGCCGCACGGCCGCGCCCACGGACCCCTCAGGGCCGCCCTGAACCCCTCCTGACCTGGCCGTCCGTGCTCCGGCAGGCGGCCCAGGGGTACCGCGTGCATGCTGGTGGGCAGGGGAGGAACCGGGGGTCACCCGGGGGGCGACGGGGATCAACAGCCGAGGGAAAGGCAGATCCGTCATGAGGCTTGTCGTCGACCTCAACCGCTGCCAGGGATACGCCCAGTGCGCTTTCCTCGCTCCCGACGTCTTCGCCATGCACGGCGACGAGTCGCTCCTCTACAACCCGCAGGCCGCGGCCGAGCAGTACGAGGACGTCGCCCGCGCCGTGGCCGCCTGCCCCGTCGGCGCGATCCTCCTCGAACTCACCGACGAGGACATGGCCGGCATGGTGTCCCAGGACGCCGTGGCCGGGGCCGGCGCCGGTTCCGGAGGTACACGGTGACCGGTGAACGCACACACGACGGTGCTTTGGAGCACCTCAAACGCGAAGGCCGCATCGTCGTCGTCGGCGCTTCGCTCGCGGGTCTGCGGGCCGCCGAGACCATGCGCGACAAGGGGTTCACCGGCTCGCTCACGATGATCGGCGACGAACCCCACGAGCCGTACGACCGGCCCCCGCTGTCCAAGCAGGTCCTGCTGGGCAACGCGGTGGCCGACCACACGGCGCTCCCCCGTCGCCGGGCGATCGACGCCGACTGGCGCCTCGGCGTAGCCGCGACGGGCCTGGACATGGCCGGCCGCCGGGTCCGGCTCGGCAACGGTGAAGAGGTCGAGTACGACCGGCTGCTGATCGCCACCGGCGTCCGCGCCCGGCCCTGGCCCAACCCGGAGGAGGGCGAGCTCGACGGCGTCTTCGTCCTGCGCACCCGCGACGACGCCGAAGGGCTCCAGCGCGCCCTCGCCGCCGGTCCCCGCCGGGTGCTCGTCATCGGCGCCGGCTTCACCGGGTCCGAGATCGCCTCCGCCTGCCGGGAGCGCGGCCTGAACGTGACCGTCGCCGAACGCGGCTCGGCCCCGCTGGTCGGCGCCCTCGGCGGGGTGATCGGCGAGGTGGCGGCCGAGATGCACCGGGAGCACGAGGTCGACCTGCGCACCGGCGTCATGGTCACCTCCCTGGAGGGCGATCCCTCGGGCCGGGTCCGCGCCGCCCACCTCTCCGACGGCTCCACCGTGGAGGCCGAGGTGGTGGTCGTCTCCCTCGGCGCCCAGCGCAACACCGAGTGGCTCGCCGGGTCCGGGTTGGGCGCCGGCCCCCGGGGCATCGCCTGCGACGCGGGCTGCCGGGCCTTCGACATCCGGGGCATCGTCACCGACGACATCTACGTCGCGGGTGACGTGGCACGGTCCCCGCACGCCCTCTTCGGCTACCAGTTCCTGTCCCTGGAGCACTGGGGCAACGCCGTCGCCCAGGCCGACACCGCCGCGCACAACATGCTCAGCGAGAGTGCGGACCGCCGTCCCCACCTGTGGGTGCCGGCCTTCTGGTCCTCGCAGTTCGGCGTGAACATCAAGTCGGTCGGAGTGCCGCCGATGGGGACCGAGATCCTCATCACCCAGGGCTCGCTGGCCGAGCGCCGGTTCGCTGCCGTCTACGGCTACCAGGGGCGGGTGATCGCCGCGGTGACCTTCGACAACTGCCGCTGGCTGCCCTTCTACGAGCAGCAGATCGAGAGCACCGCGCCCTTCCCGCCGCCGTTCTCCACGGTGGACCGCAGGCCGGAGGGCAACAAGCCGGTGCCTGCGGACTTCCCCGACCCCTCGGTGCCGACCCACGGCCCGACCATCACACTCAGCGGCTACTCGCCGGCCGACCGGAAGATGACCTTCAACCCCGGGCGCTGACCGCGCCGCGACCGCCCCCGAGGATCGAGGACCCGCCATGACCCAAGCCCTCCTGCGGGAGATCATCGACTACGCGAGCCGGGCCAATCCGTACCCGCTGTACGAGGAGCTCCGCAAGACCCCCGTGTCCCACGACGGGAACGGCCCGTACGTCGTCAGCACGTACTACGAGATCCAGAGCCTGCTGCACGACCCCCGGATCAGCTCCGACTCGCGCAACCTCAAGGCTACCGGTGACGACCCGCTGGGCCAGTCGGCCGACGACGAGGGAACGACCCTGCCGCCCTCCTTCCTCAAGCTCGACCCGCCGGACCACGACCGGCTGCGGCGCATGACGAACCGCCCGTTCGGGCCGCCGCACTCCCCGCACCGGGTGCACGAGATGCGCGACGAGCTCGACGGGCTGGTCGCCGGGCTCATCGACGGCATCGCCACCTCCGGGAACCTGGACCGGGTCGACCTGGTCGACCAGTTCGCGTACCCCTTCCCGGTCACGGTGATCTGCCGGCTGCTCGGGGTGCCCCACGAGGACGAACCGCGCTTCCACGTCTGGGCGGAGACCCTCGCCGCCAGCCTGGACCCCGACCCGGACGCGGACCCCACCCAGCGGGGCAAGGGCACCATGGACGCCCGGATGGAACTGGGCATGTACCTGGCCGGGCTGATCGAGGAGCGGCGCAAGAACCCCGGCGACGACATGCTGTCCCAGCTGGCGACGGCCGACGGCCCGGACGGCGCGATGACCACGATGGAGGCGCTCAGCACCTCCGCGCTGCTGCTGATCGCCGGCCACGAGACCACGGTCAACCTGATCACCAACGGCATGCTGACCCTGCTGCGCCACCCGGACGTCCTCAAGCGGCTGCGGGAGGACCCCGGTCTGTCGGTCCCGATCGTGGAGGAGCTGCTGCGCTACGAACCGCCGGTGCAGCTGCTGCCGCAGCGCACCACGCTCTCCGACATCGAGGTCGCGGGGGTCACCATCCCCAAGGGCGCCTCGCTGTGGCTGATGCTGGCTTCCGGCAACCGCGACCCGAAGCGGTTCGAGCATCCGGACCGCTTCGACCCGGACCGCAAGGACATCCAGCACCTGGGCCTCGGCAGCGGCATCCACAGCTGCTTCGGGGCACCGCTGGCCCGGCAGGAGGCGCAGCTCGCGCTGAGCGAGCTGGCCCGCAGGCTGGTCAACCCGCGCCTGCTGGAGGACCCGCCGCCGTACCGGCAGAACGCGGTGCTGCGCGGGCCCCGGCACCTGCAGATCGCCTGCGACGGCGTCCTGCCGAAGGCCGCCTGAACGGCGGGACCGGCTACCGGGCTACCGGAGGGAGCACGACGACCTCGGCGGGGCTGAAGGTCACGGCGACCCGGTCGCCGACGGCCGGAGCCCCCGCCAGGCCGCACTCGGCCTCCAGGACCGGGCCGTCCTCGGGCCGCAGCAGCAGGGCCACGTGGGTGCCGCGGAAGGTCCGGGACACCACCTCGCAGCGCAGACCCGCCTCGCGCAGCACCACTCCCGCCGGGCGGATCAGCAGCCGCTGCTCCCCCTCGGGGGAGCCGCCGGCACCGGGACCTCGCCCCAGGCGGTCGCCGCGGCGCCTCCCGTCACCGTCGCCGGGACCACGTTGTCGAAGCCGAGGAAGCGCGCCACGAACTCCGAGGCCGGCCGCTCCCACACCTCCAGCGGGGTCCCGGCCTGCGCGATGCGGCCGTCCCGCATCACCACCACCCGGTCGGCCAGGGCGAAGGCCTCCCCCTGGTCGTGCGTGACGGCCAAGACCGTCGTCCCCAGCCGTGAGAACAGCCCGCGCAGCTCGACGACGAGGCGCTCCCGCAGACCCCGGTCCAGCTGTCCGAGCGGTTCGTCGAGCATCAGCAGCCGCGGCGACGGCGCCAGCGCGCGGGCCAGCGCCACCCGCTGCTGCTCGCCGCCGGAGAGGGAGGCCACCGCCCGGCCCTGCGCGCCGGGGAGGCCGACCAGTTCCAGCAGCTCCGCCACCCGGGCGGCGCAGGACGCCCGGCCGCCTCCGCGCATCCGCAGGCCGAAGGCGACGTTCGCGCCGACGTCGCGGTGCGGGAAGAGCTGGTGGTCCTGGAACATCAGGCCCACGCCCCGCCGGTGCACGGGGACTCCGGCCTGGTCGGCCCCGCCCAGCAGCACCCGCCCCCCGGACACCTGCTGGAGCCCGGCGACGACCCGCAGCAGCGTGGACTTCCCGCTGCCGCTCGGGCCCAGGACGCACACGGTCTCGTGCTCGGCGACCTCCAGGTCCACGGAGTCGACGACCGCGCGCTCGCCGAAGCGGACCGACACCCCTTCCAGCTGAAGCAGTGTCATCAGAACTCTCCGGAGGTCTTGTCGGGTCGCAGTCGCTCCAGCACCAGCAGGGACACCGCGCACACCAGCATCAGGATCGTGCTCAGGGCCATCGCCTGCCCGTAGTTCAGCTCGCCGGCCCGGCCCAGCAACCGCGCGACCGCGACGGGCAGCGTCGGCCGGTCGGGCCGCGCGATGAAGACGGTCGCGCCGAACTCCCCCAGGGACACGGCGAAGGCGAACCCGGCCGCGATCAGCAGCGCCCTGCGCACCAGCGGCAGGTCCACCTCCCGCCAGGCGCGCAGCGGTGACGCGCCGAGCACGGCGGCGGCCTCCCGGAGCCGCCCGTCGACGGCGCGCAGGACCGGCAGCATGGTCCGTACGACGAAGGGCACGCCCACCAGGGCCTGCGCCAGCGGCACCAGGATCCACGAGGTCCGCAGGTCCAGCGGCGGCTCGTCCAGGGTGATCAGGAAGCCGAAGCCCACGGTCACGGCGGACACCCCGAGCGGGAGCATGAGCATCGCGTCGAAGCCCCGTACGAAGCGGCCCCCGCGCCGGGTCAGCGCGGCGGCCGCGAGTCCGCCGACCACCAGGGCGATGGCCGTGGCGGCCAGCGCGTACTGCAGGGAGTTCCAGATCGCCTCCAGCGGCGGCACCAGGAAGGTTCCGCCGCCGGCCCCGGCGTCCTGCAGGGCGCGGTAGAAGCCGAGCCCGTAGCCGCCGGGGGTGTCGAAGGAGCGCTCCACGAGCACGGCCAGGGGCGCCACGATCAGCAGCCCGACGGTCAACAGGACGCCGCCCAGCAGGCCGCGCTGCGCCCAGCCGCGCGGACGGTGCGCGGTGATGCCGGGGTCGACGAGGCGCAGGGCGGTCTCGCGCCGGCGCACGGTCCAGGCGTGCAGGGCGAGGATCGCGCCGATCGCGGCGAACTGAACCATCGTCAGGACGGCGGCCGTCGACAGGTCCAGGAGCTGTGCGGTCTGCCGGTAGACCTCCACCTCCAGGGTGGAGTAGGCGGGTCCGCCCAGGATCAGGACGACGCCGAAGGAACTGAAGGTGAAGAGGAACACCATCAGGGAGGCCGCCGCCACGGCCGGGGCCAGCGCGGGCAGCGTCACCTTGCGCCAGGCCGCGAACCGTCCGGCGCCCAGCACCCGGGCGGCCTCCTCCTGGCGCGGGTCGAGCTGGGCCCACAGCCCGCCGACCGTGCGCACGACGACGGCGTAGTTGAAGAAGACGTGCGCCAGCAGGATCGCCCAGACGGTGGTGTCGAGCCGGACGCCGGCCACCTCGTCGAGCAGGCCGCCGCGACCGAGCAGGGCGAGGAAGGCGGTGCCCACGACCACGGTCGGGAGCACGAAGGGAACGGTCACCACGGCCCGCAGCAGCTGTTTGCCGGGGAACTCGAAGCGCGCGAAGACGTACGCGCCCGGCAGGGCGATCAGCAGTGTGAGCACCGTGGAGGCGAGCGCCTGCCAGGTGGTGAACCACAGGACGTCGGCGATGTCGGGCCGGGCCAGCACCTCGCCGAACCGGCCGAACTGCCATCCGGTGTCGGTCTTGAGGCCGCGGCCGACGATCGCGGCGACGGGGTAGGCGAAGAACAGCCCGAAGAAGGCGAGGGGGACGGCCATCAGGGCGAGCCGGACGGCGGTGGCCCGTCCGCTCTCGCCCCGCCCGGGTGCCCGCCCCGGTCCGGGGACCGGGGCGGCGCCGGCCGACGCCGCGCCCGGCTCCTTCGTACCGCCTACTTCACGACGAGCGCGGTCCATGCCTTGACCCACTGCTCGCGGTTCTTGGCGATGGTCTCCGGTGCGACGTTCTCCGGCTTCTCGACCACCACGCCGTGCCGGGTGAACAGCTCCGGCAGGGCGGCGTCCTTGGTCACGGGGTTCACGAACATCTGCAGCGGCATGTCCTCCTGGAACTTCTTGCTGATCAGGAAGTCCACCAGGGCCTTGCCGCCCTCCTCGTTCTTCGCGCCCTTCAGCAGGCCGGCGAACTCGATCTGGCGGAAGCAGGTGCCGGTGGAGACGCCCGTGGGGGCCTCGGCCGGCTGCGGCTCGCCGTAGAGGACCTCGACCGGCGGGCTGGAGGCGTAGGAGACGACCAGCGGGCGGTCGCCCTTGGCCTTCTTGCCGCCGGCGGAGCCGGAGAAGCGCTCGTTGTAGGCCTGCTCCCAGCCGTCGACGACCTCGACGCCGTTGGCCTTCAGCCTGCTCCAGTAGTCCTTCCAGCCCTCCTCGCCGTACTTGCCGACGGAGGCGAGCATGAAGCCGAGGCCGGGGGAGGAGGTCGCGGCGTTCTCGACCACCAGCAGGTTCTTGTACTCGGGCTTGGCCAGGTCGTCCAGCGTCTGCGGCGGGGCGATCTTCTTGTCGGCGAAGTAGGCCTTGTCGTAGTTGACGCAGATGTCGCCGGAGTCGATCGGGGTGACCCGGTGCTCCTTGTCGAGCACGTACTCGGGCTTCACGTCGGCCAGGCCCTTGGCCTCGTACGGGGTGAAGATGCCGTTGTCGAGGGCGCGCGAGAGCAGGGTGTTGTCGACGCCGAAGAAGACGTCGCCGCGCGGGGAGCCCTTGGTGAGGATCTCCTGGTTGAGGGCGGCGCCCGCGTCCCCGGACTTCAGGACCTTGACGGTGTAGCCGCTCCGCTGCTCGAACTCCTTGAGGACCGCGTCGGTCACGTTGAAGGAGTCGTGGGAGACGAGCGTGACGGTCTTGGACTTCGGGGCGTCGCTCGCACCCGCGGGCTTGTCCTTGGCGTCGCCGCCGCCGCAGGCGCTGAGCGTGGTGACGCCCAGCGCGGCCGCGAGCGCCGCGCCCGCGAGCTTCTTGGTGGTGCTCATTGGTGAATTCCTCCTGGGATGTCCAGGAGAAGACGCGGCCCTGCCCGGCGCTCTGCGAGCGGACGCCGGGCAGGGCGCAACAGCAAGAGTGGTGACCGAACTTCCTACCCCGAATGACCGGGGCGAGGTTCAGAGGGTCTGCGGATGACGGATACCGCACTCTCAGCGCTGTGGCGCTCCCCTGTCGGAATATGCAATTGGTTCGGCCACAGGGTACCCCGTGGCCGAATCACCTCGAACAGAAGCGGAATCTAGCGCTCCGAGGCAGCCAGCTGCCCGCACGCGCCGTCGATCTCCTGGCCGCGGGTGTCACGCACGGTCACGGGCACCCCGTGGCGGGCGATGGCCTCCACGAAGGCCTTCTCGTCCTCGGGCCGCGAGGCGGTCCACTTCGAACCGGGCGTCGGGTTCAGCGGGATCAGGTTGACGTGGACGCGCTTGCCCTTGAGCAGCCGGCCCAGGAGGTCGCCCCGCCAGGCCTGGTCGTTGATGTCGCGGATCAGGGCGTACTCGATGGAGATCCGGCGGCCGGACTTCTCGGCGTACTCCCAGGCGGCGTCGAGGACCTCGCGCACCTTCCAGCGGGTGTTCACCGGGACCAGGGTGTCGCGCAGTTCGTCGTCGGGCGCGTGCAGCGAGACGGCGAGACGGCACTTGAAGCCCTCGTCGGCGAAGCGCAGCATGGCCGGGACCAGGCCGACGGTGGAGACGGTGATGCCGCGCTGGGACAGGCCCAGGCCGTCGGGCTCCGGGTCGGTGAGCCGGCGGATTGCGCCGACGACGCGGTTGTAGTTGGCCAGCGGCTCGCCCATGCCCATGAAGACGATGTTCGACAGCCGCGCGGGACCGCCGGGGACCTCGCCGTCACGCAGCGCGCGCATGCCGTCGACGATCTGGTGCACGATCTCGGCGGTGGAGAGGTTGCGGTCCAGGCCCGCCTGGCCGGTGGCGCAGAACGGGCAGTTCATGCCGCAGCCGGCCTGCGAGGAGATGCACATGGTGACCCGGTCGGGATAGCGCATCAGCACGGACTCCACGAGCGTGCCGTCGTGCAGCTTCCACAGGGTCTTGCGGGTGGTGTCGTTGTCGCAGCTGATGTGCCGGACGACGTTCATCAGGTCCGGGAGGAGCTCCTGCTGGAGCTTGGTCCGGGAGCCCGCCGGGATGTCCGTCCACTCCGCCGGGTCGTGGGCGTAGCGGGCGAAGTAGTGCTGGGAGAGCTGCTTGGCCCGGAAGGGCTTCTCACCGATCGCGGCGACCGCCTCGCGGCGCTCGGCCGGAGTCATGTCGGCGAGGTGCCGGGGCGGCTTCTTGACCCCGCGGGGAGCGACGAAGGTGAGCTCACCCGGAGCGGGACGGGGGGCCATGCGGTACTCCTCAGTACGACGAGGTGGGGGTCACCCCGCGCGTGCAGGGCCGGTCCGCGGCTCGGCCGCTGGACGGAAAGGGCGCGCCGCGTACACGCGGCGCGCCCTCCAGGATAACCCGACCGGAACCGGTCAGCCGGTGCCGACGAAGGCCGCCAGCAGCAGCCACACCACCGGGGCGGTGGGCAGCAGCGAGTCCAGCCGGTCCATGATGCCGCCGTGCCCCGGCAGCAGGGTGCCCATGTCCTTGATGCCCAGGTCCCTCTTGATCATCGACTCGCCCAGGTCGCCCAGGGTGGCGCTGACCGCGACCGCGAGGCCGAGCAGCAGACCCTGCCACCAGGCGCCGCCGTCGATCAGGAACTCCATGCAGAGCGCGCCGGCCCCCATGGCGAAGGCCACGGCGCCGAAGAGCCCCTCGCGGGTCTTCCCCGGGCTGATGCGCGGCGCGAGCTTGGTCCTGCCGAAGCGCCAGCCCACCGCGTAGGCCCCGGTGTCGCTGACCACGGTCAGCAGCAGGAAGGTGATCACGCGCTGCGGCCCGTCGTCGGCGGTGAGCAGCATCGCGACGAACGTGGCCAGGAAGGGCACGTAGAACGCCGCGAAGGCGCCCGCCGTGACGTCCTTGAGGTAGTCCTCGGGCGGTTCGGTCATCCGCCACACCAGGACGGCCAGCACCGTCAGGGCCATGGCGACCCAGGCGCCCTCGGCCCCCCGGACGTAACCGGCGATGACCATGGCCGCGCCGCCGACCGCGAGCGGGACGAGAGGGGCCTTGATGCCCTTCTTCTCCTGCAGCCGTGAGGTGAGCTCCCACAGGCCGACGACGACCGCGACGACGATGACGCCGACGAAGACCGCCTTGACGATCAGGAGCGAGGCGAAGATGACCGCGCCGAGACCGACGCCCACCCCTATCGCGGCACGCAGGTCCCGCCCCGCGCGCTTCTTCTGCGGCGGGGGTGAGGAGTCCTGCGGGTGCTCGGCATGCGGGGGCGGGGGGCTGGGCATGGGCTCCTGCGGCGGCGTATCGGCGCGGAACAGGGAGCCGCCGTCCGGGGCGGCCCCCCGATCGCGTGCTTCCCGGTCGTCGAAGTCACGGCCGGCGGCATCGGGCACGATGGGCATGGGCCGAGTGTGCGGGCCCACCTGCGCATCGTATGCGGGACCCGCCGGAACCGGCTCCGGCTGCCAGGAAGAGTCGTTCATCAGACTTCGAGGAGCTCGGCTTCCTTGTGCTTGAGGAGCTCGTCCACCTGCGCGACGTACTTCGCGGTGGTGTCGTCGAGCTCCTTCTCCGCGCGACGGACCTCGTCCTCGCCGGCCTCCTTGTCCTTGACGAGCTTGTCGAGCGCGTCCTTGGCCTTGCGGCGCACGGAACGGATGGAGACCTTGGAGTCCTCGGCCTTGTTCTTGGCGACCTTGATGTACTCCTTGCGGCGCTCACCGGTCAGCTCGGGGAAGGTCACCCGGATGATCCGGCCGTCGTTGCTCGGGTTGACACCGAGGTCGGAGTCGCGGATGGCCTGCTCGATGTTGCGCAGCGCGGACGCGTCGAACGGCGTCACGATGGCCATGCGCGGCTCGGGGACCGCGAACGAGGCGAGCTGGTTGATGGGCGTGATGGCGCCGTAGTAGTCGGCGACGATCTTGTTGAACATCGCCGGGTGCGCTCGGCCGGTACGGATCGCGGCGAAGTCCTCCTTCGCGACGACGACGGCCTTCTCCATCTTCTCCTCGGCCTCGAGGAGGATTTCTTCGATCACCACGTGCTCCTGCATGTCTTGAATGGATGGTTCAGGCGGGCGGGCGGGCCGGTCCGGGCCGCCCGGACCGGCAGCGGACTGCTCAGGCCCGGGTTTCCTGGTCGCTGACGAGCGTGCCGATCTTCTCACCCTTGACGGCGCGGGCGATATTGCCCTCGGCGAGCAGCTCGAAGACGAGGATCGGCAGCTTGTTGTCACGGCAGAGGGTGATGGCGGTGGCGTCGGCGACCTTGAGGTCGCGCGAGAGGACCTCTCCGTACTCCAGCGCGTCGAACTTCACCGCGTCCGGGTTCTTCTTCGGGTCGGAGTCGTAGACCCCGTCGACACCGTTCTTGCCCATGAGGAGGGCCTCGGCGTCGATCTCCAGGGCGCGCTGGGCGGCCGTGGTGTCGGTGGAGAAGTAGGGCATGCCCATGCCCGCGCCGAAGATGACGACGCGACCCTTCTCCAGGTGGCGCACGGCGCGCAGCGGGATGTACGGCTCCGCGACCTGGCCCATGGTGATGGCCGTCTGCACGCGGGAGTCGATGCCCTCCTTCTCCAGGAAGTCCTGGAGCGCGAGGCAGTTCATGACCGTTCCGAGCATGCCCATGTAGTCGGACCGCGCCCGGTCCATGCCGCGCTGCTGGAGCTCGGCGCCCCGGAAGAAGTTGCCGCCGCCGATCACGACGGCGATCTCCGCGCCGTCGCGGACCACCGCGGCGATCTCACGCGCGATGGCGTGGACGACGTCGGGATCGACGCCCAGTCCTCCGCCACCGGAGAAGGCCTCGCCCGACAGCTTCAGCATGAAGCGGCGGCCCTTCTTGTACTGGTCGCTCTTGTCGTCGGAAGCGGTGTGGGGGTCCACGCCCTGATTCATGGAGATCTCCTCGTGCACATACGAAGAAGGCCATTGCCGGTGGGTCCTTGCGGTTCCCTCTACGGCAATGGCCTCCTCGTCAGATCTGCGGTCGCCTCGCGCAAGCGCGGACGACTGCTTCAGACCCTACCGGGGTCCGGTGTCCGTCGCGTACGGACGGACTCAGATGCCGACCTTGATGCGGGTGAAGCGCTTCAGGGTGACACCGGCCTCGTCCAGGACCTTCTGGACGGACTTCTTGTTGTCCAGGGCGTACGCCTGGCCGAGCAGCGTGGCGTCCTTGAAGAAGCCGTTGACGCGACCCTCGACGATCTTGGCGATGGCAGCCTCGGGCTTGCCCTCCGCGCGGGTGACCTCTTCGGCGATGCGACGCTCGGACTCGACCTTCTCGGCCGGGACGTCCTCGGCGGACAGCCACTGCGGCGCGAACGCGGCGATGTGCTGCGCGACGCCGCGGGCGACCTCGGCGTTCTCCTTGTCGAGCTCGACCAGGACACCGATCTGGAACGGCAGGTCGGGCATCGTGCGGTGCATGTACGCGGTCACGTAGCCGCCGGAGAACTGCGCGAAGCGGTCCAGGACGATCTTCTCGCCGAGGTTGGCGTTGGCCTCGTCGACGAAAGCGGTGACGGTCTGGCCGGGCTTGATCTCGGACGCCAGGAGCGCCTCGATGTCGGCCGGGGAGGTGGCGGCGACGTGCGCGGCCAGCTCGTTGGCGACGGCCAGGAACTTCTCGCCCTTGGCGACGAAGTCGGTCTCGCACTTCAGCTCGACGATGACACCGGAGGTGTTGTCGTCGGCGATGAGGGAGACGACGGCACCGTTCTCGGCGGAACGGCCCTCGCGCTTGGCGACGCCCTTCTGGCCCTTGATGCGGAGCGCTTCCTGGGCCTTGTCGACGTCGCCGTCGGCGTCCACGAGCGCGTTCTTGCAGTCCAGCATGCCGGCGCCGGTGAGCTCGCGGAGCTTCTTGACGTCAGCGGCGGTGTAGTTCGCCATGAGTCTGTGATTCTCTCTCGAAGTCGTAGATCTACGGGTGAACGGCGGAGGCGCCGCGCTCGTGGCGCGGCTCCCCCGCCGTCATCGTCCGTGCTGCGAGTGCCCGGCGCGTGAACGCCGGGCGCTCTCAGTGGGTCAGGCCTGCTCGGCGTCGGCGGCCGGAGCCTCGACGGCCTCGGCGGCCGGAGCAGCCTCGGCGGCGGCGTCGGCGGCCGGGGCCTCGTCGGCCTTCTTGTCACCCTCGAGCAGGTCGCGCTCCCACTCGGCGAGCGGCTCGGCGGCGGCCTTCTCGCCCGGCTTCGAGTCACCGGTCGCAGCGCCGGAGCGGGCGATGAGGCCCTCGGCGACGGCGTCGGCGATCACGCGGGTGAGCAGGGTGACGGAACGGATCGCGTCGTCGTTGCCCGGGATCTTGTAGTCGACCTCGTCGGGGTCGCAGTTGGTGTCGAGGATCGCGACGACCGGGATGTGGAGCTTGCGCGCCTCACCGACGGCGATGTGCTCCTTCTTGGTGTCGACGATCCAGACGGCGCTGGGAACCTTCGACATCTCGCGGATACCACCGAGGGTCTTCTCCAGCTTGGCCTTCTCGCGGGAGAGGACCAGGAGCTCCTTCTTGGTGAGACCCGAGGCGGCGACGTCCTCGAAGTCGATCGCCTCAAGCTCCTTCAGACGCTGGAGGCGCTTGTAGACGGTGGAGAAGTTGGTGAGCATGCCACCGAGCCAGCGCTGGTTGACGTACGGCATGCCAACGCGCGTCGCCTGCTCGGCGATGGCCTCCTGGGCCTGCTTCTTGGTACCGACGAACATGATGGAGCCACCGTGCGCGACGGTCTCCTTCACGAACTCGTAGGCGCGGTCGATGTACGACAGCGACTGCAGCAGGTCGATGATGTAGATGCCGTTGCGCTCCGTGAAGATGAAGCGCTTCATCTTCGGGTTCCAACGGCGGGTCTGGTGACCGAAGTGGACGCCGCTTTCCAGCAGCTCCCGCATCGTGACGACGGCCATGGCCATCTCCTTGGTTTCTCGGTTTGGTTCCTGACGCCCCACCGCGCCCTGCCCCCATGAAGGGGACCGAGAGACGCTGTCACCTGGCCGTTTCGGGCTGGCGCCGGGGCGTGCGAAGTCGACCCGGTGACCCGGATCGCCACAAGAAGTGTACGGGACCCGGCGGTATGCCGGGTGACGCCGTTGTCCACAGGGCCCGGGTCGTCCACAGCCGGTCCCGCCGCCCCGGGCACCGCGGGACATTGGACGGCATGACACCACTGCTGCTCGGCCTGCTCCTGGTCCTGGCCCACACGGCCCTGCCCGCCGCTCCGTCCGCGGTCCGCCCGCTCCCGGCACCCCTGTCGGTGGCGCGCTGGTGGGACCCTCCCCCGACCCCGTACGCGGCCGGCCACCGCGGGGTGGACCTGGCCGCCCCGGTGAGTGCGGAGCTGCGGGCCGTCGCCGCGGGCCGGGTGCACTACGCCGGGCAGGTCGCGGGCCGCGGGGTGCTCTCGCTCGCGCTGGCGAACGGTCTGCGCACCACGTACGAGCCGGTGCGGCCGCTGGTCACGGAGGGCGAGGAGGTCGCGGCGGGGCAGGTGGTGGCGGTGCTGACGGAGGGGTCCCACTGCCCGGCGCCCTGCCTGCACTGGGGGCTGCTGTCGGGCGAGGCGTACCTCAACCCCCTGACGCTCCTGACGCGGCCCACCCCGCGCCTGCTGCCGTGGCTGCGGCCGGACGGTGCGCAGGGCGGCACCGAGGGCGGGACGGGCGCTCCGGACGGCTCAGGGGCTCCGGACGGCTCGGGGGCTCCGGACGGCTCGGGGCTCAGCCCCGGACGCCCCGCAGGGCGATGGCCAGGGCCGTCTCCGTGATGACCTCGGGGTCCTCCGCGGCACCGAGCTCGATCCGGCGCACCGCGGCGTCCACGACCCCCTGGAGGAGCATCGCGGCCAGCCGGGGCTGCTCCTGCCCGAGGGCGGCCAGCGCCTCGACGATCATCGCGATCAGCCCGCCGTGCGCGGCCCGGATCTTCTCCCGGGCCCCCGCGTCCAGCTCGCTGGCCGAGATCGCCACGACCGCCCGGTGCCGCCGGTCCCCCACCAGTCCCAGCTGGCTGCGTACGTAGGCCTCGACCTTCGCCTCCGGCGCCTCGGCCCGCTCCATCGCCGCCTCGATCTCGGCGGCCCACACGGGGAAGTCCACGGCGCACAGCTCTTCGACCACGGCCGCGCGGGAGCGGAAGTACTCGTACACGGAGGACCGGGCGAGTCCGGTCCGCTCCGCCAGGGCGGGGAAGGTCAGCGCCTCCGTACCGCCTTCGGACAGCAGGGAACGCGCGGCGTCCAAGAGGGCGCCGCGCTGCATCGACCGGTGCTCGGCCACGGAGGCCGCTCGAATCCTGGGCACACGTCCACTCTACGGAGGTACCGCAAGCTCACCGCCCCACATCCGCCAACTTCGCGCGCAGTTGCAGCACGGACTTGGTGTGGATCTGGCTGACCCGGCTCTCGGTGACGCCCAGCACGTTGCCGATCTCCGCCAGGGTGAGGCCCTCGTAGTAGTAGAGGGTCACGACGGTCTTCTCGCGCTCGGGCAGCGTGTTGATGGCCCGTGCCAGCAGCCGCCGCAGTTCGCGGTCCTCCGCCACCTCCACCGGGTTGTCGGCGGCGGTGTCCTCCAGCGTGTCCATCAGGGAGAGGCGGTCGCCGCCCTCGCCGCCGACGTGCAGCAGCTCCTCCAGTGCGACCACGTTGGCCAGCGACAGCTGACTGAAGACGGTGTGGAGGTCCTCCACACCGATTCCCATCTCCCCCGCGACCTCGCTCTCCGTCGGGGTGCGCCGCAGCTGGGCCTCCAGCGTGGCGTACGCCCGCTCCACGGCGCGCGCCTTCTGCCGGACCGAGCGGGGGATCCAGTCCAGCGCCCGCAGTTCGTCGATCATGGCGCCGCGGATCCGGGTGATCGCGTACGTCTCGAACTTGATCGAGCGGTCGATGTCGAACTTCTCGATGGCGTCGATCAGCCCGAAGACCCCGGAGGAGACGAAGTCGGCCTGCTCCACGTTGGGCGGCAGGCCCACGCTGACGCGGCCGGCCACGTACTTGACCAGGGGCGAGTAGTGCAGGATCAGCTGCTCCCGCAGCCGTTCGTCACCCGAGTCCTTGTACGAGCGCCACAGCACCTCCAGGGACGAGGGCGCGGTGGACCGCACGCTGCCGCGGGCAGCGGGAGGCACCGCAGCGCGGTCGGACCCTGAGGTGTGTGGGGGCATGCTTCGCCTTTGCCGGAGCCGGATTCCTTGGGAGCGTAGCGTGACGAAAGTGTCGCGGTGCGCGAAGAGTACGGGATGGCGCGGGGGCCGAGAGGCGCCCCGGCCCGCGCGGGCGGCCCGGGACCGGCGCCTGGCGCACGGTCCCGGCGACTGCCACCGGGAGGACCGCGTCTCTCATCGCTTTCACTCTTCCACCGGAACTGCCCAGGTCAACGACCGCCTCGCCGGGGGGCCGGGGATTGTCCGCCCCCTCCGGCCGTTCATCGTCTCAACTGCCAGCCGTCGCCCTGCCGTTCGACGAACCCCAGAGAGTGAAGTTCGTACAGTCTGCCGATGACTTCATCGGTGCCGGTGCCGGAGGCAAGTGCCAGCTCGGCCGCGGTCGCCGGGCGTCCGGCCGGCAGGACTTCGAGCACCCGGGCCGTGTCGCGGTCCAGCAGGTCCCGGGCGAGCACGGGGCCGCGCCGCTCGGGGGCCAGCTCCCCCATGGATCCGACGAGTTCGACCACTTCGGCCGCGTCGGTGACCAGCGCGGCCTCGCCTCTCAGCAGCTCGTGCACGCCGGCCGAGAGCCCGCTGGTGGCGGGCCCGGGGACGCCCATCGTGTACCGCCCGAGCCGTTGGGCGCGCCGGGCGGTGACGAGGGAGCCGCTGCGGTGGGCGGCCTCCACGACGACGGTGCCGCGCGTGAGGGCGGCGATGACCCGGTTGCGCAGGACGAACCGGCTGGGCGTGGGATGGCTGCCCGGCGGCAGCTCCCCGAGGACCAGCCCCTGGCCGGCGATCCGGCCGAGCAGCCCGGCGTGTCCGCGGGGGTAGGGGACGTCCACCCCGCAGGCGAGCACCGCGGCGGTCGCCCCACCGGAGGCGAGGGCTCCGCGGTGCGCGGCACCGTCGATCCCGAAGGCCGCGCCGGAGACCACGACCCAGCCGCGCTCGGCGAGTCCGGCGGCCAGCGTCTGCGCCATGTGGGCGCCGTACGGGGTGCAGGCGCGGGCTCCGACCAGCGCGACCGAACGCAGCGCCCACGTACGCAGGTCGGGCCGGCCCCGCAGCCAGAGTCCGACGGGCCGTTCGTCCCCGAGGTCGTCCAGCTGGGTCGGCCACTGCGCCGTCCCCGGGCAGAGGAACCGGCCTCCTGACGCGGCGGCCAGGTCGAGGTCGCGCCGGGGGTCCGCCAGCGCCGCCCGCCTGCGGTAGGCGGCCAGCCGCTCGGGCCCGACCCCGGGCGGAGTCGGCCAGGGCTCCTCCGGCCCGGTCAGCAGCCTCAGCAGGCCGGTGGCGCCGTGCTCCCGGATCCAGCGCCCGCCGTGGGGGTCCCCGGGCTCCAGCACCCTGGTCAGGGCCGCCCTCGCCAGCAGCTCCTCGTCCTGTGTGCCGCTCATGTCCCCTCCCCCGGGAGCGACATGGTCCCGCGGGCGATGCCGGTCCGCAGCTCCAGCGCCACGGCCACGTCCAGCGCCTCGGGGCGATCGCGTCCCCGCAGGTCGGCGACGGTCCAGGCGACCCGCAGGACACGGTCCAGCCCGCGCGCGGTGAGCAGCCCCCGCTCCAGTTCCCGCTCGGCCTGGGCCAGCGCCCCCGGCGCCGCCTGCCAACGGGTCCTCAACTCCTGTCCTGGAACCTCCGAGTTGAGCCGCCAGGACGTTCCGGCGAGCCGGGTCCCCGCGCGTTCCCGGGCCTCCCGCACCCGTTCGGCGACGGCGGCGGTGGACTCCCCCCGGCCGCCGCGGCCCAGCAGGTCGCTGCGGGTCACGGGCTCGACCTCCACCCTGAGGTCCACCCGGTCCAGCAGCGGCCCGGACAGCCGGGCCTGGTAGCGGCGGATCACCGAGGGCGGGCATTCGCAACCCGCGCCGTGCAGGGTGTGCCGGCCGCACGGGCAGGGGTTCGAGGCGAGGACCATCAGGAACCGGGCGGGCAGCCGCACCACGCCGGCGGCGCGGGCGATGACCACGTGCCCCGATTCCAGCGGCTGGCGCAGCGCGTCCAGTGCCCGGCTGTGGAATTCGGCGGCCTCGTCCAGGAACAGGACGCCGCGGTGGGCGAGGGAGACCGCTCCGGGCCTGGGCACCCCGGTCCCGCCGCCGACCAGGGACTGCATGGTCGCCGAGTGGTGCGGGGCGCAGTACGGCGGCCGGGAGACCAGCGGTTCGCCGGGCGGCAGGATGCCCGCGACCGAGTGGACGGCGGTGACCTCCACGGAGTCCTGGCGGGTGAGCGGCGGCAGGATCCAGGGCAGCCGCTCGGCCAGCATGGTCTTGCCGGCGCCGGGCGGCCCGCTGAGGAACAGGTGGTGGCCTCCGGCGGCGGCGACCTCCAGGGCGCGGCGCGCCGTGTGCTGCCCCGTCACGTCGGCGAGGTCGGGAAAGTCGGCGCAGTCCCCGTCGGGGCGGCCCGGGGCGAGACCCGTGCCCAGGCCCGCCCCCGGGACGAGCAGTCCGGCGAGCATCGGGTCCGGGCGGCCCGGCGGCTCCCCGGCCTCCTCCTCGGGCACGGCCGCGCCGGTCAGGACGGCGATCAGCTGGCGCAGGCTGCGCACGCCGAGCACCGAGACGTCCGGTACGAGCGCGGCCTCCGCGGCGCACTGCTGCGGCACGACCACCTGCCGGTAGCCCGCCTCGGCGGCGGCGAGGACGGCCGGGAGGATGCCCCGGACCGGGCGCACCCGGCCGTCCAGGCCCAGCTCGCCGATCAGGACGAGGTCGGCGATGGCCGCCGGGTCGACCACCTCGGCGGCCCCCAGCACGGCCGCCGCGACGGCCATGTCGAAGCCGGCGCCGGACTTCGGTACGGAGGCCGGGCTCAGCCCGACCGTGAGCTTCTTCTGGGGCCAGGCCGCTCCGGAGTTGACCACGGCCGCACGCACCCGGTCCCGGCTCTCGACGAGGGTCTTGTCCGGCAGCCCCACGAGGGTGAAGGCCGCGACTCCGGGCTCCAGGTCGGCCTGGACCTCGACCACCACGCCGTCGACGCCGACCAGGGCCACGGAGCAGGCTCGCGCGAACCCCATCAGGCCGCCCCCCTGACGTGTTCCACCAGGGGCGCGCCGCGCCGCGGCAGCAGGACTCCCACGAGGTCGATGCGGACCCCGCCCGGCGGCGGTCCGCCGTGATCGGCGAGCCAGCGCCCGGCGAGGCGCCGCAGCCGGTCCGCCTTGGCGGTCCGTACGGCCGCCATCGGGTGCTCGAAGCCACCCGCGCGACGGGTCTTGACCTCGCACACGACGAGGGCGTCCCCGTCGCGCGCGACGATGTCGATCTCCCCGCCGCGGCACCGCCAGTTCCGCTCGATCACGGTCATTCCGGCCTCGGTCAGCCGCCGTGCCGCGAGCTCCTCGCCGTACCGCCCCATCGCCTGCCGTGCCACGCTCTTCGCGTCCATCGGGCACCACCTCCGGCACCGACGGTCCCGCGTCCCCGCCCACCGTGTGGATCTTGGTGGACAACCCGGCCGCTGTGGACGGACCCGTCACCCTTCCGGGTGAGGCGATCAGCTGCCGGGCAGTTCGAGGTCGGTCTTGTTCAGCTCCTCGATGTTCACGTCCTTGAAGGTCAGCACCCGGACCTGCTTGACGAAGCGGGCCGGCCGGTACATGTCCCAGACCCAGGCATCGGCCATCGAGACCTCGAAGAACACCTCCCCCTGGACCGAGTGCACCTGCATCTCGTAGTCATTGGTGAGGTAGAAACGGCGTTCGGTCTCGATCACATACTTGAACAGCCCGACGACGTCGCGGTACTCCCGATAGAGCTTCAGCTCCATCTCGGTCTCGTACTTTTCGAGGTCCTCGGCACTCATGGCATGTTCCCCTTCAGCCGTGCGTCCCCCTATTGTGCGCCAGCGCCGTGCGCCCCTAAACGATTTCCGGGGCCAGGACCACCGGGGCATCCGGAGGACCGTCGTCGAGCAGCGTGCGGAGCAGTTCGGCGAGTCTGGTCGGGTACACCGTCTCACGTGCCGTGAGAAGTTCCTCGGAGGTCCACCACCTGGCTCCGGTGACGCTGCGCCGCTCCAGCTCGGTCAGCCCGCCCATCCAGGTCGTGGTCCGGCTGGTCCGGCCCAGGAAGTACCACTCGTCCTGCTCCCAGCGCCGGCCGTCGAAGGGGAAGGAGCAGTAGCGGTGCCACAGCACGGGCCCCAGCTCCACCTCGGTGATCCCCGTCTCCTCGGCCAGCTCGCGCAGCGCGGCCTGCTCGCGGGTCTCCGTCCCCTCCAGTCCGCCGCCGGGGGTGAACCACCAGTCGTCGGAGGGGTCGGCCGGTTCGAAGCCGTGCAGCAGCAGGATCCGGTCCGCCGGGTCCAGCAGGATCACCCGGGACACCTGGCGGGGCCGGCGGTCGGCCGCCGCGTCAGGCGACACCGGTCCGCTCCCGCCGCCCGCGGCCCCGGACCCGTGCGAGGGGCCCGTAGGCGGCTCCCAGCACCACCAGGACGGCCCCGGCGACCACGGCCGCCACCTGGAGCCGCAGCGGCCCGTGCCCCGAGGTGCCGCCGGGCAGGGCCTCGTACGTCCGCGGTCGCTCCAGCATGGTCATGGACGGCCAGGCGAGGGCGTCGACGCGGGCGCTGACGGCGGACCGGGGCACGGTGCCCTGGCCGGCCTCCTGCAGGTGGGACCGCGAGTCCAGCGAGGCGGCACGCCGGTCGCCGAGCAGGAAGAGGTTCCCCTCGGGGACCGTCACCTCGAAGGGGGTCCCGGTCGGCGGGGCCTGCCCGGGGGGCATGGCCAGGCCGGTGTCCGGCCGGCTGGTGTCGGCGTACGGCTCCTCCAGCGGGACGCCGTTCACGGTCAGCTCGCCGCCCGCGCCGCAGCACTTCACGGTGTCGCCGCCGATGCCGACGACCCGTTTGACCATGGGCGAATCGCTCCACATGGAATCAGTAAAGATGACCACGTCCCCGCGGCGCACCTCACCGCCGTCGATGCGCTGGGCCAGCAGCCGGTCGCCGGGCCGTACCGTCGGCATCATCGAGTCCGTCGGGACCGTGTAGGGCTGGTAGACGAGCGCCCCCCACACGAAGCCGCCGAGGAAGAGCGCAAAGCCGATGGCCACGACGATTCCCGACAACACGTTGCCGAGACCGCCGCGGCCATCCTTGCCCCTGCGTATCGCTTCTGTTCCGCCCATTGCAGCGCCCCCACCTCGGGATCGTCGACCTGGGCGGCACCCTACCCGTCGGTACGGCCGCCGGTCAGCCTCCGGCGGCGCCACATGACGAGCGGGACGGCTCCGGCGAGCCCGAGCGCGCCCGGGCCGAGCCCGACCGGCGCCAGGCCGGCGGCCCCCAGGCCCAGCGCGGTGGCCGCGGCCTGGTTGCCGATGCCCGGCTGGTCGAAGGTGTCCGGGATCGGCAGCGTGGACCAGCGGGTCACCGGCCACGCGATGACCACGGCCCGCCCGACGACCTTGTCGACCGGCACGAAGCCCTGGGTGGAGTCCTCCATGTGGTAGCGGGAGTCCTGGGAGTTCTGCCGGTGGTCGCCCATCACCCAGATCTTGCCCTCGGGCACCTTGAGCGGGCCGAAGGGGTGGTCGTCGCACGGGGTGTTGCCGGGGTAGATGTACGGCTCGTCGAGCGCCTTGCCGTTGACGACGACCGGTCCCCCCTTCTTGCACTCGACCGTGTCACCGCCGATGGCGATGGTCCGCTTGATCAGGTCCTTCTCCTCGGCGGACGGCATCAGGCCGATCCAGCTGAGGGCCTTCTGCGCGATGTTGGGCTCCGGCGTGGGCTCGCCCGACAGCCAGTTCGCCGGGTCGTGGAAGACCACGACCTCGCCGCGCTCGGGCTCGGAGCCGAACCACGGGGTGAGCTTGTCGACCAGCACCCGGTCCCCGCGCTGCAGGGTGTCCTGCATCGAGTCCGAGGGGATCGAGAACGCCTGGACCAGGAAGGTCTTGATCAGCAGGGCCAGCAGCAGGGCGATGCCGATGAGGAGCGGGAGCTCCTTCCAGAAGGAGCGGTGCGGCTTGTCCAGAGCGCCGTCCTCCTCGGTCTCGTGCGCGACGGCGTCGTCCGGCCGCTCCTCGCCCTCGTCGCGTCCGGACCGTGCGCCTACCGCCACGTCCCCCACATCCACTCCTCACTCACGATCGCCGCCCGCGCCGAACCGGACACGGGCCCTCCCCTCCCTTAACGAGCGGGAGTTCCCTAAGGCTCGGGAGACCCAGGACACACTATGCGAACGGCGTGCCCGAGCGGCGTCGCCCGCGGCCGCGTCCCGCACGGCGTGCCTGATCGGGCACCATGCGGAAGGTCGCGGGCTGCTCCAGACGGGTCCAGTGTCCGAACGGCCACGCGATCACCACGGCCTCCCCCACGACGCCGTTCTCGTCGATGGTGCCCTCGAATGCCTCGTCGAGGTGGAAACGGGAGTCGGCCGAATTCGCCCGGTGGTCGCCCATCACGAACAGGCGTCCGGCCGGCACCTGCACCTCGAAGGGGATGTCGGAGGGGGTGTTGCCCGGGTTCACGTACGGCTCATCGAGCGGCGAGCCGTTGACGGTGACCCGGCCCTTGGCGTCGCAGCACTTGACGGTGTCGCCGCCGACGCCGATGACGCGCTTGATCAGGTCCTGCTCGTCGGACGACGGCAGCAGGCCGATGAAGGTCAGGGCCTGCTTGATCTGCTTGACCACGATCGGGTCCGGGGCCTGCCGGGCCGACTCGCCCTTGAGCCAGCCGCCGGGGTCCTTGAACACCACGACGTCACCGCGCTCGATCTTGGAGCCGAACCACGGGGTCAGCTTGTCGACCAGGACCCGGTCGCCGATCCGGATGGTCTGCTCCATGGAGCCGGACGGGATGAAGAAGGCCTGCACCAGGAACGTCTTGAGGAGCAGGGCTATGCACAGCGCCACGACCACGAGCAGGGGCAGCTCACCCGCCCGGCGCGTGCGGCGGCGCCGCCGGACCTTGCGGGCCAGACGGCGCCGCTGGGCCCGGCCGCCCGTCTCCACGACCGGCTCCGGCTCGGGCTCCCGTGGGGGCTCCCGCCGGCCGCGCGCCCTTCCGCGCGGCTCCGGCTCGGGGTCCTCGTCGAGCCAGTCCCGCCGACCCCGCGGCCTGGCGCGGGGTTCCGGTTCGGGCTCCCGCTGCTGTCGGCCCCGCGGCCGCCCCCGGCTACCCATGGCCGCCGCCGACGGCGCCCCAGCGGGAAACCGGCCAGCCGATCCAGTCGGCCCGCCCGATCACTTTGTCCACCGGCACCATCCCCCCGCCCGGTTCCCCCAGGTGGTCCCGCGAGTCCCGGGACTGGGAACGATGATCACCCATCACCCACAGGGTCCCCAGCGGCACGACGATCCGGAAGGGCACCGCCGAGGGTGCGTCCCCGGGATGCAGGTACGGCTCGTCCAGGGGGACGCCGTTCACGGCGACCCGGCCGCCCGCGTCGCAGCAGACCACGTCGTCACCACCCACGCCCACCACCCGCTTCACGAAGTCGGTGTCCGAGGGCTCCGCGAGCCCGAGCGCCGAGGCCGCGCCGTGCACCAGGCCGCCGACCGGGTTGCCGTCCGCGCGCTCCCGTACGAAGGATCCCGTGCCGTCGAAGACCACCAGGTCCCCGCGGCGCGGCTGATCCCCGAAACGGTACGCCAGCTTGTTGACCAGCACCCGGTCCCCGACCTTCAGCGTCGGCTCCATGGAGCGGCTCGGGATCAGGAAGGGCTGGACGACGAAATTGCTGAGCAGCAGCAGGAAGACCGTGCAGACCACGCCGAGCACCCCGGCCCGGCGCCAGGTCAGCTGCCGTCCGCGGGCCCGCCGTCCGGGGTCGGCCGGGGCGCTCCTGGAGGACGCAGAACGCGGCCACCCTTGCCCCTCGCGGGGGGAAGAGTGACCGCGCTGCGTGTGAGGTGCTTCGGTGTCCATCGGGGGCGAGCCTATCCGGCCGCCCCCGGACACCGGTGGCGACCTTACTTGTCGCGCTTCTCCTTGATCTTCGCGGCCTTGCCGCGGAGCTCACGGAGGTAGTACAGCTTCGCACGGCGCACGTCACCGCGGGTGACGAGCTCGATCTTCTCGAAGATCGGGGAGTGGACCGGGAAGGTACGCTCCACGCCGACGCTGAAGGAGACCTTGCGCACGGTGAAGGTCTCGGAGACACCGGCGCCCTGGCGGCGGATGACGACACCCTTGAACTGCTGGATACGGGAGCGGTTGCCCTCGATCACGCGGACGTGCACGTTGATCGTGTCACCCGGGCGGAAGGCCGGGACGTCCGAGCGGAGCGCGGCGGCGTTGACGCCATCGAGCAGGTGAGACATGTTCTTCGTCTGCTTTCTTCGCATGACGCCACAGGTCGCCAGTGCGGGTTTCCGTAGAGAATTCGGGAGCCGTGCCACTCGGCGGCCGACGGTCCCCCTGTGGCAGGGGCGTCCGGCGAGCACACAGCAGCCGCCTATTCTTCCACGGCCTGCGGCCTGCGCCAAAATCGGCCGTCCGGCGAGGGCTGCCAGCCCAGGATGGAGAGGATCTCGCGGTCCTTCTTGTCGAAGGCCGCGGCGTCGCAGCGCTCGATCAGGTCGGGGCGGTTGCTCGCGGTGCGGCGGAAGGCCTCGTCCCGGCGCCACCGGGCGATCTTGCCGTGGTGGCCGCTGAGCAGCACGTCGGGGATGTCCCGGCCGCGCCACACGGGCGGCTTGGTGTAGACGGGGCCCTCCAGCAGGTTCGCCATCTCGCCGGGTGCGAAGGAGTCGTCCCGGTGCGACTCCGCGTTGCCGAGGACCCCGGGCAGCAGCCGCGCCACGGCCTCGGTGACGACCAGGACGGCCGCCTCGCCGCCGGCCAGGACGTAGTCGCCGATGGAGACCTCGTACACCGGCATGCGCGTGGCGTACTCGTCCATCACCCTGCGGTCGATGCCCTCGTAGCGCGCGGGCGTGAAGATCAGCCAGGGCCGCTCCGAAAGCTCGACGGCCAGTTCCTGGGTGAAGGGGCGCCCGCTGGGCGTGGGAACCACCATGACCGGGCCGTGCGCGCCCGCCTCGTAGCCGTCGGCCAGGGCCTCGTCCAGCGCCTCGCCCCACGGCTCGGTCTTCATGACCATGCCGGGACCGCCGCCGTACGGGGTGTCGTCGACCGTGTTGTGCCGGTCGTGGGTCCAGTCCCGCAGGTCGTGGACGTGGACGTCGAGCTGGCCGCGGGCGCGGGCCTTGCCCACGAGGGAGACGTTCAGCGGTTCCAGGTACTCGGGGAAGATCGTGACGACGTCGAGCCGCATCAGGCGTCGCCCTCGGCGTCACGGGTGGAGACGACCTCGGCGCGGTCGTCGATCAGACCGGGCGGCGGCGTGATGACGCAGCGCTGCTCCTCCAGGTCGATCTCGGCGACGATCTCCTCCACGAAGGGGATCATCACCTCGGTGCCGTCGGGACGCTCGACGATGAAGAGGTCCTGGGAGGGCAGGTGGGAGATCTCGGTGATCCGGCCGATCTCGGTGCCGTCCTCCAGTACCACGTCCAGGTCCATCAGCTGGTGGTCGTAGTACTCGTCCTCCTCCTCGGGCAGCTCCGCCGGGTCCACGTCGGCGATGAGGAGGGTGTTGCGCAGGGACTCCGCGGCGGTGCGGTCCTTGACGCCGGCGAAGCGCAGCATCAGGCGGCCGCTGTGCACCCGGCCCGTCTCGATGGTCAGCGGGCCGACCGAAGCCGGTTCGGTGCGCAGCACGGCGCCGGGGCTGAGCCGCAGTTCGGGCTCGTCCGTGCGCACCTCGACGGTGACCTCACCCTTGATGCCGTGGGCGCGGCCGATCCGCGCGACTACCAGCTCCACTGTCTGTGCCTCTCCTGTTCAGACGACGACGGGCCGGGGCGGGCACGTATGCCCTCCCCGGCCCGTGCCGGTGATTCAACTGCTCAGCGGACCTGGTCCACGTCGACGAGGTCGACGCGGATCCCCCGGCCGCCGATGGCGCCCACGACGGTACGCAGGGCACGTGCGGTGCGGCCGTTGCGACCGATCACCTTGCCGAGGTCGTCGGGGTGGACCCGGACCTCCAGCACCTGCCCGCGGCGCAGGTTGCGCGAGGCGACCTGCACTTCGTCGGGGTTGTCCACAATGCCCTTTACGAGGTGCTCAAGAGCCTCCTCGAGCATGCTCAGGCCTCGGTCGACTCGGCGGCGGCCTCAGCCTCGTCCGCCTTCTTGTCGGCCTTCTTCTTCTGCGTGATGGCCTCGCCCTTGCCCTCGCCGATGCCCTCGAGGGCCTTGGCGAACTCGTCGAAGGAGCGACGCTTGTCTTCCTTCGTGGCCGGCTGCAGCAGCGGCGCGGGGGCCGGGAGGCCCTTGTGCGCCTGCCAGTCACCGGTGAGCTTCAGGATGGCGAGAACGGCCTCGGTCGGCTGGGCGCCGACGGAGAGCCAGTACTGGGCGCGCTCGCCGTTGACCTCGATGCGCGACGGGTTGTAGGTCGGCTGGTAGATGCCGATCTCCTCGATCGCGCGGCCGTCCCGGCGGGTGCGGGCGTCGGCGACGACGATGCGGTAGTGGGGAGAGCGGATCTTACCGAGGCGCTTGAGCTTGATCTTGACTGCCACTGGAGTGGTGTCTCCTGAACTTGACGTGGTTGGGCACATGAGATGCCACGTGGGGTTGCGGTACTCGGGTGCCCGATGGACGCGTCAGCCGGAGGAGAGAGGGGTCCTATGCGACTGTCGAGTACAGCTAGCCATTGTGCCATACGCGTGCGGCGCTCTCGGCCGGCGGGCAGGACGGACTGCCGCCGGGGACGAGGCGCTGCTGGGTGCCCGCACGTGCGCGGACCGGCCGCCCCGGTGGGGGCGGGGGTCCGCGGCCGCTTCACCGTGGGGCGGTGGCCCCGTCGGCGGCGGGAGGGCGGTCAGGAGGCCGCCGCGATCGCGACTTCGGGAATGCGGAAGGGCTTCATGCAGCCGCCGCACACGATCGGAGCCTGGGCGAGCACGGAGGGGACGACCCGTACGTTGCGCCCGCAGTCGCAGACCGCCTTGACGCGCACGCCGCCGCCCGAGGAGCCGTGCCGGGCGGCCGGTCCGCGGAAGGTGCGCTTGGTGTCGGCGGCGGTGGCGGCGGTGTGCGCCTTGAGGGCGCGCTGCAGCCGCTCCATGGTGGGCCGGTAGCGCCGCTTGGCCTCGGGATTGAGCGTGACCAGCGAGAAGCCGCTGCTGGCGTGCGGCTCGTCGGAGTGGTCCAGCCCCATCTCCTCGGCGATCGCGAGGAATCTGCGGTTGTGGTAGCGGCCTGCGCGCGAGGTGTCACGGACACCGCGGGCGGCCGCGATGCCGTGGACTGCCTCGTGCAGCAGTCGCTCGAAGGAGAGCTCGGCGCCGCAGGCGGACGAGGACTCTCCGATCAGGGACTCGGGCGCGGCAAGGTCAGGCAGCTCGGGGTGGTACCGCTGAATGTCGGCCCACGCCTGCGCCAGCTCTGCGGCGAGAACAGGTGGTGTCGTGCTCACGTCGTGACAACGAGCCGAGGTGCCCGGGTGTTCCGATTCCGGGCCATTCCAAATTTTTTGCACGTACCAGTCAGTTCAGCCTCATGCGTCCCGACGAGGACGGGTGCGCCGAACTCAGGAGGAGTCGGTACGTAACGTCGACCAAAAAGGTGCGGCCCCGGCGTGCGGCACGTGCCGCACGCCGGGGACCGGGAGCCTCCGGCGGCGTGATCAGTACGAGCGCGCCACGATCGCGAGGGTACCGGGAGCGTCGTCGGCGTCCGGCACGGACCCGTCCTCGGCCACCAGGCAGCGCACGGAGACGGCCTGCTCGGCCAGCTTCGCCTCGCCCTCCGGGCCGAGGTCGGCCCACGGGATCCGCGCCCAGCCGCCGGCGACGGCGGCCTCGGCGGCCTCCTCGATGGTCGCGACGTCGGAGGTGCGGGACTCGCGGCGCTCGCGGGACTCGCGCAGCAGCTGCGCCTGGTCCTCGTCCAGCACCTTGGGCAGCAGGTCGACGAGTGCGTCGATCTGCACCGGGGTCTTCCCGCCCGGGATCCGGCGGGCGAGCATCGCGGTGCCGGCCTCCAGGTCGCGGGGGCCGATCTCGATGCGGACCGGTACGCCCTTGAGCTCCCAGTCCACGGCGCGGCGGCCGAAGGGGGTGTCGACGCGGTCGTCGACCTGCACGCGGATGCCGGCGGCCTTCAGGCGGTCGCCCAGCTCGCGGACCTTGGCGACGGCCTCGTCGCCCTTGATCGCCATGACGACGACCTGGACGTGCGCCAGCCGCGGCGGGACCCGCAGGCCGTTGTCGTCGCCGTGGGACATGATCAGGCCGCCGACCATGCGGGTCGAAACGCCCCACGAGGTCTGCCAGACGAGCTCCTGCTTGCCCTCCTTCGACAGGTACTGGGTGTTGAAGGCCTTGGCGAAGTTGGTGCCGAGCTCGTGGCTGGTGCCCATCTGCAGGGCCTTGCCGTCACCCATCATGCCTTCGAGGGTGAGGGTGTTGATGGCGCCGGCGAAGCGTTCCTTGGCGGTCTTGCGGCCGAGCACGACGTCGATGCCGAGCACGTTCGTCATGAAGTCGCCGTACACGTCGCGGTGGATGCGGGCGGCGTAGTCGCGGGCGTCCTCGTAGGTGGCGTGGGCCGTGTGGCCCTCCTGCCAGAGGAACTCGCTCGTGCGGAGGAAGACGCGGGGGCGCATCTCCCAGCGGACCACGTTGGCCCACTGGTTGATCAGCAGGGGCAGGTCGCGGTAGCTCTGGACCCACTTGGAGAAGTAGTCGTTGATGATCGTCTCGGACGTGGGCCGGACGACGACCGGCTCCTCCAGCTCCTTGCCGCCGCCGTGGGTGACGACCGCGAGCTCGGGGGCGAAGCCCTCGACGTGCTCGGCCTCGCGCGTCAGGTACGACTGGGGGATGAAGAGGGGGAAGTACGCGTTCTGGGCGCCCTGGTCCTTGATGCGGGCGTCCATCTCCTGCTGCATCCGCTCCCACAGGCCGTAGCCGTACGGTCGGATGACCATGGTGCCGCGGACCGGACCGTTGTCGGCCAGCTCGGCCTTGTTGATCAGATCCTGGTACCAGCGGGGGAAATCCTCCGCCTGCGGGGTGAGAACGGGTGCCTTTGCCATGCCGCGAATCGTACGGCGCCGGGCACGGGATGCGTGAATCGGGTGCCTCGCTCCTCTGGACGCGGGGGCGAATGGGGAGTTCCCTGGCAACGGGGGCTGGGGGGCGACACGGAATCAGGAGCGCTTCTTCGATGACACCGACGCCGACCGCGACGCTCGTCGCCCGGGACTGGGCGGAGATCCAGGAACGGATGCTGGTACCGCTGTACGAGGCGGTCTACGACCGGCTGGAGGTCGGGCCGGGCGACCGGCTGCTGGGCCTCGACTGCGGGGCCGGCCTGGCCCTGCTGCTGGCGACCGCGCGGGGAGCCGCGGCCACGGGGGTGGAGGCCGATCCGGCCCGCCGGGCGCTGGCCCGCGAACGGCTGCTGGAGGTGCTGCCGGCCCCGCCGGCGGCGCCCTCGCCGCCCCGTCCCTACGACGCCCTGCTGGCCTTCTCCCCCGCACCGGCGGCCCTGGCCTCGGCGCTGCCCGCGGTCAGACGCGGCGGGGCCGTGGTGCTCGCCGGCTGGGGTCCGGCCGAACGCTGCACGGTGCCCTCGGTGCTGGGCGGCGGTCCGGCGCCCGGGGACCTGGACGCGGTGGTGGAGCGGGCCGGGCTGCGGCCGGACGGCTCGGGGCGGGTGTTCTGCCCGTTCGGCTACGCGGACGTCGACAGCGCGGTCCGGGGGCTCGTGTCGACCGGGCTGTACGACGGGGCGTCGGACGCCGCGCTCGCGGAGAAGGAGCTGGCCGAGGCGCTTCACCCCTTCGAGCGAGCCGACGGCACCGTCTGGCTGCCGAACATCTTCCGGTACGTCATCGCCCGGGTGGCGTAACGGCTTCCCGGAGCTTCGGGGCGGGGAGGAGCGGCACGCCGGTGAACGGAAGGGCCCCGACCGGTGAGCTGCTGCTCACCTCCCGGCCGGGGCCCTCGTCGCGGCTGTCCGCGTCCTACTTCATGAACTTCTTGAACTCGTCCGGGAGGTCGAATTCCTGACCGCCCTGACCGCCGGTGGGCAGGCCGAACGAGTTGGAAGCCGCCGCCGGGTCGGCCGCCTGCGGGCCCTGCTCACGGCGGGCCGCGGCTGCGGCCTCCTCTTCCTTGCGCTTCATCGGGTTGCCGCTCTTGCGCTTGCCCTTGGCCTGCTTGACCTGCTTCTTCTGCCGGCCCGGGCCGCCGCCCATCCCGGGGATGCCCGGCATGCCCGGCATCCCGCCGCCCTGGGCCATGCGGGACATCATCTTGCGCGCGTCGAAGAACCGCTCGACCAGCGACTTGACGGCGCTGACCTCGGTGCCGGAGCCCTTGGCGATACGGGCGCGGCGCGAGCCGTTGATGATCGTCGGGTCCTGGCGCTCGGCCGGGGTCATCGACTTGATGATCGCGGCGGTGCGGTCGACGTCGCGCTCGTCGATGTTGTTGATCTGGTCCTTGATCTGCCCCATGCCGGGCAGCATGCCGAGCAGCTTGGAGATGGAGCCCATCTTGCGGACCTGCTCCATCTGGGCAAGGAAGTCGTCGAGCGTGAACTCCTTGGGGCCCTTGGCGAGCTTGGCCGCCATCTTCTCGGCCTCGGCCTGCGAGAAGGTCTTCTCGGCCTGCTCGATGAGGGTGAGCATGTCACCCATGTCGAGGATCCGGCCCGCCATGCGGTCGGGGTGGAAGGCGTCGAAGTCGTCGAGCTTCTCGCCGTTCGAGGCGAACATGATCTGCTTGCCGGTGACGTGCGCGATGGAGAGCGCGGCACCACCGCGGGCGTCGCCGTCGAGCTTGGAGAGCACCACGCCGTCGAAGCCGACACCGTCGCGGAAGGCCTCGGCGGTGTTGACCGCGTCCTGGCCGATCATGGCGTCGACGACGAAGAGGATCTCGTCCGGGCTGACGGCGTCGCGGATGTCCGCGGCCTGCTGCATCAGCTCGGCGTCGATGCCGAGGCGGCCGGCGGTGTCGACGATGACGATGTCGAACTGCTTGGTCCGCGCGTACTCGACGGAGTCCTTCGCGACCTGGACCGGGTCGCCGACGCCGTTTCCGGGCTGGGGCGCGTACACGGCGACGCCGGCGCGCTCGGCGACCACGCTCAGCTGGTTGACGGCGTTGGGGCGCTGCAGGTCGCAGGCGACGAGGAGCGGGGCGTGGCCCTGCCCCTTCAGCCAGAGGCCGAGCTTTCCGGCGAGGGTGGTCTTACCCGCACCCTGGAGACCGGCCAGCATGATCACGGTGGGGGCGGTCTTGGCGAAGCGCAGCCGCCGGGTCTCGCCGCCGAGGATGGTGACGAGTTCGTCGTTGACGATCTTCAGGACCTGCTGGCCCGGGTTCAGGGCCTTGCTGACCTCTTCACCGCGCGCGCGTTCCTTGACGTTCGCGATGAAGGAGCGGACGACCGGGAGGGCGACGTCGGCCTCGAGGAGCGCGATACGGATTTCCCGGGCCGCGGCGTCGATGTCAGCCTCGGACAGCCGGCCTTTGCCGCGCAGGCCCTTGAAGGTATTCGCCAAGCGGTCGGAGAGCGTATCGAACACGGTGGTCGCGATTCCTCGGGTCGGGGGCGTTGTGGTCGTCCCCCAGGGTATCGGGCGCTTCCCCCGTCCGGGGACCTGCCTGCACCCGGTACGGTCCGCCGCTGCTCGGGAGCCCGGGCAGCGGCGGCGCACGCGGCTACGCGAGGGCGGCCGCCACGGCGGCGGCGAGGGCGGCGGCGTCGGCGGCGTCCAGGGGTTTGCCCTCCGGGGTCGTCACGTACAGGGTGTCCACCGCGTTGGCGCCCAGGGTGGAGACGTGCGCGCTGCGCACCCGGACCCCGCCGGTCTCCAGGGCCCGCCCGACGCGGTGCAGCAGGCCGACGGCGTCGGGGGCGCGCACCTCCAGCACCGTGGCCAGCGAGGAGACGTCCGGGACCACCGTGACCCGGGGCGGCGGCGGGACGACGCCCCGCCGGCGGGGGTAGGCGGCCTCGCGGTCCGCCAGCTTCGCCGGCACGTCGAGCGAGCCGTCGAGGGCACGGACCAGGTCGGTGCGCAGCCGGGCGGCCTCGGGCAGCGCCCCGTACTCGGCCGCCACCCGCCACCGCAGGACCAGGACCTCCCCCAGCCGGTCCGGGAGTTCCACGGAGCGCAGGTCCGCCGCCCGTACGGTGAGCCGGTGCAGGGCCAGTACGCCGGCCGCGGCGGGCAGGACCCCGGGCTGGTCGGGGACCGCCACCACGAGCTCGACGCCGACCGCGTCCTCTTCCTCCTCCCGGGCGCGCAGCGCCACGACCGGCTCGCGCGTGCGCAGTGCCTCCACGGCCAGTCGTTCCTGCTCGGCGCTCGGGATCTCCGGTTCCCGTTCGGCCGGGGTCGCGCCGCGCAGCACGGCGGCGACGCGCGCGACGAGGTCCGCCACGAGGGAGCCCCGCCAGGCGCTCCACGCGGCCGGCCCGGTGGCCAGGGCGTCGGCCTCGGTGAGGGCGTGCAGTATCTCCAGCGTGCCCACGGATCCGACGGCCTCGGCGACGGACCGGACGGTGGCCGGGTCGTCGAGGTCACGGCGGGTCGCGGTGTCGATCAGCAGCAGGTGGTGGCGCACGAGGGCCCCCAGCACGGCGACGTCACCGGTGTCGAAGCCCACGCGGGCGGCGACGTCGCGGGCGATGGTCTCCCCGGCGACGGAGTGGTCGCCGGGCCAGCCCTTGCCGATGTCGTGCAGCAGCGCGGCCATCAGCAGCAGGTCGGGGCGGCCCACCCGACGGGTGAGGGCCGCCGCGCGCACGGCGGTCTCGATCAGGTGCCGGTCGACGGTCCAGGTGTGGACGGGGTTGCGCTGGGGGCGGCAGTGCACCCGCTCCCAGTCGGGGAGCAGCCGGGTGATCAGCCCTTCCGCCTCCATGGCCTCCCAGACGGCCACCGTCGGCTCGCCCGCGCCCAGGAGCGTCAGCAGCTGCTCGCGGGCCTCGGCCGGCCAGGGCACCGGCAGCGCCCTGCCCTGCTGCGCGATCCGGCGTACGGCGTGCGGGGAGACGGGCAGTCCCGCCTGAGCGGCCGCGGCGGCCAGCCGCAGGCCCAGGACGGCATCGCGGTCCGGGCGGGCGGCCAGGGCCAGGACGGCCTCCCCGTCGGACTCCACCACGCCTTCGGCCAGGGGCGCCCGGGCGGCGGCGGTGGCACCGCGGCCGCCGAGCAGTCCGCGCAGCCGGGGCCGGGCGGCGCGGGCCCGCAGGACCCGTCCGACCTCGCGCCAGGTCACGTCCGCGGCGTACGCGACCACGCGTGCGGCCTCGTAGACCTCCCGCAGCAGCGCGTCGGCGTCGAGCAGCCCGAGCTGCGCCGCGACCTGGTCCTGTTCCTGCAGGGAGAGCCGGTCGGTGGCCCGGCCGGTGACGAGGTGGAGGGCGTCACGCGCGTCCAGGAGCCGCCGGCGGGCCTCTGCGAGGCCTTCGCGCGGGGCGTCGGCGAGCCAGGAGGCGGCGACCGCCCGCAGGGCGGTGGCGTCGCGGAGCCCGCCGCGGGCCTCCTTGAGGTCGGGTTCGAGCAGGAAGCGCAGTTCTCCGGCCCGCTCGGCCCGCTCGCGGCAGAGGGAGTGCAGTTGCGGGAGCCGTTCGCGCGCCTGGTTGCGCCAGTCGGCCAGGACGGAGGTGCGCAGTCCGGCGAGGAGGCCGGCGTCGCCGGCGACGGTACGGGCGTCCAGCAGGCCCAGGTGCACCTTGAGGTCCTCGGCGGCGGTCCTGCGGGCCTCGGCGGGGGTGCGCACCGAATGGTCGAGGGCGATGCCGAGGTCCCACACCGGGTACCAGAGGCGGTCGGCGAGTGCGGCGAGCGCCCGGGGCTCGGCCCGGCCGTCGTGCAGCAGCAGGAGGTCGAGGTCGCTGCGCGGGGAGAGTTCGGCCCTGCCGTAGCCGCCCACGGCCACGAGGGTGGCGCCGCGGACCCCGCTCTCGCGTACGGCGGTGGCGAAGAGGTCGTTCAGCCATGCGTCGGTCAGTGCGGCCAGGGCGGAACGCCGCGCGGGCCCGGACCGCGACTCCTCCTGGAGGAGTCGCAGCCGGGCCGCGGCGTATCCGCTGGGTCCCGAGTCGGCCGTGTGGTCCGTGGTGTCTTCGGTGCTCGTCACCCAGGGGCTCCCGTCAGCCTCAGAGCGCGTCGGCGCCGCGCTCGCCGGTGCGGACCCGGACGACGGAGTCCACGGGGACGCTCCACACCTTGCCGTCGCCGATCTTGCCGGTGGACGCGGCGCTGACGACGACCCGGATGAGTTCTTCGGCGTCGGAGTCCTCGACCAGCACCTCGATGCGGATCTTGGGGACGAGGTCGACCTGGTACTCGGCACCGCGGTAGACCTCGGTGTGGCCGCGCTGGCGGCCGTAGCCGCTGGCTTCGCTGACCGTGAGGCCCTGCACTCCGAAGGCCTGGAGGGCTTCCTTGATCTCGTCCAGCTTGTGCGGCTTGACGATCGCGGTGATCAGCTTCATGCGTCAACCTTCTTGCTCGCGGCGGTGGGGAGGGGGGCGGCGGTGCTCCGCGCGGCGGCTCCGCCACCGGCGCCGCTGAAGTCGTAGGCGGTCTCGGCGTGTTCGCTCTGGTCGATGCCGGCGACCTCGACGTCTTCGGCGACGCGCATCCCGATCGTCCGGTCGAGGAGGAAGGCGAGCACCGCGGATGCCACCAGAGAGTAGGCGAGGACGGAGAAGACGCCGACGGCCTGCTTGCCGAGCTGCTCCAGACCGCCGCCGTAGAAGAGGCCGGCCACGTCGGACTGGACCCCGCCGGTGGCGAAGAGGCCGACGAGCAGGGAGCCGGCGATGCCGCCGACGAGGTGGACACCGACGACGTCGAGGGAGTCGTCGTAGCCGAACCTGTACTTCAGGCCCACGGCCATGGCGCACAGGACACCGGCGATGGCGCCGACGGCGATCGCCCCGAGGGGGCTGACCGCGCCGCCGGCGGGGGTGATGGCGACGAGGCCGGCGACCGCGCCGGAGGCGGCGCCGAGGGTGGTGAAGGAGCCGTGCCGCAGCTTCTCGTAGGCGAGCCAGGCCAGCATGGCGGCGGCGGTGGCGACCTGGGTGTTGACGAACATGACCGCGCCGACGCCGTCGTCGTTGCCGAGCCAGGAGCCCGCGTTGAATCCGAACCAGCCGAACCAGAGGAGACCGGCGCCCAGCATCACCAGGGGCAGGCTGTGCGGGCGCATCGGGTCCTTCTTGAAGCCGACGCGCTTGCCGATGACGAGGATCACGCCGAGGGCGGCGGCGCCGGCGTTGATGTGGACGGCGGTGCCGCCGGCGAAGTCGATGACGCCCATCTCGAAGAGCCAGCCGCCGGCGCCCCAGACCCAGTGGGCGACGGGGAAGTAGACGACGGTGACCCACAGGGCGGTGAAGAGGACCCAGGCGCTGAACTTCACGCGGTCGGCGAGGGCGCCGCTGATCAGGGCCGGGGTGATGACGGCGAACATCAGCTGGAAGACGGCGAAGACGTAGACCGGGATGGTGTAGCCGTCCCAGAGCTCGGTGATGCCGATGCCGCTGAGGCCCACGTAGTCGGAGTTCCAGCCGATGAGGGAGCCGGAGTCGGTGCCGAAGGCGAGGCTGAAGCCGTAGAGGACCCACAGGATCGTGACGATCCCGAGGCTGATGAAGCTCATCATCAGCATGTTGAGGCTGCTCTTGACGCGGACCATGCCTCCGTAGAAGAAGGCGAGTCCCGGGGTCATCAGCATGACCAGGGCGGAGCAGATGAGCATGAACCCGGTGTTCGCGGCAGACAGCGTGGGGGCGTCTGCAGCGAGGGTCGTGATGGCTGATGCCATCGGCGTCTCCTCGTCGTCGGTACGTTCGCGTGCGGGCGACCGTGAAAACCTGAGCGGCGGCAGAAGGAACTGGCCGGTTATTGGCCATGAGATTCGCGCAGGCCGGTTTCCGGCGGCGCCACACGATGTTTCGCCGCCGTGACGAAGAGGTCCGTGCTGTTACGCAGCGATGAACACGGCGAGCGCACACGGGGCGGACCCCAGGGCGGGCAGCGCCCGCCCCGGGAGCGGCGCCGGTCCAGGCGCGCGGGGGATGGCCGACCGCGGCAGTGACCCGGACGTCCTGGCTGGGGGAGCCTGATCGGGCTTCTCGGGGTGACTGCCGCGGCCGGGGCCTCGGGGAACGGCCTACGGGGCCGTCAGACGGCCTCCGCGGCTTCGGGGAGCCGGGAGGCGAGGTGGTCGGTGAGCCGGACCACGTCGGCGACGTCGCCGTATTCACGGGCGGCGCTGTCCACGGTCTTGCGCAGGCGGGTGTTCACCCGTTCGGAGCGCACCTTTCCCGCCACGTCGAGCGCCCGGTCGACGAGGGTGGCGGCCTGCTCGGGTTCGCGCTGGAGGAGGTGGACGGTCGCCATGCCGATGAGGTTGAGGGCGTAGGAGCGCTGGTGCTCCTGGTCCTTCTCGAAGAGCTCGACGGCACGCTCCATGACCGGCTCGGCGAGGGAGGCGTACATGGGGCTGCGCCCGGCGACGTAGGCCAGGTCCCGGTAGGAGTGGGAGTTCTCGCCGTTCAGCTCGGCCTCGGAGAAGAAGCGGATCCAGTCCGGCTCCGGCTCGTCGGCGAAGCCGACGTCGGAGAAGGTGTCCTCGGCCATGCGCACGGCCCGCTTGCAGCGGCTGGGCTGGCCCATGTTGGCGTAGGCGCGGGCCTCCATCGCATACAGCATGGCCTGGGTGCGCGGGCCGGCGCAGTCGCGGCTGCCGTACTGCGCGAGGTGGACGAGTTCGAGGGCGTCCTCGGGCCGGCCCAGGTGGATCATCTGGCGGCTCATGCCGGACAGGATGTACGAGCCGAGGGGCTTGTCCCCGGCCTCCTTGGCGGCGTGCAGCGCGAGGACGAAGTACTTCTGCGCGGTGGGGTGCAGGCCGATGTCGTAGCTCATCCAGCCGGCCAGCTCGGCCAGTTCCGCGGCGACCTTGAAGAGCCGCTTCATGACGGGGGCGGGGTGGTTCTCCTGGAGCAGGTCGGTGACCTCGTGGAGCTGGCCCACGACGGCCTTGCGGCGCAGGCCGCCCCCGCACTGGGCGTCCCACTGGCGGAACATCACGGTGGTGGCGTCGAGGAGGTCCAGTTCCGGTTCGGAGAGCCGGGGCGGGCGGTGCCCGCCGAGGGCTCCCGTCGGCCCCGTCCCGCGCGCTCCCGGGTCGGCGGCCGGGGCCGGGACGAGCCAGCGCTGCATGGGCTCGATGAGGGCGGGACCGGCGGAGAGGGCGAGCGAGGTCCCGAGGAAGCCGCGCCGGGCCAGCATCAGGTCGCTGCGGGAGAACTCCCCGAGGAGTTCGACGGTCTGCGGGCCGGCCCAGGGCAGGTCGACCCCGGAGACGGAGGGGGTCTGGTGGGCGGTGCGCAGGCCGAGCTGCTCGATGGCGACGACGGAGCCGAACCGCTCGGAGAACAGCTCGGCCAGGATGCGCGGTACGGGTTCGCGGGGCTGTTCGCCGTCCAGCCAGCGGCGCACCCGGGAGGTGTCGGTGCTGATGTGGTGGGCGCCCATCTGCCGGGCCCGGCGGTTGACCTGACGGGCGAGTTCGCCCTTCGACCATCCGCTGCGGACGAACCACGAGGTCAGCTGTTCGTTGCGCGCAGCAGCACCGTCGATCGTTCCGCTTGCGCCGTTGCCGCTCACTGGAACGCCCCCATCCGCTCAGCCTCTTCCACACGAAACCCTGGCCGGTACGCCGAGCGTCACCACGGACCTTCACAGGTCCTTCACGCATTGCCTCCGGCATACCCACGCACGGGCCCGCCTCGGGGTTCGTGTACCGAAAGTAATCCTACGATCACCCCTGCCGCGAGGTCGTTTCCAGAAACGCCACCATTCGCCACCCCTTCGAATGAACTCGCCACCGGCCAGGCGCGATTCACTTGACACCAAGGTGAAACGGACCGGTTGGACTGGAGTGCGCTCGGGGCGCGCGCGGCGAGGAGTGCGCCGGGCGGCAGCGGCGGGCACTCCCCGGCGGCCCCGCGGCGGACCGCCGCGCGGCCACGGTGGCGGGCTCCGCCGGCGTCCCCACCGAGGCGTCGTAACCACCGGCACGTCCGACCCGTTGGAGGGGGCATGGGCATGGGCATGGGCTTCACGATCGGCGGCAGCCGCGGCACCAGGGAGTTCCGTTCCGGCACCCGGCGCCGCGGCCGGACCTCGGAGTGCACGGCGGTGGCGGAGTACACCGGACTGTGGGGCTGGGACGTGGTCCCCGGGGCCCGCGCCGCGGCCCCCTCGCGCGACTGCTCCTGCGGGGACGCCCGGTGCGCGGCGCCCGGTGCGCATCCGCTGGCCTTCGCCCCGACGGTCCCGGCCGGCGCCACCCTGGACGAGGTCACCGAGGCCTGGGGCGAGCACCCGGGCGCCGCGGTCCTGCTCCCGGTGGGCCGCGCCTTCGACGTCATCGAGGTCTCCGAGGAGGCCGGGCGGCGCGCCCTGGTGCGGCTGGAGCGGATGGGGCTGCCGCTCGGCCCGGTCATCGTCACCGCGGACGGCCGGGCGCAGTTCTTCGTGGCCCCCGGCGCGGCGGCGGAGCTGCCGCAGCTGCTGTACCGGATGGGCTGGGACGACGCCGACCTGGACCTGCGCGCCCTGGGCCCGGGGTCCTTCGTGACCGCCCCGCCCTCGGACCGGGCCGGGCTCGGCCAGGCCGGCTGGCTGCGGCCGCCCGCGCTCGACTCCGCCGGCGGCCCGCCGCAGGCCCGGCTGCTGCTGGGCACCCTGGCGTACATCTGCCACCGGTTCCGCCGCTGAGGCGCCCGATCACGCCGGTGCCCCCGCGTTCCGTGCGGAAGGCGGGGGCACCGGCGTGATCGCGGGTCCTGCTCAGTCGCCGATCAGGGCGTCCACGAACGCCTCGGGCTCGAACGGCGCCAGGTCGTCGGCGCCCTCGCCGAGACCGATGAGCTTGACCGGAACGCCCAGCTCGCGCTGGACGGCGACGACGATGCCGCCCTTGGCCGTGCCGTCGAGCTTGGTCAGCACGATGCCGGTGATGTCCACGACCTCGGCGAAGACGCGTGCCTGGGTGAGGCCGTTCTGCCCGGTGGTGGCGTCCAGGACCAGCAGGATCTCGTCCAGCGGGCCGTGCTTCTCGACGACGCGCTTGACCTTGCCGAGCTCGTCCATGAGACCGGTCTTGGTGTGCAGGCGGCCGGCGGTGTCGATGAGCACGACGTCGGCGCCCTCGGCGATGCCCTCCTTGACCGCGTCGTAGGCGATCGACGCCGGGTCGCCGCCCTCGGGGCCGCGCACCGTACGGGCGCCGACGCGCTCGCCCCACGTCTGCAGCTGGTCGGCGGCGGCGGCGCGGAAGGTGTCGGCCGCGCCGAGCACCACGCTGCGGCCGTCGGCGACGAGCACCCGCGCCAGCTTGCCCGTGGTGGTGGTCTTGCCGGTGCCGTTGACGCCGACGACCATGATCACGCCGGGGGTGTCCTCGCCGCTCTCGGTCTTCACGGCGCGGTCGAAGTCGGTGCCGACCAGGGTCAGCAGCTCCTCCTTGAGCAGGGTGCGCAGGTCCGCCGGGGTGCGGGTGCCGAGGACCTTGACCCGCTCACGGAGGCGCTCGACGAGCTCCTGGGTGGGGACGACGCCGACGTCGGCGACGAGGAGGGTCTCCTCGATCTCCTCCCAGGTGTCCTCGTCGAGGTGCTCGCGCGAGAGCAGCGTGAGCAGCCCCTTGCCGAGGGAGTTCTGCGACCGGGCGAGACGGGCGCGCAGCCGGACCAGACGGCCCGCGGTGGGCTCGGGCACCTCGATCTCGGGCGCGGCCGGGACCTCGGGCTCGACGACCACGGGCGCCGCGGCGGGAGCCTCGGCCCCCGGGAGTCCGACCTCCTCGATCGTGCGGCGCGGCTCTTCCGCCGTCTCTACGGCGTCCTCCCCCACCTGCGGCTCGGCAGGCGGGGCAGTGATGGTCGGCGTGCTCGGCGGTGCCGGGGGCGGCAGCTGCTTCTTCTTGCGGCTGCTGACCACGAGCCCGCTGATCGCACCGACCGCGACCAGGGCGATGACTACAGCAAGGATGAGGATGTCCATAACCCCACCAGTATCGGTTACGGCCACCTCGGAGCCGGGGACCCGGGCGCACCCACCGGGACGTAAGCCTCTGTTTGTCGTTTTAGCAGCACATCTACGATGATGGGCGACTTCCCCTCAGACCTCCCAGGGAGCAGCCGCATGCCTGCCGAGCCCGCCGACGGCACGACCGATTCCGCGATGGAGACCCGCGGCCTGGAGCCCGTCCCGGACGGCGAGCGGGGCGGCCGGGTCCGCGAGCTCGTCCCGACCTGGGTCGCCGCCAACATCAGCGTGCTGCTGCTGACCATGGGCGCGGGTCTGGTGATCTTCAACGGGCTCAACATCTGGCAGGTGCTCGTCGTCGCGGCCGTGGCACCGGTCGTCTCGTACGGGATCGTCGGCCTGATCTCGATCGCCGGAAAGCGCGGCGGCGCTCCCGGCATGGCGCTGTCGCGGGCGGTGTTCGGGCAGCGCGGCAACCTCTTCCCGGGCGCGCTGATCTGGGTGGCCCGCTGGGGCTGGGAGACCATCAACGCGGTCAGCGGCGCCTATGCCGTGCTGACCGTGCTCGACCTGCTCTTCGGGATCAGGAGCAACACCCCCCTGATCGTGGTCACCCTGCTGTTCTTCGTGGGCTGCACCTTCGTGGTCTCGGGTCTGGGCATCGGTGCCCTGCGGGTCTGCTCGAAGTGGTCGACGTACCTGTTCGGCGCCTTCAGCGTGCTCGTCCTGGGCTACCTGCTCTTCACCACCGACTGGCCGGCCGTCTTCGACAAGCCCGCCGGCTCCACCGCGATGATGGTCGCGGGCATCGGCACCATCGCGGCCGGCGGCATCAGCTGGGTGCCCTCGGGCCCCGACTTCACCCGCTACCTGCCGCGCACCGCCTCCTCCAAGGGCCTGGTCGGCGCCACGGTCGGCGGCGCCGGCATCGTCGTGCTCCCGATGGTCCTGATGGGTGCGGTCATGGCCGTCGGCACCCCGGACCTGGCCACCGCCCAGGACCCGGTCTCCTTCATCGGCGAGCTCCTGCCCACCTGGATCGCGGTCCCGTACCTGCTGATCGCGCTCGTCGGCATGCTGCTGATCAATTCGATGTCCATGTACTCGGCGGGCTTCACCGCCCAGACCCTCGGCATCAAGGTCCCGCGTGCCTGGGCGGTCAGCGTCAACGCGGCCATCAGCCTGGTGTTCGGTTTCCTGCTGATGGTGGTGGCGACCAGCTTCTTCGGTTCCTTCATCTCCTTCCTGACCCTGCTGGCCGTGGCCTTCTCCGCGTGGATCGGCGTCTTCGGCGTGGACATGCTGCGCCGCAAGGACTACGACGGGCCCGCGCTGCTGGACACCACGCGGACCAGTGCCTACTGGTACAAGGGCGGTTTCGCCTGGCAGGCCATGACGGCGTGGGCGCTCGCCCTGGTGGTGGGCCTGCTCTTCACCGAGGTGGACTGGTTCGCCGGGCCGCTGGCCACCACCTGGATCGGGCAGAACGGCCTCGGCTGGGTGGCCGGCATCGTGACCTCCGGCGTGCTGTACGCCGTACTGCCGCGCACGGCTCCGGCCGGCCCGGCCCCCGCGCCGCAGCGGGAGCGGGAGCGCGCCGGATCCCTGTCCAACTGACGCTGCGTCAGCTAACGTCCCCCTTCGCCAGCCCACCCCATCCGGCGAAGGGGGACTCCTCCATGCCCATCACCGTGGCCCGGTTCAATCTCGTCGACCCCGGCGGCACCCCCGAGTCCCTCTCGGCCCGCTACAAGGCGGCGCTGGAGATGGCGCGCTACGCGGACGACCGCGGGATCGACACCGTCCAGACCGAGGAGCACCACGGCACGGACAACAACTGGCTGCCCTCCCCCTTCGCCTTCGCGGGGGCGGTCTTCGGCGCGACCCGCCGCATCGCCGTCACCGTGTCGGCGATCATCGGCCCGCTGTACGACCCGCTGAAGGTCGCCGAGGACATCGCCGTCCTCGACCTGCTGAGCGGCGGGCGCCTGGTCACGGTCGCGGGGATCGGCTACCGGCCCGAGGAGTACGAGCAGCACGGCGTGGAGTGGGGCCGGCGCGGCCGGCTCCAGGACGAGCTGCTGGAGACCCTGCTGAAGGCGTGGACGGGCGAGCCCTTCGAGTTCCGCGGCCGCACGGTACGGGTGACCCCGACGCCGTTCACCCGGCCGCACCCGCTGCTGCTGGTGGGCGGCAGCTCGCAGGCGGCGGCGCGGCGCGCGGCCCGGCTGGGGCTGCCCTTCTTCCCCAGCGCGCACCTGCCGGAGCTGGAGGCGTACTACACGGCGCGGCTGGCGGAGTACGGCACGGAGGGCTTCTGCATGATGCCCGCGGCCGAGACCCCGCTGCTGCACATCGCGGAGGACCCGGACCGGGTCTGGGCGCAGTACGGGGAGCACTTCCTCCACGAGGCAGGGATGTACGCGTCCTGGCAGTCCAAGGACATCCGCAGCGCCGTACGGTCGTCCGCGCGCTCAGTGGCGGAGCTGCGCGCGGAGGGCGTCTACCGGGTCCTCACGCCGGAGGAGGCGGTGGCGTACGGCCGGGGCGCGGGTGAGGCGGGGAACCTGGTGCTGCACCCGCTGTGCGGCGGGATGCCGCTGGACGAGGGCTGGCGCAGCCTGCACCTGCTGTGCGAACGGGTACTGCCCCGGCTCAAGGGCTGAGCCGGGGCAGTACCGAGGAGACGGGGTGGTGGCGGGGATGGTTACCCCATCTCCTCCAGCGCCTTGCCCTTGGTCTCCGGCACCCACTTGAGGACGAACGGGATCGAGAGCAGTGCGAAGACGGTGTAGATCACGTAGGCGCCGGACAGGCTCCAGTCCGACAGGGACGGGAACGAGACGGTGATGACCCAGTTGGCGATCCACTGGGCCGAGGCGGCCACGCCGAGCGCCGCGGCCCGGATGCGGTTCGGGAACATCTCGCCGAGCAGCACCCAGACCACCACGCCCCAGGACAGGGCGAAGAAGAGCACGAAGGTGTGCGCGGCGACCAGGGCCACCGTGGCCTGGGCGTCGGGCATGGTGATGTCGTCGCCGGTGCCGGACGTGAAGGAGAACGCCCACGCGCACAGGCTGAGGGAGACGGCCATGCCCGCGGAGCCGATGAGGGCGAGGGGCTTGCGGCCGATCCGGTCGACGAAGATCATCGCGATCACCGTGCCGACGATGTTGATGATCGACGTGGTGAAGGAGTAGAGGAACGAGCTGGTCGGGTCGATGCCGACGGACTGCCACAGCGAGGAGCTGTAGTAGAAGATCACGTTGATGCCGACGAGCTGCTGGAAGACCGAGAGCCCGATGCCGACCCAGACGATGGGCAGGAAACCGAAGCGGCCGCCGAGCAGGTCCTTGAAGGTGGACTTGGTCTCGGAGTGCATCGCGTGCTCGATCTCGCGGACGCGCCCGTCCAGGTCGACCTTGGAACCCTCGACCTCGGCCAGCACCTTCTTGGCCTCGTCGGTGCGGCCGGCGGAGACCAGGAAGCGCGGGGACTCCGGGATGACGAAGGACAGCAGCCCGTAGAGCACGGCCGGGACGACCATGACGCCCAGCATCCACTGCCAGGCCTCCAGGCCGCCGATCTCGCCGCGCTGGTCGCCGTCGGCGAGGTTGAGGATGCCCCAGTTGACGAGCTGGGAGACCGCGATGCCGATCACGATGGCGGCCTGCTGGAAGGAGGCGAGGCGGCCGCGGTAGGCGGGCGGTGACACCTCGGCGATGTAGGCGGGGCCGATGACGGAGGCCATGCCGATGCCGAAGCCGCCGATCACGCGCCACATCGCGAGGTCCCAGAGCGCGAACGGCAGGGCCGAACCGATGGCGCTGGCGGTGAAGAGGACGGCCGCGATCTGCATGCAGCGGATTCGGCCGATCCGGTCGGCGAGCCGGCCCGCGGTGGCGGCGCCGATGGCGCAGCCGATCAGCGCGGCTGCGATCACCTGGGCGAGCGCCTCCGAGCCGACGTCGAACCGCTCGCGGATCGCGACGACGGCGCCGTTGATGACGGAGCTGTCGTACCCGAAGAGGAAGCCGCCCATGGCAGCGGCCGCGGTGATGAAGATGACGTGGCCGAGGTGGTCGGGCTGGGGCGAGGCTCCGCCGCCGGGCGCCGAGGCCCGCGATGTGCTGCTGGTCAAGGTGTGCTCCGTGGGGGTTTCGTCCGTCTTCACAGTGGCGCACAGTTCAAGATCGGGCACCACTCGAAGCCGGGGGACAGCGGAGCGAGCCTATGCGTTCAATTTCTGAAGTCAAGAGCTGGGGCTGAGTTCGCACTACCGCAGAGACCGGCACCCTTGAATTCACTTCTTGAAGTTGTATGCCTCAGCGGAGACGTTGGCTGATGACCTTCGATACCCCGTCGCCCTGCATGGAAACGCCGTAGAGGGCGTCCGCGACCTCCATGGTCCGCTTCTGGTGCGTGATCACGATCAGCTGCGAGCTCTCCTGGAGCTCCTTCATGATCCGGATCAGCCGCTGCAGGTTGGTGTCGTCGAGCGCGGCCTCGACCTCGTCCATCACGTAGAACGGGCTGGGGCGCGCTTTGAAGATGGACACCAGCATGGCCACCGCGGTCAGCGAGCGCTCGCCGCCCGACAGCAGCGACAGCCGCTTGACCTTCTTGCCCGGCGGGCGGGCCTCGACGTCGACCCCGGTGGTCAGCATGTTGTCCGGATCGGTGAGGACCAGCCGCCCCTCGCCGCCGGGGAACAGCCGGGAGAAGACGCCCTCGAACTCCCGCGCCGTGTCCCGGTACGCCTCGGTGAACACCTGCTCGACCCGCTCGTCGACCTCCTTCACCACTTGAAGGAGATCGGCCCTCGTCTTGCGGAGATCCTCCAACTGCTCGCTGAGGAACTTGTGACGCTCTTCGAGTGCGGCGAACTCCTCCAGGGCGAGCGGATTGACCTTGCCGAGCTGCTGGTAGGCCCGTTCGGCCGCCTTGAACCGCTTCTCCTGCTGCGCCCGTACGAAGGGGCCGGGCCGGTTGCGCGGGTGCTCGGGGTCCTGCGGCAGCTCCTCGCCGTCGGCCGGCGGGGACGGCGGTACCGGCTGGTCCGGGCCGTACTCGGCGACGAGCGCGCGGGGCTCCATGCCGAACTCCTCCAGCGCCCGGGCCTCCAGCGCCTCGATGCGCAGCCGCTGTTCGGCGCCGAGCACCTCGCCCCGGTGGACGGAGTCGGTGAGCTTGTCCAGCTCCCCCTTCAGGTCGCGGCCGCTGTTGCGCGCGTCGGCGAGCTCGCGTTCGCGCAGCCCCTTGGCCCGTTCGGCGCTCACCCGCTCCTCGTCGGCCCTGCCGAGCGAGACCTCCACGTGCGCGAGGAGCTGCCGGGCGCCGTCGGCCACCGCGCGGGCCACCTCCGCCTCGTGCCGCCGGCGGGCGCGGCGGCTCGGCCCGGGAGCGGGCCTCGCGTTCCGCCCGGGCCGCCCGGTCGAGGGAATCCGCCCGTCCGGCGAGCCCCTTGACCCGCTCCTCGTGGGTCCGCAGCTGGAGCCGCGCCTCCATCTCGGTCTGGCGGGCGTTGGCCCCGTCGGCCGCGAGCCGGTCGCGGCGGGAGCTGTCCGGCTCCTCCTCCACCGGCATCTCCTCGGCGACGGCGAGCCGCTCCGCGCACTCCTCGACCTCGGCGAGCGCCTGTTCCAGGGCGTCCCGGGCCTTCGCCGCGGCGGCGGCGCCGCGCTCGGCCTCACCGGCGGCCCCCTTCGCCTGCCCGGCCAGGCGGCCGAGCTGCTGGGCGACCCCGGCGCGGGCCTGCTCGGCGGCGCGCCGCCGCTCGGCCAGCTCCTCCACCAGGGCGGCCGCGTCACGGCGCCGGGCCTGGGCGGCCCCCTGGGCCTCGGTCAGTTCCGCGCACCGCGCGCCCAGCCGGGTCAGCTCCGCCGCGGCCTCGTCGACGGCGGCCTGCACCTCGATCAGGCTGGGCGCCCCGGCGGATCCGCCGTGCGCGAGGTGGGCACCGAGGAGGTCGCCCTCGACGGTCACGGCCACGGCGTCCGGGCGCCGCGCGACGAGCGCCTCGGCCTCGTCGAGGGTGCCGACGACGACGTGGTCGCGCAGCACCCACGCCAGGGCGCGCAGCACCTCGCCGTCCCCGTCCACCAGCGCCACGACGGGTACGGGCGGGGCCGTCCCACCGGAAGCGGGGGCCGGGTGGGGGACGCCTCCCCCGGCCCCGCCGGCCGGTCCGGGCGCCGCGCTGCCGGCGGGCGCCACCGCACTCGCCGCCACGGCGCCGGCCGCGACGGCGCCGCCCGGCACCGCCGGGACCCGGGACGCCCCGGGCTCGGCGGTCCGAGCAGGAGGCGCCGCGTCCCCGGCGGACACCGACGCCGCGACCGCCTCGGGGCACGCGGGGGCCCCGTCCGTCCGGGCGGCCGCGTCTGCCTGGTACGCGCTCCTGCTGGACGGGACGGCGTCCGTCGCGGCCGATGCGCCCGGCCCGGCCGCGGGATCCGCCGGCCCGGGCACCGCTGCCGGTCCCGGCAGGACGGCCGGGCCACCCGTGGCGCGGCCCTCGGCGGCGGTGCCCGGCCGGCCCGGAGCGGCATCGGGTCCGGAGCCCTGGCCGGGCAGCGGCGCCGCGGCAGCCGTATCACCGCCCGGGAGCACGGTGGGCGCCGGCGGGGTGATCAGGAGGGTGGCCCGGCCCGCGTCCGCCTCGCGCAGGTGGCGGATGGCTCCGGCCGCCGCCGACGGGGAGGCCACCGCCAGCGCGTCCGCCGCCGAGCCCAGCGCGGCGGCCACGGCGGCCTCGTACCCGGCGCTGACCGACAGGCGTTCCGCGGCCGGTCCGAGCAGGCCCGCCAGCCGTTCGCGGGCCGCGAGCAGCGCCCCCGTACCGTCCTTGCGGCGCAGCCCCAGTGCCAGCGCGTCGCGGCGGGCCGACACCGCCGCCCGCTCACGCTCCGCCGCCGCCAGCGCCTCCCGGGCGGCGCCCAGGCCGGCCTCGGCCTCCCTCAGCTCCGCCCGTGCGGCCTCGTGGTCCGACTCCGCCGACGGGTCGTCGAGTCCGCCGACCTCCTCCGCCAGCGCCTCGTACTCGGCCTGCGCGGCCTCGGCCCGGGTCTGCGCCTGGTCCCGCGCCAGGTCGAGCCGGTCGATCTCCGCCTGGGCCGCTCCGGCGCGGGAGCGGGCCGCGCCGAGCCGTCCCGTCAGCCGGGCCAGCCCCTCGCGCCGGTCGGCGATGGCCCGCGCGGCGTCCCGGAGCCGGCGTTCCTCCTGCTCCAGCTCGCGTTCCAGCTCCGCGCGGTGCCCGGTGGTGTCCTCCAGGGCGCGGGAGGCCGCTTCCAGGGCGGCCGTCAGCTCCGCCTCCTGCTCGCGGATCCGCTCGGCCTCCCGCTCCATGTCCTCGGGGTCGCGGCCCCTGCGCACCTCCTCCGCCGGGGCCGTCGCGCTCTTGACCCGCGCCTCCGCCAGGGAGGCGGTGCCGCGTACGCGCTCGGCGAGCTGCGACAGCTCGTACCAGGTCTGCTGCGCCCGCTGGAGCCGCGGCGCGAGTTCCCGTACGGCCTGCTCCAGCTCGGCCTCGCGCCGCAGCGCCTGCGCGAGCCGGGCTTCGGCGTCCTCCTTGCGCTCCTTCAGGGCGGCCTCGTCGGCGATCTCCGCGTCGAGCGCGCGCCGCAGGGCGACCAGGTCGTCGGCGAGCAGGCGGAGCCGCGCGTCACGCAGGTCGGCCTGGATCACGGCCGCCCGCCGGGCGACCGCGGCCTGCCGGCCAAGGGGTTTGAGCTGCCGGCGCAGCTCGTCGCCGAGGTCCTGTACGCGGGCGAGGTTGGCCTGCATCGCGTCGAGCTTCCGCAGCGCCTTCTCCTTGCGCTTGCGGTGCTTCAGTACGCCGGCCGCCTCCTCGATGAAGGCGCGGCGGCCCATGGGGTCGGCGTGCAGGACGGAGTCCAGCTGGCCCTGGCCGACGATGACGTGCATCTCGCGGCCGATGCCGGAGTCCGAGAGCAGTTCCTGGATGTCGAGCAGCCGGCAGGTGTCACCGTTGATCTGGTACTCGCTGCTGCCGCCGCGGAACATGATCCGGGTGATGGTGACTTCGGCATAGTCGATGGGGAGCGCGCCGTCAGAGTTGTCGATCGTCAGGGAGACCTCGGCACGCCCGAGCGGCGGGCGTCCGGTGGTCCCGGCGAAGATGACGTCCTCCATCTTCCCGCCGCGCAGGGACTTGGCCCCTTGTTCGCCCATGACCCAGGACAGCGCGTCGACGACGTTGGACTTGCCCGAGCCGTTCGGACCCACGACGCAGGTGATGCCGGGTTCGAAGCGCAGGGTCGTGGCGGAGGCGAAGGACTTGAAGCCACGCAGGGTCAGGGACTTGAGGTGCACGCCGCCGGACTCTACCTTTCACGTTCGGTTTCACCCATGAAGGTGCAGGGCACGATCGACGTCAAAGGCATCAGGACCCCCACCTGGCCCTGTGGGCCCTGATGCGAGTCCAAAGAAAGAAGGGACGCCGGAGCGTCCCTTGCAGATCAAGCGGGGCTGGATTCGAGCGACGAATGAGCGCGGATCAGGTGAGCGCAGGCTCCGCCTGGGGTACGTCGATGTCGATGCTGTCCAGCAGCGAGTCTCCGTCGTGCTGAGCGGCGGCCGCGTTCAGCGCGTCATTTTCGGACTGAATCCGTACGAGCTCGGACTCGAGGTCCTGGACGCGCTGCTGAAGCCGTCGCATCTCGGCGAGGAGTCGCGGGTCGGAACCGCCGACGTAACCGAGAAGCGCCTTTGCCATGATGGATGGTCCTCCACACTGAGTGACCGACCGAAGCGGTGTGGGTCGTGAGGGAATCGCACCCGCGGATGTCCGGCAGCGACTGTCAGTCACTGCGCTTACTACTGCCAGCACTGCCAAACAGCTCGGGTGCGCGGGGCTTCCAGCGTCTCACCAAAAAGTTTGACGGTCAACACGATCACGCCCCGTATCGGCGGGCACCCCGGCCCCCGCGAGGGGCGTGGAGATCATCCTCGTCTCCGAGCCTTCCACGGATCGACCGCCGCGGCAACGCGTCGACGACGAATGCCCAGTTCCGACCGGGTCCGGACGCTCGGAGATGTGATGAGTCCATGATCAGTCGATCGCTCACCGCATCCCGAAACCCTCGTAGCCACCGCGCGGTGTCCCCCAGATCTCTGTCACTCCGTCCACCCGGCCGGGCGTGTCGGCGGACCGCAGCCAGTCGAGCAGCCGGTGGCAATTCTCACGTTGACCTTCGGCGACCACCTGCACTCGCCCGTCGTCGAGGTTGAGGGCGAAGCCGACCACCCCGCCGATCTCCAGGGCGTTCTCCCTGGTGAACCAGCGGAAGCCCACTCCCTGCACACGACCGCGCACCCAGGCGGTCAGACGGACGTCTTCATTCATGCGTGAACGCTATCCGGGCGGCCACTTTTCGGTCACATCGCCCCAGGGCCCCATGCCGTACAGTCGCGCACCGATGAACTCACCCATTTGGGTGGGTTAGGGATGATCTTGCTCCGGTCAGGAAGGCACGACACCGATGGGACGTCACCGGCTCCCCGCCCCGCCGCGCCGCGGCGGCCCGCACGGCACCGCCCTGCGCACCGGCCTGCTCGGGGTCTCGGTGGCCGTCGCCCTCGGCACGGCGGCCGTCACCACCGGCATGGTGCCGGTCGGCGACTCGTTCCCCTATGTGGGCGTCAGCGGTACGGAGACCACCGCCGCGAAGACCGGGGTCGGGGCCACCCCCGGCCCGGGTGATTCCTTGCTGCAGAAGCAGGGCGGACTCGCGAGCCTGTCGGGCCGCGGCACGACGCAGACCGGTACGCCGAGCGCATCCGCGCCCGCCCCGGCCAAGCCGGCCCCGTCGACCCCTTCGACCCCCGCGACTCCGCCGGCCTCGCCCACCCCGTCGAGCTCCCCGTCCCCGTCGGCCCCGCCGACCTCCTCCGCTCCCCCCGCCGCACCCGAGGTGGCGCAGAGCACGGAGCGCCCGGCCGCGCCCGCCCCCTCGCCCGAGGCCCCGCGGAAGACCGGGGCCCCGCAGCCCACGACACCGGAGCCCACGACCCCGGCCCCCGGCACCCCGGCCCCCACGACGCCTGCGCCCACCACCCCGGCTCCCACGACACCGGCTCCCACGACGCCGGCCCCCACCGCGTCCGCAACCCGGCCGAGCCTGGACGGTCACTCCGCGGAGGAGGCGGCCGTGGTCACCCTGGTGAACCAGGAGCGCGCCATGGCGGGCTGCGGCCCGGTCCGCGCCAACCCGCCGCTGGCCGCGCTGGCCGGCGCCTTCAGCAAGGACATGGCCACCCGCGGCTTCTTCGGCCACGACGACCCCGACGGCAACAGCCCCTGGGACCGCGCGGCCCGAGCCGGCCTCTCGGGCCTCGGCGGCGAGAACACAGCCCGCGGCCAGGGCGACGCCGAGTCCGTGATGAAGGCCTGGATGAACAGCCCGGGCGACAGGGCGAACATCCTCAACTGCGAGTTCCGCACCCTGGGCGTCGGCGTCCACTTCGCCGCCGGCGGCCCCTGGTGGACCCAGGACTTCGGCTTCTGACACTCCTGTCGGCCGCCGCCGGGAGCGGCGGCCGGGGGAATCAGACCGCGGCGGCGGCCAGGGCCGCGCGGCCCGCGACGACGACGCGGGTGTGCTCGGCGACGCGGCGGCCCAGGTGCTCGGCCGTCGCGATGTCGGCCTTGTGGACCGCGTCCGCGCCCTCGTCGGAGTTGGACTGGGCGGCGGCGCCGGAGAAGAAGCCCAGGCGGTTGAGGTCGTTCTCGGAGGCCGTGCTGGAGTTCCAGCCCGGCTTCAGGCCCAGGTTGACCCAGTTCATCCCGTGCTGCGCGGCCAGGACCTGGAAGAACTGCAGGGTGTGCAGCTTGTCGCCGCTCTTCGAGGCGGAGTTGGTGAAGCCGGCCGCGACCTTGTCCTGCCAGGCGTCGCCGAACCAGCGCTTCGAGGAGGCCTCGGCGAAGACATGGAAGGCGCCCGAGGCCGTGCCCATGTACGTCGGGGAGCCGAAGACGATCGCGTCGGAGGCGTCGAGCAGCTCCCACTGGGCGTCGTCGATCTCGTCGACCTTGATCAGGTGGACGGTCGCGCCCGCGTCCGCGGCGCCGTTGCGGACCGCCTCGGCGACGACGGCGGTGTGGCCGTAGCCGGAGTGGTAGGCGATCGAGACGACGGGGGTGTGCGTGATACCGGACAAGGCTGATCTCTCCCTCGGGAAGACTCCCTCGCAGCACGGAGCGTGGTGCGACGAGAAAAGAGAACCACTAACTTTTCGAAAGCGCAAGCTCCGAGTTAGCGCTGCCTGGGAGTACGCTTGTTCTATGGAGACCCCTGTCTGTACCGATGCCTCCGAGTCCGAGCAGCCGTTCGACGTCTTCGCGCGCGCCTGCCCGTCCCGCGAAACGCTGGAGCACGTCACCGGCCGCTGGGGCAGCCTGACCGTGGGCGCCCTGCGCGAGGGCCCGTGCCGGTTCAACGAGCTGCGCCGCCGGGTGGAGGGCGTCAGCGAGAAGATGCTCTCGCAGACACTGCACGCGCTGGAGCGCGACGGCATCGTCCACCGTGAGGCACAGCCGACCAACCCGCCGCGCGTCGACTACGAACTGACCCCCCTCGGCATCGAGGTCGCGGACCGGCTCCTCGCGCTGATCCATCACCTGGAGGGGAGCATGACGGCGGTCCTGTCCGCCCGGGAGACCTACGACGCGGCGCGCGGCGGCCGCTGACAGCGCGGGCAGAAGTAGCTCGACCGGTTCATCCACGGCCGGCGCCGCATCGGCGTCCCGCAACGGCGGCACGGCTCGTCCTCGCGCCCGTAGGCGTCGAGCGAACGGTCGAAGTACCCCGACTCCCCGTTCACGTTGACGTACAGGCTGTCGAAGCTCGTGCCGCCCACGGCGAGGGCCGCGTTCATCACGTCCCGGACGTGGCCGAGGAGTTCCGCGCTCCGGGGGCGCGCGAGCTGCCCCGTGGGGCGCTCGTAGTGCAGCTTCGCGCGCCACAGCGCCTCGTCGGCGTAGATGTTGCCGACCCCGCTGATCAGTGACTGGTCGAGCAGCGCCCGCTTGACGGTGGTCCGCTTGGCACGCAGCGCGAGGTGGTAGGCCGCCTCGTCGAACAGGGGGTCCAGGGGGTCCCGCGCGATGTGCGCGATGACGTCGGGCAGCCCCTCGGCGCTGTCGGCGACGGTCTCGTGCAGCGAGAGCCCGCCGAAGGTCCGCTGGTCCACGAAGCGCAGCTCCGTGCCGGTGTCGTCGCCGAAGCGCACCCGGATCCGCAGGTGCTTCTCGTCGGGGGCGTCCTCGGGCTGCACGAGCAGCTGCCCGCTCATGCCCAGGTGTCCGAGGACCGACAGGTCCCGGTCCGCCAGGGGCAGCCACAGGTACTTCCCGCGACGCTGCGGCGCCCCGAGGGTCTCCCCCCGCAGCCGCGCCGCGAAGTCGGCCCCGCCGCCGGGGTGGCGCCTCACCGCGCGCGGGTGCAGGACCTCGACGGCCTCGACGGTCCGTCCGGCGACCCAGCGCTCCAGTCCCCGACGTACGACTTCCACTTCGGGCAGCTCGGGCACGGGATACCTCCGTCGGGTGCGGATCTGGGCGCTGCCGCGAGCGTACCGGCCGCCCGGAAACGGCTTCGCCCGCCCCTGCGGTGCAGGGGCGGGCGAAGGGATGCCCGAAGGCAGTGCCCGAAGGAAGGTCAGGCGTCCGGCGCCGGTTCGGCGGGCGTCGGCACCCCGCCGTCCGCGGCCTCGGCCGAAGCCGGGACCTCTGCCGGAGCGGCGGCCGCCGGGGCTGCCGCCGCGGTCCGCTCGTCCGCCGCGGCGCGGATCCCGCGCCATGCGGACTCCGCGGCCTGCTGTTCCGCTTCCTTCTTGCTGCGGCCGGTGCCGGTGCCGTACGAGACACCACCGACGCGGGCGGCAGCAGTGAAGGTCTTCTCGTGGTCCGGACCGGTCTCGGTGACCAGGTATTCCGGTACGCCAAGACCTTCGGCCGCCGTCAGCTCCTGGAGACTGGTCTTCCAGTCCAGGCCGGCCCCGAGGTTCGAGGACTTCTCGATGAGCGGGTCGAAGAGCCGGTGGACCAGCTCCGAGGCCGCGTCGAGGCCCTGGTCGAGGTAGACCGCGCCGATGACCGCTTCAAGGGTGTCGGCGAGGATGGAGGCCTTGTCCCGGCCACCCGTGCCCTCTTCGCCCCGGCCGAGCCGGATGAAGGAGCCGAGGTCGAGGCCGCGCCCGACCTCCGCCAGTGCGCGCGAGTTGACCACCGCGGCCCGAAGCTTGGCCAGCTGGCCTTCGGGGAGGTCCGGGTGGGTCGTGTACAGCGTGTCCGTGACCACCAGTCCCAGCACGGAGTCCCCGAGGAACTCCAGGCGTTCGTTGGTGGGCAGACCGCCGTTCTCGTACGCGTACGAGCGGTGGGTCAGCGCACGCACCAGAAGGGCGGTCTCGAGTCGGTACCCGAGCCGCCCTTCCAGAAGCGTGTGGGACGAGGCCGCGTTGTTACTGTCTGCCTGCTTCTCAGCGTTGGACAGCTCAGACATTGCGCCTCTCACCAGCCGCTCAGACCTCGAGGACCTGGCGCTTGTTGTAGGTGCCGCAGCTCGGGCACGCGATGTGCTGGAGCTTCGGCTCCTGGCAACGCTCACACGAAACCAGGGTGGGGACCGCAGCCTTCCACTGCGACCGGCGGTGGCGCGTGTTGCTGCGCGACATCTTCCGCTTCGGAACAGCCACGGCTACTTCTCCTGCTTCTCGGCGGCGCTCTGAACTCCGTCAGACGCAGTGCCGCTCATGTTGTCCTTCTCATCGCCCTGATCGGTGACGAGTCCCTGCAATGCCGCCCAACGGATGTCGACGGCGTCGTGGTGGTGGTCCGGGTCGTCGTTCAGGCTGACCCCGCAGTCGGGGCACAGTCCGAGACAGTCCTCCCGGCACACCGGCTGCATCGGCAGTGCGAGCACCACCGCATCGCGCAGCACGGGTTCGAGGTCGAACAAACCGTCCTCGAGGAAGAGCGTGTCCTCGTCGTCCTCGGCGTCGTCGGCCGGCTCCGCTTTGCCGCGGCCCCGGTCGTCGGCGTCAGGGTACGAGAACATCTCCTGGAAGTCCGCCTTGAGCTCACGCTCGACGGCCTCCAGACACCTTACGCACTCCCCCGTCGCCGATGCACGGACGGTGCCTGTGACAAGCACCCCTTCCATGACCGACTCCAGGCGGAGGTTGAGCTTCACCGGGGCGCCTTCCGGCACCCCGATCACGCCGACGAGACCGAGGTCCGCCGGTGCGTCGATCTCGCGGGACAGCCGCTGCATGGCACCAGGACGCCGACCCAGCTCGTGCGTGTCGAACACGAGGGGGTTGCGGTGGTCGAGGCGGGTGTTCAGGGCCGTTCCTGCTTTCACAGATCGCTGAAGATCGAAGAATGCTGCGTATGTCCCGCACGTACGGGCAGCACGGATCGCGGCGCATACGCGCGACCGAAGAGCCAGGATACCCGGCGCTTCGCTCTGAGCCCAATCCGGGTTCAGCGCCCCTGTTCGTACTGGCGCAGCTGGTCCAGGTTGATCATGCTCGTGTCGAAGAAGCTGGTCTCGTCGAGCGAGGGCTGCTGGGCCTGCGGCGCGTGCTGCGCCTGCTGGGTCTGCTGCGGCTGCTGGTAGGCCGCGTACGGATCGGGCTGCTGCGCGTCGTAGTGCGCGGCGTAAGCCGCTCCGGTGGAGCCGGTGCCCGCACCGGAGTACGGGTCCGGCTGCTGCTGGTAGCCCGCGTACGGGTCCTGGTAGGAGTACGCGTCGTGCTGCTGGGCGGCCGGCTGCTGGTAGGCGTACGAGTCGTACAGCGGCTCCGGCCGGGCGGGGAGCTGCGCCGGTGCGTGCGGGGGCTCCGGCTCCGCGAGGCCGGCCAGGAAGTCGGAGTCGCTCGCCGAGCGGGAGCCCTGGCCGCCGGCCGCGTCCTGGGCCGCCATGTGCACGCCCAGGTCGTCGGTCGGGACCCGGCCGAGCAGCTTCTGGCGGCCCCGGCCCACGGCCTCCAGGGTCTTGGAGAGCACCGCCTCGAAGGTCGCCAGCTTGGTGTCGACGTAGGCGTCCGCCTGCTGCCGCTGCGTCTCGGGGTCGTGGCTGCGCTCGGGGGCGTCCTCGTCCGGGTAGCCGTCCTCGTCCAGGCCCGGGCCGCGACCCAGCAGCTTCTCCCGGCCGCGGTCCACCGAGCCGATCGTCTTGGTCAGCACGACCTCGAAGTTCGCGAGCTTGCTGTCGACGTAGTCGTCGGCCTCGGCCCGGATCTCCTCGGCCTCCCGGCGGGCCTCGTCGAGGATCCGGTCCGCCTCGGCCTGGGAGCGCCTCGCGATCTCGGTGTCGGCGATCAGCGAACCGCGCTGGTCGTGGGCGGCGCCGATGATCCGCTCCGCCTCCCGGCGGGCGTCCTCGACCATCTGCTCCCGGCCGCCGATGAGCTCCTGCGCCTGGGCGAGCGAGCCGGGGAGCGCCTGGCGGACCTCTTCGAGCTGGGCGAGCAGCTCGGCGCGGTTGATCACGCAGGAGGCCGACATGGGCATGGACCGGGCGCCGCCGACGGCCGCGACGATCTCGTCGAGCTTCTTCTGCACGTCCATGGGGGCTCGCACTCTCTCGGCCTCGGGCGGTTCCTGAGACGGACGGGACGACTGTAAGGCCACCGGGCGGGACCCCGACACCGCCTGATGCCCCATCAGCCGGTCAGCGGTTGCGCAGCCGCTCCAGGAGCGCCGCGTGGACGGGCTCCGGCAGCAGGTGGGCCACGTCGCCGCCCCAGGTCGCGACCTCCTTGACCAGGGAGGAGGACAGGAAGCTGTAGGTGGGGATGGTCGGGACGAACAGCGTCTCGACGCCCGACAGGCCCAGGTTCATCTGCGCCATCTGCAACTCGTAGTCGAAGTCGCTGACCGCGCGCAGACCCTTGACGATCGCCGGGATGTCCCGCTGCTTGCAGAAGTCGACGAGGAGGCCGTGGAAGGCCTCGACCTGGATGTTGCCGTAGTCGGCCGTCGCCTCGCGGATCAGCTCGACCCGCTCCTCGACGGTGAACAGGCTCTGCTTCGACTTGTTGATCATCACGGCGACGTGCACGACGTCGTAGAGCCTGGAGGCGCGTCCGATGATGTCGAGGTGTCCGTTGTGGATGGGGTCGAAGGACCCCGGACAGACGGCGCGGCGCAACTGAACTCCCTCGTTCATGAGTCTTCGCTGGTGCAGTCGGCGCGGCCGTACCACAGGGTGCCCTCGCCGTACTTGCGCGACCGGAGCGGCTCGAAGCCCTCGGGCCACGGGAAGGCGCCGCTCCTGGTGCTGCGCTCCACGGTGACGAGCGCGTCGTCCGTGATCCAGCCATTGGACCGGAGTGTGAGGAGGATCTCCCGCAGGTCCGCGCTGTCCACGGCGTACGGCGGGTCCAGGAAGACGACGTCGTACGGGTCCCCGGACGCGCGGGCGGCCACGATCTGCTCGGCCTTGCCGGCGCGGAACTCGGCCCCGGGCAGGCCCAGGGTCCTGATGTTGTCCCGGATCGCCTTGGCGGCCTTGGCGTCGGCCTCGACGAGCAGGGCGTGGGACGCGCCCCGGGAGAGGGCCTCCAGGCCGACGGCGCCGGAGCCGCCGTACAGGTCGAGGACCCGGGCGCCTTCGACCCCGTGCAGGGACTCCCAGGTGGAGAAGAGGCCTTCGCGCATCCGGTCCGAGGTCGGCCGGGTGCCGGTGCCGGGGGGCACGGCCAGCCGTCGCCCGCCGGCGCTGCCGGCGATCACGCGGGTCATCTGGGGTCCTTCGGTACGGCGGTAGGGGGCGCGCGGCGGTCTGCCGCGGCACTCCAACGATAGGTCGTGCCGCTCAGCCCTTCTCCAGGTACTGCTCGCGCTCGGTGTCGAGCAGGGCGTCCAGCGCGGTCCGCAGGCCCGGCAGCCGCTCCAGCGCCGGGTCCTCGGCCACGACGCGGGTGGCCTCCTCCCGGGCCTGGGCGATGACCTCCTCGTCCTCGATGACGGCGAGCATGCGCAGCGAGGAGCGCACTCCGGACTGGGCCTGGCCCAGGACGTCGCCCTCGCGGCGCTGTTCCAGGTCGATCCGGGAGAGCTCGAAGCCGTCGAGGGTGGCGGCGACGGCGGCGAGCCGGGCCCGGGCGGGGCTCGCCTCGTGCATCTCGCTGACCAGCAGGCACAGGCCCGGGGCGGAGCCGCGGCCGACGCGGCCGCGCAGCTGGTGCAGCTGGGAGACGCCGAAGCGGTCGGCGTCCATGATCACCATGACGGTGGAGTTCGGCACGTTCACGCCGACCTCGATGACGGTGGTGGCCACCAGCACCTTGACCTCGCCGGCCGCGAACCGGCGCATGACGTCGTCCTTGTCGGCCGGGTCCATCCGGCCGTGCAGCACCTCGACGCTCAGTCCGGCCAGCGGACCGCGGCCGAGCTGCTCGGCGATCTCCAGGACCGCGAGCGGGGGCCGCTTGTCGGCCTCCTCCGCGGCCTGCTTCTTCTTCGGATCGTCCTCCCCGTCGCCGATGCGCGGGCAGACCACGTACGCCTGGTGTCCCTTCTCGACCTCCTCGCGGACCCGCTCCCAGGCCCGGGCGAGGAAGTGCGGCTTGTCCTTGGCCGGCACGACGTGGGTGGCGATCGGCGAGCGGCCCGCGGGCAGCTGGTCGAGGACGGAGGTCTCCAGGTCGCCGAAGACGGTCATGGCGACGGTGCGCGGGATGGGGGTGGCGGTCATGACCAGCAGGTGCGGGGGCTGCTTGCCCTTGGAGCGCAGGGCGTCGCGCTGCTCCACGCCGAAGCGGTGCTGTTCGTCGACGACGACCAGGCCGAGGTCGTGGAACTGCACCTTGTCCTCGATCAGCGCGTGGGTGCCGATGACGATCCCGGCCTCCCCGGTGACCAGGTCGAGCAGGGCCTGGCGGCGCGCGGCCGTCCCCATCGAGCCGGTGAGGAGCACGACCTTGGTGCCCTGGTCGGAGCCGCCGAGCATGCCGCCCTCGGCCAGCTCGCCCATCATCTCCACGACGGAGCGGTGGTGCTGCTGGGCGAGCACCTCGGTGGGCGCGAGCATCGCGGCCTGCCCGCCGGAGTCGACGACGGCCAGCATGGCCCGCAGGGCCACCATCGTCTTACCGCTGCCCACCTCTCCCTGGAGGAGGCGGTGCATGGGGTGGCTGGTCGCGAGGTCGTCGAAGATCTCCTTCGAGACCTTCTGCTGGCCCTCGGTGAGGGTGAAGGGCAGCTTGGCGTCGAAGGAGTCGAGCAGGCCGCCGGGGGCGGGGCGGCGCGGGACGGCCGGAAGCTGGGCGTCGGCGTGTCGGCGGCGGGCCAGGGCGACCTGCAGGACGAAGGCCTCGTCCCACTTCAGGCGCTGCCGGGCGTCCTCGATGTCGGTCTTGGTGCCCGGCCGGTGGATCTTCAGCAGTGCCTCGGTGAGCGGGACCAGGCCGCGCCCCTCGCGCAGGGCGGGCGGCAGCGGGTCCACGGCCTCCTGGGCGCTGGGCAGTACGGCGTCCACGCACTTGGCGATCTTCCAGGACTCCAGCTTGGCGCAGGCCGGGTAGATCGGGATCAGCTGGTTGGCGAAGGCGGTGGCGGCGTCCCGGTCGGAGGCGTCGGCGCCGAGCGGCTCGTACGCCGGGTGCGCGAGCTGGAGCTTGTGGTTGAACCTGGAGACCTTGCCGGCGAACATCGCGCGGCTGCCGGGCAGGAGTTCCTTGTGCGGTTTGTGGACCCCGGCGCCGAAGAAGACCAGCTGGAGCCGGCCGCTGCCGTCGGTGATGGTCACCTCCAGCCGCTTGCCCCGGCCGCCGTTGAAGGTGAGGACGCGGGCGTCGGCGACCTGCGCGACGACCGTGACGTGCTCGTCGATCTGGTCGGCCAGCTCGGCAAGCGAGGTCAGCTCGCCGCGCTCGGCGTACCGCCTGGGGTAGTGGTGGAGCAGATCCAGGGCCGTGTGCAGGCCGAGCTGCTCGGCCAGCACCTTGGCGGTGGCGGGTCCGAGCGTCTTCTTGAGGTCTTCGTCGAGCGCGGGCACGTGTTCCATTGCACACCATGGCGCTGACAAGCCGGCTATTCCACCCCGATGAGGAGCGGCGCCGAGTACCGGCCGCCCCGGTAGGTGACGGTGTCCACGGCCAGGTGGCCGGACTGCACGTAGGCCTCCAGGCGGTCGGCGACGGTGTCCGGCACCTCGGGTCCGAGGACCAGGGTGACGAGTTCGCCGCCGGAGCCCAGCATCCGGTCCAGGACGGCCTCGGCGGTCTCGGGCAGGCCCGCGCCGATCACGGCGACGTCGCCGTCGATGAGGCCGAGCACGTCGCCGGCCTGGCAGATGCCGGCCGAGGTGAAGGACCGGCGTTCGGCGACGGCCAGTTCCCCGTACCGGGTGGCGCCGGCCGCGGCGGTCATGGCCACCACGTCCTCGTCGAAGCTGCCGTCCGGGTCGTGGACGGCGAGGGCGGCCAGGCCCTGGACGGCGGACCGGGTGGGGATCACGGCCACCCGCACGCCCTCGGCGCGTGCCTGCTCGGCCGCGGTGGCCGCGGCGGCGCGCAGTTCGGCGCCGCCCGGCAGGAGCACCACCTCGCGGGCGTGGGCGCGGCGGACGGCGTCGAGGAGTTCGGCCGTGGCCGGGACCTCGCCGGGGCGCACGAGCACGGGGGTCGCGCCGGCCTCGGCGCACAGGCCCGCCAGTCCCTCGCCGGGGACCACGGCGACGACGGCCCGCTGGGCGCGTTCGCCGCGGCCCCGGCGGCGCTCGTCGCCGAAGTGCGTGATCCGGATCCGGTAGGGGCGCCCGGCGACGACCCCGGCTTCCACGGCCGCGCCGGGGTCGTCGACGTGGACGTGGACGTTCCAGAGCCCGTCGCCGCCGACCACGACCAGGGAGTCGCCGAGTCCGTCGAGGCGCGCGCGCAGTTCCGCGACCGCCGCCTCGGAGGCCTCCAGGAGGTAGATCACCTCGTACGCGGGCCCGTCCTCGTCCTGTGCGCAGGGGTCGGCAGGGGGTGCCGCCGGGACCACGGCCCCGCCGGGCGGCGGTTCGGCGGCCGGCTCCTGGCCGGACAGTGCCTGCCAGAGCGCGCCGAGCACGGCGACCAGCCCGCAGCCGCCGGCGTCGACCACCCCGGCCCGGCCCAGCGCGGCGAGCTGCCCGGGGGTCTCGGCGAGTGCGGCGCGGGCGCCGTCGTAGGCGGCGCGGGCCACGTCGGACGCGGTGCCGGCGGCCGCCGAGGCGGCTTCGCCGGCCCGTGCGGCGGCGCCCGCGACGGTGAGCATGGTGCCCTCCACCGGGTGCGCGACGGCCGCGTACGCCTCCTCGGCGGCCCGGGTGAGGGCCTGGGCCAGCAGTCCCCCGGGGCCCGTGCGCCGGGCTTCGGGCTCGGCGCCGAGTACGTCGGCCACGCCGCGCAGCAGCTGCGCGAGGATCGTGCCGGAGTTGCCGCGGGCGCCGACGAGCGCGCCGTGCGCCCAGGCCCGTACGGCCTCGGACAGGGAGGTCGGCTCCGTGGCGCCGGTCGCGTCCGCGGGGGCGGCGTTGTCGAAGGTCTCGGTGAGCGCCCGGTCGGCGGACTCGGCGGTGAGGTAGAGGTTGGTGCCGGTGTCGGCGTCGGCGACCGGGTAGACGTTGATCGCGTCGATGTCCTCGCGGGCCCGGCCCAGTGCGGCGAGGGCGAGCGAGCTCCAGGTGCGTACGGCTTCGGCGTCGAGCTCGTCGGCGGGCTGCGGCTGAGCCTCGTGCGGCACCGGGCGTTCCTCCTCGTGCGGGCCAGGGTTCACCGCAGGGTAACGAAGGACCGCGGCCGTGGGGTCCGGACCGTGGGGCGGGGCCGCCGGGCTCCGTGGTAGTTTTTCAGGACGGGCGCAGTCGTTGTATGCTGCTCCGGTTGCCCGATGGAAGTCGGGCCTTTTCCCCGGCAAACCACTTCAGACCTCTGAACCGGTGCGCCGGTTTCACTGTAATTGCATCTGAAGTCTTTGGAGTGACCTGTGGCTGCCAACTGCGACGTTTGCGCCAAGGGGCCGAGCTTCGGCAACAACATCTCCCACTCGCACCGCCGCACCTCGCGTCGCTGGAACCCGAACATCCAGCGTGTCCGTGCCGTGGTCAATGGGACGCCGAAGCGCCTCAACGCCTGCACCTCGTGCATCAAGGCCGGCAAGGTCTCGCGCTGACGCCCGTCGTAGCGCAGCCCCTTCCGGTTGCCAAGAAGGCCGGTCCACCTCTGGTGGGCCGGCCTTTTGCCTTGTCCGGCCCCGTCGCCGGGGCCGGAGCCCGTCAGCGCTGACGCCAGGCGTGGTCCACCGGGCCGATGCCGCCGCCGAGCGCGAAGCCGGCGGCGATGCCGCCGGTCACGTACTCCTTGGCGGCCGTGACGGCCTCCGGGACGGTCAGCCCCTTGGCCAGCCCGGCCGCGATGGCGCTGGCGAGGGTGCAGCCGGTGCCGTGGGTGTGCCGGTTGGAATGGCGCGGGGCGCGCAGCCACCGCTCCTCGGCGCCGTCGGTGAGCAGGTCCACGGCCTCGTCGCCGTGCGCCGCGAGGTGCCCGCCCTTGATCAGGGCCCAGCGGGGGCCGTGGCCGAGGATGGCGTCGGCGGCCCGCCGCATGTGGTCCTCGGACTCCACGACGATGCCGGTGAGCCGGGTGACCTCGTCCAGGTTGGGCGTGGCCACGGTGGCCCGCGGCAGCAGTTCGCCGCGTACGGCGTCCAGCGCCGAGGCGGCGAGCAGCGCGTCCCCGTGCTTGGAGACGCCGACGGGGTCCACGACGGCCGGGGCCGCGGTGTCGGCCAGCAGCGCGGCGACGGTCTCCACCAGTGCCGCGGAGGACAGCATCCCGGTCTTCACCGCGTGCACGCCGATGTCGTCCACGACGGCCCGGTACTGGGCCGTGACGGCTTCGGCGGGCAGCTCCCAGGCTCCCCGTACCCCGAGGGAGTTCTGCGCGGTCACGGCGGTCACCACGCTCATGCCGTGCACGCCGAGGGCCATCATGGTCTTGAGGTCGGCCTGGATGCCCGCTCCGCCGCCGGAGTCCGATCCGGCGACGGTCAGGCACAGCGGCGGCGCGGTGTTCACTGCGTGCCGTCCTGGCCGGCCGGTTCGGCGCCGAAGTGGTCCCAGCCGCCGGTGCTGGTCCAGGGGGCGCCGTCCACGGTCACCTGGGGCAGCGCGGAGCGGTTGAGCACTTCGCCGATGACCTTCCAGCGGGCCGGCAGCTTCACGTCGGGCGGGAAGGTCGCCACGATCGCGTGGTCCTCTCCCCCGGTGAGCACCCACTGCAGCGGGTCCACGCCGACGGCCTGCCCGATGTCGTGCATCTGCGTCGGGATGTCGACGGCGGACGAGCGGAGGTCGATGCGGACCTTGCTGGCCTCGGCGATGTGCCCGAGGTCGGCGATCAGACCGTCGCTGACGTCGGTCATGGCGCTGGCGCCGAGCCCGGCGGCCGCGGGACCGGCGTGGTAGGGCGGCTCGGGGCGGCGGTGGGCCTCCACGAACGCGCGCGGGGAGCGGAACCCGCGCGAGAGCACGGCGAAGCCGGCCGCTGACCATCCGAGCCAGCCGGTGACGGCGACGACGTCGCCGGGCTGGGCGCCGGAGCGCAGGACCGGCTCGTGGTTGCGCAGGTCGCCGAGGGCGGTGATGGAGACGGTGATGGTGTCCCCGCGGACGACGTCGCCGCCGACCACGGCGGCGCCGGCGACCTGGCACTCGTCGCGGATGCCGTCCATCAGCTCGGTGGGCCAGGTGACCGGGAGTTCGGCGGGTACGACGAGGCCGAGGAGCAGCGCGGTCGGCACGGCTCCCATGGCCGCGATGTCCGCCAGGTTCTGAGCGGCGGCCTTGCGGCCGACGTCGTAGGCCGTGGACCAGTCGCGCCGGAAGTGCCGGCCCTCCAGCAGGATGTCGGTGCTCGCCACGACCCGCCGGTCGGGGGCCGACACCACGGCGGCGTCGTCGCCGGGTCCCAGCCGGACCGCCGGGGTGGTGGTGAGACGTGAGGTGAGCTCCCTGATCAGCCCGAACTCCCCCAGCTCGCCGACAGTGCCCTTCATCGCTGTGCCCCTTCTTGCCCAGTCCGCTTGCGGTCGCGAGCCGTCACAGCTCTGGGTACCGTCAACAGATACGTCAACTTCTGCTCTCCGTACGCCCCGCTGTGCGTGGCGCCGGGCCCGCAGGTCTCCCCGTGGCGCACGGCGACGCGGTACCGTGGCGTCCCTTCTTCCCCCGGCCCTGTCCATCGTGTGGGGTCCACCCGAAGATTAGGGGAAATGACCCTCGTGGCCGCCCTGGAGGTTCCGTGGTACAGGCGTACATCCTCATTCAGACCGAAGTGGGCAAGGCGTCGTTCGTCGCCGAGTCCATCGGCCAGATCCCGGGGGTGATCCAGGCCGAGGACGTGACGGGTCCGTACGACGTGATCGTGCGCGCCCAGGCCGACACCGTGGACGAGCTCGGCCGCATGGTCGTCGCCAAGGTCCAGCAGGTGGAGGGGATCACCCGCACCCTGACCTGCCCGGTGGTCCATCTGTAGCCCCCGTCTACTCTTGGCCGGTGATGTCCCTCCACCGCCGGCCCCTCCGTGTCCTGGCCATGCCCGCCGCCCTGGCCGCGTCCGCCGTGCTGGCGGCATGCTCACCGGGCGGTTCCGAGGCCCGGGTGGAACCCCCGCCCGCGCCTCCGACCGACGTCGCGGGGTTCTGTGCGGCACTGCACAAGGAGCTCCCGGAGACGGTGGGTGGCCTGGCGCGGACCCGGACCGAACCGGAGTCCGACCTGACCGCCTCGTGGGGCGGCTCGGCGATCGTACTGCGGTGCGGTATCGCCAAGCCCCCCCGGATGCTGGATCCGAAGCAGGAGGGCGTCCATGTGAACGACGTGGCCTGGCTGCTGGAGAAGGGCGGCGACGGCGGATTCCGTTTCACCACCGGCATGCGGCTGGCTTACACGGAGGTCCGGGTCGACAAGGAGCATGCCACGGACGCGGGAATGCTCGTCGGTCTGTCCGCGGCGATCGCCGCGACCGTGCCCGAGGGCATCGCCTCCTACTGCAGCTCCGGCACACCGCCGCCCGCCGGCCGCCCCCGTGAAGGGCGGCCGGCGGGCGGCTGTACGTGGCGCTAGCGCAGCCCCGTGGAGCGGCGCAGGGCGGCCTGGATCAGGCGGTCCACCAGCTCGGGGTAGGCGATGCCCGTCTTCTCCCACATCAGCGGGTACATCGAGATCGGCGTGAAACCGGGCATCGTGTTGATCTCGTTGATGACGAACTCGCCGTCCTCGGTGAGGAAGAAGTCGGCGCGCACGAGCCCCTCGCACGACGCGGCCTCGAAGGCCTCGACCGCGAGCCGCTGGACCTCGGCGGTCTGCTCCGGGGTGAGCGGGGCGGGCACGATCCCGGAGGCGGAGTCGATGTACTTCGCCTCGAAGTCGTAGAAGTCGTGGCTGGACACCGGCGGGATCTCGGCGGGGACGCTGGCGCGGGGCCCGTCCTCGAACTCCAGGACGCCGCACTCGATCTCGCGGCCGCGCAGCAGCGCCTCCACGATGATCTTCGGGTCGTGGCGGCGGGCTTCCCTGACCGCGGCCTCCAGGCCGGAGGCGTCGTCGACCTTGGTGATGCCGATGGAGGAGCCGGCGCGGGCGGGCTTCACGAAGAGCGGCCAGCCGTGTTCGGCGGCGAAGTCCAGGATCCTGGCCGTGGCGGCGTCCCGGTCGGCTTCCCACTCGCGGGGGCGGATGGTCACGTACGGGCCGACGCTCAGCCCGAAGGACGTGAACACGCGCTTCATGTAGTCCTTGTCCTGGCCGACGGCCGAGGCGAGGACGCCCGAGCCGACGTACGGGATGCCGGAGAGCTCCAGGAGGCCCTGGAGGGTGCCGTCCTCGCCGTAGGGGCCGTGCAGCACGGGGAAGACGACGTCGACCTCGCCCAGGGCCTTGGGCACGGCGCCGGGCTCGGTGTAGACGACCTGGCGGCTGGCCGGGTCGACCGAGAGCACGACGGCGCCGTCCTCGGACTCGGCGAGCTCCTCGACGCTCGGGAGCCTGCGGTCCGCGATGGCCATCCGCGCGGGCTCGTCGGCGGTCAGCGCCCACCGGCCGTCCGTGGTGATGCCGATGGGCAGCACCTCGTACTTGGACCGGTCGATGGAGCGCAGTACGGCGCCCGCCGTGACGACCGAGATGGCGTGTTCCGAGCTGCGGCCGCCGAACACGACGGCCACGCGGGGCTTGCGGCCCTGCTGCTCAGGGGTCTGGGGGAGGTTCTCGCTGCTCATATCGGCATGAGAGTACCCGCTCATGCGTCCGGAAAGGAGTTAGCGACGTTCCGGTTTGGCGCTGCGGCCCATCAGCTCCTTCAGGGCCACGAGGGTGGGCTTGCCGTGGTGGACGATGTCCACCACGGTCTCGGTGATCGGCATGTCCACCCCGTGCCGGCCCGCCAGATCGGCCACCGACTGGCAGGACTTGACCCCCTCGGCGGTCTGCTTGGTGACCGCGATGGTCTCCTCCAGGGTCATCCCGCGGCCCAGGTTGGTGCCGAAGGTGTGGTTCCGGGAGAGCGGTGAGGAGCAGGTGGCGACGAGGTCGCCGAGGCCCGCGAGGCCGGAGAAGGTGAGCGGGTCGGCGCCCATGGCCACGCCCAGGCGGGTCGCTTCGGCGAGGCCGCGGGTGATGAGCGAGCCCTTGGTGTTGTCACCGAGGCCCATGCCGTCCGCGATGCCGACGGCGAGGCCGATGACGTTCTTGACGGCACCGCCGAGTTCGCAGCCGATGACGTCGGTGCTGGTGTACGGGCGGAAGTACGGGGTGTGGCAGGCGGCCTGGAGGCGCTGGGCCACGCCCTCGTCCACGCAGGCGACGACGGAGGCCGCGGGCTGGCGGGCGGCGATCTCGGCGGCCAGGTTGGGGCCGGTGACGACGGCGATCCGCTCGGCGGGGACCTTGGCCACCTCCTCGATGACCTCGCTCATGCGCTTGGCGGTGCCGAGTTCGATGCCCTTCATCAGGGAGACGAGCACCGTGTCGGGGGCCAGCAGCGGGGCCCAGGCGGCGAGGTTGTCGCGCAGGGTCTGGGAGGGGACGGCCAGGACGGTGAAGTCGGCGCCCGCCGCGGCCTCGGCCGGGTCGTCGGTGGCCCGGATGGTCGCGGGGAGTTCGACGTCCGGGAAGTAGTCCGGGTTGGTCCGGCCCGTGTTGATGGCGTCGACGACGGCGCGGCGGCGGCCCCAGAGGGTCACCTCGCAGCCGGCGTCGGCGAGCACGATGGCGAAGGCCGTGCCCCAGGAGCCTGTTCCGAAGACGGTCGCCTTCATGGGACGTGTCACTTCTTGCCCTCCCCCGCGGCCTTGCGCCGCTGTTCCGCCCTGGCGTTGCGATGGTCGTACGGCTGCTCGGGCGCGCGCTCCCCCCGCACCTCCTCCAGGAGGCCGGTGACGGCCGCCATGATGGCCTCGGTGGCCTCCCTGAGGACGTCCGGGGTGGGCTCCCGGTCGTAGTAGGCCGAGAGGTCCACGGGCGGTCCGGCGAGCACCTGGAGGGTCTTGCGCGGGAACAGCCGGACCTTGTTCTCCTTGGCGTACGGCGGCATCGCCAGGTTGGCGCCCCACTGGGCCACCGGAATGACGGGAGCCCTGGTGATCAGCGCGACGCGGGCGACGCCGGTCTTGCCGGCCATCGGCCACATGTCGGGGTCCCGGGTCAGGGTGCCTTCGGGGTAGAAGGCCACGCATTCGCCGCGTTCGATGGCGTCGACGGCGGCCCGGAACGCGTCCAGGGCGTTGGTGCTCTCCCGGTAGACGGGGATCTGCCCGCTGCCGCGCAGGATCGACCCGACGAAGGGGACTTTGAAGAGGGCGGCCTTGGCGAGCAGGCGGGGCACCCGGCCGGTGTTGTACTGGAAGTGCGCGTACGACAGCGGGTCCAGGTACGAGTTGTGATTGACGGCGGTGATGAAGCCGCCCTCGGCCGGAATGTGCTCCATTCCCCGCCAGTCCCGCTTGAACAGCACTACCAGCGGCGGTTTTGCGATGACCGCCGCCAGGCGGTACCAGAAGCCGATTCTGCGGCGGGACACTCGGACACCTTCCTCTAGGACCGGAGCGCGGCCGGGGCACCTCGTCGTCGGCCGGACAAGTGTCACCCCGGGCCCGGTCTCTGTCGAGAACACCGTACGCCCCGCTCAGGCCGCCGGGCTCCCGGGCTGCCCGGGCGGGGCGACAATGGGGCGACACATGACCCGGCCATGACCATGCCTTGGCCCGGGAGGGGCCGGAGCGCACCGCAGGGAAGGGGTCCGTCACGAACGCCGTCTGGAGTCTGGTGGTCCCCCTCAAACCGCTGTCGGTGGCCAAGAGCCGTCTCGCCGCCGCCGTGGGGGCCTCGCGTCCGGGACTCGCTCTGGCCTTCGCGCTGGACACGGTCGCGGGGGCGCTGGCCTGCGCCGCGGTCGCGGATGTGGTGGTCGTCACGGACGACGCCCGGGCGGGTGCGGAACTGGCCGGGCTGGGGGCGCGGATCGTCCCGGACGTCCCGGCGGCGGGGCTCAACGCGGCGCTGGCGCACGGCGCGCGGGTGGCGCGTGCGGGACGGCCCGGCACCGCGGTCGCGGCGATGAACGCGGACCTGCCGGCACTGCGGCCCCCCGAATTGCTACGCGTGCTCGAAAACGCCTCGGTATTTCCGCGGGCATTTCTGGCGGATGCGGCCGGAATCGGGACGACCTTGCTTTCCGCCGCGCCGGACGTGGAATTGGCCCCGTCCTTCGGAGGGCCGTCGCGGGCCCGGCATTCCGCCTCGGGAGCGGTGGAAATCGCGCTGACGGACGTGGACAGCGTGCGCCGGGACGTGGACACCGCGGCCGACCTGCGCACGGCGCTCGCCCTCGGTGTGGGGCGTCACACCGCCCGATACAGTGCGGGTATGCAGGCGACCGCGTACACGTACGACTCCCAGACCCGCAGCGGCAGCGTGCTGCTGGACGACGGCACCCCGGTGTCCTTCGAGGCCCCGGCGTTCGACGCGGGCGGCCTGCGGCTGCTGCGTCCGGGGCAACGGGTCCGGATCGAGACGGACGGCAAGGGCGCGGGCCTGCGGATCACCCTGATCACGCTGCAGACCTTCTGAACCGACCGGCCGGCCGCGGCGCCCGCAGGGCGGGCGCCGGCCCCGGAACGCACCGCGGGCCGGCTTCCCCGCAGGGGGAAGCCGGCCCGGCGTGTGTGACTCGTGGCCCTACTTCTTGCGGGCGGTGGTCTTCTTCGCGGTGGCCTTGCGGGTCGCCGTCTTCTTGGCCGGCGCCTTCGTCGCTGCGGTGGCCTTCTTGGCCGCCGGGGCGGTCTTCTTCGCGGCGGCGGTGGTCTTCTTCGCCGTGGGCGCGGCCTTCTTGGCGGTGCTCGCCTTCTTGGCGGTGGCCGTCGCCTTCTTCGCCGTGGCGGTGCTCTTCACGGCCGCCTTCTTGGCGGTCGCGGTGGTCTTCTTCGCCGTGGTCTTCTTTGCGACCGCGGTCTTCGCCGCGGCCTTCTTGGCGGTGGTGGCCTTCTTCGCCGCGGCCTTCTTGACCGTGGCGGAGGCGCCGCCGGTGAGGCTGCCCTTCGGCGCCTTCTTCACCGACACCTCGCCGCCCTTGGGCAGCTTCTTGGTGCCGCTGACCAGGTCCTTGAAGCCCTGGCCGGCGCGGAAACGGGGCACGGAGGTCTTCTTGACCCGGACGCGCTCACCCGTCTGCGGGTTGCGGGCGTAACGGGCCGGACGGTCGACCTTCTCGAACGAGCCGAAGCCCGTGACCGAGACCCGGTCGCCCGCGACGGTAGCGCGGACGATCGCGTCCAGTACCGCGTCGACAGCGTCCGCGGCCTGCTGGCGGCCGCCCAGCTTGTCGGCAATCGCTTCTACGAGCTGCGCCTTGTTCACGTCTTCCCCTTCGGAGACATCGCCAGAACGAATGTGTTCAAGCTTATTTCGCACGTTAGGCGGATATATACCGCAAATCAAACACGAAACGGGCTAATCACCCTAGTGCCGCAACGCCGGAGGCGGTTACGGAGTTCCTTCGCATCAGTCGCCTTCAGGGAATCGACCCTCGTCGAGGTCCTTCATCAACCTGTCCAGGCGCCTTGCCGCATCGGCGAGATCGTGCTTCGCCGCGGCTGTGACGACCAACAGCTTCCGGGACAGCGCCATCCTTACGCCCTCCGGGACTTGCAGTGAGCGCACCCGTGTGTGTGCTTCTTTCAGCCGGTCCGCGACGAGTTCGTAGAGCTCGAGTTGACTGTCGCGTTCCATGCACAGATTGTGCCATCTGGGGCGAGTTGTCGCCTCACGGGGCCTCAACAAACGGCTGTGCCCCCCGCCGGAGGGCGGGGGGCACGGTGTTGTCGTTCTGATCACCCGAGGGTGAATAAGCGCTGATCAGGCAGGAATCAGGCCTGAATGGTGCGCGGCTTGAAGGCCGGGCGGGCGCTTTCGTAGGTGGCGATGTCCGCTTCGTTCTGAAGGGTGAGCGAGATGTCGTCCAGGCCTTCCAGCAGACGCCAGCGGGCGTTGTCGTCGAGTTCGAACTCGGCCACGACGCCTTCCGCGCGCACCTGGCGGTCGACCAGGTCGACGGTGATCTCGGCGGTGGGGTCGGCCTCGGTGAGCTGCCACAGCTGCTCGACGGTCTCCTGCGGGAGCACGACGGTCAGCAGGCCGTTCTTCAGCGAGTTCCCGCGGAAGATGTCGGCGAAGCGGGAGGAGATGACCGTCTTGAAGCCGAAGTTCTGCAGGGCCCAGACGGCGTGCTCGCGGGAGGAGCCGGTGCCGAAGTCGGGGCCGGCCACGAGCACCGTCGCGCCGGCGCGCTCGGGGCGGTTCGTGACGAACTCCGGGTCCTTGCGCCAGGCCTCGAAGAGCCCGTCCTCGAACCCGTCGCGGGTGATCTTCTTGAGCCAGTGGGCCGGGATGATCTGGTCGGTGTCGACGTTGCTGCGGCGCAGCGGAACGGCCCGGCCGGTGTGGACGGTGAAGGCTTCCATGGTTCAGACTCCGGCGGTCGCGTCGGCGGCGGACAGGTCGGCGGGCGAGGCCAGATGGCCCAGCACCGCGGTGGCGGCGGCCACCTGCGGGGAGACCAGGTGGGTGCGCCCGCCCTTGCCCTGCCGGCCCTCGAAGTTGCGGTTGGAGGTGGACGCGGAGCGTTCGCCGGGCGCCAGTTGGTCGGGGTTCATGCCCAGGCACATCGAACAGCCCGCGTGCCGCCATTCGGCGCCGGCCTCCTTGAAGACCGTGTCCAGGCCCTCTTCCACGGCCTGGAGGGCGACGCGGACCGAGCCGGGGACGACCAGCATCCGTACGCCGTCGGCAACTTTGCGGCCCTCGATGATCCCGGCGACGGCGCGCAGGTCCTCGATGCGGCCGTTGGTGCAGGAACCTACGAAGACGGTGTCGACCTTGATGTCGCGCAGCGGCTGTCCGGCGGTCAACCCCATGTACTCCAGGGCCTTTTCGGCCGCGAGGCGCTCCGAAGCGTCCTCGTACGAAGCCGGGTCGGGGACGTTCGCCGACAGCGGCGCGCCCTGACCCGGGTTGGTGCCCCAAGTGACGAACGGCGAGAGGGCGGCGCCGTCGATGACGACCTCCGCGTCGAAGACGGCGTCCTCGTCGGTGCGCAGGGTCTTCCAGTACGCGACGGCCGCGTCCCAGTCCTCGCCCACGGGAGCGTGGTCCCGGCCCCGGAGGTAGTCGAAGGTGGTCTGGTCGGGGGCGATCATGCCCGCCCGGGCGCCGGCCTCGATCGACATGTTGCAGATGGTCATGCGGGCTTCCATCGAGAGCCGCTCGACGGCCTCGCCGCGGTATTCCAGGATGTAGCCCTGGCCGCCGCCGGTGCCGATCCTGGCGATGATCGCCAGGATCAGGTCCTTGGCGGTGACGCCCTCGGCCAGCTCGCCGGTGACGGTGATCGCCATCGTCTTCGGGCGGGCCAGCGGCAGGGTCTGGGTCGCCAGCACGTGCTCGACCTGGCTGGTGCCGATGCCGAAGGCCAGCGCGCCGAAGGCGCCGTGCGTGGAGGTGTGCGAGTCGCCGCAGACCACGGTGGTGCCGGGCTGGGTCAGTCCGAGCTGCGGTCCCACGACGTGGACGACACCCTGCTCGACGTCGCCCAGCGGATGCAGGCGGACGCCGAACTCGGCGCAGTTCTTGCGCAGCGTCTCCAGCTGGGCCCGGGAGACCGGGTCCGCGATCGGCTTGTCGATGTCGAGGGTGGGGGTGTTGTGGTCCTCGGTCGCGATGGTGAGGTCGAGGCGTCGGACCTTGCGGCCGGCCTGGCGCAGTCCTTCGAAGGCCTGCGGGCTGGTCACCTCGTGCAGCAGGTGCAGATCGATGAAGAGGAGGTCGGGCTCGCCCTCGGCGCGCCGGACGACATGGTCGTCCCAGACCTTCTCCGCGAGTGTCCTACCCATCGCTTTCCCTCCGGCCGGCGGGTCGTGCCGGCGCTTCATAGAGATTCGTGCGCCTGACGCCCGTACCCCACGTCCCGGACGACGGCTCGGACCCAGTGGTTCGTGGACCCGCACATACAGACTCGCTGGTTCTTGGAAAAATTGAACTTGCGTTTCACAGTGTGAGACGCGAATATCGTTTCATGGACAACTCTAGCGGCGTCGGCGTTCTCGACAAGGCAGCTCTGGTATTGAGCGCACTGGAGTCCGGTCCGGCCACCCTCGCCGGGCTGGTCGCGGCGACAGGGCTCGCACGACCCACGGCACATCGCCTCGCCGTGGCACTGGAACACCACCGGATGGTGGCGAGGGACATGCAGGGCCGGTTCATCCTCGGTCCGCGGCTGGCGGAGCTCGCCGCCGCGGCCGGCGAGGACCGCCTGCTGGCCACGGCGGGACCGGTTCTCACCCACCTCCGCGACGTGACGGGCGAGAGCGCGCAGCTCTACCGCCGTCAGGGAGACATGCGCATCTGCGTGGCGGCCGCGGAGCGGCTGTCCGGCCTTCGGGACACCGTCCCGGTGGGCTCGACCCTGCCGATGAAGGCCGGTTCGGCCGCGCAGATCCTGATGGCCTGGGAGGAGCCCGAGCGGCTCCACCGCGGCCTCCAGGGCGCGCGCTTCACGGCGACGGCGCTCTCGGGCGTACGACGCCGCGGCTGGGCGCAGTCGATCGGCGAGCGGGAGCCCGGCGTGGCGTCCGTCTCGGCGCCGGTGCGCGGGCCGTCGAACCGCGTGGTGGCCTCCGTGTCGGTCTCCGGGCCGATCGAGCGGCTGACCCGCCACCCGGGCCGGATGCACGCCCAGGCCGTCATCGACGCGGCCGCCCGGCTCACGGAGGCGCTGCGCCGCTCCGGCTGACGCCCGATCCCACCGTTCACCCCCGGGCCCGGGGGCGCGTTCGACGCCGCACACGTCCGAACACGCGCCTCCGGGCCCGTACTTATGTCGCTCGCCCCACGCGCCCTCGCCGCGGCACGAGCCCGTCGGAGCACAGCGAAGAGGCCCTCCGCGACGAACGCGGAGGGCCTCCTCTGTGCGTACCCCCGACCGGATTCGAACCGGCGCTACCGCCTTGAGAGGGCGGCGTGCTAGGCCGCTACACAACGGGGGCTTGCTTGTACTGCGCTGGGCTACCAGGACTCGAACCTAGAACAAAGGAACCAGAAACCTTCGTGTTGCCAATTACACCATAGCCCAATGTGGTCTATACCAGACCAGTACCCCCGACCGGATTCGAACCGGCGCTACCGCCTTGAGAGGGCGGCGTGCTAGGCCGCTACACAACGGGGGCCCTAGCGATCCTGCATCAAGACGTCCGGGAGCTACCCAATGGAGATCTTGCGGGAAGGATCTGTACCCCCGACCGGATTCGAACCGGCGCTACCGCCTTGAGAGGGCGGCGTGCTAGGCCGCTACACAACGGGGGCAAAGCACTGCGTCACTACTGCACTGCGCTGGGGTACCAGGACTCGAACCTAGAATAAGGGAACCAGAAACCCTCGTGTTGCCAATTACACTATACCCCACCGAAAGTCAAGCCCCTGGGAGTCTTTCTTTCGAGTGGCGCCTCCGTCCGGCCTTTCGGCCCGCTCCGGCGGCGCAGAAAGAACATTACCGGATGCCTGACCGTGCTCCAAAACGGGTATCCCGTGCCAGCAGCTCCGGCAGCCGGTCAAGGCCCTCGATCCGGTGCGCCCCCTCGGGGCCGGGCCCCCGCAGGCCGTCCCGGTCGATCCAGACGGCCAGCAGGCCCGCGTCGCGGGCGCCGCGCGCGTCGATCTCGGGCTGGTCCCCCACGTACGCCACCTCGGCGGGCGGCAGTCCGAGCGCCTCGCACGCGGCGAGGAACGCCTGCGCCTCGGGCTTGCTGACGCCGAGTTCCACGGCGCAGACCAGCACCTCGAAGCGCTCACGCAGCCCGAGGTGACGCAGTTTGGGGTCCTGGTTGGCGGTGGAGGAGTTCGAGAGCACTCCGTGCCGGTAGTCGGCCGCGAGGGCGTCGAGCGCCGGGACGACGTCGGGGAAGACGGTCCAGGCGGCCTTGTAGTGCTCGACGTAGCTGTCGAACCAGGCGTCGGCCTCGGCCGCTGTCATCAGGGGCTGGTCGAGGAACTCGCGTACCCGCTCCTGGCGCTGGCCCTGGAAGGTGCCGACCCCGGCGGCGAAGCGCGCCCAGTGCCGGTCGGTGATCTCCCGCCAGCGCGCGAGGGCCTGCGCGGGGGTTCCGTACCTCTCCGCGAGCCGGACGGCCCGCAGTTGCGCCGTGAGTCCGGCCGCGTCCGCCCCCGTGTAGTCGAAGAGGGTGTCGTCGATGTCCCACAGCACGGCACGGATCGGCATACGGCCGAGCCTACGCCCGGCCCCCGCGTCCCGGTGGGCGAACGCGGAACCCCGCGTGACGGACCGGGAGCAGCCGCGCCGGGGCACCTGCGGGGCGGGGTCCTGCGGCCGGCCGCGCAGACCAGGCCGCACGGCCCGTGACGACGCCGCACGCCGCAGGGGGCGGCTGCCCGGGGTGCGGGCGGCCGCCCCCTGCGGTGGGGGTCCGTCTGCGGGTCAGCCGGCCAGCTTGGCCAGTGCCGCGTCGATGCGGGCCAGGGAGCGCTCCTTGCCCAGGATCTCCAGGGACTCGAAGAGCGGCAGGCCGACCGTGCGGCCGGTGACGGCGACACGGACCGGGGCCTGGGCCTTGCCGAGCTTGAGGCCGTGGGCCTCGCCGGCGGTCAGGACGGCCTGCTTGAGGGACTCGGGGTCCGACCAGTCGGCGTCGGCCAGCTTCTCGCGGGCGGTGGTCAGCAGCGCCGCCGGCTCGCCCTTCATCGCCTTATCCCAGGAGGCCTGGTCCTCGACGGGCTCCTTGCGGAACAGGAAGTCCACGTTGGCGGTGATCTCCGACAGGACGGCGACGCGGGTCTGGGCGTACGGCGCGATGCGCTCCCAGGCCTCGGCGTCGAAGTCCTCGGGGGCCCAGTTGGCGTGCGGGGCCTGCAGCCAGGGGGCGCAGCGGTCCGCGAAGACCTTCGGGTCGAGCAGGCGGATGTGGTCGCCGTTGATCGACTCGGCCTTCTTCAGGTCGAAGCGCGCGGGGTTGGCGTTCACGCCGTCGATGTCGAACTTCTGGACCATCTCCTCGATCGAGAAGACGTCCTGGTCCTTGGAGAAGGACCAGCCGAGGAGCGAGAGGTAGTTCAGCAGGCCCTCGGGCAGGAAGCCGCGCTCGCGGTACAGGTTGAGCGAGGCCTCGGGGTCGCGCTTGGAGAGCTTCTTGTTGCCCTCGCCCATCACGTACGGCAGGTGGCCGAAGGCGGGGGTGCTCTTGGCGACGCCCAGCTCGATCAGTGCCCCGTAGAGGGCGATCTGGCGGGGGGTCGACGAGAGGAGGTCCTCGCCCCGGAGGACGTGCGTGATCTCCATCAGCGCGTCGTCGACCGGGTTGACCAGGGTGTAGAGCGGGGCGCCGTTGGCCCGGACGATGCCGAAGTCCGGCACGTTCTCCGGGGTGAAGGTCAGCTCGCCGCGCACCAGGTCGGTGAAGGTGATGGGCTCGTCGGGCATCCGGAAGCGGACGATCGCGGGGCGGTTCTCGCCCTGGTACGCCTCGATCTGCACGGGGGTGAGCTCGCGGCAGTGGCCGTCGTAGCCGGAGGGCTTGCCGGCGGCGCGGGCGGCGGCGCGGCGGGCGTCGAGCTCCTCGGTGCTGCAGTAGCAGTGGTAGGCGTGGCCGCCGTCGAGGAGCTTCTGCGCGACGTCCTTGTAGATGTCCATGCGCTCGGACTGGCGGTACGGGGCGTGCGGGCCGCCGACCTCGGGGCCCTCGTCCCAGGTGAAGCCGAGCCAGCGCAGCGAGTCGAGCAGCTGGCCGTAGGACTCCTCGGAGTCCCGGGCCGCGTCGGTGTCCTCGATGCGGAAGACGAACGTACCGCCGTGGTGGCGGGCGAACGCCCAGTTGAAGAGGGCGGTGCGGACCAGGCCCACGTGGGGGTTGCCGGTCGGGGAGGGACAGAAACGTACGCGGACGGGTCCGTTAGCCACGCTTGATCACCTTGTTGGTGAGAGTGCCGATGCCTTCGATGGTGACGGCGACCTCGTCGCCGACGTTGAGGGGGCCGACTCCGGCCGGGGTCCCCGTGAGGATGACGTCGCCGGGGAGCAGCGTCATGGCCTCGGTGATGTGGACGACCAGGTCCTCGATGGAACGCACCATGTCACTGGTGCGGCCCAGCTGGCGCTGCTGGCCGTTGACCGTGCACTGGATGGTCAGGTCCGCCGGGTCCAGGTCGGTCTCGATCCAGGGGCCGAGGGGGCAGGAGCTGTCGAAGCCCTTGGCCCGTGCCCACTGCTTCTCCCGCTGCTGGACGTCGCGCGCCGTGACGTCGTTGGCGCACGTGTAGCCCAGGATGACGTCCTTGACGCGCTCCTTCGGGACCTCGCGGCACATGCGGCCGATGACCACGGCGAGCTCCGCCTCGTGGTGGAGGTCCTGGGAGAAGGAGGGGTAGGTGATCGGATCACCCGGTCCGACCACGGAGGTGGACGGCTTGAAGAAGGTGATCGGGGCGTCCGGACGGCCTTGATCGTCGAAGATGGCGTTGCCGAGCTCCGCCGCGTGCTCCGCGTAGTTGCGGCCGATGGCCACGACCTTGTTCGGGAGCACGGGCGGCAGCAGCCGGACCTTGCTCAGCGGGACCTTCGTACCGGAGAGCTCGAAGTCCGCGAACGGGATGCCCTTGATGATGTCGAGCACGAGCGACGCTTCGTTGCCGGGGGCGGGGTCGCCCTCGACCGCGCCGAACGCGACATTGCCGTCGATGGAGAACCTGGCGATGCGCACGTGTTGCGTCTGCCCCTCTGTTTCCGCTGGCTGGAGTCTGCGTTCCCCAGGCTAACGCGGCGGGCGGCGGCGCTTCACGTTCCGTGCGGGGCGGCTTACTGCGCGGCGACGGCGACCGGCGCGTCCATCAGGACCGTGCGCCGGGGGTTGGCGGTCTGCGTCGGCAGCTCGACGGCGTGCTCCGGGGTGGCCGGGGCCGCCTGCAGCTCCTCGGCGTCCTTGAGGTGCGCGAGGGTGGTGCGGCGGGGGTTGGCTATGTTGCGGAACATCGTCGTCGTCTTCATCGGAGTTCGGGGCCCTCGGTTCGGTCTGTGGATGTCGGCCGGCGCCCGCACCAGCCCTGGCGCCAACCCTTTAAGGGGCAAGGCTAAACATCTGAATCCCCTGCCGAACCAGGAAGTAATGGCCATGACTATGTGAGTTTGCTCACCCGTGACCCGACATTTCCGCCATAACGGTCAGTCAACGAGACCCACCGAAACGGACATTGCGCTACTGAATGCGCCATTCCGCTCCTGATCATCGCGACTGGGACACCTTGCCAGCCGCGCTGTTTGGATGGCGTAAGTCCGATTTCGACCGAATGCGGTCGCACATCGCGTAATGCAGCGATCACGTGCCGTGACCGACTCTCCGGGGCGACACGCGCACCTTGTTGGAGATCCGCCACTGTGCTGGAATTCGCGGGACCGCCGCGGGACTACGTCCGGCGCGCAGGTGGCGCGACTCAGCGCCGTGCGGCGGAAAGAAAGGGAGACGCGCCGGTCACCGACGACCACCATGGGGCCGAAAGTGCCCCACGACTCGACACCGTTCCGCCGGTCGCCCGGCGGGACGCCTGGTCCAGAGGTTGCGACGCTAGTGCAGGGACGATTCAAGAGGGATGGCAGCGCTGCGGCGGAGCAGGAGCCGCGCGGCGGGACCGACCGTGGCTCCTCGCCCCAGCACGCCCAGAACCGCGGGCCGGCTGTCGAAGGCGCAGGCCCCGACGCCTCCGCCGCGGTGAAGGCGAAGGGCCGCTCGAAGAGCCTGAAGGCCAAGTCCAAGGACAAGGCCGGCCCGACCGAGCAGGACGCGGCGATACCGAAGGCCCCCAGTGGGCCCGGATCCCGCCTCGCCATGCAGAACTGGCGCATCAGCACGCGACTGGTGTCGCTGCTGACCCTGCCGGTCGTCGCCGCCACCACGCTCGGTGGCTTCCGCATCAACGACTCGCTCAACGACATCGCGCAGCTCGAACACATGCAGCTGCTGACGACGATGACGCGACAGGCCACCAACCTGGCCGCCATGCTCCAGGAGGAGCGCGACCTCTCCGCGGGTCCGCTCTCCCTCTCCGGCGGCAAGAGCAACAGCCAGGTCGACAGTGCCCGCGCGCAGACCGACATCGCCGCGAAGGCCTTCAACGCCGCGACCGACCGCGTCGACAGCACGGGCAAGAAGGACGACACCCTCAAGTCGATCCGCAACAACGTCCTGCAGATCGGCCGTCAGCTCACGAACATCGAGACGATCCGCATCAAGGCGTACTCAACCGGCGCCCAGCAGACCGTCAGCGAGTACAACGCGATGATCGTCTCGCTGCTCTCGCTCTCCCAGGACATGGCGCAGGCCACCTCCAACCCGGAGATGATCAAGCGCACGCGTGCCCTGGCGGCGTTCTCCGCCGCCAAGGAGTACGCCTCCATCCAGCGCGCGATCATCGCCGCCTCGCTTCCCGACACCAACGAGAAGCAGGGCAAGCTGCAGGAGAACGACCGGCTCTACGCCCTCTCCGCGCAGAAGGGCGAGCAGCAGGCCAAGACCACCTTCGAGCTCGTCTACCAGGGCCGCACCGAGGAACTCCTCGCGGGTCTGGGCGACAGCAACTCCGAGATCTCCAGCGCCGACCACTACGCACGCCGCGTGCTGGCCAGCCAGGACGCCTTCCTCCGCGAGAAGAACCGGTCCTGGCTGGACTGGTACGACGCGGACGGCACCAAGCTCCAGGCGATGAAGGTCATCGAGCTGACCCTGCTCGAGGAGATGGAGCAGAAGGCCCGTGAGCTGAAGAACGAGGCCCAGCAGGACGCCATCATCAACGGTGCGCTGATCCTCCTCGTCCTCGGCGTCTCGCTCGTCGGCGCCTTCGTCATGGCCCGGTCCATGATCCGCTCGCTGCGCCGCCTGCAGGACACCGCGACGCGCGTCGCCCAGGACCGTCTGCCCGAGCTCGTCAAGCAGCTGTCCGAGTCCGACCCGCAGGACGTCGACACGTCCGTGGAGTCCGTCGGCGTGCACACCCGCGACGAGATCGGCCAGGTGGCCGCGGCATTCGACGACGTGCACCGCGAGGCCGTCCGCCTCGCCGCCGAGCAGGCCCTCCTGCGGGGCAACGTCAACGCGATGTTCACCAACCTCTCGCGCCGCTCGCAGGGCCTCATCCAGCGTCAGCTCTCGCTCATCTCCGAACTGGAGTCGCGCGAGGCCGACCCTGACCAGCTCTCCTCCCTCTTCAAGCTCGACCACCTCGCGACCCGCATGCGCCGTAACGGCGAAAACCTCCTCGTCCTCGCGGGCGAGGAACCGGGCCGCCGGTGGACCCGCCCCGTCCCGCTGGTCGACGTGCTCCGCGCCGCCGCGTCCGAGGTGGAGCAGTACGAGCGCGTCGAGCTGGCCTCGGTGCCCGGCACCGACGTCGCCGGCCGCGTCGTCAACGACCTCGTGCACGTCCTCGCCGAGCTGCTGGAGAACGCCACCTCGTTCTCCTCCCCGCAGACCAAGGTCAAGGTCACCGGTCACGCGCTGCCCGACGGCCGCGTGCTCGTCGAGATCCACGACACCGGCATCGGTCTCTCCCCGGAGGACCTCGCCGCGATCAACGAGCGGCTCGCCTCGCCGCCGACCGTGGACGTCTCCGTCTCCCGGCGCATGGGTCTGTTCGTGGTCGGCCGCCTGTCCCTGCGCCACGGCATCCGCATCCAGCTGCGCCCGTCCGACTCGGGCGGTACGACGGCCCTCGTCATGCTGCCGGTGGACGTCGCCCAGGGCGGCAAGAAGCCGGGCCCGACGCCGGGTCAGGGCGGCCAGGGCGGTGCCCAGGGCGCTCCCGGTTCCCAGGCCTCCGTACCCGGTCCGGGCGGACGCCCTCCCGTGGGCGCGGGCCCGCAGCGCGGTCAGGTCGCGGGAGGTGGCCAGCGCACCGCCCTGCCGGGCCGTGACGGCGCCCCCGGTCAGCAGCGTCCGCAGGGCGGACGGCCTCAGGGCGGCCCCGGTGCCCCCGGTGCCCGTCCGCAGCAGGGCGGTCCGACCACCGCGGGCCAGGGTCAGGGCGGCTTCGGCGCCGGCGGCCCGCTGCCGACCCGTGGTCCGGTCCCCAGCGTCGGCTTCGGCGGTGGCCCGCAGGCCCGTCCCGCGACCGGCCAGCCCGGGTTCCCGCAGGGCAACGGCTTCGAGCGTCCGCAGCAGGCCCAGCACCAGCAGCCCCAGCAGCCGACCGGTCCCGCCGCCCCGGGCGGTCCCCGGCCTCAGCTGCCGCCGCGCGGTGGCGCCGGCGTCCGTCCGGAACTGCCCGGCCCGCAGACCACCAGCTGGGGTTCGGACCAGGCCCGCGGCCACGACGAGCTCTCGGGCCCCGGCTCGACGGCCGAGTTCGCCCGCCCGGACTTCAACGCGCCGATGCCCCAGGGCGACGGCGCGGGCAGCACCACCGGTCAGTTCGAGCGTCCGGACGTACGGGGCCCCGTCGACCCGTCCACCACCGGCCAGTTCGAGCGCCCGGGCTACCAGCCCCAGCGGCCCGGTGGCCCCGGTGTCGGCGGGTTCGCCCGCCGGCCCCAGGCCCCGCAGCAGCCCCAGCCGCAGGAGATGCAGCCGCAGGCGCAGCAGCCGGGCGGCGAGTACGCGCCCGTGCCGTCCGCGCGGCCCGAGGCGCCGCGGCTGCCGCAGGGCCACCGGCCCGAGGCGCTGCCGCCGGCCCAGAGCCCGGGCGACGCCCGAAGCCCGATCTTCGACACCCTGGAGTCGAACTGGTTCCGCGAGGAGGGGCAGCAGCCCCCCGCGCAGGTCCCGGCCGTACCCCAGCAGCCGCAGCAGTCCGCTCCCCCGGCCCCGCAGCAGCCGCTGCCGCAGCGCGGCCAGGAGCAGGCGGCCGAGCCCGCCGCGGCGACGACCGGCGCCATGCCGACCGTCAGCTGGAAGTCCTCGCCGAACGACGAGCTGATGCGCCAGGCCGAGCGCGTGCGCCAGCCCGCCGCCGGCGGCATCACGACGTCGGGGCTGCCCCGCCGGGTCCCGCGGGCGAACCTCGTGGCCGGCACCGCGCAGCAGCAGTCGGACGCCCAGGCGGGTCCGCAGGTCTCCCGGGCGCCGGACGATGTCCGCGGCCGTCTGACCAACCTCCGACGCGGTATCCAGCAGGGCCGTCAGGCTGGCAACAACAGCCAGACGACCGGCAGTTACCACATCGACCCCACTTACCAGCAGGAGCGATAGTTGAGTTCGATGAGCCAGGCGGCACAGAACCTGAACTGGTTGATCACCAACTTCGTGGACAACACCCCCGGGGTGTCGCACACGGTGGTGGTCTCCGCCGACGGCCTTCTTCTGGCGATGTCCGACGGATTTCCGCGGGACCGCGCCGATCAGCTGGCGGCCGTGGCCTCCGGACTGACCTCGCTGACCGCCGGTGCCTCCCGCATCTTCGAGGGTGGCGCCGTCAACCAGACCGTGGTCGAGATGGACCGGGGATTCCTCTTCCTCATGTCCGTCTCGGACGGATCCTCGCTGGCCGTTCTCGCGCACCCGGAGTGCGACATCGGCCTCGTGGGCTACGAGATGGCTCTTCTGGTGGATCGCGCGGGCAGTGTCCTGACCCCGGACCTGCGCGCCGAACTGCAGGGAAGCCTGCTCGGCTGACTTCCCAGCTCCCGGCCGGACGGTACTACCGGCCGGGAGACCGGGGCCCACGCCCCGGAATCCAGTACCACCGCCAGGCCGTCATACCGTTCCCCCCACCGGCCGCCCCGTCAGACGGCACGCTGACCACTGCTGTCCAGCCCGGAGGATCAATGACCCCGCCCCCCGCCTACCCCGATGCGTACGGAGACTCGTACTCGGAAGGCGATCAGCCGCTGGTGCGTCCCTACGCGATGACCGGCGGCCGGACCCGGCCCCGCTACCAGCTCGCCATCGAGGCGCTGGTCAGCACCACCGCCGATCCGATGCACCTGTCCGGCCTGCTCCCCGAGCACCAGCGCATCTGCACCCTGTGCCGCGAGGTCAAGTCGGTCGCCGAGGTCTCCGCGCTGCTGTCCATGCCCCTCGGCGTGGCGCGCATCCTCGTCGCCGACCTGGCGGAGGCCGGCATGGTGGCCATCCACCAGCCGGGCAATGGAGAGGCCGGCGGCACGCCGGATGTAACGCTGCTCGAAAGGGTGCTCAGTGGCCTTCGGAACATCTAGCGGAGCGGCTCCCCGCTCCACCACCTCCGCGAAGATCGTGGTGGCGGGCGGCTTCGGCGTGGGCAAGACCACGTTCGTCGGAGCCGTGTCCGAGATCAACCCGCTGCGCACCGAAGCCGTCATGACCAGCGCCTCCGCCGGCATCGACGACCTCACGCACACCGGTGACAAGACGACCACGACGGTCGCCATGGACTTCGGCCGCATCACTCTGGACCAGGACCTGATCCTGTACCTCTTCGGTACGCCGGGCCAGGACCGCTTCTGGTTCATGTGGGACGACCTGGTCCGCGGCGCCATCGGTGCGATCGTGCTCGTCGACACCCGCCGTCTCGCCGACTGCTTCCCCGCCGTCGACTACTTCGAGAACAGCGGACTGCCCTTCGTCGTGGCGCTCAACGGCTTCGAGGGTCACCAGCCCTACACGCCGGAAGAGGTCCGCGAGGCGCTCCAGATCGGTCCGGGCGCTCCCATCATCACCACGGACGCCCGCCACCGCGCGGACGCCAAGAGCGCGCTCATCACGCTCGTCGAGCACGCCCTCATGGCGCGGCTCAAGTAGCGGAGCGGCTCCAACTGCCGCACGGGAGGGGCGGGCTGTGTCGTATGACACGGCCCGCCCCTGTCGTTCATAACGTTTCGACAGAGAATTGAAGCCGTTTGGCAACGGGTTGCGTTCGGTCGGTACCGCTGTGCTCACAACTGCCCCGGTTTTTGCAGCGGGACGCTCTTTATGTCCGTTTTATGTGAGGCATAAGTCTCTGGGCGCGGCATATTTCAACTGTTTGGAACAGGGCCGCCAACCGTGCTGGAATTCAACGAACTAGCTAGTAGCACCGCCGAGAGGTTGTTGGTCGAGTGAGGCGAAGCAACGCAAGCCCCGCGGATGAACCCGCGCGCGGCAACTTCACCCCGCCGCCGCGAGCGGCCGCGTCGCCCGCCGACGTGCCCGTGGAACCGCCTGTGAAGAGCGGGAGCAGCAGTCGGCTCTCCCCCCGCAACTGGCGCGTGCCGACCCGCCTGAACGCCATCCTCCTCGTCCCGGCCCTCGTGGGCCTGGTCATGGGCGGCTTCCAGGTGAAGGGCTCCATCGACACGTGGAACGAGGCCCAGGACGCCGAGCAGATAGCCCGGGTCGTTCAGGCGGCCTCGGAATACAGCCAGGCACTGCTCAACGAGCGTGACCTCACGGCCGAGCCGCTCCTGAACGGCCAGACCAAGGACGAGCGGGTCAACAAGGCCTACGCGGCGACCACCGCCGCGAAGGAGAACTTCGACAAGGTCGTCCAGGACATGCCCAAGAACCAGGGCATGGAACGGCGTCTGGAGCTCTTCCGCACGGAGGAGCCCAAGCTGACGGACGTCCGTCAGACCGCGTACCAGGCGGGGATCGAGAGTCCCAAGAAGAACCCGCCGTCCTCCTTCGGTCCCATCCCGACCGAAGAGGGCTACGTCACGGTCCAGCACTACCTCATGCAGTTCGCCAACGAGCTCGGTCTCGGCACCGGCAACGTGACCTCGTACGGCCGCATGGTCTACGCGATCCAGCTCGCCAAGGCGGCGAACTCGCTGCAGCGCTCCGTCGGCACGCACCTCCTGGTGCGCCCGAGCAACGACGAGAACACCCGCAAGGCCCAGCTCGTCGCCTTCTCCTCCTACGCCTACCTCGAGGAAATCGCCATCGGCGAGTACGTCGCGGCGGGCACCGAGGAGGACGTGACCCGGCTGAAGACGGTCATGGCCAAGAAGGCCGAGGAGGGCGCGGCCAAGCTCGCCGAGGCCAAGGGCGCCGCCGAACAGGCAGGCACCCCCTTCAAGTCCCCGCCGGTCTCGCCGATCAACAAGTCGATCCTCACCGGCATGACCGAGGCGATCGCCAGCGGCGAGCCCAAGAAGAAGGTCATCGAGGGCGGCACCACTCCGGCGGCCTGGCAGTTCGCCGCCACCTCGAAGTTCGACGGCTACGACGAGGTCGAGAAGGAACTCCTCGAGAAGGCCGTCAACGACGCCGTGGCGGTCTCCGACGACGCCCGTACCGACGCCATCACCAACGGCGCCATCGTGGTCGTGGCCCTGCTCGCCGCCTTCATCCTGGCCGGCATGATGGCCCGCCAGATGGGCCGTGCGATGAGCCGGCTGCGCACCGCCGCCTTCGACATCGCCGAGCAGCGCCTGCCGTCGCTCGTCGACCAGCTCTCGCGCACCGACCCGGGCAAGGTCGACACCCGGGTCCACCCGATCCCGATCGACTCCCAGGACGAGATCGGCGAGGTCGCCCGCGCGTTCGACCAGGTCCACCGGGAAGCGGTCCGGCTCGCCGCCGAGCAGGCGCTCCTGCGAGGGAACGTCAACGCGATCTTCACGAACCTCTCCATGCGCAACCAGTCGCTGATCGAGGGCCAGCTGACCCTCATCACCGACCTGGAGAACAACGAGGCCGATCCGGACCAGCTGGAGAACCTCTTCCGCCTGGACCACCTGGCCACCCGCATGCGCCGCAACGGCGAGAACCTCCTCATCCTCGCGGGTGAGGAGCCGGGCCGCCGCTGGGACCAGCCCGTGCCCCTCGTCGACGTGCTCCGCGCCGCCTCCTCCGAGGTGGAGCAGTACGAGCGCATCGAGCTTCTCCGGCGTCTCCGAGGCCGAGATCCACGGCCAGGCCGTGACCGACCTCGTGCACCTGCTCGCCGAGCTGCTGGAGAACGCCACCACGTTCTCCTCCCCGCAGACCAAGGTGCGTGTCAACGCCACGCGTCTGCCCGACGGCCGCGTGATGATCGAGATCCACGACAAGGGCATCGGCCTCACCGCCGAGGACTTCGCGGACATCAACCACAAGCTCGCCAACCCGCCGACCGTGGACGCCGCGATCTCGCAGCGCATGGGTCTGTTCGTGGTCGGCCGGCTGGCGGACCGCCACAGCATCCGCGTCCAGCTCCGCCCGTCGGGCGAGGCGGCCGGCACCACCTCGCTCATCATGCTCCCCGACGCCATCACGCACGGTGGCGGTGGCGAGGGCATCCCGGACGACGACTTCACGGTCTCCCAGATCATTCCGGAGCAGAAGACCCAGCAGGCCGCCCCGATGCGAACGGCGGCGGAGCTCGGCTTCGACGACTCGCGCTACGAGCAGGCGGGCGACGGACCCGGCATGGACCCCGTGGGCCGTTCCCTCGGCCGCGAGGAGCGCCGTGCGGCGCTGGAGGCCCAGGTCGGCCACTCGCAGGAGCAGCAGGGCTTCGCAGGCCAGAACGACCGGAACGGCCAGGGCGCCCCGCTCGGCCAGGACTATCCGGAACCTCAGCCTGAGCACGGCTACCAGCCGTACCAGGGCTACGAGCAGCAGTCCGAGCAGGGTTACGAACCCGCGTACGACGGACAGCGCGCGGAGCAGGGGTACGAGGCGTACCCGCAGCAGGACTACGCGTATACGGAAGACGGCTACGCGGACCAGCAGTCGAGCACTCAGGGCTACGACGGCGGGTACGAAGCCCAGTCGGGACAGGCCGAGTGGCCCGAACAGAACACGTATCCGGCTGCCTACCAGCAGGATTACGGGACTGAATCGGAATCCCAGGCCGTCCCCGAACCGGCCGCGGAGCGCGTAGGCTTCGACCGTCCGGGCGCCGCTGCCGACACCGGTCACCAAATGACCGGAGCGGGCCTGCCGCGACGCGGCAGCCAGCAGCAGTGGCAGCCGGCACAGCAGGAAGCGGAGTCCTCCGGGTCCCTCTTCGAGCAGCGGCCGCAGCGTCAGCGGCAGGCCGCGGCGCCGGAGCAGGACCAGGACGGTGGCACGGCGTGGCGCTCGGGCAACGACGAGCGCTGGCAGCAGGCCGCCAAACTCCGTGAGCCGAAGGCGGGCGGGGTCACCCCGTCCGGTCTCCCTCGGCGCGTGCCCAAGGCCAACCTGGTCGAGGGCGCAGCGGAGACGACCCCGCAGGGCGGCCCCCAGGTCTCCCGCGCTCCGGAGGACGTCCGCGGCAGGTTGAGCAACCTGCGGCGAGGTGTCCAGCAGGGACGCAGCGCGGGTACTGAGCAGTCAAGTAACAGCTATGACCAGGAGCGTTAGTGTGAGCCCGATGAGCCAGGCGGCACAGAACCTGAACTGGTTGATCACCAACTTCGTGGACAACACCCCCGGGGTGTCGCACACGGTGGTGGTCTCCGCCGACGGCCTTCTTCTGGCGATGTCCGACGGATTTCCGCGGGACCGCGCCGATCAGCTGGCGGCCGTGGCCTCCGGACTGACCTCGCTGACCGCCGGTGCCTCCCGCATCTTCGAGGGTGGCGCCGTCAACCAGACCGTGGTCGAGATGGACCGGGGATTCCTCTTCCTCATGTCCGTCTCGGACGGATCGTCCCTCGCGGTGCTGGCGCACCCGGAGTGCGACATCGGCCTCGTGGGCTACGAGATGGCTCTTCTGGTGGATCGCGCGGGCAGTGTCCTGACCCCGGACCTGCGCGCCGAACTGCAGGGAAGCCTTCTCAACTAGCAAACAGGCAGTGCGTTTCGCGCCATCGCACCGTAGGGTGCGGTGGCGCGGTTCCACAGGGAGTACTGCGTTCTTGGAGTCGGAGGAGGAGACGTGACAACACCCGGAGGACATCCTTATGGCGGCGCGCAGCAGCCGCAGGGTGGGCACGACCAGAACCGCTTCAACTTCCCCTCCGCGCCGAGCCGGCCCGTCCCGGAGCAGAACCACTACCAGCAGTACGGCCAGCCCCAGCAGCCCCAGATGCCTCCGCAGCCGCCTCCGCGTGCCGCGCGGCAGCCGGCGCCGAAGGCCCACAACCCGCTGGTGCGCCCGTACGCGATGACCGGCGGCCGTACGCGGCCGCGCTACCAGCTCGCCATCGAGGCGCTGGTCAGTACCACGGCGGATCCCGCGCGCCTGCAAGGGCAGTTGCCCGAGCACCAGCGCATCTGCCGCCTGTGCCAGGAGATCAAATCCGTCGCGGAGATCTCGGCACTCCTCTCCATTCCTCTTGGTGTCGCCCGCATCCTCGTAGCCGACCTGGCGGAGGCGGGCCTTGTCGCCATTCACCAGCCCGGCGGCGACGAGTCTGCCGGTGGCCAGCCAGACGTGACACTGCTCGAAAGGGTGCTCAGTGGACTTCGCAAGCTCTAACGGCGGAGCGGCTCCCCGCTCCACCACCTCCGCGAAGATCGTGGTGGCGGGCGGCTTCGGCGTGGGCAAGACCACGTTCGTCGGAGCCGTGTCCGAGATCAACCCGCTGCGCACCGAAGCCGTCATGACGTCCGCGAGCGCGGGCATCGACGACCTCACCCACACCGGTGACAAGACGACCACGACGGTCGCCATGGACTTCGGCCGCATCACGCTCGACCAGGACCTGATCCTGTACCTCTTCGGCACCCCCGGTCAGGACCGCTTCTGGTTCATGTGGGACGACCTGGTCCGCGGCGCCATCGGCGCCGTCGTGCTCGTCGACACCCGCCGTCTCGCCGACTGCTTCCCCGCCGTCGACTACTTCGAGAACAGCGGACTGCCCTTCGTCATCGCCCTCAACGGCTTCGACGGGCACCAGCCCTACACGCCGGAAGAAGTCCGCGAGGCCCTGCAGATCGGCCCGGACGCCCCCATCATCACCACGGACGCCCGCCACCGCGCGGACGCCAAGAGCGCGCTCATCACGCTCGTCGAGCACGCCCTCATGGCGCGCCTGCGGTAGGACGCGGCGCCGCAGCCGCACGAGACAGGCCCCTGTGTCCACGACGCGGGGGCCTTCGCCTTGGGCGGGTCGGGCGGATGCGGGCCGGGCGGGCCCCCGGCCGGCATCCGTAGGGCCGGGCCGTACGCACCGAAGGCCCCGCACCCTGGACGGGTGCGGGGCCTTCGGTGCGTGCGGGAGCCTCGGGGGCTCAGCCCTGCCAGCTGTGCGGGGCGCGGAAGCCCGGGGTGCGCTCCAGACGGCGCCAGCCGGCCTGGCGCGGCAGGCGGACCGTGGTGTCCTGGGGCGTGGCGGCGGCGCGGGCGAGCAGGATCGCGGTGATCGCGGCCAGCTCCTCGGGCTCGGCGTTGCCCTTCTCGACGCGGAGCAGGGTGTCAGAGGCGTGGGTCATGGGGTGGCAGATCTCCTTCGCGGTTACTGCGGCGGGTTGCCGTGCTTGCGGGACGGCAGATCGGCGTGCTTGTTGCGGAGCATCGAGAGGGCGCTGACGAGCACCTCTCGGGTCTCGGCGGGGTCGATGACGTCGTCGACGAGGCCGCGCTCGGCCGCGTAGTACGGGTGCATCAGCTCGGCCTTGTACTCCTTGACCATGCGCACGCGCATGGCCTCGGGGTCCTCGGCGTCCGCGATCTGCTTGCGGAAGATGACGTTGGCCGCGCCCTCGGCGCCCATCACGGCGATCTCGTTGGTGGGCCAGGCGTAGGTCAGGTCGGCGCCGATGGACTGGGAGTCCATGACGATGTACGCGCCGCCGTAGGCCTTGCGCAGGATCAGCGAGATCCGCGGGACGGTGGCGTTGCAGTACGCGTACAGCAGCTTGGCGCCGTGGCGGATGATGCCGCCGTGCTCCTGGTCGACGCCCGGCAGGAAGCCGGGGACGTCCAGCAGCGTGATGATCGGGATGTTGAAGGCGTCGCACATCTGGACGAAGCGCGCGGACTTCTCGGAGGCCTCGATGTCGAGGACGCCGGCGAGGTGGGCGGGCTGGTTGGCGACGATGCCGACGACCTGTCCGTCCATGCGCGCCAAGGCGCAGATGATGTTGCGGGCCCAGCGCTCGTGGACCTCCAGGACGTCGCCGTCGTCGACGAGCTCCTCGATGACCTTGTGCATGTCGTACGGACGGTTGCCGTCCGCGGGGACCAGGTCCAGCAGGACGTCGCTGCGGCGGTCCGCCGGGTCGCTCGTCTCGTGGACGGGCGGGTTCTCGCGGTTGTTGGAGGGCAGCATCGAGATGAGGTAGCGCACCTCGGAGATGCAGGTCTCCTCGTCGTCGTACGCGAAGTGCGCGACGCCGGAGGTCTCGGCGTGCACGTCGGCGCCGCCGAGGCCGTTCTGGGTGATCTCCTCGCCGGTCACCGCGCGGACCACGTCCGGGCCGGTGATGAACATCTGCGAGGTGTCGCGGACCATGAAGACGAAGTCCGTGAGGGCCGGGGAGTACGCGGCGCCGCCGGCGCACGGGCCGAGCATCACGGAGATCTGCGGGATGACGCCCGAGGCCTTGGTGTTGCGCTGGAAGATGCCGCCGTAGCCGGCCAGGGCGGAGACGCCCTCCTGGATACGGGCGCCGGCGCCGTCGTTGAGGGAGACCAGCGGGGCACCGGCCGCGATGGCCATGTCCATGATCTTGTGGATCTTCGTGGCGTGGGCCTCGCCCAGGGCGCCGCCGAAGATCCGGAAGTCATGCGCGTAGACGAAGACCGTGCGGCCCTCGACCGTGCCCCAGCCGGTGATGACACCGTCGGTGTACGGCTTCTTGCTCTCCAGGCCGAAGCCGGTCGCACGGTGGCGGCGCAGCTGCTCGACCTCCTTGAAGGAACCCTCGTCGAGGAGCAGGGCGATGCGCTCGCGCGCGGTCAGCTTGCCCTTCGCGTGCTGGGCCTCGGTCGCACGGTCACTCGGTCCACGCCGCGCCTGCTCGCGCAGGGAGTGCAGCTCGGCCACGCGCCCACGGGCGTCCGTCGGCTCGCTCGGGATCTGGTCCACAACGGTCATGTACCGACCTTACGAAGATCGTGATGAAAAACCTCCGTTCATTCCGCACAGTCTCGGGAGTCTTCCGCTGTCCGGCCCGCACAGAACCACCTGTGGAAGTAAGGACTCCGCCAGATGGCGTCATCCCGGTTTGTAGGACCTTCACAGAAACCGGAGACACGCGGCCCAGTGGTTGAAATTTGAACGGAATGGTTCTAGTGTCAGTGGTGTCGAAGTCGTTGAAACTTAAACCGCTTCGGCGCCCCCCGCACAGGACCCACTACCGAGGAGTAAGTCATGGGCCTCTTCAACCGCCGCCAGGAGAACACCACCGCCGTCGCCACCCTGGACGTGGACCCGGCCCTCGCCGCGCTCACGGGCGACTACGTCATCGACGCCTCCCACAGCCGGATCGGCTTCACCGTGCGCCACGCCATGGTCACCAACGTCCGCGGCGCCTTCGAGGACCACGAGGGCACCCTGCACCTGGACGGCTCGGACCCGGCCCGCTCGACGGCCTCGATCGACGTGAAGATCGCCTCCGTGGACACCGGTATCGCCGACCGCGACGGCCACCTGCGCAGCGCCGACTTCTTCGACGCCGAGGCCTTCCCGCTGATGACCTTCCGCTCCACGGAGGCCGCGTTCCTCGGCGGGGACACCTACCGGATCACCGGCGACCTCACCATCAAGGACGTCACCCGGCCGCTCTCCATCGACCTGGAGTTCAACGGCTCCGCGACCGACCCGTACGGCAACCAGCGCGTCGGTTTCGAGGGCAGCGCCGACATCCTGCGCTCGGACTGGGGCCTGACCTGGAACGCGGCCCTGGAGACCGGCGGCGTCGTGGTCAGCGACAAGGTGAAGCTGACCTTCGACATCTCCGCGATCAAGCAGGCCTGACCAGCCCCGGCGACCGGGGGGCGGCTCGGCCGCCCTAGAAGCCGCCCCCGTCGAAGCCACCGCCGTCGAAGCCGCCTCCGCCGCCGAAGTCCCCGCCCCCGAAGTCGGACGGGTTGAAGTCGGCCCCGGAGACGTCCCCGCCGTCGAAGCCGCCGTCGTAACCGCCGCCGTAGTCCGCGGCGTAGGCGGGGGTCGACATCATCGAGCCGAGCATCGTGCCCATCAGCAGGCCGGGCAGGATGCCGCCGCCGAAGTAGCCGCCGGCCCAGGGACCGTACGCCGGGCCGGCGTCGTAGTAGGGCCGCGGTCCGCGCTCGGTGTCGACCGTTCGGACCGCCGGGTCGAGCCCGTCGCGCAGCCGTACCGCGTCCGCCGTGCAGACCGGGACCGTACGCGCCGCACCCGCGGCCGGGGCCCAGGTCGCGTCCTCGGTGCTGGGCCCGTGGCGCGGGTCGAAGAAGCAGGGCGCGCGGCGCTCCGGCACCGGCCGGCCCTGCCGGCGCGCGTCCAGACAGGCGAGGGCGTACCGGCCGTCCTCCAGGGCCTGGGTCACCCCGGTGACCTCTTCCGGGTACCGCACCGAGCCCATGATCTGCTTGGCCTTGTCGTACGAGTCGAGGCCCCGCTCGTAGTCCGCGCGCATCGCGTCGTCGGCGCCGGGCTCGCCGGGGTGGAAGTCCAGGCGCTCCAGCTCCTCGCCGAAGGCCGTGATGTCCTCGTCGACGACCACGCCGAGCCGTTCCACGGCCTCGCGCCGGGCCTCTTCCTTCTTCCTGCGGCTGCGCCGGGCCAGCGCGTACGCGCCGCCGCCGCCGATCACGGCGACCGCGCCGAGCGTGACGAGCCCGCGGACCGGGACGCCGCCTTCGGCGGAGGTGGTGCCCCAGGAGGCGGGCGCCTTGCCCCGGGTCTGGGTCAGGGCCTGGTCCACGAAGTTGTCGAGCTGGGTGCCCGCGTCGACCGGGGCTCCGGTCTTGACCGCCTCGGTGAGGTTGCGCACGGCGTTGGCCGGCATGACCGCGCGGTCGGCGCCGGCGTTGAAGCCGTCGCCGAGCCGGATCGCGTAGAGCCCGGTGATCCCGGTCTCCGCGCGGACGGCGGCGAGCACCTTGTCCTGCGGGAACTCTGCGGTGGCCGGGAGCACGGCGACGAAGACCGGCTTGCCCGCGTCCTTGATCTTCGCGGCGAGCGCGTCGGCCTCGGCCTCGGGCAGCTGCGCCGCGGCCCGCGGGTCGACGTACACGGGCCCCTTCTTGAGGGCCTCCCCCACGGCGGCCACGCCGGTGTCGGCCGCGGCCTGCGGAGCGGCCGCCAGGGCGGTCGCCGACAGGGCCAGCAGCAGACCGGACAGCAGCGATCCTCCACGCACGGATATCAGCCTGGTCCTCATATCCATGACGCTACCCGAACCAGTACTTTCCCGTGTGAGCGGGACATAAGGGCCCGACGGTGAACGGTCCGCCCGGTGGCGTACCTACTCGGCCGGTTCGACGCCCGCGTGGAGGAGGCCGTAGGTGAACGCGTCCTCCAGGGCCTGCCAGGAGGCGGCGATCACGTTCGGGGCGACGCCGACCGTCGACCACTCACGGACCCCGTCCGTCGTGGCGACGAGCACCCGGGTCGTGGACTCCGTGCCGTGCGTGCCCTCCAGGATGCGGACCTTGTAGTCGACCAGCTCGAACTTGGCGAGCTGCGGGTAGAACCGCTCCAGCGCCACCCGCAGGGCCCGGTCCAGCGCGTTGACCGGACCGTTGCCCTCGGCCGTCGCGACGATCCGCTCGCCCTTGGCCCACAGCTTGACCGTGGCCTCGTTGGCGTGGGTGCCGTCCGGACGGTCCTCGACGATCGCCCGCCAGGACTCGATGCGGAAGTACTTGCGGGCCCGTCCCTCGGCCTCGGCGCGCAGCAGCAGCTCGAAGGAGGCGTCGGCCGCCTCGTAGGTGTAGCCCTGGAGCTCCCGCTCCTTGACCCGCTCCACGACCCGGGAGATCAGCGCGCGGTCCTCGCCGAGGTCGACGCCGAGCTCCTTGCCCTTGAGTTCGATGGAGGCGCGCCCGGCCATGTCGGAGACCAGCATCCGCATGGTGTTGCCGACCCGCTCGGGGTCGATGTGCTGGTAGAGGTCCGGGTCGACCTTGATGGCCGAGGCGTGCAGGCCCGCCTTGTGCGCGAAGGCGGAGACGCCGACGTACGGCTGGTGGGTGGAGGGGGTGAGGTTGACGACCTCGGCGATGGCGTGCGAGATGCGGGTCATCTCGGCGAGGGCACCCTCGGGGAGCACCGTGCGCCCGTACTTGATCTCCAGTGCGGCGACGACGGGGAACAGGTTGGCGTTGCCGACGCGCTCGCCGTAGCCGTTCGCGGTGCACTGGACGTGGGTGGCGCCCGCGTCGACGGCGGCCAGGGTGTTGGCGACGGCGCAGCCGGTGTCGTCCTGGGCGTGGATGCCGAGGCGGGCGCCCGTGTCGGCGAGGACGGTGGCGACGGTCGCCGACACCTGGGCGGGCAGCATGCCGCCGTTGGTGTCGCACAGGATGACGACGTCGGCTCCGGCCTCGTGGGCGGTGCGCACGACGGACTTGGCGTACGCGGCGTTGGCCCGGTAGCCGTCGAAGAAGTGCTCGCAGTCGACGAAGACCCGGCGACCCTCGGCCACCAGGTGGGAGACGGTGTCCCGGACCATCTCCAGGTTCTCCTCCAGGGTGGTGCGCAGGGCGAGCTCGACGTGGCGGTCGTGGGACTTGGCGACGAGGGTGATGACGGGGGCGCCTGACTCCAGGAGGGCCCGCACCTGGGGGTCCTGGGCGGCCGAGCCGCCGGCCCGGCGGGTGGCGCCGAAGGCGACCAGTTGGGCGTTCCTGAAGTCGATCTCCGCGCGGGCGCGGGCGAAGAACTCGGTGTCGCGGGGGTTGGCGCCGGGCCAGCCGCCCTCGATGAAGCCCACTCCGAAGTCGTCCAGATGGCGCGCGATCGTCAGCTTGTCGGCGACCGTGAGGTTGATGCCCTCACGCTGGGCGCCGTCGCGCAGGGTGGTGTCGAAGACGTGGAAGCTGTCGTCGAGGACCGCTGCTGTCGCCTCTGGTGTCGTCGTCATGCTGATCTGACTCCTGTCGGATGAGTGGTTCCGGAAACCCGCCGTGGGGAAGGCCGCCGTCACTGCCCCCATCATCGCGCGCAGTCCGCTCCCGGCAGGGATGGGCCGGGAAACGAAAAAACCTCTCGCGGGTAGCGAGAGGTCTGCACGCGGGTCCGAGGCACGGTGGCCGCGTCCGCGAAGTTCTTCCGCGGTTCAGCGGCCACTGGGGACCGGCGCGCTGCTGGCGATAATCATGAGCTGAGCAGGCACGGTCGCAGTCTGGCACACCCCTCGCCGTCCGTGGACAGGCGTCTCACGATGCGGGCGCCGCCGTCGGTCGGGGGCGGGCCCGGCGTCTCAGGCGCCGCCGGGGCTGAGGGTGTCGGTGAGGAATTCGCGCACGTGGGCCAGGATGTCGGCCCGGTCGAGGGTCGGCAGGCCCACGGCCAGCTGGATGCTGAAGCCGTCGAGGAGCGCCCGGATGCGGGTCGCCACGCGTTCGGCGTCCACGGGGCGGAACTCCCCGCGGGAGATGCCCTCGGCGAGCAGTGCCACCAGGTCGCGGTGCCAGGCCCCCTCGATGGCGGCCTGCCGGTCGCGTTCCTGGGGTCCGGCGTTCTGGGAGCGGTTCCACACCTCCAGCCACAGCGTCCAGTGCGGGTCGCGGGCCTGCGTGGGCACGTACAGGTCCACGTAGGCGCGCAGGCGCTCGGCGACCGGGCCGCGGCGGGCGAGAAGGGCCCGGCGCGCACTGCCCAGTTCGGCCTCGCTCCACTCCAGCGTCTGCAGCAGGAGCTCGTCCTTGCTGCGGAAGTAGTAGAGGAGGTGGCCGCTGCTCATGCCGACCTCGCGGCCCAGGCCGGCCATGGTCAGGCCTTCCAGCCCGCGTTCGGCGATCGTGGCCATGGCGGCGACGAGTACGTCCTCGCGCGGGGGGGCGTTCTTGCGCGCCGCCCGTACCGGTGCTCCGCCCGCCGCCATGGGGCCACTCCTTCGTGAGGTCCGCCGCAGGTCAGACCTTCGGCTGCTGCTGGGTGATGCAGTGGATGCCGCCACCCCCGGCGAAAATCGTACGTGCGTCAACGAGGGTCACGGTCCGTTCGGGGAACAGACCGCGGAAGATCTCCGCGGCCTCCTCGTCGCGCGGGTCGTCGAAGGAGCAGAGCACGACGCCGTCGTTGCACAGGTAGTGGTTGATGTACGAGTAGTCCACCCACTCGCCGTCCTCCTCCAGCACGGTCGGCGCCGGGATCTCCACGACCTCCAGCTGCCGGCCCCGGGCGTCGGTGGACGCGCGCAGGATCGCGGCGATGGTCTTGCAGCGTTCGTGGTCGGGGTGGGACGGGTCGGGCTGGCTGTGCACCATGACCACGCCCGGGCGGGCGAAGGCGGCGACGATGTCGACGTGGCCCTGGGTGCCGTAGGTGCCGTAGTCGCCGGCCAGGCCGTACGGCAACCAGATCGCCTTGGTGGTACCCAGGTGGGCGTGGATCTCGGCCTCGACCTGCTCGCGGGTCCAGTCGGGGTTGCGGCCCTTGCCCAGCTGCACGGTGTCGGTGAGGAGCACGGTGCCCTCGCCGTCGACGTGGATCGCGCCGCCCTCGTTGACCAGCGGGGTGCTGTACGTGGGGGTGCCGAGCACCTCCGACACCTCTCGGGCGATCTTGGAGTCGTGGTCCCAGCGGGCCCATTCCTGGGCGCCCCAGCCGTTGAAGGTCCAGTCGACCGCGGCCAGGCCGCCCCGGCCGTCGGTGACGAAGGTCGGGCCGATGTCGCGCATCCAGGCGTCGTCGAGGGCGCGCTCGACCACGTCGAGCGCGTGGCCCTCCCCGGCGCCGGCGACGGCGCGGGCGTGCTCCGCGTCTCCCGGGGAGACGACGAGGGTGACGGGCTCGTACGCGCGGACAGCCCGGGCGACGGCGCCCCAGGCCTCGCGGGCCTCGGCGAGCTTCCTGTTCGTTGGTGAAGGTCGGGTTCGGGCTGGGCCAGGCCATCCAGGTGCGCTCGTGGGGCGTCCACTCGGCGGGCATCCGGAATCCGTTGTGCACGGGCTTGGTGGTCATGGCAGGCAGGTCCTTACGGGCGGTGGGATCGGCGCGGTGGCCTTCGGGACGTCGGGCCCCGGGCTCCGGGCCCCGGTCCGGTTCCGCGGCAGCTGCGGAGCAGCGGCCGGTCGCGCTCCGCAGGGTCGGCCGCACGCCGATCCACCACCTCTTGAGTCACTGGATTAGAGCATCACTCTAACTCTTCATTTCCTTGCTGGGAATCATTGACCTGGACACCGGGCTTGAGTCACATTGAGTGTCGCTCAAACACAGCGCAACCACCCCCCGCCCTGCCAAGGGAGTCCCCCATGCCCATCGAACAGCGCGGAGTCGACACCATCCCCGAGGAGGAACGGACCAGCGGTCCCCGCGACCTGATCTCGATCCTCCTCGGCTCCAACCTCTGCCTCGGTGTCATCGTCTTCGGCTGGCTGCCCCCGTCCTTCGGGCTGGGCCTGTGGCCCTCGGTCACGGCCATCGTGACCGGCACCCTCGTCGGCATCGCCTTCACCGCACCGCTGGCGCTCGTCTCCCTGCGCACCGCCACCAACCTCTCCACCTCCAGCGGCGCCCAGTTCGGCGTGCGCGGGCGGCTCGTGGGGTCGGTGGTGGGCCTGCTGCTCTCGCTCGGCTACACGGCGCTCACCCTGTGGATCGGCGGCGACGTCATGGTCGGCACCCTCGCGCGGCTCACCGGGCTCCCGGACTCCGGCCTCTCCCGGGCCGGGATGTACGGCCTGCTCGCCGCGTGCACGGTCGTCGCCGCCGTCTTCGGCTACCGACTGCTCCTGCGCATGAGCAAGGTGCTGTCCATCGGGATGGTGCTGCTGCTGGCGGTCGGCTTCGTCGCCTACGCCCCGGACTTCACCGCCGCCGCGCCGCCCGGGACCTCGTACCTGCTCGGCTCCTTCTGGCCGACGTGGCTGCTGGCCGCCGTCGCCGCCGGCCTCAGCGGCCCCGTCGCCTTCATCACCCTGCTGGGCGACTACACGCGCTACATCTCCCCGCGCCGCCACGGCTCGCGCAAGGTCCTGTGGGCCACCGCCTTCGGCCTGCTGATCGGCCTGCTGATCCCGCAGCTCTTCGGCACCTACACGGCACTGGCCGCCCGGGCGGGCCTGGACTACGCCGGCCCCCTCGTCGAGGCGGCACCCTTCTGGTACCTGCTCCCGCTGCTGGCCGCCGCCGCGGCCGGCTCGGTCGGCAACGCCGGGCTGATGCTCTACTCCATGGGCCTGGACCTCGACGCGATCGTTCCCCGCGCGACCCGCACCACGGCGACCGTGATCGCGGCGGTCGTGGCCACCGCCTTCGTCTTCTTCGGGTCCTTCGAGTGGGACGTGCAGTCCGCGATGACCTCTTTCGTGCTGGTCCTGACCGCGATCGGCACGCCGTGGGCCGTGATCACCCTGATCGGCCACGTGCGCTGCCGGGGGATCTACGACGCCGACGCGCTCCAGGTCTTCAACCGCCGTTCGGTGGGCGGGATCTACTGGTACCGCTCCGGCTGGAACGTCGCGGCCACCGCCTCCTGGGCGGTCGGCGCCGCCGTCGGCCTGCTCGCCGTGACCACGCCCTTCTACGAGGGCCCGTTGCTCGCCCTCACCGGCGGCGTGGACTGCTCCTTCGTCCTCTCCGGCCTCACCGGCGGGCTCGTGCACACCGTGCTCACCGTCCGCCGCGCTCCCGTCCCGGCCCCGGCGGCCGCCGCCGAGGAGCCCGCGAACGCCTGAGCCGCTCCCCCGTACGTACGCCGACGGGCCCGCACCCCGGAGAACCGGAGTGCGGGCCCGTGGCGTGGGCGGTGTCAGCCGAGCGGGTGCATCCAGCCGTGGGTGTCGGCGGCCCGGCCGGTCTGGAGCTCCAGCAGCGCCTTGCGCAGCCGCATGGTGACGGAGCCAGGCTCGCCGTCGCCCTGGATCCAGTTGGCGCGCTCGGACTTGACCGAGCCGACCGGCGTGATGACCGCGGCGGTACCGCAGGCGAACACCTCGGTGAGGGTGCCGTTGGCGTTGTCGCGCTGCCAGTCCTCGGTGGTCAGGCGGCCCTCCTCGGCGGTGTAGCCGAGGTCGCGGGCGATCGTGAGGAGGGAGTCGCGGGTGATGCCGGGGAGCAGCGAGCCGGTGAGCTCCGGGGTGACGATGCGGTCGCCGTACACGAAGTACAGGTTCATGCCGCCCATTTCCTCGATCCAGCGGTGCTCGACGGCGTCGAGCCAGACCACCTGGTCGCAGCCGTGCGAGGCGGCCTGGGCCTGCGCGACCAGCGAGGCCGCGTAGTTGCCGCCGGTCTTGGCGGCGCCGGTGCCGCCCTTGACGGCGCGGACGTAGTCCTCGGAGAGCCAGACGGAGACGGGCTTGACGCCACCGGGGAAGTACGCGCCGGCGGGCGAGGCGATGACGATGAAGAGGAACTCGTTGGCCGGGCGGACGCCGAGGCCGACCTCGGAGGCGAACATGAACGGGCGCAGGTAGAGGGAGGCCTCGCCGGAGTCCGGCACCCAGGCGCGGTCCTGCTTGATCAGGGCGTCGCACGCCTCGATGAAGAGCTCGACCGGCAGCTCGGGCATCGCCATGCGGCGCGCCGAGGCCTGGAAGCGCTCGGCGTTGGCCTCGGGGCGGAAGGTGGCGACGGTGCCGTCGGGCTGGCGGTAGGCCTTCAGGCCCTCGAAGATCGTCTGCGCGTAGTGCAGGGTCATGTTCGCCGGGTCGATCGAGAGCGGCGCGTACGGGACCAGTTCGGCATCGTGCCAGCCGCGTCCCTCGGTCCACTTGATCGTCACCATGTGGTCGGTGAAGTGGCGGCCGAAGCCGGGGCTGGCCAGGATCGCCTCGCGCTCCGCGTCGGACAGCGGGTTCGAGGAGGGCTTGAGCTCGATCGTGGGCGTCGTCATGAGTGCTTGTCCTTCACCGGTTGTGTATGGCGGACCGCGCTCACGGCGTACCAGGACGTCCGAGCTTCCCCGCATTCCGCGGCCTCGCGTTCGATTATCGCGCGCGGGCAGGCTTCGGAGAAGCGGGGGATTGCGGCCCAGGGGAGATGGTGGCACCCGGGGCCGCACAGGAAAAGCCGCCGGGTCCCATTGTGACCCGGCGGCTTCCTGAGCTGGAGCTGCCGGGTCAGCCGGCTACTCGCGCGGCGAGGGCGTCGCCGATCACGTCGGTGGAGCGGAAGGTTCCGTCGCGTTCGGCGAGGTCGGCGGAGACCGCGTCCTCGATGCGGACGGCCTCGGCCTCGTAGCCCAGGTGGCGCAGCAGGAGGGCGACGGAGAGGATCGTCGCGGTCGGGTCGGCCTTGCCGGTGCCGGCGATGTCCGGGGCCGAGCCGTGGACGGGCTCGAACATGGACGGGAAGGCGCCGGTCGGGTTGATGTTCCCGGAGGCGGCCAGGCCGATTCCGCCGGTGACGGCGGCGGCCAGGTCGGTGAGGATGTCACCGAAGAGGTTGTCCGTGACGATGACGTCGAAGCGTTCCGGCTGGGTGACGAAGAAGATCGTCGCCGCGTCGACGTGCAGGTAGTCGGTGGTGACCTCGGGGTACTCCTGGCCGACCGTGTCGAAGATGTTCTTCCACATGTGGCCCGCGTACACCAGGACGTTGTTCTTGTGGACCAGCGTCAGCTTCTTGCGGGGGCGGGAGTTGGCCCGCTCGTACGCGTCACGGACGACGCGCTCGACGCCGTACGCGGTGTTGACGCTGACCTCGGTGGCCACCTCGGCGGGGGTGCCGGTGCGCAGGCTGCCGCCGTTGCCGGTGTACGGGCCCTCGGTGCCCTCGCGGACGACGACGAAGTCGATGTCCGGGCGGCCCGCCAGCGGGGTGGCGGTGTTGGGGAACAGCTTCGACGGCCGCAGGTTGATGAAGTGGTCGAAGGCGAAGCGCAGCTTCAGCAGCAGGCCGCGCTCCAGTACACCGGACGGGACCGAGGGGTCGCCGATGGCGCCGAGCAGGATCGCGTCGTGGTGCTTGAGGGCTTCGAGCTCCGCGTCCGGGAGCGTCTCTCCGGTGCGGTGCCAGCGCTGGGCGCCGAGGTCGTACGGCTTGGTCTCCAGCTTCACATCCTGGGGCAGGACCGCGGTAAGGACCTTGAGTCCCTGAGCCACGACTTCCTGGCCGATGCCATCACCGGGGATCACTGCGAGATTGATGCTGGTCGACATGGCGAAACCGTACTCCGTGTCCAGCCCTCAGACATTTCACGTCCACCATGTGGACGCGAAATGTCCCGGACCTGCGCTGCCTCAGTGGCCGGTCGAGCCGCCGTTGTCGCGGCGGTCGAGGGCTCGCTGCAGAGCCGCGGCGGCGTTCTTGCGCTCGTCGGCCGAGGCGGAGGCGTGGCGGACGCGGCGGGTGGTGGTGGTTGCGGTCATGGTGATCGACTCCTTGAGATCACGGCGTGGCGGGGCCACGGATGAGGGGTTCCTTCAAGGCGCCGGAAGAGGCGGGGAGCAGTGCGCCGCAGGGATTGCCTGCCAGGGGCGCGCGCTCTCGACCGCCATTCGCCCGATCGGCGAGACGTTCGGCTTCTACAAAGCTAGGCCAGGTCCCGCTGTATGTCTCGGCAATTACTTGGGCTTCCTACTATCTGAGACGCGAATCCCCTCGAAATGCCTCGCCGGAAGGCTCCGTTTCAGCCCCTCTCGGAACGGAGTTCCCTGATCAGAGCCCTCACGGTGTGCGTCGCGGCGGCTTCCGCCGTAGTGACGTATCCCACCTGTCTCACCGGCCCCTGCGGGCCCAGGCCGGTGATTTCCACGGCCTCGGTCGCCTCCCGCAGGGACAGCTCGGGCATGATCGCCATGCCCAGCCCGCGACCGACCATGGTCAGCACCATCGCGTCGTCCTCCGCCTTGACCGTGGCCCGTGGGATCCAGTCCTGGGCCCGCCACCAGGCGCGCGTGTACGAGCCGCAGTTCTCGTCCCAGTCCATGAGGGGCAGCGACCGCGGGTCCGGATGCCCGGTTGGATGGACCAGGCGGTAGGACTCCCGGGCGAGGACCCCGGTCAGCAGGCCGGGCGACTGCGCGTCCGGCCCGCCGCCGAGGGTGGCGATGCCCAGGTCCGCCCGGCCCGCCGCCACCTCCCCGGCCGCGCCGGCGCCGATCTCGCGCACCACACGGACTTCGGGGCGGATCCCGGGGTGGCGGGTGGTCAGCCGTTCCAGGGCGGGTGGCAGCAGGTGCAGGGCGGCGCTGCGGAACGCCGCGATCCTCAGTACGCCGCGGAGCGTGTCGCTGCTCCCGTCCCGGCCCGCGCCGCGGACCTCCTCGCGCATGGCCGCGTACAGCCGCAGGATGCGGCGGGCGTGGCCCACCGCTGCCTCCCCCGCCGGTGTGGGGGAGGCCCCGGACCGCCCGCGCTCGAAGAGCACCGCGCCGAGCTTGGCCTCGCTGCCGCGCACCGAATGGGAGACGGCCGACTGGGTCAGGCCGAGCGCCGCGGCCGCGGCGGAGAAGCCGCCGTGGTCCGCGACGGCGACCAGGATCCGCAGTTCCTGCGGAAGGAGATCGGACACCGGGGCCCCCACCTCGTCGTATGAGTGCCGTTCATGGATACGGCGCTTCCATGAGCCCAACCCCCTGCCCGGCCCGGGGATTCCTTCCTAGCGTCGGGGCCATGACCACGCACACCGCTCATGCCGTCCACCAGATCGCCCGTCCGAACGGCTTCCCCGCCGCCTCCGACTTCGCCTACGTCACCTCGCCGGTCCCGGAGCCGCGGCCCGGCACCGCCCTGGTGGAGAACCTCCTGCTCTCCGTCGACCCCTACCACCGCGGCCTGATGGACGGCGGCGAAGGCGGCTTCGAGCTGAACACCCCGCTGGAGGGCCGCTCGGTGGGGCGGGTGATCGCCTCCCGCGACCCGGGACTGCGCGAGGGCGACCTGGTCTTCCACCGCGAAGGATGGCGCACGCACGCCCTCGTCACCCTCGGCGAGGCCGGTACCCGCCGGCTGCGCGGCCACGCGGGCGTCCCGCTGGAGGCGTACCTCTCGATCCTCGGCGGGACCGGACTGACGGCGTACGCCGCGCTGACGCGGACGGCGGCGCTCCGGGAGGGCGAGGACCTCTTCGTCTCCGCCGCCGCCGGCGGGGTCGGCACCGCCACCGGGCACATCGCGCGGCTGCTGGGCGCCCGGCGGATCATCGGCAGCGCCGGCTCGGCGGCGAAGGTCCGCCACCTCACCGAAGTCCTCGGCTTCGACGCGGCGTTCGACTACCACGACGGCCCCGTGGGCGAGCAGCTCGCGCAGGCCGCCCCCGAGGGCATCGACGTCTACGTGGACAATGTGGGCGGCGAGCACCTCGAGGGGGCGATCGGGGCGCTGCGCGAGTTCGGGCGGATCGCCTGGGTCGGCGCCGTCTCGACGTACAACGGCGACCGCTCTCCCGCCGCGCCCCGCAACCTCTTCGAGGTCGTGCACAAGTCGCTGCGCCTGGAAGGCGTATTGGTCCGCCATCACACCAATCACCAGGACGAGTTGGAGGATCTCCTCGTCCCACATCTACGCAATGGCCGGATCGGCACCGATACCACCGTTGTGCAGGGGTTCGAGCACACGGTGGACGCCTTCCGGGGCATGCTCCGCGGGGATAACGTGGGCAAGATGCTCGTGCGGATCGGCGGCTGATTCCGGCCGACGCGAAGTTCACCGAACTCTTACCGCGCGGATGTAGACCTTTGCGGCCACCGCCGCCACCCTTGCCGTCGACGTGCCGACGGGGCACCGCAGTGGGAGGCGAGGGGCCAGTGACACCGATCAGCCGAAGAGGTTTCGTGGGGATCGGCGCGGGGCTGGTGGCGGGGGCGGCTCTGCCCGTCGCGGCCCCGTCGTCGGCGGCCGCGGCCGCCGCGACCGGGACCATCGGCGACGTCAGGCACGTGGTGGTCCTGATGCAGGAGAACCGCAGCTTCGACCACTACTTCGGCAGGCTGAAGGGCGTCCGCGGCTTCGGCGACCGCGCCGCCGGCAACATCCCGGGCGGCTGGAGCACCTTCAACCAGCCCAACTGGGGCGGCCGGCAGTACCCGTGGAAGCTCTCCGCCACCCCGCCGGCGGGCGGCGCGGACGGCGAGACCCTGGCCCAGTGCGCCGGCGACCTCCCGCACAGCTGGACCTCGCAGCACGCGGCCTGGAACAAGGGCCGCATGGACAACTGGGTCCTGGGCGTCGGCAGCACCCGCACCCTCGGGCACCTGGACCGGGGCGACATCCCCTTCCACTACGCCCTCGCCGACCACTACACGATCTGCGACGCGTACTTCTGCTCCGCGCTCAGCGCGACCGGCCCGAACCGCACGTTCCTGTGGAGCGGGAAGATCGACGCGGCCAGCAAGGACGGCGGCGACGAATCGGGGCTGACCTGGGAGACGTACGCGGAGGCCCTCCAGCGTGCCGGCATGACGTGGAAGGTCTACCAGAACGCCCAGGACAACTACGGCGACAACGGCCTCGCCTACTTCAAGAACTTCACCGACGCAGCCCCCGGGAACCCGCTGTGGGACCGGGGCATGGGCTCGGTCCCCAGGGTCACCGGCTCCACCCCGGACGACATCGCGGCCGCGATCCGCGCCGACGTCGTCGCGGGCACCCTCCCCCAGGTGTCCTGGGTCGTCGCGAACGAGGCCTTCTCGGAGCACCCGTACGCCCCGCCCGGCGACGGCGCGCACTTCGTGGACCTGGTGTACCGGGCGCTCGCCGCGAACCGGGAGGTGTTCGATTCCACCGTCCTGTTCCTCAACTACGACGAGAACGACGGCTTCTTCGACCACGTGCCGCCTCCGGTCGCCCCGCCCGGCACCCCCGGCGAGTACCTGGACGGCCTTCCGGTCGGGCTCGGTTTCCGCGTCCCCATGCTGGTCATGTCCCCGTGGACGCGCGGCGGCTGGGTCAGCTCGGAGGTCTTCGACCACACCTCCGTGCTGCGCTTCATGGAGACCTGGACGGCCGCCCTCGGCACCCCCGCCGTCTGCCCGAACATCAGCGCCTGGCGCCGCAGGGTGGTGGGCGACCTGACCGGGGTCTTCGACTTCACCCGCCCGGTGTACGGGGTCCCCGCGGGCCTGCCGTCGACCGCGAAGGTGATCGGGCAGGCGACCTGCGGGCCGCTGCCCAACCCGGTGCCCCAGGACAACGCGCTCCCGGCCCAGGAGCCCGGAACCCGCCCGGCGCGGGCCCTGCCCTACCAGGTCAACGGCAACCTGGACCGCTTCGAGTTCGGGCCGGTCGGGCAGATCACCGCCTGGTTCTCGATGACCAACCAGGGCGCCCGCGCCCAACGGCCGGCGCACTTCTCGATCCACCCGCACCAGCACCGGGACACGACGGCCTGGCAGTACACGGTGGACCCGGGCGGCACGGCCACGGACTACTTCCACATCGGGCTGGGCCACGGCTCCGGCGCGTACGACATCTCGATGTACGGGCCGAACCGCTTCCTGCGCCGCTTCATCGGCGACGCGTCCAAGGCGGGCCGGGCGATCGAGGTGGCGGCGCGGTACGCGGTGGAGCCCGGCACCGGCAAGACGGCGATCTGGTTCAGGATGACGAACTCCTCCGCCTCCCCCGTCACCTTCACCATCCGCTCCAACGCCTACCGTTCGGACGGCCCGTGGACGTACACCGTCCCGGCGAACTCCTCCCGCGAGGACTTCTTCAACGCGGTGGCCTACCACAAGGGCTGGTACGACTTCACGGTCCTGGCCGACTCCGACGGCACCTGGTCGCGCCGCTACACGGGCCACATCGAGACGGGCACGGCGAGCGTCTCGGGCTAGGGGGTGTCCGGCGGATCAAGGTCGGACAGTCCGGGCTGTCCGGTGCTGTGGATTGCAAGGCGGAGGAGGGAGTCGACGCGGAGCGTCGGCGACCGACGACAACGCGGCGGGGCGCGGCGCCGCGCGGGCCGGGCCCGGCCATGATCCGCCGGACACCCCCTAGGGGTGTCCGGCCGGGGGGAGCGTCCCTACAGGACGTCCCCGTCGCGCCAGTCGAAGTCGAGCGGCGCGGCGGGGTCCGGGCGGATGCCGCCGGGCGGTGTCCACACGTAGGTCGAGCCCTCCTCCTCGGGCAGCCGCACGGGCCCCTCCGGCGAGAGCGCCCCGAGGCGGCCCGGCCACACCGACCAGCCGCGGGCGAGGTAGAGCCCGGCCCCCTCCTCGGACGCGGAGAGCGCACCGAACTCGTAGGCCCCCGCGACGACCTCCTCCAGCCGGGCCATCACCTGCCCGCCGAGACCCCGGCGCCGCAGATCCGCCCGCACGGCCACGGCCTCGACGTATCCGGTGCGCAGGGCGCGTCCGCGGTGCACGACCCGCCGCTGCACGACGCTGCCGTGGGCGACGAGCCGGCCGTCGACGCCGATCACGACGTGCATCCCGCCGAGCGCGTGCTCGAAGTCCTCGTCGGCGAAGTCCCCGTCGAAGGCGTCGTCGAGGAGGGACCTGATCGCCCGGAGCTCGTCGGCGCTCAGCTGCGAGGTGTGCGCGGTCAGCGTGTCCATCACGGCTCCAGCCCGTCGGTGTCCCGCGACCGTACCAAGTTCCGCATTGCGGACGCAGAGTGCCGCAGTCCGGCCGTCGTCGGCCGAACCGCGCCTAGCGGTCTGGACCAACGGCTCGCAGACTGGGCCCATGTCGTCCGACACCCAGCAGTGGACCCCCACCCACGGCCAGCCGTACCGCCCCGCCCCGTACCGGCCCGCGCGGATGCCGCAGGGCGAATCCCTGGCGCGGGCGGCCGAACTGCGGGCCAGGATGGACGAGCGGCGGACCGTACGCCACTTCTCGCCCGACCCCGTGCCCGAGCAGGTCGTGCGGGACGCCGTCGCCTGCGCGGCGACCGCGCCGTCCGGGGCGCACCAGCAGCCGTGGACCTTCGTCCTGGTCAAGGACCCGGCCGTCCGCGCCCGGATCCGCGCGGCCGCGGAAGAGGAGGAGGAGCTGTCCTACGACGGCCGCCTGGGCGAGGAGTGGCTGGCGGCCCTGCGCCCGCTCGGCACGGACGCCGTGAAGACCCACCTGACGGACGCCCCCGCGCTGATCGTGGTCTTCCAGCAGCGGTACTGGCTCGGCCCGGACGGCACGAAGCGCAAGCACTACTACGTGGACGAGTCGGTCGGCATCGCGGTCGGCATGCTGCTGTCCGCCCTGCACCTGAGCGGCCTCGCCGCGCTGGTCCACACACCGAGCCCGATGCGCTTCCTGGGCGACGTCCTGGACCGCCCGGCGAACGAGAAGGCCTTCGCGGTCGTCCCGGTGGGCTACCCGGCGGCCGACTGCGTGGTCCCGGACCTGGTCCGCAAATCCCTGGACCAGGTCATCGTGGAGGTGTGACCCCGCCGGCGGGAGTCGGCCGGGGCCGGAATGGGGACCGCCCCCGCTCCGGACTTGGGGGTACCGGAGCGGGGGCGGGGTTCAGCGGGGGCCGGAGGTCAGCCCATGTGGGGGTAGCCGTACTCGGTCGGCGGGACCAGGGTCTCCTTGATGGAGCGGGTCGAGGTCCAGCGCAGCAGGTTGGACGCGGCGCCGGCCTTGTCGTTGGTGCCCGAGGCGCGGCCGCCGCCGAAGGGCTGCTGGCCGACGACGGCGCCGGTGGACTTGTCGTTGATGTAGAAGTTGCCCGCCGCGAAGCGGAGCTTCTCCATCGCGTCCGCCGCCGCGTAGCGGTCCGCGGCGATGATCGAGCCGGTCAGGGCGTAGGCCGAGACGGACTCCATCTGCGCCAGCATGGCGTCGTAGTTCTCGTCCTCGTAGACGTGGATCGCCAGGATCGGGCCGAAGTACTCGGTCGTGAAGACCTCGTTCTCCGGGTCGGTGCACACGATGACGGTCGGGCGGACGAAGTAGCCCTCCGAGTCGTCGTAGCTGCCGCCGGCGACGATCTCGCAGGTCGGGTCGGCCTTGGCGCGGTCGATCGCGGCCTTGTTCTTCGCGAAGGAGCGCGCGTCGATGACGGCGCCGATGAAGTTGGTCAGATCGGTGACCGGGCCCATGGTGATGCCGTCGACCTCGGCCGCGAAGGCCTCCTTGAAGCCGTCGTTCCAGATGGAGGCCGGAACGTAGGCGCGCGAGGACGCCGAGCACTTCTGGCCCTGGAACTCGAAGGAGCCGCGGGTGAGGGCGGTCTTCAGGATCGCGCGGTCGGCGGACGGGTGCGCGACGACGAAGTCCTTGCCGCCGGTCTCGCCGACCAGGCGCGGGTAGGACTTGTACTTCTCGATGTTGTTGCCGACCGTCTTCCACAGGTACTGGAAGGTCTTGGTCGAGCCGGTGAAGTGGATACCGGCCAGCTCCGGGTGGTTCAGGGCCACCTCGGACACGGCGATGCCGTCGCCCGTCACCAGGTTGATGACGCCCTTGGGCAGACCGGCCTCCTCCAGGAGCTCCATGAGCAGGACCGCGGAGTGGGTCTGCGTCGGGGAGGGCTTCCACAGGACCACGTTGCCCATCAGGGCGGGAGCGGTCGGCAGGTTGCCGGCGATGGCCGTGAAGTTGAACGGCGTGATCGCGTAGACGAAGCCTTCGAGCGGGCGGTGGTCGCTGCGGTTCCACACGCCGGCGGAGTTCGCGACCGGCTGCTCGGCCAGGATCTGGCGGGCGAAGTGGACGTTGAAGCGCCAGAAGTCGACGAGCTCGCACGGGGTGTCGATCTCCGCCTGCTGTGCGGTCTTCGACTGGCCCAGCATGGTGGATGCGGCGAGCTTCTCGCGCCACGGACCGGACAGCAGCTCGGCGGCGCGCAGGATGATCGCGGCGCGGTCGTCGAAGGACATCGCGCGCCAGGCCGGGGCGGCGGCCAGGGCGGCGTCGATCGCCTCCTGGGCGTCGGCCTCCGTGGCGTTGGCGTAGGTGCCGAGCACCGACTTGTGGTCGTGCGGCTGGACCACGTCGAAGCGCTCACCGCCGCCCATCCGCTTGACGCCGTTGATCGTCATCGGAAGGTCGATCGGGTTCTCGGACAGCTGCTTGAGCTGCTCTTCGAGGCGCGTGCGCTCCGGGGTGCCGGGGGCGTACGAGTGGACCGGCTCGTTGACCGGAGCGGGGACCTGGGTCACAGCATCCATGGGGCTGGTAACTCCTTGACCTGGTTCGTGGCTAGTTCTTGGTGATCATCGAGCGGACGAAGAAGAGCAGGTTGGCCGGCTTCTCCGCGAGACGGCGCATGAAGTAGCCGTACCAGTCCGTCCCGTACGCGGTGTAGACGCGCATGCGGTGGCCCTCGGCGGCGAGCCGCAGGTGCTCCTCGCTGCGGATGCCGTACAGCATCTGGAATTCGTACTCGTCCAGCTTGCGCCCGGCCTTGCGCGCGAGCTCCTGGCCGATGGCGATGAGGCGCGGGTCGTGGGACCCGATCATCGGGTAGCCCTCGCCGTCCATCAGGGTCTTCAGGATGCGGACGTACGCCTTGTCGATCTCCGCCTTGTCCTGGTACGCGACCTCGGCGGGCTCCTTGTAGGCGCCCTTGACGATCCGCACGCGGCTGCCGTTGGCGGCCAGCCGGCGGGCGTCGGCCTCGGTGCGGAAGAGGTACGCCTGGATCACGCAGCCGGTCTGCGGGAAGTCCTTCCGCAGCTCCTCGTGGATGGCGAACATCGAGTCGAGGGTGGTGTGGTCCTCGGCGTCCAGCGTCACGGTGGTGCCGATGGCGGCGGCCGCCTCGACGACCGGGCGGACGTTGGCGAGCGCCAGCTCGTGGCCGCCCTCCAGCGCCTGGCCGAACATGGACAGCTTCACGGACATCTCGGCCTTCTCGCCGAGGCCGAGCTCCGCGAGCCGTTCGATGAGCTGGAGGTAGGCGTCGCGGGCGGCGTGGGACTGCTCCACCTCGGTGATGTCCTCGCCGACGACGTCGAGGGTGACCTCCAGGCCGGCCCGCGTGAGGTCCTCGACGATCGGGATGACCTGATCGACGGTCTCGCCGGGGATGAACCGGTTCACCACGGGCTTGGTCACCGGGGCGGCAGAGACGATACGACGCATCTTGTCGCTGCGCGAAGCGGCGAGGATCACGGGACCCAGCACGGGGCACCTCCAGCGGGTGGCAGAAGAAAAGCGCAAGTGAAACCACCGTGAAACCTAAGGATCGCTTTGATCCTCTGCCATCGACAGCTGTCACGCATCCGTGTCCGCGAACTCATACATCTGTCTGAAGAGGAGGGGCAGGAGTGGGAGAATGGCCGGGTGAAGGGCGATTACCAGGACCTGGTGGACGAGATCTCGGCGCTGCTCGGCGCCCCGGCGACCCTGGAGAACCGGGACTTCCGCCTCATCGCCTTCGGCGCCCACGACAGCGACGACGATCTCGCGATGGACCCGGTACGGACCCGCTCGATCCTGACCCGGCAGTCGACGGCGGCCGTCCGGTCCTGGTTCGAGGGCTTCGGCATCGCCCGCGCCACCGGCCCCGTCCGCATCCCGGCGGCGCCCGAGGCGGGGGTGTACCGGGGCCGGATCTGCCTGCCGGTGCGGCACCGGGGCATCGTGCAGGGCTACGTGTGGCTGCTCGACCAGGAACCCGGCACGCCGGGCCCCGACCCGGCGGCGCTGACCGCGGCCATGGAGGTGGCCCAGCGGATCGGGGTGCTGCTGGCCGAGGAGGCGAAGGCGGGGGCGGACCTGTCGCGGGAGTTCCAGGCGGTGCTCACGGCCGGCCGGGGATGGCAGCAGGACATGGCGGTGGCCGCGCTGCGGGCCGCCCTCGGGCCGGGCGGGGACGGCCTGCACGCGGCGGTGTGCGTGGCGCCGTGGTCCGGCGAGGCTCCGGCGTCCGTACCGGGCGCGGCGGCGGTGTGCGTCGTACCCCGGCGGGGCGACGGCGCGGGCGAGCCCGGCGACGCGGCGGGCACCGGACCGGCGGGCGGGGGCCCGGCCCTGGCCGTACTGCTCCGGCTGCGCTCCACGGACGGGCTGGCTCCGGCACTGACGGCGGTGGCACGGCTGCTGCCGCGCACGGCGGAACCGGCGGCCGCGGCGGGCACCGCGGGAGCACGGGCGAAGGCGGCGGCCGGAGCGGACACCGTCGGATCACGGGCCAAGGCGGCGGCCGGAGCAGGGGCCGCCGGACCGAGGGCGAAGGCGGCGGCCGGCCCGGCAACGGAACCGGGCGGTACGGCGGGCCCCGCGGCCGGCGGCCTCCCGGCCGGCGGCGCGCGCCGGATGACCGCCGGGGTCGCCGACCCCGTCCGCGGCCTCGCCGACCTGCCCGCCGCCTGGGAGCAGGCCGTCGCCGCGGCCCGCGCGGCGGTCGCCGAGCCACGGCTCGGCCCGGTCGCCCAGTGGTCGCAGATCGGTCCGTACCGGCTGCTGGCGAGTCTGGCCGCCGACCCGGTGGACGATCCGGCGGCCCGGCCCCTGCTCGCCCCCGCCCACCGCGAACTGGCCCGCACGGCCGAGGTGTTCCTCGACTGCGCCGGTCAGGCGGGCCGCGCCGCGGCCGCCCTCGGCATCCACCGCCAGACCCTCTACTACCGGCTGGGCCGCGTGGAACAGCTCACCGGCCTCGACCTGGACGCGGGCGAGGACCGCCTGCTGCTGCACATGGCCCTGAAAGCCTCCCGCCTGGCCTGAGGGTAACCCCGGGGCAGCTGTCAGGGCTGTCCCCGATGCCCGCGCGGTGTCCGGCGCCCTACCGTCGCGAACAGCGCCTGCCGGTTGCCCGCGGACCCTTTCCGCACCGGCCGGTGCGCCACGGAGGCCCGGATGAAGGCGATCGTCCAGGACCGGTACGGCTCCCCCGCCGTACTGGAGTTGAGGGAGGTCGGGCGGCCCCCGGTCGGCGACCGGGAGGTGCTCGTACGGGTGCACGCGGCCTCGGTCAACGCGCGCGACTGGCACCTCATGCGGGGCGACCCCTACCTGGCCCGGCCGGCGCTGGGCCTGCGCGGTCCGAAAGCGCGCGTACGCGGCACCGACTTCGCGGGCCGGGTGGAGGAGGTGGGCCGGGAAGTGACCCGGCTGCGCCCCGGCGACGAGGTGTTCGGCGAGGCCGACGGCGCCTTCGCCGAGTACGTGTGCGCCCCGGCCGACGCGGTGGGGCCGATGCCCGCGAACCTTTCGTACGAGCAGGCGGCCGCGATCCCACTGGCGGGGAACACCGCCCTCATGGGGCTGCGTGACCTGGGTGGCGTGCGGCCGGGGCACCGGGTCCTGGTCAACGGCGCGTCAGGCGGTGTGGGGACCTTCGCCGTTCAGATCGCGAAGGCGTTCGGGGCGGAGGTGACCGGCGTGTGCGGGCAGAGGAACACGGAGCTGGTGCGCGCGCTGGGCGCCGACCACGTCGTCGACTACTCCCGCGAGGACTTCACCCGCGGCGACCCGTGCTACGACCTCGTCCTCGACCTGGTGGGCAACCGCTCGCTCACCGCGTGCCGCCGGGCACTGGCCCCCGGAGGCACGCTGGTCCTCTCCGGTGGCGGCGTGTCCGAGGGGGGCAGCCTGGTGGGGCCGATGGCCCTGCTGCTGAAGGGCTGGGCGCTCTCGCCCTTCGTACGCCACCGGTTGCGCGTCCTCACGGCGACGCCGGACCACCGGAACCTGGCCGACCTGCGCGAACTGGTCGAGTCCGGCCGCCTCACCCCGGCCGTCGACCGCACCTACCCCCTGCACGAAGTGCCCGAGGCGATCGGGTACCTGGAGGTGGAGCACGCCCGCGCGAAGGTGGTCATCACGCTGTAGCCGGCTCATCGGCTCCGGCCCCGGCCCCGGCCCCGGCCCCGGCTGCGGCTCGGCAGCCGGATCCGCACCGGCCCGGGCTACGCCCGCGGGCGGGTCATCGTCTCGGCCGCCCGGCGCATGCCCTCGGTGAACTCCTCGGCCGTGGCCGCCGACTCCGGGTCGAAGAGCCACTGGATCATGAGGCCGTTGAGCAGCGCCTGGTAGAAGGAGCCCAGGGTCCGCACGTCCCGCTCGTCGAGCTGGTCCTCCGGCGTGCCGGTCAGCATCGAGATCAGGCCGCGGCGGCCCTCGGCCTGCGAGGCCGCGAGCATGGCCCGCAGCTCGGGCCGCTGGTCCCGGCCGAGCGCCACCTCCAGGCTGGCCGACCAGACCGGCGCGGACTTCTCGTGCTGCTGGAGGACGCCCTCCCAGAGCGCGCGGAAGCGTTCCAGCGACCCGCCCTCACCGGCCAGGCCGTCCTGGAAGACCGCACCCCACTCCTCCATCAGGCCGATGAAGGCCTCGGTGAGCAGCGCGTCCTTCGAGCCGTAGTGGTAGCCGATGGAGGCCAGGTTCGTTCCCGACGCACTGACGATGTCGCGCGCGGTGGTGCGCACGAACCCCTTGTCCACCAGGCACTTCTTGGCACCTTCGAGCAGATCTTCGCGATGTCCCATGGCCCCACCGTAGCAAGACAGATGTCCTAGACGGCAGTCCTAGACGAAGGTTCCATACAAGCGTCATAGACAGTCGTTTAAGACGTGTGTATGTTTCTCGGCATGACGAACCCCGCCGCCACAGCGCGCCCCGCCGGCCGCCGCGAATGGACTGCTTTCACCGTCCTGTTGCTGCCGCTGCTCCTGGTCTCGATGGACGTCTCGGTGCTCTACTTCGCCATCCCGGCGATCACCGAACAGCTCGACCCGAGCGCCACCCAGCAGCTCTGGATCTTCGACAGCTACGCCTTCGCCCTCTCCGGCCTGCTCATCACGATGGGCTCGCTCGGCGACCGGATCGGCCGCCGCCGGCTGCTGCTGATCGGCGCGGGCGCCTTCGGGCTCGCGTCGGTGGGCGCGGCCTACGCCACCAGCGCCGAGATGCTCATCGCGGCCCGTGTCCTGCTCGGCATCGGCGGCGCGACCCTGATGCCGTCCACGCTGGCCCTCGTCCGCAACCTCTTCCATGACGCCGGGCAGCGCGGCAGGGCCATCGCCATCTGGTCCGGAGCCATGACCGGCGGCATCGCCCTCGGCTCCGTCCTGAGCGGCGTGATGCTGAACCACTTCTGGTGGGGCTCCGTCTTCCTGATCAACGTGCCCGCGATGGTGCTCCTGCTGGCCCTGGTCCCGGTCCTGGTCCCGGAGTTCAAGGATCCCGCGCCAGGCCGCTTCGACCTGTGGTCCGTCCCGTTGTCCATGGCCGCCGTCCTGCCGGTCGTGTACGGCCTCAAGGAGATCGCCGCCGAGGGCTTCGAGCCCCTCCCCCAGGCCTGCCTCGCCGTCGGTGCGCTGTTCGGGTACGCCTTCGTGCGCCGCCAGCGGGGCCGTGAGGACGCCATGGTCAGCCGGGCGCTGTTCCGGGGCCGGGGCTTCGGCGCGGGCATCGCGCTGAACACCCTCGCCGCCTTCGCCATGCTCGGCTCGGCCTACTTCACCACCCAGTACCTCCAGTCGGTGCTCGGCATGGGCACCCTGGAAGCCGCCCTGTGGAGCCTCGCGCCCTCGGTCGTCATCGGTGCGGCGGCCCCGGTCTCCGCGATCCTGGCGCAGAAGACGGACCGGGCGTACGTCGTCGCCGGCGGATTCGTCCTCGCCGCCGCCGGTTTCGCGCTGATCGGCCTGGTGGGCACCGACTCGCTGTGGCTGATCCTGACCGGCGCGGGCGTCCTGGCCTCGGGGATCGTCACCGTGATGTCCCTGGTCTCCGACATGGCCCTGGGCGCGGTCCCCGCCGAGAAGGCGGGCTCCGCCGCCTCGCTGCTGGAGACGGGTACGGAGTTCGGCGGCGCCCTGGGCATGGCGGTGCTCGGCAGCGTGGGCACCGCGGTCTACCGCGGCGACCTGGCGGGCGCCGAGCCCGCGGCACGCGAGACCCTCGGCGGCGCCGTCGCCACCGCCCACCGGACCGGCGGGGCGGCCGGCGAGCACCTCCTGGCCCTGGCCCGCGAGGCCTTCGTCCACGGCATGCAGTACGCGGCCTGGGGCGGCACGGCACTGCTGCTCGGCGCGGCCGTGCTCGCCGCCGCCCTGCTGCGGGGCATCGGCGCCCCCGCCCCGGCCGTCGCGGCGCGGGAGCACGAGGCCGCGTACCACTGACCGGCGCGGCGCGGCCGGCGGAACGCGGAAGGGCCCGGGGTCTCCCCCGGGCCCTTCCTCATGTCACTGCCGCGACGGCGTCAGGCGAGGCTGACGGTGCGCGCCGAGGCGGCACCGATCTCGGCGGCGATGTCCGCGAGGACACCCGCCGGCACCTCGGCGTCGACGGTGAGGACCGCGAGGGCCTCGCCGTGCTCCTCCGCGCGGGCGACCTGCATGCCCGCAATGTTCAGCCCGCCCTCGCCGAGGACGCGGCCGACCGTGCCGACCACGCCGGGGCGGTCGGTGTAGCGCAGCACGACCATGTAGTCGGCGAGCGTCAGGTCCACGTCGTACTCGCCGATGCCCACGATCTTCTGCAGGTGCTTCGGGCCCGCGAGGGTGCCGGAGACCGACACCTCCTGACCGTCCGACAGGGTGCCGCGGACGGTCACCACGTTGCGGTGGTCCGGGGACTCCGAGCTGGTGGTCAGGCGGACCTCGACGCCGCGCTCCTGCGCGAAGAGCGGGGCGTTGACGTAGGAGACCGTCTCGTCGACGACGTCCTCGAAGACACCCTTGAGCGCGGACAGTTCGAGCACCTTGACGTCGTGCTGGGTGATCTCGCCGCAGACCTCGACGTCGAGGCGGACCGCGACCTCGCCCGCGAGGGCGGTGAAGATCCGGCCGAGCTTCTCGGCGAGCGGCAGGCCCGGACGGACGTCCTCGGCGATGACACCGCCCTGGACGTTGACCGCGTCCGGTACGAGCTCACCGGCGAGGGCGAGGCGCACCGACTTGGCGACCGACACACCGGCCTTCTCCTGGGCCTCGTCCGTGGACGCGCCGAGGTGCGGGGTGCAGACGACCTGGTCGAGCTCGAAGAGCGGGGAGTCCGTGCAGGGCTCCTTCGCGTACACGTCGAGACCGGCGCCGGCGACGCGGCCCTCCTTGATGGCGGAGAACAGGGCGGCCTCGTCGACGATGCCGCCGCGCGCGGCGTTGACGATGCGTACGGACGGCTTGACCTTGTGCAGGGCCTCGTCCCCGATGAGGCCGAGGGTCTCGGGGGTCTTGGGCAGGTGCACCGTGATGAAATCGGCGACCTCCAGGAGCTCGTCCAGCGTCAGCATCTTGACGCCCATCTGGGCGGCGCGCGCGGGCTGGACGTAGGGGTCGTACGCGACGATCTTCATACCGAAGGCCGACATGCGCTGCGCGACGAGGACGCCGATGCGGCCGAGGCCGACGACGCCGAGGGTCTTCTCGCTGAGCTCGACGCCCGTGTACTTGTTCCGCTTCCACTCGCCGTTCTTCAGGGCGGTGTTGGCCTGCGGGATGTTGCGGGCGGTGGCGACGAGCAGGCCGCAGGCGAGTTCGGCCGCGGTCACGATGTTCGAGGTCGGGGCGTTGACGACCATGACGCCGGCCTTGGTGGCGGCGGAGACGTCGACGTTGTCCAGACCGACGCCGGCGCGGGCGACGACCTTCAACTTCTTCGCCGCGGAGATGGCCTCGGCGTCGACCTTGGTGGCGGAGCGGACCAGGATCGCGTCGACGTCGGCGATCGCGGGGAGCAGCTCGCCGCGGTCGGCGCCGTTGCAGTGGCGGATCTCGAAGTCCGGGCCGAGCGCCTCGACGGTGGCGGGCGACAGCTCTTCGGCGATGAGTACGACAGGTTTCGAGCTCACGTGGGTCATCCTCACAAGTCCAGTGCGGACGGCCGTCCCGACGGCCGCAGGCGGTGGAGGGGGTAGCCGCGTGGAAGACGCACGACACTGTGGGCCTGACGCGTATGTGTTGAGCAGTGTAGTGGCGCGGACGGACCGGTTTTCCGCCTGTCCGGAAGGATCACTCTTCCGTGGTTGGCCGGGGTGGACAAGCCGTGGCCCAGCGGGCCCCGTTCCCGGCGCTCCGGCCACCGGTGCGGCATGTGCCGTACCGCCCGGTGATGCGCGGTGGGGCCGGGACCCGTCCGTCCCGGCCCCACCGTCGCGGGATCAGCTCTCGTCGTTGTCGACCCAGCTCATCAGCTTGCGCAGCTTCTTGCCGGTGGTCTCCAGCAGGTGCTCGGAGTCGGCCTTCTTGTACTCGTTGTACTTCGGCAGACCGGCCTTGTACTCGGCCATCCACTCCTCGGCGAACTTGCCGCTCTGGATCTCCTCCAGGACCTTCTTCATCTCGGCCTTGGTGGCGTCGGTGATGACGCGCGGGCCGGTGATGTAGTCGCCCCACTCGGCGGTCTCGGAGACCGACCAGCGCATCTTCTCCAAGCCGCCCTCGTACATGAGGTCGACGATGAGCTTCAGCTCGTGCAGGCACTCGAAGTAGGCGATCTCCGGCTGGTAGCCCGCCTCGGTCAGGGTCTCGAAACCGGCCTTGACCAGCGCGGACGCACCACCGCAGAGGACGGCCTGCTCACCGAACAGGTCGGTCTCGGTCTCCTCGGTGAAGGTGGTCTTGATGACACCGGCGCGGGTGCCGCCGATGCCGGCGGCGTAGGAGAGCGCCAGGTCGAAGGCCTTGCCGGTGGCGTCCTGCTCGACGGCGGCGATGCACGGGACGCCGCGGCCCTCCTCGTACTGGCGGCGGACCAGGTGGCCCGGACCCTTCGGCGCGACCAGGGCGACGTCCACGTTGGTGGGGGGCTTGATGAAGCCGTAGCGGACGTTGAAGCCGTGGCCGAAGAAGAGCGCGTCGCCCTCCTTGAGGTGGTCCTTGATGGACTCCTCGTAGATCTCGGCCTGCAGCGGGTCCGGCGTGAGGATCATGATGACGTTCGCCCACTCGGCGGCCTCGGCCACGGGGACGACCTTCAGGCCCTGCTCCTCGGCCTTGGCCTTGGACTTCGAGCCCTCCTTCAGGCCGACGACGACGTCGACGCCGGAGTCACGGAGCGACAGCGCGTGGGCGTGGCCCTGGCTGCCGTAACCGATGACCGCGACCTTGCGGCCCTGGATGATGGACAGGTCGGCGTCGTTCTCGTAGAACAGCTCGGCCACTGGGATATCTCCTTGGTGCGCTGGTGTTGCTCCCACCGTACGGCGGGGAACGGAATCTGAGTTTGTCGGTCTCGCTATGCGGGCCGAGCGTGTCTGCCGGGGCCGGGGGGCGGCCGTCGTGGCGTGGGCGCCCCCCGCCGGCCGGGTCAGGCGCTGCGGTCGAGCGCGCGCAGGCTGCGGTCCGTGATGGACCGTCCGCCGCGCCCTATGGCGATCGTGCCGGACTGCACGAGTTCCTTGATGCCGAAGGGCTCCAGCATCTTGAGCATCGCGCCGAGCTTGTCGGAGCCGCCGGTCGCCTCGATGGTGACGGCCTCCGGGGAGACGTCGACCGTCTTGGCGCGGAACAGCTGGACGATCTCGACGATCTGCGAGCGGGTCTCGTTGTCGGCGCGGACCTTCACCAGGACGAGTTCGCGCTCGATGGCGTTGTGCGGCTCCAGCTCGACGATCTTGAGCACGTTGACCAGCTTGTTCAGCTGCTTGGTCACCTGCTCCAGCGGGAGGTCCTCGACGTTGACGACGATGGTGATGCGGGAGATGTCGGGGTGCTCGGTGACTCCGACCGCGAGGGAGTCGATGTTGAACCCGCGGCGGGAGAACAGGGCGGCGATCCGGGCGAGGATGCCGGGCGTGTTCTCGACCAGGACGGAGAGCGTGTGCTTGGACATGTGAGGCGTTCTCTCTCTCAGGCTCTCTCGGCTCAGTCGTCTTCGTTGTCGCCGAAGTCGGGACGGACGCCCCGGGCCGCCATGACCTCGTCGTTGGAGGTGCCGGCGGCGACCATCGGCCACACCATGGCGTCCTCGTGGACGATGAAGTCGATGACGACGGTACGGTCGTTGATCGCGTTGGCCTCGGCGATGACCTTGTCCAGGTCGGCCGGGTCCTCACAGCGCAGCGCCACGCAGCCCATGGCCTCGGAGAGCTTGACGAAGTCCGGGACGCGCGTGCCCTTGCGGGGCGCGATGGACTCGCCGAGCTGGGAGCCGACCGTGTCGTGACCGGTCTCGTCGGCGTGCAGGACGGTGTTGGAGTACCGCTGGTTGTAGAACAGCGTCTGCCACTGGCGCACCATGCCCAGCGCACCGTTGTTGATGATCGCGACCTTGATCGGGATGTTGTTCAGGGCGCAGGTGACCAGTTCCTGATTGGTCATCTGGAAGCAGCCGTCGCCGTCGATCGCCCAGACCGTGCGCTCGGGCATGCCGACCTTGGCGCCCATCGCGGCCGGGACCGCGTAGCCCATGGTTCCGGCGCCGCCGGAGTTCAGCCAGGTGCGGGGCTCCTCGTACTTGACGAAGTGCGACGCCCACATCTGGTGCTGGCCGACACCGGCCGCGAAGACCGTGCCCTTCGGCGCGAGCGCACCGATGCGCTCGATGACCTGCTGCGGCGAGAGGCTGCCGTCCGCGGGCAGGTCGTAGCCGAGCGGGTAGGTCTCGCGCCAGCGGTTGAGGTCGTTCCACCAGGCGGTGTAGTCGCCGGCGTTGCCCTCGGTGTGCTCGGCCTGGACGGCCTGGATCAGGTCGGCGATGACCTCGCGGGCGTCACCGACGATCGGGACGTCGACGGCGCGGTTCTTGCCGATCTCCGCCGGGTCGATGTCCGCGTGGATGATCTTCGCGTGGGGGGCGAAGCTGTCCAGCTTGCCGGTGACGCGGTCGTCGAAGCGGGTGCCGAGCGCGATCAGCAGGTCCGACTTCTGCAGCGAGGTGACGCCGGTGACGCTGCCGTGCATGCCGGGCATGCCCACGTGCAGCGGGTGGCTGTCGGGGAAGGAGCCGAGGGCCATCAGGGTGGTGCAGACCGGGACGCCGGTCAGCTCGGCCAGGACCTTCAGCTCCGCGGTGGCGCCGGACTTCATGACGCCGCCGCCGACGTACAGCACCGGGCGCTTGGCCTGGCAGATGAGCTTGGCGGCCTCGCGGATCTGCTTGGCGTGCGGCTTGGTGACCGGCCGGTAGCCGGGCAGGTCCGGCGCGGGCGGCCACGCGAAGGTGGTCTTGGCCTGCAGGGCGTCCTTGGCGATGTCGACGAGGACGGGTCCGGGACGGCCGGTGGCGGCGATGTGGAACGCCTCGGCGATCGTCTTGGGGATGTCCTCGGCCCTGGTGACCAGGAAGTTGTGCTTGGTGATCGGCATCGTGATGCCGACGATGTCCGCCTCCTGGAAGGCGTCGGTGCCGATCGCCTTGGAGGAGACCTGCCCGGTGATCGCGACGAGCGGGACGGAGTCCATGTGCGCGTCGGCGATGGGGGTGACCAGGTTGGTGGCGCCCGGGCCCGACGTGGCCATGCAGACGCCGACCTTGCCGGTGGCCTGGGCGTAGCCGGTGGCGGCGTGGCCGGCCCCCTGCTCGTGGCGGACCAGGATGTGACGGACCTTCTTCGAGTCCATCATCGGGTCGTACGCGGGGAGGATGGCGCCTCCCGGAATCCCGAAGACGGTGTCGCACCCCACCTCTTCGAGAGAGCGGATGAGGGACTGCGCACCCGTGACGTGCTCAACTGCGGCGGACTGCTGTCCGCCGGAACGGGGCCGCGGCTGCGGATGGTGGGCCCCGGTGGCCTGCTCGGTCATCGGCATTCTCTTCTCGAAGCTGAGGGTTCTACGCGGATTCGACTCTGTGCCAGTGCAACAAAAAACCCCTCGTGCCAGGAGGCAAGCGAGGGGAGCGCGTCGGGTGTGTTGAGCGGGGACATGCAGGTCCCAGCTTCAGCCGACGCGCTTTCCAAGTACGAGAATTCGGGTGCGCATGGCATTGACCCTCCCTCTGGCGGGAGGGTGATGTCAAGTAGGTGGGACGGGCGTCTCATTATGTGAGCCTCTGTGGATGACCATGGAGCCCCCGGAGGAGCCCCCCGCGAGCGCAGGCTGGGCCGCTCCGCCCGGTACTGGGAACGTACCGCGCACCAGCGCACGGCGCAGCCTGTACTCGTCGAGGGGGCCGGAAAAGGCCATCCCCTGTCCGTGCGTGCACCCCATCGCGCGCAGCGCGGCCACCTGCTCCGGCAGGTCCACCCCGTCGGCCACGGACCGCATGCCGAGGTCGTTTGCGATCCGCAAGAGCCCGGCTGTGATCTTGTGCAGGCGGGCGGACTCGACCACTCCCTCCACCAGGCCCCGGTCCAGCTTGAGCATGTCCACGGGCAGCCGGCGCAGGGCGCTGATGGCGGCATAGCCACTGCCGAAGCCGTCCAGGGAGATCCCCACCCCGAGCCGGTGCAGGGCCGCCAGGCGGCGCTCCAGGTCGTCGAAGGGGACCCTGGGGTCGGACACCGCCAGCTCCAGCACCAGGGCCCCGGAGGGCAGGCCGTGCCGGGTCAGCAGGGCTTCCACGGTGCTGAGCGGCATCGCGCTGTCCAGGAGCCGCTGGGCGGTCATCCGTACGGCGACGGGCACGTCGTGCCCGGCGCGGTGCCGGTCGGCGGCCTGCTCGACGGCCTCCTCCAGCATCCAGCGGCCCAGCTCGGCGGTGCGCGAGGCGTCGGGAGCGCCGCCGGGGCCGCCGCCCGCGGCCCCCTCGCTGTACTCGGCCACGCGGAGGAACTCCGCCGGCGTGAAGAGGATCCCCTGGGCCGAGCGCCAGCGCGCCTGCGCGGCGACGGCCGCGATCTCGCCGGTGGCCAGCGAGACCACGGGCTGGTGCAGCAGGGCGAACTCGCCCTCGTGCAGTGCGGTGCGCAGCCTGCCCGCCAGCTCGGCCTTGCGGACGACCTCGGCCTGCATCTGCGGGACGTAGGTCTCGACGCGGTCCTTGCCGCCCGCCTTGGCCCGGTACATCGCCAGGTCCGCGTTGCGCATCAGGTCCGAAGGGTTGATCCCGGGGTCGGCGAAGGCCACGCCGATGCTGGCGGCCACCCGCACCTCGCTGCCGCCGATGCGGTACGGCTGGGAGAGCCTGGTGCGCAGCCGGTCGGCGATCTCGCGGACCTGGTACTCGCGGGCGCTGCGGTCGCGGCTGCCGTCGCCCAGGATCAGCGCGGCGAACTCGTCGCCGCCGAGCCGGGCGGCGGTGTCCCCGGCCCGGACGGAGTCCTGGAGCCGGCGGGCGGCCTCGACGAGCAGTTCGTCGCCGGCCTGGTGGCCGATGGTGTCGTTGACCGCCTTGAAGCCGTCGAGGTCGATGAAGAGCACGGCGGTGCTGTGGTCGCCCGCGCGGCGGCCGGTCAGGGCCTGGCGCACGCGCCGGGTGAAGAGCGCCCGGTTGGGGAGGTCGGTCAGCGGGTCGTGCTCCGCGCTGTGCTGGAGCTGGGCCTGGAGCCGGACGCGCTCGGTGACGTCCCGGCTGTTGAGGATGAGCCCGCCCTGGTGGCGGTTGACGGTGGACTCCACGTTCAGCCACTCGCCGCCGCCCGACTTGAAGCGGCATTCGATGCGGGTGGTGGGCTCCTCGGTGGGTGGTGCGGCCAAAAACCGGCGCACTTCGTGGACCACCCGGCCGAGGTCGTCGGGGTGGATCAGGGTGGCCAGCTCGGTGCCGACGAGCTCCTCCGCCTCGCGGCCGTACACCCCGGCGGCGGCCGGGCTGACGTAGCGCAGGGTCCCGGTGGGTGCGGCGATCATGATGACGTCGCTGGAACCCTGGACGAGGGAACGGAAGTGGTTCTCCTTCTGCGCCAGTTCCTGGGTCAGGGCGATGTTGTCGAGGAGCATGATGCCCTGCCGGATGACGAGGGCGAGCACGACGGTGCACCCGGTGAACACGACCATCCGGTCGACCTTCCGGCCGTCCACGACGTTGTAGAGGATGCCGAGGGTGCACACGGCGGCCGCGAGGTACGGCGTGAGGGCGGGCAGCGAACCGGTGATCGGGCGGCTGTGCGGCCGGTCCCTGCGCGGCGGGCCGGGCGGCACCGGGCCCTGGTGCATGCGCCGGGCGCCCCAAGGGGCGTACGCGAGCAGCAGCGAGCCGGCGAACCAGCCGGCGTCGAGCAGCTGTCCGGACTGGTACTCGGCGCTCAGCAGGGGCGAGGTGAACAGGGCGTCGCTGAGGACGGTCAGGGCCAGCGCCGCGATGGCGGTGTTGACGGCGGAGCGGTTGGTCTCGCTGCGCCGGAAGTGCAGCACGAGGACCATCGAGACGAGCGCGATGTCCAGCAGGGGGTACGCGAGGGAGAGCGCGGCCCGCGGGACGCTGCCGGGGGCCCCGGACTGCGCGGTCCGCGCGGCGTGCGCGAGGGCCAGGCTCCAGGACAGGGTCAGCAGGGAGCCGCCGATGAGCCAGGAGTCCAGGCCGAGGCAGACCCAGCCGGCGCGGGTGACGGGGCGTTTGGCGAGGACGAGGAGGCCCACGATGGCGGGCGGGGCGAAGCAGAGGAAGGCGAAGTCGGCGAGCGAGGGCTTCGGCACGGCTTCGCCGAGGATCACCTCGTACCAGCCCCAGACGGCGTTGCCGCAGGCCCCCATGAGGGAGGAGAAGGCGAAGAGCAGCCAGGCGGGGCGTTCCCGGCTGTCGATCGTGCGCGCGTAGGTGTAGCAGGAGACGGCGGCGAGCAGGCCGGCGGCGCTGAGTCCGAAGTCGCCCATGATCTCGGCGACTTCCTCGGACCCCCAGTTGAGGGCGGCGCCCACGGCGTACCCGCCGCTGACGACCGCGAGGATCAGCTGCATCGCCAGGCCCCTGCCTCCGCCCGAGACGGACGGCCGGTCCAGGAGCGCCGCCCCCGGGGTGCTCACCGGTCCCCCTCGCCGGCATGTTCCGGCGCGGCCCAGTCCCGGCAGCGTCGCCTGCGGCGGCTGTGCCGCGTCGGATCCTTCGTCCATTGGCCGTGCATCGCCCGTCGCCCCCCAAAGTGTCCGATCACTCCCCAGCGTCAGACGTTCCTGACGCAGCCCCTTCTTCCGGACGATACACCACTTTCGTCACTCAGGGACATAGTTGCTCTACGCTCTGTTACCGATAAGGGAGTTGCGGCGACCGCGCGCGTTCGGACGACTGCGGAGCGTACCGGTGGGCGGGTCACTCGGTGACCAGCACCGTGTGCTCCACGGGGTCCCCGGCGGCGAAGCGGGTGAGCTGGCGGGCCACGAGGCGCTTGGCGCGCGGCGCGAAGGCGGAGCTGCTGCCGCCCACGTGCGGTGTGATCAGGACGTTCGGGGCGTGCCAGAGCGGGTGGCCGGCGGGCAGCGGTTCCGGGTCGGTGACGTCGAGCGCCGCGCGCAGCCGCCCCGACTCCACTTCCGCCAGGAGGGACTTGGTGTCGACGACGGGCCCGCGCGACACGTTCACGAGCAGCGCCCTGTCCTTCATCCGGCCGAGGAAACCGGCGCCCACCAGACCCCGGGTGGCGTCGGTCAGGGGCGTCACGACGATGACCACATCGGCCCGCGGCAGGAGCCGGGGCAGGTCGGTGAGGGCGTGCACCGGGCCCCGGGCGGTGGTGCGAGCGGAACGGGCGACGCGTTCGATCCGCTCGCACTCGAAGGGCACGAGCCGGTCCTCGATCGCGGAGCCGATGGATCCGTAGCCGATGATCAGAACTGACTTGTCGGCGAGGGCGTCGTAGAAGCCGGAGCGCCAGTCCTCGCGGTCCTGTCCGCGGACCATGCCGGGGATGCCGCGCAGGGAGGCGAGGGTCAGCGCGAGGGCCAGTTCGGCGGTGCTGGCCGTGTGGACCCCTGCGGCGTTGCACAGCCGGACGCCCGGACGCAGGTCCCCGAGGCGGCTCAGCACGTCGTCGAGGCCGGCCGTCAGGGTCTGCACGACGCGTACGGCGGGCATCGCGGCGAGCGGGCGCACGGTGACCTCGGCGGATTTCATGTAGGGGGCCACGTAGAAGACGCAGTCGGCCGGATCGGCCGGGAAGGCGTCCTCGCCGTCCCACTGGCGGTACCGGAAGGAGTCGGGGAGGCCGGCGACCTCTTCGGCGGAGAAGGGGAGCCAGACGTCCCGTGGCGTTGCAGTCATGATCACGAGGCTATGCCAAGCCGTCTTGATCAAGCCGTTAGTTTGGTGGCCGGAGCGGAGGGGGACGCAGCGGTGGAGCGCAGGTCGATCGGGGCGGGGGCGCTGAGCGTGGGCGCCGTCGGCCTCGGGTGCATGCCGATGAGCTGGGCGTACACGCCTTCGCGGCGGCGGGGGCACGAGTCGCTGGCCGCCGTGCACGCCGCGCTGGACCTGGGGTCGAACCTGCTGGACACGGCCGACGTCTACGGGCCGTACACCAACGAGCTGCTGCTGGGACGGGTGCTGCGGGAGCGGCGGTCCGACGCGTTCGTGTCGGCCAAGGTCGGACTGCGGGCCGGCGACCAGCACGTGGTGGCCGACGGCCGCCCCGGCTACCTGCGGCGGGCGTGCGACGCCTCGCTGCGGCGGCTGCGCACCGACGTCATAGACCTCTATCAGCTGCACCGGGTGGACCCGGAGGTTCCGGTGGAGGAGACCTGGGGCGCCATGGCGGAGCTGGTGGGCGCGGGGAAGGTACGGGCGCTCGGCTACTGCGCGCTGGGCGCCGGCGCCGGACCGGGGGCCGGACGGCGCGGCGACCGCGGGTACCGCACGACGCTGCGGCACCTGGAGCGGCTGCAGCAGGTCTTCCCGGTGAGCGCCGTGCAGGCGGAGCTGTCGGTGTGGTCACCCGAGGCGGCTTCGCAGTTGCTGCCGTGGTGCGCCGCGCGCGGGGTGGGGTTCCTGGCGGCGATGCCGCTGGGCAGCGGGTTCCTGACCGGGACGCTCACACCGGGCGAGGGATTCGAGCCGCAGGACGTCCGGGCCCGGCACCCGCGCTTCACGGCCGAGGCCATGGCCTCCAACCAGGTCCTGGTGGCGGGGCTGCGGCGGGTGGCGCGGCGGCACGGGCCCGGGGTGACGGTCGCGCAGGTGGCCCTGGCCTGGGTACTGGCCCAGGGACCGCAGGTGGTACCGGTGCCCGGGGCGGACCGTGCGCACTGGGCGGTGGAGAACGCCGGGGCGGCGCGGCTGCGGCTCACGGCGGCGGACCTCGCGGAGATCGCGGACCTTCCGGTCGACGTGGGAGCCTGGGACTGACCGCCCACAACCACTCGATCGGGTGTACGAGTGGTGGAACTTCGGGAACCGCCCCGGCTGTTGAGACGGGTGAAGGGCAGGATCGGAGGACCGGAAGGGAGCAGGGCGATGCGATACGGAAGTTCTCCCGGGCAGGTGCGGTGCGAGGGGCCGGGCACTGGGCGCCGGGGCGTGCTGGCGGCGGTAGCGCTGGCCGGGTGCGGCGCGCTGCTGGTGGCGGGGTGTTCACCGGCGGGCGGCCCGGACACCGGGCGGGGTGGTTCCCCACCGGGCGCGACGGTGGCGGGCTCCGGGTCGCCGGGCCCGTCGGGAAGCGGCTCCGCCCCGCCACCGGCGTCGGGACCGCCCGCCAAGGGGGCGGTGACGGTCACCGGCGAGGCCGCCAAGGATCTGGAGTCGCCCTGGGGCGTGGCCCCGCTGCCCGGAGGTGACCTGCTGGTCGCCTCCCGGGACAAGGGGACGATCAGCAGGGTCGCGGCCGGGTCGGGCGCGGTGACCGCGATCGGTGAGGTCCCGGGCGTGGATCCGGGTGGCGAGGGCGGACTGCTGGGCCTCGCGCTGTCGCCGGACTTCGCCTCGGACCGGCTGGTGTACGTCTACTTCACGACCGCGTCGGACAACCGGATCGCACGGCTGCGCTATGACGAGCAGAGACCTCCCGGGCAGCAACTGGGCGCGCCGGACACCGTGTTCCGGGGCATTCCCAAGGGCCTGATCCACAACGGCGGGCGGATCGCCTTCGGTCCGGACCGGATGCTGTATGCGGGGACGGGTGAGACGGGTGTCACCGGGCTCGCGCAGGACAAGAAGTCGCTGGGCGGCAAGATCCTGCGGATGACGCCGGACGGGGATCCGGTGCACGGCAACCCGGAGGCCGATTCCGTCGTGTACTCCTACGGTCACCGCAACGTGCAGGGCCTCGCCTGGGACAAGGACAAACGGCTGTGGGCGGCCGAGTTCGGCCAGAACACCTGGGACGAGCTGAATCTGATCGAGCCCGGCGCGAACTACGGCTGGCCCGAGGCCGAGGGGAAGGCCGGGAAACCGGGTATGCGGGACCCGGTGGCCGTGTGGCGGACCGACGAGGCCTCGCCGAGCGGGATCGCGTGGGCGGAGGGCTCGGTGTGGATGGCCGGACTGAAGGGGCAGCGGCTGTGGCGGATCCCGCTGGCCGGGGCGGAGCCGGTGGCCGAGCCCGAGGCGTTCCTGCAGGAGAAGTACGGCCGGCTGCGGACGGTGGTCGGTCTCGGGGGTGACCGGCTGCTGCTGGTCACGAGCGAGACGGACGGGCGCGGGTCGCCGGAAGCCGGCGACGACAGGATCCTGACACTGACAGTGCGATGACCGGCATGCCCCCGGCGGGGGCGGAGGGTGCGTGGACACGGTGTTCAACATGATCGAGGAGCTGTTCAACCCGGGACGCAAGCACACGAACGACGAGAAGAAGCGGCTGGAGCTGTCCCGGACCGACGTGGGTGACAACGATCCGGGACGGGGCCCGATAGACCTCGATTCCGGCAGGGTGCTCATACGCCTGGACGACGAGGAGCCCGCGGACGAGCACCGACCGGCCTGACCGGCAGGGCGCCCCCTAGGACCTGCCGGGCTGAGCGGGTGGGCCGACCGGGCCGGGTGGGGTGAAGAGCCGTAGCCGGTGGGCCAGGGCGGCCGCCTCCCCGCGGCCGGTGACTCCCAGCTTGGCCAGGATGTTGGAGACGTGCACGCTGGCCGTCTTCGGGGAGATGAAGAGCTCCTCGGCGATCCTGCGGTTGGTGCTGCCGGCCGCCACCAGGCGCAGTACGTCCCGCTCGCGGCTGGTCAGGCCGAGTTCCTCGGCAGGGTCCGGCTCCGGGTCGGCGGTGTGCGGCGCCGCGTCGTCGGCGGTGAGGGGGATGCGGGCGCGCCGGGAGAGCAGGGCCAGGTCCTCACGCAGCCGGCGTGAGCCGATGCGCTCGGCGGTGGCATGGGCCTCGCGGAGCAGGGCGGCCGCGGGCTCGCGGTCCCCGACGGCCAGCAGGGCTTCGGCGAGCCGGTGGTGCACCCGGGCCAGCAGGTACGGGCGCTCCAGCGGGCGGACGGACTGCTCCACGGCGGTCCAGTCGGCGACGGTGTCCCGGGCCTCGGCCCGCAGCAGTTCGGCCCGCACGCATTCGGCGTGCGCGATCCACACCGGGGCCGGGGTGGCGAGGGTGCGGGCGGCGGCGCGCAGGACGTCCACGGCGGCGGCGCGGCCGGCTTCGGCGGCGGGGAGCCCGCGGGCGTCCGCCTCGGCCGAGGCGGAGGCGAGCAGCAGCGGCCAGGCGTAGCGGTGCTGCCCGAGCGGGAAGCCGCTGTCCACGGCGGCGGCGGTCGCGGTGCGGACGTCGGCGATGCGGCCCTCCCCGGCCGCGATGCCGATGGCCAGACGGTGCAGCGGGATCCGGTGCTGGGGCTGGGTCTCGTGCGTGCCGAAGTGGGCGTGGGCGGCCGCGAGCTGGTGGGCCGCCTCGGTCAACTCACCCCGGGCCAGAGCCAGGTAGGCGAGCCGTGCGGAGGCGGAGCCGCGCGGGGAGGCGCTCTGGCCGACCAGCAGGGTGCGCCGGGCCGCTTCGGCGGCCTCGTCCCAGCGGCCGAGGCTGTAGAGGCTCTCGGCCATGTTTCCGAAGACCCAGGCCTCGGTGTCCAGCAGCCGGGACCGCCGGGCCAGCTCGGCCCCTTGTTCGGACAGTTCCACGGCCTCGCGGGACCGTCCCAGGCTTTCCAGTTGAGAGGAGAGGTTGATATGCGCACGTCCTGCGAGCAGCGCGAGACCGAGTTCTGTGGCCCGTTCCCTGACCGCGTGCATCTCGGCCAGGCCGCCCGGCCCGTCGCCGGCATCGGTGAGCAGCGCACCGACCGTGATCCGGGCGTTGAGCTCGGTCTCGGCCGCGCCGACCATCCGCGCGTACTCGACGGCGCGTTCGGCGGCGGCGAGGTTGCCGGGGCCCGGCTTGTGGAGCATGCCCCAGCTCGCGGCCCGGACCAGGACCTCGGCGTGCACCTGGGACGGGGGCAGCCCCCGGACGAGGTCCTGCGCCCGGGCTATCTCCTCCCAGCCGTCGCCGCGGCCGAGTCCGGCGACCAGGCGGGAGCGTTCGGTCCAGAACCAGGCGGCGCGCAGCGGGTCGCCGTGCTCCTCCAGCAGGCGCAGCGCCGTCTTAGTGATCTTCAGGGCGCGTTCGCGTTCCCCTCCGTAGCGCGCCGCGACGGTTGCCTCGGCCAGCAGGTCGAGGCGTTGCAGCGGGGTGGTGGCGGGGTCGCAGCCGCAGGGCGGGTACACGTCGGTGTAGTCGGCGGGGCGGAGGGCGTCGCGGACGTCCTCGGGGGCGCTTTCCCACAGGTCCAGTGCGCGTTCCAGCAGGTTCAGCTGCTCGGAGTAGGCGTGGCGGCGGCGGGCGGCGACGGAGGCGGCCAGGACGGCGGGCAAGGCCTTGGCGGGGTCGTTCGCGTGGTACCAGTAGCTGGCCAGCCGGATGACCCGCTCCTCGGCGCGGATCAGGTGGGCGTCGCCCTCGACCGCCTCCGCGTAGCGGCGGTTGACGCGGGCGCGTTCGCCGGGCAGCAGGTCGTCGCTGACGGCCTCACGGACCAGCGAGTGCCGGAAGCGGTAGCCGTCGCCGTCGGGGGTGGCGAGCAGGATGTTGGCGCCGACCGCGGCTCTGAGCGCCTCGATCAGTTCGTCCTCGGTGAGCCCGGCGACGGCGCGCAGCAGCGGGTACTCCACGGTGGAGCCGCCTTCGGCGACGATGCGGACCAGGCGTTGGGTCTCGTCGGGGAGGACCTCGACGCGGACGAGGAGGAGGTCGCGCAGGGATTCCGTGAGTCCGGTGCGGCAGCCGCTCTCCCGGGAGGCGACGAGTTCCTCGACGAAGAAGGCGTTGCCGTCGGACCGGTCGAAGACGGTGTCGACGAAGTCCTCGTCGGGCTGCGCGGCGAGGATGCCGGCGAGCTGGCGGCGGACCTCCGCGCGGTTGAAGCGGGACAGCTCGATCTTCCGGACGGTGCGGAGCCGGTCGAGTTCGGCGAGGAGCGGGCGCAGCGGGTGGCGGCGGTGGACGTCGTCCGACCGGTAGGTGGCGACGACGACGAGCCGTCCGCTGCCGAGGGTGCGGAAGAGGTAGGAGAGCAGGTGCCGGGTGGAGGTGTCCGCCCAGTGCAGGTCTTCCAGGACGAGGACGACGGTGCGGTCGGCCGCGAGCCGCTCCAGCATGCGGGCCGTCAGTTCGAAGAGCCGGGCGGTGCTCTCCTCGTCGTGCGGGCCGCGCGGGGTGTCGCCGAGTTCGGGGAGGATCCGGGCGAGTTCGTCCTCCTGGCCCGCGGCCGCGGCGGCCAGCTCCTCCGGGAGCAGCCGGTGCAGAGTGCGCAGTGCCGTCGAGAACGGGGCGAAGGGCAGCCCCTCCGCCCCGATCTCCACGCAGCCTCCGACGGCGACGACGGCGCCCCGCCGGTCCGCCTCGCAGAGGAACTCCTCGGTGAGGCGGGTCTTGCCGACCCCGGCCTCTCCCCCGATGAGCAGGGCCTGCGGCTCCCGGCCCGCTGCGCGGGTCAGGGCGTCGGTGAGTACGGCCAGTTCGTCGGCGCGGCCGACGAAGACCGGGCTGACAGATCTGGTCTCCACGTCGCCGAGCATCGCACAGAGGCCCTGGCCGGCGGCACCCGATACCGGCGCGCTCCGGGTCACGCGCGGGGTCACGCGGGCCTGGGTGCGGAGCGGGTTGCGCGGGTCGAGGGTGCTGTCACCCGCTCCCGGGGGTCCTGGCCGCGCAAGGAGGCGCGGCGCGCCGTGCGGGCTTCCCGGGCCGTCCGGTACGCGGCGGCCTCGCGGAGGAGGTCGGTGGTGCGGGCGGCGGCGGCGATCTCGTGCTCGAACATCTCGTACTCCCTGGTTGCGGTTCTCGGGACCTCGTTCGGTGTGGTCCAAGATTCGCGTCCCAGGGGGTACCGGCACATCGGTCGCATGCCGCATCCGGCGAGTGCCGGGGGCCTTAGTCCGGGGCGGTGCGCCCGGGAGGGGCCTCGGCTGTCTAAGGCACGTCTCAGGCCGCTGCCTTCGGGATGGCCAGGAGGAGGTCGAAGTACATGAGGACGAAGAGCAGTACGCCGAGGGCGCCCAGGCCGATGCCGGCCCACGAGACGGACCGCACCCAGGTGGGGAGGGTGCGCTCGGGGGTGCTGAAGGCGGGGAGGGCGAGGACGAAGGTGGCGATGATCAGGGCGAGTGCGGAGAAAACGCCGTTCACCATGGCCGTGGTGTGCCACGGGTCGACGAACTGGGCGGCGATCTGGGCGTTGGCGTCGGCGGCCTGGCTCAGCTCCAGGCGGGCGGCGACGCTGGCGCGCTCGGACACGATGCCGGCGACCCAGCTCCCGCTGAGGGCGACGACCGAGAGACCGGCGGAGACGATCGCGAAGGCGGCGGAGCCGACGTGGCTCGGCGGCTGCTCGTCGGCGGCGTCCTCGCCGAAGGCGTCGTCGTCGAGGTCCGCGTCGGTCGCGGCGTCCAGGTCGGCCTCGGGCGTGGCCCCGGTCCCGGCCGCGGCGTCCTGGGGGGTCTCGGTCTTCTCGAGGGCGACCGGGGTGGTGTCCGCCTCGGCGGCGTTTGGGGCGGGGGTCTTGGTGGTGTCCATGCGGGGCACCGTAGGGGCAGCGTCTGAGAGTTCCCTGAGAATCCGGTGGTCGTGGCCGTATCGGGCCCCGGGGTCGGCGGGGCCCGGGCGGCGTGCCTCAGGAGGTGCGGGCGGCGGCCCACTCGGGGGCGAGGACCGACCAGACCTCGGTGTCCTGGCGGACGCCCCGGTGGAGGTAGTTCTCCCGCATGACGCCCTCGCGGGTCATGCCGAGGCGTTCGGCGACGGCGAGGCTCTTCTTGTTGCCGGTGGCGGCGTGCCACTCGACGCGGTGCATGCCGCGCTCGCCGAAGGCGTAGTCGATCAGGACGCGGCAGGCCTTGGTCACCAGGCCGCGGCCGGCTGCGGCGGGCTCCAGCCAGCAGCCGATCTCGCAGTTCCCGCCGTCGGCGTCGAAGTTGGGGAAGAGGACGCCGCCCACGAGGGTGCCGTCGAGGCGGATGCCGAAGAAGCGGGCGCCGTCCTCACCGGCCTTCACGGCGTAGGCGGCCAGGAAGGCCCTGGCGGAGTCGACGTCCGGGGACCGGTCGGGGAAGCCGACGTACTGGCCGATGTACTCGCGTCCGCGTTCGATGTGCGCGAAGAACTCCTCGGCGTGCCGTGCTTCCAGCGGGAACAGCTGGGCGCCTTCGGCGAGGTCTATCGAGAACATGCGGCTTCTTCCTTGGGTCTCGTGCGGCGGTGGGCCGGATCACCGGGAGGCGGTGGCGGGCTCGGCGCCGTCCTCGCTCGTGGTGGGGACGCCGCCGGACCGCTGTGCCGGAAGTTTCGCATGCGGGCGGTGTTCGGGGGGCTCGATGCTGATCCTGGGGAGCCGCCGGTCGAGCCACGCGGGCAGCCACCAGTTGGCGCCTCCGAGCATGTGCATCAGGGCGGGGACGAGGAGGGTGCGCAGCACGAAGGCGTCGAGGGCGACGGCCGCGGCGAGCGCGATGCCGAACATCGCGATGATCCGGTCACCGCTGAGCACGAAGGCGAGGAAGACCGAGATCATGATGACGGCGGCCGAGTTGATGACCCGGCTGGTCTCGGCGAGGCCGACGCGCACGGCCCGCCGGTTGTCGCCGGTCTCCAGCCACTCCTCGTACATCCGGCTGACGAGGAAGACCTGGTAGTCCATGGACAGCCCGAAGAGGACGGACACCATGATCACGGGCAGGAAGGGTTCGATGGGGCCGGCACTGCCCAGGCCCAGCCGTTCGCTGCCCCAGCCCCACTGGAAGATCGCGACGACGACCCCGAAGGAGGAGGCGACGGCGGCGACGTTCATGGCCGCCGCCTTGAGCGGGATTCCGATGGACCGGAAGGCCAGGAGCAGCAGGAGGCAGCCGAGGGCGACGACCACGGCCACGAAGAGCGGCAGCTTGCCGATGATGACGTCGGCGAAGTCGTCGTAGGCGGCCGTCACGCCGCCGACGTGGACCTGCATCGAGTTGCCCTCGCCCGCGCGCGGGATGACGTCCTGGCGGAGCGTGTCGACGAGGTCGCTCGTGGCCCGGGACTGCGGGGAGGAGTCCGGTACGACGGTCAGGACGGCCGTGTCGCCGCTGCGGTTGAGGACGGCGGGGCCGGTGGAGGCGACGCCCGGTGTCGTACGGAGGGCCTGCGCCAGCTGGTCCACGGCGAGCCGGTCCCCTGCGCCGTCCAGGCGGGCGACGACGGCGAGCGGGCCGTTCGCGCCGGGCCCGAAGCCTTCCGCGAGCAGGTCGTAGGCCTGCCGGGTGGTGGAGGTGGCGGGGTTGTTGCCCTGGTCGGACGTGCCCAGGTGGAGGGAGAGGGTGGGCAGGGCCAGGACGACCATGACGGTGGTGGCGACGGCGCCGAGCAGTTTCGGGTGCCGTTCGACGAAGGCGGACCAGCGGGCGGCGAAGCCGGAGGTGTGCTCGGGCTGCGGGCCCTCGGCGGCGAGCCTGCGGCGCTCGCGGCGGGAGAGGGCCCGCATGCCGATACAGGAGAGGAGGGCGGGCAGCAGGGTGACGGAGGCGGCGACGGTCAGGACGACGGTCACGCAGGCGGCTATCGCGACGCCGTTGAGAAAGTTCAGTCGCAGCACCAGCATGCCCAGGAGGGCGATGCAGACGGTGGCGCCGGCGAAGACGACGGCCCTGCCGGTGGTGGCGACGGCGCCGGCGGCGGCCTCCTCCACCGGGAGGCCCCTGGCGAGGCCCTTGCGGTGCCGGGTGACGATGAAAAGCGCGTAGTCGATGCCGACGCCGAGGCCGATGAGGGTGCCGAGCATGGGGGCGAAGTCGGCGACCGGCATCGCGTGTCCGAGCAGGGTGATGCCGAAGTAGGCGGTGCCCACGCTGACGAGGGCGGTCGCGATGGGCAGCAGGCTCGCGGCGAGGGAGCCGAAGGCGAGGAAGAGGACGAGGGCCGCGACGGCCACGCCGATCACTTCGGCGAGGTGTGCGGTGGGTGCCTCGGTGAGCTGGATGGCGCGGCCGCCCAGTTCGACCTGGAGTCCGCCGGCCTCGGTGGTGGGGTTCTTCGCGGCGTCGACGACGGCCCGCGCCTGGGCCTTGGGCACGGCGTCGGCCGGCTCGTCGAAGGTCACCACCGCGTAGGCGGTTCGTCCGTCGGGGCTGATGCGTGCGGCGCTCTCGGGGCCGGGGCCGTAGGGTCCGGCGACCGATCCGACACCGGGCAGCCCGGCGACGTTCTCCAGCGCCCGGGTCATGCGCTGCTCGATGTCGGGGGTGCGCGCGGTCTGCCGGTCCGGGGCCCGCCACACGATGGTGTCGGTGTCACCGCCCTGGCCGTGGAAGCCTTCACGCAGGAGGTCGTTGGCCTTGCCGGACTCGGTGCCGGGGACCTCGTAGTCGTTGGAGAACGCCGTTCCGGCGGTCACTGCGGCCGCCGCGGTCCCGCCGAGGGCGAGCAGCCAGATCAGGACGGCGAGGAGGCGGTGGCGCATGCACCACCGCGCGAGGACTGCCAACGGACGTGCTCCCTGGTGGGTTCGGATCTTTACCGGGAGACAGCCCGTCGCAAAGAACGCGTGAACTCGTGAAGGCCCGGCCGAAGGCGCGGGGGATCGCCCCGCGTTCGGCCCAGATGGTCTGCAACCTCCACGATCCCAGCGTTTCGTGATCGTTGGCCCTTTTCGTGTGCATCGTCACAGCAGGACCGGGAAGGTTCCGGGAACTCAAGCCCCGGAGGACACGCCCTGGGGCTCGTCCACCCGGTAGCCGGGGATCGAGGGCCAGCGGACGGTGAGGACGACCGCGTCCTCCTCCGCGTACCAGGAGTGGTCGACGCCGCGGCCCCAGAGCACGTAGTCGCCCTGCTCTTCGAGGACGACGGTCCGCCCCGGGAACTCCAGCCGGAAGCGGCCGCTGATCAGGACCAGCAGTGCGGTGCGCTTCTCGGCGGTGGCCCAGCGCTCCCGTTCGTCGCCCTTGGGGTGGACCCCCCATTTGATCTCCACGTCCTCGCTGTGACGGGGATCCGCCGGGTCCTTGAAGTGGCCGAGGAGCCAGCCGCGGTCGGCGGCGGCGTCGGGGGCGGCCTTGCCGGTGTAGATGGTGAGGTCGTCGTTCACGGGGTGAGGCTAATGCAGTTGTGCGGGCCGCCCCGCCACTGGTGAGCTGGCCCGATGACGATGGATCTCGATGAGCTGCTGCGGGTGCGCGCCCGGTACGACGCCGAGGTGCGCGAGGCCGCGCGACCGGACGGTGCGGACGCCCTCGTGGAACGGGCGGGCCGGGTGGTCCGGCAGAGCGCTCCCGGTACCGGGTGGAACGGCGTCCTCTGGTCGGACCTCGACGAGGAGACGGCGGACGCGCAGATCGCGGCGCAGGTGGGGTTCTTCGCGGAGCACGGCTGCCCGGACTTCGAGTGGAAGCTGTACGCGCACGACCGGCCGGCGGACCTCGGGGACCGGCTGCGGGCGGCGGGCCTCGTACCGGAGCCGCCGGAGACGCTGATGGTGGGGCGGGTGGCCGAGCTCGCGCAGCTTCCGGTGGAGCCGCCGGAGGGCATCACCCTGCGCGCGGTGACGGACGGGGCCGGCGTCGACCTGATGATGCGGGTCCACGCGGGGGCCTTCGGCACGGAGCGGCCCCGCCTGCGGGAGACGCTGCTGAGCCGGCTGCCCGACGAGCCGGAGACCATCGCCGCGGTCGTCGCCCTGGCGGGCGGCGACACTCCGGTGAGCGCGGCCCGGATGGAGATCGTGCCGGGTACGGCCTTCGCGGGCCTGTGGGGCGGCGGCACGCTGCCGCAGTGGCGCGGCCGGGGCCTCTACCGCCTGCTGGTCGCGCACCGGGCCCGTATCGCGGCGGAGCGCGGCATTCCCTACCTCCAGGTGGACGCCTCGGACGACAGCCGTCCGATCCTGGAGCGACTGGGCTTCGGGGTGATGGGCGTGACGGTGCCGTACATCTGGACGCGGCCGGAGGAGGCGGCGCCGGGCCGGGCGTAGCCCGGGCTGCTCGCGACGGGGTTCCGCCGGTGGGGGCGGCGCGGCATGATCACCTGTATGGAACGCATCAGCCCGCCCCTCACCGGCAACGAGCGCGAGACGCTCCGGGCCTTCCTCGACTACCACCGCGCCACCCTCGCCGGGAAGTGCGAGGGCCTCGACGACGAGCAGTTGCGGCGCGCCTCGATGCCGCCGTCCACGTTGTCCCTGCTGGGGCTGGTCCGGCACATGGGGGAGGTCGAGCGGCACTGGTTCCGGCGCGTCCTGGGTGGCGAGGAGCTCCCGCACCTGTGGTCCGACAGCCACGACTTCCAGGCCGCCTACGACGCCTCGGGGTCCACCCGTGCCGAGGCCTTCGCCGCCTGGGAGGAGGAGGTCGCGCACGCCCGGCGCATCGAGGCGGCGGCCGAGTCCCTGGAGGTGACGGCGTACGTGCCGAGCTGGAAGGAGGAGGCCTCGCTGCGCCTGGTCATGCTGCACCTCATCCACGAGTACGCCCGGCACAACGGCCACGCCGACTTCCTGCGCGAGGCGATCGACGGCGCGACCGGCGCCTAGGGGGGTGGCCGCCGGAGACGAAGACCCTCCTACCGCTGGACCTGCTGGGCCTCCGGCCGCCAGTAGCCCAGGCCGTTCACCCGCTGCTTCGGCAGGCCGAGGTCCTTGCGCAGGTAGGCCGTCAGGCCGCGCGTCGTGGCGGTGTCGCAGGCGAGCCACACGTACGCCGAGGCCGGGTCGCCGAGCAGCTCCGGCAGTTCGGCCCGGACCCGGTCGGTCAGCGCGGTACCGTCCCGCGGCACCCGGCGGATGTCGTGCCGGTCCGCGTCCAGGCGTACGGGCAGCTCCGCGTCCGAGGCGTGCTGGGTCTCGAACCAGATGGTGGCCGGCGTGGTGGGGAAGGAGTCCAGCAGCGAGTTGATCGCCGGGAGGGACGCGGGGTCGCCGATGACGAGCAGGCGCTCCGGGGCCGGTGCCGGGGCGGTGAAGCCGGTGCCCTGGACGGTGGCCTCGATGGTGTCGCCCGCGCGGGCGCCGCGCGCCCAGGCGCTGGCGACGCCGTCGTGCAGCGCGAACTCGAAGCAGAAGGTGCCGGTCCGGGGGTCCGGGTCGACCAGCGTGTAAGCGCGCTGGTGCGGCCGGCCGGCGTTCTGGAACCAGACGCGCACCCACATCGTGGGGTGCAGCGAGGCGCCGGCCGCGGCCAGCAGTCCGCCGTCGGTGAAGTACACCCGGCGGTAGTGGTCCGTGACGTCTTCCGCCCCGGTCACCGTGAACGTGAAGTCCTTGCCCCGCAGGAGCTTGAGGACCACGCCTTCCCAACCCTTGCCGACCGCCATGTTCGAACCCTCCCCAGACACCTCTATAGTTAGGGCAGCCTAACCTAAATACGCATCGGGGAAGAGAGCAGCGTGAGCAGTGTGAGCAGCGGCAGCGACCCGGAGTCGAACTCGGGCGCCCAGGGCGGACCCCACGGGCAGACCCCGGAATCCTACGACGTCTTCCGCGACCCCTGGGGCATCCCCCACCTGCGCGCTTCGGACGAACTCTCGCTCGCCCGCGCCCAGGGCCGGGTCACCGCCTTCGACCGCGCCTGGCAGCTGGAGGTAGAACGGCACCGCGCCGAGGGCTCCAGCGCCTCCTTCCTCGGGCCGGATTCCGTCGTGTGGGACCGGTTCGCCCGCCAGAGCCGCCTCGCCGACACCGCCCGCCTCTGCCACGCGGCCCTGGAGGCCGACGACCCCACGACCGCCGCCTGGGTGCGCGCCTACGTCGACGGCGTCAACGCGGGCCTGACCGCCGGCGCCGCCCGCGACGAGCGCTTCACCCGCACCGGTCTCGCCCCCACCCCCTGGGAGCCGTGGGTGCCGCTGGCGATCTGGATCGCGACGCACATCCTGTTCGCCGGCTTCCCGACCAAACTGTGGCGCGAGCGCGTGGCCCGCGCCCTCGGCGACGAGGCGCTCACCCTCTTCGCGACCGACGGCCCCCGCATCGCCGGCAGCAACGGCTGGATGGTCCCGGGCGACCGCACCACCTCGGGTGCGGCGATCATCGCGGGCGACCCGCACCGCTTCATCGAGGACCCGGGCGTCTACCAGCAGATCCGCCTGTCCTGCCCGGACTACGACGTCCTCGGCCTGGCCGTGCCCGGCGTGCCGGGCCTCGCCCACTTCGGGCACACCGGCTCCGCCGCCTGGGCCATCACCAACGCGATGTCCGACTACCAGGACCTGTACGTGGAGCAGCTGCGCCGCGTCGCGGGCGAGGACGGCGGCGCCGTCGTCGAGGCGCTCGGCCCTGACGGCACCTGGGAGCCGGTCGCGCGCCACACCGAGACCATCACCGTGGCGGGCGGCGACGACGTCGAGGTGGAGGTCCTGGAGACCGCCCGCGGCCCGGTGATCGTGCACGCGGACGCCGACACCACCGCAGGAACCGACGCCACCGCGGCTGCCGACCCCGCCGCGGCAGCCGACCCCGCCGCGCGAACCGACGCCACCGCAGCGGCCCGCGCCGCCGAAGCCGGCCCCGCCGCGGCCCCCGGCGACGGCAGCACGCAGACCCTCTCGCTGCGCTACCCGCCCCGCGTCCGGCGCGACCTCGGCTTCGCCGCCCTCCCCGCCCTGCTGCGCGCCCGTACCGTCGCCGACATCGACCGCGCCCTCGACGGCTGGGCCGAGCCGGTCAACGTCGTCCACGCCGCCGACACCGAAGGCGGCCTGCTGCACCGCGTCGCGGGCGCCGTGCCGCTGCGCCACCCGGCCAACCGGCTGCGCCCCGTGCCCGCCTGGGACCCCGGGCACGCCTGGCAGGGCTGGGCGCCCACCCCGGCCGAGCCGGTGCAGGGCTTCGCCGTGATGGCGAACGCGCGCGGCATCGCCTCCCCGCTCGGCGTGGAGTTCGCGCCGCCGCACCGCGCCGACCGCATCCGGGAGCTGCTCAGCGGCTCCGCGGACTGGTCGCCGAAGGCGATGGCCGACGTGCACCGGGACACCTACCTGGCCTCGGCCGAGCCGCTGCTCGCCCTGCTGCCCGGCTTCGCGGACCTGACCCCGGCCGCGCGGGAGCTGCGCACCCGACTGCTCGCCTGGGACCGGCGGATGGAGGCCGACAGCACCGACGCCACCGTCTTCGCCGCTTTCCGGACCGCGACCGTACGGCGCCTCGCCGCCGACCCCGTCTTCGCGGACCTCGCGGGGGCGCCGGCCGGACCGGCGGTGTTCCACCCCTGGCTGTACCTGCTCCCCAAGATCGGTTACGCGCTCGAAGGCCTGCTCACCACCTCCCTCGTACCGGAACTGGACCGCGCCGCGCACGTCCGCGCCGCCCTGGAGGAGACGGCCGCGACGGGCGCCCCCGACAGCCCGTGGTCGGAGGTCCACCGCCTGACCCCCTGGCAGGCGGTACCCGACCCGGACGCCCCGGAGTGGCCCGGCCTGGGCGGCGACCACGACTGCGTGAACGCCACCTCCTCCGTCCCCGGCTTCACCGACCTCACCGCCCGCGCGTCGGCCGCCCGTTACGTCTGGGACCTGGCCCGCCGCGAGGACAGCCTCTGGGCCGTCCCGCTGGGCGCCGACGGCGTCACGGGCACCCCGCACCACCACGACCAGCTCCCGCTGTGGGCACGCTGCGAACTCGTCCCCGTCGTCACCGACTGGGCCCGGCTCACCAAGGAAGCGATATGACCCCCGCCGCGTCCGCCTCCCCCGGGCAGCCCGTCCACAGCCACCACGTCGAGGGCTTCGGCACGGTCACCCTCACCCCCGTCGACCCGGCCGCCGACGCCGCGCTGATCCACGGCTGGGTCACGCAGGAGCGGGCCCGGTTCTGGGGCATGGGCGAAGCCGGTCTCGAACTGGTGCGGGAGATCTACGAGGACGTCGACCGCCGCACCACCCACCACGCCTTCATCGCGGCCCTGGAGGGCACGCCGGTCGCGCTGTTCCAGACGTACGAGTGCGAGGCGGACCGGGTCAGCGAGTGCTACGACGCCCGGCCCGGGGACGTCGGCGTGCACCTGCTGATCGCCGGCCCCGCCGAGGGCGCTCCCCGGCCCGGCTTCAGCGGGGCGCTGATGACGGCGTTCCTCTCGTTCGTGTTCTCCGACCCGGCCGCCCGGCGCCTGGTCGCCGAGCCCGACGCCCGCAACGCCAAGGCCCTCGCGCGGCTGGAGCGCACCGGGTTCGTGCTGGGCCCGCAGGTCGTGCTCCCCGAGGTCGACCTGCCCGAGGTCCACCTCCCGGCCAAGCCGGCCCGCCTCGCCTTCCTCGACGCGCCGGTGCCGGCCGCGGGAAGCCGCTGACCGGCGCCGCGGGTCCGGGGCAAACCGCCCGTTCCGATTGACCGCGTGATTCCGGTCACGAAAGACTGATGCCCCTTCACCAACACGGCGCTGGGGGGAAATTGACCAGCCAGAATCTGCACATCGGTCCGGACGCGGCAGCGGACCGCTATCGCCTGCTCAGGTCGATCGGACGCGGCGGGGAGGCCGTGCTCTACCTCGCGGAGATCGAGCTGGCGGGCGGGTCGGAGCCCGTGGTCGTCAAGGTGCTCGACTCCAAGACGACCATGACGCCCGAGCTGTTCGACCGCATCAGCCAGAAGTGGAACGAGCAGGCCGAACTGCTGAGATTCGTCCACCGGCCCGGGGTCGTGGGGGTGCGGGAGCACTTCGAGGGCCCGCCGATCCACCGGCCCGGGGAGTCGTCCACCCTGACCGGGCGGGCGCTCGTCCTGGTCATGAACCACATCGACGGGCTCGACCTGCGGGACTGGCGGGCCGAGCGGACGCTCACCACCGCCGCCGAGCGGCGCGAGGTCATGCGGACCCTGGAGCAGCTGGCCGAGGTACTGGACTGGCTGCACTCGGGGAAGGCCACGCCCTCCGGGCGCCAGGTCGTCCACGGCGACCTCTCCCCCGGCAACGTCATGGTCGACGCGCACGGCCAGGCCACCCTGGTGGACTTCGGGCTCAGCAAGCTGACCGCCGACCACCAGACGGCGGAGGTCTGGTTCACCCCGGGCTACGCCGCGCCCGAGGTGTTCGAGGGCAAGCGGACCCCGGGCACCGACCGGTACGCCTTCGGGGCGATCGCGTACTTCCTGCTCAGCGGGGAGTCACCGCCGGCCTCTCCGCAGCAGCTGGCCCGGGCGATGGCCGAGCTGCCGCAGATCGCGGTACTGGACGCCGAGCAGCGCGCCCGGATCACCGCCCTGTACGCGGAGGATCCCTCCCGGCGGCCGGTGAACCTGGCCGGGTGGATGAAGGACGTGCGCCGCGCGGTGGTGTCCACGACGACGTCGACGACCTCGCAGCGGGCTCTCCAGGACTCCCCGCCGAGGCCCGCGGCGCCCCCGCCGCCCCTCGTGCCCCCGCAGCCGGCCGCGCCGCCGGACCGGCCCGCCGAGGCTCCGTCCCAGCCGCCGCCGTACGGGGCGACCTCGCCGGCGGCCGCCCCGGCGACGGCGCCGGTGACGGCGCCCGACCCGGCCCCGGCGGCGCCCGCCACCGTTCCCGACTCGGTCCCCGCGGGCTACGGTCCCGCGGCGTACCACCCGGGCCCGGACGTCCCGGCCGCCGCGACCGCGGCGGAGCCGCCGGCGGCCGGGAAGGCGAAGAAGAAGCGGACCGCGGTGATCCTGGGCTCGGCGGCCGCCGTCGTCGTGCTGGCCGTGCTCGCGGTGATCGGCGTACAGCTCCTGGGGAACAAGGACAGGACCGACGCGGCCAAGGACGGCAAGGCCGGCGGGGACGGCGCCGCGGCGGCCACGGCCCCCGCCTCCCCCACCCCGTCGCAGCCGGACGCCTCCGACGAAGCCACGCCCGAGGCGTCCGCGAGCCCGGACGGCTCCTCCAGCCCGCACGCCCCGGGCGCGGTCAAGGACAGCAACGTCGCCGACCTGACCGTGCTGGCCTCGGTGGGCGACGTCGACAACTTCGAGGTCGGCTCCGCCAAGCTGAACACCACGGAGTACGGGGCGGCGCTGCTCGGCAGCTGCTACTACGGCGCGGCCATCGAGTACGACGTCAACCGGGCCTGGTCCACCCTGGAGTTCACCGCCGGGATCGACGACGGCTCGACCGTGGAACAGGCCCGCCTGACCATCTCGGTGGACGACAAGCCCGCGACGTTCTCCGAACTGGTCCACCTGGGCAAACCGGTCACCAAGTCGCTGGACATCAAGGGCGCCCTGCGGCTGCGCATCAAGGTGGAAGAGGGCTGCAAGGGCCGGGGCAACGCCGTCCTGGCGGCCCCCGTCCTCAAACGCTGACGGGCCCGGACCCGTCCGACACCCCGAGGTCGGCCCGCATGGCCGCGCGCATCTCCCGGAGCAGGCGCCAGATCTCCTGCTGGTCCCGGGAGACCGCGGCCATCGTCTCGCCGTCCTCGGGGGCGCCCCGCTCCAGACGCTTGACCTGTCCGTAGACCGTGCTCAAGGCGTGGTTGACGGCACTCGCGGGCCCGAGCACGGAGTCCGGGGCGACCATCTGCGCCTCGGAGTAGCGGTCGCGCTGGGCGTTCTTGGCCTGGTCGAGCGCGTCCCGGTCCGCGTCCTCGATCGTGCGCTCCCGCATGACGTGCAGATGGCGGTTGAGGGCGGTGGTGAACTGCCGGGCGTCCCGGTTGAGGTCCGCGTAGCAACTGCGCCGCAGCGTCAGGTAGTCGCGGATCTCTTCGTGCGCGCGGACGAGCTCCATCTCCCGGCGTTTGGTCCGCTCCGCGCCGCGCTGGGTGAGCAGCGCGGCCCCCAGCGTGCCCGCGACGCCCACGACCGCTATGACCATCGCACCGATCTCCACCCTCAACTCCCCCTGCCCGTCGGCGGTCTGCCCGTCCAGTGTGCGGGAGACGGCCGAGGCCCCGCACCGTTCGGTGCGGGGCCTCGGGCGTTCAGGCATACGGCGGTGAAGAGATCAGCCCTCGGAGACGCCCAGGCGTTCCAGGATGAGTTCCTTGACGCGCGCGGCGTCGGCCTGGCCGCGGGTGGTCTTCATGACCGCGCCGACCAGGGCGCCCACCGCGGCCACCTTGCCGCCGCGGATCTTGTCGGCGATGGCCGCGTTGCCCGCGATGGCCTCGTCGACGGCCGCGCCGAGCGCGCCCTCGTCCGAGACGACCTTCAGCCCGCGCTTCTCGACGACCTCGTCCGGGGTGCCCTCGCCTGCGAGGACGCCCTCGATGACCTTGCGGGCCAGCTTGTCGTTGAGCGAACCGTCGGCGACGAGCGCCGCGACGCGGGCGACCTGCGCCGGGGTGATCGGCAGCTCGTCGACGACGACGCCCTGCTCGTTGGCGTTGCGGGCCAGCTCGCCCATCCACCACTTGCGGGCGGCCGCCGAGTCGGCGCCCTCCGCGATGGTGGCGACGATGGAGTCCACGGCGCCGGCGTTGAGGATCGACTGCATGTCGTGCTCGCTGACGCCCCACTCCTCGCGGAGGCGGTTGCGGCGCACGCGCGGCATCTCGGGCAGAGCGCCGCGCAGCTCCTCGACCCACTCGCGGGCCGGGGCGACGGGCACCAGGTCGGGCTCCGGGAAGTAGCGGTAGTCCTCGGCGTTGTCCTTGATGCGGCCGGCCGTGGTGGAGCCGTCCTCCTCGTGGAAGTGCCGGGTTTCCTGCACGATCGACCCGCCCGACGACAGCACCGCGGCGTGGCGCTGGATCTCGAAGCGGGCAGCGCGCTCGACGGAGCGCAGCGAGTTGACGTTCTTGGTCTCGCTGCGGGTGCCGAACTCGGACTCGGGGGTCGGGCGCAGCGACAGGTTCACGTCGCAGCGCATCTGGCCCTTGTCCATGCGGGCCTCGGAGACGCCGAGGGCCTTGATGACCTCGCGCAGCTCGGCGACGTAGGCCTTGGCGACCTCGGGGGCCCGCTCGCCCGCGCCCTCGATCGGCTTGGTGACGATCTCGATGAGCGGGATGCCGGCGCGGTTGTAGTCCAGCAGGGAGTGGGACGCGCCGTGGATACGGCCGGTGGCGCCGCCGACGTGCAGCGACTTGCCGGTGTCCTCTTCCATGTGGGCGCGCTCGATCTCCACGCGGAAGATCTCGCCGTCCTCCAGCTGGACGTCCAGGTAGCCGTTGAAGGCGATGGGCTCGTCGTACTGGGAGGTCTGGAAGTTCTTCGGCATGTCCGGATAGAAGTAGTTCTTCCGGGCGAAGCGGCACCACTCGGCGATCTCGCAGTTCAGCGCGAGACCGATCTTGATGGCGGACTCGACGCCGATCGCGTTGACGACCGGCAGGGAACCGGGCAGGCCGAGGCAGGTGGGGCAGGTCTGCGAGTTCGGCTCGGCGCCGAGCTCGGTCGAGCAGCCGCAGAACATCTTGGTCCTGGTGCCGAGCTCGACATGGACTTCGAGGCCCATGACGGGGTCGTACGACGCCAGGGCGTCCTCGTACGACAGCAGTTCGGTGAAGGTGGTCACGGTGAAACTTTCCCTCTCAGCCCAGCAGGACGTCGTCGTCGCCCAGACGCTTGAGCTCGCGGTACAGGATCGCGAGGCCGGTGACGATGGCGGCGGCGGACACGGCGGCGTCGACCAGCTTCAGCATGTCGTGCTCGCTGCGGGCCTTCTTGACCTGCTTCAGCACGCTGATGGCGCCGAAGGCGGTGGTGCCGATCGACAGGTAGGTGCCGGTCTTGGACTTCTTGAAGCCCTTGGCCTTGGACAGTGCACTGGTGCTCACAGCGACGGTGCCTCCTCGAGCAGCGGGTGACCCCAGCGCGCGACGAAGGCGGCCTCGACCGCAGCACCGACCTTGTAGAGGCGGTCGTCCTTCATGGCGGGGGCGATGATCTGCAGGCCGACCGGGAGACCGTCCTCCGGTGCCAGGCCGCAGGGCAGCGACATGGCGGAGTTGCCGGCCAGGTTGGTCGGGATGGTGCACAGGTCCGCGAGGTACATGGCGAGCGGGTCGTCGGTGCGCTCGCCGATGGCGAAGGCGGTGGTCGGGGTCGTCGGGGAGACGATCACGTCGACCTGCTCGAAGGACTTCTCGAAGTCCTGCGAGATGAGCGTGCGGACCTTCTGGGCGGAGCCGTAGTACGCGTCGTAGTAGCCGGAGCTGAGCGCGTACGTACCGAGGATGATGCGGCGCTTGACCTCGTCGCCGAAGCCGGCTTCGCGGGTCAGGGCGGTGACGTCCTCGGCGGACTTGGTGCCGTCGTCCCCGACGCGCAGGCCGTAGCGCATGGCGTCGAAGCGGGCCAGGTTGGAGGAGCACTCGGACGGCGCGATCAGGTAGTACGCGGCCATCGCGAGGTCGAAGGACGGGCAGTCCAGCTCGACGATCTCGGCGCCCAGCTCCTTGAGGAGCTCCACCGACTCGTTGAAGCGCTGGACGACGCCGGCCTGGTAGCCCTCGCCGGCGAACTGCTTGACGACGCCCACGCGCATGCCGGCGACCGAGCCGTTGCGGGCGGCCTCGACGACCGGCGGGACCGGGGCGTCGATGGAGGTGGAGTCGAGCGGGTCGTGCCCGGCGATCACCTCGTGCAGCAGGGCCGCGTCCAGGACCGTACGGGCGCAGGGGCCGCCCTGGTCGAGGGAGGAGGAGAAGGCGACCATGCCGTAGCGGGAGACGCCGCCGTACGTGGGCTTCACGCCGACCGTGCCGGTGACGGCGGCGGGCTGGCGGATGGAGCCGCCGGTGTCCGTGCCGATGGCGAGGGGGGCCTGGAAGGCGGCGAGGGCCGCGGCGGAGCCGCCGCCGGAACCGCCGGGGATGCGGGTGAGGTCCCACGGGTTGCCGGTGGGCCCGTAGGCGCTGTTCTCGGTGGAGGACCCCATGGCGAACTCGTCCATGTTGGTCTTGCCGAGGATGACGACGTCGGCTTCCTTGAGCTTGCGCGTCAGGGTGGCGTCGTAGGGCGGGATCCAGCCTTCGAGGATCTTCGAGCCGACGGTGGTGGGGACCCCGACGGTGGTGAAGATGTCCTTGAGGGCGAGCGGGACGCCGGCCAGCGGGCCGAGCTTCTCACCGGCCGCGCGCTTGGCGTCGACGGCGCGGGCCTGGGCGAGCGCGCCGTCGCGGTCCACGTGCAGGAAGGCGTGGACCTTCTCGTCGGTGGCGTCGATGCGGGCCAGGTGGGCCTCGGTCACCTCGACGGCCGTGAGCTCGCCGGAGGCGATCTTCTCGGCGGTCTCTGCGGCCGTGAGCTTGATGATGTCGACCATGGCTGTTAGTCCTCCCCCAGGATCTGCGGCACCTTGAAACGCTGCTGCTCCTGGGCGGGAGCACCGGAGAGCGCCTGCTCGGGGGTGAGCGACGGACGGACCTCGTCCGCGCGCATGACGTTGGTCAGCGGCAGCGGGTGGGAGGTCGGCGGGACGTCTTGGTCGGCGACCTCGGAGACACGGGCGACCGCGCCGATGATGTCGTCGAGCTGTCCGGCGAAGTGATCCAGCTCGTTGCTGGACAGCTCAAGGCGCGCCAGCCGTGCGAGGTGGACGACCTCCTCGCGCGTAATGCCAGGCATGCAGCGATCCTCTGGGGGTGGGTGGATGTGTAGTTTCGGGCTCAATCCTATGGGGCACGGCGCCCGCCCTGCGAAACGGTTTGGCGCGGGCGGTCGCGCGGGTCCGCCGCGCGGGTGCCCCGCGGCTCCGCCCGGACCCACGCCCCGTTCACCGGTGCCGCCCACCCACCGGGCTCGTGCCCGACCCCGTTCCCGACCGTCGGCGGGGCGCCGGACGGGCCCGCCGGCGGTCAGACCGCGTCGGCCTCGGCCGCCGCCAGTTCCGCCGTGATGTCCGCGGGGCGGCGCCAGCCGCGTTCGCCGCGGGCCAGCAGCCAGGCCGTGGCCTCCTGCGGGGGCATGGCGGCGGCCACGAGCCATCCCTGTACGGCGTCGCAGCCCAGGTCCCGCAGCCGCTCCCAGGTCTCGTCGTCCTCGACGCCCTCCGCCACGACGAGGAGCCCGAGCGAGTGCGCCAGGTCCACGGTGCAGCGGACGATCTCCGCGTCCTGCGTGTCGACGGCCAGCCGGCCCACGAACGAGCGGTCGATCTTCAGCTCGCTGACGGGCAGGCGGCGCAGGTGGACGAGGGAGGAGTAGCCGGTGCCGAAGTCGTCCAGGGACATCTTCACGCCGTGCCCCGTGAGGCCGGCCATGGTGTCCGCCGCCCGCTGGGGGTCCTCCAGCAGGACGTGTTCCGTTATCTCCAGCTGCAGGCCGCTGGCCGGGACCCCGTGGCGGGCCAGCCGGGCGGCCACCGCGCCGGCGAAGCCGGGGGTGTGGACGTCGCGCGGCGAGACGTTGACGGCGACGGGGACCTTGAGGCCCTGCGCCCGCCAGCGGGCCACCTGGGCCAGGGCGGTCTCCAGCACGTACTCCGTCAGGTGCGGCATCAGCCCGGAGGTCTCGGCGATCGCGATGAACTCGTCGGGAGGCACCCGGCCGCGTTCCGGGTGGACCCATCGGACCAGTGCTTCGAGTCCGGCGACCTGTCCGTCGAAACGGACCTTCGGCTGGTAGTGGAGTTCCACTTCGCCCGCGTCGAGGGCTCTGCGGAGGTCGCCGAGGAGGCCCAGGCGGTCGGGGGTGTTGCTGTCGCGCTTGGACTCGTACACCTCCACGCCCGTGCGGTCCCGCTTGGCCTGGTACATCGCCACGTCCGCGCGCCGCAGCAGGCCCTCCGCGTCCAGCGCGTGGTCGGGGAAGACGGCGAGGCCGGCACTGGCCTCCAGGACGAGCGTGAGGCCGTCCAGGTCGAGGGGGGAGCTGAGCTCCGCGACCAGGTGGCGGGCGACGCGCTGGGCGCTGGTGGTGGAGTCGGTGACGGGGAGCAGGACGGCGAACTCGTCGCCGCCGAGGCGGGCGGCCTCCGCCTCCTCGGGCAGGGCCTGGCGCAGCCGGTCGGCGATCTGGAGGAGCAGCCGGTCGCCGGCCAGGTGGCCCAGGGTGTCGTTGACGGCGCGGAAGCGGTCCAGGTCGATCAGCACGAGGGCCGCCCGCGTGCCGAGACGTTCCGCCTCGTCCAAGGCGGACCAGGCGCGCTCCAGCAGCCACTGCCGGTTCGGCAGCCCGGTTAGCGGGTCCCGCAGCTGCTCCTCGGCGCGCGCCCGGGCGATCCAGAGGGTGGAGTCCAGCGCGATCAGCGGTACGGCGAACAGCGGCAGCAGCACCGGCCGGCTGACGGCGACGACGCAGATGAGGGGGGCGATGCCGAGCAGCGCGACCGCGACTAAGGCCTGTCGGAGCAGGGCGGTGCGGGCCACGGTGGGCAGCCCGCCGCCGCGCGGGGCCAGCGCGATCCACAGCAGGAGCCGGGTGGCCAGCAGGTAGGCGACGGCGACCAGGGCGATCTCGGGTACCGCGTCCAGCCCCCAGGCGGTGGGCGGCCAGGGGCTCTCGACGGAGGGCGTCTCGCCGAAGGCGGCGAGGACGAGGGCGCCGGCCCCGATGCCGAGGATGTCGACGGAGCCGTGGAGCAGGCCCTGCCGCCAGCGGTGCCGGCGGGCCGCGCCGACCAGCGAGACCACGGCCAGCGAGACCAGTCCGGCCGGCACCCAGCCGTAGAGGATGAGCACGCCGAGGGTGAGGGCGGCGCCCGATCCGGTGCCGCCCCACCAGCGGTCGCGGCCGAGGGCGACGAGGTGGCCGACGATGATGCCGGTGAGGAGGGCCAGTGCCCAGCCGACCGGCCCGCCGGGGAAAAGGGCGTGACGGCCGTTCAGGGCGGACGCGACGCCGGTGGTGAGGACCGCGACCGCGAGACCCACGACGAGGAAGGGCAGCACGCCGCGCCGCCCCTGCCCGCCCTCACCGGTGACGACCGGTCGGGTCTCCGGCGTCCTGGCACCCAGGAGACCGAGCCTGCCCGCCCGCATGGACGGGATGTCCCCGCCGAATTCAGGTGACGGGTCGGCGCTTTCGGTGGGTTTCATGCCCGTACCTCTCACAGCCGGCGATGCCGATGTCACGCGATGGCCCCGATGTCATGCCACCACGGCCGAAATCGCATCCCGCAGCCGTGCACGACAGGCGCACACCTCAACAGTAGGACGCGGGAGGCTCCCAGGGGCAGCGGTCGGCAGTGGTTGCCCGAATGCGACCCAGCCATCCTCATCAGTACGGTATCCGCCGAACGGGTGAGTTTGGACCGGGGCCCCCAGTCACCCGTCCGATGATCCGACAGGTCACCGCCCTGCGACCAGCCTTGTACCGGCCGTTTACCACCGTCCGCCGCGCCTGGCGTGCGCCCGCCCGTACGGCCGCACGCCTCGCATCCGTTCGCCTCTGCTACTCCCCCTCGGGGATTGCCCCGCGGGTCCTACTCCCCTTCGGCGGCGCCGTCCACCGGGAGCGCGGCCTCGCGGGCCGCGTCCGGGCCCTGCTCCAGCAGTACGGCGAATCCGGCGTCGTCGAGGACGGGCAGCTTCAACTGGACCGCCTTGTCGTACTTCGAGCCGGGGTTGTCGCCGACCACGACGAAGGAGGTCTTCTTCGAGACGGATCCGGTCACCTTGGCGCCGCGGCTCTGCAGGGCCTCCTTGGCGCCGTCCCGCGTGTGGCTCTGCAAAGTACCGGTGACGACGACGGTCAGGCCCTCCAGAGGACGCGGCCCCTCCTCCTCGGCGGAACCTTCCTCCTCCATCCGCACCCCGGCCGCACGCCACTTGCGCAGGATCTCCTGGTGCCAGTCGACCGCGAACCACTCCTTGAGGGAGGCGGCGATGATCGCCCCGACCCCGTCGGTCGCGGTCAGCTGCTCCTCGGTCGCCGCCTCGATCGCCGCGATGGACCGGAACTCACGGGCAAGGGCCTCGGCCGCGACCGGGCCGACGTGGCGGATGGACAGGCCGTTGATGACGCGGGCGAGCGGACGGTCCTTGGCGGCGGCGATGTTCTCCAGCATCGCCAGGGCGTTCTTCTTCGGCTCGCCCTTCTGGTTGGCGAAGACCCTGACGATCTTCTCCTCGCCGGTCTTCGGATCGCGCTTGGGCAGGCCGCTGTCCGGGTCGAGGACGTAGGCCTTGATGGGCAGGAGCTGTTCGATGGTCAGGTCGAAGAGGTCGCCCTCGTCGAGCAGGGGCGACTGCGCCGGCTCCAGTGGGCCGGTCAGGGCGGCCGCCGCGACGATGCCGAAGTTCTCGATGTCCAGGGACTGCCGGCCGGCGAGGTAGTAGATCCGCTCCCGCAACTGGGCCGGGCAGGTTTGGCCGTTGGGGCACCGGACGTCGATGTCCCCCTCCTTCATGGGGCGCAGGGCGGTCCCGCAGGCGGGGCACTCGGCCGGCATCTCGAACTCCCGCTCGGTGCCGTCCCGCAGGTCCACCACGGGCCCGAGGATCTCGGGGATGACGTCGCCCGCCTTGCGCAGGACCACGGTGTCCCCGATGAGCACGCCCTTGGCCTTGACGACCTCCTGGTTGTGCAGGGTGGCGAACTCGACCTCGGAGCCCGCCACCGTCACGGGCTCGACCTGCGCGTACGGGGTCACGCGGCCGGTGCGCCCGACGCCGACCTTGATGTCGATCAGCTTGGTGTTGACCTCTTCGGGCGCGTACTTCCAGGCGATCGCCCAGCGCGGGGCCCGGGCGGTGGAGCCCAGGCGCCCCTGGAGCGCGATCTCGTCGAGCTTGACGACGACGCCGTCGATCTCGTGCTCCACCGAGTGCCGGTTCTCCCCGAACTCGGTGATGAAGGCCCGGACCTCGGCCAGGGAGGACAGCACCTTGTTGTGCCGGGCGGTGGGCAGGCCCCACTCGCGCAGCAGCTCGTACGCCTGCGACTGGCGCTCGATCTCGAAGCCCTCGCGGGCGCCGATGCCGTGGACGACCATGTGCAGCGGGCGGCTCGCCGTGACCTTCGGATCCTTCTGGCGCAGCGAACCGGCCGCGGCGTTGCGCGGGTTGGCGAAGGGCTTGCCCTCCGCCGCGACGAGTCTCGCGTTGAGCTCCTCGAACTTCTCCATCGGGAAGTAGACCTCGCCGCGGATCTCGACGAGCGCCGGGATCCGGTCGCCGGACAGACGGTCGGGGATGTCGGCGATGGTGCGGACGTTGGGCGTGATGTCCTCACCGGTGCGGCCGTCGCCGCGGGTGGCCGCCCGGGTGAGCCGGCCGTTCTCGTAGGTGAGGTTGACGGCGAGGCCGTCCACCTTCAGCTCGCACAGGTAGTGGTAGTCGGAGGTGCCCGCGTCCCGGGCCACCCGCTCGGCCCAGGCGGACAGTTCCTCGTCGTCGAAGGCGTTGTCGAGGGAGAGCATGCGCTCGCGGTGCACGACGGACGCGAAGTCCGTCTCGTACGCCCCGGCCACCTTCTGGGTGGGCGAGTCGGGCGTGCGCAGCTCGGCGTACTGCTCCTCCAGCGCCTCCAGCGAACGCAGCAGCTTGTCGAACTCGGCGTCGCTGACGACCGGCTGGTCGTTGACGTAGTACCGGAAGCGGTGCTCCTCGACCTGCTCGGCCAGCAGCTGGTGCTGTTCGCGCACCGCTGCCGGTACTGCCGTGTCCTGCTGTTCGGCTGCCATGCCGTGTCCTCCCGTGGCCCGTCCCGACCGTCACTCAGGGTTGTCGGCGAGCGACCTCGCCGCTCTGGCGCAATGCGCCTGCGCCGCGCGGGCGTAGGCGGGCGACGCGCCCGCCAGACCGCACGAGGGGGTGACCACGACGGACTCCGCGAGAGTCCCCGGGGCCAGCCCCAGCCTGCGCCAGAGCTTCCTGACACCCATGACGCTACCGCCCGGGTCCGACAACGGGCCGTCGGTACCCGGCACCACTCCGGCGAACAGTTTCGTACCGCCTTCGACGGCCTCCCCCACGGCGTCGTCCTCGCGCTCCGTGAGCAGGGAGAAATCGAACGACACCCCTGTGGCACCGGCCCGGCGCAACAGCCCGAAGGGCACCTCGGGGGCGCAGGAGTGGACGACGACCTCGCCGTCGTGGACGGCGAACAGGTCGCGCAGCGCCCCCTCGACGACCTGCCGGTCCACGGCCCGGTACGTGCGGTAGCCGCTCGCGGAGCGGACCCGGCCGAGCAGCACGGCCGTCAGGGACGGCTCGTCGAGCTGGAGCACGACCTCGGCGCCGGGGATCCGCTTGCGCACGTCGGCCAGGTGCTCGCGCAGGCCTTCGGCGAGCGATCCGGCCAGGTCCCGGCAGGCGCCGGCGTCCTGCAGCATCGCCTCGCCGCCGTGCAGCTCCAGGGCGGCGGCGAGCGTCCAGGGCCCGACGGCCTGGACCTTGAGCCGGCCGGTGTAGCCCTGGGTGAACTCCTCCAGCGCGTCCAGGTCCTCGCCCAGCCAGGACCGGGCCCGGCGCGTGTCGCGTCCGGGCCGGTCGCCGATCCGCCAGCCGCTGGGTTCCACGTGCGCGTACAGGTCGACGAGCATCCCGGCCGAGCGGCCGATCATGTCCGCGCCGGGACCGCGGGCGGGCAGCTCGGGCAGGTACGGGAAGTCCTCGAAGGAGCCGGTCGCGGTCTTCGCGGCCTCGCGGGCGTCGCCGCCCGGCAGCGAGCCGACGCCGGTCGCTCCCGCGCTCATCGGCCGGGCCTCACGGACAGGTCGTTGACCTCGGCGTCGCGGGGCAGGTCGACGGCCATGACGATGGTGGTCGCCACCGACTCGGGGTCGATCCAGTCGGCGGGGTCGTAGTCCTTGCCCTCCTGGGAGTGCACCTTGGCCTGCATGGGGCTGGCGGTGCGGCCCGGGTAGACGGAGGTGACGCGGACGCCGTTGGCCCGCTCCTCGCCGCGCAGGGAGTCGGCGAGCGCCTTCAGGCCGTGCTTGGAGGCCGCGTACGCGCTCCAGTCGGCGTGCGCGGCGAGGCCGGCGCCGGAGTTCACGAAGACGACGGTGGCCTTGGAGGCGCGCAGGGTGGGCAGCAGCAGCCGGGTCACCTCGGCGGGGGCGACCAGGTTCACGTTGAGCTGCTGGTGCCAGGTCTTGGGGCGCAGCTCCCCCACCGGTCCGAGGTCCACGATGCCGGCGATGTGCAGCAGCGAGTCGATGCGCTCGGGGATCGCCTGCTTGGAGAAGGCCCAGGAGAGGCGGTCGGGATCGGCGAGGTCGCCCACGAGGGCCCGGGATCCGGGGTAGCGCTCGACGAGCTGCTTGCCGCGGGCGGCGTCACGGGCCAGGAGGACGAGGTCGTCGCCGCGGGCGTGCAGACGGTTCGCGACGGCGGCGCCGATGCCGGAACCGGCACCGGTGATCAGGTGAGTAGCCATACCGCCATGCTCGCAGGTCCCGCAGGCCGCGGAGGGCGAAGCCCCCGGGCCGCCGCCGACCCCGCGGACCCGCCGCGATCGGCTCACCCGCCCCCGGCGGCGCGGTACGCCTCGCGGACCACCGTACGGGGCGCCGCGCCGAGGAGCGGTCCGCCGCTCGGCCCGGGCCGGGACCCCGGCGTCCCGGCCGCTGGCAGCCCGCGGGAACCGTTCCACAGCCCCCGCCCGGTCCGCGGTGGCGGCGGGCGGGAGGCGGCGCGCAGCGGCCGCCGGATGCCCGTCCGTGCTCCGTCCAGCGGTCGGGAACTCCACGGTCCGGTCCGGCCACCGCTACCACGGCGGCCGGCGGACCGGGATCCGCCCGCTCCTCGTCGTCCGGCTCCGGCGCCGGGCCGGGGTGCACCGCGGCCTCGGGCTGCTCCTGCGGAGCGAGGCCGCGGTGGGCGCGCAGCCCGCTCTGGCCGCCGTAGAGCCGACGCACCTCCCGGCCGGGCCAGGCGTGCCGCAACAGCTCCAGCCCGGCGGCCCGGGTGCGCAGTGAGGCGGAAGGCCCCTCCGACGCGAAGAACAGCAGGAGCCCGCGAGAGGTGTCCGCGAGGACACCCGCCTCGACCGAGCCGTCGGCGTACCGGCTGTCCTCGTTCGCATGGGCGCGCGGGCCCGGGATCGCCCCTCCGGCAGGTCGAGGTCCCGGGCCACCGCGCCGTACGACGAAGGTGGCCCGGTCGCCCATCAGAGGCCGGCTTCGGCGCGCAGGGTCGCGGCCGTCTTCGAGGCGTCGTAGTCGGCCGGAACGCCCTCGACCAGGACCGCCTCGCCCGCTATGTGGCGCGTGCGCAGCGGGAGGATGGCCTGGTAGGCCTCGGAGGCGTACCAGGCGCGGGCCCGCTCGATGTCGGGGAAGCCGATGACGACGACGGTGCCGGGGAAGGGGCCCTCCAGGACCTCGACCTGCTGGCCGTGCACGAGGAAGCGGCCGCCGAAGGGGTCCATCGTCGACTGGATGGCCTCGATGTAGGTGAGGACGTCCTCGTGCATGGTCTCGGGGCGGAGGTGGGCGATGGCGTACGCGGTCATGGTCTGCTCCCCTGTCGGTACCGAACCGGTCCGCCGGTGCGGCCCGTTGGTCCGATCCTGTCAGCGGGCGGCGGCGGTGGCGATTACCTCCGGGGTAAGGAACTTCCTGGGCGGAGCTGCCCCGTTCGGCGGCGCCGCCGGACGCGCTTCCGCTTCAATGGCACCCATGGAACTCCGCGAGAAATGTCCGTGGGCAGCGAGTAACCACAGGCCCGGCACGGCTTCCGCGCGGGGCGAGTGCACCTGGGCCGCCCCGTGCCCCCACCGCGCACTGTGGAGCGTGCGGGTCAGCGCCGCCGGCGGCGAGAGTTGGTGGGCCGCCTGCGCGGATCACGCGGCCGCGTCGCCGGTCCTGTCATCCGACTCTGCCCGCTAGATCCCGCGTGCGGCCCGGCCCCGGCGCAGGGGGCGGGGTGGGAGGCGAGAGTGGGGAGATCACCCGAACCGCCATGGTGGGCGTGCCGTGCAAGCGGCGATGTGACCGTCCTGCCCCGTGGCGATCCCCGACAGCGATGCCCTGCGCATCGAGAGGCCGATCACCGCCGCCGGCCGGTCCTACGTGTTCGAGCACCTGCCCACCATCGGCCACGCTTCGGACTACCGCGACTACGCCGGGGGCTGAATGTCACGTGCACCTGGAACGACGAGCGCGGGCAATCCAACCTGTGGGCCGGGTGGGATACCTGGTGGGGCAAGCCCAGGAAGCCGATGGACGGGGGCGGCCCGTAAACCTCCGTGGATCAGGAGGGTCGCGTGTCGATGGCGCGATCGATGGTGAACACATGCGCCGAGAGTTCTCCGTCCGGCAGTCTTCTCACCGTCCATCCGACGGAAATCGGGGCCTCCGGAGCACTCGTCGAGTCACCCAGGGCCCAGGGCTAGACGAGGAACAGGCTCCACGCAGGGCGCGGGCACTCTCCCGAAAGAACTGATCGTGTACGTCTTTCCCCCACGCCGCCCGCACATCTCCGGGGTCATGCCGGGGCGGTGGGCTGGAAGGTGCGGCGGTAGGCGATCGGGGAGACGCCGAGGGACGCGCGCATGTGCTGGCGCAGGGAGTTGGCGGAGCCGAAGCCGGACCGGTGGGCCACCAGGTCGACGGGGAGGTCGCTGGACTCCAGCAGGTGCCGGGCCGTCTCCAGGCGTTGGGCGGTGAGCCACTGCACCGGGGTCATGCCGACCTCGTCGCGGAAGCGCCGGGTGAAGGTGCGCAGGCTCATCCGGGCGTGGGCGGCGAGTTCGGCGAGGCTGACCGGTTCGGCGAGGCGCTCCAGGGCCCAGGCGCGGGTGGCGGTGGTGGTGGCGACGGTGGGTTCGGGGACCGGGCGGTCGATGAACTGGGCCTGGCCGCCGTCGCGCCAGGGCGGTACGACGCACATGCGGGCGGCCCGGTTGGTGACGGCCACGCCGTGGTCGCGGCGGATCAGGTGCAGGCACAGGTCGACGCCGGCGGAGACCCCGGCGGAGGTCAGGACGTCGCCGTCGTCGACGAAGAGGACGTCCTCGTCGATGCGGACCCGGGGATAGGCGCGGCGGAACTCCTCGGCGAGGTTCCAGTGGGTGGTGGCGGGGCGGTCGTCGAGGAGTCCGGCGGCGGCGAGCACGTAGGAGCCGGAGCAGATGGACACCAGGCGGGTCCCGGGGCGGATGCCGGCGATGGCGGCGGCGACGGCGGGCGGCAGCGGGCCGCCGTCGGCCAGCTCGGGCATGGCGTGGGTGGGCGGGACGATCACGGTGTCGGCGGTGGCGAGGGCCTCGGGCCCGGCGGCCGGCTGGAGGGTGAAACCGGAGTCGCTGGACACGGGGGCGCCGTCGGCGGTGCAGACGACGACCTCGTAGAGATCCCGGCCGTCGTCGTCCACGGCACTGCCGAAGACCCGCGAGGGTATGCCCAGCTCGAACGGGGGGAAGCCTGGCAGGGCCAGCACCGCGACCAGGTGCCGGCCGTCCGCGCCGCTCCCGCGGGGGGTCGCTTCCCCGGTGTGCTCCTCGAATTCACCCATGGCCAGATCCTGTCACATAGTGGCCAAACGGCCAACACCACGGGGGCGCGCGGTGCCCGAATCTGGAACACGTCGCCGGGAAACACCCCGGTACCTGACGCAAACGGATGGAATGAGGCGGACTGAGATGCGCGCGATCGTCGTCAACGAGTGGGGCGGCCCCGAGAACCTGGTCGAGCGGGAGATCGAGCGGCCGGAGCCGGGTCTGGGCGAGGTCCTCGTCCGGGTCCACGCGGCGGGCGTCAACCCGGTCGACTGGAAGACCCGCGCCAGCGGCGCCCTGATCGCCTGGGGCGAGACCCCGATCGTGGGCTGGGACGTCTCCGGCACCGTCGAGGCGGTCGGCCCCGGCGTGACCCTCTACGCCCCCGGCGACGAGGTCTACGGCATGCCGCACTTCCCGCGCCAGGCGGGCGGCTACGCGGAGTACGTGGTGGCCCCGGCGCGGCACTTCGCCCGCAAGCCCGCCTCCCTCGACCACGTGCAGGCGGCGGCGCTGCCGCTCGCGGCGCTCACCGCCTGGCAGGCCCTGGTGGACACCGCGGGCGTCACGCCCGGCCAGCGGGTGCTCGTGCACGCGGCGGCCGGCGGCGTCGGGCACCTGGCGGTGCAGATCGCCAAGGCGCGCGGTGCGTACGTGATCGGAACGGCCAGCGCGGCCAAGCACGACGTGCTGCGCGGGCTGGGCGCCGACGAGCTGATCGACTACCGCTCGGTGGACTTCGCCGAGGCGGTCGCGGACGTCGACGTCGTGCTGGACGCGCTGGGCGGCGACACCGCCGAGCGCAGCCTGAAGGTCCTCAAGCCCGGTGGGCACCTGGTGTCGCTGCCCGGTCCGGACGACGTCCCCGCGGACGCCGACGGGGTCAACGCCTCCTGGGTGCTGGTCGACCCCGACCTCAAGGGCCTGGAGGCCATCGCGGACCTCGCGGACAAGGGTCTGCTGAAGCCGCTGGTCGAGACGGTGCTGCCGCTCGCCGACGCCGCCCGCGCCCACGAGATCGGCGAGCAGGGCCGGACCACCGGCAAGATCGTCCTGACGGTGGTCTGACCGGCGGCGGTCGCCGTCCCCGCCCGTCAGGCGGTGGCGGCGGCCGCGGCGCGCGTCGTCGTCGCGATGGTGGCGGAGCCGACCACGCGCGTGCCGTCGTAGAGCACGATCGCCTGGCCGGGGGCCACGCCCCGGACGGGCTCGGTGAAGGAGACGCGCAGCTCGCCGTCCACGACCTCGGCGAAGACCTCGGTCTCGCCGCCGTGGGCGCGCAGCTGGGCGGTGTAGGTGCCCGGGGCGGCCGCCTCGGCGCCGCACCAGCGGGGCCGGATCGCGGTGAGGGCGCTGACGTCGAGGGCCTCGACGGGGCCGACGGTGACGGTGTTGTTCACCGGGGAGATGTCGAGGACGTAGCGCGGCTTGCCGTCGGGGGCCGGGTGGCCGATCCGCAGGCCCTTGCGCTGGCCGATGGTGAAGCCGAAGGCGCCCTCGTGGGTGCCGACCTTCTCGCCGGACTCGTCGACGATGTCGCCCTCGGCCCTGCCCAGGCGGTGTGCGAGGAAGCCCTGGGTGTCGCCGTCGGCGATGAAGCAGATGTCGTGGCTGTCGGGCTTCTTGGCGACGGCCAGGCCCCGCTCCTCGGCCTCGGCGCGGATCTCTTCCTTGGTGGTGAGCGTGTCGCCGAGCGGGAAGAGGGCGTGGGCGAGCTGCTTCTCGTCGAGGACGCCGAGGACGTAGGACTGGTCCTTGGCCATGTCGGAGGCGCGGTGCAGCTCGCGGGAGCCGTCCTCCTTCAGCACGACGGTCGCGTAGTGGCCGGTGCAGACGGCGTCGAAGCCGAGCGCGAGGGCCTTGTCGAGCAGGGCCGCGAACTTGATCTTCTCGTTGCAGCGCAGGCAGGGGTTCGGGGTGCGCCCGGCCTCGTACTCGGAGATGAAGTCCTCGACGACGTCCTCGCGGAAGCGCTCGGCGAGGTCCCACACGTAGAAGGGGATGCCGATGACGTCGGCGGCGCGGCGGGCGTCGCGGGAGTCCTCGATGGTGCAGCAGCCCCGGGCGCCGGTCCGGAAGGACTGCGGGTTCGCGGAGAGTGCGAGGTGGACGCCGGTCACGTCGTGCCCGGCTTCGACGGCGCGGGCGGCGGCGACGGCGGAGTCCACTCCGCCGGACATGGCGGCCAGGACGCGAAGGGGGCGGTCGGTGCGCGGCAGGTTCTCAGTCATAGCACCGTCCAGGGTACGGGGGAACCGAGCGGGGTCACAGCGCGTTGTCGGGTCAGGGGGGTGGATCACATGACCGAGCAGGGGAACGCGGGATCGAAGCCGAGGAGCCGCACGCGCAGGGCCGTGCTGTTCGGCGGGCTCGGCGTGGTCGCCGCGGCGGCGGTCGCCGGGCGGGACGAGATCCGGCGCGGGTACTGGCTGCTGCCCGGGGTGGCCAAGCCGCGCAAGGAGGGCGAGATCGACCACGCGGGCGCGGGCTGGACCGCGGCCTCCCCGGCGAACTGGCGGATGGCGGACCGGCCCGACGACTACCGCGTGGACCGGATCGTCGTGCACGTCACGCAGGGCGGCTTCCAGTCGTCGGTGGACGCCTTCAAGAACCCGTGGCACAAGGCCTCGGCGCACTACATAGTCCGCGGCGACGGACACGTGGAGCAGATGGTGCGCGAGCTGGACGTGGCCTTCCACGCCGGGAACCGCTCGATGAACGAGCGCAGCGTCGGCATCGAGCACGTCGGCTTCGTGGACCGGCCGAAGGACTTCACGGACGCCCTGTACGCGGCGTCGGCGCGGCTGGCGGCCGACATCTGCCGCCGCTACGACTTCCCGGCGGACCGCAAGCACATCGTCGGGCACTCGGAGGTGCCGGGCGCCGACCACACGGACCCGGGCGCCCACTGGGACTGGGACCGCTACCTGCGCATGGTCCGGGAGGCCCTGGCCGCTGCGGCCTGAGCCTCCCGCACGCTCAGCTGAGGCCCGCGGTCCGGGCCCGCTCCACCGCGGGTCCGATGGCCGCGGCGAGGGCGGCGACGTCCTCCTTGGTGGAGGTGTGGCCGAGGGAGAAACGCAGGGTGCCGCGGGCCAGTTGCGGGTCGGTGCCGGTCGCCAGCAGGACGTGGCTGGGCTGCGCGACGCCCGCGGTGCAGGCCGAGCCGGTGGAGCACTCGATGCCCTGGGCGTCGAGCAGGAGCAGGAGGGAGTCGCCCTCGCAGCCGGGGAAGCTGAAGTGGGCGTTGGCCGGCAGCCGCTCTTCGGGGTCGCCTCCGAGGACGGCGTCGGGCACGGCCGCGAGGACGGCGCCGACGAGCTCGTCGCGCAGGGCGCCGATCTCGGCGGCGAACTGCTCGCGCCGCTCGGCGGCGAGGACGGCGGCCACGGCGAAGGCGGCCACGGCGGGCACGTCGAGGGTGCCGGAGCGGACGTGCCGCTCCTGCCCGCCGCCGTGCAGCACGGGTACGGGGCTCTGGTCGCGGCCGAGGAGCAGGGCTCCGATGCCGTAGGGGCCGCCGATCTTGTGGCCGCTGACGGTCATGGCGGCGAGGCCGCTGTCGCCGAAGTGGACGTCGAGCTGCCCGAAGGCCTGGACGGCGTCGGAGTGCAGCGGGATGCCGGCCTCTCGGGCGACGGCGGCCAGTTCGCGGACCGGCATGACGGTGCCGATCTCGTTGTTGGCCCACATGACGGTGGCCAGGGCGACGTCGTCCGGGTCGCGCTCGACGGCCTCGCGGAACGCGTCGGGGTGCACGCGCCCGTGGCGGTCGACGGGCAGGTAGTCGACCTGGGCGCCTTCGTGCTCGGCGAGCCAGTGCACGGCGTCGAGGACGGCGTGGTGTTCGACGGGGCTGGCGATGACCCTGGTCCGGCCGGGGTCGGCGTCGCGCCGGGCCCAGTAGAGCCCCTTGACGGCGAGGTTGTCGGCCTCCGTACCGCCGGCGGTGAAGACCACCTCGCTGGGGCGGGCTCCGATCGCCTCGGCGAAGGCCTCGCGGGCCTCCTCGACGGTGCGGCGGGCCCGGCGGCCGGCGGCGTGCAGGGAGGAGGCGTTCCCCGTGGCGGCGAACTGCGCGGTCATCGCCGCGGCGGCCTCCGGCAGCATGGGGGTGGTGGCGGCGTGGTCGAGGTAGGCCATGATCCCCCGATTCTACGAGCCCGTGCGCGCCCCTCCGCCCGGCGGGACCCCGATCCGGCCGGGGGCGCGGGACCGGCGGGTCCACGGCTCCCCGGCCGGGCGGGCGTCACATGCGCAGGGCTCGCGCGAGCTGGCGGGACTGCGCGACCAGGTGGTCGGTGGAGTCCCAGACCTCGGCGTCCTCCTCCAGGAAGCCACCGGCCAGGTTCCGGGTGGTGATGGCGATCCGCAGCGGGCCCGGGGCGGGGCGGCGGCGGACGTGCGTGGTGAGTTCCACCGTCGGGGTCCAGGCCACCAGGCCGAGGTCGAAGGCGGTCGGCGGCAGCGCGTCCACCGCCAGGAGCAGGGAGAGCGGGTCCGCGTCGCGGCCGTCGGCCAGTTCGAACCAGGCCCGCATCTCGCCCTTGCCGGAGGGCGCGCCGACGGCCCAGCCGGCGGTCGCCGGATCCAGGCGCAGCCGGAGCCGGTCCACGATGGCGGAGCTGCCGGGGATCGGCGCGGGGCCGGCCTCCGGGCCGACGCAGTTCTCGTAGGTGGGCATGAGCGGCGGTACCGCGACCGTGCGCACGTCGTCCGGCAGGGCGGCGAGGTCGCCGTAGGAGGCGAGGACGCGGATCCGCTCGACCTCGTTTCCGTGCTCGTCGAACTGGAGGAGCGAGGCCTGCCCGGTGGAGAGGGTGCGGCCGACCCGGACGACCTCGGTGCGGATCACGGCGGGGCCGGGCACGGAGGAGGTCAGGTAGTGCGCGGACACCGTGAAGGGGTCCGGGTGCGGGAGGGCCGCGGACAGGGCCCGGCCCACCAGGGCCAGCAGGTATCCGCCGTTGACGGCGGCGATGATCGTCCAGCCAGCGGAGAGCTCCGCGTCGTAGACGCCCGGTTCGCCCGCGCGCTCGGTGATGGCGGTGTCGCGGTCGAACTCGCTGTCGCCGATGGATGCCTGGGCAGCTGCAAATGACATGGAACGACGGTACACCCGCTTGCTACTAAGCGGTAGCTTTCTCTTGTTACGGCTCTTCGGCCACCGAGGAGCGCCGGTTCCAGGCCAGCGGTGCCCGCCAGTGGTAGCGCATGGCGAGGAGCCGCAGGACGAAGGTGGTCACGATCGCCAGGCCCGTGGTGAGGGCGTTGAGGGAGTCCAGGGCGATCGAGACCGCGACCATCGCGGCGCCGACGGTGGCGGGCACGGCGTACATCTCGCGGTCGCGCAGCAGCGAGGGGACCTCGTTGACCAGCACGTCGCGCAGGACGCCGCCGCCGACCGCCGTGGCGAGGCCCAGCGCGGCGGACGCGGTCAGACCGAGGCCGTACTCGTAGGCCTTGGTCGTGCCGGTCACGCAGAACAGCGCGAGGCCGGCGGCGTCGAAGACGTTGATGGCCCGGTTGATCCGCTGGACCTCGGGGTGCAGGAAGAAGACGATCGCGGCGGCGATCAGCGGGGTGACGAAGAAGCTCAGCTCGCCGAAGGCGGCCGGCGGGACGGCGCCGATGACCAGGTCGCGGAAGAGGCCGCCGCCCAGGGCGGTGACCAGGGCGAGGACGGCGATGCCGAAGACGTCGAAGTTCTTGCGGACGGCGAGCAGGGCGCCCGCGGTGGCGAAGACGTAGATGCCGGCGAGGTCCAGCGCATGCTGGACCCCGGGCGGGAAGAGATCGTGGAGCACCGGGCCATTGTCGCCTGTGGCGGGCGGGGCGGAATGCGAGGCTCCGCGGCCGCGGCCGGATGCGGATGCCGGTGCGGATGCGGGTACCGGTGCGGGCCGGATCCGTGGCGCGGCCCCGGGCCCCGGGGCGCTCCGCACGGCGGCGCGGGTTGGGTAGGTGCCGTGCGGCGGCGTTGCGGGGGCTCTGCCCCCGGGCCCCCGCGCCTCAAACGCCGGCGGGGCTGGATTGTGCCGGGCGGGGCCCGGAACGGGCAGGCCGGGATACGGGGGGATACGGGCGGGCCGTTGCGGCCCGCCCGCTTCCGGTCAGTCCGTCGCCGTCGTCACCGCGTCCGCCGCGCCCGGGAGGGGCTTGTCGCCCGGGGCCTGGTCGGGGGCGTTCTCCGGGTGGTGGCAGGCCACCTGGTGGCCGGTCTTCAGCGCCAGCAGCGGGGGCTCCTGCGTCGCGCAGATCTGCGTCGCCTTCCAGCACCGCGTGTGGAAGCGGCAGCCGCTCGGCGGGGAGATCGGGGACGGCACGTCGCCCTTGAGCAGGATGCGGCCGCTCTTGGCGCCGCGCCGCCTGGGGTCCGGCACCGGCACGGCCGACATCAGGGCCGCGGTGTAGGGGTGCATGGGCTCCCCGTACAGCGATTTGTTGTCGGCGAGCTCGACGATCTTGCCGAGGTACATCACCGCGATGCGGTCCGAGACGTGCCGGATGACCGACAGGTCGTGCGCGATGATCACGTAGGTGAGGCCGAGTTCCTCCTGGAGGTCGTCCAGCAGGTTCACCACCTGGGCCTGGATCGAGACGTCCAGCGCCGAGACGGGCTCGTCGGCGACGACCAGCTTCGGCTTGAGCGCCAGGGCCCGCGCGATGCCGATGCGCTGGCGCTGGCCGCCGGAGAACTCGTGCGGGTAGCGGTTGTAGTGCTCGGGGTTGAGGCCGACGAGCGACAGCAGCCGCTGGACCTCCGCCTTGAGCCCGCCCTCCGGGGTGACGTTCTGCAGCTTGAACGGGGCGCTGACGATGGTGCCCACCGTGTGGCGCGGGTTCAGCGAGCCGTACGGGTCCTGGAAGATCATCTGCACGTCGCGGCGCAGCGGGCGCATCCCCGCCACGCCCAGGTGCGTGATGTCCTTGCCCTCGAACTCGATCGTGCCGCCGGTCGGTTCGAGCAGCCGCGTGATCAGCCGTCCCATGGTCGACTTGCCGCAGCCGGACTCGCCCACGATGCCGAGGGTCTCACCGCGCCGGACGTCGAAGTCGAGGCCGTCGACGGCCTTGACCGCGCCGGACTGCCGGCGCAGCAGCCCCTTGGTGATGGGGAAGTGCTTGGTCAGGCCGGTGACCTTGAGCAGCGGCTCGGGAGAGTCCGTGGCCTGCGCCGGAAGGGTGACGGCCGGATCCGTCTTCTGGGTGTCGGTCACAGCTTCGGCGCAATCTCTTCGGTCCAGATCCGGGTCCGCTCGTCCTGCGACATGTGGCAGGCGGACCAGTGGGGGGTGCCGTCCTGCCCGGTGTCCTCCTGCGCCGTGCAGCTCGGGGCGCACGGTGCGGGTGACGTTGCCCTTGGGCACGTCTGCGTACGGGCAGCGCGGGTTGAAGGCACAGCCGCTCGGGATGTTGATGAGGCTGGGCGGCGAGCCCTTGACCGGGATGAGGCGCTCGGTCTGCTCGCGGTCGATGCGCGGCATCGACCCCAGCAGTCCCCAGGTGTAGGGGTGGCGGGGCTCGTAGAAGACCTTCTCGGCGGTGCCCCGCTCGACGCACCGGCCGCCGTACATCACGAGGAGTTCGTCGGCCATCTCCGCGACCACGCCGAGGTCGTGCGTGATCATGATGACCGCGGAGCCGAACTCCTTCTGGAGGTCCCGGATCAGGTCGAGGATCTGGGCCTGGACGGTGACGTCCAGGGCGGTCGTCGGCTCGTCCGCGATGAGCAGTTCGGGGTTGTTGACGAGCGCCATCGCGATCATCGCGCGCTGGCGCATGCCGCCGGAGAACTCGTGCGGGTAGCTGTCGAACCGCTTGTGCGGCTCGGGGATGCCGACGCGGTCGAGGAGCTCGACGGCCCGCTTGCGGGCGGCCTTCTTGTCGACCTTGTGGTGGACCCGGTACGCCTCGGAGATCTGCTTGCCGACGGTGAAGTACGGGTGCATCGCGGACAGCGGGTCCTGGAAGATCATCGCGATCTCCCGGCCGCGCAGCCGGCGCACCTCGTCCTCGTCCGCGGAGAGCAGCTCCTTGCCGTCGAGCCAGATCTCGCCGGAGATCCGGGCCCGCTGGCGGCCGTACTGGCCCACGCGGTGCAGGCCCATGATCCCCAGCGAGGTGACCGACTTGCCGGAGCCGGACTCGCCCACGATGCCGAGGGTCTTGCCCTTCTCCAGCGTGAAGGAGAGGCCGTCGACCGACTTGACCAGGCCGTCCTCGGTCGGGAAGTGCACCTTGAGGTCGCGGACCTCCAGGAAGGCGGTGGCGGGCGGCGACCCGTCGTAGGGCTGGTGGGGCGCTGCGGTCTCTCCGGTCGTGGTCGTCCGGTCGGTCATGACAGCCTCACTCGGGGGTCGATCACCGCGTACAGGAGGTCAACGATGAGGTTCGCGGCGACGACGAAGAACGCGGAGATCAGGGTGATGCCCAGGATGACCGGGAGGTCGTGCTCGCTGATGGCGCGCACCGCGCTGTAGCCCAGTCCGTGCAGCGAGAACGTGTACTCGGTCAGGACCGCGCCGCCCATCAGGGCGCCGAGGTCGAGGCCCAGGACGGTCAGGATCGGCGTCATCGTGGAGCGCATGGCGTGCTTTCCGATGACGACGGGTTCCGTCAGGCCCTTGGCGCGGGCGGTGCGGATGTAGTCCTCGTTGAGGACTTCGAGCATGGTCGCGCGCGTGAGCCGCGCGTACATCGCCGCGTAGAGGAAGGCGAGCGAGACCCACGGCAGGACCATGCCGTTGAACCACTTGCCCGGATCGTCGGCGAAGGTCGCCTCCGGTCGTCCGAACCAGCCCAGCTGGTCGGAGAAGAGGGCGATGACGAGCATGCCGGTGAAGTAGATGGGGAGGGAGACGCCGGCGAGGGCGACGCCCATGGCCGAGCGGTCCAGGACGGTGCCGCGCTTGAGTGCGGACACCACGCCGGTGGCGACACCGCCGGCGACCCAGAGCACCACGGCGCCCAGGGCCAGGGAGAGGGTGACCGGCAGCCAGTCCAGCAGCAGCGGCCAGACCTCCTGCTCGGTCTTGAAGGAGTATCCGAAGCAGGGCGCGGCGCATTGCGTGACGTCGGAGCCGTTGGCGTACGTGCGACCCGCCACCAGCCCGACGACGAACTTGCCGAACTGGACGAGGATCGGGTCGTCGAGACCCATCTTCTGCCGGATGCCCTCGATGGCGATGGGGTCGGACTGCTTGCCCACGAAGTACAGGGCGGGGTCCGTTCCGATCAGCTTCGGGAACAGGAAGAAGATTCCGAAGGTCACCAGCGTGATGACCAGCAGCATGACGAGGACGGCGAAGATCCGTCGGATGAGGTATGCAAGCACTGCGCTCGGCCTGGCTGCGGCCCGGGGGCGCCCCCTTCTGGAGAGCGCCCCCAGGCCCCAACCGCGGCCATCACCTGCCCTTCGTGCCTAGCGGGTGTGGCACTGGAACACTGGAACTGGACTGATGGACCGTTACTTCACGACACCGAGGGACGCGTAGTCGTAGCGGCCGTTGTAGGCGTCGGTGGTGTAGGCGTTCGTCAGCCGGGTGCTGCGCCAGGTGATCGTCTTGTCGTAGACGAAGGGCAGGTAGACCGCGGCCTCGGAGACCTTCTGGTTCATCTGCTTGTAGATGTCGCCGGCCTTGGCCGGGTCGGTCTCCGCGATGGCCTGGTCGAACAGGGCGTTGATCGCCGGGTCGTTCAGCTCGGAGAAGTTGTTGTTACCGCTCTGCAGGATGAAGCGGCCGTCGACCAGCGGCTGGGAGAAGCCCTGCCCGGTCGGGAAGTCGGCGCCCCAGCCCATGATGATGATGCCGTAGCCCTTCTCCTTGACGACCTTCGGCGAACCGATGATGCCGGAGGTCTGAGCGCCGTCGAACTGGTCGACGTCGGCCTCGATGCCGACCTGCTTGAGGGCGTTCTGGAGGGAGACGGCCGTGGCGACCTCGACCGGCTTGTTGTTGCGGACGGCGATGGTGGTCTTGAAGCCGGTCTCCTTGCCGCAGGCCTTGAGGGCTTCCTTGGCCTTGTCGACGTTGGGCTTGCCGTCGTTCTTCAGGACCTCGTACGGGTCGTACTTGGCGTCCGAGCCCTTGATGCCCAGCGGGAGCATGTTGGGGGCGATGTCGCCACCGGCCTGCGGGCCGCCGCGGGCGGTCTGCAGGGACTTCTTGTCGGCCGCGTAGATGACGGCCTTGCGGCACTCGATGTTGTCGAACGGCGCGACGGTCTGCGGCATGACCGCGTACCGGATGAAGCCGGTCTGACCGTTGTCGAGGTTGCCCTTGTGGTCCTTCAGCGCGGTGGCGCGGGCCGCCTGGCCGATGCCGGTCGCGTTGATGTCGACGTCGAACTCGCCGTTCATCAGGCGCTTGTCCATGTCGTCCGCGTTCGCCATGAACGTGACCGAGATGGTGTCCGGGAGCGCCTTGCGGATGGTGTCCGACTCGGGCTTGTAGTTCGCGTTGCGCGAGAGCTTCATGCTCTTGTTCGGCTCGTACGAGTCGATCTTGTACGGGCCGTTCGAGAAGGGCTTGAGGCCGTACTTGGCGGCCGTGTCCTTGTCCTGCTTGACCGGGCTCGCCGCGGGCATCGCCAGCATCTGCTCGAAGTCGCCGTTGGGCGCCGGGAGCTTGAAGACGATGGTCTTCGCGTCCGGGGTCTCGATCGCCTTCAGGCCGAGCTTGTCCGGCGCGGTGTCCTTGTACGGGCCGGGGTACTCGGTCTTCGGGTCGAGGACCTGCTGGAGGTAGACCGGACCGCCGGAGATGACGTCCTGCGCCCAGGTGCGCTCGATGCCGTACTTGATGTCCTGGGCGGTGACGGGCGAGCCGTCCTCCCAGGTCACGTTGTCCTTGAGGGTGTACTTGTAGGTCTTGCCGCCGTCGCTGATCTCGGCCTTGGCGGTGGCGAGGTCCGGGACGAGCTCGGTGCTCTCCTTGCCGGGGCCGGGCTTGAAGCTGACCAGCTGGCGCGTGTAGTAGCGGGCGAAGTCCCACATGAAGCCGTAGTAGCCGCGCTGCGGGTCCCACGAGTCGGCGTCCTGGGTACCGACGAACTTCAGCTCGCCGCCCTTCTTGTCCGACGCGTTGGCGACCTTGTCGATGCCCGCGTTGAAGCCGCCGCCGGAGGCCGCGCCCTTGTCGTCCTTGTTGTCGGCCCCGCCACAGGCGGTCGCGGTGAGCATGGCCGCGAGCACGACGGCCGTGCCGGCGGCAAGTCTGCGCTTCGACGTGCGATGGGTAGTCACGATGCTCGCAACCCTCCGTTGTAGTTCCGGTGTACGTACGGCACGAGGCCGGTCTGGTTTGCCCTGCGGTGGCTAGCGGGAGCCCTTCGGGTCGAGGGCGTCACGGACGCCGTCGCCGAAGAGGTTGAAGGCCAGCACGGTGATGAAGATCGCTACGCCGGGGAAGATCATGAAGAGCGGATCGTCCTCGTAGGTCCGCACGGCCGTGGCGAGGGTCTCCCCCCAGGACGGCGTGGGCGGCTTGACGCCGACTCCGAGGAAGCTGAGGGCCGCCTCGGTCAGCACGTTGGTGGGGATCATCAGCGTCGCGTAGACCGTGATGGGCGCCACCAGGTTCGGGAGCAGTTCGCGGAAGAGGATGTAGAAGCGGCCCGCGCCGAGGCTGCGTGCGGCTTCGACGTACTCGCGTTCGCGCAGCGAGAGGGTCTGGCCCCGGACGATCCGGCCGATGTAGGGCCAGCCGAAGAAGCCGATCACCAGCACCAGGACGGCGATGCGCAGGCCCGAACCCTCGAACCCCCAGAGCTTGTTGGGGATGACGGAGATCAGCGCGATGATGAAGAGCAGCTGCGGGAAGGCCAGCAGCAGGTCCATGACCCGGCTGATGGCCGCGTCGACCCAGCCGCCGAAGTAGCCAGCGACGATGCCGAAGAAGGTGCCCAGCGAGACCGCCACGAAGGCGGACAGGAAGGCCACCAGGAGCGAGATCCGGGCGCCGTAGACGATGCGGCTGAAGACGTCGCGGCCGTTGACCGGTTCGACGCCGAGCAGGAAGTCGCCGCTCATGCCGCCCCAGTCGCCGAGCGGGAGGCCCAGCAGCGGGTCGAGGAGGTCCTCGTGGAGCTCCTCGGGCGGGTGGCCGAACGCCTTGACGATCAGCGGCGCGAAGATCGCGACGACGATCAGCAGGAGCACGATGACACCGCCGGCCAGGGCGACCCTGTCGCGCTTCAGGCGCAGCCAGGCGATCTGCCACGGCGAGCGCCCCTCGATCGCCTTCTGCGGAACGTCGGGGGCGGCCACGGCTGCGGGCTCGGCCGCGCTGGTGTCGTGCAGTGGTGCCGTCATCGTGGTGGGGACCCCTCTCGGCCGACGGTGGCCGGCCCATGCCCGCCGCTGTGGCGGCTTGGTTCAATCGGCGTCGCTGGTGGTGCGATTGGCGAGAAATGTGCCGGAAGCGCACGTGAAGAGCTGGTGCTTGCGAGATGGACCGGCCTTCGGTGGGGGGAGTCTTCAACGCCCTCTCAACCACCCGCCAGACCCCCCGGGGATGTGATGCGCAACCGTGATCTGCGCCTACACCTTCCGTTATCCGAACCGCCAGACCTGTTGAGCGGTGAAACACCGCATGTTCGGCGCGGAACGGACATCCGGCCCAACTGCCCTTTCGGGCGCGGATCTTGGTCGTATTCAGTGGATATGCCGAAGGCCGCACCGATGGGTCCGGTGCGGCCTTCGAGACGGATGTCTCAGGATGCGGATCTGGTGCCGGAGGTCCGCGCAGCGCTGCGGGACCGCCCCGGCGGGGCGGGTCAGTACGTCGGCGCCTGGCCCTCGCGGTCGTAGAAGGGGCGGGTCTGGGCCCGCAGCCACATCGCGACGGGATCGTGCTCGTCCGCCAGCGCGACCGTGCACACCGGGACGCCCTCGGGGACCGCCCCGACCGACTGGCGCATCATCTCCCGTACGGATTCCAGCGCGGGCGCGGAGGCGTCGTACAGGTCGAGGCCGACCGCGAGGTAGGGGGACCCGAGCGCGGGCTGCACCCAGGCGCGGCGCAGCGACCGTACGGCCGGGGTGCGGTGCGCGTGCTGGGTCAGCAGCCCGTAGAACTGCGGGAGCTCGATGCTGGGCTCGGACAGCCGCAGCGGGCCCGCCGGCATCCGGTCCAGGCCGGTCGCGACGCGGCGCAGGTCCGCCCACGGCACGCCGAGGCCGCCGCCCTGGGCGTGCGGGTTGAGCCACAGCCCCCAGCGGTCCGGGTACAGGGCGCGGGCGATGTCCCGCCCGGTGACCACCTCGTAGCCCCGGTGCCAGCCGCTCGCGGCCAGCTCCTGGGGGGAGGTGACGCAGGGCGCGTAGCCGAGGCCGTCGACCTCCATGCCTCCGTACTGGGCGTCCGGGGACCCCGGCTGCCCCTGCCAGAGCAGCATCCACAGCCGGCCCTCGGAGAGGGCGTGCAGCAGTGACTCGTAGCTCTCGTAGCGCCCGGGGGTCACCTGGCGCATCATGTGCTCGACCTGCCCGGCCGCGGCCGTGCCTGACGCACTCACCCGGTACCCCTCTTCGTCCGCCCGTCGCTCCACGCGTGCCTTCACCCGGGCCCGCGCTCACATGTGCGGCCAGGAGATGTAACCAGCTTAAGCGGCCCTACGCGAGGTAGAAGGGGCGTACGCGCTCACGAATCCAGTCCGTGACCGGGTCCTGGGCCGCGTCCAGGAGGATCAACTGCACGGGCCAGGGCGCCGGGACGCGGGTCAGGGCCCGTCCGAGGGCCTCCAGCGGGGCCTCGCGCATCTGCGGCTCCCATCCCAGCAGGCGGACACCGATGAACAGCTCCGGGGCCCCTCCCTCGACGCTGGCGAGGCAGCGGTGCGCCGCGGCGACCACGCCGGTGGCGCGGAACTCCTCGCCGGCGGCGGCCAGGAAGTCCACCGGGTCGTCCTGCCAGTCGGGCTCGAAGAGCCGCACGCGGCCGCCGGTGGCGGGGCCGTCCAGCGGGCTGCGGCCGGCCCGGCAGAGCTCCGCGACGGCGGGCGGGGGCAGCGGGACGCCGACGGCGCCCTCCGGATTGAGCGCGATGCCGAGCTGCGGGGGCAGCCCCCGGGCGAATTCGACCGCCGGGGCCACCGCGAAGTCCATGCCGGGGCCGACGCAGGCGAGGAACTGGGCCTCGGAGCTGTAGACGGGGACGTACGCCGCCCCGCCGATGTCCATGGTGGGCAGGTCCAGGCCGGCCGCGTCGGGACCGCCGCCGCCCGGCAGCGGCACCCACACCCGGCTGCGTCCGAGCACCTCCAGGATCCGGCCGCCGGCGTCCGGCTGCCCCAGCGCCGCCCCGAGCACCTGCTCCAGCTCATTGTCCGGCCAGCCGCTGCCCTGCATCTGCCCCCGCCTCCGTCGGTCCCGCGCGTGTCGACCCGCAGGCTACCGGCCGCCGGCCCGGCTCCTGCGCCGGGGCCGATCCGGGGGACCCGGGCGGGCGGTCAGCCCTGGAAGCCGATCCCCGTCACGGCGGCGGCCGAGCGGCGGTCCAGCAGGGTCGCCGAGGCGCACCCGGCGGGCGGGCGGCCCGCCTCGGCGTCGCGCAGCAGGCGTCCCACGGCGCCGCGGTGGCGGGCGAAGGCGTAGGCGGACACGCTGCGGCCCCGCGCGCGCTGGCCGGAGAGGGCCTCCTCGGGGCTGCTGTCCAGCAGGAGGAGGTGCAGGGCGCGGCCGCGGCGGCGCGCCGCCGCGGCGAGCAGTCCGCGCACCCAGCTCTGGGTGCCGCAGTCGTGGACGACCACGGAGGCGCCGGAGCGCAGGATCCGGTAGAGGCCCCAGTAGTGCGCGGCGCGCACCAGCGGGCGGTACACGGCGTAGGGCAGGGCGGCCGGCATCCGGCCCTCCCAGCGTTCGCGGGTGTCCTGGGAGTCGACGGCCCCGCCCTCGGGGGCGGCCCGCTTGATCAGCGTGCTCTTGCCGCCGCCGGGGAGGCCGGAGACCACGACGATGTCGCCCTCGGCGAAGCCGAGCCGCCGCGGTCCGCGCAGCGCCGGGCCGCGCAGGTCGCGCACGAGGCCGAGGCCGCCGTCCGCCGCCCTCCTGCGCTCGCGCGCGCCGCGCCGCTGCGCCGGCACCGCGTCCACGGTTCCCGTCGTCGCCACCACTCCGAATCTCCGCACGGTGTTCGCCTCCCCCGAATCGGGTCACCGGGACCCTTGCCCACTGAGTGTAAAGAGACGGTAATCGGCATGTCCGGTTCCGTTCCGGCGGCTCGGACGGGCGTACGAACTTTCCGCCCCCCACCCCCGATCTCGGGCATGCCGTGCAATGATGTGCGCCATCTGGACCAACTGCATACCGGCCGCTTGAATCCGCGCGGGAGAGTCCCGGCACGCCGCAAGGCCGTGTCCGGGCGCCGAAGGAGCAAGAACCTCCCTTGAATCTCTCAGGCCCCGTACCGCGTGGATGAGGCAGATCTGAAAAGCGAGCTGCCCGGCAGCTCCACCCAAGGTGCAAGTCGCGGATACCGGCGATCGATGGATCGGCGGAACTCTCGGCGAACCTCTCAGGTTCCGATGACAGATGGGGAGGAACGTCCTCGTCATGTCATGTCGATGCCCTGGGACCCGGGAGCCACACCCATGAGCACTGCCCCCCGCCTGACCGCCCTCGATGCGCTGCACCGCTCGCTCGGTGCGACCATGACCGACTTCGCGGGCTGGGACATGCCGCTGCGGTACGCCAGCGAGCGCGACGAGCACAACGCCGTCCGCACCAAGGCCGGCCTCTTCGACCTCTCGCACATGGGCGAGATCACGCTGACCGGCCCGGAGGCCGTCAAGGCCCTCGACTACGCACTGGTCGGCAACATCTCCACCGTCGGCGTCGGCCGCGCCCGCTACACGCACATCTGCCAGGAGGACGGCGGGATCCTCGACGACCTGATCGTCTACCGCCTCGGCGAGACCGAGTACATGGTCGTCGCCAACGCCTCCAACGCCCAGGTCGTCCTCGACGCCCTGACCGAGCGCGCCGCCGGCTTCGACACCGAGGTCCGCGACGACCGCGACGCCTACGCGCTGATCGCGGTGCAGGGCCCGGAGTCGCCCGGCATCCTGGCGTCCCTCACCGACGCCGATCTGGACGGCCTGAAGTACTACGCCGGCCTGCCGGGCACCGTCGCGGGCGTGCCCGCGCTGATCGCGCGCACCGGCTACACCGGCGAGGACGGCTTCGAGCTCTTCGTCGCCCCCGAGCACGCCGTGGAGCTGTGGCAGGCGCTGACCAAGGCCGGCGAGGGCGCCGGCCTGGTCCCGGCCGGCCTGTCCTGCCGCGACACCCTGCGCCTGGAAGCGGGCATGCCGCTGTACGGGCACGAGCTGACCACCGCCCTGACCCCCTTCGACGCGGGTCTGGGCCGGGTCGTGAAGTTCGAGAAGGAGGGGGACTTCGTCGGCCGCGCCGCCCTGGAGGCCGCCGCCGAGAAGGCCGCGACCAAGGCGCCGCGCAAGCTGGTCGGCCTGATCGCCGAGGGCCGCCGCGTCCCGCGCGCCGGTTTCCCCGTCACCTTCGGCGGAGAGGTGATCGGCGAGGTCACCTCGGGCGCCCCGTCCCCGACGCTGGGCAGGCCGATCGCGATGGCGTACGTGGACGCGGAGCACGCCGCGCCCGGCGCCTCCGGCGTCGGCGTCGACATTCGCGGTACGCATGAGCCGTACGAGGTCGTGGCGCTGCCGTTCTACAAGCGGCAGAAGTAACCCCCCGCGCGCGACGTCCGCCGTCCGGCCACCGGAACGGCGCCGTCTCAGTACCCAAGACCGCAGTTCGTATCCACTCCCCCGCATCCAGGAGAATCAGGCCATGAGCACCCCCGAGAATCTGCGTTACACCAAGGAGCACGAGTGGCTGTCCGACGTCGTGGACGGCGTCGCGACGGTCGGCATCACGGAGTTCGCGGCCAACGCGCTCGGTGACGTCGTCTACGCCCAGCTCCCCGCGGTCGGCGACACCGTGACCGAGGGCGAGACCTGCGGCGAGCTGGAGTCGACCAAGTCGGTCTCCGACCTCTACTCCCCGGTCTCCGGCGAGATCGTCGAGGCCAACCAGGACGTCGTGGACGACCCGGCGCTCGTCAACACCGCTCCGTTCGAGGGCGGCTGGCTGTTCAAGGTGCGCATCTCGGAGGAGCCCAAGGACGTGCTCTCCGCCGAGGAGTACACGAAGCTCACCGCCGGTAACTGACCCCAGGGGATCCTGATGTCCGTACTGAACACCCCTCTCCACGAACTCGACCCCGACGTCGCCGCAGCCGTCGACGCCGAGCTCGTGCGCCAGCAGTCGACCCTGGAAATGATCGCGTCGGAGAACTTCGCTCCGGTCGCCGTCATGGAGGCCCAGGGCTCGGTCCTGACCAACAAGTACGCCGAGGGCTACCCGGGCCGTCGCTACTACGGCGGCTGCGAGCACGTCGACGTGGTCGAGCAGATCGCGATCGACCGCATCAAGGCGCTGTTCGGCGCCGAGGCCGCGAACGTCCAGCCGCACTCCGGTGCGCAGGCGAACGCCGCCGCGATGTTCGCGCTGCTCAAGCCGGGCGACACGATCATGGGCCTGAACCTGGCCCACGGCGGTCACCTGACCCACGGCATGAAGATCAACTTCTCCGGCAAGCTCTACAACGTGGTCCCGTACCACGTCGACGAGTCCGGCCAGGTGGACATGGCCGAGGTCGAGCGCCTCGCCAAGGAGTCCAAGCCGCAGCTGATCGTCGCGGGCTGGTCCGCCTACCCGCGCCAGCTGGACTTCGCCGCCTTCCGCCGCATCGCGGACGAGGTCGGCGCGTACCTGATGGTCGACATGGCGCACTTCGCGGGCCTGGTCGCCGCGGGGCTGCACCCGAACCCGGTCCCGCACGCCCACGTCGTGACCACCACCACGCACAAGACCCTCGGCGGTCCGCGCGGCGGTGTCATCCTGTCGACGCAGGAGCTGGCCAAGAAGATCAACTCCGCGGTCTTCCCCGGCCAGCAGGGCGGCCCGCTGGAGCACGTGATCGCGGCCAAGGCCGTCTCCTTCAAGGTCGCGGCCTCGCCCGAGTTCAAGGAGCGCCAGGAGCGCACCCTGGAGGGCGCGAAGATCCTCGCCGCCCGTCTGGTCCAGGACGACGTCAAGGCCGTGGGCGTGGACGTCCTCACCGGCGGCACCGACGTGCACCTGGTCCTGGTCGACCTGCGCAACTCCGAGCTGGACGGCCAGCAGGCCGAGGACCGTCTCCACGAGGTCGGCATCACGGTCAACCGCAACGCCATCCCGAACGACCCGCGGCCCCCGATGGTCACCTCGGGTCTGCGGATCGGTACGCCGGCCCTGGCCACCCGCGGTTTCGACGCCGAGGCGTTCACCGAGGTCGCCGAGATCATCGCGCAGGCGCTGAAGCCGGCGTACGACGCCGAGGGCCTCAAGGCGCGCGTCTCGGCGCTCGCCGCGAAGTTCCCGCTGTACCCCTCGCTCTAGCGGTGGCGTGGAAGGGCCCGGCCCCGTCTGTGCACGGGCCGGGCCCTTCGCGTGCGGTTCCCCTGCGGGCGCCCCGAGCGGGCGGCCGGGACGTGCCGACGGGACCCGCGGCCGGGACCCGCGGCCGGCACCCGCCCGACCCGTCGGCGTAATCCTTCCCACGCCGCACGGCAGCCAGGACGTTCACCGGACCGCGTTAAGCTCGTCTGTCGGACGAAATCTGAACAATCCGCCTCTCCTGCACCCCTCCCACCCCACGAGCAGACAAGGGAGTCCGCCACCGTGGCCATCTCCGTCTTCGACCTCTTCTCCATCGGCATCGGTCCCTCCTCCTCCCACACGGTCGGTCCGATGCGCGCCGCCCGTATGTTCGTGACGCGGCTGAAGAAGGACGGCGTGCTCGCCCAGACGGCCTCGGTGCGCGCCGAGCTCTTCGGGTCCCTCGGCGCGACCGGCCACGGCCACGGCACCCCCAAGGCCGTGCTGCTGGGCCTGGAGGGACACTCCCCCCGCACCGTGGACGTGGAGACGGCGGACGACGAGGTGGAGCGCATCCGCAAGAGCGGCCGCCTGCGGCTGCTGGGCGCGGAGATAGGCGATGGCCACGAGATCGCCTTCGACGAGCCGAACCAGCTGATCCTGCACCGCCGCCGCTCCCTGCCCTACCACGCGAACGGCATGACGCTCTTCGCGTACGACGAGGCCGGCACCCCGCTGCTGGAGAAGACCTACTACTCGGTCGGCGGCGGCTTCGTCGTGGACGAGGACGCGGTCGGCGAGGACCGGATCAAGCTCGACGACACGGTGCTGAAGTACCCCTTCCGCTCCGGTGACGAGATGCTGCGCCTGGCGAACGAGACCGGCCTGTCGATCTCCTCCCTGATGCTGGAGAACGAGAAGGCCTGGCGCACGGAGGAGGAGATCCGCGAGGGCCTCCTGGAGATCTGGCGCGTCATGCAGTCCTGCGTCTCGCGCGGCATGTCCCGCGAGGGCATCCTCCCCGGCGGCCTGCGGGTCAAGCGCCGCGCGGCCTCCACGGCGCGCCAGCTGCGCACCGAGGGCGACCCGATGATGCACCGCAGCGAGTGGACGACGATCTACGCGATGGCGGTCAACGAGGAGAACGCGGCCGGCGGCCGTGTCGTGACCGCGCCCACCAACGGCGCGGCGGGCGTCCTCCCGGCGGTCCTGCACTACTACATGAACTTCGTCCCGGGCGCGGACGAGGACGGCGTGGTCCGTTTCCTCCTCGCCGCGGGCGCGATCGGCATGCTGTTCAAGGAGAACGCCTCGATCTCCGGCGCCGAGGTGGGCTGCCAGGGCGAGGTGGGCTCGGCCTGCTCCATGGCGGCCGGCGCCCTCGCCGAGGTCCTGGGCGGCACCCCGGAGCAGGTCGAGAACGCCGCCGAGATCGGCATGGAGCACAACCTGGGCCTGACCTGCGACCCGGTCGGCGGCCTGGTCCAGATCCCCTGCATCGAGCGCAACGGCATGGCCGCGGTCAAGGCCGTCACCGCCGCCAAGATGGCGATGCGCGGCGACGGCTCGCACAAGGTCTCCCTCGACAAGGTCATCAAGACCATGAAGGAGACCGGCGCCGACATGAAGATCAAGTACAAGGAGACCGCCCGCGGCGGCCTCGCGGTCAACGTCATCGAGTGCTGACGCACCGATGACGACGTGGGGGCCAGGCGCGTGCGCCCGGCCCCCACCGCACAGCGGAACGGGCCGGAACCGCAAGGGGTGGCGGGGCGTCCCAGACTGTGCCACCTGTCCCCGTCTCTCGGAATCGAGGGGACGTCATGATCAACACCCGTCTCCGGCAGTTCGTGGCCCTGGCGACCGGCGCTCTGCTCGCCGCCTGCCTGTCCTTCGCCGCGCCCGCCTCGGCCTCCACCCCCACCCCGGCCCCGAGCCCGACCCCGCTCGTCGTGAACGCCCGCTGGGGCGGGCACGCCACCTTCGACCGGATCGTCATCGACCTGCAGGGGTACACCCCCACGGTGACCGTCACACCCGTCGCACAGCTCGTGTACGACGGCTCCGGAAAGCCCGTCCCGCTGGCCGGGAAGCACTTCCTGGAGATCCGCCTCAACCCCGCCGCCGCGCACGACGACGCGGGCGGCAGCGTCTACCAGGGTCCCAAGCTCCAGAAGATCTACCTCAGCAAGCTCAAGGGCCTCGCCATGACCGGCGACTACGAGGGGTACGTGACCTTCGGCGCCGCCTTCGACACCGTCCCCTACTACCGCGCCTACAGCCTGCACTCCCCCGAGCGGCTCATCGTGGACATCGCCCACTGAACCGCCGCGCGGCGGCGGGGGTGCCCGCGTACCCCCGCCACCTGCGTCACCGCCGCCAGAAGAGGTGGTGCGTCACGCCGCTCGGGCTGGGCACGACCTCCAGGTGGAACCGGTCGGTCAGCTCCTCCGGCGTGTTCCAGAGCCGCACCCCGCGGCCGAGCTCGACGGGCGCGACCACCACGTGCAGGGTGTCGACGAGACCGGCGTCCAGGAACTCGCGGACGGTGGTCGCTCCGCCGCCGAGCCGCACGTCCTTGCCCCCCGCCGCCTCCCTGGCCGCCTCCAGAACCGTCGCCGGATCGTCGTCGACGAAGTGGAAGGTGGTGTCGGAGAGCGAGAACGACGGACGCGGATGGTGGGTCATGACGAAGACCGGGGTGTGGAACGGGGGCTCGTCGCCCCACCACCCGCGCCACGCGTGGTCGGCCCACGGTCCCCGCTGGGGCCCGAACTTGTTGCGGCCCATGATCTCGGCGCCGATGTTGTGCGAGAAGTCGCGGGTGAAGTAGTCGTCCAGGCCCCGGCTGCCGCCGGGGTCGGTGCGGTTCGGCCAGCTCGCGGTGGCCCCGGCCCACGCGAACATGGCGCCGGGATCGGCGTGGCCGAACGGCCGCTCCAGGCTCTGGGGCTCGCCGGCACCGAATCCGTCGCGCGAGACGGTGAAGTTCTGGACTCTCAGCAGCTGGACCATCTCGGATCACCTGTGCTCGGGGTTGGGGAAGTCGAACCGGCAGCCGGCGTCCCACAGGGAGCGCTGGTTCCCGTGCGCCGGGATGCCGCCGGAGCGCTTGAGCAGCCCGGCCAGGTGCATGAGGTTCCAGGACATGAAGGCGGTGTTGCGGTTGGTGAAGTCGTTCTCGGGGCCGCCCGAGCCGGGGTCGAGGTACGAGGGGCCCGGGCCGGCCTCGCCGATCCAGCCCGCGTCGGCCTGGGGCGGGATCGCGTACCCGAGGTGCTGGAGGCTGTAGAGGACGTTCATGGCGCAGTGCTTGACGCCGTCCTCGTTGCCGGTGATCAGCGCGCCGCCGACCCGGCCGTAGTAGGCGTACTGGCCGTGCTCGTTCAGCAGGGAGGAGCAGGCGTAGAGCCGCTCGATGACCTTCTTCATCACGGAGCTGTTGTCGCCGAGCCAGATGGGCCCGCACAGCACGAGGATGTCGGCGTCCATGATCCGGCTGTAGAGGACCGGCCACTGGTCGCTCTCCCAGCCGTGCTCGGTCATGTCGGGCCAGACGCCCGTCGCGATGTCGTGGTCGACGGCGCGGATGAGGGAGGTACGGGTGCCCGCGGACTCCATGACCGCACGGCTCCGGTCGATCAGGCCCTCGGTGTTGCTGGTCTCGGGCGAGCGCTTGAGCGTGCAGTTCACGTAGAGCGCGGTGAGGTCGGCGTACGGCGCGGGGGGCGCGGTGTTCTCGTCGGCAGCCACGCCCCCAGCCTGTCCAGTGCGCGCGGTGGCCGCCACCGGGCCTGGCCCGTCCGGGGGCGGCCGCGGGGAGAGCGGCGCAGAGCCGGGGACCGGGCCGGGGGAGCTGACCGCGGCCGGAGGTGATCGCGGTGCCGGTCGCCGCAAACCTAGGATGGCGGCATGTCCCTGCCGCACGCCATCCTCACCGCCCTGCTCGAGAAGCCCTCGTCCGGGCTGGAACTGACCCGGCGCTTCGACAGGTCGATCGGGTACTTCTGGTCGGCGACGCACCAGCAGATCTACCGCGAGCTGGGCCGGCTGGAGGAGGCCGGGCTGATCCGGGCGCTGCCCAGCGAGGTGCCCGTACGGGGGCAGAAGAAGGAGTACGAGGTGCTGCCCGCGGGCGGCACGGAGCTGGCCCGGTGGGTCGCGGAGAGCCAGGACCCCAAGCCGATGCGCGACCCGCTGCTGCTGCGGATCCGGGCGGCGGGCGTGGTGGGGCCGCAGGGGCTGGCCCCCGAGCTGCGGCGCCATCTGGACCTGCACCGTCGCCAGCTGGCGCAGTACGAGGCGATCGAGGAGAAGGACTTCCCGCCGGGGCGCGACGCCGTGGAGGACCGGCTGCGCCGGCTCGTGCTGCACGGCGGGATCGCCCTGGAGACGTTCTGGCTGACCTGGCTGGAGGAGGCCCTCGCCGAGGTCGGGGACATGGAGGACACGTCCGGGCCGGCCGCCTGACGCAGGATGCCGCCCCGGGCCCGTGGGCCCGGGGCGGCAGACCGGGGTGCTACTTGTTCAGGGAGGCCCAGAACTCGTCGAAGCTCAGCAGCTTGTCGCCGTTGGCGTCCTTGGAGGCGACGACGGAGTCCGCGACGGCCGGGGACACGTGGGCGTCGCCCATGGCGCGCATCGCGGCGCTGTACTCGTCGGCCGTGATGAAGCCGTCACCGTTCACGTCGAACTTGTCGAACGTAGCCCGTGCGCTCTCGATGTCCGCCACTGGGTCCACCCCTTCTTGGTGCTTGTTGACCGGCCCAGGGTAGCGGCACCCGGCCCGTCCGGGACCCCCGGGTCCCGGACGGCCCCCGGGCCCCGCCGGTCTAGGCCCTGTCGTCAAAGTTGCACCTGGCCCGCGGCGCCCGGCACCGCACCTCGCCGCGTTGTCGGGGCGCCCAAGTACGTCCAGTACTCGGGCGCCCCTCCGCCTTGCGATGCACGGCACCGGACACCGCGGGCCTGACCGGCGCCACTTTGACGACCGGACCTAGCGGAAGATCCCGGTGTGGCCGAGCGAGTAGCGGCCGGGCTGGGGGTACACGGCGAGTCCGTGGGGGCCGCCGCCCACCGGGATCCGGGCGAGCTGCTTGCCGGTCACCGTGTCGATGGCGTACACCTCGGAGTTGTAGCGGCCCGACAGCCAGAGGACCTTGCCGTCGGCGGAGACACCGCCCATGTCGGGGCTGCCGCCGTCCGGCAGCGTCCACTTCTTGGTGAGCTTCTTCTGCGGGAAGTTGTAGACCGAGATCGTGCCCTCGCCCCGGTTGGACACGTACATCTCCTTGGAGTCGCGGCTCACGTAGAGGCCGTGGCAGCCCTTGCCGGTGGGCAGCAGCTTGGGGGTCTCGAAGGTGTCGCCGCCGAGCACCCACATGCCGTGCGCCATCATGTCGGCGACGTAGAAGGTCTTGCCGTCCGGGGACACCTTCACGTCCTGCGGCATCGCGCCCTCGAAGGGCAGCTTCTGCTGGCCGACGACCTCCATCTTCTCGGTGTCCACCTTCAGGAGCTCACCGGAGAACTCGCAGCTCACGATGAAGTAGCGACCGTCGGCGGAGAAGTCGGCGTGGTTGACGCCGAAGCAGGTCACCGGGACGGTCTTGACCCGGTCCATGGTGTGCGGGTCGCGGAAGACCAGCTCCTTGTCGAGCGAGGCCATGACGATCGCGTACTTCCCGTTGGGCGTGAAGTACAGGTTGTACGGGTCGTGGACCTCGACGGGCTTTCCGGCCTCGCCGGTGGCGGGGTTGATCGGGGTGAGCGTGTGGCCCCGGTTGTTGTTGACCCAGAGGGTCTTCAGGTCCCAGGAGGGGACGACGTGCTGGGGCTGCACCCCGACCGGGATGGTGTCGATGACCTGGTAGGTCTCCGGGTCGATGACGGACACCGTGTTGGAGTTGGTGTTCGGTACGTAGACGCGGGACGGGAAGTCCTTGACCACCGGGGAGAGCTTGCCCGGCCGGTCCGCCGCGTAGACGTCGTTCGGATCCAGCAGGGGCGGCATGCCGGGCAGTCCGGGCGGCGCCGCCGGTACGGCCTTGACGGGCTCGGCCGGGCCCTTGGTGCCGAGCGCCTCGGCGGGACCCTTTCCGGCCGATCCGCAGCCGGCCAGGGCGGCGAGGACCAGACCGGCCAGCAGTACGCCGGCATTCCGGGGAAGGCGGGTGGTCGTCATGGCGTCAGCAGCTCCGTGGTGGTCACCGCGCGCAGCTTGCGGCGCGCGAGTTCTTCGAGGAGGGGGGGCATCGCGTCGACCGTGTCCGTGTAGCCGAAGTGCAGGCTCACCACGGATCCGGGCCGGATCGTGCCGGTGACGTTGCGGACGACGGCCGCGGCACCGGGCGAGGTGAAGTCGAGGGAGTCGACGTCGTACGAGAGGACGTGCGGGTAGCCGGCCCGCTGGGCCAGCTTCTGCACGAGCGGTGTCGCGTACTGCGTCCGGGAGGGCCGGAACCAGGTGCCGATGGAGCCGGTGAGCCGCTTGAGGCGCTGGGCGCAGCCGGTGATCTCGGCGTGGGCCTCCGCCTCGGTCATGTCGTTGATCGCGAGGTGGCGCTGGGTGTGATTGCCGAGTTCGTGGCCGCCGTCGAGGATCCGGCGGGCCATGTCCGGGTGGGCGTCGAGCCAGGTGCCGATCGCCAGGACGGTGACCCGCGCTCCCCCCTTCTCCGCCGCGTCCAGCACCGCGCGGGCGACGGCGGGCTCGCCGTTGCCGTGGAAGGTGAGGGCGACCTCGTTGCGGTCGCGCGCACCGTGGCCGATCTCGACGGGCTGTCCGGCGAACCGGCGCGGGGCGGCGGCCGGGGCCGCCTGCGCGGGGCGGGCGGGACCCGGGGGCGGGGTGGGGGGTGTGGTTCGGGTCCCGGCGGTCGGGTCGCCCGGGCCGCAGCCCGCGGCGAGACCGGCCGTCCCGACGCCGGCCACACCGAGACCGGCCGCACGCAGAGCCGCACGCAGGGCCGCGCGGCGGCCTGGATGTGAGAGCACTTGCCCATTTAAGAGGTGGATGACCCGGAAGGTAATGATTGACCCATTTCGGGACGCCCACCGAAGAGGGCGGATCGCATGGTCCATCCGCCACGTGATCAACGATTTACTCAGAGCAGTCGATAGTTATTCATCGATTGCGAGGTGAGTGGCCCACCTCACCTAGGATTTAGCTAGAAAGTCTTCCTATTTGCACACTTATGTCCAAGTAGGGACTTTTGGCGTTCGAGCCCTCGTCTGTCATAGTCGAAACCACGACTTCCCCCTTGACCCGAGCGAAGTCCTCACGCCGGGGATCACACCCCCTTCGATCCCCGGCGCACCCATGGAGCCCCCACACCGCCCCACACGGCGAGCCGGGGGCTTCAGGCGTTCTGGCGGTCGGCGACCCGCATCTCGAACCAGGTGATCTTGCCCCGGGGCAGCAGGTCGGCGCCCCAGCGGTCGGACAGCTTGTCGACGAGGAAGAGGCCGCGGCCGGTGGTGTCCAGCTCGTGGACCGGCATCAGACAGGGCAGCCCGCGCGAGGGGTCGCGCACCTCCACCCGGATCCAGCCGCGCCGCCGCAGCATGCGTAAGCCGAACGAGCGGGCGCCCGTGTGGCGCACCGCGTTGCCGACGAGTTCGGAGACCAGGAGGACGGCGTGCTCGGAGATCTGCGGTGAGAGGCCCCAGAGGCGGACCACCACGCACTGGGTGAGCCGGCGGGCGGTACCGGCCGACTCGGGCATGGACGGCAGCGTCACTTCCGCCTCGGCCGGGTTCCCGTACAACTCCAGCGCCTTGAGGCCCTGTTCCTCCTCGACGGCCGCCGTGAGCCGTACCGCCGAAGCACCGCCGCGCTGCCGCGGCTGTTCCACACCCTCCAGGCCCGCCATGGACCCATCATGGACGGCCCGCCTGTGACCCCGGGCCGTTCCGCAGGAAAACACCCCCCGGATTCAGCGAATCCAAGGGGGTCTCCTGTCATGTGCGGGAGGCGACCGGAGGGCTTCGAAACGGCCCTGACCTGGCGTGACCCACCGCACGTGAGCAATCACCGTGAGTTGATCACCGAAGCGCCTTAAGGCTGCCTTAAGGCCTGGCTAATCCACCCCCAGGGAGGACCGCCCGACCGAGGCGGTTCAGACGAACTTCGCCTTGCCCGGGCCCTCTTCGACGAAGCTGCGCATGCCGCGCTCGCGGTCCTCGGTGGCGAACAGGCCCGCGAACCAGTTGCGTTCGATGGTGAGCCCGGTGTCGATGTCGGCCTCCAGGCCCGCGTCCACGCACTCCTTGGCGGCGCGCAGCGCGATCGCCGGCCCCTGCGCGAGCTTCGCGGCCCAGGCGTGCGCCTGCTCGTAGACCTCGGCGGCGGGCACCACGCGGTCGACCAGGCCGAGCGTCAGGGCCTCGTCCGCCTTGACCATGCGGCCGGTGAAGATGAGGTCCTTGGCCCGGGAGGGGCCCACCAGCCGGGAGAGCCGCTGGGTGCCGCCCGCGCCGGGGATCAGGCCGAGCAGGATCTCGGGCTGGCCGAGCTTGGCGTTGTCGGCGGCGATCCGGTAGTCGGCGCACAGCGCGAGCTCGCAACCACCGCCCAGCGCATAGCCGGTGACGGCCGCGACGACGGGCTTGGGGATGCGGGCGACGGCGGTGAAGGCGTCCTGCAGCGCACGGGACCGGGCGACCATCGCCGCGTGGTCCATCGTCTGCATCTCCTTGATGTCCGCGCCCGCGGCGAACACCTTCTCGCCGCCGTAGATGACGACCGCGCGGACGTCGGCCCGGTCGGTCGCCTCCACGGCCAGCTCGCGCAGCCGGTCCTGGGTGGCGATGTCCAGGGCGTTCATGGGCGGCCGGTCCAGGCGGAGGGTGCCGACGCCTTCGGAGACTTCGAGAGAGATGGTCATACGGGCCAGGTTAGCGGCGGTTAACGCGAGGTGGCCCGGTGCTGTGTGTCACAGCACCGGGCCACCTCCGCGTCGTAGCGGGGGATCTACTTGATCCACTCCGCCCAGTCCATGTTCCAGCCGTTGAGGCCGTTGTCCGGGGCGATCTGCTTGTCCTTGGAGTTCTTCACGATGACCACGTCGCCGATCAGCGACTCGTCGAAGAACCACGCGGCGGGCTGCTTGGAGTCGCCCGCGCCGCGGACGTCCTTGAGGCCGATGCAGCCGTGGCTGACGTTGGCCGAGCCGAAGGTGCCGGAGGAGGCCCAGTAGTTGCCGTGCACGAAGGTGCCGGAGTTCGACAGGCGCATCGCGTGCGGGACGTCGGAGATGTCGTACTCGCCGCCGAAGCCGACGGTCGCGCCGTTCATCCGGGTGACCTTGTACTTCTCGCTGATGACCATCTGACCGTTGTAGGTCGTGGTCGACGGGGCGCCCGCCGTGATCGGAACGTCCTTGAAGACCTGGCCGTCCCGGACGACCTGCATCGTGTGCGCGGCCGCGTCGACCGTGGAGACCTGCGAGCGCCCGATCTTGAAGGTGACCGTACGGGTCTGCTTGCCGTAGACGCCCGGGCGGCCCTCGACGCCGTCCAGGGCGAGCTTCACGGTGACCGTCGTCCCCGCGGCCCAGTACTTCTCGGGGCGGAAGTCGAGGCGGTCGTTGCCGAACCAGTGGCCCTCGACCGGCACGGCCGGCTCGGCCGTCACCGTGATGGCCTTCTCGACGGCCTCGGGGTTGGTGATGCCGCGGGAGAAGTTGATCGAGACCGGCATGCCGACGCCGACGGTCGCGCCGTCCTCGGGCGTGTAGTGGCCCACGAAGGTGTTGGTCGGGGTCAGGGTCGTGAAGGAGGTGTCCTTGGCGGACTCCCGGCCGGCCTCGTCCTTGGCGACCGCGTGGACCTTGTACTCCGTGGCGGAGGCCAGGTGGCGGGCCGGCTCCCAGCTCGCGCCGTCGTCGGAGACCTTGCCCTCGACCGCGTTGCCCTTGGTGTCGGCGACGGTCACCGTGCTGAGCTTGCCGCCGGTGCTCGTGATCTTCAGGACGCCGCTGGTCGCGACCTCCTTGGCCCCGTCGTCGGGCTTGACGCTGACGACGGCCTTCGACGCCTCGGTACCGGTCTTGGCGCCGCCCCCGGCGTTGTCGCCCCCGCTGCCGTTGCCGCCACCGCCACCGCCACTGCAGGCGGTGGTGAACAGCAGGGCCGCTCCCAGCAGAAGGGCCGGCAGGCCGGTCCGGGCGCGGCCGCGTATCGGCTGCACGTTCACTCGTGTTCTCCCCATGTCCCCCGCGCACGGACAGTCGCGCGCATGTCGACAGGAAATCACACGGGAGGATCACGATGAGCCACGGTCTTGTCACCGTTCCGTCCCAACTGCCGCGACACGGTGGGAACGGCTTGCGGTCAGTCCTCGGTGCCCGGCTTGGTGCCCCAGACGTAGACGGCGTCCCCCTCGCCGAGCAGGTCCCACAGCCGTTTCGCGTCCGCTTCGGTGAGGTTGACGCAGCCGGCGGAGCCGCCGCCCTCGTAGAGGGTTCCGGGAGAGCCGTGCAGGGCCTGGCCCCCGTCGAAGAACTGGGCGTACGGCATGCGCGATCCGTACAGGGTGGAGACGTGGTCCCTGCTGCGCCAGTACACCTCGTGCCAGCCGGTCCGGGTCTCCTGGAAGTCGCGGCCGGTGCGGATGGGCACGGGCCGGAAGACGACGCCGCCGTCCTCCTGCACCCACAGCAGCTGACGGTCCAGGTCGACGCAGGTGACGCGGTGTTCGCGCTCGGGGCAGTCGCCCGCGGCGTTGGGGTCCGGGCGGGCCGTCACGACGAGCATCGTGCGGTAGGTGGCGACGCCCGCGTAGCCGTCGGCGGGGCTCACCCCGTTCGTGCGCTGGAACGCGCGGACCGCACGGCAGTCCGCCGCGGACTGCACCCCGTCGACCGGCCGTCCCACGTGGTGCTCCAGCTCCCGCTGGTAGGGGCCGGTGCCCGCCACGCACGCGCTCTCCGGCTCCGCCGGGGCGGCCACGGCGAAGGCCGGCTGCGGGCCCGCGAGTGCGAACAGAGCGCCGAGCACGGCCGCCCGTGCCACCGGGCCTCTCCCCTGACGTGCGGCCATGCGGGGCCTCCTCGGTCTGCGCGCGCGACGGTCGAGGCCCAGCCAAGCCCGGTGGCCGGGGTACGGCTCGCGCTGCTGCGCCGCCGGGGTGAGGAGGTCACTCCACCGGCGCACCCGGCCGCGCGGCCCGGGCCCGCAGGCCGCCCTCCCGGGCGCTCCCGTCCGCGTCCTCGGCCTTCTCGTCCAGGGGGATCGGCTCGGCGCGCCCGGTGGGGACGGTGAGCACGAGCTGCCGTCCGCTCGTGGCGTCCAGCTGATAGGGACCGGTGACGCGGGTCTTCGGCAGGACGTAGCCCTCGGGGACGTCCTTCTCCACCAGGAAGTACCCGCCGTCGGCGAGCCCGTCGAAGGTGCAGGTGCCGTCGGCGTCGGTGGCGCAGCCGGGTCTGACGCGCTGGTCGGCGGCGAGGCCCCCGGTGGTGAGGCCGGTGGTCGCGTTGGTCTCCTTCCACAGCTCGAAGACGGCGCCGGGCAGCGGGGAGCCGGTCTTGGCGTCCTTCGTGCGGACGACGATCCATCCGCCGTACGCGGCGTCCGGGCGCCGGTTGGGGACGGCGAGGACGAGTCCGTCCCGGGCGGCGGACTCGCCCAGGTCGAAGCCGGTGGCCGCCTCGTCCGGCCACGCGTAGCCGGCGGGGGCCGCGAGCTGGAGCGCGTAGTACGTCTCGCCGGTCAGGAGCTGCACCGTGCAGAGGCCCTTCGCGTCGGTCACACAGGCGCTGCCCGACTGCCGTTCGTCGGCCCCCTGACCGCTGCTCTGCAGCCCGGCCCGGTCGTTGGTCTCGCGCCACAGCTCGAACCGGGCCCCGGCCAGCGGCGCCCCCGTGTCCAGGTCGGTGCTGCGCAGCACGACCCGGGCCCCGCCGGCCGCTACCGGGGGCGGTGCGGCCAGGGCCGGGGCCGCCGCGGTGAGCACCACCGCGGCGGCGAGGCCGATGGGCCACACCCTCGTCGTCCTGGCTGTCATGCCGCTCCGTCCGTCGTCGGGGGCCGGGGGTCGGATCCGGGGACCGGTCCGCAGGTCAGGCCCGGGGGCCCGGGCGGTCGCCCTTGCCGTGGTCGCCCTTGCCGTGGTCGCCCTTGCCCTTGCCGTGGCCGTCGCGCTCGTTGCGCAGCGTGACCACGAGCCGCCGGTCCGGGGTGGCGCCGTCCAGCCGCAGCGGTCCGGTCACCCGGTCCGCGGGCAGGGCGTAGCCCTCGGGCACGGCCGTCTCGACCAGGTAGTAGGAGCCCTCGGGCAGCGGGCCGAAGTCGCAGACGCCGCCGCGGTCGGTGGCGCAGCCGTCGGCCGCCCGGTGGTCGGGGTTGATGCCGCGCGTCTGGAGACCGGCGGTGCCGTTGGTCTCCTGCCACACCTCGAAGACCGCGCCGCGCAGCGGCCGTCCGGTCTTGGCGTCCTTCTTGAGGACCCGGATGGCGCCCTCGTACCGCTCGCTCCTGCTGTTCGGGACGGCGACGACGACGCCGTCCGTAACGTCGTCCCGGGTGAGGTCGAAGCGCGTGACCGGGTTCGCCGGCTGCTCGTACCCGGCCGGGACCGCCGTCTCCCGCCAGTAGTACGTCCGGCCGACCGGCAGTTCCACCGTGCAGGTGCCCCGGGCGTCGGTCACGCAGGTTCCGTCCAGCCGGGTGTCACCGCCGGGGGCGGTCGTCTGCAGCCCGGGGGTGCCGTTGCTCTCCTGCCACAGCTCGAACTCCGCGCCGGCCAGTGGCAGGCCGGTCGACCCGTCCGTCTTGCGCAGGACCACGCGGGCGCCGTCCGGCGGCTCGGGTGCCCGCTCGTTGTCGGCCTCGTGGCGGACGCCGGCCTGCGCGTTCTCCGCGGTGAGCGTCAGCGCGTCCACCGGCCCGGGCGGCAGGACGTATCCGGGGGGTGCCTGGGTCTCGCGCCAGTAGTACGTGCCGAGCCCGGTGGTCGCCCCGCACAGGCCGTCGGTCCCTGTGGTGCACTCGGTGACGCGGGTGTCGGCGCCCGGGCCGGCCGTCTGGAGGCCGGGGGTGCCGTTGGACTCCCGCCACAGCTCGAACCGCGCGCCCGCCAGCGGGGCGCCCGTCTGCGCGTCCCGCTTGAGGACGGAGACCGAACCGGTCACCGGGACCGGTCCCCCGCAGTCGGGGAGGTCGCCGTTGAAGGGATAGGCGTGGAACTCCTGGCCGCCGCCCCCGACGGTCTCGCTGCCGTGGGTGACGGAACCGGTCGTGAAGAAGCGGCCGTTGATGCCGGGCAGGGTGACGGTGGTCTCGGAGTTCTGCTGCCCCATCAGGAAGCTGCCCTGGAACTGGCCGCCGCCGGTCAGCCGCACGGTCGTGGCGTCGGGGAAGTTCCACAGCAGGCGGTCGCGGTAGGCGTTGAGCGGGTCGGTGTCCTGGAGGCCGCCGCTGTAGGTGTTGATGGTGCGGTCGGTGCCCAGGACGTTGACCAGCACGGTGGCCCCGGCCGGGATCCGGTCGAAGCGGACGCCCTGCATTCCGCCGCCGTTGCCGACCATGTCGGCGTTCACGTTGAAGACCTGGAGGGCGGAGGTGCCGTCGCCGGTGAAGAGCGTCTCGTAGCCCCGGTCCGCGACGGTGCCGGTGGCCGGGCGCGGCTGCCCGCCGACCCGGGCGTAGCACTGGCTCGCGGCGCTGAGCCGGTCGCGCAGGCCCGCGTACGGGGTGACGGCGGCGGGGTCCCGGACCAGGGTTCCGGACACCGAGCCGGTGACGGGGCCCGCGTGCCGGACCACACCGCCGTCGGCGAGCAGGCGTTCGCCCTGGGCGACGGTGACGCCGGCGCCGGTGGTGAGGAAGTCGGCGCCGGCGGGGGGCGGTACGAGCGATCCGGCGCCGACGATCCCGACGTTGTACCGGCTGTCCCCGCCGGCCACCTTGTCCTGGTCGAAGCCGCCGAGGACGACGAGGCGGCCCTCGGCCTCGGAGGCCCGACCACGGACCCGGAAGTCGCCGCCGACGAAGATGTTGATGCCGTTGTCGCGGCCGCGCAGGACGCCGTCGCTGTTGACCGGCGGGTAGGGGTCCGGACAGCGGCCCGGGACGCACGGACCGAGCCCGTCGGGCAGCGGCGCCCGGGCCGCCGCCACCGGCCGGTCGGCGCCGGGTCCGGCGGCGACGGCCGTGGGGGCGGCGGCGGCCAGCACGGCGCCGATCGCGAGCCCGAGGGTCCAGTTCCTTGCTGACATGACGCTCCGTCCGTTCCGCCCTGCTGCCCTCATGTGCCCTGACAGGCTGGGGGCAGCGGTCGGCGGTGCGGGCCGTGGACACTCGCGGCTACGGCATTCCGATCACACAAGTCACTCTTGCGGGGGTTGGTGCGCCGTTCAGACGACGGCCGATCCGGCCACCCAGTCCGCCCAGGACATGTTCCAGCCGCCCAGTCCGTTGTCGGCGGCGACCGTCTTGTCCTGCGAGTTCACCACCTCCACCACGTCCCCGACCAGGGTGCGGTCGAAGAACCAGCCCGCCGGGGTGTCGGAGCCGCCGCCCTTGTCGTCGCGCAGGCCGACGCAGCCGTGGCTGACGTTGGTGGAGCCGAAGGTGTCGGGGCTGGACCAGTAGTTCCCGTGCAGGAAGGTCCCCGAGTTGGTGAGCCGCATGGCGTGCGGGACGTCGGGGATGTCGTACTCGCCGCCGAAACCGACGGTCTGGCCGTTCATCCGGGTCACGTCGAAGAGCTCCATCACCACCATCTTCCCGTTGTAGGTGGTGGTCTTGGGCGCTCCGGCGCTGATCGGCACGGTCGACAGCAGCTCGCCGTCCCGGCGGACCTCCATGGTGTGGGCGGCCGCGTCCACGGTGGAGATCTGGGAGCGCCCGACGGTGAAGGTGACGGTCTTGGACTGGATCCCGTACGAGCCGGGGGCGCCCTCGACGTCGCGCAGGTCCATCCGCACGGTGACCTTCGTGCCGGGCTTCCAGTACTGCTTGGGCCGGAAGTCGAGTCGTTCCTTGCCGAACCAGTGGCCGGCCACCTGCACGGCCGGTTCGGAGGTGATCCGGATGGCGCGCTCCACCTCGGCGCGTCGTTCGATCTCACGGCTGAACTTGAAGGAGACGATCATGCCGGTACCGACGGTCGAACGGTTCTCCGGTTTGAAGTAGCCGATGAACCGTTCCTCGGGGACGTAGGTGGTGAAGGTGGTGTGCCGGGCCTGGCGGCGGTTGTGCCCGTCGAGGGCGACCGCGTCCACGGTGTACTTGGCCGCGAGGGCGAGCCGCCCGGCCTGCGGGGTCGGGCTCCAGCTGAGCCCGTCGGCGGCGATGGCGCCGGGTACCTCCTCCTGCTGCGCGTCCTCCACCTTGGTCACCACGACCCGCTCCAGCCGCCCTTCGGGCACGGTGACCGTCAGCCGGCCGTCGGCCGGGACGTCCTTGGCGTTGTCGTCGGGGGTGATGCGGATGGCCTCGTCCGGCGAGCGGACTCTGCCCGGAAGCTGGATCTCGACGGGCGACTTGCCGTCGTGGGTGCAGCCGGCCAGTCCGCCCAGCAGGCCCGCCCATGCCGCCACGGCGGCCAAGCCCGCCCCTGCCCGCCTCGTCAGAAGTGTCACGATCCCTCCAACGACCGGAGCCCTCCGGGGGAAACGTGAGGGCGGGCGACGTTCCGGGCAGAACTGTCCGGGCAGAACAGTGGGAAGGACCAGACGGGGGCGGGCCCGGGCCGGGACGCCGGGGCCAGACACTCCCCTCCCCCCGCCGGTACCGAAGAGCCGTGGAGGCGGGCAGTGTCGAGCGCAGCCGAGCAGGAGGCGGTGGAAGCCGTCAGCAACGCCGTCGGAGCGGTACGGAGCGGACAGGCCGCGCCCGTACCGCACGTCGACGCCCTCATGGGCGGCCCCCTGGGCCACCCGTCGGACGGACGGCCGGAGGGCCGGACGAACGGCCAGGTCAAGGGGCAGGTGTTACGCGCACACGGGCGCCCGGCCCCGGAGGTGTGGCCGGGGTCCTCGCACCCCCTGGGGGCCCGCTTCCACCACGGTCCGGACGGGACCGCGGGCACCAACTTCGCCGTGTGGGCGCAGGGCGCGGAGTCGGTGGAGGTGTGCCTGTTCGACGAGGCCGGCGCCGAGACCGCGTGCGTCCTGACGGAGCTCACGCACGAGATCTGGCACGGTTTCGTGCCGGGCGTGCGGCCGGGGCAGCGCTACGGCTTCCGGGTGCACGGCCGCTGGGACCCCTGGACCGGGGTCCGGCACAATCCGGCGAAGCTGCTGCTGGACCCGTACGCGCGGGCGGTCGACGGGGATTTCACCCTGCCGCCGGAGGTGTACGGGCACGTCCGGGACTGGCCGCAGCAGTACATCGCGGACACCGTGCGCGACGACCGGGACTCGGCGCCGTTCGTGCCCAAGGGCGTGGTCGTGCACGACGACGACGACTGGGCGGACGACGTCCGGCCGAAGACGCCCTGGGCCGATTCGGTGATCTACGAGCTGCACGTGCGCGGCTTCACGATGCGCCATCCGGGTGTTCCCGAGGAGCTCCGCGGCACCTATGCGGGCCTGGCCCATCCGGCGGCGGTCGAGCACCTGGTGAAGCTGGGGGTGACGGCGGTCGAGCTGCTGCCGGTGCACCAGTTCGCGCACGAGGACCACCTGCTGCGCCGGGGGCTGCGCAACTACTGGGGCTACAACTCGGTGGGCTACTTCGCCCCGCACGCCGGGTACTCCTCGAGCGGTACGGCCGGCCAGCAGGTCGGCGAGTTCAAGCGGATGGTCCGGGCGCTGCACGCGGCCGGGATCGAGGTCATCCTCGACGTGGTCTACAACCACACGGCGGAGGCGGGCGAGCTGGGGCCCACGCTGTCGCTGCGCGGTTTCGACAACCGGGGCTACTACCGGCTCCAGTCCGACCCGCGGCGGTACGCCGACTACACCGGCTGCGGCAACACCCTGCACGCCGGGCGTCCGCACGTGCTGCGGCTCATCACGGACTCGCTGCGCTACTGGGTCACGGAGATGGGGGTGGACGGCTTCCGTTTCGACCTGGCGGCGGCGCTGGCCCGTTCGATGCACGACGTGGACATGCTGTCGCCGTTCCTGGCGGTGATCGCCCAGGACCCGGTGCTGCGGCGGGTGAAGCTGATCGCCGAGCCGTGGGACGTGGGGTCGGGCGGCTACCAGGTGGGGGCGTTCCCGCCGCTGTGGACGGAGTGGAACGACCGCTACCGCGATGCCGTACGGGACTTCTGGCGCGGTGCGCTGCCCGACGTACGGGATCTGGGGTACCGGCTGTCGGGGTCGAGCGACCTGTACGCGTGGGGCGGGCGGCGGCCGTACGCCTCGGTGAACTTCGTGACCGCGCACGACGGGTTCACCCTGCGGGACCTGGTGTCCTACGAGCGCAAGCACAACGACGCCAACGGGGAGGCGGGACGGGACGGGACCAACGACAACCGTTCGTGGAACTGCGGCGCGGAGGGCGAGACGGACGACGCCCGGGTGGGGGTGCTGCGCCGCCGCCAGCTGCGCAACCTCCTGACCACCCTGCTGCTGTCGACGGGGGTGCCGATGCTCGTGGCGGGGGACGAGTTCGGGCGCACCCAGGGCGGCAACAACAACGCCTACTGCCAGGACAACGAGACGGGCTGGGTGGACTGGTCGCTGCTGGAGGATCCGGCGTGGCGGTCGCTGTTCGCGCTGGCGGCCCGGCTGATCGCGCTGCGCCACGCCCATCCGGTGCTGCGGCGGCGGGCGTTCTTCTCGGGCCGGCCGCAGGGCGCGGACGGGCTGCGGGACCTGGCCTGGTTCACGCCGGCGGGCGTGGAGATGACCGAGCGGGACTGGTACGCCCCGGCGGCCGCGCTGGGGATGTACCTGTCGGGGCGGGACATCCCGGGCCGTGACGAGCGGGGCCGGCAGGTGACGGACGACAGCTTCCTCGTCCTGCTCCACACCGGCGACCGGCCGGCGGCGTGGGTGCTGCCGGGGGCGCCGTGGGCCGAGGAGTACGAGCTGGTCCTGGACACCTCCCTGGAGGAGCAGGCCGTCGTCCCCGGCACCCTGCACCGCGCCGGGGAGAGCGTGACCGTGCCGGCCCGCTCGGTGCTGCTGCTGCGGGTCAGCGGGTCTCGACCGCCAGCAGCATCCGCTTGAGGAGGCCGGCGAGCGCGGCGCGTTCGGCGTCGTCGAGGGGTTCGATCATCTCCGCCTCGGCGACGCCGCGCCAGCGCATGGCGTCCAGCCACCGGCGGTGGCCCTCCTCGGTGAGTTCGACGTCGACGCGGCGGCGGTCGGCGGCGGCGCGCAGCCTGCGGACCAGTCCGGACCGCTCCAGGGTGTCGAGGCGGCCGGTCATGCCGGCCGGGGAGAGGAGCAGTTCGGCGGCGAGCTCGGCGGAGGGGGCTCGCCAGGGTGCGCCGCGGGAGGCGAGCCGGTGCATCGTGTCGAACTCGAAGGCCTGGAGGCCGGTCTCGGCGAGCGCCCGCTCCTTGCCGTGCGACACGTGCTTGGCGAGGAGCTGGATGCGGGTGATGACGGCTTCGGTGGGCACGTCGAAGGGCACTTTGCCGGTCCAACGGGCGATGTGGCGGTCGACGGAGTCCTCTTGGGTGCCCATGTCCGCATTATGTCCCGTGCCGCGGTCCGGCCGGCGCGGCTCTTTCGTTGACGAATGATTCGCTGGCGAAATAATCTCCCGGACATGATCTCGCCGATACCGCGGCTGGTCGCCGGCCGCGCCTTCGCCGCCTTCGCCTCCGCACTGGTGCCCACCACCCTCACCCTGGCCCTGCTGCGGGCCGGCTCCTCCGGCGATCTGGGCCTGGTGCTCGCCTGCGAGCTGCTGCCCATGCTGGTCCTGCTGCCCGTCGCCGGGGTGGCCGCCGACCGGTTCCCCGCCCGGCGGGTGGTCCTCGTCGCCGATCTCGTCCGGGCGGCCGCCCAACTGGGGACCGGCGTCCTGCTCCTGACCGGACTCGACGGCCGCGTCCCCGAGCTGGCCGCGCTCGCCGCAGTGACCGGCGCCGCGGTGGCCTTCGGCACGCCCGCCGTCCGCACCCTCGTGGCGGCCGCGGTCCCCGCGCAGGAGCGGCTGCGCGTCAACACCCGGCTCGGCGTGGCCACCGGACTGGCGAACGTCGCCGCCCCGGCGGCCGCCGGCTCGCTCTCGCTGACCGTGGGCGGCGGCTGGGCCTCGCTGCTCACCGGGGCGCTCTTCGTCCTCTCCGCTCTTACCCTCGGCGGCCTGCGCACCGGCCCGGCCCCGCGTACCGCGCCGCGCGCCGCCTTCGGCGCCGAACTGCGGGCCGGCTGGGCCGAGACCCGGCGCCACCCCTGGTTCCTCGCCAACGTGCTGGCCCACGGGGTCTGGCACCTGGCGGCCGGACTGCTCCTCACGCTGGGCCCGGCCATCGCCATGGAGCACCTGGGCGGTGAGGGCTCCTGGGTGGTGATCGCCCAGCTCGGCACGGTCGGCATGCTCGCCGGCGTCTGGACGGCCGGGCGGCTGCCGCTGCGCCGGCCGCTGTTCGCGGTGGCCTTCGGGGCCGCCGCCCAGGCACTGCCGCTCACCGCCTTCGCGCTGCGCCTGCCGCTGCCGGCGACCGCGGCCGCCTTCTGCTGCGCCATGTTCGGCCTGGGCGTGCTGAGCCCGCTGTGGGAGACGGAGATGCAGCGCCGCATCCCGCTGGAGACCCTGGGCCGGGTCGGCTCCTTCGACACCCTCATCTCGTTCGCCGCGCGACCCCTGGGACTCGCCGTGGCCGCCCCGCTGGCCGCGGCCGTCGGCGCCACGGTCCCGCTGCTGGTCGCGGCCGTGCTCAGCGCGGGCGCGAACCTGTGCGTACTGCTGCTTCCGGACGTCCGCAGACATCCGGAACCGACTCGCTCACCTGTCCTGCGATGATGTGTTCGACATCGTCGCTGAGGGGAGCCCCTGCATGGGCAGAGTCGGGACCGCGCTGCGGGAACTGCGCGGGGCGCAGAAGTCGGCGAAGGGGGTGTCGCTCTACTCCCGGTTCGTGAACCGGCCCACCGGGCGCTACCTGGCGGCCGGTTCGTACGCGCTCGGGCTCACGCCGAACCGGGTGACGCTGATCAGTGCCGCCTTCAGCTTCGCCGCGGCCGCCGCGGTCGCGCTGACCGGGCCCTCGTGGGCGCTGGGGATCGCCGTGTGGGCCGCGCTCGCCGTCGGCTTCGCCTTCGACTCGGCCGACGGGCAGCTGGCCCGGCTGCGCGGCGGCGGCAGTGCGGCCGGCGAGTGGCTGGACCACGTCGTCGACGCCGCCAAGCTCACCGCCCTGCACGCGTGCGTACTGATCGCCTTCTACCGGTTCCCCGAGGAGTACGGCACGACGGCCGACGGCTGGCTGCTGGTGCCGCTCGGTTTCCAGTTCGCCGCGGTCGTCACCTTCTTCGGCGGCCTGCTGACCGAGAAGCTCAAGCCGAAGCCCGCCCCGGGGAGCCCCGCCGCCGCGCCGTCGACCCTGCGCGCGGTGGCGCTGCTGCCCGTGGACTACGGGGTCTTCTGCCTGGTGTTCCTGCTGCTCGGCGGCGGGAAGTCGTTCGCCTGGGCGTACGCGGGACTGGGCGCGGTCGCCGCGCTGTTCCTGCTGGCGTTCCTGGCGAAGTGGTTCCGGGAAGCTCAGCGCCGTTCGCCGGTGACCTGGCCCGGCGCCGGGGCCGGCTCGGCGAGCGCGTCCAGCGCCCGGCGGAGCTGGGTGCTGGAGGTGTGGACGGTGTAGGGGAAGTAGACGACGTCGACGCCGTGGGCGGCGAAGTCCTTCTCCAGCTTGTCGCCCTTGGGGGTGCCCCGCCAGTCGTCGCCCTTGAAGATGACGTCGAAGCGGACCTGCTTCCAGGTCTCCACCTTGTCGGGGACCGTCTCGACGAAGGCGGCGTCGACGTACTTCACGCTGCGTACGATCTCCAGCCGCTCGACGAGCGGGATCATCGGGCGGCGACCCTTGGCGAGTTCGGCCATCTCGTCGGAGACCACTCCGGCCACCAGGTAGTCGCACTGACTCCGGGCGTGCCGAAGGATGTTGAGATGTCCGATATGGAACAGATCGTAGGCGCCCGGCGCGTAACCGACTCGATACGGTCGACGCGAAGGCGCACCAATGTCCGACATGTACCGCTCCGTCATCTCTTTGTCCCCAGCGGCCACACCCCCCGGTGTAGCGGATTAGCAGACAATAGCGTGCACGTTCCGCAGCACGCGGGTGAACGAATAGGGTGACGTGCGCATCATCCAGGGGAAGAGGGGACGCTCGGTGTCCAGATCCGGTCAGCGGCGCATGCTGCTGGTTTCCACCAATTACGCTCCGGAGCACGCGGGTATCGGCCCGTACGCGACGCAGATCGCGGAGCACTGGGCGGATCTCGGCCACGAGACGCACGTGCTCGCCGGCATGCCGCACTACCCTGCGTGGTCGCTCGAACCGGAGTACAAGGGCGCGTTCCAGCGCACGGAACAGCGCGCGGGGGTCACCGTGCACCGGCGCGCGCACACCGTGCCGCCGCGCCAGACCGCCGTGAAGCGGGCCCTGTTCGAAGGATCGATTCTGCTGCACGGCGCCGTGGCCCCGCCGCGGATGCCCCGGCCGGACGCGGTGCTCGCCCAGATGCCCAGCCTGGCCGGCGGCGTGCTCGCCGCCCGGCTCGCGGCGCGCTGGAAGGTCCCCTACGTCCCGGTCGTCCAGGACCTCATGGGGGCCGCCGCCGCGCAGAGCGGGATCAGCGGCGGCGACAAGGCGGCCGCGATCGCCGGCCGCGCCGAGGCGTACGCCCTCAAGCGGGCCACCCTCGTCGGCGTCATCCACGAGACCTTCGTGGAGCGGGTCGTCGGCATGGGCGTGGACCCCGGCCGGATCCGGCTGGTCCCCAACTGGTCGCACGTGCCCAAGCCCACCAAGCCGCGGGGCGAGACCCGTCGCCACCTGGGCTGGGGCCCTGGCGAGACCGTCGTCCTGCACTCCGGGAACATGGGCCTCAAGCAGGGGCTCGAAGTCCTGGTGGGCGCCGCGCGGCTGGACCCGAAGGTCCGTTTCGTCCTGATGGGCGACGGCAGCCAGCGCTCCGCGCTCGCCGACCTCTCCGCGGACGTGCCGAATCTGGACATCATCCCCCCTGCCGCTGACGGCGAGTTCCCGGATATCCTCGCGGCGGCGGACGTTCTCGCGGTCACTCAGCACGCCGCCGTGCTGGACATGAGCGTCCCGTCGAAGCTCACCTCCTACTTCCAGACCGGCCGGCCCGTCGTCGCCTCAGTGGCGGCGCAGGGCGGGACCGCCCAGGAGGTGGAGCGCTCGGGCGCAGGGGTGCTCGTACCGCCGGAGGACCCCGAGGCCCTGCTGAAGGCCGTACGGGCCCTGGCGGAGGACCCCGAGGGCGCGGACGCACTGGGAGCGGCCGGGCCCCGCCACGTGGCGGCCCACCTGAGCCGTGAAGCGGGCCTGGCCCGCATCGACGCATTGATGGACGAAGCACTTGGGGGAACCCGGCCGTGATCGAGACGAACCGCCCGGCAGCGGCACCGGCCGACGACGAACCCGACCTCCTCAGGGACCAGTTCCGCCAGCTCCTGCGCTACCGCAGGCTGATCGGCGCGGGCATCGGAGTCGGCCTGCTGGGCGGCGTCTACCTCGGCATATCCACCGCCGACACCTACGTCGCCACCGCCGACGTGGTGCTGCGCGCGCCCACCGACGACCCGTTCAACCCGAGCCTCGCCCCGGACAAGGCGATCAACATCGGCTCCGAGCGACAGGTCGCGCTCAGCTCCTCCATCGCCAACGAGGCGGCGAAGAAGCTCGGGGTGTCCGCCAAGGACTTCGCCGCCCTGCGCTCCGGCCTGCAGGTGACCAACCCGCCGCAGACCATGGTGCTGCGCTTCACCTACACCGCGGACTCCCCCAAGGAGGCCGCCAAGCGCGCCAACGCGATGACCGAGGCGTACCTGCTCAAGCGGCAGGAGTCCCTCGACGCCACCCGCGACAAGATGGTCAAGGGCTACAAGGAGCAGCGCGACCCGATCGCCAAGCAGCTCGACGAGACGTCCAAGGAGATCGCCCGGATGCCCGCCGGCGCCGGACGCGACGCGGCCAGCTCCGCCAAGACCGACCTGCAGAGCGAGGTCGGCGGCTACAACACCAAGATCACCAAGCTTGAGGCCCTGGACATGACCCCGGGCCGCGTCACCAGCGCCGCGACCGCGCCCACCGCGACCGACGGCCCCGGCATCCTGATGTCCCTCGCGCTCGGCGCGGCCGTGGGCCTCGCGCTCGGCCTGCTGGCCGCCTGGGTCCGGCTCGTCTTCGACCCGGCCCCGCGCTCCGAGGGCGACGTGGCCCGGGCCCTGCGCGCCCCCGTGCTGGGCTACCTGCCGCGGGACCGGACGGGCGGCGGGCCGCTGCTCGCCGCCGGTGAGGCCGACCCGCGGCTCGCCGAGGAGTACCGCTCGGTGGCCTTCCGCCTCGCCTACGACTCCCGCTTCGCCGACCGGCGCCGGCTCCTCGTCGTCGCGCCGCGCGGCAGCAGCGAGACCGCGGCCGCCGTGGCCGTGAACATGGCCGCCTCCTTCGCGGAGACCGGCAAGGACGTCCTGCTCATCGAGGCCGACCTGCGCACCCCGGTACTGGCCAGCCAGCTGCCGACCGACGCCGGCGGCCGGCCCCGCTGGAGCCAGGGCCAGGGCGGCGCGCCCGCGCCCGGGCGGCACTCCGACTCCGAGTGGCCGGACGGGCGCCAGCTCGTCGTGGACGCGGGCGAGTCCGGCTCCTTCGACCTCATCCCGGGCGACCGGGCGCGCAACGTCCCGCGCGCACTGACCTCCGCCCGCGCCACCCGGCTGATCTCCGAGGCCGACGCCCCCAACTCCACCGTCGTCGTCCTCGCGCCGCCCGTGCTCTCCTACGCCGACGCCCTCGCCCTCGTCGACCGCGTCGACGGCGTCCTGGTCGTCTGCGACCCGCGCGCCATCCACCGCACCGACCTCATCCGGATCCGCGAACTCATCAGCGGCGCCGGCGGTACGGTGCTCGGTGCGGTACTGCACGCGCCGCTGCCCGGCGAGAAGCGCGGCAAGGGCAAGGACAAGGGCGGCCCGGCCGCCGCCCCGGCGGCCCCCGCGAAGTCGGGCAAGGCCGCGCCGCAGCCGCAGCCGATCCCGTACGAGGTGGCCGAGCCCGAGCAGCACATCCCGGGTGACGGCACCGACACCGTCGCGCTGCGCACCGTACGCATGGGCCGCAGATGAGCCGACGCGGCCTCGCCGCCGTCGCCTCGGTCCTGGACCAGGCCGCCTCCAGCGCCACCAACATCCTGGTGCTGGTGCTGGCCGCCCGGCTGTCCTCCGCCGCCGCCTTCGCCGACTTCTCGATGGTGTACGTGACCTTCAGCGTGCTCCTCGGGCTGAACATGGCCTACGTCGGCCAGAGCCTGGTCCTGGAGAAGGGCGACGGGCTCGGTGCGGCCTGCCGCTCGGCCACCGCTTTCACCTCGGCCGCGTCGGCCGCCGTGGGCCTGCTGCTCGCGGTGGCCGGCCTCGCGCTGCCCGGGGACACCGGACGGGCCTTCCTCGCGCTGGGCCTCGTCCTGCCGCTGGTGCTCCTCCAGGACGGGCTGCGCTACTGCTTCTCCGCGCTGCGCGCCCCCGAACGGGCGCTGGCGGCGGACGCGCTGCGGCTGGTGTGCGTCGTCGCCGCGCTGTCCCTGCAGCCCGAAGGCGCTTCGGCGGGGCGGCTGGTGCTGGTGTGGGGGCTGTCCGCGCTGCCCGCGCTGGGCGTGGGCCTGTGGCTGCTGCGGCCGTACGTCCGGGGCGCCCGGGCGGACCTCCGGCCGTATCTGCGCCGGGGGCACCTGGGACAGCGTTTCGTGGTCGAGTTCGCCGTGGGCAACGGCTCCAGCCAGCTCGCGGTGCTGGGTCTCGGCGTCTTCGCGACGCCGCTGGCCGTCGGTGCGCTGCGGGGTGCGACCACGCTCTTCGGGCCGTTGAACGTGCTGTTCAACTCGGCGAACGCGTTCGGGCCCCCGGTGCTCGGGCGGCTCGGCGGCAAGCGGGCCACGGTGCGGGCGACGGCGGCGCTGGGCCTGGTGCTGGCGGCGGTGGGCGCGGGCTGGGCGGCGGCGCTGTACCTGCTGCCGGACCGGCTGGGCCGGGAACTGCTGGGCGACACCTGGACGGCCGCGTCCGCACTGCTGCCGGCGACGGGCGCGCAGTACGCCGTGATGGGGCTCGGGACGTGTGCGCTGCTCACCCTGCGGGTGCTCGCGCCGAAGGCCACGCTGTCCCTGCAGGTGGTCTTCTCTCTGCTGTCGGTGGGGCTGCTGCTCGGTGGCTACGCCGTGTGGGGGGTGGCGGGTGCCGCGTGGGCCTTGGCGGCCGGCTCCGCGCTGAAAGCCGGCGCCGGCTGGCTTCGGGTGGCCCGGCTGAGCCCCGCTGCTGCGCAGGCCGAAGAGCCCCAGCGGGCCGCCTCGCCCGCGGCCTGAACCACTGCGCGGAGCCTCTCCCCGCCCCGCCCTTTCTCCGTTTCCCGGGCTCCGCCCGGACCCGGTCCTCAAACGCCGGACGGGCTGCAAGCATCGGGCTGCGCCCGAACCCGCGCCTCGAACGCCGGCGAGGCTGAAAGGGTGCCGGGTCAGCGCAGGGTGGTGGACTTGTCCGTGCGGTGGGTGGCGACCAGCGCGAGGCAGAGGGCCGCGATCGCGACGCGCCCCGACGCCTGGAGCAGCGGCCCGCGCAGCAGGATGAAGGAGTAGCCCGCGACCAGCGGGACGACCACCGAGATCAGGCTGCCCGGTGGCGAGCGCCGCGTGGCCCGTTTCGCGTAGCGCCGGTCGACCCGGGCCGCGGCGTACCCCATGCCGAGCAGCCCCGCCCCCATGCCCAGCGGCCCGAAGTCGAGCCACAGTTCCGCCCAGATCGGGGACGAGAGGTTGGTGTTGACCGTGCCCATCCACTGCCCGACCATCACGCCCGTGTCCCTCGGCTTGCCCTCCCAGACCGAGCGGGGCACCGCGAAGAAGATCGACCCGGCCAGCTGGCGCCCGTAGAAGTGCCCGGGGCCCGACTCCGAGTAGGTGATGGTGTTCGCGAACATGCCGATCTGGTCGTAGTCCTTGAGCGCCATCGGCTCCAGGAAGGACGTGGTCTCGACCGGCCGGTAGTTCTTCTCGTCGTAGCGGAAGCGGTCCGCGAACGGGAAGATCAGCAGGGCGACGACCACGGCCATCGACAGCGCCACCCGGTACATCGCCGCGCTCACCGGGAAGACGGTGAAGAGCAGGGCGAACATCACCGTCAGGAACCAGTACCGCGGGTTCGAGATCGGGTTGTTGACGATCAGGTTGAGGCAGGCGAGCGCCCCCCAGGTCACGATGATCGAGACCTTGCGGCGGGCGAACTTCGAGGTGATCAGCCAGCGCGTGTAGAGGAGCAGCGCGAGCAGGGCCGGCACGGTGCCGAAGCCGCGCAGCAGGGCCTGGCCGGCCTGGCCGTCGCCGTTGGAGACGCCCGCCTCCTCGATGCCGGCGATGATCTCCTGGCGGCTGGAGAAGAAGACCGCGGGGCCGCCCAGCTTCATGATGAAGGCGGCGCTGCACAGGAACGACAGGGCCGTCAGCAGTTGCAGCCGGCGCCGGTGCGCCATGACGGGCCTCGACTCCTTCTGGGAGCCGCCCGCGCGCCCGGCCGGGCGGTGCCGGGCCAGCAGCACGCCGACGTCGAAGGCGGTGCAGCCGAGCAGGACCAGCCCGATGGCGACGGTCAGGTCGGAGCGCGGGCCGACGACCGGTGTGGGGACCTGGCCGAGGACGGCCTGCGCGAGCGGGGCCACGCCCATGGCCATGTAGACGAAGAGCCAGAAGGAGCCCTGGAGCAGCTTGCGGCGGCTGGTGAGCACCATGGCGGAGAGCCGGGCGCCCGCGTACATGGTGAGCAGCAGCTGGAGCCAGAAGGCCGCGTCGCGGACGCCGGCGCCCGTCTGCACGGCGACGAAGAGCGGCAGGAAGACGGTGAATCCGAGCGCGAGCGGTACGGACAGCGCACGTGAGAGCAGGGTGCGCGGCAGGGTTTCCCGGCCCCACATGCTGTCGTCCTCGAAGGGGGACGGGACGACCGGCCTGGCGGGCGCCGCGGGGGGCTTGCGTATGTCCGTCGTCACTGCCGCCCCCACCCGATGTGCCTGGTCCGCGCGCAGTCTAGTCTGAGCGGGCCGCGCCCGGGGAGGCCGTGGCCGAGAGCACGATGGGGGCTTCTGTTGCGTGATCTTCCGTCCTTCACGCTGGCCGGGTACGACAAGGGGCGCGGGCTGCTGACGCAGGCGCTCTGGTTCGCCGTGATGAACACGGTCTTCATGGCCTGGTTCTGTCCGGCCCGGCTGCGGGTCTCGCTGTTGCGGGCCTTCGGGGCGAAGATCGGCGAGGGCGTACTGATCCGGCACAAGGTGCGTGTGCTGTGGCCGTGGAAGCTCACCGTGGGCGACCACGCGTGGATCGGTGAGGGCGTCTGGGTGCTGAACCTGGAGCCGGTGACCATCGGTTCGCACGTGTGCCTCTCGCAGGAGGCGATGCTGTGCACCGGCTCCCACGACCACCGGGCCGCCGACTTCCGCTACCGCAACGCGCCGATCACCGTCGAGGACGGCGCCTGGGTGGCGGTCCGGGCGACCGTGCTGGCCGGGGTGACCGTCGGCCGGTGCGCCGTCGCGGGCGCGGGCGCCGTCGTGCACAAGGACCTGCCGGAACTGACCCTGCAGACGCAGGACGGGCGGCGCCGCCCGGTGGAGGAGCCCAAGTGAGTGCCGCGATGAGAGTCCTGCACGCCGTCACCCTGCACTCCCCCTCGCACGCCTTCGGCGGGCCGGTGCGGGTCGCGCTGAACCTGGCGAAGGGGCTGCGGGCCCGCGGCCACGAGGCGCGGCTGCTCGCGCTGGGCGACGGCTTCGAGAAGTGGCCCACCTCCGTGGAGGGCGTACCGGCGAAGCTGTTCCCGGCCCGCCGGCTGCTGCCGCTCGGCTTCAGCGGAATGACCTCGCCGGCCCTGCTGGCCTCGGCGGGACGCCTGGTGCGTGACGCCGACGTGGTGCACGTCCACCTGGCGCGCGACCTGGTGACCCTGCCGGTGGCGCTGGCGGCGCTGCGCGCCGGCAAGCCCCTGGTGCTGCAGACGCACGGCATGGTGGACCCGAGCGCGAAGCTCCTGGCGAAGGTGCTGGACGCGATGGCGGTACGCCGGCTGCTGCGCGGCGCGGACGCGGTGCTGTACCTGACCCCGCACGAGCGGGAGGGCCTGGACGCGGTGGTCGGCGCACCGCTGGCGAACACGGTCCGGCTGGTCAACGGGACGCCCGCGCAGGAGGAGCGGCCCGCGCCCGAGGGGGCGCCGCGCATCCTGTACTCCGCCCGCCTGCAGGCCCGTAAGCGGCCGGTGGACTTCGTGGACGCGGCCCCGGCGGTGCTCGCGGAGCACCCGGACGCGCACTTCGTCGTCGCGGGGCCGGACGAGGGCGAGCTGGGGGCCGTACGCGCCCGGATCGGGGCGCTGGGTCTCACGGACCGGTTCACGGTGCCGGGGGCGCTGTCCAGCGCTCAGGTGCTGGCGGAGCTGCGCCGGGCCCACGTCTACGTCCTGCCGTCGGTGGACGAGCCGTTCCCGATGTCCGTGCTGGAGGCCCTCGCCGTCGGCGTCCCGTCGGTGGTGACGCACTCCAACGGCCTGGCGCGGGACATCGCGAAGGCCGGGGCGGGCCGTGCGGTCGACCCCGGGCCGGCCGGGGTGGCCGCGGCGGTCCTGGAGCTGCTGGAGCCGCGGACGGGCCGCGAGGCCTCGCTCGCGGCCCGCGAGCTGGCCGACGGCTCGTTCTCCATGGGCGCGGTCCTCGACACCCTGCTGCCGGTGTACGAGGCCGCTCGGCGCCGCTGAGGTCCGCGCGTCAGATGACGTCGCGGCGGTGCTCCTCCACCACGGGGATCGCGCCCGCGGCGCGGCGCCGCTTGTAGATGCTGGTGTAGACGGCGAGGCCGATCCCGCCCACCGCCATCATGATCAGGCCGACCAGGTCGAGGTTGACGCTCTCCATCTCCCAGTCGCTGGCGAAGGTGAGGATGGCGCCCACCACGATCAGGCCTATGCATCCGCCGATGCCCATGGGTCCGCCTTCCGGTGTGGTGACTGTGACCGCGCGGGTACCCGGGTATCGGCGACGAAAACGCCCCGCGGGGCCGGAAGTCCGGTCCTGCGGGGCGTTCTTCGCGACCGCAGCCCTGCCGGTGCAGTGCGGTGCGGTGCCGTGCGGGTGTTACGCGGGGATCCAGGCGTAGCAGCCGGAGGAGTTGAACTCCGCGGTGCCCGCCGGAATGGCGGCGGTGATCTTGTCACCGGCCTTGGGCGGGGCCTCCGGGCCCGACGCGAGGACCGCGCCGTCCTTGCCCTTGGCCTCCCAGGTGCAGTTCGTGGCCTGGGTCAGCGCACGGTAGTTGCCCGCTGCGGGCGACTGCCGGGAACCCTCGGGGAAGCCCTTCTCCGCCGCGGCGAGGACGGGCTTCTGGTCCGGGCACAGGTGGGTGATCGCGTCCTTGGCGCCCGCGATCTCCCCGGTGATGACGGCCCCGGTCGCCGCGTCCTTGTCGTGCTTGGCCGTGCGGGCCACCCGCTGGCAGGCCTCCTGGCCGGTCTGCAGGACGGCCGCCGGGTCCATCTTCTCCGGGACGCGCCCGCTCAGGTACTTCTTCTCCTCCGCCGTGAAGCTGCCCGTCTTCGGGGTGAGCTTGGCGTCGGGGAGGACCGGGCCGGTCGGCTTCGCGTCGGCGGCGGGCGCCGACGGGGCCGGGGTGTCGGCCGGGTCGGGGGCCGCCGACGAGGCCGGCGGCTTCGCCTTGGCCTCTGCGTCGGCGTCGTCCCCGCCCGAACTGCAGGCGGTCAGCGTCAGGGCGGCGGCGAGCAGAACGGCGGCCGCTGCGGAGCGTCGGTACATCGGATGGCTCCCGTACTCAAAAGGATCTGCACATGGACGCGGGGCCCGGCCACGCAGCCGGGCCCCGCATCCGTCAGGCGGTTGCTTCGGTGGTGCTACTTCGCGCCGAAGGTGAGGACCAGCTGCGGAGTGCCCTCCGCGGCCGTGGACTCGGAGGACCAGATCCACAGCGGGTCGGTGCCGCCGCTGGTCAGGCCCAGGCTGTAGCTGCTGCCCAGCGCCGCGGTGACCGCGGCGGTGTCCAGCTCGACGTTGTGCACCGCCGAGCCCTCCGGTACGCCCGCGATGCTGCCGAGCGGGGTGGTGCCGAGGGTGGGCTTGGTGTTGAATGACGTGCTCGCGCCGCTCCAGTTGCCGGTGACCGGGACCACGGAGACGGTGTCGGCGGTGCCGGCACTGGCCTGGGTGCTGGTCTTGAACTGCAGCGAGGCGGACTTCAGGACCTGGCCGGCCGGGGCGGCCGGCAGGGTGAAGCGCATGTACGTCTGGTACAGCGAGCCGCTGCCGCGCACGGCGAGCGAGGTGGAGGTGCCGTAGGCGGTGCTCGGGGCGCCCTGGTTGATGTAGGTGTCCTCGGTCGCCTTGACCGTGGAGACCGTGTCGGTGGGAGCCTTGGCCAGGTCGAAGTGGTTCTTGACCTGCGCCTGGGTGAGCGCCGTCGGGTACACGGCGGTCTCGTCGAGCTGACCCGCGAAGAAGTTGCTCGTCGGACGGGTCGGCCAGCCGGAGAGGTTGTCACCGCCCGCGTGCCAGTAGCCCGCGTAGGCGCTGTTGCTAGTGGCGTTCAGCGAGCCCTTGTTCTGGCCGTCGACGTACAGCGTGATGCCGCCGGGGCCCTGGGTGCCGACCACGTGGTGCCACTTGTTGTCGTTGTACGTCTCGAACAGGCCGGTGGAGACCGTCCGGGTCGAGCCGTTGTAGACGCCGAACACCAGGCGACCGGTGTTCGTCATGTAGATGTGGCGGTCGTTCGAGCCGCTGCTGCGCGTGGTGTTGTTGCCGAAGCCGATCAGCTTGCCGCCGCGCGTGGTGTTGGTCTTGAACCACGTCTCGATGGTGAACGTGTTGCCGACCGACTGGCGGCGGTCGCTGTGCACCAGCTGGCTCGTGCCGTTGAAGCCCATCGCCGTGCTGCCGGGGACGGCGCCGGGCGACTGCTTCAGGGCGGGGGCGTTGAACTGCACGCCGCTGCGGTTGCCGGACACCGAGGAGTCGGCGACGTACGGGCTGACCGCGTCGTCGTAGCGCCAGTACAGGTCGGCGCCGTCGGTGCGGACCTGGTTCGGGTAGGACTGGACCGCGGTCGGGACGGTCACCGAGGTGGTGGCCGACAGGGCGCTGGTGTTGCCGGCGGCGTCGGTCGCGGTCACCCGGTAGGTGTACGACTGCCCGGCCTTGACCGTGGTGTCGTTCCAGGAGGCCTGGGGGCGCTCCCACTCCAGCGAGCTGGCGGTGACGGTGGCGGCCGGGGTGGCCGAGCCGTTGCGGTAGATGCGGTACGTCAGCTTGCTGTCGTCCGCGTCGTAGCTCGTGCGCCAGCGGACCTGGACCTCGCCGGGCTTGACGCTGGAGGCGCTGGCCACCGGGGTGGTCGGGGCGCCGACGTCGCCGGTGGAGGCGAAGCGGGTCAGACCCTGCTGGGCCTTGCCGTTGATGAGGGTGAACTCACCGCCGACCCACATGTACTTGACGTCGTTCTTCTCGGCCACGGCCATCACGCGCGGGCCGATGCCCTCGCCGAGACCGTCGTTGGCCGTGGGGTGCCAGCCGAGCTTGGCCGGGCCGCGGACGAAGCCGTCCACCGGCGCGGGGGCGGCGCCTTCGTGGTTGGTCGGCTGGGCCAGCAGGAAGTTCCGCTTGCCGTCGGGAAACTCCAGCTCGGTGGAGCAGTCGTGTGCGTGCGAGGAGCTGTAGAGGACGCCCTCGTACGGCAGGACGAACTGGGTGGCGCCGAGGCAGCGGTCGCGCCACTTCTCGGTGAAGTCGCTCAGCCGCAGGCCGATGCGACCGTCGAAGACGCCGCCGCCGGAGCCCTCGTGGCCCGTGTAGAAGCCGGTCTCGTCGGTGGAGATGTCCTTGACGACCGAGTTCGACGGGATGTTGCTGTACGTCTTCTTCACCGCGCCGGAGGTGGCGTCGACGACGGCCAGCGCGTGGCTGTTGGCGTTGTTGACCGTGAAGAAGTCGCCGCCGAGCAGGACGTTCTTGCCGTCGGGGGTGACCTCGACCGCGCGGCCCGGCTCGTCGACGTTGGCGACGAACGGCTTGAGCGCACCGGAGGACGCGTCCACGGCGGCGAACCGCTCGCGGGTCTGCCCCTCGACGGTGGTGAAGTCACCGGCCGCGTAGAGGGTGTCGTCCGTGACCGCGAGCCCGCGCACGGTGGCGGGGAAGCCCGGGTGGAACGCTGCCTTGGGGGTGCAGCTGGCGATGTCGATGGCCGCGAGGCTGGAGACCGGGGTTCCGTTGACGGCGCCGAAGTAGCCGCCCGCGTAGAGGGTCTTCTTGTCCTTCGAGACGACCAGCGTGCGCACCGTCGCGGTGCCGTCGCCGACGGTGAAGGCGAGCTTGCAGGAGGTGGGGTTGCCCGTCGCGGCGTCGAGCGCGACGAAGTTCACGGCCTCCCGCTCGGCACCCGCCACGCCCTCGGGCGGGCGGACGGCGGAGAAGGTGCCGCCGGCGAAGACGGTGCCTTCGGCCTGGGCCATCGCCCAGACGATGCCGTCCGGCTGCCAGGTCGGCAGCTCGTCGGCGGTGAATGCCACCGGTGCCGTGATGGCGGACGCCTGCGGCATCAACACCAGGCCTATACCGGTGCCCGCACCGGCCAGTGACAGTACGAGGGCGGCAGTCAGCCCTCTGGATCTACGCATGAGCCCCCCAGGGCAATCGCCCGGTTTGATGGCTGGAACTATCCGAACAGCCATATGTATCTGGCGCAGACTAGGGCTCACGCGGGGGCCTGGTCACCTCCCTTGACCCATTGCATACCAACTTGGAATCAAAGGTTCAGCATGGAGGGTGCACTAGGGACATACGGCACGTTTGCCCCGGTCACACTGGCGCAGAACCGCCTGCATGACCGGAACACGGCAAATCGTAGGGGAAATATAAGGCCTCAGCGATCGATACGGACCGTCGCGCCCGCCAGTTGGTCCTCGACCTGGCGGATGTCGGCGTCCACCATGATCTGCGCCAATTCGGCCACCAGGACCGACGGCTTCCAGCCGAGCAGGTCATGGGCCTTGGAGGCGTCGCCGATGAGGGCGTCGACCTCGCTGGGGCGCTCGTACTTGGCGTCGTAGCGGACGTGCTCGGTCCAGTCGAGTCCGGCGTGCGAGAAGGAGGACTCGACGAACTCGCGGACGGTCGCGGCCACACCGGTGGCGACGACGTAGTCGGTGGGCTCGTCCTGCTGGAGCATCCGCCACATGGCGTCGACGTACTCGGGGGCGTAGCCCCAGTCGCGCACCGCGTCGAGGTTGCCGAGGTAGAGGTGGTCCTGCAGGCCGGCCTTGATGCGGGCGACCGCGCGGGTGATCTTGCGGGTCACGAAGGTCTCGCCGCGGCGCGGGGACTCGTGGTTGAACAGGATCCCGTTGACGGCGAACATGTCGTACGCCTCGCGGTAGTTCACCGTGGTCCAGTAGGCGAAGACCTTGGCGGCGCCGTACGGGCTGCGCGGGTGGAACGGGGTCTGCTCGTTCTGCGGCGGCGGGGTGGACCCGAACATCTCGGAGGACGAGGCCTGGTAGATGCGGGTGTCGACGCCGCTGGCGCGGATCGCCTCCAGGAGCCGCAGCGCGCCGAGGCCGGTCACGTCGCCCGTGTAGAGCGGGGCGTCGAAGGAGACGCGGACGTGGGACTGCGCGCCGAGGTTGTAGACCTCGTCGGGGCGTATGTCGCGGAGCAGGTTCACCAGCGCGACGCCGTCGGAGAGGTCGGCGTGGTGCAGGACGAAGGACCGGTTGGCGGTCTGCGGGTCCTGGTAGATGTGGTCGACCCGCTCCGTGTTGAAGCTGGAGGACCGCCGCACGAGACCGTGCACCGTGTAGCCCTTGGAGAGCAGGAGCTCGGCGAGGTACGAGCCGTCCTGTCCGGTGACTCCGGTGATCAGTGCGGTCTTGCCCATGGGGTCCCCTTGCTGGTGGTTGCTGTGTGTCGTGGTGAGGCGTGGCCTCGGAGCGGGTGCGGAGCGGGCCCTGCGGGGCGGCGTTCGGAGCGGTCGGGCCGCGGCCCGAGGGCTGGATGCGTACCGTACACGGCCGCCGCTGCCCGCCCTCTGCGGGGCGCCCGCCGCTCTGTGGTGCGGACGCCGCCCGGCACGGCCCCGGTTCCGGGGCCGGCGCCACCGGCCGCGCCGAGTGCCGCGTACCGGCCGTCGGCCGGGACCGTGGGGTCGGCAGGGGCCGGCCCTCGGCCGGGCGGGTCGGGGCCGACGGTGCGGTCCGGGGCGGCGCCCCGACCGTGGGGTCTGCCGTCCCGGGGCAGGATCGGCCGAGCCGGGGCCGTGGACCCCTGCGACCCCCGCGGGAGCGGACTGGCATCATCGGCGGTATGACAAGTTCGCTGCCGCTCCTGCCCCCGAACGCCCGCGTCTTCGTCGCGGGCCACCGCGGCCTCGTGGGGTCCGCGGTCGCCCGCCGGCTCACCGCCGACGGCCACGAGGTGCTCACCCGGGGCCGTGCCGACCTCGACCTGCGCGACGCCGCGGCCACCGGGGCGTACCTGAAGGACGTCCGCCCGGACGCCGTCGTGCTGGCCGCCGCCAAGGTCGGCGGGATCATGGCCAACAGCACGTACCCGGTGCAGTTCCTGGAGGAGAACCTGCAGATCCAGCTCAGCGTGATCGGCGGCGCCCACGCCGCCGGCGTGGGCCGCCTGCTGTTCCTCGGTTCGTCCTGCATCTACCCCAAGCTGGCGCCGCAGCCGATCCACGAGGACGCCCTGCTGACCGGCCCGCTGGAGCCGACCAACGAGGCCTACGCCCTGGCGAAGATCGCCGGCATCGTCCAGGTCCAGTCGTACCGCAAGCAGTACGGGGCCTCGTACATCTCGGCCATGCCGACGAACCTCTACGGGCCCGGCGACAACTTCGACCTGGAGACCTCGCACGTCCTGCCCGCTCTCGTCCGGCGCTTCCACGAGGCCGCCGCCGAGGGCCGCGACGAGGTCACGCTGTGGGGCTCCGGCACTCCGCGCCGGGAGTTCCTGCACGTGGACGACCTGGCCGCCGCGTGCGCCGTGCTGCTGAACGGCTACGACGGCGACGAGCCGGTGAACATCGGCTGCGGCGAGGACCTGACGATCCGCGAACTCGCCGAGACGGTGGCCGAAGTGACCGGCTTCCGGGGCCGGCTCGCCTGGGACACCTCCAAGCCCGACGGGACGCCGCGCAAGCTGCTGGACGTCGGCCGCCTGACCGCGCTCGGCTGGAAGCCCGGCATCCCGCTGCGGGACGGCATCGCCTCCACGTACAAGTGGTGGCGCGAGCAGAGCTGATCGCACAGGCGGCCTCGGCCCCTCAGTAGGCTCCGCGACCGTCGACGACGGCGCGGAGCGTACGGCCCATCACGTCGACGTCACTGGTGAAGGACCAGTTGTCGACGTACTGCAGGTCCAGCTGGATCGTCTCGTCCCACGACAGGTCCGACCGGCCGCTGATCTGCCACAGCCCCGTCATCCCGGGGCGCACGGTCAGCCGGCGCAGCTCGACCTCGTCGTACTGGGCCACCTCCTCCGGCAGCGGAGGGCGCGGGCCGACCAGCGACATGTCGCCGATGAGCACGTTGACGAGCTGCGGCAGCTCGTCCAGGGACGTGCGGCGCAGGAGCCGGCCCACCCGGGTGACCCGGGGGTCGCGCCGCATCTTGAACATCAGGCCGTCGTTCTCGTTGGCCCCGGCCAGCTCGGCCTTGCGCGCGTCGGCGTCCACCACCATCGTGCGGAACTTCCACATGACGAAGGGGACCCCGTCGCGGCCGATGCGCCGCTGGCGGTAGAAGGCGGGACCGCGCGAGCCGAAGCGGATCGCGAGGACGATCCCGAGGAAGAACGGGGAGAGCAGCAGCAGGCCGGCCGCCGCGCCCACCCGGTCGAGGACCGACTTGAGCAAGGTCTGCACGCCCCGGCTGACCGGCGGTGCGACGCGCAGCACGGCGAGTCCGCCGGCGGACAGCGTCTCCAGCCGCTTGACGGAGACCTCCACCAGGCCGGGGAAGACGGCGAGTCTCCAGTCCCGCGTCGTGCAGGGCCCAGGCGATGCGGCGCAGCCGCTCCCCCGTGATCCGTACGCCGGGGGCCACCAGCACCAGGTCGGCGTGGTGGCTGAGGACCGCGCCGAGCACGGCGGCCGAGTCGACGCCGGGGGCCCCGGGGGCGTCCGCGTCGAGCCGGGCCGCCACGGGGACGCCGCTGGCGAGCCGGCCGGTGCCGACGGGCACGACACCGACGACCACATACGGGTGGTCGGTGCGGGCGGCGAGGTGGGCGATGACGTCCTCGGCCGCGTCGGGTTCCCCTATGACGAGGACGCGGCTCACGGCCTGTGCCTCGCGGCGGGCGGCCGAGAGGTGGCGGTAGGTCAGCTTGTGGCAGGCGACGGTGATCAGCAGGGCGGGCACCAGGGCCCCGAGGGCGGACAGCCGGGGCGTGTCCTCCTCGGTCACCACGCGCGCCACGGCCAGGACGCCGATCAGAATCAGCCAGTCGTGGAGGACCGGCAGCACTCCGCGGGACTCTCCGAGCGCCCGCGTGGCGTACCGGCGGCGCAGCGCCTGGATGCCGGTCCACGCCACGGCCGCGGCCAGCGCGCAGTAGACGGGTCGGACCTGCTGGGCGGCGTCGAAGACGAGTCCGACGGGGACGGCCGCGCCGAAGAAGTCGGCGGCCATCGCGGCCGGACGGTACCAGCGGGCCTTGTCCCCGAGGCGCCGTGCGGGCGCCAGGGACTCATGGGCCGCTCTGGCCACCCTTTGCGCAGGAAAATGAACATGCCTCATGGGCCCCCCTGGCACGTGGTCTATGACTTCGGCAAGTGTCCACGGCTTCCCCTGGCAACGGACACCGCCGCACCGGCAAACAGTACGGCAAACACCCGTACGGTAAATGCCGTTTCGGTCAACCCAGTCTCTTGTTGCGCAAGTGTTAGCAACCGGTAGCACCCGTTCCGAATCCTGGACGCCCTGGGACGCACACGAAGGTGAATGCTCCGGATACCGGATACGTATCTTCGGACAACGAACTGTTTCCGGCCAACCTTTTGACGCGGCCCTGACATCCGCCGCGCCAAGTGGCAATCTTCGACCGTTCATCGCACCGCACCTGCTCTGCCCGGAGGCCCACCCAGCCATCCGGAACCCCCCTTGCAGAAGGAGTCTGCGTTGAGGTCCACCCCCCAGAGGCGTGCCACCGCGGCGGGCGCGCTCGTTGCCGCGGCAGCCCTGCTCGCCGTAGGTATACAGACCGGAACCGCCACCGCCGACGCCACCGCGTCACAGGCACCCAAGGCCGCCCAGTCCAATCCGGGCGCGGCCAACCGCGTACTCAGCGCATCGGAGCGTGCGACGCTCCTCGCCGAGGCCAACTCGACCACCGCACAGGCCGCCAAGGCGCTCGGCCTCGGCAGTGGCGAGAAGCTCGTCGTCCGCGACGTCGTCCAGGATGCGGACGGTACGACGCACACGACGTACGAGCGGACCTACAACGGCCTGCCCGTGCTCGGCGGTGACCTCACGGTCCACGCCAAGGACGGCGTCACCAAGAGTGTGACCAAGGCGACCCACCACGAGATCAAGGTCGCCACCACGGACGCCACCGTCACCCCGGCGGCCGCCGAGAGCCAGGCCGTCGCCGCCGCCGGCGCCGAGGGCTCCAAGGAGGCCAAGCCCTCCAAGAACGCCCGCAAGGTGATCTGGGCCGCCGAAGGCGCTCCGGTCCTCGCGTTCGAGACCGTCGTCGGCGGAATCCAGCACGACGGCACCCCGAACGAGCTGCACGTGGTGACCGACGCCAAGACCGGCGCCAAGATCACCGAGTGGCAGGCCATCGAGACCGGCACCGGCAACACGATGTACAGCGGTCAGGTCACCCTGGGCACCACGCAGTCGGGCAGCACCTGGAACCTCACCGACGCCGCGCGCGGCAGCCACAAGACCTACAACCTCAACCGCGGCACGGGCTCCGGCACCGGCACGCTGTTCTCCGGCCCGGACGACGTCTGGGGCAACGGCCTGCCGTCCAACCTGGAGACGGCCGGCGGTGACGCCCACTACGGCGCCGCGGTCACGTGGGACTACTACAAGAACGTGCACGGCCGCAACGGCCTGCGCAACGACGGCGTGGCCCCGTACAGCCGGGTCCACTACGGCAACTCCTACGTGAACGCCTTCTGGTCCGACTCCTGCTTCTGCATGACGTACGGCGACGGCGAGGGCAACAACAAGCCCCTCACCTCCACCGACGTCGCCGCGCACGAGATGACCCACGGTCTGACCTCGGTCACCGGCAACATGACCTACAGCGGTGAGCCCGGCGGTCTGAACGAGGCGACCTCCGACATCATGGCGGCCGCCGTCGAGTTCTACGCCAACAACCCCCAGGACGTCGGTGACTACCTGGTCGGCGAGAAGATCGACATCAACGGCGACGGCACCCCGCTGCGCTACATGGACAAGCCGAGCAAGGACGGCTCGTCCAAGGACGCCTGGTACTCCGGCCTCGGCGGCATCGACGTCCACTACTCCTCGGGCCCGGCCAACCACTGGTACTACCTGGCCTCCGAGGGCTCGGGCGCCAAGGTCGTCAACGGCGTGAGCTACGACTCGCCGACCTCCGACGGTCTCCCGGTCACCGCGATCGGCCGCGACGCCGCCTCGAAGATCTGGTTCCGCGCGCTGACCACCGGTCTGTTCAAGTCGAACACCAACTACGCGGCCGCCCGTACGGCGACCCTGCAGGCGGCGGCCGACCTGTACGGCGCGGGCTCGACCACCTACAACAACGCGGCGAACGCGTGGGCGGCCATCAACGTCGGCCCGCGCATCGTCAGCGGCGTCTCGGTCACCCCGATCGCCAACCAGACCACCCAGATCAACACCGCCGTGAGCCTGCAGGTCCAGGCCACGAGCACCAACCCGGGTGCGCTGAGCTACGCGGCGACCGGCCTGCCGGCCGGCCTGTCGATCAACTCCTCGACCGGTCTGATCTCCGGTACGGCCACCACCGCGGGCACGTCCAACGTGACCGTCACCGTGACCGACTCGCAGAGCAAGACCGGCACGGCGTCCTTCACCTGGACCGTCGGCACCGGCCAGCAGAACGTCTTCGAGAACACGGCCGACTACCAGATCAAGGACAACGCCACGGTCGAGTCCCCGATCAGCGTGACGCGCACGGGCAACGCCCCGAGCACGCTGAAGGTGGACGTGAACATCGTCCACACCTACGTCGGTGACCTGGTGGTCGACCTGGTCGCCCCCGACGGCAGCGTCTACAACCTGCGCAACCGCACCGGTGGCAGCGCGGACAACATCGTCCAGACCTTCACCGTGAACGCCTCCTCGGAGGTCGCCAACGGCACCTGGAAGCTCCGCGTCCGGGACGCCGCCAGCCTGGACACCGGCTACATCAACAGCTGGAAGCTCACCTTCTGATCCGTCGGGCAGCGTGAGTCACAGCCGCACGGACAGATAGACACGGGGCCGCCCGGGAGAAGACCTCCCCGGGCGGCCCTGTCCCATGGGCCGGACGGGGCTGACGGGGCTGACGGGGCTGACGGTCGCGGTGCGGCGGGTCAGCCGAGGGCGCGCAGCACCATCGGGACGAAGTCCTCCTCCGGCCCGTCCGTCTGCTCCGCTTCCTCCACCGCGTCGGCGTCACCCTGGTCGCCGCGGCCCTGGCCCTCCTCGCGGCCGTCGCCCCAGTCACCGCGGCCCTGGCCCTCCTCGCCCCCGTCGCCCCAGTCACCGCGGCCCTGGCCCTCCTCGCCGCCGTCGCCCCAGTCACCGCGGCTCTGGCCCTCCTCTCCCCCGTCGCCCCAGTCACCGCGGCCGGGACCCTGACCGGATTCGTCCACCGGCTTGAAGAAGGCGGCGACGACCCGCACGTCCGACACCGTCCCGTTCGGCCTCAGCGTCGCCACCGCGCGGCCGGCGCAGCCGGGGTTGTCGTACAGCAGGGCCCGCGACCGCGTCCGGTTGGTGACCTGGACGGCGGGGTCGCGGCGGGACGTGCCCGTGAGCAGGTAGCAGGTGCCGTCGTCCGCGGGCCGGATCCGGCCCTGCCGCTCGCGGCCCGCGTCGTCGACGTACCGGTAGGACAGCGTGCCGAGGCGGTCCCCGTGGTCGTCGGCCGGCGCGGGGCCGGCCGTGGGCAGGGCGAGCGCGAGAGCGCCGGCGAACACGGCGGCGGTGGTGCCAAGACGCATGGGTGAGAGTCCGTTCCTCGGTTCCTCGGGTTCCGCGGACGCCGGATCCGGTGGCATCCGCGGGCAGCGTAGGAGCGGACCGGGGCGCTGAAACGATTCGGCATGCGGGGCGCGTGCGCAGGTTCACCCGGGAGGTCCCCGCCGGGCGCCGCCGTGGGGCGGGCGGCGGTCGACCCGCCGCCCGCCCGTTCCGCGCAGCTCACGCCCGCGCTACCGCAGCAGTACCCCGCCGCCGTTGTCCGTGTCCGCGGGAGCCGCGACCAGGCCCAGTTCGGCCGGGGTCGCCAGCAGCGGATGCGTCGGCAGGATCCGGACCGTGTAGCCGAACGGCCCGGTGCGGTCGAGGGCGAGCGGGCCCTCGTAGACCCAGCGGCCCTCCATGTCGGGACCGGCGGCCGGCTTCAGCGGGAAGGTCCGCCCGTCGCGGATCACGTCCTGCGGGTCCACCCGGCCCGCGACCGCCTGCACCTCCACGTCCTCGGGCGCGAGCGTGTCCAGCGACACCTGCACCCGCAGCGTGAGGGTGGCTCCCAGCTCGGCGGTGCCGTTCACGGGAGCCGCGGCCAGCGCCTCCACGTGCTCGACGCCCACCCGCGGCCACGCCGCCCGGACCCGGCCCTTCCACCAGGCGAGGTCCCGCGCCGCGTCGGCGGTGAGGGCGCGGTGGGCGAGCGCGGCCGGTGCGTACAGCCGCTCCACGTACTCGCGCACCATCCGCCCGGCCAGCACCTTCGGCCCCAGTGACACGAGCGTGCGCCGGACCATCTCGATCCACCGCACCGGGAGCCCGGCGCGCCCGGCCCGGTCGTAGAACCGGGGCGCGACGCGGCCCTCGATCAGCTCGTAGAGGGCGCTCGCCTCCAGGTGGTCCCGGCGGTCCTCGTCCGCGCCGAGCCCGTCGGCGGTCGGGATGGCCCAGCCGAAGTCCGGCTCGAACCACTCGTCCCACCAGCCGTCCAGGACGGACAGGTTGAGACAGCCGTTCAGCGCGGCCTTCATCCCGCTCGTGCCGCACGCCTCCAGCGGGCGCAGCGGGTTGTTCAGCCAGACGTCACAGCCCGGGTACAGCTTCTGCGCCATGGCCATGCCGTAGTCGGGCAGGAAGACGATCCGGTGGCGCACCCGCGGGTCGTCGGCGAAGCGCACCAGCTCCTGCACGAGCCGCTTGCCGCCGTCGTCGGCCGGGTGCGCCTTGCCCGCCACGACGATCTGCACGGGCCGCTCCGGGTCCAGCAGCAGCCTGCGCAGCCGGTCCGGGTCGCGCAGCATCAGCGTCAGCCGCTTGTACGAGGGCACGCGCCGGGCGAAGCCGATGGTCAGCACGTCGGGGTCGAGTACGGAGTCCACCCAGCCCAGTTCGGCGGCGGCGGCCCCGCGCTGGAGCCAGGAGGCGCGCAGCCGGTCCCGTACCTCCTGGACCAGCTGCTCGCGGAGCACCCGGCGCAGGTCCCACACGTCCTGGTCGGGAATGTCGGCGACGGCGTCCCAGCGACGGGAACCGCCGACCGACAGGGCGTCCTCGGTACGGCCGGCCCCGATCTGGCGGGAACCGAGCCGGACGACCTCGGGGGCCACCCAGGTCGGGGCGTGGACACCGTTGGTCACGGAGGTGATGGGGACGTCGGCCGGGTCGAAGCCGGGCCACAGCCCGGCGAACATCTCCCGGCTGACCGCGCCGTGCAGGGTGGACACGCCGTTGGCCCGCTGGGCCAGCCGCAGCCCCATCACCGCCATGTTGAACACGCCGGGGTCGCCGCCGGGGAAGGACTCCGCGCCCAGTTCGAGGATCCGGTCGACCGGTACTCCGGCCAGTTCCCCGCCCTCACCGAAGTGCCGGGCGACCAGGCTCCGCTCGAACCGGTCGATCCCGGCCGGGACGGGGGTGTGCGTGGTGAACACGGTTCCGGCGCGCACCGCCTCGACGGCTGCGTCGAAGCCGAGGCCCTGCTCCCGCTCCAGTTCCCTTATGCGCTCCAGCCCCAGGAAACCGGCGTGGCCCTCGTTGGTGTGGAAGACCTCGGGGTCGGGGTGGCCGGTGATCGCACAGTACGCGCGCACCGCGCGCACGCCGCCGATGCCGAGCAGCATCTCCTGGAGGAGCCGGTGGTCGCTGCCGCCGCCGTAGAGCCGGTCGGTCACCTCGCGGGCGGTGGCGTCGTTGTCCTCGACGTCGGAGTCCAGGAGCAGCAGGGGGACGCGCCCGACGCGCGCCTGCCAGACGTGGGCGTGCAGGGCGCGGCCGCCGGGCAGGGTCAGCGAGACGCGGGCGGGGGTGCCGTCGTCCTGGCGGAGCAGGCCGAGCGGGAGTTCGTTGGGGTCGAGGACGGGATAGTGCTCCTGCTGCCAGCCGTCGCGGGAGAGCGACTGGCGGAAGTAGCCGTGGCGGTAGAGGAGTCCCACGCCGATGAGCGGGACGCCGAGGTCGCTGGCGGCCTTCAGGTGGTCCCCGGCGAGGATGCCGAGGCCGCCGGAGTACTGGGGCAGGGCGGCGGTGATCCCGAATTCCGGGGAGAAGTAGGCGATGGCGGCGGGCAGTTCCGGGCCGTTCTCCCGGCTCTGGTACCACCTCCCACCGTTCACGTAGTCATCGAGGTCGGCGGCGGCGACGGCGAGGCGCCGCAGGAACCGACGGTCTCCGGCCAGTTCCTCAAGCCTGGCGGCGGAGACCGTGCCGAGCAGCCGGACGGGATCTCCGCCGGCGGCCTGCCAGCCCTCGGGGTCGACGGATTGGAAGAGTTCGCGGGTCTCGGCATGCCACGACCAGCGCAGGTTGCGCGCGAGATCGGTGAGCGGCAGCAGGGACTCCGGGAGGACGGGGCGCACGGTGAATCGACGGATAGCCTTCACACGTTCCACCTTCGCAGGGGATTGCGGATCGGAGCGGCCGCACCACGCTGTGCACCCGCGCATCACCCCGGGAAGGCTAGCGACGCCCCCGCATTCCGGCCATGCCGCCTCTGCCGGGCACCATGATCCCGGCGCCGGCTGCCGAGCAGTGGAGGCGCCGCGCCCGTGCGCGAGTGGCTGCCCCGGGAGGAGGGAGTGCAGCCCGTTTCCCCGAAGGGGAGGGCGCGCGGCCCGTTCCCCCGGTACGGCGTCTCGGCCGTGCCGGCGTCCCGGCCGGTGTCCTGGCGGCCGACGGGCATCGCACCGCTTCCGGCCGCCGCGGAGCCGGGGCCTCTCCGGCCAGGACCGGCTTTTTTCGGCCACATCTCTCAAATCCTGCGAAACACGGGTCACTCCCGTCCCGCGGCACCATGGACCCGCTGTCTCGCATACCCCCGCGCGGGTGGTTCCCGAGGGGCTGCGGAGAGCCGTGAGACGGGTGTTGCGGGCTCCTACGTCACCTAGTCCCGGCCGACTTGACGGAGCCCCGCCGGATGTCGAGCGGAGCCTTGGTATTGCCCGTGCCACTACGTACGAGTAGTTAACCAAGTGCGCGGATTGGGCTGGGGGAGAGTGGGAAGGGCTCCCCGGGTACACGTGGTACACGCACGGCGCACCCGCCCACAAACCCTCTCCCCGCCACCCGAGTGAACGCGGACAGGAGCGGCCATGCCCGCAGCCCAGCCGTCTCTTGAGCGGCTAGAAACAGAGCGAACAGAGCGTGCACTACCAGTCGTGACACCGGCTGGACTGTTGTCACCGAGCCCTGCGAACTGCCCCCAGGTGATCCCATCATGATCGGTCGCATTCCCGTGCTGGACGTCCGCCCCGCCGTCGACTGCGGCGCCAGACCCGCCAAGGCGGTCGTGGACGAGGTCTTCGAGATCTCCGCCACCGTGTTCCGCGAAGGACACGACGCCCTCTCCGCCCACGTCGTCCTGCGTGATCCGAAGGGGCGGCTGCGGCCCCCCGTGCCGCTGAGCGAACTCGCTCCCGGCACCGACCGGTGGGGCGCCCGGGTCTCCGCCGAGGTCGAGGGGAGGTGGACGTACACCGTCGAGGCGTGGAGCGACCCGGTGGGCACCTGGCGGGCCCATGCCGCGATCAAGATCCCCGCCGGGATCGACACCGGGCTGGTGCTGCTGGAGGGCGCCGAGCTCTACGAGCGGGCCGCGGCCCGGATCCCCAAGCGCGACGGCCGCGAGGCCGTCCTGGCCGCAGCCGACATCATGCGGGACGAGGACCGGCCGGCCGCCGAGCGGTACGAGGCCGCCCTCTCCCCCGCCGTGGCGGCCGCGCTCGCCCGGCGCCCCCTGCGGGAGCTGGTCACCGCCTCCAAACCGCTGCCCGTGCTCGTCGAGCGCAAGCGGGCCCTCTTCGGCTCCTGGTACGAGATGTTCCCGCGCTCCGAGGGAGCGGTGCTGGAGCCCGGCGAGGCCCCGGTCAGCGGCACCTTCCGGACCGCCGCCGAGCGGCTGCCCGCCATCGCCGCGATGGGCTTCGACGTGGTCTACCTGCCGCCCATCCACCCCATCGGCAGCACCTACCGCAAGGGCCCGAACAACACGCTTTCCGCGGGCAGTTGGGACCCCGGCGTACCGTGGGCCATCGGCTCCACCGAGGGCGGGCACGAGGCGGTCCACCCCGAACTGGGCACCATCGAGGACTTCGACGCCTTCGTCGCCCGCGCCCGTGAGCTGCACATGGAGATCGCGCTGGACTTCGCCCTCCAGTGCTCCCCCGACCACCCGTGGGTGGAGAAGCACCCGGAGTGGTTCCGCCACCGCGCCGACGGGACCATCGCGTACGCCGAGAACCCGCCGAAGAAGTACCAGGACATCTACCCGGTCCACTTCGACACCGACATGGCCGGCATCGTCGAGGAGACCTGCCGGATCCTGCGGCACTGGATGGACCACGGGGTGCGCATCTTCCGGGTCGACAATCCGCACACCAAGCCCGTCGTCTTCTGGCAGAAGGTGATCGCGGACATCAACAAGTCCGACCCGGACGTGATCTTCCTGGCGGAGGCCTTCACCCGGCCCGCGATGATGCGCGCGCTCGCCGCCGTCGGCTTCCAGCAGTCCTACACGTACTTCACCTGGCGCAACACCAAGGCCGAGCTGACCGAATACCTGACCGAGCTGTCCGGCACCGCGTCCGCCTCGGTGATGCGGCCGAATTTCTTCGTCAACACGCCCGACATCCTGCACGAGTACCTGCAGAAGGGCGGCCGCCCCGCCTTCGAGGTGCGCGCCGTCCTCGCCGCCACCCTGTCCCCCACCTGGGGCATCTACTCCGGCTACGAGCTGTGCGAGAACACCCCGGTGCGCGAGGGCAGCGAGGAGTACCTGAACTCCGAGAAGTACGAGTTCCGGCCGCGCGACTGGGCCGCCGCCGACCGCGAGGGCCGCACCATCGCCCCGCTGATCACCACCCTGAACCGGCTGCGCCGGCGCAACCCCGCGCTCCAGCAGCTGCGCGACATCCACTTCCACCCGACCGACAACGAACAGGTGATCGCCTATTCGAAGCACGCGGGCGCCAATTCCGTACTGGTGGTCGTCAACCTCGATCCGCACCACACCCAGGAGGCGACGGTCTCGTTGGACATGCCGGTACTCGGCCTCGACTGGCACGGGTCCCTCGCGGTGCGCGACGAGCTCACCGGCGAGACCTATCACTGGGGCAGGGCGAACTACGTGCGTCTAGAGCCGGGCCGCACGCCCGCGCACGTCCTGGCCGCTCTGCGACCGTCCCCGCCCACCGGAGGGTCACCCACCACATGATGATCAACGATCCCGTCCACGACACCTTCGAGGACACCCCAGCCAAGGACCGCGATCCCGACTGGTTCAAGCGGGCCGTCTTCTACGAGGTCCTCGTCCGCTCCTTCCACGACAGCAACGGCGACGGCGTCGGGGACCTCAAGGGCCTCACCGCCAAACTGGACTACCTCCAGTGGCTCGGCGTCGACTGCCTGTGGCTGCCGCCGTTCTTCGCCTCGCCCCTGCGCGACGGCGGCTACGACGTCTCCGACTACACCTCGGTGCTGCCCGAGTTCGGCGACCTCGCCGACTTCGTGGAGTTCGTCGACGCCGCGCACACCCGCGGCATGCGGGTGATCATCGACTTCGTCATGAACCACACCAGCGACCAGCACGAGTGGTTCCAGCAGTCGCGCAAGGACCCGGAGGGCCCCTACGGCGACTACTACATGTGGGCCGACAACGACAAGCAGTACCAGGACGCCCGGATCATCTTCGTCGACACCGAGACCTCGAACTGGACGTACGACCCGGTCCGCAAGCAGTACTACTGGCACCGCTTCTTCTCCCACCAGCCGGACCTCAACTTCGAGAACCCGGCCGTCCAGGAGGAGATCATCTCCGCCCTGCGGTTCTGGCTGGACCTCGGCATCGACGGCTTCCGCCTCGACGCCGTGCCCTACCTGTACGCCGAGGAGGGCACCAACTGCGAGAACCTCCCCCGCACCCACCAGCTGCTGAAGAGGGTCCGGGCGGAGATCGACGCGCACTACCCGGACACCGTGCTGCTCGCCGAGGCCAACCAGTGGCCCGAGGACGTCGTCGACTACTTCGGGGACTTCGCCAAGGGCGGCGACGAGTGCCACATGGCGTTCCACTTCCCGGTCATGCCGCGCATCTTCATGGCGGTGCGAAGAGAGTCGCGCTACCCGGTCTCCGAGATCCTGGCCAAGACCCCGGCCATCCCGAAGAACTGCCAGTGGGGCATCTTCCTGCGCAACCACGACGAGCTCACCCTCGAAATGGTCACGGACGAAGAGCGCGACTACATGTACGCCGAGTACGCCAAGGACCCGCGGATGCGGGCCAACATCGGCATCCGGCGCCGCCTCGCCCCCCTGCTGGACAACGACCGCAACCAGATGGAGCTGTTCACGGCCCTGCTGCTGTCGCTGCCCGGCTCGCCGGTCCTCTACTACGGCGACGAGATCGGCATGGGCGACAACATCTGGCTGGGCGACCGCGACGGCGTCCGCACCCCCATGCAGTGGACCCCGGACCGCAACGCCGGTTTCTCCTCGTGCGATCCGGGCAGGCTGAACCTGCCGGTCATCATGGACCCGGTCCACGGGTACCAGGTCACCAACGTCGAGGCGGCCATGGCGTCGCCCTCCTCGCTGCTGCACTGGACCCGTCGGCTGATCGAGATCCGCAAGGCGAACCCCGCCTTCGGCCTCGGCTCGTACACCGAACTGCAGTCGTCCAACCCGGCGGTGCTCGCGTTCCTGCGCGAGTACGGGGACGACCTGGTGCTGTGCGTGCACAACTTCTCGCGCTTCGCGCAGCCCACCGAGCTGGACCTGCAGTCGTTCAACGGGCGGGTACCGGTGGAGCTCACCGGTGACGTGCGCTTCCCGCCGATCGGCGAGTGGCCGTACCTGCTGACCCTGGCGGGACACGGCTTCTACTGGTTCCGGCTGCGTGCCGAACAGCGCGGTGACCGCCGCGCCGAATAGCGGCACGGTCACAGGCGGACACGCCTGAAGCAAGGGGCGGGCGGCTCGAACGGGTCAATCGCCCGCCCCTGTACGGATCATCCTGACCCGACACACGCACATGCCGGAGAAGCAACTGCCGCGCATCCGGGACACTCTGCGCATTCTGTGACGGCCCGGGGAAAGGACGCGACGCCATGTCGGAGGCTGCATCCGCCCGGAGCCGGCTCACTGCCGACCGGGCCGCCGGGATCGCCCCGCTGGAACCGATGCTGCGGGCCTGGTTGCCCGCGCAGCGCTGGTTCGCGGGCAAGGGCCGGGCCATCAGCAGACTCACGACCGTCTCGGCGGCCGACCTGCTGCCCCCCGGTTCCACCCCCGGACTGCTGCACGTGCTCCTGGACGTGGACGGGGACTGCTACCAGCTGCTGCTGGGCATCCGCCCGTCCCTGCCGCCCGCACTCGCCCCCACCCTCATCGGCCACGCCGAGGAGGGCCCCTACGCCGGCCGGGTGGTCTACGAGGCGCTGGGCGACCCCCGGCTCGCGGCGATGCTGATGGAGCGGCTGCGCTCGCCCGGCACGCTCGGCCCGCTGCGTTTCGACCGCGATCCGGCCACGCCGATCCCGGCCGGGCTCACGCCCCGGCCGCTGTCCGGAGAGCAGACGAACTCGTCCCTGATCTACGGAGATTCGTTCATCCTGAAGGTCTTCCGCCGGGTCGGCCCCGGCGTCAACCCGGACCTGGAGCTGCCCAGGGCGCTGGCCGCGGCCGGCTGCACGCGGGTGCCGGCGCCCGTCGCCTGGTACGAGGCGGAGCCACCCGGTGGCGAACCGCTGACGCTGGGCGTGCTCCAGCCGTACCTGCGCGGCTCCGACGACGGCTGGCAGCTGGCACTGCGCCGGCTCGGCGCCGGCGAGGACTTCACCGCCGAGGCGCACGCGCTCGGCCGGGCCACCGCGGAGGTGCACAGCGCGCTCGCCGCGGCCCTGCCCACCGTCGCCCTCGGTCCCGAGCAGACCGCCCGGCTGGCCGCCGGAATGACGGCGCGGCTCGCGGCCACGGCCCGGGAGGTCGCGGCGCTGCGGCCCTACGAGGCCGGGCTGCGGGGGGCCTTCGACGCCCTGGCCGCGTCCCGCGGGGCGGGGGTGGCGGCGCAGCGGATCCACGGTGACCTCCATCTGGGTCAGACCCTGCGCACCCTCGACGGCGGCTGGTCGTTGATCGACTTCGAGGGCGAGCCGGCCCGGCCCCTGGCCGACCGGCGCCGTCCCGAACCGGCGGTGCGCGACATCGCCGGGATGCTGCGTTCCTTCGACTACGCCGCCCGCTCGCACCGGCCGTTCGCCCCCGCCTGGGCGGACGACTGCCGGGCCGCGTTCTGCGAGGGCTACGCCCGCACCACCGGCCGGGACCCGCGCGAGGATCCCGTACTGCTGCGGGCGTACGAGACCGACAAGGCGGTGTACGAGGCGCGGTACGAGTCCCGGCACCGCCCCGACTGGCTGCACGTCCCGATGGCCGCGATCCGGCGGCTCTCGGAACCGGTACGGCCCGCCCACCGCGTGCCGCCGACCCCGCCCGCCCTCTCTCCCCATCCGCACCCCCGCCCGAAGCCCCCGAGGAGGCCGCTCGCGTGAGCGCCGCACGACAGCCGTCACCGACCGTCCGCGACGATGCCGCACCCGCCCCGGCGGCGGCCGAGAAGCCCCGCACTCCCCGGGCCCGCCGTGCCGCCCCTCCGCACGGGGTCCGGCCGGCGCCGGCGCTCGGCTCCGAGGAACGGGCCCGGCTGCTGGAGGGCCGCCACCACGACCCGCACGCGGTGCTGGGCGCGCGCACCCAGCACGGCGGGGTGGCCTTCCGGGCACTGCGCCCCTACGCCAAGGCGGTCACGGTGATCGCCAAGGGGTTGCGGGCGGAGCTCCACGACGAGGGCGACGGGCTGTTCTCCGGTCTGCTGCCGCTGGCGGCGGTACCGGACTACCGGCTGCTGGTGGCGTACGAGGGCGACGAGATCGAGGTCGAGGACGCCTACCGGTTCCTGCCCGCCCTCGGCGAGCTGGACCTCCACCTGATCGGCGAGGGCCGCCACGAGCGGCTGTGGACGGCGCTGGGCGCCCAGCCGATGGTGCACCAGGGCGTGGCGGGCACCCGGTTCACCGTGTGGGCGCCGAACGCGCAGGGGGTGCGGGTCGCCGGGGACTTCTCGTACTGGGACTCGGTCGCCCATCCGATGCGCTCGCTCGGCGCGAGCGGTGTCTGGGAGCTGTTCCTGCCCGGGGTCGGCGCGGGGACGCTGTACAAGTACGACATCACGCGCCCCGACGGCAGCCACACGCTGCGCGCCGACCCGATGGCCCGGTCCACGGAGGTCCCGCCGGCGACCGCCTCCGTGGTCACGGCGTCGCAGTACGCGTGGCAGGACGCGGAATGGATGGCGAGGCGCGGCGCCCGCCCCCCGCACCAGGCCCCCTTCTCGGTGTACGAACTGCACCTGGCGTCCTGGCGGCCGGGGCTCTCCTACCGCCAGCTCGCCGAGCAGCTCCCCGCGTACGTCAAGGAGCTGGGCTTCACGCACGTGGAGATGATGCCGGTCGCCGAGCACCCCTTCGGCGGCTCGTGGGGGTACCAGGTCACCGGCTTCTACGCCCCGACCTCGCGGATGGGCACGCCGGACGACTTCCGCTTCCTCGTGGACTCGCTGCACCGGGCCGGGATCGGCGTGATCGTCGACTGGGTGCCGGCGCACTTCCCGCGGGACGAGTGGGCGCTGGCGGAGTTCGACGGACGGCCCCTGTACGAGCACCACGACCCGCGGCGGGCCGCGCACCCGGACTGGGGGACGCTGGAGTTCGACTACGGGCGCAAGGAGGTGCGCAACTTCCTCGTCGCCAACGCCGTGTACTGGTGCGAGGAGTTCCACGTGGACGGGCTGCGCGTGGACGCGGTGGCCTCGATGCTCTACCTGGACTACTCGCGGGGCGAGGGCGAGTGGACGCCCAACGAGCACGGCGGCCGGGAGAACCTGGACGCCGTGGCGTTCCTGCAGGAGATGAACGCCACCGTGTACCGCCGCTGCCCGGGGGTGGTGACCATCGCGGAGGAGTCCACCGCCTGGGACGGCGTGACCCGGCCGACGGACGGCGGCGGGCTGGGCTTCGGCCTGAAGTGGAACATGGGCTGGATGCACGACACCCTGCGCTACATGTCGAAGGAGTCGGTGCACCGCAAGTACCACCACCACGACATGACCTTCGGGATGATCTACGCCTTCAGCGAGAACTACGTGCTGCCGATCTCGCACGACGAGGTGGTGCACGGCAAGCGCTCGCTCGTGTCGAAGATCCCGGGCGGCGACTGGTGGCAGCAGCGGGCCGCGCACCGGGCGTACCTCGGCTTCATGTGGGCCCATCCGGGCAAGCAACTCCTCTTCATGGGGCAGGAGTTCGCCCAGGGGTCGGAGTGGTCGGAGAGCCACGGGCCGGACTGGTGGCTGCTGGACTCCTCCTACGGGGCGGCCGCCGACCACCGGGGCGTGCGCGACCTCGTGCGCGACCTGAACCTCGCCTACGCGGCGGCGCCGGCGCTGTGGGAGCGCGACACCGTACCGGAGGGCTTCGCCTGGGTCGAGGCGGACGCCGCGGAGGACAACGTCTTCGCCTTCCTGCGGTACGCGCAGGACGGTTCGCAGCTGCTGGCGGTGTCGAACTTCTCGCCCGTGGTCCGGCACGGCTACCGGATCGGGGTGCCGGAGGAGGTGCCGCAGTGGCGTGAGGTCCTCAACACCGACAGGGAGGCCTACGGCGGCAGCGGGGTGCACCACGCGCAGCCGCTGCGGCCCGAGCCGGTACCGGCCCAGGGCCGCCCGGCGAGCCTGCGGATGACGCTGCCGCCGCTGGCCACGATCTGGCTCAGGCCGTAGCGAGCTGGTCGTCCAGTTCCTGGAGGAGGCGGCGCCTGGGCCGGGCGCCGACCATCTGGCGGACGGGTTCGCCGTCGCGGAAGAGGAGCAGGGTCGGCATGGACAGCACCCCGTACCGGGCCACGGTGCCGGGGTTGCGGTCCGCGTCGATCTGCACGACCTTGAGGCGCTCGGCCTCCTCGGCGGCGATGCTCGACAGCACCGGGGCGAGCTGGCGGCAGGGGCCGCACCAGTCCGCCGTGAACTCGACCAGGACGGGCCTGCCGCGCTCGGCGAGGACCTCGGCCTCGAAGTCCGCGTCGGTCACCTCGGCCACTCCGTGGGCGTGCACCATGTCGATTCCTCTCTCGTGGGGGTCAGGGCGTCATCTCGCAGCGCGGGGCGGCGGCCTCGCCGGCTGCCTCCTCGGCGCCGGCGAGCTGCCGCGCGACCTGGTCCCGTACGTCTGCGAGCCGGCCGATCAGGTCGTCCAGCTCGGCGAGCTTGCGCCGGTAGACGGCGAGCGAAGCGGGGCACGAGTCCCCGGCCGGGTGGCCGGCCCGCAGGCACTCCAGGAACGGCCGGGTCTCTTCCAGTTCGAAGCCGAAGTCCTGGAGCGTGCGGATCTCCCGCAGCAGCCGCAGGTCGTCCTCGTCGTAGGTCCGGTGGCCGTTGTCCGCGCGCCGCGCGGGCAGCAGCCCGCGCGCCTCGTAGTACCTCAGCGTCCGGGTGCTGGTCCCGGCGCGTTCCGCCAGTTCGCCGATGCGCATGGACCGACCGTAAGCGTTGACGCCGACGTCAGGGCAAGGGGCGGGGAGGGCGGGGCCCTCGCCACCCCCGTATGCGAGGGCCCCACAGGAACCACGTACAGGAAGGCGTTCCGGTTCACATTCCGGGGAGGGCGTGTGAGGGGTCTTGCGTCGCCGGGCGTTGGCTGGAACCGTACTGAGTACTGGATCTTCGAGTGCCCCGATTACCGGACAGTCGCCGGAAAACTCGCCAAAAGCCCCCTACTTCCTAGGACTTTCCTACGAGGTATGGGCTTGTTTGTTTGGTCTGTAGGCGGCGCAGCCCGGCCACTTCTACGGTGTGCGGTGTGCACTCCAGCCCACCATTCAATGCCCCCGCCGCGCGGCGCCTGCGCGCGGCCCTGGGCATGGCTCCCGGACATGTCGCCTACGGCCTGCGCGCCCAGTACGGACTCGTCGTCGCGCCCGAGACGGTGATGGCCTGGGAGCGCGGGGAGATATCACCGTCGTCCGCCGAGCTCACCGCGCTCGCGGGCGTCCTGTGGTGCGCTCCGGGCGAACTGCTCGCCGAGCCGGTCACGTTGCGGGAGCACCGGATGGCCCGCGGGCTGGCCGCGGACGAACTGGCCCGGCGGATCGGCCTGGAGACGAGCGCCTACCAGAAGATGGAGGACACCGGGCGCTGGAAGGGCAACGAGCGGCAGTCCGCCGCCCTGGCCACGGTGCTCGGGCTGACCCTGGCCCAGTTCGTGACGGCGACCGGCAAGCACGAGGAGCTGGCCGAGCTGCTGCGCAGCGCGGTCACCACGCGCTGGCAGGCGTACGTGAAGCCGCTCGGCAAGCTGCTGCCGATCCCCCGGCACCACCTGGAGCGGGTGCTGGAGCAGCTGCACGGGGACTACCAGTCGCGGATGGTGGCGACGCTCAGCTGGGGCGGCGGTCAGGGCGAGGCGGCCAGCGGGGACGCGGGCCGCGAGTTCCTGACGGGCATCGTGGACCGCTTCTGGCAGCTCGCGGGCGGCGCGTCGTAGGTCGGGGCCGGGCCGCCCGGAGGGCGCGGGCGTCCGCCCGGGGCGGCCGGGGGTCAGAAGACCGACTCGGCCTCGTACATCCGGTCCTCGGGGACGGTCTTGAGCGCGGTGACCGCGTGGGCGAGGGGGGCCATCACGATGTCGGTGCCGCGCAGGGCGGTCATGTTGCCGAATTCGCCGCGGTGGACCGCCTCGACGGCGTGCCAGCCGAAGCGGGTCGCGAGGACGCGGTCGTAGGCGGTGGGGACGCCTCCGCGCTGGACGTGGCCGAGGATGACCGGGCGGGCCTCCTTGCCCAGGCGGTGCTCCAGCTCGACGGCGAGGCGGTTGCCGATGCCGGCGAAGCGCTCGTGGCCGTAGGCGTCGATCGCGCCCTTCTCGTACGGCATGGAGCCGGCGGCCGGGTGCGCGCCCTCCGCGACGCAGACGACGGCGAACTTCTTGCCGCGGGCGAAGCGTTCCTCGACCATCTTGACCAGGGCGTCCACCTCGAAGGGGCGCTCCGGCAGGCAGATGCCGTGGGCGCCGCCCGCCATGCCGGACTCCAGGGCGATCCAGCCCGCGTGGCGGCCCATGACCTCGACCACCATGACGCGCTGGTGCGACTCGGCGGTGGTCTTGAGGCGGTCGATGGCCTCGGTGGCGACCATGACGGCGGTGTCGAAGCCGAAGGTGCGGTCGGTGGAGGAGATGTCGTTGTCGATGGTCTTCGGGACGCCGACGACCGGCATGCCGGCGTCGGACAGCATGCGGGAGGCGGTCAGGGTGCCTTCACCGCCGATCGGGATGAGGGCGTCGATGCCGTAGCGGACGGCCAGCTCCTGCGCGTTCTCGGCGGCCTCGTGCAGCCGGGCCCGCTCCATCCGCGCCGAGCCGAGGATCGTGCCGCCGCGGGCGAGGATGCCGCTGACGGCGTTGATGTCGAGGGGGCGGAAGTGGCCGTCGAGGAGGCCCTTGAAGCCGTCCTCGAAGCCGATGACCTCGTCGCCGTGCCCGACGACCGCGCGGTGTACGACCGACCGGATGACAGCGTTGAGGCCCGGACAGTCGCCGCCCGCGGTGAGAACTCCGATACGCATCGTGCTGTGTCTCCTGCTCCTGGTCGCACCCGGCCGTGTGTGCGGGTGCCTGCGCCGGCCCGTACACGTGCAGGGCGTATTGATGCCGCCTGTCCGATTGTTCCACGGGCTCCGGGTGGGGCGCGCTCCGCGCCACTCGCCCCGGAGGCCTTCCGGCCCTCCGGACCGGGCCTTTGTTCCATCGGGCGCCCTATCCATTGGCGGAGGTATTGTCAAGAGGGCAAGCCAGTCCAACCGGGCCGATCGACCACACGAGAGACGGAGAGCACGCGTGACGCGCAGCGTGTACGTGACCGGTATCGAGCGGGGGGACGGCCGACAGGTCGTCGAACTCGGGATCATCGAACTCCTGACCCGGCAGACGGGCCGGGTCGGCGTCTACCGACCGCTGCTCCACGACGCACCCGACCGCCTCTTCGACCTGCTCAAGGCCCGCTACCGGATCGAGCAGGACGCCTCGACGGCCTACGGGATGGAGTACCGCGAGGCGTCGGCGATCCTGGCCGAGAAGGGCACCGACGAGCTGGTCTCCCAGCTCGTCGACCGCTACCACCGGCTGGCCCGGGACTACGAGGTCGTACTCGTCCTCGGCACGGACTACGCCGACACCAACCTCCCCGACGAGCTGGCGCTCAACGCCCGCCTCGCCAACGAGCTGGGCGCGGTCGTCGTCCCCGTCGTGGGCGGCACCAAGCACCCTGCCGAGGCCGTGCGCGCCGAGGCCCGCAACGCCTACCGGGCGTACGAGAGCCTGGGCTGCCACGTCGTCGCGATGGTCGTCAACCGGGTGGCCGCGGAGGACCGGGACCTGATAGCCGAACGGCTGGCGGCCCGCCTCCCCGTGCCCTGCTACGTGCTGCCGGACGACAAGTCGCTGTCCGCCCCGACGGTCGCCCAGATCACCAGGGCGCTGGACGGCGAGGTGCTCCTCGGTGACGAGGCGGGCCTGGCCCGCGACGCGCTGGACTTCGTCTTCGGCGGCGCCATGCTCCCGAACTTCCTGAACGCCCTGACGCCGGGCTGCCTGGTCGTGACCCCCGGCGACCGCTCCGACCTCGTCATCGGCGCGCTCGCCGCGCACGCCTCGGGGACCCCGCCGATCGCCGGTGTGCTGCTCACCCTGAACGAGCGGCCGGGCCAGGACATCCTGACGCTGGCCTCGAAGCTGGCGCCGGGCACGCCCGTGGTGTCGGTGGCCGGCAACAGCTTCCCGACCGCCGCCGAACTGTTCTCGCTGCAGAGCCGGTTGAACTCCGCGACCCCGCGCAAGCTGGAGACCGCGCTCGGCCTCTTCGAGCGGCACGTGGACACCGGCGAGCTGCGCGGCCTGCTCTCGGTGGGCCGCTCCGAGCGCGTCACGCCGATGATGTTCGAGCACGAGCTGCTGGAGCGGGCGCGTTCCGAGCGCCGCCGCGTCGTACTGCCCGAGGGCGCCGAGGAGCGCGTGCTGCGCGCCGCGGACGTGGTGCTGCGCCGGGGCGTCTGCGACCTGACCCTGCTGGGCGACGAGCAGACGATCCTGAAGAAGGCCGGGGACCTCGGTGTCGACATCTCGGCCGCACAGCTCATCGACCCGGCGACCTCCCCGCTGCGGGAAGGTTTCGCCGAGTACTACGCGCAGGTCCGCGCCCACAAGGGGATGACCGTCGAGCTGGCCCACGACGTGGTCACCGACGTCAACTACTTCGGCACCCTGATGGTCCAGCGGGGCCTGGCCGACGGCATGGTCTCCGGCTCGGTGCACTCCACCGCCGCGACCATCCGCCCGGCCTTCGAGATCATCAAGACCAAGCCGGAGGCGTCCATCGTCTCCTCGGTCTTCTTCATGTGCCTGGCCGACCGGGTCCTCGTCTACGGAGACTGCGCGGTCAACCCCGACCCTAACGCCGAGCAACTGGCCGACATCGCCGTCCAGTCCGCGGCCACCGCCGCCGCCTTCGGTGTCGAGCCGCGGATGGCGATGCTCTCGTACTCGACGGGCACCTCCGGTTCGGGCGCCGACGTCGACAAGGTGCGCAAGGCCACCGAGATCGTCCGCGAGCAGCGCCCCGACCTGGCCGTCGAGGGCCCGATCCAGTACGACGCGGCCGTGGAGCCCTCCGTCGCCGCGACGAAGCTGCCGGGGTCGGAGGTGGCCGGCCGGGCGACCGTGCTGGTCTTCCCCGACCTCAACACCGGCAACAACACCTACAAGGCGGTGCAGCGTTCGGCGGGCGCGGTCGCGGTCGGCCCGGTGCTCCAGGGCCTGCGCAAGCCCGTCAACGACCTGTCGCGCGGCGCACTCGTCCAGGACATCGTCACCACCGTGGCCATCACCGCCATCCAGGCGCAGGGCGCCCCGGGCCCCGCCGCCACCGCCTGACCCGCTCCGCCCCTTCCTCCTTCTCCCGTTCCCCCCTCTCCACCGCCCGCGACAAGGAAAGACCCCGCCGTGACCGCATCGCGCGTACTCGTCCTCAACTCCGGCTCCTCGTCCGTCAAGTACCAGCTCCTCGACATGGCGGACCGGTCGCGCCTGGCCGTCGGCCTGGTCGAGCGCATCGGCGAGGAGACCTCCCGGCTGGTGCACGAGCCGCTCACCGGCCCGGCGGCGACCGGCGGCAGACGCGAGCAGAACGGCCCGATCGCGGACCACGAGGCCGCCCTGAAGGCCGTGGCCGCCGAGCTCGCGGCCGACGGGACGGGTCTGGACTCCCCCGAGCTGGCCGCGGTGGGCCACCGGGTGGTGCACGGCGGGACGCGCTTCACCCGGCCGACCGTGATCGACGACGAGGTCCTCGCGGAGATCCGGAACCTGATCCCGCTGGCGCCGCTGCACAACCCGGCGAACGTCACGGGCATCGAGGTGGCCCGCTCGCTGCGCGCGGACATCCCCCAGGTCGCCGTCTTCGACACCGCCTTCCACTCGACGATGCCGGAGCACGTGGCGCGGTACGCGATCGACGCGGCGACCGCGGACGCGTACTCCGTCCGGCGGTACGGCTTCCACGGCACCTCCCACGCCTACGTCTCCCGGGCGACGGCCGCCCTGCTCGGCAGGCCGGTGGAGGACGTGAACGTGATCGTGCTGCACCTCGGCAACGGCGCGTCCGCCTCGGCCGTGCGGGGCGGGATCTGCGTGGAGACGTCCATGGGCATGACCCCGCTGGAGGGGCTGGTCATGGGCACCCGGTCGGGCGACCTCGACCCGGCGGTCGTCTTCCACCTGGCACGGGTGGGCGGCCTCTCGGTGGACGAGATCGATTCGCTCCTGAACAAGAAGAGCGGTCTGCTGGGCATGTGCGGCGACAACGACATGCGCGAGGTGCTGCGGCGGGCGGGCGAGGGCGACGCGTCGGCACGCCTTGCCTTCGACGCCTACGTCCACCGGCTGAAGAAGTACATCGGGGCCTACTCGGCGGTGCTGGGCCGGGTGGACGCGGTGGCGTTCACGGCCGGGGTCGGGGAGAACGCCCACCAGGTCCGGGAGGCGGCGGTCGACGGCCTCGCCGAGCTGGGTCTGGCGCTGGATCTCGAAGCCAACGCGGCGCGTTCCCCGCAGCCGCGGCTGATTTCGGCGGATCATGCCCGGGTGGCCGTGGCGGTGGTCCCGACGGATGAGGAACTGGAGATCGCCACCCAGGCGTACGCGCTGGTTACCCATTAGTCACTTGGACTTTCCACCAGCCGGAATATTCCGCTGCGAAACAAACCGATAGGATCCAGTCATGCGCCGTTCCAAAATCGTCTGCACGCTGGGCCCCGCCGTCGACTCGTATGAGCAGCTGAAAGCGCTCATCGAGGCAGGCATGAACGTGGCCCGATTCAACTTCAGCCACGGGTCCCAGGCAGAACACCAGGAGCGGTACGACCGCGTCCGGCAGGTCTCCGAGGACACCGGGCGCGCCGTCGGCGTCCTCGCCGACCTCCAGGGCCCGAAGATCCGTCTGGAGACCTTCGCCGAGGGCCCCGTCGAGCTGGTGCGCGGTGACGAGTTCACCATCACCACCGAGGACGTCCCGGGCGACAAGTCCATCTGCGGCACCACCTACAAGGGGCTCCCGGGCGACGTCGCCAAGGGCGACCAGGTCCTGATCAACGACGGCAACGTCGAGCTTCGGGTGACGGAGGTCGACGGCCCCCGGGTGAAGACCATCGTCATCGAGGGCGGTGTCATCTCGGACCACAAGGGCATCAACCTGCCGGGTGCCGCCGTGAACGTCCCCGCCCTGTCGGAGAAGGACGTCGACGACCTGCGCTTCGCCCTGCGGATGGGCTGCGACATGGTCGCCCTGTCCTTCGTGCGCGACGCCAACGACGTCAAGGACGTCCACAAGGTGATGGACGAGGAGGGCCGCCGGGTCCCCGTCATCGCCAAGGTGGAGAAGCCCCAGGCCGTCGAGAACATGGAGGCCGTGGTCGCCGCCTTCGACGCGGTCATGGTGGCCCGCGGTGACCTGGCCGTCGAGTACCCGCTCGAAAAGGTCCCGATGGTCCAGAAGCGGCTCATCGAGATGTGCCGCCGCAACGCCAAGCCGGTGATCGTGGCGACCCAGATGATGGAGTCGATGATCACCAACTCCCGTCCGACGCGCGCGGAGGCGTCCGACGTCGCCAACGCGATCCTCGACGGCGCGGACGCGGTCATGCTGTCGGCCGAGTCCTCGGTCGGCGCCTATCCGATCGAGACCGTCAAGACGATGTCGAAGATCGTCGCGGCGGCCGAGGAGGAGCTCCTCTCCAAGGGCCTCCAGCCGCTGGTCCAGGGCAAGAAGCCGCGCACCCAGGGCGGCTCCGTGGCCCGCGCGGCGTGCGAGATCGCGGACTTCCTCGGCGCCCAGTCGCTGATCGCCTTCACCCAGTCCGGTGACACCGCCCGCCGCCTGTCGCGCTACCGGGTGACCCAGCCGATCCTGGCCTTCACCACCGACGTCAACACCCGCAACCAGCTCACGCTGAGCTGGGGCGTCGAGTCGTACATCGTCCCGCACGTGGACACCACCGACGCGATGGTCGACCTGGTCGACGGCGAGCTGCTCAAGCTCGGCCGCTACAACGACGGCGACACCATGATCATCACGGCCGGTTCGCCCCCCGGCGTACCCGGCACCACCAACATGGTCCGGGTCCACCACCTGGGTGGCGTCGCCCGCGGCTGACGCCGCAGCGCCGCACCCGACTCTGCCGCACAGAGACCGAGGGCGGCACCCCGCAGCGATGCGGGGTGCCGCCCTCGGTGTGTACGGCGTGCGGCGCTCGGCCCTGCGCGGACTACTCCGGCGGGCCGATGTAGTTCTTCAGGCCCGGGACCGTGAGGGTCCCGCCGAACTGCGCCGCCTGGACGACCTTGACGTCCGTGAAGAAGGCGAACGGGACGTTCAGCGGCGGCGGGCTGTTCGGGGTGAACTCGATCGGGATCAGACCGAACAGGTTCCCCTTGAGGCTCTCGGTGTACATCGTCACCGTGCCGCCGCGGATCTTGGACGTGGAGCCCGGACGGGACTTCAGGTGGGCGACGTTCCCGTTCTTGCCGACCGTCTGGTAGAGGTCCTTGATGTCCAGGGAGTCCGCGGTGAACTTCAGGACCTTCTTGACCTTGCCGCCGGCGGTCTTCACCTCGACGATGCCGTGGTAGTCCAGGCCGTAGAGGGTCAGCAGCGAGCTGTCGAGGTACCAGGGCTCGTCCGGCAGGAGCGGGATGCCCTGCTCCAGCTCGGCGTTGGCGAGGGCCTCGGCGTCGTAGGTCGGGCAGGGGAAGGGCTCCTTCCCGTCCGGGTCCTTCTTCGCCTCGTCCTTGTCGTCCTTGCCCTTGTCCTTGTCGGCGTCGTCCTTGTCGGCCTTGTCCTCGCCGCCCTCGTCCTTGGGCGTCTCGTCCTTGGGCTTCTTGACGGTGTCCTTGACGGCGTCCGGCAGTTCCTCGACCTTGGCGCCCGCCTGCTTGGCCGCGTCCCGGATCGCGTCGGCGGCCGGGTCCGGGGCCGGGGCCGGCTTGGCCGTCGTGGACGGCGTGGCCGTGGGCGTCGGGGTCGCCTTGGTGTCCTTGAGCGGCTGGCCGAGCCCGTCGATGAGGTCCTTGAGCTTGTCGCCGACGCCCAGCGGGTCCAGCGGGTTCGCGGACTTGGTCGGCGCCGGCGTGGTCGGCGCCGGCGTGGTGGTCGCCGGGGCCGGGGCGTTCGCCGACGGGGACTTGGCGGTCTCCGGCGCGGCGCCGGCCTTCGGCTTCGCGGCCGTCGACGGTGCGGGCGACGCGCTGGGCGACGCGCTCGGCGAGGCCGTCGTGGAGGGCGTGGGGGACGGGGACTTCGACTCGGTCTCCGCCGGCTCGTCGGAGCGCGTCACGCACGGTCCGGGCGCGAAGGGGATCTCCTTGTCGTCGGCCACGGCCAGCTTGGGCGCCATGCCCATGCCGACGAACACGGCCGTCGGCATCGCCGCCAGTGCCATGGTCTTGCCGACGGGTATCTGGATCTTGTTCAGCAGCGACTTCCTGGGCGCCGCGTGGCGCGGGCCCTTCCTCTCACGGGACTCTGCGCCCGGGGCCACGGCCCGCTGCGTCTCGTCACCCCGCACTGTTCCTCCCGCCATCGGCGTGGGCAGTCGTCTCGCTCGCGTTTGCCGTCTCCGTCGCACGGGGTCCGGGGACGCCCGGCGCACCCGCCATCGCCTCCGACTTGGTCAGGGGGACGGTGGCCGGCGGCTGGTCCGCAGGCTCCTCGTCCACCGGCTGTCCGGGGGCCCACGACAGCGCCAGGGCGCCGCCGACCAGGGAGCAGATGAAGCCCATCCCGAATCCGCCGAGGTTGGAGACCGGCAGGGACACGAGCGCCAGCAGGATCGAGGCGACGCCGGCGAAGACACGGATGGTCTGCTGGAACCAGAGGGCCAGGCCCAGCGTGATGAGCAGTACACCGATGATCAGTGCGCCCGCGCCGCCGGTGGTGGCCATGGCGAGACTGACGTTGCCCAGCCGGAGGTCCGCATACGGGAAGTACGCGATCGGGAAGCCACCGAGGAGCGTGAACAGCCCGGCCCAGAAGGGACGGCGACCGCGCCAGGCGCGGAAGTGGTAGTACACCACGGTGAGCCAGGCGTCGTCTTCTGCGCGAACGTAAACCGGGGCCTGGGGGTTCATGGACAACAGCTCCCTGGAAACGGTGGTACGGAGAACTCTGTGGAGCCCGGACGGGCGGGCGGCAACGGCCGCCGGCGCCCGCCCGTCCGGTCATTCACCAGGACCGGATCAGTCCTTGATGTCCTGGTAGCACGGCTGGTCGCCACCGAGCAGACGCAGCTTCAGGTCGGGCAGCTTGAAGGTGCCCGCCGTGGTCGCCCACGCCTTCTGACGCACGTTGGTCAGGATCGCCTTGTCGGCGCGCTGCGAGAACGCGTACGGGCTGGTGACCGTGCCGGCCTGCGGCTTGGTCTTGTGACCCGCGTCGCCGACCGCGACACCGATGTCCAGGTTCTTGAACTCGGCGTCGGTGTCGAGCTCCGCAACATCCAGGTAGATGTTGTCGGCGACGGCCGGCTTGCCCTTGTGGCCGGTGCGCAGCTGCAGCGTGATGTTGCCCAGCGGCGTCGGGGTCACCAGCGACTGGCACATGTTGGTGATCTCGGCGTGGCTGAACCCGGAGATCGTCACCGGGTGGTGCTGCGCATTGCCCTTGAGGTCGTGCCCCTCGGCGATGCCGCCGTACTGGATGAGGTTGTCACCGTCGAGCTTGTCGGCCGAGACCTTGAAGTCCTGGCCGGAGACGCTGAAGGACGCCGCGAGGGCACCCTGCGCCAGACCCACACCGACCGCGGCCGTGGCCGCGATGCTCGGCACCATGACGAGCGCGAAGCGCTTCCATCTGGTCCCGCCACGAACCTGAGAACTCATTTCGTTCCTCCTTCTCGGACGTACATCTCCGGTCCGGGCCGTGCCCGTCCTGGGATGGGAGAAGTGCTACGTCCTCGGGAAGGAGCGCAGGCGGCCGGGCCGCGGCCGTGCCACGTCCGATACACCGGCGTTCACCCCCGAGCGACAACCACTGGGCCACGCGTTCGCGCAACCTGGAGGACAGGCCCCGCCGTGTGGCAGAGACCCCCCTGTCCCACGGCCGGTGCCACTGCCACCGGCCGGCCCGGTGGGGACCCTCCACCGCGGCTCCGAGTGAGCGGCTCTGCGGGAAGGACCGAGCGTCGCCGATCGTGGTCCATTCCCGGCCGGGGCACAAGGGGGTTCGTTACTGGCGGGTAACGGCCCGATAACCTGAATGCTGCCCGTAACCGTCCGTCGGCAACACAGGGTGCCACCAAGGGCCATGACAGAACGGCAAAATGGTGAACACACCGGACAGTTCACAGGGTTCGATTTACTGCGAGTAACAGCGGCCGCAATTGCCAAGTTTTGGCAAAGTGCGGCCGCTGTTTATCTACGTGTCAACAAATCGGCGGCGCTCCGGCGACGTCCGCGACCCTGCGCGGGACCGGTCCGGAGCGGCTGCGCGGCCGGTCCGGCGCCGGATCGGAGCCGGTCTAGAAGAGCACGCGCGCCAGCGCCGTCCGCGCCGCGGTGACCCTCGGGTCGTCGGCGCCGATGACCTCGAACAGTTCGAGCAGCCGCAGCCGCACCGCATCCCGGTCGTCACCGAACGTGACCTTCACGGTGTCCACCAGACGACCGAAGGCGTCCTCCACGTGACCGCCGACCAGGTCCAGGTCGGCCGCGGCGATCTGCGCCGCGGGGTCGCGCGGGTTCTCGGCCGCGGCGGAGCGCACCTGCTGCGGGTTCATGTGCTGCACCCGGGCGAGCAGCTCGGCCTGGGCGAGGCCCAGCTTGGCCTCGGTGTTGCCGGGGTCGTCCGCGAGCACGTTCTTGTACGCCTGCACCGCGCCGCCGAGGTCACCGGCGTCCAGCGCGACGACGGCCGCCTCCAGCAGCGCGTCGTGCGGGCCGGCCGGGGCCTCGGTCTCGACGGGCCCGGCGGGTCCCTCGGCGTTCGGGTCGACCTCGATGCCGATGATCCCGAAGCGCTCCTCGGCGACCTGGACCAGCTGGGCGAGGGTTTCGCGGATCTGCTGCTCCGGGGCGACGCCCTGGAAGAGCGGCAGCACCTGACCGGCGACCACGGCGAAGACGGCCGGGATGCCCTGGATCTGGAACTGCTGCATCAGCATCTGGTTGGCGTCGACGTCCACCTTGGCCAGCACGAGACGGCCGTTGGCCTCGGTGACCAGGCGCTCCAGGAGCGGGCTGAGCTGCTTGCACGGCTGGCACCACTCGGCCCAGAAGTCCAGGACGACCGGGACTTCCGCGGAGAGCTGGAGCACATCACGTTCGAAGCCGGCCTCGTCTACGTCGACGACGAGCGCGGACGGCGGAACGGCGCCGACGGCCGGGCCGGCCCCGCCGCCCTGGCCCGCCTGGCGGGCCGCTTCGGCACGGGCCTGCTCGGCCTTGGCCTTGGCCTCGCCGGCCGCCTTCACCGCGGCGAGGTCGACGACGCCGCTCATGGACATGTTTCTGGGCTGCATGCGTACATCCTCCCCCGTGTGCGCGCGCCGACGAAAAAGATCGCGTGAATTGGCCGTGCGGTCGTACTGTCGCGATCGTGTTGCTGGGCGGCGCCGGGTCCCCACCTGGCGCCTGTAGCTCTTCGCGTGGTTGTCGCTCTTACGCTACGAGCCGTAGCGTAACTCCCCCGGAGGGCCCGCGCGCCCCCGCCGTGACCGTGATCTGAACCACAGCGTCCCGTTCGGCTACCGACGGGTATGGTCTCGGCCATGCGCAACCCCAGCCCCGGACGCACCGGTCGCCCCCGCAGCGCGGCCGCGGACGCCGCCATCCTCGCCGCCACCCGGGACGCGCTGGTCGAGCTGGGCTGGTCGAAGCTGACGATGGGCGACGTCTCGGCCCGCGCGGGCGTCGCCAAGACCACCCTGTACCGGCGCTGGGCGGGCAAGAGCGAGCTGGTCGTGGACGCCGTCGCGGAACTCTTCGACTCCCTCGAACTGCCGGACCGGGGCTCCCTGGAAGCCGACATCGAGTACGTGGTGCTGCGCTTCGCGGAGCTGCTGCGCCGCCCGGAGGCCCGTACGGCCCTGATGGCGGTCGTCTCGGAGTCCACCCGGGACGAGGCCCTGCGTGACCGGATCCGGTCGGCGATCGTCGACCGGCAGAAACGTCTCGTCGTACTGGGCCGCGAACGCGCCCAGGCCCGCGGCGAACTCCCCTACGAAGAGGACGAGTTCCTCGCGGGCCGGACCACGGACCTGATCTTCGACGTGATCGCGGGCACCGTGGTGCACCGCGCCCTGGTCAGCTCCGAGCCGGTGGACGAGCTCTGGGTGGCCGCCTTCACGGCCCTGCTGATGCACGGCCTCCGCGGCCCCTCGGCCGCCGCCTGACCCCCGGCGGGTCCGCTCACACCACGGGCCCGGCATGCGGCCGGCGGACGCTGACCCCGGGCCCGGAAACGGGAAGGCCGGTCGTGCCCCCACCGTACGGGGAGGGGCACGACCGGCCTTCGACGCGGGTTCCGGGCCGGCGGGATCAGAAGCCCGGGGGCTCCGTGTAGACACCCCACTCGTCCCGCAGCGCGTTGCAGATCTCGCCCAGCGTCGCCTCGGCTCGCACGGCGTCCAGCATGGCGGGGATCATGTTCGACCCGTCGCGGGCCGCGTCCAGCATGGCCGTGAGGGAGGAGGCGACCTTTGCGTCGTCGCGGCGGCCCTTGCGGTCGGCGAGCACGCGGACCTGCTCGCGCTCCACCTCGTGGCTGACCCGGAGGATCTCCAGGTCGCCGGTGACCGAGCCGTGGTGGACGTTGACGCCGACGACCCGCTTGTCGCCCTTCTCCAGCGAGCGCTGGTACTGGAAGGCCGACTCGGCGATCTCGCCGGTGAACCAGCCGTCCTCGATGCCGCGCAGGATGCCCGAGGTGATCGGCCCGATGGGGTGCCGGCCGTCCGGGTGGGCGCGCAGCCCGCGCTCCTTGATCTGCTCGAAGATCTTCTCGGCGTCGGCCTCGATGCGGTCGGTGAGCTGCTCCACGTACCAGGAGCCGCCCAGCGGGTCCGCCACGTTGGCGACGCCGGTCTCCTCCATCAGCACCTGCTGCGTGCGCAGGGCGATCTCGGCCGCCTGCTCGCTCGGCAGCGCGAGGGTCTCGTCGAGGGCGTTGGTGTGCAGCGAGTTGGTGCCGCCGAGAACGGCCGCGAGGGCTTCCACGGCGGTGCGCACGACGTTGTTGTACGGCTGCTGCGCGGTGAGGGAGACGCCGGCGGTCTGCGTGTGGAAGCGCAGCCACATCGACTTCTCGCTCTTGGCCCCGTAGACCTCCTTCATCCAGCGCGCCCAGATCCGGCGGGCCGCGCGGAACTTGGCGATCTCCTCGAAGAAGTCGAGGTGCGCGTCGAAGAAGAAGGACAGGCCGGAGGCGAAGTGGTCGACGTCCAGGCCGCGGGAGAGGCCCAGCTCGACGTAGCCGAAGCCGTCGGCGAGGGTGTAGGCCAGCTCCTGCGCGGCCGTGGCCCCGGCCTCACGGATGTGGTAGCCGGAGACGGACAGCGGCTTGTAGGCCGGGATGCCCTTCGCGCAGTACTCCATGAGGTCGCCGATGAGGCGCAGGTGCGGCTCGGGCTCGAAGAGCCACTCCTTCTGGGCGATGTACTCCTTGAAGATGTCCGTCTGGAGCGTGCCGTTCAGGACGGCCGGGTCCACGCCCTGGCGCTCGGCGGCGACGAGGTACATGCAGAAGGCGGGCACGGCCGGGCCCGAGATGGTCATCGAGGTCGTGACGTCGCCGAGGGGGATGTCCTTGAAGAGGACCTCCATGTCGGCGGCGGAGTCGATGGCGACGCCGCAGTGGCCGACCTCGCCGAGCGAGCGGGGGTCGTCGGAGTCGCGCCCCATGAGGGTCGGCATGTCGAAGGCGACGGAGAGGCCGCCGCCGCCGGCGGCCAGGATCATCTTGTAGCGCTCGTTCGTCTGCTCGGCGTTGCCGAAGCCGGCGAACTGGCGGATGGTCCAGGTCCGGCCGCGGTAGCCGGTGGCGTGCAGACCGCGGGTGTACGGGTACTCCCCGGGCCAGCCGATCCGCTCGAAGCCCTCGTACGCGTCGCCGGGCCGGGGGCCGTAGACCGGCTCGACCTCGTCGCCGGAGAGCGTGGTGAAGTCTGCCTCGCGCTTGCGGGCCTTGTCATAACGGGCCTGCCAGCGGCGGCGGCCCTCCTCGATGGCGTCAGCGTCCATACCCACGAATTTACTAGGACGTCCTAGTAAATGTCGATGGCAAACCCCCGGGGACTCGCCCCGGGGGTGGGTGAAGCTCGCCCCGTATCAGGCCCGGGCGGTCGCGAGGGAGTCGCTGACCAGCGGCTCGACCTCGGCACGCACCGTGCGCTCGACGAAGAACGCGGCCAGCGGAATGGTGCCCGACACGAGCACCCAGAGCAGCTTGCCGAAGCTCCACTTGGCCTTGGAGCCCAGGTCGAAGGCGAAGACCAGGTAGATCATGAAGAGCACACCGTGGGCCTGCGACACGAAGAAGGTCAGTTCGGCACCGGTGTCGAAGCCGTACTTCGCCACCATGCAGGCGCAGAGGATCAGGAGCATGACCGCGGTCACGTAGGCCATGACGCGGTAGCGGGTCAGCACGCTTCGTTTCATGCCGACGAGCCTAACCGTCCGTTTTGCTCGATCTTGACGCGGCCCCGGTATCGAGGCCCCGGTATCGCGGGACCGGTATCGAGGCCCCGGTATCGCGGGGCCGGCAAGGACTCAGGACTCCTCGAAGTCCGCGGCGGCCACCCGCAGCGGGCGGAGCAGGGCGAAGATCTCGCCGCACTCCTCGGCGTCGTAGGCGCCCAGGCCGAAGTCGACGGCCATCAGGTCCTTCGTGGCGGCCTCGACGACCTCCCGGCCCTTCTCCGTGATGGAGGCGAGGGTGCCGCGGCCGTCGTTGGGGTTGGGCCGCTTGGCGACCAGCCCGGACCGCACCAGGCGGTCCACGGTGTTGGTCACCGAGGTCGGGTGGACCATCAGCCTCTCGCCGATCTTGGACATCGGCAGCTCGCCCGCCTTGGAGAAGGTGAGCAATACCAGGGCCTCGTAGCGGGCGAAGGTCAGCCCGTACGGCTTGACGACCGCGTCGACCTCGCCGAGCAGGATCTGGTGGGCGCGCATGATCGAGGTGATCGCGGCCATCGAGGGCACGGGCCCCCACCGCTGCTGCCAGAGCTCGTCGGCGCGGGCGATGGGGTCGAAGGGGAGGCTGAGCGGCTTGGGCACGCGACCGACCCTACCGGGAGGTCACTTCCCGGCGCGGGCCGTCTCATCCCTCAGTCGCTCCTCCTGCCGGACGGCGGACCGCAGTTCGGCCAGGAGCCCCAGCACGACGGCAGTGCCGAGGGCTCCGGCGCCGGTGACGACCCCGTGCACCGGGAAGAACTCGGCGGCCAGCCCGGCCAGGGCCATGCCGACCCCCTGGAGGGTCATCAGGCCGGTGCTGAGCAGGGTCATCGCCCGGCCGCGCAGCTCGTCGGGGACGGCTTCGACGTACCACTGGTCGAGCCCCAGGGTGTGGGCGTGGGCCAGACCGGCGAGCAGCAGCGCGAGCAGGACGAGGGGCACGCCCGGCCGGCCCGCGTAGAGGAGGAACGGCAGCAGGCCGGTGGCGGCGAGCGGGGCGACGATCCGCGAACGCGTCCGGGCGCTGAGCGCGGAGCCGGCCCAGAGCTCACCGGCGATGGTGCCGACGGGCATGGCGCACATCATCAGCCCGAGCACGGCGGTGGTGGCGCCGATGCCGTCGGCGTACGCGGCGAGCAGCGCCTCGGGGACGACGAGGAAGACGGGCGGCAGCCAGAACAGCAGGGTGAGCGCCCGCAGCCGGCGCCGTCCCAGGACGGCCCGTATGCCGGCGAGCGGTGAGGTGCGCGCGGTGGTCCGCGCCGTACGGGCTCGGGTGCCCAGCCGCAGCAGCAGGGCCGAGCAGAGGAATCCGGCGGCGGTCAGCGCGATGGCGCCGCGCGGGGCGAGCACGGTGAGCAGCAGTCCGCCGAGCCCGAAGCCGATGAGCTGGGCGCTCTGGGCGACCAGGCGCAGCAGCGAGCGGCCCAGGACGTAGGCCTCGCCGGAGCCGAGGATGTCGGGGAGGGAGGCGTTGCGCGTGCCCTGGAAGAGGGGCGCGACGAAGGCCATCGCGCAGCGCAGGGCGAGGAGGGCGGCGACGGGGGTGGCGGGCAGCACCATGACCGCCGCGCACGCCGCGCAGAGGAGGTCGCACGTGACGAGCACCCGCCGGGCGGGGAGGCGGTCGGCGATCCCGGCGAGCAGGGTGCCGCCGAGGGCGTGGGGGAGGAAGCCGAGCGCGAAGGTGAGCGCGCTCATCAGGGGTGATCCGGTGAGGCGGTAGACGAGGACGGAGAGGGAGATCTCGGCGACGACCAGGCCGAGTACGGACATCAGGTGCGCGGCGAAGACGGCGGGGAATTCCGGGGTCCGGAAGACGGTGCGGTAGCCGACGGTGGCCGCATCGGCCGGGGCCGGGGTGACGGGTGCCATGACGGCAGCGTCGGGGGCCTAGGCTGGCCGGCGTAGAGATTCGGCCAGGGACGAATGTCCGGCGGGACGGTTCGCGGAGCGGGAGGGTGCGGCATGGGGTTGCACCATCGTTTCGGGCACGAGGACCTGCTGCGGTGCCGGTTCGCCCTGTCGCCGGCGTGGGAGACGCAGGAGGCGATCCGGACCCTGAGCCGGCCGGACCGGCAGGGCTACCACCTGCCGTGGCTGCGGCGGATCCGGGCCGCAGCCGACGGACTGGACCTGCGGCCGCTGTGGCTGCTGATGCCGCGCCGGGGGCACAGCACGGACTTCATCAGCCCGCCGCCGAGCGGTCCCGGCGTCTCCTTCGAGGAGGAGCTCGCGGTGATCCGCGCCGCCGACCCGGCCGCGGCGCGCGAGGACATGCGCAGGTCGCTGGCCTGCACGCCGGGGGCGCTCGACAGCGACCTGGGGCGTCACCTGCTCGCCGATCCGGCGCGGGCGGTGCGCGAGCTGGCGGACCTGCTGGAGCGGGCCTGGGGCGTGCTGGTCGAGCCGCACTGGCCGCGGCTGCGGGCCCTGCTGGAGGCGGACGTCCTCTTCCATACCCGCCGTCTCGCGGCCGGCGGGCTGGAGTCGCTGTTCGACGGCCTGCACCCCGGCCTGTCCTGGGACGCGGCCTCGCTCACCCTGACCATCGAGCGGCCCACGCACCACGACCGCGTCCTGGGCGGCCAGGGGCTGCTGCTCATGCCGAGCGCCTTCGTCTGGCCGCAGATCGCCGGCGGCTTCGACCCGCCCTGGCAGCCGACCGTCGTCTACCCGGCGCGGGGCGTCGGAGCCCTGTGGACCCCGGCGGGTGCGGACACGCCGGACGCGCTGGCCCGGCTGCTGGGCCGGGCCAGGGCGGACGTGCTGTGCGCGCTGGACGAACCGGCGTCCACCACGGCCCTGGCCCACCGCCTGGGTCTGGCCCCGTCCACCGTCTCGGCCCACCTGGGGGTCCTGCACGCTGCGGGTCTGCTCATCTCCGCCCGCCGGGGCCACCAGGTGCTCTACGAGCGCACTCCGCTGGCGATCGCCCTCACCACCGGGGACACCGCGGGCTGACCGGCGCCCGACCGCCGGTGCCGGTGTCGTGGGAGGTGTCGCGGGAGGTGTCGCGGAGCCGGTCCGACGGTCCGTCATGTCACCATATTCCGGTCTTGCGGTCTGCTGCCCGACCCTTCGTCCCGAGGAACCGGATGCCACGCGTCGCCCCCAGGTCGTACCCCAGGCCGCGCCGTCCCGGGACCTCGGCCGTCCTCGGCCTGCTCGTGCTCCTCGCGGCGGCCCCGGCCTGCACCTCGGCGCCGGAGCCCGCACCGCGCCCGCCCGCCGGTCCCGGCGCCCCGTCCGCCGCCGACGGCGCGTCCGCCTTCTGGGTGGACCCGCACGGCGACGCGGCCCGGCAGGTCGAGGCGTGGGAGGCGAGGGGCCGCTACGACGACGCGCAGGTGCTGCGCCGGATCGCCGACCGGCCGGTCGCCCTGTGGGGGCGGCCGGGCGATCCCGGCCCGGCGATCCGCCGGGCGCGCGCGGGCGCGAAGGCCGCCGGCCGGACGCTGGTGCTCACGGCGCACCACATCCCGCACCGCGACTGCGGCCGTCAGCGGGCCGGGGGCGCCGCCGACGCCGGCGCCTACCGGCGGTGGATCGGCGCCTTCGCCGACGCGATCGGCGACGCCCGGGCCCTCGTCGTCCTGGAGCCGCACGCCGTCGCGCACGCCGTCGAGGGCTGCGTCCGCGCCGGGCAGCGCGCCGAGCGCTACCGGCTCCTCTCCGAGGCGGTCGACCGGCTCAAGCGCAACCGCGGCACGAAGGTCTACCTCGACGCCGGCGGTCCGGAGTGGATCCGCGATCCCGAGGACCTCGCCGGCCCGCTGCGCGAGGCGGGCCTCGAACGGGCCGACGGCTTTGCCCTGAACGTCTCCGGCTTCCAGCCGGACGCGGCCGTCCGCGCGTACGGCGCCGAGCTGTCCCGGGCCGCCGGTGGCCGGCACTTCGTCATGGACACCGGCCGCAATGGGGCGGGCGCGCTGACGGGCGAGCGCACCGCGGCCTCCTGCAACCCGCCCGGTCGCGCCCTGGGCACGCCGCCGACCGACCGGACCGGTGACCCGCTCGTCGACGCGTACCTCTGGGTGAAGCGGCCCGGCGAGTCCGACGGGACCTGCCGCGGCGGCCCGGCGGCCGGCACCTGGTGGCCCGAGCAGGCCCTGGGCCTGGCCCGCCGCGCCCGCGACTGATCCGCCGTACCCGGCCGGGCCGCCGCACGCGGTTCAGCCGCGGGTGCCGCGGCGCAGTCCGTGGCGCACGGCGCGCTGGCTCAGCGGGCCGAGGCCCTCCAGTACGGCGGCCAGTGAGGCGAGTTGCTCCAAGGCGTCGAAGGCGTTGCCGGCGCCCTGCGGGTCCACCGCTTCGTACAGCTCGATCCCGACGAAGGAAGCGGCGGTCGCGCGGGCGAGCCCCGCGGGGTCGGCGAACCCGTCCAGCGGGGTGGCCGCGAGCAGCCGGGTGAGCACCTCCTCCAGCTCCTCGATCCACAGGCCGAGTCCGGCGGCGGTGGCGGCGGCGAGGGCGGGCGAGTTCTGTCCGGCGGCCAGCAGCTGCCCGAGCATGGCGACGTGTCCGGCCTCGCGCTCCTCGGCGTGCATCGCGCGGGCGAACTCCACCAGTTCGGTGAGACTGCCCAGCCCCGCGAGCCGGTCGCGGTAGCGGTCCACCCGCTGCGCGGCGCCGTACCGGCAGGCGGCGGCGAGCAGGTCGTCGACGGAGCCGAAGTGGTAGAAGATCAGGCCCTGGCCGACCCCGGCGGTGGCCGCGATGGTGCGGGCCGACGCCTTGGCGATGCCCTGCTCCACGAGCGTGCGCAGGGCTCCTTCGAGGAGCTTCTCCTTGGTGGCCGCGCTCACGCCCGGGCCTCCTCGCGCACCGGCCGCAGGTCTCCGCGGACGCCGTGCGCGCGGACGTCCACGTACCGCGCGGTGAAGGACCCCTCGTAGCCGAAGAGCGGTCCGAAGCGGCGGTTGACCACGCGCACCCGGATCCGGAACCGGCCGGTGGCGTCGTCGAAGGACTCGCGCACCTCGGCGTCGCCGCCGATGAGGTCGGGGACGCGGACGTCGACGGGGCCCTCGCGGAAGCGGTGTTCGCCGGAGCGGATGAGCAGCGAACCGTCGGGCTCGGCGCTCATGTGCAGGTCGCTGGCGAGGTGCTGGTGCGTGCCCAGGTAGTCGAGGACGCAGTCGCGCTCACGGCTGTGGACCATCGTGGCGTCGAACCGGTGCGGCCCGCCGGGCAGCCGGAAGGTCCGGACGAAGGTGACGGTCTCGCGCCCGTAGGAGTCGAGGTAGGGGAGGTTCTCGATGACGAAGGGGACGTCACGGCCCTCGCGCGGCACCAGGATGTTGCGCATCCCGCCGAGCCGGAGGAACGGCTTCACGAAGCTGCCGCCGTGCCATATGCGTTCCATGGTCCCCTGGCCGACGCAGCCCTCGCCGCTGTCCAGCCCGACCGAGAACCGGCGCTGGATCTGCGGGTGCAGGCGGTCGAAGTCGGCGCCCATGTGGGTCCGGAAGATGGAGGTCATGACGGCTCCAGGGTGCTGAGCAGGCGGGGTGCGGTGGCGGGCGTGCGGCCGGGCGGCGTGCGCAGGCAGCGGCGCGCGGCCGGAGTGCCGGGCAGGGGCGGCAGCAGCAGCGCGGCGGCCAGGACGAACGGGGCCGCGGCGACGGGGGCGTACAGCAGGACGGCGGCGCAGACCAGGGCGCGCAGCGCGCTCTCGCCGAGCGCCCGGGCGAGGGCGACGCCGGGGGTGGTCCCGCGTTCGCACCACAGCCGCAGCCGGTCGAAGGACCAGGCGGTGGCCCAGCCCATGAGGGGCCGGAAGACGAAGCGGTCGGCCAGGGCCCCGGCGCGGCCCCAGCGGGGCCGGTAGTCGTAGCCGGTGAGGAAGCGGATGCCGTCGCCGTCCGGTACGTAGCGCCAGTACCCGCTGCCCTCGGCGAGCAGCGAGAGCGGGTGGTCCGAGGCGAACCGCAGGGCCGACACCCGGGTCCCGTCGGGCCGGCGGCGCTCCCCCGCGGAGACGCCGGTCCCGTCGACCGAGACGAAGGGCAGTACGCGGGTGGCGTACCGGAACCGCTGCGGCTCGTCCTCGGAGCGCGGGAGGTAGTCGATGGAGGTGAACCTGAGGTCCCACCGCTGGTGGAGGGCCGGATCCTGGCTGCGTTCCCACAGCTCGTCCATCCCCGCCCGGATCACCGTCTCGACGTACAGGCTCACGCCCGCCCCCCGTTCCCCTTTTTGAGCGATCGCTCAACCGGGACCCTAAGCGAACTTGAGCGATCGCTCAACCCTTTCCCCTGCGGTGCGCTTGGCGTGTGCGGGCCGGTGCCCGGGCGCTGCCCGGACCCGCGCGGTGTGCCCTGCGGCCGGCTCGGCGGTGCGCTTGGCGTGTGCGGGCGGTGTTCCGGGCGCTGCCCGGACCCGCGCCTCAATCGCCGGCGGGGCTGGATGGTCGGGCCGGGTCGGCCTGGTCGGTGCGGGGTGCCGCGGCGGTGGGCTTGGCGTGTGCGGGCCGGTGCCCGGGCGCTGCCCGGGCCCGCGCCTCAATCGCCGGCGGGGCTGGATGGTCGGGCCGGGTCGGCCTGGTCGGTACGGGGTGCCGCGCCGGGGTGTCTCCTCGGCTCGGCGCGTGCGGGCCATCGCGGCCAGACGGCCCAGGTCGCGCGCTCGTCCTGCGGGGACACCCCGCCCCGTCCCCCCTCCCCTCACGCCACCGGCGGGGTGGGGACACGCAGGAGGGTCCCCGCAGGACGAGGCGCAACCCCCGGGTACAGCCGCGAACCGCCCGCACGCGCCGAGCCGAGGAGACCCTCGTGCGGGGCACCACCCCAAAACCCCGCCGAGCCCCGCGCCGGAACCAGCCCGAACCGCACATCGCCGAGACCAACCAGCCCCGCCGGCGTTTGAGGCGCGGGTCCGGGCAGCGCCCGGGACACGGCCCGCACCGCCGAGCCGACCGCAGGGCGCACCGCGCGGGTCCGGGCAGCGCCCGGGACACGGCCCGCACCGCCGAGCCGACCGCAGGGCGCACCGCGCGGGTCCGGGCAGCACCCGGAACACCGGCCCGCACAACGCCCAGCCGACCGCAGGGCACACCGCGCGGGTCCGGGCAGCGCCCGGAGAACCGGCCCGCACCGCCGAGCCGCCCGCAGGGCGGGCCGCGGGGGGCGCATGCGAAAGCGCCCCCGGCCACGTGGCCGGGGGCGCTTCGGGGGTGTGGGGGCGGGGGTCAGCCCTGTTCGAGGTGGCGTTCCACCGTCTCGACCTTCGAGGTGATGCCGTCCGTGACGCCGGGCCGGATGTCGGCCTTGAGGATGAAGGAGACGCGCGGCGCCCGCTCCTCGACGGCGGCGACCGCGCGACGGACCACGTCCATCACTTCGTCCCACTCGCCCTCCACCGTCGTGAACATCGCGTCGGTGCGGTTCGGCAGGCCCGACTCACGGACCACCCGGACCGCGTCGGCGACGTACTCCCCGACCTCTTCACCGACCCCGAGCGGGGTCACCGAGAACGCGACGATCATGCCCGGGCCGCCTCACGGGCACGGGCCGCCACCACGCTGTCCGCCTCTTCGCGCTTGAGCAGCTTGTCCCCGTACAGGCCGCCCAGGGGAACCACCGCGAGGACGAAGAAGAGCACGACCTTCTTGAAGGGCCACTTCGCCTTGTACCAGACGTCCAGCAGCAGGACCGCGTACACCATGAACAGGAACGCGTGCAGAAGACCCAGCGGCAGCAGCAGGTAGTCGATGTCCGAGATCCGGCTCAGCAGCGAGCCGAAGATCAGCAGGGCCGGGAACGACAGCGCCTCCGGCACGGAGACGAGGCGCAGGCGGTGCAGGGCGGAGGCGGTCTTGATGTCCACGTGGAACCTTCGGGGTGGAGGCCAGGGTCGCCTCCAGTGTCTCAGCCGCTTTACGGGATCTTGACCCGGCCCCTCCCGCTCGGAGCGGGCCCGGATCGCACCGGTTTCAGGGTCATACCGCCGAGGTGTGGCATATCTCGGTCACGGGCCCTGTTCGCGTACGCCCGCTGCCGATAACGTCTCCCCGTGGCTCAGTTCCGACTCCAAGGCAGCAAGGTGCTGGCCGTCGACCTGACCGGGGACGCCGTGAAAGCGAAGAACGGCTCCATGGTCGCGTACGACGGGCAGATGGCCTTCAAGAAGATGACCGGCGGCGGCGAAGGCCTCCGCGGCATGGTGACCCGCCGACTGACCGGCGAACAGATGACGGTGATGGAGGTGCAGGGGCACGGCACCTGCTTCTTCGCCGACCGAGCGAGTGAGATCAACCTGGTCAATCTGCGCGGCGAGAAGCTCTACGTCGAGTCCAGCAACCTGCTGTGCACCGACGCGGGCCTGCGGACCGGCACCACCTTCACGGGGCTGCGCGGCGCCTCGACGGGCAACGGCCTGTTCACCACGACGGTCGAGGGCTCCGGCCAGGCGGCCATCATCTCCGACGGTCCGGCCGTGGTGCTGCGCGTGAGCGCCCAGTACCCGCTGTCCGTGGACCCGGGCGCGTACATCGCGCACACGGGCAACCTTCAGCAGTCCTTCCAGTCCGGTGTGACCTTCCGCACGCTGATCGGTGAGGGTTCCGGCGAGGCGTTCCAGATCCGCTTCGAGGGCGAGGGCCTGGTCTACGTGCAGCCCAGCGAGCGCAACACCATCGGGGGCGACGTCTGATGCCGTTCCGTGAGATCAACTCGAAGATGGTCGAGGCCCAGGTCGTCCCGGGCCAGAGGATGTTCAGCCAGCGCGGCGCGATGCTCGCGTACCGCGGCGACGTCTCCTTCACCCCGAGCCTGACGGGTGGTCAGGGCGGGGTCATGGGCATGATCGGCCGCCGCGTGGCGAACGAGCAGACCCCGCTGATGACGGTCGAGGGCAGCGGCACGGTGATGTTCGGCCACGGCGGCCACCACATCCAGGTGATCAACCTGACCGGCGAGACCCTCTACGTCGAGGCCGACCGGCTGCTCGCCTTCGACGGCACCCTCCAGCAGGGCACGATGTTCATGGGCTCGCAGGGCGGGGTCATGGGCATGGTCCGCGGCCAGGTCACCGGCCAGGGCCTGTTCACCACCACCCTCAAGGGCCACGGCTCGGTCGCGGTGATGGCCCACGGCGGGGTCATCGAACTCCCCATCACCCCGAACCGGCCGGTCCACGTGGACCCCCAGGCCTACGTGGCCCACCACGGGGACGTCAGGAACAAGCTCTCCACCGCCCTCGGCTGGCGCGACATGGTGGGGCGCGGCTCGGGCGAGGCGTTCCAGCTGGAACTGTCCGGCCAGGGCGCGGTGTACGTACAGGCCTCCGAGGAGAAGCTGTGAACTTTGGCCCCGTGACGGGCGGCCCGGGCGGCCCGACGGTCTTCGACCCCTACACGCTGCCGTCCGACGACAACGTGAACGCGTACACCTTCTGCGTGGAGCTCAAAGGGAGCCAGTGGTTCCTGCAGAAGGGCAAGATGATCTCGTACTACGGGCGCATCGAGTTCAACGGCATCGGCAACGGGCGCTTCGACCGCCTGCTGCGCACCAGCTTCCACTCCCCGCTGCACGCGAGCGACTGGGTCGTCGCCGAGGGCTCGGGCAAGATGCTGCTGGCCGACCGGGCCTTCGACGTGAACTCCTACGACCTGGACAACGGCAATCTGACGATCCGATCGGGCAACCTGCTGGCGTACCAGCCCTCGCTCGCGCTGAAGCAGTCGATCGTGCCGGGCTTCCTGACGCTCATCGGGACCGGGAAGTTCGTGGCGGCCTCCAACGGGCCGGTGGTGTTCATGGAGCCGCCGCTGCGCGTGGACCCGCAGGCGCTGGTCGGCTGGGCGGACTGCCCGTCCCCCTGTCACCATTACGATCACGGCTACATGTCCGGCGTGATGGGCGGACTGCGCTCGCTGACCGGCATCGGGGGCACCTCGGGCGAGGAGCACCAGTTCGAGTTCGTGGGGGCCGGGACCGTGCTCCTGCAGTCCTCGGAGATGCTGATGGCGGAGCAGTCGGTCGGCGCGGTGGGCGCCGGGGCGGCCACGGGCAACGCGCAGGGCGTGCCGGGCGCCGGCCAGGGCCCCCTGGGACAGATGGGCGTGCCACGGATGCCGGGGCAGCTGGGTGACCTCCAGCGCCGCCTCGGACTGTGACGAGCGGCACCACCGACCTTTGTACGCAATTCAACTTTTTAGGTAGAGTTCATTCATGGAGACCATGGAGACCGAGACGGCCACGCGCTGGCTGACCGAGGCGGAGCAGTGCGCCTGGCGCACCCACCTGGACGTCAGCAGGCTGCTCATGCACCAGCTGGAAAAGGATCTCCAGCCCTTCGGACTCACCAACAACGACTACGAGATCCTCGTGAACCTCTCGGAGTCGCAGGACCACCGGATGCGGATGAGCGATCTCGCGACCGCCACCCTGCAGTCCAAGAGCCGGCTGTCGCACCAGATCACGCGCATGGAGACGGCGGGCCTGGTGCGCCGGGTCAACTGCGAGTCCGACCGCCGCGGCCTGTACGCGGTGCTCACCGACGAGGGCATGGAGACGATGCGGAAGGTCGCCCCGCACCACGTGGCGTCCGTCCGTCAGCACTTCATCGACCTGCTGCCGCCGGAGGCCCTGGCGGCGCTGCGCTCCTCGCTGACGCCGGTGGCGGAGCACTTGCGCGGCACCCGCGGGAAGGTCTGAGGCCGGGCGCTCGCCGCGCCCCGCCGGGCGGCAGGCCGGACAATGGGCGGTGTCCGCCCGCTGCCGGCCGCCGCCGAGCCACCGTAGGCGCCATGGCCGGCCTGAGGAGGTCCTCCATGAAGCGCACCAGGTACGTCTCCGCGGCCGCGTCCGTCGTCCTGCTCGTCGGCGGTCCGGTGACCGCTGCCGCCGCGATGCCCGCCGACGCGGCGCGAACCGCCACCGCGGCACCCGCCCTGCGCGCCGACGTGACGGCGCAGGGGGCCGCCGCGGCCGCCGTGAAGCACTACCCGGGCGTGATCGAGTCCCTCGACAAGGACGGCTCCGTCTGGCACGTCGACGTGATCAGCAAGAACGGCAAGGGCCACGCCGAGCTGGAGGTGTCCGCGACCGGCAAGGTCACCGAGCAGAACCGGGACACCGACGAGAACGCCGCCGAGAACAAGGCCCTGGTCTCCGCCGAGGTCACCGCCGAGCAGGCGATGAAGGCGGCCCTGGCCGCCCACCCCGGACAGGTCACGACCGTCGAATGGGACGACGACGACGGCTCCGCCTCCTGGCACGTCGAGGTCAGGGGCAAGGACGGGAAGACCTGGGACGCCCAGGTGGACCCCACCACGGGGAAGGTAACCCGCTCCGGTTCCGACTCCGATGCGGACTCGGACTCGGACGACGACAACTGACGCGGCATCCCACCTCCGGCGGCGGACGGTGCCGCACCACCGCGGCGCCGTCCCGTCCGTCCACCTCGCCGAGGCTACGGCTCAGGACTCCGTCAGGGTCGCCAGGAGGGCGTCGGCCGCCGCGTACGGGTCCAGATCGCCCTCGGCGACCCGGGTGGCCAGCGCGCCCAGGTGCGCGTCCCCGTGGACGTCCGCCATCCGGGCCCGCAATGCCGTCACGGCGATCGTCTCGACCTCCCGGGCGGCCCGCGCCGCCCGCCGCTCGGCGAGCACCCCGCGCTCGTCCATCCACGCCCGGTGCTTCTCCAGCGCCTCGACGACCTCGTCGATGCCCTGGCCGCGGGCCGCGACCGTCTTCACGATCGGCGGCCGCCAGTCGTTCGCGCCGCGGGCCTCGCCCAGCCCCAGCATGTGGTTCAGCTCCCGGGCCGTGGCGTCCGCGCCGTCCCGGTCGGCCTTGTTGACCACGTACACGTCGCCGATCTCCAGGATGCCCGCCTTCGCGGCCTGGATGCCGTCGCCCATGCCCGGGGCGAGCAGCACCACCGAGGTGTCGGCCTGCGAGGCGATCTCCACCTCCGACTGCCCGACGCCGACCGTCTCCACGAGGATCACGTCGCAGCCGGCCGCGTCCAGCACCCGGATCGCCTGCGGGGCGGCCCACGCCAGGCCGCCCAGGTGGCCGCGGGTGGCCATGGAGCGGATGTAGACCCCCGGGTCCGAGGCGTGGTCCGACATCCGCACCCGGTCGCCGAGCAGCGCACCGCCCGAGAAGGGCGAGGACGGGTCGACGGCGAGGACACCGACCCGCTTGCCGGCCTTGCGGTAGGCGGACACCAGCGCCGACGTCGAGGTCGACTTGCCGACGCCCGGCGAGCCCGTCAGGCCCACCACGTACGCCCCGCCCGTCAGCGGGGCCAGCGCGGCCATCACCTCGCGCAGCTGCGGGGACGCCCCCTCGACCAGCGAGATCAGCCGGGCCACCGCTCTCGGCCGGCCCTCCCGCGCCTGGGCCACCAGCTGGGGGACGTCCACCGCCGTCATACGTGCTGCGCTCCTCGGTTCTCGTACGGGATGCGTGCGGGCCGCCGCGGGCCCGGAGAGGGGGCCCGCGGCGCCCGCGAGCCGGGCCGCCGCGGGCCCGGTCCGGGCCCGCGGCGGCCTGCCGTGCCTACTTCGCGACGCGGACGATCAGCGCGTCGCCCTGGCCGCCGCCACCGCACAGCGCGGCCGCACCGATCCCGCCGCCGCGGCGCTTCAGCTCCAGCGCGAGGTGCAGCACCACGCGGGCGCCGGACATGCCGATCGGGTGGCCCAGGGCGATGGCGCCACCGTTGACGTTCACCTTTTCCGGGGTCACGCCCAGGTCCTTCATTGACTGCACGGCGACCGCGGCGAAGGCCTCGTTGATCTCGATGAGGTCCAGGTCGGAGACCTCCAGGCCCTCCTTCTTCAGGGCGTGCAGGATCGCGTTGGACGGCTGCGACTGCAGGGAGTTGTCCGGGCCGGCCACGTTGCCGTGGGCGCCGATCTCCGCGATCCACTCCAGGCCCAGCTCCTCGGCCTTCGCCTTGCTCATCACGACCACGGCGGCCGCGCCGTCGCTGATCTGCGAGGAGGTGCCGGCGGTGATCGTGCCGTCCTTGGCGAAGGCGGGACGCAGCTTGCCGAGCGACTCCACCGTGGTCTCGGGGCGGATGCCCTCGTCGGTGGCGAAGATCACCGGGTCGCCCTTGCGCTGCGGGATCTCGACCGGGGTGATCTCGGCCTCGAAGACGCCGTTCTTCTGGGCGGCCGCCGCGCGCTGGTGGGAGGTCGCGGCGAATTCGTCCTGCGGAGCGCGCTCGATGCCCAGGCGGGTGTTGTGCTTCTCGGTGGACTCGCCCATCGCGATGTTCTCGAAGGCGTCCGTGAGCCCGTCGTAGGCCATCGCGTCCAGCATCTCGATCGCGCCGTACTTGTAGCCCTCACGGGACTTGGGCAGCAGGTGCGGGGCGTTCGTCATCGACTCCTGGCCGCCCGCGACCACGACGTCGAACTCACCGGCGCGGATCAGCTGGTCGGCTAGCGCGATCGCGTCCAGGCCCGAGAGACACACCTTGTTGATGGTCAGGGCGGGCACGTTCATCGGGATGCCGGCCTTGACCGCCGCCTGGCGGGCGGGGATCTGGCCCGCGCCGGCCTGGAGCACCTGGCCCATGATCACGTACTGGACCTGGTCGCCGGAGATGCCGGCCCGCTCCAGCGCGGACTTGATGGCGAAGCCGCCGAGGTCGGCACCCGAGAAGGACTTCAGCGAGCCGAGCAGCCGCCCCATGGGCGTGCGGGCCCCGGCGACGATCACGGAAGTGGTGTTGTTCGATCCGGACATGAGGCACAGCCCCTTGGATGAGGAGTGAACGAGGGTTTACGTGAATGTACTGGGCGGTACCGCAGCGGTCACCGGGCTGCCGGTGTGATCGCGCGCACGTTGCGTGACCGCCCCCTTCAGGAGTGCACTGTCCCCATGCTGACAAGAATCGACCACATCGGGATCGCCTGCTTCGACCTGGACAAGACTGTCGAGTTCTACCGTGCCACGTACGGCTTCGAGGTGTTCCACACCGAGGTCAACGAGGAGCAGGGCGTCCGCGAGGCCATGTTGAAGATCAACGAAACCTCCGACGGCGGCGCCTCCTACATCCAGCTCCTGGAGCCCACCCGCGAGGACTCCGCGGTGGGCAAGTGGCTCGCCAAGAACGGCGAGGGCGTGCACCACATCGCCTTCGGCACCGAGGACGTCCACGGCGACTCGGAGGCCATCCGCGGCAAGGGCGTCCGCGTCCTCTACGACCAGCCCCGCACCGGTTCCATGGGCTCCTCGATCACCTTCCTGCACCCCAAGGACTGCCACGGAGTCCTCACCGAACTGGTCACCTCGAACCCCGACCACTGACGGACCACTGATGGCCCGATTCCCCGGCCGGTAGAGTGGCCATGGCTCGGCCGGGGTTCGGTGCGGAGAGGGTCGGGGCCTGTGACCCCTGCCCCGGTATCTGACACCATTCCCCCGGGGGCGTCGTTCAGCGGGCGAGCGATGCTCATTGGGAGTGAGCTTGCGACCAGGGGACGGATGGGACCGCGCTGTGCGGGGCTACGAAAGCCAGGAGAGCCATCAGGCCGAGGCCGACCATCTCTCGCGCTTCGAGGCCGAGATGGAGCGGCTGAAGAAGGAGCGCGGGAAGGCCGTCCAGCACGCTGAAGACCTGGGGTACCAGGTCGAGGTGCTGCGCGCCAAGCTCCACGAGGTACGCCGGGCCCTGGCGTCCCGTCCTGCCTACGACGGCGCGGACATGGGCTACCAGGCGGAGCAGTTGCTCCGCAACGCCCAGATCCAGGCCGACCAGATGCGCTCCGACGCCGAGCGCGAGCTGCGCGACGCCCGGGCGCAGACCCAGCGCATCCTCCAGGAGCACGCCGAGCACCAGGCGCGCCTGCAGGCCGAGCTGCACGGCGAGGCCGTCAACCGCCGGCAGCGGCTGGACCAGGAACTCAACGAGCGCCGGCAGACCGTCGAGGCGCACGTCAACGAGAACGTGGCCTGGGCGGAGCAGTTGCGCGCCCGCACGGAGGCCCAGGCGCGCCGCCTCATGGAGGAGTCCCGCGCCGAGGCCGAGCAGGCGCTGAACGCGGCCCGCGCCGAGGCCGCCCGGGTCGCCGAGGAGACCCGGCGCCGGATGGCCGCCGACGCCGAGGCCGCCCGCGCGGAGGCCGAGTCCACGCTGCTGCGCGCCCGCAAGGAAGCCGAACGGCTGCTGACGGCCGCCTCCACGCAGGCGCAGGAGGCCACCCAGCACGCCGAACGGCTGCGCTCCACCAGCTCCGCCGAGGCCGAGCAGACCCGCCAGCAGACCCTGGACCTGGGGCGTGTCGCCGAATCCCGCGTACAGGAGGCCGAGGCCGCGCTGCGCGAGGCCCGCGCCGAGGCCGAGAAGGTCCTCGCGGAGGCCAAGGAGAGCGCCTCGCGCCAGCTCGCGTCGGCGGAGTCCGTCAACGAGCAGCGCACCCGCACCGCCAAGGAGCAGGTCGCCCGACTGGTCGGCGAGGCCACCAAGGAGGCCGAACTCCTCAAGGCCGAGGCCGAGCAGGCCCTGGCCGACGCCCGCGCGGACGCGGAGCGGGTCCGCGCCGAGGCCGGTGACAGCGCCCGTACGGCCGCCGCCGAGGACATGGCCGCGCAGCTGGCGAAGGCCGCCCGCACGGCCGAGGACGTCCTGAACAAGGCCTCGGAGGACGCCCGGGCCACCACCCGCGCCGCGTCCGAGGAGGCCGAGCGGATCCGTCGCGAGGCCGAGGCCGAGGCCGACCGGCTGCGCCTGCAGGCGGCGGCGACCGCCGACGAGCTCAAGGGCGCCGCGAAGGACGACACCGAGGAGTACCGGGCCCGCACGGTCGAACTGCAGGAGGAGGCCCGCCGACTGCGCGGCGAGGCCGAGCAGCTGCGCGCGGAGGCCGTCGCCGAGGGCGAGCGGATCCGCGGCGAGGCCCGCCGTGAGGCGGTCCAGCAGATCGAGGAGGCGGCCAAGACCGCCGAGGAACTGCTCGGCAAGGCCAAGGCTGACGCGGACGAACTGCGCTCCGGGGCGACCGCCGAGAGCGAGCGGGTCCGCGCCGAGGCCGTCGAGCGCGCCGGAACCCTGCGCAAGCAGGCCGAGGAGACCCTGGAGCGGACCCGCGCCGAGGCCGAGCGGCTGCGCGCCGAGGCCGAGGAGCAGGCCGAGTCGGTGCGCGCCGAGGCGGACGCGGCGGCCCTCGCGCGGCGCGAGGAGACCGAGCAGGCACTGGCCGCGAAGCGGGCGGAGGCCGACGAGGAGCTCGTACGGCTGCACACGGAGGCCGAGGCCCGGCTGACCACGGCCGAGCAGACGCTGCGCGACGCCCGTACGGCGGCGGAGAACATCCGCCGCGAGACGAGCGAGGAGAACGACCGGCTGCGCGCCGAGTCTGCGGAACGCATCCGCACCCTCCAGACGCAGTCCGAGCAGGAGGCCGACCAGCTGCGCACCGAGGCGGCGCAGGACGCCGGCCGGGTGCGCGCCGAGGCCGAGCAGGTGGCCGTTCGGCTGCGCGGCGAGGCCGAGGCCGAGGCCGAGCGCGTGCGCTCCGAGGCCCAGGAGACCGCGGACCGGCTGCGCGCCGAGGCCAAGGCGGCGGCCGAGCGGGTCGCCGAGGAGGCCGCCGAGGCACTGGCCGCCGCCCAGGAGGAGGCCGCCCGGCGCCGCCGGGAGGCCGAGGAGACCCTGGCGTCGGCCCGGACCGACGCCGACCAGGAGCGGGCGCAGGCCCGCGAGCAGAGCGAGGAGCTGCTGGCCGCGGCCCGCCGCCGCTCGGAGGAGGCACAGGCCGAGGCGGCCCGCCTGACCGAGGAGGCCGAGCGCCGCGCTTCCGAGCTGGTGTCGGCGGCCGAGACCACCGCGCAGCAGGTGCGCGACGCCGTGGCCGGCCTGCACGAGCAGGCCGAGGAGGAGATCGCCGGGCTGCGCAGCGCCGCCGAGCACGTGGCGGAGCGGACGAAGGCGGAGGCCGAGGAGGAGGCCGCCCGGGTCCGTGCCGACGCCCACGAGGAGCGGGAGCGGGCCTCCGAGGACGCGGCCCGCATCCGCACCGAGGCGCGCGCGGAGACGGACGCGGCGAAGGCCCTGGCCGAGCGGACCGTCGGCGAGGCGATCGCCGAGGCGGAGCAGTTGCGCGCCGACACCGCCGAGTACGCGCAGCGGGTGCGTACCGAGGCCACGGACGCGCTGGCCGCGTCCGAGCGTGACGCCGCCCGGACCCGGGCCGACGCCCGCGACGACGCGAACCGGATCCGCGGCGAGGCGGCGGAGTCCCTGGAGGCCTCGCGCACCGAGGGCGCCCTGATCACGGCCGAGGCCGCGGCGGAGGCCGCGCGGATCACCGAGGAGACCCTCGCGGCGAACGCGGCCACGGTCGCGGACGCCGAGGCGGAGGCCGCGCGGATCACCGCCGAGGCGGCGGAGGCCGCCGAGGCCGCCCGCGCCGAGGCCGCGGCCACGCTGGACGAGGCCCGTGCCGAGGGCAACCGGCTGCGCACCGAGGCCGCCGAGCAGGTCGACCGGCTCATCACCGAGGCCTCGGCGGAGGCGGACCGGCTCATCGAGGAGACCCGCACCGCGAACGCGGCCACCGTGGGCGAGGCGGCGGCGGAGGCCGAGCGCCTCACCACCCAGGCGGCACGGCTGAAGTCGCAGGCGGCCGAGACCCTGGCGAGCGCCGAGCGGGACGCCGCGAAGATCATGGTCGACTCGCGCGCCGAGGGCGACCGGCTCATCGACGAGACCCGTGTGGCCAACGAGGCCATGGTCGGCGAGGCCGCCGCTGAGGCCGCGCGGCTGCGCGCCGACGCGGCCCGGGTGCTGGACGACGCCCGCGCGGAGGGCGGCCGGATCATCGGCGAGGCCACCGCGGAGGCGGACCGCGTCACGGCCGCCGCGGGCGAGACCCTCGCCGCGGCGGAGCGCGACGCCGAGCACACGCTCGACGAGGCGCGCTCCGAGGCGAACCGGCTGCGCACCGAGGCGGCCGAGCAGGCGGACCGGCTCATCACGGAGGCGGCGGCCGAGGCCGACAAGCTCGTCGAGCAGACCCGCAAGGACAACGAGCGCACGGTCGGCGAGGCCGCGTCCGAGGCGGAACGCCTGCGCGCCGACGCCTCGGAGGCGCTGTCCTCGGCGCAGGAGCACGCGGCGCGTACCCGGTCGGAGGCCGAGCGGGTCAAGGCGGAGGCCGCCACCGCGGCGGAGCGCACCCGCGCGGAGGCCCGTACGGAGTCCGAGCGGCTGCTGGACGAGGCCCGCGAGGAGGCGAACAAGCGCCGCAGCGAGGCCGCGGAGCAGGTCGACCGGCTCATCACCGAGGCGGCGACGGAGGCCGACAAGCTCACCGCCGAATCCCAGCAGCAGGCCCTCGCCGCCACGACGGCGGCCGAGGAGCAGGCCGACGCGATGGTCGACGCGGCCCGCAAGGAGGCGGCGCGGATCACCTCGGAGGCGACCGTCGAGGGCAACTCCCTGGTGGAGAAGGCCCGTACGGACGCCAACGAGCTGCTGGTCGGCGCGCGCACGGACGCCGCCGCCATAAGGGAACGGGCGGAGGAGCTGCGCGGCCGCGTCGAGGGCGAGGTCGAGGAACTCCACGAGCGGGCCCGGCGGGAGTCGGCCGAGCAGATGAAGTCGGCCGGCGAGCGCGTGGACAAGCTGGTGCGCGCGGCGACCGAGCAGAGCGTGGAGGCCGAGGCGAAGGCCAAGGAGCTGTTGTCGGACGCGAGCAGCGAGGCGAGCAAGGTGCGCATCGCGGCGGTCCGCAAGGCGGAGGCGCTGCTCAAGGAGGCCGAGCAGAAGAAGGCCGAGCTGGCGCGGGAGGCCGAGAAGGCCCTCGCGGAGGCCACGGCGGAGGCCGAGCGCCTCGTCGAGGAGGGCCGCCGCGAGCTGGAGGTCCTGGTCCGCAGGCGGCAGGACATTCAGGGGGAGATCTCCCGTGTCCAGGACGTTCTTGAGGCGTTGGAATCATTCGAGGCGCCTTCGGGCGGCGGGAAGTCCACGGTCGGCGGCCAGGGAGCGGGGGGCACCAAGGCCGGTGTGACAGCGGGATCCACTCGTTCGGGTGGTAAGTCGTCAGAGGGCTAGCCAAGCGGTCGGGGATGTGTGCACCTGATGAAGGTTCAGGCGAACGGGTGACAAGCATTCCGCCGCCTTGCCACTCAAAAGGGGTGTCATTGTCCAGATCAAACGTGGATTGACTCGATGACACGCCGTCTGGGCGCCTAGGATTCCCCTTAACACCTCACGTAGCACCTCATCGGTCTCATTCGACAGGAACCCCATGAGCGACACTTCCTCCCCCTTCGGCTTCGAGCTCGTGCGGCGTGGTTATGACCGCGGTCAGGTGGACGACCGCATTACCAAGCTGGTCTCCGACCGCGACAGCGCCCTTGGACGTATCAACTCTCTGGAAAAGCGGATCGAGGAGCTGCACCTCGAGACGCAGAACGCCCAGGCCCAGGTGAACGACGCGGAGCCGTCGTACGCGGGTCTCGGCGCCCGGGTCGAGAAGATCCTGCGGCTGGCCGAGGAGGAGGCGAAGGACCTGCGCGAGGAGGCCCGTCGCGCGGCCGAGCAGCACCGTGAGCTCGCCGAGTCGGCCGCCCAGCAGGTGCGCAACGACGCCGAGTCGTTCGCGGCCGACCGCAAGTCGAAGGCGGAGGACGAGGGCGTCCGCATCGTCGAGAAGGCCAAGGGCGACGCCGCCACCCTGCGCGCCGAGGCCCAGAAGGACGCGGCCTCCAAGCGCGAGGAGGCCGACGCGCTCTTCGAGGAGACCCGCGCCAAGGCCGCCCAGGCCGCCGCGGACTTCGAGACCAACCTGGCCAAGCGCCGCGAGCAGTCGGAGCGCGACCTGGCCTCCCGTCAGGCCAAGGCCGAGAAGCGCCTCGCGGAGATCGAACACCGCGCCGAGCAGCTGCGCCTGGAGGCCGAGAAGCTGCGCACGGACGCCGAGCGCCGGGCCCGTCAGACCGTGGAGACCGCGCAGCGCCAGGCCGAGGACATCGTGGCCGACGCGAACGCCAAGGCGGACCGCATCCGCAGCGAGTCCGAGCGCGAGCTGGCGGCGCTCACCAACCGCCGCGACTCGATCAACGCGCAGCTGACCAACGTCCGCGAGATGCTGGCGACGCTCACCGGCGCGGCCGTCGCGGCGGCCAACCCGATCGTGGACGACGAGCCGGTCACCCGCGGCGTCCCGGCGCAGCAGAGCCGCTGACCACGGAGCATGACCCGCAGGTAGCCATGGAGCCTGATCGAGGGCCCTATGTCACCCATTTGAGGTGGCGTAGGGCCCTCGGGCGTTCTAGCGTGGCCGCATGATCGAGCTCGATGGCCTCACCAAACGATTCGGTGCGAAGACAGCGGTCGACAACCTCAGCTTCCAGGTCAGACCGGGGGTGGTGACCGGATTCCTCGGCCCCAACGGGGCGGGTAAATCCACGACCATGCGCATGATGCTGGACCTGGACAATCCGACCAGCGGTGCGGTCCGGATCTACGGGAAGCGCTACCGGGACCTGCAGGAACCCCTGAAGCACGTCGGTGCGCTGCTGGACGCCAAGGCCATGCACGGTGGCCGCAGCGCGTACAACAACCTCCTCTGCCTGGCCCAGTCCAACCGCATCCCGGAGCGCCGGGTCGGCGAGGTGCTGGACCTGGTCGGCCTGACGGCCGTGGCCAAGAAGAAGTCCAAAGGATTTTCGCTGGGCATGGGCCAACGGCTGGGAATCGCCTCCGCATTGCTGGGCGACCCGCAGATCCTCATGTTCGACGAACCCGTCAATGGTCTGGATCCCGAGGGAATTCTGTGGATCCGCAATCTGATGAAGGGCCTGGCGGCGGAGGGGCGCACGATCTTCGTGTCGTCGCACCTGATGAGCGAAATGGCCCTGACCGCAGACCATTTGATCGTCATCGGACAGGGAAGACTACTGGCCGATACCTCTATGGCTGATTTCATTCACCAGAACTCCCGCAGTTACGTCCGCATGCGCTCGCCGCAGCAGGAACGGCTCAAGGACGTCCTGCACGGGGCCGGGATCGACGCCGTCGCCGTCCCCGCCACCGGCACGCTGGAGATCGACGGTGTCGGCGCCGAACAGCTCGGTGAGCTGGCCGCCCAGCACCAGATCGTGCTGCACGAACTCAGCCCGCAGCGGGCTTCACTGGAGGAAGCGTTCATGCGCATGACGGCGGATTCCGTCGAGTACCACGCCCACGCACCGGGCGCACCGGGCGCACCCGGCACGGCCACCGACAATCCGGCCCGGCCGGCCGACGTCCCCGCCTGGGGCGCCGCCTTCGACTCGGCGCGCAAGGGCGGGCAGTGACCATGGCCCTTCCCGCCGTCCTCACGTCCGAGTGGACCAAGATCCGCACGGTGGCCTCCACCAGCTGGACGCTCGCGCTGGCCCTGATCGTCACCGCCGGCTTCGGCGCCCTGATCTCCACGGCGGTCGCGGCGAGCTTCGACGACATGAGCAAGCTGGAGCAGGCCACCTTCGACCCCACCCTGGTGAGCTTCGCCGGGATGCAGTTCGGCCAGCTGGCGATGATCGTCTTCGGTGTGCTGGTGGTCAGCACCGAATACAGCACCGGCATGATCCGCACCTCGCTGGCCGCCGTGCCGGCCCGCGGGGGCTTCCTGTTCGGCAAGCTCACCGTGGCCACCGTGCTGGCGCTGCTGGTCGGGCTGCTGACCAGCTTCCTGTCGTTCTTCCTCAGCCAGGCGATCCTGGGCGAGCACGGCACCGGGCTGGACGGGGAGAACGTGCTGCGCGCCGTGGTCGGCGCGGGCGTGTACATGGCCCTCATCGCCCTGTTCTCCATGGGCGTCGCGAGCATGCTGCGCAGCTCGGTCGCCTCGATCAGCATCCTGATCCCGTTCTTCCTGATCGTCACGAACCTGCTGAACGCCTTCGAGGCGACCCGGGAGTACGGCCAGTACCTGCCCACCGCGGCAGGATCGAGGATCATGCAGGTCGTGCCGAACGCCATGGGCAGCGCGGAGACCCCCTACGGCCCGTGGGGCGGGCTCGGGATCATGCTGCTGTGGGTGGCCGCCTCGGTACTCGGGGGCTACCTCGTCCTCAGGAAGAGGGACGCCTGACGTCCGGGGCCCTCCGCAGGGACTACGGGTCATGCCAGGGTTCGTCTCGGGGACGGGTCAGGGATCCGGCCCGGGGCGGAACCGTAGGATCCTCGCTATCCTCTTAACCCTTACACGGGCGAGAGTCGTCCCGGCCTGGTAAGGGGCAGCAAGATGATCGAGGCAGTCGGCCTGACCAAGCGCTACGGCGCCAAGACCGCCGTCGACCAGTTGTCCTTCCAGGTCAAGCCGGGTCACGTGACGGGTTTCCTGGGGCCCAACGGCTCCGGGAAGTCCACCACCATGCGCATGATCCTGGGCCTCGACCGGCCCACCGCCGGTCATGTCACGATCAACGGCCTCCCCTTCCGGGAGCTGCCGAACGCCCAGCGGCACGTCGGGGCCCTGCTCGACGCCAAGGCCGTCCACGGCGGCCGGCGGGCCCGCACCCACCTGCTGTCCATCGCCCAGCTCTCCGGGATCCCGGAGAAGCGGGTGGACGAGGTGCTGGCCGTCGTCGGCCTCCAGGACGCCGCCCGGCAGCGTACGAAGGGCTTCTCGCTCGGCATGGGCCAGCGCCTGGGCATCGCCACGGCTCTGCTCGGGGACCCCCAGGTGCTCCTGTTCGACGAGCCGGTCAACGGGCTCGACCCCGAGGGCATCCTCTGGGTCCGCAATCTGATGCGCCGGCTGGCCGCCGAGGGCCGCACCGTCTTCGTCTCCTCGCACCTGATGAGCGAGATGGCGCTGACCGCCGACCACCTGATCGTCATCGGCCGCGGACGGCTGCTGGCCGACATGGGCACGCAGGAGTTCATCGCGCACAACTCGGCCGGATTCGCTCGGGTGCGTGCGGCCGACACCGATCCCGATGGCCGGGAGACGCTGGGCAGGGCCCTCGCCAAGGCGGGCGGCCGGGTCCTGCAGGAGCCCGACGGAGCACTGCGCGTGACCGGGCTGGAGCTGCCCGCCGTCTCCGACCTCGCGCACGCGGCCGGCGTACGGCTGTGGGAGCTTTCCCCGCACCGGGCCTCGCTGGAGGAGGCGTACATGCGGATGACCCAGTCCGCCGTCGAGTACACCTCCTCCGAGGACCCGCGGGCCGAGCTGTGGGAGCAGGACCCGCTGGCCCTCCCGGCCTGGGAGGACGGGCCGGCGGCCCCGGACGTCCCGCAGGCGGGCTTCTTCGCCCCGCCGCCGCCCGGAGCGGGCGGGAAGCCCTTCCTGATGCCCAGCAATCCCGGCGAGCTCGCGAGCACCGCCAAGGACTCCGCAGAGGACACCCGATGACCCCGACGACCACGACGCCGGACCGGCCACGGAGCTACAGCTCTCCGCTGCCCACGCCGCGGCCGCACCTGGGACACGCCCTCGCCTCGGAGTGGACCAAGCTGATCTCGATCCGCTCCACCCTGTGGACGCTGGGCGCCCTCGTGGTGACGGTCGTCGGCATCGGGCTGCTCTTCGTCTCGCAGACCGGGGACCAGGACTACGAGTCCATCTCCTTCACCACGCCCGCCCTCTTCGGGCTGATGGTCGGGCAGGTCGCGGTGATGGTCCTGGGAGTGCTCACCATCGCCTCGGAGCACGCCACCGGCCTGGTGCGCACCACGTTCACCGCCGCCCCGGACCGCTTCCGGGTGCTCACCGCGAAGTACCTCGTCTTCAGCATGACGGCCTTCGTCGCCACCACGCTGTCCGTCTTCGTGGTCGGCATCGCCGCCGTGCTCGCCCACGGCGGGGACGCGGCCGGTTCGCACGCGGGGCGCGAGTGGCTGGGTGCCCTGGCCGGCTGCCTCTACGTCACTCTGCTCGGCGTGCTCGCGCTCGCCGTCGGCGCGCTGGTGCGGCACTCCGCGGGGGCGATCGCCGTCATGCTGGGCGTCGTCACGCTGCCGCCGGTGCTGGGCGCGATGCTGAGCGTCTGGGAGGCCGTGGCCGGCGTCGGACGCGAGATCCTCCAGCGCAACGTACCCGTCGCGCTGAGCCAGCTCTTCGGCATGCGGGAGGGCGGCGACCTGGGGCCGGCCCCCAGCAACCTCTCCCACCTGCTGATCATCATGCTGATCACGGGAGGGGCCGTGGCCGCCTCCTACGTCATCGTCGGCCGCCGGGACGTCTAGCCGGGGGCGGGCGGATCGGGCCGGGGTCAGTACCTCGGCGCGTTGCGGGACCGCTGGACCTTCGTGGTGCGGCGGTCCTTCGCGTTCCAGCAGGCCTTGTGCCAGTGCCGCCGGTCGTCCACACCGCCGTACTCGGGCCAGGCCACCAGGTGCGGGGTCCCGGAGGGGATCTCCTGGTCGCAGCCGGGGCAGCGGTAGCGCTTGCCCGCCGCGCTCGCGCCCGCGACGTGCCGGACCTTCCAGTCCTCGCCCTGGTATTCCTCGGTGCGCTCCAGCCCGAAGCGGTCCAGGCCGCTCCCCGGGCGCTCGTCCGGAGTCTCGCCGCCCCTGGGGCGGTTGTTGCGCGGTGACACGTATACCTCACGGATGGGCTGACGGCAGTGACTTTCTTCCAGACTACGCGCAGCGAGCCCGGGTACCCGCAGGGTGTTCCTCGGGCGGACGGACCGATGGCCGGGACTGGCCCGACAATCCCAATAACTTTCGTGTCAGCCCGTGCCTTTGGCACGTGTCAGACGTTGTTGCCATAGGAAGAGCCGGTCCACCTGGGGGAGGCCGCGTCAGCCGCGAGGAGGCTAAAGGCGATGCGCGTAGGAGCGTTTGTACTGGCGGCCCAGTTCCCGGGCCAGGGACAGGGCGAGGCACTGCACCGGGCGGTGCGGACCGCGGAGGTGGCGGAGGAGGCCGGGCTCGACTCGGTCTGGCTGGCCGAGCACCACTTCGTCCCGTACGGGGTGTGCCCGTCGGCGGTGACCCTGGCGGGCCTGCTGCTGGGCCGGACCCGGCGGCTGCGGGTGGGCACGGCCGTGAGCGTACTGCCGAGCACGCACCCGGTCGCCCTCGGCGAGCAGGCGGCGCTGCTGCACCTGGCCTCGGGCGGCCGCTTCACGCTCGGGGTGGGGCGCGGCGGGCCGTGGGTCGACCTGGAGGTGTTCGGGGGTGGCCTGGAGGCCTACGAGAAGGGCTTCCCGGAGTCTTTGGACCTGCTGCGGCGGTGGCTGACGCAGGCGCGGGTGGGGGCCGCCGGCGAGCGGTACGCCTTCCGCGAGGTGGCCGTCGTACCGCGGCCGTCGGAGGCCCTGGACGGGGACGGGTCGGGCCCGGAGGTGATCGTGGCCTGCACGTCGCCGTCGTCGGTGCGGATGGCCGCGCGGCGGGGGCTGCCGATGCTGCTGGGCATGCACTGCGGGGACGAGAACAAGGCCGAGATGGTCGCCCTGTGGCGCAGCACGGCGCTGGCGGCGGGCCACTCCCCCGAGCACGTGGCCGCGGCCGGACACGTGTCCGCGGGGGTGTGCCAGATCGCCGACAGCACCGCGGACGCGCGCGAGACCCTGGTGAAGTCCATGCCGGGCTGGCTCAAGCTGGGTCTGGACGCGCACGTGACCGTGGACGGCCGCGTGCGCGCGATGCGGGATCCGGTCGCGTACACGGAACTGCTGTGCGACCTGCACCCGGTGGGCACCCCGCAGCTGGCGGCGGACCGCCTCGCGGCCACCGCCGCGCGCACGGGCATCACGCGCTTCGCCCTGTTGACGGAGGGCTCCGGGGATCTCGCCGCGACGGAGGAGAACGTACGACGGCTGGGCGCCGAAGTCCTGCCCCGTCTCGGCTGAGATCCACCGGCTCCGGTCCTGCTCAGCAGTCCCGCAGCTCCGGCGACTGGTTGAGCAGCTGACCGCGGATCGAAGTGAACTTGGCCAGCCGGTCGTCCACCGAGGGATCCAGCGGGAAGACCGCCACCCGGTGACAGTTCTGGAATGCCAGGCGCACTCCGAAGTGCCGCTGCAGCGCACCGCGTATCGCGTCACTCGCGAGTGCGCGCAGCAGTTGCCCACGCGCCTGCTCGTCGGGCGGCGGCGTCTGGTTGTCGGCGAACTGTCCGCCGTCCACCTTCAGCTGGGCCACCAGCGAGCTGATCATCTCCCATGCATAGGGCAGGGAGGTCCGGACGCAGTCGACGAAGGCGGCTTCGTCGACCTCGCCTCGCTCGGCCTGTTCGAGTAGGGCCGGTGAGACGTCGAGCGACATGGGTTCTCCTCTCGCGACCCCGGCTGACTGGTTGCCGGAGTCTTACGGGCAGGGAAGGAGATCGCGACGCAGAGTGCACGCTCGACGACCTCCCGCTCACCACGGTAGGCGTCCCATGGGTGACGCACCAGGAGAATGCGCATACAACGCGCCATCGGCGAACGGGGCTTTCAGGGGCGAATCGCGTGGAGGGCCGTAGGTCGAGTAGCGTTGCCGACCATGCGTCTCGTGATTGCCCGCTGCTCCGTCGACTATGCGGGCCGGCTCACCGCCCATCTGCCCTCGGCACCCCGTCTGATCCTCGTGAAGGCCGACGGCAGTGTCTCGATCCACGCGGACGACCGGGCGTACAAACCGCTCAACTGGATGTCGCCGCCGTGCACCCTCAAAGAGGGGAGCGGTGACGACGCCGGTGTGTGGACGGTCGTCAACAAGGCGGGCGAGAAGCTCATCATCACCATGGAAGAAGTGCTCCACGACTCCTCCCACGAGCTGGGCACCGACCCGGGGCTGATCAAGGACGGCGTCGAGGCGCACCTGCAGGAGCTGCTCGCCGACCGCATCGAGACCCTCGGCGAGGGCTACACCCTGATCCGGCGCGAGTACATGACGGCCATCGGCCCGGTCGACATCCTGTGCCGGGACGCCTCGGGCGCGACGGTGGCCGTGGAGATCAAGCGCCGCGGCGAGATCGACGGCGTGGAGCAGCTGACCCGTTACCTGGAGCTGCTCAACCGCGACCCGCACCTGGCCCCGGTCCGGGGCGTGTTCGCCGCGCAGGAGATCAAGCCGCAGGCGAGGGTGCTCGCGACGGACCGCGGCATGGACTGCGTGGTGCTGGACTACAACGCCCTGCGCGGCATCGAGGACGACAAGCTCCGCCTGTTCTGACCCCGTTCGGCGAACGCACGACGGCCCCGTCCGCGAGGACGGGGCCGTCGGCGTTTCAGGGGTGCCGCCGGCGTTTCAGGGTGCCGTCGTCGGCGAGGTGGCGGTGGCCGTCCCCGGCCCGGTGGGGGCGGTGGCCGTCGGGGTGGCCTCGCCGGTCTCCGTGACGGTGGGGGTCGGTTCCGCGGTGGTCGGTGCGGTCGAGGGGGTGCCCGGGCGCGGGGAGTTGCTCGGCGTCGAGGACGGGCGGCGGGACGGGGTCCGGCCCGGTGTCCGGCCGGGCGAGGGCGCGGCGGCGCTAGCCCCCGGGGTGGTGCCGCCTTCCGCAGGCGCCGTCACGGGCGGCTCCTCCGCAGGATCGTTCCCGCTGTTCTGCTGCACCGTGGTGGGCGCAGCGGACGACGGGGTCGAGGACACGGCGGGGCCGTCCGCGGGGGGCTCGGTGTCCGAGGAACTCATCGCCAGGCTCACGACGGTGCCCAGCGCCACCACCGTCAGCGCTCCGGCGGCCGCCAGCAGCGCCCGCCGCCTGCGGCCCGGGCCCCTGGCCGGCCCGGCGGGGTCGGCGGTGGGGACCGGGGCGGCGGTCGGGGCCGGCTGCGGCGACAGCGGGAAGGCGTCCTCGAACACCGCGGAGAGCGTCGTGGGCGGCTCGGAACGCCGGTTCACCGGGACCACCGGGGTCATCCGGGTGACCGCCTCGGCGGAGACCTGGACCGCGGGCGTCACGGGCGCCACACGCGCCACGGCGTCCTCGGAGACGGCCGGATCCACGCGCGGCGCCGCGGCCGCACCGGACCGCGGGGCGGGCGCCGGCTTCGTGGCGGGCAGGGCCTTGGTGACCGCGTCCGCACGTCCGGCCGGCGCCGCGGGGACGGCCGGGGCGGCGGGTGTCGCGGGCGTCGCCGCCGTCACGGCCTCCGAGGCGGCCGGGGGAGCTTCCAGGCGCAGCGGCGGCGAGGCCGCCACCCCCGCGACCTCCCGGTCCACGACCAGCGCCAGGGCCCGTCGGCCCGCCACGGTGCCCCGCTTGTCGGCCAGGGCGCCGCGCAGCCCGATCGAGGTCTCCAGCTCGGCGCGGGCCCGGTCGACGCGGCCCTCGCACAGCGCGAGCACACCCAGTTCGTGGTGGAAGTAGGCCTGCTCGGCGACCTCGCCGGCCTTGCGCGCGGCCTCGGCTCCCGAGCGCAGCACCCGCTCCCAGGCCTCCCAGTGCAGCGAGGCCGCGAAGGCGGGCGCGGCCGTGCGGGCCAGCACCGCCGCGGCGACGACGTCGGCGCCGGCCAGCGCCGCGAGCACCGCGTCCGCCTCCGCCGCCACCCGCTCGGGAACCACCGAGGCGTGCCCGGTCCACCAGGCGTAGTGCCGGGCGGCCGTACGGGCCTCCTCCGGAGCGGTGTCCCCGTAGCCGACGTCCTCCAGCTGGCGGGCGACCCCGGCGGCCAGCCGGTAGCGCGTCCCGACGGGTGTCAGCAGCCCGCAGTCGAGGAGTTCCGCCACCGCCGTGTCGGCGTGGGTGTCCCCGACGAGCGCCGGCAGGTGGGCGTGGTGCGGCAGCTCGCCGCCGAGCGCGCACGCGATGCGCAGGGCCGCCCGTGCGGACTCGCTGACCCGCGAGGCGAGCAGCTCCGCCGGGGCCGCGCCCTCGGCGAGCGTCGGCAGCGGCACCACTCCGCTGTCGCGGGGGCGCTCCTCGAAGACGCCGGGCTCCTCCTCGTCGTCGTCCGCGTCGCTGTGGTTGAGTTCGTCCCGCTGCCGGAGCATCGCGGCGGCCTGTACGAAGCGCAGGGGCAGTCCCTCGGAGGCGAACCTCAGGTCGCCCGCCCAGGCGCTCTCCTCGTCCGTCAGCGGCCGTCCCAGGCCCGTCTCCAGCAGGGCCGTGCAGTCGTCCTTGCCGAGGCCGGTCAGGAAGACCTCCTCGACGTGGGAGTCGTCGGAGGGTGCCTTGGTGTCGGGGGTGGCCGCCAGCAGGTAGGCGCATTCGGGGGTCGCGCGCAACAGCTCGTCGAGGGCGCTGCCGCCCATCTCCAGGTCGTCGAGGAGGACGACGGCGCCGATGTCGCGTACGCGGGCGAGGGCTCGTCGCGGTCGGGGCGTTCCAGCGGGGCGTCGTAGACGGTCGCACAGAGGGTGTGGAGCAGCTCTCCGGGCTGCTGGTGCCCGTGGCCGCTGAGCCGTACGACCCCGTCGGGGGCGAGGCCGGCGCAGCGGGCGGCGACCGCGTCGAGCAGCGCGGTGCGTCCGGAACCGGAAGGTCCGGTCAGGCGTACGGACCGGCCGCGGCCCAGGAGCCGGACGAGCCGCTCCAGCTCCTCGCCGCGGGCGAGCAGGGGCCGGGCGGATATCGGGGGGCCGGGCAGTGCGGGCGGCCTGGCCGCGGCGTCGCGGGCCGCGCGGGCGGCGGCGTCGCGCTTGGCGGGGCGGCCGCGCTCGGTGCCGGGCCGCAGCGGCTCGATCTCGCTGCCGTCGACGGGGTTGACGGTGAGGGTGAAGTCGCCGGCGGTCAGCGTGACGACGCGCGCGGGGCCGGTGGGGCCGGAGGGTGGCTGCGCGGGTCCGGGCGACGTGGGGCCGGCGGCGGAAGCGGAAGCGGAGGACGGCGCCCCGGGGCCGCCCGGCGCCTGCTCGTCCCGCCCGGTCTGCCCTTGTGTACGGTCCATGACCCAGTCCCCCATCGCGGGCCGTGCGCCTCGCCGTCGTACCACCCGGCCGTCGCGCACCCGCTGTCGCCATCGGTCCGGTTTCCGCCCGAACCCTAGACCGTGGCCGGTCGTGCGGGAAACCGTAGGGGACCGATCACCACCGGACCGTTACTTTCCGCAGGAAATGCGAAGGTCAGCGGCTTGTGGCTCAGACGCGGGGAAGGGACTCGGCTTCCAGGCCGCCCTCGATCGCGAGGATCCGGTGCAGGCGGGTGGCCACGAGCAGCCGCTGCATCTGCGGCGGCACCCCGCGCAGGACGAGGCGTCGTCCCGTCCGCCCGGCCCTCCGGTGCGCGCCCATGATCACGCCGAGGCCGGTCGCGTCCCAGGAGTCGAGCCCGGTGAGGTCGAGCACGAGGTCGCCGTGGCCGTCGTCGAGGGCGGTGTGGAGGGCCGTCCGGGCGTCCGCCGCGCTGCGCACGTCGAGGCGACCCCCGACTGCGAGTTCGGCGTGGTCGCCCCTGATGTGCATGTGTACTCCCGGCAGTACTGCGTACGTATGGCAACTGGTCCGTGGTCGGCAACTCTCACTGCAACTGACTGCCGCACGGGCAGGGAAGTTGCCGACCGTGAGCGAACCGATACCTAATTCACCCTGACGGGTGATGGCATTCGAACGATGGCGCTCAGCGGGTGGACCGCTCTCAGTGCTTGTAGAAGCCCTGGCCGCTCTTGCGGCCGAAGTCCCCGGCGTCCACCATGCGGCGCATGAGCTCCGGCGGCGCGAACTTCTCGTCCTGGGACTCGGTGTAGATGTTGCTGGTGGCGTGCAGCAGGATGTCGACGCCCGTGAGGTCGGCGGTCGCCAGCGGGCCCATCGCGTGGCCGAAGCCGAGCTTGCAGGCGATGTCGATGTCCTCGGCGGAGGCCACGCCCGACTCGTACAGCTTCGCGGCCTCGACGACCAGCGCGGAGATCAGACGGGTCGTCACGAAGCCGGCGACGTCGCGGTTGACGACGATGCAGGTCTTGCCGACGGACTCGGCGAACGCACGCGTGGTGGCGAGGGTTTCGTCGCTCGTCTTGTAACCGCGGACCAGCTCGCACAGCTGCATCATCGGCACGGGCGAGAAGAAGTGCGCGCCGACGACCCGCTCCGGACGCTCCGTCACGGCAGCGATCTTGGTGATCGGGATGGCGGAGGTGTTGGAGGCGAGGACGGCGTCCTCACGCACGATCTTGTCGAGCGCGCGGAAGATCTCGTGCTTGATCTCGATCTTCTCGAAGGCCGCTTCCACGACGATGTCGACGTCGGCGACGGCGTCCAGGTCGGTGGTCGTGGTGATGCGCGCCAGCGCCGCCTCGGCGTCCTCGGCCGTCAGCCTGCCCTTGGAGACGAACTTGTCGTACGAGGCCTTGATCCCGTCCGTGCCCCGGGTCAGCGCGGCGTCGGTGACGTCGCGGAGCACGACGTCCCATCCCGCCTGAGCGGAGACCTGAGCGATCCCGGAACCCATGAGTCCCGCACCGATGACGGCGAGCTTCCCAGCCACTGCACACCCCTCGTTGTTCTCAAATACGGCACGGCTTCACAGCCACTCCGGCGGAGACTAGCGTCCGGGGGGTGCGGTGTGACCGCGAAGTAACACGCGTCACGTCTCAGATGACGGACATCACACCGGTACGGCCCATGACCGTCGCGCTGCCTCACAGTTGCCTCACGGTCCCCGTGCCGCCGCGGGTCGCCGCCCGCCCGGCGGGCCCGTCTACCCTGGCCGCATGGTGAACCTCACGCGCATCTACACCCGCACCGGCGACAAGGGCACGACCGCCCTGGGCGACATGAGCCGCACGGCCAAGACCGACCTGCGGATCTCCGCGTACGCGGACGCCAACGAGGCCAACGCGGCCATCGGCACGGCCATCGCGCTCGGCAGCCTGCCGGCGGAGGTCGTGAAGGTGCTGGTCCGGGTGCAGAACGACCTGTTCGACGTGGGCGCCGACCTGTGCACCCCGGTCGTGGAGAACCCCGAGTACCCGCCGCTGCGCGTGGAGCAGTTCTACGTCGACAAGCTGGAGGCCGACTGCGACCTCTTCCTGGAGCAGGTGGAGAAGCTGCGCAGCTTCATCCTGCCCGGCGGCACCCCCGGCGCGGCCCTGCTGCACCAGGCCTGCACGGTGGTCCGGCGCGCCGAGCGGTCGACGTGGTCGGCGCTGGAGGTGCACGGCGAGACGATGAACCCGCTCACCGCCACCTACCTGAACCGCCTCTCCGACCTCCTGTTCATCCTGGCCCGGGTGGCCAACAAGGAGGTCGGGGACGTGCTGTGGGTACCGGGCGGCGAGCGCTAGCGGACCTGTCAGGGGCGCCCGCTCCGGGCCGGGGCGGGCCGGTCCTGTGCGGCGCCCGCGGGGGCCTTTTTCGGCCAGATCGTGTAGGCCGCCGCGACCAGGGCGTGGATGCCGACGGCCCGCAGGGCACCGAACTGCCAGGCCCGGAGCGAGCTGACGTCCCCCGCGTCACCGACGTACCAGACGGCCGCCTGGAGCAGGGTCAGGGCGACGGCGGCGCCGATCACGGTACGGATCCAGAGCTTCCACTCGTGCCGGGCCCGCTCCTTGCCGTAGCCGGCACCCGCCGGCTTCGGTCCCCCGGCGAGCCGGTGCGCCGCGTGCCCGTCGAGCCACTTGATCGTGTAGTGCCCGTAGGCGACGGTGTAGCCGATGTAGAGCGCGGCGAGGCCGTGCTTCCAGTCCGGCTCGGCGCCGTTCTTGAGGTCGACCGTGGTCACGACCAGCAGGACCAGCTCCATCAGCGGCTCACAGAGCAGGACCGCCGCGCCCAGCCTGGGCATCTTCGCGAGGTAGCGCAGGGCCAGTCCCGCCGCCAGCAGGACCCAGAAGCCGACCTCACAGGCGATGATCAGCGCGACGATCACGGGACTCTCCTCCGCTCGGGGTGCGTCGTCCTCCAAGGCTCCCGCCCGCGGCCGCCCGGCACGTCGTCGCCAATGACCATGTGCGGCTGCATCCTTCGATGTAGCCGCGCCTCGCCCGCTCCGCCGACGTGCGGCGCCCGCGCCTGCTGTTGGATGGGACCGTGACCGAGAAGAGCCTGCGCCCCCACCGCGACGACGTGCTGCTCGCGGTGGTCAGCGTGGCCGCGGGCCTGGTGTTCTGGTCGCTCGGCGTCTACAGCAGCCCCGGCCGCGACTTCCTGCCCGCGTGGGCCGCCCTGGTCCCCCTCGTGGCCCTCGGCGCGATGGAGCTGCTGCGCCGTACCCGCCCGCACGCCACCCTGGCGGTCGGCACCGCGGGGGTGATCGCCGACCAGTTCACCGTCGGCAGCCTCGCCACCGTCGTGATCTTCACCGACCTGATGTACGCGGCCGTCGTGTACGGCAAACCGGCCATGGCCCGGCGACTCCCGGTCAGCACCGGCCTGATCACCGTCGTCGTCACCATCGCCTCCCTGGTCTGGCTGCGGACCCCGCAGGCCCTGCTGATCGGCGCGATCACCGGCATCGTGAGCTTCGCCCCGGCGCTGACCGGCGCCACCCTGCGCAACCACCGCGAGGCCGCCGAGGCCGCCCGGCTGCGCGCCGAGCAGACCGCGCTGCTGGCCGAGATGGACCGCGAGCAGGCGGTGGCCGCCGAACGCGCCCGGATGGCCCGCGAGCTGCACGACATGGTGGCCAACCACTTGTCCGCCATCGCCATCCACTCCACCGCCGCGCTCTCCATCGACACGGCCGCGACCAGTCGCGACGCGCTCGGCGTGATCCGGGAGAACAGCGTGCAGGGACTGGCCGAAATGCGTCGTCTGATCGGACTGCTGCGGGACGCGGGCGGTGACCGGGAGGCGGTCGCGGTGCCCTCTCTGGACGGCCTCGACGCCCTGGTCGGGCAGGCCGTCACGAACGGCTCGGCCAGCGGGCTGACCTTCGTCCTGCACGACGACCGGCCGCCCGGGGAACCCGCCGCGGCCCCCGTGGAACTGGCGGCGTACCGGATCGTCCAGGAGTCCCTGACCAACGCCCTCAAGCACGCCGCGCCCGGCACGGTGTCGGTCCGCGTGGCGCACGAGGACGGGATGCTGAGCGTGGCGGTGGACTCGCCCTACGGGGACCGCCCGGGACCCCGCGCGCCCGGTTCGGGGGCCGGACTGATCGGTATGAAGGAGCGGACGGAACTGCTGGGCGGACAGTTCACGGCGGGCCGCCGCGGTGCGGTGTGGCAGGTACGGGCAGCACTGCCCGCGGAGGACAAGGTGGTGGAGGCATGACCATCCGAGTGGTGGTGGCGGAGGACCAGGCCGCGGTGCGGGCCGGGCTGGTGCTCATCCTGGGCAGCGCGGGGGACGTCGAGGTCGTGGGCGAGGCGGCCGACGGGGAGGAGGCGGTGCGGCTGGCCCGGCAGCTGCGGCCGGATCTCGTCCTCATGGACGTGCAGATGCCCCGGCTCGACGGGGTGTCCGCGACCCGGCAGGTCGTCGAGGAGGGTCTGGCGGACGTCCTGGTGCTGACCACGTTCGACCTCGACGAGTACGTCTTCGGGGCGCTGCGGGCGGGCGCCGCCGGCTTCCTGCTGAAGAACGCCGACGCGGCGGAGCTGCTGGCGGCGGTACGGACGGTCGCGCGCGGGGAGGGCCTGATCGCCCCGGCGGTGACGCGCCGGCTGATCGCCGAGTTCGGCGCGCCGCGTCCGGCGCGCTCCGCCCCGGAGCCGGGGCGGGCGGCGGCCGTCGCCTCCCTCACGCCCCGTGAGCGGGAGGTGCTGAGCGCGCTGGGAGCGGGTCTGTCGAACGCGGAGATCGCCGAGCGGCTGGAGATGGCGGAAGCCACGGCGAAGACCCACGTCAGCAGGCTGTTGGGCAAGCTGGAGCTGCGCAGTCGACTCCAAGCAGCCGTCCTGGCGCAGGAGTTGGGCATCTAGAGCGCGACCCGGCGGATGGCGCGCGACACCGGTCTGGACCTCTTGACGGTTGGTCCAGACCTTTCTACGCTCGCGGCAACACTGTGGTGAGCGTGCCATGACAAAGCGTGCTCACGGGCGGCGCAGGTCCCACCCCCATGTCGCAGCCGGCCCCACGGCCGCGACGGACCTCGGAGGAGCACCCTTGAGCACAGCATCCCCACCCCCCACCCGGCGCACCCGGTTCTTCACCCGAGTCGCGGCGGTCGTCGCCGTGCTCGCCCTGCCCGTCACCGGGCTCGTGGCCCTGGCCGGCCCGGCCCAGGCCGCCGCCTCCGCGACCGCCACGTACGCCAAGGTCTCCGACTGGGGGTCCGGCTTCGAGGGCAAGTGGGTGGTGAAGAACACCGGCACCACCACCCTGAGCAGCTGGACCGTGGAGTGGGACTACCCGGCGGGCACCTCGGTCACCTCGGCCTGGGACGCCACCGTGACCAGCTCCGGGACCCACTGGACGGCGAAGAACGTCGGCTGGAACGGCAGCCTCGCCCCCGGCGCCAGCATCAGCTTCGGCTTCAACGGCGCGGGCTCCGGAGCCCCGACCGGCTGCAAGATCAACGGCGCGTCCTGCGACGGCGGCACCCAGCCCGGCGACACTCCCCCCACGGCCCCCGGCGCCCCCGCCGCGAGCAACGTCGCCGACACCTCGCTGACCCTGACCTGGACCCCGGCCACCGACGACAAGGGCGTCAAGAACTACGACGTCTACCGGGGCTCCGCCAGGATCGCCACCGTCACCGGGACGAGCTACGCGGACTCGGGCCTGACCAAGGGCACGACGTACACCTACAGCGTCACCGCCCGCGACACCGCCGACCAGACCGGCCCCGCCTCCGGCTCCACCACGGTCACCACGACCGGCGGAGTGATCCCCCCGGACCCGGGCGACAAGGTCAAGCTCGGCTACTTCACCAACTGGGGCGTCTACGGACGCAACTACCACGTGAAAAACCTGGTCACCTCGGGCACCGCCGGCAAGATCACGCACATCAACTACGCCTTCGGCAACGTCCAGAACGGCCAGTGCACGATCGGTGACGCCTACGCCGACTACGACAAGGCCTACACCGCCGACCAGAGCGTCGACGGCGTCGCCGACACCTGGGACCAGCCGCTGCGCGGCAACTTCAACCAGCTGCGCAAGCTGAAGAAGCAGTACCCGAACCTCAAGGTGCTGTGGTCCTTCGGCGGCTGGACCTGGTCCGGCGGCTTCCCGCAGGCCGCCGCCAACCCGACCGCCTTCGCCCAGTCCTGCTACAACCTGGTCGAGGACCCGCGCTGGGCCGACGTCTTCGACGGCATCGACCTGGACTGGGAGTACCCGAACGCCTGCGGCCTGTCCTGCGACACCAGCGGAGCGGCCGCCTTCAAGAACCTGATGCAGGCCGTCAAGGCCCGGTTCGGCGCGAACAACCTGGTCACCGCGGCCATCACCGCCGATGCCTCGGACGGCGGCAAGATCGACAAGGCCGACTACGCGGGCGCCGCGCAGTACACCGACTTCTACAACGTCATGACGTACGACTTCTTCGGGGCCTGGGCGGCCCAGGGCCCGACGGCCCCGCACTCCCCGCTGACCTCGTACGCGGGCATCCCGCAGGCCGGCTTCAACTCGGCCGACGCCATCGCCAAGCTCAAGGCCAAGGGCGTGCCCGGCTCGAAGCTCAACCTCGGCATCGGCTTCTACGGCCGCGGCTGGACCGGCGTCACCCAGGCCGCCCCCGGCGGCACCGCCACCGGACCGGCCCCGGGCACCTACGAGCAGGGCATCGAGGACTACAAGGTGCTCAAGAACAGCTGCCCGGCCACCGGCACCGTCGCCGGAACGGCCTACGCCAAGTGCGGCAGCAACTGGTGGAGCTACGACACCCCGGCCACCATCGCCGGGAAGATGACCTGGGCCAAGCAGCAGGGCCTCAGGGGAGCCTTCTACTGGGAGTTCAGCGGGGACACCACGAACGGTGAACTCGCGAACGCGGTCCACACCGGTCTCCAGTAGACGGACCGAAGCCGGGGAGACGGGTCCGCCCCCGTCTCCCCGGCTTCTCCGTACCGTGCTCCCCGGCTTCTCCGTACCGTGCCGGCGCCACCCCCGCGGGGGGGGTACTACGCCACGTTCACCCGCTGGCCGGGCGGAGCCGCCTCCAGCCAGGCCAGGAAGCCGGTCAGCGCGTCCTCGCTCATCGCCAGCTCCAGGCGCGTCCCGCGGTGGAGACAACCGAGCACGACGGCGTCGGACAGCAGGGCCAGCTCCTCCTCGCCCTCCGGGGCGCGACGGGCCAGCACCTCGATGGAGGACCGCTCCAGCAGCCGGCGCGGGCGCGGGGAGTACGAGAACACCCGGAACCACTCGATCCGGTCACCGCTGTAGCGCGCGACCCCGTACACCCAGCCCTTGCCGGAGACGTCGGGCTCCTCGGACACGCCCCAGCGCATGCTGCAGTCGAAGGTGCCGCCGGACCGCTGGATCAGTCTGCGGCGCAGTCCGAAGACGAACAGGCCGATCACCACCAGGGCTACGACCAGGCCGCTCACAAGCAGAGCGAGGAGCATCTTCACCGACCTCCTCGCTCATCGAATACGCATGAGAAACGGGGGCCCCTCCCGGACGGGTCCGGGGAAGGACCTGCATCGCCTCAGCCGCGACCCGGTCTGGAAAATTCCAGAACGGACCGCGGCTGAGGTCTGCCGAGTCCCGAAGGTCGCCCCCCGGGACTCAGCGGTTGAAACTCCGACGGGCGGTCAGCCCGTTACGGCGCGCAGCCGGACATCCGCGCGACGCTCGGCGGCCGCGTCGGCCTCCGACTTCGCGCGCTCCAGTGCCCGCTCCGCACGCTGGACATCGATCTCGTCCGCGAGCTCGGCGATCTCGGCCAGCAGGGACAGCTTGTTGTCCGCGAACGAGATGAATCCGCCGTGCACCGCGGCGATGACAGTGTTGCCCTCGCTGGTGCGGATGGTCACCGGGCCCGATTCCAGCACACCGAGAAGCGGCTGGTGACCGGGCATGACGCCGATGTCGCCGGACGTGGTGCGGGCGACAACAAGGGTGGCCTCGCCGGACCAGACATTGCGGTCCGCCGCGACCAGCTCGACGTGCAGCTCAGCAGCCAAGGTGGCTCCTCGGGTCACCACCCGGCGGGTCAGCCGGGTGTTGGGTCAAATTCTAATGGGCGTGGGGAGAGGGACGGGACACACCCGCCCCTCTCCGTCGAACCGGATGCGCTCCTCGCGGAGCGCGCCGGATCAGGAGACGCCCAGCTCCTTGGCGTTGGCCTTCAGGTCCTCGATGCCACCGCACATGAAGAACGCCTGCTCGGGGAAGTGGTCGTACTCACCGTCGCAGATCGCGTTGAACGCGGTGATCGACTCGTCGAGCGGAACGTCCGAACCGTCCACGCCGGTGAACTGCTTGGCGACGTGGGTGTTCTGCGACAGGAAGCGCTCGACGCGACGGGCACGGTGGACGACGAGCTTGTCCTCCTCGCCCAGCTCGTCGATACCGAGGATCGCGATGATGTCCTGGAGGTCCTTGTACTTCTGCAGGATCCCCTTGACGCGCATGGCGGCCGCGTAGTGGTCCGCCGCGATGTACCGCGGGTCGAGGATGCGGGACGTCGAGTCCAGCGGGTCCACGGCCGGGTAGATGCCCTTCTCGGAGATCGGACGGGAGAGAACCGTCGTCGCGTCGAGGTGGGCGAAGGTGGTCGCCGGCGCCGGGTCGGTCAGGTCGTCCGCGGGGACGTAGATCGCCTGCATCGAGGTGATCGAGTGACCACGGGTCGAGGTGATGCGCTCCTGGAGGAGACCCATCTCGTCGGCCAGGTTCGGCTGGTAACCCACCGCGGAGGGCATGCGGCCGAGCAGGGTCGACACCTCGGAACCCGCCTGGGTGTACCGGAAGATGTTGTCGATGAAGAAGAGCACGTCCTGCTTCTGCACATCGCGGAAGTACTCCGCCATGGTCAGACCGGCCAGGGCGACGCGCAGACGGGTGCCCGGGGGCTCGTCCATCTGGCCGAAGACGAGCGCCGTCTTGTCGATGACGCCGGAGTCGCCCATCTCCTCGATGAGGTCGTTGCCCTCACGGGTACGCTCACCGACGCCCGCGAAGACCGACACACCGTCGTGGTTGTTGGCGACGCGGTAGATCATTTCCTGGATCAGAACGGTCTTGCCGACACCGGCACCACCGAACAGACCGATCTTTCCACCCTTGACGTACGGGGTGAGGAGGTCGATGACCTTGACGCCGGTCTCGAACATCTCGGTCTTCGACTCGAGCTCGTCGAAGGAGGGCGCCTTGCGGTGGATCGGCCAGCGCTCGGTGACCTCGGCGTTCGCCTCGGGGTAGTTCAGCACCTCACCGAGGGTGTTGAACACCTTACCCTTGGTGAAGTCGCCGACGGGGACGGTGATGCCCTCGCCCGTGTCGGTCACCGGGGCCTGGCGGACCAGGCCGTCGGTGGGCTGCATCGAGATGGTGCGGACCAGGCCGTCACCCAGGTGCTGGGCGACCTCAAGGGTCAGCGTCTTGAGCGCGCCGTCCTCGGCCGGGTCGGCGACCTGGACCTTCAGCGCGTTGTAGATGTCGGGCATCGCGTCGACGGGGAACTCCACGTCGACGACCGGGCCGATGACCCGGGCGATGCGGCCCGTGGCAGCGGCCGTCTCAACAGAGGTCGTCATTACTTGTCACTCCCCGCGGTCGCGTCGGCCATGGCGCTGGCGCCACCGACGATCTCGCTGATTTCCTGGGTGATTTCGGCCTGGCGGGCCGCGTTGGCAAGCCGGGAGAGGCTCTTGATGAGGTCTCCGGCGTTGTCGGTCGCCGACTTCATCGCGCGGCGGCGGGCGGCGTGCTCGGAAGCGGCCGACTGCAGCAGTGCGTTGTAGATCCGGCTCTCGACGTAGCGCGGCAGAAGGGCGTCGAGGACGTCCTCCGCCGACGGCTCGAACTCGAACAGCGGAAGGATCTCGCCCTTCGCACTGTCCTCCTCCGCAGCCTTCTCGAGGCTGAGCGGCAGCATCCGGCCGTCCACCGCGTTCTGCGTCATCATCGACACGAATTCCGTGTAGACGATGTGCAGCTCGTCGACGCCGCCCTCGGCCGTTTCCAGCTGGATGGCCTCGATCAGCGGCGCCGCGACGCGCTTGGCGTCGGCGTAGGCCGGGCTGTCGGTGAAGCCGGTCCACGAGTCCGTGACCTTGCGCTCACGGAAGCCGTAGTAGGCGACACCCTTGCGGCCGACGATGTAGCTGTCGACCTCCTTGCCCTCGCCGCGCAGCCGCTCGCTGAGCCGCTCCGCCTGCTTGATGGCGTTCGAGGAGTAGCCGCCGGCCAGACCGCGGTCGCTCGTGATGAGCAGGACCGCGGCGCGGGTCGGCGCCTCGACCTCGGTGGTCAGGGCGTGCTTGGTGTTCGAACCGGTCGCCACCGCGGTCACCGCACGGGTGAGCTCGGTCGCGTACGGCATCGACGCCGCCACCTTGCGCTGCGCCTTGACGATGCGCGAGGCGGCGATCATCTCCATCGCCTTGGTGATCTTCTTGGTCGCCGTGATGGCACGGATGCGACGCTTGTAGACCCGGAGCTGCGCTCCCATGAGTCAGGTCCCTTCCGTCGTCACTTGGAGACGTTGACGGCCGGCACGTCCTCGCCCAGGAGCTTGCCGTCCGAGGTCTCGAACTGGCGCTTGAAGGCCGCGATGGCGTCAGCGATCGAGCCGAGGGTGTCGTCCGACATCTTGCCGCCGTCGGCGATGGAGGTCAGGAGGTCCTTGCGCTCGCGGCGCAGGTGCTCCAGCAGCTCCGACTCGAAGCGACGGATGTCGGCGACCGGGACGTCGTCCATCTTGCCGGTGGTGCCGGCCCAGACGGAGACGACCTGCTCCTCGACGGGCATCGGCTGGTACTGGCCCTGCTTCAGCAGCTCGACCATGCGCTTGCCGCGCTCCAGCGAGGCCTTCGACGCGGCGTCCAGGTCGGAACCGAAGGCGGCGAACGCCTCCAGCTCGCGGTACTGGGCCAGGTCGACGCGGAGACGACCCGAAACCTGCTTCATGGCCTTGTGCTGGGCGGAGCCACCGACGCGGGAGACCGAGATACCGACGTTCAGCGCCGGGCGCTGGCCCGCGTTGAACAGGTCGGACTCCAGGAAGCACTGGCCGTCGGTGATGGAGATGACGTTGGTCGGGATGAACGCCGACACGTCGTTCGCCTTGGTCTCGACGATCGGCAGACCGGTCATCGAACCGGCGCCCATCTCGTCGGACAGCTTCGCGCAGCGCTCCAGCAGACGGGAGTGCAGGTAGAAGACGTCACCCGGGTAGGCCTCGCGGCCCGGCGGGCGGCGCAGCAGCAGCGACACGGCGCGGTAGGCGTCGGCCTGCTTCGACAGGTCGTCGAAGATGATCAGGACGTGCTTGCCGGCGTACATCCAGTGCTGGCCGATGGCGGAACCGGTGTACGGCGCCAGGTACTTGAAGCCGGCCGGGTCGGACGCCGGGGCGGCGACGATCGTCGTGTACTCGAGCGCGCCGGCCTCTTCCAGTGCGCCGCGAACGGACGCGATGGTCGAGCCCTTCTGGCCGATGGCGACGTAGATGCAGCGGACCTGCTTGTTCACGTCGCCCGAGCGCCAGTTGTCGCGCTGGTTGATGATCGTGTCGACGGCCAGAGCGGTCTTGCCGGTCTGACGGTCACCAATGATCAGCTGACGCTGGCCACGGCCGATCGGCACCATCGCGTCGACGGCCTTGTAGCCGGTCTGCATGGGCTCGTGCACCGACTTACGGACCATGACGCCCGGGGCCTGCAGCTCGAGGGCGCGGCGGCCTTCGGTCGCGATCTCGCCGAGGCCGTCGATCGGGTTGCCGAGCGGGTCGACAACGCGGCCGAGGTAGCCCTCGCCGACACCTACGGAGAGAACCTCACCGGTGCGCTGCACCGGCTGGCCCTCCTCGATACCGCTGAACTCGCCGAGGACGATCGCACCGATCTCGCGCTCCTCGAGGTTGAGGGCGAGACCGAGGGTGCCGTCCTCGAACTTCAGCAGCTCGTTCGCCATGGCGGAGGGCAGGCCCTCCACCTTCGCGATGCCGTCGCCGGCAACGCTGACCGTTCCGACCTCCTCGCGCGAGGCCGCGTCCGGCTGGTACGACTGGACAAAGTTCTCCAGTGCGTCCCGGATCTCCTCCGGCCGGATCGTGAGCTCCGCCATCTGGGTTCCCTGCTCTCCTTGTTGGGCCTGAAGCTTCTTAGGGGTCTGGGGGTGACCCCCAGGAATCTTCTGCAAGTTCTGCACGGCCCAACCGGGCCGCTAGGAATGCTTTGTACTTGTGGTGGCTGGTCAGCCGGCCATGCGGCGGGACGCCTCTGCGAGGCGGTCCGCGATGGTGCCGTCGATGACCTCGTCGCCGACGCGCACCGAGATCCCGCCGAGGACCTCGGGGTCCACGTCCAGGTTCAGGTGCATCTGGCGGCCGTACAGCTTGGCCAGCACCGCGCCGAGACGCTGCTTCTGCACGTCGCTGAGCGGAACCGCGCTGGTCACGGTGGCGACCATGCGGTCACGGCGCTCGGCGGCGAGCTTGGAAAGGGACTCCAGTCCCGCTTCCAGGCTACGTCCACGCGGGTGCGTGACAAGACGCGTCACCAGACGCTCGGTGACGGCGTTCGCCTTGCCGCCGAGCAGGCTGCGCAGCAGCTGGCTCTTGGCGGAGGCGGTCGCCGCACGGTCGGTCAGCGCGGCACGCAGCTCGGTGTTCGAGGACACGATCCGGCCGAAGCGGAAGACCTCGTCCTCGACGTCGTCGAGCGCACCCGCCTGCTGGGCCGCCGTGAGGTCGGCGGTGGCCGCCAGCTCCTCGAGGGCGTCCACCAGGTCGCGGGACTGCGACCAGCGGGACCGGGCCATGCCGGACACCAGGTCGAGGGTCTCCCCGCCGACCTGACCGCCGAGCAGCCGAGCGACGAGCTCGGCCTTGGCCTCGCCGGCCTGCGCCGGGTCCGTGATGACCCGACGCAGCGAGACCTCACGGTCGAGCAGCGCGGTGACAGCGGCCAGCTCACCGGCGAGCTTCGCCGCGTCGACGGACGTGTTGTCCGTCAGCGCGTCGAGACGCTCACGCGCGGAGGCCAGCGCCTCGCGGCTCGCTCCGTTCATCGGGCCGCCTCGGCCTTCTCCTCAAGCTCGCTGAGGAAGCGGTCGATGGTGCGGCTCTGCCGGGCGTGGTCCTCGAGGGACTCGCCGACGAGCTTGCCGGCCAGGTCGGTGGCGAGCTTGCCGACGTCCTGGCGCAGCGCCTGGGACGCGGCCTTGCGGTCGGCCGCGATCTGGGCGTGACCGGCAGCGATGATCTCCTCACGCTGCCGCTGGCCCTCTGCGCGCAGTTCTTCCTTGAGCGCAGTGCCCTGCTCCAGCGCTTCCTGGCGCAGGCGCGCGGCCTCGTGCCGGGCTTCGGCGAGCTGGGCCTTGTACTGCTCCAGGACGCTCTGGGCCTCGGTCTGAGCGGCTTCCGCCTTCTCGATACCGCCCTCGATGGCCTCGCGGCGCTCTTCCAGAACCTTGTTGATGTTCGGGAGGAGCTTCTTCGCGAGGAAACCGAAGACGATGACGAAGGCGATCAGACCGATGACGAGCTCGGGGATCGGCGGAACGAGAGGGTTTTCCATCTCGGCCGCGAGAACCTGGAGGTTCACATCAGTGCCTTTCGTCTATACGGACTGGTCGAAATGGGTTCGTCTTAGTAGACGAACGGCATGACCAGACCGATGAGGGCGAGCGCCTCACAGAAGGCGAAGCCGAGGATCTGGTTGGCGCGGATCAGACCGGCAGCCTCGGGCTGACGGGCGAGGGCCTGCGTGCCGTTACCGAAGATGATGCCGACGCCGACGCCGGGGCCGATGGCCGCGAGACCGTAACCGATGGAGCTGAGGGAGCCGGTGATCTCGGTGGCAGCGAGCACGTTGGACATGCCGTATTCCTTCTCTTTCACGGACCGGTGGGGGTTGGCCACCGGACGACAAGGGGTTTGGTGGGGCGGGCAGACTCAGTGGTGCTCTGCGAGCGCGCCCTGGATGAAGCTGCAGGCCAGGAGGACGAAGACGTACGCCTGGACGGCCTGGATGAAGAGCTCGAAGGCGGTCATCACGATGACCATCACGAACGAGACACCCGCGTAGGCGATGCCGATGCCGTTCAGCAGGTACCAGCTGGCGATCGTGAAGAGCAGCAGCAGGGTGTGACCCGCGAACATGTTCGCGAAGAGTCGGACCGCGTGGGTGAAGGGGCGGACCAGGACGTTCGAGAAGAACTCGATGACCATGACCAGCGGGAGCACCGGGCCGAGCGACTTGTCGTAGCCGGTGAGGTTCTTGAACCCACCCACGAAGCCGTGCCGCTTGAAGGTGACCGACATCCAGATCAGGTAGACGATCAGCGCGAGGATGGCCGGGTACGCGATGATCGACGTCACCGGGAACTGGGCCAGCGGGATGATCGACCAGACGTTCAGGATCCAGACGAAGAAGAACAGCGACACCATGAAGGGGACGTACTTCTCGCCCTCCTTCTTGCCCAGCGTCTCGTACACGATGCCGCGGCGCACGAAGTCGTAGCCGGACTCGGCGACCATCTGGAGCTTGCCGGGGACGACCTTCGGCTTGGCGAAGGCGGCCCAGAAGAAGCCCACGATGATGATCGAACCCAGGAGGGCGAGCAGCATCGGCTTGTTGAAGTAGACGCTGGTGGTGCCGGGTTCGCCCCAGAGCGGCTCGAAGAGGAACGAGTGCAGGCCCGGGCCGGGGAAGCCACATCCGTCGAAGATGTGACAGTCGGTCTCGAAGGCGAGGACCTGCGTCGGGTCAGCACTCACCGCGGGCTCCTTCAGCGTGGCGCATAGGTACGGCAACCTCGTTGTGTCGGCGCGGCGCGAAGCCGCGGTTCGGCACTGGACTGGTGTTACGGATGGTGGGGCGGCAGTCAGGCATCGAGCCTCGCGATGGAACAGGCGTCAGCTCAGATGCCCGCGCCCGCAGTGCCGCAGTTTGAACCGGACGATAGCAGCATCTCGAACGCGCACTTATCCCGGCCCTACCCCTCACGACTTCGGCCCCGGATTTTCGGGCTTTTCGCCCTTTGCCGAGTCCGGTTCGACGTAGAGGATCTTGGCCTTCATGTGGGCGCGCGTCTGCGCGGCGATCCACACGAGGGTGGTGACCACGAGCGTGATCGCGAACACCCGGGGGTTGAAGAGCGTCGTGTTCTTGAACGCGGCGAGAAAGACGAAGAGCAGCAGGATCTGCGCGGCGTAGAGCATGAGGCCCATGGCCTGGAACAGGTGTGGCAGCGATTTCGCCGTGCGCTGCAGGACGACGAAGCCGATGCCCATGAACACCATCACGACCAGCGTCGCGACGACCGCTCCGATCGCACCCTTGCCGCCGACGACAAGCCCACCGATCAACGCGGCGAGTGCGCCGGCGACGGCCGTGGGCACGGCGGCTTGCAGGAGGGATCGGACGTCATCTGACCGCATGGCGGTTTGCTCCGCGTGGTGTGGGGGCACTGGACTCGTACGGGACGAGCGTAAGCCCGGTCCGAGAGAGAACCTCGGGCCAAGGGACCGTCGCACTACGGTCCTTCGGCTCTGTCGCCGGGTTTAGTGAACGGTATCACAAACTATTTGATGAGAGCTTTACCTGCTGGGTGTGCCGACTGTCACACATGAGAGTGACCCTGCGCGTGTGTGCGCGACAGGCGAGTGGACTGTCTGCTAATGGGCGCCCATGTCGGACATGTGGCCCGACGGTCAGCGGGTGGATTCAGCCTTACGCCGCTCGGGGAACCGCGAACGGGGGCCCACGGCGGTCGCTCCGTTGACGCCCGAGACGCCGGCGGCGATCGGCCTGGCGGGCGCCGGCTCGGTCCCGGAGGCGTCCTGCGCGGCCGCTTCCGCCGACCGCGCGGCGTGCCGGTAGCGCGGCGGAACCAGACCCTCCGCCCACCTCGGGGTGCGCGGGGTGAAGCGCGGCAGGAGCAGCAGGATCAGGCCCACCGCACTCAGCGCGGCGATCAGCAGCACGATCCACATCGCGGTGGAGTGCACGGAGTAGGCCACGGTGCCGAAGGCGATCAGGCCCGACCAGAAGTACATGATGAGGACCGCGCGGCTGTGCGAGTGGCCGAGTTCCAGCAGCCGGTGGTGCAGGTGCCCGCGGTCGGCCGCGAACGGCGACTGGCCCTTCCACGTACGCCGGACGATGGCCAGGATCAGGTCCGCCATCGGGATCGCGATGATCGTCAGCGGCAGGATCAGCGGGATGAAGACCGGGAGCATCGCGTGCGTCGCGTTGCGCTCACCACCCGCGAACAGGGCCAGCGCGTCCGGGTCCACCTGTCCGGTGAGGGAGATGGCCGCGGCGGCCAGCACCAGGCCGATGAGCATCGATCCGGAGTCGCCCATGAAGATCCGGGCGGGATGCATGTTGTGCGGCAGGAAGCCCAGGCACATGCCCATCAGGATGGCCGCGAAGAGGGTGGCGGGGGCCGCGGACTCGATGCCGTAGCCGAACCAGATCCGGTACGCGTAGAGGAAGAGCGCGGCGGCGGCGATGCAGACCATGCCGGCGGCGAGGCCGTCGAGGCCGTCCACGAAGTTCACCGCGTTGATGGTGATGACGACGAGCGCCACCGTGAGCAGGTTGCCCTGCCACTGGGTGAGCGGGACCGTGCCGATGAAGGGCACCGGGATCCACAGGATGGTCAGACCCTGCATGACCATCACGCCGGCGGAGATCATCTGTGCGCCGAGCTTGATCAGCGCGTCGATCTCGAACTTGTCGTCCAGGACGCCGATCAGCCAGATCAGGGCGGCGCCGGAGAGCAGTGCGCGCGGTTCGTTCGACTTCTCGAAGACCGCGTTGAGGTTCTGCAGGTGGTCGGCGACCAGCAGGCCCGCGCACAGGCCGCCGAACATCGCGATCCCGCCGAGGCGCGGCGTCGGTTCGCGGTGCACGTCGCGGGCGCGGATCTCCGGCATGGCCCCGGCCGCGATCGCGAACTTCCGCACGGGCCCGGTCAGCAGGTAGGTCACCGCGACCGTGACGCAAAGCGTCAGCAGATATTCACGCACTGGCTGCCCCAGATGTATCGCCGGCCATCTCAGCCCCACACATTAGCTGCGATGTCCCCTCTCCCGAGGACGCGAGGGTGCGGTATCCCGGTTCCACTACACCCCTCTTGTCCCGCTTACTCCCCGTAAGGGGGAAATCCTTCCGTGAGCTCGCCGACCTCCGTGCGTGTCTTCGCGGCGTCCCCGTCGATCGCGGCGGCGAACAGCTCCGCGATCCGGAGCATCTGCGGCTCCCCCATCCCCTGGGTGGTCACCGCGGCCGTGCCGAGCCGGACGCCCCGCTGGTCCCCGTACGGCAGGACGCAGGTGTCCAGCACCATTCCGGCCGCCGCCAGCCGGCCGCGGGCGGTCGGGCCGTCGACGCCCAGCGGCCCCGGGTCCGCGGTGATCATGTGGGTGTCGGTACCGCCGGTGGTGATCGTGAACCCGCGCTCCTCCAGCGCCGCGGCCAGCACCCGGGCATTGGCGACCACGCGGTGGGCGTAGGTGGTGAAGGCGGGCCGGCCCGCTTCCCCGAAGGCGACGGCCTTGGCGGCGATGGTGTGCATCTGGGCCCCGCCCTGGGTGAAGGGGAACACCGCGCGGTCGATGCGCTCGGCGAACTCCGCGCCGCACAGGACCATCCCGCCGCGCGGCCCGCGCAGCACCTTGTGGGTGGTCGCGCAGACGACGTCCGCGTACGGGACCGGGCTGGGCGCGGCCCCGCCGGCCACCAGCCCGATGGGATGGGCGGCGTCGGCGATCAGGTGGGCGCCCACCTCGTCGGCGATCTCCCGGAAGGCCGAGTACTCGGGGTGGCGGGGGTAGGAGATGGAGCCGCACACGATGGCCCTGGGCCGGTGGGTCCGGGCGAGGGCCTGCACCTGGCGGTAGTCGATGAGGCCGGTCGCGGCGTCGACCCCGTAGCCGACGAACGTGAACCACTGCCCCGAGAAGTTGGCGGGCGAGCCGTGCGTGAGGTGGCCCCCGTACGGGAGGCCCATCGCCAGCACGGTGTCCCCCGGCCTCAGCAGGGCGGCGTAGGCGGCCAGGACGGCGGAGGAGCCGGAGTGCGGCTGTACGTTGGCGTGCTCGGTCCCGAACAGTGCCTTGGCCCGCTCGACAGCCGTCTGTTCGGCCAGGTCGGCGTATTCGCACCCGCCGTGGTAGCGGGCGCCGGGGTACCCCTCGGCGTACTTGTTGGCGAGCGGCGAGCCGAGCGCCGCCAGGACGGCCGGGGAGGTGAAGTTCTCCGCCGCGCTCAGCTGCAGCGTCCCGGCCTGCCTGCGGGCCTCCCCGGCGAGTACGTCGGCCATCTGCGGGTCCTGCCGGCGCAGCAGGTCCGTGGGCTGGGTGATGACGCTCATGGCGCGACTCCAGGGGGTACCGGGTTACCAGCCACTGTAGGCCCGCGGCCCCCACGCCGCCCCACGACCACCGCAGGGCGCCCCCGGCCGGGCCGCCGGGGTCAGCGGCGGGCCGTCACGCCCGTCAGGGCCGTCACCACCGGGTCCAGCGCCTGGTCGAGCACCTCCCCGACGCACCCCTCACACCGATCGGCCCCGGGGGCCTCACGGGCATCGGGCCGCTGCCCCGGCCGGGCCGCCGGGGTCAGCGGCGGGCCGTCACGCCCGTCAGGGCCGTCACCACCGGGTCCAGCGCCTGGTCGAGCACCTCCCCGACGCACCCCTCACACCGATCGGCCCCGGGGGCCTCACGGGCATCGGGCCGCTGCGCCGCCCTCCGGCCGCCGGGGTCAGCGGCGGGCCGTCACGCCCGTCAGGGCCGTGACCACCGGGTCCAGCGCCTGGTTGATCTCGTCGCCGATGGAGCGGAAGAAGGTGATGGGCGCGCCGTACGGGTCGTAGACCTCGTCCGCGTCCGGCGACGGCGCCAGCAGCCAGCCGCGCAGCGCCGCGGCGGCCCGTACGAGCGCCCGCGCCCGCTCCGCCATGCCGTCGTCCAGCGGCGGCAGCGTGGCCGGGTCTATGGCCCGGACCAGCCGGGTGAACTCCTTCAGCGTGAAGGTGCGCAGCCCCGCCGAGTGGCCCATGGAGATGACCTGCGCACGGTGGTCGCGCGTGGCGGTCAGCACCAGGTCGGCACGGATGACGTGCTCGTCCAGCAGCTCCCGGCCGGTGAACCCGGACGCGTCGGCACCGAAGTCCGCGAGCACGGCGGCCGCGTTCGCCTCCATGGGAGCGCCCTCGTGGCCCCACGTGCCGGCGCTCTCCACGATGAGGTCGCCCCCGACGGGGCCGCCGAGGCGGTGCGAGAGGGCGTGCCGGGTCAGCCGCTCGGTGATCGGCGAGCGGCACACGTTGCCCGTGCTGACGTGGAGTATGCGGAAAGTGCTTCCCCCTGCTATGCCACGCCCCTCAGGGCTCACGGGGCCACCTCGAGGTCGGGTACGACCTCCCGCAGCTGGTCGGCGCTGAGCGCCCCCGCGCGCAGCAGCACGGGGACCTTCCCCGTGACGTCGACGATCGACGACGGCTCGATGCCGGGCGTAGGACCGCCGTCCAGGTACACCGACACCGAGTCGCCGAGCATCTCGCGGGCCGCGTCGCAGTCCTCGGGCGCCGGGTGGCCGGAGAGGTTGGCCGAGGACACCGCCATCGGGCCGACCTCCGTCAGCAGCTCGATGGCCACCGGGTGCAGGGGCATGCGCACGGCCACGGTGCCGCGGGTGTCGCCCAGGTCCCAGGCCAGCGAGGGCTGGTGCTTGGCGACCAGCGTCAGCGCGCCCGGCCAGAACGCGTCGACCAGTTCCCAGGCCTGCTCGGAGAAGTCCGTGACGAGACCGTGCAGGGTGTTCGGGGAGCCGATGAGCACCGGGGTGGGCATGCCGCGGCCGCGGCCCTTGGCGGCGAGCAGGTCGTGGACGGCCTCGGGGCTGAAGGCGTCCGCGCCGATCCCGTAGAGGGTGTCGGTGGGCAGCACGACGAGCTCGCCGCGGCGCACGGCGGATGCGGCTTCACGCAGACCCGTCTTGCGGTCCGTCGCGTCGTTGCAGTCGTATCGCCGGGCCATCAGCGGGCCTCCTCGTGCAGCTGGGGGGTGGCGGGATGCGTCGCGCCGGTCACGGCAGTGCCTTGCGGGCCGTGGCGAAGCGCGGGCGGTTGTTCAGGTCGGGGTGGTCGGCCGCGTCGGCCCAGCCCCGCTCCTCGGCGAAGATCCACGGGACCTGGCCGCCCTGGGTGTCGGCGTGCTCGACGACGACGATGCCGCCGGGCCGCAGCAGCCGGTGGGCGGTGCGCTCGATGCCCCGGATGGTGTCCAGTCCGTCCTCGCCGGAGAAGAGTGCCATCTCCGGGTCGTGGTCGCGGGCCTCGGGGGCGACGTACTCCCACTCGGTGAGCGGGATGTACGGCGGGTTGGAGATGACCAGGTCCACCTGGCCGTCCAGCTCGGGCAGCGCGCTCAGGGCGTCGCCCTGGTGGACGGTGACGCGGGAGCCCTCGGCGTTCTTGCGGGTCCACCGCAGGGCGTCCTCGGACAGCTCGACCGCGTGCACGCGTGAGCGCGGCACCTCCTGCGCCATGGCCAGCGCGATCGCGCCGGATCCGGTGCACAGGTCGACGATCAGCGGCTCGACGACGTCCATCGCCCGGACGGCCTGTATGGCCCAGTCGACGACCGACTCGGTCTCGGGCCGTGGCACGAAGACCCCGGGCCCGACCTGGAGCTCCAGGTAGCGGAAGAACGCGCGCCCGGTGATGTGCTGGAGCGGCTCGCGCGCCTCGCGGCGGGCGACGGCCTCCCAGTAGCGGGCGTCGAAGTCCGCGTCCTTGACGTGGTGCAGTTCCCCCCGCTTGACGCCGTGCACGAAGGCGGCGAGCTCCTCCGCGTCGAAGCGCGGTGAGGGCACGCCGGCGGCGGCCAGCCGCTGGGTGGCCTGGGCCACCTCGGCAAGCAGCAAGTTCACGCTGGTCCTCCGGGCTGCTGTCGTACGGGGGGGTGTAGCGGTTTTCGGTCAGTTCGCGGCGGCGAGCTTGGCCGCGGAGTCCGTGTCCACGCAGGCCTGGATGACCGCGTCGAGGTCACCGTCGAGCACCTGGTCCAGGTTGTACGCCTTGAAGCCGGTGCGGTGGTCCGAGATCCGGTTCTCCGGGAAGTTGTACGTACGGATCTTCTCGGACCGGTCGACGGAGCGGACCTGGCTGCGGCGCACGTCGGACGCCTCCTGCTCGGCGGCCTCCTGGGCGGCGGCCAGCAGGCGGGAGCGCAGGATGCGCATGGCCTGCTCCTTGTTCTGGAGCTGGCTCTTCTCGTTCTGGCAGGAGGCGACCACACCGGTCGGGATGTGCGTGATGCGCACGGCCGAGTCGGTGGTGTTGACGGACTGGCCGCCGGGGCCGGACGAGCGGTAGACGTCGATGCGAAGATCGTTCGCGTTGATCTCGACCTCGACCTCCTCGGCCTCCGGGGTGACGAGCACGCCGGCGGCGGAGGTGTGGATGCGGCCCTGGGACTCGGTGGCCGGAACGCGCTGGACACGGTGCACGCCGCCCTCGTACTTCAGGCGGGCCCACACGCCCTGGCCGGGCTCGGTGGCGCCGTTGCCGCCCTTGGTGCGGACGGAGACCTGGACGTCCTTGTAGCCGCCGAGCTCGGACTCGGTGGCGTCGATGATCTCGGTCTTCCAGCCCACGCGCTCGGCGTAGCGCAGGTACATGCGCAGCAGGTCGCCGGCGAACAGGGCCGACTCGTCGCCGCCCGCGCCCGCCTTGACCTCCAGGAGCACGTCCTTGTCGTCGCTGGGGTCGCGCGGGACGAGCAGCAGGCGCAGCTTCTCGGTGAGCTCCTCGCGCGTCTGCGTCAGCTCCTTGACCTCGGCGGCGAAGTCCGGGTCGTCGGCCGCGAACTCCTTCGCCGTCTCGATGTCGTCGCCCGTCTGCTTCCAGGCACGGAAGGTCGCGATGATCGGGGTCAGCTCCGCGTAGCGCTTGTTCAGCTTGCGCGCGTTGGCCTGATCGGAGTGGACCGAAGGGTCGGCGAGCTGCTTCTCGAGGTCGGCGTGTTCGCCGACCAGTTCCTCGACCGCCTCGAACATCGGGGGACTCCTGTGGTGAAAGTGCGGGGGGACTGCACGGGGGGAAGGGCGATACGACGACAAAGGCGCCGGTCCGGCCGCCCCCGAGTGGACAGGGGGCGGCCGGAGACCGGCGCCTGGGTCGCGCTACTTCTTGGCCGCGCCCTTGCCGAAGCGCGCCTCGAAGCGGGCCACACGGCCACCGGTGTCGAGGATCTTCTGCTTGCCCGTGTAGAACGGGTGGCACTCGGAGCAGACCTCGGCACGGATGGTGCCCTCGGTCAGGGTGCTACGGGTCGTGAACGACGCGCCGCAGGTGCAGCTGACCGCGGTCTCGACGTACTCGGGGTGAACATCGCGCTTCAAGGTGTCTCCTAGATTCGGGAGGGCGCCGGGTCGCAGGAGCCGAATTGCGCACTGCGTGAACCGGGGCCGACATACCAGTCTGCCAGGACCGGGCTGCCTGTCAAAATTCTGAGGACGTCACCCTCAACGGGAAGGGGCCCGCGTCTATTCCAACGGGCCCGGGGGCCCGTCCGGGCCGGGCCGACGGGGGCCACGGGGCGGGCGGCGGGGGCGGACCTACTGGACGACCGTCCCGGCCGTGCTCTTGTCCCCGGTGGAGTTCACGGTGGCCTCGGCCGGGATGGGCCGGTCGGCCAGCAGGGCGTCCCAGACCATCTTGGACTCCTTCTGCAGCGGGGTGACCCGGTTCGCGTCGAGCGCGTCCGTGGTCACCGGCAGGGTGATCATCTGCATGTCCTGGGCGTCGATGCCCTGGAGGCTCTGGGCGAAGCCGGCGAGGGACTTCACGTCGCCGAGCGCCTTGTCGGTGGTGAGCGCCTTGGTCCCGGCGTCGGCGAGGTCGAACAGCTTCTTCGGGTTGTCGAAGACACCGACGCCCTTGACCTGCTTGATCAGCGCCTTGATGAAGGCCTGCTGCAGCTGTATTCGCCCGAGGTCGCCGCCGTCACCCACGCCGTGGCGGGTACGGACCAGGCCGAGGGCCTGCTCGCCGTTCAGCTGGTTCGGGCCGGCCGGGAGGTCCAGGTGGCTGAAGTCGTCCTTGATCGGTTTGGTCGTGGTCACCTGGACCCCGCCGAGGGTGTCGATGATCTTCTTGAAGCCGGTGAAGTCGACCTCGATGTAGTGGTCCATGCGGATCCCCGACATCTTCTCGACGGTCTTGACCGCGCAGGCGGCGCCTCCGACGGTGTACGCCTCGTTGAACTGCCGGCGCTTGCCGCCGGGGTCGCTCCTGCCCTTGCCGGTGGGGCATTCGGGGCGGGAGGTCATGGTGTCGCGGGGTATGGAGACGACACTGGCCTTCCGGTGGCCCTCGTAGAGGTGGACGATCATCGCGGTGTCGGAGCGGGCGGAGCCGCCGTCGTCCGGGCCGTAGGCGCCGTTCGCGCCGCCGCGGGAGTCGGAGCCGAGGACGAGGATGTCCATCGACCCGTTGTCGACGTTCGCCGGGCGGTCGGTGCCCAGCGCCTGGTCGATGTCGACCGTCTTCAGGTTGCCGTTGAGCTTGAAGTAGAAGAAGCCCAGGCCCGCCCCGCCCAGCAGGACCACCGCGGCGGCGCTCCACGCGGCTATGACGAGGGCCCTGCGGCGCCCCGCCGGTTTGCGTCGGCGGCGGCCGCCCGCGGCCCGACGGCCGCGGCCCTTGCTGTCCTCGGTCATCCTCAGTCCTCAGTCGTCGGTCTCCGGTCCGGCCCCGGCTGCGTACCGGCCCGCCGTCCGCCCCGCGGGTCCCCTGACACAGACGGGCGAATGCCTTGAAGGGTTCCACGGACGCCGTAACCCCCCGGTACGGCCGCCGCTGCGTACGAACCGGTACAAAGCCCTGCGCAGCCTGCTCCTCACCTGCGGTTTCGGCGCGCGGGCGGAGAGGTCCCGCGACGGGTGCGATGTGGCGAAGCTCGCAGGCTCCCCGAGCCGGCCGCGGGGACCGTTGCGGGACGTGCGGAACGCGCGGCAGCCCCCGCCGCGGGTGTGCGGCGGGGGCTGCTGCGGTGATGCCTCACGACCGGCGCGGGGCGCCGGGCGGCGGACCTCAGTCGTCGTTCTTGCCCGACGGGGTCGTCTTCGCGATCTGCATCAGGAACTCGGCGTTCGACTTCGTCTGCTTCATCTTGTCGAGGAGCAGTTCGATCGCCTGCTGCGAGTCGAGCGCGTGCAGCACCCGGCGCAGCTTCCAGACGATGGCGAGCTTCTTCCGCGTTGAGGAGGATCTCCTCCTTGCGGGTGCCCGACGGGTCGACGTCGACGGCCGGGAAGATGCGCTTGTCGGCGAGCTTCCGGTCGAGCTTGAGCTCCATGTTGCCGGTGCCCTTGAACTCCTCGAAGATCACCTCGTCCATGCGCGAGCCGGTGTCGACGAGCGCGGTGGCCAGGATGGTCAGCGAGCCGCCGTCCTCGATGTTGCGCGCGGCACCGAAGAAGCGCTTCGGCGGGTACAGCGCGGTCGAGTCGACACCACCGGACAGGATGCGGCCGGAGGCGGGCGCCGCGAGGTTGTACGCGCGGCCCAGACGGGTGATGGAGTCCAGCAGGACGACCACGTCGTGACCCAGCTCGACGAGGCGCTTGGCGCGCTCGATGGCCAGCTCGGCGACGGTGGTGTGGTCCTCGGCCGGGCGGTCGAAGGTCGAGGAGATGACCTCGCCCTTGACCGACCGCTGCATGTCGGTGACCTCTTCCGGACGCTCGTCGACCAGGACGACCATCAGGTGGCACTCGGGGTTGTTGGTGGTGATCGCGTTGGCGATCGCCTGCATGATCATGGTCTTGCCGGTCTTCGGCGGGGCCACGATCAGGCCTCGCTGACCCTTGCCGATCGGCGACACGAGGTCGATGATGCGGGTGGTCAGCACACCCGGGTCGGTCTCCAGGCGCAGCCGGTCCTGCGGGTACAGGGGCGTCAGCTTCTGGAACTCCGGGCGGCCGCGGCCGGATTCGGGCGCCATGCCGTTCACCGAGTCGAGGCGCACCAGGGCGTTGAACTTCTCGCGGCGCTCGCCGTCCTTGGGCTGGCGCACGGCACCCGTGGTGTGGTCGCCCTTGCGCAGACCCGCCTTGCGGACCTGGGCGAGGGAGACGTACACGTCGTTGGGGCCGGGCAGGTAGCCCGAGGTCCGGATGAACGCGTAGTTGTCCAGGATGTCGAGGATGCCCGCGACGGGGATCAGTACGTCGTCGTCGGCGACCTGCGGCTCGTTCGGCGCGAACTCGTCGCGGCCACGCCGGCCACGGCGGTCGCGGTAGCGGCCGCGGCGGCCGCGACGGCCGCCCTCGTCGTCGAAGTCGTCCTGCGGGCCGCCGTCCTGGCGCCCCTGCTGGCCCTGGCTCTGGCCCTGACCGCGGCCGCCCTGCTGCTGGCGGTCCTGACGGTCGGCGCGCTCCTGCCGGCCGCCGCCCTGACCGCCCTGCGCGGGCTGGCCCTGGCCGCCCTGGCCCTGCTCGTCGGCCTTGGCGCCACGGTCGCGGCGGTCGCGCTGGCGGTCGCCGCGCTCCCGGCGGTCGCGGCGGCCGCGGCCCTCGCCGTCCTGGCCCTGGGCCTGGCCGGAGGAGACCGCGGTGGCGGCCTCGGCCTTGGTCTCGGCGGGCGCGGTGGCGGTGGCCGTGTCGGCCTTCTGCTCGACCTGTACGGATCCGGGGGCCGAGCCCTCGGGGCTGCCGGAGGGGGCCGTGGCGCGACGGCGGCGGCGCTCGCCGACCGGGGCGTCCTCTCCCCCGCTCTCGGCCGCGCTCGAGCGGGAGGGGCCCCCTGCCGGCTGGCCCGGGATCTCGATCTGCGCCTGGACGGCGGGCTTCTCGACGGGAGCCGCGGGGGCCTCCGCCGGTGCGGCCTCGGCGGCGGCGGTACGGGCCTTGCTGGTGGCGCGGCGCTTCGGCTTGGCCTCGGCGGTGTCCGCGGCGGAGGCGGCGGCCTTGGGGGCACCGCTGCCCGCCTGCGCCTCCTTGATGACCTCGATCAGCTGGCTCTTGCGCATCCGCGCGGTGCCCCTGATGCCGAGGCCCGACGCGACCTGCTGCAGCTCGGCGAGGACCATGCCGTCAAGGCCGGTGCCGGTGCGACGACGCTTGGGGGCGGCGCCCGCGGCGGGGGCACTGGTGTCGACAGAGGTGTCGGCAGCGCCCATCAGATCGGTGGTGTCGCTCACGAAGGGTCCTTCCCTGGAGCGGACGTCGGCCTGTCTGGCTCGGCGACCGGTTGTGCTGTCCGACGACGGTCCTTGGTGTGGACCGTGCCGGGGCGGTGGTCCGCCGATAGAAATACGGCGGAAAGAAACGTGCGTGGGTTCCGGCGAGAAGCCCCCGAGCTGAGAAGCGTGGGAAAATCACGCCGATTCCGGAGCGTGCTCGAAACTGCTGGAAGTGATCAGAGCAGTCGGGGAGGCTCCCGGAAGAAATGTGGTCCCGGATGGGGACACTGAGCACCGAGCCATGGCGGCTTCCGATGCGCACTTGAGACTAACACTACCGGATCCAATAGATATTCCCCCTCTCAATCACCGGCAATCGCGCCCTTCCGCGCGGGCGGCCTGCCCTGGCCGCCCGCTCCTCACCGGCTGGTCCCGGCCGGCCGGTCCTGTCACGCGGACAGGACTAGCCGCCCTGGGTGCCCAGCGGAAGGACGCTCGCGCCCGCGGCGTCGAGGGCGAGCCGGTTCGCCGCCCACCCCTCGCCCGCGAGCTGCGCGACCTTGTCGGCCGCGTCGTTGTCGACCAGCGCGAGGACCGTGGGGCCCGCGCCGGAGATGACCGCGGGGATGCCGTCCGCCCGCAGCCGGTTGACGAGTGCCACGCTCTCGGGCATCGCCGGGGACCGGTACTCCTGGTGGAGCCGGTCTTCGGTGGCCGGCAGCAGCAGCTCGGGACGCCTGGTCAGGGCTTCCACGAGCAGGCCCGCGCGGCCCGCGTTGACGGCCGCGTCCACGTGCGGGACGTTGCGCGGCAGCAGGCCGCGCGCCGTCTCGGTGAGGACCGGCCGGGAAGGTACGAAGACCACCGGAACGATGGACCCGGCGGGCTCCATCCGGATCGCCCTGGCACTGCCCCCGTCCATCCACGCCAGCGTGAACCCGCCGAGCAGGCACGCCGCGACGTTGTCGGGGTGGCCCTCGATCTCGGTGGCGAGCTCCAGCAGCGCGGCGTCGTCGAGCTTCGCCTCGCCGCCTATGGTGACGGCGCGGGCGGCGACGATGCCGGCGCAGATGGCGGCCGAGGACGAGCCCAGACCGCGGCCGTGCGGGATGCGGTTGGCGCAGACGACCTCGAGGCCGCGCGGCTGTCCGCCCAGCAGGTCGAAGGCGGTGCGCATGGAGCGTACGAGCAGGTGGCTCTCGTCCCGCGGGAGGGTGTCGGCGCCCTCGCCCGCGATGTCGATGTTCAGGCCGGAGTCGGCCACCCGGACGACGACGTCGTCGTAGAGGCCCAGGGCCAGGCCCAGGGCGTCGAAGCCGGGGCCGAGATTGGCACTGCTGGCGGGGACGCGCACCCGTACGGCGGCGGCGCGGAACGCTGGACCGGCCATCGTCCGATGACACTCCTTGTGACTGTGCGAGGACTTCGCTCTTCGCTGGCTCGCTGTGAATGTACTGGAGAACGTACGACACCCGAAGGCCCTCGGGGCAGCACCGCAGTCATATGCGCGGTGGCGGATGTAAGTACAGCCTATCGAAGGAAGGTTCTCTCGCGACATAGGGCGCACAGGAGGCGCACGATGCGTGTCGCGGATTCGACCGGGTTGGACCCGCTTCGGCCGCACTTCTGTCGTCGTACGAGGTGAGTTGCCGGGTTCCGGAAGGCCCCGGGAGTGCCGGTCAATGCACTCGGGGGCCTTCCGGGACCCGGCTCACGCGCGGATGCGTCAGACCAGGCCGAGGCGCACTGCGGCGGCTTCGGCGTCCACCGGAACGGTGACGGGCTGCGGAGCGCCGGCGACCGCCCAGTCGGGGTCCTTCAGGCCGTTGCCCGTGACGGTGCACACGATCTTCTGGCCCGGGTCCACCAGGCCCAGCTCGGCGGCCTTGAGCAGACCGGCCACGGACGCGGCCGAGGCGGGCTCGACGAAGACGCCCTCCTGCGCGGCCAACAGCCGGTACGCGGCCAGGATCTGGCGGTCCGTCACCTCGTCGATGAAGCCGCCCGACTCGTCACGCGCGGCCAGCGCGTGGTCCCAGGAGGCCGGGTTGCCGATGCGGATCGCGGTGGCGACGGTGTGCGGCTCCTTGACGACCTCGCCGCGCACGATGGGCGCGGAACCGGACGCCTGGAAACCCCACACGCGGGGCGTACGGGAGGCCAGGCCGTCGGCCTTGTACTCCTTGAACCCCTTCCAGTACGCGGTGATGTTGCCCGCGTTGCCCACCGGCAGCACGTGCACGTCCGGGGCGTCGCCGAGCGCGTCGACGATCTCGAACGCGGCCGTCTTCTGCCCCTCGATGCGCACCGGGTTCACGGAATTGACCAGCGCCACCGGGTAGTTGTCGGACAGCGCACGGGCGAGGTCGAGGCAGTCGTCGAAGTTGCCGTCCACCTGCAGGATCTTGGCGCCGTGCACGAGGGCCTGGCCCATCTTGCCGAGCGCGATCTTTCCGCGCGGCACGAGCACCGCGCAGACCATCCCGGCGCGCACGGCATACGCCGCCGCGGAGGCCGAGGTGTTGCCGGTGGAGGCGCAGATGACGGCCTTGGCGCCCTCCTCCTTGGCCCTGGTGATCGCCATGGTCATGCCGCGGTCCTTGAAGGACCCGGTGGGGTTCGCCCCCTCGACCTTGAGGTGCACCTCGCAGCCGGTGCGCTCGGACAGCACCTGTGCGGGAACGAGAGGAGTGCCACCCTCGCGGAGCGTGACCACCGGAGTCGTGTCCGTCACCGGCAGGCGGTCCCGGTACTCCTCGATGATGCCGCGCCACTGGTGGGTGCGATTGCTGCTCATGGGTCCTTACTCCCCTTCAACACGCATGATGCTGGCGACACCGCGCACGGTGTCCAGTTTCCGCAGCGCCTCGACCGTCCCGGAGAGGGCGGCGTCGGCGGCGCGGTGGGTGACGACGACGAGGGAGGCCTCATTGCCGACCCCGTCCGGGCGACCTTGCTGCCGCACAGTGTCGATGGACACACCGTGCTCCGCGAACGTGGTCGCCACCTGGGCGAGGACGCCCGGCTTGTCCGCCACATCGAGGCTGATGTGGTAGCGGGTGACGACCTCGCCCATGGGGCTGACCGGCAGCTGGGTGTACGCCGACTCGCCGGGCCCCGTTGCCTCGGCGAGCTTGTTGCGGGCGACGGCGACGAGGTCGCCGAGGACCGCGGACGCGGTCGGGGCGCCGCCCGCGCCGGGCCCGTAGAACATGAGCCGCCCGGCGGCCTCCGCCTCGACGAAGACCGCGTTGTAGGCCTCGCGGACGGAGGCGAGCGGGTGGCTGAGCGGGATCATCGCCGGGTGGACGCGGGCGGTGACGGACTCGCCGTCCGCGGCGCGCTCCAGGATGGCGAGGAGCTTGATGGTGCAGCCCATGCGCTTGGCGGACGCGAAGTCGGCGGCGCTGACCTCGGTCATCCCCTCGCGGTACACGTCGTCGAGGCGGACGCGGGTGTGGAAGGCGATGCCGGCCAGGATCGCGGCCTTGGCGGCGGCGTCGTAGCCCTCGACGTCGGCGGTCGGGTCGGCCTCGGCGTACCCGAGGGCGGTCGCCTCGTCGAGCGCCTCCTGGTAGCCCGCGCCCGTGGAGTCCATCTTGTCGAGGATGAAGTTCGTCGTGCCGTTGACGATGCCCATCACGCGGTTGATCTTGTCGCCGGCGAGCGACTCGCGCATCGGACGGACCAGCGGGATCGCGCCGGCGACGGCGGCCTCGTAGTACAGGTCGCGGCCGTGCTGCTCGGCGGCGGCGTGCAGCGCGGCGCCGTCCTGGGCGAGCAGCGCCTTGTTCGCGGAGACCACCGAGATGCCGTGCTCGAAGGCGGTGGTGATCAGGGTGCGGGCGGGCTCGATGCCGCCGATGACCTCGATGGCGATGTCGATGTCACCGCGTTTGAGCAGGGCGGTGGCATCGGTGGTGATCAGGGCCGGGTCGACGCCCTCGCGCACCTTGGAGGGGCGGCGCACGGCCACGCCGGCGAGCTCCACGGGCGCGCCGATCCTCTGCGTGAGGTCGTCGGCGTGCGTCGTCATGATGCGAGCCACCTCTGAGCCGACCACTCCACAGCCCAGCAGCGCCACCTTCAGCGGACGCGTACGCATCATTCGACCTACGCCTTTCGATCTTCCATCAATACCCCGCGCACGGTTTGCGCGCGGGGTGTGAACCAGTCTCACTCAATGGACAGCACTTTCCATCCTCGGTCCATTGAGTGAGATGCCTATTTCATCATCCGAGGTCGAGACGCAGGAGATCTTCCTCCGTCTCGCGGCGAACGATCACTCGCGCCTGTCCGTCACGCACGGCGACGACGGGCGGGCGGAGCGCGTGGTTGTAGTTGCTGGCCATGGACCGGCAGTACGCGCCGGTGGCGGGCACGGCGAGGAGGTCGCCGGGCGCCAGGTCCGCCGGCAGGAACGCGTCCTTCACGACGATGTCGCCGCTCTCGCAGTGCTTTCCGACGACGCGTACGAGCATCGGCTCGGCGTCGGAGGTACGGGAGACGAGCGCGATGGAGTATTCCGCGTCGTAGAGGGCCGTACGAATGTTGTCGGACATCCCGCCGTCGACGCTCACATAGGTGCGCAGCCCCTCCAGCGGCTTGATCGTCCCCACTTCGTACAGGGTGAAGGCGGTCGGGCCGACGATGGCGCGGCCGGGCTCGACGGAGATGCGGGGGGCGCGCAGTCCGGCGCTCTCGCACTCGCGGGCCACGATCTCGGTGAGCGCCTTGGCGATCTCGTGCGGCTCGCGGGGGTCGTCGTTCGAGGTGTACGCGATGCCGAGGCCACCGCCGAGGTCGATCTCGGGCAGTTCGACGCCGTGCTCGTCGCGGACGGCGGCGAGCAGCCGCACCACGCGCTTGGCGGACACCTCGAAGCCGGCCATGTCGAAGATCTGCGAGCCGATGTGGGAGTGGACGCCCAGCAGCTCCAGCGAGTCGTGGCCGAGGGCGCGGCGCACGGCCTCGGCGGCGGACCCGTCGGCCACGGCGATGCCGAACTTCTGGTCCTCGTGGGCGGTGGCGATGAACTCGTGCGTGTGCGCCTCGACGCCGACGGTCACGCGGATCTGCACGGGCTGGCGTACGCCCAGCTCGCGGGCGATGTGCGCGACGCGGGCGATCTCCTGGAAGGAGTCCAGGACGATCCGTCCGACCCCCGCCTCGACGGCCCGGCGGATCTCGCCCTCGGACTTGTTGTTGCCGTGGAAGGCGATCCGGTCGGCGGGCATCCCGGCGGCGAGGGCGGTCGACAGCTCCCCGCCGGAGCACACGTCGACGTTGAGCCCCTCTTCCTCCAGCCACTTCACGACGGCCTTGGAGAGGAAGGCCTTGCCGGCGTAGAAGACGTCGGCGTCGGGGCCGAAGGCGTGCGCCCAGGCGCGGCAGCGGGCCCGGAAGTCGTCCTCGTCGAGGAAGTAGGCGGGGGTCCCGAACTCCTCGGCGAGCCGGGTGACTTCGATGCCGCCGACGGAGACGACGCCGTCGTCCTCACGCCGGACGGTGCGGGACCAGACCTTCTCGTCGAGCGCGTTCAGGTCGGCGGGCGGCGGGGAGTAGTGCCCTTCGGGCAGGACGTCGGCGTGGCGGGGGCCGGCGGGGTGCGCGGAGCGGCTCATCGGTTTCTCTCTTCGCGGTTCATAGGCGTTCGGGTGCGTCCATGCCGAGCAGGGCCAGGCCGCCGGCCAGCACCGTCCCGGCGGCTTCGGCGAGTGCCAGCCGGGCGCGGTGGGCGGCCGAGGGTTTCTCGTCCCCCTGGGGCAGCACGCGGTACTGGAAGTCGAGGAGCGCGTCGGCGAGCTCGACGAGGTGCCGGGCGAGCCGCTCGGGCGCCCGGTGGTGCGCGGCGGCTTCGAGGACGAGGGGGTGGTCGGCGAGGAGGCGCAGCAGGGCGGGGGCGTCGTCGACCTCGCCCGCCTCCGGGCGGAAGCCCAGCTGCTCGGCGTTGCGTACGAGGGCCCGGCTGCGGGCGTGGGCGTACCGGACGCGGAAGAACTCGCTCGCCTCGCCCTGTACGAGCAGCTGCGCGCCGGAGAAGGCGGGGGTCTCCCGGGCGGGCACGGCGAGCATCGCCCAGCCGGCGGCGTCGGCTCCGTACCGGGCGACGACATCGCCGTCACGCCGGGCGACGGGGGCGACGGTCTGCTGCCGCCCGGCCTCGGGGGTGACGCCCTGGAGGCTCAGCAGCCGCAGGACGCTCCGTCGCACGACGCGCTCACGCAGCCCGAGCCCGCTCTCGTCGGGAACGAAGCGGGCTGCCCGGCCGCGGACGTCCCGGCGGATCGCGTCGGCTATGACCGCGGGCGCGGAGGGGGCGGGGAGCACGAAGTTGAGGAACCCGGCTCCGGTGACCTCGACGCGCTCGATACCGGTCTCGGCGCCGAGCCGCCGGGCCAGGACGTCGGCCACGTCGCGCGGTGCGCACCGGGCGGCCCTGGCGACCTGGAAGGCGACGGGTGTGGCGTAGTCCCCGACCCCGCCGGGCCGGGTCCGCTCGACGACGACCCGCTCGGGCACGACCGCCCCGGCGTCCAGCTCCCCGTCGGCGACGGCGCAGCGCACGGCGCGTACGACGCAACGGGAGAGGTCTGCGGGGGTCACGGGACCCAGCCTAGGGGAGACGCCCGGTCATCCCACGAAGGGTTTCGCCATGTGAACAGCGAGCACGGGGACGAGGGCGCGAACGGGGCGGGCCGACCGGTCGGGCGTGGCGCCAGGGCGCCGGCGAACACGGCTCAGCCGTGCCCTCTCCCGGCGGGAGCCCCTTTCCTCCCGTCGCGCCGGTCCTTGCGCTCGGCGAGCCGGCGTACGACGCGGACGAGCTCGGTGGGCTCGAAGGGCTTGGCGAGGAAGGCGTCGACCCCGGCCGCGATCCCGGCCTCGACCTCCTGCTGCGAACAGGCACTGACGATGGCGACGGGCACGTCCCGCGTCCGCGGGTCGGCCCGCAACTGCGCGGCGGCCCCGAACCCGTCCAGCCGCGGCATGACCACATCAAGGGTGATCACGTCGGGGCGCACCCGGTGCACCACGTCCAGAGCCTCGGCACCATCGTTCGCGGTCACGACCTCGAAGCCCTCCAGCTCGAGATTGACCTTGATCAGCTGCCGGATGACCTTGTTGTCGTCGACAACGAGGACCCGGCCAGAGACGCCTGGCACAACTCGAGAGTAGGTCCGCCCGGGCCCCCGCGTCCGGGTTTTTGCCACTTCCACCCCGTGCGGGCGACCCACTCCCCCGTCCCCCGCAAAACGGTTCCTGATCACCCTGCGGAAGCTGGTAGTGTTCAACCCGTCGCCGCACCACAAGCGACACGCCCCCGTAGCTCAGGGGATAGAGCAACGGCCTCCGGAGCCGTGTGCGCAGGTTCGAATCCTGCCGGGGGCACTCCAGCAAAGACAGCGCGATCACGCCGCTGACCAGCTGAAGTGCCAAGCATGAAGGCCCGAACTCAGTCCCACTGAGTCCGGGCCTTTGTCGTTGTTACGCACTGCTCCCGTGTGAGGAGCGTGTGGGCCACACGTCAGCCTGACGCATCGCTGATCACCCGTCGGGCACGCTCGTAGAACTGCTCGCGCGTCCCGTCCAGACCAGCGGCATCCGGGCGCGTCGTGAGATTCGACAGGGCTTCAGCAGTGCCGGCCGCCCAATCGCCGTAGGCCTCGAAGACGGCATTGGCCCTCCGCCGGAGCTCCAGGTCCGGCATGACCTCGATGACGGGCAGGGCGTCGTCATGGTGCCGACGGACCGTCGCGGAGCACTCGTCGTACAGGAGCGTGGCGGCCAACGTGTCCGCGGCTTCCGTCGCCTCACCGATCTTCGCCCGGAAGTCCTGGAGCATCTTCGAGATAGTCGTGGAGGTCGCGATCACCTGCTCCCGCACGCGTTGCTCGTGCGTCAGCCTGGCCTCGTGATCGCGCTTCGCCGCCTCCAGGGCATCGGCGTGCTGCTGCCTCCTCCCCTCGGTCCGTCCGGTGAAGTAGTGGGTGATCCAGGCCGCGGCGGCCGAGCTGATGAGCACAGCTCCGGCAGAGATCGCCGCCGTGACCCACTGGCTGTCCTGGACTACCGTCGTGGTCACTTCGCCCGTGGTGGTGGTCGTCTGCCGACCACCACACCCGGATATGACCAACATCATCCCCAACAGCCCTAATCGGCTCGCCACTTGTCGCATGAGCGCAGATTAGTGTGACCCATCCCTCGTGCTCACAGGGGTTCTGCCCACCCCATGGCTTTCGCGATCTTCGCGTTGTTCAGCTCCTCGTGGCCGTCGATGCAGCCTTCGTAGCGTCGGTGGATGACCTCGGGCGAGTTGCCGGCGCGGCGGGCAACCTCGGCGACAGGGACCCCGGCATTCAGCCAGTTCGTAATGCAGGTGTGGCGCAGGTCGTACGGCCGCCGCGCGAGCGGGGAGGCGGCCCGGTCGGGAGGTAGGGCAAATGCTCGTGCCTCCTGCCAGACCCTCCAGTAGCTGGAGGTGCCCAGCACGCCGCCTCGCTCGTTGGCGAAGAGCCGACCGCCCTGAGCGGTGCCGAACTCCTCGATGTGCTCGCGGAGCATCGCCACCAGGATCGGCGGAATGGGCACTGGACGATCCGCCTTGGCCTCCCGGGACTTCAGGCCACGCTTGTCGTGGCGCTTTCCGGAGTCTGTCCACCTCTTGCCCGATACCGGCAGCGTCTCCCGGAGCGTGAGCGTGCCCCACCCCGTTTCGGGGAGGTGGCAGTCCTGCTCCCTCAGGCCGACCGCTTCCGCCGGCCGCATCGCCGCGTAGAGCTGGCAGGCGTAGAAGGCGACGAGTCGTCGCCCGCGGTTGCGGTGGACGGAGCCCACGTAGGAGACCGCTGTCAGGAGCTGGCTTCCCTGGACGGCGTTGACCAGCACCCTGGGGTCCACCGCGTCGCCGCCCTTGGGCCCGGCCCGCTTCACTCCGGTGAGAGGGTTCGCGTCCAGGTAGCCCGACTCGATCGCGTATTCCATGGCGGTGTTGAAGCCGCGGCGCCGACGCTTGTAGGTCTCCCCGGCCGCCGGGGTGTCGTCCAGCTTGAACGAGAGCCGGTACTGGACGTCCCGAAGCACCCGCGGGTCCTGCAGGTCCGAAAGAGGCCGGGAACGCTGCGAGAGCCACGTACAGGGCCGCACGAGCTCCGGCGGAGGCTCCTCGCCCTTGTGCGCCGGTACGACGGCCCAGCGCACCGCCAGCCGTACCTCTTCTGGGGTGGGCGCCTTGGCGCCGTCGCCCATCATCGCAATGGCCACCGTGGCGAGGCTGTCCGCCAGCCCCTCGCGGGTCTTCGCCGCGGCTGTCCGCCACCGGACCGCCATGTACTCGCGGCTGAAGTCCCACCAGGTGGGATCGGGGCGGACGTTCTCTTTGGCCGCGGCTTTCCGGACCTCGGACTCCGGTAAGCCCGATTCGACGTCGAAGGGCTGCCCTTTCGTCATCGCGTTCCAGAGTTCCGAGCGGCGGCTTTCGGCGAGCGCCATGGTGGCGAAGGTGGCGTGCCGGACTTGCCCGGCCACGACCCACCGCAGCTGGTAGGGAGCTGACTTGCTGGAAAGCTTGCTGATCTTCCAGATACGGACATCCGTGGTCAGGGTGAGTTCGGCCGCAGGGGCCGGGCCCCCGCTGTTGCGGGGGCCCGGCACGTTCGCGGTCTTGCGCTTAGTCACGCGGCCTCTTCCAAGGTTGCGATCCAGCGCTCCAGCTCAGAGCGCCTGATCCGCACCGAGCCGTTCGGGAGCTTGATGGCCTTGGGACCCTTCCTCAGCTGCCGCCAGCGGTAGAACGTGGCCAGCGGTACGCCGATCTCTGCAACGACTTGGGGGATGGTCAACATCTCGTCACGCGGTGCGGCCACTGTTCCTCCACGGGGCAGTTCGCTGGGCTACGGGATGGCGGGGCGCCGCAGAAACCGCAGAAACCGCAGAAATGCCGGTATCTACGGCCTGACCTGTGGCGTTCGGGTCCTGCGGGTACGCGCCGCAGAAACCGCGGGAATCTCCGCAGAAATAGGTGGCGGGCCGTGGGGTGAAGCGGCGTCGGTCGCGGGTGCTGATTTCTGCGGGAGTTCCAGGGGTTTCTGCGGCGATCGCCCTGCCGACGTGTCGCCGCTGGTCGGAGCGGGCGGGGCTGGGTTTCTGCGGATTCTGCGGTTTCTGCGGCAAGGCCCAGGGGGTGTGGTCCCGTCGAGGACTCATGCCTTGGGCTCCCGGACGTTCGGGTGGATGAGGTACCGCGGGGCCGGCGGGCGTCCGCGCTTTCCGGTCCGGGGCGGGGTGTCGGTACGGAGGTAGCCGTGTTCCTCCAGGAGCGCGAGGGCGGGCTCCAGCTCGGCGACCGTGGGGAACTCGGAGCGGGACAGCTTGGCGAAGAGATCGCGGCGCGTGATGCTCTCCCACCCGTTGTGCTCCAGGACCGTCAGCAGCGCGCGAGCCCGCGCGAGGGAGGTGTCCGCGCCCATAAGGTCGAAGACGGTCAAGGCGTGCGCGGTGAAGTAGTCCGCGATCTCGATGGCGGCGCGCAGGGTGGCCTCGGTGATCGGGTCGTGGCTGCCGCCGTCGATGTGGGCCGCCAGGTGGAGAAGTCCGGCGATACGGGCGGTGGCGCCGATGAGCTTTCCCGCCCATTTGTCGATGTGGCCGAGCCTGCCGCCCTTGGCTTTCAGTTGCGGCTCCAGCCGCTCCTCGTAGGCGATCAGGGCGCGATCGGCTTCCGGGGTGAGCTGGAGGACGAGCGGGTCGGTCCAGTCGGCCAGGCGAAGGGTCAGCGCGTACACGTTGCGCTCGTACGTCGCCGCCACGACGACCGGCACCTGGTCCGGGTTGATCCTGCGGTGGCCGACCAGAGATTCGGGCAGGCAGTACAGGAAGCGGGCCAGCAGGCCGCGGCCGTCGAAGCCGCGATTCTTGCCGATCTCTTCGAGAACGCTGGGCTGGACGGCCAGGCCCATGGTCAGGGCGGGGGCTTCGATGAACTCCTCGCGGCTCCGGCGGTCCACTCGGAGGCGGTCGCCGGCGTGGCCTTTGAGGAAGACCTCCATGTTGGGGATGCCTGAGTACCGCCCGGCGATGATGTCGAAGATGCCGCCTTCGGCCGACATGACCGCGAGCCTGCCGCCCTGCTCGGCGAGCAGGGTGGTGATGACTTCGGGGGTGGCGTCATCCGCGAGCAGGCGCGGGCTGGCGGGCACGGTCAGGGACTCGGCTACCTGGGCGAGGCCGATGGCCTCAGCGATCAGGTTGTCCCGCTCGGGTCCCTCCGCCTTCGCGGCTTGGGCCGCGGTCTTGTCGGCTGCCTCGCGGGCCATCTTCGCGGTGACCTCGGCCTCCACGATCGTGAGGCTCGCACCCTCCACCATGCTCTTCTCCGCCTCGTAGAGCGGTCGGGTCATCGCGGCGAAGACCGAGGACTTCCGATTCGCGGGACCGAGCGCGACGACAACGAAGAGGTTGGTGGGCTCCCTCCAGCGGCCCCGGACCTGGACCACGGAACGGCCGCCGCAAGCGGTGGACAGGACCGAGAGGGCGAGGGCTCCCGCCATGTCGGGCGGGGTCTGGGTCTCCTCGGCGACGGCGGCGACGTATTCGGCGAGCCACCCGGGGAGGGCGTGTGTGGGGAAGGCGGGGAGCTTGGGCTGGACGTTGAGAGGGATGGGCTCCGCCCATACGCCCGGGATCGTCTCGGCGCCCAGGGCCAGGGCCTCGCGCAGGTCGTCGTCCGTCGCGTTCGGGGACATGCCGGCCTGCACGATGCGCGTACCGGCCTCGATGCTGCGGCGGCGCCGAGCCAGCTGGTGGACGATCCCGGCGTAGTACTCGGCATTGGCCGTGCTGGGGACCGCCTGCACCAGAGCGTGGAGATAGGTCCGCCCACCGACCTTGCCGAGGACGCCCACGTGGTCCAGGTAGTGGCCGAGGGTGATGGGGTCTGCGGCCTGGCCCTGGCCGTGCAGGTCGAGAATCGCGCGGTGGATCGTCTCGTGCGCAGGGCGGTAGTGGTCGGCGGGGGTCATCGCGGCGGCCACCTGGACGGCGACCTCCGGGGCGAGCATCAGGGCGCCGACGACGGCCTGTTCGGCCTCCAGGTCGTGCGGCGGCACGCGCTCCAGGCTGCCGGTGGGTGCTGCCCGCAGGGGCACCACGGAGGCGTACTGCTCCGACTCGGGTTCGGGTGTCATGCTGGTGGTCTCCTGTTTCTGTCGAAGGGACGGAGAACCGGGGCGGTCGCGGTCTTTGGCGAGAGGCGACCGCCCCGGGCACAGCTAGTGGTGCCGGATCCAGAGGGCGTACTCCTGGCGGACGTAGCCGCGGGGGTCTCGGATGCTGTCCGGGTGGTCCGGCGTGTACGGGCCGTCGGCGTAGCCGCTGGGGCCGAAGCCGGCGGTCTGGTCGATGTCCATCAAGCGGCGGGCCGCTTCGACGGCGAGGGTGGCGGCGTCGCCGCTCACGGGGTCGTCGTCGGTGAGGGCGATCCGGTCCAGGAGAGCGGCCTTGCGGAGCCAGAACTCCCGGACGTGGACTCCGTGCAGGCAGTCTCGGACTCCTCGGGCGGTCCATCCGATTTCGCTGATGACGCTCGGTGCGGCGGTGTAGGCGGCGTCGGGAGCGGGCCAGTGGCTCGGCTGCTGCTCGGCGGTGACGTACAGCCGGACGCGCTCGCCGTCGCGGGTGGGGTGCCGCCGGACCGGGCCGGTCGTGAACGTCTCGGACAGGGCCTTGGTGATCTCGGGCGCCTCGGTCGGGCTGCAGATCACGCGGATCTCGAACATGGATGGCTCCTTCACCCTCGGAAGTTGTTGCGCTTGAAGACGGCTCGGCGGATGTTGACGACCGTCCCGCCGCTGCCGCGTCCGTGGTTGGCGCCGAGGACCTGGGTGGCGATGAAGCCGCCGAAGATGACGGCGGCCAGGACGACGAGCTGCTGGATGAGTGCGGCGACGGCCGCGATGAAGGTGGTCAGGAGCATCAGCCCGCCGCAGGCCGCGGCGAACCCGATCCCGCCGAGGGCGATGTTGATGGCGAGCGGGTTGATGGCCGACCGCTCCGGGACGGGCTCGGGGGCCTTGGCGGGGGCGACGGCGTAGCCCGTGATGATGCGGCCGTCCGGGAGCTGGATGGTCCGGATGTCCGGGACGGCGTGCGGGTGGTGGACGGCCAGCGGAGCGGGCGCGAGGGGGATCGGGTGGTGGGTCTCGTTGGTCTCCCGGCGGGCGGGGGTGTGGTGGTTCACGGCGGTGCCTCCTACTCGGCGATGTCGGTGACCGCGACGGCAGCGGACTTCACGAGGTTGGTGATGGGCTCGTAGGCGCCGGTCCCGGCGGTGAAGAAGCCGAAGAGGAACAGGACCATCGCGGCTCCGGCCCCGGCGGACTTGGACTTGAGGACGAAGAAGGATCCGGCCCCGAAGAGCAGGACCGCGGAGATGGTGAAGGTCATGGCGACTCCAGTCGGTGTGGGGTTCAGCGGGTGCCGTTGCGGTAGGTGCGGGCCCACAGGTTGTAGAGGTGGCGGCCGACGCGGATGCGGATGCCGTGGCCGTCGCAACGGCGGCAGTGCTTGCCGCGCTTGGGCTTGCCCTTGCGGTCGTGGGTGAGGGCGAAGCCGAGCCCGTTGCACTTGCGGCAGCGGCCGAACGGCGAGGCCGCACACAGGCCCGCGTAACCGAGCGTGAACAACAGGGTGAGGACGCTAGCGAGCAGGAAGAGAGTCACAAGAGGCCTCCAGGGCGGGGTTCGGTGGTTTCCGCAGGTGGGCCGCTATCTGCTAGCGACCTGATCAGGTGGCGTACCGGCCGCTAGCGGGGTCGCTAGCGCTAGCGACGTCCGCTGCTAGCACCAGCGACCCGTGGGGCTAGCCCGCGTCCCGGTTCTTGTTGCGCTCTGTAATCGCCTTGGCGATGTGGGCGCGTTCGATGCCGCGCTTGTTGACGGTCTTGCCGTCGATGCGGCGGCCGATCTGGTCGGTGCCGATGCCGTACGGCTTGAGCGCCGCGGTGAGCTGTTCGGCCTTGGGCTTCGGCTCCATCTCGGCCCACGGCCCGTAGACCTCGGGGCGGTGCTCGGCGAGCCGGTCCACGATGGTCTCGGACCAGATCTTGGCCTCGCCCTTGCCGATGACGGCGGCGATGTCGTCCAGGATCGTGGCGAGCGCGGCATCGGCCGGCGCCTCTCCGGCGGCGTCGCCGCTGAGCGTGCCCTCCGCCTGCCGGAGCGCCTGGGCGCGGCTGAGGATGGTCTCCGCGTCACGGCCGTCGGCGAGGTAGGTGCGGACGATGCCGGCGTCGTCGGACATGCCCTTGAGCAGGCCGACTCCCTTGTGGGACTTCAGGAGCCGGGAGGCGTCCAGGCCTTCGCCGTACGAACCGGCGCCGAGGATGGTCTCCGAGACCTGGTAGGCGCCGACCCGCAGGGCGAATCGGGCCTGGTGCTGGTCGCGGAGCACGGACGGGCAGGCGGTGTCGTCGGGCTTCTGCGTCGCGGTCATCACCGAGACACCGACGGCCGGCGCGACGCGGGCGAGGAAGACCAGCAGGTCAAGGATGGTCTTCCCGTGGACGGGGTGCATCAGGTACTCCTGCACCTCATCCACCACGAAGAGCACGAGCGGCATGCCGTACTTCTTGTCCCGCGAGATGGTCGGGGTGAGCTTGCCCTCCGGGCAGACGTGCAGGGGGAGTTCGGAGAGCCGGTGGTAGCGGTCCTCCACGTCGGCCTTGAGCTCCTGAAGCGAGTTGACCAGGTGCATGACCGGGTCCACGCCGCTCTGCGGGACGGTGCCGAAGCCGACGCGGTGGGCGACCATCGCGAACTTCCGCCAGTCCGGGGATGCCTTGCCGTCGAACACGTACAGGCGGACGTACGGGTCCAAGGCCGCGGCGAGGGCGATGGTGCGGGCAGAGAACGTCTTGCCCTGCCGGGGCACGGCGCCGACGAGGAGCGAGAGCCACAGCATGCTGATCTCCACCTCGACTCCGCGTTCGTCGCGGCCCCAGGGGAAGGGTTTCCAGAAGTCCACGCGGTCCGCGCCGAGGAGCGGGGTGCGGCCGGTCGGGACGGCGAGGGGGTCGCGGTTGGCCACCCACATGGAGACGCGGCGCGAGCTGGTCGTATCGCGGTCGAGGAACACCTGTGTCTCGGCGACGTCGATGCCCGAGGCGAGCGCGTCGCGCTTCTTGACCGCGTCGGAGAACGTCTTGCCGTACGGGAGGTCCACGACCACGCGCCAGCCGTCGCCGTCCTGCCGGATGGGCTGCGGGAAGGCGATGCCCTGGTCCGGCTTGGTCAGTCCGGCGGCGAGGAAGGCGCGGGTGACGATGTCCGAGGTCAGCTTGCGGTGGCGGAACTTCACCTTGGCCGCATCGATCAGCGGCCGGTCCGCCGGCGTGCCCGCCCACCCAAGTGCTCCGGTCAGGGCGACCAGGGCCAGGGTCAGGAGCCAGGCCGGGGCCAGTACCCACATGGCCAGAGCCGCGCCGAGGCCGATCACGCCGGCCAGGGTGGCGATGATGCTGCGCAGCTTCACCCGCGCGTCCCGCTGCCGGGAGAGCTTGAGGTACTCCCCCGCGTCCTCAGTACGGACTGCCGCGAGGCGGACGGGAAGGCCTTCGGCGTCGGACACCCAACGGCCGCTCGCACCCACCCAGCGGAAGGCACCGCGCGGGGCGTAGGCCAGGAGCTTCGCCGAGTACACGGGGGTCCGCACCAGGTGATAGGCGGTGGTCTGGCCGTAGTGGCCGGCCGCCCACTTGGCCACGGCGGCCCGCTGCTTGGCGCTGGTCAGCCAGTCCGGGAGCACCGGCCGACGGGCCTTGTCCTTGGCCTCGATCACCTCGGCGATCGAGGGCGGGAACTCGTGCTTGGGCGGGTCCACCGGATCGCCCTCGGCGACCTCGCCGTCGCCGTCCGGCTGGTCGTCGGGGAGTTCGGCCTCCCACTCCCCCGGCCTGGCTTCGCCCGGGGCCAGCGGCTCGGTCTTGCCCTTCTTCGCGGGGAACGGCAGGACCGCCGCCGACCCCGGGGAGTTCTGCGTGCTGTCCGGCTCTTCGCCGGACTGCTCGATGACGTGGATCTCAGACACGATGGATCTGCTCCCTCTGTGGAGGCGGGAAGGGGCCCGGGCGGCGCTTCGGACGGCCGACCGCCCGGGCCTGGTACTCGTGATCTGCGCGGTCAGGCGGCGCGCTGTTCTTCGGGGTAGGCGCAGGGCACGCACATGCCGAGCGAGGCCGGGATGACGTATCCGGCGTCGGTGGAGCACTGAGGGCAGGTGCGGCGGGCGAGCATCGCCAGAGCGAGCGCTCCCCACTTGCGCGAGGTCATGGGCCGAACCGGCTTGGCCAGGTCAACGCGGTACAGGTAGGCCACGAGCGGCTCACGCCGGAACCGGGGCCGCAGGAGCTGCGCGGCGATCGGCTGGCCACCGGGCCGCAGCCCCTCGGCGCGGAGTTGGCGGCGGGTCGCCAGGCCCTCGGGAGCCAGGCGCCACGGGTAGGTCGGTATCCCGAAACGGGCGCCGTCCGGGTCGAAGCACTTGGCGAACGTCAGCGACGTCATCAGGCTGCCTCGGGCTCGGCACGCTCGGCCCTGAGCGCATCACGCAGCGTCCGGCCGTTGGCGGACGACGTACGAACCGCCTTGCGGATCCTCTCCGCAGTCAACTCGACGTCGGGCCAGTCGGCTGTGACCGACCGGGCCTCGGCAAGGAGTTCATCCGGCGTGCGAGTCGGTCGGGGCGTACGGGCCGACTGCGGCACCCGACCGGTCGCCCGGCGCGGAGCGGACTCCGCGGCCGCGACCGCCTTCGGTGGAGCCGACTGGGGTAGCTCTACCGGCTCAGCCGCCGACACCGACTCGCCCCGTCCGGCCGCCTCGATGGCGGGAACCGGGTCGGCCGACTCGGGAGGGGATACGCAGGCAGCAACGGTCGAGCTCTCGGCAGTCGACTTGTGCAGGTCAGACCCCAACCGATTTTCGATGATCTCAGGCGTTACATCCTGATCTGCGGTGCCGGTGAACATGGCGGCGAGGGCGGCGTCAGCACCGCTGGTGAGCCGGTCGCGCTGGACGTGCAGGAGCCTGGCGCCCAGCGACGCGTCGCCCAGCCCCACCTTCCGGGCCAGCCGCCACGACGTCCGGTCGGACCACTTCCGCACCCAACACGACGGATGGTTCGCGGCCCGACCTCGGTGGTACGCCAGGGCACGCACCACGGCGGCTGCCTTGGCTTCGGCCTCGGCGTCGCGACCGTCCTGGTGGACCACGATCCGCCGGGCCAGGAACGCCATGCCCTCGGCCGACACGCACATGCCCATCGGCGTCACGGCGTAGATCACCGTGCGGCCCGGGCCATCAGCGGCCATCGCGGCCATGACCGAGGCGGCGGCGGGCAAGGCCCACAAGCCCACCCTGATGATCCCCGGGGAGGACTGCCCCAGCATCGTCAGGCCGAGCAGCACCAGCGCCAGGACGGCGGTCGCACCCTCACCGGCCGCCACCGCTCCCACCGCTGTACCCGAACCGTAGGCACGGCGGATGTTGCTGAAGGTGCCCGCTCCACCAGCAACGCCGGTGGCCACCATGGGCACGAACGCGGCCGTCAGAACGACCCTCTGCACCTTGGTCAGCGACCTGCGAGACGTCATCACGCCGCCTCCCCACCGGTGCCACGTCGGCCGTCCCGGCGGCCGTTGACCGTACGCAGCTCCGGCACCGTCAACCGCTGCGCGATGCGCCAGCCCCCACCGCGCTGCTTGGCCCGGTACATCTGCTCATCCGCACGGCGCAGCAGAGTGGAGAAGCTCCGCGGCGCCGGCGCGGTAGTAGGCGGCCCCGATCGACGCGTGCACCTCGACTAGGTGGCCGGCGAACGGCACCGGCCGGTCCAGTCGCGCGGTGAGCACGTGCAGGTCCGCGCGGAGCTTGTCGACGCCGTAGCCGGGGATGACGGCGGCGAACTCGTCCCCGCCCAGACGACCGGCCACACCGGCGCGCTCCTCGGCCCACCCGCCCAGGCGCTGGCCGGTGGCGCGGATGATCGCGTCTCCGGCCGCGTGGCCGAGGGTGTCGTTGATCTCCTTGAACCGGTTGAGGTCCAGGACGACTACGGCGAGCTGGCGCTTCCGGGCGAGGCTCTTGCGAGCTCGTTCCTCGAACGGGTCCCGCGTCCACAGGTCGGTGAGCGGGTCGCGGCGGGCAGTCTCGATCCGGCGCCGCATCCACAGGCTGTGAACCGACCAGCCGGACGCGAGCGGTAAGGCGACGGACAGGGTGGTCAGGGTGTGGCTCATGCCGCGGCCCCCTTGCCGCCCTTGTGCGCCGAGCGGCTGCCGGCGGGCCGCCGCACCAGCGGGGCGATGTTGAACAGCTCCGGGGCGTTGGCCTCGATCACCTGGGCGGCGATCCGGCTCACGTCGTCGGGCAGGTTGGGGTTCTCGGCGAGGATGTCGCGGGCCGCGTCCATGCGGGCCGCGCGCTCCTCCTCGGTCTCCCCCTCCACCCCGAGCCAGAGCTCCAGCGGGGTACCGAGGGCCAGTTCGATGAACTCGTCAACACTGGCGGCCTCCTGGCCGCCGATGTACGCACGCATCGTCGTTCTCCTGAAGTCGAAGGGATGCCGAGGCAGTCGCGGTCTTTGGCGAGAGGCGACCGGCCCCGGGGATAGAGCGGGCCTTCCGGGCAGGGCAAACGAGGGTCGATCGCACCTACCGGCATGGCAGTTGCGGCCTGTTGAGCCGCGCTTCCGCGCGGCTGGACTCTGCCTCAGAGTGCACTGTGAGGCAGAGTTGCGCAAGCCCTTCTCCGGGGGCGAGCGGGGCGGGCGCTAGCTCTCCCTGTGCCGCTTGGGCACACTGAGGCAGTGACAGCGAAGAGACATGGGGTGCAGATGGTCGAGTGGACCGGCAAGCCTGCCTATCAGCAGGTGGCGGAGCAGCTGCGGCGGAGGATCGCGGCCGGCGAGTTCGCGGAGTCCCGCAAGCTGCCGTCCCTGGCAGACCTCCAGGCAACGTACGGCGTCACCGTGACCGTGGCTCGCGACGCCATCCGCCAGCTCAAGACGGACGGCCTCGCGGTCAGCCATCAGGGCAAGGGGGCGTTCCTGACTGCGGAGGCCTCCGACGCCGCGAAGCTCGCCAGCCCGGAGAACGCGATCGCCGAACTCCGCGACCAGGTTGCCCGGCTCCAGGGCGAGGTCGCCGAACTCCGCGAGCGGGTCGCGGGGCTGGAGGAGAAGTAGGCCCTGGCGCCCGCCGCGCCGGCCGTGGCCGACGGGGCGCGTGATGGGTTCACGAGCGGCAGCTGTTGTCACGATCTTGCCCCCTTCGTTCGGATCGAATGGAGGGCTCCGACCTGCGTCGCTAGGCTGTCGTCCGCCCCTCTGCACCCTTTGTAGAACGGGCAGTTGAGTGACCGACAGGTCTGCAATGTGGCCGCCAGGAGGCGGCCACATAGGCCGCATGAGGGGGGGACGAGTGGGGCAGCGACCGAACGACCTGACACCGCATGCAAGCCCTCAGCACTACCTCGGCGCCGAAATGCGCGCCTGGCGCACGCAGCGGGGCTTATCACTGGGCAAGCTCAGCCGATCGATCCTGTTCAACACCAGCTACATGGCCCGTGTGGAACGCGGCGGGCAGGCGGCGTCGGCCGACCTGGTCAGGGCGTACGACGACGCGCTCGGCGCCAGCGGCTCGCTCGTACGGCTCCACTCGTCGATCCTCGAAGGGGCCAGCCTGGAGGCCCTTTCCACGGTGGATGTGGCTAAACGAGGGCCCCATGTGGCCAACGGCTCTGTGGCCCTGGCTGAGGAACCGGAGACTCAGGCACCGTCGGAGGAGGGGATGTCCGTCCCCGTTCGTTCCGATGACGGAAGGATCATCTTCGTGTCCCTGTCCCGAAGGGCTCTGATCGGCGCGCTCGGCGCTGGTGCCGCGATCGCTGCGACCTCCGACCTCTCCGCAGCGGCGAGCCCTGCCCCACGCTCCGATCTCATCGCCTCCGGGGCCGACCCGATCGAGCTTCTCCAGGCCACCCGACGAGTGCTGATCGACAACGACAACCTGTTCGGCCCCCATCGGGTGATACCGACGGTGCAGCAGCAGATCGCCGCCATCAAGGAACTGCGGGCGGATCGCCGCGGAACCGATCGCCGGAAGCTCCTCCAGCTGCAGACCCAGTACTCGGAACTCTGCGGCTGGCTCTACCAGGACCTCGGGGACTTCCGCGCTGCCCAGCATTGGATGCGTGAGGCCCTGGAGGCCTCCCACATGGCGGGCGACGACGAGCTCACCACATACATCCTGGCCCGCCGCAGTCAGCTTGCTGGCGACATGAACGACCCGATCGAGGCGGTCGACGTCGCTGAGGCCGCGGAGGACCGAGCCGCGCCGAGGAGTCGTCTGGCGGCAGTGGCTGCAACGTACGGGGCCCACGGGCACGCTCTCCGGAAAGACCCGCTGATGGCTCAGCGGGCATACGAGCATGCGCGGGAACTCCTCGCTCGGATGGACCCGGATCCCACCTCTCCATGGGGTGTGTGGCTCGATGGCGCGTACATAGATGTGCAGCGAGCACACAGCCTTGCCGCCCTCGGAGACCATCACGGAGCGGCTGCAGGCTTCCGGGATGCCATCAGCCGACTGCCCGCCGGCTACCACCGTGACCGCGGCGTCTACCTGGGACGGGAGGCCGTCTCCCGGGCACGCGCGGGCGAGGCCGAGCAGGCCGCTTCCGCGGGACTGCAGGCCTTGGCCGTCGCGAAGGAAACCGGGTCCGACCGCATTGCGCGGGAGCTGGCCCAGCTCGATGGAGTACTTGATCAATGGCGTACGGTCCCTGGCGTGAGCGACTTCAAGGACGCCCTGACCGAGGCAGTACTGCGCCAGGCCTGAACAAACTCCCTCCGCCCTGACCAGCACATGAAGGAGCCCCTATGCCCCGCCCGTACGTCCTGCTGAGCGTGGCCACATCCGTGGACGGCTACATCGACGACACCAGTACCGAACGACTCCTGCTGAGCAACAGCGAGGACTTCGACCGAGTGGACCAGGTGCGCGCCGAGTCGGACGCCATCCTGATCGGCGCCGGCACGATACGGTCCGACAACCCCCGACTGCTGGTGAACAGCGACAAGCGGCGCGCAGCGCGGGTGGCCGCAGGGAAGCCCGCCTACCCTCTCAAGGTCACCATCTCCGCGAGCGGAGACCTGGAGTCCGACCTGAAGTTCTGGCACCACGGCGGAGAGAAGCTCGCCTACACCACGGACGCGGGCGAGGGGAAGCTCCGCGAGCGCCTCGCCGGCCTTGCGGACGTGGTCTCCACGGGCCCGGCCATCGACTTCGGCGCCCTGCTGGACGACCTCGGCGCCCGCGGCATAGAGCGGCTGATGGTGGAGGGCGGCGGACAGATCCACACCGCGTTCCTCTCCCAGGGCCTGGCCGACGAGATCCACCTGGCCATTGCACCCCTGGTCGTCGGCGACCCAGGCGCCCCCCGCTTCCTGAACCCCGCCACGTACCCCGGCGGCTCCACCCGCCGAATGCACCTCGCCGAGGCCAGCACGATCGGCGACGTCGTCCTTCTCCGCTACCTGCCAAAGCAGGAGGGCTCCGCATGACGCACGCCGACGATGTGACCTGGATGGAACGGGCCATCGAACTCTCCCGCAAGTGTCCGCCGGCCGAGGGCGCCTTCTCCGTCGGCGCCATCATCGTGGGCGCGGAGGGCGAGGAGCTGGCCAACGGCTACTCCCGCGAGACGGACGCACACGTCCACGCCGAAGAATCAGCCCTGGCCAAGCTCCCGACGGACGACCCCCGCCTGGCCGGTGCCACGCTCTACAGCACGCTGGAACCCTGCTCGGAGCGCAAGTCCCGCCCCCTCACCTGCACCCAGCTGATCCTCCGCTCCCCCATCCGCCGCGTGGTCATCGCGTGGCGCGAGCCAAGCATCTTGGTGGCCGACTGCGTGGGCGTCGAAACCCTCCGCGCAAAGGCCATTGACGTACTTGAACTCACAGAGCTGGCTACCCAGGCACGCGCGGTGAATGCCCACCTTCGACCATAGGTAGCCGGGCGGACAGCCTGATGTCCCGAGCTAAGGGGCCGGGTTGACACGCGCTTCGTCACGGCATCTCCGGCGCAAAGTCAGCGATTCAGGGGCCAACTTGACTATCTGTCGCTAATCTCGGGGTGTAAGAATCCTGGACAGCTGAGAGTCGGGTCAAGATCATGCCTGAGATCATCACTACAGCCGCTGGCCTCCTTGGGAGGCTTGCGGCCGAGCCTGCCAAGGCTGCGGCCATGCGTCGAGCTGCTGTCATCAAAACTCTCAAGACACTTCGACTTGACCCGAATCAACCCCCTAAGGATTTCGAAAGCCTCTACGCATACGCGCTGGTTGAGCAGCTTTACGGGCGCCCCGAACCCGTGCTACGCCTTTTCCAGGATAAATATGTACAGAAATCCTTCAAAGAGTCCTTCGATACCGATGACTGGTCGAAGGTTCGAGTGGAAATCGACCTGGCGGTCGAAAGAAATCGCGAGACTCGAGAATTCGGCCACTTCGGCGTAGATATAGAAAAGACTTTGGCCGAGTTTGTCGAAAAATTCCATGAGCTTGTAAGTCGGAGTCGAGACGCTCATGCTACACGTTTTGAGAACAAAATCGATCAGTTGCTCGATGAAGTACTTCGAACTCGGAGCGCCGAGGAGGCTTATCGCCTCGCAGAAAATCCGGAACGCGCCAGCGTAAGCCCCGCGGAACGACTGCGAGACGATGCGCAGCATTGGTTCAGTGCAGTGGGTTATCAAATTGAGCGAACGTGGTCACCTAACCATGACTCATCAGCCCTACTGGTCCATGTACCCACTCGCCGACCTGGCCGATTCGATCGAGTTGTAGTTCTTTGCGTTGATGGCGAGCTCAGCCTGCACCAGCTAGAGCTCCTGGAAGCTCTCACTCAACAGGAGAGTGCGGCAGAGGGCTGGGGCGTTGCCCGGCTCCGAATTAGCGAAGCTGCGCGGCGGAAAGCAGCGGATTCCAACGATAGATTCTCCTGCTTCTCGTTTGACGAACTTATCGACCTAGAAGTGGACTTCGAGCCATATATCGATTGGCTGCAAAGTGAAGTCAAGAAGCGCATGATTGACACTCGTTACGTGCCACTCTCCTGCCGCAAAGAGGAGATCGACCCCGCCACCGGCGAGGCGCTCGACGTCAGCAAATACGACTGGAAAGATGGCGGTCTCAATCGGTATGTAGAAACATGGCTTACCGATCCCACCAAAAAGCATCTTTCGCTTCTCGGCGAGTTCGGGATGGGCAAGTCATGGTTCAGCATGCACTTTGCCCATGAATTGGCTCAGGCATGGAAGGATGCAAAAGGTCGCGGAGTCCCTCGACCGAGAGTGCCCCTCGTAATACCTCTGCGCGACTACGCCAAACAGACTTCCGTTTCAGGCCTGCTCTCAGAGTTCTTTTTCAACAAGCATAAAATTGGACTTCGTAGCTACGACGTCTTCAGCGTACTAAACCGCATGGGGCGACTGCTCCTCATTTTTGACGGTTTCGACGAAATGGCATCACGAACTGACCGCAATACAATGGTGGCGAACTTCTGGGAGCTGGCCAAGGCTGCCGAGCCTGGCGCCAAAGTGCTGTTGAGCAGCAGAACTGAGCACTTCCCAGAAGCCAAGGAAGCCCGCGACCTATTTGAGGCACGAGTCTCGGCATCCTCGTCTCCTTATCCGTCAGACGGGCCCACTTTCGAGATCGTAGAACTCGTCCCGTTTGACGACGTCCAGATTGAAACAATGCTTGGACATCTCCTTGGTCGAGACAAAGTCAAGTCGGTTATGTCAAACGAGGTCGTCCGTGACCTGATGCGCCGACCTGTCATGTCAGAGCTAGTCATCGATGCCCTGCCGGAAATCGAAAAGGGATCCCCCGTAGATCTCACTCGAATTTACCTCTACGCCATCAAGCACAAGATGGATAGAGATGTGACCTCGGAGCGAACCTTCACGTCGCGCGCAGATAAGCTGCTGTTCCTCAGTGAGGTTGCATGGGAGATGCTGAGGACCAATCAGCTGACTCTGAACTACCGCGACTTTCCCGATAAACTCCGAGCCTGTTTCGGGCCCGCCGTCGAAAGCAGCAAGGATCTGGACTACTGGGAACAGGACATGCGCAATCAGGGGATGCTGGTGCGCAACGCGGAAGGAGATTACGGCCCATCACACAAGTCTCTGCTGGAGTTTCTGACGGCGTACAAATATGCGGCAGAGCTGGGCCTTCTAGCTGGCGACTTCCTTGGGCTGATTCCGCGATCGAATATTTCGGAGGCCGAGTCGTACTCGTGGTCGGAATATTTCTCGCTCCGACGCGGGGATGGGTCATTGCCTGACATTCGGCACGTCGCGGCGGAGGAAGCTGAAAAGCTCGCCGCATCCTTCGGCACAGACGAGTTTAATCCTGTTGTTTACGACTTTCTCGCTAGCATGATGCGCGAGCACCCAAGTTTTGCCGATGTTCTGATCGCCCACATCCAATCCACTCGCGAGCTCATTGACGCCAGATCGCTCGGCGGAAACTGCGCCAATCTACTCGGGTACGGCAGGGGAACCCTGGCCGGTGCAGATCTGAAAGGCGTTGACCTGGCCGGATTCCGGCAAGTGGACCTTCCGCAGCCCCACATGTCTCTCCGCGACGTCAACCTGCGGGGGGCGAAACTGGGGAACGTCAACCTTGGGTCTATTGACAAGAAAGACGCAGATTTCACGGATGCTGTCCTGCGGGGAAGTCATTTTTTGATCAGTGCCCGACACGCATTTTTGGCTGTAGAACATTGTGATGGCTCAGTGAGTGCACTCATTGCGGACTCCTCTACGGAGGAAGAGGTGCCGGGAAAGCTCCTCCGGTGGCTTGATGGCGATCTGTCATCACATCCGGCAGAGATCGAGTTGGAGAACGATAGGGACCCACATATCTGGTGGCGCTCAGGGATTTTTGATGGTCCTCACGGAAACTGGTGGGGATACTCTGATGGATCTAACACATTCATTGTGTCTCATGCTACACAGGAGGTGATCCGTCAGATCGAAGGGTCCGCAACCGGCGCTATTGCCTGGGGCGATAGAGAGGCCCTTGTGTTCCAGTACGAACCCGACCGAACGGGACTGGGCTGGAGATTCGTGGACGCCGAGACGAGTGAAACTCTCGCCGAGCCAAGCGGCCTCGACGAACCCGACGCCATGGCCTACTCGTACTATGAGACCCAGTCGACTCTAAGGGTGTGGACCAAGTCGGATCGCTGGACAAAGGTTTTCGAGTTCAAGGCTGGCCAAGTCGAGTGGGAGCAGATGCTAGGGCTTCCTGTTGGAACTGGCCACGCGGTCTCTCAGAATCGTCACGTCACGAGGGCCATGGACGACGGCGAGCTCATCTACGTCGCAGGGTGCGGGGGCGAGTCGCTCCAGTTCGCAAAGGGTCTGATTGATCCAGCCATGGCGCACCTGGCCGAATCTCAGAATCTCTCATTTAGTCACGATAACGAATTTGTAGCCATTAATCGTGAGGGCGAGCTCTCGGTATGGCGCACAAGGCCAGGGCCTTGGGAAGAGTTGTGGTCCGTGGAATTTGGCGCCAGAATCTGGACATCCCAAATCTCTCGGAACAGCTCTCAACTCCTAGTGGTGACGGACGCTGGAGAATTGCACAAGTACGCTCTAGTCACGGGAGAATTCCTTTCCATGCAGGCTCTAAATATGCATCTTTCTGGGGCAAAGATTTCACATCGGTCAGGCCTAAGTGATGCTGAGGTTCTTTCCGCAATGCGAGCTGGAGCCATCTTCAGCGCGGAATGACAGCTCGCGGCGAAGTCCACGAACCTGTTGTCACTGCCATGATCTGCTCGTACCTCGACCACCCAGCCCGCCTGTAGCGGTACCTGGGGGCGCTACGCCTGGGGGCAGACCCAGATCCGTGTGAGTAGCGTGTGAAGCCGGAACCAGAATGCGGCACTTCTCATGTTCCTGCAGGTCTGTCGTAGGAGAGCATCTCAATCACGTATGCCCTCCGGAGCCGTGTGCGCAGGTTCGAATCCTGCCGGGGGCACTTCGCAGGAAGTGCCCAAAGACCCCGCCATCAGCGGCAACGCTGAAGCCGGGGTCTTCGCGTATGTGCAGCCATGTGCCAGGCAATGCAGCCCCATGACACCCCCTGCGGCCTATTCGCGGCCTGGAACTCTCCACAACTGCCCAGGTCAGCCGGGGAAAAGCGAAGGCCCCCAGGTTTCCCCAGGGGCCTCGGGCCGCAACGGCTCACCTCTCACTCGTACTCGCGGAGCAGCTCCTCGATCCGCCGGTTGCCGACCTCCTGCCGACCGTCGAGGCACTTGGCGTACCGGCCGAGGAGCACCTCCACGCTGTTGCCCGCGCGCGCCGCGACCTCGGTCGGGTCGACACCCGCGTTCAGCCAGGTGGAGAGCGCCGAGTGCCGCAGGTCGTACGGCCGCCGCGCGAGCGGGGAAGCGACGACGGCCGGCGGCAGGGCCAGGAGCCGCGCCTCCTGCCAGGCCCGGTAGTACGTCGAGGACGACACCACTCCCCCGCCCTCGCTGTAGAAGAGCCGACCGTCCGGCGCGGTCCCGAAGGTGTCGACGTGCTCCAGCAGGACGGCGACGAGCTGCGGCGGGATAGGCACGCGCCGCACCTCTTCGGCGGGCCGGTTCTTGAGCCCGCGGTCGTCGTGACTCAGCCCGGAGTCGGTCCACAGCTTCCCGACGCTCGGCCGGGACCGGTTCAGCAGGGCCTCTCCCCAGCCGCTGTACGGGAGGGTGAGATCAGGCAGGGACAGCCCGACCGCCTCAGCGGGCCGGAAGCCCCCGAAGTACATCCCGGCGAAGAGTCCGACCAGGCGCCGGCCGCGGGCCCGCTTGTAGCCGCCGACGTAGGACACGGCGCACAGCAGTGATCGCGCCTGCTCCGGATTCGCCACGACACGGGGATCCGCCCACAGACCTGCAGCCAACGAACCCTGAGGTGAAGATCCTACGTTGCGTTCTGCGGCGCCTCCCCCGGAGTCCGGCCTCTCGTAACCAATCTCCCGCTCACTGCGAGCGATCTCGGGTCTTGCGTGACGGGGAGGCCGGGGAGATGCCCAATCAACCTGAGACACAGTCCCGAAATTGTTGCTGCTTGCTGGCGACATTCATCAGGCCATACGATCGTTCTCGCCGTACGCGACTTCCCCGTTACCATGAGTGACAGAGTGCGTGCCGAGTAGAAGGTGTCTGCGTCGCAGCGCGTACAGTCACGGAACACCCCGTGGACTGCTCGTGACGGGCTCTCCTCGAGGTTGACTCATAGAGGCCCCTGACCAGCAGGTTTCCGTCAAGCGCATGGGGCCTCCGGACCCGCTCAGTCACAGTGTCAGACCAAGGTGGTGTGCGTGAGCGGGATGCTTGCGCACACCGTCGACCTGCTCTCAGTTCCTAGCGAAGAATCCGAGCTCGCTCTTCCCGAGCCCACCGACCACCAGGGCACGGTCAAGGAAGCGGTTGTACTCCTCGCACGCCGTCTCAGGAAGCAGCGCGCAGCCGTGACAGGCGGCAAGGTTGCAGGACCCCGGACCTTGGCCCTTACTCTCGATGCACACCGGGTCCGAGGAGCACCACGCAGCGTGAGCCAGGGCGTTCTCCAGCACTCCCTCCAGTCGACCGGGCTCGCCCATTCGAACCAGGCCGCCCAAGGTGCCCTCGGAGTCCCCAGCGGCGGTGTAGATGAGTATGCCGGCCATGCCGTCCGGGCCGGGGCTCACGTAGAGCCGCTCCCTAAGTGAGGCCGAGCTGTAGCCGCACTCGTAGGTGAGCTGGTTGATGAGCAGGTGCGCCAGTGTGTGCAGGAGGATGAAGCGCGGCGACAACTCTCGCTTGGTCAGGCCGCGCTGTTCGGCTAGGTCCGAGAAGCGCTGTGTGAGTAGTTCAGCCTGCGCCAGAACTGCCCGACGCTCCTCCCACGCGCCCAGAGACGCCGTGTCGAGTTCCAGGTATATGCCCTCGCCGCTCACAGCGTATGCGGGAAGCCAGTTGCCACCCGGGCGCGCAGGTGTGCGACGCAGTAGTGCCTTGCGGGACGCGTCATCATAAGGGGACTCCGCGAAAACGCGGTTGAAGCCCCATAGCACCCGAGTTTCGCGGAGCTTTTCTACAAGCCTTACGCGGGCGAAGGCGGAGGCAATGCTGGGCGCGTACTGTCCGCGGGGCTCGCGTACTACCAGTTCTTCAGACTCGATCGCACCGCGCAGCGTCTGGTACTCGGTGGCGCGGAATGGAGCTGGGTCCTGCGCAGAGCCGGGCTCCTCTGTCTCTGAGGCTTCGGATTCGGCCTGTTGCAGCACGGCCAGTGCGCGGGCGATCTCCTCGTCGCTGAAGTCGTCGAGGAGGAAGGCACTCCCCTGGGCCGCTTTCCGGAGCATGTGGACGGGCAAAGCCTCTCCCTTGTCAAGGAAGACTGCTGCCCTCTGCCGGGCCTGTACGATCGCCCCGTCCTGGAGGACAGCGAGGGCCTTTGGATCGGCGGTCGACGCGGCCGTCTCTGGCACGAAAATGGAACTCTTAAGGAGCGAGTAGTAGACGTTCGCGGCGCCGCGCAGGCTGCCGCGGAGAGGGCTCCCGCACGGCTCCCCTTCGCGGTCGATCCCCAGCCAGGGCGCCCCGCCGCGGCACAGGTACGTCGGCCCGCCCGGCTCGAGCTCTTGCGAGAGGAACGTGGAAGGGCCGCTCTCGGCACTACTCCTTGTTGATGTGATGCCTTCCAGGCTGCGGGTCGCGTTGCAGGAACAGGACACCCGTTGGGAGGCCAGAGTGCCGCCGCCGGAGGACCGCAGTGAGAGGCGGTGCCCCCGGCAGGAGGGCGTCGCTGACTTATGCGTCCATTCGAACCAGGGGAAGTCCTGGAGGTGCCCTCGCTCACAGATCGCGACGAATGGCACTTGGGCGAAGAAGGGCTTGCGGCCGGAGGACTCATGCTCCTTGCAGGCCGGGCGGTTCTCCTGGTGGAGCCGGTCCCTGGCTAGCTTGCGGCAGCGCGGGCAGAAGCCCCAGGTGGGGAACCGAAGGACCGGGACGGTGAGACCGGTGTTGACCCCATCCTCCGAACGGGTGCGGTAGTCCGGAGGAGAGTAGAGCGCGTCGACACCGAGATGCTGTTCCAGGCGCCACTCGTGGATACGGAACTCTTCCTGGTTGCTGTCGTCTCCGCGCGGAAACCAGTGGTCGAGGCCTGCCGTGATGACTGACGTGCCGTCGGACAGCACGTGCATGGCCCCAGGGCCAAACGGCGCGACCATCTGGGAGCGCCGGACCTTGCCGCGGATCATGACTTTCCTTCCTGGATCGCGTACTCCGAGGTGACCTCGATCTGGCATTCGGCGTCGACGCCGCGCATGGAGGAGGGGATCGCCCAGGTCATACTCTTGGCATGCTCGTCCGCGTACTGGCCAAGGGGGCGCAGGAGCTGGTCACTGCTGACCATGGGCCCGAAGTCGCCCCAGTGCCCGGGCTGCCACGCCTCCCACTCCTTGCGCATCCTGTCCAGGATGTCGGCTGTGCGGTCGACTTCTTCGGAGTCGCAGAAGTCGACCCGGTCGAGGAGAAGCTTTCTGGCTGCTTCCCAGCCTTCGGCGGGGAACGGCTGAGGCTCAAGCGCCTCCGGTCCGGTCTGCCGGATGTAGGCAACCGCGACTGCGCGCAGGGCCCGGTCCAGGGCGGGCGGGGCGAATGGGGTGGAGCTGGTTGGTTCGACCTGCGCGTACAGGCGTTCGTGGTAGCTGCGGAAGCGCTCGAAGTGGCTGCGGTCTCGGGGTTTGCCGGCCCCGTACAGGGTGACGACCAGTCCGGGAATGCGTCGTCCGACGCGACCGGTGACCTGGATGTACTGGGAGGTGCTCTTTGGCTGGCCGACAACGGCCATGAGTGAGAGACGGGGGATGTCGATGCCGACCTCAATCAGGCTGGAGGCCAGGCAGGCATCTACGGCCCGCTGTTCGTCCGTGAGCTGCCGCTCGAGCTTCTGGATGGCTTCGGGGATCTGGTCCTGCCGGAGGCGGCTGGTCATCTCCTCGACCCAGTTGAGGTAGCGCATCCCGGTGCGGTCCGTCTCTGAGCGGTTGTTGATGGTCCTCAGGTAGTCGGGGATGTCGGACTGCATGAGCGACAGCGAGTTGCCGAGCTCACGGAGGCTATTGAAGAAGGCGAGCAGCGTCCACCAGGGGTCGCGGAGGCCTTCGGGAAGGTCCTTGGCTGCCTGGATCAGGGCGGCGAAAGTGCGGACCTGTGTGGTCTGCATGGAGCCGAGGGCAGGGGCGTGCACGCCGATGTAGCGCCGCCCAGGCTTGAGAGTGCCGGTCTCCGGATCGCGATCGTAGACGGCGAAGAAGGAGTCGGAGGCGTCGATGCCGTGCGGCGGGAAAAGATGCACCTGCTCACGGCCGTAAAGGGCCTTGACCTGCTCCTCGTGCCGCCGGATCGTCGCGGTGGAGGCGACGATCTTGGGGAGAATGCGCGTGCCGCCTCGCCGGTCGGTGCACAGTTCTTCGATAACTCCCTCGTAGAGGCCCGTAAGGGAGCCGAGCGGACCGGCGATGAGGTGCAGCTCGTCCTGGATGATCAACGAAGGTGGCGGGTAGGCCCGGGAGCCGTCCGAACCGAGCCCGTCGGATCCGAAGCCGAACAGGGCCCTTGCTTTGGGCCGCCAGGCAATGAGGGCGAACTTATCCACCGTCCCGATCACGAGGGTCGGCCGGTGCTCGTAAAGGTCCTCGTCAACCACGTAGACAGGCAGTGGCGACTCCTCTGCGGAAAAGCGGCACTCATTGTCCGGGCAGATGAAGCGCACGGTCCCGCGGTACTCCGTGTACCCAGCTACGGGTGTGCGGGCCGCTGCTCCGGTGCGTCGGCCGGACCTACGGCGGCGCTGACCGTGCGCGGCATCTTCCTCCTGGCTGGGTACGGGACCCATCTGAGCTGAGCACCAGGGACAGCGCAGCAGCAGAAACGGGTTCTCCTGCTCTCCGCGGTAGAGCCTGCCAAGTGCTGACTTCGCATCCGAGCGCCGGTTGGGGGTGGTCTCGCCACCCACCCAGATCCCGATCGAGAAGGAGACCGTTCCAAGGTCCGGCTCGTCTTCGCGCAGCTCCTCAAGCGCGCAGACGAGAGCGGCGGCGCGCAGGAATTGCTGAGCGGTCAGCAGACGCAGCGTATAACGCATGAGGACAGTGACACTCGTGTCACCTGAGCTGCGCAGACGACGGAGCAGCATGGTGAAGGCAGACAATCCGAGATAGGCCTCAGTCTTGCCACCGCCGGTGGGGAAGTAAATGAGGTCAACAACCTCACGGTCGTCATGGAGGGGATCGGCACTTGAGGGGACGGCGGCCAGGAGGAACGCAATCTGGAAGGCACGCCAGTTCCCCTTGCCCTTGCGGCGAGCCTCGTTCTCATCCGGCTGGAGCCCCTCCACCTGGTACCGCCCGTCGACGAACCGCGTCGGACGCAGGTCGGCCTCGGAGCGCAGTTGCTGGCGCAACATGGCACGGTTAGCCATCCGGAAGGCACGGCCCACGTCGCTCCGTGCGTCACGGACCAGTTCGAGCCCTTCCCTCATGCGGCCCAGAGCCTTACGGCACCCTTCGATGTGCTGCGCCGCGGTCGGCCGGAAGCGCTCATCGAGGCCAGCGGCCTTCTCTTCGAGCCCCTCGATCCACTCCGCGTACACGCCGACGACCTGCTCCAGGCGCTCAGGACCGCCGGGGCCGTCCCCAGAAAGCTGCTCCATGGAGACAGTGAGGGGGCTGCCGTTCTGCCGGATGTCGGGGGTGATGCTGGGTGCCTCGTACCAGGGCAGAGGGTCGGCCTTGGCCCAGGTGGCCCGGCCTTCTACAGGGTCGTCCCAGTCCGCGGCGCAGCCGTGCCCCACAGCGAAGGTCCGTGCTTCCCGGTAGAGCAGATTGAACGAGGCGTCGTCCGGGTGCCTCTCGGCTTCGGCAGCCTCCGGGTAGGGGGCGAGCCACCCGCCCCGCGGCTCGACGGTCATCTCGGCCTGGAACAGGCTCACAGCATCGAGTGGCTGGTTTCCGGGGACCGTCCGATTGACGAGGGCGACTGTGATCAGCCTGCCGTCCTGGTGGCTGCGCACGTTGACGATCAGCTCTAGGTCCAGCCCGTCAATGCCGCGCGAGGCGTCCGCGTCCGGCTGCGCCTTCCGCAGGACCCGATTGGCCGTGGCGATCTCGTCCGCAGACAGCTCCCAGACCGACGTAACGGGGCTGCGTACCCACCACCGCCGCGCATCGCCCGCCACAAGCACGTTCTGGCGTCTGTAGCGGCCTCCTGTGAAAACGATGCGGAGAGCCGTACCGCTCCCGCCCGCCAGCATGAACGACAGGCCCATGGTGCTGGGACGTCGGTCGTTCGCGCCGGCGAGGTCGAAGTCGTCGTCCTCAGGCGGCCCGCCGACCGTGCGCTGCGCAGCTTCCTGCAGGCCCTCGAAGACTTTTCCGTCGAGCGCGCCGTCCACGAGACCGGCGACCACCGTGCGATCCTCGTCGGCGGGCTGATCAGTGCCCTCGGCGGGGTACAGGACGCCGACGCCGTACCGCACCAGCGGGGCTCGGTCCAGGATCTCCTCTCCGGACTCGGGGTCCACCCATGGGCCGCGGGCTTCCTCCCAGTTGCCGAATTGTTCCCGGTCGAGGGACTTGCCGGCTGGCGCAGGGCCAAGCAGCTCGGCCCTCAGGGCGTCGATAACGTCCTCACGCGGACCGAGGTGGTCGCTGATGGTCATGCTGCCTTCTCCTTGAAGACCTGCTGGCGAAAGCCGGGGCGTGCGTTCTGGGACATCAGCACCGTGAGCTCGTCCCTGGCGCGGGAGGCGCCCACATAGAAGAGCGTCTGTTCGCGCGCCGACCCGAAAGAGGCGATATCAGTGAGGATGACCGCTGGGGAGTCCAGGCCCTTGAACGCGTGCACTGTTCCGTACCGCACCGCTCCCGGCCGCGGGGAGCCGAAGGGCACGAGCCGGTTTTGCCAGCGGGGGTCCTGGCAGCTGCCGGCCGCGCTCTGGTCATTACGCAGCGGTGACAGGACGACGATGTCCTCGGGCCGGAACCCTTCGCGGGTGAGCTGGGTGAGCCTATCGGCCAGTAGCCGCTGCTGTTCCTTGCTGTCCATCCACCACAGGTGCTCTGCGGTCCGGTCGTTGGAGGGCCGCAGCGTTCCGGCGTAGCCCGGGTCGAGGTCGGACGTCGCTTCCACGTAGAAGGTGATGTCGGGGACGCTCCTGCAGTTGTGACGCAGTATGAATACCGCTGGCTCGCCCGCTGTCCGCCCGTGGAGGGCTTCCATTCCTTCACCGCCGGAGTCATAAAGAGCCTGGCGCGTGAAGTCACCGAAGGCCAGCCACTGGCCGCTAGACAGACCTCCGCGCAAAGAAGAGTCGAGGACGTTGAGGTAGGACTCGCGCATCAGGTCCTGTGCCTCGTCGATCACCAGCACATCGAAGTTTGGGCCGTCGCGCTCCAGCAGGGCTTCCAGGGCGAGGTCGGGAAGCTCCTCTGTGAAGAACCCGTCACCTCCGCTCGCCACTGGGCGTGCAGAGGGAACCAGTCCCGCCATGTAGGAGTGAAGGTGAGCGGCCGTGATCCCCTCCACACCGGCGGTCTCTTCCTTGAGCCAGCGGCCCAGCTGCCGGTTGAAACAGCACAGCAAGACTCTAAGACCGCTTTCGGCGAACCGCCGCGCCGCCTCCACGGCAACGAAAGTCTTGCCTGTTCCTGCGGCGCCGCGGACCAGGCACCGCCGATTGGCGGCGATCATGTCGAGCACCTCGTACTGCTGCTTGGTAAAGGTCTGAGTCTCCCGTTCCATTCGCTGCCGCCGCAGCTTGGGCGGTTCGGCAAACTCGAATGAGGGCCGAAGCGCCTCCAGGATCCGCTCGGTCTGGCCGGCGTCGGGAGCGGCGGATGCGGGGTTGAACCAGCCTGCTGTGGGAGTCGAGGTGAGGTGCGCGCGGTGGGCGTCCAGGACCCCGGTGATCAGAGCGGAAACGGGACGGCTGTGCAGGGCCACTGTGTCGATCGCCTGCCATGAGTGCCACTCCATGGGGCCTGACACCGCGAACCGGCTGTGCGTGAACAACACAGTGGAGGTCATCGGCACTGCTCCCAGCCCACCGCCGTGGCCGATGAGCTTCTCCTTGACCGCATGCATGGCCTCATCGGCCTGTTGGAATGGGCTCCTCAAGGTTGGTGGCTGGCTGCCCAGCCGCCACTCGCCACTCGGGAGGCGCCTGACCTGCAGATGGGCCTTCACCTCCAAGACTAGGATTCCCTTCCCGGGCACGATGATGACGAAATCAGCCTCACCCTGGATCTGCCGCGGGTGGTTGGCGATCCCCAGCGAATGCAGCACCACCCAACCTTCCGTGCCAGGGTCATCGCGAAGCCGCTGGAATACCTCTTTCTCACCGGGACTAGGGGTGACTTCCGGATCGAAGGCCGACGGGATCATGCGCGCCATCAGGGCACCTCCGAAGTGCGGAGCCGACAGAGGTAATGCGGGGGAACGCGCAGCTGGCCAGGGAGAACGGCGTCGACCAGAGCCACCCGCGCGCCCGACTCCGTATCGTCCAAGGGGATCTCGCACCAGCGGTCCACCCAGAGCCGCTGCCACAAATCCCCGGAGACAGCACGCTGCACGGCCTCGGCATAGCCCCGCCCGGCACTGCGGTGTGCATGGTCGATTCGGCCGAGGGCAGCCCAGACGTCCTGCGCCTCCCCTTTGCGGCCCAGGTAGGCCATGACAACAGCGAAGTCATCTCTACGCCGCGTTCTGATGCACCAAAAGCTCGTCCAGTAGTCCAGGTTGGTTGTCACCGCGCCGCGCGCCACCAAGTCCTTCGCAACCCCCCGACGGCCATCTGGATGATGGGCAATACGATCGCTCAGCTGCGTTTTCCACCCCTGCTGTAGCGCCCGCAGCATGGGTGCGTCGTCGCCCAAGACGACGTCGGCCCGCTCGATCAAGCTCTGATAGTAGGAGCTACCGCGAAGTACGACGTAGTCGCCGACCGAAATCAAGGCCCCGTCGACGGCCTCGACGGAGGGCTCATCATCCGGATCCGACTCAACAAGCAGGATCTCGTGAACGCTGGATTCCACGGGCAGCAGGACATACGAGCCGTCGGCGAGCAGGGCCCCGCGGGCCTCCACCCCTTCATGACCCCCTTTGGCACCGTCCCGCAGAGCTTCGATGGGAAGTTCTGCGACAGCATCCTGCGCCAGGGAAACGACATCGAGATCGGTCAGCAGGGACTCTGTCGTCTCAGGCGACGTACCACCCGTGAGCTCGGACGGTGCTCCGACTGTCCTCGTGTCGCGGCGGCGTACGCGCGTTGGCATGGTGCCGCGCAGCACAGGCCCCTCGTCGAACAGCGGCTGTACGTCCAGCGGCTCACGGTAGAAGTCATAGTGGACCAATCCGAGCCGCGCCGCCCGGGGAGCATTCAGCACACCCGGCGGAAGCCAGCCGACCGGTCCCACGACCACGGCCGAGTCAAACACCTCAGCCCCCAACAGGTCACTGACCAGGCCAATCTCCGCTGGGTAGTGGAGCACGTCGAACGCGCGGACAACGGCGTCCTGGTAGAAGCGGTTGGTCACCGCCACAAGCGGCGTGCCCTTGCGGCCAGACGACAGGAACGTCATAACCCCGGCCATAAGGGGATTGGAGGAGTCCGTTCCCAGGCGAGTCAAGGCTTGCGCGACGGCAGATAGCTGGCGCACCAGGTCGGCATCCGCAGTCTGCCGCAATCGAACGCTGATGCCCGCCAAACTGTGCGCCGTTTCCTGAAGCCTGAGCTGCGCGCTATTGAGGGGCACCGGCACGGTACCGAGGAGCCACCGGACCCGCCGGATCTCGACGCAAGCTTGCCTCCACAGGTCAGAGCTTCTCCAACTCCCCTACTGCACGCAAAAATTGGGAAACTACCCGCATGAACGAGTGCACTCCTGAGTGGTGAACAGGCTGCTCCTCAATAGCGCAGCCCGCATGCTGGTAGACCTTGTCTACCTCCCACAAACTCATAGTGCCGCCCTCCTGCTCTTCCATGCCAGCAGTTCAACTCCCGGAGGGATACGGCTGCCGAGGTCTCCGGGCACGTCGAGGTCGGCCACGCTGCGCCATCGGTTCTCGTAGAGCCCGTCCGCAGCGGCCACCGCTGACGGGCTGGTGCGCTCGACCACGGCCACCGTCACGCTCGCGAGGCCGGCTCCAAACCACCGCCGAACCGTTGCCGCACCGTCGAGGACTGCCACAGCCGGCTGGCAGGATCGCACCGCATCGCGGTACTCCTCCGGATCACCCCGGCTCGACAGCACCACACTGCGATAGTGGGATCCAGGCGAGCGGACAGCGCGCAGACGCAGGAGCTCCTGCAGGGGCAATGCCGGTCCTCCGGCTGCCCCAACGACGAGCTGGGCCTCAGCCAGGACCGTGTTCCTTACCCCCACCACAACGCTGTGCAGCGAGCAGCGTCCGTAGAAGTCGGTCATCTGTCCGGCCAACAGGTTCTCAGCGCCGACGGGTATTGCAAGCTCTTCGCTGAAGCGGTTGCTACCCCTGTAGTCCTCCGGCAGGTCTGGCCAGTGGAGCAGTTGGAGCCGGTAGTCGTCTGCCGGAAACCACGAAATGGGTCCAGGACGCCGTCCAGGATTCTTGCTGCCTGCGAGTTCGTAGACCCGCCCCTGATGGTTCTGAATCGCCCCGCCGAACACTCCCGTGTACACGCGCCGTCCCTGCCCGGGGCCCTTGACCGGGATGACTCGAACACAGTGGCCGACAGGCAGGCATTCGGCCTGCTCGAAGTTCTGCTCCGACTCCGCAGGGACCACTTCCGCCTGGGACGCCCGGTTCACAACCCCATAGGTCAGCAGCACCGCGAGGTAGTCACGCGTCGGAACGGACAGCGCCACTACTGCGTTTGAGCCCTCCTTGTGCAGGTCTGCCGCCCAATACCCGACCTCCGAGAACCAGGCCGCCCACTCAGGCAGCCTCTGCCACCTGTCGCCGACCAATGTGGACGCGCCCCGGAGCGATGTCATGCCTCTTGCCACTGCCCAAGCCCCCACCAAGAGAACATCCCTCAGCACCACCATCGAAGAGGTCCCCGCCCCTGGCAGTGCGTGGATCTTACGACATCTTCACGATTAAACTACCCCTGCTTCACTCTTCGAGGTGGCGGGTTCGCCAGATCGGGCGGCCCCCAAAACTCACGGACGCCGAACTGCTGTGCCTGGCCGTCGCCCAGGTCCTCCTCGGCTTCCCCTCGGCCCGGCACTGGATCCGCTTCGCCCGTGCCCGCCTCGGGCAGGTACGGAACGCAAGAAGGCCCTCCAACAGTACGAACACTCTTTGCCGGGTCCTTGGCGCACTGCATGCGAAATCCCCCCGGCAGGATTCGAACCTGCGCACACGGCTCCGGAGGCCGGTTCAGGCCGGAGTGTACGTGCAGGTCACGCGCCTCCGGCCGATCCAATGACCCTACAAGGCGCCACATGGTCGTCGATGAACACGTACCGTGCCGCCAGAAGGGCGTCCAGGTTTGTCTTCACACACTGACCAACGGGCGCCCTTCGTCATGGTCGCGACCAGCACAGACATCGGACTCACTCATCCAGATCCGCAACGACTTCGACCAACTGCGCCGCGACCGCGGCAAGGCGGCTCACAGTCAACTGTTCGACGCCTCGCGCGCCTTGGCTGCCGTACGCGTCTGCCACAAGCTCGGACTCTGGTTCCGCGACGCCATCGAGGGCCGTCGCACCGTCGCCGAGTTCGTGCCGCCGACGGATCCGGGCGAGACCGGCCAGGTCACGGACCCGGCCGAGCCGGCCGAGCTGCGCGAAGCCCTCGCCGGCCACCACGACGCCCCGACGCGGACCCGTATCCGGCTCACGGTGTCCAGCAGCGACCTGGAGGCCGAGTGAAGCGGTGTCACCCGTCGCTGCCATGGCTCAACAACAGGTCGGCCAGTGTCCGGGCGCTCGCCGGGACGCGGCCGAACGGTTCGCCGTACGTGGCGTGGGCCTGGTCCAGGGTGGGGAGCAGGCTGGGCGCACGATCGGTGGGGGCGCGGTCGAGGAGCGTGGTTCCGGTTTCGGCCTCCTGGGTGGGGGCGTAGCCCGCGGTGCGCAGGGCGGTGAGGGTCTCCTCCGGGGGCGCCGTGGAAATCAGGACCGTGGGGGCGATACGGCGTAGGCGGAGTCCGGTCAGGCCGCGGGCCTGGGCCACTTCGGCGATCAGGCCGGTGTCGTCCGAGCGGATGCAGCAGGCGGAGCGGACGACCTTGAGTTGTCCGTGGGTGCGGGCGGTGTCCTTGATCGTGTAGGCGAGCGGCTGTGGCAGGGGGGTGCCGCGCTCGCTCGCGGTGGTGAGGCGGTCGAGCAGTTCCTCTGCGTTCCAGCCGGCGTCCAGGGCCCGGCGTACGGAGGTCGCGGTGATCCGCCAGACCACGGCGTGCCCTTCGGACTCGATGTCGCCGACGGCGGAGAGCAGGTCTGCGAGGGCGGGGGCGGGCGCGCCGGTGACGGTGGCGGTCAGGTCGCTCTGGAACCGGGCCGTCTCGCTGGGCTCGGGCAGCGCCGCGTACAGGGCCTCGCGCAGCGCGGTCACCGCTTGTGCCAGGGCGGGGCGCACGGACAGGTCCTCACCCAGGCCCTCGGAGCCGCGGGCGGACGGGTCCGTGCCCGCGCCGGGCACTGCCGGGTAGTGGTGGGCGGCTCCCGCCTCCAGCAGTCGGCACAGGGCCCGCCCCAAGGGGGTGAGCGCGCCATGAGCGACCACGCCGAGCAGGGCCGCCTCTGTCAGGGTGGCCGCCACGCGGTCGAGCACTCCGTCGAGTCCGGTCAGCTCCCCGGCGTCGTCCTCGGCCAGGTGGGCGCGCAGGGCGGGCTGGAACCACGCGGCCAGGGACAGCAGTTCGGAGTATCCCAGCGCGTCCCCGATCAACCCGTGTCCGTCGGGGAGGACGGCGAGGGCTCGTAGGACACCGGTGCGCAGCGTCACGGCGTCATCGTCCTGCGGGCTGACGAGTGCGACCGGGGTCTCGTCGGGGGCCGGCCAGTGGCTGAGCACGGCGGGGACCACTGCCCAGGCGGCCAGCAATGGCAGCAGCTTGCCCGCGGCCGGGGCGGCGGCCCAGGCGTCGTAGCGGTCGCTCGGCAGCAGCCGGGCGGAGGGCTTGGGGCTCTTCGGGTTCCGGCGGCCGCGGGAACCGGGGGCCGGTTCGTCGTCCTGAGGAGTGGCCAGGCCGGCGTTGACCGCGAGGTCCAGCCACAGCCGGGTGTCGGCCTCGGCGGCTCCGGCCGATTTGGCCAGCCGCCGGGTGTCCCGTACGGCGATCCCGCCCGCCTTGCGGATGGCGACCGGCTGGGCGGCCAGCGCCCGCAGTACCAGTTCGGCCCGCCAGGCGGCCGCCGCGGCAGCAGTGCCACCCTCGGCCTGCCCGCCCTGCCCGCCCTGCCCGCCCTGCCCGCCGGACGGCAGCGGCGCGGTGGCGGTGAACGGTTCCGGTTCCAGCCGGGGACTGGGTGCCGCACGCCCGTCGCGGAGCGCACGGGCGACCTCGTAGGGAAGCTCCACGAGGTCGAGACCGACGGGGACGAGCAGTCCGCGCTCGGCCAGCCAGTCGGTGCCCTCGTCGCCGCTGCCGGCCTCCCGGAAGACGTACTTGGAGTCCGGGCCGGCGTACTGGTCCCCGTACCGGCTGACGAAGCAGTGGGTGCGCAGCAGCGGCGGGCCGGGGACCAGGTGGTCCAGGAGCTCCAGTGCCCGGACCGGGGCGTCCGCCACCAGGACCCGCACCCGGGCGGGATCGGCGAGCAGAGCGACGATCAGTTCCTGGGCCTGGTCGCGGGTACGGGTCGCCCCCTCGCCGAACAGGGTCGCGGCGATCCGCTTGATCTCGGGGGCGTTGTAGGCGGAGGTCAGCAGCCGGGCGGCGGTGCGCCCGTAACCGTCGAACCCGGTGGCCCGGAGGTGCAACAGCGGCGGCAGCGCCAGTTCCCCCTCGGGCGCGGGGAGCAACAGCGCGCGCTCCCGCAGTCGGGTGAGCGTGTGCTCCGCCCGTCGGCGCTGCTCCCCCGGCTCGAACCAGGCCAGTACGTCCCGTGCGGGCACCAGTCGGTCCGCGGGCTCCACCGTGGCAACGGGCTGCCGCTGTTGCCAGGGATAACGGGGTCCGTCGTCGGCCTCGCCACCGGCTACGGGACCGTGCCGCTCCAGGGCGAGGGCGGCGATGGAGGCGAGCAATTCCAGTTCTCCGGCCGTACCTGCCATCAGGCCCTGGACCACGGATTCGTCGGTGAGCAGGTGTGCGGCGAGCTCGCGCAGGGTGGCGATCGGTCGGTGCTCGGCGGCGAGCGGCAGGTGCCGCTCCTCCAGCAGGGCGGTCAGGCGCTCGGGATCCAGGGTGCCCAGCCATGCCGCGAGGGCGGTACGCGCGTTCACCCGGCCAGGCTAGCGCTGTCCGACCGCCCCGAAGGGGTGAACACGGGACCGTGAAGTCCCAGAAGCCGCCACCTGCTGAACCGACGGATTGAGACGTCACGCGGCGAGCAGGCCGGCCGGCCGTGTGGGCGGTCGACAACTGCCCGCGCGGACGTCGGGGCTGGGTGACGGCCCGATGGTGCGCGTGAGGCGGGTGAGGCGCGTGAGGCGTGCATCTCAGGCGTGGGCTGCTGCGGTACGGCCAGCCGTATGCCGGGCCTGAGCAGCGCGGCCCGAACGCGCCGCCGGTCGCCGGTCGCCGGTCGCCGGTCGCCGGTCACCGGGAGTGCGTCGGCGGGGGGCGGCCGCCACCGCAGAGTGGTGCAGCCGGGGCGGGAAGGCTCAAGCGGTCGGGCGGCGCGGGGCGCTTGCCGTGCCTGAATCCCGGCCGCTCAGAGCGACGTCCAGTGTCTCCTGGGCCGTGCGCATCGCCTCGGCGTACTTCGGCTCCAGCATGCGCTCCCAGGCGCGGTCCGGGGCGACCTCCTCGACCCGGCTCACCACCCACCAGATGTTGCCGAAGGGATCCCGCACCCGTCCACCGCGATCCCCCCACGCACTGTCGGCGATCTCGGTGACCACCTGCGCCCCGTGCGCGACGGCGGCGGCCATGGCCGCGTCCGCGTCCGGGACGTAGACGCGCAGCAGGGAGGGCATCACGGGCCAGTCGGACCGTCGGTCGAAGGCCAGTACCACCGTGTCGCCGACACGGATCTCACCATGGCCGATGGTGCCGTCCTCGACGGGCACCCGTGCGATTTCCTCGCCGTCGAACGCGGCGGTGATGAAGTCGAGCAGTGCACCGGTGTCATCGGTGACCACCCACGGTGCAACGCTGGTGTAACCCTCGGGTGCGGTGTGCCTCATCGGTTGCCTCGTCCTCTCGTGGACCTATCGCGGTGTGACGAACCTAGGACTCAATGAGGACGACCGCTGACCTAGATCCGGCACGAGGCCGGCACATCCGTCTTCAGGCGATGTGAGCAGAGAGGGTCGGGGACGTGGTCTGCGGCCGCAAGCGGGGCTCCGGCCCATACGGGCTCAGCGTCCACGAGGACGAGTCCGAGAGTTACGCGGGGCCTTGGCCGACCCGATCGGGGCGTCGGCCGACCCGGGGCGGTACCACGGCTGGCCCGGAAGGAGTCGCGGTCGACCCGAAGCGGGGCGGGGCTCGGCCCGAGGGACCACGGCCGACCCGAAGCGGGGCGGGACGAGCACGAGGCAGGTCGAGCGCCGGCCGGTACGGGACCGGGGCCCGGTAGGAGGGGGCAGGGCCGCACCAGGGGGCCGGGGCCCCTGGTACGAGGGCGCCATGCCCAGCCCAAAGGGGGCCGGGACTCCCTCGTACGAGCGGGGTCTCCGGCGGGCCGAGCGGGGGCGGGGGCGGTGCGAGGCAGGGTGGGCGTCGGCCTGTAACGGGCCGAGCCCGGCGCCCGGGGGGCCGGGGTCGGTAGGAGGGGGTGGGTTCGGTCGGCCGCCGCCGCGGGCCGTCGGCGTCACGCTTCGAAATGCGCATCGCCGGGCGATGTGGGGGAAAATGGGCCGTATGGACATGATCCTGAGCGTGGACTCGATCCTCACGGATGTCGCGTGGTTCCCGGTCATCGGACTGGCCGTCGTCGCCCTGCTGCTCGGCGGCTTCAAGCTGGGTCAGCTGGTCCGGGCCAAGGAACCGCCGCCCCCGGCCGCCGAGGAGCAACCCCACCTGCCGGACGGCGGCGCGGTCTACGAGGTCCGCGAGGAGCGGGACCAGGTGGAGATCCCCGAGGGCGGCCTGCGGCCGCACGAGATGCAGGGCTACGGGAACTTCGGCTCCACCACCTCCAGCCACCCGGACGAGGTACGTGCGGAGCGCGAGTCCGGCTACGAACTGCCCAAGGGGCCGGGACCGCACCCCCAGCCCGGGGCTCCCCCGGACGCCGGGCGCGGAGCACACTCCTGATCAGGCCCCCGACCCGCGACCAGGCTCTGGCCCGCGCCCCCGCGCGGGTCAGAGGTCTGTCCGGAGCCGGAGCACCTCCGGCGGCGGATGCCGGGCCGAGGTGTGGCGGACCTCGGCCGTGAGCGGGGGGTCCAGGGCGCGGTACGGGATCTCGCCGAGTCCGATGGCCGTCACGGTGGCGTGCGGCTCGGCGGCCCCGCGCGTGGCGGCCGCGTCCGCCACCTCCCGGCGCAGCGCGGCCGTCAGGGGGCTCGACACCAGCGGGGTCTCGTCCCCGACGGGCAGGACGAGGACGAGGGCGAGCGGCCGGCGCGGGGTTCCGGTGTAGCCGACGACCGCCGCGTCGCGTACGTCGGTGTGCCGCAGCTTCTGCCAGCCGCGCCGCCCGGCCGGGTAGGGCTGGTCCAGCCGTTTGACGACGAGTCCCTCGATGCCGCTGGCGGGGAGGGTTTCGTACCAGGTGGCGGCCAGTTCCGGGTCGGTGGTCATCGGTACGGGCTGCAGGGGCGGCCCGAGGGGCAGGAGCAGGTCGACGAGGAGGGCGCGGCGGCGCTCGTACGGGTGGCCGCGCACGTCGAGTCCGGCCAGTTCCAGCACGTCGAACGCCGCGTACGAGGCCGGCAGGCTCTGCGCGAGCACCGCGGCGCGCGCGGCCGTGGCCGCCGCCCGGCGCTGCACGAGGGCGAAGTCCGTCCGGCCCCCGTGCCAGACCACCACCTCGCCGTCGAGGACGGTCCCGGCGGGCAGCTGCAGCGCCGCGGCGGCCAGGTCGGGGAATGCGCTGGTCACGATGCGGCCCGACCGGGCCTGGAGCGTCACGTCGGCCGCCGAGCGCACGACGACGAGGCGGTGCCCGTCGAACTTGGGCTCGTACGCCAGTCCCGCCGCGCGCGGCAGGGTGCGTACGGCGGAGGCCAGCGCGACGCGGATCACGGCCGTGCCCTCGGGAGCGGGCGGCCCTGCGCGGGGTCGGCGAGCGGGGCGAAGAGGTCTCCGTCGCGGTCGAGCCGCGGCCCGATGTCGTCGGCGAGGAAAACCAGGTCGGTGGGGGTGCGGCAGGCTTCGACCTCGGCCCATGAGACGGGGGCGGACACGGTCGGGCGGGCCCGCGCGCGCAGGGTGTAGGCGGCGGCGGTGGTCTTGGCGGCGGCGTTCTGGCTGTGGTCGACGAAGACCTTTCCGGGGCGCAGGGCCTTGGCCATGCGGTGGACCACGAGGTCGGGGAGCTCGCGCTCGGCCTCCTGGGCGAGCTGCTTCGCGTACGCGGACACCTGCGAGGAGGGCGTCGGCTCCAGGGGCACGGCCAGGTGGAGGCCCTTGGAGCCGGAGGTCTTGGCGTAGGCGTCGAGGCCGTCGGCGGCGAGGCGCTCGCGCAGCCACAGGGCGACGGTGCTGCACTCGGTGACGGTCGCGGGCGCACCGGGGTCGAGGTCGAGGACCATGCGGTCGGCGACGGCGGGGCTGCCGGCGGGCCACTGGTGGATGTGGAACTCGACGACGAGGTTCGCGGACCACATGAGGGTGGCCATGTCGGCGACGACCACCTGTTCGGCGGAGGGGTCCTCGGAGCGGGGCACGGGGGTCGTCGTCACCCAGTCGGGTGTGCCGGGGGGCGGGTTCTTGGTGAAGAAGAGCTGACCGTCCGGTCCGTCGGGGTAGCGCAGGAAGGACACCGCCCGGTCGTGGATCTGGGCGAGCAGGGGCCCTGCGACGGTGGCGTAGTAGTGGAGCACCTCGCCCTTCGTGAAACCGGTCTCCGCGTAGAGGACCTTGTCGAGGTTGCTGAGCGCGATGCGACGGCCCTCCACCATGGTGATCGGCGTCATACGATGAGATTGCCACGAAACGGGAGGAACCGTGCGATCCATCTGGAATGGAGCGATCTCCTTCGGCCTGGTCAGCATTCCGATCAAGCTCGTGAACGCGACCGAGAGCCACTCGATCTCTTTCCGTCAGATCCACCTCGCCGACGGCGGGCGGATCCGCTACCGCAAGGTGTGCGAGCTGGACGGCGAGGAGGTGCAGGGCGCCGAGATCGGCAAGGGGTACGAGGAGGCGGACGGGTCCGTCATCCCGATCACGGACGAGGACCTGGCGCAGCTGCCGCTGTCGACCGCGAAGACGATCGAGATCATGTCGTTCGTGCCCGCCGAGGAGATCGATCCGCTGCAGATGGACGCGGCCTACTACCTGGCGGCGAACGGTGCGACGGCGGCGAAGCCGTACACGCTGCTGCGGGAGGCGCTGAAGCGGAGCCGGAAGGTCGCGATCGCCAAGTTCGCCCTGCGGGGGCGGGAGCGGCTGGGCATGCTGCGGGTCGTCGACGACGTGATCGCGATGCACGGGCTGCTGTGGCCGGACGAGATCCGGGTGCCGGAGGGGGTCGCACCGGACGTGGAGGTGACCGTACGGGACGCCGAACTCGACCTGGCGGACGCGCTGATGGCGACGCTGGGCGAGGTGGAGATGGCGTCGCTGCACGACGACTACCGGGACGCGGTGGAGGCGATGATCGCGGCGAAGGCGGGCGGGGCGTTCGAGCCGGCGGAGGCCACCGGGGAACCTGCCGGCGGGCAGGTGATCGACCTGATGGCGGCGCTGGAGAAGAGCGTGCGGGCGGCGAAGGCGTCGCGGGGCGAGGCGGCGGGGGACGGTGGGGCGGAGGACGGTGGGGCGGAGGACGACTTCGGCGCGGCGGCCGACGCGGCCGCCGACGCGGGGGACGGTGGGCAGGGGGCCGAGGTCACGCCGATGCGGCGCCGGGGCGGGACGGGCGGGCGGAGGTCGCCGGCCGCGCCGAAGACGGTGGGCGGGAAGAAGTCGACGGCGACGTCGGCGAAGAAGACCTCTGCGGCGGCGAAGACCGCGTCCGCGGCGTCGAAGAAGAAGTCGACCACCACGGCGAAGACCGGTACGGCGAAGACCACTACGGCCAGGACCGGTACGGCGAGGTCGGGCGCGGCGAAGTCCGTTACGGCCAAGTCGACTTCGACGGCGTCCGCGAAGAAGACCGCGGGGGCGGGGGCGAAGAAGGCGGCCGCGACGCCGCGGAAGCGGCGCTCTGCGTGACGCCGGGGTCGTGGGGCGCGGGCCGTGCCTGCGGCGCTGCTCCCCGCCCCGCCCTTTCACCGTTTCCCGGGGCAGGGGCGTCGCGCCCGGGCCTCGCCTCAGACGCCGGCGGGGCAGGGGTGAGGCTCCGCCCCCGGGCCTCGCCCCAAACGCCGGCGGGGCCGGGGCAGGGGCGTCGTGCCCGGGCCTCGCCTCAGACGGCGGTGGGGCCGGGGCGCGCACGGGACGGCGGCGGGGGCGCGGTGGCCCTCCGGGCCGGCGCGGGGTCGGGCAGCCAGGTGCGGGTGTCCCGGGCCTGGGCGAACAGGGCTTCGACGTCCGGGGGTTTGAGGGCCGTCGGGGACGCGATCAGGTCCGGGGTCGCCGTCGGCGGCTGGAGGATGCGGATGTCGCGGACCGTCGGCGTGGCCTCCAGGCGGGACGCGTCGACCACCGCCAGGGCGGGGGTCACCTTCGCGGCCAGGAGCGCCGACGCGCGCGCCGCCGCGCCGCGGATCCAGCGGGGGTCGGGGCGGGGGTCCGCGCGGCCGACCGTGAGCAACAGGTCGCCGACCACAGCGCGCTGACGCCGGCCCGGGACCGTCCGGACGCAGAAGATTCCCGCCGGGCCGATGACCAGGTGGTCGACGGGGCCGAAGCCCGGGAGCGGAACGCAGTGCAGGGTCCGCCAGCCGTCCGGTTCCAGGGCGTCGAAGGCGTCACCCATCCGCTGTTGCGCCGTCAGTTCCTGGCGCAGCCGGTGCCGCGTACGGGTGCCCGCGGTGCCGTGTTCCAGCTCCGCCAGCAGGGTTTCACCGGGCCGGTTCGGTGCCAGGTCGGCGTCAGGCGGCATGGCGAGGCGGCGCAGGTCGGTCGCCGTGGGAACCGGGGGCGGCCCGATGGACACGGTGCCGCTGAGGTAGGGGCGCAGTACCGCCAGCACCGCCTCGCGCTGGTCGTCCACGAGGACGCTGATCCGGTTGGCCTGGCGGTCGTACCAGGCGACGGCCTGTCCGTCGGGCAGGTTGACGTAGAGTCGGCCGCGGCCGGGCCGGCCGCTGGGCAGTACCTTGAGTCCGCGCATGCACCCTCACCCCCGCCGTCCATGGGAGCAGCCGGGGCGTCGCACGGCAATCCCTCGGTGGTGTAACGACTCCGACGGAACGTTGCGACTCCGCTGTTACACGAACGGGGTGTCGCCGCAACGGCCGCGCCCTAGGTTGGTCGCACCTGGAGACGCCAGGCCGTGACCAGCACCGAAGGACTTCCCGTGAGCACCGTCCGCCGCCGCACTCTCGTTCGCGCCGCCGCCGTGACCGCCTGTGCCGGCAGCCTGCTGGCGCTGCCCACCGCCGCCGCTCTGGCCGAAGGGGTGCCCGCGGCCTCGTCCACGCACTCCGCGGCCCCGCAGCGGACCCTGCTCAAGAGCCTCTCGCTGGCCGACGGGGTGTCCACGGCGAAGGTCTACCGGACGGCCGGGGGCGCCTACCAGGCCGACATCCTGGCCGCGGACGGCGCCCGGGCCACCACCCTGACCAGCCGTGACGGGGTCACCGACGTCGGCGCCGCCGGCGAACTGCACGCGGCCCTGGACCCGGCGGGCCGGCTGACCTCCTGGGTGGGCGACGTCTCCGCGCAGGGCGGTGACCACACCGTCGCGGCCGCCGGGCACAAGACCGGCACCCGGGACGGCGCCCGCGACGGGCGGGTCGTCCCGGCCTCGGCCGAACAGCGGGCCGCCTCCGGCGACACCCGCGCCCTGGAGGCCGCGTCCGCCGAGGGGCGGCGGCTGAGTACGCTGGCCGACGGACCGGGCGACGGCGTACTGCTGCTCGCCGCGGGCGGGGGCATCGCGGCGGTGGGTGCGGCCGGACTCGGCTTCGCCATGCTGCGCCGGGGACGCACGGACGGCTGACCGGGGGCCGGCGCCCGTGCCTCTGCCCCGCCCCGGCGGGACGGCACGGGAGCCGGTACGCGTACCGGCGACGGCCATGGCGGCGGCGACGGTACCCACATGGGCAAAACGGGCGCACCGCCGCATAGGGTGGGCGTGATCGAGCGTCGGCACGAACGCGGGCGGAAGGGCACGGGGGCTGTGGACTGGGGGGCCGTGAAGAGGTTCGGTTTCGGCGCGCCCGGGCAGCGCCGCTCCCCCGCGACCGCCGTCGCCCCGTTGCTGTTGCTGCTCTGCGCCGTGCTCCCGCTGCTGGCGGGGTGCGGCGACACCGGCGGGCTGGTCGGTGCCGGGGCGACCGCGACCGCGAGCGGGCCGGTGCACCTGTGGCCGGAGCGCCAGGGGGCGACCGTACCGCCGGCCGATCCGGCCGGGGCCCCGCCCGAGTACGTGAAGGGGATCCCGCCCGTCCGCGACGAGGACGTGCACGGGGTCGATCCGGTGGCCCTCGTCCAGGCGGAGCTGCGGTTCCACCCGAAGGCCGGGGCCGGGGCAGGGGCAGGGGCCGACGGGATACCGGCCGAGACCGCGACCGCGATCAACGCATGCAAGAAGGGCACCGCGGACCCCGAGGCGTGCCCGGTGCTGGCGCCCTACTACCGGGACCTCACGGGCAACGGCAAGGACGAGCTGATCGTCGGCATCGAGTTCCCCGACCGGAAGATGTCCGTACGGGTCTACTCGGCGGACCGCGACGGGCGGCTCAACCGGATCATGGCGACCACGCAGACCGTCGTCTCGGTGGAACTGGCCGGGCGGGACGTGGTGCTGCGGGTGCCCAGCGGGAACCGCGGCTACGAGCTGATCACCGCCTGGTCGTGGGAGGAGAAGCAGCGCACCATGCTGCCGACGCGCGAGCAGATCGTACGGGTGCCCTCGAATCCCCAGGGCCCGGCCGACCGCGGCCCCGGCCCGGGCCCCGGGGCCGGACCCGATCGCGGCCCGGGCCCCGGTTCCGGCCGTGGTTCCGGAACCGGTCCCGGTCTCGGTCCCGGGTCGGGCGACGGGTCCGGCCCCGGTCCCGCAGCGGACCGGCCGTGAGCGAGGACCACGGGCGCCGGGTCGGGCGAACGCTGCCGCCGCGGCTGCGGCTCCGCCTGCGGCCGCCCTCCTGGACCGCCACGCTGACCTGGAAGTCGGCGTGCTTCATCGTGGTGATGTGCTGCTCGCTGGCGGCGGTGCTCGGCGCGCTCGTGCACGTGGAGGTGACCCGCCAGACCGTGGCCACGGCGCGGGAGAAGGCGCTCGGCAAACTGAACGACGTCGCGAGCGCCTACGAGGCGGGCGAGAACCTGCCGCCCGGCTCCGGACTGGACCCGGTGGGGCTGCCTCCGGAGCTGCGGGCGCTGGCGGTCGGCGGCCACCGGGGGACGGTCGTGGCGGAGCACCGCGGGCGTCCGACGATGTGGGCGGCGGCCCCCGCGGACGGCCGGGCGCTGGCGACCGCCGTCGACTACGGGCAGAGCGCCCGCACCATCAGCGGGCTGGACAACGCGATCATCGGGTCGTCGGTGCTGGCGATCGGCGGGACGCTGCTCGTGGGTGCCTTCTCGGTGACCCGGGTGACCCGGCGGCTGCACCAGACGGCGACCGTGGCCCGGCGGATCACCCAGGGCGACCTCGACGCCCGGGTGGACGACCCGCGGACGAAGGACCCGTCACGGCGGCAGGACGAGGTCGCGACGGTGGCCGGGGCGCTGGACACGATGGCGGGGAGCCTGCAGTCGAAGCTGGAGAGCGAGCGGCGCTTCACGGCGGACGTGGCCCATGAGCTGCGCACGCCGCTGACCGGATTGCAGGCCGCGTCGGAGCTGCTGCCGGAGGGCCGGCCGACGGAGCTGGTGCGCGAACGGGTACGGACGATGCGGCAGCTGACGGAGGACCTGCTGGAGATCTCCCGGCTGGACTCGGGCAGCGAGGCGGTGGAGACGGACCTGCACCAGCTGGGGCGGCTGGCCCGGCGCGTGGTGCGGGCGTCGGGGACGGACACCGAGGTGGTCGTCCTGCGGGACGCCCACGTGGAGACGGACCGGCGCAGGCTGGAGCGGGTCCTGGGGAACCTGGTCGCCAACGCCCACCAGCACGGCCGGACCCCGGTGGTCCTGACGGTCGACGGGCCGGTGGTGACCGTGCGGGACCACGGGGACGGCTTCCCCGGCTACCTGCTGGCGCACGGCCCGCAGCGTTTCCGCAGCGGCGGGAAGGGGCACGGGCTGGGCCTGACCATCGCCGTCGGGCAGGCGGCGGCGATCGGCGCGACGCTGCGCTTCCGCACCGCGGAGACCGGCGGCGGCCTGGCGGTCCTCACCCTCCCGGGCTCGTAGCGGGCGACCCCGGCGGGGTGGCGGCCGTACGGTGCGTCGCCCGGCCCCGGGGCCTCGGGTGGCCGGGGCGACTCGGCCGACGGTGCCGGAGGCCGCGGGCGGACACCCCCTGGGCCCTGTCGTCAAAGTTGCACCTGGCCCGCGGCGCCCGGCACCGCACCTCGCCGCGTTGTCGGGGCGCCCACGTACGTCCAGTACTCGGGCGCCCCTCCGCCTTGCGATGCACGGCACCGGACACCGCAGGCCTGACCGGCGCCACTTTGACGACAGGACCTAGTGTTCTGAGTCTTGAATTCTGTTTAGATGTAGGCTTTCGGTATGGCGATGGGGCGGCCGAAGGCCGAGTTGGTACTGACCGATGAGGAGCGGGCCGCGCTCGAGGGCTGGGTGCGGCGCCGTTCGACGCCTCAGGCGTGGGCCTTGCGTTGCCGAATCATCCTGGCCTGCGCCGAAGGCGCGACGAACAAGGATGTTGCGGCCCGGGTGGGTTCCACGCCTCAGGCGGTAGGCCGCTGGCGGGCCCGTTTCGTGGAGTACCGGATCGCGGGCCTTGGAGACATGCCGCGTTCGGGCGGGCCCAGGACGGTGACGGACGAGCAGGTCGCCGCTCTCGTCACCAAGACGCTGGAGTCGACGCCGAAGGGTGCGACGCACTGGTCCACGCGGTCGATGGCCAGGGAGACCGGTCTGTCGCAGTCGACGGTGTCGCGCATCTGGCGGGCGTTCGGCCTGCAGCCGCACCTGTCCGAGACGTTCAAGCTGTCCACGGATCCGTACTTCGTCGACAAGGTCCACGATGTCGTCGGCCTGTACCTGGATCCGCCGGAGCGGGCCCTGGTGTTCTGCGTCGACGAGAAGTCGCAGATCCAGGCCCTGGACCGGTCACAGCCGGTGCTGCCCATGATGCCGGCGGTGCCCGAGCGGCGGACGGCCGACTACGTCCGGCACGGCACCACCACCCTCTTCGCCGCACTCGAGGTCGCCACCGGCAAGGTCATCGGATCCCTGCACCGCCGCCACCGAGCCGAGGAGTTCAAGAAGTTCCTGGTCAAGCTCGACAAGGAAGTCCCGGCTGGCCTGGAGGTCCATCTCGTGCTGGACAACTACGCCACCCACAAGACCCCGGACATCAAGAAGTGGCTGCTGGCACACCCCCGCTTCCACCTGCACTTCACACCCACCGGATCGTCCTGGCTGAACCTGGTGGAGCGGTGGTTCGCCGAGCTCACCAACAAGCAGATACGGCGAGGCGTCCACAAGTCCGTCCAGGCCCTCGAGAAGGACATCCGCGACTGGATCGCCACGTGGAACAGCGACCCGAAGCCTTACGTCTGGACCAAGACTGCGGACGAGATCCTTGAACGCCTCGCCAGCTATCTGAACAGAATTCCGGACTCAGAACACTAGTCCTGGGGGCGCGGGGTCCTGGTCCAGGGCCAGCGGGGGCGGGGCTTGACGCCCGAGGGGCGGAAGGCGTACTTCCAGCCCTTCTGCAGGCCCAGCCGCTTCGAGTAGCCCGACGGGACGCGTTCGTACAGCAGGACCGTCGGCGGGCCGTCCGGCGTCGGGACGGGGATCTCGTACCACTTCGGCGGGTGCCCGGTCGGGCCGAGCAGGATCGGGAGGACCCGGCCGTCCATCGGGCCGCCCTCGAACGGGGTCGGTTGGCTTCTCACCCCACCAGTGTCACAGCAGGTGGGCGGCCTCGGAGACCACGGGCATCACGCGCCGGGCCAGGGCGCCGACCGGGCCGTCCGCCGATTCGATGGCCAGGGCGGCCCGGGCGGCCGTCGCCGTCTCCGGATCCGTGGCGGCGGTGGCCGTCAGCAGCGCGATGAACTGGTCGAGCAGCCAGTCCCGGAGGGTGTCGACCTCGGGCTGCTTGCCCTCGTCGATCCATATGAGGGAGGCGGCCTCGACGGCCGTGATCCACGTGCGCACCATCATGCGCAGCCGCGGCCCGGGGTCCGGGACCCCGAGGTGGAGGAGGATCTGGTCGGCCGCGGCCCGGCGGATGCCGTCGACCGTCGCCGTCGTGCGGGAGGTCTCCACGACGCTGCCGCCCTGGAGGAGGGCCGAGAAACCGGTGTCGTGCTCGTCGACGAACGCGAGGTAGCGGTCCAGGGCGCGGGACAGCCGCCGGGTCAGCGGACCCTCCTGGGGTACGGCGAAGCAGAGTTCGAGGAGGTCGGCCGCCGAGCGCAGGGCCGCCTCGTAGAGCTGCTGCTTGCCGCCGGGGAAGTAGCGGTAGACGAGCGGGCGCGAGACTCCGGCGGCCTCCGCGACGTCGTCCAGCGAGACCTCCTCCGGAGCCCGGTGCGCGAACAGCGAGAGGGCCGCGTCGAGGAGTTGGGCCCGCCGCTCCTCGACGCTCAGCCTGCGGTACGCGCGTACGGTCATGACCGCAGGGTAGCCCGGGAGCGGCCGGCCGCGGCCGCCGACCGGGAATCCCCCGGCCCGATGCGTGCGGCCGCGGATCCCCGGTCCGGTGCGTGCGGCCGCGGATCCCCGGTCCGGTCCGTGTGGCAGGGCGTCCCGGGCCCGATCGGTGCGGTCACGGATCCCCCGGCCCCGTCCGCCGTGCGGTCACGGATCCCCCGGCCCCGGCCCCGTGCGGTCGCGGCCCCGGGCCGTGTCCGCGCGGCCCCTACGCCAGCTACGCCAGCAGCCCGGAGCTCTGCCACAGCTTGCGGCCGACGCCGCGCAGCACGCCGATGTCGTCGAGGAAGTCGGTGAGCCGCTTGGCCCCGGTCTGCATGACCTCGCGGCGGTGGCCGCTGGCCCGGACCTGGGCCAGGGCCTCGCGGCGGTCCAGGCCGACGTTGTCGTAGACGGCCGGGTTGACGAAGGCCAGGGAGAAGACGCGGGCGGCCTCGCCGCAGCTGATCCGGGTGCAGCTCCTGCTCCCAGCGCGGTGCCGTCAGCATCTGGCGGCGCAGTTCCTCCCGCGCGTACCGGACGTGCCGGGCCTCCTCGATGACGTGGATCCGGGTGACGCCGCGGACCAGCGGCTGGATGCGCTCGTCCGGGAAGGTCAGGCGCTGCATCCAGTCCAGGATCTCCTCACCGAGGAGGGTGCAGGCGAAGGAACCGGGGGTGGTGGAGACGGTCTTGAGGATCCGCGCGAGGTTGTGGTTGAGCCGGGAGACGGGGTAGGCGGGGCTGCCGCTCTTCTGGATCATGCGGGCGAACATCATCGAGTGCCGGCACTCGTCGGCGATCTCGGTGAGGGCGTAGCGCACGTGCTTGCTGGTCAGCGACTTGTCGTAGATGTGGCGGACCATCAGCTGCATGAGGATGATCTCGAACCAGATGCCGAGCGAGCCGAGCGCCGCCGCTTCGTGGCGGGAGAGGTCGATGCGCTGCTCCTCGCCCATCTTCTTCCAGAGCGGGGTGTCGTAGAGGGAGAGCAGTTCGGGCGGCCAGTAGTACTTCCCCTCGATCATGGGTGCGTCCCAGTCGAGTTCCTTGTCGGGGTCGAAGGAGTGCTTGGCCGAGGATTCCAGCAGGCGCTCGGCTATCTGCTCCCGGTCCTTGAGGAGGCCGAGGGCGTCCCTGAGCGCGGCTCGTTCGGTCACGGTCGTCATGGCTTCGGACACCTCGTCGTCGAGTTACCGGCGGTCATTGCTTATGAGACTGCCTGTCAGCAAGGTCGTCAATCCCCCGCGCACGACTTGTTGACCCCGCGTCTACCAACGTGTGACTCTGCCAACTGTCCGGTCCTGCACCGCAGTACGTGAGACGAGGGGGCGTCAGTGTCGACGCACGAGCTCTACACCGAGGACCCGGGCGAAGCCGTCTGGCAGATCCCCGCCTCCGGCTCCGCCCGCTTCAGCTGGGAGTACGACGACGGTCGCGAACGGCTCCTCGCCCTCTACCAGAAGGGCAAGGACAAGCAGTGGGACGGCGCCAAGCGCATCGACTGGGACATCGAGGTGGACCCGTACGATCCGCTGGGGACCCCCGACGAGGCCCTGCCCCTGTACGGGACCCGGCACTGGCCGAAACTCACCGATAAGGACAGGGGCGAGCTGCGCCGGCACTACACCGCCTGGAACTTCAGCCAGTTCCTCCACGGCGAGCAGGGCGCGATGGTGTGCGCGGCGCGCATCGTGGAGTCCGTCCCGGATCTCGACGCGAAGTTCTACTCGGCCACGCAGACCATGGACGAGGCCCGGCACGCCGAGATCTTCGGGCGCTTCCTGCACGAGAAGGTCGGGATGCTCTATCCGGTCAATGACAGCCTCCGGGGGCTGCTCGGCGACACCCTGCGCGACTCCCGCTGGGACATGCCGTACCTGGGCATGCAGGTGCTCATCGAGGGACTGGCGCTGGCCTCCTTCGGCCTCATCCGGGACACGACCGCCAAGCCGCTGCCCAAGCAGCTCCTGGCGTACGTGATGCAGGACGAGGCGCGGCACGTGGCCTTCGGACGGATGGCGCTGCGCGACTACTACCGGCAGCTGACGGACGCCGAACTGCGCGAGCGCGAGGAGTTCGTGATCGAGGGCTGCTACCTGATGCGGGACCGGCTGCTCGGCGTGGAGGTGCTGGAGAACTTCGGCATCGCGCCGAAGGAGGCCGAGCGGCTCAGCGAGCAGTCGGAGTTCCTGCACCTTTTCCGCAAGCTGCTGTTCAGCCGGATCGTGCCGTGCGTGAAGGACATCGGGCTGTGGGGCGAGCGGCTGCAGCGGGCGTACGTGGACCTGGGCGTCTTCCACATGGGCGACTCCAACCTGGACCTGCTGATGAGCCAGGACGAGGAGATCGCCGAGGCCCTGGACCGCGAGCGGTTCGCGGCCGAGGAAGCGGCGCGGACGGCGGAGGTCGAGGCTGCCATCGCCGACGGCGGCGAACCGAACCCGGACCCGACCCCGGACCCGGACCCGGACCCGAATTAGGCCCCGGCCCCGGCGCCGGACCCGCACCCGCACCCGCCCCCGCCCCCGGCCCCGGACCCGCCCCCGGCGGAACGCTGAGCCCGGCCCCCGCCCCGGGCCGGTCCGGACCACCCGTCGGGGGCGTCACCGGGCGGCCAGCGCCGCCTGCATCACCGCCCGGGCGATCGGCGCCGCGGCGCCGTTGCCGCTGATGCCGCCCCGGTCCGCCGAGGCGTCCTCCACCACCACCGCGACGGCCACGGCCGCCGCGGCCTCGCCCTCGGGCCGGGCCCAGGAGATGAACCACGCGTACGGGGTCCCCGCGTTACCGACACCGTGCTGCGCGGTGCCCGTCTTGCCGCCGACCACCGCGCCCGGGATCGCGGCGTTCCTGCCGGTGCCGTTCTCCACCACCTTCACCATCAGCTCCTGCATCCGCAGCGCGGTGGCCGGGTTCATCGCCCGCCCGAGGCTGCGCCGGTCGCCGCGCCGCACCGGGGAACCGTCGTCCTGCGTGGTGCGCTCCACCAGGTAAGGGGAGGCCAGCTCACCGCCGTTCGCGACCGCCGCGGCCACCATCGCCATCTGCAGCGGTGTCGCCGTGGTGTTGAACTGCCCGATCGAGGAGAGGGCCAGCTGGTCCGGGCTCATGTCGGTGTCGAAGTTCGACCGGGACACCCACGACGGCACCCGCAGCCCGTCCGTGTTGAAGCCGAAGCGGCGCGCCGCGTCCACCATCCCGCGCAGCCCGACCCGTACCCCGATCTTCGCCATCACCGTGTTGCACGACCACTGCACCGCCTCGGCCATGGAGGCGTCCTCGCAGCCCGTCGCCGCGTTCGGCAGCAGGGTGCTGGTCCCGGGCAGCGGGTACGGGTCCGGGGTCCGGGTCGGCGCGTCCACATCGGTGACCACGCCCGCGTCGAGCGCCGCCGCCGCCGTCACGATCTTGAAGGTGGAGCCCGGCGGGTAGGTCTCGCGCAGCGCCCGGTTCAGCATCGGCCGGGCGGGGTCCGCGTTCAGCTGCGCCCAGGCGTTCTTGGCCTTCGAACCCGTACCGGACAGCACGGAAGGGTCGTACGAGGGGCTGCTGACCAGCGCCAGGATCTTCCCGGTGGCCGGTTCGAGGGCGGCCACCGCACCGCGCTTGCCGCCCAGTCCCGCGTACGCGGCCTGCTGCAGGGCCGCGCGGACGGTGGTGGCGGCGTTCCCGCCGGCCGGGCGGCCGCGCGCCAGGTCGTACCAGAGCGGGAACGCCGACAGGCCGGGGTCCGTGCCCGACAGGACGGCGTCCTCGGCGCGCTCGACGAAGCTGGTCCCGTACGTCTGGGAGGAGAAGCCGGTGACGGGCGCGTAGAGCGGGCCGTTGGTGTAGGAGCGCTCGTAGCGCAGCAGCTGGCCGCTGTCGCGGGAGCCTGTGACGGGCCGTCCGTCGACGAGGATGTCGCCGCGCGGCTCGGCGTACCGCTCGATGGCCGTGCGCTTGTTGGCCGGGTTCGCTCCGTAGCCGGCGGACTCCCAGACCTGCACGCGGGCGATGTTGACCAGCAGGGCCAGGAGCAGCAGTGCGCAGAAGTACGCGCACCAGCGGATGTAGCGGATCACTCGGCCGCCTCCTGAGCGGGACGGGGCCTGCGGGCGCTGTCGCTGAGCCGGACCAGTAGGGCGACGATGATCCAGTTGGTGACGACGGAGGAGCCGCCCTGGGCCAGGAAGGGCATGGCCATCCCGGTGAGCGGGATCAGCCCGGTGACACCGCCCGCGATGACGAACACCTGCAGCGCGACGATCGAAGCGAGACCCGTGGCCAGCAGTCGGCCGAAGGGGTCGCGCAGGGCGAGCCCGGCGCGGAAACCGCGGGAGACGAGGAGCCCGTAGAGGAGCAGGATCGCGGTGATGCCGACGAGCCCGAGCTCCTCTCCGGCGGTGGCGAGGATGAAGTCCGACTTGGCGGCGAACCCGATGAGGAAGGACTGGCCGTGGCCGAGCCCGGCCCCGAGGAGGCCGCCGGCGCCGAAGGAGAAGAGGGACTGGGCGAGCTGGCCGGGGCCCTCACCGCGCTCGATGGAGGCGAAAGGATTCAGCCAGTCGTCCACGCGGCTGTTCACGTGCGGCTCCAGGGTCCCGACGGCGTACGCGCCGAGGGCGGCCAGCAGCAGGCCGATGGCGATCCAGCCGATCCGCCCGGTGGCGGTGAACAGCATGATCACGAAGAGGCCGAAGAACAGCAGCGACGTGCCGAGGTCCCGCTCCAGGACGAGCAGACCCACGCTGAGCAGCCAGATCGCGAGGATCGGGCCCAGCACGCGGCCGGGCAGGAGACGCAGCTTCCAGAAGAGCCGGCGGCCGGTCAGGGCCAGGGCCGTGCGGTTCGCGGCGAGGTAGGCGGCGAAGAACACGGCGAGCAGGATCTTGGCGAACTCCCCCGGCTGGAAGGAGAGCCCGGCGAAGCGGATCCAGATGTGCGCGCCGTTGACCGCCGGGAAGAAGACGGGGACCAGCATCAGCACCAGGGCGGTGGCGACCGACAGGTACGCGTAGCGCTGGAGTACCCGGTGGTCGCGGAGCAGCGCGACGACGAGGACGAAGAGCACCAGGCCGAGGGCGGACCACAGGAGCTGGTCGTCCGCGGTGGGGTGGCCCGGGGTGGTCGCGTCCAGGCGCTGGATGAGCACCAGACCGAGGCCGTTGAGCAGGACCGCGATGGGGAGCACGAGCGGGTCGGCGTACGGGGCCCCGAGCCGGACGGCGAGGTGCGCGAGCAGCGCGGCCCCGGCGAGGCCGGCGGCGTAACGGTCGGCGGGGTCGGGGATCCGGCCGGTGGTGGCGAGGCCGACGTAGAGGTGACCGAGCACGGAGATCAGGACGGCGCCCGTGAGGAGCGCCAGCTCGACTCCCCGGCGTTTGGGCGCGCCGGCTGCGGGTGGCGGGGGCGGGGTCGGCTCCGCCACCTTCGCCGTCAGAGCGGTCATACCCCGAAACGTAGCAAGCGGACGGATGGTATGTCCGCTTATGTCATAGTGTGCCGAAGAGTCGTCACAAACGGTCGAAAGTAGCGAAAGTGAGGAGCCGAGCCGCATGGGACCTGTGGAATTCATCGTCCTCGCCTTCCCGGAGGAGCAGCTGCGGGTACCGGCCGTCGAGGCCGTGATGGGGCTGCGCAAGACGGGGGTGGTCCGGCTGATCGACGGCCTCGTCGCCACGAAGACGGCATCGGGCGAGGTCCTCGCGGCCGAGTTCGACGAGTTCGTGGAGCTGCACGGCCTGCTGACCGGGCGGGACGCGGCCCGGCTGATCGGACCCGAGGACGTGCACGAGGCGGCGGACCTGCTGGAGCGCGGCAGCTGCGCGCTGCTCCTGGTGGTCGAGCACGTGTGGGCCGAGGACGCGGCGGTCGCAGTACGGGCGGCCGGCGGCCGGATCGTGGGCTCGGTCCGCATCCCGCCGGACCGGGTCCCCGCGGACCCCCGGGCAGGGGTGGCCTGATGTTCATCCGCCCGATGGCAGTGACGGTCCACGCCGCGAACCGCCCGGCGGGGTCCCCGCTGCTCCGGGGCCTCCTGGCCCGCGCGACGGGAGCCACGGCGGGCGCGGTCCACCCGGACGCCCACCGCCCCGCGGGGCGGCCGGAACCGGCCCCGGACCCGATGGGCGAGCCCGGCCCGGACCCGGACCCGATGGGCGAGCCCGGCCCGGACCCGGACCCGATGGGCGAGCCCGGCCTGGACCCGATGGACGAACCGGAGCCGGACCCGATGGACGAACCCGAACCGGACCCGATGGACGAACCCGAACCCATCGACGCCCTGTACTGGGACACGGAGACGGGCACGGACAGGCACCCCCACCCGGAGCCCGGCCCGAGACCTCCCAGGCACCTGGCGGCGGAGCTGCGCCAACTGGCCGACCTGGCCCGCGAGGGCCTGCTGACCCCGGAGGAGTTCACGACGGCGAAGGCCCGCCTGCTGAGGGAATGAGAGGCGGTCGGATGCTCCGAGAGGGGCGGGACTTCGGCAGGGCGGCATCAGAGATGTCCTGGGGTTTCCCGTCAGTCCCATCGTCTTCCGTGTCGGGCCGGCCCCTCAAGGGCGCTCCCTGCGGTCGCGTCACTGCGTGATGGCCTTCGGCCACCCTTGACCGCCCGTCCCGCCACGGAAAATTCGAGGACTGCCAGGAAGCCCCCAGAAGAACGGGCCGGGCGTTCCGTTCCAGGGACGGGCGGTCGGAGAAGCCGGGCGGGGTCAGGGGTGCGCACCAAATCGCTACGCGCTCCTGCCGGACGGCGTCCGCAGGCCTCTGGGGCTGGGCATAAGCCGCCACCGATCGCTACGCGCTCCTGCCAGACGGCGTCCGCAGACCCCGTGGGCTGGGCATAGGCCGCCACCGATCGCTACGCGCTCCTGCCAGACGGCGTCCGCAGACCCCGTGAGCTGGGCATAAGCCGCCACCGATCGCTACGCGCTCCTGCCAGACGGCGTGCGCAGACCCCGTGAGCTGGGCATAAGCCGCCACCGATCGCTACGCGCTCCTGAGGGACGGCGTCCGCAGACGTCTTGGGCTGGACATAAGCCGCCCTCAATGGCTGCGCTCGCTGGATCACGCGCCTGCAATCCGGCCGGGGCCGGGCACGGGCCGTACCCCTTCGCCGGCGCTTCTTTCTCACGCGGCTGCGATTCGTCTGGGGCCCCCTTCTCCTCGCGGAGGGCGTCCGGCTTTCGTTGGTGGCCGGGAGGGGCGAAATCGGTGGGCGGGAAGGCGATCCATTGACCCCTGAACGTGTCGACGTGGGTGGCGGTCACAGCGATGCGCCGAGCAAGTGTCGCCGACTCCCGGGCCTCCGCCGCTGAGGACGTCCACCAGCGTTGGCGTGACGGAACGTCGGACAGACGCCGACGGCTCCTCGGGGGCGATACGAGCCGGGGCCCGGCCGGTCGGCCGGGCCCCGTCCGGAGTTTCCCGAATGTCGGGCAGTCTGCTGGCGCATTGGCGGTAGACCGCGCGTGAGCACCAGGAAACGTCGCTTACAGGCCGTTGGTCAAGCGACCGCATCAGCGGTACGGCAGAAGGAATCCCTGCCGTCGATCACAAGGCAGACAGTGAGAGTCAGCCTCTGCCCTTCCGGGATGTCTATCACCCTTTGCGCGCAATTGGTCACACCTCCGACTCGGGTGGTCGACCACAGCGGCCCGTCGTGGCGACGCAGGTAAGCCACGACCGGGTAACCGTCCGCCTGCTGATCGCAGGCCACTACCTTGTCCCCATCGGGCACGAATATGGCCCGCCCGCCCGGAGTGCTGTCCGTGGTCTGCACGTCCGCCGCTTGCCCGGCCCACGCAACCCCGCCCGACAGCAGTACAAGACCGGCCGTCATCGCGGCAAGAGCGATCCTACGCTTCATGAACAATTCCCCCTGAATACACGGCACGGGACTCATAATTCCAATAAGCCCCACGACCAAGCCACCACGAAAATAGGGCCAGACCCTGCAGGGCCTGACAGCATCTTCGCAATTCAAGAACACGTGAATGATCTGCTGGCAATAAACTACCTACACCCCGCACTCGAAGGTAGATTCATCATGCACAGCGTAAGAAGGGCGGAGGTTTCATGCCGCACAGCCGAGTACGAAAAGGCTGTAGGCCGGCCAACACAAAGAACCTGTCCGCCAAAAAGGGACGACGGCCGCCATCGACCGCTGGGCGCTCTTCACGGATGGCGTGACGTCCAATGACGGCCGAGGTGATGCCAGTCCATGTCTGGGCGGGTGCATGCCTCGGAAGGATTGCAATACGCCCCGATTACCCCTATATGCACCAGCGTGTGGGGTCCCCTCATCACCTTGACCCGGGCGGGCATCGGCTGGGCCGATGGATCGTCGTCCCGCCCACCCATTCGCCCTTCCCGGCCACGAGCAAGGGTCGGACGCCGTCTGGCAGGAGCGCGTAGCGATCGATGGCGGCTTATGCCCAGCCCCAGAGGCCTGCGGACGCCGTCTGGCAGGAGCGCGTAGCGAATTGATGCGCACCCCTGACCCCGCCCGGCTTCTCCGACCGCCCGTCCCTGGAACGGAACGCCCGGCCCGTTCTTCTGGGGGCTTCCTGGCAGTCCTCGGATTTTCCGTGGCGGGACGGGCGGTCAAGGGTGGCCGAAGGCCATCACGAAGTGACGCGACCGCAGGGAGCGCCCTTGAGGGGCCGGCCCGACACGGAAGACGATGGGACTGACGGGAAACCCCAGGACGTCTCTGATGCCGCCCTGCCGAAGTCCCGCCCACCGCATCCCGACCCGCAAGCAACCGCCCTCCGCCCCCGACACCGGCAGAGGCGGGTGGGCAACCACCGGCCCAGGGGGTGGGGCCGCGGGGGTGGGATTCCGGGCCCCCCAACCGGGTGGCCCGGGGCGACCGGCCGACTCCGTTGGGCGATTTGTCATACCGGGCGTGGGAGCATCGCGCTCTCGGAGGTGATCCCATGTCATATCGGGGGCTTCGCGCTGCCTGTGTCGCCGTAGCGCTCCTCGTCGCCGGACCCGTCCAGGACGCGGGCGCCGAGCCCGGTCTGCCCGACGGGGAGAACGTGGGCGCGCTGCTCACCCGCCTGCAGGGCCTTTACCAGAAGGCGGAGGAGGCTTCCGAGGCGTACAAGACCACGGAGGACGCCCTGGAGGCGGGCCGGCAGGAGGAGCGGCTGCGCACCGCGGAGCTGGGCCGGGCCCGTACGGCCCTCGACTCCGAGCGGGCCCTCGCCGGGCGGCTCGCCCGCGAGCAGTACCAGGGCAGCCGGGGCCTGTCCCCCTACGCGCGGATGCTGCTGGCCGGGAACCCGCAGGCGGCCCTGGAGCAGCGTCGGCTCGCCGCCCGTGAGGGCGCCCGCCGGGCGGCGGCGCTGAGGCGCCTCGCGAAGGGCGAGAAGGCTGCCGACGCCCTGGCCGTACGGGCCCGCAAGGCCCTGGACACCCGGCAGACGCTGGCCGAACGGCAGAAGGCGCAGAAGGAGGAGGTCGCCTCCCAGCTCAAGCAGGTCGAGCGGCTGCTGGCCTCGCTGACTCCGGACCAGCTCGCCCGGCTCGGGGCGCGCGAGGAGGAGAAGACCGCGGCGGCGCAGCGGGACCTGGTGGCCTCGGGGGCGCTGCCCACGCGTACGGGCACGCCGACGGCCGCCGGCGGGGAGGCCCTGCGCTACGCGGCGGCCCAGATCGGGAAGCCGTACGTCTGGGGCGCCGAGGGACCCGGCTCCTTCGACTGCTCCGGTCTCACCTCGCAGGCCTGGGCGCATGCGGGCCGGACGATCCCTCGGACCAGTCAGGAGCAGTGGGCGCGGCTGCCGAGGGTGCCGCTGGACCAGCTGCGGCCGGGTGACCTGGTGGTGTACTTCCCGAAGGCCACGCACGTGGGCCTGTACGTCGGTGACGGCAAGGTGATCCAGGCGCCGCGGCCGGGGTCCGTCGTGAAGGTCTCGCCGGTCGCGGCGAACCCGCTGCTCGGGGCGGTACGGCCGGACCCGGACGGGACGCCGCTCGCGGAGTTCGCCCCGCCACCGCTGCCGGAGTCCTCGGGCGCGGCGGCGGGGGACGACGCCGGTTACTCCGCGGAGGAGGCACCCTCGGCCGAGGCGACCTCGGCGAGGTAGTCGGCCGCGTCCTCGGGGTCGTAGAAGTACGCGTCGAAGTCGGCCGGGTTGTCGAAGCCATTGGCGAATCGATTCGCCACCGGCTGGAGCTGCCCGGCCGCGCCGATCAGGCCGAGCACGTGCTCCGGCGGCACGCCGAGCATCGCGTTCGTCCACTGGGTCACGGGCTTGCCCGTGGTGAACCAGTACTTGTCGAAGGTCGCCTTCATCCACGCCTCGTCGAACGGCTTGTCGCCGTGCATGAGGATCGAGGAGAGGTACGAGGCCGCGCACTTGGAGGCGGAGTTCGAGCCCTGCCCCGTGATCGGGTCGTTGGCGACGACGACGTCGGCCACACCGAGGACGAGCCCGCCGCCGGGGAGGCGGCCGATCGGGTTGCGGACGACCGGCGCGTAGCGGCCGGCGAGCGTGCCGCCCGCGTCGGTCAGCTCCACCTTCGTCGCGCGGGCGTACTCCCACGGCGTGTACTTCTCCATCAGTCCCAGCGTGAGCGCGAGGTGCTCCGCCGGGTCCTTGACACCGTTGAAGACGTCCAGCGGGCCGCCGGGGATGCCTTCCCAGAAGAGGATGTCCGCCCGCCCCGAGGTCGTCAGGGTCGGCATGACGAACAGCTCACCGACGCCGGGGACCAGGTTGCAGCGGACCGCTTCCGTCTCCGGGTGCTCGGGGCGCGGACCGAGCCCGTGCACGTACGCGACGGCCAGCGCGCGCTGCGGGGTGTCGTACGGGGAGCGTGCCGCGTCCCGTCCGAACATCGACACCAGCTCGCCCTTGCCGGCGGCCACCAGCACCAGGTCGTAGGTGCGGGAGAAGTAGTCGAGGTCGGCGACGGACGCGCCGTGGATGACGAGCTGCCCGCCGCGCTGCGCGAAGGTGTCGAGCCACCCGGCCATCTTCACGCGCTGGTCCACGGACTGCGCGTAGCCCTTGAGCCGGCCGAGCCAGTCGACGGGGCGGCTGCCGTCGGGGGCGGCGACCGAGACGCCGAGGCCCTCGATCTTCGGCGCCTGCTGCTCCCAGAAGTTGATCCCGAGGTCGCGCTCGTGCTGGAGGGCGCTGTCGAACATGCACTGCGTGGACATCACCCGTCCGGTGCGGATCTCGTCCGCGGTCCGGTTGGACATGAGGGTGACCTCGTACCCCTTGGACTGCAGTCCGAGGGCGAGCTGGAGACCGGACTGGCCGGCTCCGACGACGAGTATCCTGCGCATCTCTCAAGTCCTCTCTTCGGGAGTGCTGTCGAGGGCGTGGCCCACCAGCGCCAGCAGGGATTCGATCACCGTCCGGCGCTCGCGCGCGTCCATGATCACGACGGGTACGTGCGGCGGGACGCTGAGGGCTTCGCGCACGTCCTCGGGCTCGTACGCGTGCGAGCCCTCGAAGTGGTTGACGGCGACGGCGTACGGCAGCCCGCTGCTCTCGAAGTAGTCGAGGGCGGGGAAGCAGTCGCGCAGCCGGCGGGTGTCGGCCATGACGAGGCCGCCGATGGCTCCGCGCACCAGGTCGTCCCACATGAACCAGAAGCGTTCCTGGCCCGGGGTCCCGTACACGTAGAGGACGAGGTCGTCGGCGAGGGTGATGCGGCCGAAGTCCATGGCGACGGTGGTGGTGTGCTTCTCCGGGGTGCCGGTCAGGTCGTCGGTCGGGACGCTGGCCTGGGTCATCACCGCTTCGGTGCGCAGCGGGGTGATCTCGGAGACGGAGGAGACGAAGGTGGTCTTGCCGACGCCGAAGCCGCCCGCGACCAGCACCTTCACGGCGACGGGCGCGCGGGAGCGGTCGTACTGCCAGGGCTGGGCCGGTTCGTCGTCGATCACGGGGTTGTCAGAGACGGCGAAGGCCACCGAGCACCCTTTCCAGCAGCGCGCGTTCGGGCCGGCCGGTGCCGTGGCCCGTCGTGTAGACGCGGATCCTGCCCTGGTCGGCGAGGTCGCTGACGAGGACGCGGACGACACCGAGCGGCAGTTTCAGCAGTGCGGCGATCTCGGCGATCGTGCGCATGCGGCGGCACACCTCGACGATGGCGGGCATCTCGGGCATGCGGTCGGGCTTTTGCGGCGCGGACGCCTTGGTGTCCAGGGCGGCGACGAAGGTCTCGACGTGCAGGACCTGGGTGAACCGTGTCCGGCCGCCCGTCAGGGAGTACGGGCGGACGCGGGCGGGACGGCGGTCGGCTCCGCGTATCGGGAGTCGGTCGGCGGCCGGTCTCCTCACGGGGTGTTCTCCATCGACTGGCGCAGCTCGCTGCGGACTTCGGGGGTCAGGACGTGGCCGGCGCGGCCGACGAACAGGGCCATGTGGTAGGCGACGACGCTCATGTCGCAGTCGGGCGTGGCGTGCACGCCCAGGAGGGAGCCGTCGCTGATGGCCATGACGAAGACGGAGCCGTGCTCCATGGCCACCATGGTCTGCTTGACGGCGCCGAACTCCATGAGGGCGGCCGCCCCCGTGGTGAGGCTGCCGAGGCCGGAGACGATGGTGGCGAGGTCGGCGGACGCTCCCCGTGGGCCCTTGGGCCGCGGCGTCGCCTGTGGTTCGCCCGCGCCGCCCGTTGCCGGGTCGGAGGACAGGAGCAGCAGCCCGTCCGAGGAGACGACGGCGACGGAGTTGACGCCGGGCACCTCCTCGACCAGGTCGGTCAGCAGCCACTGCAGGTTGCGGGCCTGGGTGCTCAGTCCGTACGTACTGGGCGCGGTCATGTTCGTGCCTCCTGTGCGGTGTCCCCCTGGTCGGTTTTGCTCTGTCCCGGTCCCGGTCCCGGTCCCGGTCCCGGTCCCCGGTCCGGCTCCCGGTCCTGCGCGAGCTCGGCGGCGACGACGCGGCGGCCGTCCTGGGCTCCCTGGTAGAAGCCCCCGAGTCGGCGCCGCAGTTCCTCGGCGTCGACCCGGTGCGGCGGCTGGGGTCGTACGTCCTCCGTGCGCGGGGCGGCGACGGTGCGCGGGGTCCGCTTCGGCAGGCCCTTGTCGGTGACGGGGCCGCCGCCGCCACGGCTGTCGGACGGGTCGGCGGGGTGGCTGCCCTGGCGGGGCAGCCAGTCGGCCTCGGCGGGGGTGTGGGCGTGGTCCCGGGCCGTGTCCCCCGCCGGGTCCCCTGCCGGGTCCCCTGCGGGGGGCTCGGCGGTGAGGGCCTGCTCCGCCGGAGGGGCGTCCGCGGGCGGGGCGGCGGTGAACACCTGCTCCGCCGGAGGGGCGTCGGCGGCCGGGGGCTCCGCGGGCGGGGTCGCCGTGACGGCTTGCTCCGCCGGAAGGGCGTCCGCGGGCGGGGCGGCGGTGAACACCTGCTCCGCCGGAGGGGCGTCCGCGGGCGGGGGCGTCGTGACGGCCTGATCCGCGGGCGGGGTCGTCGTGGCGGCCTGATCAGCGGGCGGGGTCGTCGTGACGGCCTGATCCGCGGGCGGGGCCGGCTGGGCGGCTTCGTCCGTCGCCAGGGTGTCCGTGGTCGGCTCGGCGGGGGCCGGTTCCGGATCGGCGGGCGCCAGCGCCTCGGCCAGGGTGACCGGGGTGACCGGCTCCACCGGGACGGCGGCCGGGGCCGGGGCCTCGGCCTCCGGGGCGGCGTGGGCGCCGCGCGGGCGGGCGGGCAGGGTGTTCTGGTTGGCCTCCGCTATCACGCCGGGCAGCTGCAGCGAGGGCGCGCCCGGTACGGCCAGCGTGTGGACGGGCGAGGCCGGCGGGGTGGCGGGCAGCAGCGTCGCCGGGATGACGACGAGGGCCTCGGTGCCCCCGTGCCGCGCGCCGCGCAGCTCCGCGGTGACCCCGTGCCGTGCCGCGAGCCGGCCGGCCACGTACAGGCCGAGGCCGAGGCCGTGCTCCTCCTCGGGCTCCTCGTCGTACGCCTCGGGCGTGGACAGCCGGGCGTTGAGCGCTTCGAGGCGGTCGTCGGTGACGCCGATGCCCTCGTCGACGACGGAGAGCACCACGTCGCCGGAGTCCAGGGTCCAGCCCGACACCTTCACCTTGACGTCCGGCGGCGAGAACGTCGTCGCGTTCTCCAGCAGTTCGGCCAGGACGTGCGAGATGTCGTCGGCGGCGTGCCCGGCGACCTGCGTGTACGAGGGAAGCGCCGCGAGGTCGACGCGCTCGTAGCGCTCGATCTCGCTGACGGCGGCCCGCATCACGTCGACCAGCGCCACCGGCAGCCCCTGCCCGTGGCCGTGTTCCTGCCCGGCGAGGACCAGCAGGTTCTCGTTGTGGCGGCGCATGACGGTCGCCAGGTGGTCGAGCTTGAAGAGGGTCGCGAGCCGGTCCGGGTCCTGCTCCTTGGACTCCAGCTCCTCGATGACGGCGAGCTGGCGTTCCACCAGGCCGAGCGTGCGCAGCGACAGCGAGACGGAGGTGGTCGACATGTTGCGGCGGTGCTCTTCGAGCCCGGCGCGCAGCTTGGTCAGCTCCTCTTCGAGGACTTCCCGGCCGGAGGCGAGGGCTTCGTTGCGGCCGATGATGCGGCGCCGGTCGGCGTCGAGTCCGGCGATCCGGGTGTGCAGGGAGACCGTCTGGTCGCGTACGGCGTTCAGGTGCCGGACGACCTCGGCGAACTCGTCGTTGCGGCCGGTGAACCGCACCGGCTCGACCGAGCCCTCGGGGGTGGCGAGCCGTTCCGCGCCGCGCCGCAGGACCGACAGCGGGCGGGTGAGCGAGCGGGCGACGGCGGTGGAGAAGCCGACGGTGCCGAGGAAGAGCAGGCCCAGCAGGGCGACCAGGATCTCCAGGCGGGTGACGTCGTCGTCGCGCAGGGAGGCGAGGGCGGAGGCGCGCTGCCCGGCGAGGGTGGATTCGACGGTGCGCATCCGGTCGATGCGGGCCGTGAGCGCGGCGCCGACGGCGGCGCCGTCGGTCTTGCGGTCGGGCGTGGTCAGGGTGGGCCGGTCGGTGAGCCGCTTGAGGTAGTCGTCGGCCGCCTTGACCTCGGGGCCGGTGACGGTGGCGGTGAGGGTCTGGCGTACGTCGGGCCGCGCGACCCGGGTGAAGTCGTCGAGGGCGGCCTGCTCCCGTACGCGGGTGCGCTGGGCGGCGGTGGTGAGTTCGTCGACCGTGGCGGAGCCGGGGGACTGTTCACCGCGGGGCACGGCCAGCGCCCCGAGGAGCAGTCCGCGGGTGGCGGAGGCCTGGTCCACGGCCTGGCCCAGGGGGGCGAGCGGGCGGGTGGTGGCGAGGGCGGCCTCGGCGCGCGGCGGGGTCAGCTCGGCGAGCCGGGCACCGGGGGCGAGGAGTTCGGTGATGACGCCGGTGTAGGCCTGGTGGGCGGCGAGGGCGGTGCCCTTGCCGTCGATGGCCTCGGTACGAACGGCTCCGACGCGGGCGAGGGCCAGGGCGAGGGGCTCGTCGACCTCGGCGGCGGCCTCGGCGATCTGCCGGTCGGTGCGCTGGACGCGGTCCTGGAGGCCGGCCTTGGCGGCGCCGGGGCGGCCCTTGGCGGCGTATTCGACCACTGCGTCGCGCTCGTCGGCGAGGACGTGCGTGAGGGTGAGGATCTGGCCGGTCTGCTCCGCGAGGGTGACCAGCCGCTGGGAGTCGTTCAGTTCCCTCGCGGCGGTGACGACGGCGGGGGTGCCGGCCGCGAGGACGGCGAGTCCTGCGACGGCGACGCCGACGACCAGCCGGCTGCGCACGCGGACGCGGCGTCCTGCGGGGGCCGGGCCTTCGGCGGCGGTGCCGTTCTTCCGAGACCGCTTCTTCTGCACCGGTGCTCGCAATCCTGTACGTGTGCTTGTGCTCGTCTACTCGTGTGGCCGAGGTAACGGCCGGTCAACAAGTAAACGCCCCCTGCCCCCTCGTACCGCCTCAGACCTTTGCAGCGTGTTGGGAAGAGAGCCGCACATCGCCCACCCGGCCACTCGAACGAGTGAACATCACGGATGAGTTGGCGACCAACTCGGACACCGGGCCCCGGAGCGCCTCCGTGGACAGGTGGTTGAAAGATCGATGCGGCCTTTGGCAGTATGCCCCGCCCACATCGGCCGCCCCGCGTCGGGGCCTTGCCGGGCCGGGGCCCGGACGTCCGGTGCGCGGGGGCCGTCCGCCGTCTCCCGCGGCCCGTTCCCTCCCGGGTCCGCGGACGCCCGCCGGGCAGAATGTCCGTATGCGCATCGACCTCGCCACGGCCCCCGGCAGTCAGGAACGCCCCAATGAGGACTGGGTGTCGGCGTCGGCGACCGCTTCGGGCGGCGGGGTCCTGGTGGTCCTGGACGGGGTCACCCCGCCCGCGGGCGGTGACGGGTGCGTGCACGGCGTGCCGTGGTTCGTGGCCCGCCTCGGCGGCCGATTGACCGAACTGTCCGGATCACTCCGGGACATGCCGCTGGACCGCGTCCTGGCCGAGTCCGTGCGCGCCACGGCCGAGGCCCACCGCGACACGTGTGACCTTTCTCACGTGCGCACCCCGCAGGCGACGGTGGTCCTCGTCCGCTGGGACGGGGCGTACGTGGAGCACCTGGTGCTCTCGGACTCCGTGCTGCTCCTCCAGGCGCCCGGCGGCGAGGTGTCGGCGGTGCTGGACGACCGGCTGGACCGGGTGCCGCGGGAGGTGCTGCGCTCGGTGGCGGCGACGGACGCCCTGCGCAACGCCGAGGGCGGCTTCTTCACGGCGGCAGCGGACCCGTCGGTGGCGGCCCGTGCGCTCACCGGGCGCACCCCGCGTGCCCGGGTGCGGGCGGTGGCCGCGCTCACGGACGGGGCGAGCCGGTGGACGGACACGTTCGGGGAGGGTGACTGGGCCGAGTGCCTGGCGGTGCTGCGCAAGGAGGGCGCGGAGGGCCTGATCGGCCGGGTCCGCGCGCTGGAGTCGGACCGGGACCGCCCGTCGGCCCGGTACAAGCGGCACGACGACGCCTCGGCGGTCTACGCGGAACTCTGAGGCGTGACGGGCGCCGAGGAGCCGTCACCCCGGGGCACCACCGTGCACGACAGGCCGTTGCTCCGGGGCACCACGGCGCCCGAGGGGGCGTTACTCGCCGCCCGCGTTCAACTGGTGCAGCAGGCGGGCCAGTTCCGCGACCTCTCCGCGGTCCCATCCGGCGAGCTTGCGCATGTACTGCTCGCGCCGTGCGCCCCGTACCCGCAGGAAGCGCTCGCGGCCCTCCTCGGTGAGCCCGACGAGGAAGGCCCGGCCGTCGGCGGGGTCCTGTTCGCGGGCCACCAGGCCCAGGACCTCCAGGGCCCGCAGCTGCCGGCTCATGGTGGCCTTGCCGACGCCGAAGTAGGCGGCGAGGTCGGTGGCCCGCTGCCGGCCCGCCGCTTCCAGGCGTACGAGGAGCCCATACGCGGCGGGCTCCAGCTCCGGGTGCAGCTCGCGGGCCATCTCCCCGGATGAGGCGCGGGCCCGCCGGAGGAAGACGGACAGCTCCCGCTCCAGGGCAAGGAACTCCTGGTCTTCACTCCCGTGCACGTCCCGCTCCTTCTTCGATGTGTGGCACCCCGGTGGGTGGGGGCCAGTATTTCGCAGCGGGTACGCGGACGGCCCGGGGCCCCGCCGGAGCGGGGACCCGGGCCGTCCGGGGCCGGAGCGTGAGTTCCGGCGGGGGGTCAGGCGGCGGCCGTGACCTGCACCCGTGCCCCGTCCAGGGCGAGCTCCAGCACCTGGCGCACGTCGGTCACCGGGTGCACCTCCAGGCCTTCCAGCACCTCGGCCGGGACGTCGTCCAGGTCGGCCTCGTTGCGCTTGGGGATGATGACGGTGGTCAGGCCCGCCCGATGGGCGGCGAGCAGCTTCTGCTTGACCCCGCCGATCGGCAGGACCCGCCCGGTCAGCGAGACCTCGCCGGTCATGGCCACGTCCGTGCGGACCTGTCGGCCGGAGAGCAGCGAGGCGAGGGCGGTGGTCATCGTGATGCCCGCGCTGGGGCCGTCCTTGGGCACCGCGCCGGCCGGGAAGTGGATGTGCACGCCCCGGTCCTTGAGGTCGGCGACGGGCAGTTCCAGTTCGGCGCCGTGGGAGCGCAGGAAGCTCAGCGCGATCTGCGCCGATTCCTTCATGACGTCGCCGAGCTGGCCGGTGAGGGTCAGTCCGGCGGCGCCCGTCTCCGGGTCGGCCAGTGAGGCCTCCACGAAGAGCACGTCGCCGCCCGCGCCGGTCACCGCGAGGCCGGTGGCGACGCCGGGGACGGCGGTGCGCCGCTCGGCCGGGTCCTGGGCGGACTCCGGCACGTGGTGCGGGCGTCCGATCAGGGCCCGCAGGCCGTCGGCGCCGATGCGGGAGGGGAGTTCGCGCTCGCCCAGCTCGTGCTGGGCGGCGATCTTGCGCAGGAGGCGTGCGATGGACCGTTCCAGGGTGCGTACGCCCGCTTCGCGGGTGTACTCCCCGGCCAGCTTGCGCAGGGCGTCCTCCTCCAGGACGACCTCGTCGGCGGCGAGCCCGGCGCGTTCCAGCTGGCGGGGCAGCAGGTGGTCGCGGGCGATGACGACCTTCTCGTCCTCGGTGTAGCCGTCGAGGCGGACGAGTTCCATGCGGTCGGCGAGCGCCTCGGGGATGGCTTCCAGGACGTTGGCGGTGGCCAGGAAGACGACGTCGCTCAGGTCGAGTTCGACCTCCAGGTAGTGGTCCCGGAAGGTGTGGTTCTGGGCGGGGTCGAGGACTTCCAGGAGGGCGGCCGCGGGGTCGCCGCGGAAGTCGGAGCCGACCTTGTCGATCTCGTCGAGGAGCACGACGGGGTTCATGGACCCGGCCTCCTTGATCGCCCGGACGATGCGGCCGGGCAGGGCGCCGACGTAGGTCCGGCGGTGACCGCGGATCTCGGCCTCGTCCCGGACGCCGCCGAGGGCGACGCGGACGAACTTGCGGCCCATGGCGTGGGCCACGGACTCGCCGAGGGAGGTCTTTCCGACGCCGGGCGGGCCGACGAGCGCGAGGACGGCGCCGCCGCGGCGGCCGCCGATGACGCCCATGCCGCGTTCGCTGCGGCGCTTGCGGACGGCCAGGTACTCGGTGATGCGGTCCTTGACGTCGCCGAGGCCGGCGTGTTCGGCGTCCAGGACGGCCCGGGCGCCCTGGATGTCGTACTGGTCCTCGGTGCGTTCGTTCCAGGGCAGTTCGAGGACGGTGTCGAGCCAGGTGCGGATCCAGGAGCCCTCGGGGCTCTGGTCGCTGGACCGCTCCAGCTTGTCGACCTCCTTGAGCGCGGCCTCGCGGACCTTCTCGGGGAGGTCGGCGGCCTCGACGCGGGCGCGGTAGTCGTCGGACTCCTCGCCGTCCTTCTCGCCGTTCAGCTCGCGCAGTTCCTTGCGCACGGCCTCCAGCTGGCGGCGCAGCAGGAATTCGCGCTGCTGCTTGTCGACGCCGTCCTGGACGTCCTTGGCGATGGACTCGGCGACGTCCTGCTCGGCGAGGTGGTCGCTGAGGGCCTTGACGGCGAGCTTGAGGCGGGCCACGGGGTCGGCGGTCTCCAGCAGTTCGACCTTCTGCTCGACCGTCAGGAAGGGCGAGTAGCCGGAGTTGTCGGCGAGGGCGGCGACCCCTTCGATCTGCTGGACACGGTCCACGACCTGCCAGGCCCCGCGCTTCTTGAGCCAGCTGGTGGCGAGCGCCTTGTACTCCTTGACCAGCTCGGCGACGGCGCCGGGCAGCGGCTCGGGGACGGTCTCGTCCACGGTCTCGCCCTCGACCCAGAGGGCCGCTCCGGGCCCGGTGGTGCCGGCGCCGATACGGACGCGCCCGAGGCCGCGGATGAGGGCGCCGGGGTCGCCGCCGGAGAGCCGGCCGACCTGCTCGACGGTTCCGAGCACACCGGTGGCGGCGTACTTCCCGTCGACGCGCGGCACGAGCAGCACCCGGGGCTTGCCGCTGCCCGCCGCGGCCTGGGCGGCCTCGACGGCTCCGCGCACCTCGGCGTCGGACAGGTCCAGCGGTACGACCATTCCGGGCAGCACGACCTCGTCGTCGAGCGGCAGCACGGGCAGGGTGAGCGTTACGGACGTCGAAGCCATGATCTTCCCTCCGGCAGTGAAGTTGAGCTATGCCGACTCAATGCATCTGCGCCTGCCGATGTTCCCCCATCCCCGTTCGCCGGGGGCGAACACGCCCCGGCCGCATCACGGGCCGGTGTCCGTCAGCCGGTCGCCGGTGAGATGCGGACGTCGCCGGAGGTGGTCTTCACCGTGATGCGGGAGGGGGCCGCGGCGTCATCGGGGAGGGAGACGGTGCGGTCGCCGGAGGTGGTGGAGACCGCGAGCCGGTAGGGGGCCGCCGGCACCCTGAGGCTGACGTCGCCGGAGGTGGTCTCGGCGAGCACCGAGTCGGGGGCCTTCGCGAAGTCCAGGCGCGCGTCGCCCGACTCGGAGCGCACCGACGCGTCCGGGCCGGCCAGCCCGGTGGCGGTGACCGCGCCCGAACTCGTACGGATCGTCAGCGGGCCGGCGATGTCCTCGGCCCGGACGTCGCCGGAAGCGGACTCCACCTCGGCGGCGGCCACGCCCCGCACGCTGATCCGGCCGCTGCCGCTCTCCAGGGTGACCTTCGCGGAGGCGGGCACCTCCAGCCGGTAGTCGATGGAGCAGCGGCCCGGGCAGCCGGGTGCGAAGGTGAGCACGCCCCCGCTGACCTGCTGGCCGGGCGTCGGGGCGGCGCCGCGGTAGTGGACGGTACGGCGGACGGTGACGCCGGGACCGGACCCCGGGATGATCTCGATCGATCCGGACCGGGTGCCGGTCAGTTCGACTGCGGTGACCGCCTCGGTGACCGTGGTGTCGGCGCTCGCCGTCCTGCGCGGCCCGTCGACGAGGGAGCATCCGGCGAGGGCGAGGCCCGCGGTGAGGGAGACGGCGGCGGTGCGCGCGGCCCGGGCCGCCGTGGTGGAGGAAGTCATGTTCCGATCCTGCGGCGCGCGGACCGTACGGCCGATGGTGCCGGTACCCGGATCCGGTGTCGGGTTGTCCCCCGGGCCCGGGCCGGGCGGGTGGGCCCGGGGCGCGTCGGATCCGGCGCGCCGGGCGGGCTTCGGCCGTTCGGGCCGAGCAGGGTCGTTTCCTCCTCATCCGTACGCGTGACGCGTGGATGCGGGGCCGCCGTCCGGGCAGGGGTGGCTGCGGCAACGTCCCCACCCGCAGAAAGACCAGCTGATGCGTCTCCGCTCCGCCTTCACCGCCGCCCTCGGCGCCGCCCTGCTCCTCATCGCCGTACCGGCCTCCGCCTCCGCCGCCTCGGGGCGGTTCCTCTACGAGTACGTGACCGTCGAGGGCTACGAGGCCACCGGCTTCCTCAACGACCCGGCGGACGACCAGTGCTTCACCCTCCCCGGGGTCGGCCAGGAGAACCCCGAGCCCGGGCACTCGCCGCGCAACCGCACCGACGCCTGGGCCACCGTCTTCGCCGGCACCGACTGCGAGGGGCCCTCCTTCCGGCTGCGGCCGCACACCGGCATGGCGTCAGAGCGCCTGAAGGTGCGCTCCGTCGTCTTCGGCTGACGGCCGGTCGGCTCCGGCCGTCAGCGGCGTGACGCCCCCTCCCGCGCCCGGTCCGGTGACGACCGGCCGCGGCGAGGGCAGGCCCCATTCGCTCCAGGAGCCGTCGTACACCGCCAGGTCCCGGTAGCCGGAGAGTTCGGCGCCGAGGGCCAGTACGCAGGCGGTCACCCCGGAGCCGCAGCTGAAGCGGAGGCGTTCGCGGCCGCCCGTCGCCGCCTCGAAGGCGGCGCGGAGTTCGCGGACCGGGCGCATCCGGCCGTCGGGGCGCTGGAGTTCACCGAACGGCAGGCTGACGGCGCCGGGCATGTGACCGCCGCGCAGGCCGGGCCGGGGTTCGGGGGCGGTGCCCTCGAAGCGTTCACGGGTACGGGCGTCGAGGACGGCCGCGGCCGGGTCCGCCAGGGCAGCTGTGACGGCCTCGGCGTCGACGAACAGCCCCGGGCGCGGCCGGGCGGTGAAGGAGCCGCGCGGGCCCGCGTACGCCGGGGCGGCGGTCTCGACGGGCAGGCCGGCGGCCGTCCAGGCGGGCAGTCCCCCGTCGAGGACGGCGGCCCGGTCGAAGCCCATGGCGCGCAGCATCCACCGGGCGCGGGCGCTGGAGTAGACGCCGGCGCCGTCGTAGACGACGACGGTGTCGGTGTCGTCGACGCCGAGGGAGCGCAGCGCCTCGGTGAAGCCGTCGGGCCCGGGCATGGTGTGGGGTACGGGAGCGGTGTGGTCGGAGAGGGCCCCGTCGAGGTCGAAGGGGCGGGCCCCCGGGATCCGCCGGGCCGCGGCGCGGTGGGCGCCGACGGAGGCGTCGAGGACGACCAGTGCGGGGGCGCCGAGCCGGGCGGCCAGCCAGTCGGCCCCGACCAGCGGGCCGGGCGGCACGGGGCCGGCCGGGCGGGACGCGGGGTGGTCGGACGTGGGCATACGGCAGCACCTCCTGAGGGCTCGGCCGGCCGCGCCCGCCCGGCAGGACGGGTGCGGCCGCCGGCTGTGCGACGCGGTCGCCCCCATCCTGCGGTGCGCCCCCACCGGCCGTACGCCCGCCCCCCGTCCGGGCGGCGGGGCCGGCTGGTCCAGGGGGTGTGCCGGTCGTCACGGGGCGGCGGGGCAGCTTCCCGGGCGGGCGTAGACGGCGATGCGGGCGCCCCGCACGCCGGTGACGGAGCATAGGTCGAACGACCCGGCGAGCACCTCCCGCTTGACCGCCTCGCGCGGGTACGGGTCCAGCGGTTCGCCCTCCGGGTCCAGCAGGGCGATCACCCGGGGCGCCGCGAGGAGGGCCGCGCGGATCCGTTCCGGGGACCGCTCGGTGCCCTGGAGGCTGTGCGAGGCGGCCGGGGAGGCGGCGAGGGCGGGGTCGCTCAGGCCCGCGTAGACGTCGGGCGAGGACAGCAGCCACTCGCGCCTGCGGGAGGGCATGAAGACCACCGCGTCGCCGGGGCGGGCCCGTTCCCGGACTGCGGCGGCCACCGCGAGCACGTCGTCCTTGCGGCTCTCCGGGGTGCGCAGCCACGCCGACCACAGGCCGAACGGCACGAGGACGGCGACCGCGGCGGTCCACGGCCGCCATCCGCGGGCACCGGCCAGCCGTGTGCCGGCCAGCAGGGCGGGACCGGCCAGTGCGTAGAGCACGTACCGGTCGACGTACCAGGGGTTGATCAGCGAGATCACCATCAGCAGTCCGGGCGGCAGCAGCACGAGGGGCAGCGCCACCCGTACGAGGTCCTTCGGGGCGCCCCGCGCGAGCAGCAGGGAGGCGGCGCCGACCACGGCGTACGCGGCCCAGTCCTGCCAGCTCGGCCGGCCCAGCCAGCCGAGCTGCTGGTGTGCCTGGCGCACGCTCACCGCGGCGAGCGGGAGCAGCAGGACGACGACGGTCGCGGCGCCGGTCCGCCAGCCGCGGGAGTGCCGGGCGGTGAAGGCGTGGGCGAGCAGCGCGAGCGCGGCGAACTCGTGCAGCCAGCAGCCGATCAGGAGCACGACGGTGTAGGCCGCCCAGCGCCGGCACAGCATCAGGTACGTCGCCCACACCACGGCGGCCGCGACCAGCGCGTAGGAGCGGCCTTCCTGGGCGTACGTCTGCACGGGCGGCAGTACGGCGTACACGCAGCCGGCGACGAGCGCGGCCCGCTCCCCGACGAGCCGGTGGGCGACGGCGGCCACTCCCGCGGCGGCGAGGGCGGTGGCGACGACGGAGGGCAGCCGCAGCGCCCACAGGCCGCCGTCCCAGGCCTGGAACACGCCGTGCATGAGGACGTAGTAGAGGCCGTGCACGGCGTCGACCTGGCCGAGGAGGTCGCGTATCCCGCCGGGCGAGCGGTGCGCCACCTGCCAGGTGACGGACTCGTCGCGCCACATGCTGCCGCCCCGCTCCAGGCCCCAGAGGCCGAGGGCCGCGGCGAGCAGCGGCGGCAGCGTGCGCCAGGGCGCGATGCGGCGGATGGCGGCCTCCTGGAGCTGTCGGAACGCTGTCGGATCGGGGGTGCGGACTCCATACTCGGGGGTGGACGGGAGTGTCTGCGGAGGTGGGTGTGCGCACGTTCCGGGCGGTGGTGGCGGTAGTTGTGGCTGCGGTGGCCCTGGCGGGGTGCGGACCGTCCGGTTCCGGTGGCGGTGACGACGCGCCGCCGAGCGCGGGTACGAGCACGAGCGCCGCTGCGGGCGGCGCCGGTCCCAGCCCCACCCCGAGCCCGAGCACGACCCCCAGCACGAGTGCGAGTGCGAGCGGCGGCGCGGTCCCCGTCCCCGGTGAGACCCTCGTCCGGGTCACCCGCACCGGGGGCTTCGCCGGCGAGACCCACACCCTGGTCGTGAAGGGCGACGGCTCGTGGTCCCGGACGGACGGGAAGGCGCGGCCGGAGGGCACCGGAAAGCTGTCGGAGCAGGAGCTGGCGGCTCTGCGCACGGCGCTCCGGGAGGCGGACTTCGCCCGGCTGCCCAGGATCGCCACGGGCGGTCCCAAGATTTACGACGGCTTCTTCTACACCTTCGCGCACGGCGGGTACGAGGTCGCGGGCGAGCAGGGGTCCCTGCCGCCGGCCCTGGAGCGGGTGGCGGGGGCGCTGCCGCCGTTCACGGGGCGCTGAGCTTGCGCAGCAGCCGGTCCAGGCGAGCCGCGCAGCCGGGCGGGCACGTCCACGCCCCCTGACCGCCGACCACGGCGCCTCGGACGCGGCCCTCCTCGACCTGGCCGCCGGCCGCGCCGACACCACGGGCCGGACGAGCTTCGAGCCGCCCCGTTCCGAGCCGCCCCGTTCCGGGGCCGCCTCGGCGGCCTCCCGGCCCGATGTGCCGAACGACACTCACGACCCGGTCTTCCCCCACCGTCACGGACTGGCCTTGTAGGTCCCCTCCAAGAGGGATCCGACGAGGTCACAGCCGGTGGGGCAGCTGACCGCCACAGCCGCCGGGTGCCGGTCCGGCGGGGGGTCCGACACCCGGTACAACCCATTCCATTTGCTGAGGTCCAGCGCATATGCCGTGTCCGAACCCCACGTAGCCGCAGGCGGGAGCCTCCTCTACGCTGCACCCCATTCAGCGGGATCTTCAGGGGCGGACATGGAACAGACACACACCACCCACACCGGCGCCGCGGCAACCCCCGGCGCCCAGCGGCGTGTGCTCGTCGTCGAGGACGACCGCACCATCGCCGAGGCCATCGCGGCCCGGCTGCGCGCCGAGGGCTTCCAGGTACAGACGGCCACCGACGGCCCCGCGGCCGTCGCCGCGGCGGAGACCTGGCTGCCCGAGCTGCTCGTCCTCGACGTCATGCTGCCGGGCTTCGACGGGCTGGAGGTCTGCCGCCGGGTCCAGGCCCAGCGCCCGGTCCCGGTGCTGATGCTCACCGCCCGGGACGACGAGACGGACATGCTGGTCGGCCTGGGCGTCGGTGCCGACGACTACATGACCAAGCCGTTCTCCATGCGCGAGCTGGCCGCGCGGGTCCACGTACTGCTGCGGCGCGTGGAGCGGGCCACCATCGCCGCGCACACCCCGCGCGGCGCCACCCTGCGCCTGGGCGACCTGGAGATCGACCACGCCCAACGCCGGGTCCGGGTGCAGACCGAGGACGTCCACCTGACCCCGACCGAGTTCGACCTGCTGGTGTGCCTGGCCGGCACCCCCCGGGCCGTGCTCTCCCGGGAACAGCTGCTGGCGGAGGTCTGGGACTGGGCCGACGCGTCCGGGACCCGTACGGTCGACAGCCACATCAAGGCCCTGCGGCGCAAGATCGGCGCCGAGCGGATCCGTACCGTCCACGGCGTCGGGTACGCCCTGGAGACCCCGGCCCAGCCGTGAACCGCCGGGTGGAGGGGCAGCGCCAGCGTCCCACCGGAGGGCTGCGGCCCTTCTCGCCTTTCTCGATCAAGACCAAGCTCGGCACGCTCGTGGTCGTCTCGGTCTTCATCACCACCGGTCTGCTGCTGGTGGCCCTGCGCACCGACACCGAGCTGCGCTTCATCACCGTCTTCTCGGTGATCGCCTCGATGCTGATCACCCAGTTCGTCGCGCACAGCCTGACGGCACCGCTGGACGACATGACCACGGTGGCCCGGGCGATCTCCCACGGCGACTACACGCGCCGGGTACGGGGCGCCGGACGCCGCGACGAGCTGGGCGACCTCGCCTCCACGATCAACCTCATGGCGGACGACCTGGAGGCCGTGGACCAGCACCGCAAGGAGCTCGTCGCCAACGTCTCGCACGAGCTGCGCACCCCGATCGCCGCGCTGCGGGCCGTGCTGGAGAACGTCGTCGACGGCGTCTCGGCCGCCGACCCCGAGACCATGCGCACCATGCTGAAGCAGACCGAGCGCCTCGGCCGGCTCGTCGAGACCCTGCTGGACCTGTCCCGGGTGGACAACGGCGTGGTGCCGCTGAAGGCCCGCCGCTTCGAGGTGTGGCCGTACCTGTCCGGGGTGCTGAAGGAGTCCGGGCTGGCCGCGGCCGGCCGGCCGGGGCTGCTCTCCGGATCCGGCGGGCACACCCGCAACGACGTGCACCTGCACCTGGACGTGTTCCCGCCGGAACTGTGTGCGTACGCCGACGCCGAACGCCTGCACCAGGTGGTGGCCAATCTGATCGACAACGCCGTCAAGCACAGCCCACCGCACGGCCGGGTCACCGTCCGGGCCCGGGCCGGCGAGGCGCCCGGCGGTCTGGTGCTGGAGGTCCGCGACGAGGGCCCCGGCATCCCGGAGGCCGAGCGCCACCGGGTCTTCGAGCGGTTCAACCGGGGAAGCGCCCGGGGCGGCGACGGGGGCACCGGGCTGGGCCTGGCGATCGCCCGGTGGGCCGTGGAGCTGCACGGCGGCCGGATCGGGGTGGCCGAATCGTCACGCGGCTGCCGCATCCTCGTCACGCTTCCGGGCAGCTCATAGGTGCCGGGTTGACGTAGGGTTCGACTGGGAAGGACATGATCTCGGCCACACGTACCCGGGGTCCGTCAGGGGTGCGAAGCCAAGGGGGCCGCAACCTCGGTGCCCCCTACCCGAACCAGGCTGGTTTCCCGCCATTCCATGTCACGAAACCCGCCGTTCGGTGTGACCTGCGCGACGTAAGTCCCGCCCGGCCTGCATGCAGCGGCCGAGGAGGCGTAGCCTTTATTCCCGCTGTCCATACCTTGTGAAGCGGAAGAGGGCGGTTGCCGCCGTGTCGCCACAGTCCCCCAGTAACTCGAGCACCACGACCGAAGCAGCAGAGGGCGGGAAGAACCCTGCCTCAGGCTTCGGCGCCAATGAGTGGCTCGTCGACGAGATCTATCAGCAGTACCTCCAGGACCCGCAGTCGGTCGACCGGGCCTGGTGGGACTTCTTCGCCGACTACAAGCCGGGGGGCGCTGCCGCTCCGGTGACGTCGGCCGGTTCCGAGAAGTCCACGCCGACGGACGGCGCCTCCGCACAGGCCGCCACCGCCGCCGGGACCCCGCAGGTCGCCGACGCCGCCACGGGGGCGGCGGACGCCGCGCCCGCGCCCACCGCGACGCCGACTCCTCCGCCTGTGTCAGCTCCTGCCCCTGCTCCTGCCATCCCCTCTGGTGCCCCTGCTGTGACTGTCACCTCCCAGGCCCCGGCCGCCGCACCGGCCGCGCCCGCCCCCGCCTCCGTAGCCCCGCAGAAGGCCGCGCCCTCCACCGAGGCCCCCGCGGGCCCCGAGCTGGTGACGCTCCGCGGCCCGGCGGCTGCCGTGGCGAAGAACATGAACGCCTCCCTCGACGTACCGACGGCCACGTCCGTCCGCGCCGTCCCGGTGAAGCTCCTGTTCGACAACCGCATCGTCATCAACAACCACCTGAAGCGGGCCCGGGGCGGGAAGATCTCCTTCACGCACCTCATCGGCTACGCGATGGTCCAGGCCATCAAGGCCATGCCGTCGATGAACCACTCCTTCGCGGAGAAGGACGGCAAGCCGACCCTGGTCAAGCCCGACCACGTGAACTTCGGCCTCGCCATCGACCTGGTGAAGCCCAACGGCGACCGCCAGCTCGTCGTCGCCGGCATCAAGAAGGCCGAGACCCTCAACTTCTTCGAGTTCTGGCAGGCCTACGAGGACATCGTCCGCCGCGCCCGCGTCGGCAAGCTGACGATGGACGACTTCACCGGCGTCACCTGCTCCCTCACCAACCCCGGCGGCCTGGGCACCGTCCACTCCGTGCCCCGCCTGATGCCCGGACAGTCCGTCATCATGGGCGTCGGCTCCATGGACTACCCCGCCGAGTTCCAGGGCACCTCGCAGGACACCCTGAACAAGCTGGGCATCTCCAAGGTCATGACCCTGACCTCGACCTACGACCACCGGGTCATCCAGGGCGCGGCCTCCGGCGAGTTCCTGCGCATCGTCGCGAACCTGCTCCTCGGCGAGAACGACTTCTACGACTCCGTCTTCGAGTCGCTGCGCATCCCGTACGAGCCGGTCCGCTGGAACCGTGACATCGACGCCAGCCACGACGACGACGTCACGAAGGCCGCCCGCGTCTTCGAGCTGATCCACTCCTACCGGGTCCGCGGCCACGTCATGGCCGACACCGACCCGCTGGAGTACAAGCAGCGCAAGCACCCCGACCTCGACATCACCGAGCACGGGCTCACCCTGTGGGACCTGGAGCGCGAGTTCGCCGTCGGCGGCTTCTCCGGCAAGTCGATGATGAAGCTCCGCGACATCCTCGGCGTGCTGCGCGACTCGTACTGCCGCACCACCGGCGTCGAGTTCATGCACATCCAGGACCCGAAGCAGCGCCGCTGGATCCAGGACCGCATCGAGCGCCCGCACACCAAGCCGGAGCGCGAGGAGCAGCTGCGCATCCTGCGCCGCCTGAACGCCGCCGAGGCCTTCGAGACCTTCCTGCAGACGAAGTACGTCGGCCAGAAGCGCTTCTCCCTGGAGGGCGGCGAGTCCGTCATCCCGCTGCTCGACGCCGTCATCGACTCGGCCGCCGAGGCCCGCCTCGAAGAGGTCGTCATCGGCATGGCCCACCGCGGCCGCCTGAACGTCCTGGCGAACATCGTCGGCAAGTCGTACGCGCAGATCTTCCGCGAGTTCGAGGGCAACCTCGACCCGAAGTCCATGCACGGCTCCGGCGACGTCAAGTACCACCTGGGCGCCGAGGGCACCTTCACCGGCCTCGACGGCGAGCAGATCAAGGTCTCGCTCGTCGCGAACCCCTCCCACCTGGAGGCGGTCGACCCGGTCCTGGAGGGTGTCGCCCGCGCCAAGCAGGACGTCATCAACAAGGGCGGCACGGACTTCACCGTTCTCCCGCTCGCGCTCCACGGCGACGCGGCCTTCGCGGGCCAGGGCGTCGTCGCCGAGACGCTGAACATGTCGCAGCTGCGCGGCTACCGCACCGGCGGCACCGTGCACGTGGTCATCAACAACCAGGTCGGTTTCACCGCCGCCCCGGAGTCCTCGCGTTCCTCGATGTACGCCACCGACGTGGCCCGCATGATCGAGGCGCCGATCTTCCACGTGAACGGCGACGACCCCGAGGCCGTCGTCCGCGTGGCCCGTCTGGCCTTCGAGTTCCGCCAGGCGTTCAACAAGGACGTGGTCATCGACCTCATCTGCTACCGCCGCCGCGGCCACAACGAGTCCGACAACCCGGCCTTCACGCAGCCGCTGATGTACGACCTGATCGACAAGAAGCGCTCGGTGCGCAAGCTGTACACCGAGTCCCTCATCGGTCGCGGCGACATCACGCTGGAAGAGGCCGAGCAGGCGCTCCAGGACTTCCAGGGCCAGCTGGAGAAGGTCTTCGCGGAGGTCCGCGAGGCCGCCACGCAGCCCGCGGTCGCCTCCCCGGCCAGCCCGGCCACGTCCGCGGTCTTCCCGGTCGCCGTGAACACCGCGATCTCGCAGGACGTCGTCAAGCGGATCGCCGAGTCCCAGGTCACCATCCCCGAGGGCGTCACCGTCCACCCGCGTCTGCTGCCGCAGCTGCAGCGCCGCGCGGCGATGATCGACGAGGGCACCATCGACTGGGGCATGGGCGAGACCCTGGCCTTCGGTTCGCTGCTGATGGAGGGCACCCCGGTCCGCCTGTCCGGCCAGGACTCCCGCCGCGGCACCTTCGGCCAGCGCCACGCGGTCCTCATCGACCGGGAGACCGGCGAGGACTACACCCCGCTGCTCTACCTGTCCGACGACCAGGCCCGCTACAACGTCTACGACTCGCTGCTCTCCGAGTACGCGGCCATGGGCTTCGAGTACGGCTACTCGCTGGCCCGTCCGGACGCGCTGGTCCTCTGGGAGGCCCAGTTCGGTGACTTCGTCAACGGCGCGCAGACCGTCGTCGACGAGTTCATCTCCTCGGCCGAGCAGAAGTGGGGCCAGACCTCCGGCGTCACGCTGCTCCTGCCCCACGGCTACGAGGGCCAGGGCCCGGACCACTCGTCCGCGCGTCCCGAGCGCTTCCTGCAGATGTGCGCGCAGGACAACATGACGGTCGCGATGCCGACCCTGCCGTCGAACTACTTCCACCTGCTGCGCTGGCAGGTCCACAACCCGCACCACAAGCCGCTCATCGTCTTCACCCCGAAGTCGATGCTGCGCCTGAAGGCCGCGGCGTCGAAGGCGGAGGAGTTCACGACCGGTTCCTTCCGTCCGGTCATCGGCGACAGCACCGTGGACCCGAACGCGGTCCGCAAGGTCGTCTTCTGCGCCGGCAAGGTCTACTACGACCTGGAGGCCGAGCGCGAGAAGCGCGGCATCACGGACACCGCCATCATCCGCATCGAGCGCCTCTACCCCCTCCCGGGTGCGGAGCTCCAGGCGGAGATCGCCAAGTTCCCGAACGCGGCCAAGTACATCTGGGCCCAGGAGGAGCCGGCGAACCAGGGCGCGTGGCCGTTCATCGCGCTGAACCTGATCGACCACCTCGACCTGGCGGTCGGCGCGGACGTACCGGCGGGCGAGCGCCTGCGGCGCATCTCGCGCCCGCACGGCTCGTCCCCGGCGGTGGGCTCCGCGAAGCGCCACCAGGCGGAGCAGCAGCAGCTGATCAACGAGGTCTTCGAGGCGTAAGCCCCGCACCTCCCGGAAGGCCCGGTCCCCCGCACGGGGCCGGGCCTTCCGGCCGTGGTAAACCCTTTGGCGGACCACACCGGCCACTGCTACCTTGCCGTTGGCCGTGCGAGAGAACGAGGAGGTGGTACCCGTGAACGCAGTATCGACATGGGTGCTCTCCTCCGGGGTCACGGTCGGGCGATAGGTCGCCCGGGAGCGCCGTTCACGCGCACTCCCGAAAGGCACGACCGTGCACTTCATCTCCGAACGACGCCTCGACGACGGCGTCCTCGAACGCGAATTCACCCTCGGCGAGATCCCCGGCACCCTCTGGACCCCTGAATCCGCCGGGCCGCTCCCCCTGGTCCTCATGTCGCACAACAACGGCCTGCCCAAGGCCGATCCCCGACTGGTGGCCCGCGCCCGGTACACCGCGGCCCGCGGCTACGCGGTGGCCACGATCGACGCCGCCGGATGCGGCGACCGGCCCCGTTCCGCCGCCGACGAGCAGGCCCGCACCGAACTCCGCCGGGCGATGCGGGCGGGTGAACCGGTCGACGAGCTCTTCGAGGCCCTGATCGGCCCCCTGGTCGAGAACGCGGTCCCGGAATGGCGGACCACCCTGGACGCCCTCCTCGCCCTCCCCGGCATCGGCGGCCCGGTCGGCTACTCCGGCGGTTGGACCGCCCTCGGCATCCGACTGGCGGTGGCCGAACCCCGCATCAGGGCCGCCGGTTTCTTCGCCGGGGGCTACGTGCCCCGCGCACAGCGCGAGGAGGCCCGGCAGGTCACCATCCCGCTGCTGTTCCTGCTGCAGTGGGACGACGAGGGCAACCCGCGCGAGCGGGCCCTGGAACTCTTCGACGCCTTCGGCACGAAGGAGAAGACCCTCCACGCCAACCTGGGCGGCCACACCGGCACCCCCTGGTTCGAACTGGAAGACGGCTGCCGCTTCCTGGACCGCCACCTGAAGTAACCCCACCCCGCCGGGCCACCCCGAAAGGCACCGGCCCGGCGGCGCGGGGCGGTCTCGACAGGTCGAGACCGACGCTCCAGCTCCTAGTGGAGAGGCTCCGGTGAGGAGCAAGCCGCAGTGGTTTCGTCCCGAACCAGCCGGGCGAGGAGAAGCCGTATCCGTGGGAAAGCCGCCGACGGTCTGCGGACGCGTGATCGAGGAGCGCGTAGCGATCTGAGGCGGACTGTGCCCGGCCCCCGCGGCCCGCAGACGCCGTCTGGCAGGAGCGCGTAGCGATTTCAGGCGCACTGGGATCCGGCTCGGCAGGGCAACGGGCCCGGTGGTCTCCTGGCGCCCGGCTCGTTCTTGCGGGGGCTTCCCGGCAGTCCTCGAATTTTCCGTGGCGGGACGGGCGGTCAAGGGTGGCCGAAGGCCATCACGCAGTGACGCGACCGCAGGGAGCGCCCTTGAGGGGCCGGCCCGACACGGAAGACGATGGGACTGACGGGAAACCCCAGGCACGGCTCCGCTCCCGCCTCGGCGCATCGACCTCGCCCGAAGCCCCCGCCCGGCAGGCGACCGGGCTCCGCCCCTGCCACGCCGGGGGCGGGTGGGCAACCACCGGCCCGGGCAGGGGGGCCGCGGGGGTGAGGGCCCGCCCGAGCCGAACGACACCACGAAGCACCCGCCCGGCAGGCGACCGGGCTCCGCGCCCGCCCCGACGGGGGCGGGTGGGCAACCACCGGCCCGGGCAGGGGGGCCGCGGGGGTGAGGGCCCGCCCGAGCCGAACGACACCACGAAGCCCCCGCCCGGCAGGCGACCGGGCTCCGCGCCTGCCCCGCCGGGGCGCGGGTGGGCGACCACCGGCCCGGGCGGTGGGGCCGCGGGGGTGGAGGCGCCGGGCGCGCGTGCGCGCGTACCCGGCGGGCAACCGTGCACGCGCCCCTACGGCTGCGGTTCGAAGTCCCAGTACGGGCGGGCGCGTTGTTTCGCCGAGACCGTGTGGACGTGTTGGGCGCCCAGGGTGCGGGTGAGGCCCTTGATGCCCGCGTCCTCGTGTTTGCCCGCCTCCGTGTCCTCCCGTACCGACCGCAGGTCCGCCGCCAGGGCGATCTGGGCGCTCAGCGTCATCGGGTGGTCGGGGCCCAGGACGCGCTCGGCGGTGCGCAGGGTCTCGCGGCTCAGGTCCAGCGCGTCCTCCAGCCGCCCGGTGATGTTGCGGTGGCCGGTGGCGTTGAGGGCGCAGCCCAGCGACCACGGGTGCCTGCTGCCGAGCGCTCCGCGCATGCCGACCAGTGCCTGCTCGGCGAGGGAGAGGCCTTCGGCGCGTTCGCCCTGGGCGCGCAGGACCAGGCCGAGGTTGCCGACGGTGCCGATGCTGTACGGGTGGGCGAGGCCGAGCTGTGACTGGTAGCCGCGCACGACGTCCTCGGAGATGCGGCGGGCCTCGCCGATGTCACCGTACTCCCTCAGGTACGTGGCGTAGTCGGAGGCGACCATCAGGGTCCAGGGGTAGTCCACGCCGAAGACGCGCGTGGCCCGCTCCCACACGGTCCGCAGCCGCAGGCCGGCGCCGGGGATGTCGCCGGAGCGGCGCAGGCACAGGCCGAGGTTGTGTTCGGCGCGCAGGGTCTGGGGGTGGCCGAGTCCGAGGACCTGGGTGTTGAGCTTGACGCCCTGTTCCTGCCGGGTCTGGGCCTCGCGGTAGCGGCCCATGAGGCGCAGCCCCATGGCGCATGCGATGCCGGAGGCGAGGGTGGAGATGTGCAGGGGCATCAGGACGCGTTCGCGGCGGCGCAGGGTGTCGAGGTCGAGGTCGTAGGCGTCCTGGTAGCGGCCCAGGAGCCGGTAGGTGGCGGCGAGGTTGTTCTGGGCGTCGAGGGTGATGGAGTCGTCCTCGCCGAGGAGTTCGCGGTAGGTGGCGAGGCAGTGTTCGAAGATCTCGCGGGCCGGTTCGAATTTGGCGATGCACAGCAGGACGCCGCCGTAGGCGCTGGTGGCGCGCAGGCTCTCCAGGTCCTGGTCGCCGCGTTCTCCGGTGAGCCGGTCGGCGACGGCCCTGGTGAGGATCTCGGCGCGGCGGAACAGGCCGAGGTTGCGCAGGGAATTGCCGTACTGGTAGCTGAGTTCGCGGACCTTGGGGTGGTCCTCGCCGAGCCGGGCCCGCCAGATCCGGTCGGTCTCCTCGCACAGGCGCAGGCAGTCGCGGTACTCGCCGGCGAGGATCAGGTAGCGCAGGCAGTGCAGCAGGAAGTTCTGGATGCGCGGGTTGCTGCTGGTGATCACCCCGGAGGGGGTGAGGTGGGGGACGAGTTCGGCGTAGCGGGGCCAGAGCCGGGAGTCGGAGGGCCGGCCGGGGTCGGCGGCGGCGAGGACCTGGCGGACGGCCCGGGCGAGGGGTTCGGCCTCGTCCTCGGAGAGGTTCTCGCGGACGATGCCGTGGACCATGCGGTGCAGTTGTACGGTCTCCAGCCCGCCGCCGCCCTCCTCCACGGGGAGGTCGGAGTACTCCAGTCGTACGACGGAGAACTGGACGAGTTTGTTGAGGGCGGCGTTCCAGCGGATCTGGTCGTTGATGAGTCCGGCGAGCTGCTCGGGAACGTCGTCGGCGGGGAATTCGCGCAGGAGGCGCAGCGGGACGGGGCCCGGGGCGAAGAAGACGAAGAGCCGCAGCAGGGCGAGGGCGTCGGGGAAGTTCTCCCGGACGTTGTTGAGGAGTATGGCGAGGGCGGTGGGGAAGGGCAGCGGGTAGTCCTCGGAGAGGGTGACGGCCTCTCGGGAGTCCATGCGGCGCTGGAGCAGGGCGAGGTAGTCGCCGACGGGCAGCGGTGAGTCCGCGAGCCAGCCGGCGGTCTGGTCGAGGGCGAGGGGGTAGTCCTCCAGGGCCTCGGCGAGCTGGTCGGCCTCGTGGGCGGTCAGGCGCAGGGCGCGGCGCCGGATGAAGGTGATCGATTCGGGGCGGGCGTAGAGGGGGACTTCGACGAGGCTGGTGTGCCGGGCGGCCCATTCGCGGTTGCGGGAGGTGATGATGACGTCGCCGGCGCCGCCGGAGGGCAGCAGGTCGATCAGGTCGTCGGGGTTGTCGCAGCCGTCGAAGACCATCAGCCAGCGGCTGTACGGGGTTCCGCGGCGCAGCGCTTCGAGGACGGCCCGGATCTGCTCGCCGTAGCTGCCGGCGCCGCGCGGGAGGCCGAGGGCGGGGGCGAGGTCGGCGAGGCGTTCGCGGAGGGTGGGCCGGTCCTCGGCGGGGACCCACCACACGACGTCGTACTCGGAGGCGAAGCGGTAGGCGTACTCGGTGGCGACCTGGGTCTTGCCGACGCCGGAGAGGCCGAGCAGGGTGACGGTGGACGCGCCGGGCGGGGCTTCGGCGAGGGCCTGGCGCAGGGTGCCGATGACGTCGTTGCGGCCGGTGAAGCGGGGGTTGCGGCGCGGGACGCGGCCCCAGATCTCGGGCGGGTCGTTGGGGAAGCGGGGGCCGCGGCGGCCGGTTTCGGTGCCGATGCGTTCGGTGGGGAGTTCCAGGCGGCGCAGGACGCGGTATTCGGCCTCGTACGCGTCCAGGCCCCACAGGTCGGTCTTCTCCAGGACGGCGACGGCGCTGGGCAGGGGCGCGTCGGTGAGGCAGACGGCGGCGAACCGGTCGGGGTGGTCGTCGGTGACGGCGCGCAGGGCGGCGTTCCACTGCTGGTCGGTGTGGGTGCCGGCGGAGAAGTAGCGTTCGCTGAGGACGAGGAGGACGCGGCTGCCGGAGCGGGCGAGGTCGTCGAGGGCCTGGGTGAGGCCGGGGCTGTTCTGCGGGTCCCAGCGCTGGAGGGTGACGCGGTGGCCGTGTTCTTCGAGGCGGTGGGCGATCCATACGGCCCAGGGGCGGTTGAAGCCGGCGAAGCTGATGACGAAGCGCTGCGGATGCTGCGGGTGTGGGGGGTGTGGGGGGTGTGGGGGGTGCTGGGGCGGCTGGGGCGGCTGGGGCTGTTGCGGTCGGGGAGGTTCGTGCGCCGATTCGCGGTCCTGCCGGCTACCGGTGGTCATGCGGCCGTCTCCCTGGGCTGCGGGCAGTGGACGGGACTGAAAAGGTACCGCAGCGGACGGTCCGTCAGACCTGCGCGAACGGGGCGAGTTCGGGGTGCGCCTCGCACCAGGCGCGGCGCTCGCGGTCGACGGCCCGGCGGGCCGCGGCGTGCTGGTCGCCGGGGGGCGGGAGCTCGTCCATGGCCCGTTCGGCGGCGGCCATCGCATCGGTGAACTCCCGGCCCGCGGACGTCAGTCGGTCGTGGGCGCGCAGGGCGGGCAGGACGGCGGCGACCTGGGCGCGGATCCGGGCGTGCTGGGCCCAGGCGCCGCGGGCACCGTAGAGGGCGGCCCGCTGCCAGTACCCGGCGAGGGCCAGGTGGGCGTAGGTGCCGTGGAGGAGTCCCTCCAGCGGGCGGGGGTCCCGGCGCCAGGGGGCCCAGTGGCGGGGCGTCGCGTCGGCGGTGTGCAGGGTCAGGACGTCGGCGAGGGCGGTGAGTTTGCCGTGCTGGACCTCGTGGACGAGGGTCGCGGCGAGGGCCGGCGGGGCCTGCGCGCGGGCCAGTACGGAGCCTGCGGCCGCGGGGAGGGTGGCCCCGCTGGAGCGGGAGCCGCCGGCGAGCGGTACGAGGGAGCGCAGCAGCTGTACGGTCTCCTCCGCGCGGACGGTGTCGTAGCGCCGGAGCAGCGTGAGCGCGCCGGACCACTGGGTGTCCCACCGCTTGTGGCCCTTGGGGGTGAGGCGGCGGGCGGGGCGCAGGGGGGCGGGCTGCTCTGCGGGGCCGGGGGCCCGGTAGGGGTCGAGGTCGTCGAGGGCGGTGCCGCCGCCGGGCAGTGCGTGCAGGGGCAGTGTGGCGGGGTCGTCGGGGTCCCAGGAGCGTTGGGTGAGGACGAGCGGGCCCGGGCGCTCGGGGCGCAGCAGGCCGAGGGTGGGCAGGACGAGGCGGCCGTGGACGGGCCGCAGGGTGTGGGTGAAGGAGATCCCGGCGCGCAGGGCGGCGGCCGCGGCGAGGGCGCCGAGGTGGGCGAGGTCCGGCGGCGGGCCGTACGGGGCGTGCAGCCGGCGCAGGGTCTCCTCGGCCCATACGCCGGTGGCCGGGTAGTGCAGTACATCGCGCACGGCGGCCGGGGCGCGGCGCTCGGCCTCCTCCAGCAGCGCCCAGTGCTCGGCGGTCCGGCCGGACCGGCCGCAGGGGGCGGCGTCGAGAACCGCGCGGAGCAGGACGAGGCGCTTGGAGCGGCGTACGTCGCGGACCAGGCGGGTGCCTTCCGGGGAGGGCTCGGTGGAGGCGAGGGCGCGCAGGGTGTGGGACGAGACGGTGAAGGCGGCGAGGGCGGCGGTCATGAGGCGGCCGCCGGGGGGCGGGCGACGGCGCGGCTGCGGCGGCGGTCGGCGGCCTGCGCAGGGGCGGCGGCCTGCGCAGGGGCGGGGGCGGCGGTCGGGGCGGCGGCTTGCGCGGCGGTCGGGGCGGCGGCGCGTTGCACGGCGGCGGCGATGTGCCGGATCAGCACTTGGAGGTCGGCGCAGTAGACGGACGGCTGGCGGAAGCCCTCGCCGGCCCGGTAGCGGTGCGGGTAGTGGCCGCCGCCGCACACCTCGACCAGGTCGCAGGCACGGCAGTCGGCGGCGAGTGCCTCGCGTCCGAGCTGGCGGGCGGCGAAGCCGGGGTGGTCGAGGAGCTGGTCGAAGCTGTGGGTGTCGAGGGCCATGCCGGTGGCGGCGGCCCCCTCGTACGCGGATTTCAGCGAATCGGCCTGTTCGATGGAGCCGTCGGTCTCGATGACGGCGGTGGCGGCGGGCGCGAGCCCGAGGGTCTCGGTGGTGGCGGGCAGGCCGAGCAGCAGGGCGATGATCTCCTCGAAGAGCCGGATGCGGGTGCGGCGTTCCCGGTCGTGCCACCAGCGCTCGAAGACGGCGAGGAGCCAGTCGGCGTACGGGGTCCCGGCGGGGCCGGAACCGGAACCGGGGCCGGGGCCGGGCCCGCGGGGCGGCGGGGCGCTCCAGTTGGCGAGCGGGAGCAGCAGCCCGACGGTGGGCGGGGCGAAGGCGAGCAGGGACTCGTACGTCTCCACCGGGTCGTGGTCGAGGTCGATGACGCAGAGCACCCCGGCGTAGCTGTCCGGGTGCCGTGCCAGCAGACGCAGGCCGCGCGCGGCGGCACCGAAGCCGGGGCGTCCGGCGTGGTCCACGCGGCGGGTGTTGTGCGCGGGGAGGCCCCCGTCGAGGCTGACGCCGACCCGGATCCCGGCGGCGGCCAGGGCGGCGAGGCGGCCGCGGGTGATCAGGGTGCCGTTGGTCTGGACGGTGGCGGTGATCCGGGTGCGGGGGGAGGCGGCGGCGAGGGCGGCCCGTACGGCCTCGACGGGGGCGGCGAGGGCGGCCGGGGCGGTGAGGAGGGGCTCGCCGCCGTGCAGGACCAGGTCGACGCGGGCCAGGTCGTGGGCGGCGGCGTGCTCGGCGATCCGCTGCGCGGCGCGGGCGGCGGTGGCGGGGGTCATGGCGACGGGCTGGTCGCGCCAGCCCTGGTCGGCGAGCTCGTAGACATAGCAGTAGGTGCAGGCGAGGTTGCAGCGGCTGCGGGTCTTCAGCACGAACTGCCTGATGGGATGGGGCGGATGGCCTGCGGCCCGCGCGGCGGCGACATCGAGCCGGGTGTACGGCCAGGGGGCGTTGCGCCCATGCCGACCGCCTCCGGCGGACTGCGGTACGGCCGGCGCGGGCTGGGCGGAGCCCGACTGCTGGGCGGGGCCCGGGCCTTCACCGGAGTCCACGCGCCAGGCGCCCCCGACCGGGCGCGGCACGGCTGACGCCGACTGGGCGGAGCCCGACTGGTTCCCGGAGCCCGGGCCTTGGGCGAAGTCCGCGCGCGGGGCGACCGCCGCCGACCTGGTGGAGCCCAACTGGTGTGCGGGGCTCGGGCCTTGGGCGGAGTCCGGGGGTGGGGGGCCGGCGGGCGCGGGCAGCGGGGAGCCGCTCGTTGTCGCTCGCCGCATCGCCGCACTCCTCCCCGCCCCGCCGCCGGGGGCGCCCCGGCGGACGGTGCATCCCTGCCCTGGCGCCGGTCCCGGCTAACGGCGGAAAGTGGTCACCCTTCTGCTGGGGCTCCGCCCCAGACCCCGCGCCCTTCCGCTCCCGCGGCGGGTGGCGGATCCGGCGCCGGCCCCGGGCCGGTGGCTGCTGGGGCTCCGCCCCAGACCCCGCGCCTCAAACGCCGGCGAGGCTGGATGGGGTGGCTCCGCTCCGCAGCGGGCAGCAGTCGGGGCCGGCGGGGCTGGGATGGTGCGGGCTGGTGCGCGGGGCCGCCGAGGGGTGTCTCCTCGGCTCGGCGCGTGCGAGCCTTCTCGGCCGTGGGCCGGGGGTTGCGCGCTCGTCCTGCGGGGACACCCCTCACCGTCCCCGCTCCCCCCGCGACGGGCACGGCAGTGGGGCGGGGACACGGCGGAGTGTCCCCGCAGGACGAGGCGCCACCCCCGGCAACCACCGCGACATGCCCGCGCGCGCCGAGCCGAGGAGACACTCCGGCGGGGCACCGCCCCACACCGAACCGACCCCGCCCAACCGCACCCCGGGCGAAAGCCGCCCCGCCCCACACCCCAAGAAGCCACCGCCCCGCACATCCAGCCCCGCCGGCGATTGAAGCGCGGGGTCCGGGGCAGAGCCCCGGAAGCCACCGGCCCGCAGGCCGCCCCGAGTACGGCCACCCGCCGCGGGAGCGGAGGGGCAGAGCCCCGGAAGCCGCCGGCCCGCAGGCCGCCCCGAGTACGGCCACCCGCCGCGGGAGCGGAGGGGCAGAGCCCCGGAAACCACCGGCCCGCAGGCCGCCCCGAGTACGGCCACCCGCCGCGGGAGCGGAGGGGCAGAGCCCCGGAAACCACCGGCCCGCAGGCCGCCCCGAGTACGGCCACCCGCCGCGGGAGCGGAGGGGCGGAGCCCCGGAAGCCGCCGGCCCGCGGGCCGGCGCCGGATCCGCCACCCGCCGCGGGAGTCAGGACGCGCTGGAGTCGAAGGCGTTCAGGATTTCCGCCGGGTGCGTCACGCGTTCGACCAGGCCTTCGATCACCTGGGCCAGTACGGGGTGGTCGATCCCGCGGAGGGCGGCCAGGTCGAGGCCGGAGAGGTCCGGGAGCCGGCCGGGGCATCCGGGGGCGGTGGCCGGTGCCGTGTCCCGACGATTCGTCACCATGTGCCGCTGTTCCCCCTGTCGCGTCGCATTCCGGACGGTCCCCTGCCCTTTGCCCTCCTCCCGCCCGGCGGAAACAGCCCGCCGGGCCCGCGGCGCGGCCGTCACCGTCCCGCTTCCAGGGCCCGTACCCGCGCGCGGAGCCCCTCCGAGCGGCCGTCGGGGTCGGCGCCGATCCGCTTCCAGAGCTGCAGCGCCGCGCGGTACTCCTCCAGCGCGGCCCTGGGCCGGGCGAGCCGTTCCAGCACCTCCCCGCGGGACTCCTGCACGCGCGCGGCCAGGCGCAGCGCGGTGTCCTCGCGGCCCGCCCGCCCGTCGGGCTCCTCGCGGCCCTCGTGGTCGTCGCGGCCCTCGCGGTCGGCCTCCAGGGCGGCCCGCCAGGCCAGCCGGTAGGACTCGGCCGCCCGGTCGAGGCGGTCCGCGGCCCGCGTGTGGCCGTGGATCTCCTGCTGCACGTCGCCGTGGTCCCGCCAGGCGCGGGCCCGGTCCAGCGGGCCCCGGCTGTTGCGGACGGCCAGTTCGAGGAGGTATTCGGCCTCCCGCAGGTCCACCGCGTCGTTCTCGTAGGCGTGCCGCAGCCGCAGTCCGGTGGCCAGCCGCATCAGCCGGTGCGCGGCCCCCGGGTCGGACTGCGGGACCGCCGCCCGGCTCTCCCGCAGGACGCGTACGGCCGCTCCGGTGAAGCGGCGTCCGCCGGCGCTCCGGGCCCGGTCCAGGAGTACGTCGCCCCACTCGGGCAGGAGTTCACCGAAAGCCTCGCCGTCGCGGGGCAGGAGCCGGCGGGCGCGCCCGTACGCCTCGGCCGCGTCCTCCAGCGCCGCCGGGTCGGCGTCCCGCGCGTACCGCTCGCGGTGCACGCGGGCCAGGCACAGCAGGGCGGCGACGCGCAGCTCCTGGTCCCCGCCCGTCTCCTCCAGGGCGGCGGCCAGCTGACCGGCGGCGTCCTCCAGCCGTGCGGGCAGGTACCGCAGCGCGTCGGCGAGTTCCACCCGCACCTGCGCGGTACCGGGCGGGGCGGCGGCCTGGACCGCCGTGAGGCGGGCCGCGGCCTGTTCGGCCAGGACGGTGCGCTCGGCCGGGTCGGGGGTTCGGGGCAGGAGCGCCAGCAGGACCCGGCCGAGGGCGAGGTGCAGTTCGGGATGCGGCCCGGCGGCGGCCGCCGGGTCCGGGTCCGCTTCCGGGTCGGGGTCGGCGCCCGGGACGGGGCCCGCGAGGGGTTCGAGTGCCGCGCGGGCCTCGCGCAGCGCGCCCGGGTCCTCGCGCAGGCCGCCGAGCCGGATCAGGGTCTCGGCCCGCCGCACCGCGCAGTCGCGCCGCAGTTCCGGTTCGGCCGTGGCGGCCGCGGCCGCCGCCGCGAACTCGCGGTCCGCCGCGGCGAGCAGTTCGGGGTCCGGGCCGGCGGCGAGCGCCCGCTCGTACAGCACCCGCCCGCGTGCCGCCCATGCCGCGGGCGTCCGCAGGCCGGTCAGGGTCCGCTCCGCCTCGGCGAGGAGTTCCGGATCGCGCTCGGCCGCCCACAACCGCAGGAGTGCGCCGGCCAGTTCCGTCTCGGCCTCGTCCGGCGGGTCCGCGGGTCCGGCCGGGGCGGTCACGGCCCGCCGCAGGACCGCGACGGCCTCGTGCAGGGCCCGTGCGCCGGCGTCGCCGTCGGCGTCCGCGTCGGCGAGCCGGTCGCGGGCGGTGCGCACCGCTCCGGCGCGGGCGATGAGGGGGGCCGTCCGGGGTTCCCGGACCGGCGGGCCGTCCGGTGGCATCCCGGGCAGGTAGCGGCGTACGACTTTGGCCGAAACCTGTGCGAAGGCCTGCGGGAGCCGTCCTTGCGGGGGCTGCTCCTCGTCGTCGCCCCCGGGGGGCGCCGGCGTCGGCGCGATGCCGGTCAGCTGGGCGACCGCGAGCGCGGGGAAGTTGCGCACGCCCGAGCCGAAGTGGGTCCGGACGTACTCCGAGCAGTGCTTGAGCACCAGTGCCGCCTCGTCCCGCCCCAGCGGCCCCAGCAGTACGTCCTGCACTCCGGGGACGAACTCGTACCAGTGACCCGGGCCGGGTCCGCTGCGCCTCAGCAGTCCGCTGAGCAGTACCTCCGCCAGGTCGGAGGGTTCGGAGTCGGGCAGCATGGTGCGCTGCACCAGCCGCATCACGGGCAGCGTCAGCGGAGCCGCCGACAGGTAGACCGCCAGCTGTACGGCCCGGGGCGCGGCCGAGGAGCGGAAGCGTGCGACGAGTTCGCGCGGCGGCCGGACGGCGGGCGGCGGCGGGACGGGGGCGGCGGGGTGGTCGGCCCGTACGCGGCCCACCTCGGCGGGCACCGGCCCGGTGCCGAGGCCGGCGACGAGCCGGGCCCACGCTCCGAGGGCGGTCGGGCTGGGCGGCAGCACCGGTACGGCGAGTCCGTCCGCGGGCCGGCCGGGTGGCCCGGGTCGGTCCGGCCGGAACCGCAGCTTCTGGCCGGCGCCCTCCAGCCGGGCGAGGGTGCCGCGCTCGGTCGGGAGCCAGCTGCGCCCCCACAGCCGCTGCGGCAGGGGCTGGACCACCATGCACGGCGTGCATTCGGCCCAGCGGTGCAGCAGTCGCTGCGCCGCGCCCTCGCGCCACAGGGGTCCGGCGCAGTCGGAGACCATCATGGTCAGGGCGCGGCCGGTGGGGTCGCGCAGCTGGTCCCCCGAGCGCAGTCCGGCGCCCGGTGCGGGGCCGCGTCCGAGGGCCGCGGTGCCGTCGGGGCGGCGGTGCAGGTAGTGGACCTGGACGTCCCGGAAGGCGCCCAGCCGTTCGCAGACGGAGCGGAGTTCCTCGAACATGTCCTGCCAGACGGCCATCGAGGGCGAGGCGTCCATGACGAGCCGGACGGTCGCCTCGCGCCGGCTCTCCGGCCGCAGCACCGGGATGAGAAGTCCGAGGGCGCGGGCGCTGGCGTCGGCGGTGGCCCCTTCGTCGATGACCAGCCGGGTGGGCGGGGCGGGCGGCCGGTGCCGTTGGAGGGCGCGCAGGGCCCGTTGGACGTCGAGGATGCGGGGCAGGGCGGCGGCGCCGGGCACGCGTACGGGTACTCCGTACTCCTCGGGCGACTCCTCCGGCGTCCCGCCGTCGGCCTCGGCGGCGTGGTGGGCCCCGGGGGCGTAGAGCCGTACGGGGTCCTCGGTGTCGGGGTCGACGCGTACGGGGTCCGCGGGTTCCGCGGCCGGATCGTCGGGTTCGGCGTCCGTGCCGGGCCCCGGGGGGCCGGTCCGGGCCGGTCCGGGCCCGCGGATGTGGCCGGCGAGCCAGAGGGCGTCGGCGAGTTCCTCGGCGGACGGGTCGAGTCCGGCCGCCCGCAGCAGCGCGGCCAGTTCGCGTACGCCGGGCGCGGCGGGTTCGGTGACGCCGGGTTCACGGACGCCGGGCACGGTCGGTTCGGGAACGCCCGGTCCGGGCGCGGCGGGTTCGGGCACGGTCGGTCACCTCGGGCGGTCGAGGCGCTGGATGAGCAGGTCGGCGAGGTCCTCCCGGGTCGCCGGGGAGGCGTAGTGGGTGAGGTAGACGGCGTTGAGGAGCTGGTCGGCGGCGACCAGCTCGGTCTGGGAGCGGCCCAGGAACTCGCGGATCAGGTCGCCGCCGAGCCGGGCGGCCTCTTCGCCGAGGTGGGCGCGGACCATGGTGGCGAGCCGTCTCTCGCCGGGCTGGCCGAGGCTCAGCTGGATGCAGCGGCGCAGCAGGGCGGCGGGGAAGTCCCGTTCGCCGTTGCTGGTCAGGATGATGAAGGGAAAGGCGTGGCAGCGGATCCGGCCGCCGCGTACGGTCACCTTCGTCCCGTCGTCGGTGAGCACCTCGACCTCGGGCTCGGCGTCGGCGACCCGCTCCAGCTCGGGCAGGGCGAACTCCCCTTCCTCCAGGACGTTCAGCAGGTCGTTGGGGAGGTCTATGTCGCTCTTGTCGAGCTCGTCGATCAGGAGCACGCGGGGCCGTGCGGTGGGCAGCAGGGCGGTGCCGAGGGGGCCGAGCCGGATGTACTTGCCGATGCCGGGGACGCTGCCGGCCGTTCCGCCGGGCGCGCCCGGGGCCGCCGCCGCGGCCGCGCCGCCCGCCGCGAGCTGCACGTCCTGGAGCCGGGCGAGGGCGTCGTAGCGGTAGAGGCCGTCCTGCAGCACGGTCCGGGACACCACGGGCCAGCGCAGCACGCGTCCCAGTTTCAGCTCGTGGGCGACGCAGTGGGCGAGGGTGGACTTGCCCGTTCCGGGGAAGCCGGTGACCAGGAGCGGCCGCCTCAGGTACAGCGCCGCGTTGATGGCCTGCAGCTCCTCCGGTTCGGGCCGGTGCAGTTCGGCGGCCTGCCGGTGCGCCCCGAGCCGTCGGGCGATGTTGCCCTCGGCGGCCCCGGCCGCGCGGCCGGGGTCCACGACGGGCCCGCCGTCGAAGTCCCGCCAGGGCGGCGGGCCGGGCAGCGCGTCGATCCCGTCGTGGGGCTCGCCGACCCCGCGGTAGATGAGCCACTCGTCGTTCATGGTGCGTGTCCCTCCCTCGAATCCGCCGGGCCCGGCGCCGTCACAGGTCGCCGTGGAGGGGTTCGACGTCCGGCAGCGGTCGCGCCGGGTCCTCCCACACCAGCCCCGCCCCGGCCGCCCAGTAGGCGTCGGGGTCGGCCCCGTACGCCCGGCCCCGCAACGTCTGCAGCCGCACCGGCAGCACCTCCGCCCGGCCCGCGTCGGCCAGTTCCTCGCGCAGCCCGCGGTGGAACGGCGCGCACGACACCCCGGGGTCCGGGGGCGGCCTGCGGGTGACGGCCACGCCGTAGCCGGCGTCCCGTACCGCGTGCAGGGAGCCCAGCGTGGGCTCCTGGTCCGCCGCCCGGCAGTGCACGGGGACGGTGGTGTCCGGCAGGGCCGACAGCCATGCGGCGGAGGGGGCGCGCGGCCGGCCGCCCGCGCAGTCGGCCCGTTCGTCCTGGAGCGGCCCCGCCTGGACCCGGGCCCAGCGGGCGGCGGCCCGGCCGGTCTCGTGGTCGGCCGGGTGGGTCTGCGGACCGCGGGGGTCGTCCGCGGGACCGACGGGGTCGGCTCCCGGGGCGCCCGGGGCGTGGGCGGTGCCCCGGCCCCCGGGATGGCGCAGCACCACCGGCCGCTGCACGCCCAGCGGTACACCGCCGGCCACCACCCAGTCCTCCACGGCGAGCCCGAACAGTTCGGGTGCCACGGCCACTTCGAGCAGGGCGGCCGCGACGTGGGTGTCGCACCGCCGGAAGGCTTCGGCCAGGGGGGCCCGTAAGCGTTCGGGCAGGCCCGCCACGGTGGCCCGTACGCCCGCGTCGACGGGGGTCAGCCGGCCGGGGTGGGCGGGTCCGGCCAGTACGGAGACCCGCCAGTCGTAGAGGTGCTCCCAGCCGTGCGCCCACACCTCCAGCAGGACCGAGGCCCCCGGCGGCAGTCCGCCGGCGCCCCGGGCGGGTCCGCCCGCGGCCCGCCCGGCCGAAGCCCGGCGGCGGCGTTCCCGTTCGGCGAGGCCCCGTTCGTGGCGTTCGCCGAGTTCCCGCCGCAGGGGCCGCCAGAGCCGCTCTGCCGTGGACCGTACCCAGTCCCACAGCTCTTCGTCGGCGCCCGGCGTCGGGGGTTCGCGGTACTCGGCGACGCTGACGTCGGTCGCGTAGCGGAGCATGGCCGCGGCCTCGCCGGTGCCGCCCGGCGGGTCGTGGAGCAGGCCGAGCCCGTCGCGCCAGCTCAGTGGGGCGGGCGGCTGCGGGTCGGGTTCCTCGCCGCGGACGGCCTCGACGAGGGCCCGTACGGCTTCGGAGGAGCTCGGTGGGGGCAGTTCGGCGAGGAGTCCGCACAGGGTGGTGCGCTCGCCGGGGGTGAGCCGGCCGCGGCCGCCGTAGGGGTCGAGCTCCTGCGGCGGGAGTTCGCCGTGCACGTCGGTCCAGGTGCGGCGGTTGTCGAGGTCGCTGAGGTGCTGGTCGTAGTGGTACAGGTCGTGGGCCTGCATGATCCGGCGGTAGAGGCCGACCTGGCCCCGCGCGGCCATGGGGAGGGTGCGCAGCTGGACCACGGAGACGGCGAGTCCGCCGCCTCCCGTGTGCCGGCGGGCCTTGACGACGCCGACGACCTCCCCGCGGGCGAGGTCCACGACGGGGCCGCCGGACATGCCGGGGTCGATCTCGTCGTCGTCGGCGAGCCGGATGGCGGCGCCGTTCCCGGCGGTGCCGCGCAGCCGGGTGGTGCGGCCGGTGATCTCGGGAGTGCCGAGGTCTTCGGTGCAGCCGAAGTAGGCGACCTCGTCGAAGCGCGGCCGGGAGCGGTCGGTGAGCCAGACGCAGGCGTGGGAGACGGGGGCCAGGACCCTGATGAGTGCCAGGTCGGGCAGGTCCCACAGGGCGTGCCGGGCGGGCCGCCGTTCTTCGAGTCGCTCGGGCAGTACGCACTCCACGCGCCCGGTGACGGTCCCGGTGACGGCGCCCGGGGTGCCGGGGCCCGCGTGGCGGGGTCTGCCGGCGTGGAAGGTGATGCCCACCTCGCGACCGGTCAGCCGCACGGCGGCACCCCCTTCGCCGACCACGTGCGCGCACGTCAGGACCCAGCCGGGGGCGATGAAGAAACCGCTCCCCCAGGTGGGACCGGTCCGATGGCTGCCGGGGGACTCATACCCGCCGGGCGGGGCGTGGACGCGTACCGTCGCCGCCTGGACGAGTGGTTCGAGGAGCTCGAAGGCGCGCGCCGTCCCGGTCGTGCGCCCGTCGGTCATGCGCGCCCCCCGCCCGCTGGTGAGACGACCAGGCTAGCGCCGGTGGCGCGGGCGACGGGAGGTCTCGCGGGCGCCGCGGATTATCCTGGCGGGAAACGTTCCCCGCACATCCACATCACGGCACGGAGCCCGACTTGTACTTCACCGATCGCGGCATCGAGGAGCTGGAGAAGCGGCGCGGCGAGGAGGAGGTCACCTTCGAGTGGCTCGCCGAGCAGCTGCGCACCTTCGTCGACCTGAACCCGGACTTCGAGGTTCCGGTGGAACGCCTGGCCACCTGGCTGGCCCGGCTGGACGACGAGGACGACGACTCCGACGACTGAGCTGCGGGGCGGCTTCCCCCGGGGGGGCCGGTCCACGTGCGCGCCGTGCCCCCATGTGACTGCATGGGGCACGGTCCTAGTAGCATCCGCCCAATGTTGAACGACCTCGCGCCGAGGCCGAGCCTGGAAGCCGGTCAGGCGCCCACTCGGGCTGCCCGGTCACGCCCAAGGCTCGCGGCTCTCGACGGCCTGCGCCTCATAGCCGCGCTCATGGTGGTCTTCCACCACTACGTCGGCTTCGGCGGCAACACGGACGCGTCCAAGAACGCCTGGACCAAACCGGTCGACGTGGTCTTTCCCACGGCTTCCTGGCTTGCCTCGTACACGTGGACCGGCGTCGAGCTCTTCTTCATCATCAGCGGCTTCGTCATCTGCATGAGCAGTTGGGGCCGTAGCCTGGGCGACTTCTTCACGTCCCGGGTGGTCAGGCTCTATCCGGCTTACTGGCTCGCGGTTCTGCTCACCACCGCCGTCGTCACCGTCTGGCCGCTGGTCGTGCAGCCACTTGGCCTGAAAGACGTGCTTCTCAACCTCACCATGCTGCAGGAACCGTTCCGTGTCGGATCGGTCGATGCCGTCTACTGGACACTCTGGGTGGAGCTGCGCTTCTACCTCCTGTTCGCTCTGGTGGTGTGGAAGGGCGTGACCTACCGCCGTGTGGTCCTCTTCTGCGCGCTGTGGACCGTCGCCTCGGTCCTGGTGACCGCCGGCCGGGCGCCCTTCCTCAACTACATCGTGATGCCGGAGTACTCTCCGTACTTCATCGCCGGTGTGGCGATGTACCTGATCCACCGGTTCGGGCCGACGCTCCTGCTGTGGGGCATCGTCCTGGTCTCGTGGCTCTTCTCGGTCCGCCAGGTCGCCCTGTACAACGACGGGCTGGCGGTGAGCCTCGGCCGCACGCTGGACGCGAAGCCGGCCATCGCCCTGATGACCCTCGGCTACCTGGTGATGATCGTCCTCGCGCTGGGGGGACTCTCGTGGGTGCGGGGCCGGTGGCTCACGACGGCCGGCGCCCTCACCTACCCGCTCTACCTGCTGCACGAGCACATCGGCTGGACGGGCATCCGGCTGCTGCGCTTCCACCTCGATCCGTGGACGCTGGTGGCCGTGATGACGCTCGGCATGCTCGCCGCCGCGTGGCTGGTCCACCGGTACGTCGAACGCCCTCTCTCCGGTCTCCTGAAGCGCGGCCTCACGCACGGCCTCGACTCCTTGCGCCGCAACTCCGGCGTGCCCGCCCGGGGATGACCCCCGTTCCGTCCGTCGGAGCCGCACGAGCCCCCGCGGACGGTCCCGACGCCCATGAGAACGGCCCGGCTGCCACGAGGCAGCCGGGCCGTTCTCGTCGGACCGGGCGGAGCCGGGGCTCAGGCGGCCTTGGTCTCCCAGAAGATGCGGTCGATCTCGGCGATGAGGTCGAGGGCCTTCTGGCCGGTCGCCGGGTCGTTGGACGCCTTGGCGGCCGAGAGGGCCTTCAGGGTGTCGTTGACCAGGGTGTGCAGCTGCGGGTACTTCTCGAAGTGCGGCGGCTTGAAGTAGTCGCTCCACAGCACCGAGACGTGGTGCTTGGCGAGCTCGGCGCGCTGCTCCTTGATGGTGATGGCGCGCGCGCGGAAGTCGGCGTCGTCGTTGGCCTGGTACTTCTCCTGCACGGCCTTGACGGACTCGGCCTCGATGCGGGCCTGGGCAGGGTCGTACACGCCGCACGGCAGGTCGCAGTGGGCGGAGACCTTCGCCTTGGGGGCGAAGAGGCGGGAAAGCATGGAGTTTGTCCTCCTCGTGATCGTCTTCTCAAGGGGGACATTACTCGCTGGGGAACCGGATTTCGCGGGCGCCCCCGTGGGCTTAGGACAAAAGTCCAGGGTCACGGCCGGACCGGTGAGCGAATGTACGGGCCGGTGCGGCAGCATGCGGGAGTGACGAGGAGGACACGCATGGTGGAGAACGCGCGCCCGCGCAGGCGGTTCGAGGTGGTGGAGGTGACGGGTCCGTCGATGGTGCCCACGCTGCTGGACGGGGACCGGCTCGTGGTCCGGTACGGGGCCGCCGTCCGGCCGGGCGACGTCGTGGTGCTGCGCCACCCCTTCCAGCAGGACCTGCTCGTGGTCAAGCGCGCGGTGGAGCGGCGGCCCGGCGGTGCGTGGTGGGTGCTCGGCGACAATCCGTACAACACGACCGGCGACAGCACCGACTACGGGCCGGTGCCTGGCGAGCTGGTGCTGGCGACGGCGGTCCTGCGGTTCCGGCCACGCGGGGAGGATCAGCGCTCGCTGAGGGCCCGGTTGTCCTGGGCGGTGTCCTCGCTGCGCGTGCTGCGGGCCGACGCCTCGGCCTCCAGCCGCTTGCGGGCGCGGTAGGCGGCCACGTTGGCGCGGGTGGCGCAGCGGTCGGAGCAGTAGCGGCGGGAGCGGTTGGTGGAGGTGTCGAGGTAGGCGTTGCGGCAGGGCGCGGCCTGGCACAGGCCGAGGCGGTCGGGGCCATGCTCGGTGAGGGCGAAGGCGAGGCCCATGGCGGCCATGGCGGCGTAGCCGGCCGAGGCGTTCGAGGGGTGTTCGGCGAGGTGGATGTGCCAATCGGGGCGGCCGTCGTCGTCGAGGGTCTCGTGGCCGGAGACCTGGGGGCTGACGGGGAACTCCATCAGCAGCGAGTTCAGCAGGTCGACCGCGAGGACGTGGTCGCCGCCGTCGGCGGCCTCGAAGACGGCGCGCAGCCGGCCGCGGACGTTGCGGAAGCGCGTGATGTCGGTGTCCGTGACGCGGCGGGCCATCTGCTGGCTGGCGCCGAACAGGGCGCGGACGGCGTCCACCGAGGTGAGTGCGTCCTTGTTGCGGGCCGGCTCCTCGGTGTTGACCAGGCGCACGGCGAAGTCCGAGTAATGGGCCAGTTCCACTTGTAGTCCTTACGGCTGCGGATTAATGTCTCTGGTAACGGCTGAGACGTCTTCGAGGGTATTACGTAGGGAGGGGTTCGGGATGGCGGATGCCACGGACACGGCGGACACGGCGGACACGACCGACGCCGGACGGACCGGTACCGACTGGCAGGCCTGGCAGGACAGCTGGGACCGGCAGCAGGAGTGGTACATGCCCGACCGCGAGGAGCGGTTCCGGGTGATGCTGGACATGGTCGAGGCACTGGTGGGACCCACCCCCCGGGTGCTGGATCTCGCATGCGGTACGGGAAGTATTACGGACCGCGTCCTCAAGCGGTTCCCGGGAGCCACCAGTACGGGCGTCGATCTCGACCCCGCGCTGTTGACCATCGCCCGGGGCCACTTCTCGGGCGACGGGCGGGTGTCGTTCGTGACCGCCGACCTCAAGGACCCCGACTGGCCCTCGGTCCTCCCCCACGGCACCTACGACGCGGTCCTGACCGCCACCGCCCTGCACTGGCTGCGCAGCGAGGAGCTGGCCGTGCTGTACGGGCAGCTCGCCCCGCTGCTCGCCCCCGGCGGGGTGTTCATGAACGCCGACCACATGCCCGATCCGGCCACCCCGCGCATCAACGCCGCCGAGCGCGCCCACCGGCACGCCGGCATGGACCGGGCCAAGGAGGCGGGGGCGGTGGACTGGCGCGAGTGGTGGGCCCTGGCCGCCGCCGAGCCGGCGCTGGCCGAGCCCACCGCCCGCCGCTTCGAGATCTACGGGGAGCACGCCGACGGCGACACCCCTTCCGCGGCCTGGCACGCCGAGACGCTGCGCGCCGCGGGCTTCGCGGAGGCCCGCACGGTCTGGCGCTCCCCCTCGGACGCCCTGGTCCTGGGTCTGAAGTAGGGAATCGGGAGAACCGGGGACACCCGGCGGAAAAGCCGGGGGCACTCCGGCGGCATGACCGAGGGGCGGTACGGGAATCCGTACCGCCCCTCGGTCTTGTCCACGTGCGGCGCCCGGCGCCGCCGACTACAGCACCTTGGAGAGGAACGCCTTCGTCCGGTCGTGCTGGGGGTTGCCCAGCACGTCGCGCGGGTGGCCCGACTCGACGACGACGCCGCCGTCCATGAAGACGAGGTTGTCACCGACCTCGCGGGCGAAGCCCATCTCGTGCGTGACCACGATCATGGTCATGCCCGAGTCGGCGAGGTCGCGCATGACGTCGAGGACGTCACCGACCAGCTCCGGGTCGAGGGCGGAGGTGGGCTCGTCGAAGAGCATCAGCTTCGGCTCCATGGCGAGCGCGCGGGCGATCGCCACGCGCTGCTGCTGGCCGCCGGAGAGCTGGGTGGGGTAGTTCCCGCCCTTGTCCCCGAGACCGACCCGGTCCAGCAGACGGATCGCACGCTCCCGCGCCACCGCCTTGGACTCGCCCTTGACCATCACCGGCGCTTCCATGACGTTCTCTATGGCCGTCATGTGCGGGAACAGGTTGAAGCGCTGGAAGACCATGCCGATGTCCCGGCGCTGGGCCGCGACCTCGCTGTCCTTCAGCTCGTAGAGCTTGTCGCCCTTCTGGCGGTAGCCGACGAGATCCCCGTCGACGTACAGCCGTCCGGCGTTGATCTGCTCCAGGTGGTTGATGCACCGCAGGAAGGTGGACTTGCCGGAGCCGGACGGGCCGACCAGGCAGAAGACCTCACGCGGGGCGACCTCCAGGTCGATGCCCTTGAGGATGTGCGCCGCACCGTAGGACTTGTGGACGCCCTCGGCCTTCACCATGGCAGTCATCAGGCCACCGCCTTGCTGTTCGAGAAGCTGGACAGCTTCGCCTTGATCTTCTGCAGCGGCGTGGGCGGCAGCGAGCGGAGCGCGCCACGGGCGTAGCGGCGCTCCAGGTAGTACTGGCCGACGCTGAACACGCTGGTCAGGGCGAGGTACCAGATCGAGGCGACGAAGAACATCTCCATCACCGCGAACGAGGTGGACGCGATGTCCTGGGCGGCGCGCAGCAGGTCGAAGTACTGCACGGCGACGACGAGCGACGAGGTCTTGAGCATGTTGATGAACTCGTTGCCGGTCGGCGGCACGATCACGCGCATGGCCTGGGGCAGGACGACGCGGCGCATGGTCTGCGTGCGGGTCATGCCGAGTGCGTGCGAGGCCTCGGTCTGGCCCTCGTCGACCGACTGGATGCCGGCGCGGACGATCTCCGCCATGTACGCGCCCTCGTTGAGGCCCAGGCCCAGGAGGGCGGCCAGGAACGGCGTCATGACCTGGGTCATCTCGTCCTTGTAGAACCCGAGGTTCAGGATCGGGAAGATCAGGGCGAGGTTGAACCAGATGAGGAGCTGCACGTACACCGGGGTGCCGCGGAAGAGCCAGATGTAGAACCAGGCGATGGTGCTGGTCACCGGGTTCTTCGAGAGCCGCATCACGGCGAAGAGCACGCCGAGCGCCAGGCCCAGGGCCATGGCGGTGATGCTGATCCAGATGGTGTTCAGGACACCACGCAGGATGCTGGGGTCGAACAGCTTCTCCGGCACGGTCGCCCAGCGCACGTTGCCCTGGGAGAAGGCGACGATGAGCGCCACGACCAGACCGATGACGACCACGGCACTGATCCAGCGGCCGTAGTGGCGGACCGGGATGGCACGGATCGCCTCGGGGGGTACGGCCCCGGCCGGCGGGGTGTCCGCCGGGCCCGGGTCCTTGTCGAGCTTGTCAGTCACAGTGACTGCCCTTCAGTGTGCTGCGGTGGTACGCGGAGGTCAGGAACCGGCGTTGATCTTGGCCTCGGTCACGGCGCCGGAACCGGCGTTCCACTTGTCCAGGGCGGCCTTGTAGGTGCCGTCCTTGATGATCGCGTCGAGGGCTTCCTTGAGCGCGTCACGCAGCTCGGTGTTCTTCTTGTCCACCGCGATGCCGAAGAGGCCGGCGTCGGTCGGGTTGGCGATGGCCTCGAAGTCGTTGCCGCCGCCGGCGGTCTGCGCGATGTAGGCGGCGACCGGGGAGTCGTTCAGGTCGGCGGCGGCGCCACCGGCCTTCACACGGGTCTGGGCCTCGGCGTCGGTCGGGAAGGACTCGATCTTCAGCTCGCCCTTGCCGTCCGTCTTGCACTTCTCGGCCTGGGTCTTCGCGGACTCCTCGTACGTGGTGCCGCGCTGCACGGCGACCGTCTTGCCGCACAGGTCGTCGAGGGTCTTGATGCCCTGCGGGTTGCCCTTCTTGACCAGGATGCCGGTCGAGGCGGAGAAGTAGTCGACGAAGTCGACGCCGGCACCGGTCTTGGCGCCCTTGTCGTCCAGGCCCTCCTGACGGGCCTTGGTGTCGGTGAGGGAGGACATGACCAGGTCGCTGCGGCCGGTCTGCATGCTGCCGATCAGCGTGTCGAAGGTGCCCGACTCGAACTTGAACTGGACGCCGAGCTGCTTGCTCAGGGCGGCCGCGACGTCGGGGTCGACGCCGACGATCTTGCCGCCCTCGGTGAACTCCATCGGCGCGTAGGTCGCGTCGGTGCCGACCTTGATCACACCGGCGTCCTGGATCTTCTTCGGGAGCTTCGAGAAGAGCGGCGCGCTGCTGTTGTTCGCCGCACCCGACGGGGTCGAGGTCGCCTTGTCGGTCTGGTCGCCACAACCGGTGAGGATCAGGGCGCCGGCGACCGCGATCGCGCCGACCGCGGCGATCCGGGACCGGGCGGCGGTCGTACGACGGGTGGTGCTTGCGGTCATGGCTTCGTTCCTCCGACAGGGGTCGAAAAGCATCGAAAAACGGTCGGACACGCACCATCGAGTGTCGCGACCTTGTGTGATTACGGCATCTTGCCATTCGGACTGAGACATTCAGGCTGCCCGTCAGGTCAAAATCGCATAACGGGCGACCGGGGTACGCCAACAGGACTGCGGGCAAGGGGGTTCGAGGCCGTAGATACTGCCGTGACCAGGCCTTTTGGGCGCAGTTTCTCCGGGGCGTCTCGCCCACCGGACGGCAAGGTTTGGACTTTTCGCCAAAAGGCGGGCAAGTGACCTACGGTTGAGCCGGAATCGACTCGTCTGAGCGAGTGTTCTTCGGGTAGAACAGATCCTTACACCCCTCATCCGGGGCTCAGGGCGCGCGTGCGGCGCGCCCGCGCGTACGAACCTCCCCTTCGCGGAGACGGGCCAACCGTCGATGCGGAGTACGGACGCGGTGCCCGCCCACCCCTTAACCAGGAGTGGCCACCCTCAACGAACAAAAGGAATTAAGGGGTCACACGAAGTGGCAGCGGAGATCGTCAACCCTCGCAGCGACAGTGCGACGGACAACAACCCCGACGCGGTGTTCGCACTGCACCGGGGCGGCAAGATGGCCATCCAGGCCACGGTTCCGGTGAACGACAAGGACGACCTGTCCCTGGCGTACACCCCGGGCGTGGCGAAGGTGTGCACCGCCATCGCCGAGCAGCCGGAGCTGGTCAACGAGTACACCTGGAAGTCGAACGTGGTCGCCGTCGTCACCGACGGTACGGCCGTGCTCGGTCTCGGTGACATCGGCCCGGAAGCCTCCCTCCCCGTGATGGAGGGCAAGGCCATCCTCTTCAAGCAGTTCGGTGGTGTGGACGCGGTCCCGATCGCGCTCGCCACCAAGGACACGGACGAGATCGTCGAGACGGTCATCCGTCTGGCGCCGTCCTTCGGCGGGGTGAACCTGGAGGACATCTCCGCGCCCCGCTGCTTCGAGATCGAGCGTCGCCTCCAGGAGGCGCTGGACATCCCGATCTTCCACGACGACCAGCACGGCACGGCCATCGTGACGCTGGCCGCGCTGCGCAACGCCGCCAAGCTCACCGGTCGCACCCTCGGCGACCTGCGCGCCGTGATCGCGGGCGCGGGCGCGGCGGGCATCGCCATCGCCAAGATCCTGGTGGACGCGGGCATCGGCGACGTCTGCGTCACCGACCGCAAGGGCGTCGTCTCCGCGGACCGCTCCGACCTGACGGACGTCAAGGCGGAGATCGCGGGCCTGACCAACAAGACGGGCCAGACCGGCTCGCTGGAGCAGGCCCTGGCCGGCGCGGACGTGTTCATCGGCGTCTCCGGCGGCTCGGTCGCCGAGGAGGCCGTGGCCACGATGGCGAAGGACGCGTTCGTCTTCGCCATGGCCAACCCGAACCCGGAGGTCCACCCGGACGTCGCGCACAAGTACGCGGCGGTCGTGGCCACGGGCCGTTCGGACTTCCCGAACCAGATCAACAACGTGCTGGCGTTCCCCGGCATCTTCGCGGGCGCCTTCAAGGTCCGCGCCACCCGGATCACCGAGGGCATGAAGATCGCCGCCGCCGATGCCATCGCCGGTGTCGTGGGTGACGAGCTCGCCGCCGACTACGTGATCCCGTCGCCGTTCGACGAGCGCGTCGCGACGGCCGTGGCCGCGGCGGTCGCCGCCGCCGCGAAGGCCGACGGCGTGGCCCGCCTGGTCTGACCCGGACGGAGCACGTGCACGAAGAGGCCCGACCGGATCCGCTCCGGCCGGGCCTCTCGTCGTCCGCGGCGGCGGCCGGCCCCGCGGGTCGGAGGCCGGGTCCCGGGGCGGGTGCGACGAAGGCCTCACCGGCGCGGTCGCGGCAGGTCTGGAACCGGGCCCTACCGAGCGGTAGCGTCGCGGCATGTTCGCTGCCTATGCCGCCCGAATCGACCGTGACCAGCCGCTGAACGGCCTCGTGCTGGGCGATCGCCCCGCCCCGCAGGCCCGCCCCGGCTGGGTGACCGTGAACGTCAAGGCCGCCTCCCTCAACCACCACGACCTGTGGTCGCTGCGCGGGGTCGGCCTCGGCGAGGAGAGCCTCCCGATGATCCTGGGCTGCGATGCGGCCGGGACCGACCAGGACGGCAACGACGTCGTCCTGCACTCCGTGATCGGCCAGAGCGGCCACGGGGTGGGCCCGGACGAGCCCCGCTCGATCCTGACCGAGCGCTACCAGGGGACCTTCGCCGAGCAGGTGACCGTCCCCGCCTGGAACGTCCTGCGCAAGCCCGCCGAGCTGTCCTTCGAGGAGGCCGCCTGCCTCCCGACGGCCTGGCTGACGGCCTACCGGATGCTCTTCACCAACGCCGGGGTCCGCCCGGGCGACTCCGTACTGGTCCAGGGCGCCGGCGGCGGTGTCGCGACCGCCGCGATCGCCCTCGGCAAGGCGGCCGGACTGCGGGTCTTCGCCACCAGCCGGGACGAGGCCAAGCGCAAGCGGGCCGTGGAGCTGGGCGCGGTGGAGGCGTTCGAGCCGGGCGCGCGGCTGCCGCACCGGGTGGACGCGGTGATCGAGACGGTGGGTGCGGCCACCTGGTCCCACTCGGTGAAGTCGCTGCGGCCCGGTGGGACGGTGGTGATCTCCGGCGCCACGAGCGGCGACCGCCCCTCGCACGCGGAGCTGACCCGGATCTTCTTCCTGGAGCTGAAGGTCGTCGGCTCGACCATGGGCTCGAAGGACGAGCTGGAGGACCTGCTCGCCTTCTGCGCCACGACCGGGCTGCGGCCGGTGATCGACGAGGTGCTGCCGCTGGACCGGGCGCGGGAGGGGTTCGAGAAGCTCGCGTCGGGCGACCTCTTCGGCAAGGTCGTCCTCAAGCCCTGACCCCCGCTGCCTCCGGCCCGCCACCCCTCGATGTCAACTGGGGTTGACGAGACCTCCCGCGTCAACCTACATTGACATGCATGACGGAAGCGACCGATCTCGCCGAACGGGCAGGTGACCGGGACCCACGCGTGGGCCTGCGTGCCGTGGCCGCCCTCCGCAGGCTGCTGGAGCAGCTGGAGGCCGTACAGGTACGCAGCGCCCGCGCGCAGGGGTGGTCCTGGCAGGAGATCGCGGCCGAGCTGGGCGTGAGCCGGCAGGCCGTGCACAAGAAGTACGGGAGGCTGTGATGTTCGAACGCTTCACCCGCGACGCCCGGTCGACCGTGACCGGGGCGGTGGCCGAGGCCCGGCAGGCCGGGTCGGCCAGGGTCACCGAGGAGCACCTGCTGCTGTCCCTGCTGGCGCTGGGTGCCCTGGACCCCCTCGGCGTGGACCGGGCGGCGGTGGCCGCCGATCTCGCGGCGGCCCGCCGCCGGGGCGGTATGTCCCGGGCGGACGAGGAGGCGCTGGCCGGACTCGGCATCGACCTCACGGAGATCGTCTCCCGCGTCGAGGAGGTCCACGGCGAGGGCGCCCTGGCGGCCCCCGCGCCGCGCCGGCGCACCCTGGGCGCCTCGGTCCGTTCGGCCCTGGGGCGCACGGAGCCGGACGACCGCGGCGGCAGCCGCCACGTCCCCTTCACCGAGGGCTCGAAGAAGGTGCTGGAGCAGTCCCTGCGCATCGCCTTGGGCCGCAAGGACCACCGCATCGGCACCGTCCATCTCCTCCTGGCCCTCCTCTCCCGCCCGGGCACGCCGTCCGAAGTCCTGACGGACCACGGCATCACCTACGCCACGGCGGAGACCGGACTGGCGGCGTAGCCCCGGCGGCCGCGCCGCAGCCGGGGTGCCGTGCCGATCAGGCCGGGCTCGATCGCTCTACGGGCGGGCGGCGAAGGCCGTGGACAGGCGGGCCGCGGCCGCCGCGAGGTGGTCGCGGGCCTCGGCCACCCGGGCCGCGGTCACTCCGTGGTCCCGCGCGGCGTCCCGCACCTCGTCGCGGAAGCGGTCCAGGAGCCGGTCCAGGTCACGGGCCGGGTCACCGGTGGCCGGCAGGTCCGCGGCCCAGTCCGGGGATCCGCCCGGGGCGCCGTCCTGGGCGCCGTCCCGGTACGGGGTCGACGCCCGGTCCGCGGCCTGGCCCGGCGTGCCGCCGAGCCAGGCTCCGGCCAGACTGCCCAGGACACCGCCGGACCTGGCGAACTGCTCGTGGAGCTGGGCCGCGATGCGCTGGACCTCCTCGCGGGCCCGGTCCTGCGCCTCCTTGGCCTGCCGGCGGGCCGCCTGCGCCTCCTCGCGGGCCCGGCGGCTCTCGTCCTTCGCCCGGCGGGCCTGCTCCTTCCACTCCTGCCGGGCCTTGCGCAGCTCCTCCTTGGCCGCCTGCCAGGAGTCGTCCTGGCCCACCTGCGTCGCCGACGCCGAGGCCGCCGCGCGCATCTCGCGCCGCAGGTCCCCCGCCGCGCCCCGGACGTCGCTGCGGATCTCCGCGGCCAGTTCGGTGACGGAGTCGCGGATCTCCAGCTCCAGGTCGGCCAGTTCGCCGCTGCGGTCGGCCAGTTCGGCGCGGCCCGCCTCGGTGATCGAGTACACCTTGCGCCCGCCCTCGGTGGCGTACGTGACCAGCCCCTCGGCCTCCAGCTTGGCCAGGCGCGGGTACACCGTGCCCGCGGAGGGGGCGTAGAGGCCCTGGAAGCGCTCCTCCAGCAGGCGGATCACCTCGTACCCGTGGCGCGGCGCCTCGTCCAGCAGCTTGAGGAGGTAGAGGCGGAGGCGGCCATGGGCGAAGACGGGCGGCATGTCAGAGCACCTTCTTGTCGAGCGCGAGCGGAGCGGCGGGGGCGGCGGTGTCGGCGTCGGCCTGCGGGCGGCGCAGCAGCGCGATGGCACCGGAGACCGTGGTGGCCCGCAGGGTGCCGGCGCCGGAACCGAGCGTGCCGGTGATCCGCTTGGCGCCGAGCTGACCGGAGACCCGCAGGTCCTCGAAGGCGTTGGACACGCCGCCGGTGGCGGTGTTGGCCTCGACGCGGGCGTCCGCGGGGTGCGGGAGGCGGATCGCCACCTCGCCGGAGACGGAGTTCAGGGCGATGTCCACGGGCCGCTCGGCGTCCGGGCCGGGGTCCAGGTCGATCAGCATGTCGCCGCTGACCGAGTCGGCGCGCACGCTGACGCCCGCGCCGTCGACGACGGTCAGGCCGCCGGAGACGGAGTGGAAGCCGAGGTCGCCGGTGACGGACTGGGCCTCGACGCTGCCGGAGACCGTGTGCGCCTTGACCCGGCCGGACAGCCCGACGAGCGTGGCGTCCCCGGAGACGCCCTTGACGTCGGTGGCGGCGGAGATGCCGGAGACGAAGGCGGTCGCGTCGACCGTGGCCACGTGGACCCGGGTGGCGGCGGGCACGGTGAGGGTGATCGCCGCGCGGCGCTCCCACACCTTGCGGCCGGAGGAGGAACCGGACCAGCCCTTCCAGGGCTTGTCCTCGAACCACTGCTTGATGCCCTGGGAGCCGTTCCAGGGCAGGTCCTCGTAGGAGACGGTCAGGGTGCCGCCCTCCTGCACGACGTACAGCGGCGGTCCGTCGACCTCGGTCACCTCCAGGCGTGCCGGGCCCTCGTCGGCGGCGACGACGTTCACCGTGCCGCTGACGACGCGTACGCGGAGCTCGGTCACCGGCTCCTCGAAGGTGAGCTTCTGCGGTGCGGCGAAGTGCCACGTCGACCGCGACGGCTGGGACGACTGCTCTGCCATGGTGCTGATCCTCCTCGTGCGTTCACGGACCGGGCTCGACGCACGCAACATATCGCGTCTTCTGTCAGACACGATATATCGCGGCTCCGGGAAGTCAAGAGTGGTGTCGGAATCCGCCATTTGGGGCTGTTTTGCCTTAGCGTGTGAGCATGTCAATCTCCGGGACCCCGACCGGGGGGATGCTGCTCTGCCGCACCGGGCCGCTCTCCGCCCGCTCCCCCGCGCACCTGCTGCGCGTGCACATGCTGCTCGCCCCGGCGGGCGCCTGGACCGTGCTCGTCCCGGAGGACAAGCCGTGGCTCGGCGGCGGGGGAACCGTGGCCGAGGTGTTCTCCGGGTGGAGTGCGGCGGTCGCCGTCGGCACCAACGGGCCCGTGCTGGGCCTGTGGTGGGAGGGCGGCCGGGCCGGCTTCGCGCTGTCCGGGGGTTTGCGGCGGACCGTGGCGCAGGAATGGGACGCGGCCGGACGGCCCGCGGGCGAGCCCGACGCGATGCGGACGCTCGCGGCCCGGCTCGGGCTGGATCCCGTACTGGACCTGGAGGAGTTGGAGCGCCTCACCCGCCCCGACGACGTGCCGGGCCTGGACGGCGGGACGCGGCTGCGCGGGCTGGTCGCCCTGCTGACGCGCGCCGGACTGGCCCTGCCGCCCGGCCTGACGCCCGGCGAACCGGCCGACCGGCTGCGCAGCGCGGCCCGGGTGGCGCCGGACGCCGAGACGGTGCAGTGGTCGGGCTGGCGGGACACCGTACGGGCCGAGCTCGACGCGGTGGAGGCGGGCCCGCTGGGCCCGTGGCTGCGCGGCCCCAAGGCCCGGCTGCTCGGCGCGGCGCAGGTCGCGGCCGGGGCTCCGCTGCTGGTGTGGGCGGCAGGGCGGCGCGCGCCGGCGTGGGCCGCGGCGGGCGCGCTCCTGCTGGCCCAGGGAGCCCTGTCACTGGCCTACGACCGGTCCCGCGCGCGGGGGTGAACCCCGGGGTCAGGCGGCCTCCAGCAGGGGACTCGCGTGGTGGTGGAGCCACGCCCGGTACGGGGGTGTGCGCAGGGCGGCCTCGCGGTAGGCCGCGCGGAGGTCCTCGTAGACCTCGGCGTGCGCGCCGGGGCGGGTCGCCAGCAGCAGCCGTACGGCGAGGGGGTCCCCGCACAGCGGCCGGATCGCCATGTCCTCGCGCGGCCCGGAGGTGGGCTGGCAGGGGGCGACCGCCTCGCCGGAGATGATCAGCGAGGTCGCCGTGTGGTAGTCGGTGTGCAGCACCGGCGGGTCGAGCCCGGCCCCGGCGAAGACCCGGCGCAGGCCGTCCCACTCGCCGTCGACCGACGGGTCCACCGCCCAGCGGTCGGCGGCCAGGTCCCGTAAGGAGACGATCTCCTGCCCGGCCGCGGGATGATCCCTCGGCATCGAGACGAACTGCGGTTCACGCTCCATCAGCACGTGCGTCTGGAGCCCTTCGGGCACCCGCAGCGGGCTGCCCTCCACCTCGTGCACGAACGCCACGTCCAGTTGCCCCGCGGACACCATCCTGAGCAGCGCGTTCGCCGAGACGTCCACGAGGAGGGAGGTCTCGGTGTCCGGGAGCCGCCGGTGGAGCCGGCGCAGCCATCCCGGCAGGGCCCGGCTGGCCGTCGATCCGATCCGCAGCCGCGGGCCGTGGGCCTGGGCGCGGGCCTCCGCCACCAGCGCCGCCATGTCGGCGAGAAGCGGCCGGGCCCGGCCCAGTACGGTGCGGCCGAAAGGCGTGGGCCGGCAGCCGGTCCGCTCGCGCAGGAACAGCTCGCCGTCCAGGGCCCGTTCGATCCGGCGCAACTGGGTCGTCAACGAGGGTTGGCTCACGCCGAGTTGCCGCGCAGCCTTGTGCAGGCTGCCGGCGTCGGCGATGGCGCACAGCGCGCGCAGGTGCCTGACCTCAAGCTCCATGCCCCGAGGGTAGGCCGGGCCCGTGGACCGCACCAGCCACCGATAGCCCCCCGAATCACGCCATTCTCACGCCAGTTGGGCTGTCGAAATCTTCCCGATAGGGCGGCGCTATCGGGCAGTGACATCATCCGCCGACCAGTTCCGCTCCCGCAGACTCCGGTACCGAAAGACCCACCCCCCACCGCACCGGACGAGTAGGAGCTCCCCCACATGCGCCACTCCCGTAAGGCCCTGCTGGCGACCGCCGTCGGCATCGGTCTCGCCGCCACCCTCGGCGCCGTCCCCACCGCCGCCGCCGCGCCCGCCCCCGTCGGCAACGCCGCCAGCTTCGCGGCGTACGAGCGTTCGCCGGAGAACGAGGCCGCCAACCGCGCCTTCTTCGAGGCCGTGCAGCGCTCGGTCGCCGAGCAGCGTGCCGCGAACCCGGGCGCCCTCGCCGTCACCGTCACGTACAACACGCGCAGCGCGCCGAGCTTCCGTACCCAGATAGCCAACTCCACCCGCATCTGGAACAGCTCGGTGAGCAACGTGAAGCTGCAGGAGGTGTCGTCCGGCGGGAACTTCTCCTACCGCGAGGGCAACGACTCACGCGGCTCGTACGCGAGCACCGACGGGCACGGCCGGGGCTACATCTTCCTCGACTACCGGCAGAACCAGCAGTACAACTCCACCCGGGTGACCGCGCACGAGACCGGCCACGTGCTGGGCCTCCCGGACCACTACTCGGGCCCGTGCAGCGAGCTGATGTCGGGCGGCGGCCCGGGCACCTCGTGCCAGAACGCCACCCCGAACTCCGCCGAGCGGTCGCGCGTCAACCAGCTCTGGGCCAACGGCTTCGCCTCCGGCCTGGGCGCGAAGGGGCTCGCGCCCACCGGCTGAGTCACCGCTCCTCCGGCTCCGCGTGGGCCGTGTAGTCCGTGCAGTCGGGGTTCCGGCAGGGACCCCGGCTCCACACCGGGATGAAGACCCCGAGGGACTTGCGCCGCCCGACCACCGTGTCGACGCGGAGCCCGCACGCCGGGCACGTCTGCTGTTCGTGCCCGGCCTGCGGGGCCACCCGCTCGTGCGCGTGTTGCTGTTCACCGGCCATACCTCTACGGTAGGCCGGTTTTCGCACGTTCGTCGGGTCGATCGGCCGCGTGGCGGGTCCGGCGCCGCCGCGGAGCCGGATACCGGGGCCGTCGCGGGCCTTGAGCGCCCGGACCTCGGCCACCGGATCGCGTGGTTGGGCGAGCCCTCGCCTCCGCGGCGGGTTCAGCCCCGCGGCTTGCGCCACATCGGCCACATCAGCGGTCCGTCCGGCAGCCGCACCGCCTCGCCGGTGAACTCCCAGCCGAGCCGTTCGTACAGCCCCTTGCTGCGCTCGCTGCTGGCCTCCAGGTACGCCGGGACGCCCTCGCGGTCACAGCGCTCCAGCACCGGACGCATCAGCTCGGTGCCCAGCCCCTCCCCCTGCCGGCCCGGGGCGACCGCGATCATGAGCAGGTACTCGTGCTCCTCCGACGTCGGGTGCACCGCACCGGTCAGCCGCCCGACCAGCTCGCACCGCTCGTTGTCCGGGTCGGCGACGGCGCGCATCCTCGCCGGGACCTCGTCCTCGCCCTCCGGCTCGCCGGCGGGGATCCGCAGCCACAGCGCCGCCGCCGAGCCGTCCGCGGCGTAGTCGATCCGCCCCTCGGCCAGTGCGACGTCCACGAAGACGCCCAGGAACCTCTCGTGGACGGCGGCCCGGTGCTCCGGGTCCGGGAAGACCCAGCTGCTCACCGGGTCGGTGCGGAAGGCATCGTCGAGGAGCCGCGCCACCGCGTCCCGGTCCGACTGATCCGCCTGACGTATCTCCAGCGCCACTGGCCACACCCTTCGCTCACGTGTCAACAACCGTCAGCGATCCTAGAGTTGGCGGACCCATGCGGTAAGGCCCGTTCCGGCACCCTGCGGTGCCGGAACGGGCCTCCCCCCGTAGCGTCGTCACGTCGCCGGGCCGGGGCCCCGCGTCGCACCTCGCGTCATCCCGTACGGCGCGTCATCCCGTACGGCGCGTCACCTCGTACGGCGCGTCACGAACTCCGCCAGCGCCAGCAGCCCGCCCGCCGCCCCGAGGTCCGGAACCGCCCGGGACAGCTGCTGGACCGCCCGGCCCATCCGGTCCGCGGCATGGGCCTGCGCCCAGTCGCGGCCACCGGCCCGGTCCACGGCGTCGGCCGCCCTGAGCACGTCGTCCCCGGTCATGGGGCCGGCGTACAGTCCGGCCAGCTCCTTGCCCGCCGCGGTGCCCGAGGTGAGGGCGGCGACGACCGGCAGGGACTTCTTGCGGGCGATCAGATCGGCCCCGGCGGACTTGCCGGTGTGCCCCGGGTCGCCCCAGATGCCGATCAGGTCGTCGATCAGCTGGAAGGCCAGACCCGCCTCCCGGCCGAAGGCGTCCATGGCGTCGACCTCGTCCGGCCCCGCCCCCGCGTACAGCGCACCCAGCGCGCACGCGCAGCCCAGCAGCGCCCCCGTCTTCGCCGTCGCCATGGTCAGGCACTCGTCGAGCGACACGTCCGGGCGCTGCTCGAAGGCGCAGTCGGCCTGCTGGCCCGCGCACAGCTCGATGGTGCAGGCCGTGAGCCGGGCGGAGGCCGCCGCGGCGGCGGGGTGCGGGTCCTGGGCGAGCAGTCGCAGCGCGAGCGCCATCATGGCGTCCCCCGTGATGATCGCGTCGGGCGTGCCGAAGACCGTCCACGCGGTGGCCCGGCCCCGCCGGCGGACGTCCTTGTCGATGACGTCGTCGTGGAGCAGCGTGAAGTTGTGCGCCAGCTCCACGGCGACGGCGGCCCGCACGGCGTGGTCGACGGACCCGCCGCCCGGGCCCTGCAGGGCCTGGGCCGCCGCCAGGACCAGGGCCGGCCGGATGGCCTTGCCGGGGCTTCCGTCGGCCGGGGTGCCGTCCTCGTCCTCCCAGCCGAAGTGGTACATGGCCACGCGCCGCATCCCACCGGGCAGGCTCTCGACGGTGCGGCGCAGTTCCGGGTTGACCGTTTCTCTCGTCCGTTCCAGCAGGGCCGCGGCCTCCTGGCCCTCACCGGTCGCGATGGCGTTCACCTCGCTCAGCGCCAGCGGCCGATCTCGACGTTCTCCAGAACGCCGATGGCGTCCGGCACCAGCACCGCGGCGGAGAAGTACGCGGTGACGAGGTAGGAGATGATCGCCTGCTCGCTGATGCCCATGAAACGGACCGACAGGCTCGGCTCGATCTCGTCGGGGATGCCGGGCTGGTGCAGGCCGATGACGCCCTGCTCGTCCTCGCCGGTGCGCATGCACAGGATGGAGGTGGTGCGGGCGTCGCTGATCGGGATCTTGGTGCTGGGGAAGATGGGAACGCCGCGCCAGGTGGTCACGCGGGTGCCGTCGACGTCGATGCTCTCCGGGTAGATGCCGCGCTTGTTGCACTCGCGGCCGAAGGCGGCGATGGCCTTGGGGTGGGCGAGGAAGAGCTTGGAGCCCCGCCGCATGCTGAGCAGCTGGTCCATGTCGTCGGGGCTGGGGCCGCCGTCGTGCGGCTGGATGCGCTGGTCGTAGTCTGCGTTGTGGAGCAGGCCGAAGTCGCGGTTGTTGAGCATCTCGTGCTCCTGGCGCTCGCGCAGCGCCTCGACCGTGAGCCGCAGCTGCTGCTCGGTCTGGTTCATCGGCTGGTTGTAGAGGTCGGCGACGCGCGTGTGCACCCGCAGGACCGTCTGGGCGATGGACAGCTCGTACTCGCGCGGGCGGGCCTCGTAGTCGACGAAGGTGCCGGGGAGGACGGCCTCGCCCTGGTGGCCGGCCGAGAGGTCGATCTCCGCCTCGCCGTACTTGTTGGTGCGCTGGGCGGGCATGGAGCGTACGCGGTCCAGGTGCTCGCGCAGCGACGGGACGCGGTCGGCGAGGAGCTGGAAGTCCTGGCGGGAGAGGGCGAGCGCGGTGCCGGGGGTGGCGGCGCGGGCGGTGTACTCCCAAATCGATTCTTCATCGACGAGCGAGTCCTCGCCGAAGTAGGCGCCGTCGGCGACGGTCCTCAGCACGGCGTCGTCCCCGTAGGGGCCGGGGCCGATGTGGTCGATGCGGCCGTGCGCGAGCAGGAAGACCTCGTCGGAGGGGCTGGCGAAGGAGGTCAGCTCCTGGCCGGCCTCGAAGTCGACCTGCCGGCACCGCTGGGCGAGTTCGCCGAGGACGTCGAGGTCCTCGTAGTCGCGCAGCAGCGGGAGTTCGCCGAGTTCGGCCGGGATCACCTGGACCTGGGTGCCGGTCTTGATGAACTCCACGATGCCGTTGCCGACCGAGTAGCTCAGCCGCCGGTTCACCCGGTAGGTGCCGCCCTGCACGGACACCCACGGCAGCATCTTCAGCAGCCAGCGGGAAGTGATCTCCTGCATCTGCGGCGCGGACTTGGTCGTGGTTGCCAAGTTCCGTGCGGCCGCCGTCCCCAGACTGCGCTGCGGTGTCTGGGCCTCGGACTCGGAACCTGCCTGGACCGACATGTCTTTCCCTTTCGATCACTCCATGGGTCTGCGGGAGGCAGCCTTCCAGCACGCAACGTGGTGGGACCATTACACAAAAGGGTGGGACTACTCCGTCGATGGACGGGGCACCCTCTCGGATCGAACTCCCCGCCGTCGGGTCGCGGGAGGTCCGGCGACCGACTGTTTCCGGCCAAGCCGTGATCGCCCATCCGGTCTTTAATTTGTATCTCGGATGCGAATTTTCTACGGTGGCCCCATGCGGCTGACGCGATTCACCGACCTGGCCCTGCGCACCCTGATGCGCCTGGCCGTCGAGGACACGGACCTGCCGACCACGCGCGACGTGGCGGCGACGATGGAGGTCCCGTACACGCACACGGCCAAAGTGGTCGCCAGGCTGCAGCATCTCGGCCTGGTCGAGGCGCGGCGCGGCCGCGGCGGCGGGCTCACGCTGACCACCGCCGGACGGGCCGCCTCCGTGGGCGCGGTGGTGCGCGAACTGGAGGGCGCGGGCGACGTGGTGGACTGCGAGGGCGCCGCACCCTGCCCGCTGCGCGGAGCCTGCGTGCTGCGCGGCGCGCTGCGCCGCGCCCAGGAGGCGTTCTTCGCCGCGCTGGACCCGCTGACGGTGAACGACCTGGTGGCGGCGCCGACCGGACCGCTCCTGCTGGGCATCGCGAGCCGGGCCCCCCGGGGGGCCGAAGGTCCCTGAACCCGGGGCCGCATGGCCGGTTATCACTACCCGTCGAACCCCATGGCCTCACTCACGACGGGAGTTCGAACAGAAGTCCGCATCCCCGCGGCTCTCTGCGATCCAAAATGCGCATCTAGGATGCCAATTAATGGACCGGTTCCCACCGGTTCCACCACGCGAGGAGTTCCCATGCTGTCCGAGCAGTCGACCGCGACCGTCCGAGCCACTCTGCCCGCCGTCGGAGCGGCCATCGGCGACATAACGGAGCTCTTCTACGCGAAGCTCTTCGCCGCCCACCCGGAGCTGCTGCGCGACCTCTTCAACCGGGGCAACCAGAACGCGGGCCTGCAGAAGCAGGCACTCGCCGGCTCCATCGCCGCCTTCGCGACCCACCTCGTCGACCACCCGGACACCCGCCCCGACGTGATGCTCGGCCGCATCGCGCACAAGCACGCCAGCCTCGGCGTCACCCGGGAGCAGTACGAGGTCGTCCACCACCACCTCTTCGCGGCCATCGCCGACGTCCTCGGCGAGGCCGTCACGCCCGCGGTCGCCCAGGCCTGGGACGAGGTCTACTGGCTCATGGCGAACGCCCTCGTGGCCATCGAGGAGCGCCTCTACGCCGGGCACCGGATCGCCGCCGGCGACGTGCGGCGGGAGTGGACCGTCACCGGCCGGTCGGAGGAGACCGCCGACTGCGCCACCTTCCGCATGGCCCCCGCGGACGGCGCTCCCGCCCCCGCGCACCTGCCCGGCCAGTACGTCTCGGTCCAGGTCGAACTCCCCGACGGGGCCCGCCAGATCCGCCAGTACAGCCTCTCCTCCGCGCCCGGCTCCGCGGTCCGCGCGATCACCGTGAAGCGGGTGCACGGCCCCGCCGCCGCGGGCCCCGACGGCGAGGTCTCCAACCACCTGCACGCCCGGGTCCGGCCCGGCCACACGCTGCGGGTCTCCGCCCCGTACGGCGACCTGGTCCTGGAGGACTCCGGGGCACCGGTGCTGCTCGCCTCGGCGGGCATCGGCTGCACACCGATGCTCTCGATGCTGGAGCACCTGGCCGAGACCGGGCACACCGCGCCGGTGACGGTGCTGCACGCCGACCGCTCCCCCGCGGACCACCCGTTGCGGGCCGACCACCGGGCCCTGACCCACAAGCTGGCCGACGCCTCGGCCCGCTTCTGGTACGAGCAGGAGGCGGAGCCGGGCGACAGTACGGGTCTCCTGGACCTGACCGGCGTTCCCGTCGCCCCGGGCACCAGGGCCTACCTGTGCGGGCCGCTGCCCTTCATGCGGTCCGTGCGCGAGCAGCTGATCGCCAAGGGCGTGCCGGCGAGCGACATCCACTACGAGGTGTTCGGCCCCGACCTGTGGCTCGCTTCCGTATGAGCCCTGTCCGGATCGGCTCGCTCGCCGTACGAAAACACTAGCCGCGGAAGGCCCGCCTCCACTAAACCGTAGCGTGATGGATCGGACACACAGGGTGTCCGATCCGCACCGCAACGAAGGAGGCGGCCATGGCCGCACCCATGTCCGCGGACCGGTTCATCAACGCACTGAGGAACGAAGGCGTGACCGTCGTCGAGGTCGGCGCCTGGCGCACCCACAACCGCAACCACAAAGGTCCCTGGGGCCCGGTGAACGGGGTGATGATCCACCACACCGTCACGCGCGGCACGGCGTACAGCGTCGAGCTCTGCCGCGACGGCCACAGCGCCCTCCCGGGACCCCTCTGCCACGGCGTGATCGCGAAGGACGGCCGCGTCCACCTCGTCGGATACGGCCGCGCCAACCACGCCGGGCTGGGCGACCCCGACGTCCTGGCGGCGGTCGTCGCGGAACGGCGGCTCCCGCCGGACAACGAGGCGACCGTCGACGGCAATCGCCACTTCTACGGCTTCGAGTGCGTGAACCTCGGCGACGGCGAGGATCCCTGGCCGGCGGCCCAGATCGACGCCATCGCCCGCACGGCGGCGGCCCTGTGCCGGGTCCACCGCTGGACGGCCCGCTCGGTCATCGGCCACCGCGAATGGCAGCCCGGCAAGGTCGACCCCCGCGGCTTCACGATGGACTCCCTCCGCGAGCGCATCGCGGAACGCCTGAAGTGACCCCGGGCCCGGCACCGGGAGGCCCCCTCCCGGTGCCGGGCCCCGGCAAGAGAGCTGTCAGAGTGGGGACGTGACACGAGAGCTGGCCCTGGGCCTGTACGCGGACGAGAGGGGACTGGCCGAGGTGACGGGGCTCGTCGAAGCCGCCGTGGCTCCCCGCAGTGCCAGGATCGTCGGCACGGCCGTCGTGGACCCCGGCCCGTACGACTTCCTGGCGGAGCAGTGGGCCGTGGAGCACCCCGGCGAGGACAGCGGCGCCCGCCGCCCGGTCGAGCTTCCGCGTCCGCCTGACCTGCTCCCTGCGCACCTGGCGGTCCCTGCGCCGCACCCTGATCACCTCCCTCTGCCCCGAGGGCCCGCACGCCTGCACCGTCCCCTGGATGGCCCTCTGACCCACCCTCCGCCGCACCCTGCCGGCGGCAGCCGGCAGAGCTGCGCTCAGCCGAGGTGGGGGGCCGTCCGGTGCTCCAAGAAGTGCCGGATGCGCAGCCGTTGGGTGTGGTGCATGGGCAAGGCCCCCAACTCGGCCCGCTCCACGAAGCGGAGTTCCGTGCTCTCGTCCGAGATCGCCAGCGCGCCCCCGATGATGCGGGCCGTGAAGCAGACGTTGAACTGGCGGCGGACCTCGCCGTCGCTGTACTCGATGATGTGCTTCGGGTCCGTGTAGGTGCCGACCAGTCCCGTGATCTCCACGTCGAGCCCTGTCTCCTCCTTCACCTCCCGGACGGCCGTGCCGGGGAGGGAGTCCGTGAGGTCCATCCCGCCGCCGGGGAGGGCCCAGAGGTCGTTGTCGCGGCGCCGTTGCAGCAGGATGCGCCCCTGGTCGTCCGTGACGACGGCGGAGGCCGCCACGACCATGCTGTTCGGCGCAGGCGCGTGGGGATCGTCGTAGTACTCGGTCCGGGCCATCGGGTCACTCCTCCACGGGACGAGCTGTCTCCCACACCGCTTCGAAGCTCTCGGCGCAGGTGTCGTAGTGCATGAGGGCGAGACGGCAGCTGGATTCGATTCCGTGCCCGAACCTCTCTTCCTGCCCACGCTGCCTGACGGAGACGGGAAGGTCCGCCCGCTGGTCGTACAGCGCCACCAGTTCGGGACTGACGGCCCGCGCCCTGGTCGTCCAGCGCGCGGACTGCTAACGGCTGTGGAGCCGAGTCGCGCGCACGACCAACTGGAAGGACCGCAGGACTGGGCGCTCCCGGCACGCGGGGCTCTGACGTGCGACGGCGCGGACGGGAGCGGCTCACAATGGACGGGTGGACCACCCCGAACTGCAGCCGCGACCGCCGTCCCCCCTGAGGGAGATCCGCGACGAGCGGTTCGCGCGGCACGGGGTGCGGTTGCTGGTGAAGCGGGACGACCTCGTGCATCCCGAGCTGCCCGGCAACAAGTGGCGCAAGCTCGCGCCGAACCTGCGCGCGGCGCTGGAGGCGGGGCACGACCGGCTCGTCACCTTCGGCGGGGCGTACTCGAACCACTTGCGGGCCACCGCGGCGGCCGGGCGGCTGCTGGGGATCGGGACGGTAGGCGTCGTGCGGGGCGACGAGCTGGCGGGCCGGCCGCTGAACGACTCCCTGGCCCGGTGCGCGGCCGACGGGATGCGGCTGCACTTCGTCTCCCGCTCCCGCTACCGGGCCAAGGCCGAGCCGCACGCACTCGCCGCGCTGCTGGACGAGGCCGGCGCGAGCGGCGCGTACGTCGTCCCCGAGGGCGGCAGCAACGCCCTCGCCCTGGCCGGCTGCGCGGAGCTGGGCCGGGAACTCCGCGGCGTCACCGACGTGGCGGCGGTGGCCTGCGGCACCGGCGGCACCCTCGCGGGCCTGGCCGCGGGCCTCGCGCCGGGGCAGCGGGCGCTGGGCGTCCCCGTCCTGGCCGGGGGCTTCCTGGCGGCGGAGATACGTTCCCTCCAGACCGCGGCGTACGGCGGTCCGGTCGGCGACTGGTCCCTGGCGGAGGACTTCCACCACGGCGGCTACGCCCGGGTCCCGGCGGCGCTGGAGTCCTTCGCCGCCGACTTCGCCTCCCGCCACGGCTTCCCGGTGGAGCGGATCTACGTGGCCAAGCTCCTCTGGGCCCTGACCGCCCTCACCGAGAACGGCACCTTCCCGCCGGGCACCACCGTCACCGCGATCATCACCGGCCGCCCGTAGCGAGAGCCGCCGGGGACGGGGAACGTGACGTGTCGGCGCCTCCCCCGGGCCCTACTGATGGTTCCGGCCAGGCGCCGTACGTCATGGGTCCCGGACTGCCGGGCATCCGCCCCCACCACCAAGCCCCCGCAGGCGTCAGGTCGACTCGCGGAACGCCGCCGCCTCCTCCAGGTCCAGCCTGCGCAGCAGCGCCCGCAGCATCTCGTCGTCGATCCGCCGGCCGTCCCGCAGCGCCACGAAGACCTCCCGCTCCGCCTCGATCATCTCCCCCGCGAGCCGCCGGTAGATGTCGTCCGCGGACTCCCCGGTCAGCGGGTTGACCTCGCCCAGCCGTTCCCACACCGCGTTGCGCCGCCGTTCCAGAACCGTCCGCAGCCGGTCCGCCAGCGGCGGCGGCAGCGTGGAGTTCTCCGGCTCCTCCAGCAGCTCCGCCAGCCGTTCCTCGGCCGCCCGCGAAGCCTCGCTCTGTGCCTGCGCCTCCGCCAGCGTCTCCGCCTGCACGTCCTTCGGCGGCAGCTTCAGCACCCTGATCAGCGGCGGCAGCGTGAGCCCCTGCACCACCAGCGTCCCGATGACGGTCGTGAAGGTCAGGAAGAGGATCAGGTTCCGGTGGGGCACGGAGATCGGCACGGAGAAGGCGATCGCCAGCGACACCACGCCCCGCATCCCGGCCCAGCCCACGATCACCGGGGACTTCCAGTCGGTCTCCGGCTCCCGCGTGCGGATCCTGGGCGACAGCCAGCGCGGCACGAACGTCGCCGGGAACACCCACACGAAGCGGGCCACCACCACCACGACGAACACCGCGACCGCGTACCAGGCCGCGGCGGCGCCCTCGTACTCCCCCAGCCCCGTGAGGACCACCGGCAGCTGGAGGCCGATCAGCGCGAAGACGACCGACTCCAGGATGAAGGCGACCATCTTCCACACCGCCTCCTCCTGCAGCCGGGTGGCGAAGTCGACCTGCCAGTTGCGGTGACCGAGGTACAGCGCGACCACGACCACGGCCAGCACCCCCGACGCGTGCACCCGCTCGGCCGCCGCGTACGCCACGAAGGGGATCAGCAGCGAGAGGGTGTTCTGCAGCAGGGGTTCCCGCATCCGCTTGCGCAGCTGGTGGATCGGCACCATCAGCAGCAGGCCCACGCCGATACCGCCGACCGAGGCCAGCAGGAACTCCGCGATGCCGCCCGCCCAGCCGGCGCTCACCCCGACCGCCGCCGCGAGCGCCACCTTGTACGCGGTGATCGCGGTGGCGTCGTTGACCAGGGACTCGCCCTGCAGGATGGTCGTCAGCCGGTTCGGCAGCCGCAGCCTGCGGGCGATCGCCGTCGCCGCGACCGCGTCCGGCGGCGCGATCACCGCGCCCAGCACCAGCGCCACCGGCAGGGACAGCCCGGGCACCACCAGGTACGCCGCATACCCGACCGCGACCGTCGCGAAGAGCACGTAGCCGACCGACAGCATCGCGATCGGCCTGATGTTGGCCCGCAGGTCCAGGTACGAGCTGTCCACCGCGGCCGTGTGGAGCAGCGGCGGGAGCAGCAGCGGCAGCACGATGTGCGGGTCGAGGGTGTAGGCGGGCACGCCGGGGACGTACGAGGCCGCCAGCCCGGCGGCGACGAGCAGGAGCGGCGCGGGCACCGGTGTGCGCCGCGCGAGCCCCGCCACGGCCGCGCTGCCCGCGACCAGCGCCACCAGCTGCAATACGTCCATCGAAGATCCGTCCTCCTTCGTCGATCGCCCGCGCCCTGGCCGTACGCTGGCCATCATGAGCGAGTGCACCCACGTTGCCGAACTGCCGCGCCCCGAGCCGGTCCCGTCTGCACAGACCTGCGCCGAATGTCTGGAGCTGGGCAGCCACCCGGTGCAGCTGCGGATGTGCCTCGGCTGCGGGCACGTGGCGTGCTGCGATTCGTCGCCGTTCCGGCACGCCACGGCGCACCACCACGAGAGCGGCCATCCGGTCATGCGGAGCTTCGAGCCGGGCGAGACCTGGCGCTGGTGTTTCGTCGACGGTTCGATCGTGTGAGGTGGGGTAGTTCAACCCTCCGCCGGTTCCCCTGATTTGATCCCCGCAGACCTCTAGCCACTGTGCGTACCCATGGGCTTACCATCAGTCACTGGGTGCGGAGCAGGGCGCTCGGAGCGGGCGTCGTGAGGGGTGCCGCGACACGATCGCCCGGATCGCGGTAGCGTCACCGGCGAAAAGAGCTCGTACCACCTTGGAGGTGAGGGTGTCCCAGATCGCAGGCGAGCCCGGGACTCAGGACTTCGTGGAAGTCCGGCTGCCCGCTGCGGGTGCCTACCTGTCGGTGCTGCGGACGGCCACGGCCGGCCTGGCGGCACGTTTGGACTTCACCCTCGACGAGATCGAGGACCTCCGCATCGCGGTGGACGAGGCCTGCGCGATCCTGCTCCAGCAGGCCGTGCCGGGCTCCGTCCTCAGCTGCGTCTTCCGGCTGATCGACGATTCGCTGGAGGTGACCGTCTCGGCACCGACCACGGACGGGCGCGCGCCGGAGCGTGACACGTTCGCGTGGACGGTCCTGTCGGCCCTGGCCGGCAAGGTCGAGGCCACGGTCGAGGAGAACCGGACGGTGAGCATCAGCCTTTACAAACAACGCGGCGCGGGGCCAGGCCCGGCGTGAGCGGCGGGGAGATCCCGGTGCGGGGCGGGGATCGGCCCCGGGTACGGCACGAGGTCGACGGCGGCATCCCGGAGCAGCAGCACGCCCGGCCGCACCCGGCTGACGCGGATGCGGAAGACGGCTTTTTGGACTCGGCGGAGCGACGGGCGGGCCCTATGAGCGAGAACCAGCACGACCCATCACGACCGGTACAGCCACCGGAGGCCGCTGCCCCGGCCCCGGTGGCCGGGTTCCCGGTGCCCTCGGCGCCTGCGGCGCTGCCCGATCCGCGCGACCGCAGCAGCGCGCGGGCCCTGTTCGTCGAGCTGCGGGCGCTGCCCGACGGCTCGGTGGAGAAGGCGGAGCTGCGCAACCGGCTGGTACGGATGCACCTGCCCCTGGTCGAGCACCTGGCGCGGCGCTTCCGCAACCGCGGTGAGCCCCTCGACGACCTGACCCAGGTCGCGACGATCGGCCTGATCAAGTCGGTGGACCGGTTCGACCCGGACCGCGGGGTCGAGTTCTCCACGTACGCCACGCCCACGGTGGTCGGTGAGATCAAGCGCCACTTCCGCGACAAGGGCTGGGCGGTGCGGGTGCCCCGGCGGCTGCAGGAACTGCGGCTCTCGCTGACGACGGCCACGGCCGAGCTGTCGCAGCAGCACGGCCGCTCCCCGACGGTGCACGAGCTGGCGGAGCGGCTGGGCATCTCCGAGGAGGAGGTGCTGGAGGGGCTCGAATCGGCCAACGCCTACAGCACGCTCTCCCTGGACGTCCCGGACACCGACGACGAGTCGCCGGCCGTCGCGGACACCCTGGGCGCGGAGGACGAGGCCCTGGAGGGCGTCGAGTACCGCGAGTCCCTCAAGCCTCTGCTGGAGGGGCTGCCGCCACGGGAGAAGCGGATCCTGCTGCTCCGGTTCTTCGGCAACATGACGCAGTCGCAGATCGCGCAGGAGGTGGGCATCTCCCAGATGCACGTCTCGCGGCTGCTGGCCCGCACCCTGGCCCAGCTGCGCGAGAAGCTCCTCGTGGAGGAGTGAGCGGACCTCAGGAGGACGAGGGTCCGCCGATGCCGAGCGCCTCGGTCGCCGTCGGGTTCACGAGGAGTGCGACGACGGCCACCGCGGCCACCGCGAGGGCCGCGGCGGCGGCCGTCATGGCACCGCCGGTGGTCCAGAGCGTCCAGGCCACCGGAAGCGCCATCAGCTGGGTGATCAGTGCCGGGCCGCGGCTCCAGCGGCGGCCCAGGCGCAGCCCGCGGGCGGCGATCAGCGGCAGTGCGGCGAGCGCGAGCAGGGTGATGCCTCCGGTCTCGGCCTGCTGCGGGGAATCGGGGTCCCCCGCGATGCCGACGAAGAGCATGTAGACGCCGAGACCGGCGAGCGCCAGGCCCTCCAGGGCGGTGAGCGCGGCCGCGGCGGTCAGCCGGCGGGGCAGCGCGACGGGCGCTTCGACGGTGGGGGCGGGGGTGTTCGCGGGCTGCTTCTTACTCACCCATGCAGGGTAGCGGCGCCCCGGCGGAAGCCGGAGGGGACGGGCAGTAGGGTCGGCTCGTGGAGGGGTGGGTAGTCTGGCGCTCATGCGTGCACTTCTCGTGGCCAACCCAGCAGCGACGACCACCAGTGCGCGCACGCGCGACGTCCTGATCCATGCCCTGGCCAGCGAAATGAAGCTGGAGGCGGTCACCACCGAGTACCGCGGGCACGCCCGGGACCTGGGCCGCAAGGCCGCGCACGAGGGGCTGGACCTGGTGGTCGCCCTGGGCGGTGACGGCACGGTCAACGAGGTGGTGAACGGGCTCCTGCACAACGGTCCCGATCCCGACCGGCTCCCCCGCCTGGCGGTGGTTCCCGGCGGCTCCACCAATGTCTTCGCCAGGGCGCTGGGACTGCCGAACGACGCCGTCGAGGCGACGGGCGCACTGCTGGACGCGCTGCGCGAGGAGCGGGAGCGGACCGTCGGCCTGGGCCTGGCGGCGGGGACCCCGGGCACGGAGGACGAGTCGGTTCCGGCGCGCTGGTTCACCTTCTGCGCGGGCTTCGGCTTCGACGCGGGTGTCGTGGGGCGGGTCGAGCAGCAGCGCGAGCGGGGCAAGCGTTCGACCCACGCCCTGTACGTACGACAGCTGATGCGCCAGTTCTGGGAGGAGCCCAACCGCCGCCACGGGACGGTGACGCTGGAGCGGCCGGGAGCCGATCCGGTGACCGACCTGGTGCTGTCGATAGTGTGCAACACCTCGCCGTGGACGTATCTGGGGAATCGTCCGCTTTACGCCTCGCCGGAGGCGTCGTTCGATACTGCGCTTGACGTATTGGCGCTCAACCGTTTGTCAACTCCGGCCGTCGCCCGCTACGCGACACAGCTCCTGACCTCCACTCCTGAGCGGGGTCCACACGGCAAGCATGCGGTGTCTCTGCACGATCTGACCGACTTCACCTTGCATTCGAAGGTTCCCCTCCCGTTCCAGATGGACGGCGATCACCTCGGACTGCGCACCAGCGTTCGGTTCACAGGCGTACGCCGTGCACTGCGTGTGATTGTGTGAGTAGAAGGGCCCGCAGGCCTTTCACTCGAACGTTTACACGCCGGTCCACCCTCATGATGTAGGGCTGTGACCTAGTAGACACCGACGAATCAAAAAAAACTTTCCGGAAGGGGTTGTATCCCCGTCCGAGGTTTGCGAATCTCTTCATGGCGATCGGGACAGCCCGCAGGACCCGGCACCCACACAGACCGCCAGAACCCCTCCACGAATCTCTGACTGATCACCCGCGTGAAACCGGGCGGTCGCCCTTCCCTCACGGGGGGATTCGTGAAAGCGTTCACATTCACAAGCAAAGTGCCCGCAATACAAGGAGATGGAGCAGCCATGGACTGGCGTCACAACGCCGTTTGCCGCGAGGAAGACCCGGAACTCTTCTTCCCCATCGGCAACACCGGTCCTGCGCTGCTGCAGATCGAGGAAGCCAAGGCCGTCTGCCGCCGTTGCCCCGTCATGGAGCAGTGCCTGCAGTGGGCGCTCGAGTCCGGCCAGGACTCCGGCGTCTGGGGCGGTCTCAGCGAGGACGAGCGCCGCGCCATGAAGCGCCGCGCCGCTCGCAACCGGGCGCGCAACGCCAGCGCCTGACAAACGACTTTCGAGCCTCGACGCGCAGCGCGCAGTAACCGAAAAGCGCTCAGCAACGTGCTCTTGAGCCCCGGACCGCATCATTCGGTCCGGGGCTCAGTGCTGTGCCACCGCTACGCTGCGTGCGCAGGGCCCCGCGGACGCCGCTGACACTGCGTGACCGTCCGGCTGCTACTTCTGCGGGCTGGACGGAAGGTCGAGGACGACCTTCGTGCCGCGCGGCTCGGCCCGGACCATGTCGAAGGTGCCGCCGAGCTCCCCCTCCACGAGGGTCCGTACGATCTGCAGCCCGAGGTTGCCGGCCCGCTGGGGGTCGAACCCCTCGGGCAGGCCGTGGCCGTCGTCGAGGACGGTGATCAGCAGGCGGCCGTCCTTGCGGCCGGTGCCGCTGCGCAGCGCGGCCACCTCCACGGTGCCGCGCTCCCCCTGGGGGAAGGCGTGCTCCAGGGCGTTCTGCAGAATCTCGGTCAGCACCATCGACAGCGGGGTGGCGACCTCCGCGTCGAGGATCCCGAAGCGGCCGGTGCGCCGGCAGTCGACCTTGCCGGGCGAGATCTCCGAGACCATCGCGATGACGCGGTCGGCGATCTCGTCGAACTCCACCCGCTCGTCGAGGTTCTGAGACAGCGTCTCGTGCACGATCGCGATCGAGCCGACGCGGCGCACGGCCTCGTTGAGCGCCTCGCGGCCCTGGGGGGAATCCATTCTGCGGGCCTGGAGCCGCAACAGTGCGGCCACGGTCTGGAGGTTGTTCTTCACCCGGTGGTGGATCTCCCGGATGGTCGCGTCCTTGGTGATGAGTTCACGTTCGCGACGGCGCAGTTCCGTGACGTCGCGGCAGAGCACCAGGGAACCGATCCGGGTGCCCTTCGGCTTGAGCGGGATCGCGCGCAGCTGGATGACGCCGCCGTTGCCCTCGACCTCGGTCTCGCGGGGGGCCCAGCCGCTGGCGAGTTTGACGAGTGCCTCGTCGACGGGGCCGCGGGAGGGCGCGAGTTCGGCGGTGGTGGCGCCGAGGTCCTGGCCGACCAGGTCGGAGGCGAGGCCCAGGCGGTGGTAGGCGGAGAGCGCGTTCGGGGAGGCGTAGGTGACCACTCCGTCGGCGTCGAGCCGGATCAGGCCGTCCCCGACGCGCGGGGAGGCGTCCATGTCGACCTGCTGGCCGGGGAACGGGAAGGAGCCCGCCGCGATCATCTGTGCCAGGTCCGAGGCGGACTGGAGGTAGGTCAGCTCCAGCCGGCTGGGTGTACGCACAGTGAGCAGGTTGGTGTTGCGGGCGATCACTCCCAGTACGCGGCCCTCGCGGCGGACGGGGATCGACTCGACGCGGACCGGTACCTCCTCGCGCCACTCGGGGTCGCCCTCGCGCACGATGCGGCCCTCGTCGAGCGCGGCGTCCAGCAGCGGCCGGCGGCCGCGCGGCACCAGGTGGCCCACCATGTCGTCCTGGTACGAGGTGGGGCCGGTGTTGGGGCGCATCTGGGCGACCGAGACGTACCGGGTGCCGTCGAGGGTGGGCACCCACAGCACGAGGTCGGCGAAGGACAGGTCGGAGAGCAGCTGCCACTCCGAGACCAGCAGATGGAGCCACTCCAGATCGGTTTCTCCGAGAGCGGTGTGCTGGCGTACGAGGTCGTTCATGGAGGGCACGGTGCGAGCGTACCCCGGGTACGCACGATGACTTTCCCCACGACGGTACTCAGGAGTATCCAGGAGGGGCGCTCGCCGCGTAGGGTTGGAGGAAGTGACGGGTTTCCAGCTACCGTCATTGGATGGACAGAACAGAATGGTCTAGTCCAGAATTGACTTATGGTCTCCGCCCTCCCCGCACAGGAGGACGGATCGAGGTAGTCGCGCGCTCTGCCCTGACCGCGCAGGCACCTCTCACCGGCCGCCGGGAACCGCACACCTGACGGCCGTAAGTACTCCGGGCTACGGTGCCGGACGGGTTGAGGGTCCCGTCCTGCACCGTGGCCCAGAGGAATGTCCGGGGGTCTTCCAGGACCCGGTCGCCCGGTCAGGGCCAGGCCAGCAGGGCCCGCTCCGCCACCGCCTCCAGTTCCTCCCGGGTCGCCCCGTCGCGCGACTGCTGGGACATCCCCTGCAGCACGGCTCCGGTGTACCGGGCCAGTGCCCGCGCATCCGTGCCGGCCGGCAGCTCGCCGGCGGCGACGTCGGCGCGGATCCGGCTCTCGAAGAGCTCCAGGTTGGCGTTGCGGCGCTCGCGCAGGGCCCGGGCCACCTCGTCCGAGGTGGTGTTGATCGCCGCACTGATGACCATGCAGCCCGGCGGGTGGGCCGGGTCGGTGTAGACCTCGGCAGCCTCGCGCAGGACGCGCCCGACGGCGGCGCGGGCGGTGGGCTCCTCGGCCAGGGCGACGGCGGCGAAGTCGGCGTACCGGCTCCCGTACACCACGACGACCTCGTCGAAGAGCTTGCGCTTGTCACCGAAGGCCGCGTAGAGGCTGGGCGCGCTGATGCCGATCGAGGCGGTCAGGTCGGCGATCGAGGTCGCCTCGTAGCCGCGCTCCCAGAAGGCCGTCATCGCCTTGTCCAGGGCGGCGTCACGGTCGAAGGAACGGGGCCTGCCGCGCTGTCCGGTCACCATGCGCACATTCTATAGCGGCCGCTAGGGAATCTGGTACGGTCCTTTCTGTAGCGACCACTAGCGAATGCGGAGGGGGGCGCGTCATGGGCGTGCTCGACGGCAGGACGGCACTGGTCACGGGCGGCAGCCGGGGCATCGGACGGGCCGTGTCGGAGCGGCTGGCGCGGGACGGGGCCCTGGTGGCCGTGCACTACGGCCGCAACGCGGCGGCGGCGGAGGAGACCGTCGCGGCGATCGGGGCGGCCGGGGGGCGGGCCTTCGCCATCGGCGCCGAACTGGGCGTCCCGGGGGACGCGCAGGCCCTCTGGGCGGCGTACGAGGCCCACCCCGCGCACACGCCGACGGTGGACGTCCTCGTCAACAACGCGGGGGCGGCGACCTTCGCGGGGATCGGGGACACCGACGAGGAGGCGTACGACCGGGCGCACGCGCTCAACGCCAAGGCGCCGTTCTTCGTGATCAAGCACGGGCTGGCGCGACTGCGGGACGGCGGCCGGATCGTGAACGTGACCGGCACCCCGGACCTCGCCCTGCCGGCGATCCTGGCGACGGTCATGGCGAAGGGCGCCGCGAACGCCATGACGCGCTCGCTGGCGGCCGAGCTGGCACCGCGGGGGATCACCGTGAACTCGGTGGGGCCGGGCATCACCGAGACGGACCTGAACGCGGCCCTCCTCGACGACCCCGCGACCCGGGCCCATCTGGCCGCCCGCTCGGTCTTCCACCGGGTGGGCACGGCGCAGGAGGTGGCGGACGTGGTGGCCTTCCTGGCCTCGGCGGATTCCCGCTGGGTCACGGGCCAGCACCTGGACGCCACGGGCGGCCTGCAGTTGGCACTGATCTAGGGGGTGTCCGGCGGATCATGGCCGGGCCCGGCCCGCCCGGCGCTCCGCCTTGCCGCGTTGTCGTCGGTCGCCGACGCTCCGCGTCGACTCCCTCCTCCGCCTTGCAATCCACAGCACCGGGCGGGTGGTGGGCGCTGCACCGCACCGGCCTTCCGGGCGGCTCCCCGGGAGGCCGGGGGTCCGGATCGGGACCACCATGGAAAGCGTCGAGACCCCCGCAGGACCCCGGCTCCCTCTGCTAGATTGGTCTATACCACACCACCACTCCAGATCGGCAGGCCCCGCGTGGAAGTTGTCATCGTCCCGGACGCCCAGGCAGGCGGCGAGCTCATCGCGGAGACCATGGCCGCCCTGGTACGCCGCAAGCCCGACGCCCTGCTCGGCGTGGCGACCGGCTCTACCCCCCTGCCCGTCTACGAGGCGCTCGCGCGCAAGGTCGGGGCGGGCGAGGTCGACGCCTCCGCGGCCCGGATATGCCAGCTCGACGAGTACGTCGGCCTGCCCGCCGGGCACCCCGAGTCCTACCGGGCCGTCGTCCTGCGCGAGGTCGTCGAGCCCCTGGGGCTGACCGAGGCCTCCTTCATGGGCCCCGACGGCTCGGCCGAGGACGTCGTCGCCGCGTGCGAGGCCTACGACCGGGCCCTGGCCGAGGCCGGGGGCGTCGACCTGCAACTGCTGGGCATCGGCACGGACGGGCACATAGGCTTCAACGAGCCCTGTTCGTCCCTGGCCTCCCGCACCCGCATCAAGACGCTGACGGAGCAGACCCGCGTGGACAACGCGCGCTTCTTCGACGACGACCTGGAGCAGGTTCCGCACCACGTCATCACCCAGGGCATCGGCACCATCCTCGACGCCCGCCACCTGGTACTGCTGGCCACGGGCGAGGGCAAGGCCGAGGCGGTCGCGCAGACCGTGGAGGGGCCGCTGTCCGCCCTCGTCCCGGCGTCCGCGCTGCAGTTGCACCGGCACGCCACCGTCGTCGTGGACGAGGCCGCCGCCTCCAAGCTCAAGCTGGCCGACTACTTCCGCCACACCTACGCCAACAAGCCGTCCTGGCAAGGACTGTAGGCCGCCGAACGCGCCGAGGGCCGGGCTCCCCGTCGGGGGCCCGGCCCTCTCGCGTACGCGGCGGAGCCGGGCACCACCCCTGTGACGGGTGCCCGGCTCCGGTTCCGCGGCGCGTCACACCCCCGTGACGGCCCCCGCGACGACCTCGGCGGCTGCGCGTCCGCAGACGCGCGCGGCACCGTGCGTGGCGATGTGCAGGGCTCCGCGAGGCTCGGCGCGCGGCAGGCCCATCTCGACCACCACCGTGTCCGGGCGCGCCTCGACCAGGGCGTCCAGGACCTCGGCCATCCAGGGGTGGCGGTGCGCGTCGCGGACGACCGCGACGACGGTGCGCTCCCCCGCGGCCGCCAGGATCTGCGCGGCGGTGACGCCCTGCGGGTAGAGGTCCGAGGCCGTGTCGGGCAGCAGCGCGGCCAGCTCGGCGGCCGGCCCCCACGGGGTCTCGTCGCCGACCGCGATGTTCGCGACCGGGGTCAGGGTCGCGACGTACGGGCCGGTCAGCGGGCCCGGCGCACCGGTGACGACGAGGGCCCGGCGGGCGGCGGTGAGGCCGATGCCGGACGCGCGGCTCCCCTCCGGGCGCGCGTCGGGCCGGGCCCCTCGCGTCCACGCGGCCAGGGCGCGGACCCGGGCGGCCGCGTCGGCGAGGCGCTCCTGGGGGAGCGTGCCCTCCCGCACGGCGGCGACCAGGGCGTCGCGCAGCCGCAGGACGGTGGCCTCGTCGGCGAGTCCGCCACCGACGCAGATCGCGTCGGCGCCGGCCGCGATGGCCAGGACGGAGCCGCGCTCGATCCCGTACGTCCCGGCGATGGCGTGCATCTCCATGCCGTCGGTGACGATGAGGCCGTCGTAGCCGAGCTCCTTGCGCAGCAGGCCGGTGAGGATCTGCGGGCTGAGCGTGGCCGGGCGGGTCGGGTCGAGGGCGGGCACCAGGATGTGCGCGCTCATCACGGCCTTCGTCCCGGCCTCGATGGCGGCCCTGAACGGTACGAGTTCCCGTGCGGCGAGGGTGTCGAGGTCGACGTCGATGCGGGGCAGGGCGTGGTGGGAGTCGACGTTGGTGTCGCCGTGGCCCGGGAAGTGCTTGGTGCACGCGGCGACGCCGGCGGCCTGGAGGCCCTCGACGTAGGCGGCGGTGTGCCGGGCGGCGAGGTGGGTGTCGGCGCCGAAGGAGCGTACGCCGATGACCGGGTTGTCCGGGTTGGAGTTGACGTCGGCGGACGGGGCCCAGTTGAGGTCGACCCCGCACTCGGCGAGGCGGCGGCCGAGTTCGTGGGCGACGGCCCGGGTCAGGCCGGTGTCGTCGACGGCGCCGAGGGCCAGGTTGCCGGGGAAGGACGAACCGCCCCGGACCTCCAGCCGGGTGACGTCGCCGCCCTCCTCGTCGATGGCGACGAGGAAGTCGTCGCGTTCGGCGCGCAGCTGCGCGGTGAGCGCGGCGAGTTGTCCGGGCGAGGCGATGTTGCGGCCGAACAGGCCCACGGAGGTGAGGCCCTCGCCGATCCTGCGGAGCAGCCAGGCGGGGGCGGTGGTGCCCTCGAAGCCGGGCTGGAGGACGGCGAGGGCGTCGCGGGTCACCTCGTCGGAGGCGGTGGCGCGGTGCGCAAGGACGGTCATGAGGGCGTCATCCCTTCACGGCGCCGGCGGTCATGCCGCCGACGGCCTTGCGCTGGAGGAAGATGAAGATCAGCAGGACCGGGACCGCGAAGAGCGAGGAGGCGGCCATGGTGGCGCCCCAGTCGTTGCCGAAGGCGGACATGAACTCGGTCAGCCACAGGGGCAGGGTCTGGGCGGTCTTGTCCTTGTTGAGGATCAGGACCATGGCGAACTCGTTCCAGGCGGTGATGAAGCCGAAGAGCGAGGTGGACATCAGACCGGGGGCCAGCAGCGGGAAGATCACCTTGCGGAAGGCCTGGCCGCGGGTGCAGCCGTCGATCTGGGCGGCTTCCTCCAGGGTCACCGGGACGGCGGCGATGAAGCCGCGCAGGGTCCAGATGGTGAAGGGGAGGATCATCACGAAGTAGATGGCGGTCAGCAGCGGGAGGCTGTTCAGCATCTCGCCGTCGCGGGCGATCATGTACATCGCGATGACCATGACCTCCCAGGGGGCCATCTGGGCCATCATCACGGTGAGGACCAGGCCCTTGCGGCCCTTGAACCGCATCCGGGCGATGGCGAAGCTCGCGGCGAGGGCGACGAGCAGGGCCAGCAGGACGGCGCCGACGGTGACCAGGACGCTGTTGGTGACGTAGGTCCAGAAGTTCTGGACGCCGGTGGCCTTGTCGAAGTTGTCCAGCGTCGGGGTGAAGACGAAGACGGGGTCCTTCGTGAGCATCTGGTCGGCCGGCTTGAGGGCCGACGAGAACATCCAGTACACGGGGAAGACGAAGACCAGGGCCAGCAGGAGGGCGCCGAGGTTCTTGGCGACGGCGGCGGGGCGCAGCGGGCGGCGGGTGCGCAGCTGCTGCGTCGGCCTTTCGGGGGCCGCGGGCTTCGCGGCGGTGGTGGTGCTCATTGCTCCTCCTCCTGCTTCAGGATCAGGCGGAAGTAGAAGGACATGACGACCACGAGGATCACGATCGTCAGGACGGAGATCGCGGCGGCGAGGCCGTAGTGGGCCTGGCTCTGGCCCTCGACGTAAGCGAAGACGGGCAGGATCTCGGAGGCGCGGTCCGGGCCGCCCTTGTTCATCGCGTAGACCTGGGTGAAGGCCTTGAAGACCCAGATCACCTCAAGGAAGGTGGTGATGAGGAAGAAGGGCTTCAGGTTCGGGAAGACGATCTTCCAGAAGGTCTGCCAGCCGTTGGCGCCGTCCATGCGGGCCGCTTCGTACAGCTCCGCGCCGACCGTGGTGAGGCCGGCGTACATGTTGAGGGCGACGAAGGGGATGGATCCCCAGACCACCAGGATCGTGACGATCACCATGGTGGAGAGGCCGGTCTCCATCCAGTTGTGCTGCTCGTAGCCGGAGAAGCCGGCGGTGCGCATGACCCAGTTCATGACGCCGAACTGCTCGTCGAACAGCCACCGGAAGACCTGGACCGAGGCGACGATCGGCATGGCCCACGCCATCACCAGCGCCATCGAGAGGACCAGCCGCATCTTCTTGCCGAGCTTGTTGAGCAGGATGCCGATGAGGCTGCCCAGGAGCATGATCAGTGCGACGTTGGCCAGGGTGAAGGCGAAGCTGCGGACGACGACGGTCCAGAAGTCCGGGTCGCCGAGCAGCTCGGTGTAGTTGTCGAATCCGGCGAAGGGGTACTTCCGCTGGATGAACTCGACCTTGTTGATGTCCTGGAGGGACAGGATGACGTTCTTGATCAGCGGGTACAGCAGGAGCGTCGCGAGGGCGAGCACCGCGGGCGCGACCAGCAGGTAGGGCAGCCACCCGGTGGGGAGGGACTTCCCGCCCCCGCGAGGCGGCCTGGGGCCGGGGCCGGTTGCTGGGGCCGGCGTCTCGGGCAGTCCGGCGGACTTCGGTGGTGCGTCCTGTGGAGCGCTGGTCACCGCTCCCTGGGAGTGCACGGTCATGGCTTGGCTTCCTCGCGGTTGACTGTGGAGTCAAATGCGCGACCGGGGGCGCGGCGGGTGTCCGGGCACCTGCCGCACCCCCCGGTGCGTGCACACTGCTGGGTCGTGCGGGTACTGCGGTGGTGCGGTCCCGCCCGTGCTTGCGGGCGGGACCGCTCGCGGGACTACTTGTTGATGCGCTTGGCGATCTCGGCGTCCGCGTCCGCGCCGGCCTTGGCCGCGTCCTCACCCTTCAGGACCTTCGTCATGAACTCCTTGATGGGGTTCGGCTCGGTCTCGACGCTCGCCCAGCCCGCGGTGACCGGGGTGATCTTGCCGTTGACGCCGGCCTTGCCCATGGCCTCGGCGAAGGAACCCGCGGCCGGGGTGAAGTTGGCGGCGGCCTGGTTCGGCAGCAGCGCGCCCTTGGTCTCGGCGGCGTACTTGGTCATCTGGTCCTTGCCGGCGGCGAGGGCCAGCCACTCCTTGGCGAGCTCCTTGTTCTTGGAGCGCTCGGCGACGGCGAGGTTGGAGCCGCCGAGGAAGACGGTGCTGGTCTTGTCCGCGGTCTTGCCCGGGATCGGGAAGTAGCCGAAGTCGGCTTCCTTGCCCGCGTCCTTCAGCGCCTTCTCGGCGCCGCCGGCCTCCCAGCCGAGTCCGATCCAGGAGGCGACGCCGCCCTTGGGGACGATGTCGGTGGACTGCTGCGGGTTGGCCTCGTCCTTGTCCTTGGGGGCGGTGGAGTAGGACTGGATCTTCTTGTAGAACTCCATCGCGGCGCCGGCCTGCGGGGTGCCGAGGCCGCCCTTCCACTTGTCGCCGTTCTTGACGGCGAGGTCGCCGCCCTCGTCCCAGATGAGACCGGCGAGGACGTACCAGCTCTGGCCGGGCAGGTAGATGGGCTGGGTGGCCGGGTCGGCCGCCTTCAGCTTCTCCAGGCCGGCGACCCACTCGTCGCGGGTGGTGGGCGGGGTGACGCCGGCCTTGGCGAAGGCCTTCTTGTCGTAGATGACGACGCGGTTGGCGGCGTACCAGGGGGCGGAGTAGAGCTTGCCGTCGACCTCGGCGGAGGCGAGCATGCTCTTCTGCCAGGCGTCGGCGCCGAGCTGGCCCTTGTCCTTCGTCAGGTCGGCGAGGCCGCCGGTGACCGCGTAGCCGGCGGTCTGGGTGTTGCCGAGCTCAAGGACGTCCGGAGGGTTGTTCTCGGAGAGGGCCGTGGTGACCTTCTCCTGGATGCCGGTCCACTTCTGCTCCTCGACCTTGACCGTCACACCGGGGTGCTTGGCCGAGAACTCCTTGTTGACCTCGTCGATCCAGGCCTTCGGCGCGGAGCCGTCCATGACCCAGACGGTGATCTCCTTGGGACCCGCGTCGGCCTTGGCCTTGTCGTCGTCCCCATTGCCACACGCCGCGAGACCGACCATCATGCCCGCGACACCGACCGCCGCGATGAGCTTGCGCTTCACGCCACCCTCCTCAGGGATGCCTGCCTGCACTTCCCTTGCCCGCCGCGGTGACATACGCGAAGTACTGCCGTGGGGCTGGGATCTGATCCATATTGGTGTAGACCAGTAGCTGGAGCTTGGCCTAGACCTTTAGGGGTGTCAAGGGTCTAATGAGCGGGTGCCCGGTCCGTTATCGGACCGACACCTGGGGAGAGAGAAGGCCTGTACCCCCAGTCGTGTCACCATGTGACCGCACATATCGGAGGAGCCGGTGACGGCAGCGAAACTGGAGTCGGGAAGGCGGGCGGCGATGGCCACCGAAGGGGCACTCACGGAGCCGGACGGCGGGGCAGCGACTCGCACGGCACGTGTACCCAAGTACTACCGACTCAAGCGGCACTTGCTCGACATGACCGAGACGCTGCCGCCCGGCACCCCGGTACCGCCGGAGCGCACGCTCGCGGCCGAATTCGACACCTCGCGCACCACGGTCCGCCAGGCCCTGCAGGAACTGGTCGTCGAGGGACGACTGGAGCGGATCCAGGGCAAGGGCACCTTCGTCGCCAAGCCGAAGGTCTCGCAGGCCCTGCAACTGACCTCCTACACGGAGGACATGCGCGCCCAGGGCCTGGAGCCGACCTCGCAGCTCCTCGACATCGGCTACGTGACCGCCGACGACACCCTCGCCGGCCTGCTCAAAATCAACACCGGCGGGCGGGTGCTGCGCATCGAGCGGCTGCGGCTGGCCAGCGGCGAGCCGATGGCCATCGAGACCACCCACCTGTCGGCCAAGCGCTTCCCCGCGCTGCGCCGGTCGCTCGCCAAGTACACCTCCCTCTACACCGCCCTCGCCGAGGTGTACGACGTCCACCTCGCGGAGGCCGAGGAGACCATCGAGACCTCCCTGGCCACGCCGCGCGAGGCGGGCCTGCTCGGCACCGATGTCGGCCTGCCGATGCTGATGCTGTCCCGGCACTCCCTGGACGCCGACGGCGAACCGGTCGAGTGGGTGCGGTCGGTGTACCGCGGCGACCGCTACAAGTTCGTCGCCAGGCTCAAGCGCCCCGCCGCCTGAGGCGCGTACCCCGCCGCCCCCGCACAGCGGATCCCCGCGACCGGAATGCGGACGGGGTCTTACGTTCACCAGGCGATCCCCCGTAGATTCCGCGTCCTTACGCAGATGATCGACGAGGGGACGAGGATCATGCCTGAACCGGAAGCAACAGGGACACAACGGGACACGGCGAGTCCGGCAACCCCATCGGGCTCGCCCTCCCCCAAGTCCATCGCCGTATGGGTGCTCGTCGGGCTCGTCGGCGCCATCGGCTGGGGCGTGCTGGCGCTCTCGCGCGGCGAGGAGATCTCCGCGGCCTGGCTGCTCGCCGCCGCGCTGGGCTCGTACGCCATCGCCTACCGCTTCTACGCGCGCTTCATCGCCCGGCGCGTCCTGAAGGTCGACGCGACGCGGGCCACCCCCGCCGAACGCCTCGACAACGGTGTCGACTTCCATCCCACCGACCGCCGGGTGCTGTTCGGCCACCACTTCGCCGCCGTCGCCGGCGCCGGCCCCCTCGTCGGCCCCGTCCTCGCCGCGCAGATGGGCTACCTGCCCGGGACCATCTGGATCGTCGCGGGCGTCATCTTCGCCGGCGCCGTCCAGGACATGGTCACGCTGTTCTTCTCCACCCGCCGCGACGGCCGTTCGCTCGGCCAGATGGCCCGGGACGAGATCGGGCCCGTGGGCGGGGCCGCCGCCCTGGTCGCCGTGTTCGCCATCATGATCATCCTGCTGGCGGTGCTGGCACTGGTCATCGTCAACGCCCTGGCGCACTCCCCCTGGGGCGTCTTCTCCATCGGCATGACCATCCCGATCGCCGTCTTCATGGGCTTCTACCTGCGCGTCCTGCGGCCGGGCCGGGTCACCGAGGTCTCCCTCATCGGCGTCGCCCTGCTGCTGCTCGCCATCGTCGCGGGCGGCTGGGTCGCCGAGTCCTCCTTCGCCGGGACCTTCACCCTGGAGAAGGAGACCCTCGTCATCTGGATGGTGGTGTACGGGTTCCTGGCGTCCGTCCTGCCGGTGTGGATGCTGCTCGCCCCGCGCGACTACCTCTCCACCTTCATGAAGGTCGGCACCATCGCCCTCCTCGCCCTCGGCGTGGTCATCGCGATGCCGACGCTGAAGATGCCCTCGGTCACCGAGTTCGCGGCCCGTGGCGACGGCCCGGTCTTCGCCGGGTCGATGTTCCCGTTCGTCTTCATCACGATCGCGTGCGGCGCGCTCTCGGGCTTCCACGCCCTGGTCTCCTCGGGCACCACCCCGAAGATGATCCAGAAGGAGACCCAGGTCCGCATGATCGGCTACGGCGCCATGCTGACCGAGTCGTTCGTCGCCGTCATGGCGATCATCGCGGCCTGCATCATCGAGCCCGGCCTCTTCTTCGCGGTCAACTCCCCGCCGGGGGTCATCGGTACCACGGTCGAGTCCGCCTCCCAGGCCGTGTCGAACTTCGGCTTCGCCATCTCCCCCGAGGCGCTCACCCAGGCCGCCAAGGACGTCGAGGAAGCCAGCCTGCTGTCCCGCACCGGCGGCGCCCCGACCTTCGCACTCGGAATGTCGGAGATCTTCTCCGCCGTCCTGGGCGGAGCCGGGATGAAGGCCTTCTGGTACCACTTCGCGATCATGTTCGAGGCGCTCTTCATCCTGACCACGCTCGACGCGGGCACCCGCGTGGGCCGGTTCATGCTGCAGGACACCCTCGGAAACGTCCACAAGTCCTTCAAGGACGTCAGCTGGAAGCCCGGCGTGTGGTTCGCGAGCGCGATCGTCGTCGGCGCGTGGGGCTACTTCCTGTGGGTCGGCATCAAGGACCCGCTGGGCGGCATCAACCAGCTCTTCCCGCTCTTCGGCATCGCCAACCAGCTGCTCGCCGCGGTCGCCCTGGCCGTCTGCACCACGCTGCTGGTGAAGTCCGGCCGGCTCAAGTGGGCGTGGGTGACGGGCGTGCCGCTGGTCTGGGACGCCACCGTGACCCTCACCGCGAGCTACCAGAAGGTCTTCTCCGACGACGTGAAGGTCGGCTTCTTCGCCCAGCGCGACAAGTACCAGGCCGGCATCGACGCCGACAAGGTCCTCGCCCCGGCCAAGAACATGGACGACATGCACACCGTCGTCACCAACGCCACGGTCGACGGCGTCCTGTGCGCCCTCTTCGCGGTCCTGATCATCGTGGTCCTCGCCGACGCGCTGCGGACCTGCCTCAAGGCCGTCCGCGACCCCGGTTCGGCGACGCTGTCCGAGGTCCCGTGGACCGAGTCGAAGATCGTGGCCCCGGCCGGTCTGATCGCCACCCCCGAGGAGCGGGCGGAGCTCGCCGCCGCCGCGGCGGCGGATCGCGACCCGGGCGGCGGGCAGGTCAAGGAGCCGGTGGGGTGAGCGGCGTACGCGCCGCCCTGGCCCGGGCGAGGTACTACGTACGGGAGTTCTCGGGGGAGGCCGCCTACGACCGCTACGTGGCCCACGCCCGCTCCCACGACCCGGACGCGGAGGTCCTCACCCGCCGCGCCTTCGAGCGCGCCCGCACCGACGCCCGCGAGGCGGACCCCCGCGAGGGCTTCCGCTGCTGCTGAGCCCCACCGACCGACAGGCCCCGCCGCACCCCGCGGCGGGGCCTGCGCGCGTCCCCCGCCGGGGACGTCCTGCACACTCGACCGCATGGACATGGTGATCAGAACGGCGGTGCCCGCCGACTACGAGACGCTGGGCGGGATCACGGCGCAGGCCTACCTCGCCGACGGGCACCTGGACTTCAACGAGGACGACGCCTATCTGCACGTGCTGCGCGACGTGGCCGGCCGTGCCGCACGGGCCGAGGTGCTCGTCGCCGAGCGCGACGGGCGGGTCCTGGGCGGGGTGACCTTCGCCGCACCCGGCAGCCCGCTCGCCGACATCGCCGGTCCGGACGAGGCGGAGTTCCGGATGCTGGCGGTCGCCCACGCGGCCCGGGGCCAGGGCGCCGGCGAGGCCCTGGTGCGGGCCTGCATCGAGCGGGCGCGGGCGATCGAGGGCGTCACGGGCGTCGTCCTGTCCACCCAGCGCAGCATGGCCGGGGCCCACCGGATCTACGTGCGGCTGGGCTTCGAGCGCACGCCGGAGCGGGACTGGGCGCCCATCGAGGGCCTGAAACTCCTGACGTACCGACTCAAGCTGTAGCCACGCCGACACTACATGTTGGGGGTGCCGCACAAGGGCGCCCCCACATGTATGCTCATGCCTGCTGTCGCCGCAGGGGAATCCGGTGGGAATCCGGAACTGTCCCGCAACGGTATGAAGTGTCCGACAACCGGACACCAAGTCCGATGACCTGCCGTCAGCGCGCCCGGATCGACCGAACCGGGTGCCGACACGTCCGGGCCTCGCGGTTGGGCCGGTGGACGCCGTGCGGTGTGCCCGTTCTGCCACGCCCGCATGCGCCCGCGCCCGCCCGCCGTTGCCCGGGCCGAGCGAGGGAGAGCTTCCGCCGTGACCATCGCGCCTTCCGCACCGCGCGCCGAGTCCGTTTCTGGCGACAACACCGAGGGCCCGGGGGCCACGCTGCTGCGTACCCTCACCGAACTGACGGCGGACCTCCCCGACACCGACCCCGGCCGCGTCGCCGCCGCCGCGCTCCGCGGCCGCAGTTCCGCCGCCGACGAGGCCGAACTGCGGGGGCTGGCCACCGAGTCCGCCGCCGGGCTGATCTCCGAGGACCCCGCGTACTCGAAGCTCGCCGCCCGCCTGCTGACGCTGGCCGTGCGCGACGAGGCCGCGAGCCAGGGCTCCACCTCCTTCTCCGCCTCCGTCGAGGTCGGCCACCGCGAGGGCCTGATCGCCGACCGCACCGCCGCGTTCGTACGCGCGCACGCGAGCCGCCTGGACGCGCTGGTCGAGCACACCCTCGCCGAGGGCGCCGACGACCGCTTCGGCTTCTTCGGCCTGCGCACCCTGCACAGCCGCTACCTGCTGCGCCACCCCATCACCCGTCAGGTCATCGAGACCCCGCAGTTCTTCATGCTGCGCGTGGCCTGCGGTCTCGCCGCGGACGAGAGCGTCCAGGCCGTCGAGGAAGTCGCCTCGCTCTACCGGCTGATGAGCCGCCTCGACTACCTGCCCTCCTCCCCGACGCTCTTCAACTCCGGCACCCGGCACCCGCAGATGTCCTCCTGCTACCTGCTGGACTCCCCGCTGGACGAGCTGGACTCGATCTACGACCGCTACCACCAGGTCGCGCGCCTGTCCAAGCACGCGGGCGGCATCGGCCTGTCGTACTCCCGCATCCGCGCCCGCGGTTCCCTGATCCGCGGCACCAACGGCCACTCCAACGGCATCGTGCCGTTCCTGAAGACCCTCGACGCCTCCGTCGCCGCGGTCAACCAGGGCGGCCGCCGCAAGGGCGCCGCCGCGGTGTACCTGGAGACCTGGCACGCGGACATCGAGGAGTTCCTGGAGCTCCGCGACAACACCGGTGAGGACCAGCGCCGCACCCACAACCTCAACCTCGCCCACTGGGTCCCCGACGAGTTCATGCGCCGCGTGAACGCCGACGCCGAGTGGTCGCTGTTCTCCCCGGCCGACGTGCCCGAGCTGGTCGACCTGTGGGGCGACGCGTTCGACGCCGCCTACCGCAAGGCCGAGGCGGACGGCCTGGCCCGCAAGACCATGCCCGCCCGCGACCTGTACGGCCGGATGATGCGCACCCTCGCGCAGACCGGCCAGGGCTGGATGACCTTCAAGGACGCCTCCAACCGGACGGCGAACCAGACCGCCGAGCCGGGCACCGTCGTCCACTCCTCGAACCTGTGCACCGAGATCATCGAGGTCACCGACGACGGCGAGACGGCCGTCTGCAACCTCGGCTCGGTCAACCTGGGCGCCTTCGTGCTCACGGACACGGGCGAGATCGACTGGGAGCGCCTCGACGAGACCGTCCGCACGGCCGTCACCTTCCTCGACCGCGTGGTGGACATCAACTTCTACCCGACCGAGCAGGCCGGCCGCTCCAACGCCCGCTGGCGTCCGGTGGGCCTGGGCGCGATGGGCCTCCAGGACGTCTTCTTCAAGCTCAAGCTGCCCTTCGACTCCCCCGAGGCGAAGGCGCTGTCCACCAAGCTCTCCGAGCGCATCATGCTGGCCGCGTACGAGGCCTCCTGCGACCTCGCCGAGCGCAGCGGCCCGCTGCCCGCCTGGGAGCAGACCCGCACCGCGCGCGGTGTCCTGCACCCGGACCACTACGGCGTCGAGCTGAACTGGCCGGAGCGCTGGGACGCGCTGCGCGCCCGCGTCGCCGAGACCGGCATGCGCAACTCCCTGCTGCTGGCGATCGCCCCGACGGCCACGATCGCCTCGATCGCCGGCGTCTACGAGTGCATCGAGCCGCAGGTCTCCAACCTCTTCAAGCGCGAGACCCTCTCGGGCGAGTTCCTCCAGGTGAACGGCTACCTGGTGGAGGAGCTGAAGGCGCTCGGCGTGTGGGACGCCCAGACCCGTGAGGCGCTGCGCGACTCCTCGGGCTCGGTGCAGGGCTTCGGCTGGATCCCGGCCGAGGTGCGCGAGCTGTACCGCACGGCGTGGGAGATCCCGCAGCGCGGCCTGATCGACATGGCGGCGGCCCGTACGCCGTTCCTCGACCAGTCGCAGTCGCTGAACCTGTTCCTGGAGACGCCCACCATCGGCAAGCTCAGCTCGATGTACGCGTACGCCTGGAAGCAGGGCCTGAAGACCACGTACTACCTGCGCTCGCGCCCCGCGACGAAGATCGCCCGCGCCGCGCAGGCCGCCACCGCCGCTCCGGTGGCCCTCCCGCAGGCCGTCGACGCCGAGGCGCTGGCCTGCTCCCTTGAGAACCCCGAGTCCTGCGAGGCGTGCCAGTAATGAGCTCCACCGACAAGAAGAACCTCCTGGACCCGGGCTTCGAGCTGACGCTCCGTCCGATGCGCTACCCGGACTTCTACGAGCGCTACCGGGACGCGATCAAGAACACCTGGACCGTCGAGGAGGTCGACCTCCACTCGGACGTCGCGGACCTCGCGAAGCTGACGCCCGCCGAGCAGCACATGATCGGCCGTCTGGTCGCGTTCTTCGCGACGGGCGACTCGATCGTCTCGAACAACCTGGTGCTGACCCTCTACAAGCACATCAACTCCCCGGAGGCGCGCCTGTACCTGTCGCGCCAGCTGTTCGAGGAGGCCGTGCACGTCCAGTTCTACCTGACGCTGCTCGACACCTACCTGCCCGACCCGGACGACCGTGCGGCCGCCTTCGACGCGGTCGAGGAGATCCCGTCGATCCGCGAGAAGGCGCAGTTCTGCTTCAAGTGGATGGACTCGGTCGAGAAGATCGAGCGGCTGGAGACGCAGGCCGACCGCCGCCGCTTCCTGCTGAACCTGATCTGCTTCGCGGCGTGCATCGAGGGCCTGTTCTTCTACGGCGCCTTCGCGTACGTGTACTGGTTCCGCTCGCGCGGTCTGCTGCACGGCCTGGCCACCGGCACCAACTGGGTGTTCCGTGACGAGACCATGCACATGAACTTCGCCTTCGAGGTCGTGGACACGGTCCGCAAGGAGGAGCCCGAGCTCTTCGACGACGCGCTCCAGCAGCAGGTCACCGACATGCTGAAGGAGGCCGTGGAGGCGGAGCTGCAGTTCGGCCGCGACCTGTGCGGCGACGGCCTGCCGGGCATGAACACCGAGTCGATGCGCGAGTACCTGGAGTGCGTCGCGGACCAGCGCCTGGTCCGGCTCGGCTTCCCGCCGGTGTACGGCTCGCAGAACCCGTTCTCGTTCATGGAGCTGCAGGGCGTCCAGGAGCTGACGAACTTCTTCGAGCGCCGCCCGTCGGCCTACCAGGTCGCGGTCGAGGGCACGGTCGACCTGGACGAGGACTTCTAGGGGCACCGGGGCACCGAGAGCCGGGACGCGAGGTGATCGCGTCCCGGCTCTTCGCGTTCCGGGGCGGGGAGGAGGCCGGTGCCGGTCAGTGGGCGAGGCGTCCGCGGCGCCGGCCTGGCCGCGGGCCGTACCGGTGGCGCGGGGTGGGCGGCATGCCGCCCGCCTTCTGCCGCGGCAGCCACACGAGCCGGGTCTCGACGGCCCGCAGCTGCCGGTCGGTCCGACGCTCGCGCAGGACCCCGTAGAGGCTGGGGGCCAGCAGGAGGGTGGCGACGGCCAGGACGGCGAGGAAGCTCAGGAACGTGTTCATGTATCCACTGTCACTCCGTTCACGGAACCCGGCCAGTGGCAGTACTGTCATGGAAGAGTGAATTACTGCCACACTGGATCCATGCTGACCAATGTGGCGGTGGCCCTCCTCGACGACGTGGCCCCCTTCGAGTTCGGGATCTTCTGCGAGGTCTTCGGGACCGACCGCAGTGACCACGGGCTCCCTGCGTACGACTACGCCGTCTGCGCGGCGGAGGACGGCCCGCTGACCATGTCCGGGACCGGTTTCGCGTTCGCCCCCGCCCACGGTCCGGAGCGACTGGAGAGCGCCGACCTGATCTGCGTGCCCGCCTTCCGGGGCGCCTCCGAACGGACCTTCCCCGAACCGCTGCTGGCGGCGCTGCGCCGCGGCGTGGAGCGCGGCGCCCGGGTCCTCAGCGTGTGCAGCGGGGCGTTCGTGCTCGGCGCGGCGGGACTGCTGGACGGCCGGCGCTGCACCACGCACTGGATGCACGCCCGGGCCCTGGCGCGCCGCTTCCCGGGGGCGCTGGTCGACCCGGACGTGCTGTACGTCGACGAGGGCCCGGTGATCACCTCGGCCGGCACCGCCTCGGGCATCGACGCCTGCCTGCACGTGCTCCGCCAGGAGCACGGCGCGGAGGTGGCCAACGCCGTCGCCCGGCGCATGGTCGTACCGCCCCACCGGGACGGCGGTCAGGCGCAGTACATCCGGCGGCCGCTGCCGCGCACGTCCTGCGACACGGTGGGCGAGGTGCTCGCATGGATGGCCCGCCACCTGGACGAGGAGATCACCGTCGAGCAGCTCGCGGAGCGCGCGCACATGTCACCGCGGACCTTCGCCCGCCGCTTCCTCCAGGAGACCGGCACCACCCCGTACCAGTGGGTGCTGCGCCAGCGGGTCCTGCTGGCCCAGGAGTTCCTGGAGTCCACCGACGACACGGTCGACGTGATCGCCGGCCGCTCCGGCTTCGGCAACGCGGCCGCGCTGCGCCACCACTTCCTGCGGACCCTGGGCACCACGCCGAACGCGTTCAGGCGTGCCTTCCGGGGCCCGCAGGCCTCCTGGGGTCCTGCCGGTCAGTCGTTGGGGACGGTCTCGTAGCGCGGGGTGCCCTCCGCCATCTGGCGCAGGGCGTCCTTGCGGTCCCGCTTGGAGAGCCGGTCGATGTACAGGTAGCCGTACAGGTGGTCGGTCTCGTGCTGCAGGCAGCGGGCGAAGTAGCCGGTGCCACGGACCTTGATCGGGTTGCCCTGGGCGTCCTGGCCCTCGACCTCGGCGTAGTCCGGGCGGGCCAGCGAGGCGTAGGCGGTCGGGACGGACAGGCAGCCCTCGTTGGAGTCGTCCAGCACCCGCGAGGCGGCCGGGAGCTCGACGAGCCTGGGATTGACCACGACACCGGTGTGGCGCACGCCGTCGTCGTCCGGGCAGTCGTAGACGAAGACCTTGGCGTCCACTCCGATCTGGTTCGCGGCCAGGCCCACGCCCTCGGCGGCCTTCTGGCTGGCGAACATGTCGTCGATCAGCTGGGCCAGCTCGTCGCCGAACTCGGTGACGTCCTTGCACTCGCTGTGCAGGACGGGGTTGCCGACGACCGTGATCGGGCGTGCGGTGCCGCGCTCCCGGTGGGCCAGCTCGCGCGCCCCACAGTCCTCGGTGTCCACGACGTACCCGTCGTTCACGACCTCGCCACCGTCGACAACCTGGTTCTCCTGCTGCGCCATGTCCGCCGTACGCCTTCCGTAAGTCCCGGTCACCGATGGTCGCCGATGGCCACCGATGTGCCCGTACAGCCTACGGCCCCCGGTCAGCAGACTTCTTCGAGATCCCGCCACTCCCGGCTGTCGGGACTGTCGGCGACCCAGCCGTCGAGGAGTCCGCGCACCAGTCCGGCCGGTGCCGCGATGCCGCACTCGCGCTCGGGCACCCACAGGGATCCGGAGCCCGCCGTCCGGTGGCCCAGCGGCCCGGGGTGGCCCGGCTCGCTGTGGTCGTGCGGGTCCAGGTGCTCGCCGTCGCCCTCGTCGCTGGGCATCTCGCTCTCGGAGCAGGTCCGGCACAGCAGCCGCACCGACGACGACCAGTCCTCGGCGGCGAAGCCGGCGTCCGAGGCCAGCTGCTCCAGCGCGTCGCGGTCCGCCTCGGTGGCCGCCTCCAGCAGCACCACCCAGGTCGGCACGGGGGACGGCGCCCACAGCTCGATCTCGTCGAACACCGGGTACGAGGGTCCGGCCGCGGTCACCCGCTCGCCGTGCGGGACGCCGTCGTGGAGGACGACCTCGCCCCAGCGCCGGCCCGAGGAGGGCAGGGGGATCGACAGGACCTCCAGCCGGGCCGGGTCCAGCCGGCGGCCCCAGACCACCTCGGCCTCGCCCTCGGGCGAGAGCCGCACGGCGGCGCTGCCGAGCTCCATGCCGACCGGCTCGCCGTTCCCGCCGCCGCTCGCGCCGTGGGGGTCTCCGGGCACCTTCAGCCCGTACGCCTGCCAGGCCCGCCGGGCCAGCGGCCAGTCCTGGAGCGCGGTCGCGGCGATCCCGACGTTCCACCAGTCGGGGGCCCCGGTCTCCCGGTCCAGCAGGGCCACGGCGCGCAGCCCGGCGGCCCGTGCCTGTTCCCAGTCGTGCCGGAACTTGTGCAGCAGGGCCAGGTTGAACCAGGACTCGGAGAGCCACGGCTCCAGGTCGGCGGCTCTGGTCAGCAGCGCGCCCGCGTCCTCGTACCGCCCGTCGCCGATCAGCGTGAACGCGCGGTCGGTGGCCTGCCGCCACGAGGCGGAGGGCCTATGCCGTACCTTCCCGAAGATCCTCACGATTCCCGCCTGCCTGGGGGCACCTCCCAGCGGTGGCTGGGGGACTACGGTGCAGCCTTGCGGACACTCTTACTGGCATCCAACCATGCCCACTCGGACGGCCGCTCATTACCCATGGGTTACCCAGGTGGGACGGGCACCACTCTGCCACGTCCGCCCCTGGCCAGAACCCTCGCCAGGGACTCCACGACCTCCGGCTGGTAATCCCGCCCGGTCCCCAGGCGGAGCTGCTCCAGGGCGGCCAGTGAGCCGCCCGGGTGACGGCCGCCGCCCACCAGGTCGTCGTACGCGTTCACCGCGCGCACGATCCGGGCCAGCACGGGCTGCTCCCGGTACGGGTCCGCCTGCCGCTCCACCACCACGGCCACCTCGGCGGGCACCCCGGTCTGCCGGGCCACCTCCCCGCCCAGCCCGGCGATCCGGCGGGCCTCGGCGGCGGGCAGCCCGGCGGTGGCCCCGTCCGGCACCGGGTCGACCAGGGAGAGCTGGCCGATGTCGTGCATCAGGGCGGCGTACTCCAGCACCGTCAGCTCCCGCTCCGACAGGCCCAGCTCCCGGCCGACGGCGCAGCTCAGGGACGCGACGCGGCGGGAGTGGCCCGGCGGGGTGTACCCGGCGATCTCGGTGGCCCGGGCCAGGGAGGTGATGGTCTGGCGGTAGGTGGTGCGGATCGCGGTGATCCGGTGGAAGGACCGCTGGGTCAGCAGCAGCGGCACGCTGAAGACGGGGACGGCCCACAGACCCGCGACGGCCGCGCCGAGCGCGATGACGACGCCGGTGGCGCAGATCGCCGAGCCGATGCCGAGCTGGGCCCGCAGCCCGTCGCGCAGCAGCGGTCCGTACGGCCAGCCGGTGCGGGCTCCGGCCAGGGCCGCGGCGAGGACGGCGTCGCACAGGGCGGTCAGGCCCAGCAGGAGCAGCAGGAAGAGGACGAGGCAGGGGCCCTGGCCCACCCTTTCCGCCAGCCGGCCGGAGTGGTGGAGCGGCTGGAAGCAGGCGGCGGCGAAGGCGACGGTGAGCACCCGGCGGGCCAGGTGGTCCAGGGCGGGCCCGCGGGCCTGGGCGACGTGCGGGACGATCCCCGCGAGGGCGGCCGCGACGACGACGGCGACGGTCTCCAGCACGCCGTGGTGGGTCGGGTGGCCGGCGTTCTGGCCGAACAGCGCGTAGGCGAGGGCGCCGGCCGAGCCGAGCGGCGCGGGCTGGTGCTCGGGGGCGTCCGGCCGGTCCCTGCGGGCCAGCTCCCCGACGGCGACCAGGATGCCGAAGGCCAGGGCGGCGCCGGGCTCGGCCACCCCGTGCCACAGGGTGTGGGCGAGGGCCGTGGCCGCGAGCACGCCGGCCGCGCCGAGCAGCGCCCGGGCGACGGCCGCCCTCACCGCCCGCCCCGGGCCCGGCCGCCGCCGGTCGGACGGCCGCTGCGCGGGCTCCGGCCCGGCTCGCGGTCCGGGTCGGAGCCGTCCGCGCTCCCCGGCGGCGCGGGCCGCGTCGGCGCCGGCACCCCGGGGCCCGCCGCCGCGCCGGGAGCCGGGCCGCTGATCACCTGGAGGTCGTCGTCGGAGGTGACCACCGGATGCCAGCCGTGCCGTCCGACGGCGTCGGTGAGGGCCCGTACCATCACCGGATCGAACTGGGCACCGGCGCACCGGTCCAGCTCGGCGAGGGCGGTGGACACGGGCCGGGCCCGGCTGTAGGAGCGGGTCGAGGTCATCGCGTCGAAGGCGTCGGCGACCGCCACCACCCGGGCCAGTACCGGGATCTGCTCACCGGTCAGCCCGTACGGGTAGCCGGAGCCGTCGACCCGTTCGTGGTGGTGCAGGATCGCGGACCTGGCCTCGCCCAGGAAGCCGATGCCGCGCACCATCTCGTGCCCGTACTCGGGGTGCAGCTCGATGATCCGGCGCTCCTGCGGACTCAGCGGGCCGTCCTTGCGCAGGATCCTGGTGGGGACGCCGAGTTTGCCGACGTCGTGCAGGATGCCGGCGATGCGCACCACTTCCAGCCGGTCGTCGGCCATCCCCAGCTCGCGGGCGATCATCGTGGAGGCCTGGCCGACCCGTTCGCTGTGGCCGCGCGTGTAGCGGTCCTTGATGTCGACGGCCTGGACGAGGGCGCGGATGGTGGCCCGGTGGGCGGCGCGCTCGCGGTGGTACTGGGCGAAGACCCAGCAGGAGACGTACATCGGCAGCAGGACGAGCAGCGCGGCCGGGACCCCGTACGGGCTGCGCCACATGACGGCCATCATCAGGCCGGCGAGGCCGTGGACGCAGTGCGGGGCGAGGGAGCGCGTGACGAGGCCGTGCCAGGCCGTGGCGGCGGGCCTGTGCTCGGCGGCGGCCAGGATGGCCCCGTCGAGGGTGGTGATCACCAGGCAGAAGGCGGCGGCGGCCGCGGCGGCGGGGAGCATTGCGTAGGGGAATTCGGCCGGGCCGGCGAGCAGCCCGAACACCTGGCCCGCCGTCCAGGCGCCCATGGCCTGCTGGGCTCCGTGCCAGACCCGGCGCACCAGGGCCGGCCTGTCGGCCACGGGCGCGGCGAAGGCGCCGGGGAGCGCCACGAGCGCGGCGGCCGCGGGCGGCAGCAGGAAGACGGCGGCGAGCACCACCGGGTAGAAGGGGCCGATGCCCTCGGGCACCCGCCGGCCCGGCAGGGGGCGGCTCTTGACCAGCTCGGAGCCGAGGTAGAGCCCGCCGAGCAGGATGACGGCGGGCCAGGGCGTGGCGGGATGCGTGAGGGCCGGGGCGGTGCAGGCGAACGCCGCCAGGACGGCGCAGAGGACGAATCCGCGCGCGGCCGGTGGAAGACCCCGCATGGCGCTCTCCTCCCCTGGGCCGGGCAAGCCGGGTACCGAATCCGACCGGTACCGATTGGGGAGAATAGGTGGGGCCCCGAGCGGGGCGGGCCACATTTTCGTATTGCGCCATGCGGACGCCCCCGGATTAGCACATTCGGGTGAATGAACTGATCTTCCGGGGGCGGCTGTTCAGCTGTTCGACCGATATCGGCGCGGTCAGCCGGGGGCGGGATGGTCGGCGGTGACGTCGTGGTCGGGCACCGCCTGCCCGGACCGGATCAGCTCGATCCGGCCCATCACCTTCGACCGCAGGTCGCTCGGCACGTCGTCCGACCCGCAGCAGCGCTTGACCAGCTTCTTCACGGCCTGTTCCAGCCCGTACTTCTCCAGACAGGGATTGCACTCGCCGAAGTGGGTCTCGAACTTCGTGCAGTCGCTGTCGGGCATCTCATGGTCGAGGAACTCGTACAGGTGGTCCAGGACCTCAGAGCACTCTGTCTCGTGCGGCTCTCCGCAACTCATGAGCCCGAGCCTTTCCGGTCGTTCGCCTCGCCCGCGCCCGCGGGAACCAGCCCGCGCTCACGGGCGTAGTCCTCCAGCATTCCGCGGAGTTGACGGCGGCCACGGTGCAGTCGCGACATGACCGTTCCGATGGGTGTACCCATGATGTCCGCGATCTCCTTGTACGCAAAGCCCTCTACGTCGGCAAGATAGACCGCGATGCGGAACTCTTCCGGAATGGCCTGCAGGGCTTCCTTCACATCCGAGTCGGGCAGATGGTCGAGCGCCTGCGACTCGGCCGAGCGCAGTCCGGTCGACATGTGCGACTCGGCGCGCGCCAGCTGCCAGTCCTCGATCTCCTCCGCGGCGCTGCGCTGGGGCTCGCGCTGCTTCTTGCGGTAGGAGTTGATGAACGTGTTGGTCAGGATGCGGTACAGCCACGCCTTCAGATTGGTGCCCTCGCGGAACTGGTGGAAGGACGCGTATGCCTTCGCGTACGTCTCCTGGACCAGGTCCTCGGCGTCGGCCGGATTGCGCGTCATGCGCAGCGCGGCCGAGTACATCTGGTCGAGGTAGCCGAGGGCGTCCCGTTCGAAGCGCGCGTTGCGCTCCTGGGTCGTCTCCTCCGCGTGGCCTTCGTCGGTCCCAGCGACAGGACCCACCTCCTCCGACTGCGTGGCGGCTCCGAAAGCGGATCCGCTCGAATCGGAGAATAGTCGACCTTCCCGGCCCCCCGCCGCCCGGAGCGGGCTGCGCTTGGGCGCGGGCAGCACCGTCCAGTCCAGGTCAGCGGCCTGCGGACGGTTCTGGCTGATGACCTGGGTCATTCGCTCCCTCTCCTCCGACGTTCCGTGTGTACCGACATGTGGGACAACATCGGGGGCGGGGCGGCGCATTCCCCGCCGCGCCGCGGGTTTGCGGCCTTCGTCCGGCGGCGGCGCGGAGGGTGTGGCGGGGGTCACGCGGGGAGCCGCGCGAGCCACTCCCCGACCGCTCCGGTGATCGTCCGCAGTGCCTCCTCCTGGGTGGTGCCGGCCTTCTTCGGCACGGCGAAACCGTGATCGCCGTGGGCCACCTCGACCAGCTCGTACGGATGGCTCCCGGTCGGCGCCGGGAACTCGTCGGGGCGTCCGAAGGGGTCGCGGCCGCCCTGGACCACGAGGGTGGGCCGGCCGGCCCCGGTCAGCTCCCCGGCCCGGGACTTCTCGGGCCGGCCCGGCGGGTGCAGCGGGAAGGCGAGGGCCAGCACCCCGGCGGCGTCCAGGGCGGCCGCGGTGCGGCAGGCCACCCGGGCCCCGGCGCTGCGGCCGCCGGCGACCACCGGCAGCCCGGGGCCGGTGAGCGCCGGCCACAGCCCGCGCCAGCCCTCGTCCAGCACCTTGGGCGCGGCGGCGACCTTCTTCCCGGCGACCCGCCAGGGCTGCTCGACGAGCGCCACCGTGATCCCGCGGGCGGGCAGGGCCGCGGCGAGGGCCTGGAGGTCCCGGGCCTCGATGCCGCCGCCGGCGCCGTGGCTCACGGCGAGGACGAGCCGGGCCCGGGGGGCGGTGTGCCAGGTCACGCGGGCCTCGCCCGCCGCGGTGTCGACACTCTCGGTACGCGTGGTGGTCATGCGCCCATCGTGCCGTCCCGGCCGGTCAGAAGAGCGTGCCCTCCTCCGGCGCGGCCAGCTCCGTCAGCAGCTCGGGCCCGTTGTTGCGCACGTTGCTCACGGCGGTGGACACGGGGTAGGCCCGCATCAGGCCGCCCGGCGGGGGTGCGAGCAGCTCCCGCAGGGAGCCCCCGGTGTCGGTGTTCGCGGGGTCCAGCCAGGCGTCCCAGCGGTCGGCGGTGAGCATCAGCGGCATCCGCGGATGGATGTCGGCCAGGGAGCGCGGCCCGTCCTCGGGAGCGACCCCCAGCGGCCCGGTCTCGGCCTCGGTGGTGATCACCGAGCAGGTCACCCACCAGGCGAGGGGGTGCTCGTCGGGCAGGGTCCGGTCGCGCCAGAACTCGTATATGCCTGCCATGGCGAACGGGGAGCCGTCCGAGGGGAGCACGAAGTAGGGCTGCTTGCGGGCCCGCTTCTTCTTCCCCTCCACCTCCAGCTGCCGCTCGTCGTGGGCGGTGACCCACTCGTAGTACCCGTCGGCGGGGATGATGCAGCGGCGCTGCGCGAACGCCCGGCGGAAGGAGGGCTTCTCGTGCAGGGTCTCCGAGCGGGCGTTGATCATCCTGGCGGCGCCGTCGGGGTTCTTGGCCCAGGAGGGCACCAGGCCCCACTTCAGGACGCGCAGCTGGCGAACCGGACGCGGATCCGGAGCGTCCTTCAGGGGACGGTCGAGGACGACGTGGACCTCTTTCGTCGGCGCCACGTTCCAGTCGGGGTCCAGGGCCTCCTCCGGTTCCCACTTCTCGATGCCGAAGGCCTCCACGAGGTCCTGCGGTCCACGACTCGCTGCATACCGTCCGCACATGGCTGTCACACTGCCATGTCCACCGCACACCACCGCAAGGAGTCCGCCACCTCATGGACAGCAGCACCACGGCCGGCCTGTGGGACCGGCTCACGGGCATACAGACCGCACCGGAGCAGTGGCTGGTGATCGCGACCGGTCTGGTCGCGCTGGCCGCCGTGGGGCCCCGCCCGCTGTGGCGGCTGTCGCGCAACGCCATCACCATCGCGCACGAGGGCGGGCACGGCCTGCTGGCGCTGGTGACCGGGCGGCGGCTGAGCGGGATACGGCTGCACTCCGACACCAGCGGGGTCACCGTCAGCCGGGGCAGGCCGACGGGCCTGGGGATGATCCTGACCGCGGCCGGCGGGTACACCGCGCCGTCGCTGCTCGGACTCGGCGGGGCGGCCCTGCTCTCGGCGCACCGGATCACGCTGTTGCTGTGGGCGGCCACCGCCCTGCTGGTGGCCATGCTGGTGATGATCCGGAACGCGTACGGGGCGCTGACGGTGGTCCTCACCGGCGGAACCTTCCTGCTGGTGTCGTGGCTGACCCCGGCCGAGGTGCAGTCGGGCTTCGCGTACCTCGTGGTGTGGTTCCTGCTGCTCGGCGGGGTCCGGCCGGTCTTCGAGCTGGGCGCCAAGCGCAGGGGCGGTGCGGCGCCCGATTCCGACGCCGACCAGCTGGGGCGCCTCACCCACTTGCACCCCGTGGTCTGGCTGCTCTTCTTCCACGTGGTCGCGCTCTGCTCGCTGGTCGGCGGCGGCCGCTGGCTGCTCGGCCTGTGACCACCCTCTGAGACCGGACGGCGATCAAGATCCGGGCCCGGAGGAAGCCACTAAAGTGGGGGCCATGACCGAGACCCCCGCCCCTGCCCTCTGGCCCGCTCCGCTCGCCGATGGGACCGTCCACGCCACCGTCACGGTGCCGGGGTCCAAATCGGTCACCAATCGAGCCCTCGTGCTCGCCGCCCTCGCCTCCGAGCCGGGCTGGGTGCGCCGCCCGCTGCGCTCGCGCGACTCCCGGCTGATGTCGGACGCGCTGCGCGCGATGGGCGTGGGCATCGAGGAGACCGTCTCCTCCAGCTCCGCCGGCGCCACCGCGAGCGGCGAGGCCTGGCGGGTCATCCCGGCCGCCCTGCACGGCCCGACGACGGTCGACGTCGGCAACGCCGGCACGGTCATGCGCTTCCTGCCGCCCGTCGCCACCCTGGCCGACGGCGACGTCCGCTTCGACGGCGACCCGCGCTCCTACGAGCGCCCGCTCGGCCAGGTCATCACCGCCCTGCGCACCCTCGGCGCCCGCATCGACGACGACGGACGCGGCGCGCTGCCCATGACCGTCCAGGGCGGCGGGGCGCTGGAGGGCGGCACGGTCGAGATCGACGCCAGCAACTCCTCGCAGTTCGTCTCCGCGCTGCTGCTCTCGGCCCCCCGCTTCAACCAGGGCGTCGAGGTCCGGCACGTCGGCGGCAACCTGCCGTCGATGCCGCACATCCGGATGACGGTGGAGATGCTGCGCGCGGCGGGCGCCCAGGTGGACACCCCCGAGGCCGGGGGCGAGAAGGACGTGTGGCGGGTGGCCCCGGGGGCCCTGCTGGGCCGCGACATGGTCGTGGAGCCGGACCTGTCCAACGCCCAGCCGTTCCTGGCCGCGGCCCTCATCACGGGCGGCACGGTCACGATCCCCGACTGGCCGCGCCGCACCACGCAGCCCGGTGACGCGCTGCGCCGGATCTTCACCGAGATGGGCGGGTCCTGCGAACTGACGGACGCGGGTCTGGTCTTCACCGGCACCGGGAAGATCCACGGCATCGACGTGGACCTGAGCGAGGTCGGCGAGCTCACCCCGGGCATCGCGGCGGTGGCGGCCCTGGCCGACTCCGAGTCGGTGCTGCGCGGTGTGGCCCACCTGCGGCTGCACGAGACGGACCGGCTGGCCGCGCTGACCAAGGAGATCAACGGGCTCGGCGGCGACGTCACCGAGACCGAGGACGGCCTGCGCATCCGGCCGCGCCGGATGCACGGCGGGGTGTTCCACACCTACGAGGACCACCGGATGGCCACCGCGGGCGCGGTGATCGGCCTGGCGGTGGAGGGCGTGCAGATCGAGAACGTGGCCACGACCGCGAAGACCCTGCCGGACTTCCCCGCGATGTGGACGGACATGCTGGCCGGGGACGCGGGACCCGAAGCGGGTGCGGGAGCGTAGGGCCCGTCATGCGCAGGTACGGCAAGCACACCGACGAGGACGACATCCGCCAGCGCCCGAACCCCAAGGGCAACCGGCCGCGGACGAACATCCGGCCCAAGCACGAGGACGCCTCGGAGGGCTTCGTCCTGACCGTCGACCGGGGCCGGCTGACCTGCCTGGTCGACGGCCGCACGATCACCGCGATGAAGTCTCGGGAGCTGGGCCGCAAGGCCGCGGTCGTGGGCGACCGGGTCTGGATCGTCGGTGACCTGTCCGGCAAGAAGGACACCCTGGCCCGCATCGTGCGGATCGAGGAGCGCAAGTCCGTCCTGCGGCGCACCGCGGACGACGACGACCCGTACGAGCGGGTGGTCGTCGCCAACGCCGACCAGCTGGCGATCGTCACGGCCCTGGCCGATCCGGAGCCGCGGCCCCGGATGATCGACCGCTGCCTGGTGGCGGCGTACGACGCCGGCCTGGAGCCGCTGCTGGTGCTCACCAAGTCCGACCTGACCTCCGCCGACAAGATCCTGGAGATCTACTCGACCTTCGGCCTGAACTACGTGGTCACCAATCGCGAGGAGCTGGCCGCCGGAAGCGCGGCCGAGCGGGTCCGCGAGCGTCTGACCGGCCGGATCACCGCCTTCGTGGGCCACTCCGGCGTCGGGAAGACCACCCTGGTGAACTCGCTGGTGGCCGAGGGCCGCCAGCGCGCGACGGGGCACGTGAACGCGGTCACCGGCCGCGGCCGGCACACGACCACCTCCGCGCTGGCGCTGCCGCTGCCCTCGGGCGACGGCTGGGTCATCGACACCCCGGGCGTGCGCTCCTTCGGCCTGCACCACGTGGACCCCTCCCGGGTGATCCTGGCCTTCCCCGACCTCGTGCCCGGTACGGAGGAGTGCCCGCGCGCGTGCAGCCACGACGAGCAGGACTGCGCGCTCGACAGGTGGGTGGAGGAGGGCCACGCGGACCCGGCGCGGCTGTATTCGCTGCGGCGGCTGCTCAGGACGCGGGAGCGCCGCGAGGGCGACTGACCGACCCGGCGGCTGCGCCGTGTTTGCCGGAGGACGTGTCGGGACAAGTGCATAATCGCACCAAGTGACGTGATGTCACATGACGCGGGGAGGCATTCGCCATGGCGTGGCTGCTGGTCGTGGTCGCGGGACTCCTGGAGACCGGTTTCGCGGTCTGCCTCAAGCTCTCCCACGGATTCACCCGGCTGTGGCCGACCGTCGCCTTCGCGTGCTTCGCGCTCGGCAGCTTCGGCCTGCTGACGCTGGCCCTGAAGAAGCTGGACGTGGGTCCGGCGTACGCGGTCTGGACGGGCATCGGCGCGGCCGGTACGGCGATCTACGGCATGGTCTTCCTCGGCGACCTGGTCTCCACCCTCAAACTCGTCTCGATCACGCTGGTCATCCTGGGGGTCATCGGGCTCCAGCTGTCGGGCTCTGCGCACTGAGCAGGCCGATCAGCTCCTCCGGCCCCGGCTCCTCCCCCGGGGCGATCACGTAGGAGAGGGCGAGCCGTACCGCCAGCTCGCACCGCTGCGGGCCCTCCCCCGGCGTGAGCGCGGCGGCCGCCCGGTCGCGCACGGCCCGGGCCAGCTCACCGGGCCCGGGCTCGCGCCGGCCCGCGGCGGGCAGGCCCGGCCCCCAGCTGCCGGTGAGCAGGGCCCGTACGAGGGGGTGGGCGCGGGCCGCCCGCAGCGTCCACTCCGCGACCGCCGCGAGCCGCTCGGGAGCCCGGAGCGGGGCGGCCAGCGCCCGGTCCACGCCTTCCAGGTACCGGTCGGCGGCGCGCCGCACCAGGGCCCGGCCCAGGCCCGCCTTGCCGCCGAACTCGTTGTAGAGGGTCTGCCGCGACACCCCGGCCGCGGCGGCCACGTCGACCATCCGGACGTCGGACCAGGGGCGCGCCGCGAGCGCCGCCGCCGCCGCGTCCAGCAGGCGGTCCCGGGCTGCCGGCATGCGTGCCTCCCCGCTCGGTCCTCCGGCCAGAGTTGACGGGGCGCCAGACCCTGTCAAGGGTGCGTCCGCCGTCAAGGGCGCCGTCCGGCCGCACCGTGGACGTCGCTGGCCGGGGTCCGGGCGCCCCGATACTGTTCGGGCATGCCCGAGTATGACGATGACCTGCGCCTTGCCCTCGAACTCGCCGACGCGGCGGACGCCACCACGATGGAGCGGTTCCGCGCGCTCGACCTGAAGGTCGAGACGAAGCCGGACATGACCCCGGTGAGCGAGGCGGACAAGGCCGCGGAGGAGGTCGTCCGGGCCGGTATCACGGCGGCCCGGCCCGACGACGCCATCCTGGGCGAGGAGTACGGGCTCAAGGGCAGCGGCCCGCGCCGCTGGGTCGTGGACCCGATCGACGGTACGAAGAACTACGTGCGCGGTGTCCCCGTCTGGGCGACCCTGATCTCGCTGATGGCGGAGGGCGAGGACGGCGTGTTCCGCCCGGTGGTCGGCGTGGTGTCCGCGCCGGCGCTGGGCCGCCGCTGGTGGGCCTCGCAGGGCGGCGGGGCGTACTCGGGCGGCGCGCTCGGCGGGACCGCCGCGATCGGCGTGTCCCGGGTGGCCGGTCTGGGCGACGCCTCGTTCGCGTACTCCTCGCTGAGCGGCTGGGAGGAGCAGGGACGGCTGCCCGGCTTCCTGGACCTGACGCGGGCCTGCTGGCGCACCCGCGGCTACGGCGACTTCTGGCCGTACATGATGGTCGCCGAGGGCTCCCTGGACCTGTGCGCCGAACCGGAGCTGAACCTGTGGGACATGGCCGCCATCGCGGTCGTGGTCCAGGAGGCGGGCGGCCGCTTCACCAGCCTGGACGGGGTCGACGGCGTGCACGGCGGGAACGCGGCGGCGTCCAACGGCCTGCTCCACGGGGAGATGCTGGAGCTGCTCCGCCCGCGCGCCTGACGCGCGTGCGCGCCGGGCGCGCTCCTTTCGCACGCCTCCTTGCTGGCCCTCCCGGTCCGTGGGAATCTGAGGATCCCCCCGCTTGTGCCCTTGTGAAGCGTTTCACTGGAGACGACGTCGCGCTGCGCACCCACCCAAGCGGGGGACTCACCCCAGGAGGTGGCTCTCTTCATGCTCGTCCGTGACGCAATGAGCACCGTGATCCTCACCCTCGGACCCGCACACACCCTCCGGCAGGCGGCCTGCCTGATGTCCGGCCGACGCGTCGGCGCGGCCGTCGTCCTCGACCCCGACCACAGCGGCATCGGCATCCTGACCGAGCGCGACATCCTCAACTCGATCGGCGCCGGCCACGATCCCGACCGGGAGTCCGTGGGCGCGCACACCACCAACAACGTCGTCTTCTGCACCCCCGACGCGACGGTGCAGGAGGCGGCCGAGGCCATGGCGCACGGCGGTTTCCGGCATCTGATCGTCCTGGAGCACGGGGGGCCGGTGGGGATCGTGTCCGTGCGCGACGTCATCCGCTGCTGGGTCCCGGCGCGGCGCACGGTGCCCGCCTGAGACGACGCCGGGCCGCAGCCCCGGGGAGGGCTGCGGCCCGGCGTCCCGCTCCGGCGAGCGGTGTCCGTCAGCCGCGGAGGGCCTGGACCGCGGCGTCGAGCCGCTTGCCGAAGTCGCCGTCCGCCTGGCGGAAGTTGTCGATCGCGCGCTCGACGATGTCGTCGCGGGAGACCTTGGCGATGAAGCCGGACAGGTTCTCGATCAGGCGGGTCTTCTCGTCCTCGGAGTAGAGGCGGTAGAGGTTGCCCGCCTGGACGAAGTCGTTGTCCTCGCTGTGGACGGGGGCGGCGTGGTTGCCGGTACCGCCGGTGAGCGCAGTCGGCTGCCACAGCGGACGGCCGGTCTCGCGCGGTCCGCCGAAGCTGTTCGGCTCGTAGTTCTTCGCACCCTTGTGGCGGCCGTCGTAGAGGTGGCCGTCACGGGAGTTGGTGCGCGCCTCGGTGGCGTGCGGACGGTTCACCGGCAGGTGGTCGGCGTTGATGCCGACACGGTAGCGGTGGGCGTCGCCGTAGCCGAAGAGGCGGCCCTGGAGCATCTTGTCCGGGGAGGGGCCGATGCCGGGGACGAAGTGCGCCGGGGAGAAGATGCTCTGCTCGACCTCGGCGAAGACGTTGTCCGGGTTGCGGTTGAGCTCCAGCTTGCCGATCTCGATCGGCGGGTAGTCGGCGTGCGGCCACACCTTGGTGAGGTCGAACGGGTTGAAGCGGTAGGTCGCCGCGTCGGCCGCGGGCATGATCTGGACCTGCACGGTCCAGGTCGGGAAGTCGCCGCGCTCGATGGCCTCGCGCAGGTCGCGCTGGTGGCTGTCGGGGTCCTCACCGGCGAGCCGGTTGGCCTCGGCCTGGGTGAGGTTCTTGATGCCCTGGTCGGTCTTGAAGTGGTACTTGACCCAGAAGACCTCGCCGGCCTCGTTGTTCCACTGGAAGGTGTGGGAGCCGTAGCCGTTCATGTGGCGGTAGGACGCCGGGATGCCGCGGTCACCGAACAGCCAGGTCACCTGGTGGGTGGACTCGGGCGACAGGCCCCAGAAGTCCCAGACGTTGTCCGCCTCCTGCGAGCCGGTGTACGGGTCGCGCTTCTGGGTGTGGATGAAGTCGGGGAACTTGATGGCGTCCTTGATGAAGAACACCGGGGTGTTGTTGCCGACGAGGTCGTAGTTGCCCTCTTCGGTGTAGAACTTCAGCGCCCAGCCGCGGGGGTCGCGCACCGCGTCGGCGCTGCCGAGGTTGCCCGCGACGGTGGAGAAGCGCAGGAAGGTCTCGGTCTGCTTGCCGACCTCGGAGAGGAAGGCGGCGCGGGTCCACTGCGAGACGTCACGGGTCAGCGTGAAGGTGCCGTACGCGCCGGCGCCGCGGGCGTGCACCACGCGCTCCGGGATGCGCTCGCGGTTGAAGTGCGCGAGCTTCTCCAGCAGGAGCTGGTCCTGGACCAGAACGGGGCCGCCGATGCCGGCCGTCTCGCTGTTCTGGTTGTCGGCCACCGGCGCCCCGGCCTCCGTGGTGAGCGGTCCCTGCGTCACGTGCGCCTCCTGCGTCATCGCTGCGTGTCCTGTCCTTGGCGTTCGCCGTACTCGATCCTACGATGGACTTTGTCTAAGTCAAGTAAGCATCCAAGTCCGCACCGGTTCGGGAGTTACACCGAATCCCCTCACTGTTAGGCTGGTGTCCATGAGTGACCTGCTGGAACGACTTCGCGGACGCGGCTGGCGCATGACGGCACAGCGGCGCGTCGTGGCCGAGGTGCTCGACGGTGACCACGTGCACCTGACGGCCGACGAGGTGCACGCGCGCGCCGTCGCCAAGCTGCCCGAAATCTCCCGCGCGACCGTCTACAACACCCTGGGCGAGCTCGTCTCACTCGGCGAGGTCCTGGAAGTGGCCACCGACCGGCGCGCCAAGCGGTACGACCCGAACGCCCACCGACCCCACCAGCACCTGGTCTGCGCCCGGTGCGGCGCCATCCGGGACGTCCACCCGGCGGGCAATCCGCTGGCCGACCTGCCGGACTCGGAGCGCTTCGGCTTCGTCGTGTCGGCGGTCGAGGTCACCTACCGGGGCGTCTGCCCGAACTGCGCCGGCGCCTGATCCCGGCCGGCCCGGACGACGGAGAGGCCCGGACCCTGCGGGGTCCGGGCCTCACGGCTGCTTCGGGGACCTCCGGAGGCGGCCGGAGGTGTCCCGGGGGCTTCGCCGGTGGAAACGGCTCCGGGTACGACTCAGGGCCCGGATCCATGGGATCCGGGCCCTGAGGCTTCAGTAGCGGGGACAGGATTTGAACCTGCGACCTCTGGGTTATGAGCCCAGCGAGCTACCGAGCTGCTCCACCCCGCGTCGGTGAACCCCACGTTACGGGAGGGCCCCCGGCAGATGCAAATCCGTCGTCCGGGGGCCGGTCGGCCCCCGGTCACGCCGAGAGTTCCTCCGCGAGGGCCTCGCGGAGCCGGGCAGCGCGCTCCGAGACCTCCGCCGGACCCAGTTCCATGGCGCGGGCGCACCACTTCTGGCCCTCCGCGAGATCGCCGTGGCGGGCCGCGAGCAGGCCGAGGCGCAGCGCGGCACGCCCATGGCCCGCGACCGCGGCGCGGGTCCACCACAGGGCGGCCTCCGGCTCGCTCCCCTCGCGGGCCAGCAGCAGCCCCAGGTTGAACGCGCCGTTGCGGGAGCCGGCTTCGGCCGCCTCCCGGTACCAGCGGGCGGCCGCCTCCATGTCACCGCGGGCGGCCGCGAGCATGCCGACGCGGACCTGGGCCCGGCGGTGCCCCAGCTCGGCGGCCCGCTCGTACCACTCCTCGCTCTCGGTGCGCGGGGCGCTGCCCACCGGCTCACCCAGGGCCGGCGGCTCGGGCGGCGGGGCCAGCGACTCCAGCAGTGCGGCCAGGCGGAACGCCGCCTCCGCGCTGCCGCCGCCCGCCGCGCACCGCAGGTGCCGCTCGGCGGCCCGCTCCTCCCCGTCCCGCACGAGGGCGATCCCGACCTGGAGGGCCGCGTCGGTGTGACCGGCCGAAGCGGCCCGCTCGTACCACTTCAGGGCCGTACGGTCATCGTCGCGGCTGGCGTACAGGATGCCGAGGTTGAACGCGGCGTCCACGCTGCCCGCCTCGGCGGCCTTCGAGAACCAGGGCTCGGCCCCCGCGGCGTCGCCGACCTGGAGCAGCATGATGGCCAGCGCGTTGGCCGCCTCGCGGTGCCCGGCGTAGGCGGCGCGGCGGTACCACTGCTCGGCCTGGGCGGTCCGGTCCTGTGCGGCGCACAGCAGAGCAAGGTTGTACGCCCCGTTTTGATCGCCGGCGTCCATGGCGGTCCGGTACCAGCGCTCGGCGGTCTGGGTCTCGCCCCGCGCGGCGTGCAGTGCGCCCAGGGCGTTCGCGGCGTTGCCGTCGCCGTCCTGGGCAGCCCGGTGCCACCACGCGGCGGCGCTGTCCTCGTCGCCCGCGTCGCGCAGCAGGAAGCCGAGCGCGCACGCGGCCCGCGCCTCGCCCTGCTTGGCGGAGGTCAGGTACCAGCGGCCGGCCTCCTTCAGTTCCCCGCGCGCCTCCAGCAGCGCGCCCAGGTGCAGTGCGGCGCGCCGGTGTCCGCGGGCGGCGGCCTGCCGGTACCACTGCTCGGCCTCGGCGGGGTCGCCCTTGCGCAGGTGCCGCGCCAGCCGGTAGGCGGCCTCGCGGTGGCCCTGTTCGGCGGCGGCGCGGAACCACCGCTCCACGCCCTTGTCGCCACGGTGTTCCAGCAGGTCGGCCAGTCCGTACGCGCCCAGGGCATGGCCGGATTCCGCCGCCTGGCGCAGCCAGTACTCGGCGGCGGGCTCGTCCCCGCGCTCGCGGAAGTGGCGGCCCAGGGCGTGCGCGGCGGGCGCGGAGCCGGCCACGGCGGCGACCCGCCACCAGCCGGCGGCCTCGTCGGGGTAGCCGCGCTGGAGCAGCAGGACGCCGAGGTTGTTGGCGGCGGCGCGGTCCCCCTCGCCGGTGGCCCCGCGCAGGTACGGCTCTGCTCCGTCCAGGTCTCCGCGGCGCAGCAGCAGGGCGCCGAGCACGCTCATGGCACCGGGGTCGCCCTTGTCGGCGGCCACCCGGTGCCGGGCTTCCAGCTCGGCGTCGCTCGCCGCGTCGGTCTCGGCGAACATCTCCTGTGCGAAATCCGCATCGGTCAGCGCGGTGTGCGTGTCGGCAACGGGTGCCGACTCGTTGGCTCCTGTGCCCGCTTCGGCCTGCGCCCTCACAAACCGCCCTGTCTCCAGCAGAGTTGACCTGTCCCCCATAAATCCCATCGTCGCATCACCTGCTACCCGCGTACACCTGGTATGTCGCAGTCAGTGAGGTCACTACAGCGTTTTGTCGACATGCCCACAGTGAGGTAAGTCAAACACGCTCCCGCCCCAACTCACCCGCCCCAGCTACCGCGTGTCCTCCCCGGACATGACGAAGGCCCGGATCCCATGGGATCCGGGCCTTCGTTTTCAGTAGCGGGGACAGGATTTGAACCTGCGACCTCTGGGTTATGAGCCCAGCGAGCTACCGAGCTGCTCCACCCCGCGTCGGTGAAACCACAGTATCACGACGCGGGGCGGAGCCCTCACCGATTGATCATCAGCCGCCCGACGGAGGCGGCGTGGCCTTCGCCTCGGCCTCGATCGCCCGCTTCAGCGCGGCCTTGATCTCGTCCTGGGCCTTGCCGTAGGCCGCCCAGTCGCCGGACTGCCGGGCCTTCTCCGCGTCGTCGATGGCCTTCTGCGCGTCGGCGAGGGCCGCCTTGACCGTCGGGTCCTGGTTGGTCGGGGGCGTGACCGTGCCCTCCCCCGGCGGCTGGGCCGGCGGCACCGGCGTGGTCGGGGCCTCGGCCCCGAAGACCACGTTCAGCGCCTTCTCCAGGGTGTCCTCGAAGGCGGTCTGGTTCCCGTAGGTCACCAGCACCTTGCGCAGCAGCGGGTACTTCAGGCCGGAGCTGCGGACGTACACCGGCTCGACGTAGAGCATGCCGCCGTCGAGCGGCACCGCGAGCAGGTTGCCGTACTCGATCTCCGAGTCGCCACCGCGCAGCAGGCGGATGGACTCGGCGATCTTCGGTTCGGACTGGAACTTGCTCTGCACCTGACCGGGGCCGTCCGGCGGCTTGCTGGTCGGCATCTTCAGGATGCGGATCTTGCCGTAGTCCGGGGTGCCCGGATCGGCGTTGACCGCCATGAAGGCGCTCAGGTTGGGCCGCTCGTTCGGCGTGAACGTCGTGGTGAGGGAGAAGACCTGCTCCTTCTCCTTCTGCCCCGGCATCTTCATCGACAGGTAGTACGGCGGAACCGCCGTGCCGGCCTTGGTGGTCGGGTCGTCCGGGACGGCCCAGGCCTCACTGCCGCTGAGGAAGGTCTGCGGGTCGGTGACGTGGTACCGGGTCAGCAGCTCGCGCTGGACCTTGAAGAGGTCCTGCGGGTACCGGAGGTGGTCCATGAGCGGCTTGTCGATCTCGCTCTTGGGCTTGACCGTCCCCGGGAACGCCTTCATCCAGGTCTTCAGGACCGGGTCCTGGGTGTCCCACTGGTACAGGTCCACCGAGCCGTCGTACGCGTCGACGGTGGCCTTGACCGAGTTCCGGATGTAGTTGACCTGATTCTCCTGGGCGACCACCGCGCGCTGGCTGTTGGTCAGCGAGTCCGCGGTGCTCTGGCCCAGGGTGGTGCGCGAGGCGTACGGGTAGCCGTTGGTCGTCGTGTACGCGTCGACGATCCACTTGATCCGGCCGTCGATCACGGCCGGGTACGGGGCCCCGTCGATCGTCAGCCACGGCGCGACGGCCTCGACGCGCTGCTTGGGCGTGCGGTTGTAGAGGATCCGCGAACCGTCGCCGATGGCTCCCGAGTACAGGATCTGCGGCTCGCTGAAGGTCAGCGCGTAGGCGGCACGGTTGACCGGGTTGTCCAGGTTGACGCCGGAGTCGCCCTGGTAGCTGGTCTCCTTCTCGCCCTTGTCGTCGGAGTAGTCGAGCTCCTTCTGCGGACCGCCGACGATCGAGTACTGCTTCGTCTGCTCGCCGTAGTAGATGCGCTGCTCGAAGTCCGTGCCGAACATCCCCTTGGAGGGGAGGTCGGACTGGGTGAAGTCCGGCGCGCCGTCCTTGACCGTGGTGCCCTTGGCGGCGACCACGCCGTAGCCGTGCGTGTACTTGAAGTGGTCGTTGATCCAGTTGTTCTTCGGGATGCCGCCGATGTTCAGCTCACGCAGGCCGATCACCGTGTCCTGGCCGCTGTACCGGTCCACGGCGAGCGTGGACGGGAACGCGTAGTAGCCCTTGACCTGCTGGAGCTGCTGGAAGGCCGGCGAGACGATGTTCGGGTCGAGGATGCGGATGCTGGCCGTGGAGTCGGCCTGCGGCCGCAGCTTGCCGCGGTCGTCCGTCTGCGGGGCCCCCGGGTAGTCCGTGACCTCGGAGCCGGCGATGCCGTAGGCGTCGCGCGTGGCCTTGATGTTCTTCTGGACGTACGGGGATTCCTTGGCCTGCTCGTTCGGCTGGACCTGGAACTTCTGCACGATCGCCGGGTAGAGCCCGCCGATCAGGATCGCGGAGAGCACCATCAGGCCGAAGCCGATCACCGGCAGCTGCCAGGTGCGGCGCCACAGCGTCGCGAAGAACAGCACGGCGCAGATCGCGGCGATGGCCACGAGGATCGTCTTCGCCGGCAGGTAGGCGTTGGCGTCGACGTACCGCAGGCCCGTCCAGTTGTCGGCGGCCTTGAAGTCGCTGGACTTCACGGCGAGCCCGTACCGGTCGAGCCAGTACGCGACCGCCTTCAGCGACACGAAGAGGCCGAGCAGCACCGACAGGTGCCCGGTCGCGGCCGCGGTGGCCCGGGCACCCGGGCTGGTCACGCGCAGTCCGCCGTACAGGTAGTGCACGACGGTCGCGGCGATCACCGACAGGACCACGGCGGCGAAGCCGAAGCCGAGCAGGAAGCGGTACCAGGGCAGGTCGAAGGTGTAGAAGGACACGTCCATGTTGAACTGGGGGTCCTTCGTGCCGAAGGGCACCCCGTTCACGTACATGAGCCAGGTCTTCCACTGGCCCGCCGCCGACGCCCCGGCGATCAGGCCGACGAGCACCGAGATGCCCAGCAGCAGCCACTTCTTGTACGGGGCGATGCTCATCCGGTAGCGGTCGAGGCTCTGCTGCTCCATCGACATCGCGCTGAGCGGCGGCCGCAGCCGGTGCGCCAGCCAGATGTTCAGCCCGACCGCGCCCGTCATCAGCAGACCGAAGACGGCGAAGAGGCCGATCTTGGTCCACAGCGTGGTGGTGAAGACGGTGGAGTACTTCACGGAGCGGAACCAGAGCCAGTCCGTCCAGAAGCCAGCGAACATGATGAAGAGCATGGCCAGGACGGCCAGTACGCCCAAGGTCATGAGGAGAGTGCGTGCACGCCGGGAGGGGCGTCCGACTCTCATCCGTGGCCCGGAAGGGCCTCCGCCGCGGTCCGGCATCTGGAAAGCCAAGGTGCGCACCTCGAAAGTCGCTGAGTACTGGTATTGAACGGACCCCCGATCGTAGAGCCCATTCATGCAACTTACTGAGGCTCCGGTCAGTTCCCGGTATACGGCGGAAAGGAGGCAGGATGTTGTCCATGTCCAACGTTTCGCCTTCCCCCACGCCGCCCGACAAGCCGACTCCGTCGGCGGGCCCCATGGCGGCCGGCCCGCTGACCCGCGCCTGCCTCGAGATCGACGAGTACGCGTCAGGCCTCGGCTGGGACAAGCCCGCGCGGCTGTTCGCGCTGGTCGACACCGCCCGCCTCAAGAAGCAGGAGCCGCGCCTGGCCTCGCAGCTCGGCCTCGACCGGGACGACGCCGGCAAGAGCTCCCTGACCCCCATCGAACAGGACACCGTTCCGTCGGGGACCCCCCTCGACAAGTTCCTCGGCACCATCGCCTGGCCCGACGCCGTCGTCGGGTGCGCGCTGACCGTGGAGCGCCTGATGCTGCCGCCGTCCGCGGAGGCCTCCGTACCGGAGGGGCTGAGCGACAAGCAGCTGGCGAAGTGGGTCGCCGGGCACCCGGAGCGGCAGGAGGTCCGCATCACCGTGGCGGTGCTGCGCGACGGCTCGCGCGAGTCCGCCGTACGGCTGCGGGAGAAGGACTCCTCGACGGAGGTCCTCACCGGTGAGGGCCTGGTGCCCGGCCTGGCCGAGGCCCTGGCCGCGACCTTCGCCTAGGGAGCGCCCGCGCAGGGCGGAAGGGTCAGGGCTTGTCGCAGTGCGGCAGCCCGGCCGTGTCCCCCTTGCTGATCTTCTGCAGCGACTTCGTGGCGTCGTCGATGGTGTCGACCTTCACCAGCGTCAGCCCGTCGGGCACGTCGGAGGCGGCGGAGGCGCAGTTCTCGGCGGGCGTCAGGAAGTACTCGGCGCCCGCCTTGCGGGCGCCGATGGTCTTCATCTGGATGCCGCCGATCGGGCCGACCTTGCCGGAGTCGTCGATGGTGCCGGTGCCCGCGACGAACTTCCCGCCGGTCAGGTCCTCCGGGGTGAGCTTGTCGACGATGCCGAGGGCGAACATCAGCCCGGCGCTCGGGCCGCCGACGTCGGCGAGCTTGATGTCGATCGCGAACGGGAAGGTGTGGTCGCTGCCGGCCCGGATGCCGACGATGGCCCGGCCGTCCTCGGCCTTGCCCGCGGTGATGGTGACCTTGGAGGTGCCGGCCGGCTCGCGGCCGGCCTTCGCCGCCGCGGCGGCGTCGGCGGCGGGCACGATGGTGAACTCGACCGGCTCGCCGGGCTTGTGCTTGGTGACGAGCTTGGCGACGTCCTCGGGGGCGGTGACGGGAGCGCCGTCCACGGCCTTGACCACGTCACCGGCGTGCAGCTTGCCCTCGGAGGGGCTGTCCTTGACGACGGTGGCGACAATCACGCGGGCGGCGACCGGGATGCCGAGCTGTTTGAGGGCCGCGACCTTGGCGCTCTGCTGCGACTGGCTGAACTCCTCGGCGTTCTCCTGGGTGGACTCCGCCTCGGTCTTGCCGTCCGGGTAGAGGTTCTCGTGTGGGACGACGATGTTGTCGCCGGCCAGCCATCCGTAGACGGCCTCAACCAGGTTCATCTCGTAGTCGGCGCCCGTGACGCGGACCGTCGTCATGTTGAGGTGGCCGCTGGTCGGGTACGTCTTGCGTCCCGCGATGTTGAGGACGGGCTCGCCGTGCGAGTCCCCGAGCGTGTTCACGGTCGGGCCGGGGCTCATCTCGGAGTACGGGACCTTGATGAACACCCCTGCGCAGAGCAGCGCGAACAGCACCAGGGTGGAGGCGAGCATCGTCGCGGTGCGGCGTGGCATGGATCCGACAGTACGGGACGGCCCCGGCGAGCGGCCCTCGGGGCCGGTCCGTACGGGGTCCGTGCGCGGAACTCTCAGCGGAATCTCAGACGGCGTCGGAGGCGGAGGCCGCCTCGGCCTTCGCCCTCACCTGGTCGGCGGTGCCGTGACCCTGGCCGTTGCCCATGGCCTCGCGGAACCGTGCGTAGCCCGCGAGCTCGGATATGTCGCCTTGCGTGCGGTCGCGTGCCGCCCAGCTGCCCCATATCGCCGCACCGATGGCGGCGAACAGCGGAATCAGCAACCACGCCAGAGATGCCATGGGCGTGTCTCCCTACCCCGAAGTGCGTTTCGTTGGTGGCTTCAACGCTCGTGCCCGTAGGGGGGTTACGCAAATCGAGGGCGTGTTGCGCGGCCGAACGGGTGTGAATGTACCCGTCGGCCGCCGCCGCTCCGCGGCCGGGGTCAGCAGGCGCCGACCCACTCCTGCGAGCCGTCCGAGAAGGACTCCTCCCCCACGGTCCCCCTCGCACCGCTCTGCGCCGGGGGCGCCTCACGGGCCGCGGGGGCCGCGCCGGACTCCGTCCGCCGGCCGGTCCGGGTCCGCGGCGTCAGCAGGCGCCGACCCACTCCTCCGAGCCGTCCGAGAAGGTCTGGTGCTTCCAGATGGGCACCTCGTGCTTGAGGTCGTCGATCAGCATCCGGCAGGCCTCGAAGGCCTCCCCGCGGTGCGGGCAGGAAACGGCCACGACCACGGCCAGGTCGCCGACGGCGAGGTCGCCCACGCGGTGCACCGCGGCCAGGGCGCGGACCGGGTACTTGGCCACGACGCGCTCGGCGACCCGGCGCATCTCCGCCTCGGCCGTCGGGTGGCAGGAGTAGCCGAGCGAGTCGACGTCCGCCCCGCCGTCGTGGTTGCGCACCGTGCCGACGAACAGCGTCGTCCCGCCCGTGGCGTCGTCGCCGACGGCCCGGAAGACCTCGTCGATCGAGAGCGGGGTGTCGCGGATTTCGAGCAGCCGGACGGGGTCCTGGGCGGCCTGCTCGCCGGGGTGGTCGAAGTGCGGTGCCATACCGTCCATCGTGCCCCAGCCGCCGACGGGGCGAAATAGCTGATTCGCCCGGCCCGCGGTCCCCGCCTTGGGAGCCTCCTACAGGAGCCGGCCGTCCCGGGACCCGGACCGGCTCAGATCCCGCGCCGCTTCCGGGCGAGGCGGACCGCGGCGGCGGCGCCCAGCAGGGCGACCGTCGCACCCGCCGCACCGGCGGCCGTGGCGGCGTCCCTGCGGCCGAGCCGCAGGCCGGCGACCGTGTGGCGGCCCGCGACCTCCTGGAGGAGCTCGGCGAGGACCTCCTCGTTGGTCCAGCGCGGCCGCCAGCCCGCCGCGTGCAGCCCGCTGACGCTGACCACCCAGGGGTGCATCGTGTACGCGAGGTCGCCCGCCGGGGAAGGGGTCAGGCCGATGCGGTGGAGGCGGGCCGCGGCTCCCAGTGCCACCGCCGAGGGCAGCTCCATGCGGCGGATGCCGCTCAGCTCCTCGACCTCCTCCTGCTCCAGCCAGCCCTCGCAGCCCACGGCCAGCTCGCCCTCGACCTTCTCCAGGGCCGCGTACTCCAGGGCGCTGACCAGGTCCTCCACGTGGCAGAACTGCCAGGTGGGGCGGGAGCCCGCGACCACGAGCAGGCGCGGGGACTCGAAGTACCGGGTCAGGGCGGTGTCGGTGCCGCCGACGAGGACCGCGGGGCGGACCACGGTGACGTTCAGGCCGGGGTGGGCGCGCGGGGCCCGGCGGCCGAGCCGCTCGATCTCCAGCAGGTCGCCGACGCCGGTCGCCTCGGCGGTGGCCCGCAGCTCGGAGTCCTCCGACAGCGGGATGTCGTTGTCGGGCAGGGCCCCGTAGACCATGGCGGAGGTGCAGAGCACGACCCGGTGCACGCCGGCCGCGGCCGCCGCCGTGAGGACGGTCTGGGTCCCGCGCACGTTGTACGCGGTACGGGCCGCGGGGTCCGTCTCCAGGTCGAGGTCGAGGGCGAGGTGGACCACGACGTCCGCCCCGCGCAGCTTCTCGGCGATCGCGGGGTCCCGTACGTCGAGGACGTGCCACTGCGCGGCCGCGCAGTCCCCGCGCCGTTCGTCGATGGCGACGACCTGCTTGACCTCGTCGGAGGCGGCGAGGCGGCTGACGAGGGCCGCGCCGACGCCCGAGGCGGCGCCGGTGACGGCGATCACGGGGCTGGGCCTGCGGGTGCCTTCGGGGTTTCGCGGCTGGCGAACGCCGGGGGCGACGTCACCGTGCTCGGGGCGGTCGTCGTCCTGCGTCGCGCGGCTGCGCTTATCCGAAACGTGCGGATCTGGGGAACTCACCGGGCGTCTCCAGCGGTTGTCTTCAGTAGGGACGCGCCGTGACGCGTACCCACCAGGTGATGTCCATCCTGCCGCAGCCCAGGAGCCGGCGGAGCACCGAGCCCGGATGCGGGCTCCGGTGTCTACGCTGGGTGGTGTTGTCTGACCGTTGCCCGCCGGCGCCCGCCGGCGGCCCTACGAGCCGAGGAAACCCGTGAGCGACACCCCATTCGGATTCGGCCTTCCGCCGGAGGAGCCGGACAACGGCGACGAGGGCAGGAAGAAGGGCGACCAGGGCGGTCAGGGCGGCCCCGCGAATCCCTTCGGGTTCCCGGGCATGGGGCTGCCGGGCGCCGGCGGCCCCGGCGGCGCGGACAATCCGTTCGCCGCGATGTTCGGCTCGATGAACCCGAACGACCTCGGCGCTGCCTTCCAGCAGCTCGGGCAGATGCTCAGCTACGAGGGCGGTCCCGTGAACTGGGACATGGCCAAGAACATCGCCCGCCAGACCGTCGCGCAGGGCACGGCGGACGGCGTGAAGGACACCAGCGTCGGCATCGCCGAGAAGTCGGCCGTCGAGGAGGCCGTGCGCCTGGCCGACCACTGGCTGGACGGCGTGACCTCGCTGCCCTCCGGTGCCACCACTTCCGTGGCGTGGAGCCGCGCCGAGTGGGTGGAGGCCACCCTGCCGGTGTGGAAGGAGCTCGTGGACCCGGTCGCCGAGCGCGTCGGCGCGGCCATGGGCGGCGTGCTGCCCGAGGAGATGCAGGCCATGGCGGGCCCGCTGCTCGGCATGATGCGCTCCATGGGCGGGGCGATGTTCGGCCAGCAGATCGGCCAGGCCGTCGGCGTCCTCGCGGGCGAGGTCGTCGGCTCGACCGACATCGGGCTGCCCCTGGGCCCGGCGGGCAAGGCCGCGCTGCTCCCGCTGAACATCGCGGGCTTCGGCAAGGACCTGGGCGTCCCCTCGGACGAGGTACGGCTGTACCTGGCCCTGCGCGAGGCGGCCCACCAGCGGCTCTTCGCGCACGTGCCCTGGCTGCGTTCGCACCTGTTCGGGGCCGTCGAGGGCTACGCCCGCGGCATCAAGGTGGACACCTCGAAGCTGGAGGACGTGGTCGGGCAGCTGGACCCGTCCAACCCGGAGCAGCTGCAGGAGGCCCTGCAGGGCGGCATGTTCCAGCCGCAGGACACCCCCGAGCAGAAGGCCGCCCTGGCCCGGCTGGAGACGGCGCTCGCGCTGGTCGAGGGCTGGGTCGACGCGGTGGTGCACGAGGCGGCCAAGCCGCGGCTGGCCTCGGCGGACGCCATGCGCGAGACCATGCGCCGGCGGCGCGCCTCGGGCGGCCCGGCGGAGCAGACCTTCGCGACGCTGATCGGTCTGGAGCTGCGCCCGCGCCGGCTGCGGGACGCCTCGCGGCTGTGGGCCTCGCTCACCGACGCGCGCGGCGTGGACGGCCGCGACGGGCTGTGGGAGCACCCGGACATGCTGCCGACCGCTTCCGACCTGGACGACCCGGACGGCTTCGTGCACCGCGAGCAGCTGGACTTCTCCGAGATCGACAAGATGCTCGGCGAGGCCGCCGAGAAGCGCGGTCAGCAGGGCGACGACGAAGGCGAAGGGACGAAGTGAGCCTGCACGACGACGCCGTCGCGGTCCTGAAGGAGTACGAGGACCAGACCGAACTGCGCGACCTGTACCTGGAGCACCTGGCCGCCCACCCGGACGGGGTCTACAAGCCCTGCGGGGCGGGGCACCTCACGGCCAGCGCGCTCGTGATCGACCCGGTGCGGGAGCGCGTGCTGCTGACGCTGCACAAGAAGCTGGGCATGTGGCTGCAGATGGGCGGGCACTGCGAGGACGGTGACGCGACGCTGGCGGAGGTCGCGCTGCGCGAGGGCCGCGAGGAGTCGGGCATCGAGCAGGGGCTGACCCTAGTGCCCGGCGGCCCGGTGCGCCTGGACCGGCATCCCATCCCGGCGCCCTGCAACTGGCACCTGGACGTGCAGTACGCGGCGCTGGCCCCGGCCGGTGCGGTGGCGGAGATCAGCGACGAGTCCCTCGACCTGCGCTGGTTCCCGTACGAGGAGGTGGCGTCGGTGGCCGACACCTCGGTGGTGCTGCTGCTGGAGGCGACCCTGGCGCGGCTCGCCGCCACGGACTGAGCCGCCGGACGGGCCCGGGGCCGGCCCGCGGGCCGATCCGGGCGTGACGACGGGGCGGTCCCTCGCGGGGCCGCCCCTTCGCGCCGTCCCGGGTCAGTTCCAGGCGTTGTTCTGGTTCTGGGCGTGGGCGCCGTGCTGGCCCACTCCGAACTGCGCGGCGACGCCCTGTCCGATCTGGGCGTTCTGCGGCGGCAGCGCCTCGCTCGGCTGCACCAGGGCGATGCCGGTGCCGAGGAAGCTCAGCTCCCAGCCCTCGCCGGTGTTGCCGCGGCGCCGCCAGACACCGCTGGAGTGCGTCTGGGCCTGCATCTGCACGCGCAGCGAGGTGGACCAGGCGACGATGGCGTCCGCGTCGACGTTGACGTACTTGTCGGGCGTGACGTGCATCATCAGCGGCTGCCCGGAGGTCATCAGGGCGACCTTGCCGCGGCCGGAGATGTTGAGCTGGTACTTGCCGGATCCGGAGATCCCGTACTGGCTGTCCACCGCGATGACCTCGGTGTGCAGGGTGGAGTCCAGGGCCAGGACGTAGCTGCTGTCGACCGTGAGGCCCTCCTGGTCCACGTCGACGACGTGGACGTACTGGGCCAGGTTGGCGAGGTAGACCGTGCCCTGCCCGGAGCAGCGCATGAGGTCCAGGCCCTCGCCGGTGCGGCGGCGGGCGTTGCGCTGGCTCGTGCTCTGGTACTCGCCGTCGAAGTCGATGATCCCCTGGTAGGCGACCATCGCGCCCTTGCGGGCGAGCACGTCGTCGGAGCCCGTCAGCGAGACCCGCAGCAGCTGCGGGTTCTGGACGGTGTACCGGTCCTGGGACTGGGCCTCGGCGTGGGCGAAAAGTGCGCTCTGCATGATGTGTCCGCTCCCCCTCAGCCCCGGACCCGGAGCCGGTCGGTGCTGTCCTCGCTGGGCTGTACGACGACGATGCCCTGCCCGGAGAAGGCCATCTGGTAGGCCTCCCCGCTGCCCCGGCCGAGCATGGACGAGGCCTTGAAGCTGCGCTTGCCCTTGACCTTCAGGTTCGGCGACCAGGCGACGAGCGCGTCGGGGTCGACGTACGTCTCGTCCTCGCCGCGTCCGCAGTCGACCACGATCGGGGTGCCGCGCGAGGTCAGGGCGACCCAGCCGGTGCCCGCGACCTGGACGTTGAACAGGCCCTGCCCGGCGAACTTCGCGAGGCCCTTGACCCGCTCGACGCCCCACTGGAGGTGGGCGTCGAAGGCGAGCAGGTTGGTGCCGTTGACCGACAGCGCGTCGTTGTTGAGGTTGATGACGACGACGTCGGCGCCGTAGTCGGCGAGGTACAGGAGGCCGTCGCCGGTGCACTTCATCAGGGGTGCGCCCTCGCCCGTGACCCACTGCGAGGCCATCTGGCGGACGGCCGGCGGGTTGGGCTCGTACTGCACGAAGCCCTCGTAGGCGACCATCGAGCCGGTGCGGGCGAAGAGGTCCTGGCCGCTCTGCATGGCGACCTTGAGCATGGACCGCCCGTGGTTCTCCATGCGGGCCGTGACGGGGGTCGGGGCGAAGCCCGCGAGCTGCTGGTTCATTGCGTTCATGTCGGGCTCCCTCAGACCTCGTACGGCTGGACGACGATGAAGTTGCCGGGGGCGCCGCGGAACTGGAGGTTCACGGTCTCCCCGCTGTGGCCGGGGTAGGCGTTGCGCCGCAGCCGGACCTGGCTGGAAAGGATCACCTGCGAGGCGGCCGACCACGCCACGATGGCGTTGCTGTCCGCGAAGGTGGTCGGGGTGACGGGCAGGACGACCGGGACGCCGTGGGTCTTGACGATCACCGTGCCGGTGCCCTGGAACTGCATGGTGAACAGGGCGCCGCCGGGGATGCCGTGGCCCTCGATGCGGCGGACCTCGTGCTGGAGGGACTCGTCGAAGGCGAGGACGTTCTCCGCGGAGACGCAGATCGCGTCGCCCTGGAGCTCGATGGCGTGCAGGTGCGCGCCGTTCTCGGCGAGGAAGACCTGGCCGCGGCCGGTGCAGCGCATGAGCTGCATCTCCTGGCCGGTGGCGTTGCCGACGATGCGGCCGGCGAAGCCGGCGCCCTTGTAGCTGAAGTCGACCTTGCCCTGGTACAGCACCATGCTGCCCTGGCGGGCGAGGACGGCCTGGCCGCCCATCGACAGGTCGACCCGCATGAGCTGCTGGTTCTGCGGGGTCCAGCGGGAGCCGGTCGGAGCCTCCTTGTACGGCTGGAGCGCCGCGGCGAGACCGGCCGCGGGGGCGGCGGCGGCCTGCGGGGCGTAGCCGGGCTGGTGGCCCGGGACCTGACCCGGCATCTGGCCCGGGACCTGGCCGTATGAGGGCTGCTGCCCGTAGCCGCCGGGGGCCGGGGCGGGCGGCGGCACCTGTCCCGGGTACTGCCCGGGGGCCTGTCCGGGCACCTGGCCGTACGAGGGCTGCTGGGGCGGCTGGCCGTAGGGCGCGGGGGCCTGCGGGGCGAGGGGCGCGGCCATGGTGGGCGCGGCGTGCACCGGGGCGGGAGCCGCGGGCTGCGGGTACTGCGGCGCCTGGGGCGCGGGGGCCGGGGCGGGCGCGCCGAAGGACGGGGCGGGGGCCGGGGCCTGGGGGGCCTGCGGGGCCGGGGCGCCGAAGGACGGGGCCGGGGCGGCCGCCTGCGGGGGCGGGGCGAAGGCGGGGGCGCCTGCGCCGGCGGGGGCCTGCTGCTGCGGCTGCTCCTCGGCCACCTCGCCGCCGAAGTTCTTCAGGAGGGCGTCGAGCCCGCCGTCGAAGCCCTGGCCGACGGCGGCGAAGCGCCACACGTCCTTCAGGTAGAAGTCGCCGAGCATGACGGCCCGCTCGGTGCTGAACTCCGCGCCGGTGAAGGCGTACCGGACGACCTCTTCGCCGCCGGCGACGATCCGGATGTGGCCCGGGCCGATCTGCGACATCTGTCCGGCGCCGTCGATGGTGGCGGTGAAGGACAGCTTGTGGATGGACGCCGGGACGCGGTCCAGGGTCACCCGGAAGGATTCCGTGTCACCGGCCTGCGGACCGAGCAGCTGGATGGACTCTTCCGGCGACTTCGGCTGGTTGAAGAACACGAAGTAGCGGTCGTCCGACAGCTGTTCGTTGGCGTCGAGGCCGAAACAGCTGATGTCGAAGGTGAGCCCGGGGGCGGCGATCTGGACGCCTACGTACAGATCGGTGCCCGCCGTGAGATCACTGACCTTGGCCTTGTGGCCGCGTTGGAATTCCCTTGCCATACGTAACGACGTCCCCCATCCCGACTGAGCTTGCGTGCCGCTCAGGCTAACGGCATCTGCCGACATCCGGCCAAGCCGGTACCAAGCCGGTACACAACACGCCGTGTGACGCGGGGGGGGGGGTGGTCCGGGGCCCGGTCCGGCCGCCGCTGCGGCCCGGGGGTCATTCCTCGCGGGCGGTGGGGACCTGCGGGAGGCGCTCGGCCGCGACCACGCCCTCCAGGTAGCCGCGGGCCCGCTCGGTGCGCGGGTACGCCTCCAGCAGTTCCCAGAAGCGGGGTCCGTGGCCGGGGACGAGGAGGTGGGCCAGCTCGTGCAGGAGCACGTAGTCGACGACGTACTCGGGCATGCCCTGGAGGCGGTGGGAGAGGCGGATGCTGCCCTCGGCCGGGGTGCAGGAGCCCCAGCGGGTGTTCTGGTTGGTCACCCAGCGGACCGAGCGGGGGCGGGCGCGGCCGTCGAAGTACTGCTCGGACAGGCGCTCGGCGCGTTCGGTGAGTTCCGCGTCCCCGAGGGTGCGCTTGCTCTCCTGGGCGGCCAGCTTTTCGAGCATGACGCCCACCCAGCGCTGCTCCTCGGCTTCCGACATCCGGGCAGGGATGAGGACGACCGTACGGTCACCCTCGCGATAGGCGGATACGGTCCTGCGGCGGCGCGCGCTCCGGCGGACTTCGACGGCGCGCTGCGGTGGGCCGGCGGACACGCCACGACGTTACCCGGTGTCGGCGGCGGACGTCCCGCTCGTCCGGGCTTGGAACACGGGTGGTTCGGCGCCGGTTTCCGACGCCGCATTCCTCTTCATCTCATATGCCTGATACCTCGCACCTGTGGATAAATTCCCGCACGGATTTCGGCGGAGGGGCACTGTTGCCGGGAGCGGGAAATGCGGCGGTGGACGTCCGCACGGACAGGGAGGGGTTCGGACATGTTTCCAAGGGTGAAGCCGGCGCTGGCACGGGCGTGGCGGGATCTGCAGACGGTGCAGTTCGGGGTGACGCCGGCGCATGCGGTGGTGCTCGGGCCCGTGGACACGGCGACGGGAGCGCTGATCGACCGGATCGACGGGACGCGCGGGATGGAACTGCTACGGGCGGAGGCGAAGCGGATGGGATTGCCGGACGGCCTGGCCGACGCCCTGGTGAGACGGCTGGCGGGGGCCGGCCTGCTCGACGACGCCTCGGCCGGCGGCCCGAGGGCGCAGGCGCTGCGCCGGCATCCGGAGGTCCTGGAGCGGCTGGGGCCGGACCTGGGCTCGCTCTCGCTGGTCCACCGGGAGCCCGGCGGGGACCTGCGGGGGATCGCCGCGCGGCGGACGGTACGGGTCCGGGTGCGCGGGACCGGCCGGGTGGGCGCGGTGATCGCGGCGGTCCTGGCGGGAGCGGGCGTGGGGCGGGTCGAGGTGCTCGACGGGGGCCGGGTGGAGCCGGCGGACGTGGCGCCGGGCGGGCTGGACGCCGCGAGCGTGGGCCGGATGCGGGCCGGGGCCGCGGGAGCCACGGTGCGCTCGGCGGCCCCGGGGCCCGGCCCGCGGGCCGGGGAGGGGGAGGGACCGGAGCCGGGGCTGGCCCTGGTGGTGGTCGCGCCCCGGGACGGCCTGCACGCCTGGGCTCCTGATCCCGACACCGCGGCCGACTGGGTCGCCTCGGGCATCCCGCACCTGTACGCGGGGGTGCTGGAGGGCACGGGCGTGGTGGGGCCGCTGGTGCTGCCGGGCACGACCGCGTGCGCCGGGTGCATGGAGCGGGAGCGGGTGGACCGGGACCCGGCCTGGCCGAGGATGCTCGTGCAGTGGCGCTCGTCCCACCGCCGCCGCGGGAGTGCCGCCTGCGACCTGGGACTGTCCACGGCGGTGGCCGGGCTGGCGGCGGCCCACGCGCTCGCCTTCCTCGACGGGCAGCTGCCCGCCTCCACCGGGTCCCGGTGGGAGGCGGCCCTGCCGACCCTGCACTGGGAGTCCGCTCCGGTCCGTCCCCACGCCGACTGCCCCTGCGGGGCGGCCCCGGATTCCGCGGAGGGGCGCCGGCCGGTGGGGCTGGCGTCCGCAGGAGGATCGGGAGGGAGCCCGCCGGGAGGGCCGTGACAGGATGCTTCGGGACCGAGGGTTTCGCCGAACCGCCGCTCGCGGCGCAGCTGTCTGGGATTTGGAGGGGCGCATGTCTGATCTTCCCCGGAAGGCGGTCACCCGTACCGTCAAGCTGGCCGCGCTGCCGCTCGGCATCGCGGGTCGGGTCACGTGGGGGCTGGGCAAGCGGATCGGGGGCAAGTCCGCGGAGATCGTGGCCCGCGAGCTCCAGCAGCGCACCGCCGAGCAGTTGTTCCGCACCCTGGGAGAACTGAAGGGTGGTGCCATGAAGTTCGGGCAGGCCCTGTCGGTCTTCGAGTCGGCGCTGCCGGAGGAGGTCGCCGGGCCCTACCGGGCGGCGCTGACCAAGCTGCAGGAGGCGGCCCCGCCGCTGCCCACGGCGACCGTGCACCAGGTGCTGACGGAGCGTCTCGGGGAGGACTGGCGGGAGCTGTTCGAGGAGTTCGAGGACAAGCCGGCCGCGGCGGCCTCGATCGGGCAGGTGCACCGGGCGGTGTGGCACGACGGCCGGCAGGTGGCGGTCAAGGTCCAGTACCCGGGGGCCGGTGAGGCGCTGCTGTCGGACCTCAAGCAGCTGGGCCGGTTCGCGGGTCTGCTCGGTCCGCTGGTCCCCGGCATGGAAATGAAGCCGCTGATCAAGGAGTTGCGCGACCGGGTGTCGGAGGAGCTCGACTACGAGCTGGAGGCCGAGGCCCAGCGGACCCACGCGGACGCCTTCGTGGACGATCCGGACGTGATCGTCCCGGACGTGGTGCACCAGGGCGACCAGGTGCTCGTGACCGAGTGGCTGGAAGGGACCCCGCTGTCGGAGGTGATCGCCGACGGTACCCAGGAGGAGCGCGACCGCGCCGGGCAGCTGTTGGCCCGGTTCCTCTTCTCCGGCCCCGCCCGCACCGGTCTGCTGCACGCCGACCCGCACCCGGGCAACTTCCGCCTGATACCGGGGGCGGACGGCCGGATGCGGCTGGGCGTGCTGGACTTCGGCACGGTCGACCGGCTGCCCGGCGGCTGGCCCAAGCCCATCGGCAGGTCCCTGCGGATGACGCTGGACGGCGATGCCGAGGGGGTCTACGGTCACCTGCGCGCCGAGGGGTTCGTGAAGGAGTCCGTCGAACTGGACCCGGACGCCGTGCTGGACTATCTGAAGCCGATCATCGAGCCCGCGGAGGCGGAGGAGTTCACCTTCACCCGGCCGTGGCTGCGCGGTCAGGCGGCCCGGATCGCGGATCCCCGCTCCCCCGCCCACCAGTTGGGCCGGCAGATCAACCTGCCGCCCTCGTACCTGCTGATCCACCGGGTGACGTTGAGCACCATCGGGGTGCTGTGCCAGCTGGGCGCGACGGTGCGGCTGCGCGACGAACTGGACACCTGGCTGCCCGGGTTCGCCCCGGCCGAGTGATGTTCCGGGGCGGGTGAGGCTGCCGGGGCCCTGCACCCGGCGGGTCACCACCAGGAGGAGTCGAGCCTGCCCTCGATCGCCCGGAGGTTCGCGCGGGCGCATTCGACGCAGAAGTACTCTCTGGTCCCGTTCTCCACCGAACAGGTCCAGGTGGGCGGGGCTCCGCCGGGCGACCGTGTGCCGCAGCGCGCGCAGACGACGACGGGCTGGGCCTCGGATCCCGACGGGTCGGGGTGGGGAGTCGGCTGGTCCACCTGCCGACGATACCTCCGGCAGGGGTGGAGGGGCCTGCGCAACGCACCGGGGGACCGGTCCGTTCGGACCGGTCCCCCGGGGATGCTGTCTTCAGCTCTTACTGCATGACGGCCATGGCCAGCGCACGCCGGGCGCGCATGGAGACGCGCTCGGCTCGCCGCTGCATGCGGCGGGCGGCGACCAGGCGCACGGCGTGACGCTCGGCGTCCACCTCACGCATGCGCTCGTCCATATGGGCACGAGCCAGGGCTTCTGGGATGAGTTGCATTTCGCGGGTCCTGTTCTGACGCGAGGTGATCGCGCCGGTGGTGATGAAGTCTGCGTGGGCGGCGCCGTGGGGCTGCTCGCTCGTGGTGTGGGCGGTCATGAGGGCCTGCTTCAGGGGGTCGTGCGTCAGGGGGCGGTCGATGGTTCCGGTGGCGGTCATGCCGAGACAACCGGGTTCTTGCGCGGACGGCCACGGGGGCGCTTCCGGGCTACGACGACACCCTGGACGAAGAGCTCGCCACCCCAGACACCCCAGGGCTCGCGGCGCTCGACCGCGCCGGCGAGGCAGGCCTCGACCAGCGGGCAGGTGCGGCACAGGGACTTGGCGTACTCGACGTCGGCCGGGGACTCGGCGAAGAAGACCTCGGGGTCGAAGGTACGGCAGGGAACCGGGACGCCGAGGTTCTCGATGGCGTCGTCGAGCGCGGTCAGCGCGGTGAGCGGGGTCAAGGTGGGGTCCTCCGGGACTGCGGGCGGGGAGATCGGTCGGGTCTGAGGTACGGACGGGGCGTGCGCTTCGAGTTGCACGGTGTTTTCTTCCTCGTCTTGTTCGGCTAGTCGTTCCGGCCGGTCGGCCGGGTTCGGCTGGTACCTGGTTTTCCAGTCCCGAGGCCCCTTCTCTGTCGTCGCCCCCGGTCGGGGACAAACAGAAGGGCCGCGGATCCCGGGTGGGGTTCCGCGGCCCTGAAGGCGCCGGCCTGATCATGCGATCAGGCTGGATCACTCCAGGGTTCGAGCCCACGGAAGGCCCACATCAGGTGGTGCTGCTGCTTCGTCTGCTTCTTCAGGGATCCGGCACCGGCCGCGGCGGCGAATCCATAGGCGCCATGCGCCTTTGCTTCTGCTGCCAGTACTGCCACCGGTGCCTGGGTCGGTCGCTCATTGCGCTCGCTGACCGCAAGGGTCGCGAGCAGGGCGGGGCGGTCAGCGGAAATCGAGAACGCGGACGCACCGGTACCCAGAGCAGAGACGGAGCCGAGCAGGCAGGAGGCATCGACCGAGCGATCGGTCATCGTGGTGAAGGTCATGAAGCTGGTCACTGGTCTCGCCTCCTCTCGGCGTCTCGGGGACTCGGCCCGGGGGCCTGTCCCATGCGTATTCGGATAAGTACAGCACGGATCGAGGGCTTCGGAGAAGCCACCGTTTCCGTTGCTAAGAACCTATGGGTCTTCGCTGGGCATGTGCAAACTATTTTTCCGACGAGTTTCTACGCGTCGTCAGGATCCGCACCCCCGGGCTCCTGACCTGCACAGATGGCCAGGACGTCGGCTCCGTACCGGTCGAGCTTGCGACCGCCCACTCCGGAGATCATCGCGAGTTCGCCGGCCTCGGACGGAGCGGCCTCCGCGATCGCCATGAGCGTCTTGTCCGTGAAGACGCAGTAGGCGGGCAGGCCCTGCTCCTTCGACTGGGCGGCCCGCCAGTCCCGCAGCCGCTCGTAGAGGCCCTCGTCCATGTCGGACGGGCAGTCCTCGCAGCGCATCAGCTTCAGCTCGCCGGCCTCGGTCAGCGTCCTGCCGCAGACCCGGCACAGTGCCGGTCCCCGCCGGCTGCGCGGCCGCGGCGCCCGCTCCCCCGCGGCGTCCCGGCTTCCCGGGGCTGCGGAGCCCGGCCGCAGGCCGTTCAGGAAGCGGCTGGGGCGTCGGGAGGCCCGTCCCCCGGGAGCGCGGGAGAGCGCCCAGGAGAGGGTCAGGTGCAGCCGCGCCCGGGTGACGCCGACGTAGAGGAGCCGGCGCTCCTCCTCGACCTGGTCGTCGGTCTTGGCATAGGTGATGGGCAGCATGCCGTCGGTGAGGCCGACGAGGAACACGGCGTCCCACTCCAGGCCCTTCGCCGCGTGCAGCGAGGCCAGGGTGACGCCCTGGACGGTCGGGGCGTGCTGGGCGGCCCTGCGCTCGTCCAGTTCGACCGTGAGGTCCGCCAGGGTGGCCCCGGGCCGGGCGCGGGCGAAGTCCTCGGCGAGCCGGACCAGCGCGGCCACCGACTCCCACTGGTCGCGCACGGCGCCGGAGCCGGCGGGCGGCGCGGTGGTCCAGCCGGTGGAGCTGAGCACCGCCCGGACCTGGGACCCCAGGTCGACGACGTCCTCCAGCAGCGGGTCGTTCCCGCCGGAGCGGGCCGCTCCGCGCAGGGCGAGGATGGCCTTCTGGACCTCCTGCCGCTCGAAGAAGCGCTCGGCGCCGCGCAGCTGGTACGGAACTCCGGCGTCGGCGAGGGCCTGCTCGTAGACCTCGGACTGGGCGTTGATGCGGAAGAGCACGGCGATCTCGCCCGCGGGGACGCCCGCGGCGATCAGGTCGCGGATCCGGCGGGCGACGCCCTCGGCCTCGGCCGGCTCGTCGGCGTACTCGGCGTAGACCGGGTCCGGGCCCGCCTCGCGCTGGGAGACCAGCTCCAGGCGGTGTTCGGCCGCCCGCCCCCGGGCCTGGCTGAGGAGTCCGTTGGCGAGGTGCACCACCTGGGGGGTGGAGCGGTAGTCGCGGACCAGCTTGACCACGGTGGCCTGCGGGTGGCGCGTGCGGAAGTTCAGCAGGTGGTCGGGGGTGGCGCCGGTGAAGGAGTAGATGGTCTGGCTGGCGTCGCCGACGACGCAGAGGCTGTCGCGCTCGCCGAGCCACAGGTCGAGCAGCCGCTGCTGGAGCGGGCTGACGTCCTGGTACTCGTCGACGACGAAGTGCTGGTACTGGGCGCGGATCTGCTCGGCGATGTCGTGGCGGTCCTGGAGGATGCCGACGGTCAGGAGCAGCACGTCCTCGAAGTCGATCATGCCGCGGTCGCGCTTGAGCTGTTCGTACGCCCCGTAGATCTGGGCGATTTCGGCCATGTCCCGGGGGGCCTCGCGGCCCGCCTTGAGGGCGGCCGCGGGATAGTCGGCGGGCACCGTCTGCGTGACCTTGGCCCACTCGATCTCGCCCGTGACGTCGCGCAGCTCGCCGCGGTCGAGGCGGATGCGGCAGCGGGCTCCGGCCTCGGCCACGAACTGGATCTTGCGCTCCAGCAGCCGGGGCACCTCCCCGCCGACGGCCCTGGGCCAGAAGTACTGGAGCTGGCGCAGGGCTGCGGAGTGGAAGGTCCGGGCCTGGACCCCGCCCGCGCCGAGCGCGCGCAGTCGGCCGCGCATCTCGCCGGCGGCCCGGTTGGTGAAGGTGACGGCGAGCACGCTGGCGGGCATGAGCTGGCCCGACCGGACGCCGTAGGCGATCCGGTGGGTGATCGCGCGGGTCTTGCCGGTACCGGCTCCGGCCAGCACGCACACCGGTCCGCGCAGGCTGGTCGCGACCTCGCGCTGCTCCGGGTCGAGGCCCAGGAGCACCGCGTCGGCCGAGTCCGCCGCGGCGGTGAAGGATGAGGAGTGCGTTGCTGCTGTCACTCCGCCATGCTGCCAGGTCTCGTGAGCCGGGCGGGAAATCCGTCCACAGGCGGCACGGATACGTCATATCAGTCACACCGGCGACGCGGATGGGCACGGACGGGAATGGCCCCGGGGTCGCGTACGTTCGTGTACTCGGACCACCGAGCCTTCACGAAGGAGAGCGCAGCCATGCAGGACACGGGCACCGTCACGATGTACAGCACGACCTGGTGCGGCTACTGCCGTCGGCTGAAGACCCAGCTGGACCGGGAAGGCATCGCGTACAACGAGATCAACATCGAGCTCGACCCGGCGTCCGCTGCGTTCGTCGAGAAGGCCAACGGCGGGAACCAGACGGTGCCCACCGTGCTCGTGAAGTCTGCCGCCGGCAACGAGTCCGTCATGACGAACCCGAGCCTGGCCCAGGTCAAGCAGGCCCTCGCCGTCTGAGCGGCTCCCGCGTCCGCGGAAGGCCCCCGCCCACCCGGGCGGGGGCCTTCCGCGGTCACGGGGTGACGAACGTCACGCCGCGGCCTTCGGCAGCGGCTCGCCGTACCAGAGCTCGACCAGCCGAGCGGCGATGGAGATGCCGGACGGGGGCAGCACCGCGCCCGACTCGAACGCCGCGCGCAGCTCGTCGCGGGAGAACCAGCGGGCCTCCTGGATCTCCTCGCCGTCCACGGTGATCTCGGAGCTGGTGGCGCGGGCGTTGAAGCCCAGCATCAGGCTGTACGGGAAGGGCCACGGCTGGCTGGCCACGTACTCGACCTCACCGACCCTGACGCCCGCCTCCTCCCACACCTCGCGCACCACGGACTGCTCGATCGACTCCCCCGGCTCCACGAACCCGGCCAGCGTCGAGAAGCGGCCCTCCGGCCAGTGCACCTGGCGGCCCAGCAGCGCGCGGTCGTGCTCGTCGGTGACGAGCATGATCACGGCCGGGTCGGTGCGGGGGTAGTGCTCGGCGCCGCAGCCCGGGCAGCGCCGGATGTGCCCGGCCGCCGCGACCACTGTGCGCTCTCCGCAGCGGGAGCAGAAGCGGTGCATCCGCTGCCAGTTCTCCAGCGCCACGGCGTTGACCATCAGTCCGGCGTCCCGGTCGTTCAGCAGCAGCCCCGCCTCGCGCAGGCCGGCCGGGCGGGCCGACTGGTCCATGCGGCCGGGCAGGGCGTCCTTCTGCAGCGCGAAGTACCGTACGCCGTCCTCGTCCGTGCCCAGGAAGTAGCGGTGGGTCTGGGTGACCGGGGCCTCGAAGGCCGGGGTCATCACGATGCCGGTGCCGCCGTCGGGGGTGTCGTCGATGAGGACCTGGCCGCCGGAGACGACGAAGACGCGGGTCGTCGGGTGGCTCCAGGCGGCGGCGAGCCAGGCCTCGTCGAGGCGGTGGTGCGCGCTGCGGTCGATGCCGCTGGGCGCGGTGAGCGAGAGAGGACGCTCGGTATGGGTGCTCACTGGTACTTCCAACTCCCCCGGTGGTGGGACAGGCAGGCTCGGTACGACAGGTGGGTGCGCCGGGTCAGGCGGGTGTGCGGGGCGTGCGGCCGGCGCCGCCGGCGCGCAGTCCGGTGGCCAGGTCCCCCCACAGGTAGGCGGCCGTCTCCACGCCCTTGAGCAGCAGGTCCAGCTCGACCTTCTCGTTCGGCGCGTGCCATCCGTCGGAGGGCACCGAGATGCCGAGGAAGAGCACGGGCGCGGCCAGCACGTCCTGGAGGTCGGCGGCGGGTCCGGAGCCGCCCTCGCGGGTGAAGCGGATCTTCTGGCCGAAGGCGCGGCCCATGGACCGGACGACGGACTGCAGGGCCGGGTGGTCCAGCGGGGTCAGGCACGGGCGGGTCGGCGCACCGAAGGTGATGGCGTGGCGGATGCCGTCGGGGACGCGGGCCGCGACCCAGTCCCTGACGGCCGCCTCGACCTCGTACGGGTCCTGCCCGGACACCAGCCGGAACGACAGCTTCAGGTGGGCGGAGGACGGCACGACGGTCTTCCCGCCGGGGCCCTGGTAGCCGCCGCCGATGCCGTTGACCTCGGCGGTCGGGCGGGCCCAGACGCGCTCCAGGGTGCTGTACCCGGCTTCGCCGGCGGTCGCGTGGGACTTGGCCGTGCGCAGCCACTCGGCCTCGTCGAAGGGCAGCTCGGCGATGAGGGCGCGCTCGGCGTCGGTGAGCTCGGCGATGCCGTCGTAGAAGCCGGGGACGGTGACGCGTCCGTCCTCGTCGTGGAGGGCGGCGACCAGGCGGGCGACGGCGGTGGCCGGGTTGGGCACGGCCCCGCCGAAGGCGCCGGAGTGGATGTCCTGGTCGGGGCCGTACAGGTCGATCTCGCAGTCCGCGACGCCGCGCATGCCGGTGCAGACGGTCGGGGTGGTCTCGGACCACATGCCGGTGTCGGAGACGATCACGACGTCGGCGGCGAGTTCGCCGGCGCGTGCCTCGACGAGCCCGCGGAAGTTCGGCGAGCCGGACTCCTCCTCGCCCTCGATGAGGAGCTTGAGGTGCACGGCGGGAGCAGGGGCGCCCGTGGCCGCCAGGTGCGCCCGTACGCCCAGGGTGTGGAAGAACACCTGGCCCTTGTCGTCGGCGGCGCCGCGCGCGTACATCCGGCCGTCCCGGACCACCGGCTCGAAGGGGTCGGTGTCCCAGCCGTCGGCGAGTGCGGCGGGCTGCACGTCGTGGTGGCCGTACACGAGGACGGTCGGGGCGTCCGGGTCCTCGCTCGGCCAGTGGGCGTACACGGCGGGGGCGCCGTCGGTCTGCCAGACCTCGGCGACCGGGAAGCCGGTCTCCTTGAGCTTCGCCGCGAGCCATTCGGCGCTGCGGCGCACGTCGTCCGCGTGCTCGGGCTGGGCCGAGACGGAGGGGATGCGCAGCCAGTCGGCCAGGTCGTCGAGGAACGCGGCGCGGTGGGTGTCGATGTACGTGCGGACGACGCTGTCCGGCTGGGTGTCGCTCATGCCCCGAGCCTAGCCGTCCGTCCGGTGGTCACCGGCGGGGCCCGATTCGCCTTGGAGGATCCGCTCAAGACGGGCCCTGCCGGGGAGGTTGCGGGGGCGGATCACACGGCCGCTGCGGACGTGCAGGAAGGCGGCGCCGACCCGGTCGAGCGGGGTGTTCGTGGCTTCGGCCCAGGCCAGGCGGTAGACGGCGAGCTGGAGCGGATCGGCCTCGGTGGTCCGGCCGGTCTTCCAGTCGACGATCTCGTAGGCGTCGGCGCCGTCGGCGTCGGTGGTCTTGTAGACGGCGTCGATGCGGCCTCGGACGACCCGGCCGGCGAGGGTGAGCTGGACCGGTGCCTCCATGCGGTGGGGCGGGCGGTCCGCGTACGGGCTGCGCTCGAAGGCGGCCTTGAGGGCGTCGAGGTCGGCCTCGTCGGCGATGTCCGGGCCAAGGCCGTCGCCGGCGGCGGCGCCGGGGAGGTCGGCGACGGGGTCCAGGACGTCGAGGAAGGGCAGCGGGAAGCTCTTCGAAGCGGGACTCGACCCAGGCGTGGAAGCGGGTGCCCTGGCGGGCGGCGGGCTGCGGGGGCTTGGGCATGGGGCGGGCGAGGTCGCGTGCGAAGCCCTGCTCGTCGGCGGCGAGCCGGAGCAGCTGGCTCGCGGACAGGGCGCCGGGCAGCTCCACGTCGCGGACGGCCGCGCGGGCACGGCGGAGCTCGCCCTCCAGCGCGTCGAGGTCCCGGTCCCAGGACGCGATCGCCCGCGCCTCCTCGGGCGTGAGCGGCCCGCCTCCGGCACGGTCGTCCCCACCGGAGCGCGGCGCCGCCGGACCGACCCCGGCGGCGGGCGGGCGCACGCCGGGGCGCGGCTCCGCCGACGGGTCGGCCGCCCAGGCCTCGTCGGCCCACGGGTCCTGCGGCGCGGCGTACGGGTCACCCAGCGGGTCGGCGGCGGAGTACGGAGGGCGCACGCCGGGGCGCGGCTCCGCCGACGGGTCGGCCGCCCAGGCCTCGTCGGCCCACGGGTCCTCGCTCCCGGGTGCGTCGTCCGGCGTCGGCGGGGCGGCGGGCGGGGGCTCGGCGGGCCGGGACCCCCGGGGCGGGGGTACGGCGAGGCGGCCGCCGGCACGGGGGCCCGGGCGGGCGGCCCGGTCGCCGTCGGCGGGGCCGGAGGGCCACGGGGCGTCCCCCTGGTCCTCCGGGGGCCAGGGCTCGGTGTCGTAGGCAGGGTCCTCGCAGTCCGGGGGCCACAGGTAGGCCTCTTCCTGGTCCGGCGGCGGCGGGGTCGCCAGGTAGGACTCCACCAGGGCGGCCGCCGCGCGGCGCAGGGCGAGGGAGTGCGGGTCGAGCGGGAGCGGCCAGGAGCGGTCGGCCGCGGATCCGCCCGCGAGGGCAGGGTTCTCGTCGGCCGGGCCGGGCTCGTCCGCCCAGGCCTCGATCTCGCCGAAACCGGCCGCGCAGTGCTCGTAGAGGGCGGTGAGGAACTCCGACGGGCCGCGGCGCCGCTTCTGGGTCGGGCCCCACCAGTGGCCCGAGGCCAGCAGCAGCGACCGCGGGCGGGTGAAGGTCACGTAGCCCAGGCGCAGCTCCTCCACCGACTTGTGGTGCTTGAGGGCGGCCTTGAAGGACTTCAGCCCGGCCGAGGTCCAGGCCGGGTCCGCGGGGAGGGTGGGGGCGTCGCCGCGCAGCGCGTACGGCAGGACCTTGGCGTACGAGGTCCACGCCTCCGGTGCCTTCTCCTTCGGGAACGACCCCGCGCACAGGTCCGGGACCACCACGACGTCCCACTCCAGGCCCTTGGACTTGTGGGCGGTGAGGACCTTGACGGTGTTCTCGCCGCCCGGCAGCGCGTGGTCCAGGCCCTTCTCGTACTGGGCGGCCGTGCGCAGGAACGCCAGGAAGGCCAGGAGCGTGGCCTCCCCGTCGAGCGCGGCGAACCCGGCGGCGACGTCCATGAAGTTCGAGAGGGTCTCGCGGCGGCGGGCCGCCAGCGCGTGCGGGGACGCGGACAGTTCCACTTCGAGGCCGGTGGCGGCCAGCACCCGGTGCAGGACGTCCATCAGCGGGTCGGCGAGGGACCGGCGCAGGTCGCGGAGCTCCTGCGCGAGGTGCGCGAAGCGGATCCGGGCCTCGGCGGAGAAGGGCAGGTCGTCGGGGGTCTGGCCGGCGCCGTCGAGGAAGGTCTCCAGGGCGTCGGCGAGGGACACGACCTCGGCCGGGTCCACGCCCTCCACGGCCGCCGCGAGCCGTTCGTCGGGGTCCGCCCCGGCCGGGGCGCGGCCCACCAGGAGCCGCGCCCGACGGCCCAGGAGGGCCAGGTCGCGCGCGCCGATCCGCCAGCGCGGGCCGATCAGGAGCCGGACCAGGGCGGCGTTGGCGCCCGGGTCCTGCAGGACCTCGCAGACGGCGACGAGGTCGGCGACCTCGGGCAGGTGCAGCAGCCCGGACAGGCCGACGACCTCGACGGGGACGTCGCGGTCCACCAGCACGGCCTGGATCTGCGCGAAGTCCCCGGCGGAGCGGCACAGGACGGCGATCTCGCGCGGCTCCGTGCCCGTGCGCACCAGGTGGGCGACGGAGTCGGCGACCCAGTCCAGCTCTTCGGCGTGCGTCTCCAGCAGGGCGCAGCGGACCTGCCCGGCCCCCTCGGCACCCGGCGCCGGACGCAGCGCCTCCACGCCCTCGTGCATCGCGCGCAGCGGTGCGGCGAGGCCGTTGGCCAGGTCCAGGAGGCGACCGCCGCTGCGCCGGTTCTCGCTGAGGGAGAGCCGGGTGGCGGGGGTGCCGTCGGCGTGCGGGAAGTGCTCGGGGAAGTCGTCGAGGTTGGCCACGGAGGCCCCGCGCCAGCCGTAGATCGCCTGGCAGGGGTCGCCGACGGCGGTGACGGCGTGGCCGGTGCCCGCGCCGAACAGGCCGGACAGCAGCAGCCGCTGCGCGACGGAGGTGTCCTGGTACTCGTCGAGCAGGACGACCCGGAATTCCTCGCGCAGCAGCGCGCCCACCTCGGGCCGGGTGGTGGCGAGCTGCGCGGAGAGGGCTATCTGGTCGCTGAAGTCGAAGAGGTCGCGGGAGCGTTTGGCGGCGCGGTAGCGGCCGACGAGCTCCAGCAGCTCCAGGCGGCCGCGCACGGCCTCGGGCACCTTGCGCAGGTCCTCGTTGGTGAGCCGGACCCCGGCGAGCTCGTCCAGCAGCGCGGTGTCGTGGAGGCGCAGGCTCTGGGGGTCGACCAGGTGCTCGGACAGTTCCGCGTCGAGCGCGAGGAGGTCGCCGACCAGGTCGGGGACGGACTTGGTGAGCGAGGGGTACGGGCCGGGGGCGTCGCGCAGCACCTTCGCGGCGAGCTGGAAGCGGGTGGCGTCGGCGAGGAGGCGGGAGCCGGGCTCCAGCCCGATGCGCAGGCCGTGGTCCTTGAGGAGCTGGCCGGCGAAGGCGTGGTACGTGGAGATGCGCGGCTCACCGCCGGCCGCGGCGGCGTCGGCCGGGGAGGGATCGGGGTCGGTGATGCCGGCCCGGGCCAGGGCGGTGCGTACGCGCTCGGACAGTTCACCGGCGGCCTTGTTGGTGAAGGTGAGACCGAGGACCTGCTCGGGCGCGACCGTGCCGGTGCCGACGAGCCAGACGACGCGGGCGGCCATGACGGTGGTCTTGCCGGACCCGGCGCCCGCGACGACCACCTGCGGGGCGGGCGGGGCGGTGACGCAGGCCATCTGTTCGGGCGTGAACGGGATCCCGAGGAGCTCCTTGAGCTGCTCGGGATCGGTCAGTACGGACGCACGCGCGGACACGTGAAAAGGCTAGCCGCCCCCACCGACAGCCCCGGCCGCGGCGCCGCCCGGCCGCGGTCCTACTCGACGGTCTGGCGGCCCTCCGGGCGGGCGCTGCACGAGCTCCGGAAGGAGCAGTGGTCGCAGTGGCGGCCGGTGGCGGGTGCGAACCGCTCGTCCAGCACGCGGCCGGCGGCGGTCGCGAGCAGGTCGCCGACCCACTCCCCGTCCAGCGGCTCCTGGGCCTGGACCCTGGGGACGGTCTCGCCGCCGTCGCGGACCGGGGCGCCCTGGCGGAGCTGGACGAGCTCGGCGCCGCCGGGTGCCGGGCGCCGGCCGTCGAAGACCTCGTCGACGGCGCCCTCGCGGACGGCGAGCTGGTAGACGGCGAGCTGGGGGTGGCGGGCGACCTCGTCCTTGGTGGGGGCGGACTTCCCGGTCTTGAAGTCGACGACGTACGCGCGGCCCTGCGGGTCGGCCTCGACGCGGTCCATGGAGCCGCGGATGCGGACGGCGACGTCGCCTGCTTCGAGCGTGACGTCGAACTCGTGCTCCGTGGCCACGGCCTCGCGGCCCCCGCGGTCGGTGGTGTGCCAGCGCAGGAACCGTTCGAGGGCGGCGCGGGCGTTCTCCTTCTCCTGGGCGGACTTCCAGGGGGCGTCGAAGGCGAGGGCGTCCCAGACCGAGTCGAGGCGTTCCATGAGGACGGCCAGGTCGGCGGGGGTCCGCCCGGAGGCGACCTCGTCGGCGAGGACGTGGACGACGTTGCCGAAGCCCTGCGCGGCGGTGGAGGGGGCGTCGGCCTTCACCTCGCGGCCGAGGAACCACTGGAGGGAGCAGGTGTTGGCGAGCTGGTCCAGTGCGCTGCCGGACAGGGCGACGGGCCGGTCCCGGTCGCGGAGCGGGACGCTGCTGCGGGTGGGCTCGTACAGGCCCCACCAGCGCTGCGGGTGCGCGGCGGGGACCATCGGGCGGTCCTCGTCGTCGGTGAGCGCGGCGAGGCGGGCCAGGCGCCGGGCGGCCGCGTCGCGCAGGGCGGGCGAGGCGTCCGGGTCGACGGTGGTGGCGCGCAGCTCGGCGACGAGCGCGGGCACGGCGAGGGGGCGGCGGGGCCGGCCGGTGACGTCCTTGGGGGTGACGCCGAGCTCGGTGATGAGGCGGGAGGGCTGGTCGCCGTCCTCGGCGGGGGCCTTGACGGCGGTGACGACGAGCCGGTCGCGGGCGCGGGTGGCGGCGACGTAGAAGAGGCGGCGCTCCTCGGCGAGGAGCGCGCCGGGGGTGAGGGGCTCGGCGAGGCCGTCGCGTCCGATTCGGTCGGCCTCCAGGAGGGAGCCGCGGCGGCGGAGGTCGGGCCACAGGCCCTCCTGGACGCCCGCGACGACGACGAGGGACCACTCCAGTCCCTTGGAGCGGTGCGCGGTCATCAGGCGGACGGCGTCGGGGCGGGTGGTGCGGGCCGTCAACATGTCGGCGGCGATGTCCTCCGCCTCCAGTTGTTCGAGGAAGTTGAGCGCGCCGCTGCCGCCGGTGCGTTCCTCGGCGCGGGCGGCGGTGTCGAAGAGGGCGCAGACGGCGTCGAGGTCGCGGTCGGCGTTGCGGCCGGCCGCGCCGCCGCGGCGGGCCCGGCGCTCCAGCCGGTCGGGCCACGGGGTGCCGTCCCAGAGGATCCACAGAGCCTCTTCGGCGGTGCCGCCGCCCTGGAGGAGTTCGCGGGCCTTGCGCAGGAGCAGGCCGAGGCGCTGCGCGCCGCGGGCGTACGCGGGGTCGTGCGCGGTGAGGCGCTCGGGCTCGGCGAGGGCGCGGGCGAGGAGGACGTCGGAGGGCGCGGGCACCTTGACGCCGGCGGCGCGCTCCTCGTCGCGCAGGGCGCGGCCGAGCCGCCGCAGGTCGGCGGAGTCCATCCCGCCGAGCGGCGAGGCGAGCAGAGCGAGCGCCGCCTCGACCTCCACGCCTGCGGCCGGGTGGGCGGGGCGTGCGGGGTCGTCCCCGTACCCCGTGCCGCTGTCCGCGGCCACTTCCTCCCCCGCGTCGGCAGCGCCGGGCTCGTCCTCGGTACCGGGCAGGCCCGCGGCCTCGGCGGCGGGCGGACCCGGCTCCGCGGCGGCGGCCGGGGCGTCCGCGGGGGCGGGCAGGCCCGCGGTCCCCGCGTCGGCGGTGGGGGCCGCCCCGTCGGACTCGCCGCCGGCGGCAGGCGGACCCGGCTCCGCCGCCGGGGTGGCCGTGAGGCGGAGGGCGGTGAGGAGGGGGGCCACCGCCGGTTCGTGGCGGAGGGGGGTGTCCGTGCCGTCCGTCTCGACCGGGACTCCCGCCGCGATCAGGGCGCGGCGCATCTGCGGGAGGGTGCGGCCGCCCGCGCGGACCAGGACGGCCATGTCCTGCCAGGGCACACCGTCCTCCAGGTGGGCCCGGCGCAGGATGTCGGCGATGTTGTCCAGCTCGGCGCCGGCCGTCGGGTACGTAAAGACCTCCACCCGCCCGCCGTCCCGCGTGGCCCGCAGGGCGCGGTGCGCGCGGACCGCGTCCGCGGGGAGGCGCGGCAGCGGCATACGGGTCGTGAGCAGGCGCGTCGCCCGGAGGATGGCCTCGCCCGAGCGGCGGCCCACCGTCAGGGCCTTGATCCGCGCGCCCGGGAAGGCGGACTCGAAGTCCAGCACGTTGTTGATGTCGGCGCCGCGGAAGGCGTAGATCGACTGGTCCGGGTCGCCGAAGGCGACCAGCGTGCCGCCGGGCCCGTTCAGGGCCCGCAGCAGCCGCAGCTGCGAGGCGTCCGTGTCCTGGTACTCGTCCACGAAGATCGCGTCGTAGGCGGAGGCCGTCGACGGCGTGCCCTCCGCGAGGAGCACCGCGCGGTGCAGCAACTCGGCGTAGTCCAGCGTCCCCTGCAGGTCGAGGACGTCCAGGTACTCGGAGAGGAAGGCGGCCGCCGCCTTCCAGTCGGGGCGGCCGATGCGGTCCGCGAAGGAGGCGAGGGCCCGCGGGCCGAGTCCCAGCTCGCGGGCGCGGGCGAGGACCGCCCGGACCTCGTCGGCGAACCCGCGCGTGGTCAGCGCGGCCCGGAGGTCGTCCGGCCAGCGGATCGACCGGATCCGGCGCTGCCCCTCCAGCAGGGTGCGGACCATCACGTCCTGCTCCGGGCCGGACAGCAGCCGCAGCGGGTCGGTGAAGAGGTCGGTGTCCTGGTGGGCGCGGACCAGGCCGTAGCAGAAGGAGTGGAAGGTGGTCGCCTGCGGGGCGCGGGCACCGCCCAGCCTCAGGGCGGCCCGGTCGCGCAGTTCGACCGCCGCCTTGCGGCTGAAGGTCAGGATGAGGATCCGGGCGGGGTCGGCGCCCGCCTCCACCCGCGCGGCGACCGCCTCGACCAGCGTGGTCGTCTTCCCCGTGCCCGGCCCGGCGAGGACCAGCAAGGGGCCGGCGGCGTGCTCAACCACCGCCCGCTGCGCTGCGTCCAGCACAGGGGGATCCACCCGTTCCGGCCCGGTGCGCACGAGGCGGTACACGTCGGGGGTCCGCGTACGCCGCCGTTCGGTGCGGTCGGAGGAAGTGGTGATCACGTGAGGTGCCGGTCCTGGTGGGTCTGCGGGGTGTGGCGGTGCTGCCGTGCTGGCTCGCGCGGAAGCCGAAGAGGCAACGCTACGGCAACCGGCGAGCCCCGCGCAGTCCCCCCGGGTACCCCGGACGGGCGTTCGCCCGGCCGCCCGACCGCCCGCCCGGGCGCCGCATGGCCGAAGCTGTCAGGTGTGAGCCTCGTCGCGCCCGCCGTCCGCTCCGGGGCCCCGTCCCGGGTCACGCCCGGGGTCCGGGTCCCCGTCCCAGCGCGCCCGGCGCATCGCCAGGCGCGGCTCTCCGCCGGCCGTCAGGCGCAGCGGCGTGGCCTCCGTCCGGTAGTGCTCCAGGGCGCGCGCCTCGTGGCCGGGCAGCGGCGTGCCGTCCGCCCGCACCACGCGCCACCAGGGCACGGCTCCTCCGTACAGGGCCATGACACGCCCGACCTGGCGCGGTCCTCCCTCGCCGAGCCATTCGGCGACGTCGCCGTATGTCATCACCCGGCCGGGCGGAATACTCTCGACGACCTCCAGTACGCGCTCCGCGTACGCGGGCAGCTCCTCACTCATTCAGCACATGGTGCAGTACGCCGGCCACCCGTCGGTGGAAGTTGTGGTTCCGGACCGGCGCGCACCCTGATGCCCCGGCGGTCCCTCGGTCCGTGCCACCATCTTCCGGGCGGTGACTGGTGATACGTGATCAAGAAGAGACGGATGTGACGACGAAGGAGCAGGGTGTGAGCCCTCCGGAAGGCGCGGCGGGGGACGACGCGGCGCGCCCTGACGACGGCCCCGCCTCCCGCCCGCAGAACCGCCCCCAGGACCTCGTGCCGGACCTCGCGCCGGACCCGGCACCGGACCTCGCGCCGGACCCGGCACCGGGTCCCGCGGCCGGCCCCGCGCCCGGTCTCCCGGCCGGCCGCACCCGCGGCGACGACGGCACCGGCGCCGGGCCCGACGGCGGCGACGGTCACGACGGTCGCGACGAGGACGCGGAGGCCCCGCACGGCCACGCCCCGACCGCCGCCGACCGGGTCGAGGTGGACGAACCGCTGCTCGCCGCCCGCGTGCACCGGCCGTCCGACCTCGTACGCCTCCTCGTCGGCATCCTCGGCATCGCCGTGCTGCTCGGCATCGCCGCCTTCGCCCACGGCACCACGGTCGGCCTGGAGGAGGACATCAGCAAGGGGACCGGCCAGGCGCCGGACCTCCTGATCAAGGTGGCGGCGCTGGTCTCCAGCATCGCCGTGCTGCTGCTCCCCGTCGCCTTCGCCATCGAGCGGCTGATCAAACGCGACGGGCTGCGCATCGCGGACGGCGTGCTCGCCGCCGTCCTCGCGCACGGCGTCACCCTCGCCACCGACCTGTGGGTCTCCCAGGCCGCCCCCGCCACCATCCAGGACGCCCTCACCCGGTCCGCGGGCGGCGGGGCCCTCACCGATCCGGTGCACGGCTACCTCGCGCCCGTGATCGCGTACATGACCGCCGTCGGCATGACCCGCAGGCCCCACTGGCGCGTCGCGCTGTGGGTCGTCCTGCTGCTCAACGCCTTCACGATGCTGGTCAACGGCTACACCACGCCCTTCTCGATCATCCTCACCGTGCTGATCGGCTGGACCGTGGCCTACGGCACCCTGTACGCCGTCGGCTCCCCGAACGTCCGTCCCACCGGGCAGCACCTCCTCGCCGGGCTGCGCCGCGTCGGCTTCCAGCCGGTCAGCGCGATGCGCGCGGAGGCGCCCGAGGGTCCCGAGGCGTCCGAGACCGGAGACCGCGGCCGGCGCTACCACGTCACCCTGGAGGACGGCCCTCCGCTCGACGTCACCGTCGTCGACCGGGAGCAGCAGGCCCAGGGCTTCTTCTACCGGGTCTGGCGCCGGCTCACCCTGCGCGGCATCACCACCCGCCGCAGCCTGCAGTCGCTGCGGCAGGCCCTGGAGCAGGAGGCGCTCCTGGCGTACGCCGCCATCGCGGCCGGGGCGAACGCGCCGAAGCTCATCGCCACCTCCGAGCTGGGCCCGGACGCGGTGATGCTCGTGTACGAGCACCTGGGCGGCCGGACCCTGGACTCCCTCACCGACGAGGAGATCACCGACGAGCTGAGCCGCAACGCGTGGGAGCAGGTGCGCGCCCTGCAGTCGCGGCGGATCGCCCACCGCAGGCTCACCGGTGACGCGCTCGTGGTGGATCGTTCCGGCAATGTCATCCTCACCGACCTGCGGGGCGGGGAGATCGCCGCGGGCGACCTGGTGCTCCGGATGGACGTGGCGCAGTTGCTGGCGACGCTCGGCCTGCGGGTCGGTGCGGAGCGCGCGGTGGCCTCGGCGGTCTCGGTGCTCGGCGGGGACACGGTGGCGGACTGCCTGCCGCTGCTCCAGCCGATCGCGCTGAGCCGCTCCACCCGGGCGACGCTGCGCAAGCTGGCCCGCGAGCGGGCCCAGCGGGAGCGGGAGGCCGTACTGGAGTCCTCGCGGGCGGCGAAGGCCGCGCGCGAGGCGGAGGCGGCTGCCTCCGCGACCGCGGCCCCGACGTCGGCCGCGGCCGAGCGCAAGGCGGAGAAGAGGGCGCTCGACGACGCGCTGGACGAGGCCCGCGAGGAGGACCTGCTCAGCCAGATCCGCCGGCAGGTGCTCCTGATCCGGCCGCAGGCTCCGGTGGAGCCGGCCCGGCTGGAGCGGATCCGGCCGCGCACCCTGGTGTCGTTCATCGCGGGCGCGTTCGGTGCGTACTTCCTGCTCACGCAGCTGGCGCACGTGGACTTCGGGACCATCATCAGCGACGCGCAGTGGGGCTGGGTCGGGGCGGCGGTGGCCTTCTCGGCGCTCAGCTACTTCGCGGCGGCGATGAGCCTCCTGGGCTTCGTGCCGGAGCGGGTGTCGTTCCTGCGGACCGTGGTCGCGCAGGTGGCGGGCTCGTTCGTGAAGCTGGTGGCTCCGGCGGCGGTCGGCGGCGTCGCGCTGAACACGCGGTTCCTGCAGCGGGCGGGCGTCCGGCCGGGACTGGCGGTCGCGAGCGTGGGCGCCTCGCAGCTGTTCGGCCTGGCCAGCCACATCCTGCTGCTGCTGTCCTTCGGCTACCTCACCGGGACCGAGAAGACCCCGGAGATGACCCCCTCGCGGGCGGTCATCGCCGGGCTGCTGACGGTGGCGGTGCTCGTGCTGGTGGTGACGGCGGTGCCGTTCATGCGGAAGTTCATCGTCACGCGGGTGCGGGCGCTGTTCGCGGGCGTGGTGCCACGCATGCTGGACGTGCTCCAGCGGCCGAAGAAGCTGATGACCGGCATCGGCGGGATGCTGCTGCTGACGGGCTGCTTCGTGATGTGCCTGGACGCCTCGATCAGGGCGTTCGGGGGCGGCGAGGCCATCAGCTACGCGAGCATCGCGGTGGTGTTCCTCGCGGGCAACGCGCTCGGGTCGGCGGCGCCGACGCCGGGCGGCATGGGCGCGGTGGAGACCACCCTGACGCTGGGGCTGATCGCGGCGGGGCTGGAGAAGGAGGTCGCGATCTCGGCGGTGCTGCTGTTCCGGCTGATGACCTTCTGGCTGCCGGTGCTGCCGGGGTGGATCTCGTTCAACTTCCTGACCCGCAAGGAGGCCATCTAGAGGTGTCGGCCGCGCGCCTGGCCCGCCGGCGGGGCAGGCAGGCGCGCGGGGCGTCCGAACAGCGGGAGGTCAGAACAGCAGCAGGAGCGCCGCCAGCAGGGCGAGGGAGGTGGCGATCTCGACGGCGCCCACCGTCGGGACGCGCAGGCCCCGCCCGGGGAAGGGCGGCCGCGCGGGCCAGATAGGCCCCGAAGGGGACCGCCGGCCAGGGCGAGAGGCACGCGGCGACGGCCGGCGCAGCGCGTGGCAGGCCACCGACCCGGCACGGTGGGCGCGGGAGCTCCGCTCCCGGATCATCATCTTGCCGTACGGCACGGTCCCCGCGATGTACAGCAGGCAGGCCACCGCCGGCCGCCACGGCGCGCCCGGCTCCGCGCCGCCCAGCCGGCCCGCCACCAGCAGCATCCCGCACGCCGGGACCACCGCCGCGAGACCGTTCACCATCGCCCGCTCCCGGCCGCGACGCAGCCGAGCAGCCAGGCGGCGAAGAGCGCCGCGTGCGCCCGACCGGGCCCATTCGCGCCACCTCCATAAACGTGGAATCGGCCCGCGTGATTCACCGGCGCCCGCGTGCAGTTGGATCCCCTCCGGCCCCGCCTCCACACGAGCCCGGGAAATACCGGGAATTGGTCATGCCGACAGGGGACCTCTGTCACCGGATTCACGTATTTCTCAGGCGTAGCGTCGAAACGCACCATTGATTTCGGCCTGGAGGGTCGCCGTGGCCTTCTCCCGCGCCCGGGCCCCCTTCCTCCCGGAGGGCAACGGCTTCCTGGTGCCGCCGGCGGACGGGCGCACCGTCAAGGCGGTGTCCTTCCCGTCCGACAAGTGGCCGTGGCTGCGCGCCGCGGCCCCCGAGGCCATCGTCCTGCGCGCCTCGGCCGGCCGGTGCCGGATCCGGGAGGCGGCCGCGACGCTGCCGGGCCTCGCCCTGTGCGGCGCCGCCTGCGAGGGGGTGGGCGTGGCGGCGTGCGTGGCGACGGGTCGCGCGGCGGTCCGCCAGGTACGGACGCAGCCCCCTGCCCACCCGAACGGGTCAGCGCGCGGGCGGGGGCCGACGGGGGCGCGCAGGATGGTGGCATGCCCAAATACCTCCTGCGGGTCGCCGTCGCCGTCGCTCTCCTGGCCGGGGTGGCCGGCACCAGTGGCTGTTCCGACAGCGGGGAGGAGAAGACGCCCAAGGCCGGCGGCACCGAGGGCGCACCACCCCTGAAGTGGACGGACTGCGAGGCGCCGACGCCCGCCGAGGGGGGCGGGCAGGCCCCGCCCAAGGACTGGCAGTGCGCCACGCTCCATGTGCCGCTCGACTACGCGGACCCCGAAGGAGAAACGATTCCTCTCGCTCTGATCCGGGCGAAGGCGAGGAACCAGAAGGAGCGCCTCGGCTCCCTCGTGTTCAACTTCGGCGGCCCGGGAGGTTCCGGGATCACCACGCTGCCCGGCGCGGCCAAGGAGTACGAGGCCCTGCGCCAGCGCTACGACCTCGTGAGCTTCGACCCGCGGGGGGTGGGCCGCAGCGCCCCCGTCCTGTGCCTGGACGACAAGCAGCTCGACGCGTACTACGCCTCGGACTCCTCCCCCGACACCCCGGCCGCGGAGAAGGCGTACCTCGACAACACCCGCAAGTACCAGCAGGCCTGCGAGGCGAAGTCCGGGAAGCTGCTGCCGTACGTCGGCACCGAGAACGCCGCCCGCGACCTCGACCGGATCCGCCAGGCCCTCGGCGACGAGAAGCTCAACTACTTCGGGATCTCCTACGGCACCGAGCTCGGCGGCGTCTACGCCCACCTCTTCCCGGAGAAGGTCGGCCGGGCCGTCTTCGACGCCGTCGTCGACCCGACCGCGACCTCCGAACAGGGAGCCCTGGGCCAGGCGAAGGGCTTCCAGCTGGCCCTCGGCAACTTCGCGCAGGACTGCGTGGACCGGGGCGACGAGTGCCGGCTCCAGGGCAGCAGCGCCAAGGAGATCGAGGACAACATCATCAAGCTGCAGAAGCAGCTCGCGGCCAAGCCCATCCCGGGCATCGGCGACCGGATGCTGACGGAGTCCTCGGCCACCAACGGCATCGCCCAGTCCCTGTACTCGCAGGAACTCTGGCCGCTGCTGGAGCAGGGCCTGGACGAGGCCGAGGGCGGCCAGGGCCAGCTGCTGATGGCCCTCTCCGACGCGCTCAACGGCCGTTCCCAGAACGGCGACTACAGCAACATCGGCGCCGCCAACACCGCGATCAACTGCGTCGACTCCAAGGACCGCTACACCCTGGAGCAGACCAGGGCGAAGCTGCCCGCCTTCCGTGCCGCCTCGCCCGTCTTCGGGGACTTCCTCGGCTGGGCGATGCTGAGCTGCACCGGCTGGCCGGTCCCCGGCACCGCCGAGACCCCGGACGTCTCCGCCCCGGGTGCCGACCCGATCCTGGTGATCGGCAACACGGGCGACCCGGCCACCCCGTACGAGGGCGCCCGCAAGATGGTGGAACGGCTCGGCCCCGGCGTCGGCGTGGAGCTCACCTACAAGGGCGAGGGGCACGGCGCGTACAACAGCGGCGACCCGTGCGTGCAGGGAGCCGTGAACTCCTACCTGCTCGACGGAAAGGTGCCCACCGCGAACACGGTCTGCACCCCGGCCCCGGACGCCTCGCAGCCCCCCACCCAGCCGTCCGCCCAGCCGTCCGCCCCGGACGCACCGGTCGGCGCCTGACCGGGTCACGACGAAGGGGCCGTCACCGCACTGCGGTGACGGCCCCTTCGTGAGGGAACCGGACGGTCAGTAGACCGGCTTCTCGGGCTCGATCTGGTGGACCCAGCCGATGACGCCGCCGCCGACGTGGACCGCGTCCGCGAAGCCCGCGGACTTCAGCACCGCGAGGACTTCCGCACTGCGGACACCCGTCTTGCAGTGCAAGACGATGCGCTTGTCCTGCGGCAGGTCCTGCAGGGCGGTGCCCATCAGGAACTCACCCTTGGGGATCAGCTTCGCACCGGGGATCGAGACGATCTCGTACTCGTTGACCTCGCGGACGTCGATGATCTCGATCGGCTCGTCGGTGTCGATCCACTCCTTGAGCTGCTTCGGAGTGATCGTGGAGCCGGCGGCCGCCTCCTGGGCCTCCTCCGACACGACGCCGCAGAAGGCCTCGTAGTCGATGAGCTCCTTGACGGTCGCGTTCGGGCCGCAGACCGCGCAGTCGGGGTCCTTGCGGACCTTGACCTGGCGGTACTGCATCTCCAGGGCGTCGTAGATCATCAGGCGGCCGACCAGCGGCTCGCCCACGCCCGTGAGGACCTTGATGGCCTCGGTGACCTGGATGGAGCCGATGGACGCGCAGAGCACGCCCAGCACGCCGCCCTCGGCGCAGCTCGGCACCATGCCCGGCGGCGGGGGCTCCGGGTAGAGGCAGCGGTAGCACGGGCCGTGCTCGGACCAGAAGACCGAGGCCTGGCCGTCGAAGCGGTAGATCGAGCCCCACACGTACGGCTTGTTCAGCAGCACGCAGGCGTCGTTGACGAGGTAGCGCGTGGCGAAGTTGTCCGTGCCGTCGACGATGAGGTCGTACTGGCTGAAGATCTCCATCACGTTCTCGGCCTCGAGCCGCTCCTCGTGAAGGACCACGTTCACGTACGGGTTGATGCCCAGCACGCTGTCGCGGGCGGACTCGGCCTTGGAGCGGCCGATGTCCGACTGGCTGTGGATGATCTGGCGCTGCAGGTTCGACTCGTCGACCTCGTCGAACTCCACGATGCCCAGGGTGCCGACGCCGGCCGCGGCCAGGTACATGAGGGCGGGCGAGCCCAGGCCGCCCGCGCCCACGGCCAGCACCTTCGCGTTCTTCAGGCGCTTCTGGCCGTCCATCCCGACATCGGGGATGATCAGGTGGCGGGAGTACCGACGGACCTCGTCAACGGTGAGCTCAGCAGCCGGCTCGACCAGGGGTGGCAGCGACACGGGGACTCCGTAGATGGTGACGATTTAACGGTGGTTCTCCCCGTAACACTGCCACGCCCGTCTTCATTCCAAGACACCTGTTCCGATACGTGAGACGATTTCGTCCCAGTACCCGGGCATGGAGGCCCACGGGTCGCGGTCCCCGACGGCGCGGCGGTCGGTGAACCAGATGGTGCCGGCGCCCTGCCAGCGGGCGATCCTCATCGCCTCCTCCAGATGCGTGCGCGGCACCCCGTGGACCAGGTGGCAGAACCGCTCCGGCGGATACTCGGCGGTCCACTCCGCCACCTGCGACCAGCGGTAGTCGGCCCACGCCCCGGAGAAGGTGACCAGCTGGTCGGCGGCGTCCGCGTACCCCTCGTACGGGTGCGTGCCGTGTCCGAGCACGACCCGCAGGTCCTCCCCCAGGCCGCGCACGGAGTCCACGACCCGGCGCACCGAGGCCAGCTCCGCCTTGTCCGCCGGGGTCCCGGCGAGGTAGAAGCCGCCGACGCCGTACCAGTCCCGGAAGCGGTGGGCGTCGGAGACCAGCTCGCCGAAGGACCGTGATCCGTCCCGGACGGCGAGATGGCCGAGGACCGTGCCGCCCGCTGCGCGCAGCTTCGCGGCCGCTTCCGTGCAGTGCGGATCGGGGCGCGCGCCGGGGCCGTCGGAGACGTTCAGCACGGCCCAGTGCAGCGGTGTGCCGGGGCGGGTCAGCTCGGCCCATTCGACGGGGGCGAGCAGCGGGTGCGCGTAGCCGGGGATGCCCAGTCCGAGGCGGCCGGCCCCGGTCGCGGCCGCCGCCAGGGCCCCCGGCGGAGTGGTCAGATGCGGCACGCCGCCTCCATCCAGATGTCCGCGAGGGACTCCTCCAGGTTGATCCGGGGCCGCCAGCCGAGCCGGTCGCGGGCGGTACGGACGTCCGCCTGCTGCCACGCCCCGCAGCCGTCGGGGTACGGGTACGACTGGGGAGCGGTGGCGGCGAGCTGCTCCGCGCTGGCCTCGGAGCGGGGTGACCCGATGGAGGTCATCCCCGGCTGCGGGCGGCCGGGGTGCCCGTGCGCCTGCTGGGGTCCGCCGTGCGGCACGTCGAGCTCGTGCAGGGCGCCTCCGTATCCGGCGACCCGCGCCAGGACCGCGGCGGCGTCGCGCAGCCGGACCGCGCGGCCGGTGCCGATGTTCACCACGCCCTGGGCGGCGGACAGCGACGCGGCGTGCACGGCCCGCGCCACGTCCCGGACGTCGACGAAGTCGCGCTGCACGCCGAGGCCGCTGAGCTTGAGCTCGCCGTCACCGGACTGCATGGCGCGGCGCATGGCCTCGGCGAGCCGGCCGAGCGGGGACCCGGCGGGGGTGCCCGGTCCGACGGGCGAGAAGATCCGCAGCACGACGGCGTCCAGCCCGGAGCCCAGCACCAGTTCGGTGGCGGCCAGTTTGCTGACGCCGTACGGTCCGCCGGGTCTCGGCACGGCGTCCTCGGCCGTGGATGATCCCGGCTGGCTGGGCCCGTACTCGGCGGCGCAGCCGAGCTGGACGAGCCGGGCCCCGCAACCGCTGCGGCGCAGCGACTCGCAGATCGTCGCGACGGCGACGGTGTTGTGGCGGGTGAGTTCGCGGGCCCCGCCCCGGGTGGCGCCGGCGCAGTTGATGACGACGCCCGGGTGGACGGCGTCGAGGAAGCGCGTGAGCGCGCCGGGGCTGCCGGTGGCGAGGTCGAAGCGGACGTCGGCGTCGTCGCCGCGGCCGAGCGCGGTGAGCTGGACGGCGGGGTCGGCGAGCAGCCGGTCGGCGACGTAGCGGCCGAGGTATCCGTTGGCTCCGATCAGCAGCACCCTCATCGCGAGACCCCTTGTTCGGTTGGCTGGCCGGTCATGTCTGTTTCTCCTTGTGGACGGGTGGGGCGGGTGGGGCGGGGTACGGCAGTTGCGCCTCGGCGTCGGCTCCGAAGGGCTGGGGTGTCCCCGGCGGACCTCACGGCCCGGCGTGCGCGGACGCGCGGGACAGGGCGAGGACGGCGTGGACGAGGAGGGCGGCCGCGGCGGCGGTGGCCGCCGCCGGGACCGGGATCAGGGCGAGGGCGAGGGCTGCGGCGACGGGTCCGCGGCGGGATCCGTGCCGGAGCAGGAGCCGGGTGAGGAAGAGCAGCAGGGCGAGCGGCACGGCCACCGGCAGCGGCGCGCCGGCGAGGGCGGCCGCGGCGGTGGCGGCCGCGGTGAAGCCGGCGACGGCCGACAGCAGCAGGGGGCGGGCCCGGTCGGCGAAGTCCTCCAGGGCCCGGCTCGCGTCGAGCCGGGCCCGGGCCCCGGCGGCCACGGCGGCGGCGAGCAGGTGCCCGGGGGCGACGGCCAGCGCGAGGGCGACCGCGAGGCCGGTGCCGTACCGGTGGGCGGCCCAGCCGGCGACGGCGGCGGCGAGCAGGTGCGCGAGCCAGGGGAAGCGGCCTCCCCCGGTCCGCCCGGGCCACACCAGCGCGGCGACGGTGGCGGCGACGGCGGCGGGCCCGGCCCATGCCTGGCCCGCGGCGGCCGCCGCGGTGGCGAGGGCCCCGGGCAGCAGCGCACAGCCGAGGGCGCGGTAGGCGGACGGCCCGGTCGGGCCGGGCGCGGGCGCGGCCGCGGGCGCTTCGCCGCGCGGGCTGCGGGCGTACAGTTCCTCGGCCAGGGAGAAGACGTCCCGGTGCCGGAAGCGGGCGGCGGTGCGGTCGGTGATGCCGTGGGCCTCCAGCCCGGCGGCGATCTCCAGGGGGTCCACGGCCCGCTCGCACAGCGCGCGGTGGCGGTGCAGCAGGGCCTTGACCGGGTCCCCGCCGGCCCGCCGACGTGCCTTCTCGGCAGCCGGCGGGGCTGCGGTGTCGGGGTCGACGGCGGTCATACGGCGGCCTCCGAGGTCGGGTCCGGTGTGGGCTTGGCCCAGGTCGGGCTGGTCCAGTGGCCGGGCACGCGGGCCTCCGGGGGCCGGGCGAAGGGGACGCCGCCGTCGGGCCGTCCGGAGCCTTTGGCCAGAAGTCGCAGGTAGATCTCCCGGAAGGCGGCGACGTTCTGCTCGACGGTGAACAGCTCCAGGGCCCGGGCGCGGGCGGCGGCTCCGAGGCGTGCCGCCCGCTCGGGGTCCCCGAGCAGGGACAGGCAGGCTTCGGCGAGGGCCCGCGGGTTGCGCGGCGGGACGACGAGTCCGGTGCCGCCGATGACCTCGCAGACGGCGCCGACGTCGGTGGAGACGGTGGCGCGCCCGCAGAGCATCGCCTCGGCGAGGGTGAGGGGGAAGCCCTCGATCACGGAGGACAGGACGACGACCCGTCCGGCGCCGTACGCCTCGGCCGCGGAGGGCACGTCCGGTCCGCCGATCTCCTCGAAGGCGACCGGGTTCTCCCCGACGGTGACGCAGTCGGCGGCCTCGTCGGGGAACAGCTGCGCGGCGAGGGATCGGCAGTCGGCGAGGTACCCGGGGTCCGCGGCCGCGGTGAAGACGCGCAGCCGGGCGCTCGGCCGGGCCCGGCGGACCTCGGCGAAGGCGTGCAGCAGGGCGATGAGGTCCTTGGCGGGCTCCACCCGGCCGACCCACACCAGCGTGTCGGGATCCCCGCGGTCGGCGGCCTCCCCGACGGTGGTGAATCGGTCCGCCTCCATCCCCGGGTGGACCGTGCGCAGCCGGTCGCGGGTGGCGCCGCAGCGCTCCTGCCAGCGCCGTGCGTGGGCGTTGCCGGGGGTGAGGAAGTCGGCCCGGGCGTAGATCTCGGTGGCCAGCCGCAGGTGGAAGGCGGCGAGCAGGGCCCGTACGGCGGGGCGGGGCTCCTCAGCCCCGCCGCCGCCCAGGTGGGCGAGGTAGTGGGCGCGCAGCTGCACCCCGTACTCGGTGACCAGCAGCGGGACCCCGAAGAAGCGTTTGGCCAGCAGGCCCGGGAGCGCCGCCACCCCACCGGCGGCCGCGTGGCAGACGTCGACGGCGCCGAGGCCCTCGCCGAGGGCGTTCTCCTCGTACCAGTCGAGGGAGAGCGGACGCAGCATCCCCTCCAGTGCGTCGACGAACTCCAGCAGGTCGGTGACCTGCGCCGCCTGTACGGTGCGGCTCGCGCCGGAGGCCCGGCAGGCGGTTTCCAGGGCGCGCACCGCGGACTCGGAGCGCAGGGCCGCGTACAGCCCGCCCTGCTCCCGGGCGAGCCCGGCGAGCCCGTAGAGCCCGGCGGCGAAGGGGCCGGATTCGCCGGCGCAGATCCCGTGGACCAGCTCCTTGAAGCAGTCCGCGAAGCGCCGGCGCTCGCGGCGGGAGTAGGTCCGCCCGTCGTCGGCGGGGGCCCACAGGGGGGCCGTGCGGACGTGGGTGACGTGCTCGGGCAGCGGGACCCGGGCGCGCTCCTGCTCGGCGCTGCGACTCAGCGCGTAGAGCTCGAACTCGTGCTGCGGGAGCCCGCGCACGAGCCGGTCGCACCACAGCCTGGCCTCGCCCGTCGCATACGGATAACCACCTTCCGTGAGCAGTCCGATCCGCACGAGTGGCACCCCCGATCTCCCGTCCAGGCGGTCGCCGTCGGTCAGGCGACCCGCCGCGGGAGAACTCAAGCGGATATGCCGAAGGCGCGACGGACGGTTGTCCGTCGCGCCACCGGAAGGGGTGAAGAGTCGTAACTTTCCCGTACGGTTCGCGTTCGAGCACGCTAGAAGTACGGACGCCGAAGGCCCCAATGCCCGTGCGGTGCCGACCCGTTGGCCCGGACCGGGCCGGCCTTTGGCAGCGCGGCGACGCCGGAGTGCGGACGCGGTGTCAGTTCTCGGGGAACACCCACGGGTTGGGCCTGCACTGGATTCCGTCGATGTTCAGGGACTTGGTCTGCTGCTGCATGACCGGGGCGAGCGCCCCGGGGGTGCGGCAGTTCACGTGGTCGTGCCCGAGCCGGTGGCCCACCTCGTGGTTGATGAGCATCTGCCGGTAGATGAGCATCTGGTCCGGGCCGTAGGTCTCCGAGCCCTGGGCCCACCGGAAGGCGTTGATCATCACCCGCTCGGTCCTCGCCGAGTCGCAGGACACGTTGCCGACGACGGTGTCGAGGTCGGACTTGGCGCACCAGACGCCGGTGGTGCCGGGGCTGGCGAGGGTGATCACGAAGTCGGCCTCCTTGCCAGGCACGCGTTCGAAGCTCTTCGTGCCGCCGTGGCCCCAACTGCGGTCGTCGTTGAGGGTGCGGTGGACGGCCTCGGCGAACAGCTGCGGGTCCAGGCCCAGGCCCTGCTCGACGTCGACCCGGTAGCGCACGACCTTGCCCTTGCCGGGGGCCTTGGCCACGCCGGGCACGGTGTCGAAGGTCCCGGGCCCGGTGAGCTTCGGGTCGAGGGGCAGCTGGGCGGCCATCTGCTGCTCGTACGTCAGCTCGGGCGCGGGCGCCGCGGCGGAGGGCGCCACGGGGGCGGCCACGCCGCCGTTCGGGGTGGGGCGGCCGTCGGAGCGGGAGGCGGCGGTGTCGCTGCGTTCCTTGTCCGTGGCGGCGGGCGCACCGGCCCGCGCCTCGTCGGAGTCCCCGTCGAGGTAGGCCTGGCCGCCGACGACCACCGCGAGGACGGTGGTGACGGCCACCGCGGCGAGGCCGGTGTACGTCCGCACCTTGCGGCCACGACCGGAGCCGGACTCGGCGTCGGACTCCGCGTCGGACCCGGGCTCGGAACCGGCCGGCCGGACGACGGCGTCGGCCGGTACCCGCGGGCCGGGTACCCGGCGGTGCGAACCGGTGGAGGTGAAGGGGTCGGCCGCGGCTCCGTCGGGCGTGACCTGCGGGAAGCCCGCGGCCGGTGTACCGCGGCCGGGGGTACCGGAGTCCAGGCGGGCGGCGCGCGCGGCCACCTCGGCAGCGGGGGCCTCGGTGCGCGGGCGCGGCACCCCGCGCCAGTCCCCGTACACGGAGCCCGAGTCGGAGTCGGGCCGGGCGCCCCAGGCGCCGCCGGGCTCGTGCTGCTGGGGGTGGCCCCCACCGCGGGTGCCGGGGGCGGGCGGGTCCTGCGGGACGTACCCCTGATGGGTGACGGTCGACTCGGGCCACCCGGCGAAGGGGTCGTCGTTCCCGAGGCCGTCGTTACCGAAGCCGTCGTTGCCGAGGCCGTCGTTGCCGAAGGCGTCGTTCCCGAAGCCGTCGTGGCCACCGAAGGCGTCGTGTCCGAAGCCCTCGTTGCCGAAGGCGTCGTGTCCGGAGGCGGCGTTCCCGAAGGCGTCGTAGCCGTACCGGTCCCCGTACCCGACGGGGTCCGGCTGCGCCTGCGGGCGCGCTGCGGCGGGCGCCTGCGCCGGAGCGGACTCCGGGGCGGGCGCCCCGGATTTTCGACTGTGCCGTCCCACGCCCCTCAGCCCCTGCCGTCTTCGGTGTCCCGGTCCGCAGCCCCCGCGACGGTGTCGCGCAGCAGCTCCGTGAAGGCGGCGGCCACCACCTCGGGGTACTCCATCATCGCCACGTGCCCGGCCTCGGGCAGGCACAGCAGCCGCGAACCCCGGAAGGAGGCGGCCGCCTTGTGCGCCATACGGTACGAGACCAGCTGGTCCCGGCCACCGTAGACCAGCAGGGTCGGGGCGAGCACCCGCTGCGCCTGGCGCCACAGTCCGTGCTGGCCGCCGAGGGTGTAGGCGTCGACGATGCCGCGTGACGTGCGCGTCATCGCGTCCCAGAAGTACGGGAGGGCCATCCGGCGCTCCATCTCCTCCACCGCGTTGCGGAACCCCTCGGGGGTCACCCGGGAGGGGTCGCCGTAACACAGCTCCGTCACCCCCCGGGTGCGCTGCTCGGCCGTGAGCCCCTGGGTCATCCGGCTGAAGAGCGCGGCCACCCCGGGCAGCGCCAGGAGCGCGGTCGGCACGGCCGACCGCTGCACGCGCAGCTCGGGAAGGGCCGGCGAGACGAGCGTCAGGGTGCGCACGAGGTCGGGCCGGACGGCCGCGACCCGGGTGGAGACGGCTCCGCCGAGGGAGTTGCCGAAGAGGTGGACCGGTCCGCGGCCGGCGGCGTCCAGGTGGCGGATGACGGCCCGGGCGAACGCGGTGACCGAGTAGTTGCGGTCGGCGGGTGGCGGGGACCAGCCGAAGCCCGGCAGGTCCACGGCCTCGCCGTCGACGGTGTCCGCCAGCTGCGCCATGAGCGCCGACCAGTTCTGCGAGGAACCGCCCAGCCCGTGCACGAACAGGGCGGGCGGCAGGTCGGCGCGCTGCGGCGGCCGCGCCCGGACGGCGAGATCCAGTCCGGGCAGCACCGCGGTGCGCAGCTGCTCTCCGTCGGCCACCCGAACCGCTCCCGCGGGGGAGGACAGTTCGGGGGTGGACCGCACGCCCGGCAGCTCGGTCGAAGACATGCGGGCAATGTTACGAGAGGATCACACTCCACTTGTTGTGTTCGCGGTCACAGACACATCGCGGATCCTGGTATCCGCATAGCGGTGCCCCCGCGATCCTCCTAGGCTTGAAAGACACAAGGAAGCGAGGGGAGCGGCGATGACTGTCGACCCTGCGGAGCCGGACACCTTCCGGGAGCGGTTTCCGGAATCCCTCGATCCTGAGGCCCCCGAGGCGGACGTGGCGGAACAGCAGGCCGATCTGCGGCCGGACGACGACGACCCCGACAGCGGCGGCCGGGCCGGCCAGGCCGCGGACGGGGACGCCGCCGAGCAGGCACGGGTGGTGCAGCTGGACGAGGACGACTATCGCTGACCGGGTGCCGACCGACCGCTGACCAGCGCCTCCGGGCCGTCCGTACCGCGAGAAAACTCGGCTTGGACCCCCCAGATTCGGTTACCGAAAAGTACGATGGCGGCGCGGCGCAGAGCGCCTGTGTTCTGAGAGAAAGTGGGAGGCGGCGTGACAGCCATCGAGCAGACCGAGGCAGCGCGTCCGCGGGGCACGCGACTGCCGCGCCGGGCCCGGCGCAACCAGCTCCTGGGCGCGGCCCAGGAGGTTTTCGTCGCCCAGGGCTACCACGCGGCCGCGATGGACGACATCGCCGAGCGTGCCGGCGTGAGCAAGCCGGTGCTCTACCAGCACTTCCCCGGCAAGCTCGACCTGTACCTGGCCCTGCTGGACCAGCACTGCGAGGCACTGCTGCTGGCCGTGCGCACCGCGCTGGCGTCGACGACGGACAACAAGCTGCGCGTGGCCGCCACGATGGACGCCTACTTCGCGTACGTGGAGGACGAGGGCGGCGCCTTCCGGCTGGTCTTCGAGTCCGACCTGACGAACGAGCCCGCGGTGCGCGAGCGCGTCGACCGCGTCTCGCTCCAGTGCGCGGAGGCCATCTCCGACGTCATCGCCGAGGACACCGGCCTGTCCAAGGACGAGTCGATGCTGCTGGCCGTGGGCCTGGGCGGGGTCTCCCAGGTGGTGGCCCGCTACTGGCTGTCCAGCGAGAGCCCGGTCGCCCGCGAGACGGCGGTCGGCCTGCTGACCTCGCTCGCCTGGCGCGGCATCGCCGGCTTCCCGCTGCACGGCACCGAAGGCTGACGCCGGCCGCACGGTCCTCGCGGTGTTCGCTGCCAGCGTGTCCGCTCTGCGCGGTCCCCGTCCCCTCTCCGGGCTAATGTGGACCGCGTACGGCGCGGCTGATCGCGCGAACCGGATCGTCGGAGGGACAAAGCCGTGGAGGTCAAGATCGGCGTGCAGCACGCACCCCGGGAGATCGTGCTGGAGAGCGACCTGAGCGCCGAGGAGCTGGAGAGCATCGTCAGCGCCGCGCTGTCCGGCAACGAGCCGCTGCTGAGCCTCACCGACAGCAAGGGCCGCAAGGTCCTGGTGCCGTCCGACCGCCTGTCGTACGTCGACCTGGGTGAGCCGACCGCGCGCAAGGTCGGTTTCGGGGCGCTCTGAGCGTCTCCGTGAAGCACTGAGAACTGTCCGAAACGGCCCGGTGGTTGATTCCGCCGGGTCGTTTCCGTTTCTTCCGCTTCGGGTAGGACCGCAGTGACCCGGTTTGCCCTGACGTATGGGAGAGACCTCATGGTGGTGATGGAAGTGCTCGGCTCCGCGCTGTTGGGCCTCGCCTTGTCCGCCGCAGCCGTCCGAGTGCTCGAGCCCCGACTCCCTTCCCGGAGGACGGTGCTGGTCAGCGGGGTGCTGGGGGCTCTGTTCGGCGCCTATCTGACCCACTTCGCGCTGGGACCGGGGCACTACACCCTGATGGCGACCTTCCTCGGCGCGGTGCTGGTGTCGGCCGTGGTGCTCTCCCTGCTGCTCCGTCCGGCCCGCGGGCCCCGCAGGCGTCCCCACAGGACTCCGTTTTCGCTCCCGTCGCGGGGGTGACCCCTGAGGGCGGGCCGTGCGGCCCGCTCCCCGGAGCACGTACGCCGGCCCCGGCGCGCACACGGCGCGCCGGGGCCGGCGACGTGAGGGGCCGTCAGCTCAGGCGGCGAGGCCGAGGGCCGCCATCCGCTTGGTGTGGGCCTTGGTGATCCGGGTGAACATCTCGCCGACGGCCGCGAGGTCGAAGCCCGCCGCCATCCCGTCGACGCCGCCGACCAGCATGGTGGAGAGCGCGTCCCGCTCGGCGACCACGCGCTGGGCCTGCGAGAGGGCCTCGCCCATCAGGCGGCGGGCCCAGAGCGCGAGCCGGCCGCCGCAGCGCGGGTCGGCCTCGATCGCGGCGCGCACCTTCTCCACGGCGAAGTTGCCGTGGCCGGTGTCGTCGAGCACGCCGAGCACGAGGGCGCGGGTGTCGGTGTCCAGGTGGGAGGCGACCTCACGGTAGAAGTCGCTGGCGATGGAGTCACCGACGTACGCCTTGACCAGGCCCTCCAGCCAGTCCGACGGGGCGGTCTGGCGGTGGAAGTCGTCGACGCCCTGGGCGAAGGGCTGCATCGCGGCGGTGGGCTCGACCTCGATCTTCGCGAGGCGGTCCCGGAGCTGCTCGAAGTGGTGGAATTCGGCGGAGGCCATCGCGGCGAGCTCGGCCTTGTCGTCCAGGGTGGGCGCGAGCTTCGCGTCCTCCGCGAGGCGCTCGAAGGCCGCGAGCTCCCCGTACGCGAGCGCGCCGAGCAGGTCCACGACGGCGGCCCGGTACTGCGGCGAGGCAGATGCGGTCGCCCAGTCCTGCGAGGCGATCCCCGTGGCTTCGGCGGGGGTGCTGTCGTCGGCGGGCGAGGCGTTTTCTACGGTCGGCATGCTCCGCACAATAGCCCGCCGAATGGCGCCCCAAGTCACCACGTCTGCTCATAGCCGATCCGCCTAAACCCACCTGCCCGGTGAATTCGCCCGACACAGCTGCGCGATTCCGGGGTACAGTGGTAATGCGCCTGCCGAATACTCGGCGGGCCATCCGAATGAGGATGCCCGGTCGGTGGCCCGATCGGCTCCAACCGACCGCCCTCGGTGTGGTGCGTACGTCCATGCGTACCGCCTCCCACGAGGGGCCCCCTCAGCGGCAGAGCGCTTGAGCGAAGGCCAGTGGTCCCGCGCAGCTTCGTACGTGGCAGTACTGCAAGCCAGCACGGTAGGACCCCCCTCGCCGCCTCGCGCCGCGTCTCACAGAAGAGGCAGCACCCTGACTACGTTCCGAGACCTCGGGATCTTTCCCGAGACGGCCGAGGCCCTTGAGGCCGTCGGCATCGTGTCCCCCTTCCCGATCCAGGAGATGACCCTCCCCGTCGCCCTTTCCGGCACGGACGTCATCGGCCAGGCCAAGACCGGTACCGGCAAGACGCTCGGTTTCGGCCTTCCCCTGCTGGAGCGGGTCGTCGTCCCCGCGGACGTCGAGGCCGGCCGGGCGACGCCCGACCAGCTGACCGACGCCCCGCAGGCCCTCGTGGTGGTTCCGACCCGCGAGCTGTGCACCCAGGTCACCAACGACCTGCTCACCGCCGGCAAGGTCCGCAACGTCCGCGTCCTGGCCATATACGGCGGCCGCGCCTACGAGCCCCAGGTCGAGGCCCTCAACAAGGGCGTCGACGTGATCGTCGGCACCCCCGGCCGGCTGCTCGACCTGGCCGGACAGCGCAAGCTCGACCTGTCGCGCGTCCGCGCGCTCGTCCTGGACGAGGCCGACGAGATGCTCGACCTGGGCTTCCTGCCCGACGTCGAGAAGATCATGGCCTACCTGCCCGCCAGGCGTCAGACGATGCTGTTCTCGGCAACCATGCCGGGCGCGGTCATCGGCCTGGCCCGCCGGTACATGACGCAGCCGACGCACATCCGCGCCGTCTCCGAGGACGGCGAGGGCGCGACCGTCGCCAACATCACGCAGCACGTCTTCCGTGCGCACAACATGGACAAGCCGGAGCTCGTCTCCCGCATCCTGCAGGCCGAGGGCCGCGGCCTGGCCATGATCTTCTGCCGTACCAAGCGCACGGCGGCCGACATCGCCGAGCAGCTGGAGCGGCGCGGCTTCGCGTCCGGCGCCGTCCACGGCGACCTGGGCCAGGGCGCGCGCGAGCAGGCCCTGCGCGCGTTCCGCAACGGCAAGGTCGACGTGCTGGTGTGCACCGACGTCGCCGCGCGCGGCATCGACGTCGAGGGTGTGACGCACGTCATCAACTACCAGACACCCGAGGACGAGAAGACCTTCCTGCACCGTGTGGGCCGTACCGGCCGCGCGGGCAACAAGGGCACCGCCGTCACCCTGGTCGACTGGGACGACATCCCGCGCTGGCAGCTGATCAACAAGGCGCTGGAGCTGGACTTCCACGAGCCGGTCGAGACGTACTCCACGTCGCCGCACCTGTTCGAGCAGCTGAACATCCCGGCCGGCACCAAGGGCATCCTGCCGCGCGCCGAGCGCACGCGGGCCGGCCTGAAGGCCGAGGAGCTGGAGGACCTGGGCGAGACCGGCGGCCGCGGTGGCCGTGGCGGCCGTTCCGCGCAGGCCGCCACCGTGACCGAGGAGCGCCCGGCCCGTACCCGTACGCCGCGGCAGCGCCGCCGTACGCGGGGCGGGTCCGAGCTCGGCGCCGAGCAGGCGGCCGTGACCCCGGTGGCCGAGGCCCCCGAGGCGCCGGCCGCGGGCGACGAGCCGCGCAGGCCGCGCCGCCGCCGGACCCGTGTGGGTGCGGTGCCGGTGCAGTCCGCCCCGGCGGTGGCCGAGGCTCCCGCGGCCGAGGCCGCCGTGACCACGGCTCCCGCGGTCGAGGCTGCCGCGGCCGCGGTGACCCCGGTCGCCGAGGAGGCCCCGGCCAAGCCGCGGCGTGCCCGCGTCCGCAAGGCCGTGCAGAGCTTCCCCGAGCCGGACTTCCAGATGGCACCGCTCGTCGAGCCGGCTCCCGTCCGGGCGCGCCGCCCGCGCCGGGTCGTCGAGAGCGCCCCGGAGCCGGACTTCCAGATGGCCCCGCCGGTCGAGCCCGTCCGGGCGCGGCGCCCCCGCAGGACGCCCGCCGCGGCGACCCCGGCCGCCGAGGCCGCCGTGGCCGTGGCCGAGGAGGCCCCGGTCAAGCCGAAGCGCACCCGCACCCGCAAGGCCGCGGAGGCCGCCCCGGTGGCCGCCGAGACCGTCGCGGTGGCGGAGGAGGCTCCGGTCAAGCCGAAGCGGACCCGTACGCGCAAGGCCGCGGCCGCACCGGTCGTGGAGGCCGTCGCCGCGGCAGAGGACGCTCCGGTGAAGCCGAAGCGCACCCGCACCCGCAAGGCCGCGGCCGCGCCGGAGGCGTAGTACCGCAGCACCGCACCGACGGCCCCGGCCCCCTTGCGAGGGGGCCGGGGCCGTCGGCGTACCCGGGCCGCGCCGATGGCTACGGGCCGGTAACCTCGGGCCATGAGCAAGCCCCCGCGCCTTACGCTGCCGTCCGTCGCCCGTGCGTACCGCCTCTCCACCGACCGCGGTGCGTTCGCCGCGCACGAGGCCGGTGAGCCGGTCCGCGGTACCGCTCTGCTCGTCCCCGGCTTCACGGGCAGCAAGGAGGACTTCATCGCCCTGCTGGAGCCGCTGGCCGCGGCCGGCTACCGGGTGGTCGCCGTCGACGGACGCGGCCAGTACGAGACGCCCGGCCCGCGCGAGGAATCGGCGTACGGCCTGGAGGAGCTGGCGCGCGACGTCCTGGCGCAGGTCCGCGCCCTGGCCGCGGGCCCGGTGCACCTGGTCGGCCATTCGCTCGGCGGGCTGATCTCACGGGCCGCAGTGCTGCGCGACGCGTCGCCCTTCGCTTCGCTCACCCTGCTGAGCAGCGGTCCGGCGGCGATCGCGGAGGAGCAGCAGGCGCGTACGAAGCTGCTGGTGGCGGCGCTGGAGGCGATGGGCGACGACATGCCGGGCATCTGGGAGGCGATGCGGGCCCACGACCCGCAGGACGCGGCGCAGGACTCCCCCGAGCTGACGCGCTTCCTGCGCGAGCGGTGGCTGGCCACCGTTCCCGAGCAGCTGATCGTCACGGGCCGGGCGCTGATCTGCGAGCCCGACCGGGTGGCGGAGCTGAGCCGGGTCGCCCTGGCGAAGCTGGTGCTGTCGGGGGCCGTCGACTACGCCTGGCCGGTCCCGCTGATGGACGCGATGGCCGGGCGGCTGGGCGCGCGACGCGTGGTCGTGCCGGGCACCGAGCACTCCCCGAACGCCGAGGACCCGGCGGCCACGGCGGCCGCGCTGGTCTCGTTCTGGGACTCCACGGGCCCCGTGTAGTTAGCCAGTGAAAAAATTTCCTTAGCGTAGGGAATGATTGCGGCTTACACTTCGTTGACCCAGTGCAAGGAGAACACTGACGAAGGGAGAAGCCCGTGCGCTTCGAGATTCTGCGCCTGGACGACGTCGACGGGACCGCCGTGGACAGCACCGTCGTGGACGCGGCCTCCGTCAACCGGATCGTGCAGCAGGCCGCGTCGATCGGCCAGCGCATCCTGATCCGACCGGCCGAGAGTGCGTCCTCCTGACGCTCCGCGCGAAACGTTCACGCCCCCGCACCGGGATCGGTGCGGGGGCGTTCGCATGGGCGCGCGGAGGTTACGCGGGAGCGGTCAGGCCCCCTGGACCACCTGGAGCACGCCGTTAATGATCTGCTGGACGGCGATCGCCGACAGCATCATGCCGGCGAGCCGGGTCACGAGGACGACACCGCCGTCCTTGATGACCCGGATGATCACCAGCGAGTAGCGCATGGTGATCCACAGCACGACGTGCATGGCGATGATCGCGGCCCACACGGAGACCTGGCCGGCGGCTCCGTCCGCCTTCTGCACGGCCAGGATGACGGAGACGATCGCTCCGGGCCCGGCCAGCAGCGGCATGCCGAGCGGGACCAGGGCGACGTTCACGTCCTTGGTCTGCTTGGGCTCGTCGGTCTTGCCCGTGAGCAGGTCGAGGGCGATGAGCAGGAGCAGCAGACCACCGGCGATCATCAGCGCCGGGACGGAGACGTGCAGGTAGTCCAGGATCTGCTGACCGCAGATGCCGAAGACCGCGATGACGCCGAAGGCCACGCAGACGGCCTGCCAGGCCATGCGGCGCTGCACCTTGACGGGACGCCCGGAGGTCAGCGCGAGGAAGATCGGCGTGATCCCCGGGGGGTCCATAATCACAAAAAGGGTGAGAAAGAGGGATCCGAAGACGGCGAAGTCGAACACAGAGATGCCTTGCAGGAGAGAGGGGTGTCGCGAAGAAGAAGTGGGGACGGGTGGAGCGGGCCGCGGCGCGGCCGTCAGCGCTCGCGTCCGCCGGCGCCCGGCACGGGGAACGCCCCGGTCGCGCGGCGCGTGATCTCGCCGTAGATCTCGGGGTCGGTCGTGTATTCGCCGAGGCGGCAGGTCTTGCGGCTGCCGTGGTAGTCGCTGGAGCCGGTCGTCAGCAGCCCGAGGTCCGCCGCCAGGCCGCGCAGCCGCGCCCGGGTGTCGGCGTCGTGGTCCATGTGGTCCACCTCGATGCCGTCCAGGCCGGCGGCCGCCAGCGCGGCTATCGCGGACTCCGGCACGCACCGGCCGCGCTTGACGGCGGCGGGGTGCGCGAGGACGGTCACGCCGCCGGCCGCCTTGACCAGGCGTACGGCGTCGAAGGGGTCGAGTTCGTGCTTCTCGGCGTACGCGCGGCCGCCGTCGGCGAGCCAGTCCGGCGTGAAGGCGTCCGAGACGGTGGGCACGACGCCCAGCTCGACCAGGGCGGTGGCGATGTGCGGCCGGCCGACCGAGCCGTCCCCGGCGATCCGCGCCACCTGCTCCCAGGTGACGTCCACACCGAGGTCCCGGAGCTTGCCGACCATGGTCCGGGCCCGCGGGACCCGGTCGTCCCGGACGAGTTCCCGCTCGCGGGCGAGCTCGGGCTCCTCGGGGTCGAAGAGGTAGGCGAGCATGTGCACGCCGATCCCGTCGAGGCGGCAGGACAGCTCGGCGCCGGTCACCAGCGTCAGTCCGGCGGGGAGCGCCGCGAGGGCCTCGCCGTACCCGCCCACGGTGTCGTGGTCGGTCAGCGCGACCACGTCCAGCCCGGCGCCGGCGGCATGGCGCACCAGCTCGGCGGGGGTGTCCGTACCGTCGGACGCCGTGGAGTGCGCGTGCAGGTCGATGCGCACAGCAGGGCTCCAGGGGTCGTACGTACGGGGGGACACCCCAGGATAACCGGGCGGAAGGTCCGCTTTCGCCGGATGGATCTCCGCGGGGCGCCCCTCGGAGATCTACGCCGGACCGAGGATGCGCGGGCTCAGCGCCCCGCACGGCAGGAGCTCGACCTCGGCGCCGCCCTCGCGCAGGTCGGTCAGGACCAGCTCGTCGTACAGCAGGAGACCCGACTGCTGGGGCCAGACGATGGCCCACAGCCACAGGCCGCGCGCCTCGCCGGCGAAGACGGCCCGGTCGTCCGGGCCCCCGCCCACGTGCCAGAGCGGTGTCGGCCGGCCCGCCGCGACCACCTTGGTGTGGGGCGGTCCGGCCATGTTGATGGACCGGCCCGGGTCGAGGCCGTCGATGCCCGCGTACCGCGCCCCCAGGCCGACGCCCAGCTCCTCCGCGATCAGCAGCAGCTCCCCCATGCCGCCCACCGGTCCGGGCCCCGAGCAGGCGACCACCGTCGCCCGGCCCCCGCTGCGGTCGTCACCGGCGGACGCCACTCCGGTGAACAGCCATCCGAGCGGCAGCGGCCACGGCATCCACACCGGTACGCGCGCCCGGTGGACGACCACGCCCAGGCCCTCGACGCTCGGCGGGATGACGGGTTGCAGGGGGTGGACGGCGCCGTGCACCGCGCACTGCCAGGAGTCGGAGAAGAGTCCGGGAGCCCTGACCCGGCCACCGCACTTCGGGCAAGTTGGTTCACCCCTCATAGGTAGCCACGCTCCTCCCCGCCCGGCCGCCAGTCAAGGCATGGTCACCCGTCCGGGCTGTCAGTCCAGTGCGACAGCGCTACGCAGAGGATCCCGCAGGTCGGTTCCGCGCGCGAGCCAGCGCTCCTGGAGGGCGGCCGCGCCGTGGACCCGTTTCCAGGCCGCCTCGTTGGCCGTCATCGGCAGCAGCGGCAGGAAGCGCACCGGCTCCATGGGCTCGTCGAGGTCGAGGTCCTCGACCAGACCGCCCGGCTCCGCCACGAGGACGGAGCTGAACGGCGCCCCCTCCCACAGCGGCTCGCCCACGTCGAGCGAGGCACCCGGCGCCACGACCAGCCCCTCGACCTGCGGGGAGGCGGCCAGCACGGCGAGCGGCCTGAGCAGTTTGTCAGTGTCCGCCAGCCCCGCCCGTACGGTCAGCACGAGTTCGGCGCGCGGGCCGCGCACGGGGTCGGCGACCACGGCGGTCGGATCGGTCATCGGGTGCGCGGACATGCCGAGGGTCGCGTACCGGACGAGGTCGTCCTCGGCGAAACGGAGTACCTCGATGCGGTCGGTGCCCAGGAAGGTGACGGCGGCGCGGGCGTCGGGCTCACCGAACGCGCTGCGCAGCCGGGACTCGACGAGGGCCAGAATTTCTGCCATGCAGCGAGCATAGAACTCGTATCAGCCGGGTAAAGGGCGGGTCTTGACCATCCGTCGGCTGATAGTGTTGACAGCTGTTCGGGGCCGCACGCAGAAGCGTTGTTTCAAGGCCCCGGAGACAGGACGTCCCCCACGGGGGACCGGCCGGAGGAGGTGGGGCTGCGGTGGACCGAAGTCGATCGTGCAGTACCAATCGCTCTTCCGCTTCTCCGGCGGGCGCTTCCCGCCCTCTGTGATCTTCTGACCAGTAGAAGAGCGACGGCAGAACGTTGTCCTCCCGTCCTGTTCCCTCCCGCCCGCCCGGGCCTGCCCGCCCCGCGTGTCGGAGGGTCTCCCACCCGTACGGTCCGCAGCCGTGCGCGCGAAGGAGCCTGCCATGTCGATGCTGCCCTACCTGCGTGCGGCCGTACGTCCGTCGCTGCGCAAGTCCACCCCCGTACAGCCCGGCTACGACGCCACGCGCGACCCGTCGGCGAGCAGCGCGGTGGTCGACTGCGCCGTGTACCGCGACGGCCGCCGGGTGCTGGGCCCGGTGTGCCTGACGCCCCGTGAGGCGATCCGCCGGGTCCGCGAGGACGGCGGCTTCGTGTGGATCGGCCTGCACGAGCCGACGGAGGCGGAGTTCGCGGGGATCGCCGCCACCTTCGGTCTGCACCCGCTGGCCGTGGAGGACGCGGTGCACGCGCACCAGCGGCCGAAGCTGGAGCGCTACGACGACACGCTCTTCACCGTCTTCAAGACGATCCACTACGTGGAGCACGCCGAACTGACCGCGACCAGCGAGGTGGTGGAGACGGGCGAGGTCATGTGCTTCACCGGCCCCGACTTCGTCATCACCGTCCGGCACGGCGGCCAGGGCTCCCTCAAGGGGCTGCGCCACCGCCTCCAGGACGACCCCGAGCTGCTGTCCAAGGGGCCCTCCTCGGTCCTGCACTCCATCGCCGACCACGTCGTCGACGGCTACATCGCGGTCGCGGCGGCGATGCAGGACGACATCGACGAGGTGGAGAGCGAGGTGTTCGCGGCCCCCGCCAAGGGCAGCGCACGCGGCGGCGACGCGGGCCGGATCTACCAGCTCAAGCGCGAGGTACTGGAGTTCAAGCGGGCGGTGTCACCACTGCTGCGGCCGATGGAGCTGCTGAGCGAGCGCCCGATGCGCCTGGTGGACCCGGACATCCAGAAGTACTTCCGGGACGTGGCCGACCACCTCGCGCGGGTCCACGAGCAGGTGGTGGGCTTCGACGAGCTCCTGAACTCCATCCTCCAGGCCAACCTCGCGCAGGCGACGGTCGCCCAGAACGAGGACATGCGCAAGATCACCTCGTGGGCGGCCATCATCGCCGTGCCGACGATGATCTGCGGGGTGTACGGGATGAACTTCGACCACATGCCCGAGCTCCGCTGGGAGTACGGCTATCCGATGGTCATGGCGACGATCTTCGGCGCCTGTTTCACCATCCACCGGGCGCTGCGCCGCCACGGCTGGTTGTAGGACCCGCGGAGGGGGCCGCGCGGCGACCCCCTACCCTGTGCGCATGACTCTCAGCGCGCTCGACCTGGCCCTCGTCGAGGAGGCCACCAAGAAGTCCGGCCTCATCTGGGTCCGCGGCGCCGGGGCGGACCGCGCACTGTGGCACGCCTGGGTGGACGGTGCGGCCCACGTCCTGGGCGACGGGCCCGGCGAGCAGCCGTTCCCCGGGCTGGTCGACGGCGCGGGCGCCGAGGTGACCGTGCGGAGCAAGGACAAGGGCGGCCGACTGGTGGCCTGGACGGCGACCGTACGGGAACTCGCGCCCCGCGGCGAGGAATGGCAGGCGGCGGTGGCCGAGCTGAAGGGCAAGCGGCTGAACGCGCCGGACTCGGAGGACATGACCGAGCGGTGGGCGCGGGAGTGCCGGCTGCTGCGGCTGGAGCCGGAGTCGGTGCGCCCGGAACTGCCGGACGGCTCCTTGGCGGCGCGTCCCGCGGGCTCCCCGGCGACGACCCGCAGGCCGGTCCCCGCGGCCCTGCCGAAGCTCCTGCTGAAGCGCAGGAGGGCCGCCCGCGGCTGAGGGCGCGCCCTGGATCCCGCACCGCCTCCTACGGGGCGGTGGGGTTCGCGCCCTGGCCCGAGCCCTTGGAGGGCGCCGGGGCGGCCTCGCCGCCCTCCCCCTTGGTCGTCGGCAGTTGGCTGCCGTAGTCGACGGTCTGGTCCTGCCCGGGCGGGTCGAGCGGGAACGGTTTGCCCCACTCGGCGAGTTCCACCCGGCCGGCGCCGCCGGCGCGCTCCATGAGCAGCGGGTAGGGGATCCCCTCCAGCGACACCGAGAGCTTGCCGCCCTTGCCCTCGTCCGCCGTGACCTGGACGGCGCGGGTGTGCCCGACCTTGGTGTAGGAGCCCTTGGCGAGCTTGCCCTCCAGGCCCAGCAGCCCGTCCAGCAGGACGTCCATGTCGGTGAAGCCGCGGAACTGCTTGTAGGAGGGGTCTGCCTCGGGCACCTTCACGTACTTGTCGCCGAGCTTGCCGGCCGAGTCGGACTGGCCCCAGAACGCCGCGCTGGCCTTCAGGTAGAGCTGCTCCCCCACCCGCAGCAGCTGGAAGGTGTCCTCCTTGGACTTCACCTCGCCGGAGCCGCCGTCCGACTTCAGCCGCATGTCGACGGTGAAGGACTTGCCGCCGCTGACCAGCGTGCCCGACAGGTGCACCGAGTCGGCCTCGGTCGCGGCCGCCTTCGCCTTCGCCTCGATCTTGTCGGCGGAGAGCTTGCCGACGCCGTTCGTGCCCTCGTCCGGGTCGTCCCCGCACCCCGTACCGGTCACGGCGAGACCCGCGCACAGCAGCCCGATGAAGGCGGCCCGGCGCAGCCGCGCGGCGGGGAAGTAGGCGGTCACGGGCAGGTGCCTCTCGTCGTTCGTCTGCGGCCAGCAGGCAGCGTACCCGCCCGCCCGTCGCGGGCCGCGACCGCTCCCCCGTGGTCCGCCGGGCCCCGGGCGGACCTCCCCACCAGGACGCTTTCGCGGGGCACGGGCTAGCCTGAGGGGCGGCACGACTGTCGGCACAGGCTCTAGGAGGCGCTCGGATGGTTGCAGGCGCCCCGCGGATCTTCGTCTCGCATCTGTCGGGTGTGCCCGTCTTCGATCCCAACGGCGACCAGGTCGGCCGGGTCCGCGACCTCGTGGCGATGCTCCGGGTGGGCGGCCGCCCGCCGCGGCTGCTGGGTCTGGTGGTCGAGGTGGTCAGCCGGCGGCGGATCTTCCTGCCGATGACCCGGGTCACGGGCGTCGAGTCCGGTCAGGTCATCACGACCGGCGTCATCAACATGCGGCGCTTCGAGCAGCGCCCCACCGAGCGGCTGGTCCTGGGCGAACTGCTGGACCGGCGGGTGACGCTGGTCGCCAGCGGCGAGGAGGTCACCGTCCTGGACGTGGCCATCCAGCAGCTGCCGGCCCGCCGGGACTGGGAGATCGACCGGATCTTCGTACGGAAGGGCAAGTCGGGTGCGCTGCGCCGGCGCGGCGAGGCCCTGACGGTGGAGTGGTCGGCGGTGACGGGCTTCTCGCTGGAGGAGCACGGCCAGGGCGCCGAGAACCTCGTGGCCACCTTCGAACAGATGCGCCCCGCCGACGTGGCGAACGTCCTGCACCACCTGACGCCGAAGCGGCGGGCCGAGGTGGCCAACGCCCTCGACGACGACCGGCTCGCGGACGTCCTGGAGGAGCTGCCCGAGGACGAGCAGGTGGAGATCCTCGGCAAGCTCAAGGAGGAGCGCGCCGCCGACGTCCTGGAGGCGATGGACCCCGACGACGCCGCGGACCTGCTGTCGGAGCTGCCGGAGGACGACAAGGAGCGGCTGCTGACGCTGATGCAGCCCGACGACGCCGCCGACGTGCGCCGCCTGCTGTCGTACGAGGAGAACACCGCCGGCGGTCTGATGACGACCGAGCCGATCGTGCTGCGCCCGGACGCGACGGTCGCCGACGCGCTGGCCCGCGTACGGCAGGCGGACCTGTCGCCGGCGCTGGCGGCGCAGGTGTACGTGTGCCGGCCGCCGGACGAGACGCCGACGGGCAAGTACCTGGGCACGGTGCACTTCCAGCGGCTGCTGCGCGACCCGCCGTTCACCCTGGTCAGCTCGATCGTGGACACCGACCTGCCGCCGCTGCGGCCCGACGCCTCGCTGCCCGCGGTGACCACGCACCTGGCCGCCTACAACATGGTCGCCGTGCCGGTGGTCGACGAGAGCGGGTCGCTGCTGGGCGCGGTGACGGTCGACGACGTACTGGACCACCTCCTGCCGGACGACTGGCGCGAGACGGACTTCCATTCCGAGGAGGCGCTGCGTGGCCAGTGAGCGGGGGCGCGGCGAGCAGGGACGCGAGCGGCGCCGGGAGCAGATCCGGGAGCGGCGCGAGCAGGCGCGGCAGCACTCGGGCCGCGAGCACGGGCAGGCGGCGGAGTCGGCGGAACGTTCCGCCGAACGGGCGGGGAAGTCCGCCGCGACCGGGGCGAGCGCGCTGACGCGTCCGAGGGTCCGGCTGGACCTGCCGCGGGCGCCGCGCCGCTCCCTGCTGCCCGAGTACGACCCGGAGGCCTTCGGGCGGCTCTCCGAGCGGGTGGCGCGCTTCCTGGGCACCGGCCGGTTCATCGTCTGGATGACGCTGGTCATCATCGTCTGGGTGCTGTGGAACGTCTTCGCGCCGGACGACCTGCGCTTCGACAAGTACCCGTTCATCTTCCTGACGCTGATGCTGTCGCTGCAGGCCTCCTACGCGGCCCCGCTGATCCTGCTCGCGCAGAACCGGCAGGACGACCGCGACCGGGTCACGCACGAACAGGACCGCAAGCAGAACGAGCGCTCCATCGCCGACACCGAGTACCTGACGCGGGAGATCGCGGCCCTGCGGATGGGCCTGGGCGAGGTCGCCACGCGCGACTGGATCAGGTCGGAGTTCCAGGACCTGATCAAGGAGATGGACGAGCGCCGTCTATTCCCGGCGGAACGTGATGAAGGCGACCGCTGACGGGCTTTCCTGAGCCGTGCTGCCGAGCCGTACCATCGGGGCATGGCTACCGACACAAGCTCCGCCGCCGTGCCTGAGCAGGACGCGATCCTGGACGCTCTGGCGACGGTGAACGACCCCGAGATCCACCGGCCGATCACCGAGCTCGGCATGGTCAAATCGGTGGAGATCGGCGACGGCGGCGCGGTCGCCGTCACGGTCTACCTCACGGTGTCGGGCTGCCCCATGCGCGAGACCATCACCAAGAACGTCACCGAGGCCGTCGAGAAGGTCGCGGGCGTCACCTCCGTCGCCGTCTCCCTCGACGTGATGAGCGACGAGCAGCGCAAGGACCTGGCGGCCACGCTGCGCGGCGGCACCGCCGAGCGCGAGGTCCCGTTCGCCAAGCCGGGCTCGCTGACCCGCGTGTACGCGGTCGCGTCCGGCAAGGGCGGTGTCGGCAAGTCGTCCGTCACGGTGAACCTGGCGGCGGCGATGGCGGCGGACGGCCTCAAGGTCGGCGTGGTCGACGCGGACATCTACGGCCACAGCGTGCCGCGCATGCTGGGCGTGGACGGCCGCCCCACCCAGGTCGAGAACATGATCATGCCGCCGTCCGCGAACGGCGTGAAGGTCATCTCGATCGGCATGTTCACCCCGGGCAACGCGCCGGTCGTGTGGCGCGGGCCGATGCTGCACCGCGCCCTGCAGCAGTTCCTGGCCGACGTGTTCTGGGGCGACCTGGACGTGCTGCTGCTGGACCTGCCGCCGGGTACGGGCGACATCGCGATCTCCGTCGCTCAGCTCGTGCCGAACGCCGAGATCCTGGTCGTCACCACCCCGCAGCAGGCCGCGGCCGAGGTGGCCGAGCGGGCCGGCTCGATCGCGGTGCAGACCCACCAGAAGATCGTCGGTGTCGTCGAGAACATGTCGGGCCTGCCCTGCCCGCACTGCGACGAGATGGTGGACGTCTTCGGCTCGGGGGGCGGCCAGAAGGTCGCCGACGGCCTGACCAAGACGGTCGGCGCGACGGTCCCGGTGCTGGGCCAGATCCCGATCGACGTCCGGCTGCGCGAGGGCGGCGACGAGGGCAAGCCCGTCGTCCTGTCCGACCCGGACTCCCCGGCCGGTGCGGCCCTGCGCGCGATCGCGGGCAAGCTGGGCGGCCGGGCGCGCGGCCTGTCGGGCATGTCCCTGGGCATCACCCCGCGCAACAAGTTCTGAGGGCCCTCCGAGGCCCCGCCGAGTACGAAGAAGGGCACCGCCGGCCGGCGGTGCCCTTCTTCGTCGGACCTGTCGTCCGTCGTCCGTCGTCCGTCGTCCGTCGTCCGTCGTCCGTCGTCCGTCGTCCGTCGTCCGGAGGGGACTACTCGTACGTGCCGAGGTCGGAGATCTCCGAGAAGCCGAGACCGTAGGCGCTCATCCCGCGCCCGTACGCGCCCAGGTGCACCCCGCTCCCGGTGGACCCTGCGAGCACCCAGCCGAACTCGGACTCGCGGTAGTGGAAGGTGGTCGGCTCCCCGTCCACCGGCAGCGACAGCGTGGACCAGTCCTCGCCGGCGAGGTCGTCGGCGAGTTCCCACGCGGCCTCGGTCTGCTGGTCGAGCCAGTCGTCGCGCAGGGCGTGGTCCATCTGGCCGGGCCAGCTGTAGGCCAGCAGCCCGGAGCCGGCCAGCCAGGCCGCCGAGGAGACCGAGGTGGCCTCCAGGACTCCGGTGCCGTCACCGCTGCGCCGCAGCGGGTTGCTCGCCACCGTGATGACCACGGCGAAGCGCTCCTTCTCGCCGGTGGCGATCTCGCCCCGGGCGGACGGCTCGTCGCCGTGGCCGGTGGAGCCGTGCTCGACCGTTCCGTCGGCGGCGGTACCGACCTGCATCAGCCAGCGGGGGCCGGTGAAGGCCTCGTCCAGCCCGTACCAGGGGAAGTCGGCGGCCAGGAAGCCCTCGGCCGTCCGGCGGGCCGCCGGCACGGGGGCTGCGGCCTCCGGCTGCTGCCCCTCGGCACGGTCGCCCGTATGCGGGCTCGTATGCGGGCCGGTATGCGGATCCTGCGCGGGGTCTGCGGCGGCGGGTGCCTCGGCGGTCTGCGCGCCTACCAGGCTGCTGCTCGTCGTCTCCATCTGGGCGGCCTCTCGTTCCGTTGGGTCCGGAACGGCCCTCCCCCTCGCTGCGCTGGGGGGACCCCCTCCCTCGGGCGTCCCGCGATCCGGACAGATGGAGGATAGCCACCGGACCCCGGATCGCCGGGCAGGCTGGGTCAGGTGGCGTCGGCGTCGAAGCGCGCGCGCTGTTCGGAGGCCGGTGCCGCGGGCTTCTTCAGCAGGTCCGCGCCGGCGGCCGCGCCGGACGGGGAGGCCGGGGCGGGATCGGGCTCCGGGTTCTTGACGGCGTCGGAGACGTCGTTCAGCTCCTTGCGGAGGTCGAAGCTGGTGCGGATCTCCTTGAGGTCCTCGTTCTCCGACAGCTGCTTGCGGATGAAGGTCTTGGGATTCAGGTCCTCGAACTCGAAGTCCTTGAACTCCGGGCCGAGTTCCGAGCGGATGTCCTGCTTGGCGCTGTCGGAGAAGGCGCGGACCTTGCGAATGAAGCCCGTGACGTCCTGAATGACCTTGGGCAGCTTGTCCGGACCGAAGACGAGGATGGCCAGAACCACGATCGTGACGAGTTCGAGTGCGCCTATGTCGTTGAACACCTTGCCGCTCCTCGGCTCTCTGTCACTTCGGGCCCGCACACACGGTACCCGGCCTTGCCCGCGGGCCCCTACACACGTCCCGGCCCAGTGGGGGGTTTCACCCCCCGGTCACGCGGAGATCATGAGCCGTTCGCGGACCCGAGGACCACGCCCAGCGTGCGCTCCCGGCCGTCGCGCAGCACGGTCAGGGTCAGCGGATCGCCCGGGCGGTGGGCCCGGATCTTGATGATCAGCTCGTCGCCGCCGCGGACCCGCTGTCCGTCCACCTTGGTGATCACGTCGCCGGGCTTGATGCCGGCCCGCGCTCCCGGCCCGCCGGCGGTCACGGAGGGCTTCCCGTCCTCGCCCTTGTCCCCCACCCGGGCCCCGTCGCCCGTGTAGTCCATGTCGAGGGTGACCCCGATGACGGGGTGGGTGGCGTGGCCGGTGGCGATGCAGCTCCTCGGCGACGCGCTTGCCCTGGTTGATGGGGATGGCGAAGCCCAGGCCGATGGAGCCGCCCTGCCGGTCCGGGTCGTCCTTGTCGGCGCCGCGGATCGCGCTGTTGATGCCGACGACGTGCGCCCGGGCGTCGAGGAGGGGGCCGCCGGAGTTCCCCGGGTTGATGGGGGCGTCGGTCTGGAGGGCGTCGACGTAGCTGATGTCGCTTCCGTCGCCCTTGTCGCCGCCCGCGGTCACGGGGCGGCCGGTGGCGCTGATGATGCCGGCGGTGACGGTGTTGGAGAGGTCGAAGGGCGCGCCGATGGCCACGACCGGGTCGCCGACCTTCACGTTCTCGGAGTTCCCCAGGCTGAGCGGCCGCAGCCCGCGCACCCCGCTCACCTTGACCACGGCCAGGTCGTAGCCGGAGTCACGGCCGACCAGCTCGGCGGTGACGCTCTCGCCGCTGCTGAAGGTGACCGCTATCTCCTTGGCGTCGGCGACGACGTGGTTGTTGGTCAGGATGTGCCCCTGCGGGTCCAGGACGAAGCCGGTGCCCGTGCCGCTGCTCTTCGCACCGCGCACGTGCAGGGTCACCACGCCGGGCAGTGCGGTGGCCGCGATCCCGGCCACGCTGTCGGGGGCCCGGCCCTTGTCCGCGACGGCCGCCTGCGGCAGCTCCAGCCGGGTGCTGCTCTGCCGCTCGGCGAGCACGCCGACCCAGCCGCCGATCCCGCCCGCGAGCAGGGCCGTCGTGGCGGCGAGGGCGGCCACCTGCCACAGCCGGAAGCCGCGCCGGTCCCGGCCCCGGTCCACGACCTGGAGGGGCTGCGCGCCCCAGGGGTCGTAGCGGACCTCGTGGGCGGGCGGCTCATGGGCCGCCGCCTCGGGGACCGGTGCCCCCTCGGCCGGTGCCCCGTCGGCCGGTGCCTCGTGGGCCGGTGTCTCGTGGGCGGGGGCCGCCGGGCGTCCGGCGGCCCCGGTCCCCGCGATGTCGCCGCCAGCGCCGCCGTCCGCGTCGACGGCGTCGCCGTCGGTCTCGGGACGCGGGGCCGGAACCCCGTCGCGACGGCTGTCGGCCGTGCCCTCGGGCCGGCTCCACCACTGCGGAGCCGGTTCGGTCTGCTGCCTGTCGGCCATGGGCGCTCCCCGCCTGCCTGTGCGCATGTCCGGCCGATTCAACCAGGTCCCGCGTCAGCGCAGCAGGGAGACCGGTCGGGCCGAGCCCGGCGGGGAGGGCTGGGGCGGCGCCAGAGGGCTCGCCACGGCCGTCAGGAGGGTCGGCACGGCCGCGGGGGTGGGCGGGCGGTCGCGGACCGCGTCGGTCACGGACAGCGCGGGGCCGGGCCGGGAGGTCGGCGCCGGGGAATCACCCCGGACGTTCGGTTCCGTGCCCTCCAGCGGCAGCGTGCCGCCCAGCGCGAGGGCCGCCAGCGACACCGCTCCGGCGGCGACGAAGGCGAACCGGCGGCGCGGACGGCCCACCTCGTGGATGCGGAAGCCCTCGTGCTGCGGTCGGGCGGCGGCCACGGGCAGCCCGTAGGCGAACGCCTCGAACGGGTCCGGCCGGGCGGCGCCCGGTCCCGGTGGGCCGGGAGGGCCGGGGGGCGCGCCGTCGGGGCCGGCTCCCGGGAGCTGTTGCAGGCGTGCGAGCAGGCCCGCGGACAGCGGTGGCGGCGCGCTCTCCACGAACATGGTCTTCAGACGGCGCTGGGCATCGGCCTCGGCCTTGCACTTGGCGCAGGTCGCCAGGTGTGCCAGGACCCGCTCGCGCGCGTCGTGTTTCAGCTCCCCGTCCACGAGGGCGGCAAGCCGGTCACCAAGGTGCTGTTCGGCAGGGGACGGACTGGCTCCGGTCACTCGGCTCCGCCCTCTCTCCCGGCCTCCGGCGCGCCCGTCGCCACACCCGCCAGCGCACGCTGCTCGGCACGGGCCGCGGGAGACCGGTGCTTGAGCGCCTTGCGCAGGTGCGAGCGGCCGCGGTGGATGCGGCTGCGCACGGTGCCGAGCTTCACGCCGAGCGTCGCGGCGATCTCCTCGTACGACAGGCCCTCGATGTCGCACAGCACCACGGCCGCGCGGAATTCCGGGGCGAGGGTGTCCAGCGCCTGCTGGACGTCCGCGTCGAAGTGCGTGTCGTGGAGGACCTGCTGGGGGGACGGCTCGCGGCTCGGCAGCCGCTCGGCGGCGTCGTCGGCGAGCGCGTCGAAGCGGATCCGCTGCTTGCGGCGGACCATGTCCAGGAACAGGTTCGTGGTGATGCGGTGCAGCCAGCCCTCGAACGTGCCCGGCGTGTACGTGGACAGCGAGCGGAAGACGCGGACGAAGACCTCCTGGGTCAGGTCCTCGGCGTCGTGCTGGTTGCCCGTCAGACGGTAGGCGAGGCGGTACACCCGCGCGCTGTGCGTGCTGACGATCTCCTCCCACGAGGGAGGGGTCCACGCCTGCGATCCCGCATCTGCGGCAAAGGTCGCGGTGGTTGCGGTGTCTGCGGTGTGGAAGCGGTCAGCAGTGTAGGTCACGGATTTCGGCTCACCCGCCGACCAGAAGAGGCGTCTGAACACGCCTCCACGATCCACAGGCGCAGCCGCACCTCCCCTGTCGGCTCTGGTGGTGTCCAGTGGAGTCCCTACCATAGCCACCCCCTCTGTCAGCTCCGGATAAGGGTTTTTGCAGTATCTTTACGCAAGCCTTAGGCCCCGGGGCGGTCCCCGCCGCCGATCTGCCCGGCGCCGTCCTTCTCGTCCCGCCTCCACCCCTCACAACGCCCGGTCCCATCTGCGGGTTCCCGACGTCAACGGATACAGTCACCGTTGCGCCAACTATGGGGACAGGAGAGGGTCATTACCGGCAACCGGCAGACGAGCTGGGCGTTCGCCGACGCGTTTGTCGCCGAGGACGACGCTCTGCGATGGGCCCGCGACCGGTCCAGGGAAGCGGGCCTGCGCTCCGTCTCCCCCGGGACCGGCGCCGCGCTGCGCCTGCTGGCCGCGACCGCGGACGCCAAGGCGGTCGCCGAGATCGGCACCGGGACCGGCGTCTCCGGCATCCACCTCCTGCACGGGATGCGCCCCGACGGGGTCCTCACCACGGTCGACCCCGAGGCGGACCGGCAGGCCTTCGCCCGCCAGGCCTTCCGTGCTGCCGGCTTCGCGGGCAACCGGGCCCGCTTCATCCCCGGCCGCGCACTCGACGTCCTGCCCCGCCTCGCCGACGGCGGGTACGACCTCGTCTTCTGCGACGGGGACCCGACCGAGTCCCTCGACTACCTCGCCGAATCGTTGCGCCTGCTGCGCCCCGGGGGGCTGGTGTGCTTCGAGGGGGTCTTCTCCGACGGCCGTACGGTCGACTCCGCGGCCCAGCCGGTGGAGGTGCTCCGCGTCCGCGAGCTGCTGCGCAGCGTCCGGGAGAGCCCGGCGCTGGAGGCCGCGCTGCTTCCGGTGGGTGACGGGCTGCTCTGCGCCGTGCGCCGCTGACCGCCCGCCGGCCCGTCCGCCGCCCCGGCGCACGGGCCGGATCGGCCGGATCAGCCCACGAGCACGAAGGTGAGGGCCGTCGTACCGCCCAGCGCGGTGCCGGCGAGCAGCTGGGCGGGCGTGTGGGCCCGCAGCACCAGGCGGGACCAGCCCACGGCGGCGGCGACCAGGGCTGCCGGGAGCACCACGGGGCCGAAGACGAGCAGCAGGATCATCACGGTGCCGCCGGCCACGGACATGTGGACGGATATCTGCCAGACCACCGTGACCAGCAGCGAGAACACCAGCCCCACCAGCATCGCGACGACGAGCGCGAAGACCTGAGCGGGGGCGCCGAGGACGCGCAGGAGGGCGACTCCGGCGAGGACGGAGAGCAGGCTCAGGGCCATGGGGACGACCCGCTGACGCCGCACGCGGATGTGCTGGTCGGTCAGCGTCCCGCGGCGGACCCCGACGGTGATGATGCCGATCGGTACGACACCGCAGAACAGGGCGGCCAGCAGCCCCCAGCCCAGGCCCGTCCACGACCCGGTGCTGTGCCGCCCGACGAGCAGGAGCAGGGCCACCACCAGGTTCGCCGGGGCCAGCACGTCCGACAGGAGGCGGGCCGCCTTCTGGCGCGGGGTGCACTCCGCGAAGGCCGGTGGTGCGGGCGGGGAGAAGGTCACGTGCGGCTCCACCGGGTCGGTCGGGTCCTCGGACGACACAACGCTGCCCCGACCGCGGGGTGCGGCCGGGGCAGCGCAGAGAATGCGAAAGCAGAAGGTGGAAGTGCTGTCAGCGGGTCAGCCGACGACCTTCTTCAGGGCGTCACCCAGGGCGTCCGCCTCATCGGGGGTCAGCTCGACGACAAGCCGACCGCCGCCCTCGAGCGGTACGCGCATGACGATGCCCCGCCCCTCCTTGGTGACCTCGAGCGGGCCGTCGCCCGTCCGCGGCTTCATGGCCGCCATGCTCGTTCCCCTTCCTGAAACCAGCTCATCGTCAGCCGACGGCCCCATTCAGGCGCCTAATACCCGGCATCGAACACATTGCTTCCCAGCCATTATCCCGCATGTCAGGACCCGATGACCAACATCACCCGGGAACGCTTGGGCAACGCGCTCGGCCAAAACCACTCATTTCGGGGATCCGCCTGCGATACTTCGCCGCCGCACCCGGCCAACCGCTTCCGCTTTCTTTGACGCACATCACATGTGCGCTCCGCGTGCGGTCCGCCATGCTGGCCCTTGCACCGGCCGGTACCGGCCGGTAGCCAAGCCCGCGACGAAGGGGGACCCCCTGCCATGGCCGACAGTGTGCTCTACGAAGTGACCGACGGACTCGCGACCATCACGATCAACCGTCCCGACGCGATGAACGCGATGAACACCGAGGCCAAGGTCGCGCTGCGCGACGCCGTACGGGCCGCGGCCGAGGACACCGCGGTCCGCGCGGTCCTGCTGACCGCCGCCGGCAACCGGGCGTTCTGCGTCGGCCAGGACCTCAAGGAGCACATCGGGAACCTCGCCGCGGACCGCGAGACCGGCTCCGCGCTGACCATGAACACGGTCAAGGAGCACTACAACCCGATCGTGCGGGCGCTCACCGAGATGCCGAAGCCCGTGGTGGCCGGCGTCAACGGCGTGGCGGCCGGAGCCGGCTTCGGCTTCGCGCTGGCGGCCGACTTCCGCGTCGTCGCCGACACCGCCTCGTTCAACACCTCGTTCGCGGGCGTCGCGCTCACCGCGGACTCCGGGGTCTCGTGGACCCTGCCCCGTCTGATCGGCGCCTCCCGCGCTTCGGACCTGCTGCTCTTCCCGCGTTCGATCAAGGCCCAGGAGGCCTACGACCTCGGCATCGTCAACCGCCTGGTGCCCTCGGACTCCCTGCACGCCGAGGCCGAGGCCGTGGCCCGCGCGCTGGCCGCGGGCCCGACGGTCGCCTACGCCTCCCTGAAGGAGTCCCTCGCGTACGGGGCCTCCCACACCCTCGCGGAGTCCCTGGTGCACGAGGACGTCCTGCAGACCCGGGCCGGGGCCTCCGAGGACCACTCCATCGCCGTCCAGGCCTTCCTGGCGAAGCAGCCGCCGAAGTACCTCGGCCGCTGATACGCGGCGCCGCCGCGCGGCCCGGCGGTCAGGCCGGGTCGCGCAGGGCGCAGGCGGAGAGGTGGTCGTTGACCAGCCCGCACGCCTGCATCAGGGCGTAGGCGGTGGTCGGGCCGACGAAGCGGATGCCGGCCTTCTTGAGGGCCTTGGCCAGCGCCGTGGACTCCGTGGTGACGGCCGGGACCTCGGTGACCGTGAGCGGCGCGGGTCCCGGCTCCTCGGGGGCGTGGGACCAGATGAGGGCGTCCAGCTCGCCGGGCTCCCAGCCGGCGAGGACCTTCGCGTTGGCCAGGGTCGCCTCGATCTTGGCCCGGTTGCGGATGATCCCCTCGTCGGCCAGCAGCCGTTCCGCGTCCGCGACCCCGAACTCGGCGACCGACGCGATGGAGAAGTGCGAGAAGGCCTTGCGGAAGCCCTCGCGCCGACGCAGGATCGTCAGCCAGGACAGCCCCGACTGGAAGGCCTCCAGGCACAGCCGCTCGTACAGGGCGTCGTCGCCGTGGACCGGCCGGCCCCATTCCGAGTCGTGGTAGGCGACGTATTCACCGGTGGACCCGGTGGACAGCGCCCACGGGCACCGCAGCAGCCCGTCCGCGCCCGCCACCGCTCCGCTCACCGCTCACCGCCCTTGCTGAGGTCGACCGGGCCGGACGCGTCCTGCGGGGCCGCGGGACCGGGAGTCGCCGTTCCCGTCAGCAGCGCGATCCGCGCGTCGCGCTCGGCGAGCTCCGCGGCGAGCCGCTCCAGTACGTCGTCCACCTCGGCCATCCGGTAGCCGCGCGGCGCGACCGGCAGCCGCAGCGCGTCGATGTCCTCCCGCACCACGGGCCGGCTCTCCGGCAGCCCGTCCGCCACCCGGTCCGGCTCCGCTTCCGGCAGGACGGCCTCCGAGCCGCCGCCGATCACCGCGAGGGTGACCGCTGCCACGACCACGACCAGCGCGATCATCAAGAAGAAGAACACGATCAACTCCCCTGAGAGACTCCGGCCACCAGGTTAAGGTCGCAGGCGAGGCGCGAGGGCCGCCGAAGGAGGAAAGACCAGCATGCTGCGACTGGGCAGGCGCGAGTTCGACACCCACGAGCCGGTGATCATGGCCATCGTGAACCGGACTCCGGACTCCTTCTACGACCAGGGCGCGACGTGCCGCGACGAGCCCGCACTGGACCGGGTGGAGCAGGCCGTCGCCGAGGGCGCCGCGATCATCGACATCGGCGGGGTCAAGGCCGGCCCGGGAGAGCACGTGGACGCGGCCGAGGAGGCGCGGCGCACGGTCGGTTTCGTGGCCGAGGTCCGGCGCCGCCACCCGGACGTGGTGATCAGCGTGGACACCTGGCGGCACGAGGTCGGCGAGGCCGTCTGCGAGGCCGGGGCGGACCTGCTGAACGACGCGTGGGGCGGGGTGGACCACAAGCTGGCGGAGGTGGCCGCGCGCCACGGCGCCGGCCTGGTCTGCACGCACGCGGGCGAGGTCGAGCCGCGGACCCGGCCGCACCGGATCGCCTACGAGGACGTGATGGCGGACATCCTGCGGGTCACGGTCGGGCTCGCCGAACGGGCGGTGGCCCTCGGCGTCCGCCGCGACGCGATCATGATCGACCCGGGCCACGACTTCGGGAAGAACACCCGCCACTCGCTGGAGGCGACCCGGCGGCTGGAGGAGATGACGGCGACGGGCTGGCCGGTGCTGGTCTCGCTGTCCAACAAGGACTTCGTCGGCGAGACCCTCGACAAGCCGGTCAAGGAGCGGCTGCTGGGCACGCTGGCCACCACGGCCGTCTCGGCCTGGCTCGGCGCGCAGGTGTACCGCGTCCACGAGGTCGCCGAGACCCGCCAGGTCCTGGACATGGTGCGCTCCATCCAGGGCCACCGTCCGCCCGCGGTCGCCCGTCGCGGCCTCGCCTGACGCACCGACGGCCGCAGGCCGGCGCGGGCTCCGGCGGGCCGGCCGGGGCCGGCCCGCGGACCGGGACTACTTCCCGACTTCCTTCGTCACCAGGGCGATCGCCTCGTCCACGTCGTCGGTCACGTGGAACAGGTAGAGGTCCTTCTCCGAGGCCTTGCCCTGGGCGATCACCGTGCCCTTCAGCCAGTCGACCAGGCCGCTCCAGTACTCCGTGCCGAACAGCACGATGGGGAAGCGGGTGATCTTCTGGGTCTGGACCAGGGTCAGCGCCTCGAACAGCTCGTCCAGCGTGCCCAGCCCGCCGGGCAGCACCACGAAGCCCTGGCTGTACTTCACGAACATCGTCTTGCGGACGAAGAAGTACCGGAAGTTCAGGCCGAGGTCGACGTGCTGGTTCAGCCCCTGCTCGAAGGGCAGCTCGATGCCGAGGCCGACGGAGATCCCGTTCGCCTCGCGGGCGCCCTTGTTGGCCGCCTCCATCGCTCCCGGGCCACCACCGGTGATCACCGCGAACCCGGCGTCGACCAGCGCGCCGCCGATCCGCACGCCGGCCTCGTACTCGGGCGAGCCCTGCGGGGTGCGGGCCGAGCCGAACACGCTGATCGCGGGCGGCAGCTCGGCCAGCGTGCCGAAGCCCTCGATGAACTCCGACTGGATGCGCAGGACCCGCCAGGGATCGGTGTGGACCCACTCGGAGGGCCCGGCGGAGTCCAGCAGCCGCTGGTCCGTCGTACTGCCCGCCTGCACCTGGCTCCGCCGCCTCAGCACCGGCCCGAGCTGCTGCTCCTCGGGCCGGTGACGAGCGGACCCGTCGGACGTGCTGGGGTTGCCCATGATGTGCTCCCTCCTGCTGATCGTTGGATCAGGGTAGGCGCACAAAGGTGACGAGAAGCGGAATTCAGGAGGTCAGCCAGGCGCGGAGTCGTTCCTCGCAGTGCAGGATCGCCTTCGTCTCCACGCGCTCGTCGACCTTGTGGGCCAGCAGGGCGTCGCCCGGACCGTAGTTCACCGCCGGGACGCCCAGCGCGCTGAAGCGGGAGACGTCCGTCCAGCCGAACTTGGGCATGGCCCGGCCGCCCACCGCCTCCATGAAGGCCGCGGCCGCGGGGTGCGCGAGGCCCGGGAGGGCGCCGCCGGAGGAGTCGTCGACGACGAACTCGGCGATGTCGCAGTCCGCGAACACCTCGCGGACGTGGGCGATCGCCTCGTCCTCGCTGCGGTCGGGGGCGTAGCGGAAGTTGACCGTCACGGTGCAGGCGTCGGGGATGACGTTGTTGGCGACGCCACCCTCGATGCGGACGGCGTTGAGGCCCTCGTGGTACTCCAGACCGTCGATGACCGGCTTGCGGGGCTCGTACGCCGCCAGCCGGGCCAGGATCGGGCTCGCCGCGTGGATGGCGTTGGAGCCCATCCAGCTGCGGGCGGAGTGGGCGCGCTCGCCGGCGGTGCGCAGCAGCACCCGCAGGGTGCCCTGGCAGCCGCCCTCGACCTCGGCGTTCGAGGGCTCCAACAGGACCGCGAAGTCGCCCGCGAGCCAGTCGGGGTGGGCTTCGGCGACCTTGCCGAGGCCGTTGAGGTCGGCGGCGACCTCCTCCTGGTCGTAGAAGACGAAGGTGAGGTCCCGGTTGGGCTCGGGGACGGTCGCGGCGATGCGCAGCTGCACGGCGACGCCGGACTTCATGTCGGTGGTGCCACAGCCCCACAGGACGTCGTTCTCGTCGAGGCGCGACGGGACGTTGTCGGCGATCGGCACGGTGTCGAGGTGGCCGGCGAGCACGACGCGCTCGGCGCGGCCGAGGTCGGTGCGGGCGACGACGTTGTTGCCGAAGCGGTCCACGGTGAGGTGGGGCAGGCCGCGCAACGCGTGTTCCACGAGGTCGGCGAGTACCTTCTCGTCGCCGCTCACGGAAGGGATGTCGACGAGCCGGGCGGTCAGCTCGGCGGCGTCCAGGGTGAGGTCCAGCTCGGATTCGGACATGGAACTGACCCTAACGCCCCGGGGTGTGGCGAAGCGTCCCTCGTCCGGCCGGTGGACGCGTCATACGGCTCAAGTACGGTGGGCCGCGTGTCCGAGATCCGTGATCCCCGCCCCCGCCGCCGCAGGCTGCTCCGTGTGGTCGTCGGCCTGCTCGTTCTCCTGTCGGTGGTGGGGTACTTCGCCGTGCAGCGCGCCTCGAACGGCGGCGGCGCCCCCTTCTGCGTCGCGAGCGCGGACGCGTCCGTCCGTGACGGCGGCTCCGAAAAGTACGAGATGTCCCCGGAACAAGCGGCGAACGCGGCGACGATAGCCGCCGTCGGCATCGCCAAGGGACTGCCGGACCGGGCCGTCACCATCGCCCTGGCGACGGCCATGCAGGAGTCCGCCCTGCGCAACCTCGACCACGGCGACCGGGACTCCCTGGGGCTGTTCCAGCAGCGCCCGTCGATGGGCTGGGGCACACCGGAGCAGATCACGGACCCGGTCTACTCGGCCGGGATCTTCTACGACCACCTCGCCGACGTGCCGGGGTACTCGCGGCTGCCGCTGACGGTGGCCGCGCAGAAGGTGCAGCGCAGCGGGTACCCGCAGGCCTACGCCAAGCACGAGCCGGACGCGACGGTGCTCACCGCGGCCTTCGCCGGCGGCGGCCGCATCGACTGCGGCGGGCCGGCGCCCACGCAGCCCGGCGACCCCGAGAAGGTGCGCGCGGGCCTGGAGCGGATCTTCGGCAAGGACGGGATGCACACCACCGGCCCCCAGGGCGGCCAGGGCGGTCAGGCCGGCCGCAGCGCGGGCGTCGGCCGGGTCGTCGCGGAGCCCGAGATCACGATGGTGGAGAAGCGGGACGCCGGCGAGGCCGCGACGCGCCGCAGCCGGGCGATGGCCCACTGGGCGGTCGCCAACTCGCGCGAGATGGGGATCGCCCGGGTCTCCTACGACCTGCGCGGGTGGGTCGCGGGCAAGGACCGGGGCCGCTGGCAGGACCAGGGGGACGCGGGCGCGAAGAGCGGCGACGGCGACCCCTACGGCGCGGCTCCCGGTGAGGTGCGGATCTTCCTGGCCCGCTGAGCCGGCCGGACCCGGCACGCCCCTGCCGGGCGGGCGGGCGCGGGCCGGCCCGGGGGCACCCGGCCGTGCGTACGAGTGATCACTCCTGCGGGGGTGATCACCTCGCTCCTCACCCGCGCCGGAGAGCCCGTCTGAGGGGAAGAACCCCTGGTCGGCGCCCATCCCATGCTCTTGTCACGGAAGCCGATTAAACGATGCGTTACCGATCCTTTACCCGGCGGCGCCGCAACTCCACCCGCCCCGCGAGCGGTTAGTCAGGCCGTACTCAGCCGCTACCGCTTAGGAGCATCATGTCCCTCCCCCTGACCCGTCGGATCGCCCGTGCCGCGCTGCTCGTCGCAGCCGGGGCAGCGCCCGTGGTCGGTGCGGCCGGCGCCGCCAACGCCGCCGGTCTGGAGTCCGTGCCGCAGCTGGGCGCACTCACCGCCACGGACGCCCCCTCGGCGACCGCCGACTCGGCCACGGGAACGGCCACCGACGCCGTCGGCTCCGTGGGTGCCGCGGCCAAGACCCTGCCGGCCCCCACCTCCGACCTGGCCGGCCAGGCGGGCGGCCTGCTCGGCGGTCTGCCCACGACCCAGGAGCTGCCGGTCTCCGCACTGCCCGTGGGCGGTGTCCTGCCGGCGGGACTGCCCGGCGGCGCGCTGGGCTGACGTCCGGGAAACACCGAAGGGGCCGGGAGTTCCGCACTCCCGGCCCCTTCGGGCTGTCCCGGGGCCGCCGCGGCCCGGAGCCGCCCCGGCCCCGGGGCCCGGGTCAGCCGAGCCGCTTGACCGCCGCTTCGACGCGCTCGTCGGTGGCCGTGAAGGCGACGCGCACGAAGCGGGCTCCCGCCTCGCCGTAGAAGTCGCCGGGCGCGACCAGGATGCCCAGGTCCGCGAGGTGGGCGACGGTGTCCCAGCAGGGCTCGTCACGGGTCACCCACAGGTAGAGGCTCGCCTCGCTGTGCTCGACCCGGAAGCCGTGCGACTCCAGGGCGGCGCGGAGCGCCGTACGGCGGGCCGCGTAGCGCTCCCGCTGCTCCGCCACGTGCCGGTCGTCGCCGAGCGCCGCCACCGTGGCCGCCTGGACCGGCGCGGGCGTCATCATGCCGCCGTGCTTGCGGATCTGCAGCAGCTCGCCGAGCACCTCCGCGTCACCGGCGACGAAAGCCGCCCGGTACCCCGCCAGGTTCGAGCGCTTGGACAGGGAGTGGACCGCGACGATCCCCTCGTAGGAGCCGCCGCACACGTCGTCGTGCAGGACGGAGACGGGCTCGGCCTCCCAGCCCAGCTCCAGGTAGCACTCGTCGCTGAAGAGCAGGATCCCGTGCTCCCGCGCCCACGCCACGATCCGGACGAGGTCCTCCTTGGCGATGACCTTGCCGGTGGGGTTGGACGGGGAGTTGAGCCACAGCAGCTTCACGCGTGCCGGGTCGAGATCGGTGACCGGGTCGTCGTAGACCACCGGCTCCGCACCGCACAGCCGCGCCCCGACCTCGTACGTCGGGTAGGCGAGCCGGGGGTGGGCCACCTGGTCGCCGGCGCCCAGGCCGAGCTGGGTCGGCAGCCAGGCCACCAGCTCCTTCGAGCCGACGACCGGCAGCACGTTGCGGTGCTCGGCCGCGCTCGCGCCGAGCCGGCCGCGCAGCCAGCCGGTGATGGCGTCGCGCAGGGCGGCCGTGCCCCACACCGTCGGGTAGCCCGGGGAGTCGGCGGCGTCGGTCAGGGCCTGCCGGATCAGCTCCGGAACCGGGTCCACGGGCGTGCCGACGGACAGGTCGACGATGCCGTCCGGGTGGGCCGCCGCCGTCTCCTTGTACGGCTCCAGCTTGTCCCAGGGGAAGGCGGGAAGACGGTCGGATACTGCGGCCACGGTGGTCTCTGCTCTCTCTGAGTGCTGGTGGGACGGGTCGGAAAACACCGCGGTCCCGTGCGGCGGGCAGGCCGTACGGGACCGAGGGGCGCTTCTGCCGTGCAGGTCAGTGCTCGCCGTTGATGCCGGCGGGCAGCCCCGCGACGAAGGGGTGGTCGCGCTCGATCAGACCCAGCTTGGAGGCACCACCGGGCGAACCGAGCTCGTCGAAGAACTCGACGTTCGCCTTGTAGTAGTCCTTCCACTCCTCCGGGGTGTCGTCCTCGTAGAAGATGGCCTCGACCGGGCAGACCGGCTCACACGCACCACAGTCGACGCACTCGTCCGGGTGGATGTACAGGGACCGCTGGCCCTCGTAGATGCAGTCGACGGGGCACTCTTCGATGCATGCCTTGTCCTTGACGTCGACACAAGGCTCCGCGATGACGTAGGTCACGCTCTCGTTCCTCCTCGGTAGGGCTTTCCATATCGCGCGGGAGCGCGGCGTCGTCGATGCCCGCACCTAGTATCTCCGTTCCCGGGCACGATCCGAACAGGAGGGGCGGACAGAGCTGTGGAAATCACTGCCGGAGGGCTGCTGGAGGTCCGAATCACCCCGGCTGACGTGGGTAAACGTGTCTCTGTACGACGGGTGGGGACGGGACTGAGCGGATCACCCGAGTTCACGGACACGGTCGGTGTTCTCACATCCTGGGACCAGGGTGTGCTGCTGATCACAAAGAAGGACGGCCGGTCCGTCCGCATCCCGGAATCCTCGCTGGTGGCGGGCAAGGTCGTGCCCCCGGCGCCGGCCCGGCGGCGGGGCCCCGCGGCCTCCTTCGAGGAGCTGACGAGGGTCTCGGCGCGGGCCTGGCAGCCGCTGGAGAGCGAGCCGCTGGGCGGGTGGACGCTGCGGGCCGCCGCCGGGTTCACCCGGCGGGCCAACTCCGTGCTGCCCGAAGGCGACCCGGGCATACCGCTCGACGATGCACTCGCCCGAGTGACCTCCTGGTACGCGGAACGAGGACTTCCGGCCTATGTCCAGGCCGCCACGGGAGCCGCCGGCACGCAGGAGCTGCTGTGCGCGGAGCTGGAGCGCAGGGGCTGGGTGTCCGAGGCGTCGGCGGAGGTACGGATCGGGGCGCTGGCCCCGGTGGGCGACGTGGACGCGCCCGCGAGCGGGTCCGTGGCTCTCACCCGCGTCCCGGACGAGGAGTGGCTCGGGCGCTACGGGCGGGTCTCCGACCCGGACGTGGCCCGACGGGTCCTGGTACGGGGTCCGTCGGTGTGGTTCGCCTCGCTGCCCGGGGGCCGGGCGATCGGACGCTGCGTGGTGGACGGCCGGTGGGCCGGCTTCGCGGCGGTGACGGTCGATCCCGCCCACCGGCGGGAGGGACTCGCCACCGCGGTGATGGCCGCCCTGGCGCGGCGCGCGCTGGAGGAGGGCGCGTCGGCGGCGTGGCTGCAGGTCGAGACGGACAACGCGGGGGCGCGGGCGCTGTACGACGGGATGGGCTTCGCCGCGCACCACGCCTACCACCACTTCCGGGCGGCCCGGTGAGCACGCCGGCCCGGCGGGAGCAGTTCGCGGCGCAGGCCAGGTCCGAGCGGCCCGACCTGGCGCTGATGTGCCTGCTGCTGGCGGCGGAGGCGGATCCGGAGCTGGACGAACGCGCCATGGACTGGGCGCAGATCGAACTGGACCGGCTGGCCGGGATGCTGCCGTACGGGCTGCGGGGCGGGCGGGCCTGGGCCTCGGCGGTGACGGAACTCCTCGGCGGGCGCCTGGGCTTCCACGGCACCCCGGCGGACTACGAGCGGCTGTCGTCCTCGCTGCTGCACGAGGTGCTGCGGCGGCGGCGCGGTCTGCCGATCCTGCTGTCGGTGGTGTGGCTGGAGGTCGCCCGGCGGGCGGGCGCGCCCGTGTACGGGCTGGGGCTGCCGGGGCACTTCGTGGTGGGCTTCGGGGACCCGGAGGAGGGAGTGGTGGTGGACCCCTTCGCGGGCGGCGCCTCCCTGGGAGCGGGGCCGGCGGAACTGGCGTCGGGGCCGCGCACGCCGGCCAGGACGCTGGACGTCGTGCCGCGGATCCTGACCAACATCCGGGCCTGGGCCTCGACCCGGCCGGAGCAGTCGGGGGTGGCGCTGTGGGCGCTGGAGCTGTCGCTGCTGCTGCCGTCGCATCCGGCGTCGCTGCGGTACGAGCGGGCGCGGCTGCTGGTGGAGCGGGGCTCCTTCCGGGAGGGGGCGGCCGAACTCGACGCGTACGCCGAGGTCGTGGCGGCGGTGGACGACGCCGCGGCGGCCCGCATCCGCGCCGAGGCGGTCTCGGCCCGCGCCCTGCTGAACTGAGGCGCCCTCCCGGCCGAAGCGCACTCGGGCCCGCCCGTTCCGGCGGGGCGGGCCCGGCGGGGCATGACGGATGTCGTGCGGCGGACATGGCGGTGCCCCCGCCCGGGGTCCGGGCGGGGGCACCGTCGTTGCCGTGCCTCAGCTGGGGTTGGTGTCGATGACCACGGTCCGCTCGGCCGCGGTCTTGCCGCGCAGGGCCTTGGCGAGCGCGCCGACGACGTCCTGCGGGGTGACGGCCGTCCTGGCGCCGGTGCCGCGGGTGATCATGACCCCGTCGAAGGTGTTCCCGTAGGTCGACTTCAGCGCCTCCAGGTCGAACTTCTCGGTGAGGCGTCCGTCCACGGCCTGCATGCTGAGGATCTTGGGGAGCGACAGCTTGCCGAAGGCGATGGACTTGGTGCCGGCCTTGACGGTGGCGTTGGCGGACATCGCGGGCTCCGCGAACTCCTTCATCGCACGGTCCAGTTCGGCCTGGTTGATCGTCGGTTCCTTGGTGACGGTGGGCAGCTCCAGGACGGCAGCCTTGCCGGTGCCGACCTGGTCGCGGAAGGCCTTGGTGACGAGGTCGACGGAGCCGTCCACGTCCAGGGTGGTGCCCGCCTTGCCGGGGACGGCGACGGCCTTGCCGTTGTCGAAGGTGATCGTGCCCTCGGTGACGGAGCCCGCCGTGCCGGCGAGTTCCTGGAGGGCGACGGTGAGCTTCTCCTCGTCGACGGGCATCACGGCGTCGGCGACGCGCTCGTTGCCGAGGAGCGAGCCGATGACCGTGATGGGGTTGTAGTCGCTGCCCGCGGCGTTGCGCACGGTGGTCTGGCCGTCCAGGGTCAGGCCGGCCTTGTCGGGCTTCAGCTCGACCGGCTTGCCGCCGACGGTCAGCTGGATCGGCGCCGCGGCGCGGGTGCCGAAGGCCGTCTGGAGCTTGGAGACGGCCTCGTCGCGGCTGCCGCTGATGTCGACCCCGAGGACGGTGGTGCCCTTGGGGACGTCGGAGTGGTTCAGGAGCAGACCGGCGCCGTAGGCCACGCCGACGAGCGCCACGATGCCGCCGCCGACGAGGACCAGCTTGGAGCGGCCCTTCTTGGCGGGCTTCGCGGCGCTCTTCGCGGAACCCTTCTTGTCCGCGGGCGGTGCGGGGCGGGGGGCGGCCGGCGCGGGGGCCGGTACGGGGGTCGGCAGCGGGCCGTCCAGGTCGGGTCCGGGCCAGCCCGCGGCGTCGGCCGCGGACGGGCCGCCGCCGGCGGGGCGGGAGCCGAACCCGGGGCCCGCGGTGGGGCCGGCCGGGCCGGCGGCCTGGCTGTCGTAGACGGGGAACGCCTCGGTCGAGGGACCGCCGTCGGCCTGGCCGTTCCCGTACGCGGGGAAGCCCTGGGTCGTTCCGGCGCCGGGGGCGCCCGGCATCGGGGCCCCCGGGGCGGGTGCCTGCTGCGGGGCGTAGCCCGTGCCGTAGTCCGCGACGGGCGGCGGCGGGGTGCGCGGGGGCGCGTACGCGGCGTCCGGCGCCGGCGGTGCCTGCGTGTGCGGCGGGGGCGTGAACCCGGCGCCGGGCGCGGGCGGCGGAGTCGGCGACGGCGTCGGGGTGGCGCCGGGCACCCGCTTGGCGAGCGGCGGCGCGGGAGCGGCCGGCGGCATCTGCGCGGCGGCCGGCGCGGCGGGCGCGGGCGCGGGGGTGGGCGGCTTGCGGGGCGCGAACCAGTTGCTGGCGGCCTCCTCGGCCGGCGCCGGGTCCGGCTCCGGCGCGGCCTCGACACGCGTCGGGCGCGGGCCCGGTCGCTGCGGGAGCGGGGGCTCGGCCTGCTGCGCGGGCGCCGGCTCCGGCGGGGTCTGCGCCCCGTCGCCGGACGAGCCGGTGTTGGTGCCCATCGACTTGCGCACGACCACCGGGGGGATCGGCCGCGAACCCGGGATGTTGATCCGGATCCGGGTCGTCAGGGTGGTCTCGGTCTTGGGCCCGTCGGATTCGGGCGTGGACGGGTTCGAGGTCACAGGGTTCTCCTCCGGGGCGGTCGCAGCGCCGGGCCCGGGCACAGTCGTGGACGGGTACTGGCCGGTTCCGTACGGCGGCGTACCCGAGGGGTAAGCGGCTCCCCCGTGCCCCTTGGGCCCGGAGGACGAACTGTCGGTTTCACGACTCAAGGCAGGTTCTCCCGGTTGGCTCCGCCGCCCGTCATACCGTGCGCGGGCAGCTCGGCGGCCCGTCCACCATACTGGCCGCCGCCCGCGCGCAACTGACTGCCGGGAATCAGGGGTTCCTCTTCGGGCCCGTCAAACCCCCCTGAAGCGCCACGAGAGCCCCCGCTCCCATGGGTCGGCCGGACTCCCTACGAGGTCCGACACCACGTCACTTGACGGGCCGGGAGGCCGAAACCGGTCGATCGGCGGGAAGAGTGATCGTGGCGCACATCACAGCCAGCACCGTTCCGCCCAATAGGTAGGCGTACATGCCGATTCCGGACGAACTGAGGACGAAGTCCCCCTCGGGGCGCGGCAGGCTGAGCACCACGTAGGCGAGGAACCAGCCGACCGCGGCGCCGCCCACCCCGAGGCCGGTCCCGAGGGCGAGCCGGCCGCCGAGGAAGAGGCCGAAGAGGGCCAGCAGCCCGAGCAGCAGCCCGCCGGGGAACCACAGGTCGACGACCAGCCAGCCGGCCGCGCCGGTCAGCGCACCCAGCACCAGCAGGCCCAGGCAGCCCGCGATCCGGCCCGCCGTCAGGGTGCCGGTCACGCGTCCACCCCGGCGAAGAGGTCGTGTTCGCGCTCGCCCGCCGCGACGCCCGGTCGGCCCTCGACCAGTTCGTAGTACTCGCGGGCGAACAGCGGCTGCGCCAGGTCGTTGGAGAGGGCGAAGAAGGGCCCCTCCACGGCGATCTGGGTGGCGTGGGCCCGCATGGCGGCGGTCTTGGCCGCGACGAGCGTCTCGTCGGCGTCGATCTCGGCCGTGATCCGTTCGTCGTCGACGACCCCCGGCACGTCCCGCGGCGAGGCCAGCCCCGGGAAGGACACCTCGGCCCCGGCTGCACCGAGCCGGGCGAAGCCCTCCTCGACCACCGAGAGCGGGACGCGGTTCCAGTAGATCTTCCCGATCGTGTGGGGGTCCCCGAGGTCGCGCCGGTACGCCTTCTCCGCGGCCAGCTCGGCGGCGCGCATGGCGACCCGGTGGGCCTGGATGTGGTCCGGGTGGCCGTAGCCGCCGTCCGGGTCGTAGGTGACGAGCACCTGCGGGCGCAGCTCCCGGATCACCTCCACGAGGTACGCGGCGGCCTCGTCCACGTCGGCGGACCAGAAGGCCTGCGGGTGGCGGTTCTGCGGGGCGCCCATCATCCCGGAGTCGCGGAAGCGGCCGGGGCCGCCGAGGAACCGGTGGTCCTGGACGCCCAGTTCGGCCATGGCGGCGGCGAGCTCGCCGATCCGGTGCGCACCGAGGGCGTCGTCGCGGTCGGCCGTCAGGTGGCCGAGGGCGGGCGGGATGACCTCGCCCTCCTCGCCCAGGGTGCAGGTCACCAGAGCGACGTGGGCGCCCTGGGCCGCGTACTTGGCCATGGTGACGCCGTTGTTGATCGACTCGTCGTCGGGGTGCGCGTGCACGAAGAGCAGACGACGGGCGGGAAGACCGTTCATGGGCCCAGCCTAGGGGGTCTCCCCCTCCGCGACCGGCCTGCCCGCCCCGTCCGGCGGGCTTCTAGAACTTGATGCCGCTGATCATGCTCGCCACGTTGGACGTGAGTTGGCTGAGGGTCGGGGCGATGGTGGAACTCGCCAGGTAGAAGCCGAGCAGCACACAGACCACCGCGTGTCCCGCTTTCAGGCCCGCCCGGCGGACCAGCAGGAAGACGATGATCGCCAGCAGCACCACGGCAGAGATCGAGAGTGCCACGGCGTTTCACCTCCACGTCGAGCGGACATCGGTACGCGCATTCGTGCTCGGCGAGAGTCATACCCACCGTGCGCTACGGATCATAACTATCCGTGCCAGCGCATCGATCGAAATCCGGCAGCACGAGGGGCGCATGCCGCGCACGGCCGGGGTCACGCACGGGCAGGCCGGGGGGCGTTCACGCCCCCCGGCCTGCTGTCGGCACCCGCACGGCCGCACGGCACCCAGCCTGCATGCCCCAGATCTCGGGGCAGAAACGGTCAAGTTGCCTACAGGTAAACCGAGTTGGAGGACCGTGGCCGCCCCCGCAAGCGGAACGCGACGGGTGGCCGGAAATGATCGCTCCGCGGGGTGAGCGTCTCAGTCCTTGTGCAGTCCTCCGGGTCGGTCGGTCTCCTCCGGCGGCACCTGCGGGACCACCTGCTTCTCCGCCGCGAAGTGACACGCCGACGGATGCGCCGCCGGACCGGAGGAGAACACCTCCGGGACCGCGAGCAGCGGGACCTCCGTCGCGCACCGGTCCTGGGCCTTCCAGCAGCGGGTGCGGAAGCGGCAGCCGGACGGCGGGTCGGCCGGGGACGGCACGTCGCCGGTCAGGATGATCCGCTCGCGGTGGGCGCGGGCCTGCGGGTCGGGGACCGGCACGGCCGAAAGCAGCGCCTGGGTGTAGGGGTGGGTGGGGTGCTCGTAGATCTCGGCGTCGGTGCCGATCTCGACGATCCGCCCGAGGTACATGACGCCGACCCGGTCGGAGATGTGCCGGACGATCGAGAGGTCGTGCGCGATGAACACGTAGGACAGGCCGAATTCGTCCTGGAGCTTCTCCAGCAGGTTGACGACCTGCGCCTGGACGGAGACGTCCAGGGCGGAGACCGGCTCGTCGGCGACGATGATCTCGGGCTGGAGGGCCAGGCCGCGGGCGATGCCGATGCGCTGGCGCTGGCCGCCGGAGAACTGGTGCGGGTAGCGGTTGATGTACTCCGGGTTCAGGCCCACGACGTCCAGGAGCTCCTGGACGCGCCCGCGGCGCGAGCCCTTGGGGGCCACCTCGGGGTGGATCTCGTACGGCTCGCCGATGATGTCGCCGACGGTCATGCGCGGGTTGAGTGAGGTGTACGGGTCCTGGAACACCATCTGGATGTTGCGGCGCACGGCCTTCAGGGCGCGCGCCGACAGCCGGCTGATGTCCTCGCCCTTGTACGCGATCGACCCCGCGGTCGGCCGTTCCAGGTTGACCAGCATCTTGGCCACGGTGGACTTGCCGCAGCCTGACTCGCCCACGATGCCGAGCGTCTCGCCGGCGTGCAGGTCGAAGGAGACCCCGTCGACGGCCTTGACGGCCCCGACCTGCTTCTTGAAGAGGATGCCCTGGGTGAGCGGGTAGTGCTTGGCCAGGTCCGTCACCTGCAGGAGGGGCTCAGCCATGGAGGCACTCCTTCCAGAAGTGGCAGGCGCTGGCCCGTGGCACGGGCGACTCCGTGACCGGGTACAGCGGCGGGACGTCGCTGCGGCAGACCTCCCGCGCCATCGGGCAGCGCGGGTTGAAGGCGCAGCCGGGCGGGATGCGGAGCAGGTTGGGCGGCAGGCCCTTGATCGCGTAGAGCTCCTGGCCCTTCTGGTCCAGGCGCGGGATGGAGTCCAGCAGGCCGCGCGTGTACGGGTGCGCGGGCGCCTTGTAGATCTCGTGGACGGGGGCGGCCTCGACGATCCGGCCCGCGTACATGACGGCGATCTTGTCGGCGACGTCCGCGACGACGCCGAGGTCGTGGGTGATGAGGATGAGGCCCATGTTGAGCTCCCTCTGGAAGCTCGGCCAGCAGGTCCATCACCTGGGCCTGGACGGTGACGTCCAGGGCGGTCGTCGGCTCGTCCGCGATGATCAGCGAGGGCTCCAGGGCCAGCGCCATGGCGATCATGATGCGCTGGCGCATGCCGCCCGAGAACTGGTGCGGGTAGTCCCCCACCCGCTGCTTGGCCGCCGGGATCCGTACCCGGTCCATCAGCTCGACGGCCTTGGCGCGGGCCTCCTTGCGGGAGGTGCCGCGGTGGACCTCGTACATCTCGCCGAGCTGGGCGCCGACGGTGAGCACGGGGTTGAGGGAGGACAGGGCGTCCTGGAAGATCATCGCCATCTCGGCGCCGCGGATCCTGCGCCGTTCGTCCTCCTTCATCTTCAGCAGGTCGCGGCCCTTGAAGAGGATCTCGCCACCGGCGATCCGGCCCGGCGGCACGTCCAGGATCCCCATCACGGCCTGGGCGGTCACCGACTTCCCGGAGCCGGACTCGCCGAGCACGGCGAGCGTCTCGCCCTCGTCCACCGAGTAGTGGACCCCGTTGACCGCCTTCGCGACTCCGTCGCGCGTCTTGAATTCCACGTGCAGGTCGCGGACCTCGAGCAGCATGTACGGGGCTCCTCAGCGCAGCTTGGGGTCGAGGGCGTCGCGCACCGCGTCGCCGAGCATGATGAAGGCGAGCACCGTGATGCTGAGCGCGCCGGCGGGCCAGAGCAGCATGTGCGGGGCGTTGCGGATCTGCGAGGCCGCGTTGGAGATGTCGATGCCCCAGGAGACGGTGGGCGGGCGCAGGCCGACGCCGAGGAAGGACAAGGTCGCCTCCAGGGCGATGTACGTGCCGAGCGCGATCGTGGCGACGACGATGACGGGGGCGACGGCGTTGGGCGCCACGTGCCGCAGCAGCATCCGGGCGTTGCCGGCGCCGAGGGCCCGGGCGGCCTGGACGTAGTCGTTCTGTTTGGCGGTGATCACCGAGCCGCGGGCGATGCGGGCGATCTGCGGCCAGCCCAGGAGCACGATGAAGCCGACCACGGGCCAGACGGTGGTGCTGGTGACGACGGACAGGAAGACCAGGCCGCCGAGGACGACGGGGATGCCGAAGAAGATGTCGGCGACCCGGGAGAGCAGGGAGTCGCCCCAGCCCCCGAAGAAGCCGGCGAGGCCGCCGAGGGCGGAGCCGAGCAGTGCGGCGCCGAGGGTGGCGCAGACGCCGACGGTGATGGAGGCGCGGGCTCCGTAGACGGTGCGGGTGTACACGTCGCAGCCCTGGGTGTCGTAGCCGAAGGGGTGGCCGGGGGCGGAGCCCTGCTGGGACTTGGACAGGTCGCACTGGAGGGGGTCGCCGCTCGCGATGAGCTGCGGCCAGATCGCGATGACCACGAGGAAGAGGATCAGGGCGGCGGAGAGGATGAAGACGGGGTTGCGGCGCAGCTGGTGCCAGGCGTCGGACCACAGGGACCGGGCCCGCTCCCGGGGCCCGGAGGCGCCCGGTCCGGCGGTCTTCTCGATGCCTTCGACGCTCTCGGCCTCGTCGAGCGCGAGATCCATGGGTCCCCCCTGGCCCGTGGGCGAGACGGCTTCCTTGGGGCGGGGGCCGACCGGGTCGTAGCCGGCGGGTTCGGGGCGCTCGGGATCAGGCATAACGGATCCTCGGGTCCAGGACCGCGTAGAGCAGGTCGACGAGCAGGTTCGCCAGCAGGAAGACGATGACGAGGATGGTCACGAAGCCGACGACCGTGGGCGAGTTGTTGCGCAGGATGCCCTGGTAGAGCTGGTAGCCGACGCCGTGGATGTTGAAGATCCGCTCGGTGACGATGGCGCCGCCCATCAGGGCCCCGATGTCGGTGCCGATGAAGGTGACCACCGGGATCAGGGAGTTGCGCAGCAGGTGGCGGGTGACGACCCGGCGGCGGGGCAGGCCCTTGGCGGTGGCGGTGCGGACGTAGTCGGCCTTGACGTTCTCGGCGATGGAGGTGCGCGAGAGGCGCGTGACGTAGGCGAGGGAGACCAGCGCGAGGACGATGCCCGGCAGGATCAGTTCGTTCAGCGGCGCGTCCGGGGAGACGGTGGGCCGCACCCAGCCCCATGTGACGCCGAAGAGGAACTGCAGCAGGTAGCCCGTCACGAAGGTGGGCACCGAGATGACGACGAGGGTGAGCACCAGCACGGAGGTGTCGACGGTCCTGCCGCGGCGCAGGCCGCTGATCACGCCGAGGGTGATGCCGATGACGACCTCGAAGAAGATCGCGACGAGGGTCAGGCGCAGGGTGACGGGGAAGGCGCTGGCCATCAGCTCGGTGACGGACTGTCCGTTGAAGGCGGTGCCGAAGTCGCCCTGGAAGATCTGCCCCATGTAGTGCAGGTACTGCTTCCACAGGGGCTGGTCGAGGTAGAGGTCCTTGCGGATGCGGGCGGCGGTGGCCGGGTCGGGGGCCTTGTCGCCGAAGAGGGCCGCGACCGGGTCACCGAGCGCGTACACCATGAAGAAGATCAGGAACGTGCTGCCGATGAACACCGGGATCATCTGGAGCAGCCGCCGGATCACATAACGTCCCATGGAGTGCTCCATGCAGTTGGCGGGCGCGGCGGGCCCCCCGCGGCGCGGGGGGCCGGGATCCGGGTGGGGGTCAGATCACCTTGATCTGGTCGTAGACGGGGACGCTGAACTGGTTGAGGGTCACGTCCTCCAGGCGCTCGGAGTAGCCGGCGCTGCCGTTCTGGTACCAGAGCGGGATGGACGGCATCTGCTCGGCGAGGATCTTCTCCGACTGCTGGAAGCTCGCGATCGCCTTGGTCGCGTCGCTCTCCTGGTTCGCCTGGTCGATGAGGGCGTCGAACTCCTTGTTGTTGAACTTCCCGTAGTTGGAGGAGGCGCCGGTGTAGTAGAGCGGCTGCAGGAAGTTCTGGATCAGCGGGTAGTCGGCCTGCCAGCCGGAGCGGAAGGGGCCGGTCAGCTTGTAGCTGCTCTGCTGGTTGCGGAAGTCGGCGAAGGTGCCGACCGGGTTGACCGTGCAGACCGGTCCCTCGCCGAGCGCGTTGTTGACGCTGTTGCAGACGGCGTCCATCCAGTCGCGGTGCGAGCCGGTGTCCACGTTGGAGGTCAGCGTGACCTTGCCGCCGGGCAGTCCCCCGCCCTCCTGGATGAGCTTCTTGGCCTCGGCCGGGTCGTAGACGCAGGCGTCGCCGCAGGCGGTGGCGGAGAAGCCGCCCTTCTCGCCGAGGGCCGGCGAGGTCCAGTCCTTGGCGGGGGTGCGCGTCTCACGGAAGATCTGCTTGGTGATCTCGTCGCGGTTGATGGCCCGGGAGATGCCCTGGCGGACCTTCTCCATGCCCGGCTTGCTCCACTGCGGGTCGTACAGCGGGAAGGTGAGGGTCTGGATGATCAGGGCGGGCTGGTTGATGTACCGGTCGCCGAGGTCGTTCTTGACGTTCTTCAGCTGCTGGGCCGGGACGTCGTCGACGAGGTCGAGGTTGCCGGAGATCAGGTCGGTGTAAGCGGTGTTGTTGTCGGTGTAGACCTTCAGGTCCACGCCGCCGTTCTGCGCCTTGTCCGCACCGGGGTACGCGTCCCACTTGCGCAGCTTCATCCCGGTGCCCTTGCTGTACGAGTCCACCAGGTACGGGCCGTTGCCCACGGGCTTGTCCAGCCAGCCGCTGTGGTCGGTGAAGAAGGACTTGGGCAGCGGCGAGAAGGCCTGGTAGCCCAGGGTCTCGGGCCAGGTGGAGAACTTGTTCTTGAGGGCGACGGTGAAGGTCTTGGGGTCCTTGACCACCAGGCCGGACATCGTCTTGGCCTTGGGTTCGCCGGACGCCGGGTGCACGTCGTCGTAGCCGACGATGTCGGAGAAGAACGGCGAGTTGTTCTGCTTGTTGCGCACGTCCGCGCCGTAGTTCCAGGCGTCCACGAAGGACTGCGCGGTGACCGGCTCGTCGTTGCTGAACTTCCAGCCGTCCTTCAGCGTGATGGTGAAGTTCTGACTGTCCGTCGTCTGGATGGACTCGGCGAGCATGTTGTTGGCCTCGCCGGTCTTGGGGTCGTAGCGCTTGAGGCCGCGGAAGAGCATGTCGAGGACCTTGCCGCCCTGCACCTCGTTGGTGTTGGCGGGCTCCAGCGGGTTCTGCGGGTCGCCCCACGACGAACTGACGATGCCCGCCTCGCCACCACCTCCGCCGCTGTCGCTCCCGCCGCCGCAGGCCGTCGCCACGAGGGCGACGGCCACTGCACCTGCGGCCCACTGGGCGTGGGTGGCTCCGCGCATGGAGTGCCTCCTATGGCTCCCAAGACTCACTTAGGGGCCAATGTCACCCTATGTGCGGTCCCCCACACGCATGGTTGGACCGATTGCACCCGCGCGTCACGCCCCTGTCACCCCTGGGGGTGCAAAGCCAGCTCCCATGCGTCGACGCCGTAGTGCAGGGCCATGCCGTGCGCCTCGTAGAGCGCCAGTGCGCCGGTGGCGTTGTGGGTGTCCACGCCGAGGCCGATCGTGTCGCGGCCGCGCGCCGCGTAGGAGGCGAAGCCGTGGCGCAGCAGGAAGCCGCCGACGCCCCGGCCGCGCACGTCCTCGCGTACGCCTATGTGGCTGATCCAGGCCATGCTCGTGCGGTCGTCCCGGGTGAGCAGGACGCCCACGTCGCCCTCGCCGGGCAGGCTCGCGATCCAGACCAGCGACCAGTCCAGGCTGCGGCCCTCGATGTGGTCCAGCCAGGTCTCGTACGGGCGGTCCACATGGCCGAAATGGGCGGCGAAGGTCTCCTCGACCAGGGCGTGGGCCCGGTGCCGCTCGGCCTCGTCGTCGCCGCAGTGGCGCAGGGTCAGCCCCTCGGGCGCGGTGGGCGCGGGGTCGGCGGCCGGGGACAGCGAGCGCGTCATGACCTGGTAGCGGCGGACGGTGCGGTAGCCGCGTGCCGAGAGCAGGGCCAGGTCGACGGTGGGGGCGACGTTGAGCTGGATCTTGAGGGTGCCGGCGCCGCCGGTGATCTCGCGGGCGCGGGTCTCCATGCGTTCCAGCAGCAGGGTCGCGGCCTCGTCGTGGCCGGGCAGGACGTAGTGGTCCCCGTCGACGCGGCCGGGTCCGGAGTCGGCCCAGACCAGGGCGTAGGCCAGGAGCCGGCCGCCCTCGAAGGCGAGCCAGGAATCGGTGGCCAGGTCCACGTCGGGGGCGTTGAGATCGGACTCCACGGTGCCGAGGTCGGTCTCGGGGCGGCCGATCTCGATCATGTCCACGGCGTTGAGCAGGGCGCAGATGTCGGTGGCGTCCCCGGGACCGGCGGGCCGTACGGTGATGGTCATTGCGTCACTCTCGGCCCCTGGATCCCCCGGTCGCAACCGGTTTGCGCGGGGACCGGCGGCGCGCGCGAACGGGCCGGCCCCCGGCGCCGTGGGGCGCCGGGGGCCGGCCGTGCGTGGAGCGGGTGTGTCAGACGGCCAGGATGGCCTTCTCCTCGGCGAAGTGGCACGCCGAGTTGTGCGCGGCCGGGGTGTCGACGCCCTTGAAGCGCTCCGGGATCGCCAGCAGCGGCTCCTCGGTGGAGCACTTGTCCTGGGCCTTCCAGCAGCGGGTGCGGAAGCGGCAGCCCGACGGCGGGTTGGCCGGGGACGGGACGTCGCCGGTGAGGATGATGCGCTCGCGGGACTCGCGGACCTCGGGGTCCGGGACCGGGACCGCCGACAGCAGCGCCTGGGTGTAGGGGTGCGTCGGGTGGTCGTAGATCTCGGCGTCGGTGCCGATCTCGGCCATCTTGCCGAGGTACATGACGCCGACGCGGTCCGAGATGTGCCGGACGATCGACAGGTCGTGCGCGATGAAGATGTAGGACAGGTTGAACTCGTCCTGCAGCTTCTCCATCAGGTTGATGACCTGTGCCTGCACCGACACGTCGAGCGCGGAGACCGGCTCGTCGCAGATGATGATCTCCGGGTTGAGCGCGAGGCCGCGGGCGATGCCGATGCGCTGGCGCTGGCCGCCGGAGAACTGGTGCGGGTAGCGGTTGATGTACTCCGGGTTCAGGCCCACGACGTCCAGGAGTTCCTGGACCTTGCGGCGCCGGTCGCCCTTCGGAGCCACCTCGGGGTGGATCTCGAAGGTCTCCCCGATGATGTCGCCGACCGTCATGCGCGGGTTGAGCGAGGTGTACGGGTCCTGGAACACCATCTGGATGTTGCGGCGCACGGCCTTCAGCGCGCGGCCGGACAGCTTGGTGATGTCCTGGCCCTTGTAGAAGACCTCGCCGGCGGTGGCGCGCTCCAGGTTCATCAGGAGCTTGGCGACCGTGGACTTGCCACAGCCGGACTCGCCCACGATGCCGAGGGTCTCGCCCTGGTACAGGTCGAAGGACACGCCGTCGACGGCCTTGACGGCGCCGACCTGCTTCTTGAACAGGATGCCCTGGGTCAGCGGGAAGTGCTTGACCAGGTTGCGGACCTGGAGGATCGGCTCGCGCTCGGTGGCGTTCTTGGTGAGCTCAGCCATGGATCTGGTCCTTCCAGAAGTGGCACGCGCTGCCGCGGCCGGGCAGTTCGGTGCCGTCCTGCTCGGTGACCGGGTGCAGGACCGGGATCTCCGTACGGCAGATGTCCTGCGCCTTGGGGCACCGGGGGCTGAAGGCACAGCCCGTCGGGATGCGGAGCAGGTTGGGCGGCAGGCCCTTGATCGCGTAGAGCTCCTGGCCCTTCTGGTCCAGGCGCGGGATCGAGTCCAGCAGGCCCCGGGTGTACGGGTGCGAGGGGCGCTTGTAGATCTCGTGGACCGGAGCGGTCTCGACGATCCGGCCCGCGTACATGACCGCGATCTTGTCCGCGACGTCGGCGACGACGCCGAGGTCGTGGGTGATCAGGATCAGACCCATGTTCATCTCGCGCTGGAGCTCCGCGAGCAGGTCCATGACCTGGGCCTGGACCGTCACGTCGAGGGCCGTGGTCGGCTCGTCGGCGATGATCAGGTCCGGCTCCAGGGCCAGCGCCATGGCGATCATGATGCGCTGGCGCATACCGCCCGAGAACTGGTGCGGGTAGTCCCCCACGCGCGCCTTGGCGGCGGGGATCTTCACGCGGTCCATGAGCTCGATGGCCTTGACCTTGGCGTCCTTCTTGGACATGCCGCGGTGGACCCGGAACATCTCGCCGAGCTGGTCGCCCACCGAGTAGACCGGGTTCAGCGAGGACAGCGCGTCCTGGAAGATCATCGCCATCTTGTCGCCGCGGAGCTTGCGGCGCTCCTCGTCGGACATCTTGAGGATGTCCTTGCCGTGGAAGCGCACCTCGCCGCCGGCGACGCGTCCGGGCGGGCTGTCGAGGATGCCCATGATCGCCTGCGCGGTCACGGACTTGCCGGAGCCGGACTCGCCGAGCACGGCGAGGGTCTCGCCGGCGCTGACGTTGTAGCTCACGCCGTTGACGGCCTTGGCGACGCCGTCCCGGGTCTTGAACTCGACCTGGAGGTTGTCCACCTCCAGCAGCGGCACGCCGGTACCGCCACCCGTCTCCGCAACGCTGAGAATCTCCGACGTCGTCACGCCGCCACCTTCGTCCTGCTTGCTGATGTTGTCTCGGAGCATCGGGCGGCCCTACCGCAGCTTCGGGTCGAGCGCGTCGCGCAGGCCGTCGCCGACGAAGGCGAAGCCGAGCACGGTGACGACGACGAAGAGGCTGGGGAAGTACCACAGGTAGTCGCTGACGCCGATGAAGCCCTGCCCGGCCGCCAGCATGTTGCCCCACTCCGGGACGTCGACCGGGACACCGGCGCCGAGGAAGGAGAGCGCCGCCACGCCGATGATCGTGGTGCCGACGTTGAACGTCGCGTAGACCAGCACGGCGGTCAGCGAGTTGGGCAGGATGTGCGTGCGCACAACGCGCCAGCCGTTTGCACCCAGCGCCTTGGCCGCGTGGACGTAATCCATCTCACGCACGGACAGGATCGAGCTGCGCAGGAGCCTGGCCACCGTGGCCCACGAGAAGATCGCGAGCGAGATGATCACAGGCGTGATGCCGCGGCCGGTGACCAGGATGATGACGATGGCACCGATCATCAGCGGGAACGCGAGGAACACGTCCGCGGTGCGCATGACCAACGTGTCAGCGATGCCCGGGAAGTAGCCGGCGATGGCGCCCAGTACGACACCGATCAGAACGGCGAAGAAGATCGAGGCGAGGCCGACGAACATGGCCACGCGGGTACCGGCTATGAGGCGCGAGAACATGTCACGGCCCAGGGCGTCGGTACCCATCCAGTGGGTGCCGTTGGGCGGCACGAGGGTGTTCTCCAAGTCCTGCGCGCCGGGGTCGTACGGGGCCAGCATGTCCCCGAAGATGGCGGTCAGGAACAACAGCATGATGATCACGAGACCGACGACGGCCAGCTTGTTCTGGACGAAGCGGTGACGGATCTCGGCCCACTGGGTGAGCTGCTTGGGGGTTGCTTCAGGGGCGGCCGGGGTGGCCGGCACGGGGCTCTCGTCCCCGATCGCCGGGCTCTTGACGAGCTCAGACATGAGGAAATCCTCCTTGGGGGCGGTCAGCTGAGGCGGATACGCGGGTCGAGGGCCGCGTACAGCAGGTCCACGATGAGGCTGAGGACGACGAAGATGGCGACGCTGTAGGTCACGACGCCGATCACGATCGGGTTGTTCTGCTGCTGGATCGCCTGAACCAGTGCCAGACCGACACCGTCCCAGTTGAAGATCGCCTCGGTGATGAGCGCGCCACCGAGAAGAGCGCCGAACGAGATGCCCAGGTAGGTGACGACCGGGATGGACGAGTTGCGGAGCACGTGCTTGAACAGCACGCGACGGCGCGGGAGTCCCTTGGCCACGGCGGTCTTCACGTAGTCCGCGCGCAGCACCTCGAGCATCGTGCCGCGGGTCAGGCGGGCGACGAACGCGATGTCGGTGATGGCGAGGGTGACCGCGGGAAGAATCATGCCATTGAGCTGATCACCACCGATCGGGGGGAACCAGCCAAGTTCCACGGCAAAGTACTTCTTGAGCAGCATGCCGATCACGAACGTCGGGAAGCCGACGGCCATGGTCGTGAAAAATGTCGTGGTCATGTCCAAGATGCTGTATCTGTACAGGGCGGCGATGATCCCCACGCCCATACCGAACACCGTGACGAGCGTGATGGCCAGCAGGGCCAGCTTCGCCGTGTTCTGCAGCTTAGGGCCGAGGATCTCGGACACCTCGCGGCGCTGGATGAAGTCCTCGCCGAGGTCTCCGGTCGCGACCTTCGACACGTAGTTCACATACTGCTCGGGCAGCGACTTGTCGAGCCCGTACCGCGCCTTGAGCTCCGCGACCACGGCTGGGTCGCGTGCCTTGTCGCTGCCCGCGATCGAACCCACGGGATCACCGGGGAGAACGAACAGACAAGCGAACAGAACCATGGTCGCGCCAATGAGGACTATGACCATCTGCCCGAGGCGACGGGCGACGTACCTTCCCATGTTTGTGCCTCTCTACCTGGCCGCTTCTGGGAGCAGCGGCCTCCGGCCCAAGGAACGGGCCGGCTCTCGGCCTGCGGGGATTGCCCGCGGATGTGAGGGGTGCCGAAGTGAAAACGGCCTGCCGAGCGGGGCCGCGGCCCACCGGTCACCCGGGGGCCGCGGCACGTTCGCTCCTGACGGATATACCGTCCGAACCGATTACTTCTTGAGCGAGATCTTCTCGAGGATCGGGTCCTCGTTGAAGTTGATGTCGTCCAGACCGTTGAACTTGTCGGTCGCCATCAGGCGGAACTGGGAACGGTTGAAGGTCGGGATGAGGGCCATGTCCTCCATGGCCATCTTCTCGGCCTGCTTGTACATGGCGGTACGCGCGGCCTCGTCCTTCGTGGCGCGGGCCGTGTCGACCAGCTTGTCGAACTCGGGGTTGTTGTAACGGGCGCGGTTGTCACCGACCACGTTGCCCTCGGCGTCCTTGTTCATCGAGGCCGAGTGCAGCAGCGGGAACAGGAAGTTCTCCGGGGTCGGGTAGTCCGCACCCCACGCGAAGCGGTAGACGCCGGAGGCCTGGGCACCCTGCTGCTCCTTGAGCAGACCCGGGAAGTCCTTGCCGTCCAGCTTGACCTTCAGGCCGAGGACGTCCTCGAGCTGACGCGCGACGGCCTGGACCCACTCTTCGTGGCCCGCACCGGTGTTGAAGGAGAACTTGAGCTCCGTGCCGGGCTTCAGGCCCGCCTTCTCGGCGTGCTCCTTGGCCTTGGCGACGTCCTGCTTGACGCAGGAGGTGCAGAGGTCCTTCTGGTACGCCTTCGGGAACGCCGGCGGCACGATGGTCGTCGACGGGGTCTGGTAGCCCTGGAAGACACCCTTGGCGATGGCCTGACGGTCGATCGCGTAGGAGATCGCCAGACGGGCGTCCTTGCTGTTGGTCGGACCGTTGTCACCGATCGGCAGAACGTAGTTCATGCCGTTGGTGTCCTTGGCGAACCACTTGTTCTGCGGCTTGTACTTCGCCTCGGCCGTCTTCAGCATCGGCGTCGGGATGTGCGCGTAGTCGAAGGTGCCGGCCTGGAAGCCGTCGTACTCGAGCTGCTGCGCGGTCTTGTCGTTGAGGAGGGTGACCTGGACCTTGTCCAGCTTCGCCTTCTCCAGGCCGTACTCGTCGTTGCGGACGAGGTTGATGGCCTTGTTGTGCTCCCAGCTGCCGTCCATCTTGAACGGACCGTTGCCGATGGGGGCTTCGCCGAACGCCTTGTCCTCTTCGCCGACCTTGGCGGCCTTCGGGACCGGGCTGTAGGCGGTGTGCGCCGTCTTCAGCACGAACTCGCAGTCGGCCTTGGTCAGGTCGACCTTGATGGTGTGCGCGTCCGGGGTGGTGACACCGGAGAAGGTCTTGGCCGAGCCGTCCTGCAGCTGGTCGTAACCCTTGATGCCGGCGAAGTGGTACGCCACGTCGGAGGCGGCGGCCTTGTGCGCGGAGCGCGCCCAACCGCGGGCGAACGCCTCGGCGTCGACGACCTCGCCGTTGGAGAACTTGGTGTCGGCCTTCACCTTGAAGGTCCAGGAGGTGCAACCCTCGTCCGAGCTCGCCGACTCGGCCAGCGCGGGCTCGGCCAGGCCGTCCGGCGTGTTCGAGTACAGGCCGGTGAACAGGGCGTTGGAGAGCAGGATGCCCGTGGACTCGTGGGCACGCCCCGGGTCGATGGTGTCCGGCTCCGTGCTGCCCAGGCGGAACGTGCCGCCGCCGGCAGTGTTGCCCTTGTCCTTGCTGTCACCGTCACCGCCGCCACAGGCGGTAGCGGCCAGGGCGACGACAACCGCGCCCACGACCCACTTGGCGCTCTTGGCACCGCGCATGGGTTTCCTCCTCATGAGTCCACTGATCGACTTGAGGGGCATGAAAACCTCGCCGACACCCCTGACGGCGCATGGTTTCCTGCCCATAGTGTGCTCGTGAGTCGGCGCGATCCCCACATCGCGTGACCCATTGACCCGAGCTCAATGGAGCCATCCTCAGGGACCGCCAGGCCGTAAACCACACTTAAGTGGTCTCGTTTTCACAACATCGATCCGCGGCAGAAACCCGAAATCCGGACAAACGGATAGGAGACAGACACGTGCGAAACGGACGGTTAGCTCATCATCCGGAGTGTCACGGTCGGTATGCGGACACCTGAACGCAAAAATCCGCTTGACAAAAGCGAACAGCCCCCTCCCGCACGGAGTCCGTGAGGGAGGGGGCTGCTGTTTTACCACGCCGGTGCGGCCGGGCACGACCACCGCGGCCGCCGCCCGGGCGAACCCGGGACGAACGGCCCGAACGCGGCTGCTACTTGGCGGACTTGGCGCGCGACGCGGTGCGCGAGCGCTCCTTCTGGTCCAGGACGACCTTGCGGATGCGGACCGCCTCCGGGGTCACCTCGACGCACTCGTCGTCGCGGCAGAACTCCAGGGACTGCTCCAGGGAGAGCTTGCGCGGCGGCACGATCGCCTCGAAGGTGTCGGCGGAGGAGGAGCGCATGTTGGTGAGCTTCTTCTCCTTGGTGATGTTCACGTCCATGTCGTCGGCGCGCGAGTTCTCGCCGACGATCATGCCCTCGTACACCTCGGTGCCGGGGTCGGTGAACAGCACACCGCGCTCCTGGAGGTTGGTCATCGCGAACGCGGTGACCGCACCCGCGCGGTCGGCGACCAGGGAGCCGTTGTTACGGGTGACCAGCTGGCCGAACCACGGCTCGTGGCCCTCGTGGATCGAGTGACCGATGCCGGTGCCGCGGGTCTGCGTCAGGAACTCCGTACGGAAGCCGATGAGGCCACGGGACGGAACGACGAACTCCATGCGGACCCAGCCGGAGCCGTGGTTCGACATGTTGTCCATGCGGCCCTTGCGGACGCCCATGAGCTGCGTGACGGCGCCCATGTGCTCCTCGGGCACGTCGATCGTCATGCGCTCGACCGGCTCGTGCACCTTGCCGTCGATCTCGCGGGTGACGACCTGCGGCTTGCCGATGGTCAGCTCGAAGCCCTCGCGGCGCATCTGCTCGACCAGGATGGCCAGCGCCAGCTCACCGCGGCCCTGCACCTCCCAGGCGTCCGGGCGCTCGGTGTCGAGCACGCGGAGCGAGACGTTGCCGATCAGCTCGCGGTCCAGGCGGTCCTTGACCTGACGGGCGGTGACCTTGCGGTCCTTGACCGCGGACTTGGCGTCCGCGCCCTTGCCGGAGCCGCCGCGGCCGACCATCGGGGAGGTGTTGGTACCGATGACCATGGAGATGGCCGGCTCGTCCACCGTGATGAGCGGCAGGGCGATCGGGTTCTCCGGGTCGGCCAGGGTCTCGCCGATCATGATGTCGGGGATACCGGCGACGGCGCAGATGTCACCGGGGCCGGCGACCTCGGCCGGCTTGCGGGTGAGCGCCTCGGTCATCATCAGCTCGGTGATGCGGACGTTCGAGATCGAGCCGTCACGCTTGATCCACGCGACGGTCTGGCCCTTGCGCAGCTCGCCCTGCTCGACGCGCAGCAGCGCGATGCGGCCGAGGAAGTTGTCGGCGTCCAGGTTGGTGACGTGGGCCTGGAGGGGGGCGTCCTCGTCGTACACCGGGGCCGGGACGTGCTCCAGGATGGTGGAGAAGAACGGCTCCAGGTTCTCGCTGTCGGCGGGGACGGTGCCGTCCTCCGGCTTGGTCAGCGAGGCGATGCCGTCACGGCCGCAGGCGTAGACGATCGGGAACTCGATCTGGTCCTCGTCGGCGTCCAGGTCCAGGAACAGGTCGTAGGTCTCGTTGACGACCTCGTCGATCCGGGAGTCCGGGCGGTCCGTCTTGTTGATGCAGAGGATGACCGGCTTCCGCTGCATGAGCGCCTTGCGCAGCACGAAGCGGGTCTGGGGCAGCGGACCCTCGGAGGCGTCCACCAGGAGGACGACGGCGTCGACCATCGACAGGCCGCGCTCGACCTCGCCACCGAAGTCGGCGTGGCCGGGGGTGTCGATGATGTTGATCGTGATCGGGGCCCCGCCGTCCTTGGGGTGGTACTTCACCGCCGTGTTCTTGGCGAGGATCGTGATGCCCTTCTCACGCTCCAGGTCGTTCGAGTCCATCATGCGGTCGTCGAGCTGCTGGTGGGCGGCGAAGGCACCGGCCTGCTTGAGCATGGCATCGACGATGGTCGTCTTGCCATGGTCGACGTGGGCGACGATGGCGACGTTACGGATGTCGTGGCGCGTGGGCACTTCGGCGCTTCTCCCGGGATCGTGGATGGCGTCGCGTACGGCCTGGCACGCGCGCCTCGACCGGGCGAAAACCTGCCACGGCCTTACCCCATGGTACGTCGCGTGGCGGGAACCGCCTGCCGGGGGGCTGTCAAGAGGCCGGAGGAACGAGCGCGGCCGGGCGCGAGGTGGGGTGCCCGGACCGCCGTTCCTGCGGGAATACGTGCGGGTCAACGGGTAGGCACGACCTTGCCCGCCGGAGTTCCGGCGGGCAAGGGACTTGAGTCACATCTGAGCTTGTGACCCGTGGGGCAACCCGACAGGCACCCCTTTGTCACCACATCTTCGCCCGGCCTACTTCTTCTTCTCCTTGGCCCCGGACGCCTTCTTCCAGCCGATGTCCTGGTAACGGGGGGCGCCGAGGCCGAAGGCGCCGGCGTTGACCAGGCCGGGCTTGACCGCCACCAGCTCGGGACGCTGGAAGAGCGGGATCGAACCGGCGGCCGCCCAGATCCTGGCGTCGGCCTTGCGGACCAGCTCGCGGGACTGCGCCTCGTCCAGCTCCCCGACGGCCTGGTCGAACAGCTGGTCGATGTGGTCGGTGCCGACCCGCGTGTAGTTCTGCTCGACGAGGAGCGAGCCGTCCGCCGCCGGCTCCGGCTTGGCGAAGATCGGCCGGGCGTCGGTGGCGGGGAAGGCCGTCGCCGGCCAGGAGTAGAGCGCCAGGTCGTACGCGCCCGAGGCGATGTGGTCCTTGAAGAAGCTCTCGTCGGCCACCTTGGTCGTCTCGGTGTTCACTCCGAGCTTGCGCAGCATCTGCGAGATCCGCTCGCCGACGGCGCGCAGGGACTCCGAGCCGGGTCCGGCCGGGAGGACGAAGCGCAGGGTGAGCGCCTTGCCGTCCTTGGCGAGCATGTTGCCCGAGGTGCGGGTGGTCTGCTTGGCCGGAGCCGGTGACCCCTTGGCGGGATCGGCCGCGTCGCCGTCGCGGGCGGCGCTGCGCTTGCCGTCGACGAGGGCGCGCGCCCCGGCGGCCTGGGCGAGGAGGGAGGCCTTCTGCTCGGCCCCGAAGGGGGCGGGGGCCAGGACCGGGGAGACCCGGTCCTCCTCGCCGGCGCCGGTCCCCGAGCCCGGTTCGGCGGCCGCCCCGGAGCCCGGTCCGGAGCCCGCTTCGGCGGCTTCGCCGTTGGCGCCGTCGTCCTGGCCCACGATGTACAGGCCGTCGTTGCCGGTACCCGGCCCGGCGGGGGTCTTGCCGTCGTCCTGCGGGGCGCTCTCCGGCCCGGCCTTGGCCCCTGCGGGCTCGGTGATCCTGCCGCCCCGGCGCCAGCCGGCATCGGCGAGGAGGGCCTGGGCCGCCTTGGCGTCCTGGCCGCCGAGCGCGTCGCTGTTGTCGGCGTACGCCTGCTGCCCGGCCAGCGCCACGTGGCTGCCGACCGGCTTCGCGGGCAGGCCGAGCGGCTTGAGCACGAGGTCGGCCAGGGCCTGGCGGTCCAGGGCGCGGGCCACCGCCCGGCGCACCCGCTCGTCGGCCAGCGGGCCGGAGGCCCCGTTCATCGCAAGCTGGGTGTAGGCCGGCTCCAGGGACTTGCGGACCGTGAAGCCGCGCAGGGCCGCCTGCTCCGCCGCGTACCGCTGCACCGCCTCGGTGTGCTTGGTGCGGTCCTCCTTCTCCTGCGCCGCCTTCTCCTCGTCCGTACCGAAGGCGTTCGCCCAGGACAGGGTGGCCTGCGCCGGGGTCATCGCGGCGCCCGGACCGTGCGCCGGGGCCCCGCCCGCGCCCGCGCCGCCCTTGCCGGCGGCGTCCCGGCGGGCCAGTGCGATGCGGTCGGCGCCGGAGCGGTCGATCTCGGCCAGGTCGACCTTCCCGGCGGCCAGGGCCGCGGGGCGCTCGGCGCGCGGCACGGCCGTCAGGACCATCGTGTCCAGCTTGGCCTGCTTGCCCCACCAGCGCGGATTGCGCGTCAGGGCGGCGGTGCCCGTCTTCTTGTCGATCGCCCCGAGGGCGAAGGGGCCGGCGGTGACCTTCAGGGTGCCGCGGGCACCCTCGTTGAAGGCGTCCGGGGTGCCGGTGACCTGCTTGGGGTAGAGCGGGGAGAACAGCGAGCGCCAGTCCGCGTACGGCTTGGCGAAGGTGACCCTGACCTCCAGGTCGGTCTTGCCCTTCTCGATCTTCTCGATCCGCTCGTAGCCGGCGTTGCGCGCCGTCCAGTACGCCGTGTCCTTGCCGTTCAGGGCCCGCCACTGGGCCACGAAGTCGGGGGCCCCGATCTCCCGCCCGTCGCTCCACACGGCCTTCTGGTTCAGCTTGTACAGGACGACCTGCTTGGGCTCCCGCTCGATGACCTCGGCCTTCTCCAGGTAGTCCGGATTGGCCACCGGCCGCCCCTTGGCGTCCAGCACGAACAGGTGCGGCAGCACCGCCCCCGCGATCCGGCTGGTGGTCGCGTCCGCGTCGGCCTGGAAGGCGTTGAGGGTGTCCGGAAGGGTGTCCACCGCCCACCGCAGTACGCCCCCGTCCGCGACCTTGTCGCGGGTGGTCGCGGCGATGTCCTGCCCTGCGGCGGCCGGGCCGCCCTCGTCGTCACCCGCGCCGCAGCCCGTGAGCAGCGGCAGTGCGAGGACTCCCGAGGTCAGGAGCGCCAAGGACCTGCGCCTTCTCTGGGACATGGGTGGTACCTCCGGAGCGGGGCGTGGGGGAGGCGTGATCACGTTCGGCGGTATATGGAGCTGATCACACCGGTTGCCGGACTCCACTGAAATCGACGGCGCTCCGCACCGTTCGCAGCCGCCTCTCGCCACGCCGCGAACCCCACCCGTGCGGACCAATCCCGTTTGCGGCAGGGGGGACGCGGAGGGGCGCACACTTCACGCCTGCGCGCCCGCAATCGCTGCACGTCCCTTCACAACCGGGGACAGGAGGCGCGACACTCGCAGGCGCACATGAGCGTTGCCACCGCACCCAGGCGGAAATGAGGGCAAATCATGTCCCTGAACGATGACCTGACCGCAGTACGACGCAGCCTCGACGAGCTCACGCGCAAGGTGGAGCGGCTGGAGCGGCAGGCCGCGGGCCGCAGGCCCGCGTCGGCCGCACCGGACCCGTCCCAGATGGTGACCGTCCCGGACACCCCCTACGACAGCGCCCTGTGGACGGACTCCGACGACGAGGGTCTCGGGGCCCGCGATCGCCGCGCGCCCTGACGCCGCCCGTACGCGAACCGCACGCCGTCCATCCCGCTCACCCGTCGGGCCCGGCCGCCCCGCCGCCGACCCGGCGGGAGCGTCCCCTCATCACTCCTCCCGGAGTCCTCTTTGGCCACAGGCACGGAACGACCCCAGCAGCGGCCCGGCGGCGTCCACGACGCCTCGCGGGCCGCGATCGCGGCCCGGCACCTGCGCACCGACCGGTGGTGGCTCGCCCCCGCCGGCACCGCGGCCGGATTGTTCGCCTTCATCGTCTACTCGACCTGGCGGGCCTTCGCGAACGCCGACTACTACGCCGCCCCCTACGTGTCCCCGTTCTACTCCCCGTGTCTCGCGGAGAACTGCGCGGAGATGCGCGGCGGCCCCAACTGGGACCTCTTCGGCAGCTGGTGGGGCCTGTCCCCCGCGCTGCTGATCCTGGTCTTCCCGCTCGGCTTCCGCCTGACCTGCTACTACTACCGCAAGGCCTACTACCGCGGCTTCTGGGCCTCACCGCCCGCCTGCGCCGTGGCCGAACCGCACGCGCGGTACACCGGCGAGACCCGCTTCCCGCTGATCCTGCAGAACGCCCACCGCTACTTCTTCTACGCGGCCGTGCCCGTCGCGGGCATCCTCACGTACGACACCGTGCTGACCTTCCGCGACGAGCACTACGCGTGGGGCCACATGGGCCTCGGGACCCTGCTGTTCCTGGTCAACATCGCGCTCATCTGGGCCTACACGCTGTCCTGCCACTCCTGCCGCCACATCATGGGCGGCCGCCTCAAGCACTTCTCCCGGCACCCCGTGCGCTACCGGCTCTGGGGCTGGATCAGCCGGCTCAACTCCCGCCACATGCAGCTGGCCTGGGCCTCCCTGATCAGCGTGGCCCTGTGCGACTTCTACGTGTACCTGCTGGCCAGCGGCGCCTTCACCGACCCGAGGATCTTCTGAGATGGCTCAAGTGGAACGGCAGCAGTGGGACGTGGTCGTCGTAGGGGCGGGGGGCGCGGGGCTGCGGGCCGCGATCGAGGCCCGCGAGCGGGGCGCCCGTACGGCCGTGATCTGCAAGTCCCTGTTCGGCAAGGCCCATACGGTGATGGCGGAGGGCGGGATCGCCGCCTCCATGGGCAACGTCAACGACGGCGACAACTGGCAGGTGCACTTCCGCGACACCATGCGCGGCGGGAAGTTCCTCAACCAGTGGCGGATGGCGGAACTGCACGCCAAGGAGGCGCCGGACCGGGTCTGGGAGCTGGAGACCTGGGGTGCGCTCTTCGACCGCACCCCGGACGGGCGGATCTCCCAGCGCAACTTCGGCGGGCACGAGTACCCGCGCCTCGCGCACGTCGGCGACCGCACCGGCCTGGAGCTGATCCGCACCCTCCAGCAGAAGATCGTCGCCCTGCAGCAGGAGGACTTCAAGGAGACCGGGGACTACGAGGCCCGGCTCAAGGTCTTCCAGGAGTGCACGGTCACCAGGGTCCTGAAAGACGGGGAGAAGGTCTCGGGGGCCTTCTGCTACGAACGCGAGAGCGGCCGCTTCTTCGTGCTGGAGGCCCCGGCCGTGGTCCTGGCCACCGGCGGCATCGGCAAGTCCTTCAAGACCACCTCCAACTCCTGGGAGTACACCGGCGACGGCCACGCCCTGGCCCTCCTCGCGGGTGCACCCCTGCTCAACATGGAGTTCGTGCAGTTCCACCCGACCGGCATGGTGTGGCCGCCCTCGGTGAAGGGGATCCTCGTCACCGAGTCCGTGCGCGGCGACGGCGGGGTGCTGCGCAACTCCGAGGGCGAGCGGTTCATGTTCGACTACGTCCCCGACGTCTTCAAGGAGAAGTACGCGGAGTCGGAGGAGGAGGGCGACCGCTGGTACGAGGACCCGGACCACAACCGGCGCCCGCCCGAGCTGCTGCCCCGCGACGAGGTGGCGCGGGCGATCAACTCCGAGGTGAAGGCCGGCCGCGGCTCGCCGCACGGCGGGGTCTTCCTCGACGTGTCGACGCGGATGCCGGCCGAGAAGATCAAGCGGCGGCTCCCGTCCATGTACCACCAGTTCAAGGAACTGGCGGACGTGGACATCACGGCGGAGCCGATGGAGGTCGGGCCCACCTGCCACTACGTGATGGGCGGCATCGCGGTCGACTCCGAGACCGCCGCGACCGTCGGCGTACCGGGGCTGTTCGCGGCCGGCGAGGTCGCCGGCGGGATGCACGGCTCGAACCGGCTCGGCGGGAACTCCCTGTCCGACCTGCTGGTCTTCGGGCGGCGGGCCGGGCTGCACGCCGCCGAGTACGCCGCCCGGGACACGGCCGGCCGCCCGGCCGTGTCCCGGGCGGCGGTCGACGCGGCCGCAGCGGAGGCGCTGGCCCCGTTCCACGCCGCCGAGGGCGCGGAGAACCCGTACACCCTGCACCAGGAACTCCAGACGACCATGAACGACCTCGTCGGCATCATCCGCCGGGAGGGTGAGATGGCCGAGGCCCTGGAGCGGCTCGCCGCCCTGCGCGTCCGAGCCTCCCGGGCGGGCGTCGAGGGGCACCGGCAGTTCAACCCGGGCTGGCACCTCGCCCTGGACCTGCGGAACATGCTGCTGGTCAGCGAGTGCGTCGCCCGCGCGGCCCTGGAGCGCACCGAGAGCCGGGGCGGGCACACCCGCGAGGACTGCCCGGCGATGGAGCGGGCCTGGCGCCCGGTGAACCTGCTGTGCCGGCCGGTGGACCCCGTACCGGCGGACCCGGCGGCCGACCGGATCGAGCTGGTCCGCACCCGCACCGACCCCATCCGCCCCGACCTGCTCGCGTTGTTCGACAAGGAAGAGCTGGTCAAGTACCTCGCCGAAGAGGAGCTGTACGAATGAGCACGTACGAGGCGAGCTTCCGGGTCTGGCGGGGCGACGCGGAAGGCGGAGCGCTCGGGGACTTCACGGTCGAGGTGCACGACGGGGAGGTGGTCCTGGACATCGTCCACCGGCTCCAGGCCACCCAGGCCCCGGACCTGGCGGTGCGCTGGAACTGCAAGGCGGGCAAGTGCGGCTCGTGCAGCGCGGAGGTCAACGGACGGCCGCGGCTGATGTGCATGACCCGCATGTCGACCTTCGAGCGGACCGAGACGATCACGATCACCCCGCTGCGCGCCTTCCCCGTCGTGCGGGACCTGGTCACGGACGTGTCCTTCAACTACCGGAAGGCACGGGAGGTGCCGGCCTTCGTGCCGCCGGAGGGGGTGGCCCCGGGCGCCTACCGGATGCAGCAGGTCGACGTGGAGCGCTCGCAGGAGTTCAGGAAGTGCATCGAGTGCTTCCTGTGCCAGGACACCTGCCACGTGGTGCGCGACCACGAGGAGAACAAGGAGGCCTTCGCCGGCCCGCGCTTCCTGATGCGGGTGGCGGAGCTGGACATGCATCCCCTGGACGCGGCATCGGACGCCGGGCTGGACCGCAGGCGGACCGCCCAGGAGGAGCACGGGCTCGGCTACTGCAACATCACCAAGTGCTGTACGGAGGTCTGCCCCGAGGGCATCAAGATCACCGACAACGCGCTGATCCCGCTGAAGGAACGGGCGGTGGACCGCAAGTACGACCCGCTGGTCTGGCTGGGCAGCAGGATCGGCCGCCGCAAGGGCTGACGGAAGACCGGGGTCCTCCCGCGGAGGACCCCGGGTCCGGGCCCCTGCCCGTTGCTCCGGATGCGGGCCGGAGAATGCCCTCATACCCTCCCAAATGTGATCCCGCCGAGAATCGAGCCGCGCAGCAGAGCACTCGTACGGGCCGGGCTCGCCCTGGCCGCGGGCCTGCTGGCGGTCGGCGGCTGGGGCGTCGTGGAGGCGCCGGGCGCACGCGCCGAGGACCCCGTCGCCCTGGCGCAGCAGGGTCAGATCACCGACCTCGTCGGGGCGCTCGGCGACCGGAAGCCCGCCGTCACCGCCGCCCTCGACCAGCTGTACGCCGACCGGAGGATCCAGCTCTTCGTGGCGTACGTGCGGGACTTCTCCGGGCGCTCCGCCCAGAGCTGGGCGGACGCCACCGCGCAGCGCAACGGCCTCGGCCAGGACGACGTCCTGCTGGCCGTGGCCACCGGAGCCCGCCAGTACGCCTATTCGGCCGATGTCGACTCCGGCCTCACCGAGCGGCAGCTGGCCGAGGTGGCGCGCACCGCCATCGAGCCGGCCCTGCGGCAGAACGACTGGGCGGGCGCGGCCATCGGTGCGGCGAACGGTTACGACGCGGTCCTCGGCGGGCAGCCCGTCCCGGCGCCGACCATCACGCCGGGCCCGGCCGACCCCGGTGGCGGCGGCGACGACAGCGGCGCCGGGGACTTCGTCCTCCCGGTGATCGCGGTCGGCGCCGCCGGGGCCCTGGGCGTGTACGCGTACCGGCGCCGCAGGCGCGGCGACACCGCGGCCGGCGGCCGCGGGACGACGACGGGGCCCGGCTGGCCCGAAGGGGCGCCGGACCGCCTCCCGCTGCCGGAGCTGGACGGCCGGACGAAGTCCCTGCTGGTGGAGACGGACGACGCGGTCCGCACCAGCACCGAGGAACTCGGTTTCGCCGTGGCGGAGTTCGGTGAGGAGGCCGCGGCTCCCTTCACGGCCGCCGTGGAGCACGCCAAGGGCGAACTGACGCTCGCCTTCCGGCTGCGCCAGCAGCTCGACGACGCCTACCCGGAGGACGACGCGGCGCGGCGCCGGATGCTGGACGAGATCGTGGCCCGCTGCACCGGGGCGAGCCGGCTGCTCGACGCCCAGGCGGCGGACTTCGACCGGCTGCGGGACCTGGAGAAGAACGCCCCGCAGGCCCTGGCGGCCGTGGAGCAGCGCTACCTGGAGCTGACCGGGCGCGCCACCACAGCCGAGGCGACGCTGACGGCGCTGAGCGGGCGGTACGCCGACTCCGCCTCCGCACCGGTCTCCTCCAACCCCGCACAGGCCAAGGACCGGCTGCTGTTCGCGGCGACCAACCTGGGCCTGGCCCACGCGGCGGTCGACGCCGGCGAGAGCGGCACGGCGGCGGTGCACGTGCGGTCCGCCGAGGGCGCCGTGGACCAGGCGGCGACCCTGATGGACGCGGTCGAGCGGCGGGCGCAGGAGCTGGCGGAGGCGGCCGGGAAGCTGCCGGGCGCCCTGACCGAGACGGAGACCGACCTGGCGGACGCCCGCGGGCTGCTGACCGGTACGACGGAGGGCACCTCGACGGCGGACCTGCGCGGGCGCATCGGCCGGGCCGAGTCCGTGCTGGCCGACGTACGGCGGGAGGAGGCGGCCGGCCGGTACGACCCGATCGACGCCCTGCGCCGGGTGGAGGAGGCCGACGCGGCCCTGGACGAGGCCCTGGCCGGGGCCCGGGAGCGGGAGTCGGGCCGGCAGCGGGCCGCGGCCCTCCTGGACCGGGCGATGCTGTCGGCGCGCAGTGCGATCGGAGCGGCTACGGACTACATCACCACCACCCGTGGCGCGGTGGGCAGTCAGGCGCGCACCCGGCTGGCCGAGGCGGGCCGCCGGCTGGAGCGGGCCGACTCGCTGGCGGCGGGCGACCCGTCGGCGGCGCTGGCCGAGGCCCAGCAGGCGGACGCGCTGGCGCGGCAGGCGCAGCAGCTGGCGGAGCAGGACGTACGGGCGTACCAGGACCCGTACGCGGGACGGCGCGGTGGGCAGGGCGGTGCCGTGCTGGGCGGGATCATCCTCGGCGAGATCCTGCGCGGCGGCTTCGGGGGCGGCGGCGGCCGGGGCGGCGGCTTCGGCGGATTCGGCGGCGGAGGCGGCGGGGGCAGCGGCCCGGGCTCCTTCGGCGGCGGCGGCACCCGGGGCCGCATGGGCGGTGGCGGCCGTTTCTGAACCGCCCGCGGCGCGGGTCCGTACCGACAGACCATCCCTCACCAGGAGAGGCCCATCATGAGCAAGCAGACGATCCTCGGCCGGGTCACCCAGCTCGCCAAGGCGAACATCAACGCCCTGCTGGACCAGGCGGAGGACCCGCAGAAGATGCTGGACCAGCTGATCCGGGACTACAGCAACAACATCTCGGAGGCGGACCAGGCGGTCGCGACGACGATCGGCAATCTGCGGATGCTGGAGGCGGACCACAAGGAGGACGTGGACGCGGCCGCCGAGTGGGGCTCCAAGGCCCTGGCCGCGAGCCGGAAGGCGGACGAGCTGAGGGCGTCGGGGTCGGCGGCGGAGGCCGACCGGTTCGACAACCTGGCGAAGGTGGCGCTGGGGCGGCAGCTGCAGTCGGAGAAGGAGGCGACGACGGCCGAGCCGACGATCGCCGCGCAGACGGCGGTCGTCGACAAGCTCATGTCGGGCCTGGAGTCGATGCGGAGCAAGCTGGCCGAACTCCAGGCGAAGCGTGACGAGCTGGTGGCCCGGGCGCGGACCGCGCAGGCGCAGAACACGATGCTGGACGCGGTGAAGAACATCGACGTCCTGGACCCGACGAGCGACCTGCACCGCTTCGAGGAGAAGGTGCGGCGGGAGGAGGCGATGGCCCTGGGCAAGCAGGAGCTGGCCGCATCCTCCCTGGACGCCCAGTTCGAGTCCCTGGAGGACCTCGGCAGGGCCTCCGAGGTCGAGGCCCGCCTGGCCGCCCTCAAGCAGGGCCGGGCCGCCTAGGCAGTGTCCGGCGCGGGGCCGGGGTCCCGGGAGCACGGGCAGGGACCCCGGCCCGGCGTCAGCCGTACAGGTTCAGCAGCTGCTCCGCCGAGAGTTCCGAGACGGCCTCCTCCGCCGCGCCGGGAAGGGGGAAGCTCGAACCACACGGTCTTGCCCCGGTGGGTACGGCGGGTCCCCCACCCGGCGGACAGCATGCCCACCAGCTGCAGACCGCGGCCGCCCTCGTCGGTGTCACGGGCGCGCCGGCGGCGCGGCTGGACCAGGTTGGCGTCCCACACCTCGCACACCAGCGTCCGGTCCAGGAGCAGCCTGAGCCGGATCTCGCCCTCGCCATAGCGCAGGGCGTTGGTGACGAGTTCGCTGACCAGCAACTCCGTCGTGTCCAGCAGGCCTTCGAGGCCCCACGCGGGCAGCTTCGCCCGGGCCAGCTCCCGCGCCCGGCCCACCGACCGGGCCTCGCGCGGCAGCTGCCAGTCCCCGACGGCGTCCACGGGCAGCCCCTGCACCCGGGCCATCAGCAGGGCGATGTCGTCCTCGCCGTGCCGGGTGTCCAGGGTGTTCAGCACGTGGTCGCAGACGTCCTCCAGGGGGCGGACGGGGTCGGCGAGCGCGGCGCGCAGGCCCCGCAGTCCCTCCTCCAGCGGATGGTCGCGGGACTCCACGAGGCCGTCGGTGTAGAGAGCGAGCAGGGCGCCCTCGGGGAGTTCGACCTCGACCTCCTCGAACGGTTCCCCGCCCACCCCGAGCGGCAGCCCGGGCGGTACTTCCAGCAGCAGGGCGGGCATCGGCTCGCGGTCCTCGCCCGGCCCGGTGTGGTCGGGCGACACCAGCACCGGCGGCATGTGGCCGGCGTTGGCGATGGTGCAGCGCCGCGTCACCGGGTCGTAGACCGCGTACACGCAGGTGGCGAGGTACACCTCCGAGCGGTCGGAGTCCCGTGAGTGCAGGGCGGCGCGGGAGGCCTGCTGGGAGCCTCCGGGCGCGCCGAGCCCGCGGGCGATCTCGTCGAGGGCGGTCAGCACCTCCGCCGGTTCGAGGTCCAGCAGGGCCAGGGTCCGTACGGCGGTGCGCAGTTCGCCCATGGCGACGGCGGCCCGCAGGCCCCGGCCCATGACGTCGCCGACGACCAGCGCCGTGCGGTGCCCGGGCAGCTCGATGACGTCGAACCAGTCGCCGCCGACCTCGGTGGCCGCGTTGCCCGGCAGGTAGCGGCAGGCGATGTCCAGGCCGGCCGCCTCGGGGTCGCCGGGGGGCAGCAGGCTGCGCTGCAGTATCAGCGCCCGTTCGTGCTCGCGCCGGTAGAGCCGCGCGTTGTCGATGCAGACGGCGGCGCGTGCGGCCAGTTCCACGGCCACCGCGCGGTCCCGTTCACCGAAGGGCTCGCTGCCCTTCGTACGGGAGAACTGCGCGAGGCCGACCACCGTGTCGTGGGCCACCATCGGCACCACCAGGGTGGACTGCACGAGGTCTTCCGGTCCGCCGCCCTCGATCAGCCGCGGCCGCGCCGTGCGCAGGGCGAGGGCGCCGGGCGACGCGGCGGGATAGCGGTGGATGTCGCCGACGGCGACCAGGGCGCCGGGGCCGGACAGCGGGGCGTCCGAGACGGCGGAGGCGAAGGCCACCCGGCGCAGCGGCGCGGAGGGCGTACGGGCCGGGCCCTGGCCGGGGAGGCTGGGCACGCCCGGGCCCTGGGGCCGTGCGGGCCGGTCGTCGTCGCCGAGGAGCAGCCCCTGGTAGAGGTCGACGGCGGCGAGGTCGCAGAAGCCCGGGACGGTGACGTCGAGGAGTTCGCGGGCGGTGGTCTCCAGGTCGAGGGAGTTGCCGATGCGGTGCCCGGCCTCGTTCAGCAGGGCGAGGTTGCGCCGTACTCCGGCGGCCTCACGGGCGGCGAGGTGGCGCCGGGTGACGTCCGTGCCGATGCCGGCGACGCCGATGGGGCGGCCGCTGCCGCCGTGGACGCGGTAGAGGTTGATGGACCAGTGGCGGTTCTCGCGGCTGCGGGGGGTGGCTCCGGTGATCCGCAGGTCGGTGACCGCCTCGCCGGTGTCCAGCACCCGGCGCAGCGCGTCGGCCATCCGGTCGGCCTCGTGCGCCGGCAGGTAGTCGTGCACGGTGCGGCCGCGGTGCGTCTCGGCGGAGCCGCCGAAGACGGTGGCGAAGCGGCGGTTGGCCCGCTGCACGGTGAGGTCGGTGCCGAAGAGCAGGAAACCGAAAGGAGATTGGCCGAATATGGCCTGTGAAGCGGCAAGGTCGGACTCGATGCGGCGCAGCGCCCGTACGTCGACGACGACGCAGAGGGCGGCCCGTTCCGCGGTCTCGGTCTGGGTCGGCATGACGTAGATCTCGGCCACGCCGTGCGCGCCGTTGCCACCGGGGATCCGGAAGGGGATCAGACCGGTCCACTCCTTGCCGTCGAGGATCTCGGCGACCTTGCGGTGGGCGTCGGGGCGCACTTCGGGCGGCATGAAGGCGTCGACCGGGTCGCGCCCCACGGTCTGGGCGGCCGTCAGCCCGAAGAGCTCCTCGGCGCGCAGGCTCCACTGGTCGATGTACCCGTCGGGTCCGATCGAGAAGGAGGCGACCTTTATGTAGTCATATATCGAGCCAGGCGGACTGCTGTGCCACAGGGCGTCGTGCCATGTCTCCCGAGGCACATCGGCCTGATGTGCCTGCGCAGGTATTTCGCTCACGCGACCGTCCCCTCCAGCTCACCGCAACCGGACCGGCCATGACGGCAGTATTCAGCACCACGACCCCGGACGGCACGGCGTTCACGATCACAGCACGGTCTCGATGATTTCGAGCCATGTCGCGCGATCGCCCCCGACCCCCTGTCCGGCTGCCGCCGGAAGGGCCGCGGAGGTTCTCCCGCCACCGCTCACCTTGTTACTCACCAGGAAGAGCCAACTCGAACCACACAGTCTTCCCTGTTTTCCCGTGGCGTGTTCCCCAGCGCTGCGAGGAGGCGGCGACGAGGTGCAGTCCGCGGCCCCCCTCGTCCTCCGTGTCGGCCACCCGCTCCCGGGGCGGATCCGGAAGCGGATCGGAGATCTCCACCAGCAGCGCGGGCCCGCCTGCACCGGCGTCCGCGGGACCTCCGGCGGCCGGATTCCGCCGTATCAGCCGGACGCCGATGGGACCGGAGGCGTAGCGGAGGGAATTGGTGACGAGTTCGCTGACCAGCAGGACGGTCACGTCGCCGACGGCTTCGAGCCCCCACTCGTGAAGGGTTCCGCGCACGGCGTGGCGGGCGGTGCGGACGGCGCCGGGCTCGGCGGGGAAGGCCCACTCGGCGCTCTCACCGTCTGTGTCGATCACGCCGATCACTTCCCGGGCCAGCAGCGACCCCAGTCCGGTTCGTCTGGGACGAAAGGGGGACGAGATAGGGATTAATAGCGACATACCCGATATTCAGGGCGTCGTACCACTCGATCCCGAACCTACCGGCGGACTGTGGCGCAGACGGCCGAGGCGTCCGGCCCGCGAGCGTCACGCGCCCCCGCTATGGCCTTCGTGGTCCGCGGGGCCCGCCGGCCGGTCCGCGCCCCCGGCCTTGCCTGCGTCCGCGCCGCCGGTCACGCCTCCGGCCATGCCCCCGCCCGCGCCCCCGGTCGCGCGCAAGCGCCGGCCGGCTTCGGCGACGGCGGGGCGGTCCTGGTCCAGCCAGTCCACCGACTCCAGTTCCTCCGGGCCGAGCCAGCGCAGCTCGTCGTGGTCCTCCAGCGGCGTCGGCTGCCCGGAGAGCAGCCGCGCCGTCCACACGTGCAGGACCAGGCCGGGCCTGAGCGGCCACTCCCCCGGGATCCGCTCCAGCGGCTCGGTCTCCACGCCGAGTTCCTCGCGCAGTTCGCGCACCAGCGCCTCGGGCACGGACTCACCCGGTTCCGCCTTCCCGCCGGGCAGCTCCCAGCGTCCGGCCAGCTCCGGCGGCGCGCTGCGGCGGGCGGCCAGCAGGCGCCCGTCATGACAAAGGGCTCCGCCCACGACCACGCGTACCGTCATGGGCGGAGCCTATGCCAGCGCCGTGAGGCGCCGCTCGGCTCAGTTCATCGTGGCGGTCTGGCCGATCCGCTCGACCCAGTAGAGCTGCTTGTGTCCTCGGTCGTCGAGACTGTCGGCGACCTTCTGGGCCTCGGCCCGGGTGGCGTACCGGCCCACCCGGTAGCGGTTGCCGTTGTCGTCCTGACGTATGACCAGCCACGGGAGCAGGGCACCGCTGTCGTTCATCGCGTTTCACCCTCCGCCGACGTATCTGCCCGGGAAACCGCATTGCGCATATGCCCGACCTTACGCCCGACCTTTACGGAGCGGATACGGTTTTTCACGAAGAGATACCTGGCAGGCGTACGCATCCGGCCATGCGTACGAGTGCGCCGCGCGCGCCGGTCCGGACCAGGCGCGCACGGCCGCCGGAAAACGCGACCGCGCGCCCCCGGAGCTCCTACGGGCAGGTATACCCGCAGGTAGCTTCGAGGGCGCGCGTCGACGAGGTGCTCCACGGGCCCGGGAGCAGCGCGGTTCCGGCCGCCGCTCCGGTACGGCCGGGTGCGACCGGACGCCCCGCGAACCTCCGGAGGGCGCCGTTCAGGGGGCCGGCGGCGATCACCATCGCGCCGAAACCCGCCGGGTCGCCGGCCCCGGCGACCACCGGGGCACGGTCCGTCGGGGGGTGCCCGGCGGATCAAGGCCGGGCACCCCCTACTAGCGGACCGGGAGGTGGTAGGACAGGCGGTAGCGGTCGGCCGGGACGACCACGTCGGCCGTCTCCACCGCGCGGCCGGAGGCGTAGTAGGTGCGGCCGATGACCAGCACCACGTGCCCCGGGACCCCGCCGAGCAGGAGGATCTCCTCCGCCAGGCCGGGCCGCGCGCCGACGTCCTCCACCATGTTGTCGACGACGACGTCGATCGCGGCCATCCGGTCGACGACCCCGGACCCGCCCAGTGGGCCCTCCTCCGGCAGCATCACCGGGGTCCGCCCGGTCACGGCGAGCGGCTCCCAGGAGGTCGAGAGCATCATCACCTCCCCCGCGTCGCGGAAGACGTATCGCGTCCGCATCACGCGCTCGCCCGGCTCGATGCCGAGCCGCTTCGCGATCTCCACCGGTGCGCCCGTCTGTTCGCTGCTCGATTCCCACGTCCCCCGCGCGCCGGAATCGGCCTGCTCCTGGCGGAACGGCGTCGAGGTGCCGCCCGTGCGGTAGCCGGAGCGGGCCACCCGCCGCGGCACCGGCTGCTCGCGCACATACGTACCGGACCCGGACCGGCCCTCGACCAGCCCCTCCGCCATGAGGACCTTGCGCGCCTCCAGCGCGACGGTGTCGGAGACCCCGTACTCCTCGCGGATGCGGGCCTGGGACGGGAGCCGGGCGTGCGGGGGCAGAGAACCGTCGACGATCTGGCGTCGAAGATCCCCGGCCACGCGAAGATAGGCCGGCTGCTCACCGAAAGTCACTGGCCACTCCCATCAGGTTGACAGACAGCTACACCCTGGCAACCGACGGTTGAAGACCGCAAGCAAGGGCCAGAGTTTCACCCGAAGTGATGAAGCCAGGTCACTCAAACCCGCTACGGCGCGTTATCACGCAGGCGTCAGACCGCCTCGGACGAGGGCCTCTCACCGGAACCGTCCGACGGCTCCTCCGTGCCGCCCTGAGCGTCCTCCAGCCACTGCGGGATCCGCGTCGAAAGCCCGTACGCGCCGCGCAGCGCCTTCTCCGTCTCCAGCGACATCGCGGCCAGCGCCCGGTCCCACATCCGGTCGAACTCCGCGCCCGTCCGCGCCCGGGAGGCGCGCTCCCACGCCGCCCGGGCCACCTCGATCTCCTTGAGCTGCGCCGGGACGGCCGTATCCAGCCCCGGCCGGGCCGCGTCCTGCTGGAGGACCTTCGCCTCCTCCCCGAGGGCCGCGTGCACCTCGCGCGCCCACGCCTGGTGCGCGCGCAGCGCCTCGTCGACCTCCCCCTCGGGCGGCCGGCTCATGACGAACTCGACGCCGTTGGCCGCCCGCAGGAAGGCCGCCTGCTCGGGCTTCAGCATCCCCGCGTCCCGGCGCAGACTGCCGCTCCAATCCTCCTCCGCCGTGCCGATCACGCAGAGCAGCTTCCGGTCGCCCTGGTCCCAGGACTCCTGCGAAGGCGCGAAGTAGAACATCTCCGCGAACTCCGGCAGGGCCCAGGTGTCCATCGCGTACTCGTCCTGGGCCTTCCAACAGGCATCCTCCGCGGCCCGGTCGGCCCCGGGCGCACCGGGGGCCGCGGTGTTCACCGTCGTCGACGCGGTGACCTCGCCGTGGTGCGTCCGGGAGCAGTCGACGGCGTAGGTGAGGGGGCGCTCGTCGAAGAGGTCGCCGCCCGGGACGTTGAAGCAGTCGCCCGCCTCCAGGTCGTCGATGTCCCGCAGTTCACCCTCCACCTCGGTGTACTCGCTCAGCCCGTCGAGCCGGCCGCCGACCGCCTCGGTGAGGCGGCCGACGGCGAAGACCATCACTCCGGTCATCACGACGGACAGCACGAGCCCCGTGATGGCCAGGGCCCTGCCCCGGTCGCCCTTCCTCGCGATCTGCACGAGGGCCGCGATGCCGAAGGCGATGCCGAGCGGCGGGAAGCACAGGAGTCCGGCCAGGAGCGAGGCGAGGGCGAAGCCGTTGAGCGCCGGCGGCTGCGGCCCCCGGCCCGGCGGCGGTCCCCATCCCGGCTGCGGCGACGGCGGCGGCCAGGAGTGGCCCGGTCCGGGAGGAGGACTCGGCGGGAGGCTCAAGGGGGCGTACTCCATCGCAGGTGGCAGGGCATCGCGGCCGGCGGGACGTCGCGGGGCGCCGGGAGGCACCACGGAAGGCGCGAACGGATGCGCGAATAGTACGCAGCGGGGGCGACCGGCACCCGGTCGCCCCCGCTGTTTCCTCACGGCTCGGTCACTGCCTCCGGCCCGCTCCTCAGAACTGGAGCGCCCAGGAGTCGATCTTGCCGGTGTCGCCGTTGGCGTTGTCGTGCACCCGCAGCTTCCACGTACCGTTCGGCACCGTCTCGGAGGAGGCGTTCACGGTGAAGGTCCGCACGATGTTGTCGACGTCGCCGCCCGTGCGGTTGTGCAGGGTGTAGACGCTGCCGTCGGGCGCGACCAGGTCGATCCGCAGGTCGCCGATGTACGTGTGCTTGATGTCGACCGGGACCTTCAGCGTCGTCGGCGCGCTGCCGACGACTCCGCTCACGGCGATCGAGGACTCGACGGTCGCGTTGTCGCCGATCGCGACGTCGGTCGTGTTGTCGAAGCGCTTGCCCGGCGGGACCGGTCCCAGGGCGGTGACGTGCAGCAGGCGGTTCGGCGAACCGGTGCCGCCGCCGGTCACCTTGTCCGGGGTGGCGGACCCGATCAGCGCGGTGGCCACCTGGGCCGGGGTGCTGGAGGGGTTCTGCGAGAGGTAGACGGCGGCCGCGCCCGCGACGTGCGGCGTGGCCATCGAGGTGCCGTTGATGGTGTTGGTCGCGTAGTCGCCCGTGCCCCACGCGGAGGTGATGGCGGAGCCCGGCGCGAAGAGGTCCAGGGCGGGGCCGAAGTTGGAGTAGCTCGCCCGGGCGTCGGTGTTGGTGGTGGCGCCGACGGTGATGGCCTCGGCGACGCGCGCCGGGGACTTGGTGGAGGCGTTGGCCGACTCGTTGCCCGCGGCCACGGCGTAGGCGATGCCGGAGGCTATGGAGTTGCGGACGGCCGTGTCGAGCGCGGTGTCCGCGCCGCCGCCGAGCGACATGTTGGCGACGGCCGGCTTGACGGCGTTGCGGGTCACCCAGTCGATGCCCGCGACGACCTGCGCGGTCGTGCCGGAGCCGTTGTTGTCGAGGACGCGGACGCCAACGATCTTGGCCTTCTTGGCCACGCCGTACGAGGTTCCCGCGACGGTGCCGGCGACGTGCGTGCCGTGGCCGTGGCCGTCCTGGGCGACGTAGTCGTTGTCGATCGCGTCGTAGCCGTACGAGGCACGGCCGCCGAAGTCCTGGTGCGTGATGCGGACACCGGTGTCGATGACGTACGCGGTGACGCCCTCGCCGCCCTTGTCCGGGTAGGTGTAGCCCTGGTTCAGCGGCAGCGCCCGCTGGTCGACGCGGTCCAGGCCCCAGGACGGCGGGGCGGGCTGGGTGGCACTGGCGGTGAAGACGCGGTTCTGCACGACCGACTGGACCGCCGGGTCGGCGGCCAGCTTCTCGGCCTGGGTCCGGGAGACCTCGACGGAGTAACCATTGAGGGCCGCGCTGTAGGTCCGGTCGATCTTCGCGCCGTACTTCTTGGCGACGAGCTTGCCGCTCGTGGTGGTCGAACGCGGCGCGGTGTCCTTCAGCGTCACGATGTAGCTGTTGGGCACGGACCCCGGCGCCCCGGCGTTCTCGACCACACCGCGGGCATCACTGCCGACGGCCGAGGCGGGCAGCGCGGCGGCCGCGCCCAGCGCGAGGGCCACGACCGCGGTCGCACTGATGCCGGCGATCTTCCGGCGCGTATGACGCATCACTGGCATGTGACGGGTCCTCCTCCTAGGTGGTGCACTGCAGGGGGCAGCGGGGCCGCGCGCAAGCGTGACCATGACAACGCAAACGGCCGAACGGCCTGCCGCATCCGAAAGGTTGACCCACCCTCGGCGCGCCCCACTGGAGGACGACGACCGCGTAACATCCGTGCCGTACGACGACCATGCCCGAGCAAAGGCGCTCCGCAGATGACGCACGCACCCCCCGGTTACGTCTGCTCCGAGGACGGTACACGCGCGGACGTCCGGACCGCCCCCTGGGGGTGCCCTCTGTGCGGCGGCCCCTGGGACCTCGATTTCACGCCGGATCCGGACGCGGCGCTCGAACCGTCCGCCGGACCCGGTTCACTGTGGCGGTACGGTCCGGTGCTGCCGCTGCCGGGGGCGTTCTCCATCTCCCTGGCGGAGGGGCACACTCCGCTGATCCCCCTGGGGGAGCGGATCCACGCCAAGCTCGACTACCTGATGCCGACGCTGTCCTTCAAGGACCGGGGCGCCGTGATGCTCGTCGAGCTCGCCCGGCGGCTGGCGCCGCAGCGCGTCGTCGCGGACAGCAGCGGCAACGCGGGGACGTCGGTGGCGGCGTACTGCGCACGGGCCGGACTCGCGTGCGAGGTCTTCGTCCCTGAGGGGACATCAGAGAAGAAGACGGAACAGATGCGGGCGCACGGCGCGGTCGTCCGCGTGGTCCCGGGCGGCCGCGAGTCCGCCGCCCTGGCCGCCCGCAAGGAGGCGGACTCCCCCGGCGTCTTCTACGCCAGCCACGTGTTCAACCCGTACTTCCTGCACGGGACGAAGACCTACGTGTACGAGGTGTGGGAGGAGATGGGCCGGCGGCTGCCGGAGGTGCTGGTCGTACCGGTGGGCAACGGCACCCTGCTGCTCGGCGCCGCGCTCGCGACGCAGGAACTGGCCCGGCGCGGGGTACGGCCGCCGGCCCTGATCGCGGTCCAGTCCGAGGCGGTGGCCCCGCTGGCGCAGGCGTTCGCGGCGGGCGCGGACGATGCCGCCCCGGTGGAGCAGCGGCCGACCCTGGCCGAGGGCATCGCGATCCCGGCGCCGCCGCGCGCCCGCCAGATCCTGGCCGCGGTGCGGGCGTCGGGCGGCACCTTCGTGACGGTCCCGGACGCCCGGCTGCGCGAGGCCCAGCGCGACCTGGCCCGCCGCGGCCTCTTCGTCGAACCGACGGCCGCGGCCTGCTGGGCGGCCGTCTCCCCCACCTCCCCGACCGACCCCTTGCAGGGCCGCACGGCGGTCATCCCCCTCTGCGGCGCCGGCGCCAAAACGGGCCTGGCCCCCTGACCCGCCCAGCCCCACCGTCGTCCGAGACATGGAGCCCCGCCCTTCCAGCCCGGCCGTCGTCCGAGACACGGGGGCACGGGGCGGAGCCCCGCTCTTTCAGCCCCGCCGGCATTTGAGGCACGGGCCCCGGGGCGGAGCCCCGCTCTTCCAGCCCCGCCGTCGTCCGAGGCCCGGGGCCCGGGGCGGAGCCCCAATCTTTCAGCCCCGCCAGCGCTTGAGGCACGGGGGCACGGGGCGGAGCCCCAATCTTTCAGCCCCGCCGGCGCTTGAGGCACGGAGCCCCGCTCTTTCAGCCCCGCCGGCGTTTGAGGCGCGGGGGCACGGGGGCAGCGCCCCCGCCACGGCGCCGCACCCGGCAGCGCACCGGCACCCGCACCCGCACCCGCACCCGCTTCGACCCCGAGGTCGGAAATCCGCGAGCCCCCGCCCTCCCCGTCTGCTCAACTGACCCCATGAGCACCCACCCCGGCACCCACCCCGGCACCCACCCCGACCTCGCCGCCAAGGCCACCGCCTTCACCGCACTGCACACCCCCGCCTCCCCCCTCGCCCTCGCGAACGCCTGGGACGTCGCCAGCGCCCGCATCGTGGAGGCGACCGGCGCCCCCGCCGTCGCCACCACCAGCGCGGGCGTCGCCTGGTCCCTCGGCTCGCCGGACGGCGACGCCCTCGCCCGCGACCGCGCCCTCGACCTGATCGCCCGCGTGACCGCCGCCGTGTCCGTCCCGGTCACCGCGGACATCGAGGGCGGCTTCGGCGCCGACCCGGACGCCGTCGGCGAGACCGTCGCCGGCGTCATCGCCGCAGGCGCGGTCGGCATCAACATCGAGGACGGCACCCGCGACCCCGCCGAACAGGCCGAGCGCCTCGCCGCCGCCCGCGCCGCCGCCGACTCCGCCGGGGTCCCGCTCTACGTCAACGCCCGCATCGACACCTACCTCAAGGGCCTGGGCGAACCCGCCGCCCGCCTCGACGAGACCCTCGCCCGCGCCGCCGCCTACCTCCGGGCCGGAGCCAGCGGCGTCTTCGTGCCCGGCGTCCTCGATCCGGCCACCGTGGCCGAGCTGGCCAAGGGCGTCGACGCCCCCCTCAACATCCTGCTCGGCCCCGACGCCCCGACCGTCGCCGCCTGCGGCGCGCTCGGTGTCTCCCGCGTGAGCCTCGGCTCGTGGGTGGCCGAGGCCGCGTACGCCGTGGTCCGCCGCGCCGCCGAGGAACTGGCCACCGGCGGCACGTACGGGGCGCTCGCGCACGCGCTCCCGTACGGCGAGCTGAACGACCTGCTCAAGGGCTGAGACAACCAGATGCCTGCATGGGCCAACGACCTTAGGATCCGGACATGAGCACCTCAACCCCCGTGGACGCCGGGCCCAAGGTCACCCCGCACGGCAGGATCACAGGCGCGGTCTGGACCGCACTGGCCCTCGTCTACGTCGTGTGGGGCTCGACCTACCTCGGCATCCGAATCGTCGTCGAGACGATGCCACCCTTCCTCTCCGCCGGAGCCCGCTTCATCACCGCCGGCGCGCTGCTGACCGCCGTCGTCGCCTGGCGCCACGGGCCGGCCGCGCTCCGGGCCACCCGTGCCCAGGTCGGCTCCGCCGTCCTCGTCGGCCTGCTGCTGATCCTCGGCGGCAACGGCCTGGTCGTGCTCGCGGAGACCTCCGTACCGTCCGGCCTGGCCGCACTGCTGGTGGCGGCGGTGCCCATGTGGGTGGTGGTGCTGCGCACGGCCACCGGGGACCGACCTCCGGCCCGCACCCTGGTGGGGGTCCTCCTCGGTTTCGCGGGTCTCGCGATACTGACCAGCCCCGGTCTCAGCGGCGCCGTACGGCTGTCGGGCGTGCTGCTGGTGGTGGTCGGATCGGTGCTGTGGTCGCTGGGGTCCTTCTCCGCCTCGAAGCTGTCCCTGCCGGGCAACCCCTTCACGGGCAGCGCCTACCAGATGCTCGCCGGCGGGATCGGGGGCGTGGTCGTCGGCCTGCTGCGCGGCGAGCACCGCGGGCTGGACCCGGCTTCCTTCTCCACCGCCTCCTGGCTGGCCCTGGGCTACCTGGTCCTCTTCGGCTCGCTCGTCGCGTTCACCGCGTACGTGTGGCTCCTGCAGGCCGCGCCACTGTCGCTGGTGGCCACGTACGCCTACGTCAATCCGGTCGTGGCCGTCGCGCTCGGCTGGCTGATCCTCGACGAGGCGCTGACCTGGCCGATCGTCGTCGGCGGCGCGGTGGTCGTGGCGGCGGTCGTCGTGATCGTCAGCACGGAGCGCAGGAAGAAGCAGTAGCGGCGCCTCCCGCGGGCAGGCCAACGGGGACGGGACGGAACGAGGGACGGGAGCGGGGACGGGGACGGGAACAGGGGACGCTCAGCCCCGCGCGGCCCGCTCGTACAGCGCCTTCGCGCGTTCGTCGAACAGCGCGGCCGTGGAGTCCACATCGGTGTCCCCGCCGCTCAGCACCCCGATGAGGTGCCCGGCGGGATCCGGTCCACCGCGGTCCGCGATCCAGGGGCTGCCGCTGGTGCCCGTCCAGAAGCCCGCGCAGCTCATGTAGAGCATGTCGGGGTCCTCCTCGTCGTGGCGGGTCTGCGTGGTGCAGGAGACGGGCCTGTTCTGCGGGTTGTGGTCGGACTCCGGGTAGCCGACGACGGTGACGTCCCGCTCGTAGCCGGAGGTCCACTCGGGCCGGGGCGCCTCGGCGCGACCACCGACGGCCTCCTGGACGCTGCGCCCGTCCTCGTCCGGCGCGATCGTGAGGAAGGCGAAGTCCGCGGTGTCCTCGCCCCACTTGGTCCAGCGGTCGTCGACGTGGATCGCCTTGACCTTCCACACCCCCAGGGGCTGGGTGCCGTCGCCCTCGCCGGAGAAGGCCGGGGCGAAGGAGAGCTCGCCGATCGCGAGGCCGTCGTGGGCGACCTCGCCCGGCTGCCCGTCCTCACCGGCGGGGGCGACGCAGTGCGCGGCGGTGGCGACGACATTGCCCTTCGGGCTGTCGACGACGCTCGCCGTGCACCAGTGCTCGCCGCCCGCCATGAGGACGCCGACGGTGGGGAAGGGGAGCACCGGCCGCTCGCCGGGGGCCTTCATGAAGGCCATGGCGCACACCGCCGCGATGCCCGCCGCGGCAGCCGCCGATGCCCCCTTCACCACCGTGCTCATCGCACGCCGGGAGCGGGTGTCGGTCCCTTCATCACCTTGCTGATCCACTCCAGAGAGCCCTCCCTCATGCCGCGCACGTACGACTTTCCGTTGTGCTCACCATCCTGGATCACCTGGAGCGAGGTGTGCACGGGGCCCTTGCCGTACTCCTTCATGAACTTCTCGGCCTGCTCGCGGCCGGTCTCCTTGGTCCCGATCTGGAAGTTGACGTAGACATCGGGACCGCCCGTGTCGATCAGCTTCGCGGCGAGCTTCTCGGGGTTGTTCGCGTCCATGGCCTGCGTGTTCCCGTTCCAGAGCGGGGAGTCGGGCACGATGTCGGTGCCGCTGGCGATGGCCGCCTTGAACCGGTCGGGGTACTTCAGCAGCTGCTTGAAGCCGTTGAATCCGCCGGCCGAGGAACCCATGAAGGCCCACCCGTCGCGGGAGGTGAAGGTCCGGAAATTGGCCCTCGCGAAATCGGGGACGTCATCGGCCATCCAGGTGCCCATCTTGGGCTGGCCGGGGATGTCCGATCCGTCGAAGTGGTGCTTGGTGTCCGCGTTGGTCACCGGCATGATCAAAATGAAGGGCAGGCTCTTGCCCGACTTGGCGCCGTCGCTGACCGCCTGCTGGAGGCCGAGGCCGGGGCCCGTCCCCCAGTAGTTCGTGGGGTAGCCGCGACCGCCGGGCAGGGAGATCAGGACCGGGAAGCCGCTCTGGGCGTACCTCGGCTCGTCGTACTCCTTCGGCACCCACACCCACACGTCCCCCGTGAAGCCGGACTTCTTGCCGGTGAGGGTGGCCTTGCCGATCTGGGTGCCGTCGGGCAGGCGGCTGGTCCGTACGAACGAAGCCGCCGGGCCGGTGGGCATGAGCACCTCCGGCAGGGCCTGGGAGGCGGTGGCCGTCTTCTCCTGCACCTGGACCTTGCCGAAGGAGACCGGATCCCCTATGTCCGAGAAGAGGCCGAACTTGTACGCTGCCGCGCCGCCCCCGGCGAGGGTGAGCGCGATACCGCCGCCGATCAGAAGCAGGCGCAGGCGGTGGGGGCGACGGGGGCCCGTGGTCATGGGGCTGCCGTCGCCTTGCTGGTCATGCTGCACGGTTGTTGTCCCGTTCCTTCTCCGGCGCTCACCTCGGAGCGCGGGCCGGACCGATCGGTCCCCCTTACACCCTTTACAGAGGTATGAACGACGCCGCGGGTTGCCTGGGACGGGGGTGACGTGGCGAGCACCACGCGGCGCCGTCGGGGGGGGGGCGGGGGCGGGGGCGGGGGCGGGGGCGGGGCGGGGGCGGGGGCCGGGACAGAGACGGGAGACACGACAGCGCGGCGGCGGCTTCGAGGGAGGACGGGATCCACTCGACCGGCATCAGAGACGTCCTGGGGTTTCCCGTCAGTCCCATCGTCTTCCGTGTCGGGCCGGCCCCTCAAGGGCGCTCCCTGCGGTCGCGTCACTGCGTGATGGCCTTCGGCCACCCTTGACCGCCCGTCCCGCCACGGAAAATTCGAGGACTGCCAGGAAGCCCCCAGAAGAACGGGCCGGGCGTTCGACAAGCGGACGGGGCGTCGGAGACGCGCAACGGGGTCAGGGGTGCGCCACCAATCGCTACGCGCTCCCCGACGACGGCGTCCGCGAGCCTCTGGGGCTGGGCATAAGCCGCCACCAATCGCTACGCGCTCCCCGACGACGGCGTCCACAGGCCTCTGGGGCTGGGCATAAGCCGCCACCAATCGCTACGCGCTCCCCGACGACGGCGTCCACAGGCCTCTGGGGCTGGGCATAAGCCGCCACCAATCGCTACGCGCTCCCCGACGACGGCGTCCACAGGCCTCTGGGGCTGGGCATAAGCCGCCACCAATCGCTACGCGCTCCCCGACGACGGCGTCCACAGGCCTCTTGGGCTGGGCATAAGCCGCCACCAGTCGCTGTGCGCTCGGCGAGACGGCGCCTGCGAGCCTCTCGGGCTGGGCATAGGCCGCCCAGCATGGGCGCGCTCCTCGATCACGCGTCTGCAGTTCGTCCTGGGCTGGTCGCAGGCCGCAGAAACCTTCCATCGCCCCTCACGGACACCCTCAGGTTCTCCCACGGGACGGAAAAGCATCAGATGACGGCCGGAGCGATCCCAATCCATGTCAGGGCGGGTGGGAGCCACACAAGGCCTTCAATATGCCCCAATCGCCCCTTTCTGTACCGACCGCTGGGATCCCACCATCGTCTTGTCCGGGGTTGGCATCGGCTGGGCCGATGGATCGCCCTCCCGCTCGCCGATTTCGACCGCTTGTTCGTGGCCGGGGCGCCGGACGCCGTCCGTGAGGAGAAAGGGAAAGGTTTCTGCGGCTTCTGGCCAGCCCCAGACAGACCGCAGACGCGTGATCGAGAAAGCCCGGCCATAGTGGGCGGCCTATGCCCAACCACAGGGACTCGCTGACGCCGTCTCGCAGAAGCGCGTAGCGATAGATGGCGGCCTATGACCAGCCCGAGAGGCCTGCGGACGCCGTCGTTGAGGAGCGCGTAGCGATTGGTGGCGGCTTATGCCCAGCCCCAGAGGCTCGCGGACGCCACCCGACAGGAGCGCGTAGCGATTTGGGGCGCCCCGGCTACCGGCTCGCATCGCTGAGGTGCCCGTCCCTGGAACGGAACGCCCGGCCCGTTCTTCTGGGGGCTTCCTGGCAGTCCTCGAATTTTCCGTGGCGGGACGGGCGGTCAAGGGTGGAGCGCAGCGACATCGCGAAGCGACGCGACCGCAGGGAGCGCCCTTGAGGGGCCGGCCCGACACGGAAGACGATGGGACTGACGGGAAACCCCAGGACCTCTCTGATACCGCCCGGCCGGGACCCCGCCCCCCGAAGCCCCCGCCGCGCCTACCGGCCCCGCCCCCCGAAGCCCCCGCCGCGCCTACCGGCCCCGCCCCCCGAAGCCCCCGCCCCGCCCCGCCTGCCGGCCGCGGGAGCTCCGGCCCCTCGGCTCAGCTTCCCTCCGGCTTCGGGGCCTTCAGGACCTTGCTGACCCATTCCAGGGAGCCTTCCTTCATGCCCCGGACGTAGTGCCAGCCGTTGTGCTCGCCGTTCTGGATGTCGCGGATGGTCGTCTTGACCGGCCCCTTGCCGTACTGCTGCTGGAACCGCACCATGCGGTCCTTGCCGGACTCCTTGGTTCCCACCTGGAAGTTGATGTAGACCTCGGGCCCCTTGCTGTCGATCAGCTTCTGGGCCAGCTTCTCCGGGTTGTTCGCGTCCATCTCCGCCTGGTGGCCCTTCCACAGCGGGGAATCGGGGACGATCTCGCCGCCGCTGGCGATGACCGCCTTGAACTTGTCCGGGTGCTGCAGGACCGTCTTCATGCCGACGAACGCGCCCGAGGACGACCCCATGAAGGCCCAGCCGTCACGGGACTTGTAGGTGCGGAAGTTGGCCTTGGCGAAGTCCGGGACGTCCTCGGCGATCCACGTGCCCATCTTGGCCTGGCCGGGGATGTCGGAGCCGTCGTAGTAGTACTTCGCGTCCGGGTTCAGCACCGGCATGATCACGATGTACGGGAGGCTGGTGCCGGCCTTGACGCCCTCGGTGATGGCCTTCTGCAGGCCCAGGCTGGTGTCCGCCCAGTAGTTGTTCGGGAAGCCGTTGCCGCCGGGGAGCGCGATGAGCACCGGGAAGCCGCTCTTCGCGTACTTGGGGTCGTCGTACTGCTTGGGGGCCCACACCCAGACGTCGCCCTCGAAGCCCGACTTCGCGCCCGTGAGACGGGTCTTGGCGATGATCGTGCCGTCGTCGAGCTTGGCGGTCTGCTTGAACTCCGACTTCGGACCGGCGGGCATGAGCACGTCCGGGTCGCCGGACGGCTTGGCCTCGGCGCTCGGCGAGCCGGCGTCGGACGAGCCCGCGGCCGGGGGCGTGGACGGGTTCTTGCCGAAGGTGACCGCCTCGCCGTTGCCCGAGAACCAGTCGAGCTTCCAGGCGGCGAACCCGCCTCCGCCGAGGAGGAGCGCGAGGGCGACCACGGCGCTGATCCATATTCGGCGGCGGGAGCGCTTGGGCTGCGGGGCCTCGGGCTGGTGCGGGTACCCGTTCGCGAGCGAGGGCTCACCGTAGGGCGGCTCACCGTACGGCGGCCGGCCCGGGTAGGGCGACGGCACCTCGTACGTCTGCTGCTGCCCGCGCTGCGGGGGCTGTTGGCCGCCGTACCCCTGGGGCGGGTGGTCCTGGTACGACGGCTGATCGTCAGGCCGCGGGCGCTGCGGGTACTGGTGCACGAACTTCGCTCCGAACGGTCTTGACTGCCCCCGAGGGCAGAGCGGCTGGTCTCCCCTAAGTCCTGATGAGCAAACCACCCGCACAGTTCCAAATTCGAGCAAAAAACATGCGTGGACCCGTGCGGGCGGAGAGATCACCGCTCGGCGTCGAGTACCTCCGCGCACCGCCCGAGCAGCTCGATGAACAGCGCCCGCTCCTTCTCGGTGAACGCGGCGGCGAGCGCGCGCTCCACCCGCACCGCACCCGCGTCCGCGCGTTCCATAGCCGTGCGGCCCTCGTCGGTGAGCCGGGTCTCCAGCACGTTGCGGTGCCACTCGTGCGGGGTCCGCTCGATGAGCCCGCGCTCCTGGAGGTTCTTCAGCACGGTGTTCATGGTCGGCGGCGTCACCCCGCACAGGCGCGCGAGCGCGGCGGCGGAGATGCCGGGCTTCTCGGCCAGCCAGAGCAGGGCGGCGTACTGCGGAACCGTTACTGCCGCGGGCTTGCAGGCCGCGTTCTTCGCCGCGAGGAGTGCCTGCTCGGCGCGCTTGATGTGAGAGCCGATGCGCTCCTCGGGGGCCATGGAGGTCATGGGCGCATCCTACGGCCCGACCCTTGCATGCATTAGAGCTCTAACATACATTCAACCCCACATGATCGATAGAGGACATCGAACGGGGCACGCGATGACGCAGAAGACGGACACGCACACGGACACGGACACGAACGCGATGACGAAGACCGCTGCGGCGAAAAGGACCACGGCGGCGGCACAGGCCACGGCAGTGGCGATGCCTCGGATGAGGCCCGCCCGAGTGGCGGCCTCGCTGGCCGGCGCCCTCGCCCTCACCCTCGCCCTCGCCGCGGCGGCGCCCGCTCCGGCCGCGGCGCGGACCCCGGCGGGCGACGCCCGGATATCCACCGCCTTCACCCTGCCCGGCGCGAAGGTCTATCCGGAGGGCATCGCCGCGGATCCCCGTACGCACACCGTCTACGTGGGCTCGTACGCGGACGGCACCGTCTACCGGGCCCGGCCCGGCCGGTCCGAGGCCGAGGTGTTCCTGCCCTCCGGCACCGACGGCCGCCACACCGCGAACGGCCTGCGGGTCGACGCCCGCGGCCGGCTCTGGGTCACCGACTCCACCAGGGGCGTGGCCGTCTACGACACCGCGACCGGTGCCCGGCTGGCCCACTTCGAGGTGGCGGCGGGGACCTCGGCGCGCTTCGTGAACGACCTGACACTCACCCCGGACGGCACGGCGTACCTGACGGACAGCAGCCGCGGCGTGATCTACCGCGTGACCCCGCGGCAACTGGCCGCCGGCAGCGGCGTCCTGACCGAGGCCTACGATCTCGCCCCGGCCCTGCGCCCCCGCCCGGCCGGCACCTTCAGCCTCAACGGCATCACCTCCGACCGCGCGGGCCGCTATCTCCTGACCGTCGACATGACGGCGGGCGACCTGTACCGCGTCGACCTGCGGACCGGCGCCGTCCGCCGGGTCGCCCTCACCGGCGGGGACCTGAAGGCCGCCGACGGCCTCGACCTGGCCCCCGACGGCACCCTGCGCGTGGCACACAACGTCACCAACACGCTGACCCGGTGGCAGGTCGGCGCGGACGGCACCCGCGCCAGGCTGACCCGTACGATCACGGATCCGTCGCTGCAGATCCCCACCACCCTCGCGCGCGTGCCGGGCCGCACCCTGGTGGTCCGTTCGCAGTTCGACAAGGGCGGCCCCATGGAACCCTCCACGGGCACCCCGACCACCTTCACGGTGGCCTCGGTACGCGGCCTCTGAGCCGGGGCCCCGAGCGAGAGCGGGGAGGGACGGCGCCGTCAGGCGGCGCCGTCCCTCTCGGCCCGCTACTTCGACGCGACGATCCGGCGGGTGGCGGAGCGCATCACGAGGGCCATCACCACTTCGAACACGCCGAGCAGGACGAGCCACAGACCCAGCAGGCGCGTCAGGGCGACCGCGGAGTCGACCGGGAAGCAGAGCACGACGATGCCGGCGACGGTACCGAGCGCGCCCAGGCCGAAGAGCAGCCCGCGGTGGAGGAGGAGCCGGTCGGCGATCGCGACGTACGCCGTGAGCACACCGGTGATCAGCCAGAACACTCCGACGATCAGGGACAGCGCGCCGATGGTCTGCATCGGGTGACGCAGTACGAGGACGCCCGCGAGGAAGGCCAGAATCGCGATCAGCACGCTCGCCAGCCGGCTGCCGCCGGCGTCGTTGCTGTGCGAGAAGGCCGAGACGAAGCGGAACCCGCCCGCCACGAGGAGCTGCAAGCCGATGATCACGGCCAGGATGTGCAGCGTCTCGTCGGGCCAGACGAGTACGAGGATGCCGGGGACCAGGGTGGCGAGGGCGACTCCGAGCGCCCAGTGCCACGAGCTGCCGAGCTGGTTGAGCGTGTCCTCGGGATCATGCTGCGCGCGCTGCGGCGACGCGTCGGGCCGTACGGACATCACGCCTCCCGAACCCACCTGGAGTACCTTTACACCCACTTTATGCCGCTCTCTCCCACCCCGCCCCGCGGTGCGTGCGGCCTACGCGCCGCCCGGGAACTCCCGGGCTCCCCGGAGCCTGGAGCCTGGTGCGCAGCCGCTGCTGGGTGGCGCGGCTGTCGAGACGCACGTCGAGCGCTCCCGGCGGTCGGTCGGCGCGGCGCCCGGACGGCAGGCGCGATGCGTCGAGCCCGTCGCGCCGGGCGCCGCGCGGGCAAGGGCCGTAGCGCGCAGCGGATCGCGAATGTCCAGCCAGGTGCCGGGCAGCGTCCGCCGGAACGCGATGCCCGCGCGTCACCTCACCCCCGCGGTTTGCCGTCTCAATGCTCGACAAGAGCCGCAGGCGCTACCTTGAGGCCATGACCGCACTGCCCGACTGGATGCGCCCGCCGCGCGCGGAAGGCTGGTTCGCGGAGGACCTCGACCGCCTCCCCGAGGCACCCCGCCACACCGAGCTGATCGACGGAGCCCTCGTCTTCATGATGTCGCCCCAGAGGTCCTGGCACGGCCGCCTCGTCACCGCCCTGACCACCACGCTCATGGCGCAGGCGCCGGCCGACTTCGAGGTGGAGCGGGAGATGACGATCCGCCTCGATGCCCGCAACCGTCCCGAGCCGGACCTTTTGCTGACGAACCTGCCTTACGACCCCGATCGCACCTGGTACGCCCCGGAGGACGTGAAGCTCGTCGTGGAGGCGGTCTCACCCGAGTCCGCCCATCGCGATCGCACGGTGAAGCTCCGCAAGTACGCGGAGGCCGGCATCCCGCACTACTGGTGCATCGAGGACGAGGAGGGGGCACCCGTCGTCCACGTCTACGAGCTCGACGAACCGACCGGCGTCTACGCGCCCGCTGGCATCTTCCGGGGCACCCTCAAGCGCCCGGTGCCCTTCGCGATCAGCCTGGACCTCGACAAGCTGACGCCGCCGCGGAGCGGCTGAGGGCCCCTGCGGCAGGTCGGTCGGGCAATGCGGAAGGGGTCGGACTCGCCGAGTCCGACCCCTTCCGCACCGCACGCCTGCCGCAGCGCGCGAACTGCCAGCTGTCGAAGCGGAACGTGCAGCACAGAGCTCCGACCTGCAAAGACGCGGTTCTGGACGTGATGGTCCAGCACACCAGCACCAGAGTGGTGTACACATGGGACACTCGGTACACTTGAGCGCATGACGCAGCCGCTGCCCATAGAGTCCATCCGCGACGTGCGCGCCCACCTGGCGGAAGTCGTGGAGCGCGCGGATCGCGACGACGTGCCCACGGTCATCACGCGCCGAGGCAAGGAAGTCGCCGCCGTCGTCTCCATCGAGGTGCTGCGCAAGTACCAGGAGTGGGAAGAGCGCGAAATCAACCGGATCATCGACGAGCGCATGGCCAACCCAGCACCCGGCATCCCGATCGAAGACATCATGAGGGAGACGCTGGCCCGCGGTGAGTGAGCACCGAACCGTCTTCCGTCCCGAGGCTCAGGCCGAACTCCGGAAGATCCCGCGCGACATGGCGCTGCGCATCCTGGTCAAACTGACCGAACTGGAGAGCGATCCCCTCGGCTTCAACACGACCGCACTCGTATCGCAGCCTGAACGCCGTCGCCTGCGAGTCGGCGACTACCGAGTTGTCTACACGATCGACGACGGAGAGCTGGTGGTCTGGGTGGTTCACGTCAGACACCGCTCCACCGTGTACGACACCTGACATTGGCTGATCCAGCGTCAGAATATCCAGCACCCATCCAGCACGATGACGACGAAGGGGTCGACTCCATTCAGGAGCCGACCCCTTCCGACCTGCACTCTTGACGGATTATCCAGCGTGCAGTCACAGACTGCTTAGACGTTGAAGCGGAACTCCACCACGTCGCCGTCCTGCATGACGTAGTCCTTGCCCTCCATGCGGGCCTTGCCCTTGGCGCGGGCTTCGGCCACCGAGCCGCAGTCGACCAGGTCCGCGAAGGAGATGACCTCGGCCTTGATGAAGCCGCGCTGGAAGTCGGTGTGGATCACGCCGGCCGCCTCCGGGGCCGTCGCGCCCTGCTTGATGGTCCAGGCGCGGGTTTCCTTCGGGCCGGCCGTCAGGTAGGTCTGCAGGCCGAGCGTGGCGAAGCCGACGCGGCCCAGGGTGGCGAGGCCGGGCTCGTCCTGACCGACCGACTGGAGGAGCTCCAGGGCTTCCTCGTCGTCCAGCTCGGAGAGGTCCTGCTCCAGCTTGGCGTTCAGGAAGATCGCCTCGGCCGGGGCGACCAGTGCGCTCTGCTCCGCCTTGAAGGCGTCGTCCGTCAGCTCGTCCTCGTCGACGTTGAAGACGTACAGGAACGGCTTCGTGGTGAGCAGGTGCAGCTCGTGCAGGAGGTCGCCCTGCTCCGTGCCCTTCGTGATGCCCTTCGAGAAGAGGGTGTCGCCGGCTTCGAGGATCTTCTTGGCCTCGACGACGGCCGCGAGGACGGCGACCTTCTCCTTCTGGAGGCGGGACTCCTTCGCCAGGCGCGGTTCGGCCTTCTCGATGGACTGGAGGTCGGCGAGGATCAGCTCGGTGTTGATCGTCTCGATGTCGTCCTTCGGCGAGACCTTGCCGTCGACATGGACGACGTTCTCGTCCTTGAAGGCGCGGATGACCTGGCAGATGGCGTCCGACTCGCGGATGTTCGCGAGGAACTTGTTGCCGAGGCCCTCGCCCTCCGAGGCGCCGCGCACGATGCCCGCGATGTCGACGAAGTCGACCGTCGCCGGGAGGACCCGCTGCGACCCGAAGATGCCCGCGAGGACGGCGAGGCGCGGGTCCGGGACGCCGACGACGCCGACGTTCGGCTCGATGGTGGCGAACGGGTAGTTGGCCGCCAGCACGTCGTTCTTGGTCAGGGCGTTGAACAGGGTCGACTTGCCGACATTCGGCAGGCCGACGATTCCGATCGTGAGCGACACGTTGGCGACTTCCCGTAGCTGGAGGGGGCGGCGGCCCGGGAGTGGGCCACCGGACAGTTTACTTTCCGATGAGTGGCGGTGGATGTCGCGTGTCCGGGCCCGGATCCGGCCCTCCTCCCGCCTAATTTGGTGGGGTGGAGCAATACAGGACGCGACCGGCCCCTCACCCGCAGCGACCCCCGGCCCAGCGCAGGGGTCCGCGGCCCGCGGGCGTGCCCGCGCAGAGCGGCGGCGCGCCGCGGCCGGCGCCGGTGCGCCGGATGCCCCGGCCCCGGCTGACGGGCCTCGGCGGCGGACTGTTCGCGTGCACCTCGATGGTGCTCGTCGCCGGCGTCTGCTGGCTGCTCTTCAGCTCTTCGCTCTTCGTCTACGGGCTGCTGTTCCCGCCCGTCGCGGCCGCGACCGCGCTCTGGGTGCGGCCGGCGGACCTGATCACCGCGCCGATCGGCGTCCCGATCGCCTTCGCCGCCGGAGTGTGGCCCATCTCGGGCGGCTCCGGCGGCTTCGGCGGTCAGCTGATGGGGCTGGTCTCCGCGTTGTCCCTGCACGCGGGCTGGCTGTACGCGGGGACGCTCGTCGCCGCACTGATCGCGCTGGTGCGCAAGGCCGTGCTCATCGGCCGGCGCCGCCTGCCCCGCCGCGTCGCCTGACCGTGCCCCGTATCCCGACCATGCCCCGACTCTCTGCCCCTGCCCCTATCCCTTCGCCGCCATCGCCGCTCCCACGATGCCCGCGTTGTTCTGCAGCCTGGCCGGGACGATCTCGGCCCGGACGCCCTCGATCAGGGGCAGGAACTTCTCCGGCTTGCGGCTGACGCCGCCGCCGATGACGAACAGGTCCGGCGAGAACAGCATCTCCACGTGCTGCATGTACTTGCTCAGCCGGTGCGCCCAGCGCTCCCAGGTGAGGTCGCCGTCCTCCTTGGCCTTCACCGACGCCCGCGTCTCGGCGTCGTGACCCTTCAGCTCCAGGTGGCCCAGCTCCGTGTTCGGGACCAGCCGCCCGTCCGTGAAGAGCGCGCTGCCGATGCCCGTACCCAGGGTGAGGAGCAGGACGGTGCCGCCCCGCCCGCGTCCGGCCCCGTACGTCATCTCGGCGACGCCCGCCGCGTCCGCGTCGTTCAGCACCGTCACGGGCCGTCCGTCGAGGCCGCGCGAGAGCAGCGCCGCCGTGTCCACGCCGATCCATGACTTGTCCATGTTGGCCGCCGTGCGGGTGATCCCGCCCGTGACCACGCCCGGGAAGGTCACGCCCACCGGGCCGTCCCAGTCGAAGTGGCGCACCACCTCGACGACACAGCCGGCCACCCCGTCGGGGGTGGCCGGCTGTGGTGTCAGTACTTTGTGGCGCTCCTGCGCCAGGTCGCCTCGCTCCAGGTCCACGGGAGCACCCTTGATCCCGGACCCGCCGATGTCCACGCCGAAGATCTGCATGGACATACCGTACGAAACGAGTTACTTGTCGGCGACCAGTTCCGCGGCCTCGGACCGCAGGTCCCGGCGGAGCTCCTTCGGCAGGGAGAAGGTGATCGACTCCTCCGCCGTCTTGACGATCTCCACGTCGGCGTAGCCGCGGGCCGCGAGCCACTCCAGGACCTCCTCGACCAGGACCTCCGGCACCGAGGCGCCCGAGGTGAGGCCGACGGTCGTGACGCCCTCCAGCCAGGCCTCGTCGATCTCGCTCGCGAAGTCGACGAGGTACGCGGCCTTCGCGCCGGCGTCCTTGGCGACCTCGACCAGCCGGATCGAGTTCGAAGAGTTCTTCGAGCCGACCACGATGACCAGGTCGGAGTCCGCGCCCATCACCTTGACGGCGGCCTGCCGGTTCGAGGTGGCGTAGCAGATGTCGTCGCTCGGCGGCGAGACGAGCAGCGGAAACTTCGTCTTCAGCGCGTCCACCGTCTCCATCGTCTCGTCGACCGACAGCGTGGTCTGCGAGAGCCAGACGACCTTGGACTCGTCGCGGACGGTGACCTTGTCCACGTCGTGGGGGCCGTCGACGATGGTGATGTGGTCGGGGGCCTCGCCGGAGGTGCCGATGACCTCCTCGTGGCCCTCGTGGCCGATGAGGAGGATGTCGAAGTCCTCGTTGGCGTAGCGGATGGCTTCCTTGTGGACCTTGGTGACGAGCGGGCAGGTCGCGTCGATCGTCGCGAGCTTGCCGCGCGCCGCCTCCTCGTGGACGACGGGGGCGACGCCGTGGGCGGAGAACATCACGATGTTGCCCTCGGGCACCTCCTCCGTCCGCTCGACGAAGATGGCGCCCTTCTTCTCCAGGGTCTGGACGACGTACTTGTTGTGCACGATCTCGTGGCGGACGTACACCGGCGCCCCGTACTGCTCAAGGGCTTTCTCGACGGCGATCACGGCTCGGTCCACGCCCGCGCAGTAGCCGCGGGGCGCGGCGAGCAGGACACGGCGGGAAGCGGGAGCAGGGGCGGGAGCAGTCATGTGCTCCATCGTACGGGGGTCTCCAGCAGGCCGGACGTCGCCCGTTCGGCACAGACTGACCGGGAGGCTCCGTATCCGCGCCCTACCCGTCACCCGGAGGAATGATGGCGTCCGCCACCGGTTCCAGCAGAGCCCCGGCGCCCGCGGCGCTGCGGCGGAGCCTTGGCTTCCGGGATCTGGTCGTCTACGGGCTGCTGTTCATCGCCCCGATGGCCCCGGTCGGGGTCTTCGGCACGCTCGACGCCAGGTCGCACGGTGCGGTCGCGCTGGTGTACCTCGTCGCGACGGTGGCGATGGCCTTCACGGCGTTCTCCTACGCGCAGATGGTGCGGGTCGCCCCGCAGGCCGGTTCGGTCTTCACCTACGCCCGCAAGGGCCTGGGCGAGGGGCCGGGGCTGATCGCCGGGTGGATGGCGATGCTGGACTACCTGCTGATCCCGGCGGTCGCGTACCTCTTCTCGGGGATCGCGATGAACGCGCTGGTGCCGGAGGTCTCGCGGTGGGTGTGGACGGCGCTGGCGGTCGTGGTGACCACGGGGCTCAACCTCTGGGGCGTACGGGTGGCCGCGCGGGTGGGCTTCGCCGTGCTGGCCATGGAGATCCTGGTGCTGGCGGTGTTCGTGGTGGCCGCGGCGGTCGTGCTGGTGCAGGACGGGCCCCGGCGCGGCTGGCTCTCGCCGCTGACCGGTGACGGCCCGCTCGGTTTCAGCACGGCCGCGGTGCTGGGCGCGGTGTCGGTGGCGGTCCTGTCCTACCTGGGCTTCGACGCCATCGTCTCCTTCGCGGAGGAGGTGACGGGGGGCTCGGAGCGCGTGGCGCGGGCGGTGCTGTTCTGTCTGGGGCTGGCGGGGGCGCTGTTCGTCGTCCAGAGCTATCTGGGGGCGCTGCTGATGCCGGTGTCCTCGGCGGAGCTGGCGGCGGATCCGGTGCGGCAGGGGCCGGCGTTCTACACCGCGGTGGAGTCCTCGGTCGGTTTCTGGCTGCACGACCTGGTGGCGATCAGCAAGGCGGTCGGGGCGGCCTTCGCGGCCCTGGCGGGGCAGGCGGCGGCGGGCCGGCTGGTGTTCGCGATGGCGCGGGAGCGGCGGCTGCCGCGGGCGCTGGCGCGTACCTCGCACGGCACTCCGCGGGTCGCCCTGCTGGTGACGGCGGCGGTCACGCTGGTCGCCGCCGTGTGGGCGGCCCGGCGTGACGACGGGCTCGACCATCTGGTGTCCGTGGTGGACGTGGGGGCGCTGGTGGCCTTCACCCTGCTGCACGCGTCGGTGGTGGGCTGGTTCGTGGTCCGGCGCCGGGAGGGCGCGCCGAACTGGTGGAAGCACCTGGTGGTGCCGGTGCTCGGGGCGGCGGTGACGGTCACGGTGATCGTCGAGGCGTCCCGGGCGGCGCAGCTGGTGGGGGCGGTGTGGCTGGCGGTGGGCCTGGGCGTGCTGTTCGCGCAGCGCGGGCGCCGCCGGCCGGCCGGGCCGCCCGGCGCCCGCGAGGCGGCCGTGGCCTCCGACACTTACGACGACGGCACGGGAGCCTGAGACGCTGTCAGCCGCTACGGATAGCCTGCGTACATGGGTCTGAATACGTCGGCCGAGGCGCCGTTGCCGGTGGGCCAGGTGTCCCGGCTCATCGGGGGCTGGATCGAGCGCCTCGGTCAGGTGTGGGTGGAGGGGCAGATCACGCAGCTCTCGCGGCGGCCGGGGGCGGGGGTGGTCTTCCTGACGCTGCGCGACCCCTCGCACGACATCTCGGTGAGCGTGACCTGCTTCCGCCAGGTCTACGACGAGGTCGCGGACGTCGTCTCGGAGGGCGCGCGGGTCGTCCTGCTGGCCAAGCCCGAGTGGTACGCCCCGCGCGGGCAGCTGTCCCTGAGGGCGACGGAGATACGGCCGGTCGGGATCGGCGAGCTCCTGGCCCGGCTGGAGCGGCTCAAGCGGTCCCTGGCTTCCGAGGGGCTCTTCGCGCCGGACCGCAAGAGGCCGCTGCCCTTCCTGCCGCAGCTGGTCGGGCTGGTGGTGGGGCGGGCCTCGGCGGCCGAGCGCGACGTCCTGGAGAACGCCCGGCGGCGCTGGCCGGCGGTCCGGTTCGAGGTGCGCAACGTCGCCGTCCAGGGCGTGCACGCCGTGCCGCAGGTGGTGCGGGCGGTGAAGGAACTCGACGCCATGGACGAGGTCGATGTGATCATCGTGGCGCGCGGCGGCGGCAGCGTGGAGGACCTGCTGCCGTTCTCCGACGAGGAGGTCGTGCGGGCGGTCGCCGCCGCCCGTACCCCGGTGGTCTCGGCGATCGGCCACGAGCCGGACTCCCCGCTGCTGGACCTGGTCGCGGACCTGCGGGCGTCCACGCCCACGGACGCCGCGAAGAAGGTGGTCCCGGACGTCGGCGAGGAGCTGGAGCGGGTGCGCCAGCTGCAGGCGCGGGGGCTGCGGGCGGTGGGTTCCCTGCTGGACCGGGAGGAGCGCGGGCTCGCGCACGCCCTGGCCCGGCCGGTGTTCGTGCACCCGCAGCGCATGGTGGAGATGCGGGAGGACGAGCTGGACGCGCTGCTGGCGCGCAGCCGGCGCACGCTGGGGCACCTGCTGGACCGGGCGGACTCGGAACTGTCCCACACGCTGGCCCGGGTGGTGGCGCTGTCGCCGGCCGCGACGCTGGAGCGCGGGTACGCCGTGCTGCAGCGGGCGGACGGGCACGTGGTGCGCTCACCGCAGGAGGTGGCGGCGGGAGAGGTGCTGCGCGCCCGGGTGGCGGAGGGCACGTTCGCCGTGGAGGTCGCCCCGGCGCAGAGCCCGGGCGCACCGGAGGGCTCCGGGGCCCGCGGCGCCGTCCCGGACGAGTCGCTCGCTTCGGAGTGATGACACACGGCCGCAATCATGCGGTCGCACGACAAACCTAGGGTGGAGCAGGGAATGACAGAGGCCGAGACGGCGCTGGGATACGAGCAGGCCCGCGACGAACTGATCGAGGTGGTCCGCAAGCTCGAAGCCGGAGGGACCTCGCTGGAGGACTCCCTGGCGCTCTGGGAGCGCGGCGAGGAGCTGGCGAGGGTCTGCCGGCACTGGCTGGAGGGGGCCCGGGCCCGGCTGGACTCGGCGCTGGCGGCGCGCGAGGCCGCCGGGGAGGAGTGATCCGGGTCACGAGCACCCCGGTTTAGTTGAAAATTCATCTACTTCGGTCGTAGAGTCGGTGACATCGCTTCACCACCGTATGGAAGAAGGCTTTCCGATGTCTCTCGTACTTGACTCCGCCGCGCAGGACCTGCTGTTCCGCGAGGCCCGCACCGCCAACTCGTTCTCCGACGAGCCGGTGACCGAGGAGCAGGTCCAGGCGATCTACGACCTGGTGAAGTACGGCCCCACCGCCTTCAACGGCACGCCGCTGCGCATCACGCTGGTCCGCTCCGCCGAGGCCCGCGAGCGCCTCGTGCAGCACATGGCCGAGGGCAACCGGGCCAAGACCCTCGCCGCGCCGCTGGTCGCGATCCTCTCCGCGGACAACGAGTTCCACGAGGAGCTGCCGCAGCTGCTGCCGCACTTCCCGCAGGCCAAGGACCTCTTCTTCGCCGAGCGCCCGAGCCGCGAGCAGTCCTCGCTGGTCAACGCCTCGCTGCAGGCCGGCTACTTCATCCTGGGCATCCGCGCCGCCGGTCTGGCCGCGGGTCCGATGACCGGCGCCGACTTCGCGGGCATCCAGAAGGAGTTCCTGGACGACGACCACACGCCGATCATGGTCGTCAACATCGGCAAGCCGGGCGAGGACGCGTGGTTCCCGCGCTCCCCGCGCCTCTCGATCGACGAGGTCATCACCACCGTCTGAGCAGGGCCGCGGTAACACCGCCGCAAGCACGTGAGGAGGGCCGTGCGCCCCGGGATACCGGGGCGCACGGCCCTCTCGTCATACCGGGGCGCACGGCCCTCTCGTCGTGGAGGCCGCGCACCGCCGCGCACCCCTGCGCGTCGGGCGCCAGGCCGGCCGGGAGGCCGGGCCGCCCTACGCGCCTACGTGCCTACGTGCCTACGTGCCTACGTGCCCTGCTTGAACTCCAGCGCCGCCGCCAGCGTGCCGAGCTGCTCGAAGGAGGCCGTGCCGGTCACCACCGTGACGTGGCCCTGCTCCCGCCGCACGAGGGCGTCGTACTTCTCGCCCTCCCAGCGCTCCCAGGCCGCGTCGCCGACCTGCTGCGTCTGTCCGGAGGCCGTGGCGTTGCGGGTGACCCGGGCAAGGTACTTGCCGGAGGTGTCGCTGGACTGCTCGACCGCCGCGTACTGCTGCTCCGGGTCGAGGAAGCCCAGGTGCCAGGCGTCGGCCTTCTTGCGCTCGTACGTCACCGAGGTGGCGCGCCACTGCTCCGGGAGGCCCACGGGGGCGGCCACCGGGTACGGGGCCGCGCGCCGGGCCGTGAGGGTCTCCACCCGGTAGTCGACCGTGCGCGTGGGATCGGCCTTGTCGTCATGCGGGACGAAGACGTAGATACCGGCGACGACGACACCGATCACCGCCAGCGACCGGACCATGTCCCAGACCGTCTGCTTGCCTTTCATACCTGCCACGGCACCATGGTCCCGCATCCCCGGGCGGCGATCACCGCCGGGGTCGCGCGGGCGCGCCGCGCGGCGCACCCTTGACTCGCCCGCCGCGTCCGCGCACGGGGACGCAAGGCGTCCGCTCAGGACAATCGAATGACCGATATTCCGCTCATACGTGACCCGCCCTGCTCAATATGTCGACGTACCGATAGAGTTCCAGCACCCTCACTTCCCGGCCGTCGCCGTACAGAAAGGTGCGCTCCGATGACCGAGCACAACCTGCCGCCCCAGCTCGAAGTCTCCCCGGAGGCCCCCGACCGCAACCTCGCGCTCGAACTCGTACGGGTCACCGAGGCGGCCGCCATGGCCGCCGGCCGGTGGGTCGGCCGCGGCGACAAGATCGGCGCGGACGGCGCCGCGGTCAACGCGATGAGGACCCTGATCTCCACCGTCTCGATGAACGGCGTCGTCGTCATCGGCGAGGGCGAGAAGGACGAAGCCCCGATGCTCTTCAACGGGGAGCAGGTCGGCGACGGCACCGGCGCCGAGGTCGACATCGCCGTGGACCCGATCGACGGCACCACGCTGAACGCCAAGGGCATGCCGAACGCCATCGCCGTCCTGGCGGCCGCCGACCGCGGCACGATGTTCGACCCGTCCGCCGTGTTCTACATGGACAAGCTGGTCACCGGCCCCGAGGCCGCCGACTTCGTCGACATCAACGCCCCCGTCTCGGTGAACATCCGCCGGGTCGCCAAGGCCAAGGGCATGCACCCCGAGGACGTCACGGTCGTCATCCTGGACCGCCCCCGCCACGAGGGCATCGTCCGGGAGATCCGCGAGACGGGCGCGCGCATCAAGTTCATCTCCGACGGCGACGTGGCCGGCTCCATCATGGCCGCCCGTGAGGGCACCGGCGTGGACCTGCTCCTGGGCATCGGCGGCACCCCCGAGGGCATCATCTCGGCCTGCGCCATCAAGTGCCTGGGCGGCGTGATCCAGGGCAAGCTGTGGCCCAAGGACGACGCCGAGCGCCAGAAGGCCGTCGACGCCGGGCACGACCTGGACCGGGTGCTCACCACCACCGACCTCGTCTCGGGCGACAACGTCTTCTTCGTCGCCACCGGCATCACCGACGGCGAGCTGCTGCGCGGCGTGCACTACCGCTCCCAGACGGCGACGACGTCCTCGCTGGTCATGCGCTCCAAGTCCGGCACCATCCGGAAGATCGACTCCACGCACCGCCTGTCGAAGCTGCGCGCGTACAGCGCCATCGACTTCGACCGCGCCCAGTAGGGGGCGGGGGCACGACGCGAGAGGGGCGGTCACCCTGTGCGGGGGTGACCGCCCCTCTCGCGTGTCCGCGTGACTGGCGTGGGGGACGTACGGCGCCACGTACGGCACGTCCGTGAGGTGTGACGCGGACCGGGAGCCGGGGGCTGGGGGCCGGTACCGGGGTGCGGAAGGCGGACGGCCGGCGCCGGGGGCCGGTACCGGGGTGCGGAAGGCGCACGGCCGGCGCCGGGGCGCCGGACTCAGCCCGCGGCGGCTATGGACCCCGCTCCGGGGGCCTGGCGCAGCTCGGCGGACCGGCGCCGCATCCGCGCGAGCACCACGCGGCGTTCGGCGGCGGTGAGGCCGCCCCACACCCCGTACGGCTCGGGCTGGAGCAGCGCGTGCTCCCGGCAGGCGACCATGACCGGGCAGCGGGCGCAGACGCGCTTCGCCGCCTCCTCGCGGGAGAGCCGGGCGGCCGTCGGCTCCTTGGACGGCGCGAAGAACAGCCCGGCCTCGTCGCGGCGGCACACCGCCTCTGCGTGCCATGGGCCGTCTTCCGCCGCCCTGGCCGGCACCCGCGGGCTCGGCACGGCCGACGGGCGTGCCCCAGGACCCTGAAGGCTCTTCACGGCGGCTACCTGCAGGGACTGATGCGGCGGAAGCGGCACGGTCTACTCCTGACGACGTATACGTGAGCGAGAGACGACGCACCTGTCCCTACCCGCTGTACGCGCCCCTATGCACTGTGTGCCACGGGGCGCCCGGGGTTCGTCCGAAACGCGACCCTCCGCATCCGGATGCGCCGCCGCTCCTGCCCCGGCCCCCGCGGACCTCAGCCGTCGAGGTCCTTGCGGAGCTTGCGCGCCAGGTCGACGAGGCGGGCGCCCGGCTTGGGCCGCGCCTCGATGTTGCCGAGCAGCGAGAAACCCCGGACGATCACCACGGGTGCCTGGGGGTCGGTCTGCCCGCGGCTCTCGCCGCGCACCTCGAAGTTGCCGAGGACGCCGCTGCCGTAACCGCGCAGCGTGACGTTCTCCGGGACCAGGACCTCCACGTTGCCGAGGACGGAGGTCACGTTGATCTCGGTGACCTGCTGCTCGAAGACCGCCTGGGTGAGATCGAGGGTGATGTCGCCCATGACCGAGACCGCGCGGGTGTGCGCGCCGGGCCGCCAGCGGCCCTTGCGGCTGGAGCTGCTGCACACGGCGACGATGGTCTCGGCGGCCTGGCCCGGGGGGCCCGCGTACGAGGACGCCGGGGCGGACGCGGCATGGGGGCCGCCGGGCGCGGGCAGATCCCGTACGAGGGTTTCCAGCTCGCCGACCGTCTTGACGGCGTACAGCGTGTCCAGGCGTTCGGAGTGCTCCTCGGCGGTCAGCCTGCCTTCGGCGACGGCGTCCCCGAGGATCTGCGCGATCCGGTCCCGGTCGGCGTCGGAGGCGCGCAGCCCGGCGGGCGCGGGGGCGGGGGCGGCGGGGTGCTTTTCCAGGTCCACGACGCCAGCATAGCGAGACACGATAGATCGCGATACTACCGAGCGGGAGCGAGTGAGCCTTACCTCACAGACACGCGCCGGGCGGGAGGTCCTACGCTGGAGGACTGCGCTGCCAATTGGTCGTCAGCGCCGTCTGCCGAGTGAGGAATGGCCCCAATGCCGGAGTTCGCGTACACCGACCTGCTGCCCCTGGGCGAGGACACCACCCCCTACCGGCTGGTGACCGCCGAGGGCGTGTCCACCTTCGAGGCGGACGGCCGTACGTTCCTCAAGGTCGAGCCCGAGGCGCTGCGCAAGCTCGCCGAGGAGGCGATCCACGACATCCAGCACTTCCTGCGCCCCGCGCACCTCGCGCAGCTGCGCCGCATCATCGACGACCCCGAGGCCTCCTCGAACGACAAGTTCGTGGCGCTGGACCTGCTGAAGAACGCGAACATCGCGGCGGCCGGCGTCCTGCCGATGTGCCAGGACACGGGCACGGCGATCGTGATGGGCAAGCGCGGCCAGAACGTGCTCACCGAGGGCGGGGACGAGGCGGCCCTCTCCCGCGGCATCTACGACGCGTACACCCGCCTGAACCTGCGCTACTCGCAGATGGCGCCGATCACCATGTGGGAGGAGAAGAACACCGGCTCGAACCTGCCCGCGCAGATCGAGCTGTACGCGACCGACGGCGGCGCGTACAAGTTCCTCTTCATGGCCAAGGGCGGCGGCTCCGCCAACAAGTCCTTCCTGTACCAGGAGACCAAGGCGGTCCTCAACGAGGCCTCCATGATGAAGTTCCTGGAGGAGAAGATCCGTTCGCTCGGTACGGCGGCCTGCCCGCCCTACCACCTGGCGATCGTCGTCGGCGGCACCTCCGCCGAGCACGCGCTCAAGACCGCGAAGTACGCCTCCGCCCACTACCTGGACGAGCTGCCGCGCGAGGGCTCCGCGCTGGGCCACGGCTTCCGTGACGAGGCCCTGGAACAGCAGGTCTTCGAGCTGACGCAGAAGATCGGCATCGGCGCGCAGTTCGGCGGCAAGTACTTCTGCCACGACGTCCGCGTCGTGCGCCTGCCCCGCCACGGCGCCTCCCTGCCCGTGGCGATCGCCGTGTCCTGCTCGGCGGACCGCCAGGCCACCGCAAAGATCACCGCGGAGGGCGTCTTCCTGGAGCAGCTGGAGCGCGATCCGGCCCGCTTCCTGCCCGACACCACGGACGAGCACCTCAGCGAGGCCTCGGACGTCGTCTCCATCGACCTGAACCAGCCGATGGACGACATCCTGGCGACCCTGACCAAGCACCCGGTCAAGACCCGCCTGTCGCTGACCGGCCCGCTGGTCGTGGCGCGCGACATCGCGCACGCCAAGATCAAGGAGCTGCTGGACTCGGGCGCGGAGATGCCGCAGTACCTGAAGGACCACCCGGTCTACTACGCCGGCCCCGCGAAGACCCCGGAGGGCTACGCCTCGGGCTCCTTCGGCCCGACCACGGCCGGCCGCATGGACTCCTACGTCGCGCAGTTCCAGGCGGCGGGCGGCTCCAAGGTCATGCTGGCCAAGGGCAACCGCTCCCAGCAGGTGACGGACGCGTGCGCCGCGCACGGCGGCTTCTACCTGGGCTCCATCGGCGGCCCGGCGGCCCGCCTGGCCCAGGACTGCATCAAGAAGGTCGAGGTCCTGGAGTACGAGGAGCTCGGCATGGAGGCGGTCTGGAAGATCGAGGTCGAGGACTTCCCGGCCTTCATCGTCGTGGACGACAAGGGCAACGACTTCTTCACCTCGCGTGAACCCGAGCAGCCGACGTTCACCAGCATCCCGGTGCGCGGTCCCGGCCTGGCGTAGCCCACCTGGCCCGCATCCGAGAGCCCCTGGCGGTTGGCGCCGCCGGGGGCTCTCTCCGTGCTGTCTAGCCCCGCCAATGAGGCGCGGGCGTTCTGCCGTTCAGGCCTACTCGGGGGCGCGGCTGTACCGCTCCAGCGCTGCCTTCGAGGTGGACGTGTCCACCAGTCGCAGTTCCCACGGCCCCGTGTTGACGTCGAAGTCCTTCCCGAAGCCGACCCACTTCCCGGCCATCCGACGGCTGGTCGGCTCGACCAGGAGCTGAATGGCCCCGTGGTAGCGGGCCCCGTTGTAGTAGCCGTCCGAAGCGGTCTGCTCCACCCATGATCCGGTGACCACGTTGCGGTCGACTGTCAGATCCAGCGTGAGCGGGCTGTCCGGGTTCGAGGACGCCCCCGGCAGGCTCTGAGCGGTCAGCCGGTTCCCGTGCTGGACGATGACCACGTAATGCTTGCCTTCGTACGTCTCCTCCCGGCTGGACGAGTAGAACTCGTACCGGCTGAGCCATACCCCGGCGAATGTCTCCCCGACGCCCTGCGCGGTCGGCTGAGCCCCTACTACGGCGGAGGTGACACCCTCTGCCTCTGCATCCATGTCGTGCCCTCCTGTCCCGTCTGCGTGAACCCTGGCCATCGGTACGGGCAGGGAGAACCCCAGGGCCTCGACGGGCCGGCCTGTGACCCGCTCCAACGCCCTGGCATACACACCCCGGGGTGTCTTGCTCGTACCCGACTCCCAGCGCTGTACCAGACGCTTCGACGCTTCGTTGGGCTCTCCCAGCTCTTGCCCTGCCCGGCGCAGGGCCTTAGCAAAGTCGTCTTGGCTTAAGCGCAGGCCGATACGCACGGCCCGCAGCACATCATTCGGCACCACGGCGGTCGTCGTCATGTCGTCAAAGCTAGACCCAACACGCCTGCAATGACACCGGTTTGACGCCCTGCGGGACGTCATTGACGCCCTCCCGAGTGACGCCCAGGTGACGCCCGAAGTGTCGTCGCTCCGCCCTTCCGGCAACAGGAACATCTACCTCACGAACCAGGCAACCGGACGAGAGGGCGAGTGATGGCAAGCCGGAACGACGGGACCCCCGGAGCAGCCGTAACCCTCTCCATACCGTTCATCAGCCCGCCCCCGTGGAGAGCTGTGAGGTCTGCGGAGAGCAGGCTGCGCAGCCGTCAGCCGCACATGAGCGGGGGGACTACTCAGCCGTGAGCGACGCGAATGTCAGGCTCCGCGCTCACCGCTACCACCGGGCCCTCCGGTGAGCCTCACCGTTCGGGTCTCCCGCGATTCCGGCCGGACGTGGGAAGGCTCGGTGATCTACCCGAGCAACAGCGCCGAGAAGCCCCTAACCGCCACGGCCTCAGCCGCTTGGCCCCCATGCAAGTGCCCTCGATGTTCCGCAACGACAAGGCAGGCAAAACAGTGACGACAACCCGGCACGACACCACCAGCACCCTGGACCTGATCAGTTCCAGCCTCCGGGCCGACCTCATCACCATGGTCCGCGAGGACTACTGGCCGGGGATCACCGACGACGAGGGCAACCGGGGCGTAGAGCAGCTCGCCGCCTTCCTCGCCGTCGCCGCGACGACCACGGAGAAGGCGACCCCCAGCCTCCGCGTAGACCTGTTCTGGCACGCCTTCGTGCTGCACACCAAGCCGTACGCCGACTTCTGCAACGCGCTCGGCGGCGGCTTCATCCACCACGTCCCGGACCGCAACAGCGGGCACAACCCCGAAGAGGGCCGGGCTGCGATGCGCCGGACGGCCGGCCTGATCCGCGAGGCTGGGTACCAGGCCGACCCCGAGTTCTGGCCCCTCGACGGCGCGGCCGACTGCACCCAGTCGTACGCCGGGTGCACCGACAGCCCGGTCAACAAGTAACCCGCCCCACCGCGTCAGCCGCCCGGTATCGTGCCGGGCGGCTGTCGCCATGACCGAGAACGGACACCGATGACTGACGCTCGCAGTGACGCATGGGACACCTATTCGCAGAGCAAGCCGCAGCGAAGGCAGACGAACGCCAAGGGTGAGACGACCTGGTTCAACTGGACCCAGTACGCAGACCACGGTCCCGGCGCCGAAGTGCTGGCGCTCACCCCAGGTGACACCGCGCTCGACCTTGGTTGTGGGTCCGGCGGAAACCTCGCCCACCTAGCAACCCTCGGCATGAAAGCCATTGGCGTGGACATCTCCGCCAAGCAGCTTGGTAAGGCCCAAGAGCGATGGCCGAACGTGAACGGCATGGAACTGCACCAGGGCGAAGCCCTGGCCTACCTCGGCGAGACCTTCACCATCTTCGACGCGGTATTCAGCGTCTTCGGCGCCGCCTGGTTCACCGACCCCGGCCTACTGCTCCCCATCGTGCATTCCACTCTCAAGCCCGGCGGTGTGTTCGCCTTCTCCCAGCGTCCGCCCGTCGAAGGCTGCTACGGATGCCAAGCCTCCTACATTCCTCGCGGCCCCGAAGAAGATCCTGCCATCGTGAAGCGATGGGACTACCAGCCCGACATCTGGTCTTCGCTCCTTAGGGAGTACGGATTCCCCGACGTGACCGCAACTGTGCTTCCGGCGCCTGAGAATGACGGGCGAAACACAGGCACGCTCCTGATCCGCGCCTTGCGCGGAGACCAAGCTCAGCACTGAAGAGATAGAGAGGACGTGTACGTTCTCGCAGGTCACGGGAAGACGGTAACCCTCTCCGAGGGACCGGGTAACCCTCGACGGGTTATGCAGCGGTACACAGTGAGTGCACGCGGCAGGATGCTGCGCCAAGCCGCTCTTCTGGAAGTGGTGCCCAGACAGCACCAGGTAGCGCGCCCCCGAGCCCGGGCCCACCAGGCCGAGGGCCTTCGCGGCCGTCACGCCCTTCCGTACGGCCTGCTTGGTCAGCGGACCATCTTCGGTGCCCGGGATCGACGCTAGGGCCCTCTCGGCGAACTCAGCGTGCCCCAGGCGGTTACCCCAGCCGAGGGCGGCGAAGTACACGCGGAACGCGAGAGGACGCATCCGCGAGTCTCCGAATTTCGACTTCCTCCAGAACCCGGCTCCGGAGCCGACGTTCACGCACATCCCGGTGCGCGGTCCGGGGCTGTAGAGCCCGGTCGCGGGCCGTTCCGAGGGGGTCTCTGCCGTTCGGCAGAGGCCCCCTCGGGCGTTTCCGCCGATCAGCAGATGGAGTCGGGGGCGCCGGGCGGCGAGGCTTTTCCCGTAGCCGAACAGTCCTTGTCGACACGGGAGTTCACGATGAAGAACCGCACGCGCGCCCTCGCCCTCGCCGGATCCGCCGCCCTGGTGGGCACCCTGGTGGCGGCGGCCCCCGCGCCGGCGGCGCCGGCCGCGCCGAAGACGGCCTCGGTGCACGGGGGCGGCACGGTGGCCTATCCGTACGTGCCCGCCTCGCACGACATCCGCTTCACGGTGGACGCCGAGTCGGTGCCGTGGAGCAGGCCGCTGAAGGGCGAGAACCTGGAGCACGGGCTGCCGACGGACGCGCGCGGCCGGGTGACCGTCCACCACGCGATGCCGGACCAGGGCTTCACCGGCGTCGCCGAGGCCGAGGTGGACTGCATGGTGACGGGCGGCCGGACGGCCACGATCACCGCAGTGGTCACGCGCTCGAACGTCGGCTGGGAGGGCAGGCGGATCGGGCTGAGCGTCCAGGACGGCGAGCGCGGCGCGCCCGACCGCGTCGGGTTCTCGTGGGGCATCGTGAACGTCGACGCGAAGCCCGACGGCTCGGTCGCCGTGCCGACGGTGGGCACCTGTATGGCCCCGGCGCCCTTCACCGAGGTCACCAAGGGCGGCTTCAAGGTCACCCCGGCCCCCCTGACCCCCCGCCCGCAGCCGTAGCCCCGCCCCCCGTCAGGTACCGGGCCTCAACGGGGGTGGCCCGGTACCCCTCCGCCCGCGCCGCGACGACCTCGGCGATGCTCAGTCCGTACACGCGGCGCAGCAACGCGACGGGGACGCCGTCGGGGCCGCCGACGGGCAGGTGGACCGCGCCCTCCCGGGCGAGGATGCGCTCCCGGATCCAGGGCGGCGGGACGCCGCGGCCCCGGCCGCAGGCGTAGACCTCGTACCGCGGGCAGTGCTCGTACTCCTCCCAGCGCAGCTCACCGTCCCGGACGAGCTGCCATTCCTCCCGGACGCAGTCCTCGCACGGCTCGCAGTGCGTCCGTCCGTACATCCGGTGTTCCGCCATCCGGGCAGCATGCGGTACCCGGGGGGTCGGGCGCATGGGGATAACGTCGGGGGCATGACGCACACGCAGCTCCGTACCGACCGCGCCGTCCGGGTCGTCGCCCATCGCGGGGCCTCCCACGAGCACCCCGAGCACACCCTGGCCGCGTACCGGCAGGCCGTCGCGGACGGTGCCGACGCCCTCGAATGCGACGTACGGCTCACCGCCGACCACCAGTTGGTCTGCGTGCACGACCGGCGCGTGGAGCGGACCTCGGACGGGCGCGGGGCGGTGTCGGAGATGACGTACGAGGAGCTGTGCGGCCTCGACTTCGGCGGCTGGAAGGGCGAGGAGCACCGCGGGGCGCGGGTGCTGCTCTTCGAGGAGCTGCTGAAGGAGGCGCTGGCCGCGGACCGGCCCGTCGGGCTGGCGGTGGAGACCAAGCACCCCACCCGTGCGGGTGGCCGGCTGGAGGCGGAGCTGGTGCGGGTGCTGAAGGACCACGGGCTGGCCGACGGCTCGGCGGGCCTGGTCGAGGTGATGAGCTTCTCCCGCAACGCCCTGGTCAGGCTGAACCGGCTGGCGCCGGGGCTGCCGGCCGTCTACCTGATCGAGCGGCGGCTGCGGCCGCCCAGGCCGCCGTTCGCGGGGCACGCGGGACCGGGCATCGACCTGGTGCGCAAGGATCCGGGACTGGTGGGACGGCTTCGCGCGAAGGGGCTGCGGGTGCGGGTGTGGACGGTGGACGAGCCGGAGGACGTGGAGCTGTGCCTGCGGCTGGGCGTGGACACCCTGATCACCAACCGGCCGCGCGAGGTGCGCGCCCAGCTGGACTCGCTGTAGACCGGCAGGTCTCCGGCCCGGGTCCGCAGCCCGCGGTGCGGGGCCGGGCCGGGTCGGCGCGGCCCTGCCGGCGGGCGCGGGTGGCGGTGGTGCGGACTGGGCCACGGGGGTGACGGCGGTGACGATTACTGACGGGGGGCCGGGAACACGTGCACCACGAGAACCGCTCACCTTTCCGAGGAGGCACAGACATGACAGACGACCAGAAGCCCGACGACGGGTTCCGGACCGAGCACGACTCCATGGGCGACGTACGGGTGCCCGTGCACGCCAAGTGGCGGGCGCAGACCCAGCGCGCCGTGGAGAACTTCCCCCTCTCGGGGCAGCGCCTGGAGCGGTCCCACATCGAGGCCCTCGCCCGGATCAAGGCCGCGGCGGCCGTCGTGAACGCCCGGCTCGGCGTGGTCGACCAGGACGTCGCCGACGCGATCCGGTCCGCGGCCGGTGAGGTCGCGGACGGCCGCTGGGACGACCACTTCCCCGTGGACGTCTTCCAGACCGGATCGGGGACCTCGTCCAACATGAACACCAACGAGGTGATCGCCACGCTGGCCACGGAGCGCCTCGGGCGGGACGTGCACCCCAACGACCACGTCAACGCCTCGCAGAGCTCCAACGACGTCTTCCCGTCGTCGATCCACATCGCCGCCACCGCCGCCGTCGCGGGCGACCTGATCCCGGCCCTGGAGCACCTCGCCGCCGCGCTGGAGCGCAAGGCGACGCAGTTCGAGCACGTGGTCAAGGCCGGCCGGACCCACCTGATGGACGCCACCCCCGTCACCCTCGGCCAGGAGTTCGGGGGGTACGCGGCCCAGATCCGCTACGGCGTCGAGCGGCTGCGCTCGTCCCTGCCCCGCCTGGCCGAACTCCCCCTCGGCGGGACCGCGGTGGGCACGGGCATCAACACCCCGGCCGGTTTCTCGGCCGCGGTCATCGCCGAGGTGGCGGTCGCGACCGGCCTGCCGCTGACCGAGGCGCGCGACCACTTCGAGGCCCAGGGCGCGCGCGACGCGCTGGTGGAGACCTCGGGCATGCTGCGCACGGTAGCCGTCTCCCTCACCAAGATCTGCAACGACCTGCGCTGGATGGCCTCCGGCCCGCGCACGGGATTGGCCGAAATCAGCCTGCCCGACCTCCAGCCCGGCTCCTCGATCATGCCCGGGAAGGTCAATCCGGTGGTACCGGAGGCCGTCCTGATGGTCGCCGCCCAGGTGATGGGCAACGACGCCACCGTCGCGGTGGCCGGCGCCGCCGGCAACTTCGAGTTGAACGTGATGCTGCCGGTGATGGCCAGGAACCTCCTGGAGTCGATCCGGCTGCTGGCCGCCGCGGGCCGGCTGCTCGCCGACCGCACCGTCGACGGGATCACCGCCGACGAGGCCCGGGCCAGGGAGTACGCCGAGTCCTCGCCCTCCGTGGTGACCCCGCTCAACCGCTACATCGGCTACGAGGAGGCCGCGAAGGTGGCCAAGAGGTCCCTCGCCGAGCGCAGGACGATCAGGGAGGTCGTCCTGGAGTCCGGCTACGTGGAACGCGGCGCCCTGACCCTGGAGCAGCTCGACGAGGCCCTGGACGTCCTGCGCATGACGCGCCCCTGACCGGCCGTCCCGCACCTCCGGGCGGGGGCCGGATCCGGTCGTTCGTCCTCCCCGAATCGCCTCGTGACCTGCACCGCAGCGGGCGTACGGGCCCCCGCCCTAAGATCTGCGCATGACAGGTACTTTCCAGCCCGGGAGCGGCCGGGCGCCTGACGCACCGCCGAGCCCCGCACGCGGGACGCGCTGGTCGCCCGGGGACCGGATCCTCTGGCGCTACCGCGACCACGCCCCGGGGCTGAAGGGCGCGGTGCACATCTGCCGCCCGGTGACGGTGGTGCAGGACACCGACGAGATGCTCGCCGTCTGGATGGCGCCCGGCACCGAATGCGTCAAGCCCGTGCTCGCCGACGGCACCCCCGTGCACGCGGAACCGCTGGCCACCCGCTACACCGCGCCCCGCACCACCACGCGCTCGCGCTGGTTCGGCGCCGGCGTCCTGAAGCTGGCCCGGCCCGGGGACCCGTGGTCCGTGTGGCTGTTCTGGGGGCCGGGCTGGCAGTTCAAGAACTGGTACGTGAACCTGGAGGAGCCGCGGTCGAGATGGGCCGGCGGCGTCGACTCCGTGGACCACTTCCTGGACATCGCCGTCTATCCCGACCGCAGCTGGCAGTGGCTGGACGAGGACGAGTTCGCCGAGGCCCAGCGGTCCGGGCTGATGGGCCCCGAGCAGGCACGGCGGGTACGGGAGGCCGGCCGTGCGGCGGTCGCCCTGATCGAGGAATGGGGCGCTCCGTTCTCCGCCGACTGGCAGGCCTGGCGGCCGGATCCGGCCTGGCGGATTCCGGCCCTGCCCGAGGACTGGGACCGCACCCCGGCGCATATGACCTCATGAGACCCTTGATGCGCCCCCGGGGTTCAAACGTAGGATCGTCCTCCGCGAGGTCGCGCGCGCGGGACGGTGCGATCGGGCCGCACACCAGCAAGTGTCGTTCTGTACGCGGGATCTGACCGGAGGTCGACACACGAGGAAGTTCGAGCGAGGAACCTCTGGGCGATGGTGCCCGGGCCGCTGAGCGGGTATACCGCGACTGACCGAGTTGAGTGCAGCGCACATCGAGCGCAAACGGACGGATTCCCACGCGTGACGGAGTACCCCACCTCTCAGGAGGGCCCGCAGCCCGTCGCCTCCGGCGGAGGTACGGACGAGGCCGGCCACGGCAAGGCGCCCATCGCCGCCACCGAGGCCGTACGCACGCATGCCACGGGCGCCGGCAGCGGCCCGGCGGCCGAGCCGGGCGCTGCGGCCGCGGCGGCGGCCTCCGACGTAAGGGCCGCGCGCTCGGCCGCCGGAGCGGCGTCGGGGCTCCCCCGGCCGCGCGGAGCGGCGTCGGCGGAGGTTCCCGCCGCGGGCTCCGGTCCGGCGCACCCCGGCCCCGGCCAGGACCACGACAACGCCCGTCCGCGGATCACCGCGGACGCGGAGGACGCCTCCGATGCCCTGGACGCCCACGACGCCGCGGCCCGCGGCGCGGGGGCGGGGGCGGGCGGGCCGGCCGTGCCCGGCAGGGGCGGTGCGGACGCGACCGCCGCGCGCCGCGAGGGGGACCGGCTGCGGTTCGTCGGCGCCGCCACCCGGCGGATCGCCCGCGGCATCGACCTCGACGAGATCGTGCTCGGCCTGTGCCGGGCCACCGTCCCGACGTTCTCCGACGCCATCCTCGTCTACCTGCGCGACCCGCTGCCGGTCGGCGACGAGCGGCCCGTCGGCCCGGTCGTTTTAAGGCTGCGCCGCACCGACCGGCTCCGGCCGATCGACGACCTGACGGACATCAGCAGCACCATCGGCGCGGGGATGGACCTCGCCGGGGCCGCGGGGGCCACCGGCGAGCTCGACTTCAGCCAGTTGCCGCTGGTCGGCCCGCAGGGTGACCTGCCCGCGGCCGAGCTGTGCGAGATCCGGCCCGGCGGCGCGCTCGCCGAGGTGCTGCGCGGCGTACGGCCCGTCTTCGCGTCCTCGGCCGACGCCCGGGCGGCGCTGCCGGAGCTGCTCGGCGTGGAGCATCCGCTGCCGCGCGGCAACCGGGCCGTCCTCGCGCCGCTGCGCGGCCGGCGGCGGGTGATCGGCGCCGCGGTGTTCCTGCGCAGCCCGGAGCGTCCCGCCTTCGAGCAGAACGACCTGCTGGTCGCGGCGCAGCTGGCCACGCACACCGCGCTCGGCATCGACAAGGCGGTCCTGTACGGGCGCGAGGCGTACATCGCCGACGAGCTCCAGCGCACCATGCTGCCCGACAGCCTGCCGCAGCCGACCGGCGTGCGGCTCGCCTCCCGCTATCTGCCCGCGGCCGAGACGGCCCGGGTCGGCGGCGACTGGTACGACGCCATACCGCTGCCGGGCAGCCGGGTGGCGCTCGTCGTCGGCGACGTCATGGGCCACTCCATGACCTCCGCCGCAATCATGGGCCAGCTGCGCACCACGGCCCAGACCCTGGCCCAGCTGGACCTGCCGCCCGCCGAGGTGCTGCACCACCTGGACGAGCAGGCGCAGCGCCTGGGCTCGGACCGCATGGCCACGTGCATGTACGCCGTCTACGACCCCGTCGCGCACCGGATCACCATCGCCAACGCGGGCCACCCGCCGCCGGTGCTGCTGCACCTGGGCGGCCGGGCCGAGGTGCTGCGCGTACCGCCCGGGGCGCCCATCGGCGTGGGCGGCGTGGACTTCGAGGCCGTGGAGCTGGACGCGCCCGCCGGGGCCACCCTGCTGCTGTACACCGACGGGCTGGTGGAGTCGCGGCTGCGGGACGTGTGGACGGGCATCGAGCAGCTCCGCGAGCGGCTGGCGACGACCGCGCAGCTGACCGGCCTGGACCATCCGCCGCCGTTGGAGGCGCTGTGCGACGACGTGCTGGACATGCTGGGCCCGGGTGACCGGGACGACGACATCGCGCTGCTCGCGGCCCGGTTCGACGGCATCGCGCCCAGTGATGTCGCGTACTGGTTCCTGGACCCGGAGGAGACCGCTCCGGGCAGGGCGCGGCGGTTCGCCCGCCGGGCGCTGACCCGGTGGGGCCTGGAGGACCTGAGCGACTCGCTGGAGCTGCTGGTCAGCGAGGTGGTCACCAATGCCGTGCGGTACGCGGAGCGGCCGGTGACGCTGCGTCTGCTGCGGACGGACGTGCTGCGCTGCGAGGTCGGCGACGATTCCCCGCAGCTGCCGCGCCAGCGCCGGGCGCGGGACACCGACGAGGGCGGCCGCGGTCTGTTCCTGGTCAACAGGCTGGCCCGGCGCTGGGGTGCGACCCGGCTCAGCAGCGGGAAGGTCGTCTGGTTCGAGCTCCCGCTGCCGCAGCCGGCTGCGGCCGAGCGGCGCTGACGCCGCGCAGGTGGACGGAAGACCGCCGCCCCGCAGCCTTCTCGGCTGCGGGGCGGCGGTGTTCTCAGTTGTTGCCCGGGTCCTGGCCCAGGATCGGCGGGTCCGGCGGCTTGGGGCCGTTGGTCTTGGTGGCCGTGGCCGTCGGGGAGGTCGTCCCGGTGGGCGTGCTGCCCGTCTTCGTCGCGGTGGGGGTCGGGGACGTCTGCGTCGGGGACTGCGTCGGGCTGGTGGTGGCGGTCGTCGCGCTGGGGGACGGGCTCGTCGAGGCGGACGGCGAGGTGCTGCGGGACGGCGTCTGCACGGCGCCCATGTCGGCCTCGGTCAGCTGGAACTTGCCGGTGTCCACGCCCTTGAGGGCGGCGAGGGTGTACGCCCTCCAGATCGAGGCGGGGAAGCTGGAGCCACCCGCGCGCCCGAGGCCGGCGGTGCCGGTCAGGGTGACCTGGCTGTGGGTGTTGGGGTCTTCGCCGAACATGGCGACGACCGTGACCAGCTCGGGGGTGTAGCCGGTGAACCAGGCCGCGACGTTGGACTCGGTGGTGCCGGTCTTGCCGCCGGCCTGGTAGGCGCTGCTGCGGACCTTGTTGCCGGAGCCGCCCTCGTCCTCCACGACGCCCTGGAGCACCTTGGTGACGGTGTCGGCGGTCTTGCGGCTGATGGCCTGGCCGCCGACCGCCTGCTGGGGCGTGAAGTCGCTGTCCTTGCGCTCGGCCTGCTTGATGATGGTCGGCGTGACCTTCTTGCCGTGGTTGTCGAGGGTGGCGTAGACGCCCGCCATTTCCAGGGTGTTGGCGCTCATGGTGCCCAGTGCCATGGCCGGCTTGTCCTCGGGCCAGCCCTCGCGGTCCTGCATGCCCAGTTCGAGGGCGGTCTTCTTGGCGTTGGGCGGCTTCACGTCCACGATCATCTGCGCGTAGACGGAGTTCACGGAGAGGTTGGTCGCCTCCTGGACCGTCATCATCGGGGTGCCGTGGTTCGCGTTGTCCTGGTTCTGCGGGTTGAACGGGATCTTGCTACCGACGACCGGGCGCTTGCTCGTGCCGTCGTAGAGCGCGTTCGGGGTGATCGGCTTGCCGTCCTGGGTGTTGGAGGCGTTCTCCAGGGCGGAGGCGAGCACGATCGGCTTGAAGGTCGAGCCCGGCTGGTAGTCCGTGCGCAGGGCGTTGCTCGCGGCCTTCTCCTCCAGGCCCACGCCGCCGTACATGGCGACGATGGCGCCGGTCTTCGGGTCCACGGAGGTGGCGCCGGCCTGGACGCTCTGGTCCTGCGGCCGGTTCTTGGTGTCCTTGCGGTCGAGCTTGGACTCCAGCTCGTCCTGGACGGCCTTCTCCAGGGCGCTCTGCTTGTTCTTGTCGACGTTGAGCGTGATGTTCCAGCCACCCGCCATGATCATGGCGTCGGTGATGCCCTGCTTGTTCATCTCGTCGTTGGCGGCCTGGACCAGGTAGCCCTTCTGCCCGTCCATGCCGGGGCGGGGCTTGGGCTTGATGGGCGGCGGGAGCGTCATGGTCTTGCGCTTCTCCGGGTCCAGCTTGCCCATCTCGACCATGTTGTCGAGGACGGCGTTGAAGCGGATGTTGACGAGCTTCGTGCCGTTCGGACCGGCGGTCGCCAGGTCGTACTGGCTGGGCGCCTGGATGACGGAGGCCAGGTAGGCCCCCTGTTCCAGCGTCAGCTGTCCGGCGTCGACGCCGTAGAAGGCCTGGGCCGCGGCCTGGATGCCGTAGGCGTTGCGGCCGTAGAAGTTGGTGTTCAGGTAACCGGCGAGGATGTCGTCCTTCTCCATGCGCTGGTCGACCTTGAGTGAGATGACGAGTTCCCTGAGCTTGCGGGTGGGCGACTGGTCCTGCGTCAGGTAGTAGTTCTTGACGTACTGCTGGGTGATCGTCGAGCCGCCCGCCGTGCCCTTGCCCCGGACGGTGTTGAACAGGCCTCGGGCCACGCCCATCAGGTCGACGCCGCGGTCCTGGTAGAAGGACTTGTTCTCGATGGCGATGAAGGCCGTGCGGACGTCCTCGGGGATCTTGTCGAGGGTGACGATCTCGCGGTTCATCTTGCCGGTGTTGGCCATGATCGAGCCGTCGGACCACCGGTAGGTGTTGCTCTGGAGCACCGCCTGCTTGTTGGGGTCGGTGGGTTCGTTCACCGAGAAGTACAGGGCGACCGCGGCGGCCATGAGGAGCAGGACCACCCCGAAGAACGCGCCCAGGATCTTCTTCCAGGTGAAGAAGCGGCGTATGCCGGTGCGCTTGCCGCTGCCCCCGCTCCCCTTGGCGCCCTTCGCGCGTCCGCTCGGCGCCCGCCGCGCACCGCGCTGCTGCGCCTTACGCACTTCTGCTCGGCCCATCGCTCCCGCTCCGCTCGATTACCCCCCCGACGTCAACTCAGAAAGCTAACACCGCAGGCTGTGACAAACTTTGGTCAATCCGGACTAATTACGGTCATTTCGGACGTGAGAATCAGCACCCACATCACAGGAACCGACGCTCAGATAAGCGGATGGGTTGCCATTGCGCAAAAAAGTGATATCACTTTGCTAAGCAGTCCGACCGGCTGCGCGCAGAGAAACGGGGCGAACCATGACGAATCACGTAGCCACTCCAGGCGGAGTACGGGAGTTCACCGCGCGCAGCGTGGGCGGCGGGCTGGCGTTGCTGCTCGGCCTGGTCGGTCTGCTCGCGGGCGCGGGACTGGTCGTGGCCGGCGCGGTGGCGGCGGCCACCGGGGTGAAGGTGGCCCTGATCGCGGCCGGCGTGCTCCTGGGCCTCGCCTCGGTGATCGCGATGAGCGGCCTCAACACGGTGGCGCCGGGCGAGGCCCGCGTCGTCCAGCTCTTCGGGCGCTACCGCGGCACCGTCCGCACCGACGGCCTGCGCTGGGTCAACCCGCTGACCTCGCGGGAGAAGATCTCCACCCGCGTGCGCAACCACGAGACGGCCGTCCTGAAGGTCAACGACGCCTACGGCAACCCGATCGAGCTGGCGGCGGTCGTGGTCTGGCGGGTCGAGGACACCGCGCGCGCGGTCTTCGAGGTCGAGGACTTCACCGAGTTCGTCGAGACGCAGACCGAGGCCGCCGTCCGGCACATCGCCATCGAGTACCCCTACGACGCGCACGAGGAGGGCGGCCTGTCGCTGCGCGGGAACGCCGAGGAGATCACCGAGAAGCTCGCGGTGGAGCTGCACGCCCGGGTGGAGGCCGCCGGGGTGCAGATCATCGAGTCCCGCTTCACGCATCTCGCGTACGCTCCTGAGATCGCCTCCGCGATGCTCCAGCGCCAGCAGGCGGGCGCCGTCGTGGCGGCCCGGAAGCAGATCGTGGAGGGCGCGGTGGGCATGGTCGAGCTCGCCCTGACCCGGCTGGCGGAGGAGGAGATCGTGGACCTCGACTCAGAGCGCAAGGCGGCCATGGTCTCGAACCTGATGGTCGTGCTGTGCGGCGACCGCGCCGCGCAGCCGGTGCTCAACACGGGCACCCTCTACCAGTGACCCCCTCCGGCGAGGAGAAGCCCGCGGGCCGGCAGGCGCGCAAGCAGGTGCTCCTGCGACTCGACCCGCAGGTGTACGACGCGCTGGCCCGCTGGGCGGGCGAGGAACTGCGCAGCGCCAACGCGCAGATCGAGTTCCTGCTCCGCCGGGCCCTCGCCGAGGCAGGCCGGCTCCCCTCCGCCCCGGGCCCCATCCCGCGCCGGGGCCGACCGCCCAAGCCCTCGGACTGATGGCCGCTCCCGCGCCACCGCGCGGGGGCGGCTTTTTCGTTTCCGCAGCTCAAGACCTCTATACACTGCGCGTATACACACGATGTATAGTCGGCGGCATGTCCATCGGTCACACCCTCCTGGGCCTCCTTGAGGCCGGCCCGCGCCACGGCTACGACCTGAAGCGGGCCTTCGACGAGAAGTTCGGCCACGACCGCCCCCTCGCCTACGGGCAGGTCTACTCGACCATGTCCCGGCTCCTGAAGAACGGCCTCGTCGAGGTCGAGGGCATAGAGGCGGGCGGCGGTCCCGACCGCAAGCGGTACTCCATCACGGACGCCGGCATCACCGACGTCGAGGCCTGGCTCTCCCAGCCCGAGAAGCCCGAGCCGTACCTCCACTCGACCCTCTACACGAAGGTCGTCCTCGCACTGCTCACCGGCCGCCGCGCCGACGAACTGCTGGACGCCCAGCGCGCCGAGCACCTGCGCCTCATGCGCATCCTCACCCAGCGCAAGCGCAAGGGCGACATCGCCGACCAGCTCATCTGCGACCACGCGCTCTTCCACCTCGAAGCGGACCTGCGGTGGCTGGAGCTCACCGCGGCCCGCCTCGACCAGCTCGCGCGGGAGGTCCGCCGATGATGCCCCCGGCCGGTTCCCTGCTCGCCGCCACGGACCTGCGCAAGGCGTACGGGACCACCAACGCCCTGGACGGCGCCGAGTTCTCCATCCACGCGGGCGAGGTCGTCGCCGTCATGGGCCCCTCCGGCTCCGGCAAGTCCACCCTGCTGCACTGCCTCGCCGGAATCGTCCCGCCCGACTCCGGCTCCATCACCTATGCCGGCCGCGAACTCACCACCCTCGGCGACGCCGAGCGCAGCGCCCTGCGCCGCACCGAGTTCGGCTTCGTCTTCCAGTTCGGGCAGCTCGTACCGGAGCTGACCTGCGTGGAGAACGTCGCCCTCCCACTGCGGCTGACCGGCGTCAGGCGCAGGGAGGCCGAACGCACCGCCCTGCACTGGATGGAGCAGCTCCAGGTGGAGGACCTCGGCGCCAAGCGGCCCGGCGAGATATCCGGCGGCCAGGGGCAGCGCGTGGCCGTCGCCCGCGCCCTCGTCACCGGCCCGCGGGTGATCTTCGCCGACGAGCCCACCGGAGCCCTCGACTCCCTCAACGGCGAACTGGTCATGCAGCTCCTCACGGAGGCCGCCCGGTCCGCGAACGCCGCCGTGGTGCTCGTCACCCACGAGACGCGCGTGGCCGCCTACTCCGACCGCGAGATCGTCGTGCGCGACGGGAAGTCCCGCGACATGGAGCGGATCGTATGAGCGGGCTCCAGGTCTGGACCCGCGACCTCGGCATGGGTGCCCGCTTCGCCTTCGGAGGCGGCCGCGAGGGCTGGACCCGCACCCTGCTCACCGGTGTCGGCGTCGGCCTCGGCGTCGCCCTGCTGCTGATCAGCACCGCGATCCCGGGCGCGCTCTCCGCCCGGTACGAGCGCGGCGACGCCCGGTCGACGATGAACTCCGAGACGGCCGACGCCCCCGGGCCCGACACCCTGCTGTACGCCCGGATCGGGCAGACGTACCGCGACAAGGACATCGAGGGGCACGTACTGCGGGCCGAGGGCCCGGACGCCCCGCTCCCACCGGGCCTGAAGAAGATCCCCGGCCCGGGCGAACTGGCCCTCTCCCCCGCCCTGGACGAACTGCTGAAGTCCTCCGACGGCGCCCTGCTGCGCGAACGGCTCGACGGCCCGGTCAGCGAGATCGTCGGCGACCGGGGCCTGGTCGGCCCCGGCGAACTGCTCTTCTACCTGGGCAGCGACACCCTCCGCAAGAACGGCCCCGACGACCACCGCGTCGAGCGCATCACCGGCTTCGGCTACGAGGCCGACCGCGACGGCCTCGACCCCGTGCTCATGCTGATGGTCGTCCTGACGTTCGTCGCCCTGCTGATGCCCGTCGCCGTGTTCATCGCCACCGCCGTCCGCTTCGGCGGGGAGCGGCGCGACCGGCGGCTCGCCGCACTGCGGCTGGTCGGCGCGGACAGCAGGACGGTGCGCCGCATCGCGGCCGGCGAGGCACTGGCCGGCTCCCTCGTCGGACTGGTCCTGGGCGCCGGCTTCTTCGCCGTCGGCCGCTCCCTGGTCGGCAGCGTCAGCCTCCGCCAGCGCAGCGTCTTCCCCGCCGACCTCGACCCGGCCCCCTGGCTGGTCCTCCTGGTCGCCCTCGCGGTGCCCGCGGCGGCCGTGGCCGTGACCCTGTTCGCCCTGCGCGGCGTGGTCATCGAGCCGCTGGGCGTGGTCCGCACGGCCAGGCCCTCGCGCCGTCGCATCTGGTGGCGGCTGCTGCTCCCGTTGGTCGGGCTCGGTCTGCTCGTGCCCATGGACGGCCGCGGCAACGACCACGGCAGGTTCAACCAGTGGCAGGTCAGCGCCGGAGTGGTGCTGCTCCTCGTCGGGATCACGGTGCTGCTGCCCTGGCTGCTGGAGCGTTTCGTCGGGCGGATGTCCGGCGGCCCGGTCTCCTGGCAGCTCGCCGTGCGCCGGCTCCAGGTCAGCAGCGGTACCGCCGCCCGCCTGGTCAACGGCATCGCCGTCGCCGTCGCCGGCGCCATCGCCCTGCAGATGCTCTTCGCGGGCGTCGAGGGCGACTACACCAAGTCGACCGGCCAGGACCCCTCCAGGGCCGCCGTCGCCGTCCTGGTCAACCGCGTGTCGGACACGCCGCTCGACGGCCTCGCCCAGCGGATCGCCTCCGTACCGGGCGTCACCCGCGCGGTCCCGCTGACCTCCACGCGGGCCGCCCACCGGGTGCCCGCGGAGGAGGAGGACGTCCAGGTCACCGTCGGCACCTGCGACGCGCTCGGAGAGGTCGCCGTGCTCGACTCCTGCACGGAGGGCGACGCCTTCATCCTGACCGGCCCGTCCTCCACGGGGATCTACGGGGGCACCGCCGAGCCCGGCGACGACCTGTTCGTCGGCAACATCCGGCGCTACGAGTCCGAGCCTGACGACCGGCCCGCGCCGGCGAAGTGGCAGGTCCCCGCGGGCGCCCGTACGGTCCACTCCCGGGAGGACCCCGCCGGGCAGCTGCGCACCGGCCTGCTGGTGACCCCGTCGGCCGCGCCGAAGGAGCTGGGCGACTTCCCGGACGAGCGGATCTTCGTACAGGTCGACGAGTCCGGTCCGGACGCCCTGGACCGCGCGCGCAACGCCGTCTTCGCGGCGGACCCGTTGGTCACGGCGATGACGCTGCGCGACACCGAGCAGGCTGCCGGCTTCTCCTCGATCCGCACGGGGCTGTTCTTCGGCGCCGCCGCCGTGCTGGTCCTGATCGGCGCCAGCCTGTTCGTCTCCCAGCTGGAGCAGCTGCGCGAACGCCGGCGGCTGCTGTCCTCACTGGTCGCCTTCGGCACCAAGCGCTCGACGCTGAGCCTGTCGGTGCTGTGGCAGACGGCCGTGCCGATCGCGCTGGGGCTGGTGCTGGCGGCCGCGGTGGGCACCGCCCTGGGCGCCGTGCTGTTGGGGATGGCCGCCCAGCCGGTCCGGATCGACTGGCCGTCGGTCCTCGGGATGACGGGGGTCGGCGCGGGCGTGGTCGCCGCGGTCACCCTGCTCAGCCTGCCGCCGCTGCTGCGGCTGATGCGCCCGGACGGCCTGCGCACGGAGTGACGCCGGCCGTCGCCCGGCCCGGTACGCCCGCTCCCCGCTCCCGCTCCCCGCTAGTCGGTGGGCCAGACGGGGAGCGGGCGTACGGCTTCGCGCAGGGCTGCGGCGATCGCCTCGAACTCCTCCTGGCGGGCGGTCCCCGTCCGCATGGCCAGGGCGATCCGCCGCGAGGGGGCGGGCTCGGCGAAGCAGCCCGTGGACAGGTACTCGTTGCGGGCGGTCTCCAGGCGCAGCGCGGTCCGCGGCAGCAGGGTCACCCCGAGGCCGCCGGCGACGAGCTGTACGAGCGTGGACAGTCCGGCGGCGGTCGTCGTGACGTCCGCCCCGGTGGTCCGCCCGGCCTCCCGGCAGATGTCGAGCGCCTGGTCCCGCAGGCAGTGGCCCTCGTCCAGCAACAGCAGCTGCAGGTCGCGCAGTTCGTCGAGGGGGATGTCACGGCGTCCGGCCAGCGCGTGCTCGCGAGGGGCGAGGAGGACGAAGTCCTCGTCGAAGAGGGGCAGTTCGGTGACGCCGGGGACACCGAGCGGCACCGCCAGCAGGAGCAGGTCCAGGCGCCCGGCGGCCAGCCCTTCCAGCAGCGAGCCGGTCTGCTCCTCGTGCACCTGGAGGTCCATCCCCGGCCAGCGGCGGTGGAACAGCCCGAGGACGGTCGGCAGCAGGTACGGCGCCACGGTGGGGATCACCCCCAGCCGAAGCATCCCGGTGAAGGGGGCCCGTACCGCCTCGGCCTCCTCCAGCAGTCCGCCGACGGCGTCGAGCACCACCTGCGCGCGGACGGCGATCCGCTCGCCCGCCGGGGAGAGGAGCACCTTGCGGGTGGTGCGTTCCAGCAGCTGCACACCGAGGGCCTCCTCCAGTGCGGACACGGCGCCGGAGAGGGCCGGCTGGCTCATGCCGATGGCCGCGGCCGCGTCGCGGAAGTGCAGGTGCTCGGCGACGGCCGCGAAGGCGCGCAGCTGAGCGAGAGTCGGTTGCTTCGCTCCCCTATTACCGACAGCCACTGATAGGTACCTCCGATCACCCACAGCAAGACTAGCTATTTCCATAATCAATGCAGGTTGTGCCAGCATGTGAGACACGTCCAACCCCATCGGAATGCCCCCAAAAGGGGTCAATTCCCCTTGAACAAGGAGAGCGCGTGCTCACTGTTGGTGACAAGTTCCCCGCCTTCGACCTGACCGCCTGCGTCTCGCTGGAGGCCGGTTCGGAGTTCGCGCAGATCGACCACAAGACCTACGAGGGCAAGTGGAAGGTCATCTTCGCGTGGCCGCTGGACTTCACCTTCGTGTGCCCGACGGAGATCGCCGCCTTCGGCAAGCTGAACGACGAGTTCGCCGACCGCGACGCGCAGGTCCTCGGCTTCTCCCTCGACTCCGAGTACGTGCACCACGCCTGGCGCAAGGACCACGCCGACCTGCGTGACCTGCCCTTCCCGATGATGTCGGACATCAAGCGCGAGCTCTCCGCAGAGCTGGGCATCCTCGGTGAGGACGGCCTGCCGATGCGCGCCGTGTTCGTCGTCGACCCCAACAACGAGATCCAGTTCTCGATGGTGACCGCCGGTTCCGTGGGCCGTAACCCCAAGGAGGTCCTGCGGGTCCTCGACGCCCTGCAGACCGACGAGCTGTGCCCCTGCAACTGGAACAAGGGCGACGCCACCATCGACGCCGGCGCGCTGCTGGCCGGTGAGTGACGGATGTCCCTCGACTCCCTGAAGGCGTCCGTCCCGGACTTCGCCAAGGACCTGAAGCTGAACCTCGGTTCGGTCATAGGCAACAGCGACCTGCCGCAGCAGCAGCTGTGGGGCACGGTCCTGTCCTGCGCGATCGCCGCCCGCTCCCCGCGCGTCCTGCGTGAGCTGGAGCCCGAGGCGAAGGCGAACCTCTCGCCGGAGGCGTACACCGCCGCCAAGTCCGCCGCCGCGGTCATGGCGATGAACAACGTCTTCTACCGCACGCGGCACCTGCTCTCCGACCCGGAGTACGGCACGCTGCGCGCGGGGCTGCGGATGAACGTCATCGGCAACCCGGGCGTGGAGAAGATCGACTTCGAGCTGTGGTCGCTCGCGGTCTCCGCGATCAACGGCTGCGGCCAGTGCCTCGACTCGCACGAGCAGGTCCTGCGCAAGGCGGGCGTCGACCGCGAGACGATCCAGGAGGCCTTCAAGATCGCCTCGGTGATCCAGGCCGTCGCGGTCACCCTCGACGCCGAGGCCGCCCTCGCCGGCGAGTAACGGCACCCCGTACGAGCACCGGGGCCCCGCCACCGATTCCGGTCGCGGGGCCCCGCGCTGTCCACCGCCCGCGCTGTCAGCCCTTGCGCAGCGCGGCCATCAGGGCCCGTACGTCCTCCACCATCGCTGCCTGGAGCGCCGCCGAGTCGCCCGGGGCGTTCCCGGCGGTGCCGCTGCCGTAGGCCTCGATCGTGAACACCGCGCCGCCGTGGAGCACCCTGAGCTGGACCGAGGAATCGCCGGGGCCCACGAAGACCACGGCGCGCTCCCCGAGGCCCTGCACCGACTCGGTGCGGCCCTCGCCGAGATCGGCGGCCATCCAGAGCGACGGCACGTCGAACTCGGGCCCGGGGTCGGTCTTCTTGTGCAGGTCGACCTGCGCCCGCACGGTGAGGGTGGGCGCCGTCTCGGCGTTGCGCAGCACGCAGATCGCCCCGCGCACGGCCGGGTGGTCGCTCTGCTGGTTCATCGGCCGGTACCGGTGCAGGTCCCCTGCGTTCCTGCCGAGCGCCTGCGCCCGGAAGTCCTCGCACAGGTTCTCCGTCGCCCGGTACCCGAGCTGCGGCGCGGCGAGCCGGTCCCCGAAGGCGTACAGTCCGCCCGCCCACACCGCCGAGGCGACCACGGCACCGGCCAGCGCCCACAGCCACGGCCGGCGGGCCTGCGCCGCGTCCTCCGTCCGTCCGCGCGGGGCGAGTTCCTCCGCCTGCTCCCCCGCCGGGCCGGTGTCGCCTGCGGTGTCGAGCTCCGGCTCGGTGATCATGTTCGTTCCCCCGTGTCGTGCCGCTGCGGACGCCACCGACGGTGGCGTCCGTTCCCGCTTCCTCGGCCCGGTCAGGGCCTGGGGGGCTCCTCCTCGTCGCCGGGCCCCGCGCCCAGCGCCGTCGCGCCGTGCGGTGCGGGGCCGACCATCCCGTGCCCGAGGTGGTGCTGTTCCCGCGAGTACGCCCTCAGGTATCCCACCACCGTGTTGGTGACGGCCACCAGCGGTACGGCGACCACCGCCCCTCCGATGCCCGCGATCATCCCGCCCGCGGCCACCGCGAGGACCACGGCGAGCGGGTGGACCCGTACCGCCCGGCCGAGGATGAACGGCTGGAGCACGTGCCCCTCGATCTGCTGCACCGCCAGGACCACCAGCAGCGTCATCAGGGCGGTGAACACGCCCTGGGTCACCAGCGCCACGACCACCGCCAGCGCGCCCGAGATGACCGCGCCGACCAGCGGGATGAAGGCGAACAGGAAGATGAACACGGCCAGCGGCACCGCCATCGGCACGTCCAGGAAGTACAGCCCCAGGCCGATGAAGATGGCGTCGATGAGGGCGACGATGACCGTCCCGCGGACGTACGCGGTCAGCGTGCGCCAGGCGCGCGGACCGGCGCCGGCGACTCCGGCGCGGGCGGCGGCCGGGACCAGGCCGAGCGCCCAGTTCCAGATGCGCTTGCCGTCGTAGAGCAGGAACAGCGTCGAGAACATCGCGAGCAGCATGCCCGTGAGGATCTCGACGAGGACCGTCACGCCCTGGAGTCCGGCGGAGGTGATCTGCTCGGTGTTGGTGCCGATGGTCTCGCTGAGGTTCTTCGCGATGTCGTTGATCTGCTTCTCGGTCACGTGGAACGGACTGTCCAGTGCCCAGAGTTTGAGTTCGTTGATGCCGTCGCGGACCCGGTCGGACAGGTCGTCGAGGTTCTCCATGACCTGCCAGACCACGAACCAGCCGACGAGCCCGATGACGACGAAGCCGAGCACCGCGGTGACGGCCGTGGCCAGCCCGCGCGGCATGCCCAGCCTGCGCAGCCGCACGACGAAGGGCTGGAGCATCGCGGTGACGAGCATGGCGGCCGCGAAGGCGAGGACGACCAGGCGGACTTCGCTGATCACCTTCATCAGCACCCAGAGCATCCCGGCGAGCAGCAGCAGCCGCCAGCTGGCCTCGGCGGCCACGCGCATGCCCCAGGGGACCACGCTCGCCGGATCGGGCCGCTCGGGGCGCTCGTAGCGCACGGGGGCGCCCGGGGAGGCAGCGCGCCCCTGCGCGGGTGCGTCGGACCGCTCGTCGGCCGCCGGGGCCTCCCCTGCGGCCGGTGCCTTCGTGGTCGGCCCCGACCGCGCGGGCAGGTCGCCGCCGGTCTCGGCCTCGACCTCGGCGCGCCGCTCGTTGAGCCGCGCCTCCATCGCGTTCAGCCTGTTGCCCAGCCGGCCGAGCCAGCCTTCTCTCTTCGCCATGTCAGCTTCCTTCCCCCGTCCCCCCGATCTACCGGGACACCCCGATGACCGTACACGCGAGGAGCCCCGCACCGTACGACGGTGCGGGGCTGCCCGGGGTCGAGCTGTGGCGCCGCGGTGCGGCGGCGGCCGTCAGTACCAGCCGTTGGCCTGGTGGAAGCTCCACGCGGCGCAGGGGCTGCCGTAGCGGTCTTCCATGTAGTTCAGGCCCCACTTGATCTGCGTGGCGGGGTTGGTGCGCCAGTCCGCGCCGGCCGAGGCCATCTTCGAACCGGGGAGCGCCTGGACCAGACCGTAGGCCCCGGAGGACTTGTTCACGGCCAGGTAGTTCCAGGTGGACTCCTGGTTGATGATGTTCGAGAAGCACTGGAACTGGCCGGCCGGGACCATCTGCTGGGCGATGGCCTTGACCTGAGCGACCGTGTAGGAGCTCTGGACGGCGAAGTCACCGGCGTCGCGGGCGGCGGAACGGCTGGCGACTTCCTTCGCCTCGCGTTCCTTCTTCGCCTTCTCGTCGGCGGCCTTCTGCGCCTCGGCCTTCTTGGACTTGGCGTCCTCGGCGGCCTGGACGCGCGCGGCTTCCTCGGCCGAGCGCTTGGCGTCGGCGTCGGCGGCGTGCGCGATGGTGTCGGCCTGCTGCGTCAGGGACGCGCTCTGGACCTGCGCCTGGTCGCCGACCGGGATGTCTGCGAGGAGGGTCGCCCCGGACGCGGTCGTCTCGAGATCGTTCGTGGGGTCGCCGGTGGCAACGCCCACGACTGCGCCGACGGTGGTGACCGCGGTGGCCGAAGCCACTGCGAACCCCCGGACCGAGATCCGGCTCACACGGTGTCCTTCCAGCAGCGTCCGCAGTGACCGCGCGGGCGCAAAAGTGCCCTCGACTCTGGCCTCCGTGGTTCTACGGTCACTGGAGGCGCGGGCCCGTGGGCAACTCCCCTGCGGGGGCTGCCGCGTGTAGCTCCGGGCGGCATACGGCCATCGGTTGTGGAGTTGTGGTGCTGCGCGTACCTCACGGGAGATACAGGTGTGCCGTATGCGGGGCCTGACGGAAACCAGACTCTGCCGGACCTCGACACCGCAAGGCAATTCTCCGTTGCGTGGGAAAGGTCACACCTGGCATGTCGCCATCGATTTCCTCAAAGGGCTGTGCAGCGCGACGCCGCCCGGCTAGGCTCTGGGGCCTTTGCCGGGCGGCGCCAACTCGCCTTCCCGCTATGGGGTTTTTGACCGGTTCAGCCACCCTGACGGGTGGCCCCGCGGGCCCGCCCGGGTCAGAGGGTCTCCAGCATCTCGGTGACCAGGGCGGCGATCGGGGAGCGCTCGGAACGCGTCAGCGTGACGTGCGCGAAGAGCGGATGCCCCTTCAGCTTCTCGACCACGGCGACGACTCCGTCGTACCGGCCGACCCGGAGGTTGTCCCGCTGGGCGACGTCGTGGGTCAGAACGACCCGCGAATTGGCGCCGATCCGGGACAGAACGGTCAACAGCACGTTCCGCTCCAGCGACTGCGCCTCGTCCACGATCACGAAAGCGTCGTGGAGCGAGCGGCCGCGGATGTGCGTGAGCGGAAGGACCTCCAGCATCCCGCGGTTCAGGACCTCCTCGATGACCTCGCGTCCGGCGACCGACGAGAGCGTGTCGAAGACCGCCTGCGCCCAGGGACTCATCTTCTCGGAGGCGTCGCCCGGCAGGTAGCCGAGGTCCTGGCCGCCCACCGCGTACAGCGGCCGGAAGACCATCACCTTCTGATGCTGCCTGCGCTCCAGCACCGCCTCCAGGCCGGCGCACAGCGCCAGCGCGGACTTGCCGGTGCCGGCCCGGCCGCCCATCGAGATGATGCCGATCTCGGGATCGAGCAGGAGGTCCAGCGCGATGCGCTGCTCGGCGCTGCGCCCGTGCAGCCCGAAGGCGTCGCGGTCGCCCCGTACGAGCTTGACGTTGCCGTCCGCGGTGACCCGGCCCAGGGCCTTGCCGCGCTCGGACTGCAGGACCAGTCCGGTGTGCACGGGCAGTTCCGCGGCCTCCGGGACGTAGAGCCGCTCCTCCGAGTAGAGGAGGTCGACCTGCTCCCCGGAGAGGCCGATCTCGCTCATGCCGGTCCAGCCGCCGTCGGTGATCGCGAGTTCCGCGCGGTACTCCTCCGCGATCAGCCCCACGGAGGAGGCCTTGATGCGCAGCGGGAGATCCTTCGAGACGACCGTGACGTCGTAGCCCTCGGCCTGGAGGTTGCGGGCGACCGCGAGGATCCGCGAGTCGTTGTCCCCCAGCCGGAAGCCGGCGGGCAGGACGCCCGGGTCGGAGTGGTTGAGCTCGACGCGCAGCGTGCCGCCCAGATCGCCCAGCGGGATGGGGGCGTCCAGGCGACCGTTGCGAACCCGGAAGTCGTCGAGCAGGCGCAGGGCCTGGCGCGCGAAGTAGCCGAGTTCGGGATGGTGCCTCTTTGCCTCCAGCTCGGTGATCACCACGATCGGGAGCACGACCTCGTGCTCGTCGAAGCGGGAGATCGCATTGGGGTCTGCCAGCAGGACGCTGGTGTCGAGGACGTAGGTCCGCCTGTCTGACAGGCGGCGCTTAGTGCTGGTCACCACGGAAGGACGTACCCCCTCGGAAGAGGTCGGGCCATGAAGACCGGACCGGTCATCGGCACCCATGCCAGGGCCGATTTCCGGCCCTCCACTGCGTCCGTGCGAACCGCACGTGCGTCCTGGTGCAAAGGGCCTCCCGGGCGGACGGCCCCATGCCGTCCGCTGAGACTCGACACCCGTGGATCGGGCATCGACCTGAAAGGGATATTCCCCGAACAGGCCAGGACATGCCATGGCATATGACGGACGCTCGGTGAATCCCTGGTGAAGGCTTCGAGCGGAGGGGACGGCGTGACCGAGGGGCCCTTCGTGGCCGGAACCCCTCAGGGGGCGTCAGGTGCCGTAGCGCCGGTGGCGGGCGGCGTAGTCGCGCAGCGCCCGCAGGAAGTCGACCTTGCGGAAGGCCGGCCAGAAGACCTCGCAGAAGTAGTACTCGGAGTGCGCGCTCTGCCACAGCATGAATCCGGACAGCCGCTGCTCGCCGCTGGTGCGGATCACGAGGTCCGGGTCGGGCTGACCGCGGGTGTAGAGGTGCTCGGCGATGTGGTCGATGTCGAGGATCTCGGCGAGTTCCTCGAAGGAGGTGCCCTTGCGGGCGTGCTCCAGGAGCAGGGATCGGACCGCGTCGGCGATCTCCTGGCGGCCGCCGTAGCCGACGGCGACGTTGACGAGTATTCCGTCGACGTCGTGGGTGGCCTGCTCGGCCTCCTTCAGGACCCGCTGCGTACCGGCGGGCAGGATGTCGAGGTTGCCGACGTGGTGGACGCGCCAGCGGCCGTCCGCGGCGAGGCCCCGCACGGTGTTCTCGATGATGTTGAGCAGGGGGCGGAGCTCGACCTCGGGCCGGTCCAGGTTGTCCGTGGAGAGCATCCACAGGGTGACGACCTCGACGTCCGTCTCGGTGCACCAGCCGAGCATCTCGGAGATCTTGTCGGCCCCGGCCTGGTGGCCCTGCTCGGTCGTACCTCCGGACGCCTTCGCCCAGCGACGGTTCCCGTCCAGGATGACGCCGATGTGCTTGGGCGCCGCGTCGTGGTCGAGGCGGCCTTCCACCCGGCGTGCGTAAAGCCTGTACACCAGGTCGCGCAGCTTCACGATCTTCCAGCCCCTCCGTGCCTTGCCCCCGTGCGAAATGCGGTCCCACCCCCGAGGCCGCCACATTACTGCGCGCCGGGATCGGGTACCCAACTCGGTCTGTCACAACTCCGTGATAGGGAGGACAACGTGACTGATACCAATCCCTATCGGGCAGAGCCCTCGCGCTACGACTCCATGGAGTACCGGCGCACCGGCCACAGCGGCCTCAAGCTCCCCGCCATCTCCCTCGGCCTCTGGCACAACTTCGGCGACGACCGGTCGCTGGAGTCCCAGCGGGCGATCCTGCGCCGCGCCTTCGACCTCGGCGTCACCCACTTCGACCTCGCGAACAACTACGGGCCGCCGCCCGGCTCGGCCGAGCTGAACTTCGGCAAGATCTTCGCGCAGGACTTCGCGTCCTACCGCGACGAGCTGATCCTGTCGACCAAGGCGGGCTACCTGATGCACCCCGGGCCGTACGGCGAATGGGGCAGCCGCAAGTACCTGCTCAGCTCGCTCGACGCGTCGCTGAAGCGGATGGGCGTCGACTACGTCGACATCTTCTACTCGCACCGCTTCGACCCGCAGACCCCGCTGGAGGAGACCATGGGCGCCCTCGCGTCCGCGGTCCAGCAGGGCAAGGCGCTCTACGTCGGGGTCTCCTCCTACACGGCCGAGCAGACGGCCGAGGCCGTGCGGATCCTGCGCGGGCTGGGCGTGCGCCCGCTCATCCACCAGCCCTCGTACTCCATGATCAACCGCTGGACGGAGGAGGACGGCCTGCTGGACGCCCTGGAGGACGCCGGCATGGGGTGCATCTCCTTCGCCCCGCTCGCACAGGGCCTGCTGACCGACAAGTACCTCAAGGGGATCCCGGCCGACTCCCGCGCCGCCCAGGGCAAGTCGCTCAACCCGGACCTGCTCTCGGACGACGTGCTGCGCCGGCTCGCCGGGCTGAACGAGATCGCATCCCGCCGCGGCCAGTCGCTGGCCCAGCTCGCGCTCACGTGGGTGCTGCGCGACGAGCGGATGACCTCGGCCCTGATCGGCGCGTCGAGCGTCCGTCAGCTGGAGCAGAACGTGGCCGCCCTGGCCGGTGCGCCGCTCTCCGAGGAGGAGCTGAAGGAGATCGACTCCTTCGCGGTGTCCACGCCCGGCACGAACATCTGGGCCCAGCGCGGCTGACCTGCATTTTTGCCCCAACACCCGGGCGGGGGACGGGTGAACGAAAAACGGGCCGGTCCGTGGGGGGGATACGGACCGGCCCGAGGGGGGGGGTTCCACCATAACCCTTCGTAAAGCATGCTGCGTGCATCGGCGCGCAATGATTACGCTCCGAAACCACCCAGCAGCACTCCGGTGAGTGCTCCGGCGGCCATGAAGGGGCCGAAGGCGAACCCCTGCTCACGGGTCGCGGAGCCGCGCAGGAGCAGGGTCAGGCCGTACAGCGCGCCGTAGAGCAGGCCGAGGAAGGCACCTGCGGCCCATACCCCCCACCCGTACCACCCAAGAGCGACCCCCAGGGAGAGCGCGAGCTTGACGTCGCCGAAGCCCATGCCGGCGGGGTTGATCAGGTGGAGCACCAGGTACGCGGCTCCCAGCGCGCCCCCTCCCAGCAGCGCGAGCCGCCAGGACCCGGCCGAGCCGGGCAGCAGGGCGGCGAGCCCGAGCAGGGCGGCCGCTCCGGCGGCGAGCGGCAGGGTCAGTACGTCGGGCAGCCGGTGCACGGCCCGGTCGACGAGCGCGAGCAGGACCAGGAGCGGGGCCAGGGCCGCGTACGCCGCCGCCTCGGGCCGCGGTCCGACGGCCGCGGCGATCAGGGCGCAGGCCCCCGCGGCGAGGACGGACGGGAGCGCGGCCCGCGGCCCGTACCGGTGCGCGGGCCGGGGCGGGCGGCAGCGGGCCGGGCCGAGCCAGCCGCGCAGCGGGTGCCCCTGGGGGCAGTGCTCCCGCCAGGGGGCGCCGGGTTCCACGGACAGCCGGTAGGCCGCGCGCGGCAGCAGCAGCCCGGCGGCCACGCCGTACCCGGCGGCGAGAACGATCACGACCACACCCATCCGGCGAAGGTAGCGCTCGCCCCCGGGGCCGCCGTACCGATCGGGCCGGATCCGGACGCCGGGGCACGCGAGCCCGGGAGGCGACGCGGAGCGTCGGCGACCGACGACGACGCGGCAAGGCGCGGCACCGGGCGGGCCGGGCCCGGCCATGATCCGTCGGACACCCCCTGGCTAGGGTGGCCGCCATGGCGTACTGGCATGACGGGCCCGCCGTGTTGCGGGTCGGCACGGACCCGACCCGGATCCCGCTGGAGGTCGCCGCCTCGTACCGGGCGAGGACGCGCGGTCTGCTCGGGCGGGACGGGATCGAGGGGGCGATGCTGCTGACCCCCGCGGCGAGCGTGCACACCTTCCGGATGCGGTTCCCGATCGACGTGGCGTACCTGGACCGGAACCTGCGCGTGCTCGGGGTGGTCACCATGGCTCCCGGCCGGATCGGGCTGCCGCGGATGCGCGCCCGGCACGTCCTGGAGGCGGCGGCCGGAGCCATGGCCGGGTGGGGCCTGGCGACCGGGACCACGCTGGAGGTGGACACCCCCTAGGGGGTGGGCGCCCGGCGGAGTAGGTTGGGGCGGTTGAGCTGGGGCGTCAGGGGAGCGGCATGACGGAGAACGCGCGGATCAAGGCGCTGGAGCAGATCATGCCGGCGACGCACGGCGCCGACGAGGACATCGACTGGCCCGCGGCCGAGAAGGCCTGGGGGACCCGCTTCCCGGCCGACTTCATCGCGTTCATGGGCCGGTTCGGCGCCGGCTCCATCAACGGCGAGGCCAGCATCCTGCTGCCGCTGCCCAAGCCCGGGCTCCAGTGGGACCCGGCCGAGATGGCCGAGGAGACGGACAACGCCCGGCAGATGTGGGAGGCGGAGGGCGGTCGTTCGGCCTTCGACGTGGACCCGGAGTCGATCATCGCCTGGGGTGTCACCGGCGGCTCGGACATCCTGTGCTGGCTGACCTCCGACCCGGACCCGGAGCGCTGGCCGGTCCTGGTGTGCGGACGGCACACCGCCGACTCCTTCGCCGTGTACCCGTACGGCATGGCCGAGTTCCTCCACCGGCTCTGCTCCGACGAGTTCGACGTGAGCCCGGTCAGCATCACCTTCTGGGACGGCGGCCGTCTGAGCTTCGTGCACTGGCGCAAGGCGCAGCGCCGCTGGCAGGAGGGCCGCAACCCGGAGACGGGCGAGCCCGACCCGTACGCGGGCGAGTTCGCCGACTGACCGGCCGCCGCCCGGCGCACCCCGCCCACCCGGCGCACCCGCCACCCGATGGAGCCCGTTTCCCGACCGGAAACGGGCTTTTCGCATGTCTACGCGCGTCCACTTTCTGGACCACATATCGGAAAACACCATTCGCAAAAGTGCCGGTTGGAGCATTGAACACAAGTGCGGACCCAATGGAATCAACCACCCCTCCCGCAGGAGAGAATTCCGGCCAACGGGCCATCGAGGGATCAGCCGGCTCGGAGCAACCCATAAGTAATAACGGGACACAAAAGAAATTCAGGGGAACAGACCCGTGCGACGGAGAATTTTCGGCACGACCGCCACCGCGGCCGTGCTCGGTCTGCTGGTACCGCTGTCCGGATGCGGCGGTTCGGGAGACGACGCAGGTGACGGCGGCACGTTGCGACTGGTCGCCGCCGAATACGGCGACAGTCCGGCCACCAGTTCCAAGCCCTTCTGGGAGAAGGTGACGACGGATTTCACCAAGGAGAACCCGGGAATCAAGGTCGAGGTCGAACTCCTGCCGTGGGCCGACATCGACCGGGAGGTCTCCCGCATGGTCAAGGCCGGCAAGGCGCCGGACATGGCGCTCATGGGTTCTTACTCGGACTTCGCCGCCCGGGGTGAGCTCTATCCCGCGGACGAACTCCTCTCGGTCACCGCCGAGGCGAATTTCCTCCAGCCACTGGCCGACGCCGGCTCGGTGGGCAGCACCCTCTACGGCCTGCCCTTCGTGGCGAGCAGCCGCCTGCTCTTCTACAACGAGGCGCTGTTCGCCAAGGCGGGCATCAAGGAGGCCCCGAAGACCTGGTCCGACCTCAAGGCCGCCGCCAAGGCGCTCAAGGACAAGGGCGTGAAGTACCCGTACGCCCTGCCGCTGGGCCCGGAGGAGGCGCACGCCGAGGCGATGATCTGGGAGCTGAGCGGAGGCGGCGGCTACGCCGACAGCAGCGGCAACTACAGCCTGGCCTCCGACCAGAACATCAAGACCTGGGAGTGGGTCAAGGCCAACATGGTCGCGACCGGGTACACCGGCCCGACGGCCCCGTCCCAGCTGAACCGGGCCGAAGCCTTCGCCGCGTTCACGCGCGGCGAGGTCGGCATGCTCAACGGCTACCCCTCGCTCGCCCACGAGGCGCGCGCCAAGGGCATCGGGGTCGTCACCACCGCCATGCCCGTCGCGGACGACCTCGGCACCGGGGAGACCCCGCCGGCCGTCGGCGTGGCCGACTGGATGATGGCCTTCAAGCAGAACGGCAAGCGGGCGGAGATCGGGAAGTTCCTGGACTTCGTCTACCAGGACAAGAACCTGTCCGACTTCGCCAGCCGCTACCACCTGCTGCCGTCCACCGTGACCGCCTCGCGCACCCCGGCCGGCGGCGGTCTCGACAAGAACGACCAGCAGTTCCTCAACGCGCTGCGCGGCGCCCAGCTCTACCCGGTCAACGACCCCGCCTGGGTGACGGTCAGCGACACCATCAAGCGCAACATCGGGCGCGCCGTGGAACCGACCGGCGACCCCAAGGGCGTCCTGGAGGGCATCGCCGCGCAGGCTGCCCAGGCCTCCAAGAAGCACTGAGACGCTGAGAGCGCCGAGAACACCGAGAGCGTCGAAGTCCCGCACGACACGGGACCTTCGGCCCGGGCCGCAGACCACCCCGTGCGGCACCATGGCCACTACGGCACTTGATCCAAGGCCGCGGCCCAGTCGCCCGCCGAGCACTCACGAGGTGCGCGGGGCGGCCGGTCCCCGAAGGGTCGGTCCCGGGTGACGGTCCCGAAGGACGGTCCGGAGCGACGGCCCGGGCGACGGCCCCGCAGCACGCTTCCGAAGGGACGCCCCGGCCTGCGGTCCCGGCGCGGGCGTCAGCGCTGCTTCCCGTGGTCCTGGGAGAAGGCCGTCCGGTACTGCTCGCAGCTGGAGTTCCAGCGCAGGGAGCCCGTGAGCGTCCCGTAGCCCGAGCGGGTCACCGACCACTGCACCGTGTACTCACCGGTGTCGCAGGCGATCCGCCGGTCCCCCGCGATCTTCTCGCGCCCCGTCGCCGGCTTGCCGTGCAGTTCCCTGTGCACTTCGGCGACCGTCGACCGGTCCGCGCGGCGCAGTACGGCGTGCACCACGATCGGGTGCTCGCCCTCCTTGACCGTCACCGCCTTCTTCACCACCGTCGAGTCCGACACCGACCAGGCGAACTCGTACGAGGGCTGCCACGCCAGCGTCTTCGGGTCGCCGGTCCTGCGCTCGTAGTCGGGCGCGGCCGCGGGGCCGGGGCGGCTGACCGTCTTGTACTGGACCCCCGGGTGGAAGCGGAACTGCCCTTCCACCTTGTGCATTTCGTCCTCGGTCCACATCGACTTCATGGTCTTCTCGCCGCCCGCCGGGTCCTGGAGGTACGCGCCCTCCGCGGCGGTGGCCTGCTGGACGAGGACGGGGGCGAGGGCCGCGGCGGCGGTGACCAGGGCGAGAGCGGCGGTGCGGGTGCGCTTCATGCCGGGACCAACGGCACCCCGGCGCGGGCCGGAACGACGCGGCACGGCCTTTCACCCGTACGGGAGCCGGTGATCACCGGAATATCCGATGATCCACTTCGGTTCGGGAGCTGCGGAACGACGATCCGATCCGAGGGGACGCAATGAGCGCGAACGGTGTGGGCGGCACGGTGGCGGCCGGGTGGGAGCGGGTACGGGAGGAGTTCGAGGCGTTCGCGGCGGCGGAGCCGCACTCGCCCGAGGCCCAGCTCGCCGTCCACCACCGGGGGCGGCGCGTCGTCGACCTGTGGGCCGGCGAGGACACCGACGGCGACACGCTGAGCGGGGTCTACTCGATCACCAAGGGTGCCGCGCACCTGGTGGTGGCGCTGCTCGTGCAGGACGGCACGCTGGATCTGGACCGGCGGGTGTCGGCGTACTGGCCGGAGTTCACCGGGTACGGCAAGGAGCGGCTGACGCTGCGCCAGCTGATCAGCCACCGGGCGGGGCTGATCGGCGTGGACGGCGGCTTCGACTACGACGAGATCGCGGACGACGCGCTGATCGCGGCCCGCCTGGCCGGGCAGAAGCCGTACTGGGAGCCGGGGACGGCGTACGGCTACCACGCCTTCGTGATCGGCGCCCTGACCGGCGAGGTCGTGCGGCGCGCGACGGGCAGGTCACTGCAGGAGGTGTACGAGGAGCGCGTGCGCGCCCCCTACGGGCTCGATCTCTACATGGGGCTTCCGGCGTCCCGGGAGGCCCGCTGGAAGCCCGTCCTGGAAATGCTGCCGACGCCCGAGCAGGCCGCGGCGCAGGCGGCGGCCGGTCCGGTGCCGGAGTTGCTGGCGGTGGCCTTCAACTGGCACCGGGAGCCGCCGATGAACCTGGTCACCCACGCCAACCACCCGCGGACGCGGGAACTCGGCCCCGCCTCGGCGGGCGGGATCGGTTCGGCGCGCGGCGTCGCGGGCCTGTACGCGGCTGCGATCGGCGAGGTGGGGGGCCGGGCCGCACTGCTGGAGCCGCAGACGGCGGCGGAGTTCGCACGGCTGCAGACGCCGGGCCAGGAGGTGCTGACCGGGGAGTGGGACCACTTCGGGCTGGGTTTCGAGCGGCAGCACGCGGTCGGGCCGCTGGCCTTCGGGCACTGCGGCGCGGCGGGCGGGCAGGGTTTCGCCGACCCGGTGACGGGGATCGCGTACGGGTACACGCGCCGCCGCTTCGGCTTCCCGGGCGGGATCGCCCCGGAGAACGGGCGCCTGACAGCGGCGGTGCTGGAGGTGGCTCGGGCGCTCTGAGTCAGGCCTGGCCGGTCTCGAAGCGGCTGATGCGGCCGCCGCCGGGGGCGACGGTGAAGCGCCAGGCGGTGCGCATCTCGCCCCACGTGTCGTTGCGGTAGTTGACGACGAGAGAGCTGCCGGCGTCGGACTCGGACTGGACGTCCATGTGACCGCGGGAGTTGAAGATCTCCCGGTCGATCCACTCGTGGAGGTCGCGCTCCGTTCCGTCGTCGGACATGGTCGCGTCGGCGGTGAGCAGCTTGAGGAAGGCGTCCTTGTCGTGCGCGTTGACGGCGGCGACGAGGGCGCCGACCACGGGGTCGGACAGCTTGGCGGGGGCGATGGCCACGGGAGCCTCCTGGTCGGGCGTACGTGCGGGTGCGGGCGTGGCTGCAGGGTGCGCGCGTACGTGCGGGGTGCGTGCGTGCGGGGTGCGTGCGTGCCCGACCAGGTAACAACGCGGGTGCTTCCGTGTCGTCGACCCTCACCCGTTCGCGCGGCGGACGGCGTGTCAGGGGCGGGTGGCGGCGGCGCGGCTCACGGGGCGTCGGGTGCGGTGCGGACCGGGAAGCCGGTCGGGCGGCCCTGGTCGCGGAGCCAGGCCAGGACCTGGTCGAGGGCCTCGACGGTCTGGGCCCGGTTGCCGCCGCCGTCGTGGAAGAGGACGGTCGGGCCGTTGCCCATCTCGCGTTTGACGGCGTCGACGATGGCGGCCGTGCCCGGTTTCTCGAAGTCCTTGGTGTCGACGTTCCAGCCGAGCGGGCGCATCCCGTTCGCCGCGGCGATGCGCCGGCTGTCGGGGGTGAAGGCGCCGCCGGGGGCCCGGTAGTACTCGACCTTCGCGCCGTCGCCGGCGGCCTCCTCGATGAGCTTCTTGGCGTCGAGGATCTGTCGTTCCTGGAAGTCGACGGGCTTCTTGTCCATGGCCGTGTCGTGGTCCATGGTGTGGTCGCAGAGCCGGTGGCCGGCCGCGACCACCTTCTTGACGAGGTCCGGGTGCGCCCTGGCGCGCGGGCCGACCATGCAGAAGGTCGCCTTCACGCCGTGCTCGCGCAGGACGTCGAGCACTGCGGGGGTCCAGCGGGGGTCGGGGCCGTCGTCGATGGTGATGTTGACGGCGTTCCCGCCGCTCTCGGAGGAGTGGGCTATGCCCTCGGGTATCCCGTTCGGCCGCTGCCCGGGTCCGCCCGCCCGGCCGTGGCCGGACCGGTCGCCGCCTTCGGGTCGGGAGACGTTCTGGCGGGCGGCCGCTCCCGCGCTGCCCGGTTGCACGAGGGTCGCCACTCCCCAGGCCGTCGCCGTCACGGCGAGGGCCGACGCGACGACGGCCGTACCGGCCCGGACACCCTTCTTGTTCGTGTGCGCCATGAATCCCATGAACCGTCCACTCCCCATCTGCCGTGCGAGCGTTCCGTGGATCAGGACGTTCGTCGCCTCAGAGGAGTTCCAGCCAAATCACCCATAAATTCCCCGTAATGGGACTGACAGGACCGATGGGACTGACAGGACCGATGGGGCTGATGGGACGTCGGTCCTCGATCGCCCGGAGCTCCTTCCCGGCCCGGTCGCGGGGAAAACGCCCGGCCCCGGCGGACTCGTCGTCCGCCGGGGCCGGGATGGTCGCAGGTGCGGTTGCCCGCCTGCGTGCGCGGTCAGTGCGCGGTCAGTGCGCGAGGGACTCCTGCGCCGCCGGGGCTGACTTGCCGTCGGCCGGGGCCGCGGCGGGAGCCGGACCGGCACCGCGCAGCGGGACCTCCTTGACGAACCAGGCCGCCAGGAAGCCCAGTACGGCGACGCCCGCGCCGAGCAGGAACGCCGAGTGCGTACCGGCGGCCACCGCGTGCTGGTAGGCCTCGCGCACGGCCTCGGGCAGCTTGGCCAGGCTCGCCGCGTCCAACTGGGCGGATCCCGCGGCCGAAGCGGCCTCGGGGCCCAGGCGCTCGGACATGGTGTCCGTGACGCGGGAGGTGAAGAGCGAGCCCATCAGCGCCACGCCGAAGGAGCCGCCGAGCGTACGGAAGAGGGTCGCCGAGGAGGACGCGACGCCCATGTCCTTCATGTCGACGCTGTTCTGCGCGACCAGCATGGTGATCTGCATCAGGAAGCCGAGTCCGGCGCCGAGGACGGCCATGTAGAGGCCGGAGACCAGGCGGGTGGTGCCGGTGTCCATGGTGGCGAGGAGGAACATCCCGACGACCATCAGGCCGCCGCCGACGATCGGGAAGATCTTGTACTTGCCGCTGCTGGTGGTGACGCGTCCGGCGATCAGCGAGACGGCCATCATCGAGAGCAGCATGGGCAGGAGCAGCAGCCCGGAGTTGGTGGCGGAGGCGCCCTGCACCGACTGCTGGAACAGCGGGAGGTAGAGCACGCCGCCGAACATGGCGAAGCCGACCAGGAAGCCGATCACGGACATCAGGGTGAAGTTGCGGCTGCGGAAGATGTGCAGCGGCATGACGGGCTCGGCCGCCCGGGTCTCCACGTAGAGGAACGCGGCGGTCGACAGCACGCCGACGGCGACGAGGCCGAGGATCTGGGCGGAGCCCCAGGCGTACTCGTTGCCGCCCCACGTCGTGACGAGCACGGTGGAGGTGATGGCGACGGTCAGGAGGGCCGCACCGAGGTAGTCGATCTTCGGGCGCTGTCGCTCGGGGTGCTTGGGCAGGTGCAGCACGGCGGTCACCATGGCCAGGGCCACGGCGCCGAGGGGCAGGTTGATGTAGAAGGACCAGCGCCAGCCCATGTGGTCGGTGATGGTGCCGCCGACGAGCGGGCCGCCGATCATGGCGAGGGCCATCACGCCGGCCATCATGCCCTGGTACTTGCCGCGTTCGCGGGGCGGGATCAGGTCGCCGATGATCGCCATGACGCCGACCATGAGACCGCCGGCGCCGAGGCCCTGGATCGCGCGGAAGCCGATGAGCTGACCCATGTCCTGGGCCATGCCGCTGAGCGCGGAGCCGATCAGGAAGATGACGATCGAGGTGAGGAAGGAGCCCTTCCGGCCGTACATGTCGCCGATCTTGCCCCAGATGGGGGTGGAGGCGGCCGTGGCCAGGGTGTATGCGGTCACCACCCAGGACAGGTGCTCCAGGCCGCCGAGTTCGCCGACGATGGTGGGCATCGCCGTGCCGATGATCATGTTGTCGAGCATCGCCAGCAACATTGCGATCATGAGGGCCATGAGGACGACCCGCACGCTGCGTGGCTTCACCTCCTGCGAGGTCTCCGCGGGCTTGCTTGTCTCCACCATTTCCTGTCCACTCCCCTGGGCACTACCTGCCGGATCGGCACTTACTTGCCGCCCGGCTAGTTCACTACACTGGGGACCGTAGACCCGTAACTTGCCGGGCGTCAAGTAAGTAACGCGAGGAGAGACATGTCCAGCAGCAGTCCGCAGCGCCGTCGTGGCGACACGCGCCAGCGCATCCAGGACATCGCGCTGGAGCTCTTCGTCGAGCAGGGGTACGAGAAGACGTCGCTCCGGGAGATCGCGGAGCGGCTGGAGGTCACGAAGGCGGCGCTGTACTACCACTTCAAGACCAAGGAAGACATCATCATCAGCCTCTTCGAGGACGTCACGCGTCCCATCGACGAGCTGATCAGGTGGGCGGAGCAGCAGCCGCGCACCCTGGAGACCAAGCGCGAGGTGCTGCGCCGCTACAGCGAGGCGATGGCGGCGGGGGCGGCGCTGTACCGCTTCATGCAGGAGAACCAGGCGACGACGCGTGAGCTGAGCATCGGCGAGACGGTGAAGAAGCGCCTGTACCGCCTGGTGGAACTGCTGCGCACGGAGGACGGCCCGCTGACGGACCAGGTGCGCTGCGTCAGCGCCCTGTTCACCCTGCACGCGGGGATGATGTTCCTCCAGCACGTCGAGGGCGACCCGGAGGAAACCCGCCTGGCCGCCCTGGACGTCGCGACGGACCTCATCACACAGGCCCACCACGACGAGTCGTGAACCGCCCGGCCCGGGCGGCCCGTCGGGGCCGCCCGCGGGCGGGTCAGGACCCGGCGGAGGCGAGGAAGGCGCGGAGGTTCTCGGCGTAGCGGTGCGGGGCGGTGAGGTGGGGTACGTGGCCCTCGCCGTCCAGGGTGCGTGCGTGCGCTCCGGGAAGCACCCGCGCGAGCCGGTCGACGATCGCGCCGAACCACGGCGGGCTGGCGGTGCCCTTGCTCAGCATCGCCGGGCCGGTGTAGCGGGCCAGGCGGGCGAGGTCGACGGTGTCCCAGTCCGGGTCGTCCTGTTCGTCGGCGGCGGTGGGGGCGTTGGTGACGAACGTGCGCCGGGCCGGGTCCGGCATCCCGTCCCACGCGCCGGGTCCGAACACGACCTCCTCGACGAACCGGCGGGCGCCCGCCTCGGGTTCGCCCGCACGTACCTCCGCCAGGATGGCGTCGATCGGCGCCTGCGCCTCCCGCATCAGCCGGTCGAGCTCGGGATCTCCGGCCACGACGGCGGTCAGCGGCGGTTCGTGCACGGCGAGGCTGCGCAGGAGTTCGGGACGCCGGGCGGCGAGGCCGAGCGCGACCGACCCGCCGAAGGAACTCGCGGCCACGTGGGCGGGGGCGCCCAGCATCTCGATGAGCGCGGCCAGGTCGTCCTCGTCCTGGACCCGGGTGCCCCGGCCCGGCGGGCGCTCGCTCAGGCTGTGGCCCCGGCGGTCGTAGACGAGGACGCGGTGGGCGCGGGTGAGGTAGGGCAGGACCGCGTGCCAGCTGTGGTGGTCGGTCCAGGAACCGTGGACGAGGACGAGCGGATCGCCGTCGCCCTCGATCTCGTGGAAGAGCTCCACGCCGTTCACCCGAGTCCGCGCCATACCTGGCCCCCTGCCCGATGCCCAGCCGGCCTCCCCGGCGGAGCCTTTGATCATCTTGTCAGACGGAGCCGCTACGGAACCGGCGTAGCGCGCGAGCACCGCACGAACGCACCTGCGCTGTCGGCGCCTTCGGGAAGGGGGTGGGCTCGCCACTCCGGTCGGGTCAGGGGATGCGGCGGTCCTCCGCGGTGATCGGGACGCCGTTGATGCTGGCTTCACGGCGGCGCATCAGGCCGTCGTCGTCGAACTCCCACTGCTCGTTGCCGTGGCTGCGCCACCACTGGCCCGAGGCGTCGTGCCACTCGTACTCGAAGCGGACGGAGATGCGGTTGCCGGTGTGGGCCCACAGCTCTTTGCGGAGCCGGTAGTCGAGCTCACGCTCCCACTTCTCGGCGAGGAAGGCGCGGATCTCGTCGCGACCGGTCAGGAAGCGGTCGCGATTGCGCCAGACCGAGTCCTCGGTGTAGGCGAGGGCGACGCGTTCGGGGTCGCGGCTGTTCCAGGCGTCCTCGGCGGCCTGGACCTTGGCGCGGGCGGTCTCGTCGGTGAAGGGCGGGAGGGGCGGACGGGCGGTCATGGCTCGGCCTTCCGGAAGCAGTGGGGAGAACGATCGTTCTCGCGATGCGCCCACCCTAGGAGAACGAGCGTTCTCACCGCAAGCGAAACCGGGCTACCCTGCACCCATGGACGACGAAGAGGCGCGCGACCGGCTGCTCGACGCGGCGGAGGAGCTGTTCTACCGCCACGGCATCCAAGCCGTCGGCATGGACCGCATCCGGGCCGCGTCCGGCGTACCCCTCAAGCGCCTGTACCGGCTCTTCCCCGCCAAGGAGTCCCTGGTCACGGCCTACCTCGAACGCCGCGACCGGCGCTGGACCGCGAACCTGCGCGCATCGGTGGCGAGCTCCGAGCAGCCGCCGGTCCTGGCCGTCTTCGACTGGCTGGCGCGGTGGTTCTCCGAACCGGACTTCCGGGGATGCGCGTTCCTCAACGCCTACGGGGAACTGGGCGCGGCCGCGCCGGAGGTCGTCCGGGTCCACAAGCGGGAACTGCGCGCCCTGCTGGCGGAGCTGACCCCGGCCTCGGCCCGGCCCGCGCTCGCCGACCAGCTGCTGGTGCTGGTCGAGGGCGCCACGGCGGTGGCCGCCCTGAGCCCCGGCCCGGAGCCGGCCCGCCGGGCGCGCGAGGTCGCGGAACTCCTCCTGGCGACGTGACGCAGGTCACTCTCCTTTGTCGTGCGGGGCCGTCACATCCGTCGGGTCGGATGCGTCAGAGCTGTGCAACCGTCGACACGGCAAGGGAGAACCACCATGGACGCCCGACTCAACTTCTTCGGCAACCCCGTCGCCACCAAGTTCGCGAGGTACATCAACTCCGCGGGCAAGGTGATCTCGGACTCCACCCTCCCCGCCGCGACCCAGGAGCTGGTGAAGATCCGGGCCAGCCAGATCAACGGCTGCGGCTTCTGCACCGACATGCACACCAAGGACGCCGCGCACGCCGGGGAGACCGCGCAGCGGCTCCACCTGGTGGCGGCCTGGCGCGAGGCGAAGGTCTTCACCGACGCCGAGCGGGCGGCCCTGGAGCTGACCGAGCAGGGCACGCGCATCGCCGACGCGGCGGGCGGGGTCACGGACGCGGCCTGGGCCGAGGCCGCCAAGCACCACGACGAGGACCAGCTGGCCGCGCTGGTCTCCCTCATCGCCCTCATCAACGCCTACAACCGGATGAACGTGATCGTCCAGCAGCCGGCCGGCGACTACCAGCCGGGGCAGTTCGGCTGATCCGGGTACGGCCCCTCACGACAGGGGCCCGGCGCCCGCCCATCATGGACGGATGGACGCCCGTACGCTCGCACGCTCGTACGCCTGACCTTCGCGAACCCCGCTTCGGCGATCCACCTGGGGCTCATCTACCTGGGGCTCGTCGGCGCCGCCGTGGCATGCGCGACGACCGTCACGGTGTTCTCGCCGGACGGTCCTCGGGGAGGGGCAGACCCCGGGGTGGCTCTCCCTGACCGAGCTCGTTGTCTGCGTACCGGTCCGGTCGCCGGCCCTCGGCACGCTCGTCGAAGCCTCCCGCGGCCGCCTCCGACGGCGGCCGCGGTCGAGCTGACACCTAGCCTTCGGAGCCGCGCGGGAAGGTGATCTCCACCCGGCGGTTCTTCTTGCGGCCCTCTTCGGTGCCGTTGTCGGCGATCGGGTAGTCCTCGCTGTAACCGCGGACGTCGAAGACGACGCTCGGGTTCGTCACGGTCTTGGCCAGCTCGTTGTGCACGGCGTCGGCGCGCTGCTTGGACAGCTCCTTGCCGTGCTCGTAGCTGCCCTGGTCGTCGGTGAAACCGAAGACGCGGATGCGGGTCGCCTTGGACTGGTTGATCTCGTTGCCGATGGCCTGGATCCGAGCGGCGGCCTGCGCGTTGAAGACGGCACTGTCCTCGGGGAACAGCACCTCGGACTGCAGCGCCATCATGACGGTCTGGTTCGTCTCCTGCCGCCGCTGCTCTCCCCCGAGGTCCTCGACGACCTCGGCGATGTCCAGCACCTTGACCGGCGCGAGGGTTCCGCCCTGCGGGATCTTCAGCCCGGGGGCGTTGGAGTCGATCGCCACGGGCGCGGAGGCCGAGGGCTCCGTGCCGGGGGGTACGGACGGCTTCACGTCATCGGCGTGGGCGGCGGTGGCCCCGATGAAGTGCCCTCCGGCTACGACGAGTGCGGAGACTGCGGTGACGGCTGCTGCGCGATGGCGTGTGGTCATGGGTCACCCAGAGATTTTGACGGTGGCCGTGGCAAAGGTCGGGAGGCTGAATTCCACCTCACTGGTCGAGCTCGGCGGTGCCGGGAACTGCGCGAAGAACGGGATCACCTGGCCGGCGTCGACGCTGGAGACGCCCGTCGTGCACAGGCACCTGGACTCCGTGTCCCGTAGCACGTAATAGCGCTTCTTCCCGGCCTTGTCGACCAGCGTGGCACCGGCGACCGACTCCCCGGTTCCCTTGAGTTCGATGCCGCGCCAGGCAACGGTGTCCTTGTACGACTGGCTGCCCGTGTTCTTGAGCTGTCCGGAGACGGTGAGGAAGCCACCTGGGTCGCGCCGTACCGAGTTGATCTCCAACGCCATACCGGACTGTCCGTTCAGCGTGGCGATGACTTCGGTCGGCTCAGAGCTCTGATCCGTACTCGGTGCGCCCTTCTGGGACGCCGTTCCCTGGGGCTGCGCCGTCGCGGAATTACGCGGTTCAGCCGACTTGCCGTCGCCCTCACCACCGCACCCGGCCAACGTGACGACCATGACCGCCGCACCTGCAACGGCCATCCCCCCACGGACCCCCACCATGCGCCGAATGCTCATCTATGAACGCTTCCTTGTCTCTCGGTCCGTGTCAGGCGACGAGTCGCACGCTGAACAGCTTTCTGGTCAATGCCTTGAGCGAACCCGGCTTCAACGGGTCGAGCTTGACGGTTTCCCCACCGCAATCAAAGGTCACCGTCGGTGCGGTCGGCACCGGAGACGGCGAGCCACCACCGGGCGGAGTGGTGGCTGTGGGGGCGGAGGTGGTGGTAGGGGTGGGGGAAGGACTCGGACCGACCACGGCACCGAGGTGGCACCTGGGCTCGATCAGCGCCGTGGCCTTCGCCGTCGCGTGCATGCCGTTGGTGCCGGGGACCACCGAGTCCCCCACGGCCGCACTGGTTTCGACCGTGACGGTGAACCGGGGGAGAGCCGCCGTGCACGACGCCTTCGCGTCGTTCTGCGCCGCGAAGGCCTCAGCCGCCGCGCAGGCCCCGCCGACCCGGAAGAAATCGCCGTCGACGATCCTCTCCCAGACCCCGATGTCCACCGTGGAAAGGTCGAGACCGAAGAACACGTCGTCCCGGGCTTCGCGCCCGGCCGCAAGAGCCGCGGCATCCGCCGCCCCTTGGGCATCGCTGCGCCTGACCGACGCCTGCCCCACCGCGAAGAAGGCCAGCGCCGCGAAGAGCAGACCGGCGACCACCACCACGTAGATGGGAAATGCCTGGCCCCGGTCGTACCCGCGCGCGCCGCGGGGGGACATTAGCCGGCCTTGATGTCCGTGACCGCCTGCTTGATCCGCTTGGTGATCTCCGAACCGACACCGGAGCCGACGATCGCTCCGACGATCACGATCACCACCAGGATGATGCCGAGGTACTCGAAGGCGGTCTGGCCGCGGTCGAGGGTCGCGTGGCGCTTGCGGAGCCTCGTCACGGCCGTGTCCGTCCACCCGTTCACCCTGATCCGCGCCTCCACGGCGGCCTTCAGCAGCGTGTTCTGTGACATGGGGGTTCCCTCCCGGGCCGGTACCGGTGTCGATCTGCGGACGGTACGGCGAGTCACCAGTCGTGACCAAGGGTCCCGGGACCCAATTACGGACCCACTGCGCACTCTGTCTACCCATGACCGGTCACTCCTGGACGGGCGGTTCCCAGCCAGCGGGCTATCGCCTCGCTGCGCGTGGCGCTCCGGAGCTTCGCGAAGATGCGGTTGATGTGGTTCTTGACCGTCTTCTCGCTGATGAAGCAGGCGGCGGCGATCTGCTGATTGCTCATCCCGGACGCGATCAGATCCATGATCTCCACCTCTCGGGAACTCAGCCCGAAGACAACAGAGTTGTGCATCCGCTCGGATGACTGTGCCACATCGCGTTGCGGATGCGAAGAGCCCCTCAGCTCTGCCAGCAGAGCACTCGCCGCCGTCGGGGTGAAGTGGGGGCGGCCCAGGGGGGCGTCGCGGACGGCCCTGACCAGCTCGTCGGCGGTGAACTCGCCGTGCACGAGGTAGCCCCCGGCGCCCAACAGCAGGGCCTCGCGGACGATGCCCGCCTCCCTGCTGTACGTCAGCATCAGTACGGGCGCCAGCTGCACCAGGTGCGGCAGTGCGGAGATCCCGTCCACCCCCGGCATGCGGACATCCAGCAGGACCACGTCCGGGGCGTGCCGTCGGGTCAGGCTCAGGGCTTCGCGGCCGTCCCCGGCCTGCGCCGTCACGTCGATGTCGCCGGCCGCCCCCAGGAGGGCCGCGAGACCGGCCCTGATGACCGGGTTCCCGTCGGCGATGAGCACGCTCAGCCGGCCCATGGCTCAGCCACCCCCGAACAGTGCGCCGAAGTCGACGTTCGCGCCGTAGACGAAGCCGCACACGAGGAGGATGAGCGTCCCCGGCAGCATGAACATCGTCACGGCGAAGGTGGCCTTCGGGACCGCCCGGGCCGCCCGCCGACGGGCGTTCTGGGCGTCCGTACGGCGCATGTCCTCGGCGATCGCGATCAGGGTGTCGACGATCGGCGAGCCCAGTTCCTCGCCCTGCTGGAGGGCGGTCACGAACTGGGCGACCTGCTCGCTGTCGTTGCGCCTGCGCAGCTCGTCGAAGGCCTGGCGGCGGCTGACGCCCATGTCCATCTGCTGGAGGGTGATGCGGATCTCGTCCGCCCACGGCCCCTCGTACTTGCCCGCCACCCGGTCCAGCGCCTGCCGGAAGCCCAGCCCCGCGCTCACCACCACGGCGAGGACGTCCAGGAAGTCCGGCAGCGTCCGCTCGATGTGGTCACGGCGGACCCGGATGGCCGACCACAGGCCGGCCTCGATCCAGAACAGACCGAACGCCACCATCAGCAGGGCCAGCACCAACTGACCGTTGACCAGCATGGAGAACGCACCTGCGGCGCCCAGGATCCCGTACACCGCGCGCCGGGCCGCGTACCGGTCGATCGTCAGGCCGGCCGGGTTGCCCGCCATGTCGATCTGGCGGCGTTTGCGCGCCACCCGCGTCGCGCCCATCGCGCGCAGGACCAGCGGCGCCCAGCGGATGCCGATGCGGTCGACCAGCGATCCGACCGCGGTCGTACGGGTCGCTCCGACCTCAAGGGCCAGGGCGAGGTCGGTGGGCAGCTTCACGTCCGCCCGGTAGAGGCGGACGCCGTGGAAGGCACCGAACACCGAGAGGCCCACGACGAGTGCGAGGAGAAGTGCGGTCATCGTCCCGTCCGCCCCCTCACACGTCGATCTTCGACAGGCGGCGGATGAGGATGAAGCCCAGCGCGAAGAGGCCCAGGGCGACGATGACGGCCGTCTGCCCGAGGAACGCGCCCGTCATCCGGTCCAGCGCGCCGGGCATCATCATGTCGACGAGGAGCAGCGAGCCGAGCCCGATCGCCGGGACCAGGTAGGCGGTCACCGTGACCTGGGACAGCTGGGTGCGGATCTCGCGCCGGGTCTCCTTGCGCTGCTCCAGCGTCACCGTCAGGTTGCGCAGGCTGTCCACGATCGCACCGCCGGCCCGGGCCGACAGCACGAGGGTGGAGACGAGGACGACGAGTTCGCGCGACGGGAGGCGTTCGGTCAGCTCTCCGAGGGACTCCTCGATGGAGTGGCCCACGGCGAGCCGGTCGGCGACCCGGGCGAGTTCCTCGCCGGCCGGCGCCTCCAGCTCCTCGGCCGCGATGCCGATGGCGGTACGCAGGGCCAGCCCGGCCTGGGTGGCGTTGGCCAGGATGCGGGCCAGGTCGGGGAGTTGGTTGATGAAGCGCTCCGTACGCCGGGCCCGCTGCCAGTTCAGGAACGCGTTCGCCGCCCAGATGCCGATGAGACCGGCGACCGGTCCGAAGAACGGTGCGAGGAGGGACGAGGCGATGAGCCAGACGCCCGCGATGGAGGCGAGCATGTAGACGAAGAACTCGCCGGGGGTGAGGTCCAGGCCGGTGGTGGCCAGCTTCTGCTCGATGCGCCGGCCGAGCGTGGTCTTCCGCAGCCGGCGGTCGAGCTTCCGGAAGCGGCGGGGGCGGCCCAGTGGCTCGGGGACTCCGCTCGCGGAGAGGCGGTCGACGAGGGCGGCGTGCTGGGCGCGGCCGGCCGCGTACGCCTGCAGGCCGACGACCGCGAGGACGCAGGCCAGCAGGGTGACGCCGAGGGTGAGGAGGATCAGTGGGTTCACAGGGCGGTCCGTGTGATGTGCGGGGTCGTGAGGGGGTCGTCCGGTAGGGCGACGCCGAAGGCCTGCGGGACGGGCTGGTTGTTCATGTAGAGGCGTTCGGCGATGCGGCGGGGCAGCGGGTAGTACTGGAAGTAGCCCCGCACGCGGCCGTCCGGCCCCATGGGCTGGGCGACGAAGCGGCAGACGGTGGTGATCCGGAAGGGTTCGCGTCCGTGCGATTCGAGGATGGAGATCTCCGTGATGCGGCGCGAGCCGTCGCCGAAGCGGGTCAGCTGCACGATGACGTTGACGGCGCTGTTGATCTGGTCCTGGAGGGCTTCGAAGGGGATCTCGACCTCCGACATCGAGGCCAGGGTCTGCAGACGCGTCAGGGCGTCGGAGGAGCTGTTGGCGTGGACGGTGGCCAGCGAGCCGTCGTGGCCGGTGGACATGGCCTGGAGCATGTCGAGGGTCTCGCCGCCGCGGACCTCGCCGACGATGATGCGGTCGGGGCGCATGCGCAGGGAGTTGCGTACGAGGTCGCGGATGGTGATCTGGCCCTTGCCCTCGACGTTCGCCGGCCGGGATTCCAGGCGGATGACGTGGGCCTGCTGCAGCTGCAGTTCGGCGGAGTCCTCGATGGTGATGATGCGCTCGCCCTCCGGGATCAGGCCGGAGAGGGCGTTGAGGAGGGTGGTCTTGCCGGTGCCGGTGGCGCCGGAGACGATCACGTTCATCTTCGCCTGGACCAGCCCGGACAGCAGCAGGAGCATCTGCTCGTCGAGGGAGCCGAGGGCGATCATCTCGTGCAGGGTGAAGGCGCGCGGGAAGCGGCGGATGGTGAGGGTGGCGCCGGTCAGGGAGAGCGGCGGGATGATGACGTTGACGCGTTCGCCGCTCGGCAGGCGGGCGTCGACCATGGGATTGGCCTCGTCGACGCGGCGGTTGACGGTCGAGACGATGCGCTCGATGGTCTGCATGAGCTGTTCGTGCGAGGCGAAGCGGAGGGGCAGCTGCTCGACGCGACCGGCCCGCTCGACGAAGATCTGGTCGGGGCCGTTGACCATGATCTCGGAGATCGAGGCGTCTTCGAGGAGCGGTTCGAGCACGCCGAGTCCGAGGGCCTCGTCGACGACGCGGCGGATGAGCTGCGCGCGCTCGACGGTGGACAGGACGGGGCCCTCGCGGCTGATGATGTGGCCGAGGACGCGTTCCAGGCGCGCCCGGCGCTCGGCCGGTGCGAGCGCGGACATCTCGGCGAGGTCGATCTCCTCCAGCAGCTTGGCGCGGTAGGAGGAGACCAGCCGGCCGTCCTCGCGGGGGCTGTGGCGGTCGTCGGGGGTGCTGACCCGGGAACGCAGGCTCATGGTCCGGTCTCCTCCGGGGCGTCGTAGGGCATGACGGCCGTCGCCCTGGCCCTGCCCGGGTCCAGCCCGGGGATGATCGAGTTGATGGGGATGGTGGCGACGGCGGTGACGGTGTCGCCCGTCCGCTGCACGTCGACCTCAGCGCCGATCCCCTCCCTGACGGCCGCCACCCCCGCGGCACTGCCCCTGCCCGGATGCCGGGCCTCCACACGTGCCGCCGTGCGGGCGGCCGTGTCCGCCTGCTCGTGGACGTAGGCGACCCAGCCGAGCTGGATCGCGCACAGGGCGACGAACAGCAGGATCGGTATGAAGCCGATGTACTCCAGGGCCACTTGGCCCCGGTCGGAGCGGATGCGCCGCTTCACGTCACTCCGCCTCCTTCTCCAGTGCCGCGCCGCCGGTGCCGTCGATCTCGCCGAAGTCGAGGCCGGGGAAGAAGACCGGGACGCCGAGGGTGACCCTGGCCCGCATGATGTCGCCGGACTGCCGGCAGACCGCCTTGGGGCTCCAGGCGGACCCGATGTGTTCCTCCGCGGCCGCCTGGCAGGCCGCGGGCCCGTGCACCGCGCCCGCCCTCGCCGCCTCGTCCGCCGCGTTGCCCGCCAGGGAGAAGGCGTAGCCGATCAGGACGCACTCCCAGACCGCCGCCACCAGGAGCAGGATCAGCGGGACCGTGCCGACGAACTCGATCGCCACCTGGCCCCGGTCGCCCCGCGGGCCGCCGGTCCCTCTCCGGGCGGGCATCCGTCAGCCCTCCCGGCCGCGGCGCAGGCGGGAGACCGTGCCCGCGGCGCGCAGGGTCAGGGCGCCGCCGGGGGGGCCGGTGGGCGTCGGGGTGTCGGGGGCGGCGGCCAGGAGGCCGAGTTCGCCGGCCAGGGTCCACAGCGCCTGTTTGACCGTCGAGCGGTTGTCGAGGTCCTGGACGCGGCCCGCGTCCACCACGGCCTGGAGTTCCTTGAAAGCGGCCGGGACGGGGGTGCGGGTGGCGCGGGTCTTGGTGATCTTCTCGATGAGGGCGGGCTGGATCTCGGTGTGCTTGCTCCAGCGGTTGACGACCACGGAAGTGTCCTCGGCCTTGCGGACCTGGAGCCGTTCCCACAGCCGGACCATGCGCTTGGCGGCGCGTACCGCGATCACGTCGGGGGTGGTGACCAGGACGGCGACGTCCGCCATTTCCACCGCGGCGGCGTTGGCGCCGGTCACCTGGGTCCCGCAGTCGACGACGACGAGTTCGTAGCGGCCGCGCAGGGCGCCGACGATGTGGCGGGCGGCCCGGTCGTCGACCTCCTCGCCGCGTTCGCCGTCGGCGGGGGCCAGCAGCAGCGCCAGCCCGGTGCGGTCCTCGTAGACCGCGTCCTGGAGGACCCGCGGCGAGATGTCCTGGATGCCGGCGAGGTCGGCGATGGAGCGCCGGAACTGCACGTCCAGGTAGGAGCCGACGTCGCCGGCCTGGAGGTCCATGTCGACCAGTGCGGTACGCCGACCCGAGGCGGCCGCGGCGAGCGCGAACTGGACGGCGGTGAAGGTGGTGCCGACACCGCCCTTGGCTCCGGTGACCGTGACCACCCGTCCGCCCGGCCCGGTGAAGGCGTCGGCGGCGCCCCCGCCCAGGTGGCGGCGGACGCCGACGGCCCACTGGGCGGCGGCCTGGACGCGGGCGGCGAGTTCCTCGTAGGACAGCGGCAGGCCGACGAGGCCGCGGGCGCCGGAGTCCATGGCGGCGGAGAAGAGCGCGGGGCCGGCGTCGGAGGAGACAAGGACGACGCCGACCGCCGGGAAGCGCAGGGCGACTTCCCGGATGAGTTCCAGGGCGGGGACCGGGCCGATCCGCTCGTGGACGAGGACCACCTCGGGCAGGTCGTCGAGGGAGTCGAGGGCGAGCCGGGCGAGGGTGTCCAGCAGGGTGGTGGAGTCGGCGACGGGAGGGGCCGGCTCCGCCGACGGGAGCTGGCTGAGCAGGGTGGAGAAGATGCGGGCGGCGTCGGGGTCGGCGACCGCGGGGAGGATTCGGGTGGTCATCCGGGCCTCACTTGTCCCCGTCGAGGGTGTACGTACGGTCGCCGGCGGCGGGCGCGGAGTCGGTGCCGGGGGCGACCAGCGCGAGGCGCACGTGCTCGGCGAAGGACTCGGCGTACGCGACGCGCTGGGTGTCCTTGGTGCCGAGGGCGAAGGTGATCGGCACGGCCTCGGAGGGGCCCTTGCGGTCGCTGTCCTTCTCCAGGGCGGTGAGCTTGCCGACGTTGAGGACCCGGGCGTTGGCGACGATGATCACCGAGCGGGAGGGTTCGGTGTCCTTGGCGCCCTTGAAGGTGGCGATGATGTTGACCTTGGCGCCGGAGGTGATCTTCCCGGCCACGCCGGTCGCCGCGTCGATCATGATGGCGATCTCCTGCTCGCCGGGCTGGAGCTGCGGCCGGTCGACGAACATGTCCGTCTGGAGCAGCGAGCCCTTCTTCAGCGTGGTGAGGGCGATCTTGTCCCTGAGCGCGCCGAGGTCGGTGACGGCCGTGCCGGACAGCCATCGCTCGGGGATCCTGACCTCCTCGAACTGTCCGGCCGCCAGCGGGCTGTACGGGGCTATGTCGGCCTTGGCGCGGTAGGCGACGACCTCGGAGCCGACCTTGGAGTTGACGTCGCCGATCACCACGAGGACTCCGGCGAAGGCCCCCAGGGCGCACAGGACCGACAGGAGCAGCAGAATGACGCCGCGGCGCTGGCGTGAGTTCATAGGCCGTACTACCTCGCCGTTCTTTCTTCATCCGTACGTTCGGTCGTCGGTCAGGGTCTGGAGCGGCCGGTGCTCGCCGGCACCACCTGGGACGGTGGTGGGGCGGTGAGCGGCGCGGCGCAGAAGCCGCAGCGGTCGCCGATGAGTTCCAGGCCGCACCAGCGGCACTGTTCGCGGCGGACCGAGGCGACGAGCTGGTAGAGCACGGACAGGTCCGGGATGCCGGCGGCGAACTCGACGAGCTTGGGGGTGCCCCACCAGGCGGGCGAGGCGGCCGGCAGCGGGTTCTCCAGGACGCCCTGCACCTGCCAGGCGGGGGCGAGTTCGGCGGCGACCCACTCGGAGGCGAGCTGGCCGCGCGCGAAGGTGAGGTGGGTGGCGAAGTCGGGCCCGGCGGGCAGGGCGCCCGCCGCCGAGCCGCCCGACCCGGGGCGCGGGGCGTGGGAGCCGTGCGCCCCGCCGCGCCCGCTCCGCCCGCCCCCGGCGGATCCCAGCTTGGCCAGGTGCGGCGTCGGGTGGGCCAGTACGGCGAACTGCGCGCCCGGCGACCAGGACCGGGCGTGGGCGCCCAGTCCGACGGGCACGCGGACCCGGTCGAGTTTGGCGACCGAGCCGAGCAGGGCGCCCGCGTAGATGTAGTGCGACAGCAGCCGGGCCGCGGAGGCGATGATTCCGGGGCTGAAGTCGCAGACGCTGAGCTGGCGCAGCTGACGGGCCAGCAGGGCCGTGCCCAGCGGCGGCAGATCGATGTCGAGCAGCGCGATCCGGTCGGTTTCCAGGATGGCCCGGACGGTGTGCAGCCGCTGGACGGTGGTCTTCGGCAGCCACGGCGGTACGAGGGCCACGACGTGGCCGTGGCGTTCCAGCAGGGCGCCGGTGCCGGCGAGCGCCGACTCCAGGTCGTGCTGTTCGGGCGGGTGCAGCAGGGCGGCCCCGGGTGTGTGCCGGTCAGGGGCCGGCAGTACCAGGTCGGTGCTGGTGACAGCGATGGCGGTCGGCACGCGAATTCCCCCGTTCCCCCACGTTCTCCCGTACGCCCGGACTTTCGCGCGCTCGACGGGACGCGTCGCGGCCGTGTCGCGTGCGCGCAGCAGTGCGCGACCGCGGACGGCCCGTCACCCATCCCCCCTTGCACCAGCACCATAACCGCGTCACCCCTGGCAGGTCAGGGGCTTGGTGATTCCCGTGCGTAAGGCAGCGGTCACAGGTGACGGGAAACCCGGACAACAGGGATCACGCAATCAGCCTTTTCAAGCCACTTTGCGAAGACTCTTGACACGAGGATTGGTCTGGACCAACTTGGCAGCGCACGCCGTGAGTCGGCCACCCCCCACACGGTCCGGCTCTCCCCTCACCACCCCACCTCCCCCCACGGAGCCCACGTGAACCGCATACGCTCCCTCTCCCTGCCGCTCGCCGTGACCGTCGCCGCCGGGGCGCTGACGGCCCTGGCCGCCGGTGCCGCACAGGCGGCGGACGTCAACGTCGTCCGCAACGGCGGCTTCGAGTCGGGTCTGGCCAACTGGTCCTGTTCCGGCGGGAGCGGCGCCGCCGTGTCCTCGCCCGTGTACGCCGGGGCCGGGGCCCTGAAGGCCACTCCGGCCGGTTCCGACAACGCCCGCTGCAGCCAGACCGTCACGGTCAAGCCGAACTCGACGTACACCCTGAGCACGCAGGTGCAGGGCAGCTACGTCTACCTCGGCGCGACCGGAACCGGCACGCAGGACGTCTCCACCTGGACCCCCGGCTCGGGCGGCGGCTGGCAGAAGCTGTCCACCACCTTCACCACCGGCCCCTCCACCACCCAGGTCACCGTCTACACGCACGGCTGGTACGGCCAGCCGGCCTACACCGTGGACGAGTTCAGCGTCTTCGGCCCGGACGGCGGCGGGGGCACCGACCCCGGCCCCGGCATCCCGGGCGCACCGGCGGGAGCCGCTGTTTCCGGCCAGAGCGCGAACGGCCTCACCCTTTCGTGGAACGCCGTCAGCGGCGCGAGCGGCTACCACGTGTACCAGGACGGCGCCCGCGTCCAGACCGTGTCCGGGACCTCCGCCCCGATCGGCGGCCTCGCGCCCGCCACCTCGTACTCCTTCCAGGTGAGCGCGTACAACGCGGCGGGCGAGGGCCCGAAGTCCGCGCCCGTCACCGGGACCACGACCGGCGGCGGCAACCCGGGCAACCCGGCCGTCCCCAAGCACGCCCTGACCGGCTACTGGCAGAACTTCAACAACGGCGCGACCGTCCAGAAGATCTCCGACGTCTCGGCGCAGTACGACATCATCGCCGTCTCCTTCGCCGACGCCACCACCACGCCCGGCGCCATCACCTTCAACCTCGACTCGGCCGGCCTCGGCGGTTACACGGTCGCCCAGTTCAAGGCGGACATCGCCGCGAAGAAGGCGGCCGGCAAGTCGGTCATCCTCTCCATCGGCGGCGAGAAGGGGACCATCACGGTCAACGACTCCGCGTCCGCGGCCAACCTGGCGAACTCGGCGTACGCCCTGATGCAGGAGTACGGCTTCACCGGCATCGACATCGACCTGGAGAACGGCCTCAACCCCACCTACATGACGCAGGCCCTGCGCTCCCTGTCCGCGAAGGCGGGCCCCTCGCTGGTCATCACCATGGCCCCGCAGACGATCGACATGCAGTCCACGCAGGGCGGCTACTTCAAGACGGCGCTGAACATCAAGGACATCCTCACCGTCGTCAACATGCAGTACTACAACAGCGGCTCGATGAACGGCTGCGACGGCAAGGTCTACTCCCAGGGCTCGGTGGACTTCCTCACCGCGCTGGCCTGCATCCAGCTGGAGGGCGGGCTCGACGCCTCCCAGGTGGGCATCGGCGTCCCGGCCTCCCCCAGCGGTGCGGGCAGCGGCTACGTCTCCCCGACCGTCGTCAACAACGCCCTGGACTGCCTGGCCCGCGGCACGAACTGCGGGTCCTTCAAGCCGTCGAAGACCTACCCGGGACTGCGCGGCGCGATGACCTGGTCCACCAACTGGGACGCCAAGGCGGGTAGTGCTTGGTCGAACTCGGTGGGTCCCAAGGTCCACGGGCTCCCGTAGGCGGTACGTGTGGGGGTGGCCGGATCGGTTCGGCCGACACCTGAGGTCCTTGACCGGGACATGCCACGAGAGGACGCTGAGCGCGTCCGCACGGCTACCCCCACACTCCCCACCCAGGAGAACGCATGCGGCTCCACAAACGCCGGAGGGCCGGCCTGACGGCCGCCCTGCTGGCGATCGCGCTGGGCGCACCCGCCTACGGCATGAGCGCGACGGCGGCGCCACCGCCCAGCCCGTCCACCGCCACCCAGGACGAGGCCATCGTCCAGTACCGGATCCACGGACCCTCCACCGTCGCCGACCGGACCGCCCTGCTCCGTACGGGCGTCGCGATCGACGAGGTGGACGACCACACCGTGGTGGTCAGCGCCGACACCATGCAGGCCCGGAAGCTGAAGGAGCTCGGCTACCAGCTGACCGCCCTTCCCGGACCCCCGGACCGCTCGCTGCCCGGCATCGCCGCGAGCCCGATGGACTTCCCCTCGGCGGACTCCAAGTACCACAACTACGCGGAGGCGACGGCCGAGATCAACCAGCTCGTCGCGCAGTACCCGGCGATCGCCTCCAAGCGGGTGATCGGCACGTCGTACCAGGGCCGGGACCTCCTCGCCATCAAGATCAGCGACAACGTCGCGACGGACGAGTCCGAGCCCGAGGTGCTCTTCACCGCCCACCAGCACGCGCGCGAGCACCTGACCGTCGAGATGGCGCTGTACCTGCTCAAGGAGTTCACCTCCAAGTACGGCACCGACTCGCGCGTCACGAACGCCGTCAACGGCCGTGAGATCTGGATCGTCCCGGACCTCAACCCGGACGGCGGCGAGTACGACATCGCCACCGGCTCCTACCGCTCCTGGCGCAAGAACCGGCAGCCGAACTCCGGATCCTCCTACGTCGGCACCGACGAGAACCGGAACTGGAACTACAAGTGGGGCTGCTGCGGCGGCTCCAGCAGCAGCAAGAGCTCCGAGACCTACCGGGGCGCGGCCGCCGAGTCGGCGCCCGAGGTGAAGGTCGTCTCGGACTTCGTGCGCAGCCGGGTGGTCGGCGGCAAGCAGCAGATCAAGGCCGCCATCGACTTCCACACCTACAGCGAACTCGTGCTGTGGCCCTTCGGCTACACCTACAACGACACCGCGCCGGGCCTGACCGCCGACGACCTCGCCGTCTACAAGAAGATCGGCACCAGCATGGCGGCCAGCAACGGCTACACGCCGGAGCAGTCGAGCGACCTGTACATCACGGACGGGACGATCGACGACTGGCTGTGGGGCAACCAGAAGATCTTCTCCTACACCTTCGAGATGTACCCGGAGAGCGGAGGCGGCGGCTTCTACCCGCCGGACGAGGTGATCGACCGCGAGACCGCCCGCAACAAGGACGCGGTGCTCCAGCTCCTGGAGAACGCCGACTGCATGTACCGCTCGATCGGCAAGGAAGCCCAGTACTGCTCATAGCGGGACCCGCGGGCACCCGGACCGGGGGCGCCCCGCCGCCAGGGGGGCGCCCCCTCCCGGCGGCGGGGCGCTTCGCGCGCGGCCGGCTCAGCCCAGGACGGCGAGGGCGTCGACCTCGACCAGGAGCCCGGCCGGCAGGCCCACGTACACCGTGGTGCGGGCGGCCGGGGCCTCCTTCAGCCCCTGCTCCTCGAAGTAGGCGTCGTAGAGCTCGTTCATCTCGGCGAAGTGCGCCGTGTCGGTGAGGTAGACGCGGATCATCATCACGTCGTCCCAGTCCGCGCCGCCCGCCTCCAGCACGGAGCGGACGTTCTCCAGCGTCTGCAGGGTCTGCTCGCGCAACGTCGGTCCGGCCGGCGTCGGCGGCCGGCCCTCCACGTGCGGCAGGAACCCGACCTGCCCGGCCACCTGCAGGATGTTGCCCTTGCGCACCCCGTGCGAGAACCTCGCGGGCGGGACGGTGTGGGTGGCGGGGGTGATGGCGGTCTTCTCGGTCACGCTGTCTCCTGTACTCCTGAATAGTCCTGACTGATGGCACCGGCGGTGCGCAGTACCTGCGGCAGCAGTTCGAGCAGCCCCTCGGCCGGGACGACCACGCCGGGCGCGGAGACGGACAGCGCGGCGACGACCCGCCCGTCGGGACCGCGCACGGGTGCCCCCAGGCAGTTGATCGACTCCTCGTGGCCGCCGAGGTCGGTGGCCCAGCCCTGCTCCCGTACCAGGTCCAGTTCGCGCAGGAAGGCCTCGGCGTCCGGGGTGGAGCGGGCGGTGTAGCGGGGGTAGTCGATGCGGTGGGCCAGAGCCCGGCGTTCGGCCTCGGGGAGGTCGGCGAGGAGCAGCTTCGCGACGGCGGCGACGGTGAGGGGCACGGGCCTGCCGATGCGGGAGTACATGCGCACCGGGTAGCGGCTGTCGACCTTGTCGACGTAGACGACCTCGTCGTCCTGGTGCAGGGCGAGGTGCACGGTGTGCCCGGTGGCGTGGTTCAGCTCGACCAGGTGGGGACGGGCGACCTCGCGGACGTCGAGGTTCTCGATGGCCTCGGCGGCGAGCGCGAAGAGCTGCGCGCCGAGCCGGTAGCGGCCGTCGGGCCGGCGGTAGACGAAACCGCGCTCGTTCAGGGTGCGCAGCAGGCGCAGCGCGGTGCTCTTGTGCACGCCCAGCGCGTCGGCGACGTCGCCGAGTCCGGCGGGCCCCTTCGCGAGCAGGGGCAGGATGCCCAGTGCCCGCTCCACCGACTGGCTCATCCGCCGTCCCCTCGTGACCGTCGCCGCCCGATCGCGGCTCCGCCGGACCGTCGGGCCCGCCCGCGGCGGCGCCGCAGCGGGCGGCGTTGACCCACCGTCACCCGGGATGTTAGACAGCATGCAGCGGAACACGCAACGACCGTTGCAGCCAACGCAACACACCCGGGAGGCATCCGCATGGCCAGCGCCAGCGACCCCGTCCAGGACCTCGCCGCAGAGCCGGTCGACCACCGGTTCAAGGGACTGCCCCCGGACGCCCAGTCGGACGGCCTGACCGTCGGACAGCTCGCCGCGCAGCGCCGCGACCTGCACACCGGTGGCTTCACCACCCCCGTCCTGACCCTCGACGCGGACGCGCTGGAGCACAACCTCGCGGCCCTCGGCACCTACGCCGCCCGCCACGGCCTCGCCTTCGCCCCGCACGGCAAGACCTGCATGTCCCCGCAGCTCTTCCGCCGCCAGCTCGACCACGGCGCGTGGGGGATCACCGCCGCCGTCCCCCACCAGGCCCGCGTCTACCGCGCCTTCGGCATCCGGCGGATCTTCCTCGCCAACGAGCTCGTCGACGCGGCCGCGCTGCGCTGGGTGGCCGGCGAACTCGCCGCCGACCCCGCCTTCCGCTTCGTCTGCTACGTCGACTCCGTACGCGGGGTCCGGCTCATGGACCGGGCCCTGCAGGGCGCGCCCGCCCGTATCGACGTCGTCGTCGAACTCGGCGCCGGCGACGGCGCCCGGACCGGTGCCCGCACCGACGAGGACTGCCGCGCCGTCGCCGACGCCGTCGCCGCCACCACCACCCTGCGCCTGGTCGGCGTGGGCGGCTACGAGGCCGAGGTGCCCGAGGCCGACCCGGCCCGCGTGCACGCGTACCTGCGCCGGATGACCGCCCTCGCCGTCGAGTTCGACAAGGCGGGCCGGTTCGCGGCCGACCTCGACGAGATCGTCGTCAGCGCCGGCGGCTCCGCCTGGTTCGACGCCGTCGCCGACGTCTTCGCCGAGCTCCCGGAGCTCTCCCGGCCCGTCCTGAAGCTGCTCCGCTCCGGCGCGTACGTCTCCCACGACCACGGCTGGTACACCCGCCTGACCCCCTTCAACCGCCACCCCGAGGAGGGCGGCCTGCGCCCGGCGTTCCGCCTGTGGACCCAGGTCGTCTCCCGCCCCTCCCCCACCCAGGCCTTCGTCAACGCGGGCAAGCGCGACATCGCCTACGACCTGGGCCTGCCCGAGGCCGAACTGGTCCGCGACCCCCTCACCGGCGAGGAGCGGCCCGCGACGGGCATCCGCGTCGTGAAGCTGTCCGACCAGCACGCCTGGCTGGAGACCGGCTCGGCCGACGACGTCCAGGTCGGCGACTGGGTGGCCCTCGGCATGTCCCACCCCTGCACGATCTTCGAGAAGTGGCCGCTGATCCCGGTCGTGGCGGCCGACGGCACCGTCACCGACTACGTCCGCACCTTCTTCTAGGCCGGGGGCCCGGACCGTGGACCTGGTCCTGCGGGGCGCCCGTGTCGTCGACGGCACGGGCGGACCCTCGTACACCGCGGACGTCGCGGTCCACGAGGGCCGGATCGCCGCCGTCGGCAGACTGTCCGGGGGCCGCGAGACCGTCGACGCGCACGGTCTCGTCCTGGCCCCCGGCTTCGTCGACATGCACGCCCACAGCGATCTCGCCCTGCTCCGCGACCCGGACCACAGCGCGAAGGCCGCCCAGGGCGTCACCCTCGAAGTCCTCGGCCAGGACGGCCTGTCGTACGCCCCCGTCGACGACCGGACGCTCGACGCCGTCCGGGCCGCCATCACCGGCTGGAACGGCCCCGGCGACGACGTCGACTTCGACTGGCGCACCGTCGGCGAGTACCTCGACCGGCTGGACCGCGGTTTCGGCGGCGAGGGCATCGCCGTCAACGCCGCCTACCTCGTCCCCCAGGGCACGGTCCGCGCCCACGTCGTCGGCTGGGACGACCGCCCTGCCACCCCGGCCGAACTGGACCGGATGCGTACTCTCGTCGCCGACGGCCTCACCCAGGGCGCCGTCGGCATGTCCTCCGGGCTCACCTACACCCCCGGCATGTACGCCTCCGGATCCGAACTGACCGAACTGTGCCGGGTCGTCGCCCGGTACGGCGGCTACTACTGCCCCCACCACCGCAGTTACGGCCGCGGCGCGCTGGCCGCCTACGCCGAGATGGTGGACCTGACCCGGGAGGCGGGCTGCGCCCTGCACCTCGCGCACGCCACCATGAACTTCGGCGAGAACGAGGGCCGGGCGGGCGCACTCCTCGCCCTCCTCGACGCGGCCCTGGACGCGGGCGCCGACATCACCCTCGACAGCTATCCGTACACCCCCGGCTGCACCACCCTCGTGGCGCTGCTGCCCGGCTGGGCGAACGCCGGCGGCCCCGAGGCGGTCCTCGCCCGGCTGCGCGACGACGAGCAGGCCGCGCGGATCCGGCACGTACTGGAGGAGGAGGGCGCCGACGGCTGCCACGGAGTCCCCGTCGACTGGCCGACCGTCGAGGTCTCGGGCGTCGCCGACCCCGCCTACGCCGCTCACGTCGGCACCCGCCTGGACGGCTGGGACACCGCCCGCCGGCTCCTGATCGGCGACCGGCTGGCGCCGACGGTCCTCCAGCACGTCGGGCACGAGGAGAACGTCCGGACGATCATGCGCCACCGCGCCCACACCGGCGGCTCCGACGGCATCCTCCAGGGCGCGAAGCCGCACCCGCGGGCGTACGGCACCTTCCCGCACTACCTGGGGCACTACGTCCGCGAACTGGGTCTGCTCTCCCTGGAGGAGTGCGTCGCGCACCTGTCCGGCCGCCCCGCCGCGCGGCTGCGGCTGGCCGACCGCGGCCTGGTCCGCGTCGGACACCGGGCCGACCTCGTGCTCTTCGACCCGGACACGGTCGCGGCCGGGTCCACGTACGAGCGGCCGCGCACGCCGCCCACCGGCCTCCCGCACGTCCTGATCGACGGCCGGTTCGTGATGCGGGACGGGCGCAGGACCCAGGTGCTCGCCGGCCGTTCGGTGCGCAGGACCGACGCCGGCCGCCGGTGAACCGGCGGCGATCTCCGTGCGGTCCGCCACCTACGATGGCGCCATGGTCGCCTTCGCCCTCGCCGCCCTGCTGTTCCTCGCGTTCTGCATAAGCGTCCGGCAGGACCGGCGCCGCTTCAGCAACGCCGTTCTCCTGGGTCTGACCTTCCTCACCGCCTTCTCGGCCCTCTTCCTCCAGGTGGGCAAGCTGCCCACCTGGGCGGCCGTCACGGTCGTCGTCCTCACCTTCGCCTCACCCGCGTTCGGCGTCCTGGCGCTCGGCGTCCTGCTCGTGCGCAACGGCATGACCATGGTCCGCAAGGAGGGCTTCCGCCCGGCCAACCTGCTGTCCATGCTCGCCGGCCTCGCGATCTTCGCGCTGATCGCGCTGCTGGTCCTCGTCGCCGTGGTCGGCTCCCCCCTCCTCGGCGGCATCGCCGGAACCCTCACCGTCGTCGCCGGCTACGTCTCCTTCGTCTTCTTCTGCTTCCTCGGCTACGCCTTCCTCTACGGCCGGATCAAGGTGCGCGGCGACATCGACCACGTGGTCATGCTAGGCTCGGGGCTGGTCGGCGGGGACCGCGTGCCGCCGCTGCTGGCCTCGCGCCTGCGCAAGGGGCAGCAGATCTACGAACGCCAGCTGGCCCGCGGCAGCCGGCCGCCGGTGCTGCTCGTCTCCGGCGGCAAGGGCACGGACGAGAAGGTCGCGGAGGCCCGGGCGATGGCGGACTGGCTGATCGCGGAGGGCGTGCCGGCCGAGCACATCGTGCTGGAGGACCGGTCCACCACGACCGAGGAGAACATGCGCTTCAGCCGGGAGATCATGGAGGCGCACGACCCGGCGTACCGGTGCGTGGTCGTCACCAACAACTTCCACGCCTTCCGGGCCGCGATGCTGGCGCGCAAGACCGGCGTCAACGGGCAGGTGCTGGGCTCGCCCACCGCCAAGTACTACTGGCCGAGCGCCACGATCCGCGAGTTCGTCGCGGTCTTCTGGGAGCACCGCACCGTGAACCTCACCATCTGCGGCCTGCTGACCGTCTTCGGCACGCTCGGCACGCTGGCCGCGGTCCTCGTCTGAGGACCGCGGCGGCGCACGGCGGCGCACGGCGGCCCACGGCGAAGGTGCCGTGACTCCCCCCTTGGCAGTCACGGCACCGGTCGCGGCGCCCGTTGCGGCGCCCGTTGCGGCGCCCGTTGCGGCAGGGATCAGACGCGCTGCCAGAGCGCCGGGACGTTCGGCGGCTCCCAGCCGGTCTGGGCCTGGTGCCCCTGCAGGCAGCGGTACGTCGCACCGCCGTAGGTGACGCCGGCACCGGCCGCGTAGACGGTGCCCGCCTTCCAGGTGCCGCCCGGCTCGGGCTCGCCGGGACCGGGGCCGGGGCCCGGGTCGCTGCCGCCGACCTTGAGGGTCAGTCCGTACGCCGACAGGATCGGGTTCAGCGGCTGGAAGAAGGTGGTCCCGCCGCTGGAGCAGTTGCCGGAGCCGCCGGAGGTCACGCCCTGGGCCTGGCTGCCGGAGATGTACGAGCCGCCGGAGTCGCCCGGCTCGGCGCAGACCGTCGTACGGGTCACGCCGGAGATGGTGCCCTCGGGGTAGGTGACGCTGGTGTTGTGCTGCTGGATCGTGCCGCAGTGCCATCCGGTGGTCGAGCCGGACCGGCACACCGAGGCCCCCACGGGCTGCAGCACCGAGCCGGCGACCTGCACGTTCGCGCCGCCGCTGCCCTTGACGTACGGGGTCGAGGTCCAGTTCGTGTTCGCCGCGACCCACGCCATGTCGTTGCCGGGGAAGACCGAGGCCTGGAAGGAGCCCTGGGCGACCTGGTTGAAACCGGTGGTGGTGGTCCCGGCGCGCCCGCAGTGCCCGGCGGTGGCGAAGCCGTTGACCGTCCCCTTGGTCACGGGGAAACCGACGGAGCAGCGGCCGCTGCCGTTCATGTAATAGGCGTCCCCGCCGCGCAGGTCGTGGAGCGGGCGCGGGGCCTCGGCCGTGCGGACCACCGTGACGCGTGCGGGGTCGGTGCCGGTCGCGGCGAGCAGCCGGGCGGCCGCCCCGGCCTCGGTCTCCTCCACGACGAGCGTGTTGGAGCGCGGGTCGACGTAGCGCACGGGCGTCGCGGGACCGGCCGCCCGGTCCAGGGCGGCCTTGGCTCCGTCGAGGTCGGCCAGGGTACGGGCGACCACCCGCGCCCGGGCCCCGGCGGCCCGTATCGCGGCGGTGTCGGCGGCCCGCGTGGTGGCGACGGTCAGGGTGCCCGCGTCGGCCCCGTCCACCCAGGCCCCGGCGAAGGCGGCGCCGAGCCGGTCGCGCAGGCGGGCGGCGGTGGCCCCGGCCTCCGCTTCGTGTGCGAGACGGGCCTTGGCCTGCGTGGGGGTCAGGCCGAGGTCGCGCTGCATGGCGGCGAGCAGCTCGGGGGGTGCGTCGGCGGTGCGCAGGGTGGCGGCCGCGGAGGGCACCGCGGGGGCGGGGGCCGGGTCGGCGACGGCGCCGCCGGTCCCGGCCAGCAGCAGCCCGGCGGCGGCCAGGGCGGTACACGCCGCGCGGGCGTGACGCTTGGGCATGGGGGGTCTCCTCGGTTTCCGGTGGGGGTCTGCGGAAACCGTAGAAATCCGAACCTTCGCGCGGGAGCCGCCAGTTGGCCCCTCCCCCGGCGGTATGCCCGGCGCCCCGCGGCGGCCGAAGTGCGTTCATGGGACGGCGGCCGGAGTATGGGGGGCAGGGAAACCGTAGGAGGTACGCGATGGTCAGTGAACCCGACGAGCAGCCCACCCGGTCGGACCAGCTCTTCACGGGCGGGGAACGACCGTACGACCCTGAAGACCTCGTGATGGCGACAGGCCACGACCCGACTCCGGAGCGGGTCGAGAAGGCCCGCCAGTTGATCGAGAAGGAGGGCCCGCAGGTCATCGAGCGCTACCTGCCGTAGCCGGCAGGAGCCCGAGGGGCTGCCCCCACGCCCCGGTCCCCGCCCCCGCGGGCCCCGGGGCTCTTTCCGGCCCCGCCGGCACTCTCAGCCCCGCCGTCGTTTGAGGTGCGGGGGCCCGGGGGCAGCGCCCCCGCAACGGCGCCGCACCTACGCCGCAGGCCACGGCGCGGCCGCCCGCAACGAAGCAGACCCCGCCCCCGGGGCCACGGCCGGAGCCGCCCGAGCCGCCCGCAGGGCCACGGCTCCGGCCGACCTCCCCAACGCCTCCGCATGCGCGGCCCTCGCATGCCCCAGCACCCCCACCGCCCGCGCAGCCACCCGCGCCGCCGGATGCCACCCGAGCAGGTGCCGCCACACCAGCGGGGTCCCGGCCAGCGGCCGGGTCACCACCCCCGGGGTCGCCGGGAAGGTCGCCCGGCACAACCCCACGGCCCGCCCCACCTGCACCAGGTGCACGCACGAGGCCGTGTCCGTCTCGTAGACACAGGCGGGCGTGAACCCCGCCCGCACGCACGCCGCGGCGAAGCAGTCACCGAAGCACCCGTCCCCCGGCACGTCCGTCCACGCCTCGGCGGCCAGCTCGGCCAGCTCGACGCCGTCCGTCGCGGCCCGCTCCCGGGCCAGCGGGTGGTCCTCGGCCAGCATCACGTGCACCGGATCCCGCGCCACCTCCATCCACGCCAGCCGCCCGGGCTCCGGCGGTGCGCTCTCCCCGCAGACTCCGACCAGCGCGAAGTCCAGGCGCCCCTCGGCGACGCTCCCGGCCACCTCCCGCTCCGACCAGGAGGTGTACGTGGTCACCGGAACCCCGGGCTCCGCGTCGGCGAGCCGGTCCACGAGCCCGCCGAGCAGCGGCCCGTGCGTCCCGCCGAGCCGGTAGCCCCGCGTCCCCTGCCGGGCGAACCGCTGCGCCTCCTCCTGGAGCTCGCACACCGCGGGCAGCAGCACCCGGGCCCGCTCCAGCACCAGCTCCCCCAGCGCGGTGGGCCGTACGCCCTCCCGCCCGCGTACGAACAGCGGGCCGCCCAGCGTCCGCTCGATCCGCTTCAGCTGCGCGCTGAGCGCCGGCTGCGCCAGGCCGAGCACGGTGGCGGCCCGGGTCAGGCTCCCGGCGTCGGCGACGGCCCGGACGATCTTGAGATGCCTCAGCTCCAGATCCATGACACGGAGCTTGGTCCAGACTTACAGACGTGCGCTACGGGTCGTACGCATCCAGAATCGTTAATGCTCGTTAGCCGCCAGGGGGCCACGACCCTAAGGACAGGTAAATGCACACACTCGAAGTCGACTGGGACCACCCCACGGACCCGCGACCCGGCCCGCGGCTCGACCACGTCCGTGCCTACGTCACCACCGCAGGCGCCGACGGGCACCTGTGGCACGGGGTGCCCACCCTGCTGCTCACCACGCTCGACCGCGCCACCGGCACCACCGTACGCATCCCGCTGATCTACGGCGAGGACGCGGGCCGCTTCCTCGTCGTGGCCTCCGCCGACGGCGCCCCCGAGCACCCCCACTGGTACCGCAACCTCACCGGCCACCCGGAGGTCCGCCTCCAGGTGGGCGCGGCCACCTTCGAGGCGACGGCGCACACGGCCACCGCGACGGAGCGGGAGGTGTACTGGGAGATGATGACCGCCCTGTGGCCGCCGTTCGAGGACGACCAGGCGGCCGCCCGCCCCCGCGAGATCCCCCTGGTGATCCTCGAACGCCTCCCGGGCCGCTGAGCCTCAGACGTCCGCCGCGGCCCGGCGGGCGGCGATCTCACGGAGCTCCTCCTCGGTGAGCGCGATCCCGAAGACCGTACGCAGGGTCCCGTCCAGGGCCTCCGCGGCGATCTCCTCGGTGGTGCTCGACCCGTCGGGGAGGGTGGTGACGAGCGTCAGTCCGTCCAGGCTGTGGTGGGTGGCCGGGGTCATGCGCTGCGCGAAGAGCCGGCGGACGAACGGGGAGCGCGCGTTCGTGCCCACGAAGTGGCTGCCGACCACGTAGTCGATCGGGTACTGGGCGGTGAGGGTGAAGGTGTGCCGGTCGATCCAGGGAGTCGGGACGCGCCCGGTGCCGCCGTCCGGCCCGGACGGGCCGGGGGCGGGTGCGGGGGCGGTCCCGGGCGCGCTCTGGTAGAGCCACCACTGGTCGATGCCGTGGGTGCCGGGCCGCCGCTCCAGCCGGTGCTGCCAGCCCTCGTACGAGATCCGGGCGCCGTCGGCGAGCTCGATCGGACCGAGCGGACCGGCCCCGAAGCCCACGTCGCACAGCCACTCGCGCTCGTCGTCCCGGGCGGTCACCGCGAGCAGGCCGTGGGTGGCGGGGAGCACCTTGGGCGCGCCCAGGCTGACCCGCCCGATCATGCCGGTGACGTGGAACCCGAGGCGCTCCACGGCCGCGGCGAAGAGCAGCACGTGCTCGAAGCAGTAGCCCCCGCGTCGGTCCCGTACGAGGCGCGCCTCGACGGAGGGCAGGTCGAGCGGCAGCTCCCGGCCGAGGACTGCGTGGACGTTCTCGAAGGGGATGCCGGTGGTGTGGGCCCGCTGGAGGTCCCGCAGGACGGCGAGGGTGGGCTCGCGGGGGCCCTCGTAGCCGATCCGAGCCAGGTAGGCGTCGAGGTCGAGCAGCTCGCCGGACCACCGGTCGGGCCGGTGGTCGGTCGGGCCGGGTGCGGTGGCGGTCGCGGGGATGTCGGCTGTCCGGATGTTCATGACTCCAGCCTCCTCCCTCGACCTGCCTTGAGGTCAAGCCGGCAGCCGGGGCCCCTCCGTGCACAGGCGCGGGCCGAGCCGGGACCGCAGGGCCCGGGCGGTGGACCGCACCTCGTCGTCCATGGACCCGCCCGCGACGACGTCGAGCACGGCGAGCACGAGGTCGGCCTCCGCCCGGGTGAGCAGGGGCAGGCGTTCGGGTTCGGCCGAGGACTCGATCTCCTCGGCCACGATGCTGGTGTACAGGTCGTCGAGCGTCACGTGGAGGAAACGCGCCGGCCCGAGGCGGGTCACGGCCGCGCACCCCCCGTTTCACCCCCGGTCGTAGACGGTCACCTCGATGCCGCGTTCGCACAACGCCCCGGTGATCAAAGGCTCGACGCGCGACCAGACGCCACCCGCGAGCCCGCAGCCGATCCTCGGCATGTGGACGCTCGCACCCAGGTCGACGGCGTGCCCGGCCAGTGCGGCCAGACAGCGCTCCAGGGCGTCGTAACGGATCGGCGGGCCCCCGCTCCCGGTCCGCATCCCGCGCTGCCCGACCATGTTGGCCACCCACACATCGGGCTTTACCCGCACCACCTGCACGGCGCCCAGCCCGAAGTCGTTGCCGCTGCGCCCCCGGTGCCAGGCCCGGTACGCGGCCTCGGGCTCGGGCCACCGCTTCGAAACGGCCAGCACGAACCCCTTCCCCCACCCCCTGAGGTCGTTGCAGACATGCGCGACGATTTTGGGCCCTCCGGCCTGGGGACTCGTCGCATCCCCCGCGATGATCCGCAGCGACTTCACCCCCCGACGGTACGACCCCGGACTGACAACGGCCCGAGCGAAGGCTTCGGGGGGCGGGGCGGGGGGCTTCGGGGGGGGGCGGGGTCCCGGCCGGGCGGTATCAGAGCTGTCCTGGGGTTTCCCGTCAGTCCCATCGTCTTCCGTGTCGGACCGGCCCCTCAAGGGCGCTCCTTCGTCGCGTCGCTTCGCGATGGCCTTCGGCCACCCTTGACCGCCCGTCCCGCCACGGAAAATCCGAGGACTGCCAGGAAGCCCCCAGAAGAACGGGCCGGGCGTTCCGTTCCAGGGACGGGCACCTCAGCGACGCGAGCCGGTGGTCGGGGCGCGCCTCAGATCGCTACGCGCTCCTGCCAGACGGCGTCCGCGAGCCTCTGGGGCTGGGCATAAGCCGCCATCGATCGCTACGCGCTTCTCGATCACGCGTCCGCAGGCCTCTGGGGCTGGGCATAAGCCGCCATCGATCGCTACGCGCTTCTCGATCACGCGTCCGCAGGCCTCTGGGGCTGGTCATAGGCCGCCACCTGTTGCGCACGCTTCTGCCTCACGCGGCTGCGGTCCGTCCGGGGCTGGGCAGAAGCCGCAGAAGCCTTGTGTCTTCTCCTCGCGGTCGGCGTCCGGCGCTTGTTCGTGGTCTGGAGGGGCGATGTTGGGGGGCAGGGGAGCGATCCATCGGTTCAGCCGATGCCAACCCAGGAGAGCGGGGTGGTGGGATCCCACTCGCCGGTACAGACAGGGGTGATTGGGGCATATCGGCGGCTTTCTGAAGTGCCCACCCAGGCACACATGGATTGGGTTCGCTTCAGCCGTCGTCTGAGGCGTTTCCACCCCTCGCGAGGGTCTGACGCCGTCTGTGAGGGGTGAGGGAAGGTTTCTGCGGCCTGCGGCCAGCCCGGGACGAACTGCGGACGCGTGATCGAGAGCGCGCCCATGCTGGGCGGCTTATGCCCAGCCCGAGAGGCTCGCAGGCGCCGTCTCGCCGAGCGCACAGCGACTGGTGGCGGCTTATGCCCAGCCCCAGAGGCCTGCGGGCGCCGTCCCGCAGGAGCGCGTAGCGATTGGTGGCGGCTTATGCCCAGCCCAAGAGGCTCGCGGACGCCGTCGTCGGGGAGCGCGTAGCGATTTGTGGCGCACCCCTGACCCCGTTGCGCGTCTCCGACGCCCCGTCCCTTTGTCGAACGCCCGGCCCGTTCTTCTGGGGGCTTCCTGGCAGTCCTCGAATTTTCCGTGGCGGGACGGGCGGTCAAGGGTGGCCGAAGGCCATCACGCAGTGACGCGACCGCAGGGAGCGCCCTTGAGGGGCCGGCCCGACACGGAAGACGATGGGACTGACGGGAAACCCCAGGACATCCCTGATGCCGGTCGAGTGGATCCCGCCCCCCGAAGCCCCCACCCCGCCGACCCGACCCGACCCACCCCGCCCCCCTCAGAGGTATTCGCGGGCGAATTCGACCGCCCATTCGATCGCCGCCACCGGGACGCTGGCCGCTGCGGGGTCGATGGTCAGGCGGGCGTCCTCCCAGCCCCGGCCGTGCTCGCGGAAGATCGCGAAGTGCCCTTCCTCCAGCGTTCCTTCCGGCCTGACCAGGAACTCGATCGCTCGGTCGTCGCCATCCGTGCCGACCGTGGTGATCGCCATGTCACCGACTACGAACTCCACTGCCCCGCGCCCCTTAGTTGCCGCCGTTCAGGCATCACTCGCCCTGGTTCAGGACCCCAGCCTCTCCCGCGGGCCCGCCGCCCGCATGAGTGCGCGTACTCAGCCCGCGTACTCAGTCACCTCGCGCCCCACCCGGCCCGCCCAGGGTGACGAGGGCAACACGCACCTCCCGCACACGCCCCGGACTCACCCATTCCGCAGGTCGGACGACGGTGCCGCCCCGGATTCCAAGGGAAGACCGCACCCCCACCCGCCCATCCCGCCAAACGGGATAAATCGACCTTCGACTCTCTCCCGAAAAGGCAGGTCGAGGCCGCACGGGGCCCCGTAAGCTCCCGTCATGCAGGTGATCCAGTCAACGAAACTCGCCAATGTCTGCTACGAGATCCGCGGCCCCGTGCTCGAAGAGGCGATGCGGCTCGAAGCAGCAGGTCATCGCATCCTCAAGCTCAACACGGGCAACCCCGCGGCCTTCGGCTTCGAGTGCCCGCCGGAGATCCTCGAGGACATGCTCCGCAACCTGGGCTCCGCCCACGGCTACGGCGACGCGAAGGGCCTGCTGTCCGCGCGCCGTGCGGTCATGCAGCACTACCAGACCAAGGGCATCGACCTGGACGTCGAGGACATCTACCTCGGCAACGGCGTCTCCGAGCTGATCACCATGTCGATGCAGGCGCTGCTCGACGACGGCGACGAGGTCCTCGTCCCCGCGCCGGACTACCCGCTGTGGACGGCCTCCGTCTCCCTCGCCGGCGGCACGGCCGTGCACTACCGCTGCGACGAGCAGGCCGACTGGATGCCGGACCTCGCCGACATCGAGCGCAAGGTGACCGACCGCACCAAGGCGATCGTCATCATCAACCCGAACAACCCGACCGGCGCCGTCTACGACGAGGAGATGCTGCGCGGGCTGACGGACATCGCGCGCCGCCACAACCTGGTCGTCTGCTCGGACGAGATCTACGACCGGATCCTCTACGACGGCACCCAGCACTTCAACACCGCCGCCGTCGCCCCGGACGTCCTGACGCTGACCTTCAACGGCCTGTCCAAGAACTACCGCGTCGCGGGCTACCGGGCGGGGTGGATGGCGGTGTGCGGCCCGAAGGGGCACGCCAGGGACTACATCGAGGGCCTCACGATCCTCGCGAACATGCGCCTGTGCGCGAACATGCCCTCGCAGCACGCGGTGGCCACCGCGCTCGGCGGCCGGCAGTCGATCGAGGACCTGGTCCTGCCCGGCGGGCGGATCCTGGAGCAGCGCAACGTCGCCTACGACCTGCTCACCCGGATCCCGGGCGTGACGTGCGTGAAGCCGAAGGGGGCGCTGTACGCCTTCCCGAAGCTGGATCCGGCGGTCTACAAGATCAAGGACGACCGGCAGATGGTCCTGGACCTGCTGCGGGCCGAGAAGATCATGGTCGTGCACGGTACGGGCTTCAACTGGCCCGAGCCCGACCACTTCCGCATCGTGACGCTGCCCAACGCCAAGGACCTCGCGGACGCCGTCACCCGGATCGGGAACTTCCTGGACGGCTACAGCCAGGCCTGAGCCCGCGACCGGCAGGCCCGAGACCGGCGGCAGGTCCAGCGCCGGACGGTCCGGTCCGGACCGGTCCGTCCGGGGCACGTTCCCGGCCATGGAGCGCCTTACCGGCCAACATCAGGATCCAGCTCAACTTTAGAACCAATCCAATGTAGGATGGTCTCCTGACCACGCAGGAGGCCTCCTCATGTACGAGCCGATCCGCACCAAGCCGGTCGTCCAGCGCATGGGCGGCACCACGGTCGACTACCCCCACAGCAGCCGCGGCGAAGCACTGGACATCCAGCTCGCCGGCCACCTCGCGGCCCTGCTCGCCGTCACCGACGAGCTCGGGCTCGACGAGGCCGCCGAAACGATCGCCCAACAGGTCGCCCGGCTGCGCGGAGCCCAGCCCGCCCGGGCGCACCAGGGCCCCGTGGGGGACGCCGCCGCGCTGCACCGGCGCGCGCACGACCTCGCCGCCCGCGCTCTCCTCGTCGCCGCGTCCCGCGCCGACACCACCGTCGCGATCCTCGCCGCCGAGCGCATGGACGCGCATTCCGCCGCCCTGGAGTCCCTGGACCTGGCCGGCGCCCTCTGACGGCCCCGGTCCGGGGCCGCGGAGGCTCCGGACCGGGCGCCATGACGGGCCGGCCGGCCCCTCGGGCCCTCCGGCCACCCGTCCCGCTGCCCGCTCCGCGGGCACCGAATTGGACAGATCCCCGGGCTCCGAACAACGATGTTGGCTGAAACATCGCGGCAGCACGGGGGAGGCCGCTCATATGACCATCTCCTCCACTCCGCTTCGTCCCCGATCGAGCACCCTGGAGATGCGCCCATGAGCTTCGGCGATCCGAACAACCCGTACGGCCAGCAGCCCCCGCAGGGCCAGCCCGGCTACGGCCAGCAGGCCCCGCAGGGCGTCCCGCCGCAGTACGGCTACCCGCAGCAGCCGGCTCCGGGCGCGGCCCCGCAGTACGGCTACCCGCAGCAGACCCCGCCGTCGGCGAACTACGGCGCCTACCCGCCCCCCGGCATGCCCGGGATGCCCGGCGGGATGCCGCCGCTGGCCCACTGGGGCCTGCGCCTCGGCGGGTTCCTGCTCGACGTGCTGATCATCGTCGCCCCGATGTACGCGCTGACCGGCATCGGCGCGGCCATCGACAACGGCGACGGCGGAGTGGGCGCGGTGCTCGGCCTCATCGGCTTCGTGTACACGATCGGCATGGGCATCTTCCAGCTCTACAAGGAAGGCACCACCGGCCAGACCCAGGGCAAGAAGATCGTCGGCATCAGCCTGCACCGGGAGGCGGACGGCGCCACGCTCGGCTTCGGCATGGCCTTCGTCCGCCGGCTGGCGCACTTCCTGGACAGCATGGCCTGCTACATCGGCTGGCTGTGGCCGCTGTGGGACGCCAAGAAGCAGACCTTCGCCGACAAGGTGTGCGGCACCGTCGTCGTCAAGGTGAACTGACCGGCCACACCCGCCCGCTACGGACCCCCGGGGGCCGGGGTCGCCGGCGTGAACTCCGCGCCGGCGACCCCGCACCAGGGCACCGTCGCCACCGGCCACACCGGGCCGACCGCCTCCCCGTACTCGGTCGCGCCCGGCGCCACGCCCGGGATTCGCACCAGCGCCTGCGCCGCGCGCCGGCCCGGGTCCGCCTCGGCTCGGTCGCGGAACTCCACCGTCACGACGTACGCGCCGACGCCCTCGGCCCGCCCGGTCGCCTCGACCGCGGCCGACACCCGCCGGCTGGCGGGATCGACACGGCAGCCGGTGACCCGTACGTCCTGCGCCGCCGCCCGCGGCGGCTCCTGCGGCGGTTCACCGCCGCTCGCCCACACGTACAGGCCCAGCGGGGCGAACACCAGCAGCCCGGCGATCGTCACCAGGCCGACCAGCCAGCCCTGCCACTTCAACGCGCTCACGCCCATGCCCCGATCCTCCCGGGCGGCCGCCCCTCCCACCAGCACCCGCGAACTCACACAGCATTTCGAAGTGGGACCGCCTGGACACCTGACGTTCACTCAAGACGGCGCGGAACGTGGGTTTCCGTGAGCACGCTGCACCCGTGAGACGCATCCTAGGAATCGTCCTGGGCCTCCTCCTGATCGGTGGCGTGCTCTACGTCGCACTGCAGGGGCAGGATCACCCAGAATCCACGGCAACGAAGACCGTGCGTGGCGTCATCGGTTCGGAGAAGTCCGACTTCTTCCGCGACCCCGACGTCGTCAAGGCCCTGGCCGCCAAGGGCTACATCGTGAAGACGGAGACCTCCGGATCCTGGGCGATGGACCAACTCGCCCTCAAGGAATTCGACTTCGCCTTCCCCGGCAGCAGTGAACCCGCCAAGGAGGTCGCCGCGGCCGCCGGGCTCAAGGGGGCCCAGGAGACCAAGCCCTTCTACTCCCCGCTCGTCGTCATCGCCCGCCCGAACGCGGCGCGGGTGCTGGCCGCCGGCGGCCTCGCCACCATGACCGGCAAGAACTCCGGGACCCTGCTGATGGGCCCCTTCCTCAAGGCCGCCGCCGAGGACCGCACCTGGCAGCAGCTGCCCGGTTCCTCCGCCCACGCCGAGCTGACCGGCACGGTGTTCGTCAAGACCACCGACCCGGCCTCCTCCAACTCCGGCGCGCTCTTCCTCGCCGCCACCTCCAACGTCGCGAACGGCAACAGCGTCGTCGCCGACGACGCCGGCATCGAGCGCACCGCGCCCCTGATGCGCAAGCTGATCTCCGTCCAGGGCGCCCTGGAGACGAGCACCGACGACCCCTTCCGGGCGTTCATCAGCGGCAGCGGCGAACCGCTGATCCTGGTCTACGAGTCCCAGGTCGCCTCGCTGCTCCTGCAGAAGCAGGACCCCGGCGAGATGGTGGTGCTCTACCCGGACTCCACCGTGAACACGGCGCACACCTTCGTCCCGCTCAGCGAGGACGCGAAGGAGCTGGGCACGCTCCTCGCCACCGATCACAGGCTGCGCGAACTGGCCGTGCTGCGCGGGTTCCGCCCGCAGGACGGCGTGGCCGAGTTCACGGCCGCGACCGCACCGCACGCCGACTACGTCAACCCGCAGCTGACCGGGATCCGCCAGGTCGGCACCCCCACCGTCAAGATCCTCATGGCGCTCGCCCAGCGCGCCAAGAGCTAGGGCCGAGGGACACACCATGACACTGACACCCCCCGAGGACGCCCCGCTCGTCCTCAGCGCTCCCGCGCCCGTCGCCCCCGTCCGCACGGAGCAGGCCGCCGGACTCGTACCCCTCCCGGACGGCGTCCGCGAGGAGATGGCCCGCCGGGCCGGGGAGTACGTCGGCTCGCTCGCCGGGATCGACGCCCGCTCCCCCGAGTTCGCGCAGCGCATCGGCGAGATCACCGCGCTCGGGTCGGCCGACGTCCGCACCGCCGCCCAGCAGTCCAACCGGATGCTGGAGCGCGCCGTGCGCTCCCTGGGCCCCGACGGCGGCGGCGACGCCCAGGCGCGCGTCGCCGGCTCCCTCGTCGAACTGCGGCGCACCGTCGAGGACCTCGACCCGCGCGACTCCCCCGCCAGGGGCGCCCGCAGACTGCTCGCGAAGCTGCCGGGCGGCAACCGGTTCCGCGACCACATGGCGAAGTACGCCTCCTCGCAGGCCACCCTGAACCGGATCGTGGGGGCGCTGCGCAGCGGCCAGGACGAGCTGCGCCGCGACAACGCGGCCCTGCACACCGAACGCACCCGGCTGTGGGAGACGATGGGCCGGCTCCAGGAGTACGCCGTCCTCACCGAGGCCCTGGACACCGCCGTCGGGCGGCGGATCGCCGAGGCCGGGCGCAGCGATCCGCAGGAGGCGGACGCGCTGCGCGCGGACGTGCTCTTCCCGGTTCGGCAGAAGCACCAGGACCTGCTGACGCAGCTGGCCGTCTGTGCCCAGGGCTACCTGGCGATGGACGTGGTGCGGCGCACCAACGACGAGCTGGTCAAGGGCGTCGACCGGGCGGCGACGACCACCGTCTCCGCCCTGCGCATCGCGGTGATGCTGGCCTCGGCCCTGGACAGCCAACGCGCGGTGACCGAGCAGGTCAACGCCCTCAGGGGGACCACCGAGGAGCTGATCCGCGGCAACGCCGACATGCTGGCGACGCAGAGTGGTGAGATCCAGCGGATCGCGGCCGATCCCGCGGTGGGCGCGGAGACGCTGCGGACGGCCTTCGCGCAGATCTACAAGACGCTGGACGCGATCGACGCGTTCAAGGTCCAGGCCACGGAGAACATGGCCGTGACGGTGGAGTCCCTCGCCGGTGAGCTCCAGAACGCCTCGGCGTACCTGGCACGGACGCGGACCGCCGGCGCCCTCGAAGGCGGTGCCCTGTGAGGGGCCGCGCCGGTCGCACCGGCCACACGCCTGGCGCCGCCCGCACCACTCGCGCCGCCCGTGCCGCCCGTGCCGCCCGCGTCTGGATCGCCGCGGTGGTGCTCGCCTCCCTGGTCGGCGCGAGCGGGTGCACCTCCGGCGGCGCGCCCCGGCCGGAGCGGACGGAGCGGACGGAGTACGAGGAGGGCACCCTGCGGGTCCTGGCCTCCAGCGAGCTCGCGGACATGGAGCCGGTCCTGGAGCAGGCCCGGAAGGCGACCGGGATCACGGTGAAGCTCACCTGGTCGGGCACGCTCGACGCCGCCGAGCAGGTCGCCTCCGGGCAGGCCGACGGTCGGTACGACGCGATCTGGCTGTCTTCCAACGACTACCTGCGGCTGCGGCCCGAGGCCGCCGGGAAGCTCTCCAGCGAGACCCCGGTGATGTCCTCGCCCGTCGCCCTCGGCGTGAAGCCGGAGGTGCTGGCCCGGCTCGGCTGGAAACCCGGCGAGGTCACCTGGCCGGCGGTGCACGAAGCCGTCGCCGCGGGGAGGCTGACGTACGGGATGACCGACCCGGTGCGCTCCAACTCCGGCTTCTCCGCACTGGTGTCGGTGGCGTCGGGCCTGTCGGGCGCGCAGGCGGCGCTGAGCGAGGCGGACGTGAAGGCGGCCACGCCCCGGCTGAAGGAGTTCTTCGCCGGGCAGAAGCTGACCTCGGGCTCCTCCGGCTGGCTGGTGGCCGCGTACGGCAGGCGCGGGGACGTGGACGCGCTGGTGAACTACGAGTCGGTGCTGCTGTCGATGAACCGCGACGCGAAGGACGGTACGGCGCCGCTGACGGTGGTCCGGCCGCGCGACGGGGTGGTGACGGCCCACTACCCGCTGACCCTGCTGACGTCGGCCCCGGCCGGGGCCCGCGACGCGGGCCGGGCCCTGACCGACTACCTGCGCGGCGCCGAGGCGCAGCGGGCGATCACCGGGCAGACCTTCCGCCGTCCGGTCACGGCCGGGGTGGACCCGGCGGCCGGGCTGGACCGGGAGAAGCGGCGCGAGCTGCCGTTCCCCGGGTCGCGGTCGGTCGCGGACGGGCTGCTGGCCGGTTACGAGAACGAGCTGCGCAGGCCGTCGCGGACGGTCTACGTGCTGGACACCTCGGGGTCGATGAGCGACGAGGACCGCATCGGGCGGCTGCGGTCGGCGCTGACCGATCTGACGGGGACCGGCGGGTCGGGGACGGGGCGCCGTTTCCGGGACCGTGAGGAGGTCACGCTGATGCCCTTCGGGTCGAAGGTGAAGGAGGTGAACACGCACGTGGTGGAGCCGGGCAATCCGGGGCCGGCGCTGGATGCGATCCGCCGGGACGTGAAGGCGCTGGAGCCGGAGGGGGGTACGGCGGTCTACGGCAGCCTGGAGGCGGCCTACCGGCAGCTGGGCGGGGGCGGCGCGGACGCCTTCACCTCGATCGTGCTGATGACGGACGGCGAGAACACCGAGGGCGTCGGAGCCGGGCACTTCGATTCCTTCTACGCGGCGCTGCCCGAGGCGCAGAAGCGGACTCCGGTCTTCGCCGTGCTGTTCGGCGACTCGGACCGCAAGGAGCTCACCCACATCACCGAACTGACCGGCGGGCGGCTCTTCGACGCCACGGGCACGGGGGTCCCCCCGGCGGTGGCCGGGGGCGGTTCGCTGGCCGGAGCGTTCGAGGAGATCCGTGGCTACCAGTAGGACGACCGGGGCCCTGGGGTACCTGGAGTCGAGGAAGAACCTGGTCGGCTCCGCCTGCGGGGTGGCCGGCCTGGCCCTGGCCATCGCGGGGGTGGCCGGTGCGTACTGGCCGGTGGTGGTCGCCGGACTGTACGCGGCGGGGGCGCTGATCGCCCCGCCGGAGCGGACGGCACCGCCGCCGTTCGATCCGCGGGAGGAACTGGGCCCGCTGCGGGCGGACTTCGGGCGGCTGCGGGAGTACGTCGCCGAGGCCGAGGTGCCGTCGGAGGCCGGTGCGGCGCTCGCGGAACTGCTGGAGCTGTACGGGGCGCTGCTGGAGCCGGGCTGGGTGGCGGATGTGCTGGCCGCGGATCCGGAGGCGGTGCACGCGGTGTCCCGGGCGGTGCGCCAGGACGTGCCGGAGAGCGTGGACGTGTACCACCGGACGCGCTGGTGGAGCCGGATGACGGCGGGCGGCGAGTCGCCGGAGCGGCACCTGGAGCGGCAGTTGGGGCTGCTGGGCGCGGAGGCGCGACGCGTAACGGCGGGCCTCCACGAGGTGGAGGCCCGCCGTCAGCAGACGCACACGACCTACCTGGAGGAGCGCGAACGCTCCTGACCGGGTGGGTCGGTGCTGCGGTGGGCGCCGCTTGGTCGGGGGCTCCCACAGCGGTGGGACGCCGCTTGGTCGGGGGCTCCCACGTTCTTCGGCCCTTGTCCAGGGCGTGCCCTTCGTCAGGGCGTGCCCTTCTTCAGGGCGTGTTCGGGCTCAGCCCAGGCGCTCCACGAGGGCGTGGTACTGCTCCCACAGCTCCTTGGGAGTGTGGTCGCCGTAGGTGTTGAGGTGCTCGGGGACCAGGGCGGCCTCCTCGCGCCAGACCTCCTTGTCGACGGTGAGGAGGAAGTCGAGGTCCTCGGCCGGGAGGTCCAGGCCGTCGAGGTCGAGGGAGTCCTTGGTCGGCAGGATGCCGATGGGGGTCTCGACGCCCTCGGCGGTGCCGTCGAGGCGGCCGACGATCCACTTCAGGACGCGGCTGTTCTCGCCGAAGCCGGGCCACACGAACTTGCCCGCGTCGTTCTTGCGGAACCAGTTGACGTAGTAGATCTTCGGGAGCTTGGCTGCGTCCGCGGAGGCGCCGACCTTGACCCAGTGGGCCATGTAGTCGCCCATGTTGTAGCCGCAGAACGGCAGCATGGCGAAGGGGTCGCGGCGCAGCTCGCCGACCTTGCCCTCGGCGGCGGCGGTCTTCTCGGAGGCGATGTTCGACCCGATGAACACGCCGTGGTTCCAGTCGAAGGACTCGGTGACCAGCGGCACCGCGGAGGCGCGGCGGCCACCGAAGAGGATCGCGGAGATCGGGACGCCCTTGGGGTCCTCCCACTCGGGGGCGATCGTCGGGCACTGGGAGGCCGGGACGGCGAAGCGGGCGTTGGGGTGGGCGGCGGGGGTCTCCGAGGCCGGAGTCCAGTCGTTGCCCTTCCAGTCGACGAGGTGCGCGGGCGCGTCCTCGGTCATGCCCTCCCACCACACGTCGCCGTCGTCGGTGAGCGCGACGTTGGTGAAGACGGTGTTGGCGTACATGGTCTTCATGGCGTTGGCGTTGGTGTGCTCGCCGGTGCCGGGGGCGACGCCGAAGAAGCCGGCCTCGGGGTTGATCGCGTAGAGGCGGCCGTCCTCACCGAAGCGCATCCAGGCGATGTCGTCGCCGATGGTCTCGACCGTCCAGCCGGGGATCGTGGGCTCCAGCATGGCGAGGTTGGTCTTGCCGCAGGCGGACGGGAACGCGGCGGCGACGTACTTCGTGTCGCCCTCGCCGGCCGGCGGGGTGAGCTTGAGGATCAGCATGTGCTCGGCGAGCCAGCCCTCGTCGCGGGCCATGACGGACGCGATGCGCAGCGCGTAGCACTTCTTGCCGAGCAGGGCGTTGCCGCCGTAGCCGGAGCCGAAGGACCAGATCTCGCGGGTCTCGGGGAAGTGCGAGATGTACTTGGTGGTGTTGCAGGGCCACGGCACGTCGGCCTCGCCCTCGGCGAGCGGAGCGCCGAGGGTGTGGACGGCCTTGACGAAGAAGCCGTCGGTGCCGAGCTCGTCGAGGACGGCCTTGCCCATGCGGGTCATGGTGCGCATGGCGACCGCGACGTAGGCGGAGTCGGTGATCTCGACGCCGATCGCGGAGAGCCGGATCCGAGGGGGCCCATGCAGAACGGGACGACGTACATCGTCCGGCCCTTCATGGAGCCGCGGAAGATGCCCTTCTCTCCCGCGAAGACCTCCTTCATCTCGGAAGGAGCCTTCCAGTGGTTCGTGGGACCCGCGTCCTCTTCCTTCTCGGAGCAGATGAAGGTGCGGTCCTCGACGCGCGCGACGTCGGAGGGGTCGGAGGCCGCGTAGTAGGAGTTCGGGCGCTTCGTCTCGTCGAGCTTCTTGAACGTTCCCTTGGCGACGAGCTCCTCGCACAGGCGCTCGTACTCGCCCTCGGAGCCGTCGCACCAGACGACGCGGTCCGGCTGGGTGAGGGCTGCGATCTCGTCCACCCAGGAGATCAGTGCTGCGTGCTTGGTGGGAAGGGTCGAACTGGTGGGAGCCGCGTTGTCGCGCGCCACGATTGCTCCTTGTTGAGGGGTTTGTTTGGTGTAGGCCCCGTGGGGGCTGCGACCCGGACGCTTCGCGCTCCGCTCATCCGGTGTCGACCGCACTCATCTGATCATCCGGTGGATGTGCGCATATGTCCAGAGGGCCTCTCACGTGAGCATTGCCACGTCCGTCAATCTTCCGTAAAGAGGAAGAGCAGAAACCTACGGGCCCGTAGGTAGCATGGCGGGCATGACTTCCGAAGCCGCCGCCGTCCCCGCCGCCGAGGCCGCAGCGACCTCCGAGGCCTCCCCGGTCGTCGAGGCCGTGGAGGCCGTCGAGTCAGCCATCGAGGCGAAGCCGCTCCTGCGCGGCTGGCTCCATCTCGGCATGTTCCCCGCCGTGATCGTCGCCGGCCTGGCCCTGATGGCGTTCACCGACTCGACCCGGGCCCGCGTCGCCTGCGGCGTCTACATCCTCACGGCCTGCCTCCTCTTCGGCGTGAGCGCCGTCTACCACCGCGGCACCTGGGGCCCACGGGGCGAAGCCGTCCTGCGGCGCCTCGACCACGCCAACATCTTCCTGATCATCGCGGGCACCTACACCCCGCTGACCGTCCTGCTGCTCCCGCCCTCCACCGGCCGGACCCTGCTGTGGGCGGTGTGGATCGCGGCCGCCGCCGGCATCGCCTTCCGCGTCTTCTGGGTCGGCGCCCCGCGCTGGCTCTACACCCCCTGCTACATCGCCATGGGCTGGGCCGCCGTCTTCTTCCTCCCCGACTTCATGCGCACCGGCGGCATCGCCGTCCTGGTCCTCGTGATCGTCGGCGGTCTCCTCTACAGCGCCGGCGGGGTCATCTACGGCATGAAGCGGCCCAACCCCTCGCCCCGCTTCTTCGGCTTCCACGAGGTCTTCCACTCCCTGACCCTCGCGGCGTTCGTCGCGCACTACGTCGGCATCTCGCTCGCCGCGTACCAGCACTGACGCGCACCGACCGGGCACACCGGTGAGGGGGTCCGGCCGCACCGCGCGGCCGGACCCCCTCACTGTTCGCCCGTCACGGCCGGGGCGGCGGGCGAACCCGTCGGCGAACCCGTCACCCCCGCCGCGCCGTTGGCGGCACCGCGCCCCCTCAGGGCCGCGCCGCGCCCACCTGCTCCGCCAGCTCGGCCGGCTCCGTCGTGGGGCGCGCGCAGACGAAGTGCCGGCACACGTACGCCGTCGGAACGTCCCCGACGAGCGGCCGCCCGGCGAGGAGCGGGAACTCCCCCTCTCCGCCCTCCGCGGGCTGCGGCAGCCCGACCGCCACCACCGCGCCGGGAGCCGTACCCAGCAACGCCGCCCGGTGCAGCGCCGCCCGCGCCGGATCCTCCGGATGCCCGACGACCGCCACCTCACGCGGCCCGTCCAGCAACGCCTCCGCCACCGCCAGCCCGTGCCCGATGAAACGCGGCACGCGCGGACCCAGTGCCTGCACCACCCCGAGCGCCCGCTCGGCCGCCGTCCGGTGCGCCTCCGACCCGGTGTGCGCCGCGTACGACAGCAACGCGCCCGCGGCGGCTGTCCAGCCCGACGGCGCGGCCGTGTCGGTCGGATCCTGCGGCCTGCGGATCAGCTGCTCCGCGTCGTGCGCCGTGTCGTACAGCGAGCCGTCCTCGGCGGTGAAACGGTCCAGGACCAGATCCGCGAGGAACCCGGCGAACTCCAGCCAGACCCCCTCACCGGTCACCGCCGCAAGGGCCAGGAACCCCTCCGCGACGTCGCCGTAGTCCTCCAGCACCCCGGCGTTGGCACCCACCTGGCCGTCCTTGCTGGTCCGCGCGAGCCGGGCCCGGCCGGCCTCCGCGTCGAAGTGCACCCGCACCAGCAGATCGGCGGCCTCGGTCGCCCGCTCCACCAGGTCGGGCCGCTCGAAGTACGCCCCGCACTCCGCCAGTGCGGCGATGGCCAGGCCGTTCCACGCGGCGACGACCTTGTCGTCCCGGCCTGGCGCGGGCCGCTCCGACCGCGCGGCCAGCAGCCGCGCCCTGATGGCGGCGATCCGCTCGGCGTCCACCGCCGGCCCGTCCTGCGGGAGCTGGAGCACGGACTTGCCGTGCTCGAAGGTCCCCTCCTCGGTCACCCCGAAGTATGCGGCGGCGAGCGCCCCGTCGTCCTCCCCGAGCACCTCCCGCAACTGGGCCGGGGTCCACGCGTAGTACGCGCCCTCCACGTGCTCGCCGCTCGCCGGGTCCTCGCTGTCGGCGTCGAGGGCGGAGGCGAAGCCGCCCTGCCCGGTCCGCAGCTCCCGCACCATGAAGTCGGCGGTCTCCAGCGCGACCCGCCGCGCGAGCTCCGAGCCGGTGGCCCGCCACAGGTGGGCGTAGACCCGGCAGAGCAGGGCGTTGTCGTAGAGCATCTTCTCAAAGTGCGGGACCACCCACTCCCGGTCCACGGAGTACCGCGCGAACCCGCCCGCGAGCTGGTCGTAGATCCCGCCGCGGGCCATCGCCTCGCAGGTGTCGGCGGCCATCTGCAGCGCGCCCTCGGACCCGGTGCGGGCGTGGTGGCGCAGCAGGAACTCCAGCACCATGGACGGCGGGAACTTCGGCGCGCCGCCGAATCCGCCGCGCGTGGCGTCGTACTCGCGGGTCAGCCCGAGCAGCGCCTGCGCGAGTTCCTCGGGCCCCGGGGAGCCGGCCTTCCCGTAGTCCAGCTGCCGCCCGGCGAGGTCCCGCGTGATCTTCCGCGCGACCTCGGCGACCTCGTCGGGCCGCCCGACCCAGGCGGCCCGCACGCCTTCGAGGACCTGCATGTAGGAGGGCATCCCGTGGCGGGGCTCGGGCGGGAAGTAGGTCCCGAAGTAGAACGGCTCGGCGTCGGCGGTGAGGAAGACGGTCATGGGCCACCCGCCCTGCCCGGTGGCGGCCTGCACGGCCTCCATGTAGACGGCGTCGACGTCGGGCCGCTCCTCGCGGTCCACCTTGATGTTGACGAAGTGCTCGTTCATGTAGGCGGCGGTCGGTTCGTCTTCGAACGACTCGTGCGCCATGACGTGGCACCAGTGGCACGAGCTGTACCCCACGCTGAGCAGAACGGGTACGCCCCGCTCGCGCGCCTCGGTGAAGGCCTCGGGCGACCACGGCCACCAGTCGACGGGGTTGTCGGCGTGCTGGAGCAGGTACGGCGAGGTCTCGTTCGCAAGACGATTAGGCATGTCCCCATCCTGCCCCACGGCCCTGGATCACCGCCGTAGGAAGGGGGCCAGGTCGCGGGTCCAGGCGTCGCGGGCGGTGGTCCAGGTGTGCGGGCAGTGGGCGCGGGCCGGGGTGGCCAGGTCCGGGTGGCGGGGCGGGGCGGCACCGTAGGTGGCGCAGCGGTGGGCTTCGGCGCGGGCGGGGTCGGGGGCGTGTTCGTCGTCGGGGTCGGGCTCGGGGTGCGCGGCGGCGGCCAGGTCGTAGGCGCGGGCTGCGGTCAGGAGGGTCCGTTCGCCCTCGGGGCGGCCGTCGCGGAGCAGCATCAGCTGCGCGAAGCGGTCGGCGGCGTCCTCTTCGGCGCGGGGGTCGGATACGGGGAGGCGGAGCGCGTCGATGAGGGCGTGGCCCGCTTCGTGGTAGAGCGTCTCGCGGGCCGTGGCGGCGACGGCCTCGTCCGTGGGGTTTTCGCCGGCCTGCTCGAACAGTTCGCGGTCCTCGGTGAGGTCGTCGTAGCAGAGCTCGATGCGCCGGGCCCCGGGGTCGTAGCCGCTGCCCTCGCCCGCGCAGGAGCGGGTGGTGACCTCGACCCGGTGGGGGAGGTCGAGGTGCGCGTTGAGGTCGGCGGTGACGGTGTCCGTGAGGCGGTGCCGGGTCAGGAGGGTGGCGGTGGCGTGGTCGGCGGGGGCGGGTCGTTCGTGGCGGGGGACGAAGCCGGTCGCGGGCGACGGCGGCTGCTGGCAGGAGGTGAGGAGCGCGGTCAGGAGCAGGGTGATGTGCGGGGCTGTCGCGGCTCGGATGCGGTGTCGCGTCACAGTGCTTTCACCTCAAGGGAGTTGACGGTTTGCGACCCGACTGTATGAACGAGTGACCGCTTCCCTCTGAACTAGCTCAGATTCCCTCGCGAACGGCGGTGTACCGCAGGACACTTGTGGCACGTTGCCGGAGCTCTCTGAGGGGGATGCCGATGCGGGACAGCCATCGCGGTGAGGCCGAGCGCCTGTTGGAGCGGGCTGTGGACGAGGCGGTCCGGCGAGGGGCGGGCGCGGGGGACGGCGCGGGCGGGGCGGTGGACGGGGCCGCGCTGCTGGCGCGCGGCCGGGAGGCCCTGGACTCGCTCGCCGCGAGCGCGGCGCCCGAGTACGAGGCGTACGTGCGGGCGCTCGACGAGGCGGCGGCCGGTGAGCAGTCGCTGGGTGAGGCCTTCCGGCGGGGCGACACCTCGACGGCGGCGCTGGTGACGGCGGTCGCGGCGGCGGCGGCCGTCGGGGCGGACCTGTCGCTGGGGGTCGCGGCGGGCACGGCGCTGACGGCGGGTGCGGTCGTGGGGATCGCCGGGGCGGTGGCGACGGTGGCGAGGGTGACGGCCCTGCACGTGCCGGCGGCGAACCGGCGGGCGGGGGAGCTGGGGCGGCCCGGCGGGGCGGAGCAGCTGAAGCTGCAGTGGCTGTCGGCGCTGGAGGTGCGCGGGATACGTCCGTTCCTGGAGCAGCAGCGTGCGGTGGCGGTGGCGGCCCGGGTGCCGCGGCCGGTGGCCGTGTCGCCGGTGCGGGTGGCTGCGGGGGGCCTGCGCGGGGTGGACCGCAGTGCGGAGGCACGGCGGCGCAGTGCGCTGGAGCAGTCCTTCGGACAGTTGCCGGACGTGGCGGATCGCTTCGCGGGCCGCCGGTCGGAGCTGACGCGGATCGCGCAGTGGGTCCAGGCGGCCCGGGCGAGTACGGAGACCCGGCCGGTGGTGGTGGTGCTGCACGGGGAGCCGGGGGTGGGACGGACCGCGTTGGCGCTGCGGGCGGCGCACGCGTTGCGGGACCAGTTCCGGGGTGCGTGCGTGGTGGACATGCGGGGTGGTTCCCCGAGCGGTGAGCCCGGTGAGGCGCCGTTGTCGACGCGGGAGGCGCTGCTGCACCTGATGAACCGGCTGGGTGCGCCGCGCGAGCAGTTGCTGTTCCGGGAGGGTGCGTCCGCGGAGCAGCAGGTGCGGCGGCTGGGCGAGCTGTACCACCAGCATCTGCGGGGGTTGCCGGTGACGGTTCTCCTGGACGACGCGGTGGATGCGACGCAGGTGCGGACGCTGGTGCCGGAGCGTTCGGAGAGTCTGGTGCTGGTGACGGCGCGGGAGCCGTTGGAGTTGCCCGGGGACGTGGCGGCGTGGGTCCACCAGCTGCCGGTGGGGCGGCTGGACGCGGACGAGTCGGCGGAGCTGGTACGGGCGGTGGCGCCGGAGGTGCCGGCCGGTGAGGGGGCCGCGGCCGACGACGGGGGCGCGGGCGCCGAGCGGGTCGCGGCGGGCGTGGCGTCGGTGGTGGAGGTGGGCGGTGGGCTGCCGCTCGCGCTGCGGATGCTGGCTCCGCTGGTGCGCGGCGGCGCCGTCGCTCCCGTCGGCGCGGGCCCGGCGGACGGGGTGCATCCGGTGGAGGCGGCGCTGCGGACCGCGGACGCGCGGCTGGCCGAGCCGGCCCGGCTGCTGCTGCGGCGGTTGCCGCTGGCGGGGCGGGCCTCGCTGGGCGGTGCGGCCGCGGCCGCGCTGGCCGGGGTACCGGAGCAGGCGGCGCTGCGCACGCTGGAGGAGTTGTGGGAGGCGGGTCTGATCGAGCGGGTCCGGGGGCAGCGCTTCCGGATGCATGACGCGGTGCGGGCGTACGCGGCGGCCCGGCTGGCGGCGGACGAGGACCGGGCGCAGGCGGTGGCGGCGCACGAGCGGTTGATCCGGGACTACGCGCAGCTCGCGGACTCGGTGATCCGGATGGTCGACGGGAAGATGTCGACGCGGGCGAACCAGTTCGGGGGGCACGGTTTCGTGTCGCTGGACGCGGCGCTGCGGTGGCTGGACGACGAGTCGAGCTTCATCACGGCGGCCCTGCGGCACTCGGAGGGGGTGGACCAGCAGGCGGTGCTGGACCTGCTGGGGGCGTTGTGCGATTTCTGTCTGCTGCGCGGCGACCTGTACCGGCTGGGTGAGATCGACGAGCTGACGCAGGCGGTGGCCGCGGGCCGGCCGGGCGGGGCGGGCCAGCAGGGCCGGCTGATGCGGTCGGTGCAGTGGCGTACGGGTATCGCGGCGCGGCAGCTGGGTGAGCTGGACAAGGCCCGCACGACGCTGACGTCGGTGGTGGACCAGTACATGGAGGCCCGCCAGGAGGCGGGGGCGGCGATGGCGCTGGTGTCGCTCGGGATCACGCTGCACCACCAGGGGAACCTGCCGGAGGCAGCGGTGCGGATCCGGGAGGCGCTGGCGTTGCAGGAGCCGGCGGAGCTGGCGGGTGACCGGGCGTGGGGGCTGCACGCGCTGGCGGCGGTGGAGCGGGACCGGGGGCACCTGGCGGAGGCGACGCGGCTGCTGGAGACCTCGCTGGCGCTGCACCGGGAGAGCGAGAGCGTGCACGGGGAGGCGTGGGCGCACTTCCAGCTGGGGCAGGTGCACCTGCGGTTCGGTGAGGTGGAGCGGGCGGAGAAGGAGCTGGAGCTGGCGCTGCAGCTGTACGGGCGGACCCGGGACGACCGCGGCGAGGCATGGGCACTGACGCAGCTGGGCCGGGCACGCGTGGTGGACGGGGATCCGGGTCCGGCGGTGGCGCGGTTGCGGGAGGCCCTCGCCCGGCACCGGGAGGCGGAGGACGCGCGCGGTGAGGCGTGGACGCAGTACTACCTGGGGCAGGCGCTGGAGGTGGGCGGGGAGCGGGACCGGGCGGTGCGGGAGCTGGAGCGGGCGCGGACGATGTTCTCGCGGATGCGGGACGTGTACGGGCTGGCGCACGCCCGGCACCATTCGGGCCGGGTGACGCGGGACCAGCGGGCGGCTCAGACGGGGAACCTGAAGAACTCGGGTTTCGCGCGGCAGCTGCTGGTGGACGCGCGGGCGGATTTCCAGCGGATCGGGCTGGCGCACGGTGAGGCGTGGACGTGTCTGGAGCTGTCGGTGGTCGACGCGGGCAACGGGCGGCTGTCGCAGGCGCTGGGGCTGTGCGAGGAGGCGGTGCGGCTGTTCGTCTCGTACGGGGACCGGCGCGGGGAGGACTGGGCGCGCTTCCTGCGGGTCACGCTGCTGCCGTACGTGGGGCTGGCGGGCCCGGGGGTGCCGGAGGAGGCGCGGGCGGAGCTGGCGCGGCTGGTGGAGGCTCGGCATCCGGCGCGTGACGGGCGGCTGGACGACTGCCTGGAGACGTACGGGGTGATCCTCGGCCGGGGCGTGGACCCGGCCGAGGGCTGGCAGGCCTGGCGCCTGGGCCTGGTCCCGGACCTGCACGCACGGGAGGTCATGGGCGTCCCGCACTCGTGACCCCGCCCGGCCGGGCGGGGTACGGCGCGCGGGGCGGGGTGCGCCCGGGCCGGGCCGGTGGTGCGCGGCCCGCACGGCCCCGGGGCCGGCGGGACCGCAGGTCTCCGGCCGGGGCGGAAGCCACCGCCCCCGGCGCGCGGGGCACGGCGCGGCGGGGCCACGGCCGGTGTCCGCCCGGGCCGGGCCGCCTGCCCCCGGGCCTGGTCCGGGGCCGGGCCTGGTCCGGGGCCGGGCCGGAGCCGGGCCCTGCCCTCCCCCGGACCGGGGCCGGGGCCGGGTCTGGGCCGGGAGCTAGTTCGTCGGCTTCGGGGTGGGGGCCGGGGCGGTCGGGTCCGGGGCTTCTTCGAAGTCCACCCGGCCCATGTGCCGGTTCATGGACTTCATCAGGGCCCACACGCCGATCGCGAGGGCCGCGAACACGATGAAGCCCAGGATTCCGGGGGTCACCTTGTTCTTGTCGAAGGTGTCACCCGCCAGGGGGAGGAGCTGGGTCAGTGCTGCCTGCGTAGCGCTCATGGCTAGGCATTCTCCCGGATGCCCGCGAAGAGGTCGGACTCGGGGAGGGAGGTGTCGACGAGGGACTTCGCCAGCTCGTACTCCTCGGTGGGCCAGACCTCCTTCTGGACCTCCATGGGCACGCGGAACCAGCCGCCGTCCGGGTCGATCTGCGTGGCGTGCGCGAGGAGGGCCTTGTCACGGATCTCGAAGTAGTCCGCGCAGGGGACGTGGGTGGTCAGGGTCCGCTCCTTGCGCTCGAACTCCTTCCACCGCTCCAGCCACTCGCCGTAGGGGGACTCCAGACCGCGCGAGAGCATCGCCTCGTGCAGGGCGATGGTGCGCGGCTTGTTGAAGCCCTGGTTGTAGTACAGCTTCTGCGGCTGGTGGGCGGGGCCGTACTCGGCTTCGGGGTACTTCCGGGTGTCGGCCGCGCCGTCGAAGGCCACCATCGAGATCCGGTGGGTCATGATGTGGTCGGGGTGCGGGTAGCCGCCGTTCTCGTCGTACGTGGTGACGACCTGCGGCTTGAACGCGCGGATCTTCTTGACCAGCTCGCCGGCGGCCTCGTCGACGTCCGCGAGGGCGAAGCAGCCGTCGGGGAGCGGGGGCAGCGGGTCGCCCTCGGGGAGGCCGGAGTCGACGTAGCCGAGCCATTCCTGCTGGACGCCGAGGATCTGCCGGGCTTCCTCCATCTCCTTGGCGCGCACCTCGTGGATGTTCTCCTCGATGTACTTGTCGCCCTGGAGCTTGGGGTTCAGTACGGAGCCCCGCTCGCCGCCCGTGCAGGTGACGACCATCACGGGGACCCCCTCGGACACGTACTTGGCCATGGTGGCCGCGCCCTTGCTCGACTCGTCGTCGGGGTGGGCGTGGACGGCCATCAGTCGAAGCTGCTCGGTCAAAACAGGATCCTCTGCGATTCGGCGCGATACTCGGCTTCTATAGTGACCGAACTGGGGGACGGAAAATTCCAGGGGTGACCCGGTGACCCACCCGCCCCAGCGAGAGGAAAAGATCATGAGCGCGGTGCGCGAGGGACTGCCCGAGGGCCGGTACGGCCGGTCGGCGGACGAGCGTACGGACCGGAAGCTCAAGATCATCGGTGCGGCGCTGGGTGCCGTGCTGCTGGGCGTGATCGGCTGGATCGGCTGGGACTACGTCGCCGGGCGGAGCGTGAGCGCCGAAGTGATCAAGTTCCAGGTGGTGTCGGACACCGAGGTGAAGGTCCACCTGGAGGTGCGCAAGGACGCGGGCGTCACCGGGGTCTGCACCATGGTCTCGCAGGACGAGCAGCACGCCGAGGTGGGCCGCGGTGACTTCACCTTCTCCCAGTCCGCCTCGCGGGTCGACGAGGTCGTCTCGCTGAGGACCACCGGTCGCGCCACCATGATCGAGCTGGTCGGCTGCCAGCCCGCGGCCGCCGCGGGCTGAGGCCCCGCACCGCCGGGGGCACTGCGCGGGCCCTCCCCCGCCGCGCCGGACCGGGGGCTTCGGAGCGCGCCCCGCGGGGCAATGGACCTCTGGGGTCCTCCCCCTTTTCTTCCCGAATTGTTAGGCTCGTGGTTTCGCCCGCCGCTGGCGGGCGTGTAGTCCCCTGTACCGACGAGGAGCACCCGTGACCCAGACGAGCGAGAGCGTCACCTGGCTGACCCAGGCGGCGTACGACCAGCTGAAGGCGGAGCTGGACTACCTCTCTGGTCCCGCCCGCACGGAGATCGCCGCGAAGATCGCAGCCGCCCGCGAGGAGGGCGACCTGCGCGAGAACGGCGGGTACCACGCGGCCAAGGAGGAGCAGGGCAAGCAGGAGCTCCGGGTCCGCCAGCTCACCCAGCTCCTGGAGAACGCCAAGGTCGGGACCGCTCCGGCGTCCGACGGCGTGGTGGCACCGGGCACCCTCGTGAAGATCGCCTTCGACGGCGACGAGGACGACACGATGGAGTTCCTGCTGGCGTCGCGCGAGTACGCGTCCGGCGACTTCGAGACCTACTCCCCGCAGTCACCGCTGGGTACGGGCGTCATGGGCAAGTCGATCGGTGAGGACGCCGAGTACGAGCTGCCGAACGGCAAGAAGGCCTCGGTCAAGATCCTGGACGTCAAGCCCTTCACCGGCTGATCACCCCCGGCCGTCGGCCGGTCGGGTCGGCCTGTCGACGGGACCGCTTCGGTCCACCCCGATTCCGCACGTGATGCCCGGCCGGTCCTCCGGCCGGGCATCACGCGTGTACGGGCGGTACGGGCGGTACGGGCGGCACGTGCGGTACGTGCGGTACGGGCCCCCGCGGGGGCGGGAGGGCGGCCTACGCGGTCGCCGAGCGGTACTTGCGGACCGAGAGCGTCCGGAAGACCACGATGATCAGCACCGACCACAGGACGGACGCGACCACCGGGTGCTGCATGGGCCAGGCGTCCGGGACCGGATAGCCGGGCGGCAGGTTCCCGAAGAGCTCGCGACACGCCTGGACGGTGGCGCTGAAGGGGTTCCACTCCGCGATGGTGCGCAGGAACGGCGGCATGTTCTCGGAGGGGACGAACGCGTTGGAGATGAAGGTCAGCGGGAAGAGCCAGATCAGTCCGCCGGAGGTGGCCGCCTCGGGGGTGCGCACCGACAGGCCGATGAGGGCGCCGATCCAGGAGAAGGCGTAGCCGAGCAGGAGCAGCAGGCCGAAGCCGGCGAGCACCTCGCCGGGGCTCGTGTGGGTGCGCCAGCCGACGAGGAGGGCCACGACGGCCAGGACGACCAGGGTGAGCGAGGTCTGGACGAGATCGGCGAGGGTGCGGCCGGTGAGGACGGCTCCGCGGGCCATGGGCAGGGAGCGGAAGCGGTCGATGAGGCCCTTGTGCATGTCGTCGGCGATGCCCGCGCCGGCGCCGGCGGTGGCGAAGGTGACGGTCTGGGCGAAGATGCCGGCCATCAGGAACTCGCGGTAGGCGGCGGGCGAGGTGCTGCCGCCGACGCTGATGGAGCCGCCGAAGACGTAGCTGAAGAGCACGACGAACATGACCGGCTGGATCACGCCGAAGATGATCATTTCGGGGATCCGTGACATCCGGATCAGGTTGCGCTTGGCGATCACCAGGGAGTCGCTGATGCCCTGGGCCGGTCCGCCGCGCGGGCGCGGTGCCGCGAGGTCCGGGGTCGGGGAGGTGAGGGTCACTTCGCCGTCTCCTTCCGGGCCGCCCTACGGCCCTTGGGCTCGGCCCCGGCCGGGCCGTCGCCGCCGGCGCCGTTCTCCTCGTCCGCCGCCCGCTGCGCCGCGTGGCCGGTCAGGGAGATGAACACGTCGTCCAGGGTGGGGCGGCGCAGGCCGATGTCGTCGATCTCGATGCCGCGGGCGTCGAGTTCGCGGATGACCTCGGCGAGCAGCTTGGCGCCGCCGGCCACCGGCACGGTCAGTTTGCGGGTGTGCTCCTCGACCGCGGTCTCGCCCTTGCCGAAGCCGGCGAGCACGTCCCGGGCGGTGGCGATGTGGCCGCGTTCGTGGACGACGACCTCGACGCGCTCGCCGCCGGTGCGGGCCTTGAGCTGGTCGGAGGTGCCGCGGGCGATGACCTTGCCGTGGTCGACCACGCAGATGTCGTCCGCGAGGTGGTCGGCCTCCTCCAGGTACTGGGTGGTCAGCAGCAGGGTCGTGCCGCCGGCGACCAGTTCCTTGATGATGCCCCACAGCTGCTGGCGGTTGCGGGGGTCGAGTCCCGTGGTGGGCTCGTCCATGAACATGACGGGCGGGCTGACGACGAGCGCGGCCGCGAGGTCCAGGCGCCTGCGCATGCCGCCGGAATACGTCTTGGCGGGGCGGTCGGCGGCGTCGGCGAGGTTGAAGCGGTCGAGGAGTTCGACGGCCCGTGCCTTGGCGGCCCTGGCCCGCATCTGGTAGAGCTGGCCGACCATCTGGAGGTTCTCGCGGCCGGTGAGGTACTCGTCGACGGCCGCGAACTGGCCCGAGAGGCCGATGGCGCGCCGCACCTCGTTGGGGTGCCGCAGGACGTCGATGCCGGCGACGGCGGCCCTGCCGCTGTCGGGCCGCAGCAGGGTGGTCAGGACGCGGACGGTCGTGGTCTTGCCCGCGCCGTTGGGTCCGAGCAGACCCAGGACGGTGCCTTCCGGGACGTCGAGGTCGACGCCGTCCAGTGCCCGTACGTCGCCGAAGGTCTTGACCAGACCCTCGGCGTGGATTGCGCCTGGCATACGGATGCTCCTCGGGTGAAGAGGGCCGGTGGGGTCACGTTTTTCAGGGCATATATGCGCAAATCCTATGGGCGGCGGGCGGGTCCCGCTCGGCCTGACGAGGGGTGGACGGCGGCGCGGGGACTGCGGCGCGCGGACGGCGGGGACGGACCCCGCGCGGGTCAGCCCGTGACCTTGTACCCCGCGGCGTGCAGCGTCCGTGCGACCTCCGCGCAGTGCTCGGGTCCCTTGGTCTCCAGGTGCAGCTCCACCTCCACCTCCGTCAGCCCCAGCATCGGGTCGGTCCGGACGTGACTCACGTCCAGCACGTTCGCGTCGACCACCGACAGCACCCCCAGGAGTCCGGCGAGGGCCCCGGGCCGGTCGGCCACGCGCAGCCGCAGCGACAGGTACCGGCCCGCCGCCGCCATTCCGTGCCGCAGGATCCGCTGGAGCAGGAGCGGGTCGACGTTCCCACCGGACAGCACGGCCACCACCGGGCCCGACCCGTACAGCTCGGGCTCGCTGAGCAGGGCCGCCACCGTACTGCACCCGGCGGGCTCGACGACGAGTTTCGCCCGTTCCAGGCAGAGCAGCAGGGCGCTGGAGAGGGCGTCCTCGGAGACCGTGCGCACGTCGTCGAGGAGTTCGCCGATGATCCGGAACGGGACGTCGCCGGGCCGCCCGACCTTGATGCCGTCGGCCATGGTGTTCGGGTCGTCGATCGACACCGGGTGGCCGGCCTTGAGGGAGGGCGGGTAGGCGGCCGCACCGGCCGCCTGCACGCCGACGACCCGTACGTCGGGCCGCAGGGCCTTCACCGCGACCGCGACACCGGCGGCGAGACCGCCGCCGCCGATGCCGACGAGGATGGTGCGCACCTCCGGGCACTGCTCCAGGATCTCCAGGCCGACCGTGCCCTGGCCGGCGATGACGTCCCGGTGGTCGAAGGGGTGGATGAACACCGCGCCGGTGCGGTCCGCGTACTCCTGGGCGGCGAGGAAGGTCTCGTCGACGACCTGCCCGTGCAGGCGTACGTCGGCCCCGTACTCCTGGGTCGCGGCGACCTTCGGCAGCGGCGCACCCACCGGCATGAACACGGTGGAGCGGACCCCGAGGAGCGAGGAGGCGAGGGCCACGCCCTGGGCGTGGTTGCCGGCGCTGGCGGCCACGACGCCGGCGGCGCGCTGCTCGGGGCGCAGGCCCGCGATGCGGACGTAGGCGCCGCGCAGCTTGAAGGATCCGGTGCGCTGGAGGTTCTCGCACTTGAAGTGGACCGGCGAGCCGGTGAGTGCGGAGAGGTGCCTGCTGCCTTCCATCGGCGTGACCCGGGAGACGCCGGAGAGCATCTTCTGGGCCCCCCGTACGTCGTCGAGGATGACCTGCGGGACGGGCTGGGGCACACGGTAGTTCATGCCGTCAGTCTCGCAGCCCGCGCGGAACCGGGCCCGGAGCGTCCGCGCGGGCCGTCGGGAGGGCCGGGCGCGGGGCGGGCGCGGGGCGGGCGCGGACCGGGTGCGGGCCGGGAGGTGCGGCGGGCGTACGGGCGGGGAAGCGCGGCGGGCGTACGGGCGGGGAGGCGGGCGCGGAGGCGGGCGGGGAGGGGCGAAATCTTGCCATCCGGGACGGCCCCGGGGTGGCCGACTGTACGGGCCGTATCAGTTCTCGTACGAGGCGTACGAGCCGCCGCAGGGCCGCGTACTCTGTCCCCCATCCTTGTCGGACCCACGCGAAGAGAGCCCACGGCCATGCCTTCCTCCCCGGCCAATTCCGATCTGCCCGTGCCGGCCGACGCGCCTGCCGGAGCCGGTCTCCTCGACGCGCTCCAGCACCAGGTGGCGGTGTTCGCCCGCCGCGCCGAGCAGACCCGTCTGGGCGGCGTGGGCCAGGCCCGCAACTCGATGGACCGCGCCGCCTACCTGCTGCTCAACCGGCTGGACCTGGAAGGCCCGATGGGCGTCAAGGCGCTCGCCGGAGGCATGGGCATCGACTCCTCGACGGTGACCCGGCAGGTCGCTCCCCTGGTCGACGGCGGTCTGGTCAAGCGGACCTCGCACCCCGAGGACGGGCGGGCCGTGGTCCTCGCCCTGTCCCCGCGGGGGCTGGCGCGGCTGGAGGAGGTGCGGTCCTCGCGGCGCGAGCTCATGGCCCGGGTGACGGACGGCTGGAGCGAGGACGAGCGCGAGTCCTTCACCGGGCTGCTGACCCGCTTCAACCTGTCGCTGTCGGAGCTGATGGCGGCCGTGGCCGAGGCCGGGCCCGCCTCCTGAGCGGACTGTGTCCGTCCTCTTGACCTGACCGGTCCCACCGGCCGCACTATGTGAACATGCGGGCGAGTGATCAACAGGCGGGCTCCTACGGCGAGTTCGAGGCCTTCGTCGCGGGTGCGGCCGGGCGTCTCCTGCATGTCGCGGTGCTGCTGACCGGCGAACCCGAGTCGGCGCGCCGGCTGCTCGCGGGCGCGCTCGCGCAGACGTACGCGAACTGGCGGCGGCTGCGCGCGGACGACCCGTACGACTTCACCCGCCACGCACTGTGCGCGGCCTTCGCCCGGGCCTGCCGGCGCCGTCACGGCGGGTCCGGGGTGCTGGCGCGGCTGAGCCCGCCGGAGCGGCTCGTGGTGGTCCTGCGGCTCTACGAGGGCGTCGCGGAGGAGGTCGCGGCGGCGCAGCTCGGGATGCCGGTGGAGCGGGTCCGGGTGCTCTGCAACCGGGCCGTGTCCCTGCTGAGGGCCCGGGAGGCGGCGTGAGCGGTCTCCCGGACCGGAAGGAAGCCCAGGTCAAGCGGCTGCTGGAGGGCCCGTACCCGGTGGTGCCGACGGGGCTGGCGGCGGGTGCGGCCGCCCGCGGGGACCGGCTGCTGCGGCGGCGCCGGGCGTTGCGGAGGTTCGGCTGGGCGGTGCTGTTCGCCGCGGCGGTGGCCTTCGCGGTCTGGGCCTCCCTGACCCGCCCCTGGGCGGGCCCCCCGACGGGCGTCTCCCCGCCCCTGGAAGGCTGGTGACCCCCTGCCCAACGGCTGGGCCGAGCCGTTTCAGCCTCGCCGGGAGCCACCCGGCCTCGCCGGGGCCACCTCAGCCTCGGTGGATGCCGGGGTGGGCCCGCGGGGCTGAAGCGGGCGGTGCAGCCGGGGGCCGGGCCCCGCCGGGGTCGGGCGAAGCCCGGCGGGGGTCGGTGCGGCGGTGGGTCAGCCCAGCGCCTGCGTCAGGTCCGCGATCAGGTCATCGGCGTTCTCGATGCCCACCGACACCCGGATCAGGTCCGCCGGGACCTCCAGGGCCGAGCCGGCCACCGACGCGTGCGTCATGCGGCCCGGGTGCTCGATGAGGGACTCGACGCCGCCCAGGGACTCGGCCAGGGTGAAGATCTTGGTGCGGGCGCAGACCGCGACGGCCTCCTCCTCGCCGCCGGCGACCTGGAAGGAGACCATGCCGCCGAAGTTGCGCATCTGCTTGGCGGCGATCTCGTGGCCCGGGTGCTCGGGCAGGCCCGGGTAGAGGACCTTGGTGACCTTCGGGTGCCGCTGGAGCACCTCGACGATCTTCGCCGCGTTCTCCGCGTGCCGGTCCATGCGCACGGCGAGGGTCTTGATGCCCCGCAGCACGACCCAGGAGTCGAACGGGCCGGCCACCGCGCCCATCGCGTTCTGGTGGTAGGCCAGCTCCTCGCCCAGCGCCTCGTCGGCGGTGACCAGCGCGCCGCCGACGACGTCGGAGTGCCCGCCCATGTACTTGGTCAGCGAGTGCACGACCACGTCCGCGCCCAGCGCCAGGGGCTGCTGGAGGTACGGCGAGGCGAAGGTGTTGTCCACGACCAGCTTGGCGCCGGCCGTCCGCGCGATGTCGGCGACCATCGCGATGTCGGTGATGCCGAGCAGCGGGTTGGAGGGGGTCTCGACCCAGATGACCTTCGTCTTCGGGGTGAGTGCGGCCCGTACGGAATCGGCGTCGGAGGTGTCGGCCACCGACCACTCCACGCCCCAGCGGGAGACGACCTTCGCGAAGAGGCGGAAGGTGCCGCCGTAGGCGTCGTTGGGGATGACCACGTGGTCGCCCGGGGAGAGCAGCGTGCGCAGCAGGCAGTCCTCGGCGGCCAGTCCGGACGCGAAGGCGAGGCCGCGCCGACCGCCCTCCAGCGCCGCGAGGTTCTCCTCCAGCGCGGTGCGGGTCGGGTTGGCGCTGCGGCTGTACTCGTAGCCGCCGCGCAGCCCGCCGACGCCGTCCTGCTTGTACGTGGAGACCTGGTAGATCGGGGGCACGACCGCGCCGGTCAGCGGGTCCGCCGTGTTGCCCGCGTGGATCGCGCGGGTCTCGAAGCTCTGGTGCTCGTGGCTGTCGTCGCTCATGGTCAGATGCTATGCCCAGGCCCGGTGTGCACCCCCCTATTGGCCTGCCGCCCCCTCGGTCTGGTTCGCTGGAGGCATGGAGATTCTGTGGTTCCTGTTCGCGGTGCTCATGATCGTGTTCATCGTCGGTCCGTTCGTCCGGCGTCGGCGCGGTGGCATCCGTCTGGTCGCACCGGGCAGCCCGGACGCCGCCGACCCGGCGAACTACGGATTCGACCGGCAGGAAGACCTCGACATCCGCGTCCCCGGCCCCGACCAGGACCTGATGGACGCCCTCGACAACGTGGGGCGCACCGGTCAGTGGCAGGCGGCCTCTCAACTGCTCGCCGGGACCCCGCGGGAGGGCGAGCGGCGCTGGCAGCGCGTCCAGGCCTTCGGTGGCGCGGCGGCGCTGGAGCTCGTGGCGCAGCCGGGCACGGGCGCGCAGTGGCTGAAGGCGTGGCGGCTGGAGGCGGACAAGGACGCGGGCGGTGCGCAGGTGCACGCGGAGCTGCTGGTGCAGCAGGCGTGGCGGCACTCGGGCGGCGTCGGTTCCGAGGACCACCGCATCATCCTGGAGGAGGCCCGGGAGGCCTGCCGCAAGGCGGCGCTGCTGGCGCCGGGGGACCCGGTCCCGTACATCACGGAGCTGGCGATCGCGCGGGGGCTGGCGTATCCGGAGGCGCAGTTCGACGAGCTGTGGGCGAAGGTGATCGACCGGGCGCCGGAGCACATGGGCGCCCATCTGGCGGCGCTGCACTACTGGTGCGCGAAGTGGCACGGCTCGCGGGAGAAGGCGGACGCCTTCTCGCACGCGGCGGCCGCGCGTGCCCCGCAGGGCTCGCTGCTGGCGGCGCTGCCGCTGTTCGCGCTGTACGAGAACCTGCCGGACGTGATCCTGAGCAGCGGTTTCTACCGCGGTGAGGCCGTGACGCGGGCGGTGGAGGGGGCGCTGTACGCGGTGCACACGGCGCGGCAGGACGACCCGATGCTGGCGCACGTACGGCACCTGCTGCTGCTGTTCCTGGTCAACATGGAGCGGTGGGCGGAGGCGATGGAGCAGGTCCGGCACGTGGACGGCTACGTCGGCGCGCTGCCGTGGTCTGCGGCGGAGGACCCTGCGGAGCGGTACGCGGTGTACCGGGCGCTGGCGGTGGCCGGCTACGAGGCGAACGGCGGCTCCCCGGCGACGCTCCCGCAGTAGCGGGCGGTCGCAGGTCCCCGGTGTCCCCACCCGTCGGATCGGGTGGGGACACGCGTAGGTAACGCCGGGATTACTGACGGGTACCCCCACGGCCTGCGGTGACGGGCGGCCCGTAGGGTGCTGTGACGCGTGCCCGCGCCGCGTCGTGCGGCGACGTGGCGGTGGCGGCCGTCGGCCTCCGCCGCCCGCTCCGGCACCACACCGCGGCACCGCACTTCGGCACCGCACCTCAGCACCGCTTTCATCCCGTGGGGGGATCTGTCCATATGGGCGCTTCTCTGCGCGCCGTGCGCGCGCTCGTCCTGCTCGCAGGCTTCTACCTGCTCGGCGTCGTCCTGCTCGCCGCCCTCGTCGGCATCGACTTCGCCGTCGTCACCTGGCTGCACGGCCCGCTCGCCGGCAAGATCATCATCGTCTCCGTCGTCCTCTCCGTGCCGATCGTCCGCGGCCTGTTCATGCTCCGCACCCCCAAGGGCGAGCCGCCGGCCGGCATCCCCGTCACCCAGGCGCAGGAGCCCCTGCTGTGGCGGACCGTGCGTGAGGTCGCGCAGCAGGTCGGCACCCGCGCCCCCGACGAGATCGTGCTCATCGACGAGGTGAACGCGGCCGTCGCCGAGGACGCCCGCCTCCTGGGCCTGCGCCCCGGAACCCGCCGCCTCTACCTCGGCCTGCCCCTGATGACGGGCCTGGACGACATGCAGTTGCGTGCCGTGCTCGCCCACGAGATGGGCCACTACGCCAACTTCGACACCCGCCTCACCCCGCTGATCGCGCGCGGCCGCGCCCAGTTGATCCGTACGATCGGCCACTTCCACGAGCGGGCCGACAAGAAGGTCGCCAAGGAGCGGGCCCGTCAGGAGAAGCGCGACGAGAAGCGGGTCGCCAAGGGCAAGGGCGCCAAGGGCGTCGACACCGCCGGCGAGGGTGCGACGTACCGCGCCATGGCCAAGATCTACACGGCGTACGGCAACTTCTACCTGCGCGCCACCCGCACCACCTCCCGCCGCCAGGAACTCGCCGCCGACCTCGCCTCGGTGCGCGTCGCCGGCCGCGACTCCGCCGCCTCCGCGCTGCGCGAGCTGAACGCCCTGGATTCCGCGCACGACTTCTACATGAGCTCGTACGCCACCCTCGGCGTCGGCGCCGGTCTGCTGCCCCGCCCCGGCGAGGTCTTCGGCGGCCTGCGCAAGCTGCTCGACGCCCGCACGGAGGACCTGGAGGGCCTGCGCCGGGAGCTGTCCACCGAGCCCGCCTCCCCGTACGACTCCCACCCGCCGCTCGCCGAACGCGTCGCCCGGATCGAGGCCCTGCCCGACGACGGCCGGGCCGGGCAGAGCGCCCGTCCCGCCCTGGAGCTGCTGTCCGACGCGGGCGCCGCGCTGGCCGCGCTGGAGCAGGTCGTGCTCACCCCGGAGGCCCTCGCGCTGCAGCGGGTCGACTGGGAGGACCTCGTCCACCGCTCCATGACGCAGTACGTCGGCCAGGGCGCGGAGGAGATCCGCGAGACCTTCGCCGCCGAGGGCGCCGGTCCGGGGCTGCCCGCCCTGCTCGACAAGGTCGACGCGGACCCGGCGGTGCTCTGGCGGATCGCCGACCGCTTCCCGAAGTCGGAGGAGGCGCAGGCAGCCACGGGCCGCACCGCCCGCGAGTTCGCCCGCCCGGTCGTCCGGCGTGCCCTGAACCAGCTGGTCACCGTGGAGCTGACGGGCCGCGGCGCCGCCCGCTGGCAGCTGTCCTGGTCCGACTCGGCCGCCCTGCACTACCCGGCCGACGGCTTCGAGGAGCAGCTGCGGCTGGCCCTGGACGCCGCCGTCGCCGACCTGCCCGACACCGGACCCCTGCGAAAGCTGGTGCTTGCCCCGTGATCGGCCTGTACGTCCTCGGCGCCATGCTGCTGTTCGGCGCCTTCAAGGTCCTGCGCGGCATGTACTACATCCGCAAGGCGAAGCGGCTGGAGGCGGAGGTCTCCGTCATGGAGGCACGGACCGCGGCCCTGAACGCCGAGACGGCCGGCATCGAGGCCGAGCGCAAGGCGCAGCGGGCCGCCGCGGTCGTCGCGCTGGGCTTCGTACCGGAAGCCGATCTCGACACGGAGAACGCGCGGCCCGTCCCGGACGAGCAGAAGGCCGCCGTCGCCGCGGTCACGGCCGGCGACTGGGAGGCGGCCGCGGCCTATCTCGACGCGGCGGGGCAGGACTGGGAGGAGCGCTGGCAGCGCCTGCGCCCCCTGTCCGAACTCGCCGCCGAGGACGACGCCTGGCTGCTGGCCTGGCGCGCGGCCAGGCCGGCGGACCCGTCCGCGGCGCTGGTGAACGCCGACGCGGCCGTCCAGGTGGCGTGGAACGTCCGGGGCTCACAGCGGGCCGGCCACACCACGCAGGAGCAGTTCCGGATCTTCCACGAGCTGCTGCTCAAGGCACGGGAGGAGACGCGGGAGGCGCAGCGGCTGGCGGACCCGGCGGACCCGGTCCCGTACATGGTCGAGCAGAACATCGGCCAGGGCCTGGGCTACGCGCACGAGGACTACCGCGAGCTGTGGGCGCAGATCGTCAAGCGCGCTCCGAAGAACCTGTCGGCCCACACGGCCGCCATGCAGTACTGGTCCCGGAAGTGGCGCGGTTCGCACGAGCTGGCGCTCGCGTTCGCGCGCGAGTGCGCCGCCGGGGCCGAGGCGGGTGAGCTGCTGTCGCTGCTGCCGCTGGTGGCGTACGTCGAGCAGGAGCTGCACGAGCCGGACCTGAAGCCGGAGACCTTCTTCAAGGAGCCGGAGGTCCTCGCGGCGGTGGACGCGGCGCTCGTGGACCTGGCGGCGGCCGATCCGCAGGACTGGCGGTCGATCCGGCTGCGGCACGTGCTCGCGTGGTTGCTGTTCTGGCAGGACCGGGACGCGGAGGCGGTCGAGCAGTTCCGCCACATCGACGGGTACATCGGGGCGATGCCCTGGTACTACTGGCCGAAGTCCCGCTACGTGCACGCGCGGGACTGGGCCGTACGCGAGGTGACGCCGGGTCTGTGACCGGCGGCGGGAGCGGAGGGCGGGCCGGGGAATCCCGGGCCGCCCTCCGCGCGTTGTCACTCCCACAAGGAGGGAATCCATGTTCTCGTACCGCCGCACGCCCGAGCTCCCCACCCGCGAGGAGGCCCTGACGGGCCGCGCCGAGCCGCTGTTCGATCTGCCCGAGAAGCACACCGTGCTGGGGAACCCGCTGGCCGGCCCGTATCCGGCCCATCTGGAGGTCGCCGACTTCGGCCTGGGCTGTTTCTGGGGCGCGGAGCGCAAGTTCTGGCAGACCCCGGGGGTGTGGACCACGCTGGCCGGCTACCAGGGCGGCTTCACCGAGAACCCGACGTACGAAGAGGTGTGCTCGGGCCTGACCGGCCACACGGAGGTCGTCCGCGTGGTCTTCGACCCCGCGCAGGTCTCCTACGCGGCCCTGCTGAAGCTGTTCTGGGAGTCCCACGACCCCACCCAGGGCTTCCGCCAGGGCAACGACGTCGGCACCCAGTACCGGTCGGCCGTCTACACCCACTCCCCCGCCCAGCAGGCGACGGCGGAGGCCTCCCGCGCGGCGTACCAGCAGGTCCTGGCCTCCTCGGGCTACGGCGCGATCACCACGGCCGTCCTCCCGGCGGCGGACCGCCCCTTCTGGCCGGCGGAGGCCCCGCACCAGCAGTACCTCGACAAGAACCCGGGCGGCTACTGCGGGATCGGCGGCACGGGCGTCTCCTGCCCGATCGGCGTGGCCACGGCCCCCGGCGAGTGACCCCCGCCCACGCCCGCCCGCCCCGCTCCGGGAGACCCGTCGGCCTCCCGGAGCCGGCCGGGGTCAGATCGTGGACGTGTCGATCACGAAGCGGTAGCGGACGTCGCTCCTGAGGACGCGGGCGTAGGCCTCGTTGATGCGGGCGGCGTCGATCACTTCGATGTCCGAGCCCAGGCCGTGCTCCGCGCAGAAGTCCAGCATCTCCTGGGTCTCGGCGATTCCGCCGATCATCGAGCCGGCGAGGGTCTTGCGGCCGCCGATGAGGGAGAAGAGGTTGAGGGAGACCGGCTCTTCCGGTGCGCCCACGTTCACCAGCGCGCCGTCGACCTTCAGCAGGCCCAGGTACCGGTCCAGGCCGAGCGGGGCCGAGACGGTGGACAGGACGAGGTCGAAGGTTCCGGCGAGCTCCTCGAAGGTGCTCTCGTCACCCGTGGCGTGGAAGTGGGTGGCGCCCAGCCGCCGGCCGTCGGCCTCCTTGCGGAGGGTCTGCGACAGCACGGTGACCTCCGCGCCCATCGCGTGCGCCATCTTCACGCCCATGTGGCCGAGGCCCCCGAGGCCGACGACGGCGACCTTGCGGCCCGGGCCCGCCTTCCAGTGCCGCAGCGGCGAGTAGAGGGTGATGCCGGCGCACAGCAGCGGGGCGGCCTCGTCGAGGGCCAGGCCGTCGGGGATGCGGACGGTGTAGTTCTCGTCGACGACGAGGTGGGTGGAGTAGCCGCCGTAGGTGGGCTCGCCGTTGCGGTCCAGGGCGTTGTAGGTGCCGGTCATGCCCTGCGAGCAGTGCTGCTCCTGGCCGCTGCGGCACTGCTCGCAGGCACGGCAGGAGTCGACCATGCAGCCGACGCCCACCCGGTCCCCGACGGTGAACCGGGTGACGTCCGCGCCGACTTCGGTGACGATCCCGGCGATCTCGTGGCCGGGGACCATGGGGTAGATGCCCTCGCCCCATCCGTCGCGCGCCTGGTGGATGTCGGAGTGGCAGATGCCCGCGTACTTGATGTCGATGAGGACGTCGTGGGGGCCCACGGGGCGGCGCGGGACGGTCGTGCGCTCCAGCGGGGCGCCCGCGGCCGGGGCGGCGTACGCGGCGACCCGGGTGGGCGGGTCGGTGGCGGTAGTGGCGGTGGTGGCGGTGACGGACATGGGGGTGCTCCTCGAAGCGGTGGCGTCTGCGGTGCCCTCCACGCTGCCCGGCCGTGCGGTCTTTACCCAGCCCCCTGCGATTCCCAGGACCGGCGAACCTACTACTGGTGGGGTCAGGCTGACGCCCTCCGGCCGGGACCGCGCCCCGGGATACTGGGCGGCATGGACCAGCTTGATCAGCGCGCGTGCCTGGGCGATTTCCTCCGTTCCCGCCGCGCACGGCTGCGCCCGCAGGATGTGGGCCTGACGGACTACGGGCGCCGGCGGCGCGTGCCGGGCCTGCGCCGGGAAGAACTGGCCCAGCTGGCGGGGGTGTCGGTCGCGTACTACACGCGGCTGGAGCAGCGCGACGGGCACAACGTGTCGGCGGAGGTGCTCGACGCCATCGCGCGGGCCCTGCGGCTCGACGGGACCGAACGGGCGCACCTGATGGACCTGGCACGGCCGAAGGCGCGCAGGCGCCGCCAGAGCCGGCGGCCCCAGCAGGTGCGTCCGGCGCTGAGCACGCTGATGGACGCCATGGACGGCGTACCGGCGTACCTCGTGGGGCACCGGCAGGACGTCATCGGCTGGAACCGGATGGCGGCGGCCGTCTTCGGGGACTTCGGGGCGCTCCCCGCGGCCGAGCGGAACCTGGTCCGGCTGATGTTCCTGGATCCGGCGACCGCGGAGCTGTACGGGGAGTGGGAGTGCCAGGCGTGCTGGGTCGTCAGCAACCTGCGTCTGTACGCCGGCCAGCACCCCGACGACGAGCGGCTGTCGGCGCTGGTCGGGGAGTTGTCGGTGAAGAACGAGGAGTTCCGGCGGCTGTGGGCGGCGCACACGGTGGCCGACAAGACGCACGGCGTGAAGCTGCTGCGGCACCCGCTCGTGGGCGAGATACGCCTGTCGTTCGAGACGCTGACGCTCCCCGACGATCCGACGCAGTCCCTGGTGACCTTCCACGCGGAGCCGGGCTCGGCGTCCGAGGACGCGCTGCGCCTGCTGGCCACCTGGGACGCGCAGCGGACCGCCGGACAGGCGGCCGGGCGGTCCGCGGTGCAGGCCGGCCGTCTGCCGGACTCCGCTACAGCTTGATCTGGAAGATGCCGAGGCCGCGCTCGCGGCGGTAGCCGAGGGCCTCGTTCACCGCCCGCATCGGGCCGTTCTCGTCCGCCACCGTGGTGGCGATGCGGCGCAGCCGCGGGTGGCGGGCGGCGGCCTGCGCGACCATGTGGCGTTTCACGGCGCGTCCGAGGCCGTGCCCGCGGTGGGCGGGGGTGACCACCGTGTCGTACTGGAGGGCGCTCGTGCCGGCGGGATCCGGCAGGACGATCTCCGTGTAGGCCGCCACCTCGCCCTCGGGGGTGACCGCCGCGACGGTGCTGATGTCCCCGCCCCGGTCGAGGATCAGCTGCTGCAGGGTGTGCAGGCGCTGGGCCGTCCAGGTGTGGACCCGCTCGTCCATGTCCCCGGTCGGCGCGTCCTCCATGGCCGCGTGGGCTGCGGCCGCCGCCGGTGCCCAGGCGTCGGGGACGAGGCCGTGCCAGGTCAGGAGTTCGTAGCCGGGTGTCCGCGGGACCGGCACCGGCCCGGCGCCCCGGTCGCCCGCGGAAGAGGCAGCGGCCGGTATCTCCTGCGCGTACCAGGCCATCGGCAGGACGTTCCGGAAGCCCATCGCCTCCGCGAAGGCCTGTCCGGGGCCGCCGAGGTCGACCATCGCCGCGACCGAGGTCCGGCCCTGCGCGAGCAGTTCCTCGCGGACCCGCTCCCACAGGGCGGTGCCGATGCCCCGGCGCCGCTCCTCGGGGCGCACCGTCAGGGCGTCGAGGAACGCGGTGTGCGTGTTGCCCTCCTCGGTGAACAGCAGCAGGGCGGCCACGCCCGCGCCCCCGCCGGCCGCCCACAGCACGGGCCGGCCGCGCGCCGGCGTCACGCACAGCCGCCCGGCGACCTCCACCCGGGAGGGCGGGGGCAGCTGCGGCAGGTCGGTGGCCGCGGCGGCGGTCAGGACCGCCAGCCAGGCGTCCACCTCGGCGTCGGACGGGGGCAGTGCGAGGGAGTTGATCATCATGGCCCGACCCTAGAGCGCGTCCGGGCGGGGTGCCCGGCGGTTTTCGGCCACCGTGCGGTGGCTGGTGCGCCGTGCGGGGGCTGGTGCGCCGTGCGACGACGGACGGGGCGGCGGAGGACCGTGAGGTCCTCCGCCGCCCCGTGCCGTACGTGCGCGGTGTGGTGCCGTGCCGGGTGTCAGGCGGCGGCGCCGGCCTTCCAGTCGGCCCAGCTCATGTTCCAGCCGTTGAGGCCGTTGTCCGGCTTGATGGTCTTGTCCGGGGAGTTGACCACCGTGACCACGTCGCCGATGAGCGAGTTGTCGTAGAACCAGGCGGCCGGCTGGTTCGGGTCGCCCGCGCCCTTGACGTCGTTCAGGCCGACACAGCCGTGGCTGGTGTTGACGCTGCCGAAGATCGAGTCGGCGCCCCAGTAGTTGCCGTGGAGGAACGTGCCGGAGTTGGACAGCCGCATCGCGTGCGGGACGTCCTTGATGTCGTACTCGCCCTTGCCGTCGGCGTCGGTGAAGCCGACCGTGGCGCCGTTCATCCGGGTCTCCTTGAACTTCTCGGAGATCACCATCTGACCGTTGTAGGTCGGGTTGGCCGGGGCGCCCGCGGAGATCGGGATGGTCTTGATGACCGCGCCGTCCCGGGTGACCGTCATCTTCTTCGTCTTCGCGTCGACCGTGGAGACCTGGCTGCGGCCGATCTTGAAGGTGACGGTCTTGCTCTGGACGCCCTGGACGCCGGGAGCGCCCTGGACGCCCTCCAGCGCCAGCTTCAGCGTGACGGTGGAGCCCGCCTGCCAGTACTGCTCGGGGCGGAAGTCCAGGCGCTGGGCGCTGAACCAGTGGCCGACGACCTCCTGGCCGCTGCTGGAGGAGACCGAGATGCCCGCCTGGACGGCCTTCTTGTCCTTGATCGCCTTGTTGAAGGTGATCGAGACCGGCATGCCGACGCCGACGGTCTGGCCCTCCTCGGGCACGAAGGACGCCACGAAGCTGTTCTCCGGGGAGACGGTCGTGAAGGAGGCGTTCTCGTGCGCCTCCTTGCCGTCGGCGTCCTTGGCCGTCGCCGACAGGGCGTACTTCGTCGAGCGCTTCAGGGCGCCCTTGGGCTTCCAGCTCTTGCCGTCGGCGGCTATGTCGCCCGCGACGGCTGCGCCCTCGCTGGTCTTCAGCTCGACCTGGGTGAGCGTGCCGTCGCTGACGGCGACGTTCGCCGAGTCGTTGAGACCGACGTTGGTCGCGCCGTCCTTCGGCGTGATGGTGATCTTGGCCTTCGAGGCGTCCTTGGCCGCTGCCGCGTCCACGTCCGCCTGGGACTTGCTGGCCTCCCCGTTGCCCTTCGGGTCGCCGCCGCCCTCGTCGTTGCACGCCGAGAGCACCAGTACGCCGCCGAGCACGACGGATATGGCCGCCAAGGCCCTTCTCCGCCGCTTGCTGTCCGTCCTCACACGCCACTCCATCGTTGCCGGAAACCCCGAGACCGCCGTCCCGGGGTTGGGCCCGGCAGGGGGCCCGGCCCCCTGCCTGGTCCTGACAACGCGTTAACGGCGCCGGCCGGTTCCACATTCCGTTGGGATGTGGGCAACCACACGGTCAGGCGTTGTCGGGTTCTTCGTCGAAGTCCCCATCTTCCTCGTCGAGGTCCCACTCCAACGACTCGGGGTCGTATTCGACGGGCTCGCTGCTCCAGGAGGCCTGGGCGAGTTCCACGCCGGGGATGTCGAGGACCAGGTCAGTGGGGTCGACGAGGTAGGCGAGGGCTTCCGATTCGTCTTCCCTGACGGCGGCCTCCGCATGGCTGCGTTCTTCGTCCGGCATGAACTCGTCGGCCTTGATGTGTTCGAGCGCGGCACCGGTGAGCGCCTGGGCGTCCGGCACTTCGAGCACCAGATCCACCCGAAGTCGTACATACCGTGATGTCTCAGAAGGGTTCATACGACGGAGAGTAAGCCCGCGGAAGCCCTGACTTTCCCACGACCCGCCCCTTTCCGTAGCATCACCGCACACGGCCAATTCGCTGCTGCCACAAGGGGGATCGCACCGTGTCCGCACGCCGACCGCTGCTCACCGCTCTCGGAGCGACCACCCTGCTCGCCGCCCTGTGGTTCGTGCCCTCGGCGGGCGCGACCGCTCCGGAGGCGCCGGGGAGCTCCTCCGGCGTACCCGTGGGCGCGAACACCGCGGAGGCGGCCGACGGGGCGGAGCACACGGGCACGGTCACGGGCTCGGCCCCTTCCGCTTCCGGTGCGCGGGCGCAGTCCCTCTCGCTCGCGGACACCGGTTCCGTCGACACCACCCCGTACCTCCTGGGCGGTACCTTCTGCCTCGGCGTGGGGGCCGCCTTCGTCGCCTACTCGGTGCGCCGCCGCCCCGGGGCGTGATCCACGACGGCGAGGGCCGCCCCGGGGGAGATCCCGGGGCGGCCCTCGACCGTGCGGCGCAGGCGGTGCCCGGCGTCAGGCGAGCGGGCCCGTCACCGGCTCCACCGCGGCGAGCAGGCCACCGGTACGGACGAACTCGTCGGCGGCGGCCAGGTCGGGCGCGAGGAACCGGTCCGGCCCGGGGCCCTGGACGCCCGCCGCACGGGCGGCGGCGATCGCGGCGAGGCTGGCCGGGGCGGCCGTCAACCCGTGGCGCAGCTCGATGGCGCGGGTGGCGGCGTACAGCTCGATGGCGATGATCCGCGTCAGGTTGTCGACGGCGGTGCGCAGCTTGCGCGCGGCCGACCAGCCCATGGAGACGTGGTCCTCCTGCATGGCCGAGGAGGGGATCGAGTCGGCCGAGGCCGGGACCGCGAGCCGCTTCATCTCGCTGACCAGGGCGGCCTGCGTGTACTGGGCGATCATCAGGCCGGAGTCGACGCCGGCGTCGTCGGCGAGGAACGGCGGCAGGCCGTGGCTGCGGTTCTTGTCGAGCAGCCGGTCGGTGCGCCGCTCGGCGATGGAGCCGAGGTCGGCGGCGGCGATGGCGAGGAAGTCCAGCACGTAGGCGACGGGGGCGCCGTGGAAGTTGCCGTTGGACTCCACGCGGCCGTCGGGCAGCACCACCGGGTTGTCGACGGCGGAGGCCAGCTCGCGCGAGGCGACCAGGGCGGCGTGCGCCATGGTGTCGCGGCCGGCGCCGGCGACCTGCGGGGCGCAGCGCACGGAGTAGGCGTCCTGCACGCGCGGCGCGGACTCCTCCTGGAAGTGGCCGGTCAGGCCGGAGCCCTTGAGCACGGCGGCCATGTTGGCGGCGGAGGCGCCCTGGCCGGGGTGCGGGCGGATGGCGTGCAGCTCGGGCTGGAGGACCTTCTCGGTGCCGAGCAGTGCCTCCAGGGTGAGGGCGGCGGTGATGTCGGCGGACTTGTAGAGCCGGTCGAGGTCGGCGAGGGCCATGACCAGCATGCCGAGCATGCCGTCGGTGCCGTTGAGGAGGGCGAGGCCCTCCTTCTCGCGGAGTTCGACGGGCTCGATGCCGTGCTCGGCGAGCAGTTCGCCCGCGGGGCGGACCGTGCCGTCGGGGCCCTCGGCGTCGCCCTCGCCCATGAGCGCGAGCGCGCAGTGGGACAGCGGCGCGAGGTCGCCGGAGCAGCCGAGGGAGCCGTACTCGTGGACGACCGGGGTGATGCCGGCGTTGAGCACGGCGGCCATGGTCTGCGCCACGGAGGGGCGTACGCCGGTGTGACCGGAGGCGACGGTCTTGAGCCGGAGGAACATCAGGGCGCGGACGACCTCGCGCTCGACGCGCGGGCCCATGCCAGCGGCGTGCGAGCGGACGATGTTGCGCTGGAGCTGGGCGCGCAGCTCGGGACTGATGTGCCGGGAGGCGAGGGCGCCGAACCCGGTGGACACCCCGTAGACGGGCTCGGGCTTGGCGGCCAGCGCGTCGACGATCTCGCGGGCGCGGGCGAGGGCGTCGAGCGCCTCGCCGGACAGCTCGACCCGTGCGTTGCCGCGGGCAACGGCGATGACGTCCTCGGCGGTGGTACCGGACGTCCCCACCACGACAGTGTGCATATCCATATTCAGCACCCTACGGATTGAATCGCTTCATGTCACTAGCTGGAACTGTCACGATCGCGCAGCCGCTGGGCCCCTTACGCGGGGACGGGCCCGGCGTCGGCACGCGGTCACTGCCTGCCGCGGAACCGCCTGCGCTCCCCGGGGGCCTCCTGGGCGGCGGCGTCCGCCAGCCGCACCACCGCCGTGTCCCGGCCCGCCACCACCGGCGCCGCCGAACGCGCCGCCTTCGCCTTGTACTGGGCGGCGTCCGCGAGGCGGAACAGCCGCCTGGACGACTTCAGGGGCCCGATCGGGTCCCCGGTGGAGGCCACCCCGCAGGCCACACCCTCGCCCAGCTCCAGCTCGGCGGCGCGCGTGCACAGCTCCTCGCTGACCCGGACGACCTCGTCCGCCGAGGGGCCGACCCCGACCAGGCAGAACTCGTCGCCGCCCAGGCGCGCCACCAGGGCGCCCGGCAGCATGGCCCCGCACAGGCTCAGCACCGACCCGAACCGCTCCAGCAGCCGGTCGCCCATGGCGTGTCCGAGGGTGTCGTTGACCTTCTTCAGGCCGTTCAGGTCGCAGACGACGAGGCTGACGACCACACCGGTGCGCCGGTGCTCCTCCAGGGCCTCGTCGAGCCGCATGTCGACCGCCCGGCGGTTGGCGAGCCCGGTCAGCGGATCGGTGAACGCGAGCCGCCGGGCCTCCTCCAGCCGCTCGTTCTGCGCGAGGCCGGCCGCGACCACGGCGGCGAGCACGGTGGCGAACTCCGCGTCGCCCTCGTCGAAGTCGGGCAGCCCCTCGTCCCGGGCCACGTACAGCTCGCCCCAGGCCCGCCCGCTGAGCACGACGGGCGCGACCACGCACGTACCGCGACCCCGGCGGCGCAGGGCCTCGCCGCGCCGCCCCGGCCGGTCGCCGACGGCGCTCTCGACCCAGGCGTGCGGGCCGCCGCCACCCACCCACCGCTCGTGCAGGAACTCGGTGACCTCCGGGAAGTCGTGCACCGGATAGGACTCGTCCTCGGGGAACTCCTCCTCGCCCGCCCGCCGCTCGCCCTCGTTCACCAGGACCCGCAGGCACCCGCGCTCGCGCTCCCACGCGGAGATCGCGGCGAACGAGCCGTCCATCGCCAGGCGCGCGCCCCGCGCCGCCGCACGCACACTGTCGCGCGGCGTGCACGCCGCGGCCATCGCCTGGGCGAGGCCCACCACGGCTCGCAGCCGCCCGTCAGCTCCCATCACCCCAGGTTAGGGAGTTTTGTCGGATTTTGAGATAATTGGCGCGAATTTCGACGCAACCATGATCACCGCTGGCGGTACGGCCGGACGCGCACGGCGCCCGGCCCTGCGCCGGCCCTGCTACTCCCCCGGCCAGTCGGGCGTGCGCTTCTCGTTGAAGGCCGCCACGCCCTCGGCCCGGTCCCCGGAGAAGGCGACCGCGCGCCAGGCGGCGTCCTCGATCTCCAGTCCGGCCGCCAGGTCCATCCCGTGGCCCAGCCGCAGCGCGCGCTTGGCGGCCCGCAGGCCCACCGGCGAGTTCGCGGCCATCCGCGACGCCAGGGCCAGCGCCTCGGCCGTGTCCCGGCCCGCCGGGACCACGGAGTCCACCAGGCCCAGGGAGAGCGCCTCGGCGGCCTCCACCCGGCGCGCGGTGAAGATCAGTTCGGCGGCCCGTGCCGCACCCACGCGGCGCGGCAGCAACTGCGTACCGCCACCGCCCGGAATCACGCCCACCGAGACCTCGGGCAGGCCGACCACGGCGGTCTCGTCGGCGACGATCACGTCGCAGGCCAGGGCCAGCTCGAAGCCGCCGCCCAGCGCGAACCCGTGCACGGCCGCGACCGTGGGCATCGGCAGCTCCAGCACGCCGCCGTAGGCCCCGCGCGTGGTCGGCCGCTGCCGCACCAGCTCGGCGTCGGACAGCGCGTTGCGCTCCTTGAGGTCGGCGCCGACGCAGAAGGCCCGCTCCGCCGTGGAGGAGAGCACGACCACCCGTACGGTGCGGTCCGCCGCAAGCGCGGCGCAGGCGGCGCCGATGGCGCGGGCCATGTCGGTCGACACCGCGTTCATGACCTTGGGGCGGTCCAGGACCAGCTCCGCGACCCCGCCCTCGTGGCGGCGCACCGCCACGAACTCCGACTCGAACTCGGACGCCATAGGACCCTCCCGGTTAACGAACGTTACGTCGGGATAGTAGGCGGGCCGCCCCGCCACCCGCGAGGCCCGGCGGACATTGCGGTGCGTCCGGCGCCCTGCGGGGACCGCCCCGGCACGCGCCCGGCCCCGGGGGGGGTCGGAGGGTGCGACCGGCGCGGTCGGAGCCCTGGGCCCGCTGCGCCCGGGGCGAGGCGTGTCAGCGGCGCTTGCGGCGCGTCAGCGACCAGGGCTCGACGACGCCCAGGCCGCGCACCGGCCGCTGCCACATCGGCTGGAGGGCGAACCGGTAGGCCGCGCCCTCGTCGGGCTCCGTCTCCGCCTCCTTCTCCGACACCGGCGCCGCGCCGGTCCGGGAGAAGCTCCTCCGCCATCGCCCCGTCCACCAGCACGGCGTCCTTGGGGGCTATGGACGTCAGCCGGCTCGCGAGGTTCACCGTGGTCCCGAAGACGTCGCCCATCCGGGTCGTCACCGTGCCGAAGGCGATCCCGACGCGCAGCTCGGGCATCTGCGGGTCCGCCTCCATCGTCTCGATGAGCCGCAGCGCGATCTCCGCCGCCGTCGCCGCGTCGTCGGCGACGTACAGCACCTCGTCGCCGAGGGTCTTGATCAGCCGGCCGCCGTACGCGGCCACCAGGTCCGCCGCCGTCGTCTCGAAGGACTCGACCAGCTCGCCGAGCTCCTCCTCCTCCAGCCGGCGCGTCAGGCGCGTGAAGCCCACCAGGTCGGCGAAGCCCACCGCGAGCCGCCGGTCGACCATCTCCTCGTCGTCCGCGACCTGCACCACGCGTCCGGTGGCCGCCGCCAGCTGGCGCCGCCACACGTACACGAGGAACTCCTCCAGCTCCGGCAGCAGCAGCTCGACCAGGGGGTACGTGACCTCCGTACGGGTCATCCCCGGCTCCGGCGGCTCCGTGAGCCCCTCCAGGAACGAGTCGATCTGCCACTCCGCCAGCCGCGCCGTGGTCTGCCCGGTGGACCGTGCCACCTGCACCGCCATCGGCTCGGACAGCAGCCCGGCCTCCACCAGGCCGGCGAGCCGGCGCAGGGCCAGTACGTCGGCCTCCGTCAGCGCCCGGGCCTGGCCGATGTCGGCGAAGCCCATGGCCCGCCAGAAGCGGGAGGCGAGCTCCATCGACACCCCGGCGCTGCGGGCGGCCTGGAAGGGCGTGTAGCGGCGCTCGGCGCCCAGGATCAGCTGCTCCAGGCGGATCGCGAGGGGATCCGCCGTGGGCTGCACGGTGTGGTCGACCTCGTGGTGGGGAGTGTGCTGGTCGCGCCCGATCGGGGTGCCCGGACCACCGGGCCCGGGGGCGGACGCGCCGGAAGCAGAGTCGTCGACGGTCAAGGGCCGCCTCCTGTCCATTCCGTGCGCACTGCCCTGCCGAACCGGTTGATCACCACGAGCAGCGGGATCGCCTAAACCATACGGCAGGTGTGCCGTAGCTCACTCCCCTCCCCGGCCTCGATCCGGGCACGGCCGGGGTCTCCCGGCGGCGGCACGTGAGGCCGTACGCACCCGATACGCGACATTCCGTGCATCGCGTCCCACGCCCGGCCCCACCCCCGTCAGTGCACCGATCGCAGGTGGACGACGTCGCCCGCCCCCACCGCCTCGTGGGCCCCCTCGGCGGTACGGATCACCAGACGGCCATCGGTGTCGACGGCTTCGGCCGTTCCGGTGAGGGTGCGCCCGCCGGGGAAGCTCCGCGCGCACGTGCCGGCCGAGGGTGGCGCAGCCCGCCGCGTAGGTCTCCTGGAGGCCGCTGGCCGCCGGGTCGCCGGCGGCGGCGCGCCAGTTCCCGTACCACTCCTCCAGGGACCGCAGCACGGCCCTCAGCAGCGGGTCCCGGTCGGTCACGGTGGCCTTGGCCAGCGCGAGCGACCCGGCGGCGGGCACCGGGAGCTCCTCCTCGGTGAGGGTGACGTTGAGGCCGATCCCGACGACGACGCCGTCCGCGACACGCTCGGCGAGGATGCCGCCGGTCTTGCGCTCCTCGCCCTCGACGGTGACCAGCAGGTCGTTGGGCCACTTGAGGGCGGTGTCCACACCGGCGGCCCGGGAGAGCCCGGTCGCCGTGGCCACGCCGGCCAGCAGCGTCAGCCACCCCCACTGCTCCTGCGGGACCGTGGGGCCCGGCTTGAAGAGCACGGAGAAGAACAGTCCGGACCGGGCGGGAGCGACCCAGCTGCGGTCGAGCCGGCCGCGCCCCGCGCTCTGCTCCTCGGCGACCAGCACGGCCCCCTCGGGCAGCTCCGGCGCCCGCGTGGCAAGGTCGGTATTGGTGGACCCGGTGGCGGCGACCACCTCCAGGGAGGTCCACAACCCGTCCCCGGTGACGAGGGCCCGCCGCAGCGCGGCTGCGTTGAGCGGCGGCCGCTCCAGGCTCGACCAACGACCTGCGGAAGCTCCGGCTGATGCATCTGATGGCGTCATGCAACCCAATGTAGGTGTGTCAAACGCCGCACTGCCGAGCGCCATGCCCGCCGATACGCTACGCACCAGTAGCCAGCAGTAGTCAATCAATTGACCAGGCAGTTGACACCACGCAGGGAGCCGCGACCCCGATGTCACATCCGTCAGAGCCGATCGACATGCACACCACCGCGGGCAAGATCGCGGATCTGCAGCGCCGCATCGACGAAGCCACCCACGCCGGTTCCGCCCGCGCCGTGGAGAAGCAGCACGCCAAGGGCAAGCTGACGGCGCGTGAGCGGGTTGCCCTCCTGCTGGACGAGGGATCCTTCGTCGAGCTCGACGAGTTCGCCCGGCACCGCTCCACCAACTTCGGGCTGGAGAAGACCCGGCCGTACGGCGACGGCGTCGTCACCGGCTACGGCACGGTCGACGGCCGCCCCGTCGCCGTGTTCTCGCAGGACTTCACCGTCTTCGGCGGCGCCCTCGGCGAGACCTTCGGCCAGAAGATCATGAAGGTGATGGACTTCGCGCTGAAGACGGGCTGCCCGCTCGTCGGCATCAACGACTCCGGCGGCGCCCGCATCCAGGAGGGCGTCAGCGCGCTGGGCATGTACGGCGAAATCTTCCGCCGCAACGTCCACGCCTCGGGCGTGATCCCGCAGATCAGCCTGGTCGTCGGCCCCTGCGCCGGCGGCGCCGTGTACTCGCCCGCGATCACCGACTTCACGGTGATGGTCGACCGGACCTCGCACATGTTCATCACCGGCCCGGACGTCATCAAGACGGTCACCGGCGAGGACGTCGGCTTCGAGGAGCTGGGCGGCGCGCGCACGCACAACAGCACGTCCGGCGTCGCGCACCACATGGCGGGTGACGAGAAGGACGCCATCGAGTACGTGAAGTCGCTCCTGTCCTACCTGCCGTCGAACAACCTCTCCGAGCCGCCCGCGTTCCCGGAGGAGGCCGACACCGAGGTCTCCGACACCGACCGCGAGCTCGACGTGCTGATCCCGGACAGCGCGAACCAGCCGTACGACATGCACACCGTGATCGAGCACGTGCTGGACGACGCGGAGTTCCTGGAGACCCAGTCGCTCTTCGCGCCGAACATCCTGACCGGTTTCGGCCGCGTCGAGGGGCACCCGGTGGGCGTGGTCGCCAACCAGCCGATGCAGTTCGCCGGCTGCCTGGACATCGACGCCTCCGAGAAGGCGGCCCGCTTCGTGCGGACCTGCGACGCCTTCAACATCCCGGTCCTGACCTTCGTCGACGTCCCGGGCTTCCTCCCGGGCACCGACCAGGAGTACAACGGAATCATCCGGCGCGGCGCCAAGCTGATCTACGCCTACGCCGAGGCCACCGTCCCGCTGATCACCGTCATCACCCGCAAGGCCTTCGGCGGCGCGTACGACGTCATGGGCTCCAAGCACCTCGGCGCGGACCTGAACCTGGCCTGGCCGACCGCGCAGATCGCCGTCATGGGCGCGCAGGGAGCGGTGAACATCCTGCACCGCCGCACGCTCGCCGAGACCGCCCCCGAGGAGGTGGAGGAGACCCGGGCCCGGCTCATCACCGAGTACGAGGACGCGCTGCTCAACCCGTACACGGCGGCCGAGCGCGGCTACATCGACGCCGTCACCATGCCGTCCGAGACCCGCGCGCACGTGGTGAAGGGGCTGCGCCAGCTGCGCACCAAGCGGGAGTCCCTGCCGCCGAAGAAGCACGGCAACATCCCCCTCTAGTCCCTCCAGGAGGTCACCGTGGTGATCAAGGTCGTCAAGGGCAATCCGACCCCGGAGGAGCTGGCCGCCGCACTGGCGGTGGTCCAGGCGCGCGCGGCGCTGCTGGCCTCGTCGCAGCCGTCGGGCGCCCCGCGGGTCACGGACGAGTGGTCGACGCCGTCCCGGGTGGCACGGCGGCGGCTGCCGCAGCCGGGACCGCGGGCCTGGGGCCGTACGTACTGGCCCGGGTAGCCGGGATGTGGTGAACGCGGGACGGCGCTTGAGTACCCGTACTCAGGCGCCGGACCCGCCCCCGGGGCCAGGATCGGAGCATGCTCTGGTCCGACCCGAAGAACGAGCCGCCCAAGGACATGCGCGACGCGCAGGCGATGATCCGGCGGCTCACCGTGGTGCTCGCCCTCGCCATGCTCGTGGTGGTCTACGTCCTCGGCGTGAGCCACTTCTGAGCCGCCCCCGGGCGCACCTACGATGGCGGGCATGACTGCCACACCCCAGCCCGCGAGCGTGCGCAAGCTCGTCCTCGCCTCCGCCTCCCCCGCCCGGCTGAACCTGCTGCGGCAGGCGGGCCTGGCCCCGCACGTGATCGTCAGCGGTTTCGACGAGGACACCCTGGAGCACGACGAGCCGGCCGAGCTGGCGCTCGCGCTGGCCGAGGCCAAGGCGGCCGTCGTGGCCGGTCTGGACGAGGCCACGGGCGCCCTGGTGATCGGTTGCGACTCGGTGCTGGAGCTGGACGGCGAAGCGCTGGGCAAGCCCGCGGACGCCGAGGAGGCCACCGCGCGCTGGAAGGCGATGCGCGGCCGGGCGGGCGTGCTGCGCACCGGGCACTGCGTGATCGACACGGCGACCGGGCGGCAGGTCTCGGCCACGGCGTCGACGACGGTCCGCTTCGGCGAGCCGACGGACGCGGAGGTCGCGGCGTACGTGGCGAGCGGCGAGCCGCTGCACGTGGCGGGCGCGTTCACCCTGGACGGGCTGTCGGCGCCGTTCATCGACGGCATCGACGGGGATCACGGCAACGTGATCGGGCTGTCCATGCCGCTGCTGCGCTCCCTGCTGGGCGAACTGGGCGTGTCCATCACGGACTTGTGGGCTTGAGCTCCCCGAACGGCGGCGGTGGCGGGGTGTCCTCGACCGGTCCGCCGCCGTCCCCCTCGGCCCGTCGGGCGGTGACCGGGTAGAGCGTCAGGATCAGTACGAGCAGACACAGGATCAGCATCAGCGTCGCGAAGGCGGCCCACCCGACCAGGCCGACGGCGAGGATGCCGAGCACGGCGTGGACGACGGCGGCGCTGATGAGCACGACGCGGGCGAAGCGCCCCGGCGGGCGGTCGCGCAGCGCGGCGACGGCGGCGAACACCGCGCACAGCAGCAGGAAGGCGCCCATGCCCGCGCCCATGGCGTAGGTGGCCCTGGACATGACGTCGGGGTCGCTGCCCGCGATGGACATCGACTGGTTGGCCGTGGTCCGGCCCAGCACGATGTGGACGAGCACGAGCACCGCCGCCTCCGCGACGAGCACGATCGCGGCCAGTCCGGCCACGAGTCTTCGCAGCACGATGCGCCACCCCCCACGTGTCACAAGCCTGTTCGACGCCTGGAGGCTACTAACGGGTAGCCGGATGGACAAGACGTCGGCGCCCACGGTTCGCGCCGGAGCGGTCCAGCCGGTGGCTCGCGCCGCAACGGGTCGCGTCCCGGACGGCGCGCCCGACCCCGGCGCTCGATTCCGCCCCGGGACCCCGCGTCGGCCATCCGGAGTACACCCCGGCGCGCTGCGCCCCGCCCGGCACCCGCGCGGGCTGCATCGCTGTGGGTACGGTGTTGTCCCGGTAGGGCCGGGACGACGGGGTTGCTACCAATCAGTAAACAAGGGGACAACTCCGCTCACGACCGCAAAGAAAATGTGGGCCGTTCGTAGGGACTCGACAAAGAATCACCCGGGGCCGCTGACCCGGGGGACAGAGACCTTGGATACATGACGGGGTTACTGTGCAGTCGGGGATCCCCCTGACCTGGGGCGCCACAAGGGTTCCCCGGCGGAGCGGGCCTCGCATCACACTCTGTGTGGGCAAGGTCACCACCGGGGAAGGGTCGAAAGGCCGTGTGGGCTGTCCCTAAACTCAGCTTGTTTCAAGGAGGGAGCCATCGTGCGCAAGGTGCTCATCGCCAACCGTGGCGAAATCGCTGTCCGCGTTGCTCGGGCCTGCCGGGACGCCGGGATCGCGAGCGTAGCCGTCTACGCCGATCCGGACCGGGACGCTCTGCACGTCCGCGCGGCAGACGAAGCTTTCGCGTTGGGCGGTGACACCCCGGCCGCGAGCTACCTGGACATCTCCAAGGTCCTCCAGGCCGCCGCCGACTCGGGTGCGGACGCCATCCACCCCGGATACGGATTCCTGTCCGAGAACGCCGACTTCGCCCAGGCCGTGCTCGACGCCGGTCTGACCTGGATCGGCCCGCCGCCGCAGGCCATCCGTGACCTCGGCGACAAGGTGGCCGCCCGTCACATCGCCCAGCGCGCCGGCGCGCCGCTGGTCGCCGGTACCCCGGACCCGGTCTCGGGGGCCGAGGAGGTCGTCGCCTTCGCCAAGGAGCACGGCCTGCCGATCGCGATCAAGGCGGCCTTCGGCGGTGGCGGCCGCGGCCTGAAGGTCGCCCGCACCCTCGAAGAGGTACCGGAGCTCTACGAGTCCGCCGTCCGCGAGGCCGTCGCCGCCTTCGGCCGCGGCGAGTGCTTCGTCGAGCGCTACCTCGACAAGCCGCGCCACGTCGAGACCCAGTGCCTGGCCGACTCGCACGGCAACGTCGTCGTCGTCTCGACCCGAGACTGCTCCCTCCAGCGCCGCCACCAGAAGCTGGTGGAGGAGGCCCCGGCGCCGTTCCTGACCGAGGCTCAGAACGCGGAGCTGTACGCCGCTTCCAAGGCCATCCTGAAGGAGGCCGGCTACGTCGGCGCGGGCACGGTGGAGTTCCTCGTCTCCGCCGACGGCCTGATCTCCTTCCTGGAGGTCAACACCCGCCTCCAGGTCGAGCACCCGGTCACCGAAGAGGTCGCCGGCATCGACCTGGTCCGCGAGATGTTCCGCATCGCCGACGGCGAGGAGCTCGGCTACGGCGACCCGGTCCTGCGCGGCCACTCCATCGAGTTCCGCATCAACGGCGAGGACCCCGGCCGCGGCTTCCTGCCGGCGCCCGGCACCGTGACGAAGTTCGTCGCGCCCACCGGTCCGGGCGTCCGCCTCGACGCGGGCGTCGAGTCCGGCTCCGTCATCGGCCCGGCCTGGGACTCCCTGCTGGCCAAGCTGATCGTCACCGGCGCCACCCGCGAGCAGGCCCTGCAGCGCGCCGCCCGCGCGCTCGCCGAGTTCGAGGTCGAGGGCATGGCCACCGCCATCCCCTTCCACCGTGCGGTCGTCGCCGACCCGGCGTTCGCCCCCACCGACGGAACTCCGTTCACCGTCTTCACCCGGTGGATCGAGACCGAGTTCGTCAACGAGATCCCGGCGTTCACGGCTCCGGCCGCGGAGGAGACCGAGGACGAGCCGGGCCGCGAGACGGTCGTCGTCGAGGTCGGCGGCAAGCGCCTCGAGGTCTCGCTGCCCTCGTCCCTGGGCATGACCCTGGCCCGCACCGCCGCCGCGGGCGGCGCCAAGCCGAAGCGCCGCGCGGCCAAGAAGTCCGGCCCGGCCGCCTCCGGCGACACCCTCGCCTCCCCGATGCAGGGCACGATCGTCAAGGTCGCCGTCGAGGAGGGCCAGCAGGTCACCGAGGGCGAGCTGATCGTCGTCCTCGAAGCGATGAAGATGGAGCAGCCGCTCAACGCCCACCGCTCCGGCACCGTCGTCGGCCTCACCGCCGAAGTCGGCGCCTCCGTCACCTCCGGCGCCACGATCTGCGAGATCAAGGACTGACGTCCCGGACCGCGTCCGCGGACACGCGAAGGCCCCGCCCGGTCGAACCGGGTGGGGCCTTCGCGATGTCAGGGAGAGACGTCTACCGGCGCCGCATGTCGGCGACCCGGGCGCGTTCCGCCTGTTGCTCCATCATGCCGCCGGTCGCGCTGCGGAGTTGGGCCGTCGGGCCGCCGCGGCGTTGCACCGGGAGGGGGGACTCCCGGCGCGGGCGGCGGCCCTGCATGCCGTCCACGCCGCCGGAGGCCACGGGGCCGCCCGCCACGGTGATCTGGACGCCCTGGTCGGCCAGCGCCTGGAGCTCCGTCGCCGCCCGGTCGTCGTGCGGCGGCGGCTCGTCCGTCACCAGTCGGGTCATCACGTCCGTCGGCACCGTCTGGAACATGGTGTCGGTGCCGAGCTTCGTGTGGTCCGCGAGGACGACCACCTCCGCCGCCGCCTGGACGAGGGCGCGGTCCACGCTCGCCGAGAGCATGTTGGACGTGGACAGGCCCCGCTCCGCCGTCAGGCCGCTCCCCGAGAGGAAGGCGCGGGAGACCCGGAGCCCCTGGAGGGACTGCTCGGCCCCGCTGCCCACGAGGGCGTAGTTGGACCCGCGCAGGGTGCCGCCGGTCATGACGACCTCGACCCGGTTGGCGTGGGCCAGCGCCTGGGCGACCAGGAGGGAGTTGGTGACGACGGTCAGGCCGGGCACGCGGGCGAGCCGGCGGGCCAGCTCCTGCGTCGTGGTGCCCGCGCCGACGACGACGGCCTCGCCCTCTTCCACGAGGCCGGCCGCGACATCGGCAATGGCGGTCTTCTCCGCCGTCGCGAGATGGGACTTTTGCGGAAAGCCGGACTCTCGCGTGAAACCGCCCGGCAAGACCGCACCGCCGTGCCGGCGGTCGAGGAGTCCTTCGGCCTCCAGCGCCCGCACGTCCCGCCGTACGGTCACTTCGGAGGTCTGGACGACGCGGGCGAAGCTCCCGGAGCGAAACCGCTCCGTTGGCCCGCACCATTTCGAGGATCAATTGGCGACGTTCTGCAGCGAACACGAAACTGACAGTAACCCCAACGACCGTCTGGTTTCAGCTCTTTGCGCCGGAATACCGAAGTTGTCCATATGGCGGGGCGACTAGTGGTATACGCGGCCCGAGGTCTGGGTGAACACCCGGCCACGCGGGCCGCGCACCGCCCCAACGCCCTTGCGGCGTGGGGCGGTTGGGTGCGTTTACGCCTCCCCGCCGGCCTTCCGGGTGTGCAGCTGGCGCGCCACCTCGGCGATCGACCCGGACAGCGAGGGGTACACGGTGAACGCGTTTGCGATCTGCTCGACCGTCAGATTGTTGTCGACGGCGATCGAGATGGGGTGGATGAGCTCGCTCGCGCGCGGGGAGACGACCACGCCGCCGACCACGATGCCGGTGCCCGGCCGGCAGAACATCTTCACGAAGCCGTCCCGGATGCCCTGCATCTTGGCGCGCGGGTTGCGCAGCAGCGGCAGCTTCACCACACGGGCGTCGATCTTGCCGGCGTCCACGTCCGCCTGCGTGTAACCGACGGTCGCGATCTCCGGGTCGGTGAAGACGTTCGACGACACCGTCTTCAGGTTCAGCGGGGCCACCGCGTCGCCGAGGAAGTGGTACATCGCGATACGGCCCTGCATGGCCGCCACCGACGCGAGCGCGAAGACGCCCGTGACGTCACCGGCCGCGTACACGCCCGGCGCCGAGGTGCGGGAGACCTTGTCGGTCCAGATGTGCCCGGAGTCCTTGAGGCGGACGCCGGACTCCTCCAGGTTCATGTTCGCGGTGTTCGGGACCGCGCCGACCGCCATCAGGCAGTGGCTGCCGGTCAGCACCCGGCCGTCGGACAGGGTGACCTCGACCCGGTCGCCGACCCGCTTGGCGGACTCGGCGCGCGAGCGCCCGACGACGTTCATGCCGCGGCGCCGGAAGACGTCCTCCAGGACGGCGGCCGCGTCGGGGTCCTCGCCCGGCAGCACCCGGTCGCGGGAGGACACCAGCGTCACCCGGGAGCCGAGAGCCTGGTACGCGCCGGCGAACTCGGCGCCGGTCACACCGGAGCCGACCACGATGAGCTCCTCGGGGAGCTCCTCCAGGTCGTAGACCTGGGTCCAGTTCAGGATGCGCTCGCCGTCGGGCTGGGCGTCGGGGATCTCGCGCGGGGTGCCGCCGGTGGCGATCAGGACGGCGTCGGCCGTCAGGATCGTCTCGGTGCCGTCGGCGGCGGTGACGATGACGTCCCGGGTGCCGTCGATGCCCTGCGGGCCGCCCAGCTTGCCGCGGCCGCGCATGACCTTGGCGCCGGCCCGGGTGACGGAGGCCGTGATGTCGTGCGACTGGGCGAGCGCGAGGCGCTTGACACGCCGGTTCACCTTGCCGAGGTCCACGCCGACCACGCGAGCCGCCTGCTCTATGTGCGGCGTGTCGTCGGCGACGATGATCCCCAGCTCCTCGTACGAGGAGTCGAAGGTGGTCATCACCTCGGCGGTCGCGATCAGGGTCTTGGAAGGTACGCAGTCGGTCAGGACCGAGGCCCCGCCCAGGCCGTCGCAGTCCACGACGGTCACCTCCGCGCCGAGCTGGGCGCCGACCAGCGCCGCCTCATACCCGCCGGGTCCGCCGCCGATGATCACGATCCGGGTCACGAAAAGTCCGCCTCACGTCTACCCGGCCGGCTGCCGCCCCGGCCGGCGGTCCGGGGGGTCTCCCCGGGGGATGCATTCCGTGCTCCATTGTCCCGCACGCTTCAAGGTGCTTCGCGCCCGGTCCCCGCCCGGGACTCCGTCCGGGTGTACCCCTGCCTGGCACGCCCCCACGGCCGCCCCTCCCGTACCCTCGACCTCATGTCGCTCTACGCCGCGTACGCCGGCAACCTCGACCCGCGGCTGATGACGCGCCGTGCTCCCCATTCGCCGCTGCGCGGCACGGGCTGGATCAACGACTGGCGGCTGACCTTCGGCGGCGAGCAGATGGGCTGGGAGGGTTCCCTCGCCACGATCGTCGAGGCGCCGCGCCACCAGGTCTTCGTCGCCCTGTACGACATCGCGCCGCTGGACGAGGACTCGATGGACCGCTGGGAGGGCGTCGGGCTCGACATCTACCGGCGCATGAGGATCCGCGTGCACACCCTCGACGGCGACGAGGCCGCCTGGTGCTACGTGCTGAACGGCTACGAGGGCGGCCTGCCCTCCGCGCGCTACCTGGGCGAGATCGCCGACGCCGCCGAGTCCGCGGGCGCCCCGCACGACTACGTGATGGAGCTGCGCAAGCGCCCCTGCTGATCCCCCGGCGGGCCGGTGGAGCCCACCGAGCGGCCCTCCGTCCGGCACTCCGTCCGGTCACCGCGGGTCACGCGCGGTCACGGCGGACATTTGGTCGGAAACGACAAGACAACGATCCGAGCATGGTGAGCTGCGCCATCTACGCGCGTAGGCAATGAGCGGCTACGCTCGTCTGCGTGAACGCATCTGTTACCGATCCCACCGCCGCCGCCGACGCCGCAGCCGCTCGCCTGCGGGAGCTCACCGGCGCCGAGACCCACGATGTCGCCCTCGTCGTGGGCTCCGGCTGGGCCCCCGCCGCCGAGGCCCTGGGCGCCCCCGAGGCCGAGTTCCTCGTGACCGAGCTGCCCGGGTTCCCCCCGGCCGCCGTCGAAGGACACGGCGGCAAGGTCCGCTCGTACAAGATCGGCGACAAGCGCGCGCTGGTCTTCCTCGGCCGCACCCACTACTACGAGGGCCGCGGCGTCGCCGCCGTCGCCCACGGTGTCCGCACCGCCGTCGCCGCGGGCTGCAAGACCGTCGTGCTGACCAACGGCTGCGGCGGTCTGCGCCAGGGCATGCAGCCCGGCCAGCCGGTCCTGATCAGCGACCACATCAACATGACGGCCACCTCGCCCATCATCGGCGCGAACTTCGTGGACCTGACGAACCTGTACTCGCCGAAGCTCCGCGCGATGTGCAAGGACATCGACCCCTCCCTGGAGGAGGGCGTCTACGTCCAGTTCCCCGGCCCGCACTACGAGACCCCGGCCGAGATCAACATGATCCGCGTGATGGGCGCCGACCTGGTCGGCATGTCCACCGTGCTGGAGGCCATCGCCGCCCGTGAGGCCGGCGCCGAGGTGCTCGGCATCTCCCTGGTCACGAACCTGGCGGCGGGCATCTCCGGCGAGCCGCTGAACCACGAAGAGGTCCTTCAGGCCGGCCGCGACTCGGCCGCGCGCATGGGCAAGCTGCTGACCCAGGTCCTCGCCCGCATCTGAGGCCCCGGGACCGTACGAGAGGTAAGGCGGAAGTAGTGCAGGAACAGGACGACCTGATCACCCGGGCGCAGGCCTGGCTGGCGGAGGACCCCGACCCGGAGACGGCGGCCGAGCTCGACGCCCTCATCGCGGCGGGCGACACGGCGGAGCTGACCGACCGTTTCTCCGGCACCCTGCAGTTCGGCACGGCCGGACTGCGCGGTGAGATCGGCGCGGGCCCGATGCGGATGAACCGCAGCGTGGTCATCCGGGCCGCGGCGGGCCTCGCGGCCTACCTGAAGGCCCAGGGCCACGCCGGCGGCCTGGTCGTCGTCGGCTACGACGCGCGCTACAAGTCGGCGGACTTCGCCCGCGACACCGCGGCCGTCATGACCGGCGCCGGCCTGCGCGCGGCCGTCCTGCCCCGCCCGCTGCCCACGCCCGTCCTCGCGTACGCCATAAGGCACCTGGGCGCCGTCGCCGGCGTCGAGGTGACCGCGAGCCACAACCCTCCCCGGGACAACGGCTACAAGGTCTACCTCGGCGACGGCTCGCAGATCGTCTCCCCGGCGGACACCGAGATCGCGGCGGAGATCGCCCGCGTGGAGACGCTCGCCTCGGTGCCCCGCCCGGAGTCCGGCTGGGAGCAGCTCGGCGACGAGGTCCTTGAGGCCTACCTGGCCCGCACGGACGCCGTCCTGACCCCCGGCTCCCCCCGGGGCGTGCGGACGGTCTACACGGCCATGCACGGTGTCGGCAAGGACGTGGTCATGGCGGCCTTCGCCCGGCACGGCTTCCCCGAGCCGGTCCTGGTCGCCGAGCAGGCCGAGCCGGACCCGGCCTTCCCGACGGTGGCGTTCCCCAACCCGGAGGAGCCGGGCGCGATGGACCTGGCCTTCGCCAGGGCCGCCGAGGTCCAGCCGGACATCGTGATCGCGAACGACCCCGACGCGGACCGTTGCGCGGTGGCCGTCCCCACCGCGGACGGCTGGCGGATGCTGCGCGGCGACGAGGTCGGCGCCCTGCTCGCGGCCCACCTGGTCCACAAGGGCGCGACCGGCGTGTTCGCGGAGTCGATCGTCTCCTCCAGTCTGCTGGGCCGGATCGCGCGGGCGGCGGGCGTCGGCCACGAGGAGACCCTCACCGGCTTCAAGTGGATCGCCCGCGTCGAGGGCCTGCGCTACGGCTACGAGGAGGCGCTCGGCTACTGCGTGGACCCCGAGGGCGTCCGCGACAAGGACGGCGTGACCGCCGCCCTGCTCGTCGCCGAACTGGCCTCGGCGCTCAAGGAGCAGGGCCGCACGCTGGGCGACCTGCTGGACGACCTGGCGATGGCCCACGGGCTGCACGCGACCGACCAGCTGTCGGTCCGCGTCTCGGACCTGTCCGTCATCGCCTCGGCGATGGCCGCGCTGCGGGCGGAGCCGCCGGCCGCGCTGGCGGGCCTGCGGGTCGTCTCGGCGGAGGACCTGGCGAAGGGCACGGAGTCGCTGCCGCCGACGGACGGCCTGCGGTACTACCTGGACGGTGCGTACAAGGGGCGGGTGATCTGCCGCCCGTCGGGCACGGAGCCCAAGCTGAAGTGCTACCTGGAGGTCGTCGTCCCGGTGGCGGAGGCCTCCGACCTCGCGGCCGCCCGCGTGACGGGCCAGGAATTCCTGGACGCGATCAAGAAGGACCTCGCGGCGGCAATGGGCCTCTGACCCATCGGCGCAGGACTCCGTCCGCCGGACCGGTTCCGGGGCTCCGGCCCCGCCCGGCCAGGTTCCCGCCCCGTCCGGCGGGGCCTGGCCACCCTCTTCCCCCGGCCCCCTGAGCCCCGGCTCAGGGGGCCGCGGCGTATCCGGGCCGCTGCGCGGAGCTTTCTCCCCGCCCCGCGCTTTCGCCGTTTCCCGGGCTCTGCCCGGACCCGCGGGCGGAGCCCGGCGCCCCGCCCTCGCGGCGGGAGCCTCGGCTCGGGGCTCAGCGTCCGGTGGACGGCGTCGGCGTCGGCGTCGGCGTCGGCGTCGGGCGGACGATCTCGCCCAGCGTCGGGACCGACTCCGGGCGGGAGCGGACCGCGTCCGTGCATTCCCACGCCCGCGGCGGATCGGCGTCCGGTCCGCCCAGGACCACCGGGCCCGGCCCGGCCGACACCGTCTCGCTGCCCGCCAGCGTGCACACGATCTGCGACAGCGCCACCGGCGGCAGATCCTCCGGCTTGCGGCTGAGCCGCACCGTGCCCGCCGGGTCGCCCGCCTTCGGCGCGCCCGCCGTCAGCCCGGCCGGGACTCCGGTCGTGAAGCCGGCGTCCCGCTCCTCGGCGCTCGGCGTCCGCTCCAGCGCCTCCAGCAGCGCCTGCGCGGCCTGCACCGCGGGATCCCGGGCGGCGCCCTTCTCCGGCATCGGGACCAGCCGCTCCACGCCGACCAGCTGCGAGCCGCAGACCAGCTCCACCGTGGCCGGGAAACCGGACGCGCCGCTCTGCCCGCCCGGCTGCGCCGGAGTGTCGCACGAGACCCGCGACGGCGCCGCGCCCACGTCCACGGGCACGGTCGTCGCCCGGATCCCGCAGCCCGCCGTCGCGAGCAGCGCGATCCCGACGAGCGGGACCAGTACGGCCGGCACCGCCGGCAGGGGCCTAAGCATCCGGGTCACCACTGATCGCCTTTCCCACGTCCACCGGCAGCCGCAGGGTGAACAGCGCCCCGCCGCCCGGCACGTTGGCCGCGGTGATGTCGCCGCCGTGGATGTGCGCGTTCTCCACGGCGATCGACAGACCGAGCCCGCTCCCGTCCGACTTCGGCCGCGAGGCACTCGCCTTGTAGAAGCGGTCGAAGACGTGCGGCAGGACCTCCTCGGGGATGCCCGGGCCGTTGTCCTGGACCGCGATGACCAGCCAGTCCCCCTCCACGGACACCGACACCCGCACCGGCGATCCGCCGTGCTTGAGCGCGTTGCCGATGAGGTTGGCCAGAATGACGTCGAGGCGGCGCGGGTCGAGCCGCACCGTGATGTCCCGCTCGGCGTCGAGTTCGACCGCGTCGAGCCAGGCCCTGGCGTCGATGCAGGCCGTGACCTGGTCGGCGACGTTGACGTCGTCCAGGACCAGCTTGGCGGTACCCGCGTCGAAGCGGGTCACCTCCATCAGGTTCTCGACCAGGATGTTCAGCCGGCGGGTCTCGCTGACCACCAGGCCCACAGCCGGTGCGATCATCGGATCGAGGTCCTCGACCTCCTCCTCCAGCACCTCGGCGACCGCCGTCAGCGCCGTCAGCGGGGTACGCAGCTCGTGCGACATGTCCGCGACGAAGCGCCGGCTGGCCTCCTCCCGCGCGCTCATGTCGGCGACCTTCTTCTCCAGCGCCTCGGCCGTCTTGTTGAAGGTGTGGGAGAGGTCGGCGAGTTCGTCCGTGCCCGACACGTCGAGCCGGTGGTCCAGTTCGCCCTCGCCGAGCCGCCGCGCCGCGTCCCCGAGCCGCTGCACGGGCTTGAGGACGGTACGGGCCGCGGCCTGTGCGAGCAGCGCGGAGCCGAGCAGTGCGAGGCCGGTCGCGATCGTCAATGACCAGGCGAGCGCGTTCAGGTCGTCCCGTTCCTGGGCGAGGGACTTGTACATGTAGCCGGTCGGCCCGCCGCCCACGATGCGCGTGCCGCCGACCAGGTAGGGGTTGCCGCGCGGCTTCGTCCGCTGCCAGTACACGTGGTATTCGGCGTCGTTGGCCGCGGTCGTCTTCTGCCGGTCGTTCACCGCGCTCTGCAGGGACTCGGGCACGTCCGCGAGGCGGAAGTTGTCCGGCCCGGCCGCTCCGTACATCTGGCGGTTGTTCTTGCCCTCCTGCACGAGCAGCACGCTGTAGCCGGGGCTGCTGCCCGCCATCAGCTCGGCGGTGCGCTGCAGTTCGTCGGGCGTGGGGTCGGCGGGCAGCGCGGCGGCACGGTTCTGCATCTCCTGCCGGAAGTCGCCGAGGGCGGCCTCCTGGACGCGGGTGAGCACGGCCTCGCGGTTGAGCCAGTAGGCGATCCCGGAGGCGGACACGGCGGCCGTCAGGGCGACCAGCGCGAAGACCACGAGGAGCCGCAGCCGCAGGCTGGTCCAGCGCCGGCCCGCGAGCAACGACCGGATCACTGCGGGGAGTCCAGGCGGTATCCGACACCCCGGACCGTACGGATCAGGGTGGGCGAGGAGGGCACGTCCTCGACCTTGGCGCGCAGCCGCTGGACGCAGGCGTCCACGAGCCGCGAGTCGCCGAGGTAGTCGTGCTCCCAGACCAGGCGCAGCAGCTGCTGGCGGGAGAGTGCCTGGCCGGGCCGACGGCTCAGTTCGAGGAGCAGGCGCAGCTCGGTCGGAGTGAGCTGGAGGTCCTCGCCGTTCTTCGTCACCGTCATGGCGGCCCGGTCGATGACGAGGGAGCCGAAGCTCGCCGAGTCGCTCGACTCGCGTTCGCCGCGGCGCAGTACGGCCCGGATGCGGGCGTCGAGGACCCGCCCCTGGACGGGCTTGACCACGTAGTCGTCGGCTCCGGACTCCAGGCCCACGACCACGTCGATGTCGTCGCTGCGCGCGGTGAGCAGGATGATCGGCAGTTGGTCGGTGCGGCGGATCCGCCGGCACACCTCGAAACCGTCGATGCCGGGCAGCATCACGTCCAGCACGATCAGATCCGGCCGCTGCTCGCGGAGCAGTTTGAGGCCGTCCTCGCCCGTCGCCGCGGTGGCCACACGGTGGCCCTGGCGGGACAGGGAGAGTTCGAGGGCCGTGCGGATGGCGTCGTCGTCCTCGATCAGCAACAGGAAAGGCACGGGCTCATTCTGTCCCATAGCCCGTCGGGAGTTCGACCGTCAGGTGGACGAGATCCTGCGGGAGTCGCCCGCGTCCTCCCGGTGGTCGCTGTGACAGTGCTGTGACAGTCGACGGACACCCCGGTTAAGTCGGCCGGGCAATCTTCTTCTCAACGCACAGCAATACCGAAGCAGAGACACTCCACGACGGGGGGCGCGAGATGAACACGCTGCACAGCACCAGCACCAGCGCGGTTGTCACGCGGCTGCACGATGTGAACCGCCGGACGGGTGTCCGTACGGTGGCGGTCGCCCGGCCCCGGCCGGCCCACGTCGTAGCCATTGACGCGAACCAGTACCAGGCGGTTCCCGCCGAGCAGCGGACGCCGTCCTCCACGTCGGAGGCGGAGTTCACCGCGTACGTCCAGGAGCGGCGGGCCGCCCTGTACGCGACGGCCTTCCACCTGACCGGCGACCGTTACGAGGCCGAGGACCTGCTGCAGAGCGCGCTGTTCTCCACGTACCGCGCCTGGGACCGGATCAGCGACAAGGCGGCGGTCGGCGGGTACCTGCGCCGCACGATGACGAACCTGCACATCAGCGCGTGGCGGCGGCGGAAGCTGAACGAGTACCCGACGGAGGAGCTGCCGGAGACGGCGTCGGACACGGACGCGATGCGCGGTACGGAGCTGCGCGCGGTGCTGTGGCAGGCGCTGACCCGGATCCCGGAGCCGCAGCGCACGATGCTGGTGCTGCGCTACTACGAGGGCCGTACGGACCCGGAGATCGCGGAGATCCTCGGGATCAGCGTCGGCACGGTGAAGTCGAGCATCTGGCGCTCGCTGCGGCGCCTGCGGGAGGACGAGTCGCTGAGCTTCGGCCGCGACGAGGCGGAGTCCTTCGAGGAGCTGGTCGCGTAACGCGACCCACATGGACCATCGGGCCGGGGGCCCGTCCTGCGGGGGTGGGACGGGGGCCGTTGGGGGGGAAGAAGAGGCGGGATCAAGCGGCCGGGGGTCCGCGTGATCCCGCCTTTTCGCGTCCGCGGGCCGAACGGTGCAGGGTCCCGGCGCCTACGCGGGAGTCGTCGTGCGGTGGCGGCCCGCCGCGGCTGCGGCCAGCCGCCCGAGGGCCTCGTCACCGCCGCAGGCGTGTGCGCCGAGGGCGACGTGGCGGGCCACGATGCCGCGTTCGGCGCGCATCAGCCGCAGGCCCCTGCGCAGCAGGAACGGCACGGACTTGCGGCCTTCGCGCAGATCGCGGGCGAGCCGGCGGCGGAAGGTCGTCGAGGGGCGGCCGCGCAGGCAGATGGCGTCCGCGAGGAGGCCGAGTTCCTGGCAGCGGGCGGCGACGTCCGCGGCGAAGATGCCTTCGGCGATGAACAGCGGGGTACGGGCGATGTCGAGGGTGTCCCAGCCGGTGCGGGAGCTGGTGGAGATGTCGTACACGGGCACGTCCGTGCGTCCCGACGCGCACAGTTCGGCGATCGCGGCGACGGCGCTGTCGGCGTCCCACGACAGCGGGGAGTCCCAGTCGATGTCGGAGCTGCCCTCCACCAGCGGGAGGGTGGGGTCCTCGCACTCCTTGTAGAAGTCGTCGAGGCGCAGCACGGGGAGCCCGGAGCGGGCGGCCAGGGAGGATTTGCCGGAGCCCGACGGACCGGTCAGCAGGACGACCCGGGTCGGCGAAGGAGAGGAAGAGCTCACGGGACACCAGTCTGAACCATTCCCCCGGGTAGGGGATCCTCCCGGTGACCGGTTGGTGTCCAGGAACACACCTCCACTACGCTGCGTGCGCACGCGACTACGACCACAGGCGGGATCCCATGGCACGTCACGCAGGCCGTCACGCAGGCCCTTCGGCACCGAACCGGCTCCGCGGCGCGGGGCTGACCCTCTCGATGGCCGGCGCCGCGCTGGCACTGGCCGCGGGCGGCGCCCAGGCCGGTGAGCTGGACGTTCCGGCCGCCGTGGCCGGGGTCACGGACCCGATCGCGAACCTCAAGGTCAACCCGCTGGCGCACACCGGGGTGGATCCGCTGGACAACGGGGTCGCCACGAAGGTGGCGGACTTCCCGTCCGTGGGGACGACGGCGGTCACGGGGATCCTCACCCAGGGCCCGTCGGTGGGCGAACTGCCCACGGCGGCGGTCTCGTCCCTCCTAGGCCCCCTCGCCCCCCGCTGACCCCCGGCGAGTGAGCCGAAGGCGGCGCGCCGGCGAAGGCGGGCGAGCGCCCGGAGGAACCGCGAGGCACGAGCGGTTCCGAGGACGTACGCCCGCCTGCAGCCGGCAGAAGCGCCGCCGGAGGCGAACCGAGCCCTGAAAAAGGCGGCCCCGGCAGCGCGGGGGACGCTGCCGGGGCCGGTCTCGTGGGGGCCGGTCCTAGTAGGACGAGCCGCCCGCGCCCAGCGACCCGGTGGGGTGCCAGACGGTCTTGGTCTCCAGGAACGCCGTCATGCGCGACGTGCCCGGGTCGGCGTTCCAGTCGTCCACAGGCTGTGGACGCAGGACGCGCTTGAGGTTGTCGGCCGCCGCGATCTCCAGTTCCTTGGCCAGGGCGGGACCGGCTCCGGCCAGGTCGATCGCGTTGACGTCCTGGTGGGACGCCAGGTGCGGGCCCATCTCGTCGGCCTTGCCGGACAGGATGTTGACGACGCCGCCCGGCAGGTCGGAGGTGGCGAGCACCTCTCCCAGGGAGAGGGCGGGCAGCGGGGACTTCTCGCTGGCGATGACGACGGCGGTGTTGCCGGTCGCGATCACCGGGGCGATCACGGAGACCAGGCCCAGGAACGAGGAGTCCTGCGGGGCGACGACCGTGACGACGCCGGTCGGCTCCGGGGTGGAGAGGTTGAAGAACGGGCCCGCGACGGGGTTGGCCCCGCCGACGAGCTGGCCGATCTTGTCGGTCCAGCCCGCGTACCAGACCCAGCGGTCGATGGCAGCGTCGACGACGGCGGCCGCCTTGGACTTGGACAGGCCCTCGGCCTCGCCGACCTCGCGGACGAACTGCTCGCGGCGGCCCTCCAGCATCTCGGCGATGCGGTAGAGGATCTGGCCGCGGTTGTAGGCGGTGGCGCCCGACCAGCCGCCGAAGGCCTTGCGGGCGGCGACGACGGCGTCACGGGCGTCCTTGCGGGAGGCCAGGGGGGCGTTGGCCAGCCACTTGCCCTTGCCACCCGACGATGTTTGCGCGCTCACCTCGTACACCCGGCCGCTCTCGGAGCGGGGGAACTTGCCCCCGACGTACAGCTTGTAGGTCTTGAAGACGGTCAGGCGTGCAGGCGCCGCCGAGGAATCAGACATCGAGGTAGGCCTCCAGACCGTGGCGGCCGCCTTCGCGGCCGAAGCCCGATTCCTTGTAGCCGCCGAAGGGCGAGGTCGGGTCGAACTTGTTGAACGTGTTGGCCCACACCACGCCGGCGCGGAGCTGGTTGGCGACGGCGAGGATGCGCGAGCCCTTCTCCGTCCAGATGCCGGCGGAGAGCCCGTACTGGCTGTTGTTGGCCTTGGCGACGGCTTCGTCGGGCGTGCGGAAGGTCAGCACGGACAGCACCGGGCCGAAGATCTCGTCGCGGGCGACGGTGTGCGCCTGGGTGACGTTGCTGAAGAGCGTCGGGGCGAACCAGTAGCCGGCGGTCGGCAGCTCGCACGCCGGGGACCAGCGTTCGGCACCCTCGGCCTCGCCGGTGTCCGCGAGGGCGGTGATCCGGGCGAGCTGCTCGGCGGAGTTGATCGCGCCGATGTCGGTGTTCTTGTCGAGCGGGTCGCCCAGGCGCAGCGTGGAGAGGCGGCGCTTGAGGGAGTCCAGCAGCTCGTCGTGGATCGACTCCTGGACCAGGAGGCGGGAGCCCGCGCAGCAGACCTGGCCCTGGTTGAAGAAGATTCCGTTGACGATGCCCTCGACGGCCTGGTCGATGGGGGCGTCGTCGAAGACGATGTTGGCGCCCTTGCCGCCCAGTTCCAGGGTGACCTTCTTGTCGGTGCCGGCGATCGAGCGGGCGATGGCCTTGCCGACGGCGGTCGAGCCGGTGAAGGCGACCTTGTTGACGTCCGGGTGCTCGACGAGGGCCGCGCCGGCGTCGCCGTATCCGGTGAGGATGTTGACGACGCCCTTGGGCAGGCCCGCCTGGCGGCAGATGTCGGCGAAGAAGAGCGCGGAGAGCGGGGTGGTCTCGGCGGGCTTCAGGACGACCGTGTTGCCGGTGGCGAGCGCCGGGGCGATCTTCCACGCGAGCATCAGCAGCGGGAAGTTCCACGGGATGACCTGGCCGGCGACGCCGAGCGGGCGCGGGTTCGCGCCGTAGCCGGCGTGGTCGAGCTTGTCGGCCCAGCCCGCGTAGTAGAAGAAGTGCGCGGCGACGAGCGGGAGGTCCGCGTCGCGGGTCTCCTTGATCGGCTTGCCGTTGTCCAGGGTCTCCAGGACGGCGAGTTCGCGGCTGCGCTCCTGGATGATCCGGGCGATGCGGAAGAGGTACTTGGCGCGCTCGGAGCCGGGCAGCGCGGACCACTTCTCGAACGCCTTGCGGGCGGCCTTGACGGCGCGGTCCACGTCGGCGGCGCCGGCCTGGGCGACCTCGGACAGGACTTCCTCGCTGCTGGGCGAGACGGTCTTGAAGACCTTGCCGTCGGCGGCATCGGTGAACTCGCCGTCGATGAAAAGCCCGTAGGAGGGGGCGATGTCGACGACCGAGCGGGACTCGGGAGCCGGTGCGTACTCGAAGGGGGAAGTCTTGTGGTCCATGTTCATGGGGTCTCAGTCCACCGTCACGTAGTCGGGACCGGAGTACCGGCCGGTGCTCAGCTTCTGGCGCTGCATCAGCAGGTCGTTGAGCAGGCTGGAGGCGCCGAAGCGGAACCAGGTGTTGCTCAGCCAGTCCTCGCCCACGGTCTCGTTGACCAGGACCAGGAACTTGATCGCGTCCTTGGTGGTGCGGATGCCGCCGGCCGGCTTCACGCCGATCTGGATTCCAGTCTGCGCCTTGAAGTCGCGGACGGCCTCCAGCATGAGGAGGGTGTTCGCGGGGGTGGCGTTGACGCCCACCTTGCCGGTCGACGTCTTGATGAAGTCGGCGCCCGCGAGCATGCCGATCCAGGAGGCGCGGCGGATGTTGTCGTAGGTGGACAGCTCGCCGGTCTCGAAGATGACCTTCAGGCGGGCGGCGCTGCCGTCCTCACGGACGCAGGCCTCCTTGACGGCCTTGATCAGCTCGTACGTCTCCAGGTAGCGGCCCGCGAGGAAGGCGCCACGGTCGATGACCATGTCGATCTCGTCGGCGCCGGCGGCGACGGCGTCACGGGTGTCCGCGAGCTTGACCGGCAGCGCGGCGCGGCCGGCCGGGAAGGCGGTGGCGACGGAGGCGATCTTGACGTCGGCGCCGTTCAGCGCGGCCTTGGCAGTGGCCACCATGTCGGGATAGACGCAGACGGCGGCCGTCATCGGGGTCGTACGGTCGGTCGGATCGGGATTGACGGCCTTGGCGGAGAGCGCCCGGACCTTGCCCGGGGTGTCCGCGCCTTCCAGCGTCGTCAGGTCGATCATCGAGATGGCCAGGTCGATGGCGTACGCCTTGGCCGTCGTCTTGATCGAACGGGTGCCGAGGGAGGCCGCGCGGGCCTCCAGACCGACAGCGTCGACGCCGGGCAGCCCGTGCAGGAAGCGGCGCAGCGCACTGTCGGACGTCGTCACGTCAGCGAATGCGGTGAGGGTGGTGGGCATGGTCACCAGATGAGCATATCTACGCGCGTAGCGACCTGTCACCCCCCTGCGCCGGTTCTGACCGATCCGCTATGGAATCGACACCTCCGCGGATCACGGACGGCCACCGCGCCCGCGGCGTCACCCTGTACGCCGATCCCCGCGGCCGATAGGCCCACGCGGCGCCGTGGGGCAGAATCGACCCCATGAGCAGCCAGCAGCCGACCGATGAGCCGGTCTACGACGACCGGGTCTACCGCTCCTCCATGGGCGTCGCGTCGGGGGTACTGCTGCTCGCGCTGACGGCGTGGCTCTGCGGGGACGCCGTGGTGCGCGGTACGGGGAACACCCCGTGGATCGCGCTGGCGGTGGCGCTGTGCGTCGTACCGCTGATCGTGGCGTTCACGATCCGCCCGGCCGTCTTCGCCAACGACGACCGGATGCGCGTGCGGAACCCGTTCCGGATCATCGAGCTGCCGTGGGCCTCCGTGGACGCCGTCCGCTCCGGCTACTCGGCCGAGGTGCTGGCCGAGGGTTCGAAGTACCAGCTGTGGTCCGTGCCCGTGTCGCTGCGCGAGCGGAAGAAGGCCAACCGCCAGCGCCTGCGCCACGAGGGGCTCCGCGACCGCGAGGAGCGGTCGCCGGGCCGGTCCCCCGGTGAGAAGGCGCGGGTCCCGGCCGAGCCGATGCGGGCCAGCGCCGACCGGATCGTCGACGAGCTCCAGCGGATGGCCGAGCGCGGGGCCGAGCGGGCCGGTGCCCAGGGCAGCGTGCGCGTGCAGTGGTCGTACGAGATCATCGCGCCCGCGGTGGCCGGCGCGCTGCTGCTGATCGTCCTGGTCGCCACCCGCTGAGCGGGCCCCGGTCGACGACGGTCCGTGCCCAGCACCACACCAGGGAGGCGGAACCGTGGTTGCCAAGTGGTGCGTCCTCGCAGGTGTGCAGCGTATTGAGGCCGACGGCGCTCCCGCCGGCGCCCCCGCGATCCCCCTCCGCCTCCGACTCCTGGCCGGGGTCCTGCTCGCCGCCCATCTCGCGGTCGTCGGCTGGCTGACCCTGCGCCCCCTCGACGTCCCCTGGGCCGCCGCCGGCAATCTGACCCCGCTGGAGGGGATCCGGGCCGACCTCGCCCTCGGGCCGCTGGAGGCCGCGCGGCGGATCGGGGAGGGGCTGGCGCTGCTGGCCCCGCTGGGGGTGCTGGTGCCGCTGGTCAGCGGGCGGCTGCTGCTGTCGCGGCTGGCCGCGTGGTCCTCCCTGGTGCGGACCACCGCGGCGGGCGCGCTGGTCTCGCTGAGCATCGAGATGCTCCAGAGCGGGGTTCCGGGCCGGGTCGTGGACGTGGACTCGGTGCTGCTCAGCACCCTCGGCGTACTGATCGCGCACGCCGCCGTGGTGCCGGCGCTGCGGGCCCGGCTGCGCCGCTCACATGCCGTTTATCAGGGGGACACCCCGAGGATTTCCAGGGTCGGGCTCGGCCCCTGGACCGACGTTCTGTCCGCGGTCCAGCGGGAGTATTGAGCCATCGCACGAAAGCGATCCCGACGAAGGAGAACCTCATGAGCGCCCTGGTCCGCCCCCGTGACGGCCGTTTGATCGGCGGAGTCTGCGCCGGACTCGCACGGCGTTTCGGAATTTCCGCGAACACGATGCGCGCCATATTCGCCGTCTCGTGCCTGCTGCCCGGCCCGCAGTTCCTGATCTACATCGCACTGTGGGTGCTGCTGCCGAACGAGAAGTCCGCCTCGACCGCCTGGTAGCGGATCCGCTCAGCCGGCCTCGCGGACCTTCTCCAGCTGCTTGTCGGTCACTTCCTGCGGCACCTGGGTCTTCTGCTGGGCCGCCGCCACGTTGAGGGCCATCAGCCGCACGACGGTGTCCCCCTCGCGCACGACGACCAGGTGGACCTGCGCCGAGACGCCCTGCCCGGCCGCGGTGGTGGTCCAGCTGACGCTCTCGTCGCCGCTGGTGCGGTAGTCGGTGGCGCGCACCTCGCGGTAGCTGCCGGTCTGCTTGTCGACGGTGGCGGTGAAACCGGCGCCGCAGGCGGCGACGGCGGCCTTGAGCCGGGAGATCAGTGCCTTGGCGTCGCTCTCGGAGTAGGAGCTGACGGACGCGGAGACCGCGAGCCCCATCTGCTTCTGGGATCCGATGCCCCGGTTGACGGTCTCGCGTGCGGCGGGGTCGGGCTTGTCGCCCATGATGTCGGCCAGCGGCTGGCAGGCCTTCTTGTCGGCCTGCGGCTGGCCGTCGGGGGCGTTGGGGTTCTTGCCCTGGGCGGAGATCTGGTAGCCGGGCAGGTCGCCCTGGGCGAGCGCGGAGCGCTCCAGCGCGGTGCCGCCGGTCTTCGGCGGGGCCGAGCCGGCCGGGTCCGGGGACGCCGCGGGAGCGCCCGGCGCTCCGGCGGCGCTGCCTTCGGAGCCCTTGGGGTCGGGGGACCTGCCCGTCGCGGGGGCGTCCGTACTGCTGCACCCCACCGCGGCGAACAGCAGGGCGGGAACCAGGGCGACCAGTGTCGCCCGTACCTTCATGCGCATGACCGAGAACCTCATACCCAGTGCGTCGGCGGGCAGTTGGTGGTGATCGTGGCACACCGCGCGGCGGCACACACACCTCGTCGAAGAGGCGTGCGACCGCCGCGCGTGCGTTCGTCCGTGTCGCGTGGGCGTCAGCCGTTGAGGGCGCCGGTGACCGGGCCCAGCAGGCCGGTGACGGCGGCGGTGGGGTCGCTCGGCTGCCCCTCTTCGTGCTTCATCTGCTGCTGGCTGGTGACGCCCTCCAGCGCGCCGGTGGCGGTGCCCAGCGCGTCGGTGATGCCGATGGCGGGAACGGCGGCGGAGGCGGTACCGGCGGCGACGGCGGCGAGGGCGGCACCGACGGCGGCGGCACCGAGGAACTTGGCAGCTGACTGCTTCATGAAAGGTATTCCTTGCGACGGGGAATTGAGCGGCTCCGCAAACTAGTCACTTCAAACCCCGGCCCGCAAACATCCGTTTATACGAGAAAGCGCCCGGAAATTGCCTCTCCCGGGCGCTTTCAGTACGTCATGCCGTGGCCTACGCCGTGACGGAACCGCTGGTGGAAGCGGTCTGGCGGAACAGCCACTCCGACTTCAGCTCCGCATAACCGGGCTTGATGACCTCGTTGATCATGGCCAGTCGTTCATCGAAAGGAATGAACGCGGACTTCATCGCATTGACGGTGAACCACTGCATGTCGTCGAGGGTGTAGCCGAAGGTGTCCACCAGGTGCTCGAACTCGCGGCTCATGCTGGTGCCGCTCATCAGCCGGTTGTCGGTGTTGACCGTCAGCCTGAAGTGCAGCTTCCGCAGCAGACCGATCGGGTGCTCGGCGTACGAGGCGGCCGCGGCGGTCTGCAGGTTCGAGGTCGGGCACATCTCCAGGGGGATGCGCTTGTCCCGGACGTAGCTGGCCAGGCGGCCCAGCGTGACCGAGCCGTCCTCGGCGACCTCGATGTCGTCGATGATCTTCACGCCGTGACCGAGGCGGTCCGCGCCGCACCACTGCAGGGCCTGCCAGATCGACGGCAGGCCGAAGGCCTCGCCCGCGTGGATCGTGAAGTGGTTGTTCTCGCGCTTGAGGTACTCGAAGGCGTCGAGATGACGGGTGGGGGGGAACCCGGCCTCGGCGCCGGCGATGTCGAAGCCGACCACGCCGTTGTCGCGGTAGCGGTTGGCCAGCTCGGCGATCTCCAGCGCGCGGGCCGCGTGACGCATCGCGGTCAGCAGGGCGCCGACGCGGATGCGGTGGCCGTTGGCCCTGGCGCGGCGCTCGCCCTCGCGGAAGCCGTCGTTCACGGCCTCGACGACCTCTTCGAGGGTCAGGCCGGCTTCGAGGTGCTGCTCGGGGGCGTAGCGGATCTCGGCGTACACGACGCCGTCCTCGGCCAGGTCCTCGGCGCACTCGGCGGCGACGCGGAAGAGGGCCGCCTTGGTCTGCATGACCGCGCAGGTGTGGGCGAACGTCTCCAGGTAGCGCGGGAGGGAGCCGGAGTCGGCGGCCTCGCGGAACCAGATGCCGAGCTTGTCGGCGTCGGCCTCGGGGAGGTTCTCGTAACCGACCTCGCGGGCCAGCTCGATGATGGTCCCGGGACGCAGTCCACCGTCGAGGTGATCGTGCAGGAGCACCTTCGGGGAACGACGGATCTGATCCGGGGTCGGCAGGTTGGGGGTCTCGCTCGTCATCTGCGCACTCTACTCCTACGCGCGTAGAGCGTCGTGTCCCCGGCGGGCGTCGATATGTAACAGAGACCGCGCGGACGGATGGCGTACACCCGAAGGTCTGAGACTGTTCCGCCATGGCACAGCATGCGCCGCCGGCGCGCGGGGCCCGCCTGGGGCGGGCGGCCGGCGCGAGAACCGGCACGGGTCCGACGGAAAGCCCGGTCAACGGGGTGGTGCTCCTGCTTCCCGGGGCGTCCAGATTCTCCCCCGGCCCCCTGCGGCCGCTCGCGCGGGCGCTGGCCCGGGCCGGCGGCGGGGACGGGCTGGTCACCCATGCCGTCATCCACGGCGGGGACTCCGCGCGGGAGGAGCAGGCGCGGTGGGCGGCCGACGAGGCGGTGCGGCGGTACGGCGACGTGCCGGTGTGCCTGGCCGGCTACGACGCGGGAGGGCTGGCCGCGCTGCGGGCGGCGGGGCACGACGCCGTCAACTCGGTTCTGGTCCTGGCCCCTTGTCTGGGGGACGGCGCGCCCGCGGACTCCCCTGAACCGGTGAAACACCTGTCGGGGCGCCAGGTGTTGATCGTGCACGGCACGAACGACGCGCGCAGTGACCCGGAGACCTCGTTCCGGCTGGCGGAGCGGGCGAAGAAGGCGAACCGCTCGACGTGCCGGTTCGAAGTGCACTCGGACGGTCACGGGCTGCGCGAGCACCAGGCGGAAGTGGTGGCGCTGGGCGTGGACTTCGTCCTGGGCGCGGTCTTCTCCGGCCGGTACTCGCGACCCGTCACCGACGCCTTGGCCGCGCCGCCGCCGCTGGGCCTGCGGATGCCCCTGGCCTCGGGCTTCGGGAGGTCCCTGCGGGGGTGAGGGCGGGGGCCGCGGGCGCTGCCGGAACGGTACTCCGCGCGGCGGACCGCGCGGCGTACCGTGAGAAGTGGACTCGGGGTGCCCGCTTCTCCCCCGGAGGCGATCCGCCATGGCAGCGATGGACCGCAGGAACTTCGACGAGCCGGACGAGAGCAGGCCGTTCGTCGGCGGCATGGGCAGGCTGGACCTGGTGGACACCGGGGACGGGGCGGTCGGGCGGGCCGTCTTCCTGCCGGGCTGGAAGTGGTCGGAGCACGTCCGGCCGCTGGCCGGGACGGACAGCTGCAGGGCCGACCACACCGGCTACGTCGTGAGCGGCAGGATGAAGGTCGTGACCGACGGCGGCGAGAGCGCCGAGTTCGGCCCCGGGGACTACATGAGGGTGCGTCCCGGACACGACGCCTGGGTGGTCGGCGACGAGCCCTGCGTGACGCTGGACTGGACCGGCTTCGCCGACTACGCGAAGCCCGCCGACTGACGGTCCCCGGACCGGGCGGGGGCCGGACCGGGGTCGGGGGCCGGACCGCCGCCTGGTCCCGCGGGTTCCCGGTGGTCGCGCCGGGCCGCGCGTGCCCGCCGCTCCGCCCCCTCACGGTCGGATGGCCCGGACGGCCCGGCGCGATCGTGCTCCCCCTTCACGCCGTGTGACCACTGTGCCCCGTCGGCATGTGCCGAATGGGTCGTCTCAGGCGTCGTCTTGCCGCCTTGCGGGAACACGAGGGGTTTACGAACTGGTCCAGACCGGCACGAATAGCCACATGTCAGCCGAGGGAACCGGAGCGTCCGGGGCGGCGGCCGGGCCCGCCGGTGTGTCCGGGGAACTGACGCCCGCCGCCCGGCGCCTGTACGCGTACGCCGTGGAGCGGCACGCCTTCGACGGCTGCGAGGCCACGCGGGCCCTCGGCGTGCGCGCGGCCGCCGCGATCACCGAGCTGGCCGCGGCGCACCTGCTGCAGCGGGCACCGGGCGGCGGACCGGACCGGTGGAGCGCGGTGGCGCCGCGGGCGGCGGCGGCCCGGGCGCTGGCCCCGCTGGCCCTGCTCGTACGGGAGACCCACGACGAGATGGACCGCCTGCGGGGGCGGCTGGAGGCGCTGGTGCCGGCGTACGAGGCGGGCACCGCGCACCGGGACCTCAGCGGGGCGGGGCGCCTGGAGCTGGTCACGGACCTCGGCGCGGTGCGGGGGCTCATCGCCGAGCTGGCCGCGGGCTGCGAGCAGGAGCTGCTGACCTCGCAGCCGGGGGGCGGACGTCCGCCGGAGACCCTGGAGGAGTCGATCGGGCGGGACGAGTCCCTGCTGACGCGCGGGGTCCGGATGCGGACCATCTACCAGCACACGGCGCGGTACTCGCGGCCCACGGCGGCGTACGTCGAGCGGGTGACGGCGCTGGGCGCGCAGGTGCGGACGCTGGGCGACGGGCTGATGCGGATGCTCGTCTTCGACGGGCGCACGGGGCTGATGGCGGTGCCGGACCGGAGCGGGGCGGCGCTGGTGGTGCGGGAACCGAGCGTCGTGCACTTCATGACCGCGGCCTTCGAGCGGTCGTGGCTGGGTGCGGAGCCGTTCCCCACGTCGGTGAGCCCTGATGCGGCGCGGTCGATCTCGGACGAGCTGCGGCAGACGATCGTGCGGCTGCTGTCGGAGGGGCTGGAGGACAAGGTGATCGCGCGCCGCCTCGGCATGTCGGAGCGGACGTGTCAGCGCCACATCGCGGAGATCATGCGCGCGGTGGGCGCCAAGTCCCGCTTCCAGGCGGGCTACCTGCTGGGCCCGCCCCCCACCCCGCCCGCGCCGCCCGCGTCCCCGCCGGACACCCCTTGGTACGGCCCCGGCCCGCCGTACCGGTCGCGGTAGGCGCGCAGCTCGGGACGGTGGATGGCGGGGAGGCGGGCCAGAGTGTCCCTGAAGGCCCGATCGTGCGGGTAGAAGCCGAGCCGGGGGCGCGGCGGCAGCGGGTAGTCGTCGCGCAGGACGCCCTCGGGCAGGGTGCCGGTCGCGGGCAGCGGCGAGGTCTCCCCCGGGAGCACGAGATGGGCCCAGACGCCGATGTCCAGCGGCACGACGGGCACTGTGCCGTCCGGGGGCCGCCACGGATCCCCGGTGACCGGATGACGGGGTACGAGGAGGATGTCGCCGTGAGGCCGGTCCGCGTGCACCCCCGGCCCGGCCAGGCTGCTGGTGAGGACCGGGGGCCCGGCCGGCAGGCAGCCGGCGACGGCGTCGCCGACCAGGTCGGCGAGTGGACCCGGCAGCTTCACCGGACGGCCTTCGCAGGCCACCAGCAGGTGCGCGAGGGCCACCGGGACGGCGGCTTCCCAGCGGTGGTTCCAGGAGCCGTCGAGTTCGACGGGCGCCACGGCGCAGGCCGCCAGGTCCAGGTCGTCCCAGCCGGGGACCGGGGCGGCGGGCGCACCCGAGGGCACCCGCCGCACGGCGTCGGGCTCCAGCCACACCGTCTGCCACAGGCCGCAGTCGTCCATCCGTGTCGCCACCGCCCGCCCGCAGCCCGCGCATGCCAGGTTGGGTCCGTCGCGGCCGTCGATGCCCCTGCAGTACCCCTCGCACTTCTCGGGTATCAGCGTCATGCCCCGGGAGTCGCCGGGCGCGATGACGATCCGGTCCCGCGAACCGAAGGACACGGCGTACTGCGGCAGGTACACCCCCTGTTCGGCCGCCAGGTCCTCGCCCACGTCGTCCCACGGCCGCCAGGGCGGGCCGGTGGGCAGCGGGTCGACGGCGTACGTCGCCGGCGCCATCAGGGGCGGGTGCAGTTGCTCCCACGCCCCGTAATGGGTGTGGACGGGGAGGGCGACCCGGGAGACGGGGGCCGTCAGCTCCGCACCGCACCCCGCGCACGCGAACACGTCCAACAGCCGTCCCCCTCGTCCCCGGCACCCCCGGTGATTCTGCTCGCGGCGGCGGTGGAGTGCCATCAGGTTTCGGGCTGGGGGCCCTCCGGTGCCGGCAGTGGTTCCAGCTCCGGGATGAGGCGGCCGCGGCGGGAGATCAGGAAGCGTTTGAACTCGGCGACCGGCGGGGTGTCGGGGTGGCCGTCGAGCCAGGCGACCCCGATCTCCCGGACGGCGCGCGGCGCGGTGACCGTCAGCTCGACGACGCCGGGGCGGGCCACGGCCGGGGGTGGCAGCAGGGCCACGCCGAGGCCGGCGGCGACCAGGCCGCGCAGGGTCTCGGCCTCTTCGCCCTCGAAGGCGACGCGCGGGGTGAAACCGGCCTCGGCGCACAGGTCGTCGGTGATGCGGCGCAGGCCGTAGCCGGCCTCCAGGGTGACGAAGGTTTCCTCCGCCGCCTCGGCGAGGCGGATGCGCTTGCGGCCCGCGAGGCGGTGGTCGTCGGGGACGACCAGCCGCAGCCGTTGTTCGTCGAGGCGGCGGGCGACGAGGTCGGGGGCGTCCGGGAGGGGCGAGGTGAGGCAGAGGTCGAGTTCGCCGGCGCGCAGCTTCTCCAGCATGGCTTCGCCGTAGTTCTGGACCAGGGAGAAGCGCACGCGCGGGTGGTCGGCACGGAAGGCGCGGATGAGGCCGGGTACGGTCTCGGGGCCGAGGGTGTGGAGGAAGCCGAAGGCGACCTTGCCGTAGGCCGGGTCGGCGTCCTGCTGGACGGATTCGGCGGCGCGGGCGATGCCATCCAGAGCCTGTTCTGCGGAGGCGAGGAAGGTGCGGCCCGCCGTGGTGAGGGCGACGGTGCGGCCCTTGCGGGCGAACAGCGAGACGCCCAGGTCCTGTTCGAGGCGGACCATGGCCCGGGACAGCGTGGACTGGGGCACGCCCAGCTCCTGGGCGGCGCGGGTGACGTGCTCGTGCCGGGCGACCGCGACGAAATGCGCCAGCCGGGGAGCGAGCAGACTTGTCACCGCCATGTCTTCTACGTAACGGTTCGTCGACATCCGCGATCCTGACCTGGACTGATGCAGCAGTGCATCGATTATCGCGATTCTGCGCATTGGACGCATGAAAAACACGGGCCTACCGTCGATGGCATGCCTCCCGTTCATACCGGGGCACCCGTCATCCCGGGTGCCTCCACCGCGTCGTCCCCCGCACCGGAGCCCCACTCCCCCGGCCGCCCCGGCTACCGCCGGATGAGCCTCGCGCTCTTCGCCGCCGGACTGGCGACCTTCGCCCTCCTCTACTCCACCCAGGCACTGCTGCCCGCGATCTCCGGCGGCCTCGGGGTGACGGCGGGTCAGGCCAGCTGGACGGTGTCCGCGGCCACCGGTGCCCTCGCCCTGTTCGTCCTGCCGCTGAGCGCTCTGTCCGAGCGGTTCGGCCGGACCCGGATGATGACCTGGTCGATGGCGGTCGCCGTCGGCGTGGCACTCCTCGTCCCCTTCGCTCCGAACCTGGAGTGGCTGGTGGTGCTGCGCGCCGTGCAGGGTGCGGCCATCGCCGGCATCCCGGCCTCCGCGATGGCGTACCTGGCGGAGGAGGTGCAGCCGCGCGCCCTGGTGGCCGCGATCGGCCTGTTCGTGGCGGGCAACTCCATCGGCGGCATGAGCGGTCGCCTCGTCACCGGCTGGGCGGCGCAACTGGGCGGCTGGCGGGCGGGCCTGGCGGCCGTCGCCGTGATGGCGCTGGTCTGCGCCGTGACCTTCCTGGTGATGCTGCCGCGCGCACGGTTCTTCCGCCCGGCGTCGCTGAACCCGCGCGCGGTGGGGCGTACGGTCGTCGGCCACCTGCGCGACCCGCTGCTGCTGCGGCTGTACGGGATCGGCGCGCTGTTCATGACGGTCTTCGGCGCGGTCTACACGGTGATCGGCTACCGCCTGGTGGCCGAGCCGTTCTCGCTGGGACAGGGCGTGATCGGCTCGATCTTCCTGATCTACCTGGTCGGTACGGTCTCCTCCGCCGCCGCCGGCAAGCTGGTGGCCCGCACCGGGCGGCGCGGGGCGCTGTACCTGGCCGTGACCACCACGGCGCTGGGCCTGCTGCTGTCGCTGTCCGACACGCTGGTGACGATCGTGCTCGGGCTGGTGCTGATCACGGCGGGCTTCTTCGCCGGGCACGCGGTGGCCTCGGCCGCGGTGAGCCGGACGGCGAAGACGGGCCGGGCACAGGCCTCCGCGCTCTACCAGTCGGCGTACTACCTCGGTTCCAGCGTGGGCGGCACCCTCGGCGCCCTCGTCTACCACGGGGCCGGCTGGGCGGGCACGGTCGGCATCGCGCTGCTCGCGGTGCTGGGCGTCGTGTCGATCACCCTGTACGGGACGCACGCGGCCCGCGCGCAGCGGCGCGTACCGGCTTCCGCGGCGGGCGCGCGCTGACGGGACTTCGCTTCCGCCGGAGGCAACCCCTGCTCGTTTTCCGGGCATTCAACACGGAGGACGAAGTGCGGTGAGCAGGGGAGGACCGGATGGGGACGCGAAGTGCGCACGGGCGGCCGGGTCGGCGCGCGGCGGTGTGGGCCGGGGCGGCCGGGCTGGCGCTGCCGCTGGTGGTGGTCGCGGGGGGCGGTACGGCAGAGGCCGCCTCCTGCACCGCCTCCGCGGGGCCGTACCAGCGCCAGGTCGAGCAGTTCCTGGGGCGGCCGGTGGACGGGAGGCAGTCGGCGGCCGACTGCACGGCCGTCAGGGCGTTCCAGACGAAGCACGGCATCAGTCCGGCCCGGGGCCATGCCGGACCGCTGACCTGGCAGGTGATGAGCACGATGCTGGCCCAGCGGGCGGCGGGCAGCACCCCGAACCGGGCCGGTGAGTGCCCGGTCGACCGCGGGCGGATCGCCTGCGTGGACCTGACGCGGCAACTGAGCTGGATCCAGGACGGCGCCGTCCTGAAGTACGGCCCCGTCCCGGTGCGCACCGGCAAGGACGGCACGGAGACCCGGACCGGACCGAAGAAGATCTACCACCGCAGCATCGACCACTGGTCGACGCTCTACGACGTGTCGATGCCGTACGCGCAGTTCTTCGACGGGGGCATAGCCTTCCACTCGACGACCAAGAGCATGTGGAACCCGCCCGGTTCGGGCGGCTGCGTGAACATGCGTCCCGCCGACGCCAAGGCGTACTGGAACCTGCTGGCGAAGGGCGAGGACGTCCACGTGTACGGGCGCAAGCCGGGTACGTAGTCTCAGGCGGGCGCGGCGGCGGAGGCCGGGGCCGGCGCCCCGGCCAGCGCGTCCAGCCTGCGCAGGGCGGCCCCGCGCTGGACGAGGGACAGGCCCGCCACCGCCGCCCCGAGGGCCAGCCAGCCGGCCGGGCCCGCGGCCATCACCGCGCCGGTGAGCAGCAGCGGTCCGGCGGACTTCTGGACGGACTGGGCCATGCCGGCCACGCCCAGGTACGAGGCACGCGCCTGCGGGGGCGCGAGGGAGACGGCGAGCTCCCAGGAACTCACGGAGCGCATCAGTTCGGCGGCGGTGGCCAGCACCGCCGCGGCGAGCAGGGCGGCCGAGGCGGCCCGGGCTCCGCCGCCGGTGGAGGCGGCCAGCAGGACGCAGCACAGCAGGGTGGTCAGCCCGTAGAGGGCGACGGCGCCCGCCGCCCGGCGGGGGCCCCGGACCTTCGCCGACACGCGGAGCTGGAGGACGACGACGAGCACGGTGTTGACGACCAGGAAGGCCGGGATCAGTTCGTGGGGCGCCCTGGTGTGGCTGACCAGCCACAGCGGGATCCCGATGCCCAGGATGGAGTCGTCGAGGTTCATCGGGATGTCCAGCAGGACGAAGCGGAGGTAGCCGCGGTCGCGCCAGGGACCCGGTCCGCCGGCCGGCCGCCGGTCGGCTGCGTGCGCGGCGTCGGCGGCCGGTGCGGTGGGCGCGGCGGACCCGGCGGACGCGGTGGGTGCGGTGAACGCGACGGACGCCGTGGGTGCGGCGGACGCGACGGACGCGGTGGGCGCCGCGACGAGTCCCCGGCCGCGCGGCTCCCGGGTGCGCCACACCAGGGCGGCGGCCACGAGGAACGACAGCGCGTTGGCCAGGATGAGCACGTGGTAGGCGCCGCGGGTGCCGACGGCGAGGCCGATGGCGGCCAGGCCGGCGCCGAGTGCGTAGCCGGCGTTCGCAGAACTGCGGGACAGCGCCTGGTAGGTGGCGCGGCGCTCGCCGGCGACCCGGGTGGCGAAGAGCATCTCCAGCGTCTTGGCCGCCCGGTCTCCGAGATGGGTGACGGCCACCACGGGCAGCAGCAGCGCGAAGTCGGTGACGACGAGCAGCAGGCAGAGGGTGACCAGGCGCAGCAGGTGGGCGCCGATCAGCAGGGAGCGGACGGGGAAGCGGTCGGCCAGGTGGCCCGCCAGGGGTGAGCCGGCGATGCCCGCCACCCCGGCCGCGCCGAGCAGCATGCCGACCTGCCCGGCGTCGAGGCCGATCACGAAGGTGAAGTAGAGGACGCAGGCCGCGGCCCACACGCCGGTGCCGGCGCGGTCCAGCAGCTGGGCGAGGAGCATGATCCGCGCGTCGCGGCCGCCGGGCGGCCGGCGCAGCTGCGCCAGCAGGCCCGGTTCCCGCTCGCCCCGCCGCCGCTCCTTCCGCAACGTCCCGCCGTGCCGCATCCCAGGCCTCCCCCGCCGTTGGTCGAAGTATCTCGATGTCGAGATACGAGGGAACCTTGCCGCACAATAATCTTGACGTCAAGATACTCGATGTCGACACACCAGGGCGGTCGTCCGCTTCGGGCTGCCGTTGTCAGACCCCTCCGGTAAGTTCCGAAGGAGCCACGAACGTCAGGGGGATGGACCGACATGAGCGACCTCGCGACCACCGGCGGCGACCTCGATGCGGCGATGGACCGGTACCGGGTCGAGCTCACCGGCTACTGCTACCGGATGCTCGGCTCCGCCTTCGACGCCGAGGACGCCGTGCAGGAGACCTACATCCGTGCCTGGCGCAGCCACGCGAAGTTCGAGGGCCGCTCGTCGCTGCGGTCATGGCTCTACCGGATCGCCACCAACGTCTGCCTGGACCTGCTGAACGCCGGGAACAAGCGGGCCCGCCCGATGGACCTGACCGCCCCCCAGCACCAGTCCTCCGCCGTGCTCAACCAGCGGCCCGAGGTGACCTGGCTGGAGCCCGTGCCGGACGGGCGGGTGCTGCCGCAGACCGCGGACCCGGCCGAGATGGCGCTCGCGAAGGAGTCCGTGCGGCTGGCCTTCGTCGCCGCCCTCCAGCACCTGCCGGCCAAGCAGCGCGCGGTGCTCATCCTGCGCGAGGTGCTCGCCTGGAAGGCGGACGAGGTCGCGCAGCTGCTGGACACCACGGTGGCGTCGGTGAACAGCGCGCTCCAGCGGGCGCGGGCCACGCTGGCCGGGCAGCGGATGCGCGAGAGCGAGTCGGCCGACCCGCTGGACGCGGAGCAGGCCAAGCTGCTGGAGCAGTACCTCGCCGCCTTCGAGTCCTACGACATCTCGCGCCTGACGACGCTGCTGCACGAGGACGCCGTCCTGTCCATGCCGCCCTTCGACCTGTGGCTGCAGGGCAGGGCGGACATCGCCGCGTGGCACCTCAACCAGGGCATCGGCTGCAAGGGCTCCCGCCTGGTCCCGACGACCGCGAACGGCATGCCGGCCTTCGGCCAGTACCGCCCGCGCGAGGACGGCCGGCCCGGGCACACCCCGTGGGCGCTCCAGGTGCTGGAGGTCTCAGACGGCCGGATCGTCGGCCTCAACGCCTTCCTGGACACGGCCCGGTGGTTCCCGCTCTTCGGCCTCCCCGAGCAGCTCGACGAGTCCGACGAGGCCCAGCAGGGCGCGTAGGGCGGGCGCGGCCCCGGTCACCCGCAGCGGCCGCCCCCGCGCGGTCAGCCGCAACCGGGCCAGCACCTCCACGGCACCCAGTCCCGGCGCGGTGACGGCGCGCGCGTCGCACTCCACCGCGCGGGCCCCGCCCTCGTACAGGCGGGCCAGGCGCGCGCACAGGGTCGCGGCGTCGCGTGCGGTCGGGGCGGGTCCGGGCAGCACGAGTCGGGTGGTCTCCACGAGGGGATGACTCCCCGGCCCGCCGGAACTCATCGGCCCGGACACGCACCAGCGGCGCGAACCGCCACCGGGCGAGGCCCTGCCGCGCCTCTGGGCTCAGGGGCGGGGGAAACCGGAGGTGTCGAGGGCCAGGTCGAACGGCGCCGGGAGTTTCACGGTCTCGCCGAACTTGCCCGCCCACAGCAGGCGGTACGTGCCGCTCGTCGGCTCGCCGTACAGGTGGATCGCTGGTTCTCCGGTCGCGTGCGGATCGATGAGGAGGTAGAGCGGGATGCCTGCAGTGGCACATCCGTGGAGCTTGGCGACGCGGTCATTGACCGCGTTCGACCTGGAGGTGATCTCGACGACGAGTTCGGCGGCTGCCGCAGGAATGTAGTTGGCGTCCTCCAGGACCACGTCGTCGTGGGCGACGACGAGGTCCGGGATGAACAGCCCGCTACGGGAGGGGACGGCGACGCTCAGGGTCTGGTAGACCTCGAAGTCGTCCTGAACGACGGCCAGAAGTGCACGATGCACCTGGTGGGCAATGTAGTTGTGGTGGTTCACGGGCGGTGGTGCCACGGTGATGATCCCCTCGATGATCTCCACCTTGCAGCCCTCGGGCCAGTCCGTCTCCTTCCAGAGGCGGACGAGGCCCTCCCAGCTGTCGCCGCCCCGCGGCTCCTGCTGGACGGTGAGTGCGCTCATGGTGTGCTCCTCGCTCGGTTCATCACCGATCCCAGCATGCCGAACGGGACCGGCGGGGGTCCACCGGTCCCGTTCACTCGTAGGGGAAGCCGCAGGTCAGGCGATGCGGTCCAGAACGATCGGCGTGGCGGTGAAGGACGTGCCCGTCGCGGCGATGTCGAAGGAGCCGTCCAGCGCCGCGAGGGCGTAGTCGAACTTCTCCGGGGTGTCCGTGTGCAGGGTCATCAGCGGCTGGCCCGCCGTGACGTTGTCGCCCGGCTTCGCGTGCAGCTCGATGCCGGCGCCCGCCTGCACCGGGTCCTCCTTGCGGGCGCGGCCCGCGCCGAGGCGCCAGGCGCCGACGCCGACACCGTACGCGTCCAGGCGGGTCAGGACGCCCGACTCGGGGGCGGTGACCACGTGCTGCTCGCGGGCGACAGGGAGAGCCGCGTCCGGGTCGCCGCCCTGGGCCGCGATCATCCGGCGCCAGTGGTCCATCGCGGAGCCGTCGGCCAGGGCCTTCGCCGGGTCGGCGTCCTTGATGCCCGCCGCGTCCAGCATCTCCTTGGCGAGCGCGATGGTCAGCTCGACGACGTCGGCGGGGCCGCCGCCGGCGAGGACCTCGACCGACTCGCGGACTTCGAGGGCGTTGCCGGCGGTCAGGCCGAGCGGGGTGGACATGTCGGTCAGCAGCGCGACGGTCTTGACGCCCGAGTCGGTGCCGAGGCCGACCATGGTGCGGGCCAGCTCGCGGGCGTCCTCGATGTTCTTCATGAAGGCGCCGGAGCCGACCTTGACGTCCAGGACGAGGGAGCCCGTACCCTCGGCGATCTTCTTCGACATGATCGAGGAGGCGATCAACGGGATCGCCTCGACCGTGCCGGTGACGTCGCGCAGCGCGTACAGCTTCTTGTCGGCCGGGGCCAGGCCGTCGCCCGCCGCGCAGATGACCGCGCCGGTGGTGTCGAGGACGTGCATCATCTCGTCGTTGGAGAGCAGCGCACGCCAGCCGGGGATGGACTCCAGCTTGTCGAGGGTGCCGCCGGTGTGGCCGAGCCCGCGGCCCGACAACTGCGGCACGGCCGCGCCGCACGCGGCGACGAGCGGGGCCAGCGGGAGGGTGATCTTGTCGCCGACGCCGCCGGTGGAGTGCTTGTCGGCGGTCGGGCGGGACAGGGCGTCGAAGTTCATGCGCTCGCCGGAGGCGATCATGGCCGCGGTCCAGCGGGCGATCTCGGTCCGGTTCATGCCGTTGAGCAGGATGGCCATGGCCAGCGCGGACATCTGCTCGTCCGCCACGACGCCGCGGGTGTAGGCGTCAATGACCCAGTCGATCTGCTCGGGGCTCAGCTCACCGCGGTCCCGCTTGGTCCGGATGACGGAGATGACGTCCATGAGGTGCTTCCTTCTACGCGCATAGAGAGAGGGAGAGTTCGGGAACGGAAGTGCGACGGCCCTCCGCCCGGCAGGGGCGAAGGGCCGTGGGCACGGCTATCTGAGGTGGTCGGGGCCGAAGGCCTGCGGCAGCATCGCCGAGAGCGGCAGGATCCCGTCCGGGGTCTCCACCAGCAGCTCGTCGCCGCCGAACTCGTAGAGCAGCTGGCGGCAGCGCCCGCACGGGACGAGGATCTCGCCCTTGCCGTCCACGCACGTGAAGTGCGTGAGGCGGCCGCCGCCCGTGGCCTGGAGGGAGGAGACCAGGCCGCACTCGGCGCACAGGCCCAGCCCGTAGCTGGCGTTCTCGACGTTGCAGCCGGTCACGATGCGGCCGTCGTCCACGAGGGCGGCGACCCCGACCGGGAAGCCGGAGTACGGGGCGTACGCCCGGGTCATCGCGTCCCGGGCGTGCGTCCGCAGGGCTTCCCAGTCCACCGCGTGCTCCGCGGTCACTTGCCCTGGCCCTTGCGGTACGGCATGCCGTCCGCCTTGGGCATCCGCAGGCGCTGCGCCGACAGGGCGAGCACGAGCAGGGTGGTCAGGTAAGGGGCCGCGTCGACGAACTGGCTCGGCACGGCGTCGGTCAGCGCGTACCAGACGAACAGCAGGGCGGCGAAGGCCGCCGAGATGCCCGCCTGGATGTACTTCTTCTTGTAGAGCTGCCAGACGCAGACGATGACCAGCAGGATCGCGATCAGCAGCAGCATCGCGTGGACGTTCTCGGCGCCGCCGCGCAGCTTCAGGCTGTCGATGAAGCCGAACAGGCCCGCGCCCAGCGCCATGCCGCCCGGCATCCAGTTACCGAAGATCATCGCGGCGAGACCGATGTAGCCGCGGCCGCCGGTCTGGCCCTCCTGGTAGATGGGGCTGGCGACCTCGGACAGGTACACGCCGCCGAGGCCCGCCAGGGCGCCGGAGACGATCACGGCGATGTACTTGTACTTGTAGACGTTGACGCCGAGGGACTCGGCGGCGATCGGGTTCTCACCGCAGGAGCGCAGGCGCAGACCGAAGGAGGTCCGCCACAGCACCCACCAGGTGGCGGGGATCAGCAGCAGGGCCACGATGGTCAGCAGCGAGATCTCGGTGATCAGGCCGCCGATGACGCCGGCGAGGTCCGAGACGAAGAACCAGTGCTTGCCCTGAAGATCGGCCATCCAGTCCGAGAGCCCCGGAATGGTGATCTTGGTGATCGGCTCGACCTGCGGGGACTGCTTGGAGGAGCCGCCCGGCGCCTCGGCGAACGTGAAGTTCGAGAGGTACTGGGTGAAGCCCAGCGCGAGGATGTTGATGGCCACACCGGAGACGATGTGGTTGACGTTGAAGGTGACCGTGATGATCGCGTGCAGCAGGCCTCCGACGGCGCCGCCGGCGATGCCGACGAGCACACCGGTCCACGGGCCCCACTGGTAGCCGGCCCAGGCACCGAACCAGGTGCCGAGGATCATCATGCCTTCGAGACCGATGTTGACGACGCCCGCGCGCTCGGCCCACAGACCGCCGAGACCGGCGAGACCGATCGGCACGGCGAGGGAGAGGGCTCCGGAGACCTGGCCGACGGAGGTCAGGTCGTTGGCGCCGGAGATCAGGCGGACCAGCGAGACCAGCGCGAGACCACCCGCGATGATCAGCAGGATCCAGGGGAGGGTGAGCTTCTTGCGGCTGCCCGGCGCGGGCGCCGCCTTCTTCGTGGAAACGGTGCTGGCGCTCACGCCGCGACCTCCTTCTCGGTCTTCATGGCGTGGCCCGCGGCCAGTTCCTCGCCGACCTTCTGCTGCTGGCGGCGGATGCCGTAGCGGCGGATGAGCTCGTAGGAGACGACCACCGCGATCACGATCAGGCCCTTCATGATCGTGCCGATCTCCTTGGCGTAGCCGGCCGTGTCGAGGCCGGCGGACGCCTTGTCGATGAAGGCCATCAGGAGGGCGGCGAAGAAGATGCCGACGGGGCTGTTGCGGCCGAGCAGGGCGATGGTGATGCCGGTGAAGCCGACGCCCACGGGGAAGACGAGGGTGTACGTGTGGCTCTCGCCGAGCAGCACCGGCATGCCGGACAGGCCCGCGACGGCGCCCGAGATGAGCATCGCGGTGATGATCATCTTCTTGGAGTCGACACCGGAGGCCGCGGCGGCGGACTCGCTCGCGCCGCTGGCGCGCAGGTCGAAGCCGAAGCGGGTGCGGTTCAGGACGAACCAGTAGACGACGCCGAGCGCGAAGGCGATGAAGGTGAAGCCGTAGATCTCGCCGGAGTCACCCATGGAGAGGGCCGGGAACCAGCCCGACTGGGCGATCTCGCCGGTGGTGAGGTCGTTGGAGCCCTCCACCTGGACACCCAGGTTCTTCGGCAGGATCAGCCAGGCGATGAGGCTGGTGGCGATGGCGTTCAGCATGATCGTGGAGACGACCTCGCTGACGCCGCGCTTGGCCTTGAGGACACCGGCGATACCGGCCCAGAAGGCACCGGTCAGCATGGCGACGACCACGATCAGCAGGATGTGCAGCGGACCGGGCAGCGCGATGGCGCCACCGACCACGGCGGAGATCATCGCGGCGAGGCGGTACTGGCCGTCGACGCCGATGTTGAAGAGGTTCATCCGGAAGCCGATGGCGACGGCCAGGGCTGCCAGGTAGTACGTGCCGGCCTGGTTGACGATGAGGATCTGGACGTCCTCGTAGCCACCGTTCTCGACCATGATGCGCAGGGGCTCGATCGGGTTGATGCCCGTCGCCGCCAGCACGATCATGGTCAGCACGAAGGCGCTGAGCAGCGCGAGCAGGGGTCCGGCGATGGCGAGCAGCAGCCGGTCCTTGTCGAATTTCTTCATCGGGCCTCGTCCTCCGTCGTGTCACCGTCGGCAGCGGCGGAGTGGTTGTCGGTTGCTTCCAGGTGCCCCGAGGCGGCGCCCGTCATGGCGGTGCCCAGCTCCTCGGGGGTGACGGTCGCCGGGTCGGCGTCCGCGACCAGGCGGCCGCGGTAGATCACGCGCAGGGTGTCGGACAGGCCGATGAGCTCGTCCAGGTCGGCGGAGATCAGCAGCACGGCCAGGCCCTCGCGGCGGGCCTCGCGGATCGCGTCCCAGATCTGCGCCTGCGCGCCGACGTCCACACCGCGGGTGGGGTGGGCGGCGATGAGGAACTTCGGGTTGTGGCTCATCTCGCGGCCGACGATCAGCTTCTGCTGGTTTCCGCCGGAGAGCGAGGCCGCGGTGACGTCGATGCCGGGCGTGCGCACGTCGTACTCGCGCACGATCCGCTCGGTGTCCTTGCGGGCCGCCTTCGGGTCGAGGATGCCCTTCTTGGAGTTGGGCGCCTCGGTGACGTGGCCGAGGATGCGGTTCTCCCAGAGCGGGGACTCCAGCAGCAGGCCGTGGCGGTGGCGGTCCTCGGGGATGTAACCGATGCCGCCCTCGCGGCGCTTGCGCACCGACATCCTGGTGATGTCCGCGCCGTCCAGGGTGATGACGCCCGCGTCGGGGGCCATCATGCCCATGAGGGCCTCGATCAGCTCCGTCTGGCCGTTGCCCTCGACACCCGCGATGCCGAGGATCTCGCCCTTGTGGATGGTGAGGCTGACGTCGTCCAGCAGCCGGCGGCCGACCTCCGCGCCTTCGCGCACGATGGAGTCCGTCGGCATGACGAAGCGCGCCGAGGTCTCGGGGGCGAGAGCGACGACTCCGGTCTCGAGGACGGTCAGGCCCTCGACCTTCAGCATCGGAACGTCCGTGACCGTCGACTCGCGGGTCTCGGGCGAGGGCAGCTCCGCACCGACCATCAGCTCGGCGAGCTGCTTGGGGGTGGCGGTCTTCGGGTCGGCGGTGCCGACCGTGGTGCCGCGCCGGATGACGGTGATGTCGTCGGCGACCTTCAGGACCTCGCCCAGCTTGTGCGAGATGAAGATGACGGTCAGGCCCTCGGACTTGAGCTCGCGCAGGTTGTCGAAGAGCGCGTCCACCTCCTGCGGCACGAGCACGGCGGTCGGCTCGTCGAGGATGAGGATCTTCGCGCCGCGGTAGAGGACCTTGAGGATCTCCACGCGCTGGCGGTCGGCGACACCGAGGTCCTCGACCAGGGCGTCGGGACGCACGCCGAGGCCGTACGCGTCCGAGATCTCCATGATCTTCTTACGGGCCTTGGCGCCGATGCCGTACAGCTTCTCGCCGCCGAGAACGACGTTCTCCAGGACGGTGAGGTTGTCGGCGAGCATGAAGTGCTGGTGCACCATGCCGATGCCGCGGGCGATGGCGTCGCCGGGCGTGTTGAAGGCGACCTGCTCCCCGTCGATGGCGATGGTGCCCTCGTCCGGCTTCTGCATGCCGTAGAGGATCTTCATCAGGGTCGACTTGCCGGCGCCGTTCTCACCGATCAGGGCGTGGACCGTGCCCTTGCGGACGGTGATCGCGATGTCCTTGTTGGCGACGACGCCGGGGAAGCGCTTCGTGATGCCGTGCAGTTCTACGGCGGGGGGCGGGCTGGACGCGTTGATGACGCACTCTCCTTGGCGCGAAAGGAGCGGAAGGCAGGGGGGGACAGGGCGGGGAGTGAAAGTATCGCGTCCACGATGCTTCTACGCGCGTAGCACTGTCGGAAGTGAAAACTCGCAGCCACCAAAGCTGCTTGGTCACAGACTAGTGATCACAGAATGAGGCTCGGGGCCCGGGAGCGATGTCGACCGCTTCCCGGACCCCGGGGGCCAGGACTACACGTCCAAGACGACCTTACGGCGCGGTCTTGACGGTGATCTTCTTGGCGATGATGTCGGCCTTGGCCTTCTCCACCGCGGCGATGACGTCGGTCATCTCCTTGTACTTCGGGTTGGAGTCGGCCAGGCCGACGCCGTCCTTGTCCAGGCCGTAGCGGATCTCACCGGTGGCGGGCTTGCCGTCCTCGACCGACTTGATCAGGTTGAAGACGGAGTCCGAGACGTCCTTGGTGACCGAGGTCAGGATGGAGTCCTTGTACTTCGCCAGACCGGCCTGGTTGTACTGGTCGGAGTCGACGCCGATGGCCCACTTGCCCTTGGCGGAAGCGGCCTCGATGGCACCGGAACCGGCGAGACCGGCGGCGGCGTAGATCACGTCGGCGCCCGCGTCCAGCTGGCCCTGCGCGGCGGCCTTGCCCAGGTCGGGCTTGGCGAAGCCGTCGAAGTTCGGCGGCTGGGTCAGGTACGCGGAGAGCACCTTGGCGTTCGGGTTGGTGTCCTTGACGCCCTGGGCGAAGCCCGCCTCGAACTTCTTGATCAGCGGGACCTCGACACCGCCGATGAAGCCGACCGTGCCGGTCTTGGACGCCTTGGCGGCGGCGACGCCGGCCAGGTAGGAGCCCTGCTCCTCGTTGAAGACGAGGTTGGCGATGTTGTCACCGGTGACCGAGGTGTCGTCGATGATGCCGAACGTGGTGTTCGGGAACTTCGGCGCGACCTTCTTGATGGCCGGGGCGTAGGCGAAACCGACGCCGATGACCGGGTTGTTGCCCTTGCGGGCCAGCTCGGTGAGGCGCTGGACCTTGTCGGCCTCGCCCTCGCCGTCGGTGGGCTCCGCCTCGGCGCCCTTGATCTTCAGGTCCGTCTCGGCCTTCTTCAGACCGGCGTAGGCGGCGTCGTTGAACGACTGGTCGCCGCGGCCACCGATGTCGTACGCGATGGCTGCGGACTTCTGACCCGACTCCGACGGGGAGGAGGAGGCGTCAGAGGACTTCTTTCCGCCACAGGCGGTGGCCGAGAGGGCCAGCGCCGCGGACGCGATGCCCACGGTGGCGATCCTGGTGATCCGGCGCAAGGGGAGGCTCCTTCAAAACCTGACCGAAGCGCCACGACCGGCGCTGGTTTCGCGGCGATCGTAACGCGCGTAGATGTCAGTTAAAGGCCCGTTCATGAGTCGTTATCGGATCGTCGCGAACCGGACAGTGACCGATCGGTAACTGCCAGGGCGTCCAGCCCTTGTGTACCAAGGGCTGGACAGGTCCGCCGGGAGGCGCGCCGATGTTGTAGGGACTCCGACCCGATCGCTACCTCGCGGGCGGTGTGCGGCGGCCGTCGATCAGTGCGGCGGCCGTGAAGAACTCGACCCCGACGGCGATCGCGTCCTCGTCCACGTCGAAGTCGCCGCGGTGCAGGTCCCGCTTGGCGGTGTCACCCGGCGGGCGGACCCCGAGACGGGCCATGGCGCCCGGCACGTGCTCCAGGTACCAGGAGAAGTCCTCCCCGCCGAGGCTCTGCTCGGTGTCCTCCACCGACTCGGCGCCGCGACGGGCTCCCATCGCCTCGCGCAGCAGTTCCGTGATCACCGGGTCGTTGACCACCGGCGGCACCCCGCGCACGTGGTTGATCTCGAACTTGGCGCCGTGCATGGTCGCGATCTCGTCGATCGCCGCGTGGATCATGTCCGGCGCCTCGTGCCAGGCGGCCAGGTCCAGGCACCGTACGGTTCCGGACAGCTCGGCATGCATCGGGATCACGTTGCAGGCGTGCCCGGACTCGATCCGGCCCCAGGTGACCGACATGCCCGAACGGGCGTCCATCCGGCGGGCGAGCAGCGCGGGGGCGTCGACGGCGACGCGGGCGGCGGCCGTCACCAGGTCGGTGGTCAGGTGCGGCCGGGCGGTGTGCCCGCCCGATCCGGTGAGGGTGACCTCCAGCCGGTCGCAGGCGGAGGTGATGGGGCCGGGCCGCAGTCCGATCCGTCCGGCGTCGACCCGGGGGTCGCAGTGCACTGCGACGATCCGGCCGACGCCGTCCAGCACCCCGGACTCGATGGCGTCGGTGGCGCCGCCGGGCAGCACCTCTTCCGCGGGCTGGAAGAGCAGCCGTACGGGGCGGGGCAGGAGTCCCTGCCGGTCGAGCTCCGCGAGGACGAGGCCGGCGCCGAGGACGACGGTGGTGTGCACGTCGTGACCGCAGGCGTGGGCGCGGTCCGGGGCGGTCGAGCGGTAGGAGACGTGCGTCTTGGTGTCGGGGATGGGCAGGGCGTCGATGTCCGCGCGCAGGGCCAGCATCGGCCGGCCCCCGTCCCAGGTGCCGACGTCACAGATCAGGCCGGTGCCGGACTTCAGGACCCGTGGTCGCAGGCCGGCCTTTTCGAGCCTGGCCTTGATCGCCGCGGTGGTGCGGAATTCCTGGTGTCCGGCTCCGGGTGCATGTGCAAGTCCCGGCGGAAGGCGATCAGTTCGGTGCGCAGGTGGTCCGGAAGTTTGCCGGGCAGCTCGGGCCGGTCGGACGCGACGGGCTGGAGGGTCTGGGACTCGCGGGACATCAACTGGTTCACCCGTTGAAGGGTAGGCGCACGGATGGGTCAACTGAGCGGGGATCACGAAAAGTTCATGCCGTTAGGGGAAAGAAACACCGCCTCTGGAGGCATGACAGGCTTGACCCGGGGGTAAACTCGCGCGCTCATCCGGCCGTGGGCGCCACCTGAGCGGGCAGTCTGTGCACATCACGGGCGGTGTCGGTGACGCCCGCGAGGAAGCTCCGTGCGCGGGGGGACGCGGAGCCGGTGAGCCACGCCGGGTCGACGTCGCACACGGCGACGGTGACGCCGGTACCGGACAGGGCGTACGGCAGCGTGTGGACGACCGTGGACGGAAAGCTGAGGATCGTCCGGCCGACAGGACCCCGACGGGCGATCAGCTCCAGCGGCAGGTCCGGGCGTACGATCTCCAGCCCGGTCGCCCGGCTCAGTGCGCGCAGCTTCTCCGGGGACTCGCGGCGGTGTGCGAAGTAGCGGGTGGCGCCGTGCTCCAGGGTGAGCGCGCGGACCGCCTCCTGATAGCGGTCGGGGTCCACCACGCCGGTCTCGACGAGCGAGGTGCCGACCAGGTCCGTGCCCCGGGTGAGGCGGGGCGGGCCGAAGCGGGCGCGGGTCCAGGCGAACTCGTTGGCCCGCAGGGTGGTCCCGCCGTGCGGGACGACCGGCATGGAGGTGAACACCTCGACGCGGCGGTCCCGCCCCGCTTCCGGGACGAAGCGGCGCCGCGCGGCGGCGGACACGGGCGCGTAGGCCAGCTCGCGGACACGGCCGGGCAGTCCGCCGCCGCCGACCCGGTGCCAGCGCACGAGGCGTTCGCCGCGGGCGGTCTGTGCGACGAACTCCATGGTGGCGGTGCCGTCGTCGACCACGACGAGCTCCTCGGCGCGCACCAGGGTCAGCAGGAGCTGGACGTAGCGGGAGAAGGGGTCGCCGACGACGACGGTGCGGGCCGCGCGGACGTCGCGGGCCAGGGCGGCGAGCGCCTTCAGCGGGGCGAGCCGGCTGCCGCGCGCCTCCTGCCAGCGCACCTCGCAGCCCTCGTCCCGGGCCAGTGCGGCCATCCGGCGCAGCTGGCCGCGGGACATCGGGTCGGTGGGCGGCAGGACGACGATCCGCACGGGGGCGAGTCCGCCGGCCGGGCGCGGGCCCGGCTGCGGCGCCGCCGCCCGTCCGGCGCGGCGCGTCCGCTGGCCGGGGACGCCGTCCAGCGGTCTGCCGGCCGCCGCGCCGCGCGCGTACGCCCACTCCAGCACGTTGAGGAGTTGGACCGGGCTCTCGACGAACGCCAGGGTGGAGGCGGAGGTGCTCACACGTACTCCTTGTCGTGGGGTGGGGAAGGCCCCGGACGTCCGTGCCTAGGTCCTGTCGTCAAAGTGGCGCCGGTCAGGCCCGCGGTGTCCGGTGCCGTGCATCGCAAGGCGGAGGGTCGCCCGAGTACTGGACGTACGTGGGCGCCCCGACAACGCGGCGAGGTGCGGTGCCGGACGCCGCGGGCCAGGTGCAACTTTGACGACAGGGCCTAGACGGCTGCCAGCTCGCCGCGGACGCGGCGGAGCTTCTTCATGGGGCCGAGCTCGGACTCGTAGACCCGCTTGATGCCGTCGCCGAGGGCGGTCTCGATGGTGCGGATGTCGCGGACCAGGCGGGCGAGGCCGCCGGGCTCGACGGAGGCGGCCTGGTCGGAGCCCCACATCGCGCGGTCGAGGGTGATGTGGCGTTCGACGAAGGTGGCGCCGAGGGCGACGGCGGCGAGGGTGGTCTGCAGGCCCGTCTCGTGGCCGGAGTAGCCGATCGGGACGTTCGGGTACTCGTCGCGCAGGGTGTTGATGACCCGCAGGTTGAGCTCCTCGGCTTTGGCCGGGTACGTCGAAGTGGCGTGGCAGAGGAGGATGTTGGCGCTGCCGAGCACCTCCACCGCGTGGCGGATCTGCTGCGGGGTGGACATGCCGGTCGACAGCACGACGGTGCGGCCGGTGGCGCGCAGGGCGCGCAGCAGTTCGTCGTCGGTGAGGGAGGCGGAGGCCACCTTGTGGGCGGGGACGTCGAACTTCTCCAGGAAGGCGACGGCCTCGGTGTCCCACGGCGAGGCGAACCAGTCGATGCCCCGCCTGGCGCAGTGCTCGTCGATGGCCCGGTACTCGTCCTCACCGAACTCGACGCGGTGGCGGTAGTCGATGTAGGTCATCCGGCCCCAGGGGGTGTCGCGCTCGATGTCCCACTGGTCGCGCGGGGTGCAGATCTCCGGGGTGCGCTTCTGGAACTTCACGGCGTCGCAGCCCGCTTCGGCGGCGGCGTCGATGAGGGCGAAGGCGTTGCCGAGGTCGCCGTTGTGGTTGATGCCGATCTCGCCGACGACGTAGACGGGGCGGCCGGGACCGGCGGTGCGCGCTCCGAAGGCGCGCAGGCGCGGGTCGGGGAGGGAGGTCATGGCAGGGGGCGTCCTTCGGTGCGGGGGTGTACGGGGTGTGGGCTGCGGCTCGGGGTGCGGGGCGGTGTCCGCGCCGGGCCGCGGGTCGGCCGGTGCGCCGGGGCGCGGGTCGAGCAGCGGGGCGAGCAGCCGGGCGCGGTCCAGGTCGTGCGGGTCGTCGATCTCCAGGACCCGGGCGGGGTCGGTGGGGACGGGCAGGGTGCGGCCGAAGAAGCGGTGGCGGGCGGTGCGGAAGCCGGCGGCGTCCATGGCGTAGGCGGCGCCGGTCTCCAGCAGGTCCCGCGGCCGGTCCTGGCGGCGGGGCCGGTGGGCGGGGTCGTGGTTGACCCCGGTCCCGGAGCCGTCGGGGTCCTCGCGCCAGAGGAAGCCGTGGAAGGGGGCCACGGTCAGGGCCGAGTCGGCGGCGCCGGTGGCGACGGCCACGGCGACCGACTCGACGTCGGAGGCCGTGAGGAAGGGGCTGGTGCACTGGACGAGGAGGACCACGTCCACGGTGAGGGAGTGCAGTTCCTCGAAGGTGGCGAGCGCGTGCAGGACGGCGGCCTCGCTGCTGGCGGTGTCGCCGGAGAGGGCGGTGGGGCGGGCGATCACGTCGGCGCCCGCGGCGCGGGCGGCCCCGGCGATGTCCTCCGAGTCGGTGGAGACGACGACGTCGGTGACGGTCGGCGCGGCCCGGCAGGCGAGGACGGCGCGGGCGACGAGCGGGGTGCCGCGGACGTCGGCGAGGTTCTTGCCGGGGACGCCCTTGGAACCGCCGCGGGCGGGGACGACGGCGAGGACCCTCACAGCTCCCCCAGCCTGCGGATCACCGGGGCGACGCGCTGCACCCCGTGCCGGTACGCCCCGCGGGCGGCCTCGCGCAGGTGGGCGCGGAGCCGGCGGCGCAGCCGGGACTGCCCCGCCTCCTGCCGGGCGGCGCCGGGCAGGGGGCGTCCGTCGGGTGCGAGTCGGTGCCGGGCGAGGATGCCGGGGAGGTATCCGGGGGCGGTGGTGAGCGTGTAGTGGGGCGCGGGCGAGGGCAGTCGGGCGGCGGCGAGCAGCCCGGCGACCTTGGCCCGGGCGACGGCGTAGGCGTCGGCACCGGCATCGGCATCGGCGGCCGTCCCGGGCGCGGCCTGCGGGACCGGTCCGCTCGGGCCCGGAGCCGCAGTCGGGCCCGGAGCCGCGGTCGGGTCCGGGAGGCCGGTCGGCCGTACGCCGTGGGCGGCCAGCCAGACCGGGTCGCCCTCGGGCAGCAGCCCGGAGTCGAGCTGGTCCCACGAGGCCAGGCAGCCGGAGCCGAGGAAGTGGTGGTTGCCGAGCGTCTCGCGGATGCCGAGGTCGGTGAGGACCGCCGTCGGGATGGAGCGGTGCAGGGACTCCAGGGCGGCCGTGGAGGAGACGGTGACCAGCAGGTCGGTGCCGTCGAGGACCTCGCTCATGTTCCCGTACACCAGTCGGCAGTTGGCGGGCAGTCCGCCCGGCACGCGCTCGGCGAGCCGCTGGTAGGGCTGTTCCTCCAGGTGCGTGGTGTGCTCACCGGGCCTGCTGCGCAGCTTGATCAGCACCTCCCGGTCGGGGTGCTTGCGGGCGTGCCGGGCGGCACGTTCCAGCAGGTAGGCGCGGTCGGCCCGGTTGTCGGGCACGGAGGGCTGCACGGCGAAGACCACCGTGTGGGCCCGGCTCCCGGCCGGCTCGTACGGCGCTCCGCCGAGGAAGGGCAGCGCGGTCTCGGTGACGGCGCCGGCGTCCGCTCCGACCCCCTCGTACACGGCGCGGAAGCGCTCCGCGTCGTGGCGGGAGTTGGCGAGGACGAGGTCGGCCCCGTGCCGCAGCAGCAGCCCGTCGGCGAGCTTCTCGTAGACGACCCCGACGTAGCCGGTGACGAGTACGGGGCGCCTGGCGGGGGCCGGCCACAGGGCGCGGGCGCCGTGCAGGACGGCCTGGACGGCCCCTCCGACGAGCGCGAGGACGACCACGTCGTAGTGCTCGCGTTCGATCTCGGCGAGGAAGTCGGCGCAGGTCACCTCGGCCAGCCGGTCGGCCCGCTCCCCCACCTCGCCGAGCTGGCGCGCGGTGGGCGTGGCACGGCCGCGCAGCAGGTATCCGGTGAGCTCGGGGTCGGGCACGAGACGGCGGGCGGTCGAGGCGCCCCATTTCCATCTCGTGTCGGAATCGGCGAGTACGGCGACGCGTTTGCGTTCTGGCACGCGGCAAAAGCTATTCCGCAAATTCGGTGATCGGCCCAACGAGTGCGCAACAGCGGGTTAACAAAACGTCGACTGAATGCGAAAGCGCACGGGTTAACCCGTCCGCCCCGCGCCGTTCACATGAAGTCCGCATCCGGGCCACAGTGAATGCCGGGCGGCGTCCTAATGTCTCGCGGGTGCCCAAGCTCTCTGTTGTCGTGCCGTTCTACAACGTGCAGACATACGCACCGGACGCCCTGAAGAGTCTCGAACTGAACGCCCGGGAGGATTTCGAGTTCCTGCTCGTCGACGACTGCTCCACGGACGGCACGCCCGACCTGCTGGAACGGGCGGCGCGCGAGCTGCCCGGCGCGGTGCACCTCAGACACGGGCGCAACGGCGGCCTGGCCACCGCGCGGAACACCGGGCTGGACGCGGCCCGCGGCGAGTACCTCGCCTTCCTGGACGGGGACGACTGGCTGGCGCCCGGCCACCTGGCCCGGATGCTGGCTGCCATAGAGGCTCTGAGCTGCGATTTCATCCGGACCGACCATGTGCGGTGCACGGGCCGGACGCGCAGCGTGCAGCGCGTCCCGTTCGGTCCGCAGTCCGTGGTGGCCGATCCGCGCGGCGCCATCCTGCCCGCCGACCGGGCGACCTCGGTGGACTATCCGTACGCCTGGGCCGGCATGTACCACCGGCGGCTGCTGGACCGCGGACTGCTGCACTTCACCGACGGGCTGCGCACGGCGGAGGACCGGCCGTGGATCTGGCGGCTGCACCGGCAGGCGGAGTCCTTCGCCGCGGTCGGCCTGCCCGGGGTCTTCTACCGGCGCGGGGTTTCCACGTCGTTGACGCAGATCAAGGACGAACGGCAGCTCGATTTCATCCGGGCATTCGACCAGGTACTCGCCGAGGTCGCCACCGACCCCGAATCCGATCTCCTGCTCCCCAAATCTGTCCGAACGTATTGCGCAATCATCGCGCACCATTTCGGGTCCGTGGAAAGGTACGAACCGGCAGTGGCCAAGAAACTCCGCCTCATGAGCGCGGCCGCGCTCGGCCGCATGCCCCAGGACGTGCTGGACCAGGTGCTGGACACGATGGACGCCGAGCGCTCCACGGTTCTGCGGCGGCTGCGCGGCAGCCGCCGCACCCCGTCGGGGGCGACCGCCTGATGCTCACGCAGATCTTCCTGGCCTCCACCCTCTACGGTGCGGCCACGCTCGCGGCGGGCGTCGACGCGGGCTGCTTCCCGCCCGCGGACCGCCGGATCCTGCTGACCAGCAACCACGCCGTCACCGCCGAGGTGAGCCCGGGGGTGGCGGGCATGCCGGGTTTCGCCGCCCTGCGCACCCGCTTCGACGAGGTGCTGGACTGGAACGCGGTGATCGCGCCGCAGCACCCGAGCAGCTGGGCCCCGCGCGCCGAGGACGTCCCGATCTGGGAGCGGCAGCTGCGCACGCTGTGGGGCCTCGGCGAAGACCGGGTCGAGCTGATCGTGGAGTCCCTGCAGGTACCCCCGGCGCAATCCCTGTGCCGGCTCTTCCCGGGCGCGGCCGTCGACGTCTACGCCGACGGGCTGATGAGCTACGGCCCCACCCGCTTCCGCCTCGACCCGCAGCTCGGGATGCGCGTACGGCGGGTGCTGCACCTGGATCTGGTGCCCGGCCTGGAGCCGCTGCTGCTGACGGAGTTCGGGGCGCGACGGGAGCTGGTGCCCACGGAGTCCTTCCTGAAGGTCCTCGCGGAACTCCCCCCGGACGGCGCGGAGCCGGCCGGCGTCGGTGGGTCCCCGGCCCTGCTGCTGGGGCAGTACCTGTCGGCGCTCGACCTGATGACCGCGGACGAGGAGGAGGAGCTGCACGCCTCGATGGTCCGGGGCGCCGTCGCGCTCGGCCACCGGGAGCTGGTCTTCAAGCCCCACCCCGGCGCGCCGGCCGAGTACGCCGGCCGGGCCGCGGCGGAGGCCGAACGGCTCGGCGCCCGGCTCACCGTGACGAGCACCCCGGTGCTCGCCGAGATCCTCTACCGGCGGCTGCGCCCGGCGCTGGTCGTCGGCTGCTTCTCCACGGGCCTGCTGACCGCCGCGACGCTGTACGGGCTGCCCGTCGCGCGCACCGGCACCGGTGACGTGCTGGCCCGCCTGACCCCGTACCAGAACAGCAACCGGGTGCCGCTGGCGCTGGTGGACTCGCTGCTGCCGGACCTGGCGGACCCAGAGGCGGTCCGCGCGTGGACGCCCGCTTCCGTCGGGCGGGCGGCGCCGGAGCGGGCCGGGCTGCTGACGGCGGTCGGGTTCACCATGCAGCCGCAGATCCTGGCCGCGCGCCGGGCCGCGGCCGAGGCGTACCTCGCCGCACATCTGACGCCCGCGACCTGGCGGTACTTCACCCGGCGCCGGCTGACGACGCTGGGCCTGCCCGGCGGCATCCCCGCCCAGCTGTCGTTCCTGCCGCGCAGCCGGACGGTGCGGCGCATGGCCCGGACCCTGCGCCGCGTCCTCACCTGACGCGGCCCCGGGCCGAACGGTCTCAGCTCGCGGCCAGCTTGGCCGCGAAGCCGAGGAACAGCACACCCGCAGCCGAGGTGGCCCCGGCCGACAGCCGCTTGCGGCGGCGGAAGGCCTCCGACAGGCGGGTGCCGCCGAAGATCAGCAGCGTCAGGTAGAGGAAGCTGCCGGTCTGCAGCAGTCCGCCGAGCACCAGGAACGACAGCGCCGGGTAGGCGTAGGAGGGGTCCACGAACTGCACGAAGAAGGACATCAGGAAGAGGATGGCCTTCGGGTTGAGGAGGCTGATCAGCAGGGCGCGGCGGTAGGGCCGCTCGTTCTCGGCCGGGTCGGCGGGGCCCGCGGCCCGCGCCTCGTCCCGCTCCCGGCGCGTGCGCCACAGCGCCCAGGCCCCCCGCATCATCCCGACGGCCAGCCAGGCCAGGTAGCCGGCGCCGAGGAACTTCACCACGGTGAAGACCAGCGGGCTCGCGCGGAGCAGCGCCCCGGCGCCCACGGCGGTCAGCGCCATCAGCACGGCGTCGCCGGTGAACACCCCGGCGGCGGCCTTGTAGCCCGTGCGCACCCCGCGGCGGGCGGCGACGGACAGCACGTAGAGCGAGTTCGGTCCCGGCAACAGAATGATCAGGACGAGGCCGGCGAGGTACGTCGGCAGATCGGTGACACCCAGCATGGGCAGGAGTGTCCCATGAGGACGCACCTGACGGTCCAGGGGGTTTCACCATGTGGACCCGGTGGGTTCGTACGTCCCCCAGACCTCCCGCAGCGCCCCGCACACCTCGCCCACCGTGGCGCGGGCGCGCAGCGCCTCCTTCATCGGGTACAGCACGTTCTCCGTGCCCGCGGCCGCCTGCCGCAGGGCCCCGAGCGCCGCCGTCACCGCCGTCCCGTCGCGCTCCGCGCGCAGCCGCGCCAGCGCCGCGCACTGCCGTTCCTCGATCGCCGGGTCCACGCGCAGCGGCTCGTACGGCTCCTCGCGCTCCAGCGCGAAGCGGTTGACCCCGACCACGACCCGCTCCCCGCTGTCGGTCTCCCGCGCGATGCGGTAGGCGTTCCGCTCGATCTCCGCCTTCTGGAAGCCGGCCTCGATGGCGGCCACGGCCCCGCCCCGTTCCTCGACCCGCCGCATCAGGTCCAGGGCCGCCGCCTCCAGGTCGTCCGTCATCCGCTCCACCGCGTACGACCCGGCGAAGGGGTCCACGGTGTGGGTGACGTCCGTCTCGTGGGCGAGGACCTGCTGGGTGCGCAGCGCGAGGCGGGCCGACTTCTCCGTGGGCAGCGCGATGGCCTCGTCGAAGGAGTTGGTGTGCAGTGACTGCGTGCCGCCCAGGACGGCGGCGAGCGCCTGCACGGCGACGCGTACGAGGTTCAGCTCGGGCTGCTGCGCGGTGAGCTGGACGCCGGCGGTCTGGGTGTGGAAGCGCAGCATCATCGACTTCGGGTCCCGCGCCCCGAACTCCTCCCGCATGACGCGGGCCCAGATCCGCCGGGCCGCGCGGAACTTCGCGACCTCCTCCAGCAGGGTGGTGCGGGCGACGAAGAAGAAGGAGAGGCGGGGCGCGAACGCGTCGACCGCCATCCCGGCCGCCAGGGCCGTACGGACGTAGGCGATGCCGTCGGCGAGGGTGAAGGCGACCTCCTGCGCGGGGGAGGCTCCCGCTTCGGCCATGTGGTAGCCGGAGATGGAGATGGTGTTCCACCGGGGGATCTCGGCCCGGCAGTAGCGGAAGGTGTCGGCGGTCAGCCTGAGCGAGGGGCCGGGCGGGAAGATGTACGTCCCCCGGGCGATGTACTCCTTCAGGACGTCGTTCTGGATCGTCCCCGTCAGCTGTGTGCCCGCGATGCCCTGTTCCTCCGCGACCAGCTGGTAGAGGAGCAGGAGCAGCGCCGCGGGTGCGTTGATCGTCATGGAGGTGGAGACCCGGTCGAGGGGGATCCCGTCGAACAGCGTCCGCATGTCGTCGAGCGAGTCGACGGCGACCCCGACCTTGCCGACTTCGCCGTGGGCGAGGGGTGCGTCGGAGTCGTGTCCCATCTGGGTGGGCAGGTCGAAGGCGACGGACAGTCCGGTGCCGCCGCCCGCGATGAGCTGCCGGTAGCGGGCGTTGGACTCGGTGGCGGTACCGAAGCCGGCGTACTGCCGCATCGTCCACGGCCGCCCGGTGTACATGTTCGGATAAATCCCCCGGGTGTATGGGAAGTCCCCTGGTGCACCCAATTGGACCTCGGGGTCCCATTCCGTCAGATCGCCCGGCCCGTAGACAGGTTCGACCGGGATTCCGCTCTCCGTGCTTGCCATGTGACGAAGTCCTCCGTAGAGCAACCGGGCCCGGGGCTGGTACAACCGTGCCCGCGCGTCGCTTCGTAAGGCTGCGGACGGTTGCTGGTCACAATGGCGCAACATCCCGGGACCCTGTGCAACTCTCCACGCGCGCCAGGCATCACCTAGATACACGACGTAGAAACCGGGGGACTGCAATGCAGCGCCAGAGAGCCATAATCCGCACGATCGGGGTTGCCACCGCCGTCGCGCTCGCCGCGACCGCCTGCGGTCCGCAGAAGACGGAGTCCTCCGGCTCCTCCTCCGCGGCACCGTCATCGCCCACGGCGGGCGCCACCCCCGAAGCCTCTCCGTCCACCGACAACAAGCCCGGCGAGCCCTCGGCCTCGGCGTCGGCGTCCGCCTCCGCCTCCGCTTCCGCGTCGGCCTCCCCTTCGCCCTCGGTGAAGCAGATCATGGCCAACGGCGACGAGAGCGAGCAGGTCCGCGAGCTCCAGGCCCGCCTCAAGCAGCTCAAGCTGATGACGGTGGCGCCGACCGGCTTCTACGGGTCGAAGACCACGGCCGCGGTGAAGTCCTTCCAGGCGAAGAACGGTCTGGACGCGACCGGCGGCGTCGACGAGAAGACCTGGAAGAAGATCCAGAGCTCCAGCAAGAAGCCCACCGCCGAAGAGCTGCGCCCGCCGACCACCAACGAGGTCGCCGCGCCGGACCCGCGCTGCATGACGGGCCGCGTCATGTGCATCAGCAAGGAGAGCCGCACGCTCGCCTGGATGATCGACGGCAAGGTCGTCTCCACGATGGACGTGCGCTTCGGCTCGGAGAACACCCCGACCCGCGAGGGCGTGTTCAACGTGGGCTGGAAGGCCAAGGAGTGGACGTCGACGATCTACCACACGCCGATGCCGTACGCGATGTTCTTCAGCGGCGGCCAGGCGGTGCACTACTCCGCGGACTTCGCGGCCCGCGGCTACGCCGGCGCCTCGCACGGCTGCGTGAACGTCCGGGACAAGGGCAAGCTGTCGAAGCTCTTCGACGACGTCCAGGTCGGCGACAAGGTCGTCGTCTACTGGTGAGCCCGCGCCGGGTGATCCCCGGGGCCCGCGGGCCGGGCCCCGACCGCACGACCGGCCACCGGCCGGAGGAACACATCAGGCCGTCCCTTTCGCGCCGCCCCCGGCGGGGTGCTGCGAAACGGACGGCCTGTTCCGTTGACCGGGTCGAGGTGGTGGACCGGGTCGAAGTAAAGGGCGCGGGCAGGGCCGGGGGAACGTGCCCCGCCCGCGCCGGTTGCGCAGAGCCCAGGGGTACGGGGGGAACCCCGGCTCATGCGCGGCCGATGACCAGTCGGCTCGATAGGTACTGCGCCAGGGGTTCGAAAAGTGTTACAGGCAGGTCGGCACGGGTGTCAGCGGCCCACGCGCAGCGGCGTGGAGCCCTGCGGGACGGCCGGCGACAGGGACGGCGCCCGGAGCGCCCCGCCCCCCATCGGGGCGTCGCGGCGCTTGGTTCCGTCGGACTCCCCGTCCAGCACCGAGGCGCAGTAGGCGGGGATCCGCAGGAGCCCGTCGGCCAGCCGCGTGAGCCGCTCGCGCCGGTCGTCGTTGAGGCGGCCCTTGCGGTACTCCTGGCAGAGGTCCGCCTTGAGCCGGCTGTCCTGCTCGCGCTGGCGGTCCTTGCCGAGTTCCCCGGTGCCCAGGGTGTCGCGCCCGGCCTCCCGGTCGCCGGGGCCGCCGCGGTCGTCCGGGGTGTCCTTGCCCGCGCCGCCGCCGGTCGTGGCGGTGCCCGTGGAGGCGTCGGGGCCCTGCGCGGTGCCGGGCGCCGTGGGCACGTCCGGGCCCGGTGACGGCGCGACGGGGGCGAACGCCGGGTTCGATCCGTCCGGCAGCGGGGTGGGGCGCAGCTTCGGGGTGAGGGTCGGGGCGCTGGTACCGACGCCCGGCACCGGGCTCTCGCCGGCACTGACGGACGTCGCCGGCCCGGTCCCGCGGTGTCGTGGCGGGACCGGTCCAGCAGCCCGGCGCCGGCCGCGGCGGCCAGGCCGCCGGCGGCGACGCTCGCGAGGGCGGCGGCCAGGCCGAGGCTCACGGTGCGGGCACGCCGTCGGGCCGGTGCGGGCACGGGGACGACCCGGCCGAGGTCGATCAGGGGTTCACCGGAGCCTTCGGCCGCGGACGGCCGGGGGACGGGGCGGACGTCGGCGGGGCGCGCCGCGCCGCGCGCCGCGCGGTAGGCGTCCACCGCCACGCCCTCGCCGGGCAGTTCCGTGCCCGGGGGCGCCGGCGCCGCCATCGCGGCCAGGGAGTCCAGGGCGGCCCGCAACCGGGCGGCCTCCATCGCGGCACGCGTGTCGGCGGCGGGCCCCACAGGTTCCGTCGGTCCGCCGCGCAGGAATGCTTCCGCCGCGGCCTCGTCCAGCCACCTGTCGCGCTCGTCGGCCATCACATGTCCTTCTGCGTCCGCCAACGTGAATGCGTCACACCGGTTTGTTCTGCGTAGCTGCCGCCCCGGCCACGCTGTGCGGGTACGGCGTCGAGATCCCTCCCGCCCCCGCCGTCCCACGCATGGCCTTCGGCATTATGGCCGACCGTGACGCCCGCCTTGGCGCCGGTGCCCGGACCGGCTTCGAAGCCGCCGTCCGCACCCTGTGCGGCGAGCAGTTCCGCCAGCTTCTTCAGGCCGCGGTGCGCGGCGGTGCGTACGGCTCCGGGCCGCTTGCCCAGGGTCTCGGCCGCGCTCTTGGCGTCGAGGCCGACCACGACGCGCAGGACGACGGCCTCGGCCTGGTCCTGGGGCAGCTGGGCTATGAGCGCCATGGTGCGCCCGGTGTCGAGGGACTCCATCGCCGCGCCGGCGGTGTCGCACTCGGCGGCCCAGCCCGTCAGCTCGGTGTCGTCGCCGCCGATGGCGGGCCGGCGTCCGCGCATGCGTATGTGGTCCAGGGCCCGGTTGCGGGCGATCCGGGCCGCCCAGCCGCGGAAGCGGTCGGCGTCACCGGTGAAGGAGTCGAGGTCGCGGGCTATCTGCAACCAGGCCTCCGAGGTCACGTCCTCGGCGTCGCCGTCCCCGACGAGCGTGCGTACGTAACCGAGCAGGCGTGGGTGCACGGCGCGGTACACAGCACGGAACGCGTTCTCGTCGCCGTCCTGTGCCGCGAGCACCGCGGCGGTCAGCTCCGCGTCGTCCCCCAGCAAAGTCCCCAACCCGTTCACTGTCCTGTACGTGTGGCGCAAATCAGCACGTTACGGCTTTCAAGCACCTTCGTCCACGAGTGATACAACGTGCAACCAGTCCTGCGCGGAGCGAGGTGTGACACAAAACGCACCCGCGGCGCTGACAGGGGTACGGGCTTGTCGCACGAGCCCGTGACGGATGGCGGCCGGGGCCTCTCCTGTGGGGGGTGGCGGCCTCGGTCGCCCTCCCCCTTCCGGGCATCCCACCATGCCTGTCCGTGGCGCTCACGTCATCCTTTCGGCTCACTTCCGGGTGAAATCCCGGCATGGGTACGACACACCCTGCCCTGCGTCGATAGCGTTGCGGCACACCCGCGCCACGCCCCGAGGAGCCCCCCGCTGTCCAGCCACCTTCCGGCACAGGCCCGCGGCCGCTCCGACCCCGACCCCGACCGCGGACCCGGACTGGCACGGTTCAACGCCCTGCCCCCCGAGGAGGCCCGGGCGGTCCTCCTGCGCTGCTGCGGAAGCGCCCGCTGGGCGCACCGGGTGGCGGCGCACCGGCCCTACCCCGACGCCGGCGCCCTGCTCGCCGCGGCGGACGAGGCCAGTTACGACCTCTCACAGGCCGACCTGACCGAAGCGCTCGCCACCGAGCACTCGGCCGAGCTGGGCCACGGGGCCCCGTACTCCGCGCTGCTGGCGCTCGACGCCGCCCACGCGGAGTACGAACGGAAGTTCGGCCACGCCTTCGTGATCTGCCTCGACGGGCACCCGCCGGAGGAGCGGGCCGACCGGCTGCTGGGGGAGATCCGCCGGCGGATGGGGCACGAGGTGGACGAGGAGCGCTCGCTCTCCGCGGACGAGCTGCGCCGTCTCGCGCAGGCCCGGCTGCTGGACGCGACGCGCTGGCTGACCCGCTCCGACGGGACACCTACGGCTGAAATCGGGCTATTCGCCCCTGTGGGATAGCCCGTACGTGCCTGTTTGATCACACAGCCGGACCCCGCGCGAGGGAACCGACAACTCGTCGCTACGATGTCCGGGGCCGGTGGACCGTACCCGGCCGGGCCCGACCGACAAAGAAGCCGGCTGGCCCCCGCCCCGCTTCCGGAGGGTTTTCCGTGCCGGCTGGAACGTTGTACCGCGGCCGGGAAGGAATGTGGTCCTGGGTGGCTCATCGAGTCACCGGCGTCCTCATCTTCTTCTTCCTGTTCGTACACGTCCTCGACACCGCTCTCGTCCGCGTCTCCCCCGAGGCGTACGACGATGTCGTGGCTACCTATAAGACTCCGATCGTCGCGCTGCTGGAGTACGGCCTCGTCGCCGCCATCCTGTTCCACGCGCTCAACGGTCTCCGTGTCATCGCCGTGGACTTCTGGTCCAAGGGCCCGCGCCACCAGAAGACGATGCTCTGGTGGGTCGTGGGCATCTGGGTCGTGCTGATGGTCGGGGCTCTCTACCCCGTGCTCGGCCACGCGGCCGCTGAACTGTTCGGGAAGTGACGCGCATGTCCTCTGACACTTCTTCCCCCAAGGCGATCGGCGACGTGGAGGGCGTTTCCCTCTACGACGTGGACAACCCCGCGCCCTACATCGAGGCGCCGCGCAAGCGCACGGGCAAGACGCCCCGCTCGACCCGCGGCAACTTCGAGATGGTCGCGTGGCTCTTCATGCGCCTCTCGGGCATCGTGCTCGTCGTCCTCGTCATCGGTCACCTGCTGATCCAGCTGGTGCTCGACGGCGGCGTCTCCAAGATCGGCTTCGCCTTCGTGGCCGGCCGCTGGGCGTCCCCGTTCTGGCAGGTCTGGGACCTGCTGATGCTGTGGCTGGCGATGCTGCACGGCGCCAACGGCCTGCGTACCGTCATCAACGACTACGCGGAGCGTGCCAACACGCGGCTGTGGCTGAAGGGCCTGCTCTACACCGCCACGGTGTTCACCATCCTTCTGGGCACGCTGGTGATCTTCACCTTCGACCCGAACATCCGCTAGGCAACGGGGCTGAGGCGAAACCAATGAAGATCCACAAGTACGACACCGTCATCGTCGGCGCAGGTGGCGCCGGCATGCGCGCCGCCATCGAGTCGACGAAGCGCAGCCGCACCGCGGTGCTGACGAAGCTCTACCCCACCCGCTCCCACACGGGCGCCGCGCAGGGCGGCATGGCCGCCGCGCTGGCGAACGTGGAGGAGGACAACTGGGAGTGGCACACCTTCGACACGGTCAAGGGCGGTGACTACCTGGTCGACCAGGACGCCGCCGAGATCCTGGCGAAGGAGGCCATCGACGCCGTCCTCGACCTGGAGAAGATGGGCCTGCCGTTCAACCGCACCCCGGACGGCACCATCGACCAGCGCCGCTTCGGCGGGCACTCCCGCAACCACGGCGAGGCGCCGGTCCGCCGGTCCTGCTACGCCGCGGACCGCACCGGTCACATGATCCTCCAGACGCTGTACCAGAACTGCGTCAAGGAGGGCGTGGAGTTCTTCAACGAGTTCTACGTCCTGGACCAGCTCCTGGTCGAGGAGGACGGCGTCAAGAAGTCGGCCGGTGTGGTCGCGTACGAGCTCGCCACCGGCGAGATCCACGTGTTCCAGGCCAAGGCCGTCATCTACGCCTCCGGCGGCACCGGCAAGTTCTTCAAGGTGACCTCCAACGCGCACACCCTCACGGGTGACGGCCAGGCGGCCTGCTACCGCCGCGGCCTGCCGCTGGAGGACATGGAGTTCTTCCAGTTCCACCCGACGGGCATCTGGCGCATGGGCATCCTGCTGACGGAGGGCGCCCGCGGTGAGGGCGGCATCCTCCGCAACAAGGACGGCGAGCGCTTCATGGAGAAGTACGCGCCGGTCATGAAGGACCTCGCGTCCCGTGACGTCGTCTCGCGCTCCATCTACACCGAGATCCGTGAGGGCCGCGGCTGCGGTCCGGCCGGTGACCACGTGTACCTGGACCTGACGCACCTCCCGCCGGAGCAGCTCGACGCGAAGCTCCCGGACATCACCGAGTTCGCGCGCACCTACCTGGGCATCGAGCCGTACACGGACCCGATCCCGATCCAGCCCACCGCGCACTACGCCATGGGCGGCATCCCGACGAACGTCGAGGGTGAGGTACTGGCCGACAACACCACCGTCGTCCCGGGCCTGTACGCGGCCGGCGAGGTCGCGTGCGTGTCGGTGCACGGCGCGAACCGCCTGGGCACCAACTCGCTGCTGGACATCAACGTCTTCGGCAAGCGTTCCGGCATCGCAGCCGCCAAGTACTCGCAGGAGAACGACTTCGTCGAGCTCCCCGAGAACCCGGCGCAGCAGGTGGCCGACCTGGTCGAGCACCTGCGCAACTCCACGGGCAACGAGCGGGTCGCCGACCTGCGTCTGGAGCTCCAGGAGACGATGGACGCGAACGTGATGGTGTTCCGCACGGAGCAGACCATCAAGACCGCGGTCGAGAAGATCGCGGAGCTGCGCGAGCGCTACAAGAACGTGTCCGTCCAGGACAAGGGCAAGCGCTTCAACACGGACCTGCTGGAGGCCATCGAGCTGGGCAACCTGCTCGACCTGGCCGAGGTCATGGCCGTGTCCGCCCTGGCGCGCAAGGAATCCCGCGGTGGTCACTACCGCGAGGACTACCCGAACCGCGACGACGTCAACTTCATGCGCCACACCATGGCGTACCGCGAGGTCGGAGCCGACGGCTCGGACTCGGTCCGGCTCGACTACAAGCCGGTCGTCACGACCCGCTACCAGCCGATGGAGCGTAAGTACTGATGGCTACCCCGACCCTGTCCAAGACGGACCAGATGGAAGAGGCGGCCGCGGCCTCCCCGTACATCACGGTCACCTTCCGGATCCGCCGCTTCAACCCCGAGATCTCGGACGAGTCGCAGTGGCAGGACTTCCAGATCGAGATCGACCCGAAGGAGCGCGTGCTCGACGGTCTCCACAAGATCAAGTGGGACCTGGACGGCACGCTGACCTTCCGCCGCTCGTGCGCGCACGGCATCTGCGGCTCGGACGCGATGCGGATCAACGGCAAGAACAGGCTCGCCTGCAAGACGCTGATCAAGGACATCAACCCCGAGAAGCCGATCACCGTCGAGGCCATCAAGGGCCTCACGGTGATGAAGGACCTCGTGGTCGACATGGAGCCCTTCTTCCAGGCTTACCGGGACGTCATGCCGTTCCTGGTCACCAAGGGCAACGAGCCGACGCGCGAGCGCCTGCAGTCCGCCGAGGACCGCGAGCGCTTCGACGACACCACCAAGTGCATCCTGTGCGCCGCGTGCACGTCCTCGTGCCCGGTGTTCTGGAACGACGGCCAGTACTTCGGCCCGGCGGCGATCGTCAACGCGCACCGCTTCATCTTCGACTCGCGTGACGAGGCCGGCGAGCAGCGGCTGGAGATCCTGAACGACAAGGACGGCGTGTGGCGCTGCCGCACGACCTTCAACTGCACCGACGCGTGCCCGCGCGGCATCGAGGTCACCAAGGCGATCCAGGAAGTCAAGCGTGCGCTGATCACGCGCCGCTTCTGACCTCCCGGTCCCTGCCTGTACGAGGGCCCCGCTCCCGGTCCGTCCGGGGGCGGGGCCCTCGCGCGTCGCGGGCGGCGTCGCCGTCAGCGGCGGCCGAGCTGACTGGTGATCGTCGGGTCGGTGATCTCCGTGTCCTTCGCGAGGAGCATCGCCTTGGAGAGGATGACGGCGAGGGTGCGGTCCCCCTCGAAGGGCAGGTAGCCCGGCTCGGCGGCGGGGCCGCCCGCGCCGCCGGGCACGATGCACAGGTACTGGTCGTTCGGCGACATCAGGATGTTCCCCGAGCCGAGATGGATCTTGTAGGTGTGCAGCTCGCCGCGGACGTGCAGGAACCGGCCCTCCACCGTGCAGCGGTCCGCAATGGCCAGGCGCGGCACCAGCCGCTCCAGCAGGGCCCGCCGGGTCTCGGCGCTCTGGCCCAGCTCGCCGAAGCCGTAGGACGTCCAGTAGTCCCGGAAGCGGCCCTGCGGCCCGCCGTCGGACCAGGTCGGGTCGTTGCCGACGCTGGCCACGCCGACGAACAGGTCCACGTCGCGCAGCACCTCGCTCAGCACCGCCTCCGGTATCTGCGCCAGCGGCAGCGGGCCGTCCTTGCGGCGGCGGCGCCCCGCCCGGGGCCACGCCGCGTAGCCGCCGCCGTAGGAGCTCGCCCAGTTCTGCGGGGCGTCGATCGGATAGAACCGCACCTGGTCGGTGCGCAGCCGCAGGTAGGTGCCCGAGTCGGTGGTGTCGATGCCGTACTCGTGCCCCTCGCCCTCGATCCAGTACTCGGCCCGCAGGCCCCACTGGGGCAGTTCGCGGGTGGCGGGCGGGGCGGAGTCGTCCACGCACAGGCGGAGCCTGTTGTGCCAGCCCCGCGCCGCGGCCAGGGAGTTGAACTGGTGCTGGCGCAGCACGTGCGCGGCGAACCGGTTGGAGTACGTCCGCGTCCTGCGTTCGGCGTCGGTCAGCAGGTACACCTCCCGGTGGGCCTGCTTGAAGGGCTGGGTCACGGCGTACCGCTCCAGCCATTCCCGCCAGGCGAGCACCTCGGCGGGCTCCCGGCCGACGGGGTGCCACAGCTCGACGGCGGCGCCGTCGGTGACGGCGGTGCCCGCCAGCGTGCGCAGGGCCCCGTCCGCGAAGCAGACGGGCGTCCCGTCCACCCTCCAGATCAGCCGCCGGGCCAGCGTGCCCACCAGCGGGTGGTCGAGGTACCGCTCGCGCCACTGCCCGTACGTCCACCGGCGGCGGGCGAGGAACAGCCGGTCCAGCCGCTCGGACTGCGCCGACAGCGACTTGTCGATGTCCTTGACCAGGCCCTTGAGCTCCTTCAGCTCCTCGGCGTGGTCCCGGCGCACAGCGGCCGGCGCGGACTTGACCGGTTTTGCGGCGGCGTTGCGCCAGAGCAGCGCCGCCCTGGTCCCGCGAACGGCCAGCTCCGCGGTGGCCTCCCCCAGGCGGAAGACGGCGCTTCCCACCTCCGTGAGCCCGTACGCGGGCACGGCCAGCTCCTCGATCTCCTCGCGGCTCAGCCCGAGCGCGGTGGCCCGCTCCTCCAGCGCCGCGTCGATGAGCTTGAGGGTGCCCTTGTAGGTGACCCGGGTACCGAGCCGGGCCAGTTCGGCCAGGGCGGCCTCCCCGTCCGCCCCGGCCAGTGCGCCGACCGCCGCGTTGGCCACCTTGGGGCTGCGCGGGCCGAGCCCGGCGGCCTTGCGCAGCGAGGTCTCCACGAGCGTGCCGAGGGCGCGCACCGTGTCGGGGTGCGCGGGGAGCAGGGCGAGGAGCCGGACCAGGCCGCGCAGGGCGTTGGCGTTGTAGGGGTCGAAGGAGGCGTTGACGTCCGGCTCGTACTCCGCCCGGTCCAGCTCGAAGGTGCGGGGCCGCCCGACGAGGGCGAGCACCGGCAGCACGGCCTCGCGCACGGTGTCGGCCCCGAGGCCCTCGACGAGCGCCCGGCCGCGCTTCTCCCAGGCGGCGGAGGGCCGGGCGGCCTTGGCGGTCAGTGCGTGCGCGAGCACCTCGTGCAGGCGGCCGTCCTGCATGGCCCGCTCCGCCCACGGCTCGCCCACGTTGAGCACGGGGTCGGTGAACCGCCCGGCGAAGCGGACGATGTCCTGGCCGGCGTACGCGCTCACGGCGGTGCGCCGGACCGTCGCGATCACGGCGGGCGAGAGCGTCCGGCCGGCGGCGGCCTCCGCCTCGACGAGGCTCTCGCAGCGGTGCCCGTACCAGAAGGAGTGGGCGCGGCCGAGTACGTCGAGCTGCGCGGCCCGTTCCGCGGCCAGCGGCAGCCCGTCCAGACCCCGGCCGACCAGCGCGGTCAGGGTGAGCAGCACGAGCCGGACCGCTTCGGTGTCGCCGCCCCGCCGGTGGCGGTCGGCGAACTCCTGCACCAGCAGGCGCCGTTCCTCGGCCGGGAGTTCCGCCACCGCGGCGAGCTGCTGCCCGACCGCGGGGTGGTGGAAGGTGCAGTCCGCCACCCGGCGCACCAGCCGGTCCGCCGTGACCGTGACGTGCCCGGACATCAGCCACCCACCAGTGCGACGAGCTTGAGGAAGGTGACCTCGGTGCCGAGCGTGAGGTCGATCTCCTCGTCCAGGCCGGTGATCTGACGGTCTCCCACCAGGACCAGGAAGCCGTTGCGCTCGAAGGCCCGCAGCGCCAGGGCGGTCTGCTTCTCCGGATCGATGCGGCGCGGTGTCCGCAGCGCGTACCCGTTGAGGGTCCGCTCGGCGCCCTCCGGCTGCACCAGCCCCTGGAACACCTCGGGCCGCCGGGCATGGTACTCCGCGACCTCCTGGAACACCCTGCGCCGGATCAGCTCGCGCAGGGCGAGCCGTTCCTCGGCGATCTCAAGTCCCCAGCCGTCACCACGGCCTCCGGCGGTCGTCTCGTCGACGAAGGTCACCATTCCCATGCCGTCGACCGTAGGACGGACCACTGACAACGCGCCCCGGGGCGCGGGGAGCGCGGCTGCGGACCGACGGCGCGTCAGTCCCCGGGGTGCCGGCGGACTGCGTGACCCCGGGTACGGGGCGGGGGTGCCTGTGGAAGGATCGGCCGCATGAGCGAGCAGCAGCCGAACCCGTACACGAGCGATCCCGCCGGTCAGGGCGGTCAGCCCGGGGCGCCCGGCCAGGGCGACTACAAGTGGGGGCCCGGTGAGGCCAGTTACGGATACCCCCAGCCCTACCCGGCGGCGCCGGCCTACCAGCCGACCATCGGCGGCGCGGGCATCCCCGCCCCCGGCGGTTACCCGGCCGCGCCGATCGGCGGCGCCGGCTTCGCCCTCGGCGACATCACCGTCGCCGGCGACCAGATCATCACCCCGTCGGGCGCGATGCCGCTCAGGGGCGCGATGTGGAACGCGACGGACTTCTCGCGCACCGAGGAGAAGATCCCGCCGCACGCGATCGTGCTGGCGATCGTCTTCTTCCTCTTCTGCCTGCTCGGCCTGCTCTTCCTCCTGATGAAGGAGAAGACCACCACCGGCTACATCCAGGTCACCGTGACCAGCGGCGGCCGCCACCACTCCACGATGATCCCGGCGGTGGACGCGAACACCTACCACTGGGTGATGTCGCAGCTGGGCCACGCACGCGCGCTCAGCATGTGAGTCCCACCCGCGTCGCTTCGGGCCCCGGCCGCACGGCCGGGGCCCGCGTGCGTTCCGGGGCTCCCACGGGGTGCGCGACGTCGCTTGAACTTGTTCAAAAAAGCCTCTAGAGTCATCGACGTCAGAGCATTTGAACACGTTCAAGGGGGCTGGGGCTATGGACCTCACCGTGGTCACGTACGTCATCTACCTGCTCATCAGCATCGCCCTCACCGTCTGGGTGGCCCGTACGCTCAGCCGCAACGGCCGCGTCTTCATCGGGGACGTCCTCCAGGGCAACGAGAAGCTCGCGGACGCCGTCAACCAGCTGCTCGTGGTCGGCTTCTACCTCGTCAACATCGGGTTCGTGACCCTCTACCTGCGCTCCAGCGAGGAGATCGCCACCGCCCGCGCCCTCTTCGAGGCGCTCTCGGTCAAGCTCGGCGTCGTCCTGCTGGTCCTCGGCGTCATGCACCTCGGCAACGTGTGGGTCCTGAACAGGATGCGCCGCCGCGGCATCATGGAGCGTCAGCAGACCCCGCCCGTCGCCCCGCAGGGGTGGACCGCTCCGCTCGGGGCCTGAGCCGTGGCGCCCACCGGAGCCGTACGGCACCTGACCGTCCTCTACGACGCCGACTGCCCGCTCTGCGTGCACATCCGGCACTGGCTGCTCGCGCAGCCCCGGCTCCTCCCGATCACCCTGGTCCCCGCCGCGTCCTGGGAGGCGCGGCGGCGGTTCCCCAGGCTCGACCACGCCTCGACGCTCAAGGAGATCACCGTCGTCGGGGACTCCGGGCAGGTGTGGACCGGAACGGACGCCTTCATCGTGTGCCTGTGGGCACTGGCCGACCACCGGCCGAAGGCGAACTGGCTGGCGACACCGGCCGGCCGCCCGTTCGCCCGGGCCGCGATGTTCACGGCCTCCGCCTGGCGGCAGGCCGTGCGCGCCGAAGGGCAGCCCGGGCCGGTCGAGGGACCGGCCTGTGACGACCAGTGCCCCGTCCCCCGATAGGCTCATACACCGTGACTGATCAGAAGGCTCCCAAGAGCGAGCAGACCCGCACGCTCATCCTCGAAACCGCGCTCCGCCTCTTCCAGGAGCGCGGCTTCGACAAGACGACCATGCGGGGCATCGCGAAGGAAGCCGGTGTCTCGGTCGGCAACGCCTACTACTACTTCGAGTCGAAGGAACACCTGGTCCAGGGCTTCTACGACCGGATCAGCGCCGCCCACCAGGCGGCGGTCCGGCCCATCCTGGACAGCGAGACCGATCTGCAGAAGCGGCTCGCGGGCGTGCTGACGAGCTGGCTGGACATCGGCGCCCCGTACCACGAGTTCGCCTCGCAGTTCTTCAAGAACGCGGCCGACCCCGAGAGCCCGCTCAGCCCCTTCTCACCGGAGTCGGAGCCGGCGCGCAAGGCCGCGATCGACATCCACCGCGAGGTGCTGGCGGGCGCGAAGACCAAGGTGCCGGCCGAGCTGGCCGACGTACTGCCGGAGCTGATGTGGCTCTCGCAGATGGGCCTGGTCCTGTACTGGGTCTTCGACCGCTCCCCCGACAGCGAGAAGTCGCGGCGGCTCGCGGAGCGCGGCGCGCAGCTCACGACGCGGGGCATCGTCCTGGCCCGCTTCCGCGTGCTGCGGCCGCTGGTGCGCGAGGTCCATGAACTGTTCGCGGACTTCCTGCCGGGCATGGCCCAGACGGCGGCCGGCCGGCGCAAGGCCTCCGACCCGCATCCGAAGGCCGATTAGGCACTTCCTACAGCCAGTTGAGTTCCCACAGGCGCCACACACCGGTGCCGTCGGAGAGGTTCTGGGCACCGGTGACGGCCTCGCGGGACATCACGTAGTCCTTCTTCTGCCAGATGGGCACCATCGGGGCCTGCTGGGCCACCAGCTTCTGCAGGTCGCGGAAGTCGGACGAGGCGTCGGCGCGCTCCGAGTGGGACTGGGTACGGGTGATCAGCTCGTCCACGTGCTTGTCGGAGAAGCCGCTGTTCATCGAGGAGTCGGCGCCGACCAGCGGGGCGAGGAAGTTGTCCGCGTCCGGGAAGTCCGCGATCCACCCGATCGTGTAGGCGTCGAACTCACCCGCCGCGTAACCCTTCTGGAAGTCGTTCCACTCCTCCACCGGCTTGAGGGTCACCTGGAAGAGGCCGCCGGCCTCCAGCTGCCGCTTGATCTCCTCGGCCTCCGGCAGGTTCGCACCGCGTACGTTCACCCCGAGCTTCAGGTGCACCGGACCGTTGATCCCGGCGTCCTTGAGGAGCTTCTTGGCGGTGGCCCCGTTGGGTGTCGGGTAGGCGTCGAAGAACGGGGTGCTGTGGCCGGCGATGCCCGCCGGGACCAGGGAGTACAGCGGGGTGACGGTGCCCCGGTAAACGTCGGCGGCGACCTTGGTGCGGTCCAGCACGGCGGCGACGGCCTGGCGGACGGCGAGCGGGGCGGCGGCGGAGCCGGGGCGGACGTTGAAGACGATCGAGCGGGTCTCGCTGCCTCCGGAGGCCTGGTAACGGGTGTCCTTCATCCCGGGGTTGAGGCCGGCGAGTACCGCGGGCGGCATCTCCCGGTGGGCGACCTCGACCTGGCGGCTTTTCCATGCCTGGTCGAGCTGCTCCGAGTCCTTGAAGTACTTGACCGTGACGGCCGCCCGGGCGGGCTTGCCCTGCCCCTTGTAGGAGGCGTTGGGCTTCAGCTCCGCGCTCGCACCGGCCTTGTAGGCGCCCAGCGTGTACGGACCGGAGCCGTCGACCCTGCCGTCCTCGCGCAGGGACTTCGCCGGGTACGTGTCCTTGTCGACGATCGAGGCGGCACCCGTCGCGATCTTGAAGGGGAAGGTGGCGTCACCGGCGGACAGGGTGAAGGTGACCTTGCGGCCCTCGGCCCTGACCGACTCCAGGGTGTTGAAGAGCGGGGCCGGTCCCTGGTCGGAGTTGATCGCCTTGATGCGGTCGAAGGAGTGCTTGACGTCCTCGGCGGTGATCGCCCGGCCGCCGGCGAACTTCAGGTCGGGGCGCAGCTCGCACTGGTAGGTGGTGAGCTTCTGGCCGACGAACCCGCAGGAGGAGGCGGCGTCCGGCACGGGCGCGTCGGAGCCGGGCCTGATGGTCAGCAGCGACTGGTAGACGTTGCTGAACAGCGCCCAGGAGCCCGCGTCGTACGCCCCGGCGGGGTCGAGGGAGGAGACCACGTCACTGGTCCCGACGCGGATGGCGCCGTGGCCGCCGCCGTCCGACGGCAGCAACTGCCAGGCGCCGACACCGGCCGTGCCGAGGACCAGCCCGGCCGCGATGATCTTCCAGCGGACAGACCGCATCCCGTGAACCCCACCCCTTGTCCCGGAGACAGCGACCCGCTGTCCGATTAACGGATATCCCATCACGGAATATCAGCCACCGGAAGATCGGTTCGCAGTCGGCCGGTTGACGGTTGGGGCGGGTCAGGCCTGGTATGAGGCGAGTTCGACGACGGTGATGTCGGACGGCGCGCCGACGCGGACCGGCGGCCCCCAGGCGCCCGCCCCGCGCGAGACGTAGAGCTGGGTGTCGCCGTAGCGCTCCAGCCCGGCGACGGTGGGGTTGGCGAGTTCGGCGAGGAAGTTGCCCGGCCAGAGCTGGCCGCCGTGGGTGTGGCCGGAGAGCTGCAGGTCGACGCCGTGCCGGACGGCGTCGTGGATGACCACCGGCTGGTGGGCGAGGAGTACGGCGGCCCGGCTCCGGTCGCGGTCGCCGAGGGCGGCCCGGAAGTCGGGGCCGCTCCCCTCCCGCTCCCCCTGGACGTCGTTCACGCCCGCGAGGTCGAAGTGCGGCAGGGCGCGGCGGGCGTTCTCCAGCGGGGTCAGGCCGAGCTCGCGGACGTGCTCGACCCACTGCTCGGCGCCGGAGAAGTACTCGTGGTTGCCGGTGACGAAGAAGGAGCCGTGGCGGGCGGTCAGTCCGCGCAGCGGTTCCGCCGCCGGCCCCAGGTCGGGGACGCTGCCGTCGACGAGGTCGCCGACGATGGCGATCAGGTCGGGCTGGGTGCGGTTGACCGTGTCGACGACGCACTGGGCGTGGGCGCGGCCGAGCACGGGGCCGAGGTGGACGTCGCTGACGACGGCGATCCGGAAGCCGTGCGCCGCGCGCGGCAGCTTGGCCAGGGGGACCTGGACGCGCCGCACGCTCGGCCCGCGCAGCACCCCGTACGTGCCGCCGGCGACGGTGCCGAGGGCGACGGCGGCGGCCGCGCCGCCGACCGTGCGTGCGACGAAGGTGCGCCGGCTGAGCCCGGCGCCGCCCGGTGCCGCCGGGGCCGGGCCGCGGGCCGCGCCGTCCGCGGCGAGCACCGCGCCGGACTCCGCGGCGGAGCCGGCGGGGGACGACGGTGCGGTGGCGGTGGCCGGGCCGGAGTCGGGGGCGCCGACGGTGGTCGCGGAAGGTGCGGCGGGAGACGCCGCAGGGGGCGGCGTGGAGGGTGCCGCTACCGCCCGGGAGGGGTCGCGGTGGGCCAGACGGCGGAGCAACAGCGCGCGGATCGGCTCCGCGACCAGCATCGTCAGGGTCAGGTACAGGAGCACCGCGAGCCAGAGGTACCCAGGCCAGGACACCGTCTGCTGGAACCAGAACGGGGCCCCGGCCCGGCCCGCGGTCAGGGCGGCCACCGACAGGAGGGGCAGGGCGATGGTCAACGCGGTGCCGACGCGGCGGGGCGGGCCACCGGGGGCGGTGGTGTCACGGACCAGCCGGATCCACAGCCAGCGGTGCACCGCGACCAGCAGCGCGACGACGGCCAGTGCGATCAGCGCGAAGAGTACGACGGTCATGCCGCGCCGTCCTCTGCTCCGGAACGTGATCCGCGCCGCAGGGCCAGGACCGCACGCAACCCGATCACGCCGACCGCCGTCCCCAGGAGAAAGGACGTCACGGCGAGCGTCAGGTGGACCCAGAAGTAGGCAGTGGGGTCGCCCGCCGTGTCGAAGGCCAGGCCACTGCCGTTCTTCCACAGGTTCCGGACGAAAGACACCCAGATGAACCAGGTCCACACTCCGAAGGCGAGCAGGAACCAGGAAGCGGCACGGCTGAGTTTCATGTCCTCAGTATCGGTTTCGTCGCCGGGACGGACGCGCCGGGGTGGGCTGTCCCGGGGGTGGTTGCCGCGAAATGGCCGGTCCGCGACGCCATCCAGCTCATCGGGATGTACTTTCACCTGCGTGTCTGCCAAGACGACCGCTCTGACGGTCCTTACCGCCGCGTTGCTCGTGCCCGCCCTGCTGGTGCCCACCGCCCACGCCGCGCCGACCCCGCCGGCCGACGGGAAGGGCGGGCCCGCCAAGGCTCCGGCGGCGGCCGCACCGCCCGCGTCGATGTCCACGGTCGGCGGATCCCTGCTCGGCCAGCCCGGGACGCAGGTGAACCTGCTGCCCGGCGCGCCCGCCCTGCCGACGAACCTCACCGGCCGGTCGTGGATCGTGGCGGACGCCGAGTCCGGCGAGGTCCTGGCGGCGTACAACGCGCACTGGCGGCTGCCCCCCGCCTCCACGATGAAGATGCTGTTCGCGGACACACTGCTGCCGGGGCTGCCCAAGGAGCAGGTCCACAAGGTCACCGACCAGGACATGGAGGGCGTGGGCCCCGGCAGCAGCCTGGTCGGGGTCAAGGAGGACCACGAGTACTCCGTCCACGACCTGTGGCTGGGGGTGTTCCTGCGGTCGGGCAACGACGCCGTGCACGTGCTGTCGGCCATGAACGGCGGCGTGGAGAAGACGGTCAGGGACATGCAGGCGCACGCGGAGGAGCTCCAGGCGCTGGACACCCACGTGGTGTCGCCCGACGGGTACGACGCCCCCGACCAGGTGTCGAGCGCGTACGACCTCACGCTGATCGCCCGCTCCGGACTGCAGAAACAGGACTTCCGGGAGTACTGCGGCACGGCGAGCGCGAAGTTCCCCGGCCTGCAGGAGCCGGGGAAGCCGCGGGACTTCTTCGAGATCCAGAACACCAACCGGCTGATGACGGGCGCGGGCGGGATCGCCCCGTACAAGGGCATCGCCGGGGTGAAGAACGGCAACACGACGATGGCGGGGTCCACCTTCACGGGTGCGGCGCAGCAGGGCTCGCGGAAGCTGCTGGTCACGGTGATGAACCCGGGCGCGGGGGGCGTGAACTCGGTCTACGAGGAGACCGCCGCGCTCTTCGACTGGGGCTTCGCCGCGGCCGGGAAGGTCAAGCCGGTGGGTGAGCTGGTGCCGCCGAAGAGCGCGGACACCTCACCCCACGGCTCGCCGGCGCAGTCGCACGAGAACAACGCCTCGGCCGGCGGGGGCCCGGCCGGCGGCGTGGGCACCGCGCTCGGCGTCGCGGGTGGAGCGCTCGCGGCCCTGGCGGGCGGCGCGTACGTCGTCAACCGCCGCTGGCCGCGCGGCCGCCGCAGCCGGGGTGCCGACGAGGAACTCGTCTAGGTCCTGTCGTCAAAGTGGCGCCGGTCAGGCCCGCGGTGTCCGGTGCCGTGCATCGCGAGGCGGAGGGGCGCCCGAGTACTGGACGTACGTGGGCGCCCCGACAACGCGGCGAGGTGCGGTGCCGGGCGCCGCGGGCCAGGTGCAACGTTGACGACAGGGCCCAGGGAGGGTCCGGTGGGGACCCGGTCACCGGTCGGTGGCGGCGGGCCCCTGCTGCGCGGGCGGGACCTCGGCGTCGGCTTCGCCGGCGTCGTCGGCGGCGGCGTCGGTGTCGTCGGCGCCGGTGGCCGTCCAGGCCGAGACGTACAGCAGCAACTTCGCCATGAAGTTGATCCAGAGCAGCAGGGCGATCGGCACGCCGAAGGCGCCGTACACGCTCTTGCCGGCGACCTCGCGCATGTAACCGCTGAGGAGCAGCTTCAGCAGCTCGAAGCCGGCCGCGCCGATCAGAGCCGCCTCGATCAGGCGGCGCCTCGGCGGTTCGACGCCGGGGAGCAGGGTCAGCAGGTAGAGCAGCACCAGGAAGGCGGCGACCACGCCGACCAGGAAGGCGAAGGCGCGCAGCAGCGCGCCGCCCGGGCCCTCGCGCGGGATGCCCAGCCAGTCGGCGGACTTCCCGACGGCGCTGGACCCGAGGATCGAGGCCGCGGCGGAGACCAGGCCCACCGCGCCGAGGCCGAGCAGGACGAGCCCGTCCTTGCCCTTGCGGACGATCGGGTTCCCTTCGTCCTCGTCGTCCTTCTCCCACACCGCACGCAGGCAGTCCCGCATGGAGCCCACCCAGCCGATGCCGGTGAAGAGGAGGAGTGCGCCCGCGACCAGGCCGATCGTGGCGGCGTTCGCGACGAGCCCCCCGATGTCGAGCTGGTCGGAGATGCCGGGGACCTGCTCGGCGAAGTTCTTCTCCAGCGTGTCCAGCTGCTCGTCGCTGAGCAGCGCGGCTCCGACCGCCGCGGCCACGGCGATCAGGGGGAAGAGCGCGAGGAAGCTGATGAAGGTGATCGCGGCGGCGAGCCGGGTCCAGTGCACGCGGTCGAGGCGTTCGTAGGAGCGCCACGCGTGCGTCTTCATCAGACGGCCCGCCAGCGGCCCGACCACCGGGAGTTTCGTCAGCCAGTCCATGGGGTCACCGTAAATGAGGCGCCGGAAATAGCCGGGATTGTCGCTTTCAGGGACTACGGTCGTCGATTGTGACTTTTCGCCCAGCGCCCTCGACGGGGCGTCCGTTCCACACCCTGGTCCTGCGGAGGCTGAGGTTCCGCGCCCGGCGCACCGCCCGGCTGACCCTCCGCCCGCTGCGTCAGGAAGGCCGTACGGTCGCCCCGGCCGCCTCGGCGGTCTGGTCGACGGGGGAACCCGGCTGCGCCGGAACACCTATGGGCCCACTCCCGAAGGGATATTCGCGCAGCTTGCGCCAGACCCCGTCGGAGCCCTGCTCGTAGAGGGCGAACCCGGCGCAGACCCACTGGGCGGCGTAGTCCGCCAGCGTCGAGAACGCCAGGTCCATCGCTTCTTCGGAGATCCCGTGGGCGACGGTGACGTGCGGGTGGTACGGGAAGGCCAGCTCGCGGCTGAGCGGCCCGGACGGGTCGCGGACCTCGCTCTGGAGCCGGGTGCAGCCCGCGACGCCCTCGACGATCTTGACGAAGACGACCGGCGAGACGGGCCGGAAGGTGCCCGTCCCCTCCAGCCGCATCGGAAAGGCGCGGAAGGCGGACGCCACCGCGGTCAGGTGGGCCCGGACCGCCGGGAGCCGGTCCGCCTCCACCTCGGTCGGCGGGACGAGGGTGACGTGCGTGGGGATGCCGTGCGCGGCGGCGTCCCCGAAGCCCGCGCGCAGCTCCTGGAGTCGGCTGCCGTAGGGCTCCGGGACCGCGATCGAAACGCCGAGCGTTACGGTCCCCACGTATCTCTCCTCCGTTTGTCCCTGTGTCCTGCCGCCCCAGTGTGCGGCCAGGACCCCACTTCGTGCCAGAGCCGTCTTTCCGTAGGTGCGTTCGTCAGTGCTTGGCGGGCAGCAGACCCAGCCGGTCGTACGCCTGCGCGAGGGTCTCCGCGGCGACCGCGCGGGCCTTCTCCGCGCCCTTGGCCAGGATGGAGTCCAGCGTCTCCGGGTCGTCCAGGTACTCCTGGGTGCGCTGCTTGAAGGGTGTGACGAAATCGACCATCACTCCGGCCAGGTCCGTCTTCAGCGCGCCGTAGCCCTTGCCCGCGTACTTCTCCTCCAGGGCGGTGATCGACTCGCCCGTGAGGGTGGAGTAGATCGTGAGCAGGTTGCTGACGCCGGGCTTCTTCTCGGTGTCGAACCGGATCTCGGCCTCGGTGTCGGTGACCGCGCTCTTGATCTTCTTCTCGGTGACCTTGGCCTCGTCGAGGAGGTTGATCAGGCCCTTGGGCGACGACGCGGACTTCGACATCTTGATCGCCGGGTCCTGGAGGTCGTAGATCTTCGCGACCTCCTTGACGATGTGCGCCGCCGGGAGGGTGAAGGTCCGGCCGAAGCGGCCGTTGAAGCGCTCGGCCAGGTCGCGGGTCAGTTCGATGTGCTGGCGCTGGTCCTCGCCGACCGGGACGGCGTCCGCCTGATAGAGCAGGATGTCGGCGACCTGGAGGATCGGGTACGTGAAGAGGCCGACGCTGGCGCTGTTGACACCGCCCTTGGCCGACTTGTCCTTGAACTGCGTCATCCGGCTGGCCTCGCCGAAGCCGGTGATGCAGTTCATCACCCAGCCGAGCTGCGCGTGCTCGGGCACGTGGCTCTGGATGAAGAGCGTGCAGCGCTCCGGGTCCAGACCGGCGGCCAGCAGCTGCGCGGCGGAGAGGCGGGTGTTCGCGCGCAGGTCCTTCGGATCCTGGGGCATGGTGATCGCGTGCAGGTCGACGACCATGTAGAACGCGTCGTGCGTCTCCTGCAGGGCGACGTACTGGCGGATGGCTCCGAGGTAGTTCCCGAGGTGGAACGAGCCGGAGGTGGGCTGGATGCCGGAGAGCGCGCGAGGACGATCAGAAGCCATGGGCCCATTCTCTCAGGTGCGGGGAGGGGCTCACGCCCGCACTCGGCCGGTTCGTTCCGCCGCGCGGGGGTCCGGGGCGGCAGCCCCGGACCCCCGCAGCGGCGCCGCGGGGCTACGACAGCGGCAGGCCCGGGGCCGGGAAGGCGGCCATCAGGTCGGCGACCTCGGCACGGATCACCTTCAGCGCGGTCTCGTCCTGCCTCGCGGCGGCGTCCACCGCGCGCGAGATCCAGTCGGCGACCACCGGCATGTGCTCCGCGGTCAGGCCGCGCGACGTCAGCGAGGGCGTACCGATGCGGATGCCCGACGGGTCGAACGGCTTGCGCGGGTCGAAGGGGACCGTGTTGTGGTTCACGACGATGCCGGCCCGGTCCAGCGCCTTGGCCGCGACCTTCCCCGGCACTTCCTTGCCCGTCAGGTCGATCAGGATCAGGTGGTTGTCCGTACCGCCCGACACCAGGTCGAAGCCCCGCTCCAGCAGGGCCGCGGCCAGCGCCTTGGCATTGGCCACGACCGCGTGCGCGTACCGGACGAAGGACGGCTGCGCCGCCTCGTGCAGCGCCACCGCGATGCCCGCCGTCGTCTGGTTGTGCGGGCCGCCCTGCAGCCCGGGGAAGACGGCCTTGTCGATCGCCTTGGCGTGCTCCTCGCGGCACATCAGCATCGCGCCGCGCGGGCCGCGCAGCGTCTTGTGGGTCGTGGTGGAGATGACGTCCACGTGGTCCGCCGGGGACGGGTGCGCACCGCCCGCGATCAGGCCGGCGATGTGGGCGACGTCCGCGACCAGGACCGAGCCCGCCTCGCGCGCGATCCGGGCGAAGGCGGCGAAGTCGATGGTCCTCGGCAGGGCGGTACCGCCGCAGAAGATCACCTTGGGCCGCTCGGCGAGCGCCAGGTCGCGCACGGCGTCGTAGTCGATCAGCCCGGTGTCGGCGCGGACGCCGTACTGCACGCCGCGGAACCACGAGCCGGTCGCCGAGACGCCCCAGCCGTGCGTCAGGTGGCCGCCCATCGGCAGGGCCATGCCCATGACCGTGTCGCCGGGCTTCGCGAAGGCCAGGTACACGGCCAGGTTGGCGGGGGAGCCGGAGTACGGCTGCACGTTGGCGTGCTCCACGCCGAACAGGCCCTTGGCCCGCTCGACCGCCAGGGCCTCGACGCGGTCGATGTTCTGCTGGCCCTCGTAGTAGCGGCGGCCGGGGTAGCCCTCGCTGTACTTGTTCTGCAGCACGGTGCCGGAGGCTTCGAGGACGGCCGCGGACACGTAGTTCTCGCTGGGGATCAGGCGCAGGGTCTCCGCCTGGAGGACTTCCTCCGCGGCGACGTAGGACGCCAGTTCGGGATCGGTCGCGGACAGGGCGGGATGGCGGCTCGCGGACACGGCGGGCTCCTCCGGGGTCGATGTGATCGGTACCCCGCGAGGCCCAGGCGAGCGGCCCTGTATGCGGTCGAGCGCGCACGACTCCCCCGGAGTTGGTTCTCCGTACGCCAGTCGCCGTGCGTATCGAACACCTTATCCGCCTCGCCGCGGGAGAGGTTTCTGCGTCCGGGATACGAGCGACGATAAGAAGGTGACGCCACCCTCGTCACCGCTTCACCGCTTCACCGGCCAGACGGACGATCGGAGACCCCGTGTCGACAACAGCTGATGCCATCCGCTCCGCCGACGCGCACAGCGCGCACAACTACCACCCCCTGCCGGTCGTCGTCGCGTCCGCGGAGGGCGCGTGGATGACCGACGTGGAAGGCCGCAGATACCTCGACATGCTCGCCGGGTACTCCGCGCTGAACTTCGGGCACGGCAACCGCCGTCTGATCGACGCGGCGCGCGCCCAGCTGGAGCGGGTCACGCTCACCTCGCGCGCCTTCCACCACGACCGGTTCGCCGACTTCTGCACCGAACTCGCCGCGCTGTGCGGCAAGGAGATGGTGCTGCCCATGAACACGGGTGCGGAGGCCGTGGAGACGGCGGTGAAGACCGCCCGCAAGTGGGGCTACGAGGTCAAGGGCGTCCCGGACGGCCACGCCAAGATCGTCGTGGCCGCCGACAACTTCCACGGCCGGACCACGACCGTCGTCTCCTTCTCCACGGACCACGACGCCCGCGACCACTTCGGCCCGTACACGCCCGGCTTCGAGATCGTCCCGTACGGGGACCTCACCGCGCTGTCCCACGCCGTCACGGAGAACACCGTGGCCGTGCTGCTGGAGCCGATCCAGGGCGAGGCGGGGGTGCTGGTGCCGCCCGCCGGGTACCTGAGCGGCGTACGGGAACTGACCCGCGAGCGGAACGTCCTGTTCATGGCCGACGAGATCCAGTCCGGGCTCGGCCGGACCGGGAAGACCTTCGCCTGCGAGCACGAGGGGGTCGTCCCCGACGTCTACCTCCTCGGCAAGGCGCTCGGCGGCGGCGTCGTGCCGGTGTCGGCGGTGGTCGCGGACCGGGACGTGCTGGGGGTGTTCGGGCCCGGCCAGCACGGGTCCACCTTCGGCGGGAACCCGCTCGCGTGCGCCGTCGCCCTGGAGGTGATCGCCATGCTCCGGACCGGCGAGTACCAGCAGCGCGCCACCGAACTGGGCGACCACCTCCACAGCGAGCTGGGCCTGCTCGTCGGCGGGGGCGCCGTGACCGCCGTGCGCGGCCGCGGCCTGTGGGCGGGCGTCGACATCGCCCCCTCCCACGGCACGGGCCGGGAGATCTCCGAGAAGATGATGGAGCGCGGCGTGCTCGTGAAGGACACCCACGGGTCGACGATCCGGATCGCCCCGCCGCTGGTGATCACCAAGGAGGACCTGGACTGGGGGCTGGAACAGCTCCGGGCGGTGCTGTCCGCTTAGGCGGCGTCCGGCGGATCCTCAGAGGATGACGTGGGGCAGGAAGCGGGCGTACTCGTCCGTGACCGGCCCGGCCGACTCGCGGATCCCGAGCCCCGCCGCCTCGTCCTCGACGACCCACGCGCCGAGCACCACCCGGTTGCCGTCGAAGTCGGGCAGCGGGGCCAGCCCCTGGAAGCAGTACCGCTCCCCCGGCTCCGGGACGAACGGCTCGCCGTCCGGGCCCGGCTCGTGCAGGGTGACGCCGGCGCCCTCACGGCCGAGGAGGGGCTTGGCCACGTACCCGTCCGCCCCGGGCTCCGCCAGCTCGCGCGGGCCGTCGAGGTAGGCGGGCAGCAGGTTCGGGTGCTCCGGGAACAGCTCCCACAGGATCGCGAGCAGCGCCTTGTTGGAGAGCAGCATCTTCCACAGCGGCTCGATCCAGCAGGTGGTGCCGGAGCCACCGCCGTGGTCGTAGGTGCCCAGGACCTGGGGGCCGAACTCGTCCGTGGCCAGCCACTCCCACGGGTAGAGCTTGAAGCAGCTGCGAATGAAGCGGAGCTTGTCGTCGACGAACCGGCCGGACAGGCTGTCCCAGCCGATCTGCTCGACGGACAGGGCGTGGGTCTCCAGACCGGCCTGGTCCGCGGTCTCCTGCAGGTAGGCGACCGTCATCAGGTCCTCGCCGAGCTCGTCGGTCTCGGAGTGCGCGAAGTGCAGCGGGCCGGGCGCCAGCAGCTCCGCCTGGCGGCGCCAGGCGTCGACGAGGCGCTCGTGCAGGGAGTTCCACTGGTCGGCGCCGGGGAACCGCTCCTCCATCCAGAACCACTGCGGACTGGCCGCCTCCACCAGGGAGGTCGGGGTGTCGGCGTTGTACTCCAGCATCTTGGCCGGGCTGCCGCTGCCGTCGTAGCGCAGGTCGAAACGGCCGTAGAGGGAGGGCTGTTCGGCGCGGCGCCGCCAGGACTCGGTGATCAGCGCGGCGAGCTTCGGATCGGTGATGCCGAGGTCGGTGAAGCGGTCGTGCTCGACGATGTGCGCGGCGGCGGCCAGGCACATGGCGTGCAGTTCCTCGACGACGTTCTCCAGCGCCTCGATCTCCGGCAGGGAGAAGGAGTAGTAGGCGCTCTCGTCCCAGTAGGGGCGCAGCGAGTCGTCGGGGTAACGGGTGAGGGGGTAGATCAGCCCCTGCTCCTCGACCGTCTTCTGCCAGCCGGGGCGGGGCTCGATGGTGTGCCGCTGCATCGTGTGATCAGCCGCCGCTGGAGCTGGAGTGGCCGCCGATGCCGCCGCGGGTGACGGCGGACTTGTCGAAGCTGCCGCCGGTGACCTTGCCGTTGCTGACGCGGCCGCCGTAGTAGTACGCGCCGGTTCCGCCGGTCTTGCACTCCTTGCTGTTCAGATGGTCCAGCGTCGAGCGGGACGCACAACGGCGGTCCGGTTCGTCGCTGCTGCCGCAGGCCACGAGGGTGGCCGCGAGCAGGCCCATGCCTCCGAGGGCGACGGCGCCCGAACGCATCCGGCGCTGGTTGGTGCTGCTGCTGTCCATGTCTGCTGCTCCCCCTGGGGCCTGGCGTGCTCCCGACAGACTAGAACGGGGCCCCCGGCCGATGGAATCCGGCCGCCGTGAGATCCGTGACCTAGAGTCAGTTCGTGCTGATTGGGATGATTTGCGCGCTGGGTGCGGCGGTGTGCTTCGGCACGGCGTCCGTTCTGCAGGCCGTCGCGACGCGGGCGGTGGAGCCGGGCAGCGGGTCCGGAGTGGACGCGGCGCTGTTCCTGCGGGCCGCGCGGCAGTGGCGCTACGTCCTGGGTCTGACCCTGGACGCGGCCGGATTCGTGCTGCAGATCATCGCGCTGCGGCACGTGCCGATCTACGTGGTCGGGGCGGCGCTGGCCGCCAGCCTGGCGGTGACGGCGGTGGTCGCCTCGCGGCTGATGGCGGTGCGGCTGTCCGCGGCGGAGTGGTGCGCGGTGGGCGTGGTGTGCGTGGGGCTTCTGATGCTGGGGCTCTCCGCGGGGGAGGAAGGCGCCGGGACGGGTTCGCTCGCGCTGAAGCTGGGGCTGCTGGGGGTGGCGGTGCTGGTGCTGGCCGTCGGGGTGGTCGCGGGCGGGCTGCCGGACGGGCCGCGGGCGCTGGTCCTCGGTCTCGGGTCGGGCACGGGCTTCGGCGTGGTGGAGGTCTCGGTGCGGCTCATCGACTCGGTACGGGACTTCGCCAACCCGGCCCTGTACGCGCTCCTGCTGGGCGGCGCGGCGGGGTTCCTGCTGCTGACCTCGGCGCTGGCGCGCGGCTCGGTGACGGTCGCGACGGCAGGCCTGGTGCTCGGCGAGACGATCGGCCCGGCGCTGGTGGGCGTGGTGTGGCTCGGCGACCGCACCCGGGAGGGCCTGACCTGGCTGGCGGTGACGGGCTTCGCGGTGGCCGTGGCCGGCTCCCTGGCCCTCTCCCGCTTCGGCGAACCGACATCGCCATCGGCCCCAGCACCACCACGTGGCTGTGGCTGAGTGGAGCCCTTTCCCGCCTGCCGCACCCGTGCGGGGGCTCCGCCCCCGAGCCCTCGCGGGGCCCTGTTCCGGCCCCGCCGGCCTGTGGGGCGCGGGCGTCCGGGGGCGACGCCCCCGCAACGGCGCGGCACCCCGCAGGGTCAGGGCAGCGAGGCGGCGAGCGCCGCAAGGGTCGGTGACCAGGCGCTGTCCGACGGGGTCCCGTAGCCGACGACCAGCGCGTCCCGCGGCACGGCCTCGGCCTGCGGGTGGCGGAAGGCGGACAGGCCGTGCAGGGCCAGGTCGTACCAGGCCGCGGACTGCAGCACCGACCGCTCCGTGCCCGCAGGGAGGTCCAGCACCGCGTGCAGGCCCGCCGCGATCCCCGAGACACCTGTGACCCTCCCGGCCACCGCCGCCACCAGTTCGTCCCGCCGCCGCCGGTAGCGCAGCCGCATCCCGCGCACGTGCCGGTCGTACGCCCCCGAGGCGATGAACTCCGCCAGCGTCAGCTGGTCCGGCGCGCTGGAGGTCCAGTCGGTGTGGCCCTTCGCCTCGGTGACCTCCTCCAGCAGGCCCGGCGGGACGACCATCCAGCCGATCCGCAGCCCCGGAGCGAGGGACTTGCTGGCCGTGCCGAGGTACACCACCCGGTCCGGGTCCAGCCCCTGCAGGGCCCCCACCGGCTGCCGGTCGTAGCGGAACTCGCCGTCGTAGTCGTCCTCCAGGATCAGCCCGCCGGTGGTCCGGGCCCAGTCGACGGCGGCCGCCCGGCGGGCCGGGGTCAGCGCGGCGCCCGTCGGGAACTGGTGGGCCGGGGTCAGCAGTACCGCACCCGCCGCCGCCGTCAGCTCGCCCGTACGGGCGCCCTCGTCGTCCACCCCGAGCGGACTGGTCCGCAGCCCCGCCCCCACCAGCACGTCCCGGTGGAAGTCCAGGCCGTACCCCTCCACCGCGACCTCCCGCACCCGCCGCGCCCGCAGCACCGCCGCGAGCAGCTTCAGCCCGTGCAGGAACCCGGAGCACAGGACGATCCGGTCCGGGTCCGCGTACACACCGCGCGCCCGCGCCAGGTAGCCCGCCAGCGCCTGCCGCAGCTCGACGCGGCCGCGCGGGTCGGTGGCGTAGCCGAAGGCCTCGTTCGGGGCGGCGGTCAGCGCCCGCCGGGCCGCCGACAGCCAGGCCCCACGCGGGAAGCCGCCCAGGTCCGGCGTGCCGGGGACCAGGCTGTACGCCGGCCCGCCGCGCGCGGGGCGCCGTACGGGGGCGGCCGCCGCCGCCCGGCGCGGGCGGGCCCGCTGCGCGACCCGGGTGCCGGAGCCCTGGCGGGCGGTGAGCCAGCCCTCCGCGACCAGCTCGGCGTACGCCTCGGCGACCGTGTTCCGCGCGATGCCCAGGTCGGCCGCGAGGGTCCGGGAGGACGGCAGCCGCGTGCCGGGCGCCAGCCGCCCGCCGCGCGCGGCCTCCCGCAGCGCATCGGTGAGCCCGGCCCGCAGACCCTGCCCTGCGGAGAGGTCCAGGTGCAGGTCGGCTCCGAAAGTGGCCCAAGGATCCGTCATGAAAATGGACCATACCGGCGGGCCGCCCCGCTCCTACGGTGGAACACATGACGACCACCGCGGAGAACCCGCAGACCCACGCGCACACCCACGACCTCGCGCCCGAGCACACCCCGCGCATGCACATGGCGAAGCTCACGCCCGAGGTCTACAAGGCCGTCCTGGCCCTGGAGCTCGCCGCCCGCAAGGGCCTGGAGCCGTCCCTGGTCGAGCTCGTCAAGATCCGCGCCTCCCAGCTCAACCACTGCGCCTTCTGCCTCGACATGCACACCAAGGACGCGATCGCCGCCGGTGAGAGCGTCGAGCGGATCGTCCAACTGGGCGCCTGGGAGGAGTCGCGGCACTTCTACACCGAGAAGGAGCTCGCCGCGATCGAGTTCACCGAGGCCGTCACGGTGCTGACGGACGGCTTCGTGCCCGACGAGGTGTACGCGAAGGCCGCGGCGCACTTCGAGGAGCAGGAGCTGGCCCAGCTGATCGCCGTCATCGCGACGATCAACGTGTGGAACCGCATCGCCGTCACCACGCGCATGGTGCCGGGCCACTACAAGCCGGGCGCGTACAAGGCCTGACCGGCCCGGCGGGGCCGGCGGGGCCGGCGGGGCCCGCCGGGCCCGCCGGCCGGCCGCGGCCGTCAGCCCGTCGGGCGGAACGCCGCCACGGCCGCCGCGTGGTGCTCCTGCGTGAGCGGCCACTCGGCGACCGGGCCCGCGGTGAGCAGCGCCCATTTGCTGCCGTCCGCCGCGAGGAAGACCCGTTCGACCCCGCGCCGCACGCCGCGCGACTCCTCGCTGTCGTACTGGTAGACGAGCTCCGCCGCGTCGGCGCCGCCGGACACCGGGCCGACGCTGATCTCCTCGTACCCCCGGGTGCCGCCCCGCAGGTAGGTGGAGGCCTGCCGGACCGCCTGGAGCGGGCTGAGTTCCGGCTCCGACACCCGGAACACCTGGATCAGCGCGGTCCGGTCGGCCGAGCGGTAGAAGACGCCTTCCTTGACCTCCTCGCGCGCCCAGCCCGCGGGCACGGCGACGGTGAAGCCCGCCGGGTCGCGCCTGGTCTCGTGGGCTGCCCCGCCCGCCCCGGTGCCGGTGGGGCCCGGGGTGGGCGTCCCGATCGGTGCGGCGGTGGTCGGGGCGCCGGTGGCCGTGGGCGGGCCCCCGCCGGATTCCGTCGGCGCACCCGAGGTCACCGTGCCGTTCTTCTCGCCCGCGCGGTCGGCGTCGCCCGTGTCCCGGGCCACGAACCAGACGGCTGCCGCGCCGATCGCCACGGAGGCGACCGCGATGCCCGCCGTCGCCGGGGTCAGCCAACGGCCGCCCGGCCTCCCGCCGGCCCCGGCGCCCGGGCCGTGCTGCTGCGGCGGCACGGGTGGCGGCCCGTACGGGGGCGTGGGCGCGGGCGGGGTCGGCGGCTGCGGGGGAAGCGGCGGCAGGCCCGGACCGGGGACCGGCGCCGGGGCGGCCGGGGTCCCCGTCGGCGGACCGGCCGGAGCCTGGTCGGCCACCCAGCGCTGCGCCCGGGCGTCCCAGCGGCGGGGGCCGGTCGGCGGCTGTGCCGGAGCCACGGATCAGCCTCCCAGCGCGCCGAGCAGGCTGCCCAGGGCAGTGGCCGCGCTCACCGTCTCCACCAGCGGCGCCCACCGCTCCAGCGCCCCGCGCAGCCGGGTGACCAGGCCGGGCCGGATCTCCTCGGCGCCCTCCAGCTGCTCGGCGACCCCGTCCAGTTCGGCGTCGAGCGCGGTCCGTTCGGCGCCCCGCGGCGCCTCCCGGACGAGGGCCTCGCGCAGGGCGAGCACCGCCTCCAGCAGCTCCGCCGCGCCGGGCGCGTCCGCTCCCGTACCGCCCTGGTGGACGCTGTTGGTGTTGCCGGAGCCGCCGATGCTGAACGCGCTGCCGTGGACGCTGCCGATCCGCACGGCGGGCTCCTGTGCTCCTCCGTCACTTGCTGCCATGGCTCCCCCTGTGTGTGCTGTTGTGGTTCCCGCTGCCGCCGAAGCTGGCGGCGCTGTCGTGCATCGCGCCGATGTAGGTCCCGCCGGCGCCGACGTAGACGTCGGCGCGCCGCGCGAACGCCTCGGTGTGCCAGCCGGCTTCGTCCAGGACCACGGTAATGCCGGCGACGATCCGGTCCTGAATGGTCTTCAGGTACCGGTCGAGGTCCATCAGGTGGAAGAGCGATCCGTTGTCCTGCGCGGCGAGTTCGCGCACCGAGGCCCGCGGCCCCTCGGGGCGGGCCCCGCCGTTGCCGGCGGTGGCGATCCGCCACCAGCTGGCGATGCCGCGGCCCAGGGTGACGAGGGCCGCCGGGAAGGAGGCGGGCGTGTGCCGCAGGGCCCAGACGGCCTTACCGAAGCGGCTGTTGTTCAGGTAGCGGTGGGCGTCGGCGTCCGCGTTGTGGAAGGCGACGTGGACGGGCAGCAGGACGTGCGGCGCCACCTCGACCATCATCATCCCGCCCTGGGTGTGGACCCGTACGAACACGGTGACGACGAGGTTCTCGTCCCAGCCGCCGACCCGGACGCGCAGGAAGTACCGGCGGCGCTCGCCGCCCTCCTCGACGGCGGCGGCCCGGTGCGCCTCGAAGTCGGCGCGCAGGTGCGGGCCCTCGTCGCGGTGGTCCAGTCCGCCGCCGGGCAGGAACACGCAGCTGTCGACGACCAGTTCGCGCAGGCGGTCCAGTACGTCGGCCTCGGCCTGCGGGGACCCGTGCTGCGACGGCACGCGCAGCTGCTCCAGCATCGGCACGATCCGCTCCACGATGCGGGCGTTGGTGAGCGGCTCCGGCTTCCGACCGGCTTCGAGGTCCTCGCGGGCGCGCAGCTCGAAGGACACCTGCCAGGGGTGGTACGCCTCGCCGGCGCCGAGAAATGGGTCGTTGATGTCGTACATGATCATCGGCGCGTGCTGCTCGTGCAGGATGCGCTGCCGGACGCGGGCGAACCGTACGCCCTGCTCCGCTTCCGCGGGGTCCGCGGAGCGGTGGGCGTACCGGTCCCGGTTGAGGTCGTTGGCGATGGTCCGGGCGACGTGGCCGCGCTGGAGACCGACGACGGTGACGACGGCGGCGAAGACCGCCGGGATCCATCCGAGGACGAAGCCGGCCGCGGGACCGCCGACGCCCTCGGAGAAGAGCAGCAGGCCGAGGCCGACGGGGCCTTCGTCCTCGTCGCCGAAGGCACCGAGGAGCGCCAGCCAGATCCCGAGGACCAGGATCACGATGACGGCCAGGTTCCACCAGGCGTAGATCCGCACGACGAGGCCCAGCAGGCGCGGCAGCAGCCCGGACCGGGCCCTGAGCCAGCCGGCGAGGCTCAGCATCAGGAACGGCAGGAGCAGCACCACGAGGGCGCCGCCGGTCAGGAGGGATCCCACGAACCAGGCACCGAGTATGCCGACGGCCCAGCCGAGTTCGGCGCGGCGGGCGCGCAGGGCGTGGGCGAGGACGCGCGAGGCGTCGAAGCCGTAGGAGGGCGCGACGATGCGCTCCTCGTGGACGTACAGCTCCTCGATGACGCGGTCGCGGTACCCGGCGTCGAGGTAGGTGCCCGCGCACAGGAAGCGGCCGGCCTCGCTGACCGCCGGGTCGACGGGGGGACGGCCGGTGCGGGGTTCGTCCTGTGGGGCGCCGGTGTATTGGCGGGGAATCGGGCTCTCGGTCACCGACCGACCTTAGATTTCCCTTACAACTTCCGACAGGCGCAATCACGCCAAAGCGCCCCGGCCCATGGGGGCCGGGGCGCCGCGGTGCGTGCTCCTCGCCGAGGTGGCGAAGGGGTCCGTGCTCCTCGGTGAGGAGCGAAGGATCAGATCAGGCCGAGTTCGCGGACGGCGTCGCGCTCCTCCGACAGCTCCTGGACGGAGGCGTCGATGCGGGAGCGGGAGAACTCGTTGACGTCCAGGCCCTGGACGATCTCGTACGCGCCGTCCTTGCAGGTGACGGGGAAGGAGGAGATCAGACCCTCCGGAACGCCGTAGGAGCCGTCCGACGGGATGCCCATCGAGGTCCAGTCGCCCTCGGCGGTGCCGTTGACCCAGGTGTGCACGTGGTCGATGGCGGCGTTTGCGGCCGAGGCGGCGGACGACGCGCCACGGGCGTCGATGATCGCGGCGCCGCGCTTGGCAACGGTCGGGATGAAGGTGTCGGCGAGCCACGCCTGGTCGTTCACGACCTCGGCGGCGTTCTTGCCGGCGATCTCCGCGTGGAAGATGTCCGGGTACTGGGTCGCCGAGTGGTTGCCCCAGATCGTCAGGCGCTTGATGTCGGAGACGGCGGCACCGGTCTTGGCGGCCAGCTGCGAGATCGCGCGGTTGTGGTCCAGGCGGGTCATCGCGGTGAAGCGCTCGGCCGGTACGTCCGGGGCGGCGGCCTGCGCGATGAGCGCGTTGGTGTTGGCCGGGTTGCCCACGACGAGGACCTTGATGTCGTCCGCGGCGTGCGCGTTGATGGCCTGGCCCTGCGGCTTGAAGATGCCGCCGTTGGCGGCGAGCAGGTCGCCGCGCTCCATGCCCTTGGTGCGCGGGCGGGCGCCCACGAGCAGCGCGACGTTGGCACCCTCGAAGCCCTTGTTCGGGTCGTCGAAGATGTCGATGCCGGCGAGCAGCGGGAAGGCGCAGTCGTCGAGCTCCATGGCGGTGCCCTCGGCGGCCTTCATGCCCTGGGGGATCTCCAGGAGGCGGAGCTTGACCGGCACGTCGGCGCCGAGCAGGTGACCGGACGCGATACGGAAGAGCAGCGCGTAGCCGATCTGGCCGGCGGCGCCGGTGACGGTGACATTCACAGGAGTGCGGGTCATGGCCTTCTCCGTTAGACAGCTGGCGGTGGGGCGTCCCTGCCCCATGTGCTGGAGGACGCCGCTCCCCTGTAAATCTTGACGTGAAGAGACATCCGCGGTCAGGCTATCCGACCCGGGCGCGGCCCAACCCCCGGGTCCCTGTGGTGCGTGGCACACGTACCCCGGCGTTTCGAAGGCGCAGCCGGTCCCCGGGCCTTTGTTCGGCGGCCGACCCGGTGCGCTCAGCGCACGGTGAAGCGGACCGCGCTCTCCAGGAACGGGATCTTCAGCAGCGGCTGCGGCTCCATGACCAGCGCGAGCAGCGTGATCGCGACGCCCAGCAGCCCGTAGGTGATCATGTCCGTGAAGCGGGAGCGCACCGCGAGCATCCCCACCGACGGCAGCACGCGCCGCAGCACGGACGCCGCGATCAGGGCCACGCCGATCACCAGGCAGCCGTACCGGGCCTGCCCGAGGGCCGTGACCAGCAGCCCCACCGCGGTCGCGGCGAGCACGCTGAGCATCGGCCACTGGCGGGCGGGCGTGGACACGGCGCCGGGGACGGCGCGGCCGCTGCCCTCGGGGCGGGCCGTGTCCCGCGTGACGGAGGGGAAGCGGCGGGACTTGGCCGTGCCGCTCCCGTTCACGTGCTCGGTGCCCGGTTCAGCCCTCACGGCCGGACCGCTCCGCCGCCTCGACGACGTTGACGAGCAGCTGGGCGCGGGTCATCGGGCCGACGCCGCCCGGGTTCGGCGAGATCCACGCGGCGACCTCGGCGACACCGGGGTGCACGTCGCCGACGATCTTCCCGGCCTCGTCGCGGCTGACGCCCACGTCGAGCACGGCCGCGCCCGGCTTCACGTCCTCGGGCTTGACCAGGTGCGGGACCCCGGCCGCGGCGACGACGATGTCCGCCTGGCGCAGCAGCCCGGAGAGGTCGCGCGTGCCGGTGTGGCACAGCGTCACGGTGGCGTTCTCGGACTTGCGCGTCAGCAGCAGCCCGATGGACCGCCCGACGGTGATCCCGCGGCCGAGGACGACGACGTGCGCCCCGTCGATCTCGACGTCGTGGTGGCGCAGCAGTTCGACGATCCCGTACGGGGTGCAGGGCAGCGGTCCCGGCTCGTTCAGCACGAGCCGGCCCAGGGAGGTCGGGTGCAGTCCGTCGGCGTCCTTCAGCGGGTCCATCAGCTCCAGGACCCGGTTGGTGTCGATGCCCTTGGGCAGCGGGAGTTGCACGATGTAGCCCGTGCACTGCGGGTTGGCGTTGAGCTCGCGCACGACCTCCTCGATGTCCTCCTGGGAGGCCGTCGCGGGCAGTTCGCGCTGGATGGAGGCGATGCCGACCTCGGCGCAGTCCTTGTGCTTGCCGTTGACGTACCAGCGGCTGCCCGGATCGTCGCCGACCAGCAGGGTGCCGAGGCCGGGGGTGATGCCCCGGGCCTTCAGGGCCGCCACGCGGGCGGTCAGTTCGGACTTGATCGCGGCCGCGGTGGCCTTGCCATCGAGAATCTGGGCGGTCATGCCCCCATCCTCCCGGATGAGGTGGCCCTGGTTCCAGTCAAGGCGCTCGCGGGACCTCAGGGTTCATTGCACTTGCACAACAAGTGACCGTCCGTATGCCAACCCGCTGGACAAGGCCTCGCCGGTCGGACCACGATGAAACGACTGAGTGCCGCGGGCAGTGCCGGGGGGCGGACCGCACCGTGCAGGATTCCTCCGCGCTTCATTGCCGTGCGTCCCCGCACTTCCACGGAGGAACACCCCAGATGAGTTTCGGCGACCCGCACAATCCGTACGGACAGCAGCCGGCGCAGGGCCAGCCCGGTTACGGCTACCCGCAGCAGGCCCCCCAGGGCGTCCCGCCGCAGGGCGGCTACGCCTACCCGCAGCAGGCCCCGCAGGGCTACCCCGGCGGCCCCGCCGGCTACCCGGGGGGCTACCCGGGCGGTCCCGGCGGGTACCCGGGCGCCCACATGGAGATGCCCGGCGGCGCGAAGGCGGCCCGGGTCATCCTCTTCATCCTGGGGGGCCTGCAGGCGCTGGCCGGGCTGTTGATCATCATCGGCGGCGCCGTCTTCGCCTCCGCCTTCTCGGGGTCCTCCAGCTCCTCGGCGCAGGACGTGGGGACGGCCGTCAGCGTCGGCTTCGTCATCGGCGGCCTCGTCCTGATCGGCATGGCCCTGTGGCCGTTCCTGACGGCGGTCAAGATGGGCAAGGGCCGCAACGGCGTGCGCGTGTCCGGCATCGTCTACGGCTCGCTGCAGACCTTCTTCGCCGGTCTGAGCCTGCTCGTCAACGTGGCGGCCCTCGGCGCGAGCGAGCACTCGTCGAGCGGCGGGCCCACCGCCATCGTCCTGCTGCCCGCCCTGGTCTCCCTCGCCCTCGGCCTCACCATCGTCATCGGCCTCGCGAAGGCCGGCGACTACTTCAAGCGCCCGCGCTACTGAGCCGCCCTCCGCACACGGCGAAGGCCGCGCCCCGCACTGCGGGTCGCGGCCTTCGCCGTGTGCCGGGGCGGGCCGGACTCAGTGGAAGAAGTGCCGGGTGCCGGTGAAGTACATGGTCACGCCGGCCTTCTGCGCGGCCTCGACGACCTGCTCGTCACGGACCGAACCGCCGGGCTGGACCACGGCCTTGATGCCCGCGGCCGTCAGGATCTCCAGCCCGTCCGGGAAGGGGAAGAAGGCGTCGGACGCCGCGTACGAACCCTGCGCGCGCTCGGCGCCGGCCCGCTCGACGGCGAGCTTGGCCGAGTCGACGCGGTTGACCTGGCCCATGCCGACGCCGACCGAGGCGCCGTCCTTCGCCAGCAGGATCGCGTTCGACTTGACGGCCCGGCAGGCCCGCCACGCGAAGGCCAGCTCGGCGAGCTCGGCCGGGGACAGCGCGTCGCCGGTGGCCAGGGTCCAGTTGGCGGGGTCGTCGCCCTCGGCCTGGAACAGGTCCGACTGCTGGAGCAGCGCGCCGCCGCTGATGGGCTTGAGGTCGCCCGGCTGGTGCGGGGTCCCGTCGACCTTCAGGACGCGGATGTTCTTCTTCCTGGCCAGGATCTCGACCGCGCCGTCCTCGTAGCCGGGGGCGGCGATGACCTCGGTGAAGATCTCCGCGACCTGCTCGGCGAAGCTCGACGGTCACCGGACGGTTGACGGCGATGACGCCGCCGAACGCCGACAGCGGGTCGCAGGCGTGCGCCTTGCGGTGGGCGGCGGCGACGTCCGCGCCGATCGCGATGCCGCACGGGTTGGCGTGCTTGATGATCGCGACGCACGGCTCCTCGTGGTCGTGGGCGGCGCGGCGCGCGGCCTCGGTGTCCACGTAGTTGTTGAAGGACATCTCCTTGCCGTGCAGCTGCTCGGCGTTGGCGAGCCCGCCCGGCTGCCCGTCCGTGTAGAGGGCGGCGGCCTGGTGCGGGTTCTCGCCGTAGCGCAGGGTGGACTTGCGCTCCCAGGCGCCGGCGAGGAACTCGGGCAGGGCGCCCTCCTCGCCCTCCGGGGCGTACGCGTTCGTGAACCAGGAGGCGACGGCCACGTCGTAGGCGGCGGTGTGCTGGAAGGCCTCGGCCGCCAGCCGCTTGCGCGCGGTGAGGTCGAAGCCGCCGCCCTGGGCCGCGGCGATGACGTCGGCGTAGCGCGCGGGGCTGGTGACCACGGACACCGACGGGTGGTTCTTGGCGGCGGCGCGGACCATCGAGGGGCCGCCGATGTCGATCTGCTCGACGCACTCGTCGGGAGTGGCACCCGACTGGACGGTGGCCAGGAACGGGTACAGGTTGACGACGACGAGGTCGAAGGGCTCGACGCCCAGCTCGGCGAGCTGGTTGCGGTGGTCCTCCAGGCGCAGGTCGGCGAGGATGCCGGCGTGCACGCGGGGGTGCAGGGTCTTGACCCGGCCGTCGAGGCACTCGGGGAAGCCGGTCAGCTCCTCGACCTTGGTGACGGGCACCCCTGCGGCGGCGATCTTCGAGGCGGTGGAGCCGGTGGAGACGAGCGCGACGCCCGCCCCGTGCAGGCCGCGGGCCAGCTCTTCCAGTCCCGTCTTGTCGTAGACGCTGATGAGCGCACGCCGGATCGGCCGCCGGGTCGTGGTCGGGTCGTTGCTCGCTGCGGTGTCTGCGGCGGTCACTGGATTGTTACCTTTCGTCCCTCAATGCGGTAGCCGTGCCGGGCCAGGCGCCCCACGACGTCGACGAGCAGCTGTCGCTCGACTTCCTTGATGCGCTCGTGCAGAGCGGCTTCGTCGTCCTCGTCCCGGACCTCGACCACACCCTGGGCGATGATCGGACCCGTGTCCACGCCGCCGTCCACGAAGTGGACCGTGCAGCCGGTGACCTTCGCGCCGTAGGCGAGCGCGTCCCGGACGCCGTGGGCTCCGGGGAAGGCGGGGAGGAGGGCGGGGTGGGTGTTGACGAACCGGCCGCCGAAGCGGTCGAGGAACTCCTTGCCCACGATCTTCATGAAACCGGCGGACACGACCAGGTCGGGCGCGTGCGCGTCGGTCGCCGCGGTGAGGGCGGCGTCCCACTCGGCGCGGCTCCCGTAGTCCTTCACCGGGCAGACGAAGGTGGGGATCCCGGCCTTCTCCGCCCGCTCCAGGCCGGCGATGTTCGCACGGTCGGCCCCCACGGCGACGACTTCGGCGCCGAAGCCCTCGGATCCGCCGGGGTGGGCGTCGATGGCGTCGAGCAGGGCCTGGAGGTTGGTGCCGGACCCCGAGACCAGCACGACCAGGCGGGAGGCGGCCATGGGAGGCCCTTTCTCACGTAATTGCGTCGTTCGTCTTTGTGTGGTCATACGAAACTTCGGGGTACCGATATACGGGGAACCATACGAAGCCGCCGACCGCCTGCAACGATACCGGCACACCGGACGGCCCCCGAGGGACGGGGGGACGGCCGGGCGGTAGCGTCTGGCCTACACGCCGCAAACTGGCCCACCTCGCCTCGATGTCCACGTGACGTCCACGACACAGGGGAAGTAACACACCCGATGCCGGACCGCCGCCAGCCCGACTCCCCCACCGACGACAACCCCTTCGCGGCCCCGCCGGAAGGCCGGCCCGACCAGCCGTGGCAGCCGCGCAGCGGAGGCGACGGCGGGAACGGCGACGGGAACGGGCCGGGGGACTCGGGCGGCCAGCGGGGTCCGGCACGCTGGGACCCGACCGACCCGATCCAGCGCCGCGCGCGGTACGCGCTGCTGGCGGGCATGTGGGGCTTCTTCTTCGGGATCTTCGGGATCCCCTCGGTCGGCCTGCTGCTGGGCGCGCTCGCCCTGTACTGGGGCATCAGCGCGCTGCGCGGCAAGCCGGCGGCGGCGACCGGCGAACCGGGCGCCCCGACGGGCCTGGACGCCCTCGGCCCGGCGGCCCGCCCCCAGCGCACGGCGGCGGTGAGCGGCCTGGTCACCGCCTCACTGGCGATCCTGCTGGCGATGAGCTCGTACGCGCTGCAGCTCGCGTACAAGGACTTCTACGTGTGCCGCGACGACGCCCTCACCCACGCGGCGGAACTCCAGTGCAACACCCTCCTCCCGAACAACGTGATCGGCGAGGTCCTGAAGGTCCGCCAGTAACCCTCCGACGTCCGAGGCGAGGGGGCCCGGGGCCGACCCCCGGTCTTCCAGCCCCGCCGCCCCCTCCAGCCCCGCCGGCGTGTGAGGCGCGGGGGTCCGGGGCTGAGCCCCGGTGTTTCAGCCCCGCCGGCGTGTGAGGCGCGGGGGTCCGGGGCGGAGCCCCCGGCAACGGCGCCGCACCCGGCACCCGCCCGCGGGCTACGCGGACGGCTTCCGCCGAGCCAGCACCCGCACCCCGACCACGTCCGGAACAGCCGCTTCGGCAGGGGCACCCGGGTCATCCGGAGGAGGCGCCACCGGGGCCGGCCCCAGATCCAGCCCCGCCACCACGGTCACGGCCCGCCGAACCGGCGAAGCCACCGGCACGACCGGCGCAACCGGCGCAACCGGCGGAGCCACCGGCTCGGGCACGATCTCCGGCACCAGCGTCCCCGACGCCTTCCGCATCAGCTCCCACCGGAGCTCCCGCACCCCGCTGTCGTGCCACCCTCCCCCGACCGGCTCGTCCGCATCCGCGCCCCCCGCCCCCGGACCGGCCGCCGGCCGGTAGCGCCACGCGTGCACCCCCACCGCCACCGGCACGGCCAGCACCAGCGTCCACGCGAGGGCCGCCGCTCCCGTGGCCCACCACACCGGCCCGAACTCGATCAGCCGACGCGAGCCCATCGGCCCCGCCGAGGCCGCCGCCAGCCCGGCCATCGCCAGGCCGCACACCACCGCCCCGAGGGCCGCCGTCAGCGCGGTCTCCCCGTACGAGACCTCACGCGCCCGGCGTACCGAGAACCAGCCCACCGCCAGCCCCGCGACCACCGGCACCCCGGCGGCCGCCCAGGTCAGCGGGGTGCCCGGGCCCGCGGCCGGGAGCGCCTCCAACAGCGGGAACCGGGGCAGCGCGGGCGCGCCCCCGGAGCCGAGCGGGGTGGCCGTCACCCCGGCGCCGAGGGCGAAGCCGGGACCGAGGGCGTAGGCCGCCCCCCAGACCATGGCGTTCGGGATCAGCGCGAGCGCGAGCAGCAGGACGGCGAACCGCCCCGACCACACCCCGGTCAGCGACAGGAACGAGGCCTGGACCTGCGCCCCGTGCCAGGCGAGCGAGGCCCCGACGAGCAGCGCTCCGCCGCCCAGGAGCACCAGGGCCCCGCCCGCGCCCGCCCGCAGCGCCAGCGCGTAACGAGGGCGCACGAACCCGCGTCGTACGCCCTCCGGCAGCCAGTGCGGCAGCGGTCCCGGCGGGCGCCCCTTGGCCCCCCACACACCACCGGCCGCGGCCGGCACGGCAACCAGCGGAACGTGCCACGCGGCACTGATCGGGTCGGCCGGCATCGGGCCCCCGGCGGCGTACACCGTGGCGAGGGCCCCGACGGAGAGGTAGCCGCAGAGCACGGCCGAGAACACGGCCGTCGCGGGCAGCACGTCCTCGTCGTCCTCCTCGGAGGCGCCGCCCAGCCGGGCGGCCCGCCGCATGAGCAGGGCGGGCAGGGCGACGAGGAGCAGCGGTGTCACACCAACGGGTGCGGGCACGCCGGAAAGCGTCTCGTACCGCACCAGCTCGGTCCCGTGGGCGAGCAGCCACAGCCCGGCGGCCAGGTGCAGGGCGCCGCCGGGGCCGCTGTCCGGATAGGGGGAGCTGATCCACAGGACGATGACGAGCACGGCGAGGAAGCCGAGCCCGAGTCCGGCCGCCACGGCGCCGCCCACCACGCATGCGGCGGCGGCCGGCGAACGCCGCCGCACACCGGCTCGCGGGGCCGTCGGCAACCGGGTCCCGCGTTCGGTCACTTGGGTCACCCCGCCATGGTGCCAACGACACGCGCTATGGACGGGTAACAGGCGAATGTCCGTGGTGTCGCCCAATATACGTTTATGTACTTTTTCGCTCAGGGCTGCCGGGTCGCGGGGAGTGCGGCATGACACGAAACGTCGAGGGCCTGCCCGCCCCCAACGAGCGCCGAAGACTGCGCGAGGCTGCGGAACTGACACTCGATGAGGTCGCGAAGGAGGTCGGCGTCGCCGCGGCGACGGTGCGCTCCTGGGAGTCCGGGCGCACCACCCCGCGCGGGCGCAAGCGCGACGCGTACGCGCGCTTCCTGGCCCGCCTCCCCGAACGCGCGGTGGCGGCCGGAGCCACCGGACCGCCCGAGCGGCCCGAACCGGCCGCCGCGGTCGCCCCCGTGGCCCCGGTCGCCCCTGCCGAACCGGTCCTGGTGGCGGTCGCCCCCCGGCCCGGGGCCGACGGCGTTCCGGAGGTTCCCGACGAGCCGGTCGCCGCCGCGACGGCCGTGGCCCCCGTGGCCGACCCGGGCGGCCCGGCCGGGGCCTGGACGGTGTCCGCCGCCGGACCGGTCACCCGGCCCGGCGTACGGCCCGTCACCGATCCGGCCGAAGCCTTCGACACCCTCTACGACCTGGCCGCGCCCGCCCTCGCCCGGCAGGCCTACCTGCTCACCGGCCGCCGCGCGCTCGCCCTGGAGGCCGTGGACCGGGCCTTCACCCGGGCCTGGGACCAGTGGCCCGAGGTGGCCACGGACCCGGACCCCGTGGGCTGGGTTCGCGCGATCGTGTACGAGTACGCCCTCTCCCCCTGGCACCGGTTCCGGCGGGCCCACCGCCGGCCCGACAAGCCCCCGGCCGATCCGGCCGACCGGATCCTGCTCGACGCCCTGCTCGCCCTGCCCCGCTTCCACCGGCGTACGGTCCTGCTCTACGACGGCGTCGGCCTCGACCTGCCCGACACGGCCGCGGAGACCGAGGCCACCACCCCGGCCACCGGCAACCGCATCATCAACGCGCACGCCGACCTGGCGGCCCGGGTGCCCGAACTGGCCGACGTACCGGTGGAGAAGCAGTCCGCGGCGCTGCGGGAGCGGCTCGCCGCGCTGCGGCCGCCGTTCTCCCTCGACCCGCGCCCGGCGGCGGCGGTCCGCGGCGGCGGTGAGCGGCGCACCCGGCAGTGGACCCGGGCCACCCTCGGGCTGACCGCGATGATCACGGCAGCCACCGCCTACACGGCCACGACCGCGCCCACCCGGTACGACCCGCCGCTCTCACCCGGCGAGAGCGTGTCCGGGGTGCCGCCGCTCAGCGGTCCGCAGCAGCTCACGGAACGGAGCAGGCAACTCCACGACAAGCTCCGCGCGGACCCCGAGGCGGGTCCGGCGCGCGTCGCCCCCAGGCTCGACTGAGCCGGCGTACGCGAACGGGCGTGGCCCGCACCCCGGTGAGGGTGCGGGCCACGCCCGTTCAGCCGTGAGGCCGGTGCCTACTGGGCGGCGTTCAGGATCGCGCGCGCGAGCTCGGCGGTCTCGGTCGGCGTCTTGCCGACCTTGACGCCGGCGGCCTCAAGGGCCTCCTTCTTGGCCTGCGCGGTGCCGGAGGAGCCGGAGACGATGGCGCCGGCGTGGCCCATGGTCTTGCCCTCGGGGGCGGTGAAGCCCGCGACGTAACCGACGACCGGCTTGGTGACGTTCTTCGCGATGAAGTCCGCCGCACGCTCCTCGGCGTCGCCGCCGATCTCGCCGATCATGACGATCAGCTCGGTCTCCGGGTCGGCCTCGAAGGCCTCCAGGGCGTCGATGTGCGTGGTGCCGATGACCGGGTCGCCACCGATGCCGACGGCGGAGGTGAAGCCGATGTCACGGAGCTCGTACATCATCTGGTAGGTCAGCGTGCCGGACTTGGACACGAGACCGATCTTGCCGGGCTTGGTGATGTCGCCCGGGATGATGCCGGCGTTGGACTGGCCGGGGGTGATCAGACCCGGGCAGTTCGGGCCGATGATCCGGGTCTTGTTGCCCTTGGCGGTCGCGTACGCCCAGAAGGCGGCGGAGTCGTGCACCGCGATGCCCTCGGTGATGACGACGGCGAGGGGGATCTCGGCGTCGATGGCCTCGACGACGGCGGCCTTGGCGAAGGCCGGCGGGACGAAGAGGACGGAGACGTTGGCGCCCGTCTTCTCCATCGCCTCGGCGACGGAGCCGAAGACCGGGACCTCGGTGCCGTCGAAGTCGACGGTGGTGCCGGCCTTGCGCGGGTTCACGCCGCCGACGATGTTGGTGCCGTCAGCCAGCATCAGCTTGGTGTGCTTCATGCCCGTGGCACCGGTCATGCCCTGGACGATGACCTTGCTGTCCTTGTTGAGGAAGATAGCCATGTGAGTCTGTGACCTCTGCCCTTACTTCGCAGCCGCGAGCTCGGCGGCCTTGTCGGCCGCGCCGTCCATGGTGTCCACGCGCTGCACCAGCGGGTGGTTGGCGTCCGGGAGGATCTTGCGACCCAGCTCGGCGTTGTTGCCGTCGAGACGGACGACGAGCGGCTTGGTGACCGCCTCGCCCTTCTCCTCCAGCAGGGCCAGCGCCTGGACGATGCCGTTGGCGACCTCGTCGCACGCGGTGATGCCACCGAAGACGTTGACGAAGACGGACTTGACGTCCGGGTCCCCGAGGATGATCTCGAGACCGTTGGCCATGACGGCGGCGGAGGCGCCACCGCCGATGTCCAGGAAGTTGGCGGGCTTGACGCCACCGTGGTTCTCGCCGGCGTAGGCGACGACGTCCAGGGTGCTCATGACGAGACCCGCGCCGTTGCCGATGATGCCGACCTCACCGTCGAGCTTGACGTAGTTGAGGTTCTTCGCCTTGGCGGCGGCCTCGAGCGGGTTCGCGGCGGCGTGGTCGACGAACTCCTCGTGACCCGGCTGGCGGAACTCGGCGTTCTCGTCGAGGGAGACCTTGCCGTCGAGGGCGATGACCTCGCCGGAGGCGACCTTCGCGAGCGGGTTGACCTCGACGAGGAGCGCGTCCTCGGCGATGAAGGTGTCCCACAGGGTCACGAGGACCTCGGCGACCTTCTCGGCGACCTCGGCCGGGAACTTCGCCAGGGCGACGATCTCGCGGGCCTTCTCGATGGTCACGCCCTCGTTGGCGTTCACCGGGACCTTGGCGAGCTTCTCCGGGGTCTCCTCGGCGACCTGCTCGATGTCCATGCCGCCCGCGACCGAGGCCATGGCCAGGAAGGTGCGGTTGGTGCGGTCGAGGAGGTACGAGACGTAGTACTCCTCGACGATCTCGGGAGCGGTCTCCGCGATCATCACCTTGTGGACCGTGTGGCCCTTGATGTCCATGCCCAGGATGTCCGTCGCGCGGGCGACGGCCTCGTCCGGGGTGGCGGCCAGCTTCACGCCGCCGGCCTTGCCGCGGCCGCCGACCTTCACCTGCGCCTTGACGACCGACTTGCCGCCCAGCCGCTCGGTGGCCTCGCGAGCCGCCTCAGGCGTGTCGATGACTTCACCGGCCAGCACCGGTACACCGTGCTTGGCGAAGAGGTCCCTCGCCTGGTACTCGAACAGGTCCACGCGCGTCCGTCCCTTGTCTTTTTAAAGATTCGCAGTGATTCGCGGTTGTCTGCTATCTGCGTGGGCGTGCCGCGGAGGGCAACGTGACGGCGCTGTCACAAGGAAGGCGCACACGGTGACCGTGGACGCGGCATGTCCGTCCGGCAGGTTATCCCCGTGGGGCGTGCGTCCCTAAATCGCAGATCACACCTGAGCGGTGATACCTGTCACAGAACACCTCACGGTTGAACTGGAAATTCGTGTGATCGGCCGATTCACACGGCGTGCCGGGGCGGGCGTGTCGGAGGAACGTCAGGAGGTCGGCAGGGGCCTCTTCTCCAGCGCCGCGGCCATCACCTCCGGGAACAGGTCGGGGGTGCAGGCGAAGGCCGGCGCGCCGAGCGCGGCGAGGGCCGCGGCGTGCTCACGGTCGTAGGCCGGGGCGCCCTCGTCGGACAGCGCCAGCAGGGTCACGAACTCGACACCCGCCCCCTTCATTGCGGCCACCCGCTTCAGCATTTCGTTGCGTATGCCGCCCTCGTAGAGATCACTGATGAGGACGACGACCGTGTCCGCGGGCCGGGTGATCTTCGACTGGCAGTAGGCGAGGGCGCGGTTGATGTCCGTGCCGCCACCCAGCTGGGTGCCGAAGAGGACGTCGACCGGGTCGTCGAGCTGGTCGGTCAGGTCGACGACGGCCGTGTCGAACACGACCAGGCGGGTGGCGATCGAGCGCATGGAGGCGAGGACGGCGCCGAAGACGGAGGCGTAGACGACGGAGGCCGCCATCGACCCCGACTGGTCGATGCAGAGGATGACCTCCTTCTTGACCGATTGCGCCGCCCGGCCGTATCCGATCAGCCGCTCGGGGACGACCGTGCCGTATTCGGGCAGGTAGTTCTTCAGGTTGGCCCGGATCGTGCGGTCCCAGTCGATGTCGCGGTGGCGGGGCCGGCTGATCCGGGCGGAGCGGTCGAGCGCACCGGTGAGGGTGGCCCGGGTGCGGGTGGCGAGCCGCTTCTCCAGCTGCTCGACGACCTTGCGGACCACGGCCCGCGCCGTCTCCCTCGTCGTCTCGGGCATCGCCTTGTTCAGCGAGAGGAGGGTGCCGACCAGGTGGACGTCCGGTTCGACGGCCTCCAGCATCTCCGGCTCCAGCAGCAGGGCGGACAGGCCGAGCCGCTCGATCGCGTCGCGCTGCATCACCTGGACCACCGAGCCGGGGAAGTACGTCCGGATGTCCCCCAGCCAGCGGGCCACGTTCGGCGCGGAGCCGCCGAGCCCGGCCGACCGGGCCGATCCCGGGGACCGGCGGCCCCCTCCTTCGCCGCCTCCCCCGTACAGCGCGCCGAGCGCGGCGTCCATCGCCGCGTCCCGCCCGGTCAGCGCGTGCCCGGTGCCGTCCGCGTCTCCCCCGCCGAGCACCATCCGCCACCGCCGCAGCCGCTCGCCCCCGGCGGTTGCCGCGGTGTCCTGTCCTGCCGCCACGCCCATGTCCGTCCCGCTCATCCGTCCGTCCCCCTCCACTCGTCGTACTCGTTGCACCGCACTGTCAGGCGGCCGCCACCCCGTCGGCGGAGGCGAGCAGCATCCGGACCAGCTCCGTCACCGCGTCCGCCCGCTCGGGGTCCAGGTCGGGGCCGAAGCCCTCGGGGGCGCCGCCGGCGGACCGCGCCGCTCCGGCGGAGCCGCCCGGGCCGCGCCGGACCAGCTCGCCCAGGCTCCGCCGGACGCCCGGCTCGTACGCCCCGAACGTCCGCCTCAGCAGCGGCAGTACGTCGGTGAAGGCACGCTCCGGCACCCCCACCAGCCAGGTGTCGATCAGGCCCAGCAAGCGGTCGTCGTGGACCAGCAGGGTGCCGCCGCCCGAACTCCCGCCCGCGAAGCCCTCGATCCAGCCGGCCGCGTCGGCGGGCGGGGCCGCCGGGGACAGTGCGAGCCCCATCAGCCGGGCCGTCACCCCGGCCTCCAGCCGCCCGTCGTCGAGGAGCAGCCGGGCCGCCCGGCCCCGGATGACGCCCGGCACGGTGTCCCGGTCCGCCAGCGTCCGCAGCACGGCGGACCAGCGTTTCCGCAGCCCGTCGTCCGTGTCCGCGTCGGCATAGGCGTCGGCGTCGGCGTCGGCGTCGGCGTCGGCGTCCGCCAGCATGCCGACCGCCGTGTGCACGCCGTCCACGTGGCCCCGCAGCTCCACCGCCGCGTCGGCGTCCAGTCCGGCCGCGCAGGCTGGCGGGAGCGCCACGCATATCCGCTCGGCGAGCCCGGCCGCGACCGCGCCGAGGGCCGTCGCGTCGGTGCCGCGCACGTCGCCGTAGCGCAGTGAACGGGCCAGCGCCGGCAGGGCCTTCGCGAGCTGTGCGACGTCGGTGTCCAGCGCGGCGCGGTCCGCGAGGGCCCGCAGGACGGCCGGGAGGGCCTCGGAGAGTCCGGCGAGGAGGCAGCGCTCGGCCAGCGCCGTCACCTCGCCCAGCTCCTCGGCGCCGGCGGCGTCCGCCTCCGCCTTCGCGGTGGCCGCGGCGAGGACGGTGGTGCCCCAGATCCCGGCCTCGGCGACCCGTACGGACAGCTCCGGCTCCCAGCGCAGCCGCCAGGTCTCGCGGAAGGTTCCGGTGCTGCTCCGGGACGCCGTCGGGCTGCCCCAGCCGATGCCGAGGAGCCGCAGCCGGTGCAGCAGCCGGGACTTGGCCGCGTCGGCGTCCTTGCGCAGGTCGAGCTCCAGCTCGCGCTCCTGCGCCTCCACCTTGAGCCGCAGGGAGCGCTGCTGCCGTGTCAGGTCGCGCTGGAGCGGTACGACGGGCGCCCCGTCGGGTACCTCACCGAGCACGTCGCCGACGACCAGGCGGTCCTCGACGAGCGCGAGCGGTACGTCGGAGCCGTCGCACATCACCGCCCGGACCGATTCCAGGGTCTCCGTCAGGCCGGGCAGGGGCCTGCCCCGCATCGCGGCCAGCGTCTCGGCGAGCCGGACCGCTTCTATGACGTGCGCCGAGGACACCTGCCGGTCCTCCTCCCGCAGCAGGCCGGCGACCTTGGTCAGCCACCGCTCGACGGGCCGGTCGCGGGCGGAGAAGAGGTGGGCATACCACCCGGGCGAGGTGATCCCCGCCCCGTACCCGCCGGCGCGGGCGAGCCGGCGGTGCGTCCACGGCACCCAGGTCGTCTCCACCTTGACCTTGGGCAGGCCGGTCAGCAGCGCCTTGTCGGCGGCCACCGTGGTCTTCGCCCGCAGCGCCGGAACGTGCCAGGCCCCGCACACCACGGCGTAGCCGTCGCCGAACTCGCGGCGGGCGGCCCGCATCCGCTGCCGCATGTACGCCTCGCGGACCAGGTCGCGGTGGTGACCGCCGTCGCCGTAGGTCTCGCGCAGGGCGCCCATGGCCTCTCCGAGCGCCTCGAACGCGCCGAGCGCCTCCTCGCCCGCGCCGCCGGTCCCCCGGTGCTCGACGACGTCCTCCCACCAGCGCTCGGGGTCGTCGTACCCGGCGGTCCCGGCGAGCACCGCGAGCGGGTCCACCCGGACCGCGTCGGGCTCGGAGTGGTCCGCCTCCGGCTCCCCGGCGGCGGCCAGCGAGTGAGCGGCGGGCAGGTCCATGAAGCGGACCGGTACGCCCGCCTCCTGCGCCCAGCGGATCGCGACCCACTCCGGGGAGAAGTCGGCCAGCGGCCAGAACGCGGCCCGGCCGGGGTCGTCCGCGGCGTGCGCGAGCAGCGCCACGGGCGGCCGCATACCGGGATCGGCGGCCAGTCCGAGCAGTGCGTCCCCCTCGGGCGGTCCCTCGATCAGCACGGCGGCCGGGCGGGCCGCGTCCAGGGCGGCCCGGACCCCCCGGGCCGATCCGGGCCCGTGGTGGCGCACTCCGAGGAGCAGCGGACCCTGGCGGGCGGTGCTCATGCCGTCACCTCCCGGCAGGCCCGGTAGAAGTCCTTCCAGCCGTCGCGCTCGCGGACCACGGCCTCCAGGTACTCCTGCCAGACGACCTTGTCGGCCGCGGGGTCGCGGACGACCGCGCCGAGGATGCCCGCGGCCACGTCGGAGGGACGCAGGACGCCGTCGCCGAAGTGGGCCGCCAGGGCGAGGCCGTTGGTGACGACGGAGATGGCCTCGGCCGTGGACAGGGTGCCGCTGGGCGACTTCACCTTCGTCCGGCCGTCGTCGGTGACGCCGTCGCGCAGCTCGCGGAAGACGGTGACGACGCGGCGGATCTCCTCCAGCCCCTCGGGCACGGCCGGCAGGTCGAGGGCGCGGCCCATCTGGTCGACGCGGCGGGCGACGATGTCGACCTCCGCGTCCGCGGTGGCGGGCAGCGGCAGGACGACGGTGTTGAAGCGGCGGCGCAGCGCGCTGGAGAGCTCGTTGACGCCGCGGTCGCGGTCGTTGGCGGTGGCGATCAGGTTGAACCCGCGTACGGCCTGGACCTCTTCGCCGAGCTCCGGTATCGGCAGGGTCTTCTCGGACAGGACGGTGATGAGGGTGTCCTGGACGTCGGCGGGGATGCGGGTGAGCTCCTCGACGCGGGCGGTCATGCCGTCGGCCATGGCCCGCATGACGGGGCTGGGGACGAGGGCCTCCCGGCTGGGGCCGTGGGCGAGGAGGCGGGCGTAGTTCCAGCCGTACCGGATGGCCTCCTCCGGGGTGCCGGCGGTGCCCTGGACGAGGAGCGTGGAGTCGCCGCTGACGGCGGCCGCGAGGTGCTCCGACACCCAGGTCTTGGCCGTGCCGGGAACGCCGAGCAGCAGCAGGGCGCGGTCGGTGGCCAGGGTGGTGACCGCGACCTCGACGATGCGGCGCGGGCCGACGTACTTGGGTGTGATCACCGTGCCGTCGTCGAGCGTGCCGCCGAGCAGGTAGGTGGCGACGGCCCACGGGGAGAGCTTCCAGCGGGTCGGGCGGGGCCGGTCGTCGGCGGCCGCCAGGGCTTTCAGTTCGTGTGCGAAGGCGTCTTCGGCGTGCGGTCGCAGCGCCTCGGCGCCGATGCCGTTCTCGGGCTTGCTCATGGTCCCCCTCCAATGCTCGGCAGCCGCTCCCGACTGCTGTTCCCACGGTGCACCACGCCACTGACAACACCCCTCGCCCAGGACGTCGTTGCAGGTCAGAGCGATTGTCAGAGGGGGTCTCTACGGTGGTTCACATGACTGAGCAGGGGGTCCGCTGGACGGCGGAACAGGTACTGGCTCTGGCTCCTGACGATGCCTCACGCAAGGCGGGTGGCAGACTCGGCGGTGCGGGGCCGTGGTCACAGATCGGAGGTTCCGCTTCCGGTTCTGTATGGGGGTTGTGCAAGGGCAGCGGGAGCAATCCGTACCGGACGGTCGTCGATCTGACGGGTCCGGCCTACAAGTGCTCCTGCCCGAGCCGGAAGTTCCCGTGCAAGCACGCGCTGGGGCTGCTCCTGCTCTGGTCCGCCGAGGGGGTGGGCGAGCCCGGGGAGGCACCGGACTGGGCCGCGCAGTGGTTGTCGGACCGCGCCGCCAAGGCAGCGCGGACGGCGGCCGGGGCGACCGGGCCGGTGGACGAGGAGGCGGCCCGGCGACGGGCCGAGCGGCGGGCGGCGCGCGTCGGTGCGGGGGTCGCCGAGCTGGAACAGCGGCTGGCCGACCTGCTGCGCGGCGGGCTCGCGGGCCAGGAGCGGACCGGGTACGCGGCGTGGGAGGAGACCGCCGCCCGGATGGTCGACGCCCAGGCACCCGGACTGGCGGGGCGGGTCCGGGAGTTGGGGACGATACCCAGTTGCGGCCCGGGCTGGCCCGCCCGGATGCTGGAGGAGGCGGCGCTGCTGCACCTGCTGGACCGGGCCTGGATGGGGGTGACGGGGCTTCCGGACCAGTTGGCGGCGACCGTGCGCAGCCGGGTGGGACTGCCGGCCTCCGGGGAGGGGGAGGCCGTACGGGACCGCTGGCTGGTGCTCGCCCAGTACGACTCGGTGTCGCCGGACGGCCGGCTCACCACGCGCCGCATATGGCTGCGCGGGCTGACGGGGGGACGGCCCGCGCTGGTGCTGGACTTCGGACCGCCCGGGCGGCCGCCGGGGCTGGCGCTGCCGGTGGGTCTGGTGCTGGAGGCGGAGATGCGCTTCCGGCCCGGCTCGGCGGGGCTGCGGGCGGACCTCGGGGAGAGGTCCGCGGCGGCCGCGCCGTGCACGGAGGTGCCGGCCGGGGTGAGTACAGGGGCGGCCCTGGAGGCCTACGGGGCGGCGCTGCGGGAGGACCCGTGGCTGGAGTCCTGGCCGGTGGTGCTCGGGCCGGTGGTTCCGATACCGGGAGAGGCCGGCTGGCAGCTGGCCGACGCGGAGGGCGCCTCCGCGCTGCCGGTGCCCCTCACCGGGGCGGGCAGCCGCTCCCGCGGAGGGCTGTGGCAGCTGGCCGCGTTGTCGGGCGGGGGCCCGGTGACGGTCTTCGGCGAGTGCGGCCACCGCGGGTTCACCCCGCTGACGGCATGGCAGCCCGGCTCGACCGAGCCGGTCGCCCTGTCCTGAGCGGGACGCGGGAGACAACCGGACAGCAGGGGGCCTGGGGGGTCCTGTGCCGTCGCACGGGAGCGGCACGGGGAGGTGCGGCGCCGGGGGGCGCCGTAGACGCAACGACGAGAAGCCGGGGGGCTTTCATGAACGACAACCACGCCAGTTGACCGAAGCCGCACGAGGCACAGACAGCCCCGGTCCCGCGGAGGGGGCGGGACCGGGGCGACGGACACGATCCAGGACGAGCAGCGAGGGAGGGGCACCGATGGGCGAGGGTGACGAGGGGTACGGGGAGTGGGAGGAGCTGGTCGGCGCCGCGCTGCTGGGCACCGACCGGCGCCGGGGCGGGGGCCCGGCCGGGCTCGCCGGAGGCACTGCTGGACGCCGCGGCCGTCCACGCCGTCCGCCGCCGGGCGGGGCTGCGGCCCGCGGAGGCGCGCCCGCGCCCGGAGCCCGCACCCCGCGACCCGCGGCCGGCGCCTCCGGAGGCGGCGGCCCACCGGCTCGCGCAACTGCTGGCCGGGCGCAGCGGCCCGGTGAACGGCGGCGGACGGCGCGGGTCGGCCCCGGACCTGACGGAGCTGCTCCCGCAGTGGCTGGCCGCGGCCGGCCGGCACGGCTACCGCGCGCCCGACGCGCTCGCACCGGCACTGCTGGACGCCGCCCGGGCCCGTACCGACCTGCGTCCGCACGCCCTGGCCCTGGCCGGGACGCGCGGGCTGTGGCTGGCGCGGATGAATCCCGACTGGCGCTTCGCCCTGCGCGGCGGGGCGGGCGGCGGGCAGCTGCCGGACGTGACCGACCCCTCAGCGGTGGAACGGCTCTGGGAGGAGGGGCTGTTCGCGGAGCGGGTGGCGCTGCTGGGCGCCGTACGGGCCCATGAGCCCGCGGCCGCACCGCGGCTGCTGGCGACGACCTGGGCGACCGAACGGGCCGAGGACCGGCTGATGTTCCTCGACTCGCTGCGGTCGGGACTGTCCCTGGAGGACGAGCCCTTCCTGGAGGCGGCGCTGGGCGACCGGAGTCGCAATGTGCGGGCGACGGCCGCCGAACTGCTGTCCGCGCTGCCGCAGTCGGCGCTGGCCGGGCGGATGGCCGAGCGCGCGCTGGCCTGCGTGGGACCGGAGGGGGTGACGCCGCCGGCCGAGTGCGACGCGGGGATGCTGCGCGACGGGGTGGTCAAGCGGCCGCCCGCCGGGCGCGGGGAGCGGGCCTGGTGGCTCGGCCAGCTGGTGGAGGCGGCACCGCTGTCGTGCTGGCGGGAGCGGTTCGGGGGCCTCGGCCCCGCGGAGCTGGTCGCCCTGCCGGTGGCCGCGGCCGACGGCTGGACGGAGGAGCTGCACGCCGCGTGGTGCCGGGCGGCGGTCCGCCAGCGGGACCCGGAGTGGTCGCGGGCCCTGCTCGGCCCGGCATCGGCGCCCCCGGCGGCGGGTCCGGGCACGGCCTCCCTCGCGGAGCGGGCCAAGCTGCTGGAGACCCTGCCGCATGCGGAACGGGCCGAATGGGTCGCGGAGTTCATACGGGCCCACGGGCTCTCCGAGGCCTTCCAGCTGCTCGGGGTGTGCGTGGTGCCATGGGCGGGCGCGCTCGGCCGGGCCGTCGTGGACGCGCTGGACATCGCGCGCGAGGCGGGCAGCTATCCGTGGAGCTTCAGCGGGGTGATGGGCCTGGCCGAGCGCTGCCTCGACCCCTCCGAAGCAGGCCGGCTGGAGGCCCTGACCTCCGCCACGCAGGACACGCCGGACGCGTCCCCGGGGGCGGCGGCGTACTGGGCGGAGGCCTTCCAGCGCCTGGTGGCCACGCTCCGGCTGCGCGCGTCGATGCTGTCGGAACTGACCCCGGCCTGATTCCTGGTGGGACGGTACCCTCCCCGGCCCGCGCGGCGCGGAGAGGCCGATGCGCATGCAGATGCAGGCGCAGGCGCAGGCGCAGGTGTGCATGCGCCGCGCGGGACGGACGCGACGAGCAGCCCCTCCGGTCCCGCCATGACGGCGCCCGACCTACGCGGGACCGTCCGGGCGGGCCGGGCGCGGCCGCGGGCCGGGCGCGGCCGCGGGCCGGGCGGTGCGCGTCCCGTCCTGCGGCGCGGGGCCGTCCGGGCGGACGGCCCGCTGTCCGGGCGCCGGCGGCTACTGCCGCACGTGGGCGTTGACCCAGTCCACGATGGCGGTCGTCGTGGCACCCGGAGTGAAGATCTCGGCCACGCCCTTCTCCTTGAGGGGGGCGATGTCGTCCTCCGGGATGATGCCGCCGCCGAAGACCTTGATGTCCTCCGCGTCGCGCTCCTTGAGGAGCTCCAGCACGCGCACGAAGAGCGTGTTGTGGGCGCCGGAGAGGATCGACAGGCCGATCGCGTCGGCGTCCTCCTGGATCGCGGTGTCCACGATCTGCTCGGGGGTCTGGTGGAGGCCGGTGTAGATGACCTCCATGCCCGCGTCCCGCAGCGCACGCGCGATCACCTTGGCCCCGCGGTCGTGGCCGTCGAGACCCGGCTTGGCCACCACCACACGGATCGGACCGGTCACACCCATCGCACTGCCTCCCGAGTGAACGAACGTTAAGTACAGCATCGCGCACGCCGCCGTTTCGCGGTCAAGCACGAGGGGGAAATCACACGTGGGACGGCATTGCGCCACCGTGCCGCCAGCCGCACGGCACGGTGGTGCGGCGGCCGCCGCCCCAGGAGGATCATGGGAGGCCGTCGATGGGTCTGTCCTTACCCGTTCCCGTCCCCTTGTCCGGCGCCGCACTGCGGGCCGGTGCGCTGGAGGTCGTCGTCCTCGGAGGGCACCTCCTGCTGTACCCCACCGGGGTGTGCCAGGAGAAGAGGGCGACCGTCGCCGCCACGACGCGCCCGCCCGTCCTGCTCCTCCACGGGTTCACCGACAACCGCTCCGTCTTCTTCCTGCTGCGCCGCGCCCTGGCGGCCGGCGGGCTGCGGCAGGTGGAGGCGTACAACTATTCGCCGCTCACGCTCGATCTGCGCGTCATCGCCCGCCACCTCGCCCGGCGCGTCGAGGAGCTGTGCGAGCGCACCGGACACGAGCAGGTCGACCTCGTCGGGCACAGCCTGGGCGGCCTCGTCGGCCGGTACTACGTCCAGCGCCTCGGCGGCGACACGCGCGTGCGCACCCTCGTCACGCTCGGCACCCCGCATTCCGGCACCCGGGTCGCCCCCTTCATGGACGCGCACCCCCTGGTGCGGCAGATGCGTCCGGGCTCCGAGGTGCTGGCCGAGTTGGCGGCGCCCTCGCCCGGCTGCGCCACCCGCTGCGTGGCGTTCTGGAGCGGGTTCGACACGCTGATGGCCCCAGTGGGCAGCGCACGGATCGAACACCCGGACCTGTGTGTGGAAAATGTGCAGGTCACGGGCATCGGGCATCTCGCCCTCCCGGCACACCCGGCGGTCATCGCGGCGGTCGTCCGCACCCTCGACGGCCCCGCCCCCACTGCGATGACGGGCCCGGACGCCGCTTCCGTCGCCTGACCACCCGGCGACTGAGAGTCGAACAGATTTCGAACTCAAGGCCAAGGCTGCGTCTTTCGTCGACCGAAAGACGGCCGAATGCCCGGTTCCGCTGATCTGAGGACCCGGCGAAGATTGTCGTGGCGAGTGACCGCCGGGTACAGTCACGCCACTGCTCTCCTCCGGTGAACTTCGAGTTCCCGGCCACCCAGGCCCCCACTGCCGAGGCGAAAGAGAAGTTGGTGAACGACCGCCCCTCGTCGGGCCAGTACCCGGATCCCGGGTATGACGGCCTTTCCACCACCGCTTTCGCTGGTGACTCGGCCTACGTTTCCTATGAAACGCAGGGCCAGGGGGTCAACTACGCGGGCTACGGCTCCTATGAGACCGGCGCGTACGACACCACCGCGTGGACCTCGCAGGACCCCTACCTGTCCACGATCCCGTCGCAGTCCGCACCCGAGGACACCACCGGGAGCTGGGACGCGAGCGCATGGAACGCTGCCGGGGGTGCGGGCACGGACCAGTCCGGCTACACCGCCTACCCGTCGGCCTCCTTCGGCTACGACACCTCCGCCGAGCAGACCGGCCACTGGGCGATGCCGGGCTTCGGCACCACCGGCACCGAGACCGGCGCCTACGACGCGACCGCCTGGAACACCGTCCCGCAGACCCCGGCGCAGCCCGAGGCCGCATACGCGTACGACTACCAGCCCGCGCAGCAGGACTACGCGTACGGCACGACCTCCCTCGGCACCGTCGGGTACGCCCACGAGGTGCACGAGGCGCAGGGGGCCCACGAGGCCGGGGGCGGCAACGCCTACAGCGAGACCGCCGTGTTCGAGGTCCTCACCGACGGGGCGGCCGAGACGCCCGAGGCCCACGAGGTTCACGACTCGCCCGAGGCCCATGAGACCTACGAGGCGTACGAACTGCCCGAGGTCGAACTGCACGGCGTCCACGACATGCCCACCCAGGCCATGCCGGTGACGTCCGCGCCGCGCGCCGCGCGCCGCAACGCCACCAAGGGCAACGCCAAGTCGGCCGGTACGAAGGCGGCCGGTACGAAGGCGGCCGGCGCCAAGTCGGCCGGCGGCCGTCGCCGCACCCCGGCGAAGCGTTCCGCCCTGCTGACCGTCGCCGTTCCCTCCGCCTGCGTGATGGGGGTCGCGGGCGTCGCGGCCGCCTCCGTCGGCGGGCTGACCGGCTCGGACGCGCCCGGCGAGGACACCACCACGATGGCCGCGCCCGACCCGGCCTCGGTGAAGCCGGTCGCGGCGAACACCAAGCTGGACACCCAACTGGTCGCGCTCAGCGCCGACGCGGGCGACTTCGCGGACCGCGCGAGCCGCACGCAGGAGCGCATCGACCTGCGCGAGCGCCAGGAAGAGGAGAAGAAGAAGAAGGCCGAGGAGGCCGCGGCCAAGGAGGCCGCCCGCCCCAAGTTCGCCATCCCGGTGAACCAGCACGGCCTCAGCGCCAACTTCGGCCAGGCCGGCGGCATGTGGATGTCGGTGCACACCGGCATCGACTTCCCGGTGTCCTACGGCACGCCGGTCATGGCGGCCACCGACGGCACCGTGCGCACGCAGTACAACAGCGCCTACGGCAACATGGCCATAGTGACCGCGCCCGACGGCACCGAGACCTGGTACTGCCACCTCAGCTCCACCAAGATCCGCGGCGGCAAGGTCAAGGCGGGCGACGTCATCGCCTACTCGGGCAACTCCGGCAACTCCACCGGCCCGCACCTGCACTTCGAGGTCCGGCCCGGCGGCGGCTCCGCGATCGACCCGCTGGCCTGGCTGCGCAGCCACGGCCTCGACCCGAGATAGCGGCTCCTGCCCCACCGCTCCACCCGTGCCCGGCACCCCCCAGGGTGCCGGGCACGCGCGCGTGGTCGGCAGTCCTCAGAGCTTCTGCACCGGCGCGTACCGCAGCAGCAGCCGCTTCGGCTTGTCGTCGCCGAAGTCGATGGTGGCCTGCGCGTCCGCGCCCGCTCCCTTGACCTCCATGACGGTGCCGAGCCCGAACTGGTCGTGCGTGACCCGGTCCCCCACCACCAGCGCGATGACCGGCTTGTCCGAGGCCCGGCGCGTCGCGAACCCGGACGGGCCCGACTTCGTGCGCGACGAGGACAGGAAGGCCTCGGGCGAGGTGCCGAAAGACGACCGTCCGCCGCCCGTGCCCGAGCCGTATCCGGAACTGCGCATCGGACCGGCCGGCTTCTGGGCCGCCCCCGTGCGCTTCCACTGCAGGTACTGGTCCGGGATCTCCTCCAGGAACCGCGACGGCGGGTTGTAGGAGGGCGTGCCCCATGCGCTGCGCATGCTGGAACGGGTCAGGTACAGCCGCTCGCGCGCCCGCGTGATGCCGACGTAGGCGAGGCGGCGCTCCTCCTCGAGCTCCTTGGTCTGGCCGAGCGCCCGCATGTGCGGGAAGACCCCGTCCTCCATGCCGGTCAGGAACACCACCGGGAATTCGAGGCCTTTGGCGGTGTGCAGGGTCATGAGGGTGATGACCCCGGAACCGTCCTCGTCCTCGTCGGGGATCTGGTCGGAGTCGGCGACCAGGGCGACCTGCTCCAGGAACTCGGCGAGGGTGCCGGGACCGACGGGGGCCGCCGCGCCCTCGGGCGCCTCGGCGGCCGCAGCCTCCCGGGCCTGCTCGAACTCCAGCGCCACCGCCGCCAGTTCCTGGAGGTTCTCGATGCGCGTCTCGTCCTGCGGGTCGGTCGACGCCTGGAGTTCGGCGAGGTAACCGGTGCGCTCCAGGACCGCTTCCAGCACCACCGCCGGGCCGGCACCCGAGTCGACGATCGTACGGAGCTCCTCCATCAGCGCGTTGAACCGCTTCACCGCGTTGGTGGAGCGGGCCGCCATGCCGAAGGCCTCGTCCACCCGCCGCAGCGCCTGCGGGAAGGTGATCTTCTCGCGCAGCGCGAGCGCGTCGATCATGGCCTCGGCGCGCTCGCCGATGCCGCGCTTGGGGACGTTCAGGATGCGGCGCAGCGGGACGTTGTCCTCGGGGTTCGCCAGGACGCGCAGGTACGCGAGGACGTCGCGGACCTCCTTGCGCTCGTAGAAGCGGACGCCGCCGACGACCTTGTAGGGCAGGCCGACCCGGATGAAGATCTCTTCGAACACGCGCGACTGGGCGTTGGTCCGGTAGAAGATCGCGACATCGCCGGACTTGGCGTCCCCGGCGTCGGTGAGCCGGTCGATCTCGTCGGCGACGAACTGCGCCTCGTCGTGCTCGGTGTCCGCGACGTAGCCGGTGATGACCGCGCCGGTGCCGGCCTCGGTCCACAGGTTCTTCGCCCGGCGGTTCTCGTTGCGCTCGATGACGGCGTTGGCGGCGGAGAGGATCGTCTGCGTGGAGCGGTAGTTCTGCTCCAGCAGGATCGTCGTCGCGTCCTTGTAGTCCTCCTCGAACTGGAGGATGTTGCGGATCGTCGCGCCGCGGAAGGCGTAGATCGACTGGTCGGCGTCACCCACCACGCACAGCTCGGCCGGGGGCAGGTCCGGGTAGCCGGTGCCGACCAACTCGCGCACCAGCGTGTACTGGGCGTGGTTGGTGTCCTGGTACTCGTCGACCAGGACGTGCCGGAAGCGGCGCCGGTAGTGCTCGGCGACGTCCGGGAACGCCTGGAGCAGGTGGACCGTGGTCATGATGATGTCGTCGAAGTCGAGGGCGTTGGCCTCGCGCAGCCTCGCCTGGTACATCACGTACGCCTGGGCCAGGGTCTTCTCGAAGCCGTCGGCGGCCTGGTCGGCGAAGGCCTCTTCGTCGATCAGCTCGTTCTTCAGGTTCGAGATCTTGGCGTTGAAGGACTTCGGGGGGAACTTCTTGGGGTCCAGGTCCAGGTCGCGGCAGACGAGCGCCATCAGGCGCTTCGAGTCGGCCGCGTCGTAGATCGAGAAGGAGGAGGTGAAGCCGAGCCGCTTGGACTCGCGGCGCAGTATGCGCACGCACGCGCTGTGGAAGGTGGAGACCCACATGGCGCCCGCGCGCGGGCCGACCAGGCCCTCGACGCGCTCCTTCATCTCGCCGGCGGCCTTGTTGGTGAAGGTGATCGCGAGGATCTGGCCGGGGTGGACGTTGCGCGCGGACAGCAGGTGGCCGATGCGGTGCGTCAGCACCCGGGTCTTGCCGGAGCCGGCGCTGGCCACGATGAGCAGCGGGGAACCCGCGTGCACCACGGCCGCGGCCTGCTGCTCGTTCAGGCCGTCGAGGAGCGTCGCCGGGTCGATGACGGGCTTGGGGGCGCCGTCCCGGTAGTACGCGTCCCCGGTCATGGGCACGTCGAAGTGACCCCCGAAGAGGTCGTCCGCACCCGCCTCCGGGGCGGGGTGCTCCTCGGGCGGCGGCGGGACCTCGTCGGAGGGGGTGAGGTCCGCCAGGAAGCTGTCGTCAAAGAGGCTGCTCATCGCATTCCGAGTCTAGGGGGCGGGACCGACACGTCAGCACGAGTTCCAGCAGACCGGGGAAACGCAGCTCCAGGTCGTCGCGGCGCAGCGCCAGGTAGAGCTTGCGGCCCTGGGCCCGCCGGCAGATGACTCCGCTCTCGCGCAGCGTCCTGAGGTGGTGCGTGACGCTGGACCGGGGCAGGTCGGGTACGACCTCGCCGCAGGAGGCCTCCGCGCCGGAGGCCAGCTTGCGGACGATCTCCAACCGGACGGGATGGCCGAGCGCCGCCAGGACGTCGACCAGCTGGATGCGGTCGGCGGCGGGGTGGGGCGGGTCGGCGGAGGCGGGCATGGCCCCACTGTACGCAGATCTCGTACGGACACCTCGCGAGCATTCGAGGATCTCGTACGGTCGGCCCCGTGCGGGGGTCGTCCGCGGACCGCCCCGCCCGCCGGGCCGCACACCCGTCCCCGTACGCTCGGCTGCCATGGACGTACTGATCAGTGTCTTCGTCGGACTGCACATCATCGGGATCGCGGCCCTGCTCGGCGGCTTCCTGACCCAGATGAAGGCGATGGGCGCGGGCACCGCCCGCTTCACGCCCGCCATGCTGCACGGCGCGCTCACCATGCTCGTCACCGGCGTGCTGCTGGTCGGCTTCAACGAGATGGACGGCAGCCCCGTCAACAACGTCAAGGTCGGCGTGAAGCTCGCGCTCCTCTTCGTGATCCTCGCCCTGGTCTACGTCAAGCGCGACGAGGAGCACGTGGACAAGGCGGCGTTCGCCACGGTCGGTGGCCTGACCGTGATCAACGTCTTCATCGCCCTTCTCTGGCACTGACCCACCCCGGAACGATCCGCTCCGGTCCGGCGCGGCCAGCTCCGGTCGCATCAGGCCACTTACGATCATCCCGTCATCCGCCCGTTACCTGCGGGTCTAGCGTCCTCCTCCAAGCAGCACCGGCAGAGGAAGGACGTGAGGCCCTCGTGGCCAGTCATCGAAAGCCCAGGCAGCGCGCGCTCTCCGGCGGCTCGGTACGCACCGCAGCCACCATCGCCCTCGCGGGCGCTGCCACCGCCACCGCCTTCGAAGGCACCTCCCAGGCCGACCCCCGGCCCACTCCCGCGCAGATCAAGACGGAGGTGGACCGGCTCTACGAGGAGGCCGAGGCGGCGACCGAGCGGTACAACGGGGCGAAGGAACAGGCCGACGACGCCGAACGGGCCCTGACCGGCCTGCGCGACGAGGCCGCCCGCAAGGCCGAGCAGCTCAACACCGCCCGCGGCGCGCTCGGGACGCTCGCCGCCTCCCAGTACCGCAGCGGCTCCCTGGGCACCGCCGTCCGGCTCGCGCTGGCGGACGACCCGCAGGAGTACCTCGCCCAGGCCTCCTTCATCTCGCGCGCCGGGGAGCGCAACGCCGCCGGGATCAGCACCGTGCGCCGCAAGCTCGACGAGGTCTCCCGGCTGCGCGAGCAGGCGTCGGGACGGCTCGCCGACCTGCGCACCCGGCAGGACGAGCTCGCCGCCCACAAGGCGGAGGCCGAGGAGAAGCTCGCGGCCGCCAAGCGGCTGCTGGCCAGGCTCACCGCCGAGGAGCGGGCCGCCTACGAGGCCCAGGCGCCCGGCGCCGCCTCCGCCGCGGCCCCCGCCGGTCAGGCCGCACCCGCGCCCCCGCCGCCGGCCGACGGCTCGCGCGCGGCCCGCGCCGTGGCCTTCGCGTACGGCTCGATCGGCAAGCCCTACGTGTGGGGCGCGACGGGGCCCGGCTCCTTCGACTGCTCGGGGCTGACCCAGGCGGCCTGGCGCTCGGCGGGGGTCTCGCTGCCCCGCACCACCTACACCCAGATCAACGCCGGCCGGCGCGTGTCCCGCGACCAGCTGGCCCCCGGGGACCTGGTGTTCTTCTACTCCGGGATCACGCACGTCGGTCTCTACGTCGGCAACGGCCAGATGATCCACGCCCCGCGCCCGGGATCGACGGTCCGGCTGGCGCCGATCGACTCGATGCCCTGGGCCGGCGCATCCCGCCCCGCGTGAGCCCTCGGCCCTGCCCGCGCTGGGCCTACGGGGCCTTGACCACGCCGCTCAGCCAGCCGAAGGTCTGCGGCAGCTGCTTGGACCACGACTCCAGGTTGTGGCCGCCGACGACCTTCTCCGCGTGGACGGCGGTGGGCTTCTGCGCGATCCCCTTGAGGTCCATGCCGGACAGGTAACCGTCCTGCTCCGCGCCCGACAGCCACAAGGAGACGGCGGGCGGGGCCGGCTGCGCCTTGAGGATGTTCTTCAGGTTGTGCGCGGCCCGCGTCTGCGGGTCCTGCGCGACCAGCGAGGTGGGCTCCTGGCCGGGGTCGTTGTAGCCCGACAGGGAGACGGCGGCGCTGTAGCGGTCGGGGTGGGAGATGGCCAGCTTGGCGGCGCAGTAGGCGCCGGCCGAGTACCCGGCGACGCCCCAGGTGCGTGCCTCGTCCGAGGCCCGGAAGTTGTCGACGACCATCTTGCGGACGTCGACGCTGAACCAGCTGTCGGCGTTGACCTTGCCGGGGAGGTTGGCGCAGCCCGTGTCGCCGTTGCCCACCAGCATGGCGCGCGGCGAGACCAGGATGAACGGCTGCACCTTGCCGCTCTTCATCAGCGGCTCCAGCACCTCGTGCGCCTTGAGCCCCTGGAACCAGGACTTGCCCGTTCCGGGTATGCCCGGGATCAGCTCGACGACGGGGAACTTCTTGTCCTTGAAGGCCGGGTCGTCGTACTGCGGCGGCAGCCACACCAGGACGTCGCCCTTCACGCCGGAGATCTTGCCGTCGAGCTCCGTCTTCTGCACCCGGCCGCCGAGCCCGTCGACGGGCTGGAAGGCCTGCTTGACCTTGGGCGCCTCTTGGACCTTCTTGCCGCCGAGCCCGTCCGGACCGAGGTCGGGGGCCGCCGTGACGTAGTCGCCGGTCCCGAGCAGGTCGCCCCACGAGTTGTAGAAGTGCTCGGCGCGGTTGACGGCCACGAACACCACGGCGACGGCCGTGACCTGGGCGAACACCACCATCAGGAAGCGCAGGGACGTACGCACCACGGCGGGGCCGCGCACCTTGCTCCACACGGCCAGGGGCAGGATGACGGCGATCGCGGTCAGTGCGATCACCGTGGCGAAGAAGGGTGTCCCGGTCAGGCTCATCACGCCACCGTAGAGGCCCGCTCACCGGGCCCCGGTTGCCCCGTCGACCTGCGGTTTCGGTCACACCGCAGGTCAACGGGGCACCGGGGGCGACGGCCGCCGGACCTCAGGTGTCCGACATCACGCGCACCTCCTGCGTCACATGCGCCCCACGGTTCAGACCAGGCGGCGGGCCGTCGCCCAGCGGGTCAGCTCGTGCCGGTTGGAGAGCTGGAGCTTGCGCAGCACCGCCGAGACGTGCGACTCCACCGTCTTCACCGAGATGAAGAGCTGCTTGGCGATCTCCTTGTACGCGTACCCGCGCGCGATCAGCCGCAGCACCTCGCGCTCGCGCTGCGTGAGCCGGTCCAGGTCCTCGTCCACCGGCGGCGCGTCCGTCGAGGCGAACGCGTCCAGCACGAAGCCGGCCAGGCGCGGCGAGAACACCGCGTCGCCGTCCTGCACGCGGAAGACGGAGTCCACCAGGTCGGTGCCGGTGATGGTCTTGGTGACGTAGCCGCGCGCTCCGCCGCGGATCACGCCGATGACGTCCTCGGCCGCGTCCGACACCGACAGCGCCAGGAACCGCACCGGGTTCTCGGCGGCGGCCATCAGCGGGGCGCACCGCCGCAGCACCTCGACGCCGCCGCCGCCGGGCAGGTGCACGTCGAGGAGGACCACCTCGGGGCGGGTGGCCGTGATGACGGTGACGGCCTGGTCGACGTCGGCGGCCTCGCCGACGACCTCCACGCCGGTCCGGCCGGTCTCGCCGATCTCGGCCTGCACGCCGGTGCGGAACATCCTGTGGTCGTCGACGAGCACCACCCGGACGCGCCTGGTCTCCCCCACGCCTGCGTTCTTCTCGTCCTCGGTCATGCCGCGTTCGCCGCCCTCTCCATCTCCAGCTCGACTTCCGTGCCACCGTCGGGCGCGGACCGCAGTCGCGCGGTCCCGCCGTTGCGCTGCATCCGGCCGATGATCGATTCTCGTACGCCCATGCGGTCGTCGGGTACCGCGTCGATGTCGAAGCCCGGTCCGCGGTCCCGTACGGACACGAACACCGTCTGGCCCTCGACCTCGGCGTACACCTGCACCGGCCCGCCCTCGCCACCGTACTTGGCGGCGTTGACCATCGCCTCGCGCGCGGCCTGGATCTGTGCGCCCAGCTTGTCGTCGAGCGGGCAGTCACCGACGACGACGACCTCGATGGGCACGCCGTGGTGGTCCTCGACCTCGGCGGCGGTCTTCTTCACGGCCTCCGCCAGGGTGGCCGGCTCCTCCGCCTCGTCCTTGCCGGTGCCCTCGGGCCTGTAGAGCCAGTTGCGCAGTTCGCGCTCCTGGGCGCGGGCGAGGCGGCGCACCTCGCCCACGTCCTCCGCGTTGCGCTGGATCAGGGTGAGGGTGTGCAGCACCGAGTCGTGCACGTGCGCGGCGACCTCGGCGCGTTCCTGGGCGCGGATGCGCATCAGCCGTTCCTCGGAGAGGTCCTGGGTCATCCGGATCAGCCAGGGTCCGGCGAGCAGGGCAACGCCGACGAGGACGGCGAGGGTGGCGGTGAGGACGTTGCCGAGCTGCGCGGCCGAGCCCCGTACGACGATGAAGACGGTCAGGCCCACGCCGACCAGGGCGACCCCGGCGAGTGCGCGGGCGGCCTGGAAGAGGCGCCCGTGCCGGCCGGCGGCGGTGGTCCAATGGGCGCGGCGGGCGTTGTCGGCCTGCCGCCACACGAGCACCACCCCGGCTCCGACCAGCAGCGTGGGCCACACGTAGCGCCCGGACTCACCGCCCAGCTGGACCTTGGAGATGAAGATGCCCGCGCCGATGAACAGGGCGATCAGCGCGGTGATCTGCCCGCGGTCCGGTTTGCGCAGGCGGCGGGTGCCGTCGGGGAGGGACTCGAAGAAGGAGCGGTGCCCGGCGCGCCCGCCGACGCCGAGCGGTACGAACACCCAGAACGCGGCGTACAGCAGCACGCCCAGCCCGTCGCCCCACATGAACAGCAGCAGGAACGCGAGCCGGACCCAGCCCACGGGCAGCCCGAGGTGCCCGGCCAGTCCGCGCGCGACACCGCCCAGCATCCGGCCGTCGGCGCTCCGGTAGAGCTTGCGCTGCGGCGGGTCGTCGGCGTCCGGGGCGTGCGGGGGGCGGGAGGCGGCGGCTACGGGCATGTCACCTAGGGTCACACGGCTCGACGCGGCCCGGCATCAGGGCATCCCCCCACTTCTGCCCGGGGGATTTCAGGGTTGCGCCAGGGTAGGGCCGGATTCCGGGCGGCCGCGCCGCCCGTCACCATGGACGCATGACCGAAGTACACGATGCCCCGCCGGAGGCGCCCGGGGCACCCCGGGGCGCCGAAGCCCGGCCGCCCCTGCGGCGCAGCAAGCGCGACAAGGTCCTCGCGGGCGTGTGCGGCGGTCTGGGACGGTACTTCGACCTGGACCCGGTGGTCTTCCGGATCGTCCTGGGCGTCCTCGCGGTCACCGGCGGCGTCGGCCTGATCTTCTACGGCTTCGCGTGGCTGCTGCTCCCGCAGGAGGGCGAGGAGGACAGCGAGGCGAAGAAGCTGCTGACGGGCCGGGTCGAAGGGGCGACGCTGGCGGCGGTGTTCGCCGCGCTGGTGGGCTGTGCGCTGTTCCTGTCGATGCTGGACAACGGCGGCCTGGCGGTCTTCTCGGTGCTGGTGGTGCTGGCGCTGGGCGGTGCCTCGTACTGGTCGCAGCGGCGGAGGCAGGCCGTGGCCCCCGAGGCGGAGGCACCGGCCCCGGGCGGGGCCGCACCCCGCGCCGCGCACGCGCCGGCGGCCCCGCCGGAGACGAAGGCGCCGCCCGCCCCGGGCTCCCCCTCCTGGTGGCGCGACCCGCTGGTCAAGGACGGCACCACCGGTCCGGTCGGTGCGACGGGATACCTGTGGGGGCCCGACGACACCGTCGACCCGGCAGAGTCCGGCGCGTCCGGCGCGTCCGGCGCCGCGGCCGCGGCCGTACGGCGGCCCGCCGCCGCGGTGCGGGGGCGCGGCGGCATCGGCGGCCGGGTGTTCGTACTGGCCCTGCTGGCCGGGGGCGCCGGTACCGCGGCGGCCTGGGAGGGCAACCCGCTCGGCGTGGCCCTGCAGACGGGTCTCGCCTGCGCTCTGATCGTCTTCGGCCTCGGCCTCGCGGTCAGCTCCCTGCTGGGCCGTACCGGCTTCGGCACGGTCGTCCTGGCCCTGCTCACGTCCGGTCTGCTGGCGGGCGCCGCGGCGCTGCCGCGCGAGATCGGCACCGACTGGCAGGAGATCGAGTGGCGCCCGGCCGCGGTGGCCGACGTACGGCCCGTGTACGAGGCGGGCACCGGGCTGGCCACCTTGGACCTGAGCCGCCTGGACGTGCCGAAGGGCACCAGCGTGACCGTCCGCGCCGCCGTCGACGCGGGCCGGCTCAAGGTGCTGCTGCCGCGGGAGGTCACCGCCGAGGCGGACGTCACCGTCCGGCGCCTGGGCGACATCCAGCTGCCCGGCGACTCCGCGGGCCGCATCGAGCGGGCCGGGCCCGGGAAGCAGCACCGGACGGCGACCCTCGCGCCGCCCGCCGGCACCGAGGCGGGCGGGACGATCGAGCTGGACCTCAGTGCGGGAATCGGACAGGTGGAGGTGGCCCGTGCGGCGTCATGAGTTCCAGCCGGGACGGCTGATCGCGGGGCTGGTCCTGCTGCTGGCGGGCGCGCTCCACCTCGTGGAGACCACCGGCGGGACCGACATGCCGTGGTACGCGGTCGTCCCGCTGACCGCGGGCGGGCTGACGCTGGCCGCGCTGGTGGGGCTGGTGACCTACGCGGTGCGCCGGGACCGGCGAGACCGGATCTCCGAGTCCAGCGACAGGTAGGGCGCGCCGGCGAGGATCAGCGGAGTCCAGGCCATCAGGTAGATCAGGTCGTTGCCGTAGTAGTACGGGGTCACGGCCCAGGACACCGTGAGCCAGAGGCTCAGCGAGATCAGCGCCCCGCCCGCGGCCGCGGCCCGCGACAGCAGACCGGCCAGGGTGCCCAGGCCCACCAGGACCTCGGCGATCGCGAGGAACACGGCGAAGCCGACGGGCGCTTCCAGGGACAGGTCCACGAGGGCGGGGACCGCGGAGGTGTCGCGCACCCCGCGCATCAGGTCGCCGATGGAGCCGTCGCCGGAGGCCGAGAGGAACGCGGGGTCGAAGAGCTTGTCCAGACCCGCGTAGACGAAGGTCACGCCGAGGAAGAGGCGCAGGGGCAGCAGGTGGTACCGGGCAGCCTGGTCACGCAGCCCGCGCGGTACGTCGGTCCGGGGAGGTGCTTCGGTTCTGGTCACGCGACATGTCTACCCCGATCACTCGGCCACGTCGATGGTGCAGCGGTTGGATTCCACTCCGGCGGCCGTGACCACCTGGATCTCGGTGCGCCCGGGTTCCACTTCCGCCGGGACCGGCACCGTGAGCACCGCGTCGGAGGGGTTGGTGAACCCGCCGGGCACCGGGACCAGCGGCACGTGGACGTGGACCGCGCCGATCCGTACCACCAGCCGGGCGAGCATCTCGGGGGTCTGCGCGCCCGGCGGGACGAAGCCCACCCCGCGGATCTCGATGTCGTCCCCGGGGCGGACGGCGGCGTCCAGGTCCCCGGGCTCGCGTCTGCGCACCACCGACAGCACCAGCGGGCGGCTGCCCTCGGCGTACTTCGCCGCCAGGTAGACGGCGGCCGACAGGGCCACCAGCAGGGCCAGCGCCCAGGGCAGCTGCGGCAGCCGGCCGGGGAAGCGGGCGAGCGAGGCCGCCGCGTAGGCCAGTGCGACCGTGGAGACGAGCAGGTACTGCGCGTCCGGGAAGCTGCCGCGGCCCGCGTCGTCCGTCAGCAGGTCCGCTCCGCGCGGCCGGTCGGCCGGCAGTTTCTGCAGCCGCTGGCTCATGATCCGTACGCAGACCACGCGGCGCACCAGCACCGCCACCGCGGAGGTCAGCACGACCACCGACAGCAGCGGCAGCGCCCGGTCCAGGGCGAGGCCCGCGGAGAGCGCCTGCCGCTCCGGGCCGGGGGCCGAGGCGGCCAGCCGCAGCGCGAGCAGCAGCGTGGCGAACGCCGTCAGCACCACCCAGGCACTGGGCACCGCCTTGGAGGTGGACAGCCGGTTGTCCTCGCCGACCAGCGGGGCCAGCAGCCCGCCGCGCACCGACTGGGCGCGGGCGGCGACCGTCAGCAGCCCGGCGAGCAGCAGGGCCGCGAGCAGCCCGGCGGTGCGGGCCGTGGACCAGCCGGTGCCGAGCGCGGCGGCGACCTGGACCACGAGCAGCACGCCGGCGGCGATCCACACGGCGAGGACGGCCCGCCGGGAGAACACGTACAGCCAGGAGGTGCCGGCTTCGCGGCCGCGGTCGGCGACGGTACGGGCCGACAGGGTCAGCTCGTCGGAGACCCACTGGCGGGAGGCGCCGAGGGAGTGGGCGACGGCGGACGGCACGCCCTGTCCGGCGGCGAACTCGTCGCGCTTCTCCAGGAACGCGGCGACCGCGCGGCGGTGCCCCTCCCGAGCGCACTCTTCGCAGGCGCAGGCAGCGGTATGGGTGCCGCGGGACATCTCTTGGACAGCCACGTACGTGCCGCCTCTCTGAACTACGGGGCAATGCCAGCGAATTGTGCACCACTGGGGCAGTGCTCCGGATTGCGCACGATGTCAGAGCAGGTGATTAACGGTTCATGATGTTGACGCCATGTCCGCGACGGTCTGCCACAGCGGCTGGTAGCTCACCCAGGCGGCCAGGTCCCCGCCGAACCGCTCGCGGGTGGCGAGGGCGCTGTGGTGGTCGATGAGCACCGGCTTCCCGGCGGCCCGGGCGATCAGCTGGACCTGCGCCGCCCGTTCCGCCGCGACGGACCACCAGACGGCGGCGTCCACCGAGCCGCCGACCGTCAGCAGCCCGTGGTTGCGCAGGACGAGCGCCTTGTACGGGCCGAGCGCGCGGGCGATGCGCGCGCCGTCCTCCGCGCCGGCGTACTCGTCGAGGAGCGCGTGGTCCTCGTAGAAGGCACAGGCCTCGTGGGTCACCGGGGCGAGCAGCTCGCCGAGGGCGGCGAGGGCCCGGCCGTACGGGGCCTGCGCGCGGACGACGGCGACCGCGTCGGGGCGGGCCCGGTGCACGGCGGCGTGCACGGCGAAGGCCAGCTGGTTGACGCGCCGCTCCCCCCGCAGGACCCGCCCGTCGCCGTCGACGAGCAGCAGGTCCTCGGGGCCGAGCGAGGCGAAGGCCCGGCCGAAGGGGTTCACCCAGTAGCAGTCGTCGGCCTCCGGGTCCCGGGCGGTGACGTGCCCGGCGACCCCGTCCTCGTACCCGAGCCGGGCGAACAGCCGCAGCGCGCCCGCGAGCCGCTCCTTGCGGTGGGCGCGTTCCTCTGCCGGGTCCGTGTGCACGGGCGGCATCTCGAAGCGGAGCCGTTCCACGGGCACGGGTGCGGGCTGGTCCGGCATGGGCGCTCCTTCGACGGCTCGGCTCGCGGCGCAAGGTACCCGCGCGTCTGCCAAGTGGCCAGAGAAACGGCGGAGCCGCCGCTCCGGAGGGAGCGGCGGCTCGTCACGCACTGCGGGTGGGGACTACTCCCACTCGATGGTGCCCGGGGGCTTGCTCGTGCAGTCCAGGACCACCCGGTTCACCTCCGGCACCTCGTTGGTGATGCGGGTCGAGATCCGGGCGAGCACCTCGTACGGCATGCGCGTCCAGTCCGCGGTCATCGCGTCCTCGGAGGACACGGGGCGCAGCACGATCGGGTGGCCGTAGGTCCGGCCGTCGCCCTGGACGCCGACGCTGCGGACGTCCGCGAGCAGGACGACCGGGCACTGCCAGATCTCGCGGTCGAGGCCGGCCGCGGTGAGCTCGTGGCGGGCGATGGCGTCGGCCTCGCGCAGCAGGTCCAGGCGCTCCTTGGTGACCTCGCCGACGATGCGGATGCCGAGGCCGGGGCCGGGGAAGGGCTGGCGCTGGACGATCTCGTCGGGCAGGCCGAGTTCCTGGCCGACCATGCGGACCTCGTCCTTGAACAGCTGGCGCAGCGGCTCGACGAGTTCGAACTCGATGTCGTCGGGGAGACCGCCGACGTTGTGGTGCGACTTGATGTTCGCGGTACCGGTGCCGCCGCCGGACTCGACGACGTCCGGGTACAGCGTGCCCTGCACGAGGAAGGCGACCGCGGGACCGTCCTCCTGGAGGATCTCCAGCTGGGCCTGCTCGAAGACGCGGATGAACTCGCGGCCGATGATCTTCCGCTTGGTCTCCGGGTCGGAGACGCCGGCGAGGGCGGTCAGGAAGCGCTCCTGCGCGTCGACGACCTTCAGCTGCACGCCGGTGGCGGCGACGAAGTCCTTCTCGACCTGCTCGGTCTCGCCCTTGCGCATCAGGCCGTGGTCGACGTAGACGCAGGTCAGCTGGGAGCCGATGGCCTTCTGCACGAGGGCCGCGGCGACCGCGGAGTCCACGCCGCCGGACAGGCCGCAGATCGCGCGCTTGTCGCCGACCTGCGCCTTGATGGCCGCGATCTGCTCCTCGACGATGTTGCCGGTGGTCCAGGTGGGGGCGAGGCCGGCGCCGCGGTAGAGGAAGTGCTCCAGGATCTGCTGGCCGTGCGTGGAGTGCATCACCTCGGGGTGGTACTGCACGCCGTACAGCTTCTTCTCGTCGTTCTCGAAGGCCGCCACGGGGACGACGTTCGTCGACGCGGTGACGGTGAAGCCCTCGGGGGCGGCGGAGCAGGCGTCGCCGTGCGACATCCACACCGACTGGTTCGCCGGGGTGCCCTCGAAGAGGGTGGAGCCGGCCTTGGAGACGGCCAGCGGGGTGCGGCCGTACTCGCGGGCGCCGGTGTTGTCGACCGTCCCGCCCAGGGTGGTCGCCATCAGCTGGAAGCCGTAGCACATGCCGAAGACGGGGACCCCGGCCTCGAAGATCGCGCGGTCCAGCTGCGGGGCGCCCTCCTCGTAGACGGAGGACGGGCCGCCGGAGAGGATGATCGCCTTGGGGTTCTTGGCCAGCATCTCGTCGACGGGCATCGAGCTCGGCACGATCTCGCTGTAGACCCGTGCCTCGCGGACGCGGCGGGCGATGAGCTGGGCGTACTGGGCGCCGAAGTCGACGACGAGAACCGTGTCCGGGGCGCTGTCGTGGGCGGCGGAGGGTGCTTCTGGCACGGGGCGGCCTTCCGGCGGAAGAGGTGGCTGTTTTGTCGATTCTAACGGGGGACGCCGGGGCCCCTTCGTCTCACCATCCGAATGTGCTTGGCGTGCGGGCGGAGGGGAGGCAATAATCCCTTCCGTGCACGAGCAGCTGAGCTTCCTCTTTACCTATGGCACCGGTCGGTCCGGTCGCCATGGGTCATCGTGATGCTCGCTTGAGCCGCTGACTTCCCAGAGCGCCCCGGTCCGACAGGACCGGGGCGCTCCGCGTTTCCGCTCCTGCCGGCACGACCCACAGGAGAACACCATGAGCGTCACCACCACCCCCGAGCAGCTGATCGCCGACTCCCGCACCCGGATCGACGCGATCGACGACAGGATCATCGGACTGATCCAGGAGCGGATGGCCGTCTCGACGGTGATCCAGGACGCCCGGATCGCCTCCGGCGGGCGCCGGGTGCACCTGTCCCGTGAGATGGAGGTGCTGTCCCATTGGAGCGACGCCCTCGGCAGGCCGGGCACGGCCCTGGCGATGACCCTGCTGGAGCTGTGCCGGGGCCGGGTGTGACGGCTGTTCGTCACCCGTCCGGAGCGTGACCGGCCCGGGAAGGGCTTCGTTGGTGAGGGTGTCCGCGACAGCCAGCCGCGGAACCGCAACACCACGCGTGGCTCCGCCGGAGCGATGAGACGTGCGCCTCGTGGTGCGCGCGTCGTGGGACCTCGCTCCTTCGCGTGACCGGGCGGCAGGGGACAGCAGACCGGTCACCCCGTAGAAAACGGCCGGCCCGGGGGACGCCCCGGGCCGGCCGTTGCGCGTGCGGTACCGCCGCGGCTACGCGTGCGTGCCGCTCCTGCGGCGGAAGGCCAGGACCAGGCCGCCGCCCGCGGCCACGAGCACCGCGCCGCCGAGCGCGAGCGCCCCGGCGGAGCTGCCGGTGGCGGCCAGGCCGCCACCGGCCGTGGTGCCGGAGGTCGCGGTGGCCGCGGCCGTGGCCGAGGCCGAGGCGGACGCCGTGGCGGTCGGCGAGGCGCCGGCCGTGGCCGTCGGGCTCGGCGAGGCGCCGCCGCCCTTCGCGCTGATCACGACGGGCGCCTTGTCGTTGGCGTGGTTGGGGTCCCACGGCTGGCCCTTGGTGCCGTCGGGCGTCCACTGCCCGACCGAGACGGAGCCCGCCGCGTTCGCGACGACCTGTTCGATCTTCAGCTCGAACGGGTAGGAGAACTTCTCCCGCTCTCCCACGACGTGCCCGGTGGAGCAGAAGTAGCGCGGAGCGCCCGGCGTCTGCTCACGGGGGCTGCCGTCGGCGTTGACCGCCTGGCAGCCGGCCGGGACCTTCGTGGCCTTCGTGCCGGCGGGGATCACGATGTCGGTGCGGGCGACGCTCTCGCCGGAGCGCAGGTACGCCACCCATGCGGGGCCGTTGTTGCGGAAGCCGAAGTCGGCCTTCACCGTCTCGCCGGCGGCGCCGGCGAGGGCGACGGGCCACGCCACGAGGTCGGCGCTGTTCCTGGTGCGGAAGTCGAACTCCTGGAGGTTGTTCCAGGGGTCGAGGTCGGCCGACTGCGCGGAGGCCTTGGCGGGACGCTCGCGTGCGGCCAGCTTCTTGCCGCCGACCGGCTTCTTGGAGGTCTTGCCGGCCTTCGGCTGGTCGCCGGCGGCGTAGACGGCATAGGTGAGGCCGTCGGCGAAGGCGTGCGGGGCGGCCTTGAGGGTGAGCGGCCCGTCGACCCCGTAGACGGTGCCCGGCTCGTACTCGCCCTCCAGCAGGCACTGCACCGTGGTCCAGCCGGTGTTCCAGGGCTGCCCGTCGCCGGTGTCCTCGGAGGAGGAGCAGTTGTCGTACTGCTCGACGAGGTCGATGCCGTGGGTGGTGCGCATCTCCAGGACGACGCCCTGTACGGACTCCGTGCCCTCGTTGGCGAAGACGACCGACAGGGGCTGCTTGTCACCCGGCTGCTGCTCCGCCTTGAGGTCGGCCCGCTCCAGGACGAGGTCGGGGCCGCCGACGCGGACCTTGGTGGTGGCGGCCTTGAAGGTGGCGCCCTCGGCCTTGCCCGTCACGGTGAGGTCGGCGGTGGCACCGGCCTTGCTGTCCTTGGCGGCGGTCAGGTCGAGGTCCACGACGGTGGTCTCGCCCTTCCACAGCGCGGGGCGCTTGCAGGTGACGGCGGCCTCGGTGAGCGCGCAGTCGGAGCCCTGCTGCCGGGCGAGCGCGACGTCGGCGACGCCCTTGAGTGCGGTGAGGTCGATCGTGAAGGTGCTCCGGCGGTCGAACGCGGAGCCGGTGTCGTTGACAAGCCGGAACTCCACCGAGGTCTTCTGCGGTCCGCCGTTCTGCCCGGGGTGCGGGCGCAGGCCGACCTCGGCCGGTCCGGCCAGGGCGAAGACGGGGTCCGCGGCCTGCGCGGGAGTGGCGGCGAGCCCTACGGCGGCGACGCCGCAGGCAGCCAGCAGGGAGATGCGCTTTCTCATGCTGCCGTTGACGGCCGAATGCGATGCGCAGTTGCCTCATTGACCGTGTGATCGACACCACAGCCCGGCGGGGCGGATTCCGGTACAACCATCAAGGCTGAACATCTGTCACGTATGTACCGCGGTGGGTACCGCGCTCGGAGGGGGAGCGCGGTACCCACCGCCGTCATCCGGCCGGTTCCGGATCCCGTGGGGGAATTTCGGGGACTGCCAGGAACGGCAGCCGCAGCGCGCCGAACGCGTCCTTGGGGACGGCCGGCCGGACCGGTTCGACCGCGTCCAGGCGGGTGTAGGCGGCGCCCTGTTCGGGCCGCGGGTCCCGCTCCCCCTTGTTCGGCCAGTACGACATCGCCCGCTCCGCCTGCGCGGTGATCGTCAGCGAGGGATTGACCCCCAGGTTCGCGGAGACGGCCGCGCCGTCGACCACCGAGATGCCCGGGTGCCCGTAGAGCCGGTGGTACGGGTCCACGACTCCCTCCTGCGCCGAGGCCCCGATCGGGCAGCCACCGAGGAAGTGCGCGGTCAGCGGCGTGCCCATCAGCTCGCCGATGTTGCTGCCCGGGAAGCCGTTGATCTCCTCCGCCAGCAGGGTCGCGGCCTGCGTGGCCTCGGCGATCTGCACCGGGTTCGGGGCTCCGTGCCCCTGGCGGGCCGTGAGCAGGCCCTTCCCGATGCCGCCCGGCTTGCGGTAGGTGGTCAGCGAGTTGTCCAGGGACTGCATGACCAGGCCGATGATGGTCCGCTCCGACCAGCGCCGGTTGGACAGCGACCGGGCCAGCTGGAGGGGGTGCCGCGCGGTCCGGGCGAACCAGCCGCGGACCCGGTGGGCGCTGTAGGGGACCTGGAGGACGGTCATGAACCCCATGGCGTTGGAGCCCTTGCCGTAGCGGACGGGCTCGATGTGGGTGTCGGCGTTGGGGTGCACCGAGGAAGTGATCGCCACGCCGCGGGTGAAGTCGGCCCGCTGCTCCTCGCCGGGGACCGCGCCGCGCCGCCTGCGGTAGCGGCGGTCGTCGGTCTGGGCGCCGATGATGCCCTCCGAGTTGGTCCGGGTCAGGTCGCCCAGGCGCGGCGAGATCCCGGGCAGCTCCCCGCGGTCCTTCATGGTGTGCAACAGGGTCTGCGTACCGTACGTGCCCGCCGCGACGACCACGTACCGGCAGCGCAGCACCTTCGCCCTGCCGCGGCGGCGGCCGTCGGTGGGCACGGTGCGGACGCGGTGGCCGCCGTCGGGGTGCTCGGACAGGGCGGTGACGGTCGTCATGGGGTGGATGACGGCGCCGGCCCGCTCGGCGAGGTGGAGGTAGTTCTCGTTCAGGGTGTTCTTCGCGCCGTGCCGGCAGCCGGTCATGCACTCGCCGCACTCGGTGCAGGCCTTGCGGGCGGGGCCCGCGCCGCCGAAGTACGGGTCGGGGCTCTCCTCGCCGGGGCGGGCCCGGGAGGTGCCCGCGGCGTCCTTGCCGTCGCCGAAGAAGACGCCGACGGGCGCCATGTGGAAGGAGTCGCCGACGCCCATCTTCTCGGCGGCCGCCTTCAGGTGGACGTCGGAGGGCGTCATGGTCGGGTTGAGGCGCACCCCGAGCATCCGCTTGGCCTGGTCGTAGTACGGGGCGAGTTCGTCCCGCCAGTCGGTGATGGACGCCCACTGCCGGTCCCGGAAGAAGGCGTCCGGTGGCACGTACAGGGTGTTGGCGTAGTTGAGCGAGCCACCTCCCACGCCGGCGCCCGCGAGCACCATGACGTTGCCGAGCAGGTGGATCCGCTGGATCCCGTACAGCCCGAGGGCCGGCGCCCACAGGTAGTTGCGCAGGTCCCAGCTGTTCTTCGGCAGGCTCTCGCGGGTGAAGCGGCGCCCTGCCTCCAGGACACCGACCCGGTAGCCCTTCTCGGTGAGGCGCAGGGCCGAGACCGACCCTCCGAAGCCCGATCCGATGACGATGACGTCGTAGTCGTAGGCGTCGTCGCCGGATGCGTCGTCGTGCGACACGGATACCTCCTCAGCGCAGTCGGAGAGCCTTCATGACCTGGAGGCTGCGGGTCATGAACGCCGCGTACTTCTCGTCGTCCATGCCCAGGGAGGGCGCCATGGGGAGCACCCGCTGGTGGGCCACGGTCTGGGCCTCGGTGTACTTGAGGATGCCCTCGGAGCCGTGGCGGCGGCCGAGGCCGGAGTCCTTCATGCCGCCCATGGGGGCCTGGGCGCTGCCGTACGCGGGGGCGTAGCCCTCGTTGATGTTGACGGTGCCGGTGCGCAGGCGGGCGGCGACGGAGTGGCCGCGGCGGGCGTCCTTGGTCCAGACGCTGGAGTTGAGGCCGTAGGCGGTGGCGTTGGCCTCAGCGATCGCCTGCTCCTCGTCGGTGAAGCGGTAGATCGAGACGACCGGCCCGAAGGTCTCCTCGCCGCACACGGCCATGGGGGCCTCGACGCCGTCGAGGATGGTGGGCTCGTAGAAGAGCGGGCCGATGTCGGGGCGGGCGGTGCCGCCCGCGACGAGGGTGGCGCCCTTGGCGACGGCCTCGTCGACGTGCCGGGTCACGGTCTCCAGCTGGCGCTCGCCGACCAGCGAGCCCATGTCGGCGCCGTAGGCGAGGGAGGCGCCGAGCCGCATGGCCCGGGTGCGGGCGGCGAACCGCTCGACGAAGGCGTCGGCGATGGACGCGTGGACGTAGAGCCGCTCGATGGAGATGCAGAGCTGGCCGGCGGAGGAGAAGCAGGCGCGGACGGCGCCCGCGGCGGCCTTCTCGATGTCGGCGTCGTGCAGGACGAGCATGGCGTTCTTGCCGCCGAGTTCGAGGGAGACCCCGACGAGGCGGTCGGCGGCGCCGCGGGCGACCTCGCGGCCGGTGCGGGTGGAGCCGGTGAAGGAGACGTAGTCGGCGTGTCGGACCACCTCGGGGCCGACGACGGGGCCCTCGCCGAGGACGATCTGGAAGACCTCGGCGGGCAGCCCCGCCTCGATCAGCAGGTCGCGGGCCCACAGGGCGGTCAGCGCGGTCTCGGTGTCGGGCTTCATGACGAGCGCGTTGCCCGCGACGAAGGCCGGCAGGGCGTCGCCGACGGACAGCTCCAGGGGGTAGTTCCAGGGGGCGATCTGGCCCACGACCCCGCGCGGCTGGCGCAGCTCGGTCACTTTGGTGAGGGTGGGCATCGCACCGGTGTGGCCCTTGGGCCGCAGGTACGAGGGCGCCCTGCGGCCGTAGTGGCGGGCGGAGACGGCGACCGCCTGGACCTCCTCGTGGGCGTGCAGGCGGGCCTTGCCGGTCTCCAGCTGGATCAGGTCCAGGACCTCGGCCTGCCGGGCCAGGACCAGGTCGTGGAAGCGGAGCAGGACGGCGGCCCGTTTGCGCACGGGGACGGCGGCCCATGCGGGTTGCGCGGCCCGGGCCCGGTCGAAGGCCTCGGCGACGTCCTCGGGGGTGGCCTCGGGCAGCTCCGCCAGCCGGTCCCCGGTGAAGGGGGTGTGGTTGGCGGTGCGGCCGGAGCCGATCACTCCGCGAGTCAGCCGGGCGACCAGGTCGGGAGTCACCACATCGGCTGCGGTGCGGGCACCGGCCGGGGCCGGGGCGACCGGGTTGGTGGGCTCCGGTGCGGTCCGGAGGGGGGCGGCGGGGGCCTGCGAGTCCGTCATGCCGGTGAGCGTATTGCGCCCGGCAGCCTTTGGGTACCCGCCGGTAACCGGATTTTGCCTTTTCCGCCAGTGATCGCTGGCAGGATGCCCGGATCGGTGCCGATCAGGGCTTCTTGGCGGGCGGCTCCCACCCGCTGAGCACGACGTCGAACTGCTGGCGGGTCTTGTCCCAGTCGGCGACCGGGCTCGACATGTAGATCGCGTACTCGGTCTCGTCCGCGGCGACGTACATCTGCTCCCTGGCCCTGCGCGGGCCGGGGTGGCTCTGCTTCTCCGTCCAGCTGAAGTCCCAGAGCGCGCCCCGGGTGCTGCCCCGGAAGGTGTTCTGGTTCAGCTGGTGCTTCTTGTAGTCGGTCCGCGCCGCCACCTTCTGCTCCAGGTCCAGCAGGTGGGCGTACGGGTCCTTGTAGTCCGGGCTGGGGTCGGCCGCGATCCGGATGAGGTGCTTGCCGTCGTCCGGGGTGTAGTCGATCTGGTCACCGTTCGCCTGTCTCTTCCAGCCCTCCGGAACGAACAGGGTGAAGCCCGCGATGGGGTCGACGACCCTCGTGTAGCCGGCCGGCGGGGCCGCCGCCTCCGGCTTGCCGTCCTCGCCGGACTGGCCGTCCGGTGAGCTGGTGACCTTGTCGGTACTGCCGTCCGCCCCCGAGTCCCCGGTGTACTTGAGGACCCCGAAGACACCGCCGCCGCCGAGCAGCGCGGCCACCAACGCCACCACCGCGGCGCGCTTGAGCCAGCCGCTGTCCCCGTCGGCGGGCGCGGGCGCGGGCGCGGCCACGGTCCCGGAAACGGCGGGCTCCGGCAGTGGGGCCGTCCGAGCGACCTCCTCCCGCGGGGCCGGTTCCTCGGGCCGCTCCTGCGCCGGGGCGAGCTCCTCGGGGGTGACCGCGCGCGTCGGCACGTACGCGTGCGCCGCCTTCGGCTCGCGGCCCTCCATCGCCTCCAGCAGCATCCGCTCGGCCTCCTCCGCCGAGGGCCGCTCCGTCGGGTCCTTGCGCAGCAGGGACGTGATCACCGGACCCAGCGCCCCCGCCTGGCGCAGCGCGGGCGGCTCGTCGTTCACCACGGCCTGCATGCTGGAAATGGGCGACGTACGGCGGAACGGGGAGCGCGCCTCCACCGCCGTGTAGAGGGTGGCGCCCAGCGACCACAGGTCGGAGGACGGGTCGGGGATGCCACCGGTGACCCGCTCGGGTGCCAGGTAGTCGATCGAGCCCACGATCTCGCCGGTGCGCGTGATGGACGAGTCGCCCTCGATCGCGGCGATCCCGAAGTCCGTGAGCAGCACCCGGCCGTCCTTGGCGAGGAGCACGTTGCCCGGCTTCACGTCCCGGTGCAGCACGCCGACCGCGTGCGCGGCGCGCAGCGCGCCCAGCACGTGCAGTCCGATCCGCGCCGCCTCCCGCGGCTCGATGCGTCCTGCCGCCTTGGCCGCGTCCGCGAGGGAGGGCCCGTCGATGTACTCCATGACGATCCACGGCCGGTCGTCGTGCTCCAGCACGTCGTGGACGGTGACCACCGCCGGGTGCTGGATGCGGGCCGCGGCCCGCGCCTCCTTCTGCGTCCGGGCGTGCATGACGTCCCGGTCGGCCTGGGCGACGTACAGACCCGCCGTCAGTTCCTTGACCGCGACGGTCCTGTGGAGCAGCTCGTCATGCGCGCGCCACACCTTTCCCATACCGCCCCGGCCGATCGGCTCGACGAGCCTGTACCGGCCCGCCAGCACGGCGCCCCCACCAGTCTGCTGTTCCACGAAATCCCGCCGCTCTCTGCACTTCAGGCCAGATTACGGAGCCCACGGGGGCTGTCGGAACCGCCCGGGCGCCGAAAGACGGCACTGTGACGCAATCGCCGTACTGATCAGTCGTCAATATCCGCTCATCCGCCCGCCTTGTAACTCGCCGTGGCCTTCTCGAAGACTTCGGTGACCTTGCTCTGTTCGTCCTCCGGACCGGTCACCAGGACGACGTGGTAACTGCCGCCCAGCGCGACGACGAAGTTGCGGGCGAAGACGTTGCGACCGGTCCCGTCGATCCACGTGTAGCGTCCCGTGGCCCGCAGTTGCTGCCCGACCCGGGTGCTCTTCACGTCCCCGACGGTCGACCAGGTGGAGGTGCGGTACGGCGTCAGCTCCGGCTCCTTGTCCTTCTGGTACGCGGCCGGGTCCGGATTGCCCTCGACCTTGTCCCGGCCGGGGACCACGGTCAGCACGAACGCCCCGTCGGTGTACCGCACCTGGCCCGCCTCGTTGATCCCGCGGCGCTCCCAGCCCTCGGGGACGGCGATCTCGAAGTGCTCGGGGTCCTGCTGGGTGGTGTAGCCGGGCGGGGCCGGTGCGGGAGCCGGCTGCGAGGCCGCGGGCCCGGTCGTCTGGGGCGCGGGCCTGGACTCGGGGGTGCCGGAGGGCACCTGGGAGGGGCTCGGCCGCGACGAGGCGTGCGCGGTGGCCTCCCCGGGACCGTCCTCCTGCGGGACGCCGGCCCGGGGCATGAACAGCATCGCGTACGCGACGGCCCCGGCGAGGAGGACCAGGATGCCGACGAGCAGGGTCCGGCCGAGCGCGCGCGGCCTGCGGGCGGCCGTGGGATTGCGGTGCCGCCCGTGGACCTCGCCGCGGCGGCGTACGACGGGCAGCCGTGCCGGATCGGGATCGGGCATCGGGAGCAGGCCGAGCCCGGCGTCCGGCTCGGGAGCGGACCGTACGAGCGAGCGCAGCCAGCCGCGCAGCTCCTCGAAGTCGGGCCGCTCGGTGGGGTCCTGACGCAACAGGGACTCCACGACCGGGCGGAGCGCGCCGCACTCCTCGGCGAAGGCGGGGGGCTCGGCGCAGACCATCTCGACGAGGTCGGCGACGTTCTCCTCCGGGTACGGGGCGTGCCCCTGCACGGCGCGGTAGAGCAGCGCGCCGAGCGCCCAGAGGTCGGTCGCGGGGCCGACGGGCGCCGCCAGCTGCCAGTGGCCGTGCACGGGCCCGGCCTGTTCGGGGGCCCACCGTTCGGTGACCGCGCCGACCACGGCCATGCGCGTGTGCCGGGCCCGTTCGGCGTCGAGCCCGGTCCAGGGAGCCGGTCGCGCAGGGCGCTGCGCGGCCGGTTCCGGGAACGGGGCCGGGGCCGGGAGGGGGGTGGGGCCGGCAGGTGCCGGGCCTCCGGGGGCGTCGGCCTGGCGGTAACCCTGGGGCAGCGCGAGCCGGGCGGGCAGGGCCGGCGCGGGCGGGGCGGCCCGGCCCCGGCCCGACGGGGCGGGCTCGGGCCTCGGCGCGGGTACGGGGCCGCGCCCGGGCAGCGGCTCACGTGCGGACTCCGGCTCCGGCTCCGGCCGGTGCTGTGGGGCCTGCTCCGGCCGCTGTTCCTGTTGCTGCCGTTCCTGTTGCTGCTGTTGTCGTTGCTGCTGTTGCTGCTGTTGTTGTTCCTGCTGGGGCAGGGCCGGGCGGCGCGGGGTCGCGCCGTGCCAGGCGCCGCCGTCCCGGGCCTGCGGTCCACTGCCGTACGGGTACGAGTAGCCCTGCGGGAGCGTCGACCCCTCGGGCCTGCGCTCGGCAGCGGCGCCGGGCCCCGAGCCCGCTTCGATCGCGGCGGCTTCGGCCTTGCGCTGCTCGGTGACCCGGGCGGCCGCCGCCCGCGCACCCGCCCGGTACGCGGCGACGACCCCTGCGCGCGCCGCGGCCTGCTGGTCGGGGGCGTCCTGGGGCCGGCCGGCGGTGATGTGGTCGGTGTACCGCGGCCCGGTGTCGTAGCCGGGGGCCACGAGCGGCGCGTACCCCACGTCGCCCGGCCCGCCGGACGCCCCTGGTGGGGGGAGCGGCGGAGCCGGAACGGCCGGGGCCGGGGCCGCGGGAGCCGGTAACGGGGCGGGGGCGGGGCCCGCACCCCACCGCTCGTCGGGAGCGGAGTCCTCGGCCCGTGGGACGGGGTCGTACCCGCAGAGGGCCTCCTCCGCGGCGCCGGCCGCCAGGCCGGTCAGTACGACCCGGCCGTCCTCGCACACCAGCACCGTGCGGACGGTGATGTTCCGGTGGGTCCAGCCGTGCGCGTGCAGCACGCGCAGCGCGGTGAGCACGTCCGACGCCACCTCAGCCGCCCTGTAGGGACTGAGGGGTTCGTCGGCGATGAGCGCGGCCAGCGGCCTGGCCGGGACGAGTTCGCTCACTATCCACAACGACTCGCCCTCGGCGAAGACGTCGAAGACCTGGTCCAGCCGGGGGTGGTCGGGAATCGAGGCCGCGGCCTGCGCCGCCCCGATCGCGCGCCGCACGGCCGGCAGGTCGGCGGGAGCCCGGCGAGCCGCGGGAACGGCCAGGGGCCCGTCCACCAGCTCGGCGTCCACGACCTCCGGCAACGGCACCTGGCGCACCAGGACTTCCTGCCCGCTGCGCGTGTCGAAGGCCCGGGTCTCGACCAGCTCGTAGTCGTCGGACGGCGGCAGCGGCAGGCGGTAGCGGCCGGCCAGGATCCGGCCCGCGTACTCCTCCACATCGCCTCCCCCGAGTGCGGCAGGCCCCCTGGGCCCCGCTGACACGATACGTCGACAGGGGAGCCTGCGTCCCGGGGTCAGCCGAGAGGCCGGAAGGTCTCGAAGGCGACGTTGCGCATCTGGGTGCACTCCGGGCCGTCCCACTGGTCCGCGGGGCAGCTGATCATGATGGCGTAGCCGTGCGTGGCGTCGGTCTTGAAGCCGCGGTTGAGCACCCGGACCTTCGTCCCGCCCTGCTCGCGCTCGAACTCCCAGTCCGCGGCGGTCGGGTAACCCCGGTAGTCCACCTTGTCTATGCGGATCTGCCGGTAGCCCTTGCTGCTGCCGCCCACGGCGGGAGCCAGCTTCACCCAGGCGAGGGCCGCGTCGTCGCCCGGCTTACCGGTGAAGTCGACCTGGATCCGGGGGAATCCGCCGTCACGGCTGAATATCCCGCCGGAGTTGTCGCCGGCCGTGCCCGTCCGCTTGAACCCTTCGGGCATCGCCATCGAGAAGTGGAACCCGGGCTCCGTCACCATCGCGTACCCGGGCGGGAGGGCGGCGCCCGCTCCCCCGGTCGTGGCTCCCTGCCCCTGCCCCTGGCCCTGGCCGGCGGTCTGCTGGCCCTGGCCCTGGCCCTGGCCGCCGGCTCCCGCGTCGGTGCCGTTTCCGGTGCCGGCGGTGTCGCCCGTACCCGTCTCGCCGGTGTTCCCCGACGGCTTCGGGGAGCCCTGGTCGGCGCCGCCCGGGGTCTGCGGCGCGGAGGCCGCCGGAGTGGCCTTGCCGCCCTTGCCCTGGTCCTTCTTGTCCTTGTCGTCGCCGCTGACCGCCCAGGCGATCAGCGAGCCGACCACCGCCAGCACGGCGACCACGGCGACCACGGCCAGCGCGATGGTGCGGCGCGGCATGACGTCCGTGAGCGGTGCGACGACCGAGGCCGGGCGGCTCTTCGGCGCCTCCGCGGCCGAGGCCGCGGTGGTGGCCGCGGCGGCCGCCTGCGCCTTGCGGGCGGCCTTCAGCGCGGCGCGGGCGCGCTCGCGCTGCTCCCGCTCGTGGCGCTCCCGCTCCTTCTTGGCCGCCTTCTCGGCGGCCTTCTCCGCGGTGGCCTTCTCCGCGGCCTGCCGGGCGTCGGCCAGCGAGATCTGACGGGTCTCCTCGGCGACGGCGGGCACCGGGTCCGGTACCGGCTCGGGCGCGGCGAGGACGGCGGTGAGCATCGCCCGGGCGCGTGCCTCGTCGAGGCGGCGGGCCGGGTCCTTGGCGAGGAGACCGTAGATGACCTCGGCGAGCGGCCCGGCGTTCTTCGGCGGATCCACCGGCTCGGTCATCACCGCGGTGAGCGTGGCGAGCGCGGACCCCTTGTCGTACGGGGGCACGCCCTCGACAGAGGCGTACAGGAGACCGCCGAGCGACCACATGTCGGCGGGCGGGCCGGGCTTCTGGCCGCGGGCTCGCTCGGGCGAGATGTAGGACGGGGCGCCGACGAGCATGCCGGTGGAGGTGACGGAGGGGTCACCCTCGACCTGCGCGATGCCGAAGTCGGTCAGCACGACACGGCCGTTGCCGGCGATGAGCACGTTGGAGGGCTTCACGTCGCGGTGCAGGATGCCCTGGCCGTGCGCGGCGCGCAGCACGTCCAGCACGGCGAGGCCGACCTCGGCGGCGCGGTGCGGGGTGAGGGGGCCGTTCTCCCGGATGAACTCGGCGAGGGAGGGCCCCTCGATGAGCTCCATGACGATCCACGGGCGGGCGTCCTCGTCGACGACGTCGTAGACGGTGACGGCGCCGCCGCTGCGGATCCGGGCGATGGCCTTGGCCTCGCGGAGCGTACGGGTGATGAGGCGGCGCTTCTCGTCCTCGTCGACGCCGCTGCTGAAGCGGAGCTCCTTGACGGCGACGGTGCGGCCCAGGGTCTCGTCCTGGGCACGCCAGACGGTACCCATGCCGCCCTTGCCGAGCACGGCGTCCAGCCGGTACCGGCCGGCCAGGAGCCGTCCCTCGTCGTGCGCGCCCTTGGCCGCCTTGGCGGCGGCGGCCTTCACGGCGGCGGCCATGGCGTCGGCCTTCTCGACGACGGGATTGGCCCCGGTCGCGGCCTTGCCCGCCCCCGCCTTCCCCCCGTCGGACTCCCCCGCAGCCGCGGCCTCCGCCGCAGGCACGGCCTTGCCCAGGCTCGCCTTCGCCGCCGCAGGCTTCCCGTCCTCCGGCTCCGCCACAGGCGCGGGCGCGGCCTTGCTCAGGGTCGGCTTCGCCGCGTCAGGCTCCGCTTCGGCGGCGGCCCGTGCCGCAGGCACAGACACCTCCGGCTCCGCCGCAGGCGAAGCCGCGGGCTCGGCGTCACCCTCCGGCCCGGCGCCACGGGCGGACTTCGTCCCGCCGGCCGCGGCCTTGCCCAGGCTCGCCTTCGCCGCCGCAGGCTTCGCACCCTCCGGCTCCGCCGCAGCCGAGGGCGCGGCCTTGCCCGGGCTCGCCTTCGCCGCCGCAGGCTTCCCGTCCTCCGGCTCCGCCACAGGCGCGGGCGCGGCCTTGCTCAGGGTCGGCTTCGCCGCGTCAGGCTCCGCTTCGGCGGCGGCCCGTGCCGCAGGCACAGACACCTCCGGCTCCGCCGCAGGCGAAGCCGCGGGCTTCGGCCCGTCAGCCTCCGCGTCAGCGGCGGTCCTTGCCGCCGGCACGGAAACATCCTCGGGCTTCGCCGCAGGCGACCCCGCAGGCGACCCCGCAGAGGCGCCATCGTCAAGCTTCGCCGCAGGCGCCCCGGCAGGTGACTCGGTGTGCTCCGGCTTCGACATGCGTCCCCTCTGCGATCGTGCCGCTGCTCCGCCCGCCCCAGCGGCTGAGCGACCCGGCGGCCGGGGCCCACGGTAACCCGCCCCGGCAGAGCCATCATTGTTCCTCACTCCGCAACGGACGGACCCCCCGGGTCTGCGGTTCCGCGTTCCGTATCCCGGAGTTACAACGGAACGATGTCGGGCGCCCCCAGCCGTGCCGCGTCCGCCGTCTGGTCGTCCGGCTGCCGCTGCGACTCCCGTTCCGCCTGGACCCGCTTCTCGTAGTGCTCCACTTCCTTCTCGATCTGCTGCTTGTCCCACCCCAGCACCGGCGCCATCAACTCCGCGCACTCCCGCGCCGACCGCGTCCCGCGGTCGAAGGTCTCGATCGAGATCCGCGTCCGCCGCGTCAGCACGTCGTCCAGGTGCCGCGCCCCCTCGTGCGAGGCGGCGTACACGACCTCCGCCCGCAGGTAGTCGTCCGCCCCGGTCACCGCCTTGCCCAGTTCCGGGTCGGCGGCGATGAGCGCCAGCAGCTCCTCGGTCAGCGTCCCGTACCGGTTCAACAGGTGCTCCACCCGGACCACATGGAGACCCGTCCGGGCAGCGATCCTGGCCCGCGCGTTCCACAGGGCGCGGTACCCCTCGGCTCCCACCAGCGGCACGTCCTCCGTCACGCACGGCGCCACCCGCTGGTCCAGCCCGTGCACCGCCTCGTCGACCGCGTCCTTCGCCATGACCCGGTACGTCGTGTACTTGCCGCCCGCGACCACCACCAGCCCCGGCACGGGATGCGCCACCGTGTGCTCGCGCGACAGCTTGCTCGTGGCGTCCGACTCGCCGGCCAGCAGCGGCCGCAGGCCCGCGTAGACGCCTTGGACGTCGTCCCGGGTCAGCGGCACCGCCAGCACCGAGTTGACGTGCTCCAGCACGTAGTCGATGTCCGCGCTGGACGCCGCCGGGTGCGCCTTGTCCAGGTCCCAGTCGGTGTCCGTGGTCCCCACGATCCAGTGCCGGCCCCACGGGATGACGAACAGCACGGACTTCTCGGTCCGCAGGATCAGCCCGGTGGTCGAGTGGATGCGGTCCTTCGGCACGACCAGGTGGATGCCCTTGGAGGCCCGTACGTGGAACTGCCCGCGCTCCCCGATCAGTGCCTGGGTGTCGTCGGTCCACACGCCCGTGGCGTTCACGACCTGCTTCGCGCGGATCTCGTACTCGACGCCGCCCTCCACGTCCCGCACGCGCGCACCGACGACCCGTTCGCCCTCGCGCAGGAACCCGACGACCCGCGCCCGGTTGGCGCAGTGCGCCCCGTACGCCGCGGCCGTCCGTACGAGCGTGGTGACGTAGCGCGCGTCGTCCATCTGGGCGTCGTAGTACTGCAGGGCGCCCACCAGGGCGTCCTTGCGCAGGGCCGGCGCCACGCGCAGCGCCCGCGTGCGCGACAGGTGCCGGTGCACCGGCAGGCCCCGTCCATGGCCGCTGGAGACCGACATCGCGTCGTACATCGCGACGCCCGCGCCGGCGTAGAGCCGCTCCCAGCCCTTGTGCTGCAAGGGGTACAGGAAGGGCACGGGCTTCACCAGGTGCGGGGCGAGCCGCTCCAGCAGCAGGCCGCGCTCCTTCAGCGCCTCCCGTACGAGGGCGAAGTCGAGCATCTCCAGATACCGCAGGCCGCCGTGGATGAGCTTGCTGGACCGGCTGGAGGTGCCCGAGGCCCAGTCCCGCGCCTCCACCAGACCGGTGGACAGCCCCCTCGTCACGGCGTCGAGCGCGGTGCCCGCGCCGACCACGCCCGCGCCCACCACCAGGACGTCCAGTTCCCGCTCGGCCATCCGGGTGAAGGCCTCGGCCCGCTGCTCCGGCCCCAGTGTCGCTGTCCTCACGGCTGCCTCCCGTTGGTGCGGGTGAGTTCCCCGCTCACATGCCCCCGTTTCTCGATTCTGACGTCCCGCATCCACATCAGCCACCGCCTGTGGACAACACAACGGTGGCATTCACCCCGGAATGCGACATATCTGTCATATATAAGCCTAGTCTGACATTGCGCCAGCTCCCCTGTCCTCGGAGGACTCGCGCGGCACCTCCTCACGCCAGGGAAGGGACGGCATCCCCATGCCCGCAGACCTCGCCGTCATCGGACTGGGCCATCTCGGCCTCCCGCTCGCACAGGCGGCCGTCGCCGCCGGAATCGAGACGGTCGGCTACGACAGCGGTCCGGTCACGGACTCCACTCTCTCCGCTGCCGAGATCCGCCGCATGTCGGCGGCCGGCTTCCGGGTCACCACCGACCCCGCCGAGCTCGGCCGGGTCCGCACGGCCGTCATCTGCGCCCCCACCCGGCTCGGTCCCGACCGCGCGCTGGACCTGTCCGCCGTGGGCGGGGCCGGCCGCGCGCTCGCCGCCCGGCTGCGCCCGCACACCACGGTGATCCTCGAATCCGCCGTCCACCCCGGCGTCACCGAGGACTACCTGCGGCCGATCCTGGAGGAGGGGTCCGGCCTCCGCGCCGGCCGGGACTTCCACCTGGCCTACTCCCCCAGCCGCCTCGACCCCGGCAACCGCACGCACGGCGTGGCCAACACCCCCAAGGTCATCGGCGGCCTCACCCCCGCCTGCACCGAGTCCGCACACGCTTTCTACGCCCGCCTCACCGAGAAGGTCGTCCGCGCCCGCGGCCTGCGCGAGGCCGAGACCGTCCAGCTCCTGGAGACGAACTACCGCCACGTCAACATCGCCCTGATGAACGAGATGGCCGTGCTCTGCCACGACCTGGGCGTGGACCTGTGGGACGTCATCCGCTGCGCCGAGACCAAGCCGTACGGATTCCAGGCCTTCCGCCCCGGCCCCGGCGTCGGCGGCCACGGCGTCCCCCTCGACCCGAACTACCTCCCCCACCCCACCCGCACCCCCGGCCACCCGCTGCGCATGGTCGGCCTGGCGCAGGAGATCAACGACCGGATGCCGCAGTACGTCATCCAGCGCTCCGCCACCCTGCTGAACGAGCACGGCAAGTCCGCCCGCGGGGCCCGGGTCCTGCTCCTCGGGGTCACCTACAAGCCCGACCTCGCCGACCAGGAGGGCTCCCCGGCCGGCGAGATCGCCAGCCGCCTCATCGACCTCGGGGCTCTGATCAGCTACCACGACCCGTACATCACGGGGTGGCGGGTCAGGGACCAGCCGGTCCCCCGCGCCGAGTCCCTGTACGAGGCCGCGGCCAACGCGGACCTGACGATCCTGCTCCAGCACCACCGCACCTACGACATGCAGGCCCTGGCGGTGAAGGCGCAGCTGCTCCTGGACACCCGCGGCGCCAGCCCGGTCGGCGCCGCCCACCGCCTCTAGCAGCGGAAATCCCCCCTGCCGATGTCCGACCGGCCTGCTAGCCTGCGGCGTCACTTATCTCGCACTTATGCCTGATGGCCACACGTGCGTTCGCATCCCTGGGGGGATCTTTCCGATGAGCCAGAACTTCACGCCGCCCGCGCCCGACTCCTACTCCCCGGTCGCCGCCCCGGCCCCGGCCCGCAGCGGCAACGTCGGCCTGGCGATCCTCGCGGCGGCCGGCACGGCCCTCGTCGCGGGCGCCGCCTACGGCGGCATCATGAGCGCGATCTCGTTCCAGATCGGCTACCTGGCCGCCGGCGTCGGCCTCGCGGTCGCCCTCGTCGCAGTCCGCCTCGGCGGCCGCAACCCCGTCCTGCCGGTCCTGAGCGCCGTGCTCACGCTCGCCGGCGTGTACGTCGGATACCTCCTGGACATGGCCCTCGCCGTGTCCGAGCACGAGGGGGTCCCGGTCTCCGAACTGCTCACCACCGAGCTCGTAAACCTGAACCGGTTCTACGTGGACAACATCGACCCCATCTCGCTGCTCTTCTACGCGATCGGCGCGTACGCGGCCTTCCAGACGGCCCGCAAGTCCGCCTGAACCGTTCCGGGCGCGGCCCGTACGCCGTAGGGCCCGGCGCCCGTGGAGCGGGGGCCGGGCCCTACGGCGTACGGGCGGGGGTCAGCGGCGGTGCTGGGAGTCCGCGACGGTGACCTCGACCCGCTGGAACTCCTTCAGCTCGCTGTAGCCGGTGGTGGCCATCGAGCGGCGCAGCGCGCCGAAGATGTTCATCGAGCCGTCGGGGCTGTGCGAGGGACCGGTGAGGATCTCCTCGGTGGTGCCGACGGTGCCGAGGTCGACCTTCTTGCCGCGCGGCACGTCCTCGTGGACGGCCTCCATGCCCCAGTGGTTGCCCTTGCCGGGCGCGTCCGTGGCGCGGGCCAGCGGGGAGCCCATCATCACGGCGTCGGCGCCGCAGGCCACGGCCTTCGGGATGTCGCCCGACCAGCCCACGCCGCCGTCCGCGATGACGTGCACGTAGCGGCCGCCGGACTCGTCCATGTAGTCGCGGCGGGCCGCGGCCACGTCCGCGACGGCGGTCGCCATCGGGACCTGGATGCCGAGGACGTTGCGCGTGGTGTGCGCGGCGCCGCCGCCGAAGCCGACCAGCACGCCCGCGGCGCCGGTGCGCATCAGGTGCAGGGCCGCGGTGTAGGTGGCGCAGCCGCCGACGATGACCGGGACGTCCAGCTCGTAGATGAACTGCTTCAGGTTCAGCGGCTCGGCGGCGCCCGAGACGTGCTCGGCGGAGACGGTGGTGCCGCGGATCACGAAGATGTCCACGCCCGCGTCGACGACGGCCTTGGAGAACTCTGCGGTGCGCTGCGGGGAGAGCGCGGCGGCGGTGACGACACCGGAGTCGCGCACCTCCTTGATCCGCTCACGGATCAGGTCCGCCTGGATCGGCGCGGAGTAGATCTCCTGGAGGCGGCGGGTGGCGGCCTCCTCGTCCAGCTCCGTGATCTCGTCGAGCAGCGGCTGCGGGTCCTCGTAACGGGTCCACAGGCCTTCGAGGTTCAGCACGCCGAGGCCGCCGAGCTCACCGATGCGGATCGCGGTCTGCGGGGAGACGACCGAGTCCATGGGGGCGGCCAGGAAGGGGAGCTCGAAGCGGTACGCGTCGATCTGCCAGGCGATCGAGACCTCCTTCGGGTCCCGGGTACGCCGGCTCGGGACGATGGCGATGTCGTCGAACGCGTACGCCCTGCGGCCGCGCTTGCCGCGCCCGATCTCGATCTCAGTCACGTGTGGTGGCCTTTCCTCTGGGTCTGCCCGTCCAGTATCCCCGAACCCCGGCGGGCCGCGTTCCGGTGACCGCTGTACGGACGGCGTGCGGACTCCGTGGCGGATTCCGTGCGCGAGGGGCACGGTCTCCACACGACAGGGGCGGGCCCGGTGACCCGGGCCCGCCCCTGTCGCGTTGCGCCTGCTCAGCCCTTGCGGCTGTAGTTCGGTGCCTCGACGGTCATCTGGATGTCGTGCGGGTGGCTCTCCTTGAGGCCCGCCGACGTGATGCGCACGAAGCGGCCGTTGTCCTGGAGCTCCGGCACGGTGCGCCCGCCCACGTAGAACATCGACTGGCGCAGGCCGCCGACGAGCTGGTGGACGACCGCGGCCAGCGGACCGCGGTAGGGCACCTGGCCCTCGATGCCCTCGGGGATGAGCTTGTCGTCGCCGCCCACGCCCTCCTGGAAGTAGCGGTCCTTGGAGAAGGAGCGCTGGTCACCGCGGGACTGCATCGCGCCGAGCGAGCCCATGCCTCGGTAGGACTTGAACTGCTTGCCGTTGATGAAGAGCAGTTCGCCCGGGGATTCCTCGCAGCCGGCGAGCAGCGAGCCGAGCATCACCGTGTCGGCACCCGCGACGAGGGCCTTGGCGATGTCGCCGGAGTACTGCAGGCCGCCGTCACCGATGACCGGGATGCCGGCCGCCTTGGCCGCGAGCGAGGCCTCGTAGATCGCGGTGACCTGCGGGACGCCGATGCCGGCGACCACGCGGGTGGTGCAGATGGAGCCGGGGCCGACGCCCACCTTGATGCCGTCGCAGCCGGCGTCGATCAGGGCCTGGGCGCCGTCGCGGGTCGCGACGTTGCCGCCGATGATGTCGACGGTGCTGTTCGACTTGATCTTGGCGACCATGTCGCCGACCAGGCGGGAGTGGCCGTGGGCGGTGTCGACGACGATGAAGTCGGCGCCCGCCTCGATCAGGGCCTGGGCGCGCTCGTACGCGTCACCGGCGACGCCGACGGCCGCACCGACGAGCAGGCGGCCGTCCTTGTCCTTGGCGGCGTTCGGGTACTTCTCGGCCTTGACGAAGTCCTTGACCGTGATGAGGCCCTTGAGGACGCCCGCCTCGTCGACCAGCGGAAGCTTCTCGATCTTGTGCCGGCGCAGCAGCTCCATGGCGTCCACGCCGGAGATGCCGACCTTGCCCGTGACCAGCGGCATCGGCGTCATGACCTCGCGCACCTGGCGGCTGCGGTCCGACTCGAAGGCCATGTCGCGGTTGGTCACGATGCCGAGGAGCTTGCCCGCGGGGTCGGTGACCGGGACGCCGGAGATGCGGAACTTCGCGCACAGCTCGTCGGCCTCGCGCAGCGTCGCGTCGGGGTGCACCGTGATCGGGTCGGTGACCATGCCCGACTCGGAGCGCTTGACGAGGTCGACCTGGTTGGCCTGGTCGGCGATCGACAGGTTGCGGTGCAGCACGCCGACGCCGCCCTGGCGGGCCATCGCGATGGCCATGCGCGACTCGGTGACCTTGTCCATGGCCGCGGACAGCAGCGGGATGTTCACGCGCACGTTGCGGGAGATGAGGGAAGAGGTGTCGATGTCGTCCGGTGCCATGTCCGACGCGCCCGGCAGCAGCAGCACGTCGTCGTAGGTCAGTCCGAGCGTGGCGAATTTGTCGGGCACTCCGTCGGCGGTCATGACACCTTCCCAAATGGTCTTGCTCAGCGCGGATGTCCATGCTAACGGGATCCCGACGCGTCTCATTCCACGACCAAGGTCAACCAGAAGATTCGTAGTTTCCTACGTCTGGCCTACTGCTCGGCGAGTGCGCGGAGCCTGCTGAGCGCCCGGTGCTGGGCCACGCGCACGGCTCCGGGGGACATCCCCAGCATCTGGCCGGTCTCCTCCGCGGTCAGCCCGACGGCCACCCGCAGGACGAGGAGTTCGCGCTGGTTCTCCGGAAGGTTCGCCAGCAGCTTCTTGGCCCAGGCGGCGTCGCTGCTGAGCAGCGCGCGCTCCTCCGGGCCCAGCGAGTCGTCCGGCCGCTCGGGCATCTCGTCCGACGGCACGGCCGTGCTGCCCGGGTGCCTCATGGCGGCCCGCTGCAGGTCGGCGACCTTGTGCGCGGCGATGGCGAAGACGAACGCCTCGAAGGGGCGACCGGTGTCCCGGTAGCGCGGCAGCGCCATCAGGACGGCGACGCAGACCTCCTGCGCCAGGTCCTCCACGAAGTGGCGAGCGTCACCCGGCAGCCGCGACAGCCGGGTGCGGCAGTAGCGGATCGCGAGGGGGTGCACGAAGGCGAGCAGGTCGTGGGTGGCCTGTTCGTCGCCCTCGACCGCCCGGCGGACGAGCGCGCTCGCGCCCCCGGCACTGCCGCCTCCGGCGGCGCCGGTGGGGCCTGTGGCCGCGAGGGACCCCAGGGCCTCGTCGTCGCGCATCCGTCCATGGTGCCTTGACGCCGGAGCATCCGCGGCACCGTGGCCCTTGTTGTACGTCGAAGCGTTATGAGCGGGTGCGCCGGAACTCTGCATCTGCGCCCTCCCCTCCCGCTCGGCCGAATAGTCCCCGAGAGACTCCACACCCTCAAGGATGCGGCATCGCGCACGAAGCGAGACGTCCCCCGGATTGTGCCCCGCCAACCCCCGGGTGCGCACCGGGTACGGCGGGACGGGGCTACCGCGACGAGAAGGGGCGCCGGGAGGCGCCGGGCGACGGCGAGAGCGGCGCGCCGCCCCGTCCACCGGTGGCGGACGGGACCGCTCTCGACGATCCGCGGTGTGCGGCGGACCGGGCGGAGCCCGGCCGCGGCCGGGTCAGCGGACGAGACCCCAGCGGAAGCCGAGCGCCACGGCGTGCGCGCGGTCCGAGGCGCCGAGCTTCTTGAAGAGCCGGCGGGCGTGCGTCTTGACCGTGTCCTCCGAGAGGAAGAGCTCGCGCCCGATCTCCGCGTTCGACCGGCCGTGGCTCATGCCCTCCAGCACCTGGATCTCGCGCGCCGTGAGGGTGGGCGCGGCGCCCATCTCGGCGGAGCGGAGCCGGCGCGGGGCCAGCCGCCAGGTCGGGTCGGCGAGCGCCTGGGTGACCGTGGCCCGCAGTTCGGCGCGCGAGGCGTCCTTGTGCAGGTAGCCGCGGGCGCCGGCGGCGACCGCGAGGGCCACGCCGTCCAGGTCCTCGGCGACCGTCAGCATGATGATGCGGGCGCCGGGGTCGGCCGAGAGGAGGCGGCGGACCGTCTCCACACCGCCGAGCCCGGGCATCCGCACATCCATCAGGATCAGGTCGGAGCGGTCGGCGCCCCAGCGGCGGAGGACTTCCTCGCCGTTGGCAGCCGTCGTCACACGCTCGACGCCGGGCACGGTGGCAACCGCGCGACGGAGCGCCTCTCGGGCAAGCGGGGAGTCGTCGCAGACGAGGACGGATGTCATGACCGCCCTCCGCAGCTGCTGATGCGCGTCACCTTGAGCCTCCAGGCTGGTACGTATCGTCACCTGTGCGGTCGATGCTCCCGGACACCTGTCCGAGAACTTGTCGGTTCAACCGCCTTCGCACTCTCAACGATGGTCACTCGAAAGAGTTACGGGTCGGACGGACACCTTCGGCACTCTACGTGAGGAAGCGATCACGGCGGCGGAGGCGCACCCTGCCTGTCCTCCATCTGGAGCTATGCCCTATTTGGCGGCTTTCCTTCCGTTTGGCACGTGTCTGAGGCTAGATTCCCAATGAGTCATATTTACATCTACTCCGACAGTAGGTGTGGAGACCCTTGGAGACATGGACCGTATCCGCCTCAGTACCGGCACCAAGAGGACTACCAATGGCAGATTTCTCCCGCCTCCCCGGACCGAACGCCGACCTCTGGGACTGGCAGTTGCTAGCCGCCTGCCGCGGGGTCGACAGCTCCCTCTTCTTCCACCCGGAAGGCGAGCGGGGCGCGGCCAGGAGCGCGCGCGAGGCCTCGGCTAAAGAGGTCTGCATGCGATGCCCGGTTCGTTCGGAATGCGCCGCGCACGCACTCGCCGTCCGTGAGCCCTACGGGGTGTGGGGCGGCCTCACGGAGGACGAACGCGAGGAACTGATGGGCCGCGCCCGGCACCGACTGATTCCCGCGTCGAGTGCGATCGGACCGATCGCGCCGCACTGAGAGCCGACGAAACGACGGAAGGAACGTTTCCTCCGCACCACCCGTCCGCCCGGGCGCGTCCCGTCGCCGCCCGGTCCCGGTTCCACGCGTTCGGCCGTATGCGCCCCGGCGCGTACGGCCGACGCGTCCGGCGTCAGCGCGCAGCCGCGCGCTCCAGTTCGGCCAGGGTCGCGGCCACCGCCGGTACCCGGGCCAGGTCGGGCAGCGTCAGCGCCACGACCTCCCGCTCCACGGCCGGCTCCACGGCGACCGCGCTGACGCCCTTGGCCCGTACGGACTCCACCGCCAGCTCCGGCAGCACGGCGACGCCCAGCCCCGCTCCGACCAGGCCGACCACCGCCGGATAGTCGTCGGTGGCGAAGTCGATGCGCGGGGTGAAGCCCGCGTCCTCGCACACCTCCACCAGATGGCGGCGGCAGCGCGGGCAGCCCGCGATCCAGGGCTCGTCGGCCAGCTCCGCCATGCCCACGCGTTCCGCCCCGGCCAGGGCGTGCCCCTCGGGCACCAGCCCCACGAGCCGGTCGGTCAGCAACGGCCGCACCACGAGGTCGTCCCACTCGGCGGCCGACCCGGCGGCCCCGCCGTAGCGGAAGGCCAGCGCCAGGTCGCAGTCGCCCTCGCGCAGCATCTCCACCGACCGCGGCGGCTCGGCCTCGACCAGGGAGATACGGGTGCCCGGGTGCTCGGAGCGCATCGCCGCGAGCGCGGTCGGCACCAGGGTGGAGCTGCCGCTCGGGAAGGACACGAGCCGCACCCGGCCCGCGCGCAGCCCGGCGATGGCCGCGACCTCCTCCTCGGCGGCGGTCAGCCCGGCCAGGATCCCGGCGGCGTGCCGGACCAGGGCCTCGCCCGCCTGGGTCAGCCGCATCTCGCGGCCGGTGCGGATGAGCAGCGGGGTGCCGGCCGACTGCTCCAGCGCCTTCATCTGCTGGGAGACGGCGGGCTGGGTGCAGCCGAGTTCGCGCGCGGCGGCGGAGAAGGATCCGGTCCCGGCGACGGCGCGCAGTACCCGGAGATGACGTGCCTCGATCACCCCTTGAGCATAAGGCCCACTTTGATGCCTGTGCGAATACCTCAGTGACGCTTTGGGGCCGCGCGGATAATCTGTGCGCATGGGCCCCATGCATCTGATCTCCGTCAACGTCGGCACCGCGACCCGTTCCGAGTACACCGACGCCGAGAGCGGGGTGACGGGCATCGGCAAGCGCCCGGTCCCCGGTCCGGTCCGCGTCTTCGCCCCCGGCGCCAAGGCCACCGGCCTCGGCAGCGGCCTGGAGGGTGACGCGGTCTGCAACCGGCGCCACCACGGCGGCGACCACCAGGCCGTCTACGCGTACGCCCGCGAGGACCTGGACCTGTGGGAGCGCGAACTGGGCCGCGAACTGCCCGGCGGGCTCTTCGGCGAGAACTTCACGACCTCCGGCGTCGACCTGAACACCGCGCGGCTCGGCGACCGCTGGCGGGTCGGCGCGGACCTCGTCCTCGAAGTGGCCTCGGCCCGCATCCCGTGCCGGACCTTCCAGGGCGTGCTCGGCGAGGCCGGCTGGGTCCGGCGGTTCACGCGGGAGGCCCGGCCGGGCGCGTACCTGCGGGTGATCGAAGAGGGTTCGGTGTCCCCCGGTGACCCCATCGAGATCATCCACAGGCCGGACCACGACGTGACGGTGCAGATGTGGTTCCGCGCCTTCACCACCGAGCGCGCCCTGCTGCCGCGCACCCTCGCCGCCGGGGCTGCGATGGAGCCGGCGGCGCACGAGACGGTGCGCCAGTACGTGGAGAAGTACGGGGCGGGGGCCGGGGCGCGATAACGCTGTCATCCGGGGCGGCTAGGTTGCGCCTATGACGACTGCGTTGATTACGGGATCCACGGCGGGCATCGGCGCCGCCTTCGCCCGGCGGCTGGCCGCCCAGGGGCACAACCTCGTGCTGGTGGCGCGCGACACCAAGCGGCTCGGCGAACAGGCCACGGAGCTGCACGACCTGCACGGCATCGAGGCCGAGGTGCTGGCCGCCGACCTCGCGACGGAGGAGGGCATCGCGGCGGTCGAGAAGCGCCTCGACGACCGTACGCACCCGGTCGACCTGCTGGTCAACAACGCGGGCTTCGGCAACAAGGGCCGGTACCTCGAGGTCTCCATGGCCGACGAGCTGACCATGCTGAAGGTCCACGTCGAGGCGGTGCTGCGGCTGACCTCGGCGGCCGCGGAGTCGATGCGCTCGCGCGGCCGCGGCGGCGTGATCAACGTGGCGTCGGTGGCCGCCTTCGTACCCCGCGGTACGTACGGGGCCAGCAAGGCCTGGGTCGTGCAGTTCACCCAGGGCGCGGCGCGGGACATGGCGGGGTCGGGGGTCCGGCTGATGGCACTGTGCCCCGGCTTCGTGCGGACGGAGTTCCACCAGCGTGCCGGCATGGGCACGGACAACATCCCCGGCTGGATGTGGCTGGACGCCGACAAGCTGGTGGCGGCGGCGCTGGCCGATCTGGCGCGCGGGAAGACGGTGTCGATCCCGGACCCGCGGTACAAGGCGCTGATGGGCGTGGTGAAGCTGGCGCCGCGCGGGCTGCTCGGCGGGATGTCCTCGCGCACGGGCCGCAAGTACGGGCCCCAGTAGCGTTCGTGACTCGTCGGTGGCGTCCGTCGCAGCCCTGCCGGAACCGCCGATCGGGTCAGACCTCCCTAAACTGGACGTGTCCCATCTCAGGCGGGAGGCGACGCGATGACATTCGTACAGGTGATCGATTACGAGACCACGCGGTTCGATGAGATGAACGCGCTCATCGACCGCTGGGCGGAGCAGAGCAGCGGCAGGCGCACCGCCACGCACACGATGATCGGCCAGGACCGCGAGGCCCGGAACCACTACGTGGACATGGTGGAATTCGCCTCGTACGAGGAGGCCATGAGGAACTCTCAGCTCCCCGAGACGGACCGGATGTTCCAGGAGATGGTGGCCCTCTGCGAGGGGATGCCGACGTTCATGAACCTCGACGTGGTCCGCGACGAGCACCTCAACAAGCAGCTCGCCACACGGGTGTTCCGGGACGCCGCCATGGCCGGGGACATGAGCGTCCTCGACGAGTGCTTCGCGACGAACTACATCGACCACGACGTCAGCAAGGAGGAGGCCACCGTCATCGGGCGCGAGGGCATGCGCGCCGACATGGAGAGGTGGCGGGCGGCCTTCGACATGGCCTTCGAGCCGACCGCCCAGGTGGCCGAGGGCGACATGGTCACGACGGTGTGGAACTGGCGCGGCACCCACAAGGGAGAGTTCATGGGGGTCGCACCGACCGGTAAGACGTACGAGATGTCCGGAACCACGACCTTCCGGTGCCAGGACGGAGAGATCACCGAGGGCTGGTGGCACTACAACCCCGGAGCGCTGCAGCGCCAGATGGGCGGAACGGGAACGCCCTACGGCAGCTGAGGCCCGAACACGGGGAAGGCCCCGCTCCGCGGCTGCGGAACGGGGCCTTCGACGTGGAGCGGGTCAGTGGCTGTGGCCGTGACCGTGGCCGTGACCGGCGTCGCCCTCGTCCTCCGCCGGCTTCTCGACGACCAGGGTCTCGGTCGTGAGCAGCAGGGAGGCGATGGAGGCGGCGTTCTCCAGCGCGGAACGGGTGACCTTCACCGGGTCGATGACGCCGGCCTTGACCAGGTCGCCGTACTCGCCGGTGGCGGCGTTGAAGCCCTGGCCCTTGTCGAGCTCGGAGACCTTCGAGGTGATGACGTAGCCCTCGAGGCCCGCGTTCTCGGCGATCCAGCGCAGCGGTTCGACGGCGGCGCGGCGCACGACCGCGACACCGGTGGCCTCGTCGCCCGACAGGCCGAGGTTGCCGTCGAGGACCTTGACGGCGTGGACGAGCGCGGAGCCACCGCCGGAGACGATGCCCTCCTCGACCGCGGCGCGGGTCGCGGAGATGGCGTCCTCGAGACGGTGCTTCTTCTCCTTGAGCTCCACCTCGGTGGCGGCGCCGACCTTGATGACGCAGACGCCGCCGGCGAGCTTCGCCAGGCGCTCCTGCAGCTTCTCGCGGTCCCAGTCGGAGTCCGTGGCCTCGATCTCGGCCTTGATCTGGTTCACGCGGCCGAGGACCTCGTCGGAGCTGCCCGCACCGTCGACGATGGTGGTGTCGTCCTTGGAGATGGTCACGCGGCGGGCGGAGCCCAGCACGTCCAGACCGGCCTGGTCGAGCTTGAGGCCGACCTCCTCGGCGATGACGGTGGCACCGGTGAGGGTGGCCATGTCCTGCAGCATCGCCTTGCGACGGTCACCGAAGCCCGGGGCCTTGACGGCCACCGCGTTGAAGGTGCCGCGGATCTTGTTGACGACGAGGGTGGAGAGCGCCTCGCCCTCGACGTCCTCGGCGATGATCAGCAGCGGCTTGGAGCCACCCGCCTGGATGACCTTCTCCAGCAGCGGCAGGAGGTCCTGGATGGAGGAGATCTTGCCCTGGTTGATCAGGATGTACGGGTCGTCGAGGACGGCCTCCATACGCTCCTGGTCGGAGACCATGTACGGCGAGAGGTAGCCCTTGTCGAAGGCCATGCCCTCGGTGAACTCCAGCTCCAGGCCGAAGGTGTTGGACTCCTCGACGGTGATGACACCGTCCTTGCCGACCTTGTCCATCGCCTCGGCGATGAGCTCGCCGACCTGGGCGTCCTGCGCGGAGAGCGCGGCGACGGCGGCGATGTCGGACTTGTCCTCGATCGGGCGGGCGGTCGCGAGGAGGTCCTCGGACACGGCCTTGACCGCGGCGTCGATGCCCTTCTTCAGGGCGGCCGGGGACGCGCCCGCGGCGACGTTGCGCAGACCCTCGCGGACCAGCGCCTGGGCCAGCACGGTGGCGGTGGTGGTGCCGTCACCCGCGATGTCGTTGGTCTTGGTCGCCACCTCCTTCACGAGCTGCGCGCCCAGGTTCTCGTACGGGTCGTCCAGCTCGACCTCGCGGGCGATGGTGACACCGTCGTTGGTGATGGTGGGGGCGCCGAACTTCTTGTCGATGACGACGTTGCGGCCCTTGGGGCCGATCGTCACCTTGACCGTGTCGGCAAGCTTGTTGACGCCGCGCTCGAGGGCGCGACGGGCGTCCTCGTCGAACTTCAGGATCTTCGCCATGGGAGCGGTTCAGCCCTCTCGAAAACTCGGTTTAACGGGCTGCGCCCCTCGCCGCCCGGCAATCAGCGGGGTGACCAGGGGCGCAGCTCAAAGCAGTGCTGTGAAGCGAAATTACTTCTCGACGATCGCGAGCACGTCGCGAGCCGAGAGGACGAGGTACTCCTCGCCGCTGTACTTCACTTCGGTGCCGCCGTACTTGCTGTACAGCACGATGTCGCCGACGGTGACGTCCAGCGGGAGACGCTGGCCGTCCTCGAAGCGACCCGGACCGACCGCGAGGACGACGCCCTCCTGGGGCTTCTCCTTCGCGGTGTCCGGGATGACCAGGCCGGAGGCCGTGGTCTGCTCGGCGTCGAGCGGCTGGACCACAATGCGGTCCTCAAGCGGCTTGATGGCAACCTTGGAGCTGGCGGTCGTCACTGTCCGACCTCCCCCTTCGGAGATCCGGGGTTAACTGTCTGAGGTGGCGACCAGGTCGATCCGTCGTCGCGGGTGCCGGACCTGCCTGTCGCTGTGTTGGCACTCACCGGGGGTGAGTGCCAGGTGCGAGACTATTCCGGCGATTAGCACTCGGTCAAGCGGAGTGCCAATTCCCGTCCCCCGGGCGTTGCGCGACCCCCCTGCGGGGACGCCCCGCGGGGGTGCCCTGGGGGGCGCTGGGGGGCGCCCGCCCATCCTCCCGGGCCCTGCCCGGACCCGCGCCGTATGCCCTGCGGTCGGCTCGACATGTGCGGCCCGATGTCCCGGTCTCTGCCCGGACCCGCGCGGTGCGCCCTGCGGTCGGCTCGGCGGTGCGGGCCGGTGTCCCGGGCGCTGCCCGGACCCGCGCGGTGCGCCCTGCGGGCGGCTCGGCGGTGCGGGCCGGTGTCCCGGGCGCTGCCCGGACCCGCGCCTCAAACGCCGGCGGGGCTGGTTGGGCGGGGTCTCGGTGTGGGGTGGTGCCCCGCACGAGGATCTCCTCGGCTCGGCGCGCGCGGGCGGTTCGCGGCAGTACCCGGGGGTTGCGCCTCGTCCTGCGGGGACCCTCCTGCGTGTCCCCACCCCGCCGGTGGCGTGAGGGGAGGGGGGACAGGGCGGGGTGTCCCCGCAGGACGAGCGCGCGACCCCCGGGCACCACCGCGATGGCCCGCACGCGCCGAGCCGAGGAGACACCCCGCCGTGGCACCCCGCACCGACCAGGCCGACCCGGCCCGACCATCCAGCCCCGCCGGCGATTGAGGCGCGGGCCCGGGCAGCGCCCGGGCACCGGCTCGCACACGCCGAGCCGAGCCGACCGCAGGGCATGCCGCGGGGCCGGGCGGAGCCCGGGAGAGGCGGCGGCGGGCGATATGTGACGCTTGGGACGTGCGCATTCTCGTGGTCGAAGACGAAGAGGGCCTCGCCGAGTCCCTGCGGCGCGGCCTGTCCGCGGACGGGCACCTCGTCGACGTCGCCCACGACGGCCACCGCGGCCTGGACCTGGCCCTCGCCGGCGGCCCGTACGACGTCGTCCTGCTCGACCTGATGCTCCCGGGTCCCGGCGGCCACGCGATCTGCACCCGCATGCGCGCCCACGGCGACACCACGCCCGTCCTGATGCTCACCGCCCGGGACGGCGAGCACGACGAGGCCGACGGGCTGGACGCCGGCGCCGACGACTACCTCACCAAGCCCTTCTCCTTCGTGGTCCTCGCCGCCCGGATCCGCGCGCTGGCCCGCCGCGCCGGGGCCTCCGGCCGCGGCGTCCTGCAGGCCGGCGACCTCGTCCTGGACCCGCGCGGCCGCCGCTGCCGCCGCGGCGAGCGGGACATCGAACTGACCGCACGCGAACTCGGCGTACTCGCCTGCCTCATGGAGCAGCCCGGCCGGGCCGTCGCCAAGCAGGACATCCTGGACGAGGTCTGGGACACGCCGCAGCACATCGACCCGAACATCGTCGAGGTGTACGTCTCCTCGCTGCGCAAGAAGATCGACGCACCCTTCGGCCGCCGCTCGATCCTCACCGTCCACGGCACCGGCTACCGCATGGCCCCCGACGGTGGCTGACCCCGAAGCGCACCGGCGCGCCCACACCGCCCGCACCGCCCGCCGCAGGCGACCCGGCATCCGGGCGCGCACCGCCGCGGCCGCCGCCCTCGCCATGGCCGCCGTACTGGCCGGCGGCGGCCTGTGGCTGCACGCCCTGCTGCGCGCCAACCTGCTCGACAACACCACCGGCCGCACCGAGCTCGCCGCCCTCCGGGCCGCCGCCCAGCTCGACGGCCGGAACCCGCCGCCCGGCGGGCGGCTGCCCGCGCCCGAGAACGGCGTGGACCTGGTCCTCGTACGGGACGCGGCCGGCCGCACGGTCGCCGCGACCGGCGGCGGCCCCGACCCCGGCCCCGGCCCCGACCTGGACGGCGCGCCGCGGCCGGGCCCCGGCGAGGACCCCCGCCCGGCCGTACTCCCGCCCGAGCACCCCGGCGGACACCGGCGCGCCGTGGTCGCCGTCGCGGCGCCCGGCGGGCGGACGGTGTACGCCGTAACCGTGCTGGGCGACGTCGACGACGCGACCCGGGCCGTCGCCGTCGGCCTGCTCGCCGGCGCGCCCCCGCTGATCGCCTTCGCCGCGGCCCTGGCCTGGTGGGTGACCGGCCGCGCGCTGCGCCCGGTGAGCGACATCCGGACCGAACTGGCGGCAGTGACGGCCAGCGAACTGGACCGGCGGGTCCCTGACCCGGGCGGGGCGGACGAGATCGCGCGGCTGGCGCGGACCGTCAACGCCACCCTGGACCGGCTGGAGCGCTCCGACGCCCGGCAGCGGCAGTTCACCGCGGACGCTTCGCACGAGCTGCGCAATCCGCTGGCCGCCGTACGGTCCCGGCTGGAGGTCGCGCTGGCGGCGGACCGCCCCGACCGCGAGTCGGTGGTGGCCGCATTGGCCGAAACCGAGCGGCTCCAGCGGATCGCCGCGGACCTGCTGCTGCTGGCCCGCCTCGACGGTGGGCCGCCGCCCCGGACCGAGCCGGTGGACCTGGCGCTGCTGGCGGCGGAGGACGTGGCGCGCCGGGGCGGAGCCCGGGTCGCGCTCCGGCTGGACGCGCGGGCACCCGTACCGGCGGCCGGGGACCCGGCGCGGCTGGAGCGGGCCCTGGCCAACCTGGTGGACAACGCCCTGCGGCACGCCCGCTCGGAGGTCGCCGTACGGGCGTCCGAGCAGGACGGCTGGGCGGTGCTGGAGGTCACGGACGACGGCCCGGGCATCCCGGACGCGGACCGCGACCGGGTCTTCGAGCGGTTCGTACGGCTGGACGCGGACCGCAGCCGGGCCGTCGGCGGCACCGGCCTCGGCCTGGCCATCGCGCGGGAGATCGCGCGGGCGCACGGGGGCGACGTACGGGCGCTGCCGGCCCCGGCCGGGGGCGCGCGGCTGGTGCTGCGGATCCGGTAACGGCGGCGGGGCGCGGGCGGCGGGGGCGTGGGCATTGAGCGGGGCGCAGGCAGCGGCGGGGCACGGGCGGCGGCCCTGAACGCCCCTTCAGGACCCTCAGGATTCCTTCAGCGGGTCTGCCCCAGCATCGACTGGCATGAGCGCCCACCGGAGGAAGACGACGCCGACCCGACGCCGACCCCCGTCCCGCGGGCGGCGACTGGTCCGCACGCTGCTGGTCACGAGCTGCGCGCTGGTGGTCATGGCGGGCGGGGGCGCCTGGTACCTGTACCAGGACCTGGCTTCCGGCATCGGCAGCTCGAAGGTCCTCGAAGGCGCCGAGAAGTCGAAGTTCGGCGACACCAACATCCTGCTGATGGGCCTGGACAGCCGCCGTGACCAGAACGGTGAGCCGCTGCCGGAGGAGATCCTCGACAAGCTGCACGCCGGCAGTTCGGACATCGGCGGCTACAACGCGAACACCCTGATCCTGCTGCACGTGCCCGGTGACGGCGGCCGGGCGCAGGCCTTCTCCGTGCCGCGCGACGACTTCGTCGACATACCCGGCCACGGCAAGGACAAGATCAAGAAGGCCTACGGGCTGGCGAAGGCCCGCAAGGAGGGGCAGCTCGCCGCCCAGGGGGTGAAGGACTCCCGGCAGCTGGAGCGGGAGGGCCGGGAAGCGGGACGGGCGGCCCAGATCGCCACGGTGCGCGCCTTCCTGGGGGTGCCGGTGGACCACTTCGCCGAGCTGAACCTGGCCGGTTTCCACCACCTGGCGGACGCGCTGGGCGGCGTACCGGTGTGCCTGAACAAGGCGGTCAAGGACCGGTACTCGGGCGCCGACTTCCCGGCGGGCCCGCAAACCCTCGACGGCCGGCAGTCGCTCGCCTTCGTGCGCCAGCGGCACGGTCTGGCCGGCGGCGACCTGGACCGGACGAAGCGGCAGCAGGCCTTCCTGGCGGGCGCGACGAAGAAGCTGAACTCGGCCGGGACCTTCACCGATCCGGCGAAGCTGATCAAGCTGGTCGACGCCGCGAAACAGGACGTGGTGACCGATCAGGGGTGGGACCTGCTGTCGTTCGTGAAGCAGGCGAAGAGCCTGTCCGGCGGCAGGGTGCGGTTCACGACACTCCCCGTCGAGGGCTTCGGACGGAACCTTGGGGAGGACATCAACGTCGTAGATGATATGAAGATAAAGCGCCTCATTGCCGAGCAGATCGGACCCAAAGCCTCCGCAAGCCCCGGCACACCCGGCGCCTCCGCCGATCCCGGCGCCCCGCCGCCCTCCACGTCCAGCGGGCCCGCGGCGCCCTCCCCGTCCGCCCCCAAGGACGTCGGCGGCATCCCGTGCGTGGACTGAGGCCGCTGACGACGGCGGGCGCCCGCCGTCGCACCGAGGCACTGCTCCTCGTCCTCGTCATCGCCATCGCGGTCTTCGGGCACGCGGCCGCGGGCCTCGCGATGAACGGCGAGCTCCCGCCCAACCTCGCCTACTTCACCATCAGCATGACGCTGCTGTCCCTGGTGGGGCACCTGGGCGTGCGCCGCTTCGCCGCCTACGCCGACCCGCTGGTCTTCCCGCTCGCCATGCTGCTGACCGGCCTGGGGCTCGTCCTGATCCACCGGCTCGACCAGGGCTACATCGAGCGGTGGAACTCCGACGCGAACGCCCCCGGGCAGCTGCTGTGGACGGTGGTCGGCGTCGCCGCGTGCATCGCGATGCTGGCGCTGCTGCGCGACCACCGGCTGCTCCAGCGGTTCATCTACATCACGATGGCCGTCGCGCTGGTGCTGCTCATCGCGCCGGCGTTCTTCGGCGCCGACACGTACGGCGCCAAGCGGTGGATCATCCTCTTCGGCTTCTCGATCCAGCCGGGGGAGTTCGTGAAGATCATGATCGCGATCTTCTTCGCCGGCTACCTGGTCGTCCACCGCGACTCCCTCGCCCTGACGGGCCGCAGGTTCCTCGGCATGCGACTGCCCCCGATGCGCCAGCTCGGACCCATCATCACGGTGTGGATCCTCTCGATGCTGGTCCTGGTCTTCGAGCGCGACCTGGGCACGTCGCTGATCTTCTTCGGCGTCTTCGTGGTGATGCTGTACGTCGCCACCGAGCGCACCAGCTGGATCGTGTGCGGCGTGCTCATGGCCGCGGCGGGAGCCTTCGTCGTCGGCTCGACGGAGCCGCACGTCAAGGCGCGCGTGGCGGCCTGGCTGAACCCGCTCTCCGTCTACTGGGACAACCCTCCCCCGGGCGTCACCTCGGACCAGTCGGCGCAGGCGCTCTTCAGCTTCGGCACGGGCGGCATCTCCGGGACCGGCCTCGGCCAGGGTCACCCCGAGCTGATCAAGTTCGCCGGCCGCAGCGACTTCATCCTCACCACGGTGGGCGAGGAACTCGGCCTCGCCGGGGTCATGGCCGTACTGATCCTCTACGCGCTCCTCGTGCAGCGCGGGCTGCGCATGGCACTCGGCGCCCGCGACCCCTTCGGCAAGCTGCTGGCGGTCGGCCTGGCCGCGGCATTGGCCCTGCAGGTCTTCGTGGTCGCCGGAGGCGTGACGGGCCTGATCCCCCTCACGGGCAAGGCCCTGCCCTTCCTCGCCAAGGGCGGCTCGTCACTCCTCGCCAACTGGATCATGATCGCCCTCCTCCTCCGCATCAGCGACAGCGCGGAACGCCAACGCGAGGCGGACGCCCGAGGCCCGGCGGAAACGACGATCACCCCCCTGGCGGCCGCGTAGGGGGTCGGGGGGGAGGCGCGGGGGGTACGAAGTGACGCGCGCCCGGACCTCCACCCCCGCGGGCCCACCCCCTGGCCCGGTGGCTGCCCACCCGCCAACGGCGGTGGCGGTGCGGAAGCCGGCGGCTTGCGGGACGGGGGCTTCGGGGAGGGCGGGATCCACTCGACCGGCATCAGAGATGTCCTGGGGTTTCCCGTCAGTCCCATCGTCTTCCGTGTCGGGCCGGCCCCTCAAGGGCGCTCCCTGCGGTCGCGTCACTGCGTGATGGCCTACGGCCACCCTTGACCGCCCGTCCCGCCACGGAAAATTCGAGGACTGCCAGGAAGCCCCCAGAAGAACGGGCCGGGCGTTCGACAAAGGGACGGGGCGTCACAGAAGCGGGCCGGTGGCCGAGTGCGCCCCAAATCGCTACGAGCTCCTGCCAGACGGCGCCCGCAGGCCCCGTGGGCTGGGCATAAACCGCCACCGATCGCTACGCGCTCCTCAACGACGGCGCCTGCGAGCCCCTGTGGCTCGACATAGGCCGCCACCGCTTTCTACGCGCTCCTCAAGGACGGCGTCTGCGAGTTCCTGTGGCTGGTCATAAGCCGCCACCAATCGCTACGCGCTCCTGCGAGACAGCGCCTGCGAGTTCCTGTGGCTGGTCATAGGCCGCCATCGATCACGCACGTTCCTCTCTCACGCGGCTGCGATCCCGCCTGGGGCTGGGCATAGGCCGCCATCGATGTGGCGCGCTCTCGATCACGCGTCCGCAGTTCGTCCTGGGCTGGCCGCAGGCCGCAGAAACCTTCCCTCACCCCTCACAGACGGCGTCAGACCCTCGCGAGGGGTGGAAACGCCTCAGACGACGGCTGAAGCGAACCCAATCCATGTGTGCCTGGGTGGGCACTTCAGAAAGCCGCCGATATGCCCCAATCACCCCTGTCTGTACCGGCGAGTGGGATCCCACCACCCCGCTCTCCTGGGTTGGCATCGGCTGAACCGATGGATCGCTCCCCTGCCCCCCAACATCGCCCCTCCAGACCACGAACAAGCGCCGGACGCCGACCGCGAGGAGAAGACACAAGGCTTCTGCGGCTTCTGCCCAGCCCCAGGCGGATCGCAGCCGCGTGAGGCAGAAGCGTGCGCAACAGGTGGCGGCCTATGACCAGCCCCAGAGGCCTGCGGACGCGTGATCGAGAAGCGCGTAGCGATCGATGGCGGCTTATGCCCAGCCCTCGGGGTCTGCGGACGCCGTCTTCGAGGAGCGCGTAGCGATTTATGGCGCACCCCGGGCACCGGTCCGCATCTGTGATCTGCCCGTCCCTGGAACGGAACGCCCGGCCCGTTCTTCTGGGGGCTTCCCGACAGTCCTCGACTTTCCGTGGCGGGACGGGCGGTCAAGGGTGGCCGAAGGCCATCACGCAGTGACGCGACGAAGGAGCGCCCTTGAGGGGCCGGCCCGACACGGAAGACGATGGGACTGACGGGAAACCCCAGGACAGCTCTGATGCCGGTCGGGTGGGTCCCGCTCCCCCCAAGCCCCCGTCCCGCAAGCCGCCGGCTTCCGCACCGCCACCGCCGTTGGCGGGTGGGCAGCCACCGGGCCAGGGGGTGGGCCCGCGGGGGTGGGGATCCCGAATGCCCAGGCCTGCGTACCGCCCCTACAGGTAGTCCTCCAGGCGGCCGATCGCGTAGCCCTGTTCCTGGATCCGCTGGAGCATGCGGGTCGTCATCTGGATCTCCGTCGCGCCCTTGAGTTCGGACGGGCCGCGGAAGTGGGCCAGGATGATGTCTCCGGGCTGGAGGGCGGAGCCCTGGGCGTACTGGAAGTTGTTGATCTGCATCGACACCCGCCACAGGAGTACCGACGAGACACCGCACTCCGAGGCGGCCCGGAGGGTGTCGTTGTTGTAGTTGCCGAAGGGCGGGCGGAAGAGCGGCGGGCGCCGGCCGAAGCGCTTTTCCAGCCGGTCCTGCTGGCCGCATATCTCCTTCTTCTGCGCCTCGAAGGAGAGGGTCCTCAGGTTCGGGTGGGTCAGCGTGTGGTTGTTCACCGTGCTCGCCGAGCCATTGTCGCGGAGCTTCTCGAAGTGCCCGTAGTCGGAGGAGGCCACGCTGTCCGTGAGGAACATGCTGATCGGCAGCTTGAGATCGGCCGCCATCTTGAGGAACTCGGGGTCCTTCTCCGCGCCGTCGTCGAAGGTCAGGAAGACTATTTTCTCCCCGGCCGGCAGGGGTATTCGGTCTATCACAGGGACCTTGCCGGGGTCGGCCTTCGGGATCTGCGGCTTCTGGGCGGGCTTGGGCGCGTACTGGACGGGGGCGGTGAGGCCCCACTTCTTGTACGCCTCGTCGCCCGCGCCTCCCGGCGCGGGCGACGCGGGCGCGGGAGCCGGCGCGGACGGCGTCTGCGACGGCTCCTGCGTCGTCTTGCGGCCCAGCCGTTCGATGGGGTCCACGCTCTCCCCGCACCCCGTCAGGGAGAGCGCGAGCGCGCCGGCCGCCAGCGTTCCGGCTACCAACCGGCGCGCATACCTCACAAGTAGTCCTCCAGGCGAGCCACGGCGTATCCCTTGTCCGTGACGGTCTTCATGACATGACGGATCATGTCAGGCATCGTGCCCTTCCAGTCCTCCTTACCCCGGAAGTGCGTGAGGATGATGTCACCGGGGTGCAGGTCGCGGTCCCACTCGCGGTAGTCCATGCGGTTGGTGAACGCCTCGGCGTTCCACAGCGGGACGGCCTTGATGCCGCAGGACTTCGCCGCCTTGAGGGTGTCGTCGTTGTAGTTGCCGTACGGCGGGCGGAAGAGGGTCGGCCGCTTGCCGAAGGTCTTCTGGATGGTGTCCTGCTGGCCGCAGATCTCCTCGCGCTGCTGCTCGTACGACAGGCCGGGCATGTAGCGGTGGTTGAGGGTGTGGTTGTTCAGGGTGACGCCGGCGGCCTGCATCTGCTTGAAGTACGGGTAGTTGTCCTTCACCAGGTAGTCGCTGAGGAAGGCCGTGTACGGGATCTTCAGCTCCTGCATCATCTTCAGGAACTCGGGGTCCTTCTCCGAGCCGTCGTCGATGGTCAGGAAGACGACCTTGTCCTCGGTCGGGACGGTGGTGAAGACCGGGGGCAGTTCGTCCTCTTCGTGGTTCCACACCTCGAAGCCGTCACGCGTGCTGATGTGGGGCTTCTCCTTCGGCGCCGCGGGGGCCGCGAGCGGCACCTTGCGCAGCCCCCACTTCTTGGCGGCGGCGACGCGCGCCTGCTGCATCGCCTTGGCCTTCTCGGCGGCGCTGAGCGCGCCCGCGGCACCCGCCTCCGCACCCTTGGCGGCCTTCGCCTTCTCGGCCTTGTCCGGCCCGCCCGACTCCCCGGAGCCGCAGGCCGTGCCGAGGGCTGCCACCAGCAGGGCGGCCACGGCCACCCCGAACCGGCCGCGCGCACCCGCCGCGGACCGGTGACCCAGTTGCGTCTTATCTTCCCTTTGTCCGACTAGCTGCATAGCTGCGCATCCTGGCACCCGACACGCGGGCTTCCGGGACGACACCGCGCACCGGGGTGCGACGTTCCTCCGACCGGCCCACACACCCCGTCGCCGACAATGGACCCGTGACCCCCGAAGACTTCGCCGCCCTCCTCACCCCCGAGGGCCGCGCCCTCCTCGACTCGCTCCGCGACCACGACCCCGCCCAGGAGCTGGCCGTCGCCACCCGGCTGCGCCGCGAGCACCCCGCCGCGCTGGTCTCCGCAGCCCTCGGGCAGGCCCGGCTGCGACAGCGCGCGGTGGCGAAGTTCGGGGCCGGGGACGCCTTCCGGATGTACTTCACCCCCGGGGGCGGCGAGATGGCCACCCGCGCGTCCGTGGCCTCGTACCGGGCCGAGCGGCTCGCGGCGCTGGGCGTGCGCAGCGTCGCGGACCTGTGCTGCGGGATCGGCGGGGACGCCCTGGCGCTGGCCCGGCTCGGCATCCGGGTCCTCGCGGTGGACCGCGACCCGCTGACGGCCGCGGTCGCGCGCGCCAACGCCGAGGCGCTGGGACTGGCGGACCTGATCGAGGTCCGGGAGGCCGATGTGACGGAGGTGGACACTTCCGGCTTCGACGCGGTCTTCATCGACCCGGCGCGGCGCGGGGGCCGCGGCCGGATCTTCGACCCGGAGTCGTACTCACCGCCGCTGTCGTGGGCGGTGCGGACGGCCCGCGCGGCGAAGTACGCCGCGATCAAGATCGCGCCCGGGATCCCGCACGAGGCGGTCCCGGCGGAGGCCGAGGCGGAGTGGATCTCCGACCAGGGGGACGTCAAGGAGGCCGTGCTGTGGTTCGGCACCGCCCCCGGGACGGTGCGCGCCACCCTGCTCCCGGGGCCGCGCGGGCTGCACACCGCCGATCCGCTGCCCGATCCGGAGGCGGGGCCGGTGGGGCGCTGGCTCTACGAGCCCGACGGCGCCGTGATCCGCGCCCACCTGGTCGCCGAGGTCGCCGGGCAGCTGGACGGCCGGCTCATCGACCCGACGATCGCCTACATCACCGCGGACGAGCTGCGCGCGACGCCGTACGCGACGGCGTACGAGATCACCGACGTGCTGCCCTTCGGCCTGAAGAAGCTGAAGGCCCTGCTGCGCGAGCGCGGGGTGGGGATCCTGACGGTGAAGAAGCGCGGTTCGGCGATCGAGCCCGAGGAGCTGCGCAGGAAGGTCAAGCCGCAGGGCCCGAACGCGGCGACCGTCTTCCTGACCCGGGTGGCGGGCGCCCCTTCGATGCTGATCGGCGCTCCGGCCGTGCCGCCCGCGGCCGAGCCCGGGCAGTGACGTGCCGGACACCCCCTAACCCCCGTCGACCTCCACCGACTCGAAGCGCCAGCGGTGCACCGCGCGCGTGATCAGGTCGGCGGCCGGTTCGGGCAGTTCGGGCAGGTCCGCCGCGAGTCCCTCGGCCGCTTCCCACCAGGTCATCACGAGCACCCGGTCCTGCGGGGCCCGGAAGACCTCGCGGCGTACCGGTTCCCGGGCCAGGATCTGGGCCCGGGACCACTCCAGCAGTTCGTTGCCCCGGCCGTCGGCGGCCCGGGCCTCCCACATCAGGACGACGGTGCTCACGAGTACAGGTTGTCCTTGCTCAGCTCGTGCACGTGGTCGTGGTCGTGGCCGTGCCCGTGCCCGTGGCCGGGTGCGTGCCCGTGCGAGTGCCCGTGGCCGTCCGCGTGGGTGCGGGACGTCCCCGGTACGTGCGGGTCCGTGACCGGAAGCGAGGAGTCCGCGGACAGGTCCCAGTCCGAGGCGGGGCGGTTGCGCCTGACCATCTCCGCGCCGAGCGCGGCGACCATCGCGCCGTTGTCCGTGCACAGCTTGGGACGCGGTACGCGCAGGGTGATCCCCGCGGCGTCGCAGCGTTCCTGAGCGAGCGAGCGCAGCCGGGAGTTGGCCGCCACGCCGCCACCGATCATCAGGTGGTCGACGCCCTCGTCCTTGCACGCCCGGATCGCCTTGCGCGTCAGGACGTCCACCACGGCCTCCTGGAAGGACGCCGCGACGTCGCGCACCGGCACCTCCTCGCCCGCGTTCCGCTTCGCCTCGATCCAGCGGGCGACGGCCGTCTTCAGGCCGGAGAAGGAGAAGTCGTACGCGGGGTCGCGCGAGCCCGTCAGGCCGCGCGGGAAGTTGATCGCCTTCGGGTCGCCCTCCTTCGCGAGCCGGTCGATGACCGGGCCGCCGGGGAAGCCGAGCTGCAGCACGCGGGCGATCTTGTCGAAGGCCTCGCCGGCGGCGTCGTCGATGGTCGCGCCGAGCGGCCGGACGTCGGAGGTGATGTCGGGCGCGAGGAGCAGCGAGGAGTGTCCGCCGGAGACCAGGAGCGCCATCGTCGGCTCGGGCAGCGGCCCGTGTTCCAGCTGGTCGACGCAGATGTGCGAGGCCAGGTGGTTGACGCCGTAGAGGGGCTTGCCGAGGGCGTACGCGTAGGCCTTGGCGGCCGAGGTGCCCACCAGCAGCGCCCCGGCGAGGCCGGGTCCGGCGGTGACCGCGATGCCGTCGAGGTCGCGGGCGCTGACGCCGGCCTCCTTCAGGGCGCGTTCGATGGTGGGGACCATCGCCTCCAGGTGGGCCCGCGAGGCCACCTCGGGCACGACGCCGCCGAAGCGGGCGTGCTCGTCGACGCTCGACGCGATCGCGTCCGCGAGGAGGGTGGTGCCGCGGACGACGCCGACGCCGGTCTCGTCGCAGGACGTCTCGATGCCGAGGACGAGCGGTTCGTCAGCCATTGCTCTCACTGCTCTCAGTTCGTGCTTGTGCGGGGTCGGTCAGTCGCATGACGAGCGCGTCGACGTTGCCCGGCTGGTAGTAGCCGCGCCGGAAGCCGATGGGCTCGAACCCGAAGCGCTCGTAGAGCTTCTGGGCACGGGTGTTGTCCACGCGCACCTCCAGCAGCACCTCGGCGCACTCGAACGCGGTGGCGGCGCGCAGCAGGTCGGTGAGGAGCCGGGCGCCGAGCCCGGTCCCCCACTGGTCGCGTGCGGCCGCGATGGTCTGTACGTCGGCCAGGTCGCCGGCGGCGGCCAGGCCGGCGTAACCGACGAGGCGGCCGTCGGCGGTCTCGGCGACGACGTAGCGGCGGGTGGCCTGCGGGCCGCGCGCGTGGGCCAGTTCGGACCAGAACATCCCGGCGGACCAGGCGTCCTCGGGGAAGAGGTCGTGTTCCAGTTCCAGCACCGGTGCGATGTCCCACCAGCGCATCTCGCGCAGAACCGTCTCGGCCGTGGTCACTGCGGGGTGACCACCTTGTAGTTCTTGGGCACCTGCGCGTCGGGGCGGCGCAGGTAGAGCGGCGTCGGGGGCAGGAAATCCGTGCCCGCCGCGAGCCGTTCCGCGGCGAGCGAGGCCAGTGCGGCGGCGGACTGGTGCTCGGGGCCGCGCGCGTCGGGGAAGACCTCGGGGTAGAGGAGCGCGCCCTGGCCCACCGCGGGCAGGCCGGCGACCTGCTCGGCGATCTCCGCCGGGCGGTCCACGGCGGGCTCGCCGACGCGGGTGCGCGGGTCCTCGTAGCGCGCCCAGTAGACCTCCTTGCGCCGCGCGTCGGTGGCGACGGTGAAGGGGCCCTCGATCCCGGCGGCGCCCGCGGCGTAGGCGAGTCCGTCGAGCGTGCACAGGCCGTGGACGGGCACGCCCAGCACGGCGGCGAAGGTGGAGGCGGTGACGAGGCCGACACGCAGTCCGGTGTAGGGGCCGGGGCCGACGCCGACCACGATGCCGGTGACGGCGTCGAGCTTCAGTCCGGCCTCGGCGAGGATCCGGTCCACGGAGGGGATGAGCAGCTCCCCGTGGCGGCGGGCGTCGACCTGGCTGGACTCGGCGACGACGGACTCGCCGTCGTGCAGGGCGACGGTGACGGCGGGCGTGGCGGTATCTACTGCGAGCAAGAGCACGCGAACAGCCTACGACTCCGGGGGCCGCGCCCCTTGCGCCCGGTCGTCGAGCGGGGCGGCTGCTACCTTTCGACGGAAGGGATCACGAGGGATCACGTCAGCGCGGAGAGGTGGAGCAAGGTGGCACGCAGCAGCTCGGGAATCGTGGCCGGGCTCACCGCCGCGGCGATCGCCGCCGTCGGCTTCCTCGGCTACCAGGCCTCCGCCACGGCGCCGGCGCACCCCCCGAAGGCGGCCGCGCAGGAGCCGGCGCCCGCCGCGAGCCCCGCGGCCGCGGGCAAGCAGGATCCGGCGAAGCCCGTTCCGGTGCCGGAAGGTTCCGGCACGGGTGTGCGCGTCGTGTACTCGGTGGGCCAGAAGCGGGTGTGGCTGGTGACGGACGCCGCGCAGCCGCCGAAGTCGTTCGCGGTGATGCCCAGCACGGTGCACCCGAAGCCGGGGACCTACCTCGTGGGGTCGCGTTCGGGCTCGGTCACGGGATCCGACGGGGTGCCGATCGAGCACGTGGTCCGGTTCGCCACCGCGGAGGGCGTGGCGGTCGGTTTCAGCGCCCGGGTGGACGGTACGACCCCGGAGCCCGACCCGAACAAGAAGACCGGCGGCATCCGCATGACGCGCGCGGACGGCGACGCCATGTGGGCCTTCGCGACGATCAGCTCCAAGGTCGTCGTCACGCCCTGACGGGCCACCCGTTCACCCGGACGGGGGACCCCGCTGGGGCCCCGTCGTACGGTATGAGCCCTCAGGCCGCTTCGGACTCCGGAGCGGCCTGTTCGCGTACGTCCTCGGGTCCGTCCTCGCGCGGTGCGCGGTCGTCGCGCGGGGGCGTGGAGACGGCGCTGGCGGCCATGCCGGCGGCCAGCAGCACGCGCATGGAGACGGCGGACGGGCGGGGGTGGCGCTGTGCTCCTGCTGGTGCCGACATGGCTGCCTCCTGGACCCCGGGACGCCGTACTTAGGCATACCTAAGAAACTCTCGGTACCATGTCACCACGAGCGCCGCCGCCGGCGCAATATCTTGCCGACGAGTTGTCGGTACGTTTCCTACGACACCGCCCCGGCCAGGGCTTCCAGCCCCGCTCCCGCGCCCCACCGCGTGCCGATCCCGCGCACGGACACCTCGCGCACGTCGTCCAGGACCTCCTCGTGGCCGACGGCCCGCGCGATCACCACGTGCAGCCTGTCGTCGGACAGCTCTTCGACCTTTCCGTCGCCCCACTCGACGACGACCACGGACTCGGGCAGCGAGACGTCGAGGTCCAGGTCCTCCATCTCCTCCAGCCCGCCGCCCAGGCGGTACGCGTCCACGTGCACCAGGGCCGGCCCGCCGGTCAGCGAGGGGTGCACCCGGGCGATCACGAAGGTCGGCGAGGTCACGGCCCCGCGGACGCCCAGGCCCTCGCCCAGGCCACGGGTCAGCGTGGTCTTGCCTGCGCCCAGCTCGCCGGTCAGCAGGACGAGGTCTCCCGGCCGCAGCAGGCCGGCGATCCGGCGGCCCAGCTCCTGCATGGCGTGGGGGGAGTCGACGGTGATCCGGGTCTGCGTGCCGTGCGCGGACTCAGCTGCCGGTGCCTGGCTGCGCTGTGCTTCCAGCGGTACTTCTTCCATGCGCGCCAACGTTAGTCGCTACCGGGACCGGCACCGCCCCGGTGCGCGCCAGCAGCTCCGTGAGCAGCCGCGTCACGGTCTCGGGCCGCTCCAGCATCATCAGGTGCCCGGTGGACTCCAGGACGACGAGCTCCGCCGCGGGCAGCACGTCCTTGATGGCCACGCTGTGCCCCGGCGGGGTGATCATGTCCTTGTCCCCGGCGATGACGGTGACCGGGATGCCGGCGAACTGCTGGAGCGCGGCGGACTTGTCGTGGGTCTGGAAGGCCGGGTAGAACTCCGCGACGACGTCGATGGGCGTGCCCTCGATCAGCCGCTCGGCGAAGCGCGCCACGCCCGGATCCACGTCCCGCGAGCCGAACGAGTACATCTTGATCATGCCGGCGAACAGGTCCGCGGTGGCCCGGCGGCCCTTCTCGACCAGTTCCACCTGTGACCCGAGGGCCTTGAGCACGCCCGGCAGGATCCTGCGCACGGCGCCCATGCCGGCGGCGGGCAGTCCGTACGTCACCTCGTCGAGGCGGCCGCTGGAGGTACCGACCAGGGCCACGCCGACGACGCGGTCACGCACGAGCTCGGGATACTGCTCGGCGAATCCCATGATGGTCATTCCGCCCATCGAGTGACCCACCAGGATCAGCGGGCCCTCGGGAGCTGCGGCGTCGATGACGGCCTTGAGGTCCCGGCCGAGCTGCTCCATGGTCAGCGGTTCGCCGTCGGCCTGGGCCAGGCCGCGCGCGCTGCGCCCGTGGCTGCGCTGGTCCCAGTAGACGGCGCGGACGACTCCGCGCAGGGCCGCCCGCTGGAAGTGCCAGGAGTCCTGGGCGAGGCAGTAGCCGTGGCAGAAGACGACGGTGGCCGGGGCTTCGGCCTTGCGCCGCAGGCGGCGGCGCTTGCCGTCCTCGGGGAGTTCGTCGACCTCGTAGTAGAGCTCGGTGGCGTCCTCGGCCCGGCAGGTGCCCTCGGTACCGCGCAGGGAGCCGTAGTCCCCCGCCGCGTCGAGGGCCAGGCGGGCCTTGCGGCGCATGCCGCGTCCGACGGTGATCCGTTCGACCGCGACACCGGCCGCCGCGCCCGCGGCTATCACGCCGATGGCGGCGCCGGCCCAGCCGGCCCTGCGCCAGTTCTCGCTCACGCCGCCGCCCTCACTCCGCTCAGCCGCCCAGGTACACCCGGGGTACGCGTCCACCGATACGGGTGACGATCTCATACGCGATCGTGTCCGCCGCCCGTGCCCAGTCCCCGGCGGAGGGTTCACCGCGTTCCGCGTCCCCGAAGATGACGACCTCGTCACCCGCCCGGGCCCGGTCCCCGTCCAGGTCGACGACGAACTGGTCCATGGCGACGCGGCCGGCGACGTGGCGGACCCTGCCGGCGACGAGCACGGGGCCGGCGCCCGACGCGTGGCGCGGGATGCCGTCGGCGTAGCCGGCCGGTACCAGCGCGAGCGTGGTCTCGCCGCTGGTGACGTAGTGGTGGCCGTAGCTGACGCCGTGCCCGGCGGGCACCGTCTTGACCAGGGCGAGGGATGCCTTGAGGGTCATGGCGGGCCGCAGGCCGAGCTGGGCCGGGGTCCCGATCTCGGGCGCGGGCGAGACCCCGTAGACGGCGAGGCCGGGGCGCACCAGGTCGAAGTGCGACTCGGGGAGGGTGAGGGTGGCGGGCGAGTTGGCCATGTGCCGGACCTCGGGGTCGATGCCCTCCTTCTCCGCGTACGCGAGCATCTCGCGGAAGGCGTCGAGCTGGAGCTTGATCGAGGGGTGGCCGGGCTCGTCGGCGCAGGCGAAGTGCGACCAGACGCCGGTGACCTTGACGGTGCCCTCGGCCTCGGCGGCGACGGCCGCGCCGACCAGGGCCTCCCAGTCGCCGGGCTGACAGCCGTTGCGGCCGAGGCCGGTGTCGGCCTTGAGCTGGACGCGGGCGGTGCGGCCGGCCGCGCGGGCGGCCGCACGGACCTCGTCGAGGGCCCACATGCCGCTGACGGAGACGTCCACGTCGGCCTCGACGGCCTCGCGCCAGGGCCCGCCCGGGGTCCAGAGCCAGCACATGATGCGGCCTTCGAGCCCGGCGGCGCGCAGCGCGAGGGCCTCCTCGGGAGTGGCGGTCCCGAGCCAGGTGGCGCCGGCCTGCCGGGCGGCCCTGGCGCACTCCACCGCCCCGTGCCCGTAGGCGTTCGCCTTGACGACGGCCATCAACTCGGACCGGGGCGCCCGCTCGCGCAGTGCGCGCACGTTGTCCCGTACGGCATCAAGATCGATCTCGGCGTACACGCGCGTCGCTGTCTCGTTCATCGCCCACAGTCTCTCAGAATCCCCGCCGGGCCCCGGTGCGGGCGGCCGATGCGGCGGACGATTGCGCCCGCGCGGCGCGCGGGCGCAGTGGGGCAGGGCCGCGCGCGGTCAGGGGTGGGTGGTGTCCTGCCAGGCGGCGGGGAGGGCTTCGGCCAGGTGGTGGGCCAGGAGGGGGCCCCCGGTGCGACGGGCCGCCAGGCCGTGCAGGTACGCGCCCACCGAGCCGGCGTCCGCCCCGGACAGCCCGGCCGCCAGGAGGGAGCCCGCCAGTCCGGACAGCACGTCACCGCTGCCCGCGGTGGCCAGCCACGGCGTGCCCGTCGGGTTCACCCGGACCGGCCGGCCGCCCGCGGCGGCCACCAGCGTCGTCGACCCCTTGAGCAGGACCGTCGCTCCGTACCGTTCCGCGAGCCGCCGTACGGCCTCCAGCCGGCCCGCCTCCACCGACTCCCGCGAGACCCCGAGCAGCGCCGCGGCCTCCCCCGCGTGCGGGGTCAGCAGGGTAGGGGCCGTCCGGGCGCGCAGCGCCGCCGGGTCCAGGCCGCGCAGCCCGTCCGCGTCGACGAGCACCGCCGCGTCGCCCGCCAGCAGGTCCGCCACCTCGCCGGCGCGCCCCTCCCCCAGCCCCGGGCCGATCACCCACGACTGGACCCGCCCGGGCCCGATCAGCGTCTCGGGGTAGCGGGCCAGGACGGCGTCGGCCGCCGGGCCGACGTAGCGCACCGCGCCCGCGCCGCCGCGCAGCGCCCCGGCCACGGCCAGCACGGCCGCTCCCGGGTACTGGGCCGACCCGGCGACGATGCCGACGACGCCGCGCCGGTACTTGTCGCTCGACGCCGTCGGCTGCGGCAGCAGTTCCGCGACGTCCGCGTGCTGGAGGGCCTCCAGTTCCGGCTCCGGCAGCTCCAGCCCGATGTCCACGAGGTGCAGCGCGCCCGCCCGGGAGGCGCCGGGGTCGATCAGCAGTCCCGGTTTGTACGCCCCGAACGTCACCGTCACGTCGGCGGTGACGGCCGGCCCCGCCACCTCACCGGTGTCGGCGTCGACCCCGCTCGGCAGGTCAACGGCGACCACGGGCACGCCGGGCGGGATCCGCTCCGCCAGCGCGGCGGCCGCGGGCCGCAGCCCGCCCCGCCCGCCGATGCCGAGCAGTCCGTCCACCACCAGGTCCGCCCGCTGCGGTACGGCCCGCTCCACCCGGCCGCCGGCGGCGCGCAGCGCGGCCAGCCCGCCCGCGTGCATCCGTTCGGGGTCCATCGGCACGGCCGTCACTGCGGCTCCGCGCCGCGCCAGCCGGGCCCCGGCGTACAGGGCGTCGCCGCCGTTGTCACCGGGGCCGACGAGCAGGACGACCCGGGCCCCGTAGACCCGGCCGCGCCGGCGGGCCGGCAGTCCCGCGCAGGCGGCGGCCAGCCCGGCCGCCGCCCGCTGCATCAGGGCGCCCTCGGGGAGACGGGCCATCAGCTCCCGCTCGGCGGCCCGTACGGTGTCCACGCTGTAAGCAGTACGCATGGGGTCAACCCTCGGCGATCACCACGGCGGAGGCCACACCGGCGTCGTGGCTCAGCGAGATGTGCCAGGACTTCACGCCCAGCGCGAGCGCTCGCGCCTGGACCGTCCCCGACACGCGCAGCCGGGGCTGACCGCTGTCCTCCACGTAGACCTCGGCGTCGGTCCACAGCAGCCCCGCCGGCGCCCCGAGCGCCTTGGCCAGCGCCTCCTTGGCGGCGAACCGGGCGGCGAGCGAGGCGGTCCCGCGCCGCTCGCCGCTCGGCAGCGTCAGCTCGGCCTCGACGAACAGCCGCCCGGCGAGGCCCGGGGTGCGCTCCAACGCCGCGCCGAACCGCTCGATCTCCGCCACATCGATCCCGACGCCGACGATCACTTGGCCCACCCCACTACCCGACTACTCCACCGTCACGGACTTTGCGAGATTACGCGGCTGGTCCACCTCGTTGCCCCGGGCCGTCGCCAGCTCGCAGGCGAACACCTGCAACGGCACCGTCGCCACGAGCGGCTGGAGCAGCGTCGGCGTCGCCGGGATGCGGATCAGGTGGTCGGCGTAGGGGACGACGGCCTCGTCGCCCTCCTCCGCGATCACGATGGTCCGCGCCCCGCGCGCCCGGATCTCCTGGATGTTCGACACGATCTTGTCGTGGAGCACGGACCGGCCGCGCGGCGAGGGGACGACCACGACCACCGGAAGGTCCTTCTCGATGAGCGCGATCGGCCCGTGCTTGAGCTCGCCCGCCGCGAAGCCCTCGGCGTGCATGTACGCCAGTTCCTTGAGCTTGAGCGCGCCCTCCAGCGCCACCGGGTAGCCCACGTGCCGTCCGAGGAACAGCACGGTGTCCTTGTCGGCGAGGGAGCGCGCGAGTGCGCGTACCGGCTCCATCGTCTCCAGGACGGTGTCCACGGCCGCGGCGATGTCCGACAGCTCGCGGATCACCGCCCGGATCTCGTCGCCCCACTTGGTGCCGCGGACCTGCCCCAGGTACAGGGCGACCAGGTAGCAGGCCACCAGCTGCGTCAGGAAGGCCTTGGTGGAGGCGACGGCGACCTCCGGACCGGCGTGCGTGTAGAGCACGGCGTCCGATTCGCGCGGGATCGTCGACCCGTTCGTGTTGCAGATGGCCAGCACCCTGGCCCCCTGCTCGCGCGCGTGGCGCAACGCCATCAGCGTGTCCATGGTCTCGCCGGACTGCGAGATCGCGACCACCAGCGTCCGCTGGTCCAGGATCGGGTCGCGGTAGCGGAACTCGCTCGCCAGCTCCGTCTCGCACGGGATGCGGGTCCAGTGCTCGATGGCCAGCTTCGCGATCATGCCCGCGTGGTAGGCCGTACCGCAGGCCACGATGACGACCTTGTCGACCTCCCTGAGCACCGATACGGGGATGCGCACCTCGTCCAGCGACAGCGAGCCGCTCGCGTCGATCCTGCCCAGGAGGGTGTCGGCGACGGCCTTCGGCTGCTCGGCGATCTCCTTGAGCATGAAGTAGTCGTATCCCCCCTTCTCGGCCGCGGAGGCGTCCCAGTCCACGTGGTACGCGCGCACGGTGGCGGCCGTACCGTCGAAGTTGGTCACCGTGACCCCCTCGCGGCGGAGTTCGACGACCTGGTCCTGGCCGAGCTCGATCGCGGACCGCGTGTGGGCGATGAACGCGGCCACGTCCGAGGCGAGGAAGTTCTCCCCCTCTCCGACGCCCACCACCAGGGGCGAGTTCCGGCGGGCGCCGACCACGACGTCCGGTTCGTCGGCGTGCGCGGCCACGAGCGTGAAGGCGCCTTCGAGCCGGCGGCACACCTGCCGCATCGCCTCGGGGAGGTCGCCGGTGGCCGAGAACTGCTCGGCCAGCAGGTGCGCCACGACCTCGGTGTCGGTCTCGGACTCCAGCCGGTGGCCGCGCTCGGCGAGCTCCTCCCGCAGCGCGGCGAAGTTCTCGATGATGCCGTTGTGGACGACGGCGACGCGCCCCGAATTGTCGAGGTGCGGGTGGGCGTTGACGTCGGTGGGCCCGCCGTGGGTCGCCCACCGGGTGTGCCCGAGTCCCGTGGAACCGGCCGGCAGCGGGTGCGCGACCAGTTCCTTCTCCAGATTGACGAGCTTGCCGGCCTTCTTGGCGGCGGCCATGCTTCCGTCGGCGAGTACGGCGACCCCTGCCGAGTCGTAGCCGCGGTACTCCAGCCGCTTGAGTCCGGCGATGACCACATCGAGCGCAGACTGCGCTCCCACGTAACCCACAATTCCGCACATACGGCGCAGCGTACGCCGTGGTCGGCCGTCTGCCCCGTAGCCGAACAAGACGAAAACCCCGCCCCGGCGCATACGCCGGGGCGGGGTTGACGGTCTGTTCGACGGCCGGACTCAGCCGAGCTTCTTGGCCTGCGCCTCGACGAGGACCTTCGGCTGCTCGGCGGTGCCCGCCAGGCTCAGGGAGGAGAAGGTCGCGACCGTGTTGCCCTTGCGCACGAGCACCAGCTGGGTCGTCAGCTTCTCGCCGTCGGCGTCGAGCTCGACGGTCAGCGGCAGGCTCTCGTCACCACCGGTGACGGCGGCACCGGGCGTGACCTTGGTGATCTTGGTGGTCTCGCCGTCCTGGGTGGCCGCGTAGCCGCCGGCGCACTTCGTGCTCGCGCTCTTCACCGCCGCGAACGCCTCCTCGGCGCCCTTCGCCTCGTACGAGGCAAGGGTCACGGTGGTGGCCGTGGAGCCGAGAGCGCCGGCGATCGCCTTCGCCGCCTCCTCCGGCGAGGTGCCGGCGGCGGGCTTCGGGGTCGCGATCGCCTTGGTGCGGGCGGTCCCGGAGGGGGTTCCGGCCGGGACGAAGGCCTGCGCCTGGACCAGCACCTTGCACTCGGGCTTGTCGCTGGTCGCGGTGGCACCGGCGGCGGCCTCGGCCGGCGTGGACTCCTTGAAGGTGTGGTCCGCGAGGTCGGCCTGGGTCACCAGGAGCTTGGCCAGCTCGGCGTCGGTCTTGCCCTTGACGGCGGGGGCGGCCGAGGTCGCGGCGGCCTCGGACGGCTTGGCGTCCGTCTTCGTGTCGGCCTTGTCGGAGCCGCAGGCCGTGGCCAGCAGGGCCAGCGAGACGGCGGAGGCGGCCAGGACGGAACGACGGACCAGGGTGCTGCGCACGGAAAATCTCCCCCATTGGGTGAAGCGAGGTGTGGAACGGTCCGGGACGACGCCCCTCCCCAGGTGCGCGCCGGACCACGATGATCAGCAATGTACGCGGCCCCACCGACAGCGACGGACCCGAAAAGGCCCTTCCCGGCCGATCGTGACCTGGGCGAGACCGGGTGGCGCGCCGAATCGAGACCACCCGGCCGTCCGCCGCCCGGCCACGTGACCGACCCCACCACCCACAACCGCCCCCGAGCCCCGACAATGGCGGTGTGATCACTTCGCCGCCACGAAGCAACACGCCCGCGGGTGCAACGGAGCACTCCGGCCGGGAGGGGCAGCCCCCGCGCGCCGCGCACCGCCGCGGTCCCGAGGCCTCGCCGTACGTCGACCTCACCCGGGCCGAGTGGAGCGCCCTGCGCGAGCGGACGCCGCTGCCGCTCACCGCCGACGAGGTGGAGCGCCTGCGCGGCCTCGGCGACGTCATCGACCTCGACGAGGTCCGTGACGTCTACCTGCCGCTCTCGCGCCTGCTGAACCTCTACGTGGGGGCCACCAGCAACCTCCGCGGCACCCTCAACACCTTCCTCGGCGACGCCGGCAACGGCCACGGCGCGCAAGCGGGCACCCCCTTCGTCATAGGGGTGGCCGGTTCCGTCGCCGTCGGCAAGTCCACTGTGGCCCGCCTGCTGCAGGCCCTGCTCGCCCGCTGGCCGGAGCACCCGCGGGTGGAGCTGGTCACCACCGACGGTTTCCTCTACCCGATGAAAGAGCTCCAGCGACGCGGGCTCACCTCCCGTAAGGGCTTCCCCGAGTCCTACGACCGCCGCGCGCTCACCCGCTTCGTCGCCGACATCAAGGCGGGCAAGGACGAGGTGCGGGCCCCGGTCTACTCGCACCTGATCTACGACATCGTGCCGGGCGAGGAGCTCGTCGTACGCCGGCCGGACATCCTGATCGTCGAGGGCCTCAACGTGCTCCAGCCGGCACTGCCCGGCACCGACGGCCGGACCCGCGTCGCCCTCGCCGACTACTTCGACTTCAGCGTGTACGTGGACGCCCGCGCCGAGGACATCGAGCGCTGGTACCTCAACCGCTTCCGCAAGCTGCGCGAGACCGCCTTCCAGAACCCCTTCTCCTACTTCCGCAAGTACACGCAGGTCTCCGAGGAGGAGGCCATGGAGTACGCGCAGACGATGTGGCGGACCATCAACAGGCCCAACCTGCTGGAGAACGTGGCGCCCACCCGCGGCCGGGCCACCCTCGTCGTGCGCAAGGGCCCGGACCACAAGGTGCAGAAGCTGAGCCTGCGCAAGCTGTAGTCACCGCCCGGCTGTGACTAGGGTGCGGACATGCTGCATTTGCGGATGATCACCCCGCACCACCTCACCGAGCGGGTGGTGGAGCTGATCGACCGGACGGTGGGCACCACCCACCTGGTCGTCCTGCCGGGCGTCGCCCGCGATCCGGAGGGCGATCTCGTGCTCTGCGACGTCGCCCGCGAGGCGGCGGACGAGCTGCTCCAGGAGGTGCGCGCCCTCGGCCTCGGCAAGACCGGTTCGATCGCCGTCGAGAACATCGACCTGTCGATCTCCACGCGCGCCGACGAGGCGGAGGAGGAGGCGCCGGGCGAGGCCGCCGACGCGGTGGTCTGGGAGCAGCTCGCCGAGTCGACGCACGAGGAGTCCACCCTCACGATCACCTACGCCGCCTTCATGGTCATCGCCACGATGATCGCGGCCTGCGGTGTCGTGCTGGACAACGCCGTGCTGATCGTGGGCGCGATGGCGGTCGGCCCCGAGTTCGGTCCGCTCGCCGGTGTCTGCACCGGCCTCGTGCAGCGCCGCCCCCGGCTCGCCTGGCGCTCCTTCGTCGCCCTGGTGGTCGGCTTCACCGCCGCGATCGTGACGACCACCCTCTTCACTCTGGTCATGAACGAACTCGGCCTGTTCCACGAGCACATGCTGGAGAACGACCGGCCGAACACCAGCTTCATCTGGCAGCCCGACCCGTTCTCGTTCGTCGTGGCCCTGCTCGCCGGCGTGGCCGGCATGCTGTCGCTGACGTCGGCGAAGGCCGGCGCCCTGGTCGGCGTGGCGATCTCCGTCACCACGGTCCCGGCGGCCGCCAACGCCGCCGTGGCGCTCGGCTACGGCGACCTCGGCCAGATGTGGGGCTCCGGTATCCAGCTGGCGCTGAACCTCGGCGGCATCATCGTCGCCGGGACGCTGACCCTCGTCTGCTGGAAACTGCTGTGGCGCACCCAGCAGCACCGGATGATCCGGAAGCCGGGTGCGCCGCGCAGGCCGGGAGGCGGAATCTAGCTCCGCGCCGACGGGGGCCGGGGGTGTCCTAGCCGAGCGCCGACTTCACGGCGTCCGCGAGCCGGCCGGCGACCGCGCGGGCCTGCTCGATGTCGGCGGCCTCGACCATCACCCGTACGAGCGGTTCGGTGCCGGACGGACGCAGCAGCACCCGGCCGGTGGTGCCCAGCTCGCGCTCGGCGTCGGAGACCGCCGCCGCCAGCTCTGCGGAGGTGGTGACCCGGGACTTGTCGACGTCGGGGACGTTGATCAGGACCTGCGGCAGCCGCTGCATGACGCCCGCCAGATCGGCGAGGGACGTGCCGGTGGCCGCGACCCGCGCCGCGAGCAGCAGGCCGGTCAGCGTGCCGTCTCCGGTCGTCGCGTGGTCGAGGATGATCACGTGGCCGGACTGCTCGCCGCCGAGCGCGTAGCCGTGCTCCTTCATCGACTCCAGCACGTACCGGTCGCCGACCCCGGTCTGGACGACCTGGATGCCCTCGCCCTCCATGGCCAGCTTGAAGCCCAGGTTGGACATGACGGTCCCGACGACGGTGTTCTCGCGCAGCTGGCCGGCCTCGCGCATGGCCAGCGCCAGCACGGCGAGGATCTGGTCGCCGTCGACCTCGGCGCCGCTGCCGTCAACGGCCAGGCAGCGGTCCGCGTCACCGTCGTGCGCGATGCCGAAGTCGGCGCCGTGCTCGACCACGGCCGCCTTCAGCAGGCCGAGGTGGGTGGAGCCGCAGCCGTCGTTGATGTTGAGGCCGTCCGGCTCGGCACCGATGGTGACGATCTCCGCGCCGGCGCGGGCGAAGGCCTCGGGCGAGACGTAGGCGGCCGCGCCGTGCGCCTCGTCGAGGACGATCTTCAGGCCGTCGAGGCGGTTGGGGAGGACGCCGATGAGGTGGGAGACGTACTTCTCGAAGCCCTCGGTGTAGTCCGAGACGCGTCCGACGCCGGCGCCGGTGGGCCGGTCCCAGGGGGCGCCGGTGCGGTGCTCCTCGTAGGTCGACTCGATGCGGTCCTCCAGCTCGTCGGCGAGCTTGTGGCCGCCGCGGGCGAAGAACTTGATGCCGTTGTCGGGCATGGCGTTGTGGCTGGCGGAGAGCATCACGCCGAGGTCGGCACCCAGCGCACCGGTGAGATACGCCACCGCCGGGGTGGGCAGCACACCGACGCGCAGGACGTCCACGCCCGCGCTCGCGAGGCCGGCCACGACCGCGGCCTCGAGGAACTCACCGGAGGCCCGGGGGTCCCGGCCGACCACGGCGGTCGCCCGGTGGCCTTCGAAAGTGCCCGCCTCGGCGAGTACGTGGGCAGCCGCCACGGAGAGGCCGAGCGCGAGCTCCGCCGTCAGATCCGCGTTGGCGACGCCGCGTACACCGTCCGTCCCGAAGAGTCGTCCCACTGTTGTCCTCCCGAGTTTGCGCTTCGCGTATGACCGCTTGTGTCAGGTATTTGCCGCTTGTGGCGGTAAACGAACCGCCCCGGCAGCACAGAGAGTGCTGCCGGGGCGGTTTCGTTGCAGAACAGCAGGCGCAGATTAACGCTTGCTGTACTGCGGAGCCTTACGGGCCTTCTTGAGACCGGCCTTCTTGCGCTCGACCGCACGGTCGTCGCGGGAGAGGAAGCCGGCCTTCTTCAGCGCCGGGCGGTTGTTGTCCACGTCCGCCTCGTTCAGCGCGCGGGCCACACCGAGGCGCAGGGCACCGGCCTGGCCGGAGACGCCGCCACCCGAGATGCGGGCGATGACGTCGTAGCGGCCGTCGAGCTCCAGGAGCTTGAAGGGCTCGTTGACTTCCTGCTGGTGCACCTTGTTGGGGAAGTAGTCCTCAAGGGTGCGACCGTTGATCTTCCACTTGCCGGTGCCCGGAACGATCCGGACGCGGGCGATGGCGTTCTTGCGACGGCCCAGGCCGGCGGCCGGCTGGGGGTCACCGAAGCGACCGGCAAGGGACTCGGAGGTGTAGTCGCCCTCGGCGACGACCTCGGACTCGGTGGTGTACTCCTCGACGCCCTCGAACTCGTCGACGGGGGTCTCGGCGGTGGTCTCGGCCACGATGCTCCTCAGAATTCTCTGTGTCTTAGGGGGTGGCCGGAACTACTGCGCGACCTGGGTGATCTCGAACGGCACCGGCTGCTGGGCAGCGTGGGGGTGCTGGTCGCCCGAGTAGACCTTCAGCTTCGAGAGCATCTGACGGCCCAGGGTGTTCTTGGGGAGCATGCCCTTGACGGCCTTCTCGACGGCCTTCTCCGGGTTGTTCGCCAGGAGGTCGTCGTAACGCACGGAGCGCAGACCGCCCGGGAAACCGGAGTGGCGGTACGCCATCTTCTGGGAGGCCTTGTTGCCGGACAGGTGAACCTTGTCGGCGTTGATGATGACGACGAAGTCGCCCATGTCCATGTGGGGCGCATAGGTCGGCTTGTGCTTGCCCTTGAGGAGGGCAGCGGCCTGGGTCGCCAGACGGCCGAGGACGACGTCCTGGGCGTCGATGACGAGCCACTGGCGCGAGATGTCGCCGGGCTTGGGGCTGTACGTACGCACGCGTATGCCTTCGCTTCTTCAGTGGTGGGTCATCCCATAGGGCGCTGAGCCCCGCGGGAAGGGTCCTGACAGGGTCACCACGGACGATCACGACAGCCCTCGTTCACTTCGGGGACGCAACCCGTGTGAACGGCCAACTGCTGGTCATCGGTCCGGTGGACCGGCGTAAGGCCCTTTCACGTGAGAATGAGAAAGCCAATACGCATAACAAACCAGCAGGATACCCAAGCAGACCCGTACGGGTCAAAACGCGGTCCGCGATGCCGATTCCGCTGGCAACGCGGCGCACTCCGGTTCGGTCCTGGGTGGGGACCCCGCAGTTGTTACGGGCTCCAGAATAACCCGACCGGAGCGCAGTGCACGACGCGCCAGCAGGAAAGCCAGCCCGCACAGGGTCGCGCAGTCCTTGAAGGCGCGCCGCTTGTGGGCCAGCTCCGAGGGCCACGGGACCAGGGCCAGCTGGGGGGTCAGGACCAGCCAGAACCAGGGAGAACGGGCCGTCGAGCCCGGTCGGACCACCGAGGCCAGCAGCAGCGGCAGCACCACGAGCAGGTAGTGGTCGAAGGACGGCCGGGACACCAGGAATGCGGCGAGCATCACCATGCAGGCGGTCTCGACGAGCCGCAGCTCACCGCCGTCTCCGTCCGGGTCCGTGCGCCGCCAGCGCGCCCAGGCCGCCCAGAGCCCGGCGGCGGCCCCCGCGAAGGCCACCAGCACGGCCAGCGGCTGCGGCACCCCCAGCCGCGGCAGCACCGCTATCGGGGAGGCGTCCCAGGGCAGTGCGTACGCGTCCTGGCCCTGGAGCAGGAACGGCAGGGTCTTGGTGAAGAACAGCGTCGGGCTCGGCATCATCAGCGCCCCGGCCAGCGAGATCCCCAGCGGCACCAGGACGGCCGCGGCCAGCGCCCGCCACCGGCGGGCCACCAGGAACAGCAGCCCGACCGGCACCAGCATCGGCTTGCAGGCGATGGCCAGCCCGACCACCAGCCCGGCCCTCCCCCACGACCCGCGGTGGGCGAGCAGCAGCGCCACGGGCAGCGCGGCCGCCGAGACGGCCGTCCAGTTGCCGATCAGCACCAGGTTCACCCACGGCTTGTAGGCGAGGGCGAACACCGCGAGGCCGCCGACCGCGAGGCGCGAGCGCAGCGGCACGGAGAACAGCCGCAGGGCCGCCAGCCAGCCGATGCCCAGCAGCCCCGCCATCCCGACCGGCAGGATCCAGCGCAGCACCCCGCGCGGGACGAGTGCCTCCGGTACCGCCATGACCACGGCGCTGGGCAGGTAGAGGAAGCGCTTGTCCGCGTAGGGCGAGCCGCCGTCCAGCAGCGTCTGCGCCGCCTTGACGACGAAGGCGTTGTCCGAGCCCCAGTTGGCCCGCAGGCTCGTGGAGACGCAGATCCCGAGGAGCACCGCGAGGGAGAGCACCTGCCACGACCTCGGGGCCGGCCGCAGCAGCCCGTCGACGAGCCGGTTCCCGGACCTCAGCGCCTCCCACCTCATGAGCCAGATGCCAGGCCTCAGGCCCACGACGCCCCTCCCTCACCGCTAGCGCTTGCGCTCGACCCTGCGTTCGTCCCAGACGGGCTCCTGAGTCTCCCGCACGACACCGTCCGAACCGAAGACCAGGTAACGGTCAAATGTGCGCGCGAACCAGCGGTCGTGCGTCACGCACAGGACGGTCCCGTCGTAGGACTCCAGGCCGTCCTGGAGGGCTTCCGCCGACTCCAGGTCCAGGTTGTCCGTGGGCTCGTCCAGCAGCAGCGCCGTGGTGCCCGCCAGCTCCAGCAGCAGGATCTGGAAACGCGCCTGCTGGCCGCCCGACAGCTTCTCGAAGGGCTGCTCGGCCTGGCGCTCCAGCTCGTAGCGGCGCAGGGCCCCCATCGCCTGCCCGAGGGGCTTGGCCGCCTCCGTCCACAGGATGTCGACGAGGGTGCGGCCGAACAGTTCCGGGTGGGCGTGGGTCTGCGCGAAGTGGCCGGGAACCACCCGTGCGCCCAGCTTCCAGTCACCGGTGTGCTTGACGTCCTCGCCCGCCAGCAGCCGCAGGAAGTGCGACTTGCCGGAGCCGTTCGAGCCGAGCACCGCGACCCGCTCCCCGTAGAAGACCTCCAGGGAGAAGGGCTTCATCAGCCCGGTGAGCTCCAGGTTCTCCACGGTCAGCGCGCGCACGCCGGTGCGGCCGCCCTTGAGCCGCATCGTGATGTCCTGCTCGCGGGGCGGCTCCGGCGGCGGTCCGGCCTCCTCGAACTTCTGGAAGCGGGTCTGCATCGCCCGGTAGCGCGAGGCCATGTCGGGGCTGCTCGCGGCCTGGTTGCGCAGCCTCAGCACCAGGGCCTTGAGCCGGGCGTGCTCCTCGTCCCAGCGCCGCTTGAGCTCCTCGAAGCGGGCGAAGCGCTCCTTGCGGGCCTCGTGGTAGGTACCGAAGCCCGCGCCGTGCACCCAGACGTCCGAGCCGGTCGGGCTCGCCTCCAGGCTGATGATCTTCTCGGCGGCCTGGGTCAGCAGCTCCCGGTCGTGGGAGACGAAGAGGACCGTCTTGCGGGTCGCCCTCAGCTGCTCCTCCAGCCACCGCTTGCCCGGGACGTCGAGGTAGTTGTCCGGCTCGTCGAGCAGCAGCACCTCGTCCGGGCCGCGCAGCAGCGCCTCCAGCACGAGCCGCTTCTGCTCACCGCCGGAGAGCGTGCGCACCTCGCGGAACTGCGCGGAGTCGTACGGGATGGCCAGCGCGGCCGTGGTGCAGACGTCCCACAGGGTCTCCGCCTCGTAGCCCTGTACGTCGGCCCAGTCGCTGAGGGCCTGGGCGTAGGCCATCTGCGCGGCCTCGTCGTCCACCGTCATGATCAGGTGCTCGGCGCGGTCGACGGCCTCGGCCGCCTCGCGGATCCGCGGCTGGGCCACCGAGACCAGCAGGTCCCGTACGGTCGTCTCGTCGCGCACGGAGCCCACGAACTGGGACATCACGCCGAGCCCGCCGCTGATGGTCACCGCGCCGCCGTGCGGCTGGAGCTCCCCCGAGATCAGCTTCAGCAGGGTGGTCTTGCCGGCGCCGTTCGCCCCGACGAGGGCGACCACCGACCCCTCCCCCACGCGGAAGGAGACGTCGGGGAGCAGGACCCGCCCGTCGGGAAGGTAGTACTCCAGGTGGCTGGCTTCGAGATGTCCCATGCCGGGCATTGTCCAGGTCGGCGTGCGATCCGCCCAAACGATTTGGCCGCTCAGCAGCAGCCGGCGCCCGGCAGCGTCCGCATGTTGCGGGCCTCCCTGCTGCGGGCCGCCAGCAGTTCGTCGGCCGGATAGCCGACCTCCTCCAGGGTCAGCCCGTGCGGCTTGACCACGTGCACCGAGGAGTCGCGCACGCCGGCCGCCAGGACCTTGCCGGGCCAGTCGACGGGCCGGTGGCCGTCACCTACGTGCAGCAGGGCCCCCACCAGGGAGCGGACCATGTTGTGGCAGAAGGCGTCGGCGCGGACGGTCGCGGTGACGACGCCGTCCTCGGCACGTTCCCAGCTGAGCTGCTGGAGCGTGCGGATGGTCGTGGCGCCCTCGCGCTTCTTGCAGTAGGCGGCGAAGTCGTGCTCGCCCAGCAGCGCGGTGGCGGCCTCGTTCATGGCGGCCACGTCGAGGGGCCACTGGTGCCAGAGCACGTGGCCGCGGCGCAGCGGGTCCACGCCGCCCTGGTGGTCGCCGACGCGGTAGGCGTAGCGGCGCCAGATCGCGGAGAAGCGCGCGTTGAAGCCCTCGGGGGCCTCGGCGACCTTCCACACCCGTACGTCGTGCGGCAGGCGGCCGGCGAGGCGGCGCAGCAGCTTGTCGTGGTGCTCGGCCCAGACCTCCTCGGCGAGGTCGAACTGCGCGACCTGGCCGCGGGCGTGCACTCCCGCGTCCGTACGCCCGGCCACGGTCAGCTCGACGGGCTCCTTCAGCCGCATCACGGTCTGCAGGGCGCTCTCCAGCTCTCCCTGGACGGTCCGCAGCGTGCGCTGCTTCGCCCAGCCGGAGAAGTCCTTGCCGTCGTAGCTCAGGTCCAGCCGTACCCGGACGTGCCCGGGCTCCACCTCGTCACTCACGTGACCGATCCTTTCAGAAGCACCCGTATGCAGAACGGGCCCGCCCCGGGAAGGGGCGGGCCCGTTCAGAGCCGATCAAGCAAGCTCGATCCCGTAGCGGGATCAGGCCTCCTTGGTCTCCTCGGCGGCCTCGGTCTCGGTGGCCTCGGCCTTGGCCTCCGCCTCCTTGACCGCGCGCTTGGTGGCGGCCTCGGCCTCACCGGTGGCCTGCTGGGCGACCGTGAGGGCCTCGACCAGCTCGATCACGGCCATCGGGGCGTTGTCGCCACGACGGTTGCCGATCTTGGTGATGCGCGTGTAACCACCGGGGCGGTTCTCGTAGCGCGGGGCGATCTCGGTGAACAGCGTGTGCACGATGCTCTTGTCCGTGATCGTCTGCAGCACCAGGCGACGGTTGTGGATGTCGCCCTTCTTGGCCTTGGTGACCAGACGCTCGGCGTAGGGACGCAGGCGGCGGGCCTTGGCCTCGGTGGTGGTGATGCGGCCGTGCTCGAAGAGCGCCTTCGCGAGGTTCGCGAGCAGGTGCTTCTCGTGCGCGGCGGAGCCGCCCAGGCGGGCACCCTTTGCGGGACGCGGCATTGTTACTCCTTCAAATCTGCACCGGCCGTGTCAGGTACCGGAGTCAGTTCCCTCAAGCGGTCGCGAGAGGGGGGTGTGGGGGGCGCGGGCCCCCCACAAGCTTTCTCAGTACTGCTCGGTCTCGACGAAACCGGCGTCCGCGTCGTCGTCGGCGCCGAAGGCGTCGGCGGCGGCGGTCGGGTCGAATCCGGGCGGGCTGTCCTTGAGGGCCAGGCCCATGCCGGCCAGCTTCGCCTTGACCTCGTCGATCGACTTCGCACCGAAGTTGCGGATGTCGAGCAGGTCGGCCTCGGAGCGGGCGACGAGCTCACCCACGGAGTGGATGCCCTCGCGCTTGAGGCAGTTGTACGACCGAACGGTGAGCTCCAGCTCCTCGATCGGCAGCGCCAGGTCGGCGGCCAGGGCGGCGTCCGTCGGGGACGGGCCCATGTCGATGCCCTCGGCGTCGATGTTGAGCTCGCGCGCCAGACCGAACAGCTCGACCAGGGTCTTGCCTGCGGACGCCATGGCGTCACGCGGGCGCATGGCCTGCTTGGTCTCGACGTCGACGATCAGCTTGTCGAAGTCGGTGCGCTGCTCGACTCGGGTCGCCTCGACCTTGTAGGTGACCTTGAGGACCGGGCTGTAGATGGAGTCGACCGGGATGCGGCCGATCTCCTGGCCCAGCTGCTTGTTCTGGACGGCGGAGACGTAGCCGCGACCGCGCTCGACGGTCAGCTCCATCTCCAGCTTGCCCTTGCCGTTGAGCGTGGCGAGGACGAGGTCCGGGTTGTGCACCTCGACACCGGCCGGGGGCGCGATGTCGGCAGCGGTGACCAGGCCGGGACCCTGCTTGCGCAGGTACATCACGACCGGCTCGTCGTGCTCCGAGGAGACGACCAGCTGCTTGATGTTGAGGATGATGTCCGTGACGTCTTCCTTGACGCCCGGCACGGTGGTGAACTCGTGCAGGACGCCGTCCACGCGGATGCTGGTGACAGCGGCACCCGGGATGGAGGACAGGAGGGTACGGCGCAGGGAGTTGCCGAGGGTGTAACCGAAGCCCGGCTCCAGCGGCTCGATCACGAAGCGCGAGCGGTACTCGTCTACGACCTCTTCGGTCAGCGACGGACGCTGAGCGATAAGCATGTCTGTGTTCCTTCATTCGTGGACGCCCACTATTTGACGCCCGACGGGGGCCGCACCGGGGTGACCCGGGTACGGCTACTGCAAGGGTACGGGCGGTACGTCCCCCGAAGGGGTCGTACCGCCCGGACACTCAAGAACGCACAAGTGCGTCCGCTGCGTCAGACGCGGCGGCGCTTCGGCGGGCGGCAGCCGTTGTGCGGGGTGGGGGTGACGTCCTGGATCGAGCCGACCTCGAGGCCGGTGGCCTGGAGGGAGCGGATCGCGGTCTCACGGCCGGAGCCGGGACCCTTGACGAAGACGTCGACCTTGCGCATGCCGTGCTCCTGCGCGCGGCGGGCGGCCGACTCGGCGGCCATCTGCGCGGCGAAGGGGGTGGACTTGCGCGAGCCCTTGAAGCCGACGTGGCCGGCGGAGGCCCAGGAGATCACGTTGCCGGACGGGTCCGTGATCGAAACGATGGTGTTGTTGAACGTGCTCTTGATGTGGGCGTGCCCGTGAGCGACGTTCTTCTTTTCCTTGCGGCGCACCTTCTTGGCAGCGCCCTGACGACCCTTGGGGGGCATCTCAATCTCCTACGGGAGGTGGTCGGTCCTACAGCGCAAGACCGCTGAACAGGACTACTTCTTGCCCGGCTTCTTCTTACCGGCGATCGCGCGACGCGGGCCCTTGCGGGTACGCGCGTTCGTGCTGGTGCGCTGACCGTGCACCGGGAGGCCGCGACGGTGGCGGATGCCCTGGTAGCACTGGATCTCGATCTTGCGGCGGATGTCGCCCTGGATCTCGCGGCGGAGGTCACCCTCGGTACGGAGGTTGGCGTCCACGTACTCGCGGATCTTGACGAGGTCCTCTTCGGCCAGGTCACGAACGCGGGTGTTCGGGTTCACGCCGGTGGAGGCGAGGATCTCCTTGGACCGGGTGCGCCCGATACCGAAGACGTAGGTGAGTGCGATCTCCACACGCTTTTCGCGCGGGATGTCAACACCGGAAACGCGTGCCATTCAATGGCTCCTGTGTGTTCGGGGGTCTTCCGCAGAACCGATCCCGACCGCCGACCACCCGTGCCGGGTGATGGTACGTCCGGGTCCCCGGCCCCCGCCGGAGGTGCCGCCGGCCCCTGCGGGGCTGGGCGGGTTCTGCGTATGTACGTTTTCTTACGTCGCGCGAAGAACTGCGTTAAGGCAGGTCGGTCGGCGTGCGTCAGCCCTGGCGCTGCTTGTGGCGCAGGTTGTCGCAGATGACCATGACCCGGCCGTGACGGCGGATCACCTTGCACTTGTCGCAGATCTTCTTGACGCTCGGCTTGACCTTCATGTTGGTGAGGTTCTCCGGGTCAGTGCCACCACCCGCACCGGGACGGACGCCCAGGCAGGAGTGAGAGCAAGATCTACTTGTATCGGTAGACGATCCGGCCACGCGTCAGGTCGTAGGGAGAGAGCTCCACGACAACCCGGTCATCAGGCAGGATGCGGATGTAGTGCATGCGCATCTTCCCGCTGATGTGCGCGAGGACCTTGTGACCGTTCTGGAGTTCCACCTTGAACATGGCGTTCGGGAGGGACTCGATCACGGTGCCCTCGATTTCGATGGCACCTTGCTTCTTGGCCACGCTTCGCCTTTCGAATCGGCTACCTTGATCGGCCCCGTGCGCCATGCAGGCATGGAAGTGCACGAGAGCCGACGAGTCAGTCTACGTCAGGGCACCCAGAAAGACGAATCCGGAAAGTTTGCCCCAGAGTCTAGATCATTAACCGAGGGGGTCCGGGGCCGTGGTGACCCCGTACTCCGCCAGCTTCGCCTTGCCGCAGTCGGGGCTGGTCAGGACGATCGGACCGGCCTCCGTCAGCGCGATGGAGTGCTCCCAGTGGGAGGACCAGGTGCCGTCCGTCGTGATGACCGTCCAGTCGTCCGAGAGGACCTCCGTCTGGGCCGTGCCCAGGGAGACCATCGGCTCGATCGCCAGGCAGACGCCCGGAACGAGCTTGATCCCCTTGCCCCGCTTGCGCGAGACGTAGTTCAGCAGGTGGGGGTCCATGTGCATCTCGGACCCGATGCCGTGGCCGCCGTAGTCCTCGATGATCCCGAACTTGCCGAGGCTGTGCTCACCGGTGGAGGGGCGGGGCTGGCGCTTGATGTAGGTCTCGATCGCCTTGGAGATGTCCACGAGGCGGTTGCCCAGCTTCATCGCGGCGATGCCGGCCCACATCGACTCCTCGGTCACCCGGGAGAAGCTCCACCAGCTCGGGCGCGTGACCGGTGCCGACGAAGGCGGTGTACGCCGCGTCGCCGTGCCAGCCGTCCACGATCGCGCCGGCGTCGATGGAGATGATGTCGCCGTCCTTGAGGACGGTCTTGTCGTCCGGGATGCCGTGGACGACGACCTCGTTGACCGAGGTGCAGATCGTCGCGGGGAATCCGCCGTAACCGAGGAAGTTCGACTTCGCCCCGGCGTCCGCGATGACCTTGCGGGCCACCATGTCCAGATCCCGCGTCGTGGCGCCCGGCACGGCCGCCTCACGGGTCGCGGCATGGATCGCGGCGACGACCAGCCCCGCCTCGCGCATCTTCGCGATCTGCTCGGGGGTCTTGATCTGCACCATGTGGGCGTGCCTTCCGTTCTCTGCGGCTGGACCGCCGCCGCTCTCGCGGACGTGGTCGCCGTCCGCCGTGGTTGCTCAATTATCGGCTGATGTCGTGCCGCGGCGCGTCATGCAGACGGCCGCGGTGCCCCGAGGGGACACCGCGGCCGTACCTGTCACAGCAAGGGGTGACTACTTCTTGAGGGCGTCCATGGCGCGCTTGGTGACGTCCGAGACCTCACCGAGGGCCGGGATGGTCACCAGGAGACCCTGGGCCTTGTAGTAGTCGATGATCGGCTCGGTCTGCGTGTGGTAGACCTCCAGCCGGTTGCGGACCGTCGCCTCGGAGTCGTCGCCGCGCTGGTACAGCTCGCCGCCGCAGTGGTCGCAGACGCCCTCGGTCTTCGGGGCGGCGTACACGACGTGGAAGACGTGCGCGGACTCGTTGCGGCAGACGCGGCGGCCGGCGATGCGCTTGACGACCTCGTCCTCCTCGACCTCCAGGTCCAGGACGGCGTCGAGCTTCATGCCCGACTCCTGGAGCATCACGTCGAGGGCCTCGGCCTGGGAGACGTTGCGCGGGAAGCCGTCGAGCAGGAAACCGCCGGCGGCGTCGGGCTGCTCCATGCGGTCCTTCGCCATGCCGATGGTGATCTCGTCGGGGACGAGGTCGCCGGCGTCCATGAACGCCTTGGCGCGCAGGCCCAGCTCGGTGCCCTGGCTGATGTTGGCCCGGAACAGGTCACCCGTGGAGATGTGCGGGATCGACAGGTTCTTGGCAAGGAACGCGGCCTGCGTTCCCTTGCCCGCACCGGGCGGTCCGACGAGGACGATTCGCATCAGCGGAGGAACCCTTCGTAATTACGCTGCTGGAGCTGGCTCTCGATCTGCTTCACGGTTTCCAGACCCACACCCACGATGATCAGGATGCTCGTCCCGCCGAACGGGAAGTTCTGGTTCGCTCCGAAGCCGGCCAACGCCATCGTCGGCACAAGAGCGATGAGACCCAGGTACAGCGACCCCGGCCAGGTGATCCGGTTGAGCACGTAGCTCAGGTACTCGGCAGTGGGTCGACCGGCGCGGATACCCGGGATGAACCCACCATACTTCTTCATGTTGTCTGCAACTTCCTCGGGGTTGAACGAGATCGCCACGTAGAAGAACGCGAAGAAGACGATCAGGAGGAAGTAGGCCGCGATGTAGTACGGGTGGTCGCCCTTGACGAAGTGCTTCTGGATCCAGTTCGCCCAGCCCGCGGTGGACCCGCTGAACTGCACGACCAGCGCCGGGATGTAGAGCAGCGACGAGGCGAAGATGACGGGGATGATGCCCGCCTGGTTCACCTTGAGCGGGATGTAGGTCGAGGTACCGCCGTAGGCACGGCGGCCGATCATGCGCTTCGCGTACTGGACCGGGATCCGGCGCTGCGCCTGCTCGACGAAGACCACCAGGGCGACCATCGCGAGGCCGACCAGCATGACGACGCCGAACTCGACCCAACCGTCGGCGATCTTGCCCTGGAGCTTGATCTGCCAGAGGGCGCCGATGAAGCCGGCGGCGATCGAGATGAACATGAGGATCGACATGCCGTTGCCGATGCCGCGGTCGGTGATCAGCTCACCGAGCCACATGACGACGCAGGTACCGGCGGTCATGGTGATCACCATGACGACCGTCGTGAAGATCGACCGGTCGGGAACGATCTGGCTGGCGACCTGGCACCCCTGGAACAGGGCGCCGGTGCGGGCGGTGGCGACGAGGCCGGTGCCCTGGAGGATCGCGAGCGCGACCGTCAGATAGCGCGTGTACTGGGTGATCTTCGCCGTGCCGGACTGGCCCTCTTTCTTGAGGGTCTCCAGCTTCGGGATGACCACGGTCAGCAGCTGCAGAATGATGCTCGCCGTGATGTACGGCATGATGCCGAGCGCAAAGATCGTGATCTGCAGCAGCGCACCGCCGCTGAACATGTTGACGAGGCCGAACAGACCATTGCTGCTTCCGGCCTGTTCCACGCAGATCTGTACGTTCTTGTAGCTCACGCCGGGGACGGGAACATGGGACCCGAGCCGGAACAGCACGATGATGCCGAGCGTGAAGAGCAGCTTCTTGCGCAGGTCGGGCGTCTTGAACGCCCGGGCGAACGCGGTGAGCACGGTGCCTCCTGCGACCCCCGCGCTACTGCGTCAGAGGTGACGGTCTGAGGGATCGACGTATACGACAAAGCAATGGTGCACGCCACCTTACCGGCGAGTGTGCCCCCCGTGGAACGACCAACCGGGGATGCCCCATATGTGAGGCATCCCCGGTCGGGTTTTGAGCTATTCAGCCACTGAAATCGTCTTAGACGAGCTCGGTGACGGTACCGCCGGCAGCGGTGATCTTCTCCTTGGCGGAGGCGGAAACGGCGTCAACCGAAACCTGCAGCGCCACGGAGAGCTCGCCCTGGCCCAGGACCTTGACGAGGCTGTTCTTGCGAACCGCGCCCTTGGCGACCAGGTCGGCCACCGTGACTTCTCCACCCTCGGGGTAGAGAGCGCCGAGCTTGTCCAGGTTGACGACCTGGAACTCGGTGCGGAACGGGTTCTTGAAGCCCTTGAGCTTCGGCAGGCGCATGTGGAGGGGCATCTGCCCACCCTCGAAGCGCTGCGGGATCTGGTAACGGGCCTTCTGGCCCTTCGTACCACGACCGGCCGTCTTACCCTTCGACGCCTCACCGCGACCCACACGGGTCTTCGCGGTCTTGGCACCGGGGGCGGGACGGAGGTTGTGGGCCTTCAGCGGGCTGTTCTCAGCCATGATTAGTCAACCTCCTCAACCGTCACGAGGTGGCGGACGGTGTGCACCATTCCGCGGAACTCGGGGCGGTCCTCCTTGACGACGACGTCGTTCAGGCGCTTGAGCCCGAGCGAACGCAGCGTGTCGCGGTGGTTCTGCTTGCTGCCGATGTACGACTTCGTCTGCGTGATCTTGAGGCGGGCCATCAGACACCCGCCCCAGCGCGCGCACGGAGGAGAGCCGCGGGAGCGACGTCCTCGAGGGGCAGACCACGGCGAGCCGCGATCTCCTCGGGACGCTGCAGGCCCTTGAGGGCCTCCACGGTCGCGTGCACGATGTTGATCGCGTTGTCGGAGCCGAGCGACTTCGACAGGATGTCGTGAACGCCGGCGCACTCCAGAACGGCGCGCACCGGGCCACCGGCGATAACACCGGTACCGGGGGAAGCAGGCTTCAGCAGGACAACGCCGGCCGCCTTCTCGCCCTGGATCGGGTGCGGGATGGTGCCCTGGATGCGGGGAACCTTGAAGAAGTTCTTCTTGGCTTCCTCGACGCCCTTGGCGATGGCCGCGGGAACTTCCTTGGCCTTGCCGTAACCGACACCTACGGTGCCGTCACCGTCACCCACCACGACGAGCGCGGTGAAGCTGAAGCGACGACCACCCTTGACAACCTTGGCGACACGGTTGATCGCGACAACGCGCTCAACGTAAGCGGTCTTCTCGGCGGCAGCGCCACCGTCGCGACCCTTCCGGTCCCGCCGCTCGCCGCCACCGGCACCGCTTCCGCGGCGCTGGGGTCCAGCCATTGGATTACCTCTCTCTGTTACGTCCGTGAGTCCCGGAACCGGGGCTTAGAACTTCAGCCCGGCTTCGCGGGCGGCGTCAGCCAGAGCGGCAATGCGCCCGGCGTATCGGTTGCCACCGCGGTCAAAGACGACGGTCTCGACACCCGCGGCCTTGGCACGCTCGGCGACGAGCGCGCCGACGGCCTGGGCCTGGGAGCTCTTGTCGCCCTCGCCACCGCGGATCGAAGCGTCCAGGGTCGACGCCGACGCCAGGGTGTGGCCCTGGAGGTCGTCGATGACCTGAGCAACGATGTTGCGGTTGGAACGCGTCACGACGAGGCGCGGACGCTCCGCCGTACCCGAGACGTTCTTGCGGATGCGGATGTGGCGGCGAGCCTTGGCAGCGCGCTTGTACGCGTCGCCCTTGGCGATCTTCACACCGTATGCCATGGCTACTTACCAGCCTTTCCGACCTTGCGGCGGATGACCTCGCCGGCGTACTTGACACCCTTGGCCTTGTACGGGTCGGGCTTCCGCAGCTTGCGGATGTTGGCGGCGACCTCGCCGACCTTCTGCTTGTCGATGCCCTCGACCGAGAACTTGGTCGGCGACTCGACCTTGAAGGAGATGCCCTCGGGCGCCTCCACCAGGATCGGGTGGCTGTAGCCGAGCTGGAACTCCAGGTTGGAGCCCTTCGCGGCCACGCGGTAACCGACACCGCTGATCTCGAGAGCCTTGACGTATCCCGTGGTCACACCGGTGATCATGTTCGCCACCAGCGTGCGGGACAGGCCGTGCAGGGCCTTGTTCTGACGCTCGTCGTTCGGACGGGTGACGTTCAGAACGCCGTCCTCGTCCTTGACAACTGCGATGGGCGCCTTAACGGTGTGCGCGAGGGAACCCTTGGGGCCCTTCACGTTGACCGTCTGGCCATCGATGGTGACGTCCACACCGGCGGGAACCTGGATGGGGAGCTTGCCGATTCGCGACATTGCTTTTCCTCCGTTCCCGACTACCAGACGTAGGCGAGGACTTCCCCACCTACGCCCTTCTTGCCTGCCTGCTGGCCGGTCAGGAGACCGTGGGACGTGGAGATGATCGCCACGCCCAGGCCGCCGAGGACCTTCGGCAGGTTGGTGGACTTCGCGTACACGCGCAGACCGGGCTTCGAGATCCGCTTGATGCCCGCGATGGAGCGCTCACGGTTCGGCCCGAACTTCAGCTCGAGGACGAGGTTCTTGCCGACCTCGGCGTCCTCGACCTTCCAGCCGGTGATGAAACCCTCCTGCTTGAGGATCTCCGCGATGTGCGACTTGATCTTGCTGTGCGGCATCACGACGGTGTCGTGGTACGCCGAGTTAGCGTTACGCAGACGCGTGAGCATGTCTGCGATGGGGTCAGTCATGGTCATGAAGTGGCCTTCGGCCTCTCTCGCCGGGGTTTCCTGTATGCGCCATCCCTCTCCCCACTCAGTGGCGGGACGGGTGCGGCACGGGGACCTACGGCGTAGTAAGTCGATAGGGCGGCGGACGCCCAACCCCACAAGCCTACGGCATGCGGGCAGGGCGGTCCGCCGACCTGATGCTTACCGAGAGCGTCTGGAAAACCTCAACACCCAGAGGGCGTGGGGATTACCAGGAGCTCTTGGTCACGCCCGGCAGCTCGCCACGGTGAGCCATCTCACGGAGGCACACGCGGCACAGGCCGAACTTGCGGTACACGGAGTGGGGGCGACCGCAGCGCTGGCAGCGGGTGTACGCACGCACACCGAACTTGGGCTTACGGGCAGCCTTCGCGATGAGAGCCTTCTTCGCCATCTCGCTTACGCCTCCTTGAAGGGGAAGCCGAGGTGACGAAGGAGCGCGCGGCCCTCAGCGTCGTTGGTCGCCGTGGTGACCACGGTGATGTCCATACCCCGGGTACGGTCGATCTTGTCCTGGTCGATCTCGTGGAACATGACCTGCTCCGTGAGACCGAAGGTGTAGTTGCCACGGCCGTCGAACTGCTTCGGCGACAGACCACGGAAGTCACGGATACGCGGCAGCGCGAGCGACAGCGTACGGTCCAGGAACTCCCACATGCGGTCACCACGGAGGGTGACGTGGCAGCCGATCGGCTGACCCTCACGCAGCTTGAACTGCGCGATGGACTTGCGGGCCTTCGTGACGGCCGGCTTCTGACCGGTGATCGTCGTCAGGTCGCGGATGGCACCGTCGATCAGCTTCGAGTCACGGGCGGCGTCGCCGACACCCATGTTCACGACGATCTTGACGAGGCCGGGGATCTGCATGACGTTCTCGTAGGAGAACTCCTCACGCAGCTTGCCCGCGATCTCCTCGCGGTACTTCGTCTTCAGACGCGGAGTGGTAGCCATCAGATGTCCTCACCCGTGCGCTTGGCAACGCGGATCTTGTTGCCCTCGTCGTCGAAGCGGTAACCGACGCGGGTGACGACCTTCTTGCCGTCCTTCTCCACGACCAGCTGGACGTTGGACACGTGGACCGGAGCCTCGGTGATCACGATGCCACCGGCCTGGTTCTGGCCAGCCTTGGTGTGCTTCTTGACCCGGTTGACACCCTCGACCAGGACGCGGTTCTCGGCGGGGAAGGCGACGATGACCTTGCCCTGCTTGCCCTTGTCCTTACCGGTGATGACCTGTACCAGGTCGCCCTTCTTGATCTTCATGCTTACAGCACCTCCGGCGCGAGCGAGATGATCTTCATGAACTTCTTCTCGCGCAGCTCACGGCCGACGGGGCCGAAGATACGGGTGCCGCGAGGGTCGCCGTCGTTCTTCAGAATGACGGCGGCGTTCTCGTCGAAGCGGATGTACGAGCCGTCCTGGCGGCGGCGCTCCTTGACGGTGCGAACGATGACCGCCTTGACGACGTCACCCTTCTTCACGTTGCCACCGGGGATCGCGTCCTTGACGGTGGCGACGATGACGTCACCGATGCCCGCGTAGCGGCGACCGGAGCCACCGAGAACACGGATGCAAAGGATCTCCTTGGCACCAGTGTTGTCGGCGACACGCAGTCGCGACTCCTGCTGGATCACGTCTATCTCCTGTTTGTCTGCCGGTTCCCGGCGGGGGCTTCACTCTGGAAGCGGAGCCCCCACCGAGCCTGGCGGAACGAACCCGAGGGGCCCCTGAACTTCTTGCTCAGGGCCTCAGGTGCTTACTTGGCCTTCTCGAGGATCTCGACGATGCGCCAGCGCTTGCTCGCCGACAGCGGACGCGTCTCCATGATGAGGACGCGGTCGCCGACGCCGGCAGCGTTCTGCTCGTCGTGCGCCTTGAGCTTGTTCGTACGGCGGATGACCTTGCCGTACAGGGCGTGCTTGACGCGGTCCTCGACGGCGACGACGACGGTCTTGTCCATCTTGTCGCTGACGACCAGACCCTCACGGGTCTTGCGGAAACCGCGCTCGGTCTTCTCAGTCACGTTGTTCTCGCTCATCAGGCGCTCTCCACCGTCTCGATACCGAGCTCACGCTCGTGCATCAGGGTGTAGATGCGAGCGATGTCCTTACGGACGGACTTGAGCCGGCCGTTGTTCTCCAGCTGACCCGTGGCCGCCTGGAAGCGGAGCTTGAACAGCTCCTCCTTGGCCTCGCGCAGCTTGCCAACGAGCTCCTCGTTGCCGAGCTCACGCAGCTCGGACGCCTTGGTTCCCGTCGCCATCACGACTCACCTGCCTCGCGCCGAACAATCCGGCACTTCATCGGAAGCTTGTGAGCAGCGCGGGTGAGCGCCTCACGAGCAATCTTCTCGTTCGGGTAGGACAGCTCGAACATGACCCGACCCGGGTGCACGTTGGCGATCCACCACTCGGGAGAACCCTTACCGGAACCCATGCGGGTCTCGGCGGGCTTCTTCGTGAGCGGGCGGTCCGGGTAGATGTTGATCCAGACCTTGCCGCCACGCTTGATGTGGCGGGTCATCGCGATACGAGCCGCCTCGATCTGGCGGTTCGTCACGTACGCCGGGGTCAGCGCCTGGATGCCGTACTCGCCGAACGAGACCTCAGTACCGCCCTTGGCCATACCGCGGCGCTTCGGGTGGTGCTGCTTGCGGTGCTTGACCCTACGAGGGATCAGCATGTCGGTCAGGCCTCCGTTCCGGTGCTCTCAGCCGGAGCGGCGGCGGGAGCGTCGGCCTTGGGGGCCTCGGCACCAGCAGCCTGCTGCGGCTTGCGGCCACCACGGCCGCCGCGCTCGCCACCACGGCCACCACGGCCGGCGGGACGGTCGCCAGCGCCGGCACCACGGGCCGGGCGGTTACCCGCACGGGCCGCAGCGTTCTCGGCGCGAACCTCGGCGATGTTCTTGACGTCGCCCTTGTAGATCCAGACCTTCACGCCGATACGGCCGAAGGTGGTCTTGGCCTCGAAGAAGCCGTAGTCCACGTTCGCGCGCAGCGTGTGCAGCGGCACACGACCCTCGCGGTAGAACTCGGAGCGGGACATCTCGGCGCCGCCGAGACGGCCGCCGCACTGGATCTTGATGCCCTTGGCGCCTGCCTTCATCGTGCCCTGCATGCTCTTGCGCATGGCACGACGGAAGGAGACGCGGGAGGAGAGCTGCTCGGCAACGGCCTGAGCAACCAGCTGAGCGTCGAGCTCGGGGTTCTTGACCTCGAGGATGTTCAGCTGGACCTGCTTGCCCGTGAGCTTCTCGAGGTCACCGCGGATGCGGTCGGCCTCGGCGCCACGGCGGCCGATGACGATGCCCGGACGAGCGGTGTGGATGTCCACACGCACGCGGTCACGGGTGCGCTCGATCTCAACCTTCGAGATGCCGGCGCGCTCCATGCCGGACGTCATCATCCGACGGATGGCGACGTCTTCCTTGACGTAGTCCTTGTACAGCTTGTCGGCGTACCAACGCGACTTGAAGTCGGTGGTGATGCCGAGCCGGAACCCGTGCGGGTTTACCTTCTGGCCCATTACCGGGAACCTTCCTTGCTGCTGACGACCACGGTGATGTGGCTGGTCCGCTTGCGGATCCGGTAGGCACGGCCCTGAGCACGCGGACGGAACCGCTTCAGGGTCGGGCCCTCGTCCACGTACGCCTCGCTGATGACCAGCGTGGAGGCGTCCGGGTGGTTGTAGTTGTGTGCGGCGTTGGCAATGGCGCTGTCCAGCACCTTGCCGACCGGCACGCTCGCGGCCTGCGGGGCGAAACGCAGGACCGCCTGAGCCTCCGTGGCATCCATGCCACGGATAAGGTCCACCACGCGGCGGGCCTTCATGGGCGTGACGCGGATGTACCGCGCCTGGGCCCTGGCTTCCATGGTTGTCCCTTCGGTGTAAGTCATAGTCGTAACCACCCCGCCTTTAGCGGCGCTTCGACTTCCGGTCGTCCTTGACGTGGCCGCGGAAGGTGCGAGTCGGCGAGAACTCGCCGAGCTTGTGGCCGACCATCGACTCGGTGACGAACACCGGGACGTGGGTCTTGCCGTTGTGCACCGCGATGGTGTGACCCAGCATGCTGGGGATGATCATCGAGCGACGGGACCAGGTCTTGATGACGTTCTTGGTGCCGGCTTCGTTCTGGGCGTCCACCTTCTTTACGAGGTGGTCGTCGACGAAGGGCCCCTTCTTGAGACTGCGCGGCATCTAAACCCGCTCCTAGCGCTTCTTGTTCGTCTTGCGGCGGCGGACGATGTACTTGCTCGAAGCCTTCTTCGGCGAGCGAGTACGACCCTCCTTCTGACCCCACGGGGAGACCGGGTGGCGACCACCACTGGTCTTGCCCTCACCACCACCGTGCGGGTGGTCAACCGGGTTCATCGCGACACCGCGGACGGAGGGGCGAACGCCCTTCCAGCGCATGCGGCCGGCCTTGCCCCAGTTGATGTTCGACTGCTCGGCGTTGCCGACCTCGCCGACCGTGGCGCGGCAGCGCGCGTCGACGAGACGGATCTCACCGGACGGCATACGAAGGTGGGCCATCACGCCCTCCTTCGCCAGCAGCTGCACGGAGGCACCAGCGGAACGCGCGAACTTGGCGCCGCCACCGGGGCGGAGCTCGATCGCGTGGATCGTGGTACCGACCGGGATGTTGCGGAGCGCGAGGTTGTTGCCCGGCTTGATGTCGGCCGTGGGGCCGTTCTCGATCCGGTCGCCCTGCTGCAGACCGCGCGGCGCGATGATGTAGCGCTTCTCGCCGTCGGCGTAGTGCAGCAGCGCGATGCGCGCGGTGCGGTTGGGGTCGTACTCGATGTGCGCGACCTTGGCCGGCACGCCGTCCTTGTCGTGACGACGGAAGTCGATCACGCGGTAGGCGCGCTTGTGTCCACCACCCTGGTGGCGAACGGTGATCCGACCGGTGTTGTTACGGCCGCCCTTGCTGTGCAGGGGGCGAACCAGCGACTTCTCCGGCGTGGACCGCGTGATCTCGACAAAGTCGGCGACGCTGGAGCCACGACGGCCCGGGGTCGTCGGCTTGTACTTGCGGATACCCATTTCTCAGTCCTCGTCCGATTCCGGACGACTAGACCTCCGTTAGGAGGCCTGGCCGCCGAAGATGTCGATTCGGTCGCCCTCAGCGAGGGTCACGATGGCGCGCTTGGTGTCAGCGCGCTTGCCGAAACCGGTCTTGGTGCGCTTGCGCTTACCCTGACGGTTGATCGTGTTGACCCCGGTGACCTTGACCCCGAAGACCGCTTCCACGGCCTGCTTGATCTGGGTCTTGTTGGAGCCAGGCGCGACGATGAACGTGTACTTGTTCTCGTCCAGCAGCGCGTAGCTCTTCTCCGAGACGACCGGCTTGATCAGCAGGTCGCGCGGGTCGGTGAAGGTCTTGCTGGTAACGGTCGCCTCAGACATCAGGCGTCGCTCCCTTCGGTCTCGTCGGCCTTGGGGCCAGACACGAAGGACTCCAGCGCGGCCTGGGTGAAGACCACGTCGTCAGAGACGATCACGTCGTACGTGTTCAGCTGGCCCGGCTCCAGGATGTGAACCTGGGGCAGGTTGCGGGCGGACAGCCACGCGGCCTCGTCGGCACGCTCGACGACCAGGAGCAGGTTCTTGCGCTCCGAGATCTTGCCGAACAGCGTCTTGGCGGCCTTCGTGGAGGCGGCACCCTCGACCACGCCGGTGACGACGTGGATGCGGGAGTGACGCGCACGGTCCGAGAGGGCACCGCGGAGGGCGGCGGCCTTCATCTTCTTGGGGGTCCGCTGCGAGTAGTCACGCGGCTGCGGGCCGTGGACGACGCCACCGCCGGCGAACTGCGGAGCGCGGGTCGAACCCTGACGGGCGCGGCCGGTGCCCTTCTGGCGGTAAGGCTTCTTGCCACCACCACGGACTTCGCCACGGGTCTTGGTCTTGTGCGTGCCCTGACGGGCAGCTGCCAGCTGGGCGACGACGACCTGGTGGATCAGCGGAACGCTGGTCTTCGCGTCGAAGATCTCCGCGGGGAGCTCGACGGTACCGGCCTTGTCGCCTGCCGGCGAAAGGATGTCAATGGTGCTCATTAACCTCAAGCCCCCTTGGCCGCGGTACGGACCAGGACGAGGCCGCCGTTCGGACCGGGGACTGCGCCCTTGATGAGGAGCAGACCCTTCTCCGCGTCTACCGCGTGGATGGTCAGGTTCTGGGTGGTGACGCGCTCGTTACCCATGCGACCGGCCATGCGCATGCCCTTGAAGACACGCCCAGGGGTGGCGCAGCCACCGATCGAACCGGGGGAGCGGTGCTTGCGCTGCACACCGTGACCGGCGCCGAGGCCCCGGAAGTTGTGCCGCTTCATGACACCGGCGAAGCCCTTGCCCTTGCTGTTGCCCGTGACGTCAACCTTGACGCCGGACTCGAACACCTCAGCAGTGATCTCCTGGCCGAGCGTGTACTCGCTGGCGTCGGAGGTGCGGAGCTCCACCAGGTGGCGGCGGGGGGTCACGTCGGCCTTGGCGAAGTGGCCCTTGAGGGGCTTGTTCACCTTGCGCGGGTCGATCTCGCCGAAGGCGATCTGGACCGACTCGTAGCCGTCGATGTCGTTCGTACGGACCTGGGTAACGACGCAGGGCCCGGCCTTGACGACGGTCACCGGGACGACACGGTTGTTCTCGTCCCAGACCTGGGTCATGCCGAGCTTCTCGCCCAGGACGCCCTTGATCTGCTTTGCCATCTTCTCGACGCCTCTCAGAGCTTGATCTCGATGTCAACGCCGGCCGGAAGGTCCAGGCGCATCAGCGAGTCAACGGTCTTGGGCGTCGGGTCGAGGATGTCGATCAGGCGCTTGTGCGTGCGCATCTCGAAGTGCTCGCGCGAGTCCTTGTACTTGTGCGGCGACTTGATGACGCAGTACACGTTCTTCTCAGTGGGCAGCGGCACCGGGCCCGCGACCGACGCACCAGTGCGGGTCACCGTCTCGACGATCTTCTTCGCCGAGGAGTCGATGACCTCGTGGTCGTAGGCCTTGAGCCGGATGCGGATCTTCTGTCCCGCCATGGCTACTCCGTAGTCCTGTCTCTGTGTGGAAACGCTCTGGCTCCCGGTCGGCTGCGGGACGGGGTCCCACTGCCTCTCCTCCGACCCACGCGGTCGGGCGTGTCGCACTCCCTCTACAGAAAATTCCCATACGGAAATTCCCTCGTCCAAGGGGGTGCGGTCCCATGACCGCGATTCGGGGGAGAAACACCCACCGAGTGCCTGGTGGGCACCGTGCTGACACTTCCCAGAAGATTCCCGTACGTCCGTCCCCATTGCTGCCCCGAGGGGCAGATTAAGGACGACGAGTACTGTGGGACTCGCTTCCGGTCCTCCCGGCGGGAGGCGCGCAGCATCGGCACTCAGCCGAGCAACTTGAGTAGTCTGCCATACGAGACACGTACCTGGCCAATCGGGCCGAAGAGAATACCCCGCCACGCTGAGTGGTCAAACTGCGCCGCGCCCTCCGCGCGACGGGGCCCCTCCCCCGGCCGCGTCAGGTCCGCGAAACCGTTCCGCAGCCCTCCGGCGCGCCCTCCTCGATGCCCTGGCTCCGGTCGTACGGGTCCTTCGGCGGTCCGGAGGGCGTGGGTCCGGCCGCGGGGTCCTCGTCGAAGCTGGGGTGCAGGTAGCCGTCGTACACCTCGCAGGCGCTGTTGGCGAGGTCGACGCGGTAGTCGGAGAGCCGCAGCCGGCCGGGGGTGACCTGCCACGTGCGCGGGTCGGCGACGGTGAAGGTGATCTCGCGGCGCACGATGGTCCGCTCGACCTGGTCCGCGCCCGGAGCGGCCTTCACCAGCGGATACACGAACGAGTAGTCGAGCCGCACGTCGGCCTGCCCCCGCTCCTTGCCCGGTTCGACCCACATCCGGCCCCGGACCTTGACGACCTCGCCCACGGGCTTGACCTCGGCCGGGTCGTACCGGGTGAAGAGGTTCATCGGGTCCTGCTCCTTCCCCGGCTCGGCCAGCGCCTTCTCCAGGTGCTCGGTCGCCTCCGTGTTCTTGGGGTCCAGCAGGGCCAGGGCGGCCCGCGGGCGCTCCCCCCGGAGCGTGGCCGGGTCCAGGTTCGCCGCGACGAGGAACGCCTTGGCGTTCTGGAGCGTCTCCGCGATCTTCTCCTTGGACACCCCGCCCACGGCGGTGGCCTCCGGGAGCTCGATGCCGGTGGCGCCGTCCGCCCACTGCAGGGCCGGCGAGCCGCGGAACGGATCCCGCAGGGTCGGCCGGTCCGGGTCCACCGACGGCGGCGGAGCACTCGGCCGGGCGGTCTCGGCGGCCAACGGGCCCGCCTTCCGGGCCTCCTCCCGGGCCTCGGCCCTGCCCGTGATGCGGTCGATGACCAGCTCGGGCCGTACGGCGATCAGCGCGAGCCCGGCGATGGCCACGACGGCCGCCGCGGCCTTGAGCCGGCCCGGCCTGCGGCGTTCGCGCCACGCGGGCCCGGTGCGCCACCCCGGCGGCTCCTGGCCCTGGGTGGCGCGCAGCCGTTCGGTCACCATGCGGGCGCGCGCCGAGGGCTCCTTCGGCGCGTCGCCGGATCCCTGGGCGGCCTGTTCCATGAAACGGGCCCACTCCTCGTCGGAGACGCCCGGTGCGTTGTCGTCCTTCTTCCCCATGCCCTGTCCTCGTCCGTTCCCCGCCCGGCATGCGCGAGGGGCTCCGCACCAGCTGGTGCGGAGCCCCTCACCTGCACAGATACGTTTCTTCCGTCAGCGGAAGTAGCCCGTGATGTCCGCGATGAGGTCCACGGATCCCGAGTTGTTGTAGAAGCTGACCTTGCCGTCCACGACGGGCACGACCACCAGGTTGGGGATCGTGAGGCCCGCGGTGAAGTTCAGGTTCGACGCGCTCGTGCGGGTCGTTCCGCTCGGGAAGACCGACACGTAGCTGGCCTCGGTCGGGTTGGTCGCGGTCACGTTCAGCACCACGGCCTTGATCCCGGTGGCCGGGACTCCCCCGACGCCGGCCACGGGCAGCGTGACGACGCTGCCGCCGGTGACCGGGCCCTGCCGGACGCCCGTACCCGTACGGGTGTCCATCAGGCGCTTCGGGCCGAAGTTCGCGTGCGTGGCGCCGGCGTCGCTGTCCGAGAAGTAGCCGGTGATGTCGGCGATCAGGTCGACGGTGCCCTGGTTGTTGAAGAAGCTCACCTTGCCGTCCACGACGGGCACGACCACCAGGTTGGGGATCGTCTGGCCGGGGGTGAAGTTCAGGTTCGACGCGCTGGAGCGGGTCGTGCCGCTCGGGTAGACGGAGACGAAGCTCGGCTGCGTCGGGTTGGTCGCCGTCACGTTGAGCACCACGGCCTTGACGCCGGTCGCCGGGATGCCGTCGACGCCCGCCACGGGCAGGGTGACCACGCCGCCGGTGCCGACCGGGGCGGCCGGGACGCCGATGCCGCTGCGGGTGTCCATCAGGCGCTTGGGTCCGAAGTTGGTCTGGGTGGCGCCGTCGGCCGTCGAGGTGAAGTAGCCGGTGATGTCGGCGATCAGGTCGACGGTGCCCTGGTTGTTGAAGAAGCTCACCTTGCCGTCCACGACGGGCACGACCACCAGGTTGGGGATCGTCTTCCCCGGCGTGAAGTTCAGGTTCGACGCGCTGGAGCGGGTCGTGCCGCTCGGGTAGACGGAGACGAAGCTCGGCTGGGTCGGGTTGGTCGCCGTCACGTTGAGCACCACCGCGGTGGGCGTGCCGCCGGTCGCGGCCGCCACCGGCAGGGTGACCACTTCGCCGCTGCCGACGGGGCCCTTGCGGACGCCGAGGCCCTCACGGGTGTCCATCAGGCGCTTCGGGGACAGCGGGACGAACTTGGCGCCCTTGACCTCGGCCTCGACGGTGACCGCGAGGCTCGTGGAGACCTTGCCGTTCGCGGCGGTCGCCCGGACCCGGACCTCGTGCGTGCCGTCGGTCACGACCGCGGTCGCCCTGCGGCCCGCTCCGTCGGTGACCGCGGCGGCCTCGCCGTCCACGAGCAGCTCGAACCTGGACAGCCGGCCCGTGGCGGTGCTGGTGGTCCAGTCGACCGTCAGGGCGGCGCCGCTCGGGAGGGTGGCGCCCGGCGCGGCCGTCGCCCCGTTCACCGAGGCGATCTTCAGCTGGGCCGCGGGGCCCGTCTGCCGGAGCGCGTCCAGCTGCGGGTAGAGCGAGTTGCCCGGGCACTGGGTGTTGAAGCCGTCGCGGTGGCCGGAGAGCGACTTGAACTCGTACTGCTGGCCGGCGGTGAAGCTCTTGCCGGTGAAGTTGGTCTGGGTGGCGCCCGCCGTCAGCGTCGCGGTGCCGTTCATGTCGCCGTCGTACTGGCCCAGCTTGTACGCCGCGACCTTGGAGATGGCGCCCAGCGCGGCGGCGGAGGCCCCGGCGCCGGTGTAGTCGCCGAGGACGGAGACGCTCGTCGACTCGGCGTTCCAGCCGTAGGTGTGCGCGCCCTGGACGGGCTGGTCCACGCCGCCCTGGCGGCCTTCGAAGACCGTTCCGCACTTGTCGACGAGGAAGTTGTAGCCGAGGTCGCGCCAGCCGTTGCCCTGGACGTGGTAGACGTGCAGGCTGCGGACGATGGCGGCGGACTCGGAGCACTCGTAGGGCGTGGTGGCCGCGGTGTGGTGGACGAAGACGGCCTTGATCGTCCCGCCGGGCAGGTAGATCGGGCCCTCGTCGTTCAGGGACTCGTCGGCGCCCCACTGCGCGCGCGAGACCACGTCCGGCCGCGGCGCGGTCGACTCCGGTCCCGGAGTGGTCGGCGCGGGGTCCACCGCGGGGAGGGAGAAGGCGGCGGGTCCGAGGCCCAGGTCGCCCTTCTTCTTCGCCTTGGCGGCGCCGGCTCCCGGGTCGACCAGGTTCAGCTCCATGCCGGCGGGCAGCGTGCCGCCCCCGGTCACCCGTACCTCGGCGCCGTCGGACGGGCCGACCCAGACCGGCTCGGTGGCGCCGCGCAGGCCCGGGCGCTTGCCGTCGAGGCCGGACTCGGCCTGCTCCAGCACGACCCACTTCGACCACTTGCCGCTGTCGGCGTCCCGGGTGCGGGCCTCGATCCGGCCCTGCACCTCGGCCTCGGGGTCGGTCCAGGAGACGCCGAGGAGCCCGAAGGGCTCGGTGTCCTGCTGGGAGAGGACGGCCTCGCCCCTGCCCTTGGGCTTCAGGGCGAGCTTGTGCAGCTCCCCCTCGACCGGGCCCTTCTCGCGGGCGCGGGCGCTGTAGGGCGAGACCTCGCTCCCGTCGGAACCGCCGGTGCCGCTGGCGACGCCCTGGATGCCCAGGACCGCCACGACGCCGAGCGCGGCGGCCAGAGCCGTTCCGCGCGCACGTCCAATCTTCAAGTTTTCCCCAACCCCTGTTGTGACTGGCTGACAGTCATCTGAGGAGCCGGATGTTACTGGCCGGCACAGGCGTCCCGAGCAGCGGGGTGGGGCCCTGGGCGAACAGGGGTGCGGATACGCCGGGACCCCCGCTCCGCGCGCATCGCGGACCGGGGGTCCCGTTCGGGGGAAGGCTACTTCTTGGCCTTGGCCTTGGCCTCCGCCTCTGCCTCCGCCTTCTCCCTGTCCTTCTCCTTCTGCAGCTCCTCCGGCGGCGCCTTGCGGCCGCAGACGGCCTTCCAGTTCAGCGGCCCGATGCCGCCGCACCAGATCTCACCGTCGTCGGGGCTCTGCCGCCATTCGTTCGTGACGATGTCCGCGCAGTTCTTCTTGTTCGGTGCGAAGCGCGGGCAGGTGCCGTCCGCCTTCTTGATGGTGTGCGCCCGCCAGGCGTCGATGCCCATCGTCATGTTGTCGGACTGCGGCATGTACCGGTTGACCGACCAGGACGCGCCCATCGCGGCGAACAGGGCGATCGCGCAGACCATGCCGGCAGCGAGCTGCGCGACGACCCGCCGGGGCACGACCCGTCCGGCGACGTCCCCGCCACGGGGCCGCAGGGTGCGCTCGGCCCAGCCGGATCCCCGGTGGACCACCGCCATCATTCCGAGCACGGCCAGGATCATCAGGCAGTACATGATGATCCAGGTGGTCCGGGGGAAGAGCTGCACGGCCTTGTCGTGCGCCATGTGCGAGGCGAACCAGAACCGGGCCAGCCAGGCGCCCGCCAGCGTGGCGGCCGCGGTGAGGACCATTATGTTGCGCAGCCCGAGGCCGACACCGAGACCCACGGCGAACAGCAGCAGCAGGGCGAACCCGCTCTGTCCGGCCATCTCGCCGGCCACCGGCCAGGTCTGGTACTCCAGCTTCCCGGAGCGGTCGGACACCCAGCCCAGCACGTACGCGGGGTCGACGTACACGGTGAGGAAGGCGTAGCGGTCCGGGGTCTGGGAACCGAGGCGGGCCATCTGGTAGATCAGCGGGGCACCCACGACGCCGGCGGCCAGCACGGTGGCGCCGACGAACGCCCCGGTCCGCTTGACCACCGCCCGGCCGGCGCGCCACGGGAAGATGCACAGCGTCAGCAGGAACACGCCGGGCGCGGCCCAGACGTACCAGCCGGAGTACCAGAGGAAGACCACGCCGAAGACGAGGCCGAGGACCGCTCCGCGCAGCAGCACCTGGCGCAGCGGCCGCTCGCCGGCCCGGCGCACCTCGCGCAGCGTGTAGCCGAGCAGGGGCAGCAGGACGAGCATGCTCGCGTGGCTGTACGGGCGGATCGGGTCCATGAAGAGGATGGCCGACGGCACGGCGATCAGCAGTGCCCAGAACGGCCGGAGCAGCAGCCGCCAGGCCAGGTACGTCATCGGGCCCGCGACGGCGGTGAAGAAGATCTGGAAGTCCTTGAGGGCGAAGCCGGTCCCACCGGGGACGGCGTCGTAGCGGAGCTTCGCCCAGACGGCCATCAGACCGGGGAAGAGCGGCGGGTAGATGCCCGACGGCCCCTCACCGTGCAGGAACGAGTTGGCCATTGCGATCAGTGCGCTCGGGTCGCCCTCCTGGCCGCCCAGGCCCCAGGGGGTGCCGCGCAGCGCGACGACCACACCGCCGGCCACCACGCCGGTGGCGAGGCCTGCCAGGGCGGCGCACACCAGGCGCTTCGCCAGCTGGTGGCGCTGCAGGGTGCCGCGGTAGGCGGTGTAGAGCAGGATCGCGAGCAGCGGCAGGCCGAGGACGGCCGCGTACTGCTGGAGCTTGGCGAGCCCGCTGACCTGGCCGATGCGGATCAGCGGGTTCACGCTGATGTGCGTGGACAGCAGCGTGAACCCGAGGGCGGCCACCACGCTGACGACGATCTCGGCCAGGATCTGCACCCACCGCCGGGACGTCCACTCCCGGATCCGCGAGGGGGTCGGGCCGTTCTTCGGCTCAGCAGGTTCGGAGGGCCGCTGGGCCGGGGTGCCGGCGTCGCCGACCGCCTCGGGGGCCAGGTGTGTCATCTCGGTCCGTTTCGTGGTGGGCGGAGTCTGATCAGTTCTGGCCGGAGGTGAAGGCGTGCTTCGCCAGGGTGCGGGCACCGGCCTTGTTGCCGCTGCGCAGGGCTCCGGGGAGCATCGTCAGCGCGTGCAGCCGGGAAGCGCTGTGGAAGCGGGCCGCGCGGGCCGCCTTGGGCCAGCCGCGGGCGTCCATGCGGTCCGCGACCGCGGAGAAGTACCGCTCGGCCTCCGCGAAGCGGGTGCCGGAGAAGGCCTGGACCGACGACTCGCTGACGGCGTGGCGGCGGTACTGGAAGACGGTCGTGGTGTTGTCGATGACCATCTCCTCACCGCCTTCGAGCAGGTCGACCACGAGCGCGAGGTCCTGGATGACCGAGTAGTCGTCGCGGAAGTTCACCTTGCGCAGCACCTCGCCGCGCCAGGCGATCGAGGGGAAGTAGAGCCAGTTGCCGCGCAGCACGCTGGCGGCCAGCTCCTCGCCGCCCATCAGGCGACGGCCCTTCACCTGCGGTGCGTACAGGCGCTTCTTGGTGTTGTCCGCGAGGCCCTGGGTCACCCGGCCCGTGCCGTCGATGACCTCGACGCCGGGCTGGACCATGCCGATGCCGGGCCGCTCCTCGACGATCTTGCGGACGGTCTCCAGGTAGTGCGGGTGCAGGACGTCGTCGCAGCCCATGATGACCACGTAGTCGGCCTCGGACAGCCGCACGCACTTCTGGAAGTTCTTCGTGATGCCGAGGTTCTGCTCGTTGCGCGTGTAGTGCACGCGGTCGTCGCCGAGCCCGGCGAACCAGCCCGGTACGTCGGGCTCCTTGCCGTCGTCGATCACGACGAGGCGGAAGTCCCGGTCCGTCTGTGCGAGGACGCTGCGGACGGCGTCCTGCATCAGCCGCACGTCCCCGTAGTAGGGGAGCATGAAGTCGAAGGTCACCATGGAGCGTCAGGCCTTCACGGAGTCGGAGTCGGCCTCGGCGTCGGCGTCGGCGTCCGCGGCGGCGTCCGACGCGGAGCGGGCGGCGGGGGCCGCACCGAGCCGCTCGTCGTTGTGGCGCGTGCCCTCGTTGATGGCCACCGTCCGGGCGAGGTCGGTGATCTTCTTCTCCAGCGAGCGGAACCGCAGGAAGGTGTTGAGCGTGAGGAAGCCCATGCCGAGCACCATCACGTACAGCACCAGGTCGGTGCCGCGGCCGACGCCGAGCTGCTGGGCGAGCCACGTGACGTCGGTGGGACGGAGCACGGCGTACACGTTGACGACGACGAACAGGGAGAAGGCGATGCGCTTCCAGGCCCGGTTCTTCGCCTGGCTCCACGTGCGGATGAACACCAGGGCCATCGACACGGAGCCGACGATCAGGACGAGCTGGATCCAGAAGTACTTCATCGACGCCCACGCTCCCGCAGCGAAATGTCAAAGATGATGTTCACGCCGTTGATGAGGGACTGGCCCTTGGAGCGCGAGTATTCGGTGTAGAGGATGTCGACGGGCACTTCGGTGACCCGCAGTTCCGAGCCCGCCAGGAAACCGACGAGCTCGGACGCGTGCGCCATGCCGTTCATCGTGATGTTGAGCTGCTCGGCGGCCTTGCGGCTCAGCACGCGCAGACCGTTGTGCGCGTCGGTGAGCTTGAGCTTGCGGGCGGTGGGGCTGACGGCGGCGGCCGTGCGCAGGACGACCTGCTTGATCCACGGCACCTGGCCGTTCTGCTCGATGAAGCGGGAGCCGAGGACCACGTCGGCCTCGTCCCGGCGGAGCACGCCGACCATCGTCTCGACGTCCTTGGTCTGGTGCTGGCCGTCGGCGTCGAAGGTCGCGAAGTAACGCGAACCGGGCTGGTTGAGCGCGTACTTCAGACCGGTCTGGAGGGCCGCGCCCTGCCCGAGGTTGACCGGGTGGCGGACCAGGTGGGCGCCCGTGGTCGCTATGTGCTCGGCCGAGTCGTCGGTGCTGCCGTCGTCGACGACGACGATGTTGGGGAACGTCTTGCGGGCCCCCTCGACCACCTCGGCGATCACCTGGCCCTCGTTATAGGCCGGTATGACCAGCCAGACATCGTCGTATTGGGACACGGTAGCTCCAGCGGAAAGTGGCACGTACGAGTGCTCGGTGATCGGTGTGACGTCTTGGGCCGGCATGGTCATCTCCCGACCGCTCCCACGCCCGGGGCGCCGGTGGGTGCGTCGGTCGTCCGCCGGGGTGCTTCGCCGGCCGCGGCCGCGGTTCCGGGAAAGCTCAGCCTGAGGGCTGCCAGCATAGCGAGCACGGTGGCCGTCGATCCCACGGCGTAAGCGACGATGACGCGCACGGACACCTCACCGGGGACCAGGGTGATGCCGACCAGCACCGCCGAACCGACGGCCCAGCAGAGCAACTGCAGGTTGTGCCGCTTGAATACCATGAGCGCCTGTCCGAGGACCATCGCGAACATGTATGCCACGGTGCCCGCGGACAGCAGGAAGAAGTCGAAGCGCCCCAGCACCGACACCGTGCCGAACAGCACCTCGATGAGCCAGGGCCCGAGGGCCGTGGCGGGGATCCCGCCGAGCAGGCCGAGGGCTCCGACGACCGTCGCGATCCGGCGCAGCATCGCCCAGAACGCCGCGCGGTCCCCGGCGGTGAAGGCCGCGGTGAGGCCGCTGAGCAGCGAGGCCTGCAGCGAGCCGAAGACGAAGAGCGGCACCCGGGCCAGGACCAGGGCGCTCAGCAGCGAGGCGATCAGCGCGCTGTCGGCCGGGGCCAGCAGCTTGGTGCTCATCACGGCGGCGTTGACGACCAGCTGGGACAGCAGGGTCGAGCAGACCAGCAGCCCCAGCCCGCCCCGCAGTTCGCGCCAGGCGATCTGCTCGCCGGGACCGGCCGCGCGCACCAGGGCGGGCAGGGTCACCAGGGTCGCGACGACGGGGGCGACGGCCAGGATGAGACTGAAGGCCAGCGCCGAGTGCAGTCCGAAGACGGCGCACGCGAAGGCGAGCACGATCCGCAGGCCGCCGTCGACGGCGAGCTGGGTGCCGTACGCGCCGAAGCGGCCGAGGCCGGCCAGCACGCCGCGGGAGAGGTAGCAGACGGCCATGCCGGTGAACGCGCCGCCGAGCGCGGCCACCAGGGCGCGGTCCCCGTGGAAGAGCAGATCGGCGAGGGGGCCGGCGCCGACGGCGAGGACCAGCAGGGTCGCCGCGAGGATGGCCGACGTGAGCAGGGTGGCGCGGCGCAGCACCGGGGCGGCGCCGTGGCCCAGGACCACCCGCGCCGACACGATCCGGGTCAGCTCCTGCTCGATGGGGAAGAAGACGCCGATGCCGATGGACATCACGATCGTCCACAGCACCGAGACGTTCGCCAGCGCTTCCGTCGACAGGCTGTGCCCGGCGACACCGAGGTGGACGTACGAGGCCGCGCCGAGCACGACGGTGCCGCCGGCCACCGCGACGGTGCCCGGCGGCAGCGCCGCGGTCAGCTTGTTCAGCAGGGTTCTCATCCCGCGCGGCCGTCCCTGGCCGCCTTCGCGAGGGCGGCGAAGCCGGGGGTGGCGAGCGCCGCGGCCAGCTGGTCGCGCCAGTCGGGGAGCGGCTCCAGGCCGGCCCGCTCCTTCCAGGCGTCGTGCGCGAGCACGCTGAAGGCGGGGCGGACGGCGGGGCGGACGAAGGCCTCGGAGGTGGTCGGCCGGATCCGCTCGGGGTCCAGGCCGCTCAGCGCGTAGGTCTCGCGGGCCAGTCCCATCCAGGTGGTGCGGCCGGTCGCGGTGCCGTGGTAGATCCCGCCCGCGGCCCGGCCCTTGAGGGCGGCGAGGCCCAGGTCGACCAGGTGCCGGGCGAGCGCGTAGGACCACGTCGGCTGGCCGTGCTGGTCGTCGACCACGTCGAGGGTGTCGCGCTGGGCGGCGAGCTTCAGCATGGTGGCGACGAAGTTCGGCCCGTGCTCGCCGTACAGCCAGGCGGTCCGCACGACGTAACCGTCCTGCGGCAGCAGCTCGGTGACGGCCTGCTCGCCGACCAGCTTGGAACGCCCGTAGGCGTTGACCGGGCCGGTGCCGGCGTCCTCGCGGTACGGCTCCGTCGCGTCGCCCGGGAGCACGTAGTCGGTGGAGACGTGGAGCAGGCGCACGCGGGCGGCGGCGCAGGCCTCGGCCAGGACGCGCACCGCGGTGCCGTTGACGGCGGTCGCGGCCTCCTCGGCGGTCTCGGCGCCGTCCACGTCGGTCCACGCGGCGCAGTTCACGACCACGGTGGCGCCCTCGACGGCGGCCCGGACGGCGGCCGGGTCGGTGATGTCGAGGTCGGCGCGGCGCAGGCCCACGGCCTCGATCCCGGCGCGCTCCAGGACGGTCAGGACGTCCTGGCCGAGCATCCCGCCGGCGCCGGTGACGAGCCAGCGCCCGGCCGTCGGGTCGGTACTCACTTCTGCAGGGCCGCCTTCGCCTTCAGCGGCTCCCACCAGGCGCGGTTCTCGCGGTACCAGTCGATGGTGGCCTTGATGCCGTCCTCGAAGGTGACCTGCGGGGCGTAGCCCAGCTCGGCGCCGATCTTGCTGATGTCGATGGAGTAGCGCAGGTCGTGGCCCTTGCGGTCCTCGACGTGCTCGACCATGTCCCAGCCGAGGCCCGCGGCCTCCAGCAGGACGCCGGTGAGCTCCTTGTTGGTGAGCTCGGTGCCGCCACCGATGTTGTAGACCTCGCCGGCCCGGCCCTTGCGCATGGCCAGGTCGATGCCGCGGCAGTGGTCGGAGACGTGCAGCCAGTCGCGCACGTTGCCGCCGTTGCCGTACAGCGGGACCTTCTTGCCGTCCATCAGGTTCGAGACGAACAGCGGGATGACCTTCTCCGGGAACTGGTAGTGCCCGTAGTTGTTGGAGCAGCGGGTGACCACCACGTCCATGCCGTGCGTGCGCGCGTAGGCCAGCGCCAGCAGGTCGGAGGACGCCTTGGAGGCGGAGTACGGGGAGTTGGGCACCAGCGGCCACTCCTCGGTCCAGGAGCCCTCGGTGATCGAGCCGTAGACCTCGTCGGTGGAGATGTGGACGAAGCGGCCGACGCCGTGCTTGCGGGCGGAGTCCAGCAGCACCTGGGTGCCGACGACGTTCGTCATGACGAAGGGGCCCGCACCGGCGATCGACCGGTCCACGTGGGACTCGGCGGCGAAGTGCACGACCACGTCGTGGCCGGCCATCACCTGGTCGACGGCCTCGGCGTCACAGATGTCGCCCTGGACGAAGCGGTATCCGGAATGGTCCGCGACCGGGGCGAGGTTGGCCTCGACGCCCGAGTAGGTCAGCTTGTCGAAGACGGTGATCTGCGCCGTGGCGTCTGCACCGAGCTGCTGGCGGACGAATTCTGAACCGATGAAGCCGGCGCCGCCGGTCACGAGGATGCGCATAATACGAAGAGTCTAGCTGCCTGCCGAACGTCACACGCCGGACGGTCGGACCGCCCCGGCCCTCTCGCATAGGGTTCACCCATGCGTGGAATCCTTTTGGCCGGTGGCACCGGATCGCGACTCTGGCCGCTGACTCGGGCCGTTTCGAAGCAGCTGCTGCCCGTCTTCGACAAGCCGATGATCTATTACCCGCTCTCCACCCTGGTGATGGCGGGCATCAGTGAAATCCTGATCATCACCACCCCTGAAGACCGTGACCAGTTCGAGCGGCTGCTCGGCGACGGCTCGCAGTTCGGACTGCGCCTGGAGTACGCGGTCCAGGAGCGCCCCGAGGGCATCGCCCAGGCGTTCGTGCTCGGCGCCGACTTCATCGGTGACGAGTCCGTCGCGCTGATCCTCGGCGACAACATCTTCCACGGCAGCGGCCTCGGCACCCGCCTCGCCCAGCACACGGACGCCAAGGGCGGCCGTGTGTTCGCGTACCCGGTGGCGGACCCGACCGCCTACGGCGTCGTGGAGTTCGACGAGAAGGGCCAGGCCATCTCCATCGAGGAGAAGCCGGTCAAGCCCAAGTCCCGCTACGCCGTGCCGGGTCTGTACTTCTACGACAACCAGGTCGTCGAGATAGCCAAGGGGCTCAAGCCCAGCGCCCGCGGCGAACTGGAGATCACGGCCGTCAACGACGCCTACCTCCAGGCCGGCGAACTGAACGTCACCATCCTCGACCGCGGCACCGCGTGGCTCGACACCGGCACCTTCGTCTCGATGGTCCAGGCCTCCGAGTTCGTCCGCGTGATCGAGGAGCGCCAGGGCTTCAAGATCGGCTGCATCGAGGAAGCGGCCTGGCGGGCCGGCCTCATCGACTCGGCCCAGCTGCGCGCCCTCGCCGAACCGCTCACCAAGAGCGGCTACGGCACCTACCTGCTGGCCCTGCTCGACGAGGAGGAGGGCAAGTGAAGTTCCGCGAACTCTCCATCGCGGGCGCCTTCGAGGTGACCCCGCAGCTGCACGGCGACCCGCGCGGCCTGTTCACCGAGTGGTACCGCTTCGACCGCCTGGCGGAGGTCGTCGGCCACCCGCTGAACCTGGCGCAGGCGAACCTCTCCGTCTCCGCCGCCGGCGTGGTCCGCGGCATCCACTTCGCCGACGTGCCGCGCGGCCAGGCCAAGTACGTGACCTGCGTGCGCGGCGCCGTGCTCGACGTCATCGTGGACCTCCGGGTGGGCTCCCCCACCTTCGGCACCTGGGAGGGCGTGCGCCTCGACGACGTCGACCGCCGCGCCGTCTACATCCCCGAGGGCCTCGGCCACGGCTTCTGCGCCCTGACCGACGACGCGACCCTGTCGTACCTGTGCTCGGAGACGTACAACCCGACCGGCGAGCACTCGGTCCACCCGCTCGACCCGGACCTGGGCATCGAGTGGCCGGCCGACGTCCCGCAGCTGTCCGCGCGTGACGAGGCCGCCCCGTCCCTGGCCGAGGCCATCGCGACCGGCCTGCTCCCGGACTTCGCCGCCTGCAACGAGTTCACCGAGTCGCTCCGCGTGAGCTGACCGGCCGCCGCACGCACGCGGAGAGGGCCGCACCCCGTGCGGGGTGCGGCCCTCTCCGCGTATCCGCGACCGCGTCGGGGTACGCCAGAGGGCCCCGTCCCACCGCCGAGGCGATGGGCCGGGGCCCTCCGGTGCAATCAGGTGCTCGCTGAGCGAGCTACCGGGTCAGAACACGAATTACTTCGTGATCTTGGTGACCTGGCCGGCGCCCACGGTACGACCACCCTCACGGATGGCGAACTTCAGGCCCTCCTCCATGGCGACCGGCTGGATCAGCGCGACCGACATCTCGGTGTTGTCGCCCGGCATGACCATCTCCGTGCCGGCCGGCAGGGTGACGACACCCGTGACGTCCGTGGTACGGAAGTAGAACTGCGGGCGGTAGTTGTTGAAGAACGGGGTGTGACGGCCACCCTCGTCCTTCGACAGGATGTAGGCCTGGGCCTCGAACTCGGTGTGCGGGGTGACCGAACCGGGCTTGATGATGACCTGGCCGCGCTCGACGTCCTCGCGCTTGATGCCACGGAGGAGCAGACCGACGTTCTCACCGGCCTGGCCCTCGTCGAGCAGCTTGCGGAACATCTCGATACCGGTGACCGTGGTGGTGGTCTTCTCTTCCTTGATACCGATGATGTCGACGGTCTCGTTGACCTTCAGGACACCACGCTCGATACGGCCGGTGACGACCGTACCGCGACCGGTGATCGTGAAGACGTCCTCGACGGGCATGAGGAACGGCTTCTCGGTGTCACGCGGCGGGGTCGGGATGGCCTCGTCGACGGCGGTCATGAGGCCGAGGAGCTTCTCGCCCCACTCCTTGTCGCCCTCGAGCGCCTTCAGCGCGGAGACGCGGACGACCGGCAGGTCGTCGCCCGGGAACTCGTACTCGGAGAGGAGCTCGCGGACCTCGAGCTCGACGAGCTCCAGGATCTCCTCGTCGTCCACCATGTCGGCCTTGTTCAGGGCGACGACGATGTACGGAACGCCGACCTGGCGGGCCAGGAGCACGTGCTCCTTGGTCTGCGGCATCGGGCCGTCGGTGGCGGCGACCACGAGGATCGCGCCGTCCATCTGCGCGGCACCGGTGATCATGTTCTTGATGTAGTCGGCGTGACCCGGGCAGTCGACGTGGGCGTAGTGACGCGCCTCGGTCTGGTACTCGACGTGCGCGATGGAGATGGTGATACCGCGCTGGCGCTCCTCAGGAGCCTTGTCGATCTGGTCGAAGGCCGAGGCCTCGTTCAGGTCCGGGTACGCGTCGTGCAGCACCTTGGTAATGGCGGCCGTGAGGGTCGTCTTACCGTGGTCAATGTGACCGATGGTGCCGATGTTGACGTGCGGCTTAGTCCGCTCGAACTTCGCCTTCGCCACGGGGTCCTCCTGGAGAGTGGTTCTGTACGCCTTACAGATCGGCGCCAGGTGATCTTTGCTGGAAAGCCGGCCCCCCGGGGCAACGGAGTGAGACTCCTGTTGCCCCAGAGGCTCCGGTGACAAGCCTAAAGCGTGTACTCGGAAGAGTTACTCGCCCTTGGCCTTCGCGATGATCTCCTCGGCGACGTTCCGGGGAACCTCGGCGTAGGAGTCGAACTGCATCGAGTAGCTGGCGCGACCCGAGGTCTTGCTGCGGAGGTCTCCGACGTAGCCGAACATCTCCGAAAGGGGCACGAGGCCCTTGACGATCTTGGCTCCGTGACGGTCCTCCATGGCCTGAATCTGGCCACGGCGGGAGTTGATGTCACCGATGACGTCACCCATGGACTCCTCCGGCGTGGTGACCTCGACGGCCATCATCGGCTCGAGGAGCACGGGAGAAGCCTTGCGCGCGGCCTCCTTGAAGGCCTGCGAGCCAGCGATCTTGAAGGCGAGCTCCGAGGAGTCGACCTCGTGGTAACCGCCGTCGAGAAGCGTGACGCGGACGCCCGTCATCTCGTAGCCGGCCAGGATGCCGAACTGCATGGCCTCCTGCGCACCCGCGTCCACCGAAGGGATGTACTCCTTCGGCACACGACCGCCGGTGACCTTGTTCACGAACTCGTACGCCGGGCCGTCGGCCTCGGTGATGGGCTCGATCGCGATCTGCACCTTGGCGAACTGACCGGTACCACCGGTCTGCTTCTTGTGGGTGTAGTCGTGGCGCTCGACGGCCTTGCGGATCGTCTCGCGGTACGCGACCTGCGGCTTGCCGACGTTGGCCTCGACCTTGAACTCGCGCTTCATACGGTCGACCAGCACCTCGAGGTGCAGCTCGCCCATACCGCCGAGGATGGTCTGGCCCGTCTCCTCGTCCGAGTGAACGTGGAAGGAGGGGTCCTCCTCCGCGAGACGCTGGATGGCGACACCCAGCTTCTCCTGGTCACCCTTGGACTTGGGCTCGATGGCGACCTGGATGACCGGAGCCGGGAAGTCCATGGACTCCAGGATCACGGGCTGCTTGTCGTCGCACAGCGTCTCACCGGTGGTGGTCTGCTTCAGGCCCATCACGGCGACGATGTCGCCGGCGCCCACCGAGTCGATCTCCTCACGCTTGTTCGCGTGCATGCGGTAGATCTTGCCGATGCGCTCCTTCTTGCCCTTGACGGAGTTCAGCACCGCAGTGCCGGCCTTCAGGCGGCCCGAGTAAACCCGGACGAAGGTGAGCTTGCCGAGGTGCGGGTCGCTCATGATCTTGAACGCGAGCGCGGCGAGGGGCTCCTCGTCGGACGGCTTGCGCTTCACGACCGTCTCGGCGTCGCGGACGTCGTGGCCCTCGATGGCCTCGATGTCCAGCGGCGACGGCAGGTAGCGGACGACGGCGTCGAGCAGGGGCTGGACGCCCTTGTTCTTGAACGCCGTGCCACAGAACACCGCGGTGATCGTGGGCTCGCCCTTGCCCTTGCCGGAGCCGAGGATGATGCGACGGACGGCGGCGTGCAGCTGCTCCTCGGTCGGCTCGTCGCCGTTGAGGAAGAGCTCCATGATCTCGTCGTCGTTCTCGGCGACGGTCTCGACCAGCTTGCCGCGCCACTCTTCAGCGGTCTCGGTGTGGCTGGCCGGGATGTCGACGATGTCGTACATCTCGCCCTTGGTCGCCTCGGCGGACCAGACGAGCGCCTTCATGCGGACGAGGTCGACGACACCCTGGAAGTCGGCCTCGGCACCGATGGGGAGCTGCATGACGATCGGGACGGCGCCGAGGCGGTCCTTGATCATGTCGACGCAGCGGTGGAACTCGGCACCGGTACGGTCGAGCTTGTTGACGAAGCAGATACGCGGGACGCCGTAGCGGTCCGCCTGACGCCAAACGGTCTCGGACTGCGGCTCCACACCGGCGACACCGTCGAACACGGTGACGGCACCGTCGAGGACGCGGAGCGAACGCTCCACCTCGACCGTGAAGTCAACGTGACCCGGGGTGTCGATGATGTTGATGGTGTGGTCGACGTCCTCGAGCGGCCAGTGGCAGGTCGTCGCGGCGGACGTGATCGTGATGCCGCGCTCCTGCTCCTGCTCCATCCAGTCCATCGTGGCAGCGCCGTCGTGGACCTCACCGATCTTGTACGACACACCGGTGTAGAACAGGATGCGCTCGGTGGTGGTCGTCTTGCCCGCGTCGATGTGGGCCATGATCCCGATGTTGCGGACCTTGGCCAGGTCAAGCGAAGTGGTAGCCATAAGGCTTCGGTCTTCTCTCGGTCTCGATGTGGGGTGGGACTACCAGCGGTAGTGCGCGAAGGCCTTGTTGGACTCGGCCATCTTGTGCGTGTCCTCGCGCTTCTTGACGGCAGCGCCAAGACCGTTGGAGGCGTCGAGCAGCTCGTTCATGAGGCGCTCGGTCATGGTCTTCTCACGACGGGCGCGGGAGTAACCCACGAGCCAGCGGAGGGCCAGGGTCGACTGGCGACCCGGCTTGACCTCGACGGGGACCTGGTAGGTCGCGCCACCGACACGGCGGGACTTGACCTCGAGGGACGGCTTGACGTTCTCCAGCGCGCGCTTCAGCGTGATGACCGGGTCGTTGCCGGTCTTCTCGCGGAGGCCTTCCATGGCGCCGTAGACGATGCGCTCGGCGGTGGAGCGCTTGCCGTTCAGGAGGATCTTGTTGATGAGCGACGTCACCAGAGGAGATGCGTAGACCGGGTCGATGATGACCGGGCGCTTCGGGGCGGGGCCCTTACGAGGCATTCTTACTTCTCCTTCTTGGCGCCGTAGCGGCTGCGGGCCTGCTTGCGGTTCTTGACAGCCTGGGTGTCAAGCGCACCGCGGATGATCTTGTAACGAACACCCGGCAGGTCCTTCACACGGCCACCACGCACGAGCACGATGGAGTGCTCCTGCAGGTTGTGTCCCTCACCCGGAATGTAAGCGGTGACCTCGATGCCGGAGGTCAGACGCACACGCGCGACCTTACGGAGCGCCGAGTTCGGCTTCTTCGGGGTGGTCGTGAACACACGCGTGCAGACACCACGACGCTGGGGCGAAGCCTCGAGCGCGGGGGTCTTTGTCTTCTCGACCTTGTCCTGCCGGCCCTTGCGGACCAGCTGCTGGATCGTAGGCACTACTTCTCCGGTTTCTGTGTGCCGTGTAGTGAAGCTAACCTGGAACGTTGCCGACCCACGCGGTCGGGTGTGTCGGACCCTGCACACTTCCACCGAGGTGAGAGGGGCACGGATCGCGGTGTGGTCTTCTCGGCTCACCGCGGGTCTTGAGCGCACGCGGGAGCCCAGGGCACACCCCAGGCACAAGGTCAGAGCGTACCTACCTCACAGAGGTAGGTCAAAACAAATGCCCAGCACGAAAACCCGCCCCGCGCAAGCGGGAGGAGGGCCGTTCGGCCCGGCGGCCCGCCCCCGCGCCCTAAACTGACACCTTGCCCGGGCGCTGGGCGCCCGCGAGTCGATCAGCAGGGAGCAGCACATTGGGGACCGTGGCACCCGAGCCGACCACAGTCGACACCCGGCCCCCCGCTCCGGACAGCACCTCGTCCGCCGTCCGCAGAACCGTCCGCCGCTCGGTCCGCAGGTCCGCCCGCCTGCGCGGACCCCTGCTGGCCTTCCTGCTGGCGGCGACCGCCTTCTGCGCCTCCTGGGTCGCCCGAGGCACCTTCCCCTTCGGCAACACGGGGCGGGCCCTCAACGACCAGGCCAACCAGTACGTGCCCTTCCACCGGGCGCTGTGGGACCTGGTCCACGGACAGGCCGCCGGAGACCTGCTCTTCACCTGGCGCGGCGGATTCGGACAGCAGTTCCTGTCCGACTACCACACCTACCTCGGCAATCCGTTCTCCTGGATGGCCGTCCTGGTGCCGCGCGCCCACGTCGACCTCGCCGTCTTCGCGGTCACCCCGGTCACCCTGGGCGCCGCGGCCGCGGTGATGACGGTGTACCTCGGCAAGCTGCATCCCGGCCCGTGGTGGCAGCGGGGCGTGCTGGGGGCGACGTACGGGCTGTGCGGGTGGGCGCTGAGCGACGCCTCGTACATCCCGATGTGGCTCTGGGGCCTGGTGGCGTTCCCGATGCTCGGCATCGCCGTCGAGTGGTGCCTGGAGGGACGCCGCTGGCCGGGTGCGGCCCTGCTGGTCGCCCTCGCCTGGTTCGGGAACTTCTACACCGCGATGATGGCCACGATGGCCGCCTGCGTCCTGCTGGCGATCCGCCTCGCCACCCGCGACACGACGGCGCGGGACCGGCTGGTCGCCCTGGGGCGGGCCGCGACGGCCGCCGGGACCGGGATCCTGCTCACGCTCCCGCTGCTCCTGCCCTCGTTCCTGTCCAGCGGGGCCGCGCAGCCCACGAAGGCCGGCGCCTTCGACCCGGTGCGGATCGAGGTCTTCTTCGCGGGCATGCTCCCCGCCACGCACCTGTGGGGCGGCCGCCCCCGGCTCTACGTGGCCTCGCTCGGCCTGATCCTGGCCGGCGCATTCCTCCTCGACTCCGCCGTCGCCCGCCGCACCCGCCTGGTGTGGGCGGTGGCCACCGCGCTGGTCCTGGCCTCCTTCCAGTTCCCGCCCACGCAGTACGTGTGGCACGGGCTGGCGGTGCCGAACGGCAACCCGTACCGCGAGACCTTCGTCTTCAGCGGGATGGTGGTGGTCATGGCCTGGCTGGCCCTGGCCAACCGGCCGCGGCCGCGGCACCTGGCCCTGATGGCCGCCGTGCTGGTCGCGGCCACCTTCGTACTCCGGCGCACCGACGACTTCGGCGGCTGGACCTGGCCGGCGGTGCTCGTCGGCGGCGGCGTCTCCCTGCTGGCCCTGGTCCTGCTGCGGCTGGGCGAGAAGCGCCGCTTCCTGGTCCCGGTGGCCGCCGTGCTGATGGTCGGCGTGGTCCTCGCCGAGTCCACCGCGGCGGCGGCGGGCGCCGACGCCCGCCGCGCCCGCGAGCGCTGGGCGAAGCCGGTCGCCACCTCCAACCAGTCGATCGCCCGGCATTTCGACGCCGTCCGCGACGCCGAGGACTGGCCCGCCCACCGCACGGACTCGGGCGCCCCCCAGACCGCGTACAACGACGCCCTGGCGCTCCGCGCGGAGGGGCCGCAGTACTACAGCAGCTACCTCCCCGAGGCCACGTACCGGGCGCTGGAGCCCCTCGGGTACGGCTTCAAGAACGACGGCCGGACCTTCTTCGGCGCCGACAACCCGGTGCTCGACGCGATCTTCTCGATCGGAGCGCGGGTCCGGCCGGGGACCGCGCCCCACAGCTGGACGGCCGAGAGGTTCCCGGCGCCCCCGCTGGTGACCGTCCGCACCGGCGCGTACGCCTCCCCGAACCCGGCGGACAGCGTCTACGCGCGCCAGGAGACCGTCCTGGGCGCCACGGTCTACGAGGTCCCCGAGGTCACCCGCGGCGGCGGCCCGGAGGTCCAGGCCTACGCCGCGGTGTGCCGGCCCGGCTCCGAGGCGTACTGGTACTCCCCCGCCCTCTACGGCACCCTCCGCAGCGGGGGCACCGAGAAGCCGCTGGAGGACGAGATGACGGGCGTGACCCCGCTCGGGCCGGTCCCCGCCTCCGGCAAGGTCGACGTCACCGTGCGGACCCGTACCAGGGGCGCCGACGCGGGTGCCCACCCGCTGGGCTGTCTGGACCGGGCGGCCCTCGGGTCGGCCGTGGACCGCCTGAAGGTCACCGGCGCCACCGCGGTGGAGGTCGGTGGGCACTCGATCGGCGCCACCGTCCCCCCGCACACCCGGGGCACCGCGGTCGTCGCCACGACCGCCGTCCCCGGCTGGAGCTGCTCGGCCCCGGTCAGGCCCTTCCACGGCCTGCTGGCCGTGGAGCTCCCGCCGGGCACGGACCGGTTCTCCTGCACCTTCACCCCGAAGGGCTTCACCGCAGGCCTGGGCGGAGCCGCCCTGGCCCTCCTGGCCCTGCTCGCGGTCCCGTCCCGGACCCACCTGCGCCGCCTGCGCCGACGCTGACCCGGGGGAAACGAAAAGGCCCCCCGCCGCTCCTCTCGGAGCGGCGGGGGGCTTCTTCATACGAGCTGTCAGCCGTTGTACGGGCCGTAGTCGTAGTCCTCCAGCGGGACGGCCTGGCCGGAGCCGGTGCCGAAGGGCGAGTAGTCGATGTCGTCGTAGCCGACGGCCGAGTACATCGCGGCCTTCGCCTCCTCGGTGGGCTCCACCCGGATGTTGCGGTAGCGGGCGAGGCCCGTACCGGCCGGGATGAGCTTACCGATGATGACGTTCTCCTTGAGGCCGATCAGGGAGTCGGACTTGGCGTTGATCGCCGCGTCCGTCAGGACCCTGGTCGTCTCCTGGAAGGACGCCGCCGACAGCCACGACTCGGTCGCGAGCGAGGCCTTGGTGATACCCATCAGCTGCGGACGGCCGGAGGCGGGGTGACCGCCCTCGGTGACCACGCGACGGTTCTCGGTCTCGAACTTCGACCGCTCGACCAGCTCGCCCGGCAGGAGCTCCGCGTCGCCGGACTCGATGATCGTCACGCGGCGCAGCATCTGCCGGATGATGATCTCGATGTGCTTGTCGTGGATCGACACGCCCTGCGAGTTGTAGACCTTCTGGACTTCGCCGACCAGGTGGACCTGGACGGCACGCTGGCCGAGGATGCGCAGCACGTCGTGCGGGTTGGTGGCACCCATGGTGAGCTTCTGGCCCACCTCGACGTGGTCGCCCTCGTGCACGATGACCTTGGCGCGCTTCGAGATCGGGAACGCCGTCTCGTCGCTGCCGTCGTCGGGCGTGATGACGATCTTCTTCGTCTTCTCGGTCTCCTCGATCCGCACGCGGCCGGCGGCCTCGGAGATCGGGGCGACACCCTTCGGGGTACGGGCCTCGAAGAACTCGACGACACGCGGCAGACCCTGCGTGATGTCGTCACCGGCCACACCACCGGTGTGGAAGGTACGCATCGTCAGCTGGGTACCGGGCTCACCGATGGACTGGGCGGCGATGATGCCGACCGCCTCACCGATGTCGACCAGCTTGCCGGTGGCGAGGGAGCGTCCGTAGCAGAAGGCACAGGTGCCGACCGCGGACTCACAGGTCAGGACCGAGCGGGTCTTGACCTCCTCGACGCCGTTGGCGACCAGGGCGTCGATGAGCACGTCACCGAGGTCGACGTTGGCCGGCGCGATGACCTTGCCGTCGATGACGACGTCCTCGGCCAGCATGCGGGCGTAGATCGAGGTCTCGACGTCGTCGGCCTTGCGCAGCACGCCGTCCTCGCCGCGGACGGCGATCTTCAGCTTCAGGCCGCGCTCGGTGCCGCAGTCCTCCTCGCGGATGATCACGTCCTGCGAGACGTCCACCAGACGACGGGTCAGGTAACCCGAGTCGGCGGTACGCAGGGCGGTGTCCGCCAGACCCTTACGGGCACCGTGCGTGGAGATGAAGTACTCCAGAACGGTGAGGCCCTCACGGAAGGACGCCTTGATCGGACGCGGGATGGTCTCGTTCTTCGCGTTCGACACCAGACCACGCATACCGGCGATCTGTCGCATCTGCATCATGTTTCCTCGGGCACCCGAGTCAACCATCATGAAGATGGGGTTCGTCTTGGGGAAGTTCGCGTTCATCGCCTCGGCAACCTCGTTGGTCGCCTTGGTCCAGATCGCGATGAGCTCCTGCGTGCGCTCGTCCTTGGTGATCAGACCGCGCTCGTACTGCTTCTGGACCTTCTCGTCCTGCGCCTCGTAGCCCGCGACGATGGCCTTCTTGGCCTCGGGCACGACGACGTCGGAGATGGCCACGGTGACGCCGGAACGGGTCGCCCAGTGGAAGCCGGCCGCCTTCAGGTTGTCGAGCGTCGCCGCCACGATGACCTTGGGGTAGCGCTCCGCCAGGTCGTTGACGATCTCGGAGAGCTGCTTCTTGCCCACCGAGTAGTCGACGAACGGGTAGTCCTCGGGCAGCAGCTCGTTGAAGAGCGCGCGGCCCAGGGTGGTGCGCAGACGGAAGCTGTCGCCCGGCTGGAACTCCTGCTCGCCCTCTTCGGCGACCGGCGGCACCCAGCCGCGCGGCGGGATGGTGCCCACCGGGAAGCGGATGTCGACGGACGACTGCAGCGCCAGCTCGCCGGCGTCGAACGCCATGGTCGCCTCGGCCGTGGAGCCGAACGCGCGGCCCTCGCCCTTGGTGTCACGGAGCTCACCGTCGGTGGTCAGGAAGAACAGACCGAGGACCATGTCCTGGGTCGGCATCGTGACCGGACGGCCGTCGGCCGGCTTGAGGATGTTGTTCGAGGACAGCATCAGGATGCGGGCCTCGGCCTGCGCCTCCGCGGAGAGCGGCAGGTGCACGGCCATCTGGTCACCGTCGAAGTCCGCGTTGAACGCGGTGCAGACGAGCGGGTGGATCTGGATGGCCTTGCCTTCGACCAGCTGGGGCTCGAAGGCCTGGATGCCGAGACGGTGCAGCGTGGGCGCACGGTTCAGCAGGACCGGGTGCTCGGCGATGACCTCTTCGAGCACGTCGTAGACGACCGTGCGGCCGCGCTCGACCATGCGCTTCGCCGACTTGATGTTCTGCGCGTGGTTCAGGTCGACCAGGCGCTTCATCACGAACGGCTTGAAGAGCTCCAGCGCCATGGCCTTGGGCAGACCGCACTGGTGCAGCTTCAGCTGCGGGCCGACGACGATCACGGAACGCGCGGAGTAGTCCACGCGCTTGCCGAGGAGGTTCTGACGGAATCGACCCTGCTTGCCCTTCAGCATGTCGCTGAGGGACTTCAGCGGACGGTTGCCGGGGCCCGTCACCGGGCGGCCACGACGACCGTTGTCGAAGAGGGCGTCCACGGCCTCCTGGAGCATGCGCTTCTCGTTGTTCACGATGATCTCGGGGGCACCGAGGTCGAGAAGGCGCTTCAGGCGGTTGTTGCGGTTGATCACGCGGCGGTACAGGTCGTTCAGGTCGGAGGTCGCGAAGCGGCCACCGTCCAGCTGCACCATCGGACGCAGGTCCGGCGGGATGACCGGGACGCAGTCCAGAACCATGCCCTTGGGCTTGTTGCTGGTCTGCAGGAACGCGGAGACGACCTTGAGGCGCTTGAGCGCACGGGTCTTCTTCTGGCCCTTGCCGGTACGGATGATCTCGCGGAGGCGCTCGGCCTCCTCCTCGAGGTCGAAGGACTCCAGGCGCTTCTGCAGCGCGGCGGCGCCCATGCAGCCGTCGAAGTACGTGCCGAAGCGGTCACGCAGCTCGCGGTAGAGCAGCTCGTCGCCCTCGAGGTCCTGGACCTTGAGGTTCTTGAAGCGGGCCCACACCTCGTCGAGGCGGTCGATCTCGCGCTGGGCGCGGTCGCGGAGCTGCTTCATCTCGCGCTCGGCACCCTCGCGCACCTTGCGGCGCACGTCGGCCTTGGCGCCCTCGGCCTCGAGCTCGGCCAGGTCGGACTCGAGCTTCTTGGCGCGGCCTTCGAGGTCGGCGTCGCGGCGGTTCTCGATCTGCTGGCGCTCGACGGAGACGTGGGCCTCCAGCGACGGCAGGTCGCGCTGGCGGCGCTCGTCGTCGACAAACGTGATCATGTACGCGGCGAAGTAGATGACCTTTTCGAGGTCCTTCGGCGCGAGGTCCAGCAGGTAGCCCAGGCGCGACGGGACGCCCTTGAAGTACCAGATGTGGGTGACGGGAGCGGCAAGCTCGATGTGGCCCATGCGCTCACGGCGCACCTTGGCGCGCGTGACCTCGACGCCACAGCGCTCACAGATGATGCCCTTGAAGCGGACACGCTTGTACTTGCCGCAGTAGCACTCCCAGTCCCGGGTCGGACCGAAGATCTTCTCGCAGAAGAGTCCGTCCTTCTCGGGCTTCAGGGTGCGGTAGTTGATGGTCTCCGGCTTCTTGACCTCGCCGTGCGACCAGGTTCGGATGTCGTCCGCGGTGGCAAGGCCGATCCGCAGCTCGTCGAAGAAGTTGACGTCGAGCACTGTGCGTCAATCCCTCTTTCGGGGTCGTGTCTCTTGATCAGTGGTCTGAACGGTCCCGGGGATGACGGGGGGCTCTGTTCGTGAGCCCCCCGTCAGGCCCGTCAGACCTCTTCGACGCTGCTCGGCTCGCGCCGGGACAGGTCGATACCGAGCTCCTCCGCCGCGCGGAAGACGTCCTCGTCGGTGTCGCGCATCTCGATGGACATGCCGTCCGAGGACAGCACCTCCACGTTGAGGCAGAGCGACTGCATTTCCTTGATGAGCACCTTGAAGGACTCGGGAATGCCCGGCTCGGGGATGTTCTCGCCCTTGACGATGGCCTCGTAGACCTTCACGCGGCCGGTGACGTCGTCGGACTTGATGGTCAGCAGCTCCTGGAGGGCGTAGGCGGCGCCGTACGCCTCGAGCGCCCACACCTCCATCTCACCGAATCGCTGGCCACCGAACTGTGCCTTACCACCCAGCGGCTGCTGCGTGATCATCGAGTACGGACCGGTCGAACGGGCGTGGAGCTTGTCGTCGACCAGGTGGTGGAGCTTGAGGATGTACATGTACCCGACCGAGATCGGGTCCGGGAACGGCTCGCCGGAGCGGCCGTCGAACAGGCGCGCCTTGCCGGACGGGAGGACCAGGCGGTCACCGTCGCGGTTCGGGATGGTGTGCTCGAACAGGCCGGCGAGCTCGTCCTCGCGGGCACCGTCGAACACCGGGGTGGCGACGTTGGTGCCGGGCTCGACGCGGTCGGCGCCGATGGCCTTCAGTCGCTCGGCCCACTCCTCACCCAGACCGGAGACGTCCCAGCCGCGGCTGGCGAGCCAGCCGAGGTGGATCTCCAGGACCTGTCCCGGGTTCATTCGGGACGGGACACCCAGCGGGTTCAGGATGATGTCGACCGGGGTGCCGTCCTCGAGGAACGGCATGTCCTCGATCGGGAGGATCTTGGAGATGACACCCTTGTTGCCGTGACGGCCGGCGAGCTTGTCACCGTCGGTGATCTTGCGCTTCTGGGCGACGTAGACGCGGACCAGCTGGTTCACGCCCGGGGGAAGCTCGTCGCCCTCCTCGCGGTCGAAGACGCGGACGCCGATGACCTTGCCGATCTCACCGTGGGGGACCTTGAGCGAGGTGTCGCGCACCTCGCGGGCCTTCTCACCGAAGATCGCGCGGAGCAGGCGCTCCTCCGGGGTCAGCTCGGTCTCACCCTTGGGCGTGACCTTGCCGACCAGGATGTCGCCGGCGACGACGTCCGCACCGATGCGGATGATGCCGCGCTCGTCGAGGTCCGCGAGGACCTCCTCGGAGACGTTCGGGATGTCCCGGGTGATCTCCTCGGGGCCGAGCTTGGTGTCACGGGCGTCGACCTCGTGCTCCTCGATGTGGATCGAGGAGAGGACGTCGTCCTGCACGAGGCGCTGCGACAGGATGATCGCGTCCTCGTAGTTGTGGCCTTCCCACGGCATGAACGCGACGAGCAGGTTCTTGCCGAGGGCCATCTCGCCCTCTTCGGTCGCCGGTCCGTCGGCGAGGACCTGGGACTCGACGATCCGGTCACCCTCGTTGACGATGACCTTCTGGTTGACCGAGGTGCCCTGGTTCGACCGGGAGAACTTGGCGACGCGGTACGTGGTGTACGTGCCGTCGTCGTTGGCGACGGTGATGTAGTCGGCCGAGACCTCCTGGACGACACCGTCCTTCTCCGCACGGATCGAGTCACCGGCGTCGACCGCGCAGCGGTACTCCATGCCGGTGCCGACGAGCGGGGCCTCCGCCTTGATGAGCGGAACGGCCTGGCGCATCATGTTCGCGCCCATGAGGGCACGGTTGGCGTCGTCGTGCTCGAGGAAGGGGATCATCGCGGTCGCGACGGACACCATCTGGCGCGGGGAGACGTCCATGTAGTCGACGTCGCCGCCGGCGATGTAGTCGATCTCGCCGCCGCGACGGCGGACCAGGACGCGGTTCTCCGTGAAGCGCATGTCCTCGGACAGGGCCGCGTTGGCCTGCGCGATGACGAAGCGGTCTTCCTCGTCGGCCGTCAGGTAGTCGACCTCGTCGGTGACGACACCGTCGATGACCTTGCGGTACGGGGTCTCGACGAAACCGAACGCGTTGACGCGGCCGTAGGACGCGAGCGAGCCGATCAGACCGATGTTCGGGCCTTCGGGGGTCTCGATCGGGCACATGCGGCCGTAGTGCGACGGGTGGACGTCACGGACCTCGAAGCCGGCCCGCTCACGGGACAGACCGCCGGGGCCCAGCGCCGACAGGCGGCGCTTGTGGGTCAGGCCCGAGAGCGGGTTGTTCTGGTCCATGAACTGCGACAGCTGGCTGGTGCCGAAGAACTCCTTGATGGAGGCGACGACCGGCCGGATGTTGATCAGGGTCTGCGGCGTGATCGCCTCGACGTCCTGGGTGGTCATGCGCTCGCGCACGACGCGCTCCATACGAGCCAGACCCGTGCGGACCTGGTTCTGGATGAGCTCGCCGACGTTGCGCAGACGACGGTTGCCGAAGTGGTCGATGTCGTCGGTCTCGACCACGATCGAACGGCCGGACTCGCCGATCGTCTCGGTCTCGCCGGCGTGCAGCTTGACCAGGTACTTGATCGTGGCGATGACGTCGTCGGTGGTGAGCACACCGGCGTCGAGCGGCTCGTCGGCGCCGAGCTTCTTGTTCACCTTGTAGCGGCCGACCTTGGCGAGGTCGTAGCGCTTGGGGTTGAAGTAGAGGTTCTCGAGCAGCGTCTGGGCGGCCTCACGGGTCGGCGGCTCGCCCGGGCGCAGCTTGCGGTAGATGTCGAGCAGCGCGTCGTCCTGGCCCTGGGTGTGGTCCTTCTCCAGGGTGGCGCGCATGGACTCGTACTCGCCGAACTCCTCGAGGATCTGCTCGGTGGTCCAGCCGAGAGCCTTCAGGAGGACGGTGACGGACTGCTTGCGCTTGCGGTCGATGCGGACGCCGACCATGTCGCGCTTGTCGATCTCCATCTCCAGCCAGGCACCCCGGGACGGGATGATCTTGGCGGAGAAGATGTCCTTGTCGGACGTCTTGTCGATGGAGGAGTCGAAGTAGACACCGGGGGAGCGGACGAGCTGCGACACGACGACACGCTCGGTGCCGTTGATGACGAAGGTGCCCTTGTTGGTCATGAGCGGGAAGTCGCCCATGAAGACCGTCTGAGACTTGATCTCTCCGGTCTCGTTGTTCGTGAACTCGGCCGTGACGAACAGCGGAGCCGCGTACGTGAAGTCGCGCTCCTTGCACTCGTCGACGGAGTTCTTCGCCGGCTCGAAACGGTGGTCGCGGAAGGTCAGCGACATCGACCCGGAGAAGTCCTCGATCGGCGAGATCTCCTCGAAGATCTCTTCCAGACCGGACTTGGTGGGGACGTCCTGTCCACTCTCAAGCGCCGACTCGACGCGAGACTTCCAGGCGGCATTGCCGAGCAGCCAGTCAAAGCTCTCGGTCTGCAGCGCCAGGAGGTTCGGAACCTCGAGGGGCTCCTTGATCTTTGCAAAGGAGATGCGCAGCGGGGCGGTGCTGGCACCGTTGTTCGTATTGGTCGAGGCGTTGCGCGAGGCGGCCAAGAGGGGGTCCTTCCGAGGGCTCGGACTCACTACGCGCGTACCGGTCCCAGCAGACACAGAAGACAGGGCCCCCCGATTCCGGCCAAAACACCAGGTCAGGGTGGATCAATCAAGTGTGCTCAAGCGTGGGCATGTCCCTGGCGACGGGCAGGGGACAGCTAACAGGCAGCGCAAAGGGTCAGTGTAGCCACTTGGCTCACTGATGTCCAGACCGCGTTTCCGGAAACCGGCAACAGGCCTTCCCCATGTCGTTCAACCCTGCGTCCAACGCTGCGGCTCGTGCACAGAGCGCGTATCAGTACTGCCCTCTTCGTAGTCGATCCATGCCTCGGATCCCGGATCCGGGTGGTCGACCTCTCGACGGGTCTGAGAATGCTGCGCCGCGTCCCGTTCGTCAAGGCCCCCTGCTCCGAGCGGATCATCTTCGGACCCAGCGTCGGGGCAACGATGATCACCCTACTCCCCAACGAGACCAGGGCAAGTCAGGCACTGCCGGTACGCCAAAGGGCGACCACCCTTACGGGTGATCGCCCTTGGTTGAGGCCTCAGGAGGGCCTCAGAGGTGTTACTTGACCTCGACGGCCGCACCGGCGCCCTTGAGGGCCTCGGCGGCCTTCTCGGCGGCGTCCTTGGCGACCTTCTCGAGGACCGGCTTCGGGGCGCCGTCCACGAGGTCCTTGGCCTCCTTCAGACCCAGGGAGGTCAGCTCGCGCACGACCTTGATGACCTGGATCTTCTTGTCGCCGGCACCGGTGAGGATGACGTCGAACTCGTCCTTCTCCTCCTCGGCGGCGGCGGCGTCGCCACCACCCTGACCCGGGGCGGCAACGGCGACGGCCGCGGCGGCGGTGACGTCGAACTTCTCCTCGAAGGCCTTCACGAACTCGGAGAAGCTCGATGAGGGTCATCTCCTCGAACTGGGCGAGGAGGTCGTCCTGAGAGAGCTTCGCCATGATGGGCGATCCTTCCACTAATTCGGCAGGTGCCGATATGTCTATAGAGGCGGGCGTAACGGCCCGCTACGACCCGCGCACTAGGCGGCGCGGATCAGTGCGCGAGCCGAATTACTCGGCACCGCCCTGCTCGGCGAGCTTGACGCGAAGCGCTTCCGCGGTGCGGACGAACTTCGACGGCAGCGCCTGGAAGAGCGAGGCAGCCTGGGACTGCTTGCCCTTGAACGCGCCGGCCAGCTTGCTGAGCAGAACCTCGCGGGACTCGAGGTCCGCAAGCTTCTTGATGTCATCGGCGGAGAGCGCCTTACCATCAAGGACACCCGCCTTGATGATCAGGTTGGGGTTGTCCTTGGCGAAGTCACGCAGGCTCTTCGCCGACTCCACCGGGTCACCGGTGATGAAGGCGACCGCGGTCGGACCAGCGAAGTGCTCGTCCAGCGCGGTGATCCCGGCCTGGTTGGCCGCAATCTTGGTCAGCGTGTTCTTCACCACGGCGTACTGGGCGTTCTCACCGAGGGAGCGACGCAGCGTCTTGAGCTGCGCGACGGTGAGACCCCGGTACTCGGTCAGCACGGCGGCGTTGGAGCTCTGGAACGCGTCCTTGAGCTCGGCCACCGATGCAGCCTTGTTGGGCGTCGGCATGGTGCGTTCGCCTCCTTCCGGGTGATGAGGACCGCTCAGAAGGGGCTGACACACAAAACGCCCCGGCGCAGGCGCCAGGGCGTGGCTCGACCGGAACGAATTCCGGGAACCTTCCACAGTCACCTGCGCGGGTCGTCCGCATGCAGCGGATCCTTCGGCCACCGAACCCTTGCGGGCACGGCAACGACCAGCGGTCTTTGGCTTCCGGGGAAGACTACGTGAAGGGTTCCGGTCGAGGCAAATCGGTCAGTGGGCCGGGCAGCGGCGGGTCACTGGCGGAGGCCGGGCAGCCCGGCCTCCCGCAGCGTCTTGTCGGCCTCCTCCAGGCTCTTGTCGGCCGCTTCCAGGTCCTTGTCGACCTGTTCGAGGTCGGCGTCGACGCCCTTCATCACGGCGTCGAAGGTGATGACCTGGTCGGCCGGCGGCGGCTGGACGGCGGCGGGCTTGCCGAAGTCGGAGAACATGGCCGTCGTCTTCGACGTGCCCTTGTCGTCCGTGCTGGAGCTGTCGACGCGGACCGGGTAGCCGTCCTTGCCGATCCACAGGTCCACCTCGAAGGCGGTGATGTGCTTCACCGACTCGTGGAGGTACCGGCGGTTCTTCTCCTCCATGACCTTGGTGGACTCGTCCGCCCTGACCAGGTCCGCGTTGGTGAGGCTGCCCCGGTAGTGCTGGGCCTCGACCCCGTCGGTCGTCCCCGCTCCCACGTGCGTGAGCTTCTCCTGGCCGAGCAGCATGGCGAGGTACTCGGCCGGGTCCTCGTTCAGCCGCACCCCCGGCTTGCCGTCCTTGGCCAGGTCCATCTGCATCCAGGTCTTGCCCTTGAGGGGCTTGTCGAGCTGGGTGTAGATGGTGTCGCCCATCATGATCGAGCGCGTGTCGGGCTTGCCGCCGCCCTCCTTGAGGACCACGTTGTGGCTGGAGGGGTACCAGCCCTTCGTGCCGGACTGGCCGCTGCTCTTGCCGTCGGCACCGACGGTGGACACCTCCGCCTTGGCGAACTTGGCGGCCACCGTCTTGAGGTAGGACGCCTTCACCGCCTCCGCGGGGTCGTGCGCCGTGGCGTCCGCCGCCTCGCCCGCGCCGGCGCTGCCGCCGCAGGCCGTGAGACCGCCCACGAGAAGCGCGGTACCGGCGATCGCCGCGCCGGCCCGGATCCGGACAGCCTTGTTCATCTGGTTCTCCCCCATGCATGGTCGGTGCACGTCGCGCCGCCGCCGGTGAGCGGCGGCGGCGCGACGGTACTGCGGTCGTACGGGTGCTGCTGCGGCGGTCAGGCGGAGCCCTCGCCGGCGCCCTTCATCATCTCGGCGAGGTCGACGACCTGCTCGGCCGGCGGCGCGGTGACGTCGACGGGCTTGTTGATCTCCAGGAACTTGATGGTGACGTCCATGGGCCCGGAGGTGCCGGCGCCCTGGGTGCGGACCTGCTTGGCCTGGTCGTTCTCGTCGATCCAGAGGTCCATGGTCAGGGTCTTGATGCCCTGGGCCTCCAGTGCGGCGAGGTTCTTCTCCTGGCGCTCCTTGGCCTCCGGGCCGGAGGCGGCACTGCGGGAGCGCAGCTCGTCGACCGAGACGGTGCCGCTCAGGTGCGTCGTCTTCTGACCGTCGATGGTCTCGTCGCCGACCTTCTTGAGGTCCTTGGCGGCGCTCAGGCTGTCGGCCGTGTCGGCCGGGTTCTGGCCCTGCTGGGCGGAGCCGAGGGAGTCCAGCTCCTTGGCCTGCTCGGGAGCGAGGGCCTTGAGGTCGAACTTGAGCCACTTGCCCTCGGCGCCCATGTACATGGCGCTGTCCAGGAGGCGGATCTGCACCTTCTCGCCCGGCTTCTCGGGCGAATCCATCGTCATCGACATGGCGACGGTGGGCTTGATCCGCATGGCGGCCTCGCCGTTGATCTTCTGGCCCGCGGCGCTGCCCGCGATGGTGTACCGGAGCGAGGTGATCTCCTCGGACTTCTTCCTCGTCTTCTCGAGGTACGCGGCCGGCGTCACCTCCGCCGGCTTCTCGGGGGCCTTGGCCGGTGCGGCTGCGGACGCGCCTGCATCCTTCTTCGGCTCGTCGCCGTTCTCGCAGGCCGTGGCACCTCCTGCGAGCAGGAGGGCGGCCAGGACGGCCACGGCGGTCTTCTTGCGGTACGCGTTCATGTCTTCCCCACCCCATGTCATCGTGCAGCACGTGGTCTTCGGCGTCCCCGCCTGCGCGCTGCTCGTACGACTGTACGACCCGTGGTCGCGCGCCTTCGCACGGGACTCGCGGGGGGAACGGGAACGGGCCCCCCGCCACCCGTGAAGGGGGCGAGGGGCCCGTGGAGCCGCTCGGTGAGCGTCAGGCTCAGACCGCAGCCGGGTCTTCCTCGACGAGGAGGTTCCGCGTGCGGTTCGGGTCCAGCTGGATGCCGGGGCCCATGGTGGTGCTGAGGGCGGCCTTCTTCAGGTAGCGGCCCTTGGCGGCGGACGGCTTCAGACGAAGGATCTCGTCGAGGGCCGCTCCGTAGTTCTCGACGAGCTGCTCGTCGGAGAAGGAGACCTTGCCGATGATGAAGTGCAGGTTCGAGTGCTTGTCGACGCGGAACTCGATCTTGCCACCCTTGATCTCGGTGACAGCCTTCGCGACGTCCATCGTGACGGTGCCGGTCTTCGGGTTCGGCATGAGGCCACGGGGACCGAGCACGCGGCCGAGGCGGCCGACCTTGCCCATGAGGTCCGGGGTGGCGACAACGGCGTCGAACTCGTTCAGGCGGTTGCCCTTGGCGATCTCGTTGATCAGCTCGTCGTCGCCGACGATGTCGGCGCCGGCGGCTTCCGCGGCCGCAGCACGGTCACCGGTCGCGAAGACCAGGACCCGGGCGGTCTTGCCGGTGCCGTGCGGGAGGTTCACGGTGCCGCGGACCATCTGGTCGGCCTTGCGCGGGTCGACACCCAGGCGGAAGGCGATCTCGACGGTGCTGTCGAACTTGGTGGAGGAGGTCTCCTTGGCGAGACGGACGGCCTCGAGCGGGGCGTAGAGCTTGTCCCGGTCGACCTTGGCGTCCGCAGCGCGGAGAGTCTTGCTGCGCTTCACTTCTGCTCCTGTGTTGTGGCTTCAGGCATGGAGTCGTGGTGCGGACCAGCGCTTGGTCCTACCACTGGTGGTGCGAGGGGGTGGCTGGATCAGCCTTCGACGGTGACGCCCATCGAACGCGCGGTGCCGGCGATGATCTTGACGGCCGCGTCGATGTCGTTGGCGTTCAGGTCGGGCATCTTCAGCTCGGCGATCTCCTTGACCTGGGCAGCCGTGAGCTTGGCGACCTTGGTCTTGTGGGGCTCGCCGGAGCCCTTCTCGATGCCCGCGTGCTTCAGGATGAGGCGCGCGGCCGGCGGAGTCTTGGTGATGAAGGTGAAGGTGCGGTCCTCGTAGACCGTGATCTCCACCGGCACGACCATGCCACGCTGCGACTCGGTCGCGGCGTTGTAGGCCTTGCAGAACTCCATGATGTTGACGCCGTGCTGACCGAGCGCGGGGCCGACCGGCGGAGCCGGGTTGGCCGCACCGGCCTTGATCTGGAGCTTGATAAGCCCCGTGACCTTCTTCTTCTTGGGAGGCATTGCTCTCTCCGGGTCCTAGTGAGAGTTTTCAGCCGCCGATCCGGTCATCCGGATGGAGGCATACCGCACCACGATAACGGGTATCAGTGCGGGGCTAAAAACCGAGCAGGTCAGACCACCCGTGAGGGGCGGTCTGACCTGTCCGGAAGCTGTGGCTCAGAAGCCGTGACCCACGCGGAGTGGATCAGTTCTTCTGGATCTGGTCGAAGCTGCTCGACCGGGGTCTCGCGACCGAAGATCTCGACGAGCCCCTTGACCTTCTTCGAGTCGGGGTTGATCTCGTTGATGGTCGCCTGGAGCGTGGCGAACGGGCCGTCGGTGACGGTGACCGAGTCGCCGACCTCGAAGTCCAGGACCTCGACGGTGCGCTTGACGGCGGGCGCGGGCAGACCGGCCTCTTCCGCGGCGGCCTTGGCGGCCTTCTCCTGCGCCTCCGGGGCGAGCATCTTGACGATCTCGTCCAGGGTCAGCGGGTACGGGTCGTACGCGTTGCCCACGAAGCCGGTGACGCCGGGGGTGTTGCGGACGACGCCCCAGGACTCGTTCGTCAGATCCATGCGGACGAGAACGTAGCCGGGCAGCTTGTTCTGCCGGACGTTCTTGCGCTCGCCGTTCTTGATCTGGACGATCTCTTCCTCGGGCACCTCGGCCTGGTAGATGAACTCCTCGACGTTCAGCGAGACGGCACGCTGCTCCAGGTTGGCCTTCACGCGCTTCTCGTAGCCGGCGTAGGTGTGGATCACGTACCACTCGCCGGGGAGGAGGCGCAGCTCCTCGCGCAGGGCCTGGATCGGGTCGACCGGCTCGGCGGGCTCGGCCTCTTCGGCCTCCTCCGCGATCTCGGCGTCGTCGGCGGCCTCTTCGAGCTCGGTTTCGGCCTCGGCCTCGTCCGCGTCCTCGTCCGTGACGTGGATCGCGGCCTCCTCGGCGGCTTCACCCGCCTCGGCGTCGGCGAGCTCGGCTTCGTCCGGGTCCACAGCGTCCGCCGCCTCGACGATGTCGAGCTCGTCCTCGACGGACTCGACGGAGTCGTGGCTCACGTTCAGGTTCGGGTCAGACACGGTGGCTGCTTCTTCCTGGATACAAAAGGTGGTGGAACATGCGAAAACGGGCGACACCATCAAGGCGCCGCCCCCCGCGGGGATCAGCCGAAGACGAACTTGATGGCCTTTTCAAACCCGAAGTCAATCACGGTCACCAGACCGATCATGATGACCACGAAGACAATCACCACGGTGGTGTACGTCGTGAGCTGGTTGCGAGTCGGCCAAACAACCTTGCGGAGTTCCGCGATGATCTGGCGGTAGAAAAGCGCGAGACGGCCCAGGGGGCCCTTCTTGCCGCGCTTGCCGCCCTTGCGGGCCTTCTTCTCGCGCGTCTCGTCCTCGGCATCAGGCATGTCGATGGAGCCCAGGGCGTCCGTCACGTCTCTCACCTGAATCCGGGTCGTGGCCGTACCGCGCCCGGTTGCGCCGCACGGCGTTGCATCTAAGTACGTACCTGCGCACACACGTCCGAGAAGGAGTGTGGAGCAGGGCCGGAGGGACTCGAACCCCCAACCGCTGGTTTTGGAGACCAGTGCTCTACCAATTGAGCTACGACCCTTTGCGTCCCCCAACCTACCGCATCCGGGCGAGTGCGCGGAGTGCTCACGCTCTGCAGCGGCCGGCGAGGTCCAACGACAGGTGAGTGTACGTGAACCGGGCCGTGACGTCGAACAGCACCCGACCTGACATGGTCGAGTCCGTTGACTGAAACGGTGTGCGGCGCCTTCTCGCGGTCTGGGACGATTGCCGGTATGACCTCTGCAACGCCTTCCTCCGAGCGCCGGGTGTCCGCCCGTATCGGCGCCATTTCCGAGTCCGCCACCCTCGCCGTGGACGCCAAGGCCAAGGCCCTCAAGGCCGCCGGACGCCCGGTGATCGGCTTCGGCGCGGGCGAGCCCGACTTCCCGACCCCGGACTACATCGTCGAGGCCGCGGTCGAGGCCTGCCGCAACCCCAAGTACCACCGCTACACGCCGGCCGGCGGTCTGCCGGAGCTGAAGGCGGCCATCGCGGCCAAGACGCTGCGCGACTCCGGTTACGAGGTCGAGGCGTCGCAGGTCCTGGTGACCAACGGCGGCAAGCAGGCGATCTACGAGGCCTTCGCGGCCGTCCTGGACCCGGGTGACGAGGTCATCGTCCCGGCGCCGTACTGGACCACCTACCCGGAGTCGATCCGTCTCGCCGGCGGCGTCCCGGTCGAGGTCGTCGCCGACGAGACCACCGGTTACCGGGTCTCCGTCGAGCAGCTGGAGGCCGCGCGCACCGAGCGCACCAAGGTCGTCCTGTTCGTCTCCCCGTCCAACCCGACCGGTGCCGTCTACAGCGAGGCCGACGCGAAGGCGATCGGCGAGTGGGCCGCCGAGCACGGCCTGTGGGTGCTGACGGACGAGATCTACGAGCACCTGGTCTACGGGGACGCGAAGTTCACCTCGCTGCCGGTCCTGGTGCCGGCCCTGCGGGACAAGTGCATCATCGTCAACGGCGTCGCCAAGACGTACGCGATGACGGGCTGGCGGGTGGGCTGGGTCATCGCCCCGCAGGACGTCGTCAAGGCGGCGACGAACCTGCAGTCGCACGCCACCTCCAACGTCTCCAACGTGGCCCAGGTCGCCGCGCTGGCCGCCGTCTCGGGCAACCTGGACGCGGTCGCCGAGATGCGCAAGGCCTTCGACCGCCGTCGCCAGACGATGGTCAAGATGCTGAACGAGATCGACGGCGTCTTCTGCCCGACCCCCGAGGGCGCGTTCTACGCGTACCCGTCGGTCAAGGAACTGCTCGGCAAGGAGATCCGCGGCAAGCGCCCGCAGACCTCCGTCGAGCTGGCCGCCCTGATCCTGGACGAGGCCGAGGTCGCGGTCGTCCCCGGCGAGGCCTTCGGCACCCCCGGCTACCTGCGCCTCTCGTACGCCCTGGGCGACGAGGACCTGGTCGAGGGCGTGTCCCGCATCCAGAAGCTGCTGGCCGAGGCCAAGGCCTAGGCCTCGGGCGGCCCGCGGCACGAACCGGGCGGCGGCACCCCGCGGGGTGCCGCCGCCCCGGCGTTTCCGGACCCGTCGGCCCCCCCGGCCCGCCCGGCCCGCCCGGCCCCGCCGGCACCATCAGCCCCGCCCGGCGTTCGAGGCGCAGGTCCGGGCGTCGCCCGGGAGCCCCTTACGGCCGCTCTCGCGTTCGAGCAAGCCCCCGAAAGGGAAAACCCCCTCCCGCCGAGCGCAGCGGTACGGCAGGATCACCGGATGGAGCACGCACGCGATCTCACGCTTCTGCCGAAGGCCCACCTCCACCTGCACTTCACCGGGTCGATGCGACCATCGACCCTCCTGGAGCTCGCCGACAAGTACGGCGTCCGGCTTCCCGACGCCCTGACCGCCGGAGAGCCCCCCAAGCTGCGCGCCACCGACGAGCGGGGCTGGTTCCGCTTCCAGCGGCTCTACGACGCCGCCCGCTCGTGCCTGCGCGAGCCCGAGGACATCCGGCGCCTGGTCCGGGAGGCCGCGGAGGAGGACGTCCGCGACGGCAGCGGCTGGCTGGAGATCCAGGTGGATCCCACTTCCTACGCCCCGCTGCTGGGCGGGATGATCCCGGCCGTCGAGATCATCCTCGACGCCGTCGACGCGGCCTCCCGCGAGACGGGCCTCGGCATGCGGGTCCTGATCGCCGCCAACCGCATGAAGCACCCCCTCGACGCCCGCACCCTGGCCCGCCTCGCCGTGCGCTACGCCGACCGCGGCGTCGTCGGTTTCGGCCTCTCCAACGACGAGCGCCGCGGCATGGCCCGCGACTTCGACCGGGCCTTCGCGATCGCCCGCGAGGGCGGGCTCCTGGCGGCCCCGCACGGTGGAGAAGCTCACCGGCCCGTCCTCGGTCCGCGACTGCCTCGACGACCTGCACGCCGCCCGCATCGGGCACGGCGTGCGGGCCGCGGAGGACCCCCGGCTGCTGAAGCGGCTCGCGGACCGGCAGATCACCTGCGAGGTCTGCCCCGCCTCGAACGTCGCCCTGGGCGTGTACGAGCGGCCCGAGGACGTCCCGCTGCGCACGCTGTTCGAGGCCGGGGTGCCGATGGCGCTGGGCGCGGACGACCCGCTGCTGTTCGGGTCGCGGCTGGCGGCCCAGTACGAGATCGCCCGCCGCCACCACGGCTTCACGGATCCGGAGCTCGCCGAGCTGGCCCGCCAGTCGGTGCGCGGCAGCGCCGCGCCGGACGAGGTGCAGGCCAAGCTGCTGGCCGGGATCGACCACTGGCTCAGCGGGTGAGCCGCAGGTCCCCCTCGTAGCAGTCGGCGCGCACCCGGCGGCCGTCCGGGAAGCCGATCTCCAGGTGGGTGCGGCCCTGTTCGGGCACGGCGAACTCGGCGACCGAGGAGACGGTCTCGCCCAGGTGCCGCAGGAAGGGATGGTCGCCGAGGTCCTCGCCGACCTCGATGCGGCCCCACTCCCCCATGTCGTACGGCGCGTGGGGCGGGGCGGACTCGACGATGAGGCACTGGTCGGAGCCGGTGGTGATCCGGATGGAGTCGCCGACGCTGTCGATCAGCCAGACGTCGAGGGGGGACTCGGAGCGTTCGCCGTCGCTGACGTGCCAGGACGCGACGACCCTGCTGAGCGTGCGACCCACGAGCCGAGTGGGGTCCGTACCGGCCCCGTGACGGGGACAGAGCATGGGCGGCCGGGGCTCCTCAGATGCTGACGCCGACCGTCACCGGCTCGTTGACGAGCGTGACGCCGAAGGCCGCGTGGACGCCCGCGACGACCTCGCGGGCCAGGGCGAGGAGGTCCTCGGTGGTGGCCCCGCCCCGGTTGGTGAGGGCGAGGGTGTGCTTGGTGGAGATGCGCGCGGGACCGGTGCCGTAGCCCTTGGTGAAGCCGGCCTTGTCGATCAGCCAGGCCGCGCTGGTCTTCGTACGGCCCTCGCCGGCGGGGTAGGCGGGCGGGGCGGTGTCGGGGCCGAGGCGGTCCTGGGCGCGGGCGAGGAAGGCGGCGTAGGCCTCGTCGGTCAGGATCGGGTTGTGGAAGAAGGAGCCGGCCGACCAGGTGTCGTGGTCCGCGGGGTCGAGGACCATGCCCTTGCCGGCGCGCAGCCGCAGGACGGTTTCGCGGGCGGTGGCGGCGGGGACGCGGTCGCCGGCCTCGACGCCGAGGGCGCGGGCGGTCTCCGGGTACTTGATCGGCGCCGAGAGGCCGCCGGCGTCCTCCAGGGCGAAGCGCACGCGCAGGACGACGTAGCGGTCGGGCTGGTCCTTGAAGGTGCTGTTGCGGTACCGGAAGGCGCACTCGGCGGCAGTGAGGGTGACCGTGTCGCCGGTGGTGCGGTCGTAGGCGACGACCTCGGTGATGGTGTCGCAGACCTCCTGGCCGTAGGCCCCGACGTTCTGGATCGGGGTGGCGCCGGCCGAGCCGGGGATCCCGGTGAGGCATTCGATGCCGGCGAGGCCGGCTTCGACGGTGCGGGCGACGGCGTCGCTCCAGTTCTCGCCGGCGGCGAGCTCCAGGGTGGTGCCGTCGAGTGTGAAGCCGGTGGTCGCGATGCGCAGGGCGGTGCCGTCGAAGCCCTGGTCGCCGATGACCAGGTTGCTGCCGCCGCCGATGATCAGGAGCGGCGTGCCGCTCTCGTCCGCGGCGCGCACGGTGGCGACGACCTCGGCGTCGGTGGTCGCGGTGACCAGGCGGGCGGCGGGACCACCGAGACGGAAGGTGGTCAGCGGGGCGAGGGGGGCTTCGTGGAGTTCCTGCACGTGGACAAGAGTACGGTCCGTGCCCCTCGCATCCCTGCGGGGCCACGGACCGTCGTCGTTCGTCCCCCGGGCGGACCGGGTCAGCGGTGCGTCTCCTGCTCGGCGAGGCGGCGTTCGGCCTCGGTCCACGTGATCGGCAGCTCGGCGGCCGGCACGGTCCAGTAGGTGAAGACGGATTCCTTCATGTACGCGCCGGCGGCGCGGGCGCTGGTGCGGTGGGGCTCGCTGCGGGCGAAGCGGTGGAGCGCGTCGCGGTCCTCCCATGCGGAGAGGGTGAGGAAGGTGCGCCGCAGGACGCGGGCGCGGAGGGCGACGCCGTGGGCGCCGGGGGCGCGGCGCATCTGGCGGATGATGCCGGGTGCCTTGAGGAGGAACCTGACGGCGCCGGTGAGGGTGGCGGTCTCGAAGCGGGAGGCCATGACGTAGGCCTCGGCGCCGGGCTCGGCCGGGGTGGGCGTGGACCAGGGGATGTCGGGCATGGGGTGCTCCTTGTGCTCCTGGGTGCGGATCCGGTCGGTGGGGTGGGGGCTTGCGCAGGTGCGCGGTCCCTCCGTACGTACGCGGGGCCTTCCGTACGTACGGGTCCCGGGTCAGCCGGTGGCGGCGACCTTCTCCGGGGCGGTGGCGGTGCGGCCCGCGGGGACCCGGGCGGTCGTGGACCGGCGGGGCACCAGGAGGGCCAGACCGGCGGCGAGGGCGACCGCTGCGGCGCCGATCCAGAGGGCGGGGACGGTGCCGTCGGTGAAGGCCTGCGGGGACTCGTAGCCGCCCTGGGCGGAGAAGACGGAGGCCAGCACGGCGACGCCGAGGGCTCCGCCGAGCTCGCGCAGGGCGTTGTTGGCGCCCGAGGCCCGGCCCTGGTCGGCGGGGCGGACGGTGGACATCAGGACGTTGGCCGCGGGGGCGAAGTAGAGGGCCATGCCGATCCCGCTGAGGATCAGCGGCGGCAGCTGCGCGGCGTACGAGACGTCCGTGCTCAGGACCGCCGCGAACCAGCCCAGGCCGAGCGCCTGGAACGCGAGCCCGGCGGCGACGACGGGGCGGCCGCCGATGCGGTCGGAGAGGATCCCGGCGAGCGGGGCCACGATCATCGGCATCCCGGTCCAGGGGAGCATCCGCACGCCGGCTTCGGTGGGCGAGTAGCCGGCGACGCCCTGGAGGAACTGGCTGAGCAGGAAGATCGAACCGAACATGCCGAGGAACATCAGCAGGCTGGCCAGGTTGATCCCCAGGAAGCCGCGGTCACGGAAGAGCCGCATGGGAAGCATGGGGTCGGCGTGGGTGGCTCCGTGGTGAATGAAGCCGGCGACGAGGGCGGAGCCGAGGATCAGGCCGGTGAGGACGGGTGCGCTGGTCCAGCCCTCGGAGTTGGCGTTGACCAGGGCGTAGACGATGCCGAAGAGGCCGCCGCTGATGAGCAGGGTGCCGGGGATGTCGAGGCGGGCGCCGGGGGCGGTGGACTCGGCCAGGCGCAGGCGGGCGAGCGGGATCAGGGCCAGGCCTATGGGCACGTTGAGCCAGAAGATCCACTGCCACGAGATGTGCTCGGTGAGGCTGCCGCCGATGAGGGGGCCGCTGGCGACGGCGAGGCCGGTGACGGCTCCGTAGATACCGAGGGCCATGCCGCGTCGGGCTGCGGGGACGGCCGCGGTGAGGAGGGTCAGGGTGAGCGGCATCATGACGGCGGCTCCCACGCCCTGCACGGCGCGGGCGGCGATGAGCGCGTCGATCCCGGGTGAGAGGGCGGCCGCGGCGGAGGCACCGGTGAAGACGGCGAGGCCCGCGATGAACAGCCGGCGGCGGCCGAAGCGGTCCCCGAGGGCGGCGCCGAACATGAGGAGGACGGCGAAGGTGAGCGTGTAGGCGTTCACCGTCCACTCCAGGTCCTCCAGGCCGCCGCCGAGGTCCGCGCGGATGGCGGGGAGGGCGGTGGTCACGACGAGGTTGTCGAGGGCCGCCATGAAGCTGGCGACGCCGGTGAGGACGAGGGCCCATACGGCGGGCCCGCGGAGCTTGGTGTCGACGTCTTGCGTGTGCACGTTTCCCCCTGTGAGTTGTTAGTTATTGCTGACTAACTTTTTGGCCCATGCGCATGTGCGCGAGGTCGCGCGCATGCGTCACTTCTCCAGGCGTCCGGTGGTGCGGGCCGACGGGTAGAACCCCTCCCACACCCGGTGTCCGGGCGGGAACCCCATCGCGGCCAGCGTGTTGATCAGCATCCCGTAGGCCATGAAGGTCGTCGTCTCCCGCGGGTCCGCACCGAGCGGGAGGTGGACGGTGTCCCAGAGTTCCATCCACCCCTGGCGGACCAGCTCGCCGAGTTCGTGATCGCCGGCCGCCTCGGCAGCTGCGACGGTGACGTACATCTGGAGCTGCATCTGGAGCTTGTCGGGATCCTCCGTGATCAGCCGGGTGTAGGCGTTGGCCATGGCGCGCTCGGCCTCCTCGCCGCTCAGCCCCTCCACGGCGGCGGCGAACACGTCGCGCGTGTCCCGCAGGCAGCGCTCGGACGCGGCCAGGAACATCGCCTGCTTGTTGGGGAAGAGCCGGAAGAGGTACGGCTGCGAGACACCCACCCGCTTGGCGATCGCCTCGGTGGACGTCCCGTAGTACCCGCCCCGGGCGAACTCGTGCATCGCCGCCCGGATGACGCTCTCGCGCCTCTCCTCTGCGCTCATCCTTGCCATACGAAGAAGTTAGTGCTCAATCACTAACTTCGTCAAGCCTTGGCTGCGGGTGCGATCGGCGACGAGGGGGCGGGGGCACCGAGGGGGCGGGAGCACCGAGGGGGCGGGAGCCCCACCCCCTCGGATTCGGGCTCTCAGGCGAGCGCGACCACCGCGCGGGACATGCCGAGGACCTTCTGGCCCGCGCTCATGGCGGTCAGGTCGACCCGTACCCGGTTGTCGTCCAGCTTCGCCGCGACCTTGGCGCTGACCTCGATGAGGCCGCCCTCGTCGTCGTTGGGGACCACGACGGGCTTGGTGAAGCGCACGCCGTACTCGACCACCGCCCCCGGGTCGCCCACCCAGTCGGTAACCACGCGGATCGCCTCGGCCATGGTGAACATGCCGTGCGCGATCACGTCCGGCAGCCCGACCTCCTTGGCGAACTTCTCGTTCCAGTGGATCGGGTTGAAGTCGCCCGAGGCGCCGGCGTACTGGACGAGCGAGGCGCGGGTCACGGGGAAGGACGCCGCGGGCAGTTCGGTGCCGACCTCGACGTCGGCGTACTTGATCTGCGCTGCCATGTCAGGCCTCCTCGGGGGCGCGGGAGACGAGCTTCGTCCACGCCGTCACCACGTGCTCGCCGGTCTCGTCATGGACCTCGCCGCGGACGTCGATGATGTCGTTGCCCGCGAGGGACTTCACGGCCTCGATGGTGGAGGTCACCGACAGGCGGTCACCGGCACGCACCGGGCGGGAGTACGCGAACTTCTGGTCGCCGTGCACGACGCGGGTGTAGTCCAGCCCGAGCTGCGGGTCCTGGACGACCGCGCCGGCCGCCTTGAACGTGATGGCGAACACGAAAGTCGGCGGGGCGATCACATCGGAGTGGCCGTAGGCCTTCGCCGCCTCGGGGTCGGTGTAGACGGGATTGGCGTCACCCACCGCGACCGCGAATTCGCGGATCTTCTCCCGGCCGACCTCGTACGGCTCGGTGGGCGGGTAGCTCCGCCCCACGAAGGACTGGTCGAGAGCCATGACTCACTACCTCCTGTTGAAGGGACACGAAACACACAGGGACAAAGACTGGAGGGGCCGGGCACGAAAACGACACGAGGCCGCCCCCAATGAAGGGGACGACCTCATGACGGTGCCTGTATTCGAGACTTCGCTGGGGTCAGCGGGTCTCGCGGTGCGCGGTGTGCGAGTTGCAGCGCGGGCAGTGCTTCTTCATCTCCATGCGGTCCGGGTTGTTACGCCGGTTCTTCTTGGTGATGTAGTTCCGCTCCTTGCACTCCACGCAGGCCAGCGTGATCTTCGGGCGGACGTCGGTGGCAGCCACGTGAGTGCTCCTTGACGGACTATGGGACGGATGAACGCATAAAAGAGTAGCCGATCGGGAGACCGACCCCGCAATCGGCTACTGTGGGTAGCGGCGACCGGACTTGAACCGGTGACACAGCGATTATGAGCCGCTTGCTCTACCGACTGAGCTACGCCGCTTTGATGTGATCAGCTCCCCACCCGAGGGTGGGGAACCTCTCTCACCAGAGCCCCAATGCGGAATCGAACCGCAGACCTTCTCCTTACCATGGAGACGCTCTACCGACTGAGCTATTGGGGCGAGCGATGAAGACATTACACGGTTGCCCGCCGATCGCCCAAATCCTTTGCGGGAGCAGGGCTCCGAGGGGGTTCGGAAGCCGCTCCCGATCAACCCGCAGGCCCCTGCCGCCCCCTTTTTCCCGCCGATTGTGCCCGGGCTCACACGTCCCGCCCGCTCCCGCCCGGACGACAGCTGCCCGCTTCCGGACGACGGCTGCCCGCTTCCGGGAGGACGGCTCCGCGCGGGCGTCGCGGACGGTGGGCGGGGCGGCCCCGCCGCAGGTGCGTACGCGCGCGGTCACGGCCGCCGGGCACAACCGGTACGACTATTGCCCTCTTCCGCGAAGCGGGGTGCCTCGCGCCCTAGGCTCGGAGCACGCTGCGTGATCTTGGGCCGCGGGCCCCGGCCACGGCGCCAGGTACCGCCCGAGCCCCCGCAGGAGCGCGATGTCCGACAGCCAGCCGCAGCAGCCGTCCCCGTCCCCGTCCCCCCGCAGCGGCAACGGCAACGCGGCCGCCGCCGAGGCCACCACTCTGCTCCTCGCCGGGGCCCGGCTCACGGACGGCCGTACGGTCGACGTCCGGCTCGGCGGCGGCCGGATCCAGGCCGTCGCAGCCGCGGGCAGCCTCTCCTCCCCCGTGCTGTCCCGGGTGGACCTCAGCGGCTACCTACTGCTCCCCGCGCCCGCCGAGCCGCACGCCCACGGGGACACCGCGCTGACCGCCGACGGCGACGGGCCCGTCTCGTACGCGCTCGACGACGTCCAGCGCCGGGCCACGGAAGCCGCCCTGCTCCAGCTCGGCCACGGTGCGACCGCGATGCGCTCCCACGTGCGCATCGGCGACGTGCACGGCCTCGGCCCCCTGGAGGCCGTGCTCCAGGCCCGGCGCTCCCTGCGCGGGCTCGCCGATCTCACCGCGGTGGCCGTTCCCCGGTTGCTGACCGGGGTGGCCGGGGCGGACGGGCTCGCCATGCTGCGGGACGCGGTGAAAATGGGCGCCGCCGTGATCGGAGGCTGCCCGGACCTGGACCCGGACCCCACGGGCTTCGTGGAAGCCGTCCTGGCGGTCGCCGACGAGCACGGCTGCCCGGTGGACCTCCACACGGACGGTGACGACCCGGCCCGCCTCGCCCGGCTCGCGGCCATGGCGGGCGGACTGCGCACCGGGGTGACCATCGGCCCCTGCGGGGGTCTGTCCCGGCTACCGCTGGACGCGGCCGCCCGCGCCGCCGACCGGCTGGCCGCGGCCGGGGTACGGGTGACCTGCCTGCCCCAGGGCGACTGCGCGGCGCTGGAACGCCGCGGGCTGCGCACCGCCCCCGTACGGCTGCTCCGGGCCGCCGGCGTACGGGTCGCGGCCGGGAGCGGGGCGCTGCGGGACGCCGGGAACCCGGTCGGCCGGGGCGACCCGCTGGAGGCCGCGTACCTGCTGGCCTCCCAGGGCGGTCTGCGCCCCGGCGAGGCCTACGACTGCGTCAGCGCCTGCGCCCGCGAGGCGATGGGCCTGCCGGAGGTGCGGCTGGAGGCCGGCTTCCCCGCGGAGCTGCTCGCCGTGCGCGGGGACCGCATCGCGGGGGTGCTGTCCCTGGCGTACAGCCGGATCGTGATCCACCGCGGGCGGGTGGTGGCCCGTACGAGCGCCGTGCGCGAGTACTGCGACTCCGCCGTCGCGGTGGCCCTGGACCTCCCCCGGCAGGGCCGCACGGAAGCCGGGCCGTAGGAGCCCGAGGGGGTGACTTGCCGGGCGGGGGCGGGCTGCTCGTCGTACGGTCGGGGCATGCGCATCGTCATCGCGGGTGGACACGGTCGGATCGCGCTGCGGCTGGAGCGCCTGCTCGCCGCGCGCGGGTACGAGGTCGCGGGCATCATCCGCGACCCCGAGCAGGGCGACCACCTCAGGGAGGCGGGCGCCGAACCGGTGCTCTGCGACCTGGAATCGGCCACGGTGGAGCACGTGGCGGGGATCCTGCAGGGCGCGGACGTGGCGGTGTTCGCGGCGGGCGCCGGCCCCGGCAGCGGTGCCGGGCGCAAGGACACCGTGGACCGGGGCGCTGCGGTGCTGTTCGCCGACGCGGCCGAACGGGCCCGTGTGCGCCGCTTCCTGATGGTCTCTTCGATGGGCGCGGACGCCCATCACGAGGGTGACGAGGTGTTCGACGTCTACCTGCGGGCGAAGGGCGAGGCCGACGACCACGTACGGACCCGGCTGGGTCTGGAGTGGACGGTGCTGCGGCCCGGCTCGCTGCTCGACGACGCGGGGAAGGGGCTGGTCCGCCTGGAGGTGCGGACGGGCCGCGGAGCGGTGCCGCGCGACGACGTGGCGGCGGTGCTGGCCGAGCTGGTGGAGACGCCCGCGACGGCGGGGCTGACCCTGGAGCTGATCTCCGGTTCGACGCCGGTCGAGGTGGCCGTCAAGGACGTGGCGGGGAACTGACGGCCCGGCGGGAGGGCCGGTTCCGGGGGAGGCCGGCTCCGGGGCCGGAGCCGGCCTCCCCCGCCGGTGGCTCAGAACCCGGCTTCGACCTTGTCGTCCGAGCGTCCGACCGAGTCCTGCTGGTAGCGGTTCTCGTAGGCGTCGCGGATCCGCTCGATGCGCACGCTGCGGTCGTCGGCGTCCTTCTCCGGGTAGAGCAGGACCACTTCGTAGGACGCCTCACGGACGGTCTTGCCGTTCTCGCCGCGCCATTGGCCGTACCCGTCGTGGAGGGTCAGCCCCTCGGGGAATGCGGGGGTGATCTCCTGGTCGAGGAACCGCATGAACTCCCGCTCCGCGACCGGGGCCCCGCCGTCGGTCCGTTCGGTGCCGAAGTACAGCCGGGTCTCCCGGTAGGGCTCCCCCACGTCCGTGTGCAGGGCGGCTCCCATGAGAGCCGGGATCCCCGCGCCGAGCAGGGCGATGAGAACGCCGCCGCCGACCTTCCCGCGCGTGTCAGATGTCCATTTCACCCCCGGTGAACGACCGCGGGCCCCCGACGATGCGGCCGTCACTCCCCCGGCGACCCCCGGTCCGGGAAGCGAAAGAACCCCCGTCCACTGCGTTTCCGCAGATGAACGGGGGTTCCACTCGCGTGGCGGCGCCAGGATTCGAACCTGGGTAGGCTAAGCCGACGGATTTACAGTCCGCTCCCATTGGCCACTCGGGCACACCGCCATGGGATGTCGCCTTCAAGGCCGCTTTTCCGCGGCTCTCCCTGGCAACGACGTAAACGATACCTGATGACCGGGGGTGCTTCGCCACCGGATTGATCAGCGCCGTGGGTGGGTGCGGCGGCCGGGGCGTGCCGTGGCGATCGGCCGGTTCAGGGAGCCCCGGGAGCCCCGCATGATCGGCGGGAGACCCCCTAGGCTTTGCCGAGCGGTCCGGGGATGTCCGGCCGCGCCCTCCGGGGCGATCGCAACCGACTTCAAGGAGCCACAGCACATGGCCGACTCCAGTTTCGACATCGTCTCGAAGGTCGAGCGGCAGGAGGTCGACAACGCCCTCAACCAGGCCGCCAAGGAGCTCTCGCAGCGCTACGACTTCAAGGGCACCGGCGCCACCATCGCCTGGTCCGGCGAGAAGATCCTCATGGAGGCGAACTCCGAGGAGCGCGTCAAGGCCGTCCTCGACGTCTTCGAGACCAAGCTGGTCAAGCGCGGGATCTCGCTCAAGGCGCTGGACGCCGGTGAGCCGCAGCTGTCCGGCAAGGAGTACAAGATCTTCGCCACCATCGAGGAGGGCATCTCCCAGGAGAACGCCAAGAAGGTGGCGAAGATCATCCGTGACGAGGGCCCGAAGGGCGTCAAGGCCCAGGTCCAGGGTGACGAGCTGCGCGTCAGCTCCAAGAGCCGCGACGACCTCCAGGCCGTCCAGGCCCTCCTCAAGGGCAAGGACCTGGACTTCGCGATCCAGTTCGTGAACTACCGCTGACCCAGGTCCTCGACCTGCCACCACGCCGGCCCGGCGGTCCTCACCGACCGCCGGGCCGCGGTGGTTCGCGGGGTGCGTGGGGTGCGTGTGCCGGGCGCGTGCGGCGCACGCGCCGCCGCGGGCTCCCATGGGCACTTGGGCGGCGCGGAGTGCGCCCGCCACGGTGGATGCATCACATCACCGCGTGGCAGGGGGATCTCGCATGCCTGGGGCCGGCACGTTTCGCGCAGACTTCGGGGCGTCCGTCGTCGTCGCACTGGTCGCCGTCCCCCTGTGCGTGGGGGTGGCGGTCGCCTCCGGGGTCCCCGCCGAACTGGGGATCGTCACCGGCGTGGTCGGGGGGCTGGTCACGGGCTGGTTCCGCGGGAGCTCCCTCCAGGTGAGCGGCCCCGCGGCCGGCCTCACCGTGCTCGTGTACGAGGCGGTGCAGGCGTACGGCGCGGCCGCCCTCGGCGTGCTGGTACTGGCCGCGGGCCTGGTGCAGCTGGGCATGGGGGCGCTGCGGCTCGGGCGGTGGTTCCGGGCGATCTCCGTGGCCGTCGTGCACGGCATGCTGGCCGGCATCGGGCTCGTGCTGATCTCGGGGCAGCTGTACGCCCTGGGCGGCGCGGAGGCCCCCGGGCACACCCTGGCGAAGCTGGGCGGGGTGCACGGCCTGGCGGCGCGGGCCGACTGGGCGGCGGTGCTGCTCGGGGCCGGGACCATCGCCGTCATGATGGCGTGGCGGCGGGTGCCCGCCCGCCTGCGGCTGGTGCCCGGCGCGCTGGTCGGCGTGGCCGCCGCAGGCGCCGCGGCCGCCCTGCTGGGGCTGCCCGTCGAGAAGGTGCGGGTGACGGGGGTCCTGGAGGCGGTGTCCCCGCCCGCCTGGAGCGAGTTCGAGGTGCTGGCCTCCTTCGGTGCGGTCGGGACGGTGGTCGCGCTCGCGCTGATCGCCTCCGCCGAGACCCTCTTCAGCGCCGCCGCCGTGGACCGGATGCACGACGGACCCCGCACGGAGTACGACCGGGAGCTGATCGCCCAGGGCGTGGGCAACGGTGTCTGCGGGCTGCTCGGGGCCCTGCCGATGACCGCCGTGATCGTCCGCAGCGCCGCCAACGTGGAGGCCGGCGCCCGCACCCGGGCGGCCCGCATCATGCACGGCGGCTGGCTGCTGCTCTTCGCCGTGGCCCTCCCCCAGGTGCTGGAGAGGGTGCCGCTCGCCGCCCTCGCCGGGGTGCTCCTGTACGCGGGATGGAAGCTCCTGCCGGTCAGGGCGGTGTTCACGCTCTGGCGCACGCACCGGGGCGAGGCGGTGGTGCTGGTCTCCACGGCCTGCGCGATCGTCGTCACCAACCTCTTCGAGGGGGTGCTGGTCGGGCTGGGGCTCGCCATCGCCAAGGCGGCCTGGGAGACCTCCCACGTGCACGTCGAGGAGGTGTGGGAGGACGGGGAGCTGTGCGTGCGCGTCACGGGCAACGCCAGCTTCCTGCGGCTGCCGAAGCTGCTCGACGCCCTGGAGGCGCTGCCGCACGGACAGCCGGTCCGGCTCGACCTGAGCGGCCTGCGCCATCTCGACCACGCCTGTCTGACCGCCCTGGAGGGCTGGGAGCGCACCCGCACGTCCCTCCCCCGCCGCGAGGGCGTCACCTGACCCCCTTACCCTCCGCCCGTGACGGATGAACTGAAACGCACTCTGGGAGTGTCCGACGCGGTCGTCGTCGGACTCGGCGCGATGGTGGGTGCCGGGGTCTTCGCGGCCTTCGCCCCGGCCGCGGGAGCCGCGGGCGGGGCGCTCCTCGCCGCTCTCGCGGTCGCGGCCCTCGTGGCCTACTGCAACGCGCACTCCTCGGCGCGGCTGGCCGCCCGCCATCCGGCCTCCGGGGGCACGTACGTGTACGGGCGGGAACGGCTCGGGCCCTTCTGGGGCTATCTGGCCGGCTGGGGGTTCGTGATCGGCAAGACCGCGTCCTGCGGGGCGATGGCCCTGACGGTGGGGGCCTACGTGTGGCCCGGGCGGGAGCACGCCGTGGCCGTGGCGGCGGTGGTGGCGGTCACCGCCGCGAGCTACGGCGGTGTCCAGAAGTCCGCGCGGATCGCCCGGCTGATCGTTGCGGCGGTCCTGGCCGTGCTGGCCGCGGTGGTCGTGATGTGCCTGTCCTCGGGTGCGGCGGCGCCGGAGCGGCTGGGCGGACCGGACTGGACGGTCTTCGGACTGCTGCAGGGCGCGGGTCTGCTGTTCTTCGCTTTCGCGGGCTATGCGCGGATCACCACCCTGGGCGAGGAGGTGCGTGACCCGGAACGGACGATCCCGCGGGCGGTGCCGCTCGCGCTGGGGATCGCTCTGCTGGTGTACGCGGCGGTGGCGGTGGCGCTGCTGTCGGTGCTCGGGGCCGAGGGGCTGGCGGGGTCGTCGGCGCCGCTGGCCGACGCGGTCCGGGCGGCGGGCGTGCCGGGACTGGCGCCGGCCGTCCGGGTGGGCGCGGCGCTGGCCGCGCTGGGCTCTCTGCTGGCCCTGGTGCTCGGGGTGTCGCGGACGGTCCTGGCGATGGCCCGGGACGGCCATTTCCCGCGCGCGTTGGCCGCCGTGCACCCCCGGTACGGGGTGCCGCACCGTGCCGAGCTCGCGGTGGGGGCGGTGGTGGCGGTGCTCGCGGCCACCGCCGATCTGCGGGGCGCGATCGGTTTCTCCTCCTTCGGCGTGCTCGCCTATTACGCGATCGCGAACGCCTCCGCGTGGACTCTCGATTCAGGTGTCAAGGGGCGGGCCGTGGCAGCGGTCGGGCTGTCCGGCTGTGTGGTGCTGGCGTGCGCGCTGCCCCTCGCGTCGGTGGTCGCGGGGGCCGCCGTACTGGTTCTGGGCGTGTTGGCGTACCGGGTGCGCGGCCGGCTCACACCCGGGATCTGAACTCCGCCCAGGGGACCGGTTCCAGGTCCTGGTCCTCCCCCAGGGCGGACTCCTCACAGAACCATGCGGTGCCGTCGAGCCAGCCGCGCAGCCAGCCCGCCAGGCTGGGGGCGTCGATGGACCAGGCGAGGTCGGGCTCGCCCGGATTCGGGTCGAACAGCAGGACCTGGGCGGTGTCGGATCTGCAGTCGACGCAGGCGTACACGGCGCAGCCGAGGTCGGCGACGGGCAGGACCGCGTCGGGCCACCGCCAGCCGGAGGCGCGTTGCGCCGCGTGGGCGGCGAGGGCCTGACGCAGGGGCAGCAGCCCGGGGTGCGGGCCGAATCCGCCGTCCGCGACGCGGGTGTAGAGACGGGCGAGCAGGGGCGGCAGGGCGAAGCCGAGTATGTCCTCGGCACGGGTGATCTCCCCGGCGCCCAGGGGCGCCGGCAGGGGCTCCGCGTGCTCTCCGTGCCCGTGCGCGGAGGTGCGCGCACGGGCTGCGACTTGCTCCAGCAACTGCTCGGTCTCGTTCATGCGTTCATGGTGACGCACCCCACCGACAGCCGCCCCGGCCTGTGGACAACTCCTGACCGGGCCGCGTCAGAGACGGGTCAGCGGGCGGCGAACGGGGCGTCCGTGGGGACGATTTCGCGGCCCAGCGGGAGCAGGGAGAGCGGGACCATCTTGAAGTTGGCGATGCCGAAGGGGATGCCGATGATCGTGACGCAGAGCGCGATGCCCGTGACGATGTGGCCCAGTGCGAGCCACCAGCCGGCGAGGACGAGCCAGAGCACGTTGCCGATGCAGGACGGGGCGCCCGCGTCGTGGCGCTCGACCGTGGTGTAGCCGAACGGCCAGAGGGCGTAGACGGCGATGCGGAAGGCGGCGATGCCGAAGGGGATGCCGATGATCGTGACGCAGAGGAGCACGCCGGCGAGCACGTATCCCAGGAACAGCCAGATGCCGCTGAGGATGAGCCAGATGACGTTCAGGATTGTCTTCATTGGCGGCGGCCTGCCATCTGTTCGAGCCGGGCGATGCGCTCGGCCATCGGAGGGTGGGTCGAGAACATCCTGGTCAGTCCCTGACCGGGGCGGAAGGGGTTGGCGATCATCATATGACTCGCCGTCTCCAGTCGTGGTTCGGGCGGCAGCGGGAGCTGTTTGGTCCCCGCGTCGAGCTTGCGCAGGGCGCTGGCCAGGGCCAGCGGGTCCCCGGTGAGCTGGGCGCCGGAGGCGTCGGCCTCGTACTCGCGCGAGCGGCTGATGGCCAGCTGGATCACGGAGGCGGCCAGCGGCCCCAGGATCATGATCAGCAGCATGCCGATCAGGCCGGGACCCTCGTCGTCGTTCGACCGGCCGACGGGGATGAGCCAGGCGAAGTTCACCAGGAACATGATCACCGAGGCGAGTGCGCCGGCGACCGACGAGATGAGGATGTCGCGGTTGTAGACGTGGCTGAGCTCGTGGCCGATGACCCCGCGCAGCTCGCGCTCGTCGAGGATGCGCAGGATGCCCTCGGTGCAGCACACCGCGGCGTTGCGCGGATTGCGGCCGGTCGCGAAGGCGTTCGGCGCCTCGGTGGGCGAGATGTAGAGGCGTGGCATGGGCTGGCGCGCGGACGTGGAGAGCTCCCGCACCATGCGGTAGAGCTGGGGGGCCTCGAATTCGCTGACGGGGCGGGCGCGCATCGCGCGCAGAGCGAGTTTGTCGCTGTTCCAGTACGCGTAGGCGTTCGTCCCGAGTGCGACGACGACGGCGACGATCAGGCCGGTCCGGCCGAAGAAGCTGCCGATGACGATGATGAGTGCGGACAGCCCGCCGAGGAGTACGGCGGTCTTGAGCCCGTTGTGCCGGCGGTGCACGGTACGCCCTCCAAATGGTGCGGCAGGGGAGCCCGTCATGGATCTGAGGGTCTACGGTCCAGTGGACCCTCCCTTCCTGGTCAACGCGAGGTGAGGGCGTCTGGTTCCCAGGGCGTGCCGGGGCAGGGGCCCGCCGCCGCCCCCCTCGGCGGGGACGGCGGGGCCGCCGTGCGCGTTGCTCCGTACGGGCTGGCCGGCCCGTGACGGGCTACTGCGTGAAGAGGCTGCCCGACGCGACGCGCAGGACGAGCTGCGGTGCGCCCGAGAGGACGACCGCGGTGATCGCGGTCGCGACGATGGCCGCCGCGACCGGCCAGGGGGCCTTCGTACGGGCCGGTGCGCCGTCCTGCACGGCCTCCGCGCCCTCGGGCGCGCGGAAGAGCAGCGCCGTCCAGCGCAGGTAGTAGTACAGGGCGATGACGACGTTGACCGCCATGAGCACGGCCAGCCAGCCCAGACCGGCGTCGACGGCGGACTGGAAGACGGTGACCTTGGCGAAGAGCCCGATGATGCCCGGCGGCAGGCCTGCCAGGCACAGCAGGAAGAAGGCCAGGGAGAGGGCGGCCAGCGGACGCTCTGCGTACAGGCCGCGGTAGTCGCTGATGCGGTGGAGCGGCTTGGTACGGGCGACGAGGGCGGCCACGGCGAAGGCGCCGAGGTTCACGGCGGCGTACATGAGGGCGTAGGCGAGGGTGGAGCCGATCTGGTCGCGCTCGGTGTACGCGGCGGCGGCGATCGGGACGAGCAGGTAGCCCGCCTGGCCGACCGAGGACCAGGCGAGCAGCCGTACGGCGCTGTTCGGGCGGTCCGCGGACTGGCGCACCGCGGCGGCGTTGCCCAGGGTCATGGTGAGGGCGGCGAGGACGGCGATGGCCGGGCCCCAGACCTGCGAGTACGCCGGGAAGGCGATCACCGTGACGAGGATGAGGCCGGTGAAGCCCACGGCCTTGCCGATCACCGAGAGGTAGCCGGCGATGGGAAGGGGCGCGCCGACGTAGGTGTCGGGGACCCAGAAGTGGAAGGGGACGGCCGCGGTCTTGAACGCGAAACCGACCAGGGTGAGCGCGACACCGGCCGTGGCGAGGGTGTCGAACTGCCCGGGGACGTCCTCCAGGCGGTCCGCGACCTGGGAGAGGTGCAGCGAGCCGGTGACTGCGTAGACGAAGCTGACACCCATCAGCGACACGGCGGTGGCGGTGACGGAGGACAGGAAGAACTTCAGGGCTGCCTCGGAGGAGAGCCGGTCGCCGCGCCGCATGCCCACGAGGGCGAAGGCGGGCAGGGACGCCACCTCCAGGGCGACGATCAGGGTCGCGAGGTCGCGGGAGGCGGGCAGCAGGGCGGCGCCGGCCGCGGAGGAGAGCAGCAGGAACCAGTACTCGCCGGCGGGCATCCGCGTGTCGCGCACGGCGGTGACCGACAGGAGCGCGGTGAGCAGGGCTCCGGCCAGCACGAGGAACTGCACGACGACCGTGAAGTGGTCGACGGTGTAGCTGCAGGCCTCCGGGTCGGCGGTGAGGCAGAAGGTGGCGCGGTCGCCGGCGCGCAGCGGGATCAGGGCGGCGGTCGCGGCGGCCAGGCCGGCCACCGAGATCCAGCCGAGGACCGCCTTGTGCCGTTCGGCGACGAACAGGTCGGCCACGAGGACGGCCAGGCCGACGACCGCGGTGATCACCACGGGTGCGACGGCGAGCCAGTCGACGGACTGGACCAGGCTGGGGGTCTCGGCCGCGAGGACCGTCAGGGCCGTCATGAGGTGCCTCCTGCGAGGAGCTGCTGAACGGCCGGGTCGGTCAGGCCGAGGAGGAGCGCGGGCCACAGGCCGGCGAGGACGGTGAGGGCGACGAGCGGGGTCCAGGCGGCGAACTCGTAGCGGTGGACGTCCGCGACGGTGAGCTCGGGGCCGGCCGCGGGGTCTCCCATGCAGACGCGCCGTACGACGACCAGCAGGTAGGCGGCGGTGAGCAGGGTGCCGAACGCGCCGACGGCCGTGTACGTGAGGAACGCGGCCCGGGGCAGGCCCTCGGCCGGGTCGAAGGCGCCGAAGAGGGCCAGCATCTCGCCCCAGAAGCCGGCGAGGCCGGGAAGGCCGAGGGAGGCGACGGCGGCGAAGGCCAGGAGGGCGCCGAGGCGGGGGGCGCGGCCGTAGAGGGCGGCGCCGGTGGCTCCGGCGAGGGTGTCGAGGTCGGCGGTGCCGTAGCGGTCCTTGAGGGCGCCGACCAGGAAGAAGAGGAGGCCGGTGATCAGGCCGTGGGCGATGTTGGCGAAGAGGGCGCCGTTGACGCCCGTGGGGGTCATGGACGCGATGCCGAGGAGGACGAAGCCCATGTGGCCGACGGAGGAGTAGGCGATGAGGCGCTTGAGGTCGCCCTTGTTCCCCTGGCGGGCGAGCGCGAGGCAGGCGAGGGATCCGTAGACGATGCCGACGACGGCGAAGGCGCCCAGGTAGGGGGCGAAGGTGGCCATGCCGTCGGGGGTGACGGGGAGCAGGATGCGGACGAACCCGTACGTGCCCATCTTGAGCAGGACGCCGGCCAGCAGCACGGATCCGACGGTGGGGGCGGCGGTGTGGGCGTCGGGCAGCCAGCTGTGCAGGGGCCACATCGGGGTCTTCACCGCGAGGCCGGCGCCGATGGCGAGGACCGCCAGGAGCTGGGTGGTGCGGGACAGTTCGCGGCCGTTGTCAGAGGCGAGTGCCACCATGTCGAATGTGTCCGCCGTCACACCGATGAGGAGGAGGCCGAGCAGCATCACGACGGAGCCGAGCAGCGTGTAGAGGATGAACTTCCAGGCGGCGGCCTGCCGCTGGGCACCGCCCCAGCGGGCGATGAGGAAGTACATCGGGATGAGGACCATCTCGAAGGCGAGGAAGAACAGCAGCAGGTCGAGGACGGCGAAGGTCGCGAGGGTGCCGGACTCGAGGACGAGGAGCAGCGCGACGAAGGCCTTCGGGGAAGGGCCTGCGGGGATCTTGAAGTAGCTGTAGAGCGCGCAGAGGAAGAACAACAGCGCGGTCATCAGGAGGAGGGGGAGCGAAATGCCGTCGACACCGAGGTGGATCCGGACGTCCAGCGCCGGGATCCAGCTGATGTCCGTCGTCGCCTGGAAGCGGGACGGGGCGTCGTGGTCGAAGCCGAGGGTGAGGGCGATCGCCGCGGCGAGGACCACGCCGGTCACGGTCACGCCGTGGCGGAGGACGGCCTGCTCGGGGCTGCGGCCCTTGAGGCCGGGCGGGGCCGGCAGGAGGGCCGCGACGGCGCCCAGGAGCGGTACGGCCAGCATGAACGCGAGAAGGAACTGCATCACGGACGGGCTGATATCAATCACGGCTGACTCACGGCTCACGATCCGGCGTTGACGTTGGCGAGGACGGCGGTGGCGATCGCCAGGACCACGGCGCCGGCGAGCAGGGCGCTCAGGTAGCTCTGCACGTTGCCGGTCTGGGCGCGTCGCACGAGGCCGCCGAGCAGCCGGGTGCCGCTGCCCGCGCCGCGGACGTACGTGTCCACGACCTCGCGGTCGAGGAAGCGGACGAGGCTCGCCGCACCGCGGACGGGGCGGACGAAGAGCCGGTCGTAGACGGCGTCGAGGTGGAAGCCGTCGGCCGCGTGGCGGTGCAGGGGGCCCAGGAGGGCCCGGCCGGGGTCGGCGGCGGGAGCCGCGGGGACGGTGGGGTGCTCGTGCGCGACCTCGGCGACCTCGGGCGTCTCGGCCGCAGACTCGGCGGCGGCGGTGGCCGCGGACACCGCGGCGGCGACGGCGGCGGGCTGCTCGGAGGCCGAGGCGACGGCGGCGGGCCCGCGGGCGGGGGCCGTGGCGGCTTTCGCGGTGGCTCGCTGCCAGAGGGCGTAGGTGAGCACGGCGCCGATGACGGCGGCGCCGGTGCCGAGGACCGAGGTGGCCACGGTCGGGGTGAGGGCCCTGCCGTCGAACCAGTCGGCGAGGGAGTCGGCGGCGAGGCCGAAGGCGACCGACGGGATCGCCAGCAGCCACAGCACGCCCGTCATGGCGAGGGGCTCCTTGCCGTGGTCGGGGGCGGGGGCGCCCCGGCCGCGGAAGGCCATCAGCCACAGGCGGGCGGCGTAGGCGGCGGTGAGGAGGGCGGTGACCACGCCGGCGATCAGCACCAGCCAGCCGGCGGCGCTGGGGGCGAGGTCCGAGTGGCCGGTGGCGGTCTGCTCGGCGGCGACGAGGACGGCTTCCTTGGAGAAGAAGCCGGCGAAGGGCGGGATGGCGGCGAGCGCGAGCAGCGCGATCGTCATCGTCCAGAACGCGTCGGGGATGCGCTTGGCCAGGCCGTCCATGCGGGACATGGCGGCCAGGGAGTTCGTACCGGCCGCGTGGATGATCACGCCGGCGCCCAGGAAGAGGAGCGCCTTGAAGGCGCCGTGGGACAGGAGGTGGAAGACGGCGGCGGCGCGGTCGGCGACGGCCAGGGCGCCGGTCATGTAGGCGAGCTGGCCGATCGTGGAGTAGGCGAGGACCCGCTTGATGTCGTCCTGGGCGAGGGCGGCGAGGGCGGAGCCGACCATCGTGACGGCCGCCATGACGGCCATGACGACCAAGGCGGCGGCGGAGGCCGCGAAGACGGGCAGGAGGCGGGCGATGAAGTAGACGCCGGCGGCGACCATCGTCGCGGCGTGGATCAGCGCGGAGACGGGGGTGGGGCCGGCCATGGCGTCGGGGAGCCAGGTGTGCAGCGGGAACTGCGCGGACTTGCCCGCGACTCCGGCGAGCAGGAGGAGCGCGATCAGCGTCGGGTGGTCGAGCCCGCCGGCGGCGACGGTCCCGAGGATCTTCGTGATCCGGAAGGAGCCGGCGTCGGTGGCGAGCGCGAACAGGCCGATGAGGAAGGGGACGTCACCGAGCTTGGTGACGAGGAAGGCCTTGAGAGAGGCGGAGCGGGCCGCTTCGGTCTCCCAGTAGTGGCCGACGAGGAAGTACGAGCAGATGCCCATGACTTCCCAGCCGACGAGCAGCACCATCAGGTCGCCGGAGTAGACGACGAGCAGCATGGCGGAGGTGAACAGCGAGACGAGGGCGGCGTACGAGGGGTAGCGCGGGTCCTCACGGAGGTACGCCGTCGAGTAGAGCTGTACGCAGGTGGCGACGACCCCGACCAGGACGGCGACCAGGGCGGCGAAGCCGTCGATGTAGAGCGAGAGGTCGATCGGGACCGAGCCGGTCGGGGTCAGCTCGGTGGCGGTGCTGATGGGCTGTCCGCCGCCCTGGCGGACGGCGACGGTGACGGCCAGCGCGGCGGCGGCGAGCGTCGGCAGGATCGCGAGCGGGCGAACGAATCCGGGGGCGCCGCGGCCGAGCAGCAGTCCCGCGACGGCGCCCAGGAAGGGGAGCAGCGGGACGAGGACGGCGAGGGTCGTGGTGCTCACGCGGCGACCTCCGGCCGGGCGGTGCGGGTGCTGTCGTCGGCGTCGTTCAGGAGGGGGGCGTGGTCCTCGGCGGTGTCGCGCAGGCGGTCGACGTCCGAGGTGCCCCGGTTGCGGTAGACCATCAGCACGATCGCGAGGCCGATGCCGATCTCGGCGGCGGCGATGGCGATGGTGAAGAGGGTGAGGGCCTGGCCGGCGTGGAGGGTGTCGCGCAGCCATACGTCGAAGGCGACCAGGTTGAGGTTGACGGCGTTGAGCATCAGCTCGACGGACATCAGGACCAGGATGGCGTTGCGGCGGGCGAGTACGCCGTACAGGCCCGTGCAGAAGAGGAGCGCCGCGAGCACGGCGGGGTAGGCGAGGTGCATCAGCGCTGCCCCTTGTCTCTGGCGTCGGCGGCACCGGCCCCGGTGGCGCTGGCGTCGGCGGCACCGGCGTCGGCGGGGTCGTTGCGGCGGGACAGCACGATGGCGCCGATCAGGGCGGCGAGGAGGAGGACGGAGAGCGCCTCGAAGGGCAGCACCCAGTGTTGGAAGAGGATCTCTCCGGAGACCTTGGTGGAGCCCTGGACCGGCCCGTCGAGGTCGATCCAGGTGGTGCGGAAGGCGTCGACGACCACCCAGACCAGGGCCGCGGCGGCGACGACGGCGACGCCGAGCGCGACCGGGCGGTTGCCGGAGTCCGCGTCCGGGGAGCGGCCGATGGGGGCCTTGGTGAGCATCAGACCGAAGAGGAGGAGGACGACTACGGAACCGAGGTAGATCAGGACCTGCACCCAGGCGATGAACTCGGCGGTCAGCAGCAGGTACTCGACGGCGATGCCGCCGAGGGTGACGACCAGCCAGAGGGCGGCGTGCACCAGCTGCTTGGTGGTGACCGTGACGAGGGCCGCGCCGAAGGTGGCGAGGCCCACGAGGAGGAAGGCGATCTCCACGCCGGTCGGGGACAGGAAGCCCGGGCCGGTGGTGGCGGCTGCGGCCAGGGTGGCGGCGGGTGTCACGCGTCTCCCTCCGGGGTCGCGGTGGTCGGCGGTTCGGTGTCGGCGGCCGCGGCGGCGGCTGCCGCCGCCGCTGCCGCGGCTTCGGCCTTCTCCACGGCCTTGCGGGCGGCGGCGATCTCCTTCGGTTCCTCGGCGGCCGGGTCCAGGGCGGGCGGGGCCGGGACGGTCCACATCCACTCGCGGAGTTTGTCGCGCTCGTGGGTCAGCTCGTGGATGTCGGTCTCCGCGTACTCGAACTCCGGCGACCAGAAGAGGGCGTCGAAGGGGCACACCTCGATGCAGATGCCGCAGTACATGCAGAGGGAGAAGTCGATGGCGAAGCGGTCGAGCACGTTGCGGCTGCGCTCGCGGCCGCCGGGGGTGGAGGCGGGGACCGTCTCCTTGTGGGAGTCGATGTAGATGCACCAGTCGGGGCACTCGCGGGCGCACAGCATGCAGACCGTGCAGTTCTCCTCGAACAGGCCGATGACGCCGCGGGAGCGGGGCGGGAGTTCGGGCTGCACGTCGGGGTACTGGGCCGTGTGCGAGCGCTTCGTCATCGTGCGCAGCGTGACGGCCAGGCCCTTGGCGAGGCCGGATCCGGGGATGGGCATTACTGGATCGCCACCTTCACGATGCCGGTGAGCGCGATCTGGGCGAGCGCGAGCGGGATGAGTGTGGTCCAGGCGAGCTTCTGGAGCTGGTCCTCGCGCAGCCGCGGGTAGCTCACGCGGAGCCAGATCACGACGAAGGCGAGGATGCCGGTCTTGAGCAGGGTCCAGAGCCAGCCGAGGCCGTCGGCGCCGAAGGGGCCGTGCCAGCCGCCGAGGAAGAGGACGGTGGTGAGGAAGCAGAGGACGACGATGCCGGCGTACTCGGCGAGCAGGAACAGCGCGAAGCGCAGGCCGGTGTACTCGGTGTACGCGCCGAAGATGATCTCGGAGTCGGCGACGGGCATGTCGAAGGGGGGCCGCTGCAGTTCGGCGAGACCGGCGGTGAAGAAGACGAGCGCGCCGACGATCTGCCAGGGCAGCCACCACCACTCGAAGCCCTCGACGATGCCGGTGAGGGAGACCGTGCCGGCGGCCATCGCCACGGAGGCGGCCGCGAGCAGCATGGGGAGTTCGTAGGCGAGCAGCTGTGCGGCGGTGCGGAGGCCGCCGAGCAGGGAGAACTTGTTCGCGGAGGCCCAGCCGGCCATGAGGGAGCCGAGAACTCCGACACCCATGACGGCGAGCACGAAGAACAGACCGGCGTCGATGACCTGGCCGACCGCGCCCTCGCCCGGGCCGATCGGGATGGCGAGGAGGACGAGGAGGTACGGGAGCAGGGCGACGGCGGGGGCCAGCTGGAAGATGCGGCGGTCGGCGCCGGCCGGGACGACGTCTTCCTTCTGGGCGAACTTCACGCCGTCGGCGACGAGCTGGGCCCAGCCGTGGAAGCCGCCGGCGTACATGGGGCCGAGGCGGCCCTGCATGTGGGCCATCACCTTGTGCTCGGTCTGCCCGACGACGAGCGGCAGCACGAGGAAGACGGCGAAGACGACGATCAGCCGCAGGGCGACGTCGAGGACGTCGTTCACGGCGTGCCTCCGGTGTCAGTGGTGGGGTCGGCCTCGGGCTCGGACGCGGTCTCGCTCTCCCGCCCGGGCTCCGGCTCGGGTCCGGGCTTCGGGGCCGGTTCGGGGGCCGGTTCGCCGAAGGCGGGCTTCGGGTCGTGCCAGGGGGCGTCGGAGCTGCGGGGGGCGGTGCGGCGGGCCGGGCGGGCCGCCTCCCCCGCGTCGGGGGCGGCGTCCGGGGCCGGGGCCTGGCTCGCGGAGCCGTCGGCCGCCGAGCGGGTGCGGCGCGGCGCGCGGGCCGGCGCGTCCGGGGCCGGGGGCTGCGCAGCCGGGGCTTCCGCCGCCTGGCTCGCCGAACCCTCCGCCGCCGAGCGGGTACGGCGCGGCGGGCGGGACGCGGCGTCCGCAGCCGGGGTTGCCGCGTCCGCAGCCGGGGTTTCCGCCGTCTGGCTCGCCGAGCCCTCCGCGACCGAACGGGTACGGCGCGGCGGGCGGGACGCGGCGTCCGGGGCCGGGGTGCCCGGAGCGGCAGCGGCGTCCGGGCGCGGACGGCGGGCGGCGGCGCCCGCCGCTCCGGCGGCGCGCGGGGTACGGGCCGGACGGGCCGGGGCCGGCGGGAGCTGGCCCTTCAGCGGGCCCCAGTCGTTGGGGTCCGGCACGCCGGGCGGCAGCATCTGCCGGCGCTTCGGCGCGTCCGGGTCATGGGTCTCACCCGGCTCCTTCGCCCCCGGCCAGGCCTTCGCGACGCGCGCGGCCAGTACGAAGTCCTTGCGCAGCGGGTGCCCTTCGAAGTTCTCCGGGAGGAGCAGGTGCACCAGGTGTGGGTGGTCGGTGAAGGTGATCCCGAACATCTCGAACGTCTCGCGCTCGTGCCACTCGGCCCCGGCGTAGACGGCGACCGCCGACGGCAGGGAAGGGGCGCCGTGCGGGACGGTCGTGCGCAGCAGGAGGCGGCGTACGCGGTGGTTCTCCAGGGAGGCGACGTGCGCACAGACCCGGAAGCCGGTGCCGGGCTCGTCCACCGCGCTCAGCCAGTCGAAGAACGTGCAACCCAGCTTGTCCCGGGCGATCTCCAGGGAGGAGATCCAGCTCCCGACGGGCACGTCCACCGTGAGGACGTCGTACGAGAACTCGGCGACGGCCTCGGCTCCGAAGACGGTCGGCGCGGCCTCGGGGAGGGAGTCGTACAGGTTCACGCGCCAGCCCCCCGCCCGGGTGCCGGCGGGGGCGTGACCAGGCCGCTGGTCAGCTGGGAGACGGACGGCCCCGAGGCGTAGCGCTCGGCCAGCGACTCGCGGGCGATCTTCTCCTGGAGCTTGAGGATGCCCTGCAGGAGCGCTTCCGGGCGCGGCGGGCAGCCGGGCACGTACACGTCGACGGGGATGATCTGGTCGACGCCCTTGGTCACCGAGTACGAGTCCCAGTACGGGCCGCCGCAGTTGGAGCACGCGCCGAAGGAGATGACGTACTTCGGCTCCGGCATCTGCTCGTAGAGCCGCTTGACGGCGGGGGCCATCTTGTCCGTGACGGTGCCCGAGACGATCATCAGGTCGGCCTGGCGCGGACCCGGTGCGAAGGGGATGACGCCGAGGCGGATGAAGTCGTGCCGGGCCATCGACGCGGCGATGAACTCGATCGCGCAGCAGGCGAGGCCGAAGTTGAAGACCCACAGGCTGTACCGGCGGCCCCAGTTCAGGACCACCTTCATCGGTTCCGGGGCCAGACGCGAGAGGACTCCGAGGCGCTTGGGCTCCGGGAGCAGCTCCGGCTGAGGTGTCACGTCCATTCGAGGACGCCCTTCTTGTACGCATAGAGCAGGCCGACGGCCAGGAAGCCCAGGAAGATGAACATCTCGACCAGGGTCGTGGCGCCGTAGCCGGCGGCGGCGAACACCGTCGCCCACGGGAACAGGAAGATCGAGTCGACGGCGAAGATGACGTAGAGGAAGGCGTAGACGTAGTAGCGGACCTGGGTGTGCGCCCAGCCCTCGCCGACGGGGTCCACGCCGCACTCGTAGGTCAGCAGCTTCTCGGGGGTCGGGACGACGGGCCGCAGGAGGCGGCCTGCGCCGAAGGCGACGGCCACGAAAAGCACACCGAGGGCCGCCAGCAGACCGACGACCGAATAACTCCGGAAGTAGTCCGCCGCGAGCACGGTTACGGTCGATACCGTTGGTTCGGGCACGTCCGTTCCTCGCTCCTCGGTCACTGTCGACGATCTGGTACGGACGGGAGTCTAGGGCCTGCCTCACACGGGGTGGGGTTATCCCCCGTTCACAGCACCCCGGACACCCCATGGCATCGCGGGACCCGGCTTGACAGGCTGTGGCGCATGACCACGAGCCCTGTCGTCCCCGACAACGATCGCCCTCCTCCCGTACGGCCCGTATTCAGTGCCGTCACATGGAAGGAAATCGCCCATCTGGTGATCAACCTGCCCGAGGGGATCATCGGCTTCGTTTACGCGGTTGTCATGGTGTCCACAGCGGGCGGTCTTTCCGTGACCGCGATCGGACTTCCTCTGCTGGCGGTCGGTCTCTTTCTGTCGCGCCAATGGGGACGGCTCGAACGGGCCCGCGCGCGGTGGCTGCTGGGCGTACGGGTGGAGGAGCCGACCCCGATCCCCGGGCCGCGTCGGTCCGGCGGCTTCTTCCCCTGGCTGTGGACGAGCATCAAGGATCCGGTCGGCTGGCGGACCGTGCTGTACCAGCTGATCCGGCTGCCGTGGGGAGTACTCACCTTCACGGTAGTCCTGACCGGCCTGTTCGTGCTGTGGCCGGTGCTGCCGTATCTGGTGCGGCTGCTGGCGAACGCGGACCGGGCGATGGTACGGGGGCTCCTGTCGCCCTCCGACGGCCTGGAGCGGCGGATCGCGGAGCTGGAGTCCGACCGGGGCGTGGTGGTCGACACCGCGGCGGCGGACCTGCGGCGCATCGAGCGGGACCTGCACGACGGGGCGCAGGCGCGGCTGGTCGCACTGGCGATGGGGCTGGGCCTGGCGAAGGAGAAGCTGCTGGAGGACCCGGAGGGAGCGGCGGCGATGGTCGACGAGGCCCACGGGGAGGTGAAGCTGGCCCTCCAGGAGCTGCGGGACCTGGCCCGCGGGATCCACCCGGCGGTGCTGACCGACCGCGGGCTGGACGCGGCGCTGTCGTCGGTGGCGGCCCGGTGCGTGGTGCCGGTGAAGGTGCTGGTGGATCTGCCGACGGGGCAGGAGGCCCGGCCGGCGGAGGCGATCGAGGGGATCGCGTACTTCGTGGTGTCCGAGCTGCTGCAGAACGTGAGCAAGCACGCGCGGGCACGGGGCGCGACCGTGGAGGTGTGGCGGGCGGGGGCCCGGCTGGTCATCCGGGTGTCGGACGACGGGCGGGGCGGGGCGGACACGGCCGGCGGGAGCGGGCTGGCGGGGCTGGCGGAGCGGCTGGACGCGGTGGACGGGGTGCTGGTGGTGGACTCCCCCGAGGGGGAGGGGACGGTGGTGACGGCGGAGCTGCCGTGGCGGGGGCGGGGCTGAGTCGTGGCCGCCGGGGTGTGGCCGGCGGGGCGGGTTGAAGGTGAGCGGGGCTCCCGTCCGGGTGGGGCGGGGGCCCCGTTCGCGCGTCCGGCCGCCCGCCGGCTCCCGGGGCTCCGCCCCGCACCCCGCGCCTCAGACGCCGGCGGGGCTGGAGGTGCGCGGCAGTGTCCGACTGCCGGACGGGCCGGGGGGGGCCGGAGGACCGTGCGCCCCGTGCCCCGTGCCCCGCGCCTCACGCCTCCGGCGAGGCCGAAACGGCGCGGCAGCGCCCCACTGCGGACGGAACCGGGACCCGCGAACGTGCGGGGCCGCGCCTTGCGCCTCCGGTGCAGACGGAGCTGAACGTGCCGCCGCTGACGGGCAGGACCGGGCCCGGGTGAACGACCCGCGCATGTGCGCCTCCGGTGAGGCCGGATGTGCCCCGGCTGACGGACAGGACCGGGGTGGGTGGACCATGCGGCGGCACGCCCGCGCCCCGCGCCTCACGCCTCACGCCTCCGGTGAGGTGGAACGGCGCGGCAGCGCCCCACTGCGGACGGGATTGGTCGGGGCCGGGCCGCGCGGGGCCGTGCCTTGCGCCTCCGGTGCAGGCGGGGGCTGGAGGTGCGCGGCAGTGTCCAGACTGCCGGAGCGGCGCCGCGCCCGTGTTCCGGCGTCCGTGGGGTGGGGGCGTGCGGTGTGGTTCGGAGGGGTGGGGTTAACCCCCGGGTGGAGATGCCTACTCGCCGCATGGTCCCGGGGTGGGGTGGGGCGGGAGGGTGGGGGTGTAGGCAGAGGAGCGGAAGGGTGGGTCGGGAGATGGACGACGGCAAGGGCGGGCGGCGCGGCGGCGCCGGGGCGGTGCTGCTGGCACCGGTGTCGGGGCGGACCTGGCGGGAGTTCGCGTACCTGTTGGTCGGGCTGCCGCTGAGCACGTTGTACTTCTCGCTCGCCATCACGGGCGTGAGCCTCGGCGCGGGGCTGCTCGTCACCTTCATCGGTGTCCCGGTCCTGGCGGGCGCCCTCGCGATGTGCCGCGGATTCGGGTGGGTGGAGCGGGCCCGGGTGCGCGGGCTGCTGGGGGCGGACGTCGCCGACCCGGCGCCGATCCGGGCGAAGAAGAGCGGCCCGCTGGCGGCCATGGGCGCGGTGCTCAAGAGCGGGAGCGCCTGGCGGCACCTGCTGTACTCGCTGATCCACTTCCCGTGGGCGGTGTTCGGTTTCTGCCTGGCACTGACCCTCTGGGCGGCCGGCTGGGCCTATCTGCTGTACCCGCTGTGGTTCTGGGTCTTCCCGGCCTACACCGACCAGCCCGGGCTGCAGCTCTACCAGGACGGCGACTACTCCTTCTACCTCGACTCCCCCGCGGAGATCGCCCTGACCTGCCTGATCGGGCTCGCCCTCACGCTCGCCACGCCCTGGGTGATCCGGGCGCTGACCACCGTCGACCGGGTCATGGTCGGCGGCCTGCTCGGGGCGTCCCGGCTGGACAGCAGGGTCACCGAGCTGGAGACCGACCGGGGGGTCGTGGTGGACACGGCCGCCGCCGACCTGCGGCGCATCGAGCGGGATCTGCACGACGGGGCGCAGGCACGGCTGGTCTCGCTGGCCATGGACCTGGGGATGGCCCGGGAGAAGCTGGCCGAGGACCCGCAGGCGGCCGCCCGCATGGTGGACGAGGCCCACGGCGAGGTGAAGATCGCCCTCCAGGAGCTGCGGGACCTGGCCCGGGGGATCCACCCGGCGGTGCTGACGGACCGCGGGCTGGACGCGGCGCTGTCGTCGGTGGCTTCGCGGTGCGCGGTGCCGGTACGGGTGGCCGTGGACCTCCCGGCCCGGCCCGCGGCGGCGATCGAGGGGATCGCGTACTTCACAGTCTCGGAGCTGCTGCAGAACATCAGCAAGCACGCCGGGGCGCGGTCCGCCTCGGTCGACGTGTGGACGTCCGGTGGCCGGCTGCTGCTGCAGGTCGCCGACGACGGCCGGGGCGGGGCGGTCGTGTCGGCCGGGAGCGGGCTGGCGGGCCTGGCGGAGCGGCTGGACGCGGTGGACGGGGTGCTGGTCGTGGATTCCCCCGAGGGGGGTGGGACGACGGTGACCGCCGAGCTGCCGTGGCGGGCGTAGCCCGCGGCTGCAGGGCCGGGGGAGGCGGGGCGTAGCCCGCGGCGGCAGGGGCGTGGTGCAGGTTCGGGACTCCCGTCCGGGTGGGCGGGGGTCCCGTCGTCGTGCGAACGGTGCGGCGCCGCTTCCGGGGCTCCGCCCCCGACCCCGCGCCTCAAACACCGTTGGGGCTGAACCAGCCGCGACCGCAACCGCGCCGCCTCCCGTGCTCCGCCCCGCACCCCGCGCCCGAGACGCCCGGCGGGGCCGAACCAGCCGCGACCGGTGCGGCGCCGCTTCCGGAGGCTCCGCCCCGCACACCGCGCCCGAGACGCCGGTGGGGCCGAACCGGCCACGCCCGGTGCGGCGCCGCCTCCCGGGCTCCGCCCCCGACCCCGCGCCTCAAACACCGTTGGGGCTGAACCAGCCGCGACCGCAACCGCGCCGCCTCCAGGCCTCCGCCCCGCACCCCGTGCCCGAGACGTCCGGCGGGGCTGGGTCCGGGCGCCGGGCGGGATCCGCTGGGGGCGGGGGAAGCGGACTCGGGGCTTCCCGGTCGCGCGCCGGGCGAAAACTGCCCGCGTACGCCCACGTGTTGTCCCGGCTCTGCCTTCACCGGGACTTAAGGCTGGGATGCTTGGCTGGGTCGGGCAGTACGGGAACGAGCGGACGCGGGAGCTGCTGAGTCGTGGAAGACAGGGTGCGGGTGGTCATCGCCGAGGATTCAGTGCTGCTGCGCGAGGGTCTGACCCGGTTGCTGACCGACCGGGGGCATGACGTCGTGGCGGGCGTCGGGGACGCGGAAGCCCTGATCAAGACGGTGGCGGACCTCGCCGCCGAGGATGCGCTGCCGGACGTGGTGGTGGCGGACGTGCGGATGCCGCCGACGCACACCGACGAGGGCGTGCGGGCGGCCGTACGGCTGCGCCGCGATCACCCCGGGATAGGTGTGCTCGTGCTGTCGCAGTACGTGGAGGAGCAGTACGCCACGGAACTCCTGGCCGGTTCCAGTACCGGAGTGGGGTATCTGCTGAAGGACCGGGTGGCCGAGGTCCGGGAGTTCCTGGACGCGGTGGTGCGGGTGGCCCGGGGCGGTACGGCCCTGGACCCCGAGGTCGTCGCACAGCTGCTCGGGCGCAGCCGGAAGCAGGACGTGCTGGCGGGTCTGACGCCCCGCGAGCGCGAGGTGCTCGGGCTGATGGCCGAGGGGCGGACGAATTCCGCCGTGGCGAAGCAGCTGGTCGTGAGCGACGGCGCGGTGGAGAAGCACGTCAGCAACATCTTCATGAAACTGGGCCTCTCGCCGAGTGACGGGGATCACCGGCGGGTCCTGGCCGTTCTCACCTACCTGAAGTCTTGATCGACTGACACTCTGTCAGATACGGCATACCGGCAGGACCGTCTCAAGGGGCGGTCCTACGGTCCAGAATGTGGTCGCTCCTGGGGGCCTGATCCCTACCGACGTAGGGTGGGTTATGGGGGTGCTCACGCCTCGAAGGAGGTCCAGTTCAGTGACCAGCCAGGTCAGCAGCCCAGCCGAGCAGGCCGACGGGGCCGGAGGTGCGGTCGTCGGTGGACAGCGCACCCCGGGGAGTCCGGACGGCAAGGAAGTACGGCGTCTCGATCGGGTGATCATCCGGTTCGCGGGTGACTCCGGTGACGGTATGCAGCTCACCGGTGACCGGTTCACCTCGGAGACGGCGTCGTTCGGGAACGACCTGTCGACCCTGCCGAACTTCCCGGCCGAGATCCGCGCCCCCGCCGGCACCCTGCCGGGCGTGTCCTCGTTCCAGCTCCACTTCGCCGACCACGACATCCTCACCCCCGGCGACGCGCCGAACGTGCTGGTGGCGATGAACCCGGCCGCCCTGAAGGCGAACATCGCCGACGTGCCCCGCGGCGCGGAGATCATCGTCAACACGGACGAGTTCACCAAGCGCCCCATGGCCAAGGTCGGCTACGAGACCTCGCCGCTGGAGGACGGCTCGCTGGCCGCCTACAACCTGCACCCGGTGCCGCTGACCACGCTGACGGTGGAGGCGCTGAAGGACTTCGGGCTCTCCCGCAAGGAGGCGGAGCGCAGCAAGAACATGTTCGCGCTGGGCCTGCTGTCGTGGATGTACCACCGGCCCACCGAGGCCACCGAGAGTTTCCTGCGGCAGAAGTTCGCGAAGAAGCCCGAGATCGCCGAGGCGAACATCGTGGCCTTCCGGGCCGGTTGGAACTTCGGGGAGACGACGGAGGACTTCGCGGTCTCCTACGAGGTGGCGCCCGCGACCCAGGCCTTCCCCACCGGCACCTACCGCAACATCTCCGGGAACCTGGCCCTCTCCTACGGGCTCATCGCCGCGAGCCAGCAGGCCGACCTGCCCCTCTACCTGGGCTCCTACCCCATCACCCCGGCCTCGGACATCCTGCACGAGCTGTCGAAGCACAAGAACTTCGGCGTGCGGACCTTCCAGGCCGAGGACGAGATCGCCGGCATCGGGGCGGCGCTCGGCGCGGCCTTCGGCGGGGCGCTCGGGGTCACCACCACCTCCGGGCCCGGAGTGGCGCTCAAGTCGGAGACGATCGGCCTCGCGGTCTCGCTGGAACTGCCGCTGCTGATCGTGGACATCCAGCGCGGCGGCCCCTCGACCGGCCTGCCGACCAAGACGGAGCAGGCGGACCTGCTCCAGGCGATGTACGGGCGCAACGGCGAGGCGCCCGTCCCGATCGTGGCGCCGAGGACCCCGGCGGACTGCTTCGACGCCGCTCTCGACGCGGCCCGGATCGCGCTGACCTACCGGACGCCGGTCTTCCTGCTGTCCGACGGCTACCTCGCCAACGGCTCCGAGCCGTGGCGGGTCCCGGAGGTCGCGGACCTGCCGGACCTGAAGGTCAAGTTCGCCGCCGCGACGAACCACACGCTCGCCGACGGCACCGACGTCTTCTGGCCCTACAAGCGGGATCCGCAGACGCTGGCCCGGCCCTGGGCGGTGCCCGGCACCCCCGGCCTCGAACACCGCATCGGCGGCATCGAGAAGCAGGACGGCACGGGCAACATCTCCTACGACCCGGCCAACCACGACCACATGGTCCGCACCCGCCAGGCCAAGGTCGACGGCATCGAGGTGCCCGAGCTGGACGTCGACGACCCGGACGGCGCCACCACGCTGGTCCTCGGCTGGGGCTCCACCTACGGCCCCATCACCGCCGCGGTCCGCCGGGTACGGGGCGCCGGACTTCCCGTCGCGCAGGCCCACCTGCGCCACCTCAACCCCTTCCCCAGGAATCTCGGCGAGGTCCTGGGGCGTTACGAGAAGGTAGTGGTGCCGGAGATGAACCTCGGGCAGCTCGCCATCCTGATCCGGGCGAAATACCTGGTGGACGCCCGGTCGTACAACCAGGTCAACGGAATGCCGTTCAAGGCCGAGCAGCTCGCCACGGTTCTCAAGGAGGCCATCGATGACTGAGGTGACGGAGGCGGCCGACGGGGCGCGGACCCTGCTCTCGCTGGTACCCAAGGCCGAGAGCAAGCAGTCGATGAAGGACTTCAAGTCGGACCAGGAGGTCCGCTGGTGCCCGGGCTGCGGCGACTACGCCGTGCTGGCCGCGGTCCAGGGCTTCATGCCCGAGCTGGGGCTGGCGAAGGAGAACATCGTCTTCGTCTCGGGCATCGGCTGCTCCTCCCGTTTCCCGTACTACATGAACACCTACGGGATGCACTCGATCCACGGCCGGGCCCCCGCCATCGCGACGGGGCTGGCCACCTCGCGCCGGGACCTGTCGGTGTGGGTGGTCACCGGTGACGGCGACGCGCTCTCCATCGGCGGCAACCACCTCATCCACGCCCTGCGCCGCAACGTCAACCTGAAGATCCTGCTGTTCAACAACCGGATCTACGGGCTGACCAAGGGCCAGTACTCCCCCACCTCCGAGGTCGGCAAGATCACGAAGTCGACGCCGATGGGTTCGCTCGACGCGCCCTTCAACCCGGTGTCCCTGGCGCTCGGCGCCGAGGCCTCCTTCGTCGCCCGCACCGTCGACTCCGACCGCAAGCACCTCACGGAGGTGCTGCGCCAGGCGGCCGACCACCAGGGCACGGCGCTCGTGGAGATCTACCAGAACTGCAACATCTTCAATGACGGCGCCTTCGAGGTCCTCAAGGACAAGGACCGGGCGCGCGAGGCAGTGATCAGGCTGGAGCACGGCCGGCCGATCCGCTTCGGCGCGGACGACGAGAAGGGCGTCGTGCGCAACCACGCCACCGGTGACCTGGAGGTCGTCGACGTGACCCCCGCCAACGAGGGGCAGGTCCTGGTCCACGACGCGCGGACCGCCAGCCCCACGACGGCGTTCGCGCTCTCCCGCCTCGCCGACCCGGACACCCTGCACCGGACCCCGATCGGCGTCTTCCGCAGCGTCGAACGGCCGGTCTACGACACGCTCATGGCCGACCAGCTCGACGCGGCCGTCGACCGCAACGGCAAGGGCGACCTCGGCGCGCTGCTGAATGGTAACGACACCTGGACGGTCGTCGGCTGACCGCCCGCGCGACACGACCACCGGAAGCCCGGGCCCCTCGGGGGCCCGGGCTTCGGCGCACACCCCCTCAAACACAGCGCTTTCTAAAAGTTAGCGCTTACCGTAGGCTGGTGCTGTCGTCCACCGAGGAGAGCACGCATGAGCATCGTCGTCACCGCCGCCACCGGAGCCCTCGGCCGGCTCGTCGTCGGGGAACTGCTGGCACGGGTCCCCGCCGACCGCGTCGCCGTCGTCGTCCGCAACGAGGAGAAGGCCGCAGACCTGGCCGCGCGCGGGGTGGAGGTGCGCGTCGCGGACTACGACGACCCGGCCGCCCTCGCCCGCGCCTTCGAGCCCGGTGACCGGGTGCTGCTGATCTCCGGCAACGAGATCGGGCGGCGCACCGCCCAGCACACCGCGGTGATCGACGCCGCGAAGGCGGCGGGCGTGGCGCAGCTGGCCTACACCGGCATCCTCGGCGGCCCCGAGGCCGACTTCGAGCTGGCCGCCGAGCACACCGCCACCGAGCGGGCCGTCCTCGCCTCCGGGCTCCCGTACACCTTCCTGCGCAACGGCTGGTACCACGAGAACTACACCCGCGAGCTGCCGGCCGTCCTCGGTCACGGGGCGGTCGTGGGCAGTGCGGGCGGGGGCCGGGTCGCCTCGGCGGCGCGCGCCGACTACGCGGCCGCCGCGGCCGTGGTGCTCACCGGCGAGGGGCACCTGAACCGGGTCTACGAGCTCTCCGGCGACACCGCGTGGAGCCTCGGGGAGTACGCGGCCGAGGTGTCGGCGCTGAGCGGCCAGGAGATCGCGTACACCGAGGTCCCGGCGGAGGAGCACGTGCGGATCCTGACGGACGCCGGGGTCCCCGAGGGCTTCGCGGCGGTCGTCGTCGACGTGGACGCGGCGATCGCGCGCGGCCGGCTGGCCGGCACCAGCGGGGACCTCGCCCGGCTGATCGGACGGCCGACGACCCCGGTCGCCGAGGCGATCGGCGCCGCACTGGCCTGACCCGGGCGGCCCGCGCGTCCGTACGGACCCGACGGCCCCGGAAGATGTCATGAGTATCTCGCAATAACGGGCATGACATCTGGACCGTGCGGCGATACCGTCGTGAAGTTGGCTGGAAGTCGCACAGGAGGCCCCGTGAAGGCGGAGAACGAGCAGCGCGCGGGTTTGCTCTACGGATTCGGCGCATACGGGATGTGGGGGCTGGTACCCCTCTTCTGGCCGCTCCTCATGCCCGCCGGGGCCGTCGAGATCCTGGCCCACCGGATGACCTGGTCGCTGGCCGTGGTCGGGCTGGCCCTGCTCGCGGTGCGCCGCTGGGGCTGGATACGGGAGCTGCTGCGCCAGCCGCGCAAGCTCGGCCTGACCGCGCTGGCCGCGTCGGTGATCAGCGTGAACTGGGGGCTCTACATCTGGTCGGTCAACCACGGCCACGTCGTCGAGTCCAGCCTCGGCTACTTCATCAACCCGCTGGTCAGCATCGCCATGGGCGTGCTGGTGCTGGGCGAGCGGCTGCGCCGTGCGCAATGGGTCGCCGTCGGGATCAGCTTCGTCGCCGTGCTCGTGCTGGCCGTCGGCTACGGGCGGCCGCCATGGATCTCGCTGGTCCTCGCGTGCTCCTTCGCCACGTACGGGCTGATCAAGAAGAAGCTCAACATGGGCGGGCTGGAGTCGCTGGCCGCCGAGACGGCCATGCTGTTCCTCCCGGCCCTCGGCTACCTGCTGTGGCTGGGCGCCCAGGGCCGGTCCTCCTTCGCCTCGCAGGGCGTCGGCCACGCGCTCCTGCTGGCCGCGACCGGTCTGGTCACGGCGATCCCGCTGGTGTTCTTCGGGGCGGCGGCGATCCGGGTCCCGCTGTCCACCCTGGGGCTGCTGCAGTACATGGCCCCGGTGTTCCAGTTCGGGCTCGGCGTCCTGTACTTCCACGAGGCCATGCCGCCCGAGCGCTGGGCCGGCTTCTCCCTGGTGTGGGCCGCCCTGGCCCTCCTGACCTGGGACGCGCTGCGGACGGCGCGGCGCTCCCGGGCCCGGCTGGAGGCGGCTCCCGTGATCGTCCCGGCCCCGGCCCGCGAGCCCGCCTAGCGGCCGCCCGCAGGGCGCACCGGCAGACGCCCCCGACCCCACGATCCCCGGTACGGAACCTCCGTACCGGGGATCGTCCGTTTTCCGAACCGCCCTGACCGGATTGAGGTCTTGACGGACAGTCATACTCTCGCTGACCATCAGGCTCGCACTGACGCACTAACGCTCACCAGCTCTCTCTCGCTCGTTCCGTCATATCCCCAGCGGAATCCCGGAGCCCCCACATGAGCCTGTCCGTCTCCCGGCGCCTCGCCGCCGTGACCGCCCTCGCGGTCGCCGGCCTGTTCGCCTCCACCGCCCCCGCCGCCCTCGCCGCCCCCACGGCGGTCACCGCGGCGCCGACCCCGCCCGACATACCGCTGGCCAACGTCAAGGCCCACCTGTCGCAGCTCTCGACCATCGCCGCCAACAACGGCGGCAACCGCGCGCACGGCCGGGCCGGCTACAAGGCCTCGATCGACTACGTGAAGGCCAAGCTCGACGCGGCGGGCTTCACCACGACGCTGCAGACCTTCACCTCCAGCGGCGCCACCGGCTACAACCTGATCGCCGACTGGCCGGGCGGCGACCCGAACTCGGTCCTGATGGCCGGCGCGCACCTCGACTCCGTCACCTCGGGCGCCGGCATCAACGACAACGGCTCCGGCAGCGCGGCCGTCCTGGAGACCGCCCTGGCCGTCTCGCGGGCCGGTCTGCAGCCCACCAAGCACCTGCGCTTCGGCTGGTGGGGCGCGGAGGAGCTGGGCCTGGTCGGGTCGAAGTACTACGTCAACAACCTGCCGACGGCCGAGCGGGCCAAGTTCGCCGGGTACCTGAACTTCGACATGATCGGCTCGCCGAACCCGGGCTACTTCGTCTACGACGACGACCCGACGATCGAGCAGACCTTCAAGAACTACTACGCGGGCATCGGCGTCGCGACCGAGATCGAGACCGAGGGCGACGGCCGCTCCGACCACGCCTCCTTCAAGAACGTGGGCATCCCCGTCGGCGGCCTGTTCACCGGGGCCAGCAACACCAAGTCCTCCGCGCAGGCGCAGAAGTGGGGCGGCACCGCCGGCCAGTCCTTCGACCGCTGCTACCACTCCTCCTGCGACAACACCGCGAACATCAACGACACCGCCCTGGACCGCAACGCGGACGCCATCGCCTACGCGATCTGGAACCTGGGCGCGTCCACCCCGGTCCCGCCGGGCCCGTCCTTCGAGAACACGGCGGACGTGACCATCCCGGACTCCCCGGCCGCGGCGGTCACCTCGCCGATCACGGTCTCCGGCGTCGCGGGCAACGCGCCGGCCACCACCAAGGTGGACGTGAACATCGTCCACACCTACCGCGGTGACCTGGTGGTCGACCTGCTCGCCCCCGACGGCACGGTCTACAACCTGCACAACCGTTCCGGCGGCAGCGCCGACAACCTCGTGCAGTCGTACACCGTCAACGCCTCCAGCGAGGTCGCCAACGGCGTGTGGAAGCTCCGGGTCAAGGACTCCGCCGCGCAGGACGTCGGCTACATCAACAGCTGGAAGATCACCTTCTAGCGGCGGCCCGGGCCTCCTGGCCCGGCGGCCCCTCCCAGGGCTCCGGCACGGTCCTCGCGGGCCGCGCCGGAAGCTCAGGCGTCCTCGGCGCGCGCGGCCTGCGAGGAGGCCTCCAGCGGCTCCCTCATCCGGGCCCGCAGCTCCTCCGCCACGGCGGCGATGTCCGCGCGGCCCAGCTTCGCCGCCTCGACGAGGTCGCCGAGTTCCTCCGGCGAGGGCAGCTTCGCGGCCCCGGCCACGCGCAGGTACGAGCGGGTCGCCGCGGCGGCGTAGAACTCGTTCATCGGTGATTCCAGCGCCGGGCAGACCGCGAGCGTGTGCAGAAACGCGGCGGCCCGCCACGCGGTGTCCGGGGCGGGCTGTTCTGGCACCAGGACCAGGTCGTTCTGGTGCCGGGCGACCGCGGCGGCCACCCCGGAGGGATCCCACACGGCGGGATCTGACGGGAGATGGTGGGCCAGAGCGGTCCAGGCCCACTCCATGGTGATCTTCAATGGCCGAACCGCTCCTGGAAGTAGCCCCAGTGGTCGGCGAACTCCTCTATGCCGGAGAGGAAGTTCTTCCGGTCCTCGTCGAGTTCGCGCTCGGTGACCTCCGTGATCAGAGCGGTGACCGTCGTCCCCAGTGCCGCCGCGCGCGCCTTGAGGCGCTCGTGGAACTCTTCGTCCAGGCGGATGGTGACGTGTCTCGACATGCCCAACACCGTACAGCGCGACCGCTGTACGGGCAGCTGTAACGCGGCAAGGGTGGGCAGGGACACAGTCCCCCGCCCACCCCCGGCGCTCACCGCGCGCAGCGGCTACTTGTCGGCGTCGGCCGCCTTCACCAGCGCGTCCTTGGTGACCGCGCCGGCGTAGACCTTGCCGTCGTCGGTGACCAGGACGTTGAACAGGCGGGTCGACATGACCCGGCCCTCACCGAACGACCCGTTGACCTTGTCCCCGAGGGAGTCGAGGAACTGCTTGGCCTCCTTGGGCGCGTTCTTGTCGTTCTCCAGGTCCTTCAGGCTCCTGCCGGCACCGGAGTCGATGCGCGCGACGGTCGCCCAGCCCTCGCCGAGCACCTTCACGTCCCCCTTGCCGCCCGGGCCGCCGGCGAGGCCCTCCAGGCCGGGGAAGGACTCCAGCGCCTTGAACGCGCCGTCCTTGTCGCCCTTGCCGTGGCCGTCCACGCCCTCGGTCACCTTGGCGCCCTTGGGCGGGGTGAAGGCGAAGGTGTCGGCGGCCGGCTTGGCGAAGTCCACCTTGGTGAAGCCGGCGTCCACGATCGGCTTGCCGCCCTGCGCGGAGAGCAGCTGCACGCGCAGCGGTACGCCGTTCTTGGCGTCCACCGCGATCTGCACCGATCCGACGGTCGAGCCGGCCTGCTTGGGCTTGAGCACCAGCTGGTAGGCGTCCCGGCCGGCCACCTGCGCGGTCTCGCCCACGCTGATGTCCGTGGTGGGACCGGCGGCCGCGAGGATCTCCTCGGCCATCTTCTGCGGGGAGCCCGCCGGCCGGTCACCGGTCTTGCGCTCCTTGCCCGCGCCCTTGCCGGCCTGCTCCGACGGGGTGGCCTTCTCGTGGAAGACCTCGTTCGACTTGGAGTCGTAGCCCCACACCTCGTCGCCGTCGTGGATGAGGCTGTACTCGTCCTTGCCGTCCAGGAAGGTGAGCTTCTGGCGGTCCTCGCCGTCGGCCGCGACCCGGAGGGTGTGCGTGCCGTTGGCGAGCTGCGCGATCTTGTCCTCCGGGTTGGCGGAGCCGCCCGTGACGCCCCCGCCGCCGAGCAGACCCGAGGCGATCTTCGGCAGGCCCAGGTCGGTGCTGATCTTCGCCGTCCCGGACAGCTGCTCCACGTCAGAGGCCGCGACCTTCTCGATCAGCTGCTGCGCCGTCACCTTGGGCAGGTCGGGTCCGCCGGCGTTGGCGAAGGCCGGGACCATCGCCACGGTCGCCGCGGCGACACCCGCCACCGCGACCGGTACGGCGTACCGGGCGACCTTGCGAGGAGTCTTCGTGTTCGCTGCCATGTCAGTGCCCTGCCCTCTGTGTCGACTGCGGCGATCCGCGTGTCGCCGCGCTCACCCGATCTGGTGGGATTGATGACTCCATCTGACCAAATCGGCGGCGCCGGGGCGTCAGTCCCCGGAAGCAACTGGACGTACGACCGTGGGATGACACGGAACGGGCCCTCCTCCCCCGACCCGTAGGGGTCGTCGGGACGAGGGCCCGTCCGGCGTCGTCGGGCGCGGCCGCCCGCCCGGGGGCGTCAGCCGGCGCGGTGCACCACCGCGTCGCACAGCTCCTCCAGAGCCGCCTTCGCGAAGCACTCGGGCAGCGGCGCGAGCGTGGCGCGCGCGTCCTCCGCGTACCGGACGGTGTCGCGGCGGGCCTGCTCCAGGGCGGGGTGCGCGCGCAGCCGGGTGAGGACCTCGGCGTGGCGGGCGTCGTCGTTGAGGTCGCCGTCCAGCAGTGCGACGAGCTCCAGGTCCTCCGGGCGGCCGTCCCGCGCGGCCATCTCGCGCAGCCGCAGCACGGGCAGCGTCGGGATGCCCTCGCGCAGGTCGGTGCCCGGCGTCTTGCCGGACTCGTGGGCGTCGGAGGCGATGTCCAGGACGTCGTCGGCGAGCTGGAAGGCGGTGCCGAGCCGCTCGCCGTACTGGGTCAGGATGTCGACGACGGACTCGTCGGCGCCGGACATGAGCGCGCCGAAACGGCCGGAGACGGCGATCAGCGAGCCGGTCTTGCCGGCGATGACGTCGAGGTAGTGCGCGACGGGGTCGCGGCCGTCGCGCGGACCGGCCGTCTCCAGGATCTGGCCCGTCACGAGCCGCTCGAAGGCCTCGGCCTGGATCCGGACGGCCTCGGGTCCGAGGTCGGCCAGGATGTGCGAGGCCCGGGCGAAGAGGAAGTCACCCGTCAGGACGGCCACCGAGTTGCCCCAGCGGGCGTTGGCGCTCTCCACGCCGCGGCGCACGTCCGCCTCGTCCATGACGTCGTCGTGGTAGAGCGTCGCCAGGTGGGTGAGCTCCACGACCACGGCGGACGGGACGATCCCGGGCGCGTAGGGGTCGCCGAATCGGGACGCGAGCATCACGAGCAGCGGCCGGAACCGCTTGCCCCCGGCCCGGACCAGGTGCTGTGCGGCCTCGGTGATGAAGGGGACTTCGCTCTTGGTGGCTTCCAGCAGACCCGCCTCGACGGCGGCCAGTCCGGCCTGGACATCGGTCTCAAGAGCCTGGTCCCGCACGCTCAGTCCGAACGGCCCGACGACGGTCACGAGGGGTACTCCTGTCTGCTGACGATCACGCTGACGATCACATGGATTGTCGATGTGTCGCTGCCATCACTCAAGCCAGCGTATCGGGTCTGTTTTCGATCACCGAGAGGGCCTTCCCGGCCACCCTCCCCACACTGCCCGATGAGCACCGGTATGTTCGGGAGGAGCCGAAACAACCGGAGCGTACGTTTTGCCCAGAACTACGACCGAGCGGGACGAGCCCTCGGACCCGGCGGACGCACCGCCGCCCCCGCAGGACGACCACGCCTTCCTCGGCCACCCGCGCGGCCTCGCCACCCTCTCCGGGCTGGAGGTCTGGGAGCGCTTCTCCTTCCTCGGCATGCAGGCCATCCTCGTCCTCTACTTCGCGGACACGGCGGCGGACGGCGGCCTGGGCATGGCCCCCGGCACCGCGGCCTCCGTCGCGGCGGCCTACGGGACCATGGTCTACCTCGTCTCCGTCGCCGGCGGATGGCTCGCCGACCGCATCCTCGGCTCCTACCGCGCCGTGCTCTGGGGCGGCGTCCTCATCGCCTGCGGCCACTACGCCATGGCCGTGCCCGCCACCGCCATGACGTGGACCGGCCTGGGCCTGATCAGCGCCGGCACCGGCCTGCTCAAGCCGAACGTCGCCACCATGGTCGGCGCGCTGTACCGGACGGACGACGACCGGCGCGACGCGGGCTTCGCCCTCTACTACATGGCCATCAACATCGGCGCCTTCGCCGGACCGCTGGTCACCGGCTGGCTCGGCGAGCACAAGGGCTGGCACTGGGGCTTCTCCGCCGCCGCGATCGGCATGACCGCCGGCCTGGTCCAGTACGTCCTCGGCCGCCGCCACCTGGCCGGGCGCGGGCACTCCGCCGCATACGCCCTCGCACCCGACGCGATGCGCCGCGCCGTGGGGTGGATCACCGGCGGAGCCCTCGCCGCCGCCGCGCTCGCCACCCTTCTGGCGGTCGCCGGGTGGCTGACGATGGACCGCTTCGTCGACCTGCTCACCCTCGTCTCGGTCGCCGCCCCGGTGGTCTACTTCGCGGTGATGTTCCGCAGCCCCCGGGTGACGCCGCAGGAGCGCGGCCGGCTGCGCCCGTACGTGGTGCTCTTCCTGGCCTCGGTGGCCTTCAACTTCATCCTCTTCCAGGCCTACTCGACGATGATGCTGCTGGCCTCCACCCACGCCGAGACCACCATCCTGGGCTTCGACTTCCCCGCGAGCTGGTACGCCTCGGCGCTCGGCGCCTTCGAGGTCGCGCTGGCCCCCGTCGTCGCCGCGCTCTGGGCCAGGATGGGCCACCGCCAGCCGCACGCCTCCAACAAGATCGCCATCGGTGTGGTCCTGGGCGGCCTGTCCTTCCTCCTCATGGTGATCCCCACGTCGGGTCACACCGGGGACGCCTACGAGATGGCCGCCTGGTGGATCGTCGGCTCCTACCTGCTGCTCGGCCTCGGCGACGTCCTCTTGGAGACCTCCGGCATGTCGGCCACCTCCAAGCTCGCGCCCAGGGCCTTCGGCAGCCAGACGATGGCCCTGTGGTTCCTCTCCCTCGCCCTGGCCAACGGCATCCAGGCCCAGGTGGTCAAGGTCTACGGCCACGTCTCGAACCCCGTGTACTTCGGCGTCAACGGTGCCGTCGCCGTGGCGGCCGGCCTGACCGTGCTCGCACTGGCGCCGTGGCTGCGGCGCACGATGCACCCCGTCCACTGAGGCTGCGGCCGAGGCGATTGGTGGCAGAACCGATGATCATCCGCACCGAGTTCCCGTACGGCACCACCCACGAGGATGTCCGGATCCCGCTCCCCGACGGAGTGGAGTTGTACGCCCGGATCTGGCGCCCCGTGACCGACGAGCCCGTCCCGGCCCTGCTGGAGTACCTCCCCTACCGGCTCACCGACTGGACCGCACCGCGCGACAGCCAGCGCCACCCCTGGTACGCGGGGCACGGCTACGCCTCCGTACGCGTGGACGTGCGCGGGCACGGGTGCAGCGGCGGCCTGCCCGGCGACGAGTACGACGCCCGCGAACTCGCCGACGGGGTCGCGGTGGTGGAGTGGCTGGCGGCGCAGGAGTGGTGCACGGGTTCGGTGGGGATGTTCGGGATCTCGTGGGGCGGCTTCAACTCCCTCCAGATCGCCGCCCTCGCCCCCGAACCCCTCAAGGCGGTCGTCACCGTCTGCTCGACCGACGACCGCTACGACAACGACGTGCACTACATGGGCGGCTCGGTGCTCGCCGTCGACATGCACGCGTGGGCGGCGACCATGCTGGCCTTCGCCTCCCGGCCCCCGGACCCGCTGTACGCCGGGGACGGCTGGCGCACGCAGTGGCTGGACCGGCTGGAGGCGGTCGAACCGCTGGTCCACACCTGGCTCTCGCACCAGACCCGCGACGCCTACCGGCGCCACGGCAGCGTCTGCGAGGACTACGGGGCGATCGGCGCGGCCGTGCTCGCGGTCGGCGGCTGGCACGACCCGTACCGGGACACCGTGCTGCGGCTGGTCGAGCACCTGCCGTCCGCACGCGTACGGGGCCTCATCGGCCCCTGGTCGCACCAGTACCCGGACCGCGGGCTGCCGCCGGGGCCCGCGATCGGCTTCCTCCAGGAGACCCTGCGCTGGTGGGACCACTGGCTCAAGGGTGCCGACAACGGCGTCATGGACGAGCCGCTGCTGCGCGCCTGGATCAGCGACACGCACCCGCCGGCGACCGTGTACGAGGAGCTGCCGGGACGCTGGGTCGCCGAGAAGGCCTGGCCCTCGCCGACCGTGATCCCCGTGCCGTACGTGTTCCGGGGCGCGCCGGTGGCCGTCGCCTCCCCGCAGCACACCGGGCTGGACGCGGGCCGTTTCTTCCCCTTCGGCAACGACGCCGACCTGCCGCCGGACCAGCGGGAGGAGGACGCCAAGTCGGCCTGCTTCGAGTTCCCGGTGGGCGGCGCGGAGCCCGTGGAGATCCTGGGCCGTCCGTCGGTCACGCTGCGGCTGCGGCTCGACGTGCCCTACGGGCAGGTCGTGGCCCGGCTGTGCGACGTCGCCCCGGACGGCGCCTCGACGCTGGTCACCCGGGGCGCGCTGAACCTCTCCGCCCGCCAGGGCCGTGACCGTGCCGTCCCGTGGCCGGTGGGCTCGTACGAGGACGTCACGTTCGAGCTGAACGGCATCGGCCACGCCTTCCCGCCGGGGCACCGGATCCGCCTCGCGGTGTCCTCCGCGTACTGGCCGTGGATCTGGCCGCGGGCCGGGTCCGAGGCCGGCTGGACCCTGGACCCGGCGGGCAGTTCGGTGACCCTGCCGGTACGGGCGTCCTCCCCGGCCGGGGACGACGGCATCGTCTTCGAGCCGCCGGAGCAGGCGGCACCACTGGGCGTCTCCTTCCCGGCCACCCTGGACGAGCCGCGCCCGGAGCGACTGGTCGTACGGGACGTCGCGCGCGGGACCTGGCGGCTGGAGGTGGACCCGCGCTACGGGGGCACCCGGGTGCACCCGGACGGCCTGGAGTACGCCGAGGACGCCACGGAGGTGTACGAGATCCAGGACGGGGACCCGCTCTCGGCCCGGACCCGCTCGCAGTGGCGGATCCGGCTGCACCGGCCGGAGTCGGGCTGGGAGGTCCGGGTGGAGACCGGCTCGGAGATCTCCTGCGACGAGGGCGGCTTCCTGACGTCGAACGAGGTGGTGTGCCGGGAGGGGAACGAGGTGGTCTTCCACCGCACGTGGGAGCGCCGGCTCCCCCGCTCGGCGGGCTGAGCGCGCGCCGGGCGCGCCGCCGTGGGCGCACCGGCGCGCGCGCCCGGTGGCCGGGTCAGCCGTACAGCCGCTCCAGCACCACCGCGACGCCGTCCGCCTCGTTCGACAGGGTCAGCTCGTCGGCCACCGCGACCAGCTCGGGGTGGGAATTGGCCATGGCCACCCCCCACGCCGCCCACGCGAACATCGGCACGTCGTTCGGCATGTCCCCGAACGCGATCGTCGTGGCCGGGGACGCCCCCAGGACGTCCGCCGCCCGCGCGAGCCCGCCGGCCTTGTCGATGCCCGGCGGCTGGAGCTCCACCGTGTGCTCCCCGGCCATCGTCACGTTCACCAGGTCCCCGACCACCGACCGCGCCACCCGGGTCAGCTCGTCGTCGTCCAGTTCCGGGTGCTGGAGCAGCACCTTGTTGATCGGCGCCGACCACAGGCCCGAGCGCCGGGCCACCCGCACCGTCGGCAGGTGCGGGTGCCACATCCGGTAGCCCGGGCACATCAGCATCTCCGCGTCCAGGCCGTCCTGGTTGACCGCGGCGTAGACCTCGCCGACCTCCGCCTCGATCTTGCCGAGGGCCACCTCCGCCAGCTCGCGGTCCATGGAGACGGAGTGCAGCAGCCGGCCGCGCGCCGCGTCGTACACCTGGGCGCCCTGCGCGCACACTGCGAGCCCTGTGTAGCCGAGTCCGTCGAAGACGTGTCGTACCTGTGGGACGGGACGGCCGGTGACGATGATGTGCCGGGCACCGACCGCCCGGGCGGCGTCGAGAGCCGCATGGGAACGGGCTGAAACGGTGTCCCCGGCACGCAGCAGAGTCCCGTCCAGGTCAGTGGCGATCAAGGCGAAGGGGAGGGCCGGAAGAGGCGCGGAAGTCACGGCGCCAAGGATACGGACCCCTTTGGACAAGTCCTACAAATAGAGCGCGAATCCGGCCTCCCACGCGCCCCCTCAGCCACGTAACGTGTCAACCAGCCCCCGGGACACCCCCGGACCGCGTCGAAAGCGAGGCAGTACCCCATGCCCCAGCAGAGCCCCCTCGATGTTCCCGAGGGCGACCCGTTCGGGCCGCACAACCTCCCCTACGGCGTCTTCTCGACCGCCGGGGAGGAGCGCCGCCGGATCGGCGTGCGCATCGGCGGGCACGTGCTCGACGCGGGAGCGGCCGCGGTCGCGCTCGGCTCCCCGTACGCCGGACTGCTCGGCCACTCCTCCCTCAACCCGCTGCTGGCAGCCGGGCGCACCGCCTGGCGCGACGTGCGGCGGGCGCTGACCGCGTGGGTGACCGACCCCGGCCACCGCCCCACGGTCGAGCCGCACCTGCTGCCGCTGGACGGGGTCACGCTGCACCTGCCGTACGAGGTCGCCGACTACGTCGACTTCTACGCGAGCGAGCACCACGCCACCAACGTCGGCCGCATGTTCCGCCCCGACGGCGACGCGCTGACCCCCAACTGGAAGCACCTGCCGATCGGTTACCACGGCCGCTCCGGCACGATCGTGGTCTCCGGGACCGACGTCGTACGCCCCTCCGGACAGCGCAAGGCGCCCACCGACCCGGCGCCCGTCTTCGGGCCGTCCGTCAAGCTCGACATCGAGGCCGAGGTCGGCTTCGTCGTCGGCGCCCCGTCCGAGCTGGGCCGACCGGTGCCGCTGGGCGCGTTCGAGGACCACGTCTTCGGGCTGTTCCTGCTCAACGACTGGTCGGCGCGGGACATCCAGGCCTGGGAGTACGTGCCGCTGGGCCCCTTCCTCGGCAAGTCCTTCGCCACGTCCGTCTCCGCCTGGGTGACCCCGCTGGAGGCCCTGGACGCCGCCCGCGTGACGCCGCCCGCCCGGGACTTCCCGCTCCTGCCCTACCTGGACGACGCGGACGTCGACCGCCCCGGCGGCTTCGACCTGCACATCACCGTCTCCATCAACGGGCAGGAGGTGGCACAGCCGCCGTTCGCGACGATGTACTGGACCGCCGCCCAGCAGCTCGCCCACATGACCGTCAACGGCGCCTCCCTGCGCACCGGCGACGTCTTCGGCTCCGGCACCGTCAGCGGCCCCGAGGTCGGCCAGCGCGGCTCGCTGCTGGAGCTGACGTGGAACGGCCGCGACGCCATCGAGCTCGCCGACGGCAAGCGCACCTTCCTGGAGGACGGGGACACCGTCACCCTCACCGCCTGGGCGCCCGGCCCGGACGGCACACGCGTCGGCCTCGGCGAGGTCGTCGGCCGCATCGTGGGCACCGCCTAGCGGGTGTCCGGCACACCCGGCGCCTCCGGACGGGCGGCCCCCGTTCGGAGGCGCGCCGCGTGCGGCGCGCGCGGGGTGCCGGGATGGTGGACGGACGACCGGATGCGGGAACCCGTACCCCGTACCCCCACCGCGAGGAGCCGCCGCCATGACCGTACGCACCCTGAGGACCCTCGTCACCTGCGCGGCCGCCGTGACCCTCGGCCTGACCGCCGTGGCCCCGGCCCACGGGGTCGAGGGGCCCGCACCGGACCCCCGCAACGAGAAGGCCATGCGGGACATGGCGACGGCCATCGCGGCGACGGCCAAGTACGCGGACGAGCGCGAGGCGATCAAGGACGGGTACGTTCCGAAGGGCCAGGAGTGCATGACGAACCCGTTCGGGGCGGGCGCCATGAACTACCACTACGTCAAGCAGGCCAACTGGGGTTCGAAGGACCCCGCGAGGCCCACCGCGCTCCTCTACAGCCGGGAGAAGGACAAGAACGGCCGCCGCAGGCTGGAGACGGTGGAGTGGATGTCCACCGACCGGGACCAGGACCTGACGACCGCCGACGACCGGCCGAGCATGTTCGGCCTGCCCTTCGACGGCCCCATGCCCGGCCACTGGGCGGGCATGCCCAAGCACTACGACCTGCACATGTGGGCGTACAAGAAGAACCCGGCCGGTCGCTTCCACAACTGGAACACGGCGCTGACCTGCCCGATCAAGGCCCCCATCCCGGGCAAGCCGGCCGCCGCCCACGCGCACGGCCACTAGGCCCTGTCGTCAAAGTTGCACCTGGCCCGGCCCGCGCTGTCAAGTGCCTACGGCATATGACTCACTCCTCAGTGTGGCGCTGCGTGAAAACTCCGGCGCTACGCTGATCGGACTCGCGAGACTCCGTGGCATGGGAGCACTACCGATGAGCGTCGATCCCGAGATCCCCGGGCAGGAGCCCGCCCCGCGCTGGCCCGTCCCGCCCGCGGGCGGGTGGACGGCCGACGACCTTGACCGGCTTCCCAACCTGCCTCCGCACACGGAGCTGATCGACGGGAGCCTGATTTTCGTGAGTCCGCAAACCCGTTTCCACATGCGAGCCCTGCGATTCTTCGAATGGCAACTCGACTCACTGGTTCCGGACGGACTCGAAGTGATGAGAGAGTTCACCGTCGACATCGACCGACTGAACCGGCCCGAGCCGGACGTCCTCGTCGTCGACGAGGAACTGGCCCGGGGCACAGAGCAGCAGACACGGATCCCTGCCGCATCCGTCCGGCTGGCCGTCGAGGTCGTCTCTCCTGACTCGATCGGCCGGGACCGCGAGACCAAGCCGGTCAAATACGCCCGGGCGGGCATCCCCCACTACTGGCGGGTGGAGAACAAGAACGACCGGGCGGTCGTCTACGTGTTCGAACTGGAACCGGCTACGCACGCCTACGTCGCAACGGGCATCTTCCACGACCGGCTGAAGGTCTCGGTCCCCTTCCCCATCGACCTGGACCTCACCACCATCACGCCGAAGGGGCTGTCACAGTAGACCCGCACAGCCCAGGGCCCGGCCCCCCCGAGGGGGGCCGGGCCCTTCGTCCAGGCCGGACCGGTCAGCGGACGAAGGTGCTCGCCTGGCCCGCCAGGTCCAGGAAGTACTGCGGGGCCAGGCCCAGGACCAGGGTGACCGCGACGCCCACCGCGATGGTCGTCATCGTCAGCGGCGAGGGGACGGCCACCGTCGGGCCGTCGGCCTTCGGCTCGCTGAAGAACATCAGGACGATCACCCGGATGTAGAAGAACGCGGCGATCGCGGACGACAGGACACCGATCACGACCAGTGCCCCGGCGCCGCCCTCCGCCGCCGCGCTGAACACGGCGAACTTGCCCGTGAATCCCGACGTCAGCGGGATGCCGGCGAAGGCCAGCAGGAACACCGCGAACACGGCCGCCGTCAGCGGCGAACGCCGCCCCAGACCGGCCCACTTGGACAGGTGCGTCGCCTCGCCGCCCGCGTCGCGCACCAGGGTGACCACCGCGAACGCACCGATCGTCACGAAGGAGTAGGCGAGGAGGTAGAAGAGGACCGACTGGACGCCCTCCGCCGACGTGGCGATCACACCGGCCAGGATGAAACCGGCGTGCGCGACGGAGGAGTAGGCGAGGAGCCGCTTGACGTCGGTCTGGGTAATGGCGATCACCGCGCCCGCCAGCATCGTGACGATGGCCACCGCCCACATCACCGGGCGCCAGTCCCAGCGCAGCCCCGGCAGGACCACGTACAGCAGCCGCAGCAGCGCGCCGAACGCGGCCACCTTCGTCGCCGCCGCCATGAAGCCGGTGACCGGGGTCGGGGCGCCCTGGTAGACGTCCGGCGTCCACATGTGGAAGGGGACCGCGCCGACCTTGAAGAGCAGGCCCGTCAGGATCAGCGCGCCGCCCATGAGCAGCAGCGCGTCGTTGCCCATGGTGCCGGCCAGCGCCGGGTCGATCTTCGTGATCGTGCCGTCGACCACGTCGGCGATCACCGCGTACGACACGGAGCCCGCGTAGCCGTAGAGCAGCGCGATGCCGAAGAGGAGGAAGGCGGAGGAGAAGGCGCCCAGCAGGAAGTACTTCACCGCGGCCTCCTGCGACATCAGCCGCTGGCGGCGGGCGACGGCGCAGAGCAGGTACAGCGGGAGGGAGAAGACCTCCAGGGCCACGAAGAGCGTCAGCAGGTCGTTGGCCGCGGGGAAGATCAGCATGCCGGCGATCGCGAACAGGGCCAGCGGGAAGACCTCGGTGGTGGTGAAGCCCGCCCTGACGGCGGCCTTCTCGCTGTCGCTGCCCGGGACCGATGCCGCCTGGGCGGCGAAGGAGTCCACCCGGTTGCCGTGCGCGGCCGGGTCCAGGCGCCGCTCGGCGAAGGTGAAGACCGCCACGACCGAGGCCAGCAGGATGGTGCCCTGCAGGAAGAGCGCCGGGCCGTCCACGGCGATGGCGCCCATCGCCGCGATGTGGGCCTTGGACGAGCCGTACCCGCCGGCCGCGAGGCCGACGACCGCGGCGAAGGCCGAGGCCAGCGCGGCGAGGGCGAGGAACACCTGCACGTAGTAGCGGGACCGGCGGGGCACGAAGGCTTCCACCAGGATCCCCACGACGGCCGCGCCCACCACGATCAGGGTGGGAGCGAGCTGCGCGTATTCGATGGTCGGCGCCGGGATCCGGTCGGCCGGGGTGTCGGCCGCCAGTGTCCACAGGCTGTGGGCGGAAGTCAGTGCGCTCACTTCGCCTCCTCCCCGTTCTTGGCTTCGACGGCGACCTCGGGCTTCGGGTCCGTCTGCTTCACGTCCGACATGGTGTGCTCCACCGCCGGGTTGACGATGTCGGTGAGGACCTTCGGGTAGACGCCCAGTCCGATGAGCAGCGCGATCAGCGGAGCAACCACGAACAGCTCGCGCACGCGCAGGTCCGGCATGGTACGGACCTCGTCCTTCACGGGCCCGGTCATCGTGCGCTGGTAGAGCACGAGGGTGTAGAGCGCGGCCAGGACGATGCCGACGGTGGCGATGATCCCGACGACCGGGTAGCGGGCGAACGTGCCGACCAGGACCAGGAATTCACTGACGAAGGGCGCGAGGCCCGGCAGCGAGAGGGTGGCGAGGCCGCCGATCAGGAAGGTCCCGGCGAGGACCGGGGCCACCTTCTGGACGCCGCCGTAGTCGGCGATGAGCCGCGAGCCGCGACGGGAGATCAGGAAGCCGGCCACCAGCATCAGCGCCGCCGTCGACAGGCCGTGGTTGACCATGTAGAGGGTGGCGCCGGACTGGCCCTGGGAGGTCATCGCGAAGATGCCCAGGATGATGAAGCCGAAGTGCGAGATGGAGGCGTAGGCCACCAGCCGCTTGATGTCCCGCTGCCCGACGGCCACCAGCGCGCCGTAGACGATGCTGATCAGAGCCAGGACGAGGATCACCGGCGTGGCCCACTTGCTGGCGTCGGGGAAGAGCCCGAGGCAGAAGCGGAGCATCGCGAAGGTGCCGACCTTGTCGACGACCGCGGTGATCAGTACGGCGACCGGCGCGGTGGACTCGCCCATCGCGTTCGGCAGCCAGGTGTGCAGCGGCCACAGCGGGGCCTTCACCGCGAAGGCGAAGAAGAAGCCGAGGAACAGCAGCCGCTCGGTGTTGGTCGCCATGTCCAGGGTGCCCGCCGCCCGGGCGGCGGTGATCTCCTGGAGGGAGAAGTTCCCGGCGACCACGTACAGGCCGATCACCGCGGCCAGCATGATCAGGCCGCCGACCAGGTTGTAGAGGAGGAACTTGACCGCCGCGTAGCTGCGCTGCGCGGCCGCGTTCTCGTCGCTGCCGGAGTGCGCCCGGTCCCCGAAGCCGCCGATGAGGAAGTACATCGGGATGAGCATGGCTTCGAAGAAGATGTAGAAGAGGAAGACGTCGGTGGCCTCGAAGGAGATGATCACCATCGCCTCGACCATCAGGATCAGGGCGAAGAAGCCCTGGGTCGGGCGCCAGCGCTGGGAGCTGGTCTCCAGGGGGTCGGCGTCGTGCCAGCCGGCCGCGATCACGAAGGGGATCAGGAGCGCGGTGAGTCCGATGAGGACCACGCCGATCCCGTCCACGCCCAGCTCGTAGCGGACGCCGAAGTCGGCGATCCAGGGGCGGGATTCGGTGAGCTGGTAGCGGTCGCCACCGGGTTCGAAGCGGATGGCGACGAGTACGGCCAGGGCCAGAGTCGCCAGTGAGAAGAGCAGCGCGAGCCACTTGGCGGCGGTCCGGCGGGCGGCCGGGACGGCCGCCGTGAGGATCGCGCCGACCGCGGGCACCGCGGCCGTGACCGTCAGAAGCGGGAAGTTCATGTCACACCGCCCTCATCAGCAGGGTCGCGGCGATCAGGATCGCCGTGCCCCCGAACATCGAGACCGCGTAGCTGCGGGCGTAGCCGTTCTGCAGCTTGCGCAGCCGGCCCGAGAGACCGCCGACCGAGGCGGCCGTCCCGTTGACCACGCCGTCGACCAGGCTGTGGTCGACGTACACGAGGGAGCGGGTCAGGTGCTCCCCGCCGCGCACCAGCACGACGTGGTTGAAGTCGTCCTGGTACAGGTCGCGGCGGGCCGCCCGGGTGAGGAAGGAGCCGCGCGGGGCGACGACCGGGACGGGCCGCTTGCCGTACATCGCCCAGGCGATGCCGACTCCGACGAGCAGCATCACCATGGTGGCCGCGGTGACCGTCATGGCGCTGACCGGCGGATTGCCGTGCGAGTAGCCCGTGACGGGCTCCAGCCACTTCAGGAAGCGCTCGCCGATCTCGAAGAAGGCGCCCGCGAAGACGGATCCGAAGGCGAGGACGACCATCGGGATCGTCATGGACTTCGGGGACTCGTGCGGGTGCGGCTCGTGGCCGTGCGCGTCGGGCTGCCAGCGCTTCTCGCCGAAGAAGGTGAGGAGCATGACGCGGGTCATGTAGAAGGCGGTGATGCCGGCGCCCAGCAGGGTGACCCCGCCGAGGATCCAGCCCTCGGTGCCGCCCTTCGCGAACGCCGCCTCGATGATCATGTCCTTGGAGAAGAAGCCGGACAGGCCCGGGAATCCGATGATCGCCAGGTAGCCGAGGCCGAAGGTGACGAAGGTGACCGGCATGTACGTGCGCAGGCCCCCGTACTTGCGCATGTCGACCTCGTCGTTCATCCCGTGCATCACGGAACCGGCGCCGAGGAAGAGACCGGCCTTGAAGAAGCCGTGCGTCACCAGGTGCATGATCGCGAAGACGTAGCCGATCGGGCCGAGGCCCGCGGCGAGGATCATGTAGCCGATCTGCGACATCGTCGACCCGGCCAGGGCCTTCTTGATGTCGTCCTTCGCGCAACCGACGATCGCACCGAACAGCAGCGTGACCGCGCCGACGACGGTGACGACCAGCTGGGCGTCCGGGGCCCCGTTGAAGATCGCGGCGGAGCGGACGATGAGGTACACGCCCGCGGTCACCATCGTGGCCGCGTGGATGAGGGCCGAGACCGGGGTCGGGCCCTCCATCGCGTCACCGAGCCACGACTGCAGCGGCACCTGCGCCGACTTGCCGCAGGCCGCGAGCAGCAGCATCAGGCCGATGGCGGTGAGCTTGCCCTCGGAGGCCTCCCCCACCGCGCCGAACACCGGCCCGAAGGCGAAGGTCCCGAACGTGGTGAACATCAGCATGATCGCGATCGACAGGCCCATGTCGCCGACGCGGTTGACCAGGAAGGCCTTCTTGGCGGCGGTGGCCGCGCTGGGCTTGTGCTGCCAGAAACCGATCAGCAGGTACGAGGCGAGGCCCACGCCCTCCCAGCCGAAGTACAGCAGCAGGTAGTTGTCGGCGAGGACCAGCAGCAGCATGGCCGCGACGAACAGGTTGAGGTAGCCGAAGAAGCGGCGGCGGCGCTCGTCGTGCTCCATGTACCCGATCGAATACACGTGGATGAGCGTGCCGACGCCCGAGATCAGCAGGACGAACGTCATCGACAGCTGGTCCAGCTGGAAGGCCATGTCCGCCTGGAAGCCCTCGACGGGGATCCAGGTGTACAGGTTCTGCGTCAGCGTCCGGTCCTCGGCTCCGCGCCCCAGCATGTCCGCGAACAGCACGACGCCGATCCCGAAGGAGACGGCCGCGAGCAGGGTGCCGAGCCAGTGGCCGGTCTTGTCGAGGCGCCGGCCGCCGCAGAGCAGCACCACCGCTCCGAGCAGGGGCGCCGCGATCAGCAGCGCAATCAGGTTCTCCACAGCGACCCCTTACAGCTTCATCAGGCTGGCGTCGTCGACCGAGGCCGAGTGGCGGGTACGGAACAGCGACACGATGATCGCCAGGCCGACCACGACCTCCGCGGCGGCGACGACCATCGTGAAGAAGGCGATGATCTGGCCGTCGAGGTTGCCGTGCATCCGGGAGAACGCGACGAAGGCGAGGTTGCAGGCGTTGAGCATCAGCTCGACGCACATGAACAGCACGATCGCGTTCTTGCGGATCAGCACGCCGGTGGCGCCGATGGTGAACAGCAGCGCCGCCAGATACAGGTAGTTGACCGGATTCACTTCGAGGCCTCCTCACGGCCGAGGCGCTCCGCGGAGCGCTGCTCCAGCGCCTTGAGGTCGTCGAGCGCCTCGCCGGAGACGTCGCGGACCTGGCCGCGGGCCCGCAGCGTCTTGCTGACGGTCAGCTCCGACGGGGTGCCGTCCGGCAGCAGGCCGGGGACGTCCACCGCGTTGTGCCGGGCGTAGACGCCGGGCGCGGGCAGCGGCGGGAGCTGGACGCCCTCGCGTACGCGGCGCTCGGCCAGCTCGCGCTGGGTCGCGGCCCGTTCGGTGCGCTCGCTGTGGGTCAGCACCATCGCACCGACGGCCGCGGTGATCAGCAGCGCGCCGGTGATCTCGAAGGCGAAGACGTACTTGGTGAAGATCAGCTGCGCCAGGCCCTCGACGTGCCCGGCGGAGTTGATCCGGCCGAGTCCGTTGAACTGGCCGAGCCCCGCGTGGCCGATGCCGGCGAACAGCAGGATGCCGAAGCCGAGGCCGCACAGGACGGCCAGCCAGCGCTGGCCCTTGATGGTCTCCTTCAGGGAGTCGGCGGCGGTGACGCCGACGAGCATGACCACGAAGAGGAAGAGCATCATGATCGCGCCGGTGTAGACGATGACCTGGACGACGCCCAGGAAGTACGCCCCGTTGGCGAGGTAGAAGACGGCCAGGATGATCATCGTCCCGGCGAGGCTGAGTGCACTGTGCACGGCCTTCTTCATCAGGATCGTGGCCAGCGCGCCGATGACGGCGACCGTACCGAGGATCCAGAACTGCACGGCCTCACCGCCGGAGGTGGCGGTCGCGGCGATGGCGCTCATGCCCCCACCTCCGCCGCGCTGCCGCCGGCGGCGTCCGCCGGCTCCTCGCCCTTGGAGACCGCCACCTGCCGGACCGTGCCCGGAGCCGCGCCCGTCACCAGTCCGCGGTAGTAGTCCTGCTCGTCGGTGCCGGGGAAGATCGAGTGCGGCGCCTCGACCATGCCCTCGCTCAGCCCGGCGAGCAGCTGCTCCTTGGTGTAGATGAGCGACTCGCGGCTGGCGTCGGCCAGTTCGAACTCGTTCGTCATGGTCAGGGCCCGGGTCGGGCACGCCTCGACGCACAGCCCGCACAGGATGCAGCGGGCGTAGTTGATCTGGTAGACCCGGCCGTAGCGCTCACCCGGGGAGTAGCGCTCCTCCTCGGTGTTGTCCGCGCCCTCCACGTAGATGGCGTCGGCGGGACAGGCCCAGGCGCACAGCTCGCACCCGATGCACTTCTCCAGACCGTCGGGGTGCCGGTTGAGCTGGTGCCGTCCGTGGAAGCGCGGAGCGGTGGTCTTCTGCTGCTCCGGGTACTGCTCGGTGAGGCGCTTCTTGAACATGGCCTTGAAGGTCACGCCGAAGCCGGCCACCGGGTTCTGCCACTTCTCGTCAGACATCTCTCAAGCCTCCTCTCGGTCGCTGTCGGGGTTCGCGCCACCGCTGACGATCAGCTCCCGCTCGCTGCGGGGCCGCCTGCGCGGTACGGGTGCCAGGCGCTGGCCGGGCTTGGGCGGTACGGGGAACCCGCCCGCCAGCGGGTCGAAGGGCTCGGCGTCCCCGGCGGCCTTCGCGGCCGCGGTCTTCTCGCGTTTGTCGCGGAAGACGTCCGCGACGAGGGAGAGCAGCAGGATCGCCACGACGGCGCCGCCGACGTAGAGGGCGATGTCGCCGATCTCGTACGCCTCGTTGCGCAGCGCCCGGACGGTGGCGACCATCATCAGCCAGACCACGGAGACCGGGATCAGGACCTTCCAGCCGAGCTTCATCAGCTGGTCGTAGCGCACGCGCGGCAGCGTGCCGCGCAGCCAGATGAAGAAGAAGAGGAGCAGCTGCACCTTCAGCACGAACCAGAGCAGCGGCCACCAGCCGTGGTTCGCCCCCTCCCAGAAGTGGCTGATCGGGTACGGGGCCCGCCAGCCGCCCAGGAACAGGGTGACCGAGACGGCCGAGACGGTGACCATGTTGACGTACTCGGCGAGCATGAACAGCGCGAACTTGATGGACGAGTACTCGGTGTTGAAGCCGCCGACCAGGTCGCCCTCGGACTCCGGCATGTCGAAGGGGGCGCGGTTGGTCTCGCCGACCATCGTGACGACGTAGATGATGAAGGACACCGGCAGCAGCACGATGAACCAGCGGTCCTGCTGGGCCTCCACGATCGCCGAGGTCGACATCGACCCGGAGTAGAGGAAGACCGAGGCGAAGGCCGCTCCCATCGCGATCTCGTAGGAGATCATCTGCGCGCAGGAGCGCAGACCGCCCAGGAGCGGGTACGTGGAGCCGGAGGACCAGCCCGCCAGCACGATGCCGTAGATGCCGACCGAGGCCACCGCGAGGATGTAGAGCATCGCGATGGGCAGGTCGGTCAGCTGCATCGAGGTGCGCTGGCCGAAGATGGAGACCTCGTCGCCGGCCGGGCCGAAGGGGATCACCGCGATGGCCATGAAGGCCGGGATCGCCGCGATGATCGGGGCCAGGACGTAGACGACCTTGTCGGCCCGCTTGACGACGATGTCTTCCTTGAGCATCAGCTTCACCCCGTCGGCGAGCGACTGGAGCATGCCCCAGGGACCGTGCCGGTTCGGGCCGATGCGCAGCTGCATCCAGGCGACGACCTTGCGCTCCCACACGATGGAGAAGAGCACCGTCACCATCAGGAAGGCGAAGCAGAACACCGCCTTGACGACGACGAGCCACCAGACGTCCCGTCCGAAGAGGGACAGGTCCTCGGCAGCGAGTTGAACGGTGTTCACGCGCCCACCTCCGCAGTGGTGTCGCCTGCGCCGGCCGGGGTCGCCGGGCCGATGCGTACGAGGGTGCCCGGGCGGGCGCCGGCGTCGGCGAGGACGCCGGAGCCGGTGGAGTTCAGCGGGAGCCAGACCACGCGGTCGGGCATCTCGGTGATCCGGAGCGGGAGTTCCACGGTGCCGGCGGGGCCGGTGACCGCGAGGACGTCGCCGTCCTTGACGCCGGTCTCGGCGGCGGTGGCGGCCGACAGCCGGGCGCTCGCCTCGTGGCGGGTGCCGGCCAGGGCCTCGTCGCCGTCCTGGAGCCGGCCCTGGTCGAGCAGGAGCCGGTGGCCCGCGAGGACCGCCTCGCCGACGCCCGGCCGGGGCAGCGGCACCGGGTCGGTGGACTGTTCGGCCGCGAGCCCGCCCTCCCAGGGGCCGAGCCGCTCCAGCTCCCGGCGTACGGCGTGCACGTCGGGCAGGGCGATCGGCCGGTCGGCGGCGTCGGCGAGCATGTGCAGCACGCGGGCGTCGGCCGGGGCGAGCCGGCGGGTCATCTGGTCGGGCTTGAGGGCGGCCTCGAACGGCCGGACCCGGCCCTCCCAGTTGATGAACGCACCCGCCTTCTCGGCGACCGCGGCGACCGGCAGGACCACGTCCGCGTGGTCGGTGACCTCGGAGGGCCGCAGCTCCAGGGAGACCACGAAGGCCTCCTCCAGGGCGGTCCGCGCGCGGGCCGGATCGGGCAGGTCGGTGACCTCGACGCCCGCGACCAGCAGCGCGGACAGTTCCCGGGTGGCCGCCGCCTCGACGATCTGGCCGGTGTCGCGGCCGTAGCGGTGCGGGAGTTCGTCCAGGCCCCAGGCGGTGGCGACCTCGTCGCGGGCCCGCGGGTCGGTCGCCGGACGGCCGCCCGGCAGCAGGGACGGCAGCGCGCCGGCCTCGACGGCCGCCCGCTCCCCTGCCCGGCGCGGGATCCACACCAGCTTCGCGCCGGTCGCGGCGGCCGCCCGTACGGCGGCGGTCAGCGCACCGGGCACGCCGGCGAGGCGCTCCCCGACCACGATGACGGCGCCGGGCGTGCGCAGCGCCTCGGCGGCATCGGCGCCGCCCGCCTCCAGGCCGGTCCGCGAGGACAGCGCGTCGAGCCAGTCGGGCTCGGTGCCGGGGGCGGCGGCAAGCAGGGTGCCGCCGGCCTTCTCCAGGCCGCGGGTGGCGAAGGGCGCGAGGGCGAAGGTCCGCTGCTTGAACCTGCGGTGGGCCTTGCGCAGTCGCAGGAAGACCCCGGGGGCCTCCTCCTCGGCCTCGATGCCGGCGAGCAGCACCGCGGGCGCCGCCTCCAGCGAGGTGTAGGTGACGCCGTCGCCGTCGAGGTCCTTGCCGGTGCCGGCGACGGTGGCGGCCAGGAAGTCGGCCTCCTCCGCGCTGTGCACGCGGGCCCGGAAGTCGATGTCGTTGGTGTCGAGCACCACCCGGGCGAACTTGGCGTAGGCGTAGGCGTCCTCGACGGTCAGCCGGCCGCCGGTCAGCACCCCGGCTCGGCCGCGCGCGGCGGCGAGCCCGTTCGCCGCGGCCTCCAGCGCCTCGGGCCAGCTCGCCGGCTCCAGCGCTCCGGCGGCGCTGCGCACCAGCGGGGTGGTCAGCCGGTCCGGGCGCTGCGCGTAGCGGAACGCGAAGCGGCCCTTGTCGCAGACCCACTCCTCGTTGACCTCGGGGTCCTCCGCTGCGAGGCGCCGCAGCACCTTGCCGCGGCGGTGGTCGGTACGGGTCGCGCAGCCGCCCGCGCAGTGCTCGCACACGCTCGGGGAGGAGACGAGGTCGAAGGGGCGGGAGCGGAACCGGTACGCGGCCGAGGTGAGGGCGCCGACCGGGCAGATCTGGATGGTGTTGCCGGAGAAGTACGACTCGAAGGGGTCGTCCTCACCGGTGCCGACCTGCTGGAGGGCGCCGCGTTCCAGCAGCTCGATCATCGGGTCGCCGGCGATCTCGTTGGAGAAGCGGGTGCACCGGGCGCACAGCACGCACCGCTCCCGGTCCAGCAGGACCTGGGTGGAGATCGGGACGGGCTTCTCGTAGGTGCGCTTCCTGCCCTCGAAGCGGGATTCGGCGTTGCCGTGCGACATCGCCTGGTTCTGCAGCGGGCACTCGCCGCCCTTGTCGCAGACGGGGCAGTCCAGCGGGTGGTTGATGAGCAGCAGCTCCATCACCCCGCGCTGGGCCTTGTCGGCGACTTCGGAGGTCAGCTGGGTCTTGACGACCATGCCGTCGGTGCAGGTGATGGTGCAGGAGGCCATCGGCTTGCGCTGTCCCTCGACCTCGACGATGCACTGGCGGCAGGCGCCGGCCGGGGGCAGGAGGGGGTGGTCGCAGAAGCGGGGGATCTCGATGCCGAGCTGTTCGGCGGCGCGGATGACGAGGGTGCCCTTGGGCACCGACAGTTCGGCGCCGTCGATCGTCAGCGAGACCATGTCCTGCGGCGGGAGGGCCGCTTCTCCCCCGGAGGCGGCCGTAGTGGTGACGGTCATGCGTTCACCTCCGTGTCGGCCCAGAGGGTCGACTTGCTGGGGTCGAAGGGGCAGCCCTTGCCCGTGATGTGCTGCTCGTACTCCTCGCGGAAGTACTTGAGCGAGGAGAAGATCGGGCTGGCCGCGCCGTCGCCGAGGGCGCAGAAGGACTTGCCGTTGATGTTGTCGGCGATGTCGTTCAGCTTGTCCAGGTCGGACATGACGCCCTTGCCGGCCTCGATGTCGCGGAGCAGCTGGACCAGCCAGTAGGTGCCTTCGCGGCAGGGCGTGCACTTGCCGCAGGACTCGTGCGCGTAGAACTCGGTCCACCGGGTGACGGCCCGCACCACGCAGGTGGTCTCGTCGAAGCACTGCAGGGCCTTGGTGCCGAGCATCGAGCCGGCGGCGCCGACGCCCTCGTAGTCCAGGGGGACGTCGAGGTGCTCGTCGGTGAACATCGGGGTGGAGGAACCGCCCGGGGTCCAGAACTTCAGCCGGTGCCCGGGCCGCATGCCGCCGCTCATGTCGAGGAGCTGGCGCAGGGTGATGCCGAGCGGGGCCTCGTACTGGCCGGGGCCGGCGACGTGCCCGGAGAGCGAGTACAGCGTGAAGCCGGGGGACTTCTCGGTCCCCATCGCCTTGAACCAGTCCTTGCCCTTGTTCAGGATCGCGGGAACCGAGGCGATGGACTCGACGTTGTTGACGACAGTGGGGCAGGCGTAGAGCCCCTCGACCGCCGGGAAGGGGGGGCGCAGCCGGGGCTGGCCGCGCCGGCCTTCGAGGGAGTCGAGCAGCGCCGTCTCCTCGCCGCAGATGTACGCGCCCGCGCCCGCGTGCACCGTGATGTCGAGGTCGAGGCCGCTGCCGAGGATGTCCTTGCCGAGGTATCCGGCGGCGTACGCCTCGCGCACCGCCTCGTGCAGGCGCCGCAGGACCGGAACGACCTCGCCGCGCAGGTAGATGAAGGCGTGCTGCGAGCGGATCGCGTAGCAGGCGATGATCATTCCCTCGATGAGGGAGTGCGGGTTGGCGAAGAGGAGGGGGATGTCCTTGCAGGTTCCCGGCTCCGACTCGTCGGCGTTGACGACGAGGTAGTGCGGCTTGCCGTCGCCCTGCGGGATGAACTGCCACTTCATGCCGGTGGGGAAGCCCGCGCCTCCGCGACCGCGCAGGCCCGAGTCCTTCACGTAGGCGATGAGGTCGTCCGGGGTCATCGCGAGCGCCTTGCGCAGGCCCTCGTACCCCTCGTGGCGGCGGTAGGTCTCCAGCGTCCACGACTCGGGTTCGTCCCAGAAGGCCGAGAGGACGGGGGCGAGGAGCTTCTCCGGGCTGGTGCCTCCCCCGGCCTCATGCCGGGAGGTACCCCCGTTGCTCAGTTCGGAGGACACGGACATCACTCCCCTCCCTCGGTGGTGCTCTCGCCGCGCGGGTGGACGATCGGGGTGTGCGGCGGCTCGCCGCGGGCGATGCGCAGGCCGATCAGGGAGGCGGGGCCGGCGCCGCCGGTGGCCTCGACCGCGCCCGCGCGCTCGTCGGGGAAGCCGGCCAGGATCCGGGCGGTCTCCTTGTACGTGCACAGCGGCGCGCCGCGGGTCGGCGAGACCTCGCGGCCGGCCAGCAGGTCGTCGACCATGGCCTTCGCGGACTCGGGGGTCTGGTTGTCGAAGAACTCCCAGTTGACCATCACCACGGGGGCGTAGTCGCAGGCCGCGTTGCACTCGATGTGTTCGAGGGTGACCTTGCCGTCGGGGGTGGTCTCGTTGTTGCCGACCCCGAGGTGCTCCTTGAGTTCCTCGAAGATGGCGTCGCCGCCCATGACCGCGCACAGGGTGTTGGTGCAGACGCCGACCTGGTAGTCGCCCGAGGGCCCCCGCCGGTACATCGTGTAGAAGGTGGCGACGGCGGTGACCTCGGCCGTGGTCAGGCCGAGCACCTCGGCGCAGAACCGGATGCCGGTCTTGGAGACGTAACCCTCGTGCGACTGGCACAGGTGCAGCAGCGGCAGCAGCGCGGAGCGGCTGTCGGGGTAGCGGGCGACGACCTCCTTCGCGTCCGCTTCGAGGCGCGTCCGTACCTCCGCCGGGAAGTCGGGGGCGGGCAGCTGGGGCATGCCCAGCGGGACCCCTCGGTTCTGAGGACTGGTGGTCATCGGTCGACGCCTCCCATCACGGGGTCGATGGAGGCGACGGCGACGATGACGTCGGCGACCTGGCCGCCCTCGCACATCGCGGCCATGGCCTGCAGGTTGGTGAAGGACGGGTCGCGGAAGTGGACCCGGTAGGGGCGGGTGCCGCCGTCGGAGACGACGTGGACCCCGAGCTCGCCCTTGGGTGACTCGACGGCCGCGTACGCCTGCCCGGCCGGCACCCGGAAGCCCTCGGTCACCAGCTTGAAGTGGTGGATGAGGGCCTCCATGGAGGTGCCCATGATGTTCCTGATGTGGTCGAGCGAGTTGCCGAGGCCGTCGGGGCCCATGGCCAGCTGCGCCGGCCAGGCGATCTTCTTGTCGGCGACCATGACCGGCCCGGGCTCCAGCCGCTCCAGGCACTGCTCGACGATCCGCAGCGACTGGCGCATCTCCTCCAGGCGGATCAGGAACCGCCCGTAGGAGTCGCAGGTCTCGGTGGTCGGCACGTCGAACTCGTACGTCTCGTAGCCGCAGTACGGCTCCGACTTGCGCAGGTCGTGCGGCAGGCCGGCGGAGCGCAGGATCGGGCCGGTGGCACCGAGCGCCATGCAGCCGGCGAGGTCGAGGTAGCCGACGTCCTGCATGCGGGCCTTGAAGATGGGGTTGCCGGTGGCGAGCTTGTCGTATTCCGGCAGGTTCTTCTTCATGGTCCTCACGAACTCGCGCAGCTGGTCGACCGCGCCCGGGGGCAGGTCCTGCGCGAGGCCGCCGGGGCGGATGAACGCGTGGTTCATGCGCAGCCCGGTGATCAGCTCGAAGATGTCGAGGATCAGCTCGCGGTCGCGGAAGCCGTAGATCATGATCGTGGTCGCGCCGAGTTCCATGCCGCCGGTGGCGATGCACACCAGGTGGGAGGAGAGCCGGTTGAGCTCCATCAGCAGGACGCGGATGACGGTGGCGCGGTCCGGGATCTGGTCGGTGATGCCGAGGAGCTTCTCGACGCCGAGGCAGTACGCCGTCTCGTTGAAGAACGGCGTCAGGTAGTCCATGCGCGTGACGAAGGTGGTGCCCTGCGTCCAGTTGCGGAATTCGAGGTTCTTCTCGATTCCGGTGTGGAGGTAGCCGATGCCGCAGCGGGCCTCGGTGACCGTCTCGCCGTCGATCTCCAGGATCAGCCGGAGCACACCGTGGGTGGACGGGTGCTGAGGACCCATGTTGACGACGATCCGCTCGTCGTCGGCCTTGGCCGCGGACTGGACGATCTCGTCCCAGTCTCCGCCGGTGACGGTGTAGACGGTGCCCTCGGTCGTCTCGCGGGCGGAGGAGTGGTTCTCCGCGTCATTCGTGATGGGGGACATCAGCTGTACGACCTCCGCTGGTCGGGAGCCGGGATCTGGGCGCCCTTGTACTCGACGGGGATGCCGCCGAGCGGGTAGTCCTTGCGCTGCGGGAAGCCCTGCCAGTCGTCCGGCATCATGATCCGGGTGAGGGCCGGGTGCCCGTCGAAGACCAGGCCGAAGAAGTCGTAGGTCTCGCGCTCGTGCCAGTCGTTGGTCGGGTAGACGGAGACCAGCGAGGGGACGTGCGGGTCGGCGTCCGGGACGGACACCTCCAGCCGCACGATCCGGCCGTGGGTGAGTGAGCGCAGGTGGTAGACGGCGTGCAGCTCGCGGCCCTTGTCCCCGGGGAAGTGGACGCCGGAGACGCCGGTGCACAGCTCGAAGCGCAGGGCGGGGTCGTCGCGCAGGGTGCGCGCGACCCGTACGAGGTGCTCGCGGGCGATGTGGAAGGTGGCTCGCCCCGGTCGACCACCGTCTTCTCGATGGCGTTCTCCGGGACGAGGTCCTGTTCCTCCAGGGCGCCTTCGAGCTCGTCGGCCACCTCGTCGAAGTAGGAGCCGTACGGCCGGGCGCTCGCGCCGGGCAGGGCGACGGTGCGGACGAGGCCGCCGTAGCCGCTGGTGTCGCCGCCGTTCCCGGCGCCGAACATGCCCTTGCGGACGCCGATGACCTCGGGGCCCTGGGCGCGCGGCGCGGGGAGGCCGCCGCCGTCGGTGCCGTCGCCGTCGCGCGGCTCTTGGGTCTCGCTCACCGGAGCAGCCCCTTCATCTCGATCGTGGGGAGCGCCTTGAGCGCCGCCGCCTCCGCCTCGCGGGCCGCTTCCTCCCGGTTCACGCCGAGCTTTCCGCCCTGGATCTTCTGGTGGAGCTTGAGGATCGCGTCCATCAGCATCTCGGGGCGGGGCGGGCAGCCGGGGAGGTAGATGTCCACCGGGACGATGTGGTCGACGCCCTGGACGATCGCGTAGTTGTTGAACATTCCGCCTGAAGATGCACAAACCCCCATGGAGATGACCCATTTGGGAGCGGGCATCTGGTCGTACACCTGGCGCAGCACCGGCGCCATCTTCTGGCTGACCCGCCCGGCGACGATCATCAGGTCGGCCTGGCGCGGGGAGCCGCGGAAGACCTCCATGCCGAAGCGGGCCAGGTCGTACCGGCCCGCTCCGGTCGTCATCATCTCGATCGCGCAGCAGGCGAGGCCGAAGGTCGCCGGGAAGACGGACGACTTGCGCACCCACCCCGCGGCCTGTTCGACGGTGGTCAGCAGAAAGCCGCTCGGCAGCTTCTCTTCCAGTCCCATGGGAAATTCAGCCCCTCAGTCCCATTCCAGGCCGCCGCGGCGCCACACGTAGGCGTAGGCGACGAAGACGGTGAGCACGAAGAGCAGCATCTCGACGAGCCCGAAGATCCCCAGGGAGTCGAAGGTGACGGCCCAGGGGTAGAGGAAGACAACCTCGATGTCGAAGACGATGAAGAGCATCGCCGTCAGGTAGTACTTGATGGGGAAGCGGCCGCCGCCCGCCGGCAGCGGCGTCGGCTCGATGCCGCACTCGTAGGCCTCGAGCTTCGCCCGGTTGTACCTTCTTGGACCGATCAGCGTGGCCATGACCACGGAGAAGATCGCAAACCCTGCGCCGAGGGCGCCGAGCACGAGGATGGGCGCGTACGCATTCACGCTCCTCGCTCCTTCCAGTCGTCCTTGACCGTTGGACCGCCGCCGGCGCCGCGTGCCCCGCCTCGCGAAGATCACGCTCTTGATCAAGCGCTGCATGTGAGGCAGTTCACAAGCCGGACTGGTGCGCATCTTATGCCTGCTCGTCTGTGATCTGCGACACGGGTAACAACACCGAGTTTGTGATCTCCACCACCTGACGAACGATCATGAAGTCCGATGAGTGGTGATCTTCATACGCGAAGCATCCGCATGATCACCAAAGGTGACATTCGAGCCCGTTGTCGCAGGTGGCGGGCGCGCTGCTCTATCAAACGATGGACGGTGCAGGCAAATTGGCACGAAGGCGCCGCCAGTGGTAAGGGATCCGCGTCGCCCGGTCGGGGGAGGCGGCGCGTACGGAGGTGGACGCGGGGGCAGGCGAGGGGTGACGGGCCGCCGAGTGCGTGCATCCGTTCACGAGCCGCCCCGGCCGCTTCACAGGAAGGTCACGGCCCGGCCGCAGGGTCCACATGGCGTGATCCCACTGTGACCTGCGCCACTCTGAATCGAGCGTTCCGAAAGCGGGCTTGGCCATCTGTGCGGCGGGATGGTAGTCCGAGGATCAATTCGGACTTAATTCTGAAACCCCATGATCACAGCCTTGTGAAGGCGTGTCCGTTTCGCCCTTTACGGCGTCAATAAGACGCGGGACGCGTCCGGTTCGCGCACTTCTGGAGCAACTGTGGCGCACCCCACGTTTCTTGAAGGGAACCCTGACGCCCTGATAGCGGTTGTCCTCATGTCCCACACCGCTCACATACCCAGCCACCGGAAGCCCCGCCGCAGCGCCTCGAAGCTCGCGGTCCGCGCCGGAGTTGCCGGTGGCGTCCTCAGCACCCTGGCCATGGCCGGCACCGCGAGCGCGTCCCCGTCCGAGCCCGTGGCCGAGACGACGCTCGAAATGCCGGTCCTGAACCTGGACCTGGCGGCAGAGGTCTCCTCCGCCGTCACCACGGCCGCCGAGAACACCCGTCTGGCCGCCGTGGAAGGCGAACTGACCGCCCAGGAGGAGAGCGCCCGTACCGGCGCCGCCGCCGAGGCGAAGCAGGCCAAGGAGACGGCCCAGAAGGCCGCCGAGAAGAAGGCGAAGGAGGAGGCGGACCGCAAGGCCGATGCCGAGCGCGCCACCCGCGACTCCGACCGCACCTCGCTCAAGAGCACTTCGGCCTCCGCCAAGGCCCCCCAGGGCACCGGCACCGTGTCGGCCCCGGCGACCGGCTCCGCCGCCGCCATCGTCAACTTCGCCCGTGCGCAGGTCGGCAAGGCCTACGTCATGGGTGGCACCGGCCCGTCCTCCTTCGACTGCTCCGGCCTCGTCCAGGCCGCCTACCGCCAGGCCGGCATCTCCCTGCCGCGCATGTCCCAGGCGCAGTCCTCGGCCGGCACGTCCGTTTCCCTGAGCGCCCTTCAGCCGGGCGACATTCTCTACTGGGGCTCCAAGGGCAGCGCGTACCACGTCGCCATCTACGTCGGCGGCGGCAAGTTCGTCGGCGCGCAGAACCCCAGCACGGGCATCGTCGAGCGCAACCTGAGCTACGACAAGCCGACGGGCGCCGTCCGCGTCCTCTGAGCCCGCCCCGGGCCCCCGCTCGGGCCACGGCACCGCACACGGCCGCAGGGCCGGTACTCCCCCGCTCGGGGGTGGAGTACCGGCCCCGCGGCCGTTGCGCGATGCGCGCTGCCCATGGCCCGCTGCCCATGGCCCCGCTGCCCGTTGTGTGCACCTTCCGGGCGGGCGGGACCGGAGCCGCCCGCGCCTGAGAAGATGGCGGGGCAAGCCCCGCGCGTCAGATCCTGGAGGTGGTGGTCCCGTGGGCACACAGCCGTACGAGCGCCACGAGGCCACCGACCCGACCCCGCTGCGGGCCGCCCTCGGACTCGGGCTCCTCGCCGTCGGCGGCTGGCTGCTGAACACCACGCGCCCCTGGCAGAAGCCGGGGCACGCCCTCCTCCTGGCGACCGGCTGGACCCTGTCGGGCGCCCTGCTGGTCTGCGGCCTGGTGCTGGTGGCCCGGTGCGTGCGCACGGTGCACGGATCCCCCGAGCCGGGGGGCGGGGGGATCCGGGACCGCCGTCCGTAGCGGGCCTCCCTGGGGCGCGCGCCGGGCCGTCAGGCCTTGGGGGCCACCTTCGAGAGGCCGTTGATGATGCGGTCCATCGCGTCGCCGCCCGCCGGGTCGGTCAGGTTGGCCAGCATCTTCAGCGTGAACTTCATCAGCAGCGGGTGGGTCAGGCCGCGCTGCGTGGCGACCTTCATGACCTTCGGGTTGCCGATCAGCTTCACGAAGGCACGGCCCAGCGTGTAGTAGCCGCCGTAGGTCTCCTTGAGCACCTTCGGGTAGTTGTGCAGCGCCAGCTCGCGCTGCGCCGGGGTGGAGCGGGCCTGCGCCTGCACGATGACGTCGGCCGCGATCTGGCCGGACTCCATCGCGTAGGCGATGCCCTCGCCGTTGAACGGGTTGACGAGGCCGCCCGCGTCACCGACCAGCAGCAGGCCCTTGGTGTAGTGCGGCTGCCGGTTGAAGGCCATCGGCAGGGCCGCGCCGCGGATCGGCTGCGTCATGTTCTCCGGCGTGTAGCCCCAGTCCTCCGGCATCGACGCGCACCAGGCCTTGAGGACCTCGCGCCAGTCCAGCTCCTTGAAGGCGGAGGAGGAGTTGAGGATGCCGAGGCCGACGTTGGACGTGCCGTCGCCCATGCCGAAGATCCAGCCGTAGCCGGGCAGCAGCCGGTCCTGCGGACCGCGCCGGTCCCACAGCTCCAGCCAGGACTCCAGGTAGTCGTCGTCGTGCCGCGGCGAGGTGAAGTACGTGCGCACCGCGACGCCCATCGGGCGGTCCTCGCGCCGGTGCAGGCCCATCGCCAGGGACAGCCGCGAGGAGTTGCCGTCGGCTGCGACGACCAGCGGGGCGTGGAAGGTGACCGGGGTCTTCTCCTCGCCCAGCTTGGCCTGCACGCCCGTGATGCGGCCGGTGCGGGCGTCGCGGACGGGCTCGCCGACGTTGCAGCGCTCGTAGAGCCGGGCGCCGGCCTTCTGTGCCTGGCGGGCGAGGATCTCGTCGAAGTCGTCGCGCTTGCGGACGAGCCCGTACTCCGGGTAGGAGGCGAGTTCCGGCCAGTCCAGCTGGAGCCGCTGTCCGCCGCCGATGATCCGCAGGCCCTTGTTGCGGAGCCAGCCGGCCTCTTCGGAGATGTCGATGCCCATCGCCACCAGCTGCTTGGTGGCGCGCGGGGTCAGCCCGTCGCCGCAGACCTTCTCGCGCGGGAACGCCGTCTTCTCCAGCAGCAGGACGTCCAATCCGGCCTTGGCGAGGTAGTAGGCGGTGGTCGAGCCGGCGGGCCCGGCCCCGACGACGATCACGTCCGCGGAGTGTTCGGAGAGGAGCTCGGTCACTGCGGGGTCTCCCGAAGGCTCGATATAGGGTGCCAGGCGGCACCGGACATGTGCAGTCTATGCAGCGAGAGAGATCGCGATCCGAAGGGCTGCCCCGATGACGACTTCGCCGACCCGGCCCCCGCTCCCGGCGGTAGGGCTGCGCGTGCCCACCGACGAGGACGCCCACGCCTGGCACGGCGTCTTCAACGACGCCGACGTCATGGAATTCCTCGGTGGCCCCGCCGAGTTGTCGGAGTACGAGGAGTTCACCGCGCGCCAGCGGATGCACGACGCACAGCTCGGCCTCTGCCTGTGGACGCTGCTGGACGGCGACGGCGAGGTCATCGGCTTCACGGGAGCGCAGCCGTGGCCGTCGGACAAGGCCTGGGGGCCCGTCGGTGAGATCGAGATCGGCTGGCGGCTCGGGCGGGCGGCCTGGGGCCGCGGCTACGCGTACGCCGCGGCGCTGGCCACGCTGGAGCGGGTCCGTGAGGCCGGCGTCCCGCGGGTGGTGGCGATGATCCACGCGGGCAACGCCCGCTCGGTGGCGGTGGCGGAACGGCTGGGCATGACCCTGGCCGAGGAGTTCACCACGCCGGGCGGGAACCCGGCCCGCCGCTACGAACTGGACCTGCGCGCCGTGCCGCGGCACCGCTGACGGCCAGGGCGGCGCGCGCCGGGCCGGTGCCGGGGAGTCCCGGTCCGGCCCGCCCGCCGGCCGTGCGCCGGGCCCCGACCGCACCGGGGCGTCAGAAGACGGACAGGCCCGTCAGCGTCGTGAAGCGGTCCAGCGCCGCCACGCCCGCCACCGAGTTGCCCCGGGCGTCCAGCCCCGGGCTCCACACGGCGAGCGTGCACCGCCCGGGGACGACGGCGACGATCCCGCCGCCCACCCCGCTCTTGCCGGGCAGCCCCACCCGGTAGGCGAACTCGCCGGCCGCGTCGTACGTCCCGCAGGTCATCATCACGGCGTTGACCTGCTTGGCCTCGCTGCGCGTCAGCAGCCGCGAACCGTCCGCGCGCAGCCCGTGCCGGGCCAGGAAGCGCCCGGCGCGCGCCAGGTCGGCGCAGGTCATCTCGATGGAGCACTGCCAGAAGTAGTGCTCCAGCAGCGCGGGCACCGGGTTGTCGATGTTCCCGTACGAGGCCATGAAGTGGGCGACGGCGGCATTGCGGTCGCCGTGCTCCTGCTCGGAGGCGGCGACCTCGGCGTCGAAGGCTATGTCCGGGTTCTGGCTCTCCTGCCGCAGGAACTCCAGCACTTCGCTGCTCGCGTCGCCCGTCAGGGTCTGGAGGCGGTCGGTGACCACGAGGGCGCCCGCATTGATGAATGGATTGCGCGGAATGCCGTTTTCGTACTCCAGCTGTACGAGCGAGTTGAACGGGTTGCCCGAGGGCTCCCGGCCGACCCGCTCCCACAGGCTGTCGCCGCCCCCGGCCAGCGCCAGGGCGAGGGCGAAGACCTTGGTGATCGACTGGGCGGAGAAGGGCACCCGCCAGTCCCCCACCCCGAAGACGTTGCCGTCGAGGTCGGCGACGGCCATCCCGAACTGCCTCGGGTCCACGGCCGCCAGCGCCGGAATGTACTCGGCGGGTGTGCCGCTGCCCAGCAGCGGGGCGACGTCGGCGGCGATCCGCTCCAGCAGGGGCTTGTAGTCCAGGGGCCCGGCGTCGGGCAGCAGGGCGTCGGGCACGGTGGTCAGGCCTTGGTGCCTCTGTGCAGCGCGACGATGCCGCCGCTCAGGTTGCGCCAGGCGACCTTGGACCAGCCGGCCTTCTGCAGCAGGCCGGCCAGCGCCGGCTGGTCGGGCCACTCCCGGATGGACTCGGCGAGGTAGACGTACGCGTCGGGGTTGGAGGACACCGCGCGGGCGACGGGCGGCAGCGCGCGCATCAGGTACTCGGTGTAGACGGTCCGGAAGGGCGCCCAGGTGGGCTGCGAGAACTCGCAGATCACGACCTGCCCGCCGGGCTTGGTCACCCGGTACAGCTCACGCAGGGCCGCGTCGGTGTCCTGGACGTTGCGCAGGCCGAAGGAGATCGTCACCGTGTCGAAGACGTCGTCCTTGAACGGCAGCTTCGTCGCGTCGCCGGCGGTCAGCGGGAGCCAGGAGTTCCGCTTCTTGCCCTCCATGAGCATGCCGAGGGAGAAGTCGCACGGAACGACGTACGCACCGGTCGCGGCGAAGGGCAGCGAGGACGTCGCCGTGCCGGCGGCCAGATCGAGGACCCTCTGCCCGGGACGCGCTCCGACCGCCTTGGCGACCTCCTTGCGCCACACCCGGTCCTGACCGAGGGAGAGGACGTCGTTGGTCAGGTCGTAGTTCGCCGCGACCCTGTCGAACATGGAGGCGACTTCGTGCGGCTGCTTGTCCAGGGAGGCCCTTGTCACTGGCGTTCGCCCCTCGTGTTGCGATGCGGATCGGCGGGTACGGCCCCATCCTCTCAGGCCGCGCCGGCCCGCACGGCGCGGGCTCCGCCGCAGCGCGCCGTGGCGGCTCCGTACCCGACCGTAGAACTGTTCCGAAGGACAGTTACGCTGCTACGCCGCATGCGCGTTGACTGCCAGGGTGCGGCCCGGTGAGGGTCACCCACCGGACCAGAACCGCGAACCGTGGGCGGGTCCGGCAGTGGCCGCCGCGAACAGGAAGCTTCACGATGCCGGCAGGCCATTCCACCGGTCGTTCCCGCCGTGACGGGCCGCGCGCCAGGCGCCGGGCCGAACGGCGCAGGCGGCTGCGGCGCACGATCCTCCTCGGCTCGGCCGCACTGGTCGCCGTCTCGGCGACCGCGTACGCGTTGCTGCCCGAGGACGACACCACCACGGCGGCCAAGGGCGGCACCGCCGCCCGGCCCGACGCACCGGCCGGGGAGGGCACCGACGCAGCGGGCAACCCGCTCCCGCAGGGCGGGGCGAAGTCCCCCGAACCCTCACCGTCCACCGCCGCCCCTTCGCAGCGGCCCGCGGGCTCGCCCTCGGCCTCCACCGGCGCCCCCGCGACGCCGGGCAAGCCCGGCACCTTCGCCGGATCGTCCGCCTCCGGCGGCGCGCAGGGCAAGGGGACGACCCGGCGCTGGCGACTGGAGGTCGAGGACGGCAGCGGGGTCGACCCCGAGGCGGCCGCCCGCTCGGTCGAGGCGATCCTCGGGGACCCGCGCGGCTGGACCAGGGACCCGCAGTACGGCTTCCAGCTCGTGGGAGCCGGCCAGCCGGTGGACTTCACCGTCAAGATCGCGACGCCCGGGACCACCGACCTCCTCTGCGACGTGGTCACCCCGGAACTCATCGGCGAGACCAACTGCCGGGTCGGTCACACCGTGGTGGTGAACCTCAAGCGCTGGAAGGAGGGTTCGCCGCAGTTCAGCGGCTCCGTGGAGGAGTACCGGGCGCTGATCGTCAACCACGAGGTCGGGCACGAGCTCGGCCGGGGCCACGAGGGCTGCCCGGGCCCCGGAAAGCCCGCACCGGCGATGATGCAGCAGATCAAGGGCCTGGGCGGATGCAAGTCCAACGCCTGGCCGTTCGACGCGCAGGGAACCTACCTGTCCGGTCCGTCCGTCCTCTAGGGCGGAGGGCGGCCGCCGGAGGGCCGCCCGGGGGGCATCGAGGAGTGGGAACCGTGCGCGTCGTCAGCTTCAGCGTCCCCACGTGGTTCCCCTCGTACGAGGAACCGGGCGGGCCGCCGGCGCCGCCGGGGTCGCGCGAGGATCCGGCGACGGAGGCGCTGCTGACCGAGCAGGAGTCCGCGGTGTTCCTGTGCCTGGCCACCGGCGCCTCCAACCGGGAACTCGCCGTGGAACTCCAACTGTCCGTCAGCACCGTCAAGTTCCACGTCGTGAACATACGGGCCAAGCTGGGCGGGATCAGCCGTCTCCAGGCCTGCCTGCTGGCCGCGCTCGCCCGCGAGGGCGGCCGCACGGCCGACATCCGCCCCGCGGTCGACGGACCCGCAGTCGTCGCACCCGCCTGCGGCAGACCCTCCGACGGCAGACCCGCGGACGGCAGACCCTCTGACGGCGGACCGGCCGACGGCCGGCGCCCCGGGGACGCGCGCCCCGCAGGGAGCGCCGCCGGACTCAGCGACGGCGGTGGAGCAGCCGTCCCCCGATGACCGTGGCCACGCACGTGGTCGCGCCCCGCTCCAGCAGCTCGGCCTCGTCCGCCACCGCGAACACCGCGAAGCGCGCCGCGGCGCCCGGCTCCAGCACCCCGTGGAAGGCCTCCGCCGCCGACTCCCGGCCCGCGAAGGGATCCAGGGCCGGCCGCCCCCCACTGGGCGCGGGCGGCAGGATCGTCAGCCCCGAGCGGGACACCGCCGTGCGCACCGCCGGCACCGTGAAGCGCCCGCACACCGCCACCACCCCGCGGGCCAGCAGCCGCTGCGTGCCGCGCCGGGCACTGTTGCCCCACCGCGGCTCGGTCAGCTTCAGGGCCTCCAGCGCCTCCGGTCCGCTGATCGGGTCGGCGCCGAGCTCCGTGACCTCGTACGGGTCGTCCGGGTAGTACGTCCGCTCCAGCAGCTCGTCCGCCCCGCGCACCAGCAGCCCCGGGGTGAGCACCCCGGGCCAGCGGCGGACCCGGGCGTGCGAGTGGGCCGCGCCGAGTTGCTCGTACCGGCCCACGTGGGCGATCCGGTCCCCGTCGACGAGGACCGCGCCGCCCTCCAGCGGGGCGGACCCCGGTCCGGTCACGAGGAGTTCGGCGGCGTGCAGCGTCAGCATCGTGTCGGACGCGTCAGTTCGCGGAGATGAGCTTCAGCTCGGGGTGCGCCGTGCCGCCCTCGATGGCGGTGGAGGAGATGTGCGAGACGACGCGGTCGTCGGCCGGGTCGTTCGCCGGGTCGTCGTGCACCAGCAGGTGCTCGTACGTCGTCGCGCGCTGCGCCGGCGTGCGGCCCGCCTTGCGGATCAGGTCGATGATCTCCTGGCGGTTGGAGCGGTGCCTGGCGCCGGCCGAGGAGACGACGTTCTCCTCCAGCATGATCGAGCCGAGGTCGTCCGCGCCGTAGTGCAGCGAGAGCTGGCCCGCCTCCTTGCCGACGGTCAGCCAGGAGCCCTGGATGTGGGCGATGTTGTCGAGGAACAGGCGCGCGATCGCGATCATGCGCAGGTACTCGAAGATCGTCGCCTGGGTGCGGCCCTTGAGGTGGTTGTTCTCGGGCTGGTACGTGTATGGGATGAAGGCGCGGAAGCCGCCCGTGCGGTCCTGCGTGTCCCGGATCATCGCGATGTGCTCGATGCGCTCGGCGTTGGTCTCGCCGGTGCCCATCAGCATGGTGGAGGTGGACTCCACGCCCAGCTCGTGGGCGATCTCCATGATCTCCAGCCAGCGCTCGCCGGACTCCTTCAGCGGGGCGATCGCCTTGCGCGGACGGGCCGGCAGCAGCTCGGCGCCGGCGCCCGCGAAGGAGTCCAGACCGGCCGCGTGGATGCGCCGGATGGCCTCCTGCGCCGTGACGCCCGAGATGCGGGCCATGTGCTCGACCTCGGACGCGCCGAGGGAGTGGATGACCAGCTGCGGGAAGTCCTTCTTGATGGCGGAGAAGTGGTGCTCGTAGTACTCGACGCCGTAGTCCGGGTGGTGCCCGCCCTGGAACATGATCTGGGTGCCGCCGAGCTCGACGGTCTCCGCGCAGCGGCGCAGGATGTCGTCGAGGTCGCGGGACCAGCCCTTCTTCGTGTCCTTGGGGGCCGCGTAGAAGGCGCAGAACTTGCACGCCGTGACGCACACGTTCGTGTAGTTGATGTTCCGCTCGATGATGTACGTCGCGATGTGCTCGGTACCGGCGTAGCGGCGGCGGCGCACCGCGTCGGCCGCCTGGCCGAGCGCGTGCAGCGGCGCGTGGCGGTAGAGGTCGAGCGCCTCTTCCTTGGTGATCCGGCCCCCCGCTGCGGCGCGGTCGAGGACAGACTGGAGAACGGCCTGGTCGGTCACCGGGAGTCACCTTTCGGCGGTGTGTCTGTGTCAAGGTCCGGACCGATCCAGCCTACGCCAGCCCCCGGCGGCGGTTTTCAGGGGCTGCGGGTGAGGTCTCCTTCGGGGTTCCCGGCCGGGGCGTCACCCGACTTGTAGTGGAGCGTTCCGTTGGGGTTGAGGGTGAAGCGCTCGTCGGTGGAGCCGTTGGAGCACACGCCCGGGGCCGGGTTGGGGCCGGCGGAGGTGTCCAGGACGAGGGAGCGGTCGGTGGCGGAGGCCAGCCGCCAGTCCCCGCTGCAGTCGGTCCCGAAGAGCGGCAGGACCGACTTGTCCCGGCCGACGACCTCACCGACCTTGCCGGCCTTGATGGTGATCTCGAATGCGGTGGAGAGTCCGGCGCGGGCGGTGGTGACCGTGCCCTTCCAGGTGCCGATCAACTCCTTGGGGACGTCGGTACGGCCCCCGGACGGTGCCGCGGAGCTCCCGCCGCCGGCGGTGGCCGAGGGGGCCGACGCGCCCGGCGCGGGCGAGGAGACGGAGGGCCGGGCCCCGGAGTCGGCCAGGTCCCGCTGGCCGCCCCCCTGCCCGGGCAGCAGGTCCAGGAAGTAGACCCCGCCGGACAGCACCGCGAGGACCGCCGCCGCGGCCAGGACGACGGTGCAGCTGAACCGGCGCCCCGCGGCGCGCACGGTGACCTGCCGCCCGTCGGGCGCGGTCCGCGGCGGCGGCGCCGCGCCGCCGGCATGCGGGGTCCCGCCCGCGGTCTCGGGCGGAGCGCCGTAGGGGCCTGCCGCAGCCCGGGCGGCGTACGGGGAGCCCGCGCCACGGCTGCCGTACGGGCCCGTGCTGTCGTACGGCCCCGTGCTGCCGTACGGGGCTCCGCTCCCGTACGAGGGGTCCGGCGCCCCGAAGCCCCCGCCGGCCGGGCCGTACGACCCGGCGGTGAACGGGACCGGGCCCGAGGCGGCCTCCGGGACTCCGGCTCCGGCGGGAGTCGGCCGGGCGTCCGCTCCGCCCCCGGCGGGCTCGGCCGGTCCGGCGTCCAGGTCCAGCAGGGCCACCGCGGCCCGGCTGGCCTCCTCGACCAGGGGCGCCGGGAGCCAGCCGGGGGCGCCGAGCGCCCCGGCGAGGGCGGCGGCGACCGCCTCGGGGGCGGGCCGGTCGGCGGCCGCCTTGGCCAGACAGGCCGCGATCAGGTCGCGCAGCTCCCCGGCCGGGAGTTCGCCGAGCTCGGGCGGCTCGTGGACCACCTTGTAGAGGAGGGTGGCGCTGTTGTCCCCGGTGAAGGGCGGCCGGCCGGTCGCCGCGAAGGCCAGGACGGCGCCGAGCGAGAACACGTCGGCGGCTCCGGTGATCCCCTTGCCGAGGATCTGCTCCGGCGACATGTAACCGGGCGAGCCGATGGAGACACCGGTGGAGGTGAGCGAGGCGGTGCCGTCGGTGGCCCTCGCGATCCCGAAGTCGATCAGCCGCGGCCCGTCGAGGGTCAGCATCACGTTCGAGGGCTTCACGTCCCGGTGGACCAGGCCCAGCCCGTGCACGGCCACCAGGGCCCGGGCCAGGCCGGCGCCGACGGCCCGTACCGACGCCTCGGGGAGCGGCCCGTGCGCCGCGAGCGCGCGGTCCAGGGAGGGGCCCGCGACGTAACCGGTGGCCACCCACGGGACCGCGGCCTCGGGGTCCGCGTCCAGGACCGGTGCGGTCCACTCGCCGCCGACCCGCCGGGCCGCCTCGACCTCACGGCGGAACCGGGCCCGGAACTCCTCGTCGGAGGCGAAGTGCGGGTGCACGATCTTGACCGCGACGGTCCGGCCGCCCGCGCTGCGGCCCAGGTAGACCCGGCCCATGCCACCCGCGCCGAGCCGGCCGAGCAACCGGTACGCGCCGATGGTCCGCGGCTCACCGGCTTCCAGCGGTTGCATCGCGCCCCCCCAATTCCCCGTGATCCCGGGCGCCTTGTGGCACCGGGCGAGCAGCAGCCTAGTGGGCGGGGGCGCGCCGTCACCCTTTTGCATTTCCCCGCGCCCGGCGGAGAAATGCGGAAAGGGCGGGAATTCCCGGGAAACCGGGCATTCACCTGCCGGGCACTTAAGGTCTACCCGGCGGTAAACCCGGTCAGCACTCCTGGACCACCGCGCTCAGCAGCTCCACGGACACATCCGCGGGATACCCCGTCGTCGGTCCGGTCCGGCGGGCGAATTCCCGTACGCCGGCGAGCTGGTCGGGCCCGAAGCGGAAGTCGAGCGTCGTGAAGTACCGTTCCAGCAGCTCGGCGTCGAAGGCCTCCCAGCGGGCCGCCTGCTCGGCGACCTTGGTGACCTCTTCGAGGGAGAGGTCACGGGAGGCGAGGAAGGCCTCGTGGACCTTCTGCACGACGGCGGGCTCCTGGGCCAGGTAGTCCTTGCGGGCGGCCCAGACGGCGAACACGAACGGCAGCCCGGTCCACTCCTTCCACATGTGCCCCAGGTCGTGGACGGTCAGGCCCAGCCGCGGCGCGTCGTGGAGCGAAGCCCGCAGGGCGGCGTCGCCGATCAGTACGGCGGCGTCGGCCTCCTGCATCATCAGGCCCAGGTCGGGCGGGCAGGTGTAGTAGTCGGGCCGTACCCCGTACTGCTCGCTGAGCAGTAGCTGGGCCAGGCGTACGGACGTACGGGAGGTCGAGCCGAGGGCGACGCGGGCCCCGTCGAGCTGCTCCAGCGGGACCTGCGAGACGATCACGCACGACATCACGGGGCCGTCGCAGCCGACCGCGAGATCGGGGAAGGCGACGAGCCGGTCGGCGTTGCGGAGGAATTCGACGAGGGTGATCGGGGCGATGTCCAGCTCCCCGTCGACCAGCCTCTGGCTGAGCTTCTCGGGGGTGTCCTTGGTCAGCTCCAGGTCCAGCAGCGTGCCGGTTCTGGCGAGCCCCCAGTAGAGGGGCAGGCAGTTCAGGAACTGAATGTGGCCGACGCGGGGCCGGCTGCGGTAGACGTCCACATCGCGAGACTAGTCCTACGGTCTGCGTCAGCCTTGAGGCGGGTCTCAAACGTCCGGGTGACGTGATCTTTCCCTCTGGTCTCGGCCGCATGGTGCGTGCTAGGCTCGCCGCAAGTTGCAGTTTGGTTTCCCTTGCAGTACGAGGCCTGCGGAGAATGTGACCCGCAGGCTTTTGTAGTTTTCAGACTTCTTAGCAGGTTCTGGAGCAGGGCGACCCTTTGGCCCATAGGAGGGCTCATGGCTACCGGAACCGTGAAGTGGTTCAACGCTGAAAAGGGCTTCGGCTTCATCGCCCAGGACGGCGGCGGCCCGGATGTCTTCGTCCACTACTCCGCGATCAACGCCTCTGGCTTCCGCTCCCTCGAGGAGAACCAGCAGGTCAACTTCGACGTCACGCAGGGTCCGAAGGGCCCGCAGGCGGAGAACGTCACCCCGGCCTAGTCGCCAGGGCCAACCTCATCGCGGGTTGGAAAAGCAGTACCCAAGGAGCCCTGTCCCCTCTGCGCGAGCAGAGCGGCGGGGCTCCTGCCTTTTCCTCCTCTCCGGCGGGGGACGTGAAACGCCTCTGGGCCCGCACCGTGTGCACGGTGCGGGCCCAGAGGCGTATTGCGGGTGGAGCGGGTGGAGCGGGTGGAGCGGGTTACTTCGGGGTGGCGGCCGGGACCGGGGCCGTGATCTCGATGTCGAGGATCAGGGTCACGCCGTCCGGGGTGACCAGGCGGAGCTGGTAGGTGCCCGGGGCGAGGTCCTCGTCCGTGAACAGCTCCGGCAGGACGATCCGGCCGTCGGCGGCGGTGTCCGGCAGGTTGAGGCCGAAGACCTTCTTGCCGCTCGCGTCCTTGAAGTACGGGCCCTTCGCGGTCGCCGGGTCGGCCGGCACCCACTTTCCGTCCTTCTCCTGGCCGAAGCCGGCGACGACACCGGACACCGCGACGGCCTTGCCCTTGGCCGTGGCCCGGACCTCGATGCCCTTGACGCTCTTGCCGGCGACCGCCGCGAGCGGCTTCGAGCCGTCCGGGCGGGCGAGCAGGTCGGCGACCGGAGCCGTGACCTTGCCCGTGAAGCCGGCGGTGAGGCGGCTCGTGGTGTCGTAGGCCGAGACACGCAGGGTGAAGGTACCCGCCGTGGCGCCTGCCTTCAGGCCCGGCGCGGCGGCGGTGCCGTCGGCGCCCGTCTTGACCACCAGGGACTTCGACGTCCCGAAGAGGGTGCCGGGGGTGCCGGTGGCGTCCTCCTCGACCGCGAAGATCACTTCCCGGCCCGCGGCGGGCTTGCCGTCGCTGAGGAGCAGCTTGACCCGCGGGACGGTGGTGAAGGCCGCTCCCGTCTCGGCGGTGAGGCCCGGGCCGTCGAGGACCGTCAGGTCCTGCAGGTGCGGGGCCGGCTTCTCCGGAGTCGGAGTCGGGGTCGGGGTGGGGGTGGGCGTCGGGGTGGGGGTCGGCTTGGGGGTGGTCGACGGCGTCGGCTTGGGGGTCGGCGTCGGCGTGATCGGGTTCTGCGGGCGCGGCGTGGGCAGGGTGCCCGGCTGCGCCGGCGGGTAGTTCCCGACGGGCGGGTTGGCCACCTCGGTGGCGCCCTGCTGGTACTGCTTCATGTAGCCGAGCACGGTGTTCACGTACTCGCGGGAGGCGTTGTAGCTGAGGATCGCCCTGTCCAGCTCGGCGGCCACCGACAGGTCCCGGTCGCCCGCACAGAGGTAGAGGCCGGCGCCCAGCGCCGCGTCGTAGATGTTGTTCGGGTCGCGCTTGGCGTCGCCGTTGCCGTCGGCGCCCCAGGTGCGCCAGGTCGACGGAATGAACTGCATGGGGCCGACGGCACGGTCGTAGACCACGTCCGCGTCCCACTCGCCCCGGTCGGTGTCGCGGATCTCGGCGAAGCCGTTGCCGTCGAGGCGCGGGCCGCGGATCGGCTTCTCGGTGTAGCCGTCGGCCTTGAGGCCGTAGCCGGAGGCGTGGACGGACTCGACCCGGCCGATGCCCGCGAGCAGCTGCCAGGGCAGCTTGCAGTTGGGGAGCGCGGCCGCCACGGCCACCTCGGCACGGTTGTAGGCGTCGAGGGCGGTCGCGGGTATCCCGCTCGTGCCCTCCTGCGCGCCCGTGCCCGTGCCTGCGGCGGGCGGCGGGTCGGCGACGATGTCCGGCAGGTCCAGCCGGGCGTCACCGCGATCGGTGGCCTGCGGACTGTCCGGGGTCGGTTCGGACTCTCCCGCATCCGCGGTCGAGGGTGTGGACACGACCGCGGCAGTGGTCAGGCTGGCCGCGAGCGCGGCCGTGCACAGGACCTTGCGCGAGGTGTTGACGAGGTGGCGGTGAAGCGGCTTCACAGTGCGGCAATCCCCCCAAGGAGCCGTTCAGAGGTATACGGCCGGAGCGACCGCGAATATCCACTGTCTATCAGGTATTCCGACCCGACTCGCCGTGCGCCCGGCAGATGTGGCGCACCATTCGTCTTGCGTTTGGCGGGGTCTGACGACAGAACGGACAACGCTGTCAACTCTCCGTCCGAAATGGCCTGATGACAACCTATTTCCAGCCAGATCCCGCCCGTTCGAATGGCCGAACACATCTGCGGATCTCGGGCGGGTTCCTCACGCCCTCGCGCAGCACGCACGGCGATGTGACCCAGATCACGCAAGGAGAGTCGCGGCGACCGATACATTCCGCGGCGCCCGGCGGTCTCAGTTGCGTACGGACCGACCCGGACGGAAGAGGAACGCACTCATGCGCATCGTCATCACCGAATTCATCAGCCTCGACGGCGTCGTACAGGCCCCGGGCGGCCAGGGCGAGGACAACGACGGCGGCTTCGCGCACGGCGGCTGGTCGCACCCCTTCTTCGACCCGGAGGTCGTCGGCGGCTCCTTCACCGAGGCCCTGGAGAAGGCGGACGCGCTGCTCTTCGGACGCCGCACCTGGCAGAACATGGCAGCGGCCTGGCCCGAGCGGGCCGGCGACCCCTTCGCGGACCGGATGAACAGCGTCCCGAAGTACGTGGTCTCGCGAACCCTGGGCGACGACGAACTGACCTGGACCAACACCACGCGCATCGACGGCTCCGAGGCCGTCGCCCGTATCCGCGAGCTGCGCGACGGCCAGGGCGGCGACCTGGTCGTCATGGGCAGCCCGACCCTCGTACGCACCCTGCTGGGCGAGGGCCTCGTCGACGAACTCCGGCTCATGATCATGCCGGTGCTGCTCGGCGGCGGTAAGTCGATCTTCCCGGAGGACGGCGGCCTGCACACGCTGGAACTCGCCTCAACGGCCATCAGCCCCGCGGGCGTGCACGTGTGCACCTACCGCCCGGCGGCCTGACGGGGTCAGAAGACGGCGGTCGCGATCCCGACCAGGAGCCCGGCCGCCGCCGCCAGCACGACGGCGGCGAACAGGCCGACCAGGGACAGCAGGAAGTAGCCGTCACCGTCGGCGATTTCGCCGCTGCGCGCGCAGGCGAACAGCCAGGCGGCGAGGGCCAGGAACGGCACGAGCAGCAGGCCGGTGGCCGAGCCGAAGTTGAACACGGCGGTCCCCGACAGCTCGTACGCCCTGCCCCTCGCCGTCCGCACCTCCACCCTGGCGCCCCGCCGGTACTCTTCGGCGGCGGTGTCGAGCACGATCTCGCGCGCCGCCTCCCCGGGCCGGCGGGGCGTGTACCAGCCCGTGCAGTCCGTACCGGTCGTATAGCCCTCGGCGTCGGCGGCCTCGTAGCACCGGCTGACCGAGACGACCCCGTCGACGGGCCCGAAGCCGAGCACGGCCCCCAGCTGCGGCCCGGGCAGCACCCACAGCAGCCACCCGGCCACCGCGAGCGTCCCCACGACCCCGGCCCCGGCCACGCCCCGCCCCAACCCCCGCACAACAGCGCGCACGACGCCCCCTCTCCCGTGCAGGCGATACCCACGGGACGCCCGCGATAACGCACGGGGCGGGGGGCGGGGGCTACGAGGGGGCGGGGACTACGGGGGGCGGGGGCTACGGGGGGCGGGAGCTACGGGGGGCGGGAGCTACGAGGGGGGCCAACCACGGCGCGGCGGGGGCTTCGGGAGGGCGGGATCCACTCGGCCGGCATCAGAGCTGTCCTGGGGTTTCCCGTCAGTCCCATCGTCTTCCGTGTCGGGCCGGCCCCTCAAGGGCGCTCCCTGCGGTCGCGTCACTGCGTGATGGCCTTCGGCCACCCTTGACCGCCCGCCCCGCCACGGAAAGTCGAGGACTGTCGGGAAGCCCCCAGAAGAACGGGCCGGGCGTCCCGCTCCAGGGACGGGCACCTCAGCGACGCGAGCCGGTGGTCGGGGTGCGCCTCAGATCGCTACGCGCTCCTGCCAGACGGCGTCCGCGAGCCCCTTGGGCTGGTCATAAGCCGCCACCAATCGCTACGCGCTCCTCGACGACGGCGTCAGCGAGTCCCTGCGGCTGGGCATAAGCCGCCATCTGTCGCGCATGCTTCTCCCTCACGCGTCTGCGGTCCGTCCGGGGCTGGACAGAAGCCGCAGAAAGCGTTCCCCTTCTCCCCACGGACGGCGTCCGGCGCTTGTTCGTGGCCGGGAGGGCGAAATCGGCGGGAGGGAAGGCAATCCATCGGCCCAGCCGAGGCCAACCCCGGACAAGGCGATGATGGGATCCCATCCGCCGGTACAGACAGGGGCAATCAGGTCAGATCGACGGCCTTCTCAGGCGGCCACCCCTGCACAGGTGGATTGATATCACCTCAGCCTTTTCTCCGCTTGGGGCAGGCACGATGTTGTTGGCCGAAGTCGTGAACTCGCGTCCGGATGCGCCCCGAACGTAGGCGAGCTCCACCCAGCGCTCGACGCTGGCGTCCGAGACGTTTTCATTGATCACGGCCATCAGCTCACCCTCAACACCGGAGGCGATGTCGCGTACGCGGCGCCCCAGGAGCCGGTGCGGCACGCACTCGTATCACTCACCCATCGAACGCCTCCTGCCAGGACTCAAGGAAGAGCTCCCCAACCGACCAGCGCCCGGTCCAGAAGATCCGCACTGGGCTCGACGACCTCTACACCTGTGGGCGGATTACCCACGTCGGATTCACACACACCTTCCATCTCTCTAGAGATGTGTCAACTACAGCGGATTCGACCGCCCGAAGTCAAGAGATCTCTAGAGATCTAGCTCGATCGCGGTGCGTGCGGGTGGATACCCATGGCCCTAGGGTGTCTAGAGAGGAAAGGAGTGATCGGTTCATGACCAGCCAGGGCAGCGCCCGTCAGCCGAAGTACCAGCGGATCGCTGATGCGCTGAGGACGGCTATTCAGGCGGGTGAGTACGGCCCGGGAGATCGGCTGCCGGGCGAGAACGACCTCATGGCCACCTACGAGGTCGCGCGCATGACCGCACGTCAGGCGCTCGGCGTGCTGCAGAACGAGGGCATCGCCGAGGCACGCAAGGGTGCGGGCGTATTCGTACGAGCCTTCAAGCCCCTGCGACGGCGAGGTATCAAACGCCTGGCCCACGAACAGTGGGGCGCGGGGCGGTCCGTATGGTCCGACGACGCCGGAGACCGAGAGCTGGTCGTCGATCGCATCGCAGTGAACGAGGTACAGGCGGACGACCGTATCTCCACCGCGCTCGGCCTTCCGGCGGCCGCTCAGGTGTGGGTTCGCAACCGGCGCTTCGTCCTGGACGGCAAGCCCGTGTTGTTCGCGACGTCGTACCTGCCGTCGGACGTCGTCGGCGAATCCCCCATCACGCAGACCGACACCGGCCCCGGTGGGGCGTACGCCCGATTGGCAGAACTGGGGCATGCGCCCGTTCATTTCCGCGAGGAAATCCGCTCTCGGATGCCCTCGGCCGACGAGGCCGAGCGGCTCGCACTCTCCATGGGCACACCCGTCATCCAGATCATCCGCACCGCCTTCACCGAAAGTGGACGTGCCGTCGAGATCAACGAAATGACCTTGGACTCCGCCTCCTACGTACTCGAGTACGACTTCGACCCCTGACCCTCGCCCCAGCCCCGGACGGATCGCAGACGCGTGCACGACGGGCCGCGGCCTATGTCCAGCCCACGGGGCTCGCAGGCGCCGTCTTCGAGGAGCGCGTAGCGATCGATGGCGGCTTATGCCCAGCCCTCGGGGTCTGCGGACGCCGTCTTCGAGGAGCGCGTAGCGATGTGGGGCGCACCCCAACCACCGGTCCGCATCTGTGACCTGCCCGTCCCTGGAACGGAACGCCCGGCCCGTTCTTCTGGGGGCTTCCCGACAGTCCTCGACTTTCCGTGGCGGGACGGGCGGTCAAGGGTGGCCGAAGGCCATCGCGTAGCGACGCGACCGTAGGGAGCGCCCTTGAGGGGCCGGCCCGACGCGGAAGACGATGGGACTGACGGGAAACCCCAGGACATCTCCGATGCCGGTCCAGTGGGTCCCGCTCCCCGGCGCCCCCGCTCGGCGGAGGCGGGTCGTGGGGTGGGTGTCAAGGCACGACTTGCCGTGGCGTGACGGGGTGGGGGCGGTGGGGCGCAATGGTCGTACCAGGTTCGGCCACCCGCCACGGGCCGGCCGGACGCCACCGCCCTCACCCCCACGGAGTACGTCATGACCAGCATCCACCGCCTCGCCCTGCTCAAGGCCGCCATCGCCGTGGGAGCCCTGCGGGTGGCGCCCGGCCTGATCGGAGACGCCAGGGAGCGCGCCGCCACCGGCACGCTCGTCCCCATGCGACCCGCTTCCCGGGGCGCGCCCGCGTCCACCGGAAGGGTCGCCTGACGCGTCGGCGGGACCGCCCCTCCTACGGGCCGGTCCCGCCGGCGCGTCAGGGGGCGAGGGACCGGGCCGGGCGGCGCAGGACGGTGGCGGCCACGGCGAGGGCGGTGACGAGGAGGCCCGCGCCGACCGCGAAGGCCAGGTGGTAGCCGCCGGTCAGGGCCTCGGCCGCGGGGCGTCCCGCCGCGGTGAGGGACTCGGTGCGGGAGGCGGCCAGGGTGGACAGGGCCGCGACACCGAGGGCCATGCCGATCTGCTGGGTGGTGTTGAAGAGGCCGGAGGCAAGGCCCGCGTCCTCCGCCTCCGCGCCGGACATGCCCAGGGAGGTCAGGGCGGGCAGGGCGAGGCCGAAGCCGGCGGCGAGGAGCATGACGGGCAGCAGGTCGGTGAGGTAGTTCGCCTGTTCGGCACTGCCGGGTACCCGGATCAGCAGGCCGAGTACGCCGATCAGCAGGACGAGTCCGGCCAGCAGGACCCTGCGTTCGCCGAAGCGGGCGTTGAGGCGGGCCGAGACGGTGAGGGAGACCAGACCGATGACGGCGGCGGCCGGGAGCATCGCGAGCCCGGTCGCGCCGGCCCCGTAGCCGAGCACGTTCTGCAGGTAGAGCGCGACGAGGATCTGGAAGGAGAAGAGGGCGGCGACCATCAGCATCTGGACGAGGTTGGCGCCGGTCACGCTGCGGGAGCGGAAGATCCGCAACGGCATCAGCGGGGTGCGCGCGGTGGTCTGGCGGACGAGGAAGCCGGCGAGCAGGGCGAGGGAGAGGCCCCCGAGGCCGAGTGTGCGGGCCGAGGCCGCCCCGTACTGGTCGATCTTGACGACGGTGTAGATCCCGAGCATCAGGCCGGAGGTGACGAGCAGCGCGCCGGGGGTGTCCGCGCCGGCCTTGAGGCCGAGGCCGCGGTCGGCGGGGAGGGCCCGGAAGGCGACGAGGAGGGTCGCGATGCCGATGGGCAGGTTGATGAGGAAGATCCAGTTCCAGGTCAGCGCGTCGGTGAGGACGCCGCCGAGGACCTGGCCGATCGAGGCGCCGGCCGCGCCGGTGAAGCTGAAGACCGCGATGGCCCTGGCCCGTTCACGCGGCTCGGTGAAGAGCGTGACGAGGATGCCCAGGCTGACGGCGGAGGCCATCGCACTGCCGACGCCCTGGAGGAAGCGGGCGGCGATCAGGACCCCGGGGGAGGCGGCGGCGCCGGCCAGCAGCGAGGCGGCGGTGAAGAGTCCGGTGCCCGCGAGGAACATCCGCTTCCGGCCGATCAGGTCGCCGAGGCGGCCGGCGAGCAGGAGCAGCGAGCCGAAGGCGATGAGGTAGGCGTTGACGACCCAGCTCAGCCCGGCCGGGGTGAAGCCGAGGTCGCTCTGGATGGCCGGCATGGCGACGGTGACGATGCTGCCGTCGAGGACGGTCATCAGCATCCCGGTCGCCAGCACGCCGAGCGCGAGTCGCAGCCGGCGGGCGCCGTGCGCGTGCGGGGCGCGCGGTGCGGTCGCAGTCCCGTCGGGTGCGGTCGCGTGCGGCGCCCCGGGTTCCGGTGCGGTCACGTCCGGTGCGGCTGCTGGTGCGGAGGTGGTGGACACGGCGGTCTCTCCTGTCGTCGGGAGCCAACAGGAGAGACCGTAGCAGATAGTTTTGTTGCAGACTATCTTCTACGGATTGAGATGTGGGTCCACTGCCCCCGTCCCGTCACCTCACCCCTTCTGGCGCGCCCTCCGCGCCGGCCGCGGCCCCTCGACCGGCGTCTGCAGATGTCCCGTGACCAGCCGGCCCAGCGCGCGGAGCAGTACCTCCCGCTCGTCCGCCGGCAGGGAGTCCAGGGCTCCCGAGTGCACGCCGTCGACGATCTCCTGGCTCTTCTCGGCGACCTTCGCCCCCGCCTCCGTCACGGCGATGATCCGCGCCCGCCGGTCGGTGCTCGACGGCCGGCGCTCCGCCAGGCCGGCCTTCTCCAGCGCGTCGACCGTGACCACCATCGTGGTCTTGTCCATGTCCCCGATCTCGGCGAGCTGCGCCTGGGTGCGTTCCTCCTCCAGCGCGTGGACGAGTACGCAGTGCATGCGCGGGGTGAGCCCGATCTCGGCGAGCCGCGCGGCCATCCGGGTGCGGAGCACATGACTGGTGTGGTCCAGCAGGAAGGACAGGTCCGGTTCGGTGCGGGTGGGTGCCATGGCTGTCATGGCGGCCAGCCTAGCCAAAGTCGATCCGTCGCGGATTATCGACCAACGGACGACTGGCACCGCAGGCGGCCGACACCCAGGGGTGGCCTCAGCCCTCGCGCGGTCCTCGGTACAGCTCGTCGATGCGGTCGGCGTAGTCGCGGGCGATCGCGCCCCGCCGCAGTTTCAGCGACGGGGTCAGGTGGCCGCGCGCCTCGGTGAAGTCGCCCGGCAGGACGGCGAACCGGCGGATCGACTCGGCCCGCGACACCAGCTGGTTCGCCTCGTCGACGGCCCGCTGCAGGTCGGCGAGCAGCTCCTCGTCCCGGACGAGCTCCCGCATCGGCACGTTCTGCTTCTTCCGCATCTGGCGCCAGTGCCACAGCCCGTCCGGCTCCAGGGTGATCAGCGCGGCGATGTACGGCCGGTTGTCGCCGACGACCATGCACTGCCCGACCAGCGGGTGGGCCCGCAGCCAGTCCTCCAGCGGCGCGGGGGCCACGTTCTTGCCGCCGGAGGTGATGATCAGGTCCTTCTTGCGGCCGGTGATGGTGAGGTACCCGTCCGCGTCGAGCTCGCCGATGTCACCGGTGGCCAGCCAGCTGCCGTACGGGAGCGCCTGCCCGCTGTTCCAGTAGCCCGCGAAGACGTGCCGCCCGCCCAGCAGCACCTCCCCGTCGGGTGCGATGCGTACCGCCGTACCGGGCAGCGGCCAGCCCACCGTGCCCAGGCGCGGGCGCTGCGGCGGGGTGACGGTGCTGGCCCCGGTGGTCTCCGTGAGCCCGTAGCCCTCGAAGACCTCGATGCCGGCGCCGGTGTAGAAGGCGGCGAGCCGGCGCCCCAGCGGTGATCCGCCGCTCAGGACGTAGCGGACGCGCCCGCCGAGCGCGGCCCGGATCCGCCGGTAGACGAGCGGGTCGTACAGGGCCCGCGCGGCGCGCAGGACCGGCCCGGGCGCCTTGCCCTCGACGCTCTCGCCGATGCGGCGGGCGATGCGGGCGGCCCGGTCGAAGGAGGAGGCGCGGCCCATCTTCTCGGCGGTGGCGCGGGCGGTGTTGTAGACCTTTTCCAGCACGTAGGGGATGGCGAGCAGGAAGGTCGGGCGGAAGCCGGCGAGGTCGGCGAGGAGGTCCTCGGTACTGATGCTGGGCGCGTGGCCGAGCTTGACGCGGGCCCGCAGGCAGCCGACCGCGACCATCCGGCCGAAGACGTGGCTGAGCGGCAGGAACAGCAGGGTCGAGGCGGGGTCCTTGCTGGCCGACTTGAAGACGGGGTGGAGCAGCTCGATGGAGTTGTCCACCTCGGCGAAGAAGTTGGCGTGGGTGATGACGCAGCCCTTGGGCTGCCCGGTGGTGCCGGAGGTGTAGATGAGGGTGGCGACGGAGTCCGGGGTCCGTTTGGCGCGCCGCGCGTGGACGAGGGCGTCGGGAATGCGCTCCCCCGCCTTCACCAGACGGCCGATCGCGCCCGTGTCGAACTCCCAGAGGTGGGTCATCCAGGGCAGGTTGGCCCGTTCGGAGCTGATGATGCGGGCTTGCGCGGTGTCCTCGACGGCGCAGGCCACGGCGCCGGAGTCCTGGATGATCCAGCGTGCCTGGAGGGCGGAGGAGGTGGGGTAGATCGGTACGGTGACCAGGCCCGCGGCCCATCCGGCGAAGTCGAGCAGGGTCCACTCGTAGGTCGTGCGGGCCATGATGGCGAGCCGGTCGCCCTCGCGCAGCCCCTCGGCGATCAGGCCTTTGGCGACGGCGAGGACCTCGGCCGCGAACTCGGCGGCCGTGACGTCACGCCAGGTCCCGTCGGCCGTCTTGCGGGCGAGTACGGCCTCCTGCGGGGCCTGGGCGGCGTTCTCGAAGGGGATGTCCCCGAGGGAGCCGTGCGCGGGAACCGCGGCCAGTGCGGGCACCCGTACCTCGCGCACCACTCCGTCGACGACCGTCCGGACGGGCTCCACCAGCTTCGGCTCCGCTTCCACGGCGCACACTCCTCGGCTCACACGAGTGTTACCGCCGGTAATTTACGGAGGGGTCACCCCGCCCGACCAGCCCCGGGAGCCGTTCTTCACCGACGCTCCACTCCGCCACCGCCGCCACCGCACCGCGCGAAAGAATTGAGGAGGGCCGCTCCCCGCGCCGCGTCGTCCACGCTCACCGCGAAGTCCTTGCCCCCGGCCCGGACCACCAGGCACTCGCCGGCCCGCAGCATCACCGTCGTACCGAGTCCGCTCAGCCGGTAGCCCCAGCCGCCGACCTGCGCCGGCCGGCGCTCCTCGACCCGGGCCGACTCGACCGCGGCCGCCGGCCAGCGGCGTACGGGCCATCCGAACGGGCCGAAGGCGACCTCCAGGCCCTCTCCCGTGACGCGCGCCCGTACGGAGGAGCACGCGAGGACCGCCAGGGCCGCGCAGGCGAGCGGCACCACGAACCACACCGGCACGGCCCCCGGTCCGGCCACCAGCCCGCCCGCCCCGGCGACCGCACCGGCGGCCGCGGCGGCCCCCAGCACGGCGGCGGTCAGGCGGAGCCACGGGTTCGACGTCTGCGCGAGCCATACGAGCCGCTCACCGTCGGGAAGGTCCATGACGGGGCCGCGGGCCGGCGGGCGGCCGTCGCCCGGCACCCCCGCCCGCCGGTCGATGAACCACCCGGCCACGGCGGCCGCCGCGACCGCGGCGCACACCGCCGCCACCACGCGGGCGTCCGGCAGGTCCGCCCGGCGCCAGTCCTCCTGGTCCAGGTTGGCACGTACGACCACCGCCTGCGCGCCGGCCAGGGCCGCACCGCCGGGCAGCAGTGCGGTCGCGGCCCAGGCGCGGGCGGCCGCGAACGCGGCGACCCCGAGGACCAGTACGGCCCACACCGCCACCGGGAATGCCATCGCGCCGGCGAACGAGGAGGCTCCGTCGGGCACGCCCGACGGGCCGCCCCAGTGCGTGGCCATCGGCTCGGGCAACCGCCCGCGCGCCGCCAGCGGCAGCGCGACCAGCACCACCGGTATCCCGGCCGCCCAGCCCACTAATCCCCAAGCCCTGCTCCTGCTCCTGCTCCTGCCCCTGCCGTCGTTCACGGCACCCCCCTGATCATCTCGATGAGATCGGCCTTCCCGTAGCCCAGGAGGGCCCCGTCCGCCACCAGTTCGCGTACGCGCTCCAGCAGCTCGGAGCGGCGGTCCGCGCCACCGGCCACGGTCACCCCGCGTCCGCGCCGGAACTCCAGCAACCCTTCGTCGCGCAGGGCCCGCAGGCCGCGCAGGACGGTGTTGGTGTTGACCCCCAGCGCCTGCGCGAGGTCCCGGGCGGGCGGCAGCCGGTCCCCGGGCCCGCACTCGCCCTCGGCGATGGCCCGCCGCACGGCTCCGGCGACCTGCTCGTGCAGGGGGCGGTGGTCAGCGATGTTCAGCCTCAGCAACATGGTGCCATTGAAGCTATCACCATCATCATCAACTACTCAACGGCAGGCAACTCGGTACCAGTTGGGCGGAGGGCGCCATGGCGCCGCGAACTGCGGCGATGCCGTGCGAGACTCCTGCGACCGACCACGGAGGAAGAGACACCGCATGCGCACCGCCATGACCGCAACCAACTGGGCCGCAGCGGCCGTCGTCGGCGCGATACTCGTCACCGGATGCGGAGGCGGCGCCGTGCAGCCGGGCGCGGCGGCACCCGCCGCACCCTCCGCCCCCACCCCGGCGCCGACGACCTACGGCAAGGCGGGCGTACGGGCCGACATTGCGGCGGCCACCGAGGCCGCCGGCCTTCCCGGGGAGACGACCCCCCTGTCCCCGACACCCACGGCCCCACCCGCGGCCCCACCCGCGCACGACCCTGCCGACCCGCCTGCGACCGACAAGGAGCGGGCCAGGGAAGAGGTGGTGGCACGGATGGCGGTCTGCAGTGTCGGCTGGTCGGCCGCCGACGGCCCGGGCTCCGCGCAGGACGGCGCCGAGGTGCGCAAGCGGTTCCGCGACGCCCTCGCCGGACTCGCGGAACGCGGCTGGAAGGAGTCCCGCCCGGTCGAGGAGGTCCCGGTCGGCAGGGACACGATGCTCATGGCCCAGTACAAGAAGCAGGGATGGACCCTCCACGCCCGCCACGTCGCATCGGGAGTGCTGGACATGGCCACGATGACGGCCACCGAGGACGCGTGCGCGAACGACTTCACCGACACCGAGCTGGACCTCCTGGAGGACTAGGAGGGGAGGACAAGAAGTAGTCGGGCCGGGGTTCCTTGAAGGTGTAGGGGGTGTCCACCGAGACGAGCAGCCGGCCGCCGGGCCGCAGCACGCGCCGCAACTCGGCCAGCGTCGGCCCCCAGTCCTCCAGGTAGTGCAGGACGAGCGACGCGATCACGTCATCGAACTGGCCGTCTACGAAAGGCAATCGGTCCCGCAGGTCGACGCGGTGCAGCTCCACGCTCTCCCCGAGCCGCCGCCCCGCCAGGGCCAGCATCGCGGCGCTGACGTCCACGCCGGTGACGACGGCACCGCGGTCGCGCAGTGCCTCGGCCAGCGGGCCCGCGCCGCAGCTGGCGTCCAGGATCCGGCGGCCGCTCACATCCCCGGCGAGCGCCAGCATCGCGGGCCGCTCGTAGTGGGCGTTGACGAGGCTGGTCTCGTTCTCCGCCGCGTACGCCTCGGCGAAGCCGTCGTAGCAGTTCGGTAAGGCGTCCATCGGCGCAGCCTACGCGGGCCTACGCGGCGACGGGCGGGCAGCTTCTGCAGCGGCCCGGGGTCGGGGCGCGGAAGGCGCGGTCGCAGCCGTCGCAGTTCTGGAGCGGGTCCGGACGACGCGCGGGCGGGCGGGCCGCCGGGGTCGGCGGAGCGGGCGGCAGGTGCATGGGGAGCAGGACGGTGAGGCGGTAGGCGAGCACGGACGCGGGGCAGCGCATGTCCTCGGGCAGGCCCGCCGACAGGACCCGCGCGACGGTCTCGGGGTCCACACCGCGTTCCAGCCAGGTCGACACGGAGGGCGCGAGCCGTCGTACGTCGCGTTCGGCCAGGAGGAGCCGCGGGTCGTAGCGCCGCAGTCCGGCGAGCAGGTCGGCAGCGCCGGGGTGCAGCGGCTGCGCTTCGGGAGCCTCCGCGGCCTCCGACTCGGCAGCCGGCTCCGGCTCCGGCTGCGGTACGGGCTGCTCGCCCGGCGGGGGCGGGGGCGGGCTCGGGGGCGGTCCGCCCGGGTCGGAGCCGCCCGGCTTGTTGTACGAGTACGTGCGGGTCACCACCCGCCCGCCCTCCAGCCGCTCGCGCCGCCGCTCCAAGTAGCCGTGCCGCTCCAGCTCCCGCAGGGCCGAGGCGATCCGCACCTCTCCCTCCGGGAAACGGCCGGTGAGGGCCTTGATGCCGACGGGGGCGCCGGTTGGCAGCGACTGGATGTAGGCCGCTACGCCGATCGCCGTCGCGGACAGCTCCCGGTGCTGGAGGAGGTGGTTGCCGACCACGGTGTAGTGACTCGCGTGCCGCGTGTTGACGTGGATGACACCGGATCGGGCGGTGCCGGAGGGAACTCGGGACGCGGCGCGCGAGGGCGCGCTAGGGTGCTGGGGAGCCATTGGGAAGCTGTTCTCTTCCTTGTTGGTCAGGCCCTCGGCCGGGATGCCAGTCCCACCGGGGGCCGTCTCATGTCTGGAGTTGTCGCGGCGAGCATATGCCCGCCAACCCACCCGAAATCCAGCCCAGTTGGCACCTTTCACCCGACCGAGCGACGCGGGCCGGGTTTGGTGGGTGGGTTGGTTCTTTCTCCCGGTTCTTTGGATCTTTATGCGTCTAAGCGCGCCGGATCGCGGACCCCCGTGACCCGGCGACCAGGCTGGTCAGGGACACCTCCGCCCACACCACCTTGCCGGGGAACGGCCCTTCCCTGACGCCCCAACGCTCCGCGAGCGCCTCGACGATGACCAGCCCGCGCCCCGCGTCGCGGATCCGCGGGACCCGGTCGCCGCGCGCGTCCGTCACCTCGATCAGCAGCGTCTCCGGGGTCGCGGTGAGGGCCAGCCGGAAGTCCCGGCCGGGTACGCGCCCGTGGGTCACGGCATTGGCGGCCAGCTCGGCCACGACCTGCGCGGGCTCGACCAGGGGCAGGCCCCAGCCGCGCAGTTGCTCGACCGTCAGAAGACGGGCGAGACGGGCGGCGCGCGTGGTCGCGGACAGTTGGACCTGGAAGTCGACGAGTTGAGGAATCACGTCACTCAGCGTGTCCGTCCGTGCGTACCGTGGGAAGCGGCACCGCCCGTACGTCCCGGGACTGTCCGGAGCTTGTCCGGAGCCGTCCCGACTGTCCGGACCGAGTTGGCGGGTACGGGGCGCTGAGGACATCGGTTCGTCGGAGGCGGGAGCGCAATGAGCGTGGACAGCAGTGACGGTTCGGAAGAGTCCGGCTGGGACGTCGACCCGGAGGACGAACAGGGCGCGGCGGTGGTGGCGGCGTTGGGCCGCCAGCTCAAGGCGTGGCGGGTGTCGGCCGGCATGCGGGCCGCCGACTTCGGGGCGGCCATCCAGTACGGGGAGGACCAGGTCCGCAAAGTGGAGGCGGGCAAGCGGATCCCCCGCCCCGAGTATCTGGACAAGGCGGATGAAGCACTGAACGCAGGCGGCAAGATCGCCGCCATGAAGGCCGACCTGGAACAGGTTCGGTACCCGAAAAAGGTTCGGGACCTGGTGAAGCTGGAAGGTCGAGCGGTCGAACTGGCGGCCTACGGCAACCACAACATCCATGGCTTGTTGCAGACGGACGACTATGCGCGTGCCCTGTTCGAAATGTGGCAGCCTCCGCAGACGATGGAAGAGGTCGAACGCGGTTTGGCCGCACGCATGGCGCGACGGTCGATCTTCGAGCGGAGCCCAGCGCCCGCTCTGTGCTTCGTCCAGGAAGAGGTGACCCTGCGACGCCGCATCGGGGGGACAATGGTGATGCGTGGCCAGCTCGAACGCCTGCTGGAGATCGCCGAGCTGCGGCACGTCACGATCCAGGTCATGCCGACCCATCTCGAAGAGCACGCCGGAATGGGTGGGCTGATCCAACTGCTGAAATTCTCGGACGGATCCGCGGTGGGGCGTTCTGAAGGAGCGTTCAACGGCCGCCCCGTCTCAGACCCGAGGCAGGTCCGGATCCTTGAGCAATGCCATGCCATGATCCGGTCCCAGGCTCTCACGCCACGGGAGTCCATCGCATTCATCGAGCAAGTGCTGGGAGAGACATGATCCACGCGTCCGAGCCGGAGTGGTTCAAGAGCAGCTACAGCGACAGCGGCGACATCAACGACTGCGTCGAGGTGGCCGCCACCCCCGGCGCCGTCCTGGTCCGCGACTCCAAGGACACCGCGCGCACCCACCTGAGCTTCGCTCCGGACGCGTGGGCCGGATTCGTGGCCCACACCTGACGACGCCGAAGGCAGGAGCAGATGACCGACAACCGCGGGCTCGACTGGTTCAAGAGCAGCTACAGCGACAGCAGCAACATCAACGACTGCGTCGAGGTGGCCAACACCCCCGGCGCCGTCCTGGTCCGCGACTCCAAGGACACCGCGCGCACCCACCTGGTCTTCGGCCGGTCGACCTGGGCCGGGTTCGTCGCACACGCGTCCGACGTCTGACGGAACCGGGCGCTCCCGTTGCGCGTCTCCCGATGAACGGTCGCCGACTATGCGGGGGATGGATGTCGTTCGACGCGGAATGGGCGCAGCACAAGGCCTCCGCCCGGTCGGCAACGACTCCGACACCGAGGCAGGCCCCGACGCCGGCCCCGGCGGCCGACGCGGGCGTCGGCGGACCCGCCGGGACCCTCGTGGCCGGTTCCCCCTCCATCAACGGCAACGCGAACCTCCTGATCGAGATCGCCGCGCTCCTGCACGAGGGCCGCCCCGACGGTGACGCGAGCACCATGACCCGGACCCCCCGCGCGCACCCCGAGGTGGCCGAACAGGCGCTGCGCTTCGCGGCGTTCGCCGACGACCAGTACAAGGACACCGTCGCCCTCTTCGCCGCCTTGGCCACCCGTCTGAAGACCACCGGAACCGCCTTCGCCCGCGTGGACGACGACACCGCCCGGTCCTTTCTCTCCGCGCTCCTCTCCTCCGGGCGGTACGTTCCGCCGGAGTGCAAGTGAGCAGCGGGCTCAGCCACCGCGAGGACGTCGCGTTCCTCGACGGGTGCAGTCCGCCCCTCATCGAGCGGAACGCCGCCGAGTTCCGCCGCCTGCGCGACCTCCTCGTACAGGTCGGCGAACCGGTCCGGCGCGCGGAGACCCGTACCGAGTGGGAGAGCGAAGGCAGCCACACGTACACCGCGCGCCTCACCGAGGCACGGCTGCTGGTGGACCGGATGGCGGAGGGGTACGACAAGGCCGCCAGCGCCCTGAACGCCTATGCCGCCGCCGTCACCACGGCCCGGTCCCACTACCGCAACGGCAGGCACACCGAGCGGGCGCTCGCCGCGCTCATCGCCACCAAGGGCACGGCGGTCACCGGAGCCGCGCGGGCCGCGGAGCCGATGCGGCGGTGGGAGGACATGCGCGCCACGACCGGTTTCCTGGACTTCCTGGCCGAGGCCGCCCTGGACGTCGACGACATCCGGGAGGAGGCGGACCGGCTGCACGACGCGGCGGGCGGCAGCTTCCACCTGGCGAAGACGGTCGAGGAGGAGGCCCGCGCCACGTGCGTCCACGCCCTGAAGCAGGCGTACGAGCTGTTGCCCGAGTTCAGGGTGCCGGGCGGCGGCGCCCGACCGGACCTGTACGCGGCGATGGCGGACATCCGGCGGGAGGCCGCGGAGGCCGCCGGCTCCCCGCTGACGCACCTGCCCGGCAGCGGGCCGAAGCGGGAGACGGCCCCGCCGCCCGGCGGCGACGCGATGTCGCCCGCGCTGCGGGACATCCGGATGCGGATCGCCTCCTTGCCGCCGGCGGACGACAGTTACTGGGACCCGCCGGGCGACGACGAGGAGCGGGCGCGCTGGATCTCCCACAACAAGGAGGTGCTCCGGGCCGCCGCACGGCACTCCGGTCTGCCCGAGGAGCTCGTCGCGGGCATCGCCTGGAAGGAGATCGGCGGCCAGTACGGCTTCACCGACGACCTCACCGACACCCTGCGCGGCGCGGCCGAGCGGCCGCTGAGCCCGGTGGCGGCGCGGGACCTCCCCTGGCGGCTGGGCGGGGCGCCCGACGAGACCTCCTTCGGCCCGATCGCGATCCAGCTGCGCCGGGGCGCCGAGGTGCTGGGCTACGATCCGGCGCACCTGACGGACGCCCAGCGGGACCTGGTGGAGGAGTCGTTGCAGGACCCGCAGCAGAATGCGTTCATCGCCGCGGGCTTCCTGGCCGTGATCAAGGCCGAGGCCGGGTACGGCGACGTGCCCGCCGCGGAGCTGACCGACGCCCAGATGCGGGAGATCGCCGCCCGCTACAACGGCGGCCCGTACTGGCAGTCGGGCAAGGCCCAGGACTACGGCGATGACTTCGGCGACGCTCTCGGCAAGGTGAAGGACGCGATGCGATGACAGACGGCCACGGGACGACCGTCCCGGCCGGGGACCGTCGGTGGGTGCGCTGGACGTTCGGGCTGCCGCTCGCCCTCGTGCACGCCCTGAACGCCGTTCTCGTCCACGCCGCCGTGGCCCGCGGCCCGCAGGCCGCATGGGACCACCAGGGTTACGAGGGGACGGCGGCGGCCGTCTTCCTGTCCCTCTGCCTGAGCCTGACCGGGGTCCTGGTCACGCTCGTCCCGCCCGTCCGCAAGGCGCTGGGCCCGTGGTGGTTCGCGCCGCCGCTCGTTCTGGGGGTGATCGCGTGGGTTCGTATCGGGACGCTCGGCTGAGGCTGCCCCGCGAGGACGTCGACCTGCCCGAGGACCGCGGCTGCCTGCGCGGGGTGCTCGGCATCCCGCTCGTGGTGCTGTACGTCCCCGCGGTGTACGCGTGCTACCTCGCCCTGGCGATGCGCCCGGCCTCGCCGCACGACCAGGTGCGCGAGGACGTCCGCTTCCTGGGCGGCTTCTCGGTCGTCCTGTGCCTGCTCGGCCTGCTGATCACGATCACACCTCTCTACCGCCGCACGCTGGGCCGCTGGTGGTTCGCGACCCCCGTCCTGATCGCAACGCTCGCCTACGTCCGCACCCGAACGGTCTGAGGCCCGCCGCCCCGCGGGCCGGTTCCCGTGCCGGACGCCGCAGCCCCCGCCCGGACGGGGGCGGGGGCTGCGGCGGGTGCGGGGGGGCTCAGGCGGTCGCGGGGGCCGGCTGCGGCGTGGCGTCGATGACGGCCGGGGCGGCTGCGGGCTCGTCCAGCGGGGAGCCGGAGGCCGTCGCGTAGGCCTCCTTGTCCAGGATGCCCTCGCGGGCCGAGACGATGACCGGCACCAGGGCCTGGCCCGCGACGTTCGTGGCGGTCCGCATCATGTCGAGGATCGGGTCGATCGCCATCAGCAGGCCGACGCCCGCGAGGGGCAGGCCCAGGGTGGAGAGGGTCAGCGTCAGCATGACGGTCGCGCCGGTCAGGCCGGCCGTGGCGGCGGAGCCGATGACCGAGACGAAGACGATGAGCAGGTACTCCTTGATGCCCAGCTGCACGTCGAAGATCTGCGCGATGAAGATCGCGGCGAGGGCCGGGTAGATCGCGGCGCAGCCGTCCATCTTGGTGGTGGCGCCGAACGGGACGGCGAAGGAGGCGTACTCCTTCGGGACGCCGAGGCGTTCGGTGACCTTCTGGGTGACGGGCATGGTGCCGACGGAGGAGCGGGAGACGAAGGCCAGCTGGATGGCGGGCCAGGCACCCTTGAAGAACTGGATGGGGTTGACCTTGGCGACCGTCGCGAGCAGCAGCGGGTAGACGCCGAACAGCACGAGGGCGCAGCCGATGTAGATGTCGGCGGTGAAGGTGGCGTACTTGCCGATGAGGTCCCAGCCGTAGGTGGCGATCGCGGTGCCGATGAGACCGACGGTGCCGATCGGGGCGAGGCGGATGACCCACCACAGGGCCTTCTGGAGGAGCTCCAGGGCGGATTCGGCGAGGTCGAGGACCGGCTTGGCCTTGGCGCCGAGCTGGAGGGCGGCGATGCCGGCGACGACGGCCAGGAAGACGATCTGGAGGACCTTCAGCTCGGTGAACGGCGTGACGATGTCGGTGGGCACGATGCCGGTCAGGAAGTCGATCCAGGAGCCGGTCTTCTTCGGGTCCTTGCCGTCGGCGGCGGTCAGGCCGGTGCCCGCGCCGGGGTCGGTCAGCAGGCCGAGGCCGATGCCGATGCCGACCGCGATCAGCGAGGTGATCATGAACCAGAGGAGGGTGCGGGACGCGAGGCGCGCCGCGTTGTTCACCTTCCGCAGGTTGGTGATCGACACCAGGATCGCGAAGAAGACGAGCGGGGCGATGGCCAGCTTGAGGAGCTGGACGAAGATGTCGCCGGTCTTCTCCAGGGTGGTGGCGAGCCAGCTGACGTCCTGGCTGCGGGCTATCCACCCGAAGAGGACGCCGAGGGCCAGACCGGTGACGATCTGGGCCCAGAACGGGAACTTGAACGAGGTTTTGGCAGGGGCCTGCGGGGTCGCGGACACGGACACTCTCCGGAGGTGGCGCACGAAGTGAGGGGGTGGTTCTGCGTGGTGTTGCGGTGCGGCAGCAGCCAGGAAGGGCCGGCCGGGACCGCTGCTGTATCGATTCAGCTCAACAGCAACAGGCCGCGGACGCGCGGCGGCAGAGGTCGACGTGCAGGCGCGACACGAGCGGGACGCTCGTGGTCATCGGGTGCGCAGCTGTGGTCGACATGTTGAACACGCTAACACTCCTCCTTTGGGAAACTCAAAGGGGCCCTTTGAGACAGCGGCGCACGGGACCCTCTTGCGCGGGCCCGGAGAACGCCGAAGCCCCAGCGCTGCGGGCGGCGACCCGGTGCTGGGGCGGTGAGGTGTGCGGCTCGGCGTGCGGCTCGGCGTGCCGTTCGGTGTGTGACGAATCCAACGGGTACGGGGCGTACCCGGACGTTACGACCCGACGCGCGCGGCGTCGTCCGCCTGGTCCTCCCGGCTGCGGTTGGCGGCGAGCCTGTCCTTCGCGCCCGCGACCCGGCCGGAGATCTGCGCGGACATCTCGTCGCGCTGCTTGCGCAGGAGGATGAAGGAGAGCGGGGCGGAGAGGACGAGGGCGAGCAGCACGACCCAGGCGCCGTTGGCATCGCCGAGTCCGGAGGGCACCCAGCCGAGGCGGACGAGGACGGCGACGACGGCGAGGCAGCCGACGAAGATGCCCAGGCGCATCGCGGTGTATCGGATCGTTGCGCTCGGCTTGAGGGACACGGTGACCCCTTCTCTCTCGTCGTGGCGGTCGCGGTCGGTGCGCCGTGCTGCGCACGTGCCCGTCCAGTGAAGCACGCCGGGGCCCGGCCGCGGCCCGCCGGGGGTGCGGAGGCGGCACACCCCCGGCCCCGGTGCACCCCCCACCGCCGCGCCCCGCCCACCACCGGCACGGCGGCCGTCAGTACAGCGGCAGCAGCATCGTGATGTCGTCGCGGTCGTCGCCGGGGGCCACCCGGACGGCGCCGGGGACGCGGCCGACCTCCTTGTAGCCGCAGGAGGCGTAGAAGTGCTCCAGGCCGAGGCCGCCGCGACAGGTGAGGCGGACCGCGTCGATGCCCTCGACCGAGCGGGCGGCGGCCTCGGTCGCGGCCATGAGTTCGCGGCCGAGGCCCTTGCCCTGGTGGCGCGGATGGACCATCACCGTGTAGGCCCACAGCCAGTGCCGTTGGAGGCGGTGCGCGTTGTGGGTGAGGAAGGAGGTGGCGGCGACGGCGCCGTCGGCGTCGTGCCCGACGAGCAGTCGGCAGGTCCCGTCGGCGACGGCGGCCAGGTGCTTGTCGAGCGCGGGGCGGACGTCGTCGTGGGTGACCGGCGGTACGAAGCCCACGGCGCCGCCCGCGTTGGAGACGTCCGTCCAGAGCTCGATGATTCCATCACGCAGGGAGGGTCCGACGACCGGATCCAGGGTGAAAGTAAGGGTCATTTTGCGATTTTAACCATTACCCCATCCGCTCGTCCAGAAAAAGCTAAACCCCGGCCCATGGGCCGGGGTTAACTCGCCGGGAGCGGCTGTGGCGCGGGGCGGACGCGCTCAGACGCGCATCGCCTGCGGGGTCTCGCGCAGGGCCGCGTCCGGGCCGGGGTACTCGCGGATGATCTCGTAGCGCGTGTTGCGCTCGACCGGACGGAAACCGGCCTCCCGGATCAGCTCCAGCAGGTCCTCACGGCCCAGCTTGTTCGGGGTGCCGTAGTTGTCCGCGTCGTGCGTGATCTTGTACTCGACGACCGAGCCGTCCATGTCGTCCGCGCCGTGCTGGAGCGCGAGCTGGGCGGTCTGCACGCCGTGCATCACCCAGAAGACCTTCACGTGCGGCACGTTGTCGAAGAGCAGTCGCGAGACGGCGAAGGTCTTCAGCGCCTCGGCGCCGGTGGCCATCGTCGTGCGCGCCTGGAGCTTGTTGCGCACCTTGCCGTCCTGCATGTCCACGAAGTCGTGCTGGTAGCGCAGCGGGATGAAGACCTGGAAGCCGCCGGTCTCGTCCTGGAGCTCACGCAGCCGCAGCACGTGGTCCACGCGGTGACGCGGCTCCTCGATGTGCCCGTAGAGCATGGTCGAGGGGGTCTTGAGACCCTTCTCGTGCGCCAGGCGGTGGATGCGCGACCAGTCCTCCCAGTGGGTGCGGTGGTCGACGATGTGCTGGCGGACCTCCCAGTCGAAGATCTCCGCGCCGCCGCCGGTGAGCGACTCCAGGCCGGCCTCGATCAGCTCGTCGAGGATGTCGGAGGCCGACATCCCCGAGATCGTCTCGAAGTGGTGGATCTCGGTCGCCGTGAACGCCTTCAGCGAGACGTTCGGCAGCGCCTTCTTCAGCTCGGAGAGCGAGCGCGGGTAGTAGCGCCACGGCAGGTTCGGGTGCAGCCCGTTGACGATGTGCAGCTCGGTGAGGTTGTCGTTCTCCATGGCCTTGGCCAGGCGCACGGCTTCCTCGATGCGCATCGTGTACGCGTCCTTCTCGCCCGGCTTGCGCTGGAACGAGCAGTACGCGCACGACGCGGTGCACACGTTCGTCATGTTGAGGTGGCGGTTGACGTTGAAGTGGACGACGTCGCCGTTCTTGCGCGTGCGCACCTCGTGGGCGAGGCCACCGAGCCAGGCCAGGTCGTCCGACTCGTAGAGGGCGATGCCGTCCTCACGGGTCAGCCGCTCGCCGGAGCGGACCTTCTCCTCCAGCTCACGCTTGAGCCCAGCGTCCATGTACCGGTCGCCTCCTCTAGATGCCTCTGTCTGCCTGTGCTGCAAACCCTCCCCAACCGTACTCTCAGGCTTCCTCGGGCAGCTCCCCGACCCGGTTCTCCCACTTCGTGGAGAGCACGATGGTGGTGCGGGTGCGCGAGACGCCCTTGGTGCCGGAGAGCTTGCGGATGATCCTCTCCAGGCCGTCCACGTCGCTGGCGCGCACCTTGAGCATGTAGGAGTCGTCGCCGGCGATGAACCAGCAGTCCTCGATCTCCGCGAGGTCGCGCAGCCGGCGGGCCACGTCCTCGTGGTCGGCGGCGTCGGAGAGGGAGATGCCGATCAGCGCGGTGACGCCGAGGCCGAGCGAGGCCGAGTCGACCGTCGCGCGGTAGCCGGTGATGACGCCGGCCGTCTCCAGACGGTTGATGCGGTCGGTGACGCTGGGGCCGGAGAGGCCCACGAGACGGCCCAGCTCCGCGTACGAGGCACGACCGTTCTCCCGGAGTGCCTGGATGAGCTGCCTGTCCACCGTGTCCATTACGTGGAGCCTTCCATTATTCGGCGATCCTGCAAGTCTAGGTATAGAATCTAAGGCACACAGGGTCAACACCCTGCGATTTCTTTCAGCAGATCAACGACGATCTTCAGGAGTGGAACACCGTGATCACGATCGAGATGGCGCACGCACACATGCGACAGCTCCAGGAGCTGGCCAACCGATCCCGTGCCCACCAGCCCGCCGCGGCCGCCCGCGTCGACAAGGCCCGCAAGCCGCTGGGCCGCAAGAAGGCCTAGCCACCGTTCGCCTCCCGGGGGGAGCGGGAGCCTCCCAGCTCCCCCTCCCAGCGGCGGTACAGCCGGTGCGGCACCCCTGCCGCGTCCAGCACCCGCCCGGCGACGAAGTCCACCAGATCCTGGATGTGCGTCGCCCCCGCGTAGAACGCCGGAGAGGCGGGCAGCACGACCGCGCCCGCCTCGTCCAGCGCCACCAGATGCTTCAGCGTCTGCCCGTTCAGCGGGGTCTCCCGCACCGCGACCACCAGCCGGCGCCGCTCCTTGAGCGTCACGCTCGCCACGCGCTGGAGCAGGTCCTTCGACAGCCCGAGCGCCACCCCCGCCACGCACGCCGTGGACGCGGGGACGATCAGCATCCCCTTGACCCGGTACGAGCCCGAGCTCGGGCCCGCGGCCAGGTCCCCGGCACCCCAGTACCGGACGTCCGCGTCCTCCCCGAGGCCCTCGAAGGTCCCCGGTTTCCCGTCGGCGCCGCGTGCCAGCCACTCCGCGAGGTCGTCGCGCCAGTGCGCGTCGCGGAAGGCGATCCCCGTCTCGTCCAGCAGGGTGAGGCGCGATGCCCGGCTCACGACCAGGTCGACGCTCTCCCCCGCGGCGAGCAGGCCGCGGAGCACCGCCGCCGCGTACGGCGTCCCGGACGCTCCGGAAACCCCGACCACCCACGGGGTGCGATTGCGCTCTGTCATACCTCCGAGACTATCCGGCCATGCCGGGCGGGCACTCAGTAAGGTGACCGGACGTTCCCGTGAGGGGAGCCGCGAAGGGGGCGAAGATGAGCACGACGGTGGATACCGGCTGGTCGCAGACCGAGCGGGCCAAGGCCGCGGCCAAGCTGATGCTGGGCTGGGTGGCCCTGCTCTGGGTGCTGGAGGCCGTCGACCACGCCACCGGGCACGCCCTCGACCAGTACGGGATCGTCGCCCGCGACCCCGACAGCCTCCCCGGCGTCGTCTCCGCGGCCTTCCTCCACTTCGGCTTCGACCACGTCGCGTCCAACAGCGTCCCGCTGCTGGTCCTCGGGTTCATCGCCGCCCTGTCCGGGATCCGCCGGTTCCTGGCCGTGTGCGGCCTGATCCTGCTGGCCGACGGCCTCGGCACCTGGCTGATATCCCCGTCCGGGACCATGACGCTGGGTGCCTCCGGCGTCGTCTTCGGGCTCTTCGGCTACCTGCTCGTGCGGGGCTTCGTCGAGCGCAGGGCGCTGGGCGTCGCGGTGGCCGTGGGCGTCGCCGCCGTCTGGGGCACCACGATCGTCTCCGGGATCCTCCCGACGGACTCGGGCGTCAGCTGGCAGGGCCACCTGTGCGGTCTGGTGGCGGGCATCGTGACGGCCCTGTACTTCCGCCGCCCGGCGCCCCGCCGGCCGGCCGCCCTCACCGGCTGACGACGGCGGGGACCCCGGACACGGCCGGGGGGTGCGGCCAGGGGGTGTCCCCCTAGACGGTCAGGCCGCGGGCCACGAGGTCGGCCAGGGCGCACACGAAGAGCGCGATGCCGATGAAGCCGTTGACGGTGAAGAAGGCCCGGTTCAGGCGGGACAGGTCGTGCGGCGTCACGATCGTGTGCTCGTACACGAAGGCGGCGGCGACGACCGCCAGGCCGACCCAGAACAGCGGGCCCGCGTCCGTGGCGAGCGCGTACCAGGCCAGCAGGGCCGTGGTCACGACGTGCGCGCCGCGCGCCCCCCAGAGGGCGGCCGGGACGCCGAAGCGGGCCGGGACGGACCTGACCCCCTCCGCACGGTCGGCGGCGACGTCCTGGCAGGCGAAGATGAGGTCGAAGCCGCCGATCCACACGCCGACCGCCAGACCGAGGACCACCGCGTCCCAGGACCATTCACCGGTGATCGCCAGCCAGGCCCCGACCGGGCCCATCGCCTGGGCCAGCCCCAGGATGGCGTGCGGGAAGTTCGTGAACCGCTTGCCGTACGGGTAGACCACCATCGGGACGACGGCGACCGGTGCCAGCGCCAGGCACAGCGGGTTCAGCAGGGCCGCCGACCCGAGGAAGACCACGAGTGCGATCGCGGCGCCGGTCCAGGCCGAGCGGACCGACACCGCGCCGGTGACCAGTTCACGCCCCGCGGTCCGCGGATTGCGGGCGTCGATCTCGCGGTCGATGATCCGGTTCGCGGCCATGGCGAAGGTGCGCAGGCCCACCATGCAGACGGTGACCAGCAGCAGCTTGCCCCAGTGCACGGTCCGGTCGAGCTGGAACATGGCGGTCAGCGCCGCGATGTAGGCGAAGGGCAGCGCGAAGACCGAGTGCTCGATCATCACCAGCCGCAGGAAGGCCTTCACCTTGTTGGCGGCCTCCGGCGCGGGACCCTGCCCGACCACTCCGTCGGCGGTGGTCATCATGCGAGGCTCCGGCGGAAGGAGGCGATCTCGTCGCGGAGTTCCGCGGCGGGCAGGGTGCCCAGTTCGAGGTCCAGCGGGCTGCTCTCCCCCGCCGGTACGTCACCGCCGGCCGGCGGAACGACCCGGGCGGTCAGGGCGACGCGGTCGTCACCGGCGGACTCGACGGTGACGGTCAGGGCGCCGTCGGACAGCTCCAGTTCGGCGCCGCCACCGGTGCCGGTGCCGGACAGGGCGGCCAGCAGTTCCTCGGTGAAGACCGCCACGTCCCCGTCGGACAGGTCGGCCAGGTCGAAGGTGCGGCCCTCGCCGTCCTGGCGGTCCGCCATCACCTGCCAGACGTCGGACGGACCGGCGAACTCCTCCGGGGTCACGCCGGCCTGCTCGGCGGCCGACCGCAGCCCGGGGTCGTTCACGTCGAGCTCCGGGCGCACCAGGGCCACGCACGGCGTGCCGTCGCCGAGGAACAGGGCGGGGCCGCCCACCACGATCGGGCTCACAGGCCGTACTCCTTCCAGCGGCGGTCCACCAGGGCCGCCGTCGCCGGGTCGGACTCCACCATGTCGGGCCAGCCGCCGTCGCGGGTGTAGCCCTCCTCGGGCAGCTTCTTCGTCGCGTCGATGCCCGCCTTGCCGCCCCAGAACTGCTGGTAGGAGGCGTGGTCGAGGTGGTCCACCGGGCCCTCGACGACCGTGAGGTCGCGGGAGTAGTCCGTGTTGCCGAGGGCCCGCCAGGACACCTCGTGCAGGTCGTGGACGTCGCAGTCCTTGTCCACCACGATGATCAGCTTGGTCAGCGACATCATGTGGGCGCCCCAGATGGCGTGCATGACCTTCTGCGCGTGCTTGGGGTACTTCTTGTCGATCGAGACGATCGCGCAGTTGTGGAAGCCGCCGGACTCGGGCAGGTGGTAGTCCACGATGTCCGGGACGATGATCTTCAGCAGGGGCAGGAAGAACCGCTCCGTCGCGCGGCCCAGCGGGCCGTCCTCGGTCGGGGGGCGGCCCACCACGATCGACTGCAGCAGCGGGCGCTTGCGCATCGTGATGCAGTCGATCTTCAGGGCCGGGAACGGCTCCTGCGGGGTGTAGAAACCGGTGTGGTCGCCGAAGGGGCCCTCGGGAAGCATTTCCCCGGGCTCCAGCCAGCCCTCGACGACGACCTCGGCGTGGGCGGGGACCTGCAGCGGGACCGTCTTGCAGTCGACCATTTCGATCCGCTTGCCCGCGACGAAGCCGGCGAAGAGGTACTCGTCGATGTCGCCCGGCAGCGGCGCGGTGGACGCGTAGGTGACGGCGGGCGGGCAGCCGAAGGCGATCGCGACCGGCAGCCGCTCACCCCGGGCGGCGGCGACGGCGTAGTGGTTGCGGCTGTCCTTGTGGATCTGCCAGTGCATGCCGATGGTGCGCTTGTCGTGGCGCTGCAGCCGGTAGAGGCCGAGGTTGCGCACGCCGGTCTCGGGGTGCTTGGTGTGGGTCAGGCCGAGGTTGAAGAAGGAGCCGCCGTCCTTGGGCCAGGTGAAGAGGGCCGGCAGCAGGTCCAGGTCGACGTCGTCGCCGGTGAGGACGACCTCGTGGACGGGCGCGGAGTCGCCCTTCACCTTCTTCGGGGGCACGTGGACCATCGAGCCGAGCTTGCCGAAGGCCTCGCGGACCCCGATGAAGCCCTGCGGCAGCTCGGGCTTGAGCAGGCCGCCGATCTTCTCGCTGATCTCTGCGTAGGACTTCAGGCCGAGGGCCTTCAGGAGGCGGCGGTCGGTGCCGAAGACGTTCATGGCCAGCGGCATCGCCGAGCCCTTGACGTTCTCGAAGAGCAGCGCGGGACCGCCCGCCTTGTTCACTCTGTCGACGATCTCCCCGACCTCCAGGTACGGGTCGACTTCGGCCTTGATGCGCTTGAGGTCGCCCTCTCGCTCCAGAGCCCGGAGCAGCGAGCGGAGATCGTCGTAAGCCATAGGGGCCAGTATCCGTCACCAACTACGCTGGGGGCGTCACCGGGGCCCCCTGCGGGCCCGCCGTCACTGCCCGGGAGTCGGTCCCACACCGTGCTGCGCTATCTGCCGTTCCTGCTGATCATCGCGCTGACCATCTACGCCTTCATCGACTGCCTGAACACGCCGGAGGAGGAGGTCAAGCACCTGCCCAAGGCGATGTGGGTGCTCATCATCCTGCTCTTCTCCATCGTGGGGCCGGTGGTGTGGCTGTTCGCGGGCAAGAAGCGGGTGGCCTCCGGCGGCGGGCGCGGTCCCCGGGGCCGCGGCCAGTGGGTGGCGCCCGACGACAACCCGGAGTTCCTGAAGTCCCTGCGCGAGGAGCAGGAGAACAAGGACCGCGACAAGGACCGGGACAAGGACAAGGACGCCGACTAGGCAGTCCCGGTCCGCGCCCCCGGGCGGGGGCGCGGACGTTTCAGCGGGCCCACGGGAGGGTGCGGGGCTCTGACTCGCCCGTGACCGTCACCTCGCCGTCCGCGCGCATCGCGACGTGGGCCCGGAAGGTCTCGGCGGCGTGGATCCGGCGCGGTACGTCCGCGGGCAGGACCAGGGTCTGGCCGGTGGTGACCTTCTCGGTGCGGCCGTCGCAGGTGACCTCCAGGCAGCCGGCGGTCAGGGTCCAGACCTGCTCGCGGCTGACGGCGTGCTCGGGACCGGTGGCGCCGGCGGGCATGTCGACGTGCCAGGTGGACAGCTCGGAGCTGCCGCGGCTGGGGGCGGCGAACGCGGTCATGGTGGCGTTCGGGGTGGTGGTGACGTGGTCGGGCGAAGCGGTGATGACGTGCATGACGATCCCCAGTTCCTCTGACGTATCGAGTAAAGGTGCTTTACTCGCAATGAGTAAAGCACCTTTACTCGTGCGTGTCACCATGTTTCCGTGAGAGACGACATGACGTGGAACGGGCCCGGCGAGGGCGTCGAGCTGACCTTCCTGCTCGGCCTCGGCTTCCAGCTGGTGCTGGGTGAGTTCACCCGGCGCCTGGCCGAGGTGGGGTACGCGGACCTGCGGCCCGTGCACGGCATGGCCTTCCAGGCGCTCAAGGGCGACGGCGCCACCGCCACCGAGCTCGCCGAGCGGCTCGGGGTGACCAAGCAGGCCGCCGGGCAGATCGTCGACGACCTGGAGCGGCGCGGTTACGTGCGCCGCGAGCCGCACCCGGAGGGCGGCCGCCGCAAGCTGGTCGTCCTGACCGCCGAGGCCCGCCGGCACCTCCACGTCGGGGGGCGGGTCCTGCACGAGCTGGAGGCGGAGCTCGACGGCAGCGCCGACATCGGCGCGCTGCGCCGGGAACTGTCCCGCGTGGTGCGCGCGCTCCACGGCGAGGAGGGGCTGCCGCCTCTGCGCCCGGTGTGGTGACCGCCCCGAGGCCCCCGCGGGCACCGGGGCGCCGGGCCCCTCAGGAGGCCCTGCGGGCGCTGGTGAAGGACGCGTAGGACTCGCGCAGCCGCGCCCAGCGGGTGTCCGTCCAGGCGGACCAGTCCGTGGGGCGTCCGGCCAGCGCGGCCTCCAGCAGTTCGAAGTGCTCGTGCCAGCCGGCCAGGCAGTCGAGGCGGTCCTCGTCGGACCCGCCGCGTTCGTTCACGAACCGGATGACCGTCGAGTCGGTGCCGACGGCCTCCAGGTGGAAGCGGATCCGTCCGTGCCCGCCGACGGTGTACTCGGCGACGCGCTCCACGTCCCAGGCCGAGACGTGGCCGCTCACCACCGACCCGGTGTTCAGCCAGCGCAGGGTGACGGCCCCGCCGAGGTGCCGCTCCAGGACGTCGGCCGCGGCCAGCCAGCCGCGCAGCCCGTCGGGCGTGGTCAGGGCGTGCCAGAGCACCTCGTAGGAGTACGGCAGGTGCAGCTCGAAGCGGAGCAGCCAGTGGTTCTCGCCGCGCCGTTCGCTGGTGGCATGGCTCACGAGGGACATGCCACCAGCGTCCCACTCCCGCCGGTCAGACGCCCGCGTACGAGTGCTTGCCGCTGAGCAGGATGTTCACGCCGTAGTAGTTCCAGATCCAGCAGGCGAAGGCGAAGAGCGCCAGGTAGGCGGCCTTGCGGCCCTTCCAGCCGGCGGTGGCGCGGGCGTGCAGGTAGGCGGCGTACGCCACCCAGGTCACGAAGGACCAGACCTCCTTGGGGTCCCAGCCCCAGTAGCGGCCCCAGGCGTCGCCGGCCCAGATCGCGCCCGCGATGATCGTGAAGGTCCACAGCGGGAAGACGGCCGCGTTGATGCGGTAGGAGAACTTGTCCAGCGAGGCCGCGGACGGCATCCGCTCCAGGATGGAGGTGGTGATCCGGCCGGGCTTGCCGCCACCGGCGAGCTTGCCCTCGTAGGCGTCGCGGAAGAGGTAGAGGACCGCGCCGGCCGCGCCCAGGTAGAAGACGGCGCCGCAGAAGATGGCGGTGGAGACGTGGATCCACAGCCAGTACGAGTGCAGGGCCGGGACCAGCTGGTCGCTGTCGGTGTAGAGCCAGGTGACGGCGATCCCGAGGTCCAGCAGGACGGTCGTGACCAGGATCAGGCCCATCCAGCGGACGTTCTTCTTCAGCGCCAGGAGCGCCAGGTACGCGCCGACGGCCACCGTGGAGAAGGTGATCGAGAACTCGTACATGTTGCCCCAGGGGGCCCGCTCGACCGACATCGCGCGGGCGACGACTCCGGCCGCCTCGACGAGGAAGGCGAGCGCGGTCAGCGAGACCGCGATCCGGCCGTACAGGTCGCCCTGCACGGTGCCGCCGGCGGCGCCGGGGCCGTCCGGGACGTCACGGGTGCCGGCGCCGGAGCGGGTGGTGACCTTCGGCCGGTCCAGGACCGCGGTGGCCCCGCCCTTGCCGCGGACCTGCACCGCCGGGGCCGGGGCGGCCTCGGTCCCGGTGAGCGCGGCGGCCGTGCGGGCCACCTTGCTGCGGCTGCCGAAGGTCCACTCGGCGATGTGCGCGAAGAAGGCGAGCGTGTAGACCGCCATCGACGAATAGATCAGGTAGTTGCTGATCTGAGCCAGGTTCTCGTTGGCTGCGGCTGCGAGCGGCGTCATCCGCGCTCTCCTTCAGGGGTTTCTTCGACTCGTGGTGCGTCCGGTGCGGTGGGCGCGCTCGGCGCCTGCTGGTGCAGCGTGGCGGCGAGGTCCGCCAGTTCCTCGGGGAGCCGGGCGGACTCGCTGCGGCCCAGGCCCGCCATCTCGACGACGGTGACGCCGTCCTTGCCGGTCACCGCGCGGACCCAGATCCGGCGGCGCTGGATGAACAGCGATCCGGCGAGGCCCGCGATGGCGGCGATCGCGCCCGCGAGGGCGAGGCCGCTGCCGGGCTGGTGGGTGACGGAGAAGGTGGCCCACCGCTCGATGCCCTCGAACTTCACGGTGCCCGCGCCGTTCGGCAGGGTCATCGTGTCGCCGGGCGCCAGCTTCTGCTTGAACTGCTGGCCCGACCCGTCCGTGAACGGCACCAGCTTGGTGGTGTCGAGCCGGTAGACGTTCTGCGGCAGGCCCGAGTCCACCCCGAGGCTGCCGTGGAAGGCGTTGAGCATGAGCTTGGGGTTCAGGGGGGCGGGGAACTGCGAGAACATCGTGCCCATGCCCTCGCCGGCGAAGGTCGGGACGAAGACGGCGTTGAAACCGAGCTGCTCGCTCTTGCCGTCCTTGTCCTTGTAGCCGTCGGTGACCTTGATCGCTCCGGTGGAGGTGAGGTTGCCGTCCTGCGGGAGGACCGGGACGGCGTCCTTGTAGATCACCTTCCCGGTGGGGTCGGTCACGGAGATGACGGGCGCGTAGCCGTGGCCGAGCAGGTAGATCTTGGACCCGTCGACCTCCAGGGGCTTGTTGACCTGGATCTCGCGCTTCTGCGGTGCGCCGTGCGCGCCGTCGCGGAAGGTGACGTACGCCTTGAAGTCGCGCGGGGTGCCCCGCTGCGGCCCGGACATCTCGTAGGTGGCGTCGAAACGGTCCAGCGTGAAGCTGAACGGCGGCAGGTCGTCCGGGTGGAAGAGCGTGCCGGGCTTGAAGTCGTCGTACTGGGTGAGGGTGTTGGAGAAGCCGCTGCCGCGCAGGACCAGCTTGCCGCCCTCGGACTTGAAGTACTGGCCCCAGGCGAAGGCCACCAGCATCACGATCAGCGCGACGTGGAAGATCAGGTTCCCGGCCTCGCGGAGGTAGCCCTTCTCCGCGGCGACGTGGTCGCCGCCCGCCTCGGTGCGGAAGCGGCGCTCCCCGAGGAGCGCCTTCGCGGACGCGAGGACCTCCTCGGGGGTCTTCCCGGTGCGCCAGGTGGTGTGGGCGGGCAGCCGGTCGAGGCGCTTGGGCGCGCCCGGCGGGCGGCCGCGGAGCTGGCCGACGAACTGCCAGGCGCGCGGGATGATGCAGCCGATCAGCGAGACGAACAGCAGCAGGTAGATCGCGGAGAACCACACCGAGCTGTAGACGTCGAAGAGCTGGAGCGCATCGGCGACGCCGACGAAGGACGGGTGGTCCTTCTTCCACTGGGCGACCTTGAGCGCGTCGACGTTGGTCTGCGGCACGAGGGAGCCGGGGATGGCGCCCAGCGACAGCAGGAAGAGCAGGATCAGCGCCACCCGCATGGAGGTGAGCTGCCGCCAGAACCAGCGGACCCAGCCGATCACGCCGATGCCGACGGGACCGCGGTCCTCGACGGGTGCGGTGGAGAGCTGGGCGCCCGCCTCGCCGAGGGAGGCGGAGTCGCCGGAGTCGGCGGCCCCGGCCGTGGGCCCGGCGGGCCCGGCGGGCTCGTGCGACGCCCCGGAGGACGCTTTGTCTGTCGTACTCATGTCCGTTAAGTCCTCAGATCCCCACCGTGAAGGTTTGGGTCCAGCTCTGCATGTCGCTGACGATGCTGTCCCACATTCCTGTGACGAGCAGCAGACCGGTCAGGATCAGCATGCCGCCGCCGATGCGCATCACCCACGCGTAGTGCTTCTTCACCCAGCCGAACGCGCCGAGCGCCTTGCGGAAGGCGATCGCGGCCAGGACGAAGGGCACGCCGAGGCCCAGGCAGTAGACCACGGTCAGCAGGGCGCCGCGGCCGGCGCTCGCCTGGTCGAGGGAGAGGGTGGTGACGGCGGCGAGGGTCGGGCCCATGCAGGGGGTCCAGCCGACGCCGAAGAGCACGCCGAGCAGCGGCGCGCCGAGCAGGCCCGCCGTCGGCTTCCGGTGGAAGCGGAACTCGCGCATCGTCAGACCCGGGATGGCCCCCATGAAGAAGAGGCCCATGAGGATCACCACACCGCCCAGGACGCGGGAGATGATCTCGTTGTTCTCCCGGAGGGTCTCGCCGAAGTACCCGAAGAGCGCGCCGGTGGAGACGAAGACGGCGGTGAAGCCGGCGATGAACAGGAGCGCGCCCGCCAGCATCCGCCCGCGGCGGGCCTCGGCGAGGTCGGCGCCGCTGACGCCGGTCACGTAGGAGAGGTAGCCGGGGACGAGCGGCAGTACGCAGGGGGAGAAGAAGGAGACGAGACCGGCGAGCAGCGCGATCGGCAGCGCGAGGAGCAGAGCGCCGTTCAGCACCGTCTCGTTGACACCGGTGGCCTCGGCGGCGAGGACGTACGGGACCACGAGGTCACTGCTCCGCGAGGACGGGGTCGATCATGGAGCGCAGCTGCTCCTCGCTGAGGGGGGCCAGGGTGCGCGCCGCGATCCTGCCTTCCCGGTCCAGGACGAGCGTGGACGGGATGGCGTTGGGGTTGAGGCTGCCCTTGGGGAAGCGCAGCAGCAGTTTGCCGTCCGGGTCGTAGAGGCTCGGGTAGGTGATCTGGAAGGTCTCCTCGAAGGAGGCGGCGTTCTGCTTGCTGTTGTCGCGGACGTTGACGCCCACGAAGACGACGTCCTTGCCGGCGTCGGCGAGTTCCTTGGAGACCTTCGCGAAGGACGGGGCCTCGGCTCGGCACGGCGGGCACCAGGAGCCCCACACGTTGAGGACGACGACCTTGCCCTTGAGGGCGGTGGTGTCGAGCGTCTTGCCGTCGACGGTCTCGCCGTCGAGCCCCGGGGCCTCGGTGCGCTCGCCCTTGGCGGCGGTGGAGACGCCCTTCGCGCCCGTGACGTAGTTCCCGCCGCTGCCGGTCGGCTTGCCGCTGTCCGACCCGGAGCACGCCGTGAGGGTGAGGGCGCCGGTGAGGGTCACCGCGGTCAGCAGGAGGGCGCGGCCGCCGGTCGAGCGGCGTCGGGGGGCGCGGCTAAGGCTCATGTGAAAAGTTTCGCATGAGCGGTTCCGCGATCTACCGCGCCCCCCGCCCCGCTGTCAATGCCCTGGTCAGAGGATGGTCACACGGCTCAGGCGGCCGTGAGGAACGTGTTCCAGCCGCCGGTGGGCGCCTGACCGGGGCCGAGAGTGCGCAGGCGGGCGAGTACCTGGGGGTTTTGGACCTCCAGCCAGTCGGTGAACTGCCGGAAGGATACGAGCCTTACATCCCTTTTGTCCGCCATGCCTTTGAGTGCCTCCTCGACCGCGTCCATGTAGATGCCGCCGTTCCACTCCTCGAAGTGGTTGCCGATGAAGAGGGGTGCGCGGTTGGTCTCGTAGGCCCGGCGGAAGCCACCGAGGTAGGTGGCGGTGGCCTGGGCGCGCCAGGCGGGGTAGTTGGCGGGCACGCCCTGCGTGGTGTGCTTCGACTGGTTGGCGAGGATGTTGTAGTCCATCGACAGCACCTCGAAGGAGTGCCCCGGGAAGGGCAGGGACTGCAGCGGCAGGTCCCAGACGCCCGACCGGCGCACGGGCCACACCTGGAGGCCGCCGGGCGAGCTGGAGTCGTAGCGCCAGCCCAGCTTCCGGGCGGTCGGCAGGAGGTTGTCCCGGCCCAGCAGGCAGGGGGTGCGGGAGCCGGTCAGCTCCTTGCGGTAGTCGAAGGGCAGCGGGTCCACGTCGGTGAAGCCGGTGTGGGTGCGCCAGTTCGTGACGAAGGACACGGCCTGGTCGATCTCGCTCTGCCAGTCCTCGGGGGTCCACCGGGCGACGGAGCCGGGGCCCCCGCAGAAGTGGCCGTTGAAGTGCGTCCCTATCTCGTGCCCGTCCAGCCACGCCTCGCGGACGTACTTCAGGGTGGCGCGGACGTTCTCGTCCTTCAGGTAGCCGATGTCCGAGGCGCCGACCGGGTTGTTGGGCGGCCGGTAGAGGCTCCGCCGGGACTCGGGCAGCAGGTAGAGGCCGGAGAGGAAGAAGGTCATGGCCGCGCCGTGGTCCTTGGCGAGCTTGAGGAAGCGCGGGAAGAGACCGTTGCCGATCTCCCCCGCGCCGTCCCAGCTGAAGACGACGAACTGCGGCGGCGTCTCGCCCGGCTGGAGCGGCACCGGCGGGCCGGGCTGGTGCGGCTGCGGGCCGGTGTCGGCGGTGGAGCCGTCACCGATGGGCCGGGCCGGGCGCTCCTCGCCGGACCCCGGGTCCTTCACGGGCCCGGGAGCGCCGGGACCGGACACGTCGGGCAGACCGCAGCCGGCGACTCCCATCGCGGCCGCGGCGCCAAGTCCCAGTCCCAGCAGCCCCCTCCGACTGACTCCCCTGCTGTCGCGCATGTCACCGTCCCGTCGTCGTCAACACGTCCAAGCCAAAGCCCATATAAACGGACAAGCTGACCGGACATGTGTGCTGACACGGTGATTCCCGCGCATCTTGTATTTAATGAGACAGGCTTGTAACGGCCCGTAACAGACCGTCGGACCAGACCCGGATCGGCTCCGAAGCCGATCCGGAGGGGACCTGGATCAGGCGCCGAACGCCTTGGACGCGCCCTTCACCGGCTTGGCACCGGCCAGCAGGTGCACCGGGACCAGGTCCCGGGCCGGCTCGCTGTAGCCCACCGACACGAGCGTGTCGCCCTGGAACGTGAAGGACGTCAGGGACGCGAGCGTGCACTGCCGGCGGCGCGGGTCGTGCCACAGCCGGCGCTTCTCCGCGAAGCTGCGCACGATCCAGATCGGCAGCTGGTGGCTGACCGCCACCGCCTCACGGCCACGGGCCGCGTCGCGCGCCGCCTCCAGCGCGCTCATCATCCGGACCACCTGCTCGACGTACGGCTCGCCCCAGGAGGGCTTGAACGGGTTCGTCAGGTGCTTCCAGTTGCCGGGCTTGCGCAGGGCGCCGTCGCCGACACCGAAGGTCTTGCCCTCGAAGACGTTCTCCGCCTCCAGCAGCCGCCCGTCCGTCGCCAGGTCCAGCCCGTGGGCCTTGGCGATCGGCTCGGCCGTCTCCTGCGCCCGCTCCAGCGGGGAGGACACCACGTAGGCGATGTCCCGGCTCTTGAGGTGCTCGGCGACCCGGTCCGCCATCCGGCGGCCCAGCTCGGAGAGGTGGTAGCCCTCGCGGCGCCCGTACAGGACCCCGTCCGGGTTGTGCACCTCGCCGTGGCGCACCAGGTGCACGACGGTGAGGTCGGACTGCTCGTCGCGGCCGACGTTGCTCATGCGGTGGCCTCCGCGGCGGCTCGGGCGGCGGCCGGCAGTGCCGCCGCGACGCGCTCGATCGCCTTGTCGTCGTGGGCGGTGGAGACGAACCAGGACTCGAAGGCGGACGGCGGCAGGTAGACGCCCTGCGCCAGCATCGAGTGGAAGAACGCGTTGAAGCGGAAGCTCTCCTGCTTCTTGGCGTCGTCGTAGTCGCGGACCACGTCCTGCGTGAAGAAGACGGAGAACATGTTGGACGCGGTCTGCAGGCGGTGCGCCACGCCCTCCTTCGCGAGCGCCCCGGTGACCAGCGACTGGATCTGCGCCGAGACGGCGTCGACCTTCTCGTACGCGGCCGCGTCGAGCAGGCGCAGCTGCGCGAGGCCGGCGGCGGTGGCGATGGGGTTCCCGGAGAGCGTGCCCGCCTGGTAGACGGGCCCGGCGGGGGCGAGGTGGCCCATGACGTCGGCACGGCCACCGAAGGCCGCGGCCGGGAAGCCGCCGCCCATGACCTTGCCGAAGGTCATCAGGTCGGGCCGGACCCCGTCGACGCCGTACCAGCCGGCCCGGGAGGTCCGGAAGCCGGTCATGACCTCGTCGGAGACGTAGAGCGCGCCGTTCTCGCGGCAGAGGTCCGCGAGCCCCTGGTTGAAGCCCTCGGCGGGGGTGACGACGCCCATGTTGCCGGGCGCGGCCTCGGTGATCACGCAGGCGATCTCGTCCGGGTGCGCGGCGAAGGCCGCCCGGACCGCTTCGAGGTCGTTGTAGGGGAGCACGATGGTGTCGCCGGCCTGCGCGCCCGTGACACCGGGGGTGTCGGGCAGCGCGAAGGTCGCGAGCCCGGAACCGGCGGCGGCGAGCAGCGCGTCCACGTGTCCGTGGTAGCAGCCGGCGAACTTCACGACCTTGGCGCGACCGGTGAAGCCGCGGGCCAGTCGGATCGCCGACATGGTCGCCTCGGTGCCGGAGGAGACGAGCCGCACCTGCTCCACGGGCTCGATGCGCGCCACGATCTCCTCGGCGAGCGCCACCTCGCCCTCACCGGGCGTGCCGAAGGAGGTACCGCGGGCGACGGCCGCCTGGACGGCCTCGATCACCTCGGGGTGGGAATGGCCGAGGATCATCGGCCCCCACGAGCAGACGAGGTCCACGTACTCGCGGCCGTCGGCATCGGTGAGGTACGGACCGGTGCCGGACACCATGAACCGGGGCGTACCGCCCACGGCACGGAAGGCGCGCACGGGAGAGTTCACGCCGCCGGGGGTCACGAGGGAGGCGCGCTCGAAGAGCGTCTGCGAAACTGGGGCTTCATACGGGTACGGGTAGCTCACACCAGCCATGGTCTCAGAGGCCGCGACAGACTTGCGGGCGGGCGTTTCACCGCGTCGCCGCGGGGGAGGTCACTGCCATGATGATCAGGCTGCGTGGCGGGGGACGCGGGGCCGTGGCAAGCAAGACCAGTCGGGTGGAGATATGCAACGCGGTGGTGGACCGGGCGAGGGTACGGACGGCCTCGATCCGCAGCGCGCCCGCGAAGCCCGCGAGGCCCGCCGCCGGGGCAAGCACCGCCGACGCGCCACCGAGGCGGCCGACGCCGCGCCGGAGCCCACGACGGCCCCGGAGGAGCTGCCCAGGGGCCGCGGCATGGGAGTGACGTACAAGTACTTCGGCGCCCCGGACGGCGCCACGGCGGCGCGGGTCCCGGTGACGATGCGGCCGGAGGAGCTCGGCGGCGACGAGCTCGGCATGGGCGGCCTCTTCACCAAGATCAAGCCGGAGACGGTGGCCGCGATGGTCCTGACCGGCATCGAGGGCATACCCCTGCACAAGGTGCCCCCGCTGGAGCTGGTCGTCCTCCACCCCGACTACGCGGTGGTCAAGCTCCCCATGACGGTGGTCGACCCGCTGCGCGGGATCGGTGAGGAATCCGTGGGCGCGGCCGCCTTCATCTGGTCCACGGTCCCGGACCGCGGCGGTCCGAGCGACGCCTTCAACGTCTACCAGCTGCTGCACGAGTGGCAGGATTTCAGCCACCGCCTGCACGAGGCGGGCCACCAGCCGTACTGCCTGGTCTGGCCCTGATCCCGGACGTTCCGCGCACTCGGGCGGCGCGGCCCCCGGCCGGAACATGACGGTGCCCGCACCCACGGCCCCACGGCGGCGGGGAGCGGGAAGCGGGCAGCCCGAAGCGAAGATCGAATTACAGCCATATTTTTTCGGCTGCCTTACTACCGTCCAGTAGGTCGGCAATAGCCGTGGAACGGCGTAACCGCACCGGAACGCGCTTATGCCGACGACCCGTCACCAGTCCGTCCGGTAAGCACTTTCCGGACGGACCGGTGCGGGTCCGCTTTGTTCCTGGGCGAGCCTGACGGACGATGTCCGTGCCGCTCGGGTCACCTGAGGTCGCTCAGCACACCACTCACGTTGAGGACTTCGTGGCACTCCTGCGCCTGACGGCCGGTGGCCGGCGTGCCCGGCTTTGCACAGGTCACCTGGACGGTCACAGTCTGGCTCTCGGTGATGCTGATGGGGGTGACCCAGTGGTAGTCCTGGTTGCGGAACGTCTCCAGCGCGATCGTCGTGATCTTGCGGTCGCCGAAGTTGATCGTCACCACGCCCTCGTCACCCTGGAAGTTGGCGACGACGAGGTCCGTGATCCCGAACACCTTGCCCGCCGGCACCGTGTAGGAGCCGGTCTTGGACTGGCCGCCGCCGGTCTGCAGGTCGATCGTGGCCGAGCTCTGCAGCCCGCCCCCGCCCCCGCCGCCACCGGTTCCGCCGCCGCCCGTCGCGCCGCTCCCGCCGGGCTGGTTGCCCTTCCCGGCGCCCGGGGCCGTACCCCCACCGCCCGGCTGCTTGCCGTCGCCGGTCACCGGGGTCTGCCCCGCACCGTCCGCGGCGGGCGCCGGGTTCTTGGCCGCCTCGGCGGCGGCCTCCTTGGCGGTGCTCCGCACGGCGGGGCGCACCAGCATGAACCAGGCCAGCAGCAGCGCGAGCAGCGCGGCCAGCACCGCGAGCAGCCACGTCGGGAAGATCGGGATCTGTACGAACTCCACCTCCAGCGGCGCCCGTACGGTCTCCGGCGCGGGGCGGGCCGCGGCGGCGTTGCCGTCCTCGCCCTCCTCGGCCTCGGCCACCTCGACGGTGAACGGCCAGGTCACGGGGGCTCCGAACCACACCGGACCACCGGCGCGGACCTTGAGCACCACCTCGGCGGACTCGCCCGGCTCCAGCTTCAGCGTGGCCGGGGCGAAGTCGAACCTCAGGTCCTCACCGGGCTGCGCGGGCGTGAAGCCCACCCGCACCGGGGAGTTCCCCTCGTTGCGCACCGCGATGCGGTAGCGCCCGCGGAGCCAGCCGCGGCGGCGTTTGGGAGCGCTCTCTGCCCTGAGCTCCCGGAACTCCTCGACGTGCACGGTGGTCTCGGGCACCCGGACCGCCTCGGGCTGCTCGGTCGGCAGCACGCGCACGCCGAGCGGCACGTCCCCGGCACGCACCTGGGGCGAGCGGGGTGGCGCCAGACGGATCGTCACCGTTTCCGAGGTACCCGGATACAGCGACACGCGCTCGGGCTCCACCGTGGTCCAGGCAGCGCAGTCGCCGACGACCTCCAGGCGGTACGCCTCGACGATGTCGCTGTCGTTGCGGACGGTCAGGCTCGTGGTGGCGGTACCGCCCGGCATCACCGACACCGGCTCGATGTCGAGGACGGGCGCGCCAGGGCTGGGAGATGCAGCTGGGGATGTCACGCCACGACGCTACGCCGCCGCCCCCGCCGCCCCCACGGACGCGGGGGCAAGGCCCCGGGCAGTCCGGGTGCCCCCACGGACTCTTCAACTCCTCATGTACGGACATCGGTTGGGTCTCAGCGTCGAGATCCGACCGGGCCGGCCAATTCCGTTACCCCACCTTCGCATCACGGAACAGGTACGACACATGCGCTGCGCTGACACCACCAGCCCCGTCCTCACGTCCCACACCGGCACGTCCCAGCCCTCCATCCCGGCCCCGGCACGCAGAACCGGCCGGCGGGTGACCGTGGCCGTGTACGCGTCGGACCCGATCCTGCGCGTCGGGGTCGTCCACCAGCTGCGCCAACGCCCCGAGATCGAACTCGTCCCCGACACGGACGCCGACACCGCGCAGGTGTCGCTGGTGACCGTCGACAGCGTGGACGACGAGACCGCCGCACTGCTGTACCGGCTGCGGCACAACCCCGACACCCGCACCGGGCTCGTGGTCGGCACCTTCGAATCCGGTGACGCCCTGCAGCGCGCCATCGAATGCGGGGTCAGCGCGGTGCTGCGGCGCGCCGAGGCCGACCAGGACCGGCTGCTGCGGCTGGTGCTGGCGATAGCCAACGGCGAGGGCGTCCTGCCCGGCGACCTCCTCGCGAAACTCCTCGACCACGTGGGCAGCCTCCAGCGCTCCGCGCTCGACCCGCGCTCCGTGTCCCTGTCCACCCTGACCTCCCGCGAGGCGGACATGCTGCGCCTGGTGTCGGAGGGCCTGGACACCGCTGAGATCGCACGCAAGACCTCGTACTCCGAACGGACCGTCAAGAACGTCCTGCACGAGGTCATCACGCGGCTGCAGCTGCGCAACCGGACGCACGCGGTCGGCTACGCCCTGCGCAACGGGCTGATCTGACCGGACGGACGGACGGACGGTGGCGGGCGGGGACGGCCGCCCGCCACTGCCCGAAAGCGCACCGCACGCTTCCCCCGCATCCGGCCCCACGGCCCTGCCGCGCGCACAGGTCCCGGCCGCAGGGTGGCGGGGTGACAGGCAGCATGCTGGACCGGACTGAGAGGTGGGCCGTGAGGAGCACGGATGGGTCCGGCAGTCGGCGACACCGCTGGGGGAGGGCCGGCGCGTCGATGCTGCTGCTGGCGCCCTTGCTCGCGGTGACGGCGGCCGCCGGACCGGGCGAGGCCGGGGCACGGCCCGTGGCGGCCGACGCGGGTGACAGCCGGGTCGCGTACGCCGGTACGCGCCACCGCAGCCTGGGGCGGGTGGTGAGCGGCAAGTCCGACACCAGCACCCCGCTCTTCGGTGACGGCCCGGTCCACCTCGACGTCCAGCCCGCCGCCCTCGGCGACCAGCTCGTCTTCGCCAGCCGGCGCGACGAGAAGAACCCGCAGGTCTACCTGCGCTCCGCGGACGGCTCGGTACGCCGGCTGACCAGCGGCATGGACGCGGGCAACCCGCGGCTGACGCCCGACGGGCGGTCCGTCGTCTTCGACTCGGCGCAGCGCGCCGCGGCCGGCGGCGTCCAGCGCGACCTGTGGCTGGTGCGCACCGACGGCACCGGCCTGACCCGGCTGACCGACACCCCCGCGAACGAGGAGCACCCCACCGTCTCCCCGGAGGGCGCCCGCATGGCGTACTCCTCCGACGGCGACCCGGCCGCCGGCCGGCAGGTCTACGTACGCCCCCTGCGCGGCGGCGCCGCCACCCGGCTCACCGACCCGGCGGGCGGCCCGGCCACCGAGCCGGTGTGGAACCCGGTGGACGACGCCACCAACCGCGACATCGTCGCCTACACCGCCACCGGGCCCTCCGGGCCCCGCCTGCGGTGGACGAACGGCCGCGCCGGCGGCCCGCTGCTGGCCGGCAAGCAGGCCGACTGGCGCACCCGGGGGGCAGCCTGGCTGCCCGACGGGAACGGCCTGCTGTTCCTCAGCCCGGACCGCACCTGCGACTGCAAGGGCGACTGGGACCACGTCTTCCAGGTGCCCGCGCACTCGGCGGACACCCCGCAGCTCGTCTACAGCGAGAACCGCGAGATCACCTCGGCCACCTGGCTCGGCCCCCTCAAGGGCGGCGGCGCCGTCGTCGAGCGGATCTCGGCGGCCGGCCCGCACGCCGTGACCCTGCAGGACGCGCGGTCGGACGGCTCCGACCCCCGCGACCTGGGCCTGCCCATCCTCGACGAGGACCCGGCGGCCGACACCAACACCGACCCGGCCAAGGACCCGCTGTTCCAGCCGGCCCCGGGCCACGACCCGTGGACGGAGCGGCAGTCCTACACGCCCGACGGGCGCAGGATCGTGGTGACCCGCTTCGAGGGCAAGCCCGACGCCCGTGTCCTGCGGATCTGGACGGCGGACGCCGACGGGACCGATCCTTCGCCCCTGCCGCTCGCCGGCCGCGGCCCCAAGGACTGGGACACCGACCCCACCTTCTCCCCCGACGGCAGGTTCCTCGCCTTCACGCGCACCTCGCCCGGCGGCGTCGGCCAGGCCGCGGGCCCCGGACGCATCCTGATCGCCGACGCCGCCACCGGCGCGATCCGCAGCGAGATCACCCCGCCCGCGGACCAGCCCCGCGGCGGCGACGCCCAGCCCACGTGGTCCTCCGACGGCACCACCCTCGCCTTCACCCGCAACCTGGTGATCAACGGCCACGGCGGCAACAAGCACATCTGGACCGTGCCCGTCGATCACCTGGACCGGCAGCGCGACCTCAGCGCCACCCTGTGCCCCGGCGCCTGCGACGTCATCGACGACAGCCCGGCCTTCTCCCCGGACGGCACCACCATCGCCTTCAACCGCAAGAACGGCGGCGGCCGCGTCGACGAGCGCAGCGGCATCCTGCTGGCCTCCGCCGACGGCGGCACCTGCCGGGTCCTGCTGCCCGACGCCGCCCGCGACAAGCCCGGCGCCTGCGGCCGCGAACTGCCCGAGACCACCGGCTCCGGCCCCTTCCAGCCCCGTGACGCCGCCTGGACCGCCGACGGCAAGAGCCTGGTGCTCACCGGGCGCGGCTCCCGGGCCGTCAACAGCCCGGAGAAGCTGAAGCTGGTGGACGTGGCGACCGGCGCGCACAACCTGCTCGTCACCGGCCTGCCGGGCCGTCAGAAGGAGCCCGCAGTCCAGCAGTCGGTGGACCTCGCGGTACGGGCGCCCGCGAAGACCCCGCCGCTGACCGTCGGCGGCTCGTCCACCGTCCGGGTGGACGTCGTCAACCACGGCCCGGCCGCCTCCCCCGGCACCCGGCTGACCGTCGTACCCCCGCTCGGCGTGGGCGTCACCGCGCTCACCGCGCCCGGCGCCACCTGCGACGCCGCCGCGCTGACCTGCACCCTGGGCGTGGTGCGCCCCGGCACCACCGTCCCGGTGACCGCCACCCTGACCGGTGTCACCCCGGGCGAGCAGCCCGTGGAGTGGTCGGTCACCGGTACCGTCCTCGACCCCCGCCCCAGCGACAACGCCGGCCGGACCGTGGTGCCGGTGCGCGAGGCCCCCGTACCGCCGAAGCCGACGCCGACCCCGCCCACCCCGACGCCGACCCCGCCCACGACCCCGCCCACGACGCCCACGCCCGCACCGCAGCCGCCCGCACCCGAGGCCGGCCCCGGCGTGAGCATCACCGCGCAGCCGAACCCCGGCTACGTCGGCGGCCGCGTCGTCGTCACCTACACCGTCGCCAACGGCCGCAGCGCCCTGGCCACCGGCCTGCGGCTGCGCATCGGCCTGCCCCAGGGCGTCCCCCACGACGGCCCGCCGCCGGGCTGCGACCGGAACTGGACGTGCACCCTTCCGGACCTGGCACCGGGCGCCCGCACCGTCCTGCGGGTCGTCCTGAGCCCCGACAAGGCGCTCACCGGCCAGGTCACCGCGAACCTCACCACCACCGGCACGGACGCCGACCCCGGCGACAACACCGCCCAGCAGCAACTGCGCATCCTCCAGCCGCGCATCGTCGCCGTCCCGCCCATCGGCCGGCCCGGCTTCGTCACCTCGGTGCGCGGCGAGGACTTCCCGCCCGGCGCGCCGGTGCGGTTCACGTGGAAGCCCGGCATCACGGCCGCGGCCGCGCCGACCCTCCCGCAGGCCGACGGCACGTTCATCGGCCAGCTGCTGATCCTCGCCAAGGACCAGACCGGGCCGCGCGTCATCATCGCGAGCGGCCCCGGCTTCTCCCCGGTGCAGACCGACTTCCTCGTCGTCAACGGCACCGTGCAGCCGCCCGACGAGGTGGCCCGCCGGTGATCCACGAGGTCGACGAAGGACTGCGGCGGCTGCTGGCGGAGTCCGGCCTGGAGGCGTCGGGCATCGAGGTCGTCTTCGACGCGCCCACCCGTGACTGGGCGGCCCGCCGCAGCGCGCCCACCGTCTGCGTGTTCCTGTACGACATCCGGGAGGACCCGACCCGGCGCGGCAGCGGCGCGGGCGAGGTGTACGACGCGGACGGCTTCGTCGTCGCCCGCCGCACCCCGCCGCGCTGGTTCGAGCTGACGTACCTGGTCACCGCCTGGGCCGGCCGGCCGCAGGACGAGCACCGGCTGCTGTCACAGGTGCTGTCCTGCCTGGTGAACACCGACACGCTGCCGCCGCGGCTGCTCACCGGCACCCTCGCCGACCTGGGGCTGCTCGTGGACGTGGACGCGGGCGGCACCGGCATGGACGCGCCGGCCGCCTCCGACGTGTGGTCGGCGCTGGGCGGCGAACTCAAGCCGTCCCTCGGGCTGCGCGTGAAGGCCCCGCTGGCCGGCATCAGCACGGTCACCGCCCCGCCCGTCACCCAGGGCCTCGTGGTGAACTCCGTACCGCAGAGCGGACCGGACGGCGACGACGGCGGGAGCCGGCGCCGGCTGCGCTACGTCGAGCTGGACGCACCGGGACCGGAAGGCTTCGGCGGATCCCGGGAACGGCCCAAGGCCCCCGCCCGCCGGCGACGAGGAGAACGCCAGCCGTGACGCACACCCTCCCGTCCCCGCCGTCCCCGGCACCGCACCGGGCCGCCGACGGGGACCTCCCCCACCTGTGGGCACGGCTCCGGGTCGTCGAGGAACGGGTCCGGCTGGCCGTGGACCGGCGGCGCGCCGTCGACCCCGACCCCGACGACCCCTACCGGGGCCAGTACCTGACGCCCGAGGCGGTCGCCCGGATCCTGGACGGGGAAGCAGCGCCGGACCTGCCCGCGCTCGCCCCGGCCGGCCCGCCGCCGCCCGGGTCACCGCTGGACGTCCTCGCCACGCGCTTCGGCCTGGAACCGCTGGACCTGGACCTGCTCCTGGTCGCCCTCGCCCCGGACCTGGACGCCCGGTTCGAGAAGCTCTACGGCTACCTCAACGACGACCTGACGCGCCGTCGGCCCACCGTGGGGCTCGCCCTCGAACTGTGCGGCCGCGCCCGGGTCGCCGCCGCACGCTTCCGCCTCGCTCCCGGAGCGCCGCTCGTGGAGGGCGGCCTGCTGGAGGTCACCGAGCCCGAACGGCCGCCCCTGTCCCGGGTGCTGGCCGTACCGGACCGGGTCACCGCCCACCTGCTCGGCGACGCCGCGCCCGATCCGCGGCTGGCCGAGGTGCTCGGCGAGGCCGCCGACGACCCGGCCGTCGACCCGGGCGAACTGCACCGGGCGGCCGCCGCGGCCCTGAGCGGCACCGGCCACGTCCACCTGCGCACCCGTGGCGGGGACCCCGAGGGGCTGGCCGCCGCAGCCCTGCGGGCCGGCGGGCTGCGCCCCCTCGTCCTGGACCCCGCCGCGCTGACCCACCGCGCCCGCGCCCTGCCCGCGCTGGCCCGCGCCGCCGCGCGCGAGGCCCGGCTGCTGGGCGCCGGAGTGCTGCTCGGGCCGCTGGAGGAACTGCCCGACAAGCCCGACGAGCGGGCCCACGTCCTGCGCACGCTGTGCACGGCGCTGCGCGGCGTCCCCCTGTTCACGCACGGCACGGGCGGCTGGGAGCCCGCCTGGGCGGCCGTCACCCCCGTCTCCCTGACGGTGGCGGCCCCCTCCCCCGACCGGCAGGCGGTGCGCTGGCGGCACGCGCTGGAACGGGCCGTCGCCGAGCACGGTGCGGCCGGAGAGGCCGGTAGGACCGGAGAGGCAGGAGAAGCCGGAGAAGCAGGAGAAGCCGGTGCGGAAGCGCTCGCGCTGTCCGTGTCCGCACACCGCCTCGACGCCGGGCAGCTGCGGCGCGCCGCCGACACCGCCTCGCGCACCGCCTCGCTCGACGGCCGCCCCGTCTCCCCCGCCGACCTGCGCGCCGCCGTACGGGCCCAGAACGGCGCGGGCCTGGCCCGCCTCGCCCGCCGGGTGGAGCCCGCCGTGGGCTGGGACGACCTGGTGCTGCCCGCCCCCACCCACCGCCGGCTGCGCGAACTCGCGGTCCGCGCACGCCACCGCGACCAGGTGCTCGGCCAGTGGGGCATGCGCCCGGGCGGCGGCCGCGGACGCGGCGTGATCGCCCTGTTCGCGGGCTCCTCCGGCACCGGCAAGACCATGTCCGCCGAGGTGGTGGCCGCAGACCTGGGCATGGACCTGTACGTGGTGGACCTGTCCACGGTCGTCGACAAGTACGTCGGCGAGACCGAGAAGAACCTCGAACGGATCTTCACGGAGGCGTCGGCGGTCAACGCGGTGCTGCTCTTCGACGAGGCCGACGCGATCTTCGGCAAGCGCTCGGACGTGAAGGACTCCCACGACAAGCACGCCAACATGGAGTCGGCCTACCTGCTCCAGCGGATGGAGTCCTTCGACGGGATCGCCGTGCTGACGACGAACCTGCGGGCCAACCTCGACGAGGCGTTCACCCGCCGCCTCGACGTGATCGCGGACTTCCCGGTACCCGACGCCGTTCAGCGCCGCGCCCTGTGGGAACGCTGCCTGGGCGACCGGCTGCCCCGGGCCGACGACGTCGACCTGGGCTTCTGCGCCGACCGGTTCGAACTGGCCGGCGGCTCCATCCGGTCCTGCGCGGTGACGGCCGCCTACTTCGCGGCCGCCGCCGGCGGGGCGCTGACCATGCGCCAGGTGATGACCGCCGTCGCCCAGGAGTACCGCAAGCTCGGACGCCTGGTCCTGGAGGGCGAGTTCGGACCGTACCTGGGCCAGGTCACGGACGTGTGAGCCCCGCCGGGGCGGACGCGCTGCCCGGGCGGCACGGCGCACATGACGTCGAGGGCAGCGCACTTGCCCCTGACCAGGTCCGCACGCCCCTCCCACCCCACGCTCCCGCGCACGAGGCTGTGACCAGACCTGATTGCAAGCCGTGACGAAGGAGCGAGCATGCCGACGTACCTCACCCCGGGCGTGTACGTGGAGGAGGTGCAGTCCGGTGCTCGCCCGATCGAAGGGGTCGGCACCGCCGTCGCCGCGTTCGTCGGGTTCGCCCAGAGCGGGCCCTTCCACGAACCGACGCTGGTCACCAGCTGGGACCAGTACTCCCAGCACTTCGGCGGCTTCACCGAGGGCACCTACCTGCCCCACGCCGTATACGGCTACTTCGCCAACGGCGGCGGCGCCGCGTACGTCGTCCGCATCGGCGGCTCCGACCGCGCCGACGCCTCCGCCGCCCCGGCCACCGCGGGCACGGTCCCCCAGCCGCGCGCCGCGGCACCCGTCGAGCTCGGCGGCTTCCTGATCACGGCCCGCCCGGGCGTCACCGGCGTGTCCGTGGAGATCGCCGACGCGGACGGGGAGAACCCGCCCGAGGACCGCTTCAAGCTCCTCGTCCGCCAGGGCGAGCAGGTCGCCGAGACCTTCGAGGTCTCCGCCCGCAAGAACGTCAAGGGCTACCTCGTCACCCAGGCCCGCGCCTCGAAGCTGATCGAGGTCACCGAGCAGCGGTCCGCGTCCCAGACCCGGCCCGCCGGCCAGACCGTGGCCCTGCCCGACGCCCCGGCCGCCGTGCCCACCGCGACCGGCAACGGCACCGTGGCACGGCTCGACCCGGCCGAGTACGTCGGCGACGCGGCCGCCCGCACCGGTTTCGCCGGCCTGGAGACCATCGACGAGATCACCATGGTCGCGGTCCCGGACCTGATGAGCGCCTACGAGCGCGGCGACATCGACGCCGAGGGCGTGCGCACCGTGCAGCTCGCGGTGATCTCCCACTGCGAGCAGATGGGCGACCGGGTGGCCGTCCTCGACACCCCGCCCGGCCTCTCCGCCCAGCAGGTGCGCACCTGGCGCAACGACGAGGCGGGCTACGACTCCCGCTACGCCACCCTCTACTACCCGTGGGTGCGGGTCTTCGACCCGGCCGCCGGCCGCAACACGACCGTCCCGCCGAGCGGCCACATCGCCGGTGTGTGGGCGCGCAGCGACGCCGAACGCGGAGTGCACAAGGCACCGGCCAACGAGGTGATCCGCGGCGCGGTCGACCTGGAGCTGCGCCTGAGCAAGGGCGAGCAGGACCTGCTCAACCCGATCGGCGTGAACTGCGTACGGGCCTTCCCCGGCCGCGGCATCCGGATCTGGGGCGCGCGCACCCTCTCCTCCGACCCGGCCTGGCGCTACCTGAACGTGCGCCGCCTCTTCAACTACCTGGAGGAGTCCATCCTCCTGGGCACCCAGTGGGTGGTCTTCGAGCCGAACGACGACCGGCTCTGGTCCAGCATCCGGCGCAACGTCACCGCGTTCCTGACCGAGGAGTGGCGCCGCGGCGCCCTGTTCGGCCGTACGGCGGCGGAGGCGTTCTACGTCAAGTGCGACCGCGACAACAACCCGCAGGAGTCCATCGACCAGGGCCGCGTGGTCTGTGAGATCGGCGTGTCGCCGGTCAAGCCCGCCGAGTTCGTGGTGTTCCGGCTGGCGCAGTTCTCCGACAGCACCAGCCTCGTCGACGAGTGACCCTCCCGGGCAACGGCAGCACCCCGCAGCAGCAGTAAGGAAAGGTGAAGGACAGTCATGGCAGAGGGCGATGCTCTTTCCACCCATATCTTCGGCGTGCAGCTCGGCGGCTACCTGGTCGAATCGATCCAGGAGATCAGCGGCCTGACCGTCGAGGAAGAGGTCGTCGAGGTCCGTCAGGTCAGCGCCGAGGGCAAGCAGATCATCCGCAAGCAGCCCGGCGCGCGCCAGGCGGGCGAGGTCACGATCACCCGGGGACTCGACAAGAGCAGCGAGTTCACCAAGTGGATCAAGGAGACCCTCAACAACGGGGCCGTCGACACCGCTCGGCAGAACCTCACGATCGAGATCAAGGACTCCACGGGCGCGACCATCCGCCGCATCCAGCTGATGCAGGGCTGGGCCTCCAAGTGGGAGGGCCCCTCCCTCAAGGCCGGCGAGTCGGCCGCGGCCACCGAGTCCGTGACCATCGTGTTCGAGGAGATCATCGTCGAATGAGGCGCCGTACCGTGACCGCGGGCAGCCTGGAGGAGATCCTCCAGGTCACGGCGCCCGCCCAGACCCCGGAGCAGGCGGCGGCGCCCCCGGCCGCCGCCGCTCCGGCCCCGCGCGAGGACCACGGGCTGCGCACGGAGTTCGAGTTCGAGCTGCCGCGCGGGTACGTGGACGAGGCGGGCACGGTGCACCGGCACGGCGCGATGCGCCTGGCGACCGCGCGCGACGAGCTGCGCCCGCAGATCGACCTGCGGGTCAAGGAGAACCCGGCATACCTGAGCGTGGTGCTGCTGAGCCAGGTGATCACCCGGCTCGGCACCATCACCGACGTGCACGCCGGGGTCGTCGAGCGGATGTACGCGACCGACGTCGCGTTCCTCCAGGACTTCTACCGGCGCGTCAACAGCGAGGGCCACACCCGCGCGGCGGTCACGTGCCCGCACTGCGACGGCGGCTTCGAGGTCGACCTCTCCGGTGGGCGCCTGGGGGAATCGTGACGTACGCGCTCCCCCGGCTGCGGGAGGAGATCGCGTACATCGCCTACCACTTCCACTGGCAGCGCGACGAGATCCTCGACCTGACCCACGGCGAGCGGCAGGACTGGGTCACCGAGATAGCTCGGATCAACACCCGTGTGAACGAAGGCGGTTGAACAGATGGCATGGCGGGACAGGCTGCGTCGGCGCACCGCCGTGCCGGACCCGGCGGCCACGGTGCCGGCCTCCTCGGGGCCGGCGCCCACGCCTGCGTCGGCATCGGAGTCGGCGCCCGGCTCGACGTCCGGCTCGACGTCGGCCACGGCCTCGGCCTCGGCTTCGGCTTCGGCTTCGGCTTCGACGTCGGCCTCGGTCGGCGTGCCCGGCGACTGGGACGGCGGCTGGCGCATGACCGCCCCGCCCCTGCTGACCGTGTCGCGCGCGGCCCTGGGCGTCAGCGACGGGCTCGCCTTCCGCTCCGGCCTGGCCGCGTGGCGGGACCCGTCGTTCGACACGGGGCTCGGCCACGGCGTGCTGCCGTCCGCCCCGGCGGGTCTCGTCCGCGGGGTGGCCCGCCCCGCCACCGCCGGCCCTACGCACAGCGGCGGCGGCCCGCTGCTGCTGCGGGCCCTGCCCACCGAGCCCGGCGCGGAGCCGGAGCCGGTGTCGGTGCCCTCGGCCCGGCGGCGCGACACCCCGCAGGTCTCCCGCCGCACGCGTCCCGGTGCCGCGACGCCGAGCCGGGCCGGGACCGGATCCGCGCCCGATCCCGTACGGCCGGCAGCGGCCGCGGACCGCGGCGCGGACCCCGCCGCGCCGGGTCCGGTCGTCTCGCGGGCCCCCGCACGGGGCGGCGCTCCTTCGGCCGGGCCGGGCACGACGACGCCCGTCCCCGCCACCGGTCCGGAACCCACGACCGCGCCGGACACCTCCCGCGCCGCCGGTCACGCCCCGGACCCGGTCGCCCCGCGTACCCCCGCCCGGGGCGGCGCGGGCGCCCCGGAGCCGGGCGCCCCGGCATCTGCGACCAGTTCCGCGGCACCGACCGGGGACGGCTCCCGGGACGGGTCGGGGCCCCGCAGTCGGGGCCTCACCCCCACGCACTCCGCAACCGTGCTCGGAGCGTCCGCACCCGCCGTGCAGCGGGCCGCCGCCCCCTCCGCCGGGCCCGGCCGTACGGTGGCCCCGCCCACGCAGTTCCCGGTGGTCCGCCGGGTCGCGGTGATCCCCGGGGCATCCGCCGACAGCCCGGCGGGCGCGCCCGTCCAGCGCACCGCCGCTGCCGGTACGCAGGCCCGGGCGGGCCGTCCGGCCGAGGGAACGCCCGCGGTGGTCCGGCCGCGTCCCGTAGGTCGTGCGCTCACCGCCGCGCGGGTCCCCGCCACGCCGCGGCGCCGCGTGTCCGCCGTACGGCCCTCCCCCGCGCCGGCCACCGCCCCGGCCGCACCCGTGCAGCGTGCCCAGACCCGCGCCCCGCTGGGCGCCCCGCTCCCCGGACTGCCCTCCGCACAGGCACCGTCCGGCTCCGCCCCGGAGACCCCGGCGCCCGCGATGCCGACGGTGCAGCGACAGGCGGAGCTCCCCGGGCCGCGGCCCGGCCGCCCCTGCCGCTCCCGCCGTGCCGGGCCGGGACACCCGCACGTCCACGTCGGGCCCCGCCCCCGCCCCGCCGGCCGTGCGGCGGCAGGCGCACGCCCCGGCCGCCGGTCCGGACGTCCAGCGGATGCGGACCCGCGCACCCCTCGGCGAGCCCCTCACCGAACTCCCGCCCACAGCCACCCCGCCGACCCCCGCCGCAGCCTCTCCGGGCCCCGCCCTGCCCACCGTGCAGCGCCGGGCCGAGCCCGCCGGGAACACCCCCGCCGCGCAGACGCCCGTACCGCGGATACGCACCCGCGCACCCCTCGGCGAACCCCTCACCGAACTCCCGCCCACAGCCACCCCGCCGACCCCCGCCGCAGCCTCTCCGGGCCCCGCCCTGCCCACCGTGCAGCGGGGCGCGGAAGCCGAACCCCCTACCGTCGCGGCCCCGTCGGGCCCCACCGCCGACGCCGCGCAGACGCCCGGCCGACGGATACGCACCCGCGCACCCCTCGGCGAACCGCTCACCGAACTCCCGCCCACAGCCACCCCGCCGGCCCCGGCCGCAGCCTCTCCTGGCCCCGCCCTGCCCACCGTGCAGCGCCGGGCCGAGCCCGCCGGGAACACCCCCGCCGCGGAGACGCCCGTACCGCGGATGCGCACCCGCGCACCCCTCGGCGAACCCCTCACCGAACTCCCGCCCATAGCCACCCCGCCGACCCCCCGGGTACGCAGTGGTCTCGGCGCGCCCCTGCCGTCGATGCCGGTGAGTGCCGCCGCACCCGCGCCCGCCGGGCCCCGGGGCCAGGCTCCGCTGCCGGTCACGGGTGCGCCCGCCGCGCAGCCCCGTACCGGCGTCCAGCGGGCCGCCGCGGCCCCGCGGCGTTCCGGCCGGGTGCCGCTCGTCGCCGCCCGCGCCGTGGGCGGCAAGGCTGCCGCTCCGGAGGCGACCGCGCCCCGTGCCGTCCAGCTCCTGCCCGCCCGGCCCCTGTCCCTCGGCACCCTGGCCGTCGCGGACATGGGCGCCGCTCCGGCCGCTCCGGCCGCTCCCGCCGGCCCCCGCCGGGCGGCCCGGCCCGTGGTCCCGGCCCGCTGGTCCGCCCCGTCCACCGACGCATCCCGCCAGGCGCGGCACGCTCCGACACAGCCGCCGCCGATCCAGCGTGCCGCCGACGGGGCGCGCACCCCGGCCGCCGCACCCCCGCGCGCGGTGCGCCCCGTGCGTCCGGCGACCGCCTCATCCGCAGCCCGTGCCACGGCGGCTCCGCTGCCGGTGACCGGCCCGTACACCCCGCCGCTCGTGGTCCAGCCGGCCCCCGCCGGCCCGGCCGCCGGGCCGGTGCCCGTCGTACGGCCCAGGACGCCGGCCCCGGCTCGACCCGCGGCCGCCGCCGCGGAGACGCCCGTGCCACCGCCTCCGCCCCCGGTGAGCGGACCGCCCCCGGTGCAGCGGAACCCGGCCGGCGGCCCGGCCACCCCCGGCCGGACCTCCCCCGGCCGGACCTCCCCCGCCCGGGCCCCCGGCGACGCGCAGGCGCACGGCGGCGGCGACCTCGACCTCGACGACCTCGCGCGGCGTCTGCTCGATCCGGTCGCCCGCCTGCTGCGCACCGAGTTGCGGCGCGGCCGGGAACGCGCGGGCAGGCCCTTCGACGGCCGCCGCTGAGCACACGTACGAACGAGAAACGGACGACGGACCGATGACGGACAACATCTTCGCTACCAGCGTGTTCTTCCGGCTGGCGATCGGCGGCAACGACCTGGGCGCCTTCCACACCTGCTCGGGCATGGGCGCCGAGGTCGAGATGGAGAGCTACGCCGAGGGCGGCAACAACGGCTTCACCTGGCAGCTGCCCGGCCGGGTGACGTGGTCGAACATCACCCTCACCCGGCCCGTCACCGCCGACACGGCGAAGATCGCCCGCTGGCTCGACGAGACGCTGCGGCGGGTCGAACCGAAGGACGGCGAGATCGTGGCGCTGCGTCCCGACCTCAGCCGGATCATCAGCTGGCAGGTCTTCGGGATCGTCCCCGTGCGCTGGCAGGGGCCGTCCTTCGACCCGGCCAACTCCGCGGCGGCGGTGGAGACCCTGGAGATCGCCCACCAGGGCCTGCTCCCCTCCTGACGACCCCGCCCACCGCTCTCCCGAGACCCGTTCGCCGCCGCCCCGGAAGGAAGTCCACGGCATGGCACCATCGGCACGCGCCAGCCGCGCCCGGGCCCAGCTCACCCTCAAGGAGCCCCCGGCCTCGGTCGGTGCCAAGCCCGGCGGGACGATCGCCCGGCTCGACCTGCAGTTCAACCCGTCGACCCTGCAACTGGGCAAGACCACCGAATGGCGGCGCTCCCCGTCCCGCATGGCGGGCCAGTCGGCACTGCCCGAGTTCGTGGGCAGCGGCCCGCGCACCCTGAGCCTGGAGGTGTTCCTCGACGCCACCGCCACCCACGACAACTCGGTGGAACAGGCGGTGGAGAAGCTGATGAAGGCGTGCGTGCCGACCCCGGCCAGCCTCGGCCGCAAGAAGCCGGCGAGCCCCTGGGTGCGCTTCGAGTGGGGCAGCGCCCGGACGACCTCCTTCGACGGGGTCCTGTCGAACCTGTCGGTGTCGTACACGCTCTTCGACGTGGACGGGAAGCCGCTCCGGGCGACCTGCTCGCTGTCCATCGAGGAGGCGAGCGTCGACCCGCCCGGCCAGAACCCGACCTCCGGCTCCCGCACCGCCCGCAGCACGCACACCGTGGTGGCGGGCGACAGCCTGGCCATGCTGGCCTGGCGCGAATACGGCGACGCGACGGCCTGGCGGGTCATCGCCGAGGCCAACGGCATAGACGACCCGATGGCCCTCGTCCCCGGCACCGAGATCGTGGTGCCGGGCACGCGGGACCAGCACGGCGAGGAGGAACAGCGGTGAGCGGGACCGAGACCGGGGGCCGGTCGTTCGCGGCCGACCCCATCGTGGAAGCCCCCGGCGAACTGCCGCAGATCTGGGCGGCGCAGCTGGTCAGCTGTGTCGTCGACGAGAACGTGGGCCTGCCCGACACGGCGGTGCTCACCTACCGCGACCCCGACCACGAGTTCCTGCGCACCACCGGCATCACCATCGGCACCCCGCTGCGGGTGTCGGTGGCGACCGTGAAGGGGCAGTCGCGGGAGCGGCTGTTCAACGGCGAGGTCACGGCCCTGGAGATCGACCGGGACCGCACCGGCTCGTTCACCGTCGTCCGCGCCTACTCCAAGGCGCACCGCCTCCAGCGCGGCCGCAAGGTGGTGGCGTACCGGAACATGACGGCCGCCGCCATCGTCCGCAAGGTGGCCGCCGGCGCCGGGCTCGCCGTCGGGAAGGTGGAGGCGGCACCGGTCACGTACAAGCAGCTGTCCCAGGCGAACGTCTCCGACTGGGACTTCCTGCAGTTCCTCGCCGGGGAGAGCGGCGCGCAGGTACGCGTCGACGACAAGGGGCTGCTGCAGTTCACCCGGCCCGTGAAGGCGTCGGGGGCGCCCGCCCCGTCGACGTCCGCGGTCCGCGACCCGATGGTCCTGGAGTACGGGCGCAACCTGCTCGCCCTGCGGGCCGCGCTGACGGCCGCCGACGGCGCCTCGAAGGTGCAGGTGCGCGGCTGGGACGTGACCACGAAGCGGCCGCTGGTCGCCGAGCAGGCGTCCGTGGTCAGCGACACGGTGGTGCCGGGCCTCGGCCCGCAGACCGCCGCACGCTTCGGGACGGCGGCCGTGACCGTCACCGACACCCCCTACCGCACGCAGGCCGAGACGACGGCGGTCGCGAAGGCGGCGGCGGCCCAGGTCAGTGCCGGCTTCGGCGAGCTGGAGGCGGTCGCCGAGGGCAACCCGCTGCTGCGAGCCGGCAAGCCGGTCGCGCTCGGCAACGTCGGGCAGGCGTTCTCCGGCCGGTACACGGCCACCGCCGTCCAGCACGTCCTGGAGCCGCACGGCGGTTTCCGCACCACCGTGTGGGTCAGCGCCAGCCCGGACCGCTCCCTGACCGGCCTGGTGACCGGCGCCAACGCCCCCGGGCGCGGGCCGCGCATCCCCGGCCTCGCGATCGGCGTGGTCACGGACGTACGCGAGCCGAACGGCTCCCAACGCGGCGCCGTACGACTGAAGTTCCCCTGGCTGGACGACACCTACGTCAGCGACTGGGTGCGCACCGTCCAGTGGGGCGGCAGGGGCGGCGGCGGGGTCGTCAGCCCCGAGGTCAACGACGAGGTGCTCGTCGGCTTCGAGCAGGGCCTGCTCGACAGCCCGTACGTCATCGGCGGCCTCTACAACGGCGTGGACCAGCCCTCGCCGCACGACGTGCCGCTGATCGACAGGACCAGCGGCAAGGTCAACCGCCGCTCGATCGTGTCGCGTTCGGGCCACCGCGTGGAACTGCTGGACGCGGCCGCGCCGGGCCCCTCCGGGCTGCGCCTGGTGACCGGGGACGAGCGGCTCGAAGTCCGCATGGACGACCGCCGGGACCGCATCGAACTCACCGTGTACGCGGGCCGGGGCCGACCGCTGACCTCCGTCTCCATGGACAAGAACGGCATCACGCTCGACGCCCGGCAGGGCACCGTGAAGGTGTCCGGGCGGCAGGTCGACATCGACGGCACCGCCGGCGTCAGCATCGGCGGCCGGTCGGTGAAGGTGAACGGCACCGCGGACGTCACCGTCAACGGCGGCCTGCTCGCCGTCCTCAAGGCCCGCCTCATCCGCATCAACTGACCCCCTCCACACACCCCGCGCACGACCACCGCCGTCCCCGAGGAGCCCCCGATGCCAGCCGCAGCCCGTACCGGCGACCCCACCAACCACGGTGGCCGGCTCGCCACGCCACCGCCCGGCGCCGCCGCGCAGGTGGCCACGGTGCTGATCGGCGGCCGGCCCGCCGCCGTCGTCGGCAGCCTGCACGTGTGCGTCGTACCGCCCCACGCCGCCCTCGGCCCGGCCAACGTGGTCGTCCCCAACCCGGCCGCCCTCACCGCGGGAACCGTCCTCATCGGCGGACTGCCCGCCGCCCGCGCCCGCGACCAGACCGCCTGCGGCGCACAGGTCCTCACCGGCGCCATGAACGTCCTGGTCGGAGGCGTGTGATGAGCGAACGCTTCATCGGCCGCGGCTGGGCGTTCCCGCTGCGCGTCGGACCGACCGGCGGGATCGCCATGGTCGAACGCGAACGCGAACTGGAGGAGGCCATCCGCCTCGTCCTGGGCACCGCGCCCGGCGAACGCCCCATGCGGCCCGAATTCGGCTGCGGCATCCACGAGTACGTCTTCGCCCCCGGCGACGGCGACACCGCGGGCCGCGTCGCCCAACAGGTCCGCGAGGCCCTGGAACGGTGGGAGCCGCGGATCACCGTCGACGACGTCGTCGTGGCCTTCGACGCCGTCGAGGCGGGCACCCTCTACATCGATGTGCACTACACGGTGCGCACCACCAACGACCGGCGCAACCTGGTCTTCCCCTTCTACACGATCCCCTCCGAGGAGGGGGCCGAGGAAATGGTCGCGGACTGATGGCCCTGCCCTCCCCCAACCTGGACGACCGACGGTTCCAGCAGCTCGTCGACGAGGCGAAGAGGTACGTGCAGCAGCGCGCACCCGAGTGGACCGACCACAACGTCTCCGACCCGGGCGTCACCCTCATCGAGACGTTCGCCTACCTCGTCGACCAGCTCCTGTACCGGCTCAACCGGGTCCCGGACAAGAACTACCTGGCCTTCCTCGACCTGCTGGGCATCCAGCTGTACCCGCCGTCGGCGGCCTCCGCCGACGTCGACTTCTGGCTGTCGGCCCCCCAGCCCGACACCGTCACCCTGCCCGCGGGCACCGAGGTCACCACCGAGGTGACCACCGCCGCCGGCGACACCGAGGAAGCCGTCGTCTTCGCCACCACCGACGACCTGCGGATCCTGCCCAGCGAACTGACCCGGCTGGTCTCCGCGCCCCGCGCCGGCGAACCCGCCGACCGGACCGGCGCCCTCACCGAGGGCCGCGACATACCGTGTTTCCAGGCCACGCCCGAACCCGGCGACGCCCTGCTCTTCGGCCTGCCGACGGCCGTGCCCCGCTGCGTCGTCGCCGTCCGCCTCGACAGCCGCGTCGAAGGCGTCGGCGTCGACCCGCGCCAGCCCCCGCTGGTGTGGGAGGCCTGGGACGGCGGCCGCTGGCAGCGCTGCGCCACCGACTCCGACAGCACCGGCGGCCTCAACCGGCCCGGCGAGATCATCGTGTACGTGCCCGCCGGGCACACCGCGTCCGTGATCAGCGGGACCCGCGCCGGCTGGCTGCGCTGCCGGGTCACCGAGCCCGAGCCCGGACAGCCCTTCTACTCCGAGTCCCCCACCGTCCGCGAGGCCGCCGTCTTCACCGTCGGCGGCACCATGACCGTGGAGCACGCCGAGCGCGTCGCCGACGTACCCCTCGGCGCGTCCGAAGGCGTGGCCGGGCAGACCTTCCGCCTCGGCCGGCCGCCCGTACTCCTCGACGGGGAACCCCCGGTGGTGGAGGTGTCCTCACCCGACGGCTGGCAGCGCTGGGACGTCGTCGAGCACTTCGGCCGCTCCGGCCCCGACGACCGGCACGTCCGCGTCGACGCCACCACCGGCGAGTTCTCCTTCCCGCCCGTCCTGCGCGAGGCCGACGGCACCCTGCGCGCCTGCGGCGCCGTACCCCCCAAGGGCTCCCAGATCCGCGTGAGCCGCTACCGCACGGGCGGCGGACCCGCCGGCAACGTCTCGCGCGGCGCGATCTCCGTACTGCGCAGCTCCGTCCCGTACGTCGCCCGCGTCACCAACCGCGAGGCGGCACGCGGCGGCGTCGCCGGCGAGACCATCGACAACGCCAAGCTGCGCGCCCCGGAGGCCCTGCGCATGCAGGAGCGGGCCGTGACCGCCGAGGACTACGAGATCATCGCCCGCCGGGCCGCTCCCTCGGTGCGCCGCGTCCGCTGCCTGCCCGCCACCGAGGGCGGACGCGGCGCCGGCTCGGTACGGGTCCTGGTCGTACCGGACGCCGTCGCCGACGAGGGCGACCGGCTCCGCTTCGAGCAGCTGATCCCCTCCGACCAGGTCCTGACCGCGATCACGGACACCCTCGACGAACGCCGCCTGATCGGCACCAGCCTCGTCGTGGAACCGCCCGTCTACCAGGGCGTCACCGTCGTCGCCCGGCTGTCGGCGACCACCGCCGCCGACACCGACCGGGTGCGCGACGCCGCGCTCGCCGCGCTGTACCGGCACCTCAACCCGCTGCACGGCGGCCCCGACGGCACCGGCTGGCCGTTCGGCCGGCCCGTGCAGTACGGCGAGGTCTTCGGCGTACTGCAACGCGCCGTGGGGGACGTCCTGGTGGAGGAGATCCGGATGTTCGCCGCCGACCCGATCACGGGACGGCGCGGCGCCCCCGTCGACCGCATCGACATCGGCACGGGCACGCTCGTCTTCTCCTACCAGCACCAGGTGGTCGTCACCGGCCCGGAAGCGCAGGCGCACGGATGAGCCGGGCCGCCGTACCCGGCCTGCCCAGCCGATACCCGATCGGCGAGCAGCTGCCCGCGCTGTACGCCGACGACGACTTCGCGCAGCGGTTCACCGCCGGCCTGGACACCGTGCTGGCACCGGTGTTCACGACCCTCGACAACCTGCCCTCGTACTTCGACCCGCGGCTGGCCCCGGCCGACTTCCTGGCCTGGCTGGCCACCTGGGTCGGCGGCGCGGACGACCCCGACTGGCCGACCGCGCTGCGGCGCGAGGCGGTCGCCCGCGCGGTGGAACTCCACCGGTGGCGCGGCACCCGACGCGGACTGGTCGAGGCGCTGCGCCTGGTCCTGGGCGTGTCCGCCGACGTCAGCGGCGACGGCACGGCCGTCTGGTCCCGGACGGCCGGCACCGAACCGGCCCCGGCGCCGGCCGGCGAGGTCCTCGTACGGGTGTGGCCGCGCGGCCCCGGCGCCGCGTACGAGGTGGACGCCGACCGGGTCCGCGCCCTCGTCCACACCCTGTGCCCCGTCCACACGGCCTGCCGCGTGGAGATCCTGCCCGGGCCGCCGCCCGCGGCCGAAGGGAGCTGACGGCCATGCGTACGTGTCCCGCCTGCGGGGCGTCCACCACCCCGACGGACGACTTCTGCACGAACTGCGGCGCCTACCTCAACTGGTCCTCCCCCAGCCGGGGCGAGGCCGCCCCGGCGGAGGAGACCACCCCCTGGTGGGCCACGCCCCCCGAACCGGCCCCACCCGCCGACGGGACGGCCGCCCACGGAGGTCGAGCCCCGCAGAACACCCCCGAGGCCGGCCGGACCGGCGAGGACACCGCCCCCGGCGGACCCCTGGCCGGGACGGCCCAGGACCCCACCCCGGCCGGCGCCCCGCCCCGGGCGACCACCGCCGAAGGCGGGACGCCCGGCAGCGGCGCGGCCCAGGGCGCCACTCCCGCACCGCGGCAGGCCGCTGCCCGACCCGGCACCGCCCCGGCCCAGCCGGACGCCCCTCAGCCGGCCGCACCCCCGGCCGGCCCGCCCCGCCGGGACGCAGCCCAGGCGGCCGGTGGCCAGAGCCGCACGCCCGAAGGGGCCACGGGCCAGGGCGACATGAGCCGTGACGGACACGCCGAGGGCGGGGGCACCCGGCCGGACGTCACCCCGGCGGCCACACCCCAGGCCGACGGACCTCAGCGGGGCGCAGCCCCGGAGACCACCGACCAGAGCCGCACGCCCCAGGGAGCCACCACTCAGGACGACATCAGCCCGCCCACGTCGGCCCAGCCGGACACCCCTCAGGCCATCCCGCCCCGCCGGGCCGCAACCCCGGAGGCCGCCGGCCAGAGCCGCACGGCACAAGGGGCCACCAGCCAGCCGGACATGAGCCCGGACGGGCCCGCCCAGGACGGGGCCGCCCAGCCGGACGCGCCTCCGGCGGCCCTGCCGCAGGCCGGCCCGCCCCGCCGGAGCACAGCCCCGGAGGCCGCCGACCAGAGCCGCACGCCCCAAGGCGCCGACGGTCAGGGCGACGTGAGCCCGGGCAGGTCGGTCCAACCGGCCACCCCCCAGGCCATCCCGCCCCGCCGAGGCACAGCCCCAGGGACCGCCGGCCAGAGCCGCACGGCCCAAGGAGCCACCGGTCAGGGCGACATCAGCCCGGCCACGTCGGCCCAGCCGGACACCCCCCAGGCCATCCCGCCCCGCCGGGCCGCGGCCCCGGAGGCCGCCGGTCAGAGCCGCACGGAGCGGGCCGATACGCCGGAGGAGCCCTCGGCGCCGCGGGGCGCGCGGGAGGTCACCGCCGGGGCGCAGACCGCATCCCGCGGGGAGCGGTGGCTGCCCTGGCTGCCCTGGCCTCGCAGGAGGTCTGCACCCGCCGCAGCCACCGGTTCCCGGCCAGGCGCACCCTCCGAAGCCGAAACCGGGGCCGAGGCCGGGGCGGCGGGGGGCGGTGGGGTGCAGCCCCGCCCGGTCGCGCCGGCGGCCGCGGCCGGGGGGTCGCCCCCGCCCGTGGCGCCGGGACGGCCGGCCTCGCCGGCGCCCGTGCTGCCCGCCAGGGCCGTCGCGCCGCGACCCGTCGTACGGCCCCTCCCGGCCGGCGACGACGTCACCGGCGCCCCGTGCCCGGCCTGCGGCACCCCCAACCCGCCCGACCGCCGCTTCTGCCGCCGCTGCGCGACGCCCCTCACGCCCACCACCGTCGCGGCCCCGCTGCCGTGGTGGCGGACCGTCTGGCCGTTCCGCCGCCGCACCCGCGCCGGCTCCGGCCGCCTGGCCCGCTTCCTGGTGGTCCTGGCCGTCGTACTGGCCCTGTGCGCGGCCGCGTTCCTGCTGCTGCCGGCCGGACGCCACCTCATCGAGGACACCCGGGACAAGCTCGGCAAGGCCAAGGCGGTCACCCCGGCCCGCGTCCAGGCGACCGCCGAACTCCCCGGCCACCCCGTGGCCCACAGCACCGACGGCCTCAGCAACCGCTACTGGGGTTCCCCCGACCCCGGCGCGTCCGCGACGTACACCTTCAACAAGCCGTTCCGCCTCGTCGACGTGATCATCACCAACGGCGCCTCACCCGCCCCCGAGGAGTACGCCAAGCAGGGACGGGCCCTGCGCATCGACATGGAGGTGACGGACCGGGACGGCGCCACGGTCCACAAGGAGCTCGTCCTCAGCGACAAACCCGGACCGCAGACCTTCCCCCTCGGCATCAGCAACGCCACCACCGTCCGGCTGACGCTCGCGGAACCGGCGGGCTCGGCGGCGGACGGTCATCTCGCCCTGGCGGAGGTGGAGTTCTTCCAGCGCAGCTGACCTGTACGCCCGTGCGGAGCGTCTCGGCGGGCGGGATGCGGGCGGCCGCAGGGCCGGGTACAGCCCTGCGGCCGGCCCACCACGGGCACGTGCCCCGGAGCCGGCGACGCGCGCCGTCCGGTTCCACCACCCCCGGACGGACCGCGAGCCCGCGGCAGAATCCCGGGATCCGTAGGGTGGGCCCATGGAGGCACACGTGCGACTGGAGCCGTGGTCCCCGGCGGACTCCGGGCTGCTGCTGCGCGCCAACGAACCCGTCATGACGCAGTACCTCGGCGGCCCCGAGTCCGACGAGAAGCTCCGCGACCGCCAGCGCCGCTACGAGGCCCTGAACGCACGGGAGCCCGCCGCCGGACGGATGTTCCGCGTGGTCCTGGAAGCCTCCGGCGAGAGCGCGGGCTCCATCGGCTTCTGGGAACGCACATGGCGGGGCGAACCGGTCTACGAGGCCGGCTGGGGCATCCTGCCCGAGTTCCAGGGCCGCGGCCTGGCCGTCGCAGCCCTCACGCAGCTCCTGTCCTACGTGAGGGCCCACGGCACCCGTGGCAGCGTCCACGCCTTCCCCGGGACCGGCCACCCCGCCTCCAACGCCGTCTGCCGGCGCGCCGGCTTCGAACGCCTCGGCGAGGTGGACTTCGAGTACCCGCCCGGCGTGCCCCACCCGAGCGTCGACTGGCGCTACCGGCTGGGGCCGCCGCAGCCGGTCACGCCGTCAGGATGACCCGACGGCGCACCGTCACGCCGTCAGGAACGATCCGGCGGCGGACGGTCACGCCCTCAGCGCGACCCGTCCGCACGCCGTCACGCCGTCACGCCGTCACGCCGTCACGCCGTCACGCCGTCACGCCGTCAGCACGATCCCGCTGCGGGGGCGGTCACGCCGTCAGCACGATCCGGCCGCGCACGCCCGGCGCCGCGAGCCGGTCGTGCGCCTTCGCGGCCTCCGCGAGGGGGAAGACCTCCGAGACCCGCAGGGTGAGCGCACCCTCGTCCACGAGCGCCACCAGGCGCGCCAGCAGCTCCCCGTCCGCGGCGACCTCCTGCTCCTCCACCCGGACACCGCGCTCCGCCGCCGGGGCGTGGTGCGGGATCAGGCCGACGTAGACCCCGCCGTCCCGGACGTGGGCCAGCGCTGCCCCGCCCAGCACGGCCGCGTCCAGCACCCCGTCCACCGGCCCTGCCGGAGCCCCGCCGCGCGGGACGAAGGCGGCCGCGCCCAGCGACCGTACGAGCTGCTCGTCCTGCGGACCCGCCAGGGCCGTCACCACCAGCCCGGCCCGCGCCGCGAGCTGCACCGCCAGCCCGCCGACCATCCCCGCGGCGCCGGGGACCAGCACCGAGGCCCCGGGCGCGAGCCCCAGCTGGTCCACGGCGCGGGCCGCGGTCAGGCCGGCCAGGGGCAGCGCCGCCGCGGCCGGGACGTCCACCGTCGCGGGCGCCGCGGCCACGGCGTCCGCGTCGAGCACCGCGTACTCGGCGTGCGTGCCCAGCGGCTTCACCGTGCCGTAGTGCAGGCCGACCACCCGGTCGCCGCGGCTCCAGCCGGTCACGCCGGGGCCGGTCCCGTCGATCTCCCCCGCCACGTCCCAGCCGAGGCCGAGCCGCTGCCCGGCGCCGCCGAAGACCCCGGCGCGGACCCCGCCGTCCACCGGGTTGAGCCCCGCGGCGGCGACCCGGATCCGCACCTGGCCCGCCCCCGGACGCGGCACCGGCACCTGCGCCAGCTCGACCCGCTCCGGGCCCCCGAATCCGTTCACCACGGCCGCCAGCATCGTCTTCCCGCTCATCGCTCTCCCCGTTCCGCTCCGATTTCCGGTCCGTGTTCCGGCCCGTCCGATGAGCACTAACCTAGGGAGAGGTACTCTCTTTCCGTAAGTACGCACTTCGAAGTGCGTACCGGACCTGGAAGTGGGGACCCATGGCCACCAGCACCGCCGCGGCCCGCCGCGAGGAAGCCCGTACCGCCTACGACGCCTTCCTCAAGGAGTGCCCCACCGGCCAGCTCCTCGCCCGCATCAGCGACAAGTGGGTCGGCCTCATCGTCAGCGCCCTCGGCGAGTCCGACGACCGCTCCATGCGCTACAGCGACCTCGGCCGCAGGATCCCCGGCGTCAGCCAGAAGATGCTCACCCAGACCCTGCGCTCCCTCGAACGCGACGGCCTCGTCACCCGCCACGTCACCCCCACCGTCCCGGTCCGCGTCGACTACCGCCTCACCGACCTCGGCAGCAGCCTCGGCTGCCTGCTCTCCTCCGTGAAGGACTGGGCCGAGAACCACTTCGACGAGGTCAACGCCCACCGCGACACCTACGACCGGGCCACCGCCGACTCCTGAAATCAGGCGCGGCCACGCACCCCGCAATGGCATGCTGACCAGGTGAACGGACCCGGCATTCAGCTCACCCTCGCCCCCGAACTGCGCCTCTTCGCCCCACCCAGCCGGCGCACGGACCGCGTACCGACCGCGACCGACGGCACGTCCAGCCTCGGCCACGTCGTCGAATCCGCCGGGGTCCCGCTCACCGAGGTCGGCCGCCTCCTCGTCGACGGCCACGAAGTCCCCGTCTCCTACGTGCCCCAGGACGGCCAGAGCGTCGAGGTGTTCGGGGTCGAACGCCCCCAGCACGTCCCCGGCGCCCCCCTCCGCTTCCTCCTCGACGTCCACCTCGGCACGCTCGCCCGCCGCCTGCGCCTCCTCGGCGTCGACGCCGCCTACGAGAACGAGGACATCGGCGACCCCGCCCTCGCCACCCGCTCCGCCGCCGAACAGCGCGTCCTGCTCTCCCGCGACCGCGGCCTGCTCCGCCGCCGCGAGATCTTCGCAGGCGCGTACGTCTACAGCGACAACCCCGACGAGCAACTGCGCGACGTCCTGGGCCGGTTCGCCCCCGCCCTCGCCCCGTGGACCCGCTGCACCGCCTGCAACGGGCCGCTCCACGAGGCCGACAAGGAGAGCGTCGGCGACCGCCTGGAACACGGCACGCACCGCACCTACGACGTCTTCGCCCAGTGCGGCGCCTGCGAACGCGTCTACTGGCGCGGCGCCCACCACGCCCGCCTGGAGCGCATCGTCGACGAGGCCCTCGTCGAATTCGGGACCCCCTAGAACGCGTAGGCGTCCCCCGTGTCCAGGGCCAGTACCACGTGATCGTTGTTCGCGTGGTTCCGGTCCGTCGCACCGCCGTTCCACCACGTGTCCACCCGCACCACCACCTCCGGCACCCGCTCCCGCAGCTCCAGCGCCAGCCCCACGTGCCGGCCCCGCCCGTGCAACGGCAACGGCCCCGTCTCGCAGACCACCTCGCGCAGTCCCGCCCGCGCGCAGCCCTCCGCCAGCCGCTGCCGGTCCGCCAGGTCGGCCGACAGCCGCACCCGCAGCGTCGCGTTCGGCAGCGCGGCCGGCCCGTCGTTCTCCGGAACCAGCCACACCCGCAGCCGCGCCCCGGACAGGGCCACCCGGCCGTGGTACGACACATCGGCCTCCGGCCCCGCCGCCGCCGGAGCCCCCACCGGCACCGGACCCGGCACCGGACCCGGCACCGGACCCGCCGCCGGCGCCCCCGCCGACGCCAGCGCCGGCCCGGGCACACCCGCCCCGAACGCCAGCAACCCCGCCACCACCACACTCCGTACGGCGACACGGCGCACCGCCACCACCTCCTCGCGTCTCGCGCGGAGGCTAGCCCGCACCACCACCCACCAGTCGGACCATCACACGAACGAGGGCGCGCCCACCCCCATCTGCCGTGCGTACCTTTGAGCCATGCTGATCGCCCGCTCCGTCGCCCTCTTCACCCTCGCCGCCCTCCTGGAGATCGGCGGCGCCTGGCTGGTCTGGCAAGGCGTGCGCGAACACAAGGGCTGGGCCTGGATCGGCGCCGGCGTGATCGCCCTCGGCCTCTACGGCTTCGTCGCCACCCTCCAGCCCCAAGGCGACTTCGCCCGGGTCCTCGCCGCCTACGGCGGCGTGTTCGTCGCCGGCTCCCTCGTCTGGGGCGCCGTCGCCGACGGCTACCGCCCCGACCGCTGGGACGTCGTCGGCGCCCTCGTCTGCCTCGCCGGAATGGCCGTGATCATGTACGCCCCGCGCGGCCGCTGACCGGCCCGGTCGCGCCTATGCTGGCGGGTAATCGCCCGTACGAACGACCGAGGAGCACGCCCATGAGCACGGCCGCCACCCGAACCGCCGTAGTCACCGGCGCGAGCAGCGGCATCGGCGCGGCCACCGCCCGGCAGCTCGCTGCCGCCGGCTACCACGTCGTCCTCACCGCCCGCCGCAAGGACCGCATCGAGGCCCTCGCCGCAGAGCTGACCGACGCCGGGCACTCCGCGACCGCCCACGCCCTCGACGTCACCGACCGCGCCGCCGTCGACGCCCTCGCCGCGTCCCTCGACCGCTACCCCTCGGTCGACGTACTCGTCAACAACGCCGGCGGGGCCATCGGCGCCGAAACCGTCGCCACCGGCGACCCCGCCGACTGGCGCACCATGTACGAGGTCAACGTCATCGGCACCCTCAACGTCACCCAGGCGCTGCTCCCCGCCCTCATCGCATCCGGCGACGGCACGGTCGTGGTCCTCTCCTCCACCGCCGGTCACGCCACGTACGAGGGCGGCGCCGGCTACGTCGCCGCCAAGAACGGCGCCCGCGTCCTCGCCGAGACCCTCCGCCTGGAGATCGTCGGCCAGCCCGTCCGCGTCATCGAGATCGCCCCCGGCATGGTCAAGACGGACGAGTTCGCCACGACCCGCTTCCGCGGCGACGCCGAGAAGGCGGAGAAGGTCTACGCGGGCGTCGCCGAGCCCCTCACCGCCGACGACGTCGCCGACACGGTCACCTGGGCCGTCACCCGTCCCAGCCACGTGAACATCGACCTCCTGGTCGTCCGCCCCCGCGCCCAGGCCTCCAACACCAAGGTCCACCGCGAGCTCTAGCCCCACCCCGGCCCTCCTCGGCCACGGCACGGCGGCGGCCGAGGCCGCTCCCCGCCCCATTCCGGATCATTAGATTCCGCCATACGTTCGAGTGAATGGCGCACAATCGACCCGTCGCACCACGAACCCACCCCTAGGTTCAGCCACGACAGCGGCCCCCGCCCGGGATGGCAGTCCCGACCGAGGGCCTCACCAACAGGGAAGAAAGGCTTCCTCGTGGCTGACCAGGACCCTAGCGCCCCCGAACGCTTCATGGACCTCCAAGACCCCCGCTATGCCTATATGTTCGGCTTCCTGCAAGCCGACGGACACCTGGCCCGGGGCACTGGGCAGAAGGGCAAGCTCACCGCCGAGGTCAACGCGCGGGACATCGACATCCTTCGCGCGTTCCAACGTCTCACGCCCTACTACAGCTCGATCTCCCAGCGCACCCGAGCGACCAACTTCTCCGACTCGCACACCTCCGCCACATGGAGCCTGTGCTCCCTCGAAGCCCGCAGCACACTCAACGAGCTGGGGATCCCCTACGGGCGCAAGTCCACGAACATCAGGCCACCCCGCGTGGACTTCTCACGTCGCGACTACCTGCGGGGAGTGATCGACGCGGACGGATCCGTCGGCCACACGAGCAAGGGACTGCCGTTCATCTCGCTCACCACCGCGAGCACAGCGCTCGCTGCCTACCTGTGCCACTACGCCAGGAAGATGACGGGAGCCGAGCGGACCATCAAGCGCAATGCGCGGGACGGTATCTACAACATCCTCTACACCAAGGAGGCGGCTCAGGAGCTGGCCGCGCACCTCTACTACGACGGCTGCCTGGGCTTGGAGCGCAAGAAGGCAAAGGCCTCCGGGATCCGCGATTGGGTCCGCCCAGCAGAGATGCGGGTCGCCCCGCCCCGCCGTCGGTGGAACCGGACGGACGACGAGACCCTTCTGCGGTTGAACGACCCGGCTACCGCAGCAGTCGCGCTCGAGCGGACCGAGCAGAGCTGCACCATGCGGCTGTGGCGCCTGCGTACGGGTAGGGGCTGACAGTGCAAGACGGGAGGGCCCGTACCGACCGCGATCGGTACGGGCCCTCCGCTCGCCGGCCAGCGCGTCAGGCCGTCAGGGCGTCAGCCCTTGATGCAGATGACCTGCTTGAGCTTGGCCACGACCTGGACGAGGTCCGTCTGCTGGTCGATGACCTGCTCGATCGACTTGTACGCGCCCGGGATCTCGTCCACGACGCCCGAGTCCTTGCGGCACTCGACGCCCTTCGTCTGCTCCGCCAGGTCGCGCGCCGAGAACTTCTTCTTCGCCGCCGTCCGGCTCATCTTCCGGCCCGCTCCGTGCGAGGCGGAGTTGAAGGACTTCTCGTTGCCGAGGCCCTTCACGATGTAGGAGCCCGTGCCCATCGACCCCGGGATGATCCCGTAGTCACCGCTGCCGGCGCGGATCGCGCCCTTGCGGGTGACCAGCAGGTCCATGCCGTCGTACCGCTCTTCCGCCACGTAGTTGTGGTGGCAGCTGATCTCGCGGTCGAAGGAGACCTTCGCCTTGCGGAACTCCTTCCGGAAGACCTCCTTGAACAGGCTCATCATCACGGCACGGTTGTACTTGGCGTACTCCTGCGCCCAGAAGAGGTCGTTGCGGTACGCCTCCATCTCTGGGGTGGCCGCGAGAAAGACCGCCAGGTCCCGGTCGACCAGGTTCTGGTTGTGCGACAGCCCGCGGGCGACACCGATGTGGAAGGCAGCCAGCTCGTTGCCGATGTTCCGTGAGCCCGAGTGCAGCATGAGCCACACCGAACCGGAGGTATCGATGCAAACTTCACAGAAGTGATTGCCCTGGCCAAGGCTTCCCATTTGCCGCATCGCACGATCCCGCCGGAACTTCACCGCGTCCGCGACGTAGTCGAAGCGCTCCCACAGGTCCCCGAAGCCCGCCTCGGTGAACCCGTACAGGCGGGCCGGATCCACCGCCTCTCGGTGCATGCCGTTCCCCACCGGGATCGCCTGCTCGATCTTCGAGCGGAGCTTGGAGAGGTCGCCCGGGAGGTCGTTCGCCGTCAGGGACGTCTTCACCGCCGACATGCCGCAGCCGATGTCCACGCCCACCGCCGCCGGACAGACCGCGTCCTTCATGGCGATCACCGAGCCGACCGTGGCCCCCTTGCCGTAGTGGACGTCCGGCATGACGGCCAGGCCCTTGATCCACGGAAGGGTGGCGACGTTGTGGAGCTGCTGCATCGCGCCGGCCTCGACCGACGCCGGGTCCGTCCACATCCGGATCGGGACCTGTGCCCCCGGTACCTCTACATACGACATAAGGAATCAATCCCCCGAAACCAACAGAAAAGTGAGAATGCGCAAAAGCCTCGCTCTTGATCCCAAAGACGACAGGGGACCGGCGCCAGCACCAGCGTGTGCGATAGACATTGTGTCCAGCCGTGCCCAAGTCGCGGCAACGCATTTTCCGGACCGTCGGGGGGCCCGCCGGTCGAAGGGAGCCAGTGGACGTGCAGCGCAAGGCGGTACGGCGAGTCCTGCCCGGCATCGCGATGCTCACCGCGCTCGCGGCCGGTGCGGCCGGCCTGACCGGGTGCACCGGCGGCGGCGACGGGGCGGGCACCAGCGACTCGAAGGCCGGCGGCAGCGCCGCCGCACCGGCCCAGCCGGGCAAGTACCGCAGCCTGCCGGCGCCCTGCAAGGCCGGCGCGGACAGCAAGAAGCTCAAGGCCATGCTCCCCGAGCCCGACGACCTCACCCCCGAGCAGCTCGACCAGCTGTACGCGGGCGTCGCCGACGCCTCCTACGACGGCGACCGGCACGTCGGTTGCCGCTGGACGTCGCAGACCCCCGAGGAGACCCGGCTGCTGTCGGTCGGCTTCGAACGCGTCGTCTCCTACGACCGCGCCACCGCCAGCGACGACGACAAGGCCAAGCAGGTCTACGTACGCCTCCTCACCGACGCGCACCTGCCCTTCCCCGGCCCCGCCACGACGCCGAGCCCGGGCGCCGCCAACCCGGCCGCGCCCGCCGACCCGGCCGCGCCGGCCGCCTCCCCGCCCGCGAACGCCTCCCCGCCCGCGAGCGGCGCACCGATGCCCGGCGCTCCGGCCTCGGGGACACCGGCGCCGGGCGCGAGCCCGTCCCCGCAGCCCGAGCTCGGCTCGCGCGTCCTGCAGGGGCTCGGCACCGAGGCGTTCCTCGACGACAAGCTGAGCCCCGCCGGGGCCACGGCCGCGCAGTCCCGCACCGTACGGATTGTGTTCCGTACCTCGAATGTCATCGTCAAGGTCGAGTACAGCGTCCAGCCGGCCCTGCCCGGCACGGTGCCTCCGAGCGCCGAAACCCAGGACAGGGCACGGCAGTTGGCGCTGGCGCTGGCCGAGCGCTTCAACGAGTGAGCGGTGCGCGCCGCGCCCGGGCGTGACAGCGCGCACAGCAGCCGGTCACCCGATCGGGCTACCGTTGACCGGGTCCCCTGTCCGAAGAAGACCCCCAGAGCACTGAAGGAACCATGCACCGATCAGCCTCGCGCCTCACCCGCGTTCTCGCCTGCGCAGCCGTCCCGGTGATCCTCACCGTGGCCGGGTGTTCCTCCGACTCGGGCAAGGAATCGACCGCGAAGGGCGACAAGAAGTCCGGTTCGTCCGCTTCGGCGAAGCCCGGTGAGAAGTCGAAGAAGCCGGAGCTGGAGAAGGCGGCCTTCGCCGCGCTCCCGGATCCCTGCAAGGCGCTCCAGACGGGCACGATAGACACGCTCGTGCCGGAGGCGAAGGACAAGAACGGCACGGCGACGAAGTCGAACGACCTGGCCAGCCGCGCCAGCTGCTCCTGGAACGGCCTGGACGAGGACGGCCTGAAGGGCTCCCAGTACCGCTGGCTCTCGCTCTCCTTCTTCCGTACGGACTCCCACGCCTCGCTCGGCAACGCCAACAAGCGGGCCGAGGAGCAGTACGGCAAGCAGGTCGAGGCGGCCAAGGCCACCGAGGGCGCGCAGAACGTCAAGGCCGAGCCGGCCGAGGGCCTGGGCGACCAGGGCACGTCGATCGTCTACTCGGTGAAGAAGGACGTCGACTTCTTCAACACCACGATCGTGGCGCGCACCCAGAACGTGGTGGTCACGCTCGACTACAACGGCGCGGCCTACGAGGGTGCCGGCGCTCCGGACCAGGCGAAGCTGCTGCAGGACGCGCTCACCGCGGCGAAGGAGGCCGTGGCCTCGGTCGCGACCGCCAACAAGCCGGCTGAGCAGCCGCAGTCCCCCGCGCCCCAGTAGGAGCGGTGGCCGGTCGGGGCCGGGGCCTCCTGGAGCGCTGACGTCCGGTCACCCGTACGCTGTGCCTGCCGCGGCTCGGTAAAGACGCGGTAAGCGCTCGGTTTGTGCTCGACAAGGGGAGGGGATCGCGGGTGGCCGCGATGCAGCTGACTCGTACGCACCGAATACTCATCGGTGTCGTGGTCGCCGGAGCCGTCGTCATCGCGGGCATCGGTTTCGCGGGCTCGTACGCCGCGGTGCGCGAGCTGGCGGAGAAGAAGGGCTTCGGCAGTTTCTCCCTGGTGTTCCCGATCGGCATCGACGCCGGTATCTGTGTGCTGCTGGCGCTGGACCTGCTGCTGACCTGGCTGCGGATCCCCTTCCCGCTGCTGCGTCAGACGGCGTGGCTGCTGACGGCGGCGACGATCGCGTTCAACGGCGCGGCGTCGTGGCCGGATCCGCTCGGTGTCGGCATGCACGCGGTGATCCCGATCCTGTTCGTGGTGACGGTGGAGGCCGCCCGGCACGCGGTGGGCCGGATCGCGGACATCACGGCGGACCGGCACATGGAGGGCGTGCGGATCACGCGGTGGCTGCTGTCGCCGGTACCGACGTTCAAGCTGTGGCGGCGGATGAAGCTGTGGGAGCTGCGCTCCTACGAGCAGGCGATCGGCATGGAGCAGGACCGGCTGATCTACCAGGCGCGGCTGCAGGCCCGGTACGGGCGGTTCTGGCGGCAGAAGGCTCCGGTGGAGGCGCTGATGCCGTTGAAGCTGGCGCGGATCGGTGTCCCGCTGTCGGAGACGGCGCCGGACGCGCTGGCGGCGACGGGGATCGACCCGGCGGTCCTGCCGCCGCTGGCGCAGCAGCTCGCGGGTGCGGGTGCGGGTGCGGCTCCGGCGCTGGAGGCCCCGGCCGCGGGCGGCCCGGAGCGGGACGGGCAGGCTGCGCAGGCCGCCCCGGGTGCGCAGGACGTCCAGGCCCAGCAGTTCCCGCAGCCGCAGCCCGGCCGGCAGGGGGCGCAGGACCAGCAGGCCGGGCAGGCGGCAGGAGTCGCCCACGCCCCGCCGGCGTTCGCGGTGGACCCGACGGCGATGCCCGCGGCCCACAACAGTGCCTGGTTCGCAGCGCCGAAGGCGCCGCAGGCGGCGTACGAGGGCGGCTACAACCCGCAGTACGTGGAGGGGCTGGAGCCGACCCCGGTGCTGCCCCCGATGGGTCCGGACGAGCAGCAGGCCCAGCAGCTCCCGATCCCGGAGCCGCGGCACGAGGCGGCTCCGGACGGGTACCTCGCGGAGCAGGTGCCGGAGGTGGAGTCCCCTGACGAGGTCGAGTTCGCGCAGATCGCCTACAAGGTGTTCTGTGCGCTGGCCGAGGAGACGCAGGACTATCCGACCGCCGAAGCCCTCGACATAGTGCTGGCGGACCGTTATGGCGTGACGCACCCGCGCAGTGGCTCCCTCCTGCGGCGGATGATCGCGACGTTCCGGCAGCAGCACCACAAGGACCGGGAGGCCGAGCCGGCGTAGCACCGCCGGCCGGTACCGGTACGCGGAAGGGCCCGCACCCCGAGGGGTGCGGGCCCTTCCGCGTGTCCGCCGGTGCGGTGGTCTCAGACGGCGAGCAGCTTGCGCACGCGGTCCGCGCCCACCGCCAGCAGCAGCGTGGGCAGTCGCGGTCCGGTCTCGCGGGTGACGAGGAGCCGGTAGAGCAGTGCGAAGAAGGTGCGCTGGGCGACCTTCAGCTCGGGGGTGGGCTTGGCGTCGGGTTCCAGTCCGGCCATGACCTTGGGGACGCCGTAGACGAGGGTGGTGAGTCCGTCGAGCGACCAGTGCGAGTCGAGGCCGTCGAGGAGGAGGCGCAGGGACTCGCGGCCCTCGTCGTCCAGGGAGGACAGGAGCTCGGTGTCGGCGTCCTCGCGCACGAGGGTTCGCTGGTCGGCCGGGACCTGGGTGGTGATCCAGTTCTCGGCGCGGTCCAGGCGCGGCCGTACCTCGTCGAGGGAGGTGAGCGGCTGCGACGGGTCGAGGTCGGCCAGGATGCGCAGGGTCTGCTCGTCGTGGCCGGCGGTGATGTCGACGACGGAGGCGAGGGTGCGGTACGGGAGGGGGCGGGGGGTGCGGGGCAGCTCGTGGGAGGCGACCCGGACGGCGCGGCTGTGGGCGGCGGCGTCGGCGGGCAGCACGGAGCCGTCCGCGACCTTGGCCTCCAGCTTGTCCCACTCGTCGTAGAGGCGCTGGATCTCCTGGTCGAAGGCGATCTTGAAGGACTGGTTGGGGCGGCGGCGGGCGTAGAGCCAGCGCAGCAGCTGCGGCTCCATGATCTTGAGGGCGTCGCCGGGGGTGAAGACACCGCCCTTGCTGGAGGACATCTTGGCCATGCCGCTGATGCCGACGAAGGCGTACATGGGGCCGATGGGCTGCTCGCCGCCGAAGATGTGGACGATCTGGCCGCCGACCTGGAAGGAGGAGCCGGGCGAGGAGTGGTCGACGCCGGAGGGCTCGAAGACCACGCCCTCGAAGGCCCAGCGCATGGGCCAGTCGACCTTCCAGACGAGCTTGCCGCGGTTGAACTCGCTGAGCTTGACCGTCTCGGTGAACTCGTCCTCGGTGCAGACGTAGGTCATCTCGGTCGTCTCGTCGTCGTACGAGGTGACCTTGGTGAAGTCCTTGCCGCACTGGCCGCAGTACGGCTTGTACGGGAAGTAGCCGCCCTCGCCGGCGCTGCCGTCGTCCTCGGCGGCGGCACCGGAACCCTCGGCGGCTTCCAGCTCGGCCTCGTCGACCTGCTTCTGCTGGGGCTTCTTGCCGCCGGGCTTGACCTTGGTGCGGTACTGGGCGAGGACGGCGTCGATGTCGCCGCGGTGCTTCATCGCGTGCAGGATCTGCTCGCGGTAGGCGCCGGTGGTGTACTGCTCGGTCTGGCTGATCGGGTCGTACTCGACGCCGAGCTCGGCCAGCGACTCGGCCATGGCCGCCTTGAAGTGCTCGGCCCAGTTCGGGTACGCGGAGCCTTCGGGGGCGGGGACGGCGGTCAGCGGGCGCCCGATGTGCTGGGCGTGGGACTCCTCGGTGACGCCGGGAATGCCCTTGGGGACCTTGCGGAAGCGGTCGTAGTCGTCCCACGAGATGAGGTGGCGGACCTGGTGGCCGCGGCGGCGGATCTCGTCGGCGACCAGGTGCGGGGTCATGACCTCGCGGAGGTTGCCGAGGTGGACCGGGCCGGAGGGGGAGAGGCCGGAGGCGACCACGACGGTTTTGCCCGGGGCCCGGCGCTCCGCCTCGGCGATGACATCGTCCGCGAAACGGGAGACCCAGTCGGTCTCGGTGCTGCTCTGCGCGCTCTGAGCCACGACACGTCCTTCTATCTCGAATGCTGGCTTCGGCCATTCTCCCAGACGGAAGCAGTCACTCCGGGGTTGCTTCCGCCCCGTGATATCCCGCGAAACGGATGGCGCCCGCGTGGGATACTCGGCACTTGTCGGAAGACCCAAGTACGCACCCCGTACGAACCACGTACGGAACCTCACAGGAACGGCAGCTCATGGCCTCGGTCCCTTCGCTCGCTTCGTCCGTCAACCAGCGCGTCGCCGACGCCCTCGCCTCCGCCCTGCCGGAGGCCGGTGGCGCCGACCCGCTGCTGCGACGTAGCGACCGGGCCGACTTCCAGGCCAACGGCATCCTGGCGCTCGCGAAGAAGGCGAAGGCCAACCCGCGCGAGCTGGCCACGACCGTGGTCGAGGGCATCCCGACCGGTGAGCTGATCCAGGAGATCGAGGTCTCGGGCCCCGGCTTCCTGAACATCACCGTCGCCGACCGGGCGATCATCTCGACGCTGGCCGCACGCGCGGCCGACGACCGGCTCGGCGTCCCGCTGAACCCGTCCGCCGGCACGACGGTGATCGACTACGCGCAGCCGAACGTCGCGAAGGAGATGCACGTCGGGCACCTGCGGTCCGCCGTGATCGGTGCGGCGATGGTGGAGATCCTGGAGTTCACGGGCGAGAAGGTGGTCCGGCGCCACCACATCGGCGACTGGGGCACCCAGTTCGGCATGCTCATCCAGTACCTGTTGGAGCACCCGCACGAGCTGGACCACACGTCCGCGGACGGCGACGAGCAGGCCTCCGGCGAGGAGGCCATGTCCAACCTGAACCGCCTCTACAAGGCCTCGCGCGCCCTCTTCGACTCCGACGAGGAGTTCAAGACCCGTGCGCGGGCACGGGTGGTGGACCTGCAGGCGGGCGAGCCGGAGACGCTGGCGCTGTGGCAGCGGTTCGTGGACGAGTCGAAGATCTACTTCTACTCCGTCTTCAACAAGCTGGACATGGACATCCAGGACCCCGACGTGGTCGGCGAGTCCGGCTACAACGACATGCTGGTCGAGACGTGCAAGCTGCTGGAGGAGTCGGGCGTCGCCGTCCGTTCCAACGGTGCGCTGTGCGTGTTCTTCGAGGACGTCAAGGGCCCGGACGGCAACCCGACCCCGCTGATCGTGCAGAAGTCGGACGGCGGCTTCGGCTACGCGGCGACCGACCTGTCGGCGATCCGGGACCGGGTGACGAACCTCGGGGCGACCGAGCTGATCTACGTGGTCGACGCGCGGCAGTCGCTGCACTTCAAGATGGTCTTCGAGACGGCGCGCCGGGCGGGCTGGCTGAACGACGGCGTCAAGGCCGTGCAGCTGGCCTTCGGCACGGTCCTGGGCAAGGACGGCAAGCCGTTCAAGACCCGTGAGGGCGAGACGGTCCGGCTGGTGGACTTGCTGGACGAGGCGATCGAGCGCGCCTCGGCCGTGGTCCGCGAGAAGGCCCAGGACCTCACCGAGGCCGAGATCGCCGAGCGGGGTGCCCAGGTCGGCATCGGCGCGGTGAAGTACGCCGACCTGTCGACGTCCGCCGCCCGGGACTACAAGTTCGACCTGGACCAGATGGTCTCCCTGAACGGCGACACGTCCGTGTACCTGCAGTACGCGTACGCCCGTATCCAGTCGATCCTGCGCAAGGCGGGCGACGCCGGGCCGGCCGCCCACCCGAAGGTGGCGCTGGCGCCGACCGAGCGCGCGCTGGGCCTGCACCTGGACGCCTTCGGCGAACTGATCGCCGAGGCGGCCGCGGAGCACGCCCCGCACAAGCTGGCGGCGTACCTGTACCAGCTGGCGTCGCTCTACACGTCGTTCTACTCGGAGTGCCCGGTCCTCAAGGCGGACACGGCGGAGCAGGTCGAGAACCGTCTGTTCCTGTGCGAGCTGACGGCCCGCACCCTCTCCAAGGGCATGTCCCTCCTCGGCATCCGCACGCCCGAGAAGCTCTGACCGACCTGACGGGGCTGCCCCCGGCCCGTGGGCCGGGGGCAGCCCCGTTCTCAGCCGAGGATCCGCCGCAGTGGGCCGCTCGGCCGCAGATCGCGCGCAGGAACTCCTGTCGTACCGGCTCGCACAGCCCCACGCGGCCGGATTCGACCAGTCGGCCCCGCTCGGGTCCGGCCTGACGCCGGTAGAAGCGCACCAGAGCGCTGCTGTCGATCAGGAAGTCGTCGCTCACGCGGCCGAATGCCCCTTGTCTTCGGCCTGTTCGCCCGCGTCAGGGTGCCCGATCGCCGCGAAGTCCATTTCGCCCCCGTCCACCATCTCCCGCATCCGCTCGATGGCCGCCGCCCGGCGCCTGCGGTCCGCGACCTCCCGTACGGGCCGCGCAGCCTTCACCCGGACGGGTCGATTCGGGGCAGGGGGGCCGGGTAGGGGACGGCCCGTCCTTCCCCCATCCACCAGCGGAGGCATCCGTGCCCGACATGAACGGCCCCTACAAGCCCGGCACCCCGTGCTGGATCGACCTGATGGTCCCCGACCAGCAGGCGGCCCTCGACTTCTACTGCGACCTCTTCGGCTGGCAGGGCGAGATCGGCCCGGCCGAGCAGGGCGGCTACTCCGTCTGCCTCCTCAAGGGCAGGCCCGTCGCCGGCATCATGAAGGCGTCCAACCCGGACGGCACCGTGCCCGACCCGATGCCGCCGACCGCGTGGACCACGTACCTGGCCACGGACTCCATCGACTCCGCCGTCAAGTCCGTCACCGACGCCGGCGGCTCCGTGATGATGGGTCCGATGGACGTCATGGACCTCGGCCGGATGGCGGTGGTCGTCGACCCGACCGGTGCCGCGGTCGGCCTGTGGCAGGCCGGCACCTTCGACGGCGCGGGCATCGTCAACGAGCACGGCGCGCTGATCTGGAGCGAGCTGAACACCGGCGACGTCCCCGCCGCCGCGGCCTTCTACACCTCCGTCCTCCCCGTCACCACGGCCAAGTCGCAGATGCCCGACGCCGGGGACTACACCGAGTTCAAGGTCGGCGACCGCGCCGTCGGCGGGATGATGGACCTCGCCAAGCTGCCGGCCGGGGTGCCGCCGCACTGGATGCCGTACTTCCACGCCGACGACGTCGACGAGATCCAGGCCGCCACCGTCCGGGCCGGCGGCAGCGTCATGGCGCCGGCCTTCGACATGGTGGCGGGCCGCATGGCCGTCCTCGCCGACCCGCAGGGCGGCGTCTTCTCGGTGATCAGGGCCACCGCTCCGGAACAGCCCGCCTGACCGGTGGGCTCCCGTCCCTTCCGCCTCCTGCCACGTTCCGCGCGACAGCAGGCGGAAGGCGCGCCGCGGTGCACCGCGGGCCCCGCTTCCACCCCGGCCCCGCTTCCACCCCGGCCCCGCTTCCACCCCGGCCCCGGCTGCACTGCGGCCCGGCCTCACCGCGCCTGTGCCCGTCCCGCGATCAGCGTCTCCAGACCGTCCAGGATGCGGTTCAGGCCGAAGCGGAACTGGAAGTCCGGCTCGTCCGCGCCCGTGAACGCGTCCGACTCCAGCAGCCGCGTCACGGCCGGGTGCGTGTCCGGGCCGGTCATCATCCGCAGCGTGCGCAGGTACTGGCCCATGACCTGGTCCGGTGAGACGCCGGACTTCACGATGGCGTCCATCATGTCGGCCGCCATGGTCGCCTCGTTGCGGACCAGACCGCCGATCAGGATGATCGTCGAGATCTTCTCGCCCTCCGTCAGGGCCGCACCGGCCATCGCCGCCAGCCCGCGCTCCATCCACGCCAGCTGGTTCGGGCTGACCGGAGCGCCGGTGATCGGGATGCGCAGGATCCAGGAGTTGGCCATGAGCACCGCCCGCTGGGCGAGGGCCCACTGCGTCAGCAGTTCGCGCCAGCCCCAACCGTCCGCTTCGGGCGGCAGCGCCGGCGGGCGGCCGACGCCCGCGTCCGCCATCAGGATGTAGAGCTCCTCCTTCGCCGTGACGTACCGGTAGAGGGACATCGTCGAGACGCCCAGCTCCTTGGCCACCCGGCCCATGGAGACCGCGTCCATGCCCTCACCGGCCGCCAGCGCCACGGCCGTCTCCACGATGCGGGGCAGTGTGAGCGTGGGGCGCGGCCCCTTGCCGGGGCGCTCCCGAAGGCCCCAGGCCATCTCCAGGCTCGCCGGGAGCCCGGTCCCGCCCTCGCTCCCCTCGCCGCCCTCGCTGCCGTCGTCCTCGTCCGCCATGACCGCCCACTCCTCGATTGACCCCCATCCTAGTTCTGTGTATTACTTACACAGAAGAGCGTAAGGCATACGCAGAAGACGGGGAAGGGAGCACCACCCCTCATGACCACGCACGCCTCCGGACACCCCTCCGGCACCTCCGGCACCCACACCGCCGGCCCCCGGACACCCGCCACCGCCCCCCACTCCACCGCCGCCCATGCCCTCGGCATCCACGCCACCGGCCTGACCAAGTCCTACGGCGACGTCCGCGTCCTCGACGGCATCGACCTCGCCGTCCCCCGCGGCAGCGTCCTCGCCCTCCTCGGCCCCAACGGCGCCGGCAAGACCACCACCGTCCGGATCCTCGCCACCCTCACCGCCCCCGACGCCGGCACCGCCCGCGTCGCGGGCCACCACACCGTCACCGAGCGGGCCCTCGTCCGCGAACGCATCAGCCTCACCGGCCAGTTCGCAGCCGTCGACGACCTCCAGACCGGCGCCGAGACGCTCCGCATGATGGGCCGCCTCAGCGGCCTCACCCCGCGCGCCGCCCGCACCCGCGCCGACGAACTCCTCACCCGCTTCGGCCTCACCGACGCCGCCGCCCGCACGGCCAAGACGTACTCGGGCGGCATGCGCCGCCGCCTCGACCTCGCCGCGAGCCTCGTCTCCCGCCCCGAGGTGATCTTCCTCGACGAGCCGACCACCGGACTCGACCCCCGCAGCCGCCAGGACCTGTGGGACCTCGTACGGGAACTGCGCTCCGACGGCACGACCGTCCTGCTCACCACCCAGTACCTGGAGGAGGCCGACCGGCTCGCCGACCGCGTCGCCGTCCTCGCCGACGGACGGATCGCCGCCGAGGGGACACCTGCCGAACTCAAGGCGCGCGTCGCGGGCCACCGCCTGGACCTCACCCTCACCACCCGGGCCGCCTACGACGTACTCGCCCCGCGCGCCGTCCACCTCGCGCCGGACGAGCTCACCCTCGGCGTCGCCACCGACGGCAGCGCCGCCCACGTGCGCGCCCTCCTCGACGAACTCGACCCCGACCGCACCGCCGTGGACCGCTTCGCCGTCCGCACCGCCACCCTCGACGACGTGTTCCTCACCCTGACGGGAGCCGACCGATGACCGCCGTACCCGTGGCCGCCGTACCCGTGAGCGCCCTCGCACTGGCCGGCCGCAGCCTGCGCATCAGCCGCCGCAGCCCGGACGCCCTGATCGCCGCCCTGATGCTGCCCGTGATGCTGATGCTGATCTTCGTCTACTTCTTCGGCGGGGCCATCGACACCGGCACGGAGTACGTCACCTACGTGGTACCCGGCGCCATGCTGCTCTGCGCCGGCTTCGGCGCGGCCTCCACCGCCGTCAGCGTCGCCGACGACATGCGGACCGGCATCATCGACCGCTTCCGCACCCTCGACATCGGGGGCATCCCCATCCTCGCCGGACACGTCGCCGCCTCCGTCCTGCGCAACCTGCTCTCCACCACCCTCGTCCTCGCCGTCGCCCTCGCCATCGGCTTCCGGCCCCAGGCCGGCCCGGCCGCCCTCCTCGCCGCCGCCGGCCTGCTGCTGGCGTACATCACGGCGATCTCGTGGCTGGCCGCCGTACTCGGCCTGCTCGCCAGGACACCGGAGGCCGCGGGCGGCTTCACCTTCCTGATGATGTTCCTGCCGTACCCCTCCAGCGCCTTCGTCCCCATCGACACCATGCCCGGCTGGCTGCACGACTTCGCCGAGCACCAGCCGCTGACCCCGGTCATCGAATCCCTGCGCGCGCTGCTCCTCGCGCAGCCCGCGGGCAGCGCCCCCTGGACGGCCCTGACCTGGTGCGCGGGCATCACCGCCGTGGCCGTGACCCTGGCCGGCGCCCTGTTCCGCAGCAGGACCCGCTGAGCGGCTCGCCAGAGCCCCTCAGCGGGCCGGTGGTCCGCCCGCCGCTCAGCGGTTGAGCGGGTAGGAATGACGGCCCGTCGCCTCGTCGATCTCCGAGTGGGCCTTCTGCAACATCTGCTGCGCGAGATCCATGAGCGCACGGGCGCCCGCGATCTCTTCCCCGACCCTCATCTGCTCCGGGTCGGAGGGATGACGCAAGGCATAACCCCGCGCCCTGATCTCGGAGCCGTCCCCGAGCCTTACCAGGGCCGCCGCACTGGTGCGGTGGCCCTCCTCGGTGAATTCGAGCTCCACATGCCACCCGACGAGCGTGGCCATGGTGCATCACCTCCAGGGGGTCACCCGTTCCCTCCAGGGTGCGCCCACACCCGGCCGGACGCGAGCGGGGCTGGGAGCCGGGGGGTGCTGTACGGGGTTCCCGCCTGGGCGGGACCTCCACCCCCGCGGCCCAGCCCCCTGGGCCGGTGGTTGCCCACCCGCCTCTGCCGGTGTCGGGGCGGAGGCGGGTGGCCAGCGGGACGGGGTGCGGTAAGCGGGACTTCGGCAGGGCGGCATCAGAGCCGTCCTGGGGTTTCCCGTCAGTCCCATCGTCTTCCGTGTCGGACCGGCCCCTCAAGGGCGCTCCCTCCGGTCGCGTCGCTACGCGATGTCGCTGCGCTCCACCCTTGACCGCCCGCCCCGCCACGGAAAATCCGAGGACTGCCAGGAAGCCCCCAGAAGAACGAGCCGGGCGTTCGACAAAGGGACGGGGCGTCGGCCACACGCGGCAGGGGTGGGGGCGCGCCCCAAATCGCTACGCGCTCCTCAACGACGGCGTCCGCAGGCCTCTGGGGCTCGACATAGGCCGCCACCAATCGCTACGCGCTCCTCAACGACGGCGCCTGCGAGCCCCTGTGGCTCGACATAGGCCGCCACCGCTTTCTACGCGCTACTCAAGGACGGCGCCTGCGAGTTCCTGTGGCTGGTCATAAGCCGCCACCAATCGCTACGCGCTCCTGCGAGACGGCGCCTGCGAGTTCCTGTCGTTGGTCATAGGCCGCCACCTGTCGCGCACGCTTCTCTCTCACGCGGCTGCGATCCCGCCTGGGGCTGGGCATGGGCCGCCATCGATGTGGCGCGCTCTCGATCACGCCTCCGCAGTTCGTCCTGGGCTGGCCGCAGGCCGCAAAAACCTTCCATCGCCCCTCGCGAGGGGTGGAAAAGCCTCAGACGACGGCTGAAGCGAACCCAATCCATGTCTGCCTGGGTGGGCACTTCAGAAAGCCGCCGATATGCCCCAATCACCCCTGTCTGTACCGGCGAGTGGGATCCCACCACCCCGCTCTCCTGGGTTGACATCGGCTGAACCGATGGATCGCTCCCCTGCCCCCCAACATCGCCCCTCCAGACCACGAACAAGCGCCGGACGCCAACCGCGAGAAGAAGACACAGGGCTTCTGCGGCCTCTGCCCAGCCCCGGACGGACCGCAGCCGCGTGAGGCAGAAGCGTGCGCAACAGGTGGCGGCCTATGACCAGCCCCAGAGGCCTGCGGACGCGTGATCGAGAAGCGCGTAGCGATCGATGGCGGCTTATGCCCAGCCCGAGAGGCTCGCGGACGCCGTCGTCGAGGAGCGCGTAGCGATGTGGGGCGCACCCCAACCACCGGCCCGCATCTGTGATCTGCCCGTCCCTGGAACGGAACGCCCGGCCCGTTCTTCTGGGGGCTTCCCGACAGTCCTCGACTTTCCGTGGCGGGACGGACGGTCAAGGGTGGCCGAAGGCCATCACGCAGTGACGCGACCGTAGGGAGCGCCCTTGAGGGGCCGGCCCGACACGGAAGACGATGGGACTGACGGGAAACCCCAGGACATCTCTGATCCCGGCCGTCCGGGACCCCGAGCCCCGGAGCCCCCCGCCGCGCCTACCGGCCCGCCCCTCAGCGGGTTTCGCGGAGCCAGCCCGCCACCTCGGTGGCCCAGTAGGTGAGGATCGTGTCCGCGCCCGCGCGCTTGATGCCGAGCAGGGTCTCCAGGATGGCGCGGTCGCGCTCGATCCAGCCCTTCTCGGCGGCCGCCTCGATCATCGCGAACTCGCCGCTGATCTGGTACGCCGCCACCGGCACGTCCACGGCCTGCGCCACCCGGTAGAGGATGTCGAGGTACGGGCCGGCCGGCTTGACCATCACCATGTCCGCGCCCTCCTCCAGGTCGAGGGCCAGCTCCCGCAGGGACTCGCGGGCGTTCGCCGGGTCCTGCTGGTACGTCTTGCGGTCGCCCTGGAGGGAGGAGGCGACGGCCTCGCGGAAGGGACCGTAGAAGGCGGAGGTGTACTTCGCCGTGTAGGCGAGGATCGACACGTCCTCGTGCCCGGTCTCGTCGAGGGCGTCGCGGATGACGCCGACCTGGCCGTCCATCATGCCGCTGGGACCCACGACGTGGACGCCCGCGTCGGCCTGGACCTGCGCCATCTCGGCGTAACGCTCCAGCGTCGCGTCGTTGTCGACGCGCCCGTTCTCGTCGAGGACGCCGCAGTGACCGTGGTCGGTGTACTCGTCGAGGCACAGGTCGGACATGATCACGAGGTCGTCCCCGACCTCGGCCTTCACGTCGCGGATCGCGACCTGAAGGATTCCGTCCGGCTCGGTGCCCGCCGTACCGAGCGCGTCCTTGTTCTCGTCCGCCGGAACGCCGAAGAGCATGATCCCCGCGACGCCCGCCTCGACCGCCTCGACGGCCGCCTTCCGCAGCGTGTCCCGCGTGTGCTGGACGACGCCGGGCATCGCCGAGATGGGGAGGGGCTGGCTGATGCCCTCGCGCACGAAGGCCGGGAGGATCAGGTCAGAGGGGTGCAGCCGGTTCTCCGCGACCATCCGCCGCATCGCCGGGGTGGTGCGCAGCCGGCGGGGCCGCGAACCGGGGAAGGATCCGTACGCGCTCATCTTCAGTCGCCTCTTCGAGCTTCGACAGCAGTCGCCACAAGCCTAGAGCCCGTCCGGCGGCCCACCCGCCCCGACCGCGAACTCGCACCACACCGTCTTCCCCGGCACCCGTGGCACGGTCCCCCAGTGGTCCGCGACGGCCGCCACGAGCAGCAACCCGCGGCCGCCCTCGGCCCCCAGGTCCCGGTCCGCGACGCGCGGCCGGCCGTCGCCGCTGTCGTGCACCTCGACCCGTACGGTGTCGCCGTAGCGCAGCATCCGCAGCCGATAGCCCCGGCCGGGCGGGACGCCGTGCAGCAGGGCGTTGGTCGCCAGCTCGCTCACGCAGAGCAACACGTCGTCGTGGCGGCATGTGACACCCCACACGTGCAGTGTCTCCGCTGCGAATTCCCTGGCAGGGCGGACGGTTTGACGGCTGCGGGGATAGAACCGCTCACGCAGCAGGGCCGGTCGGGTTTCCACATTCACGCACCGATCGTCGCGTTGCGTGACTACCGTGGGTGAGACGAGCGACTCGTACTCCTTGAGGAGTACGGGTCGGTACGGGTATCTCGCATGCGCACGCGGGGAGTTCACAGGCATGCCACCACGCAAGAGGCCCCGGCCCAACGAGACGGCGATGAAGATGGTCGGCGCACTGGTCGCCCAGGCCCGCACCGCCAAGGGAATGACCCAGCGCGCCTTCGCCGAGGCGCTGCACGTCGACGTCGAGACCGTCGCCTCGATCGAGCAGGGCAGGCGCGTCCTGATGCCCAACGTGGCGGAGAAGATGGATCGCGTCCTCGGCCTGCCCGAGCTGCTGGCGGTCGCGGCGAACCGCCTCCCGGAGGTGGACATGGTTCCGGCCTGGGCGGAGGAGTACATGGCGCGCGAGGCCGAGGCCCTCGCCCTGTCCTGGTACGACACCCTCACCGTGCCGGGCCTGCTCCAGACGGAGGCCTACGCCCGTGCGGTGCTCGGCTGCCGCGTCCCCTTCGTCGGCGAGGAGAAGATCGAGCGGCAGACCGCCCACCGCATCCAGCGTCAGAAGATCCTCACCCGCCCGGTCCCCCCGACCCTCAGCTTCATCGTCTGGGAGGCGGCCCTGAGGGACCGCATCGGCGGCAGGGAGGTCTACCACGAGCAGCTGCGTCACCTGCGCGCCTGCGCGGACCAGCCGACCGTCTCCCTCCAGGTGCTCCCCCTGGGCATCACCGCCCACGCGGGCCTCAACGGCCCCTTCACGCTGCTGGAAACCCCCGAGTTCCAGCACCTCGCCTACTCCGAAACCCAGCGAGGCAGCTTCCTCGTGCGCGACCCGAACGAGGTCAGCATCCTCTCCCAGAAGTATGCGATGCTGCGGTCACAGGCCCTCAACGTCACTGAGACAAAGGGCCTGTTGGACCGGCTGCTAGGAGAGACATGAGCACCCCACTGAAGTGGTTCAAGTCCAGCTACAGCGGCAGCGAAGGCGGCCAGTGCCTGGAAGTGGCCTACGCCTGGAGGAAGTCCTCCTACAGCGGTGACGAGGGCGGCCAGTGCGTCGAGGTCGTCACCTGCTCCTGCGCCGGCACCGTCCACGTGCGGGACTCCAAGGTCGCCGACGGCCCCGTCCTCGCCCTCGCCCCCGCCGCCTGGAACGGGCTCACCTCCTGGGTCAGCCAGTAGCAGGGGCGCCGCTCCCCGGGATGCCCACACCGTTCCGGGAGGTGAACCGCCACCGCCCCTCCAGCCGGGGGTCGTCCGCCGGCAGCCGGCCCAGCGGTGCCACCCGGTCGTAGGCCTCCAGGGTGCGGGGGTCGTCCCGCAGGTACAGCCCGTAGGCGGCATTCAGCCGGACGTCCGGGTCAGCGGCGTCGAGGAACCGCACCAGCGCTTCGGCGGCGCCCGCCGAGTGGTCGGCACCCCACGCGAAGGCGCGCACCGCCCGGCTCACGACCTCCGGATCCGTGTCCCGCAGCAGGGCCGCCATGAGCTCCCGGTCCCCCTCGCCGGCTTCCTGCTCCGCCAGTACCTCGGCGGCCGCCGCCCGCACCGCGGCGTCGACGTCACGGCACAGGTCCCGTACGGCCCGCAGCGCGTCGGGGGAGAGCGGCCGGACGAAGAGCCCGGGCACTTCCCGCCGGACCTCCGGCGCCGGGTGCCCGGCGCGCCGCAGCGCGATGTCCTCGTGGCCGGAGAGGTCCGTGCTCGTGTGGCGGAGGGCCCGCAGGATTCGGGCCAGTGCGTGCGGGTCGGTCTCCTCGGGCTCCCACTCGAAGAGGATCCGTGTGCACGCCTCCCACTCCTCATCGCGCCGGCTCGCGTCCGCGGGGAACGGCCACGACAGCTGCCACAGCCGGTCGCGGACGGCATCGGCCGCGAGGCCGCGCCGCCAGGGGTCCGGGTCGTGGCGGAAGGCCGTCGTCTCGGCCCAGGTCCGCGCGCTGTGCCGGTGGATCAGCACCAGGAGCGAGGCGGCACGGTCCACGTGGTCCTCTCCCTCTCCCTCTCCCTCTCCCCGGTGACGGACCGCGCGGGCCACCAGTTCCTCCACCGGGGGCAGGACACCGAACTCCCACTCCAGCAGGGTCAGCACCGCGCCGTGCCCGGCCCGTACGGTCCGCCCGCCGAGGGTGATCTCCGCAACGCACTCGAACTCCGAGTCCAGCGCCCGTACCGTGTCCGCCGGGCCCGCCGCCCCCGTCAGCCGCCGCAGCCGCCTTTCCGCGCCCTCCTCGTACCACCGCCGGGCCGCGTCGATCAGCCGGCCCTGCTCCGCTTCCGGCAGCCGCGGGCAGGCGTCGCCGAGCAGGGCCGTCACCATGGCCGGGGAGCCGCCCTCCACAGCCCGCAGCAGCGGCGTCGTCCCGTCCGGCAGGACCCGGTCCGGGTCGGCGCCGTCCTCGACCAGGCGCCGGGCCGCCTCCGGCTCGTACGCCTCCATGGCCGCGGCCAGCAGTGCGTCCCGCTCGTCCATCCGTATCCCCTCCGCCGCGGCTTCCCCCGGCGGTGATCCTCGCCGGGTGCGACGGCCCGGGCAATCGGATTCCGCCCGGGCGGGGACCGGGTGGCTAGGGCAGGTCCAGCAGCGCCCAGAACACCACCGTGTCCAGCACCACCAGCGCCGGCGCGCCGATCGCGATGCCGACGCGGCGGGCGGCGTTCGCCTTCCGCCACGGCAGGGCCCAGCCCCACACCAGCAGTCCCAGCACCATCGCCAGTCCCGCCATGAACACCGGCCACGCGGCCTGGAAGCTCGCGTCGAACGCGTCGGCCGTCTCCCCGTCGCAGGAGTCGCACGCCATCGGCGACAGGCCCGCGAAGAACAGCGACACCAGACCCAACGGCAGCGTCAGCAGGGTCGAGACGAGCGGGGCGACGAAGGCCCTGCGGTCCCGGTCGAGTTCGACTTCGAGATCGGTCATGGGGACACTCAACCCCGCCCGCCCGGACCGGGGAATCCGCGCGGATACTCATCCGGCGGCGCGGAAACGATTGGCCCCACCCGGCGGGGCCCTGCCGTGGCGGGGGTGAACGGGCTGCTCACGGCCCTGTCGGCCGCCGCCCTGCTGCTCCACCCGCCCCGACCCGCGTGCGCCGTGGATCCGCTCCCCTGCGTCAAGGGCGAGGCCGAATCGACGTCAGCCGGGCCCGTGAGCGCCGTGCGGTGCGCATGCTCCCGTACCCGCCGCACCTCCGGGGCCGAAGGCGCGAAAGGGGAAGGGGCCCGGGTGCGCAGTGCACCCGGGCCCCTTCCCCTCGTTCCGTGACGGGCGGACCCCGCCTAAGCCGCCGCTCACGTCGTACGGCGACGACGGGCGCCCGGCCGGCGCTCGCTCGGGCGGAACACCGTCTCGCCGGCCTCCTTGGCCGCCTCGCGGCGGGCCGCCCCGTACTCGGCGAGGGCCTCCGCCAGCTTCGACACCGACGGCTCCGGGGACAGGACGTCGACCCGCAGGCCGTGCTCCTCGGCGGTCTTGGCCGTCGCCGGCCCGATACAGGCGATGACCGTCACGTTGTGCGGCTTGCCCGCGATGCCGACCAGGTTGCGGACGGTCGAGGACGACGTGAAGAGCACGGCGTCGAAGCCGCCGCCCTTGATCGCCTCGCGCGTGTCCGCCGGCGGCGGCGAGGCGCGCACGGTCCGGTAGGCGGTGACGTCGTCGACCTCCCACCCGAGCTCGATCAGCCCGGCGACCAGCGTCTCCGTGGCGATGTCGGCCCGCGGCAGGAAGACGCGGTCGATCGGGTCGAAGACCGGGTCGTACGGCGGCCAGTCCTCCAGCAGTCCGGCCGCGGACTGCTCGCCGCTCGGGACGAGGTCCGGCTTGACGCCGAACTCCACCAGGGCGGCCGCGGTCTGCTCGCCGACCGCGGCGACCTTGATGCCCGCGAAGGCGCGCGCGTCGAGCCCGTACTCCTCGAACTTCTCGCGGACGGCCTTGACGGCGTTGACGGAGGTGAAGGCGATCCACTCGTAGCGGCCCGTCACCAGGCCCTTGACCGCGCGCTCCATCTGCTGCGGGGTGCGCGGCGGCTCCACGGCGATGGTCGGCACCTCGTGCGGCACCGCGCCGTAGGAACGCAGCTGGTCGGAGAGCGAAGCGGCCTGCTCCTTCGTCCGCGGTACGAGGACGCGCCAGCCGAACAGCGGCTTCGACTCGAACCAGGACAGGTCCTCGCGGCGCGCGGCGGCGCCGTGCTCGCCGACCACGCATATGACGGGGCGGGCGCCCTCGGGCGAGGGCAGTACCTTGCCCTGCTTGAAGACCTGGGCGATGGTGCCCAGGGTCGCGCACCAGGTCCGCTGCCGCGTCGTCGTGCCGGACACGGTCACGGTCAGCGGGGTGTCGGGCTTGCGCCCGGCGCTGACCAGCTCGGCCGCGGCGGCCGAGACGGTCTCCAGGGTCGCGGAGACGACGAGGGTGCCGTCGCTGGCGCCGACCTCGCTCCAGCAGCGCGCCGAGGCGGTCTTGGCGTCGACGAACCGGACGTCCGCGCCCTGCTTGTCGCGCAGCGGGACACCGGCGTACGCGGGGACGCCGACGGCGGTCGCGACGCCGGGCACCACCTCGAAGGGGATCCCCTCCGTCGCGCAGGCGAGCATCTCCTCGGCGGCGTTGCCGTCGAGTCCGGGGTCGCCCGTGACGGCACGGACGACCCGCCTGCCGGAGCGTGCGGCCTCCATGACAAGATTGGCCGCGTCCCGGATCACCGGGACCCCGGCGGCTGCTGACACTTCGTCAGCTACCGTCAGCTGCGGCGTGTCGACACCCGCGCGCGCATGCGTCCGTACGACCTCGAGCACCTCGGGCTCCGCGATCAGTACGTCCGCGGCGGCGAGCGCCTCGACGGCGCGCAGCGTCAGCAGACCCGGGTCGCCCGGGCCTGCGCCGAGGAAGGTGACGCGTCCGTGGGCGGCGACGGCCGGGAAGGCGGAGGTGGTCGGACTTGAGGGGTTCAAAGCGATCGCTCCCCCATCAGACCGGCCGCGCCCTTGGCCAGCATCTCGTCCGCGAGTTCGCGGCCGAGCGCCATGGCCTCGTCGTACGACTGGGGCACGGGACCGGTGGTGGACAGCTGCACCAGCGTCGAGCCGTCGAGGGTTCCGACGACGCCGCGCAGGCGCATTTCATTGACAATCCGTCCGTCGGCCAGCAGGTCGGCGAACGCGCCCACGGGTGCGCTGCAGCCGGCCTCCAGGGCGGCGAGCAGAGAACGCTCCGCGGTCACGGCGGCCCGGGTGTGCGGGTCGTCGAGCCGGCCGAGCGCGGCGATGAGGTCCGTGGAGGACGCGGGGCACTCCACGGCCAGGGCTCCCTGGCCGGGGGCGGGGAGGATGCTGTCGACGGACAGCAGGTCGGTGGCCTCGTCGCCGCGGCCGATCCGGTTCAGACCGGCGGCCGCCAGGACGACGGCGTCGAGTTCGCCGTCGCGGACGAATCCGATGCGGGTGTCGACGTTGCCGCGGATCGGGACGGTCTCGATCCGCTTGCCGAGCGAGCGCGCCAGGTGGTTGAGCTGGGCGGTGCGCCGGGGCGAGCCGGTGCCGATGCGGGCACCGTCGGGCAGCTGCTCGAAGGTCAGGCCGTCGCGGGCGACGAGCGCGTCGCGGGCGTCCTCGCGCTTCGGCATGGCCGCGATGACGAGGTCGTCGGGCTGGGCGGTCGGCAGGTCCTTCAGCGAGTGCACGGCGAAGTCGACCTCGCCGCGCAGCAGCGCGTCGCGCAGGGCGGTGACGAACACGCCGGTCCCGCCGATCTGGGCGAGGTGCTCGCGCGAGACGTCGCCGTAGGTCGTGATCTCCACGAGCTCGACGGGCCGGCCGGTGATCGCCCGGACCGCGTCGGCGACGTGCCCCGACTGGGACATGGCCAGCTTGCTCCGCCGCGTACCGAGCCGCAGCGGCTGGTCGGGACGTGTGTTCATGATGCCCGTCCTGGGTCGTCGTCGTTCTTCGGATCGGCCGCGTCCGCCCGGCTGACGGAAGCAACCGTCTGAGGGTCGAGGTCGAAGAGTTCGCGCAGTGCGTCGGCGTACCCGGCGCCGCCGGGCTCGCTCGCGAGCTGCTTGACGCGCACGGTCGGCGCGTGGAGGAGCTTGTCCACGACGCGGCGCACGGTCTGGGTGACTTCGGCGCGCTGTCGCTCGTCGAGGTCGGGGAGCCGTCCGTCGAGGCGGGCCACTTCCATGGCCACGACCTCGGCCGCCATGGCGCGCAGGGCGACGACGGTGGGCGTGATGTGGGCGGCGCGCTGGGCGGCGCCGAAGGCGGCGACCTCCTGGGCGACGATGCCGCGAACGGCGTCGACGTCGGCGGCCATCGGGGCGTCTGCGGAGGCTTCCGCGAGGGACTCGATGTCCACGAGCCGTACGCCGGGGATCCGGTGCACGGCCGCGTCGATGTCCCGGGGCATGGCCAGGTCGAGCAGCGCGAGGCGGACGGCGGTCGCGTCGGTGTGCGTACGGGCGCTCCTGCGGGGCTGCCGCTGGGCGGCGGCCTCGCCCTGGTCGGCCCAGGTGCCGTGCAGTTCGAGGGAGCTGGCGTCGACCCCGGTCAGCGCGGAGCGTCCGTCGAGGCCGACGGGGCAGCCGTCGGCGTCGGCCTCCGCGGGCGCGCTGATGGTCCGTGCGGCGCCGGCGTCGGCCAGTCGCCCGTACACGTCGGCGGCGACGGCCAGCCGTGCGACGAGCCCGGCGTCGGGAGCCGCGTCCTGTCCGGCCGCCGGTCCGGCGGCGGGGGCCGCGGCCGGCTGCGCCGCGCCGCCCTCGGGCGACTGCGGGGCGGGGATGCGGGGGCGGAACCCGGGCTCGGCCCAGCCCTCGCCCCCGGCCACCGCGGCGAGTACGTCGTCGGCGGTCAGCACCAGTCCGGTGGCCCCGGTGCAGGACACCACGACGTCGACGCGTGTCAGTTCGTCGGCGACGTCGGCCATCGGGATGGCCGAAGCCCGCACACCCGTGCCTGAGGCAACCAGAATGTCAGCCAGTCGGTCCGCCCGCTCGGCGGTCCGGTTCGCCACGACGACCTCGGCGACGCCGACCCTCGCGAGGGTCGCCGCGGCCAGCGAGGACATCGATCCGGCGCCGATCACCAGGGCCCGCTTGCCGTGGGCCCACTCGGCGACCGGCGTGCGCACCGCGAGCTGCTCCAGCCCGAAGGTCACCAGCGACTGGCCGGCGCGGTCGATGCCGGTCTCGGAGTGCGCCCGCTTGCCGACCCGCAGCGCCTGCTGGAACAGGTCGTTGATCAGCCGGCCGGCGGAGTGCAGGTCCTGGCCCAGCGCGAGGGCGTCCTTGATCTGGCCGAGGATCTGTCCCTCGCCCACGACCATCGAGTCCAGTCCGCACGCCACCGAGAACAGGTGGTGCACCGCCCGGTCCTCGTAGTGGACGTACAGGTACGGGGTGAGCTCCTCCAGCGCGACACCGCTGTGCTGGGCGAGCAGCGTGGACAGCTCGGCGACGCCGGCGTGGAACTTGTCCACGTCCGCGTACAGCTCGATGCGGTTGCACGTGGCGAGCACGGTCGCCTCCGTCGCCGGCTCGGCGGCGAGGGTGTCGTGCAGCAGCTTGGTCTTGGCGTCGGCCGACAGCGAGGCGCGCTCCAGCACGCTCACGGGTGCGCTGCGGTGGCTCAGCCCGACGACGAGCAGGCTCATGCCGGCATCACCGCCGGGACGTCACCCTCGGGGCCGCCCTTGCGCGCTTCGGCGGCGGTGCGCCCGGCGGGCGGCACGACGGCCGCCGCGGGGGCGGCGCCGCCCACGGTGGAGCCGGGCTCGGAGGCGGCCGCGGCGGCCTCCTCGCCGGCCTTGCGCTGCTCGTGGAAGGCGAGGATCTGCAGCTCGATGGAGAGGTCGACCTTGCGCACGTCCACGCCGTCGGGCACGGACAGCACGGTGGGGGCGAAGTTCAGGATGGAGGTGACCCCGGCCGCGATCAGCCGCTCGCTGACCTGCTGGGCGGCGCCGGCGGGGGTGGCGATGACGCCGATGGAGACGCCGTTCTCCTCGATGATCTTCTCCAGATCATCGGTGTGCTGGACGGACATGCCGGCGACCGGCTTGCCGGCCATCGCGGGGTCGGCGTCGATCAGCGCGGCCACGCGGAACCCGCGCGCGGAGAAACCGCCGTAGTTGGCGAGGGCGGCGCCGAGGTTGCCGATGCCGACGATCACGACCGGCCAGTCCTGGGTCAGGCCGAGCTCGCGGGAGATCTGGTAGACGAGGTACTCGACGTCGTAGCCGACGCCGCGGGTGCCGTAGGAACCCAGGTAGGAGAAGTCCTTGCGCAGCTTGGCGGAGTTGACCCCGGCCGCGGCCGCGAGCTCCTCGGAGGACACCGTGGGGACCGATCGCTCGGAGAGCGCGGTCAGGGCGCGCAAGTACAGCGGAAGCCGGGCGACAGTGGCCTCGGGAATACCTCGGCTGCGGGTCGCCGGTCGGTGAGTTCGGCCAGTTGCCACGATGCTCCTGCGGGATGAGCGGGGCTGCAGGCGGCCTCTTGTCCCAGGACCGCCCCGTCGACAGCAGGCTATGCCTTTGTGAACGCGTGCACAAAGATTGTGTCCGCTTTGTCCGTCCAAAGTGACCGGGGTCACGCGACATCGGCACGCAATCCCGGAACCGACGGCACGCCGAACCCGTTCAAATACCAAAGGGGGCAAAACCGTGCACTCTCCTCACAGATACGCCCCCAGACCCCACAAATCGCCCATGATGGTAACCGCGGAGTGGGTCAGCCTCCCAATGCCCGGCGGAGCCGGTCGGGGTTCACCCTCCAGAAGGTGTGCTGTTCGCCGTCAACCAGGACCACCGGAATCTGCTCCCAGTGGAGCCGGTAGAGCTCCTCGTCCTGCGAGATGTCCTTCTTCTCCCATTGCGCACCGGTCTCGGCGCACACCGTCGCCACGACCTCCTCGGCCTCGTCGCACAGGTGGCACCCCGGCTTCCCGATGAGCGTCACCATCCGCTCGCCGGGACTCTTCTTCTCTTTACGGCGCAACAAAGGGCTCATGTCCCCATTCTCCCGCGCCCGCCCGCCCCGCCCGGCGCCCCGGCGGGTCCCACCGCCGCGCCCGCCGCCGTCGAGAAGAGTTAACGCCTCCGTTTCCCACCGGTTCGGGAACTCCCGAACACAGTGGCTATGCTCGCGTCATGGCCGCTCTCGGATGGCTCCCCCCTCGTAGGCGCTCCGCCACCGCACGCAGCGTGCTGGCAGGCGAGGCCTCGGCCGAAGCCGCCCGCAAGACCGCGCAGGCCGGGGCCGAGCAGCTCACCGACACCGAGGCGGACGAGGCCGACCTCGACCTCCTGGAGCCCGGGGAACCGGGCGAGGGCCTCGCGGAACCCGCCTTCCCGGTCGAGGGCGACGACCTCGCCGCCGCCTTCTTCGACCTCGACAACACCGTCATGCAGGGCGCAGCGATCTTCCACTTCGGCCGCGGCCTCTACAAGCGCGAGTTCTTCCGCCGCCGCGAACTCGCCCGCTTCGCCTGGCAGCAGGCCTGGTTCCGGCTCGCCGGGGTCGAGGACCCCGAGCACATGCAGGACGCCCGCGACAGCGCCCTGTCCATCGTCAAGGGCCACAAGGTCTCCGAACTCATGTCGATCGGCGAGGAGATCTACGACGAGTACATGGCCGAGCGGATCTGGCCGGGCACCCGCGCCCTGGCCCAGGCCCACCTCGACGCCGGCCAGAAGGTGTGGCTCGTCACCGCCGCCCCCGTGGAGACGGCCACGATCATCGCCCGCCGGCTGGGCCTGACCGGCGCCCTGGGCACCGTCGCCGAATCCGTCGACGGCGTCTACACCGGCCGCCTGGTCGGCGAACCGCTGCACGGGCCCGCCAAGGCCGAGGCGGTCCGCGCCCTCGCCGCCGCCGAGGGACTCGAACTCGAACGCTGCGCCGCGTACAGCGATTCGCACAACGACATCCCGATGCTGTCACTGGTCGGACATCCGTACGCGATCAATCCCGACACAAAACTGCGCAAGCATGCCCGGACCAACGACTGGCGGCTGCGCGACTATCGGACCGGCCGCAAGGCCGTGAAGGTCGGCGTCCCGGCGGCCGCCGGAGTCGGCGCCATCGCGGGCGGCGCGGCCGCGGCCATCGCCCTGCACCGACGCCGCAAGTAGCCGTTCCGGGCCCAGCCCCAGGCCACACCGCACCCCCGCCGCGGCCACGGCCGCCGGCCCCGGCCCCCTGCCCGACCCCCGGCATTCGCTCACCTCTACCCGCGCCTCGGGCGCGGCACTCCGGGCTGCCCGACTCGGTCTCAGGTCTCCTGCGAAGCGTCCATTCCGCGTATCCAAGTGATCAAGAATCGATCACCAACCGCGACCGAATATGCCCTGGACACGCAACAGAAGTGTCGGAACCGGTGATTTGAGCAACTGGGTGTAGCGCTGCCTGTACGAAGCGTTATTCTCCTCAAACGCATGCCACCGGTCATCCGTCCCCACGACGGGTGAACGGTCCCGCACTGCACGTGATGGAAGCTCTGCCTCTGGGAGTCCCGTGTACCCACCTGTCGGGGTTGACGCCTCGGGCCTGGCTCAGCTGCGCGCAACGGTCCTCGACCACCTGCGCGGCTTCGTCCCCACCGCGTACACCGCCCCCGCCTTCGCCGCCGCGGTTCCTGCCGGCCTCGGCCCGGCCGGTCCCTGCTACGCCCTGACCGACGGCGGGGCGACGGTGGGCAGACGAGGCCGCTCGGCGGCCGGCGGCTCGAACGGCGCGGCCGGCACGAGCACCCAGGCCGCCCCCCGCCGCCCCCTGGCGGACAGCGACCAGGCCCGCATGATGGACCTGGTCGAACGCGCCCAGGCCGGAGAGGCCGAGGCCTTCGGCCGCCTCTACGACCAGTACAGCGACACGGTCTACCGCTACATCTACTACCGCGTCGGCGGCAAGGCGACCGCGGAGGATCTCACCAGCGAGACCTTCCTGCGCGCCCTGCGCCGCATCTCCACCTTCACCTGGCAGGGCCGCGACTTCGGCGCCTGGCTCGTGACGATCGCCCGCAACCTGGTGGCGGACCACTTCAAGTCCAGCCGCTTCAGGCTGGAGGTGACCACCGGGGAGATGCTCGACGCCAACGAGGTGGAGCGCAGCCCCGAGGACTCCGTCCTGGAGTCCCTTTCCAACGCGGCCCTGCTGGAAGCCGTACGGAAACTGAATCCGCAGCAGCAGGAATGCGTGACCCTGCGCTTCCTGCAGGGCCTCTCGGTCGCCGAGACGGCCCGGGTGATGGGGAAGAACGAGGGCGCCATCAAGACGCTCCAGTACCGGGCGGTCCGCACCCTGGCCCGCCTCCTCCCCGAAGACGCCCGCTGACGGACCCGCCCAGACAACCTCATCCGACCTCACATCCGGTGACCCCTCGATGACGCTGTGGTCCGATCATCCTTCGTCCGTAACCCAACTGCCGCGACGCTCGTTGTGCGGAATGCAGGCTCCCTGTGGACACGCCCTGCCCGAAGCCGCTCACTCGAAAGTGTGGATGTGCTCAAGGAAGGCAACCTTCCGGACACCTTGGGGAGTCGATCGTCATGACGAGAGGAGGTGCCGCCAGTGATCGCGAACGTGACCCCGCACCGGCGGGCGAACGCCTTCGCCCAGGCCCTGGAGGATCGGAACCCATCCGACCTTTCGGAACCGGACCCGGCGGCCGAGCAGTCCGAGGCACCTGCCGAATCTGCTGACCACGACCGGTTGTTGGCCCTGGCGAGCGTGCTCGGCGAACGGATGCCGCGCCCAGTGCTGGACCCCGAGGTCAAAGTGGTGCAGCGGGCGCAGCTCGTTGCCGCCATGGAGGCCATGGTGCTGGAGGAGAGGGCCGGGGGCGGTGCCGCCCCGGACCCTCTGGTGCCCGAGCAGCGGACCGGCCGCGGCGCCCACCGGGCGACCCCGCTCCGGAAATTGCGGCCCCGCTCCCGCTGGTCCAAGGGCATCGCAGCGGGCGGCCTCACCGTGGGTGTGGCCGCGGGGGCCTTCAGCGGAGTGGCCGCTGCCAGTTCCGACGCCCTGCCCGGTGACCACCTCTACCCCGTGAAGCGGGGGATGGAGGACCTGAAGCTGGGCATGGCCGACGACGACGCCGAGCGCGGAGAGCTCTATCTGGACCGGGCCTCCAACCGGCTGTCGGAGGCCCGCAGGCTGATGGAGCGCGGCCGGACGGGCACCCTGGACCACGAGTCCCTGGGCGCGATCCGGCGGGCGCTCTCGGGCGTCAAGCACGACGCGGAGGAAGGCCACCGCCTCCTCCAGGCCGCGTACGACCGGGACGGCTCCCTCGGCCCGATCCAGACGCTGTCGTCGTTCTCGCGCTCCCACCGCGACGCGTGGGGCAAGCTGCGCGAGAAGCTCCCCGTGCAGCTCACCGACGTCGGTGGTGAAGTGGACTCGGTCTTCCAGGCCATAGACGAAGACGTGGCGCCGCTCCAGAGCCTGCTCCCCAAGCCGCCGGAGCAGACCCGCGGCGGCTCCGGCTCGTCGGGCTCCCCCGCCAAGCCGGAAACGCCCGGCGGTGCCAAGCAGTCCAGCCCCTCGGCGGGTACGCCGTCCGGCAGCAGCCCCGCGCCGTCCCCCTCGGGCAGCACCCGGCCGCCGGCCGACGGCGGCCTCCTCGGCGGTACCGGCGACCTGCTCAACCCGCCCGCGGGGCAGTCGTCGCAGCCCTCCCCGGGCACCCCGGAGAACCCGAAGCCGGAGATCACGCTGCCGCCCCTGCTCCCGGGTCTCCTCCCGGGCCTGGGCCTCGGCGCGGAGGACGCGGAGTAGGGACGCCCGCGAGAGCGGTGGTGGGCCGGGCCGTTCAGCCCCGGCCCACCACCGTCAGAAGAACACCGACCTGCGCTGCACCAGCAGCTTGTAGAGCGTGTGCTGGATCTGCTCCCGCACCTGGTCCGTCAGGTTGAACATCAGCATCGGGTCCTCCGCCGCCTCCGCGGCGTACCCGTCGGTCGGGATCGGCTCACCGAACTGGATCGTCCACTTCGTCGGCAGCGGCAGCGCCCCCAGCGGCCCCAGCCACGGGAACGTGGGCGTGATCGGGAAGTACGGGATCCCCAGCAGCCGCGCCAGCGTCTTCGCGTTCCCGACCATGGGGTAGATCTCCTCCGCCCCCACGATCGAGCAGGGCACGATCGGCGTGCCCGCCCGCAGCGCCGTCGACACGAACCCGCCGCGCCCGAACCGCTGAAGCTTGTACCGGTCCCCGAACGGCTTCCCTATCCCCTTGAAGCCCTCCGGCATCACCCCGACCAGCTCCCCGGCCTCCAGCAGCCGCTGCGCGTCCTCCGCGCACGCCAGGGTGTGCCCCGCCTTGCGGGCCAGCTCGTTGACCACCGGCAGCATGAACACCAGGTCCGCCGCCAGCAGTCGCAGGTGCCGCTCCGCCGGGTGGTGGTCGTGCACCGCGACCTGGAGCATCAGCCCGTCCAGCGGCAGCGTCCCGGAGTGGTTCGCCACGATCAGCGCACCGCCCTTCGCCGGGATGTTCTCGATGCCCTTGACCTCGACCCGGAAGTACTTGTCGAACAGCGGCCGCATCAGGGACATCAGGACCTGGTCCGTCAGCTCCTTGTCGTAGCCGAAGTCGTCGACCTCGTAGTCGCCGGTGACCCGTCGGCGCAGGAACGCCAGGCCGCCGGCGATCCGCCGGTCCCAGTCGGCACCGCGCTCGGCCGGGGCGGCCCGCTGCTCCGGCACGGGGGCGGCCGGCTCCCGGGCCTCAGGCGCGGCCTGCTCGGCCGCCGGCACCGACCGCACGCGGCGGGGCTTCCGGCGCGGCCGGTCCTCGTCGAACGGAATGACTTTGGCGTCCGCCACTATCGTCTCGCTCCCTCAACCGTGTCGACGTCGTCCCGCGGGCCCTCCGCGTCCAGCATGGCCGCCACCCGGTCCACGGCCCGCCCGACCCGCTCGGGCGGCAGCAGCCCGCTGCCGCGGCTGCGCGCGAAGTCCGCGAAGGTCTCGGTGGTCGTGTAGAGCGGCTCAAAGCCGAGGACCTCGCGCATCTGCGTGGTCTCCACGACCCGGCCGTGGGTGAGCAGCCTCATCTGCTCGGGCGAGAAGTCCGTGATGCCGACCGCCCGCAGCGCGGACCCCAGCCAGGTGAGCGCGGGCAGCAGCAGCGGCAGCGTGGGCCGCCCCAGCCGCCGCGAGCACTGCGACAGCAGCAGGACGCCGTCACCCGCGATGTTGAAGGTCCCGCTGTTCAGCGTCCCGCGCCGGGGCTCCTGCGCGGCCAGCCGCAGCACCTCCAGGACGTCGTCCTCGTGCACGAACTGCAGCCGCGGGTCGTAGCCCAGCACGGTCGGCAGCACCGGCATGGAGAAGTACTCGGCGAGCGCCGAATCGGCGAAGGGCCCCAGGATGTTCGCGAACCGCAGCACGCACACCGCGACGTCGGGCCGCCGGCGCGCGAAGCCCCGTACGTACCCCTCGACCTCGGCGGCGTCCTTGGCGAAGCCGCCCGACGGCAGCGACTTGGGCTGCGTGGTCTCCGTGAAGACGGCCGGATCGCGCGGGGTCCCCCCGTACACGCTGGTACTGGACTTCACCACGAGCCGCCGTACCGTCGGCGATTTCTGGCAGGCGCCGAGGAGCTGCATCGTCCCGATGACGTTGGTCTCCTTGACGGCACTGTGCGCGCCGCCCGCGACCGGCCGGCCGCCGGTGACCGCCAGATGGACCACCGTGTCCACGGCGTGCTCGGCCAGGACCCGGGCGATCGACGACTGCCGGATGTCCGTACGGACGAACTCCGCCGACCCCAGCCGGTGCGGCGGTGTCACGGCGTCCACCGCGATCACCCGCTCGACGTCCGGGTCGCGCTGGATGCGGCGCACGAAGCGGCCGCCCAGCTGCCGGGCAGCCCCGGTGACGAGTACGACCTTCCCCACGAGCTCAGCGCCTCCCTCGAAGAAGTACCCGGCTGCACCGCAGCCCCTCCACCAAGAATGGTGGAGGGGCTGCGGAGAACACGTACAGCTGCCGTTTACTTCTTGTTACGGCGCTGGACGCGGGTGCGCTTGAGCAGCTTGCGGTGCTTCTTCTTAGCCATCCGCTTGCGCCGCTTCTTGATAACAGAGCCCACGACTACCCTCGCTCACTTCTCTTCACTGGTGCGGGGCGTCTGGGCCCACACGACCTACGTCGGCCTAGCCTACCCGCCCGAGCTCCGAGCCCGTAATCCGAGTGCTTCCCGGGAGTCACGAAGGCGTCAGGACCCGTCAGTCTCAGGCCGACTCCACCCCCACATAGGACTCTCGGAGGTACTCGTGGACCGCGTTCTCGGGGACCCGGAAGGACCGGCCCACCCGGATTGCGGGCAGATGACCGTTGTGCACCAGCCGGTACACGGTCATCTTCGACACTCGCATCACCGAGGCGACCTCCGCCACGGTCAGGAACTGAACCTCACTGAGAGGCCTCTCGCCAGCAGCCATGACACACCTTGACCTTCCGCGCATGACGGGCACCGGCTTCCCCTCCGGTTACTCCTCGTCGTCGCACGCTCACTCCCCAGAGTAGGGGCGCGTGATACGAGTGGGGAAGAGGAGCTACGGCCACTCCTGTCGCCCCGTCAGACTCGCCCGGCCCAACACGAACCGGGCAAGCGGATGGTAGTAGTCCGATCGCACGGCGTCATCAAGCGGAACGGCGACGGAGACCCGCCCCTCCGCCTCCCCCACGAAGAGCGCAGGATCGTCCGTGTCGGCCAGCCCGATCGCTTCCACGCCCAGCTGACCTGCACCGCAGACCCATCCGTGGTCACCCACCACCAGGTCCGGGAGCGGCTCGCCGGCCTCCGCCAGCGCCCCCAGCGCCATCCGAACCGGCAGGGGCGAATGACTGTGCACGCCGGTCGCACTCCCCGGCGGCCGCACGCCGGGTTCCCGCACCAGTGCGACCCCCCGTACGTAGGCGATGCAGTGCGTGCGTACGCCGAACCGGGTCGCCATGTCGACACACGCCCCCTGCGCCGGGGTGAGGACAACACATCCCGCCGCCGACATCGCCTCGGCCAAACCGGCGTAGAAGCCCAGGAGCCGATGCGGATGGCCCGTCCCGAACAACACGTGCGACCCCGCCCTCGCCGCCTCCCGCAGCCGCCCCGCGAACGCCTCCAGCGCCGCCACCGTCCGCTCCGGATCGATCACGTCCGGGCCGCTGACGTGCGAGGGATCCGCCGAGACACCGCACTTGTCCGCCATCAGCCTCAGCAGGTCACCCTCGCCCCAGCCCCACTCGGGATCCAGCCCCAGCAGCACCCTCGGGTCCCGCGCCGCGAACAGCCGGTAGCTGCGCAGGCTCTCCTCCCGGGAGGTGGCGACGGGCCCGGCCAACCGGGCGGCCAGCAGATGCGCACGCAGCGCGCCGGTGCTCAACACCCTCCGATGCTCTCCCACCCCATCTGCCAGGTCATCAATTCCGGCGAACAGCCCCACAGTTGGCGTAACGATGCATCACCGCCCGCACCACCCGGTCAGGTCAGCATGCCGCGCAGGGGGAACACCGCCCGCCGCGTGGCGAGGACGGCCTGATCCGTGCGGTCCGCCGGGTCGTAGCCCGCCTCCCAGTCCCGCCACGACGGACTGCGGCCGTCGGTCATCCGCTGCGGCGCCCACTGCCGCGTCCGCGCGTACACCTCGTCGCGCCACGACGCCGGGACCGCCGCCTGCGGGTCCACCGGCCGGTGCGCGGCGATCGCCACCAGGTGCGTCCACGACCGCGGTACGACGTCCACCACCGCGTACCCGCCGCCGCCCAGCGCCAGCCACCGCCCGTCCGCGTACGCGTGCGCCAGTCCGTGACAGGCCTCCTGGACGGCCCGCTGGGCGTCCAGCGACACCGCCAGGTGCGCGAGGGGGTCCTCGAAGTGCGTGTCGGCCCCGTGCTGGGTCACCAGCACCTGCGGCCGGAAGTCCGCCAGCAGCTCCGGCACCGTCGCGTGGAACGCCCGCAGCCACCCCTCGTCCCCGGTACCGGCCGGCAGCGCCACGTTCACCGCCGAACCCTCCGCGGCCTCACCGCCCGTCTCCTCCGGCCAGCCCGTCTGTGGGAAGAGCGTCCGCGGATGCTCGTGCAGCGAGACCGTCAACACCCGCGGGTCGTCCCAGAAGGCCGCCTGTACGCCGTCCCCGTGGTGGACGTCCACGTCCACGTACGCCACCCGCTCCGCGCCCAGCTCCAGCAGCCGCGCGATGGCCAGCGACGCGTCGTTGTAGACGCAGAAACCGGCCGCCGCGCCCGGCATCGCGTGGTGCAGCCCGCCGGCGAAGTTCACCGCGTGCCCGGCCTCGCCCCGCCAGATCGCCTCCGCGCCCGCCACGGACTGACCGGCGATCAGCGCCGACGCCTCGTGCATCCCGCGGAACGCCGGATCGTCCGTCGTGCCCAGCCCGTACGACCCGTCCGCGGACCCCGGGTCCGCCGACACCCCGCGCACCGCGGCGACGTAGTCCTCCCGGTGGACGAGCCTCAGCGTCGAATCACCGGCCGCGGGGGCCGCCCGTACCTCCATCGCCCGGTCCAGCCCGAAGGCGCGCACCAGGCCCATGGTCAGCGCCAGGCGCACCGGGTCCATCGGATGGCTCGGCCCGAAGTCATACCCCGTTACCGCCTCGTCCCACATCAACAACCCGGTCACCGGCTCGCCGCTCATGGTCGACACCGTATCGGGCCTCCCCCGGCCCGAACGATCGGGCATGCAGCAGCGTGATCAGCACCAGGACCATCGGCACCAGCATCGCGCCCCGGTAGCTCCATGCGTCACCGATCGCGCCGACGAGCGGGGACCCGATCAGGAACCCGACGTAGTTGAAGATGTTCAGCCGCGCGACCGCCGTGTCGGACGCCCCCGGGAACAGCCGCCCGGCGGCCGCGAACGTCTGCGGCACGATCACGCACAGCCCGACGCCCAGCAGCGTGAACCCGAGCATCCCCGCCCCCACCCCCGGCGCGGCCGCCACGACCGCGAACCCGCAGGCCGCGAGCAGCGTCCCGCCGCGCACCACGGCCACCGCCCCGAACCGCCGGACGCCCAGGTCGCCGACGGCCCGCCCCACGAGGGTCGTCACCATGTAGACGTTGTAGGGGACGGTCGCCGTCTGCTCCGAACTCCCCAGCACGTCCTGGAGGTACTTGGCACTCCAGTTCGCCACCGTGGAATCCCCGATGTACGCGCACGCCATCACCAGGCACAGCGGCAGCAGGAGCGCGAACCCCCCGGCGCCCAGCCCCTTCTCCGCCGGGACGTCCGGCGCGGTGCGGTCGGACCGGTCGACGTAGTGGCGGCTGCCCAGCAGCGCGAGCGGCAGCAGCACGGCCACGGCCGGCAGGTAGCCGGTGAACAGGCCCAGGTGCGCGTGCGCCCCGTACCAGGCCGCCGACGCCCCCAGGATGCCGCCCAGGCTGTACGCGGCGTGGAAGCCCAGCATGATGCTCCGCCCGTACGCCTTCTGCAGGCTAACCCCGAGCATGTTCATCGAGGCGTCCAGCGCCCCCACCGACAACCCGAACGCCCCCAGGGCCACCGCCACGTGCCACAGCCGCTCGCCCGCCCCCACGCCGAGCAGGGACAGCTGCACCAGCGGCTGGGCCCACCGCAGGACGACACCCGGCGGGACCCGCTTGACGAGGTGCTCGGTAGCGACGCTCGCCACGCCCGCGAGGACCGGGACGGCCGCGAGGAAGACGGGCAGCAGCCCGTCGGATATCCCGTACCGGTCCTGGATGGCCGGGATCCGGGTGACGAGCAGGGCGAAGGTCACGCCCTGCACGAAGAAGCTGAACCCCAGGGCGCCGCGGCCGCGGCGCAGCCGCACATCATCCGTCATGGCGGGTCAGCGTAGGCCCCGGGGCTACCCGTGGGTAGAGAGATCACACGGGCAGTTGCAGGAGCAGCGGGAGCTGCATCATGTCGCCGAAGTACCCGGTGGCTCCGGGGAGCTCGTCCGAGGGCAGCATCGCGGTGTACCCGTAGACGTCCATCCCTGCGGACGCGGCGGCCCGGACCCCGCGCGGGCTGTCCTCGACGACGACGCACCGCGCGGGCTCGACGCCCATCTGCCGGGCGGCGTGCAGGTAGAGGTCGGGCGCCGGCTTGCCGAGGCCCACGTCGTCCGCGCTGAAGATCCATTCTTCCTCGAACCATCCGTCGAGGCCGGCCACGCGGTGCGCGACCCGGATCCGTTCGTGACCGCTGGAGGAGACCAGGCAGTAGCCGATGCCGTGGGCGGTCAGGGCCCCGAGGACCTCTTCCACTCCCGGGACGGGCTTGAGCTCCTGCTCGAACGCGGCACTGATCCGTGCGTGCAGCGTCTCGTCGAAGTCCGCAGGCAGCCGCTCCCCGGTCCGCTCCAGGACGAGCTCGTGCACCCGGCGTCCGGCGGCTCCCATGTAGTCGCGGACCGACTCCTCGTAGGTGGTCGGGTGCCCCAGCTCGGTGAGGTACCCGGCGAGGACGTTGTTGGCGAGCGGCTCGCTGTCCACCAGCACGCCGTCGTTGTCGAAGATGACCAGGTCGTAGCCCATACACCCACATTACGGAGGAAAGGGATGCGGGGCGTTTCCGCCGTGCCCACCCCGGCACCGGGTCACCCGACCGGCCCGTGAACGCAGAAAAGCCCCGCACCAGAAGGTGCGGGGCTTTCCCACAATGATTGTTCGGCGGCGTCCTACTCTCCCACAGGGTCCCCCCTGCAGTACCATCGGCGCTGAAAGGCTTAGCTTCCGGGTTCGGAATGTAACCGGGCGTTTCCCTAACGCTATGACCACCGAAACACTATGAAATTTGAACGCTGGTGTGTAATCACAGCTGTTCGTTATTTCAGAACTAACACAGTGGACGCGAGCAACTGAGGACAAGCCCTCGGCCTATTAGTACCAGTCAGCTTCACCCGTTACCGGGCTTCCACATCTGGCCTATCAACCCAGTCGTCTACTGGGAGCCTTACCCTCTCAAGGAGGTGGGAATACTCATCTTGAAGCAGGCTTCCCGCTTAGATGCTTTCAGCGGTTATCCCTCCCGAACGTAGCCAACCAGCCATGCCCTTGGCAGGACAACTGGCACACCAGAGGTTCGTCCGTCCCGGTCCTCTCGTACTAGGGACAGCCCTTCTCAATATTCCTACGCGCACAGCGGATAGGGACCGAACTGTCTCACGACGTTCTAAACCCAGCTCGCGTACCGCTTTAATGGGCGAACAGCCCAACCCTTGGGACCGACTCCAGCCCCAGGATGCGACGAGCCGACATCGAGGTGCCAAACCATCCCGTCGATATGGACTCTTGGGGAAGATCAGCCTGTTATCCCCGGGGTACCTTTTATCCGTTGAGCGACGGCGCTTCCACAAGCCACCGCCGGATCACTAGTCCCGACTTTCGTCCCTGCTCGACCCGTCGGTCTCACAGTCAAGCTCCCTTGTGCACTTACACTCAACACCTGATTGCCAACCAGGCTGAGGGAACCTTTGGGCGCCTCCGTTACCCTTTGGGAGGCAACCGCCCCAGTTAAACTACCCATCAGACACTGTCCCTGATCCGGATCACGGACCGAGGTTAGACATCCAGCACGACCAGAGTGGTATTTCAACGGCGACTCCACCCCAACTGGCGTTGGGGCTTCAAAGTCTCCCACCTATCCTACACAAGCCGAACCGAACACCAATATCAAACTGTAGTAAAGGTCCCGGGGTCTTTCCGTCCTGCTGCGCGAAACGAGCATCTTTACTCGTAGTGCAATTTCACCGGGCCTATGGTTGAGACAGTCGAGAAGTCGTTACGCCATTCGTGCAGGTCGGAACTTACCCGACAAGGAATTTCGCTACCTTAGGATGGTTATAGTTACCACCGCCGTTTACTGGCGCTTAAGTTCTCAGCTTCGCAACCCCGAAAGGTCACTAACCGGTCCCCTTAACGTTCCAGCACCGGGCAGGCGTCAGTCCGTATACATCGCCTTACGGCTTCGCACGGACCTGTGTTTTTAGTAAACAGTCGCTTCTCGCTGGTCTCTGCGGCCACCCCCAGCTCACGGAGCAAGTCCGATCACCAGTGATGGCCCCCCTTCTCCCGAAGTTACGGGGGCATTTTGCCGAGTTCCTTAACCATAGTTCACCCGAACGCCTCGGTATTCTCTACCTGACCACCTGAGTCGGTTTAGGGTACGGGCCGCCATGAAACTCGCTAGAGGCTTTTCTCGACAGCATAGGATCATCCACTTCACCACAATCGGCTCGGCATCAGGTCTCAGCCTTCTATGAGGGACGGATTTGCCTACCCCTCGGCCTACACCCTTACCCCGGGACAACCACCGCCCGGGCTGGACTACCTTCCTGCGTCACCCCATCGCTTACCTACTACAAGTCTGGTTCGTCGGCTCCACCACTTTCCATTCCCCGAAGGGTCCGGAACGGCTTCACGGACTTAGCATCGCCTGATTCGATATTGGGCGTTTCAAAGCGGGTACCGGAATATCAACCGGTTGTCCATCGACTACGCCTGTCGGCCTCGCCTTAGGTCCCGACTTACCCTGGGCAGATCAGCTTGACCCAGGAACCCTTAGTCAATCGGCGCACACGTTTCTCACGTGTGTATCGCTACTCATGCCTGCATTCTCACTCGTGAACCGTCCACAACTAGCTTCCGCTGCTGCTTCACCCGGCACACGACGCTCCCCTACCCATCACAGCCTCCGTTGGGAGTATTGCTGCAATGACACGACTTCGGCGGTACGCTTGAGCCCCGCTACATTGTCGGCGCGGAATCACTTGACCAGTGAGCTATTACGCACTCTTTCAAGGGTGGCTGCTTCTAAGCCAACCTCCTGGTTGTCTCTGCGACTCCACATCCTTTCCCACTTAGCGTACGCTTAGGGGCCTTAGTCGATGCTCTGGGCTGTTTCCCTCTCGACCATGGAGCTTATCCCCCACAGTCTCACTGCCGTGCTCTCACTTACCGGCATTCGGAGTTTGGCTAAGGTCAGTAACCCGGTAGGGCCCATCGCCTATCCAGTGCTCTACCTCCGGCAAGAAACACACGACGCTGCACCTAAATGCATTTCGGGGAGAACCAGCTATCACGGAGTTTGATTGGCCTTTCACCCCTAACCACAGGTCATCCCCCAGGTTTTCAACCCTGGTGGGTTCGGTCCTCCACGAAGTCTTACCTCCGCTTCAACCTGCCCATGGCTAGATCACTCCGCTTCGGGTCTAGAGCGTGCAACTCAAACGCCCTGTTCGGACTCGCTTTCGCTACGGCTTCCCCACACGGGTTAACCTCGCTACACACCGCTAACTCGCAGGCTCATTCTTCAAAAGGCACGCAGTCACGACCCATTGGGTAAACCCAATGAGCGACGCTCCCACGGCTTGTAGGCACACGGTTTCAGGTACTATTTCACTCCGCTCCCGCGGTACTTTTCACCATTCCCTCACGGTACTATCCGCTATCGGTCACCAGGGAATATTTAGGCTTAGCGGGTGGTCCCGCCAGATTCACACGGGATTTCTCGGGCCCCGTGCTACTTGGGAGATGAGCAAGCAAGCCGTACAGATTTCAGCTACGGGGGTCTTACCCTCTACGCCGGACCTTTCGCATGTCCTTCGCCTATCCATACGGTTTCTGACTCGCCTCACAGCCGGCAGACTGTGAAAGCTCATTCCCACAACCCCGCATGCGCAACCCCTGCCGGGTATCACACGCATACGGTTTGGCCTCATCCGGTTTCGCTCGCCACTACTCCCGGAATCACGGTTGTTTTCTCTTCCTGAGGGTACTGAGATGTTTCACTTCCCCTCGTTCCCTCCACACTGCCTATGTGTTCAGCAGTGGGTGACAGCCCATGACGACTGCCGGGTTTCCCCATTCGGACACCCCCGGATCAAAGCTCAGTTGGCAGCTCCCCGGGGCCTATCGCGGCCTCTCACGTCCTTCATCGGTTCCTGGTGCCAAGGCATCCACCGTGCGCCCTTAAAAACTTGGCCACAGATGCTCGCGTCCACTGTGTAGTTCTCAAACAACGACCAGCCACCCATCACCCCACCAGACAAACTGGTGAGTTCACTGGGGCCGGCACTGAAGACATGACCTTGCGGCCGTACCTTCAGGACCCAACAACGTGCCAAGCACGACCCTTC